>CP026511.1 GCA_004010935.1 Pseudomonadaceae bacterium SI-3 | reverse complement strand
ACGGGCGCTCCAAGCCGACGCAACCTAAAACATCTGGTCATAAGCTCTGTTGGTAACCGCGCCAGAGCCCATAGGAAAAGCCTGTGAACAGGATAAGGTCAAACACACCTGTGGATAACAAACCATTTAGTCCACAGGAAACACAACGTAAATCCACCGCCAACGCACCGTTTGCGCAGAACGTTTTGGAAAGCTGTAAGCCTTATCGGAAAGAGCGTCCAGCCGTTTATCCACAGAAAAGCACATCACCATCTATAAGCACTGCATTAAGAGGAGCTCTATATTCTTTCTTTATCTATTACTTTCTGCCTGTACGGTGCTGGTTGGAAATTGACCTCGCCGCGCGGCTTCTCTACAATCGCCGGTCTCTTAAAAGGGGGCCATTCCGGCCCGCAATGGATCACCAGGTAACGCATCATGAAACGCACTTTCCAACCCAGCACCCTCAAGCGCGCTCGTACCCACGGTTTCCGTGCTCGTATGGCTACCAAAAATGGTCGTGCCGTCCTGTCGCGTCGTCGCGCCAAAGGTCGTAAGCGTCTGGCAGTCTGAAGACGCCGGAACAGGTAGTGAGTCGAGACTTCGGTCGGGAAAAGCGTCTGCTGACCCCGAGCCAGTTCAAGGCTGTCTTCGACTCCCCTTCCGGCAAGTTACCGGGCAGGAACGTCCTGCTACTGGTGCGCGAAAATCAATTGCCACACCCGAGAATCGGGTTGGTCATTGGCAAGAAGAGCGTCAAGCTCTCGGTAGAGCGCAACCGCATCAAGCGGCAACTGCGTGAAACCTTTCGTCTCCACCAGATGGAACTGACGGGGTGGGACATCGTGGTCATCTCGCGTAAAGGTCTAGCTGAACTGGACAACGCAGAACTCGCAAAGCAATTTGCCAAGCTATGGAGACGTCTGTCTCGTACGCCTGCACCGGTCCAGCCACAACAGGCCCAGAGCAGCGCCGCTGATGCGTAAGCTAGCGCTGGTCCCAATTCGACTCTACCGGTACGCCATCAGTCCAATGATGGCCAGTCACTGCCGTTTCTACCCAAGTTGCTCCTGCTACGCACAAGAGGCCATCGAAACTCATGGCCTGCTGCGCGGTGGCTGGCTGAGCCTGTGCAGGCTCGGCCGTTGCCATCCATGGAATCCGGGCGGCTATGATCCCGTGCCTTCCAACACCCCCTCCAATTCATCTTCGATGACCGAGTAACCATGGATATCAAACGCTCGATCCTGCTTGTCGCCCTGGCAGTCGTTGCTTACCTGATGGTTTTGCAGTGGAACCAGGACTACGGCCAGACCGCCATCCCTGACGAGACGCGCCAGTCACAAACGTCCGTCGCGCAGATTCCAAATACTCCGCTGACCAGCACCGCTGAGAATGCGCAGGGCGATATTCCCGCTGTAAGCAGCGAGCCGTCGGCCAATTCAGTTACCGACACTCAGGCCAGCTCTCAGCTGATCCACGTACGCACCGATGTTCTGGATGTTGCAATCGATCCGCGCGGCGGCGATATCGTGGACCTTCGGTTGCCAGAGTTCCCACGTCGTCAGGATCGCCCAGACGTTCCGTTCCAGTTGTTCGAGCGTAGCGGCGAACGAACCTATGAAGCCCAGAGCGGCTTGATCGGTGATGGCCCGGACAAGGCCAGTGGCCGGCCGCTGTACTCCAGCGAGCAACAGCAGTATCAGCTGGGCGAAAATCAGGACCAGCTGGTCGTTGATCTGAACTACAGCGAAGACGGGGTCAACTACACCAAACGCTTCACCTTCGAGCGTGGTGATTACGATCTCGGCGTGCGCTATCTGATCGACAACCAAAGTGATCAAACCTGGACCGGCCACATGTTCGGCCAGCTGAAGCGCGACGACAGCAGCGATCCGTCCTCCAGCACCGCAACCGGCACTGCGACCTATTTGGGCGCAGCGCTCTGGACCAAGGACGAGCCTTACACCAAAGTTTCCATGGGTGACATGGACGACAAGAGTCTGAAAAAGACGGTTGAAGGGGGTTGGATCGCATGGTTGCAGCATTACTTTGTAACTGCCTGGATTCCTGCGCCCGATCAGACCAACCTGGTGCAGACTCGCAAGGACAGCCAGGGCAATTACATCATCGGCTTTACCGGACCTGCTGTTTCGGTTGCACCCGGTAGTCAAGGTGAAACACACGCCACCTTGTATGCCGGTCCGAAGAGCCAGGATCAACTGGAAGAGCTGTCGCCTGGTCTACGTCTGACCGTCGATTACGGCATTCTCTGGTTCATCGCTCAGCCGATCTTCTGGCTGCTACAGAATATCCACGCACTGCTGGGTAACTGGGGCTGGTCGATCATCGTACTGACCATCGTTATCAAGCTGGCTTTCTTCCCGCTGTCGGCTGCCAGTTATCGATCGATGGCGCGCATGCGCGCGGTGTCGCCGAAGATGCAAGCCCTGAAAGAACAGTTTGGCGATGATCGCCAGAAGATGTCCCAGGCGATGATGGAGCTGTACAAAAAAGAGAAGATCAACCCGCTGGGTGGGTGCTTGCCTATCCTGGTGCAGATGCCGGTGTTTCTCGCCCTGTACTGGGTGCTGCTGGAAAGCGTCGAAATGCGCCAGGCACCCTGGATGTTCTGGATCACCGACCTGTCGATCAAGGATCCTTTCTTCATCCTGCCGATCATCATGGGTGTCACCATGTTCATTCAGCAGCAGTTGAACCCAACACCACCGGATCCGATGCAAGCCAAGGTGATGAAGTTGCTGCCAATCATCTTCACCTTTTTCTTCCTCTGGTTCCCGGCAGGTCTGGTGCTGTACTGGGTCGTCAACAACTGCTTGTCGATCGCACAGCAGTGGTACATTACCCGCAAGATAACCGGACAGACCGCTAGCGCAGCCTGACCGTTCGAAGTGAACAGAACGCCCCTTTATTGGGGCGTTTTGCATTATCTCCACCTGGAGGGTTTGATGAGCCAAGATCGCGAAACCATCGCCGCTGTTGCCACAGCACCAGGTCGTGGTGGGATTGGCGTAGTGCGCGTTTCAGGCCCCCGAGCCAAAGCCGTCGCGATCACGCTCAGCGGCCGAGAACCGGTACCCCGGCATGCCCACTACGGTCCGTTCCATGCCGATGACGGTGAAGTCATTGATGAAGGGCTGATGCTGTTCTTCCCCGGACCCCATTCCTTTACCGGCGAGGATGTACTGGAACTCCAGGGCCACGGCGGTCCGGTGGTCATGGACATGTTGTTGCGCCGTTGCATAGAGCTTGGAATCAGGCCTGCTAGGCCCGGTGAGTTCAGTGAGCGCGCGTTCCTCAACGACAAGCTGGACCTGGCTCAGGCTGAGGCAATCGCAGACCTTATCGAGGCGAGTTCGGCGCAAGCAGCTCGAAATGCAGTTCGCTCGCTGCAGGGCGATTTCTCTCGTCGCGTGCATCACCTCACCGAAAGCCTGGTGAATCTGCGCATTTACGTCGAAGCGGCGATCGATTTTCCAGAAGAAGAAATCGATTTCCTCGCCGACGGCCGTGTGCTCGCGCTGCTCGAGCAGGTCCGTGGCGAGTTATCCACAGTCATGCGAGAGGCTGGACAGGGCGCGCTACTGCGCGAAGGAATGAACGTGGTCATTGCCGGTCGCCCCAACGCCGGAAAATCTAGCCTGCTAAACGCATTGGCGGGGCGTGAGGCGGCGATCGTGACCGACATAGCCGGCACCACGCGCGATCTGCTGAAGGAACATATCCAGATTGATGGTATGCCGTTGCACATCGTCGATACTGCCGGGTTGCGTAATACCCTGGACGAGGTGGAACGGATCGGGGTGGAACGGGCGATCAAAGCGATCGAGGATGCCGACCGGGTATTGCTGGTAGTGGACGGCAGTGCGGCTTCTGCTTCAGACGATGAATCCAGTTGGCCGGACTTGCTTATTACCAGACCAGACCCGGCTAAAACCACGATCATTCGAAACAAGGCCGATCTCACCGGCGACTCCGTCGCTCTATCCGTCGATGCAGACGGGGTCACCACGCTTAGCCTCTCGGCGCGCTCGGGCGATGGGCTAGAGATGCTTCGTGAGCATCTCAAGCGCTGCATGGGCTATGACCAGACTGCGGAAAGCGCCTTCAGTGCCAGGCGCAGGCATCTAGACGCACTCCGCAAGGCAGCCGAGTACCTCGACCATGGCCATGCTCAGTTGACGCTGGCAGGCGCAGGCGAACTGCTGGCTGAAGATCTGCGCCAAGCGCAGCAGGCACTCGGTGAGATCACCGGCACGTTCAGCTCCGACGATCTGCTGGGCCGCATTTTCTCGAGCTTTTGCATCGGCAAATAGCCGGTCGATACAAGCGTCTTAGCTCGTGCCTCAGCGCTGGGTCCAGCGCTGAGCGGATCCGCTCGCTCTCTTCTTTTCCCGCCGTATGCCAGAAGAATATCAACTTCGACCTCTGCAAACCCAGCGGACGGCTGATTTTGCGACGTGCAAAATCGGCTATACAACAATCATTCAGTTGCTTCGTTCCAGCCTAACCGCTGTCATTTTTGTCTAGCGAGCGTGAATTAAACACTGTGGAAAACCTTGCTTAAGCCCGGTCAATAAACGGTGTGCAACCATGTCTCCGTAGCCGGCTGTGGATAACCATACGTTTCATGCACAGGCTGTCAACCGTGCTTCCACCGTCTGTACCACAGCTAGACACACCCTTTCTTTCGCTTACAGGACGCTCCATATCTGGGCTACACAGATCTATCCACAGATATCGGCTGCCTATTTATAAACATAAAAATAAGCTTTAAATCATTCTCTTCTTTTATCTCTAACTACCTGTCTCGGACCTTAAAGAGTGCTACTGGTCATTTTTTGTTCAGAGGCCTTCTTTCGCGGTCACCTAGTGCCTATACTGGCGAGCTTCCTGAGACTCAACCAAACAGGCACGAGGTGCGTGGTGGATTTCCCTTCCCGTTTTGACGTCATCGTTATCGGTGGCGGCCATGCCGGTACCGAAGCCGCTCTGGCGGCTGCTCGAATAGGCGTGAAAACACTGCTGCTCTCTCATAACGTCGAAACGTTGGGACAGATGAGCTGCAACCCGGCCATCGGCGGCATCGGCAAAAGCCACTTGGTCAAGGAAATCGATGCACTTGGCGGCGTTATGGCGACTGCCACGGACAAGAGTGGCATTCAGTTCCGCGTGCTCAACAGCCGCAAAGGCCCAGCCGTACGGGCAACTCGGGCACAGGCTGACCGGGTTTTGTATAAGGCCGCTGTGCGCGAAGTGTTGGAAAACCAGCCCAATCTGTGGATATTTCAGCAAGCCGCTGACGACTTGATCGTTGAAGCGGATCAGGTCAAGGGCGTAGTGACCCAAATGGGGCTGCGTTTCCTTGCCGAGTCGGTTGTCCTCACAACCGGCACCTTTCTTGGCGGACTTATCCACATCGGTCTGCAGAACTATTTAGGTGGTCGGGCTGGCGATCCCCCATCGATTGCGTTGGCTAAACGCTTACGCGAACTCCCATTGCGAGTTGGTCGGCTGAAGACCGGAACGCCTCCGCGAATCGACGGACGCAGCGTCGACTTTTCGGTGATGACCGAGCAGCCGGGTGACACGCCGATACCGCCCATGTCGTTTCTCGGCCACGCGGCGCAGCATCCACGGCAAGTGAGCTGCTGGATCACCCATACCAACGCCCGCACTCACGAGATCATCGCCGCTAACCTCGATCGGTCACCGATGTATTCAGGTGTCATCGAGGGGGTCGGGCCGCGTTACTGCCCGTCGATCGAGGACAAGATTCATCGTTTTGCCGACAAGGACAGCCATCAGGTTTTCATCGAACCTGAAGGCCTGACGACCCACGAGCTCTATCCGAACGGTATTTCCACGTCATTACCGTTCGACGTGCAGCTGCAGATCGTGCAAAGCATTCGCGGAATGGAGCAGGCGCACATCGTGCGGCCCGGATACGCCATCGAGTACGACTATTTCGACCCGCGTGATTTGAAATACAGCCTGGAAACCAAGGTAATTGGAGGGCTGTTCTTCGCAGGACAGATCAACGGCACCACCGGTTACGAAGAGGCTGGCGCCCAAGGGTTGCTGGCCGGCACAAATGCCGCGCTACGCGCCAAAGGGCTGGAAAGTTGGTGCCCACGTCGGGACGAGGCGTATCTCGGCGTGCTGGTCGACGACCTAATCACCCTCGGCACTCAGGAGCCGTATCGCATGTTTACCTCGCGCGCCGAGTACCGGCTGATTCTGCGTGAGGACAACGCCGATCTTCGGTTGACTGAAAAAGGCCGCGAGCTGGGGTTGGTCGATGATGTTCGCTGGGCCGCCTTCGAGCGCAAGCGCGAAAGCATCGTCCAGGAAGAGCAGCGCTTGAAAAGCACCTGGGTTCGTCCAGGTACCGAGCAGGGCGATGCCATCGCTGAACGTTTCGGCACGCCGCTGACCCATGAATACAATTTGCTGAACCTGTTGGCGCGGCCGGAGATCGATTACCTCGGTCTCGTGCAGCTCACTGGTGGCGGAACGACAGATCAGCAGGTTGCCGAGCAGGTCGAAATCAAGACCAAGTACGCTGGCTATATCGATCGCCAACAGGAGGAAATCCTCCGCTTGCGCGCCAGCGAATCCATCGGGTTGCCGGCTGAGCTGGATTATTCGAGCATTTCCGGTCTGTCGAAGGAAATTCAGCACAAGCTTTCCCTGGCGCGGCCAGAAACGCTTGGCCAGGCGTCACGGATTCCGGGGGTGACGCCTGCCGCGGTGTCGCTGTTGATGATTCATCTGAAAAAACGCAGCGCCGGGCGAAAGCTGGAGCAGAGCGCGTGACGGCCATGGAATTGGTCAGTCATGCCGATGAACTCAAGCAGGGCGCTTCCCTGCTTGGGATCGACCTCAGTAGCATTCAGCAACAGCAGCTGCTGGCCTATCTGACGTTGCTGAACAAGTGGAACAAGGCCTACAACCTAACCGCAGTGCGCGATCCGGCGGAAATGGTGTCTCGGCATTTGCTCGACAGCCTTAGTGTTATGTCACAAGCAGAGCTAGGTGGCGCACGCTGGCTCGACGTTGGCAGTGGCGGCGGCATGCCAGGTATCCCGCTGGCGATCATGTTTCCCGAGCGCAACTTCACCTTGCTCGATTCCAATGGCAAGAAAACCCGCTTTCTTACCCAGGTAAAGCTGGAGCTGAAACTTGCCAATGTGGAAGTTGTCCACAGCCGCGTCGAGCAATTCACCCCCGCGCAGCCATTCACTGATATCACCTCGCGTGCGTTCAGTTCGCTTGAAGATTTTGCCAATTGGACGCGCCATCTCAGCGACTCAGCCACTCGCTGGCTCGCAATGAAAGGGATGCAGCCGGACGATGAGCTGCAAGCGCTTCCGGCGGACTTCCAGCTGGAACGCTGCTTGGTTCTCAAGGTTCCAGGTTGCCAAGGGCAACGCCACCTGTTGATACTGCGGCGCACTTCATGACCCGGACAGACACTGACCATGGCTAAAGTATTTGCCATCGCCAACCAGAAAGGCGGTGTCGCCAAGACGACCACCTGCATCAACCTAGCGGCCTCGCTCGTGGCGACGCGTCGCCGTGTGTTGCTGATCGATCTTGATCCACAGGGCAACGCCACCACTGGCAGCGGTGTGGATAAGTTGGCGTTGGAATATTCGATATACGACGTACTGATTGGGGAATGCAGCCTGGTCGATGCCATGCAGTTTTCCGAGCACGGCGGTTATCAACTGCTGCCAGCTAACCGTGACCTGACCGCAGCCGAAGTCGCCTTGCTCAATCTACCAGCTAAAGAGAACCGCTTGCGTGAAGCGCTGGCACCAGTTCGGGAAAATTACGATTACATCCTCATCGATTGCCCGCCCTCGCTGTCGATGCTGACGATCAATGCCCTGACCGCCGCCGATGGCGTGATCATTCCGATGCAATGCGAGTATTACGCGCTCGAAGGGCTGACCGATCTGGTCAATTCGATCCAGCGTATCGGTCAGGCATTGAACCCTTCGCTGAAAATTGAGGGTTTGCTCCGTACCATGTATGACCCTCGCAGCAGCCTGACCAACGATGTTACCGAGCAGTTGAAAGCGCACTTCGGTGAGAAGCTCTACGACACTGTGATTCCACGCAATGTGCGCCTGGCTGAAGCCCCCAGCCATGGCATGCCGGCGTTGGTCTATGACAAGCAATCCAAGGGCGCCTTGGCCTATCTGGCACTGGCAGGCGAATTGTCGCGCCGCCAGCGCCGGGCCGCCCGCAGCGTAACCGCATAAGGAAACTTGATGGCGACCAAAAAACGAGGCCTAGGACGAGGTCTGGATGCCCTCCTCGGCGGTGCCAACGTGGCGGCGATACAAGAGGAAGCCGCCCAGGCCGATGTGCGTGAGCTGCAACAGTTGCCGCTCGACGTGATTCAGCGCGGCAAGTACCAGCCGCGCCGCGACATTGATCCGGTGACCCTCGAAGAACTGGCCAATTCGATCCGTACTCAGGGTGTGATGCAGCCGATCGTGGTTCGGTCGATCGGCTCTGGCCGCTATGAAATCATTGCCGGTGAGCGGCGCTGGCGTGCCAGTCAGCAGGCAGGTCTGGACCGGATCCCGGCCATGGTCCGGGATGTTTCCGACGAGGCAGCCATCGCGATGGCGTTGATCGAAAACATCCAGCGCGAAGATCTCAGCCCTATCGAGGAAGCCGTTGCGCTTCAACGGTTGCAGCAGGAGTTTCAGTTGACTCAGCAACAGGTCGCGGACGCCGTGGGCAAATCCAGGGTGACCATCAGCAATCTGTTGCGTCTGATCGCCTTGCCGGAAGAGATCAAGACGCTCCTCTCGCATGGAGATCTGGAAATGGGTCACGCCCGGGCTTTGCTTGGACTTCCTGCTAATCAACAGGTAGAAGGCGCGCGGCATGTTGTCGCACGAGGACTGACCGTACGGCAGACCGAAGCACTAGTAAGGCAATGGTTGAACAAACCAGAAAGCGTTAAAGCTGAACCGAAAAGCGACCCTGATATTGTCCGTCTGGAACAACGTCTCGCTGAGCGGCTGGGCTCGCCGGTGCAAATCAAGCATGGCGAGAAGGGCAAAGGGCAGCTGGTGATCCGTTACAGTTCGCTGGATGAGCTGCAGGGCGTGCTTGCGCACATCCGCTGATACAAAGTTTATGTAGTGGCGGTCAGAAAGTGCTACCTGAAGGTTGAACGCAGAATGGGCTGCTCCTATACTCGCGGCGCTTTTTTGACTGCGGTCAATCTGGACGGCGCACGTATTTTGGCGATGGACGCACGGTGAATATACGCAACAAGACACCTCTCCATCGGTTACCTGTAGTACGTGTATTAGTCGTACAGGCGATCGTTGCGGTCAGTACAGGGGTAGCATGCGGTCTGGTTTTTGGTATGGTTGCCGGCTATTCGGGATTGCTGGGTGGCCTGATTGCGCTACTGGCCAACCTGTATTTCGCGTTCAAGGCGTTTCGCTATTTTGGAGCGCGATCGGCAAAAGCCATCGTTCAGTCCCTTTGGGCTGGCGAGATGGGCAAGCAGATTCTGGCAGCGGCGCTGTTTGCGCTGGTGTTTGTAGGAGTGAAACCGCTGCAACCGGCAGCTTTGTTCGTCGGTTACCTGTTGGTTTTGGGCGCCGGAGCGAGCGCCCTCCTGCTGATGAAAAATAATCCGAAGCATTGAGCACTGAGGCGTTTATGGCGA
Organism: Pseudomonadaceae bacterium SI-3; assembly: GCA_004010935.1. Taxonomy (NCBI): domain Bacteria; kingdom Pseudomonadati; phylum Pseudomonadota; class Gammaproteobacteria; order Pseudomonadales; family Pseudomonadaceae; species Pseudomonadaceae bacterium SI-3. The sequence continues at coordinate 4,828,898 of CP026511.1, read as the reverse complement.
GTACCCCGGCGGAATACATCCAGCACCACTTGCAGAATCTGACCTACGGAAAACTGCCGGAAGGTTACGTGCGCGCAGACGGCTCAGTCGTTGACCAAGCGACTTGGACCATTGCCCATTCAGGCGTGGAAGCGCGTGACATGGGTTTCATGGCCGTTCATCTCGACACGCTCGGATGGTCGCTCTTCATGGGCCTGATCTTCATCCTGGTGTTTCGCATGGCAGCCAAGGGCGCTACTGCCGGGATACCGGGCCGGTTGCAGAACTTCGTCGAGATGTGCGTCGAGTTTGTTGAAGGCGTAGTGAAGGATACCTTCCATGGTCGCAACGCCCTCATCGCTCCATTGGCCCTAACCATTTTCGTCTGGGTGTTCCTGATGAACAGCCTGAAGTGGATTCCGGTCGACTACATTCCCGGCCTGGCGAGCATGATTGGCCTGCCGTACTTCAAGATCGTTCCGACTGCTGATCCGAACGGCACCTTCGGTCTATCGCTGGGTGTGTTCATCCTGATTCTTTTCTACAGCTTCAAGGTCAAGGGCTTCGGCGGTTTTACCAAGGAACTGGCGTTCACGCCGTTCAATCATTGGTCGCTGGTCCCGTTCAACCTGTTCCTTGAGATCCTCGGTCTGCTGACCAAGCCGTTGAGCCTGGCTCTGCGTCTGTTCGGCAACATGTATGCCGGTGAGGTGGTGTTCATCCTTATCGCGCTGCTGCCGTTCTACGTGCAGTGGACCCTGAATGTACCCTGGGCGATTTTCCACATCCTGGTGATCCCGCTGCAGGCGTTCATCTTCATGGTTCTGACCGTGGTGTACCTGAGCTCTGCGCATGAAGACCACAGTCATGCCGAACTCACGCCGTAACAGTTGAACCGGTTCAACAAGTTTCGTTTTACCCAAGAAAACCTTAACCCTTAGCTTCAGGAGCTTTACATGGAACTCGTCTACATCGCCGCCTCTATCATGATCGGTCTGGGTGCCCTGGGCACTGGCATCGGCTTCGCCCTGCTGGGCGGCAAGCTGCTGGAATCCACTGCTCGTCAACCCGAGCTGGCTCCGCAGCTGCAAACCAAGACCTTCCTGATGGCTGGTCTGCTCGACGCCGTACCGATGATCGGTGTTGGTATCGCGATGTACCTCATCTTCGTTGTCGCTGCCTAAGACTTTTCCGGTTCCTGATGGGGTTCGCTTAGCGAGCCCCGTTGCCGTGGAATTGACAACCGCGTCGAACGAGATAGCACGAGGTATATCGCTGTGAACATTAACTTGACGCTGTTCGGTCAAACGTTCGCTTTCGCTATTTTCGTCTGGTTTTGCATGAAGTACGTATGGCCGCCAATCACCAAGGCCATGCAAGAACGCCAGAAGAAAATCGCTGAAGGACTGGACGCCGCAGGCCGTGCGCAGCAAGACCTAAAATTGGCTCAGGAAAAGGTTTCCAATACCCTCCGTGAGACCAAGGGGCAAGCTGCCCAGATTCTTGAGCAGGCCAACAAGCAGGCCAACGCCATCGTTGAGGATGCCAAGCAACAGGCGCGCGTCGAAGGCGAGCGACTGGTCGCCGGCGCCCGCGCCGAGATCGAGCAGGAAGTGAATCGTGCCAAGGAGCAACTGCGCAATCAGGTAGCCGTGTTGGCTGTCATGGGTGCGGAGAAGATTCTGGAGTCCCAGGTGGACGCCAAGGCACACAACGATCTGGTCGAAAAACTGGCCTCCCAACTCTAAGCGAGGCAAGCGATGATCAATACCCAGACGCTTGCTCGGCCATACGCAAAGGCCGCTTTCGAGTTCGCCAGCGCGGCTGGCCGGATTGATGCCTGGTCGGGCATGTTGAGCCTGGCTGCGGTCGCTGTTGACGTTCCCCAAGTTGCCGAACTGCTGAAAAATCCGCGTCTGACCAGTGAAAACAAGGTCCAGACGCTGGTTCAGCTGTTCGGTAGCGACATCGATGAAGCGTTCCGAAACTTCGTCTCCACCCTGGGCGATAACGATCGTCTGGATGTGTTGCCGACCATTCGGGAGCTGTTCGAGGAACTCAAGGCTGAAGCCGAAAAGACACTCGACGTTGAAGTGCAGACAGCCTTCGAGCTGACCCCTGCACAACTCCAAACTTTGGCTGCCGCCTTGTCGAAGCGGCTAGATCGTACCGTCAACCCCCAGCAGGTCGTGAACCCTGCGCTGATCGGCGGCGTTGTTATCCGCGCCGGCGATGTGGTTGTCGATGGTTCGGTCCGCGGCAAACTGAGCCAGTTGGCCGAATCGTTGAAATCCTGATTTGAGGGTCGTGGCATGCAGCAACTGAATCCTTCCGAGATTAGTGAAATCATAAAGCAGCGTATCGGTAGTTCCGATGTGTCTGCTCAAGCGCGTAACGAAGGCACCGTCGTCAGTGTTTCCGACGGTATCGTGCGCATTTACGGCCTGGCCGACGTCATGTACGGGGAGATGATCGAATTCCCTGGTGGCGTTTTTGGCATGGCCCTGAACCTGGAGCAGGACTCTGTAGGTGCCGTGGTACTGGGCGCTTACCAGAGCCTGACCGAAGGCATGAGCGCCAAGTGCACCGGTCGCGTACTGGAAGTTCCGGTAGGTCCGGAGCTGCTGGGTCGCGTCGTTGACGCGCTGGGTAACCCGGTTGACGGTAAGGGCCCGGTTAATGCGCAGGCAACTGACGCAGTCGAAAAAGTCGCACCGGGCGTGATCTGGCGTAAGTCGGTCGACCAGCCAGTCCAGACTGGCTACAAGTCGGTCGACGCGATGATCCCGGTCGGCCGCGGTCAGCGCGAGCTAATCATCGGTGACCGTCAGATCGGTAAGACCGCTCTGGCCATCGACGCGATCATCAACCAGCGCAACAGCGGCATCAAGTGCGTCTACGTCGCGATCGGTCAGAAGCAGTCGACCATCGCCAACGTAGTGCGCAAGCTGGAACAGCACGGTGCTCTGGCCAACACTATCATCGTTGCCGCTTCGGCTTCCGAGTCCGCTGCGCTGCAGTTCCTGGCACCGTACGCCGGCTGCACCATGGGCGAATACTTCCGTGATCGCGGCGAAGACGCGCTGATCGTGTATGACGATCTGTCCAAGCAGGCCGTAGCCTATCGCCAGATTTCCCTGCTGCTGCGTCGTCCGCCGGGACGCGAAGCCTACCCAGGCGACGTCTTCTATCTCCACAGCCGCCTGCTGGAGCGTGCTTCGCGCGTTTCCGAAGAGTATGTTGAGAAGTTCACCAATGGCGCCGTGACCGGCAAGACCGGTTCCCTGACCGCTTTGCCTATCATTGAAACCCAGGCCGGTGACGTATCCGCGTTCGTTCCGACCAACGTGATTTCGATCACCGACGGTCAGATCTTCCTCGAGTCGTCCATGTTCAACGCTGGTATCCGTCCGGCCGTTAACGCCGGTATCTCGGTATCCCGCGTCGGTGGCGCCGCGCAGACCAAGATCATCAAGAAGCTCTCCGGTGGCATTCGTACCGCACTGGCTCAGTACCGTGAACTGGCGGCGTTTGCCCAGTTCGCCTCTGACCTGGACGAAGCGACCCGCAAGCAGCTTGAGCATGGTCAGCGTGTCACCGAGCTGATGAAGCAGAAGCAGTACGCGCCGATGTCCATTGCCGACATGGCGGTGTCCCTGTACGCAGCCGAGCGTGGCTTCCTGCAGGACATCGAAGTAGCCAAGGTTGGTGCCTTCGAGCAGGCGTTGATTGCCTATTTCCATCATGAGCATGCTGCTCTGCTGGACAAGATCAACGTGAAGGGCGACTTCAACGACGAAATCGACGCAGGCATCAAAGCCGGCATCGAGTCGTTTAAGGCCACCCAATCCTGGTAAGCCGCAGCGGGAGCCGCGAGGCTCCCGCTTGCTAACCCGATAGGTGTCAAATGGCAGGCGCAAAAGAGATTCGCAGCAAGATTGCGAGCATCAAAAGCACGCAGAAGATCACCAGCGCCATGGAAAAGGTGGCCGTCAGCAAGATGCGCAAGGCACAGATGCGCATGGCTGCCAGCCGTCCCTATGCGGAGCGGATCCAGCAGGTTATTGGCCATCTGGCCAATACCAACCCTGAATACCGTCATCCGTTCATGGTTGAGCGCCCGGTCAAGCGTGTCGGCTACATCGTCGTGTCGTCTGATCGTGGGCTTTGCGGCGGCTTGAACACAAACCTGTTCAAGGCGCTGATCAAGAACATGAAGGAATGGCACGACAGTAAAGTCGAAGCCGACCTGTGCGTGATCGGTAACAAAGGTGCGAGCTTCTTCCGCAGCTTTGGCGGCAACGTGGTCGCAGCAGTCAACGGTCTTGGTGAAGAGCCGTCGATCAATGATCTGATCGGCAGCGTCAAGGTCATGTTGGATGCTTTCGATCAAGGCCGTCTGGACCGTCTCTACCTGGTGTCGAACAAGTTCATCAACACCATGACGCAGAAACCGACCGTAGCCCAGCTGCTGCCGTTGGCCGCGAGCGACGATCAGACCGCGCCGAAAGGTAAATGGGACTATCTGTACGAACCCGACGCTCGCTTGTTGCTGGATGCGCTGCTGGTTCGTTACGTCGAATCCCAGGTCTACCAGGCCGTGGTTGAAAACGGTGCCGCTGAACAAGCTGCCCGGATGATCGCCATGAAGAACGCAACCGACAACGCCGGTGAGCTGATCGGCGACCTGCAACTGGTCTATAACAAGGCCCGTCAGGCTGCGATCACCCAGGAAATTTCGGAAATCGTCGGCGGCGCTGCCGCGGTTTAAGAACGGTTCAAATATTCAGAGGAACCAAACATGAGTAGCGGACGTATCGTTCAAATCATCGGCGCCGTTATCGACGTGGAATTTCCGCGCGATGTGGTACCGAGCATATATGACGCGCTGAAAGTCACTGGCGCCAACACCACCCTGGAAGTTCAGCAGCAGCTGGGCGACGGCATTGTCCGTACCATCGCCATGGGTTCGACCGAAGGCCTCAAGCGCGGTCTGGACGTCACCAACACTGGCGCTGCTATCTCTGTACCAGTGGGCACTGCCACGCTGGGCCGGATCATGGACGTGCTCGGCAACCCGATCGACGAAGCCGGTCCCATCGGCGAAGAAGAGCGCTGGGGCATCCATCGCGCGGCGCCGAGCTATGCCGAACAGGCTGGCGGCAATGAGCTGCTGGAAACCGGCATCAAGGTTATCGACCTGGTTTGCCCGTTCGCTAAAGGCGGTAAGGTCGGTCTGTTCGGTGGTGCCGGTGTCGGCAAGACCGTAAACATGATGGAGCTGATCCGTAACATCGCCATGGAGCACAGTGGCTACTCCGTGTTTGCCGGTGTGGGTGAGCGGACTCGTGAAGGTAACGACTTCTATCACGAGATGAAGGACTCCAACGTTCTGGACAAGGTTGCGCTGGTTTATGGCCAGATGAACGAGCCTCCAGGAAACCGCCTGCGTGTGGCACTGACCGGCCTGACCATGGCCGAGAAGTTCCGCGACGAAGGCAAGGACGTTCTGCTGTTCGTCGACAACATCTACCGTTACACCCTGGCCGGTACCGAAGTGTCCGCGCTGCTGGGTCGTATGCCGTCTGCGGTGGGTTATCAGCCGACGCTGGCCGAGGAAATGGGCGTTCTGCAGGAGCGCATCACCTCCACCAAGAGCGGTTCGATCACCTCCGTTCAGGCCGTCTACGTACCTGCGGACGACCTGACTGACCCGTCCCCGGCGACCACCTTCGCCCACTTGGACGCCACCGTGGTTCTGTCGCGTGACATCGCTTCCCTGGGTATCTACCCGGCGGTCGATCCTCTCGACTCCACCTCGCGCCAGCTGGACGCCAACGTGATTGGCCAGGAGCACTACGACACCGCTCGCGGCGTCCAGTATGTGCTGCAGCGCTACAAAGAGCTGAAGGACATCATCGCGATTCTGGGTATGGACGAACTGTCCGAGGCCGACAAGCAGCTGGTATCCCGTGCTCGTAAGATCCAGCGCTTCCTGTCCCAGCCGTTCTTCGTTGCTGAAGTCTTCACCGGTTCGCCAGGCAAGTACGTTTCGCTGAAAGAAACCATCCGTGGCTTCGCCGGCATCCTCAACGGTGACTACGATCACCTGCCGGAGCAGGCGTTCTACATGGTTGGCGGTATCGACGAAGCCATCGAGAAAGCCAAGAAACTGTAACTGGCGCGCCCGCTTGCGGGCGCCAATAAGCTCTGCTGGCGGCGAAGGTTTCCAGCAGAGCTCATTACCGAGGCATAAGTATGGCTATGACAGTCCACTGTGACATCGTCAGTGCGGAAGAAGAGCTGTTCTCGGGGCTGGTAGAGATGGTCATCGCCCATGGTCACCTGGGTGACTTGGGCATTCTGCCGGGCCACGCTCCTTTGCTGACTGATCTCAAGCCCGGTCCGGTGCGTGTGATCAAGCAGGGCGGCGAAGAAGATATCTTCTACATTTCTGGCGGCTTCATTGAAGTCCAGCCAAATATGGTGAAGGTGCTTGCCGATACTGCGACTCGCGCCAAGGATCTGGACGAGGCGGCGGCGAAAGCTGCTGTTACAGCCGCTGAAAAAGCGTTGCACGAGAAGGGTGCCGAGTTTGACTACGGCTCCGCTGCTGCGCGTCTCGCCGAGGCTGCAGCTCAGCTGCGGACAATCGAGGCGATGCGCAAGAAGTACGGTCGCGGTTGATCTGGTAACGGCTTCATCGCGAACGAGTAAAAGGGTAGCCTTGGCTACCCTTTTTCTTTTTCTGCCACTTGGAAATAACCCCCGCGTCGGCCTGCGGCTACGTTTGTTCAGGATCTGCCATGTCTCTCGATATCGTCATTCTCGCTGCTGGTCAGGGCACGCGCATGCGCTCTGCCCTGCCGAAAGTTCTGCACCCTGTTGCCGGTCAATCCATGCTCGGGCATGTCATTGACACCGCTCGCGCACTCAAGCCGAAGGCCATCCATGTTGTGATCGGCCACGGTGCCGAGAGGGTTCGTGAGCAGCTGGCAGCAGATGATCTGAATTTCGTCGTGCAGGCCGAGCAATTGGGTACAGGCCACGCCGTGGCTCAGGCGCTTCCGGCATTGTCGGCCGAGCGTGTCCTGATTCTTTATGGTGATGTACCGCTGATCGAAGCGGCGACGCTCGAACGACTCCTGCAGCAAGTGAATCCGCAGCAGCTCGCTTTGCTCACGGTGGATCTAGCCGACCCGAGTGGCTACGGACGAATCGTGCGTGACGCACAAGGTGTGGTTCAGGCAATCGTCGAGCACAAGGATGCCTCGGCTGAGCAGAAACTCATCTCAGAAGGCAATACTGGCATTCTCGCGGTCCCGGGTGAGCGGCTCGGTGATTGGCTGGGTAGACTTTCAAACAGCAACGCCCAGGGTGAGTACTACCTGACTGATGTGATCGCCATGGCCGTGGCAGACGGCCTAGTGGTGGCTACCGAACAGCCGTTGCATGCGATGGAAGTCCAGGGCGCTAACGATCGCATTCAGCTGGCTGAGCTTGAGCGGCACTATCAGCAGCGCGCCGCGCGCCGTTTGATGGCGCAGGGTGTGACCCTGCGAGATCCGGCGCGCTTCGACTTGCGCGGTGAGGTCACCGTTGGACGTGACGTGCTGATTGATGTGAACGTGATTCTCGAAGGCAAGGTGTTGATCGAGGACGGCGTGGAGATCGGCCCTAATTGCGTGATCCGCAACAGTACGCTGCGCCGCGGTTCGGTGGTCAAGGCCAACAGTCATCTGGAAGGCGCCGAGCTTGGCGAAGCCGCCGATTGCGGACCGTTTGCCCGTTTGCGTCCCGGCGCGGTATTGGGCGCCAAAGCGCACGTCGGCAACTTCGTTGAGGTGAAGAACTCAAGCCTGGGTGATGGCGCCAAGGCCGGTCACCTGGCTTATCTAGGTGATGCGGAAATTGGCGCACGGACCAATATTGGCGCCGGCACCATTACCTGCAATTACGACGGTGCAAACAAGTTCCGCACGGTGATGGGCGAGGATGTTTTCATTGGCTCCAACAGCTCGTTGGTTGCCCCGGTCACCCTAGGCGATGGCGCAACCACCGGCGCAGGCTCGGTGATTACAGCCGACGTCCCGGCCGGAACTCTGGCCCTCGGGCGGGCGCGGCAAGCATTGATCACGGGCTGGCGACGGCCGCAGAAAAAGCAGAAATAGTGCTCGATGCCCGTCACTGGAGCATGCGCTGGCGGGAGCGTGCCGAGCGTGTTCACGTGTTCATTCCCCGGGCTGGCCATTGCTGTTGCGATCATCGGGGTGCTGATCAGTGCTTCCCTCTACCAATCGCATCAGGCCAGTCGTACAGGTGAGCGCCTCGAGCAGCGCAATCCTTGAGCAATCTTGCGTAATAAGCTACTGAACTGCCGCCTGGCTTAGGCCCTGCCTACGGAGCGTCGGTCAACGAGGCCTATCGGTACGTCCAGGGCTTCGTCCGACACTTTCTGCCGTAGCATGAGCAAGCCATCGAGTGCATGCCTAATGCGTTCGAACTGCGCGAAGCCCGCTTTCAGGCCAACCCGAAGCTAATCGGGATCTGTACGGCGCTGGTTGGCTTGCCCTTGATGTCGACTCCCGCCCGCAGCGTGACCCCGCCGGTCGAAGCTGTTGCGGCGACGCTCAACGATATCGCCAGCGGCGAGGGAATTCGACCAACTTGTTGGGCTTCATCGGTGGCAGGAGTTGACTGAGTCGCTGGATTAGGTTTTGATTCGCCAAATTTTCTTTCGAACCGAAACTTAGTCATGTCGAAACGCAACACTCCGCAACGACGTCACGCCATACTCGCCTTGCTCAATGAGCAGGGCGAGGTCAGTGTCGATGAGTTGTCCAGGCGTTTCGAGACCTCCGAAGTGACCATTCGCAAAGACCTCGCCGCGCTGGAGAAGAACGGCTTGCTGTTGCGCCGGTACGGCGGTGCGGTGCCCTTGCCGCAGGAGCTGATCGGCGACAGTGCGCAGCCAGTCTCGCTCTGGAAGCAAGCCATCGCCCGAGCCGCTGTAGGGTGCATTCGCGAACATGCGCGAATCATCATCGACAGTGGCACCACCACCGCGGCGATGATCCCGCAGCTGGGCCACAAGCACGGTCTGTTGGTCATGACCAATTCCCTGAGTGTCGCCAACGCGTTGCGTGAGCTGGAGCATGAGCCGACACTGCTGATGACTGGTGGTACCTGGGATCCGCATTCCGAGTCGTTCCAGGGGCAGGTGGCAGAACAGGTGCTGCGCTCTTACGACTTCGACCAGTTGTTCATCGGGGCAGACGGTATCGATCTGCAGCGTGGCACCACCACGTTCAATGAGTTGCTCGGCCTGTCACGGGTCATGGCCGAAGTCGCGCGCGAAGTCATCGTGCTCGCCGAGTCCGACAAGATCGGCCGACGTATACCCAATCTTGAGTTGCCCTGGGGCGACATTCATACCCTCATCACGGACGAACGCCTCACCACCGAGGCGCGTTCAAGCATTCAGGCCCGCGGCGTCAAACTGATCTGCGCGGCCGTCGAAACCCATCAGGAGACCTGACCATGTGTGGCATCGTTGGCGCCGTCGCTGAACGCAATATCACCCCGATCCTGCTAGAAGGCCTCAAGCGCCTGGAATACCGTGGCTATGACAGCGCTGGCGTCGCCGTGCTGGACGACGGTTGCCACCTGCACCGTCTGCGACGTTCCGGCAAGGTCGCCGAGCTGGAACAGGCTCAACAGGAAGAGCAGCTCACTGGTCGCCTGGGTATTGCGCATACCCGTTGGGCGACCCATGGAGCACCTTGCGAGCGCAACGCCCATCCACACTTTTCCGGCGACGACCTCGCGGTGGTGCACAACGGCATCATCGAAAACCACGAGGCGCTGCGTCAGCAATTGAAGGGGTTGGGTTATACCTTCCTCTCAGATACCGATACTGAAGTCATTGTCCATCTGCTGCACCACAAGCTCGGCGAGTTGGGCGATCTGACCGTCGCCCTGAAGTCAGCGGTCAAGGAGCTGCATGGTGCCTATGGCCTGGCTGTGGTCAGCGCTAAGCAGCCCGATCGTTTGCTAGCCGCCCGCAGCGGCAGCCCTTTGGTGATCGGCCTGGGGCTGGGTGAGAATTTCCTCGCCTCCGATCAGCTGGCTCTGCGTCAGGTGACCGACCGTTTCATGTACCTGGAAGAAGGTGACATTGCCGAGATCCGCCGCGACAGCGTGAAGATCTGGGACTTCGACGGCCAGGCCGTTGAGCGTGAAAGCGTGCAATACCACGAGGGCGCCGAGGCAGCAGACAAGGGCGAGTATCGGCATTTCATGCTCAAGGAAATTCATGAGCAGCCCAAGGTGGTGCAACGCACCCTCGAAGGCCGCCTTGGTGATCATCAGGTGTTGGTTCAGGCGTTCGGCCCGCAGGCGGCGGAGTTGTTCGCCAAGGTGCGTAACGTGCAGATCGTCGCCTGTGGCACTAGCTATCACGCCGGAATGGTTGCTCGCTACTGGCTGGAAGAGCTGGCTGGTATTCCGTGTCAGGTAGAGGTCGCCAGCGAATTTCGCTACCGCAAGGTTGTGGTGCAGCCCGACACCCTGTTCGTCACCATTTCCCAGTCTGGCGAAACCGCTGATTCGCTCGCCGCGCTGCGCAACGCCAAGTCACGTACCGAAGGGGAAGGGCGTTACCTCGCCAGTCTGGCCATCTGCAACGTTGGCATCAGCTCGCTGGTCCGCGAGTCCGACCTGACCCTGTTGACCCAGGCCGGTCCGGAGATAGGCGTGGCTTCGACCAAGGCGTTTACCACCCAGCTGGTTGGCCTGTTGCTGCTGACCCTGTCGCTGGGTCAGGTGCGCGGCACCTTGGCGCCGGCGCTGGAAGCGGAGCTGATAGACGAATTGCGCCGCCTGCCGACGCGTCTCGGTGAGGCGCTGGCCATGGATACCACGGTGGAAAAGATCTCCGAGCACTTCGCCGAGAAGCACCACACCCTGTTCCTCGGCCGCGGTGCGCAGTATCCGGTGGCCATGGAAGGCGCGCTGAAGCTCAAGGAGATTTCCTACATTCACGCCGAGGCCTATCCGGCCGGTGAGCTCAAGCATGGCCCCTTGGCGCTGGTCGACGCAGACATGCCAGTGGTTACCGTGGCACCGAACAATGAATTGCTGGAAAAGCTTAAATCCAACCTCCAGGAAGTGCGTGCGCGCGGCGGAGAGCTGATTGTTTTCGCGGACCGCGAAGCGGGCATCGAAAACGGCGAGGGCACCTTTATCGTCAGCATGCCGCATATCCACGACGTGCTGGCGCCGATCCTCTACACCATCCCCTTGCAGCTGCTTTCCTACTACGTCGCTGTCCTGCGGGGCACTGACGTCGATCAGCCGCGCAACCTGGCTAAATCGGTAACTGTGGAATAGCGGTTGAGATCCTCAACGTCCGTAATGGTTTTTGCCAAAATATTTTGACAACAAACAAAATATTATGACAAAACGCAAGTGTATGATTTCCATACACTTATTAGAGGTAGCCAGCCCGCCTATCCGAATCACGCGAAAGTCGACCGGATGAAGCTAATCTGTTCTCGCGTTTTTCAACTTATCCACAGCCTGCGAAGTTTCCTAAGACTTTTGAGCGTATTTTCAAGCTTCGGATTGGTGGAGGTGGCTGAAGGCACCGGGAGGCTTGTTTGCGAGGTCGTAGCTTTAGAACCCAGTCCGACATTGATCGGCATATCGAAAAAGGTTTTGGGCAAGGGAGTCTAGAGCACTACGTGCCATGGCTGCGGGTGCAGGATGTTCCATCCCATGGGCGGTCGCGCAAGATACATGGAGCCAAGGTCAATCGGCTTCATCACCTTCTTTCCGATTTGGAATATGGCTATCTACTTCTGCTTGAGTTTTCAGAATCGGTAATAGATATCAGGGAGCAATATCCCCTGTTGCCCCAATCGGCAGCCCAGTCGATTGCAAACTCGCTGAACATCGCTTATCCGGTTTATCCCGGAACGAAAGTACCTTTCGTGATGACCACCGATTTTTTAGTTACGCTGCGACAGCCTGACGGAAGCGAGCGGTTAGTTGCGCGTACGATTAAATACACCGAGTCATTCGCTTCGGGTCGAAGGCTTGAGCGCACTTTACAAAAGCTGAAGATAGAACGAGAGTTTTGGAAAAATCGCAACATTGACTGGAACGTGGTTACAGAAGAAAACATACCCGCAACCCTGAGCAGTAACTTAGATTGGTTTCGCAAAGGAGCCACGCTCAAAAGGGAGCTCCAGCAACGCGCATTAATCGTTAGTTTCCTCGATGAAGTTAAAAGCATGCGAGAGTTTCAATGGCCTCTTGATCGTATGCTAAAAAGCATTGCTAAATCGCTATTTATCCCATATAGCGACGCCAAAAACATCTTCATGCACCTGGTTTGGAACAAGAATATAATTCTTGATCTAGTAGCCGAACGGCTAATGATGAAGAGCGTCTTTCTAATTGCAGATATCTTGTATCCTTCCGAAGACTCTCGATATGAGAGTAGGGCTAGCTGATGCCATATCTAAATATTAACGATGTCATCGAACCAGTCACCGAAACCAGTGAGTTTCAACAATTGGCCAGGGTGCTCTGGCTGGATACTATAAGCGATCAAGTTGTACTTTTTAATATTGTGAAGACGCCCAATAAGCCTTGGGTGATGCGTTTGTCAGAGCTAATAAGTTTTTTGGATAATGGTGATATAAAGACAGCAACTATTGTACCTAGCCCATTTATGCTACGGATTGAAGAAGATATTTCTGAAAAAGAGAAATGTTCTCGTGATAAAAACTGGCTGCGTATCCGGGATCTGATTGAGACGGAAGTTCCGGGAGAGATATTTCAGCCTGGAGCTATGGGGCGCTTAATAACTGACCAAGCGATAAAATGCGAAATACCCAAAAAAACTATATATCGACTACTGTATCGATATTGGATGAACGGCCAGGTTCGTAACGCGTTACTACCTGACCGTTTTAACTCTGGGGGTCCAGGTAAACCCAAGCAGTATAGGGTTGGAAAAAAACCCGGCCGCAAAGCCCATTTTCAAGGAGTGGAAGTCGATACTCAGTCAAAGGTTCTGACGGAGGCCGACAAGAACTGCATTAAGGTAGGCTTTTCTTTATTTGCAACCGGAAAAGTTGGCACTATCGCTGATGCTTACATAAAAATGCTCAGGCGGTTTTATACATCAAAAACGCTTCCAGGCGATTGTATGGAACCACCACTACTTTCCGCAAATGAACTTCCAACCGCTAGGCAGTTCGCTTATTGGGGACACAAAGCGTATGACGATATTACCGTTCTTAGAGGAAGAGGCGGTGAGCGAAATTGGAAAAAGGATCATCGTCCGCTGACTGGTACTGTACGCGATGGTCTGCGTGGTCCTTGCCACTTGTTTGAAATAGACGCTACTGTGGCTGACATATATCTGGTCAGCCGATACAACCGAGACTGGGTTATTGGCCGCCCGGTTGTTTATGTGGTAATTGATACTTTCTCAGGCATGATCACTGGCGTTTATGTCGGCCTTGAAGGGCCGAGTTGGAACGGCGCCCGTCAGGCACTGTTTAATGCATTTACGTCGAAGAAAGATTTTTGCGCGGATAATGGTGTTGATATTACCGAGGACGATTGGCCTTGCCACCACTTACCTCATGAAATCTTTGCTGACAGAGGAGAGATGTTGGGTCAGGCTGCAGAAGGCTTGGCTTCAGGGCTCAGAATAAACCTTGGTATAGCCCCTCCTTATCGGCCGGACTGGAAGGCCATCGTTGAGAGCAGTTTCAAAGTACTCAACGTTACTACCCAAATACATTGGATCCCCGGCGCAGTACGTAAGAGGAATAAAGAACGGGGAGAGCGTGATTATAGGCTGGATGCTACGCTCAATTTGGCAGAGTTTACAAAGATTATTGTTCAGGGAATACTCCATTATAACAAGCACAATCGGCAGCCCGACCGCCTTACCAAAGAGATGATAGCCGATCAGGTGGAACCTACCCCAATAGGCATATGGAGTTGGGCGCTCCGAAATGATCGAATCGATGAAAATTCCCAGGCTGACGAACTTATTTACCTACATCTTTTGCCCCGAGACAGAGGTTCTATACAAAAGGGAGGGATTAAGTTCAAGGGTATGTTTTACATCTGTGACTTAGCCGTTGAGCAGAACTGGTTTGCCAGAGCAAGACATAGAGGGGTAAGCAGCATTCTTTGTTGGTATGACCCTAACAGCACTGAACATATCTGGATCCAAAATAATCAAGGTAACTTCCTACGCGGTGATCTAAGGAAATCTGAAGTTCGCTATATCGGGTATCGGTTTGATGAAGTTATAGACATGCTCGCCATCATCAAACAAGAGTCCCCAGACAGCAAATACACCAAGCTAGTCAGTAAAGTCTCGCTAGATGCCGAAATATCTGACGTCGTTAAAGCTGCAAAACAAGATAAGTTGTTAAAAACTGAAGTTTCGACGAAATCTGAAAAGTTGGGCAACATTCGTAGTAATCGAGCTAGCGAACGCTTGCAAGAACGTAAGGAGTCGTTCGTCCCCGATGACTTGCGATCTTCTGTTCCTCCGCGACCCGACGCGATTATTAGCGCTGGCGTCGCGGAAGATTACGCCGGTGCCCGCAGCGCTGAGGTCTTTGATCTACTGAGCCGGCTACGCCCAGGGGCCAAGAAATGAGCCGAAATATACATTTCGTCGCCCAGTATGAGGCATCGCCTGTTTTAGAGTTTCAAGGGAATCCATTAATAGAAGCGTTACCACCAATCTTCTCCGAAACCGACACGGCTTCATTGATCACGCATTTTCCGCCGGTGAACGAGCATGAGCGCGAACTCGATAGAGCGGTACGGCTTCACTGCATCGATCGCTTACGTACGGTCGTTCAGCCTTTACCGGTTCATCTTGAGCTGGAATCAAGCCTGTCTTCGTTGATTCGAAGTGGATACGTAGGGCGTAATCCGCTGTCGCCAACGACCGTGAGGCACCTTCACTCACTTTCAACGAGCAGGCGGACATCCGACGGGTTTCGCTCTACTGCAACGACCTTCAGCTTGGTTGGGTTGAGCGGGATCGGAAAATCGACGGCCCTTGAATCAATTCTGCGTCTTTATCCGCAGACAGTTCTCCATGAACGCTATGAAAGTCGTCAGTTTGTACAAACGCAAATCACTTGGTTAAAGCTGGATTGCCCGTTCGATGGTTCACTTAGCGGTTTGTGTCGGGCGTTCTTCCGTGCGGTGGATCAGGCTATTGGCCAAGATCGATACGCAAACAGCTACCGCTCTCGAAGTGGCCTCCCTGACACCATTCAACGCATGGAACAGGTTGCGAGCACCTATTTTATAGGCGCCTTGCTAATCGATGAAATTCAGCATCTACGGTCGGCGCGAACCGGCGGAAAAGACAACATGCTCAATTTCTTCGTCAACCTGATCAATTCGATTGGCATCCCAGTCGTGTTCATCGGGACTAACTCAATGATCAGCCTGTTTTCGGACGTGCTTCGAAATGCAAGACGTGGATGTGGCCTTGGCGTTATCGAGTTTCAAAGATTCGAGAAGCACGATCGGTACTGGAAGATGTTGGTGCAGTCCTTGTGGGCCTATCAATGGTGCCGTGAGGTTAGTCCGCTGTCGGATGAGCTGTTCGACGTACTCTATGATTTAACTCAAGGTGTCACAGACTTCCTGGTTAAGCTCTTGATCCTAGGTCAGCGCTTCGCTATTCAGTACGGCGAGGAGCGCCTTGATCCAAGCACGTTCAGACGCGTGGCCGATACCAAGATGCAGATCCTTAAACCGGCGTTGTCGGCCTTACGTAGCCGGGATCCTAGGCAGCTGGGGCGGTTCGAAGACCTATTGCCAATTGATTCCCAGCTTGAGGGCATGATGCTGCCGAGCTCTGACGACGTGTCGAAACGGTATTCACTGCTGAGCGGCATTAGTCCTATGCCGACGGTGAAACCGCTAGGCAAACCAATGGCAGCTGTACCAAAGCTTGTTACCGCGTCCTCTCAAGAGTCCGCGAGGCTGTCTGAAATAGCCAAGAGTGAAAATCCCCTTCAGCAATTGCGCGATGAGGGCTGGCTGTGTGAGCAGATATTTGAGTTCTCTGACGCCTATCGCGATAGGTAGGTTTGAGGTGGGGGATGGATACTGGACCAGGCTTTTTCTTAGCTCCCTTCCCAGACGAAACACTTCACAGTCTGTTAAGTCGTTATTGCCGGCTGACTGGGTTTGCTTCGGTCCGCCAAGCATTCAACAACGTTGAGCACAGCTACGCCTTTACCCGAAACACTAGCCTCCCTTGCCATTTAAAAGAATCAGAAAGGCTTCTCAACCCGGTTACTGGGCTGGACGCCAACGCTCTCATCTCTCGACATACTTTGCTCCCTTACTTCCAACCATTTATGTCGTCAGAGCAGCTAGCGATGACGCGCCGTCAAATGGAGAGCAGGAACGGCCAAGGGTTGAAGATGAGGCTTGGGCTTATTGCAAGTTCTCTAGAAAGATACGTTCGGGTTAGGTTTTGCACGGCATGTCTTGAAGAGGATGATCAAAGACATGGTCAATCCTACTGGCATCGCGTACATCAGCTACCTGGGGTGTGGATATGCCCCCATCACGTACAGCGCCTTTTAATCGTTGAACCGGCTTGGCTCCGGGATAAAGCTACGCGGTGCTTCCTGCCTACTGACGATGAATTACAGGCGCACACCCTTGCACTAAAGGTCAGTGCGCTTCAGAGAAACGCTCTTCATCGTCTCGCGGCTCTGTCATGGTCAGTACTCCATAGAGACTCTGCCCCACTGCAACCTGACATGGTCCAGCAAAATTTGTTGAGGGGGGCACAGGTCCGTGCGCTCGTGAGTTCCAATGGCAGGCTTCGACTGACGCCGTTGGCTGAAATGTTAGCTATCTACTTCAAAGCGTTGCCCAGCACAGGGGAGTTTTCGCGACTGTGCCCAGCGAGCGCAAAACAAGCTCCCTCCTGGATCCTCAAGCTGTTGCGAAAGCCAAGAGGTGCCCATCACCCGCTGCATTATTTAGTTCTTGCGGATGCGCTTGGACTCAGCTTCGATCATCTAACCGTTAGGCGCTCTGTTTCCTTCGTCCCCACGGTGGGCAGCATTGCGAACACGGCGACCGGCGGAACTGGTGGACTAATGGAGACGCTTGAGGAAATGTACACGGAAGGACGTTCTCTTCGGCAGATTGCGGCTGTGACAAGCGTGAGCGTCTCTACACTGCACGTCCATGCTGTTCAGCTTGGATTAAGTGTCCGTTCTCGCCCGTCCATTCTCCTGCCAGGCCTCAAAGCGCAAATCCGGGATCAGGTAATTGCGGGGAAATCCTTTGCTGAAGTAGCTACGGATTGTGGTGTTTCATTGACGTCGGTGTATCGAGTACTGAGGATGGAAACCGGCCTTAAAGACATGTTGTCAGGGTTGCGAGTGGAGCGAGACCGAGAGAACCGCCGTACTCGTTTCATTATGGAACGTGAGAGGAACACGACAGCTCAGGCGTGCACCGATTACGCTTGGCTTTACCGTAACGATAGAGATTGGCTGAAAGAAAAGCTCCATCGCATCGGAAGGATCGCTCGTAAGCGCACCGCCGCTGTTGACTGGGCAAGGCTGGATAAAGAGTTGTCGCGTCGAATCCGAGAGTGCGCGCGGAGCCTTAGGGCTCGGCCAGGGAAGCCACTTCGGATCTCTGTTTCGCGGATAGGACGTGAGCTGAATTCTTCCACACTGTTCGAGAAAAAATTGCCTAAGTTGCCTCGATGCAGCATGGAGCTTAAGGCAAGCTGTGAATCAAAAGATCAATTTCATCACCGCAGATTAGAATGGGCTGCTAAAGAATTACGCGCACGTAAGGCAAGTTTTGGTGCTGCGACCTTGTTGAGGTTCGCAGCCATTCGCCCACCCAGTGGAAATGCAGCTTCGTATCTCATGAGATTGATCAACGAAGCTTAGCCATATGGGGTTAGTCTAATTTGACCATACGAGCTTTTTGATAAGCTCGGCCGGCATAGCCTGCATCAACCGTTACAGGGCCCGACCATTGCCGCGTGATTGAAAATTTGTTCATTTCATCTAGGTGGCTAAACTTTTGATTTACCATCACCTCGATGTTCCAGCCAAAATGGCTGAGAATCGAATTACAGCTAATCTTATTAATTTTTATCAAATCACTTAAATTAACAATTGACGGATTAAGGTCGAGCCTTTTGAGTTCGTGTATTCCCCATATTATCCGCCGGACATGGAAGTGCCAAAGGGATTCATGATGTTCTTTAACCTTTTTTGAAACTTCAGGATAAAGTTTTTCCCTGTCTCGCCCACCCGGCAACCTTTTAGGTAGAAGAGAAAGAATATTCCCGATATTTACTCTTTTAGGTTTAGAAGAAAGCGAGTAAAGACCCTCAATTCCGTCCTCTATGGTCTTTGCATAACTAAGATCGGCGATGCTAGTATCAGGCTCTGTCGTTCCAGCTAAATAGGTGATTAACCACTTACGATCATGTTTAAAAAGCCATGAAGTTGCCTTCAAAGAGTTCTTCCAGCAGTCTTCTAGTGTTGAATTTGGCCAGCGGTTTACGATCTGCTGTATCTTAGCCCTGTAAACCGAGCTTTTACTTTCCGTCGATTTTGGATGCTTTGAATCTGTCCTGCGAGCTCTTACGAGAGGCAAGGTCTGTTGATTTTGTAGAGCGCTTTTAAATACGTTGAAATCGCGAAATAGGAAAAAGCTTAGTATCAAATGCCGTGTTACTGGCATATCTAGTTGATTATCTATTGTAGAAAGACGAATCCACGTTTTTGTCTTCTTGGCAGCGTATGCAGCGTCTGCTTGACAGAGAAATTCATCTCCAAAAGTTTCGACTATACTTTTGAATAGTGATGCTTGTGAAACTAGGCTGCCAGCTCGGAGCCCTAGCATGGAAGCTTGTGTTCTGTACGCTTGCGCAAGGGATTCTTGCGAGATAGTAGGAACGTCTCCGTGCAATAGCTCTTTGGAGAACATAGCGAATTCGTTCTCAAGTACGGGAGCGATTTTGCTGCACGTGTTTGTACTAACAGACCAGCCACACTCACAGGGCAGCCACGGCATCGTTAGAATTCGATTCTTCGTATAAAACGGCTTGGAACAAAATAGACATGAGCTTATCAAGCTTTCACAGTGCTTCCAGCAACTGGAAACTCCTGGTATTTGATGAGCTCTATGCCAATAACTGGAGCCAAACTCAGTTTCGTCGCTCTGGCAGCATGTGATGCAGAGTTTAGCTGTGCCATGCACGCCTACCACGCGCTGAGGAACTCGTGACAGCGCGGTTGTAGAAGTTTCTTGGTTAAGTTTTTTGTGAGAGTCCTCGGTTCCAAGAAATGATGTAAACAATGGCAGAAGTGTATTGGTATTTAGCAAGCTTTTAAGGTTTTCTTCAGCTTCTCCTGGGAGCCGTTCAGCTAGCTGAGATATTTTCTTCGGGACAACAACGTCCAAAGGAAACGGGGCAGCGTCGAATGCATCTCGGAAAGTCAATGGCTGTGTTTTGTTGCCTGATAGAAAATGGTAGCGAGAAACTCTTGAGTGCAATGTTTCATCAGGAAGTGAATGTGGAAAAAATGGAATCTTGTGATGCACCGTTACAACTCCTGCTTAGCACATACATGTAAGTTAAACGTAACATGGATTCCATTCACAAGTCTCTCGTCGATTGCCAGCGTGATCAGAGAATAACCTAACTGGTACTTTCTAATGGACGATTTAATGTGTGGTCAGGATTGGCCAATGTGCATAACCTACGACGAACAATATTGTTGCGCTAAACCGCGTAAACGTGATTTTCTACGCCTCAAGTCGACCCTGCTTCAAAGATAGGCGTTGCTCAAGACTCGGTGGAAGTAACTAGTCTCTTAGGGAAACTCTGAAAAGACTTTCTGATTTGGCAAAATGTGCCCAATCCCACCCGCCGAGTTTTCCGATGAAGCAGATGACCTTCGCCGACGCAGAGTACGCCGGCAAGCGCAAACAGACCCGCAAGGAGCTGTTCCTGATCGAGATGGATCGGGTGGTGCCGTGGACGGGTTTGATTGCGTTGATCGAGCCCCATTACCCCAAGGGTGAAGGCGGCCGACCGGCCTATCCGCTGATGGCAATGCTGCGGGTTCATCTGCTGCAGAACTGGTTCGGCTACAGCGACCCAGCGATGGAAGAGGCGCTGTACGAGACCACTATCCTGCGCCAGTTTGCGGGGTTGAACCTGGAACGCATCCCCGACGAAACGACCATCCTCAACTTCCGCCGGCTGCTGGAGAAACATGAGCTGGCTGCCGACATCCTGGCTGTGATCAACGGCCACCTGGGTGACCACGGCCTGTCGCTGCGCCAAGGCACTATCGTCGATGCCACACTAATCAACGCGCCGAGTTCGACCAAGAACAAGGACGGCAAGCGCGACCCGGAGATGCACCAGACCAAGAAAGGCCGGCAATACTACTTCGGCATGAAGGCGCACATCGGCGTGGATGACGAATCGGGCTTGGTGCACAGCGTGGTGGGCACGGCGGCCAACGTGGCGGATGTCACCCAGGTCGATAAGCTGCTGCACGGCGACGAGAATGTGGTTTGCGCCGACGCTGGTTACACCGGCGTTGAGAAGCGTCCCGAGCATGAGGGGCGTCAGGTGATCTGGCAGATCGCGGCACGCCGCAGCACCTACAAGAAGCTCGATAAGCGCAGCGCGCTATACAAAGCCAAGCGCAAGATCGAGAAGGCCAAAGCCCAAGTACGCGCCAAGGTCGAGCACCCGTTCCGCGTGATCAAGCGGCAGTTTGGCTATACCAAGGTGCGCTTCCGCGGGCTGGTGAAGAACACCGCTCAGTTGGTCACGCTGTTCGCGCTGTCGAATCTGTGGATGGCGCGCCGACATTTACTGACCAACGCGGGAGAGGTGCGCCTGTAATGCGGGGAATGGCCGCCGCGAGGTGCTCGCGGCGGCTAAAACACAGAAATGAGCGGTGATCTGATCGTTTTTGGTCGATTTTCCGCTTTCAAAATCGGCGGAAGCTGAAGTCAGCCAGAAATACATGGCTACTTCAGACCATCCTTAGTGGGACCGAGCGTGGCATGGTCAAACGTAAATCGCCGTTTGGGCCTCTATTACTTGCTCGACGGCAGCATAAAGGTCAACGTTGGTTTGCTGTGTCTTGATCGATACTACGAGGCTGTACCTGACGGTATCGTCGTAACGCTGATGCTTGACCAAAGTTTTCCACCAGCCCAAGGCGGGATAGATGCCGAGCATGCCGCGGCCTGCTAGGTCAGCAGCAGTACCCCGCCATATGTCCGAATGAAGTGAGTCGCGATGCCTGGTTTGGGTGCCAAGCAGCCAACAGGGGTCTGAGCCGCCTCCCTGATAGGCACCTTCCTCCTCATCCCGAGCACGCTTGTTGATGCGTTGCCGGAACTGGTCCTTGTCTTCATTAGGGCGACTTACGTCAAATCGAAGACCATGCGACTCGTAGCGATAGCGGCCTTTGATGCCGCGCTCGGCGATGCCCGGGTTTGGCTCAATGAAGTAGGAAAGGGTTACTCGCATCTCCACTTCGACGTTGCCGAGGTTGAGCAATTCCTGACGAGGCCAAGGAAGAAGGTGCAGATGCATGTCTCGCGCGGTGGGAGGTTTCGTGCCTTGCCTCGCAAAAGGCTTCAGTTGGTCCTCAACGATCATTGTGTCCCGCGGAAGCCAGACCAGGCGGGTGAGCCCGTCAAATATGGCCACGGTCATGCCCCGGTTAGAGGGTGTCCGATTGGTTGTGTACTCATTCCATGTAGACACTGCCGTTGCTCACACTCTGCCGTTAGCCACTGGCTGCTTTTGGCCGGTTAGCGACGGTCTGACTTCGACCGTCGCAATATATGGTCAGACCTCGGTCTGCTCCGCCATTTCCAGAGCGTCATCGACCTCAATCCCAAGATATCGGACGGTGCTCTCAAGCTTCGTATGGCCGAGCAGAATTTGAATCGCCCGTAGGTTCTTCGTCCTGCGATAGATCAGCGATGCCTTCGTACGTCTCATCGTGTGTGTGCCATATATGGCAGGATCTAGGCCAATGGCTTTTACCCAGCCTTTGACGATACGAGCGTATTGACGAGTGGATAGATGGTCTGATGTATGCAGCCTGCTCGGGAAAAGGCAGTCCTGGCTCCGGAGCTGTGCTTGATGTATCCAGGCGGCGAGAGCAGACCGTGTTTCCCTAGTGTGCGCTCTCTTGCTTGGATGGCATTACGTTCTGGCCCAACGTTACTGTAGCGAATCCGCAGCAGTATCAATCAAAGCCTCCTGTATCCCGCGTGAAGAAAGACGCTACGTTGCGCCCGTTCTTCCACGGCTTCGCTTGCCGCCCCGCTACGGCAGATTCGAAGTATTCATCGAAATGTCATCCTTTAGAAGCAGTGCGTTAACAAGGAATTTCTACCCTTTGCAT
The DNA here is from genome assembly GCA_004010935.1 of Pseudomonadaceae bacterium SI-3. NCBI lineage: Bacteria > Pseudomonadati > Pseudomonadota > Gammaproteobacteria > Pseudomonadales > Pseudomonadaceae > Pseudomonadaceae bacterium SI-3. The sequence goes on along the minus strand of CP026511.1, from coordinate 4,806,405 downwards.
CGCGAACCGCAATTGTGCGGCCAGCAATATTGCGAAAGGTGATCAAATGACGCCCCATCCGATACAGGACGCCGTGCTGCGGGTCGACCGGTTGAGCGTCGTCTATCCAGGCGGCGTGACAGCCCTACGCGATACCTCGATTGCATTTCGGCGTGGTGAGTTCACCGTGCTGCTTGGTCTCTCGGGCGCAGGCAAGTCGACCTTGCTCCGTAGTCTCAATCGACTCGTCACGCCCACTGGCGGCAGTGTCACCAGCGAACTCGGTGAGCTCGGCAGCGGCTCGGCCTTGCGTCAGCATCGTCGGCGTACCGCCATGATCTTTCAGCACCACCAGCTAATCGAACGTCAAAGCGCACTGGCTAATGTGCTTACCGGTCGGCTGGCCTTTCACAACACGCTCCGCTCGCTGTTTCCTCTGCCGCGTGCCGATCAGGAGATTGCGCTCAGTTGCCTCGCTCGGGTCGGTCTGGCAGACAAGGCGCTAAGCCGGGTGGACAAACTGTCCGGTGGCCAGCAGCAGCGGGTAGGCATCGCGCGTGCGCTAGCGCAACAGCCGGCGATCATTCTGGCCGATGAGCCGGTAGCCAGTCTCGACCCGGCCACTTCGGTCCGTGTTCTCGGATTGCTGCGCGACATCTGCAAGGAAGACGGCATCACCGCCATCGTTTCGCTGCATCAACTCGAATATGCCCGCCGCTTCGCCGATCGCGTCGTCGGGCTGGCCGATTCTCAGATCGTTTTCGATGCCGCGCCCTCGGAACTCACCGATGCGCAGCTTGAGCGCATCTATGCAGGCCGCTCTACGACTCAGCCAGCGAATGCTCCGGCTGAACCACCTGTCATGCTCGAACCTTCACTGGAGATGTCCCGATGAAACGCTTATCCGCGCTCTTATTGACTTGCTTGCTGTCCGCTGTTTCAAGTTTGTCCGCCCTAGCGGCCGATGCCGATCCGGATGTGCTAAAGGTTGCCCTGCTGCCGGACGAAAACGCCTCCGAGCTGATCAAGCGTAACCAGCCGCTGAAGGATTATCTGGAAGAGCATCTGGACAAGAAGGTGCAGCTGATCGTAACCACCGACTATTCCTCGATGATTGAGGCGATGCGCTTTGGCCGTATCGACCTGGCGTATTTCGGTCCGCTGTCCTACGTCATGGCCAAAAGCAAAAGCGACATCGAGCCCTTCGCTGCCATGGTCATCGACGGCAAGCCGACCTATCGCTCGGTGATTATCGCCAATGTGGCGTCAGGCGTGAATGAGTATGCCGACCTTAAGGGCAAGAAGATGGCCTATGGTGACCGGGCATCGACGTCCAGCCATTTGATTCCCAAAACCGTGCTTCTTGAGACGGCCGATTTGACGGGTGGGCAGGACTACGAACAACATTTTGTGGGCACGCATGACGCCGTTGCCGTCAACGTGGCGAACGGCAACGCCGATGCGGGTGGGCTGTCGGAGGTAATTTTCAATCACGTAGCCGAACGTGGCCTAATCGATCCGAGCAAGGTGAAAGTACTTGGTTACAGCGGCGAATACCCCCAGTACCCCTGGGCGATGCGCTCGAACCTGAGCCCCGAGCTGAAAACCAAGGTGCGGGATGTATTCGTCGGTATCGACGATCCCGAAGTGCTGCGCAACTTCAAGGCCGAGGCCTTCGCGCCAATCACCGACGCCGACTACGATGTGATCCGCAACATGGGATCGCTGCTCGGCCTCGACTTCGCCACGATGTGAGCACCGATATGTCTACTCATTACGACGTGCAGGCGCTGCCTGCAGAGCAACGCGAGCACATCCTTCGAGGCTTCGGCCTCGGTTGGTGGCGCCAGCTGGGGCAGGTGGCGATTGTATTCGGAGTGGTGCTGTTGGCCTGCTGGTACGTGGGGCTGCTCGATGCCACCACGCTGCTGAACGGGCTGCCCTCCATCGCGACCCTGGCAGGCGAGGCCATGCCGCCAGACTTTTCGGGCTATCGAAGCTGGATTCGCCCCTTGATCGACACCTTGGCGATGAGCATCGCCGGTACGGCCATCGCAGTGGTGTTCTCGCTGGTGGTGGCCTTCGTTGCAGCGCGCAATACGGCGCCGCACCCCCTTGTGTTCGGTGTTGCCCGGGTGCTGCTCAATGCCCTGCGGTCGGTGCCGGAGCTGATCATGGGCATCATCTTCGTTGCAGCCGTAGGGTTCGGCGCCTTGCCGGGCGTGCTTGCCCTGGGTCTGCATTCGGTCGGCATGGTCGGCAAGTTCTTCGCCGAGGCCATCGAGCACGTCGACGAAGCGCCGGTGGAAGCCGCTCGGGCGGCGGGGGCTACGCCGATGCAAGTGCTGCTGCACGCGGTTTTGCCACAGGTGACGCCGCAGTTCGCCGACGTGGCGATCTACCGCTGGGAATACAACTTTCGCGCCTCCACCGTGATGGGCATGGTTGGCGCCGGCGGTATCGGCTTCGAACTCATGGGCTCGCTGCGCATCATGCAGTACCAGGAGGTTGCAGCAATCCTGCTGGTCATCCTGGCCATGGTCACGCTAGTAGACGCCTTCAGTGGCGTGCTGCGCAAACGTTTCAAATAGGACAAACCATGCTGCCGAAACTCGTTATAACTCACCGAGTACACGATGAGATCCTGCAACTGCTGGCGCCACATTGCGAGCTGATGACCAACCAGACCGACAGCACGCTGACGCGCGAGGAAATTCTGCGCCGCTGTCGCGATGCTCAGGCGATGATGGCGTTCATGCCCGATCGGGTCGATGCAGACTTTCTTCAAGCCTGCCCTGAGCTGCGTGTAGTCGGCTGCGCGCTCAAGGGCTTCGACAATTTCGATGTGGACGCCTGTACTGCCCGCGGGGTCTGGCTGACCTTCGTGCCTGATCTGTTGACGGTCCCGACTGCCGAGCTGGCGATCGGACTGGCGGTGGGGCTGGGGCGGCATCTGCGGGCAGCAGATGCGTTCGTCCGCTCTGGCGAGTTCCAGGGCTGGCAACCACAGTTCTACGGCACGGGGCTGGATAACGCTACGGTCGGCATCCTTGGCATGGGCGCCATCGGACTGGCCATGGCTGATCGCTTGCAGGGATGGGGCGCGACCCTGCAGTACCACGAGGCGAAGGCTCTGGATACACAAACCGAGCAACGGCTCGGCCTGCGCCAGGTGGCGTGCAGCGAACTCTTCGCCAGCTCGGACTTCATCCTGCTGGCGCTTCCCTTGAATGCCGATACCCAGCATCTGGTCAACGCCGAGCTGCTTGCCCTCGTACGGCCGGGCGCTCTGCTTGTAAACCCCTGTCGTGGTTCGGTAGTGGATGAAGCCGCCGTGCTCGCGGCGCTTGAGCGAGGCCAGCTCGGCGGGTATGCGGCGGATGTATTCGAAATGGAAGACTGGGCTCGCGCGGACCGGCCGCGGCTGATCGATCCTGCGCTGCTCGCGCATCCGAATACGCTGTTCACTCCGCACATAGGGTCGGCAGTGCGCGCGGTGCGCCTGGAGATTGAACGTTGTGCAGCGCAGAACATCATCCAGGTATTGGCAGGTGCGCGCCCAATCAACGCTGCGAACCGTCTGCCCAAGGCCGAGCCTGCCGCATGTTGAATCCGGTCTGGCTGAAGAGCCTGGTAGCGATCGTTCAAACAGGCAGTTTTCAGAGCGCGGCGAGGGCGTTGGGGCTGGCCCAGCCGACGGTGTCGCAGCACTTGCAGAAGCTTGAAGAGCAGGTCGGCGTAACGCTGGTGCAGCGCAGTCGTAGCGGCTGCCAGCCTACCACACGGGCGCTGGCCTTCATGCCGCATGCGACCGCCTTGCTCGACATGCACGCCCGGGCGCTAGAAGCCCTGCATGGCAATCGTGAGCGCGTCGGGGCCAGCTCCAACATCGGCACCTACCTTCTCCAGCCATTCGTGCGCAACTATCTGACGACCGCAAATGAGAGGGGCGAGGTGGATCTGCGCATCGCCGCCAACCCGGATGTGGCCGACCAGCTACTGGCGGGCCAGCTCGACGCCGCGATCATGGAATGGTGGCTACCTCACCCCGACTTCGAATACCGCCTCTGGCGGGTCGAGCCGCTGGTGCTTATCGTCAGCCCCGACCATGCGCTGGCTGAAGCAGGGTGCATAGAACGTGATCGTCTGGTGGACCTGCCGATGCTGGGAGGTGAACCGGGTAGCGGTACCGGACGGCTTCTGACCGAATACTTTGGCGAACTGGGCGTGCCTCGCAGCGGTATGCAGCTAGGCAGCACCGAGGCAGTCAAACAAGCAGTGAGGGCGGGACTCGGCGTGTCGTTGGTGATGGCTTCCGCAGTACAAGACGAAGTTCGCAGTGGCGCGCTGGTAGCTCTTCCCATCCCGGGGCTTGAAAAGCGTCTCCAACTGATCTGGCGCAAACCTCCCGGAAATCTGCACCCGCCGGGATTTGTGCGGCACTTATTGGAGGAGGCAGATCTAGCTGGATAAGGTGATGGATGGTTGCGATCCAGCGCTTGGCTTGTCAGCCTAGGGAAACTCTGAAAAAGACTTTCTGATTTGGCAAAATACCGCGACCCCACCCACCGAGTTTCCCGATGAAGCAGATGACCTTCGCCGACGCCGAGTACGCTGGCAAGCGCAAGCAAACCCGCAAGGAGTTGTTCCTGATCGAGATGGATCGGGTGGTGCCGTGGAAGGGCTTGATTGCTTTGATCGAGCCACATTATCCGAAGGGTGAAGGTGGCCGTCCGGCCTACCCGTTGATGGCGATGCTGCGTGTGCATCTGCTGCAGAACTGGTTCGGCTACAGCGATCCAGCGATGGAGGAAGCGCTGTACGAAACCACGATCCTGCGCCAGTTTGCCGGGCTGAACCTGGAGCGCATCCCCGACGAAACCACGGGGTGCTGCTGGTCCGCAAGTGACCCGCTGCGATTGAACGCCGGCGGCCAACCGGCGCTCACATCCGTAACCCTCACGGATTACGGAGGCACACGCATGCTGGTATTCGAGTCGATCTACACCGAAGGTCTGGCGCAGATTTCCTATCTGGTGGGCGACAGCAAGGCCGCCGTCGCCGCGGTGATCGATCCGCGGCGCGACGTCGAGGTCTACCTCGACCTGGCGCGCGACAAGGGCCTGCGCATCGCCTATGCCATCGAGACGCACATCCACGCCGACTTCGTTTCCGGCGCCCAGGCGCTGGCCGAACGCTGCGGCGCCGAGATCATCGGCGGACTACGCCTTCGGGCTGCGTCAGGTGGACGACGGCGAGGTGCTGGAACTGGGTCAGGTCAGCCTGGAAGTGCTGCACTCGCCAGGCCACACCCCCGAGCACATCTCGCTGCTGCTACGTGACAGCCAGCAGGGCGAAGCGCCCTTCGCGCTGTTCACCGGCGATACGCTGTTCAACCTCGACGTCGGCCGCCCCGACCTGCTCGGCGAGGACAGCACCAAGCAGCTGGCAGCGCAGCTCTACGCCACGCTGTTCACCCGCTACCTGCCGCTCGGCGAACGCATCGAGATCTACCCCTGCCACGGCGCCGGCTCGGCCTGCGGCAAATCCATCGGTGACCGTCGCCACTCCACCCTCGGCAAATGGCCAATCGCTTTTTCCACCGGCCAGAGGCACAGGTACTGCCGGATAAGGCTGCGCCGTTATCCACCCTACGCCCCGTCGATCACCCGATGCGCAGGGTGGAAAACGGCCAGCGGCCTTTCCCACACGTCAGTATTCGACTTGCAGTTCGGCGCTGCGCGGTTCGGCTTGGCAGGCCAGCGCCCAGCCCTGACGCACCTCGCTTTCGCTCAGCACCTGGTTGCTGCGCATGCTCACGCTGCCCTCCACCACCCGGCACTTGCAGGCGGCGCAGACACCCGAGCGGCACGCGCTCGGCGGTTGCAGGCCAGCCTGTTCCATGGCCTCCAGCAGCACCTCGCCGCGCGGCACGTCCAGCTCGTGACGGCGACCGTCGAGCGCGACCCGCAGGCGGCTGCGGCGCCCGCCCGGTGCGGCCGTCGGCGCTGCGGCGGCAAAGCGTTCCAGATGGATACGCGCCGCATCCACACCCCGCTCGCCCAGCGCGGCACCCGCGGCATCCATGAACGGTTGCGGCCCGCAGATGAAGGCGTCGGCGGCTGACCAGTCAGCGATCTTCGTGGCAATCGCCGGGCCGCTCGGCACACCCTGCTCGGCATCGAGCCAGATGCGCAGCTGCAGGCGATCGGGGTAACGCGCAGACCACTCGGCCAGCTCCTCGGCAAAGATCAGCGAGGCGGCATCGCGGCTGGCATAGAACAGCCGTACCTGCCCGCTGCCCTCGACCAGCGCCGCCTGCAGGATCGCCATCAGCGGCGTGATACCGCTGCCGGCGCCGAGCAGCAGCAGATCGTCATCCAGGTTGCGCGGCACGAACACGCCGGCCGGCGGCAGCGCCTCGATGCAATCGCCGGCCTGCAGGTTGTCCAGCAGCCAGTTCGACGCGCGGCCGCCGGGCACCCGCTTGATGGTGATGCGCAGCGCGCCATCCGCCTGCGGTCGCTGCGACAGCGAGTAGCAGCGCAGCAGCGCCGGCTCGGCAGCGGGCACCTTCAGCGTGAGGAACTGCCCCGGCTGCGCGGCAAAGCGTGCGCGCTGGGCGGCCGGCACCTGCAGGGTGAACGAGCAGCTGTCGGCGGTTTCGGCCTGGCGTGAGACGATGCGCAGACGGGTGAACTCCCCGGCGGCAGGCGCTGGCGCCGATGCGAACGCGGTCGCGACCGACGTCGTTGCCGGTGTCGACGTCGAAGCCGAAGGTGCAGTCGAAGCCGGCCCCGCCTTGGGCACGCCGCGCAGCATCGGCCATACCGACTTGCGGCGGAACAGCAGCACATAGCCGACATGCAGGCCGATCAGCCACAGCCCCAGGTTGGCGAAGAACTCGTGCACCTCCTCGGCATCGCCCATCCAGCCGATGAAATCGATGTCGCTGGCAGCGCCGAAGACATCCGGCCCCACGCCCGGCAGGGCGGCCAGCACATCGCCGTTGTCGACCATACCCAGGCCGACCACGCTGGCAATGGCGAAACTGCCCAGCGCGCCGACCGTCAGCCACTTGCCGACGCTCGACAGGCCCGGCTTGCTCCGCTGGCCCTTCGGCGGCAGCAGCTGTGGGAAGCCGCGCAGGCGCAGCGGCACGATCAGCAGGCGCCACACCAACAGCGCCACCAGGCCGTAGCCCAGCCAGATATGCAGCGTCTCGGCGTCGTCACCGCTGAGGTAGGCGCCAAGAAAGAAACCGGCCAGCAGCCAGTGGAACAGACGGAAACGATTGAAAGCAGCCACGACGGCGATCCTCATTGAATGGATGCCGCCTTTGTATTCCTGCGAGCTGAAACGAAACTGAACGCCGCCAGCCGCTGCGGTTCAGCTTGGCGTAAGGCGGCGCGCCTAGGCTGCACTCATTCCCAACCGGAGAGCGCACCATGAAAGCCCGCTGGATCATCCTCCTGTCCTGCTGCCTGAGCCTGCCCGCCCTGGCCGAAACCGAACACCCACTGCTGCCCGGCTACGCCGCCCAGGCGCGTCAGGAGAATCCGAACTTCGCCGGTTTCTCCGCCGAGCGCGGCAAGGCGCTGTACTTCGCCGAGGAGCAGCGCAATGGCAAGACCATGAGCTGCACCACCTGCCACACCGCCGACCCGCGTCAGCCCGGCAAGACGCCGGCGCATCGCAAGGTCGATCCGCTGGCGCCGGCAGCCAACCCCGAGCGCTTCACCGACCTGAAGAAGGTCGAGAAATGGTTCCGCCGCAACTGCGACGACGTCTACGCCCGTGAATGCACCGCGCAGGAAAAAGGTGACTTCATCAGCTGGATCGACAGCATCAGATAAGGAGCCTGCCATGAAGATCGCACCCCTCGCTGCCGTCGCCGGGCTGGGCCTGACCCTGGTACTGGCCGGCCTCAGCTTCGCCGATGACGACGACCATCGAGAGCGCAAGGGCTACAAGCGGCCCAAGCGCCTGACGGTACCCAGCGACGCACCGCTGGTGTGGAAGGAAGAATGCGCGGCCTGCCACATGCTCTATTCTCCCGGCCTGCTGCCTGCCGATGCCTGGCGCGAGCAGATGCGCACCCTGGGCGATCACTACGGCAGCAACGCGTCGCTGGACCCGGTGCAGGAAAAGGAAATCCTCGACTTCCTGGTCCGCGCCTCGGCCGCCAACCGCCTACCGGTGGAGCCGTCACCCACCGCCGGCGAGCCGCCACGCATCAGCCAGACGCGCTGGTTCGAGCACAAACACGACGAGCTCAGCGAAGCCAAGTTCGCCCGCGAGTCGGTCGGCGGCCGCTTCAACTGCGTGGCCTGCCATCGCGACGCGGAAAAAGGCGACTTCGACGAGGACCGGGTGAAGATTCCGCGCTGAGACAAAAATAGCCGGAACATTTCGCCAACCGTTGCGTTATATCCCTGCGGCAACCCGGCCGGCAGCGCACGGGCACCGGTAAAAACCGAGGCGTTGGCAACGCAGCAGGTTTTAGCGGCGCCCTGCGCGGTCAACCCAGACGAGCGCTTAATGAACGACAGCGAACAGGACCTCATCCAGCAGGCCGCGCGTGGTGATCGCCAGGCGTTCGGCACGCTAGTGCGCGTCCATCAGGCGCGGGTCTTCCACTTCCTCCGTCGCCTGCTCGGCAGCGCCGACGAGGCCGCTGACCTGACTCAGGAAACGTTCATCCGCGCCTTCCAGGCGCTGCCCAGATGGCGCCCGGAAGCACGCTTGCAGACCTGGTTGCTGCAGATCGCACGCAATGCCGCGCTGGATACGCTGCGCCAGCGGCAACGCTACGTCGACGTGGCGCCGGAGGAACTGGCCGAGCCGGTCGATCCAGCGCCATCGCCGCTGAGCCGACTGCAGGCCGGTCGCGATCTGGCATTGCTGGAACGCTTGCTAGCCCGCCTGCCCCACGAACAGCGCGAGATCCTGCTGCTGCGCGAGGTGGAGGGGCTGGCCTACGACGAACTGGCCGCCACGCTGCAGCTCGCCGCCGGCACCGTCAAGTCGCGCCTGGCACGCGCCCGCGAGGCGCTGCTGCACGGCTATCGCCAGGCCAACGGAGGCACCCTCGATGACTGAGCATCTGGACATGGCGATCCTGTCCGCCTACCTCGACAACGAACTCGACGCCGCCGCACAGCGCCACGCCGCCGCCCACCTGGCGGGTTGTCCGCAGTGTCGCGCCACCCTGGCCGAACTCGACGGGCTCGGCCAGGGCTTGCGTGCGCTGGCCTGCCCGGAGTTGCCGGCCGAGTTGCAGGCGCGTCTGCAGCGGCCCTTCGCGCCGCCGCCCGTGCGCAGCTGGTGGGCCCGGCACTGGGCGCAGGGTATCGGCGCCGCGGCGTCGGTCCTGCTCGGCCTGCTGCTCGGCTATGCCCTGCCCGGCCAGCCGCCGGGCAGCTCACCCAGCCACGACCTGCTCGCCGTCCTCGGCAGCACCCCACCCGGCGCGCTCTGCGCGCGCCCCGAATTCTGCTACCTGAAGGTAAACCTGAAATGAGCAACACCACCCTGCGCAATGCCCTGGTCCTGTCCGTGCTGGTCAACGTCGGCGTGCTCGCCGGCCTTGGCTGGCAGAAACTCAGTCGCGATGGCCTGCCGATGCCCTCCGGCGCACCGACCGAGCTGTCGCGCGAGCTGCAACTGAGCGCCAGCCAGCTGCAGCGCTGGCACGATGCCGAGGCGCCGTTCCTGGCCTACCTGCGCGCCTCCAACGCCAGCCTCGGCGAACACCGCAACCGGCTGATCGAGGCGATCTTCGCCGAACAGGTGGACCGCACGGTGATCGACGCCGAGCAGGCGAAGATCGCCGAACTGCAGAACGAACAGCAGCGCCTGCTCATCGACCAGCTGCTGCAGGAGCGCGAGATCCTCGAACCGCAGCAGCGCGCGCGGCTCGCCCAGGTGCTCACGCAGCAGTCGTTCGGCGCCGACAGCATCGAGCAATTGCACCGCAAATGACGGATTGCACGGCGCGATGGAACAAAACCGTCGCGCCTGCGTTAGAACATCAGGAGCCGCACTTCGCCGGCTCGCTCAATGGAGTTCTATCGATGATCCGCAAACCTTACGCTCTCGCCCTCGCCATCATCCTCGCCGGCACCCTCGGCCACGCCGGCACCAGCCTCGCCGCCACCAGCCATGACCACGGCCACGGCGAAGGCGCGCCGGCGCTGCAACTCGATGCCGGCAAGCGCTGGGCCACCGACGCGCCGCTGCGCCAGGCAATGGGCACCATCAACAACGATATGCGCCAGGCGCTGCCGGCGATCCACGAAGACCGTCTGCCCGCCGCCCGCTACGGCGAACTGGCCGAGACGGTGCGCGGCCAGGTCGCCTACATGGTGGAGAACTGCAAGCTGAGCGCCGAGGCCGACGCGCAGCTGCACCTGATCATCGCCCAGCTGCTCGCCGGTGCCGACGCCATGAGCGGCGCCCCGGCCGGTCAGCGCGACGGCGCGGTGACGGTGGTCGGCGCGCTGGGCGACTACGCCACTTACTTCGCCGACGACAGCTTCAAGCCGCTGGAACACTGATCGACCGCCGCGCTCAACCCTTGTCCGGCCGTGCCGGCGGGGCCGCTTTCACCGCGAGCGGCACCTCGGCGGCCACCGCTTCCGACTCGCCCTCGCCGCTGCGATCTCCGCTGGTGTTGGCCAGCAGGCTGGCGGTGGCGGTCTGCAGGTAGGCGTGCAGCTGGCGCAGCAGCTGCGGCTGATCCTCGGCAGCGGCGATCCGCTCGCCAGCCGGTTCACCGCCCAGGCGATAGCGATACAGCCGCGCCGGCTGCTCCTTGGGCTGTACCAGCACCCGATCACCGCGGATCAGCGCCACGGTCTGGTCGCTGCCCGACGGCTTGACGATGCCGAAACCCGGATCGTCCGCCGGCAGGCTGAGCAAATCGCGGCCCCAGCATTGATGACGCACCTCGCCACCGAGGCGGCCCATGATGGTCGGCACCACGTCCACCTGCGTACCGACCACCTCGCGACGGCTGCCGAAACGCTCGGTGACGCCCGGGGCGATCAGCAGCAGCGGCACGTGGAAGCGCAGCAGGTCCATCTCGGTGACTTCCTCCGGCGCGCCGAAACCGTGGTCGCCGACCACCACGAACAAGGTCTGCTTGAACCAAGGCTGGTTACGCACCTTGTCGAAGAACTGCCCCAGCGCCCAGTCCGAATAACGCATCGCCGTCAGATGCTGATCCAGCGCGCCATGCCCCTCGACAGCAGCGACCGGCAACTGCTCGGGCAGCGCATACGGCGTGTGGTTGGACAGCGTCTGCAGCAGCGCATAGAACGGCGCGCCGTTATCCAGCTTGCCCAGCTCCTCGGCGGCGCGGGTGAACATGTCCTGGTCGGAAACGCCCCAGGTCGGGTCGGAAACCACCGGATTCACGTAGTCGTTGCGGCCGACGAAGCGCTTCATGCCCTGGTTGCCGAAGAACCCCGCCTGGTTGTCCCAGGCGAAATCGCCGTTGTAGACGTAAACGTCGTCGAACGCCCGCGCACCGAGCAGCTGCGGCAGGCCGGAGAAGCGATGGCCGCCTTCGGGCGTCTGCATCAGGTACTCGAAGCCCGGCAGGTTGGGAAAGCAGGCCATGCTGGCGAACATGCCCTGGTGGGTGTGGGTGCCGTTGGCGAAGAAGCGCTCGAACAACAGCCCCTCGCCGGCCAGGCGGTCGAAGTTCGGCGTGATGCCGTCGGCACTGCCGAGCGCGCCGACATAGCGGCCGGCGAAGCTCTCCATGAGGATCACCACCACGTTGCGCACCGCCAGCTGGCCGTCCGCCGGCGGCTGGAAGTCACGGCGCACCGGCGCCAGCTCGGCGTCCACCAGCCGGTCGTTGGCGGTCAGCAGCAGCTCGCGGGCGATCGCCTGCGCATCCGCAACCGGCAGTGTCGCCTTCCAGCTGTTGTCGCGATGGCTCGAGAAGCGGTTGCGCGCCGCATCGTAGAGCGACAGCGTGGCGTTCTGCCCGAGGTGGTTGGCGAAGGTCGAGGCGGTGGTGAAGGCATCGCCCCAGCGCAGCGGCGGGCCCTGACGCAGCGTGCCGCGCGCGGCCACCACGCTGACCACCAGCAACACGCCGAACACCGCGAACCGCGCCGGCCAGCTCGCGCCGCGGCGGGCCGGCGCGCTCGCCAGGCTCACCGGAGCGGCGCGGGTGCGGCGCTCCAGCCAGCCGAACAGCGCGAACAGCGCGGCGCTCGCCGCGAGCCAGGCGGCCAGCAGCCGCAGCACCGGGAAGCCGTGCCAGAGCATGCTCAGCACCGTCGCCGGGTCTTCCTGCAGGTACTGGTGTTGGCGCTGATGGAAAATTGACCCACCCTGCCGATTGAAATTTGACCCAGGACGGATTGCTGATTTTGTTACCAGCAACTGTGGATAAGTCTACCAGCGCAGCTGCTGTTGCCCCCACTCCTTCGCTAGCCCAGTTCAGTTGTTTAAGACCTGCCACACGCAGCCATGTAGCAGGCCGTCGTCGCCATGAAATCAGAACGGCTCATCGTCCTCCGGTTCTTGGCCGCCCTTACGCTTTCGCTCCCGTGATTTGATCTTGGCCTGGGCCGCCAAGCTACTGTGTTGCAGGCGATAGGACTCGTTACCGGTTTCGACGATGTGGCAGTGGTGGGTCAGCCGATCCAGCAGGGCGGTGGTCATCTTGGCGTCGCCGAACACGCTCGACCATTCGGCGAAGCTCAGGTTGGTGGTGATCACCACGCTGGTGTGTTCGTACAGCTTGGACAGCAGGTGAAACAGCAACGCACCGCCAGCCTGGCTGAACGGCAGATAACCCAGTTCGTCGAGGATGACCAGATCCATGCGCAGCAGTGCCTGGGCGATCCGCCCGGCTTTGCCGTCGTGTTTTTCGCGCTCCAGCAGATTGACCAGATCGACCGTGGAGTAGAAGCGCACGCGCTTACTGAGCAACGTCGCACACACGGAGTTTGGTTAAGTCGCAGGCTCGAAGCTTGCTGTCGATGGCCAGATCGAAGAGAGCCAGATCCCGGGATCTTTCTGCAATTTGAAGCCTTACTCGGATGGCCCAGATATCTCTCAGTCGGAGTGGGGTTTTCTGCCCGACCAACTTACCTTTGTTCCAGGGCTGACGGCTACAGGTAGCAATGATGTTTCATGGCAAGTCCTCCACATGTGGGAGGGCAAGCATGGCTAGCCAGAGCAGTGGTCGCTAACCGGCCAAAAGCGGTCGATCACATCCGAGCAGGGAAAAGCGGCTATTAAGAATACTCAGCCGCCCATCTCAACGAAATGCCCAAGTGATTTTGAACAGACTGAAGCGATTAATTGCCCACCTCAACAACCTTAGCGTCGGGTGCGTGGTTTTTCACCGACTCGATACCCTTGTCGCGTGAGGCTTCGGAGGCATATGACTGGCTCGTCCCGACTACTTGGTGATTACCCGCCTTAAGGTTGAACATAAACTTGTCAGCCCCGCTGGCCTTACGCTCGTAGCGTGCATCATCAGGCGCATTTTTTTTGACTGACTCGACTCCATTTAGACATCCAGACTTATCCTTGTAGCCCTCGCTGGCCAGAATTGCTTGGCCATTGTTGGCTTTGAGCCGAAAACGAAATTCACCCGCTTTGTCGTTGTATATTTCAAACGTCCCAGACATATAGCTATTCCTTATTTTTGGCTTTCATGAGATCCATCGATATCGCTGCGGTCCAAAAAATGACTGTTTGCCCATTAGAAATATGGTTTCTGTGTGATGCTAGCCAGGCAAAATCGATGCTCCAGCTTCAGTAGAACTGCATGACAAATGCACCATACCCCAAGAGCTAAACCAGATTTTTGAACAGTCAAAGTATAGACACAGATCTCAACACGGCTCAATTTCTTCGTCGAGTGAAGAGCCCAGCTTTTGCAGAGATATCCGAGCGGCTGCTTTTGGCCGAAAGCTGCCGTAAGCGGCGGGCTGCTTTCGGCCAAAAGCGGACCGTTACTGCTCCTACACTTTTTCTGCGGCTTACCTCCGAATTGAGCAATTCGACGATCAGGCCGAGAATCGCCACGGCGATCAGCACGGCACGCTCGAGGCCGCTGACGTCGAACAGCAAGGCGGCTGGAATCAACGCAGGTTCAGCAGCACCCGCTGGCGGAACGCCGCCTCGCCCCGATAGGCGGCCTTGAGGCCGGCGGCGGAGTAGCCGGCGGCATACCAGATGCGCGCCAGCCCCCCGCTGCGCCCTTTCATAACCGCACCACCAACCGGCACGTCAACGCTTGCCGCGCCATCGCTCATCACGCGGGCCGGCTTAGATGACATCGCAGCGCATCTGGCTGAACGTGCCGTGGGCAGTCAGCAATCGTCGCCAGTCCTGTTCCGGCATGGCCTGGCGATGACGTTTGAGCTGGCGCAGGTCATGCCGTGCAGCGGCACTGCGACGTAGCCGGCGACGGCTCTTTTCCAGATCAAGCAGCGCGACCTCGACACGGGTCGCGTCATCTTCACCCTGAGCCCTGATGAAGATGTGCTTGGGATAGCAGCAGCCATGCTGCCAGCGTGCCTGATGAATGCGCGCCAGGGTGATCCCGACCGCCGCGAGCATGCGCTCCTGTACCGCCGGACCGAAGCGCTCCCCCAAGTCCTGTTGATACCAGTCCTCCAGGCTGATGAAACCCTCCAGTTCCGCCGTCACCAGCAGCGCCTGCCACTGACCGGCTTGCTGCCGGGTCCCGCAGTAGACCAGTTCCGGCACCTGCACGCCGAGCCGGCCGAATGCTTGCAGCGCCTGCAGTTCGCGCAGCACCGTGGGCCGGCCGAAAGGATGCAGCGGCGACCGATACAGGTGGCCAATCTGCCGTTTGCAGTACAGCAGCGGCTGCTGCGGATCGCGCAGGCGTATCCGTTGCACACCGCTTTCGCCGGCGCGGCGCTGGTTGGGTTCCTCAACCCATTCGCCCTGCGTGCTCCACCAACGCTGGAAGGTGCTGGTACGCGCTTCACGGGCAGGCAATACGAGTGGTCGGCTCATGTTCAACCCCGCTTGCGCAGCACGTAGACCCGCCACATGGCGTAGCCCGGGAGGAAGTCATTGCGGTCGAGGATGTCGAAACCGGCCTCGGCGAATTCCGCCTCGATCACCGAGCGCGCGACAACGAAGCGGTTCTGGTTTTCCTTCGCCGGCCGGCGACGCTCCAGGCGCTTGCGCTTCCAGGCCTTGTAGTTGCCATCGACCCACAGCGAGACGATCAGCGTATCGCGGGTGACGCGGTGGAACTCACGCAGCATCGCCAGCCGATGCGCCGGGTCGGCGATGTGGTGCAGCAGGCGCATGCAGAAGATGCTGTCCACTGCGTTGTCGCCCATGTCGATGGCGAAGGCTGAGGTCTGAAAGGTCTCCACCCGCTTGAGCACTTCCAACGAATGCGCCGATTCGGCGATCGCCAGCATGTCGGCGGAGTTGTCGGCGGCGAAGATCATCCGGCTCGGATGCTCGGCCAGCAACGGCCAGAAACGCCCGGCGCCGCACGGCAGATCGAGCACCAGATCGGGCTCGCCGGCGAGCTTCAGTGCGCGGCGCGCCATCTGCTCGTCACGCCAGTGCGACAGCCGTCGGGCCAGGCCATCCTGATGCTTGTGCAGGTATTCGTAGGCGTGCTGGCGGTCGTACTTGCGCGAGAACTCCAGTTCGATGGGGCTCGATGTGGTCATGGCGGGCATTCCGGTTGGAAACGGAACGCCAAACTAACCAGACAGACATCAAGGGCCCGTCAACGGGATGTGAAAAAAACGTCAAACCACGCCGTCATGAAAGCGCACCTGAAAGCAGCTGCCCTGCGGTTGCCGCGGCACCACGCCTACCTGCCAGCCCTGATGGGCGCAGATCCGCTTGACCAGCGACAGTCCCAGCCCCAGCCCTTCGCCGCGCCCCTCGGCGCCGCGCACGAATGGCTGGAACATGCGCTCCTGCTCCGCCAAGGGGATGCCCACGCCGCTGTCCTCGACGCGAAAGCCACCTTCGTCGAGGACCAGCCGCACCGTGCCCCGGTCGGTGTAATGCAGTGCGTTGCGAAGCAGGTTGGAAATCACCGTGCCGAGCAGGGTGTGGTTGTAGACGCCCGGGTTCTCGCCCTGCTCCCGCAGCTCGAAGGCCAGGCCTTTTTCCGCCAGCAGTGGTGCCCAGCGCTCGCTCTGTTCGGTCGCGACGCTCCGCAAGCTGGCGTTGCCGGCCAAGGACGTCTGTTGCGGACGTGCCCGCGCCAGCATCAGGAAGGTTTCTACCAGCTCGTGCATTTCCCGCGCGGCGCGCTGGATGCGCGCCAGCGGTCGCTGCGCGGCTGGCGCCAGTGCGGCCTGCTGTTCGAGCAGCTCGCAGGCGCCGAGTACCACCATCAGAGGGGTGCGCAGTTCGTGGCTGACATCGGCGGTGAACAGCCGCTCGCGCTCCAGGGTCTGGCGCAGCTGGCCGAGCGTGCTGTCGAACGCCGCGGCCAGGTGGCCGACCTCGTCGTCGGGATATTGCAAGGCCAGCGGCGGCGCCAGCGGGTGCAGCTGGTCGCGGTGGCGCACCTGATTGGCCAAGCGACTGACCGGCGCCAACACCCGGTTGGCCATCAGCCGCCCCAGTGCCCAGGCACCGAGCACGCTGAGCAGAAAGCCGGCCAGCACGACGTTGAACAGCGCATCCTCGCGGGCCTCGAACTCGTGCTGTTCCTGCACCAGCACGTAGCGGTCAGCGCCGACGTTGCGCACATAGACGTAGTAGGCGTCATCACCGCGAACCAGCTCGGTGAACCCCTCGCCGAGCCCGGCAAATGCCTTTGGCATCGGGTGCTCGGGCAGATGCGAGGCGAAGAAACGGGTGCTGGTATCCAGCTGCGGAGTCCGGCCGTTTGGCAGGTCCTCGTTGAGCACGATGTCCAGGTCGCGACTCAGCTCCTCGGTGACCAGCTGCTCTTCGATGAAGTGCACCACGCCGACGATGCCGAGGGCGAACGTACCACTCACCATCAGCGTCATCAGCGTGAAGGCGATGACGATCCGCCGCGCCAGCGGCTGCTTAGCGAGCATTGCAGTCCTCCGCCAGGCGAAAGCCGAGGCCGTGCACGGTATGCAGCAGCGGCTTGGCAAAGGGCTTGTCGAGCACCTGGCGCAGCTGGTGGATATGGCTGCGCAGAGCGTCACTGTCCGGCAGGTGGTCACCCCAGACGGCTTCCTCCAGCGCTTCGCGCCGCACCACCGCCGGGCTGCGCTGCATAAGGATCGCCAGCAGCTTGTGGCCGATAGGGTTGAGCCGAATCGGCTGGCCGCCACGGGTGGCTTCCAGGGTATCCAGGTCGTAGCAGAGATCGGCCACCTGCAGCTGACGGCGACGCGATCCCTGGCAGCGACGCAGGATCGCCTCGATGCGGGCAACTAGCTCGGACAGCGCGAAGGGCTTGATCAGATAGTCGTCGGCACCGGTCTGCAGCCCCTTGATGCGGTCAGGCAGGGCATCGCGGGCGGTGAGCATGATGATCGGCGTGTCGCGCCCGGCATCGTCGCGCAAACGCTTGCACACCTGCAGGCCGTCGATGCCCGGCAGCATCAGGTCCAGCACGATCAGGTCGTAGTCCTGCGTGGCGGCAAGGTGCAGGCCGCTGAGGCCATCCTGCGCGCAGTCGACCACGTAACCCTTGAGCTCGAGGTAATCCAGCACGTTGGCGAGAATGTCACGGTTGTCTTCGATGACCAGGATGCGCATCGCTGGGGTACTCGCTAGAAGTTTCGGAACGGCAGACGCTGCTTATTACGCCTGCGCGCGGCGCAGAACATAGCCGAGACGATGTGAAAAAAACGTCGCCTCGCCAGCCCCGCATTTAGCGCCGTGCGGCTTAAGGCTGCCTTAAGTTTGCCGCCCAACAATCGCCCCAGGCTTCTAACCGAGGTTCCCCGATGGAACTGCCCTGGGTTGATCAAACTGACGTACTGGCGTGTATCGGCCGTGAGCCGGCGCTTACCCTGCAACTGGCGCAGGCCGATGCAGGCGAGCGGCGCGCAGCACTGGAACGCTTCATCCACCAACGGTTCGCCGAGCACTATCAGGCACGGGTTCGGCACTTCATGCCCTGCCTGCTGGGCCTGCATGACCAGAACGGCGAGGTGCAGGGGGCGGTCGGTCTGCGCAGCGCCCAGCGTCGGCCGCTGTTTCTCGAGCGTTATCTTGACGAACCCATCGAGCAGGCCGTGAGCCAGCGCCATGGGCATACGGTGCCGCGCGAGGAGATCGTCGAGGTCGGCAACCTGGCTGCGTTCGGCAACGCCTCGGCGCGCCTGCTGATCGTCGCGCTGACCGACCTGCTGGTCGCCCAGGGTTTTCGATGGGTGGTGTTCACCGGCACGCCGGCCTTGCTCAACAGCTTTCAGCGCCTCGCGCTCGATCCGCTGCCACTGGGTCTGGCCGATCCGGCGCGCATGGGCGATGAGCTGGCCGACTGGGGCAGCTACTACGCCAGCCGCCCGCAGCTGATGGCCGGCGAGATCCTGCCCGGCCACCAGCGCCTGCTGCAACTCGGCATCTACGCCCGACTCGGCTACCAGCCGCTGTTCGATGCCACGGAGGTGCCCCATGCAGCCTGCAGCTGAACGCTTCTGGGCGACGCTCGACCAGCACGCCGGCATCGCGCTGAGCGAAGGGCCACGTCAGCTGAGCTATGCCGAATTGCGCCACGAGGTCGCGGCGCGCGCCGCCCAGCTGCAACGGCTCGGCGTGCAGCGCGTCGCCTTGGCGCTGGACAATGGTCTGGAGTGGGCGCTGTGGGATCTGGCCCTGCTGCGCGCCGGTCTGGTCTGCGTGCCGCTGCCGGGATTCTTTTCCCCGGCGCAGCAGGAGCATGTGCTGAACCATGCCGGCATCGACTGCCTGATCGGCGCAGTCAGCTCTTTCAGCGAGCGCTGCGGCTTTCGTCCGACCGCCGGCGACCTGTTACAGCGCCAACCGGATACCGTCACGCCGGTGCCCGACGGCACCCTGAAGATCACCTATACCTCCGGCACCACTGGCCAGCCCAAGGGCGTCTGCATGGATGCCGAAGCGCAGCTGGCGGTGGCCGAGAGCCTGCGGCAGGCCAGCCTGCCGTGCGACGTGCGACAGCACCTGTGCGTGCTGCCGCTGGCGACGCTGCTGGAGAACATCGCCGGGCTCTATGCGCCGCTGCTGGCGGGTGCGCGGGTCGAACTGCGGCCGCTGGCCGAGATCGGCTTCAGCGGTGCGGCGGGCTTCGAGCTGCAACGTTTGCGGGCCACGCTGCAGGCCAGCCAGCCGCACAGCCTGATCCTTCTGCCGCAGCTATTGCTGGCGCTGGTCAGCGCCGCTGAGCAAGGCGTGCCATTACCCGCATCGCTGCGCTTTATCGCTGTGGGTGGCGGTCGCGTGGCACCGCAGCTGCTGGAGCGCGCCGAGCGCCTCGGGCTGCCGCTGTTCGAGGGCTACGGCTTGTCCGAATGCGCCTCGGTGGTCTGCCTGAACACACCCGAGGCGCGGCGCATCGGCACGGTCGGCCGGCCGCTGCCACACGTCGAGCTGCGCTTGGCCGACGATGGCGAGGTACTGGTGCGCGGCCCGCACATGCTCGGTTACCTCGGCGAACCGCCACTGACCGGCGAGTGGCTGGCCACCGGCGACCTAGGCCATTTCGAGGATGGCTTCCTGATCCTGCACGGGCGCAAGAAGCATCAGTTCGTTACCGCGTACGGACGCAACGTCAATCCCGAGTGGGTGGAGGCCGAGCTGGTACAGCAGGCGTCCATCGCCCAGGCCTGGCTGCATGGGGAGGCGCTGGCGCAGAACGTCGCCGTGCTCGTACCTCGCCGCCCCGAGCTGAGCGATGCCGAGCTGCAGGCGGCGGTCGAGCGGGTCAATGCCGGCCTGCCGGACTACGCCCGTGTACACCACTGGCTGCGCGCCGCCGAAGCCTTTTGCCCCGACAACGGCCTGGCCACTGCCAACGGCCGCCTGCGCCGCAACGCCCTGTTCAGTCACTACCAACCGACCATTCACGCCCTTCTTTTCCCTGACTTCGAGGTACGCGGCATGGACTTTTTCGACCAACTGCAACACCAGACCAGCGATGCACGCGAATACCTGCTCCGCACACCGATCATCCACGCCGCGCTCGCCGGCACTTCGACCCGCGCGCAGTACATCGCCTTCCTGAGTCAGGCCTACCACCACGTCAAGCACACCGTGCCGCTGTTGATGGCCTGCGGCGCACGCCTGCCGGAGCGCCTGGAATGGCTGCGCGAGGCGATCGCCGAATACATCGAGGAAGAAATCGGCCATCAGGAATGGATCCTCAACGACATCCGCGCCTGTGGCGGCGATGCCGAGGCGGTGCGCCATGGCCTGCCGGCACTGCCCACTGAGCTGATGGTCGCCTACGTCTACGACCGCATCGCGCGGCACAACCCGGCGAGTTTCTTCGGCATGGTCAACGTGCTGGAAGGCACCAGCATCGCGCTGGCGACCCAGGCCGCCGGCGTGCTGCAGGACAAACTTCAGCTGCCGGCCAAGGCGTTCAGCTACCTGACATCCCATGGCAGCCTGGACCTGGAGCACATCGAGTTCTTCAAGAAGCTGATGAACCGCCTCAACGACGAGGACGACAAGGCCGCCGTGGTGCACACCGCGCGCGTCGTCTACCGCCTCTACGGCGACATCTTCCGCAGCCTGAGCGCACCGGAGCACGACCATGCAACTGCGTGACGCGCGAATCCTGCTGACCGGTGCCAGCGGCGGCATCGGCCAGGTGCTGGTCGAGCGGCTCTGCGCGAACGGCGCACGGCTGTTACTGGTGGGACGCGACAGTCTTGCTCTGGAAGCGCTGACGCGCCGCTATCCGGGGCAGGTCAGCCTGGTCTGCGCCGACCTCACCCAGCGCAGTAGCCGGCATACGGTGCTCGATGCCGCGCGGCGTTTCGGCGGCCTCAACTGCGTGATCAATGCCGCCGGGATCAACCAGTTCAGCCTGCTCGAACAGCAGGACGAGGACGCCATCGCCCGACTGATCAGCGTCAACGTCACCGCCACGCTGCAGCTGACCCATCTGCTGCTACCGCTGCTGCGCCAGCAACCGCGGGCGCTGCTGGTCAACCTCGGATCGACCTTCGGCTCCATCGGTTACCCGGGCTTCACCGCCTACTGCGCGAGCAAGTTCGCCCTGCGCGGCTTCTCCGAAGCGCTGCGGCGCGAATTGGCCGACAGCCAGATTAAGGTGCTCTACATCGCGCCGCGCGCCACCCGCACGGCGATGAACAGCGCCGACGTGGTGGCGATGAACAACGAGCTGAAGGTAGAGATGGACGATCCGCAAGAAGTCGCACGGCAGATCGTCCATGCCATCGCCACCGAGCGAGAGGAGCTCTACCTCGGCTGGCCGGAAAAGCTCTTCGTGCGCCTTAACGGCCTCTTGCCGCGCCTGGTCGACCAGGCGCTGCGCAAGCAGTTGCCGGTGATCAAGCGCTTCGCCCGTGCCGACCAGCCGCGGCCGCCCGCACCCCAGCCCAACTCAACCGGAGAACACCCATGAAGCGTCTGCTTACTCTTTGCAGCGTCCTGCTGGCGCTGGCCAGCCAACCCTCCTTCGCTCTCAGCCCGGCCGGCGAATCGTCGCTGCGCCAGATCCAGACGCGCTGGGCGGAGATCAACTACCAGCTGCCGGCGGCACAGCGCCAGGCGGCCTTCGCCCGTCTTGCCTCGGAGGCCGAAAGCGCGGTCGTCGGCGAACCGCAGGCCGCCGAGTTACACATCTGGCACGGCATCGTGCTCAGCACCTGGGCTGGTGCCAAGGGCGGGCTCGGCGCGCTGGGCCTGGTCAAGCAGGCCAAAACGGAACTGGAAAAAGCCATCGAGCTCGACGCGCAGGCACTCGACGGCTCGGCCTATACCAGTCTGGCCAGCCTCTACTACCAGGTGCCCGGCTGGCCGATCGGCTTCGGTGACGAGGACAAGGCCGAGGCGCTGTTCCAGCAGGCACTGGCGCTGAATCCGAACGGCATCGACCCGAACTATTTCCACGGTGACTTTCTGCTGCGCCAGAAGCGCTATGGCGAAGCGCGCACGGCGCTGGAAAAAGCGCTCGCCGCGCCGGCACGCCCCGGCCGCGAACTCGCCGACACCGGCCGCCGCGAGGAAGCCCAGGCGCTGCTCGCGCAGGTCAAGGAAAAGCTGGAATAACCGGTTGCGGCGGCGTTGAATGCACAACAACGCCGCGAGCACCAAAGACGACAGGAACGACATGCGCATTCTGCTGGTGGAAGACGATCGCGCCCTCGGCGAGGGCATCCGCACCGCACTCAAACCCGAGGGCTACACGGTCGACTGGCTGCAGGACGGCGCCAGCGCGCTGCATGCGCTGAGCCACGAGAGCTTCGAGCTGGCCATCCTCGACCTCGGTCTGCCGCGTATGGACGGTCTGGAAGTACTCAAGCGCCTGCGCGCCTGCGCCAACCCGATCCCGGTGCTGGTACTGACCGCGCGCGATGCCACCAGCGATCGCATCGCCGGGCTGGATGCCGGCGCCGACGACTACCTGGTCAAGCCGTTCGACGTCGCCGAACTCAAGGCCCGCCTGCGCGCTCTGCTCCGGCGCAGCTTCAATCGCCCTGAGCCGGTACTGGAGTACCGCGACATCCTGCTCGATCCGGTCAACCAGCAGGTCAGTTATCAGGGCACGCCGATCAACCTGCCGCGCAAGGAGTTCGTCCTGTTGCACGAGCTGATCGCCCAGCCCGGCCGCGTGCTGACTCGCGATCGCTTGCAGCAGGTGCTCTACGGCTGGGACGAAGAAGTCGAGAGCAACGCGCTGGAAGTGCATATCCATCACCTGCGCAAGAAGTTTTTTCCCGAGCTGATCCGCACCGTGCGCGGGGTCGGCTATCTGGTGGACAAATGCTGAGGCGCTCTATCCGCAACCGCACCCTGGTGCTGGTGCTTGGCATTCTGCTGCTGTCGCTGAGCCTGATCTCCTGGCGCAGTTATCGCGATGCCCGCCACGAGATCGAAGAGCTGTTCGATGCTCAGCTGGCGCAGAGTGCGCGACTGGTGCAGGGGCTGGTGATGCGCGAAATGAATCCTCAGGCCCACGATGCGCTACAGCAGGCGCTGAACGCTGCGGTGAATGCGCGGCGCGACCAAGGCGTGCCGGGGCACGATTACGAAACCAAGCTCGGTTTCCAGGTCTACACCGCGGATGGCAGCAACCTGTTGCAGTCCGCAGGCGCGCCGAACGGCGCGCTGAAGCAATTGGCCGGCGCAGACTCCACCTCACACTTCAGCCGCGTGAGCGTCGGCTATCACGACGTGCAACTCGACGGCCATGCCTGGCGCCTGTTCCTGCTACATGACCGCGAGGACGATCTGTGGATTCTGCTCAGCGAGCGCGACGACGTACGCGGCGAACTGGTCGGCAAGATCGCCCGGCGCAGCCTGCTGCCCGACCTTATCGGCCTGCCGCTACTGGCGCTGCTGATCTGGCTGGCGGTGGGCTGGGGTCTGCGCCCGCTGGCACACATGGCGCAACTGCTGAAGAGTCGCGATCCGGACAATCTAGCGCCGCTGCTGCTGGCACCGCTGCCGCAGGAGTTGGAGCCGGTGGCCGCCTCGCTCAATCGTTTGCTGCAACAGGTCAACCAACTGGTCGACCGGGAAAAACGCTTCATCGCCGACGGCGCCCACGAGCTGCGCACCCCGCTGGCCGTACTGCGCATCCATGCGCAGAACGCATTACAGGCCGAGCAGCCGGAAGACCGTGAGGCTGCCTTGCAACAGCTGCTGACCGGCGTCGATCGCACCACGCGTGTGGTCACCCAACTGCTCACCCTTGCCCGCCTGGAACCCAATGCGCAGCCGCTGCATCCACAGCAGCTGGACCTGCTGCCGCTGTGCCGCGAATGCCTCGCCGAGCTGACGCCGCTGGCGCTGGCGCGCGATCAGGAATTGACGCTGGAGGCTGACGACGTGGCCGATCACAGCCTCCCCGGCGATGCCGCCGCGCTCGCCACGTTGCTGCAGAATCTGGTCGGCAATGCCCTGCAGTACACGCCCGACGGAGGGCAGATTCAGGTCAGCCTCCAGACCATGGAAAACGGCGTCAGCCTGCGCGTAGATGACAGCGGTCCGGGCGTGCCGGCAGCGCAGCGCGACAAACTGTTCGAGCGCTTCTATCGTCAGGGCGACGGCCAGGGCGCGGGGCTCGGCCTGGCCATCGTCGCGCGCATCGCCGAACTGCACGGCGCGACCATCGAACTGGCGGACTCACCGCTCGGCGGGCTGCAGGTCGCCGTGCACCTGCCCCGCCAGCCACACCACTAGCCCAGACCGACCAGCGGCGAGCTGCCGCGACCGCCCGCCGCAGGCGCAACGGGCATTCGCTAAGGTTCGCTTAAGGCTGGCGCCCTAGACTGCCGACATTCCCCTACTCGGAGTGTGTGAAATGACTGCATCGAACCCTCTGGCACGCTACGGTCGCCTGAGCATTGCCCTGCACTGGCTGATGCTGCTGTTGATCGCAGCGGTCTACGCGACCATCGAACTCAAGGGCAATTTCGCCAAGGGCAGTGAACCGCGCGAACTGCTCAAGCACTGGCATTTCATGCTCGGGCTGACGGTGTTCGCGCTGGTCTGGCTGCGTCTGATTGCCCGCTGGCTGCATCCCGCGCCCGAGGCGGTCGCCGGGGCCGGCTGGGAACGCGCGCTGGCCAAGCTGATGCATCTGGCGCTGTACGGACTGATGATTGGCCTGCCGCTGCTCGGCTGGCTGACCCTGAGCGCGGCGGACAAGCCGATTCCCTTCTTCGGCCTTGAGCTGCCGGCGCTGATCGGCGCCAACAAGGAGCTGGCCGGCGAGTTCAAGGAGCTGCATGAAACGCTGGCGGTGGCCGGCTACTGGCTGATCGGCCTGCACGCGGCGGCGGCCTTGTTCCACCAATACGTGCGCCGCGACGGCACCCTGTTGCGCATGCTGCCGCAGCGCCACCAGGCCTGACGCGCAAACACGACAACGCCCGGTCGACTCACCATCGACCGGGCGTTTTCATGGGTCAGCCGAGCAGTTCGCTGAACGGCAGATACTCTACCGTCTCGCCTTGCCATGCGTGCGGTTGCGCTTGTTAGATGCCATTGCAAGGTTCGCGCCGTCATTGCGTGGTGCTTATTGCGGATTTTCTCGGCCGAGCAGTCCATCAGACGCGGGTCCTGCGTCGTTGCTGTTCATAACGGGCGATACGCTCTAGGTGTCTTGGTCCGACAATGTGCGGCCTTTACCCAACCGCATGTTTCATTGATGAACGCCTCGGCCTGCAACACTCAATTGAACGAATCCGCCCCGCAGAGTGGTCGGAAGCCATAATCGTCATCTATCCCCATCCTTTTCCCTTTAGGCCCATGACAATAGCTGAGCAGGCAAAGCAATCGAGGGAAAAGCCACCTCTCTGTAATGGCGCGGATCGGCAGCTTCTGGCCGCTAGCCGCCGTTTTGGAGCGAAAGCAGTCAACCACAATCAGACATTGTTTGGATTGCTATGACGAGGCGCCATCAGCTCGTTGCTGGAGTTTCAAGCAAATGTTTTCCTCTCCCGCCTCAACTGACAGCTCATCACCCAAACTCCGTCTGAGTGCTTAAGTAGCTCTGATGGAAGCTCAACGATGACGTCTCCGCTGCCATCCCCTGGGTCTTGGCATACAACTCGCCAGCTTTCAGATGTAGTAGTCATAGATTCGCCCTGAACGCAGTAGGCACAGATCCGCTTGGTACGGTGGGGCAGCATTTGGCCGGTTAGCGACGGCCTGGCTTCGACCGTCGCTATGCATGGTCAAACCTCGGTCTGTTCCGCCATCTCTAGGGCATCATCGACCTCAATCCCCAGATATCGAACGGTGCTCTCCAGCTTCGTATGGCCGAGCAACAGTTGAACTGCCCGCAGGTTCTTCGTCCTGCGATAGATCAGCGATGCCTTCGTACGTCTTATTGTGTGAATGCCATACAGGGCTGGATCAGGGCCAATGGCTTTCACCCAACCTTTGACGATACGAGCGTATTGACGAGTGGATAGATGGTCTGAGATATGCAGCCGGCTCGGAAAAAGGCAATCCTCGCTGCGGGGCTGGGCATGATGTATGGCGATGTGCCGTTCCCTAAGATCAAATGGATTTTCCAGAATCTCAACAAAGCCGAGGTCCTGCTGACCTTCAATGTCGATTTTTTGGTTACGTATCTAGCCGACCGCCAAGCGAACCGGAAAGCCATTGCAAATATCGGCTTGGATCAGCATGTGCCATGGGACATGCTTAAACAGCTGAAGGCGCATCAGCCACGGAGCTGGCAATACCTGATCCAGCGCTATCTGTCCGAGGGGATCAAGCAGGAAAGCGGTGCCCAGTACATGACCGTCTTCTTCATTCGTCCGGCCGGCAGCAACCCGATGGCCTATTGGTTTATCCATCTGGCGAACAACTACCGCGCTAACGATGTGATGAAGAAGATCCACTGGAAATACGGCAACAACTTTTCCCATATGCTGTCGCCTTCCAGCTTTTTCAGCTACGACGCCAATCGGGATATCGCCGTGACAGGTCAGCACGATTTGCTGTTGGATGAGCATTATTTCGACGATGCTACCAATGACCGCATCCGAGGAGAACTTTCGGAGCTCTTGCCCAAACAGGTCTACGAGGTAGAACGGCAACCTTTTTTGGGCCTGATGAGCGGATTGACCAACTACACCATGGCTGACGAGCTTCGCGTAAAGCAGGCACTCGACATTGCTGTCGCGACCGGTGATCTGCTGGCGGTCGACAAGAACGGCAAAACAAGGCGTCGAAAAGGCACAAGCATCAAGTCGACAGATATCCTGATAGCGCCCCCGCAAAGACCCATCTTCTTCGTGCCACCTCTGAAGAAATCCAGTTCAGAAAACTGAGAGGGGCGGCATCGCTCTTCGGGTGGGCGGTTCGCCTCCAACGGTAGAGGTACCGGCATGATACAAGCAGTAGTTTTCGATGTGTTTGGCACGCTTCTCCAGATAGGTGAGCGCCGCCATCCTTTCCGCCAACTGATGCAGAACCTGCGGCTTCAGGGCAAAACACCAAGGCCGGATGACGCACGGACTCTGATGACTCGAAATCTGGGCTTGGCTGGAGCTGCCGATTATTTCGGTGCGCAGTTGAGCAACTCTGAGTTAGCTAGCCTTGAAAGCGACCTTTTCACCGAGCTGGCCAGCGTTCGCCTTTTCGATGATGCGTTGGAGTCGCTAAATCAGCTAAAGGACGCCGGCCTGAATCTCGCGTTGTGCTCCAATCTCGCAGCCCCATATGCGATTCCGGCCAAACTGTTACTGCCGTCGTTCGATGTTTACGGATGGAGCTTTGAGGTTGGGACAATAAAGCCTGAGCCCGCAATCTATCGTCAGATGATCGAACAGCTTGGCTGCGAAGCCTCCGCTATCGCAATGATCGGTGACACGTTGCAAGCCGATATGCTTGGTCCAATTGGGCAAGGCATGCGGGGCTACCACCTACAGCGTGAAGGAAAAGCCGATCAGTGCGGCTTCGTCTCGCTGATGGACTTTGCAGCCCACGTTCTGCAATACCCACCATCCGCCAACGGCTAAAGCGGCGTCGCCAGTTTTAGCTGACGCCGCTAGACCCGGATGGCTTACAGGCATGAAGACACCCTTTTTCTGTAACGGGAGCTCCTTCAACCCTTGAGCGCCAGAATACGCCGAGCGCCGTTGAGAACGATGAATCCCACGACGGTACCGATAATCAGGTCTGGGTAGTTGGACCCAGTCCAAGCGACGAGCGCTCCGGCGACTATGACGCCCATGTTGATGACCACATCATTGGCGGAGAATATCCAGCTCGCTTTCATGTGAGCACCACCTTCCCGGTGTTTGGAAATCAGCAGCAAACAACCCGTGTTGGCGAGCAATGCCAGGAACGCGACGGCCATCATTATCAGCGACTCGGGCTCGCTGCCGAATATAAAGCGTCTGATCACCTCTACGAGCACGCCGAGGGCCAAAATCAGCTGGAGCACACCAGCAAGGTGTGCAGCACGCACCTGCAGATTGACGCTGCGCCCAACCGCATAAAGGGCCAGGCCGTACACTGCCGCGTCAGCGAACATGTCGAGCGAATCGGCAATCAGACCCGCGGACCTGGCAATCAGGCCAGCAGTCATCTCTACCACGAACATGAAGGCGTTGATGCCTAACAGTAAACGTAGGGAGCGGGATTCCTGTGTAGAGTTCGCCGGATTCTCGGCGGCTTTGATCATC
Source organism: Pseudomonadaceae bacterium SI-3 (assembly GCA_004010935.1). Lineage (NCBI taxonomy): Bacteria > Pseudomonadati > Pseudomonadota > Gammaproteobacteria > Pseudomonadales > Pseudomonadaceae > Pseudomonadaceae bacterium SI-3. The sequence goes on along the minus strand of CP026511.1, from coordinate 4,778,116 downwards.
TCAGGGTCTGCCGCGACAGTTTTCTGAAGAGTGGCGCCTAGCCCTAACGTCGCCAGCTTTTTGGTTATGGGCTCAACGGCACTGTCATGCATGACATCTAACCGACGGTCCGACAGATCAAAAGTCAGCTTCCGAACTCCGTCCAAACCATTCAGCGCCAAGCGGATCATTCGCTCTTCTGATGGACAATCCATCTTGGGCACGGCGTAAACACTGACCCATTGCCCCGTCGTATCGGAAGGGTTTTGCATATCGGCATCAGCGGCTGGTGTCGCATCGCAGCCGCAGGGACCATCGGACTTGCTCATGATACGGCTCCACTTGAAATCGAAGATGGGATCATTAAAAGCCTTATAGCTACTATAAGGTCAATAACGCAGAGCCGATGAGGATTCACACGATGCGCATTGGTCAGTTAGCAAGGCTAATAGGGATTGATACACAGACGATCCGCTTCTATGAGCAGCAGGGCTTGTTGCCACCGCCTGATCGCCAGGCGAACGGCTATCGTGTCTACACCGAGAAGCATGGCGAGCGGCTAGCTTTCATCCGGCGCTGCCGAATCTTGAATCTGTCACTTCCAGAGATTCACGCACTCCAAAGCTACCAGGATGACCCTCGCCAGCCTTGTACGGCCGTCAATGCCTTACTCGATGATCACATTTCTCAAGTCAGATCCCAGATAACCGCTCTGCAATCACTCGAACGACAACTCGTTTCACTGCGGGCTAATTGCAACGATGGGCGGGAAGTTGAGGCTTGCGGCATTCTCGCCGGAATTAGCGAGGACGCATGCATTAAATGAACGGCGTTGGGGCTTGCGGGCCTGGTTACCCGGCCAACGCGCATGCCCTCGAAATGGTTGTTTGTCCCTGTGGTTTTTGCCCCTTCGTAGTGATGGCTGTCTCCGTGCGGTATCACTTTGAGTCAGGCCTGCCGAGGAAACGTGAGTTCAAACGTGGTCCGACCGTCTTTGCTGGCGACGGCCACGTGGCCTTTGTGGAGGTTCATCACTGAGCGGACAATCGCTAGCCCCAATCCTGCCCCGCGAGGTTGTATGCCGTTAACGCGGTAAAAGCGGTCGAACAGATGTGGGAGATGATCCGATTCGATAGTCGCGCCATGATTGGTGACAGCCAGCGAGACGATGTCTACGTCCTCCTCAAGGATCTTAAGTTCGACCGTACTGCCAGTATTTGAATGCCGCAGCGCGTTGGATAGCAGGTTGGAAATGGCCCGCTGGACCATAAGTCGATTTCCCAAAATCATGGCATCGCCCGTTACTGTCGTAGCGACTCCCGCTTCTTCGGCAAGGACTTCGAAGTATTCACATACGCGCCTCGCCTCGCTTCCTAAAGATAATTGTTCGAGCTTCAGTGCTGGGCTGGCGTGGCTGGCCTGGGCGAGAAACAGCATGTCTGACACGATTCGATCCATGCGTTCGAGTTCTTCAACCGACGACTCGATCACCTCCCGATAATGCTCCTTGCTTCGCTCACGCACCAAAGTCACCTGCGCCTTGCCTATCAGGTTGTTCAGCGGAGTTTTTAACTCATGAGCCACATCGTCCGAGAATTGTGACAGTTGCTGAACGCCGTCATCGAGTCGATGAAGCATTACGTTGAGGCTGTGCGCCAATGCCTGGAGCTCTTGCGGAAGCCGATCGGTGCGGATTCGAGGTGATAGATCCTGTGTAGATACCTTAGTCGCCAAGGCCCGGAACTTGCGAAGCGGCCGCAAGCCATTTTGGGCGATTAGCCATCCAGCCAATCCGATCAATATCAGTAGCATCGGCACGGTCACTAAGGCCGAGCGCAGGAATGCAGCCACCAGCCGTTGATCGGCACTGCGATCTTGCGAAAGTAAAAGCGTCATTGGAGCCAGTCCCGGGACTTGGATTTGCTTGCGCCCGGTTAGCATCTGCACGCCATCTTTCGTTGTCCAGCCAAGATAGTCGCCGTCCCTGCTCACGAGATCCAGCTGCTGCGGCGCATTGGCGAATCGGCCGATACTGAAAATGGGTGATTTCGCTGTATCGCCGATGACCGTAATCGAAAGGTTGTCATGGCCGAGTACGGTATCGCTCAATGCGTGTTGCCAGGAGCGGCCCATACGGGCTTTGGTGTCTTCGAGGAGTCCATGATCGATCTGAGAGAGCTTGGCCGTCACTTCCTCCTGGGCGCGCAGTTCCAGTTGGCGCACCAGTACCCAGTAGCTCAGTGCAATCAGCAGCGCGACCAAAGCGGCGCCGGTCAGTGTGATTTGAAGCGCGAGACGCGATGCGAGGCTGAGTGGCTTCAAGGCCGCGCCTCCAGCACGTAGCCCACACCCCGGATGGTGTGTATCAGGCGATCGCCGAAGGGTTCGTCCACTTTCATCCGCAGGCGACGAATCGCAACATCCACCACATTGGTATCGCAGTCGAAATTGATGTCCCACACCATGGCAGTTATTTCCGTACGCGTGAGGACTTCGCCAGTCCGGCGCATGAGCAGATGCAATAACGCAAATTCTTTGCTGGTGAGGTCGATACGCTGACCGCTCCGGTAAGCCCTATGCCGGGCCGGGTCCAGTTCGAGGTCGGCTACACGCAGGTTGCTCGGAAGTGTGACTGCCTCGCCTCGCCGCAACAGTGTCCGGATACGGGCAAGCAGCTCGGGGAACTGGAACGGCTTGACCAGATAGTCGTCGGCGCCCGATTCCAAGCCGCGGACTTTTTGCTCTAAGCGGCCATTGGCAGTCAGCATGATGACGCGTGTCTGCTTACGCCGCCTGATGAGTTCGAGAACCTCCCACCCATCCATGGTTGGCAGATTCACATCTAGCAGCACGATGTCATAGTCGTTCTGCAGTGCCAGGTGAAACCCATCGAGGCCATCACTTACGCAATCGACCAAGTAACCACATTCGATAAGACCCTGCTGCAAGTATTCCGCAGCTTTGATCTCGTCTTCGACAACCAGGATGCGCATGTTTTGAGGTAACTCGGCAAGGAGGTGCGCGGTAAGCGGAACCAAAAAAATCCATGTAGTAACTAGGTCAAGACGAAAGCGGCTTGGCTCTAGCGTGAAAGGCAGAGGCGAAAAGATCTGCCCAGGGAAGCGGGAAGCACTTTAACGCGGTAAAAGCCCTGTGAGGGCTATCTTGCGAATTTGTAATCTACCGGTCATTTGGTTGACCCGCAGCGCGAGCGGGTGCACCAAACGAAAAAAGGCGCCCTGATGGGCGCCTGAAACACATCTTCAAACCAAGGGAGCAAAACTAAAGAAGATGTGGTGTTGCTCATGGTGTTTCACAAGATCGAGAGAGGGTACTCGGCGATGAATCGGACCTCATCGAGGTCGGACTCGAAAGCAGTCGCCCGCGTGGTAGCCTGGCGCACCCGCAGAGACAAATCCTTGAGAGAGCCAGTCTGTACAACGTAGCGGGCTTCGACGTCGCGTTCCCAGCGGTTCTGTCCCGTCAGCGGCGCACCGTTATCGTCTTGGCGCATGTACACCTCGTTCGCGTTGCTGTAATCGGCGCCCCAACCGCGGGCGTAGCGGGTCATGAAAGTAAGCCCGGGTATGCCGTACTCCGCCATGTTCAGGTCGTAGCGCAGCATCCAGGACTGCTCTTTAGGTGAGTTGAAATCACTGTACTGAATGGAGTTGTTCAGGTAGATCGAGTCCGCCTGGCGCAAGTAGTCAAAGTCGTTGTTACCGTTGTTTCGCTGATACGACGCCGTGACAGTGTGCGCGCCGAAGGCGACACCCAGGCTGGAGCTCCAGATGTTGTTGTTGAACTCGCCCAGCAACTCACGGCCTTCGTCGGTTGCCTTGTAATAGTTGAAGCTGGCCAGCAGCGCGACGATATCGGAGAGCGGATAGGTGGCCGACGCACCGAAGTAATGCTGGTTCCAGGCATCTTTGAGGCGGCTGGTGTACAGGCTAAGACTGATATTTTCATTCACGCTGTAGTCACCGCCTGCGTAGCCGAGCCAAGGCGCGTCTACGCCCCCGCCGTAGAAGGTGACGAAGTCTTCGTTCATGTTACTGGTGTTGGGCTGGCTCATCGCGTGCAAGCGGCCTCCCTGAAGGGTGAGGTCGTCCAGCGAGTTGTTCACAACGGTGACACCCTTGAAAGACTCCGGCAGCAGCCGAGAGTCGCCGAAGTGCACGACAGGTGTAGTGGGAAATACATCGCCGGCCTTGATCTCGGTGTCCAGCAAGCGTGCTTTCACCGCGCCCCCCACCCGTGTGAAGTCATCCTCAGGATCGCCAGCGCTGTCGTGGGGAAGCAGGTCGATGCTGCCGCCCACACCGGAGCGCCCCGAACCGGAGTCGAGCTTGAGGCCGAGCATGGCGAAAGCGTCGAAGCCAATCCCTACCGAGCCTTGGGTATATCCGGACTCGAAGAAGGCCATCAATCCGTGGGCCCATTCCTCGGAGTAGCCATTGCCGGCGGCACTCTCACCGTCGCGAAAATCCCGATTGAAATAGAAGTTGCGATTTATCAGCGATAGCGTGCTGCCTTCGATGAAGCCCTCGGCTGTTTCCGATTGGGCAAAGACCGGGGCGCTGCCCAATGCCAGTGAAAGGGCTGTCAGCGAAAAAACGGCCTTTTTGCTCATGATGATGCTCCTTATGTACGGCAGGTCAGTGCTCGAATGACGCCTTTCGCCTTTTTGTTTTTAGCGCTTGGCCATGTTCTTCCCCTAGAGATGACGGCAGGATTAGCGGCAAATGACTATTTTGTAATCTGAGGAAGCCCAATCGCGCACTCCTTCGATTACAGATTTGTAATGTTGCGGTCACCAGGTCGTTATCCACACTTATTTAAAGTCACCACCCCATAGCCATCAGCTATCTCGCCGGCTTGGCAAGGCTGATAAAAACGCTTTCGTGTATTTGTCTACTAAATTCAGGGCGAATCACTATGTAGTGGTCTACTAAACCCGGACACCTATTTAGGGCGAGAATGCTCGCCATAGAAAGAGGTGTCTAAATGAGCAAACAACGTCGTACGTTCACGCCCGAATTCAAGCGAGAGGCTGCCTGCTTGGTGCTCGACCAGGGCTACAGCCATATCGAAGCGGCTCGCTCGCTTGGGCTCGTTGAGTCGGCTCTGCGCCGATGGGTTAGTCAGCTCCAAGAAGAGCGAAACGGCATTACCCCGACCAGCAAAGCGCTGACGCCCGAGCAGCAAAAGATTCAGGAGCTGGAAGCCCGGATCAATCGCCTGGAACGGGAAAAATCGATCCTAAAAAAGGCCACCGCGCTCTTGATGGCCGAGGAGCACGAGCGTTCGCGTTGATTGATCAGTTCCGGTCTGAAGAGCCGATTGATCTGTTGTGCTCGGTGTTTGAAGTCCCCCGTTCCTGCTATTACGCGCACTGCCGCAAGCGCCGATCTCCTGACGTTGAGCGGCTGCTTTTGCGAAGCCGCGTGAACGAGCTTTTTACCCAAAGCCGCAGTGCGGCGGGAAGCCGAAGCATCATGTTCATGATGCGCGAAGACGGGATCGAGATTGGACGGTTCAAGGTACGTAAACTGATGAGCGATATGAAACTAATCAGCAAGCAGCCCGGTTCGCACGCTTATAAAAAGGCGACGGTCGAGCGGCCGGATATCCCGAACATACTGGATCGGGAGTTCACCGTATCCGCACCGAATGAAGTCTGGTGCGGTGACATCACGTATGTGTGGGCTCAAGGTCGTTGGCACTATGTGGCGGCTGTGCTCGATCTCTTTTCCCGCCGCGTAGTGGGCTGGGCGTTTTCATCGAAGCCCGATGCCGACCTGGTCATCAAGGCCTTGGATGTGGCCTACGAGCAGCGTGGCCGCCCACAGAACGTGCTGTTTCACAGCGATCAGGGCAGCCAATATGGAAGTCGCAGTTTCCGCCAGCGCCTGTGGCGTTACCGGTTCAAACAGAGCATGAGTCGGCGCGGAAACTGCCATGACAATGCGCCAATGGAGCGGTTGTTCCGGAGCTTGAAAACGGAATGGGTGCCGAGCGTGGGCTACATGAGCCCTGCGCTGGCACAGCAAGATATCGGTCGGTATCTGATGCAACGCTACAACTGGCAACGGCCACATCAATTCAATGGCGGGCTACCGCCCGCCGTCGCTGAGGAAAAACTTAACGCAGTGTCCGGGATTAGTTGACCACTACACTATCGCAGTAGAGGCGCATGTGTTTCGCGTCTTGGCGGGGGTAGTTCTTATGATTGGATTCGACATCTAAACCAGGAAGTCATCGTTTTGCCTTGGATGAGAAAAATAGTTTTGCTGATGTTGCTAGCCTTGTTCCCATTGCAATCATCATGGGCAGTTGTTAGCACGAGCTGCAGTCATGAGGATGGTTCGGCAGCAAATCATCTTGGACATCACGAACATCCGCACGAGTCTCTGGGTACTGACGAGGAAGGATCGTCAAAAGCCGCAAAAAAAATCAGTCTGGATGGAGACTGTGTCTTTCATGGCGACCATATCAAGCCGCTTATAACGAAAGGGATCTGTCCTGGTTCGGTATTATCAATGAGCTTGAAACCGTTTCCTTCTGCTAGCTACGCATCGGCTGAAGCGGGGCGTCCTGAGAAACCTAATTGGCGCATCGGTGCAAAACCGGTGGGACGCCAAAGTAACCAGTAAGCGCCATTTATCTGTATCTGACGTCTCACCGAACCTTCCCTTTTTTTAGGAGATTTCGGTGCGAAAAGCTCTTTTCTCGCTGGGGTTGACGACGTTGTCGTGCAATCTCGCCTTTGCGCAACCCTTAGAGTTGCCGACCTTCACACAGACCTTACCTGTCGGTGTGTCAAATACATTCCCCGTTGAGTCTGTCGAATCCATAAGCTTTCTACGCGCCTTGGAACTCGCTAGCTCTGCAAGCCCTGAACTGGCTGTTGCAAGACGTGAGCTGGCTGCTTCTCGCGCATTAATTAGCCAAGCCGGAGCACGTCCGAATCCAATATTGTCCGCTAGCCAGGAGGGAATCCGGGGCGATGCCCCGGAGACCACGCTTGAACTGAGCCAAGAAATAGAGCTGGGTGGTAAACGTTCGGCTCGTATTGAGGCGGCGCAACGAGCCTTGGACGTAGCAGCTGCTGACCTACAGGACGCCCAAGCTCGACTGAGGGGGGCAGTGATGGGCGCGTACTACGATGTGCTTACTGCTCAAGAACGGCTGGACCTCGCTCAGGCTGCTTCAAAGCTTGCGAAGCAAGCAGTGAACGTGGCCAATCGACGTGTGAGGGCCGGCATGGTTTCTCCCGTAGAGGAAACCCGGGCGCGGGTTGCGGCTACTGGAGTGCAAGTAGAGCTTGCCCAGGCCACAGCTGAACTCGAAGCTGCGCGCACTCGGCTGGCGGCCAACTGGGGAAATCCACAGCCACGCTTTGAGCGAGTAAAAGAGCCGGCAGAGGCAGTGCCTCCTCTTCCCGAGCTAGCTGAGCTTTATAGCCGTTTGAACGATTCCGCCCAACTAACCCGCGCGCGTCGGGAGGCTGAAAGACGTCGGGCTGCGTTAAAGCTGGAAAGGACGAATCGCTTTTCTAACGTGACGGTTAGCGTAGGTGCCCAACGCTCAGATGAATATAACGGCACGCTGGGATTGGTGAGTATCTCGATGCCCCTGCCGTTGTTTGATCGAAACCAAGGCAACATCGGAGCAGCGCAGGAACGGGCCTACCAGGCGCAGGACGAGCTCAACGCCGTCCATATACGCCTGAAAAGCGAACTTTCCCAAGCGCACATGCGGCTGCGCACTGCTCGCCAGCAGTTTGAACTGTTGCGCAACGATATGCTCCCCAGTGCCCAAAGCGCTTATGAAGCTGCCAGCAAGGGGTTCGAACTTGGAAAATTCACGTTCCTTGACGTACTGGATGCTCAACGCACGCTTTTCCAAGCCCGATCTCAGTACCTGTCTGCGCTATCACAAGCTAACCAGGCGGCGGCAGAAATCTCGCGAATTGTCGGAGATGGGTCGGCCGTTATCACCTCGGCCACTCAGCCATAGGAATCCATATGAAAAGTAAATCGAATACATCTTCCTTGGCTGGTCACAAGAAGCAGATTTTTTGGATCGTCGTCATATTAAGCGTGGCACTTATGCTTGGCGGATTGCTTCTTCGCAGTAGTCCAGCTGTGCCCGATGCGGGCGACGCACATAGCGAGCATGGTGACGAATCGGAGCATGAGGATGAAGGGCATTCGGATGAGGATGCAGAAGCCGAAGGAGATCATGGCCATGATGAAGGAGGCGCCGATAGCGATCACGAGGTCGGTGCGGCAGAGAAAGATGAGCATGAAGATGAGCCCGAGGGAGCGGAGCATACTGAAACAGCAGAGGTAGAACTCTCAGAGACACAAATCCTAGCCGCCGGCATCTCACTGGCAACTGCTCAGCCCGCAAAGATAAAAAGCGCAATTGAGCTGCCTGGCGAAATTACATTCAACCAAGACCGCACAGCGCAAGTTGTGCCTCGTCTCTCAGGTGTCGTTGAAGCGGTCAAAGTCGATTTGGGCGAACAGGTGAAACAGGGGCAAGTACTTGCTGTGATCGCGAGTACAGACCTGTCGGAACGTAGAAGCGAGTTCTACGCGGCGCAAAAACGTCTTGCATTGGCTCAAAAAACCTATCGACGCGAAAAGGAGCTATGGGAAGAGCGTATTTCTGCGGAACAGGATTATTTACAGGCACAACAGGCTTTACGGGAAGCAGAGCTGACTGTTGCGAATGCAAACGCACAGCTACAAGCGCTTGGCAGTGATGCTGGCAAGCCAGACGCATTGAGCCGCTACGAACTCAGGGCGCCGTTCGATGGGATGATCGTTGAGAAGGACATCACGCTCGGTGAGTCAGTCAATACCGATGACCAGATATTCATCATTTCCGATCTCTCCACCGTGTGGGCAGATATCAGCGTTCCTGCCAATGCACTCAGCGCGGTACGAGTAGGCAGCAATGCCGTTATCGAGGCCACAGCATTCGAGTCCAGTGCCAATGGAACCGTTTCTTATGTCGGCTCACTTGTTGGTCAGCAAAGCCGCGCCGCTACCGCCCGGGTCACACTTCCCAACCCTGAAGGGGTTTGGCGCCCCGGCCTGTTCGTCAAAGTGCAGGTAGGCGCTGGCGAAGCATCCGTGCCAGTCGCAGTAAGTCCTGATGCGATCCACACATTGGAAGAAAAGCCGGTGGTGTTTGTACGGACCGACCATGGCTTTGCTGCTCAGCCAATCGTGAGTGGCCGCAGCGATAGTGACGCGGTCGAAATCAAGGAAGGCCTCCAGCCCGGAGCGCGCTATGCCTTGGATAACAGCTTCATCATCAAGTCCGAGCTTGGCAAAGCCAGCGCCTCGCATGCTCACTGATACGGAGTTATAGAATCGTGTTCGAACGTATCATTCGTTTTTCTATCGAGCATCGCTGGTTGGTTATGCTAGCCGTGCTTGGCATGGCAGCGTTAGGAGCTTACAGCTACCAAAAGCTGCCTATCGATGCTGTCCCGGATATCACCAACGTACAGGTGCAAATCAACACTGCGGCGCCAGGTTATTCCCCGCTGGAAGTGGAGCAGCGTATTACCTACCCGCTCGAGACGGTAATGGCTGGGCTGCCCAAGCTCGAGCAGACACGATCCTTGTCTCGATATGGACTTTCTCAGATCACAGTTATTTTTGAGGAAGGCACTGACATCTATTTTGCCCGCCAACTTGTGAACGAGCGCCTGGGAGGGGCCAAAGATCAGCTCCCAGATGGCGTCACTCCAACACTTGGCCCTATTTCCACTGGGCTTGGCGAAATCTATTTTTGGACGGTTGAAGCTGAGGAAGGTGCCACCAAATCGGACGGTACGCCGTATACCCCTGCTGACTTGCGTGAGATTCAAGATTGGATCATCAAACCGCAAGTCCGAAATGTACCTGGTGTTACTGAGATCAATACGATCGGAGGATATGCAAAGGAATATCAGATCGCCCCCAACCCAGACACTTTGCGGTCGTTTGGACTAACACTACAAGATTTGATCGAGGCGGTTGAGCAAAACAATAACAATCTAGGTGCCGGATATATTGAAAAGCGCGGCGAGCAGTATCTTGTTCGCGCTCCAGGACAAATGCAGTCTGTGGAGGACATCCGCGATACCCTTATTAGCAACGTTGACGGTACCCCAGTGCGTATCCGCGACGTTGCGACGGTCGAGGTTGGAAAGGAGCTCCGCACTGGCGCAGCCACCGAGAATGGCCGCGAAGTGGTACTAGGTACGGCCTTCATGCTTATCGGTGAAAATAGCCGAGTAGTTTCAAGGGCTGTCGACGACAAGATGAAAGAGATAAACCTTTCGCTTCCGGAAGGCGTAAAGGCAATTACTGTCTACGATCGAACTGTACTCGTAGACAAAGCTATATCCACCGTTAAGAAGAACCTCACTGAGGGTGCCATTCTTGTTGTGGTTATACTTTTTCTCTTCTTAGGCAATATCCGGGCGGCGATCCTAACCGCGCTTGTGATACCGCTTTCTATGCTCTTCACGTTCACCGGCATGGTAGCCAATCAGGTCAGCGCCAACCTGATGAGCCTAGGCGCATTGGATTTCGGCATCATTATCGATGGAGCCGTGGTGATTGTTGAGAACTGCGTGCGTCGACTTGCACACGCTCAGTCCCATCACGGACGGGCATTAACACTGTCCGAACGGCTTCATGAAGTATTCGCTGCGGCAAAGGAAGTGCGTCGGCCTCTATTGTATGGGCAGCTGATCATTATGATCGTGTATCTGCCGATATTCGCCCTTACAGGGGTAGAAGGTAAGATGTTCACGCCCATGGCGTTTACCGTAGTGACAGCGCTATTCGGGGCGATAATCCTTTCGGTGACGTTCGTCCCGGCGGCCGTTGCGCTCTTTATCGGTAAGCGGGTTACGGAAAAGGAAAACTTTCTAATCCGCAATGCTAAACGGGCCTACGCACCTGCGCTCGATGCGGTAATGGCCAACAAGCCAGCAGTGCTCACCTTTGCGGTAGTTGTAGTCATACTTTCTGGCCTCGTAGGGTCACGTATGGGCAGTGAATTCGTGCCTAGCCTCAACGAGGGAGACTTCGCTATCCAAGCCCTTCGTGTACCAGCTACCAGTCTTAGTCAGTCTGTAGAGATGCAGCAGCAGCTGGAGCGAAAGCTTATGGATGAGTTTCCGGAGATTGAACGCATATTTGCGCGAACTGGCACTGCGGAAGTGGCATCGGATGCTATGCCTCCAAATATCTCTGACGGGTACGTCATGCTGAAGCCACAAGAACAGTGGCCGGATCCAGGCAAGTCGCGTAATCAGCTCTTAAGCGAGGTGCAAGCATCCGCCGCTGAGTTGCCGGGCAATAACTACGAGTTTTCCCAGCCGATTCAGCTGCGTTTCAACGAGCTGATTTCCGGAGTTCGTGCCGCGGTAGCCGTGAAAATCTATGGTGATGACATGGACGTTCTTAACAGCACGGCGGCGGAAGTATCCGAGGTGCTAGGACAAGTACCAGGCGCTTCAGAGGTTACGGTCGAGCAGACGACTGGCCTTCCCATGCTCACGATTGATATCGATCGCGATCAGATCGCACGATACGGCCTGAGTCTAGATACCGTCCAGCAAGCGGTTGCAGTAGCTATCGGTGGCCGAGAGGCAGGCACCTTGTTTCAAGGAGATCGGCGTTTCGATATCGTGGTTCGTTTACCGGACGAGATACGCAGCGATCTCGCCGCAATTGAGCGGCTTCCAATTGCCCTTCCAAGGGAATTAAACAGCACCATAAGTTATATCCCCCTCGGCGAGGTGGCCACCCTGGATTTGGCCCCCGGTCCGAATCAGATCAGTAGAGAAGAAGGGAAACGGCGAATTGTCGTCAGTGCAAACGTCCGTGGTCGTGACATTGGATCATTCGTATCTGAGGCAGAACAGAAAATCCAGGCCCAGGTAGATATCCCGGCAGGTTATTGGATCGACTGGGGCGGTACCTTTGAGCAGCTTGAATCGGCAACGAAGCGGCTGCAGATTGTCGTCCCCGTGGCGCTGCTCCTGGTCTTCATTCTGCTTTTCATGATGTTCAACAATGTCAAAGACGGTTTGTTGGTCTTTACAGGGATTCCATTTGCGCTCACCGGAGGCATTGTTGCGCTGTGGCTCAGAGATATCCCATTGTCCATTTCAGCAGGTGTTGGCTTTATTGCTCTGTCAGGCGTCGCCGTTCTAAATGGCCTGGTAATGATCTCCTTCATCCGTAGCCTACGGGAGCAAGGTTTACCTCTGGACACTGCGATCCGCGAAGGTGCCCTTACCCGGCTACGACCGGTATTGATGACAGCCTTAGTGGCTTCACTCGGGTTCGTTCCAATGGCCTTGAATGTGGGTACCGGTGCAGAGGTACAACGTCCCCTTGCGACGGTGGTGATCGGGGGGATTCTCTCCTCAACGGTGCTAACGCTATTAGTTTTGCCGTTGCTCTACCAGATGGCTCATCGACGCGAAGACGAATTGGAGGAGCAAGAAATCGCGTTGGCCGCTGACAGAACAAGCTAGAGATTGGATGGCGGCACACAACGCCCCGTTCTTGCTAGCTAGCGAGAACGGGGCGCGTTAATTATCGGAGCGCAGTTTCATTAGCGGCGCAGCGGACAGCACAGCCTTTGTGGCGCAGTCTGATGCATCTAAGCGGTAAATAAAAAATTGCTCAGCGCTTAGTGCGTATGACTTTCGCTACATACGCGTCCTTGACCTGATGGCTTTCACCCACGGTGAGCTGACGAAGGATTATGCAAACAGCGACTGACCTGCCCCGGTCGGCAGCAAAGGGCGATAGCTACGACAAAGCCCTGGCTGGAACGATCAGCGGGCTGTGCAAGGCCGAGCTGACACCGTCAATCATGGGCGAACCGTGAGGCCTTTGAGATAGCGACCCAGACATGGGTGCGCTGTACGCCACAGCGTCTGTTCAGCTCACTCGGACATGATCCTTGCGAAGGCTAATAACAACAGATCAGGCAATGGCGGCCTGACTTAAACGAAACGGCTTATATAAATTCCGGGCGATTCGCTGGTAGCGATGTTGCGGGCAAGTTATGGAAACAAAAAAGCGCCCCGAAGGGCGCTTAGAGTGCAACTGCTTCCAAAGGAGATTGGAAGCTGCCGGAGGCGAATATCGTTCAGATATGAAGCGGTTAGTCAGCTTTGGTTTCTTTCTTGCTTTCCGTATTGTTCTGATCTTGGCGGGTATCCTTAATCTGTAATTCGTCTATTTTTCGTTTGGCGGATTCGGTTCCGTGAATTCGTTTTTGATCTGCTCGGAATTTTTCATTAAATTTAATTGAGCGGTCGTAACCATCTTCTGCATAAGACAATGCGGAGCCGCAGATTACCAAACCAACAACAATAGCTTTCAACAGATTCATAGGGCAGTCCTCGCTAAATTCAAAGGTGGCTTGCTGAGCTTTCTCGCTGAGCCCTGCAGGTTCGAATGAATTTTGCGTGATTGAAGTTAACAGCAGCATGAGCCAAGCATTACATTATTGAAATGTAATGCTTCCATTGCGCGGTGACATGAGCGCCTTGCTTCGTCATGTCAGCACCGAGGCGCACCAATCTGCAAGGGCCTATCCTACGAAAAGAATGATTGGAAGATTACAATTTTGTCATCTTCGGATTGACGCCGCATCATCTATCATTAGCGAGCAACGTCGTTTAACGTTTGAGAGGGATCGGCCAGTTATCGGCAAGTTTCAGACGATAATGCACGAACTCGCTTGAGAGTGGTCGCATTTCTGTCAGTGTGGTTTGGAAGGCCAGATGGTATTGGTGCTAGTATTATCTATTACTTTTTTGGGCTCCCTATCCTTGTCTTATGTTATTTAAGGACGGTTAAAAACCAATGGCTCACGAACATAACCATAACACCGAAGCCATAGGCGATAAGCGTTTAATCGCTGCCATTGGCGTTAATACTGTGCTAACTCTGGCACAAGTTGTTGGAGGAATACTTTCTGGCAGTTTATCGCTCATAGCTGACGCGCTACATAACTTGAGCGATGCCGCATCACTGGTTATTGCGCTCATCGCACGTAAAATCGGTCGCAAACCGCCAGATGCTTTTAAAACCTTCGGCTACCGACGCAGTGAAACCATAGCGGCTTTGATTAACTTGGTCACGCTGATTATCGTTGGTCTCTACCTCATCTACGAAGCTATAGGTCGGTTTTTTGCCCCACAGCCCATTGAAGGATGGACAGTGGTCGTGGTGGCGGGAATAGCCTTGATTGTAGATGTCGTCACGGCCTTGCTCACCTACACAATGTCTAAGAATAGCATGAATATAAAGGCGGCATTCTTGCACAATGTGTCGGATGCGCTGGCCTCCGTCGGTGTTATTATTGCCGGAACATTAATCCTTCTGTATGACTGGTATTGGACAGATACTGTACTGACGCTGATGATTGCTGGTTACGTGCTATGGCAGGGCTTTAGCATGCTACCTAAAACCATTCACTTGTTAATGGAGGGCGCACCAGAAGGAGTTTCCATCACTGATATAATCAATGTCATGGAGCAAGTGGACGACGTTGTGAGTGTTCACCACGTACATGTCTGGGAAATTGCCGAACATTCAACTGCATTGGAAGCTCACGTTGTCATCAAGAAGGCTAGCCTGCCCGAAATTGAACGAGTGAAGACTGATTTAAAACGTGTACTTCATGAGCGATTCAAAGTCAGCCACTCGACACTTGAAATGGAGCTAGACGGCAGTGTTTGTATCGACACCAGGCAGGCCGACAGTCATCGCAGCGAAGCATAAGCCTGCTTTGCGCTCACCGCTGTTGCTAGACAGTTATCTCGATATCAACGGAGTGAACTTGCGACATCACTCGTTGGCGCTATGTCTTCGACCAGAGACATGCTAGCGGCATGTGGCCAAAGCAGCTCGTCACGAGGAGATCAGGCTAGGTCGTGGCACCTTCGGCAGGCTGCCGCGACGAGCAAGCCCCGCCAGTCGCTACCGCCGCGGACGCTCAGAGCCAGCGGCGGACTCGTGCACGGTAGCGGGCAAATGATTCGCCGAACAATGTTTCCAGCGCCCACTCTTCGGCTGGGATCTGGAAACGGTTCATGTACAGCACGAAAGCAACTACGCCAAGCAGGGTTAGAGGCGAGGCCAAGACCAGCGCCCAAGCCGCCAGGATAATGGCAAAGCCTAAGTACATGGGGTTGCGGCTGTACCGGTAGATGCCAGCCTCCACTAATGCAGAAGCCTGCTGCGGCTGCAATGGATTAACCGTAGTACGCGCGCGGCGAAACGACAGGACGCCGGCGAGGCACACGCCGAGCCCCAGGAGCAGTATTGGCAAAGCGAAGGTCAGGCGCGCGGTCCATGCCAGTTCGAAACCCGGCAATTTGGTTCCCGACAAACCCATCAGCACAGCGATCAGGCCGGCCACGAGCAGCGGTGGCACGCGGTTTTCCAGCGCGCTCATAGTGTCATTCTCGTGCCTTGGCCACTTCGCTGTTCACCAACTGGCGCAGCGGCTCCGGGCCAAACTCGCTGAGCGCACGACCATTGACAAAAAAAGTCGGCGTGCCACGAACCCCAACGGCTTTAACGTCCTGCATGTCCGTTTCCAGCACGGCGTTGACGCCAGGCGTATGCATGTCCTGGCGGGCCTGTTCCAAGTTCAAACCGACGCGCTCTGCAGCAGCCCATGCCTGCGTTACCTTGGGGTCGTCGTGCCAACCGGGTTGGGCTTCCAGCACAGCCCCCAACACTTGTTCATGGAGATTTTGCTTACGCGCCGCCTCCAGCATTCGCGCCACCTCTTCGGAGCCTTGATGGAACAGTACATAGCGCAGCACCAAACGCACGTCTTCCGGGTTCTCGGCGAGGATCTGCTTCACATAGGGGTGGAAGGCGCGGCATGCCTCGCAGGAGGGGTCAAAGAATTCGACGATGGTCACTGGCGCTTGCGCCGGGCCGAACACTGGAGAGTGGAAGCGAACCAACTGGCCGCCGTTCTGTTTGGGTTGTGTCGCGGTCTCTTGGGCTGTCGAACCGGGAGCCTGGGCCTGTTGAGGCGATTGCGAGGGGGAATAGAAGAATGCGGCGGCAGCAAAGACGGCCAGGATCACGACACTGACGATCAGGACCACGGAACGGCGATTCATGGGGTGGTTCTCCGACGGATGATTATGAGCAGGATGGCGATAAGGATAAAAGCGAACAAGGCGAGTGCCGGCAGGGGCACCACGCCGAAGAGGGTCATTCCGGCGCCTGAGCAGGATGGACCAGTGGCCGTGCAGGGCTGGATCGGCTGTGGAATCAGCCCTGCATAGAGCAGCGTGTGAACAAATGCCAGTGCCGCACCGATAGCGGTCAGCGGCAGGGCATAGTGCCAGACGGTGAAATCCGAGCGGTAGCAGGCGATGGCCAGGATCACCGCCAGCGGAAACATGAAGGCACGCTGGAACCAGCACAACACGCAGGGTGCCTGGCCCATCACCTCACCAATGAACAGCGCGGACAGGGTCGATACCAGTGCGACCAGCCAGGTTAGCAGCAGCAGGTTCCAGGGCATGCCTGAAGGTTGAGGATTCATTGCGGTTAACTCCTGGCGATGGCGAGCACTTGCCTCAGACCCGCCATCCAGTTATTTCGAAACATCATGCATCCTCTTATCGGCAGGACTTGTTAGGACCGTTGCGGACTTCGCCCAACGGCAAAGCGAAAAGCAACCAGCCTCAACGCTGGGTTAAATCCGATGCCAGTGGGAGAATGTCGCCCTTGCGCAACAAGGGAAGATATCAGATGTCGCGGGACTGGCTGGAAGAACACCAGATAGCATTTTATTTCGCGGCGGTGGTGGCCGCTGCCATTGCAGGCCTGAGCTCTGCGCAATTCACCGGACTGACGGCCATGGCCATCACACCGGCGATTGCCGTGCTGATGTATGCCATGTTTCTGCAGATTCCTTTTTTGGAGCTGCGAGAAGCTTTTGCCAACCGCCGCTTCGTCGGTGCCTTGTTGCTGGCCAACTTCCTATTGGTGCCATTGATGGTGTGGCTGGTGACGTGGCCGCTCTCATCGAACAAGGCCTTGTTGGTCGGCGCGCTGCTTGTCCTGCTGACGCCTTGTATCGATTACGTGGTGGTCTTCACCCACCTGGGCAAAGGGGACTCTCGTCTGGTGCTCGCGGCGACGCCATTGCTGCTGTTGCTCCAGCTTCTGCTGCTGCCCCTCTACTTGCGGCTAATCCTTGGCCCCGAAGCCGGCACAGTGATCGAGCTGTGGCCCTTCGCAGAAGCCTTCCTGTTACTGATCGTCCTACCCTTGGTAGCGGCTGTGCTCACCGAATTTGGCGGACGCCGATCTCTGCTGCTTCGCGCATGGAGCGCAGGTTGGGCCTGGCTGCCAGTGCCTGCAATGGCCCTGGTTCTAATCGTGGTGGTGGGTTCGCAGATCGCGGCTGTCGTGTACCAACTCGACATCCTGGCGCCGTTGCTTCCGGTATACGGAGCGTTTCTACTACTCGCTCCGGCCCTCGGCGTACTCAGCTCCCGGCTATTTGGCTTGGAGGCTTCTGCCGCACGGGCAGTGGCCTTTAGCTCAGGCACTCGCAACTCGCTTGTAGTGCTTCCCCTGGCCCTAGCGCTCCCGGAGTCCATTCGCGCGCTGGCCGCGGCGGCTGTGATTACTCAGACACTCGTAGAACTGATTGGTGAATTGATCTACTTACGGGCGATTCCAGCCATGGTCAGAAACAGTTGAGCCTCGTCGAAATCGGCGAGAGCGCTCATGCCTCGTGCTGTGGAGCAAGATTGATCAGCGGCGCAATGATGAGCTGAGCGGAGCGCGCCCAAGAAACCAGTGCCTCAAGATCCATCTGTAGAGATTGGGCTTCTGTCCAGATACAAGCACTCTCGGCAGGCACCGTAAGAGCGATGCCCTCAACTATCGTCAGAGCCATCGCATGCAATCTCAGTAGCTCGTCGCGAATGGAGGTGATTCCACCCAGTTCCACCAAGCAGACGTCCAAGCGATCAACCAGCCGGAGCAGTTGAGAGGTGTCGAAGCTGTCGCGCAGGTTTTCCAACGCCACGGCGTCCACTTCGCCGTACGGTGTAAGGCGGAAGGATGCGGGAGGAATGTTGATCATGGCGTTTTCTCGGTATCTAGCTGGCTAGGTCTGATCACCCGCAGCGAGCCGGCAGCTTGTTGGAACACCGAGTCCTTGATCCAGGGCTCCGGTGGCCGGTTTAGCTTGAGGTTGAATTCGCCGAAGCGCTTGAGGTTGCTGGTCAGGTAGAGTGGTTGGGCCCCCTTCAGCATACATAGCGGAACTGGTGTAGACGACTAGCCCTGAGCTAGGCCTTGGGCTTTCAAGCAGCTCCAATGATCGGCACTGAAGTGCTAGGGAGCGGATTACTTCTAAAATTCTGGCTAACACGCTCACACTTAAAAACGCTTCTGGATATGCTGGAAAAAGGCAAGCCAAGCAGGCGAAAAATTGACACTAACTACTTTCAATACAATGGTTATTTCTTGGGATATAACTCTTCTAAAGATAATGCCGGTAAATACGGATTTGAAGAAAGCCCTGCTGAAATCAAGCAAAAAGTGAAAGAGCTTTTACTAATCTAGCTCGGTCGAACAAACTAGGTCTATTGCTCGTTGAGTGATCGTCTCTGAGCATTTTAACTGCTGCCGTTGCTGGCAGCCATGAGTCAAAAATTGCACTCAACGACAGGCAGCTTTTGGCCGGTTGCAGCCGGTCAGACGTCTAGCTCGGTCTGTTACATCAGCGTAGGTTCTGAACCCTTTCGAGATGAAACGCATGGTAAAGATAGCCGGTGCAGGCAGCAGATCTACGATCTGCCTTCCACCGCGCGGAAGGTCAGCTTGCGAAGTATTTATTCCTTTACCTCACCACCCGAGGTGCGTAGTGATCGCTTAGTGCGGCCTCGTACCGCCCTAAGCAAATTTCGCAAATTTATTTAGGTAAATTACTCAGAACCCAGACGTTGAGAGCTTGCCGCAGTTCTTCATTCATATTTGAGTATGCCTGCTGCAGCATAGCTATTAGTCTTTCTTTATCAGACATTTTGGGTAGCCAATCATCAATGCATAGATGATCCACATTACGCCCAATGCGGATTGCAGCGATAACTAGGTCCGCTACAGCTCGTGTGTGGTTTGCAGAGTATGCCGCATCGCCTACGAATTCTATATCCAAGCTCTTTAACAGCTTAGAGCATTCGAACACACCGACATCACCTAGAAAGGCTGTCGTATCTATTTCGCAACCCAAGCCACATATGAAGCCAGTTGAACGTCTAGACCTCTGTACAAAGAAAGTTTGTAGGAAGTGCCAGTCCCCAGTTCCTGCGGCAGACGGAAGGTTTAGAGCGGCAATCCCACTGAGATACCTGTTCCGCGTGGTTTGAGGGATAACAATGCTAGACATAAGATCGAATCCATCACTAGCGTCATGTTCTGATCAATGAAGCCTTGCGCATGGCGGTCACGGCGGGTTTGATCCCGTAGAACAGTCCGGCCACCACCGGCACATCCCCAAAAGCGATGTAGACCCATGACAGAGCGATCAGGATAAACAGCGAGGGCAGTACAAACAGTACCCCAGCAATCACGCCGCCCCAGGTACGGTGCATCAGCCAGCCGATATAGGTGGCCAACTGCTGGGCTTCCGGCCCCGGCAGCAACATGCAGTAGTTCAGTGCATGCAGAAAACGCCGCTCAGAGATCCAGCGCCGACGCTCCACCAGCTCCTGGTGCATGATCGAGATCTGCCCAGCCGGGCCGCCGAAGCTGATAAAGCCAAGTTTTAGCCAGAACAGAAAAGCCTGGAGCAGGCTGACAGGTTCAGCACGCGGCAGATCCTGCTCTGCAGGCGACAGTGTGGTCTCATTCATCAGCGGTCTCGTCTTTTACAAATGCCGCCAGCAACCCATCGAAGATACCGCATGCGGCCGTTAGCAGGCGGTCATCGTTAAGGATGGTTTCGCGCCGCCCGGCCAGTACACGTTCG
Organism: Pseudomonadaceae bacterium SI-3; assembly: GCA_004010935.1. Classification (NCBI taxonomy): domain Bacteria; kingdom Pseudomonadati; phylum Pseudomonadota; class Gammaproteobacteria; order Pseudomonadales; family Pseudomonadaceae; species Pseudomonadaceae bacterium SI-3. The sequence continues at coordinate 4,758,067 of CP026511.1, read as the reverse complement.
ATGCTGGCAGCCTCGGAGGGTTGAACACCACCAACATCCAGGTAATGCACCAAGGCCGCGACGCGGGCGTTAATGCCATCTAGGAAGTGAACGGAGGCTGCTTTTTCGCGGCTTTGTTCCTCCATCTCCGCAACATGAGAAGCATCACAATCAGCGCTACGAGGCGTAGCTGATCAATCCAGTCCCTTTATGCGAATCCATGTCGACGCACTGCCTTATAACGCATACGCGGAAATGCCGCCTTCCTAACAGCAAGTCGCCCTTAAGTGCCCGGCAAGCTTACAAAAATGTAATCAGCGCATCAGCTTTAGGTCAGGACGCTTTTCATATGGTGGCTGTCAGACTCAGCAAGACTGGAAGAATACTCCGTAACCGTCGGTGTACTTGCCACGTTCGCTGCTAACTAACTCATCCAAGGAGCTCGCATGTCCTCCTCGCATTGCCACCATCAGCCTGACCAAACGAAAGGATCAGCACCGCTCACAGACCCGGTCTGCGGGATGAAGGTGAAAGAGAACAGCGAGCATGAGCAGGATTACCAAGGAACCACTTACCGCTTCTGCAGCCAGGGGTGCCGGACCAAGTTCCGTTCTGACCCTGCTAGATATCTTGCTGCACAGCAGGCTCATGGGTCATCGCCTCAGGCATCCACGCCGCCCGCACAGAAGGCATCCGCCGGTGATGCAACGACCGAGTACACCTGCCCGATGCACCCTGAGATCCGCCAAATGGGTCCAGGTGATTGCCCTATCTGCGGGATGTCATTGGAACCTCTGATCCCTGAACTCGACGAGGAGGAGAATCCCGAACTCAAGGACTTCTCGAAGCGATTCTGGTGGTCTCTGCCCCTGACCGTAGCAGTAACCCTGTTGGCAATGGCGGGACATGCGATACCGCTGTTTCACGGCGCTAGCCAGAACTGGGTTGAACTAGCCCTTACGACCCCGGTTGTCTTGTGGGCAGGTTGGCCATTTTTCGTGCGCGGTTTCGCATCAGTTAAGCATCGCAGCCCAAACATGTGGACGTTGATCGGGCTTGGCACAGGGGCTGCGTATATTTACAGCATCGTAGCAACCGTCTTACCGAGCATATTTCCAGAGTCATTCACTGTGGGCGGCCGGATAGGCGTTTACTACGAAGCCGCAGCGGTCATCATTTCACTGACGCTTTTAGGTCAGCTGCTCGAACTGAAGGCCCGCTCTCAGACATCTTCCGCAATCAAGTCCCTGCTTGGCTTATCACCCAAAACAGCTCGCCGTATCGCCAAGGATGGTTCCGAGGAGGACATCCCGCTCACACATGTTCACGAGGGCGACCATCTGCGCGTTCGTCCTGGTGAAAAGGTACCCGTTGATGGAGAGGTATTAGAGGGCGAGAGCGCCGTCGACGAGTCCATGCTTACGGGCGAGCCCGTCCCAGTGACGAAGCGAGCAGGCGATGCGCTCATCGGCGCGACGATGAACACGAGCGGCTCGCTTGTCATGCGAGCCACCAGGGTTGGCTCCGGGACTATGCTTTCACAAATCGTCCAGATGGTTGCGAATGCGCAACGCTCCAAAGCACCCATGCAGCGAATGGCGGACACGGTTGCGGGTTATTTCGTGCTGACGGTCATTGGTATCGCCTTGCTGACATTCTTTGCATGGGGCCTGTTTGGACCCGAGCAGGGCTGGGTATTCGGCCTGATCAATGCAGTTGCGGTTCTGATCATTGCTTGCCCTTGCGCACTTGGCCTTGCAACGCCTATGTCGATCATGGTTGCCACAGGCAAAGCGGCTGGAAGCGGAGTGCTTTTCAGAGACGCAGGCGCCATCGAGAACGTCCGTAAGGTAGACACGCTGATTGTCGATAAAACAGGAACCTTGACCGAGGGCCGACCTGTCTTCGATCGGGCCATAGGCGTCACGCCGTTTGACTCGCAGGAAGTCATCCGTTTGTCTGCCAGCTTGGATCAAGGTAGTGAGCATCCCCTAGCCCACGCGATCGTAGACCATGCCAGAAGCGAAGGTATCCAGCTGGCGAAGCCAGAGACCTTCGAGTCAGGGTCAGGTATCGGAGTCCGTGGTCTGGTGGAAGGCAAGCAGCTACAACTAGGCAACACCGCGCTTATGGAAGATGCGGGTGTGAGCGTCGAGCCGTTGAGAGATCAGGCAGAAAAAATGCGCGAGAGCGGTACCAGCATTGTGTACCTGGCTGTTGATGGGGCACTTGCCGGCTTGCTGGCCGTATCGGACCCAATCAAACCGACTTCCAAGGAAGCTGTAGCGCGGCTCCAAGCGGAGGGCGTGCAAGTCATCATGGCCACCGGCGACGGGCTTACCACTGCCCGCGCGGTGGCTCGTGAGCTATCGATCGATGAGGTGCATGGCGAAGTGAAGCCGCAGGACAAGGAGGCGCTGGTGGTTAAGCTACAAGCCCTAGGTAAAGTAGTCGCCATGGCAGGCGACGGAATAAATGATGCGCCGGCGCTCGCCAGGGCTGATGTCGGCATAGCGATGGGCACGGGCACTGACGTCGCCATGAACAGCGCCCAAGTTACGCTCGTTAAAGGTGACCTGATGGGGATACTGCGCGCGCGCACGCTTTCGGTGGCGACGGTTCGCAATATGCGTCAGAACCTTCTGTTTGCCTTTATGTACAACGGGTTGAGCATCCCGATTGCCGCAGGTCTGCTCTATCCGTTCTTCGGACTGTTGCTGTCTCCGATGATTGCTGCCCTGGCCATGAGCCTCAGCTCAGCATCGGTTGTGTTCAACGCACTCCGGCTCCGTCAAACGCGTGTAGTTTGAAGCCTGTCGGCTTAGGCTTAGGCTTAGGCTTAGGCTTCGGTTGCGAAGCGACCGAAGCCTCATTGATTGCTCATGAATTGCCCCGTAAGCTGGAAATATGAAGTCCTACATGCGCTCCTTCCTTGTCCTGCTGCTAGTGCTCGCGCTTCCGATCAACGGGATGGCGCAATTGCTCATGCCGGTTGGGTCGTCAGCGCATCACGTAATGCCTGATAGGGTAGGCATAGAGGCTATGGCAGCCAGCCACGCGTCGATGGCTGGCGTCAGCGGCGCTGAGCCCGAGTGCTGTGAAGCGAATGAGCATGGAACGGCGACCGTCTGCAAGACGGGCCAAGAATGCAAAACTGCAAGTATCCTTCAGCTTGTCTCAATAAAAGCCCAGCTGATGCCTGCTGCTAAACCCGTGACCACTCCCTATAACGGCCTGATCCCCTCTAGCCTTTTAGACGCCGTCTGGCATCCACCCCGCGTCTAATTCCGATCAAATTATAGGAACCGCCCGAGTGAGCATTCGGGCCGGCTACCGCGCGCCTTTGGCTCGCATGAAAGATCAGGAATCCTTCGCAAATGAAACCCCGTATTTATTGGGCGCCGCCGTACGTGGCCGCCTTGATCATGGGCGCGCTCTCGTTTCCAGGGTTAGCGTCCGCTTTGACCTTAGAACAAGCTCTGAGCGTGGCCGAGCAAGACGCGCCTTCGCTGCATGCGCAAGCCGCCAACCTGGTGGCCGCACGCAGCGCTGCAATCCCTGCCGGCGAGCTTCCTGACCCTAAACTTAAGCTTGGACTGCAAAGCGTGCCCATCGAAGGTGACGCTCGCTGGCAGTTGGAGCAAGAGGCCATGACCATGCAAATGGTTGGGGTCATGCAAGATGTGCCAAACCGAGCGAAAAGGCGCGCTCGTGTCGAGGCCGCGCAGGCTAGTGTTGCGCTCGCAAACGCCCAGCAAACGGTTGAACGTCTCGGTGTGCGCCAAGCAACCGCCGAGGCATGGATCGCTAGCTTCGCGGTCGAGCAGAAGCTAAGCCTTTTCAAGCAGCTTTACAGCGAGAATCAGCTCCTTTCGCGGGCTGTTCAGGCCCGCATTGCTGGCGGCAGCGGACAAACCGCAGACAGCGTACTTCCGAGGCAAGAGGCAGCATTGCTGGCTGAACAAGAGGATGAGCTGCTGCGTAACCAGGCTGTTGCGCGGGCCGGCCTCCGGCGCTGGATAGGCGAGCTAGCAGGCCAGCCGCTTACAGGTGACTGGCCGCAATGGCTTGCCGCCGTTGATAACTATCAGCACAACCTGAACCGGCACCCGGCGTTACTCGCCTTCGACCCGATGACTCGTGAAGCGGAGGCAAAGGTTCACCAGGCCATCGCAGAGAAAACACCGGATTGGAGTTGGGGGGTCGACTACCTGCGACGTGGCCGTGAGTACGGCGACATGGTGAACCTCAGCGTCAGCTTCGACCTGCCGCTGTTTACCAGCTCTCGGCAGGATCCGAAGATCGCGGCCGAACGAGCTCGCCTTGCCCAGATCGAGGCTCAGCGCCAAGCGACCTTGCGCCTGTACAACCAAGAGCTGAGTACTGACCTCGCTGAGTATCAGCGTCTGGACCGCGCACTCATCCGCCTCGACAAAACCTTACTACCCCTCGCTGAAGAGAAGGTCCGCCTTGCCATGGCCGATTACCGCTCCGGAAGCGGTGAGCTGACCGCTGTGATCGAAGCGCGACGACAGCTTGTGGAGACCCGGCTACGGCGTATTGACGTCGCCCGCGATCGATCGTTGAGCAATGCCCGCCTGCATTTCGCCTTTGGAGATACCCGACCATGACATTCCAACACAAGCGGCTGGTACTCGCCTTCAGTCTGCCTCTGATGATTAGCGCTGCAGCGCTAATCGGTCTGCCTACCGCAGCCTTCGGACAATCGCCTGCAGAAGAAGACAAGGAAGTGCTCTATTGGTATGACCCTATGGTACCCCAGCAAAAGTTCGATAAGCCGGGCAAGTCGCCATTCATGGATATGGAATTGATTCCACGCTATGCAGATGAGGGAAGCGACGGGGCATCGATCAGTATCGACCCGAGCGTGACGCAGAATCTCGGCGTGCGCTTGGCAACCGTAACGCGTGAATCGATCAGCCAGTCGCTCGAAGCGACAGGCGCGTTGATGTTTGACGAGCGAGACGTGGCGGTTGTGCAGGCGCGTGCCGGTGGCTTTGTCGAGCGCGTTTACGACCGAGCACCGGAGGATGTCATCGAAAAAGGCGCGCCGTTAGCCGATCTTTTGGTTCCCGAATGGGCTGCCGCACAGGAAGAGTACCTGGCGCTCAAAGGGGTCGGCCAACCCCAGCTGCTCGCAGCGGCTCGCCAGCGGTTGCGCCTTGCTGGCATGCCGCCAGAAGTCATAGTGCAGCTAGAACGAACTGGTAAAGCGCGCCCCGTTTGGACAGTGACGAGTCCAATAGGCGGCGTGCTGAACAGCCTCGACGTTCGCGAGGGCATGACCGTACCCGCCGGCGCTACTCTTGCGCGCGTCAACGGGCTGGACACGGTTTGGCTAGAAGTTGCAGTACCAGAGGCGCGGATCGCAAATTTAGCGCCAGGGCAATCAGTAACAACGCGCCTGCCCGCTTTTGCGGGTGAAACGCTGGAAGGAACGATCCAGACGGTACTATCGCAGGCCAACCTGGATAGCCGCACTGTGCGTGTCCGGGTCGAGCTACCTAACCCGCAACAACGGCTTCGTCCCGGCATGACGGCCGAGGTGACGTTGAGTCGCAACGTCGAAGATGTCTTGGTCATCCCGTCCGAGGCGGTCATTCGCACCGGTCGGCGCGCATTGGTGATGCTGGCCGAGGATCAAGGCCGTTACCGCCCGATTGAGGTTCGCACAGGCCGGGAATTCGATGACCAGACAGAGGTGCTTGAAGGGCTGGAAGCCGGTCAGAAGGTCGTGGCGTCCGGTCAGTTTCTCCTGGATTCAGAGGCGAGCCTACGCGGGCTGACCGCTCAGGGTTTGGAGGAGCCTGCAACTTCTACAGAACCTGCGCTGCACGAGGCTGAAGGTACGATCGTCAGCCTGGAAGATGGCATGGTTGGCCTGTCGCATGGGCCGTTCAAGACGCTGAACATGCCTGGGATGACAATGTCCTTTCCGGTTGCAGATCAATCGCTCCTAACAAAGTTGCAGACCGGCGATCACGTCCGTGTCGGCGCGCGTGAAAGCGAAGAGGGCCTGGTCATTGAGCACATCGAGAAGCTGGGGGGCCAGCCATGATCGCAGCCATAATTCGCTGGTCAGTGGCCAACCGCTTTCTGATCCTGCTGGCTACTGTGTTCGCGGTGGCTTGGGGTGTCTGGTCGGTCAAAAACACCGCTGTTGATGCATTGCCAGACCTTTCCGACGTTCAGGTCATCATCCGCACGCCATACCCCGGGCAGGCGCCCCAGATCGTTGAGAATCAGGTCACCTACCCACTGACGACGACCATGCTGTCTGTCCCCGGCGCAAAGACGGTCCGCGGCTACTCCTTCTTCGGGGATAGCTACGTGTACGTCCTGTTTGAGGACGGCACCGACCTCTATTGGGCCCGTTCTCGGGTGCTGGAGTACCTGAGTCAGGTGCAGAGTCGGCTTCCCGCCGCCGCCAAACCCGCTTTGGGCCCTGACGCCACAGGTGTCGGCTGGATCTACCAATATGCTTTGGTAGACCGAACGGGCAAACATGACCTCTCGCAGCTGCGCTCTTTGCAAGATTGGTTCCTGCGCTATGAGCTCAAGACACTGCCCAACGTGGCGGAAGTCGCGCCCATAGGCGGGATGGTCAAGCAGTATCAGGTCGTACTGGATCCCGTGCGCATGGCAAGCAGGGGCGTGACGCAGCAGCAGATTGCAAAGGCGATCGATGAAGCCAACCGTGAAACCGGCGGGAGTGTTCTGGAACTCGCAGAAACCGAGTTCATGGTCCGTGCGACCGGGTATCTCAAGACACTCAAAGACTTTCGAGCCATTCCTTTGCGTCTCGACGGCGGCGTGCCAGTGACGCTAGGGGACGTTGCGCATATCCAACTCGGCCCGGAAATGCGCCGGGGCATCAGCGAGCTTGACGGTGAAGGTGAGGTAGTCGGCGGCGTGGTGATCCTGCGGAGCGGCAAGAACGCTCGGGAAACCATCGCTGCCGTTCAGACCAAACTGGATGAGCTGAAAGCGAGCCTGCCCCAAGGCGTCGAAATCGTCACGACGTACGACCGTAGCAAGCTGATCGACAGTGCCGTTGAAAACCTCACGCACAAGCTCATCGAGGAGTTCATTGTCGTTGCGTTGGTTTGCGCGATTTTTCTGTGGCATCTGCGCTCGTCGTTGGTCGCCATCGTGTCGTTGCCGATCGGCATCCTGATTGCTTTTGTGATCATGCAGCGGCAAGGCATCAACGCCAACATCATGTCGTTGGGTGGCATCGCGATCGCCATCGGAGCGATGGTCGATGCAGCAATCGTCATGATCGAAAACGCCCACAAGCACATTGAGGCCTGGCACAAGCGGCATCCTGACTCCACCTTGAAGGGCCAGGAGCACTGGAAGGTCATTACTGACGCGGCTGTTGAAGTGGGGCCGGCATTGTTCTTCAGCCTGCTGATCATCACGCTGTCGTTCATTCCAGTGTTCACCCTGGAGGCGCAGGAAGGCCGGCTGTTCGGTCCACTGGCGTTCACCAAAACCTATGCAATGGCAGCCGCCGCGGGCCTGTCTGTCACGCTGGTTCCGGTGCTCATGGGGTATTGGATCAGGGGCAAAATCCCTGACGAACACCGTAATCCACTCAACCGTGGCCTCATCTGGATCTACAAGCCGGCCCTGGACGCGGTACTGCGCTGGCCCAAGATGACTCTGCTGGTGGCTGTTCTGGTCTTCCTGACAGGCTTGTGGCCGGCCTCTCGCCTTGGTGGGGAGTTCTTGCCCCCGCTGGATGAAGGTGACCTCCTTTATATGCCCACTGCGCTTCCAGGCCTCTCCGCTCAGAAGGCTTCTGAGCTACTGCAGCAGACGGACCGGCTCATAAAAACGGTTCCAGAAGTTGCACACGTGTTCGGTAAGGCTGGTCGAGCCGACACCGCTACAGATCCCGCCCCGCTGGAAATGTTCGAGACGACCATTCAGTTCAAGCCGAAGGATCAATGGCGCCCTGGGATGACGCCTGACAAGCTGGTTGAGGAGTTGGATCGCACCGTACAGGTACCTGGATTAGCCAATCTGTGGATCCCGCCGATTCGAAACCGTATCGATATGCTGGCGACGGGTATCAAGAGCCCGATCGGGGTGAAAGTGTATGGCACTGACTTGGCACAGATCGACAAAGCCACCCAGGCAGTGGAAAAAATCGCCAAAACGGTGCCTGGGGTCAGTTCGGCGCTTGCTGAGAGACTGACCGGCGGCAGGTATATCGATGTGGATATCGATCGTGTCGCCGCCGCACGCTACGGCCTGAATATCGCGGACGTGCAATCGATCGTGGCCGGTGCCATCGGTGGTCAAACCATTGGTGAAACCGTGGAAGGGCTCGCCAGGTATCCGATCAACCTCCGCTATGGCCGCGAGTGGCGCGACTCGATATCCGATCTGCGCAACCTACCGATCTACACGCCGCAAGGCAGCCAGATCACGTTGGGGACCGTGGCCAAAGTACAGGTGACCGACGGGCCGCCAATGCTTAAAAGCGAAAACGCAAGGCTGTCGGGCTGGGTTTACGTCGATGTTCGTGGCCGCGACATGGCGGCTGTGGTGGGCGATCTGAGGGAAAAGATCAGCAAAGGGGTCCAGCTCGAATCCGGCATGAGCATCAGCTATTCCGGCCAATTCGAATTCATGGAGCGAGCTAACGCGAAGCTGAAGCTCGTCGTGCCGGCTACCTTGCTCATCATTTTTGTCTTGCTCTACCTCACGTTTGGGCGCTTTGGGGAGGCGTTGCTGATCATGGCCACGCTGCCATTCGCCCTAACCGGTGGCGTCTGGTTCCTCTATTTGCTCGGGTACAACCTATCCGTAGCGACAGGAATCGGTTTCATCGCACTGGCAGGCGTTTCTGCTGAGTTCGGCGTCATTATGCTGCTGTATTTGAAGAACGCATGGACAGATCGGGTTAACGCTGGAGCCCATGGCGAAGGCGTACTGCTCGACGCAATCCGCGAAGGCGCTGTGCAGCGGGTGCGCCCCAAGGCCATGACCGTAGCAGTGATTATCGCCGGTCTGCTGCCCATCCTCTGGGGTAGCGGAACCGGCAGCGAAATCATGAGCCGCATCGCCGCGCCCATGGTGGGCGGGATGATCACCGCCCCTTTGCTCTCCCTGTTCGTTCTGCCGGCAGCTTACCTGCTGATGCGCCGCCGGCAATTGCGAGTTACCACCCAGCAAGCAACCAACCCCACTGGAGAACATCCATGAACATTAAGCACATCACCCTTGCCTCACTCTTCCTGGTGCCAGTCGCCTATGCCGCCGACAAGGAGCCAATGGACGGCATGCCGATGGATCACAAAGGCATGAACATGCCAATGGACCAGAAGTCGGCGGGACAGACCGCTACAGCCATCGGCACAGTCAAGAAAGTAAACACCGAGAGCGGCACCGTGACCATTGCACACGGCCCGGTCGAAGCGCTGGGTTGGCCTTCTATGACGATGGGCTTCAAAGCGAAGCCTGATCAGCTCCAAAAGTTGAAAGAAGGGGACCAGGTCGAATTCGAGTTCTCCTCGAAGGGCATGGATTCCACCATTACCCGCATCGAAAAGCAGTAGAAGTTGAAAACGACTGCCGCAGGCGCGGCGGTCGTACCAACACGAAAATGAGGGATTACAGCTTTGTAACCTTGGCAACAGCTTCTTGTAAGTAGCAAGCCTTTAATCTACAGGCATCAACTAACCAAGAGGTGCAAACCATGAACCGCATAACCAAAGTAATCGTTCCTTTTATTCTGACCGTTGCTTCCTCGCTTGCAATGGCCGAAGGCGGAAGCGAACGTACGCTGAATCGCTTAAATGACTCGGCAGGAGCAAAGCCCACCCTTAAGGAGCTTGTAAAAGAAGGCCAAGTGCTGAGCATCGCACCTGCTGGCGCGACCGGCACGACTCGAATGATTCAAAACTATAGAACAAGCGCCCAAGTCCAGACGTATGAGATGACGGTCAAGACCCCTGACGGGAAGATCCATACGGTAGAGTTTCTGAGCACCCCAGTTGGCGTGAACAATGGCTAATCTGCCAAGCTTAATATCCGAGGGATAGTTAGATGAGGGGCATAATATCCAAGATTAAAAGCGTACTGCAGCGCAATCCGGTCGTAACGGGGTTAACCGCAGCTGTGGTTGGCTACATGCTACTGAACCAAAGCACTGCGGCGTTGGCAACAACGCTGCCAAGCCTGCTCTTTCTCTTGCCCTGCTTGTTGATGATGGTCGTATGCATGAAGCATATGTCTAGCGGTAAATGCGACAAGCCCGAGGAGCCCAACGTTGGCGAAAACACCTTATTAAGCAAAAGCGAATAACCCACTGAACTTGGAGATTTAACATGCGAAAGGCCATCACCGTTACAGCAATCGCAATCACCCTGGCGAGCGGACTGAGTTTCGCAGCGGTAGATAAATCGGACCAAAGCCATTCAGAAACCGGCATGATGAGCGGCGACAAGCATATGGAAATGATGGGCGACATGCATGGAATGATGAAAGAGTGTCGTGAAATGATGGAGGGGGCCAAAGCCGGCCACTCGCAAACTGGCGAAAATTCAGACGCTGCTTAGGATACGAGAGTGCGAGCAAACATGATCGAAGCAGGCCGGGCACCTTTTCTGGGTGCCCGCCTGCTTTCTTGTGAGTGATGGCCTAACTAGGACCGTACTGATGGGAAAAGTGTCACTGACGAGCAGAATGGCGATAGCTTTCATGCTTGTGGTTACGGTTGTGCTGATGGCGGCCGCAATCAGCTTCAATTATTTTTGCCAGCTCCATTTCGAACGCAAAGATGAACAAGTGCTGAATGAAAAGGCCGCTGCAGTAGAGCGTACGCTGCTCAACAGCTCAGCATTTGGGCCTGAGACCGCTTCAAGGATCGATGCCGTTATTGAGCACTCCTTTGGCTTCGCAACTGCAGTTGTAGTAGACGGCAAGACAGTCTACTCACATCACAATCTCTCTGAGAGCTTGCTACCACTTGTCACGGACATCCAAGAGGAACGTTGGACAGTAAATTTCGCTGGGCATCAGTACAGTGGCATTACCAGAAAAGTAAACCAGTGGGTCGAAGGGCAAGACACAGTCATCTATCTGGCTTTGGATGTAACGCATCGAGTCCACTTCTTCGAAATGATTCAGCAATGGTTCGCTTATACGCTGGTGGTCAGTGCACTTTTGAGTGGCGCTTTAGGTGTGGTTCTGATCAGGAAGGGTTTAAAACCGATCGATGAACTCTCTAAGACTTCCTCTACAGTAACTGCCAATTGTTTGGATACCAGAATTCCAACCGAGTCAGTGCCAGGCGAGCTTCATGAACTCGTAGACAACTTCAATGAAATGCTCTCGCGCTTGGATGACTCATTCCTCAGGTTGTCAGGTTTCTCAGCGGACATCGCGCATGAGCTAAGAACGCCGCTGAACAGCATGCTGACCCAAATGGAGGTCGCGCTCTTGCGCGACCGCGAAAATACCGACTACAAGGATATCTTGTATTCCGCCCTCGAAGAACTTAGGCGCATGTCAAAGATGGTCGATGACATGCTGTTCCTCGCCAAAGCGGACAATGGGAAGATTACGCCCAGTGCCGAAGGGGCCAGCATGGCTGAGATGACCACGAGTGTTATCGAATATTACGAGCTCGCAGCCGAGGACAAGAAGGTCGAAATCGCGCTTTCAGGCGATGGGTCGGTACATGGCGATAAATCAATGCTAAGACGGGCCATCTCAAACATAGTCTCGAACGCAGTTCGGTATGCAGAGGAAGGCAGCATTATCAGGGTTGAAATAAGCGAGAGTGGTAACTCGGTTTCGACAGCTATAACCAACCGCGGCATTACTATTCCAGCCGAGCTTCACACTCGAATATTCGACAGATTTTACAGGGTGGATACCGCAAGGCGCGAAGGTACTACCCTTAATGCGGGCCTCGGCATGGCTATCACACGGTCGATTGTTGAGGCCCACAAGGGGCGCATCGCTTGCGAATCAGCTGAGGGGCACACGACTTTCACAATGACGCTTCCAAGGCTGATGTCTAGTTAATGGCAAAGTGCTGGCAACGACGCTGATCTACGCTTATACAAATGCCCGGCTGAACCGGAGGAGGCCAAGGCTTTCGTACCTGTATATTTGGTTCTGGAGGTTTCACGTGCAAGCGTCCTCATCAAGAAAATGCGGTTCGACAGCCGCAGCGCTCAACGAAGCGTGCTTCTGCGTAAGCCTAGATCAAGCTGCGCTCGTAAACTCATTGACCGAACAGCTTGGGAATTCAGAGCTGTCGGAGCTATTGAAGTCACGTTGCCCCCATGTGTTTGCAGCACGACCGGTCTTTGTTTCATCCTTGCGGCTGCGCCAGGTTAATGAGGTTATTCAGGCCATCGAGCAGACCGTGAGTTCGCCCGGTTGGCGTGAGCATGCTCTGGATTCTGCACCTCCTATTGCACGACATGATCCTCGGGGTGCGCGCGGCGTCTTCTTTGGCTACGACTTCCATCTGGATGATGACAAGCTTGGGCTCATCGAAATAAACACAAATGCGGGCGGAGCGATGCTAAACGTATTGCTCGCCCGCGCGCAGCGTAGTTGTTGCAGCGGCGTAGTCGGGCTTTCGCCAGGTCAGGATGGACCCGGCGGCTTCGAGCGTTCGATTCTGGATATGTTCGCCCAGGAATGGTCTACGAGCGGCGAGCAACGTCCGCTCACGCGCGTGGTGATCTTGGATGAAAGCCCACAAGCCCAATATCTGTATCCGGAGTTCCTTCTTTTTCAGCGGTTATTCGAGTCAGCAGGAATCGACTGCCTAATCGCAGACCCAGCCGATCTGGCCTTTCACAACGAGTCCCTCTTGGTCGACGGAAAGCCTGTGGATCTCGTCTACAACCGACTCACCGATTTCTATCTGGAAGGCGACAATTGCAGCGCGCTGCGCAGCGCTTATTTGGCTGATGTCGTGACGGTAACGCCACACCCTCAGGCCTATGCCCTTTACGCCGACAAACGCAGGTTGGTTGACCTAACCAACGCACGTTTTTTGGAAGAGATTGGCGTTGATCAGCAAATCCGAACCGTATTGGCCCAATACGTCCCGCTTACCGTTCCTGTCGGGCATGGTAATGCAGAGCACCTGTGGCAAAACCGCCGTAGCCTCTTTTTCAAGCCTGTCAGCGGGTATGGTAGTCGCGGTGCATACCGAGGAGACAAGCTCACCAAGCGCGTTTGGGAAGAAATCGTTGGCGGAAACTACGTGGCCCAGTCCCTTGTAGCTCCTGGCGAGCGTAGAATCGTCGCCGACCCTCAGGTACGATCGATGAAGTTTGATCTGCGCGCTTACGCTTATGCTGGCGAGGTGCAGTGGAACGCTGCCAGGGTCTACCAAGGCCAGACGACCAACTTCAGAACAGAGGGGGGCGGTTTTGCTCCCGTTTTTACCTTAGGCGAGGAAGAGGAGCGAGCCGGTTCTACAGAGCAACGGTCGCACGCCTCGTTCACGTTCTTGCTCGACGAAACCGGCGCCGTAGAGGAACTGCCGCACCCGCTATATCTGGCGCTGGTTCGAGCCGAAATGGCTACTTCTAAGCTTGCCGGTAAGCGTTTCCGATTGGCGGACTGGTATGTGGCAATGGAAGATGGCCATCCTTCCGAAGTCATCCGAGAATTGTACGGCTGGGTTGCTTTCGACGCAGATGGCGCCTACCACCCTGAAGTTGGCCCACCAGAAAATGGTCAGCCAAATAGTATTGGCAATGTTGACTCATCTGCCCTGCCAACACCGGAAGAACATGATCGAATCGAAGGTCTGTTGTTTCAAAGTGAGTGAGGTCCCGCGCGCCACGAAAGGCGCGGCTTGGGACAGAATAACCTCGCCGCTCAGTTTTGGAGCCAGCTACACCCAGCCGTCTTAGCCGCCACACATCTAATGTGCGAATACTAACCCTGCGGTCACACTCGACAAGAACGTGGCATATGCTGGGTGCTGAATTGTTCTCTCCGAGTGTTCTATTGCTCACGATAACTCTTTGGGCTTGCTAAGCCGAGTAGTCGGGTCTCAAGGCTTGAAGGCCATCTTAGTGGGCCCGCTCTTTCGCGCAGTGGTCCATAGCGCGACGTTGGTATTGTCTGCTTATAAGCTATTAGCGATTGATTAGTTCAGGGGAACATTACGCGTAGTACAGCGCTGGCAGCGCTTTAAGCCGGTCTTAAAGCGGTCGATGATTACATTTTTGTAAGCTTCTCAAAAAATCGAAACCTCATCATCTTCGGCTTGTCCGTTTTTAGGAGAGCATTCGAAAGCCACTTCTAAGCAGGGCTGCGCGAACACGTTGAGTCGCCGATCCAGCAGCAATCATTAAAGAGGTCTAACTATGCAAATGTCTTACTGGCGCTTTGCAGCGATGGTAGCCACGTCTACGATCATTATGTATGGCGTGATGTACTTAAATACTTACTCGTTCGAGCATGTTTTTTGGAGCGAGACTCGCGCTTGGATGGCATTAGTGATGGGCGCGGTAATGGCAGTAGTCATGCTCGCATTCATGCTCAACATGTATAAGCGTAAGTCAATAAACCTAGCGATATTGGCAGGAAGTGCAGTAGCTTTTACCATTGCACTATGGCTTGTACGTGGGCAAGCGACGGTAGACGACACGGACTACATGAAGGCCATGATCCCCCACCATTCCATAGCAATCCTAACAAGTGAACGAGCTCAGATTTCAGATCCTCGCGTCCGCAAGTTAGCTGACGAAATCATCGACGCTCAGCGCCGAGAAATCGCAGAAATGAAGTCCCTGATCAATGAACTAGAAAGGGCAAATTGATTCCCAGAAACGGTGTGTCCACAGCCCAGGGCATGACGGTGGCGACATTGATGGTCTCGCTACCGCTCAGGCGAATCTCCTCAGCGATTGCCGCGCCGAGATTTATGACGCCACCTTTGGTCGCTGCGGAGGAGGCATGATAAGCCAGCGGTATCTCGCTCTCGACTGAGCCCACGTTGACAAGCGTGCCGAAGCCTTGAGCTCTGAACTGGCGCATGGCTGCGTGGCTGCCATAGATCATGCCCTTAAGATTGACATCCACGATCCGCGCATGGTCCTCGACGGGAACGTCCTCGAAACGACCCAGCGCTCCGACCGCAGCGTTGTTAATCCAAACGTCGATCCTGCCGAAACGCTCGATGGCGGCTCGTGCCAAGTCCTGCATCTCGTTCGGGTTGCTCACGTCGGTGGTCACCACCAGTGCCGATCCTCCAGCCATGCGTATCTGCGCGGCCAGTTCTTCGAGCACGTCGGTCCGGCGGGCCGCTAGCACCACGTCGCCTTGCAGAGCGGCAAGCTTGAGCGCCACGCCGCGGCCGAAGCCACTGGAGGCACCAGTGATGACAAAGGTTTTGCGAGCAACGCTTGGCTGGTCGCTTGGTTTCAGGCGCGGGGAAACGGCGCAGCCACTGAGTTGCAGAACGGCGAGCAGTACTAGCAGCAAAGCCAATCGCTGCGATGGGAATATTCGCAAAACCATTTTCGTTTTCTCCCAGCAAAATAAGGTCGCATGGCCCGCTTGGTTGTTGTTGGACCGCCTTTTTGCCAGGAGCTTTCATGCTAATTCACTCAATTAGTTTTCAGCGCTCAATCGGGAGACAGTGGCAAGAGAATAGACCGTTACGGTGGCGATCATCGGTGGCTAAGTAAGAGTTGCTAGCGCGTAACTATTGAATCGCCCCGGGTTTCGTGGAGGCCGTTTCGTTAAAGTCAGGCCGCCATGGCCTGACCTGCTTGTTGCTGGTGGAAGTTTGCCTCAGCCTCCGCAGGCGGGATATAGCCGATTGAACTCAGCAACCGCTGGTGGTTGTACCAGTGCACCCATTTCAAAGTCGCCATCTCAACAGCTTCGCGGCTCTTCCATGATTGACGTTAAATCAGCTCGGCCTTGTACAGCCCGTTGATTGTTTCGGCCAAGGCGTTGTCGTAGCTATCGCCCTTGCTGCCAACTGAGGGCTCAATGCCGGCCTCTGCCAGTCGCTCGGTGTAGCGGATCGAGACGTACTGGCTGCCACGGTCGCTGTGGTGGATCAGGCCACCCGTGCGATGTGGCTGACGGGCATACAGGGCTTGCTCCAGGGCATCCAGCACGAACTCGGTCTTCATGCTGGTACTGACTCGCCAGCCGACGATCCGCCGCGCAAACACGTCAATCACGAAGGCCACATACAGCCAGCCCTGCCAGGTCGACACATACGTGAAGTCCGACACCCACAACTGGTTCGGGCGATCGGCATGGAACTGGCGCTGTACGCGATCCAGCGGGCAGAGCGACTTGTCGCCGGCCACCGTTGTCCGCACGACCTGGCCGCGCCTAATGCCCTGCAATCCAGCCCGACGCATCAACCGTTCCACCGTGCATCTGGCCGTCTCGATGCCTTCTCGCCGGAGCTGCTTCCAGACCTTCACCGCGCCATAGCACTGCATGTTGGTGTTCCACACCCGCTGGATTTCCAAGATCAACGCGTCATCGCGCCGAGCACGGCAACAGCGCAGTTCCGGGTTGCGCTGCTGCGCCGCGTGCCGGCGGTAACCGGACGGGGCGATCTGCAAGACACGGCAGATCGACTCGACCCCGAGACGGTCACGATGCTGATCGACAAATGCCCTCAGGACTTGGTGCGGCGGTCGAGCTCCGCCTGGGCAAAATACGCACTGGCCAGGCGCAGAATCTCGTTGGCTTTGCGCAACTCACGGTTCTCACGCTCCAGGGCTTTGATGCGTTCGCGCTCTTCGGTGGTCGGCCCAGGACGCTGACCGGCATCAGTCTGGTGGCGACGAATCCAGCCATGCAGGGTTTGCGCTGCACAACCAATCTTCGGGGCGATGGCCTCAATGGCCGCCCACTCGGAGGGGTAGTCGTTCAGGTGCTCCAGAACCATGCGCACAGCACGTTCACGGACTTCGGGGGAGTAGGTCGTAGTCTTTCTCATAGCCTCATCTTCTCAAGAGTTGAGGCCTCCACGAAACCCGGGGCGATTCACTATCGTATTTCGCTTTGGAATGAAATGCTGCTGGACAGGGATTGATTCGCTCTTGGCAGTTGCGGGTATCGTACGCACTTTTTCGATATGTCATGGAGGCGCGAACATTAAGCGCACCATGGCTTTTCTTATTCTTCGAGGGGCTCTGACACTCCCAATTTAGTAGTGCCAGAGCAGTGAGTTACGGATGTTATCCTGCCATTCGCTCACATTCCTCAGCGCAGTTCATGCACGCCTTCGCACACTCTTGGCAATGATCCATTTCATGCTTCGCGCATTCCTCTCCGCATGCACGGCAGATCTTGGCGCAAAGGGCGCAGAACTCCTTAGCATATTCACTTTCGCGGCTCATCAGTGTGGCAGCCAACCTGCAAATGTCCGCGCAGTCGCGGTCAAGCTCGATGCAGCGAGCCATCATTTTTACATCATCCTCGCGTAGGCAAGCAGAGGCGCACATTTCGCACACTAGGGCACAGTTCGAACAAGCTTGGATACAGGATGCGAACATTGAGTTTGTCATTTACGTTCTCCAGGGTTCGATAGTTGTATTTCGTCGTTTGCTTACTGGCCGATATGGCTCAACAGCCTGTTAGCAGACACTGAATTACGACACGCTCCTACCGAGCCCGTTTCGAAAAACCTCATTACAATGTTGTAAGGTAAGTCCAACCGCACCGGGGATCTGCGGGCGCAGTTGGTGGCGATGTGGCCGTCAGATTGCCTGTACGGCTTCGCTAGTCTGTTCGAGATGATTGAGTTGAAAATGAGGGAGCTTCCTGTCGCCACGACTGGGAGTATTCGTTGGGGAACGGCCGGAGCGCAAGCCGCTTAACTAGGTAAGTTACTGGCCTTGCGGCCTAACTTTTAGGAAGGAAGCAATTGCAAAGCCCTCCGGTACCGTTGCGTCGACTAGGATGGCCTAGGGCCGATCCTCTGCTTGCTGAACCGCCTTTCTTAGAGCCTCGATCAGAACCGCATAGGCACACATATACCGGATGTTAGTGCTCGTGTTGCTTCCCGTCTGCGTGCACATGGTTTTTTGAAGGGGATTTGCCTTCCGCATCGGCACTGTCACTGCCATTGCTGTGCTCAACCGCCTGGGGCTCCTCGGACGCATGATGGTCATCGCTTTCGTTATTACCATGATGACCGGAGCCTGATTGGCCGGATGCTCCACCTGTGCTGCTGGAGCCATGGTGATCCGAGCCGCCACTGTCGCCCTGATGGTGGTCGCCCGAGGCCATCTCGCCGTGTTGCTCACTATGCCCAGCTGGGGTCTCCCCACCACCATGCTGGTGACCACCGCTAGACGCAACGAGTGCTCGATACGCTCCTTCATCTAACTCAGGAAGCTTCTGCAGAAAAGCCACCATTCCCCAGATGTACGGGTCAGCCATGCTTTTACCCCACGCGGGCATCCCAGTGGCCTTAATGCCATGCTTGATGACCCAAAATGTTTTTGCTGGGTCATCGTATAGCCCCGCCTCAGCCAGGCTGGGAGGAGCGGGATAAAGGCCATTGCTTAGCTCGGTCTCAGCCATGCCTGGCGCCAAATGACAACCCACACACATCGAGTCGTAGTTCCCCGCCCCGGCGCGGATTTGGTCTTCATCGTCGAGAGATGGCACGGCTATGTCTTCGGAGCGAGCCTCAATCGAGCGATTGCGAGCAGTTTCCAGGAATGCGTGCACGACTCCCGTATGAGGATCATCCGCGGCAACGCTAATCAGTCCTGAGAAAACAACTCCGGCCACTACCAACAGGCCTAGAGCACAGAAGGCAGCGAAGCTAATAATTATTCTTTTCATCGAGGGACCTTAAAACCAAAGCCTGATGCCAGCAACGAACCGCGCCTCATCTAGGTCTTCGCCGTCATCTCTCGCCATATCAGCGGTATTACCGTATGCCCGGCTCCACGTGACGCCGATGTACGGTGCGAACTCACGAACGATTTCGTATCGGAGGCGGAGCCCCACCTCTGTATTTGCGAGACCAGCGCCCACTCCGTGTGCAGGATCGTCCTTGCCATAGAAATTGAGCTCGGCAGTCGGTTGGAGGATGAGCCGGTTAGTGAGGAGAATGTCGTACTCGCCTTCAAAACGTGCTGCTGTCTGCCCACCTTCACCGACGAAGGCGGTGGCTTCCGCCTCAAACCCATACAGAGCCATCCCCTGGACGCCTAAAGCCGCCCACGTCTGCGGCGACTCTGGCTTAAAGTCCTGGCGAACACCTGCTACCACATCCCACCAGGGGCTGATGGCACGCCCGTAGAGCGCCTGAATTTCCGCGTCTTCAGTAACGCCATTCGTTCGCTCACCTTCCGAGCGAAACCAGAATCGATTGATATCGCCACCAACCCAGGCAGTAGCTTCCCAACTGAGGGTGCTACCTTCATTTGCGTTCTGGTACTCAAGTTGATCTAGCAGAAGAAACCAGGCCAGATACTTGTCATGGACCGTATGACCTTGAAGACCAGGGAAAGCCGCTTCTCTATCCGCATCGGTCAATACTGGAATGAACGAGGGATGAACCATGCCGGGCATTTCGAGCGTATCGTCATGCTTCATTTGGCCATGGTTCATCTTGCTATGGTCCATCGCACCATGACCCATTGCGGAGTGGTCCATTTGCCCACCGGAGCCATGATTCTTAGCTGCGGGCTTGGCTGAAGATGCAGGGGCTTGAGCTGCCTCAGTGGGAGGGGTTTGATGCATCGAGTGATCCATCATCTCGGCAGCGTTGGCTGTCCCTCCAGCCGCTGCGCTCAACGAAACTCCGAGCGCAATCAGAGCAAAGCGAGAAAGTCTAGTGGTCATGGTGCGAATCCACCTCAGTATCAGTGGCCTTGGGGTCATGATCCATCTTGCCGTGCTCCATTTCTCCATGGTCCATCGAGCCATGATCCATGTCGCCGTGGTTCATTTTTGAGTTAGAGGTGCCTTGTGTCTGAGATGCCGGCTTGTTGCCTTGATTCTGCGATGAAGCCGATGATTGCTTGTGCTGATCATGCTTTTGCTCTGCAAACGCAGCTGACATATTCATTACGCCCAGCAAACTAAACATAAGAGCGCTGCCGATAAGAGTTTTACGCTTCATAGAATTTCCCATATAAGGTTCCTCTTATTCATCCACTCGGACTTCACGAAACATGCCCATTTCCATGTGAAGCAGTAGGTGACAGTGATAGGCCCAGCGACCGAGCGCATCAGCTGTTACGCGGTAGCTGCGCTTCGAACCTGGAGGCATGTCGATCGTGTGCTTGCGAACCATGAACTGCCCATTCTCATCTTCAAGATCACTCCACATACCGTGGAGGTGAATTGGATGGGTCATCATGGTGTCGTTGACCAAAGTGATGCGTACCCGCTCTCCATATTTGAGCCGCAGGGGTTCCGAATCAGAGAACTCTATGCCGTCAAATGACCAGGAGAACTTCTCCATGTGGCCGGTGAGATGGAGTTCTATTGTTCGACTTGGCTCACGGCCGTCCGGATCCGGGAAAGTGCTTCTCAAGTCGCCATAGGTCAGGACTCGGCGGCCGTTGTCTCGTAAGCCAATACCTGGATCATTCAGCCTATGCGTTGGGCTCATGGTCTGCATGTCCACCAGCGGGTTATTGGACTCAGAGGGCGGGTGCGATTGCATAGCTGCGCTCACCCCGGCCATTGCAGAGTGGTCCATCCCAGACATCCCAGCCATTTTGCTGTGATCCATTCCGGCCATTGCGCCCATGCCGCCCATCCCTTGCATGTCACCGTGGTTCATGCTGGACATGTTGCTATGGTCCATCCCACTCATGTCGCCCTGCATGCCCTCGCCATGGTCCATGCCCGCCATACCGCCCATGCTGCCGTGATCCATTCCCATGTCGTCCATAGTGATTATTGGTCGAGGATCGGTTTTTGGAACAGCAGCGCTTAGCCCTTCGGCAATCGCCAGCGTGCCTCGGGCGTACCCTGTGCGGTCCATCGATTGAGCGAAGATCGTGTAAGCCTCCTTGGTAGCAGGCTCCACAATCACATCGTAGGTTTCTGCCGTGGCAATGCGGAATTCATCGACGCTAACTGGGTTGACGTATTGGCCATCGGCTGCGACTACAGTCATCTTCAGCCCTGGAATGCGGACATCGAAATAGCTCATGGCCGAGCCATTGATGAACCGCAGGCGAAGCTTCTCGCCGGGCTTAAAGATACCGGTCCAGTTCCCGTCTGGTGCTTGGCCGTTCATTAGATAGGTATAGGTGTAACCGCTTACGTCGGCGAGGTCGGTGGGACTCATCTTCATCTGAGCCCACATTTTCCGATTCGCAATCGTAGCGGCCCAGCCGTCTTCGCTCACGTCGTTAATGAAGTCTCCGACGGTGCGCTTGTGGAAGTTGTAATAATCTGACTGCTTCTTGAGCTTAGAAAGGATTCGAGCGGGATCCTCATCGGTCCAATCGGTCAGCATGACGACATAGTCGCGGTCATAGCTGAACGGTTCGGGATCCTTAGCATCAATGACCAACGGGCCATAAACACCAACCTGCTCTTGTAGGCCTGAATG
Organism: Pseudomonadaceae bacterium SI-3; assembly: GCA_004010935.1. Classification (NCBI taxonomy): domain Bacteria; kingdom Pseudomonadati; phylum Pseudomonadota; class Gammaproteobacteria; order Pseudomonadales; family Pseudomonadaceae; species Pseudomonadaceae bacterium SI-3. The sequence continues at coordinate 4,736,496 of CP026511.1, read as the reverse complement.
ACTGTGGTACCAATAAGTACCGTTTTGTTTAACCTGAAACTTATATACATACATGCCATCGGGAGCGATGCCGTGGAAGCTCAATCCAGGCACGCCATCCATGTTGGCCGGCAGGATCATGCCGTGCCAGTGAATCGATGTATCTTCGCTCAGCTTATTCCTGACGCGCAGCGTGACGGTATCCCCTTCACGCCAACGTAGAAGCGGCCCTGGGATGGTCCCATTGATAGTCATCGCTGTCCGGGCCGCGCCGGTGATATTGACCGGCGTCTCCCCAATCAGCAGATCGAACTCCGTGCCGGTTAGTACGCTGGGCTGGCCTGGGCTACTCACTGCCCAGACCGGAGCTCGCCACAAGCCAAGACCGCCAAGGAGGCCTGCGGCAGTCAAGCCTTTAACAAAGGTTCGCCTAGAGGTTTTACGTTGCATGTGTACGTTCCAATCAAGCTAAGGAGCCAAGCCGAAACCAGCCTTTAGGGTTGGTGTTGCCAGCGTTAATCGATCTTAGAAGCTCGCGCACGGTCTGTCTTATCAAGCGACTCGCCATTATTCGTAAATATGGCATGCCGAAGAAAAACGCGTGATTACATTTTTGTAAGTTTAAAGCGCCCCGAAAACGTCTGCGATCAGAGTTCCGGTCACTTTAGCTGGCTTTACTTAAACCGCGGGCTGGATAAGAGCCGCTAAAAAGGTCCGGCCATAATCTAGCAGTTCATTAGCAGTTTGTTGCTCATTCACTGCTTTTCAGCGGATCTTTCCAGGCTTTGCGGGCAGTCTAGAAGGCCTCATGAGATTGGATAATTATCAAATCTTAGCCGCTCAAGAGGGTTGTAACCTACTAGCCAGTATAAACTTGGTCTGCTCGGTGCGAAGATATTAGGTTAGGTTTTTGACGAGCCATGGTTCGAAGTAGCTATAACGGCTTCGCCGGTTCTACAAACATTTCTGCCTATACCAGCACCGTGGCAGCTATAACATCGCAGAAGCTGCCACAGTTAAGAGCTGCGCAGTCAAATCTGCGTACGGTTTCGCTTCAGCAATTAGCATGAGCGTGCTTCGCTGAAGTTTCCTTCGCGGCTAGCTCCTGGGCTTGGTCGTTCTGGTCAGCCTGATAACTAGCGATCGCTACTTGGCGAGCCTGCTCCATACGAGCAAAGGTACGATCACCACCACCTTCTGCCATTGCATAGGAAGAGCTTGCTGCGATGGCGAGCAGTACAGAAAGGGATTTGAAAAGTTTCATGACTTTTTACCTTTGTTTACGAAGATACGGGAGACCCAGCGCAGCTCCATTAACAGAGGCTTGGGCTTGTGTGTAAGCTAACCGAGTGTCCCTGTCAGAAACCTGATCGAAACATTACGGTTTCGTCAGTAACGCAGAAGAAGTGAGTACAAGCGAAAGCGCAGGTTGCGTGTATGGCATCTTTACCTGCTGTAAATAGGTTCTGTTCCAGCATGCAAAAAAAAAGGCGCCATCAAGGCGCCAATAGGCCAAAGGAGCATGGAAATGGCCAAAAAGCAGAGTGTGGGGGCAACTGCTGGTGTAGACGTTAACGCTAGAAGCTGTCAGACAGATGATGCGAGCATTACGTTTCTGTAAGGTACTGGATGCAAGGACCGACAACCGCCACACTGTTCTAAATGCTTGCAGGAGTACCTTATGAAGCTTCTTGTTGCTGAAGACGAGCCGAAAACAGGCACCTACCTACAGCAGGGGCTCACGGAGGCCGGCTTCACTGTCGATCGAGTAGAGAACGGGACTGATGCTGCTCAGCATGCGCTTCACGGGGAATACGACCTGCTCATCTTAGATGTGATGATGCCTGGCTTGGATGGGTGGCAGGTTTTAAAGAATGTCCGCGCTGCCGGTAATGACGTTCCAGTGCTATTCCTTACCGCCCGAGACGGGGTTCAGGATCGAGTAAAGGGATTGGAGTTGGGCGCTGATGATTATCTCATCAAGCCGTTTGCTTTCTCCGAACTGCTTGCCAGGATACGCACGCTGCTTCGCCGCGGCAGCCATGCTCCCAACCAAACGATACTCAAGCTCCTCGACCTTGAGATGGACTTGCTGAGACGACGGGTTACGCGATCGGGGAAACGCATAGACCTAACTGCAAAGGAATTCGCACTTCTTGAGCTATTGCTTAGGCGTCGCGGGGAAGTGCTCTCAAAGTCACTTATCGCCTCCCAAGTATGGGACATGAACTTCGATAGCGATACCAATGTAATCGAGGTGGCGGTACGCCGGTTAAGGGCAAAGATTGATGATGAGTTCGAGCCGAAGCTGATACAAACTGCTCGCGGAATGGGCTATCTGATCGAGGCGCCAGGCTTTTAAAAATCACGCTATTTAGCGATTTGCGATATGGCCAATATAACTAGCGGGCCACCTCTGCTAATCCGTGGCGTACTGCTTTGTGCTGCTCGGCGGATCGGCCAATGCATATTCATGCGTAACTTAAGAGGCCTTAATTAGATCTCTTATTGAAACCAGAGGGATCTAAGCTATCACTGGATCCAGCTTTCGACCTCATCCGTTCCATATTCTGCTTTCCAGCCTTTCAGGACCTTGTGATTGCCACCTTTGGTCGCAACTATTTCACCGCTGTGAGGGTTCTTGTATGTCTTGACCTGACGAGCACGGCGTGGTGTCGGGCCTTGCTGAACCGGAGCGCGACGAGTCCCAAACTGCGGGTCAAGAATATTGATCAAACTAGGTAGAGTAATGCTGTATTCACCCATCAGCGAGCGAAGCTTATCTTCAAATTCCATATCCTTTTTAAGGCTCTTGTCGTTTCTCATGGCCTCAAGTTCGGCCATTTGCGACTTCAATTGCTCTTCCAGTTTACGGTACTCTGCCAGTCGGGACATTTATCATTACCTCTAAGGTCAGTGTTTAGACATTTTGGTCCATATGATATCAATACTTTCAACTTCAAGCATGGCGTGACGAAATTCGGTGGGATGTTTGCGTACCCCGAGGCTGCGGGAGGAATGAAGGAGGTCCGCAGGTCGAAGCCCGAGCTCCTAAGTGACCAGCAAATCGCCATGACATGGGTCGGTATGTGTACAGCGAAGGCCTGTGGAGTAACAGACGCTAGAATATTCAAGTGATGCGAGGAAGCAGCCTTCGAAGCGTGGCCCTACGATGACAAAATCTGCAACGGTGGAAGGTTTATCATCCGGCGCGATTCCGAAGAACAGACCCAGCAGACGATTTGCGAGCTGATCGTAAACACTCGCTGGCCTCAGAGCGGGTGCATCCGAATCCCGCGAAACTGCTTACCGTAGTGAGCTTACTCTGGCGGGAAATTCTGGTAGCCAACCGTTTACGCTCTTTGGGTGTTGAGATTTGTCAGAATATTTTGGCAAAAATCCTGCATCTAATCGTTCTCACCATGCGAATTGTCGAAATATTATTATCTCAATGCTAACTTCAAAGCGGGCCCAGCCCCTGATCCAAGGGGCTGAAATTGTCAGAATTATTTGTAAACCACCACGTAAGCAGAAAAGCCCGAAAGGGCTTTTCTGCTTTTACGGCCTGTTCGACCGGGCTGCGCTCAGGAAGCATTCGAAGGATGCATGCGCACCGGCCAGCACCTCGGACCAATCGCAGGCCCCTGCCTGCTGTTCCAGCTCGTGAAGAAAGCTCGGCCAAAACGGCGTTGCGTTGCCGTGACTTAGATAGCGTAGCGGGGCGGAGGGGTTGGCTTCTGCCACGCGTCGCGCCAGTACGCGTCCACCCAGGCGAGACCCTTCAATGACGTAAGCTGCGCCCCAGCACCAACCGGATGAGGGGGCTGTGTCAGCCTGCGCTGAATTAGGTTCCGTACAGCCCAACGCCTGCAGATCTGCAAGCAATGCCTGACGCCTGCTGCGCTGGGACCAGTCATTGAGCATCGTTTCGATGCCCGCCTGCTCCAGCGTGAGTTCTAACGGGATGAGCACTTGCGCATGGGCCTGTAGAAAGGCTCGGTAGCCATCGGTCTGATCCAGCTGATAGGCCGAAAAGGCAGCGTCGACGCGTTCATGCTGAAGCGCGGTGGCTGCGCGTAGACGATTTCGCACACTGTCCATCAGGCCGAGCTGCTTTCTTTCAGAACCATGCTCAGCTTTCGCACCAAGTGTTCTTCACGAAAGGGCTTTTGGATGATGGTCGAGCTACCCATACCCAGTTCGCCAAGCTCGGCGTACCCGGTGATGAACACCACGGGCAGCTTGGGATAGCGAGACGAGACTGCACGGGCGAGTTCACCCCCGTTCATGCCTGGCATGGCGAAATCTGCGAGCAGCAGATCCACCGCCGCGCCCTGTTCGAGCATCTCCAAGGCCATACGACCACCGTCAGCCTGAACCACTGCGTAGCCTAGATTGCTCAGCATCTGTGCGGTTACTTCGCGCACGGCGTGATCGTCGTCGACCAGCAGCACTTTATGCGAGGCGTCGTCGACGGGCGTGCCCAGCTCATGGTCCGGGACGCCGAGGCTGCGTTCCGGTGCGGTCACTCGAGGCAGATAGACCATCACTGTGGTACCGACGCCCAGCTCAGTCTCGATGCGCGCTCCGCCACCGGATTGCTTGGCGAAACCGAACACTTGCGCCAAACCGAGCCCTGAGCCTTTGCCCACTTCCTTGGTCGTGAAGAAGGGCTCGAAAGCTTTTTGCAGCACCTCGTCGCTCATGCCTGAACCGGTGTCCTTCACCGAGAGGACGACGTACTCCCCTGGCCCAGGTTCTTCGGCCCGCTCCGCTGGTGCGGTAATCACCGCGTTGTCGGTACGCAGCGTGAGGCAGCCGCCGGAGCCCATGGCGTCGCGTGCGTTGATGGCGAGATTGAGGATGATCATCTCGATCTGTGTAGGGTCGACCAGCGCGTGCCAGAGCCCGGCACGGGTGTCGGTTTCGATGGTCACGGAACCGCCAAGGGTGCTGTGCAACAGGCTCAAGAGACCGACCAGTGTGTCGTTCAGGTCCACAGCTTTGGGGGCGAGTTGCTGTCTGCGAGCGAACGCAAGCAGCTGACTGGTCAGGGTTGCGCCGCGTTCGCCGGATTCCTGAATGTACTGCAGGCGGCTGAGCGATTTAGCCAGTGGCGCGCCTCGTTCCAGATCATTCTTGAGGAAGCTGGCGCTGGTCAGGATCACCGTCAGCAGATTGTTGAAGTCATGTGCGACGCCCGCCGTAAGCTGGCCAACCGCCTCGAGCCGTTGCATCTGCTGCAGGGTGGCTTCGATGCGCTCGCGCTCTTTGATCTGTTCGGTCAATTCCCGGTTGGCCGCAGCGAGCTTGTCCACCGCTGCAATTTCGCTGGTGATGTCGCGCGCGGCGGCGTACATCATTCCCGCCTCCGGTACCGCAGTCCAGGACAGCCAGCGGTAGCTGCCATCGCAATGTTGCATGCGGTTGACGAAACGGTCGGTGACGTTGCCGCTGCGAATCCGTTCGGTTTCTGCGTGAGTCGCTGTGAGGTCATCGGTATGAACCAGCGACCACAACGGCGTATTGAGCAGCTGTTCACGCGGCCAGCCAAGCGCTTCTTCCCAGGCGGGGTTGAGCGCAACCACGGTGGTGTCGAACCGCATGACGGCAAGCAGGTCTCTGGACAGCTCCCAGGTGCGGTCACGTTCCCGGGTGCGCTCTTCCACCCGCTCACCCAAGGTTTCGTTCATGCGCTTGAGCGCTTCGGTCGCCAGCCGCTGCTCGGTCACGTCCATCACTACACCGATGAAGCGTTTACACAGTCCGTCTTCAAAAAACGCCTGACCGCGTGTTTCGAACCAGCGGACCTGGCCGCACTCAAGCATGATCCGATAGTCGGTGGTGTATTCCTTGTCGCCATCGTCGGTGCTGATGGCGTCCCAGATATGCTCGCGCATACGCTGCAAGTCGTCGGGGTGGCACAGCGACTCGAATACCTGGATGTTCACCGGCGCCTCGCCCGGCAAGCCGAACATGCTCCGACAGCGCCGGTCCAGGATCATCGTGCCGTTTTGTGGTTCGTAATCCCACATGCCGAGCCCGGCAGCATCGATTGCCAATCGGGCCCTTACCTCGACCTCACGCAACGCTTCTTCTGCGCGCAAGCGCCCGCGCCGTTCCTGCACCTCGCTGAGGGCCCGCTCGACTGCCTTCGGCAGAAATCCCAGGTTCTGCTTGAGCACATAGTCGACCGCACCTGAGCGCATCATGTTTACAGCATGCTCTTCACCGAATACGCCGGATAGGAAGATAAAGGGGGTTTCGGGTGCGAGCTGCCTGGCTTCCTGCAATACCAGGCTGCCGGAATAACCGGGGAGAATGAAGTCAGAAAGAATCAGATCGAAGGAGCGACGTTGCAAGGCTTCGACAACCCCCGCGTGGTCGAAAACCACTTCGCTATCGACGGTGTAGCCGCTCCTTTCGAGCGTGACGAGCGCCAGTTCAGCGTCGTGCGGGCTGTCTTCAACAAACAGGACGCAGATAGGTGTTGTCGCCGGCATAACCATCCTGTCGCGGATACCGCACTACTTGAAAGGAGTTCTGCTTAGGAGCCTTAAGCATGAGCGTTCTAGCTCGGCTCCTCGCTGCTCTTGCGATCCCGAAGTTGGCGCTGCAACCGCAGCGATCCGGGTGGCGGCTCGTTTAGCACGGCCCAGAAAATCCCCAGATCGGAGATGGCGGCGACGAAATCTCGGAATTCGACCGGCTTGACCACGTAAGCGTTCACTCCGAGTTCATAAGCCCTGACCAGATCGGGCTCTTCACGAGAGGAGGTGAGCATCACCACTGGGATACTGCGTAGATCAGGCGTGTCGCGTACGGTCTTCAGCACCTCCAGCCCGTCGACCTTGGGCAGCTTCAGGTCCAGCAGGAGCACGGCTGGGTTGCCATCGGCGCGTTCGGCGTGATCGCCGCGGCGGAGCAGGTAATCCAGCGCATCGGCACCATCACGCATGACAATCACGTCATTGGCCAACTGGCTGCGCTCGAGCGCAACCAAGGTCAGCTCGAGATCGTGTGGATTGTCCTCTACCAGCAGAATCGGTTTGAGCATTTAGAGTCCCGTACTAAATGGGTGACGCGTAGGTAAGTCTGGGGAGCGAAAAGAAGAAGGTTGCGCCCTGGTTGACCTCGCCATTGGCCCAGACCTGACCATCATGGCGTTCGATGATTCGGCGCACGCTGGCCAGACCAATCCCGGTGCCTTCGAATTCTTCCATGCGATGCAGGCGCTGAAAGACGCCGAACAGTTTGTTGGCGTATTGCATGTTGAAGCCCACGCCGTTGTCGCGAACGTAGACGATGATCTCTTCAGCGCGCTCTTCGGCGCCGATTTCGATGATCGCGCGCTCGCGTTTGCGGCTGTACTTGATCGCGTTCGAGATCAGGTTGCGCAACGCCATGTGGATGAAAGCAGCGTCGGCGACCACGATAGGCAGGGGATGAACCTGCCATTCTATTTCGCGGCCGTCGCAGTCCGGTGCCATTTCCTGACGAATGGATTCAACCAGCGCGGAAAGATTCACATCGGACAAGCGCAGCGCGGCGCGGCCCATCTGGGAAAAGCTCAGCAAGTTGTCGACGAGGGTTCCTGCAAATCGGGCCGCATCGCCGATATTGTCCAGAAAGCGCAGGCCACGTTCGCTGAGCTTGCTGCCTTCAAGCTCACCGAGCAGCTCGGCGTACCCGGCAATATGCCGCAACGGCGCCCGCAGGTCGTGCGAAACGCTGTATGAAAACGACTCCAGTTCCTTGTTACTTTCGCGCAGCTCGCCCGCCAGCTGGGCCATTTCTTCTGCCTTGCGCAGAACGATACCGAGCACCGCGGTACGCAGCTCCAGCGCGCCCTCCAACTCTACTTGCTGCCAAGGTGAGGCATAGCCGCGTACGGTCTCCTGCCAGCTTGCGAAGCTGTGGCGTGGAGAGAGGGTGCCCTGACTGTCGATGCGTTTCTCTGGCTGACCGGCCCAATTGACCGTCTTGATCTGTTCGCGTCGGAACCAGATCAGGTAATGGGGGTGCAGTCGGGAAATGGAAATCGCCAGCAAGCCGGCGCAGTGCTCGGCCAGTTCGGGGATAGCCGGTACATCTCGGCTGACGCAGTCAGTGCTGAACACCAGCTGGTCGCGCTGCTGGGATAGCCAATGAGTGAGTCGCACCAGTAAGGCTGCCGGCGGCGTTTCGCCCACCGGTTCGGAGTGTTCGCCGGAGACGATGGCGCTACCGACCGCACCGGCGAAATCCAGTACGACCTTCGGCAGGCACTTGAAGCCTTCAATAACGCTGTCGCGGTCGGCCATTGACGAGAGCATTTCGACGATCTGCCGTCGGAGTTCGAGCTTGCGCTGCGCCAGGGTTGCTGCTTCCTTGGCTTCGATTTGCAGCGACATAATGCGCCCAAGGAGTTCGCAGGCTGTTCGGGTCTGGTAGTTGACCTGGCGAGGCCTGGCATCGTGGCAGGAGATCAGACCCCACAGGCGCCCCTGAATGACGATGGAGATCGACATCGAAGCCAGCGTGCCCATGTTGCGCATGTATTGCAGGTGAACCGGCGACACGCTGCGCAACGAGGCGAAACTCAGGTCCAGCGGCTCTCCGTCGGGGGTGAGCGTGGGTACCACCGGAGAGGGTTTGTAATTGGCGTCCTGGATCACGCGGATCAGGTTGTTGCAGTAGAGTTGGCGTGCCTGTGGCGGGATATCCGAGGCGGGAAAGCACAGGCCCAGATAATGCGGATAACCTTCGTCAGCCTGTTCTGCCAACACATGGCCGTTGCCCTGGGCGTCGAACCGATAGGCTTTGACCCGACCGAACCCGGTGATGCGCTTGACCTCATCAACGGCCAGTTGGCAGATGTATTGAAGGTCTTGCGCCTCCTGCAGCTGCACGACGAAAGTGCGCATCAAGGGGTATAGCTTGTCGTATGCCGCGCCTGGGCTGCCGGCTGATTCGAATTCGACGATCAGCTTGCCGTGGTAACGGTGCGCCATAAGAGCCAGCGGCGGATGGTTGCTTCGGCCAGGCAGGTTGAAATTGATGTCTCGCAGATGAAAGGGATTGTGGTCATCGTCAGTCAGACTGGCGAGCCCTTCGGCAAAGCCGCAGTCACCGATGAGTTCCGTCAGAGGCTGACCCAGTAGCATTTGCGCATCGACGCCAAGCCATTCACGAACGTTTTCGCTGGCCTGGGTAATCGTCAGTTTTGGCTCGCTAAGCACCAGCAGAAAGCCGTGGGGCTGAATGCTGCCGGGGATATGGATGGGCTCATCGCCGCATTGGGCAATGGCCTTGGCGAGCATGTCTTGATCTTCGATGGATGCCACAATTTCTCCTGTCGGCCCCGGTACGGGCTAATGGCGACGAGCAGGCACCAATTGCGGTTGCTACCTTATGGTCTGAGACTGCAAGACGGATTAATGATTAGCTGCGAAACCTGCCGGTGCGCCATTATTTCAAAACGGCAAATACTTTAGCGCGACTGGTACTGGCTAGCCAATGCGAGGGCTTGTATAAACGGCGCATTCTTAAGACCGTCAAAGGGGGACCGTCATGGAGGAAGTGATCGAGCAGCTGCGTGAGCTAAGCGAGCCGGTACCGGTACCGCTCGAGTTGCCGGACGATGACCGGTTGGTCGAGGTCGAGGAGGAGTTGCTAATCAACTTACCCTTTGGTCTGCGCGAGTATCTGCTCACCGTCAGCGATGTGATCTATGGGCGTCTGGAACCGGTAACTGCTGTCGATCCGCAATCGCATACCTATCTGCCCGAAGTGGCCGCGAGCGCTTGGGACGCAGGCGTGGAGCGAGATCTGCTACCTCTCTGCCAGGACGGGCCGGACTTTTATGTAGTCGATCTCGAAGGTGAGGTCATGCTGTTCGATGGCAGCGAGCATGAAATGACGGACGAAAGCTGGGAGTCGGTCTGGCACTGGGCGCGCGACGTTTGGCTGGAGAGTTGATGGACGTCTCGGCCATCACGCCCCGGCCGTGCGCCGGCAGCTGGCTGCCGCACGCATGATGACCCTCGGCAACCTGTTCGTTTTTCTCCTGTTGCTTTCCGCTGGCGCCTGGCTGTGGCACTCCCACGGCATTCGCGAAAGGGCGCTCATCGCGGTGCGGCAGCATTGTAAAAAGATGGATGTAGAACTGCTCGATGGGAACGTAGCCTTTCGCCGTCTCGCGCTGATTCGTGATGCGCGCGGTCATCGCCGCTTCGCGCGGGTCTACGGTTTCGAGTTCACGGTGACTGGCGAGCAGCGCCATCAGGGCAGCATCGTGATGTTTGGTGGACGCCAGGGCCCCATCGAAATGGAGGCGCATCCGTTTCCCGCGCGTCAGGATTCAGGGCAGATCATCCAGATGGACGAATGGCGCCGTCGAGGCGAGTAGGCGTACAGCTCATAGACGACAGGCGAGCATCGCGTCATTCAAACGTTTTTCATCCTGAGGCTCTGCGAAAATCAGCTCGAGGCGAGAATCCTTGCGCCATTCGCTGGGCCTGAAGACCAGGCTTTGGCCACCCAGTGCGTTAAGTGATTGCCAGCCCTGTGCACCCTGTATAACCAGCTTGGCACGGCGCCAGTCCAGCGATTCCAGCCATGCTGTTACCCGCTCCAAATCAAAGCGCTGGCTGGGATGCCAACGCCAGCCGATGCTCCAGCCTTCGGCATTTCCCTGGCTCTGGCAGAGCGGTTGCCGCGGGTCGAGCCAGACACTGCCAAGGGTGGCTATAGAGGAGGGCAACGCAGGCATGGTCACCGCGTGCCCAGCGCGCTGAGCGATGCCCGGCAACTCCGTGATCGGCAGCTGGCCCTGTTGCGTCCAGCAGATCGGTATCGCTGGCAGCAGCGCTTGCACTGCCCGTCGTTCGGCTTGCCCTAAATCTTCGCTCTTGTTTATCACCAGCAAGCCACAACGCTGCAGCGATTGCGTCTGGCTCACCGGGAGCTTTTCGCCACGCAGCAGCGCCGGCCCATCAATGACCGCCACGCTGGGCTGCAGCGCTAACACGTCTCGCCACGGTGGGCCTGCCAGTTGATCGAGCAGCTCGGCAGGATGGCCAAGGCCAGAGGGTTCGATGAACAAGCGGTCCGGCTTTGCTTGGCGAAGGAGTCGACCCAGACCCACCTGGAATGGCACGCCGTTCACGCAGCACAGGCATCCACCGGCGACTTCCGTCAGGCTCACGCCTGCGTCGGCGGTGCTCAGCAGCGCTGCATCGAGCCCGATCTGGCCGAACTCGTTGATCAGGATCGCCCAGCGCTCGTTGGAAGGCCGCTGCGCCAGCAGGGCGCGTATCAGGCTTGTCTTGCCAGCACCAAGTGAGCCGCTGATGAGATGTGTCGGGATATGGGAGAGCATCGCGCTATGGTGCGCATTCTGCTGAACAGAGGAAAGCGGTTTTCAGGCCTGCATGCTAGAGTCGCGGCGTCCGATCGGGAGGAACCGGTGATGCGTTCGCTGTACGTGCTGCTAATGATGGTGGGGCCTTGCGCCGAGGCGTTTGCAGAAGGCTGCATTGTTCGCAGCCAGGATGATCGGGTTGAAGTGAAGGTCTGCCAGCAGAATCAAAGCATTCCTGAAACGCTGTTCCGCACTGGATTTTGCCAGCCTGCTCTCAAAGACAAGAAGGTCGAAGTGACCTTCGTCGAGCAATGCCCAGCTGGGTCCTTCGGTATCTGCCGCAACGCTCAGGTATCCAACATGCCGTATCGCCAGGACATTCATTATTACGGCGTGGCCAGCGATGCACGTTTTCTGAAGCCCGCCTGCGAGCAGAACAGCGCCGGCGAATGGGTGACTGAATAACCACCTAGCTCTGGGCGTTGCGTTCCACGTGAAACGTCCGCGTAAGCTAGCTCTGAGGCTTCAGCGTACCGCAGTCCTCACCGAGCCACTGGCCGCGCGACTGCATCCGGCTGGTGCCCTGCTGTTCACCCACGGCGTACGTCGTCTCGATCATGTTGGCCACTTCCCGGTTGCTGATGATCTTCGTCTCGCCCTGGCCCTTCGCATCCGGGCACTCGAAACGGAATCGCCACAGGCTGTCGGTCTGCTCGAGCACTTCCTGCGTGCAGCCGGGCTCGTCCTGGAAGGGCAGCTTGCGTGATTCGACCTGAGCTTCGCTCAGGCAGAGCCGAATGCCACCGGAACCCAGCTCAACGCCTTGTTCGGCGAGCATGCTCTCCATCATCTTGCGCTGTTCGGGCGGCAGCTCTTTCATCTGCGCCAGCATTTCGGCCATGCCCGGCATTTCCATGCCGTCCACGACCAGCTTTTCACTGGTGAACTCCCATAGACCAGGCAGCAACTGCTCAGCCTGAGCGGGCAGGGAGGCGGCGGATAGTGCAGCTAGGGTGAGCCAGGCGAAGCGGATCATGGGGGATCTCCTGCAGTCAGATGTCCGATAGCCTAGTCCAGCCATCCAAAAGCCCCAACTCGCGATTGAAACACCAAAGAAGAAAACCTCGTGGTCTTTTGTTGATGAGAAGCGTTAGCATTAGCGTCCTTCGAGTGAAAGGCGGCGAAACATGGCAGCTGACGGGTTGGTCCGGCAACAACTGGTGCATCGGCTCTATGTCGACCATCAGGGCTGGCTGAACGGTTGGTTGCGGCGCCAGCTCGGCTGCAGCCAGCGGGCCGCCGACCTGGCTCAGGACACCTTCGTACGGGTGCTAAGCAAGGATCAGGGGCTGGATGCGATCCGCGAACCGCGCGCCTACCTGCACATAATCGCCCGTGGCCTGTTGATCAACCATTGGCGTCGGCGGCAGATCGAGCAGGCGTACCTGGATGCCGTCGCGCTGCAGCCGGAAGCGGTCGCGCCGTCACCGGAATCCCAGGCGCTGGTGGTCGAAACGCTGTTGCAGGTCGACGCCATGCTGGCGCGACTTCCGGAAAAGGTGCGTCGAGCGTTTCTTCTGTCGCAGCTGCATGGCCTGACCTACGCAGCCATCGCGCTGGAGGTGGGCGTGTCCGAGCGGATGGTCAAAAAGTACATGGCGCAGGCCATGCTGCACTGCCTGACCCTGATCGAGGACGACGCGTGAATCTCGATTACCAGGTACTGCAGGCAGCTGCCCAGTGGTTTGCTGTACTGCAGTCGGGCACCGTTAGCGATGACGACCGCCAAGCCTGGCGGCGCTGGCTCAGCGATCCGGAGCACGCTCGGGCGTGGCGGCGCGTCGAGCAGATCAGTGGGCGTTTCGAACCGCTCTCCCGCGATCCGTTTGGCGCCAAGGCGAGCAGCTTGATGCAGCGTCGGCAGCCGACGCGACGGCAGGCGCTGAAAACCCTGTCCGTCGTTTTCGGTGGTGGTGTTCTGGCCCTGACGGGTGGCGCCATGCCCTGGCGCAGCTGGACGGCCGATCAACGCACGGCGGTGGGCGAGGTGCGCGATTGGCAATTGCCCGAGGGTTCGCACCTGTGGCTGAACACCGACAGCGCCGTGGACGTCGCGCTCGATGATCAGGTTCGCCAACTGTCGCTTTACCGGGGCGAGCTGTTGGTGCAGGTGAGCCACGAACGGCGTCCCTTGTTGCTGCGCACCGCCGAGGGCAGCGTGAAGGCCGAAGCTGCTGCGCGGTTTTCGGTGTTGCAGCGCGACGGGCATACCCGGCTCAGCGTTTTCGATGGCGCTGTCGAGGCCCGGCCCGCCAGTGGCCGATCGCGCATGGCGCACCAAGGACAGCAGCTGGACTTCAACGACCTTCGCATCGAGCCTGAACGTCCGGTTCAATCGGGTCGGCAGGCCTGGGCGAGCGGGGTACTGCTTGCCGATAACCTTCGCCTGGATGAGTTCGTCGCCGAATTGGGGCGCTATCGGCAGGGTTACCTAGGTTGTGATCCTCGGATTGCCGGCGTGCGTGTCGTCGGTGCCTACCCACTGGCCGATACCGACCGAGTGCTGGACGTGGTTGCCAGCACGCTGTCGCTGCGCGTGAATCGCCGGTTGCCCTGGTGGGTAAGCCTGGAGCCGGCATAGCCACGCTACTGGAGCCAGAGCAAAAAATGTTTCGTTGGGTGGTTCCCTTTTCTCTTCTCTCGCTGGGCATAACCGCATCGACCCCGAATTTGCCTTCGCAGAAAGGAAGAATCATGCGCTCCAATGCCTTGCCTCCCCGCCGTTCCAACCCACTGTCTCGGGCCGTCCGTGCCGCGCTGTTCTGTTTGCCGCTGACGGCAATTGCCGCCGTTCCTGTGGCGCTGGCGCAATCGGCCGCTGAGCAAACTGCACGGCGCTATGACATCCCAGCCGGTTCCCTATCCAGCGCACTGAGCCGTTTCGCGGGCGAGGCGGGGGTGATGCTGTCCGTCGAAGGCAGCCTCGTGGACGGCCGCGACTCCAACGGTTTGCAGGGCCAGTACGGCGTGGATGAGGGCTTTCAAGCCTTGCTGCGCGGCAGCGGTTTGCAGGCGGTCCGTGACGAGCGCGGGACCTATTCCCTGATGCCGGCTCGCGAGCAAGCCGGAGCCGTGGAGCTCAAGCCCATGGTGGTCGAGGGCTTCGCGCTGGGAAACGCACTGGGTGAGATGGACGGCTACAAGGCGACGCACAGCAGCGTGGCGACCAAGACGAGCATGCCCTTGGCTGAAACGTCCCAGACCGTGTCCGTGGTCACGCGCCAGCAGATGGAGGACCAAGGCTCGCGCTCCATCGCGCAGGCGGTTCGATACACGCCAGGTCTGATGAGCACGCCCTATGGCGCGACGACCCGATACGACTACGTTGCCATGCGTGGTATCACCGACGGCTCGGTGGATAACCTCTACCTCGACGGCCAGAAGCTGCTGGGTGATAGCGGCACCTATAGCAGCCTGCAGGTCGACCCGTATTTCATCGAGCGTATCGACATTCTCAAGGGACCGTCCTCGGTGCTCTACGGACGCAGCCTACCGGGCGGGCTGGTGGCGATGACCAGCAAGAAGCCGCAATACCAGACGAGCCGGCAGATACGCCTGTCCTACGGCAGCGAGGACAACAAGCAAGCGGCTTTCGACTTCACCGGGCCGCTGGAAGACGAGCGCATTGCCTACCGCCTGGTCGGTGTCGCGAAGGATGCCGACAACCAGGTCGATGGCATCGAGGAACAGCGTTACGCCGTGATGCCCTCGCTGAGCATCGACTTCACCGAAGACACCCGGCTCACGCTGCAGGCAATGCTCCAGCGCGATCCTGAACGCGGATATCACGGGGGCCTCCCAGCCGACGGCACCGTCACCTCCCACAACGGCCAGCGCATCTCGCGCAGCTTCTTCGAGGGCGACGAGGACTACGAGCAGTTCGAGCGCGACCAGCAGATGGTCGGCTATCAGCTGGAACACCGCTTCAACGATACGGTGTCGGCGCGGCAGAACTTCCAGTACCTCGATTCCACCGTCGAGTCAGGGCAGGTCTACCAATACGGCTACGCCACCACTGACGAGTTGGTGCGCTACTACACGGGTGCCGATGAGGTATTGCACGCCTGGACGCTGGATAACCAGCTGCAGTTCCTGTTCGATACCGGTGCGCTCAGCCATACCCTGGTCACTGGGCTGGATTACCAACGGCGCAAGGCCAAGGTCAGTTACGACGCGGCAACCGGAGTGGGCACCGTCAATCCCTACACCGGCGTGGCCAACCCAGGCAGTCTTGCGTTTTATCACCAGTACGACGAGGCACGGGAGCTGCAGCAAACCGGCCTTTATGTGCAGGATCTGATCAGCCTGAACAACTGGCGTTTCTCCCTGGGCATGCGTCAGGACTGGGTGGACGTATCCTTCGATCAGACCGAATCCCAGTACGGCGACCAGTCCGATCAATCCAAACTCGAGCAATTCACCGGGCGAGTCGGAGTGCTCTATGCGTTCGACAACGGTATGTCGCCGTACGTCAGCTATTCGGAGTCCTTCAACCCCAACGCGACGGGTGCTTATAACTACAGCAACGGTGCCTACGACATCACCCTGCTTGACCCGACCGAAGGCGAGCAGGTCGAAGTCGGCCTGAAGTATCAGCCGCTGGGCACCGATGATCTCTACACGATTTCGCTGTTCGATTTGAAACAGTCCAATCTGTCCAGCAAGGACTCCAACGAGAACTTCTTCCGCTCTGTGGGCGAGATCACCTCCCGTGGCGTGGAACTCGAAGCGCGCGTGAACCCGCTGGACAACCTCAACGTCATCGCCAGCTACACCTACATGGACGTCGAGTACAGCAAGGATTACGTCGGCACCGCCGGGGTCAACAACCGCGGCAATACGCCCAACGCGGTGGCGCGCAACATGGCATCGCTATGGACTGACTACACCTTCGAGCAGGGCGCAATCGCGGGCCTGCAGATCGGTGGCGGCGTGCGCTACTTCGGCAAGAGCTGGGCGGACGCGGAGAACACGCTGCGCATCCCGTCCTACACGCTCTATGACGCCATGCTGGGCTATGACCTGTCGCGCGTTGGGCTCGACGGGCTTGGCGCGCAGCTGAACTTGAACAACCTGACCGACGAGAAATACATCGCCGCCTGCAACAGCCTCAACCAGTGCTACTACGGCGAATCCCGCAACGTCATGGTGACCCTGACCTACGACTTCTAAGCCCTGTCGTTAGCCGCTGGCCTTCATCGGCCGGCGGCTTTGTGCTTTCTGCGAGATGGACACTTTGATGCGTTCGATCCTGGTACTGCTGCACCGCTATATCGGCCTGGCCACGGCGCTGTTCCTGTTTCTGGCGGGCATCACCGGCAGTGTGCTGGCTTTCCACCACGAGCTGGACGAGTGGCTCAACCCCGAGTTCTACCACACTGCCAGCGAAGGCCCGGTGCTGGCACCTGGAGCGCTGGTCGAGCGGGTCGAGCAGGCCAACCCGCGCATGCAGGTCTGGTACATGGAGTTTCCCGATGAGCCGGGACATGCCGCGCTAATGGCCCTGGTGCCGCGCAACGATCCGCAAACCGGCAAGCCCTATGACATAAAGCCCCTGGTGCAATACCTCGATGCGGTGACCGGCGAGCTTGTCGGCACACGCTACTGGGGCGAGTGCTGCTTTTCACGCAAGAATTTCGTGCCCTTCATGCTGGAGTTTCACTACAACCTGACCTTGCCCGGCAATTGGGGCATCTGGCTGATGGGTGTCGTCGCGATCTTCTGGACCCTCGACTGTTTCGTCTCCCTGCTGCTGACCTTTCCACGTGGTAGGCCGTTTTTCGGCAAGTGGTGGACGGCCTGGAAGATCAAGCGGCAGCGGCTCAACCACGATGTGCATCGTGCTAGCGGGCTGTGGCTGTGGTTGCTGCTCACGCCGGTCGCCATCAGCAGCATTGCCATGAACCTGCCCGAACAGGTGTTCAAACCGGTGGTGTCGTTGTTTTCGCCAGTTGAGCCGAGCGTCTACGAGGCACGCGGCAGGTTGCCAGAGGCGGAGCTGGGCACCACCCAGTACGACTTCCACCGTGCTTATGACTATGCCATGCAGCACGCTGCCGACCTTGGCCTGAGCGAGCCGATTGGTGAGCTTTACTACAGCTTCGAATACAACTTCTATGGCGCTGGCTTTGGTGACCACGACAGCAACCAGGGCAACGCCTGGCTGTTCTTTCATGGCAGCGATGGCACGCAATTGCTGGGGCAGGAGATACCGGGGCAGGGCACCTTGGGTCAGCAGTTCCACATGCTGCAGCCCGCCATACACGGCGGCCGGATCCTGGGTATGCCAGGGCGCATTCTGATCGCGGTATTAGGGTTGGCAATTGCCGTGCTGTCGGTGACCGGCGTGGTGATCTGGTGGCGCAAGTTGCGCGCCAGACAGCTCGCAGCAAGCAAGCGCAGAGCGACGGTGCAGGCCATCTGATAATCGCCGTGGGCGCTGAGCCAACGTAGGGTGGATCACGCTTCACCGATCAACCAGGCGATTTATGCGTCCCAAACGCGGCAAGGGCTAGAGCTGTAGGGCGGATCACGCTCCACCGATCCGCCGGGCGATCTATGCGCCCCTAACGCGGCAAAGCGTCACCCAGAATCAGGAGGAGCCCACCGCCTGCGCGGCGCAGCTCCAGAGTTCCAGCGCGGGCTGGTCCGCTTTTGGCGGGCCAAGCCATTCGCTCAAGGCGTGACAACGCTGGTTAAAACACAATTGGTAATCCCCTGCTTCGGGGGTTCGCCCCACTCGCAAGGGTTGCAACGGCGGCATCTGGCGCTGGTAGTGCCAGGCCCCGTCACGCAGTTCGGCGTCATCCGGAATTTCCATCCCGGCACCTGAACCCTTGACCCGCGCTTCGCCGAGCAGCAGCCCGTCCGGCGTCACGCGGTAATCCTCTTCCCAACGGATCTTCTCGATCGTATGGGTCCAGGCCAGGGTGAAGTCGGCTGCGGGCACCTGCGCCCACACCACCCCGGCCAAGCCCAGACAGAGTCCGATCACGCCAGTACCGGCCCGGCCCGGCGGGCACGCACGATGTGCTGAGCCAGCAGCAGGAAGCCGATACCAAAGCCGATTTCATCGGTGATCGGCATGGCCATGATCAGCATCGCACCGGCGGCGAAGCCCAGCACCCGCTCCCACCAGGCCAGCGGCCGCTGCAGGTAGCCGATCGTGGCGATGCCCCAGAGACCAATGGCAAAGCTTGCCTTCAGCACCATGTACGCAGTCATCCACAGGCTGTCGCCCTGCATCATCAGCGACGGGTTGTAGACCGCCATGAACGGCACCACGAAGCCGGCAATGGCGATGCGCACCGCCCACATGCTGATCTTCAGCCCGGTTTCCTTGGCGATCGGCGCTGCTGCAAAGCAGGCCAGCGCGACAGGCGGTGTCAGGTCAGCCAGGATGCCGAAATAGAACACGAACATGTGCGAGACCAGCAGCGGAACGCCAAGGTCCAGCAGGGCCGGTGCGGCGATGGAACTGGTGATGATGTAATTGGGGATGGTCGGAATGCCCATGCCCAGCACCAGGCAGGTGGCCATGGTCAGCAGCAGCGACAGGAACAGATTGTCCTCACCAACCGCGAGGATGTAGCCCGCAAAGGTCGAGGCCACACCGGTCAACGACACCACACCGATGATCACGCCAACCAGCGCACAGGCGATACCCACCGGCACCGCATGGCGCGCGCCTTCCACCAGTGCATGCAGGCACACCACCAGGGTGTCGCGCCCGCCCTTGATGAACCAGCAGATCGCTACCAGTACCGCGATGACCCCGAAGATGACCCCGATGCCGAGCTGGAAGAACCCGGCACAGAGCACGCCCAGGGCGATCCAGAATGCGACGCGGATGCCGAATGACGAGACCTTGAGGATGATCGCCGAACCAAGGATGACGATGGCCGTCAGCGCCAGGCCGACCATGCCCGAGAACAGAGGCGTCCGCCCGGAAAACAGCAGGTAAACCAGCACACCCAGTGGAATCAGCAGGTACCAGCGCTGCTTGACCGCGGCCATGGCGCTCGGGCATTCATCTTTCGGCAAGCCTTTGAGGTTGGCGCGCTTGGCTTCCAGGTGCACCATCCAGAACACCGAGCCGAAGTACAGCAGGGCTGGGATCAGCGCAGCCTTGGCGACTTCAATAAAGGGCACGTTGATGGTTTCGGCCATGATGAAGGCCACGGCGCCCATCACCGGCGGCATCATCTGGCTGCCCATGGAAGACGTTGCTTCCACACCGCCGGCAAAGGCGGCTTTGTAGCCGAAGCGCTTCATCAGCGGAATGGTGAACTGGCCGGTGGTAACCACGTTGGCCACGCCGGAACCGGTGATGGTGCCCATCAGCGCGGAGGACACCACCGACACCTTGGCCGGCCCACCCAGCTTGTGGCCGAAGAGGCCCATGGCAAAGTCGGTGAACAGCTTGATCATCCCGGCCTGTTCGAGAAAAGCGCCGAAGAGGATGAACAGAAAGATATAGGTCGCCGACACGTAGGTTGGCGTGCCGTAGAGCCCTTCGGTGCCAAAGGCGAGCTGGTTGACCATCTGATCGATGCCGTAGCCACGGTGCGCGAGGTCACCAGGCAGGTACTGGCCTAGCAGGCCGTAGGCCAAGAATGTGGCGCAGATGATCGGCAAGGCGATGCCCATGACCCGGCGAGCGGCTTCGAATACCAGGGCGATCAGCAGGACGCCGACGGCGAAGTCGATGGTCGTCAGGTCGCCGGAGCGCTGGATCAGGTCAGCTTCGAAATACCACTGGTAGAACGCCGTGCCCATGCCCGCCAGGCCCAATACCCAGGCCAGCGGCTGCCAGGGGCGACCATTGCCCGCGGCTGGAAAGTACAGATAAACGACCATCAGCAGAAAGCCGACATGCCCGGCTCGCAGTACCTGGCTCGATACCGGGTGAAACGCCGCCATGACGATCTGGTAGATGGAGAACAGCAGGGCCACATAAAACAATGCTTTTGGCCAATCGGCTGCGCTACCTGCCAGGCCTTCCTCTTGTTGTAGTTCGCTCATGAATTGCCTCGAGCCGATAAAGCGTGGTCGCGTAGAGCCGCTAACAAAACCTGCCGTGATTTCACGCTGGTTTTACTAGCGCCTCTTCAGATTCGGGTTGGGCGAGCCGCAGACGTCAGGACTGACGCCCGCGGTTCAGGCTGAGCAGCACCAGGCTGCCCAGGGGCGTAATCAGAGTACGCCGGCTTCCTTGTAGTAACGCTCGGCGCCCGGATGCAGCGGGATCGGCAGCGCCTTGGTGGCGTTTTCCAGCTTGATGTCCTTGGCGGCGGAATGCGCGTTGCCCAGCTGGTCGAGGTTCTCGAACAACAGCTTGGTCATCTGGTAGGCAATGTCATCCGGCACGTCCGAATGGGTCACGAGGATGTTGGTGATGGCCACGGTCGGCACGTCGGCTTCCTGGCCGTCATAGGTACCCGCCGGGATTTTGGCCGCCTGGTAGGCGTCGTTGCCGATCTTGTCGACCACGTCTTGCGGGATTTCCACGTAGTTCAGCGGCATGGTCGAAGCCAGGTCGCGAATGGCGGCCATACCCAGGCCGGCCGACTGCAGGGTGGCATCCAGCTGGCGGTTCTTGATCAGCTCGACGGATTCGGCAAACGGAAGGTATTCCACCTTGCCCATGTCTTCGTAGCTCAGGCCGGCAGCCTTGAGGATGGCGCGGGCGTTGAGTTCGGTGCCGGATTTCGGCGCGCCGACGGAGATCGACTTGCCCTTGAGGTCGGCCAACGTCTTGATGCCGGACTCTTTGCTGGCGACGATCTGGATGTAGTTCGGGTAGCTGCCGCCGATGGCGCGCAGTTTCTTCAGGGGTGCCTTGAAGCCGGCTTCCTCGACGCCATTCCAGCCGTCAGCGACAGAATCACCAAGGGCAAAGCCCAGCTCGCCACGACCGGATTGCAGCAGATTGAGGTTTTCGACCGAAGCCTTGGTTGCCTGCACGGAGGTTTTCGCGCCGTCGATGCCTTTGCTGTACAGCTGGGAGATGCCCACCCCGATTGGGTAGTACACACCGCTGGTGCCGCCCGTGAGGATATTGATGAAGGTCGGGGCAGCCACTGCGGCGGTGCTGGCGGTGAAGGCCGCTGCGGCAGCGAGCAGGCTGAAGCGTTTGGTCAATCTCATGGTGTATCTCCGTTTCGTTGTTATTGGTTTTGCAGAACTGACGATAGACGATCAGCTACAGCGCCAGGGCTGCATGCAACGACAAGAAAAGGAGAGACGGCGTCGGACGTGCTTTCACAGAGTGAAGCAGGAGCGCTGTGCGGCTTTTCTTGTCGTTGGTCGTCGCATCGGGCAGTTAAGGCTTAGCACGAGCTGTGCCATAACGCCGAAGGCTCTGTTTCAGCGGGTAAGGGCCGCCTCATAGCCCCTGTTGGCAATATTTCGCTCATAGGTGAAGCGGCGATAGGCGGAATTCTGCCTATCGCCGCGCAAAAGCCGATGCGAACCCTGATCTGCCGTTGGCGTCGCAACAGAGGAATCCACCGCGAGCGAGACACAGCAATGGCCAGTGAAATCAGCGCGAAAGAATTCGGGATCGATATCAGTCAGGGAGAAGGCGAGCTGTTCAAATGGTTCATCGCCAGCTTCCTGTTCGGCAAGCGCATCCAGCAGGACATCGCCGCCGACGCCTATCGTGTCATCGTCGAAAAGCACAAACGCGACACGCCGAGAAAGCTAGGCAACTGCAGCTGGCAAGAGCTGGTGGACATGCTGGGGGAGGGTCACTACGTGCGCTATGACGAATCGACCGCCGAACGCCTGCTCAAGCTCAGCGACAAACTCAATAACGAATACGGCGGCAAGCTCGGCAACATTCGTGAACAAAGCAAGGACCGCAAGGAGCTGGAAAAAAGGCTGGGCGAGTTCGAAGGGATCGGGCCGAAAACGGTGGAGATTTTCATGCGCGAGGCGCAAAAGGTCTGGTCCTAGCCGCCGCTGCGACCAGCTGTGCTTGCGCTATGGATCGATCCGGCTAAAGTGGCGCCAGCCCTCCATCGAAGTCCGACCCATGCGCGCCGTTCTCATTGCGTTCAGCCTGTTCTTGCCGCTGTTGGCGTACGCCGCCCCGGCGCCGTATTACCAGTGGCAAAGCAAGGCCGACGGCACCGTGATCTGTCGACAGACCTCGCCGGGGCATGGCTGGGAGCTGCTCAATGGCCAACCTTTTCGCGACCTCAAGTGCACCATGCCGGCCGGCCGCATCGACCGGCCCAGCGCGGTGCCGGGCTTCCACCCACAGCCAGGGCGCTGATGCGTTAACGATCGATGAGTCGCAGCAGCTTGCTCACTGACTCGTGAAGATCGCCTGAGTTGTCCAGTAGAAAGAGTTCGTCCAGCGAGTCCTCGAAACGCGCATTGCGCGCCAGGCGGGCTTCGATCTGCTCCGGCGTTTCGCGGTTGCGCTTGAGCAGCCGTTGGCGCAGCACCTCGGGGCGTACGCTGAGCAACACCGCCAGCAGGTCGGGATAGCGCTGGCGCGCCTGCTCAAGATAGCCACGCGAACCGTTGACCAGCACATCCTCACCGGCGGCCAGCCACTGGTCGATCTGGATGGGTATCCCGTATGCGAGTTCGTTGGCGCGCCAGCTCATGGCAAAGGCACCGTCGCGCTCCAAACGATCGAACTCGTCATGACTGACCGCTTCGGCAGATTCGCCCACGGCTTCGGCCGAGCGCGTGATGACTCGCCGTGCGATACGTACGCCGCGCTCGGCCAGGGCTTCGCGTGCCGCATCGAGCACGCTGTCCTTGCCGGAACCGGAAGGGCCGATGAGGTAGATCAACCTGCCTTTCATCAAAATCCTCTGTTACCTTGCCATGCGTGACGCCAAGGCTGCAGCCTGCCAGATTTTCATCATGCCTTCTCGTTATGTCGCATCGGCGATGCCTGAGCCCACCATTCCATAATGTTCGACCTGACTGCCTACCTCGGCCTGTTCGGCGCGGCCTTCGCCGCCGCTACGCTGGTACCCGCTCAATCCGAGGCCGTGCTGGTCGGGCTGTTGCTGCATGGCGGCTATTCGCTGACAGGTCTGCTGGCGGTCGCCACGCTGGGCAATGTGCTGGGCTCATTGGTCAACTGGCTGTTGGGCCGATCGATCGAACGCCTGCGCAACAAACGCTGGTTCCCCGTCAGCGCGCAGCAGCTGGAACGGGCCCAGCGCCGTTATCACCGCTTCGGCCGCTGGTCGCTGCTGCTGAGCTGGGTACCCATCATCGGCGACCCGCTGACAGTAGTGGCTGGCACGCTGCGTGAACCGCTGTGGAGCTTCCTCTTGTTGGTAACCCTGGCCAAGGGCGGCCGCTACGTGCTGCTCGCCAGCGTGGCGCTCGGTTGGCTGTGAGCCCATCCAGAGCCATCGTTAACCTCAGCGTAACGAAACGCCTCTGCGCTTGATTGATGACCCTCCGGTCATCTTCCTACTGTGCGCTCCACAAGCGGAAATACTGTGGAGTCGCCATGACAACAACAATCTCCCCACCGCCGCAGTGGTCGCGTCGTCGCGCTGAAAAAGCCCGGCGTCTCGATCAGGTGCGCAACCTCGCCGATGGCGTGGTGCTGCCCAGCGAGCGGATCGTCGAGGCCCTGGAACTGCTGATCGCCCCCGGTGATCGGGTGGTGCTCGAGGGCAATAACCAGAAGCAGGCGGACTTCCTCTCCCGCTCCCTGGCCCAGGCCGACCCCGGCAAGCTGCACGACCTGCACATGATCATGCCGAGCGTTAGCCGCGCCGAGCACCTGGACCTGTTCGAACGGCAGATCGCGCGCAAGCTCGACTTCTCCTTTGCCGGTCCGCAGAGCTTGCGCATCAGCCAGCTGCTGGAAGACGGGCTGCTGGAAGTCGGCGCCATCCACACCTACATCGAGCTCTATTCGCGCCTGTTGGTGGACCTGATTCCCAATGTCGCGCTGGTCGCCGGCTTCCAGGCCGACCGTCACGGCAACATCTTCACCGGGCCCAGCACCGAAGACACCCCCGCACTGGTCGAGCCGACCGCCTTCAGCGACGGCATCGTCATCTTCCAGGTCAACGAGATCGTCGACGAGCTGCCACGCGTGGATATCCCGGCGAGCTGGGTGGATTTCGTAGTAGTCGCCGACAAGCCGTTCTACATCGAGCCGCTGTTTACCCGCGACCCGCGCCACATCAAGCCGGTGCACGTGCTGATGGCGATGATGGCGATCCGCGGCATCTATGAAAAACACAACGTGCAGTCGCTCAACCACGGCATCGGTTTCAACACCGCCGCCATCGAGCTGATCCTGCCGACCTACGGCGAGTCCCTCGGCCTGAAAGGCAAGATCTGCCGCAACTGGACGCTCAACCCGCACCCGACGCTGATCCCGGCGATCGAGACCGGCTGGGTCGAGAGCGTGCACTGCTTCGGCACCGAGCTGGGGATGGAGAACTACATTGCCCAGCGCCCGGACGTGTTCTTCACCGGGCGCGATGGCTCGATGCGCTCCAACCGCATGATGTGCCAGCTGGCCGGGCAGTACGCGGTGGACCTGTTCATCGGCGCCACCCTGCAGGTCGATGGCGATGGGCATTCCTCTACCGTCACCCGCGGCCGCCTGGCCGGTTTCGGCGGCGCGCCGAACATGGGCCACGACCCGCGCGGTCGCCGCCACCCGACTCCGGCCTGGCTGGACATGGCCATGCCCGGCGGCGAAGCCCCGGTGACCATGCTCGAGCGCGGCAAGAAGCTCGTGGTGCAAATGGTCGAGACCTTCCAGGAAGGCGGCAAACCCACCTTCGTCGAGCAGCTCGACGCGGTCGAGGTGGCGAAGAAGAGCGGGATGCCGCTGGCGCCGATCATGATCTACGGCGACGACGTCACTCACCTGCTCACCGAAGAAGGCATCGCCTACCTGTACAAGGCGCGCTCGCTGGAAGAGCGCCAGGCGATGATCGCCGCGGTGGCGGGCGTCACCAGCATCGGCCTGCGGCACAACCCGAAAGACACCGCGCGCATGCGCCGTGAAGGGCTGATCGCGCTGCCGGAAGATCTGGGCATCCGCCGCAACGACGCTACTCGCGAGCTGCTGGCGGCGAAGAGCATCGCCGAGCTGGTGGACTGGTCCGGCGGCCTCTACAACCCGCCTGCCAAGTTCAGGAGCTGGTGATGAGCGCACTCATTGCAAGACAGGCGCAGCCATCGCTGGCTGAGCGCCTGGCAGACCTGGCGGTGCAGGCGCTGATCGACGAGGCCGACCTCTCGCCCAAGCCGGGGCTGGTCGATCGACGCGACAACGGCGCGCATGACGACCTGCACCTGGGCTTGATGCATGCCTCGGCCCATGCGCTGTGGCCTACGTTCAAGGCGATGGCCGAAGCGGCGCAGCAGCTTGGCGAAGTCGGCCAGCCCTTGCGCGAAACCCTCGGCCAGCTGGGGCGGGACGGTGAAGCCGACATGCTCCGCGTCACTGGCGGCGTGAACACCCATCGCGGGGCGATCTGGGCGCTGGGGCTGCTCAGCGCGGCGGCGGCGCTGCAAATCGACGCGCCCGACGCCCGCGGCGTTGCGGCAACTGCCGCGGCACTGGCCCGCTTGAGCGACCCGGCTGCGCCGCACAACCCACACAGCCATGGCGCGCGGGTCTGCCGGACCTATGGCGTGCTCGGTGCACGGGAACAGGCCCAGCACGGCTTTCCTGCCGTCATCGAACAGGGCCTGCCACAACTGCTGGTGAGCCGCCGCGGCGGGGCAGGTGAGCAGAACGCCCGGCTCGATGCGCTGCTGGCGATCATGACCGAGCTGAGCGACACCTGCGTGCTGCACCGCGCGGGCCTCGATGGCCTGTCCCGCATGCAGCAGGGCGCTCGCGCCGTGCTGGCTGCCGGCGGTTGCGCCAGCCTCGCCGGGCGCCGCCAGCTGCGCGCACTGGAAGGCCAGATGTTGTCACTGCGTGCCTCGCCAGGCGGCGCCGCCGACCTGCTCGCCGCCACCTTATTCCTCGACCGCCTGGCGCCATTTGCGCCGGCGCCGACTGGGAGCAACTGAACATGGAAACCCTGTCTTTCGAATTCCCCGCCGGGCAGCCCGCCCGCGGCAAGGCCCTGGTCGGCGTGGTCGGCTCGGGCGATCTGGAAGTGCTGCTCGAGCCCGGCCAGGCCGGCAAGCTGGCGATCCAGGTGGTCACCTCGGTCAATGGCGCCGAGCAACGTTGGCAGCAACTGTTCGAGCGGATGTTCCGCGAGCAGAACCTGCCGGCGCTGAACATCGATATTCACGATTTTGGGGCCACGCCCGGTGTAGTGCGTCTGCGCCTGGAGCAGGGACTGGAGGAGGTCGGCCATGACTGATGTGTCCGCTAATACCGTGGCCCGTTTACTCGAGTCGCGCAGCTTCGTCGAACTCGGTGCCCGCCAGCGTGCCCGCGCACTGCTGGATGCGGGTAGCTTTCGCGAACTGCTCGATCCGTTCGCCCGTGTCACTTCACCCTGGCTGCCGAAGCAGGGCATCGTCACCCAGGCTGACGATGGCGTGGTGGTCGCCAAGGGCACCATCGACGGCCAGCCGGCGGTGATCGCCGCCATCGAAGGCGCCTTCCAGGGCGGCAGCATGGGCGAAGTCGGTGGCGCGAAGATCGCCGGCGCGCTGGAACTGGCTGCCGAAGACAACCGCAACGGCATCCCGACCCGCGCCGTGCTCTTGCTGGAAACCGGCGGCGTGCGCCTGCAGGAAGCCAACCTGGGCCTGGCCGCGATCGCCGAAATCCAGGCGGCGATCGTCGAGCTGCGCCAATACCAGCCGGTGATCGGTGTGGTCGCCGGCTCCGTCGGCTGCTTCGGCGGCATGTCCATCGCCGCCGGGCTGTGCAGTTATCTGGTCGTCACCCGTGAGGCCCGCGTCGGCCTCAACGGCCCGCAGGTGATCGAGCAGGAAGCCGGTCTCGACGAGTACGACTCCCGCGACCGCCCCTTCATCTGGAGCCTGACCGGCGGCGAGCAGCGCTATGCCAGCGGCTTGGTGGATGCCTACGTCGCTGACGACACCGACGCCATTCGCGAGCAGCTGCACGAGCTGTTTGCCCTGGGCAGACCCGTTCAACCACGTAGCCGTCGCCATGCCTGGTTTCTGCAGCGCCTGGCCGACGTTGATACCCGCACGCAGCTCGATGCTGCCGCCGTGCGTGCCCTCTACGAAGGAGATGCCCAATGAGCCGTGGACTGAACTGGTTGCAAGCCTTGGCCGGCGGTCAGGCACTGGCGGGCTACCCGGCCTCGGTAAAGGTGGTCGATGGCACCCTCGCTGACCGTACCGCCCGCTATATCGCCGTGGTGCCGGATCCCGAGAATCCCTTCCCGCGCGCGCGCAACGGCGAGGTCGGCCTGTTGGAAGGCTGGGCGCTGGGTCAGGCGCTGGACGAGGTAATCGAGGCGGACCGCGACAAGGCGGACAAGCGCGTGGTGGTCGCCATCGTCGACGTGCCGAGCCAGGCCTATGGCCGTCGCGAGGAGGCGCTGGGCATCCATCAGGCGCTGGCCGGTGCGGTGGACGGTTATGCCCGGGCGCGCCTGGCTGGGCATCCGGTGGTCTCGTTGCTGGTGGGCAAGGCGATGTCCGGAGCCTTTCTGGCCCACGGTTATCAGGCCCAGCGGATCATCGCCCTGCGCGATCCGGGCGTGATGGTGCATGCCATGGGCAAGGCCGCCGCGGCGCGTATCACCCTGCGCAGCGTCGAGGAGCTGGAAGCCCTGGCCGAATCGGTGCCGCCGATGGCCTATGACATCGACAACTACGCGACCCTCGGTTTGCTCTGGGAAACCCTCTCGGTGGACAGCATCGAGCAGCCGTCAGCCGGTGATCTGCAGCAGGTGCGTGACCGCCTACAGCAGGCCGTCGCAGACATCGGCAACAGCACTGACCTGCGCGGTCGTCTCGGCGCGCCGAACCGTGAGGCCTCGTCGCGTGTGCGCGACCTGCTGCGTGAGCAGTGGTAGGCAAAACGTAGCGGGCGCCACTCGCCAAACGAACTCAGCACTCGACAACAACAATCACGAGGAGGCTGTAGATGCATGACATGACACGCCCCCATGACCTGCTCTGGGGCATGACCCCAGCGCAGTTGCCCGCAGATGCGCCCGATTGGGCGCGTCAGGTGGTCGATGCCGGCCAGCCGGTCGTGGTCCGCCGGGCCGTGGTGGCAAGCGGTCAGATTGCGGTGGGCCTACGCGGCAGCCGCCGTGAAGAGCGCTACGCCTCGGTGATGGTGGCGAGCGCGGTGCTGAGGCGCGTGCGTCCGGAGCAGCTTGTCGAGCGGCTGCCCATTACCGAACTACCGGCGCTGTGTGCGCTGGCTGAGCTGAAGCCAGCGCTCGATGTGCTCGGTCTGTGCTGGGGTGTCACGGGTTCGGTCGGCTACCAACTGGCGACCGGGCTGCCGACGGCCCATGCCGACAGCGACCTCGATCTCTTGCTGCGCACGCCCCTGGCGCTCTCACGCCCCAGAGCGCGGGAACTCCAGCGCTTGTTAGACGAGGCGCCTTGCCGCGTCGATATGCAGCTGGAAACCCCCGCCGGTGCGATTGCCTTGCGCGAATGGGCCGGTCACTCGCCCCGAGTGTTGGTCAAGTGCGCTACCGGCGCGCGGCTTGTACGCGATCCGTGGGCCCCTGAGGAGCTGGCCGCATGAGCAGCCTGTTCGCCTTTCCTGGCCAGGGTGCGCAGAAGCCTGGCATGTTGCATCGCCTACCGCAGGAGCCGGAGGTACTGGACTGTCTGCAGCAGGCCAGCGATGTGCTTGGCGAAGATGCGCTGACGCTGGACAGCGAAGCGGCTCTGGCTTCGACCCGTTCCGTGCAGCTGTGCCTGCTGATTGCCGGTGTTGCCGGTGCTCGATTATTGATGCGGGGCGGCCAGGCGCCCGACTACGTCGCAGGTCTGTCGATCGGCGCCTACGCCGCAGCCGTGGTGGCCGGCTCGCTGGACTATCGGGACGCCGTGCGGCTGGTCGCGCTGCGCGGTGAGCTGATGCAGCAGGCCTACCCGCAAGGCTACGGCATGACGGCCATCCTCGGCCTGTCACTGACTGCAGTTGAAGGCCTGCTGGCCGAGGCCGAGGAACCTGTGTACCTGGCCAATATCAATGCCGACAACCAGCTCGTGATTGCCGGTAGCGATGCGGCCATGGCTGCGTTGGCCGTGCGCGCCAGGGCTCTTGGTGCTTCCTGCGCGCGGCGCCTGGCGATGAGCGTGCCCTCGCATTGCGCGCTTCTGGCGGAGCCGGCGCGGCAGCTTGCCGAAGCCTTTGCTGCCGTCGAGCTGCGTGCCCCGCGGATTCGCTATCTGAGCGGCTCGTCAGCACGCCCGGTATTCGATGCTGAGCGTCTGCGAGACGACCTGGCTTTCAACATGTGCCGCGTCGTCGACTGGCACGGCACCCTGCGCACCGCCTACGAACGCGGCGTGCGTTTGCATATCGAATTGCCCCCCGGCTCGGTACTGACCGGCCTGGCGCGGCGGGTTTTTGAACAAGGTACGCTGATCGCCTTTGACGGCGCCCGGTTGGACACACTGGACGCCTTGCTGCGTCAGGAGGGCAGCCAGAGCCGATAGATCGCGTGCATTCAGAGCGAGCGAGCCGTACTCGCCACTGTTCGATGGATAAAAACAACGACCTCGACAACACACGCGCATCGGAGCCGGTAGCACCGGGCCTGAGCGCAACCCAAAAGGACAATAACAATGATTATCTTCGGTGTGGCCTTCCTGGCCTTGTGCACCCTGACAGGCATCTTCGTCGGTGAACTGTTGGGCAAACTGATTGGCGTCCCTGCCAACGTCGGCGGCGTCGGTATCGCCATGGTGCTACTGATTCTGCTTGGCAGCTATCTCAAGTCGCGTGGCCTGTTCACGATGGATTCGGAGCAGGGCGTCAAGTTCTGGAGCGCCGTCTACATCCCGATCGTGGTCGCCATGGCGGCGCAGCAGAACGTGTATGGCGCCCTCAGCGGTGGCCCGATGGCCATCCTCGCCGGCGTCGCCGCGGTGGCCATCGCCTTTGCCCTGGTACCGGTGCTCGACCGGATCGGCCGAAAAAAGCTTGAAGCCGATGAAGCCAAACCACTGACCAACGAGGGCTAAGCCATGTACGAATCTCTACTCAAGGTCGTCTCCGGCTACGGTCTGATCAGCGGCTTCGCCATCATCGGCGCCACCATGTGGTTCTCCTACTGGCTGTCGGACAAACTCACCAAGGGTCGTCTGCACGGCTCGGCGGTGGCCATCCTCATCGGTCTGTTGCTGTCCTACATCGGCGGCGTGATGACCGGCGGACAGAAAGGCCTGGTTGATATCGCGCTGTTCTCCGGCATTGGCTTGCTGGGCGGCTCGATGCTGCGGGACTTCGCAATTGTCGCCACTGGCTTCGGCGTCAGCGTCGAGGAACTCAAGCGCGCCGGGATGGTGGGCGTGCTGGCATTGTTCGTCGGCGTGTTCTCGTCGTTTATTGCGGGCGTCTCGGTGGCCATGGCGTTCGGCTACACCGATGCGGTCAGTCTGACCACCATCGGCACCGGCGCAGTGACGTACATCGTCGGCCCGGTAACCGGCGCGGCGATTGGCGCCAGCTCGGAGGTGATGGCGCTGTCCATCGCGGCGGGCCTGGTCAAGGCGATTCTGGTGATGATCGCGACGCCGTTCTTCGCACCGATGATCGGTTTGAACAACCCGCGCGCGGCGGTGATCTTCGGCGGCTTGATCGGCACGTCCAGTGGCGTCGCCGGTGGACTGGCGGCGACCGACGCCAAGCTGGTGCCCTACGGTTGCCTCACCGCGGCGTTCTATACCGCACTCGGCTGCCTGCTTGGCCCGTCGCTGCTGTTCTTCATCATGCGCGGACTGCTGGGCTGATAGACGTGGAGGTGGAAAAGGCGTTGCCATTTTCCATCCTCCCGTGTTTCAGCTTGGATTCTTGAGGCTGTACATGCGGCATTCGGCCAGGAGCGCGAGCAGGTTGGGATCGCGTTCCTTGGCCTTCAGAAACACCACGCCGATGTGCTGTTGCAGGTGATACCGCGCCTGCAACGGCACCAGCTTGACCCGCGCCTCGTAGACCATCCCCACCCGACCGGGCAATAGCGCATAGCCCACCCCCGAATTGACCATGCTCATCAAGGTGAAAATGTCATTGACCTGCATCGCCACCTTGGGCTCGAAGCCTGCCTGCTGGAATACCCGATTGCCGTCCTGATGGGTGGCGAAGCCTTGTGAAAGCGTAATGAAGGTGGCGTCGCGCAGATCGCTCAAGTCGACTTCCGCCTGTTGCGCGAACGGCGAATCAGCCGGCGCGGCGAGGAAGATGTCGTCGGCAAACAGGGGCAGCTGTGCACAGTCCGGGTCATGGCTGACGCTGTCGTTGAGCGACACAAGGATCGCGTCCAGCTCCATGTTCTTCAGTTTGTAGAAAAGGTCCACGTTGGAGCCGAGGATCAGGTCGATGTTGAGTTCGCTACGGCGCAGCTTCAGCCCCATGATCAGCTGCGGCACGGTTTTCACCGTCAACGAATACAGCGCGCCGAGCTTGAACCGCTCGGCCGAGAACCCCGCCGCCTCCCGGGTCTGGCGCACCGTCTCAAGCACGTCCTGAACCAGCTTCTGCGCGCGTTCTTCCAGTACGTAGGCGCTCTCCAATGGGATCAGGTTGCGCCCCTCGTGCTTGAACAGCGGGCAGCGCAGGGCGCTCTCCAATGAGTGGATGGCGCGGTGCACGCTGACATTGCTGGTGTTCAGCTCGGCGGCCGCTTTGCTCAGATTGCCGCTGCGCATGAAGGCCAGAAACACCTCCAGCTTTTTCAGCGTGAGTTCTTCATCGATCTGCATGGCACGTGCTCAGGGGCGGGCTACCAATTATGCCGAAAGGCCGGACCTGGTCGTGTACCGCTGGCGAAGACACGGGCCGTGGTCTGGTCATTATCCTGACTCCATTTTGTGATCTGCAGCACAGACGGGCAGACATGCACATCGCAAGGGTGCAGATTGCGAATCGTGCATCTTGCAACATTTTCTGGAACTTATTGGTTCCGTAAGCGATTGATATATAAGAAAAAAACTTCTTTTCAATGTTGGCACGCAGGATGCTGCAGTTCCGTGTCGCCAACAGGCGTAGAAAACAATTCGAACGCACGGCTGAGTGGGCGCGCAGCCTGGGATATGGAAAGCATGGATAACAGACTGAACGGCAAAACCGAAATATGGGCCGATGGCTATTCATTCATGGAAATGAGCGAGACATTGCTGGTCGCGTTAGGTATTCGCTCTGAACAAACTAAACCTTCGGAGTTGTCTTCCCGTCCTGTCGAGGCCGTCTCTTCGACGGCTGAAAAAGCCTTCCCTGATGTGGAGGTTGACCGGTAACGACACCGGTTCATTGCGGCAGTCAAACTTAATTGCTCGCTACCTATGCTAGCGAGCCAGGGTTGGTGTGGGTCCGTCGTTGCCGGACGACGCGCAACGACTTGAGCCCCCTGCAGGTGCAGCACTGCGCTGTACGCTGCCGCTCAGTTCAGAGTAGATGTTTGGATATGTGCTTCGATATCTCGACGATCGAAGTCTTGCCGGTGAACTCGAACTTCACCTTCCCAAGCGACGAGAAATAGACCTCCAGCTCCGAGTCCAGATCGAAAGTCCCGGACGTCTCCACCGAATAAGCAACGATGTTGTTGTAGGGCAGGGAAGTGAAATCCTTCTTGCTGCCGGTGATGCCCTGCACGTTGACCGCGATGATCCGCTTGTTGGTAAACACCACGCCGTCACGCATGGACTTGTAGGAATCGACTACCTGCTCGTCGTCCAACAGCAACGACCGGACCCGCTCGGCGTACTCATCGTTCTGCTTTAGCTTGAAGAAACCCTTGTTGTCGAAATCGATCATCGCTGCGTTCCTCGTTATGGATCGTTGTCGCCGCATGCTGCCCTAGCTGTACCCAGCTTTCCAGAGGGCGTGCGGCCTTGACAGTTAGAGACAGCTTCCGATCAAATGTTACGGTATAACATTTGATCGGAAGCAGGTATGAACAGCAGTTGGGTTGCAGCAAGGGTATGGGGCATTGCCGCCATGGCAGGTTTGGGCAGCCTGTCGGCGTTGGCACAGGAATCGGACAGCGCTGTTCTCGAGGAAGTGGTAGTCACGGCCGAGCGTGAGCAAGTCGAGGTAAACGGCTATCGCGCCCGCCGTTCAGCGAGCGCCACCAAGACCGACACCCCGCTGGATGAGGTGCCCCAGGCGGTCAGCGTCATCCCCGCCACGGTCTTGGAAGATCTGGACAGCCCGCGTATCGAGAAGGCCTTGGACTACGCGGGTGGCGTGGCGCGGCAGAACGACTTCGGCGGCCTGACCATGTACGAATACAGCATCCGCGGGCTGACCACGTCTGAGTTCTACAAGGATGGTTTCAGCGTCAACCGCGGTTATATGAACCCGCAGGACCCTTCCAACATCGAGCGTATCGACGTGCTCAAAGGGCCGGCGTCCAGCCTGTATGGCCGCGGCGACCCAGGCGGCACCATCAACATCGTCAGCAAGCGTCCGCAGAATGACCAGTTTGCGCGCCTGGACCTGAGTGCCGGCCGCTGGGATCGTTACCGCGGCAGCCTGGACGTCAACACACCGTTGGATGATGCGGGCACGATGCTCTACCGCATGAATCTGGCGGTAGAGGACAACAAGAGCTTTCGTGATTACCGCTCCAGCGAGCGGCAGTTCTTTGCCCCGGCGTTCAGCTGGGAACTGACGCCGCAGACGCGCCTGCTGGTGCAGGCCGAAGTCATCCGCAGCAGCCAGGTATTCGACCGCGGTGTGGTTGCGCCGAATGATCGCCTTGGCAGCGTCTCGCGCTCCGACTTTTTCGGTGAGCCCGGTGACGGCGAAATCGATAACAACAACGAAAGCCTGCAGGCCGAGATCGAGCATGATCTCAACGCCAGCTGGACCGTCCGCCTGGCCAGCCACTACAAGCAAGGGCGTCTGAATGGAGGCGCCACCGAGGCAAGCTTTCTGGCCGACGATGCCCGCACCCTCAACCGCGAGTACCGCTATCGCGATTTCAACTGGCAGGACAGCATCACCCAGCTGGAGCTGCGTGGCCTGGTCTATACCGGCGACATCGAGCACAACCTGCTGATCGGTACTGAGTACGAGCGCTATGCCAAAGATGAGCGCTTGATGCGCACCCGTCCCATTTCGCCGATCGACATCTACGAACCGGTTTACGGGCAACCGCGTCCTCCATTCAGCGTAGGCCCTGACGGGCGCAGCACCGATCGGCATGAGCTGGTCTATTCCCGCTCGCTGAACCTGCAGGACCAGATGCGCTTCAGCGAAAAGCTGTTCGGCGTCATCGGCGCGCGTTACGACCATTACGAGCATCGGCTGGACAACGAAGTCGCTGGTACCCGCGCTGAGCAGACCCATGAAAAGATCACGCCGCGCGTTGGGGCGCTTTATCAATTCGTGCCTGAAGTGGCCGTATTCGCCAACGCCTCGCAGTCATTCAAGCCCAATGGCGGCGCCGATGCGTCAGGCGCGGCCTTCGACCCCGAGGAGGGGGTGGGCTACGAAGCGGGCTTCAAGTTCGATCTGCTCGACAGCCGTCTGGGCATGACCGTCGCTGCGTTTCACCTGACAAAGGAAAACGTGCTCACCGCGGACCCCGCGGATTCGGCCTATCAAATCGCAGCTGGCGAAGTGCGCAGCCGCGGTATCGATCTGCAGTTGACCGGACAGCTGACCGACGAAGTTCGGGTGATCGGCGCCTACGCCTATGTCGATGCCGAAGTGACCGAGGACAACACTCGCGCGCGCGGCAGCCGCCTGCTCAACGTGCCCGAGCACAGCGGTAGCCTGCTGGGCGTGTATGAGTTCCTCGATGGCGGCTTGCAAGGCCTGGAGCTCGGCGGTGGCGTCAATTATGTCGGCGATCGTTCCGGCAACGTCGCGGATAGCGGCTTCGAACTGCCGGGTTACACCACCGTCGATCTGCTGGCGCGCTACAAGGCGACGCAGGCCCTGACCCTGGGTGTGAACCTCAACAACGCCTTCGACCGCACCTACTACGAACGTTCCTACAGCAATGTTTGGGTCATGCCAGGCGATCCGCGCAACCTGAGCGTGAGCCTGTCGCTAGATCTGTAACGCAGCACCGGCTCAACCCGAGCCGGCCCGCCACTCGATGTATCCATAAGGAAAGAAGATGAACATGCACCACGCGAAATACGCCATGGCTTTGATCGCTGCACTAATGGCAGGGCAGGCCTGTGCCCACGGCATGTGGACGGAAGAGCGTCGCGGCAACATCGAGGTGATCTACGGTCATGGCGCCGAGGACAATGCCTATGACCCGAAGAAGATTTCCGGAGCCTGGGCAAGCGACCAGCGGGGCGGCCGTATCCCGGTCACCGTCGAACGACTCGAAGACCATGCACGACTCAAGCCGCTTGAGTCGCCGGCGGTACTCAGCGTCGCGCTGGACAACGGCTACTGGACGCAGGCGCCGGACAAGAAGTGGCTCAACGTCGGTGAATCTAAGGTTCCCGGCGCGCTGGATTCCGGTCGCTACTACAAGTACAGCCTGGCGGTGCTGCATGAGGGTGCGAAGCTGCCATCGATAGACAAGCTGAAACTGGCCATCGTCCCGCAACGTGATCCCTTGTCGGTTGACGTAGGAGAGGAGCTGGAGGTTCAGGTCCTGGTCGACGGCAAACCGGCTTCCAACGTCGAGCTGATCGCCGATTACGTGAACACCCCGGATGAAGTGGCAGCGACCACCGACAAGCAGGGCAAGGCGAAGATCACCGTGCGCAACCACGGCCTCAACGTCATCGCAGCGTCCACCACCGTCCCGAGCGAAGACCCGGACGCCCGCGTGCGCGGCATGTTCTCCTCGCTGAGTTTCGTCAGCGCCAAGCACGAGCACTGATCGACCATCGCAGGTGAAGGGCCCAAATCCTCTTCGTTGCATCGCTTCAACGCCTGTGAGACCGACAAGCGTCGTCTATTTCACAGGCGTTTCCCTAGGGCGCGAAGCGCAGGTGCCTTGCCGGTCTAGGTGGGCTCGGCACCGTGCTGACACGGCAGCTCCAATATCTCAGCATGGCGCAGTCTAAAATCTAGATATTGACATTTATCGATATGATGACCAGCATAGCCAGTCCAGTGGTCGTCACTGCCCACGTTTGAAGCTCGACGCTTGTGTGGAGACGACGCACTTCTCGGTAAGGCAGCCCATGCCTTTTAATATCTATAAATCACGATATCTAAATCTAACGTTATGAATCACAAATCACTCTTCACCCAGACTTCGCTCGGCCCCTTCGTTCTGCGCAACCGCATTGTCCTGCCTCCTCTCACGCGCTCGCGGAGTTCGCAACCGGGCAATGTCCCTAACTCACTGATGGCGACCTATTACCGGCAACGAGCCGGTGCAGGTTTCATGGTGACCGAAGGCACCCAGATCGAGCCGCGAGGCCAGGGCTACGCCTGGACCCCTGGCATCCACAGCCAGGAACAGGTCGAAGGCTGGAAGGCCATCACTCAAGCGGTGCATGCCGAAGGCGGCGTGATTTTCGCGCAGTTGTGGCATGTCGGGCGCGTGTCCCACACATCGCTCCAGCCTGACGGGGCTGATCCGGTGGGGCCCTCTGCAATCCCCGCACGCAACGTCAAAGTCTTCATCGAGACCGGGCCCGGCGAAGGGATGCTGGCTGATCCGTCGACCCCGAGAGCGCTATCAACCGGGGAGGTCAAAGAGCTGGTGCAACTCTATGTCCAGGCTGCGCGAAACGCTTTGGAGGCAGGGTTCGACGGCATCGAGGTGCACTGCGCCAATGGTTATCTAGTGAATCAGTTCATCTCGGCTCACACCAACACCCGAACCGACGAATACGGTGGTTCGCTGCAGAACCGCCTGCGCTTTTTGCGCGAGATCGCGCAGGCGATTTCCGATGCGATAGGCGCGGACCGGGTCGGGATACGCTTTGCGCCGCTCTTTGCCAGCACCGATGAGGAGCGCGTCTACCTGGGGCTGGTCGAGGACGATCCCCACGAGACGTACGTAGAAGCCGTGAAAATCCTGGAAGAGATCGGCGTGGCGTATGTGTCACTGGCTGAGGCCGATTGGGACAGCGCGCCGGAATTGCCCAACAGCTTCAGGCAGGCTGTACGTAAGGCGTTCAGCGGCAAAATCATCTACGCGGGTAAATACACGCCAGAGCGAGCTGCCGCGGCAATCGAAGCCGGCTGGGCCGACCTTGTCGCATTCGGACGCGCGTTCATTGCCAATCCTGATCTGCCGTCTCGGATTGCCCATGGGTCGCCCATGAACACGCTTGATCCGAGCAGCATGTATGGCGGAACGGAGCAGGGCTATACCGACTATCCGGCCCACTCGGAATAAACCGCCGCTGCGTGCCCTCCGTCGTAGGGCACGCAGCGATTCGAGGCGAAGTATCGTAAGATCGCGAAAACCCACTACCCGACGCAGATATGAGCATAGACGTCAGTGAAGCGCTGAAGGCGTTGGACAACCCCACCCGCCTGGCCATCCTTACCCTGCTGAAGGACCCGAAGACCAACTTCCCGGAGCAGGAAGCCGATCCCGAGCAGCTGGGCGTCTGCGTCAGCATCATCCAGGAGCGCGTCGGGCTGTCCCAATCGACCGTCTC
Source organism: Pseudomonadaceae bacterium SI-3 (assembly GCA_004010935.1). Classification (NCBI taxonomy): domain Bacteria; kingdom Pseudomonadati; phylum Pseudomonadota; class Gammaproteobacteria; order Pseudomonadales; family Pseudomonadaceae; species Pseudomonadaceae bacterium SI-3. Next base: position 4,698,416 of record CP026511.1, on the reverse strand, counting down.
GAACTACCTCGCCGCGCTCCAGCGCGCGCAGCTGGTGACCTCGCAACGCATCGGCCCCTGGACCTACTACAAGCGAAACGAGCAGAAGATCGCCATGCTGCTCGAGGCGCTCGGAAAAGCCATTTGAGACGATGGTGGGCTAGGCAGAGACCATGCCGACCCCGGATGGGTCGTTGATGGAGTATCGCTTCTACCGGTGCGAGAGGGATGGCAGAACCTATTCGGTCCGCCAGACGCGGCGGATCACCTACGCATTTGCTAAGCCCAACCGAATCACAACGAACACGGTTGTTTAGTTGCGCCCGGCGGTCACACCACCATCGACCGGCAGTATGGCGCCAGTAATCCAGGAGGCCTCGGTCGAAGCCAAAAACAGGATGGCCGCAGCTACGTCACCGGGTTGTCCGTTACGCCCCAACGGGTGGAACGCATTGAAGGTCGGAAGCACTTCCTTGACCTGCTCAGCATCCATGAAGGTGTTGTATACCGGCGTCTCGACCACGGCTGGTGCCACGGTGTTGATGCGGATGTTTGACCCAGCCAGCTCGATCGCCAGGTTACGCGTCAAGGCATGCACGCCGGCATTCGCTGCGGAGTAGGCAGCGGAAGGCGTCGCGCCGATTGCCTGAATCGCCCACAGCGAACCGGTTTGCACGATAACGCCGCCGCCGCGCTGGAGCATCGCTTTAGCAGCAGCCTGGGCCATGAAGAACTTGCCCTTGAGGATGGTATCGAGGAACCAGTCGTACTCATCAGGATTGACCTCGAGGAACGGCTTCGGATTGAAGACACCCGCGCTATTGATCAGAACGTCCACTCCGCCGAACTCGCGCACCGCCAGGTCAGCCAATGCCTGAGCAGTGGCGGGTTGGGCGATATCGCCAGCGAGTGAACGTACCTGACGACCACTGGCATCTATATCCTGGGCTGCCCGGGTCAGCTTGTCCGCATCGCGACCGCCAATAACCACCGAGGCGCCAGCTTCGACCAGACGCTTGGCGACTTCCTTACCAATTCCTGAACTACCGCCGGTAACGATGGCTACCTTGTTAGAAAAACTATGCATGTTTTGATCTCCGCAGTGTTGCTGAGCGTAAGGTTGATGATCGCCAACAACCTTCAGGTGGCGCAGAGGTTCCCCATCTGCGGGACATTTACTGTCGTCCTGATGCAATTGTTGTTTCGCTCAGGCACTGCCAACAACGCATAAAATCTTGCCTACCGAGATAGGAAATCTATCGATGACTGCCCCTGCCAACCTCAACGCCTTGCGTGCATTCGAAGCCGCAGCGCGGCACCGTAGTTTTTCTGCAGCCGCAACTGAGTTGAACGTCACGCCGGCGGCCGTAGGGCATCAGGTCCGCAACTTGGAATCGTGGCTTGGAGTCGCTTTATTCACCCGCGCCACAAGTGGTTCGGCGCGCCTTGAATTGACGGACGCGGCGCGCTCGGCACTGCCTGATATTCGCGAAGGCTTCGAAAAATTGCGGTTGGGCTTGTCACGGCTTAGGGACGCGGGCGCGAATGTCGAGCTCACCGTTACTGTGAGCCCGGCCTTTGCTGCGAAATGGTTGCTGCCTCGCATCGAGCGATTTCAGCACGCTTATCCGGATCTGGATGTGCTGCTGGACACCAGTTCGCGTTCGGCGGATTTTCAGGCTGAGCGTATCGATGTCGGTGTCCGCTATGGTTCCGGCAGCTGGCCTGGTCTAACCGCCGTTCGGCTTATGGACGAAGTTATATTTCCAGTCTGCTCGCCAAGCTATCCGCTATTGGAGCGCGGGCGGCTGCCAACAGAACGCTTGCCGCGCGCTACGTTGATCCACGACCTGTCGATGGCGACCGATGCGGACTACCCGACCTGGCGAATGTGGTTGGACGCCTCGGGTTTCAATCAAATAAACACCAGTCACGGCCTGCGTATTAACAACTCGGCCGCTGTACTGCAGGCAGCGATGAACGGGCAGGGGATCGCACTGGCGCGCAGTGTGATGGTGAAGGACGACCTGGATGCGGGTCGGTTGATACGTCCCCTGGCCGACAGCGGCTTGGATTGCCCGCTAACCCAGGCGTACTACGTGGTTTATCGGGCCGACAGCGGCGACCTGCCCAAGGTGCAAGCCTTTCGCGATTGGTTGCTGGCCGAGGCTGGCAAGGCTGCGTCTGATGTTTAGGGGTCGTGCGGCATGGCACAGAACGGGCAAAGCCCAAAGCAAAAAGGCCTCACGTTTTCACGTGAGGCCTTTTCCGTATTTGGCGCACCAGGCGGGATTCGAACCCACGACCCCTGCCTTCGGAGGGCAGTACTCTATCCAGCTGAGCTACTGGTGCGTTGCGGGGCGCAATCATACGCATGTCGTCTGCGGTCGTCCATGGCGCTTGGACGGCTGGGTGGCTGATGGTTCAGGCTTGGCGCGGCGATTCGGTTGGTCATCAGGCTGAGCTATGGCGCGTTAATTTTTCCGAACATGATGTTGCTGATTCCAGGGTGCAGGCTTAGCATTCGTTCGAGATTTCAAACGCTTTGCTATACGGCAGGAACCCGAGGACTTTCCTTCGTTCTGACCTAGGTCGGGCGGTTCCAGCGCCAATCGCTCCGTATCGGCCTGAGGGCCTAGATTCAATTTCCGACGCAGCGTCGTCGGCTCGTAGGAGACTGCCATGCAACTCAACGACACCAAGCTGTTCCGTCAGCAGGCTTATATCGACGGAGCCTGGCAGGACGCGGACAGCGGCCAGACCATCAAGGTCAACAACCCGGCCAGCAACGAGATCCTTGGCACCGTGCCGAAAATGGGCGCTGCCGAGACGCGCCGGGCCATCGAGGCTGCCGAGCGCGCGTTGCCGGCCTGGCGTGATCTGACTGCCAAGGAGCGTTCGCAGAAGTTGCGCCGCTGGTTCGAGCTGATGATGGAAAACCAGAACGATCTGGGTCGCCTGATGACGCTGGAGCAGGGCAAGCCGCTGGCCGAGTCGAAGGGCGAAATCGCCTATGCCGCCTCCTTTATCGAGTGGTTCGCCGAGGAAGCCAAGCGCATCTATGGCGACACCATTCCTGGGCATCAGAAAGACAAGCGCATCATCGTCATCAAGCAGCCGATTGGCGTGACCGCGGCCATCACACCGTGGAATTTCCCGGCAGCGATGATCACCCGCAAGGCGGGCCCGGCGCTCGCGGCGGGCTGCACCATGGTGCTCAAACCCGCCAGCCAGACGCCATTCTCTGCGCTGGCCCTGGCTGAGCTGGCTGAACGTGCCGGCATTCCAAAGGGCGTGTTCAGCGTCGTCACCGGTTCGGCCGGCGATATCGGTGACGAGCTGACCGCCAACCCGACCGTGCGCAAACTTAGCTTCACCGGCTCCACCGAAGTCGGCGCCAAGCTGATGGCCCAGTGCGCGCCGGGCATCAAGAAGCTCTCGCTGGAACTGGGCGGCAATGCGCCCTTCCTGGTGTTCGACGATGCCGACCTCGACGAAGCGGTAAAGGGCGCCATGCAGTCCAAGTACCGCAATGCCGGGCAGACCTGCGTCTGCGTCAACCGCATCTATGTGCAGGATTCGGTCTATGACGCTTTCGCCGAGAAATTCCAGGCAGCGGTGGCCAAGCTCAAGGTCGGCAACGGCTTGGACGAAGGCGTCGATATCGGACCGCTGATCGACGACCGCGCCGCCGCCAAGGTGCGCGAACATATTGAAGACGCGGTGGCCAATGGCGCCAAGGTCCTCACCGGCGGCAAAGCGCACGAAATGGGCGGAAGCTATTTCGAGCCGACCTTGATGGTGAATGTCCCGCACGATGCCAAAGTGGCGAAGGAAGAAACCTTCGGCCCGCTCGCGCCGCTGTTCCGCTTCAAGGACGAGGCCGAAGGCATCGCCCTGGCCAACGATACCGAGTTCGGATTGGCCGCCTACTTCTATGCGCGCGATTTGGGTCGTGTGTTCCGCGTTGCCGAGGCCATCGAGTCGGGAATGATCGGCATCAATACCGGCATGATCTCCACCGAGGTGGCGCCGTTCGGTGGCGTGAAGTCCTCCGGCTTGGGTCGCGAAGGTTCGAAGTACGGCATCGAGGATTACCTCGAGATCAAATACCTCTGCCTCGGGCTGTAAATGCGCTGAACTACGAGGAGCCGGTTCCCCTGGGGGCCGGCTCCTTTTTTTTTGCCTGGTGTTTTGGTCATTCGATAAGTGACCAGTCGGTACGGCCATGCCGGGTCCGCTGCCAGCCACCAAGGCGCTGCAGAGGGACGATATAGCCCAGTCTCAGTTATGCCAGCAACGCTACATGACTTATGGCGCTTGCTAGGTTCATCGATTGTTGCCAGTCTCTCGACATGCGGAAATGACTCAACTATTCTGCTGTGCGAAACATGATTCCGTGAAATAACAACTCTAATCATCATTTCACAAGCGGAGGCCTGCCATGACGGATGCCGTAAGGCTCGAAATTCAGGGCGCGATCGCTCTGATCACGGTCAACAATCCACCGGTCAACGCCCTCGGCCAGGCTGTGCGTGAGGGTCTACTGAAGGCCTTTCAGGGTGCCGAAGCGGACCAGCAGGTCCGCGCCGTCGCGCTGGTGTGCGAGGGCAACACCTTTATCGCCGGCGCTGACATCAAGGAGTTCGGCAAGCCCCCGCAAGCGCCGAGCCTGCCAGAGGTTATCGAGTTCATCGAAAGCTGCAGCAAGCCGAGCGTTGCAGTGATCCACGGCACCGCGTTGGGCGGCGGACTTGAAGTGGCGCTGGGCTGCCATTACCGCATCGCCCGGAAAGACGCCAAGGTCGGTCTGCCGGAAGTGAAGCTGGGCCTGCTGCCCGGCGCAGGCGGCACCCAGCGGCTGCCGCGGCTTGCCGGTGTCGCCAAGTCGCTAGACATGATTGTCAGCGGCACGCCTATCAGTGCGGCTGAGGCGGTTGAGCACAATATCGTCGACGAGCTCTTTGAGGGTGATCTGGTGGACGCCGGCCAGGCCTACGCCCGTCGTATGGTCGATGAAGGCCGCGCACCGCGACGCACTGGCGAGCAGACCCAAGGCCTTGAGGGCGCCGACAACGAGGCCCTGATCCGTGCCAAGCACGCTGAAGTCGCTAAGCGCATGCCCGGGCTGTTCTCGCCGCTGCGTTGCATCGCTGCAGTCGAGGCCGCCACCCAACTGCCGTTGGCCGAAGGCCTCAAGCGTGAGCGTGAGCTGTTTGCCGAATGCCTGAACTCGCCACAGCGGGGTGCCTTGGTTCATTCATTCTTCGCCGAGCGCCAGGCCGGCAAGATCAATGACCTGCCATCCGACGTGAGACCGCGTCCGATCAAGACCGCCGCGGTGATCGGCGGTGGCACCATGGGTGTCGGAATCGCGCTGAGCTTCGCCAATGCCGGGGTACCGGTAAAGCTGTTGGAAATCAATGAAGAAGCCTTGCAGCGCGGCCTGCAGCGAGCCCGTGATACCTATGCGGCGAGCGTCAAGCGCGGCAGCCTGACCGAGGAGGCGATGGAGAAGCGCCTCGCGCTGGTCGAAGGCGTCACCGACTACGCTGCGCTGGCCGATGCCGATGTGTTGGTTGAAGCGGTATTCGAGGAAATGGGCGTCAAGCAGCAGGTGTTCGAGCAGCTGGATGCGGTATGCAAACCCGGCGCGATTCTCGCCTCCAACACCTCGTCACTGGATTTGAACGCCATTGCCGCGTTCACCAAGCGTCCTGAAGACGTGGTCGGGCTGCATTTCTTCAGCCCAGCCAACGTCATGCGCCTGCTCGAAGTGGTGCGCGGCGAGAAGACCAGCAATGAGGTGCTCGCCACCGCCATGGCCATCGGCAAGCAGCTGAAGAAGGTCTCAGTGGTGGTCGGCGTCTGCGACGGTTTCGTCGGCAACCGCATGGTCTTCCAGTACGGCCGTGAGGCGGAATTTCTCCTAGAGGAGGGTGCCACGCCACAACAGGTCGACGGTGCGCTGCGCAACTTCGGCATGGCCATGGGGCCCTTCGCCATGCGCGATCTGTCGGGCCTCGACATCGGCCAGGCGATCCGCAAGCGCCAGCGCGCAACCCTGCCGGCGCACCTGGATTTCCCCACCGTGTCCGACAAGCTCTGCGCCGCCGGCATGCTGGGCCAGAAGACCGGCGCCGGCTACTACCGCTACGAGCCGGGCAACCGAACGCCGCTGGAGAACCCTGAACTCACGCCTATGCTGGAAGCTGCATCACAAGAGAAAGGCATCGAGCGAAAGGCGCTGGACGAGCAGTACATCGTCGAACGCTGCATCTTTGCGCTGGTCAACGAGGGCGCGAAGATTCTCGAAGAGGGCATCGCCCAGCGCTCCAGCGACATCGACGTCATCTACCTGAACGGCTACGGCTTCCCGGCCTTCCACGGCGGGCCGATGTTCTATGCCGACAGCGTTGGCCTGGACACCGTGCTGGCGCGGGTCAAGGAGCTGCACGCACGTTGCGGCGACTGGTGGAAACCGGCGCCACTGCTGGAAAAACTGGCCGCCGAAGGCCGCACCTTCACCGAATGGCAGGCCGGGCAATGAGCACCGCCCGCCTGCACTCTGCCGATCGGATATCGAGGATTCATCCATGAACGTCAACTACACGGCCGAAGAGCTCGCCTTCCGCGATGAAGTGCGCGCCTTCCTGACAAACGAGCTGCCGGCGGACATCGCCGCCAAGGTCAAGCTCGGCAAGCACATGTCCAAGCAGGATCACGAGCGCTGGCAGCAGATCCTGGTCAAGCGCGGCTGGTACGCGCCGGGCTGGCCGGTGGAGCTGGGCGGCACTACCTGGGGCCCGGTGGAAAAGCACATCTTCGACGAAGAATGCGCCCAGTTTGGCGCGCCGCGTACCGTGCCGTTCGGCGTCAACATGGTCGCCCCGGTAATCATCAAGTTCGGCAGCCAGCAGCAGAAGGACCATTACCTGCCGCGCATCCTCTCCGGCGAAGACTGGTGGTGCCAGGGCTACTCCGAGCCCGGAGCTGGCTCCGACCTTGCCAGCCTCAAGACCCGCGCCGTGCGCGACGGCGACCATTACGTGGTCAATGGCCAGAAGACCTGGACCACCCTCGGCCAGCACGCCAACATGATCTTCTGCCTGGTGCGCACCGACCCCGAAGCCCAGCAGCAGCGCGGCATCAGCTTCCTGTTGATCGACATGAAGACTCCGGGCATCAGCGTGCGGCCGATCATCACCCTGGACGGCGACCATGAGGTCAACGAAGTCTTCTTCGACAACGTCCGCGTGCCGGTGGAAAACCTCGTTGGCGAGGAAAACCAGGGCTGGACCTGCGCCAAGTACCTGCTGACCCACGAGCGCACGGGCCTCGCCGGCATCGGTGCCTCGAAGGCTGCACTGGCACATCTCAAGCGCATCGCCATGAAGGAGGTGTGCGACGGCAAGCCGATGCTCGAAGACCCGCTGTTCCGCGCCCAGGTTGCGGAAGTGGAGATGCAGCTGATGGCCATCGAAATGAGCACCCTGCGCATTCTTGCGGCCGCGAAGGAAGGGGGCGTGCCTGGCGCCGAATCCTCGATCCTCAAGGTCAAGGGCACCGAGATCCGCCAGGCCATCACCAGCCTGCTGCGCAAGGTCATCGGCCCGTACGCGCTGCCGTTCCTTGAAGAGGAAATGCAGCTGGACTACGAAGGCGACCTCTTGCACGCCGACTACAGCGCGTCGCTGGCCGGCGACTACTTCAACATGCGCAAGCTGTCGATCTTCGGCGGCTCCAACGAAATCCAGAAGAACATCGTCTCGAAGATGATTCTCGAGCTGTAAGGGGGCACCGCAATGGACTTCAAACTGACTGAACAGCAGCAGATGCTGCAAGACACCGCGGCGCGTCTGGTGCGCGACGCTTACCCGTTCGAGCAGCGCGAGAAATTCAGCGAGTCGGAACTGGGCTTTTCTGCCGAGTTCTGGGGCCAGCTGGGCGAGCTTGGCCTGACTGCCGTGCCGTTTGATGAAGAGATTGGCGGCTTTGGCGGCGGTGGTGTGGAAACCATGCTGGTAATGACCGAGCTGGGCCGGGGCCTGACACTGGAGCCCTACCTGCAATCGGTGATCTTCGGCGGCGGCCTGCTCAACCAGCTGGGCAGCGACGCGCAGAAAGAAGATCTGCTGCCGCAGGTCGCAGCCGGTTCGCTGCAACTGGCGGTGGCCTTCGACGAGCCGCAGAGCCACTACAACCTGCACGATGTACAGACCAAAGCTGAAGCGGTCGACGGCGGCTATCGCCTGTCCGGACGCAAGGCAGTGGTAATCGGCGGACACAGCGCCGGTAAGATCATCGTGTCCGCGCGCAGCTCGGGCGACAGCCGTGACGAAACCGGCATCAGCCTGTTCCTTGTCGATTCGAACGCCCAAGGCGTCAGCCGCCGCGTCTACCCAACCATCGACGGACGCAAGGGCTGCGAGCTGTTCCTCGACAACGTGCAGGTGGGTTCCGATGCCGTGCTAGGCGACGTTGGCAACGCGCTCCCGGCGCTGCGCTACCAGCAAGGCCGCGCCATCGCCGCGCAATGCGCCGATGCGTTGGGTAGCATGGACGAGGCATGCAAGCTGACCTTGGACTACTTGAAGACGCGCAAGCAGTTCGGCGTGCCGATCGGTAAGTTCCAGGTCCTGCAGCACCGCATGGTCGACATGCAGACCGAGCTTGAGCAGGCCACCAGCATGGCAATCCTCGCCGCGACCTTTGCCGACGGCGAAGACAACGACGACCGCCGCCGCATCATCGCCGCCGCCAAATACATCTGCGCACGCGCTGCACGCAAGGTCGCCGAAGAAGCGATCCAGCTGCACGGCGGCATCGGCATGACCTGGGAATACAACCTCGCCCACCACGCCAAGCGCTTGGTGATGATCGCCCACCAGTTCGGTGACGATGATCATCATCTGAAGGCCTATGCGAAGTTGATGCAGGTGGCGTAACGCGCCAATCGCGACACCACGACCGGGCCCTATGGCCCGGTTTTGCTTTCCAAGCATCTATCCGCGGCGCTCAGCCCTCTGCCGACAGGCGTGGCAAAGCGGTTACCATCCAGTCGTCCCGCTTGCTTGGATGACCTCATGACGCTCAACCAGAATCCCGAACAGCTCGCCCGTGACCGCATTGACGAACAAGTGCGCCAGGCCGGCTGGGTCGTGCAGGCGCAGAAGAAGATCGACTTCAGCGCCGGCCCTGGAGTTGCGGTACGCGAGTACAGCACCAGTGTCGGGCCTGCCGACTATCTGCTGTTCGTCGATGGCAAGCCGGTGGGCGTGATCGAGGCCAAGCGGGAGGAGGCCGGGCAGAGCCTCAGCGTCGTCGAAATTCAAACGCAGGGTTACGCCGATGCTCAGTTGAAGTGGATCAAGGCCAGCGAGCCGCTGCGCTTCCTCTATGAAAGCACCGGCGTCATTACCCGCTTCACCGATGCACGCGACCCCAAGCCGCGCTCCAGGGAAGTGTTCAATTTCCACCGCCCCGAGACCTTGCGCGAATGGCTGGGCCAGTCGCAGACGTTGCGCGCTCGTCTGCAAGCTATACCGCTGCTCAACCCTGAGCAGCTGCCGGCCAGCGAACTGCGCCTGCGCGATTGCCAGGAAGTAGCGATTCGCAACCTCGAAGCCTCGTTTCATGCCGCGCGGCCACGCGCATTGATTCAAATGGCTACCGGAGCTGGCAAGACCTACACCGCGATCACCGCCATCTACCGCCTGCTCAAACATGCTGGCGCCAAGCGCATCCTGTTTTTGGTCGATACCAAGAACCTCGGCGAACAGGCCGAGCAGGAAATGATGAGCTACTTGCCCATCGACGATAACCGTAAGTTCACCGAGCTCTACCCGGTGCAGCGGCTCAAGTCAGCCTATGTCGCCAGCGACAGCGCCGTGTGCATCAGTACCATCCAGCGGTTGTACGCGACGCTCAAGGGCGAGGAGCTGGATGACGCCGCCGAAGAGATCAACCCAGCCGAGCAACTGACCAAACCCAAGGCGCCGCTGCCCGTCGTATACAACGCGAAGATCTCGCCGGAGTTTTTCGATTTCATCTTTATCGATGAATGCCACCGCTCCATCTACAACCTCTGGCAACAGGTGCTCGACTACTTCGACGCCAGCCTGATCGGCCTTACCGCCACGCCGGACAACCGCACCTACGGCTTCTTCCACAAGAACGTGGTCAGTGATTACAGCCACGAGAAGGCCGTGGCCGATGGCGTCAACGTCGGCAATGAGGTCTACCTCATCGAAACCGCCGTGACCCAGCGCGGAGGGGCGTTGAGCGCCGAACAGCAGATCGAACGCCGTGAACGCCTGACCCGTCGCAAGCGTTGGGAGCTGCAGGACGAAGACGAGGCCTACAGCGGCAAGCAGCTCGACCGCAACATCGTCAACCCGGATCAGATCCGCACGGTGATTCGTACCTTCCGCGACAAGCTGCCGGAAATCTTCCCCAATCGTTACGAAGCCGACGGCAAGTACCAGGTGCCCAAGACGCTGATCTTCGCCAAGACCGACAGCCACGCCGACGACATCATCCATTGCGTGCGCGAGGAGTTCGGTGAAGGCAACGCCTTCTGCAAGAAGATCACCTACCGCGTCGGCCAGGACCGCAAGGATGCCGATGGCAACGTCGTCGAAGCCGCAGAAGACCCGAAAGACCTGCTCGCCCAGTTCCGCAACGCCTACTACCCGCGCATCGCCGTCACCGTCGACATGATCGCCACCGGCACCGACGTCAAACCGCTGGAGTGCCTGCTGTTCATGCGCGACGTGAAGAGCCGCAACTACTTCGAACAGATGAAGGGCCGCGGCACCCGCACGCTGGAAAAGGACGACCTGCAAAAGGTCTCCTCGGCCGCCATCACCGGCAAGACTCACTACGTCATTGTCGATGCCATCGGCGTCAGCAAATCTCTGAAAACCGCCAGCCAGCCGCTGATCACCAAGCCCAGCGTGCCGCTCAAGGATCTGGCCATGGGCGTGATGATGGGCGCCAGCGACAGTGACAGCGTCAGCTCCCTGGCCGGGCGCCTGGCGCGGCTGAACAAGCAGCTGGAGCCGGCCGACCACAAGAAGCTTGAAGCGCTTAGCGGCGGTGTCAGTCTGCAGCAGATCGTCAGCCGGCTGTTCAACGCCATCGATGCCGACCTGGTCGAAGCCCGTGCGTTGCAACTGGCCAGCCAGCCCGCCGGCACCGACCCCGGCGAGGCCCTGCGCGATCAGGCCCAGGCCGAGCTGGTCAAGGATGCCGCCAAGGTATTCAACGGCGAGCTGATCGAGGTGATCGACCGCATCCGCCGCGACAAGGAACAGAAGATCGACCACGACACCCTCGATGAAGTGCTCAACGCCGGGTGGCAACGCGACAGCGCCGAGCAGGCGCAAAGCATCAGCGAGGATTTCGCCGCCTACCTGCAAGAACACCGCGACGAAATAGACGCCCTGAGCATCTACTTCACCCAGCCACAGCGTCGCCGCGAAGTGACCTACGAGCAAATTCGCGCGCTGTTCGAGCGGCTCACGGCGGATAAACCGCATCTCGCGCCGCTGCACGTGTGGCAGGCCTACGCCCGGTTGGACGAAGTCAGCGGGCAGAACCCGCTCAATGAACTGACTGCCCTGGTCGCGCTGATCCGCCGCGTCTGCGGGCTGGATGCGAAAGTCACCCCCTTCGAAGACACGGTCAACCGCAACTTCAAGCAGTGGATCTTCAAGCGCCATGCCGGCGGTGGCGAGAAATTCAACGAAGCGCAGATGCAGTGGCTGCAGATGATCCGCGACCATATCGCCACCTCCATCCATATCGACCGCGATGCTTTAGACTTCGCGCCCTTCAATCGCCATGGCGGGCTGGGCGGCTTCTACGAGCAGTTTGGCGCGCAGTACGAGGCGGTAATGGATGAGATCAATGAGGCGTTGGTGGCGTGATGCAGAAGCTTGATTTTCCCAAAACCTGGGTATGGGCAACAGTTGCCGACCTTGGAAAAGTAGTTTCAGGAGGAACCCCTTCGACCAAAGAGCCAACCTACTGGGGCGGCGATGTAGCTTGGATATCTCCTTCGGACCTCACAGGCTATTATTCGAAATTTATCAGTAAAGGCGCAAAATCAATTACTCAGAGTGGATTGCAGAATAGTTCTGCCAATGTCATGCCTGCGGGCAGCGTCCACTTCTCATCCCGCGCCCCGATCGGCTACACAGCCATTAGTACTTGCGACATAAGCACCAACCAAGGTTTTAAAAGCCTTGTTCCTGCTGCCGGAGTTTTCAACGAATATATTTACTACTATTTTAAAAGCGCAAAGCAGCTGGCTGAGTCATTGGCAACAGGAACAACATTTAAAGAAATATCAGGCTCTACGTTTAGCAAGATGCCCGTCCCACTTCCGGCTGCAGCCGAACAGCAGCGCATCGTCGCCAAAATCGAAGAACTGTTCTCCGAGCTGGATAAAGGTGTGGAAAACCTGCGCACTGCCCAGCAGCAACTCAAGGTCTATCGCCAGACCCTGCTCAAGCATGCCTTCGAGGGCAAGCTGACCGCCGACTCAACGTGTGCAGTTACAGACTGCACATGGCCTAAACATAAGCTTGGCGAACTACTAAGCTTTCTGACTTCAGGGTCACGAGGCTGGGCAGCCTACTATGCGGATGCAGGCGATATTTTCATTCGTGCACAGAACATCAAGCATGATTGCCTTGACCTAAGCGACATAGCTTTTGTTGCATTGCCAGATCGAGCTGAAGGGCTAAGAACAAGGGTTCAGCAAGGTGATTTGTTGGTTACTATCACAGGGGCCAACGTGACTAAGTCTGCTTTGGTCGAACATGCCATTGATACTGCCTACGTTAGCCAGCATGTTGCCCTCTGCCGACCAACCAATAACGTTCTACCAAGATTCCTATATTGGTTTGTAGTCGCCGAAGCTGCGGGACGTAAACAACTAACCGACTTGGCTTATGGTGCAGGAAAACCTGGCCTTAACTTAGAAAATATTCGTTCGATTACCATTCACCTGCCCGAGTTGGTTGAGCAATCGAAAGTCGTAGAGCTGATCGAAGACAAATTATCCGTTATTGAAAATCTCGAACAAACCATCACTTACTCGCTGCAACAGGCCGAAGCCCTGCGCCAGTCCATTCTGAAAAAAGCCTTCTCCGGCCAACTGGTACCACAAGACCCGAATGACGAGCCGGCCAGCATGCTGCTGGAACGTATTCGCGCTGAGCGTGCCGCGCAGCCCAAGGCGCGTGGGCGTAAGGCGAAAGCATGAGCGACGCTTCCGTAGGGTGGGCTTCAGCCCACCAAGGGCTCACGGGCGGCGGGCTGAAGCCCACCCTACGATATTCCTCTGCATCCGAAAATTTAGGGCGGATGCAACCCGCCGCTCGCGCTGGCGTATGCCGGCGAGCCGCCCCGGCAGTACGGCACAGATCGGTGGAAAACGCTGCTCTGTTTTCCGTCCTACATGACGGGAGCATCCGACCATGACCCCAGAACACCTGACCCGTCTGCTGCGTGATGGTGAAGGCCTGACGGTTGAATTCAAGCGTGCCCGGGAGGCACTGAATCGCGATATCTACGAAACCATCTGCGCCTTTCTCAACCAGCGCGGCGGCACCTTGATCCTGGGCGCGGCGGACGATGGTCAGGTGACCGGCATCGCGTCCGACGCGTTGGCGCAGATGCGCAAAGACCTCGCCAATACCCTGCACAATCCACAGAAGATCAACCCGCCGATGCCGCTGGTGCCCGAGCAGGTTGAGCTGGATGGGCAGGTGTTGCTGGTATTGAGCGTGCCGGAAAGCTCTCAGGTTCACAGCTGCAATGGCCGAATATTCAGCCGCAACGAAGACGGCGACTTCGATATCACCGGCCGGACGCAGCTGATCGCCGAGCTGTACTTGCGCAAGCAGGATAGCTACAGCGAGAACCGCATCTTTCCGTTCCTCCGCCTGGATGACTTGCGCAGCGACCTGATCGAGCGTGTGCGGCACAACGTGCGCTTGCAGCGCAGCGGCCACCCCTGGGCCGAGCTGGACGATCTGGAGCTGCTGAAAAGCGCCCGCTTGTATCAGCGCGACTACCAGACCGGGGAGGAGGGCATCTCCATGGCCGGCGCGCTGCTGTTCGGGCGCGACGAGGTGGTGCTGGGCGTGGTGCCGCATCACCGCACCGACGCCATTCTGCGGGTGAAGGACCTCGACCGTTACGATGACCGCGACGATATCCGCACCAACCTGCTGGAAAGCTACGACCGGCTGATGGCCTTCGTGAACAAGCACGTCGCCGATCCCTTCTATCTGGAGGGCAACCAGCGCGTCAGCCTGCGCGAGCGCATCTTCCGCGAGGTGGTGGCGAATCTGCTGATTCACCGCGAATACCTCAATCCGTTCCCCGCCAAGTTGATCATTCAGCGTGATCGGGTAACTACGGAAAACAGCAACAACCCCCACGGCCTGGGTCTGCTGCGCCCGGATGATTTCGCCCCTTCGCCGAAAAATCCGGCAATCGCTCGCGTGTTCCGCGAGATGCAGTGGGCCGAGGAGCTTGGTTCCGGCGTGCGCAACCTGTTCAAGTACGCCCGCGCCTTTGGCGGGCAGGACCCGATCCTCAGTGAGGAATCGATCTTTCGCGTGACTCTGATGCTGCCCTACAGGCCAGATTTGTCGGACAAAGGCATGATCATCCGGGAGCCCAGCCCTTGGGCAGAGCCAGAGTCGCAGCCAGAGTCACAGCCAGAGTCACAGCCAGAGTCGCTGCAGCTACGGGTGCTGCGTTGCTTGCGGGGCGGCCCCCTGAGCAAGGCGGCGTTGTCGCGCTCGCTCGGGCAGCGCAGCGTCTCTGGGCCGCTCAACCATGCGGTGCGCCAGCTCCTGGCTGAGAACCTTATCGAATACACCTTGCCGGACAAACCCAATAGCCGGCTACAAACATATCGCCTCACGCCCGCCGGGCAGGCGCATCTCGCTCAGCAGGACAGTCACCATGAGTAGTAACACCCACGCAATCATTTCCAAGGTCTGGAGCTTCTGCACAACGCTGCGCGACGATGGCGTCAGCTATGGCGATTATCTGGAGCAGCTGACCTATTTGATCTTCCTCAAGATGGCCGATGAGTACAGCCAGGCGCCCTACAACCGCGACATCGGTATCCCCGATGGCTGCGACTGGGGAAACCTGAAGAAGAGGCGCGGCGCGGAACTGGAGGTGCATTACGTCAAGACGCTGCTGGTGCTGGGCGGCAAGTCCGGCATTCTCGGACAGATCTTCACCAAGGCGCAGAACAAGATTCAGGACCCGGCCAAACTCAGCCGCTTGGTGGAAATGATCGACGGCACCAAGTGGGTCACCCTAGGCGCGGACGTCAAAGGCGATATCTATGAAGGCCTGCTGGAAAAGAATGCCGAGGACACCAAGTCCGGTGCCGGCCAGTACTTCACCCCGCGCGCACTGATCCGCACCATGGTCGAGTGCATGCGCCCGGAACCGAACCGGACCATCGCCGACCCCTCATGCGGCACCGGTGGCTTCTTCCTGGCGGCATACGATTTTCTCGCGGCCAATCCAAACCTGGACAAGGCGCAGAAGGATTTCCTGAAGAATCACACTTTCTTTGGTAACGAGATCGTCGCCAGCACGCGGCGGCTGTGCCTGATGAACATGCTGCTGCACAACATCGGCGAGATCGACGGCGAAAGCAGCATTTCGCCCAACGATTCGCTGATCGCCGATAACGGCCAGCGTTTCGACTATGTGTTGGCCAATCCGCCGTTCGGCAAGAAGAGCTCGATGAGCTTCACCAATGCCGAAGGCGAGCAGGAAAAGGACGACCTCACCTACAACCGTCAGGACTTCTGGACCACCACCTCAAACAAGCAGCTGAACTTCGTGCAGCACATTCGCAGCATGCTCAAGAGCACGGGGCGCGCCGCCGTGGTGGTGCCGGATAACGTGTTGTTCGAGGGCGGCGCAGGTGAAACCGTGCGCAAGCGCCTGCTGGAAACCACCGAGCTGCACACCATCCTGCGCCTGCCGACCGGGATTTTCTACGCGCAGGGCGTAAAGGCGAACGTGCTGTTCTTCGATAACCATCCGGCGAGCAAGACGCCATGGACCCGGGAGGTCTGGTTTTACGACTACCGCACCAACGTGCACCACACGTTGAAGAAGAAGCCGCTGCGCTTCGAGGATCTGCAAGATTTCATCAGCTGCTACAACCCGGCGAATCGCCAGAACCGCCAGGAAACCTGGCACGAAACGGAAAACCCCGACGGCCGCTGGCGCAAGTACGGTATCGAGCAGATTCTCGCCCGCGACAAGACCAGCCTGGATATCTTCTGGCTGAAGGACAAGACGCTGGCCGATCTGGATAACCTGCCCGAGCCGGATGACCTGGCCGAGGAGATCATCGAGAACATTGAGGCCGGCTTGGCCAGCTTCCGCGAAGTGCTGGCGGGGCTGGGTGGCCGATGATCAGCACATTGGCAATAGCTGACTAGCCCGTTCCGAATCAGGCGGTGCGCGGTTTGCGTTGTGGCGGGGCAGTGAGTCGCATGCATGCTGTGCAGCATGACCGCTATGCATAGCTGCGGCAGGACCATGTTGTCACGCCGCATATTGCCTATCTCACCGCGGCCAGCGCGTCATTCTGATCCCGGTCGTCCTGCTCCAACTCCGGCAACAAATAATCCGTCCAGAGCGTAGGCGCGAAGGCTCGACGGAAGAAGCCGAAGTGGCCGATGCGATCGGCGCCGACTTCGTCCGGGGCGATGCGGCGCATCTGTTTTGGTGCGGCGGTGTAGAAGCCGTGCAAGGACTCGGTATTGCGCGCCGACATCATCTCGTCATCGGTAAATGACAATGACGTCAGCGGAGTCTGCACCGCAGCGAAGGCCTGGCGCATGGGTTCGCCCTCGACGCCTACCAAATAGTCCGGATGCAGGCACCAGCGACGCCACTGGCGGATCACGCCGGCCGGCAGATCACCGACTGCCCCGATACGCCCACCGGGAAAGTAGCCGAACAACGGCGTAAGCAGCGGCGCCAATCCATGCCAAAGCAACCATGCCTGGCGGCGAATCTGTGGGCTGTTCTCGCGCCAATAACCGCTGCCTGCGGCGATGGTCACGATGCGGGTGAGCCGCTCATGGCCTTGCACCAGCGGCAGGATTTGCGCGCCGACACTGTGGCCGATCCAATAGATCGGTAGCTCCCTGGCCGCTTCCACAACGTTGGCCAGCACGGCACTGCAGTCGTGACGGGCCCAGTCGAGAATATCCACCTCAAGCTGACGTAAAGGGATATGGCAGGACTGGCCCATGCCGAGGTAGTCGAATGTCACCGCCAGAAATCCCTGGTTGGCTAGCCAACTGGCGAAATGGGCATAGAAGTCTTGTTTCACCGCCATTGCTGGAGCGATCAGCACGGCGCCGCGTGGTATGCCCTCAGGGTGATACCAGCAGCTCGCCAATTGATGGCCGTTACGGTTGTCGATCGAGCGTGCTTCAGCCTGTATCGTCGCCATGCCTGTTCTCCGATCTTTTTGTAATGCCTGGATCGGTGCAGTATAGGAGCAGTAGAAATTAATTCTAGAACATTATTCTAGTCGGAGATCGGATGTCCCGAAGTAGTCGCAAGCAAGAAATTCTTCAGGCCGCGCTCGCCTGCTTTACCGAGTTCGGGGTGGAGGCGACCACCATCGAAATGATCCGAGACCGTTCCGGCGCCAGCATCGGCAGCCTTTACCACCATTTCGGTAACCGCGAGCGGATCATCGCTGTGCTTTATCTGGAGGGCATCGGTGAATACGCCGCGCGGTTGGAGGCCGGACTGATCGATACGCTGGATGCCGAGGCGTGCGTCAGATTGTTCGTCACCAGCTACATCGATTGGGTCGTGGAAAACCCGGACTGGGCACGCTTCGTTCTGCACAACCGTGGGCGGGTAGAGGCCGGTGAGATGGGGGAACGACTGCGCGAGGTCAATCAGGCCCATGGCGAGCGGGTGAGCGCAATCCTGCGTCGGCACCGTGATAGCGGTGCCTTTCGCCGGATGCCGGGCGATTGCTTTCTGGCTGTAGTGATCGGGCCCTGCCACGACCTGGCCCGTAACTGGCTGGCCGGACGCGCGCGTACCGCGTTGGCGGATTGCCGCGAACTGCTCGCGGACATCGCCTGGGCCAGCGTCCGGTCGCAGTGACGGCGGACTGATCGCCATCCTGCGGAGTCGATGAGCGAAAGGTCGGTGAAGCCTACGCTTCCCGCTTGACTGGGTGTCGCTTAGCCAATGATCAGACGCCCAGACTTTCGATATCGCGTGCGAGCATTTCCAGCTGGTGTGCCAGCGAGCCGCGTAGGGTTTCTTCGCTGAGCTGGAACGAGGGCGCGCCGCAGGTCAGCGCCATGATGCTGCCGTCGGCCAGATGCAGCGGTACGCCAGCGGCCATCACGTTGCGGTCCCAGTCGCCGAGCGACAAGCAGAAGCCGTGCTGGCGGAACTCGGCAAAGGAGCCTTCCAGCGATTGCTTCATGGTTGCCCAGCCGTCTCCGTACTTGGTTTCCAGCGCGGCCATCAGGTGCTCTCGCTCCTTGTCCGGGGTTGCCGCGAGGAAGGCGCGGCCTGCCGCGGTGGTGGCCAGCGGCAGGCGTACACCCGCGTCCATGCGTAGCGTCGAAACCTCGGCCGGACGGCAGTTCTCGATGTAGATCATCGACAGCCGGTCACGGCAGGTCAGCCCCACTGATGTGTTGGTACGGCGGGAAAACTCATCCATGTATGGCTTGGCCAGCTGGCGCACGCGCAGGTTGGACACGTAGGCATAACCCAGCGCCAGCACGCCGGAATCGAGCTGGTACTTTTCCAGCTGCGGCGAGTAGCTGAGGTAACCGAGCTTGGTCAGAGTGTAGGTCATGCGCGACACCGTCGGTTTGGGCAATCCGGTGATACGCGCAATGTCCTGGTTGCCCATCACCACCGAACCGTGGGTGAAGGCACGCAGTACATCCAGCCCGCGCGATAGCGCTTCGACGAATTTGCGGTCCTTGGGAGTATCGGTGTCTTCGATGTCGCTCATGAGGTGTCGGTCTGTCTAGTGGTGGGGCGGCGGGGCCGCACGATAGCAGATCGCCCCTTCGCTCGGCAGGGCGGCCTTTACAGAATGCTCGGGCCTTGCCGCGAGGGCCGGCCATGGCCCGGTTGCTTGTGCCAATTCAAGCATAATAGCTGAAAATATCGGTTTGCATTCCGCAGAGTAAAACGTCAGTTCGCTGGCGCTGCTGAATACATGGTCGGATTTGATGAGTGCTGTATCGTTACGTGCGGTTGGATCGCATCGATACGACGCGAGCCGATGCGCCCGTTAGGCCGGTTCGTTGCCGCGAGCGGTTCGGTCCATATATAAAGAGGAAAAGACAAAGGCGACGAACGGCATACTCCGTCAGACCGTGTCGGGCGCGGCCTAGGGAAGGATTGCGGCGATAGACGCCGATGCTTAAAAGTTACACCGCGCTTGTTGCCAGGGGGGCTTTCTGATATAAAGCAGCGCTCTTTTCTAGGGGCCCGGTTTCATCGCTTGCCGCGTAGCCGGTAAGACCCCAACGAAACGTGGCGCTGAGCGCCAAAAAGACATTTGAATTCAAGCGGCCAACCCATGCCGGGTTGGGCATGTGGTTTTAGAGGGCTGAGGCATGTCGAGAGTCTGTCAAGTTACCGGTAAGGGTCCGGTAACCGGGAACAACATTTCCCACGCGAACAACAAAACCCGTCGTCGTTTTCTGCCGAACCTGCAGCATCACCGCTTCTGGGTCGAGTCCGAGAACCGCTTCGTACGTCTGCGCCTGACTGCTAAAGGCATGCGCGTTATCGACAAGCGCGGCATCGACGCCGTTCTGGCTGAACTCCGCGCTCGCGGCGAAAAGGTTTAAGGAGAACTATCATGCGTGACCTGATCCGTTTGGTGTCCAGCGCCGGTACCGGCCACTTCTACACCACCGACAAGAACAAGCGCACCACTCCCGACAAGATCGAAATCAAGAAGTACGATCCTGTCGTGCGTAAGCACGTGATGTACAAGGAAGCCAAGATCAAGTAATTGATCGGCCCTTGAAGAAAAACCCGCCAATCGGCGGGTTTTTTCGTTTCTGCGGTACTTTTTTAGCGGACGAAGAACAAAGCCTTCACGATGCATTTCTCTGTAGGAGCCAGCTTGCTAGCGATAAGCTTTTTGCTGACCAGATCGCAAGCACGGATTTGATGTCCTCCGTCTCCAAAGCCAGCCGCTCTAGTGTCCGGCGCTGCGGTAACCGCTCGCTCAAGCTGCCTTGCGAATGGCATCAGCCAGGCGCTCGATCATCGCGTCGATATGCTCACGCTCGACGATCAGCGCTGGTGACAAGGCAATGGTGTCGCCGCTGGCGCGCGCCAGTAGACCATCCTCGAAGCACTGACGGAACACCTCGTAGCCACGCTTGCCGACGCCGTCCGCATGGGCCGCGAACTGGATGCCGGCCACCAGCCCAACCGTTCGGATATCGGTCACGTTCGGCAGCCCCTGGAGGCTGAACAGGGCATCCTGCCAGTAATCTTCGATCTCGATGGCTTTCTGGAACAGGTTCTCTCGCTGGTAGATTTCCTGGGTGGCAAGGGCGGCTGCGCAGGCCACCGGGTGGCCGGAGTAGGTGTAGCCGTGGAAGAACTCGATGGTGCTTTCCGGACCGTGCATGAAAGCGTCGTGAATCTGCTCGTCGACCAGCACCGCGCCCATGGGGATTGCACCGTTGGTCAAACCCTTGGCACAGGTGAGAATGTCCGGGGTGACGCCCCAGCGCTGGGCGGCGAAGGCCTCGCCGACCCGACCGAAGCCGGTAATCACTTCGTCGAAGATCAGCAGGATGCCGTGCTTGCGGGTGATCTCGCGCAAACGCTGTAGATAACCCTTCGGCGGCAGGATGACACCAGCGGAGCCGGACATTGGCTCGACGATCACGGCGGCAATATTTTCGGCCCCATGCAAGGTGACCAGTCGTTCCAGCTCGTCGGCCCTCTCCACGCCGTGCTCTGGCAGGCCACGGCTGAATGCGTTGCGTTGCAGGTCGAGCGTATGCGGCAGGTGGTCGACCCCTGGTAATAGCGCGCCAAAGGCCTTGCGGTTGTTGGCCATGCCGCCGACCGAAATGCCGCCAAAGCCGACGCCGTGATAGGCCAGTTCGCGGCCGATCAGGCGGGTGCGACTGCCTTGGCCGATCGCGCGTTGATAGGCCAGGGCGATCTTCAATGCGGTGTCGGCCGACTCCGAACCCGAGTTGGTGAAGAACACTCGGTTCAGCCCGGCCGGGCTGATGTTTGCCAGCCGCTCGGCCAGCTCGAAGGGCAGCGGGTGCCCCATCTGGAAGGTCGGTGCGAAATCCATCTGGGCGATCTGTCGGCTCACCGCTTCGGTGATCTCGCGGCGGCCGTGGCCGGCGTTGCAGCACCAGAGCCCGGCGGTGCCATCGATCACCTGACGGCCATCGGTGTCTGTGTAATACATGCCCTCGGCGCGCTCCAGCAGGCGCGGACTGCCCTTGAACTGACGGTTGGCGGTGAAGGGCATCCAGAAATGTTCGGCAGATGTGGCGCGATCGTGGGCCATGACTAGCTCCGGCAGGGCGACGGGTTCGACGGCTATGCTGTAGCGCGACATCACCCGAGCGCCCAGCGGTTTTGGCGAGTCTATGTTTAATAAAACGAACAAAACAAGGCAGAAAACGGCTGCTGCGTAAAAAATATTGATAGGCCTGGTGCCGCTGGTTTAGGGTGCCTTTCTGATTATTCGACAGATACCGAGGACGCCCCATGACCACCCTGACTCTTGCCGATTGGCAACAGCGTGCCCGCGACCTGCGCATCGAAGGCCGCGCCTTCATCCAGGGCGAATACACCGAGCCCACCGGCGGCGCCCGCTTCGACTGCATCAGCCCGGTCGATGGGCGGGTGCTGGCGCAGGTGGCGAGCTGTGATGAGGCCGATGCGGATCGCGCCGTGATCAGCGCCCGTATGGCTTTCGAATCTGGCGTCTGGTCCCGCCTGGCGCCAGCCAAGCGCAAGGCGACCATGATTCGCTTCGCCAACCTGATCCAGGCCAACGCCGAGGAGTTGGCCTTGTTGGAAACCTTGGACATGGGCAAGCCGATCAGCGATTCGTTGAACGTCGACATGCCCGGCTCAGCCAATGCGCTGCGCTGGTCCGGCGAGGCGATCGACAAGATTTACGACGAAGTGGCCGCGACGCCGCACGATCAGCTGGGCCTGGTGACCCGCGAGCCGGTAGGTGTGGTAGCGGCGATCGTGCCTTGGAATTTCCCCCTGATGATGGCCTGCTGGAAGCTTGGCCCAGCGCTGGCCACAGGTAACTCGGTGGTCCTCAAGCCGTCGGAAAAATCCCCGCTCACCGCCATCCGCGTGGCGCAACTGGCGATCGAGGCGGGCATTCCGCCGGGCGTGCTCAACGTGCTGCCGGGCTACGGCCACACTGTGGGTAAGGCGCTGGCGCTGCACATGGACGTCGACACGCTGGTGTTCACCGGCTCCACACGGGTTGCCAAGCAGCTGATGATCTACGCTGGCGAGTCGAACATGAAGCGCGTCTGGCTGGAAGCGGGCGGCAAGAGCCCGAACATCGTCTTTGCTGACGCCCCGGACCTGGAGGCCGCAGCGAAGTCTGCGGCGGGCGCCATCGCCTTCAACCAGGGCGAAGTCTGCACCGCGGGCTCGCGGCTGTTGGTCGAAAGCTCGGTCAAGGAGCGCTTCCTGCCGATGGTGGTCGAGGCGCTCAAGGGCTGGAAGCCTGGTAACCCGTTGGATCCGGCCACCAATGTCGGCGCGCTGGTCGATACCCAGCAGCTCGACACCGTGCTCGGCTACATCGAAGCCGGTCGCAACGACGGTGCGAAGGTGCTGATCGGCGGGCAACGGACGATGCAGGACACTGGCGGGCTGTACGTCGAGCCGACTATTTTCGACGGCGTCAGCAATGCCATGAAGATCGCCCGCGAAGAAATCTTCGGACCGGTGCTGTCGGTGATCACCTTTGACACCGCAGCCGAGGCGGTGAGCATCGCCAACGACACGCCGTACGGCCTCGCCGCGGCCGTGTGGACGGCTGATCTGTCCAAGGCGCACCTGACCGCCAAGGCGTTACGGGCTGGCAGTGTCTGGGTCAACCAGTACGACGGCGGTGACATGACTGCGCCGTTCGGCGGCTTCAAGCAGTCCGGCAACGGCCGCGACAAGTCACTGCACGCCTTCGACAAGTACACCGAGCTGAAGGCCACCTGGATCAAGCTCTAACGACATCCGTAGGGTAGATGTCGCTTTTTACATCCACCTGGTTGCACAGCCATGGTGGATTGAGAAGCGTGATCCACCCTACGGTTTCTCAGCGTTCAGCTAGCTTTGCCCCCACCGCCCACTGCGGCGCATCGCACCCCAGTGATGCTTGCGACGCGAGAACCACTGCCATAGTCCGCGGCAGCGCCAGAGCGTGTTCAGCTGGCGATAGCCGAAGTTCTCCAGCACGGCCATGAGAAACAGCCGCAGCATGTCGCGGCGACGTTCGTAGACGCGAAACGACATGGTTTCCAGCAGCAGACCGTTGACTGACAGCAAGATCCCCATGCCGATGGCGACCAGCAGGAAGGCCGCTAGCGCCGCGTACGACACCACGCCCATCACGAACCCGCCAATCATGAAGCCGTAGCCGACCAGTTCGATCAGCGGTCCGATCCATTCGAACAACGTCATGAACGGCCAGGCCAGCCAGCCCGGTGTGCCGCCGCGCAGGCTGAAGGCGAGGCGTGCGTGGCGGCTCAGGCTCTCTGCCAGCCCGCGTTGCCAGCGACTGCGCTGACGGCCGAGGGTGCCGAGATCTTCCGGGCATTCGGTCCAGCAGATCGGGTCGGGCAGGTAGCGGATGCGGTAGGGAATGCGCTTTTCCCGGTGATAGCGATGCAGCCGCACCACCAGTTCCATGTCCTCGCCCACCGTGTCGGTGCGGTAGCCGCCGACGGCCATGACCCGCTCCTTGTCGAACAGCCCGAAGGCACCGGAGATGATCAGCACGGCGTTCATCGGTGACCAGCCGAGGCGGCCGAACAGAAAGGCTCGCAGGTATTCAACGATCTGAAAGCGTGCCAGCCAGTTGCTCGGCAGTCCGGCACGGATCAGAAAACCGCCGCGCACCTCCGAGCCGTTGGCGATACGGACCGTGCCGCCAGCGGCGACCGTACGTTCGTCTTCGAGGAAGGGTTGGACAACGCGCAACAAACTGTCGCGCTGGAGGATCGAGTCGGCATCTACCCCGCAGAACAAACCGTGTCGCGCGGCATTGATACCGGCATTCAGTGCGTCAGCCTTGCCGCCGTTGGCTTTGTCGATGACCCGCAGATTGGCGTAGCGCCGTGAGCGGTAGATCGCCTGCACCGGCTGATGGGCAACGGCCTGGCGCAGCGGCTCGGGATGCGGCACCAGTTCGAACTCCTCGATCAGCACGGCGAGGGTGTTGTCCTTCGAACCGTCGTTGATCACCACCACTTCGAATTCGGGGTACTGCAGTTGAAGCATCGAGCGCACCGAGGTGCGAATCGTCGTTTCCTCGTTGAATGCCGGCATCAGCACCGAAACTGGAGGCTCGACGCCGAGATAGGGGGCGATCTCACCAATTTCGGCGCGCTGTCGGATATAACTCGTCAGGCTGGCCATCGACAGCACGTTGAGCAACAGGTACATGCCGTTGAGCAGCAGAAAATAGAGGATGAAACCCAGCTGCAGCCACCCGAGCCAATCGAAGGTCACCGTTTGACCTCCGCCATGGCGCGGCGCAGAGCGTCTTGGCCGTAACGATCTTGCACTTGCCGGAACAGCATCTGTAGCCCTTCCGGGGTGGCGCCCGGCAGCGTTGCCAAGCTATCGGCGGCGGCTTGGCGGACCCACCAGCTGGGATCGCCAAGCAACGGCATGAACAGCGCGCTGTCGTCGCTGCGTGCCTGTTTATGCAGGGCTTGCAGCGCGGCCAGACGCACATCGGCATGGCTGTGTTGCAGGGCACGCAGCAGACGGCCGCGGTCACGCGGGTCGCCCAATTCGCAGAGGCAACGCAGCGCGACCTGCAACTGCTCCGGCGCTGCGTCCTCTGCCAGCCGCGCGCGTGCCCAGGGCGCCGCGTGACGGGGGTCGCCATGCACCAACAGGGGCACCAGTCGCTCGCGGCGCGGGTCTTCGGAGCCGCTGAGGGCAATCAGCAATGGCAAGGTCACAGCCTGTTCGCCGGCTTGCTGACAGAGGCTCGCCAGGCGTGGCAACGCCCAGTCCGGACGGCTCACGGCGGCCGGCAGGATCAGCTGCATGGCACGGGTCGCATCCATGGCAATCAACGTCTGCGCCGAGGCCAGTGAGACGGTCACGTTGCGATTCACGAGCAGCGGTTGCACGTCATTCCAATACGCGGGGTCAGCAAGGTGGCGTAGGCAGGTCAGCCCGATCAGCTTGCTGCGGACCCGACCGCGCAGCAGCACCAGAGCGTGTTGATCCATGCCCAGCGCGACCAAGGCGCGATTCATCCGCTCTCGGGCTGCCCCACGCAGTTGCAGCTGGGTGCGGTTCCATTGCAGGAGAAACCACAGCTGCTGTCCGCGTGGCAGGGTCGGCGCTGGTGCCGGCAGCTCATCGCCAAGGCTGCACAAGGCAAAGAACGGCCGCCACTGCTCGTTGAACTGCTGGCGGCGGCTGGCGCGCCGGCGGGCGAGCTCGCCGAGCAACATGACCTGCAACATCACCAGCAGAGTCAGGGCGCCCAGCCCCAGCGCGCAGTACAGCGCGAGCTGCAGCATGGCGTCTTCCGGCCAGATCGACAGCCAGGCCTGGCGCGACGTTTCGCACAGCCAGGCTGGACAGGCGGGCAGCCGTTCAGAAAGCATGCCGCAGGCCGAGCTGCAGCCAGCGCCGCGTGTAGTAATCGCCCTGGCGGTGATGACCGACTTCCCAGGTCAGCGCCCAGCGGCTGTCCAGCCAATGGCGACCCTGCAGGCTGAGCGCGCGTACGTCGCTGGTGATCAGTTGCTGTTCCTCGACGGCTTCTTCTTCACCTACGGTCAGGCGCAGACCGGCATAGCTGAGGCCGGCGTAGTAGTAGTCCAGCGCCAGGTCATGGCCGACCGGCGTGCCGGCATTGGCCACATCGGTGATGTTCAGGGTGTAGCCCGCACGCCAGGAGTCCCAATAGCGTTCGGCGCTGAGGGCCAGCCGCTCGACGCGGGTGGTTTCGTATTCAGTGCGGCGAATGCTGGCAGCGCCGAGGAAGCCCGCCGGCAGTCGCCGCTGCAGGCGTAGGTCGGCGTGCCATTCGGGCAGGAAGTAAGGTGACGGCTGATAGCCGACTTCGGGTTGCAGCGTCCAGTTTTCATCCAGTGCGATCACCGCCCCCGCCTCGGCGCCCTGATCCCATTCGCCAAAGCGCTGCTCGCGCAGCAGTGCACCGTACCAGCCGAGCCCTTCCGGTTGCGTCGAAGCGTAGTCGAGACGCTGACTGCGCCAGTTGTCGAAGCCGCTGTCCAGCCAGTCTTGGCGGGCCGACAATTCGAGCTCGTGGCGGCGCTGCGCCGGCGCTGTGGCGACCGCTTTGGTGGCAGTCACCGGGGAGGTCATCGCGGCGCGCGCCTGCTGAATCACCTGCTGGATATCGGCATAGTCCGGGGCAATCTGCGCAGCCCGTTCGAGCGATTCCAGCGCGGCCTGCGGGCGACCGGCCCAGAGCAGCGCCTGGCCTTGCCCGAGCAGGTAGTCGGCGTTGTCCGGTTCGCGTTGCAGCAGCTGATCGTAGAGGGGTAGGGCCTGCTCGGGTTGGCCACGCCAGGCGCGCACGCGAGCCAGCAGGAATCGAGCTTCGCTGTCGTTGGGCTGGCGTGTCAGATGCTCCAGCAGGGTCGCCTCGGCAGCATCGAGTTGCTGCGCTTCGATCTGTCGTTGGGCGCTGGCGACATCAGCCAGCGCTAGCGCTGGCAGCAGTGAAATCGGAAGCGCCAGCGCCATGCCTAGAACCAGGTGAGTCATCGTGGCCTCCGCAACAGGCGACGAATGCGCGCCAGCAGTTCCTCCGGCTGGAAGGGCTTGGTCACGTAGTCGTCGGCGCCCAGCTCCAGCGCCCGGACAATATCCACCTCACGTGCCTTGGCGGTCAGCATCAGCACCGGCACGCTTTCCCAGCCAGGTTGTGCGCGCAGCCGCTCGATCAGCTCCAACCCGTCGTGGTAGGGCAGCATGATGTCCATCAGGGTCAGATCAGGTGGGCTCGATGAGGTGATCTTTTCGATGGCCTGACGGCCGTCTGCCGCGTGATCCACGGTAAATCCGTGCCGCTCGAGCATGAAGCGAATGAGGAACGCGATGTCCTCCTCGTCCTCAACCATCAAAATGCGCTGGCTAGTGGAGTCGCTCATGGGTTGACCTCTTCTGAAACCGGGGTATGGCCGGGCGGCCATTGCTGGAGCAGCTGCTGAATCAGCGCAGCGAGTTCGTCGCCGTCATGGCGCGACTTGACCAGCTGGCGTAGGGCCAGGCGGCTGTCGTGCACCGGCGAATCCAGCGCGGAGAATATGATTACGGGCGGTGGCGGCACGCTCTGAGCCAACTGGTCGAACAGCTCGCTGCCGTCCCCGTCGGGCAGCATCAAGTCGATGATCGCCAGGTCAAAGCGGTGCTCGTCGATCAGTTGACGCGCCTCGCTCAGGGTGGGCGCACCAAGGAGATCGATCTCCAATGGCTCGACCAGCCTGGCGAGCAGGGTGCGCAGATCCTCATCGTCTTCAACGTGAAGGATGCGCGGGCGGACTCCGTTGTTCCTGAGGCATGCGCGCACCACATCCATGACCCGCGACGGGTCAACCGGCTTGTGCAACCAGTCGATTACGCCGACCGCGCCGCCGCGCAGGGCCCCGTCGTCATTGTCGCGGCGTTGTGGCTGGAGGCTGACGATCAGCACCGGCAGATGACGGTAAGCGGTCTGGCTGCGCAGGTTCTGTAGAAACGCAATGCTGTCTTCGTCGCTCAGCGCAGGGCTCAGAGTGAGCGCCTGAATGCTGAACTCAGCCAGCATCTCGCGTGCTTTGGCTGCCGTTTCGGCAATCAGCGTGGCGTAGCCATGTTGCTGCAGCGCGGCGGCGAGCTGTTCTGCGGCAGGCGCGTCGGGCTCGAGTACGAGAATGCGCTCCGCCGGCCGACTGGTGCCCGCTGTCGGCAGCGCTTGCGCGGCGGTTGGTGGATTGATGGGCTGTGTAGATGCGACCGGCAGGCGCAGCCAGAAGCGCGTGCCCTGGCCTTCCTGAGAGTCGAAACCGATCCGCCCGTGCATCTGCTGGACCAACGAACGGGTGATCGCCAGGCCCAGTCCAGTGCCGCCACGCTTACGCGCATCGGATGAGTCAGCCTGGGCGAAGCGTTCGAATATCCGTGAGCGAAACTCTGCCGGAATACCCTGGCCCTGGTCCTGAACGCCGATCTCCAGGCTGCCGCCGTGGAGGCGCAGGTCGACGCTGACCACGCCACCAGCCGGCGAATGTTTGATCGCGTTGGACAGCAGATTGGCCATCACCTGGGTGAACCGATCCGGGTCGAGATTGCCCTCGGCCTGGAGGGGGCCGTCGGGCAGCGTAAGCGTCAGGCGGACGCCGTATTCATCGGCGTATGGCTTGAGGTCGGCCAATGCCTGTTCGGTCAGCGCCTGGACATCGCAGCGGCTGAAGTGGAACGGCAAGCGCCCGGCTTCGAGCTTTTCAATGTCGAGGATGTCGTTGATCAGGCGCACCAGCCGCTCGCTGTTCTTGTGCGCGATGTCCAGAAGTGGTCGGGCGCCCTCTTCGATGTGGCCTGCGACGCCCCCGACCAGCATGCCCAGCGCGCCACGGATGGCGGTCAGCGGGGTTCGCAGTTCATGGCTGACGGTGGAGATGAACTCGGTCTTCATCTGCTCCATGCGTCGTCTGAGCGACATATCGACCGCAACGGTCACGACATAACAGGCGCCGCTGGGCATGGTCATGGGACGCTTGACCACCTGTAGCCAGCGCTCCTGACCGTATGTATCGGTAAGACCGATCTCGGTAATGCGCAGTTCGCCACTGCCACACAGCAGGTCGCCTTCGCCCTGCAACAGAGGCAATAGCCGTTCCGCCCCGGCGATTTCCTCGGCCCGGCGGCCTTCGATGGCTTCGGGCCGAGCGTCGAGCAGTGCGGTGAAGGCACTGTTGCACAACAGAAAGCGGCCCAGCTCGTCGCGCACGAAGATCAGGTTCTCATCGGTATCGACGACCCGCCGCAGGAAAACTTTCTGGTCCTCGAGCGTGTCGCGGCTCCGTTGCAGCTCGGTCACGTCACGGGCAATCGCCAGGTGATCACCGAGGCCGGTAGGCACCAGACGAACCTCGAAGGTCCGCTGCCGGCTCATCTCGCACCAGGTGGTCTGGCGCAGTTGTAACGAGTTATCGACATGGGGAAGCAGCCCCAGCAGCAGCGGCTCGATGGCTTCGGACGCCGGAGCCTGAACCGCGCTTCCTTGGGACAGGGCGGTGATCCGGCGCTGACCATCAATGGCGTACAGGTTGTCGGGAATCGCCTGCAGCAGGGCGCCCAGACGAGCTTCGCCAGCTTGCGCCTTGATCGCCAGGGCCTGGCGAATCTGCAGGTTGCGGCGGATGGCCCAAAACGCGGCCAAAGACAACGCTGCCACCAGCAGGCTGCCGATCAGTGCCAGTCTGCGGCTTTGCGCGATGGTGTCGGCCACGGCCTGGTTGGCGGCGGCGAGCTGCTTGCGCTCCCGTCGCTCGACCGCATCCAGCAAGGCCCGCAGTCGATCCATGATCAGCTTGCCGCCGGCCTGGTGCAGGCGTTCGGCTGCCGCTTGCAAGCCGACAACCCGGCGTGCCTGGATGTTGTCGGCGGCAATCATCAGGCGCTCGGCAATATTGCGGTCGAGCTGCTCGAACCAACCCTGGTCGGGAAACGCCCGGTCTTCCAGCAGCCGTTGCAGCCCACGACGGTGCGCTTCGATCTGCCGTAGGCCGAGTTCGTAGGATTCGAGATAGCTGGAATCACCGGTCAAAACGAAACCGCGGGCACCGGTTTCGATGTCTTGCAGCGACGTCAGCATGTATTGGGTTGCGGTGATGATTTCCAGGCTATGACTGACCGACAGATTGGTCGCCAGAATCTGTTGCTGGGTTTGCTTGCCTTGCCAGCCCAGTGCGACTAGCAGGATGAAGGCGATCAGGAATGCGAGCCAATGCCAGCTGATCAGGGTTCTTGCGGGCAAACCGGAACTCCTTTCGCCGGTTGAACGAATAGGGACGGCCCCGAACGCTGGAGCCAGCCCAGGCGTGCCGCCGCATGCCAGCGCCTACGAACCGGTCGCGACTGCTATGCAGTGTAGTTGGAGTCCTCAATTGCGTGACGGTTCGCTTGTTTTTCCGCGAGCCGGGCTGTCCGTCAGGCGGTCTGCACCTGGTTGCGACCGTTATGCTTGGCGGCATAAAGCGCCTGGTCGGCCAGTTCGAGCATGGCGCCCGCGCCGGCGTGGCCATCGGTCTCGCTGATCCCGGCGCTGAGCGACACGCTGAAGGTGCGCGCGCCGGCGTGGAAGCTCAAGGCGGCGAAACGCAGGCGGATCTCGTCGAAAATCCGCTTGGCCTGTTCCGCCGGGCAGTCCGGCAATACCGCGACGAACTCCTCGCCACCGTAACGGCCAATGCTGTCGATGCGGCGCAGCCGTTGGCGCATCAGGTTGGCCAGTGAGCGGATGACGTTGTCCCCTGCAGCATGCCCATACTGGTCGTTGACCTGCTTGAAGTGGTCGAGGTCGAGCATCACCACGCTGGTGGGTTTGCCGCTGCGTTGCGCGCGTTCCACTTCCAGCGCGACCTGTTCCTTGATATCGGCGTGCTTGAGCAGACCGGTGAGGCTGTCACGCGACAATGCCATGCTCAGCGCGCGCGCGCGCTGCACGCGGGAGAACACGGCGGCGGTCAGTGCGGTGTCACTGATGGGTTTGGTGATGAAATCATCGCCGGCCTTGAGCAGGGCGGCCATCTGCCGGTTGATGTCGGTTTCAGCCGACAGGTAGATGATGGGCACCCGCAGCCACTCGTCATTCAGGCGAATCATCTGCGCCAGCTCGATTCCGGTGAAGTCCGGCATGTTCATGTCGAGCAGGACCATTTCCGGATCGAATTCGCGCATCACCTCGAACAGCTGACTGGGGTCGCTCAAGGTCCGCACAATCATCTGCGAGTTACGCAGCACCAAGCTGTAACGCGCTGAGAGGTCGTCATCGTCATCGATAATCAGCACCCGGTATGGCTCGTTCAGCTGCAGGTTGAGGATATTTTCCAGGCTGTTCTCAAGCTGGGTGATATCCACTGGCCGGACGAAAAAGCCTTTAGCCCCGGCTCGCACAGCCGCCAGCTGACTGCCGAAATCAGCTCGGTGACCAATAACCTGCAGCGGCAACGGCACCTCCAGGCTCTGCTGGAGTGCACTGACGGCAGCCAGTTCGCCATCGTGCTGGCTGACGATCAGGGCGTCGGGCAGCTGCCCCTGGACAGCGCTTTGCAACAGCGAGATTTCAGGAAACAGCAGCACTTCGTAACCGAAGTTACCCAGGGTCTGGCACATGTTCTGGCCGGCCTCGAAGTCGCTTTCGAGGAGATAGATCCGGCACCCGGCTGGTAGCGCGTCTGACGCGCCGCTATGCAGCTCGGGATGCGGGCCGGCCCCCCCGGCGCGCCCGGTGGCGGCCATCTGCTGGACCGCCCGGACAAACGCAGAAAGCGCCTGGCCGCTGGGCTTGGCCGCCTCCAGCCACCGCTCTGCGCGTCGTTCGAGCAACCGCGACTGCTCGCCCAGCGTGGTGAAACCAAAGGTGCCCGCTGTACCTGCCAGACGGTGCAGCCGTTCAAGCAGGGCGAGCATCAGCTGGCGTCGCTGTTCATGCTCGCGAACCGAATGTAGCTGCTCGGCGTATTGCTCGAGCGCCTCCAGTTCCTCGCTCAAGCGTTCAGCAAACTTTTCGTTGAGTGCCTGCAGTTGGCGTTGCAGCGCTTCGTTAGCGCCCTCATTCATGCTCGGCATTCCATATATCGTTCAGTCGTGTTGCCAGTTGGAGTGGATCGAAAGGTTTATGCAGCACTTTACGCACGCCCAGACGCTGGAGTTCTTCGGGGTCCGCCGGGTCGTCCGGCTGGCCGGTCAAGAGCACCACGGGGGTTTGCTGCAGGTCGATCAGTGACGCGAGTTGGCGCAACAACTCGATGCCGCTTATTTGCGGCAGCATCACGTCGAGCAAGATCATGTCCGGTTTGAATACGGGCGCCTGCTGTAACGCTTGCTGCGCAGAGGCGCAGCTGAGCACTTCGAAACCACCCAGTTTCTCCAGCGCGATGCGGGTCACCACTTGAATGGAGGGAACGTCCTCAACATGCAAAATACGCAGCAAGGGCTTCAATGGGCGGCCCCTTTTAGTGTATGGCAGGGCAACTCGAACCAAAAGCAGGCCCCGGCGCCGGGCGTCGAGTCGAAGCCGATCTCGCCATCCATGTGCTCAATCAGCTCCTTGCTGATAGCCAGGCCCAGTCCGGTACCGCCTTGCTGCCGCGTATCGGACGAATCGGCCTGGGCGAACTTGCTGAAAATTCGTTCACGGAAGGCTTCTGTGATGCCGGGCCCCTCGTCGCAGATGCTCACTCGGACCCGTTGCGGGGCGACCAGTCGGGCGCTCATGGCGACGGTTTCACCAGACGGGGAATACTTCGCGGCGTTGGATAGCAGGTTGCTCAGCACCTGTTCCAGGCGCATCGCATCGACGGTGATCGACACGGCAGGGCAATCACCCAGCGCGATGCTCACCGCATGGCTTTCTGCATAACCCTGATTGCTGCGCAATACCTGCTCAAGCAAGGGTTGCAAGGGCTGCGTCCGCAACTCGAAACGCATCTTGCCGGCGTACAGCTTGTCGATGTCCAACAGGTCATCGATCAGTGTGCTCAACCGTTTGCTGTTCTGGTGAGCGATGTCCAGAAGCTCCTGCAAATGTTCGGGCACCGCGCCCATGACCTGGCCACAAATCAGTCCGAGCGAGGCCGTAATGGAGGTCAGAGGTGTGCGCAACTCATGGCTGACGGTCGAGACGAAGTCCCGCTGCAGGATCTCGATCTGCTTGCGCTCGGTGATGTCGTGCAGCACGACCACCGCACCGTTCTGCTGACCGTTCGAGGCGTACATCGGATCGGCGTTGGCCAGCACGTAGCGGGGGATGCCCTCCAGCACGATGGTCATCTCTAAGTTGCGGATATGCTCGCCGCGTAAGGCGCGCATCAGCGGAACTTCCTCAGGCTTCATCGGCGTGACGCCGTCGGCATGATAGAGGTGATAGATGGCCGGCCATTGTTCCGGCGGCATTTGCTGAGCATCGAGCCCGTGCCAGCGGCGGGCAGTGTGGTTGAACAAGGTGAGGTTGCAGTCGGCGTCGCAGGCCACCACCGCTTCGGACAATGCTTCAAGCAGGCGTCGATTCATTTCCTGCTGCTTGTCCAGCTCCAACTGCTCGGCCTTGCGCTCGGTGATATCCGTCACCAGCCCGTGCCAAAGCACCGAACCGTCCGGTTGACGCATGGGCGTGGCGCGGGCTTCCACCCAGATCAGGCCCTTGCGAGGGTGGTCGATTCGGTGTTCGAAGTGCCACGGGGTGAGAGTCGAGGCGGCATGTCGGATGCTCGCCAGCACATGCTCGCGGTCGCCAGGGTGCACGCGGGCGTAAACCGGCCCGATACTGGGCTCCATTTCGGCAGCGCTCAGGCCGTAGATGTCCTCGACGCCCTCACTGAGGTACGGGAACGAACTGTTGCCATCGGGTCTCCAGCAGAACTGGAACAGCATGCCGGGCACTTGCGCCGCGATCTGCTGCAGGCGCAGCTGAAGGTGTTCCTGGTGGGCCAGGTCATAGGCGCTGACGATGTAGCCGCGCAACAGCTCGCGCTCATCGTGGATCGCCGAGACATTCAGGAGCACCGGAACGCCACTGCCGTTGCGATGCTGCAGACGCCACTCGCGCATTTCGCGTCTGCCTTCGAGCAGCGGTGCGGTGAGCACGGCGAATCCCGGCTCGATGGGTTCGCCAAGCGCATTGCCGAGAATGGATGCGCGGCGCTGCAGCGCTTCCTGCGGAAACAGTGCTGAAGTCAGCGGGTGTCCGATCAGCATCTGCTCGGAATAGCCGAACAGACGCTCGGCGGTGGGGTTGACACCCGATATGCGTCCGTCGGCTGTCGTCACCAGCATCGCGCTTGCGGCGCTGTTGAGCAAGGCCTGCTGCAGCGCGGCTTGCTCGGCATAGCGGTGGGCCTGAAGGCGCTCTTCGAACAGTCGCATGATCTGCCGACTGAGCCTTACCAGTGCGCCGCGTTGCGCTTCGTCGAGCTGTCGCGGCTGCCGGTCGATGACGCAGAGAGTGCCGAGGTTGTAGCCGTCCGGCGAGGTCAGCGGCGCCCCGGCATAGAAACGGATGTTCGGGGTGCCGGTGACCAGCGGGTTGTCACAAAAACGCGCATCCCGCTGTGCATCCTCGACTTCAAAGAGGCCCTGGCCTTCGATGGTATAGGTGCAGAACGACAGCTCTCGCGGGGTTTCGCTGACATCGAGGCCGAGGCGGCTCTTGAACCACTGGCGATGGTCGTCGACCAGCGAGATCAACGCGATGGGGGTGCCGCAGATATAGGCAGCCAGTTGGGTGAAATCGTCAAAGGCAGACTCGTCAGGCGTGTCGAGAATCTCGTAGCGCAGCAACGCGGCGAGTCTGGACAGCTCGCGGGGCGGGGCGGGTGCCGGTATTGATTTCGATGACTCCATCTGGCTGAGCTCTCTCGGATTCAGGGGCAACGGCTTATTTGCCGCTGGCATCCCAGATTGCCTGGATCTGGCTGGCCAGGCGCATCGGATCGAAAGGTTTAACGATGACATCGCGCGCGCCGAGCTTGCGCAGGTGCTCAATCTCGCTTGGCTGGACCTTTGCGGTCATGAACACCACCGGAACCTGAGCCAGGTCGATCCGCTCGCTAAGCCTGGTGAGGGTCTCGGGGCCACCCATCCCAGGCATCATCACATCCAAGAGGACGAACTGCGGGGCGAAGGCTTCCACCTCTTCGAGCGCCTGGTGGCCGGACGAGCAGGACTGCACCTGATAGCCGCCGATCGCCTCCAGCGAGACCTTGACGACAGCCTGGATGGACGGATCGTCCTCGACATGCAGAATCCGTTTCAGCTCGCTCATGCGGGATCTCCAACAAAGCGTGCCTGGCGCGCTCGGAAATGAACAGTTTGCCAGCTTGCTCGTCGGCTGACTCGGCACACTAGAAAAATAGTCGGCTAACCGGGTTCTTGCACAGGCAGTTCGAACCAGAAGCACGCCCCCTGTTCCAGCTCCGAGTCGAAACCGATGCAACCGTTCATGCGCTCGATCAACTCTTTGCTGATGGCCAGGCCGAGGCCGGTACCGCCTTTCTGGCGTGTATCGGAAGAGTCGGCCTGGGAAAACTTCTGGAAAATCCGCTGCCGAAAGCCCAGTGGGACGCCGGGGCCGACGTCGTCAACGCTTACGCGAATGTTATCGCCGCGCCGCTGGCTGCTTAAGGTTACGACTGCACCAGCTGGGGAGAATTTCGCCGCATTGGAGAGCAGGTTCGCCAGGACCTGCTGCAGACGGTGCGCGTCCACTGTCACGGTTGCCACGGCTTGCTCGCCCAGCTCGATACGGACGCCGAGCTGTTCGGCATAGGCCTGGTTCGAGCGCAGTGCGTCTTCCAACAGCGGAGCCAGAGGCTGGGGCTGCAGTTGAAAAGTCATGTGCCCGGCTATCAGCTTTTCCATATCCAACAGGTCGCCGATGAGTAATCCGAGGCGCTGGCTGTTCTGTTGGGCGATGTCGAGCATCTGTCTCATGGCCGGCGGAACCTCGCCAACTGCGCCACCGAGTAGCAGGCCCAGTGCGCCGGAAATCGAAGTCAGCGGTGTGCGCAGTTCATGGCTGACAATAGAGACGAACTCGCTCTTCATCCGATCGACTCGCTTGCGTTCGGTAATGTCGCGCACCAGACCGATGAACTTGCGTTCCCCGCGGTGACTAATTTCCGAAACACGCAGTTCAATAGTGAACAGTTCGCCATTGCGGCGCACCGCCTGCAATTCGCGATTCTGTTCCAAGCTGCGGCCTTCCCCGCGTCTTTCGTAGTCCTGTAGGTGACCATCATGGGCTGCGCGATGGGGCTCGGGCATGAGAATGGACAGGTTGCGCCCAAGCACTTCCTCCTCGCTATAACCAAAGATGCGTTCGGCGGCGTGGTTGAAGGTCTCGATCAAGCCGCGCTGGTTAATGATGATGATCGCGTCGATGACGTTGGCGATCAGCAGGCGCACGTAGCTCTCGCGCTCATGGGCTTCACGCTCGGCCAATGCGCGGGCGGTCACGTCGCCGATGAAGCCGTCGTACCACTGCAACCGCCCTTCAGCGTCGCGCAGCGCACGGCGGTTCTCTTGAACCCAGAGTGTTTCGCCGCGTGCGTTGATCAGTCGGTAGGTGCGCTCGAACGGGTCCGCGCCGTCGTCCTCAAGACTCGCGCGGTCATCAGGGTGGATCAGGCTGCTGTACTGGCGTGTGCCCGGCGCCAGGAAGTCGCTCGCGGGGTAGCCTGTCAGACGCTCGATGCCGTCACTCAGATAGCTGAACGTGCGTTCGGTATCGACGCCGCGGCGGTAGACCACGCCCGGCAAGTTGCTGACCATGCTGCGGAAGCGGCTTTCACTCTCACGCAGCGCGAGGGTCGCGCTCATCAGCGGGGTGATGTCGGCAATGAAGCCGTGCCATAGGACGGACCCATCACGCAGGCGCTCGGCGTTTGCGCGCACTTCGACCCAGATCAGTCCTTTGTTCGGATGTTTAATGCGATAGCGGGTAGCACCGCTGCCCAAAGTGGCTGCCGAGCGTTCAATCGCCGCTTTGAGAGTGGGGCGGTCAGGGGCATGAATGGCGGCAAAGGCAATGTTTGCGTTATCAACCAGCTGTTCCGGGCTGATCCCGTACAGCTCGCGGGAACCTTCACTGGCATAGAGAAAACTGTAGCTCCCGTCCCCGGAGCGCTTCAGCTGGTAGACCATGCCCGGCAGCAGGCTGGTGATTTTTTGACCACGTTCGAGCAGGCGCCGGCGGGCACGTTCCTGCTGTGTCGAACGAATCTGGTGAAGACGTTGCACGATGCCACGCCGGTGCAGCATAAAAACCAGCATGAGCAGCAGGGCCTCGGCAATAAGCCACGCCAGGCCCCATTTCAATAGCAGACGGCGTTCGGCCTGCTGCTGCTCACGAAGCGCCAGCGTGATATCGCGCCAGACGAGCGCAACCGCCATGGGCAGGCGACCGGGACTGTATTCAGCCCTGACGTCATGCAGCGGTATCTGATTGAGCAGAAAGCTGCGGCCGTTCGACTCAAGCATGCGCAGCGCTTGTCCCGCTTCGGGTGCCGGGAGTGATTGCTGTTGGGCCCATTGCAGGATCTGCGGCGCCGAATAGGCATCCAGCAGCCAACCGCCGAGTCCCTTGAGCTGAACACCGACCGGGCGCGTCCAGAGCACGGCCTCCAGTTCGGCTCGGTTGACCAGCAGACCCAGCCCGGCATTCAGCTGATCGCCGAGTTCGGTTAGATCCGGAAGAATGTCGAACCCCACCTCCAGGGCGCCGATTACTTCGCTTTCGAGGCTGCTGCTGGCGCGTATCGGTACGATCGCGCGGTTGCCGGCGCTGTGTTGGCCAATGTCCAGGCCAGAGACGGTCTGGCCCTGGGAAAGCGCTTTGTAGAGCAACGGCCTGCGGTCGGCCACCGCATCACCAAAGGCGTCCAGATCCTGCATGCGCAACAGGGCGATCCCGGCGTCGCCCCAGAAGATCTGTAACTGACGGGCACCGTGGCCCTGCATCGCCGTCCAAGTTGGCATCAACGACTGGGTCAGTTGCTGACGTATGCGCGTCATGCGCGGGCCATGCCACTGAGCTCCTGCTTTGATGGCCCGGTCCGCTTGGCGTACCAGGCGCAAGGTTTCGGGGCTGGCGCTGAGCGTCCGGGCTATCAACCGGGCCTGTTTTTCCAGACTCTGTTGGGCACTGCGCAAGGCCATGGCCTGCAGCTCGCCCTGTTGCTCGGTCTGCAACGACCAGACGGTATCCCTAGCCTGAAAGCCGTTGAAGGCCAGGCCGCCGAACAGCAAGGCCAGCAGCAGGCTGCCGACGCCGAGTAACCATCGAGGACTGATGGGATGGGGAAGGGGGCTCATGGCTCTGTTCGGGGCAATCATCGGCACCGCCTCGCGCGGCTCTGCGTAGGGCAGAACGTCCGAGGCGGACGAAAGAAAAGTGATAGCTATATGCTATCTCGAAAGCGCCGTCCTTTGCTCCCCTGTATATCGGCCGTGAAGGCTGTTCTGTTAGACCCTGAAACGAAAAAGACGCGCCGAACGACAGGCGGCGGCTCAGCCAGCCAGGCAGGGTGGATAATGCAATCAGGTCCGCGGCTGCGGATCGGCTTTTTACACCGCGAGGCAGCGACACTATGTGGTACACCGGTTTTCTTGATCTTTCCGCCTGGCAGGTGGTTGCAGCCATCTTGCTGCTGACCCATGTCACCATCGTTGCGGTCACCGTCTATCTACACCGTTATTCCGCGCACCGCTCGCTCGAGCTGAACGTTGTGCTCAAGCATTTCTTCCGCTTCTGGCTGTGGCTGACCACGGCAATGAATACCCGTGAATGGACTGCCATCCATCGCAAGCACCACGCCAAGTGCGAAACGCCCGATGATCCGCACAGCCCCGTGCAAAAGGGTCTGAGCACCGTGTTGCGCCGTG
Organism: Pseudomonadaceae bacterium SI-3; assembly: GCA_004010935.1. Taxonomy (NCBI): domain Bacteria; kingdom Pseudomonadati; phylum Pseudomonadota; class Gammaproteobacteria; order Pseudomonadales; family Pseudomonadaceae; species Pseudomonadaceae bacterium SI-3. Next base: position 4,659,470 of record CP026511.1, on the reverse strand, counting down.
GTGCCGAGCTGTACAAGGAAGAATCCAAGAACGAAGAAACCTTGCGCATCTATGGCAAGAACTGCCCGGACGACTGGATCGAGCGCAACCTGTATTCACGCTTTCCCAACCTCGGCATCATCTTGATGCTCGGCATCGATCTGGCGCTGTTCGGTGTGATCGGCCTGACCGTCTGGGCGGTGCAGATGATCTGGATACCGGTGTGGGCCGCCGGCGTGGTCAACGGACTGGGCCATGCGGTGGGTTACCGCAACTTCGAATGCCGGGATGCCGCCACCAACCTGGTGCCGTGGGGCATACTCATCGGCGGCGAGGAGCTACATAACAATCATCACACCTACCCGAACTCGGCCAAGCTCTCGGTTCGCAAGTGGGAGTTCGACATGGGCTGGGCCTGGATCAAGCTGTTCAGCCTGTTTGGCCTGGCCAAGGTGAACCGCACCGCGCCCATCGCCCACCGCGTCAACGCCAAGCATCAGCTGGACATGGACAGCGCCATGGCTATCCTCAACAACCGTTTCCAGATCATGGCGCAGTACCGCAAGCTGGTGATCAAGCCGCTGGTCCAGCTGGAACTGCAGCGCGCCGATGCCTCTGTGCGCCATCAATTCCGCCGCGCCAAGCGGTTGCTGTCGCGCGAGCCGAGCCTGCTGCAGCAGGATCAGCAGGCGCACATCGAGGTGATCCTGGAGCAGAGCCAGTCGTTGCGGGTGATCTACGAACAGCGCCTGGCGCTGCAGCAGATATGGACCCGCACCAGTGCCAACGGGCACGACATGCTGGCCGCGATCAAGCAGTGGGTGCAGGAAGCAGAGGCCAGCGGGATTCAGTCATTGCGTGAGTTTGCCGAGCACCTGCGCACCTATTCGCTGAGGCCGGCTGTCGCCCATGCCTGACCTCTGATCGGCGCGACCTGCGGCACGCACGGCGCCCGGAACTTTGCTTGCTCGCCACTCTCTGAACTGCATTCTGGTGCTCTTGCGACAGTTATCCAGCGGGTCTCCGTCGGTGCCTGACGCCATGTTTTGGAAGCAGGTATGAATCTGGTGAAGCAGCGAAGCGAAACGGGTGTCGGGATTCTTCCGCCGACCGAGGCGCAAACCCTTTTGGCATTGATGCATGCGCGTGCCGAAGTCGAGCGCCTGAGTGAGCGCGAGCATTTGTTCAGCACGCTGATGGGTGCTGTCAATGCGGTGCTTTGGGCATTCGATTGGCAGGCCCAGCAGATGATCTACGTCAGCCCGGCCTATGAGCAGATTTTTGGCCGCTCGGCCGCCTTGCTGCTGTCGGACTTTGGCGAATGGCGCAACAGCATCTACCCGGACGATCTGGAGTACGCCCAGCAGAGCATGCTCGAAGTGCTCGAGAAAGGCGCAGTCGAAGAACGTGAGTACCGCATCATTCGCACGGATGGGCAGCTGCGCTGGCTGAGTGACAAATGCTTCATTGCGCGCAGTGCGGACAGTTTGCACGGGCCGATCATCGTCGGGATCGCAGAAGACATCACCGAAAAGAAGCAGCTCGAGGGCGAGCTGCAGCGTCTGGCCACGATCGACGTTCTGACCCAGAGCAGCAACCGGCGGTACTTTTTCGAATGTGCCCAGCGCGAATTCGATCTCGCCCGGCAATACGCCACGCCGATGGCCTTCCAGCTACTGGACATCGATGACTTCAAGCGCATCAACGACACCTACGGGCACCAGATGGGCGATCAAGTACTGCAGCGCGTGGCTCAGTGCGGATCGTCGGTACTGCGTCGAGGTGATCTGTTCGGCCGAATCGGCGGCGAGGAATTCGCCTTGCTACTGCCGGGGTGCCAGCCCGATCTCGCCGAGCAGATTGCCGAACGCTTGCAGCGCGAGATCCAGCGGCTGGTGTTCACCAGCCCGGACGGGCAGCGCTTTGGCGTCACCATCAGCCTGGGCGTGACCTATCTGACAGCCAGCGATCCGGACCTCAGCGCGATGTTCGCCCGTGCCGATGCCGCCATGTATACCGCCAAGCGTCTGGGCAAGAATCAGGTGATCGTCGCCTGATTCGCTATTCGAAGGGCGGAAATCCTCGCCGCGGCCGCTGGTTCGTCCCGCCGGTCGCGAACGCTGTCATAGCGTGAACTGCTGGCCTAACGCTTCCATTTCTTGCTTGAACTCATCGCATTTGGCCTGGCGTTCAGACGCTGGGATGGCTGCCCATTCGGTCTTCGCCTCACCTGCGCCGGCGTTGAAGGCTTTGTCAAACGCGGCTGCATCCAGGCATCAGCACAACCGCGTGTTTCCTGTGAGGTGGGCACGCGATTAGAACGGGCGGTCGCGGTGTTGGCCGCACGGTCTGAACTCTAGATCAAAATGGCTGCGCTTCAAGCACGCGAAGGTGCACGTAGGTTTTAGGGTGCCTTGCGGTAAACATCGTCGAAACGCACGTTCATCCCGCCACAATGACTGTTGTCGGTGACGACCAGATTGCCGGTAACGTATTGCATGGTAACGCTGCACTCGTACTCACCACTGCCCTCGACCACCTTCAATAGATCGCCCGTGGGCTGTGCCTTGCCAGCGAAGGCGCCAACGTGCACGACCCGCTCGCCGAGCCTGTTGAGCCCCCCTTGCCAAATGGCCTCGCCTTCTATGGCAAGCGGGCCGGCAGGCGAGGGATGGGTGATGACGATGCTGTTGCCACCTGCAATCGGCACCCAGCGGCCGATCCAATCGTTGAGAGTGGGTATGGGTGCCGAGGCTTCAACGTCGAGGTTGCGCGTCGGCAGCCAGCCGACGAACTCACGTGTCTCGGCGAAGTACCAGACGCAGGCCCAGTCGTCCGCCTGTTTGCCAACCAGAAGCCTGTCGCCATCCACGAGATAGGCGTTCTGCAGGCAGGACGCTTTGTCCGGGCAGCCGGGGGCATCGTTCCTGAAGTGAACCTGTTCGCCCGCACCGGCGGTTACTTCGGCGTGACGCACCTGACCGGCAAACGCCGGGAAGAACCCGTTGCGGCACGAATAGGCCTCGATAGCCTGTGCGGACGACGCCATCAGCACACCCAGCAGAATGGCTCCGAAACGCATGGCGGCGACTCCTGCCGTAATCGCTACGCCGAGGCGCGGCTCGATGCAGCGGGCTGTTGTTGAGTGATGCAGTGGATGTTGCCACCGCCAAGCAGGATTTCGCGACCCGGCACCATGACCACCTGATGCTGCGGAAATAGCCGGCTGAGGATAGCTTCGGCTTCGGCGTCGAGCGGATCGTCAAAGGAGGGCGCGATGATGCCGCCGTTGACGATCAGGAAGTTCACATAGCTGCCGGCCAGGCGAATCGATGGATCGCGCGGCTGGCTGCCAACCAGCGGGACCACGCCAGCGCACTCCTCTTCGGTGGCATGCAGGGGCCCCGGTATCGGCATCTTGTGCACGATCAGCTGACGGTCCCAGGCGTCCGTCGCCGCCTCCAGCACCTGCATCGCGGCTTGGCAGCGTTCGTAGTTGGGGTTGTCGAGGTCGTCCGTCCAGGCGAGTAGCACTTCCCCTGGGCGGACGAAGCAGCAAAAGTTATCCACGTGGCCGTCGGTTTCATCGTTGAACAGGCCGTGCGGCAGCCAGATGACCTTGTCGATCGCCAGGTAGTCGGACAGTACCCGCTCGATTTCTTCGCGTGACAGGTGCGGATTACGGTTGCGATTGAGCAGGCACTCTTCGGTGGTGATCAGCGTGCCTTCGCCATCGACATGGATCGAGCCCCCTTCCAACACAAAACCTTCGGTGCGGTAGCGATCGCAGCGTTCGATTTCGAGGATCTTCTGCGCCACCTCATCGTCGCGCTGCCATTCGCTGTACAGCCCGCCGTCGAGGCCGCCCCAGGCGTTGAAGGTCCAATCCACGCCACGTAGGCCGCCCTTACCATTGATCACGAAGGTTGGGCCGGTATCGCGTACCCAGGCGTCATCGCTGCTGATTTCCACCACGCGGATCCGCGGATCGTCCAGTTGCGCACGGGCCGTCTGGTAGTGCGCGGCGGTGACGCCTACGGTAACGGGCTCGAAACGCGCGATGGCCTTGGCTACAGCAGTGAACGCAGCCTGCGCCGGTGTGGCCTGTTCGCGCCAATTGTCGGGCCGCTGCGGCCATACCATCCAGGTCTGGCTGTGCGGCGCCCATTCGGCAGGCATGTGGTAATCGTCGGCACGCGGGGTGGTGGTCAGGGTGGTCATCGTTTTACCTGTGGAAAAGACAACAATCTGCAATGCGTTCGGCTTTTATCAGTTAGCGGTTATCTGACCACGTGAAGCGCGATTCAGCCGCAACAAAAGGAGTGCGGCTGCGTCGATTGCCGATAAAAGGCGGTTCAGGACTCCAGCGATCCATCCAGCGTCTTGATCGGGCTGTACAGGTTCGGCCGGCGATCACGGAACACGCCCCAGGCGCTGCGAATGTGTTCGAGCTGATCGAGGTCGAACTCATGTACCAGCACGCCTTCGCTGGTCTCGTCCATTTCTTCGACCTTCGCGCCGAACTGATCGGCAATGAACGAGGAACCATAGAAGGTGATGTCGTAGCCGTCCTGCTCTTCGCGGCCGATGCGGTTGCTGGCAATCAGCGGCATCAGGTTGGCACCGGCATGGCCCTGTTGTACGCGCTGCCAGTGGTCGCGCGAGGTGATGCTCGAATCGTGCGGCTCGCTGCCGATGGCTGTTGGGTAGAACAGCAGTTCGGCACCCATCAGCGCCATGCTGCGCGCAGTTTCGGGGAACCACTGGTCCCAGCAGATGGCCACGCCGATCTTGGCGTAGCGGGTGTTCCAAACTTTGAAACCGGTATCGCCCGGGTTGAAGTAGTACTTCTCGTGGTAGCCGGGGCCGTCCGGGATATGACTCTTGCGGTAGACGCCCAGTACCTTGCCGTCAGCATCGATGATGGCGATCGAGTTGAAGCGCGCCCGCCCCGAAAGCTCGAAGAAGCTCACCGGCAGGACTACTTGCAGCTCAGCCGCGACTTTCTGGAAATGCTGTACGGCCGGGTTGTCTTCCACCGAAGTGGCCAGTTGCAGATATTCCGGGTTCGGCTTCTGGCAGAAATACGGAGTCTCGAAGAGCTCCTGAATCAGGATGACTTGTGCGCCCTTGGCGGCTGCCTCGCGGACCAGTTTCTCAGCGTTGGCGATGTTCGCTTCGCGATCCCAGGAACAGGCCATCTGGGTGGCGGCGACAGAAACGATACGGGACATGGAAAACCTCGCGGATGCTGGCGTAAGGGCGGCCCTGTGGGGCGCTGCAAAATCTATTCGATAATTATCTGTATTGAAAGCGCATTCTGTCAGCTTCTGCCCTTGAGACTTGAATAAAAACCGATATCTATCGGCTAGATCTGGGCGCGCTTTGGCAAATAGGGCGGCAGATAGAGTGCCAGGTAGGCATCGAATACGCGCATACCTTCTTCTGCCATGCGCGGCGTGATGCTGCCGTGCAGATGCACCGATCGCGCGTAGACCCGGTCTCCCAGCTCCAGTGCCAAGGCAAATACATCGACATCTCCGGGCAACGTCGGGAGTTCGAAATGCCTTTCAAAAAGGACCTGCATCAACCCAGCGAGTTCGATGTCGTGCTGGTGGTCGGCTTGGGTCACTTCGCTTAGCCCGTGCTGCGCGAGAATCAGCTGCCGGGCGGCTGCGTCGTGCTGATAGATGGCCAGCATGCGCTGTTCGACAAGCCGGGACAGGTCGCGCCAACAGCCCAGGCGGTCGTGATCCACCGGCTCGGCGAGGCTTGCCCGGAAGGCGGCATGCACATCAGCGGTCAAGGCATTGAGCAGCGCCGGCACGCTGGCGAAAAAGTGATAGACGGAGGAAGGCGGGATTCTGGCGTGTTCCGCCACGCTGTAGATGGAAAGGCCGGCCACGCCCTGTCCGGCCAGCAGCTCGCGTGCGGCGGCGAGAATCTGGGCGATGCGTGCCTGGCTGCTGGCGCGTGGTCGCCGTCCGGGGACAGCCTTTTGATCATCGGGCTTGGTCATGGACGGCATTGGAAGCCATGACGCGGTATGAAGCAATCGTCAGTTTCGCTTCGTCGTCTGGCCCGATGCGGGGCTGTTCCTTCAATGAGCTAGCCTCGAGCGATCACGGTCCGACGGCCTGTTGCTACGTCGGGCGGTTCTTTTGAGCGAATGCCGCCGATGCATGTCTTAGCTTTCTGAACGGGTCTCTGTTGGGCCTGGCCCTCAGCAGCTGCAGGAGAAGTTTCGCATTGACGACCGAGTTCCATCTGTCCGTCGCCCCGGTTGATTGTGCCCAAGAGCCCATCCACATTCCGGGGACCATCCAACCACACGGCCTGCTACTAGGCTGCACCCTGCCGGATTGGACCATCGCGCACGTTTCGGCGAACACCTCGAGCTTTTTAGCCGACGTCGACCCGCAGTCGCTGTTGGGCCGGCCGCTTGATTCCGTCTTTCCGATCGAAACGGTCCACTCCGTACGCAATCAATTGCAGACTGCGATGCTGTCTGGCTCCGCCGAGCGGCTGGACTGCCTCGCGCTTGATGACAGCGCGCATCGCTACGACATGACGGTGCATATGGTCGACGGCCTGGCCGTGATCGAAGCAGCGCCGAGCGTGATGGGGGCAGGCGCAAACGGCGTGACGCTATTGCGAGGGCTGGCCGGTCGGTTGCGTCGGGCGCCCACTGTGCAGCGGCTACTGACGCTCGCGGCGCAGCAAGTGCGCGCCGTTACCGGTTACGACCGGGTGATGATCTATCGTTTTCTGCCAGACGAGTCGGGTGAGGTGGTGGCCGAGGCGGTGCGGTACGGCAGCGATTCCTATCTGGGACTTCGCTATCCGGCGACCGATATTCCTGCACAGGCGCGCGAACTGTATCGGCGTCAGCCACTCAGGCTGATCCCGGACGTCAACTATCAACCGGTGCCGGTTCTGCCGGGCCGCAGTCCGGAAGGACTACCCTTGGACCTGGGATTGGCGGCGCTGCGCAGCGTGTCGCCTGTGCATGTTCAGTACCTGCGCAATATGAATGTGCGCGCCACGCTCACGGTCAGCCTGATGCGCGGTGACCAACTGTGGGGGCTGATCGCCTGCCATCACAGTGAGCCGCACTACCTGAGCGGCGCCCTCTGCTCGGCAGCCGAGCTGTTCGGCCAGATGCTTTCGCTGCAGATCGATGTGCGTGAGCAACAGCAGGAACAGCAGCGGGTGACCGACGCGCAGCATGCGCACGATCAGCTATTGGAGGCGATGTCCCCTCGCGATACCGTATTCGAAGACCTGAACCGCTACGCGGGCATGCTGCACAGCATGATTGCGTGCGATGGCGTGGCGGTCTGGTCGAACGGTCGCCTCAACGGCGAGGGCGTGCTGCCACCGGACGAAGCGGTTGGGAAACTGATCGCCTTTCTCGGGCAGAAACCTTTGGATCGCATCTACGCAACCTCATCGCTCGCGGAGCACTTCGCGCCCGCCGCCAGCTTCGCTGATCACGCCAGTGGTGTGCTCGCCATCCCCATTTCGAGGGTCGCGCAGGATTATCTGTTGTTCTTCCGCCGCGAAGTTATCCAGACCGTCACCTGGGGCGGCAATCCTGACAAAGCCGTGCAGCGGGATCCTGTTCGCGGAACGCTCAATCCGCGCAGCAGCTTCGAGGCCTGGCGAGAGACCGTGCGTGGCCATGCGCGTCCTTGGACTGCCAGTGAGCTGCGAGTCGCCGAAACCCTTCGGGTGGCCTTGCTGGAAGTCATTCTTCGTCGCACTGAATTGATCGCTTCAGAACGTCAACAGGCGCAAGACAGCCAGTCTCTGCTGATTGCCGAACTCAATCATCGGGTCAAGAACGTCCTCAGCCTGGTGCTCGCTACCACGCGTCAGAGTGCTCAACAGGCGACCTCGGTGGAGGAATTCACCCAAGAGGTAGAGCGACGCATCCAGGCACTCGCCAGCGCGCACGATCAGATCAACGCACCTGCTGGCGCCTCGACGCAACTGCGTGCGTTGCTCGAATCCGAAGCCCGAGCTTGGAACGGCCGCGACGAACTGGACGAGCGCATCCACTTCGCCGGTCGCGCGGTAACGCTGGATGTGCGGGGCTATCAAACCCTGGCGCTGGTGCTTCACGAGCTGATGACCAACGCCGCAAAATACGGCGCGCTGAGCGTGCCCGAGGGCCAGCTGACTGTAAGTTGGCAGCTTATGGAGGGCCGGGGGCTGGAGCTGGAGTGGAATGAAAGCGGCGGGCCAGAGGTGAAGCCACCGACTCGACGCGGCTTCGGAAGCATCGTCACCGAGCGCACCGTTCCCTTCGAACTGCAAGGGGACGCGCGGGTGGAGTTCCGACCGGAAGGGCTGTTCGCCCGTTTCCGCATTCCACCTCAGCATGTATCGCTGGGCACCGAGCAACCTCAGACGGACCTGGTCAAGGCACGCCCGGCAAGCCCCATCGCCGGTCTCAGGTTGTTGCTGGTCGAAGACAGCATGATGATTGCCCTCGACGCGCAAACCATGCTCGAAGACGCCGGCGTCCAGGTGGAAATCGCCGGCTCGCTGGTCGATGCGCGGCGCGCTTTGCGGCTCGATCCGTTCGATCTGGTAGTGCTGGACGTCAATCTGGCCGGGGAAACCAGCCTGGGTATTGCCGCCGAGCTTGAAGCCGAGCAGCACCCTTTCCTGTTCGCCACCGGTTATGGCGCCCGTACCGCAATCCCGGAGCGCTTCGATCAGGTTCCGGTCGTGACCAAACCCTACAACCTCAGCGCCTTAGGCTACGCCATCGGGCAACTGCCAGGACTCGGGCGTCCCCGTGAGCGATCTCCGTTGACCGAAAATCGTGGCGCGTGACCTTGCGTTAGGTTGGGCCGGTTAGATTTTTACTGATGTCGGTGCAGATGGCAGCGGGGTTTTCCGATCACCGCAGCGCTTCCATGAGCGGCTGAGAGCCCCGCATGCGATGGTGCGGGGCGTGGTATCAGACGGTGTGCAGGTACCAGTTGTATTCGAGGTCGGAGATCGAGTGTTCGAATTCTTCCAGCTCGCTTTCCTTGCAGGCCACGAAAATGTCGGTGTACTGCGGGCTGATGTAGCGCGCCATGATCTCGCTGTCGTCCAGCTCGCGCAGCGCATCGCGCAGGTTGGAGGGCAGGCTCGGCTCGACCTGCTCGTAGGAATTGCCCTCGATCGGCTCGTCCGGCGCGATCTTGTTGGTCAGACCATGGTGAATGCCTGCTAGCACGCTGGCGAGCAGCAGATAGGGGTTGGCGTCTGCGCCGGCAACCCGGTGCTCGATGCGCACGGCATCGGGGCTGTCGGTTGGCACGCGCAGCGCCACGGTGCGGTTGTCCAGGCCCCAGCAGGGTGCGTTCGGTACATAGAACTGGGCACCGAAGCGGCGATAGGAGTTCACGTTGGGGCAGAGGAAAGCCATCGAGGCGGCCATGGTCTGCTGGATGCCGCCGATGGCGTGGCGCAGCGTTTCGCTTTCCAGCGGATTGCTGGTGGCGAAAATATTGTTGCCGTTCTTGTCCAGCAGCGAGATATGCACGTGTAGCCCGTTGCCGGCCTGGCCCGGGTAGGGCTTGGCCATGAAGGTCGTATCCATTTCATGGTCGTAAGCGATGTTCTTGATCAACCGCTTGAGCAACACGGCGTAGTCGCAAGCCTTGATCGGGTCGGCGACGTGATGAAGGTTGACCTCGAACTGCGCCGGGGCGCTTTCCTTGACGATGGCATCGGCGGGTATGCCCTGTTCCTTGGCGCCTTCGAGCACGTCCTGCAGACAGTCGACGTACTCGTCCAGATCGTCGATCAGGTAGACCTGGGTGGAGTGGGGGCGTTTGCCTGAGATAGGCGAGCGCGGCGGTTGCGGACGACCGTTCACGTTTTCCTGGTCTATCAGGTAGAACTCCAGCTCGAACGCGGCGCAGATGGTCAGGCCCAGTTCATCGAACTTGCTCACTACCTGACGCAGCACTTCCCGTGGATCGGCGAAGAATGGCGAGCCGTCACGCTCGTGCATGGTCATCAACAGCTGGGCGGTGGGGCGTTTCTGCCAAGGCTCGTTGCTGAGCGTGTTGGGAATGGGGAAACAGGTCCTGTCGGAGTCACCAATGTCCATTCCGAGGCCGGAGCTCTCCACGGTGATGCCATTGATGTCGAGGGCGAACAGCGAGGCCGGCAGGTTGATGCCTTTTTCATACACTTTGTGCAGGCTGGCGCGCTCGATGCGCTTGCCCCGGACGACACCGTTCATGTCTGCGATCAGCAGGTCGACGTACTGGACCTCCGGGTGTTCCTTTAGAAATGCGTTCGCTTCGTTGAGCTGAACGGCACGCGGCGGCGGAAGCATGATGAAGCACCTTAATTGTTAAAAATTTCAATCATCAAACAGCTTGTCTTGGAGTCAATCGAAAAGCCCTGCTGCTGTCAATAGTGCCCCGAAATGCCTCTTCGAGGCCCACAGTGGGCGTTTTCGGGGCAGTCTGGAGAACGATCCCTAAACGCTGACATGGCTTTGCGAAGCGGTAACCCTCGGCTATTGTCTATAAAAACGAACAAGACTACTCTCCGAAGAGCCCCATCTGGAAAGACGAGTATCCCATGCCTCGCGTGCCATTGATCGGCGTTTCCGCCTGTACCAGGCAGATCGGCCACCACAGTTTCCATATCGCCGGCGACAAGTACCTGCGCGCGGCGGCTGAAGCCGGCATGCCGCTGGTCATCCCGGCACTCGGCGATCTGATCGACCCAGCTGCATTACTGGATAGCGTAGACGGCCTGCTCTTTACCGGCTCACCGTCCAACGTCGAACCGCACCATTATGGCGGCCCGGCCAGCACCGAGGGCACCGCCCATGACCCATTACGTGATCAACTGACGCTGCCGCTTATTCGTGCGGCGGTGGATGCGGGTGTTCCAGTATTCGGCGTCTGCCGCGGGTTTCAGGAAATGAACGTCGCTTTTGGCGGCAGCCTGCACCAGAAGGTTCACGAGGCCGGGCCTTATGCTGATCACCGTGAGCGCGCCGAGGATCCAGTCGAGGTGCAGTACGGTCTAAGTCATCCGTTGCACGTCCAACCAGGTGGGTTGCTGCAGAGGCTCGGGTTACCCGCGCAGATTGAAGTCAATTCGGTGCACGGGCAGGGCGTCGAGCGGCTCGGCGAGGGCTTGCGCATCGAGGCGCTGGCACCCGATGGGCTGATCGAGGCGTTTTCCGTCGAGGGTGCGCGAAGCTTTGCCCTCGGCGTGCAGTGGCATCCGGAATGGAAGGTGCAAGAGCATCCTTATTACCTGGCGTTGTTCGAGGGCTTTGCCCGCGCCTGCCAGGAACGCGCAGGACGGCGCTGAGCGCGGGCCGGCCCGGCGCTCGTTTCATTTATTTCTGAGGTCGATATGTCCAGCAAGCTCGACCAGCTCACCGGCTGGCTGAAAGAACGCAAGATCACCGAGGTGGAGTGCCTGATCAGCGACCTAACGGGCATCGCCCGCGGCAAGATCTCACCCACCAACAAGTTCCTCGACGAAAAAGGCATGCGCCTGCCGGAAAGCGTATTGCTGCAGACCGTGACTGGCGATTATGTAGAGGACGATATCTATTACGAGCTGCTCGATCCCGCCGATATCGACATGTTCTGCCGGCCCGACCCGGACGCGGTGTTCCTGGTGCCCTGGGCCATCGAGCCCACCGCCCAGGTGATCCACGACACCTACGACAAGATGGGCAACCCCATCGAAATCTCGCCGCGCAATATCTTGAAGCGTGTGCTGAAGATGTACGCCGATAAAGGCTGGCAGCCCATCGTTGCACCGGAGATGGAGTTCTACCTGACCAAGCGCTGCGAAGACCCGGACCTGCCGTTCCAGCCGCCTATCGGCCGCTCGGGTCGGCAGGAGACGGGCCGGCAGTCGTTCTCCATCGACGCGGCCAACGAGTTCGACCCGCTGTTCGAGGACATGTACGACTGGTGCGAGGCCCAAGGGCTGGACCTGGATACCCTGATCCACGAGGAAGGCACCGCGCAGATGGAAATCAACTTCCGTCATGGCGAGGCGCTGCATCTGGCCGATCAGATTCTGGTGTTCAAACGCACCATGCGCGAGGCCGCGCTCAAGCACAACGTCGCCGCCACCTTCATGGCCAAGCCCATGACGGGCGAGCCGGGCAGTGCCATGCACCTGCACCAGAGCGTCGTGGACCTCGAAACCGGGCGCAACATCTTTTCTAACAGCGACGGCACCATGAGCCAGCTGTTCCTGTACCACGTCGGCGGCCTGCAGAAATACATTCCCGAACTGCTTCCGCTGTTCGCGCCGAACGTCAATTCGTTCCGCCGCTTCCTGCCCGACACCTCGGCACCGGTCAACGTCGAATGGGGCGAGGAGAACCGTACCGTCGGCCTGCGAGTGCCGGATTCCGATCCGCAGAACCGTCGCGTCGAGAACCGCCTGCCGGGCGCCGACGCCAACCCTTATCTGGCCATCGCCGCCAGCCTGCTGTGCGGCTACATCGGCATGGTCGAGGAGCTGCCGCCAAGCCAGCCCGTCAAGGGTCGCGGCTATGAGCGCCGCAATCTGCGCCTGCCGCTGACGCTGGAAGCGGCACTGGAACGAATGGAGAACTGCCGACCGCTGGAGAAGTACCTGAGCCCCAAGTTCATCACCGGCTACATCGCGGTCAAGCGCGCCGAGCAGGAAAACTACCACCGCGTCATCAGTTCCTGGGAGCGGGAATTCCTGATGCTCTCGGTGTAACGAACAGCCGTAGGGTGGATGACGCTCTGTTCATCCACCGGGCCAAGCAACCATTATCAAGAGGTGATTGATGAGCGATTCGCAAACCCTGCAATGGCAAGCCCTGAGCCGCGACCATCACCTTCCGCCGTTCACCGACTTCAAAGCGCTCAATGCCAAGGGCACGCGCATCATTACGCGGGGTGAGGGCGTCTACCTCTGGGACAGCGAAGGCCACAAGATCCTCGATGCCATGGCCGGGCTCTGGTGCGTCAACCTCGGCTACGGCCGCGAAGAATTGGTCGAAGCGGCCACTCGGCAGATGCGTGAGCTGCCGTACTACAACCTCTTTTTCCAGACTGCCCACCCGCCCGCGCTGGCCTTGGCCAAAGCCATCTCCGAGATCGCGCCGGAAGGCATGAACCATGTGTTCTTCACCGGCTCCGGCTCGGAAGCTAACGACACCGTGCTGCGCATGGTGCGCCACTATTGGGCGATCAAAGGGCAGCCGCAGAAGAAAGTGGTGATCGGCCGCTGGAACGGCTACCACGGATCAACCATTGCCGGCGCCAGCCTCGGCGGTATGAAGGCCATGCACGAGCAAGGCGATGGTCCGATCCCTGGTATCGAGCATATCGACCAACCCTACTGGTTTGGCGAAGGCGGCGACCTCGATCCGGAAGAGTTCGGCGTTCGCATGGCTGAGCAACTGGAACAGAAGATCCTCGAAGTTGGCGAAGACAAGGTGGCCGCCTTTATCGCCGAACCGATCCAGGGCGCCGGCGGGGTGATCATTCCGCCGGACAGCTACTGGCCGAAAATCCGCGAGATACTCGCCCGCTACGAGATCCTGTTTATTGCCGACGAAGTCATCTGCGGCTTCGGGCGAACCGGCGAGTGGTTCGGCAGCGACTACTACGGCAACGCGCCGGACCTGATGCCAATCGCCAAGGGCCTGACATCCGGCTATCTGCCCATGGGCGGCGTAGTGGTACGCGACGAAGTGGTGCACACCCTCAACGAAGGGGGCGAGTTCTATCACGGCTTCACCTATTCGGGACACCCGGTAGCGGCTGCGGTAGCGCTGGAGAACATCCGTATTCTGCGCGAGGAGAAGATCGTCGAGCGGGTCAAGAACAAGACGGCACCTTATTTGCAGTCTCGCTGGCATGAGTTGGTCGAGCACCCGCTGGTTGGTGAGGCCCGTGGTGTCGGCATGCTTGGCGCGCTGGAACTGGTGAAAAACAAGAAGACCCGTGAGCGCTTCGCTGACCCTGGCGTGGGCATGCTCTGTCGGGAGCATTGCTTCCGCAACGGTCTGGTGATGCGCGCAGTCGGTGACACCATGATCATTTCGCCACCGCTGGTGATCAACGAAGAGCAGATCGACGAGCTGATCGGCAAAGTTCGGCTGTGCCTGGACGCAACGCTGAAAGATGCGCGGGGTTGAGTGTACAGGGCGCCGGCGGGATGCTACCGGCACCAAGGATCGACTGGAAAAGTATGCAAGCGAAGCGCACGCAAGCGGTTGAAAAACAGCCATTGACCTTGCCAGACTGCGCGCGTGCTTTGGCCTGACTTACCGAGGGTGTGTCGATGCCGGCACAGCCATTAGCTGCACCAGGCACAACGGGGTAGGCGTCGCCGCCGCCCTGTGTGACCTGTCCACAGCCCAACATATGACTACAACAGGAGCTGCACGGATGAAACCCTTTGCCAAGACCCTACTTGCGATGACGTTGGCTGGCGCGGTCGCCGGCGCTGCGCAGGCCGAAGACAAGGTGCTGCACGTCTATAACTGGTCCGACTATATCGCCGAAGACACCTTGGAGAACTTCACTAAGGAAACCGGGATCAAGGTCGTCTACGACGTGTTCGACAGCAACGAAGTGCTGGAGGCCAAGCTGCTGGCGGGCAGCTCCGGCTATGACGTAGTCGTACCGTCCAACCCCTTCCTGGCCAAGCAGATCAAGGCGGGCGTGTTCCAGAAGCTCGACAAGAGCAAGCTGCCGAACTGGGAAAACCTCGACAAGGACCTGCTCAAGGCGTTGCAGCCGAGCGATCCGGGCAACCAGTACGCAGTGCCTTACATGTGGGGCACCATCGGCATCGGCTACAACCCGGAGAAGGTCAAGGCCGCGTTGGGCGAAGACGCACCGGTTGATTCCTGGGACCTGGTGTTCAAGCCGGAAAACATGGAAAAGCTGAAATCCTGCGGCGTTTCCTTCCTCGATTCTCCCACCGAAATCCTTCCCGCTGCGCTGCATTACCTGGGCTACAAGCCTGACACCACCAACAAGGACGAGCTGAAGAAGGCGGAAGAGCTGTTCATGCAGATCCGTCCGAACGTGGCCTATTTCCATTCCTCGAAGTACATCTCGGACTTGGCCAACGGCAACGTTTGCGTCGCCATCGGCTACTCCGGTGACATCTACCAGGCCAAGGCGCGTGCCGAAGAAGCCGGCAATACGGTCAAGGTCAACTACAACATTCCCAAGGAAGGCGCAGGCACTTTCTTCGACATGCTGGCGATTCCGGCTGATGCGAACAACGTCGACAACGCCCATGTCTTCCTCAATTACCTGATGAAGCCTGAGGTGATGGCCTCCATCACCAACTATGTGCAGTTCCCCAACGGCAACGCTGCTGCCACCCCGCTGGTGGATGAAGCAATTCGTACCGACCCGGGCGTCTACCCGAGCCAGGCCGTGCTGCAAAAGCTCTACACCTTCCCGGACCTTGATCCGAAGACCCAGCGCACCATGACCCGCAGCTGGACCAAGATCAAATCCGGTCGTTGATCCAGCCGCCTCGCCAGGTCTGCTTGCGGGCCTGCGCGAGGCACTCATCAGTGTCTCGAAAGGGCCAGTTCAGATTTGCAATTCTGGCTTGCGGTCTGGCTGTAGCGCACCCTTTGAGCCTGACCGTCTCGCCATTTACAACGCGCCAGTTGATTTTTAGAGGTTTTTCCAATAAATAGCCCGCCTTTCGCCACTGATCGCGCGGTCTGCACTAAGAGGACACTCTCATGCGCTCGACATTGAAGTCGCTTCTTATAGCCGCTGCGGTCAGCGGTGCTGCATCCGCTCAGGCTGCCACGGTGCATATCTACAACTGGTCCGATTACATCGGCGAAACAACGCTGGAAGAATTCGAAGAGAAGACCGGTATCAAGCCGGTCTATGACGTCTTCGATTCAAACGAAACCCTCGAAGGCAAACTGCTCGCTGGTCGTACCGGCTATGACGTGGTGGTGCCTTCCAACCATTTCCTCGGCAAACAGATTCGCGCTGGCGCTTTCCAGAAACTGGACAAGGGAAAGCTGCCCAACTGGGAACACCTGGATCCCGCACTGCTCAAGCAGCTCGAGAAGAACGATCCGGGCAATGCCTACGCCGCGCCCTATCTCTGGGGCACCAATGGCATCGGGTACAACGTTGAAAAGGTCACCGCTGCGCTGGGTATCGAGAAGGTAGATTCGTGGGCCGTTCTGTTCGAGCCGGAGAACGCCAAGAAGCTTGCCGGCTGCGGCATTGCCTTGCTCGACTCGCCTGATGAGATGATCCCGGCGATGCTCAACTACCTGGGCCTGGATCCCAACAGCACCGATCCGGACGACTACGCGAAAGCTGAGGCGAAGTTGCTCGAAATTCGCCCGTACGTCCGTTATTTCCATTCATCCAAATACATATCGGACTTGGCCAACGGCAACATCTGCATCGCCGCCGGGTTCTCAGGGGACATTTTCCAGGCGGCCGCGCGCGCCGACGAAGCCGGTAAAGGCATCGACATTGCCTACGCCATTCCCAAAGAAGGCGGCAATCTCTGGTTCGACATGCTGGCCATTCCGGCCGACGCACAGAATGTCGACGAAGCCCATGCCTTCATCAATTACCTGCTCGACCCCCAGGTGATCGCATCGGTCAGTGATTATGTTGGCTATGCCAATCCCAACATCAAGGCGGGTGAACTGATGGACCAGGAGGTGCGTAACGATCCGTCGGTCTATCCGCCGCAAGCTGTGCTGGATCGCCTGTACGTCTCCGCAGAGCTGCCGCAGAAGATCAACCGCCTGATGACCCGCACCTGGACCAAGGTGAAGTCCGGCCAATAGCAACACCGGGCAAGGCGGGAGCCATTGCTGGTCTTCCGTCTTGCATTACAGCGTGTCATTTCCCGGCGCCGTCCGGGTCCATTATTCCAATCGGGAGTTTGCGCATGGCCGTTGCCTCCAGCGCCTACAAAAAGGCCCTCACCGGTGAGAGCCAGAACAAGCAGGTGCTGCTGAAGATCGACCGCGTCACCAAGAAATTCGACGAAACGGTGGCGGTCGATGATGTCTCGTTGAGCATTCACCAAGGCGAAATCTTTGCCCTGCTTGGAGGATCGGGCTCGGGCAAGTCCACTTTGCTGCGCATGCTGGCAGGCTTCGAGCGGCCCACTGAAGGACGGATCTTTCTCGACGGCCAGGACATAACCGATATGCCGCCCTACGAGCGGCCCATCAACATGATGTTCCAGTCCTACGCATTGTTCCCGCACATGAGTGTCGAGCAGAACATCGCCTTCGGCCTGAAGCAGGATGGCCTGTCGAAAGATGAGGTAAAGACGCGCGTCGATGAAATGCTCAGTCTGGTGCAGATGAGCCAGTACGCCAAGCGCAAGCCGCATCAGCTCTCTGGCGGCCAGCGTCAGCGTGTTGCCTTGGCCCGATCCCTGGCCAAGCGACCCAAGCTGTTGCTGCTGGATGAACCGATGGGCGCGCTGGACAAGAAACTGCGCTCGCAGATGCAGCTGGAGCTGGTGCAGATCATCGAGCGCGTCGGCGTAACCTGCGTGATGGTCACCCACGACCAGGAAGAGGCCATGACCATGGCCGAGCGCATCGCCATCATGCACCTCGGCTGGATCGCTCAGGTCGGCAGCCCGATGGACATCTACGAGACCCCGGCGAGCCGCTTGGTCTGCGAGTTCATCGGCAACGTCAACCTCTTCGACGGCGAGTTGGTCGAGGACATGGAAGACCATGCCGTTATCGCCTGCCCTGGCCTGGAAAACCCGATCTACGTCGGTCACGGCATCAGCACTCGCGCCCAGGACAAGCAGATCACCTATGCAATTCGCCCCGAAAAGCTGCTGATCGGCACCGAACTGCCTGAGCTGCAACGGCCTGGCTATAACTGGTCCAAGGGTGTGGTCTATGACATCGCCTACCTGGGCGGTCATTCGGTCTATTACATCCAGATGCCATCCGGCGGCATCCTGCAGGCATTCATGGCCAACGCCGAGCGACACGTGAAGCTGCCGACCTGGGAGGAGGAAGTGTTTGTCTACTGGTGGGACGACAGCGGCGTGGTGTTGCAGGCATGAGCCGCTCCCGTCTGAACCCGGGGCGTCGACTGGTCATCGGCGTACCCTTCGTATGGCTGGCGCTGTTCTTCCTTCTGCCGTTCGTGATCGTACTGAAGATCAGCTTCGCCGAAGCCGATGTGGCGATTCCTCCCTATACCGAGGTTTTCGCCTACGCCGAACAGCAGCTGCAGGTCATCATCAACCTCGGCAACTACATCTTCCTCAGTGAAGACGACCTCTATTGGGCTGCTTACGCCGGCTCGTTGAAGATTGCCTTTTTCAGTACGCTGATCTGCCTGCTGGTCGGCTATCCCATGGCCTACGCCATCGCCCGGGCGCGCAAGGATCTACAGACCGTACTGCTGCTGTTGATCATGATGCCGACCTGGACTGCGATCCTGATCCGCGTCTACGCCTGGATGGGCATTCTCAGCAGCAACGGCATTCTGAACGGCCTTTTGCAGGGCCTGGGCCTGATCGACGAGCCGCTGCGTATCCTCAACACCGATCTCGCTGTCTACATCGGCGTGGTGTATTCCTACCTGCCGTTCATGATCCTGCCGCTCTACGCCAACCTGGTGAAGCATGACCTCAGCCTGCTGGAGGCTGCGTCCGACTTGGGCGCTCGCAATTTGACCAGTTTCTGGAAAATCACGGTGCCGCTGTCAAAGAACGGCATTATCGCCGGCTGCATGCTGGTATTCATTCCGGTGGTGGGCGAATTCGTGATTCCCGAACTGCTCGGCGGGCCAGAGACGCTGATGATTGGCAAGGTGCTGTGGCAGGAGTTCTTCAATAACCGCGACTGGCCGGTAGCGTCTGCACTGGCGGTGGTGATGTTGGCGATCCTGTTGGTACCGATCATTCTGTTCAACCGCAACCAAACCAAGGAACTGGAGGGCAAGCTATGAAGCGTTACAGCTTTTCCAACCTGATCCTGGTGCTCGGGCTGCTGTTCATCTACCTGCCGATGGTGCTGCTGGTCATCTACTCGTTCAACGCGTCCCGGCTGGTCACGGTGTGGGGCGGCTGGTCGCTGAAGTGGTACGCCGGGCTGCTGGACAATAGCCAGCTGATGGGCGCGGTCATGCGGTCGCTGGAAATTGCCTTTTACACTGCCATTGCTGCGGTTGCGCTGGGAACCATGGCCGCCTTCGTGCTGACGCGGATACCCAACTTTCGTGGGCGCGCCGTGTTTGGCGGTCTGGTCACGGCGCCGCTGGTGATGCCGGAAGTGATCACCGGCCTGTCGTTGCTGCTCTTGTTCGTGGCCATGGCGCAGCTGATCGGCTGGCCCGCCCAGCGCGGCATCGTCACCATCTGGATCGCCCATACCACCTTCTGCTCGGCCTATGTCGCCGTGGTCGTGATGGCGAGGTTGCGCGAACTTGACCAGTCCATCGAGGAAGCAGCGATGGACCTCGGGGCACGGCCCTGGAAGGTGTTTTTCCTGATCACCATGCCGATGATCGCGCCGTCACTGGCGGCCGGTGGCATGCTCTCGTTCGCCCTGTCGCTGGATGATCTGGTCCTGGCCAGCTTCGTCTCCGGTCCAGGCGCAACGACGCTGCCAATGGAGATTTTCTCGGCGGTGCGCCTCGGTGTGAAGCCTGAGATCAACGCAGTTGCCAGCTTGATCCTGCTGGTGGTGTCGCTGGCGACCTTCATTGCCTGGTACATCGGCCGTCGCGCCGAGAAGCGCCGTGTGCGGGCGATGCGCCAGGCGATGGATGACACCAATGCCAACCCGACCTGGCGTCAGGTGATCGACAGTCGCAAGGTAATGACGCCACCCTCGGCGCACAGCTGACCGGCGCTGCTGGCGGTCAGCGATTAGCCGCTGACCGCTGGTTCGCTGAGGACTCAGCGACCGGCGAAGGTGCCCAGTCACAGAAACAACCCACCGCGAGCGAGTGCGTCGCCTTGACCGGACGGCCAGCCAGCACCGCCTCGAGAATGGGCTCGATAAAGCTGTTGTCGGAGCTGCACACGGCCCCTTCGCTATAGGGGCCTATGTACACCAGTCGCCCATCCGGATCCCATATCCCAACCGCCGGGCTGGCAGGCAGGCTGCTTGCTCCCGGCAGATCAGCGAGCGGCTGCAGACCGGCCAGCTGTTCCGGCAAGCGGCCCTGGCTGCCCGGCTTTTGCAGCGCATAAAAGCTGACGCCCCGCCCACCGAAGCGTTGCATTAGTTCGGCCAGGTGCTGCTGGTTGCCTGCATTGCAGGGGCAGGCCGGATCCCAGAAGTGCACCACACGAACCGGCCCGGCGCCGCTCAGCGACTCGGGCAATGCCAGCTGATCGCCGGAGAACAGCTCGGCCCGCTCGTTCTCGAACGGTCGCAGGTAGCGCGCCTCGAACCACCAGAAGGCAGCCAGCATGGCGCCACCCCAGAGTAGGGCAACGAGCGCTGCGATCAGATACTTGTTGCGTACGGACATGATGGGACTCTTGGATGGGTGCGCCAGCTTGCCACGTCGCGCTGCAGAGCTGAATATCTCGCTTACTCCTAGCAAGAAAACCGCTCATGCCTTCGCGAATCGATCCCGACGCACTCCGCGCACAATTAAGCCCACTTCGCCACGCGGCCGAGCTTACCGCCGATGCACGCTTCTATCAGGCCTACTATGGGTTGGATCTGCCTCACCACGGCGGTATCCAGCGGCGCCTGGGGCGGTTTCAGGTACACGGTTATGAGGTGGTGGCACAAGTGTGGTGCCCGGAGCAGCCGGTCGCGACACTGCTGGTCCTGCACGGTTACTACGACCATATGGGCCTGTACCGGCACGTAGTGGATTGGGGGTTGCGCATGGGCTTCGCCGTGCTCGCCTGCGACCTGCCGGGGCATGGACTTTCCAGCGGGCCTCGCGCCAGCATCAATGAATTCGACGAATACCAGGCCGTGCTGCAGGGCCTGCTGCACGAAGCCGCTGCGATGAATCTGCCGCATCCTTGGCATTTGCTGGGGCAGAGCACTGGCGCCGCCATCGTGCTGGATTACCTGCTCTGTCAGCCGGTGCACCCAGCGCTGGGGCAGAGCATTCTGCTGGCGCCCTTGGTGCGGCCACGAGCCTGGGGATGGTCCCGCTTCAGTTATGAAGTGATGCGACGCTTCGTCCAGCAGATTCCCCGGCGCTTCAGTGAAAACTCAGGCGATCCGGCGTTTCTCCAGTTCATCCAATCCCACGATCCGCTGCAGCCCGATATCCTGCCGACCGCCTGGGTGGGCGCGCTGTCGCGCTGGATCCAGCGTATCGAAGGCGCGCCTGCCAGCCTGTACAGCCCGCTGATTGTTCAGGGAGAGGCCGACATGACGGTCGACTGGCAACACAACCTGCCGGTCTTGCAAGACAAGTTCGCTGCCCCTGAGATTCTTCGGCTACCCGCAGCGAGGCATCATCTGGTCAATGAGCAAGAAGCCCTACGCCGTGAATATTTCGAGTTTCTCAGCGAACGCTTGAAGTAGCTCGGCGCGTTGGCTGAGAGACCGCTTACGCCTGAGTCTCGTTGCCGCTCAATCCGACCGCAAGCCCGGCACGCAGGGCTTGCAGCGCTGCGCTGTAATAGCGCTGACCGGCCTCCGACTGGGCGAACTGGACAAACTCCTCCAGTTCGGCATCGGAGAGATCGCGATAGATATACAGCAGCGTGTTGTCCAGGTCGCTCTCGACCTGTTGCTGCAAACGCTCGCGTTGGCTGTCTAACAGGCCCTGCGCCTGGCCGCCGCCGAGCAAGCCCGGGATCATCTGGCTGAGGCTATCGGCTGCGACACCGGCCAACGCCAGGCTGACCTCAGCACCGGCTTCGGCAGCCGGCAGCGCCTGGGCCAGATGACGGATCAACAGCTGCCGGTTGCTGCCGACCTCCATTCGCGGAATGCCGTTTTCGTATCTGGCCAGCTGCTCGCGGCGTCCGGCCAACGTCTCGGCCGCGACCACCTTGTGGCCGAGCGGAGATTGGAAAAACTCCAGCGCTGGTTGCGGATTGGCGAGGCTCTCGCGCAGCGCCTGCTTGGCCCGCTGATCGATGGCGTTAACCGCGAAACGGCGATTGCTGTTGGTAACCAGCGCCTGGTAAACGGCGGGTGGCAGGGTGTTCTTGTAGCGCTGTTGAGCGGCGGTCAGGGCATCGCTGAAATTGGCGCGTTGTTCGGTCCAGCCAGCGGTCTCGTACAGCTCGTCGTAGGTATCGGCGAGGGTGTTGAAGCTGAAGGCAAGTAATACACAAGCGATTAAAGCGCGCATGGAAGCTCCTGTCTGGCGGGCAGTTTATTTTCAGCGCCCTGACGGCTGCTGTCGAGGCGCGAAAGCGCTGCTGCTAGACTCCACGCAGTCCTTTCGGAGTCTCTTCCTTGCAGTTCGATCCCATCATTGACGACCTCGCCGAGCATGGCTGGTCGCTACGTCATTCGTTCCTGTCAGATGATCTGACCCTCGGTTTGGCAGCGGAGTGCCGCAAGCGCGAGGCACAAGGTGCGCTGGCCCCGGCGGGTATCGGCCGCGGCGATGCGCTGACAATCCGCGAAGGAATACGTGGCGATCAGATTCAATGGCTTGAACCGGGCCAGTCGCCGTTGTGTGACCGCTATCTGGAGCTGATGGATGGACTTCGATTACGCATGAACCAGACGCTGTTCCTCGGTCTGGAAGAGTTCGAATGCCATTTCGCCCTCTATCCGCCGGGCGCTTTCTATCAGACGCATCTGGATCGCTTCCGAGACGACGACAGCCGCTGCGTTACCGCGGTGGTCTACCTCAATCCGGACTGGCAACCCGCTGATGGGGGAGAGTTGCGCATGCATTTCGCTGACGGCTCGCAGCGCGACATTCCGCCGCTTGCGGGTGATCTGCTGGTTTTCCTGTCGGGCGAGTTCCCTCACGAAGTGCTGGTCACCCATACCGACCGCCTCTCCCTGACGGGCTGGTTTCGCCGGCGTCCTGCAGATGTGCTTGCGCTGTAGCGCGGGCAAAAAAAGCCCGGCATAAGCCGGGCCAATAGGGAAGCGGTGCTACAAACGGCGTTACATGCCTAACAGATTCGGCAGCGCCAGCGAGATCGACGGCACGTAGGTGATGAGGACGAGGAAGGCCAGCATCATCGCCAGCCACGGCATGACCGCACGGATTACCTGAGTGACCGGCATGCCGGTCACGGCCGAGGCGACGAACAGGTTCAGGCCCACCGGAGGCGTGATCAGGCCGATTTCCATGTTCACCACCATGATGATGCCCAGGTGGATCGGATCGATGCCCAGTTCCATGGCGATCGGGAACAGGATCGGCGCCAGGATCAGGATGATGGCCGACGGCTCCATGAATGCACCGGCGATCAGCAGGACGATGTTCACCACCAGCAGGAACATCCAGGGTTGCAGGCCGGCCTCGAGGACCATGGCAGTGATCTGCTGCGGGATCTGTTCAGTCGTCAGCACATGCGCGAAGAGCATGGCGTTGGCGATGATGAACATCAGCATGATCGACAGCTTGCCCGACTCCAGCAGTACCTTCGGGCAATCACGTATCGTGATGTCCTTGTAGACGAACAGCGCGATGAAAGCTGAGTACACAGCCGCCACTGCAGCCGCTTCCGTGGGGGTGAACATGCCGGAGTAGATACCGCCGAGGATGATCACCATCAGCAGCAGACCCCAGACCGCCTTGCGTGCGGCAGAGAGCCACTCGCGGAAGGTGGCTCGCGGCAGCGCCGGCAGGTTCTTTTTCACCGCGATGATGTAGATGGCGGCCATCAGCGCGATACCCAGCAGCAGGCCCGGCACGACGCCGGCCATGAACAGCTTACCGACCGAGGTTTCAGTCGCGGCGGCGTAGACCACCATGACGATCGACGGTGGGATCAGGATGCCCAGCGTGCCGGCGTTACAGACGATGCCGGCACCGAACGCCTGCGGGTAACCGGAGCGGACCATGCCAGCAATCGCGATCGAGCCGACCGCGGCGACCGTTGCCGGCGAAGAACCGGACAACGCGGCGAACAGCATGCAGGCCAGCACCGCCGCGATGGCCAGGCCACCACGGATGTGCCCGACGCTGGCGTTGGCGAAGTCGATGAGTCGCTTGGCGACGCCGCCAGTGGTCATGAACGCGCCGGCCAACAGGAAGAACGGAATGGCCAGCAGCGTGTAGTGTTCGGACGTCTCGAACAGCTTGATCGCCAGCGAAGTGACCGAATCCGGGCTGAACAGCAGGATGGTCAGCGAACCGGCCAGGCCGAGGGAAACGGCCACCGGCACGCCGATGAACATCAGCGCGAAGAGCGCGACAAAGAGGAACAGGATGGTCATTTACTTCGGCTCCTCTGCGCCCAGTTTCGCGGCTTCGGCGGCTTCGTCTGCCAGGCCTAGGCCGGTTTGCTCGTTACGCAGGATGCGTACGAAGATTTCGGCGAAACGGAGGAAGACCATGGCGAAGCCAATCGGCACGATCATGCCGATGTGCCACTGCTTGATCCCGAAATGACCGAGGTCTTCCGCGCCGATGTCGGCGGTGAACAGCGCCGAAATCCAATTGAAACTGGCGAAGGCCAGCATGCCTGCATAACCGAGGCAGAACAGGCAGGCAACGAAGCCGATGTAGCGCTGGATGTGGCGCGGCGCCAGTTTGACCAGCGCGTCGATGCCGATATGGCCGGCGGTGCGCACACCGTATGCCAGGCCGGAGAAGATCAGCCAGGCGAATAGTGCCTTGGTCAGTGCCGTGCTCCAGGTCATCTCTTGCGCCAGGCCGATGGTGAAGTCACCCATGGCGAAGAACAGATCGCTGGCACCCTCGTAGCGATCGCCGAGGCTGTAGAACACGGTGTAGAGGTTATTCAAGACCACGTAAACGAAGGTCACCAAGGTCATGGCGGCCAGAAGGAAGGCGATAAACGCTTCTTCGAAGTGGTCCCAGACGCGCCAGAGGGCGTTCATGGATGACATCTCCTGATGGATTGCATTGTTTCGGTGGGCGTACAGAACGTGCGCCATGGGCCGGTGGGGTAACCGGGTGACAGAGCAATGAAAAACTCTTGTTGTACAGGCAGCTGGCTCGGGATCACCGCGCCGTAGGTATTGCCTGGCTGGGTTGTCTTTTCACTGGTCTGTCGATGTGGCTGGTATTGCTCTATTCGGAACGCGGAGGGCAGCTTGTGGCTGCCCTCCGGCAAGGCCTTACTGGGCCTTGTTGGCTTCTTCGGCGGCCTTGATCAGGTCGGTACCGATGTCGTTCTCGAACTTGCTCCAAACGGGCTTCATGGCTTCGCGCCACTTGGCACGCTCTTCCGGAGTCAGGACGAGGATTTCGGTGGTGCCAGCAGCCAGGATGTCCTGCTTGGCTTTCTGGTTCAGGTCATCGGCCTGCTTGTTCACCTCAACGGTGACTTCGTCGATGATCTGGTCCAGCTCGGTGCGAACGTCTTCCGGCAGACCGTCCCAGAACTTGGTGTTGGTGATCAGCATGTAGTCGAGCAGACCGTGGTCGGACTCGGTGATGTGCTTCTGCACTTCATGCATCTTCTGGGAGTAGATGTTCGAGTAAGGGTTCTCGGCACCGTTGACCACGCCAGTCTGCAGGCCTTGGTAGACCTCGGCGAAGCTCATCTTGCGCGGATTGGCGCGCAGGGCCTTGAACTGCTCGTCCAGCACGGCGGAGGCCTGTACACGGAACTTCAGACCACGGGCGTCTTTCGGCTCACGCAGTTCCTTGTTGGCGGACAGCTGCTTCATGCCGTTGTGCCAGTAGGCCAGGCCGGTGATGTTCTTGTCTTCCATCGAGCTCAGCAGCTTCTGGCCGGCATCGCTCTGCTGGAAGCGGTCAACCGCCTGGATGTTGTCGAACAGGAACGGCAGGTCGAACACCTGAACGCCCTTGGAGTAATGCTCGAACTTGGCCAGCGACGGAGCGATCAGCTGTACGTCGCCCAGCAGCAGCGCTTCCATTTCCTTGCCGTCGCCGAACAGGGAAGAGTTCGGGTAAACCTGGACTTCCACCTTGCCGGGCAGACGCTCTTCAACGAGCTTCTTGAACATGACGGCACCCTGACCTTTCGGGGTGTTTTCGGCAACTACGTGGGAGAACTTGATCAGGATCGGGTCGGCGGCCTGGGCCAGGCTTGCGATACCGAGGGACAGAGCACAGGCGAGCGCTGTGGCAGTCAGCTTGAACATTGTTGTGTTTCCTCTTGTTGTGGATGAGCCGCTGCAATCAGGCAGGAGCTCGGCTGTAACCAGCAAGACAAGTCTAGGCGCCATTGAATAAATCGCCGCGCCGGATTGCGGCTGGACTTGCCGGTTCATTGAGTTTGCGGGAGCAAGTGCTGTGCCAGATGCATGCAACTGGCGCCCGTGAGGCGGAAGTTTACTCGCATGATGGCTAAATACTGACGAATGTTTCTCAGCCTAATGCGTCTAGCTCGCAGGTTTCGTCAGGTTGCAATACCAGGGCAAGACGCCGCCATTCAGCCAGATAAAAATGTCCAAACCATGTCGGCTTGGCCATGGACACTATGATTTGATTGCAGTGTAGGAAGGCTTGGCGGAAATCCGCCAGCTATTCGTTATCCTCGGGCGGGGTTCCGCCAGCATCATTGAACACCAGGCCGTGCTTGCGCAGTTTGTCGTGCAGCGTCTTGCGCGGCAGACCCAGGGCCTCAGCAACGCTGCGCAGCGAGCTATGGGGCCGCGCGAGTTCGGCTGCGATCAGGGCGCGCTCGAACGCGTCTACTTGCTCGCCAAGCCCGTGGGCTGATTCGGTACCGCTGGCTTCAGCAGCATGAGTGGGATCATCGAGACCCAGTTCAAGCCCCAACGCGAAGCGTTCTGCGGTGTTCTGCAATTCACGCACATTGCCCGGCCAGGCATGCCGAAGCAGCTGTGCACGCTGCTCCGGACGCAGCTCACGGATCGGCAGGGCGTGGCGGCTCGCGGCGGTCTCGGCAAAATGCTGGAACAGGAACAGCAGGTCCTCGCTGCGTTCGCGCAGCGGCGGGATGCGCAGGGGGGCGACATTCAGGCGGTAATAGAGATCGGCGCGGAAGCGGCCTTGGTCTGCGGCCTGGCGCAGATCCTCCTTGGTCGCGGCGATCACCCGGATGTCCAGCGGGATCGACTGGTTGCCACCGAGTCGCTCGACGACCCGCTCCTGCAGCATGCGCAGCAGCTTTACCTGGACATCCAGGCTCATGCTCTCGATCTCGTCTAGGAACAGGGTGCCACCGTTGGCGAACTCGAACTTGCCGATACGGCGTTTTTGCGCGCCGGTAAAGGCTCCGGCTTCGTGCCCGAACAGCTCGCTCTCGACCACCGACTCGGCCAGCGCCCCGGCATTGATTGCCACGAACGGCCCGCTGCGACGGCTGGAAAGGTCGTGCAGCGCACGGGCTACGACCTCTTTGCCCGCGCCGGTTTCGCCAAGGATGAGTACGTCGGCCTGGGTCCCGGCAAGCGCGCCGATTTGCTCACGAAGGCGCTGCATGGCAGGTGATTGGCCGAGAAGCCGGGTCGACAACTGCTGACGGTCGGCCAGGGCCAGGCGTAGGCTGCGGTTGTCGAGCACCAGCTGGCGTAGGGCGAGGGCGCGCCGGACGCTGTCGAGCAGTGCCTCGCTGGGGAAGGGTTTCTCAAGAAAGTCATAGGCACCGGCGCGCATGGCTTGAACCGCCAGCTGGATATCACCATGGCCGGTAATCAGCAGAACCGGTAGCTCGCGGTCGATCGCATGTAGCTGTTGCTGCAGCTCCAGGCCGTCTATGCCGGGCATGCGGATGTCGCTGACCACTACTCCACCCCACTCCACTGGCAGCATGCCTGGAAGGCCGCGTGCATCGCTCAGGCTGAGCACCTTTAGCCCGGCGAGGTCGAGGGTCTGGCTCAGTGCCTTACGCAGATGGGGATCGTCATCGACCAGGATGACCTGAGTCTGCGGGTCGATCGGGTGGGTCATGCTAGTCCTCGCTTGGAAAGGCGACACCGGGGTCAGCGCAATGCAGGTAAAGACTGATCTGCGCGCCGCCCTCTGGATGGTTGGCCAGGATCAGTTCACCGTCCAGGGCTCGGGCCAGGGTATCGCAGATGGCCAGCCCCAGGCCCAACCCCTGAGCGCTGGTCTTGGTGGTGAAGAAGGGCTCGCGGGCCCGTTGCATCGCCTCGTCGGAAAAGCCCGGTCCGTTATCGC
Source organism: Pseudomonadaceae bacterium SI-3 (assembly GCA_004010935.1). Classification (NCBI taxonomy): domain Bacteria; kingdom Pseudomonadati; phylum Pseudomonadota; class Gammaproteobacteria; order Pseudomonadales; family Pseudomonadaceae; species Pseudomonadaceae bacterium SI-3. Next base: position 4,631,235 of record CP026511.1, on the reverse strand, counting down.
GCAAGGTCAGCAGCACACCCTCGCCCTGCCGCTCGGCGCGGAGCCAGATACGACGCACCGGCGGGCGCTCGACCAGCGCGTCCAAGGCGTTGCTCAACAGGTTGGAGATAATCTGCCGTAGTCGCGTCTCGCCGGCTTGAACCCAGAGTGTGGCGTCCGGTAGGTCACGAATCAGTTCTACGCCCATGGCCTGACGCCGCTTGGCCAGCAACGCCAGCGCGTCGTCCAGCGCCGGCTGCAGCGCAACTCGCTCCGGGGCATGGCGGTCGCGGCGGGCGAAGGCACGCAGATGAGCGATGATCGAAGCCATGCGCGCGGTCAGCTCGCTGATCAGCCGAAGGTTGTCGCGCGCCTCGTCGTTTCGCTGCTGGTCGAGCAGGACGCCGGCGTTGTCGGCATAGCTGCGAATCGCTCCAAGCGGCTGGTTGAGTTCATGGCTGATGCTCGCTGACATGGTGCCGAGCGCCGACAGCTTGCCGGCCTGCAGCAACTCGTCCTGGGCGCGGACCAGCTCCTGCTGAGCTTGCTCGCGTTCCAGCACCTCTTCCTTGAGTCGGCTGTTCAGGGCTTCCAGGTCGTAGGTCCGTTCCTGCACGCGGCGCTCGAGTTGTTGCCGCGCTTTGGCATCGAGGGCGATACGCTCGAGGTAATGGCGACGCCGCTGCATCAGCAGGCCAAGCAACAGCAAGAGCGCTGCGAGGGTCGCCGCACCGATCGCGACGACCGTCTGCACGGGTCGTTCGACCAGGCTGATCGGCGCCAGGATGCGCACCGTCCAACCGGTTTCCTTGAGTTCGCGGCTCTGAATCAGCCAGGTGTCGATATCGAGCGTCAGGTCACGGGGTTCTAGCGTTGGGTAGGGGCGTTCAGAGGCGATCTGCTCGCGCTCCTCAATATCCAGTGCACGGCTGGCGCGGAACCGCCATTCTGGTTTCGAGGTGAGGATCACCACGCCGAAACTGTCGGTCACCATCAGTTGCTCGGGCGTGCTGCCCCATAGCGTCTCGGTATGGTCCAGGTCCACCTTGACCACCAGCACGCCAAGGATCTCGTCGCCATCGCGGACAGCGGCCCCGAAGTAGTAGCCGCGCTTGCCCGAGGTGGTGCCGAGGCCGAAGAAGCGGCCAAGCTGGCCGGCCATGGCTTCTCGGAAATAGGGCCTGAAGGCGAAATTCCGACTGATGAAGCTGTCTTCCTCGTTCCAGTTCGACGCGGCCAGCGTGTCGCCGTCCGGCGCCATCAGATAGATCACATCGGCGCCGGTTTCCTTGCGCAGCTGATCCAACAGGCGGTTGGCCTGGTCCTTGGCGGCTGGGTTGTCGGGCTGACGCAGCGCCGTGCGCAGGGTCGGCAGGTCACCGAGGATGCGCGGCAGCACTTCGTAGCGGCGCAGCGAGCCGAGCAGGTTGGCGACGTAAAGATCGAGCGTCTGGCGGTTCTGCTCGATCAGCTCGTTGCTGTAATAACGGTTGGCCAGTTGCTGCAGCGGCCACAGCAGCGGCGCCAGTAACAATGCAACCACGGCCAGGTTGCGCCAGCGAGGGCGGCGGGGGGAATCGGGTGAAGTCATGCAGATGCGCCTGTGGTTCGGGCGCCATTATGCACGTCCGACCCGCTTTGGTGCTTGCGGCGGGGTGAGCGGCACAGTCGCCCGGGGCGGCGTCGGTACTATCAGACGCTTTGCGCAGCCGGTGCGCTGTGATCCGCTTGAGCATGGGGCATAGTGCCAAGGCACTGCTGCAGGGCGGTTTCCCAGTCTGGCAAGGTGATCTGCCAATCGCGCTGCAGGCGCGCGCAGCTGAGGCGGGAATTGAGCGGCCGCTGAGCAGCTGTGGGGTAATTGGCAGACAGGATCGGCTCGATCCTTGCGCGCAGCAGGCCCTGGCTCTGAAGATGTTGAGCGATGTGGCAGGCGAAGCCGTACCAAGACGTCTCCCCTCTGGCGGTCAGATGATAGAGCCCGCTGGGCCCACCTGCACCGCTGCGCCGTTTGCGTACCATCTCGGCGGTGACCGCTGCGATGGTGCCGGCCCAGGTTGGCGCGCCGATCTCATCGTCGACCACCGACAGCGAGTCGCGTTCCTGGAGCAGGCGTCGCATGGTTAGCAGAAAGTTGCGCCCGTGCAACGAGTAGACCCAGCTGGTGCGCAGGATCAGATGGTCGCCGCCGACGGCCTGAATTGCTTGTTCACCGGCCAGTTTGCTCGCTCCGTATACGCTCAGCGGGGCCGGCACATCTTCTTCACTGTAGGGCCCGTTCTTGCGGCCGTCGAAGACGTAGTCGGTGGAATAGTGGATCAGCGGTACACCCAGGGCTGCCGCTTCCTCTGCGAGCACGCCAGGGCCGATAGCGTTCACTGCAAAGGCTCGCTCACGGTCGTCTTGCGCGGGGTCAACCGCGGTGTAGGCGGCCGCGTTGATGATCAGGTCGGGACGCAAAAGGCGAACCTGTCGACGAATCTGTGCCGGCTCGGCCAGGTCCAGCAGCTTGTGACCCAGCGCGAGCACTTTTCCTTCACCGGCAAGCGCCAGTTGCAGCTCCCGAGACAGTTGCCCCGAACTACCGGTGACGAGGATTTTCATGCAAACAGCTCCGCTTCGCTGAGTACTTTGCCGTCGATGTCTTTCTTCGAAAGCTGGGGCGGCTCGGTGAATGGCCAGTCGATGCCGATCTGCGGATCATTCCAGAGCAACGAGCGCTCATGGGCTGGCGCGTAGTAGTCGGTGGTCTTGTAGAGGAATTCGGCGCTCTCGCTGAGCACCACAAAACCATGAGCAAAGCCTTCCGGGACCCACAGCTGGCGCTGGTTATCGGCACTCAGGCGGGTGCCGACCCAGCGACCGAACGTCGGCGAGCTGCGGCGCAGATCCACCGCGACATCGAATACTTCGCCGGCCACGACCCGCACCAACTTCCCCTGGGGCTGCTGAATTTGATAGTGCAGGCCGCGCAGCACGCCGCGCTGGGACTTGGAATGATTGTCCTGAACGAACTGGCGCTTGAGCCCCGTGGCCGCTTCGAAAGCGGCCGCGTTGAAGCTCTCGTAGAAGAAACCGCGTTCGTCGCCGAAGACCTTGGGCTCGATAATCAGCACATCGGGAATGTCGGTTTCGATGACCTTCATGCGTCTTCACCCGCCAGCTTGAACAGGTACTGGCCGTAGCCGGTCTTGCCCAGGGCATCGGCGCGCTGCAAGAGCTGTTCGCGGTCGATCCACTTGTGCTGATAGGCGATCTCTTCCAGACACGCGACCTTCAGACCCTGACGGTGCTCGATGGTCTGCACGTACTGCGAGGCTTCCAGCAGGCTGTCGTGGGTGCCGGTGTCGAGCCAGGCGAAGCCGCGGCCGAAGCGCTCGACATTCAGGTCGCCGCGCTTGAGATAGGCATTGTTGACGTCAGTGATTTCGAGCTCTCCGCGCGGCGAGGGCTTGATCGACTTGGCGATCTCAATGACGTCGTTGTCGTAGAAATACAGACCGGTCACGGCATAGCTGGACTTCGGCTTCGCCGGCTTTTCTTCGATGGACAGGGCTTTGCCGGTCTCGTCGAAATCGATCACGCCGAAGCGCTCCGGATCCTTGACCCAGTAGCCGAATACCGTGGCGCCTTTCTTCTGTGCCGAAGCACGCTGCAGCTTCTCGGTGAAGTGCTGACCATGGAAGATATTGTCGCCGAGGATCAGGCACACCGAGTCGTCGCCAATGAACTCTTCACCGATCAGGAAGGCCTGGGCCAGACCGTCCGGCGACGGCTGCTCGGCGTAGCTGATGTGCACGCCGAACTGGCTGCCATCACTCAGCAGGTTCTTGTACTGCGGCAGGTCCTGCGGCGTTGAAATCAGCAAGATGTCGCGAATCCCGGCGAGCATCAGCACCGATATTGGGTAATAGGCCATCGGCTTGTCGTAGATCGGCAGTAGCTGCTTGGATACGCCCAGGGTGATGGGGTGCAGACGGGTGCCGGAGCCTCCGGCTAGGATGATTCCTTTCATGCGCTTTGCTCCAAGGCGCCGAGGCGCTCACGTTGATAGCTGCCGTCCTGGACGCGACGGCACCATTCGAGGTTGTTCAAATACCACTGCACGGTCTTGCGCAGGCCGGTCTCGAAAGTCTCTTGCGGGACCCAACCGAGCTCGCGCTCGATCTTGCTGGCGTCAATGGCGTAGCGCAGGTCGTGACCGGGGCGGTCCTTGACGAAGGTGATCAGATCCTCGAAACGCTCAAGGCCTTCGGGCTTCTGCGGCGCCAGCTCTTCGAGCAAGGCGCAGATGCCGCGCACCACGTCGATGTTCTTTTGCTCGTTGTGACCGCCGATGTTGTAGGTCTCGCCGACCTGGCCTTCGCTGACCACCTTGAACAGGGCGCGCGCATGGTCCTCGACGAACAGCCAGTCACGTACCTGCGTACCGTTGCCATAGACCGGCAGCGGCTTGCCATCCAGCGCGTTGAGAATCACCAGCGGAATCAGCTTCTCGGGGAAGTGATACGGCCCGTAGTTGTTCGAGCAATTGGTGATCAGTACTGGCAGGCCATAGGTGCGCTGCCAGGCGCGAACCAGATGGTCCGACGAGGCCTTGCTGGCCGAATAGGGCGAGCTGGGCGCGTAGGGTGTGGTTTCGGTGAACAGATCGTCGACACCGTGCAGGTCGCCGTACACCTCGTCGGTGGAGATGTGGTGGAAGCGGAAGGCTTCGCGGCGCTCGGCTGGCAGCGACTGCCAATAGGCACGTGTTGCCTCGAGCAGCTGATACGTGCCGACGATGTTGGTCTGGATGAACTCGGCCGGGCCGTCAATCGAGCGATCGACATGGGATTCGGCGGCCAGGTGCATGATGGCGTCCGGCTGGAATTCCAGCAGCGCTTCACTGACGCGTTCGCGATCGGCGATATCGGCTTGAAGGAATTGGTAGCGGTCGCTGCTGTGGACTTCAGCCAGCGACTCGAGATTGCCGGCGTAGGTCAGCTTGTCTAGGTTAAGGACGCTGTGCCCGGTGTCTTTGATCAGATGGCGGATCAGAGCAGAGCCGATGAATCCGGCTCCGCCGGTTACGAGAATGCGCATGATTGAGTGGCTTCCTTGGCGCGCTACAGAGCTACAGGCTCTTGGCATGTCGGCAGGATAGACCCGCCGAAAATACAAAAATTCCCGCCCATGGCGCTGAGCTTCGAACGGGTATGAAGGTGAATGACTGCGTTGTTCCGGCAAACCGCTGGCCAGAGCCCTGGCAAGCCTGGCAAGCCTGGCAAGCCTGGCAGGTCGATTCGCCTGTTTTGTTCATGAGTTGCCGTGCATGACGCAAACGCGTCTGGACTCAACCCTGCCGTTAGGGTTATTCGACCAAAGAGGCGATGCAGTCAGGTGGCGAAAATGCAGTAACATCATGCTGATATCAACTGTTAGGTGGCAATGGAATGCACACTTGTAACGAGCAACTCGCCGAGTTTCTAAGCACGACAGCGCGCAGCCTGTCGCAACTGAGCGAGGCCGTGACCACCTTCTCGTTCGAGATGATGGCCAGCGAAGACCCTGCCGTGCGCATTGCTAGCCGCCGCATGGTGTCGCGGGTCTCGCAGATCCAGTCGACCTTTGAGCACCAGCTACGACTGTTCGGTGCGCTGACCGGCGTCGAACACGCTGCGTGCGGTTCAGTGTTCGAGGTCGAATTGCAGCCGTCGCCCGAGGTTGACCCGTCTACCGGCTACGACCGCTAACGCAACGACTGCCGCAGCCGCGACAGCGCGCCAAGGAAGAAAACCGCGCCGATCGCCAGCAGCGCCAGCAGTTGTGGCCAGATCACCGAGACGCCGGCGCCGCGGAAGAGAATGGCCTGCGCCAGTTCGACGAAATGGGTGGTCGGTGCCGCCAGCATGATGTGCTGGATCAGCGCAGGCATGCTCTCGCGCGGGGTCACGCCACCGGAGAGGATCTGCAGTGGGATCAACGTGAGGATTACCAGCAGACCCAGTTGCGGCATGGAGCGCGCCACCGTGCCGAAGAAGATGCCCATGGACGTCGCGGCAAACAGGTGCAGCGCGGCGCCACTGGCAAACAGCAGCAGCGAGCCCTGAATCGGAATGTCGAGCCAACCCTCGACCACGAAGCGCAGCGCGAACGCCGCGGCGGCCAACACCACCAATCCCATCGCCCAGACCTTACCGACCATGATCTCGAACGGCGTCACCGGCATCACCAGCAGATGCTCGATGGTGCCGTGTTCGCGCTCGCGGATCAGTGCGGCGCCAGTGAGGATGATCGCCAGCATGGTGATCTGGTTGATCACCTCGTTCACGGCACCGAACCAGGCCCGATTCAGGTTGGGGTTGAAGGCCGTGCGCACGACGGCCTCGACCGGCAGGGCATCAACGCTGCGGTAGCGGCGGACGAAGTCAGCGGTCTCGCTGGCGATGATCTGCTGGATCTGGCCGGCCCCGGTGAACGCCTGGCTGACCTGGGTGGCGTCGACATTGAGCTGGATTGTCGGCTGGCGACCGGCCAGTAAATCTGCCTGGAAGTTCGGCGGAATGTTCAGGGTGAAGGTGTAGAGGCCGGCATCCATGCCGCTGTCCATCTGCTGCAGGGTGATGGCCTTGGGCTCAATGAAGTACGGCAGCTGGAAGGCGTTGACGATGCGCAGCGAGGCCTGCGAGCGATCCTCGTCGACCACGGCGATGCTGGCGCGGTGCGGCGCCTCGGGCACGGCGGTGGCGCCTTCGTAGATGGCCAGGGTGAACGAATAGATGATCAGCACCAACATTGCCGGATCGCGGTAGAGGCTGCGCAGCTCTTTGAGGCCGAGCTGGATGATGTTGCTGAGCTTGCGCCGGACGTTGGCCATGCTATTTCTCCTGCTTGCGCAGGCCGGCGACGCTGAGCAGGGTCAGCAGCGGAATCGCCAGGAGCATCGGGATGAAATACGGGTACAGGTCGGCCAGGCCCAGCGCCTTGGAAAACACTCCGCGGCTGATGATCAGAAAATGGCTGGTGGGGTAGAGTTTGCCGATAAAGGCGCCGAACCCTTCCATTGCCGAGGTCGGGTGGATCAGCCCGGAAAATTGGATCGCCGGCAGCAGGGTGACGATGGTGGTGCCGAAAATGGCCGCGATCTGGCTGTTGAGGATCGACGACATCAACAGGCCCAGCCCGGTGGCGCAGGTCACGTAGAGCAGGGCGCCAAGGCAGAGGGTCAGGATGCTGCCCTTGATCGGAATGCCAAAGACAAACACCGCCAGCAACGCCAGGGTGGCGAAGTTGAACATGCCCAGGGCGATGTAGGGCAGCTGCTTGCCGAGCAGGAACTCCAGGCGGGTGGTCGGGGTGACGTAGAAGTTGGTGATCGAGCCCAACTCCTTCTCGCGCACGACACCCAAGGCGGTGAGCATCGCCGGAATCATCATCAAGAGCAGCGGAATCATCGCAGGCGCCATGGCTGGAAGGCTCTGTACATCGGGGTTGTAGCGGTAGCGGATGGCGACGTCGGCCGGCGCCAGCTGCCCGTCCACGCCGGCTTCGCGGGCCAGCTGCTGCAGGTAGGTCAGATGGATGCCCTGCACGTAGCCTTTGATGGTGTCGGCCCGCATAGGCATGGCGCCATCGATCCAGAACGCGACCTGAGGCACGGCCCCGCGTTTGAGATTGCGGCCGAAGTTGGGTGGGATTTCCACCGCCAGGCTGATGTCGCCGCTGCGCAGGCGTGCGTCCAGTTCGGCATGGCTGGCCAGCGCCGGCTTTTCCAAGAAGTAGCGCGAGCCGGCGATGTTCTGCAGGTAATGCTGGCTGGTGGTGGTCTGGTCACCGTCGAGCACGGCATAGGTCAGGTTTTCCACATCGAAACTGACCCCGTAACCCATGATGAACATCAGCAGCACGCTGCCGAGCATCGCCAGCGTTGCGCGGATCGGGTCGCGGCGCAGTTCCATGGCCTCGCGGCGGGTGTAGCTGAGCAGCCGCCGCAGGCTGAAACGAGCCTGGCGGGCGCTGTTGCTGGTCGCTTCGATCGGGCCGCGCGTAGCGGTTGGGGTGGCTGCCGGCTGTTCGCCGGCATGCGCCGCCGCGGCTTCCTCCAAGTAGGCGATGAAGGTCGCTTCGAGCGTCGGCAGCCCGCGCTTGGTCATCAGCGCCTGCGGCGTGTCGCTGTCGAGTACCCGGCCGGCATGCATCAACGAAATGCGGTCGCAGCGCAGTGCCTCGTTCATGAAATGGGTCGAGATGAAAATGGTCACGCCGTCTTCACGTGACAGCTGAACCAGCAGTTCCCAGAAGCCGTCGCGGGCAACCGGATCAACGCCGGAAGTGGGCTCATCGAGAATCAGGATTTCCGGATTGTGGATCACTGCCACCGCCAGCGACAGGCGCTGACGCACGCCTAGCGGCAAGCGGCTGGGCAGGCTGTCGGCATCGCCGGTGAGATCGAAGCGCGTGAGCATCTCCTGCACGCGCGGCCCGCGCCGTTCGGCCGGCAGGTGGAACAGCCGGGCGTGCAGGTCGAGGTTCTGCCGCACGGTCAGCTCGCTGTACAGCGAGAACGCCTGGGACATGTAGCCGACGCGTTGGCGGGTCTGCATGTCGTGCGGGTCCACCGGCTTGCCGAACAGCAGCGCCTCGCCCTCGCTGGCCGGCAGCAGGCCGGTGAGCATTTTCATGGTGGTGGTCTTGCCGCAGCCGTTGGAGCCGAGGAAACCGAAGATTTCGCCACGGGCGATGCGGAAATTGACCTGATCCACCGCGACGAAATCGCCGAAGCGCATGGTCAGACCGTGGGCCTCGATCGCAATGCTGTCGCTATGCGGCTGCGGCGGGATGACCAGTTCCCGATGCTGATTGCGTTTGGCGTCCGGCAGCAGGCGGATGAAGGCCTGCTCCAGCGAGTCGCTGGCGGTGCGCGCCAGCAACTCGGCTGGCGTGCCGGTGGCCAGCACGCGACCGGCGTCCATCGCCACCAGATGGTCGAAGCGCTGCGCCTCATCCATATAGGCGGTGGCCACCAGTACGCTCATCTGTGGGCGCTCGCGGCGGATGCGCTCGATCAGCTCCCAGAACTGTGCACGTGACAGCGGATCGACGCCGGTAGTGGGCTCGTCGAGGATCAACAGATCGGGGTCGTGGATCAGCGCGCAGCAGAGGCCGAGCTTCTGTTTCATGCCGCCGGAGAGTTTGCCCGCCGGCCGCTCGAGAAAGGACGCGAGGCCCGTGCTGCGGGTCAGTTCAGCAATGCGCCAGTGGCGCTCCTCGCCCGCCTGGCCGAACAAGCGGCCGAAGAATTCGAGATTCTCGAAAACGGTGAGTGTTGGATACAGATTCTTGCCTAGCCCCTGAGGCATGTAGGCGATGCGCGGACAGACCCTGCGCCGGTGGCCGGGATCGGCGATGTCGCCGCCGAGTACGCCTATCGTGCCCTGCTGCAGCTTTCGCGCCCCGGAGATCAACGCCAGCAGGCTGGACTTGCCCACCCCATCGGGGCCGATCAGGCCGACCATGCATCGCGCGGGCAAGGTCAGCGTCAGCTCATCCAGAGCACGCGTCTTGCCGTATTGCAGGCTGACCCCGGCAACCTGCACCACCGAATCGAGCGACTCGCTCATGGCGTTACATTGATCTGCAGATCGGCGGGCCACTCGCTTTCAGCATCGAGCTTCAGATAGGCCATGCCCGGCAGGCCGGTCTTGACCTGCTCCATGTGACGCTTGAGCAGTTCCGGATCGATGCGTGCCTTGACCCGGAACATCAGCTTTTCGCGCTCGCTTTCGGTTTCCACGGTCTTGGGTGTGAATTGCGCCACGCTGGCCACATAACTGACCTTGGCCGGAATCACGTACTGCGGGGCGGCGTCGATCACCAGCCGTACCTCGGCGCCGATCGCCACGCGTCCGGCCTGACGTTCGGGCAGGAAGAAGGTCATGTAGACGTCGGCCAGATCGACCAGATTGAGCAGCTTGCCCCCCGCGCCGAGGACTTCGCCGGGCTGCGCCACGCGGTATTGCACGCGAGCCACCCGGTCGCTCTTCAGTTCGCTGTCGCGAATGTCTGCCTGCAGTCGTTCAACGCCGGCTTGTGCCGCCTCGACAGCCGAGCGCGCCTCGATCACCTGGGATTTCGCTGCGGCAATGCCGGCGTCGGCAGACACCACTTGTGAGCGTGCGGCGGCGAGCGCCGCCTGGGCGCTTTGCATCGCGGCCAAGTCATCGTCGAGCTGCTGTCGCGCCATGGCGTTGCGCGCGACCAGGGTTTCGGTCCGTTGATGGCGCTTCTGGGCGGCGGTCAGTTCGGCTCGGCGCTGGGTGACGACGGCTTCGGCGGTGGCGCGCTCGCTTTCCCGCTGAGCGACCATGGCCTCTGCGGTGAGGATGGCATTCTCGCCCTGGCGGACCTGCGCACGCGCCTGGTTCAGTTGCGCCTGGAGCACATCGGTATCCATACGCGCCAGTACCTGGCCCGGCTGGACGAAATCACCCTCGTCCACGAGGATTTCAATCACCCGGCCCGGGCTCTTGGTGGCGACATCAATCTCGGTCGCTTCGATGCGACCATTACCGCTGGCGAACCCTTCGCCGAGACCGCTGGGGCGCAATTCGCTCCACAGCAGCGCCCCGATGACGGCAATCACGGCGGCGGCTGCGAGAACCTTGAGTGCGGCTCGGGTGCGTGACTGACTCATGACTCTGCTCCGGCTATTAAACGTCCGGAGTCATCTTAGGCGCTCTAATACGCTACTTGTGTGTATCTGGATCAATTCCGAGGCGATTAACGCCTACCGTACGGCAGTTGCTCAGGGCAGTTGCCGGGCATGGCTCAGCGTCCATTCGAGAATATCGGCACTGAGCCGGTCGCTGGCCTGGCCGAAGGCCTCGACCACACGTTCCACGCTGGGGTCGGCGCTCGGCTGACGGACCTCGAAGCGGCGGTTGGCCATGGTGCGCTGGTCGTTGCGATTGACCAGCCGCGCATCGAGGGTAATCACCACCACCGGCTTGCCGTCGATGTAAACGGTCTGGAAGGCGCGCAGATCGCTGTGCAGGCTGAGGTCTGCATAGAGATTGACGTCTTCATTGCTTACTGAAGGCATGCGTCCGTCGCGCTGGAAGGCTTCGATCAAGCGGTCGCGCAGCAGCACCGGCGCAGCGTCGCTCCAGCGTGCGCCGCCGTAGGCACTGATTTCGTTGCCCTGCGGCACGACGGCGATGCGCTGGCCGGAGAGAATGCGGCTGGCCTGCGGTGTGTTGATGCGCAGCGCCTGCTGGATGGTCGGCTCGCTGGCTTGCTGCGGCGTCGGTGTGGTCGGCAGCAAAAAGATCCGCAGGGTCTCGGACTCCGGCAGCACCGAACAGGCGGCGAGGGCCGAGAGCAGCCCGAGCAGCGCAAAGCGGGACAGGGATTGGCGAAGGCTCATGGGTTGAACTCCTGCAGTTTGTCGCGGCCGAGGAGGAAACCACTCGGGTTGTCTTCCAGGCGCTGGGTGACCCGGCGCAGCGCACCGAGGGTGCTGCGCAGTTCGTTGATCGCCGGGCCGAGTTCGTTAAAGCCCTGCATGCCATTGTTCAGCGCGCCCTGGTTTTCTTCGAGCAAGGTATCCAGGCGCGAGGTGGTGCGGTCCAGCGCGCTCATTGACTGCGCTGCGCTGTCCAGCACGCTGCGGCCCTGATCATCGAGCAGGTCGTTGGCGTTGCGTGTCAGGCTCGACAGCTCACCCATCACGGTATTGGCCTGTTGGCTCAGTTGGTTGAATTGCTGGAGCGTCTGGGACAGATCGCTGCGTTGCTCCGAGAGCACGCTGGTGGCCTGTTCCAGGTGCTCCAGCGTGCGGCTCAGGCGCGTGGTGTTCTCCTCGGAGAAGATCTGGTTGGCGCTGAGCAGCAGGTTGTTGATGTTGCTCATCAGGTCTTCGCCGTTTTCCAGCAGTGCGCTGAGTGAGGACGGGTCGGCAATGATCAGCGGTGGGTCTTCGCGGTCGCCTTCGAGCCGCGGGGCATCCGGGGTGCCGCCGTGCAGCTGGATGACCATGCTGCCTGTGATATTGGCCAGCGCCAGGCGCGCCTGGGTATCGGTTTTGATGGGCGTGCCGGCGTAGACGCGGATCCGCGCTCGAACCTTGCGCGGGTCGTCTGGCTGCAGCCACAGCTCGGTGACATCGCCGACCTTGATGCCGCTGTATTCCACCGAGCTGCCACTCGACAGTCCGCTGACGGCCTGGCTGAAGCCGATAACGTAATAGCTGTATTCCCGGTCCATGCTGGATTTGCCCAGCCACAGGGCGAAAAGCAGGGCGCAGCCGACGGCTGCCACGGTAAACAGTCCGATCAATACATGATGGGCGCGAGTTTCCATTATGGTTTCTCCAACCGTTGCGCGGCTTCGTGCGCGGCGCGGCCACGAGGGCCGTGAAAATATTCGCGAATCCATTCGTCGTCAGTGGCGGCGACCTTTTCCAGCGTGTCGACCACCAGTACGCGTTTTTGCGCCAGCACGGCAATGCGGTCGCATATGGTGTACAGCGTGTCTAAGTCGTGGGTGACCAGAAATACGCTGAAGCCCAGCGCATCGCGCAGGGTCAGGATCAACTGGTCGAAGGCCGCTGCGCCGATCGGGTCGAGGCCCGCAGTGGGTTCATCGAGAAACAGCACCTCCGGATCCAGCGCCAGCGCGCGAGCCAGGGCGGCGCGCTTGACCATACCGCCGGACAACTCGTCGGGATACTTGCAGGCGGCTTCCGGCGGCAGACCAGCCAGCGCCAGCTTCTGCCGTGCCAGATGTTCGGCATCGGCGCGTTTGAGGCCGATGTGCTCGATCAGCGGCAAGGCAACGTTTTCCTGGAGGTTGAGCGAGGTGAACAGGGCGCCGCGCTGGAACAGCACGCCGAAGCGCCGCTCGACTTCCGAGCGGCGCTGGGTTGAGAGCTTCAGCAGGTTCTCACCGAACACCTTCACGCTGCCGGCATTGGGCCGGCGCAGGCCGACGATGCTCCGCAGCAGCACCGACTTGCCAGTGCCGGAACCGCCGACCACGCCAAGAATCTCGCCGCGACGGATATCCAGGTCGAGATTGACGTGCACCGCCTGTTTGCCAAAGCGGTTGACCAGGCCCTGCACCTGAATCACGGGTTCGTCTGTTCTCACCAGCCCATCTCCATGAAGAACAGGGCGGCGACCGCATCCAGCAGGATCACCATGAAGATCGATTGCACCACGCTGGAGGTGGTGTGTTCGCCCACCGACTGCGCGCTGCCGCTGGCCTTGAAGCCCTCGAGACAGCCGATCACTGCGATCAGGAAGGCGAACACTGGCGCCTTGGCCATGCCGACCAGAAAGTGATTGAGCGGGATGTCGCGCTGCAAGATGGTGAAGAACATGGCGGGCGAGATGTCCAGTGCCAAGGAGCAGACCACCAGCCCGCCGACGATGCCGCTGAGAATGCCGATAAAGGTCAGGATCGGCAGCGTGATCAGCATCGCCAGCACCCGTGGCAGTACCAGCAGCTCGATGGGGCTCAAGCCAAGGGTGCGGATGGCGTCGATTTCCTCGTTGGATTTCATCGCCCCGATCTGTGCGGCAAAGGCGCTCGCGGTGCGCCCGGCTAGCAGGATCGCCGCCAGCAGCACGCCAAATTCCCGTAGAAACGAGAAGGCAACAAGGTTGACCGTATAAATGGTCGCGCCGAAGTCGGCCAGCACCGTGGCGCCTAGAAAGGCCACCACCGCACCGACCAGAAAGGTCAGCAGGGCGACGATGGGGATCGCGTCCAGCCCGGTTTGCTCGATGTGCGCTACCAGCGCGGTGACCCGCCAGCGCCGCGGGTTGGGGAGCACGGTGAACAGGGTCTGTAGGGTCAGGCCAATGAAGCCGAGCAGGGTGCGCTGTTGATTCCAGACCCCCGACACGGTACGTCCAACATGGGCCAGCACATCGGCAAAGCCATTGGTGGCCGGCGCCTGCTCGGCTTCTGGCTGGTCCAGCGCGGCGGCGACGGTTTTCAACAGGGCTTGGCGTTCCGCCGGCAGCTGCGGCGCCCAGTCGCTCAGGCGGGCCACCCGTGCGGGGCCGATCAGTTCGATCAGTAGCCCGGCGCCCGCGGTATCCAGCTCGCCAAGCGAATCGAGTTCGACCCGATCGGTGTCTGTGACCTGGCGGCGCGTGCGCTCTATCTCCCGCCGCAGCGTCGCGTAATGCTGCAGGGTCCAGTCGCCGCCAATGGTGAGTGTGGCGTGGGCGTCCTGTGTCGGCTGCCGCTGCAGACTGCCTGGCAGCGAAGTGGGGTGCGTCAAAGTGGTATCCCGTAGTGCTGGTAGCGGGGCGGCATACGCCGTTCCCCGTAGCATTGCCCAGATCCTAACAGTTCGGACCTCGATCACGAGGTTACGTTTAGGTCTCTGAGGCGTCGAATATGGGCAGTTGGTCGACAGCGGCGCAATTTGTTACAGGCCGGCACGAACTATCGACCGCTTCCGACCTCCATAGCGTGCACGCCGACGACCATGCTCGGTACGCGCTGCGTCGAGGGGCTGCTATCTTACGCCGCCTTTGTTGACGTCTTCATCACGCCCGCGATTCGGGCCCTGCCAACTTCACCTTTCCGTTCTCAGCAAGAGCTACCGATTGCCTATGAATTACTTGCGCGTCCTGCCGTTCCTCGCGGTGCTAGCGGTCATCCTCTTCAGCGGGTTGCGGCCGGAACCGGTTCCTCAGGTGTTCGACCAGCAGGACAAGCTGCACCACATGCTTGGCTTCGCCGCGCTGATGTTCTCGCTGCGCCTGGCCTTTCCGCAGTGGAGCGTGTTCTGGGCCGTGGCGGCAAGCCTGGCGGCGGCCACGCTGATCGAAGTCGGGCAGAGCCTGCTGCCCAATCGACAGGCGTCGCTGGGCGACATGCTCGCTAATACCCTTGGCGTTCTGCTTGGCTGGGGTTGCGCATACGTGGCTCACCAGTGGTACCTGCGCCGGATCGGCGTGACCACAGATCCCGAGCCATCCGAGTCGCCCGAGCGGCTGGGAGACACCGCCCGTCCGTGAGACCGGCGACAGTCGTCATTCGGCCGAGTCGCCATGCCGGCGCCGTGTTCGGCTGACGATTCCGGTAATGATCATGGCGATCAGCGCGCCGCCGGCCGCCAGGGCGATGTCCTTCTGTGGGTCCCAGCGATCATTCTGAGTGGCGAGAAAGGTGCGCCCCAGGCCGCCGTCTAAGACTTCCGCGCCTGCCCACTCGATCAGCTCGTAGATCGCCGAGGTCGACAGCACGATGTCTATCGGCAATACCAGGCTCCAGAATCCAGGGCGCAGGCCCGTGCGGACCAGCAGTTCACGCATTGGGTAGGCCAGCAGCAGCCCATAGCTGAAGTGCGCCAAACGGTCGAACTGATTGCGCTCCCAACCCAGCTGTTCATTCAAGCCTTCGCCGGTCAGCGCCTGCCACCAATCGTTGTAGGGCACGTTGGCGTAGGTGTAATGAGCGCCAAGTTGATGGATGCAGAGATAAAGGAAGATCAGCGTCGCGGCGCTGCGGGAGGGCAGGTAGTGCTTGTGCCCCAGCAACAAGGCCGCTGCCAACCCCACAACTAAGAGGTTCTCCAGCAGCCAGTCATGGCGGTTGAACGGATCGATCGCCAGCGCGCCCCAGATCAACAGGAACAGGCCGACCAAGGTCAAAAGGTAGCGTCGGTGCCGTCTGTCTGTGGCCATGCGTTCTCCAAAGTCGATTTCCTTGTTTTTTAGGACAAGCGCAACGACTTAAGGGTCCACCGCTTACAAATTCGACCGGTTATCCAACTTTTCCCGCCTGAGGAGTGTCACAAAACGTGACCCACAGCGAGGCGGACCATGCGGCTGACCCTAACAAACGACCTCACCACAGCCTGCTTGCAGCCGCGTGGCGTCTGCCTGTTGCTGTTGAGTGCGGTGCTGGTGGGGTGCGACGGACAGCAATCGGCGCTGAACCCCGCTGGTGCCGGCGCACAGAGCATCGCCACATTGTTCTGGTGGATGGCGGGCGGTGCGCTGGCCATCTGGCTGGTGGTGATGGGGATCGCCCTGTATGCCACCCAGGCACACCCGGAAGCTCACGGTATTCGCAGTGCCCGTTGGCTGATCATCGGTGGCGGGATCATTTTCCCCGTCGTGGTTCTGACCGGCCTGCTGATCTACGGGCTGATGCTGATGCCGCAGCTGCGCTCCTCCGAAAATGTCGCCCTGCGGGTGGATGTGTCGGGTGAGCAGTGGTGGTGGCGGGTGCGCTACCGGACCGATGCGGGGGAGCCCGTTGAACTGGCGAATGAAATAAGACTGCCGGTGGGTGAGCGGGTGGCCTTCAGCCTGACCAGCCCGGACGTGATCCACTCGTTCTGGATCCCATCGCTGGGCGGCAAGGTCGACATGATTCCCGGTCGGGTCAACGAGCTAGTGCTGGAGCCGACCGAAACCGGCACCTTCCGTGGCGCCTGCGCCGAATACTGCGGCACCTCCCATGCGCTGATGAATTTCGCCGTAGTAGTGATGACCCGTGAGGCCTTCGATCAATGGCTAGCCGAACAGGCCAAGCCCGCGCAGCAACCGGAAACGGAACTGCAGCAGGCGGGTCAGCAGGCCTTTCTCGCCAATGGCTGCGGTGCCTGTCATCAGGTGCGCGGCACTGCCGCCGACGGCACGGTCGGGCCCGACCTGACCCACGTCGGCAGCCGCCTGACCCTGGCAGCCGGCACGCTGCCGGCCGATGTCGACGCCTTCCGGCGCTGGATCGGCCACAGCAGCGCGATCAAGCCAGACGTGAAAATGCCCGCCTTCGGCATGCTGCCTGAGGCACAGCTGAGCGGCATGGCGCATTACCTGAAGGGCCTTGAATGAGCGAGCCGATTGCATACCGCGACCCGCAGGACGAAGCCCGCGCCAAAGGGCAGGCCGAACGCCTGGCGGCTGCCTGGAAGACACCCACCGGCTGGCGTTACTGGTCCGCGGTAAACAACACCGAGGTGGGGCTCTGGTACACCGGCGTGTCGTTCCTGTTCTTCCTCTTTGCCGGCGTGCTGGCGATGCTGATCCGAGCTCAGCTGGCGGTGCCGAACAACGATCTGCTGTCTGCCGAAACCTACAACCAGGTCTTCACCCTGCACGGCTCGGTGATGATGTTCCTGTTCGGCGTGCCGATTTTCGAAGCCTTTTCCATCCTCATCCTGCCGCAGATGCTGGGTGCGCGGGATCTGCCCTTTCCCCGGCTGTCCGCCTACGGCTTCTGGTGTTTCATCATTGGTGGCGTGTTCGTCTGCGGCTCGATCTTTTTCGGCGTGGCGCCCCAGGGCGGCTGGTTTATGTACCCGCCGCTCACCACCACCTATCAGGACGGCCTCGGTGCGGATATCTGGCTGCTCGGGCTGTCGTTCATCGAGGTGTCATCGATTGCGGCGGCGGTGGAGCTGATTGTCGGCGTGCTGAAAACACGGCCGCCGGGTATGCGCATCAACCTGATTCCGCTGTATTCCTGGTACATCCTGGTGGTCGCGGGAATGATCCTGTTCGCGTTTCCACCGCTGATCGCGGGCGACCTCTTGTTCGAGCTGGAGCGCGCTTTCGACTGGCCGTTCTTCGATGCCAGCCGTGGCGGTGATCCGCTGCTCTGGCAGCACCTGTTCTGGATCTTCGGCCACCCCGAGGTCTACATCATCTTCCTGCCCGCCGTGGCGCTGGTGGCGACCATCGTGCCCACCGCAGCCGGGCGGCCCATCGTTGGTTACAGCTTCATCGTGCTGGCAGCGGTCGGCACCGGGTTCATCAGTTTCGGGCTGTGGGTCCACCACATGTTCACCACCGGGATGCCGGGCATCTCGCTGGCCTTCTTCTCGGCGGCATCCGAAGCGGTGGCGATCCCCACCGGTGTGCAGATCTTCTGTTTCCTCGCGACAGCATTGGCGGGACGCTTCGTCAAATCGGTGCCGATGCTGTTCGTCGCCGGTGCGCTGGCGATCTTCGTGCTGGGCGGGCTGACCGGCGTGATGGTGGCGCTGGCGCCGTTCGACTTCCAGGCGCACGACACCTATTTCATCGTTGCGCACCTGCATTACGTGCTGATCGGCGGCATGCTGTTCCCGGTCATCGCTGGCCTCTACTACTTCTTCCCGCTGGCGCGCAGCAAGACGCTGTCGGACCGGCTCGGGCGGATCGCCTTCTGGCTGATGTTCATCGGCTTCAACATCGCCTTCCTGCCCATGCACTTCACCGGTCTGCTCGGGATGCCGCGGCGCGTCTACACCTACGCGCCGGGTATGGGCTTCGACGTGCTCAACATGGTGTCCACGGTGGGCGCCTTCATCCTCGCCGCCGGCGTCGCGGTGCTGGTCTGGGACGTCATGCGGCCCAAGGGCAAACAGCCCTACAGCAAGCGCAATCCGTGGAACGCCGGGACCCTCGAATGGCTGGCCGAAATGCCCGGCAGGGCCTGGGGCGCGCGTTCGATCCCGATCATCAAGAGCCGCTATCCGCTGTGGGACCAGCCAGACCTGATGCGGGACGTCGATGCTGGGCGCTTTTACCTGCCCGACGCCGAGGAGGGCAAACGCGAGACCCTGATCAGCAGCATCATCGATGCCGAGCCGATCCAGTGCCTGCGCGTGCCGGGCCCGACTTTCCTGAGCATGTGGGCGGCGATCTTCACTGGCGGCCTGTTCATCTTCGCCACCTACAGCTGGTACGTCGCGGCGCTGGTCAGCGGTGGCCTTGCGCTGATCACCATCCTCATCTGGCTGTGGACCGGCACGGCGGTGATCCCGGAGAAACCGAAAAAGGATATCGGCCTGGACGTGACGGTGCCGCTCTATGCCTCCGGCGCTAAGTCGGTGGGCTGGTGGGCCACCTTTATCACCATGATCGGCGACATGAGCGCCTTCGGCAGTCTGGTGTTTGGGTACTTCTTCTTCTGGACCGTGCACGAGAATTTTCCGCCCGCCGATGCCGCCGGCCCCGGCGTGTTCTGGCCGTTATTGGGGTTGGGGTTGATTGCCGCCTCCTGGGCGCTGACGCTGCTGGCGCGCCGCTGCAACTTTCGCGATCAGGCGGCGGGCTTCTACGGCTCGCTGGGGCTGGCGGCGATCTGCACCCTGGCGGGGGCATACTCCATGTGGGCCGGGCCGCATTTCAGTGGCCTCGATCCCACCAGCAATGTCTATCCCGCCACGGTGTGGGTGCTGGTGCTCTGGTGCCTGATACACCTGACCATCGGCCTGATCATGCAACTCTATTGCTTGGCGCGACGTGCGGCCGGCCGGATGACGGCGGTGCATGACATTGATATCCGCAATATCGCGTTGTACTGGCATTTCATGCTCATCACCGTCGGCGTGACCGTCGCGGTCATCGCCGGCGTTCCGGAGGTGCTATGAGTGAAAACCTGAGCGAACAGCAACGGAATGGCGATCAGCAAGCCCCTGAAGCACCTCCGCAAGAGCGCGACACCCTATGGCTGATCACCTTCAGCCCGACCATCTGGGCGGCGCATTTTCTACTGTCCTACCTGGCTGTGTCTGTGTGGTGCGCGAAAGTGGCGGGCCGCAGCGGCGAGCTGGGCGACATTCGCCTCGCCATCGGCGTGCTGACATTGATCGCGCTGGTCGGCATTGGATTGACCGGCTGGAAAGGCTGGCGTCACCACTCCTTTGGGCATGCAACGGCGCCGCATGATTTCGACACGCCGGGCGATCGTCATCGCTTCCTTGGCTTCTCGACGCTGCTGCTGAGTGGCCTGAGCTTCGTGGCGACGATTTTCGTCGCCTTGAGCGTGGTGTTCATCAGGAGCTGCGCATGATCTGGCGGCGTCTGTCGATCATGCTCGGCCTGACCACGCTGGGGGCAGTCTGGCTCGGCCCGCTGCCAGACATGGCCGATCGGCTGTTCGTCGGCCATATGCTGATGCACGTGATGGTGGTGGCGGTGGCGGCGCCGTTACTGGCGATCGGCCTTGCTGGCGGCCGGTTTGATTTCTCCAATCGCATCCCGTTTCTGTTCTCGCCGATCCTGGCTTCGGTGATCGAGTTGTTCGTGGTTTGGGCCTGGCACATGCCGGCGCTGCACCATGCGGCGCGCACCTCGCAATCGGCGGAGTTGTTGGAACAGGGCAGCTACCTGTTCGTTGGGCTGTTGGTCTGGCTCGCGGCATTTGGCGGCGTGCGTCATCAGCGCGCGCTGGCCGGCATTGCCGGCCTGCTGCTGACCTCGATGCACATGACGCTGCTCGGCGTGCTGCTGGCGATGTCGAGCCGACCGCTGTTCGAGCACACCGGCTCGGCACTCTCAGGCATGAGCCCGCTGGAAGATCAACAGATGGGCGGCGTAATCATGTTGGCTTTTGGCGGCAGCGCCTATCTCATCGGCGGGTTGTATCTGCTTTTCGGGCTTTTACAGGACAAGCGCAATGCCTTTTCAGTCAGCTAAACGCATGGTCCGGCGATGCTCGGCGCCCCTGCGGCGCTGGCTGTGCTGGCTGACCGGTGGCTCGTGGAAGCGCGTTGTGGCAGCCATCGCGCTGATGGCAGCGCTGGCGGGGACGGGTGCGTTCATGCTGGTTTCGCTGGGACTGGTCTCGATCAGTGCCAGCTCGGGTCACTGGAAGGCGACCGGCTGGATGCTGCACTACGCCATGCGTCGTGCGGTGAGCACGCAGTCGATGGGCATCAAGGTGCCGCCGCTGGACGATCCGGCGTTGGTGCTCAAGGGGGCTGGGCACTATCACACGGGCTGCCTGGCCTGCCATGGCGGCCCAGGCCAGGAACGTTCGCTGATCGTCCAGCAGATGACGCCCGAGCCGCCTTACTTGCCGCCGCGGATCGAGCACTGGGAGCCGCAGGAGCTGTTCTGGATTGTGAAGAATGGCGTGAAATTCACCGCCATGCCTGCCTGGCCCGCGCAGAAAAGGGACGATGAGGTCTGGGCCGTGGTGGCATTCCTCCAGGCGATGCCGAGCATGTCGCCCGAGCGCTATAAGCAGCTTGCGCTGGGCGGGCGCAGCGAAGAGACCGCCAAACCCGTCACGCCCGATCATCTGCGGCCGCTGAGGGATCCGCTAGGTCCGGTGTTGGCCAACTGCAACCGCTGTCATGCCGAAGACGGCGGCGGCCGGGGCGAGGGCGCGTTCCCCCGATTGGCCGGGCAGAGCGAGGCATATTTGCTTGGTGCGCTGCAGGCCTACGCAAGGGGCGAGCGGCATAGCGGCATCATGCAGCCGATCGCCGCAGGGCTGAAGCCGGCGGTGCTCAAAGCACTGGCGCAGCATTACGCCGAACTGCCGCCAGTCAGTCGCACAGACGCTCCAGAGCCGACACCGGACATCCTGGCCCAGGGCCTGTCGCTGGCGGAGCGCGGTGTGCGTGAACGCGGCATCCCGTCCTGCGTCCACTGCCACGGGCCCAAGGACGGTCCTCGCAATCCGATGTATCCAAACATCGCAGGGCAGTACGCTCGCTACCTGAAATTGCAGCTGGAGCTGTTCACGGCGGGTAAGCGTGGCGGTACGGAGTACGCCCATATCATGCACAGCGCCGCGCAGCGGCTCACGCCGGAGCAGGTTCAGGCACTGGCCGATTACTACGCGTCGTTGCCGGCGAAGGTGGCCGGGGCGCTCGATAAGGCCGCCCCAACCCTCACCGAGCCGGCCGCGCAGACCCCTTTACCGCAAAAGCAGAGGTAACCGATGTTCGACAAAATCGTGGAAATCGTTTCGGCATTGGGCTACGTCGGGGTTTTCCTGCTGATGTTGCTGGAGAACATCTTCCCGCCCATCCCGTCGGAGCTGATCATGCCACTGGCGGGCTTCGTCGCGGCACGGGGTGATCTCAACTTCATCGCGGTGATTCTGGTCGGCACTGCTGGCTCAGTGGTCGGTGCGCTGCCCTGGTACTACGCCGGCGCCAAACTCGGCCAGAAGCGGATGAAGCATTTTGCCGAACGCTGGGGGCACTGGTTGACCCTGTCGCCGGAGGACGTCGATAAGGCCAGCGACTGGTTCGATCGCCACGGCAAGGGCGCGGTGTTCTTTGGCCGCCTGATTCCGGCGGTGCGCACCCTGATTTCGGTGCCAGCGGGTATTGCCGGCATGTCGATGACCAAATTCCTGATCTATTCGACGCTGGGCTCGCTGATCTGGACGGCGCTGCTGGCCCTGGCCGGTTACCTGCTTGAGTCGCAGTACCAGAAGGTCTCGGAGTACCTCAATCCGGTCTCCACCGCGATTGTGGTGTTGATGGTGCTCTACTACCTGTACCGGCTGATTCGTCAGCGCTTCGCCAGCAAAAAACAGTAGACCGTGACGCCAGTTCGCGGCGCCACGGTGGTCACTCAGGCCGCGCCAGCGGTGTGGTGCTGCGTCTGGTGTGTACGCTGACACTGATCGATCACGGCGAAGACCTGCTGCCACATCTGCTCGGATTGTTGCTTGAGCTGAGCGGTACGGGTCTGGATCAACGCCTGGATCCTCGCGGCATCATCCGTCACCAGGTCGATCTTGCGCTTGATTTCCGCCTCGTCAGTGGTGACCTGTACCAGGCCTTCGGGGAAGCCGTAGTCTTCGAACAGCATCTGGTACTTGTGGCTCCAGCCCGTGGCCAAGGCTGGCACGCCTTGGGATAGCGCGCTGACCAGCCCGTGGAAACGACTGCCCAGGGTGCCGCTGCAGGCGCCGAGGATGCCTTTGATTTCCAGCGCGCCGCTTTCCTTGACGATCGGGATGCCGCCCACCGCCGCCGACAGTTCGTCAGCCAGGCGCTGATCGTCCTTGCCTTCATGCACCAGCACGAAAGGCTTGGCGCCCTTTTCCAGCAGGTAGCGCGTGCAGCTGATCAGGAACGGCAGGTAGGCATCGCGCGTCTTCTGGTCGGTCTTGTCCAGCATTCGGCAGTTGGGGACGATGCAGAAACGGTTCTGCTCGGTATCGAAGCCCTGCGGCAGCACACCGGTGATGAGGTTGGTGAAGTCCGGTGATTGCTTGATCTTCGCCTGCTCACCCACCAGCCCGGTGAGATGCTCGTAGGACACGCGCTCGCGCGGGAAAATCAGGTCGACGTTATCGACCACCGTTTTCATTGCTGCCCGGTTTTTCTCCGATTTGAACGGCCCAAGCGCTTGCGGCATCAGGATCACCCGGGTGCCGTTCTTGTGCCAGCGCCTGGTCGACTGCGCCAGCTCCGCACAGGGATCCTCGCCCCATTGATCGCTATAGGCGAAGCCCGCCGCATCGATGACCACGTCGACTTCCTTATCCAGCACCACGCCGTACATCTCGCGCAGCGGACGCGGGGCGAAGTTGGCCAGCGTGCCCCACTGAATGCCGTAGCGCCACAGCCAGGCCTTGGGATAGAACCCCAGCTGGACCAGCTTGCGGAACGGCTGCTCGGCTTTTTTCGGGGTCGGGGCCATGACGAAGGTAGCGTCCGGATACCGGGTCCTCAGTTTCTGCAACGCCGCGTGCAACATCAGCTCAGCGCCTTTATTGACGAAGCCTGCCTTTCTGATCTCGATAATCATCGCGTACCTCAGTTGAATACAATCAAGTCGTCTGCGGTCTTCTTGTCCGAATACGGAATCCCTCCCGTTGGATCGGCATAGCCCACCGCGAGGAGCATCACGGTACGCTCCTGGTAGGCCAAGCCCAGTATTTTCGCCAGTTGACGTTCTCTTTCTTCGACGTCAGGCCAGTTGATCGAGCAGCTCGACAAGCCCAGGCTTTCCAGTGCCAGCATCAGCTGCATGGCGGCCAGCGAGCCGTCGATATAGACCACGTGGCGGTCACGTGCCTCTGGATAGCAGCCCAGGTCGCCGACTACTGCGATCACGCAGGGCAAATTGTCGTGGAAACCTGCCGTGCCGCCGGCGCACTTGGCGACCTCGGCGGCCTTTTCCTTGCCGTTGCTGACATAGAAGCGAAACGGCTGGCGGTTGCAGGCCGACGGCGCTAGAGCCGCGGCGCTTACCGCCTGTTCGATCAGCTCATTGCTGACTGGCTTGTCCTGATACCAGCGAACCGAGCGGCGACGGCGGAACAGCACCATCAGCTCGTCATAGCTGACCGGGCAGTCCGGCAGTTGGCTGTGGGGGTAGGGCACGCAGCGGTTGGTTTCGTTGGGGTTCTCGGTGCTGGTGAAGGCGCGCTTGGCCGAGTCGATGCGCGGCGTGCTGCCAACGGCTGAGAAATAGTCAGTAAGTACATCGTTGGCCCAGCGCTGTTGGCCGTTGACGACGCCGGCCCGGGTCGCATCGGCATAGCAGCGAACCGTCGGGCCGATGTAATCCTCGGCAAAGGTGCTGCGTCGCGGACGCATGATCAGGCCCTTCTCCAGGCGATGCACGTTGCGCCGCAGGAAGGCATCGTTCTCGCCCTTGCCGCGCATCCGCTGAGCGAAATGCAGTCGGCCCAGCAGCACCGCACGGTGTTCCCGGTCGAACTCACGGCTGATCAGGCAGTAATAGACAGAAGACAGGAAGCCGCTGGAGGAAAACAGGCGGACCAGGGCCAGGCCAGTGTTATCCCGGGTTGCCTTGATGGCGTTCTTGACGGGATCAGGCAAGGCTCTGGCGAGCGACATGAGGCTCATCGGGTGGCTCCTACGGCGTTGAATGCGTAACGGACCGGGCTGAACATCGACTTGGTCATCATGTAGAACACCGGGCGGGTCTTCTTGTGCACCAGCAGTGCAGCGTACGAAGCAACCGCATAAGAAATGAGCGTGGCCATGGCGGCGCCTTCACCGCCGTACCGAGGGATCAGCAGCAGGTTGAGGCCGATATTGGCCAGCGCCCCGAGGCCCTGAGTGATCAGTGAAAACATCAGTGCGCCCTCAATCAGGATCCAGCGGCTGAACGCCGCGCGCATGAAGATGAACACGCCGGCCCAGATATGGATGGTGAGGATCGAGGCGGAGTTCTGGTACTCGTCGCCGAACAGCAGGGCGATCACAGGTTCGGCGACGAGCGACACCAGCACCGCCACGGCTATGGCGAGAATGAACAGGACGTCGAAGAGCTGCTGGAAGCGCTTGTTGAACAGCGCCAGGTCGGCCGCATGCAGCTTGATCAGCTTGGGGAAGAACGACGCGACGATGGCGATCGGCAGGAAGTACCAGGCCTCGGAGAGCTGTGCGGCCACGGCATAAACGCCCACCTCCTCGGCACCCACCATCCACTTGAGCATGACCTGATCGATCTTCATGTAGATCACTGCGAAGATCGATCCGAGGTAGAGAATCCAGCCCTGGCTGAGCAGCTCCTTGGCCTTGGCGAAGCTGGCCTTCCAGCTCATCAGCGAGACCGTGGTGGTGCTTTTGTAGAGCAGTGCGAGGATCACCGCGGCGATGATGAACTGCGCGGTATGC
The DNA here is from genome assembly GCA_004010935.1 of Pseudomonadaceae bacterium SI-3. Lineage (NCBI taxonomy): Bacteria > Pseudomonadati > Pseudomonadota > Gammaproteobacteria > Pseudomonadales > Pseudomonadaceae > Pseudomonadaceae bacterium SI-3. The sequence goes on along the minus strand of CP026511.1, from coordinate 4,605,908 downwards.
GCGAAGGCGAAGGCTACGACGCCGGCGCCGCTGACGACCATCAACAGCTTGAGGCCGGCCGAGAGCAGGATCGCACTGGACTTGGCGATGGCCGGGTAGCGGGCCTGCACCTGAGACTGGAACCAGTATTCCACCACGTCGAAGGTCTGGAAGAAGATCGCCGAGGCGACGATCAGCAGCATCCAGAACTCGGTGCCGCCAACTTCTTCGAACATCCACGCGTAAACGAATACCAGAATGAAACCGAGGGTCATGCCGGTCAGCTTAAGCATGAAGGTGGTGCCCAGCGTCTCCGGAACCTTGTCCGGCTGCTTTACCACCTCGCGCACCACCAGGCCTGCCAGTCCCATGTGACCGGCCGAGGCGAAGATCGCGGTCATGGAAATGGCGTAAGCGAGAATCCCGAACTGTTCCGGTCCCAGATAGCGGGCCAGCACAATCGCCATGAGGAAGCCCACGCCGATGTTCAGCAGCCGCTCCGCCATCATCCATGAAGCATTGAACAGGTACAGCTTGAGTTTGTGGAAGAGGGTGGTGATAGCGCTCATCGAGTGGCTCGGCTCCTCAAGGCTGGCTCCGTGGTGGCAAGCATTGCCTTCAGTTGCGCTGGAGTGGCGACGCACAGCAGACCGCGTTTTGTCTGGCATGTTCCGGACGCAGACATTTGGAAATGGATCGCGGTGCAATCCGCTGAAAGGCTGGCCAAGGGCCCCTAGAGCGAATCGGCTGCCGGAAAATGTCGGGCTGATTACAGGTGAGATGACTAGGCGGAAACCTGCCTCGCTGAATACAGCAGTCGGGGCTGATGGCCAATCGAAGGCATCGATTCGCCTCACTGTGATTAATCTGATGGCCTTTTCATTCTAAAAGTGGAACTTTTGCCATCACTGCCCCTCTTAACCCTGCTGCCGCTGCTAGCCGCTCCCTGACCCATTTCGGTGTGCCATGGAACGCCTAGCTCGGCGACCAGCGAAGTGACTTTTAGCTGGTGCATGGCTGCCGCGAAGGATCTCGCGAAGCGTCAGGACTGACGCAAGGAATCGCTGCTCGGAGCGGCCGAAGGGACAGGACTCAGCCCAAACAGAAGAGCCCCGCATCGTTTGATGCGGGGCTTTTTTGTTTCTGGCTTACCGGTGCGGGAGATACGTGCGGCTAAATTGCATGGCCGGTTGCTGTGTGCAGGCCGCTAGCGCTGGGCATCCGAACTCAGCTCGCTCCTGTGGTTACGCAGCCCTAGTACGCCCGGCTAGGCCGGGCATCGACAGAATGGGTCTAACGAGCCGACTCAGGCTGCTTTCGCTTGGCGCGTCGGGACAGTATGTTCAGCACCTCTATACCGGCCGAGAATGCCATTGCTGCATACACGTAGCCCTTCGGTACATGCGCGCCGAAGCCTTCGGCAATGAGCGTCATGCCGATCATGATCAGAAAGCCTAGGGCGAGCATCACAACCGTAGGGTTGTCGTTAATGAACTTGGCTAACGGATTGGCGGCAACGAGCATCACGGTCACTGCGACGACGACAGCGATCACCATGATCGAGACATGTTCGGTCATACCAACCGCAGTAATGATGCTGTCGATGGAAAACACGAGATCAAGTAGCAGTATCTGCGCGATGGCTGCACTGAAACCCATCGTGACCGCGTTCTCGAGCGGCTTGCCCTCAAACATGTCGCCGCCAGGGGTTGGGTCCATGGTGTGGTGAATTTCTTTCGTGGCCTTCCACAACAGAAACAAACCACCCGCAATCAGAATCATGTCCTTCCAGGACAAGGCGTTTCCGAACAGTTCGATTACCGGCTCGGTCAACTGAACAATCCAGGCTACGGTACCTAGCAGGCCCAGCCGCAGCACCAACGCCAAGCCGATACCGATGCGTCTGGCACGCTCGCGCTGATGCTCGGGAAGCTTGTTGGTCAGGATGGAGATGAAGATTAGGTTATCGATACCAAGTACCACCTCCATGGCAATCAACGTGGCCAGGGCCACCCAGGTGGTAGGTTCGGAAAAAAGCTGAATAAGCGATTCCATCAAGACTCTCAAGAAGGTTTGCGATCAGAACCCACGCCGGAATCGGATGGGAGCAAAATCATAGCCACAAACCATCCTGGCGAGGCCCGGGCACTCGGCCAGATTTGTATCAAGTCATTTGGTCGGCTGTTGTGTCGATACGTGTTCGCGCCGACGCAAGAAGCGGCAGTGACGTTAAGTCCTCAAAACCATACACACTTCAATCGCTACTCGACCTAGATCTAATGGATTGGCGGACGGAGCAGGTATTGCATAGAGGGGCGGCAGGTATTGGCGCACCTTCTCCACCATTCCTCGAGTTTTCGAAATGAACGCCTTTCAGATAGCGTTGTGTGCACTCCTCAGCCTCGGTGTACTGGGTACGGGCGCCTTGCTCGATTACCGGAACGCTGATCGAGACAGGGCGGCCAGGACCACCGATTACTCAAGCCCCAGTACTCTCCTAACAGGACGCACAAAGCAGAAAGAAGATGAGGCGAAGGACAAGCCCACCGCCTGAACTTTTGTTTAGCTTCTGGACCGATCTACCGGCTCGGCCTCGACAGAGGTCGAGCGCGGGAAATTGAATATCGATCGGCGTTACCGGGCTGGTTCTTACCAACTAACGGTCCCTGCTTTCCCCGTCGACCCTGCCAAGCGGCTGAACATGGCAGCTGCCCTCACGCCTAGGTTTATCAGAATGCCTGCGGCGCCGGCGCCTTAGCCTCACCCTTGTTGGCAACGCTAAAGCTCGCTCGTCCCTTACCGGCGCCTTTGGCGCGGTATAGCGCTTCGTCAGCCGACCGAAGTGCGTCGGCAAAGTCACCGCCTGACCAGAGCGCGCCGCCGACACTGCAACCGATGTTGATAGATTCGCCCGCCAGCGATACCGGCTCGGCAAGCCTGGCGATCATGCGATCGGCCGCGCGCTGCACATTGCGCACGGATTCGCCTTTGCGCAGGCGCAGAAGCAGGACGAACTCATCTCCACCGTGCCGCACCGCGATGTCTCCGTCGCGGATCGAAGCCGAAAGCCGCAACCCGACCTCATGCAGGAGCGCATCACCTACGGCATGGCCAAAGAGGTCATTGACCGGCTTGAAGCCATCGAGGTCCAGGCACAGAACGCCGAAGCTCGATTGCCGTTCTTCTTCGGTCCGTACAGCTTCTACGTATTTCTGCAGCGCTGCCCGGTTCGGCAGTCCGGTCACGGTATCGCGATAGGCAATCCCCTCGACCAACGCCAGCTGACTTCTTTTTCGGGTCAGGCTGTCCACCAGATGCCGTATCGCAACGCTGAGGGCTTCGACTTCCTGCGTGCTTTTCAGTAGCGGAATCCGGACTGCGGCCCCTTCCGAAATGCGGGCCGCTGCGTCAACGATCTCTCGTAGCGGCTGGGTAATCATTCCCGCGACAAACCAGCCGATGACGGCGAAGGCCAAGGACAGCATGGCGCCCCAGATGAAAATCTCATCGCGTAGCTGGCGTGCTTCGGCAAACGCGATCTTTGCGGGCTGGCGAGCAATGACGGTCCAACCCAATCCGGGGTAGTCCTCGAAGCCGACGCTTTCGGCAAATCCCGTCAGATATTCTGTGCCGTCTGGCCAATGCATAACGGACCAATTCTGCACGGGACGGTCCCCGAGCTTGATTCCGATAGGCTTACCGATCATTTCTCTCGGGCCGAGCAGCACCGTCCTGTCTTTGCTAACGACAAGAAACTCCAACCCAGGCAAACGCTTTTGCAGTGGTTCAAACAATGACCTGCCAACCTCATCTGCCCACTCCCAGGAGAGATGGGTGGCCAGCACCCCTGCCAGTGCCCCCGAGTCATCGCGTACGGGCATGCTGATGTCGACAAATTTCATCGCCTCGCCCGACGGGTTCGGCAGCAGTTTGGCCAGTAACACCGCCTCGTGTACGTCACCGATAAAGGTGTTTTCCACCCCGTTAAGGAATACGGGTCTGGCCGAGATGTCCACGCCCTCCAACAGGCTATCGGTGGAGGCAACCACCTTGCCGCTGGCGTTTGTGAGGCCGATCCAGGAGTAGCTGGGAAAGTGATCGCTCAGATGATTGAGAAGCGTGCGGGCTTCACCAACATTTTCTGGGTTGCGAAGCGCTTGGAGCTCACTGAGTACGGTCAGCTCTTTGGAGCGACCATTCATGTCGCGGTCAAGTCGATCAACCATCGAGAAAGCCGCTTCTCCGAGCTGTTGCCCCGTCCATTCCTTCAATCGCGAAATGGAAGACTCACCGATGGCGGTGCCGAAAATGCAGCTGAGCACGAATACGACCAGGGCGACGACGATGGCGAAACGCGCTCGCAAGCTGCGTAAAGGTGTGAGAAACATCAAGCGAAACCATAAGGGAGATATCAAAGCGCCAGACAAGCTGGCGTCATACGCCGCTATGTCGGCCGCAGGGCTGGATTCTCCAGCCCGATTCATCGCAACGAGGTATCTGGCCCTCTCACAAGGCGGCGCTGCGTCAGCGACGTGTGTCCGGCACCGGGAGCGCTGAACAGAAACAGAAAAGGCCCACCATGCGGTGAGCCTTTTCTGTTGTTTCGTATGGTGCCGGCACCAAGAGTCGAACTCGGGACCTACTGATTACAAGTCAGTTGCTCTACCAGCTGAGCTATACCGGCTAAAAGATGGGCGCCATTATAGCCATTGCTCGCGGCGAGTAAACTGTTTGTTGCCAGTTGTTTGCATGAGTTTATTCAAGTGCTTGCGAATCGCGCCTCAAGCTCGGCAATCAGCATCAGATTGCGAGGTGTCAGCTCGGCAGGGCAGAACGTTCCCAGGCGTACCGCATAGCCGTTTTCGGCCAGTAGCAGCGCGCGGTCGAGCAGCAGCCAGAGTTCCAGCGGCCGTCGGAACAGACCGCGCAGCAATTCCAGATTGCGTACTTCGGCCAGGCGTTGCCAGCCGCGCCGTTCGAGCGCGTCCCAGTTGTGCTCCGGCGGTTCGGGTAGTTGCTTTAGCGCCGCCAGGTCACGGCAGTACTGTGCGAAGCGCTTTTTCAGCCAGCTACTGGGAAGCGAGGGTGTGGGCAAATAATCGTTTTTGCCGCGCAGCTCACGTTGGAGCAGATCGAAACCCAGGCGCCAGGCCATCGACTGGTCGCGCTGACGGCGTTCGCGCGCGCCGGCAGTGACGGTTTCGCTGAGTGGCAGGCCGAGGTCGTCACGGGAGAGCTCAAGGCTTGATTGCCGCCCAAGCGTCGACAAGGGCCGGTAACGATCTGTCTGGATCCGGTTGTAGCAACAGGGGGCGATGGCCAGTTGCTGGCAGCGTTGCGCGATGCTCAGGTTGATCATACGAACGTGCAGATCGCCACAGGCATGCAGCGCTATCGGCGTTGTGGTGGGGCGGAGCTGTGCAGCCACGTCGTCGGCCATCACGTCCTGCTGTCGGTGGTTTGCGTCGATGCCCAGCTTCTGACTGAGGTGGGCGCCGGCTGTAACCAAAGCCTGATCCCACTCAAGGCACGTCAGCCCGCCCCCGCGCCTGACCAGCTGGCGCCCCAGATGACCTTTGCCCGCGCACCAGTCGACCCAGTGGTGCGGGACTTCACTGAACGTCAGGGCCGCGTCGAATGCCCGGATCTGCAGCCACTTGCGTCCGGGCACGTCGGCCAGCTGGCGCGCGTCAGTGTTTCGGATGGGTGAGGAGGGCAACTCGTCCATGCAGCTCAGGGCGATGGCCCGTGCAGCCAGCTGTGGAAACGGGGCGGGTGCGAGCAGCTGTGCGGGCTGGTTGTGCGCGGCTTCAGCGTCTTCGAGCGAGCGGCCGCGTAACCAAAGGGCCAGTTCAGCGTGTTCGGATTCCCAGCCGAGACGCATGTGCGTGAAGGGGCGCGGGCGCCACAACGGTTGGTGCTGCAACAGAAACTCGTCGAGCTGCTGAAAGCGTTCGGCCAGTTGTGCGTAGCTGAATGAGGCGGTGGGCATGGGGGCTCGGCGATGGCGGCTTCATGGTTATGATCGCGCCGAAAGCGGCTGCCGAAAAGCCAGACGCCCGTCGAAACGGGCGTCTGCGGGGACTATTTGCCGTAAATCTGCTCGGGTAGCCAGGTGACCAGCCCAGGGAACTGGTAGGCAATAACCAACAGCAGCAGCTGAATCAGGATGAACGGCACCACGCCTTTGTAGATCGTGCTGGTGGGCACTGATTTCGGTGTCACGCCGCGCAGGTAGAACAGCGCGAAGCCGAAAGGGGGCGTGAGGAACGAGGTCTGCAGGTTCAGCGCGATCATCACGCCAAGCCACACCGGGTCGAGCCCCATGGCCAGCAACACCGGGCCGACGATCGGGACGACCACAAAGGTGATCTCGATGAAGTCGAGGATGAAGCCCAGCAGGAAGATCACCAGCATGACCACGAAGAAGGCGCCGAGCACGCCGCCAGGTAGCTGAGCGAAGACATCCTCGATCAGCACTTCGCCACCGAAGCCGCGGAACACCAGCGAGAACAGCGAGGCGCCAATCAGGATCAGAAACACCATGGCGCTGATTTCGGTGGTGCCATAGGCCACTTCGCGCAGCTGGCCGAAGTTCAGTTTGCCCTTGTAGAGGGCCAGGACCATCGCACCGAGCGCACCCAGCGCCGCGGCCTCGGTTGGTGTTGCGTAGCCAGCGAGGATCGAGCCGAGCACCGCGCTGATCAGCAGCAGCGGCGGCACCAGCGCATTGATCAACTTGCCCCACTCAATCGGGCCGAGCTCTTCCTGCGGCAGGGCTGGCAGTTTCTTCGGCTGGAGGATGGCCACGCCGATGATGTAAAGGATATACATGCCGACCAGCAGCAGGCCGGGCAGTAAGGCCCCGACGAACAGGTCCCCGACCGAAACGGTCTTCGGTGAGAAGATACCCATCTTCAGCTGCGCCTGCTGGTAGGCGCTGGACATGACATCGCCCAGCAAGACCAGCACGATCGACGGCGGAATGATCTGGCCTAAGGTGCCCGTGGCGGCGAGGGTGCCGGTCGAAATCGCCGGATCATAGCCGCGGCGAAGCATGGTTGGCAGCGCCAGCAGGCCCATGGTCACCACGGTGGCGCCAACAATGCCGGTGCTGGCCGCGAGCAGCGCGCCCACCACACAGACGGAAATCGCCAGCCCGCCACGCAGGGTGCCGAACAGCCGCGACATGGATTCGAGCAGGTCTTCGGCAACCCGGCTCTTTTCCAGCATCACGCCCATGAACACGAATAGCGGCACCGCGAGCATCGTCTGGTTGTTCATGATGCCGAACAGACGATTCGGCAAGGCGCTCAGGTAACCGCCATCGAAGGTGCCGGTAACGATGCCGAGCCCGGCGAACAGGAGTGAAACACCGCCCAAGGTAAACGCGACCGGGTAGCCGGCCATCAAGGCCGCGCAGATGCTGATGAACAGCAGTATTGCCATCAACTCAGCCATGCTTCACCTCCTGCTCTGGCAGGCGGCCGGCCATGGTGTAGGCGGCTTTGATGATTTCGGAAACGCCCTGCAGGATGAGACAAACCACCAGGACGAGGATGATGCTTTTCTGCAGGTAAACGAACTTGAGACCGCCCGATTCGCTGGAGCCTTCCAGCGTCGCCCAGGAGTTGGCGACATAGTCCCAGCTTGCCCAGCCGAGAAACAGGCAGACAGGCAAGAGAAACAGCAGGGTGCCGAGCACTTCGACCAATGCCTGGTAGCGTGGGGCGAAACGCTGATAGAAGATGTCGACGCGGACATGGCCGTTGCGTTGCAGAACCCAGGCGGCGGCACCCATGAACACCAACGCGTGTGCGTAGAGGACGGCTTCCTGCAACGCAGTTGCGCCGATGCCGAACCCGTAGCGCAGCACCACGACGATGGCGGTTCCGATGACCAGAAACAGGGTCAGCCAGGCGCAGGCCTGTCCGAAGCGGGCGTTCACGGCGTCGATCACTCTGGCGAGACCGAGCAGTGGAGGGGCATGTTTCGACATGGCAGATCCTTTATTGTTATGGCCAGGCGGCCGGCGATTCTAGGCGGCTGTGCGAAGGTGTCGCAACCGGCAGTACTACGTACGTAGTGCTTGTACGTAGTCACGGCGCTTGAGTGAGAGATAGCCATATGATAGCTAGAACTACCTGATTTCGGGGTTCCGACATTCAGCATTACAACAACAAGGAGTGACTCATGAAACGTCGTCAAATTCTGGCCGCCGCTGGCGTTGGTCTGGCCGCAACCGCACTGGCCGGTTGCAATAAGGAAGCCGAAACCGCTGCCAAGCCCGAAGGCACCGCAAGCACCGAGAAATTCAACTGGAAGATGGTCACCTCCTGGCCGAAGAACTTCCCGGGTGTAGGCGTTGGCGCAGAAAACTTCGCCAAGCTGGTCAACGAAATGAGCGACGGCCGGCTCACGGTCAAGGTGTATGCCGCAGGAGAATTGGTCCCTGCACTGGAAGTGTTCGATGCGGTGTCCCGTGGTACGGCCGAGATGGGTCATGGTGCGCCCTATTATTGGAAAGGCAAGGTCCCGGCCGCTCAGTTCTTCTGCGCTTTGCCATTCGGCCCCAATGCTCAGGAAATGAACGCCTGGCTGCATCACGGCGGCGGCATGAAGCTATGGGAAGAGGTCTACAAACCATTCGGCGTACTGCCCATGGCCTGCGGTGCGACGGGCGTGCAGACCGCGGGCTGGTTCAACAAAGAAATCAACTCGGTTGATGACTTCCAAGGCCTGAAGATGCGTACCCCCGGCCTGGGTGGCGAAGTGCTGACCAAGATGGGCGGGACTGTGGTCAACATGCCGGCCGGTGAAATTTTCACGGCGCTGCAGACCGGTGCCATCGATGCCACCGAGTGGATTGGTCCGTACAACGATCTGGCGCTGGGGCTGCACAAGGCTGCCAAGTACTACTACACGCCAGGCTGGCAGGAGCCGAACGTCACCTTCGAACTGGACGTCAACCTGAAGGCTTGGGAAACCCTGCCAGACGATCTCAAGACCATCGTTCGTGCCGCGGCCCGTGCCGTCAACGGAGACATGCTCGACGACTACAACGCGAAGAACATGGAGGCTATGGAGCAGCTGCGCGCGCAGGGCGTTGAAGTTCGCCGCCTGCCGGACGAAGTATTGGCCCGTCTGCGGGAAGTGGCTGCCGAGGTGGTCGATGCTTCCGCCGCTGCCGATCCAGTCGCCAGCAAAGTCTGGGAACAGCAGAGTGCCTATCTCAATCGCTTGTACGATTACGCCGAGCTGAACGAGAAGGACATCTACAACATCCGCGGCTGATCCACCAACCGCATGAACGAAAACGCCGCCCGATGGGGCGGCGTTTTCGTTTGCGTGGACTTAGTTTTCCAAGGTCGCGTCCAGACTGATCTGTGCATTGAGCACGCGCGATACCGGGCAGCCTTCCTTCGCCTGGTTGGCGATCTGTTGGAACTGCTCGTTATCGGTGCCCGGCACCTTGGCTTTGAGCGTCAGGGCGATTGCGGTAATGGAGAAGCCTTTGTCATCCTTGTCCAGGGTGACTTCTGCGGTGGTGTTGATGCGCTCGGCAGTCAGTCCGGCTTGACCGAGCATCATCGACAGCGCCATAGAGAAACAGCCGGCGTGTGCTGCGCCAATCAATTCTTCCGGGTTGGTGCCAGGAGCGCCTTCGAAACGGGTATTGAAGCCGTATGGGTTGTCTTTCAGCGCGCCACTTTCGGTGCTGATGGTGCCTTTGCCGCTTTTCAAGTCACCTTGCCAGACGGCGGATGCGGTTTTCTTCATGGGATCTCCGAATGCTGCGGGTGGACGAATGGCGACGCGGTCTGCCGCTTGGCTGCATGCGGAGCGACATCACCGGCCGGCTGGCCGGCGTTGCGTCACCTAGTGTTGTTCGGCTGCGAGGATCGCACTCGCCAGCTGCATGTCGCTGGCCTGTAGTTGCGGTTGCTCGCTGCGCAGTTTCACCAGCATCGCTTCGAGATAGGGGCCTCGGATGGCGCCATCGCTGGCCACGAAGCTGCTGGCGTCTTCCCGTGCCGCGGCGACCAGCTTGTCGTCGCGGAACGTCATGTAAGTGGAAGCGGTGGTCGCGCCCGACGATAGAATCTGCCGGACAAACCCGTCGTCCGCCGTCGCCGCACCAAAAGGGATACAGCTCAGGGTCACGGCTGCCAGGAGTGTTTTGCGCATGATGGATGCCTCTGCTTGATCCTCCATTAGAGAGTGCGCAGCGATCAGCAGAGTTCCTTGGACGCTATCCGCTGCGTTCAATCAGTTGGCGAACCTTGGCGCCGAGCATGTCGATGCTGAAGGGTTTGGCCAGCATATCCATTCCGGGGCCGAGGAACTCGCCACGTACCTGTGCGTTCGGCGCATAACCGGTGATGAACAGCACGTGCAGGTCCGGTCGGTGCTGGCGCGCGATTTCTGCCAGCTGACGCCCGCTAATGCCGGGCAGTCCGATATCGCTGACCAGCAAGTCGATACGTTGTGTACCCGTCAGATGCGGCAGTGCGCTGTTACCGTCCACTGCTTCGAGGACCTGGTAGCCAAGCTCTTGCAGGACCTCGACCACCAGCATGCGCACCGCGGCTTCATCCTCGACCACCAGTACGGTTTCGTCGGCCTGCGCGCCGCTGACGGCCACCGGTTTGCTAGCTTGCTCTTCGATGTGCGCAGGCTGTGTCCGGTTGCGCGGCAGGAACAAGGTGATCAGCGTGCCTTGCCCGGGTGTACTGTCGATGCGTACATGGCCGCCAGTCTGCTTGACGAAGCCATAGACCATCGAAAGCCCGAGGCCGGTGCCCTGGCCGATCGGTTTGGTGGTGAAGAACGGGTCGAATGCCTTGGCAACCACTTCGGCTGGCATGCCCGAACCATTGTCGGCCACGCTGAGCGTGACGTATTCGCCGGGTTCGGGGCCGTCTGGCTGCGGTGTATTGATCTGTACCGAGCCGGTTTGAATGATCAGCCTGCCGCCTTCGCTCATGGCGTCGCGCGCGTTGATCACCAGGTTGAGCAGGGCGTTCTCGAGCTGGTGCGCATCGGTGTAGGCCAGCCAGGGGCTGTCCTGCAGGCGGGTATCGAACTCGATGTGCTCGGCCATGGTGCGGCGCAGCATGTCCTCCATCGACTCGACCAACAGGTTGACGTTCACCGGTTGCGGATCCAGCGACTGGCGCCGGGCGAAGGCCAGCAGGCGATGGGTCAATGCTGCAGCGCGGTTGGCCGAGCTGGCCGCCGCGTCCACATAGCGACCGAGATCGTTTACCTGACCGCTGGCGACCCGGCGCTGGATCAGGTCGAGGCCGCCCAGCACCCCGGTCAGCATGTTGTTGAAGTCGTGGGCGAGGCCGCCCGTCAGCTGGCCGATGGCTTCCATCTTCTGTGCATGGCGCAGGGTGTCCTCGGCGCGCTCGCGTTCACCCATTTCCAGATGCAGCAGATGGTTGATCTCGGCCAACTCGCGCGTGCGCTCGGCGACGCGCCGTTCCAGATTGTCATTCAGCTCGCGCAGCGCTTCTTCGGCGGTGACCTGTGCCGTGATGTCGGTGTTGGTGCCAAACCAGCGGGTCACCTGACCGAAGTCGTCGCGAATAGGTACAGCGCGCGCCAGGAACCAGCGGTACTGGCCGCTTTTGCCGCGTAGCGGGAAGGTTTCTTCCCAGATCGAGCCGATCGCCACGGCGCGTTTCATCGAAGCGCTGACCCGCTCGTGATGGTCGGGGTGATGGACCGAGCGCCAGCCCAGGGCTCGCATGGCCTCCAATGTGGTTCCGGTGTAGTCGTACCAGCGCTTGTTGTACCAGTAGATGTGGCCCGCCGGATCGGCCATCCAGGCGAACTGACTCATGTTGTCGGCGAGGGTGCGGAATTGCTCCTCGCTGGCGCGCAATGCAGTTTCGGCGCGCATGCGCTCGTCGGCCGTCCAGGCGCGGTCAGCGACTTCGCGAATAAAGGAAATGTCGTCCTCGGCCCATTGCCGCGGTCGGTCCTGCAGCAGGATCAAGGCGGCGCTGAGGGCGCCCTGCTCGTGCAGCGGCACGCAGACCAGGCTTTGAACGCGCCTCAGGCGCAGGCTTGCTGCCTGTGCGGCGGTGCGCGGGTCATGCAGCACGTCTTCGACCACCACCAGCTCGTCGTGCTGCAGGTCGTAGATGAAGTCACCGTAGTCTGCAAAGCACATGCGCTCGCTGTAGTCACCCAGAGCGCCGTCGCTCCAGTAGCGCTCGACGGTGGCGTATTGTCCGCCTGGGTCGATGGACAGAAAGGCCGCGCGGGTCACCTGCAGGGTGGTGCCCAGCGCACGCACGGCAGCCGTGACGATGGTGATGCTGTCCGGTTGTCCGCGCAGCAGATCGCCCAGCTCCATGAGCACCGATTGGCGCTGTTCGGCGATCTGGCGTTCCTGTATCTGCTCTTCGAGCAGCGCGTTCATGCGCAGCAGCTTCAACGCAGCGTTGCGCTCAGCGGTGATGTCCCGGGCGGTGCCCAGCAGGCGAACCTTTCCACCGCCGTCTACCAGTCGACGACCGCGATTGGTCTGCCAGCGGAACTGGTCGTTGCGCTCGTCATACACCCTGTACTCGAGATTCAGCTCGCCGCCACCGACGCCGTCGAGCGCGTTACGGAAGGCGTGCAGAAGTGCGTGGCGGTCGTCAGCGTGCACCCGCGCGAGGAATTGATCCACCGTCAGGGCCGGTTCGTTCGGTGCGATGCCCGCGAGTGCCTTGAGCTGGGCATCCCAGTGCAGGCAGTTGCCTTCAAAATCGTATTCCCAGACGCCAATCGCCGCGATCTCGTTGGCCAGGCTGACGCGCTGTTCGGCTTCCAACAAGGCCTCGCGAGCGCGCGCTCGGTCAGCGGCCGCGCGGATGCGTTCGGCCACTTCGCGCACCAGCGAAATATCCGCCTGGCTCCAGCGGCGTGGCTGTCGGCTGCCGAACAGCAGAAAGGCGCAGTCAGCGGATTGCTCCAGCAATGGCGCCAGCAACAGGCTGCGGTAACCAAGGTGTTCATGCAGGCCGCCGCAGTTGCCATGACAATCGGCTTCGTCGAGGAGGTCTTCGAACGGCACGATAAGGCCTTGCGATAAGCGCAGGCGTAACGTCCGTGCACAGCCTCCAAGCGTGTAGGAGGCGGACCGAGAGTTGCCGGGGCCCTGCGGCCAGTGCTGATCGATGATCAGGCCGTCGCGCTCATCCACATGTCCTTGATAGATGCAGTCCGTCCCCATCAGCTGGGCAAGTCGATCGGCCATCATGTCGGCCAGCTCGATACGACTGCCGCTGTCCTGCAGGCGGTCGCTCAACTCGAGCAGGTAGGATTGCTGGGCCTCGCCGCGGGTCCGCTCGCTGATGTCGGTGAAGGTGCAGATCGCGCCATGCAGCACCCTGTCCCGGTACAACGGGGCGACCCGGTATTCCACCGGCAGGCTGGTACCGTCCGCGCGATAGAACAGCTCGTACTCGACGTGTGCCGGTTCGCCGGTCGTGGCGGTGCGCAGAATCGGGCATTCCTCCAGCGGATAGGGTGAGCCGTCCGGATGGCTATGGTGAATAAGCGGATGCAGCTGCCGGCCAAGCACGTCTTCTTTGCTGGAAAATCCGAGTAGCTTGACGAATGCCTCGTTGCACAGGGTGACCAACCCCTTGGTGTCGATGGAATAGAAGCCTTCGCTTGCCGCGTCCAGCAAACTACGGGTGAATGCCTCGCTTTCCAGCCGTTTGATCTCGGCCAGGCGTCGCTCATGAATGTCCTGCGCGACCAATACCCAGTGCAGCAGCCGGCAGTCGCAGTCGTACACGGGCGCGCCGCTGCCCTGGAACCAGCGTTGGCTGCCGTCGGCTGCCAGCAGCGGGACTTCGAAGCTACCGGCCTGGCCGGATTTCAGGGCGCCTCGCCATTGCTTCAGTACGGCGTCGCGATGATCCGGCGCCACCGCTGAAAGCCAGCCCATGCCAGCCGAGGCTTCGGCGCTCAGGCCGGTAAAGTCACACCAGTAGCTGTTGCAAAAGATTAACTGCCCGTCAGCATCGCACTGCCAGATGACCTGAGGGCTCAGGTCGACCAGAGCCCGGTAGCGCTCTTCAGCTTGGCGAATGGCTGCCTGTTCATGCAGGCGTTCGGTCAGGTCGCGCAGGATATGGACGAAACCCAGGTGCTGACCGTGATCATCCTTGAGCGGCATTTGCACCCCGCTGGCCCAGAAGCGGCTGCCATCCTTGCGCACATGCCAGCGTTCGTTCATCGCCGAACCATCGCGTGCCGCGGTTGCCATTTCCTTGTCAAGCACGCCGCTGGCCGCGTCTTCTTCCACGTAGAATCGCGAGGCGTGGCTGCCGATCGCGGCGTGCGGTTGCCAGCCGAGGATGCGTTCGGCGCCCTGGTTCCAGCTGGTGATGAGGCCCTGGGCGTCGGTGGTGAGAATTGCGTAGTCGACTGCGCTGTCGATGATCTGCCGGTTGCGCTCGTTGGCTTCACGGCTGCGACGCAGCTCCAGCAGGGCCATGACTTGACGGCCCAATGCCTCCAGATGGGCGCGCTGGCGCTCCGACAGCTGCCGCGGCTGGCTGTCCAAAACACATAGTGTGCCGAGCGGCAGACCATCAGCGGTGCGCAGTACCGCTGCGGCATAGAAGCCCGTCATGCCGTTGGCCAGCGGCTCGTTGGTCAGGTCCTCGATCACCAGCGGTTCGCTGCAGCCGATGGCGCGGGCGCAGAGCGCCTCGTCTCGAGGGCGGTTGCCACCTTCGATGTTGACCGAGGCCTTTACCCATTGGCGGTCCTTGTCGACGAACACGATGGCGGCGCTGGGGGTGGTGCACAGCTCGGCGGCAAGCAGCACCAGATCATCGAATGCCGCCTCGGCGGGGGTGTCGAGAATGCGGTATCGGGCCAGGGCTGCCAGTCGGTCAGCTTCGTTCCATGTATTGCTTGTGTTTTTCTTCTTCAAAACGTTTGCTCGGCTATCCGTGGCGGCAACGATCTTGGTGTCCATGCGGCGGCGACCGAGCGCTTGCAATGGCTAGGCGGCGGCGCAGATGCAAGCGGTTGTGGCTATGCAAGATACCTGTACAGGTCCTAATGCCAAGTAGACCTCGGTCTACGGGCAATCTGCCAGAGCCGCCGGTCTGGTCTTGAGCGGTAGCTCCCAAGTCGTCGTGGCTGGGAGGCGTTAGTGCGGGTTGATCGCGGGCGGCACGAGGCCTCGGTCGGCCGCTTGCAATGCCGCCAGCAGCTTTTGGTCACGGCGGTAGACGTCGGGACGATAGCGCGGCAGCCCGTTGCTATCGGCTTCGGCTGTCCAGTAGGCCAGGAGTATCGGTGTGGGTTCTGTCGGGCGGTATTCGTAGGTCAGCCCAGTATCCAGCAATTGGGCAACGCGCTCGCGTTCGGCCTCGCTCAGCAACAAATCGACCAGTTGCATCACCGACTCTACCCTGACACAGCCCGAGCTGAACGCCCGCTGCGAACGTGCGAACAGGCCTTGGCTC
Source organism: Pseudomonadaceae bacterium SI-3 (assembly GCA_004010935.1). NCBI lineage: Bacteria > Pseudomonadati > Pseudomonadota > Gammaproteobacteria > Pseudomonadales > Pseudomonadaceae > Pseudomonadaceae bacterium SI-3. Next base: position 4,590,435 of record CP026511.1, on the reverse strand, counting down.
GGCGTGTCGTGGAGGTAGATGGAATAGGGGTTGGCGAAACGGATGACCACCCGGCCGAGCGGGTTGTCGGGTCCGGCGGCCTGGCGCAGCAGGATCCGCCCTGGATTGCTCCAGTCGATCGTGGCCGGATCGAGTACACGGCCTTCGTAATCGAGCACCTGCATGTTGTGTTGCGCGAGGTAGCTCGGGTTTTGGCGGATCTGCGGTAGCTTGTCCTCACGCAGGATGGTCGGCGGTACGGTCCAGGTCGGGTTGAGCGTGATTCGCGTGACGATCGATTTGATCGACGGGGTCTGCCGAGTATCGCGGCCCACCTGGATACGTGCTTCCCATTGCGGGCTGCTGTCACGGAAGTAGATCACTCGCCCGCCAGCGATATCGACCAGCAGCGAGCGCGGCTCGATGTCAGCGGATAGCCAGCGGAACCGTTCCAGGTTTACCCGCAGCTGATTCAGCCGGTTGGCTGGCGTGGCGTTCAGTTCGGTCAGTGTGTCGGCGCCGAGGATGCCGTCGTCCTGCAGGGCATGGCGGCGCTGAAAGGCCTTGAGCGCGTCCACCAGCTGGTCGCTGTAGCGATCGTCGGCGCCCGGAGCACCGGCCGTTGCGAGCAGGTAGCCGTCTGCGCTTAAACGCTGCCGTAGCAGTGGCACACGTGGATCTGACATGCCTGGTCGCAAGGTCTGGCCGGCGGGAATCGGCTGCCATTCTGGCTCCGGTTGATCGCGCAGCCGCGCATAGGCCTTGCGCAAGTTGTTGTACTGCTCCAGCGACGGACGCGCCTTATTGAATGTGTGCTCCAAGTGCCCCAGTCCTTCGCTGGCGATGGACATCAGGTGCGCCTCGGCCTTCGGCGTCGCGGCTGCATCGGGGCTGTGCCAGACGGGCTCGATGCGGTCCTGGGGCAGGCGTCCCTGGGCAAGGTGACCTAGGGCCGACAGGTAGGCATGGCTGGCTAATACATCGCTGCACTCGCGGTGCAGCGGATCACGTGTGGCGGTTAGCATCGCCCGACGAATGGCTTCGGGATGGTAAGCCGCAGGTTCCAGTCCATCATCGACCAGCGCTTCGATCTGCACCAACAGCGCGTCAATCTGCGCATAGGAGGTCCACAACATATCGAATTGCTTGCGCCGATAGAGCTCAGAAAGCCGTTCCAGAGCGGTTGTATCGACATCTGCCAGGGGCTGCCCGCACGCACTTGGGAGGTTCTGCAGGACACCCTGAATTGAGCCGGCGGGCTCAGGTATCGGTTCCGCCGCCGCCAGCCATGGCGTCAGAAGCAATGTGAAAAGCAGACTTGATGTATGTTTTTTGTACAACGCTTCACTCCTGGCGGTCCCGCTGACTGCTAGACTCCGCCGCTGAACAAGCCACGGTGCCTGGAAAAACAAGGCCCGTTCAGGCTACTAGAACTTGTTGTATCAGACGACGTGGGAGCACTGCAGGTCCCGTCTGATTTAATTTCGCTACTTCAATTCGTGTTTGGGCCTGGTAGCGAGCAGTGAGGCGTCGGTCGGCAGGGAAGATCGGCATTGGCGCCCGACGAGGTTACTGTACAAATGATGGTTTCGCTTCGCCGCCTCTGTTTGGCCGTCGGCTTGCTCATGTCTATGCCGCTGCTGGCCGCCTCACCTGCTTATCAGCCGCTGGTGGACGATCTTGCCCGCGTGGCTCCGACCCTCGATCCGGTTGTGTTGACTCATGCTGTCGCGGCCATGCAGTGCGCCGTGAACCATGGCGCGACGCCGGCTAAACGGTTGGCCGTCATCGATTTTTCGCTGCCTTCTTCAGAGCGCCGGCTGTGGATTTTCGACCTGCAGCGCGGGCGGCTCTTGCTCAAGGATTTCGTCGCGCATGGCAACGGGTCGGGTGAAAATCTAGCCACGCGTTTCTCCAACGTCGAAGGTAGCCACCAGTCGAGCATCGGTCTGTTCCGCACGGCAGAAAGCTACAGCGGCAAGCACGGCTACTCGCTGCGTATGGACGGGCTCGAGCCCGGAGTGAACGACTTGGCGCGCGAGCGGGCGATCGTTATCCATCCGGCCGATTACGTGAATCCGGCCTGGATTGCGACGCAGGGGCGTATCGGTCGCAGCCAGGGCTGCCCAGCGGTACGCCCGGAAGTAGCGCGTATGGTGGTCGATAGCCTGAAGGGCGGGCAGTTCATGTTTTCCTGGTATCCGGATCAGGAATGGCTGCAGTCGTCTGCCTACCTCAATTGCGAGCCGAGTCAGGTGGCCACGCTGCTGGCATCCAAGTCTGGCGGCTAGAAGGATTTGTTTCCGGCCGGTTGAGGCGATGGGCCGCCGATGGTTCGGCACTGCACGGTTTGCGCGGATCCGATCCATCTTGTCTTTGCTGGCAGCGAGGTGGATTTAAAAAGCGACATCCACCCTACGCCAGGCTTTAGCTACTTCTGCTCGCTCTGCGGCGTGACCCGGAGCACTTCTTCCAATGTGGTCAAACCTGCCGCGATTTTCTGCGCGCCGGACAGGCGCAGGCTATGCATGCCGTCCTTGAAGGCTTGACGGCGCAGGGCGATGAGATCGGTGTCGGCGGTGATCAGTGGTTTGATCGCGTCGTTGAGCAGCATGATCTCGTAGACCCCGGCGCGGCCGCGATAGCCGGTGTCGCGGCATTCGATGCAGCCCACCGCCTGATGGGCGTTGCCCGGCAGTGGGGCATTCCAGGGTTTGGTCAGGGCCTGCCAGTCATCGGCGTCGAGCTTTATGGGCGTCTTGCAGTGTGGACAAAGTGTGCGCACGAGACGCTGGGCCATCACCCCGAGCAGTGTTGCGCGGAGCAGGTAATGCGGAACGCCAAGCTCCAACAAGCGTGTGATGGCGCTTGGCGCGTCGTTGGTATGCAGCGTCGAGAGCACCAAGTGGCCGGTGAGTGCCGCCTGGATCGCCATTTCCGCCGTTTCCAGGTCGCGAATCTCGCCGACCATGATGATATCCGGGTCCTGACGCATTAGCGCGCGCACGCCGCTGGCGAAGGTCAGGTCGATGTTGTGCTGCACCTGCATCTGGTTGAAGGCGCCCTCGATCATCTCGATTGGGTCTTCAATGGTGCAGACGTTGACCTCGGGCGTCGCCAGCTGCTTGAGGGTGGTGTACAGCGTGGTGGTCTTGCCCGAGCCGGTAGGGCCGGTGACGAGAATGATGCCGTTGGGTTGGCCGGTCATGCTCTGCCAGCGGCGCAGATCTTCGGCGGAAAAGCCCAGCTGATCAAAGCCCTTGAGCAGCACTTCCGGATCGAAGATCCGCATCACCATCTTTTCGCCAAACGCCGTCGGTAGGGTGGAGAGGCGCAACTCGACCTCACCGCCATCCGGCGTCTTGGTCTTGACTCGCCCGTCCTGCGGTTTGCGCTTCTCGGCGACATTCATTCGCCCTAGCGATTTGAGACGGCTGACCACTGCCATCGCTACCTGCGGCGGGAATTGGTAGACGTTATGCAGGACGCCGTCGATGCGAAAGCGCACTGTGCCCTGTTCGCGCCGCGGTTCGATGTGGATGTCGCTGGCACGCTGGTCGAAGGCGTACTGGAACAGCCAGTCGACAATGTTCACCACGTGCGCGTCGTTGGCATCCGGCTCCTGATCGCTGGCGCCGAGGTTGAGCAGCTGCTCGAAGTTGCCGGTGCCGCTGATCTTCTGGTCGGTCGCGGTGGCGCCGCTGACCGATTTGGCCAGCCGATAGAACTCGACGGTGAAGCGCTGCAGGTCGACGGGGTTGGCCACCACACGCTTGATGGGCCGCTGGAGCACATGGGTGAGGTTGGCTTCCCAACTCTTTACGAAGGGTTGGCTGCTGGCGATGGTCACCGCCGAGCTGTCGACCGCCACCGCGAGGATCTTGTGCCGCTGGGCGAAGGCATAGGACATCAGTGGGGTGACCGCCGCGACGTTGATCTTCAACGGGTCGATGCGCAGGTACGGCTGCCCGGCCTGTTCGGCGAGCCAGACGGTGAGGCTTTCCAGATCGAGTTTCTTGCCGGGACGCGCCAGGTCGTCCAACTGCTGCGCGCCGAGGAACTCCAGGGGGTGCTGCTGGCTGTTCGCCGAACTGCGCCGCAGGGTCATGCATTGCTCAGCAGTTTCCTGCAGTAACCGTCCTTGGGCGACCAGATCTCGTAGCAGATCATTGAGGTCGAGGAAGCGGTCCTGGGTGGGCGAATTCAACACGGACATGGGGCCCTTCGGTCATGGCGGAGACGAGGGCCAAGCTTGCCGATAAATCAGCGCGCTGTCTGCCTGAGCGGTTCAACTTTGCGGGACCGTCCGTAACTGTCGAAGGGTGGCGGCACGCCCGCCGTTACAGCCGCTTGATAGCCAGCTTCGGTAGCGTGGGCTTCAGCCCACAAGACTCGAGGGACGGGCACAGGTCAGGCGCTAGTAAGGGGCTTTGCGATAGCGGTGGGCTAAAGCGGAGCGCCGCCCGGCCCACCCTACGCTTAGTACGAGCCTCGAGCCTATTTTTTTGTCAGCAGCTTCCAGGGCTTGAGCGTCCAGACCGCGCGCGCCTGATCTATCCGTGCATCGAGCAGCTCGTCGTTTAACGGCTGTCCGGCCAGCTCGTAGAGTTTGGCCAGTTCGCCATAGAGACGGTCGGCTTCCGGCAGCTCCAGCGTGGCCCGAGCCAGGTGCAGCCAGACCAGCAGCCGCTCCATGCGCGGGCGCTGCTCCGCGAGGTCTTCAGGCTGTTGCTGATAGCGCAGCAACTGCAGTGCCTGGGCTTCCTCCCCGAGCAGGCGTGGCAGCCAGTTGCCCAGCTCGGCGGCGCCCTGACGGTTGCCACGATTGTTGCGCCCGGCGGTCCAGCCGCGCTGCAGCAGCCAGAGCGAGGCTTTCAGCGAGAACAATCCCCAGCGCGGCTGCGCCAGCTCGGCGGCAAAGGCCTCGGGTGCGCTTTTGCGTGCGCTTTCGTCGTCCTGTCCGGCTTCGACCCTGGGCCGCCATTCCTGGATCAGCGCGTCGAGTTGTTCACGCAGTTCGCGGCTGGTCGCACGCGGGGCTGCCTGGCCGAGACTGCCCAGCAGGGCGCGCAGCTCGACCAGTTGCTGCAGCCAGTCGCCGAGCAGTTTCCAGTGGCCGTTGAAGCGGTACTGTTCGGCCAACCGCTGGCTATTGCCCAGCAGCTGCCAGGCCAGCGCGGCAAAGGCCTCGTCCAGCGGCATGCTCGCCTCTAGCTGCGGTGCTGGCACGTTCAGCGAGTAGCTGTCGGCGTCATACAGACGATAGCCGCGCTCGGCTTTGCTGATGTCACACGGCATCAGCGCAAGGTCGGCGGCCAGTTCTGCGGCCAGCTCCAGCAGCGCTTCGGGCTCGCCTTGGCGCAGCTCAAGTTCCAGCTCGCAGATCTCTTCGCTCTGCTTGCCTACGACCACCTTGCCCAGGTCGAGAGCCGCTTCGATGACCACCTTGGCCTTGCCACGGCCCCAGGCAATCTCGGCCTTTTCGCGGACGAAGTCGGTGGTGAAGATCGGCTTCAGTGTCTTCTTGTCCAGCCCGGCCAGGCTCGCCGGCCAGCAATCATCCGCGAGCTTTTTTACGTCCAGTTTGGCCTTGTCCAGGTACCAGTCCCACTCGTTGCGCTCGGACAGCCCAGCCACGCTCTGGCCGCGGCTTTTCAGCGTCTGGATGAACTGCTCGCCGTCGCGACGCAGGCGCAGCGCGACCTTTGCCTGAGCCAGATCGCGCGCGGGCGTGTCGAAGTACTGGTTGAGCAATTCGTGCCGCTGCCAGCCGCTCTTGTTGCGTTTCTTCAGCAGCGGATGCTCACGCAGGGCCGCCAGGGTTTCGCGACTGACGCGCAGTTTGATTTCGGTTTCTTTCTGCATGGTGCCGAGATGATGCCTATGTTTGAGTGTGACCTACGTCACTTGGTAGCGGCCCTTTGAGGTCATCCGTATACTTGCCGCCTTCTGAAGCCGGGGTGCTCCCTATGCCAATCAATCCTTTCGTCAGCCTGTTCGGACGTTCGCCCATCGGGCCGATGCAGCAGCACATGGCTAAATCTCACGAATGTGCCGCCAACCTGGTACCGCTGTTCCAGGCGATCACAGCCGAAGATTGGGAACGGGTCGAACAGATCCAGAAAGAGATGGCCCGACTGGAAAACGAGGCCGACAAGCTCAAGAAGAGCGTCCGTCAACATCTGCCCAAGAGCCTGTTTCTGCCGGTTCCGCGCTCGGATCTGCTGGAGCTGCTGAGTGTACAGGACAAAATTGCCAACCGTGCCAAGGACATCGCCGGTCTGATGCTGGGCCGTTGCATGACCATTCCGCCGGCCCTGCAGCCGGAAATGATGGCCTTCGTGCAGCGCAGTGTAGACGCCAGCTGCCAGGCGCTGAAAGCGCTGAAGGAGCTGGACTCGTTGCTGGAAACCGGCTTTGCCGGCCGTGAGGCCACGCTGGTCGAGAAAATGGTCGAGGAGCTCGAGGAAATCGAGCGCGAAACCGACCGCATGCAGATCACGGTTCGCCGTGCCCTGTTCAAGCTGGAAAAGGAATTGCCTCCAGTCGACGTAATGTTCCTCTACAAAATCATCGAATGGATCGGTGACGTAGCTGACCGTGCCGAGCGAGTCGGCAACCGTCTGGAACAATTGCTGGCGCGCTGAGGCGCCAGCGTCTTTTCTGGTTCAACAGGTAATTCCTTATGTCCTTTATCGCGGAATACGGCTTCGTACTTCTCGTGCTCGCCTGTGCTTTCGGTTTCTTCATGGCCTGGGGCGTAGGCGCCAATGACGTGGCCAACGCCATGGGCACCTCGGTGGGTTCCCGGGCGCTGACGATCAAGCAAGCCATCATCGTCGCGATGATCTTCGAGTTCTGCGGTGCCTACCTGGCGGGCGGCGAGGTCACCGAGACCATCAAGAACGGCATCGTCGATGCGGAAGTCATATCGCCGGATCTGATGGTGCTGGGCATGATGTCGGCGCTATTGGCAGCCGGCACCTGGCTCTTGATCGCCACCATGAAAGGCTGGCCCGTTTCCACCACGCACTCGATTATCGGCGCGGTGATCGGCTTTGCCGCGGTGGGTGTGTCCACTGATGCCGTGCATTGGGACGCTATTGGCCCCATCGTGGCGAGCTGGGTGGTGACACCGTTGCTGTCCGGCATCGTCGCCTTTGGCCTGTTCATGAGCGTACAGAAACTGATCATCAATACCGATGATCCGTTTCTCAACGCCAAGCGCTTCGTGCCGCTGTACATGTTCCTGACCGGTTTCATGGTGGCGTTGATGACCGTTACCAAGGGCCTCAAGCATGTCGGCCTGACGCTGAGCGGCGGCCAGGGCATCCTTCTGGCGTTCGCTATCGGCGTGCTGGTGATGCTGGTGGGGATTGCGCTGCTGTCGCGGATCAAGCTTGATGTCGAAGCTGATCGGACCTTTCACTACGCCAGCGTGGAAAAGGTCTTCGCCGTTCTGATGATTTTTACCGCGTGCTCCATGGCTTTCGCCCATGGCGCCAACGACGTGGCCAACGCGGTAGGCCCGCTGGCGGCTGTGGTCGGCGTCATCCAATCGGGCGGTGCCGCGGAAATCGCTGCCAAGTCTGCGGTGCCGGGCTGGGTGCTGCTGCTGGGCGCCGTGGGCATCGTCATCGGTCTGGCCACCTACGGCTACAAGGTAATCGCCACGATCGGCAAGGAAATCACTGAGCTGACGCCAAGCCGCGGTTTCGCTGCCGAACTTGCGACCGCAACTACCGTTGTCGGTGCCTCCGCCATCGGCCTGCCGGTATCCACCACCCATACGCTGGTCGGCGCGGTCCTGGGCATCGGTATCGCACGGGGTATTGGAGCGCTGAACCTCGGTGTGGTCGGGTCGATCTTCATGTCCTGGTTGATCACGCTGCCGGCCGGGGCCTTCCTGTCGATCGTGTTCTTCACCATCCTCAAGGCGATCTTCGTCTGATCGGACGCGTTGCCGCTGCTTTTTCCCCTCGGGGGCGCGGCGGCAACGCGTTTCATGTTTCACTGGGCGCCTTCGTCTTTGTCTCCAAGGAGGTCGTCGGTGCCCATCCCCTCGCTCAAAGACCAGTTTGCCGCGCTGATTGCCGCGCCGTCGGTGAGCTGTACTCAAGCCCATTGGGACCAGACCAACCGCCCGGTCATTGACCTGCTTGCGGGCTGGCTGGGCGACCTTGGTTTCAGCTGTGAGGTGCAGGAAGTCACCCCTGGCAAGTTCAACCTGCTCGCCAGCTACGGCAGCGGGCCTGGCGGGCTGGTGTTGGCCGGGCACAGCGATACCGTGCCCTTCGATGCCGAATTGTGGACAGCCGAACCACTCCAACTGCGCGAAGCCGATGACCGCTGGTATGGCCTTGGCGTTTGCGACATGAAAGGCTTCTTCGCGCTGATCATCGAGGCGGTACTGCCACTGCTCGATCAGCCGTTCCGCCAGCCGCTGCTGATCCTGGCCACCTGCGATGAAGAAAGCTCAATGTCCGGCGCCCGCGCGCTGGCCGATGCCGGACGGCCGCTGGGGCGCGCCGCGGTGATTGGCGAGCCGACCGGGCTGCGGCCGGTGCGCCTGCACAAGGGCATCATGATGGAAGGCATCGAAATCCAAGGTCAGAGCGGGCATTCGTCCAATCCCGCTTATGGTCATAGCGCCCTGGAAGCCATGCATGACGTCATGAGCGAGCTGATGACGCTGCGCCGCGAATGGCAGGATCACTACAACAATCCGCTGTTCGACGTACCGCAGCCGACACTCAACCTCGGTTGCATCCACGGCGGTGACAACCCCAATCGCATCTGCGGCCAGTGCTCGCTGGAGTACGATCTGCGGCCGCTGCCGGGGATGGAGCCTGATCAGTTACGCGACGCAATTGCCGGGCGCCTGCGTCCAGTCGCTGACAAGCATCAGGTGAGGATCGACCTGGCGCCATTGTTCCCCAGCGTACCGGCCTTCGATCAGGGCGCTGATGGCGAGCTGGTTAAACTGGCCGAGCGGCTCACCGGACATGCCGCCCAGGCAGTGGCCTTCGCCACCGAAGCGCCTTATCTTCAGCAGCTTGGCTGCGAGACGCTGGTGCTAGGCCCGGGTGATATCGCCTGCGCCCATCAGCCGGATGAGTACCTGGATCTCGACAGGATCGAACCTACCGTGAAGTTGTTGCGTGGAATGATCGAACACTACTGCTTGCAACCAGGCCGAGGATAGGGGCAGGTCGGGCGATCTGATCGCGGCCTGCTCCCTGCATCCATACACGAACCGGCTTCCGGACTAGACAAGCTGTTATCTAAGGCTTCTGCAATGCACAACTACGTCACCTGGCTTCGCGATTCATCCCCTTACATCAACTCGCACCGTGACCGCACTTTCGTGGTCATGCTGCCCGGCGATGGCCTGGAACATCCCAACTTCGCCAACATTGTCCACGACCTGGTGCTGTTGCACAGCCTAGGCGTGCGCCTGGTGCTGGCGTTCGGCTCACGTCCGCAGATCGAGGCGCGACTGGCCGCTCGGGGCATTGAGCCGCGCTTTCACCGCGACTTGCGCATCACCGACTCGGCGACCCTTGAGTGCGTAATTGATGCCGTCGGGCATATGCGCATTGCGCTTGAAGCGCGTCTTTCAATGGATATGGCCGCCTCGCCGATGCAGGGCGCCCGGCTGCGCGTAGCCAGCGGCAATTTCATCACAGCGCGGCCGATCGGTGTTCACGATGGCGTCGATTACCAGCACACCGGCGAAGTGCGTCGCGTTGATCGCAAGGGCATCGGCCGGCTGCTGGATGAGCGCACCATCGTGCTGCTCTCGCCGCTGGGGTATTCCCCGACCGGTGAAATCTTCAACATCGCCTGCGAAGACATCGCTACCCGCGCCGCCATCGATTTGGAAGCCGACAAGCTGGTGCTGTACGGGTCCGAGCGCGGCCTGCGCGATGAAAGTGGCAAGCTGGTGCGCGAGCTGCGCCCGCCACAAATTCCGGCCTATGTCGAACGCCTCGTCGGCACCTATCAGGCCGAGCTGCTGGATGCCGCCGCGCAAGCCTGCAAGGGCGGTGTGCGCCGCAGCCACGTGATCAGCTATGCCGAGGACGGTTCGTTGCTCAATGAGCTGTTCACCCGCGACGGCGGCGATGGCACGCTGGTGACCCAGGAGCAGTTCGAGCAGCTGCGCGAGGCGACCATCGAGGACGTCGGCGGGTTGATTGATCTGATCACCCCGCTGGAAGAGCAGGGCATTCTGGTGCGGCGCTCGCGAGAGGTGCTCGAGCGCGAGGTGGAGCAGTTCAGCATCGTCGAGCGCGATGGGCTGATTATCGCCTGCGCGGCGCTCTACCCGATCGCCGATTCCAACTCGGGCGAGCTGGCTTGCCTGGCGGTCAATCCGGAATATCGCCATGGCGGACGCGGTGACGAGTTGCTCGAGCGTATCGAGGCGCGGGCGCGCAAGTTGGGCCTGAAAACCCTGTTCGTGCTCACCACACGCACGGCGCACTGGTTCCGCGAACGCGGTTTCGAGCCTAGCGGCGTCGAGCGTCTTCCGGCCGCACGGGCCTCGCTCTATAACTTCCAGCGCAATTCGAAGATCTTCGAAAAGGCGCTGTGATCGACGAGGCGGTCGTGCGCCGCCTCGATTTAGTCCGGCGTCGCGTAGGGGCTCGCTGAGCGAGCCTCGACCGCATCTGCGGAAAAGTGAATCGCGGGGTCTGGGATAAGTCCGTCGATCTGCAGAATCAGGCCGATCAGCAAGGCAATGGTGATTGCGGTGGTCAGGCTGCCCTTGCGAGCGGACACCAACAGGTCAAATAGCGACATGAATGTACCTCTCTTCTTCTTGTTCTTGAGGCTTCGGCGCGCTGCATCGGCGCGACGAAGACACACATTGGAACCCTGAGAAGAGGGGAAAAGTTCATATCTTCCAGCAGCGTCTCCCGCGGACCGCCGTAGCCTGCGGTCTAGAGCGGTCATGCTGCTTGATCAGTGGTGCTTATGGTGCGCTGAGGTTGGTCAGGCTGCGCTGATAGTCCTCGACGAAGCTGTCGAAGTCCTGAGTGTCCGCGGCTTCAACCTGCGCCTGCTGTGCCAGCGAGCTGCGTGCGGCTTCGTCGAACCAGGCCATGTCGGCATCTGACAGCGCTCGACTACGGAAATCGTCGGCGTGTTGACGGGTCTGCCGCAGCGCGAACTGGCTGAAGCTCTCGCCGTTGCGCTGCAGCTCGTCGAGCACGCGGGCCGAAGGTGTCAGGCTGCTGTCTGCAACCTTGGCCTGTTGCGCGGCGACGGCGCGAGCATGCTCATCACCACCGTGACTGCGGTCCAGCAGTTCGGCGACCTGGCCGATCTGCGCAATCAGCTCGTTCGCCCATGTCTGCAGGCTGACGCCTTCACCACAGCGACGCAGTTCAAGCCCGGGTTTGCGGCCTTCCTTGACCACGCTGAGGAAGTTATCGCTGCTGGCCCGGCATTCGCCTTCTACCAGGCAAGGGCTCTGCTGCAAGGTGCAGAACAGCAGGAAGGCATCAAGAAAACGCGCTTCGGTGACGTCGATGCCCAGCGGCAGGAAAGGATTGATGTCTAGGCAGCGCACCTCGATGTACTGGATGCCGCGCGCTCGCAGCGCATGCAGTGGGCGCTCGCCAGTATCGGTGACGCGCTTGGGGCGGATGTTCGAGTAGTACTCGTTCTCGATCTGCAAGACGTTAGTGTTGAGTTGTTGCCAGTTGCCCTCTGCGTCCTTGGTGCCCAGCGCCGCGTAGTCGGGGTAAGGCGTGGACACCGCCTTGTGCAGGCTGCTGGTATAACTCGGCAGATCGTCATAGCAGGGCGTCAAGCCGGCCTGGGCATTGCTCTGATAACCCAGATCGCTCATGCGCAGGCTGGTGGCGTAGGGCAGATACAGCGTGTCTTCGTCGAGCTGCTGGAGCTGGTGCGGGCGGCCACGCATGAAGCTGACGTCCAGCGCGGGCGAGGCGCCGAACAGGTACATCAGCAGCCAGCTGTAGCGGCGGAAGTTACGGATCAGTGCGATATAGCGCCAGGACTGGTAGTCCTGCTGCGAGCGGTCATCGCCCTCATCTGCTTGCAAAGCAGCCCACAGCGCCTCGGGCAGGGAGAAGTTGTAATGGATACCGGCGATGCACTGCATAGTCTTGCCGTAACGCAGCGCCAGGCCTTGGCGATAGACGTATTTCAGTCGCCCGATGTTCGAACTGCCGTACTCGGCGATGGGAATCTGCGGCTCGTCCGGCAGGTGACCGGGCATCGAGGGACTCCAGAGCAGCTCGTCGCCGAGCTTGCTGTAGGTGTAGCGATGGATCGCGTCCAGCTCGGTCAGCGTCTTTTGCGGATCGGTTTCGGTGCCGGTGATGAACTCCAGCAGCGCTTCTGAATAGTCCGTGGTGATCTTCGGATGAGTCAACGCCGAGCCCAGTGCTCGCGGATGCGGCGTCAGTGCCAGCTGGCCATCGGTGTCGACACGCAGGCATTCACGCTCGATCCCATGCAGGCATTGCGAGAGCAGCGACAGGTTGTGGTGCTCGGCCAGCAGCGCCAGGCGGTGGGAGAGAAGATCGCTCAATTGGGAATTCCTTCACGCGTCAGTCGGCACAATATGGGGGTGGATTGCACGCTCTACAAGAGGCCTTCAGCGTTGGACCATGCACCGCTCCAGGGCGTTTCCAGCGAACCGTGGGCGGCGGGTCCGATGACTCAGGTAACCGAGAAGGTCGCCTGCGCCTTGGCCACCAGCTTTTCACCCTGATGGACTTCGGCTTCGAGTACCTGAGTGCGCCGCCCGCCGTGCACCACCCAGGCGCGGCAGGTCAGTTCACCTTCGCTCACCGGGCGGATGTAATTGACCTTGCATTCCAGGGTGACGCTGTTAGGTTCGCCTCCGTTGAGGCTGTGGCTGGCCTGGCCCATGGCGGTGTCGATCAGCGAGAACAGCGCGCCGCCGTGCAGCTTGCCGTGCAGGTTGCGCAAGCCGTCGTGCATTGCCAGACGCAGCAGTGCCTCGCCATTGTCGGCCTTGATGATTTCCAGGCCCAACAGGCGCCCGAAGGCGCTGCTGCTGCCCACTGCCTCGACTTCGCGCACCTTATTTCCTCAGATTCTTCGCATTGGCGAACAACGCGGCCATGGCGTTATTGGCCGGTGCCGGCTTGGTTTCCGGCTTGGTCTCCGGCTTAGCCGTCTTGCGCTCGCCACGCGCCTGGCCGCCACGGTTGTTACCCCCGCCGCGCATGTTGTCCGCCTTTTCGCCAGGGGTATCGCTCATCCGCATGGACAGCCCGACGCGTTGGCGCGGGATGTCCACTTCCATGACCTTGACCTTGACGATGTCGCCGGCTTTGACCACTTCGTAGGGATCCTTGACGAACTTCTCCGACAGCGCGGAAATGTGCACCAGACCATCCTGATGCACGCCGATGTCGACGAAGGCACCGAAGTTGGTCACGTTGGTCACCACGCCTTCGAGCACCATGCCCGCGGTCAGGTCGCTGAGCTTCTCCACGCCGTCCTGGAACTCGGCAGTCTTGAACTCGGGGCGTGGGTCGCGGCCGGGTTTTTCCAGTTCCTGAAGGATGTCGCTGACGGTGACCAGGCCAAAGCTTTCGTCGGTGAACTGCTTCGGGTCGAGGCGCTTGAGAAAACTGGAGTCACCGATCAGCGAGCGGATGTCGCGGCCGGTATCGGTGGCGATGCGTTTGACCAACGGATAGGTTTCCGGATGCACGGCCGAAGCGTCCAGCGGGTTGCTGCCATTCATCACGCGGAGGAAGCCGGCGGCCTGCTCGAAGGTCTTGTCGCCCAGACGCGGCACCTTTTTCAGCTCGCTGCGGGCTTTGAACGCACCGTTGCTATCGCGGTAGGCGACGATATTCTGTGCCAGCGTGGTGTTCAGGCCGGAGATACGCGCGAGCAACGCCACCGAGGCGGTGTTGACGTCGACGCCGACGGCGTTCACGCAGTCTTCCACCACCGCATCCAGCGAGCGCGCCAGCTTGAGCTGGGAGACGTCGTGCTGGTACTGGCCCACGCCGATGGCTTTGGGCTCGATTTTCACCAGTTCGGCCAGTGGATCCTGCAGGCGGCGCGCGATGGATACGGCGCCGCGGATCGAGACGTCCAGATCGGGGAATTCCTTGGCCGCCAGTTCGGAGGCGGAATACACCGAGGCACCGGCTTCGGACACCATCACTTTGGTCAGCTTGAGGCCGGGCACCTGCTTGATCAGATCGGCGGCGAGCCGGTCGCTTTCACGACTGGCGGTGCCATTGCCAATGGCTATGAGGTCGACGCTGTGCTTGGCGCAGAGTTTGGCCAACACGGCCAGGGTGCCGTCCCAATCGTTGCGCGGGGCGTGCGGGTAGACGGTGGCGGTATCGAGCAATTTGCCGGTGGCATCGACCACCGCCACCTTGCAGCCGGTGCGCAAGCCCGGATCGAGGCCCAGCGTGGCGCGCGGGCCGGCCGGTGCGGCCAGCAGCAGGTCATGCATGTTGCGCGCAAAGACGCCGATGGCGTCGTCCTCGGCCTTGTCGCGCAATTCGCCGAGCAGGTCGGTTTCCAGATGGGTGTAGAGCTTGACCTTCCAAGTCCAGCGCACCACTTCGCCGAGCCACTTGTCTGCGGCCCGCCCACGGTTCGAGATGCCGAAGCGCTCGCCGATCATCACTTCGCCCGGATGCATGGTGCCGGGCGCTTCGTCGCCGACCTTCAGGCTGACGCTGAGCGCGCCTTCGTTGCGCCCGCGGAAGATCGCCAGTGCGCGGTGTGACGGTGTGCTCTTGAGCGGCTCGTCATGCTCGAAATAGTCGCTGAACTTGGCGCCTTCGTTCTCTTTACCCGGTACCAGCCGCGCACTCAGGGTGGCGTTGTGGGTGAGGAAGTCGCGCAGCTTGGCCAGCAGGTTGGCATCTTCGGCGAAGCGCTCCATGAGGATGTACTTGGCGCCTTCGAGCACCGCTTTAGTATCGGCGAAGCCCTTGTCGGCATCGACGAAGCGTGCCGCCTCGGCTTCTGGATTGAGCTCAGGGTCGGCGAAGATCGCGTCGGCCAGCTCGCCAAGGCCGGCTTCCAAGGCAATCTGGCCTTTGGTGCGGCGCTTCTGCTTATAGGGCAGATAGAGGTCTTCGAGTCGCGTCTTGGTATCGGCAAGGTCGATCTCGCGCTTCAGCTCAGGCGTGAGCTTGCCCTGTTCCTCGATGCTGGAAAGGATCGACGCGCGGCGGTCATCCAGTTCGCGCATGTAGCGCAAACGTTCTTCCAGCAGGCGCAGCTGGGTATCGTCCAGGCTGCCGGTGACTTCCTTGCGGTAACGGGCAATGAAGGGAACGGTGGAGCCTTCATCGAGCAGCGCCACGGTGGCGGCAACCTGTTGCGGGCGCACGCCCAGTTCGGCGGCAATGCGGGAGTTGATGCTGTCCATGAACCTACCTGGGTCAGTCAAACCATGCAGGCCGTGCCTGCGCGAAAGGGCGCGATTATAAGGGCAGCAGAGCATTTGGGGCCGCAAGCCGGACGAAAAACCCGAGCCAGGCGCACCGACTCATTCTTTCGGCCCTCGGCCAGGCACCGCAAAATCTGCTAACAATGGCTGTCAGTTGCGTTTACTTCACTGCGCGCATAATGCGCCGTCGATCATTCCGGGAGTTCTCATGAGCAGCACCGCACCTGCCAACGAAGGCGAAAAGATCCTGATTGTTGACGATGACGCCCGTCTGCGGCGCTTGCTCGAGCGCTTTCTCGATGAGCAGGGTTACCGAGTCCGGACGGTGGAAAGTGCCGAGCAGATGGACCGTCTGCTCAGCCGCGAGCTGTTTCATCTCGTAGTGCTGGACCTGATGATGCCGGGCGAAGACGGCCTGTCGGCCTGTAACCGGCTGCGTACCGGTGGCAACCAGATCCCGATCATCATGCTGACGGCCAAGGGTGACGAGGCCAGTCGCATTCAGGGGTTGGAGCAGGGCGCGGACGATTATCTGGCCAAGCCGTTCAATCCCCGTGAGCTGTTGGCGCGGATCCGCGCGGTGCTCCGCCGCCAGGCACCGCAGGTGCCAGGTGCGCCGGGCAGCGAAGATGAAACGGTGACCTTCGGTGATTACGAGCTGTTCCTCGGCACCCGTGAGCTGAAGAAGGGCGATCAGGTGCATATGCTCACCACCGGTGAATTCGCCGTGCTCAAGGCGCTGGTACAGCACGCTCGCGAGCCGCTAACCCGAGACAAGCTGATGAACCTGGCCCGCGGTCGCGAGTGGGATGCGCTCGAACGTTCCATCGATGTGCAGATTTCCCGCCTGCGCCGGCTGATCGAGCCGGACCCATCCAAGCCGCGTTATATCCAGACCGTCTGGGGCGTCGGCTATGTGTTCGTGCCTGATGGCAACAAATAGCAGCCGCCTGCTGCTCGCGGCGCTGAGCCAAATTGGGGTGCAGTGCTTTTCTCAGGCTGCATCATTGGATGGCTTACGGATCACGAAGTGAGCCATCAGCCTCGTAGGGTGGGCTTTAGCCCACCACCCTTGTTCGACTCGGTTGGCTAAAGCGGAGCAGCTTACGACCCAGTCTTCACTGTGAAATCCCACATCGCTGGCCTCTTGGTTCAGCCTCCCGCGGTCAAAATCGGCTTGTCTATGAAAACCCCGCTCTGGTTCCCGCAAAGCTTCTTCGCCCGCACCCTGTGGATGGTGCTGATCGTGGTCCTGTTCTCCAAGGTATTGATGCTGGTGTACCTGATGATGAACGAGGACGTCATGGTCGATCGTCAATACAGCCATGGTGCGGCGCTGACCTTGCGTGCCTACTGGGCAGCTGACGAGGAAAACCGCGAACGCATCGCAGAGGCGGCCGGCTTGCAGCGGGTTACGATGGACGATGTGCCGCCCAGTGAATATCACTGGCCTTACACGGAAATCTTCCAGCGGCAGATGCAGGCCGAACTCGGTGTCGAAACCGATGTGCGGGTGCGTATTCAGCCTGACACAGCCATCTGGGTCCGCGCGCCTAGCCTAGGGCCGGACTGGTTGCGGGTGCCGTTGTACGCATACCCGTTGCGCGGTCAGCGGATCTGGAGCGTGCTCGGCTGGTTTCTCGGTATTGGGCTGCTGTCCACGGCCGCCGCGTGGATCTTTGTCAGCCAGCTCAACCTGCCGCTCAAACGCTTGGTTTATGCGGCCCGGCAAATCGGTAAGGGGCGTAGCGTGCGGTTGCCCATCAGCGACACGCCGAGCGAGATGACTGAGGTTTATCGCGCGTTCAACCAGATGGCAGAGGATGTCGAACAGGCTGGCCGCGAGCGGGAGCTGATGCTCGCTGGCGTATCGCATGACTTGCGCACGCCGCTGACGCGCTTGCGGTTGTCCCTCGAACTGATGTCCAGTGACGCCGAGCTGACCGAAGACATGGTTCGCGATATCGAGGACATGAACGCGATTCTCGACCAGTTCCTCGCCTTCGTTCGCGATGGCAGCGACGAGCCGGTGGAAAGCGTCGACCTGGGCGAGCTGGTGCGTGAAGTAGTGGCGCCCTACAACCAGTACGGAGAAACCGTTCGCCTCTGTGTCGAGCCGATGCCGCAATTGGCGTTACGACGAGTTTCGATCAAACGACTGCTGGTGAACCTGATCGAAAATGCGCTGCGTTATGGCGGCCATGGCGTCGAAGTGGCCGCCCATGTTTCGGGCGACAGCAATGCACCCTATGTCGTCCTCAGCGTGCTTGACCGGGGCACGGGCATCGATCCCCGGGAGCTCGGCGAAATATTCAACCCGTTCATCCGCGGCGACAAGGCACGTGGCGGGCAGGGTGCCGGGCTGGGGCTGGCGATCGTCAAGCGGATCGCATCGCAACATGGTGGTGTGATTGAGTTACGCAACCGCGAAGGCGGCGGGCTCGAGGCGCGGGTGAGCCTGCCGTTGGGGTTGTTGCTGCCGAGGGATGCGGTGAAGCAGTAGGTAGCCGTAGGCTTCGGTTCCCTACTGTCGAGCCGGCTCTTGCTGGCCGCGTAAGTCTCTCGATTACGGAATCCGTGGAAGCTGCGATTCCCGGTTTCCAGCGCTCGCTTAGCCCTTTCCCTTCGTCCTCGTCAGATGCGGGCCGGCGTTCTTTTCCAGGTACTGGATGATCAGCCCGGCGACATCCTTGCCAGTGGTTTCCTCGATCCCTGCCAGGCCTGGGGAGGAGTTCACTTCCATCACCAGAGGGCCATGGTTGGAGCGCAGGATATCGACGCCCGCCACGCTGAGGCCCATGACCTTGGCCGCGCGGATCGCGGTCATCCGCTCTTCCGGCGTGATCTTGATCAGGCTGGCGGTGCCGCCACGGTGCAGATTGGAGCGGAATTCGCCAGGCTTGGCCTGACGCTTCATCGCGGCGATGACCTTGTCGCCAACCACGAAGCAGCGGATATCCGCGCCGCCGGCCTCCTTGATGTATTCCTGCACCATGATGTCCTGCTTGAGGCCCATGAAGGCCTCGATCACGGACTCGGCGGCGGTGGCGGTTTCGCACATGACCACGCCGATACCCTGGGTGCCTTCGAGCACCTTGATCACCAGCGGCGCGCCGTTGACCATTTGAATAAGGTCGGCAATATCGTCTGGCGAGTGGGCAAAGCCGGTCACTGGCAGGCCGATACCCCGGCGCGACAGCAACTGCAGCGAGCGCAGCTTGTCCCTCGAGCGGGCAATGGCTACCGATTCATTCAGCGGAAACACGCCCTGCATTTCGAACTGGCGCAGCACCGCGCAGCCATAAAAGGTAACCGAGGCGCCGATCCGCGGGATCACCGCATCGAAGCCTTCCAGTGGGCGGCCGCGATAATGAATCTGTGGTTTGTGGCTGGCGATGTTCATGTACGCGCGCAGGGTGTCGATGACGACCACCTCATGGCCACGTTGCTGGCCGGCCTCCACCAGACGGCGGGTCGAATACAGGCGTGGGTTGCGCGACAGCACGGCGATTTTCATGGGGCACCGGAAAGAGTGAGAGTCTGGGGTTTTTCCTGCACGTAGGTGCGGGCAGGGTCGACCAGCCATTTGCCGTCCATCAGGGCTTTTGACCCCAGCAGTAAGCGATAGCGCATGGTCTTGCGACAGGTAAGGGTGAATTCGACGGGCCACAGGTGGTCGCCCAGCGCCAATAGCGTACGCACCACGTAGCGGGTCTGTACGTGTCCGTTGGAGCTTTTGATGATCTTGCGCGCCACCAGCGGCGCTTCGCAGCGGTGGCGACTCTGCACCAGCGTCCCCAGGTGCGCCGTAAAACGGACCCAGCGTTCACCATTGCGCTTGAATTCGCTGATGTCGGTCGCATGTAAGGCGGAGGTGCTAGCGCCGGTATCGATCTTCGCGCGCAGGCCGACCACACCGAGTTCGGGCAAGGCGATCCATTCGCGCAAACCGATGATTGTCTGGAGGTCGGGACTGTTCAAAAGCGTATCCAGTAAATTTCCGCGCATTCTAGACAGGCTGCATGACAACCGCATCTCCCTGTTCCAACCTATGACAACGAGACGCTAGGCAGAGTTGAGCGATGAGTGAGAAAGACGACGGCAAAGTCCGTCTGGATAAATGGCTGTGGGCGGCACGGTTCTTCAAGACGCGGGCCTTGGCGAAAGCGGCCATCGAGGGCGGCAAGGTGCATTGTCGCGGCGAGCGGTGCAAGCCGAGCAAGGAACCTAAACTCGGCGAGGAGCTGGTGATTCGGGCCGGCTATGATGAGCGCACCGTGGTGATCAGGGCGTTGGCGGCCGTGCGCAAGGGCGCCCCGGAGGCTCAGCTACTGTATGAGGAGACCGCCGAAAGCCTAGTTCGCCGGGAGAACGCTGCGGCCATGCGCAAGGCGGGCAGCCTAGGGGTGGAAACCGATGGCAAGCCAAGCAAAAAACAACGTCGCGCGTTGCAGCGGTTTCATTCGGACGCGGGTTGAGTGCCGCTGGTTGGATGGTCGCCACTTTCGACCTAGAATGCGGTCCCTTCTTCTTAGGTGCCGCACCATCGCCGAGACGTGCCACGTCCCGCCATTTATGACGGCCCCGAACGCCCACCTGCTCTGGTCATGCCCATGCTCGATTCCGATTACACCCAACGCTTTCTTTTCGATGACACCGACGTACGCGGCGAATGGGTCGGGCTCGAGCGCAGCTATGCGGAGGTCCTGGCCAAGCATGCTTATCCTGAACAGGTTGCGCAGTTGCTCGGCGAACTGCTCGCGGCGGCGGCGCTGTTGGTCGGCACGCTGAAATTCGATGGGTTGATGGTGTTGCAGGCACGCTCGTCCGGTGCGGTGCCGTTGTTGATGGTCGAGTGCTCCAGCGATCGAGAAGTGCGCGGCATTGCTCGCTATGACGAGGCGCTGCTGACCCCCGGCGCGACCCTGTCGGAACTGATGCCCGATGGCGTTATGGCGATGACCATCGACCCTGCCAACGGGCAGCGTTATCAGGGCATTGTTGCGCTGGACGGCGTGACCTTGGCGGACAGCCTGTCGAACTATTTCGCCTCCTCCGAGCAACTGCCGACGCGCTTCTGGCTAGCCGCTGATGGCCGCCGTGCTTGCGGGATGTTGTTGCAGCAGCTGCCAGCTGCTCGCATCCGTGACGGCGAAGAGCGCGAAGCCAGCTGGCAGCACCTTCGCACCCTGGCCGATACCCTGTCGACCGAAGAGTTGCTGGGGCTCGATACCCAGACCATCCTGCATCGTCTTTATCATGAAGAGCAGGTTCGGCTGTTCGACCCACGGCCGATCGTGTTCCGTTGCAGCTGCTCGCGTGAACGCTCGGCCAATGCAGTCGTCAGTCTCGGCCAGCACGACGCCGAACTGCTGCTGACGGAGCAGGGCGGGGCCATCACCATCGATTGCCAATTCTGCAATCATAGCTACCGCTTCGACGCGGCCGACATCGCCCAGCTTTTTGCCGGTGCGGGAACGGAAGGTCCATCCGGCACGCGGCATTAGAGGCTTTCCGGGCCTAGGAACCTTTTCGCCATCACGCCCTCATACCCAGCGCAGCGTCATTTCTGTCATAATCGCTCGCACTTTTTTCGGTGTAGTCCACTACTCTGTGGGCTACAAAGCATGGAGGAATCGGCCCAGGGCCGACGGGAAACTCATGACGCAAGCCACTAACGCCGTATACATCGACATCAGCACCGCTCAACTGGTCGAAGAAGCCATCAAGCGCGGTGAAGGTGAATTGGCCGCCACTGGCGCGCTCGTCGTGAAAACCGGCCACCGGACCGGTCGTTCGCCAGCTGACCGCTATATAGTCGAGGAGCCCAGCACCCGGGCCTCCATTGCCTGGGGGCCGATCAACCGTCCGTTCCCGGCCGACAAGTTCGACGCGCTGTGGGATCGCGTCGAGGCGTTCAACCGCGACCAGGATTTCTTCGTTTCTCACGTGCATGTTGGCTCCGCCGAGGATCACTACCTGCCGGTCAAGATGACCACCGCCACCGCTTGGCAGAACCTGTTCGGTCGCCAACTGTTCATCAACCCGGAAACCTACAACCCGGCCGGCAAGGAGGAGTGGAAGGTACTCAACGTGGCGAACTTCGAGTGCGTGCCCGAACGTGACGGCACCAATTCCGATGGCTGCGTAATCATCAACTTCGCTGCCAAGAAAGTGCTGATCGCCGGCATGCGCTACGCCGGTGAGATGAAGAAGGCCATGTTCTCGGTGCAGAACTTCCTGCTGCCGGAAAAAGACGTACTGCCGATGCACTGCGCCGCCAACATTGGCGACGATGGCGACGTGACGCTGTTCTTCGGTCTCTCCGGCACTGGCAAGACCACCTTGTCGGCAGACGAATCGCGTCATCTGATCGGCGACGACGAGCACGGCTGGGGCACCGGCGTCGTGTTCAACATCGAAGGCGGCTGCTACGCCAAATGCATCGACCTCTCCGAGAAGAACGAGCCGGTGATCTGGAAAGCCATCCAGTTCGGCACCGTGCTGGAAAACGTTGTACTGAACGGCGAGCGCGCCGCCGACTACACCGATGACAGCCTGACCCAGAACAGCCGCGCCGCCTACCCGCTGGAATACGTCGAGAAGCGTTCCGAGAAGAACCTGGGCGGCGAGCCGAACGCAGTAATCTTCCTGACTTGCGACCTGACCGGTGTTCTGCCTCCGGTTTCGATCCTCAATGAAGAGCAGGCGGCTTACCACTTCCTGTCCGGCTACACCGCCCTGGTGGGCTCCACCGAAATGGGTTCGGGCAGCGGCATCAAGTCGACCTTCTCCACCTGCTTCGGCGCGCCGTTCTTCCCGCGTCCGGCCGGCGTGTATGCCGAGCTGCTGATCAAGCGCATCCAGGCGTTCGGCTCCAAGGTCTATCTGGTCAACACCGGCTGGACTGGTGGTGGCTACGGCGTCGGCAAGCGTTTCAACATTCCGACCACTCGTGCTGTGATCGCTGCGATCCAGAGCGGTGCGTTGGTCGGTGCCGAAACCGAGCATCTGCCGATCATCAACCTCGACGTGCCGAAGGCCGTCACTGGCGTCGACACCCAGCTGCTTAACCCACGCAACACCTGGTCCGATGTCAATGCCTACGACGAGGCCGCGAAGGAGCTGGCGAACAAGTTCGTCGAGAACTTCAAGAAGTTCGACGTCTCCGACGCCATCAAGGCCGCTGGCCCGCAGCTCTAAGCTGTAGCGCCGAGCCATGGAAAAAGCCGCCTTCGGGCGGCTTTTTCGTGGGCGTCTTTCTGCCAGTTCGGTATGGCCGATGGGCGTCAGTGCCCTTGGCGGGTTGGCTGCGAACGCGGCGGTCCCTAGCCGCGAGGCATTACCCGAACCCTTCATCGGTTCGGTTGATAACTTCCATCAACCAACATGGATGGATTCGATGCATGTTGGCGCATAGCATTACGGCCACGTTTAAACCCTGTTGGAGCCACATCATGCAGATCGAAGAAGCCATCCAGACCCGCCGCGCCGTCAAGGCCTATGACGCCAGCTTTGAGCTCAGCCATGAAGAAAAGGACGAGCTCCTGCAACTGGCACTCCTAGCCCCGTCCGCCTTCAACCTGCAGCACGTGCGCTTCGTTGAGGTGAGTGACCCGCAACTGCGCGCGCAGATTCGCGAGGTGGGCTGGAACCAGGCGCAGATGACCGATGCCTCGATGCTGGTGGTGGTCTGCGCTCAGGTCGATAGCTGGGAAAAAAATGTCCGTCGCGTCTGGGACGGTGCTCCGGCCGAAGTGCAGGACTACATGGCAGGCGCCATCGACAACTACTACCGCGACAGGCCCCAAGTACAGCGTGACGAAGCCATGCGCAGCTGCGGCCTGATGGCCCAAACGCTGATGCTTGCTGCACGTGGAAAAGGCCTGGATTCCTGTCCGATGGATGGCTTCGACTTCGACGCCGTGGCTAAGCTGATCAACCTGCCGGACAACCATGTGATCGCGATGATGGTCGCGGTGGGCAAGCGGACTGCCGATCCTAAGCCACGTATTGGCAAGCTGCCGCTTGAAGAAGTGGTCATCCGCGATCGTTTCTGATCGTCTCGGATAAGCTTGCGCCGGTTGCGAAGCGCGCCGATCGGCCTGAAGGCGGATCGGCGTCTGCCAGTTCGGAACTGTAGCTGGTCAGTTCTGGTTCTTGCAGCTGTCGGCAAGCGTTCGGTAGGCGAGCCTACGGACTTCTCCGGCAGAATCCCGATAAGTCATGACGGCATCTGTCACCTCGCAATAGGGTGTCGGCTCGATCTTGATGGAAAGCACCGAGGCAATATCGAGCCGGGAGCCGTAGGTGTAAGGTTCGGAATCGGCGCTGTCGGCATGGACAAACGAGGCGGCTGAGAGGAGTAGGGCAGCAGTAGCAAGGGTAACGCGCATGGCAGGAAATCCTGTATCTGGTTCGTAGGTCCGTTCCTGTTCGCGGGCGGGATCACCTGATCCGGCGGCGCTTATGCTTGTTTTTCAGGAGCCCGGCTATCGTAAATTTGCTAGCTTGCTAACGATAATTGCCGATTCCAATCCAGGCGATTGACCGAATAACCTGGCCGTTTCGCTTGTTGTCTGTTCTGCCCTCCTCTTAGGGCCGGCTCGATGCGCTTTCCAGACGGCTGACCGTTACCCTCCCGTCGCTTTGCAGTACCGTCTCCCTCCTTTTGCTACCCTCCGGCCTCCAGTCAAAGGAGTGACTCAGCATGATCGAACAGACGCTTAAACAGACATTCGGCTATGACGGCTTCCGTCCCGGCCAGGAGCAGGCCATTCGCGCCGTGGTGGCCGGGCGCTCGGCGGCGGCGATCTTTCCCACCGGGTCGGGCAAGTCCTTGTGTTATCAGCTACCGGCGCTGCTGTTGCCGCATCTCACTTTGGTCGTCTCGCCGCTGCTGGCGTTGATGCAGGATCAACTGGCGTTTCTGCATCGGCACGGCATCGCTGCGGCCAGCATCGATTCGGCGCAAAGCCGCGAGCAGGCCAGCGAAACCATGACGCGGGCCAAGTCTGGCGAACTGAAGATCCTGATGATTTCGGTGGAGCGGTTGAAAAACGAGCGTTTCCGTAACTTCATCAGCCAGGTGCCGATCTCGCTGCTGGTCGTCGATGAAGCGCACTGCATTTCCGAGTGGGGGCACAACTTCCGTCCGGATTACCTCAAGCTTCCCGACTATCAGCGCCAGTTCAATATTCCCCAGGTGCTGCTGCTGACCGCGACGGCGACGCCGCCGGTGATCGCCGACATGCAGGCCAAATTCGCGATTGCCGCGGACGACGTGGTGACGACCGGTTTCTACCGGCCCAATCTCAATCTGCTGGTCGAACCGGTCAGCGGCTTCAACAAGCAGCGCCGGCTGGTGGAATGGCTAGAGGACAAGGCTGGGCAGCCCACCATCGTCTACGTTACCCAGCAGAAGACCGCCGAGCAGGTCGCCGAGCATCTGGCGCAGCGAGGCTTTCCGGCCAGCGCTTATCACGCCGGCATGGCGCACGACGCACGCGAGTCGATCCAGCGTCGCTTTATGGCTGGCGAGTTGAATTGCATCGTCGCCACCATTGCCTTCGGCATGGGCATCGACAAGGCGGACATCCGCAACGTGGTGCACTACGACCTGCCCAAGTCGGTGGAGAACTACAGCCAGGAGATCGGCCGTGCCGGCCGCGATGGCAAGCCATCGGACTGCCTGGTGCTGGCAAATCGCGACAGCCTCAGCGTGCTGCAGAACTTCGTCTATGGCGACACGCCGGAACGCGAGGGCATCCGCTGCGTACTCGACGAGCTGCTACAGGCGGCTGCTCCTGATCAAAAGGGCAGCGGACAGTGGGAGCTGATGCTCAACCAGCTATCGGACCAGAGCAACATCCGCCAGTTGCCGCTTAAAACCCTGTTGGTGCAGCTGGAGCTGCGCGGCATCATCGCGCCACGCTTCGCTTATTTCGCCGAGTACCGCTTCAAGTACCTGCTCGAACCTGAGGTGCTGGTGGCGAGATTCGAAGGCGAGCGGCGCCAGTTCGTCGAGGCCATCGTGCACACCTCGGCGCGGGCAAGGACCTGGTGCACGCTGGATTTCGACGCGCTCTATCAGCAACACGGCGCCGACCGTGGCCGGGTCGTCAAGGCGCTGGAGTACTTCCAGGAGAAGGGCTGGATCGAGCTGGAGAGCAAGCAGATGACCGACGTCTATGCGCTGCTCGATCCAGACTTCGACGCAGAGAGCTTGAGCATCGAACTGCATGAATACTTCAAGCAGCACGAAGCGAGCGAGATCACCCGCATCGACAACATGCTGGCACTGTTCGAATCCAGCGAATGCCTGAGTCAGCGGTTGGCGGCCTATTTCGGCGATCAGCAGGCGCCGCAAAAGTGTGACCATTGCTCGGTCTGTCGCGGGCAGGTTGCGCAACTACCGGAACCGCCGCCATTGGCGCCGCTGGGCGAGATGGATGTCGATGCCCGCTGCGCCGAATTCAGTCAGCGCTACACGCCGCTCAAGGGCCACGAGCCCAGCGCTGAATGCCTGACGCGCTTTCTCTGCGGCATCAGCGTGCCGGTGTTCACCAAGCTCAAGGCGCGGCAGATCCCCGGTTTCGCCTCGCTGGACGCCTATCCCTACGCCGAGGTGCGTGCGCGCCTGACGCGCTAGTCGTCGGCGAAGAGCCTCAGCGCGCGGTCAGGCCAATCAGCCGGTCGGCGACGCCCTTGGTCTGGCGTGAGGTGCCGGCGGTGAGGTTGCTCGAATTTTCCAGCGCATCGAGCAGCCCGGTGAGCGAGCCGACACCGGCCGACTGGGTCTCGATGTGCTGCGCCACCGCGCGAATCTCGCTGGCCAGGCGGTCGATGTCGGTGCCGATTTCCTCGGCGTTCTTGCCGGTGATCTCGGCCAGCTTGCGCACTTCGTCGGCCACCACCGCGAACCCGCGGCCTTGCTCGCCGGCGCGCGCTGCTTCGATCGCCGCGTTGAGCGCCAGCAGGTTGGTCTGCCCGGCGATTTGCTGAATGGTCTGCACCACCGACTGGATGCGCTGACTCGACTGCGCCAGATCGCGGGCGCTGCTGACTACCTCGTCGGCCTGGTGGACCATCTGCTTGACCGAGCTGCCAGCCTGTTCGATGACCGTGCCCTGCTGGTTGATGTTCAGCGTCAGGTCGTCCATCGAGCCGTGCAGCTCGTTGGCGCACTGGCTCAGCTGCTCGGACATGGACTGCCGCTCATGATCAGCCTGGGACAGCACCTGGCCAAGGTCGGCCAGGCCGCGGAACACCGGGCGGATGTGTTCGTCGAGGCCGTTGATGTCGACCGCGCTGCTGTAGTCCTGGCGCTTGAACTGTTCGATCTGCTTGACCACCACCTGGCTCAGGCCGGTCAGCTTCTTGATCTGCCGGCGCAGGAAGAACGCCTTGAACTCGCCGTGGTAGGCGATGAAGTTGTCGGTGTACTCGTCGTGGAACTCATCCTTGCCGTTGGTGCGGAAGAAGAACACCGCGGTCAGGGTCTGGTTGAGGTTGAGCCCGAGGATCTCGCCGAAGGTCGAGTAGCCGGCCACCGGCACGTCATCGAACACCGGGTCCATGCCGCCCAGTGCCTGCTCGTTGTTCAGCCGGCGCAGGATGCAGTCGTTGAGGATGCCCACCAACGGTTTGCCGGGTTTGTTCTGCATGAATCGTTGATAGTCACGGCGGGTGGTTTCGGCCAGCGGTGTGCGTTTGACCATGATCAGCTCCTCGCCCGGCGCGACGTCGCAGAACAGGTGCACCCGCTCGTTGGCGAAGTCGATCTGCGAGATCGAGCGGACGAACACTTCCTCGCCGACGCGGATGGCGAAGGAGTAGTCAGACAGTCGCTGCTCGAGCTCCTGCGGCGCACACTTGAGCGCCTCGCACAGCGCCTGGACCATGGTGCGGATGTTGCCGCGTGAGTCGACCACCTGGCTGATGTAGCGATCCTCCAGGGAGGCGCTGAGTACGCTCAGGCTGAGCGGCGTCGGCTCGAAATTCTGGCTCTTGAACACGCCGAAGCGCACGTCCGGCGCGCATTTGAGGAAGACGATCAGCGCATGGTTCTGGTAGCTGCGCTTGCCGTCATGCAGTTGAGTCTTCTGAAAATCCAGCTTGCCACCGGCCGAGCCGCCGACGAACAGGCAGGGAAAACGCCCGGACTCGTACAGCGCTTCCATGAAGAAGGATTCAGACGCGGAGAGACCATCGAAGAAAATGTTTGCCAAGGTGTCGCGGTAATCGATCTTCATCGACACCTGCACACGCTTGATCGACGCCGTGAGGCGCGCGATGCGTTCGCCCATCGACAGCCGCTGGCCCCCGCCGCGGATGTCCTCGCACTCCAGCGGCACGCGGACGATCTCGGCCGCGGCGATCACGCTGGCGTCGAACAGCTGCAGCACTACCCGATCCCACTGTGCGCCGGTCGCACAGTAGAGCCGCTGGCCCTCGCTGGACAGCTCGCCCGCCGTGGTACACAGGCTGATCGTTGCGTTCGGAAAGCGCTGCGATACCTGCCGAGCCACCTCATCGAGATTTACATGCGGCGAGACGAAGCCGGCAATGTAGGTCGGGTTGAAGCGCAGGGCGGCGAGCTGCTGTGAGAGCTGCTGAGCCGAGCAGAGCAAGCTTGCCGTGCCGTTGGTTTGCGTGTGGCCTGGCTTGAATCGGGAGAGCGTAAACATGGGCATTACTCGCGCTTGGTAGGACGAAGCGGAACATCGGCCCGCTCCCGCACCGGTCGAAACGCTGATCGGCTGTCTTGGTTATCGGCTTCGGCAGGGTCGCCTGCAGACGGCTAGGCGGTATCTCCGTCCGACACGTTATCGGTCGCCGGCGGAAAGATCGCCATGCAACCTTGGCATTCATCCGAAAGTACCGGTGGGTGCCAGTGGCACGCCTCCGGCAATGCCGGGCCGCCTGTCTCGCGGGTTGACCTGCCTCAACGGAACGTTGCGGTTGCTGTGCAATGGTCGACGGGTGACCTGTTGCCGCAGCCATTGCGGCCGATAGCCATGGATAAGCCTGCCAAGGAGCACTGTCATGCCCCGCCTTTTCGTCGATCTCGGATTCCGCTGGAAAATCACCCTGCCCATCGCGGCGCTCGCCATCCTGCTTGTGCTGATGGGAGTCTTTGGCATACGCGGCATCGAGCGCGTCGCCGATTCCAGCGAGCGGCTCGCGTCGCGGCATCTGCCTGCCATCAGCCTGCTGCTCAATGCCGACCGCGACCTCTATCAAGCCTTCGTCGCTGAGCGCAGCCTGCTCGACAGCGATGCGGGGGATCACCTCGATGCACTCAAGGCCAGCCACGCGGAAAATCTTCAGCAGGCCTACGACCGGGTGCAGAAATATGCGGCGATGCAGCCGGGGCCTGAGGCCATGGCGCTGGTCGAGCAATTCAACCGCGGGTTCGCCCAATGGTCGGCGGTGTCGCAGCGGGTCATCGAGCAGATCGACCTTGACCCGCAGGCGGCCAGCACGTTGAGCTTCGGCGACAGCGAGGCACGCTTCGACAGCATGCGTGACGCCATCGATCAGCTCGGCAATCTGGAGGATGAAGCTGCCCACGAGATCGGCGCGGCGGCGATCGCCGAGGGCGCGAGCACCGAGACGCAACAGGGCACGCTGCTGGTGATCGGCTTGCTGGGCTGCGTGCTGCTGGTGCTCGGCCTGCCGCTGGTGGTGCTCAAGCCGCTGCGCCGGCTGCTCGACCGTGTGCAGCAGATCGCTGAGGGCGACGGCGATCTGCGCGCCCGCCTGGACGTTCGCTCGGCTGACGAGCTGGGCCAGCTCGGCAATGCGTTCAATCGCTTTCTCGACAAGCTGCAACCACTGATCGCCGAAGTCGGTCGGGTGACGGCGGAAGTCGATACGGCTGCACGTGACATGGCGCGGATGGCGGCGACCAATGATCAATTGATCAACAGCGAGCACGCCGCAGTGGACCAGGTCAGCACGGCTGCCACGGAAATGAGCGCTGCGGTACACGAGGTCGCGCTGAATGCACAGAACGCCTCGGATGCGGCACGCGATGCGCAACAACAATCAAGCCAGGGCGCTGCCGTGGTCAGCAGTACCGTCCAGTCGATCCGTCAGCTGGCTCAGGAAGTGGAAAGCACCTCGAAAACTATTGAGGCACTGGCTGAGGAGACCGCCAGCATCGGTGCGGTGCTTGAAGTGATTCGCGGTATTGCCGAGCAGACCAACCTGCTGGCGCTGAATGCCGCCATCGAGGCCGCCCGTGCCGGCGAGCAGGGTCGTGGTTTCGCCGTGGTGGCGGACGAGGTGCGAGCGTTGGCGGGCCGTACTCAGGATTCGACTAAGGACATTCAGCTACGCATCGAGCGGTTGCAGGGGGGCGTCGCCAAGGCCGTGCAGGCGATGCATGCCGGCAGTAGCAAGGCGCGCGACAGCGTAGAACGGGCTGCTGGGGTCGATCAGGTGCTGGCGGATACGACGCAGTCGGTTCAGCGCATCAATGACATGGCGGCGCAGATTGCTACGGCCTGTGAGGAGCAGAGCAGCGTCACCGAGGAGATTGCCCGCAACATCAGCGATATCCGAGATCTCTCCGATGATGCGGCCGCCAATTCATCGAAAAGCATGCAGGCCAGTCAGCAATTGTCGGGGCTGTCCCAGAGTCTGGCTGCCCTGGTGGGACGTTTCCAGGTCTGACCGCTCCCGTGGTTCGTGGCGATCGGCTAGCCGGGGCCGCGTGCGCCCCAGAGTAGCTTGCCCAGCCCGGCGTCGTCCGGTAACAGCAACAGACTGAGCAGAAACACCAGCAGCAGCCCCAGGGCATAGGCCAGGCTGATCAGGCGCTGTCTCCTGCGGCGCTGTTTCAGTGGCGCTGCGTTGGTCGGTTGCCCGCTGGGGCGTGAAGGGGTTGGGTGCATCGGTCTCTCGATAGGAAGCAAGCCGCAGCTATGGGTCGAGCTGAGCCGGTGCTTGCCAGTTTGGCGCGGCGAAGTAGAACTTAAATGAAAGCATAATGCCACCACTGCGCGGCCGAGCCGATGGGCTGCCTGTTCTTGCAAGCTGCGCATCTTGGGCGGTCTGCTCTCACTGCGCTGTCACATACAGAAAAGCTCTGGTCATCGGATCTACCGGTGCGTCGTGCGGCGTCGACCATACTCAACGTCGCCGCCACCGCCCGACCCGGAGACCCGCTCATGCAGACTCGCCGTCAGCTGCTCTATCGTTCCGCCCTGTTAGCCACTGTTGCCACCCTCGGGCCGCTGTTGCCATTGCTGGGAAGAGCCGCCGAAGCGTTGCGAGTGCGACCGATCCCTGCCTCCGGCGAATTGCTTCCGGTGATCGGGCTGGGCACCTCGCGTACGCATGACATCCGTGTCGACGACCCTGACATGCAGGCCTTGCTGGATGTGCTGCGAGTCTTCGTCGAAGGCGGCGCAAAGGTGATCGATACCGCGCCGAGCTACGGCAATGCCGATCGCGTGGTGGGGGAGCTGATCCAGCGTCGTGACGTGCGTGATCAGGTTTTCCTCGCGACCAAGGTCTCCGCCACTGGCCGTGAGCGTGGTCTGGCACAGATCGAGAAGAGTTTCGAGACGCTGCAGACCGACATGATCGACCTGATTCAAGTGCACAACCTGCAGGACACGCGTACCCAACTGGGCCTGTTGCGCGAGCTCAAGGAACAGGGGCGCATCCGTTATATCGGCGTGACGCACTATGTCGAATCCGCCCATGATCGGTTGCTCGAGGTGCTCAAGCAGGAGCCGGTCGACTTCGTTCAGTTCAACTATTCGGTCAGCGAGCGCAACGCCGAAAAACGATTGCTGCCGTATTGCGCTGATAACGGCATTGCCACGCTAATCAACCGGCCTTTTACCCGCGGCAACCTGCTCTCGCGGGTCAAGGGCAAGCCACTGCCGACTTGGGCGTCGGATGTCGATGCCAGTTCCTGGGCACAGCTGTTGCTCAAGTTCATTCTCGCTGAGCCGGCGGTGACCACGGTGATTCCCGCCACCTCCAATCCGCGTTACATGGCCGACAACATCATGGCCGGGCAGGGCCGTTTGCCGGACGCGCGCCAGCGAGAAATGATCGTCGAAGCCTTTCAATGAAGCCGGTTGGAGAGGCTTCAGCGGAGGCTGATTAATGAAGCCGCTCGCTGCGCGCGCAGCAGTTACGATCAATGCCCGTCCCGGTGAGCTGAGTGCGGCACTGGCTGGGTTCGGCCTTTTCTTCTGCCTGTTCTCCGGCTACTTCATGCTGCGACCGATTCGTGAGTCCATGGGGATTCAGGGGGGCGTCGACAACCTGCAATGGCTGTTCACCGCGACTTTTTTTTCCATGCTGTTCGCCGTGCCGCTGTTCGCCTGGATCAACTCGCGGGTGGCGCGCATCCATTACATCGACTGGGTGTACGGCTTCTTCTGCAGCAACCTGTTGCTGTTCGCCACGCTGTTCTTCCTGCTCGACGACAGCGTCTGGCTGGCACGGGTGTTCTATGTGTGGATCTCGGTCTACAACCTGTTCGTGGTGTCGGTGGCGTGGAGTCTGATGGCCGATGTGTTCGACGCGCCTCAGGCGCGGCGCCTGTTTGCCTTCATCGCCGCTGGTGCCAGTGTCGGCGGGCTGGTCGGGCCTGCCATGAGCGCCTTGCTGGTGGGCGTGCTTGGCCAGTTTGGGCTGATGTTGTTGGCAGCGCTGCTGCTGGCGGCTGCGGTGGTGATCAAGCATTACCTGATGGATTGGCGCGAGGTGTTGGGCGCGGGCAGGCCCGGCGCGGAGCATGCCGAAAGTCCAAAACGGCCGGTGGCGGGCAATCCGTTCAGTGGCCTGACAAGGGTGCTCGGTTCGGGCTACCTGCTGGGCATTGCAGCTTTCGTGCTGCTGCTGACCACCGCCAGTACCTTCCTCTATTTCGAGCAGGCGCGGTTGGTAGCCGAGCTGTTTCCCGACCGCGCCGAGCAGGTGCGAGTCTTCGGGGCAATCGACTTCGTGGTCCAGGCTGGCGCGTTGCTGTCGCAGCTGTTCATTACCGGGCGCATCGCCCAGCGTCTAGGGGTCAGAGTGCTGCTCACTGCGGTACCGGCGCTGGTGTGCCTGGGTTTCATCGGACTGGCGCTGGCGCCGAGCTTTGCTGCGCTGGCGGCGGTGATGATCGTGCGCCGCGTCGGCGAGTATGCCTTTGTCCGCCCGGGTCGGGAGATGCTTTTCGCTCCCCTGGATGCCGAGAGCAAATACAAGGCGAAGAATTTCATCGATACGGTCGTTTATCGCGGTGGTGATGCTCTGAGCGGCTGGGCCAAAGCTCTTCTCGACAGCCTCGGCCACGGTGTCTGGCTGGTTGCCCTGGTCGGCGCGGTGAGTGCGGCGGTATGGGGTGCGGTGGGATGGCGGCTCGGTGCGCAGGCCGATCAGGCGAATAGGCGAACCGGGGACGAATAACATCGGTTAAAGAGGCGTAGCGGCTGATGATCAGGCACGCGAGACGACGCCTGTGCCCGGCGCGCCGCTTCACTGACCTGCGTCAGGCGAGGCCAATCAACGTCTGGCGACAATTCATACAGACGAAGCCGCTGAACCTCGGCGGTACAGACGCCTCGAACCCTAGTAGGTACGTCATCAATCAGGAGTAGTCGTATGCATGTCCAAGTCAACAGCCACCACATCCCCGGCAGCGTCGAGCTGCATGAATGGGTCGGTTCGACCGTAGAGGAGCGGCTGGAGCGCTTCGACGATTTCCTCACTCGCATCGAAGTGCATGTCAGCGACGAGAATGCACAAAAGGCTGGCGCTGATGACAAGCGCTGCCAGATAGAAGCGCGCCCTAAGGGGCATCAAGCCGTGTCGGTCACCCACAAAGCCGAGTCGTTGCAGCTTGCGGTCGATGGGGCTGTCGAGAAGATGCGTCATGCGCTTGAACACCTGATGGGCAAGCTGGATACCAAGGTGCTCTCAGGGGGTGAGATCAATGATCCGCTGCTTGATGAACAACCGCAGGCAGTCAAGGATGCGATGCTCGAAGAAGATTTCCTGGAAAAACAGGAAGCCCTCGATAAGTAAGCCGTCCGGCCCTGGTCTTGTACCAGGGCCTTCCCACCCGTATCCGCATCGGTCCCGTTATCTTTTGAACAGCCCGGAACCGGCTTTGCCGTTACGTTTCGAATAAGTATCGTCCCGTCTGGTAGCCCCGTCATGCAGATCATCCTGGTGCGTCATGGGCGGCCTGACCACAGTGCCGACCCGTGGAGCACGCCGGCCGGCATGAAGGATTGGGTCGAGCGTTACAACGCCGCCAGTGTCGTCGCTGGTGAGCGGCCCGAATCCCTGCGGCGACTCGCCGATGCAGCCGGCACCGTGGTTTGCAGCTCGCTGATGCGCTGCGTGGAGTCGCGCGAGCACCTGAACTGCCAATGCCTGCACCAGCCCGATCCGTTGTTCGCCGAGGCGCACCTGCCTTATCCCGACTGGACGTATCCGTTGATGCCTTCGCGTGTCTGGCGCATCACTTTCCGAACAGCCTGGTTTCTCGGTTTCGCGCGTCACACTGAACCAGTCAGCGAGTCAAAGCGACGGGCCAGTGCGGCTGCAGACAAGCTCGTCGAACTGGCAGAAACCCATGGCAGCGTGTTGTTGATGGGGCACAAGATCATGAATGCGCTAATCGCCACGCAGCTGCGACGCCGCGGTTGGCACGGACCGCCGCTACCACTGCTGTCGGGCTACTGGCATCCGAGTCGATACCGCAAGCAGGCCTTGAGCTGCGAAACCGAAAGCCGACAGGAGTAATTCTGACAAAACGTAGGGCTATAGGGCGGTTCTCGAAGCGACTCTTTGCTTACAGGTAGAACACAGCTAAATCAGCGTGTTGATCGATGCGTTAAGCTGAGAGATAGCTGCTATTCAGCGCTTTTTGCTGGTATTAGCCGCGACAATTAGCGCAGTTTTCGGAACTGGCCTGGCTGCTCCGCAATGGCTTCGGTGTCCGATCGTTTACGCACCAATAGCGAAAGGCTTACAACAACCTGCGCAGATCGCCGCTTCAGCTTCGGGGCTGAAGTAATTAATCTATGCCCACTCTGAAGCGCAGGATGCGCTCAGGATCAGGACGATCGACCATGGCCAGGAAGGCGCTCGAACGGATTCGGAAAGGTCAGAAAAAACCCGCTTCGGCGGGTTTTTGCTTTTCTGCACCCCGCCCAGGGGGCGCCGGCTCGCTTGATCAGGGGGCGGTTTCGATGGAGCAAGCGGCAAGCCCATCGCGTAACCCGTATCCGACCGATACGCCGCATGCAGCGAGGCCACGCTAGCTGGTTAAAGCTACGACCAATAGGCTGTGCCGAGGCATGCATTCGAGGCCTGCCTATCGGTCCGGTGCTCGATATTAGCGAGCACTGATGCCATGCATAGGCTCCGGCGCGACAATTCTTAGGCTGACCTGCGCGCCGTTCGGGCTAAACGACTCGCTTGGCGCGCGATCCGCCCGGTCGTCGAACGCGCCTACAGCGCAACGGTAGGGGTGGCGTGGATTTCGACGAATCTGAAGGCTCTTTTTAGCGCGCGGCTCTGGTCATGTCTCAAGCTGATCTAGGGTCACGGCTTACATCGGGCGCAGGGATATCGCTATTCAGGAACTGCTTCGTCCCCGGTTATTCTGGCCTCACTCTGAAGCGCAGGACGCGCTCAGGATCAGGATGATCGGCCCCCGCCCTGGATGGCGTTCGCAAGGATTCGGACAGGCCAGAAAAAACCCGCTTCGGCGGGTTTTTGATTTTTCAGCGCGGAGCTTTCACCGTCCCGGCCCGGCCCGATGACCGATTGCCTCATGGTTTGTCTGCCAGGAGATGCCAATGCGTGATCGAACGAATATCTGGTCGACTAGCTTCTATGCGTGAATTAAATAATTCGGACGAAAAAAAGCCCCGCCGAAGCGGGGCTTTTTTTAATCAGGCGTCTTAGGAGACTTGAACCTGATCAGCCTGCATTCCTTTCTGGCCTTTAGTAGCCATGAAAGAAACAGCTTGGCCTTCGCTCAGGCTTTTGAAACCTGCGCTTTCGATCGAACGATAATGAACGAACAGGTCTTCGCTGCCGTCGGTCGGCGTAATGAAGCCGAAACCTTTTTCATCGTTGAACCATTTAACTGTGCCATTTTGACGAGTAGACATGAGTATCTCCCAGGTGTTTTAAGGCTGCAGCGCTGAACCGTTCGGCGCCGAGACTGAGAAGCGAGAAGCAAAACGAACCGAGGAGATGAAACAGAGAAACATCATGCCGGGTGTCGAAGTGTTAATTGCGAAGCAGTGGTCACGAATATACGCAGATAAAAAAATAAGTACAGCTTTTGTTTATTTAGATTGATATTCAACTGATTAACTGAAGTGAATAGTCGGTGCAATTTACTCATTTCCAATTAAATTATTTGACCTAGCTGCTTGATAAATAAGCCTGACATTAATCACTCGATCTTTAGTTTTTCGGTGCACATATATGCACCGGGCTCCGTCTGGTTTTCGCATTATCGAGTGATCTACCAAGACCGCATCATGAGCAGCGATCAGTCCTGCCTCGGGCGTTCTGCCAGTGTTGTTAAGGAGGCTATAGAGAGGTCGCACCGTAGCGCGATCGTCCCCTTGCCCACCTAGCAGGCCTCTGCAAGCGTCCCCTGCGGTCTTCACAGACTCTATCTCTCGTATTAGACGATCTGCATCATTTCAAAGACTTTTTGAACCCATTCGGTTTCAGCAGATGGGCAACATAGCTTCATCGGCCGGCACACATCGCCGGACGGGCAAGCCTTTAACCTATCGAGGAAATGATCATGAGCACACTGAACCGCGCACTGACTCTCGCCGCCCTTACGCTGGCCACCGCTGTCACAGCACAAGCTGCTCAAGCTGGCGATACCCGCTCAGCTGCAACGCTGGGCAGCGAACGCTCCGAAAGCTATGTCACCACGAAAGACGGTGTAAGCCTCTACTACAAGGACTGGGGCCCGCGTGACGGGCAGGTCGTTACCTTCAGCCACGGCTGGCCGCTGAACTCGGACAGCTGGGAGTCGCAGATGATGTTCCTGGCGTCGAAGGGCTATCGCGTCGTCGCTCATGACCGCCGCGGACACGGCCGCTCCAGCCAGCCCTGGGACGGCAACGACATGGACCATTACGCGGATGATTTCGCGGCAGTTCTCGAAGCGCTGGATCTGAAGGACGCGACGCTGATCGGCTTTTCAACAGGAGGCGGTGAAGTGGCCCGCTACATTGGTCGCCACGGCACGGCTCGGGTAAAGAAAGCGGTGCTGGTCGCCTCGGTGCCGCCGTTGATGCTCAAGACCGAGAGCAACCCCGATGGGGTGCCGCTGGAGGTGTTCGACGGGCTTCGCCAGGCTTCGCTGGACAATCGCTCCCAGCTTTATCTGGATATCGCCTCCGGCCCGTTCTTTGGCTACAACCGGCCAGATGCGACGCCTTCTCAAGGTCTTATCCAGTCGTTCTGGGTGCAGGGCATGCAGGCCGGGCACAAGAACACTTACGATTCCATCGCAGCCTTCTCGGCCACCGATTTCCGCGAAGACTTGCGCAAATTTGACGTCCCTACGCTGGTGATTCACGGCGGCGATGATCAGATCGTGCCGATCGATACCTCAGCACGCGCCTCGGCGAGCATCGTCAAGGATGCCGAGCTGATCATCTATCCAGGCGCACCGCATGGCCTGACCGACACGCACAAGGAGCGACTGAATCAGGATCTGCTGGCCTTCCTACGGAAGTAATCGGCCCGCCGAGCACCCATGACACGGGGCCGCTCGGCGTCCCGGTCCGACAAAAGCCACTTTGCGTAATTGCGTTTGCATCCGCCAATGTGGCAGTCGAGGGAAAGGCGACAAACTCAAACAGGCGATACCTCGAAACGATGCGTTTGTTCCCGAATGGCGAAATGCTTACAAGGATCCCAGCCTTTGGCTCTTTAGCTGATTCAGTCGAATGACTAATCTATGCCCAGCTCTGAAGCGCAGGACGCGCTCAGGATCAAGGAAGATCGACCATCGCCAGGACGGCAACCGGAAGGATTCGGATGGTCAGGAAAAACCCGCTTCGGCGGGTTTTTTGTTGCCTATGAAAACTGCTGGGCATTTCTACGGAGACCCGTCGAGGCTGTCAGTGACCCCGGTTCCAATCAGCGCTGAACGGCCTTAGCGCTGCAGGCTGTGATTTTCACCGACCGCTACGATCTGCTCGATCAGCCATTGCAAAGCTGCATCCCGTTCACGCTGGGCGACGCTGACGATATCCAACCGAAAGCTGCCGAGATCGAAGGGAAGGTCGAGTAGCTGCAGCGGGAGCAGCTCCGCGAAATAGCGAGCCAGCTGTGTTGGCAGTACGGCGGCCAGATCACTGCTGGCGACAATATGCGCAGCTTGAAGGTAGTTCGGGGTGGTATACACAACGTCCCGGCTCAACCCTTGTTCTTCCAGCCATTGATCGACCATTCCGCGCGTTTGCCCGCCGTGCACCCAGAGGTGGCGAAGGCGCAGAAAACCATCGAGGTTGAGCGTCTCGCTAACCAGCGGATGGCCCTTGCGTATGGCGACCTGCAGGGTCTCGCTGGCCCAACGACGCGTGTGAAAGCGCGTCGGCACCTCAACGAAACGACCCAGTACCAGATCCAGTTCGCCATTATCCAACGCTTCGGCAGGCAGGCTCGGGGTCAGGTGTCGGATTGCGAGCTGCACGCCCGGTGCGACCCGGGTCAGGTGCGCCATCAGCGCGGGCATGCAGATCAGCTCGACGTAATCGGTCACGGCGATCACGAAGCGCTGGCGGCTTCTGGCAGGGTCGAAGCAGTCACCGGCATTGAGCGTGTGTTCGATCTGCTGCAACGCATCGCGAATCGGCGCTTCCAGGCTCAGCGCGCGCGGCGTGGGCTGCATGGCGCGGCCGACACGCACCAGCAGCGGGTCATCGAGCAATTCGCGAAGACGATTGAGCGCATTGCTGACGGCCGGTTGGCTGAGCGACAGCCGCTCGGCGGCACGCGAGACGTTGCGTTCGCGCAGCAAGGCGTCTAGCACGCGGAGTAGATTGAGGTCGAAGTTGTAGATATTCATCTGATGAATCTGAAACATCACAAGACTAAATTTCAAAAATAGTAGCGTCTTCGTCTATGGTTGGTCTCCAGTTTTTTCCGCCGTGCGACGAGGACAGCTGCAATGAGCCAAACCCGCTTCGATATCCAGACCGCCGCCGTAATCGGCGCGGGCACCATGGGCCGCGGTATTGTCATGAGCCTGGCCAACGCCGGCGTGCAGGTGCGCTGGCTGGACAACAACCCCGAGATGCTGGAGCAGGCGCTGGGCGTGGTGGCTGACACCTACGCGCACAACGTGCGGCAGGGTCGCATCGACGAGACTCAAGCGGCTGCGCGACGCGCCTGCATCAGCAAGGCGGCGGATTACCAGGCGCTGGCCGATGTCGATCTGGTGATCGAAGCGGTTTACGAAAACCTCGAACTCAAGCAGAACATTTTCCGCGAGCTAGACGGCATCGTGAAGCCGAGCGGCATCCTGGCCAGCAACACCTCGGCGCTGGACATCGACGCCATCGCCGTTGTCACGGGGCGTCCGGAGCAGGTTGTGGGTCTGCACTTCTTCAGCCCTGCGCACATCATGAAGCTGCTGGAGATCGTCCGCGGCGCGAAGACTTCGAAGGAAGTGCTCGACGCGTCCACCGCGCTCGGCCAGCGCATGGGCAAAGTCAGCGTGATTGCCGGCAACTGCCCGGGCTTCATCGGCAACCGCATGCTCGCCACCTACGTGCGCGAGGCACGCACCATGCTGCTCGAAGGCGCCTACCCGCATCAGGTGGACGCCGCGCTGCAGGGCTTCGGATTCGCCATGGGGCCGTTCCGCATGTACGACGTGGTCGGCATCGACCTGGAATGGCGCGCCCGCGAGCTGGCCGGCAAGGGCCAGGACGAACCCGAAGTGCAAATTGACAACCGTCTCTGCGAGCTGGGCCGCTTCGGCCAGAAGTCGCGCATGGGCTACTACCGCTACGCCGAGGGTAGCCGCCAGGCCGAACATGACCCGGAAGTGGATGCGCTGGTGCAGCGTGAGTCCGAGCGATTGGGCTATCAGCGTCGTGAGATCGGCAGCGAAGAAATCCTCGAGCGCTGCCTGCTGGCGCTGGTCAACGAAGGCGCGCAAATCCTCGAGGAAGGCATGGCCGAGTCGAGTGCCGATATCGATACCGTCTACCTCAACGGTTACGGCTTCCCCGCCGAAGTCGGCGGGCCGATGACCTGGGCGGATCGCGAGGGGCTGATCGCCATTCGGGATCGCCTGAACGCCCTGGCCGAGCGCCACGGCGAACATTGGCAGCCTGCCGAGCTGATCGACAGCCTGGCCACGCTTAGCAGTCGTTTCGCCGACTACAAGAAGGAAGCCTGAGCATGGAATACAAGGCCCCGCTGCGCGATATGCGCTTCGTGTTGCACGAGCTGTTCGATGCCACTACCCATTGCGCGCTGCTCGGTAACGGGCTGGACCGTGAGCTGATCGATGGCGTGCTGGAAGAAGCGGCTCGCTACACCGGCGGCGAGATCGCGCCACTCAATCGCAACAGCGACGAAGAGGGCGTGACCCTCGAGAACGGCGAGGTGCGGACGCCGCAAGGCTTCGTCGAGGCCTACAAACAGTACGTCGACAACGGTTGGGCGAGCATGACTGGCCCAACCGAGTACGGCGGCCAGGGCTTCCCTCAGCTGGTGGCCTGTAACTTTCACGAAATGCTGATGGGCGCCTCGCTGTCCTTTCGCATCTACTCCGGCCTGACCGAGGGCGCGGTGCTGGCGCTGCACAAGCACGGCAGCGACGAACTGAAAAACGCCTATTTGGAGAAGCTGGTCAGCGGTAGCTGGAGCGGCACCATGTGCCTGACCGAGCCGCAGGCCGGCACCGATCTCGCGTTGCTGCGCACCAAGGCCGAACCCCAGGCGGACGGCAGCTACCGGGTCAGTGGCAGCAAGATCTTTATCTCCGGCGGCGAGCACGATATGAGCGAGAACATCGTCCATCTGGTGCTGGCGCGCCTGCCGGATGCGCCGGCCGGGGTCAAAGGCATCAGTCTGCTGCTGGTGCCCAAGTTCATCGCCAATGCCGATGGCACCCCGGGCGAGCGCAACGCGCTGAGTTGCGGTGCCATCGAACACAAGATGGGCATCAAGGGCGCGGCGACCTGCGTGATGAACTTCGACGGCGCCACCGGCTGGGTCGTCGGTGAGCCGAACCAGGGCCTGGCCTGCATGTTCACCATGATGAACGACGCGCGCTTTCAGGTCGGCTTGCAGGGCCTGGGTATCGCTGAACAGGCTTATCAGGGCTCGCTGGCCTATGCCCGTGAGCGCTTGCAATCACGTGGCTTGGCCGGTGCGCAGCATCCCGACAAGGTCGCCGACCCGATCATCGTCCACCCGGACGTGCGGCGCATGCTGCTGACGCAGAAAACCCTGGTCGAGGGCAGCCGCATGCTGGCCGCCTATTGCGCCCGGCAGCTGGACCTCGAACACGGCCATCCCGAGCCGAGCTACCGCAAGGCGGCGAGCAAGCGTGCGGCATTGCTGATCCCGATCGTCAAAGCGTTCTTCACTGACATGGGCCAGGAGGTCGCGAGCCTAGGGGTGCAGGTCTATGGCGGTCATGGCTACATTCGCGAGTGGGGCATGGAGCAATTGATGCGCGACAGCCGCATCACCCAGCTCTACGAGGGCACCAACGGCATCCAGGCGCTGGATTACATCCGCCGTAAGCTGCTCGGCGATGGTGGCACTGAGCTGTCCGCGCTGCAGGCCGAGTTCAGCGAGATTTGCGACCAGCAGGTTGACCGGCCAGCACTGCATGACATGGCCAGCAAGGTGCAAGCGCGGATCGGCGAGTGGCGTGAGCTGAGCGCCGAGATCATCGCCGCGACCGGCCGTGACCCGCAGGAAATCGGCGCGGTGTCGGTGGATTTCCTGCAGTACTCGGCTTATGTGCTGTTGGCCGGGCTTTGGTTGCAGGCGGCGGCTCGCGCGCAGGATGCACTGGAGCAGGGGGCGGGGGAGGAGGCGTTCTATCAGGCCAAGCTGGCCAGTGCGGACTTCTATCTGCGCCGTGTGTTGCCACGGGCCAGTGCGCATCGGGAAGCGATCCAGGGCGGCGCCGCGTGTTTGATGGCGTTGCCGGACAGCGATTTCGCGTTTTGAGCTAATCGATCACAGGAGGCACCGATGCATCCGTTCAGCTTTGCCACAACCGCTCAATTGATCTGCGAGCCTGGCTCGTCGCGCCGGCTGGCCAGCCTCTGCAAGGAGCGCGGGGCGCGCTCGGTGCTGGTGGTGACCGACCCCGGCATCACTCGCTTCGGTCTGCTCAACGACGTGCTGCCGGGCTTCGAGACCGAAGGGCTGCAAGTTGCCGTCTACGATCAAGTGGTCGCCGATCCGCCGGAAAATATCGTGATGGCTGCGGTGGACCAGGCCAAGGCAACCCAGGCGGATCTCGTCATCGGCTTCGGTGGCGGCAGCTCGATGGACGTCGCCAAGCTGGTCGCATTGCTGGCGCATCCGACCTGTGCGCAATCGCTGCAGGACATCTACGGTGTGGGCAACGCCAAGGGCCAGCGCCTGCCGCTGATCCAGGTACCGACCACTGCAGGCACCGGTTCCGAGGTGACGCAGATCGCGATCATCACCACTGGTGAGACGACCAAAATGGGCGTGGTCTCGCCGTTGCTGCTGCCTGATCTGGCGCTGCTCGACGCCGACCTCACCCTCGGCTTGCCTCCTGCGGTGACCGCGGCCACCGGCATAGACGCCATGGTGCACGCCATCGAGGCCTATACCAGTGCATTGAAAAAGAATCCGATGTCAGACCTGCTGGCCCGTGAGGCGCTGCGTCTATTGGCGGCCAACCTCGACGAGGCGGTGCACAACGGCAGCAACCGCGAGGCGCGCCAGGCCATGCTGCTCGGCGCCTGCCTGGCCGGTCAGGCGTTTGCCAATGCGCCGGTGGCGGCGGTGCACGCATTGGCCTATCCGCTGGGCGGCAACTTCCACATCCCGCACGGGCTGTCGAACGCGCTGGTGCTGCCCCAAGTGCTGCGCTTCAACGTCAGCGCCGCCACCACGCACTACGGTGAGCTGGCGCCGATCATCCTTGGGGATCGTTTGCGCAAAGATGATCCCTCTACCTACGCCGAGCAGCTGATCGAGGAATTCGAGCAGATGAGCGCCCGCGTCGGTCTGCCAACCCGCCTGCGCGACGCCGGTGTGCCGGAAGACATGCTGCCGCAACTGGCCAAGGAGGCGATGCTCCAGCAGCGCCTCTTGGTCAACAACCCGCGCGAAGTGACCGAAGCCGACGCCCTGGCGATCTACCGCGCGGCTTACTAAGCCAAGCGTTGCGTCGCGTTCGTGCGGCGCAGCGCTCTGCCAAACCAAGGATTTTTCGAATGGCTGAACAACCGCAGCACCTGCGCGCCGACTACCGTCACTTCCAGCCCATCACCACGCGCTGGCATGACAACGATATTTACGGTCACGTGAACAACGTCGTCTATTACAGCTATTTCGACAGCGCGGTGAATGCCTACCTGATCGAACGTGGTGGCTTGGATATTCACGAAGGCGAGGTGGTGGGCTTTGTGGTCAGTTCGTCCTGCGACTACTTCGCCTCGATCGCCTTTCCGGATTTGCTGGAGGTAGGGTTGCGTGTCGGCAAGCTCGGCAACAGTTCGGTGCAGTACGAGCTGGCGATCTTCAAGGCAGGCGAGGCGCAGGCCTGTGCGGCTGGGCGCTTCGTGCACGTGTTCGTGGACCGCGCCAGCAACCGACCGACCCCGATTCCGAGTGGTTTGCGTCAGGCACTGGAAGCTTTGGTGGTCGTGGCTGAATGACTCCGCTTCTACAGGTATTCCGGATGTTTCCGTAGGGCCGAGCTGTGGCGGTCAGGAGATCTGACCCGCTCGGCGATACGGAGCGGCTGCTTAGTCGTGATGTTTGTGTTTGTGTTTCCAGTGACCCTTGGCCTTGCCAGGGTGGCCGTAATAACGGCGGTCGTCCCGGTAGCGGCGGTCGTCTCGATAGTCGTCATCGTCGCCGTAGGCATTGCCGATAGCTCCACCTGCGCCACCACCCACGGCTGCGCCAATCAGGCCACCGGTACTGCCACCGACACGCTGACCGATGACGTTACCGCCCGCTGCGCCCAGGCCGCCGCCGATGGCCGCTTCGGTACGGCTGCGCTTGTCGGCGCCGACCATGCCGCCCGCGGCACCACCGACACCCGCACCGATCGTGGCGCCCGTCGAACCGCCGAGGTGCTCACCGACGACCGAGCCGAGCGCACCACCCAGTGCACCGCCGACAGCGGCTTCGGTGTTGCTCGCCATGGCAGAACCGCCGCTGGCCAGGCCGAGGGAGAGGAGGAGCAACTGCAGAGACTTCATAGACACCTCGAGGACAGAGCCGCCTTACGGCGAGAATTGCGCCATAGACTGAAAGAGCCGCTGCAAGTTCCCGCTTCGCTTGTTCCGTCCGCCCAGAATTGGAAAGCGGCTCACGATTTCTCCACAACTTCTGAACGACTCAGAGCAGGCTTTCGCTGCTCCATTGCTCCACTGCCTGGGTAAAAGGCAGCACGTCGCCGGGACGGCTCAGGGCATAGCCCGGCAGACGGCTGATGCGTTCCTGGAATTCCGGGTCCTGTAGTACGCGCAGCAGCGCGGCCATCGCCGGAAGCTCAAGACTGTCCT
This sequence comes from Pseudomonadaceae bacterium SI-3, assembly GCA_004010935.1. NCBI lineage: Bacteria > Pseudomonadati > Pseudomonadota > Gammaproteobacteria > Pseudomonadales > Pseudomonadaceae > Pseudomonadaceae bacterium SI-3. The sequence goes on along the minus strand of CP026511.1, from coordinate 4,546,239 downwards.
CGCGGCACAGGAGACAGTAGTGTTCGCGGGCCATGGGAATGAACGTAAGGCCGAACTGGCGCGCCGCAGCCTCGACGCCAAAGCCGACGTCAGCCATGCCGCTGGCGACGTAGGCGGCGACGGCCGCGTGGGTAAACTCCTCGCTGTGAAAGCCTTTGATCGCTGTGCTATCCAGACCATCGCGGCGCAGCAGGTCTTCGAGCAGCAGACGTGTACCGGAGCCCGGCTCGCGGTTGACGAAGCGCAGCTCGGCGCGCGCCAGGTCTGCCAGCGCCTTGATGCCGAGTGGGTTGCCGGGGGCGAGCATCAGACCTTGGGTACGCACGACAAAGGTGATCACCCGCTGGTCGGGGCGCAGCCAGGGCTGGATGCGGTTGATGCTCAATGCGCCGAGCGGCCCGGCCGGTACGTGCAGGCCGGCCACCTCGCAGTCGTGGCGCTGCAAGGCGATCATCGCCTCGCTGCCACTGCGAAACTGCACCTCCCACTGCCAGCTGGGGTCGCGTTCCAGCCACTCGCGCAGCGCCGCCACGGCGAAACCGTGACTGGCGTGGATGCGCAGGCCGGGTTTGCTGGCCTGCAAAACCCGGTTCAGTTCCAGTTCCAGCTCACCGGCCAGGTTGTCCAGCTGCGGCGACAGTCGCGCGCGGATGCGCTGGTCGGCCCACAGCAGTTTCTCCCCCAGCGGCGCCAGGCGTGCGCCCTTGCCGCGCTTTAGTTCGATCAGTGGGCTGCCGAAGAATGCCTGCCATTTGCCCAGCAGATTCCAGGCATGACGGTAGGAATAGCCTACCCGGGCGGCTGCTTCAGTCAGCTTGCCGGTATCGTGCACCGCCTGCAGCAGCGCGAGCCCTTGAGGGTCAAGGCTGCTGCCGTCGCTCTGGTGAAACCGCCAGCGCGGCTGGATCTCGATTCGAATCATATGATGTGTGCTTCATATTTGTTCATGAAAATGGCCATGCTAACTTGCATTACCCGGGCGATAGGTACCGGATAATAAGAACTTCATTTCATATCTGGCGAGCGCTTTTGTGCCGCCAGGGATAAGCACCCATCAGCCGTGACTGTGGCGCTTATCTCGGACAGTACCGGTTATAGCCGCCGGCTGGAGCTTCGAATATGGCCATTCTTCCCCAGCGCTTCGCTCCCGATCAGTGTCAGGCCGTTGCCCGTGAGGTACTCGCCGCCCGCCGCGGCCAGCCTAGCGCCTTGCTGCCCATTCTTCACGATATTCAGGATCGCCTTGGTGCGGTTCCGCCGGACCTGTTGCCGATGATCGCCGAGGAGCTTTGCCTGTCGCGCGCCGAGGTGCATGGGGTGGTCAGTTTCTATCACGATTTTCGCGCCAGCCCACCGGGTCGGCATGTGCTCAAGCTGTGCCAGGCAGAGGCGTGCCAGTCGATGGGCGTGAAAGCACTCACCGCCGAGCTGGAACAAAGGCTGGGCTTGCCGCTTGGCGAGACCCTCGCGGATGGCAGCCTGAGCTTCGAAGCGGTGTATTGCCTGGGTAACTGCGCCTGCGCGCCCAGCGCCATGCTCAATGGCGAGCTGCACGGTCGGGTCGATGCCGAAGAGCTGATGGCACTGCTGGCCGAACAGGAGACCCTCGCATGAATCCGTCCATCACTGTCTATGTGCCGCGCGACGTTACTGCCCTGAGCCTTGGCGCCGATAAGGTGGCCAAGGCGCTCGTGACCGAGGCTGCTGCACGCGGAATCGAACTGAATCTGGTGCGCAACGGATCTCGCGGGCTGTTCTGGCTCGAGCCTTTGGTCGAGGTGGCGACCAGCGCAGGGCGAGTCGCCTACGGCCCGGTCAAGGCCAAGGACGTTGCCGGTTTGTTCGAGGCCGGTTTTCTCGAAGGCGGGGCACATCCGCTGGGCCATGGCCTGACCGAGGAGATCGAATACCTCAAGCGCCAGGAACGCCTGACCTTTGCCCGTGCCGGCATCACCGACCCGCTGTCGCTGGACGACTACATCGCCCACGACGGTTATCGCGGCCTCAGGCGCGCCCTGGGCATGACGCCCGAGGCGATTGTCGCCGAGGTCACCGAGTCCGGCCTGCGCGGGCGCGGCGGTGCAGCGTTTCCAACGGGCATCAAATGGCGCACCGTGCTCGGCTGCGAGTCCGCGCAGAAGTACATCGTCTGCAATGCTGACGAAGGCGACTCAGGCACTTTCTCCGACCGCATGGTGATGGAAGACGACCCTTTCGTGCTGATCGAGGGTATGACCATCGCCGGCCTGGCCGTCGGCGCGACCATGGGCTACATCTACCTGCGCTCCGAATACCCGCACGCCGAGGCAACGCTCAAGGCGACGATCGCCAGCGCCTATGCCGCTGGCTACCTGGGTGACGACGTGCTCGGCAGCGGCAAGGCCTTCCACCTCGAGCTGCGCCGCGGAGCAGGCGCCTATATCTGCGGCGAGGAAACCGCGCTGCTGGAGAGCGTCGAAGGCAAGCGTGGCACCGTGCGCCCGAAGCCACCGCTGCCGGCCATCGAGGGGCTGTTCGGCATGCCGACGGTGATCAACAACGTCATCTCGCTGGCCTCGGTGCCCATCATCCTCGATAAGGGCGGTGCTTATTACCGTGACTTCGGTATGGGCCGATCGCTCGGCACCTTGCCCATTCAGCTGACCGGCAACATTGCCCGTGGCGGTCTTGTCGAGAAGGCTTTCGGCATCACGCTGCGCGAACTGCTCTATGAATACGGCGGCGGTTCGGCCAGTGGCCGACCGATCCGTGCAGTGCAGGTCGGCGGCCCCCTCGGCGCCTATCTGCCGGAGTCCCAGTTCGACACTCCGCTGGATTACGAGGCCTTCGCCGCGCTTGGTGCGGTGCTTGGTCACGGTGGCATCGTGGTCTTCGACGACACCGTGGATATGGCCGATATGGCGCGCTACGCCATGGAGTTCTGCGCAGTGGAGTCCTGCGGCAAATGCACACCCTGCCGGATCGGCTCGACCCGTGGCGAGGAGCTGCTCGACCAGATCATCGTCGCACGCTCCGAAGGGCCGCAGCCGGGCCAAATCGAACTGCTCAAGAGTCTGTGCGACACCATGCTCGGTGCCTCGCTGTGCGCCCTCGGCGGCATGACACCCTACCCGGTGTTGAGCGCACTCAATCATTTCCCTGAGGATTTCGGCGACACCGCCGAAGTCCGCTGATCCGGAGGCATAAACGTGGCCCTGTATCGTGAGCTCGACTATGGCACCCCTGCCCGCACCGGCGCCCCGGTAACCGTGGAAATCGACGGCAACGCCATCACCGTGCCGGCTGGCACCTCGGTGATGCGCGCCGCGCAAGAAGCGGGCATCTCGGTGCCGAAATTGTGCGCCAGCGACAGCCTCGAGCCGTTCGGCTCGTGCCGCCTGTGTACCGTGGAAATCGAAGGCCGCCGTGGCTACCCGGCGTCCTGCACCACCCCGGTGGAGCCGGGCATGAAGGTGCGCACCCAAAGCCCCAAACTCGCCGAACTGCGCCGGGGCACGATGGAGCTGTACATTTCCGACCACCCGCTCGATTGCCTGACCTGCTCAGCCAATGGCAACTGCGAGTTGCAGGACATGGCGGGAGTGGTCGGCCTGCGCGAGGTGCGCTACGACCCGGTGAAGACCCATCTGGCCGAGGCCAAGGATGAATCCAACCCCTATTTCACCTACGACCCGGCCAAGTGCATCGTCTGCAACCGTTGCGTGCGCGCCTGTGAAGAAGTGCAGGGCACCTTTGCCCTGACTATCGATGGCCGTGGCTTCGACTCGCGGGTGGCAGCCAGCCAGGCCGAGGATTTCCTCGACTCCGAGTGTGTGTCATGCGGCGCCTGCGTGAACGCTTGCCCGACCGCCACCCTGACCGAAAAGTCGCTGATTGAGATGGGCCAGGCCGAACGCAGCGTCACCACCACCTGTGCCTACTGCGGCGTCGGCTGCTCGTTCAAGGCCGAGGTCAAAGGTAACGAAGTGGTGCGCATGGTGCCGAACAAGAACGGTCATGCTAACCACGGCCATGCATGCGTAAAGGGCCGCTTCGCCTGGGGTTACGCCACTCACCCGGACCGCATCAAGACGCCGATGATCCGCGACAGTATCAGCGAGCCCTGGCGGCCGGTGAGCTGGGACGAGGCGATTGGCTATGCCGCCCGGCGCTTCAAGGAGATCCAGGCGCAGTACGGCCAGAATTCGGTTGGCGGGCTGACGTCCTCGCGTTGCACCAACGAAGAAACCTACCTGGTGCAGAAGCTGGTGCGCGCTGCCTTCGGCAACAACAACGTCGATACCTGCGCGCGGGTCTGCCATTCGCCCACCGGTTACGGCCTCAAGGTCACCCTCGGTGAATCCGCCGGCACCCAGGATTTCGATTCGGTGCTGTCCGCCGACGTGGTGCTGGTGATTGGCGCCAACCCCACCGACGGGCACCCGGTATTCGGTTCACAGCTCAAGCGCCGACTGCGCGAGGGCGCCCGGCTGATCGTCGCCGACCCGCGTGGCATCGACCTGGTGCGCAGCCCGCACATCAAAGCCGAGCACCATTTGCAGCTGCGTCCGGGCAGCAACGTTGCCCTGCTCAACAGCCTGGCCCACGTGATCGTCACGGAGAACCTTGTCAACGAAGCCTTCGTTGCCGAGCGCTGCGAGGCCGAGCCGTTCGAGCAGTGGCGCGCCTTCGTCAGCGAGCAGCGCAACAGCCCGGAGGCTATGCAGGAGTTGACCGGCGTGCCAGCTGCAGAAGTGCGCGCCGCCGCGCGTTTGTATGCCACTGGCGGCAATGCGGCGATCTACTACGGTCTGGGGGTTACCGAGCACAGCCAGGGCTCTTCCACCGTGATGGCGATCGCCAACCTGGCCATGGCCACCGGCAATATCGGCCGGCCGGGCGTGGGCGTGAACCCGCTGCGTGGCCAGAACAACGTGCAGGGCTCCTGCGACATGGGCTCCTTCCCCCATGAGCTGCCGGGCTACCGTCACGTTTCCGATCCAGTGGCGCGCCCGCAGTTCGAGCAAGCCTGGGGCGTCACGCTGCTCGATGAGCCAGGCCTGCGCATTCCGAACATGCTGGCGGCGGCGCATGCCGGTACTTTCAAGGGGTTGTACATCCAGGGTGAGGACCCGGCACAGTCGGACCCCGATACCCAACACGTCACCGGTGCCCTCATGGCCATGGAGTGCGTGGTGGTGCAGGATCTGTTCCTCAACGAAACCGCCAAGTTCGCTCACGTGTTCCTGCCCGGTGCTTCCTTCCTGGAGAAGAACGGCACCTTCACCAATGCCGAGCGGCGCATTTCGCCGGTGCGCAAGGTGATGCCGGCGCTGGCTGGCAAGGAAGACTGGGAGGTGACGGTGGCGCTGTCCAACGCCCTAGGCTATCCGATGAACTACACGCATCCGTCGCAGATCATGGACGAGATCGCCCGCCTGACGCCGACCTTCACCGGAGTCAGCTACGCCAAGCTCGATCGCATGGGCAGCATTCAATGGCCATGCAACGACGAGGCGCCGGAAGGCACGCCGATCATGCATGAGGATGCGTTCGTGCGCGGCAAGGGCCGCTTCATGATCACCGAGTTCATCGCCACCGACGAGCGCACCTCGCGCAAGCGTCCGCTGGTGCTGACTACTGGCCGGATCCTTTCGCAGTACAACGTGGGCGCACAGACCCGACGTACCGCCAACAAGGCCTGGCACGCCGAGGATATTCTCGAGCTGCACCCAGTGGACGCCGAGGACCGTGGCATTGAGGATGGAGACTGGGTCGGCATCAACAGCCGTGCGGGCGAGACGGTGATGCGCGCCAAGGTCACCCAGCGCATGCAGCCCGGCGTGGTGTACACCACCTTCCACCACCCGGAGTCCGGTGCCAACGTGATCACGACCGACAACTCGGACTGGGCCACCAATTGCCCCGAATACAAGGTCACCGCGGTGCAGGTGCGCAAGGTGGAGGTGCCCTCGAAGTGGCAGCAGGAGTTCGACGCCTTCACCCGTGAGCAGGTGAACCTGCTGCCGGTGGTGCAGCTGTGAATCGCTGCGCAGCGATAGTCATCGGTGGGGTGCGCGCTGCGCACCCGTACTGCGCGGGTCAGCCGGCCGGCGCGGTTTCCTGGTCGAACAGCGGAGTACGTCCATGGGCATGAATGCCACGCAACTGATCAAGATGGCCAACCAGATCGGTGCCTTTTTCGCGTCCCAGCCCGACGCCGAGCAGGCGCGCACGGACTTCGCACAGCACCTCAAGCGCCAATGGGACCCGCAGATGCGCATGGCGCTATACGCGCACCTGGATGCTACTGCCGGGGAAGGGCTGAATCCATTCGTGCTGGAGGTGCTGAGCGGGCTGCGTGAGCAGATCGAACCGCAGGTACACGCCTGAGTCGAATATCCTTACAGCTCGACTGCAAGGAATACCCTCATGCCTCGTCCTGCGCCCCTTAGTACCACCATGCCCGTCATTAGCTCCGCGCCGGACGCTTATACCTATGTCGAGCTGGATGACGCGGCAGGTTCGGGCCGCGCGGTATTGGCGGAAGAGTGCGCGCTGGCCATCGCTTATAACGGCATCAGCCATGCGGTGATGATGGTCTCGCCCAGTGCGCTGGAAGACTTCGTGGTTGGCTTCAGTCTGAGCGGTGAAGTGGTTGGCGGTATCGACGACATACATGACATCCAGCTCAATCGTCGCGGTGACGCATTCAGCGCCGATGTGCAGATCGGCAATAGGGCGTTCTGGGCGCTCAAGGAGCAGCGGCGCAATCTGGCCGGGACCAGCGGCTGCGGGCTCTGCGGTGTGGAGGCCATCGAACAGGCGCTGCCGAAACTGACCGCGCTGGCGCCCAGCCCGCTGCCTCCGGCCGCGCATCTGCACGAGCTGCGCGATCGCATCAACGACGCGCAGCGCCTGGCGCGCCAGAGCGGTGCACTGCATGCCGCGCTGTTTGTCGACGAGCAGGGCGAGATCGTGCTGTGCCGTGAAGACATCGGCCGCCACAATGCGCTGGACAAGCTGATTGGCGCGCTGCGACGGGAGGGCCGTGACGGCCGTCAGGGCTTCGCTGTGGTCACCAGCCGCTGCAGTCTCGAGTTGATTCACAAGGCCGTGCGTGCGGGTCTGTCGACACTGGTCAGCCTCTCAGCACCGACCGACCTTTGCGTGCGCTGGGCGCGTCAGCACCACCTCAATCTGATCCACCTGCCGCACCACAACGCACCGCGGGTCTACAGCCCTCTGTAACAGAACCTGGCCGGGCACTGCTTGCTAGTAGCTGCGGCAAATCCCGCAGCTTGGCCGGCGCAGGTCAGGGTAGCTTCAGCGACCGTCTATGCTCAGGTCGTCGCTCTGTAAAACCGCCGGGCGCTTTCCCGTTAATGTTGCGCATATGGACCTGACCGCACGCGCCCTCTAGGGCATGTCCACGAGCATGGTGCGTACCCGCGCCGCCAATTGATCGATGGTAAACGGTTTGCTAATCAGGTCCATGCCGGCATCGAGAAAGCCGCTGCTGATCGCCTGCTCCGCGTAGCCGGTCATGAACAGCACACGCAGCCCAGGGCGGTGCTCGCGGGCGACATCCGCCAGCTGTCGGCCGTTCATTCCCGGCAGCCCGACATCGGATACCAGCAAGTCGATACGCTCGTCGCTCTGCAGCAGCTTGACCGCCGCGTTGGCCTCGGCCGCCTCCAGCGCGCAATAGCCGAGCATGCCCAGCACGTCGAGCACCAGCAGACGTACGGCAGGATCATCCTCGACCACCAGCACGGCTTCGCCTCGCGCCGCTTGTGTGGTCTGTGCAAGCGGCGGGACCGCTACCTCGGTCGCCAGCAATGAATGGTGTGCCGGTAGATAGAGGATGACTTCGGTACCGTTGCCCGGTTCGCTACGCAGCTGGACGTGGCCACCGGCCTGCCGCGCGAAGCCATAGATCATCGACAATCCCAGCCCGGTGCCCTGGCCGATGGGTTTGGTTGTGAAAAAGGGCTCGAAGGCCGCAGCCAGTACCTTGGGTGTCATGCCACAGCCGCTGTCGATGACGCTGAGACTGACATAACGTCCGGCTGGCAGCTCGCCCACCTCGCCCTGCTGCAGGGTCACATTGGCCGTCGCGATATAGAGGCTGCCGCCGTCGGGCATGGCGTCGCGTGCATTGATCACCAGATTGAGCAGGGCACTTTCCAGCTGGTTCTCATCGCTGTTGGCCGGCCACAGGTCCGGCTGCAACAGCGCGTCGACCAGAATATGGCTGCCCAGCGTCCGTACGATCAGATCGCGCATCGAATCGACCAGCTCGTTGAGGTCGACTCGCTTGAGATTCAGCGGCTGTCGCCGCGCGAAGGCCAGCAGGCGATGGGTCAGCGCCGCGGCACGGTTGGCTGAGGTGACGGCGGCATCGATGAAGCGCTGGGTCTCGCCATGACGGCCTGACTGGTTGTAACGCTGGATGAGGTCCAGCCCACCTATGATGCCGGTAAGCATGTTGTTGAAATCGTGCGCGATGCCACCGGTGAGCTGGCCGACAGTTTCCATCTTCTGTGCCTGACGTAACGCCTCCTGGGCCTGTTCCCGGCTGGCCATTTCGGTCAGCAGACGTTCGTAGACTTCGGCTAGCGCAGTGGTGCGCTCCTGAATGCGGCTTTCAAGGGTATCGTTGAGCTCGCGCAGCGCCTGCTCAGCCTCCCAGCGTTCGCTGACGTCCTGAGCCAGCACCACGAAACCCTGCACGTCACCGTTGGCGTCGCGACGCGGCAAGTAATGTATGAGTGATTGCCGCTGACTGCCATCCTGGTGCGGCATGAAGGCCTCGAAGATCACATCTTCGCCCGCGAGAGCCTTGGCGATCTCACATGAGCGCGCGTTGAAGGCGCGCTCGCCAACAACATCCACCAGATGTTTGCCATACAGCCAGGCGGGGGAATGGCCGAACCACTCTTCGTAATGGCGATTGTTGTAGCGGTAACGCAGGTCTTTATCGACGAAGCCGATAAGCACCGGCAGCGCGTCGGTGATCATGTTCATTTCGACTTCGCGGCGTCGAAGTGCTTCGTCTTCGCTGGGCCGCAAACACAACAACTGGCCAGCGACGCAACTGCCGTTGCGGATGGGGCTGATCGACAGGTCGAACCACTGACCTGTCCCGTGCTGGCCAGGTCCCGGAAGATACTGATGGCGAAGCAGGCAGGCTTCGTCGCGAACGAGTTTCTGGTAGGCCTCCAGCATTGCCGGCCACGCCTCACGCGCAGTGTGCTGTAGCGGCATGCCTAACGCGCCCGGATGATGATTTCCGATGGCAGCGGCATGGGCATCGTTGTACAGCTGCAGGCCGGCTTCGCCCCACAGGATGCACATCGGCAGTGGCGCGTCGAGCACGGTGTCGAGCAACACACACAGGGTCGTCGGCCAGTGCTCGATCGCGCCCAGCACCGTTGCGCTCCAATCGCGCCGGCGGATCTGCCGGCCCATTTCGCTGCGTTCGGAAGGCCAGAATCCTGCGTCTACAGCCATAGTTCATCCATTTGAGCGAGCCGGGTGGGCCACAGTTTTGCACTTAAGTAGCGTTCGTTTGCAAGGTGCACATCGGTCACCCGGATAGCCCTTTTTACCATCCGCTCACCATCTCTCTAAGGCGGAAACACATGGGCCTGAGTTAAGCACGCCAGCCACTTTCGGTCAGGACGAGAAACCCTGCAGGCTGCGAATCAGCTCGAGGTAATCGTCGACAGCTGTGAATTCTTCGGTTTGCTTCTTGCCGCGGCGGCTGTCCGGTTCGCTGATAGCCAGCAGGTGAGCGACGCCGTAAGCCCGCGCGCTGCGCAGGACGGGCAGGCTGTCGTCGATGAACAGGGCGGTTGCCGGATCGAAATCGAGGTCCGTTTTCAGTGCGTGCCAGAACTGGGCCTGCTCTTTGGGAAAGCCGTAGTCATGAGAACTGATCAGGCGATCGAACCAGGGGGCCAGCTCGATGCGTTCGAGCTTCAGCGATAGCGAATCGCGATGGGCATTGGTGATCAACACCACGCGCTTGCCGGCGTCGCGCAGGGCTGCGAGAAACTCGTCTGCAGCGGGCCGCAGCGCGATCAAATGAGCAATTTCGCGCTTCATTTCGCGAATCGGCAGGTTCAGCTCGCGGGTCCAGAAATCCAGGCAGTACCAGGTGAGCTTGCCCTCGTGTTCGTTGAACAGGGGGGCCAGCTCCAGCTCGGCCATGGCGCGGCTGATGCCGTGCAGCTCGGCGTAGCGCTGCGGCAGGAAGTCGAGCCAGAAATGGTTGTCGAAATGCAAATCCAGCAAGGTGCCGTCCATGTCCAGCAGGACGGTGTCGATATCGGACCAGGGCAGTGAAGCGATCATGGCAGACTCTTGTTCGGCGGTTGGCACAATGGTGCGACAGCGGTCGGCTCGATGCAAAGCGTTCGCGGCGATCACAAAAAGCCGGGTTATGATTGGCCTTCGCGTTTCAAGGATATCCCCATGCGCCAGAAACCTACCGTACTTGCCCGTGAGATCGTCGCCAGCAGCCGCCTGTTCCGTGTCGAGGAACTGCAGCTGCGGTTTTCCAATGGCGTGGAGCGTACCTATGAACGGCTGGTGGGCAAGGGGACCGGTTATGGCGCGGTGATGATCGTCGCGCTGGAAGCCGACGGCCGGGCGTTATTGGTCGAGGAATACTGCGGCGGTACCGATACCTACGAACTGTCGCTGCCCAAAGGGTTGATCGAGCCGGGCGAAGACGTGCTCGACGCGGCCAACCGGGAATTGAAGGAGGAGGCCGGTTTCGGCGCGCGCAGTCTGGAGCTGCTCACCGAGCTTTCGCTGTCGCCGGGCTACATGAGCCAGAAGATTCAGGTGGTGTTGGCGCGCGATCTCTATCCCGAGCAGCTGCCGGGGGACGAGCCGGAGCCGATGCGCGTCGATCGGGTGGATTTGCGCGAACTGTCCAGCCTGATCCAGAACCCGCAGTTCAGCGAAGGACGCGCCCTCGCAGCGCTGTACCTGGTGCGTGACCTGCTCAGCCAACGGGGCGAATTCGATCAATGAGCCATCCCTATCTGGCGCCCGTCATCGATCTGGTCCGCGCCGCGGGCGAGGCGATCCTTCCGCACTGGCGCAACGATGTGCAGGTGCATGAGAAGGCCGATGCCTCGCCCGTTACCGCCGCTGACATGGCGGCCCATCACCTATTGGCCGATGGTCTCCGCGCGCTGGATGCGGCCATTCCGGTTTTGTCCGAGGAAGACTGCGCGCTGGGCCTCGCCGAGCGTGCCGGTTGGACGCGCTGGTGGTTGGTCGATCCGCTGGACGGCACCAAGGAGTTCATCGCCGGAAGCGAAGAATTCACCGTCAATGTCGCGTTGATCGAGCACGGGCAGGTGTTGTTCGGTGTGGTCGGGGTTCCGGCAAACGGCCGCTGCTATTACGGAGGGGCCGGGTTCGGTGCCTGGCGTGCCGAAGCCGATGGTGCGGCGCAGCCCCTGCGGGTACGGCATCAGGCAGCGGGCGGTTTTACCGTCGTTGCGAGCCGTCGCCACTCGAGCCCGGCGCAGGAGCGCTTGCTCGATGGCTTGCGGCAGCGTTTTGGCGAGCTCGCGTTGGCCAGTGTCGGCAGCTCCCTGAAGTTCTGCCTGTTGGCCGAGGGGGCCGCCGACTGTTACCCGCGGTTGGCGCCGACTTCTCAATGGGACACGGCGGCTGCCCAGGGGGTATTGGAAGGCGCAGGTGGCGAGGTGCTGGATATCGCCGGTGCAGCGCTGACCTACGAAGCACGCGAGAACTTCCTCAATCCCTCGTTCCTGGCATTACCTCGTGATGCCGAATGGCGGGCCGAACTGATCGAACTGGCGAGGCGTTGACTAAAGGGCGCTCTAAAGGCCGGTTATTCGCGCGGACCTCCGGGTAAATCGGCCGCGCTCACGGCCATGCTAGGATTCGGGGCGTGAGCAAGCCAAGCGCTTGAATCGGAACGCTGGAGCCGCGCTGTGTCGAGAAACTCAACTGGGATACGCCGATGGATCTGGCGTGCCTTCGTTCAGACAACGCTGATCCCACTGGTGCTGGTCGAGGTGGTGCTGATCGCGGCCTACCTGCTGACCAACAGTGCCATCCGCGATGCGCAAATCGAGCACCTGCGCGAAACGGCGCTGTCCGAGGTGCAGACAGCGGTCGCTCGTGAATCTCGGGTAATCAGCCAGCAGCTGCAGGAAGTGGCGAACGCGGCCACCCTGTTTCGTAACCTCACCGTTCGTGCGTTGGAAGACGACAGCCCGGTAGCGCCAGTGCCGCTTGAACTCAACGCCGATGGGGTTCGCTATAGCCCCCGCGACTCGGGCGGCGCCGCCAGCTTCTACTCGGGGCTGACACCACCGGAGCGCCACGATCTGCAGAAGGTTGCCAAGCTTCATCGGCTCGACCCGCTGATGAAGGAACTCCACGCCAGCAACCCGCTGATCGCCAGCCTCTATTTCAACAGTTGGGACAGCTACAACCATATCTATCCCTGGTTCGACACGGCCCGGCAGTACGCGCCGGATGTGAACATTCCCAGCTACAACTTCTATTACCTGGCAAATGCCTGGCACAACCCGGCGCGCAGGGTGGTATGGACCGACGTCTACCTCGATCCGGCCGGGCAGGGCTGGATGATGTCGGCCGTGGCGCCGGTTTATCGGGGTGACATGCTGGAAGGTGTCAACGGTATCGATATCACTGTTAGCGGCATCCTGAATCAGATCAGCGGTCTGCGTGTGCCCTGGGATGGCTATGCAATGTTGGTCAGCCGCGACCTGAGCATCATGGCTTTGCCGGAGTCGGGTGAACGGGAATTCGGGCTCAACGAGCTGACCGAGCACTACTACGACGACGCCGTGCGCCAGGAAACCCTCAAGCCTGAAGATTTCCGGCTCGATCGTCGCGGCCAGACACGCGAGCTGGCAAAGGCGCTCGCTACCCAGAGCGAAGGGGTCATGAGCCTGGCGCTCAAAGGCAAACAGCGGCTTGTGGCCTGGACAACGGTGCCGCAAACCGGCTGGCACCTGCTGGCGGTGGTCGACGAAACTGCCGTTTTTAGCCAGACCAACGCTTTGGCCAGTCGCTTTCAACAGATCGGTTATCTGCTGATTGCCGGGCTGGTGTTGTTTTATCTGCTGTTCTTCGGGTACATGTGGCTGCGCGCGCGCCAACTCAGCCAGGCACTGCTGAAGCCAATCGCGGGGATCTCGCAGATGATGGGCCAGATCGGTCTCGGTCGGTGGCGGCCAGATCCCGTCTCGTCAGAAATCCGCGAGCTTGACGATCTGGCACAGCACACCCAGGCCATCGGCGCCCAGCTGGAAGACAGCGAGGCCCAGCGTGCGGAGGCTCAGGAGCGTCTCGAGCTGGTTCTGGAAAGCGCGACTGAGAGCCTCTGGGAAAACGACATGCGCCGCGGGGTGATGCAGCTTCGTGGCCGTCTGCCTGCGCGCTTCGGGTTGTCTTCGGCGCAGCTGAGCGAGGCTCAGTTTCTGCAGCGTATCCATCCGCTCGATGTTGCTCAGGTGCGGGCCGAACTGGACCGGATGCATGAAGGCCAGGCGTTGCATTATGAAAGCGAGTTCCGTTTCGCGGATGCACTGGGCGAGTATCACTGGCTGCTCAGTCGCGGCCGCGTGCTCGAGCGGGATCCTCGAACAGGCGAAGCGACGCTGGTGGCCGGTACTCATGTGGATATCGATGCGATCAAGCGGGTCGAGGACGATCTGCGCCAGGCCATCCAGCAGGCGCACGCGGCCAACGAGGCCAAGACTCATCTGATATCCAGCATCAGCCATGAGCTGCGTACGCCGCTGAATGCGATCCTCGGGTTTGCCCAGCTGATGCGTATGGACTGCTCACCGGATGCGCAGCCGGAAGCCGCTGATTACCTCGATGAGATCCTCTTGGCCAGCCGGCACCTGAACCAGCTGCTCGGCGACATTCTCGACTGGTCGAGCCTACAGGCCGAACGGCCCCGGCTGACGCTCAAGCCTGTCGAAGTCACCGCCTTGATGCGTGAGTGCGCCGAGCTGGTGGCGCTTGATGTTCAGCGCCACGGGCTGCGGTTGGACTTCGATCTGCCGCCAGGGCCCGTCGAGGTGCAGGCCGAGTCACGCCGGTTACGTCAGGTGCTGCTCAATCTGCTTTCCAACGCCATCAAGTACAACAAGCCAGGCGGGCAGATTGTGCTGCGGATCGAGACGGTTGCCGGCCAGGTGAGGCTGGTGGTCGAAGATACCGGTCTCGGAATCGACGAAGGCCTGCAGGCGCAGCTGTTCGAGCCGTTTCGCCGGCTTGGCCGTGAGAGTTCGAATATTCAGGGCGCGGGAATCGGCCTATCGCTATGTCTGGAGTACGCCAAACTGATGGGCGGCAGTATCGGTGTGAAGAGCGCGCCCGGGATAGGCAGCCGCTTCTGGATAGCCCTGCCTCTGCTTGCCACGCACAGCCCACGGCCGCTTCGCCATCGGCCCCGTATTGTTTATGTCGAAGACGATCCGGCCAGCCAGCTGCTGGTACGCAAGGCGCTGGCCGATCTGGCTGAGGTCAGCGTAATCGGCAACGGGCGGATGGCGTTGGAGCACCTGCTGGCCGATCCGCCGGATTTGCTGTTACTGGACCTCAACCTGCCGGAGCTTGACGGGGAGCAGCTGCTGCGTTTGCTGCGTCAGGCCCCGGCTACCCGGTACCTGCCGGTGATCGTGCTGAGTGCGGTGAGCGAGTTGAAAGCCAAGCTCGAATGCCAGGGGTGGCTGAGCAAGCCACTGGACCTCGACGAGCTGCGCCGGCGGGTCCAGGACTGCCTCCAGGAACTCGATCTCAACCCGAGTTGAGCCACCGATCAGTCGACGCGTTCACCACAGAGGTCCAGGGCAAACCAATGGCCGACCTCGGTTTGCGACAGCCCGGCACCGAGCAAGGCAAACAACTTGCCCAGCGCGGCCTCCCGGGTCATGCCGCCGCCTGACATCAGGCCGCTGGCTTCCAGCTTGCTGCCGGCGGCGTAGATGCCGAACTCTACGTGACCCTGCGGGCATTGGCTGATGGCGGTCAGGACGATGCCGCGCTGATGGGCGTCCTGTAACGCCTGCAGCAGCTCGGTGTCATCGGCGGGGCCGGTGCCGCTGCCATAGCACTCGATCAGCACCCCCTGCACGCCACTGGACAGCAGTGCTTGCAGCTGCGCCGCCTGGATGCCTGGATAGAGGGGAAGCACCGCCAGGTTCACCTGCTGACGGGGTTGGCGATAGTCGAGCGCTGCGGGAATGCTGGGTGCGCGTTGGCCCTGACGCAGCCGCGGCAGCACCCCGAACGCATCAAGGCTGGCGGTACCCAGTTTGCTGACCCGGGCGCCGTGCATGAGTTTGCCGGCGAAGTAGAGGTGCACATCCGGCTCGACGCCAGCGTGCAATGCCTGCATCGCACCGAACAGGTTGTCCCAGGCGTCGCTATCGGGCGCACCGGCGGGCAGCATCGCCCCGGTCAGCACTACCGGCACCTCGAAGCCCAACAGCAGGAAGCTCAAGGCCGCAGCGCTGTAGGCGAGGGTGTCGGTGCCATGCAGGACCAGTACGGCGTCACAGCCATCTTGCTCGACGCCGGCCCGAATGGCCTCAACCATCGCCAGCCAGTGGGTCTGGTTCATGTTGGCGCTGTCGATGGGCGGTAGCAATTCACGGAACTGCCATTCCGGCACGGCCAGTTCGGGGTGCTTGTCCTGCTGGTCGCGCAATCTGCTGGCGAAGCCAGAAGCGGGCATCAGCCCTTCGGCGCTTTGTTGCATGCCGATGGTGCCGCCGGTGTACAGCACCAGGGTGTTTCTGGAAGCCGACATAGGGGTCTCCTATATGAAAACAGGGGCCAGCGGCCCCTGTTCAAGCGACGCGGACCAACTTAACGCTGAGGTGCCTGACTGGCGGCGGTGGCGTTCATGACCGGCGATTGGTCGCCCACTCTGGCTGGCCAGACGCTCGGGTCCAGATCCAGGTCGGCAAAGTTCTTCGGATCGAACACCGGTGACTCGACACCTGCCTTACGCTGGCTATCGTAATCGCGCATCAGGCGCAGGCCTATCTTGAACAGCAGCGCCAGGGCGATCAGGTTGCAGATTGCCAGCAGACCCATGGTGACGTCGGCAAAACCGAATACCGTACCCAGGTCCTGGATCGAGCCCCACATCACCAGACCAATGACCATGACCCGGTAGACCAGAACCGGCCAGCGCTTGCCGGTGAAGAAGCCCAGTGCGTTCTCGCCGAGGTAGTAGTTGTAGATCAGCGTGGTGAACACGAACAGCAGCAGTGCCACGCTGATGAACACCCGGCCCCACTCGCCGACGACGGCGGCGACGGCGGTTTGCGTCAGTACAACGCCGGCCATCTCGCTGCCCGGCTCGAACACGCCGGAGAGGATGATGATCAGCGCGGTGCAGCTGCACAGCACGATGGTGTCGATGAACACGCTCAGCGACTGCACGATGCCCTGCGCCACCGGATGCTTGACCTCGGCGACTGCCGCGACGTTCGGCGCGCTGCCCAGGCCGGCCTCGTTAGAGAACAGGCCGCGCTTGACCCCCATGATGATCGCCGCACCGATGCCGCCGGCGAAGGCGGGCTCAAGACCAAAGGCGCTGCGGAAAATGGTGCCGAAGGCTTCAGGAATGGCGCTGGCATTGCTGCCGATGACGAAGACGGCCATGGCGATGTAGGAAAACGCCATGATCGGCACCAGCACGTCGGCGAACCTGGCGATGCGCTTGATGCCACCAAAGATGATCAGGCCGATCACCACCATCAGCACGATGCCGCTGATATAGGTCGGCACGCCAAAGGTGTCGTTCATCGAGCTGGCGACGGTGTAGGACTGCACGGCATTGAAGCCGAAGCCGAAGGTCACCAGCAGCAGCAGCGATACCACGATGCCCAGCCAGCGCTGGCCGAGGCCGTGCTCGATATAGAAGGCCGGGCCGCCGCGATAGCCACCGTCGGTCTCGCGGCGCTTGTACAGCTGGGCCAGGGAACATTCGAAATAGCTGGTGGCCATGCCGACCAGCGCGACGATCCACATCCAGAAAATCGCACCGGGTCCGCCAAGCATGATGGCAACCGAGACACCGGCGATGTTGCCGGCGCCGACGCGACCGGCGACGCTGAGCATCAGCGCCTGGAATGAACTGAGTTGGCCCGGCTGCCGTTTGAAGGCCTCGCCGAAGATCTGAAACATGCTGCCGAAGTAGCGGAACTGGACGAAGCGCGAGGCGATGGTGAAGTACAGGCCTAAGCCAATCAGCATCACGATGAGCAGCTTGCTCCAGATGAGATCATTGAGAAGATCGAGCATGACGGAAGGGTCTCTCTTGTTGTTTTGACAAATGTTGAAACACAGGGCCGGAATGGTTGGCCAGACTCGATGGTCATGCAATTGCGCGGGTCGCGGCGATCTGGCGCGAGGTGATGCTAGAATCGCGCCGCTCGCATCACAGGGATCGACCATGCAAGACCACCTCGGCGCCAATCTCAAGCTGCTCTGCAGCCATTACCGCTCGATCGCCGAGGTCTGTCGCAAGCTCGCGATCAACCGCGCTCAGTTCAATAAATACCTGAATGGCCAGAGCCGCCCCACCGCTCACAACCTCAAGCGCATCTGTGATTTCTTCGGGGTCGAAGGCTACGAGCTGAGCCTGCCCAGCGACCAGTTCACCCAGCTGATCGGCATGCGCAGTCATGACCAGGAGCGCATCGCCGGCAGCGACCCGCTGCTCGAGCTATTCCAGCCGATGCGCGACAACGCCAACAGCCTGTCGCGTTACTGCGGCTACTACTTCGAATACGCCAACTGCATGTCCGTGCCAGGGCAGATCTTGCTGTCGCTGGTGCATTTGCGCGAGGACCGCGGCAGCTACGTGTTCGAGCGACAGGAACGTCAGGAGCAGTCGCGCCCCGACAATCCCAAGCAGGAGGACTGGGTCGTGCGCTGCCGCTACCTGGGTGCGGCGTTCTATCTTCAGGACCGTTTGTTTCTCATCGACTACGAGTCGCTGACGGGAAATGAAATGAGCCAGACCATCCTCATTCCCAGCTTCAAAAGTCGCATCAGTCGTCTTAACGGACTGAAGACTGGCGTTTCCAGCGGTGACCGCCGCACCCCGGCCTGCACCCGAGTGGTCTGGGAATACCTGGGCCGTGAGATCAACCGGGTCAATGCCTATCGGCAGGTGATGCTCTATGGCCTGGATGATCCGCGCATCGACCCTGAAATCCGCGACCGACTGGCGGCGGTATCGTTGCGGGACGGGCTGTTCGAGATCGAGTGAGGGTGGGGTGCGCTGGCGGGCGATCGATCAGGGTTGATCCAAGGCCGGCTGGAATCTGGAGCGAAGAGCGGCATGGTGGGGTGTTGCACGCTGCGATGGCGCGCCTCGCGCCATCGACCCGGTGCTGGGTTCAGCAGAGTTCAGGATGCTTGACGCAGGTGCCGTAGCCTTCGGTCTTCATCTCGTCCAGGGCGTTCTGCAGGCGGGTAACCACCTCATCCGGCGTTTCCTTGTTAAGCGCCAGGTACAGCGGTGCGGAGTTGAACACCAGCACGGTATTCAGCCCGCCCACCCCTTCCTGCTTGGCGTAGTAGCGCCAGACCGGGTCGGAGGTGGCCCAGAGGTCGATTTTGCCGCTGAGCAGCTTCTGCAGATTTTCCTGGTCACGCAGCGAGTTCACCGGCGTCAGGCCCTGCGCTTCGACGCGTTGGCTCACCGCGCTGCTCTTGTAGGCACCGATGGTGTAGTCCTTCGCTTGTTCGAGGCTGGTCAGCTTGAGGGTCGAGCCGGGTGCCGAAAGCAGGACGCTTTCGTACTGGGCGATAGGACCCACCCATTTGAACAGTGGGCGCCGGGCATCGGTCATCGACGTCGAAAACAGGCCGTGATTCGGCGAGTCCAGGGTCGCCTGGTAGATGCGATCCCACGGAAAGCGCAGTGTCATCGAGTAGGCGATGCCGGCGCGCTTGAACATTTCCTGAACGGTTACCGCGCTGATGCCCTGGATGTGCTCTTCCTTGGCGAAGTTCTTGCCACCGTCAGCCATGTTGAAAGGCGGGAAGTTCTCGGTCTGCAGTACCACTTCGTAGCCTTGCGGGAGCTCCGCATGAGCGAGCGGCGCGCCGATGATCGAGCTGAACAGCAGGGTGATGGCGAGTAGTTTGCGCATGGGGCCTCCGGGAAATCGGCGGAGTCTACGCAAGGACGGAAAACGGCGGCTTGTGCCGCATCACGCTTTGGCGGGTAGGCCTGCGCCGCTTCGTCCGAAGGCGGCGCAGGCAGTGCTGGCGGCGTTACGCCTTCAGCGGCACCAGCCGTGGCGCAATCATGTTTTCCGGACGCAGGATGTCGTCGAGGGTGGCGTCGTCCAGCAGGCGTTCTTCGCGCACCAGTTCCAGTACCCCGCGGCCGCTGAGCAACGCCTGGCCGGCGATGCGGGTGGCGTTTTCGTAGCCGATGTAGGGATTGAGTGCGGTGATCAGTCCGATGGAGCTTTCCATCAGCTGACGGCAGCGATCCTCGTTGGCGGTGATGCCGACGATGCAGTGCTCGCGCAGCATATCCATGGCGCGCTGCAGCAGGCGGATCGAGTCGAACAGTTTGAAGGCAATCAGCGGCTCCATGACGTTGAGCTGCAGCTGCCCGGCCTCGGCGGCCATGGTCAGCGCCAGGTCGTTGCCGATGACCTCGAACGCCACCTGGTTGACCGCCTCGGGGATCACCGGATTGACCTTGCCCGGCATGATCGAGCTGCCGGGTTGACGCGCTGGCAGGTTGATCTCGTTGATGCCAGTGCGCGGACCGCTGGAGAGCAGGCGAAGGTCGTTGCAGATCTTCGACAGCTTCACCGCCAGGCGCTTGAGCATGCTGGAGAAGGTGACGAAGGCCCCCATGTCGGAGGTGGCTTCGATCAGGTCAGCGGCGGGCTTCAGCGGGTGGCCGCTGATGGTCGCCAGGCGCTGCACGGCCAGCGCCTGGTAGTTGGGATCAGCATTGATGCCAGTGCCGATGGCGGTGCCACCGAGGTTGACCTCGACCAGCAACTGCGGCGCGATCAGGCGCAGGTGTTCGAGGTCTTCGCCTAGGGTGGTGGCGAAGGCGCGGAATTCCTGGCCGAGGGTCATCGGCACCGCGTCCTGCAGCTGGGTGCGACCCATCTTGAGGATGTGCGCGAACTCGGCGGATTTACCGGCGAAGGCCTGTACCAGGCTGTCCAGGCTGGCGAGCAGGGTGTCGTGGCCGAGCAGAAGGCCCAGACGAATGGCCGTGGGGTAGGCGTCGTTGGTCGACTGCGCCATGTTCACGTCATTGTTCGGGTGCAGGTGGCGATACTCGCCTTTGGGGTGACCCATGTATTCGAGCGCCAAGTTGGCGATCACCTCGTTGGCATTCATGTTGGTCGAGGTGCCGGCGCCGCCCTGAATCATGTCGACGACGAACTGGTCATGATGCTCGCCGCGGATAAGGTGCGCGCAGGCCTGGCTGATCGCGGTGTGCTTGGCATCGCTGAGATGGCCTAGCTCGCGGTTGGCGTCCGCCGCCGCCTGTTTGACCATGGCCAGTGCCACCACCAGTTTCGGAAAGTGCGAAAGCGGCACGCCGGAGAGGTGAAAGTTGCGTACGGCGCGCAGGGTCTGGATGCCGTAATAGGCGTCAGCGGGGACTTCGAGTGGGCCGAGCAGATCTTTTTCGAGGCGGAACGATGCAGCGGAGGACATGAGGGTTCTCATCCGAGAGAAAAGCGGCGATTGCCGCGAAGGCCGCTACCATAGGGGTTGAGCGGCTTTATCGGCCAATGCCGTTAAACACTGGGTCATGCCAAATCGGCATAGCCGTGGTGTGACGCGGTTGCGTTGCCGAGCGTTATTTCGCTGTGTGAGGGACCATCCCCAGGCCCGTCAGGAGTCGGCATGAACATCGAAACCAAGTGGCTGGAAGATCTGGTCGCCCTGGCGGCGACGCGCAGTTTTTCTCAAGCGGCAGAGCGGCGCTTCGTCACCCAGCCCGCGTTCAGTCGACGTATCCGTAGCCTGGAGAGCTGCCTCGGCCTGACCTTGGTGAACCGCGCCAAGACGCCGATCGAGTTGACCGAGGCGGGGCAGCTGTTTCTCGTCACCGCACGCAACATGATCGATCAGATGGGCGAGGTCGTTCAGTACCTGCACAACCTTGAAGGTCAGCGCGGCGAGGTGCTGCAGATCGCCGCCGCGCATTCGCTGGCGCTAGGCTTCTTTCCAGAATGGCTGGCGCGCCTGCGTCAGGATGGGGTGCCGGTGAACAGCCGTCTGGTCGCAACCAATGTCGGCGAGGCGGTGCATTCGCTACGCGAGGGCACCTGCGATCTGATCCTTGCCTACTACGATCCGGATGCCGCGTTGCAGATGGACCCCGAACTGTTTCCGTCCCTGTCGCTCGGGCGCACTGAAATCGTTCCGGTGTGTGGCGTCGATGCCGCTGGCGAGCCGTTGTTCGATCCGGACAGCGGCCAGAGCGTCCCGCTGCTGGCCTACAGCGCCGGTGCCTCGCTGGGACGTTCGGTCAACCTACTGCTGCGCCAGCGCGGTCTGCGCTCCTCGACGGTGTACGAAACCGCCATGGCCGACAGCCTGAAAAGCATGGCGATGCAGCGGCTCGGCCTGGCCTGGGTGCCGCGGTTGAGCGTGACGGCCGAGCTGGAACGCGGGGAGCTGGTGGTCTGTGGTGGCGAACACTGGCGGGTGCCGCTGGAAATTCGCCTGTACCGCTGCGCACTGGTGCGCAAGGCGCCGGTCCGCCTGCTTTGGCGCAAGCTGGAAGCGGGAGCGGGGCAGGGCGTGGATGGGTTGCTTGTGGAGTGAGCCGCCGTCCGCTGGCAGCGTTATGTTTACGGCGGCGATTGCCCAACCGTAGGTCGCTCAGTTGCGTTTATCGCCAGCGAGCTGGGCTCCTACAGGCTGGCGCTAGGGCCGTGCGGGCCTAGCGCGTTGCTACATGCTCATCACGATCCGGCCTTCGATGGTGCCGGCGCGCATCTGGTCGAAGATCTGGTTGATGTCGTCCAGCTTGCCGCTGTGGATGGTCGCCTTGACCAGGCCTTCGGCAGCGAAGTCCAGTGCTTCCTGCAGATCCGCGCGGGTGCCGACGATGGAGCCGGTGATACTGATCGCCTTGAGCACCACGTCGAATATCGGCGTTGGGAAGTCGCCCGGCGGCAGCCCGACCAACGCGACGGTGCCATGCCGCCGCGCCATGCCGATGGCCTGGCCAAACGCGCTGTTGGACACCGCCGTGACCAGTACGCCATGGGCACCGCCAATATCGCGCTGGATGACTTCGACCGGATCTTCCGTTCGCGCGTTGATGGTGAGACTGGCGCCCAGTTTTTTCGCCAACTCCAGCTTGGCGTCGTCGACATCGACCGCAGCCACGTGCAAGCCCATCGCCTTAGCGTACTGCACCGCAACATGCCCCAGCCCGCCAACACCGGAAATCACCACCCACTGGCCTGGACGGGCGTTGGTAACTTTCAGGCCCTTATAGACCGTCACGCCGGCGCAAAGGATCGGAGCGATCTCATCGAACGCCACTTCCTTGGGCAGGATGCCGACATAGTTGGGATCGGCCAGGACGTACTCGGCATAGCCGCCATTGACCGAATAACCGGTGTTCTGCTGCTCCGTGCACAGCGTTTCCCAGCCGGTCAGGCAGTGTTCGCAGCAGCCGCAGGCGCTATACAGCCAGGGCACGCCAACGCGGTCGCCTTCCTTGACGCGGCTGACCCCACTGCCGACGGCTGCGACATAGCCGACGCCTTCGTGACCTGGAATGAACGGCAGGGGCGGGCGTACAGGCCAGTCGCCCTCGACCGCGTGCAGGTCGGTGTGGCAGACGCCGCACGCCTCAATCTTCACCAAAATCTGTCCTGGGCCGGGTAGGGGCACCTTTACTTCTTCGATGCGCAGCGGTTCACCGTAGGCATGGGCCACGGCGGCTTTCATGGTCTGGGTCATGGCTGTCTCCTTGCGATCGGAAGGCCGAGTCTGCACCCGGTCAGACGTCGTGGCCATTGACCTCCGGCAATCCCGGAACATTTTCCAGCCGTTTCAGATGACCGGTCGCAGGTGCTGGGGGCGGGGGCCTGCGTTATACTGCGCGGCCTTTGGTCGGACCGGTTCCGACCCTGTTCCTGCACGGCCGCGCTGTTTTCAGCGCGGCCGTTGTTCCTGATGCGCCCCTAGGCGCCGAAGAGAGGCACGACGATGACCGCACTGGTAGGCGTGATCATGGGCTCCAAGTCCGATTGGTCCACCTTGAGCCACACCGCAGACATGCTGGAGAAGCTCGGCATTCCGCACGAAGTCACCGTGGTGTCCGCACACCGCACGCCCGACCTGCTGTTCCAGTACGCCGAACAGGCCGAAGCGCGCGGTTTGCGGGTAATCATCGCTGGCGCCGGCGGTGCTGCCCATCTGCCGGGCATGTGCGCGGCCAAGACGCATCTTCCGGTGCTCGGCGTACCGGTGCAGTCCTCGATGCTTTCCGGTGTCGATTCGCTGCTGTCGATCGTGCAGATGCCGGCCGGCGTACCGGTCGCCACCCTGGCTATTGGCAAGGCAGGCGCGATCAATGCCGCGCTGCTGTCGGCCAGCATTCTCGGCCACGAATTCCCTGAATATCATGCCGCGCTGAAGAAATTCCGCGACGAGCAGACCCAGACCGTGCTCGATAACCCGGACCCGAGGGACGCGTAAATGAAGATTGGCGTGATCGGTGGCGGCCAGCTGGGCCGCATGCTCGCCCTGGCGGGAACCCCGCTGGGCATGAACTTCGCGTTTCTCGACCCGGCCCCGGACGCCTGTGCCGCGGCACTCGGCGAGCATCTGCGTGCGGATTACAGCGATCAGGATCACCTGCGTCAGCTGGCCGATGAGGTCGACCTGGTGACCTTCGAGTTCGAGAGCGTGCCGGCTGAAACCGTCGCCTTCCTGTCGCAGTTCGTGCCGGTTTATCCAAGCGCCGAGGCGCTGCGTATCGCCCGCGATCGCTGGTTCGAGAAGTCGATGTTCAAGGCGCTGGCAATCCCGACGCCCGAATTTGCTGACATCCAGTCCCAGGCCGATCTAGACGCCGCGGCCGCCAGCATCGGCCTGCCGGCCGTACTCAAGACCCGCACCTTGGGGTATGACGGTAAAGGCCAGAAGGTCCTTCGCAAGCAATCCGACGTCACCGCCGCCTTCGCCGAGTTGGGCAGCGTGCCCTGCATCCTCGAAGGCTTTGTGCCTTTCACCGGAGAAGTGTCGCTGATCGCGGTACGCGGGCGTGACGGCGAGACCTGCTTTTATCCGCTGGTCCACAACACCCATGAAAACGGCATCCTGCGGTTGTCGGTGGCGAGCAGCAACCATCCGCTGCAAGCGTTGGCCGAGGATTACGCCGGGCGCGTGCTGACAGAACTGGAGTACGTCGGCGTGTTGGCCTTCGAGTTCTTCGAAGTCGACGGCGGGCTCAAGGCCAATGAGATTGCGCCGCGCGTGCACAACTCCGGTCACTGGACCATCGAAGGCGCCGAGTGCAGCCAGTTTGAAAATCATCTGCGAGCGGTAAGCGGTTTGCCGCTCGGCTCGACAGCCAAGGTTGGCGAGAGCGCCATGCTCAACTTCATCGGTGAAGTGCCCGCCGTGGCCAAGGTGATCGCCGTCGAGGACTGCCATCTGCATCATTACGGCAAGGCGTTCAAGGTCGGACGCAAGGTCGGCCATGCCACGCTGCGCTGCCCGGACCGCTCCACGCTGGATCGGCAGATCACAGCCGTTGAGTCGCTGATTGCCCGCGATTGACCGTCCGGCCGTCTGGCTTGCTGCTGTTGGCGGCGAACTGGCTGGATCGCCTCAGGTCCGAGAATATGCAACGCTTATTTTCGGACTTGAGGAGATTGCCCATGGGCATCATCGGAACCATTATCATCGGCCTGATCGTAGGCCTCATCGCTCGCTTCCTGAAGCCCGGCAACGACAGCATGGGTTGGATCATGACCATCCTGCTGGGTATCGGCGGTTCGCTGCTGGCCACTTACGGCGGACAAGCGCTCGGTCTGTATAAAGCCGGAGAAGGTGCAGGCTTTATCGGCGCGGTCGTCGGTGCGATCATCCTGCTGGTCATATACGGCATGGTCACCAGCCGTAAACACTGATTCGCCACGGGGCGGTGCCCTGCGGCCCCGTTCTATCTACTCTCGGTTGTCATGCGTACCTTAATTCTGTCCCTCCTGCTTTGCTGTGCTTCCATTGCCCATGCCGCCCCGGCGGAGCTCGACTGGCTTGAGCTGATGCCTGCTGAGGATCGCCAGGCGCTGGAAGAGATGCCGGAAATCGAGCATGACTCGCCGGAGAACGACGGTTTCAGCGATCAGGGTGGTCTCAAACAAGGGGCTGGTCTGCCCGCGGTGATGTATTCAGCCAAAACCGTGCCGTCACTCAACGGCAAGCAGGTCCGTCTGGGTGGCTACCCGGTCCCGCTGGAAACCGACAGCCAGGGCCGCAGCACTGAGTTCTTTCTGGTGCCTTATCCGGGCGCCTGTATTCATGTCCCACCGCCACCTCCCAATCAGATCGTGATGGTCCGCTACCCGGCCGGGATCATGCTGGACGATATCTACGCGCCGCTCTGGGTCGACGGCGTGCTGCAGATCGAGCCCGTGAGCAATGATCTGGCCGATGCGGCCTACGCAATCTCGGCAGCCGAGGTGAAGCTGGTGGACGAAAGCGACCTCTAGCCGATGTCCAAGCCGCTGCCCGTTAAACCGTCACTGCGCCAGGCCTTCCGCGAACTGGCAGTTGAAACCGAGGGTATCGACGAGGCGGTCTACGAGGCGTTCGATAAAGACCCACTGGAGCCGATCATCGGCCTCGGACCGGCGGACGCGCCCCTTGCGTTCTTTGGCCGCGATCCAGGGCGCGAAGAAGTGCGCCACGGTGAACCCTTCATTGGCGGCGGTGGCCAGCTGGTCCGCCGTGCTCTCTATCGGCATGTGCATGGCGACGAAATGCCGGATTTCGAGGCCAGCCGCGCCATCGGTGACGGGTTTTTCTGGATCAACACCGTGCCTTACAAGCCGCTCGGTAATCGCGCATGGTCGATGGCGGTCAAGCGTCGCTTTCATCCACTGATGCGCCAGTTGTTGCTCGACCACTGGCAGGGCCGCGACATCATCACGCTCGGCCGTGAGGCGTTTCTCTGGTTTGGCCTGGAGCAGCCCCACGACGTGCGTCAGCAACTCGAGGCGTTCTGGCGGCGAGACGATCGTTTCACAGCGCATTTCGAGCTTGAGCTGGCCGCGGAAGAGGGCGGTCAGAGAACGTTTCACCTGCATCCACTGCCGCATCCCTCGCCACGCAACCTGACCTGGTTCAAGCGTTTTCCAGAGTTGCTGGAGGCGCGTCTGCAGCAGTTACTCGGCTGACCCCTTAGTTCTCGGCGCTGTGACGGCGCACGAAGCGGCGATCGAGATGATCCTTCAGGTCACCGAGCATCCGCCCTTCGACCGCCACCCCGCCCCAGCTCAGCAGCGCGCCATGTTGGCCATCGGCCAGCAATGCGAGGCTGTGCGCCTGCGGATGATAGTGGCGCAGCGGTTGGCCGATCGACACACGAGCGAGGTTGGTGGCCAGCACGCGCGCCTGGCGCACCGCATGTACGCCGTTATGAACGGCGCCGGGTAGGCTGGCGCAATCGCCGCTGGCGAACACATGGGGGTGTGAGCGGCTCTGCAGGGATGGGCAGATCTCGATGAAGCCACGTCCGTCCACGCGCAGGCCCGACTCGCGCAGCCAACCCAGCGGGCTGGGACCTGTGGCGACGATCAGGCGTCGCCCGCGCCAACGCACCTGGCCGTCGCCGATCAGGGTACTGCCATGTACGGTCTGGATCGGGGTGTGCTCATGAACGTGCACCTTGGCATCTTGCAGGTGCCGCAGTGCCAGCCTTCTGAGGCGAGGCGGATGACCGGCAAGCAGCTCGTCTGCGCAGAACAGATCAGTCGCTGGTACACGCCTGGCCACGGCCAAAGCCAATTCGATGCCCGCCGCACCGCCGCCAACTATACCCACCGCTTCGGGAATTTCCTGCCACTGTTGCCAGCGGCGGATGAAGTCGGCGAATGGCTTGACCGAGAGCAACTCCATGCCGTCATCGGTCTGTTCCGGCAGCCAGGGCAGGGAGCCCAGGTTCAACGACAGCCAGGTGCTGCGCAGCGTCTCGCCGGTCGCCAGAAGCAATTCAGGCGTTTCGGGAAGCAGTGCGACCAAGGTGCCCTGGATGAATTCCACTTCGGCTGCGGCACACAGCTTGGGCAGCCCAACGCGGCAGTCGCGCGTCTGGTAATGCTCGGCAACCAGCCCGGGCATCATGCCTGAATACCAGGCGTGGGGTTCGGCCGAGACCAGTCCGATCCGGCCCGCTGGCCGGTCGCGGCTGGCCCACTGGCGCAGCACCCCGAGATGGCTGTGTCCGCCGCCGGCCAATAGGAAATCGAAGTCGGCGTTCATAGCGCATCAGAGCAGGGCTGATGCAGACGCGGCGCGGGCTGGCGGGGGACCGTCTTTAGCGGCGTGGCTTCCATGGCAGAAGTCCTCCAGAGCATTGCAACTGGCCGGCAGGCTTGCATCAGCGCCCCCGGTCGTCGACCGGGTGGGGATGGTGCTCGCTTGCAGTATAGATTCAATACGTCTCGTTGCCCGGATCCTTGGCCAGCCGTTCGCTGCCGGTCGGGTCAGATGCTTTCGGCGCTGATCGAGACGCTCAGCGTGTGGCTGGCGCTGGGCTCGAGCCGGATCACATCATCCATGACGTTGGCCGTCTCGATGCAGAGCATGCGTTGCCAGGCATCGTCGGCAAACTGCGACAACCGCTGTGCCTTGGCGATCCAAGGGTTCCACAGGATGGCCGAGCGTGAACCTCGCGTCTCGAGAAGGATTTGTCGCTTGAGGCCCGGGTCGCGCAGGCTCAGCCTGGAAGGCAGATTCAAATAAATGCGATCGGTCTCGCCGCCGAATACCAGGTCGCCCTGTTGCTGTCGCTGCTGCCAGTCGTCCAGGGTTTCGATATAGGGACGCCCATCCAGTCCCTCGACCGTCACCTGCTGGATGTCGCTGATGGCGAAGTAGCTGTGTAAGGCCTGAGACAACGCGATTGTCGTGTCGCCGCGGTTGTGGCTGGTCAGCGACAGGTGCAGGCCCTTGCTGTCCAGGCAGATCTTCAGGCTCAGCTCGACGGCATGCGGCCAGCCGGGCAGCTCGCGGTTGCAGGCAAACACCAGGGTGACACTCTCGTCATTGCTGTCGCTGCGTGCCATCACCCAGTCGATGTTGCGCACCAGCCCGTGGGCCGGCGCGGGCTGGCTGCCCTGGTAGGTGTCTTGAACCGGCTGCGGGTTGCGCGCCAGATCGCCAAACCAGGGCCAGCAGACCGGCACGCCGCCCCGCACCGCCTGTCCAGCTTCAAACGCCGCTTCTTCGCTGAGCCAGATGATCGGTGCCGCCTCGCCCTGTCGATAGCTAAGTACCTGGGCGCCTTGCTCGGCGACGATCACTTCGGCGTCTCCGTGACGAAGGCGCCAGCAGCTGAGTTGGTCCTTTTCGATGCGCTGAATGTCGACGGGCATGGGCTGTCTCGTTGGCTATGGGATGGTGTGTTGAGACCCTGCCGTGGCTCAGGGATTCCGCGAACGGCCGAGCGTGGCGAGCGAGGGGGCCGGGCCTGTGCCGACCGGCCCGCGGCGCAAGGCCGCGGGCTCAGGCGAGTGGGGCTGCGGGTTCAGCGCCCTTGGCAGGCGTCGACACGCAGCCAGCGCTCCAGCAGCTTGAAGCCCTGCATCAGCACGAAAGCAATGATGAGGTAGATCAGGCCGGCGGTGAGGAACATCTCTTCGTGCATGTAGGTGCGCGCAGCGATTTTGCGCGCCATGCCGGTCAGCTCCAGCAGGGTGATGGTGCTCGCCAGGGCGCTGGCCTTGAGCATCAAAATCACTTCGTTGCTATACGCGGGCAAGCCGATGCGGGTTGCCCGCGGCAAGATGATATGGCGCAGAGCCTGATAGCGCGACATGCCTAGCGCGCGGGCCGCCTCGACTTCCCCGGCCGGTACGTTCTGGATCGCCCCACGCAGGATCTCCGCAATATAGGCGGCGGTGTGCAAGGTCATGGTGATGATCGCGCACCAGTAAGGATCGCGCAGGAACGGCCACATCCAGCTTTCGCGAACGGCCTCGAATTGGGCCATGCCGTAGTAGACGAGGAACAGCTGGACCAGCAGCGGCGTGCCACGGAAGAAGAAGATGTAGCCATAGGGCAACGCGCGCACCGCCAGCAGGCGCGACGACCGTGCGATGCCCAGCGGCAGTGCGAGAAACAGGCCTGCTACCACCGAGACGCCAACCAATTGCAATGTCAGCCAGGCACCTTCGATAAAGTCGGGCAGCCACTTGATGAACAATTCCCAGCTCATGCGGCGCTCCTGATAAAGCCACGACCTGCGCGTTTTTCAAGGAAATACATGCCAGCCATGGCAATTACCGTCAGCCCCAGGTAGATGCAGGCAGCCACCACGAAAAAGACGAAGGGTTCTTTACTAGCCGTCACGGCGATTTGTGAGGTCCGCATGATCTCTTCCAGGCCGATGACTGAGACCAGCGCGGTGTCTTTCATCAGGATCATGAACAGGTTGCCCAGGCCGGGCAGGGCCAGGCGCCACATTTGTGGCAGGATCAGTCGCAGAAAAATCCGCCGTTTGCCCAGGCCCAGTGCGAGACCGGCCTCGCGATGGCCTTTGGGAATAGCCAGCAAGGCGCCACGGAACACCTCGGTGGCATAAGCGCCGAAGCACAGGCCGAGGGCGATAGTACCGGCAGCAAATGGGCTGAGAGCCAGATTCTCGATGCCGAAGAGCTCGCCGATGCCGCGTACCAAGCCGATGGTGCCGAAATAGATCAGCAGTACCCAGAGCAGTTCGGGAACGCCGCGAACGATGGTCGAATAAGTGCCGCCCACCCAGCGCAGGGTGGCGTATGGCGATGTCTTGGCAAGTGCGCCGAGCAAGCCGAGCACCAGGCCCAAGGCCAGGGATGCTACGGCCAGCTGAATGGTCATCCAGGTACCGGCGATCAGCGCCGGACCGAATCCGTGAAGGTCGGGAATCATATAGGCTCAAACACCAAAGCCCGGCCTACCATTATTGGTGGCCGGGCTTTGATTCAGACGGATCAGTAGATGTTGAAAGGGAAGTACTTGGCGTTGATCTTCTCGTAGGTGCCATCGGCTCGGATTTCAGCCAGCGCCTTGTTCAGCTTTTGGCGCAGCTCATCGTTGCCCTTGCGCACGGCGATAGCGATCTTGTCGTTGTCGAAAACCGGCTCACCCTTGAACTCGAAATCCTTGCCGGCATCGCTCTTGAGCCATTCCCACTGCACGAAAGAGTCTGCGAGGATGCCGTCGACGCGGCCCGAGGCGAGGTCGAGGTAGGCATTTTCCTGGGTGTCGTAGAGCTTGATGTCGACTACGTCGTCCATGTTGTCTTCGAGCCAGGTGCCGGCGATGGTGGCCCGCTGAGCGCCGATGGTCTTGCCTTCCAGGTAGCTTTCGTCAGTCTTGAAATCGACCGACTTCGGCGCCACGAACTGCAGCTTGTTGGTGTAGTAGTGATCGGTGAAGTCGACAGCGTTCTTGCGTTCCTCGGTGACGGACATCGAAGCCGCGAGGAAATCGAACTTGCCGGCGTTCAGGGCGGGGATGATGCCGTCCCAATCGGAGGTGACCACTTCGCATTCCACTTCCATCTTGGCGCACAGGGCGTGAGCGATGTCGAGGTCGAAGCCGACCACCTGACCGCTGGAGTCGATCAGGTTGAAGGGTGGGTAGGCACCCTCGGTACCGATGCGCAGCTTGTCGGCGGCGAAGGCGTTGGCGCCGAGCATCAGGGTGGCGGCGGCAGTCAGCAGAATCTTCTTATAGCTTTTCATGCGGTGTGTTGCTCCATTAGCGATGGCTGGACATGAACTGTTTACAGCGTGCCGATTGGGGGTTGTCGAACACCTGCTCCGGCGTTCCTTGCTCTTCGACCAGGCCCTGGTGGAGGAAGACCACCTCACTGGAGACCTGCTTGGCGAAGTTCATTTCATGAGTGACCAGCAGCATGGTTCGGCCCTCATCGGCCAGCGACCGGATCACTGCAAGCACTTCTTGTACCATTTCCGGATCGAGCGCCGAGGTGGGTTCGTCGAACAGGATTACCTGGGGCTGCATCGCCAGGGTGCGCGCAATCGCAGCGCGCTGCTGCTGGCCACCGGACAGCTGGTTCGGGTAAACGTGGCGCTTGTCGGCTATTCCCACCTTGGCCAGCAGTGCCTCGGCCGTTTCGGTGGCTTCGGCCTTGCTCTGGCCCAGGACGCGACGCGGCGCCTCGATGATGTTGTCGAGCACGCTCATGTGCGGCCAGAGATTGAAATTCTGGAACACGAAGCCCAGCTTGCTGCGCATCTGGTTGATCTGCTTGGCGTCTGCAGCGACCAGATCACCGTCTTTGGCGCGCTTGAGGCGCAGCTGCTCGCCCGCGACGATGATCTCGCCCTCGTTGGGGTTTTCCAGCAGGTTGATGCAGCGCAGGAAGGTGGATTTCCCAGAGCCGGACGAGCCGAGGATCGAGATGACGTCGCCATCGCGGGCGGTCAGCGAGATCCCTTTGAGAACTTCCAGATCGCCGTAGCGCTTGTGCAGATTACGAATTTCCAGTGCAGGTATGGCCTCGGCCATAGAGCTTCCTCTTCTCGAACCCGGTCATTGCCTGGCTCGTTTCTATGTAAATTGCGCTCCGGCCAACTGCTCGCCGTCCTGGCGAGGCGCAAACCTAGCATGCGAGGGGGCATGCGCCAAGCGCGGCGCGGCCCCGAGCGCAGTGACCGGCTGGTCACGGTATCTGCCAAGGCCAATGTGCCCTTACCTATATAGATGAAATTGACGTCACCCGCCTGATATGGCGGCAGGTTCGGGTGACAAACGGCTGGCCGGCCCCTGCTTGGTGGGCCGGCGACTAGCTGTTCGAACCCTTTAGGTCGGGTCGCTCTTCGGCAGATCGGGATCGCCGGTGAGCATCTCGTCGTGCTCGCCCATTTTCCACGGCAGGCTGCCGGGCGAGATATGCAGGAAGTGCAGGTACTTCTCGAACTGATCGAGGATGTCGCTGATGATGTCAGCCTGGTCGTACCCGTAGATGTCGTAGTGCTGACCCCCGCGGCGCAGGAACACCTCGGCGCGGTAGTACTGCTCGTCCGTGTCTGGTCCCTCGGACAGGGCGAACGCCGGCATGGCGTAACCGACCGCGCGGATCTCATAGACGAAGTCCACCTGGTCCTCCTTGATTACTTCCAGATACACCCGCGAGTTGGCTTCGTCGGTATGCACCTCGGCGTTCCACTCCTGGCCGCCAAGCTCACGCTGCACACGGCGCATGGCCTTGAGGACGGTACTGCTCATGAACGCGTCGACGTGCTCGCGATCGGGAAAGCTGACCATGCCGGCCAGACGCTTCTTCCACAGGCCCGGACCGGCATTGCTGGCCAGTCGGCTGCTCTGCATATGATTTTGCAGACTGGTTTCATGGTGCCCTTCGATTACCAGCGCGCGCCACATGCCCAGCGCCGCAATCATCATGATGATGGCAAAGGGCAGGGCACTGGCGATGGTCATGGTTTGCAGGGCGCTGAGCCCGCCCGCCAGGAGCAGCGCAGCGGCGACCACGCCTTCGATACTGGCCCAGAACACCCGCTGCCAGACCGGTGTGTGACTGGCGCCGCCTGCCGCCAGGGAGTCGATAACCAGTGAGCCGGAGTCGGACGAGGTGACGAAGAAGGTAATGATCAGCACCACCGCCAGGAACGAGGCGATCGACGTCATTGGCAGCAGCTCGAACAGCTTGAACAGCGCGATGGCGTTATCGGCCTGCACGTCAGTGATCAGTGATGTATAGCCTTCGACCATGATCAGATGCAGCGCGGTATCGCCGAATACCGAGAACCAGAGAAAGGTGAAGATGGTCGGCACGAACATCACGCCGAAGACGAACTGGCGGATGGTCCGGCCGCGGCTGATCTTGGCGATGAACAGACCAACGAAGGGCGACCAGGCGATGGTCCAGCCAAAGATGAACAAGGTCCAGTTGCCGATCCAGTCACTTCGCGAATAGGCCTGGAGGTTGAAGGTGCGTTCGATGATGTTGTTCAGGTAACTGCCGGTGTTCTGCAGAAAGGTTTCAAGGATGAAGATGCTCGGACCGACCAGAAAGACGAACAGCATCAGGCCGATCGCCAGGATCATGTTCAGCAGCGACAGGTTCTTCACGCCCTTGTCGAGACCGGCGACCACCGAGCAGATCGCCAGACCGGTGATGATCGCGATGGCGATGATCTGCACGTTGATGCTGATCGGAATCGAGGGCCAAAGGTAATTGATACCTGCGTTGATCTGAGTGACCGACAAGCCGAGCGTCGTGGCAATGCCGAACAAGGTGCCGAGAATGGCGAACACGTCCACCACGTGACCGATCGGGCCATAAATTCGCTCGCCAATGATCGGGTACAGCGCCGAGCGCATGGACAGCGGCAAGCCGTGGCGGAACGAGAAATAAG
This sequence comes from Pseudomonadaceae bacterium SI-3, assembly GCA_004010935.1. Classification (NCBI taxonomy): domain Bacteria; kingdom Pseudomonadati; phylum Pseudomonadota; class Gammaproteobacteria; order Pseudomonadales; family Pseudomonadaceae; species Pseudomonadaceae bacterium SI-3. The sequence continues at coordinate 4,512,559 of CP026511.1, read as the reverse complement.
CCAGCACCAGCCCCGTCAGCCCGTAGATGGCCCAGATGTGGAAGCCCCAGTGGAAAAACGCGATCTGCATCGCCTGCTTGGCGGAGTCTACAGTCTCCGCCGCGCCAGCTGGAGGCGAGGCGTAGTGCAGCACCGGTTCGGCTACGCCGAAGAACAGCAGCGCGATGCCGTAGCCTGCGGAGAACAGCATGGCGAACCACGCCGGGAAGCTGTATTGCGGCTCTGCGTGATCCGGTCCTAGCTTGATGTTGCCCCAGGGCGTCATCGCGATGCCGACGATGAACACCAGGAAGAACGCCACCGAGAGCATGTAGAACCAGCCGAAGTTGGTGGTGATGAAGGCCAGCGTCGAGCTGAACACCTCGCCGGCCAGGTCCGGGTTGCTGATCGTGCCGACGACCAGCAGCAGGGTGACCACCACCGCTGGAATGAACACGGGAAAGAGAATGATGGACCTGGGTAGCTTTTTGTCTGCTTCCATGAGGATGCTGGCCTCCGGTTGGCGGGTGGGATGGAAAACGCGCTATGGCTCCCAAAGCGAAACTGCTATCTGAAAGGGTAGACGGCGATTTGGCTGCGAATACTCACCAGATCATGTTCATGCGGAGGAATTGTCTTGCAGATTGCAGCACTGACGACGTAGTAGGCCGGCTCGCCTGCGACGTCACGTCGTTGCATCGGCTGAGCTGCTAGGGTTTGGCTCAGTAGGCGGGTTCGAGCTGGTGACGACGCAAGATCGCGGGCACCGTACCGTCGGCAATCGCCTCATCCAGTGCTTGCTCGAACGCCTTGAACTGCGCCTCGCTTATGGTGCTGCGTGACAACCCGATGCCATAGGTGATCGGGCCCATCTCGCCAGCCTCACGCACGCCTGTAAGCTGCTCATCATCGATCAGGTGCCAGGCAACATCCTGATTGAGCACCGCCAGACCCTCCTTGCCGAAACGTCCGGACTGCAACATGCGCAGCAGGCGACGGTTATCGGCAGTGAGGTGCAGGCGTACATCAGGTACCGACTTGAGGCGCTCGGATAGCACATAGGACGTCCCGGAAGGCCCGTAGACCCCGACCAGTCGGCCAGCTAAGTCGCTCGGTTGATTGAAGACAAAGCTGCTGTCGGTGCGGGCGAAGACGCTGTAGCGTGACGTGACCAGCATCCGACTGATGTGGAAAATCTGCTCACGTTGCGGTGACCGTACCAGCGTGAAAATGCCATCCGCCTGTCCCTGCTCGGCCAGCCGCAGGGCACGCCGCCAGGGGTATAGAGCGATTGAGCAGTCCTGCTGCAAACGGGCGCAGACTGTTTGTACCACCTCCACCAGCGGGCCGCCGGCATTGGCTCCTGCAGCGGAGCTGACCGAGCCTTGCGCAGGGTAAGTAAAGGGCGGGAAGTCCTCAGTCACGAAGCGCCACTGCGCCGCACCGGTTTGAGTGGCGATCGACAGCAACCCGATCAGCAGAATCGAGAGAACCCTTTGCATGGCTTGCTCCTTGCGAGGTGTCCGGCCTTTCCTTGGCGGCTGCATGGCAGCCGGGGCAGGTTTGCGACCTGCGCTGTCGTCGCTGTTAGCCTAGCCGAGATTAAGTCGGCGCATCTATGTTTGGTGCGATACCTGCCCTCCAAGCAGGCAGCAGGCCTGAAGCAATGGGCGCAACCAAGCGGGCTTCCAGGCAAGGGTCAGCGCGAGGCTAAAGGCTGCCGCGCTAGCCAGCAGTACCCACAGGACTGTACCGAAGCCCCCGCCCTGTCCGGCTAGCAGCAGCGCCAATGCCGTGAACAAGCACAGGGTCGCGCAAAGCGCTCGCATTCGTTGGCCGCCCGCAGTCGGGATGCAAGCGCTGGGGTCGACTCCCTTGCGATGCGCCTGCTGACAGAGCGCTAACAGTGCGAAAGCGAGATAGCACAGGAAGAACGCCAGCACTGAGCCGAGCCAGTCAGGCATGCCGCTGCGCCTCAGGTTCGGGAGGACTGTTCGACTGGCGTGCCTGACAGGTCAGGCGAATTCGTCGTGCCGCCAGCAGGCAGGAGCCAGCGAGTGCCAGCAGCATCAGGTCCATGCCGGCGATGGCAGCCTTGCCGTGCCACAGGCTATGGAGCAAATGATCGCCGGTTGTGAGCCCATTCAGCAGTACGCAGGCGATGGCCAATCCGCCGACGGCCTGCAACTGACGGCGCCAAGCCTGGGCCGGGTACCACGCGGCGTGAGCCATGGTCGTGAGCCAGCTCACGAAGAACACCCAACCCTCCAGCACTGCGCGCTGATTGCCGGTTACCGGCCCGTCCAGTGGCAGCAGGCGATTGGCAACAAAAAAGGTCAGGGTGGCAATGATTAGCCCGGGGCCCGCCGTCACACTCAGTGCTTCGACCAGGCGCACCCCAATCCGTCCTTGACGCTCGTGCCTGGCCCGCCGCGAGCCGGTCCAGAACAACAGGCCGCTACCGATCAGCACACAGCCGGCCAGACCGCCGGCGAAGTACAGCCAACGCAGCGTCCAGTGATCGAACTGGATGAAATGCAGGCCCGTCAGGAAGCGTTGAACCCCGGCGATGGGCGCCGCCGAGTGCTGGTGAAGCAGCGCGCCGGTGGTCACATCGAAGGTCAGCCGGTCGGCATTCATCGTTACAGCCTGGCTATGAGCACGGCGGATCTCGACATGTCCGTTGCGATCAAAGGGATTCCGGACGCGGACCAGATAGGCCCCGCCGGGCTTGCCTTGGCTCGTCCAGATCGCCTGTGCGCTGGCCAGCATCGTGTCTAGCGACGCGATGTCAGTGGATAGGCCGGACGGCGGGCGGGAATAGGTGCCTAATGCCTCAAGCTTCAGCTGCGCCTGGTCGTTCGGGTAAAGGGCCTGAGCGACGCTGGGAAAGTAGATCAGGCAGAAAATGACCAGTCCGGACAGGCTGATCATGAAATGAAAAGGTAGTACCACTACGCCGGTGAGGTTGTGCAAATCGAGCAGGCTGCGCTGCAGTCGCTTGCGGGGGCGAAAGGTGAAGAACTCGGCAATCAGCTTTCGGTGCGCTACAACGCCCGACACCAGCAGCACCAGCATGCCCATTGCAGCGGCACCGACCAGCCAGTAGCCGACGCTGCGCCAGTTCAGATGCAGGCTGAAATGGAACGGGAAGATGAAGCGGGTACCGCCCCAGCTGCCTTGGTCGGCAATCAACTCGCCGGTGTGCGGGTTGATGTAGCGGCGCACCCGCCCATGCTGCGGGTCCTCATAATCGAGTTGCAGCACCGGTACGCGTGGGGTCGGCAGGTTAATCGTCCAGACTGGCGCGTCGGGGGCCAAGTTTTTTGCATGTGGCAGAACCAGCCGATCGAGCGACACCTGCGGTGGCGGTTCCGCCAGGCGGGTACCGGGTTGCATCCAGCGGTCGATTTCCCGATCGAACACTGACAGCGAGCCGGTCCAGAAGATTGCTAGCAGCAGGCTACCGAGCAGTACGCCCGCCCAGGTATGCAGCCAGCTCATTGATTGGCGAAAGCCTTTGCCTGGCGCCATCTCAGTACTCGACCAGCGATGGAGCCAGCCCGTAAGACAGCCCCACGCCTATCACGATGCCTACCGACAGCCAGGCCCAGACCCGCCAGACGCTAGCCTCCGTAAAGCTCCACAGCAGCAATGCGAGGTACAGGACAAACCCCAGCATGGCGACCAGGAACACCGCTTCGCTGCGCGCCATACCTCCGGCCAGCACCAGCAGTTGAGCGCCAGCGGAGGCCAGCGCTGCCGTGCAGGCATAGCCGCCACCAATCGCTGCGACGACACGTAGCATCAGCGTGCCGCGTCCGGTCCGGCGGTCCGCGGCGGTCTTCACGTTTTGCTTCTGCGTCGCTGCGCCCATGGCTTAGAAACTGACTTGGTATCCGAGCGTGAGGGTGCGCCCGCGGCCGTTGAATACGCGACCGTTGCGGGTGACTTTCGAACCGGTATTGGCGGCCTGCGAGTAGTACGTCAGATAGTCACGGTTAAGCAGGTTCTCAACCCCTAAGCTGACTTCGCCGAGCGGCAGACGATAGCCCACGTAGGCATCAACCAGCGTGTAGCCCTCGAACTCCAGGCCGGGCGTGTCGAAATCGCGGCTGGCGTAATGGTTTGCCTGCAGCAGGCTATGCAGCTCGTCGGTCCAGTTGGCCTGCCAGCTGGCGCCGTAACGGTCCGGGGAGATGTTGGCGCCGTTGAGGTCGGTATCGACCTTGCCGTCGCCATCGGTATCGGAACGGCCATCGACCTGGGCGTACATCAGCTTCAGGCGATGCGCGTCGTTGACCTGCCAACCGCCGGTGAATTCGACGCCGTCGATTTCGGTGCGCTCGCGCCGAATCTGGTAAACCCCGCCCACGCTGTCCAGACGCGATCCGAGCTCGGCGTCGGACTCGTAGGAGCTGATCTCTGCATCGAACGGACCATGGTTCAGGCGAAAGCCGATCTCGCGGTTTTCAGTGACCACTGGTTGCAGGTCGAGAAAGTTGTCGACGCTTGTGCCCGGCGTGCCGATGCCACGCAATACGCGGCCCACATCCGGCATGCCGAACCCTTCGGAGTAGTTGCCGAACAGCTGGACCCAGTCGGTTATCTGCCAGACCAAACCCGCGTTGTAGAGGGTTTCTTCGAAGGTCGGATTGCCGCCTTCAACATCCACACCTCCGAGGCCTGGGTTGGTTGAGGCGATGGTGCTGAAGCTGTCCACATCCAGATCCGCGAACTCGTGGCGAACCCCGGCGAAAAGGGTCAGGTCTTCCAGCGCCCTGATTTCCGCCTGGAGGAAGGGGGCATAGTTGCGAAAAACGGTTTCCGGCACCCACTCGCGATCGGTCAGGATCAGTTGCTGGCTGGTGGTGTCTTGCAGCACGTCGAGACCGCCGGTGAGCATCAGGTGGTTGTCGAGCAGGCCGTCACGGCTGAGCGTCAGCTTGCCGCCGATCTTGTCCGACTCGTTCTGTGATTGGTCGAACAGCGTGCCGACCGGTGCGATGCCGGCGTCCTGAAAGGTGCCGTTGGTGCCACCGCCGAAACGTGCGCGGAAGCGCTGGGTATATAACTGCAGGCCCAGCTCGTTGCCGTACAGATCGGCATGTTTGTAGGAGAGACTGGTGGCTAGCACTTCGTTCTGTGGCGCCTCGCCCTGAGGATCGCCCTTGCGCGAGGTCGCGGGAATACCGGCATCGGCATTGCCGGGCACGTTGACGTATTCGTGCTCGCCTTCGACCTCGTAGCGATTGACCATCAGGCCGATGTTCTGGTTGTCGTCGAGCCAGTAGCCGAGCTTGACCAACAGGTCGGTGCTGGTGGAATCCATCACGTCGCCCTGGGTATCGTCGACGCCGATCAGGTCGCCATTCGCGTCGTAGAACATCCCCTGGGTCTGCCAGCTGGTGCCAACCAGATAGTCAAAGTTGCCCTGTGTGCCCTCGACCCGATAGTCCAGCTTGTAGCCAAGCCCTTCTGACTCGTAATCGGTAGGCGCGGTGAAGCTGATCCCGGCGTGCTGGCGCAACGTTCCGCTTTCTGGGCGACGGGTAACGTAGTTGATGATGCCGCCGGTGGCGCCGAGACCATGCTCGGCACTGGCGCCGTGAATCACCTCGATGCGTTCTACCATCGAAAGATCAATGGTGTAGCCGTCACGCTGACTGTCACGCAGAGGCGTCGATTGCGGTACGCCATCGATTAGGATCAGCGCCGAGCGGCCACGAAAGGTTTCGCCCGCGCTGCTCATCTTCTGGCGGCTCGGCGAGTAGGAGGGAATCAGGTTGCTCAGTACTGCGCCGTGGTCCGAGGTGATCGCCAGCTGCTGTTCGATCTGCTCGCGATTGATCACAGTGATCTTTTGCGGCGTCTTTCCAGCTTCGCTTCTGGCACGTGTCGCACTGATGGTGACAGCTTCCAGCTCGGTGGCTTCATCGGCCAGCGCAGGCATCGACGAGAACGAAAGAGTCGCTAGGGATACAGACAGACACAGACAGGTTTTGCGAAACACGTGAAGGCTCCCGATGTTGGTGTTTTTCGTGGGGAGCGAGAAGTTAAACTAAATGCAAATGACTTGCATTAAGATTGTGTTGCTAGTTGTTTGCGCTGTGCGCTGGCTGTTACGCCGGTCAGTTATGAGCGATTCGTATCAGCGGCTTCTGCGTTGCTGCTCGCGCCATTCCCATGGAGGCAGCTGATCCGCTTTGGGTAACGACCACAGGCCCCGCCCAAGCTCGCGCGCGACTGCCTCCAGATTGAGAAGCGCCCGGTCATCCAGGTGGCCGCGGTTGGCCCATGCATTTCCAGTCCTGACCAATTCGGAATTGATCTCACTGTCACCGGCCCTCACCCGCGCCAATGTCCGTCCGGCATCGTCGCGACCCTTAGCTGTCAGCGTCACGGTTTTGCCGAAGATATAACTGGCAAGTGCTTGGCGCGCCTGGCTCCCATAAGGTTGTTGGAGCTCCGGGGTATCGATCTCGGCTAACTTCACCCTGACATGCTCACCTGAAGCATCAAGGCAGCTGAAGGTGTCGCCATTTGCAATACCTGTCACTCGGCAATCGAACGACGCCGCAAATGCAGGCAGGGCTGAAAAGAGCAAAGAAGTTACTAAAGCGCGCAGCATCACGGCATCCGTAGGGGTCGGGCGGGCGCGGGAGCGTAACAGTCGGATTGGTTGCCGAACCGGAGCCATGTCTCATGAACAAGCCGGAGTTACGTTCGCAAATGACGAACCGTGAACTGAATCAGGCCAAGTGCCGCTGGGATTGAGGGCTGATGGATGGGCAAGTTTTTTGGGCAACAAAAAGCCCGCACTAGGCGGGCTTCTTGTGGGCTTTCGGGTGGTTTTGGCACCACCTGAAATTAATAGATGGTGCCCAGGGACGGAATCGAACCGCCGACACGGGGATTTTCAATCCCCTGCTCTACCGACTGAGCTACCTGGGCAACGGGGCGCTATTAGACGGATTTGGCTTTTGTCTGTCAAGCGCGGCTTTGGAAATATTTAGCAAGAACGGGCATTTAGCGATGAATGCCGGCGTTTGTGGTTTAAAACGGTTGGCCTGGGTTGGGTAGGACGTCGCTGAGCGTGTCGCCCATCCCCGCCATCATTCACTTGGCGGGACGTAGCCTTCGGCCTGTGCGTACTCTTCGCCCGAAAGAAATTTGTCCATCTCGGTTTGCAAGAATTTGCGGTCTTCGGCGTTCATCATGTTCAGCCGGCGTTCGTTGATCAGCATGGTTTGATGCTTCTGCCAATCGTCCCAGGCCTTTTTCGATACGTTGTTATAGATGTCTTCGCCCTTGGCGCCAGGGTAGGGTGGGCGCTCTAGGCCGGGGAGTTCTTCTTTGTACTTGCGGCAGTTCACGGTGCGGGTCATGACATCTCTCCTGCGTTCAATTCGGCAGCGGCGCGCTTGAGCAGCGTCTTTACCGGGGCGGCAAGCCCCAGTCGCGGCGGGGTGGCGAGGTTATACCAGAGCCAGTCTGGCTCGGCCACGGCGTGGGCCTCGGACTTGACCCTGATCAGCCAAGGCTCAATGGCTAGTTGGAAGTGGCTGAAGGTGTGGGTCAGGCCCGGCAACTCGCGACGCTCTTGAAGTTGTAGGGCGTGGCGTTGGGCGAGCGGGTCGAGCGCTGCTAGGTCGTCCAGCTCCGGCAGGCTCCAGAGCCCGCCCCAGAGACCCGTCGATGGGCGACGGTAAAGCAGGATCGCGCCATCGGGATTGGCCAACAAGGGCATTAGGGTGCGCTTCTGTGGCAAAGCTTTGCGAGGTTTAGGCACCGGGAATTCGGTTTCCCGGCCCAGCAGATGAGCGCGGCAGCCTGCCTTCAGCGGGCAGAGCAGGCAGCTGGGTTTGCTGCGCGTGCAGAGTGTGGCGCCCAGATCCATCATCGCCTGTGTGTAGTGGTTGACCCGGTTCTGCGGGGTCAGCCGTTCGGCCACTTCCCAGAGTTGCTTGGCGACTTTCGGTTCGCCGGGGTAGCCCTGCTGGGCGACATAACGTGCCAGGACGCGCTTGACGTTGCCGTCCAGAATCGGTGCCCGCAGGCCCATGCTCAGGCTGGCAATGGCTCCGGCAGTGGAGCGTCCAATGCCCGGCAGTTCGGACAGCTGTTCCACGTCTCGAGGAAATTCACCGCCGTGCTTGCCGACGATCAGCTTGGCAGTCTTGTGCAGGTTGCGCGCGCGGCTGTAGTAACCGAGCCCGGTCCACAGGTGCAGTACTTCATCTTCGTCGGCATTAGCCAGTGCCTCGACCGTCGGCAGCGCATCCATGAAGCGATCGAAGTAGCCAAGCACGGTGCTGACCTGCGTCTGCTGCAGCATGATCTCCGATACCCACACGCGGTAGGGCGTGATGCCTTGCTGCCAGGGCAGATCCTTGCGCCCGTGGCGGTCGTACCAGTCGAGAACGGCAGCGCCGAACTGCTCGTCGCCCAGTGCTTGTGATGTCATCGATTGAACAGGCCTTTCAGTGCGTCCTTAAGTTCAGGACTGACTTTGTCGCCCAGCTTCTCTTCGATGGTCTGGTTGAGCTTGTCACCCGCTAGTCGGGCGGCGATTTTGCCGAGGCGGTCATTGTCGAATCGACAGGCCTTGGCGCCCAGTTCCAAAGGCCCGCGGCAGCGCAGCGGCCATTCGATACCGACGTAACGCTCGTTGACCGCACAGGCCGGGTCTGGCATCTCGCCCTTGTCGCCCTCGATGACGATGCCGACGCGGTAGTCCATGCCGAGTACGCGCAGGTCCACATCGCCGTTGCCGTTTACCGTGAGGCCGGGAATGCTGACTTTCAGGTCCGGGTTGCTGGCGACGCCATTGCGTAGGGTGAGGTTGCCTTTCAATTCGCGGAACGGCGTGTCCTTGCCGCGCGGCTCGCTGCTAAGCGGCTTGCGATTGAGGGTGGCGATGGCGCGGCAGAGCTGCTGCTCGAGGTTGGCGTCGACGAGGACGCCGTTGTCGATGATGAAGCCGATCTTGCCGTTGAGGTTGTCGATCCAGGCTTGCTGGCTGTTGCCCTGAGTGCGTAGATCGCTGTCCAGGTTAAGCAAGCCCTTGATCACCACCTGTTCGCCCTGGCTTTGCAGCAGGCCTTCGATCGGGACGTGCGCCATGCGGGTCTGGGCAGTGAGCAACGGTATCTGTGGTCGAACGTCGAGGCTTGCCGAGGCTTCCAGTCGGCCGTTGTAGAGCCCTCCGCGCAACTGCTCTAGCGTCAGCAGCCCGCCCGCAGTGCGTGCCTTGAGGGCAAAGTTATCGAGCGGCAGCTTCATTGCAGTGAGGTTGTCGATGTTCAAATTGACGCGCGTATCCAGGCTGCGCAGTGAGCCGACCGGCAGGACGGTCGCGCTGCTCCAGGCTTGCTGGGTTGGTTTGTCAGGCAGCGGAGTCGTGCCGCTGCCTATCACAGCCGCTTCGGTGGCCTTGACCTCGCTCTGGCGCGCGGCGGCAGCCGCATCATCCTTTCCTGGTGGGGGGAGGTAGCGATCGAGATTGAACTGGTCGCCACTGAGGTCGACTCGCAACGATTGCTTGGCGAAATCGCTGACTGCGATCTGGCCGGTGAAGGTGCTGCCGTCCAACTTCAGATTGAGCTCTTCGAAGGTCAGGCTAGTCGGGGTGCCGGCAAGACGGGTGACCAACTCGGCCTTGCCCAGCGCGGTGTTGTCGGCCATGGCCGGGAGCTGTTGGCCGATACTCTCGAGGAATTCGCGCAGGTTGAATTCCGCAATTGAAAGTGCCCCGCTGATCTTCGGTTGGTTCTGCAGGTCGCGGGCTTTCAGCTCGCCAAGACCGCGTAACTGGTTGGCGGTGAACTTAAGGCTGGTCCACTCGGCGATGTCGGCCGCCAGGTCGGCCAGCAGCTGGCCTTGTGCGCTAAACGAGAGAGTCTTGCCCTGTAACGGCTCGCCGGAGGCCTCACCGCTCAAGCGCAGGTCCTCCAGCTGATAGCGCTGCAATTTGGTATCGAAGCGCAACGCGCCCTGCAATTCGGTGCGAGCGCGCATCACCGGCTTGTTGCTGCCGAAAAAGGCGTTGAGCTTGACCGGAATCGAAGTGGCTTCGCGAATGGCCCCCGTGGTTAGCTCGATGCCTTCGGCGCTGAACTGCTGCCCGCTTTGCGCATCATGGTAGGTCACCCTTGCATCGCTGATGGTCAGGCTGTCGATGTCCAATTGCAGGGGACGCCTGGTGTTGTCGGACGGCTGTTCGTCGGTGGAGGGCTCTGCCGGTTGCGCTGCTGCATTGTCGGGTGGCGTTTCGCTAGTGGTTGGACGGCCCACACCTTCCCAGTTGCCGCGGCCCTTCTCGTCGCGGTTGAGCGTCAGATTGAGTCCGTTGAGCGTGATGTCGCTCATCTGCACTTCGCGGCTCAGCAACGGCAGCACCCGGACCGAAAGACCAAGCATTCGCAGGTCGGCAAAGGGTTGTTCGGGTGTTTGCACGCTGGCCAGGGTGGTGTCGTGCAATTCCAGGCCCAGCCAGGGGAACAGGCTCCAGCCGATGTCGCCGGCGATGTCCAGTTCGAGCCCGGCCTTTTCGCGAGCAAGTGCTCGGATCTCGTCCTTATAGTCGTTGGGGTCGAACAAATGCGTGAGGGCAAAGCCCAGTGCGACGATAAGGAGCAGCAACCCGAGGATTACCAGGCCCAGGATCTTGCCGAGCGATTTCATGGACAGGTCCTTTGTGTTTGGCATTTCAAAAGCAGCGAGTATAACGCCGGGCGCCATGGCTGTTTGCCGTGGCTGGCGTTGGAGTGGCTAGCGGCGCCTGGGTTCCTATGCGCGCCGGTGGCATTGGCACGCACCGTGTCGGTTGCGGCTTCGCGACGAAACGCTGATCGATCGCTAGATGGAGTCCAGCGGCAAATGTGCCCGTGCGGCCAATGCTTGAGCTTCTAGGTGATCTGCCGGTGCCGCCAGATGCAACTCTTTTCCGGCTTCCCGAGCTAGGCGCTGGCTCTCTTCGAGGATCCGCCTGCCCACGCCGCGACGTCGCGTGATCTCGCGCACGCACAGATGCGAGAGGCACCAGTGGGACCCGTCGCGCTGCAGCAGGGCGGCGCCGAGCAGGCGGTCGTTAAAGCGACCGGCGATAAGGCTGCGATCGGCCAGTCCCGCCTCGATCAATGCTGCGGCGTCTGCGTGGGGCGCGAGTAGCCAGCTCGGTGCATCGGCAAAAATTTTCACCAGATCGGTGCGGTCTTGCTGGCTGGGCTCGGTTACGGCTTCAACTGATACGGGCATGGTGACCTGCGGTGCTGATTTGGATGTCCGCAGCATAACCGTGCCGGCTTACCGGCGCACGACAGCTGCCGGCGACTGGCTGTAGCAGCCGAGCCACTGGGCGCGTATCGACGAGGGTGGGTTTGGGCCTATAATGCGGCTCATTTTTCGCCCCACGATCAGCGGAGCTGTTGATGTCCGAACGTACGGCTTGCGTAGAGCGCAACACCCTGGAAACCCAGGTCAAGGCCACCATCAACCTGGACGGCACCGGCAAGAGCCGCTTCGCCATCGGCGTGCCATTTCTCGAGCACATGCTCGATCAGATCGCCCGTCACGGATTGATCGATCTGGACATCGAATGCCAGGGCGATCTGCATATCGACGATCACCACACCGTGGAAGACGTCGGCATCACCCTCGGCCAGGCGTTTGCCAAGGCCGTTGGCGACAAAAAAGGCATGACCCGTTACGGGCATTCCTACGTTCCTCTCGATGAGGCGCTGTCGCGGGTCGTCATCGACTTTTCCGGGCGCCCAGGGCTGCAGATGCATGTTCCCTACACCCGCGCCACGGTTGGCGGCTTCGATGTCGATCTGTTTCAGGAATTTTTCCAGGGCTTCGTCAACCACGCCTTGGTCACCCTGCACATCGACAATCTGCGCGGGCACAACACCCACCATCAGATCGAAACCGTGTTCAAGGCCTTCGGCCGCGCGCTGCGCATGGCAGTGACGCTGGATGAGCGCATGGCTGGGCAGATGCCGTCGACCAAGGGTTGCCTGTAATGCAGACCGTTGCAGTCATCGATTACGGCATGGGCAACCTGCATTCGGTCGCCAAGGCGCTCGAGCACGTCGGTGCCGGGCGGGTACTGATTACCAGCGATGCGCAGGTGATCCGAGAGGCTGATCGTGTGGTCTTTCCGGGTGTGGGTGCAATTCGCGATTGCATGGCAGAGATCCGCCGCCTGGGCTTCGACGAGCTGGTTCGGGAAGTCAGTGTCGATCGGCCGTTCCTCGGTATCTGCGTGGGTATGCAGGCACTGATGGAGCGCAGCGAGGAAAACGGCGGCGTCGACTGCATCGGCCTTTTTCCCGGCCAGGTTCGCTTCTTCGGTAAGGATCTTGAGGAAGACGGCGAGCGCCTCAAGGTGCCGCACATGGGCTGGAACGAAATGGAACAGGCGATTGCCCATCCACTCTGGCACAACATTCCTGCCGATGGCCGCTTCTATTTCGTTCACAGCTATTACATCGAGGCTGGCAACCCACGGCAGGTAGTAGGTCGTGGCCACTACGGCAAGGACTTCGCTGCGGCGCTGGCCGATGGTTCGCGCTTCGCCGTGCAGTTCCATCCCGAAAAGAGTCACACCCATGGCCTGCAGTTGCTGCAGAATTTTGCCGCCTGGGATGGCCGCTGGTAATGAGCCGGGCGAAGCTCAAGGCACCGGTCCTTACGCTGGACACCGCCCAGGAGCAGGCTGCACAGCAGATCATCAAACGCTTTCTGGAGGATCGCTTCGAACTGGAGCTCGGCTCATTCGAGGCTCAGGAAGTGCTCGATCTCTTCGCCCGTGACATTGCTCCGCTGTATTACAACAAGGCGATTTTCGACGTGCAGACGCACCTGAAAGAAAGGTTCGAGAGCATCGAAAGCGACTTGTGGGCGCTCGAGAAGAGCTGACCTTAACCGACACCCGATTTGAACAGGTTCAAGCCATGCTGATTATTCCCGCGATCGATCTTAAAGACGGCGCCTGCGTGCGTCTGCGTCAAGGGCTGATGGACGACGCCACGGTGTTCTCCGATGACCCGGCGGCCATGGCCGCCAAGTGGGTCGAGGCCGGTTGCCGCCGTCTGCACCTGGTCGACCTCAACGGCGCCTTCGAGGGCCAGCCGGTCAATGGCGAGGTGGTCACGGCCATCGCCAAGCGCTACCCGAACCTGCCGATCCAGATCGGCGGTGGCATCCGCTCGCTGGAAACCATCGAGCATTACGTTCGCGCTGGCGTCAGCTACGTGATCATCGGTACCAAAGCGGTCAAGCAGCCAGAGTTCGTCGGTGAAGCCTGCCGCGCCTTTCCGGGCAAGGTGATTGTCGGCCTGGATGCGAAGGACGGCTTTGTCGCCACTGATGGCTGGGCAGAAGTTTCCAGCGTGCAGGCGGTCGATCTGGCGCGTCGTTTCGAGGCCGATGGCGTGTCCGCTATCGTCTACACCGACATTGCGAAGGACGGCATGATGCAGGGTTGCAACGTTGAGGCGACCGTGGCCCTGGCCAACGCTAGCCGCATTCCCGTAATCGCCTCCGGTGGCATCCATAACATCGGCGATATCCAGAAGCTGCTCGACACCAACACCCGCGGGATCGTCGGCGCCATCACCGGTCGGGCGATCTACGAAGGCACGCTCGATGTTGCCGAGGCCCAAGCGCTCTGCGACCTGAAATACAAGGACGAGTGAATCGCTGATCAGTGGTGGATCGGTGAAACGTGATCCACCCTACCGCTACTTGCAGCTTGAAGCCTGCGGCTTGAAGAAGCTGCTTCCGGAGATAGCCCCATGGCATTGGCCAAACGCATCATTCCCTGCCTCGACGTGGACAATGGCCGCGTGGTCAAGGGCGTCCAGTTCGAGAACATCCGCGACGCCGGTGACCCGGTGGAAATCGCCCGCCGCTACGACGAGCAGGGCGCTGACGAGATCACCTTTCTCGACATCACGGCCAGCGTCGACAACCGCGACACCACACTGCACACCGTGGAGCGGATGGCCAGCCAGGTGTTCATTCCGCTGACGGTGGGCGGCGGCGTGCGCAGCGTGCAGGACATCCGTAACTTGCTCAATGCTGGCGCCGACAAGGTGTCGATCAACACCGCAGCGGTCTTCACCCCGGATTTTGTCGGTGAGGCGGCCGATCGCTTCGGTTCGCAGTGCATCGTCGTCGCCATCGACGCCAAGCGGGTTTCTAAACCGGGCGAAACGCCACGTTGGGAAATCTTCACCCATGGCGGACGCAAGCCTACCGGGCTGGACGCGGTGCTCTGGGCGCAGAAGATGGAAGCGCTGGGCGCCGGTGAAATCCTGCTGACCAGCATGGATCAGGACGGCGTCAAGAGCGGCTATGACCTGGGCGTCACCCGTGCCATCAGCGAAGCGGTGCATATTCCGGTGATCGCCTCCGGTGGGGTCGGCAATCTGCAGCATCTGGCGGATGGGGTTCTGCAAGGCAAGGCCGATGCGGTGCTAGCCGCAAGCATCTTCCATTTCGGCGAGTACACCGTGCCGGAAGCCAAGGCGTACATGGCCAGCTGCGGCATCGTAATGCGCTGAACCGGCGCGTCGCGGAATGCTCAGAGCTGCAGTTAAAATCACACAAGGACACAGCCGCCACATACAGCGGCTGCCGCATCAAGGAACTACGCCATGTTCAAGAACACGCTGTTGACGCTGGCCGTCAGCTTGTCGCTGATTGCTTCTGCCGCACAGTCCGCGCCGGAACCGATCAACCTGCTCACCGAGAATTTTCCGCCCTATAACATGGCGGTAGACGGCAAGAACTTCGCGCGCGACGAAAACATCACTGGTATCGCCGCCGATATCGTTCGGGAAATGTTCAAGCGCGCCGGCGTCGATTACACGCTGACACTGCGTTTCCCCTGGGAGCGCATCTATAAGATGGCCCTGGACATGCCGGGCTATGGGGTATTCGTCACTGCCCGGTTGCCCGAGCGTGAGGACCTGTTCAAATGGGTGGGGCCAATCGGCCCGGACGATTGGGTGCTGCTTGCGCGAGCCGACAGCACCATCAAGGTAGACGACCTGCAACAGGCCAGTCAGTACCGCATCGGCGCATACAAAGGCGATGCGATTGCCGAGCACCTCGCGGCGCAGGGGCTGGAGCCGTCGCTGGTCCTGCGCGATCAAACCAACGTGGATAAGCTGCAGAGCGGCGCGATCGAGCTCTGGGCAACGGGCGATCCGGCTGGACGCTATTTGGCCAAGCAGCAAGGCGTGACCGGCCTTAAGCGGGTGCTCAAATTCGACAGCGCAGAGCTTTACCTGGCGCTTAACCTCGGTATTCCCGATGCAACTGTAGCCAAGCTGCAGGCTGCGCTGGAGCAGATGCGCGCTGACGGCACGTTAGACACCATCAGCGGCCGTTATCTATAGTCAGTTTGCCCACCGACAGCTCACGCCGGCGTTCCCGCTTGCAGCGTTGTGGCGCTGCGATGCCCTGTATCGGAGCGCTTTCCTGAACCTCCTCAGCTAGCGGGCAGGGCTGTCCGTCCCCTGAGCCCTTCGTTTAGCTGCGTAGCCGTCGCTGATAGCAAATTGGCTCGATCGCTTGTGCGGCTCGTCACATTGCTGGGATGGCTACACGGCGCCTGGTTCACAAGTTGCTAAACCTCATAAAGGTGGAACACACGCATGGACGCTGCTTGGCAGTTGTCAGCGCTGTGTCGCCTGGGATGTTTGCATACGGGGAGGGAGCGATGAGACGAATTCTAGTGGCCGGGCTGTTGCTGTTGATGGCTGCGTCGGCCAGGGCAGAACTGCCCGATGACTACAAAATGGTGCTGCTGACCGAAAATTTCCCGCCTTTCAACATGGCGGCGGACGGTAAGAACTACGCGGCAGACCGCAACATTAGCGGGATTAACGCCGAGATCGTGCGCGAGATGTTCAAGCGTGCCGGGATCGCCTACAGCCTGACGCTGCGTTTCCCCTGGGAGCGCATCTACAACCAGGCGCTGGAACACCCGGACCAGGGGCTGTTCTCCACCACCCACACACCCGAGCGTGAACCACTATTCAAATGGGTCGGCCCGCTGGCCAGTACCGGCTGGGTACTGCTGGCCCCGGCCGGTAGCCCGATGCGGCTGAGCTCGCTCGACCAGGCGCAGCAGTACCGAATCGGTGCCTACAAGAACGACGCGGTTAGCCAGCATCTGGAAAGCAAGGGTTTCGAGCCGATCAATTCGCTTCGCGACCAGGAAAACATCAGCAAGCTGCTCAAGGGGCAGATAGACCTATGGGCGACAACCGACCCAGTCGGGCCGTATCTGGCCAAACAGGAAGGCGTAAGCGGACTGACCACGGTTTTGCGCTTTAACGACGCGCAGCTGTTCCTTGCGCTGAACAAGCAGACGCCGGATGAAGTCGTTACGCGGTTGCAGAAAGCGCTGAACGAGATGAAGAGCGACGGCGCTATCGACGCGATCATGCGCCGTTATCTCTGATGACTTATCGATACAGGCCGTTCGCGCCATGGGCGACCATGGCGCGGTTGCCCCGGGTGGCGATCATCTGACCGATGTCCACCCAATCGATACCCTGCGCTGCCAGCTTCGGCAGCTCGCGCTCCAACAGGGCAAGTGTGGCAGGGTGTGGATGACCGATCACCACAACTGAACCTTGCTTGCGGGCCAGCTGTACGGCCGCCCGAAACTGCATGGCAACGGCCTCGGGGCTGGGGTCGTCATCGAGAAAGATGTCACGCGACAGGCTCGCCAAGCCGATGCGTTGCGCGGTCGCGGCTGCAACGGTTGCCGCATTGGTACGGCTGTCGAGAAAGAACAGGTGGCGCTGTTGCAGCTGCCGCATGAGTGACGCCATGGGCTGCTGCCGGTCGGTCATCTGGCTGCCCATGTGATTGTTCACGCCGCTGGCATGGGGCACTTTTGCCAGGGCGCTGGTCAGTCGACGGTCAAGCTCGGCTGAAGGCAGCTGCGGCTGCCAGGCGTAAGGCCCGCCAGCGGGGGCCATGGGCAGATGCAACATGACGGTCTTGCCTGCCGCTTTGGCCCGCTCGGCCAAGTCCGTGGCGTTCTGGGTATCCGGCAGAATCGCCATGGCCACTGGGCCGGGCAGGGCCAGAACGCGTGCATCCCGTGCCGCGTTCTGCCCAAGGTCATCGATTACCAGCACCAGCTTCGGCATTCGCGAGACGGTTGCCAGGTGATCTGCTGCGGCTGTTTTACTGTCGCCAGTCGTAGCCCCGCCAATTGCCGAGAGCGGGACCAAAACCCCTACTAACAGAGCTAGAGCCCAAGGCATCCGCTACTGGCCGCGGGTGAGGTTCAACCCCTTGAGCAGATTCAGTGCCTGGCCGAGTTGGTAGTCTTCGTCCTGAGGGCGTGGAGAGTCACTGACGATCGGTGCCGTAGTAGGACGTTCCGCGCCGCCGTTGCCATTGCCGAGGTGCCCGGCCAGGTCGGCCTCGCGGATGCCTTCCGCAGCTTGTTCCCGCGTCAGTTTGGCACGGGTGACCCGGATATCCGGCTCGATTCCCTGTGCCTGAATTGAGCGTCCGTTGGGTGTGTAATAGAGCGCGGTGGTGAGCTTAAGTGCACGATCGTTGTTCAGTGGAAGTACCGTCTGCACCGAGCCTTTTCCAAAGCTGTCGGTCCCCATGACTACACCACGCTTCTGATCCTGCAAGGCCCCGGCCACGATTTCCGACGCCGAGGCGCTACCACCATTGATCAGCACGACCAGCGAAACGCCTTCGCTGGCATCGGCCGCGTCTGCGTTGAAGCGCAGCTCGGAGTTGGCGATGCGCCCCTTGGTGTAAACGATCAAGCCATCAGTCAAGAAATGGTCGGACACTTCCACTGCAGCCTGGAGCACCCCGCCGGGGTTGTTGCGCAGGTCGAGCACCAGTCCGTTGAGCTTCTTGCCATTTTCCTTGCGCAAGCTCGCCAAGGCCTTACCGACTTCCTCGCCGGTATTGATCTGAAACTGGGTTACGCGTAGGTAGCCATAGCCGGGCTCAAGCAGCTGACTCTTGACGCTGTTGACCTTGATCACCGCGCGGTTGAGCTTGACGGTGAACGGCTTGCCGCCCTCACGCACCAGTGACAGCGATATATCGCTGCCTGGTTTGCCGCGCATCATGCCAACCGCATCCATCATGGACATGCCCTTGGTCGGCTTGCCGTCGATCTTGACGATCAGATCGCCAGCCTCAATGCCGGCCTTGGATGCTGGGGTGTCGTCGATCGGCGATACCACCTTGATGAATCCGTCTTCGATCCCGACTTCGATCCCCAGGCCGCCGAACTCACCGCTGGTGCTCTCCTGCAGTTCGGCAAAGGCATCAGGTTCGAGGTAGGCGGAATGGGGGTCGAGGTTGCTGAGCATGCCCTTGATGGCATTTTCCAGAAGTGTCTTGTCGTCGACCGGCTCCACGTATGCGGCCTTGATCCGGTCCAGCACTTCGGCAAAGGTCCTCAGCTCCTCCAGCGGCAACGGCGCTTTTTGGGTCGCGGCGTTCAGCTGCAGCGGTTCTGGCGCGATCTCTGCGGGCGATTGCTGCGCCCAGGCGCTACCGTACATCCCTAGCATGACGGTCAGGGCTAGGGTGGAGGGTTGGGCGAAACGGCACAGGTGCAGCATGTTTGACTCCAGTTGTGAGGGGCGCGCTAACAGCCGGCTCGGCTTATCCCTGCGCACGACACCATTGTGCCGGATCGCTCGGGCGACCCTGTTGGCGAATGGCGAAATACAGTGCGGCAGCTTCTTGCCCGCCACTGGTTCCTACGGTGGCGATCGGATCGCCCGCCTTGACGATGTCTCCTGCATCACGCAGCAGGCTCTGGTTGTGCCCATAAAGGCTCAGGTAGCCGTTGCCGTGATCGAGGATCACCAACAGGCCGGCGCCACGCAACCAATCAGCGAATACCACCCGGCCCCCGTGCACGGCTCGGACCTGGGTACCAACGTCGGCGCCGATCAGCACGCCGTCCCACTTGGTTCGAGCGTCGCCACCGCGGGGAGTGCCATAGCGTGCCACCAATCTTCCGTCTACCGGCCAGGGCAACTTGCCCTTGGCCTTGGCGAAAGGACCGCCAAAATTCCCGCCAGCGCTTGAGACTATTGGGCCGCCCGGTGCTGATGGAGTGCGGCCGGCCTGTTGCTGGCGTGCCTGTTCCTCGCGGGCCTCGGCTAACGCGCGTTGACGCGCCTGCTCGGCTTCACGCGCCTGGCGAGCAAGGGTTTCTTCGATGGTCTTGAGCACCCGCTCCAGCTGCGCCTGCTCCTGCTTGCGTGCTTTGAGCTTCTGGTCGCGGCTGGACAAGTCTTTATCAAGTTTGGCCAGCGCTACCTGACGCTCCTTGCGGACTTCGGCCAGTTGCTCGCGGCGTTGTTTGAGGCCGTCCTGCTGTTCGGCTAGTGTTGCCTGCTGCTTCTGAATGCCGGCTTCTACGCCGGCCAGTTGGCGTAGCGTCTCGTTAAAGCTTTCGAGCTGCTCGAAGCGGGCTTTGCTGAGATAGTCATAGTAGGTCAGCGTGCGGCTGAATTTTTCTGGATTCTGTTGGTTGAGCAGCAGCTTCAGGTATTCCTGGCGGCCGCTCTGATAAGCCGCGCGCGCCTGAATGCCAATCAGGCGCTGTTGTTCGAGGCGCGCACCTTCAAGCGTGGCTTTCTCGTCGTTGAGGCGTTCCAGCTCGGCTTCGCTGCGATCGATTTCCTGCTGCAAAGAGTCGACCTGTTTCTCCAGCTGGCCCATCTCGCTTTCGGTCGTCTGCAGCTGCTTCTGGACCGCGGATTTCTCCTGTTCGATCTGCTTGAGCAGCTTCTGCAATTCCGCGACGTCCTGGCGCGCCGCTTCGATCTGCTTGCGCGCATCGGCGCGCTCGTCGGCCATGGCTGGGCCAAGCAGACAAAAAAGCGCTAATACAAGAAGAATACGGGGCATGAGAGGGCGTAACCGTGAGTTCAACGACTGCCGTAGTATGCCTAAAAACCAAGCTGGAAGCTTGAACCCCATAGCTGGAGGTAACAGCCTGGCTTCCAGCTTCCAGCTTCCAGCTTCCAGCTGTCAGCTCAGCTCGACAATTGAGCGGCCGGTCATTTCTGCCGGTACCGGCATGCCAAGCAGCGTCAGCATGGTCGGTGCGACATCGGCGAGCACGCCGCCTTCTCGAATGGTCAGGTTACGCTTGCCAACATAGATGAAGGGAACCGGCTCGCAAGTATGGGCGGTGTGCGCCTGGCCGGTCATGACGTCCTCCATCTGCTCGACGTTGCCGTGATCGGCGGTGATCAGCGCTTCGCCTCCGACCTTTTCCAACGCTTCAACGATCCGTCCGACACACTTGTCCAGGCATTCCACGGCCTTGACCGCGGCCTCGAAAACGCCGGTGTGGCCGACCATGTCGCCGTTGGCGTAGTTGACGATGATCACGTCGTAACGCTGGTTCTCGATGGCCTCGACGATGCGATCAGTCACTTCGGGCGCGCTCATTTCAGGCTGCATGTCGTAAGTGGCAACTTGCGGAGACGGAATCAAGATGCGCTCTTCGCCGGCAAAGGGGTCCTCGCGACCGCCGGAGAAGAAGAAAGTGACGTGGGCGTACTTCTCGGTCTCAGCAATGCGCAGTTGGGTCTTGCCGTTGTTGGCGAGATATTCGCCGAGCACGTTGGTCAGGCCTTCCGGGGCAAACGCGCTGGGCGCCGGGATACTCGCGGCATATTGCGTCAGCATGACGAAGCCAGCCAGTTGCGGTACCCGGGCGCGCTGGAACTCGCTGAAGCCAGGCTCGACGAAGCAACGCGTCAGTTCACGTGCACGGTCGGCGCGGAAGTTCATGAACACCACGGCATCGCCGTCCTCGACACGGACCGGCTCGCCAATAGTGGTGGCCTTGACGAACTCGTCGCTCTCGCCGCGCTCGTAGGCGGCGATCAGCCCGTCAACAGCATAATCGGAGTGGTAGTCGGCTTTGCCGTCAACGATCAGGCTGTACGCCTGCTCGACCCGGTCCCAGCGGTTGTCACGATCCATGGCGAAGTAGCGGCCAATCAGGCTTGCAACGCGCCCTTTGCCCAGACGGGTGAAGGTCGCTTGCATCAATTCGATGGAGTGCTGTGCGCTCTTCGGCGGCGTGTCGCGGCCATCAAGAAAGGCGTGCAGGTAGATTTTTTCGGCGCCGCGCTTGGCAGCCAGCTCAGCCATGGCAACCAGATGATCCTGGTGGCTATGAACGCCTCCGTCGGACAGCAGGCCGAGGATATGGACGGCCTTGCCTGCCCCCACTGCCTTATCGACGGCGGTGCAGATCGTGGGGTTCTCGAAGAACTCACCGTCGCGGATGGATTTGGTGACCTTCGTGAAGTCCTGGTACACCACGCGGCCCGCGCCAAGGTTCATGTGGCCCACTTCGGAATTGCCCATCTGCCCGTCCGGCAGACCCACATCCATGCCGCTGCCAGAGATCAGTCCGTGCGGTTGGCTGGCGAGCAGGCGGTCATAGACTGGCTTGTTGGCGGCGTGGATTGCATTGAATTCAGGATTGTCGCTGTGTCCGAAGCCGTCGAGAATGATCAATACCAGGGGTTTGGGCGCGGCGGGCATGTGTCTGGCTCCTTGCACGGGGTCGCGAAAAAAGGCGGCCAGTCTAATAGTTGGCCGGTTGGGCGTCACGATTCGCAGGGTTCAGCCTGGTGGGGGGGCTGTGTATACTGGCCCGCATTTTATCCCCCGGGTACCCTTTAGATGGTCGCTAACCTGATTGAATTTGTCTCTAACCACTATGTTCTTGTCAGCATCTTCTTGGTGTTGCTGGTGCTTCTCGCCATCACCGAGGCACGCAAGGGCGGCAAGAGCCTGAGCAACCGCGAGCTGACCGGTCTGGTCAACCGCGACGAAGGCGTGGTGTTGGACGTGCGCGCGAAGAAGGAGTTCGACGCGGGCCATATTGTCGACTCATTGAACATTCCCCACGAGAAGCTGGTCAGCCGACTGGGCGAGCTGGAAAAGCACAAGGGCAAGACCATCGTGGTCGTTGATGCCATGGGCCAGCACGCCGGAACGGCCTGCCGTGAACTGCAGAAGGCGGGCTTCACTGCCGCGAAGCTGTCCGGAGGAATTTCCAGCTGGCGCGGCGAAAATCTGCCAGTGGTTAAATAATTATGTCCAAAGTCGTCATGTACACCACCGCCTGGTGCCCGTTTTGCATCAGGGCCAAGAGCCTGCTTGATCGCAAGGGCGTCAGCTACGAGGAAATCCCCGTCGACGGTAAGCCTGCGTTGCGCTCGGAAATGGCGGCAAAGGCTGGGCGAACATCCGTCCCGCAGATTTGGATTGGTGACGAACACGTCGGTGGCTGCGACGAGCTGCACGCGTTGGAGCGGGCTGGCCGCCTGGACGCGATGCTTCAGGCGTGACTCGAATAACGGCCTGTCGGTAGCGGATGAAATCCCGCTACGGGCGGCGCGACTCAAACTCGACATGCACAACAAGAAGGCTTCACATGACTGAACAAGCAAACAACGGTGCCGCCGCAGGTCAGGAAGAGCAGGGCGCGCAGTTTTCTCTGCAGCGGATCTATGTCCGTGACCTCTCTTTCGAAGCCCCGAAAAGTCCGGAAATCTTCCGCCAGGAATGGAACCCGAGCGTTGCGCTGGATCTGAACACCAAGCAGAAGTCGCTGGAAGGTGATTTCCATGAGGTGGTGCTGACGCTTTCCGTAACGGTCAAGACCGGTGAGGAAGTGGCGTTCATTGCTGAAGTGCAGCAGGCCGGTATCTTCCTGATCAAGGGCCTCGAAGCGCAGGCCATGAGCCATACGCTTGGCGCGTTTTGCCCAAATATCCTGTTCCCCTATGCGCGGGAAACACTCGACAGCCTAGTCACGCGCGGCTCCTTCCCTGCGTTGATGCTGGCGCCGGTGAACTTCGACGCGCTCTACGCCCAGGAAATGGCGCGCATGCAGCAGGGCGGCGAGAGTCCAGCTACCGCCCATTGATTCGGAGGCCGCTCGTTGCACACAGCTGTGGGCAACGAGCGAATCCTCTTTAGCGGACCTTCACGACCAGCTTGCCCACCGCCTTGCGCTGCCCCAGCGTATTGATTGCATCGGCTGCCTGCTCCAGGGCAAATGTCTGTGACACCAGTGGCTTCAGCTTGCCCTCGGCGTGCCATGCGAAAAGCTGCTTGAAGTTGGCCGCGTTGTCGTGTGGCTGCCGTTGGGCAAAGGACCCCCAGAACACACCCACAAGCGAGGCGCCTTTCAGAAGTGGCAGGTTGGCGGGAAGCGATGGGATATCTCCTGCTGCGAAACCGACCACCAGCATTCGACCATTCCATGCGATGCTACGAAACGCATCTTCGAACAGTGCGCCGCCAACCGGGTCGTAGATGACGTCGACGCCCTGGCCAGCAGTAAGCTCTTTCAGCTTTTCCTTGAGGCTGGTTTCGCTGTAGTTGATGAGTTCGTCAGCTCCTGCTTTTTTTGCCACTTCCAGCTTCTCGGCAGTCGAGGCGGCGGCAATGACTTTTGCCCCCATTGCCTTGCCGATCTCTACGGCAGCCAGGCCGACCCCGCCGGACGCGCCGAGAACCAGCAAGGTTTCGCCCGGCTGCAGGTTGGCGCGCTGCTTCAGTGCATGCATCGAGGTGCCGTAGGTCATGCTAAAAGCCGCGGCGGTCTCGAAATCCATCTCCTGAGGGATCGGCAATACGTTGTGCCCAGGTACCGCGACCTGTTCAGCGAAACTGCCCCAGCCGGTTAGACCCATGACGCGGTCACCGACCTTCAGGTGAGTAATCTTTTCGCCTACGGCCGCGACCACCCCAGCCGCCTCGCCACCTGGGGAAAACGGAAACGGTGGCTTGAACTGATACTTGCCCTCGATGATCAGTGTGTCTGGGAAGTTGACGCCCGCTGCGTGCACATCGAGCAGCACGTCGCCCTTCTTGATCTGAGGGCTGTCGCACTCTTCTACGACGAGATTTTCGGCCGGGCCGAATGCTTTGCACAGGACAGCTTTCATCGAGTTTCCTTTTATTGTCGTATCTGGACTGATGGCACTCATGGCCTGGGTTGTGTCCGGTCAGTCTAGAAGGCTGCTCGGGCGACGCAACGAGCATGTTCGGCTCTGATGGCAATTCATAAGGCTGGGCTTGGGTCCGTGCGTATCACTGGGTATGCTGGCGCCAATAGCCCTAGGAGCAGTTCTGTGAAACGCATCATTCTTCTCTGTCTGGCCCTGGGCCTCGCGCTGCCCGTATTCGCCAACTCCCCCGAGCCCGAAGAGGGCGCAGCTGCAAAGACTGTCTACTACGGGTTGGTACCCGCATTGGTCGGCAACTATGGTTCCGACGGTAAGCTCAAGTACTACAAGGCAGATATCGCGCTGCGAGTAACCGGCAGCGAAGCCGAGGCCAAGGTCAAGCACCATGAGCCGCTCATTCGGAATCAGCTGGTCATACTGTTTTCCCAGCAAACGGACGCCAGTCTCGGCTCGGTCGAAGCCAAGGAAGCGTTACGTCAGGAAGCGCTCAAACAGGTACAGGCGGTGTTGACGCAAGAAGAAGGCAAGCCCTTGGTCGACGACCTGCTGTTCAACAATCTGATCATTCAGTAGCCGTGGTTCCTGGGGGTGGCTTGCCTAGTCAACGGAGTGAAAGCACGGCCTGCCATTCCGTCTCGGTAACAGGCATGACCGAGAGCCGACTACCTTTCTTGACGAGCGGCATCTGCGAAAGCGCCGGCTGCGCCTTCAGTTGGGGCAGCGTCAATGTCACCGGAAAACGCTCGACGAAGCCTACGTCCACAGCATCCCAGGGGTTTTTGGACGTAGTTGCCTTCGCATCGTAATACGGGCTAGCAGGATCCAGTGCAGTTGGGTCCTGATAAGCGCTGCGGGTGATTTTTCCGACGCCGACGATACCCGGTACTGCGCAACTGGAGTGGTAAAAGAAGAACAGGTCCCCCTCGATCATGTTTCGTAGGAAGTTGCGCGCTTGATAGTTGCGCACACCGTCCCAACGACCGGTTTCTAGTTGCTGTAGGTTTGCGATTGAAAACTCGTCGGGTTCGGACTTCATGAGCCAGTACGGCATGGTCTTTGCTCGCTGCTATTTGCATCTTGGGTTCTCAAGCGAAACTCCCCGACAACCGGTCGCAACGCCTGTTTGCGCGGCATCGGTGCATAGCGGAGAATGCCGCGCTTGAGGTTGGCATTGTCGAGTCTGAAAAACTAAAACGATACTGACTCGAATGAAACTATTCGCCTGGCAGGGGGAGGCGAAAACTATGAAACGCAAGCCAGATATTCTTTGGATATTGGTGCTGATCTTTGGCCTCGGTGTCGTCACTACCGGCTATACGCAGGGCCTTTGGGAGCAATCAGGAGATTCGTCTTCGATGGTTCCGATCAGTCACTCTCAGCAGCTTCAGCGCTGATCGAGTCCGCCGCATGGATGCGGCTAGCGACACTCTCCGCATCACCCGTCCCGCCTCATCCCTCGTACCAACTCAGGTCCGTCACGGTAGCCTGCAGACTCACATCCCAGGGTTCTAGCGGTAGTCGGTCCACCTTCTGGCACTCATGCGCGAGCCCAAGAAGTGTCGGTTTGTGACCATTTTTGCGCCTGCCGCGATAGGCCAGACTGCGATCGTAAAAACCGCCGCCCATACCCAGGCGCCCGCCGTGTTCGTCGAACCCCACTAGTGGCATAAGCACCAGATCGAGCGTCCAGATGCGCCGTTGCCGGGCAGGGCGAAATGCGGGCTCGGCGATCCCAAAGCGATTCGGCGTGAGGCGCTCGTTCGGCATGATTCGTTGGAACACCATGCGCGTTCGCGGCCAGGCGTTGAGCACTGGTAGATAGGTCGCCTTGCCTCGTCGTTGGGCTTCTCGCAGCAGTGGCCGCGGATCGATCTCGCCATCATTGGGCAAGTACAGAGCAATATGCCGCGCGCGACGAAACACCGGGTGCTGGGCGAGTTGTCGATAGAGGTCTCGTGCTGCCCGACGTTGCTCGGTCGGAGGAAGCTGGCGGCGCGCCTGGCGCAACTGACGTCGCAGCGCAGGGCGAGAAAGGCCTTCGGCTGCAATCATGAAATGAGGCTCCCCAGCATGCCGCTGCCCGCGTAGGCCCTTGAACCCGAGAGTTCAAGGTGGCGACTACAGAGTACCTTAAGGCTTTCCGTCAGGCGGACATGCACACCGGCACTACGTGTAGCCTCCATTGTGTTGCTTATCGGGAGAGGGTCATCGCCGACTGGCGAACATGCCAGGGAGTGGGCGGGATTATAACGCAATCTGGCTGCCGTTCATCAGTTGCCGGTTGGGTTTGGATCGGCGGCCAGTGCGCTGTCGACTCGTTCTAGCAGGGAACGTACATGCTCCCGTGCGCTGTTGGCTTCGGCATCCAGTCGGTCGTGCTTATGTAGCAGCTCGTGGGTGATGTTCAGCGCGGCCATGACTGCAACGCGATCAGCGCCGATGACTTTGCCGCTGCTGCGGATCTCACGCATTTTGCGGTCCAGGTAATGGGCGGCGCCTTCCAGATTGCTGCGTTCTTCGGGTGGGCAGGAGATGCAATATTCCTTGTCCATGATGTGCACGGTAACGGTGTTCGGCTGGGTCATGAGTCCTGCTCCAGAGCTTTCAGGCGCGAAATCATTGATTCGACCTTCACGCGGGCCATTTCGTTCTTTTCGATCAGATGAGCGCGCTCCTCGCGCCACGCCTGCTCACTCTGGCGCAGGAGTCGATTCTGCGCCTTGAGTTGCTCGGTGCGCTGAATCAGCTGCTCCAGCTTGGCGGTCAGCAATTGCAGGTCGGCGTCTTCCATGGGATTCCCGGGTCAGTGGCGCGAGCGCTGGGTGGGCCGGCTTCGATGGTCTTGGCTCGTATGCCGATGCTAGGATACAAGGCCTTCATTCTAGACATTAGCGCCTCTGCGCGCCTAGCTGCCAATGCCCATTCAGAACTCGCCTTACGCTGCTTTCGCTACATTGTTGGCCAGCAGTGCCCAACCCGTCACACCCGCCGAGCTACATGGACTGTTGCTCGGGCGCAGCTGCGCAGGCGCTGGTTTCGATGCCGAAACCTGGCTGAGCGATGCTGTCGAGCTGCTTGGTGCTGAACCTGACGAGCCGGTGCGCCAAGCACTTATCGGACTGCAAGAAATGGTCAAAGGCGAACTTGCCGGCGATGACATCACCATCGTCCTGCTGCTGCCGAGCGATGAGGCATCGCTGACCGAGCGTGCGCTGGCTCTGGGTCAGTGGTGCCAGAGTTTCCTGACCGGATTCGGCTTGGTCGCCGGCGATCGTGCGCTGAGCGGCGAAGCGATGGAAGTGCTTCAGGATCTGGCGGCCATCGCGCAGATCCAGGACTCGCTGGATGAGTCCGAAGATGGCGAGAACGACTACATGGAGGTCACGGAATACCTGCGCGTAGCGCCCCTGCTGCTATTCACTGAGTGCGCCAAGCCGGTACCGCCGACGCCCAAGCCTTCCCTGCATTGAGGACCGCTCGTCCATGACCCGTATCCCCAAGTCGGAATATGCCCGCCGGCGCAAGGCGCTGATGGCTGAGATGGAACCTAACAGCATCGCCATCCTGCCGGCCGCGCCGATGTACATTCGCAACCGCGACGTCGAACACATCTACCGTCAGGACAGTGACTTTCAATATCTCTCCGGATTTCCCGAGCCCGAGGCAGTGATTGCGCTGATCCCGGGTCGAGAGCACGGCGAGTATGTGTTGTTCTGTCGCGAACGCGATCCGGCTCGCGAGTTATGGGATGGTCTGCGCGCGGGTCAGGATGGCGCGATTTCGGACTACGGCGCTGATGATGCCTTCCCCATCGGCGATATAGACGACATCCTTCCCGGTTTGATCGAAGGGCGTTCACGCGTCTACTACGCGATCGGCAGCAACCAAGAATTCGATCATCGCTTGATGGAGTGGATCAACACGATCCGCTCCAAGGCCCGTCAGGGGGCGCAGCCGCCGAACGAATTCGTCGCCCTTGACCATCTGCTGCACGACCAGCGCCTGTACAAGTCGGCGAACGAAATAAAGGTGATGAAGCACGCTGCGGAGATCTCCGCGCGCGCCCATATCCGTGCCATGCAGGCCAGTCGTGCTGGACTCTACGAATACCATCTCGAAGCCGAGCTGGATTACGAGTTCCGCAAAGGCGGAGCGAAGATGCCGGCCTACGGTTCCATCGTCGCGGCCGGAAAGAACGCTTGCATCTTGCACTACCGCGAGAATGACGCGCTGCTCAAGGATGGCGACTTGGTGCTGATAGACGCCGGCTGTGAAATTGATTGCTACGCCAGCGACATTACCCGCACCTTTCCGGTCAGCGGCCGCTTTTCGCCCGAGCAGAAAGCTATTTATGAGCTGGTCCTGGCTGCCAACGAAGAAGCCTTCAAGCATATCGCGCCCGGCAGGCATTGGAACGAGGCCCACGAGGCGACCGTTCGGGTAATCACAGCCGGATTGGTCGAGCTGGGATTGCTCCAGGGTGACGTCGATGAGCTGATTGCCGCCGAAGCCTACAAACCCTTCTACATGCACCGCGCCGGCCACTGGTTGGGCATGGACGTGCATGATGTCGGTGATTACAAGGTCGGCGGTGAATGGCGCGTTCTGGAGCCCGGCATGGCGATGACCGTCGAGCCGGGCATCTATGTCGCGGCTGACAATCAGGACGTGGCAAAGAAGTGGCGCGGCATCGGCGTACGCATCGAAGATGATGTGGTGGTCACCCGCAACGGTTGCGAAATTCTTACTGGCGGTGTGCCTAAGTCCGTTGACGAGATCGAGGCACTGATGGCGGTTTCCGCCGAGGTCGCGTAGATGGCAACGTTGGCGATCATCGGAGGTGGGCTGGTCGGCGCGAGTTTAGCGTTGGCACTGCAAAGTGGAGCGAAACAGCGTGGCTGGACGATCGAGCTGATCGAGCCGTTCGAGCCGGGCAACCACTACCAGCCCAGCTATGACGCGCGTTCTACCGCGTTGTCCTACGGGACCCGGCTTATTTACCAGCGCCTGGGCATATGGGATCAGATCGCCGAACGTGCAGAGCCAATCACCGATATCCATGTATCCGACCGCGGTCGCGCAGGTGTCACCAGGCTTGACGCCAGTAGTCAGCGTGTCCCGGCGCTGGGTTATGTCGTGGAAAACGCCTGGATCGGCCATTGTCTCTGGCAAGCACTCGATGACGACGTAGTGGTTCGCCATTGCCCTGCTGAAGTCGAGCAGATGCGAGCCGTGCCGGGCGGCTATCACCTGACATTGACTGACAGTCAGACGCTCGGCTGTGATCTCGCGGTTCTGGCCGATGGTGGTCGCTCAGGGCTGCGTGAGCAGCTCGGCATCAAAATCAAACAATCGCCCTATGGGCAAACGGCGCTGATCGCCAATGTTACGCCCGGTATGCCGCACGGGGGTCGCGCGTTCGAGCGCTTCACCGATGAGGGGCCGATGGCGTTGCTGCCGCTGCCGGATAACCGCTGCGCTCTGGTCTGGACTCGGCCGGAACGGGATGCAGCGCGTCTTGCCGCGCTCCCTGAAGCGGAGTTCCTCGAAGAGCTCCAGCAGGCGTTCGGCTATCGGCTTGGCGGTTTTCAGCAGGTTGGCGCGCGGCACCTCTATCCGCTTGTGCTGATCGAAGCTGAAGAGCAGGTTCGCTCTGGCCTGGTCGTACTGGGTAATGCTGCGCACAGCTTGCACCCTATCGCCGGGCAGGGTTACAACCTTTCCCTCCGTGACACCGAGGCCCTTGCGGTCGCGCTCTTGGGCAGTTCGGCGTCGCCGGGCGACCTGGGCGTATTGCAGGCTTACCATCAAAAGCAGCGTTCGGACCAGCGCGTCACGGTGGGTTTTTCCGATCAACTGACCCAGCTGTTCGGTGATTCGGGGCGCCTTTTCATTGCCGGGCGGAATCTTGGATTGCTGGGGCTGGATCTGCTGCCGCCCGCCAAAGCCTGGTTCGCGAGACAGGCAATGGGAATGGGCGTACGCGAGCGTTAGGGCCGCGTTAAATGCTCCGTCGATGCGCGACCGGTAGCTGCCACGCTGAGCCGTAAGGCACGATGCTCGAGCGAGCGTTAGCGCAGTCGAGCGGACCTACCAAATTTGCAGGCTAGGCGAACAGGAGAGAGCAGTAATGCAAGCGGACCTCATCATCGTTGGCGCTGGGATGGTTGGCAGTACCTTGGCCCTGGCCCTGCAGGACTCCGGCCTCACCATCAAACTGGTCGACGGCGGACCGTTGGAAGTGCAGCCGTTCAAACCCTCGGACTCCTTCGAGCCTCGCGTCAGTGCCCTGTCGGCTGCCAGTCAGCGGATTCTCCAGCGTGTGGGCGCCTGGCAGGGGATTGTTGATCGACGCGCTAGTCCCTATCTGGACATGCACGTGTGGGATGGCTCCGGCACTGGCCATATCGATTTCTCCGCGGCCGCGGTGCATGCCGATGTATTGGGTCACATCGTCGAGAATCGTGTCGTGCAGGATGCTCTGCTGGAGGCGCTGAAGAGCCGTGGTTCGGTGGAGCTCAAGGGCAACGCCCGTCTTGAGCAGCTGCAGCAGAACGATAACGGTTGGACGCTGACGATGGATGACGGTCAGCGGCTGAGCGCCGGACTTATAGTCGCTGCCGACGGCGCCAACTCTACGGTCCGCCAACTGGCCGGCTGCGAAACCCGCGAGTGGGATTATCTGCATCACGCCATAGTCACCAGCGTGCGCTGTGTTGAGCCGAATCAGCAGGCTGCGTGGCAGCGCTTCACCGACGAAGGACCGCTGGCATTCCTGCCCTTACAGCGGGAGGGCGACGCCCATTGGTGCTCCATCGTCTGGTCTGTCACGGAGGCCGAGGCGCAGCGGTTGATGGCGCTGGACAATGATGCGTTCTGTCAGGCGCTTGGTCGCGCCTTCGAATATCGCTTGGGTGAGATAGTCGAGGCCGATCCGCGCTTATGCATCCCGCTGCGCCAACGCCATGCAAAGCGTTACGTACAGCCCGGGTTGGCATTGATTGGCGACGCTGCTCACACCATTCATCCGTTGGCCGGGCAGGGCGTCAACCTTGGGTTGCTCGACGCAGCGGTGCTTGCAGAAGTGATCCAGGGCGCGGTGTCGCGTGGTGTTCGGCTGGGTGACCCGCGGGTGTTGGGGCGTTTCGAGCGGCGTCGGATGCCCCATAACCTGGCCATGATGGCGGCAATGGAGGGGTTCGAGCGCTTGTTCCAGGCCGACCCACTACCGCTGCGTTGGTTGCGCAATGCCGGGTTGAAAGGTGTTCAGGCTCTGCCCGCAGCCAAAGCGCTGTTCGTTCGCCAAGCGCTGGGCTTGAGCGGCGATATGCCGGAGCTGGCGAGGCTCTGATCGGTTAGGGGCCTGCCGCTGGATGCGCGAATTGTCGCGTTGAGAAAGTAAATGACATTCACTACTATTCAGCCTCTTGAACAAATCTAAGAGGCTGATCCATGCAGGCAAGCAAAGGTTTACTCGCCGTTCTCGCGCTCACCGCGCTGTCGAGTGCTGTACAGGCTGCCGAAGAAGTAGTGGTCTACTCTTCGCGGATCGATGAGCTGATCAAGCCGGTTTTCGATGCCTACACGGCCAAGACCGGCGTCAACGTCAAGTTCATTACGGACAAAGAAGCGCCACTGATGGCCCGCATCAAGGCCGAAGGCGAAAACACGCCGGCGGATCTGCTCCTGACGGTAGATGGTGGCAACCTCTGGCAGGCCGAGCAGATGGGCATCCTGCAGCCGATGAACTCGGCGGTAGTTAACGACAACATCCCTTCGCAGTACCGCTCCTCCACTGATGGCTGGACGGGTTTGTCGCTGCGGGCGCGGACCATCGTTTATTCACCCGAGCGTGTGGAAGAGGGTGAGCTGACGACCTACGAAGCCCTGGCCGACAAGAACTGGGAAGGCCGTCTGTGCCTGCGGACCAGCAAGAAGGTTTATAACCAGTCACTGACCGCTACCCTGATCGAAACCCATGGCGCCGAGAAGACCGAAGAAATCATCAAGGGTTGGGTCAATAACCTTGCTACAGACGTGTTTGCCGACGACACCGCGCTGGTTCAGGCAATCGATGCCGGTCAGTGTGATGTAGGTATCGTCAACACTTACTACTACGGCCGCCTGCACGCGCAAAACCCGGATCTGAAAGCCAAGCTTTTCTGGCCGAATCAGGATGGTCGCGGTGTACACGTCAACCTGTCGGGCATCGGTCTGACCAAACATGCGCCGCACCCCGAGGCTGCGCGCAAGCTGGTCGAGTGGATGACCACCCCCGAAGCGCAAAGCATCTTTGCCGATATCAACATGGAGTTTCCGGCGAACCCCGAGGTGAAGTCCTCGGCTGAGGTCTCTGCTTGGGGTAATTTCAAGGCGGACACTATCCCGGTCGAAGTTGCCGGCAAGCGCCAGGCTGAAGCGATCATGCTGATGGACCGCGCTGGTTGGCGATAAGCAGCTATCGGCTGGCCGCCTAGCCGGCCAGCCAGGCTCCGTTCATATCTGAATGCCTGGTTTTGCAGTTTGCAGTTTGCAGCTACGGCTATAATCGACGCCCCCGCATGCCGGGGGCGTCGTCTTTTCTGCTTTTGAGGCTTGCGTGTCCCACCCCGTCGAGCGCCGCTGGTATCCCATCACTTTCGCAGTTGCCGCGCTGGTATTGCTGCCGCTGAGCGTCCTGCTGTTCAGTTGGAGCGATATCGACACCAGCATTTGGTCACATCTCTGGCAGACCCAGCTGCCGCGTTTGCTGGGCAATACGTTAACGCTGGTTCTAGGTGTTTCGGTGGGTGTGACCGTGCTCGGGGTGAGCCTGGCCTGGTTGACTTCGTTGTGTGAGTTCCCGGGGCGGCGCTGGCTGGATTGGGCGCTGATGCTGCCTTTTGCCATTCCCGCCTATGTGCTGGCGTTCGTGTTCATCGGGCTACTCGATTTTGCCGGGCCGGTGCAAACACTGGCTCGGGAGTGGTTCGGCAGTGGGGTGCGCTTTCCTCGGGTCCGGTCCACCGGCGGCGTCATCACCGTGCTGGTGCTGGTTTTCTATCCTTATGTCTATCTGCTTGCTCGCTCAGCTTTCATTGCTCAAGGCAAAGGGCTGATGGAGGCCGCGCGGGTTCTGGGCAAGTCGCCCTGGAAAGCGTTCTGGACCGTTGCTTTACCAATGGCGCGACCGGCAATCGGTGCCGGGTTGGCTTTGGCATTGATGGAAACACTTGCCGATTTCGGCGCCGTGGCGGTTTTCAATTTCGACACCTTTACCACCGCGATATACAAGACCTGGTATGGGTTCTTCAGTCTCACCAGCGCCACTCAGCTGGCCAGCTTGTTGTTGTTGGCGGTGATGCTGGTGCTCTATGGCGAGCGCCGTGCGCGTGGGGCAGCCCGGCCCGCGAACGATCGGGCGCGCTCGGCGGTGCTTTATCGGCTTCGTGGCGTCAAGGCCCTAGCCGCCAGTAGTTGGTGTGGCCTGGTGTTTCTTTGTGCCTTCGTCATACCCGTACTGCAGTTGCTGGTCTGGCTCTGGCAGCGTGGGCGCTTCGATCTCGATGAGCGTTACACTGGCTTGATCCTGCATACCCTTTATCTGGGCGGCATGGCGGCGCTGATCACAGTGACTGTGGCGCTGTTGCTGGCTTTCGCCCGACGCCAGGCACCGCTGCGTCCGATAAAGATGGCAGTCGGGTTGGCGAATCTCGGTTACGCGCTGCCGGGGTCGGTGCTGGCCGTGTCGATCATGCTTGCGTTCAGCTACCTCGACCGCGAATTGGTTGTGCCGCTGTCCGGCTGGCTCGGCGGCGCAGGCAAGCCGATCCTGTTGGGAAGCCTCGGCGCATTGCTCCTGGCTTACTTGATTCGGTTCATGGCGGTGGCGTTCGGGCCGCTGGAAAGCGCGCTGGCGCGGATTCGGCCTTCTCTGCCACAGGCCTCGCGCAGCCTTGGCGTGGGCGGGCCGGCACTGTTCTTCAGGGTCTACCTGCCGTTGTTATTACCCGGAACACTGAGTGCCGCGCTGTTGGTGTTCGTCGATGTACTGAAAGAGATGCCTGCCACGCTCCTTATGAGACCGTTCGGTTGGGACACCCTGTCGGTGAGGATCTTCGAGATGACCAGCGAAGGCGAGTGGGCGCGTGCCGCGCTGCCTGCGCTGACGTTGGTGCTGGTCGGGCTGTTGCCGGTCATCTTGCTGATCCGTCGCTCAGCCCGGCGAGTCGGCTAAGCGCTCCATCGCCTCGC
Source organism: Pseudomonadaceae bacterium SI-3 (assembly GCA_004010935.1). Taxonomy (NCBI): domain Bacteria; kingdom Pseudomonadati; phylum Pseudomonadota; class Gammaproteobacteria; order Pseudomonadales; family Pseudomonadaceae; species Pseudomonadaceae bacterium SI-3. The sequence continues at coordinate 4,478,303 of CP026511.1, read as the reverse complement.
AGTGACCTGTCACGACCTTGAGGCTACAATGCGCGCCATCCAAAAATCGTCGGGCCTACTGCCCGGCTCTAATAAGCTCTACCCACGCCGCTTCGGCGACCTGCCCGGAAGGAGAAACCCATGGGTCAGCGTACTCCCCTCTACGATCAGCACCTCGCACTCGGCGCCAAGATGGTCGATTTCGGCGGCTGGGACATGCCGCTGCATTACGGCTCCCAGGTAGAAGAACATCATCAGGTGCGCCGCGATTGCGGGGTGTTCGACGTCTCCCACATGACGGTGGTGGACGTCCGGGGGGCAGATGCAAAGGCCTATCTGCAGCGTCTGCTGGCCAACGACGTAGGTCGTCTCGGGCAGGTCGGTAAAGCACTCTATACGGCCATGCTCAACGAGCGTGGCGGCGTGGTGGACGACCTCATCGTTTATCTCGCCGAAGAGGGTTATCGGCTTGTGGTCAACGCCAGCACCCGCGACAAGGATCTGGCGTGGATGCAGGCGCAGGCTGAGGGGTTTACGGTTGAAGTGACCGAGCGGCCGGAGCTGGCGATGCTGGCCGTCCAGGGCCCCCATGCGCGGGCGCGCACCGCTGAATTGGTCAGTCAGGCTCGAGCGGCATTGATCCACGAGCTCAAGCCCTTCAACGGCCGTGCCGCAGGGGATTGGTTCATTGGTCGCACCGGCTATACCGGCGAGGACGGCCTGGAAATCATCCTGCCGGCCGAGCAGGCTCCCGATTTCCTCAGCGAGCTGGTCGGCGCCGGCATTCCGCCGATCGGGCTGGGTGCGCGTGACACCTTGCGGCTCGAGGCGGGCCTGAATCTCTATGGCCAGGATATGACCGAGGATGTCTCGCCGCTGCAGGCCAATATGGGCTGGACCGTGGCGTGGCAGCCGGTCGAGCGTGACTTCATCGGCCGCAGCGCGCTTGAGGCACAGAAGCTACAAAGTGATCTGCCGAAACTGGTAGGGCTGGTGCTCGAGGAGCGTGGCGTGCTGCGAGCCCATCAGATCGTGCGCGTCAACGGCATGGGCGAAGGAGAGATCACCAGCGGTAGTTTTTCGCCTACGCTTGGCAAAGCCATTGCGCTCGCGCGTGTTCCGGCCGGGACGGCTGATCGTGCCGAAGTAGAAATCCGTGGTAAGTGGTATCCCGTGCGCGTGGTGCAGCCGACTTTCGTGCGTCACGGCAAAGTACTGGTGTAAATTCGGCCAACTGCAATTTTGCAACGGGCCGCAGAGCCTGCTTCGTGCCCGCAACCGACAGCTTTTTTGAGGACCTACGAATGAGCGACATCCCCAGCGATCTGCGTTACGCCGCCAGCCACGAGTGGGCCCGTCTCGAAGCCGACGGTAGTGTTAGCGTCGGTATCTCCGACCATGCCCAGGAAGCGCTGGGCGATGTGGTGTATGTGGAGCTGCCGGAGATCGGCCAGCAGCTGACTGCAGGGCAACAAGCGGGTGTGGTGGAGTCGGTAAAGGCCGCTTCGGACATTTACGCGCCAATTTCCGGGGAGGTGGTCTCGATCAACGAGCAACTCACCGATTCGCCGGAAAACGTCAACAGCGAGCCCTATGGCAGCTGGTTCTTCCGGATTCAGCCGAGCGATGCCTCGCAACTGGAGAAGCTGCTCGATGCAGAGGGTTACAAGGCCTCCTGCGACGCCGAAGCCTAAGCGATCAAATCCAAAAGCCCCGCAATGCAGGCGTGTGAAAACCGAGTGAAGTCGATTTTCATAGCAGTCCGCATATCGGGGCTTTCCTTTTTCGAGAGAAGCAGTGATGTCTCAAGTGCCGCGCCTTTCCCAGCTCCAGCAACCTGACGCCTTTTTGCGTCGCCATCTTGGCCCTGATGCGGGTGAACAACAGGCCATGCTCGATGCGCTCGGCTTGTCTAGCCGTGAAGAGCTGGTCAAGCAGACCGTGCCGCCGGCGATTCGCCTGCAAGGTGACCTGGCGCTGCCGGCCGCGCTGGATGAACAGGAAGCACTGGCGCGCTTGCGAGGCTACGCGGAACAGAACCAGCTCTGGACCAGCCTGATCGGTATGGGCTACCACGGCACCATCACGCCGCCCGTAATTTTACGCAACGTCTTGGAAAACCCGGGCTGGTATACCGCGTACACGCCTTATCAACCTGAGATCGCCCAGGGTCGTCTGGAGGCGCTGCTGAATTTCCAGCAACTGACCATCGACCTCACCGGGCTCGATCTGGCCAACGCATCGCTACTCGATGAAGCCACAGCCGCAGCGGAAGCCATGACCCTGGCGCGGCGAATGGCCAAGAGCAAGAGCAACTGCTTCTTCGTTGATGAAAACTGCCACCCGCAAACGCTCTCGGTGGTGCAGACGCGTGCTGACGCCTTTGGTTTCGATCTAGTGGTCGGTGCGCTTGAGGATATCGCTGGGCAGGAAGTATTTGGTGCGCTGCTTCAATACCCCGACACTCATGGCGAAATTCGCGATCTGCGACCGGCGATCGAAACGCTCCACGCCAAGCAAGCCCTGGCCTGCGTCGCGGCGGACCTGCTCAGCCTGCTTCTGCTGACGCCGCCTGGCGAACTCGGCGCGGATGTGGTGCTCGGTTCAACCCAGCGCTTTGGCGTACCGATGGGCTACGGTGGTCCCCACGCCGCCTATTTCGCTACCCGCGACGCCTTCAAGCGCGCCATGCCCGGCCGTATTATCGGCGTGTCCAAGGATGCGCGCGGTAACACGGCACTGCGCATGGCGCTGCAAACGCGCGAACAGCATATCCGTCGCGAGAAGGCCAATTCCAACATCTGTACCGCGCAGGTGCTTCTAGCCAACGTCGCCAGCTGTTATGCCGTCTACCACGGTCCAGAAGGGCTCAAGCGCATCGCTCAGCGCACCCATCGGCTGACCTCGATCCTGGCCAGCGCGCTGGAAATGAAGGGCATCAAGCGCACCAACCAGCATTTCTTCGACACGCTGACGCTTGAGGTGGGCGGCGCACAGACGGCGATCCTCGAAAGTGCTCGCGCGGCGCAGATCAATCTGCGCATCCTCGGTCGCGGCAAGCTAGGTGTCAGCCTCGACGAGACCTGTAACGAGCAGACCGTGGAACAGCTACTGGCGGTGTTCCTCGGTGCCGATCACGGACTGAACATCGCGACGCTGGACGCGGGTGAAATCCTCAGCGGCATCCCGAACGAACTGCAGCGCAGCAGCGCTTATCTGTCTCACCCGGTGTTCAACACCCACCACAGCGAAACCGAGATGCTGCGTTACCTTAAGCAGCTGGAGAACAAGGACCTAGCATTGAACCAGGCGATGATCCCGCTCGGTTCCTGCACCATGAAGCTGAACGCCACCAGCGAGATGATCCCGATTACATGGCCGGAGTTTGCCAACCTGCATCCGTTCGCACCGCAGGAGCAGGCTCAGGGCTACAAGCTCATGATCGATGAACTGGAAGCTTGGCTTTGTGCGATCACTGGCTTCGACGCGATCTCGATGCAGCCCAACTCAGGCGCCCAGGGCGAATACGCCGGCCTGGTCGCGATCCGCAAGTATCACGAGAGCCGCGGCGAGGGCCAGCGTGACATCTGCCTGATTCCATCTTCGGCCCACGGCACCAACCCTGCGTCGGCGCAGATGGTCAGCATGCGAGTAGTAATCGTCGACTGCGACAAGGCGGGGAACGTCGATCTCGAGGACCTCAAACGCAAGGCGGCCGAGGCGGGGGATAAGCTGTCCTGCCTGATGATCACCTATCCGTCGACCCATGGTGTCTACGAAGAAGGCGTTCGGGAAATCTGCGAAGCGATTCATGCGCAGGGCGGCCAGGTGTACATGGACGGCGCCAACCTCAACGCTCAGGTCGGTCTGGCGCGTCCAGCCGATATCGGCGCAGACGTTTCGCACATGAACTTGCATAAAACGTTCTGCATCCCGCATGGCGGTGGCGGCCCAGGCATGGGGCCGATCGGTATCAAGGCGCACCTGCAGCCCTTCGTTGCCAACCATCCGGTGATCGAGTTGCAAGGCCCGAATCCGGAAAACGGCGCGGTCAGCGCTGCGCCTTGGGGAAGCGCCAGCATTCTACCGATCAGCTGGATGTACATCGCCATGATGGGGCCGCAGCTGCGCGACGCCACCGAGGTTGCGATTCTCAGTGCTAACTACCTGGCGATGCGTCTCGGCGAGGCCTTCCCGGTCCTCTACAGCGGCCGCAGCGGCCGTGTAGCACACGAATGCATCATCGATCTGCGGCCGCTCAAGGCGCAGACCGGCATCACCGAGGAGGACGTCGCCAAGCGGCTGATCGATTATGGCTTCCATGCGCCAACCATGTCTTTCCCGGTGCCCGGCACGTTGATGATCGAGCCTACCGAGAGCGAGTCTAAAGCCGAGCTGGATCGTTTCGTCGAAGCGATGCTGAGCATTCGTGCTGAGATCGACAAGGTGGAAAGCGGTGGGTGGCCTGCCGAGGACAACCCGCTGGTACGCGCTCCGCATACGCTGGCCGACGTTACCAACCTGTGGGATCGCCCATACAGCATTGCCGAAGGCGTGACGCCGAGCGCCCACACTCAGGCACACAAGTACTGGCCCGCGGTGAATAGGGTCGACAATGTTTTTGGGGACCGAAACCTGTTCTGTGCCTGCGTGCCGGTCGAGGATTACCGCGAGTAGTGCAGCTCCGCCCGTTCTGACCCTTGGGTGAGAGCGGGCGAAGTCTCTACCGAAAACTCAGCCGTCTTGCGAAGGCTCGTCAAGAGCCTCATCGCTATCTTCGCCAATCATCCCCAGCAGTTGCGCCAGCACCAGCTGGGCTTCTTCCACGCCCTGCCGCTTCGGCGCTGAGAACAGCTGTACGCTGACACCATCTCCCCACCCCTTGCGGATGTCGCGCTGTATCGCCAGCAACGCGTTTTTGGCTGCGCCGAAGGCAAGCTTGTCTGACTTGGTCAGCAAGATGTGTAGCGGCATCTCGCTGGCGTTGGACCAGTCGAGCATCATACGGTCGAACTCTGTCAGCGGATGGCGGATGTCCATCATCAAGAACACCCCAGCGAGACTCTCGCGGCTGCTCAGGTAGGCTTCCAAATGACGCTGCCAATGCTGCTTCAGGGGAATCGGTACTTTTGCATAGCCGTAGCCGGGAAGATCGACCAGGCGATGGTGTTCATCGAGGCTGAAGAAGTTCAGCAGTTGGGTGCGCCCAGGTGTCTTCGACGTGCGGGCGAGACTGGCATGGGTGAGCGTGTTCAGCGCACTGGACTTGCCCGCGTTCGAGCGACCGGCGAAAGCGACTTCCAGGCCCTCGTCAGCCGGGCATTGATCGACCTTGGCGGCACTGGTCATGAACGTGGCTTGCTGGCAGAGGCCTAGAATCGGGTTTTTTGGGAGCATGGGCTTTCCGGTGAGTGCGCGGGGTGCGGCAATGGTTCATTTCCGTTTCAGGAGCGCCAGTATATAATGCCGCAGATTTTGTGTGCGCTTTGGTCTAAAAACGAGCCCGAGTAGCCGCTCTGCTAGCCGCTTTCGGCGACCGACCGTAAGCGAGCAAGGCATTGCTCAAGCGCCAGGTCAGACGTCACCCTGTTTATAACGAGCGTCGCCATGGCCCTAAGCGGTCGGACTGCCGAATAAGATTTCTTTAAACCCTTAGCCGTAGTTGGATGAGCTGATGAACAAAGTACTCGTGAGTCTGCTGTTGACCCTTGGCATCACCGGTATCGCCCACGCGGCTGGAAATGCAGAAGCAGGAAAAGAAAAGGTCGCCGTCTGTGGTGCTTGCCACGGAGCCGACGGAAACAGTGCCGCACCGAACTTCCCGAAACTCGCAGGCCAGGGCCCGAACTATCTGTTCAAGCAGCTGCAGGATATCAAGGCGGGCAGCAGCCCCACAGCCGAGCCTGGTGTCGGTCGCAAGGTCCTGGAAATGACCGGTATTCTCGATCCCTACAGCGATCAGGACCTCCAGGACATGGCCGCCTATTTCGCCAGCCAGAAGATGACGATCGGCACGGCCGACCCGGCTCTGGTCGCTCAGGGTGAGCAGCTTTTCCGCGGCGGCAAGCTGGAGCAGGGCATGCCGGCTTGCTCCGGTTGCCACGCGCCGGACGGCGTAGGCAACAACCTGGCGCGTTTCCCACGTTTGGGCGGTCAGCACGCGGCCTATACGGCCAAGCAGCTCACCGATTTCCGCGAAGGCGATCGCACCAACGATGGCGACGCGGCCATCATGCGCACCATCGCGTCGAAGCTGAGCAACAAAGACATCCAGGCACTGTCGAGCTACATCCAAGGCCTGCACTGATCGTTTTCCGATCAGCCTAAAAGGGGCGTTCAGGGCATGAGCCTGAACGCCTTTTTTTGTTTTCGGCCTCGCTATAATGATTGTCAAGATATTGAAAAGCGGCGGAAAGCGCTGGCGAGCAAACATGAATTGCTGCAGCCTGTGGCGCTATCGGTTAGCCGTTCATTACAAGGGAGTCATCATGCGTAAACTCGTCCTCAGTGCCCTTCTCGTTACCGCCAGTCTGTTCGGCTTTTCAGCCAGTGCGGCAGATTTCCAAGCAGGAAAGGAATACGTCGAGCTGAAGAATCCGGTCCCGGTTGCCGAGCCGGACAAGATCGAGGTGGTCGAGCTGTTCTGGTATGGCTGCCCGCATTGCTACCAATTCGAGCCGGTGATCAATCCATGGATCAAGCAACTGCCTGACGATGTCGATTTCAAGCGCATCCCGGCGATGTTTGGTGGCGTCTGGAACACGCACGGGCAGATGTTCCTCGCGCTGGAGTCCATGGGCGTCGAGCAGAAAGTCCATGACGCGGTGTTCAACGCTTATCACCGAGACGGTAACAAGCTCGACACGCCGGAAAAGATGGCGGAGCTCCTCGAGGGGCAGGGTGTCGACAAGCAAGCTTTCCTGAAGGCTTATAACTCCTTTGGCGTGAAGAGCCGTGCCGAGCAGGCAAAGAAGCTGGCGATGGCTTATCAGATCACTGGTGTTCCGGTGATGATCGTCAACGGTAAGTACCGTTTCGATATTGGATCTGCGGGTGGCCCGGAGCGGGCACTGGATGTTGCTGACTTCCTCATCGAAAAAGAACGCGCGGCCCGGTAAGCACGCGTGCTTCGTCGCTGGAGCTCACCACGCCTGGCCGGCCCCGGACAGGCGCAGGTCAATCCGCTTTGCCTGGATTCCAGCGGCCTGCCCTGTAACGGCCGGTTGCGTCTGCTGAGCTTCAACATTCAGGTCGGGATCAGCACCGAGCGCTATCACCATTACCTCACCCGTAGCTGGCAGCACTTGCTGCCACACACCGGACGCGCACGGAACTTACAGCGAATCGGCGACTTGCTCGCCAACTACGATCTCGTGGCGCTGCAAGAAGCCGACGGCGGCAGTATGCGATCGGGCTATGTCAATCAAGTCGAGCATCTTGCGCAGCTCGGGGCTTTTCCGTACTGGTACCAGCAGCTCAACCGCATGGGACGCTTCGCTCAGCACAGCAACGGCGTGCTGAGTCGACTGGAACCGCAGGGGCTGGAAGACCATCCGTTGCCAGGACCATCCGGCCGCGGCGCGATTCTGCTCCGCTTTGGCCAGGGTGAGAACGCCCTTGTCGTGGTGGTGATGCATCTGGCGCTAGGCGGTGGCGCACGCACCCGTCAACTGGCGTATATCCGTGACCTGATTGGTGGCTACCGCCATCAGATACTGATGGGCGACATGAATACCCATGCCAGCGATCTGCTGGAGCACTCACCCCTGCGTGATCTTGGCCTGCAAGCACCACAGATCGAGGCGACGTTTCCCAGCTGGCGTCCGCAACGCTGCCTGGACCACATTCTGCTGAGCCCCAGCCTGACGCTCGAGCGTGTCGATGTGCTGGCCCAGGCAACTTCGGACCACCTACCGGTTGCGGTGGAGATCCGCCTGCCTGACGCGCTGCACAATGCTGACGCACTGCCTGTACCTACGGATAGGACCTGATGAGCGACGACGCGCAACGCTGGAAAGACAAATATCTGCACCAGTTGGAACAGCAGGAGCAGCTCGAAGGGCGCTGGAACACGCGGCTGGATCTGCTGCGGCGCAGTCTGGTGCGCAGCAGTTTTGCGGTGGACGGTGCCGATCCGGCGGTTGAGCGCTGCATGCGTGAGCTACGTGATGTGCTGCGCGACGACGTGCAGGATGACCGTCTGGGTGCGCTGGTCCCGCGGCTCGAGCGCGCGGTCCTCGACACTGAGCGCACTAAACAGGAGCGCCTCGAGCGATTGACTGAGGCGCTCGACCGACTGGCCTCGCAATTGCTCGAGCTGCGGCTGCCCAACGAAATCCGCAAGCCATTGAAGCAGTTTTCACGGCAGCTTGCTAAGCGAGCAGCCCAATCGCGCGAGCTGCCCACGCTGTTGAGCGAGCTGGGTGAGTTACAGAGCCAGGCGCTGGCGGCTCAGCGACCATCCGGCACCTCCAATTCGGTGGGATTGCTTGGCCGCTTGTTCGGCCAGCGCGACAGCAACATTGAGGCCTTGGCACAGCCCGACAACGATTCGCCATTGGTTACGGCTGACCCGATGCAATCGCTGCCAGGCCAGCCGCTTTTTGAACAGGCCGAAACGCCTGAACCATTGCAAGGGTCGTCCGCTCCGGATTCTGACTCTCAGGCGGCGGAAGCGCCGCGGGCTGTGATCGACATCGCGACGCCGCATAGCGATGCGATAACCAACGTGACACCACCAGATTTGACGCCGGAGAGCCAGTCGGCCGATCCGTATCAGTTACCGCCTTCGCCCGAGCAGGCCTACAGTGCCATTGCCGAGCGTGTCGAATCGACACTGCTCGGTCTTCTCGAGAATCTGCGTCTGCCAGAGCACCAGCAGGAGCAGGTGCAGGCTATGCGCGAGCGGATTCAGCAAGGGCTGAATTGGTATGAGCTCGTACCGGTGCTTGATGACCTGGCTCAGTTGATGCTGGCCGTGGCTGACCAAGGGCAGCGAGAGTTCGAGCTCTACCTGAGTCTGCTCAACGAGCGGCTGGCCACCATGCAGGACAGTCTCGGCGCGGCCCGCGAAGGGCACGTGCAGAGCAAGGAAACCGCCCAGGCGCTTGACGAAGAGCTGCGCCAGCAAGTCGGTGGTCTGCAAGACAGCATGCTCGGCGCCAAGGACCTGCCGAGCCTGAAGCAGACTGTTCAGGCTCGGTTGGATGGGTTACTCGAAACCGTCGACGCGTATCAGCGTCAGCGTAGCGACCATGAACAAGCCTTGAGCGATCGCCTAAGCACTCTGGTCGAGCGGGTGGCAAGCCTTGAGCAGGCCGCAACGGGGATGCGCGAGCACCTCGAAGAGCAGCGGCAGAAGGCCCTGCAGGATCCGCTTACCAGCTTGCCTAACCGAGCCGCCTGGGATGAGCGCCTGGAGCTCGAGGTCGCACGTCAGCAACGCTACGGTGGTCAGCTGCTGCTCGCGGTTCTGGACGTCGATCATTTCAAGCGTATCAACGACAGTTTCGGCCATCTGGCTGGTGATCGAGTGCTGAAGATCATTGCCAACGAGCTGCGTAAGCGGCTGCGCAAGACCGATTTTATAGCCCGTTTCGGCGGCGAAGAGTTCGCGCTGCTGCTGCCTGAAACCCCTGTTGATGCGGGCCTGAAGGTGCTTGACGGTCTTCGCTCGGGTATTCAGGAATGCCCGTTTCACTTCAAGGGTGCGCGAATCGAGGTCACGCTATCGGGTGGACTTGCCAACTTCGCTGTGAAGGACGTCGCCGAAAACGTGTTCGAGCGTGCCGACCAGGCGCTCTACCGAGCCAAGGGCGCGGGTCGCAATCGGATAGAGATGGGCTGACCAGACGCTCTGGGAGCTCGCGGGTCGCCTCGCTATAATCCGCACCCTACATCTGCGCCGCGATCTAGACGTGGCCGTCCGGGCGTCTCGCCCGAATCACCTGCGCAAAGTCTGCGTCATCTTGCTGTCGACCAGAGGTGCCTAATGAAAGCCCTGATTTCCGCCGCAATCCTGTTGTTGCTTGCTGGTTGTTCCAGCGGTCCGCGTATCGATACCAGCTATACGTCGCTTGGTCAGGACAGCCGCGCCCAGTTCATCGTCATCCACTACACGTCCAGTGACCTGCAGCGTTCGCTCGACATTCTCAAGGGCGACGGCGTCAGCAGCCACTACCTAATCGGCGAAGCGCCCGCGACCATCTACCGTCTGGTCGATGAAGATCGTCGTGCCTGGCATGCTGGCGAAAGCCAATGGAACGGACGTACCTGGCTTAACTCCAGCTCCATTGGCATCGAGCTGGTTAACCGCGGTTATATCGAAAGCGCCGAGGGACGTCTCTGGTATCCCTACTCCGATGAGCAGATTGACGCTCTGATCGTGCTGCTCAAGGACATCATGCAGCGCCGCGGTCTGAAGCCTGGCGCGATCATCGGGCACAGTGACATTGCTCCGCAGCGCAAGGTCGACCCGGGCCCGCTGTTTCCCTGGAAGCGGCTGGCGGACGCCGGTCTGGTGCCCTGGCCTGACGCCCAAGCCGTAGCGCGCCAGCGCAGCCTGTTTGCGACGGCAATACCGGATGTGGCCTGGTTCCAAGCGCAGTTGGCGGAGCAGGGTTACAAGGTGCCCGATCACGGCTATCTCGATCTGGAAACCCGAAACGTCATTGCCGCGTTCCAGATGAAATACCGTCCGGCGCGCTTCGATGGCGAACCGGACGCTGAAACCGCAGCGCTGCTCGCGGTGCTGAACGCAGCAGGCTGAGGCTTCGGCTCAGCTGCGAGGCGTACAGCCGATCAGCCTCGAGTCGGCGAGTGCTGCGGTACGGTGGATCGTGGCGGCGCGGTATTCCGGGTCCGCCAGCATTGCCAGAAAGGCTTCAGGCGAGGGATAGCGCACCAGCAGCACCTCGTCCCAATGCTCCTGTTCCGGCGCAATCAGCGCGACGCGGGCGTTGGCCATGATCTCCACGTCGCCACCGGCTGAGCGTACCTTCTTGATGGCGGTGCGGCTGTAGACTGCATAGGCTTCCCTGCCGGAACAAGGCGGGTGACCGCTTTCGGCAGGGTAGGCGGCTTGATCGTTAAAGCGCAGCAAGTTGAGCATGAGGATCGGCTCGTTGGCGGGCATCTGCTCGGCGAAGCGCTTCAGCTGGTCTTGGCTGGGGTTGAGGCTGGGCATGGTGGCTCCGTTTTATTCTTCCCGCCGTGCCAGGCTCAGATGGGCAGGGCGATATAGAAGATGGTGCCGTGGCCAATGCGCGAATGCACGCCGATACGACCACCATGTAGCTGGGCGATCTCTTTGCATAAGGCAAGGCCCAGTCCGGCGCCGCCGCGGCGGCGACCGATCTGCACGAACGGCTCGAAGATGCGCGCCTGCTGGCTATAGGGGATGCCTTCGCCATTGTCTTCGACACTGAGAATGACCCGTTCGCCGTGATGCCGCGCCAGTAGGCGGATCTCACCGCCGTCAGGTGTGTGCCGCAGTGCATTGCTGAGCAGGTTGTCGAGCGTCCGGTCCATCTGCTGCTGGTCCAGCAACAGGCTTGGCAGCGGCGTCTGTAGTTCAAGCTTGATTTCGATATGGTTCTGCGCAGCACTCGCCTGGAAACGCTGCCGTGCTTGCTCGAGGAGTACGGCCGGGTCGCACGGCACGCGTTCGAGTTTTTGCTGACCGCTCTGGTAGCGCGAGAAGTTCAGTAGATCGTTGATCAGCGTGACCAAACGCTGCATCTCTTCATGCACGGTGGTGAACAGGTCGGCTTCGCGGCTATTGTCCGGATAGTGCGTTCGTTCGCGCAGCAGACTGAAGGCCATCTGCATGCCTGTCACGGGAGTGCGCAGCTCATGCGAGGCACGCAACACGAACTCGTTGCGCACCCGTTCGAAGGTTCGTTGGTCGGTCACGTCGTGAAGCACCATCACCGCGCCGCTGATGCGGCCGTCGTGATGGTTCACTGGGCTCATGCGCCATGACAGCAGCCGGCGCTCGCCGTCGGCCTCGATCACCAGATCTTCCGGCGGCGCGGATAGGGGCGTATCGGCCAGCACTTGCTGAGCGGCCTCGTCCAGCTCCGGATAGCCGAGGGCCTGGCCAAGCGTCGACCCCAAATGTTCTGTTTCCCAGGCCAGTTGGCGCTGCGCAACCGGGTTGGCATGTTCCAGACGGCCCTGGCGGTCGATGATCAATAGGCCGTCATCGATGCTGTCGAGCAATGCCTGCAGCCGTTGCTGGCCATCGACCAGCGCTTCGACATTGGTTTGCTTGAACTGGTGCAGGGCCTGCGCCATCAGACCGAAGCGACGAATCAGCGACGATAGCTCAGCGATGGGCGAGGTGGGCAGATTGATATTGAAGTCGCCGCGGCCGATCTGGTCAGCCACGCTGGACAGTTGCTCGATGGGGTCACCGAAGCGCCGGGCGAAACTGTGCGCGGTGACGAAGCCGATCAGCAGCACTGCAATACCGGTCAACCCGAGCAGCCCGGCGAGCAATTGTGCCCGTTCGCGGCTGCGAATCTCGGTGTCACGAATCTGGTTGTAGGCGGACTGTTGCATGTCCACCATCAACTCGCGAACGCGGTTGAAGGATTGGCTGAGGGGATTATCCTCGAGCAGTGTCACGTTCAGGTTGGAGGGTGTTTCCAGCTGCACGGCAAAGCGCGTATAGGCGTCGCCGATGGCTTCATAAGCCTTGCGGTCCTGCTCGTCGTTGGCGTCCGCCATACCTCGTGCCAGAGCGCCCAGAAACACTTCGCGGTATTCGTTCAGGGCTTCAACGTCGCGCTGTTCGCGGACCAGCAGCAGTAGCTGGTTTCCCAGCGCCTGGCGCAGCTGCTGGTTGACCTCGATGACACCGAAGTTATCGCGAATGAGATTTTCCTGGCTCTTTGCCATTTGCACGACGCTAACCAGCGCCAGCAGTAGCCCAAGTAAGGCCACCGTCATCAATGCCGAGAAACCCAGGAACAGCCGGGTTCTCAGCTTCATCTGGATTTTCATAGGCCGTATTGCTTACGTTTTCGATAAAGCGTCGATGCGTCGATGCCTAGAATTCGGGCGGCTTGCTCAAGCGTGTCGCTGGTGCTCAATACGCCCGAGATATGGGCTTTTTCCAGCGCTTCCAAACTGAGCGGCTCACCGATGCGTGGGGCGTTGCTGACGGCCTGATCGGCCAGGCCAAGATGGCTGACTTCGATCATGTCCTGCGGGCAGATGATGCTGGCGCGCTCGACCACGTTGCGCAATTCACGGACGTTGCCTGGCCAGCGATAGGCCTTCAATGCGGCAACCGCGTTGTCGCTGAAGCCGCGCGCTGGTCGGCCATAGCTTTTTACGAAGAACGCCAGGAAGCGCTCGGCGAGGGTCAGCACGTCTTCCGGGCGTTCGCGCATGGGTGGAAGGTTCAGGGTGATGACATTCAGACGGTAAAGCAGGTCTTCACGGAAACGCCCTTCGCGGACCATTTCCTCGAGATTCAAATTGGTGGCGGCGAGAATGCGCACGTCGGCCCGCCGGGTGACTGGGTCACCGACGCGCTCGTATTCCTTGTCTTGGATGAAACGCAGCAGTTTCGGCTGCAAAGCGAGGGGAAAGTCGCCGATTTCATCGAGAAACAGCGTGCCGCCGTCGGCTTGGTTGACGCGTCCCAGGGTGCTTTCGGTGGCCCCGGTGAAAGCGCCACGGTTGTGTCCGAATAGCTCGCTTTCCATCAGATCAGCCGACAGGGACGGGCAGTTGATGGTGATGAAGGCTTTTTTAGAGCGCCGGCTCCAGTTGTGAATCGCACGCGCCAGCTCGCCTTTGCCCGTGCCTGACTCACCGAGGATGAGAATGTTCGCGTCGGTATCGGCCACTTGGCGGGCGGTCTCCAGCACGCTCATCATCGCCGGGCTGTACGAGCCCAGCGCATCGCTGCGTTTTTGCACCTCGCCTTCCAGGGCCTCCAGGCGCGCTGCCATCTGACGGACTTCCAGCTGCTTGGCGGCCGACAGGCGCAGCTGCTCGGGGCTGCATGGCTTGACCAAGTAATCCGCAGCGCCCGCTTGCATCGCGTCCACCGCGGTGTCGACGGCCGAATGGGCGGTGACGATTACTACACGCATCCACGGCGCAAGTACGCGCATCTGCTGCAGGACATCGAGACCGTTGTCTTCACCGAGGCGCAGGTCCAGAAAGCACAGATCGAACACCTGCCGCTGCAGGATCGCTTCGGCCTGTGAAGCGCTGGCCGCCGTGACCACCGTATAACCGCGGTCCTCGAGGCAGTAGCGGAACGTGCGCAGGATCGCTGCCTCGTCGTCTACCAGTAGGATGCGGCCGCCGGTGTCGGTCGTTTGGTCCATGAATGCTCCAGTCAGGCAAAAGCGGTGAATGTTTGGCGAGTCGTTGGGGTGGAACCTGTGTGCTGCTTTGGCACGCGGTAGTTCAGCGCCTGCTTTAGTCTACGCAAAGCCTTGCAAGTTGCACGGTATACACGGGTCTTTCCTGCAGTCTGCAATCGCACATCAAGCGCAACGGCGATGCAAGCTGTTGATTATAAAGGTGCAGGGAGGTTTGTGGCGCTGGCATGGGGCTTGCGGTGGTTACTGGCAACGCGCGTGGTCGACAGCAGCCGAGGCGCATCGCAATCTGTATTTGGAGGCCCCATGAACCAGAACATGACCCAACTCAACGAGCTCATCGAGATCACCCGCGACGGTCAGCATTTCTATCAGCATGCGATTGACGAGGTGAAAGAGGTCGAATTGCAGCATCTGTTCCGCGATATGGCTCAAGCCAAGACGCACATCATCCAAGCGCTGTCGGTAAAGGTTGCGGCCAATCAGCAGCAACCCGCACAAGGCGGCACTACGGCAGGTAAGCTGCGCGAAATGTACGCCGACACCAAGGCGAGGCTCGGCGACAGCGACGCGGTCTACATCGACCAGCTTGACCAGACTGAAGAGCGCATCCTGGCGGCCTTCGAGGATGCACTGAAAACAGCTGACCCTGATGTGAAGGCATTGCTAGCCATTGAGCTGCCGAAAATCCGGGCCTGTCATGAGCGCATTCATACCCTCAATCACAGCGACAGGAACCGCAGGGATTAGTCCGTCGTGCAAATCGCCCGGCGTTCTGCATAGGCATCGTGCAATATAAATTGGCGCAGCGATGTTTGGTGTATCTAAGTTGTTGAAATTAAAGGATTAATAGGAAAACTAACGGATGGCACGAGCCCTGCAACATAACCGCTAAGACAGACATGCCCCGCATGCTTAGAAGGAGTTGAGGATGAATCGTCAAGCACGTTTCCTACTGGTTGGAAAAGGTTTTCTTACCGCCGCAGTGGTCACGTTGATCATCGGAGCCGAACAGCCAATGTCGGAACCGCTCAGCCAGACACAGCATGAGTCAGCGGAACGAATCCGCATGTACGACGCTCAACCTGTAGGGATTGTGCAAACCGGACCTGCCGAGCAGACGATTGATTATTTGCAGGAGCGGTCGGAACAACGTTGGGTTTTCTAGTTGGAGATAGGCGACCCGATCCTTGCGGATCGGTCCGCTGAAGATGTCCTGAACCGAAGAGGAGTTACACCATGCTGAGTTGGGCTATTACGTTTCTGATCATTGCCATCATCGCTGCAGTACTGGGCTTCGGTGGTATCGCGGGCACTGCAACAGGCATCGCCAAGATCCTGTTCGTAGTATTCCTGGTGTTGTTTGTTGCTTCGCTGATTTTCGGACGAGGCCGCGGCCCACGAGCCTGATGCGGAACGCCGCTCGTCAGGGCGGCTGCAATATTAGGGAAGTAACAGCGGCTGGATGCCTTTTTTCAAAGCCTTCGCAAAAAGCGAAGTGCTGGTACTGGGGTCAATCATCCTCCTGGTGATTTACCCATCAGCCCCTACAGCGGGGGAGCCAAGGGGTCGGGACGCTCTTAATGGAGCGACCTAGGGGTACAGGGAGTACCTCCGTCATGGACCGGGCTCGGCGAAAGGCGACCGAAGGTGGGATGCCACCTTCGGCTTGCGATTTCTCCACAGCAGAGCACCCCTAGCGGGAATCTCGCCCTCTCATTAGCGTACCGGCCGCTGGCAATAGCGGTTAATGCACAATCTAGTGCAGCGCCCGAGTCAGATTCGCTGCACCTTCCATAGCTTCGCCCTGTTTGGTTCATGGCCGTTCTCCAGCCGCACCGCTATCATCGCCCGCAGTCTTTCGTTGGAGAACCCCATGCTCAACGGCCTCTGGCTGGGCTTTTTTCTGATCGCTGCAGTTGCGGCGCTGGCGCGCTGGTTGCTCGGCGACGATCCGGCTGTGTTTGCCGCACTGGTCGAAAGCCTTTTCGCCATGGCCAAGCTGGCCGTGGAAATCATGATCGTGCTGTTCGGCACGCTTACCCTGTGGCTCGGCTTCCTTCGCATTGCGGAAAAGGCCGGCATGATCGAAAAGCTAGCGCGCCTGCTGGGTCCGCTGTTCAGTCGGTTGATGCCTGAAGTGCCCGCCGGGCATCCGGCGCTGGGGCTGATCACGCTCAATTTCGCGGCCAACGGACTGGGCCTCGACAATGCTGCTACGCCGATCGGCTTGAAGGCGATGCGGGCGTTGCAGGAGCTCAACCCCACGCCTCACATCGCCAGTAACGCTCAAATCCTTTTCCTGGTGCTCAACACATCAGGCCTGACTCTGCTGCCGGTGACCATTTTCATGTATCGCGTGCAGCAAGGCGCAGAGGACCCCACACTGGTCTTTTTGCCGATATTGCTGGCGACCAGCGCTTCGTCGCTGGCGGGACTGCTCGCCGTGGCGCTGGTGCAGCGTCTGCGCCTGTGGGACCCGGTGGTCCTTGCCTACCTGATACCCGGTGCGCTGTTGCTGGGTGGTTTCATGGCGTTGCTCGCAGGGCTATCGGCCACTGCACTTTCTTCTCTTTCGTCGTTGCTCGGCAATCTCACGCTGTTCGGCCTGATCATTGCCTTTCTGGTCATCGGTGCGCTGCGCAAGGTTCCGGTCTTCGAAAGCTTCGTCGAAGGCGCCCAGGAAGGTTTCGACGTCGCCAAGAGTCTGCTGCCCTATCTGATCGCCATGCTCTGTGCGATTGGCGTGTTCCGCGCATCCGGCGCACTGGATTTCGGACTCGACGGCATTCGCTGGCTGGTAGACGCGCTGGGCTGGGACACCCGCTTCGTCGATGCGCTGCCGACCGCGCTGGTCAAACCCTTCTCTGGCAGTGCGGCACGCGCGATGCTGATCGAGACGATGCAGAGCCAGGGTGTCGACAGCTTTCCAGCATTGGTTGCGGCGACAGTGCAGGGCAGCACCGAGACGACCTTCTATGTATTAGCCGTTTACTTTGGTGCGGTGGGCATCCAGCGGGCGCGGCATGCGGTGGGCTGCGCTCTGGCGGCGGATTTCGCCGGCATCGTCGCGGCGATTCTGGTCTGCTATTGGTTCTTTGGCTGAATCGGTAATTCGCAAGGTCTCGCCCAGACCGCCAGCAAGACGCAGGCGCTAAAAAGAACCCGCCAGTAGGCGGGTTAAAGCGTGGCTCGTTGCCAGAACCGGAATAGCGGTTCGGCGAGGAACATGACGAGGAACAATCGCAGCACCTGCAGTGCAGTGACCAAGGCGACCGACAGCTGCAGTGCCTCGGCCGTCAGGCACAGCTCGGTGATGCCGCCGGGCATCATCCCCAGCATCAGCGACGTCTGGTTCAGCGTGGCCGCCCAACCCAGCACTTCGGCGAGGCCCGCCGCAGCGAGCATGGCCAGCAGGGTGAACAGCAGGATGCGCAGCATGAATCGCGGCGCGCTGCGAAAGAACGGCCGATCGAAGTGACAGCCCAGCGAGCAGCCGATCAGCCATTGGCCGAACTGGCCAACGCCCTCAGGCATACCCAGATGCAGATCGAAAGCGGCGCTGGCAACGGCACAGACGGTGAGCGGGCCCAGCATCCAGGGATTGGGTTGGCCGAGCCGCTTCCATAGCAACGCCAGCAGCCCGCCCGCTGGCAACAACACTGCCAACCAAGGCCAGCTCACCGGCGCTGGTGGCGGGGCATCCACTGGCGGCAGACTCCAGGTAAACAGGGCGGGGATGATCAGCACCACCAGCAGCAGTCGCATGCTATGAGCAGCAGCGACCATCGCCGGCTGGGCGGCGTGGCGACCGGCCAGGTTGACCATCTCGCTGGCGCCGCCCGGCATGCTGGAAAAGAACGCCGTGGCGCGGTCTGTGCCGCTGCGCAGGAGAATGAAGATGCCGATCAGGCTCAGCAGCAGGGTGCATAGCGCACCGGCGAGAATCACGCCGAAATGATCAACGACCTGCTGCATGACCTCGCTGGTGAAATGCAGGCCGATGGCGCTGGCGATCAACCATTGCCCGACCTGCCGACCCTGAGGGACTTCCCTTACCAGCCAGCCACTGCAGCGCACCGCAATGACCGCCAGCAGCGAACCGACCATCCACGGCAGCGGCCAGTTCGCCAGGCTTGCCAGCCAGCCGCCGAGGGCGCCGACCAGAGGCGTCGCCCACCATCCCGGCAACTGGCGCGGCATCTCAGGCATTCGCCTCGTTCAGCTTGCCGCGACGGCGCTGGCGCCACCAGCGCAGCCCTGGCATGGCCAGCATCAGCGCAGCCATCGCCCAGAGCACCAGCGTGATCGGGCTACCCCAGAGGATGCCCAGGTCGCCTGCCGAGATCGACAACGCGCGGCGCAGGTTGTCTTCCATCATCTCGCCAAGCACGAAGCCGAGGATCAGCGATGACAGCGGGAATTCCAGCTTGCGCAGCAGGTATCCAAACACGCCAAGGCCCACCATCAGCACCAGGTCGAACGTCGTGCTGTGCACGGAGTACACGCCGACCACGCTGATCGCGGTGATGGCCGGGACCAATACCCAGTTGGGCACGCTGAGCATCTTGGAGAACAGGCCGACCAGCGGGATGTTCATCACCAGCAGGATGACGTTACCGATGAACAGCGAGGCGATCAGCCCCCAGACCACATCGGGCTGCTGCTCGAACAGCAGCGGGCCGGGGGTGATGTTGTACAGCGTCAGTGCGCCGATCATCACCGCGGTAGTGCCCGAGCCCGGCACACCCAAGGTCAGCATCGGGATCAGCGAGCCACAGGCGGAGGCGTTGTTGGCCGCTTCCGGTGCGGCCAGACCACGCAGGTCGCCTTCGCCGAACTTGCCGCTGTCGCCGGCCATGCGCTTTTCGCTCATGTAGGTCATGGCGCTGGCGATGGTCGCGCCGGCACCAGGCAGGGTACCAATGACAAAGCCGGCCAGGGCGCTGCGCACCATGGTCCAGAAGGTGAAGCAGAACTCCTTGAAGTTGAACAGCAGGCGTCCGCTGGCCTTGACCGCTTTCTGGCCGCTGTGGGTCTTTTCCAGCATCAGCAAGACTTCGCTGACGCTGAAGAAACCGATCACCACGATCACGAACTGAATGCCGTCGGACAGGCTCACGCTGCCAAAGGTGAAACGGTAGACGCCGGTTGTGGAGTCCACGCCAACGGTTGCTAGACCCAGGCCGATCAATGCGGCCATCAGGGTTTTGACCGGCTTGTCCCCGACCATGCCGCCCAGACAGGCGATGGCGAAGATCATCAGTACGAAGTATTCCGCCGGGCCGAAGGCCACCGCCCATTTCGCCAGCAGCGGGGCGAACAGCACTACACCGCAGGTGGCGATGATGCTGCCGATGAACGAGCTGACCGCCGACAACGACAAGGCGATACCCGCCTTGCCCTGGCGTGCCAGGGGATAGCCGTCGAGGGTGGTCATCACAGCCGCAGCGTCGCCGGGTACGTTGAGCAGAATCGCCGAGATCCGGCCACCGTACTCGCAGCCCAGGTACACAGCGGCCAGCAGGATCAGCGCAGTCTCCGGCGGCAGGCCTAGCGCAAAGGCGAGAGGCAGCAGCAGGGCTACGCCGTTGATCGGGCCGAGCCCAGGCAGCAGCCCAACAACGGTGCCGACAAAGGCGCCAAACAGCGCCACCAGCAGGTTCATCGGCCGCGTGGCGACGTCAAAGCCCTGCCACAAGAAATTCAAGGTTTCCATTTTCAGCTCTCCAGCAAGCGCAGCACGCCAAGCGGCAGCGGCACATCAAGCAACAGGTCGAACAGGCCAAAGAGCAGCACGCCCATCAGCACGCCGCTGATCAGGCTTGGCAACAAGCGCCCGTTGAACAGCAGGCCCAGGGCGAAGGTGGCCAGCGCGGTGGTGATGACGAAGCCAAGCTGCTCGAACAGCAATGCGTACGCCAGCAGGACCAGGACGCAGTACAGGGCGCGCCGGGCCATGGACCAATCGAACGGCGGCGTCGGGTCGCCGTGTGGTTTGCAGAGCAGCCAGAGCGCACCGCAAGCCATCAGGAACAGCAGCAATAGCGGGTAGGCGCGCGGGCCGACCGGGTCGTAGGCGAAGGGCGCCTCGAAACCCCAGGCGAGCAGCGCCAGTCCGGCGCAGGCGAGCAGCCAGGCCGCGGCAAAGACACGAACGTACATGGTGGTTACCTCGGGAGGAGCGGGTAGCGGCTGCCCTCGGGAAGCCGCTACCGGCAGGGTGTTACTTGACCAGGCCGAACTCGCCGGCGAGTTCCTTGTAGTCGGCGACCTGCTTGTTGACGAACTCGGTGAGCTCATCGCCTGTCATCGACAGCGGGAACAGATCGCGTTGTTCGCGCAGCTTGGCGAAGTCCTCGTCGGCCAGCAGCGTGTCGAACTGGGTCTTCCACCAGTTGAAGTCTTCATCGCTGACTTCTGGGCCCATGTAGAAGCCGCGGATCACCGGCCAGCTGATGTCGTAACCCTGTTCCTTGGCGGTCGGGATCTCGGACATCTTGCCCGGCAGTCGATCATCGGACAGCACCGCGAGGATGCGGATCTTGCCGGCTTCGAGCTGCGGGGCGACCTCGCCCAGGCCGCTGCTGGTGACCTGCACGTGACCGCCGAGCATGGCCGTGAGGGTTTCACCGCCGCCTTCGAACGCGACGTAGCGCAGTTTCTTCGGATCCACACCCGCGGCGCGGGCGATCAGCGCGGTCTGCATCCAGTCCTGCCCGCCAATGGTGGCGCCAGCGCCGAACACCACGCTGCTGGGGTCTTTCTTCACCGCCGCGATCAGGTCATCGAGGTCCTGGTAGGGCGCATCAGCGCGTACCGAGATGGCGCCGTAGTCGGTGCCGATGCCGGCGAGCCAGCGCACGTCGGTCTCGTCATAGCGGCCGAACTTGCCCTGCGCCAGGTTCAGCAGCGAGCCGCTGGAGAACGCTGTAATGGTCGCCGGGTCGTCGGCACGCTGGGCGATCACCGCGTTGTAAGCCACCGCGCCGACTCCGCCAGGCATGTAGGTGACGCGCATGGGCGATTCGAGCAGGCCTTCGTCTTTCAGGCCGCTCTGGGCCAGCTTGCAGGTCAGGTCGAAGCCACCGCCGGGCTTGGCCGGGGCGATGCACTCGGGACGCTTGGGCTCGGCGAACAGCTGGCTGGACAGGACCAGGCAGGACGAGAGCAGGGCGATACGACGGATTGCTGTCTTCATGGGTGTCTCCTTTGATTCTTATTGTGGACGGCTTTACCAGATGGGCAGGCTGTAGCTGACAATCAGGCGGTTTTCGTCAGCGTCACGGGCGAAATCGGAACGGAACATGGCGTTGCGCATGCGCACGGCCACGTTCTTCAGCGGACCGGTTTGTACGACGTACTTGAGTTCGATGTCGCGCTCCCACTCGCTGCCATTGCTGCCGCCGCTGTACTCGGCGTTGTCACCGGAGATGTAGCGCGTCAGGAAGGTCAAGCCAGGGACGCCGATCGAGGCGAAGTTGTAGTCGTAACGCGCTTGCCAGGAACGCTCGTCGGCATTAGCGAAGTCGTTGATCTGGACGAAGTTGACCAGGTAAGGGTTGCTGCCGTCGACGTAGGCGTAGCCGGTGTCACCGTTCATTTGCTGATAGGCGAGGCTGACCTTGTGGCCACCCAGGCTGTAGCCCACCATGCCGTTCCAGGCCTGGTTGTCGATCTTGCCGGCATTGGCTGCGCCGGTGTCATCACTGATCATCAAACGCAGGTCGGCGGTCAGCGACGAATTCTCGCTCAGCGGCTGTACAGCCTGCAGGTTGAAGAAGTGTTGACGATAGATGTCGTCTAGCTCAGCGGCGTAGTAGGTACCGATGAGCTTTTCGTTGAAGTCATAGCGCGCGCCGGCAAAGGTCAGATGATCGGCCTCGGCAGCGCTGTCGAAACGACCATTCTTGTTGTTGACCTGCAGCTCCTGAGAGTTGGTCGAAGCACGGTCGATGACCTTGTCCAGACGCCCGCCGGTCAGGGTAAGACCGGTCACGTCCTGAGACACCAACAGGGTGCCTTCGAATACCTGGGGGAGGGTTCGGCTGTCGCTGGCGGTAACCACCGGCGTTTCCGGGATGTGGCTGCCGTAGCGCAGTTCGGTTTCCGAAAATTTTGCCTTGGCCGTCAGACCGAGGCGGCTGAACTCGTCCGGGGTGCTGCCATCGTCGCGCACCGGCAGTAGATCGGTGTTGGTGCGGCCACCGCCGGAATCAAGTTTGACGCCGAGCATGCCCATGGCATCTAGGCCGAAGCCCACAGTGCCTTCGGTAAAGCCTGATTCGATGTTGAGCAGGAAACCCTGCGCCCATTCTTCACGCTTGGACTGGCCGGTGCCTTCGCGAAAATCACGATTGAGATAGATGTTTTGGGTTTGCAGGGTCGCGCTGCTGTCTTCGATGAAATCGGCCTGGGCCATGGGCGCCAGAGAGGCAGCCGCGACGGCGAGGGCAAGGCGAGCGCGTACGGGGTTTATTCTGACGGCAGTCAGCATCCTGAATCTCCACTATTGTTTTTGTTGTGGCGGCGTGAGCCGCGCCAGGTGGATCGAGCCACCTGATCCCGATCCTAGGCGGCGAAGCTTTCGCCAGGCTTTCAAGGGCGAAAGCAGCGGGCGGCGTGCCTTGTCGCTACACTGGCGGCCCGTTCCGTGTGTGGCAGAGGACAGGCGATGCGGATTCTCTTGGTCGAGGACCACCCCCAACTGGCTGAAAGCGTGGCGCAGGCGTTGCGCGCTGCGGGATGGACGGTTGACCTGCTCAACGATGGCGTGGCCGCTGATCTCGCGTTGTCGACCGAGGATTACGCGTTGGCGATCCTCGATGTAGGCCTGCCCAGGCTTGACGGCTTTCAGGTGCTGTCGCGCCTGCGTGAGCGTGGCAAGACCCTGCCGGTGTTGATGCTGACTGCCCGCGGGGAGGTCACCGATCGGGTCCATGGGCTCAATCTCGGCGCTGACGATTACCTGGCCAAGCCCTTTGAACTCTCCGAGCTGGAGGCGCGGGTCAAGGCGTTGTTGCGGCGCAGCGTGGCTGCTGGCGAGCGGCAGCAGCGCTGCGGTTCGCTGGTGTATGACCTGGATGCGCGGCGCTTCAGCCTCCAGGGGCAGCCGCTTAGCCTGACGTCACGGGAGCAGGCGGTCCTCGAGGCGTTGATCACTCGGCCCGGCCGGGTCATGAGCAAGGATCAACTGGCGGCGCAGGTGTTCGGCCTCGACGAGGACGCCAGTGCCGACGCCATCGAAATCTACATTCACCGGCTGCGCAAGAAACTCGAAGGCAGCGCGGTGCGCATCGTGACGTTCAGAGGCTTGGGCTATCTGCTGGAGGCAGCGGATGCCTGAAGCGATACAGCCGCGCGCTGGCAGTTTGCGCGGTGGGTTGCTGCGCAGGCTGGCGATGCTGCTGACCCTGCTGATGCTGTTCAGTGGTTGGAGCGCCTACTGGAACGGGCGCGCCGCCGCCGACACTGCCTACGACCGGACCTTGCTGGCTTCGGCCCGTGCCATCGCCGATGGCCTGGTTGCCAACGATGGGCAGCTCCGCGCCAATGTGCCCTACGTGGCGCTGGACACCTTTGCCTACGACAGCGCCGGGCGCATCTACTATCAGGTGCTGGATACCGAAGGCCGGTTGGTCAGCGGCTACGAGCATCTGCCGGCGCCGGGTGCCGAGATCCGTCGCACCGATGACTATCCCGCGCTGGCGCGCTTTTACGACGGGGAATTCCGGGGCGAAGGTGTCCGGCTGGTGAGCCTTCTGCAGCCGGTGAGCGAGCCGGAGCTCAACGGCATTGCTGAAATCCGCGTCGCCGAAACGCTGGGCGCTCGTGAGCGCATGGCCCGCAGCCTGCTGGTGGATACGCTGTGGCGTGTCGGATCACTGGCCATTGCTGCGCTGGTGCTGGTGTGGCTGGCAGTCAGCGCGGCGTTGCGCCCCTTGGGCAAACTCAGCGAGGCGGTCGAACAGCGCCAGCCTGACGATCTGCGGCCGCTACCGCTGGTGGCCGTGCAACGCGAGCTGAAACCTCTGGTGGCAGCGCTCAATCACTTCACCGAGCGGCTGCGCGGGCAATTCGAGCGGCAGGCGCAGTTCATTGCCGACGCCGCTCACGAACTGCGCACGCCATTGGCGGCGCTCAAGGCGCGGATCGAACTCGGCCAGCGTGAACAGCAGCCGCAGCGTTGGCAGGAGACGCTTGAAGAAGCCGGAGCCCATACCGACCGGGTGATTCATCTAGCCAACCAGTTGTTGTCGCTGGCGCGTATCGAAACCGGCGCGCAGTCGATTGCTGAAGGCGGTGCCCAGCGCCTGGACCTCAGCCAGCTGGCGCGGGAACTGGGCCTGGCCATGGCTGCGCTGGCCCACAAACGGGGCGTCGCGCTGGCGCTGGAAGCAGAGCAGCCGGTATGGATCGACGGCGAGCCGACGTTGTTGACGGAGCTGCTCAGCAATTTGCTCGACAATGCACTGGCGCATACGCCAATTGACGGCAATGTGGTGCTGAGAGTGAGGGAAGAGGGCGTGCTGGAGGTCGAGGATGACGGTCCGGGGATTCCCGAGGCGGAGCGCGCCAAGGTCTTCGCCCGTTTCTATCGTGTGCACCAGCAAGGGCAGGGCGCCGGGCTTGGTCTTGCCATCGTTGGCGAAATTGTTCGTGCCCACCGGGCGACTATCGAACTGGATCAGGGCGCCTTGGGCGGGCTGCTGGTAAAGGTGCGCTTCCCGCCACCGGTTCCCGATTCAGTTGACTGACGGCTCGAGAGCCTCGTCGGCTTCGGCAATTGCCACCTGATTGCGACCGTTGTGTTTGGCCCGATAAAGCGCCGCATCGGCACACGCCAGCAATTGTGAAGGGGAGCAGTTCGCAGGCGGCTGCAGGGTCGCCACGCCGATGCTGATGGTCAGTTCCAGCCGCTGCTCGCCATGAGCGGGCCGTAGCGCTGCCACGGCTGCGCGGACTCGTTCGGCCTGTTCGCCGGCTTCGCGGCTGTTCATGCCAGGCAGCGCGATGACGAACTCTTCGCCGCCATAGCGCGCCACCACGTCGCCGGCCCGTTGGCCGTGTTGCTTGAGCGTATCGGCTACCAGCCGCAGGCAGTCGTCACCGAACGCATGCCCGTAGGTGTCGTTGACCCGCTTGAAATGATCGATGTCCAGCAGCAGCACCGACAATGGCGTCTCGGTGCGTTGGGCGCGGCGGATTTCTTCGTCGATCATCAGGTCGAAATGCCCTCGGTTCGACAGCTGGGTCAGCGCATCGGTAACACTCATGCGGGTCAGTTGCTCGTTGACCCTCTCCAGGCCGCGCTTGGCCTCTTCCAGCGCCCGAGTCCGTTCGTAGACCCGCGCCTCGAGCGCCTCGTTGTTGCGGATCTGCATCTCTAGCGCCTGCTGTTGCGCCTGGAGGCGTGACTCACGCTCCTGCGCCAATGCATCGGAGGCTTGCAAGGCACTCTGCTGCGCCAGGATCCGGCGGTCACGCTCGTGATTGATGCGCTCGGCCAATGCCATCGACAAAAGCACGAACTCAGCGAACATACCGATCAGCTGGCCATGTAGGGTCAGTGCATTCAGCGGCAACAGCCCCTCAAGCGCCAGCAGGTGGGCGATGGTAGCGATCAACAATGTCGACCAGGCGATGGCGAATAGGCGCGCTGAACGGTTGCCGCGAATCCACAGGTTGATGATGGCGGCCATCGTCAGGATGCAGTGGATCAGGGCGACCGGTTCGGCCATCAAGTAACGACCCAGCGAGGGTGCGAACAAGGTGACCAGAATCACCACGCCCCAGTAGCCCATCAGCACCCAGGTGACCAGCCAGGGCCAGCCGCCATAACTTCGGACCTTGAGAAAGCGACTGGCGAACAGCAACGGGGTGAAAAAACACAAGGCTGCCGACAGCGCATAGAAGCGGCGGGCGAAAACAGGCGTGTCGGGCCACAGGAATAGCTGGCCGAAGCCGGTTATCGTGAGTACGTAAAACAGCGCGCTGAGAAGATAGGCAACATAGAGCAGATAGGCCACGTCCCGAGTGAACACGAACAGGCTGCTGTTGTAGAGAAGAATCACCAGCATGCCGCCGAAGAACAGGCTGATCATCGCGACGTCGGTAATTTTTTCCGCTGCGAACGCCGTTTCATCGTAAATGCTCAACGGCAACGCCATGAGTTCATGGGCTTGTACCTGCATGTACACCACGGCGCGTTCATTGCCACGCAACTCCAGCGGGAAGACCAGGTTGTGGTCTGCTAGCGGTTGATCACGCTTGGGAATGTGATCACCAGCCTGCATCAAGGGACCCCACTCGCCTTCGGCCGGGTAGAACAGACGTACACGCACCTTATCCAGGACAGGCCATTTCAGGCTCAGGTACCAGCGCTCGGCGCTTGTGGCATTGCTATCAACTTCGAAGCGCACCCATGCGCCGTCACGCTGTTTCTTGAGATTGGGCTTGGCTAACGGCTGCCACTGCCAAGGGGCAGTGTGAGCGGTTGCGAAATCGGCATCGGGATGCCCGGGTAGCCACTCCACCGCGCCCATGTGGAGTTCCGCACCGCTTTTGCTGACCACGCTTGGAACAAAAGCCGCGATGGCCTGGCCCGACATGAGGCCGGCAAAGGCGGTTAACAGGCAGCAGAGCAAGAGCCGGCGGAATCGCATCAGGTGAGAGGTCTCGTCTAACGACCCATCGCGACGCATAGGCAGCCGTGAGGGTCAGGCAGTGGTTTGGCTATCGAAACGATACGGGTAATGTCGTTTTGATACCACTGCTAGGCTACTAACGGCTCGCCCATCCATCGGAACGTCAATCGGAGCCTTCTTGATCGGCTAACCGCGTCGCCGTGTCCAGAATTGCTGCACCAGCATTTCCAGGCTGTCAGCCAACTGAGCGACACCCGAAGCGGTCTCCCGGCTGCGCAGGCCACTTTCTACATGCTGATCGGAGCCGCTACGAATGCTCACGATGTTCTGATTGATGTTCTCGCTGACGGCACTTTGCTGCTCGACGGCCGAGGCAATCTGCATGCTCATGTCGCTGATCTCGTTCACTCGATTGTTGATGTCCTGGAGCGAGCGTGCCGCTTGCTCAGCCTGCTCGACACTTTCCATGGCCTGATCTCGGCTACGTTGCATCACCTGCACCGCTTGACGTGCACCGCCCTGCAAAGCCGCGATCATCGAGTTGATTTCCTGGGTGGACTGCTGGGTTCGAGACGCCAGGCTACGAACCTCGTCAGCAACTACAGCGAAGCCACGCCCTTGTTCGCCGGCGCGGGCGGCTTCGATGGCAGCATTAAGGGCGAGCAGGTTGGTCTGCTCGGCGATGCCGCGGATGACATCCAACACCTTGGTTATGTCGTTGCTGTGCGCTTCCAGTTCGAGAATGACATCACCGGCGTGCTGAATATCCTGAGCTAGCCGGCCGATAGCTGCCCCCGTCTTATTGACGACATCCGTACCGGTTGCAGCTTCGCTGTTGGCTCGGCTGGCTGCCTCGGCGGTGCGCTGGGCGTTGTTGGCGACTTCCTGCACGCTCATCGCCATTTGATTGATTGCGGTAGCAACCTGATCGGTTTCGCTCTGCTGACGCGATGCGCTCTGTGCGCTGCTGTCCATGGCACCCACCAGCTCCCGTGCATGCATGCTCAGCTGGCGTGAGGCATCGCCGATTCGGCCAACCATGGCCCCGGCTTCGGTTTCGAGCAGTTTCATGGCATAGCTAATCTGGCCGAACTCGTCGCGGCGCCCCGTGTAGACCAGCTGACCGACCGCATCATCCCCCACCTGCCGAGCCTGTGCAGCAAGACGTTGCAGAGGCGCAAGCGCCATGTAGGCAAAGACGCTCGCGCTCAAGGCAGCTGCAGCTGCAGCCGCTACCGCCGCTACTAGGCTTGCTCCACCTAACAGTGCCCCCCCGATAGCGCAGGGAGCAGCACCCAGGGCGACGAGCAGGGCGACACGGCTACGCACGCCCAAGGTGGAGCGGCGCAGAGCGGCAGGTGGCCGCTTTTCGCGCAGTTGCGCATACAACGTTTCGGCTGCCGCTACCTGTGCGGCCTGCGGCTTGGTCCGCACCGATTGGTACTCGACCACTTTCCCGTTGCGGCTGATGGGGGTGACAAAGGCGCTGACCCAGTAGTGATCGCCGTTCTTGCAACGGTTCTTCACCATTCCCATCCATGACCTGCCTGCACGAACGCTGGACCAGAGGTCACCGAATGCTTCGGGGGGCATGTCGGGATGGCGGACTATATTGTGATGCTGACCGAGCAACTCACGCTCTTCGAAACCGCTGATCTTTATGAAGTCGGGGTTTACATAGGTGATATCGCCGTTGAGGTCGGTGGTGGACAGTATGTTTGCTGTCTCACTGAAGGACACGTCGCGTCCGGTGACCGGTACGTTCAAGCGCATGGTGGAATTCTCTCAAACTAGATGATTTTTCCGCCACGGACGTCTTGACCGATGCCCAGGCTGGACATCGCGCAACCCTGCTATTCACCTTGCGGTGAAATCCTCGGACTTCCAAACGGATCCTATTCGGTCTTGCTAAACCGAGCCTTCAAACGGCCTTGTTGGTGCTTCGGCCAGCACATTGCTCTGCTTGTAGTGCGCACTCGCATTACATCGAGTGATGGCATCGTGATATCGGCTGCTTTGGTCAGCCATCCGACCAAAAGACCTACCCCTTTAGTCGGGTGATGGCTCTGTGCTATTAGGCGATCTTATACATATAAATATTTATGTACAGATATTTGTATAGGTATTTCAGGTTTATTCCGCAGACGAGCAACCCCCCATCCCCAAATGGGTCATAGCCATAGTCACAGGACGCCCATTAGCCGTGAGGTTGAGGTCCGAGCTGTTACCAAGGCAGCGGCCTGCTAGACTCCAAACTTCCCGCGTGGCTCACGAGGCCTGCAGGACAATTCCAAAACAACCAATAAGGAGTGGATCCATGAAAGGCAAATCCTTGGCATGGATATTTTCCGCCGCATTGGCGGGGACTGGTCTGAGCGGTATGGCTCAGGCGCAAGAGCAATTCGTCACTATCGGTACCGGCGGCCAGACGGGCGTCTACTACGTTGCCGGTCAGTCAATCTGCCGCTTCGTTAACCGTAACGCCGAGGACCTGAAGTGCAACGCGCCAGCCAGTGGCGGCGGCGTGGCGAACGTCAACGGCCTGCGCAGCGGCGAATTCAACTTCGGCATCATGCAGTCGGATCACCAGTACAAGGCGATGAAAGGCCTGGAGCCGTTCAAGAGCGAAGGCGCCATGGAAGACATCCGTGCCGTGTTCTCGCTGCAGAGCGAGGTTTTCACCGTCCTGGCGCGCCGTGATGCCAACATCAAGAGCCTGGATGATCTGAAAGGCAAGCGCGTCAACATCGGCAACCCCGGTTCCGGTCAGCGTGACACCCTCGAAGAGATCATGAACGAGAAGGGCTGGGACAAGTCGGCCTTCGCACTCGCCGCCGAACTCAAGCCGGCCGAGCAGGCCAGCGCTCTGGGCGACAACAACATCGATGCCATGACCTACTTCGTCGGTCACCCCAATGGCGCGATTCAGGAAGCCACCACTACTGTCGACGCTGTTCTGGTACCGATCACCGGTCCTGAGATCGATAAGCTGTTGTCCGAGAAGAGCTACTACACCAAGGCTGAAATCCCAGGTGGCATGTACAAGGGCAACGACAGCGCCACTCAGTCGATTGGCGGCAAGGCCGTGCTTTCCACTACGTCCAAGGTCGATGACGAAGTGGTCTACAAGCTGGTCAAGTCGGTGTTCGAGAACATCGAGCGCTTCCAGCGCCTGCATCCTGCATTCAAGGACCTGAAGCCGGAAGACATGATCAAAGTCGGTCTGTCTGCGCCGCTGCATGACGGTGCCGTGCGTTACTACAAGGAACGGGGCTGGATGTAACGGCCTTTACGGCTCGCTGCATCGCTGTGGACGGTTATCCGTCCACAGCATTTGCCTGAAAACCCGTGTGCTTCGTGCCGCGGGTTTTCGCGGTTTCCGTTCCCTGAAAAAACAGGCCAGATTTCATGCAAGACAACCATCCTTCTACTGAAGATCTGATTGCCAAGGACGTCGGTGCTCGGCTGCCCAGCGGCGCAATGGCCAAGCTGATCGCCAGCCTTGCGCTGCTCTGGTCGCTGTTCCAGCTGTGGATCGCCTCGCCGTTGCCCTTCATGCTGCGCATCGGCGTGTTCAATAACACCGAGGCGCGTTCGATTCACCTGGCGTTCGCCCTGCTGTTGGCATTCCTCGTTTATCCCGCATTCAAGCGCTCGCCGCGCGACCGGGTGCCGCTGATCGACATCGCGCTCGGATTGATTGCCGCCGCGAGCGCAGGCTATCTGTTCATCGTTTATGAGCAGCTGGCCCAGCGTCCTGGCAACCTCACCACCATGGACCTGATCACGGCGTGCATCGGTATTCCGCTGTTGCTGGAAGCGACCCGCCGCGCACTCGGCCCTGCCTTGGCGGTGATTGCCCTGATCTTCCTCGGCTACAGCCTGGCTGGCCCATACATGCCAGGGCTGCTGGCGCATCGTGGCGTCAGCTTCACAGCGCTCGCCAACCACCAGTGGATCACCACCGAGGGTGTGTTCGGCATCGCCCTGGGTGTCTCCACCAGCTTCGTGTTTCTCTTCGTCCTCTTTGGCGCGCTGCTTGAGCGTGCGGGCGCCGGGCATTACTTCATCCAGCTGGCGTTCAGCATGCTTGGCCATTTCCGCGGTGGCCCGGCCAAGGCGGCGGTGGTTGCCTCCGGCATGACCGGCCTGATCTCGGGCTCGTCCATTGCCAACGTGGTGACCACCGGGACCTTTACCATCCCGATGATGAAGCGCACCGGGTTTTCGGCCGAGAAGGCCGGCGCGGTGGAAGTGGCCTCATCTGTCAACGGGCAGATCATGCCTCCGGTGATGGGCGCGGCGGCGTTTCTGATGGTGGAGTACGTGGGCATCCCCTACGTCGAAGTGATCAAGCACGCCTTTCTGCCGGCATTGATCTCCTATATCGCGCTGGTCTACATCGTTCATCTGGAGTCGCTCAAGCTCGGTCTCACGGCGCTGCCACGGGCCAACGTAGCCAAGCCCTGGATGCAGCGGCTGATCGGCTTCGTCTTTGGCGTTGCGCTGATTTCCGGCGTTTCGCTCGCCGTCTACTACGGCCTCGGGTGGCTCAAGCCTGCGCTGGGCGACGCAGCGATTTGGGTGATCGGGGCACTGCTGGTGGCGGTCTATCTAGGTCTGCTGAAAATCGCCGCGAGCAATCCGCCGCTGCCGGCCGAAGACCCCGACGCGCCGCTGGAAAAACTGCCGCAGACTCGGCCGGTGCTGCTGTCCGGGCTGCACTTCCTGCTGCCGGTGGTGGTACTGGTCTGGTGCCTGATGATCGAGCGCCTGTCGCCGGGCCTGTCCGCATTCTGGGGATCGGTCATCCTGGTCATCATCCTGCTGACCCAGCGACCGCTTCTGACCTGGATGCGCCGCGACGGTGCTCATGCGCACGGCAACTTCATGGACGGCGTGATCGACCTGCGCGAAGGGCTGATCGCCGGTGCACGCAACATGATTGGGATCGGCATCGCCACCGCAGCGGCGGGGATCATCGTCGGCGCCGTCTCGCAGACCGGCGTGGGCCTGGTGCTGGCCGATCTGGTCGAACTGCTGTCCATGGGCAACCTGATGCTGATGCTGCTGCTCACGGCATTCCTCAGCCTGATCCTTGGCATGGGCCTGCCAACCACTGCCAACTACATCGTGGTGTCCAGCCTGCTGGCACCGGTGATCGTGGCACTGGGGGCACAGAGCGGATTGATCGTGCCGCTGATCGCGGTGCATCTGTTCGTCTTCTACTTCGGCATCATGGCTGACGTGACGCCGCCGGTGGGGTTGGCCTCGTTCGCCGCGGCTGCCGTGTCCAAGGGTGACCCGATCAAGACGGGTGTGGTGGCCTTCTACTACAGCCTGCGTACTGCCGCGCTGCCGTTCCTGTTCATCTTCAACACCGACCTGTTGCTGATCGATGTGTCGTTCTGGCACGGAATGGTGATCTTCGTCATCGCGACACTGGCCATGCTGATCTTTGCAGCCGGTACCCAGGGCTACTTCCTGGTGCGCAGCCGCTGGTACGAAAACGTGCTGCTGCTGTTGATCGCCTTCACGCTGTTCCGTCCGGGTTTCTGGATGGACATCGTGCATGACCCCTACCGTGACATTCCGCCTACGCAGTTGGTCCAGGCGCTGGAAGCAGTTGAGGAAGACAGCCAGCTGCGCCTGCGCATCCGGGGTGAAGACGCCGTGGGTGACATGCGTGAGTTCAGCCTGCTGATCGCCATCCCGAACGGCGAAACCGGCGCGGAGAAGCTGGAGAAGCTGGGCGTGATGACCTATGAGGAAGACGGCAAGGTGCTGATCGACAGCGTGACCTTCGGCAGCCCTGCCGCCGAGCTCGGATTGCAGTTCGATCAGGAAATTCTGGCCGTGCGCGCGCCTACCGACCGCTGGGCCAAGGAGTGGATGTGGCTACCCGCTCTGTTGCTGTTCGGACTGGTGGTGTGGATGCAGAGGCGTCGGCAGCGGGACTGACCCGTTCGCGACGCTGACTTCAACCCCGGCCATGCTCTGCATCGTCGGGGTTTTTCTTGCCCGCACCGACCATCGGACCGGTCGGGATCAGGCTGGCTTGCCCGGCGGCAGCTGCTGCTTGATCCGCGTTTCTCGCACTGCCTGGCTTTCGCCCGAGACGCGCGGCTTTCCGCTGCCGGAGCCCTCCAATGCCGGGTACGCCGCGCTGCAGAACAACGAGTTCAGTCGCTTCATGTCGGCAATCAGCTCCAGATGGGCGGCGCTGGTCTCGATGCTTTCCACCACCTGCTGGTGCAGCCGATGAACATGGGCGTGGGCCAGTTCGCGCTCACGCTTGCGGAACTGACGCTTCTGCTGCAGCAACTGGCGCGCACTGTGAGAATCACCGGAGAGAAACACCGACAGACCCAGGCTCAGGTTGGCGCTGAGCAGGCTGTGCAGCTGGCCGAGCTCGTCCAGCCCGCTGTCGGAAAACGAGCGCCGCTTGGAAATCTTGAGGTTCTGCACCTTGCCCAGCATGTGCTCGATGATGTCGCCGGCCTGTTCCAGGTTGATTGCCAACTCGATGATTTCGGCCCAGCGCCGGCTTTCCTGTTCGGCCAGGTCCTCGCGCGGCATTCGCGCCAGGTAGAGCTTGACGCCGCTGTAGAGCGCGTCGACATCGTCGTCCAGGCGGCGGATGTCCTCGCCCGGCTCCGGACGGTCTTCACGCAGGGCTTCGAGCAGGCGTGCCAGCATGGTTTCCACCAGATCGCCGATGCGCAGCGTCTCGCGTGTGGCGTTGGCCAGGGCCAGCGAGGGGGTGTCCAGCGCAGTGGGGTCGAGATGGCGCGGCTGCGCAATGCCGTTATCCAGCGACCGCTCCGTCAGCACGCGCTCGCAGAGCCTGGCCATCAGGCCGACCGTTGGCAGTAGCACCAGGCAACGTAGCGAGTTGTAAGCCAGGTGGAAGGCGATGACTTGGGTTTGCGCACTGAAGCCGAGCGTTGCCATCCATTCCACCGTCATCGGCAAGAACGGCAGCACCACGAGGCCGGCGAGCTTGTACAGCAGATTGCCCAGCGCTACCCGACGGGCCGGCACCGGTTGCGGCGTCGCATTGAGCCAGGCCAGCACACCGCTGCCGACGTTCGCACCTATGACCACACCCAGCGCCACCGGCAGGCTGATCAGCCCGGCACTGGCCAGCGTTGCGGTGAGCAGAACGGCGGCGAGGCTGGAATACGACAGCACCGCGAACAACGCACCGACTACCACCGCCAGCAAGGTATCGCCGGCTAGAGTGGAGAACAGCACACGCATGCCGCGCGCTTCAGTGATGGGTTCGGCGGCGCCAACGATCAGCTGCAGCGCCAGAATGATCAGGCCAAGGCCGATCAGCACGCGCCCGAGCTGGCCGGCACGGGTCTGTTTGCGCGAGAGGAACAGGCTGACCCCGACCAGAGTGAACAGCGGGGACAGCCACGACAGGTCCAGGGTCAGCACGCGGGCCATCAATGCAGTGCCGACGTCCGCGCCAAGCATGATCGCCAAGGCGGTCGGCAGCGCCATCAAGCCCTGCGCCACGAACGAGATGGCCAGTAGGGCCGTGGCGTTGCTGCTCTGCACCAGCGCGGTGACGCCGATTCCAGCCGTGAAGGCCATGGGCGCGTTGGCCATGCTGTGGCCGAGCAACCTGCGCAGGTGCGAGCCATACACCCGCATGATTCCGGTGCGCACGATATGCGTGCCCCAGACCAGCAGCGCGATGGAGGACAGCAGATGCAACAGCGTCAACATCGGGCAGGGTCTCCGGCGACAGGATGATCAACAGGCACAGCCAGTCTCGCCAAAGGCGGGAGGTCGGCTGTGGGTTATATTCGGTTGACCATGGTCGGCAGCCGCCCGTTCACGAGATCGTCATGAACCGCTGCGCTTGCATCAGTTGGGCGAGTAGTAGCCCACGCCTAGCAGCACGTCGTCGACCCGACGGATCAGCGAGTGCTTTTTCTCCACCGCATTGGTCGCCGGATTGCGCCAGACATAGTCGACGGTTCCGCTGCCCTTGTTCTTGGCCAGTTCGATCATCTGCTTGAACAGCGGCGTACCGGCGGCATCGGTGACTTCGCGAACATCGACACCCACCAGGTTGGGGGAAGCGCCACTGGCGCGGTACTGGCCGTCTTCCAGGCCGATAACGAACACATACTCGTCATTCATCACGAAGCCGCCCTGGGGGTCGTTGAAGGCCTTGAACGCAGCCTCGCCACCCGAACGTTTCATCAGCGCTACGGCTTCATCCAACATTTTCTGCGCGTGCTCGGCAGAAGAGCGCGGGATGTAATACCCCACCGCGAGGATCTGATCGCCCACCTTGCGGAACAGGCTGGTCTTGTTCTCGACTTTATTGTCGGCCGGGTTCAGCCAGTGGTAGTCCACCTGGCCGCTGTCAGCGGTGCGGGCACCGTCGACGATCTGGCGGATGAAGGGTTTACCGGCGGCGTCCTTGAGGTCCATCACGTTGAGTCCAACCAGCGCGCGCGACGCACCGTTACTGGCCAGCATGGTGCCGTTCGGGTCCAGCACGAACACATAGTGTTGGCCGTCGACGAAGCTGCCCTGGCGGTCATTGAACGCGGCCAACGCCTGCTCGGGTCCGTTCGCCTTCAGGTGAGCGGTGGCGCGCTCAAGCAGCGCGCTGGCCTGGCGCGCATGGCTGCGCTCCACTGAGCCTTTGGCTGGCGCGTTGTCGGTCACTGCGTAGACTAGCGGGCTCGCGCTGATGGCCGCGCCCAACATGAGAGTCAGCAGGTTCCGGTTGTTCAATTTCATCGATTGCTCCTAGCCTGAGGCAGGCGACAGGTTGCTGGGGGCATTGGGACTGCCTGTCATGGAATATCCTATGGCGGGTAGGGGATTGATATTGAACACAAGAACCGTTGAGTTCCTGCGAAAGGAGTAGGAAGGAACGCCGCACCGGCTATCTACGCATGCCTTTGCAGCACCGCTGCGCAACCGGAACTTGTTACCCTTGGCCGCTGATCCAGTCGAAGCCGCCGCCATGCTCAGCCTCTACCACGCCCCTGACCTCGAAACCCTCGGCGAACTGGCCACGCGCCTGCTCGCACAGCCGCTCAGCGACCCCTTCGCCCCGGCATTGGTGATGGTGCCGAGCCAGGGCATGGGGCGCTGGCTGACCCTGGAGCTGGCGCGCAAGCAGGGCATCGCCATGCAGCTGGAGATGCAGTTGCCAGCCAAATTCGTCTGGGACCTGAGCCGCACCGTGCTCGGCAGCCTGCCCGAACAATCGGCGTTCTCCCCGACCACCCTGACCTGGCGTCTTTACGGCTGGCTCTGCGAGCCGGCCAATCTCGAGCTGGCGCCGCGTCTGGCGCAGTACCTCGACGGCGGCGATGAGCGCCGGCGGCTGTCGCTGGCGGCTAAGATCGCCGACGTCTTCGACCAATACCTGCTTTATCGCGACGACTGGCTGGCCGCCTGGGAGCGTGGCGATACCTTCGATCTCGGCCCGGACGAAGGCTGGCAGGCGCTGCTCTGGCGCGAGCTGACCAAGGACGGCCATCCGCACCGCGCCCGGCTGCTCGACGATCTGCTGCAGCGGCTCTACAGCGACGAACCCTTGCCCGGCCTGCCCGAGCGTCTGCTGGTGTTCGGCATAAGCAGCCTGCCACCGCACCACCTGCGCGTGCTCGATGGTCTGGCGCGACATATCGACGTGGTGGTCTGCGCGCTCAACCCGAGCCGCGAAGCCTGGGGCGAGATTCGCGATATCCGCGAACTGGCACGGCAACCTGAGAGCGGAGCTGACGACTGGTATCTGGACGTTGGCCATCCGTTGCTGGCGAGCCTCGGCAAGCAGGGCCGCGACTTCTTCGACTCGCTGTTCAGCCTGACCGCCAGCGAAGGCAGTCAGGAGTTCGGCCTGTACTCGGAAGACGAGGACCTGCGTGACGACAGCCTGCTGCATGCGCTGCAGAACGACATCCTGCGCCTGCGCACCCGGCAGCCAGAGGAGCGCATCACCCTCGCTGAGGATGATCGCTCGCTGGAAGTGCACATCGCTCATTCGCCGCTGCGCGAGGTGGAGATCCTGCATGACCAGCTGCTGGCGCGTTTCGCTGCCCATCCGGGCCTGACGCCTGATCAAGTGGTGGTGCTGACCCCGGATATCGAGCGCTACGCGCCCTTTATCGAAGCCGTGTTCGCGCCGCGCGAGGGCAGCCCGCGGATTCCCTACAGCCTCGCTGACCGCAGCCTGCGCGCCGAGATG
The DNA here is from genome assembly GCA_004010935.1 of Pseudomonadaceae bacterium SI-3. NCBI lineage: Bacteria > Pseudomonadati > Pseudomonadota > Gammaproteobacteria > Pseudomonadales > Pseudomonadaceae > Pseudomonadaceae bacterium SI-3. The sequence continues at coordinate 4,441,098 of CP026511.1, read as the reverse complement.
CCGCTGATTGAGGCCTTTCTTGAACTGCTGATGCTGGCGCAGAGCCGTTTCGCCGCCGAGGAAATCCTCGCCTGGCTGGAACAGCCGGCCATCGCCCGCCGTGCCGGGATCGAAAGCGAAGACCTACCGCTGCTGCGCGACTGGTTGCGTGAAGCGGGCGTGCGCTGGGGTCGTGATGGCAGCCAGCGGGTACGTCTCGGGCTGCCGGACGAATCGGCCTTCACCTGGCGTCAGGGGCTCGACCGGCTGCTGCTGGGTTTCGCCGCGCCGCCACAACTTGCTGGCGACAACGCGCCACTGCTCGGCGAACACTGGCCGCTGGATACCCTGGAAGGTGCGCGCGGGCAGTTGCTGGGGCGGCTGGTGGAATTCGTCGAGCGGCTCGGCACGTTGGCCGATCAGCTGGCGCGGCCGCGTCCGTTGGCCGAGTGGGCGGATGACCTGCAAGTGCTGATCGACACCCTGTTCGACGAGCGCGAAGCCGGCGACACGCTGCTCTTGTTATCCCAAGCCTGCGCGGCATTGCGCGATCAGGCCCAGGCCGCGGTCCTGACGCGCCCCATCGAGCTAGAACTGGTGCACCAGCAGCTCAGCGCCGTTTTGCAGCAGGGCAGCGGCGCCTCGGGCTTTCTTACCGGCGCGGTGACCTTCTGCACCATGGTGCCGATGCGCAGCTTGCCGTTCCGCGTGGTCTGCCTGCTTGGGCTGGACGATGGCGCGTTCCCGCGGCGCACACCGCCGTCGGGCTTCGATCTGATCGGCCGGCATCCGCGCCGCGGCGACCGTGCGCGACGCCTCGATGATCGCTACCTGCTGCTGGAAACCCTGCTTTCGGCGCGCGAGGCGTTGTACCTGTCCTATGTCGGCCGCGACCCGCGCGACAACGCCGTGCTGCCGCCTTCGGTGCTGCTCAGCGAAGTGCTGGAAGCGGCGGACATGACCGCTGCCTGTAGGAGCGAGCTTGCTCGCGATCCCGCCAGCCGCGATACCTCGCAGCCGAAAGCGCCCAAAGCCAGCGAAAAGATCCTTATCGCGCACCCGCTGCAGCCGTTCTCACCACGCAACTTCGGCGCTGCCGCCTGCGCCGGTTTCTCGCTGCCCTGGTTCCGCGCCGCGCAGCGCCTGGCCGAGCCGCCGCAGACCCAGCCGCAGCCATTCGCCTGCCTGCTCGCCGAGCCGGACGAAGCCTGGCTGACCATCGAGCCGTCGCAGCTGCTGCAATGCTTTCGCCACCCGGCGCGCTTTCTCCTCGAGCAACGCCTTGGTCTGCGTCTGGCCGATGAACAGGAATCGCTGGCCAGCGACGAGCCGTTCGACCTGGAGATGCCAGCCTGGAATGGCCTGCGACGTCTATCCCTACAGGCGATGGAGCATGGCTGGAGTGACGAAGATGAACGGCGCATGGCCTGTGCGGCCGGCTGGCTGCCGGCGGGCGAGCTAGGCCAGGCGCTGTGGGGCAAGCTGCGCGGGCCGGTGCGTGCATTCGCGCCGCGCCTGTTCGAACTGCGCCCGGACGCCGTGCCCGAGCCGCTGCCGGTGGATATCACCCTGGCCGGCGTGCGCGTGCATGGCTGGCTCGACGGCGTGACCCCGGCCGGGCTGTTTGGCTGGAAGCTCGGCCGCCTCGGCGAATGGGACCTGCCACCATTCTGGCTGCGCCATCTGCTGCTCAACCTGTCGGCTACGGCGGGTATCGAGCGCAACAGCCTGATGCTCTCGCCTGCCGGCGATTGGCAGCTTGGGCCGCTGGCCAATGCCGCCGAGCTGCTGGAGCCCTGGCTTGAGGCCTATCGCTGCGCCATCCGCGAGCCGCTGCCGTTGCTGCCGCGTAGCAGCCATGCCTTTGCCAAGGGCTACCGCAAGCCGGCCCGTGGCAGTGAGCCGCTCGACTGCGGCCGCAAGCGCGCCCGCGAAGCGTGGCTCGGCGCCGAGTTCAGCCCCATTGCCGCCGAGTCTGAAGATCCCTGGAACAGGCTCGCCTTCCGTGACCGCGACCCGCTGGATGAGCGTTTCGAAACCCTGGCCCAGCAATTGATCGGCCCGGCCTTGGATGCCTTAGCCGATGAGGAGCAAGAAGAATGAAACTCGACCTCCTCGACTCCCCCTTCGACGGCCGCTCACTGATCGAGGCCAGCGCCGGCACCGGCAAGACCTGGACGCTCACCGCGCTGTACGCCCGCCTGCTGCTGGAGCGGCAGTTGTCGGTGGGGCAGATTCTGGTGGTCACCTACACGACCGCGGCCACCGCCGAGCTGCGCGAGCGCATCCGTGCGCGGCTGGCCGATCTGCTGGCGGTCTATGACGGCACGCCGAGCGAGGATGACTTCCTCAACCGCCTGCATGCGCGCTACCCAGACGAAGCCTCGCGGCGGCGCCTGTTGCTGGCGGTCCATGGGTTCGACGAGGCGGCGATTTTCACCATTCACGGTTTCTGTCAGCGAGCCCTGCAGGACGCCGCCTTCGAAGCTGGCGGTGATTTCGACAGCGAGCTGACCGCCGATGACCGCGAAATCATCGATGCGCTGCTCGCGGATGCCTGGCGTAGCGAGCTGGCCGATGCCGATCCGGCCTGGGCGCGCTTCCTGGCCAAGAGCCGCATCACACCCGTGTGGCTGCGCCAACGGCTGCGCAGTCATCTGGGCAAGCCCTACTTGCGCGTGGAACCGCAGGGCGCGCCGATCGCCGCCGATCTGCGCACGGTCGAAGCCGCCTGGCAGCGCGCCGCTGAGTTGTGGAAGCAAGCGGGTACCGCCTGGATCGCCGAGCTCCAGGCCCACGGTGGGCTCAGCCAAAGCACACACAAGAGCATCAAGTTCGCGCCGTGGCAGGTTGAACTGGACGCCTACTTCGCCGACCCGGCGGTGATGTTCGATCTGCCCGATGGCGCCGCTAAATTCGGCGTACGGGCTTTGAATAAGGCTTGCAAGAAGGGTCATGACGCGCCGGTGTGCGAACTGGCCCATGCGCTGGACGCGCTGGCCGATCAGGTCGCCGAGGCGCTGCCAGCGGGCAAGCAACGGCTGATCGCCTTGCAAGTCGCGCTGCTGGAACAGCTCAACCGTGAGCTGCCCGAGCGCAAGGCGGCGCAGCGGCTGCTGGCCTTCGACGACCTGCTCAACCGGCTGGATCTGGCACTGAAAGGCCCTGTCGGCGAGGACCTGGCTGCTTCGCTTCGCGCCACTTATCCGCTGGCGCTGATCGACGAGTTTCAGGACACCGATCCGATTCAGTACGCCATCTTCAATCGCATCTATGCCAAGGCCAGCGAGGCGTCGTTGTGTTTCGTTGGCGATCCCAAACAGGCCATCTATGCCTTCCGCGGCGCGGACCTGGCAACTTACATGACGGCCAAGCAGCAGGCCGATCGCGAGCCTTTCAACCTGCCGACCAACTACCGCTCGACGCCGGCGCTGATCGCCGCGCTGAACCAGCTGTTCGATCATCCACAGCCGTTCGCCCAATCTGACCTGCGCTACCCAGCAGTAGGCGCGGCCGACAAGCCGCGTGCGAGCTTGCGGCTGGTGGAGGAGGGCGAGGCGGCGTCGCTGTCACTGGTCTGGCTCGGTGACGATCCGCTGGGTAAGGGCGAGGCTGCGCAGCTAGCGGCAAGCGACACCGCCCGGCGCATCGCTCTGCAGCTGGCGGGCGCCGCGGAAGGGCGCGCCGGTTTCGACAAGGACGGTGTGTTTACTCCGCTGAAAGGTGGCGACATTGCCGTGCTGGTGGCCAACCATCGCCAGGCCGGGATGATCGCCGATGAGCTGGCGGCGCGCGGTGTGCCCAGTGTGCGCCGCGGGCGTGACAGCGTCTGGCGCAGTGAGGAGGCGGCTGAGCTGGCCGCGGTGCTGGCCGCCTACGCCGAGCCCGGCCGCGAAGGGCTGCTGCGCTATGCGCTGGCCACTCGCCTTCTGGGCCGCAGCGCTGCCGATCTGGCCCGCTGCCAGGACGATCAGCAGCAGTGGGACGCCGAGCGCGAAGCCGCCGAACGCTATCACCAGCTCTGGCAGCAGCAGGGCTTTATGCGCGTGTTCCGTGCCTGGCTTGATGAGCAGGCGGTGGCCGAACGGCTGCTGGCGCGGGTCGATGGCGAACGTCGGCTGACCAACCTCCTGCACCTGGGTGAACTGTTGCAAGCCGAAAGCCTGCTGCGCCCGGGTCTTGAGCCGCTGCTCGCCTGGTTCAACCTGCAGCGCGGCAGCGAAGGTGCTGGCGAGGAAGCGCTGCTGCGCCTGGAAAGCGATGCCGAGCGGGTGCAAATCGTCACCATCCACACCAGCAAGGGCCTGGAATACCCGCTGGTGTTCTGCCCCTTCCTCTGGGACGGCAAACTGCTCGGCAAGAACCGCGACAGCGCCCGCTGCCACGATGCTAATGGCCAGCCGCTGCTGGATCTCGGCAGCGACACGCTGGAAGACAACCTCGAACGCGCCCGCCAGGAGGTGTTTGCCGAGCAGCTGCGCCTGGCCTATGTCGCCCTGACTCGCGCGCGCGACCGGCTCTGGTTGCACTGGGGGCCTGTGAATCTCTGCAAGCCAAAAAAGGATGGCAGCCTAGCGGACGAAGGTCTGCACAGCAGCGCCCTGGCCTGGCTGCTACACGGCCGCGAACTGCCTGGCGAGCAACCGTTGAGTGAGCTGGGCAATCATCTGGCTGACCTCAACGGCGGCAGCCTTCGCCTAGCCATCGAGCGACTGGTGCAGGGAAGCGACGGCCTTGTGGCCTGCCTGCCGCTGGAGTCGCGCGAAGCCAATGCACAGGGTCCCGGCCGCGCCGCGCTGCCTCAGCAGCTGTCGCAGCTCAATCGCAGCCTGCACAGTGCCTGGCGGATCGGCAGCTTTTCCGGTCTTGCAGCAGGCATGCATATGGAAGCACCCGACCGCGACGCCCTGGCCATCCCCGATGCGGGCGAGCCGGGCAGCGGCTTCTTTGCTTTCCCCCGCGGTGCGCGGGCCGGTACCTGCCTGCACGCGATTCTCGAAGACTGGGCGCGAGGCAAAGGCGAGCTGGAGGCTCTGGTCGAACCCGCTTTGCAGGCCTACGGTCTGCCGCTGGAGTGGAAGGAAATCGCCATCAGCCATCTGCAAAAGGTGCTCGACACCGATATGGATGGCGCCGGCCTGACGCTCGCTGCGTTGCAGTCGGCCAGACGCCTGCCCGAACTCGGCTTCACCTTCCCGGTACGGGACCTCGACGTGACGCGGCTGCGCAGCCTGTTGGTCGATCCGGCCAACGGCCTTGCCGAGCCCTTGCGCGAAGCGGCGGCGCGGCTGGAATTCGACAGCCTCAAGGGCTTTCTCAAGGGCTTCATTGACCTCACCTTCGAGCACGATGGCCGCTGGTACATCGCCGACTACAAATCCAACTGGCTCGGCCCGGATGCGAGCTACTACGGCGGCGAACGGCTGCTGCAGGCGTTGGCAGGCGAGCATTACTACCTGCAATACCTGATCTACCTGGTGGCGCTGCGCCGCTTCCTGCGCCAACGCCTGGCCGATTTCCGCGACGAGCAGCTGGGTGGTGCCTTCTACCTGTTCCTGCGCGGCATGCCGGAAGCCGGCGTGTATTTCGCGAGGCCGGACGATGCGCTGCTCGATGCGTTGGATCGATTGTTCGAGGAGGGACGGTGATGCACGTGAGCTTTGTAGGAATCGTCGGATTGCAGTTTGGGTCAGTTCAGCGCGCTTATCCAACTGAGCATATCGGTGGGCTGAAGCTCACCGTACAGGCTAGTCCTGCGGGGGATGCCCGAGGCGGGCATGTGTACTTCGCGAGGCCGGACGATGCCGTGCTCGATGCATTGGACCATCTGTTCGAGGAGGGGAGATGATGCGCCTTAGATTCGCAGTAGCCCTCTCTCGCTATGGGAAATTGCCCGCTTTTGTAGGAGCCAGCTTGCTGGCGATCCGGGGGAATGGACAAAGCATCGCCAGCAAGTTGGCTCCTACGGTCAATATCAGCGCTGTAGGGTGGGCTTCAGCCCGCCACTTTAACGATGGCCTTGATTGGCTGAGGCGGGCCGCTGTCTGCTCCATGCTGAAGTGCTGCCTGACCCCGCCCGCGTGGAGGGATGTGTGATGGCATTGCTTTCAGACTTGCCGTTCGGCCCAATGGAGCGCGCTTTCGTCGCCAGCTTGCAGCGCCTCGAGCCGGACACGCCTGACATGGTCCTGCTCGCCGCCGCGCTTTGCTGCGAAGCTCTGGCCTCCGGCGACGTCTGTCTGCCGCTCGAACGCCTGGCGGGCAAGCGCCCCTGGCCCGAAGTCGACCTAAGCCTGCCGCCGCTCGCAACTTGGCGCGAACAGCTGGAAGCCTCTCCCCTGGTCGGCGCGCCGGGCGATTACGCGCCCTTGATCCTTGCAGGCAACCGACTCTATCTGGCCCGATATCAGGCATATGAACAGCAACTGGCTGAACAGCTGCTGGAGCGAGCGTCAGATGCGCCGGAGGTGAATGAACAGCAACTGAGCGACAGCCTGGCGCGCCTGTTCGCCTTTAATCAGCAAAGCCCCGATTGGCAGCGCCTCGCGGCAGCCCAGGCGGTACGCCGCCGCTTGGCAGTAATCTCCGGTGGTCCCGGTACCGGCAAAACCACCACCGTGGTGCGCCTGCTGGCGGCACTGCTGGAACAGCCCGGTGGCGAGCGCCTGGCCATCGGCCTAGCCGCGCCCACCGGCAAAGCAGCCGCACGCATGGCCGAAGCGATCCGCAACGCCAAGGCCGAGTTGCCGGTCAGCGATGCCGTCAAGGACGCCCTGCCGGACGAGGCGCGCACGTTGCATCGTCTGCTCGGCAGCCGCGGCGACAGCCCCAAGGTACGCCATGACGCGGCGAACCCGCTGGCGCTGGATGTATTGGTGGTGGACGAGGCATCGATGGTCGACCTGGCGCTGATGGCCAAGCTGGTCGCAGCGCTGCCGCCGAAGGCAAGGCTGATCCTGCTCGGCGACAAGGACCAGCTGGCCGCCGTGGAAGCTGGCGCGGTGTTCGCCGAACTCTGTGAAGGCCGAGGGTTCGATAGCCAGGCCGCGGCCGATCTGCAACGCATTACCGGGCAGCATGTTCCCATCGAGACGCCGCGCTCGCGCCTGGGCGATGCGGTGCTGCTGCTCACCCACAGCCACCGCTTCGCAGGTGACAGCGGCATCGGTGAGCTGGCGCGGCGAATCAACGGCGGCGACGCCAAGGGCACGGTCGCGCTGCTACAAGAGGGTCGTCCAGACCTCGCCTGGAACGCCACGCCCAGCCCCACGGGGCTGATCGATCGACTGGAGCAGGGCTACGCGCCCTATCTGCAGGCTGCACGGCAAGCCGATCCGGCGGCCGCCTTCGAGGCCTTCAACGGCTTTCGGGCGCTGACCGCCCAGCGCGATGGGCCTTTCGGCGTGACCGGCATCAACGAGGCACTGGAAGCGCGCTTCAAGCGTCGCCTCGGCGTGCCGGCGCGCGAACGCTGGTACCCCGGCCGCACGGTGATGGTCCGGCAGAATGACTACGCCCTGGGGCTGTTCAACGGCGATATTGGCCTGTGCCTCAAAACCGAGCAGGGCCTGCGCGTGTTCTTCGAAGGCGACGAGGGCTATCGCGGCTTTGCCCCGGCGCGCCTGCCCAGCCATGACAGCGCATTCGCCATGACCGTGCATAAAAGCCAGGGCTCGGAATTCACTGAAGTGCTGCTGGCGCTGCCCGAGCAGCCCAGCCCGCTGCTGACCCGCTCGCTGTTCTACACCGGCATCACCCGTGCCAAGCGCAAGGTGGAGATTTGGGCGCTGCCGGTGCGTCTGGGTGAGGCCGTAAGCACCCGCGCCGAGCGCGCGGCCGGGCTTGCTGAAAGGCTGAGCCTAGGTGACACGAAGCGCACAAGCGAGGGGGCTAGCCTGCCGAAGCCGGCCAGCGAGCCGGCGGGCGATCAGCTCAGCTTGTTCTGATGCGTGCGCCGCTGCTCGTAGCGGGCATGATCGCTGCGCATCGCAGCCAGTTTCGTGAAACGGTTGCGCGTATCCACTACCGGTTTCTGTTCCGATGTGGATTCGCCGTCAACCGATAACCGACAACCGGAACATGCGATGAAAATCTTCTTTCTTCTGGTCTGGGGCCTGCTCAGCTTGTCGCTCACTGGAGTCATGGTGCGTGAACTCTGGATTGCCCCATCCTGGAGTGGCGCGTTCGTCTTGTTGCTAATCGCCTACTACAGCTTCTGTTTCTTCCAGCTGATCCGCGCGGCCTACCGGCCCTGGGGGCTGTTGGGGCCAAGGCGGCGCAGCGGCTACTGGGTGTGCCTGGTGTTGCTGCCACTGACGCTGTTGCCGCTGAGGTCCGCCTATGACATTTGGCTGGCGGGCGCCTACCGGCTCGATGCGGACGCAGCGGGGCCAAGCCTGAACCTGCTCATCGTTCGCCAACTGCTCGCCTGGCTGCAGGAACTGGTCGGCTATCTGGGCCCGACGCTGGTGCTGATCGCCGCTGGAGTGGGCATGGCATTGCTGCTGTTGCGATTGTCGCGCGGCCAAGTCGTCCGCTAGCGGCACCCGATGCGCTGATGGTTGCTGACTTTGATATTCGCTAGGTTGCGCTTCACTCGTTTTCGCAAGGATGACAAAGGTGGTGATGAAAGGATTTTGTAGCCGAGGCGCTCTGCTGAGCCTGGCGGTCAGTCTTGGCGCACATGCCGCGGATGTGCGCCTGGTGACGGGCGATGACTACGCCCCGCTCACTGATCGCGCACTGCCTCGAGGCGGCATGCTCTCGGCGGTCGCACAGGCTGCGCTCGAGCGCAGCGGATTAGCGTCGTCGCTTGCCTGGCAGCCCTGGAATCGGGGCTATCTGATGACCCTTCGCGGCGAATACGACGCGACTTTTCCCTATATCCGTGCGGAGCAGCGCGAGCATGATTTCCTCTACTCGGCGCCGCTTTATATTTCCGAGCAACACCTGTTCAGTCGCGCCACGGATTCAGTCGAAGTCAATGACCTTGCCGGCATCAGCGGCAGGCGGCTGTGCCACCCGCTGGGCTGGCAGCTGCCTGCCGGAGTCCAGGCACTGGTTGATCGGGGTGTACTGGTCCGGCATTCGCCGCCGAGCCTGAGCGAGTGTGCGTTGTTGCTACTGCTTGGCCGAGATGATGTGTTTCTGGCTGATCGTCTGCTGGGCGTCCACGCCGTGCAATCAACCGAAGTGGATCGGCAGCGTTTTCATGTTTCCGATTCGGTGTTGAGCCGTCAGACGATTCACCTCATCGTCCCGCGCAGCCGACCCGACGCCGGACAGCTGATCAAGCGGTTCGACCGAGGACTCAGAACCCTTCAGGAAAGTGGCGATTATCAGCGCTTGATCGAGTCGTTCGCTGCCGACAACGTTCCAGTGGACCGCCGCACCAAGACAGCGCAATAACGGCCGCGATGGCTGGCGCTCGGTCACGGTTTTCAGCGTTCGAGCAGTGTCAGCACCAGCGGCAAGCTGGCCGCAGCGAGCAGTGTTTGCAGGGTGATGATGCCGGCCATCAGGTGGCTGTCACCACCGAGCTGCCGGGTTAGCACGTAGGCGGTAGGCGCTGTGGGAAGGGCAAAGAACAGGACGATGATGGTCGTTTCCATGGCAGGCAATTGGAGCAATTGAGCGACGGCGTAAGCCAGTAGCGGCACTGCCAGAAGGCGCACAGCACTGTTCCAGCCCAGTGCAGGAATTTCGCCTCCGAGTTCCTTCGGCTTCAAGGCGGCGCCGACGCATAGCAAACCCAAGGGCAAACTGGCTGCGGCCAGCAGACCCAGCAGTCGGTCAGTGCCGCCAGGCAGGCCGAGCCCGGACAGGTTGACCAGGGCGCCCGTGACGCAGGCGACGATCAAGGGGTTTTTCGCGATCGGCAGCAGCAGGCCGCGCGCGCTGACGCCGCGTTCAGCGGTCAGCGCCCAGACCGACATCACGTTAACGGTTGGCACCATCAACGCCAGCATCAGCGCGGCCATGGCCAGGCCTTCCTGGCCGAACAAGCTGCCGACAGCCGCAAGGCCCAGGTAGGTGTTGAAACGCAGGGCACCCTGGGCAAAGGCGCCGAAGCGCGCCGCCGACCAGCCGCGCAGGCGCTTCATGATCAGCAGTACGATCCACGCCAATCCCAGGGCCAGCAACACGGCCGCAGCCAAGCGGGGCAGCGCCGGGTTGTCCAAAGGTGCGGTGGCCAGACTGCTGAACAGCAGCGCCGGGAACAGCACGAAGTAGTTGATCCGCTCGGCGCCAGGCCAGAAGGCTTCGTTGGGGAAGTCGCGCAGGCGCAGAAAGTAGCCGGCAATGATCAGGGCAAACAGAGGCCATAGGGCGAGCAGAAGGCTGGTCACGCGATACATCCAACAGTGCAGGTGACTCGATAGTGGAGTCTCGTGAAGGCGTCGGCAAGAGACGAGCGATGCGGATGGAGCTGCACAGAGCGGTTGCTTGCACGTTCATCGGGAAAGCCGTCGGGGTAATGTCTAAGTGATATCATTGCCCGCGCCATGACCTGAGCAACGTCGATGCAGCCCCTAGAACAGCAGTCTGCCGAAGATTTCCGCGATACCCCGCATGGCAGGCAGCTGCTGGCAGGCTTTCGTGGCCTGCTGTTTGCGCCTGACCTGGAAAGTGAATTTCGCCGTTATCTGGGGCGTCAGGCGCGCTTTGCGCAAGTGCTGGGTGCCTGCCTTTTGCTGTTGGTGGTGGCCGGTTATCACTATGCCGAACGGCAGCTATATGCCGGGTCTGACCCGAGGTGGCTGCGCGAGTTGACCCTGCTGCGTTTGGTGGAAATGGCGCCGGGTGTAGCGATCCTGCTCATGTCGGTCTTTCACCGGCGGGTCCGGCTGGTTGCCAACCGACTGTTTCCGTTGCTGCTGGTGCTGGTTGGGATCGTTGCGGCGCGCATCGATATCCATTACGAAGTCTCCCAGACGGAACTGGCGTTCCGCTACGGTGCTGGGCTGTTGATCGTCTGTTCGTTCTTCTTTCTCGGCATCACCTTCTGGCGAGCGCTGATTAGTGCGGCGTCGATCATCCTGATCGATATCTTGATGGCCGCGCTCATCCTCTCCTCCAGCGAAATGCAGGTGCATTGGATCTCGGTCAGCTATTACGTGTTGCTGTTGACGATCGGAGCAATCAGTCGCTACATCCATGAATACTCGCAGCGTGAGCAATTTCTGGTACGCCAGCTGCTCGGCTGGGTCGCGCAACACGACTCGCTGACTGGCTTGGCGAACCGCCGTAGCTTTGATGCAGCTCTGCGGCAAACGCTGTTGCAAGCCCGTCGGGACCGCCAGCCGCTCGCGCTGCTACTCCTGGATCTGGATAACTTCAAAGCCTACAACGACAGCCTGGGGCACCCGGCTGGCGATGCGCTGATCCGCGATTTCGGCGACTTACTGGGCCGTTTCTCCCGGCGGCCGATGGATCTGGCGGCCCGGGTCGGGGGGGAAGAGTTCGCGTTGTTGCTGCTCAATTGCGATGAGAGCTCAGCGCAGGCCATCGCGGCGCAGCTTCTCTCTGAACTCGCTGAACGAGCCATCCCTCATCCGGCATCGGCCCAGAGCGCATGCGCCACAACGAGCATTGGCATTGCGATGTGGCAGCCAGGGCAGACCGCCGAACAACTCTATCAGGCCGCCGACGCGGCGTTGTACCAAGCCAAACAGGCCGGAAAGAACCGCTACGTGGTGCGCTGATCGGCTTTCAGCGGCGTGGCGTGACCGGGCGGGTGCGGCCGCTGCCATCAATGGCGACAAAGACGAATACCGCCTCGGTGACCTTGCGCCACTCGCTGGACAGCGGGTCATCACTCCACACTTCCACCAGCATGCGGATCGAGCTGCGGCCGACATCCAGCGTCTGGGTGTAGAACGAAAGCTGCGCGCCGACTGCCACCGGCACCATGAAGGCCATGCGGTCGATGGACACCGTTGCCACACGACCGGCGGCGACGCGGCTGGCCATGGCGGTGCCGGCCAGATCCATCTGTGATACCAGCCAGCCCCCGAAAATATCGCCGAAACCGTTGGTCTCACGCGGCAGGGCGGTCAGCTGCAAGGCCAGGTCGCCCTGCGGGATTGGATCTTCCTGTTCGTATTCGTTCATCGGTCGGACTCGCGGCGCGTTTGTTTTTCTTGCGCGAAAAGCCCGCAGCAGTGCGGGCGGGGGCGAGTATAGCGGCTGTAGATAGTCACAGCGACCGGGCAGGCCTAAAGTTCAGTATCGTCACCAGATTGTCATATTCAGTTCATAGAGTGTTCACACGGCCTGCAGACAATGGCCCCCGTTCCAAACACTGACACACCCCTGCTAGGAGCATGGAATGAAACTGAATCGTTTGATGGCGGCCCTGACCTTTGTTGCCGCTGGTGTAGGCGCTGCCAACGCAGTGGCCGCGGTTGATCCAGCACTGCCGACCTATGAGAAGACCTCCGGCGTATCCGGCAACCTGTCCAGCGTCGGTTCCGACTCCCTGGCCAACCTGATGACCCTGTGGGCTGAAGACTTCAAGCGTGCCTACCCGAACGTCAACATCCAGATTCAGGCCGCCGGCTCCTCCACCGCACCGCCCGCGCTGACAGAAGGCACGGCCAACCTCGGCCCGATGAGCCGTCCGATGAAGGACAACGAAATCCAGGCCTTCGAAGAGAAGTACGGCTACAAGCCGACTGCTGTGCCGGTCGCTATCGACGCCTTGGCCGTGTTCGTCCACAAGGACAACCCGATCAAGAGCCTGGATATCGAGCAGGTCGACGCGATCTTCTCCAGCACCCGCCTGTGCGGTGGCGAAAAGGACATCACCACCTGGGGTGACGTCGGCCTGACCGGCGAGTGGGCGAGCAAGCCGATCCAGCTGTTCGGTCGTAACTCGGTTTCCGGTACCTATGGCTACTTCAAGGAAGAAGCGCTGTGCAAGGGTGACTTCAAGCCTAACGTCAACGAGCAGCCGGGCTCCGCTTCGGTGGTGCAGTCGATCTCCAGCACCCTGAACGCCATCGGTTACTCAGGCATCGGCTACAAGACTTCCAGCGTCCGCGCTGTGCCCCTGTCCAAGGGTGGCGAAGCCTTTGAAGCCAACGAAGAGAACGCTCTGGCTGGCAAGTTCCCGCTGGCACGCTTCTTCTACGTCTACGTCAACAAGGCGCCGAACAAGCCGCTGAGCCCGATCGACGCCGAGTTCCTCAAGCTTGTGCTGTCGAAGCAGGGCCAGGACGTCGTGGTCAAAGACGGCTACATCCCGCTGCCGAAGAAAGTGGTCGACAAGACCCTTAGCGACCTGGGTCTGCAGAACGACTAAACCCAGCAGCGTTCAGGCCTGCAGCGACCGCTGCAAGGCTTGAGTTCGACGCCCGCCACGCTTCTTGCGCCGGTGGGCGTTGTCACGTCACCTCGCTGTAATTTTTCTGTCACACAGCTGCATTAAATTAGGCGCCCGACCGGCCATCAAGCCAGGAAACGACTCGCGCCAACGGCGCAGCAGTTTAAGCGGCCTGAGTGGCCAGGAACCTTCGCATGAACGATATCGAGACCATGAGCGCGAATTCCGATGTGCAGCGGCTGGATTTCAACACCCCGGCCCTGCAGCGCAAGCGCCGTATCCGCGCATTCAAAGACAAGCTGGCGCGCTGGTATGTCTCCATTGGCGGCCTCGCCGTGCTTGGCGCCATCACCCTGATTTTCTTCTATCTCGCGCAGGTCGTAGCGCCCATGTTTCAGGGCGCCGAACTGGAGGCGCGTGAAGTGCAGCAGCCGGCCTGGCTGGCCGATGCCGGCGAGCCGCTGTTGCTGGCCGTGGAAGAGCAGAACAAGGTGGCGATGCGTCTGGGCAGCGACGGAGCCGTTCGTTTCTTCAGCGTACCCACTGGCGACCTGCTGCGTACCGTAGAGTTGCCGCTGCCGGCTGGCAGCCAGATCGTCTCGGTCGGCCAGGACACGCCCGGCAACCGCCGTATGGTGCTGGGGCTGAGCAACGGCCAAGTGCTGGTTGCAGAGCACAATTACAAAGTCAGCTACCCGGAAGGCAAGAAGACCATCACGCCGCGGCTGGACTACCCCTTCGGTGAACAACCGCTGAACCTTGATCCGCAAGGGCGGCCCATCGAGCATGCAGGCATCAGTCTCAACGGCTCGACATTGATGGTCGCAGGCGCTACGAATGGCGCGTTGCATGCCTTGAAAATCGTCTCCACTGAAAATTTGATGACCGGTGAAAAAAGCCTTGAAGAGGAGCGGATGGATCTGCCGCAACTCTCCGAGCCAATCAAGGCGCTGCGCATCGACCCGCGGCACATGTGGTTGTTCGCCGTGAGCGGTCGCGCCAGCGTTGATGTCTTCGATCTGCGCCGCAAGCAACTCAACGGTCGCTACAAGCTACTTGGCGGCAAAGGCGAGATCACCACGGTAGCCTCGCTGCTGGGCGGCATCTCGCTGATGGTCGGCGACTCGAATGGCAGCATCGGTCAGTGGTTCATGGTGCGCAGCAACGACGGTCAGCCTGAACTGAAGAACGTGCGCAACTTTCAGCTGGCCGATCAACCGATCACACAGATTCTTCCCGAAGAGCGTCGCAAGGGCTTCCTTGCCCTCGACAGCGCCGGCACTCTGGGCATCTTCCACAGCACGGCCCATCGCGAGCTGCTGACCGAGCAGGTCGCAGAGGGCGCTGCCGTCGCCGCCATGTCGCCTCGGGCCACGCGCCTGTTGGTCGAATCAGGTGACCAGCTACAGCGTTTCGTGATCGACAATCCGCACCCGGAGATTTCCTGGAGCGCGCTCTGGGGCAAGGTCTGGTACGAAAGTTACCCGGAGCCGGACTACGTTTGGCAGTCCACGTCGGCTACCGGTGACTTCGAGCCCAAGCTGAGCCTCTCGCCACTGGCGTTCGGTACGCTCAAGGCGGCGTTCTACGCGATGCTGCTGGCCGCTCCGCTGGCGATCTGCGCCGCGCTGTATACCGCGTATTTCATGGCGCCGACGCTACGCCGCAAGGTCAAGCCGGTGATCGAACTGATGGAAGCGCTGCCAACGGTCATCCTCGGCTTCTTTGCCGGCCTGTTCCTCGCGCCCTATCTGGAAAACCACCTGCCCGGCATTTTCAGCCTGCTGCTGCTGATGCCAGTGGCGATTCTCTTCGCCGGTTGGTTCTGGAGCCGGCTGCCGGAAAACATTCGCCTGAGCGTGCCGGATGGTTGGGAAGCGCTGTTGCTGATACCCGTGATCCTTGTGGTGGGCTGGGGCTCCCTGGCCATCAGCGGATACCTGGAAAACTGGTTCTTCGGTGGTGACATGCGCCTGTGGCTGTCCAACGACATGGGCATCCCCTTCGACCAGCGCAACGCGCTGGTGATTGGCATCGCAATGGGCTTCGCGGTGATCCCGACGATCTACTCGATTGCCGAAGACGCCGTGTTCAGTGTGCCGCGCAGCCTCACGCTAGGCTCACTGGCACTCGGTGCCACGCCCTGGCAGACGCTGACCCGCGTGGTGCTGCTGACCGCCAGCCCCGGCATCTTCTCCGCACTGATGATCGGTATGGGCCGCGCCGTGGGCGAAACCATGATCGTGCTGATGGCCACCGGCAACACGCCAATCATGGAAGCCAACATCTTCGAAGGCATGCGCACCCTGGCGGCCAACGTCGCAGTGGAAATGCCCGAATCGGAAGTGGGCAGCACTCACTATCGCGTGCTGTTTCTCGCCGCGATGGTGCTGCTGATGTTCACCTTCGTGATGAACACCCTGGCCGAGCTGATCCGCCAGCGCCTGCGCCTCAAGTACGCCAGCCTGTAATAAAGAACGCAGCCGGTGACGGCTGCGACAAGTTTTCGACAAAGGTATCGATCCGTGAAAAAGGATTCGCTGAAAACCTGGATCAAGAGCGGCAGCCCCTGGGTCTGGATGAACGCGGGCGCCGTGGCGATCGCCGTGATCATGACACTCGGCCTGCTGGCGGTAATCGCCGTGCGCGGCCTCGAGCATTTCTGGCCGGACGACGTGATCGTGGCCGACTACCAAGTGCCGGGATCGCAGCCGCGGGTGATGGCTGGCGAAGTGGTGCAGGCTGAAGAAGTGCCGCGTGCACGTCTGGCGGCCAGTGGGCTGCCGGTGGACGTCGAAGGCGGCGAGTTCATGACCCGTGAACTGCTCAAGGTCGGTAACCGCGAGGTCTACGGTGCGGACTTCTCCTGGGTCGTCGGCGAGTGGCTGAGCAATCAGCGCAAGCCGGCCGATCTGGTGGCGCTGGAGCGCCGCGAGTGGGGCAACTTCTATGGCGAGCTGTTGAACGTCAAAGAAGGCGGTCAACTGGTGGCCGAGGGCGATGCCGCATGGCCAGAGCTGCAAAAGCGCATTGACCGCATCGACGACCTGCATGCCGGGATCGCCAAGCTGGAAAAGGTCGACATCGGTCGCATCAATCATGGCCTGGAACGCCTGCGTCTGAAGACCCGCAAGCTGGAGCTGGACGATAAGCTCGATGCGGCCGCACAGGCCGAACTCGATGCCGAGCGGGCGCAGTGGGACGCCGAATACAAGGCGCTCGAGAGCGAGCTGGTCGCGCTCTACACAGGCTTCAATCGCGACAGCATCACCATGCGCACCATGGACGGTCAGGAAAAGGAGATCAGCCTCGGCAAGATCGTCCGTGCCTACCGTCCGAACGCCATGTCGACGCTCGACAAGCTAGGCTTCTACTTTGCCAAGGTGTGGGAGTTCGTCAGTGACGAACCACGTGAGGCGAACACCGAAGGCGGCATCTTTCCGGCAATTTTCGGCACCGTGCTGATGACCATCATCATGGCGGTGATCGTCACCCCGTTCGGCGTGATTGCAGCGGTCTACCTGCGTGAATATGCCAAGCAAGGCGTGCTGACCCGCATCATCCGCATCGCGGTCAACAACCTCGCCGGGGTGCCCTCGATCGTCTACGGCGTGTTCGGCCTCGGCTTCTTCGTCTACGTCCTGGGTGGTTCGCTTGATCAGATCTTCTACCCCGAAGCAGCTCCGGCGCCGGTGTTCGGCACTCCAGGCCTGATGTGGGCATCGTTGACCCTGGCGATCCTGACGCTGCCGGTGGTCATCGTGGCCACCGAGGAAGGCCTGGCCCGTATTCCGCGTATTCTCCGCGAAGGCTCGCTGGCGCTGGGTGCGACCAAGTCCGAGACCCTGTGGAAAGTGGTCCTGCCGATGGCCAGCCCGGCGATGATGACCGGCCTGATTCTCGCCGTGGCCCGTGCCGCCGGCGAGGTCGCACCCTTGATGCTGGTGGGTGTGGTCAAGCTGGCGCCGAGCCTGCCGCTCAACGGTAACTACCCCTACCTGCACCTGGATCAGAAGATCATGCACCTGGGCTTTCATATTTATGACGTCGGCTTCCAGAGCCCCAACGTCGAGGCGGCGCGGCCGCTGGTCTATGCAACGGCGCTGCTGCTGGTGCTGGTGATCGCGACGCTGAACCTCACGGCCGTCGTGATCCGTAACCATCTGCGCGAAAAATACAAAGCGCTCGACCACTAATAGCCGACAGACCCGCTGGTGGCCCGGCGCTGCAACGATCGCAGCCCGAGCTTCTAGCCTCCAGCGATACGGAGACATCCATGTCACAAGCAAAGACGCATTCCATCGACATCTCGGCGCTGGGTCGCGACAAGCGCGCGCTGAGCCTGGCCAACGAAGCCGTGGCCATCGAAGTGCCTGACCTGAGCCTCTACTACGGCGAAAAGCAGGCGCTGTTCAACGTCAGCATGAACATCCCGCGCCAACGTGTGACGGCCTTTATCGGCCCGTCCGGTTGCGGCAAGTCAACTCTGCTGCGCTGCTTCAACCGCATGAATGATCTGGTCGACGGCTGCCGTATCGAAGGCGCCATCAACCTCGATGGCCACAACATCTACCGCAAGGGTGAGGACGTCGCCGACCTGCGTCGTCGCGTCGGCATGGTGTTCCAGAAGCCGAACCCGTTCCCCAAGAGCATCTACGAGAACGTCGTCTACGGCCTGCGCATCCAAGGCATCAAGCAGAAGCGCGTGCTGGACGAGACCGTCGAATGGGCGCTCAAGGGCGCCGCGCTGTGGGAAGAAGTGAAGGACCGCCTGCACGAATCGGCCCTCGGCCTTTCCGGTGGTCAGCAGCAGCGTCTGGTTATCGCCCGTACCATCGCCGTGCAACCCGAAGTGCTGCTGCTGGACGAGCCGAGCTCAGCGCTGGACCCGATTTCCTCGTTGAAAGTCGAAGAGCTGATCTACGAGCTCAAGGCCAAGTACACCATCGTCATCGTCACCCACAACATGCAGCAGGCCGCGCGGGTGTCCGACTACACCGCGTTCATGTACATGGGCAAGCTGATCGAGTACGGCGACACCGATACGCTGTTCACCAATCCCGAAAAGAAGCAGACGGAAGACTACATCACCGGCCGCTACGGCTAGTCTGGCCATGTCAGAGCGCGCCAGGCGGCGTCGGCGGAACTTGCCGTACAAATCGTACTGTCTGCGCTCCGCCTCCTTGCCTGACACACTCTGCCAAAGCCCAGACGGGTTTGGGTGGAATCCAATTTACAAGGGTGCGCTGCGCACCAGAGCCGCCTAGCGGCAGCCTCCTCGGAGCGAAACAGATGATCAGCAAAGACAGCCACACCCAACACATCTCCCAGCAGTTCAACGCCGAGCTGGAAGAGGTGCGCAGCCATCTCCTGGCCATGGGTGGCCTGGTGGAAAAGCAGGTCAACGATGCGGTTACTGCGCTGATCGATGCCGATTCCGGGCTCGCGCAGCAGGTGCGCGACGTGGATGACCAGATCAACCACATGGAGCGCGACATCGACGAAGAGTGCATTCGTATCCTCGCGCGCCGCCAGCCAGCGGCCTCCGATCTGCGCCTGATCATCAGCATCTCCAAGTCGGTCATCGATCTGGAGCGCATCGGTGACGAAGCGACCAAGATCGCCCGTCGTGCCATCGAACTGTGCGAAGACGGCGAGTCGCCACGCGGCTATGTCGAGGTCCGCCATATCGGTGATCAGGTACGTCGGATGGTGCAGGAGTCGCTGGATGCCTTCGCCCGCTTCGACGCCGAGCTGGCGCTGTCGGTGGCGCAGTACGACAAGACGGTCGACCGCGAATACAAGACTGCGCTGCGTGAACTGGTCACCTACATGATGGAAGACCCGCGCTCGATTTCTCGCGTACTCAGCGTGATCTGGGTGCTGCGCTCGCTGGAACGTATCGGCGACCACGCGCGCAACATTGCTGAAATGGTGATCTACCTGGTGCGCGGCACCGACGTGCGCCACCTGGGCCTGACGCGCATGGCCGAGGAAGTCGCCAAGCGCGACTGATCCTTTTTGGGGAAACGCCGGGCGCTGTGACTGCCCTTGGCGGGCTGAAGCCCACCCTACGGGAGCTCGTTTTCCAGATTGTAGGGTGGGCTTCAGCCCACCAAGAGCCAAAGGCCGCTCGGCGCTCTGGCTACCTTTGCGCTAGAGGCGGCACGCCGCAGTAGCCGTCACATATCGGTATGGTGCTTAGCTCGTGGTCAGCGCCTCGCTTAGGTAGTCAATTAGCACCCGCTGCTTCGGCGGCAGGTGCAGGTTCGGTCGCCACAGGAGCCAGGCCGCGCCCTGATACGAGCCGGTGTAGCGCCACTGCGGCAGCACTTCGCGCAAGCGCCCCTCCGCCAGCGCTTGCGCCGCCGTGAATTGCGGCAGCACCGTGATACCGATATCCCCTACCGCTGCATCCAGCCGCGCTTCGCTGTGATTGCTGATATAGCGGCCACGCACCGTCACTACCTCCTGCTGATCGCCGTTGCTGAAATGCCAACGGTTGTCGCCAGCGTTTTCACCCAGAAACATGCAGCTGTGTCTGAGCAATTCCTGCGGATGCTGCGGCGTGCCTTGCTGTTGCAGGTAGTGCGGGCTCGCGCAGAGCAGCTGGCGTACCGGCCCAAGCGGCTTGCCGGCCAGGCCTTCGGGTGGTTGATCAGTGACCTTCACCAGCAGGTCGAAGCCATCTTCGATCAGGTCCGGGCTCTGATCGCTGATCTGCAACTGCACATCGACATCGCCGTAGCGCCGGAGGAAACCTGGCATCAACGGACTGATGACAAACTTTCCGTAGGCTTTTGGCACGCTCAGGCGCACAAGCCCGCGGGGGCGGCTCATCAGGCGTTCGCCGATGGCCAGCGCCTGCTCGGCAGCGTCGAGCATTGCCCTGCAATGGGCGTAGAACTCACTGCCGGCTTCGTTCAATCGCAGCTGCCGTGTTGTGCGCTCCAGCAACCGCAACGACAACTCCTGCTCCAGCCGCGCGACCTGGCGGCTCACTGCCGAAGCGGTGGTGCCAAGCTGCCGGGCGGCGGCGGAGAAGCTGCCGGCTTCCACCACGCGCACGAACACCGCCATTCCCGGTAACAGCGTTGTCTTGTAATTCGTTCTCATGGCGAACAAGTCCTTTGCTGAATCACTTGATTATCGACCTCAGCGTATCAATGGACAATCGCCTCGATCTGAGAAGAGGGGTGATGGGCATGCACGACTGGCGCGGTGTCACACAACGCAATCTCTGGCTGGCCGATGCCATGCTACTGATGGTGGCGATCATCTGGGGCAGTAGCTATGCGGTGGCCAAGCAGGCGCTATGGTTTTATCCGGTGCTGGGGTTTCTGGCAATTCGCTTCGGACTGACGTTCATCCTGCTGCTGCCACAGCTGCGCGGTGAGGGGCGACGGGCGATTCGTCCGGGTCTGCCGCTGGGGCTGGTCATGCTCGGGATCTTTCTTTGCGAAACCTGGGGCGTGATGCTGACCAGTGCCAGTAACGCTGCCTTTCTCATCAGCCTGTGCGTGGTGTTCACGCCCTTCGTGGAATGGGCGATGGTGCGTCAGCGCCCGAGCAATCTGTTGTTTGTGGCTTGTGCCCTGTCGTTGGTCGGCGTCTGGCTGCTGACCGGGGGCATGGCAATCTCGCTCAACCCGGGGGATGGGCTGATGCTAGCAGCCGCAGTATTGCGCGCCGTGCTGGTGTGCCTGACGCGACGGCTGACAGCTGATCAGCAGGTGCCACCGCTCGCACTGACGGCGGTGCAAAGCGGGGTTGTAGCGTCGGGTTGCCTGCTACTGGGCCTATCACTGCCGGGTGGCTTGCCGACGTTGCCGCAGAGTCCGGCATTCTGGGCCGCGACCTTGTACCTGGTGGCCTTCGCCACGTTGTTTGCGCTCTATGCACAGAACCTGGCGCTTGGCCGCACCAGCGCCACACGTGTTTCTTTGTTGATGGGGTCCGAGCCGTTGTTCGGCGCGATTATCGCCGGGCTCTGGCTGGGGGAGCGGTTGACGCTGCCGGAATGGTCCGGCGGGCTGCTGATCATGCTGGCGACGCTGGGCGCGTTGCGTTTCGGTGATGTGGCGGCGCCAGTCGTGGGTGATGGCAAAGCGCAGACCGCCCATCCAGGCGCGTCCGTGAATTAGGGGAAGTGAAACACTGATGCGGTAGCGCTACGGTGGGCTGAAGCCCACCCTACGGCCGAGTGTGGTGTCTTCATGTAGGGTGGGCTTCAGCCCACCAGAATCCCCAAGGCTCCTCCGCGCATCAGGGACTGCCGCAACGGCTTAGCTGCGCTGCAGAGTCCGCACCAGTTCCATCAGTTGCTGCTGTCGCTCGGATTGCTCCAGCCGCGCACCGGGGTTCAGCGACGACCATTGCGGATGTGCGCGGCAACGATGCAAGGCCTCGGGCAGCTTGCCTTCGCGCCACGTCTTGTCGTCCGGTGCATCGAGACGGATCGCCTCCATTGCGGCGTGCCCACGGGCGGCGAGGGCGACGAGCAGCTGCCGTTGTCGCAAAGCGAGCAGGCGCAGCACGGCATCATCGACGGTCAATTCGCGCTGGCCCTTGAGCTTGCCCAGCAGGCGATTGCCATAGTGTCTTGCCGTTTGCGCGCCGCCGCCGGCAAGCGCTCCCAGCAGTGCGGCGGCGCCCATGGTGATACCGCCAACCATGAGGTCGACCCCAGCACCGGCGGCCGCGCCGGCCGCCATCCCGCCGCCGATCTTGACCCCCAGCTCCTTGAGCGTTTCGGGATTGAACAGGTCATCACCCCAGCGGCCGTCGAGCAGAGGCAAATCGGCAGCCGCGGCATCCTGTGGGCGGAACCCGTATAGCCGCAGTAATGCTTCGACGCAGCGTTGCTCGCGGGAACGCACGGCGTCGTGCAATTCACGGATGGCGCCGCGCTCCAGGTCTGGCTGCGCCGCAACGCTGCGGCGGCAGGCGGCCACATCGACCAGCAGTTCGGCGATCAGCCGGTTGCCTTCGCTCAGCCGCGCTGCTGCCTGGGCCTCGTGGTCGTCGATCAGCCGCTGCAGTTTGGGCCGCGATTGTTCCAGTAGCAGCGCCAGGCTTTCATACAGTCGACGCTCGCCATCGATCGGTGGTGCCACGCTGTCGAAGCGCACCAGCGCGTGCAGTCCCAGGCGCGCCAGCGCTTCGCGCCATTGCTCTTCGCGGTGTCCGGTTTGCGCGACGAAGTTGAGCACCGGCAACAGCGGCTTGCCACAGCCGGCCAGCACCGCCAACTCATCCTTGTATTTCGCGAGCACCGGTTCACGGGCATCGATCACATAGAGCCCGGCATCGCTGGCCAGCAGCTGGCGCAATACCTTGGCCTCCTGCTCGAAGCGCTGGCGCGCCTCGTTGCCATCGAGGAAACGGGCGGTGCGGGCCGGCCCGTCGAGGCGCTCGCCGGGGCGTTCGATGCGCTCGAGATGATCGAGCAGAGCGATGGCGTCCTCCAGGCCGGGCGTGTCGTAGAGCTCCAGTAGCGGTTCGCCGTCGACGGACAGTCGTGCACCTTCGACGTGGCGGGTGGTGCTCGGCCGATGCGAGACCTCGCCAAAGCTGACGTCGCGGGTCAGGGTGCGCAGCAGCGAGGTCTTGCCGACATTGGTATGTCCGACCAGCGCGAGTTTTAGAGGTGCGCTCATGGGCGTGGTCTTCCGGGCGTTTTGATGAGTCTCGTCTGGTTTTCCGCCACCCTGCGGTTGCAAGCTGCGTAATGGTTTGCGCGGCAGTGGAGCGAGTGCTCCTCGCCAGGATTGTCTAGCGAAAGCTCCCAATCAGCGAATTTCACTCGCCCTGCGATGGGTGAGCGGATTTGCTCCGCAGGGGTCGCTCCGGTCGCGTAGGGTGGATGGCGCTTTACCCATCCACCTTCGGGCAGGCCGCCATTTCGGTGGATGAAAAGAGCGTCATCCACCCTACGGATAATTCCCATGCAGCTCACGGTCTGGAGCGTGTTGCCCGCGTACTCAATCATGGCCAGTCTCCAACCAAGTCATGGGTGCGCTGCCGGAATGAGGTAGACCGAGGCTATCGAGCGCCTGATGCCAATCATGCAACCGATGGCTGTCCAGCGCCTCGCCAGCGGGAGGTTGCAGCAACCAGACACGGCTCTGGGCCGCGCAACGGCTCAGCTCACCGATCAACGCCAGGGTGCCGCGGTCCGGCGAACGACGCGGATCGCAGGCGATGGTCAGGCGTTGCGGTGGGAAGCGGGTCAGCTGCTCGAGCAACCGCCGACGTTGCTCGCGGTCATCCAGCACGCCCGCATCAGCAACCGATTTTGGCAGCTTTGGCGGCCACGGTTGGCTCTGGTCCAGCTCGATGCCGACCAGCACCGCGCCCTCGCTGCCGTCCAGTTGCGCACCGGCATTTGGTGCATGCAACTCTGCCGGCGCCGCGTCAGTGATGCCAAGATGCTCGCTGGGCGGCTGAAGGCGCTCACGCAGCAGCCGGTAAGCCGGTAATTGCAGGTCGAGCCGCAGCTGTGCCCGCCCACGTCGCCAACGCCAGAGGCAGAGCAATGCCAGCAGCAGGCGCGGCAGCAGGCCGTAGATCAGCACCACGCCAACCAGCCAGCCCGCCCAGCTTTGACGCGCGCTTTCTACTCCGTTGGCCAGATCACCGCTGGCGCGGATCTGCGCCATGTCCGGCACGCTGAAACCCAGCAGCGACGGCAGCACGCCGAGCGCCTGCGTCAGACCGACGAATGCGTCTTCGCCAAGGATGGTGGTTTCCCAGACGAAGCCGTAACGCCGCGTGGCGAGTAGCGCGAGCAGCGTCACCAGGGCGCTGCTCATGGCAACCAGCCATAAGCCGTGCACGCCCAGCCCCAAAAGCCAACGCCCGAGCCGTCGCTGCGCCAGCACAGTCAACAGGGCCGGCGCCAACTGCACCGCGCGGGCGTCGCGGGCTAGCTTTTCGCTGAGCCAGAGCCACAACCGACCCAATGCACCGCCGGCATCGCCCGCGAAGAGAAAGCCCAGCAACCACCCCAGCAGCGTCAGCAGATTCAGCCCGAGCAGGCTGCCCAGTGCCCAGAACACATTGACCGGCCGTATTCCGTCGCCCAGCGCCGCAAGCGCCAACCCGGCCCCGGTAACCAGCGCCAGTAGCATCAGCGCATACCCGGCCAGCTTCGCGCCCTGCCGCCAATGACGCAGTGCGTCGAACAGCCCGTCGCGGCGCGCCAGCCACAGCGCTCGGTGCTCGATCAGGTCTGGCAGTGCCCCACCTTGCGCACGGGCTTGCCGGTTGGCCTCGGCGTCATCGAGCGGGCCGGCATGTTCTTCCCGCAGGCGCACAGCTTCGGTCAGCCAGAGGCGGTCGAGGGGATTCGGTGAGGCTGGGAGAGGTGCAGGCACACGGTTTCTCGTAGAAGGGCTCGGCCCTGAGGATAACCGCTGCCGGTCACAAGGGTGAAATGGTCAACGAGCCCGGATTCGCTCCTGCCAATAACGCCGAACGGCGAAGAAAAGCGACAAGCCGGTGAGCACGATGAAGATCCAGGTAATCGGCCCGCGGAAGAAGATCATCGGGTCGCCGCGGCCGATCAACAGCGTGCGCCTGAGGTTGTCCTCGAACATTGGCCCGAGAATGAAGCCGAGGAGGAAGGGCGCTGTCGCGAACCCGGTACGGTTGAACAGATAGCCAATTACGCCGAAGAGCAGCATCAGGCCGATGTCGAACAGGCTGTTGTTCACCGCAAAGGCACCGTAGACGCAGAACATCAGCACGATGGGCAGCAGGATGGCCTTGGGGATCTCGGCGATCAGTGAGAAATACTTGATCACGCCGTGACCGACGAACAGCAGCACCGCCGAGCTCAGCATGATCCCGCAGAACAGTGCGTAGACCAGCGTCAGGTTTTCCTGGAACAGCACCGGGCCGGGCGTCAGCCCATGGATCATGAAAGCGCCGAGGATGATCGCGGTGATCACATCGCCCGGGATGCCCAGCGACAACAGCGGTATGAGGGTTGCGCCGGCCACGCCGTTGTTGCCTGACTCGGCCGCGGCGACGCCTTCGAGTTCACCTTTGCCGAAGTTCGCCCGGTTGGCCGAGCGCCGTTTGGCTTCGCTATAGGAGATGAAGGACGCCGCGGTGGCGCCGGCGCCTGGAATGGCGCCGATGATCACGCCGATAAAGGAGCCGCGCACGATGGTGACGAGGCTGGATTTGAGTTCGCCAAGCGTCAGGCCAGCCCCGCTGGAGGCGGCGCGGAGATGCGGGCCGGCCTTCTTCAGATAGAAATCGATCACCTCGGGGATAGCGAACAGGCCGATCAGTAACGGCACGAAAGAGACCCGGTCCATCAGGTTGTAGTTATCGAAGGTCAGGCGTTGGCTGCCGTACACCGCATCCATGCCGATCATGGACACGATGACGCCGAAGCTGGCAGCGATCAGACCCTTGATCGGCGAGTCGCCTGCGATGGAGACGATGATGGTCAGTGAAAAGCAGATCAGCCAAAAGAACTCTGGCGGCCCGAAATTGAGCGCGACCTTGGCCAGGTAGGAGGCGAACAGGATCAGCGCCAGGTTCGATAACACATCGGCGATGCATGACGAGTAGAGCGCCATCTGCAGCGCCTTCTTCGCCTTGCCCAGCTGCGTCAACGGATAGCCGTCGAGCAACGTGCAGGCGGCGGCCGGCGAACCGGGCGTGTGGATCAGAATGGCGGTGATCGAACCGCCGTACATGCCGCCCTTGTAGATGCCCACTAGCAGCAGGATCGCCGTCACCGGCTCCAGCGAAAAGGTGAAAGGCAGGGCTAGCGCAACGGCCATGGTCGCGGTAAGGCCAGGAATCGCGCCGATGACCACCCCAATCAACACGCCGATGAAGATGGCGATGAAATTGTCGACGCTGAGAAACAAGTCCAGGACTTCGGAAAAACCTTCCATTCGGTTACTCGCGTAAGGGCGCCGTCAGTTCCATAGCGTGCCGGAGGGCAGCGGGACATTCAGTACGTGGATGAACAGCAGGCTTACCAGCCACGGCAATGCGATCGCCAGCAGATAGAGCCAGGGCTTGCGCACCGGATGAGCGGCAAACAGCAGCAGCGTGCCGAGAATACCTGCGAGGATGGCGCCGAGCAGATCGAACAGCAGCCAATAGGCGCCCAGCCCGGCCAACATCAACAGCCAGCGCCGGGCCGGTGCACGTTCGGATTCGACGGCGGCGGTCCGTGCCGGCGGTCGCAAGCAGCCTTCAACGATCAATGCGAGCGACAACGCCGCGATCAGCCAGCCCGCCACACTGGGCAGCCAGCGTGGCGACTGCATGGGGTTGTCGACCATGGGGGCTTCGTCGATATGGTTCGGCACCAGGTAGAACAGAAACACCAGCGCCGCGATCAACCAGAACACGCCCAGCCATGTGTTGAGATTGGCCCGGCGCGGGCGGCTCACCGCAGCATCGGTGGTCATCATGGGCCTCCGATCAGTTCAGCTCGGCCTGACCGGCTACACGCTGCCAGCGCTGAACGTCCTCGGCGACGTAGTCACGGAAATCGTCGCCTTCCTCGGTCGCCGGCTCGCCACCGATCTGTGCGGCGAAATCCTTGAAGCCCTGATCGTCCATGACTTTGTCCAGTGCGGTCTGCAGCGTCTGGACGGCCTGGTCGGACATTTGGTCATCGGCGATCAGCCCGAACCAGGCGGTCGTGACGAATTCGCCCAGGCCCAGGTCCGCGCCGATTTTGGACAGCGGCTCGACATCCGGCAGGTAGGGCGAGGCCTCCTTCGAGGTGACGGCCAGCGCCTTGAGTTTGCCGGACTGGATGTGCGAGAGCACGGTCGGCATGTTTTCGAAGGAGACGTCGACGTCGCCGCTGAGCAGTGCCGGCAGCGCTTCGCCGCTTCCGCGGAAGGGTACGTGGGTCATCTGGGTGCCGGTCATGGTCTTGAACAGCTCGCCGGACATGTGGATCGAGCTGCCGATCCCGGCGGAGCTGAAGGTCATCTCCTTGGTCTTGGCCGCCTCGATGAATTCTTCTACCGAGTTGTACGGGCTGTCTGCCGGAACCACCATCACGTTGGGGATTTCGATGATGTTACGGATGAATTTGAAGTCTTTCACCGGCTCGTAAGGCAGCTTCTTATAGATCACCGGGCCGATGGTGTGCCCGGGAGACGCCATCAGAATGGTGTGGTCGGCGCCCCGCCCGCCGCGGGCCAGTTGTCCGGTAGCCATGGTCGAGCCAGCGCCCGGACGGTTTTCCACGACGACTGTGCCGATCTGTTGCTGCAGCAGGTCGGCAACCTTGCGCGACAGAACGTCCGTGGTCCCGCCCGGCGCATAGGGCACCACCAGGCGGACGGTGTCGGTCGGCCATTCGGCGGCCTGGGCCAGCGAGGCGAGGGGGAGCGTGGCGGCCAGGAGGAACAGGCTCAGGGTGCGCTTCATGGTCAGGGGCATGGCGGTGTTCTCTTCTTGTAGTTGTTTTAAGGCTGCGGGTGGCGATCAGGCGACGCTGTCACCTTAAAAGGATCGAACCCTGACGGGAGTCCGATGAACGAAAAACGGTTCGGTAATCGCACAGATGTTTGCAGGCCATCTGTTGTGGTTTTGACCCGCTTGCGCCAGTTTCGACTCCATTGCCCGTTCAGATTAGAAGGAGAGTCGATGAGCGTTCTGCAAGGCATCAAGGTTCTGGATCTGACACGCATCCTCGCCGGGCCCTGGTCGACCATGGCCTTGGCGGACCTCGGCGCCGAGGTGTGGAAGATCGAAAGGCTGGAGGGTGACGACACCCGCAGCTGGATGCCGCCGGCCAAGGCCGGCATCTCCACCTACTACCTCAGCGCCAATCGCAACAAGCAGAGCCTGGCGGTCGACTTGCGTAAGCCGGAGGGGCGTCAGCTGATCCTTGATCTGGCCGCGCAGGCCGACGTGGTGGTCGAAAATTTTCTGCCGGCGAGCCTCAAGCGCCTTGGGCTGGATTACGAGACGCTGGCAGCGGTCAATCCTCGGCTCATCCATTGCTCGATTACCGGATACGGGCGCGGCAACCCGATGGAAAACCGGCCTGGCTACGACTTCATCATCCAGGCTGAAAGCGGCTTTATGTCGATCACGGGCGAGAAGGAGGGCGAACCCATGCGCCTGGGCGTGGCTTTCATCGATCTGGTCACCGGCATGAATGCGGTTCAGGGCATTCTGGCGGCGCTGTTCGAGCGCGAGAAGTCCGGGCTCGGTCAGTCGGTGGATATCGCGCTGTCCGACAGTGCGCTGCACTTCCTGGCGAATGTCGCGTCCGGCTACCTCAACACGGGTAAGGTGCCGCAACGCTACGGCAATGCTCACGCCAGCATCGTGCCCTACCAGCTGTTCAACACCGCCGATGGCAGCATCGCCTTGGCCGTGGGCAACGACGAGCAGTATCGCCGCCTGTGTCTGGACGTGCTCAAGCGTCCGGAGCTGTACAGCGACCCGCGCTTTACCCAGAACAAGAGCCGCACCGAGAACCGTGAGGTGTTGCTCCCGATACTGCAGGACGCCTTTGCAGGCTGGAACAACGAGGCGTTGATCGGCGCATTGCGCGCGCAGGCGATTCCGGTCGGTGAAGTGAAGGATGTCGCTCAGGCGCTGGAGTCGGAAACGGCAGGCTATCGCGACCTGGTCATTAGCGCCGAGCATCCGGTCGCCGGGGAGGTGCGCATGGTCCGCAGCCCGCTGCGCTTCTCGCGTACGCCAACGGTTGTCGCCAAGGCGCCGCCGCTGCACGGTCAGCACACCGATAGCGTGCTCACCCGAGTGCTCGGCAAAAGCGAAGTGGAACTGGCCGAGTTGCACCAAGCGGGCGTGATCGGCTGACTCGCTCGCTCAGCGCCGATCACTTGGTATAACAATCCGGACGTAGGAGTGCCCGGCCATCCTGGCCGGGCGGGGTAGCGCTGGGTATTACTGTCCGCGCACTTTTACCGCGATATCCGGCTGATCGATGAACAGCCCGTCGATACCGGCGTCGAGGAAGGCCTGTATGTCAGCTTCGATATTGCCGCGCTCGGTTGGGGAGTCGCCGTTGCGCAGGTTGGTCGGGAGGAATACGTTCTCGGCACGGAAGGTGTACGGGTGCACCTTCAGGCCAGCGGCGTGGGCGTTCGGCACGAAGTCTGTGGGCTGGCCGAGATTGCCGTTGGCGTCACGCGGAATGATGTAGCTCTTTTCGGGGCCGACGCCGGCGGCGTAGCGCGAGATGGCCTTCAGGCCTTCTGCGGTTGCCATCTGCGCATAGGTCAGTTTGCTGCCACGTACTTTCTGATCGTAGGGCTGCCCACCGCCAAACAGCTGGACCAGGCGCAGCTGCGTCAAGCCGCTGAGGGTCTTGAGGTTTTCCACTTCAAAGGACTGGATGTAGACCGGCGCGCTGCGGCCTGCATAGCCGTTGCGGTGGAGGACGCGCACCAGTGGTTTTTCCATAGCCAGGCCAAGCTTCTGGAAGTGCGTCGGGTGCTTGGTTTCCGGGTACAGACCGATGCGGCGGCGCTCGCTCAGCTGCATGGTTTTCACCAGATCGATGATCTCCTGCAGCGTCGGGATTTCCAGGCTGCCGTCGAGCCGCGCGTTACCGGGACGGATCGTTGGGATGCGCTCGATGGCGCGCAGGGTTTTCAGCTCGGCCAGGGTGAAGTCTTCGCTGAACCAGCCGGTGAGCTTCACGCCGTCGACCATTTGCGTGCGCTTGCGGTCGGCGAATTCGGGGTGCTGTGACACATCGGTGGTCAACCCCAGCTCGTTGTCGTGACGGGCGACCAGCTCGCCGTCGCGAGTCATGACGAGGTCCGGCTCGACATAGTCGGCGCCCTGCAGAATGGCCAGCGCGTAAGAGGCAAGGGTGTGCTCGGGCACGTAGCCACTGGCGCCGCGGTGGGCAATGACCAGCGGATGGGGCTCGTCGCGGCCGTTCTTGGCAGCGACCGAGGCGTCGGGCGTGGCGGCAAACGCGGCGATCGGCAGCAGCAGGCTGCAGGCGGCAAACAGGTGGCGCAAGGTAGGGCGGCTGTGGCGGGCCATTGTGGGCGTCTCCGTGGAAGGGGAGCGGTAAGCCTGAGGCGTGACAATGACGATAGCTTGACGCTTTGGTAAAGCGAAGATGACCGTTCGATGTTGTTGACGTGTATCTGGCGGCGCTGACTGCTCCGCCGGCGCTCTGTTATTCTCGCCGCCATGAATCAGACCTCACTTCCCCTCGCTATGATCGCGGCCATGGCGGACAACCGCGTCATCGGCCTCGACAACACGATGCCCTGGCATCTGCCGGCCGACCTCAAACACTTCAAGGCGATGACCCTTGGCAAGCCGATCATCATGGGGCGCAAGACCTGGGATTCCCTCGGCCGCCCATTGCCAGGTCGGCTGAATCTGGTGGTTAGCCGCCAGCAGGACCTGCAGCTCGACGGTGCCGAAACCTTTACTACGCTCGACGCTGCGCTGGTTCGCGCGGAGCAGTGGGCGCGCGAGCAGGGTGTCGAGGAGCTGATGCTGATTGGCGGCGCGCAACTCTACGCCCAGGCATTGGGGCAGGCTCAGCGCCTCTACCTCACCCGAATCGATGCGGCCCCTGAAGGCGACGCCTTTTTCCCCGCCTTCGAAGAAGCCGAATGGCAGTGTACCGAGAGCCAGTCACATCCTGCCGAGGGCGAGGCGCCCGGCTATCGCTTCGAGACCTGGCAGCGTCGCTGACCCGAGGCATCCCCAGGCTTCCTTGACCGACGCCAAGTCCTCGCCTGGCGTCAGCTTCTATGCTTTCCCTCCGCTTCTCACGAGACACCTTTCATGCAGAACGACAAACAGGGCGCAGTGCAACGTGGCGCAGCGGACGCGGACGTCAACCAGCGTGACGCTGAACGCGAGGACGCGGAGCAGGCGGAAACCATCGCCGCGATCTTCGTCCGCCATCCGCTCTGGGAGGATGCGCTGGCGCTACTGCTGGGCACCGCGATGGTGGCGTTGGGCATTGCCTTCTACAGCCATGCCGGGCTCTTGACTGGCGGCACGGTCGGTCTGGCGTTTCTGCTCAAGTATTTCGCCGGCTGGCCCTTCGGTCTGGTGTTCTTCACCCTCAATATCCCGTTCTACCTACTGGCGATCTGGCGCATGGGCTGGAGCTTTACGCTGCGCACCATCATTGCGGTGGGTCTGGTGTCGCTGCTGGCCGAACTGACACCGAACTGGATTCGCTTTGCCGAGCTGAACATCTATTACGCCGCGCTGTTCGGCGGCTTCGCCATGGGCGTCGGGCTGTTGATGCTGTTCCGTCACCGCGCCAGCCTCGGTGGCGTCAACATCCTCGCGCTGTTCCTGCAGGAGCGCTTCGGCCTGCGCGCCGGGGCCTTCCAGATGGGCATCGATGCGCTGATCGTGCTGGCGGCGGTGTTCATCGTGCCGCTGGATAAGGTTGCGCTCTCGGTGCTGGGCGCGGTGGCACTGAATCTGGTGCTGGCAATCAATCACCGCAGCGATCGCTATATGGGCGTCAGCTGAGCGATTAACCCAGCGTCACCAGCTGCGCTCGCGGCTGGCCGTCCTCGATGTCCAGCAGGGCCAGGCTGATCGGCAGTGTAAAGCGGCGACGGCCGGCGCTCCCCGGGTTGAGGTAGAGCACGCCGTTGACCTGCTCGATCTTGGGCTGGTGCGAGTGCCCGGCGATGACCACGTCGACCCGCTCGGCGACCGGGTCGATCCCCATCGTCTTGACGTCATGGGTGACGTGGATGCGCAGCCCGCCGATTTCTAAATCCAGGTGCTCCGGAACCGCTGTGGCCCAATCACCGCTGTCGACGTTGCCACGAATCGCGTCCAGGGGCGCCAGCTCACGCAACCTGTCCAGCACCTCTGGTTTGCCGATGTCACCGGCATGGATGATGCGCTCGCAACCCTGCAGCGCAGCGATGGCTTCAGGGCGCAGCAGGCCGTGGGTGTCGGAGATGACGCCTATGCGCATGGTGGCTCCCTTTTTCATGAGTGTATGGATGTTGGGCAAGCGAGGCTTGGCCGCGGTTCGATCTTGCGGCAGTCTGGCGCTCGCCTAATTGCAGGGGAGCGGGAATGGAGCAGGTCGATTGTGTGGTCCTCGGTGCTGGCGTGGTGGGGCTGGCGGTAGCGCGTGCACTGGCCCAGGCCGGACGCGAGGTGGTGATACTGGAAGCCGAGTCAGCCATCGGTACGGGCACCAGTTCGCGCAACAGCGAGGTCATTCACGCCGGCATCTATTATCCGCAAGGCTCGTTGAAGGCGCGGCTGTGCGTGGACGGGCGCGATGCACTCTATGCGTTCTGCGACAGCCACGGCGTGCCTTATCGGCGTTGCGGCAAGCTGATCGTCGCCACCGATGAGTCCCAATTGGCGGGGCTCGATGCGCTACAGGCTCATGCCCTGGCCAACGGCGTCGACGATTTGCGCAGACTCGACGCGGACGAGGTGAAGACGCTGGAGCCGCAGCTCAATGCCGTGGCTGGATTGCTCTCGCCGAGCACTGGAATCGTCGACAGTCACGCCTTGATGCTGGCGCTGCAAGGCGATGCCGAAGCCGCGGGCGCGCTGTTGGCGCTGCATGCACAGGTCACGGCAATGGCGGTGATGGACGCGGGGTTGCGCGTCGAAGTCGGCGGCGACGCGCCCATGACGCTGCTTGCCGCCAGCGTCATCAACTGCGCCGGTCATGCCGCGCCTGAGATCGCTGCGCGCACGGCGGGGCTTGCTGCCGAATCGGTGCCAGCGCGCTACTTCGCCAAGGGCAGCTATTTCAGCCTGGCGACTGCAACGCCTTTCCACCATCTGGTCTATCCGTTGCCCGAACCCGGCGGTTTGGGCGTGCACCTGACCCTCGATCTGGGCGGGCAGGCGCGTTTCGGCCCGGACGTGGAGTGGGTCGACGGCCTTGATTACACGATGGATGAAAGCCGCGCGGAGCGCTTCTACGCCGCGATCCGCCGTTACTGGCCGGCGCTGCCGGACGGCGTTTTGCAGCCGGCCTACACCGGCATTCGCCCGAAGATCAGTGGACCCGGCGAACCGGCTGCGGATTTCCGTATCGACGGGCCTGCCGAGCATGGCGTTGCGGGGCTGGTGAATCTGTTCGGCATCGAATCGCCCGGGCTTACCGCTGCCCTGGCGATCGCCGATGAGGTCTGCCAGCGCCTCGCTCACGAGGCCCGTACCAGTTGATCAGACCGGGTCTTGCTCTGTGCTTGCCGGCGACTCGGGTAGGAACCAGTTCATCACCAGGGCGCAAATGCCGCCGGTTGCAACCCCGGACTCCAGCACGTTGCGCAGCTCGCCCGGCAGATTTGCCAGGAACTCCGGCACCTGAGAAAAGCCCAGGCCCAGCGCCAGCGAGACCGAGATGATCAGCAGCGCGCGGCGATCCAGCCTGATGCCCGCGAGAATGTTGATGCCCGCGGCCGCTACCGCACCGAACATCACAATCGCGGCGCCACCCAGTACGGGCTCGGGCACGGCCTGCAGCACGCCTGCGACGGCTGGGAACAGTCCGAGAATCACCAGCATCACTGCGATCCACATGCCGACGTAGCGGCTGGCGATGCCGGTGAGCTGGATGATGCCGTTGTTCTGCGCGAACACCGAGCTTGGGAAGGTATTGAAGAAGCCCGCCAGCAGCGAGTTGGCACCGTTGACCAGCACGCCGCCCTTGATCCGCTGCATCCATAGCGGGCCTTCCACCGGTTGGCGTGAGAGTTTGCTGGTGGCGGTGATGTCGCCGATGGCTTCGAGCGAGGTGACCAGGTAGATCACCACCATCGGAATGAACAGGCTCCAGGAGAAGCCGAGGCCGAAGTGCAATGGCATCGGCACCTCGAACAGCTCGGCTTCGCGCATGCCGGTGAAATCCAGTCGGCCCAGATAGGCGGACAGCGCATAGCCGATGGCCAGCGCGATGATGATGGCGCAGCTGCGCATCCACTGGACCGGCAGGCGGTTGAGCACGACGATGGCGCCCAGTACCACGCCGGACAACAGCAGGTTTTCGCGGCTGGCGAAGCTGCCGTCACCCATGGCGGCGTAGCCACCGCCCATGCTGATCAGCCCGACTTTGATCAGCGTCAGGCCGATCATCAGCACCACAATGCCGGTTACCAACGGTGTGATCAGCCGCTTGATGAACGGCAGCACGCGCGAAACGCCCATCTCGATAAAAGAGCCGGCAATCACCACACCGAAAATCGCCGACATCACCGCTTCGACCGGCGTGCCCTGCTTGACCATCAGCACGCCGCCAGCGATCAGCGGGCCAACGAAGTTGAAGCTGGTGCCTTGCACGATCAACAGTCCCGCACCGAGCGGGCCAAAGCGTTTGCACTGGACGAAGGTGGCGATGCCGGAAATCACCAGCGACATGGAGACGATGATGTTGGTGTCGCGTGGCGATACGCCGATGGCCTGGCAGATGAGCAACCCTGGCGTGACGATCGGCACGATGATCGCCAGCAAATGCTGCAAGGCCGCGAGAAAGGCGATCCAGGGACGGGGCCGATCGTCGAGGCCGTAGACCAGGTCGTTACGAAGCTCGTCGGGGGAGGACTTCAGCGCGCTCATGGCATGCTCCAGCAAAAAAGAGCGCGATTCTACGTGGCAGCATCGATAGGGCACAGCTGAACCTGTCGGCTGATGACGCGGGCCTGATCGCGAGCGAGCTCGCTCCTACGAAAAGCGGGACGGCCAGTGGCTGACGGCTGTACTCAGATAGCCAGCCCCCTGTAGGAGCCAGCTTGCTGGCGATCCGGGCTCTCCCGCAGCATGAGTCTCAGCGCTTGATCGCGAGCGAGCTCGCTCCTACGAAAAGCGGGGCGGCTGGTCGCTGACGGCTGTGCTCAGATCGCCAGCCTCTGTAGGAGCCAGCTTGCTGGCGATCCGGGCTCTCCCGCAGCATCAGTCTAGCGCTTGATCGCGAGCGAGCTCGCTCCTACAAAAACCGGGATGGCCGGTCATGGAAGGCTGTACTCAGATAGCCAGCCCCTGTAGGAGCCAGCTTGCTGGCGATCCGGGCTCTCCCGCAGCATGAGTCTAGCGCTTGATCGCGAGCGAGCTCGCTCCTAAGAAGAGCGGGACGGCCAGTCGCTGACGGCTGTACTCAGATAGCCAGCCCCCTTTAGGAGCCAGCTTGCTGGCGAGCCGGGCTCTCCCGCACATGAATCTCAGAGCTTAATCGCGAGTTCGCATGCTCCTACGAAAAGCGGGACGGCCAATGGCTGACGGCTGAATTACCTGCAAGCCTCACGGGCGCAGCGCGGAATGTTGAGACTCTGACGTTGCAACCGCATAACCTGCGCCTGACCGCGCTGCCACGATTTTCTGAAGGAACAATCATGCAACCAGTAATTGAGCAGCGACCCCTGATGGTTTATCTGGCGGTGGGTCTGTTGCAGGGCCTGACGCTATGGATGGCCAGCGAAAGCTGGCCGCACGGGGCACTCTGGCGCGCTCTGTTTTCGGCACTGATCGTGCTCATTGTGGTGGGCGGCTGGCAGCTGCAGATGCTTTGGGGCCAGTTACGCGAGGCAGGTCGGTGGAAACTGCTGCTCCCTGCGATTCTGCTGCCCGCAGCGTTGGCGGCCTGGCTTGCGGTGCAGTTCGACCAGCCGCGCTGGTATTACTTCGATGAAACGACCGGCACGCTGCTGCTGTGGAGTCATCTGGCACTGGCTTACATCCTCACACCCTTCATCCAGGCTCGTGACCCTGCGCATCGCTGGCGCTTCGACTACAGCGCGCTCTACCGTCACGCCTGGAACAACGGTTTGCTGCTGTTCATGGCACTCGTGATGCTCGGGGTGTTCTGGCTGTTGATCTGGCTCTGGGCGGGCCTGTTCAGCATGCTCGGGGTCGATCAGTTCAAGCGGCTCTTCAATTCGTCCGGCTTCGTCTGGGTCGCCAGCGCGACCGTTGTCGCCGCCGGGCTGCGCATCGGGCTGGAGCGCGGCCAGGTCATCGATGCGCTGCGCAATGTGCTGCAGGCCATGTGTCGTTTTCTGCTGCCGCTGACGGTGGTGATCCTGCTTCTGTTCGTGGTTTTCCTGCCGTTCACCGGTCTTGCTCCGCTCTGGGCGACACGCCACGCGACGCCAATCCTGCTGGCGCTGGTGTTCGCGCATGTCGCACTGCTCAACGGGGTGGTGCAGGACGGGCTGCAGAGGTCCCACTACCCGCGACCCTTACGGTTGCTGGCGGATGCCAGTTCGCTGTGCCTGCCGTTACTGGCTGGCCTCGCGATGCATGCGTTGTGGCTGCGGATCGACCAGTACGGGCTGACGCCGGATCGCGTGTTGGCTGCGCTCCTGGCGCTCATAGCGATGGTGCATGGCCTGGCACTGGTGAGAGCAGTGATCCTGCGTGATGCCGCGTGGCTGAGCGGGCTCCGACAGAGCAACCCGCCTCTGGCACTGTTCGCGGCCTGCCTGTTGGTGCTTATGCATGTGCCGGCGCTGAGCCCGCTGCAACTGAGCGCGGCCAGTCAGTATCAGCGTCTGCTGAGTGACGAATTGCCAGTCGAACGAACCGACATGGGCGCGCTTCGCTTTCAGCTGGGCGAGCCGGGACGGCGATATCTGCAAGCGCTGCGTCAGCAACTAGACGAGCGTTGGGAAGACGAGGCTCGGCGCACGGGCCTGCAAGCCGATCTGCAACGGCTTGATAAGGCGGACCACTACTGGGCGTGGAAGCGCGAGCAAGAGGTCGCGACCGCGCCGCCAGTGCCCTGGATTGGCGAACCTGTAACGGATGAAGATGGCTCGTTGGCACGTGCCGTCAGCAATCAGGGATGCTTAGCAGAGTGTCGGTTGTTTGCAGTGGATCTGGATCGGGACGGCCAATCCGAAGTGCTGCTGCTCCGCGGCGAGCCTCGGGTGGTGCCGGTGCTGGGTCGGGTTGCTGCCGGAGGCTGGCGTTGGCTTGGCCAGCTGCGCGTTACCGGAGACGCGCTTCCGGACAGCGAGGCGCTAGGCGAGCTTCTTGATAGGGGTGAATTCGAACTGGTCGCGCCCCGCTTCAACGCGATTGAAATTGACGGAGTTCGGCTGGAACCGGCCATCGGCGAACCATGAAAAAGCCCGGCGCGAAGGCCGGGCTTGTTTTACAGCGATGGATCAGCCGTCCAGCATGGCCTTGTTGCGCACCGCGCCCTTGTCGGCACTGGTAGCGAGCAGGGCGTAGGCCTTGAGCGCTGTTGTCACCTTGCGCGGGCGCGGGGCGGCAGGCTTCCAGCCTTTCTTGTCCTGCTCGATGCGGCGGTGGGACAGTTCTTCATCGCTGACCTGCAGCTGGATGCTGCGGTTGGGGATGTCGATCAGCACCTTGTCACCGTCACGTACCAGGCCGATGGCGCCGCCCGCAGCGGCTTCAGGCGAAGCGTGGCCGATGGACAGGCCCGAGGTGCCGCCGGAGAAGCGGCCGTCGGTGAGCAGGGCGCAGTCCTTGCCCAGTCCCTTGGATTTCAGGTACGAGGTCGGGTAGAGCATTTCCTGCATGCCCGGGCCGCCTTTCGGGCCTTCGTAGCGAATGATGACGATGTCGCCGGCCTTCACTTCGTCATTCAGGATGCCCTTCACGGCGCTGTCCTGGCTTTCGAAGATCTTGGCGGTGCCTTCGAAGACATGGATGGATTCATCCACACCCGCGGTCTTCACCACGCAGCCATCCAGGGCGATGTTGCCGTAGAGCACGGCGAGGCCACCTTCCTGCGAATAGGCATGCTCGACGCTGCGGATGCAGCCTTCGGCGCGATCCAGATCCAGGGTGTCCCAACGGGTCGACTGGCTGAACGCCGTCTGCGTTGGGATACCGCCTGGGCCTGCCTTGAAGAAGGTGTGTACCGCTTCGTCCTGGGTTTGGGTGATGTCCCATTTAGCGATGCCTTCGGCAAGCGTTCGGCTGTGCACGGTGGGCACATCAGTGTGCAGCAGGCCGCCACGGGCCAGCTCGCCGAGAATGGAGAAAATGCCGCCGGCGCGGTGCACGTCCTCCATGTGGTACTTCTGGATGTTCGGCGCAACCTTGCACAGCTGCGGCACCTTGCGCGACAGGGCGTCGATGGCGCGCAGGTCGAAGTCGACCTCGGCTTCCTGAGCGGCGGCCAGCAGGTGCAGGATGGTGTTGGTGGAACCACCCATGGCGATGTCCAGGGTCATGGCGTTCTCGAACGCCTTGCGACTGGCGATATTGCGCGGCAGCACCGACTCGTCGCCTTCGCCGTAATAACGCTGGCAGAGCTCGACGACGGTGCGGCCGGCGCGCAGGAACAGCTGCTCGCGGTCGCTGTGGGTCGCCAGGGTCGAGCCGTTGCCAGGCAGGGCTAGCCCTAAGGCTTCGGCCAGGCAGTTCATCGAGTTGGCGGTGAACATGCCGGAGCAGCTGCCGCAGGTCGGGCAGGCGCTGCGCTCGTATTCGGCGACCTTCTCGTCGGAGGCGCTTTCATCGGCAGCGATGACCATGGCGTCGACCAGGTCCAGGCCGTGGCTGGCCAGCTTGGTCTTGCCAGCTTCCATCGGGCCGCCGGAGACGAACACCACCGGAATATTCAGGCGCAGGGCGGCCATCAGCATGCCGGGGGTGATCTTGTCGCAGTTGGAGATGCAGACGATGGCGTCGGCGCAATGCGCGTTGACCATGTACTCCACCGAGTCGGCAATGATTTCGCGCGAGGGCAGCGAATAGAGCATGCCGTCGTGGCCCATGGCGATGCCGTCGTCGACCGCTATGGTGTTGAATTCCTTGGCGACGCCGCCGGCCTTTTCGATCTCGCGGGCGACCAACTGGCCCAGGTCTTTCAGGTGCACGTGGCCGGGCACGAACTGGGTGAAAGAGTTGGAAATGGCGATGATCGGCTTCTTGAAGTCTTCGTCCTTCATGCCGGTGGCACGCCACAGTGCGCGGGCACCGGCCATGTTGCGGCCGTGCGTGGAAGTTTTCGAGCGGTAATCGGGCATGACGGTTCCTGCGGCTAATCAGCGGTTCGAATAGTGCTTATGGTGAGCGTCACCTGTGCCGCGTGCAACGGCAGGTGACCGTGCGTGCGGAGGGGCCGATCGAGGCGGGGTATCGCTCGGGCGGCCTGGGCTCATGGCCCGCCGGGGGATGGTGGCGAGGAATGCGCCGATTCTACGCCCGTTCCCTCTGGCGAGCCAAACGGCACGATTACCGGCGCTCATCCTACGTTGAGTCAGGCGCATCAACACCGAAGCTAATGATGAATTATTCAGCTGGAGCGAAGCGCGGCCGTTCGTCCGCTGCAAGGGCTCTTCCAGTGGCGCTGTGGTTTCAGCTGGCTAGGGTTGATTCGGGCCGACTGGCCACCCGCGTCGTTGACGGTCGGGGATATAGGAGGTGCAGTGCGCTCGACTCGCATGGCGGGCTGGCGCGAACGTCCATACACATAATCAGAACAACAAGAGGAATGCACATGCTGGACATCAAACTCGGCGGCATTGCCGCTGCGCTGAGCTTGGCGATTTGCGGATCTGCCATGGCTGCACCACTGCCGGATACGCCCGGCACGCCATTTCCGGGCGTGTCGAACTTCGACCGCTCCGGCCCCTACGCCACGACCAGTCGCAGCGAAGGCCCCAACTGCCGCGTTTATCGTCCCAGTAACCTGGGGCAGAACGGCGTCCGGCATCCGGTAATTCTCTGGGGTAACGGTACCGGGACCGGGCCGACCGCGTATTCGGGACTGTTATCGCACTGGGCCAGCCATGGATTCGTTGTCGCAGCGGCGGAGACGTCCAACGCCGGGACCGGACGGGACATGCTGGCCTGCCTCGACTACCTGGTACAAGAGAGCAATCGCACCTATGGCACTTACGTTGGCGTGCTCAACACCGGTCGGGTCGGCACGTCAGGTCACTCCCAGGGCGGCGGTGGATCGATCATGGCTGGGCAGGATGATCGGGTGAGCGTGACCGCGCCAATCCAGCCCTACACCATCGGGCTGGGCCATGACCCGTCGTCCCAGCGAAATCAGAAGGGGCCGATGTTTCTGATGTCAGGCGGGGGCGACACCATCGCGTTTCCGTACCTCAACGCGCAGCCGGTCTACACACGGGCCAATGTGCCGGTGTTCTGGGGTGAGCGGCGGTATGTCAGTCACTTCGAGCCGGTCGGCGACGGTGGCGCCTACCGCGGCCCGTCGACCGCCTGGTTCCGCTATCACCTGATGGAGGATGAAACGGCGCGCAGCACCTTCTATGGTCGCTTCTGCGGGTTGTGCACCAGCTATCTTTGGACCGAGCAGCGCAAGGGAATCGAGTAAGGCGATCGGCGAAGCCCCGCATGCGTTTTGATGTGGGGCTTCGTTCGTCCGGCGACAGCTATCAGCTGTTAGGGAGGATGCGACAGGTGATGCTTTTGATGTAGCGGGTTTCGGGGATCGCTGGATGCACCGGGTGATCCGGGCCCTGTGATCCACGTTCAAGCAGCTGGATGTTGCGATCCAGATGGCGCGCACTGCCGAGCAGGATGTTCTGCAGGTTGTCCTCTTCAAGGTGCATCGAGCAAGAGGCGCTGACCAGAATGCCGTCCTTGTTCAGTAGACGCATGGCGGCTTCGTTGAGGCGGCGGTAAGCGCCTTCACCGTTCTTGATGTCCTTTTTGCGCTTGATGAACGCTGGCGGATCGGTGATGACGACGTCGAAGCGCTCTTCGGCGTTCTTCAGCTCCTTCATCGCTTCGAAGGCGTCGCCTTCCACGCACGTCATTTTCTCGGCAACGCCATTGAGCGCGGCATTGCGCTCGACGCCATCCAGCGCGAACGCCGAGGCATCGACGCAGAACACTTCACTGGCGCCAAAGGCAGCGGCCTGGACGCCCCAGCCGCCGATGTAGCTGAACAGGTCCAGCACACGCTTGCCTTTCACGTAAGGCGCCAGACGCGCGCGGTTCATGCGGTGGTCATAGAACCAGCCGGTCTTCTGGCCTTGCAGCACCGGCGCTTCAAACTTCACGCCGTTCTCTTCCAGCGCGACCCATTCCGGGACCACGC
Organism: Pseudomonadaceae bacterium SI-3; assembly: GCA_004010935.1. NCBI lineage: Bacteria > Pseudomonadati > Pseudomonadota > Gammaproteobacteria > Pseudomonadales > Pseudomonadaceae > Pseudomonadaceae bacterium SI-3. The sequence goes on along the minus strand of CP026511.1, from coordinate 4,399,780 downwards.
CGAACGCGGTATCGACGTAGCGCTCGAGACCCTCGGCATCGCGGGCACTGGAGTCGTTCTTCCATAGCACGCCGCGGGGCTTGAGCACCTGAACCAGCGCTTCGAGCACGGCATCCTTGTTGCGCTCCATGGTGGCGGAGGCCAGCTGAACCACCAGATGGTCATGGAAACGGTCCACCACCAGGCCCGGCAGCAGATCCGAATCACCGTAGATCAGGCGGTAGCAAGGTTGATCGAACAGGCGATCGCGCAGCGACAGTGCGACCTGAATGCGATGGACCAGCAGCGACTTGTCCAGGCTGTGCTTGAGGTCACGTGACAGCAGGCGCGCGCAGATCAGGTTGTTCGGCGAGACGCCGACGATGCCCAGCGGCTTGCCTCCCGCTGCTTCGAGGATGGCCTGATCACCAGCGGCAAAACCGCTCAGCGGCGTGGCTGCGGTGTCCACCTCATTGCTATAGACCCACAGATGGCCGGCGCGCAGGCGGCGGTCGGCGTTGGCTTTGAGGCGCAGGCTGGGCAGGCTCATCGGGAGGCTCCGGGAAAAGGGCGCGATTATAGGCCAGAGGGCTGACAAAAGCGCTGGCTGGATGGAGGAGGGCGTTGGGGTTAGCCGTCGCTGCTGGGAGCAGTTGCCCCAGCAGGCGGCTCAGGAGAGGCATCGGCCTGTCGCGGTCGACCGGTATTCGCGATGCCTCGGCGTTACCTAGGTGGCGTCAGGCCGCGAGGGCTTTGATCAGCGCTTCGTTGAACGCCAGGATGTCGTCCGGCTTGCGGCTGCTGATCAGATGGCCGTCGACCACGACCTGCTCGTCGACCCACTGTGCGCCGGCGTTCTTCAAGTCGTCGGTCAGCGACGGCCAGCTGGTCATCTTCTTGCCTTTGACCAGGTCAGCGGAGGCCAGCAACCAGGCGCCATGACAGATCACGGCTATGGTCTTGTTGGCGCGGGCCGCATCGCGAACCAGCTTCTGGGCCATCTCGTCGGTGCGGATGGTGTCGGAATTCACCACGCCGCCCGGAAGCAGAACGGCGTCGTAGTCTTCCATGTGAATGGTGTCGAACGTCTTGTCGACGTGAAACTTGGTGGCGGGCGTGGTGTGGTTCCAGCCGGTCACTTCGCCGTTCGATGATGAAATGATCTCGGCGGTCGCGCCTGCTTTTTCCAGCGCCTCCTTTGGCCCAGTCAGCTCGACCTGCTCGAAACCGTCTGTCACCAGGATCGCGATGCGTTTGCCTTTCAGGGAATCGGCCATTTCGTTTTCCTCCTCGTCGGATTTCAAATTGATCTACTTGAAATCCGACCGCCATCTCGGCCAAAGTTCGCACTCTTTCCTTGGTGGCCTTGTGCTATCGACAAGGTCGAGCCGCTTTCTATGTCCATTGAACTCACCGACGAGCAGATCCGCAGCGTGCTGCAGGGGATCAGCGTGCCGCCACAGCCGCAGATCATGGTCGACCTGCAGATGGAGCAGGTCATGCCTGATCCCGACTTGCGTGCCATTGCCCGCCTGATCAGCCAGGATCCAGGGTTGTCCGGCGCCTTGCTGAAAACGGTTAACTCACCGTTCTTCGGCCTCGCCAACCGCATCGCCTCGATCCAGCAGGCCGTCAACCTGCTGGGTTGCCGTTCAGTGATCAACCTGATCAATGCGCAATCGATCCGCGGCGAGCTGACCGATGCGGCGATCGTCACGCTCAACCGTTTCTGGGATTCGGCGCAGGATGTGGCCAGCACCTGTCTGGCGTTGGCCAAGCGCATCGGTCATCCGGCGCCTGACGAGGCCTATACCCTCGGACTGTTCCACAATTGCGGTATCCCGCTGATGCTGACCCGCTTTCCTGGCTATATGAGGGTGCTGGAGGAGGCCTACGCCAGTGTCGGTGCCGAAACGCGCATTACCGATGTCGAAAATCGGGTGCTGAATACCAATCATGCGGTGGTCGGGTACTTCGTGGCGCGCTCATGGAAGCTGCCGCAGCATCTGTGTGAGGCCATCGCCAACCACCACAACGCGCTGGCACTGTTCAACGATGAATGGAGCGACCCCCAGGTTAAAACGTTGCTGGCGATCCTGAAGATGGCTGAGCACATCTGCGCCTGCCATCGCGTACTGGGCGATCAGCCGGAGGACCACGAATGGGCTGCCGTGGCGCAGCTGGTGCTCGAATACGTTGGCCTCTCCGAATACGATTTCGAATGCCAGCGCGACATCATTCGGGAGCTGGGTGTCGGCTGACCGGGCCGTGCGTTAGCTGCTAAGGTCGCCTGCCGTTCCCTTCTCGATTTGCCTGTATGCCCGAACTCCCAGAAGTCGAAACCACCCGCCGCGGCATCGCTCCGCATCTTGTCGGCCAACGTGTCAGCCAGGTCATCGTGCGCGAGCGACGGTTGCGCTGGCCGATCCCGGAGGACCTGGACGTACGGCTGTCCGGTCAGCGGATCGAGGCGGTCGAACGACGCGCCAAGTACCTGCTGATCAAGGCTGAAGTGGGCACGCTCATCGCGCACCTGGGCATGTCCGGCAGCCTGCGGCTGGTACCGGCTGATCTTCCAGTGGGCAAGCACGAGCATGTCGACATCGTGCTGGAATCCGGCATGGCGCTGCGCTACACCGACCCCCGCCGCTTCGGCACCCTGCTGTGGAGCGATGATCCGCTGAGCCACGTGCTGCTCGCCAGCCTGGGCCCGGAGCCGCTCAGCGATGCGTTCGACGGAGAGCGTCTGTATCAGATGTCACGTGGACGCAGCATGGCGATCAAGCCGTTCATCATGGATAACGCGGTGGTGGTCGGCGTCGGTAATATTTATGCGAGCGAGGCGCTTTTTGCTGCCGGAATCGATCCGCGGCGAGCGGCCGGCGCGGTGTCGCGGGCGCGCTACCTGAAGCTGGCCGTCGAGATCAAACGGATCCTGGCCTATGCCATCGAGCGCGGCGGCACCACGCTGCGCGACTTCGTGGGTGGCGACGGCAAGCCGGGTTACTTCCAGCAAGAGCTGTTCGTCTACGGTCGGGGCGGGGATTTTTGCAAAACCTGTGGTTCGACCCTGCGAGAAATTCGCCTCGGCCAGCGGGCCAGTGTCTATTGCGGACGCTGCCAGCGATGAAAAACCGATCAGCCATGCACTGCGCAGGCATTGACGGTGTTCACGATCAACAACCGGCGGCCACTGCTATAGTGACGCTCACTACAATCATCTGCCTCGTTTCGCCCAGCTGAAGGACCACACCATGAATCTGTTTCGCTCCACTGCTGTTGTCTTGGCCCTGACCACAGGTCTGCTGACGATGCCTGTGCAGGCGCAATCGGTACAGCAGAACGCCAGCGGCGATCCGATGTACACCGTCGAGGCCCCGAAAGCCTTTTCCATCGTGGGCGATCTGCTGATCGCCCGTCCGCTGCTGATCGCGGCCACTGTCGTCGGAGCCGGCCTGTTCGTCGTAAGCCTACCGTTCAGCGCCATGGGCGGCGGCATCAAGGAGACGGGGCATGCGCTGGTTGTTGAGCCAGGTGCTGCGGCCTTTGCTCGCTGCCTGGGTTGCACCCGCGTCGGTTATAACCGCCAGGATTGATCCCGCGGTTCAGCTTTACCGGGTCGGCGGTTTATCCGATTCGCTCTACGGCCTCGCCGCTTCATCGCGTGCGGGGCCGTGTCGTTTTCGGCTCGTGCGTTCCTAGCTTGCTGAGCAGCCAGCAGACACTTTGTGGCAGCAACAGCTCAGCAGTCGTGGTCGACTTGAAGCCTCACCCACGGTGCTTAGACAGCTCTTGCAGCGGCGTGGAAAGACGGGCACCGGTTTTGGGGCGGACCTCACCTTCAGGGCGAGGTCGGAAGGTCGATCAGGCTTTGCCAGTGATGATCATGTACTTCTGCATCAGCTCATCCTTGCTCTCGACATTGCTTTCATCGAGCGGGATGCAATCCACCGGGCAGACTTGTTGGCACTGCGGTTCGTCGTAATGGCCGACGCACTCGGTACAGAGATTGGGATCGATGACGTAGATTTCCTCACCCTGGGAAATCGCGCTGTTCGGGCACTCGGGCTCGCACACGTCGCAGTTGATGCAGTCATCGGTGATTATCAGGGACATCCAGCTAGCTCCAGCTGCAGCATCGACCGCAGCACAGGTAAAAACGATGCGCCAATTTTGCCGCATCGACTCGCCCGGTGCACGCGGCAGTGCTCACCCTTCTGTCGGCAATCATCCGCCGCGCGAAGGTTGGGTGTTTCAGCGCGAGGCGTAGCGCTCGGTCAGCGCCTTCATCACCGAAGGGTGGACGAATTTGCTGACATCGCCGCCAAGGCGGGCGATTTCGCGGACCAAGGTCGAGGAAATATAAGAGAACTTTTCAGACGGGGTCAGAAACAGGCTTTCCACGTCAGGGACGAGCTGGCGGTTCATGTTGGCCAGCTGGAATTCATATTCGAAGTCCGAAACTGCCCGCAGGCCGCGCAGCAGCACGTTGGCCTTCTGCTCGGTGACGAAGTGCGCCAGCAGCGTGGAGAAGCCCATGACCTTGACGTTCGGCAGATGCGAGGTCACTTCCTTGGCCAATGCGACGCGCTGCTCGAGCGGGAACAATGGATTCTTGTTGGGGCTGGCAGCGACGGCAATGATGACTTCGTCGAACAGGCGCGAGGCGCGCTCGACCAGGTCGGTGTGGCCCATGGTGATCGGGTCGAAGGTTCCCGGATACAGCACTCGATTCATCGCGGCGTCCTGACGCATGCGTGGGGGGTGGATGGTAGCGGCTCGGCGTCGGCAGCGTAAAGCATCAAAGCGGATGGCTGCCGAATGTCAGCACAACGAAGCCGTTCACGCATTTTTCAATCGTTCGGCCAATTGACTCGAGAGTTTGGCGGCGAGGCCGTATATGGATAACTGCGGATTGGCCCCGATGCTGGTGGGAAACAGAGAGCCGTCGTGGATCGACAGGTTTTCCAACTGGTGGTGCCGGCCAAGGCTGTCGGTGACCGCCTGACGCGGGTCTTCGCCCATGGCGCAACCGCCCATCACGTGAGCACTGCCGAGCCGGGTGCGATATAGCTCAAGATTCAGCCCGTCGATCATCTGGCGCGCTTGTCCGAGGTTGGTCGCATGGCTGGCGTCGTTGTGCAGTGGCAGGACCGTTCTGGCGCCGGCGGCAAACTGGATTTCCGCCATGCTGTGGTAGGCACGGCGAATGCCATCCCAGGTGTAGGGAGTCACCCGGTAGTCGAGTGTGGGCGTGCCGTCGCTGCGCAGCTGGACCTGCCCTTCGGCGCTCTCCGGGTGAAAACCGTCGCGCATCAGCGCAATCATCGCGTTGGTATGTGGCAGCTGCTCCATGCGCCTGGCGTTGTCGATACCGGCGCGGCCAAGCAGCGTCGCGGCCAGGGCCGGATGGATGGGCGGTACTTCAAGCTTGTAGGACATACGCCCACGCGTGCCATCGTCCCATTGGAAATGGTCGGAATAGATCGATTGGGGCGCGCCGTAGAACGGGTTGATTACCTTTTCAAACTGTGCGGCGGAAAAATTCACCAGATGAAGAAAGGTGCGTTTTCCGACGCGCTGGTGCGGGTCGGGCGCATCCGACCGCAGCAGGATGGCGGGCGTGTTGATACCGCCCCCGGCGAGGATGTAGTGGCGTGCACGTACTTTAATCTTGCGACCTGTTGGCGCAACGCTGCGCGCATCCATGGCGAGGCACTCCAATGCGGCGACGCGCCCCTTGTCCACAATAAGACGGTCGGCGCGGGCGAGGTAGAGCAGCTCGCCGCCAGCATCCAGTGTGGCCGGGATGGTTGTCACCAGCATTGATTGCTTGGCATTGGTCGGGCAGCCCATGCCGCAATAGCCCAGATTCCAGCAGCCTCGCACGTTGCGCGGGATCACCGCCCAGCTGTAGCCGAGTGCTGCGCAGCCGTCGCGGATCACCTGATTGTTGGCGTTGGGCGGCAGTGGCCATGGCTCGATGCCCAAGCGCTGCTCCATGCGTTCGATCCAGGGCGCCATGGATTGTTCGGAAAGCCCTTTGACCGAATGTTCGCGAGCCCAGTGCTCCAGTGTGGCGGCTGGCGTGCGGAAGCTCGACGTCCAATTCACCAGGGTCGAGCCGCCGACGGCGCGGCCCTGCAGAATGGTGATGGCGCCGTCCTTGCTGGTCCGTCCGATCGCCTCCTGGTAGAGCGAGGCGTAGGCGGCGGGTTCCTGCATGTCGAAGTCTTGGCTGCTGCGCAACGGGCCTTCCTCGATCAACAGCACCTTGTAACCGGCCGCGCTGAGGAACTCGGCGCTGGTGGCACCACCGGCCCCGCTGCCAACGATGGCGATATCGGCGTCGAGCGTGATGTCCTTCTCCAGCCGAGAACCGTCATGGGTTTTCCAGCCGCGGGCGATACCTTCGGCAAAGGGGTCGGTGACAGGCATTTCGGTTCCTTAGGTCGGGCGAGCGGTCTTCGTGTTCATCGCTAGATGACCGGCGGGCCGGGATACCCGCAGTGGCGCCAGGACTCCGGTCGGCCATACCACGCCATCAGAATCATCTGCTGAAGCGAGGCATGACCCTGCCGCAATAATGCAATCGGGCTGTTTTCCCAGCGCTGCAGAAACGCCTGAATCTCGCCGTCCCGCGCCTGCTCCCAGCCGCCCCAGACACCGGTCAGCGGACCGCGGGTGAGCGGCAGACTCAGCAGATCGAACAGCTGCGAAACTTGTTTCGATACGGCGGGAGGCAGGTGGGCGAGCCCCTCGTCAAGGCTCGTCAGAGTGCCCCGCACGGCGCTGGGCATGCTCGATGCCGGAACGGCGCCTTCCAGGATGATTGGCGTCAGGCGACGCAGCACCGGCAGGTCGCTTTCGCGCAACTGTACGAAGCCAGCAGCAGAATGCTCGGCACTGCAGCCGGACAAACTGCCGATCAGGCCAGCGCCGGCGAGGGCCGTGCTGCCAAACAGGCCGACCCTGAGAAGGCTGCGGCGGGAAAATGGTCGCTCGGTATTGATCATTGTTGTTGTCACCGGCTGCGCTTTTCAGCGCACGAAGAGCTTGTAGACCAGCTTCTGCAGCGTCTTGCCGTAAGGGGGATAAATCATTCGCGCGGCATTGAAACGTTGCTTGATAAAGACGCCTTTGGCCTTGCTGAAGGTGAGGAATCCATCGTGCCCGTGGTAATGGCCCATTCCCGACGGACCAACGCCCCCGAATGGCAGGTCATCTTGGGCGACATGCAGCAGCGTATCGTTGAGGCAGACCCCACCGGAATGGGTGTGGCGCAGCACATGGCGCTGCTCGGCTCGGCCATACCCGAAGTAGTACAGCGCCAGCGGCCGAGGGCGTGCGTTGACATAGGCGAGGGCCTGACCGATCTCGTCATAAGGCACCACCGGCAGCAGCGGTCCGAAGATCTCGTCCTGCATGACCTGCATCTCATCGGTGACATCGAGCAGGAGGCAGTGCGGCATTCGCCGTTCCTGGCCTTGCTCGAACAGCGGCAGCAGGCGCGCGCCCTTGGCCTGGGCGTCGTCCAGGTAGCCTTGCAGCCGGGCATGCTGACGCCGGTTGATGATCGAGGTGTAGTCCGGATTGTCTGCCAGCTGTGGGTAAAAGCGCCGAACTACCTTTCGATAGGCCTCGACAAATTCATCGATGCGTGGCCGGGGTACCAGCACGTAATCCGGCGCAACACAGGTCTGCCCGGCATTGAGCGTCTTGCCAAACGCGATCCGCTCGGCCGCATCGGCGAGCGGCACGTCGGTCGAGACGATCGCGGGCGATTTACCGCCCAGTTCGAGCGTCACTGGCGTCAGGTTTTCCGCGGCCGCTCGCATAACGTGCCGGCCAACGCTGGTGCTGCCGGTGAACAACATGTGATCGAAGGGCAGCTTTGAAAAGGCGATACCCACATCTGCCTCGCCGAGGACAACCGCGACCTGATCGTCAGGAAAGATTTGTGCGAGCAGATCCTTGAGCAGCTGACCAGTGGCTGGCGTGGACTCGCTCATCTTCAGCATCACCCGGTTGCCGGCAGCCAGCGCGCCGATCAGCGGGCCGATGGCCAGATACAACGGGTAATTCCACGGCACGATGATGCCGATCACCCCAAGTGGCTGGTAGACGACGCGGGCGCTGGCGGGCTGAAAAGCCATGCCCACACGACGCCTAGAGGGCTTCATCCAGCGCGTCAGGTGGCGTTTGGCGTGTCGAATGCCATCCAGGCTGGGCATGATCTCGGCTAGCCGCGTCTCGTCTGCCGAGCGGTTACCGAAGTCCTCACTGATGGCATCGATCACCGGCTGCTGATGACTGGCGAGCAAATCGTGGAACGCCTCCAGCCACTGCAGGCGATCAGCGGCAGTAGGGCTGGGGTAGGCCTGAAAAGCGCTGCGCTGACGCTCGAATAACGCCTGTAAATGCTCGGCTTCGAAATGGCTGGGATGCGGATACACGGCGTCGGCAAGCACTAGAGATGCTCCGGAAAGGCGACAGATCGACGATTTCTAGAGTAAAAACTCTAAAGTGTCAAACCTGTGCGCAGCCACGATGGCCGGGTTACCTTTGCGTTCCCGCTTTAGCAAGACGAAAGTAGCTTTCTGCATGTCACCCAAACCGAGCACCCGCGAGCGCATCCTGCAAGCGAGCCTGGAGCTGTTCAATGCTCAAGGCGAGCGCAGCGTGACCACCAACCACATCGCTGCACACCTGGAGATATCGCCGGGCAACCTCTATTACTACTTTCGCAACAAGCAGGCGATCATCGCCGAGCTGTTTGATCGCTATGAGGTGGCGGTCGACGGTTTTTTACAGGTCCCCAAAGGGCGGGCCGTGACCATGGACGACAAAACCTTCTATCTCGAGTCGCTGCTCTCGGCAATGTGGGACTACCGGTTTTTACATCGGGACCTGGAGCATCTTCTCGGCGGTGACGAGGCACTGGCTGAACGGTATCGCGGATTCGCTGCAAGCCATCTGGAGGTGGCTCGGCGCATCTATGCGGGCTTTGTCGACGCCGGGCTTTTACGTATGACAGAAACCCAGGTCGAGGCGGTCGCAGTCAACGCCTGGATTGTCGTTACTTCTTGGGTAAGGTTTCTATGCACCACAGGCGTGAGTGGGGAATGCTTAACCGAGCCTATGTTACGGCGTGGCATCTATCAGGTGCTTACGCTTGAAGATGGGTTTGTATCCGAACATGCGAGACCGACGTTCGACGAGTTGCGTCGCCGCTTACACGTGCCGCTGACCGAACTCTTCTCAACGATCTAAAGAAGTTCGGTATCGCTTTCAGCAAGTGAATAGTTTCTGACGGGTCCTTTAGTCAAGTTATTGACCTTTGTCGTGACTGCGGTCAGCCTTCTGTCGGGCATGATGGCATTTTGATTGTAATGGCATTTTGATTGTGGCTAATAGGCACGTTGTAACTCTCCCCCGGTATCGTCATGCGGAATGTCCGAGCACTTGTTTACCGTCGTGGCTTGGCGTGTAAGTTGCTCCGTTTGCTAAAGCGGTGGTGCCCCATTGTGCTGTCGATGCTGCTGCTCAGTGTGCTGCCGCTTAGCGGTCATTCGATGGCCAGCGTCTCAGCTGCACCGACAAGCGTGGCCTTTTGGTACGCCGCCAATCCACCACTTGCCGAGCTATCGCAATTTGATTGGGCGGTACTCGAGCCCGCTCATGTAGAGCCCGCGGGCATCGACTTCCTTCGCGCGCAGGGCAGTCAACCATTTGCCTATCTCTCGGTCGGCGAATATGACGGCGATATCGATGAACTAGCGGATGGCCTCGCCCCCGGCGCAAGTGACGTGCGTAACGAGGCGTGGTCTAGCCAGGTGATGCTGCTGACCTCTTCTGCTTGGCGACACCACCTGTTGCGCCGTGCGCAAGAGCTGGCAAGCCGGGGATACGCCGGGCTTTTTCTAGATACGCTGGACAGCTTTCAGTTACTGCCTGAAGCCAATCGGGAGGCTCAGCGCTTGGCCTTACGAGATTTCCTTGCCGAACTTCACCGTCAACAGCCAGGGCTCAAGCTGATATTCAACCGGGGATTTGAAGTGCTTCCCGAACTGCCGGGTGTCGCCGCGGCAGTGGCTATTGAATCAATTCATTCCGGGTGGGATGCCAATACCCGGCGCTATCGGAAGGTTCCTCAGGAAGACCGAGACTGGCTGCGCCCCCAGCTGGATCCGCTGCGTGCGCAAGGCGTCCCCCTGATTGCCATCGACTACCTTCCTTCGGCGCGGCGCGATGAGGCGCGAGCCCTTGCCGTACAGCTACGGCAGGAGGGCTTCGTACCGTTCGTCACTATGCCGGACCTCAACTATCTCGGCATCAGTGGTGTCGAGGTTCAGCCCCGGCGGATCGCGGTGGTATATGACCCGCGCGAAGGCGCATTGACGTCCAATCCAGGCCATACCGTTCTGGGTGGATTGCTTGAGTATCTCGGCTATCGCGTGGACTATCTACCGGCCGACCAGTTGCCCCATGGTCCCCTGGGCGGGCTGTACGCTGGTGTTGTCACCTGGATGACCAGCGGCCCGCCTGATGACGCCGCCGAGTTCAATCGATGGATGGGCGAACGAATCGACGAGTCCGTTCCGCTGGCACTCTTGGCTGGATTGCCGATCGCCAATGATGGGCTTTTGAAAAGGATCGGGCTGCGCCGCGTTCAGCCACCGGCGAAGGGTGACGTGGTCATCGCCAACCAAGACGAGACGATCTTGGGCCACTTCGAGGCGCCCGTGGTGGTTCGTACGCGCGACCTGGTTCCCCTCACGTTGGTCGACGACGGTGGCGCTGTTTCGGCACTTACACTGGTTGATAGCGAAGAACGGCAGTACGTGCCTGTGGCTACCGGGCCGGCCGGAGGCATCGCCTTGTCTCCTTACGTCATTGAAGATGGCCGAGACAGCCAGCGTTGGATAGTCGACCCCTTTGCCTTTTTGCAGAGAGCCTTGAGATTGCCAGCGTTGCCACGTCCGGATGCTACTACCGAAAATGGACGTCGCATCGCTACGGTGCATATCGATGGCGACGGCTTCATCTCGCGTGCCGAAATCATTGGCTCTCCGTATTCGGGGCGTGCGGTGCTGGATGGATTCATCAAGCCTCACCCGTTTCTGACCTCTGTTTCGGTTATCGAGGGCGAGGTTGGCCCCAGAGGTCGCTATCCGCATCTCGCCAGAGAGCTGGAGCCCATCGCACGGGAAATCTTTGCCGAGCCTAAGGTTGAAGTGGCGACTCATACCTTCAGCCATCCCTTCTTCTGGCAGCCGGAGCGGGTCCAGAAGCAGGAAGGATTCACTGCCGAGTACGGGATGATGATGGCGATTCCCGGCTATGAAAAAATTGATTTCGCCCGTGAGGTGGTTGGTTCTACAGCCTATATAAATGAGCGCCTGACCAGCGCCCAGAAACCGGTAAAGATGATCTTTTGGACCGGCGACGCATTGCCAGATGCAGCGACGATCAAACTGGCCTACGACGCTGGACTGGCGAACGTCAATGGGGGTACGACCGTGCTGACCAACGCGCATCCGTCGCTGACCGGCCTGTCACCGCTAATCAGGCCAACTGCTGGCGGCGTTCAGTATTACGCGCCGGTCATAAATGAAAACATGTACACCAATCTTTGGCGCGGCCCCTATTACGGGTTTCGTGGCGTGCTGGAAACCTTCGCGCTTACGGACAAGCCTCGAAGGCTGCGCGGTTTGCACCTCTATTACCACTTCTATTCGGGCACCAAGCAGGCTTCGATCCGTGTCATGCAGGACATCTATCAATCGATGGAAGCCGAGCAGCCGATATCGCTCTGGATGAGTCAGTACCTCAAGCGTATGCATGGGCTGCATCAGGCGAGCCTGGCGCGCTTGGGAGACGGGAGGTGGCAACTTCGTGGCATGGATGGGCTGCGCACCCTGCGGTTGGACCCGGCTCTTGGCTGGCCGGATCTTGCGCGCTCGCAAGGCATCGCTGGAGTGCGCGATTTGCCACAAGGGCGATACGTACACCTAAGCGATGCCAGTGCAGTGCTGGCGCTGCGTAGCGAGCGCGACCCGCGCCTTGCTCTAGAACAGGCGAACCTGCCGTTGCTCGCCTGGGACTACGTTGGCAAGCATAAGGTCAGATTGTCTTTTGCCGGCGAAATGCCGCTGCGCTTCTCGGTACGCGCAGCAGGAACCTGCGTGCTTGAAGTCGCGGGAAAGCGTTATCCGAGTACCGGCAAGAATGGCTTATGGCAGTTCGATCTTCCGATGTCGCGGGTGGCTGATGCGCAACTCAACTGCCCCTAGTTCCACTCGATTATTGAGCCCCTGGGCACTGCTATTGATAGCCGCGCTGCTGGGCGCATTACTTGTGCTGACCTATACCGACGAAGACGCGTTGTTACCAGACGACAGGCAACCTGATGCCGTCTCCATCAACTACGCCGAACTGTTGCTCCAGGCACACCCGGAGAACATGAGCCTTCGGCTCAAGCTGATCGAGCAGTTAATCGAGCTGGGCGATCTCCCGCGGGCCCGGTCGCATGTCTATCTGCTGCCTGAAAGCGAAGCTGGCATCGTACGTTTTTTGCGCGCCGAATTAGCAGTGCTTGAAGCTCAAACAGCCCCGGAAAGCATGACGCTGCAAGCCCGCACGGCCCTGAAAGATCAGTTGAGAGCGGTGGACCGCGACAGTATCTCAACCGAGGAGCTTATTCGTTATGCCGCTTATGCGTTGTCACTCACCGATCCGGGGCTGGCAGCACAAGCCTATCGCGACCTCGCCGTGCGAGATGAAACGCGCCGTGACAGCTGGTTAAACGAGGCGGCCCGGGCTCACTTGGGGGCGGGTGAGACGTCGGCGGCTGCCGAACTCTTCATCGAACAGCTCAGTGATGCCGAGACAACAGCCGACCGGCGTCGTTATCTGCATCAGGCGTTTTCAGCGCTGCTCTCGGCGGACCGGAGCGAGCAGGCAGCAGAGCTGGTTCATCGCCATTTATCGCTGATGAACGCAGAGGATGGGGCGCTGTTCAGTGCAGCTGTGCAAGCGGGAATCGGTACCCGTCGTTACGATCTGGTGACCGATACGATAGCGTCTTGGCGTACGCTGCAACCGGATGACCTGGGGGCGCTAAACGCCGAGTTTGGGCTGCATCTTGCTGCGGGCGAACTCGAACAGGCGTGGGCTGTCGGCCAGCGGCTGGCGGCCGTTGAGCCTCCGGTTGCAGGTCAGCTCAAGCAGCTGGCCCTGCTCGGTGAGTGGACGGGGCACACCACGGCAGCGCTGAATTTCTGGCTGCGCCTGATCCAGTTGGAGGATACGCCGGCGGTTCGGGAGCATGCCTGGCGCCTGGCTGCTCAACTGTATGACTTTGACAACACCATTGCTCTGTTGGCCGATACAGGAGCGCGTCGGCAGTTGCTGGACGCGGAATTGGACGCGCTCGTATTCAGCCATAGCGAGCGAGGCACCCCGGAGCAAGCCGAGCAATGGTTGCGTGGCTATCTGCGCGTACACCCCAGTCATCAACTGGCATGGATGCGCCTGCAGCAGATCCTCGAGCAAACCCAGCAGCTGTCCGCTGAGGCAGAACTTTGGGCCGACATAGAGGGGCGTTTTGGGCTGTCCATCGTCCAGCGTGTCGATTGGGCGGAAGCCAACTGGCAATTGTTCGATCCACAGGCTGCATGGCAGGTACTCAACGCCATCGATGCTGACTCGGTGACTGACCAAGGCTACTGGCGTCTGCGAGGCGAGTTGGCATGGGAGCTGGAGCGGGACGAGGAAGCCCTTGAGAGCTATCTCAGGCTCGAGGCGTCGGGCGTAAAGGCCGACAGCACGACCGAGGAGCGGCTGATTTCCCTTTACGAGCACAGTGCGCCCGACCGTGCTTTGGACGTGTTGATCGTCAGCTGGAAGCGCACCCGCACGCCGGCGAGTCTAAGCCGTGCAATCCAGATGGCCATGCAACTCGGCGACATGGTTCGTCTTGATGCATTGGTTCGTGAGGGGCGGCTGCTGCCCGATAGTGACAGCATCAGCGCGCTCTGGAGTGCACGTGCCATGCAAGCCGCAGAGGTCGGGGACAGCAAGGGGGCCGAGCGTCTATACCTCGAAGCGCTGGCTCGTTTCCCGGAAACCGGTGAGTTCCGCCCGCAGTTGCTCTGGCATTACATTGACCAAGGGCAGCGTGAGCCGCTTGCTCCACTGCTTCGGCAATGGCAGAACCTCGCGCTTAAACGGAGTGCTCTATGGTTGCCCTTCGCAAGTGCCAACCTGCTGCTCAATCGTAATGATCAAGCCTTGCGCTGGTTCGATCTTTATCTGGAACTGAACCCGGACGACAGCCTGGTGCAGGCAGGTTATGCCGATGCCCTGGAGAGTGCCGGTTACTCGGATCGTGCACTACGCCTGCGTCGGCATATGCTACGCACGATCGAAATGCCGATGCGTGGCGCAGACGTAGCGCAATACCAGACCTATCTGAGATTGATGTCCGCCAGCGGCGCAGGCGCGGCAGCCGGTGAGCTGGCGCTTCGCTGGCGCGATGGCTCTCGGCCGATGTTGCAGCTCTGGTTCGATCAGTTCAGCGAGCAGCTTGACGTGCTCAATCAGAGTTCGCTGAAGGGGCAGTGGCTGGCATGGGCACGGCGCAACGGCCTGAAAATCAGCCGCTATGCGGAATTGCAAGAAGCGTTGCAGACGCAAAACCGTCAGGCCCTGGAGCGCCTGCTTGCGCAGGATGGACTGGACCCAGCGCAGCGTGTCGAGGCGTTGCAGCGTCTGGGTGCTAACAGCCAGGCGATGGCCGAAGCTCTGGCGGCACTTTCCTCTGAGCAACCTGTTGTTGTTCGTCAGCAGTTGCTTCGGCAGGCACTGGCGCTGCAGGAACGCAACCCGCAGGGTATTCAGGTGGGCATGCGGCAGCAGGATTTCGGTTCACTGAAGCTTCAGGGCCCAACCGTGCTGGTTGCTCGGCAGCTGGATCACGATTGGCATGCGAGTCTCTCGCTTGCGCAAATGGAATACTCGGGAAGCGGCCTGTATCAGGCTCGTCCTGGCATTGAGCAGTCAGCCGAACTGGAGTTGACCCGAACATTGGATAACGGGTCGCTGGGCGTTGCGGTCGATAGCAGCAGCCACGACGAGGGGGACCGCTTTGGTTTCGGTCTTTCCAGGGGGCTTCAGCTGACCAGCAAGGATGCACTGGTGTTTCGTGCTGACTGGCAGCGCCAGGCCGAAGACAGCGGACTGCTGCGAGCGCTGGGCCAGCGCGATGGGGTCGGAATAAGCGGTACACATGGAATCAGCGCGCGCGATCAGCTCAGTTGGTCGCTGACGCATCAGCGCTACAGCATGCTAGACGGCGAAGCGGTGGGCAGCGGGCAACAGGCGAATCTGGAGCTCAGCCATGCGGTGTTCTTCGAAGGACCTGCTTGGACGCTACGCAGCGGACTCAGCTATGCGAAATATCGATTAAAGAACAACGAGCTTCCAGACGAAACAGAAGATGACGTCAGTGAGTTCATGTCAACGCCCGCCGATCTTCTACAGGAGCGCTTCGGTCAGCTTTACGTCGGCAGCACCTGGCGTCGTGGATTTCCTGGTGCCTTGAATCGCGGCACAGCGCAATTTAGCTGGCTGCTCGATGTGTTGGCGGGCTGGCAATGGACCGAACAGCAAGCCAACTACGCGATTACTACGGGCGTCGGCATGCGAGTGCTCGGCGACGATGAACTGGCCTTCACCTTTGGGTACCAATCCGCACCTCGCAATGGTGACGGGGAGCCAGGTGGGACGCTGGGTGTGACTTATAGCGCCCGTTTCGGGCGTTGATGCGGAACTTACAGGGAGGATCAACCATGTCATTCATTCGCGTGCTGGCCGTGCTGGCCGTGGCATTTTTCATCGGTGGCTGTACCACGTTCACCGACCAGCCCGCATCGGCTCTGCCACAGGGGGCTACCTGGGGGCTCGTGCCGATCGTGAACTACTCGCAGGCCCCGCAGGCGGGTGAACGTGCTGAACAGATCCTGCTGAGCGTTCTGGCCGAGCGTGGCTTGCAACTGCTTCACTATCCTCTCGTCGTGCAGGCGGACCTGCCCATGCTGGATGATCGTGAACGCCTCTCCCAGGCGTTGTCCTGGGCACAGTCCGAGCGTCTCGACTATGTCATCAGCGGCAGCGTGGAGGAGTGGCAATATAAGAGCGGTCTGGATGGTGAGCCCGCCGTGGGCATCAGCCTAAAGGTGATTGAGCCTGCCACTGGGCGGATCATCTGGAGCAAAAGCGGCGCACGCGCCGGCTGGTCTCGTGAAAGCCTTGCAGGCACGGCGCAGAAAGTACTGCGTGAGCTGGTCGGCGCGTTGCGCCTCGAATAATGGCGCTCAGCTCGGCACACAAGGATTTCACGCTGGCGCCACGCGCCAGTGGCACTGTTTCCTGGCTGGAAACCTGGTTTCTAAGTGGTCTGGCGGTTGCGCTTGGCTACTGGTTGTCCCCTGAAGACCCGTTGATGGTCAACGGTTCGTTTCCATGGACAATCATGGCGCCGCTGCTGTTGGGTATGCGCTATGGCTTCATGCGCGGCCTGGTCAGTTCGGTCCTACTTATCCTCGCATTGATTGCCTTTCACCGTTACGGCGAAGGGCTATACCCGGAAATGCCCGCGTCTTTCATCGTTGGCGTACTGATCAGCGGAATGCTGGTCGGCGAGTTTCGCGACATATGGGAGCGTCGACTGGAACGACTGGATATGGCCAACGAATATCGTCAGCTGCGACTCGACGAATTCACTCGCGCCCATTACATCCTTCGTATCTCGCACGATCGGCTTGAGCAGCGGGTCGCAGGGAGCGACCAGAGCCTGCGCAGCTCACTGGTTGGCTTGCGCAATCAGTTGCGTCGGTTGTCGCGTGGTAATGATGCCCTCGCTGCGCTTGCCGATCCGGTGTTGAGCCTGCTTGCGCAATACGGCGCGTTCCGGGCAGCCGGGCTTTACCGGGTAAGTGATGGCTCGGTCGTGCCTGATCCACTGGGCATGATCGGCGCAATGGATCCCCTGAACGAGCACGACCTGCTGGTGCGCATGTGCTTGCAGCGCGGTGAGCTGGTTAGCATCCGCGAGCAATTGCTTGAGCGTGGCGAGCATCGTCAGCACTCCCGGTATCAGCTTTGCGTCCCGCTCATCGATACGGAAGATCGAATCCTGGCGATATTGGCGGTGGAGCAAATGCCTTTCTTCTCGTTCAATGATCGCGTCTTCGGCTTACTGGCAATCCTTGCCGGGCACATTGCTGACTTGATCCTGAGCGACCCGCAGTTCCTCCAGCTTAACGATTGGGACAGCCAAGAGTTCAGCCAGAACCTGAAGCGCTCGTTGATCGATGCGCAAAATCATGGGCTGGATGCCAGCCTGTTTTTTCTGGAGGTGGCTGAGTCTTCGCATAGCGAAGCATTGCTGCACCTGATCGAAGGCAGCCGTCGCGGACTCGATCTGCAGCGCAGAGTGACCAACCAGCGGGGAAATAGCTGTGTTCTGGTCCTGCTGCCGCTGACCTCAGCCGAGGGCGCGCAAGGCTATCTGTTCCGCCTCAATACGCTGATCAATGAGCGTTTCGGCATGGCGCAGACGCTAGAAAGTCTGGAAGTACGAGTCTCTGCCCATGACCTAGGTGTCGGCAATGGCCATGATGCCCTGCGTCGTTTCCTTTACAACGAGTGCGCATTGAATGATCAGCAAGTGGCTATTTAGCGGTGCGCTGCTGTTCGAAATTGGCAGCTGGGTGGCGTTCCATCAGCAGTTGAGCGTGGCTCAGGCGACTACGCTTTACCTTGGCGCTCACCTGCTGAGCAGTGCCATGCTCAGTGCAGGCATCTGGTTGCTGCTGCCGCGGCGCTACAAATTTCCACTGCCCTGGAGCCCGTTGTTCGTCTTCAGTCTCGCTTTTTTCGTGCCTGGCTTGGGTGCCATAGGTGTTGCTGTCTCGTTGTTTCCAGCGTTGTATCTGCCTCGCCGGAAGCAGGAGCAGAACTGGGACTCGAGGGGCGTACCCGATCTGCCTTTCCGCCCCCAGGAGCGCAGCAAGGCTCTGATGTTCAACGATGGTGGATTGCAAGATGTGCTGCGTGACGCCCCCGATACCGAGAAGCGATTGACGGCACTGTTCGCTACGCGTCGCATGCCTGCTCGTGAGGCGATCCCCATTCTCAAGCTGGCATTGCGCGACCCTGCGGATGACGTGCGGCTGTTGGCCTATTCGATGCTGGACAAGCAGGAAAGCGAGATCAACCTTCGCATAGAAACTACCCTGCGACAGCTGTCGGCAGCAGAAGGCGTTCACCAAGCCGCGTTGCACGACGCGCTGGCGCGCTGGTACTGGGAGCTCGCCTACCTGGGGCTGGCGCAAGGTAGCGTGCTTGAGCACGTACTCGAGCAGGCCCGCGAACATGTGGAACAGGCCCTGAGCGCTGCAGGCAACCCCTATGCGCATGTGCTAGCCGGGCGGATTGCCCTTGAGCAGACACGGCTGGATGCTGCGAAGATGCACTTCAACCAGGCTGAAACGGTAGGCGTCGGCGTGCAAACGCTGGCGCCCTTTCGCGCCGAGATCGCCTTCATCGAAGGCAGCTACGAGGATGTTTCCCAGCAGCTGGCGAGGCTGACCGAAGATGTTCTGCAACGCCCACCGTTTGCTGCCCTAGCGAAGTACTGGCTGTGACCAAAACGCCACCTGAAACGCCCCCCACCGATATCTGCCTGTTGCTTGAGGGGACTTGGCCCTACGTGCGCGGCGGCGTATCCAGTTGGGTCAACCAATTGATCCTCGGGCTGCCAGCGTTCACGTTCTCGGTGTTCTTCATTGGTGGTCAACGCGAAGCCTACTCTGAGCGCCAATACAAGATTCCGCCAAACGTGGTGCATATCGAGGAGCACTTTGTCGAGTGTGCTTGGCGCCCAGGAGATGGAGTGGTCGCGGCCAAGCGAGAGGGTGCTGCAGAGCACATGCGCCAGTTGCACCAATTTCTGCATCACCCTGAGCAGCCCAGCCTCGAACAGGGCGAGGCTGTCCTGGCTACCCTGGCCTCCGGACGACTGAATCTCGATGACGTACTGCACAGTCGTGCCAGCTGGGAAGCCATTACGGCCGGCTACACCCAGCATTGCAGCGATCCTTCTTTCATCAATTATTTCTGGACACTGCGCACCATGCAGGCGCCGCTGGTCATGCTTGCGCAAGCGGCGGCCCGGTTGCCGCGTGCAAGGGTGTTGCACTCGATCTCGACAGGTTATGCAGGGTTGCTAGGCGCGATCCTGCAACATCGCTGGCAGTGCGCTTACCTGCTCAGCGAGCATGGAATCTATACGAAGGAACGCAAGATCGATCTGGCGCAGGCCAGCTGGATATCTGAAAGCCCGGACGAGGCGCTGCGTACCGGCCTGGATACCGAATTCAGTTACATTCGTAAGCTCTGGATCCGATTTTTCGAGCGCATTGGTCTGCTAACCTATCGCGCTGCCGACCCGATCATTTCGCTGTACGACGGCAACCGCCAACGGCAGATTGCAGATGGTGCCGATCCGGCGCGCACGCGGGTGATCCCCAACGGCATCGCCATGGCTGCGTGGGGGGACGCCTTGCAGCGTCGTCCTCCAGGCATCGCACCGGTCGTTGGCTTGGTGGGTCGTGTGGTGCCGATAAAGGATGTGAAAACCTTCATCCGGGCGATGCGAGGCGTGGTCAGCGCCATTCCCGAGGCCGAAGGCTGGATCGTCGGTCCCGAAGAAGAGGATCGCGCCTACGCTGCCGAATGCCGCAGCCTGGTGGTCAGCCTGGGGCTCGAAGGCAAGGTCAAGTTTCTCGGCTTTCGTCAGATTCACGAGCTGCTACCTAACCTTGGTTTGATGGTGCTGACCTCGATTAGCGAGGCGCAACCGCTGGTCATCCTGGAAGCCTGGGCTGCCGGTACGCCAGTAGTTACCAGCGACGTCGGCTCGTGCCGCGAATTGATCGAAGGTGCGCCCGATGAGGAACCGAAATTGGGGAGGGCAGGCGAGGTGGTAGCCATCGCAGATCCCCAGGCCACGTCCCGAGCCATCGTCGATCTGCTGCGTGACCCTGAGCGTTGGCGGGCCGCACAGTCGGTCGGATTAAAGCGAGTCAATCGGTACTACACCGAGACGATCATGCTCGACCGTTACCGCAACCTCTATCGCAACGCTACGGGAGCAGCCTGAAATGGCCGGGATTGGATTCGAGCTGCGTAAGATTCTGTCGCGGGATTCCTACACGGCCACGCTGCGCGCCTATGTGTACGCCGGGCTGATCAGTTCCGGTCCGTGGGTACTGTCGATCATCAGCGTCATGGTCATTGGAGTGATGAGCCTCGGGGTGGTGGTGCCGGAACTGCTGATTCGACAGTTCCTGGTGAGCGTGACCTATCTGATGGCCTCCTCGCTGATCTTCACTGGCGGCGCGCAGCTGTTCTTTACCCGCTTCATATCCGATCGTCTGTTTGAAAAACGGCAGGAGCTGATCCTGCCGAACCTGATAGGCATCTTGCTGGTGATCACGGTTTCATCGGGTGTGCTGGGTTTTCTCCTGCTCAGCCTGCTGTTCGATCAGCCATTCCTGTATCGCCTGCTGATGCTGGCCAACTTCGTGGTGCTCTGCAATTTGTGGCTGACCATCATCTTTCTGTCCGGCATGAAGGCTTACAACCGAATCCTGCTGGTCATGGTGGTGGGCTATTCGGTGATGGTGCTGTGCTCGTTCCTGTTGCGCTTTCTGAAGCTCGAAGGATTGTTGCTGGGCTTGCTCATCGGGCATGCCAGTCTGTTCTTCATGTTTCTGTTCGATATCCTGCGGGAGTATCCGGCCAGGCAGCTAGTGGCGTTCGACTTCTTCAAGCGCAAGCAGGTGTACGTCAGCCTCTTGCTGACAGGGCTGTGCTACAACCTTGGAATATGGATCGACAAGATCATTTTCTGGTTCAACCCCAGTACGTCCAGTCATGTGATTGGCCCGCTGCGTGCTTCGATGCTCTACGACCTGCCGATTTTTCTCGCTTACCTGGCAATCATTCCCGGCATGGCGGTTTTTCTCGTGCGCATCGAAACCGACTTTGCCGAGTGGTATGACCGGGTCTTTTCAGCCATTCGAGGCGGCGAAACGCTGCAGCACATCGGCCAGCTCAAACAGCAGATGATCCTGTCGGTGCGTCAAGGGTTGTTGGAAATCTGTAAGGTTCAGGGCCTGACCGTCGTGCTGTTGTTTCTTATCGCGCCGAAGCTGCTGGCATGGCTGGGGATATCCGCCTTTTATCTTCCTCTGTTCTACGTCGACCTCATCGGCGTGAGCATTCAGGTGGTGTTCATGGCGCTCCTGAACGTCTTTTTCTATCTGGACAAGCGAAGCATCGTGCTCGAGCTGTGTGTGATCTTCGTATTACTCAACGCCATGCTGACGGTTGTCAGCCAGCAGTTGGGCCCAAGTTTCTTCGGCTATGGCTTCACCTTGTCGGTATTGGCCTGCGTACTGCTAGGGCTGGTTCGCTTGTCCAGCTCGCTTGAAGATCTCGAGTACGAAACTTTCATGCTGGGACGATAGCGTTAACGCTCCTAGCGGCTGGCAGGCGCCAGCCACTCCGGTATCCGCCGCTCCAGGTAATAGCGAGGGTTGAGCGGGGAGCCTTCGACGAAGCCGACGTGCCCGCCGGTCCTGTGCAGTTCCAGAGTGGTGGTTGCGGATAGCTCATCAGGCTCGGGCACGCTGTGGCGGAAGACGAAGGGGTCGTCTTCGGCCTGGATCAGCAGCGTTGGGATGCGGATGTCGGGCAGGAAGTAGCGGCTTGAGGCGCGGCGGTAGTAATCGGTTGCATCAGCATAGCCATGCAGTGGGGCGGTGAAGCGGCCGTCGAAGTCCCAGAAGGTGCGCATGCCTTCCAGTGAGCCCAGACGCTGCAGCGCCGTGAGATGGAGATCATCGCCGTTGCTCGCGAAGAGGCGCTGCTTTTCTTTCACGTAGGTCACCATTTCGCGCATGAAGTGCGCCTGGTACACCCGCGAAAAGCCGAGGCCGATACGGTCGGCGCACTGGTCCAGGCGAAACGGCACGGACACCGCCACGGCTTTTTGCAGAGGTGCTGCCTGGCCGGTTTCGCCGAGGTATTTGAGCAGCACGTTGCCACCGAGCGAGTAGCCCACGGCATACAGCGGGGCCAGCGGCCGCGAGGCTTGCAGATGAGCTATGACTTCGCTCAGATCATCGCTTGCACCGGAGTGATAGGCGCGCGGCAGCAGGTTTGGCTCGCCCGAGCAGCCTCGCCAGTTGATCGCGATGCTTGCCCAGTTCCGGCTCGCCAGCTCCTGTTGCAGGCCGAGCACATAGAGTGAGCTCGATGAGCCAGTCAGGCCATGCAATACCAGCACGAGCGGTGCGTCCGCTTCATGCGGCCCATGCCAATCGAGATCGATGAAATCGCCGTCAGCGAGCCACAACCGCTCACGGCGACGTTGCAGGAGAGGCGCACGGCGGCAGAACGGGTTCCATAGCGTTTGCAGATGGCCGCCGGGCAGCCACCCGGCCGGGGCGAAGGGGCGATCCATTTCGAGTGCAGCGCTGGTATCAGGAATGGTGGTGGGCATGGTCACCCAGGCTCGATTGCAATGCGGGTCCGTAACGCTGGCCGGCTTTGCCCGGCCAGAAGAGCGCTGCTCTGAGGCTTAGTCTGCTCCGCTGCGCTCCCACAACGCATAGTTCACTTTGCCCGCCTGCTTTTCACGGTGCAGGCGCCAGTTGCCAGGTAGGCCAAGACTGGAGGGGGCAGCTTCGCTCTCGGTATAGACCCAGGCATGTTTAGCTAGCCAGCCCCTGTTTTCGAGCAGCTCGCAGGTGGGTAGCAGCAGGTTCTTGTTGAACGGGGGGTCGAGAAACACCAAGTCGAATGGGGTCGGGTTCTGGGTTTCGAGATAGCGCAGGGCGTCGCTTTGCAGCAACTGGCCCTGGCCGCACTTGAGCGTATCCAGATGCTTGCGCAGGTTGGCAATGGCATTGGCATTCACATCCAGCGCGAGTGCCATGCTGGCGCCGCGCGAGAGGGCCTCAAGGTAGAGCGCACCACTTCCGGTGAAGGGGTCGAGCACTCGCGCGCCAGAGATGTACGGCGCGAGCCAGTTGAACAGTGTTTCGCGGACGCGATCAGGTGTCGGTCGCAGGCCATCGGCGTCGGGAAAACCGAAGCGTCGGCTGCGCCACTCACCGCCGATGATACGCAGCTGGCCCTGGCCCCCATGGGCGGAGGGACGGACGGGTGGCTTGGCCATCAATGCTCCGGAACGCTGCTGGGTTGTTCGAGGGGCTTCGTGCTGGGCGGTGGCAGCGGCTTCTGCTCAACCTGCGGGCCCGCGGTGACGATCACGAAGTCATCCGGGCTCAGATGCTTGTTCATCGCAGCCTTGACGTCTTCGACCGACAACGCCTGGACCTGTTGCATAAAGTCTTCAAGGTAGGTCAGCGGCAGGCCATAGAAGCCGATGCTGCCCAGCTGGCCGACGATGTCACTGTTGCTGGCTGTGGACAGCGGGAAGCTGCCAGCGACTTCGCGTTTGCTGCGCTCAAGCTCAGCGCTGGTCGGGCCGTTCTGCAGGAAGTCGGCAACCAGTCGCTGAACCAGCTCCAGCGTACCCTCAGCCAGCTCGGCGCGGGTCTGCAGGTTGATCATGAAGGGACCAGCCACTTGCATAGGGCTGAAGCCTGAATAGACACCGTAGGTCAGGCCGCGCTTTTCGCGGATTTCCTCCATCAGGCGAGTGCCGAAGCCACCGCCGCCGAGGATTTGGTTACCCAGATACAGCGCGGCGTAATCCGGATGGCCACGCGGAATCCCCAGCTGCGCCAGCATCAAATGAGTCTGGTTGGAAGGAAACTCGATGTGCTGGGTGCCGGCGGTTGGCTCGCTTGGCGAGGGCGGAGGCGGCAGGACCGGGCCCTGAGGCAACGCTGCGGAAACCTGCGCGGCGATGGCTTCGGCCTCCTCGCGGCTGAGGTCGCCAACCAGCGCGATCACTGCGTTACCGGCCGTGTAGCCCTCTTGATGAAACGCGCGCAGCTCCGCGACGCTGATGCCTGGGATCGACTCGGGCGTGCCTTCGCTGGAGTGGGCATAGGGATGATCGCCATACAGCTGCTCGAATAGTTCGAGGCTGGCCAGCTTTCCCGGGTTCTGTTTCTGGAATTCGAAGCCGGCCAGGACCTGGTTCTTGATTCGCTGCAACGAGTCTTCGGGAAAGGTCGGTTTGCCCACGACCTGGCTGAACAGCTGTAGCGCTTGCTCGCGCTTGTCAGCCTCGCTGAGGCTGCGCAGGCTGGCGACAGCCATGTCGCGGTAGGAACCGTTGCCAAAATTCGCGCCAAGGCCTTCGAAGCCCTCGGCGATGGCGGTGACATCTTTGCCCTCGACGCCCTCATTGAGCATGGCATTGGTCAGCATTGCCAGGCCGGGCACCCCATCATCATGGCTGCTGCCGGCGGCAAAGGTCAGACGCAGGTCGAACATGGGCAGCTGGTGCGCCTCGACGAACAGCACCTTGGCGCCACCATCGGTCTGCCAGCTCTGGATGTCCAATTCGCGCCGGGCCAAGGGTTTGTCGCCGAGCTCGGCCAAGGACTCGAGCTGAGTGCTGGCTGCTTCAGCTTCTTCAGCCTCTTTGGCGATCGCCTGTCCGGATTCGGACGGTGTGGCGACGGTTTCCTCGGTGGGAACCGGGATCGATGCGGCGGCGTCGCTGGCTTCTTCGCTGCAGGCGGCCAGGCCGAGGCAGGACGCCAACGCCAGGCCGAGCAGGCCGCGACGCAACAGGTGGCGATCACTCATCGCTGGACTCCTCGGGTAGAACATGGGCAACGCTCAGGCGAGAGCGGGTGAAATAGGTACGGGCGGCTTCTTGGATGTCCTCTGGGGTAACGGCTTCCAGAGCGCTGAGCTCCTCGTCCATCAGCCGCCAGGAGAGGCCAACGGTTTCCAATTGGCCGATGGTGGTGGCCTGCTGGGTAATGGAGTCGCGCTCGTAGACCAATCCGGCGATGACCTGCGCGCGGACCCGCTCCAGCTCCTCGGTGGACGGCGCGGTTTGCTTGAGCTGTTCTAGCTGCTTCCAGAGGCCCGCCTCGACTTCTTCCAGCGTTCGGCCTTTCTGCATGTTTGGTGCAGCACTCAGAACAAACAGTGTGTCGCCGCGGGCGTAGGCGTTGTACCAAGCCGAGGCGCTGGTCACCAGCTCCTCGCCGCGCTCAAGTTGCTGGGGCAGACGTGCGCTGTAGCCGCCGTCGAGCAGCGCGCTGATCAGCCGCAGCGCATGGATCTGACTCGGCTCCTCGCTGGTGGCCAGACTCGGTGTGTTGAAGGCCATGATCAGGCTGGGTACCTGAGTCTGCACATGCAGGCGCAGCCGGCGTTCGCCGGGCTCGTCCAGTTCCAATGGGCGCTTGGCGTTCGGCACTTCCTGTTTCTCGATCGGCCCGAAGTAGCGTTCGGCCAAGGTCCGGACTTCTTCCACCGTGACGTCACCGACCACCACCAGGGTCGCATTGTTGGGCGCGTACCAGCGCTCGTACCAAGTGCGCAGATCCTCGATGGTCATCCGCTTGAGGTCGGCCATCCAGCCAATGGTCGGGATGTGATAGCCGCTGGCAGGGTAGGCCATGGCCTCGAAGCGCTCGAAGGCCAGCGCGCTGGGCTTGTCATCGGTGCGCAGCCGGCGCTCTTCCATGATCACTTCGATTTCGCGCTCGAATTCTTCCGGCGGCAGCTTGAGGCTTGCCAGGCGATCGGCTTCCAATTCGAACGCCACGGCTAGGCGATCGCGCGCCAGGACTTGGTAATAAGCGGTGTAATCGTCGCTGGTGAATGCATTTTCCTCAGCGCCCAGTTCACGAAGGATGCGAGAGGCCTCGCCCGGGCCAAGCTTGTGGCTACCCTTGAACATCATGTGTTCGAGCGCGTGGGACAGGCCTGTCTGCCCCGGTGATTCATAGCTGGAGCCGACCTTGTACCAGAGCTGAGAGACCACAATTGGCGCCCGGTGGTCCTCGCGCACGATCACCTTGAGGCCGTTATCCAGAAAGAATTCGTGGGTGGGCTGGGCTTCGGCAGCCATCACCAGCGGAAGGTATAAAGTGCCGAGTAGCAGGGCTGCGGCGCGGCGTAGCATCAAAGGCATAGGAGAAAGGCTCGTTCAGTGATCGATCCCGCCCGCGACAATGCCGGCTGGTGAGGACACGCGGGCCATGGTACTGGTGCCCTTGTGTCAGGGCAAAGGCATATAAAGCTCGCTTTGCCAATGCAGAAGACTGGGCGGATGGCCACGCTTAGCGCAGGCCGATGCGCAGTGCTAGGATAGCGCCCGTCTGGCTGGTGGCATGGCCGCCGGCGTATCGCCCTCTTGAGAAAATCTTCTCCATGTTTGGTTCCAACGACGATAAGAAGGCGCCGGCCGAGGCTGGCGAGAAGAAAGGCTTGTTTGGCTGGTTTCGCAAGAAACCGCAGACCCCAGCGGCCGAGCCGCCGCCTGCCGAGCCGCTGGAAGACAGCCAGCCGTTCGCCGATGAGCCCGATACCGCATTGCCCGACGAGGTAGAGACGGCCGAAGAGCCCTTGCGTTCTGAGCCTGAGGCTACCCAAGCGGAGCCCGAGGCTGCGCACGTTAAACCGGACGCTGAATTGCAGATTGAGCCGGAGGCAGAGCCCGAGCCAGCGCCAGCGCCGGAGCTTGTTCATCCTCAGGAAGTGCCCGAGTCGCCAATCCTCGCTGAGATTGCCGTCGAACCTGCACCAGCACCGGCCGTACAAGAAGCGCCCGCCAAATTGGGCTTCTTTGCCCGGCTCAAACAAGGCTTGTCGAAGACCAGCGCCAGCATTGGCGAAGGTATGGCCAGTCTGTTTCTGGGCAAGAAGGCCATCGATGATGACCTGCTCGACGAACTGGAAACTCGCCTGCTGACCGCGGATGTTGGCGTAGAGGCCACCACCGCCATCATGCAGAACCTGGCGCGCCGAGTCTCGCGCAAGGAGCTGGCCGACAGCGGCGCGTTGTACAAGGCTCTGCAAGAAGAACTGGCCAGCTTGCTCAAGCCTGTCGAGCAACCGTTGCTGATCGACAGCAGCAAGCAGCCGTTCGTGATCCTGGTGGTAGGTGTCAACGGCGTTGGCAAGACCACGACCATCGGCAAACTGGCGAAGAAGCTGCAGCTCGAAGGCAAGAAGGTCATGCTGGCCGCAGGCGATACCTTCCGTGCGGCTGCAGTCGAGCAGCTGCAGATCTGGGGTGAGCGCAACAACATAGCGGTGATCGCTCAGCACACGGGGGCGGATTCCGCTTCGGTGATCTTCGATGCAGTGCAGGCTGCCAAGGCCCGAGGCATTGATGTGCTCATCGCGGATACCGCCGGGCGCCTGCATACCAAGGACAATTTGATGGAGGAGCTGAAAAAGGTCCGTCGTGTGATGGGCAAGCTCGACGATTCTGCGCCGCACGAGGTGCTGTTGGTGCTCGACGCCGGAACCGGTCAGAACGCTATCAACCAGACCAAACAGTTCAATCAGTCGGTCGAGCTGACAGGCCTGGCGCTGACCAAACTCGACGGTACCGCCAAAGGCGGTGTGATCTTTGCGCTGGCCAAGCAGTTCGGCACCCCGATCCGCTATATCGGCGTCGGTGAAGGCATTGATGATCTGCGGACCTTCGAGGCGGATGCCTTCGTCAACGCGTTGTTCGCCGAGAAAGGGACGGGCGGAGCCTCGTCATGATTCGTTTCGAACAGGTGGGCAAGCGCTATCCCAACGGCCACGTCGGATTGCACGAACTTTCCTTTCACGTGAAGCGCGGTGAGTTCCTCTTCGTCACCGGTCACTCCGGAGCGGGCAAGAGCACCTTGTTACGCTTGCTGCTGGCGATGGAAAGACCTAGCAGTGGCAAGCTGCTGTTGGCCGGCCAGGACCTATCGCGAATCAGCAATGCGCAGATTCCCTTTCTCCGCCGGCAGATCGGTGTGGTATTTCAGAACCATCAGCTGCTGTTTGATCGCACCGTGTTCGATAACGCCGCATTGCCCTTGCAAATCCTCGGTTTGAACAAGCGCGAAATTGGCCAACGCGTGATGACCGCGCTGGAGCGTGTCAGTCTCAAGGACAAAGCACTGCAATACCCTTCCGATCTCTCTACGGGCCAGCAGCAGCGCGTCGGCATCGCCCGCGCAGTGGTGCACCGCCCGGCGTTGCTGCTTGCCGACGAGCCGACCGGTAACCTCGATCCGCGGCTGGCAGCCGAAATCATGGGCGTATTCGAAGATATCAACCGTCTCGGTACCACCGTGCTGATTGCCAGCCACGATCTGGCGCTGATCGCCCGTATGCGTCATCGCATGCTCACACTGCAGCGTGGTCGATTGATCGGCGATGGAGAGGCCACCCGATGAGCGCACCCGAGCAGAACCCGAACCCAGCTGAACGCGCGGGCGGTGTACGCAACAAGCCCGAGCAGCCCAGAAGCGACGAACCGGACTTCAAAGCCTTGTTTCATGCCTGGGTGGAAAGCCACCGGGCCAGCGTGGTCGATAGTGTCGGCAGGCTGATCAAACAACCGATCGGTAGCTTTTTTACCTGTCTGGTCATGGCGGTCGCGTTGAGCTTGCCGATGGGCTTGGCGCTGTTGCTGGACAATGTCGAGC
Organism: Pseudomonadaceae bacterium SI-3; assembly: GCA_004010935.1. Lineage (NCBI taxonomy): Bacteria > Pseudomonadati > Pseudomonadota > Gammaproteobacteria > Pseudomonadales > Pseudomonadaceae > Pseudomonadaceae bacterium SI-3. Next base: position 4,371,083 of record CP026511.1, on the reverse strand, counting down.
GGCTCGGTGGCTCCTGGCAGCGGGCAGCCCAGATTTCGCTGTTCATGCAGCTGGATGTGGATGCGACGCAGGGGCAAGCGCTTCGCGAGCAGATACTGGCGATGCCGGACGTGTCCGAGGCCAGCTGGATCAGTCGAGAACAGGCGCTGGAGGAATTTCAGCAGCTGTCAGGGCTTGGCGAGGCCTTGCGAGAACTGCCGGAAAATCCGTTGCCCGGTGTGATCCTGGTGACGCCTAACGAAGTTGATCGCGATAACCTCGAGGCACTGCGTCAACGCTTGTCGGAGTTGCCCGGGGTCGAGCAGGCCCAGTTGGACCTGCTATGGGTCGAACGGCTGACCGCCATTCTCAAGCTGGGTGATCGGTTCGTGTTCGGCCTTAGCCTGTTGCTGATCGCCACGCTGCTACTGGTGATTGGCAATACCATCCGCCTGCACATCGAAAACCGCCGCACCGAGATTGAGGTGGTCAAACTGGTCGGCGGAACCGACGGCTATGTGCGGCGTCCGTTTCTCTACATGGGGGCGTTGTACGGGCTGGGAGCGGGCCTGATTGCCTGGGGCTTGCTCGCCTATGGGCTCGGCTGGTTGAACGAGGCGGTCATTGGGTTGGCTGGCTTGTATGGCAGTGATTTTGGCTTGGCGGGCGTACCAGCCGACGATGGGTTGTCCCTTGTGCTTGGAGCCGTGCTGCTGGGTTACATAGGCGCTTGGCTTGCCGTTGCGAGGCATTTGAACGAGCTTTCACCGCGCTAACCTGTTGATATATATGGCTTTAGGTAGCTGTAAGGAAACTTTTCCACAGGCTTGCAGTCTCATGCGGCAGTGCTAAACTGCTGCAGCTTCATTTTTGGAGGACCTGCATGACATCTAATCTCCAACCTGTTCAAGCCCTGGTCCCGGGAGGCAATCTCGAGGCCTATGTGCAGACGGTCAACAGCATTCCGCTGCTCACGGTCGAGCAGGAACGCGACTTGGCCGGGCGTCTGTTCTACCAACAGGACCTCGAGGCCGCCCGTCAGATGGTGCTGGCCCACCTGCGTTTCGTTGTGCATATCGCCCGTAGTTATTCCGGCTATGGTCTGGCACAGGCCGATCTGATCCAGGAAGGCAATGTCGGCCTGATGAAGGCGGTTAAGCGCTTCAACCCTGAAATGGGCGTGCGCTTGGTTTCCTTTGCCGTGCATTGGATCAAGGCCGAAATCCACGAGTTCATCCTGCGCAACTGGCGCATCGTAAAAGTCGCCACGACCAAAGCGCAACGCAAGCTGTTCTTCAATCTGCGTAGTCAGAAGAAGCGTCTGGCCTGGCTGAACAATGACGAGGTCGAGCGGGTTGCCGACAGCCTCGGCGTTGAGGCCCGCGAAGTCCGCGAGATGGAAAGCCGTCTCACAGGGCATGACATGGCTTTCGATCCATCTGCCGACGCGGATGATGACAGCGCCTACCAGTCGCCAGCGCATTATCTCGAAGATCATCGTTACGACCCGGCGCGGCAGCTCGAAGATGCCGACTGGAGCGATAACTCAAACTCGAATCTGCATGAGGCGCTGGACACGCTGGATGAGCGTAGCCGCGACATCCTTCAGCAGCGTTGGCTGAGTGATACCAAAGCGACTCTGCATGATCTCGCTGCCAAGTATGGGGTTTCTGCGGAGCGGATTCGTCAGCTTGAAAAGAATGCGATGAACAAGCTCAAGGGTTCAATCCAGGCTTAATAGCCGAAGCCTGAGCTTTCTAGTCCAGAGCCCAAAGGCGCTGCAATTGCAGCGCCTTTTTTTTAGCCGCTGGCCGGCGGAGGGTGACTGCAGCTGGATGATCGCCGGGATTAGCGGCAATGCCTGGAATGCTCCAAGGTGTCGGTGAGGGCGATCAGCAGTTGTGCCGCGCTGATGGGTTTGTGTAGCCAGGTGATGCTCGTGTCTTCAGCGTTCTGCTCGAAATGGCTGGCGGCCGATATCACGATGATCGGCAGATCTCGAGTGCCAGGGTTGCTGCGTACTTCGTCAATCAGCTCACGTCCGCTGCCGTCGGGCAAATGCAAATCGAGTGTCATCGCCTCGTAACGGGTACTGGCAAGCTTGCCTCGTGCCGCGTGCAGACTCTGAACGCGGTCAACCGCGTAACCGGCATCGCGTAGCATCAGCAACAGTAACCGGCCGGTGTCCGGCTCGTCTTCGATTACCAGTAGGCGAGGCTGGCCCTGGTCTGGTGCCACAGTGGCCGATTCGACTATGGGCAGCTCACACCAGAACGTTGTGCCTTGGCCCTCGGCTGTATCAAAGCCGACACGACCGCCCATCCGCTCGATGAATTCCTTGGTGATGGCAAGCCCCAGGCCGGTGCCCCCTTTCTGGCGACTGTCGGACGCATCCGCTTGAGCAAATTTCTCGAATACACGGTTCTGGAAACTTGGCGGGATGCCCGGCCCCTGATCGGTGACGCTGATGCGGACATGGCCGGCATTGGGCTGGCTGCAATGCAGCGTGACCTGGCCACCTTCCGGCGTGTACTTGATGGCGTTCGAAAGAAAGTTGCTCAGCACCTGCTGCAGGCGCAATCCGTCGACCCATACGTGCACATTGACTGGGTCGCGGAGTATGCAGCTCACCCCGAAATGCGAGGCGAAAGCCTGGTTGCTGGTCAGCGCCTCATCCAGCAGTTGGCGCAGCGAGTGCTCGCGCATATCGAAGGTCATCTTGCCTGCGGTGATTTTCTCCATGTCCAACAGGTCATTGATCAGGTAACCCAAACGCAAGCTGTTGCGGTGCGCGATTTCGAGCATCTGCTGGATGGCGGGAGGTGCCTCGCCCAGAGCGCCGCCGGTGATCAGCCCCAGGGCGCCGCTGATGGATGTCAGCGGGGTGCGCAGCTCATGGCTTACCGTCGAGACGAACTCGTCTTTCATCTGTTCGATGCGCTTGTGTTCGGTCAGGTCCATGCTGGTGCCGCTGATGCGCAGCGGCTGGCCGTTGCGGTCGCGCTGGATGTAGCCGCGGATCAGCACAGGCGTGATTTTGCCGCTTTTGTGCTGCAGGCGTAGCTCGGTGGTGAAGTGATCGACTGGGGAAAGCATGGTCCGGGCCAGCTGAGTCCGCGCTTGAGGCAGGTCCTCGGCTACGACGAGTCGCTCCCAGAGCTTGAGATCCGAACTGAGCTCGCCGGGACGGTAGCCGAGCATGTGCCAGGCGCGCGGCGATGCATAGAAGGTCCCGGCATCCAGGTTCATGTCCCATAGCCCGTCATTGCTGCCTTTGAGCGCAAGGCTTAGGCGCTCTTCACTGAGCTGTAGGGCCCGTTTGTTTTCCCGGATGTCTTCGGTCATCTGCTGGGCCAGCGCCTCAGCACGGCGGCGTCTGAGCGACAACGAAAACGTCAGGAGGAACAATAGTGCGCTCAGGCCAGTACCAAGGCCGGCTATCAGCCCTTTGTTGGTGTGAAAGAACTGCTCGAAGGCCGGCCGACTCTCCAGGCGCAGCGTCCATGTCTGGCCATAAAGACCCAGCTGCACTTCCTTGCTGTACTGGGATTGCCCGGCCATAGGTGCATCTCGACTGGCAAAGATAAGGTGCTCAGTTTGCTCGGAATCGCCTGCGTAAATGCGCAAGCTGAGGTTCGGATTGGCTGCGCCCAGAATGCCTCGCATCAGGTCGTCGAGCCGATAAGGGCTGTAGACGAAGCCCTTTAGCGCTTGCAGGCGTTGTGTCACGGCAGTTAACGGCTCCCCATCACTGTACAGCGGCACGTACATGAGGACGCCTGCTTGTACCTTGCCGTGGGTTTCCTGGCGTAACGTCACTTTCCCGGTAATCTGGGTTGTTCCGGTTTCGGCAGCGCTGAGCATGGCCTGTCGGCGAACCGGCTCGGAGAACATGTCAAAGCCGAAAGCGGCCAGGTTGCGATCACGGAAGGGCTCGAGGAAGACGATTGGCGTATAGAACGAGCGGTCCGCCGCTTGCGGGTAAACATCGTAGTCGCTATATCCCTCAGCCCGGACGTTCTGCACATGCGCTTCGAGGTCCGACGGCAATAGGGCCTTGGCAAAACCGACACCTTGAATGCCCGGGTAGCGTTCGGCCAGTTGCAGCCGGTCGTTGTATTCACGCCATTGTTCTCGCGACACCTCTCCGGCGGCGTCGAACAGTCCGGCTGCTCCGAGCAGAATCTGCTCGTGGTCGGTCATGCGTTTTTGAATGGCTTCAATGGTCGTGTTCACCAGCAAGTCGAACTGCTTGAGCGCGGCCCGCTCTTCTTTCATCTGAAGATGATTGAGAAGCGCAAGCTGTACCGACAGCGCTAACGCCAGTACAAGCCAGGCGATGCTGTTACGCCAGTGAAAGAACTGCCGCACCTTGCCGAAAGGTGCACTGGTTTCGCTCATGCTGCCTGCCGTGCGTTAGTGACGAGTGACGAGAATACCGGACGCCTGTCTGGCGACCGCCCTTACATGCGGATTGTGGCCCGGCATTCGCCACATATTCATCGCAGCTTACTCGCTGAGATGGCGCACTGCCATAACGCCCCGACAGAGCGTACCGGCTAGTGATCTTGCGCGTGAGAGGGCGCTGAGGCGCTGGAGCCGACCCGTCGCCGTATCGTTCCGGTTTGCCTTCAGCGTGCCTCGCTCGCCTGTAGTTTGTTCAGGTAACCGCTGCCGCCCAATTGCCTCACCTGCTTTCGAATCCAGGCGGCGCGACTGCGCACGTGCGGACCCGGTTGGCCGGCATCCCACTCCCGTGGGTTAGGCAGTACAGCGGCCAGCTGGCTAGCCTGATTGACGGATAGGTAGGGCGCGCCAATCCCGAAGTGATGTTGTGCAGCTGCTTCGGCGCCGAATATCCCACTGCCCCATTCGACACTGTTCAGGTAGACCTCCAGAATCCGTTGTTTCGGCCAGAGCAGCTCGATCCAGCCGGTGAACCAGACTTCAAGGCCCTTGCGCAGCCAGCTACGTCCCGACCAGAGAAACAGGTTCTTCGCCACCTGCTGGCTCAGAGTGCTGGCGCCACGCAGCGAGCCGCCACGTTCGTTATGCTCGAATGCGGCTCGAATTGCCGCAACATCGAAACCCCAATGATCGGCAAACTTCTGGTCTTCGGCTGCGATGACCGACATCTTCAAGTCGTCCGGCAGTTCTTTCCAAGGCCGCCAGTTGCGTTGCAGGTCAATGCTTTCACCGCCGGTCCAGGATTCGACCTTGCGTTCAACCATCAGCGCAGTGAAGGGCGGCGGCACCCAGCGCAGCACCAGCACCAGCAACACGGACAGTGCCGTCAGCCATAGCAGCAGTTTGGTCAGTCGGCGTAGCAGGGCTCGAAGCATGGGGCGTGGTCGCAACCGGGGAGAACGGGCATTATAACGGTGCATACAGTCCTTGACCGGAAGGCCCCCGAATGATTCGCCCGTTTCTTATGCTCGCTGGATTCTTCGGCTTAACCGGCGTCGCCCTCGGCGCGTTCGCAGCCCATGGTTTGAAGAGCCGCCTGGCTGCTGACTATCTCGCTGTGTTTCAGACCGGCGTGCACTATCAACTGATCCACGCGCTGGCATTATTCGGCATCGCCTTGCTGGCGTTGCATGCGCCGAGCCGTCTGCTGGTCGCAGCAGGCAGCTTGTTTACGCTGGGTGTCCTGCTGTTCTCCGGCAGTCTCTACCTGCTGACCCTGACCGGTGTCGGCAAGCTCGGCATTATCACTCCGATTGGCGGTACGGCGTTCCTGGCCGGCTGGATCTGTCTGATGCTGGCCGCCTGGAATCTGCGTGGCTCATTGACGGAGCGGCCGAGGTGGAGATGAATGGTGGCAGCTGTTGCCTTGGTGGACCGAGTCGATCGGGCTAGAATGCTGGCCCTTTTGCAATGGTGGCGATCACTATGCATATCCAGTTGAACGGTGAGCGCTATGAGCTCCCGGACGGCCAGTCGGTGGCTGATCTGCTGCAGCGCTTGGAGCTGACCGGGCGCCGGCTAGCGGTCGAACTCAACCGCGACATCGTGCCACGCAGCCAGCATGCCGCGACGGTTCTGGTCGAAGGCGATCAGATCGAAATCGTGCATGCCATTGGCGGTGGCTGAGCCACAAATCGATATTCCCCGACGCCGCCCGTGCAGCAGCGTACTTCTCGCTTCATTAGGTCTGAACAGGATGGTCGCATGAGCCCAGTTCCGCACGACAAACCCTTCACGCTTGCCGGTCGCACCTATCAATCGCGTCTGCTGGTGGGCACCGGTAAATACAAGGATCTCGAGGAAACCCGCGCGGCCATCGAGGCCTCTGGCGCGGAGATCGTCACCGTGGCGGTACGCCGTACCAACATCGGCCAGAACCCGGGCGAGCCTAATCTGCTGGATGTGATCTCGCCAGACCGCTACACGATCCTGCCGAACACCGCGGGCTGCTACGACGCCGAAGAGGCCGTGCGCACCTGCCGCCTGGCCCGTGAACTGCTCGATGGGCACCGGTTGGTCAAGCTGGAAGTGTTGGCCGACCAAAAAACCCTGTTTCCCAACGTCATCGAAACCCTCAAGGCCGCTGAAGTATTGGTCAAGGATGGCTTCGACGTGATGGTGTACACCAGCGACGATCCGATCATTGCCCGCCAGCTGGCCGACATGGGCTGCATTGCGGTGATGCCGCTGGCCGGTCTGATCGGCACGGGTTTAGGCATCTGCAACCCATACAACCTGCGCATCATCCTCGAGGAGGCCAAGGTGCCGGTGCTTGTGGACGCAGGCGTCGGCACGGCATCCGACGCAACCATCGCGATGGAGCTGGGCTGTGAGGCGGTGCTGATGAACAGCGCCATCGCTCATGCGCAGAACCCCGTGCTGATGGCTGAGGCCATGAAGTATGCGATCGACGCCGGCCGCTTGGCCTACCTGGCCGGCCGCATGCCGAAAAAACTCTATGCCAGCGCTTCCTCGCCTCTGGAAGGCCTGATCCGCTAATACTTCTCCTCCCGTCTCAGGCCGCGTGCTCGATCGCGCGGCCGGTCTTTTTTATCTGTAGGTTCGTTCATGAGTGAGACTCCAATCCCGGCCGAGGGCCAACGGCGCATGCGCACCATCAAAAGCTTTGTGATGCGTGCCGGTCGCATGACCGAAGGACAGCAGCGAGGTCTGGATCAGGGCTGGCCCCGGTTCGGCCTGGAACTGGCAGATGGGTTGCGCGACTTCGATCAGATCTTTGCTCGGCAGGCACCACGCACCTTCGAGATCGGCTTTGGCATGGGCCACTCCACCCTAGAAATGGCCGCGGCGGCTCCCGAGCAGGACTTCATTGCGGTCGAAGTGCACTCGCCGGGCGTAGGGGCCCTGTTAAACGGACTTCTGTCACAGAATCTGAATAACGTGCGGATCTACAGTTGCGATGCGCTCGAAGTGCTGCGTGAATGCGTCCCCGATGCGAGCCTGGACCGGGTTCTGCTGTTTTTCCCTGATCCCTGGCATAAGAGTCGTCATCACAAACGGCGCATCGTCCAACCGGCATTCGCCGAGTTGGTCCGGCAGAAACTCAAGGTCGGCGGCGTGTTGCATATGGCCACCGACTGGGAGGCCTATGCCGAGCACATGCTCGACGTTATGAACGTCGCGCCTGGCTACCGTAACCAGGCCGTAAACGGGCAGTACGTTGATCGTCCGCAGGAGCGCCCGACCACCAAGTTCGAACGGCGCGGTGAGCGCCTCGGCCACGGCGTCTGGGACCTTAAGTTCGAGCGCATCGACTGACTCGCTGAAAGAAATACGTGCCACCGCTACATCCACCAAAGCCGCGACCAAGCGGCCCAGGGACGATCCAATAACGAAAAATGCCAGGACGGCACGATCCCAACGCATCAACGAGCGCTCTGCCTGCGGGCAAGAGCCGTCATCTGCCGCGCCAGCCGCGCTGCAAGGAGCAAACAGATGTACAGGAAATTTGGAATTCTGCTGCTGGCGGCCTGTGCCAGCCAGGCTCATGCCAAGGTCGACGAGATGCAGGCCGTGCGCCTGGGTCAGGACCTGACCCCGCTGGGTGCCGAGCGCGCCGGTAACGCCGCCGGCACCATTCCCGCTTGGACCGGAGGTGTGCAGCCACCTGCAGGCTACGAAGCCGGCATGCACCATCCGGACCCTTTCGCGGCTGACCCGATGCTCTACCGAGTGGACCAGAGCAATGTGGCTCAGTACGCCGCTTTGTTGCCGGAGGGGCTGCGAGCGCTGGTCGAGCGGCATCCGGACTTTCATATGCGGGTATTTCCAACCCGTCGCAGCGCCAGCAACCCGCAGCGCATCTATGACGCCACGCGACTGAACGCGGTGAATGCCGAGCTGATCGCCAACGGCAACGGGATCAAGGGCGCCTCAGCGGGTATTCCATTTCCTATCCCCCAGGACGGGATGGAGGTGATCTGGAACCATGTTCTGCATTACAAGGGCGACCAGACTCACTTCGTGAACAATCAGGCCGTGGTGATCAACGGCAACCCGAGCTATATCAAACGGGATCGGCAGATCTATTACGTTTATAACCGTGAGGGCATGAGCCAGGCCGACCTGGACAACACGTCGCTGTACTACAAGTACCGTGTCACTGCGCCGGCCAAACTGTCAGGTACCGCCCTGGTGGTCCAGGATCCGCTCGACCAGGTGCTGGCGGTACGCAAAGCCTGGCGCTACAGCCCGGCTGATCGCCGCGTACGTCGTTTGCCTTCGCTCGCCTACGATTCGCTGCAGCCCGACACTAGCGGCCTGGCCACGGCGGACGTGGTGGACTCCTTCAATGGCGCACCGGATCGCTATGAGTGGCAGCTGGTCGCCAAGCGCGAAATGCTGGTGCCTTACAACAGCTACGCGGTGCATCAGAAGGGCATCCCCTACGATAAAATCGTCGGTCCGCGAACCTTGAATCCGGAACTGTTGCGTTATGAGTTGCATCGGGTCTGGGTCGTCGACGCTACACTGCGCAAGGGCTTCAGTCACCCCTACGACAAGCGCCGGTTCTATGTCGATGAGGACAGCTGGTCGATTCTGGCTGTGGACCTGTTTGATGAAAAGGGCGAGCTGATCGGGCTGCAGGAAAGCCATCCAATCAGCTATTACGACGTGCCGATGTTCAACAGCACCGTCGAAACGCTCTATCATCTGAAAGACGACAACTACTTCGTTGACGGTCTGGATAACAACGAGCCGATGTATGACTTCAGTGCCCGGCTCGGCCCGCGTGACTTCTCACCGGCAGCGCTGCGTCGCGGCAACTAAGCAGCACTGGCTGAGAGCAGCAAGGGCGCCCGCGGGCGCCCTTGTGGTTTTTGGCTATGACACGCCGTGTGCCGACAGGCTGACGCGGCTTCCGGCGCGGCCCTGCACGATCGCTTCGATGTCGGCCAGCGAGCCGATTACCGCAGCTTTGCCGGTGTTGCGGGCAAACTCACATGCTGCCTGAACCTTCGGCCCCATCGAACCTGCGGCAAAGCCCAACAGTTCCAGCTGGTCGGGATGGGCCTCGTTGATGCGGCGCTGCTGCGGCGTGCCCCAGTCCAGGTAGACCCCGTCGACATCCGTGGCGATCACCAGTAGATCGGCTTCGAGCTGCTCGGCCAGTAGCGCCGAGCAGAGGTCCTTGTCGATCACTGCCTCGACGCCTTGCAGGTGCCCGTTCTGGTCGTACACCGTAGGAATGCCACCGCCGCCAGCGCAAATAACCACGCTGCCTTTTTCCAGCAGCCAGCGGATCGGCCTGATTTCGAAAATCCGCTTCGGTCGCGGGCTCGGAACAACTCGGCGGAAACGGTCGCCATCGGCAGCGATGTGCCAGCCTTTTTCACTGGCCAGTCGTTCGGCCTCTTCGCGGCTGTACACCGGGCCGATCGGCTTGCTCGGATTGGCGAACGCCGGGTCAGCAGCATCCACCTCCACTTGCGTGAGCAGGGTGGCGAAGGGCACCTCGAAGGGCAGCAGATTGCCTAGCTCCTGCTCGATAATGTAGCCGATCATGCCTTCGGTCTCGGCACCGAGTACATCCAGCGGGTAAACGGGCACGTCCGTGTACGCAGCTCCCTGCAGGGCCAGCAGCCCAACCTGTGGGCCGTTGCCGTGGGCGATTACCAGCTCATTACCGGGCGAGATGCGGGCAATCTGGCTGCAAGCGGTTCTGACATTCTCTCGCTGGTTGTCGGCGCTCAGTGGTTCGCCTCTGCGAAGCAGGGCGTTGCCACCCAGTGCAATCACGATGCGCATGCTATGTCCTCCTGGTACGTCTAGTGGCTTAGACGTCTGCAAGCGTCGAGACGAGAATTGCCTTGATGGTGTGCATGCGGTTTTCCGCTTGCTCGAAGGCAATGTTGTAGGGCGACTCGAACACGTCCTCGGTCACCTCGATGCCATTGGCCAGGTGCGGGTACTTGGCAGCGATCTCCTTGCCCACCTTGGTATCGCTGTTGTGGAACGCCGGCAGACAGTGCATAAACTTGCTGCGCGGGTTACCGGTGGCCTGCATGAGCGCCGTGTTCACCTGATAGGGGAGCAATTGCTCGATGCGTTCGGCCCAGGCCTCGACCGGCTCACCCATGGACACCCACACATCGGTGTGCACGAAGTCCACACCTTCTACGGCTGCGATCGGGTCCTCGGTAAGCGTCAGCCGCGCGCCGCTCTGTGCGGCGAAATCCCGACAGGCCTTGATGTGCGCTTCGCTTGGCCAGAGTGCGCGGGGCGCAGCGATGCGTACGTCCATGCCCAGCTTGGCACCGATCAACAGCAATGAATTACCCATGTTGTTGCGCGCATCGCCGAGGTAGGCATAGCTGATCTGATGCAGTGCCTTGTCGCTGTGCTCGCGCATGGTCATCACGTCGGCAATCATCTGCGTGGGGTGATATTCATCCGTCAGGCCGTTGTAGACCGGCACGCCGGCGTAGCGGGCCAGTTCCTCGACGATCTCCTGCTTGAAACCGCGGTACTCGATGGCGTCGTACATGCGCCCCAGCACGCGCGCGGTGTCCTTCATGCTTTCCTTGTGGCCGATTTGCGAGGAGTTGGGATCGATGTAGGTGACGTTTGCTCCCTGGTCATAGGCCGCCACCTCGAAGGCGCAACGGGTGCGGGTAGAGGTTTTTTCAAAGATCAGCGCGATGTTCTTGCCTTTCAGATGCTGGCGCTCGGTACCTGTATATTTGGCGCGTTTCAGATCACGGGACAGGTCGAGCAGGTGGCGCAGCTCGCGTTCGCTGTGGTGCATCAGGCTGAGCAGGCTACGGTTGTGGATATTGAAGGGCATGATGAGCATTCCTCTGATGTGGCGTGCCGGGCGAAGCTCGCCCGGGACTGTGATCAATAGTCGATGGCGTCGCGAATGATCGGGCAGGTCATGCAGTGGCCACCGCCACGGCCTCGTCCAAGCTCACTGGCGCTGATGGTGATGACTTCGACACCGGCTTTGCGCAGCATGGTATTGGTGAAGGTGTTGCGGTCGTAGCCGATGACTACGCCCGGCTCCAGCGCGACGACGTTGTTGCCGTCGTCCCATTGCTCACGCTCGACTTCATAGCTATCGCCGCCCGTTTCGACTACGCGTAAAGCGGGTAAGCCCAGGGCCTCGGCCACGACCTGAAGGAAGCTCGAACTCTCGCGACGCAGATCGATGCCGCCTGGTTTGCTCTCGTCTGATCGCAGGCTGAACGCGACGATGCCCTGAACGACGTCTGGATAGATCGTCACTAGGTCGCGATCGCAGAAGCTGAACACAGTGTCCAGGTGCATCGCCGAGCGTGAGCGCGGCAGGCCGGCGACAATCACCCGCTCGGCTGCACCCTGGCGAAACAGCGATTGGGCCAATTGGCCAATCGCCTGGCGGGAGCTGCGCTCACCCATTCCGATCAGCACCACGCCATTACCGATCGGCATTACGTCGCCGCCTTCGAGCGTCGCCAGGCCGTGATCGAGCTCGGGGTCGCCGTACCAGATCTTGAAGTCCTGATCGGCAAACTCGGGGTGGAAGCGGTAGATCGCCGCAGTGAGCAGGGTTTCCTGACGCCGCGCTGTCCAGTGCATGGGGTTGAGCGATACGCCCCCATATATCCAGCAACTGGTGTCGCGGGTGAAAATCGTGTTGGGCAGCGGCGGCACGATAAAGCTCGAATGGCCCAGGTAATCGCGGAACATGCTAACGATTTCGCCGCTTTGCGTGCCCGGAAGGTCGCTGCCCGAGACGCCGCCGATCAAGTACTCCGCGAGGTGCCGGGGCTGTTGCTCCTCGAGCCAGCTGCGCACTTCATTCTGCAGACCAGTGCCGACCTGGTTCGCAGTGATCTTTCGGTCAAGAATCCATTTCAGCGCCTCTGGATTGCTTACCGTCTCGGTCAGCAGGTTATGCATCTCGAGGACTTCGACCCCTCGCTCACGCATCTTGGTGACGAAATCGAAGTGATCGCGCTTGGCCTGGTTTACCCACATCACATCATCAAACAACAGTTCGTCGCAGTTGGTCGGGGTCAGCCGTTGGTGGGCAAGGCCTGGCGAGCAGACCATCACCTTGCGCAGTTTGCCGGCTTCGGAATGGACACCCAGTTTCTGGGGTTGCGGGGTCATAGCAGTTCTCCTAGCAGTCTTCGCACCGGTAGGTGCTCAGTGGTTCGCCATCGCTCGTGGCAATGGTCGAGGAGTAGGCGCAGGCGCCTAAAAGGATCAAAGCGAAAGGAAACCGTCGTACAAGCCGTAGGCCGCGATGCCAGCGCCTATCACGACCGCGGCGAAGATCAGCTTCTCGACGGTGGTGAATACCGGCTCGCCGCATTCATGCTTGGCTTTGGCGAACAGCAGAGCGCCTGGCGCGTAGAGCAGCGCAGAAAGCAGCAGGTATTGCACGCCTCCGGCATATACGAGCCAGAGTGCGTACAGCGTCGCAATGGCGGCCACCAGCAGATCCTTGCGCCGCTCACCAGGCGCATTCTCGTAGCCTTCCCCCGAATGCTGATCAGCAGCGCGTAGGCCGCGGACCAGAAATAGGGCACAAGGATCATCGAAGTGGCGAGGTAGAGCAGGCTCAGATAGGTCGAAGCGCTGAATAGGATGATGATCAGAAAGAACTGGATCAGCCCGTTGGACAGCCAGAGCGCGTTGACGGGAACGTGATTCGCATTTTCCTTGCGCAGGAAGCTCGGCATGGTGTGGTCGCGTGCCCCGGCAAAGAGGATCTCCGCGCATAGCAGGGTCCAGGAGAGCAGCGCGCCGGCCAGTGACACCACCAGCCCGACACTGATCAGCACGGCGCCCCAGCGTCCCACCACCTGCTCCAGTACCCCCGCCATCGAAGGGTTTTTCAGGCCCGCAAGCTCGGCCTGGCTCATGATTCCCATGGATAGGACGTTGACCAGCACGAGTAGCGCGAGCACGCCAATGAAGCCGATCACGGTTGCCTTGCCGACATCGCTGCGTCGCTCGGCACGAGCAGAGTAGACGCTGGCGCCCTCGATGCCGATGAAGACCCATACGGTCACCAGCATCATGTTGCGCACCTGCTGCATGACGCTGCCCAGCTCCAGATTGCCGCGGCCCCAGAAGTCCGCCGTGAATACTTCCAGGCGAAAGGCGATGGCGGCAATGACGATGAACATGATCAGCGGAACGATCTTGGCGATAGTGCTGACCAGATTGATGAACGCGGCCTGCTGAATGCCACGTAGAACCAACAGGTGCACACCCCAAAGCACCAGTGATGCGCCGATCACAGCCGGCAAGGTGTTGCCCTCCCCAAAGATCGGGAAGAAATAGCCCAGGGTGCTGAACAGCAGGACGAAATAGCTGACGTTGCCGATCCAGGCACTGATCCAGTAGCCCCAGGCCGACGAGAAACCCATATAGTCGCCAAAGCCCGCCTTGGCGTAGGCATAAACGCCTGCATCCAGGTCTGGCTTGCGGTTGGCCAGCGTCTGGAAGACGAAGGCGAGCGTGAGCATGCCGATGGCTGTGATGCCCCAGCCGATGAGGATCGCGCCGGCGCTGGCGCTCGCGGCCATGTTCTGCGGCAGCGAAAAGATTCCGCCGCCAATCATCGAGCCCACCACTAGCGCTATCAGTGCACCGAGTTTCAATTGTTTCGAGGTCGTTGCCATGTTCCTGTTTCCTTTTAGGATCAGCACTGGAGACATTGGGCGCCCAGGCGTGCGACAGGGTAATGACGGGCGTCAACAAACGTCAGAACGAGAGTGTCAGCATGGCATCGAGCTGTTAGCGTGCCGTGGCGGTCACGGCAGGTAGAGCGCCTGGCAGGCAACGCCAGATTCACTGAGGAGAAGGTCCGTGTTCAGACCAGGTCATGTGGAAGTCAGCCGATTGCCATCCGACGGCTTTCCCGGGTATCACTTGATACTCGAATACCACGTCGAAGGGGCGCCGCAAAAGCCAGAATGGGCCTCGTTCCACCTTCATGGGGAGGTCGATCAGACGCCGATTGACGAACGGTTTGAAATGCACCGCGACGTGGCTTTCAATTTCCTGCAGCGCATCCGTCAATGCCTGCGCAAGCGCGGTTTGCACCTGCACACGGATGTGCTGTTCGCATTTCACGCGGATTACGATCCAATGTTCGAGGATCTGCGCGACCAGCTGCACGGAATGCCCGGCGAGCCTGTGGATCTCGACCGTTTTTTGCGAGAAGACTAGTTCAGTTCAGTTTCGGTCAGCGACCACGCCGATGATGAACAGCACGAGCAGAAGTACCGGCGCCAGGGTGTAGTTGTTGAATTGCGCCAACCCCTTGGCCAGCCAGGGGCTGAGATAGATGATGCCAAGGCCGTAGACCAACGCACAGAAGACCACGAACGCCAGGGTGCGAAGGACGAAATTGAGCCCGCCGATGTTCTTCTGCACCCAGGCGTTCAATGCCGGGCCGAACAGGACAAACAGGGTCGCCATGATCGCCAGAGAAATATCGAACAGGTGGTGGCGGCTCCAGCGCGACAGGGTGGCGATGAGGTCGAATACGAGATCCATGCAGGGTCCTTAAGGCAGGAAGAGTTGCAGCAGGTCATTGAGAAAAAGCTGGCCTTTGTGGGTCGCAACCAGACGCTGCGGGTCGGGTTCAAGCAAACCGCGTGCTTCCGCGTCCCGTCGTCCGTCGGCCAGCAAGTCCAACGAGAGACCGGTGCGCTGAGTGAACAACAATGATGGGACGCCGTCGGTGAGGCGCAGCACGTTCATTAGGAATTCGAAGGGCAATTCGTCCAGCGCGAGTTGCTTGTGGCCCGCGCGGAAGCGTTTCGCCGGGTCGAGGTAGTCTTTCGGCAGGCGGGTCTTCCAGTGCCGGCGGATCTCGCCATTCGGTGCGGTCCACTTGCCATGGGCGCCCGCGCCCAGTCCAAGGAAGTCGCCGAAGGTCCAGTAATTGAGGTTGTGCCGCGCCTGCCTGCCGGGTTGAGCATAAGCCGAGGTTTCGTACTGGCCATAGCCGTGCGCGGCGAGTAACGCCTGTCCGGCTTCCTGTATGTCCCACAGGGTCTCGTCTTCCGGCAGCTGGGGTGGTTTGCTCCAGAACTCGGTGTTCGGCTCGACCGTGAGCTGATACCAAGATAGGTGCGTCGGTTGCTGGGCAATGGCGATGCGCAGATCACTCAGCGCGTCTTCCAGGCTCTGCTCAGGCAGACCATGCATCAGGTCGAGGTTGAAATTATCGAAGCCCGCCGCGCGCGCCATATCGGCGGCCCGGATCGCTTCGTCACCATCGTGAATGCGGCCAAGAGCCTTCAGCTTGGCGGGCTGGAAGCTTTGCACGCCAATCGACAAACGGTTGATGCCGAGGCTGCGGTAGTCGCGGAATTTCGCCTGTTCGAACGTGCCAGGGTTGGCTTCCAGGGTGATCTCGATGTCATCGGCGAACCCGACCCGCTGCCGCATGCCTTCGAGGATTCGTTCCAGCGCATTGGCGGAGAACAGGCTCGGCGTGCCGCCACCGAAAAAGATCGACGTCAGCTTGCGGCTTTGTATCTGCTCCCGATCGGCATCTAGGTCCGCCAGCAGCGCCTGCACATAAGCGTCTTCGGGTAGCGAGGCGCCGGCAGCATGGGAGTTGAAGTCGCAGTACGGGCATTTGCGCACGCACCAAGGAATATGAACGTAGGCCGCCAGTGGCGGCAGTTCCAGGCGCGATACCGCAGGCGGCTCGGGAGCGCCGCCGTTGGAAGCAGCGGTCATGCGATCCCCAGGCGCTGCTTGAGCAAGGCCATGGCGCGGGCGCGGTGGCTGAGCTGGTTCTTGTCCTCCGGTGCCAGCTCAGCGCTTGAGCAGTCACGTTCCGGCACCCAGAACAGGGGGTCGTAACCGAAGCCATGCTCCCCCTGAGCGCTGTGCAGAATGCGGCCCTGCCACAGTCCTTCGCAGAGAATCGGCAGCGGATCGTCGGCATGCCGCAGTAATGCCAGCGCGCAGACGAACTGAGCGCCACGCTCGGCGTCCGGCACGTCCTTCAGGGCGTCGAGCAGTTTGGCATTGTTCGCCGCGTCGCCCTGGCCGCCTGCGTAGCGCGCCGAGTAGATGCCCGGCGCACCACCCAGGTGATCAACCGCCAGCCCCGAGTCGTCGGCCAGCGCAGGCAAGCCGGATATACGCGCTGCATTGCGTGCCTTGAGGATGGCGTTCTCGACAAAGGAAAGCCCGGTTTCCTCCGGTTCGATGTCGCTGAATTCACCAATCGAACGCACGCGTACGGCGTCGCCCAGCATGGCCTGCAGTTCCTTTAGCTTGCCGGCGTTGTGGCTGGCCAGCACCAGTTCTTTGAAGAGCATCATTCGTCCGGGAAGAATTCTTGGCTGAAGTCGAAATTGATCGCCGGGGCGCCGGCAGGCTGCACGTTCAGGTTAAAGCGCAGGGTTTCTTGCGAGTCGAAGGGGAACTGAGCCAGGTAGTAGATGGCCTGCTCGCCTTCTTTCAATTGCTTGAAACTCAGTGAGTAATCCTGCCCAAGCAGGTTCTTCACCGTACCGCTGACCTGCGCTGCGGTCGGTTTGCCGGACTTGAGCACCGATAGGTTGACCACGCCTTGAGTCTTGCTGCGCACGAGGCCAGCTGCGGCAGCGATGTCAGGCTGCAGAAAGCCGGAATTGAACGCGATGTAGTGCACATCATATTCGCCGACACTGTGTTTGCGCTCAGCCACGGCGGGCAGCGCAAAGAGCAGGGCGAGCAGGCATATCAAACGAGATCTCATGGATTACCTCCAGCAATGAGCGGTCAGCGGACGGCTCCGGTGACACGATAGATACCAATTTCACCAATCAGATTAGGCCACAAGCGGCTCGCCACACCGTGCTTGTGATGGCGGTCCACGGCTAGGCGCTCGAGCACTCGGGCGCCAAGTTCGTGGGACAACCGCTCGAAATCCTCGAATGTGCAGAAGTGAATGTTCGGCGTGTTGTACCAGGTGTAGGGCAGAAAATCCGACACCGGCATGCGGCCTTTGCTGGCCAGGTACCAACGGCAGCGCCAGTGACCGAAATTGGGAAAGGTGATGATGCACTCGCGTCCGACCCGCAGCATCTCCTTGAGCAGCTTGTCCGGGTAGTGGACCGCTTGCAGTGCCTGGGTCATAACCACCATGTCGAAACTGTCACTGGCGAAGTTGCCGAGGCCCTTGTCGAGGTCCTGCTCGATGACGTTGACGCCTTTTTCGACGCAGGCGGCAATGTTGTCTGGATCGATTTCCAGACCATAGCCGCTCACCTGTTTGTTGTCCCGCAGCCAGGCCAGCAAGTCACCGTTACCGCAGCCCAGGTCGAGCACGCGGCTTCCCGCCGGTATCCAGTCTTGGATGATTTCCAGGTCGGCGCGCATATAGGTTCCTTATACGGCGATGCGGTTCATGTAACCGCGAAAGGCCTGTAGATATCGAGGGATCGGAATCAGGAAGGCGTCGTGGCCTTGAGGGGCGTCGATCTCCAGATAACAAACGTTCTTGCGCGCTGCCATCAGCGCGTCGACGATTTCGTGCGAGCGCTCCGGGGAGAAGCGCCAGTCGGTTGTGAACGATATAACGCAGAAGTCCGCTTTCGCCGTGGACAGTGCCTTGGCCAGATCATCGTCGTGCGTCGCCGCCGGGTCGAAGTAATCCAGCGCCTTGGTCATCAGCAGGTAGGTATTGGCATCGAAGCGGCCGGAGAACTCTTCGCCCTGGTAGCGAAGGTAGCTTTCGACTTGGAATTCGACGCTGTTGAAATCGTAATTCAGTTTTTCGCTCTTGAGCCCACGGCCGAATTTGGTGCCCATGGCGTCGTCGGACAGGTAGGTGATGTGCCCGACCATCCGCGCTAGCATCAGGCCCCGCTTGGGGATTACACCCTTCTCTTGAAAATGCCCGCCGTGAAACTCCGGGTCCGACAAAATGGCCTGGCGCGCTACCTCGTTGAACGCAATGTTCTGGGCTGACAGCTTGGGTGCCGAGGCGATCGCCACACAATGGCGGACGCGCTCCGGGTAACTCATGGTCCACTGCATGGCCTGCATGCCACCGAGGCTGCCGCCCACCACTGCGGCCCACTGCTTGATGCCCAGCATGTCGGCCAGGCGTGCCTGGCTGTTGACCCAGTCTTCCACGGTGACGACCGGGAAATCCGCGCCATAAGGCTTGCCCGTTGCTGGATTGGTGCTGCTGGGGCCGGTCGAGCCATTGCAGCCGCCGAGATTGTTCAGGCTGACCACAAAGAAGCGGTTCGTATCGATGGCTTTGCCCGGGCCGATGCAGCTATCCCACCAGCCGGGCTTGCGGTCTTCGGCGTCATGGAAGCCGGCCGCATGATGATGGCCTGAAAGTGCGTGGCAGATGAGCACGGCATTGCTGCACGAGGCGTTGAGCTCGCCGTAGGTTTCGTAGATCAGCTGGTAAGCGTTCAGCGTGCGGCCGCAGGCGAGTGCCATCGGCTCGGCGAAATGCGCGACCTTCGGACTCACCAGACCAACGGAATCGGCTGGAATAGCTGTGGGCATTGACCCTGGCTCGTACTGGAAGAAGGCGGCAAAGTCTAAAGGTTAGCGCGCCTCAATTCATCCTCAATCGCAACGTCTGTGTCAGCCGATGCTGGCGCTGGTGAGACTGACGACTTTGCCCTGGCGGCGGATCGGCGCGGGTTTTCGCAGCAGTCGCAGCATTTCGCCGGCCTGGGCCAGTTGTTGTTCCAGCTCCAGGCTGTAACGTGTCAGCAGGCGGCCGCGCTGGCTGCTTTGCTGACTGTCCTGCGCCAAGCTCTTGAGGCGCAGCATATGCGCTTCCAGCTGCTGCTTGTGTTCCAACGAATGCTGCATCAGTGGAAGCAGCGCTTCGTTGGCCCAATGCTCGGCTTCCTGGCGCAACCGTTGATGCATGGTGACCACCTCTTGTACAAGGGTGGCGAAGAAACGTCGGGTCAAGGTGCGCTGCTCGGTAAGCAGGGTCTTGAGCTGCAGGCGAAACTGGTCGGCCTTGCCTTGCAGGCCTTTAAGTTCGTTCTGGTACCGCGCCAGACGGAACAGCGGGGCGTCTACCCCGTGCAGCGGGTTTTCGTCGTTATGGCGCCGGTAGATGGCCGAGACCATCTTGTTTGCCAATGCCGCCTCGTGCTCAAGCGCACCGAGATCCTGCTCTACGGAGCGGAAGAAATGCACGATGCTCAGGTTGATACCCAGTGTGGTCAGGCTACCTGTGAGGCTGCGACGCAGTCGGGCAAGGTGCTCCTCGAGCCGTTCTGGGCGCACCGTCGAACGCAGAAGCTCGCCCTGGCGTTGCAGTAATCGCTGGTTGGTTTTTAACTGCAGCAAACGCTTATGGTGCTGGTTATGGTCATGGCGGGTACGGGCTGTCAGCTCCATGAGCATCTGGCCGCTGTCTTGGCGATGGCTGTCGAGCAGTTCGCATTGCTCGCGCACCTTGGCCAGTCGCTGGGTCAGGATGTGCTGGCTGTTTTGCAGCAGCGCGAGCACCTGGCGCACGACCTGTTGCTCGAGCAGGCGCTCCTTCTGGGCGAGGATGCGCTCACAGAGCAGGTGCTCCAGCTCAACCAGTTGACTGCGTTTGAGCAGGTCCTCGTCGCCGCGAATTTTGGCCAGCAGGGCCTGCTTTGCTGAGAGAGGAAGCACATCCTTGATGGCAATACCCAGCTGTTGCGCCGTAGCGGCCTGCATCCGCTGGATCGCCTCACTGACGAAGGCGTCACCGGATACGTCGTCCCACAGGACATCGATCTTGTTAAGCACAGCGAACAAGCGGTTTTGTCCACCGTCGTCGAGTTGGCGAATGTGCTGTTGCCAGATGCCCATGTCGCTTGCCGTCACCCCGGCATCTGCAGACAGCAAAAAAATCACTGCCTGGGCGTTAGGCAGCATCGAAAGGGTGAGCTCTGGCTCGCTGCCGAGGGCATTGAGGCCGGGCGTGTCGAGGATGCGCAGGCCTTGGCGCAGCAGCGGATGATCGAAGTTGACCATGGCGTGTCGCCAGGCCGGCACCATCACTTCCCCGTCGGCATCGGACGCCTCCAGTGCGTCGGGATGGAAGCCCAGCTGAATGGCTTGCTCCACGGGCAGCGACCGGGTAGAGGCAACCTGGCCGAACGCTTCGACCATGGCGTCAGGGTTAGCGGGATCCAGTGCAATGTTGGTCCAAAGGTGCGGGGTGCGTTTGAGCTGCGCGATGCTGGTGTCTTCCAAGCGGGACTCGATCGGCAGCAGGCGAATGTAGGAACGTTCCGCACGTGGATCGAAGAACAGCTCAGTCGGGCACATGGTGGTGCGACCGGCCCGCGATGGCAGGATGCGTTGGCCGTAGCCAGCAAAAAACAGGCTGTTGATCAGCTCCGTCTTGCCGCGGGAAAACTCGCCGACAAACGCAAGGGTGATGTGGTCAGTGCGCAACAGTTTGAGTGCGCGGTCCAGTCTGGCTTCAACCACATCGGAGTTCAGTCGGTTGTGCGCCAGCCAGCTGCGATAACGCGTGATTTCGCGGATCAGGTCGCGTTTCCAGGAGACATAGGCATCCACCTGCCGGTCGAGTCGTTCCATGAGCGTGGTGTGCTTCCTGATGGCGTAGGGGGCGATTATCCCTGCCGCCGGGTACGGGTCAATCGAGCCTTTTGTGAACCACCGCCCAAAAGGCTACACGAGGCTATGGGCGGTTTCGGTTTTAGATGAGCGAACGCAGGATGTTGGGCATATGCGTCATCATCGCCAGGTTGTTGATGACCAGCATGTCGATCAATTTTATTGCCAGAAATGCAAAAATCGGCGAGATATCCAGCCCTCCCAGGTTCGGCAGCAGGCGGCGGAACGGTGCGAGCGCCGGTTCGCAAATCTGGCTGATCAATTGGGCGCCGGGGTTGTGGCTGCCAGGTGCGACCCAAGACAGGATCACGCTGATGATCAGCGCATAGAAAAAGATGTTGATGAACAGCCCGGTCACGCCAATGATCGCCCAGACCAGTAGCTGCAGCGGATTGCCGATGGTGCCGAACGCGATCATCAGGATAGCGGCCATTAGCAGGACCTGGACGATGATCGCCAATACCAACGACGACAGGTCGAGTCCGCCGATGCTGGGAATTACGCGGCGCAATGGCTTAAGCAACGGGTGCGTGGCGCGGACGATGAACTGGCTCAGTGGGTTGTAAAAGTCTGCCCGGACCAGCTGCAGGATGAAGCGTAGCAAGACGATCAGCAGGTACAGGCTGCCTAGCGTTTGAACGATCAGGATCAGGGCTTGCGAGAGTTGCGACATGAAGGCTCCTTAGTTGCCCAATTGTTCAGCGAGTTCGGCCGAGCGTCGTGCGGCTGCAGCCATCGCTTGCTCGACCAGGCTTTCGAAACCGCCCGCCTGGAAGGCTTTGATCGCCGCTTCGGTGGTTCCGTTCGGCGAGGTGACGCGGCGTCGCAGTTCAGCGGCTCCGACATCGCTTTCGCAGGCCATTCGCGCGGCGCCCAAAGCGGTGTGCATGGTCAGTTGTGCCGCGGTGTCACGTGGCAAGCCCATTCGCTCACCCGCCGCGGTCATGGCTTCGATCATCAGGAAGAAATACGCCGGGCCACTGCCCGACACAGCAGTCACCGCATCAATCAGCGATTCCTTGTCCAGCCAAAGCGCCAACCCAACCGCTGAAAGCAGTTGTTCGGCCTGCTGTTTTTGCGTGTCGGTCACTTGATCGTTGGCGAACAACCCGCTCACACCCTGGCGCAGCAAGGACGGGGTATTAGGCATGCAGCGCACGATCGCGCGCGGGGATTGTTCGCCTAACCACGCCTGCAGACTGGCGCAATCGATGCCAGCTGCGATCGAAACAACCAACTGATTCGCTTGCAGGCTTGCGGCCAGATCACGGCAGACTGCTTGCATCACCTGCGGCTTAACCGCCAGTACGACTACGTCTGCGCCTGCGATGGTCTGGGCGTTGTCGGCAAAAGTGTCGATGCCATGGGCTGCTTCGAGTTCGCTGCGTTTATCGGCGCCGGGATCACTGGCACAAATCGCGGAGGCGGCAGTGCCCTGGGCGCGTAGACCGCCGATTAGGCTTGCGGCCATGTTGCCGCCGCCGATGAAGGCGATACGGGGAGTGCTCAAAGTACGGTTCCTTTTATTCATGCGGAGGGGCGTCTGCGGCTGCTTTCGAAGGATAAGCGCGGGCACCGAACAGGGCAGTGCCGATCCGAACCCAGGTTGCCCCTTCGGCGATGGCAGCTTCGAGGTCCTGGCTCATGCCCATGGAAAGAGTGTCCAGGTTCAACCGAAGTTCGGTTTGTAGCCGGCGCAGGCGGGCGAAGGCAGCGCGCTGCTCGGCTGGGTCATCGGTCGGTTCGGGTATTGCCATCAGGCCGCGTAGACGCAGACGGGGCAATGCGGAGATGGCCTGAGCCAGTTCGTGAACATCTTGTGGCTCGCAGCCGGATTTGCTGGCCTCACCGCTGACGTTGACCTGCAGGCAGAGGTTCAACGGAGCCAGGTGCTCGGGACGCTGATCCGAAAGACGTTGGGCAATTTTCAAGCGGTCCACCGAGTGCACCCAGTCGAAATGCTCGGCGATCAGCTTGGTCTTGTTCGACTGGATGGGGCCAATGAAATGCCAGACCAATGGCAGGTCGGCGAGTTTGGCCTGTTTCTCCAGCGCTTCCTGTAGATAGTTTTCACCGAAATCGCGCAGGCCTGCTTCGCTGGCCTCGCGGATGGCCTCGGCCGGTTGGGTCTTGCTCACCGCAAGTAGGAGCACTCCGTCGGGATCACGCCCTGCAGCTTGCGCCGCCTCACGGATGCGCGTTCCGACCTTTGCAATATTCGTCGCTATCGTGGACATTACCTGCGCCTGCCACCTTAGGGTCTGCGCGGCATTCTACCTGCTTGCTTGTAATTGGGGAGTCCCATGGATATCACAGAGCTGCTGGCCTTCAGTGCCAAGCAGGGTGCGTCGGATTTGCACCTGTCTTCCGGCTTGCCGCCGATGATCCGCGTTGATGGCGACGTGCGCCGGATCAACCTCCCAGCGATGGACCACAAGCAGGTACACGCGCTGATCTACGACATCATGAATGACAAGCAGCGCAAGGATTTCGAAGAGTTTCTAGAAACCGATTTCTCGTTCGAAGTGCCGGGCGTAGCGCGTTTCCGGGTCAACGCCTTCAACCAGAACCGCGGCGCTGGTGCGGTATTCCGGACCATTCCGTCCAAGGTGCTGACCATGGAAGACCTTGGAATGGGTGAGGTCTTCCGCAAGATTACCGACGTACCTCGCGGGCTGGTGCTGGTCACCGGGCCGACCGGTTCGGGCAAGTCGACCACCCTGGCGGCGATGCTGGACTACCTGAACAGCACTAAGTACCACCACATCCTCACCATCGAGGACCCGATCGAATTCGTCCATGAATCGAAGAAGTGTCTGGTCAACCAGCGTGAAGTGCATCGAGACACGCTCGGCTTCTCCGAAGCACTGCGTTCGGCGCTGCGTGAAGACCCGGACATCATTCTCGTCGGCGAAATGCGCGACTTGGAGACCATTCGCCTGGCGCTGACCGCCGCGGAAACCGGCCACCTGGTGTTTGGCACCCTGCACACCACCTCGGCGGCCAAGACTATCGACCGGGTCGTTGACGTGTTCCCGGCTGAAGAGAAGTCGATGGTCCGCTCGATGCTGTCCGAATCTCTGCAGGCTGTGATTTCCCAGACCCTGTTGAAAAAGGTCGGTGGCGGTCGGGTGGCGGCGCACGAGATCATGATCGGCACCCCTGCGATCCGTAACCTGATTCGCGAGGACAAGGTGGCGCAGATGTACTCGTCCATCCAGACCGGCGGCTCGCTGGGCATGCAAACGCTCGATTCCTGCCTCAAAGGGCTGCTCGCCAAGGGGCTGGTCTCGCGTGACAGTGCCAAAGAAAAAGCCAAACAGCCGGAAAACTTCTAAACCTACCGGGGCCTGGCGCTAAGCCTGGTTCTTCGCTTTGCTATAGCGCGGCTACGCCGGACTACGAGAACGACGATGGAATTCGAGAAACTGTTGCGCCTGATGGTGGAAAAAGGCGGTTCCGACCTGTTCATCACCGCTGGCGTGCCGCCGTCGATGAAGGTCAACGGCAAGATCCTGCCAGTCAACAAGACACCGATGTCACCGGAAATGACCCGCGAAACGGTTCACGCGGTGATGAACGAGCAGCAGCGTCGCGAGTTCACGGAAAACCACGAATGCAACTTCGCCATCAGCGCGCGCGGCATTGGTCGTTTTCGGGTCAGCGCCTTCTATCAGCGCAACCTCGCGGGCATGGTACTGCGCCGTATCGAGACCAACATACCAACGCTGGAAGACCTGAAACTTCCCGAAGTGCTGAAAAAGCTGGCAATGACCAAGCGGGGGCTGGTGCTGTTCGTCGGTGCGACCGGTACCGGCAAATCGACCTCGTTGGCTGCGATGATCGGCTACCGCAACAAGAACTCCAGCGGCCATATCATCTCGATCGAAGATCCGATTGAGTTCATTCACCAGCATCAGAGCTGCATCGTCACCCAGCGTGAAGTCGGAATCGATACCGACTCCTTCGATGTAGCGCTGAAAAACACCCTGCGCCAGGCGCCGGATGTGATCCTGATCGGTGAAGTGCGGACACGGGAAACCATGGACTACGCCGTTGCATTCGCCGAAACCGGCCACCTTTGTCTGGCGACCCTGCACGCCAACAACGCTAACCAGGCGCTGGACCGAATCATCAACTTCTTCCCGGCTGATCGGCAGCAGCAGGTCTGGATGGATTTGTCGCTGAACCTCAAAGCCATCGTCGCTCAGCAGCTGATCCCGACGCCCGATGGCAAAGGCCGTCGCGCGGTGATCGAAGTGCTGATCAATACCCCCCTTGCAGCTGATCTGATCCGTAAAGGAGAGGTTCACGAGCTCAAATCGTTGATGAAACGCTCCACCGACCTTGGCATGCAGACCTTCGACCAGGCGCTGTACAGCCTCTACGTGCAAGGCGAAATCACTTACGAAGACGCCCTGGCGCATGCCGACTCCTCCAACGATCTACGGCTGATGATCAAGCTGGGTTCGGAAACCGACGGTGAACATCTCACCAGCGTATCTCAGGGGCTGACGCTGGAAGTCAGCGACGACGATACGGGTCGCAGCTTCCGCTGATCATGCCTGTCCGGGCCGTTCTATGCGCTTGCCCGGACGGGTGGCGACACGCTCTGCCTGGCCGTCACGTTGTGCTCCAGCCCGGGCACGGCTCATCAGTTGCGGGATCAGTGGCCCTTCCGGCAGGTTTTTCCAGAAGCGCACCGGCAGATTGTTCTGCAACACGTCGCGGTTGAGCCGCGCCGGGTTGAAGGTGCTTTCGTAATAGGTCTTCCACAACTCAGCGCCAGACTCCTGGGCGGTCTGTGCCAACTGGCGCCAGATGGCGGGGCAGGGATTGGCGTAGTGCATGACGTCCCCGTCCCACAACACTGCATCATCCGGTGTCGCGATCAACCACGAATGCAGGCCCATCCGCTCGGCGAAGTGCGGCGCGGCGCTGGTCAGGATGTCGTGCGCCGGCTCGAACCAGGCCGCGTAGTCGGGGCCGCTCGGGCACGTAATCGGGCTGAACCGGAGAAAGGCGTGCAGATGGTGCGTTTCGCGGCGGATTGTCTTGATTCGCGCGTGCAGTTCGCTGCCGTCGACATCGCCAACCAGCCTGGCCGTCTGGTCGCCCTTCGCGACTCGCCAAAGGATGCGATACAGCAGGCTCCAGCGGTCAGCTGTTCGAAAGCGCGCCGCAGTTTCCAGTTCGGCGAGCAACTGCCGAGGGATGCGTACCGGCGAGCTGGGCTCGATCGACTCCGGTTCAACGTGGCCGCCGAACAAGCCACCCGCCTCGTCGCCAGCTAGCCATTCCACGTGATGTGGGGCGATTCCGCGGTGGAGCAAATCGCGAGCCGCCTCGCGCCAACCATCGAAACGACCGTCGAAACGAACCTGAAGCATTACCAGAGCCCCATCTGCACCGGGCCTTCGCTGAGCTGCCGGCGCAAGGCGGACGATTCTCGGTAGGCCAGGCTGGGGCGGTAATCCTGGGTGATGACGAAGGGCTTGGCTTTTTCCAGCGAGCAGCGAAGGCGGGTCAGATCTTCAAAGCGGATTCGCTTCTGCCGGCGCAGGGCGACCAGCCGTTTGGCACTGAGAATGCCGATGCCGGGGATGCGCGCAATCAATGCAGGTTCGGCGCTATTCAGATCAACCGGGAAATGCTCGCGATTGGACAGTGCCCATGCCAGCTTCGGATCGATGTCCAGCGGCAGGTTGCCCGGGCCCGTCAACAATTCGCCGGCCTTGAAGCCATAGCTGCGCATCAAGAAGTCCGCCTGGTATAGGCGATGCTCGCGCAGCAGCGGCGGTGCTTCGAAGGGTACTGTCTTCGGACTGTGCGGAATTGGGCTGAATGCCGAGTAATAGACGCGACGCAGTCTGAAGTCGCCATACAGTGATTGGGCGGTATGCAGAATGGTGCTGTCATCGGTGGCGTCCGCGCCGACGATCATCTGCGTACTCTGACCTGCCGGTGCGAAGCGTGGCGCTCGCTTTTCCGCTTTCGCTTCGGTCTCGCCCTCATGAATGGCGTGCATCGCCTGCTTGATGGTCACTACCTGTTTTTCAGGCGCCAGGCGAATCAGGCTGGCCTCGGTCGGAAGTTCAATGTTGACGCTGAGGCGGTCGGCGTAACGCCCCGCCTCTGCAATGAGTTGCGGGTCGGCATCTGGGATCGTCTTCAGATGAATGTAACCGCGAAACTCGTGCTCTTCGCGTAGCAGCTTGGCCACGCGATTGAGCTGCTCCATGGTGTAGTCAGCCGAGCGGATAATCCCTGAGCTGAGAAACAGGCCGCTGATGCAGTTGCGGCGGTAGAAGTCCAATGTCAGCGTCACCACTTCTTCTGGGGTGAAGCGTGCGCGCGGAACATCGCTGGAACGCCGGTTGACACAATATTGGCAGTCGTACAGGCAAAAGTTGGTCAACAGGATTTTCAGCAGCGCCACACAGCGACCATCCGGGGTAAAGCTGTGACAAATACCCATGCCATCCGTGGCGCCGAGCCCACTGCGTCCCTTCGAGCTGCGTTTGGGCGCACCGCTGCTGGCACAAGACACGTCGTATTTTGCGGCGTCGGCCAGGACGCTGAGCTTCTCGATCAACTGCATAACAATCACCATGATGCTGGTTGTATATACAGTATCATGGTGGCTCAGTTGAATGATGTCCGCTCGGCAGGCGCTGCAATCGAGCGGTAATCAGATAAGCTCAAGAAATTCCACTATCGGACAGCGAGGCTCAGATGCGTCAAAACACCCATAGCACCCTGATTGGCTATCTCCTTTGGATTTTCGGCTTTCTAGGATCGCACCGCTTCTACTACGGCAAGCCGATCACCGGCACCATCTGGTTCTTCACGCTCGGGTTGTTTTTCGTCGGTTGGATCATCGACCTGTTTCTGATCCCTTCGATGGACCGTGAAGCCGACCTGCGCTTCCAGCCTGGCCCGATCGACTACACCGTCGCCTGGATTCTGCTGACATTCCTGGGTGTATTCGGCGTGCACCGGATGTACCAGGGCAAGTGGATTACCGGGCTGATCTATCTTTGCACGGGTGGGCTGTTTTTCGTCGGCATCCTTTATGACTTCTGGACGCTCAATAGCCAGGTGTCGATGCAGAATATGGAAAAACGCATTGATCGTTGATCGTGCGCTGACCGTTCGCAGCCCTGCTCGGCTGCGAACGGCTGGGTGAGCAATCTAGCCGAGGAAGGCGACTCGTCCGTCAACCAGGGTGTAGCGCACCGCCCCGGGCAGGCAATGCCCGATGAACGGGCAATTCCGGCCTTTCGAGTGCCAGCGCTCGCCGGCCAGGGTCGAACTGCTCGGGTCGAAGAGGACCAAATCTGCGGCTCCGCCAATCGACAGCCGGCCGGCTGGCAGCCGTAGCGCCGTGGCCGGGCCGCTGCTCAGGCGAGCCAGCAGGGTCGGTAGATCCAGCAGGCCATCTTCGACCAGCGTCAGTGCGAGAGGCAGGAGAATTTCGGCGCTGCTGATGCCCGCCTCGGTCTCGCCGAAAGGGGCCTGCTTGGCGTCGGCTTCATGCGGTTGATGGTGGCTCGAGATCACCGAGATGACGCCACTCTTGACCGCCTGGCGAAGGCCTTCACGGTCAGCGGCACTGCGCAGAGGCGGCTGTACATGGTAGAGACTGGAAAAGCCGTGCAGTGCTTCGTCGGTGAGGATCAGCTGATACATCGCCACATCAGCGGTGACTGGCAGGCCGCGAGCCTGCGCATCGGCAATCATCTGCGCGCCGCGGGCAGTGGTGAGTTGGCTGAAGTGCGCGCGCACACCGGCTTGTTCCACCAGCAGCAGGTTACGCGCCAGGGCAATGGTTTCCGCTGTTTCGGGAATTCCGGCCAGGCCGAGAAAGGCCGCCGCCGGGCCTTCGTGGGCCAGGCCACCCTCGGCCAGATCGCTGTCCTGTGAATGGATGACGACCGTGAGGTCAAATGTGGCTGCGTATTCCAGTGCTCGGCCCAGGTTGCGATTGCTGGTGAAGTTGGCCAGGCCGTTGCCGAAGGCGACGCAGCCCGCGTCCCGTAGCGCGACCAGTTCCGAAAGCTGCTCGCCGGCCAGATTGCGTGTCAACGCGCCGACCGGAAAGACCTTGGCATGACCGGACTCGCGGGCGCGATCGAGGATCAGTTCAGCTACTGCTGCAGTGTCCAGCACAGGCTTGGTTTGCGGTGGGCAGCACAGGCTGGTGATGCCGCCGGCCGTTGCCGCGAGCGTTTCGCTGGCGATGCTGCCCTTGCGGCTGAAGCCAGGCTCACGAAGTGCTACCGATAGGTCGACCAGGCCAGGCGCTGCGACCAGGCCTCGTGCGTCAATGGTCTGGGCGACATTGAAGCCTGCTGGGGCTTGGCCGAACGCAGCAATCTTGCCGTCCTGGCAGTAAATATCAGTGACTTCGTCGCGCCCGCTGGCCGGGTCGATCAGGCGAGCACCGAGGATGTGGGTAGGCATCAATTCTGCTCCTCGGCTGCATATTCCTGTTCAAGTTGCCGTTGTGCGGTCTGTCCGCTCATCGCCATGGATAGCACCGCCATTCGAATCGCGATGCCATAGGTGACCTGGTTGAGAATGACTGACTGGGCACCATCCGCCACTGCGGACTCGATCTCGACGCCACGGTTGATCGGGCCGGGATGCATGACGATGGCGTCCGGCTTGGCTAACCCCATACGCTGGGTCGTGAGTCCATAGAGCCGATAGAACTCGCCTTCGCTGGGCAGCAGCCCGCCCTGCATGCGTTCACGTTGCAGGCGCAGCATGATCACCACGTCGACGTCGCGCAGGCCTTCGTTCATGTCGTGGTAGACGCTCACGCCATACTGCTCCAGGCCGACGGGTAGCAGTGTCTTCGGGCCTATGACACGAATATCCGGGCAGCCCAGTGTTTTCAGCGCGAGCATATTGGAGCGGGCTACCCGCGAATGCAGGATGTCGCCGACGATGGCCACTGAAAGCTTTTCGAAGTCGCCCTTATGCCGGCGAATGGTGAGCATGTCGAGCATGCCCTGGGTCGGGTGCGCATGGCGCCCATCGCCGCCGTTTATGACCGCTACATCCGGGCAGACGTGTTCTGCAATGAAGTGCGCGGCGCCGGAATCCGCGTGACGGACGACGAACATGTCGGCGGCCATCGCCTCGAGGTTGCGCAGGGTATCGGTAAGTGTTTCGCCCTTACTGGTCGAGGAGGTCGAGACGTTTAGGGTGATCACGTCCGCCGACAGCCGCTTGGCCGCCAGCTCGAATGTAGTGCGAGTGCGTGTGGAGTTTTCGAAGAATACGTTGCAAACGGTTTTGCCTCGCAACAGCGGGACTTTCTTCACTGCTCTGGCGCCGACCTCGAGGAACGAGTCGGCGGTGTCGAGGATTTCGGTAAGTAGCGCGCGGGGTAGCCCATCCAACGAGAGGAAATGGCGCAACTGTCCATGGTCGTTCAGCTGGAGTGGGCGCTTGGCGTCGGTTGGCGTCATCGCGAGGGTCTCAATTGGCGGAGGCGAGGGTCTGGAGCTCGAGCGTTAGCGGGGTTGGGCCAAGCAATTTCACTCGTTGGTCAGGAGCCAGCGAGAGTGTCGCGCCAACTACGTCTGGCCGGATTGGCAGCTCGCGGGCGTTGAGGTCGAGCAGGCATACCAGGCTGACGCTGGCGGGTCGCCCATAATCGAACAGCTCGTTGAGCGCCGCGCGAATGGTGCGACCGCTCATCAGTACATCATCGACCAGTACCAGGTGTTGCCCTTCGATTTCAAAAGGCAGCTCCGAGGGGCGGACCTGGGGATGCAGACCGTTCTGGGTGAAATCGTCGCGGTAGAAGGAGACATCCAGAATCCCCAGCGCCTCGTTCTTGTTCCGCCGTTCAAGCAGAGCCTGGGCGACCCAGACGCCGCCGGTGCGGATGCCGATGAAGCGAGGTTCGCTGACGGCTCGGCTGTTCAGGTGTCGGTCCAGAGCGGAAGCCATTTCCGGGAGCAGCTGGTCGGGATTGGGCAGGGTCATGATTTCTCCTGGGACCGCTTCAGGCGGTTTGCTGGGCACTCAGCCAGCCTTCGAGTAAAAGAGCGGCGGCCAGCGCATCGACAGGGCGTTCACGGTAACCGCCGCTCTGACCACCACGCAGGCGTTCGCCTTTGGCTTCGTATGTCGTGAGGCGCTCGTCATGGGTATGCACTGGCAGGTTGAAGCGACCGTTGAGGCGGCGGGCAAACTTCTCAGCACGAGCGCTCATCTCACTGGCACTGCCGTCCATGTTTAAAGGCAGGCCGACCACTAGTGCATCCGGTTGCCACTCACGCAGCAGTGCCTCGATTTGTGACCAGTCGGGTACGCCATTTTGCGCTTTGAGCACGCAGAGCTCGCGTGCTTGACCGGTGATCGCCTGTCCAACGGCGACGCCGATCTGCTTGGTGCCGTAGTCGAAGCCGAGCAGTAGACGCAGCGTGCTCATGCGTGGCCGACCTGGCTGCTGAGCAATCTAAGGTCGACCCCTAGCGATGCGGCAGCGGCAGTCAAACGCTGATCATAGGGCAGGTCGAAAAGAATCTCTGGCTGCGCCTGGCAGCTGAGCCAGGCGTTCTCGGCCAGCTCCGCTTCCAGTTGGCCAGGTTCCCAGCCCGCATAGCCGAGGGCAATCAAATGCTGCTTGGGGCCGTAGCCGTCGGCGATGGCGAAGAGAACGTCCTGGGACGTGGTCACTCCGAGCGGACCCAGAGCGAGCGTTGCCTGAAACTGGGCGTCGGCCGGATGCAGCACGAAACCTCGATCGGTCTGAACCGGGCCGCCCGAAAAAATCGTCAGATGTTGGCTGCTGACATCGCCTGGCTGATCCGGGCGGAGTTGCTCAAGGATATCCGCCAGGTTCAATCCGCTGGGGCGATTGACAATCAGCCCCATCGCGCCGTCCCGGTTGTGCTCCACCAGATAGATCAAGGTCTGGGCAAAATTGGGGTCCGCCATATGCGGCATGGCGATCAGAAAGTGATGCTTGAGGTAGCTGGGCGAGGTCGCGTTCATGGGGGCTAGCTTAAGCGTTACGGGCTGGGCCGTGAAGCAGCCGCGCTAGATACGTGCCCGACGCGGCGCGAACGTCTCTTTTCAGCGGCTTGACAGACGGTCGCCACGCTCGAACCGCCAGGTTCTGATGATCTCGACCTGATCGAAGTTCTGCGCCAGCTCACCGGAAAAAGGGGCAAAAGGTGCGGCAAGCCTGACTATGCGCATAGCGGCCTGGTCGAGCATCGGCTGGCCTGAAGATTCTAGTACTCGAAGCTCCTGTACCGCACCGTTTCGGTCAACGATCACCAGCATGCGCAGGCTGCCGTAGATACGTTGACGGCGCGCCTCGTCGGGGTAGTTCAGATTGCCGATACGTTCGACTTTCTTGCGCCATTCGTCCCGGTACCAGGCGCTGATGTCGCGCATGGTGGCTGCGCTGTTCTGACGACTGACGCGAGGCCGCTTGGCGTATTGCTCGACCTGTTGGGCGAGTTCGGCTTCAAGGCTGGCGATTTCCGCGCTGAGCTGCGAACTGTCATAGACGGGAGCCGGCTGCGCCTGTGGCTGCGGCTTGTTCTTTTGTGGTTTTGCCGGTGTCTTGTCCGGCTGCGGTGCGCGGGTTGCTACAGCTGTCTTAGGCGCCTCGCTAGGGCTGCTAGGCGGTGGCGACGAAGCGGGCGAGACCTTGCGCACCTGAGTGTCCTGGAACGGCGCTTGCTCGGTCGTTTTCGGCGAGGCCTTATGCTCCAGCGTGCCGCTGCCTTGCTGATTGTCCTGAGCCAGGAAATCTGCTTCCTTTGGCTTGTCTTCGCTTTTAAACGTGGACAAGGTGATTTCCAGCGATTTGCTGGTCTGCTTTGGTTCGGAGAGCGTGAACCCGAGCCCTAGAATGAGGGCACCATGAAGCGCGGCTGCGAGAAATATCGTAAAGCCGAGACGGTCTGCCGGACGGACACCGGTAGGGGTAAGAGAGGGTTGGCGTGTAGCGGCGTTCATCGCATTTCAGTCGGCTTGAAGTGCGCGCAGTCTGCCCAGCGTGACCGTAAAAGTCTATGAACCAGGCGGCAGCTTTGATGGGTCGGCGTGACGATGGGTCGCCCCAAACACAGGAAGCGTTCGGTGGAGAGGCGGTCGGCTAGGCCAACCGCCTTGTCACTAAACGTTGGGTCTGCTCAATTTTGCAGCGATAGCGTCCACCAGGCGCTCGCCGATGCGGGTATCGAACGCATTGTCGATCTCACGAATGCAGGTCGGGCTGGTAATGTTGATCTCGGTAAGGAAATCACCGATCACGTCCAGTCCGACGAAAAGCAGCCCGCGTTTGCGCAACTCTGGCCCGACAATCGCGGCGATCTCCTTATCGCGCTCAGAAAGTGGCTGGGCGACGCCGCGTCCGCCGGCAGCAAGATTGCCCCGTGTTTCGCCCGCTGCCGGAATGCGCGCTAGGCAATAGGGCACCGGCTCGCCGTCAATCATCAGGATGCGCTTGTCGCCCTCATTGATGGCCGGTATGTAACGCTGCGCCATAATCTGGCGACTACCATGCTCGGTCAGTACTTCGAGAATCACGGAAAGGTTCGGGTCGCCTTCGCGGTGGCGGAAAATCGATGCGCCACCCATTTCATCCAGCGGTTTGAGAATGATGTCACGCTGCTCGCGAGCAAACTCCCGCAGAATGTCGGACCGCCGACTGACAAGGGTTGGTGGGGTGCATTGCGGAAACTGGGTGGCAAAGAATTTCTCGTTGCAATCGCGCAGGCTCTGCGGACTATTCACCACCAGCGTGCCGGCCTGCTCGGCAAGCTCCAGCAGGTAGGTGGCATAGACATACTCGCTATTAAAGGGCGGGTCCTTGCGCATCAGGATGACATTGAGATCGGCAAGAGCGCCGTCGACCTCTTCCCCTGTTTCGTACCAGCGTTGGGGGTCGTTGAAGACCTGGATCGGGCGC
This sequence comes from Pseudomonadaceae bacterium SI-3, assembly GCA_004010935.1. Classification (NCBI taxonomy): domain Bacteria; kingdom Pseudomonadati; phylum Pseudomonadota; class Gammaproteobacteria; order Pseudomonadales; family Pseudomonadaceae; species Pseudomonadaceae bacterium SI-3. The sequence goes on along the minus strand of CP026511.1, from coordinate 4,337,101 downwards.
ATGCGGGCCCGCGCCTCGCTGGCAAGCTGGTAAAGATCGCGCTGTTCCATGTAATAGATCGTCCAGCCGCGGTCCTGGGCTGCCAGCAGCATGGCCAGGGAGCTGTCTTTCTTGAATGCGATCTGCGCGATTGGGTCCATGATGATCCCGACGCGAACAGTCATGTGGTGGTCTCCAACGAGTGGCAGCAGGGGCTGCAGAGGCTTGAAATGCCGACGCAGATTGGCCGCGGTTGTGCGCTGGGTCAAGGAAAATCCCGCTGCTCCGGCGGCAGATAGCTTGCATTTGAGGAGTGTGCTAAAAAGGTCCGGCGATTGGGTGCAGCCCATCGATGACAGGGCCTCCGGCGCACTGACATAACGATAAACTACGACTCACCGAGGCGATGGTAGGGCGAAATGGAACAGCACTCCGAGGGCTTGAAGGTCATGGTGATCGACGATTCGAAAACGATTCGTCGCACTGCCGAAACGCTACTGAAGAAAGTAGGTTGTGATGTGATCACGGCGGTGGATGGCTTCGATGCGCTTGCCAAGATCGCGGATAGTCACCCGCGCATCATCTTCGTCGATATCATGATGCCCAGGCTTGATGGTTATCAGACCTGCGCGCTGATCAAGAACAACAGTTCTTTCAAGTCCACGCCGGTGATCATGCTGTCCTCGAAGGATGGTTTGTTTGACAAGGCCAAGGGGCGGATCGTGGGGTCGGACCAGTACCTCACCAAACCGTTCAGCAAAGAAGAGTTGCTCGGTGCTATCAAGGCCCATGTGCCGGATTTTTCACCGGTTGAGCAAGTATCCTGAAGTCCGGCCCTGTGTGCCGCTGAAGCCTTTCCCACGGAGAAACCATGGCTCGCGTTCTGATTGTTGATGACTCGCCGACCGAGATGTACAAGCTGACAGCCATGCTGGAAAAGCATGGACACGTCGTGCTCAAGGCCGAAAACGGTGCCGATGGCGTAGCGCTTGCGCGCCAGGAGAAACCGGACGCGGTTTTGATGGATATCGTAATGCCCGGCCTGAACGGTTTTCAGGCAACTCGCCAACTGACCAAAGATGCTGAAACCAGTCACATTCCGGTGATCATTGTGACCACCAAGGATCAGGAAACCGATAAGGTCTGGGGCAAGCGTCAAGGTGCCAAGGATTACCTAACCAAGCCTGTGGACGAAGCGACACTGCTGAAGACCCTGAGCGCCGTACTTGCCGGTTAATCGACGATTTCGGGATTCGGACAAAGGAAGTTGCCAGCATGTCGGATACGCCTTCGCCTTTTCAGCGACTCTTGGAGATCGACAGCCGTTGTAGGGCTTTGGCTGCCGGATTGCCGTCGCAGCAAGAAGCTGTCCAGACATGGGCAGGTATAGGTTTCCGGATGGGTGGCCGACTGTTCGTTGCCCCGATGGGGGAGGTTGGCGAAATACTCCACGAGCCGCGCTATACCCTGCTCCCCGGAGTGAAAGCCTGGGTGAAAGGGGTTGCCAACGTCCGCGGCAGGCTTTTGCCTATCATGGATCTGTGCGGCTATCTAGGACTGGAGTTATCGCCGCTACGCAAGCAGCGGCGCGTGCTGGTGGTGGACCACCAGGAAGTGTTTGCGGGATTGACGGTCGATGAAGTGTTCGGCATGCAGCATTTTCCGGTAGATGCTTTTTCCGAACAGCTGCCACCTGTTGAGGCATCGATTCAACCATTCATTCATGGTGTTTTTCAGCGTGAGCAGCCCTGGCTGGTCTTCAGTCCGCACGCGCTTGCCGCGCACCAGAAATTCCTGGACGTGGCGTATTGATTTAGGTGGGGTCGGCTGATGCCGGCCTTTTGGTTCTTGGAAGGAAACGTACGGGTGGTCCAGGCGGGGGCCGGAAAAAATGAAAAAAATGAACGCGAATGCATTGTTGGCAGGTGTACGTAGCAATACGTTGATTGCTGGCCTGTTTATCCTCCTGATCGTGTCGATGGTGCTGCTGTTCGTGAACTTTGCGTACATCAATACACAGGCCGACTACGATAACGAATATGTTGGACACGCAGGTGAGCTGCGAGTTCTCTCCCAGCGTATTGCGAAGAACGCGGTTGAGGCGGCCACTGGTACTGCCGAAGCATTCGACTCGCTGAAAGATGCTCGCAATGACTTCAGCGAGCGTTGGAGCTATCTCTCCGTCGGTGATGAGCGCATTGGGCTGCCAGCGGTGCCGGAGTCGCTTCAGTCTGAGGTGGCGGCAGTGCAGCAGGATTGGGATACGCTGCGGCAAAACACTGACGCGATCCTTGCCAGCGAACAAACCGTACTGTCCTTGCACCAGGTTGCTGCGACCCTGGCCGAAACCATCCCCCAGCTTCAGGTCGAGTATGAGGAGGTCGTGGACATCCTTCTCGAAAGTGGTGCCCCTGCCGCTCAGGTTTCCGTAGCGCAGCGTCAGTCGCTGCTCGCGGAACGTATTCTGGGCTCGGTCAACAAGGTACTTTCCGGCGACCAGGACTCAGTGCAGGCTGCAGATATGTTTGGTCGTGACGCCAGCCTGTTCGGTCGCGTCCTCAGCGCCATGCTCGAAGGCAACGAGGCCATGGGGATCACCCGGGTGAGCGACGTCGAAGCATTGGATCGGCTGGCGGCAATCTCTGAGCTGTTCCAGTTCGTGTCCGGATCAGTGGATGAAATCCTGGAAACTTCACCGGAACTGTTCCAGGTGCGTGAGTCATCGAACAGTATTTTCGAAGTCTCGCAGACCCTGCTCGACAAAACGTCCGAACTGACCCAAGGGCTTCAAAATCGTGCCGAAGCCCGTTACGTCAATACACTGGCTGGCTATGTCCTTGGTGCATTGGCACTGGCTTCAATTCTGTTGATCGGCCTGGTCATGGTCCAGGTTACACGTCGTCGGTTGAGCGAGACCGCGGAAAAGAACGAGCGTAACCAGACAGCGATTTTGCGTCTGCTCGACGAAATCGGCGATCTGGCTGACGGTGACCTGACGGTAGCTGCCACGGTTACCGAAGACTTCACCGGCGCCATCGCCGACTCGATCAACTATTCCATTGACCAGTTGCGAGACTTGGTTGAAACGATCAACCAGACCGCCGTACAGGTCTCTGGTGCGGCCCAGGAAACCCAGGCGACTGCGATGCATCTGGCCGAGGCATCCGAGCATCAGGCTCAGGAAATTGCCGGTGCATCGGCGGCGATCAACGAAATGGCGGTGTCGATTGACCAGGTATCGGCCAACGCCGCCGAATCCTCGGCGGTAGCTGAGCGCTCGGTAGCGATCGCAAACAAGGGCAACGAGGTGGTGCATAACACCATCACCGGCATGGATAACATTCGGGAGCAGATTCAGGACACCTCCAAGCGAATCAAGCGTCTCGGCGAGTCCTCGCAGGAGATCGGGGATATCGTTAGTTTGATTAACGACATCGCCGACCAGACAAACATCCTTGCGTTGAACGCTGCGATTCAGGCCTCCATGGCAGGTGATGCCGGTCGAGGCTTCGCGGTAGTTGCGGACGAAGTACAACGCCTTGCGGAGCGATCCTCTGCTGCAACAAAGCAGATCGAAGCCCTGGTGAAAACGATTCAGACCGACACGAACGAAGCGGTTATCTCGATGGAGCAGACTACATCCGAAGTGGTTCGAGGTGCCCGTCTGGCCCAGGACGCCGGGGTTGCTCTGGAGGAAATCGAAAAGGTATCCAAGAGCCTCGCGGCGCTTATCCAGAACATTTCCAACGCGGCCCGCCAGCAGGCGTCGTCGGCTGGTCATATTTCCAACACCATGAACGTCATTCAGGAAATTACCTCGCAAACCTCCTCGGGCACCACCGCTACTGCGAGGAGCATTGGTAACCTCGCCAAGATGGCCAATGAAATGCGGCATTCGGTATCCGGCTTTACCCTGCCGGAAGCGCAGGATCAGGCCTGAATTGGAGAACGCGGCGGCCTGAAATGGCCCGCTGTGGAAGTTCATGGATAAGGGGCAGGACATGCAGCCAGGTGTTGATTGGTCACTGAGACCCTTGGCTGATATGTCGGCGGCGGAATTCAATGACTGGCAGGCCCTGCTCGAAGAGCGCTCCGGTATGGTCGTGACCGAGCAGCGTCGGGCCTTTCTTCAGACCAATCTGAGCAGCCGAATGCGCGAAGTCGGGGCGCAGGACTACGCGAGTTATTTCCGTCAGGTCACTGACGGCCCCCGCGGGGCTGTGGAATGGTCCACCCTCATGGACCGCCTGACGGTACAGGAGACTCGCTTTTTCCGTCACCCGCCGTCGTTTGCAGTGCTTTCCGATTACATAAAGGGGCGTGTCGAGTCGCGAAGCGCTGCTCAGCCCTGGTCGCTGTGGAGCGTTGGTTGCGCAAGCGGCGAGGAAACATACTCGTTGGCGATTTGTACCGCAGAGGCGCTCAAGTGCGCCGGCGGCGAAACACAGTTTGGTGTGATAGGAACCGATATCAGTCTCAGCGCGTTAAGCCGTTCGCGCGAGGGCCTTTACGGTCTTCGTCGGCTCGAGCAGCTGGACCCCGACCTACGCGAGCGGTATTTCCAACCACTGGCGGGTGATCGTTTCCAAGTAGTGCCTAGCCTGGCAGCAAGGGTGTGCTTTGCCCGACTTAACGTGCTGGAGCTGGCCGGTGCGCCAATGTCCGATGTGGACGTCATTTTTTGTCAGAACCTGTTGATTTACTTCCGCCGCTGGCGCCGCCGCGAAATCCTCAATCGTCTTGTCGAGCGCCTGGCGCCGGGAGGATTGCTGGTTATTGGTGCGGGCGAGGTTGTCGGTTGGCAGCACCCGGAGCTGGTTCCGGTGGCTGATAGTCAGGTTTTGGCCTTTACCCGGAAATGTTTATGAGCGGAGTCGCTATGGGTGATCGGCACGATTATGTCGCCCTGGAGTGGGTGAAAGGCGAAATTGCCGAAACGCTGAAGCAGGCACGGCAGGCCTTGGAAGCGTTCGTCGAAAACCCGCAAGACTCGACGCGGATGCGCTTCTGTCTGACCTACGTGCATCAGGTGCTTGGCACTTTGCAGATGGTTGAGTTTTATGGCGCTGCACTGCTTGCCGAGGAAATGGAGCAGCTTGCCCGTGCGCTGTTGGATGAAAGCGTCGCCAGCCAGACCGAAGCGCTTGAAGTGCTCATGCAAGCGATTCTGCAGATGCCGGTTTATCTGGATCGTATCCAGAGTGCTCGGCGCGATCTACCCATGGTCGTGCTGCCGCTGCTTAACGATCTTCGGGCGGCGCGTGGCGAGAAGCTGTTATCGGAAACCAGCCTGTTTTCGCCAAACATGTCCGCGCGGGCGCCGGCCCTGTCGGGCGAGTTTTTGGCGCAGCGACAGACCGAGGATCTGCCAAGTTTGCTGCGAAAACTACGGCAGATGTTGCAGGTTGCGTTGGTTGGGGTCATTCGCAACCAGGATCTACCTACCAACCTAAGCTACATGGCGCGAGTCTTTGCGCGTCTGGAAATGCTCTGTAAAGATGCGCCGTTGGGTGCGCTGTGGCAGATCGCATCCGGCGTGGTTGAGGGGCTCGCCAGTGGCGCTGTCGCTAATGGCACCACGGTTCGGAACCTGTTACGGCAGGTAGACAAAGAGCTGAAGCGTCTGGTTGCTCAGGGCGCAGAGGGCATCAACCAGGCCGCCCCTGACGAGCTGACCAAGAATCTGCTGTTCTATATCGCCAAGGCGCCGGCTCAGTCGCCCCGCATCCAGGCCTTGAAGGCTGAGTACAGTCTGGATGATGCGTTGCCTGACAGCACGCTAGTCGACGAAGAGCGGGCTCAGCTGGCCGGGCCGGACCGCGGTGCTATGCGTTCGGTTGTGGCCGCGTTGTGTGAGGAGCTGGTTCGGGTCAAGGACAGCCTGGACCTCTTTGTACGCAGCGACCGCTTGGGGCTCACTGAGCTTGGCGCGCTGCAGCCGCCGCTCAAGCAGATTGCCGATACGCTAGCCGTGCTCGGTTTCGGTCAACCACGTAAGATCATTCTAGAGCAGATCAGCCTGGTCGAAGCCTTGGCCAATGGGCAGCAGCAGCCTGACGACGCCGCTTTGATGGATGTCGCAGGCGCCCTGCTGTACGTCGAGGCGACGCTCGCTGGCATGGTTGGGGGCACCGCAGCCGAGCATCGAGGCGAGGAGAGTCACCTCCCAACAACGGACGTCGGCCAGATCCATCGCCTGGTTATCCGAGAGGCGCGTACGGGTCTGGAACAGGCGAAAGACGCGATTATCGAGTTCATAGCCTCCCAATGGAATCATCAACATCTGGCACGTGTTCCGGAGTTGCTGACCCAATCCCGCGGCGGGCTCGCAATGGTACCCCTTGCCCGCGCTGCGGCCTTGCTGGATGCCTGTAACCGCTACATTCAGGAGCAATTGCTAGCGAAGCAGGCGATCCCGGATTGGCAAAGTCTGGATACGCTGGCTGATGCAATAACCAGCGTCGAGTACTACCTCGAGCGTCTCAGCGAAGACTGCGGCTCGCAGGGCGACCTGATTCTGGATGTCGCTGAAGAGAGTCTGCAGGCGTTGGGCTATCCGCTCAGTGAGCAGCCTTCTAGCGCGTTGGGAGAAGCCAGCCCTGAGGTGAGCGTCGAGCCGTCAGATCCGCTCGATGACATCGAAGTGCTGCCTTCCGAGCCCGCGGAGGCCCCCGAGCCTGCTGCCGAAATGCAAGACCAGGCCTCGATACGATCAGATTTTCCGCCTTCTGAGCAGCACCCGAGTGTTGATACCGAGCTTGCCACCCAAGGAGCATTGGGCGTCGACGATGTGGCGGAACCCGAGTCGTTCGATTGGCCAGGCGAAACTCTCGAACTGACCGAGTTGGAGTCTTTGCAGGCGGACGATGCGTCGCACGCTGCCGAAGGACAGCCTGCCGATGATTCGCCGGGCTACGAGCTGGAGTGGAGCGAAGCCGAGATGGCTGCGCTCGATATGCCTGAAGTCGTGCTGCCCGGCCCCATGGTTCATTCGGCTTCTAACGAGCCGGCTCTGACCATGGAAGACGTCATGGCTACGCCTGTCGTCTCGGTCAATCCCCCTGCTCGGGATGTTCCGCCGAGCCTTCTGCCTCCGCCTGAAGGTGAGGAGGCAGTCGATGATGACTTGCTCGAAGTGTTCATCGAGGAAGCCGCCGAGGTTCTCGAAACCATCACCGAGTACCTGCCACGTTGGTGTGACGATCCTTCTGACAAGGAGGCCCTCGGCGAGGTGCGGCGCGCCTTCCATACACTCAAGGGCAGCGGGCGCATGGTCCGTGCGTTGATCATTGGCGAACTCGCCTGGTCTGTCGAAAACCTGCTCAATCGGGTCCTTGATCGCAGCATTGACGTAGGCGAGCCGGTCAAGCAACTGGTACGTGACGTAGTGGCTCTGATGCCAACCTTGGTCGAAGAGTTTGCAGCGAAGGCACAACGCCAGCGCGACGATGTCGATCGGTTGGCTGCCAACGCTCACGCCTTGGCCAAAGGGGAGTCACCTGAGCCTGACCCTCAGGGCGGAGTCGCGATTGACCAGCCGGCCCAGGAAGAGGTGATTGATGAAGTGCTGGATCCGCAGTTGCTGGAGATATTCCGCAACGAGGCAGAAGCGCATCTTGCAACGCTCGTCGACTTTCTCGCCGATTGCGCGCAACGACTGCCGCAACCAGTTACCGACCCTTTACAGCGTGCGCTACATACCCTCAAGGGGAGCGCGCACATGGCCGGAATCCTTCCGATGGCAGAGATCGCCACACCATTGGAAAGAATGGTCAAGGAATTCAAGGCCAACCTGATACAGATGGATCTGGCCGAGGCCGAACTGTTACATACCGCAGAGCAGCTGCTCAGGCGAGGGCTGGACAATCTTGAGCGTGAGCCACTGGCAACGATCGAGGGAGCAGAAGATTTCATAGCCAGCGTGCATGCGCTGCATCAGGCACGGCTGGCGGACGCTGGCGAGCGTGGTGATACAGAACAGGGTGAGCCACGCGATCCAGGCATGATTGCGATGTTTCTCTCCGAGGGCATGAACATCCTGCTCGACGCTGAAGCGCTTTTGCAGAGCTGGCGCGAGCATCCTGCCGAGCGGCAGGAGCTAACGGCGTTGTTGGAAGAGTTGACGACGCTTGGTCTCGGCGCTCAGATGGCCGAGCTTCCGCAAATCGACACGCTGTGTCAGGTGTTACTCGACCTGTATGCGGTTGTGCAGGAAGGTCGTCTCGCAGTCAGCGCACGGTTCTTCGATGACGTTGAACAGGCTCACGAGGCGCTGGTTGGCATGATGGATCAGGTGGCGGCCGGTCTGCAGGTGACCGGACAGCCGGAGCTGGTGGCCCGGCTTCAACAGTTACTGGCCGAAGCGATTGATCCGCTCACTTTTGAGCAGCCGGGCGAAGAATGCGCCATGGCGCCGTCTGCTACGTTTGACTCAGTGGACGGTGCTACACAGCCTCAAGCCGAAGCCGAAGCCGAAGCCGAAGCCGAAGCCGAAGCCTGGCTCGCCGAGCCTTTTTCGGGCCAGGACGAGCTAGACGAGGAAATGGTCGAGATCTTTCTTGACGAAGCGGTCGATCTGCTGGAAAGCGCTGGCGGCGCGCTGGAACGCTGGCTGGGTGACCCAGCCAATCAGTTGGCGTTATCGGCCTTGCTGCGTGACCTGCATACCCTCAAAGGCGGCGCGCGGATGGCTGAAATTCGGCCGATCGGTGATCTCGCGCATGAGCTGGAAACCCTCTATGAAGGGCTTTCAGACGGTCGCTACGTGCATACGGATGATCTTGCCTCGCTGCTCCTACGCAGCCACGATCAGCTGGCTATTCAACTTGAGCAGCTCCAGGCGCACAAGCCAATGGACCCCGCTGCGCGGCTAATCGAGCATATTCGCGCTTATCGGCAAGGGATCGCACCGAGCTTCGACCCGGCTGTTTCGTCCGATGACGAAATGCAAATGGTCGACAAGGACCCGCAGAGGGCTGAGTTTGCGGCTGGTGATTCAGAGCAGTTGGAAGCTGCGCATGGGCCCGATGATTCCCTTCTCGGGCATGCTGCGGAAACCGATGAACGTGAGGACGAACGTGCATCGGGCGACGCTATCCCCTTTGAAGCGTTGGTCCAGCCAGTCGAGCAGGTCATCGTAGAGCTACCCGAAGAGCCGGAACCGGCCGAATCGCCGGAGCCGACTTCGGCGGCGGAGCCAGGCAAGGCAGGAGCAGGCAGCTGGGAAAACCGCGATCCAGAGCTGGTAGAGATCTTTCTAGAGGAAGGCTTTGACATCATCGAGCGCGCCGGAGCATCGCTTCAACGCTGGATCGATGATGTGGACAATAGTTTTGAGATCGAAGCGTTGCAACGGGATCTGCACACCCTGAAAGGCGGTGCGCGGATGGCGGACATACGCGAGATCGGTGATCTGGCCCACGAATTGGAGTACCTCTACGAGGGGCTGTGCGCCGGTCATTACCGCGCCAGTCCAACCTTGTTCGCCCTCTTGCAAACATGCCATGACCGGCTCGCGGCGATGCTCGATGCCGTGCGCGCTTTCCGTGAGCTGCCGGACGGACAAGACCTGATCGCAACCATTCAGCGTTTTCGGGCGAACCCTGAAGAGCAATTGAGCATGCCCAGCAGCGTTGCGTTGAAGGCAGCGCAGGATGCCGCCCAAGACGCTGCCGAAGCCGAGATTCTCGATATTTTCGTCGAAGAAGCGGACGAGCTGCTGGAGGAAATGGAGTCCGCTCTCGGGCGCTGGGAAGCCACAGGTGATGGCGTCGCGCCTCTGGCCGACATGATGCGGGTGCTCCATACCCTGAAAGGTGGTGCGCGGCTGGCGGCTCAAGTTCGGCTGGGCGACATGGCGCATGACCTGGAGCAACGTCTGAGCGAGGCGCAACTGCAAGGCGGTCCATGGACTGACAGCCTGTTTCTGGACGTGCAGGGCAGCTATGACGCATTGCTCAAAGAAGTCGAGTCGATGCGCTCGCGGCTGATAACTGAGCCCGATCTGGAGACAGACTCACAGCCGCAGGAAAATGCGCAGGCGGAGCACTCAAGCTTGTCCGTCATCGTGCTCGAAACGCCTATCGTGGCCGCCAGTGCTCAGGCTCCGATCAGCACCTCGCCGGCTAAGGTTCTGCCATTCATCCGCCGCGCCGAACAGGCTGCACTGGATGCTGCTTCACGCCGCGCACCGCAGGAACTGGTCAAGGTGCCTGCGGACCTTTTGGAGGGATTGGTCAACCTGGCGGGCGAAACATCAATTTTCCGCGGTCGGGTTGAGCAGCAGGTCAGCGACGTTGGCTTCACCTTGGGAGAGATGGAAGCCACTATCGAGCGGGTTCGCGACCAGTTGCGACGGTTGGACACCGAAACCCAGGCGCAGATTCTTAGCAGCTATCAGGCTGAAGCCGAGCGTGCAGGCTACGACGACTTCGATCCGCTGGAAATGGACCGGCATTCGCAGTTGCAGCAGCTGTCACGCGCACTGTTCGAGTCGGCATCGGACCTGCTGGATCTAAAGGAAACCCTGGCCGCGCGTAATCGCGACGCGGAAACCTTGCTGCTGCAGCAGGCGCGGGTCAACACGGAGCTGCAGGAAGGCCTCATGCGCACCCGCATGGTTCCCTTCGATCGGCTGGTGCCTCGTTTGCGCCGGATCGTTCGTCAGGTGGCTGGCGAGCTAGGCAAGCAGGTCGAGTTCCAGGTGGGCAATGCGACAGGTGAGATGGACCGCAGCGTACTCGAGCGCATCGTTGCGCCATTGGAGCATATGCTGCGCAACGCGGTTGACCACGGTATTGAGGTCGGCGCCAAGCGTGTCGCAGCAGGTAAGCCCGAGCAGGGCAACATTCGCCTGGACCTGAGCCGTGAAGGCGGGGATATCGTGCTGGCCTTGAGCGATGACGGTGCAGGCATCAACCTTGAAGCCGTTCGCCGCAAGGCGATCGAGCGCGGCTTGATGCAGCCCGGCATCGAACTGTCGGACCATGACGTGCTGCAGTTCATTCTCGAGGCCGGTTTCTCGACCGCCGAGCAAGTGACGCAGATATCCGGGCGTGGCGTCGGCATGGATGTGGTGCATTCCGAGGTCAAGCAGCTCGGGGGCTCCATGAGTATCGAGTCTACGCTTGGCAAAGGAACACGCTTCCTGATCCGCCTGCCATTCACTGTGTCGGTCAATCGGGCTCTGATGGTGTATTCCGGCGAGGATCTTTATGCGATTCCGCTGAACACGATCGAAGGTATCGTGCGTGTGTCGCCTTACGAACTCGAAGCCTATTACCAGCCAGGTGCATCGCGCTTCGAGTATGCGGGACAGACCTATGAGTTGCGCTACTTAGGCGAGCTGCTGAACAACGGTCAGCGGCCAAAGCTGGTCGGGCAAAGCCTGCCGTTGCCGGTAATCCTGGTGCGTTCGAATGACCACAGTGTGGCGGTACAGGTCGATAGCCTCGCCGGTTCCCGAGAAATTGTGGTGAAGGGCTTGGGGCCGCAATTTGCCACTGTGCCAGGTATTTCCGGTGCGACCATCCTCGGCGATGGCCGAGTTGTTGTGATCCTCGATCTGCTCGCGACAATCCGTGTTCTGCATGCGCATTTGCTCACCCAGCAGCAACCATTGCGCCTGCTCGGCGAAGACGAACCGGCCGATATTGAAGTTGATCGGCCAACGCTGGTGATGGTCGTTGACGATTCGGTGACTGTGCGCAAGGTCACCAGCCGCCTCCTAGAGCGGAACGGAATGAACGTGCTGACGGCCAAGGATGGTGTCGACGCAATCACGCAGCTGCAGGAGCGCAAGCCGGACATCATCCTGCTGGATATCGAGATGCCGCGGATGGACGGTTTCGAAGTAGCGACGCTGGTGCGCCACGATGAGCATCTGAAGGATCTGCCCATCATCATGATTACCTCGCGAACCGGCGAAAAGCACAGGGATAGGGCCATGGCCATCGGTGTGAACGAGTACCTTGGAAAGCCTTATCAGGAATCGCTGCTACTCGAGACAATCCAGAAATTGGTTCCGCGTCATGAGTGAAGTCAGCCCCGCCCGCATCGGAGTGATCGCAGACACTTCGTTGCAGCGCCATGTGTTGCAGCAGGCCTTGAGCGCCAATGGTTACAACGTCGTGCTCAACTGCGACCCGGCACGGATTGAAGAATCAGACTTGGTGGCAGCGCAAGCCGACCTGTGGCTGGTCGATCTGGCGCAGACGGAAGATTCGCCGCTGGTCAATGCCTTGCTCGAGCGGGACAGCTGTCCGGTTTTGTTTGGCGAGGGGCACGCGCCGGAGCGCCACTCCGAACATTATCCGCGCTGGGAACGGCGCATGTTTGGCAAGCTGAAGCGGTTGGTTGGCGACCCTTCTCGAGTTGTGGGCCCACGTCTTGAGGGGTTGCGTGGAGAAGCGGAACGTGCCACCCGCCTGGCGTTGCCCGGCACGCTGCTGGCTGCGGCTGATTCGATCGCCGGGGAACCTGCCCGCGAAGTATGGCTACTGGCGGCATCGCTGGGTGGGCCAGAGGCGGTAAAGGCTTTTCTTGATGCGCTGCCGGTAGGGCTGCCGGTTGGCTTCGTCTACGCCCAGCATATCGAGGCAAGCTTCGAATCGGCCCTATCGCAAGCGGTGGGGCGACACAGTCAGTGGAGCGTTAATCAAAGTCGTGCAAACGACTCGATACGTTGCGGAGAGGTGGTCGTGGCGCCTATCAGCGAGGAGATGGGGTTCGGCAAGGATGGCGCCATGCTGCTCCATGGGCGAAGCTGGCCCGAGCCCTATAGTCCGTCCATCGATCAGATGATGCTTAATCTGGCTCAGCAGTTCGGTGATCGTTGCGGTGTTATCGCATTCAGCGGCATGGGCAGCGATGGCAATGCCGCAGCCGCCTATGTTTTACGTCAGGGCGGCAGGGTCTGGACCCAACGAGCCGACTCTTGCGTCTGCTCGAGCATGCCCGACAGCCTCCGCGAGGGTGGATATAGCTCGCTCAGCGGTGACCCTCGCGAGCTGGCTCAGGCCTTGGTCAATCATTTTGCGCAACAGGCCAGCCAGCCCGTTGTGGCATTGCAACTGGATAACCTATGAGTCAAGCCGCTATCACTCAGGATACCTCTGCCAGCCTAACCGGGCTTCTGGTCCCCTTAGCCGACCGAATGTTGCTAGTGCCAAACGTCGCGTTAGCGGAGCTTATTCCTTATCGCGCTCCGCAGTCGGCGCAAGGCACCCCGCCCTGGTTCCTTGGGCAGGTGTCGTGGCGAGACCTGACATTGCCGCTGTTGTCCTTCGAGGCGGCATCGGGCGGTCAACCCAGCACCGGGGCCGGTTCGCGCGTAGCCGTGCTAAATGCCCTGGGTGGGCGTGATCATGTGAAGTTCATTGCTTTGCTGGTTCAGGGTATCCCGCGCTCGGTCAAGGTTGACCCAAATTTGGCACGCTCGGACGTCCCGTTGGCCCCCCTGGAGTTGGATGCGGTCAACCTTGGCGATGTTCAGGCGCGCATACCGGACCTTATCGCGCTGGAGCAGAAACTGGCGGACGCCGGCCTGATCTGAGTCGGGACATGCCGGTCGTGTCGGGCCGGTCGTCAGGGCAACTGCCGTGTTTTCCGCTCAGGCGTCCGGCTGGAAATCACCCCAGAGTTGCTGCGCGATGCTAAGTGCCACGACTGGGGCGGTTTCTGTGCGCAATACTCGTGGCCCGAGGCGGGCCGGTTGAAACCCTGCATTGCGCGCCAGTTCAACCTCGGCGTCATTCAAGCCGCCTTCAGGGCCAATGAGAAACGCCAATGTAGCCGGTGGGCGATGCGAGGATAGCGGCTCAGCTACCGGATGCAGGACCAGTTTCAGCTCCGCGTCCAGCTCCAGCCAATCCTGCAGTGGCATTGGTGAGTGAATGGTCGGGACGACCGAACGTCCACACTGTTCGCATGCGCTTATGGCGATCTGGCGCCAGTGCGCCAAGCGCTTATCGGCACGTTCGTCATTCAGCCGTACTTCACAGCGCTCGCTGACGATTGGCGTGATTTCCGCAGCGCCCAATTCGGTCGCTTTCTGAATGGCCCAATCCATACGCTCGCCGCGCGACAGCCCTTGGCCCAGGTGGATCTTCAGCTTTGATTCGGGCAAGCCAGGGCGCTGCTCATGCAGTCGGACCTTCACATGCTTCTTGCTCACCTCCACCAGTTCGCCGCAGAACTCCTGGCCGCTGCCGTCGAACAGCTGCACTCCAGCGCCCACGGGCAGTCGCAGAACCCGGCTGAGGTAATGCGCTGAAGCTTCCGGTAGCTCGCATGTACCAAGTGAGAGAGGCGTGTCGATGAAGAGTCGGGATATGCGCATCGGAAAGCTACGGTCGAAGGTTGGGGCGGCAGTTTATAGCGTCGGCCGTGTACCCTGAAGCCCAAAGCCTGTGTCGGTGCTAGCCGGGATCGTGGAATGTGCTGGGCGCGCCCGGTGCCAGAGCAACGCTGATTGCCGCGCGTGTCGCAATATCGATGCCTTCGGTAGCCACGTCGGCAAGAAAGTCGATCTGCTCCTTGGTGATGGTATAGGGCGGCAGGAAGTACACCACGCTGCCCAGCGGGCGTAACAATGCGCCACGTTGCAGAGCGTGCTGGTAGACCTTCAAGCCGCGGCGTTCTTGCCAGGGATAGGGAGTTTTGCTGGCTTTGTGCTGCACCATCTCGATGGCAACGGCCATGCCGGTCTGGCGCACCTCGGCCACGTTCGGGTGATCGCTCAGGTGTGCGGTGGCCTTGGCCATGCGGGTTGCCAACACTTTGTTGGCCTCTAGGATGTTGTCTTGCTCGAAGATGTCGAGGGTGGCCAACGCCGCCGCGCAGGCCAGGGGATTGCCGGTATAGGTGTGCGAATGAAGAAAGGCCCGTAAGGTCGAGTAATCGTCATAGAACGCCTGGTACAGCTTGTCGGTGGTCAGCACAGCGGCCATGGGCAGGTAGCCGCCGGTCAATGCCTTTGACAGACAAAGGAAGTCCGGTGTGATCCCGGCTTGCTCGCAGGCAAACATGGTGCCGGTGCGGCCGAAGCCTACCGCAATCTCATCATGGATGAGATGCACCTCGTACCGGTCACAGGCCTCTCGTAGCAGCTTGAGGTAGATCGGGTGGTACATGCGCATGCCGCCTGCACCCTGGATCAGGGGCTCGACGATCACTGCCGCAATGTCGTCATGGTGCTCGGCCAGGGTTTGCTCCATATGGGCGAACATGGTGCGCGAATGATCTTCCCAGCTCACGCCTTCTGGACGCAGGTAGCAATCCGGGCTCGGTACCTTAAACGTGTCCAGCAAGAGCGGCTTGTAGGTGTCGGTGAACAGCGCCACATCGCCTACCGACATGGCTGCGACCGTTTCGCCGTGGTAGCTGTTGGTCAGGGTGACGAACCGCTGCTTGCCTGGGCGTCCGATATTGCGCCAGTAGTGGAAGCTCATCTTCAGCGCGACTTCAATGCCGGTCGATCCATTATCGGTGTAGAACACCCGATCGAGCCCGGCAGGAGTGATGTTGACCAGCCGCTCCGACAGTTCGACCACCGGCTGGTGGCTGAAGCCGGCAAGCATGACGTGTTCGAGCTGATCGAGCTGGTCTTTGATGCGTTGGTTGATGCGCGGGTTGGCGTGTCCGAATACATTGACCCACCAGGAGCTGACGGCGTCCAGATAGCGTTTCCCATCGAAATCCTCAAGCCACACGCCCTCGCCGCGCCGGATCGGAATCAGAGGAAGCTGCTCGTGATCTTTCATCTGAGTGCAGGGGTGCCAGAGCACGGACAGGTCACGCTGCATCCAGCTGTCATTCAGGCTCATCGTTGCTCCTTGGTATAGACATCGGCGCAGCCTAGCAGAAACCGCGCGGCGGTCCGTTCAACGAAAGCGGACCTATCTACCGGGCCGATATTTTGAAACGAAAAAATGCGATTCATTTCGATCTGTTAGCCGTTAGGCTAAGCGCGTCAATCAGTTCGGGACTTAGCAATGCAATGGCGAAACTCTTCCACTAACTACGGTCTGGTCAGCATCACGATGCACTGGCTGGTAGCGGTTGCCGTAGTCGGCCTGTTTGCGCTGGGTTATTGGATGGTCGGGCTGACCTATTACAGCAGCTGGTACCGCACGGCGCCGGACATCCACAAAAGTATCGGCTTGCTCTTGCTGGCCCTGATGATTCTGCGCGTCACCTGGCGCTTCCTTAGCAGCGGCCCAGCGCCACTTGCTAGCCACGGCCGATTGACGCGGTTGGCGACCAAGGCGGGTCACGGCGTGCTCTACCTTGGGCTGTTCGCAGTGATGATTTCGGGCTACCTCATTTCCACGGCAGACGGCCGCAGCATCAGCGTGTTCGGCTGGTTCGAAGTGCCTGCGCTGATCACCTCGATTCCGGATCAGGAAGACATAGCCGGACTGATCCACGAATACCTCGCCTGGGGACTGGTGATTTTCTCCGGTCTGCATGCCCTGGCGGCTCTGAAGCACCATTTCATCGATCGCGATCCGACGCTCAAGCGAATGTTCGGACGCGCCGATGCCTGACAAACCTCGAAAGGAGTATTCCATGTTGAAGAAAAGCTTCGCTGCACTGGCCCTGGGCTCGATGATGCTTGCTGGCCAGGCGTTTGCCGCTGACTACGCGATCGACACCAAAGGCCAGCACGCCTTCGTTAACTTCAAGATCAGCCACCTGGGTTATAGCTGGCTTTGGGGCTCCTTCAGGGAGTTCGACGGCAGCTTCAGCTTCGATGCCGCGAAGCCTGAAGCAAGCAGCGTGAAGGTAACGCTGAAGACGGACAGCGTCTTTTCCAACCATGCCGAGCGTGACAAGCATCTGCGCAGCGAGGATTTCCTGAACGTCTCTGAGCACCCAACGGCGACATTCGAGTCCACCTCGGTCAAGCCGACGGGTGACGGTACTGCAGATATCACGGGCGATCTGACCCTAAACGGCGTCACCAAGCCGGTGGTCATTGCGGCCAAGTTCCTCGGTGAAGGCAAGGACCCATGGGGCGGCTACCGTGCAGGCTTTGAAGGCACGACGACGCTCAAGTTGAAAGACTTCGATATCAAAATGGATCTTGGACCGGCTTCGCAGTCAGTTGATCTGATCATCTCGGTCGAAGGCATTCGCCAGTAATCGACAATAGTCACCAGGCGCCGGCGTAAGCCGGCGTTCTGCTTTTTGTGCGGTCGTCAGGGCCGCGTACAGGCATCTTGCAGGCGTTGCTTGGCAGCATCGGTATCGGCGCGATAGCCCGTCGGAGACGCAATCGCCTGTTTACAAACAATACTGCATGTAAGTATATTCGCCGCATTCTGCCATTCGAGTCTGCCCAGGCTGTTCTGCTCTAGGGCCATTTGTTCAATGAGGTCACTCCCGATGCTGATCAAACCAGCCAGTGCTGTTCTGATTCCACTTTTCGTCGCCGTAGCACTGCTCAGCGGTTGTCAGGACGAACAAGCGGCGGCGCCGGCGGGGAAGCCGGCCCCTCAGGTTGGCATCGTGACACTCGGAGCTGAGCCGTTCGAACTGACAACGGAGCTGCCGGGCCGAACCACAGCCTTCCGCGTTGCTGAGGTCCGGCCGCAGGTCAGCGGTATCATTCAGAAGCGCCTGTTCACAGAAGGGAGTGAAGTAAAGAAGGGTCAGCAGCTCTATCAGATCGATCCGGCCGTATACGAGGCCACCCTGAAAAGTGCTCAGGCGCGGCTGGCGTCGGCCAAGTCGCTGTCTGATCGCTATGCGCTGCTGGTCAAGGAACAGGCGGTGAGCCAGCAAGCCCATGATGAGGCTCGGGCTGCGTCTCTGCAGGCCCAGGCTGAGCTGGAACGGGCAAAAATCGATGTTCGCTATACCAAAGTACTTGCGCCCATCTCCGGGCGTATAGGCCGCTCCGCGGTGACCGAAGGGGCGTTGGTCAGCAATGGCCAGGCGCAGGAGTTGGCGACCATCCAGCAGCTCGATCCGATCTATGTCGATGTGACCCAGCCGGTGCAGGACTTGATTGCCCTGCGGCGCGACCTGGAAAGCGGCCGGCTGCAGCAGGCCGGGGACAGCGCGGCCAAGGCCCGGCTGATCTTGCCGGACGGCTCCGAATATCCGCATGACGGTACGCTGGAAGTCTCCGAAGTGTCGGTCGACGAAGGCACGGGTTCGGTCACCATACGCGCCAAGTTTCCGAATCCTGAGAAAGAGCTGCTGCCTGGCATGTTCGTTCACGCGCGCTTGCCGGCCGGTGTTCGAGAGCAGGCATTGCTGGTGCCTCAACAGGGCGTTACCCGTGACGCTCGTGGTGAGCCGACCGCGATGGTTGTAGGCGCCGACAACAAGGTCGAACTACGCCAGATCAAGACCGAGCGTGCAGTCGGCAATCGCTGGCTGGTGAGCGAAGGCTTGCAGCCAGGTGATCGCGTGATTACCGAAGGGCTGCAGTTCATTCGCCCAGGTGTCGAGGTCAATGCGCAGCCAGCCGGTAACGTCAAGCAGGCCGGGCAGAGCAATGGCCAGGCTGGCGCAGCCGCCGCTGGCCAAGAGGGATAATCAGACATGTCCAAGTTCTTCATCGACCGGCCCATCTTTGCCTGGGTGATTGCCCTGGTGCTGATGCTTGCCGGAGCGTTGGCAGTCCTCAAACTGCCAGTCAACCAGTACCCGAGCATCGCACCGCCGAACGTGTCGATTTCGGTCAACTATCCGGGCGCTTCGGCGCGAACGGTTCAGGACACCGTCGTCCAGGTCATCGAGCAGCAGCTCAATGGCCTCGATGGTCTGCGTTACATCTCATCGGAAAGTAACTCCGATGGCAGCATGACGATCAACGTGACATTCGAGCAGGGCACCGACCCTGACATCGCGCAGGTACAGGTACAGAACAAACTGCAGCTCGCCACGCCCCTGCTACCGCAGGCGGTTCAGCAGCAGGGCATACGTGTGTCGAAGTCGGCGCGCAACTTCCTGATGGTGGTGGCGCTGGTGTCCAAGGACGGACAGCAGAGCAACTTCGACCTGGCCAACTACATCGTGGCCAATGTGCAGGATCCGATCTCCCGTACGCCAGGTGTCGGTGACTTCCAGGTGTTCGGCGCCCAGTATGCGATGCGGATCTGGTTAGACCCGGCCAAACTGCAGCAGTACCAACTGACCGCAGTGGACGTCCGGTCTGCGATCCAGGAGCAGAACGTCCAGGTTTCATCCGGTCAGCTTGGTGGTTTGCCGGCGGTGGAAACCCAGCAGCTCAACGCCACGATCATTGGCAAGACCCGTCTGGAGACGCCGGAGCAGTTCGAGAAGATCTTGCTGAAGGTCAACGCCGATGGATCACAGGTGCGCCTGCGTGACGTGGCCAAGGTCGAGCTCGGTGCCGAAAGCTATGCAATTCGCGCCGAGTACAACGGCCGGCCTGCAGCAGGTTTGGGGATACGCCTGGCGGCGGGTGGCAACGCGCTTGATACCGCGACAGCGGTCCGTCAGACGATCTCCGAGCTGGAGCCTTTCTTCCCGCCTGGCGTCGAGGTGGTTTACCCCTACGACACCACACCGGTCATCTCGGCCTCCATCGAAGGCGTAGTGCATACCTTGATCGAAGCCTTCGTGCTGGTGTTCCTGGTGATGTTCCTATTCCTGCAGAACCTGCGGGCAACGCTGATCCCGACGTTGGCTGTGCCAGTGGTGATCCTCGGCACTTTTGCGATCCTGCTGACGTTTGGATACAGCATCAACACGCTCACCATGTTCGCCATGATTCTGGCGATCGGTCTGCTGGTGGACGATGCCATCGTGGTGGTGGAGAACGTCGAACGGGTGATGCGCGAGGAGGGGCTTTCGGCGCGGGAAGCGACGCGCAAGTCGATGGGTCAGATCCAGGGCGCGCTGGTAGGCATCGGTGTGGTGCTTTCCGCTGTACTGTTGCCGATGGCGTTTTTCGGTGGCTCTACCGGGGTTATCTATCGTCAGTTCTCCATCACCATCGTCTCGGCCATGGTGCTCTCAGTCTTGGTCGCGCTGATTTTCACGCCAGCGCTGTGCGCCACCATCCTCAAACCGCATAGCGGCGATCATGAGGGCAAACGCGGTTTCTTCGGCTGGTTCAACCGCACCTTCGAGCGCGGCACCCTGCGCTACGAGCGTGGTGTGAAAGCTGTGTTGCGGCGCAAGGCGCCCTATCTGCTGATGTATCTGCTCATTGTCGGCATCATGATCTGGATGTTCACCCGCATTCCCACTGCCTTTCTTCCCGAGGAAGATCAGGGTGTGCTGTTCGCCCAGGTGCAGACGCCTGCCGGTTCGACCGCGAGCCGCACCCAGGAGGTTGTCGAACAGATGCGGGATTATCTGCTGACCGAGGAAAGCGAGACGGTCAATTCGGTGTTCACCATTACCGGCTTCAACTTCGCGGGCCGCGGCCAGAGTTCAGGCATGGCCTTCATTATGCTCAAGCCATGGGAAGAACGGACCGAGCCCGGGCAGGGTGTCTTCGAGCTGGCTGAGCGTGCCCAGGGGTACTTCTTCAGTCTTCGCGATGCCATGGTGTTCGCCTTCGCGCCGCCTGCGGTGATGGAGTTGGGCAACGCCACCGGGTTCGACGTATATCTGCAGGACCAGGCCGGGCTCGGCCATGATGCACTGAGCAAGGCGCGTGACCAGTTCATGCAGCTGGCCGCAGAGGACCCAGCGCTCACCGGCGTTCGTTTCAACGGGATGCGCGACGAACCGCAGTATCGGCTGATCATCGACGACGAAAAGGCACGTGCTCTTCAGGTTTCCCTTGCCGCGATCAACGACTCCCTATCGATTGCGTGGGGCTCGAGTTACGTCAATGACTTCATCGATCGGGGTCGGGTCAAGCGCGTCTACATGCAGGGCGAACCCACTTCACGGATGAACCCGGAGGATCTCGGCAAATGGTATGTGCGCAACGCCGCAGGCGAGATGGTGCCCTTCACCGCATTCGCCACCGGTGAGTGGACGTATGGCCCGCCTAAGCTGACTCGTTTCAATGGCGTGCCGGCGATGGAAATTCTGGGAGCGGCTGCACCAGGCTACAGCTCCGGCGAGGCTATGGCTGCGGTCGAGCGGATCGCCGCGCAGTTGCCGGCTGGCATTGGGTTCTCATGGACTGGCCAGTCCTATGAAGAGCGTTTGTCGGGATCGCAGGCGCCGGCACTGTATGCCCTGTCGCTGCTGGTGGTATTCCTCGCGCTTGCGGCCCTGTACGAGAGTTGGTCGGTTCCGCTCTCGGTCATGCTCGTTGTGCCGCTGGGTATTGTTGGCGCACTGGCGTTCACCATGGGGCGCGGGTTGTCGAATGACGTCTTCTTCCAGGTCGGTCTGCTGACCACCGTAGGCTTGTCGGCGCGTAACGCAATCCTGATCGTCGAGTTCGCCAAGACCTTGCACGAGCAGGGCATGACACTAACCGAGGCGGCGATCGAAGCCTGCCGCATTCGTTTACGTCCTATCATCATGACCTCACTGGCATTCATGCTTGGCGTACTTCCGCTGGCGATCTCCAGCGGGGCGGGTGCCGGCAGCAAACATGCGATCGGTACAGGTGTGATCGGCGGCATGCTCAGCGCCATGCTGTTGGCGATCTTCTGGGTGCCGCTGTTCTATGTGCTGGTGTCTTCGCTGGGTAAGCGCAAAAAGACTGTGGGCGACGAGCAAAACGGAGAGGCGCAATGAACAAGTCAGTACTGAGCCTGGCGCTGATGGCAGCGCTAAGCGGTTGCTCGTTAATGCCTGATTACCAGCGCCCCGACGCACCAACGCCTGAGTCCTGGCCCGAGGGCGAGGCTTACATCGGCTCTGCCAGTGCGGTGAAAGGGCGGCAGATGGAGATGGAGTGGCAGGCCTTCTTCAGGGATCCCGCGCTGCGTGAGTTGATACGCGTGGCCCTGGAGAACAACCGCGACCTTCGGGTTGCGGCGCTAAATGTCGATGCGTATCGCGCGCTCTACCGTGTTCAGCGGGCCGATCTGCTGCCGCTGGTAAGTGGCGACGCGGCCGGCAGTCGTACTCGAACGCCTGGAGATCTGAACCAGACCGGCGACGGTGCCATCAGCAGCCAGTACAGCGCGACGCTCGGTGTCTCGTGGGAACTGGACTTGTTCGGGCGCCTGGGTAGTCTGCGTGAACAGGCGCTACAGCAGTATTTCGCCACCGAGGCAGCACAGCGGAGCACCCGGATCAGTCTGATCGCGAGCGTTGCCAATGCCTGGCTGACCTTGCAGGCCGATCAGGCTCTGTTGCAGGTGAGTCGTGACACGCTGAACGCCTATGAGGAAAGCCTCTCACTTACTCGGCGCAGCTTCGATGTCGGCGTAGCCTCGGCGCTCGAGTTGAGCCAGGCGCGCAGCGCGGTCGATACCGCACGAGTGGGGATCGAGCGTTATACCCGCCAGGTTGCCCAAGACCGCAACGCCCTCACGCTGCTGCTTGGCCAGAGCGTTCCGTTGAACTTGCCGGCCGATGGTCGGCTGGAGCGCGACCTGCTGGCCACGGTTCCGGTGGGGCTACCGTCGGACTTGCTCTATAAGCGTCCGGACATCATTCAAGCTGAATATCAGCTACGCGCTGCCAACGCGAATATCGGGGCGGCGAGGGCAGCGTTCTTTCCGCGTATCAGCCTCACTGGCGCGGTAGGTACCGCGAGCAGTGAGCTGTCCGGGCTGTTCGATGGTGGTTCCAGCTACTGGAACTTTTCTCCGAGTATCAGTGTGCCGATCTTCAATGCCGGGCAGCTGCGTGCCAACCTCGACTACGCCGAGATCAGCCGCAACATCCAGGTGGCTCAGTATGAACAGGCAATCCAGACGGCGTTCCGTGAGGTGGCGGACGGGCTGGCGGCCCAGGCGACCTATGTTCGCCAGTTGCAGGCTCAGCGTGACTTGTTGGAGACCAGCGAAGACTACTATCGTCTCGCCGAGAGGCGTTACCGGACGGGCGTAGACAGCTACCTGACGTTGCTCGATGCACAGCGTCAGCTATTCGAAGTGCAGCAGCAGTACATCAGTGACCGTCTGGCACAGATGATCAGTGAAGTCGAGTTGTTCAAGGCGTTGGGCGGCGGTTGGGATGCTAACGCCGAGGCTATCCCAGGGTCGGGTTGAGTCTGTCTCGCGACGCTTGCCGTCGGTCGATGGTGTGATTACCGAGCTAACGCTCAAACAAAAACGCCGCCTTTGAGGGCGGCGTTTTTATTCGTGCTGCGTTTCAGCGATTGCGGGTCAGCAATGCTGGCTTCTCGCCGCGAGGCTTGGTCGGCAGTTGTTCCAATTGCTCAATGCTGGGCAGTCGGTCCAGTTTCGACTCCTTGTGGATGATGACCGGCTGCTTTTCCTTCGGCTTCTCCGCAACGTCCCGGCGGGCACCACTGCTGTCACCGTCGATCCGACGCCCTTCGTTCTTGCGGCGTGGCTGCGCGCCACGTGCAGGCTGCCCTTGACGCTTGCCTTTACCTTGAGCGCCTGCACTGGCAGCGCCGTTGCGTGGGGCTGCCGCGGCACGTGGCTGGCTAGCCGGTTGAGCCGGCGCGCCGGGACGACGGCCACGTCCCTGCTTGTTCTGGTAGGGACTGACATAGTCGACGCTGTTGCCGAAGTTATCGACTTCGTCATCAAGAAATTCGTCCGGAGCGCGATCATTCGGTAGGCGAGGCGGACGGCTCACCGGAGCTGCAGCTGTCTGCTCTGCTGAGCCCTGAGCTGGACGCGCACTGCGCGGCTTGTTGCGCCCGCGACGGTTGCGGTCGCCCGCTTTCGGCTCGCTGGCTGCAGTTTCGGTGGTTTTGGCAGCGCGCTCGCCCCGAGGTTTGCGTTCACTGTTGCGAGCAGGACGTGGCTGGCGTGGCTCACGGACTTCCGGCTTCTCCGCTTCGATAGTGCTGGCGTCGAAGCCCAGCAAATCGCCGTCCGGAATCTTCTGCTTGGTCATCCGCTCGATGCCCTTGAGCAGCTTTTCCTCGTCAGGTGCGACCAGCGAAATCGCTTCACCGCTGCGGCCAGCCCGACCTGTACGCCCGATCCGGTGAACGTAGTCTTCCTCGACGTTCGGCAGCTCGAAGTTGACCACGTGAGGCAACTGGTCGATGTCCAGCCCGCGCGCGGCGATATCGGTGGCGACCAGGATACGTACCTGGTTGGCCTTGAAATCCGCCAGCGCCTTGGTACGCGCGTTCTGGCTCTTGTTACCGTGAATCGCGACTGCCGGCAGACCGTGCTTGTCGAGATACTCGGCAAGGCGGTTGGCACCGTGCTTGGTGCGGGTGAACACTAGGACCTGTTCCCAGGCGCCTTTGGTGATCAGATGGGCCAGCAGGGCGCGTTTGTGCGTGGATGGCAGACGAAAAACACGCTGCTCGATACGCTCGACGGTCGTGTTCGGCGGTGTGACCTGGATTTTCTCCGGCTCGTGCAGCAACTTGCTGGCGAGGTCGGTGATGTCCTTGGAAAAGGTCGCCGAGAACAGCAGGTTCTGGCGCTTGGTCGGCAGCTTGGCGAGGACCTTCTTGACGTCATGGATAAAGCCCATGTCGAGCATGCGGTCGGCTTCGTCGAGGACCAGAATCTCCACGTGGGAAAGGTCGACGGCTTTCTGGTTCGCCAAGTCGAGCAAGCGGCCCGGGCAGGCGACGAGCACGTCGAGGCCCTTTGCAATGGCTTGAACCTGCGGGTTCATGCCGACGCCTCCGAAGATCACCGCGCTTTTCAGCGGCAGGTCGCGGGCGTACAGCTTGAAGCTATCGTGTACCTGGGCGGCGAGCTCGCGTGTCGGCGTCAGCACCAGTACGCGCGGCTGGCGCGGACCGTGCCGGTGCTCGCGGTCAGGATGGCCGCCCGGGAAAAGAATTTCGAGTACGGGGAGGGCAAAGCCACCGGTCTTGCCGGTTCCCGTCTGTGCAGCGACCATCAGGTCGCGTCCTTGCAACACGGCGGGAATGGCCCGCTGTTGCACCGGTGTAGGCTGGGTGTAACCGGCGGCCTCGACGGCACCGGCCAAAGCCTCGGAGAGACCGAGGGAAGCAAAGGACATGAGTAATCCTGTCTTGTGTAGGGCGTTGCCCTGGGATGGTCATGCCTGGCTCGAATCGCGACTGGCGTGCGATCCCGTCCGGTCCTGCCGCATCTCTACGATAACGACATCCGGGCGTAAGCCTGGCGGAAGCGCGGAGTATAACAGAGCCTGTTAACGCCGCATTGGTAGGACAGTGTGGCAGTTCGCAGGTTCATTGGCCAGCTCCCTGTTTCGCAGGGAGCTGGGCAGTTCAGCGAACCAGCTTCAAGTTTTCCCAGACGGCCAGGCTGGGTTCGGCCTGGTTCAGGGTGTAGAAGTGCAGCCCAGGCGCGCCACCGGCGAGCAATTTCTCGCACATCTCGGTGATCACTTGCGTGCCGAAAGCCTGGATGCTTTCCATGTCGTCGCCGTAGGCTTCCAGCTGCTTGCGCACCCAGCGCGGAATTTCCGCACCGCAGGCGTCGGAGAAGCGCGCCAGCTTGCTGTAGTTGGTGATCGGCATGATGCCCGGGACGATCGGCGTGTCCACACCCAGCTTGCGCACGCGCTCGACGAAGTAGAAGTAGCAGTCGGCGTTGAAGAAGTACTGGGTGATGGCGCTGTCAGCACCGGCCTTGGCCTTGCGCACGAAATTGGCCAGGTCATCTTCGAAATGGCGCGCCTGCGGATGCATCTCCGGATAAGCCGCGATTTCGATATGGAAATGATCGCCCGTTTCGGCGCGAATGAATTCCACCAGCTCATTGGCATAGCGCAGCTCCCCGCTGGCCATGCCCATGCCGGAGGGCAGGTCGCCGCGCAGGGCGACGATGCGCTGGATCCCGGCGTCCTTGTAGATGTTCAGCAGTTCGCGCAATTCAGCCTTAGTGTCGCCAACGCAGGACAGATGCGGCGCCGTGGAGACCTTCACTTCGCCGTCGAGCTGCAGCACGGTATTGAGGGTGCGATCACGCGTCGAACCGCCGGCACCGTAGGTGCAGGAGAAGAAGTCCGGTTTGTATTCGGCCAGGCGCCTGGCGGTGGCCAGAAGTTTTTCGTGCCCGGCGTCGGTCTTGGTCGGGAAGAACTCGAAGCTGAAGCTATGGCTACGTGTTTGTGACATGACAATTCCTTTCGGCGATCAGCCACACCGCGCTTGACCGAGCTGGCTCGTGCAAAGCGCTGGTGCGGCTCTGGCCGTTATTAGTAGCGGTAGCTATCCGGCTTGAACGGACCTTCGACTTCCACGCCAATGTACTCGGCCTGGGTCGGGGTCAGGCGGGTGATGACCCCACCGAAGCCCTTGACCATTTCGGCTGCAACTTCCTCGTCGAGCTTCTTCGGCAGCACCATCACGGTGACGTTCTTGGTCTTTTCGATAACCGGCAGGTCAGCGAACTTCTCGTTGAACAGGTGGATCTGCGCCAGCACCTGGTTGGCGAACGAACCATCCATGATCCGGCTCGGGTGGCCGGTTGCGTTGCCCAGGTTCACCAGACGGCCTTCGGCCAGCAGAATCAGGTAATCATCGTTATGCGCATCGAAGCTGCCCGGGCCGGTGCGGTGGATCTTGTGCACCTGCGGCTTGACCTCTTCCCACGCCCAGTTCTTGCGCATAAAGGCGGTATCGATCTCGTTGTCGAAGTGGCCGATGTTGCAGACCAGCGCGCGCTTCTTCAGCGCCTTGAGCATGCCGGCGTCGCATACGTTTGCGTTGCCGGTGGTGGTGACGATTAGATCGATTTTGCCCAGCAGGGCCGCGTCGATGCAGGCGTCGGTGCCGTCGTTGAGGCCGTCCTTGTAAGGAGACACCAGCTCATAGCCGTCCATGCACGCCTGCATGGCGCAGATCGGGTCGACTTCCGAAACCTTGACGATCATCCCTTCCTGACGCAGTGACTGGGCCGAGCCCTTACCTACGTCGCCGTAGCCGATTACCAGTGCCTGCTTGCCGGACAGCAAATGGTCGGTGGCGCGCTTGATGGCGTCGTTGAGGCTGTGGCGACAGCCGTACTTGTTGTCGTTCTTGCTCTTGGTGACCGAGTCGTTGACGTTGATCGCCGGGATCTTCAGGGTGCCTTTCTTCAGCATGTCCTGCAGGCGATGCACGCCGGTGGTGGTTTCCTCGGTGACACCATGTACGCGCTCGAGTACCTGGGGGTACTTGTCATGCAGTATCTGGGTCAAGTCGCCGCCGTCGTCGAGGATCATGTTGGCGTCCCACGGCTGGCCGTCCTTGAGGATGGTCTGCTCGATGCACCACTCGTACTCTTCCTCGGTTTCGCCTTTCCAGGCGAACACCGGAGTACCGGCTGCGGCGATGGCTGCGGCGGCTTGATCCTGAGTCGAGAAGATGTTGCAGCTAGACCAGCGGACTTCGGCGCCGAGGGCAGTCAGCGTCTCGATCAGCACGGCGGTCTGGATGGTCATATGAATGCAGCCGAGGATCTTCGCGCCCTGGAGCGGGAGTTCACCGGCGTACTTGTTGCGCAGGCCCATCAGGGCGGGCATTTCCGATTCGGCGATGATGATTTCGCGACGACCCCAGTCAGCCAGGGAAATGTCGGCGACCTTGAAATCGTTGAAACCGGCAGGCGTCATGACAGCGCTCATTAAAGAGTTCTCCATTCGTTTTGTGCGAATGGGCGCCGTTGATGCGTATGGTTAACGCCCTATCCGAGCCTGACAGACCCCCCTGAAGGTAAGCCTGCTGCAGCGCCCCTCGGACAGGTGGCGGGCACGGCCGAGCAGTGTCGGCGGTGTAGAGCTAGGCGATTATAGCCGTGACCGCGAGCAATCCCAAGCCCGGCGCAGTGCTCTCGGTCAGTGACCGCCGCTGCTGTCGCGCGTGCAGATTTGGCGGACCAGCCGACCGATGCTCAATCCCTGGACCAAAATCGAGAACAGCACGATGAGATAGGTGATGTTCAGCAGCAGATTGCGCTCGTCGCTGGCTGGCAGCGCCAGCACCAAAGCTACAGAAATGCCGCCTCGCAGCCCACCCCAGGTCAGGATGCGTACCGTTCCATTGGGCAGTGCGCGACCCATTTTTCGCAGCAGCAGCGCGGGCGGCCCGACGGACACCAGGCGCGTGCCCAGAATCAACAGTGTGATGCACAGTGCGATCAGCAGGTATTGCGCGCTGAAGGGCAGCAGCACCAATTCCATGCCGATCAGCACGAACAGCACCGCGTTGAGGATCTCGTCGAGCAGCTCCCAGAAATTGTCCAGGTTCTCCCGGGTATGATCCGACATCGCGTGGCGCCGCCCCTGGTTACCGATGATCAGGCCGGCCACCACCATCGCGATCGGACCGGAAAGGTGCAGATGGGTTGCCAGGGTGTAACCACCCAGGACCAGCGCCAGGGTCAGCAGGACCTCCACCTGGTATTGGTCGATGCTCTTGAGCAGGGCAAACGTCAATGCGCCGAGCAGCGCACCGAGCAGCATGCCGCCGCCGGCTTCCTCGACGAACAGCCAGACAGCCTCGCCCGCGCCCGGAGCCTCCCCCCGCGCTAGCACACCCAGGAGCACGGTGAAGACCACCACCGCGACCCCGTCATTGAACAGCGACTCACCGACGATGGTGGTTTCCAGCGCTTTTGGCGCGCCGGCCGAGCGCATGATGCCGAGCACGGCGATCGGGTCGGTCGGCGAGATCAGCGCGCCGAACAGCAGGCAGTAGATCAACGGCGGCTGCAAGCCGAACAGGTCGAGGATCCACCAGCTACCGAAGCCGATCACGGCAGTGGAGAACAGCACGCCCACGGTGGCCAGCAGACCTATCGCCCAACGGCGGGCGCGCAAGTCGGCCAGGTTGATGTGCAGTGCGCCGGCAAAGAGCAGAAACGACAACATCCCATCCATCAACAGATGGTTGAAGTCGATCCGGCCAACCAGGGTTTCGATCTGCGCTTCCAGCAGCGGCAGGCCCAGCATGGTCAAGCCATGAAGCAGCAGCGAAAACACCAGTGCCGTGGCCATTACGCCGATGGTGGGCGGCAAGCCGATGAAACGGTAGTTGAGGTAGGCGAGCAGTGCGGTGAGGCTGATGAAAATGGCCGAAAGTTCGAGCATGGGGTCCTCAGGGCAGCATCGATGGGCGAATGCAGAGTGGACTAGGGTTCGAGGCAAATGGTGCCAGGCGATTCGCGAACTCAGCCACGGCCTGAAGGGTCGAACGGTAAGGTTCGGTGAACCTCGCCGGGCGAGTGATCCTTTCAGGAGCTGCCAACATGAACCTCTTGTTTCGTTCTGTTCTGCTAGCCATTGCGGCCGGGTTGAGCCTGCCGGCTGCCGCCAATTCCTGCTACGTCAGCGCCGAAACCTCCGGCGCAGTGCCGCCGCCGGTGGCGACCGAAAAGTGTTTTCGCTACGAGGGCATGCAAGACAACAATATTGACTGGGTCTGTCAAAACAACGAGGCGGTGAAGAATTCTCGCCGGGAGATCCTCGAAAGTTGCCCATCCGGTCACTTCGGCGTCTGTACTGCCGCGTTGACGCCCGCGACGCTGGCCAACGAGCGCGCCACTGGCAGTCAGGCCACCAGCACGCCCGCGCCCACGACGGTGCCCGAGCAGGCTCGCATTGTCACCTTCTACTACAAGGCAACGGACCACGCCCAGGCCAAGGTCGACTGTGAAAGCGCGGGTGGTGAATGGTCGCAGTAGGCTTGTGACGTTTGGTGATACGGCCGGCAGGGGCGATAATCGCCGGCCGTTGTATTTCCGAGTGGTAGAACCATGAAGCTGTTGCCGTTGAGTGTGTCGCTGGTCGCCGTGTTGGCGCTGTTGGCTGGCTGTGATCGTATCGATCCCAACTCTCCGCTCGGCAAACGCAAGGCGATCTATCAGCAGATGCTCGACGTCAAAGAGGACCTGGGCGGCATGCTGCGCGGTCGCTTGCCGTTCGATCCAGAAGGCTTCACCAGCGGAGCGGCGAAGCTGGATCAGCTGTCCCGTCAGCCCTGGCAGCATTACCCGGAAGTGAAGGAAGCGCAGAGCGATGCGCGCGACGATGTATGGCAGCAGCAGGCGCGATTTAACCAGATGGCCCGAGAGCTAGAAGCCCGAACTGCCGCGCTCGTTGCCGCGACCACTCAGACGCCGGTGACGTCCGAAAGCGTCGCGCCGGCGTTTCAGCAGGTAGAAGACGCCTGCGAAGCGTGCCACAAGGAGTTCCGCGCTTATTGATCGAGGCGGTGCACCGATCAGCGCTTGGCTGCTTCCAGCTCCTTGCGGGCCTGATCCAGGCGTCGTTTGCTCACTTCGATCACCTGAGGATCGCCTGTTCCCAAGGCCTCGCGCAGCTGCGCTTCACGCGTCGTAGCCAGGCGCATCGCGCGTTCGATCTCGGCGTGGTTGGGTTGCAACGGGACCACGCCACTGCAGCGCTCGGTCAGGTGTTGCAGTTGAGCCTCTAGTAACGCGCGCTGGCTGCTATCGCCCTTCAGACGTGCGTCCTTGATTTGCTGGCTGATGCGCTCGCGCGGTTCGCTGCAGGTCGCGTCCGTCTCTGCCATGGCCATCGTTGGCACACTGCAACAGAGACAGATCAGCAGATACGCGAAGGGATTGTGCCGGCCGGTCATGCACAGGTCCTTTTTGTTGTTGTGATGTCATAAGACTGGAGTCCGGCGGTGAAGTGCCCTCAGAACCCGGCAATGCCGACCTCACGCAGTTGCTGACGCAGCCGGAGGATTTCCGGCGCCGTGAAGAAGGTCCGAAGCTGCTTAGCGCGTTTCGCCCCGATGCCGGGCGCCGCCTGCCATTGCGTCTGGGAGATTGCGTCAAGGTCGCTCCAGCTGTCGGCCGGAATTGCATCGGCCCCCGGTGGCGCGCCGAGCGCCCGTAGCCAACTGGTGAGAGGGCGGGTGCGTGCCAGCTGAAAACTGGCGACCAGTGTGCTGGCGCTGGCTTCGCCGATACCTGGCACCTGTTGCAAACGACGCTGATCGAGGTGCAGCCAGTCAAGCAGGTCATCGACCAGCCTGGCTTCCACCAATGCCTGCCAAGTCCCCGGTCCCAGGTGGGGCAGGTCGAGCCCTTTCTTTCCGCTGAGCCAGACGAGGCGTGCGACGAACTGCTGATCGCAGCCGGGGCTGGCATGCCAGCAACTCATGAAGTGGTAGTCGTCCGGCGTGGGCGCTTCGACTCGCCGCCGCTGCTGCATGCGCCAGACAACACGCTCGAAGCGCGGGATGGTCAGGCCGGCCAGGGCGATCGCGACCTGATCGTCAGGTTGTACGTCTGCCTGCTGCCAACGCCTCACGGACCCGAGGCTGACGCGGCTGACAAGGCGGTCATCGAGCTGTACCGGCTCCAGCTGCAGTACCGGTGTGATTCTGCCGCTGCGACCGATGCTGAATGTCACCTCGCGCACCCGGGTAACGGCCGTGCGCAGCGGATATTTCCAGGCAATTGCCCAGTGCGGCGGCTGGGCCTGCCAGCGGGAGGCGTCCGGGCGCTCACCCTGGCGCAGCACGATCCCATCACTGGCGAACGGAAGACTATGGCGGAACCAGTGGTCACGCCAATGGCCAGCTTGTTCCACAGTTTCCAGCGGCACGGTCAGCGCAGCGCTTTCATCGAATCCCATCGCCACCAGGCCTGCGAGGCGAGATCGCATGTCGGCCGGGCCGTTGGGCCAGTCCCAGATGAACAGGCCGATCTGTGCCGCGGTCGCCTCATCCAGCACCAACTTCGCCATCGCTCCGGTGACCTTGCTGCGCGCCCCGGCACTGCCGGCTTGCGCTTGCACATGGTCCGGCAAGCGCCAGTACAGCTCGCCCTGCAGGATCAATTCTTCTTTGATCGGCAGCTGCAGCGGTATGGCCTGCAGTTGCCGGGCGCGGTCGGTCCAGTCCTGTCCATGGCTGCCGTCGCCGCGGCTCACCACCCGGACCAGTAAACCCTGTTGGTAATGCAGCGTTACCGCGACGCCATCGACTTTGGGCTGGACCCACACATCCGAGCGGGCCGTGAGCCAGTCCTTGGCCGCTTCGGCATCGGCAACCTTGGCCAGGCCGGTTTGGGCGACCGGATGGGCTACGGGCCCTTCGGCGCCGTCAAGCGGGTCCGCCGCAGGTGTTGCGTTGATTGCAGCAAAGCATTCTTGCCATTGCTCCAGACGCCGCCGGGTCTGGTCGTAGATTTCGTCGTCGACCAGCGAGAGACCGCGCCGATGGTAGGTGTCGTCCCATTGCGCCACCTGGGCGGCCAAGGCTGCGATCTCCGTTTCAGCGCGGCGGTTCGGCCAGTCAGGGCAATCCGCCATTGCCAGGCAGGAGAAAGTACAGAGTGCTGTCGCAATCAAGCGCTGCATAGAAGAGCATCCTTGCTCGTTGAGGTCGCCCATTCTGCTCCGCAGGGTCAGCTGAGGCCGTGCGCTAGCGCATGTTGAACAATTCCTGATGGAAATCGCTGGCTGGCAGGCCGTGCTCGGTCAGGTCTTGGCGCAGTTTGCTGCCGAAGCGGGCCGGCCCGCAGAACCAGACGTCACGCTGCAGCCAGTCTGGCACCTCTTGGCGGATCTGGTCAGGCGTGAGCCGACCATGCTCCCTGGCCACCTGTACGTGCAGACGTATCCGGGCGGACGCAGCGAGTGCTTGCAGCTGCGCGATGAAGCGTTGGTCCGGTGCGCTGGTGCAATAGAACAGATCGATGGTGTTGTCCTTGCTGCTGCCCTCCAGCGCGTGTAGCCGGCTCATGAACGGGGCGATTCCAATGCCGCCCGCTACCCAGATTTGCCCGGCTTTGTGCCCGCTGAAGTCAAAGCAGCCGTAAGGGCCTTCTACCGTAACCGCATCGCCGTTGTGCAGGGTTTGCGGCAAACGGCGGGTGTAGTCCCCGAGCCCCTTGATTGAGAAGGAGAGCTTGCCGTCGTTTTGCCAGGCGCTGGAAAGACTGAAAGGATGTGGTCCTTCCTTTTCCTCAAAGCTGGCAAAGGCAAATTGTCCGGGTTTGTGGCCGGGCCAGGGCCCTTCCAGCAATACATTCACATGCAGAACCTGATTGTCGGGGTGATAGGTCAGGCCATCGACGCGGCCCACAACCTGATGTGCGCGTCCGACCTGGCGCAATAGCGAAACGATAGCGGCAAAGGTTCCGCCGATAAGCAACACGGCTATCACCGCACCCAGTAGTGACGGCCAATAGGCGGGTGGCATCAGCATGAGGCTGTGTACCGCCAGCACCAGATAGACCAGTGCCAGCCAGCGATGGGTTTTGAAGAACCAGCGGTACGGGAACTGTTTTATCAGTGCGAGAACAATCAGTAACGCGGCGACATAGAAGGCCCATTCGCCGATGTCCTCAGCGAACCCCCGTTGCCCATGCAGCCAGCCGAGCAGGCCATCCTCGGCTTTGCCGGCGCCGCGTCGGGCAGGGGCTGCGAGCCAGCCCAACCCCACCAGCCATTTCGGAATCTGCGCCCAGCCCCAATGTACGGTTGATACCACCAACACGCCGATTCCCAGCCATTTATGCAGCCGATAGCTCTTGTCCAGGCCACCCAGCAGGCGCTCCAGCCACTGGGGGCGGATGGCGAGGTAGATCGCCACGCTCATTGCGCTGATGGCAAGAGCGCCACTGTAGTGAACCATGTCTGCGCGCAGCGGCCAGAAACGGGGATAGCCGCCAGTGATGCCGCCCGCAGTAGCGAGCCAGAGAAGGGTCACGGTGATGAACAATGTGACTAAGGCCAGTCTGATCCGTTGCATGGCGGTGCCCCTCTGCTGTGATGAAGCATGAGAAGCATGCGCTTGCGATGCAGTGGTGGGCATGATCGTTATCAACGGCATTGATTAGTGAGCTAATTAACTGCGTCGTACAATCGCCAGCCAAATGTTTTGCGGAGTGATTCATCAGTGCAACCCGTGATCACCATCGAGCACCTCACCAAGACCTATGCGTCGGGGCATCCAGCGCTCAAGCAGATCGATCTGGAGATCCACAAGGGCGAGATCTTCGCCCTGCTCGGGCCCAACGGTGCAGGCAAAACCACGCTGATCAGCATCATCTGCGGGATCGTCAATCCCGGTAGCGGTCGAGTGCGGGTCGATGGCTTCGACATCATCGATGACTACCGCGCCGCACGTTCCAAGATCGGCCTGGTGCCACAAGAACTCTTCAATGAAGGCTTCGAGAGTGTCTGGGCGACGGTGCGCTTTTCCCGCGGACTGTTCGGCAAGGCGCCGGATGACGCCTACCTGGAGCAGTTGCTGCGCGACCTGTCGCTTTGGGACAAGAAGAGCGCGCGCATCATCGAGCTGTCCGGCGGCATGAAGCGCCGCGTGATGATCGCCAAGGCCCTGTCCCACGAGCCGACCATCCTGTTTCTCGACGAGCCCACGGCAGGCGTTGACGTCGAGCTGCGCCGCGATATGTGGGAGATGGTCCGCCGTCTGCGTGAGCGCGGGGTAACCATCATCCTGACTACGCACTACATCGAAGAGGCCGAGGAGATGGCTGATCGCATCGGCGTGATCAGCAAGGGCGAGATCATCCTGGTCGAGGACAAGAAAGCGCTGATGCAGAAGCTTGGCACCAAGCAGCTGACCCTGCATCTGCAACGTCCGCTGGCCGAGATTCCGGCGGATCTGGCCAGCTATCCGCTCGAACTGGTCGACTCAGGCAATCAGCTGGTGTTCACCTTCGATGCCCAGCACGAGGACACCGGCATCGCCGAGCTACTCAGACGTCTCGCCGAGCACGGCATCGACTTCAAGGACCTGCAGTCGAGCCAGAGTTCGCTGGAAGAAATTTTCGTCAGCTTGGTAAAGGGCAGCCGCACATGAATTTCCATGCAATCCGTGCCATCTACCTGTTCGAGCTGGCGCGCACCTGGCGCACGCTGCTGCAGAGCATCGCCACGCCAGTCATATCCACGTCGCTGTACTTCGTAGTGTTTGGTTCGGCTATCGGCTCGCGGATGGAGGCGATGCACGGCATTCCGTACGGCGCCTTTATCATCCCCGGCCTGATCATGATGGCGCTGCTCACCGAGAGCATTTCCAACGCCTCGTTCGGCATTTACATGCCGCGCTATTCGGGGACTATCTACGAAGTGCTGTCGGCGCCGGTGTCATATCTTGAGATCGTCATCGGCTATGTCGGCGCCGCTGCGACCAAGTCCATCATTCTCGGCTTGGTGATCCTGCTGACCGCTCGGTTGTTCGTCGACTACGAGATTGCACATCCCTGGGTGATGGCGCTGTTCCTGGTGCTCACCGCGGTGACCTTCTGCCTGTTCGGTTTCATCATCGGCATCTGGGCGGATGGTTGGGAAAAGCTGCAGATCGTGCCGTCACTGATCGTCATGCCTTTGGCCTTTCTCGGCGGCAGCTTCTATTCCATCGAGATGCTTCCTCCAGTCTGGCAAAAGGT
Organism: Pseudomonadaceae bacterium SI-3; assembly: GCA_004010935.1. Taxonomy (NCBI): domain Bacteria; kingdom Pseudomonadati; phylum Pseudomonadota; class Gammaproteobacteria; order Pseudomonadales; family Pseudomonadaceae; species Pseudomonadaceae bacterium SI-3. The sequence goes on along the minus strand of CP026511.1, from coordinate 4,301,738 downwards.
CACACTGTTCAATCCGGTGGTGTACCTCATCAGCGGCTTTCGCTGGAGCTTCTATGGGGTCTCCGACGTAAACGTAGGGATCAGCTTGGCGATGACGCTCGGCTTCCTGGCGCTGTGTCTGGTGCTGATCTGGTGGATCTTCAAGACGGGTTATCGTCTGAAGAATTGAGCCGGGCGGGGCTTCTCCATGCGCTGGTCGTCTCGTACGGAGACTTTTCAATCCACCGCGTTGCTGGCAGGTCCGTGGTGGTGGGCTGAAGCCCACCCTACGGTTTGGGGCGGGTCGGGGCCGAAGCGGTGCTGCGGGGCGTCGGCCTTGTCGGGGTGGCAGAGAACCGTCGCACCTGTAAAAAAGCCCCGTCCGGCTTTCGCTGGCGGGGCTTTTTCATGCGCTTGGCCGCCTCGTAGGGTGGGCCGGGCGGCGTTCCGCTTCAGCCCACCGAGTTGGCGACAGCTCCGTAGGGTGGGCTAAAGCCCACCCTACGGATTGAGGCGGGTCAGAGCCCGGCAGCAGCGCGCAGGGTGTCGGCTTTGTCGGTCTTTTCCCAGGTGAAGGCGGTGAAGGTGTCGCCACCGACCGTCATTTCAACTGGAGTACGGCCGAAGTGGCCATAGGCGGCGGTGGCCTTGTACATCGGGTGCAGCAGGTCGAGCATGGTGGTGATTGCGTACGGACGCAGATCGAAATGCTCGCGGACCAGGGCGACGATCTTTTCGTCGCTGAGTTTGCTGGTGCCGAAGGTATTGATCGAGATCGACGTCGGCTGGGCCACGCCGATGGCGTAGGAAACCTGGATTTCGCAGCGCTCGGCCAAGCCGGCGGCGACAATGTTCTTCGCCACATAACGGCCAGCGTAAGCAGCCGAACGGTCGACCTTGGACGGGTCCTTGCCGGAGAAGGCGCCGCCGCCATGACGGGCCATGCCGCCGTAGGTGTCGACGATGATCTTGCGCCCGGTCAGGCCGCAGTCGCCCACCGGGCCGCCTATGATGAACTGGCCGGTCGGGTTGATATGGAACTGGGTGTCCTTGTGCAGCAGCTCGGCCGGGATCACGTGCTTGACGATCAACTCCATCACCGCTTCCTTGAGGTCCGAATGCTTGACCTCCGGGTTGTGCTGGGTTGAGAGCACGATGGCGTCGATGCCGACCACCTTGCCGCCTTCGTAGCGGCAGGTGACCTGGCTCTTGGCGTCCGGACGCAGCCACGGCAGCAGGCCGTTCTTGCGCGCTTCAGCCTGGCGCTCGACCAGTGCGTGGGAGAAGCGGATCGGAGCCGGCATCAGCACGTCGGTTTCGTTGCTGGCGTAGCCGAACATCAGGCCCTGATCGCCGGCGCCCTGGTCTTCCGGCTTGCTGCGGTCGACGCCTTGGGCGATGTCCACCGACTGCTTGCCGATGATGTTGATGATGCCGCAGGTGGCACCATCGAAGCCGACTTCCGAGCTGTTGTAGCCGATGTCGATGATGACGTCGCGTACCAGCTGCTCAAGGTCGACCCAGGCGCTGGTGGTGACTTCGCCAGCGACGATCGCAACGCCGGTCTTGACCAGCGTCTCACAGGCCACGCGGGCATGCTTGTCCTCGGCGATGATGGCGTCCAGCACCGCATCGGAAATCTGGTCGGCAATCTTGTCCGGGTGCCCTTCGGACACGGACTCGGAGGTGAAAATCGAATATTCGCTCATCTATCGGTTCCTAATTACCGGTGGGTGAGTCGGCTGTCAGGGGCGAGCCGGGAAAAGTACCGGGTCTGGATCTGAAAACCGTTCTTCAAGCCAATGTAGAGGCTCTCGCCGGGCGTGAGCCCCGCGGCATCGGCCCAACGGGCCAGATCATCCTGTTCGAAGCCCAACCAGAGGTCGCCGCAGGCCTCCCTGGCCCAACTCTGGTTGTGGCTGCACAGCTCGGTGATCAGCAGGCTACCGCCCATGTTCACCAGCCGCGCCAGTTGCTTGAGTGCTTCACCCGGCGCGGCCAGATGATGCAAAACCATGTTCAGCACAACGCAGTCGGCTGACGGACATTCGTCCTGCAACGCGTCGGCAAGTTTCAACTCGACATTTTCCAGCGCATCCCGCTCGCAACGTGAGCGAGCCAGCTCGAGCATCGCCGCACTGTTGTCCACTGCGACTACTCGGGCAAACCGATGTGCCAGTTCCGGCAGAAAGCTGCCGTCGCCGGGGCCTACTTCCAGCGCTGTGGCCTGGGCTGGAAGATTCAGCGCATCGAGTAATGCGACCACGCTGTCGCGGTACTGCGGGAAGCCGGCGATCATGTCCTGCCGCGCCTGGAAGCTACCGGCCATCCTTGCGAAGAAGTCTTCACTGGCGGCACTGCGCTGGGCATGCACCGCGGCAATGCGCGCCTGCACATCGAGCGGCAGGCTCAGCTGATCGACCTCTTCGAGCAGGGCTGCATGCAGCCTGCCGCCAAGGTTGTCGCTCTGGGGCAGGGCGCGGCGATAGAAGATCGCATTGCCTTCTCGGCGCGTCGCCAGCAGGCCGGCCTGGGTCAGTACCTTGAGGTGATGGCTGATGCCGGATTGTCCGGTGGCAAAAATCTGCGCCAGCTCGAGCACGCCGAACGAGTCGCTCGCCAGCGCGCGCAGTACGTTCAGCCGCAGCGAATCGCCGCCGGCCTTGCACAGGGCGGCGAGCTGATCGCTGTCGTCGAAAGATATCTGGGGAATGCGCAGGCTCATAGGCAGCGCAGTCTAGTCGGTCGATTTTCGTCCAGCAATGCCAATATCAAAAAGTTTTGATATTGGACAAGCAGCGCCTTAACGGATCAGGCTGTTGACGCCCATGCCGCAGGACACCAGACCCAGCGCCAGTAGAAAGAAATTGGGCAGCAGATCGAGTAGCCCCTGCAGGCGGTCATTGCTCGACAACTGGCGTGACACCAGGCTGTAGGTGATCAAAATCGAAACATCGACTAGTGCCCAAATGGCGATCAGCGCCAGCGCCTGCGGCGCGAAGGGTTGCGCCGGCAGAATGAAGCCTGGCAGAAAGGCGAGAAAGAACAGGATGTCCTTGGGGTTGGACAGTCCGACCGCCATGGCCCGCCAGAAGTAATGCGATTGCGGGCGCGGCAACTCCTTGGCTTCTCCACCGCCGCCGCAGAGGCCGTCGGCACCGAGCCAGATCAGGTAGAGCCCGCCGAGCACCTGGCCCCATTCGAGAATCACCGGTTTCAGGTCCAGGGCCAGATAGATCACCATCAGCGCAGCGATCAGCAGCATTTGCGCCGAAAGCACACCGCCGAGAATGGTCCAGGCCGGCCAGCTGCGTCGGGCGTCGGCGACCACCAGCGCGACGACCGGGCCAGGGGAGGCGATCAGCAAGGCGACCGCGGCGGCAAAGGCGAGATAGGTGGCGTTCATAGCTCGGTTACCAGTTCGAAGATGCGCGATTGCTTGCCCAGCTTTTCTGTATAGAAGCGCAGGTTGCAGCTGGCGAAGGTGCGCTGCATCCAGCGATCGCTGCCATCGAAACGGGCAGTGAAGGGGCTGCGTGCGTGTGCCGTGCGACGGTTGTCGATAATCAGCAGGTCGCCGCGCGTGAGGCGCACTGGCTCGACCACTTCCCATGCAACGGCGCGAAGTCGGTCCAGCGCGCGCTGAGCCCGATCGCTGTAGGCGACCATGAATTGTGGATCGAAGCGCAGAAAGGGGGCGTCAGGGTCGCCGTACAGCACGGTCTGATGCTTGTTGATATCGATGCGCTGGTTCTTTTCGCTGTGGCCGTAGTCGGACAGAAAGTTGTAGGGCTCGTTGAGAAAGAACACCTGGTCTTCGTAGGAAAGTCGCTCGAGGATGCGCTCGGCCGATGCGATGTAGGTGACGGCCTCGGCAGCCGGATCCTGACGCAGGCAGAGGAGCAGCAGGTAGTCCGGCTGGATGGCGTGGAAGGCATTTTCGGTGTGCAGGTCGAGTTCGGTGTCGAAGCTGTCCGAGGTCGCGGCACGTGACTGCGTCTGCTGCGGGAAGAAGTTGTTGACGATGCAACCGCCCGATTCCTGCACGTAGCCGATCGGCTCTCCCAGCAGCGCGGTGGCTTGCAAGAGCAGGCGCTCGCTGCGGTCGTCGATCTTGTTAAGGTCGGTGCGTGAGGCGGGCGTCGGCGGGATCTCGCCGATTTCCGTGTCTTCCAACAGGACAAAACCCTTGGCGTTGCCGAACAGCTTGAAATCAAGGATGTCCGCTATCTGCGCCTGACTGAGCCCCCCGTGACGAATACTGGCAGACAAAAGTTGATCGAACTCGCGAGTGGGCATGTCATCCTTCCCTAGCGTTATACAAGGCAGAGGCCTCTTATTGAGTCGGTGCCAGCGCATGGCTGGCCCGATTGCCGGCGAGTATTGGTGGGCCCTGGAGGGTTGCAAAATGGAAAAAACGGCCATCTCCGATGAGTTTTACTCATGCCGGAGACTGGTGGCATGACGTTGCGCATGCCGCCGCTTTATGCGCTGCGTGCCTTTGAGGTCGCGGCACGCTTCGGGTCATTTACACAGGCCGCTGAAAGCCTGTGCATCACCCAGAGTGCTGTCAGTCGGCACGTGAAGACGCTGGAAGAAAGCCTCGGCTGCTCTCTTTTCGAGCGTCGCGGTTCGCGATTGGCGCTGACCGACACCGGACGGCTGCTGGCGCAGGAACTCAAGGTCGGCTTCCGTACCATCGAAAACGCCTGCATCGCCATCAACCGCCAGCAGGACGCGCTCCGGCTGAAAGCCCCTTCCACCCTGACCATGCGTTGGCTGCTCGGTGCGCTGGAGAATTTCCAACTCACCCATCCGCAGGATCGCGTGCAACTGACCAGTGCCTGGATGGACCTCGATTCGGTGGACTTCCACAACGAACCCTTCGATTGCGCCATCCTGCTGGGGCATGGCGGGTTTCCGGCAGACTGGAACCGGATCAAGTTGTTCGATGAATGGCTGGTGCCGGTGTGTTCGCCGGACTATCAGGGGGGATCACCCTGGACGGCTGCACGCCTCGCTGATGCAGAGCTGATTCACCCGTCGCGCGACTGCCGAGACTGGCGCCGCTGGCTGCAACGGGTCGGTTGGGTCGAGGCTGTCGCCTGGCAGCAGGGCAAGCTGTTCGACACGCTGGAGCTGGGGATTTCCGCAGCAGCACAGGGGCATGGCATCTCAATCGGCGATCTGGCCCTGGTCGACGCCGAGTTGCGCAAAGGCTCGCTGATGCTGCCGTTCGACCAGGCAGTGCGCTCCGGCGACAGCTATTACCTGGTCTGGCCGGCAGCGGGAGAGCCGCCCCTGACGCTGACGCGCATGAAGGACTATTTGCTGCAACATTTGCCGGACATCGGCAGCTGTGGCGTCAGGCTGCTCGACTAATTAGAGGGCATTGGCGGCCCCGCGGCGCTTATTCAGTCATTGCCCCGCCACCCGCGGTAGGGGAAAATGGCCGCCTTTTTCCGCCCCCTTCGTTTCAGAAGCTACCCCGCAGGAGATTCAGCGATGCCCAGCCGTCGTGAGCGAGCCAATGCCATCCGCGCCCTCAGCATGGATGCCGTGCAGAAAGCCAACAGCGGCCACCCGGGTGCCCCCATGGGCATGGCGGACATCGCCGAGGTTCTCTGGCGCGATCATCTGAAGCACAGCCCGACCAACCCTCTGTGGGCCGACCGCGACCGTTTCGTGTTGTCCAACGGCCACGGCTCGATGCTGATCTACTCGTTGCTGCACCTGACCGGTTACGACCTGTCCATCGACGACCTGAAGAACTTCCGGCAATTGCACAGCAAAACCCCGGGCCATCCCGAGTTCGGCTACACCGCCGGCGTTGAGACCACCACCGGTCCGCTGGGTCAGGGCCTAGCCAACGCCGTGGGCTTCGCCTTGGCGGAGAAGGTTATGGCCGCACAGTTCAATCGTCCCGGCCACGACATCGTCGACCACCACACCTATGTGTTCATGGGCGACGGCTGCCTGATGGAAGGGATTTCCCACGAAGTCTGCTCCCTGGCCGGCACCCTGGCGCTGAACAAGCTGATCGCCTTCTACGACGACAACGGCATCTCCATTGATGGCGAAGTCCATGGCTGGTTCACCGATGACACGCCGCGCCGCTTCGAGTCCTACGGCTGGCAGGTCATTCGTAACGTCAATGGCCATGACGCCGACGAAATTCAGATCGCCCTCGAAACCGCGCGCAAGAGCGACCGCCCGACGTTGATCTGCTGCAAGACCATCATCGGCTTCGGCTCGCCGAACAAGCAGGGCAAGGAAGAATCCCATGGCGCCGCGCTTGGCGACGCCGAGATCGCCCTGACCCGCGAGGCGTTGGGCTGGAAGCACGGCCCGTTCGAAATTCCCGCTGACATCTACGCCGAGTGGGATGCCAAGCAGAAGGGCGCGGACGCCGAGAACGAATGGAACAAGCGCTTCGCTGCCTACGAAACCGAATTCCCGGCCCTGGCCGCCGAGTTCAAGCGCCGCATGGCCGGCGAGCTGCCGGAAGACTTCGCTGAGAAAGCTTCGGCGTTCATTCGCGAAGTTGCCACCAAGGGCGAAACCATTGCCAGCCGCAAGGCCAGCCAGAACTGCCTGAACGCTTTTGGCCCGCTGCTGCCGGAACTGCTTGGTGGCTCGGCGGATCTGGCCGGCTCCAACCTGACGCTGTGGAAGGGCTGCAAGCCGGTGGTCGCCGAGGATGCCTCGGGCAACTACATGTACTACGGCGTGCGCGAGTTCGGCATGAGCGCCATCATGAACGGCGTCGCCCTTCACGGCGGCCTGATTCCCTACGGCGCGACCTTCCTGATGTTCATGGAGTACGCGCGCAACGCGGTGCGCATGTCGGCGCTGATGAAGCAGCGTGTGCTCTACGTCTTCACGCATGACTCCATTGGTCTTGGCGAAGACGGCCCGACTCACCAGCCGATCGAGCAGCTCACCAGCCTGCGCACCACGCCGAACCTGGATACCTGGCGTCCGGCCGACACAGTCGAGTCCGCTGTCGCTTGGAAGCATGCGGTCGAACGCAAGGACGGCCCGAGCGCGCTGATCTTCTCGCGCCAGAACCTGCCGTATCACATCCGCGACAACGAAACCGAAGCGTCCATTGCCAAGGGTGGTTACATCCTCAAGAACTGCGTCGGCGAGCCGGAGCTGATCCTCATTTCCACCGGTTCGGAAGTTGGGCTAGCCGTTCAGGCCTACGACAAGCTGACTGAGCAGGGCCGCAACGTGCGTGTCGTCTCGATGCCGTGCACCAGCGTCTTCGATGCCCAGGATGCGTCCTGGAAGCAGCACGTGCTGCCGGTGGAAGTTGGCGCGCGCATCGCCATCGAGGCGGCGCATGCCGACTACTGGTACAAGTACGTTGGCCTCGACGGCCGCATCATCGGCATGACCACCTACGGCGAGTCGGCCCCGGCTGGTCAGCTGTTCGAGGAGTTCGGCTTTACGGTCGACAACATCCTTGCGGTGGCTGAAGAGCTGCTGGAAGACTGATAGCTAAGCTGCGAGCTGGAGCCTGAGTAAGGGGCTTCCAGCTCAGGTTTGCGAGATCACAGCAGCTGAGAAGTGGCGGCTCAACATCGGGGTGGCGGCGTCACGAGCCACTTCGAGTGTATAGCTTCCAGCTTCCAGCTCGCATAAGGCGAGCCGCGAATGCCCCGAAATGTCCCCTACCGCATTGCCCTCAACGGCTACGGTCGCATTGGTCGCTGCGTGTTGCGAGCCTTCTATGAGCGCAACGCGGCCTTCGATTTCGAGATCGTCGCCCTCAACGACCTCGCCGACATGGCCAGTCTTGAGTACCTCACCCGTTTCGACTCTACCCATGGCCGCTTTCCCGGCGACGTGGCGGTGGAAGGCGATTGCCTGCATCTGAACGGCCACTGCGTAAAGGTCTTGCGCGAGTCGACGCCTGAAGCGGTCGATTGGCGCGATCTGGGCGTGGACCTGGTGCTCGAGTGTTCCGGTGCCTACAACACGCGTGCCGGCGGGGAGCGCTTTCTCGCGGCTGGTGTTCCACGCGTGTTGTTTTCGCAACCCATGAGCGGGGCCGCTGACGTTGATGCGACGGTGGTCATGGGCATCAACCATGAGCAGCTGACGGGAGCCGAACGACTGGTCTCCAACGCGTCCTGCACTACCAACTGCGGCGTACCGCTGCTCCAGCTGCTCAACGATGCCATCGGGCTCGATTACGTCTCGATCACCACGATTCACTCGGCGATGAACGATCAGCCGGTCATCGACGCCTATCACCACGATGATCTGCGCCGCACGCGGTCGGCTTTCCAGTCGGTGATCCCTGTGTCGACCGGTCTGGCAAAAGGCATCGAACGCCTGCTGCCGGAACTCTCGGGGCGGATTCAGGCCAAAGCCGTGCGGGTGCCGACGGTGAACGTGTCATGTCTGGATATCACCGTGCAGACCTCCCGCGATACGGATGCGCCGACGATCAATCGGATTCTGCGGGAAGCCGCGCTATCCGGCCCGTTGAAAGGCCTGCTCGCATATACCGAGCTGCCCCACGCCAGCTGTGATTTCAACCACGACCCGCATTCGGCGATCGTCGATGGCAGCCTGACGCGCGCCTCCGGGCCGCGGCTGGTGAACCTGCTGGCCTGGTTCGACAACGAGTGGGGTTTTGCCAACCGCATGCTCGACGTGGCCGATCATTATTTGCGCGTCGCCCACCGCGCCTAACAGTCACTGTCTGGCGGGCTGTACCTGGCCGGCCGCAGCTTACAAAAATCGCCGTTCTTGAACTTAAGGAAGATCACATGACCGTTTTGAAGATGACCGACCTCGACCTCCAGGGTAAGCGCGTGCTGATCCGGGAGGATCTCAACGTGCCGGTGAAGGATGGCGCGGTTAAAAGCGATGCGCGCATCCTCGCTTCGCTGCCAACCATTAAGCTGGCACTGGAAAAGGGCGCAGCGGTGATGGTCTGCTCACACCTGGGTCGTCCGGAAGAGGGCGTCTACAGCGAGGAAGACAGCCTCAAGCCGGTCGCTGATTACCTGAGCAAGGCGCTAGATCGCGAAGTCCCGCTGGTCAAGGATTACCTGAACGGCGTCCAGGTGCAGGCGGGTGAGCTGGTGCTGCTGGAGAACGTGCGTTTCAACAAGGGTGAAAAGAAGAACACCGACGAGCTGGCGCAGCAGTACGCGGCGCTGTGCGATGTGTTCGTCATGGACGCCTTCGGCACTGCGCACCGCGCCCAGGGTTCGACCCACGGTGTGGCCAAATTCGCCAAGGTGGCCTGTGCCGGTCCGCTGCTCGCAGCCGAGCTGGATGCCCTGGGCAAAGCGCTGAAGAGCCCCGCTCAGCCGATGGCAGCCATTGTCGCCGGCTCCAAAGTCTCCACCAAGCTGGACGTGCTCAACAGCCTGAGCCAGGTCTGCAACCAGCTGATCGTCGGCGGTGGTATCGCTAACACCTTCCTCGCTGCGGCCGGTTTCCCGGTGGGCAAGTCGTTGTACGAAGCTGATCTGGTCGACACTGCCAAGGCCATCGCCGCCAAGGTCAGCGTGCCGCTGCCGGTCGATGTGGTCGTGGCCAAGGCTTTCGCTGAAGATGCTGAAGCGACCGTCAAGGCAGTCGCGGACGTCGCCGAAGACGACATGATTTTGGACATCGGCCCGCAGACCGCAGCCAATTTCGCCGAACTGCTGAAGTCGTCGAAGACCATCCTCTGGAACGGCCCGGTCGGTGTGTTCGAGTTCGATCAGTTTGGCAACGGCACCAAGGTGCTGGCTCAGGCCATCGCGCAAAGCCCGGCATTCTCTATCGCTGGCGGCGGCGACACGCTGGCGGCTATCGATAAGTATGGCGTGAGCGAAAAGATTTCCTACATTTCTACCGGCGGCGGTGCTTTCCTCGAATTCGTCGAAGGTAAGGTTCTGCCTGCTGTGGAAGTGCTGGAGCAGCGTGCAAAGTAAAACGGCTGATGGCCTTTTGTCGTTACAAGCGTAACGGCAAAGGCAACCCCTGCGACTGGTTGCTGTCTCTGTTCTGTCCAGACGAGGAATGGAGACTCACCATGCGTTACGCCGCAATAGCTGTTTGCTGTCTTGGCCTGGCCGGTTGTGCCGGAGGTTCACCAGACTCGCTCTGTGAAGTGATCGACCCGCCTCCGGTACAAAGCCCGACTGCACAGAACGATCAGCGCATTGAGATGCAGAGCACTGGCGACCCGACTGCAGGCACCGCTGCCGACGTCCAGGACTGTTCCTGAGCCCGCTAGGAGAACCGATGAAACGCCTGCTCATTTCGATTGCTGCATTGCTCCTTGCCGGGTGCGGCCACTGGCAATCCGGCCCGGACGCACCCTTCGTAGGCTGGAAGTGCAAGAGCACGCAGAACATTGCCTGGCGCTATGCTGATGAAAGCCGCCAGAGGGTGGAGCTGAAAATCGGCGACAGTCAGCAAGTCCATAGGTTGCGCAAGGAACCCGTGACCCGTGGTGCTTTCTATAGCGATGGCGTTGTGGCCTTCCACGACAAGGGCACAGGCGCGCTGGTCTATCGCCTGGCTGATGACAAGCTGCTTGCCCATGGTTGCAGCGCGTCGTTGATCAACATCTGATCGAAAAGGCGGGCGATTTCCCTGTTTTGCGGCGTTTTCGCCGGGCCTGATGGCTTTTGAGCCGTCCACCACTACAATGCCGCGCCATACCGCGCGGTGCTTGAACAGCGCCGGCCCCTGCGGCAGGCTTTACATGATTAAACGACCCTAACCGGGAGAAAGGAAAACATGGCACTCATCAGCATGCGCCAGATGCTCGACCACGCCGCCGAATTCGGCTACGGCGTGCCGGCCTTCAACGTAAACAACCTCGAGCAGATGCGAGCCATCATGGAAGCGGCCGACAAGACCGACTCCCCGGTGATCGTCCAGGCTTCGGCCGGTGCTCGTAAGTACGCAGGCGCGCCGTTTCTGCGTCACCTGATCCTCGCGGCGGTAGAAGAATTCCCACATATCCCGGTGGTCATGCACCAGGATCACGGCACCAGCCCTGACATCTGCCAGCGCTCCATCCAGCTGGGCTTCAGCTCAGTCATGATGGACGGCTCGCTGCGTGAAGACGGCAAGACGCCGTCCGATTACGAATACAACGTCCGCGTCACTCAGCAGACCGTCGCCTTCGCCCACGCCTGTGGCGTGTCGGTGGAAGGTGAGCTGGGATGCCTGGGCTCGCTGGAAACCGGCATGGCTGGTGAGGAAGACGGCGTCGGTGCCGAAGGCACCCTGGATCACAGCCAGCTGCTGACCGATCCGGAAGAAGCCGCTGACTTTGTTGCCAAGACCAAGGTCGATGCCCTGGCCATCGCCATCGGCACCAGCCACGGCGCCTACAAGTTCACCAAGCCGCCAACCGGTGACACCCTGTCGATCCAGCGCATCAAGGAGATCCACCAGCGCATCCCGGATACCCATCTGGTAATGCATGGCTCCTCCTCGGTCCCGCAGGAATGGCTGAAAATCATCAACGAGTACGGTGGTGACATCAAGGAAACCTACGGCGTGCCGGTCGAGGAAATCGTCGAAGGCATCAAGTACGGCGTTCGCAAGGTCAACATCGACACCGATCTGCGTCTGGCATCCACCGGTGCGATCCGCGAATTCATGGCGAAGAACCCCAGCGAATTCGACCCGCGCAAGTACTTGGCCAAGACCGTAACGGCCATGCGTGATGTCTGCATCGCGCGCTACGAAGCCTTCGGCACCGCCGGCAACGCCTCGAAGATCAAGCCGATCTCTCTGGACGCCATGTTCGAGCGTTATGCGCGCGGCGAACTCGACCCCAAGGTCAACTGAGTCGAAGCGTTGATGACGAGCCCGCCTAGTGCGGGCTCGTTGCGTTATGAGGGGGCTAAATCAGAGGGGCGCGGTTCGGCCAATAGCTGCTGGATCTGGCTGCGCAAGGTGTCTAGCGAGAAAGGCTTGGCCAGAATCGGTGCGGAGCGCGCGATGTCGCTGCCCGATTCGTAGATTTCGATTGGGTAGCCGCTGATGAAGATGACCTTGAGGTCAGGGCGCAGCTTCAGTGCAGGTTCGGCGATCATCACCCCGGACACGCCGCCAGGAAGACGGAAGTCAGTCACCAGCAAATCAAGTTGCGGCTTTGTCGCCAGGATCTCGAAGGCCTGCGGCGCGCCTGCCGCCTCCAATACCTTATAGCCTTCGCCTGCGAGGTAATCAGACAGCAGGGCAAGAATGTGAGGTTCGTCCTCGACGAGTAGAACGACTTTATCGGGTGCTTGGCTCATCGGAGCAATTCTCGATGTGTTTCATGAACATAGGGCGGCGTAGGGGTATTAATTCACGCGAATCAGCGTTGGAGCCAGCGCCGTACAGCAAGTTCAGCGATGTGCAGCTATCCGTCAACTGCTTTGCTGTGCATTTACGCGGTTTCTGCGGTTTCACATGCGTTGGCAATCGACAATCGTGCCGTTAGGCTCGCCTCTTCATCACCGGAGCTCGCTCATGCCTGACGAAAATCATCGTGCCATTTCAGAACTGACGTTGGACGATTACCGTACCAACGCCGAAGCGTTTCGCGAGGGCACCCGAGACCACGACGTCAGCCAGAACATCGACGCCTTGCTGCGGCATATCCATGGTGAGCCGCCGCTGCGCATTCTCGATCTTGGCTGCGGGCCCGGGCGGGACCTCAAGGCATTCACCGAGCGGGGGCATATTGCCGTTGGCGTCGATGGAGCCGAGCCCTTTGTCCGGATGGCACGTGCCGACACCGGCTGCGAGGTGCTGCACCAGAACTTTCTGGAGCTGGATCTGCCGAGCGGAACCTTTGACGGCATCTTTGCCAATGCCGTGCTTTTTCATCTGCCAAGCAGCGAAATCACTCATGTCTTGTCGAAGCTGCGCGAGGCGCTGCGTCCGTCCGGCGTGCTGTTTTGCTCAAATCCACGTGGCGACAATCAGGAAGGCTGGAGTGGCGCTCGCTACGGCACCTGGTACGACTGGCCGACTTGGCAGCGCTTACTGCAGTCCGTCGGGTTCACTGAATTGGAGCATTACTATCGCCCGTCAGGGTTGCCGCGCGAGCAACAGCCGTGGCTTGCAAGCGTCTGGCGCAGGGCTTGAGCGCAAGACAGCGAACTTCGATTTTTGTTCTTCAGCAACGCAGAATGCATGCCGTAAGCGTAACCGTCATGCGTTTTGCATGTGTACAAAACGCTATTATGTGATGCAAGTCACTGAAATGATGCGGATTTTTGTGGTCGACCGGTTGGCATGATCGATGCTCTAGCTAGGTACGCTGGAACATAACCGGAGTACACAATAATGATTGCCGCTGAAAAAGTTCTCTCTGCCGCGTTTCCTGAGTTCGAAGTCATCACCGCACCCCGTCCGGATGGTGGGCTTCTGCTAACACTTCGTAATGATGATAGGGATGTCATCAAGCGGGCCCTGTCCAAAGGCCAGACCCAGACCGACATTCAGCTGGAATGGGTCATCAGCTCGGTCCGCCGTGATCTCGCATTGGAAGCGGGAATGTCGCCGGCCATTGCCCGCTTGCAGAGCCAGAGCCGCACCGGGTTACCTACCTACGAGTACGCCTGAGACCTACGGCAGGCCTGCACTGCCATAGGCCTGCCGTTCTCAAACAAGTCTCCCCCATGCTGACGATCGGACCGAAGAGTCTGAATGCAGCACAAACCTGATCGAGGAAATGTCCATGAATGCCATCGACCTGTTGATTGACGACCACGAGAAAGTCAAAGACATCCTGACGCGCCTCACCGATACCACCGAGCGTGCGGTCAAGACCCGTACCGAGTTGCTGCAAAAGCTGGAGATGGAGGTGTCGATCCATACCCAGCTGGAAGAACAGATTCTCTATCCAGCCTTCAAGGAAGCAGGCGGAAAAGAGGAAAAGACCATGTATCACGAGGCCAAGGAGGAGCACCGTGCGGTCGATTCGCTGGTATTGCCTGACCTCAAGGCAACTGACCCGTCGACGCTCGAATTCTCCGGGCGCGTGAAAGTGTGCAAGGAACTGCTCGAGCATCACATCGAGGAAGAAGAGTCCGAGATGTTTCCTTCTGCGCGTGAACTGTTCAGCGAAGACAAGCTGAACGAGATGGGGCAGCAGATGGAAGCGCTCAAGACCCGCCTGAAGAAAGAATTTGCTGCCAAACAGGCAGCTTGATTGAACGATGCCGGGGCGCAATGCCCCGGTCTATCCGGGCCTACGAAAGCACTAGGCTTCGCTCGGCGCCTCGCTGATCTACATCAACATCCCTGCTCAACGCTACTGTCAGGCTTGATGGCCTAGTGCTACTTGGTGGCGGTATTGCCTGCTCGTAGCGGGTCAAACGAAAGGAGCCACGCTTGGCGGCTTCAGGGTAGGTGGCGGATGGAAGACGAGCTAAAGGAATTGCTGAAGCGGATTGGTCTCGGGCCTGATGCGATCCGTACGCGCATGCGCTTTCTAGAGTGGCAGTCAAGCGATGGCGCACGGTTGAACAGTGCCGCCGCCGATGTGGACGATGCGCATGCCAGGTTCATTGAGCGCCTCTATACCCACATGGCCGCCTTCGAGGTTCCGACGGCGCTGCTTACCGACCCCCAGCGGCTGGTACGACTCAAGCATAGCCAGCGAAATTATTACGAACGGTTGTGGAATGGCCCATACGACCGTAGCTATGTAACGGATCGTCTGTTGGTCGGGCTGGTGCATCAGCGTGTGGGCGTCGACCTGGAGTGGTATCTCGGCGCCTATCGCCTGTACCTCGGCGACATGCTGGCGGAGCTGGTGGGTGATGCGCCGGGCTATGGCGTGTTCGACAGCCTGCTCAAGGCGGTGTTCTTCGACATGATTCTTGCGATCGACACCTACACGGTGGCGCAGCGTCAGGCCCTGGAAGACAGTGAAGCGCGGTTGGCCCGTGCCATGAGGGGCACCGAGGATGGCATCTGGGACTGGCACATCGATGCCGACCAGCTCTATCTCTCCGAACGCTGGATGGCCATGCTGGGCCTTTCCGCCGAGCCCGGATACACCAGCGACAGCTGGTTCAATCGGGTCCATCCGGATGATCTGGCGGGATTGCGCGAAGCCATTTCCGCGCATCTGGCTGGTCGCACGGCATCGTTGAACCATGAGTACCGCATTCAAACCCACTACGGCGAATACCTCTGGGTGCAGGTGCGCGGCGTGGTCGAGCATTGCGAACGCAGCGGGCGGCGCATGGCCGGCTCGCAAACCAACATCAGCGCGCGCAAGATCGCCGAAAGTTGTCTGCACCACGCGGCCCGTCACGATCCGCTCACCGGGCTAGCGAATCGTCTGCATATGGATGAGCTCCTCAAGGCCGCGCAGCAGCGGGGCGGGGTACGGGACTCGGCGCTGTTATTCGTCGATGTCGATCGTTTCAAGCTGATCAATGACAGCCTTGGTCACCGTGTCGGCGATCAGGTCCTGGTGGAGGTTGCTCGACGTCTCTCCGCTTGCCTGCGCCCCGGTGATCACCTTGCCCGTTTCGGGGGCGATGAGTTCGTGGCGTTGCTGGGCGACCTTGCGTGCGCCAGCGACGCGGAGCGCGTCGCGCAGCGCATGCTCAACACGCTACGGGCGCCCTTGCAGCTGGCTGAGCGAACACTTTCGCTCAGTGCCAGCATCGGTATCGCTCCATTACAGCGTGACGGCAAACCGCTAGATGCATTGCAAGCCGCCGATCTGGCGCTGTACCGCGCCAAGAACGCCGGCAAGAACCAGTTCGCCTTGTACTGCGAAGGGCTGCAAAGCACGGCGCAGCGTCAACTGGAGCTGGAAAGCAATTTGGCGCAAGCCCTGGAACGTAACGAGTTCAGCCTCTGTTACCAACCGATATGCCGTCTGGTTGATGGGCAAGCCCATCTGGCTGGGGTTGAGGCACTGTTGCGCTGGCAGCATGACGGGCGCTCGGTCGGGCCTCAGGAGTTCATCCCGATACTCGAGGAGTCGCGGGAAATCGTCCGGGTCGGCGAGTGGGTGTTGCGAGAGGCCTGTACGCAGGTGCGACGCTGGCAGCAGGCCGGTCAGGCGCAGCTCTACTGCTCGGTGAACTTGTCGATTCGGCAGCTGCAGCAGGCCGACTTCATCCACCGTCTCATCGCCATTCTTGGCGAGACGCAGCTGCCCGCTTCGAGCCTGGTACTGGAGATCACCGAGACCCTGCTGATGCAGCACAGCGACGCGGTGCTGATGACCCTGCAGGAAATCGCCGACCTCGGTGTGCGGCTGGCGCTGGATGATTTCGGTACTGGCTACTGCTCGCTCGGCTATCTGAAACAGTTTCCCCTGCACATTCTCAAGGTCGACCGCAGTTTCATTGCAGGGGTGGCGGAAGATGCGGATGCCGCCGTGATCAGCCGGGCCATCATCGGGTTGGGTCAGAGCCTCGGTCTGACGGTAGTCGCCGAGGGCGTCGAAGAGGCGAGCCATCTAGCCTTCCTCGAGGCCGAATGCTGCGAGTACGCCCAGGGTTATCTATTCAGCCGACCCCTGTTGGCCGACGCGCTGCGACAACGCTTCGCTCATGACCATTGCGTCGATGGGCTTTGGCAGTTGGCGGTGTCGGCCTAGGTCGCCTGCCTATCGGCAGCTGCAGGCAGCCACTCGGAACCGTCGGGCGGCCTGGACACTGGGGCGGGGCACTCCGGGCTGTCTACAGGGTCAATTTTGATAAGGATTGACTCATGCCCGCAGGCTACTCGCGGGATAGATGCGTGGAGGTATTGATGCGATTGGCCTATCTGTGTGCCCCTGTTCTTGGCCTGGTTCTAGTGGGTTGTGGACAGGATGACGTTGATCGGGAGGTAGCGACGCCCGAACCTGCGATCGAAAAGCCTGAGCCGCCCTTCACGGGTGCGCCACCCTCCAATGATGGGGAGGGTGCCGGTCCTGAAGCTGGTGCACCGCTGGCGACCGGTGCAGAGGGCAGCATGGACACAGCGCCAGCGGATAACGGCAGCGGCCTGGGCACAGCGTCCGGCGCGGGCACCGCACCCAACACCACACGCGGCGCGTCAGGCGCTGCTCAGTAAACTTCCGAATGATCTGAATGCATGTGCCGAAGCCGCCCAACATGAGGCTGGCGCACTGCACGGCAGGAGAAATGATATGAAATCCAGACTGATTGCCATCACTGCAGCACTTCCGCTCGCATTGACACTGGTCGGCTGCTCGCCAGACGACGAGCCGTCGGCGCTGCGCAATGTCGAACGGAACCAGCAGGAGTACCAGAACACGGCGACCGACCCGGCCGGCCCGCGTGAAATCTCGCCGCCTTCCAACATGACCAATCAGTAGTAGGTCAGACGTACTGCGCCGCGGCGTAACCCGAGGCCCAGGCCCACTGGAAGTTGAAGCCGCCGAGGTGGCCGGTGACGTCCAGTACCTCGCCGACGAAATACAGCCCCGGTGACTTCTGCGATTCCATCGTCTTGGATGACACTTCCTTCGTATCCACGCCGCCGAGGGTCACCTCGGCCGTCCGATAGCCCTCGGTGCCTGCCGGCACCAGGCGCCAGCAACCCAATTGCTCGGCGATTTCGATCAGCTCATTGGCCGAATACTGCTTCAACGGTTTAGAGACGAACCAGTGTTCTGCCAGAAGTCCGGCCATTTTGCGGGTGAACAGTTCGCCGAGCAGGGTTTTCAGCTCGGTGTTGGGGCGCTCGCGGCGTTGCTCGTCCAGCCACTCGCTCAGGTTCAGATGCGGCAACAGGTTGATTTCGATGGCATCGCCCGGCTCCCAGTAGGAGGAGACCTGCAGAATCGCCGGGCCGGACAGCCCGCGATGGGTGAACAGAATGTTTTCGCGGAAGCTCTGGCCGTTGCAGCTGACCAGGCAATCCTCGACTGAAGTCCCTGACAGCGCCTCGCACATCGACTTCAATTGTGGCTCGGTGATGGTGAAGGGCACCAAGCCTGCGCGGGTCGGCAGCACGGTGTGGCCGAACTGCCGCGCCACTTGATAACCGAATGCGCTCGCACCGAGGGTCGGGATCGACAAGCCGCCGGTGGCGATCACCAGCGACTGGCAGGTTACCGGTCCTGCATCGGTCAGCAGCTGGTAGCCATCATCCGCGTTGTCTATGGTTTGTACGGCCGTCTCGAGCCGAAGGTCGACGCCGGCCTGCTCGCACTCGTCCAGCAGCATATCCAGGATGTCGCTCGCCTTGTTATCGCAGAACAGCTGGCCCAGCTTCTTCTCGTGGTAGGGCACGCCGTGACGGCAGACCATCTCGATGAAGTCCCACTGGGTATAGCGGGCGAGCGCGGATTTGCAGAAATGCGGGTTGCCGGAAAGGAAGTTGGCCGGCTCGGTGTAGAGGTTGGTGAAGTTGCAGCGGCCACCGCCTGACATGAGGATCTTTTTGCCGGCTTTGTTGGCGTGGTCGATGAGCAGGACCCGTCTGCCCCGGGCGGCTGCTGTGAAGGCGCACATCAGCCCGGCAGCCCCTGCGCCGATTACTATCACGTCCGTCTGCACTGCCAGCTACCTCGCCCGGAAAATGCGCGATGGTACTCCTGCCGCTCGCTGGCTGCAGCTCGGTGTTCCCGCATCCGACGAGCCGGGCATCCCAAACGGCGCTGGTTGTGATTAGCTAGCGCTGGTGGCGCTTCGCCATGAGTGTGCGGGAGAGTGCTTTGACAACAATAAAAAAATTTATGGTTGGAATGCTGCTGTCGACCAGTGCGTCGGTTTCTGCCGAAGTGCTGAGACTGGCAGGTGATGCCTGGCCGCCCTACACAGACCAAACCTTGCCCGGCGACGGGTTGTCGGTCGAGCTTATCCGCACGGCGCTTGGTCGCGCGGGCTATGACGTCACCTACACCGAGGTGCCTTGGGAGCGAGTGGTGCTGGGGTTACAGCAAGGCAAGTACGACATCATCAACGACTGGTTCACGACCCGGCATGCAGACTACGCAGCGTACAGTCGTCCCTTCCTGAGCAACCGGGTGCGTTGGGTACAGCGGCAGGGTGCGGGCATCCGCTATGAGGGACGTGAAAGTCTGCGCACTTATGACATCGTGCTAACCAATGGTTATGCCTATAGCGATGAGCTGGCAGACGATTCAACACTCAACAAAGGCTACGCCAATAACTTCGTGCAGGCGGCTCGAATGCTGCTGGCCGATCGCGCTGATCTGGCCCTTGAGGACGAGCGTACTGTGCTGTTTCACTTCAACGGCTCGCTCAAGGATGTGAGTGATGGGCTGAGTTTCGTACCAGGTGAATTCAGCATCCGCGATCTGTCGCTGGTGGTGCGTGATGATCATCCGCAGCAGGCTGCAATCATTGCGGCCTTCAACCGCGAGATCGAGGCGATGGTCGAGGATGGCACCTACGCGGCCATCTTCGCGCGCCATGGTCTGCCTTCGCCGAATTCGCTGCCTCAGCCTTGAGGCTGCGGATGTTGCCGCAGCAGGTGCGCGGCCATGCTGCGTAGTGGTGCCAGCTGTCGGCAGATCAGTCCCAGCTGGGTCTGCAGCAGACGATGGCTATCGTCGAGGTCTTCCGAGGTCTGCTCCAGCTGTTGCGCCAGCGCTTCTTCTGCTTCGCTGTAAACGGCAACCGGTTGGTTGTGTTGCAGCCCGTTGGCCAGCTCGTCGAGGCTGCTCGCCAATTGCTGTGCCGCGCTTTCCAGCATTTCGTCACGCGCATCGTCGGGCAGACTCTCGCGGTGGGCGCCCAAGCCCGACAGGTAGTTGAGCAGCGTGTGCGAGAGGATCAAGAAGCGAAAGCCGGTTTCCGCGTCCTTACGGAAATGCCCAGGTTCCAGGAGCATGTTCGACAAGGTGGTGGAGAGCGCCGCGTCGGCGTTGTGTGCGTTGCGCCGCGCCAGTCGATACGCCAGATCATCACGCTTGCCGCTTTCGTACTGGGTCATGATTTGCCGTAGATAGTCGGCGCTGCGCGCGAGCGTATTGGCGACGACCTGGTTGAGGCGCCGGCCCTGCCAGTCCGGCAGTACGAGGAACACGGCGGCCGCCGCGATCAGGCTGCCCAGGATGGTGTCGACCAGCCGTGGCCAGAACAGCCCGTAACCGTCACCCACCTGGTTGAAACAGAACAGCACCAGCAGCGTGATCGCCGCGGTCGCCAAGGTGTAGCGGCTGCTGCGAGCAGCGAAGAACACGACGCCCGCGATCACGGCGAACAGCGCCTGTATCTGCTGGCTGGGAAACAGATCGAACAGCGCCCAGCCAACAGCCAGGCCGAGTGCCGTGCCCGTCACGCGCTGGACCAGCTTGATCCGCGTGGCGCCGTAGTTGGGCTGGCAGACGAACACCGTCGTCAGCAATACCCAATAACCCTGTTCGGGGTGGATCGTGTGGAGCACGGCATAGCCACAAAGCAGCGCCAAACTCATGCGCAAGGCATGGCGGAACAGCAGCGAGGTGGGTGTCAGCTGCAAGCGGATACGGTTGAACGCATCCCGCATCGATTGTGGCTGCCGATCCAGCAGGCTGCTGTCCTGTTCCCCTTCCAGGGCATCGGGGTTGGTCGCCGTGGACAGCTGGCGCTGCATGGTTGCTAGGTTGCCGGACAATGCCCGCAGTGAGCGCAACAGCCCGCGCCACGCCGGGTTGCTCTGCATTCGCAGATGTTCCAGCGACGACTCCAGGTCCGCCAGTGCCTGTGCATTGGCTTCGCTGTAGCGAAACGGCTGACGCAGCTGGACGGCATTCGCCAGGTCCACGCAAGCCAAGCCCTGCAAGCGCAGCAGTCTGCCGCAACGAAACAGTACGTCGCTGTGAAAGAACGCCTCGGCCAGCTCCTGGTAAGGATAGTGCGAGGAGCTGACGCGCTCGTGCAGGTCCTGTGCAAGGAAGTAGAGCTTGAGGTAGTGGCTGATCTTCGCTCCGGGCCGACCATTGCCCAGGCGATGCAGCAGGGTTTCCTTGGTGGCATTCAGCGCGCTGACCACCCGGCCGTTCTGCTGCGCCAGTTGCAGGCGACGTTCTTCCACATCCAACTGGCGCACCGGCTCGAACAGGGCGGCCTTGAGTTTGTAGTACTGCCCCAGCTCCCGGTACAGGCGGGCCAGACTTTGCTGTACGGGCTGGTTCGCAAAGAGCGCATTCCAGACGACGGAAAGCAGGCCATACCAGGTCGCGCCCGCCAATAACAGCAGCGGGTCGCGCCAGGGATGCAGCGCCTCGCCGCCACGCTGGTCGGCTGCGATCATGCTGTAGATCGACAGAATCAACGTCGCCTGAGCGATGGTTGCGTAGCGTTCGCCCAGTGCACCGAGCATCACCAGGCCGAACGCTGATGCCGCCATGCCGAGCGCGAACAGCAGAGGGAAGGGGAACAGCAGCTGCACCGAAGCCGCGGCAATGCTGAAGCACAGCAGTGTGACCAGCAGGGCCGATAACCGCCCTAGCCAGCTGTCGTCGGTTTCCGCCAGGGCGCTGGCAATGACGCCGAGGAACAAGGGAATCGCCATCGATGGCTGGGAGAGGTACCAGCTCAATCCCATGCTGCCGGCCAGTGCGATCAGTACGCGAAGGCTGTAGCCGAACTTGTCCAGCGCCCAGAGCTGGCGCAGGGAATGGCTGAGCGAGGGTGAGCGCATAGAACGAGTCGGACCTGGCTGGGAGAAGAAGGTAGGACGTCGGCCGTGGGCTGACGTCACGGCAATCGAAGCAAAGCTTATACCGTCCATCCGTCTCGCATCATCGGAACGAAACCGCACGGTCATCGTTTAGCCGCATTCGTCAGGCTTCATTCATGCCGCCCCCTCCCATTCCTATAAAAGAGGACACCGCATGAACCGTGAACACGATGCCAGCCGCCGCAGCCTGCTAAAAGGTGGCGCTATCACCGCCGCCGTCGTCGCCAGCACGCCGTTTCTCGGCACGCTCGAAGCCTTCGCTGCACGTAACGCACAAGGTCGCGGCGCCGGCCTGGTTCGCAGCAGCTACGGCCCGTTGCGTCCAACCAAGGATCTGAGCACCGGTCTGGAATTGCTCCAGCTGCCCGACGGGTTCCAGTACAAGAGCTTTTCATGGACTGGCGACCTGATGGAAAACGGCCAGCCTGTACCCACGTCGCATGACGGCATGGGCGTTATCGAGGTACGTCGCGGCCAGCATGGCCCGGAAATCGTGCTGGTGCGTAACCATGAAGCCAGCACCGGCCCGCTGATCGACGCCACCGGCATCTACGATGACGTGACCCTGTCCAACGGCCAGCGTCCGGCCGGCGGCACCACCAACCTTTATGTCTCCCGCGACATCATGCAGCCGGTACGCACCCTGCCGAGCCTCGGCGGAACCCGTACCAACTGCGCCGGCGGTGTCACGCCTTGGGGCACCTGGTTAACCTGTGAAGAGAACACCTCTGACTACCGCAGCGTGGGTGGTCGCGCCCACGGCTATGTGTTTGAGGTGACGGCCGACCCGGCGCTGACCACTGGCCAGCCGATCGTGCAGATGGGTCGCTTCCGCCACGAAGCGGTCGCAGTGGACCCGCGTAACAGCTATGTCTATTTGACGGAAGACGCCCGCAACCAATCCGGCTATTACCGCTATATCCCCACTGATGCGAGCCAGCAGCCAGGTTCACTTGCCTCGGGTGGAATACTGCAAGCCGCTCGGGTGCGTAATCGTGCGTTGATCGACCTGCATGCGCCGAAGCAGGGCGACAGCTATCAGCTGGAATGGGTGGAAATATCGAATCCGGACCTCGAGCCTCAGCCCGAAGGCAGCGGCCCTTATGTTCAGGCGCGTCAGGCCGGCGGCCTGAGCATGAGCCGCGGCGAAGGGATTTGGTACAGCGAGGGCAAGCTCTACATTGTCGACACCAGTGCCGGTACCGACAGTCAGGGCCGCCCCGGTTACGGCCGTGGGGCGGTGTGGGTGCACGATCTGGCGAACGACCGCTTGACCTGCATCTTCGCGTCCACCGACGCCGAAATCGCCAACAACCCGGACAACATTACGGTCAGCCCGCGCGGCGGTGTGCTTCTGTGCGAAGACGGTGGTGGTGTGCAGGACGCTTTCGGCTTTGGCGAACGCCTGCTGGGCCTGACCACCGCGGGGGAGGCGTACATCTTCGCCAAGAACAACGTGGTGTTCGATGACGTCCAGGCCGCTGCGGCCGGGAAGAACGCTTCGGGCGGCGACTACCGCAACCGTGAATTCTGCGGCGCCTGCTTCGATCCGACCGGACACTTCCTGTTCGTCAACATCCAGACCCCCGGCATCACCTTTGCCATCTGGGGTCCCTGGGCTCGCGGTTCGCTGTAAGTCCAGTTCTGATGAGCCCGATCAGAAGGAGCTGATCGGACTTGTTTAGTTTGTAGGGTGGACGTCGCTTCTTACGTCCGCCGTCGCCGGTGGATCGGAGAAGCGTGATCCACCCTACATTCAGCTTAAAGCTGCCTGACCTTCAATGAACGCCCCTTGATCTTGCCGGAGTTCAGGCGATTCATTGCTTGCTTGGCCAGGTCGCGCTCGACGGCGACAAACGCCTGAAAGTCAAAAATCGCGATCTTGCCCACCTGCTTGCCGGGAATCCCCGCATCGCCTGTCAGTGCACCAAGGATGTCGCCGGGCCGCAGCTTGTCCTTGCGGCCTGCGCCGATGCACAGCGTCACCATTGGCGGCTGCAGCGGTTCGCCTGGCTGCACTTTCAGATCACTCAGGGGCTGCCAATTGAGCGGCGCTTTCTGCCGGTCCTCGATCGCCTGGGCGCGGTGGCCTTCGGCCGGGGCGACGAGGCTGATGGCGATGCCTTTCTTGCCGGCGCGACCGGTACGCCCAACCCGGTGGATGTGGATTTCGGAATCACGCGCCAGCTCGACGTTAATCACCATGTCCAGCGCGTCGATATCCAATCCGCGGGCCGCCACATCGGTCGCGACCAGCACCGACAGGCTGCGGTTGCTGAACATCGCCAGCACCTGATCGCGGTCGCGCTGCTCCAGATCGCCGTTCAGCGCCATGGCAGAGATACCCTTTTCGGTGAGGGCGTCGACCAATTCCTGGCACTGCTGCTTGGTAAAGCAGAAGGCCACGCAGGTCTCGGGTCGGAAGCTGGCGAGGATGCGAATAACCGCCTGCATGCGCGCCTCGGGATCGATCTCGTAGAAGCGCTGCTCGATTTGGGTGTCGTCATGCAGGGCTTCGACCTTGACCTGCTGCGGATCGCGCATGAAGGTCGATGCGAGTTGCTTGATGCCGGTGGGGTAGGTTGCCGAGAACAGCAGGGTTTGCCGCTTGGTCGGAGTCTGCCCGATGATCTCGGCAATCGCATCGTAGAAACCCATATCGAGCATGCGGTCGGCTTCGTCGAGGATCAGCTTGTTCAGGCCGTCGAGTTTCAGTGAGCCCTTCTTCAAGTGTTCCTGAACGCGCCCAGGCGTGCCGACGATGACATGGGCGCCATGTTCCAGCGAGCCGATTTGCGGGCCGATGGACACGCCGCCGCAAAGCGTCAGGATCTTGATGTTGTCTGCCGAGCGCGCTAGTCGGCGCAGCTCCTTGGCGACCTGATCGGCCAGTTCGCGAGTCGGGCAAAGAACCAGTGACTGGCAACCGAAATAGCGCGGGTTGATTGGTTCCAGCAGGGCAATACCGAAGGCGGCGGTCTTGCCGCTGCCGGTCTTCGCCTGCGCGATAAGGTCCATACCTTTAAGCATGACCGGCAGGCTTTGCGCCTGAATCGGCGTCATTTCGGCATAGCCGAGCGCGTCGAGGTTGGCCAGCGTTGCAGGGCTGAGGGGCAGGGTGGCGAAGGCTGAACTGGGCACGGTATTGATCTGCTAGAAAAAGTGAGGCGCAGTCTAACAGGCGGCCCGCATCCACGCGTGCTGCCGATGGCCCGGCACCACGGGCGGAACGGATCGCGGCGACAGCCGGTCCCACTGAAGTCAATACAGAGTCAGGAGGCCGTTTTGTCCCGTTTGTTGTTGCTATTGAGCGCTTTAACCCTTCCCGCCGTTGCCGCTGAGCCAACGCTGTTCGGCCGCTATGAGCAGATCAAGATCGAAGACCTCGGCAAGACCCTCAAGGCGAAGATGGACACCGGTGCCATGACGGCTTCGCTGTCGGCACGTGATATCGAACGATTCGAGCGAGATGGTGAAGACTGGGTGAGATTCCGCCTGGCAGTCGAAGGCGCTGACGACACGCTATATGAGCATCGGCTGGCGCGAATCGCCGAAATCAAGACCCGCAAAGAAGAGGCGGTCGACCCGGACGACGACACCGATGTGGAGCGTGGGCCAGATGTAGCCGAGCGGCCGGTTGTCGAGATGCAGTTATGCATCGGTGACCAGCTACGCGAAACCGAGGTCAACCTGACCGACCGTAGCCACTTCCGCTATCCGCTATTGATAGGTGCGACGGCGATTCGCGACCTGGAAGCGGCAATTGACCCTGCCCAGAAGTATACGGCTGGGCGTCCCACCTGCTAGTTCGGCTCGCTTCCTGCGAGCCAAGCGGGCGCGGATGGTAATAGCCTCCCGCGCCCGACGCACCCATTTGACCCCTATGGTTTGTCGCAATCAGATTCGCACTTAGCGATGCGTATTAACGACTATATCGTCGACGAGCCTGAGTCGGCTTGTAATCAAAGCATAATCTTGGGGTGTTATTTAATTTGCGCATCTTTATTGGTGCACTTATTTTCGTGCCATATGTGAGCGATAAATATAAGTCGTCTCACGCTTTATCATTTCCGGTCTCTGTTTAATAACTAGTATTCGGCGATTACAAACCTTAGTTCAACGCTTGTTTTGTTTCGTGACCGCTGGGTCAGGTAATAATGATCCTCTGCGCGCGGCAAGCGGCTCGAAAGATTGGGTTCCATTTCGCTGAGGTGTTGGCAGAAGCGCTCAGTGTATGGCTTGAGGGTCGCGTGTCTTCAGGCACTACTAGTGCGCTGGCATATGGCCTGCGGGGAGGATATGGGACGGTCAGGCGACGGTTGGGGTGTCGTTTTAGCGCTTGTTCTAGAGCCCGTCAGACTAAAGTCGGGGCTATCTTTTCACGACACATCCTTGCTAAATTCACGATGTGGTTCCCTTCACCCGTAATAAAAATAAGACGGAGAACGTCATGGCCGACGACGACGACAAAAAAAATGCTGATGCGTACTGGAAGGCGAATGTTCGCCTCATAACATGGAGCTTGGTAGTTTGGGCTCTTGTCTCATATGGTTTCGCCATTCTTCTGCGCCCTTTGCTGGCGGGTATCCCGGTCGGGGGAACTGACCTGGGGTTCTGGTTCGCTCAACAGGGTTCCATCATTACGTTCATTTTGATCATCTTCCACTACGCGTGGCGGCTGAACAAACTGGACAAGGAATTCGGGGTTGAGGAGTAACTAGAATGAGCCAATATTGGATCAACATGTCGTTCGTGGGCGCGTCCTTCCTGCTTTATATCGGGATCGCGATCTGGGCCCGCGCCGGTTCGACCAAAGAATTCTATGTCGCTGGTGGTGGCGTTCACCCGGTAACCAACGGCATGGCAACGGCGGCAGACTGGATGTCTGCAGCTTCCTTCATTTCCATGGCAGGTCTGATCGCCTCCGGCGGTTATGCCACTTCGGCGTACCTGATGGGCTGGACCGGTGGCTACGTGCTGCTGGCGATGCTGTTGGCGCCCTACCTGCGCAAGTTCGGCAAGTTCACGGTTCCGGACTTCATCGGTGACCGTTTCTACAGCCGTGGTGCGCGCCTGACTGCAGTCGTCTGCCTTATCCTGATCTCCGTAACATACGTAATCGGCCAGATGGCTGGTGCCGGTGTGGCGTTCTCTCGCTTCCTCGAAGTGAGCAACTCCACCGGTATCTGGATTGCTGCTGTGATCGTGTTCGCCTATGCGGTATTCGGCGGCATGAAGGGCATCACCTACACCCAGGTGGCGCAATACGTGGTTCTGATCATTGCCTACACTATTCCGGCCGTGTTCATTGCCATGCAGCTGACGGGCAACCCGATCCCGATGTTCGGCATGTTCAGCACCCATACCGAATCCGGTATGCCGCTGCTCGAGAAACTGAACCAGGTGGTCACTGACCTCGGCTTCGCCGCTTACACTGCGGACGTCGACAACAAGCTGAACATGTTCCTGTTCACCCTGTCGCTGATGATCGGTACCGCTGGTCTGCCACACGTGATCATCCGCTTCTTCACCGTGCCGAAGGTGGCTGACGCCCGTTGGTCCGCTGGCTGGACGCTGATCTTCATCGCTCTGTTGTACCTCACCGCGCCGGCTGTTGCCTCCATGGCACGCCTGAACCTGGTACAGACCATCTATCCGGAAGGTCCACAGGCCGAAGCGATCCGCTACGAAGATCGTCCAGAGTGGATCCAGACTTGGGAAAAGACTGGTCTGATCGCTTGGGAAGACAAGAACGCTGACGGTCGTGTGCAGATGTACAACGACACCAACGCCGCCTTCACCCCGACTGCTACTGAGCGTGGCTGGAATGGCAACGAGCTGACCGTGAACAACGACATCATTGTTCTGGCCAACCCGGAAATCGCCAACCTGCCGGGCTGGGTCATCGGTCTGATCGCTGCCGGTGCTATCGCTGCTGCGCTCTCAACTGCTGCGGGTCTGCTGCTGGCGATCTCCTCTGCTATCAGTCATGACCTGATCAAGACACTGATCAATCCAAAGATCAGTGAGAAGAACGAAATGCTGGCCGCCCGTCTAGCCATGACCGCAGCGATTCTGCTGGCGACTTGGCTGGGCCTGAATCCTCCGGGCTTTGCGGCTCAGGTCGTCGCCCTGGCGTTCGGTCTTGCGGCAGCGAGTCTGTTCCCGGCGCTGATGATGGGTATCTTCTCCAAGCGTGTGAACAGCAAGGGCGCTGTCGCAGGAATGCTGGTTGGTGTGGTTTCCACCGCCGTGTACATCTTCCTGTACCTGGGCTGGTTCTTCATCCCTGGCACTGCAAGCATCCCCAACACGCCTGATCAGTGGTGGATGGGCATCTCGCCGCAGGCCTTCGGTGCGGTAGGTGCGATGCTGAACTTCGCTGTTGCCTACGCTGTGTCGATGGCTACCGAGGCTCCGCCGCAGGAGATTCAGGATCTGGTCGAGAGCGTTCGTACTCCTAAGGGTGCTGGCGTTGCGCTTGATCACTAACTGATAATGCAGCCGGACGTCAGACTCGTTCTGGCACAAGGTTGAGGTACAAGTCGGGCTTCCATATGGAAGCCCGATTTTTTTAGGGGAGTTGTATATGTTCTGGCATCTAATCGCGGCAATCGTCGCTGGTGTAGCGGGTGCAGGCATCGGGCTGCTGCTGCGCTCACTGACGCGCAAGCGAGTGCCGAAATGGATCATTCCTGTCTGTGCAGGTCTGGGAATGCTGAGTTACACCATCCATTACGAATACACCTGGTTCGAAACCAAACAGGCCCGCTTACCGGAAGGGACCGTGGTTGTTTCGAGCGAAGAGGGGGAAATGTTGTGGCGCCCCTGGACCATGATGTACCCGATGCCCTTGAGCTACACGGTGCTCGATCAGGCAAACGCGCAGATCCAGGATACGAATCAGGGCCGCATTGCACGCTTTGTCCTGTATCGCTTCGATAAACAGCACCTGATGTCCACCGTAGTCAGTGGACGTTATCAGCTGATATGCGCGGAAAAGGCCATGTTCAGGCTGAACGAGGCGGGTCAGGCCAAAGCCGAAACCTTGACCGAGTTGGACGCCGATTCGCCGCTGTTTCAACGCATCTGCGGTGCCGATTCGCGTTAAGCCTCGGCGGAAGATTGGATCCATCACGCCGCTGAGCCCGTTGCTGGGGCGCAGCGCTGCGTTGGAGGCAACGTCTGGCCAGTCTAGGTCGGGCGGCCGGCCGAGGCTTTCAGGAACTCAATCCTTGATTACAGGCTGCGCAGTTCTGGCGGATGCTGCCATCCGACAGCGCAGCAGCGGCCATGCGCCGAGCGCTGCCGGAAGGCCTAGGCCGAGCCAGGCAAGTGCATCCCACCAGCCATCCCCCAGCAACGCAGCGAAAAGACCGGCTAGGCCGAGCACGGCTATCAATCCCGGCAGCAAGAAGGTCGATTTGCGCCAGCTCATTCCGACACCTCTCGAGCGGCCACTCGCCCGCCGTGGCGCCTAACCCACCATAGATAAAGCCCGCTACCCAGTACGATGATGGTCAGCACATCAAGCACTCCCCACAGAATCTGCATCGGCCGACCGCCGTAGTCACCGAAGTGCAGTGGTTGTGACAGGCCCAAGGCATCCATGTACCAAGGCCGCTCGCCAACGGCTGTGACCTCCAGTGTCTGCGCATCGATCAGTACGGGGGTAAGCAGGTGTGAGGTCAGATGGCTGCTGCCATTCATGAATATGGTGTAGTGATGCTCGCTGGAAAAGCGCGTGCCCGGAAAGGCGATGAAGTCCGGCTGCATACCCGGTGCTGCTTGGGCGGCGATTTGCAGAAGGTCGCTTGCCGGGGCGCGCGACGTCAGCGCTGGCGCATCACGGTAGGGCGCGAGCATTGACGCGAGCGAGTCGGCGCGCCAAGCCTCGATCACGAGGTCGGCGCAGGCGCTGACCACGCCGGTAATACCCACTACCAGCGCCCAACTGAGCGTTACCACACCGATCAGGTTGTGCAGATCCAGCCAGCGAGTCCGGTTGGAGCGACCGTGACGTACCTGAGCGAACTGAAGCCGACGCATGAATGGCGCATAAAGCACGACGCCTGAAATGATTGCCACGATAAACAGCAGGCCCATGAAGGCCAGGAACAGCTTGCCGGGCAGCCCTGCAAACATGTCGACATGCATGCGCAGGAAAAACATCATCAGGCCGCCGTTAGCCGCCGGCATTTCGACCGCTTCGCCGCTACGGGCATCGAGCATGAAGGTGTAGGAAGAGTTGGGTTCGGTGCCGGCTGTTGCAGCGGTAATCGCCACAACACCGTTAGGCTCGTCCGCTTCCCAACCGAAATACTGCACCACCTCACCCTCGCGGTGCCGCTCGGCGGCTGTCACCAACTGCTGCAGATCGAGATGCGGCGTATCGGGTGCCATCTCACGCAACTCAGGCGCCTCGCCAAGCAGATGTTCCAGTTCGTGATGGAAGATCAACGGCAATCCGGTGACCGCCAGTAAGAGTAGAAACAGCGTGCAGATCAGGCTGGTCCAGGTATGGACGAAGGACCAGCGGCGGATGGTTTTGCTTTTCATCATGACTCCAGAATGCCAAAGGCCGCGTCAGCGGCCTCCGGTACTACTGAGAGGCTCACCAAGCGTAACTTAGGCTAGCCGTTACGCGGCGCGGGTCGCCGGCATAGCAGTAGAAGCCGTCGCAGGTGGCTAGGTATTCCTTGTCGAACACATTGTTAGCGTTGATAGCGACACTGGCGCCGCGGAGGCTGCTGTCGACCTGGCCGAGGTCATAGCGAACAGCAGCGTCGTAGACTGTGTACGCGCTTGAATGGCCGTCCGATTCATCACGCACGAAGCCGACGCTCCCTACCGCAATGTTGTCGGTGGCGCCGACGTAACGCGCGCCAAAACCAACCCCAAAGCCGGCCAGCGGACCTGTTGCCCAGTCATAGTCGGCCCAGATCGCTGCTTGATGCTCGGGGGTCAGCGGCAATGGACGGTTCTGGTCCAGGGGGTCGCCGACTTTCGTCATCTTGCTGTTGGCGTAGGTATAGGACGCCGTCAATTTGAGATTGTCCGTGACACTACCCGTCGCCTCTAGCTCCAGGCCGCGAACCTGTACTTCGCCGACTGGGGCTGTCACGCCGCTGGTGTTGGTACTGATGATGTCCTGGCGCGTCAGGTCATAAACAGCTGCGCTGAGCAGCAGCTCGCTACCGTTGGGTTGATACTTGATACCGGCTTCATATTGCTTGCCAGTGCTCGGCCGGAAGGTCTGTCCGGCGGTTCCGCCTGCTTCGGCCTGAAAGGACTCGGCATAGGACACATAGGGAACCAGTCCAGATTCGAACACATAGCTCAGAGCCGCGTTACCGCTGAAAGCGCTGTCGCGGCGGCTGTCCTGGGCGTTGCCAGCGTTGTAGAACACCGAGTCGGTGTCTAGCCGATCCCAGCGGCCGCCTAGCGTCAGGCGCCAGGCATCGATGGACATTTGGTCTTGCAGGTATACGCCAGTGTTACGGCGTTTCTGGTTGTAGTCCTGGAAAGCAGCGTAGGCGACGCCGCTAAAGTCTTGGTCGTAGACAGGGTTGATGATGTTGCTGGCAGGCGCTGCGCCGTACTGCCAACGGTAGTTTGTATTCACGCGCTGATGATCGAGACCCAGCAGCACGGTATGGCCAATGACGCCCGTGCTGAAATCCGCCAGGAAGTTGTTATCCACGGCGAAGTGGCTGATGTCCTCGTCGTATACGTTGGCGCCACGCTGCACCGTGCCGTCGTCCGCAACCGCAAAAGCCCATCCGCCTGCGGTGATCGTCTGGGCTTCCAAGTCGATCTTGCTGTAACGCAGATTCTGCCGGAACTGCCAGACATCATTGATGCGGTGCTCGAAGGCATAGCCCAGGGCGTAGTAGCGCTTGTCGTAGAACTCCCAGCTTGGATCGCCCAGGTTCTCGTTGTAGTCGACTTTCCCTGCGGGTGTGCTCAGCTTGGTGCCCTGAAGTGGCAGGAACTGGCTGGTGGCGCCGGTATCGTCGCGGTTGAACTGGCTCAGGAAGGTCAACGTGGTGTCGTTGCTGATGTTCCAGGTCAAACTTGGTGCCAGGTTGAAGCGCTGGTCGTCCATGTGTTCGATGACGGTTCCACTGTCGCGACCGACGCCGCTGAAGCGATAGAGAAAGCGGCCCTCGTCGTCGATACGACCGGTGGTGTCGAAGCTGATCTGCTTGTGATCGTAGTTACCGACCTGCACCTCCACCTCGCGACTGCTCTCAGCTTGCGGACGGCGGCTGACGGCGTCCACCAGGCCGCCCGGGGGCGTTTGTCCGTAGACCGAAGAGGCCGGGCCGCGCAGGATGGCTACGCGCTCCAAGCTCCAGGTTTCCAGCTTGGGCATGGCATAGGTGCCTTTGATCAGTGGCAGGCCATCAAGCATCTGAATAGGTTCGAAGCCGCGAATTTTCATCCAGTCGGCGCGACTGTCACTGCCATAGCTGCTGGCGATGACGCCCGGCATGTAGCGCACCGCGTCGTCGAGGCTCTGCACATTGCGGTCTTGCATTTGCTCGCGGGTGGCCACTGAAATCGAGCGAGGGGCTTCAAGTATCGGGGTGTCGGTTTTGCTGCCAACAGCGGTGCGATTCGCCAGATAGCCATCCGCAGGGCCCCAGGCGTCTGCGACGGTCTCGCTGCCTGTAATCACTACTCCTGGCAGAACCATGGCTTCAGCGGAACTGAAGGTTGCCCCCGGCTGAAGGCTGTAACTGCCCGAATCGGTGTGTCGCAGCTCTAGCCCGGTTCCTCGTAGCGCTTCGTACAGCGCCCCCTGGCCATCGAAGCGACCTTGTACCGGCTCGGCCATGCGGTTGCGAGTCAGAGCAGGATCAATACTGAGCACCAGCCCTGCTTCGGCGGCGATGCGATTCAGCGTCGAAGCCAGAGGCGCGGCGGGCAGGGAGTACTCGCGAACCTCGCCAGCAGCCGTTTCGCCATTGGAGGTCTGGGCCAGTAGTGGCAGTGGCGCGACGGCAATAGCAACGGCCAGAAGGCTGGGGCGGAACAGTGAAAGCGATGGCATTTGTGAATAACTCCCGAATAGGAATATGTCTCAGTTATTCATGAGGCCGGAGGAGAAATGAAAAGTGATAGGGGCAGCTGAAAATATTTTTTATAGGGCCTGGAGCCACCGCTGCGATGTGCGCTGCAGTTACTTGTGCGAATCGCTGGCAGGTTGCGCCGGAACGACCTTGACCCACCAATCAGTGTGCCGCTCGATCTGCACCGGTAGGCTGGGTGGCAGGGCCGCCAGCGCGCGGTCGGTGTCGTGCAGCGGAAAACTACCGCTGATGCGCAGGGACTCGAGGCTCGGATCGAGGCCGAGGTAACCACGGCGATACTCACCGAGTATGGCTAGCAGCTCGCTCAACGGCAGATCTTCTACCACGAGCATGCCCCGGCTCCAGGCGTCTGCCGCAACCGGTGCTGCCTGATTGTCGTCGAGATAGTCGCGGTGCATCAGTAGCTGCTCGCCAGCCTGCACGGTGCGACCCGCCTGTAGGCCGCCGGGAAGCGCGGCCACAGCGGATCGGAGTACGACCAGGCGGGTCGCATCACCTTCTCGGCGAACGATGAATCGCGTGCCGAGCGCGCGTAGATCGCCTTGTTCGGTTTCGACGACAAAGGGTCTTGGGTCATTGCCCGGTGCGGTTTCAACGAGCACCTCACCGCTGTGCAGAAACAGCCGGCGCTCTTGCTGATCGAAGTGAATATCCAGTGCGCTGCGGCTGTTTAGCTGTATGTGGCTATTGTCAGCCAGCGTAACGCTCAGCTGTTCTCCGGCGCCGGTGCGTTCGTCAGCTAACCACACCGGCAGCGGCTGCGATTGCAGTGCGATTCCCATGCCCAGCGTGCACAGCAATGCCAGGCCGAGAAGCGCACGACCTACTGTCCGCCGTCCGGAGTGAGCACTGATCTGCAACGCCCTTCGCGCGGATGGGGAATTAATGGTGCCGAGTTGCTGATCGATGCCACCCAGTTGTGCCCAGGCTTTGGCGTGCTCGGCACTTTCACTCAACCAGCTTTGTAGCGCCTTTCGGACCTGAGGGCTCGCGCCACCGTCGCCAAGACGCAGCTGCCAGGAGATAGCCTCATCGAGCACACGGGCCGATACCGGCTGCCGGTCCACACTCATCTAGGCGCACCGTAAACGGCGATATAACACTGGCGCAGAGCCTGGGCGAGGTACTGTCTTACGCGTGGAACGGAGACGCCGAGGCGCGACGCAATTTCGGCGTGGGTCAGGCCGTCCAGGCGGTTATAGAAGAAGGCTGCACGTGCATTAGCCGAGAGCGCACCGAGCATGAGGTTCACTTCGCGCAATGCCTGGAGCACTTGCAGCTGATCCTCGGCGCTGGGTTGCGTGTCTTCCGGCTGCAGTGCCAGCTCATCGAGATAGGTGCGCTCCAGCGCGCTGCGACGAAAATGATCGATCAACAGGCCAC
This sequence comes from Pseudomonadaceae bacterium SI-3, assembly GCA_004010935.1. Classification (NCBI taxonomy): domain Bacteria; kingdom Pseudomonadati; phylum Pseudomonadota; class Gammaproteobacteria; order Pseudomonadales; family Pseudomonadaceae; species Pseudomonadaceae bacterium SI-3. The sequence goes on along the minus strand of CP026511.1, from coordinate 4,267,629 downwards.
GAGCGATTGTCGCCAGCAAAGTGCGCGGCTCACGAAGATCGCCTATATCGTCACGCTTGAGCAGCCGCAGGAAGGTGTCCTGGCTCAGGTCCTCGGCGCGATGAGGACACGCCTGGTGGCGGCGGAGCCAGTTCAACAGCCAATCGCGATGATCGCGATACAGCGAGCCCACGAACTGTTGATGGGTCGACCCAGCCGACAAGCGAATGCTCCAAGGCCGACACCTCGGCCAATAACGAGAACTATTCGCACATGATCGCAAGTTGCCGGCAGCGGTGCAACGAGGATGTTGCGCCGTTCGATCAGGAACCCGGCAAGCCCTATTACATGAACTGAGCCTGCTGCCGTTTGCGCCAGTTGGCCAATCGTTGGCTCATCGCCTCAAGGCTGTCCACGCCCTGTCGACGCGCCTTGCTGAACAGGATCAACGCCAGCTCAGCAGTGGCCAGTGCATCTGCGCTGGCGTGATGGCGTTGCAGAACTTGAAGTCCGAAATGGCTACACCAGTCATCCAGACCGTTTTGCCTCGGTCGGTTGTCGGGGCAAAGCATGGGTGCAACTTCGGCAATGTCGATGAATGGATGGCGCAGCTTGTAGCCTAGCGTCTGTTTTAACGCGCGGGTGAGCATGCGCTGATCGAAACCGGCGTGGAATGCCAGAATCGGGCTGTCGCCAATGAACTCCATCAAATCCAGAAGCGCTTCGGCCGGGTCTTCGCCCGCTTCGAGTTCGCTTGGCGCAATCCCGTGGATCAGCACGCTTTCGCTGACCTTTTGCGCCCGGCGCAACAGCGTCGACTCGTACTGGTCCCCCAGTTGGATGCCGCCTCGCTCGATAACCACTGCGCCAATGGAAAGGACGATATCGCGGCGCATGTCGAGACCGCTGGTTTCAAGATCAAGCACCACCATGCGCTGCACGTCGAGCGGACAAAGGTCCAGGGCAGCAGGCGGCACAAGCTGATCACGCCGTTGCAGTTGTTCGAGTTCGAGGATAGGGCCGCGACGTTTGAACCAGGGCATATTCATAACTGGTAGCGGACCGCCAGACTGCTCTGTAGGCGCTGGGCTTGGCGAAAGGATTCGCGCAGGATACGCCGATCCAGGTGATTGAGGGTGTCCGGGTCGAGCCGGTTCGAGTAAGGCCTTCCGTCGCGTGCCTGCTGCTGGTGCTGCTGCATGCGGGTCTGCTGGATGAAATGGTAGGCCTCTTCATAGGCAGCACCATCCTTTCCGTCGATGACATCTTTTTCGACCAGCTGGCGCAATCGGTCCAACGTATTGCACGCTGTGATGCCGTGGCCCAGCGCCAGCAGTCGCGCGCCGTCTACGAAGGGTGTCAGGCCCTGCACTTTAAGATCCAGGGTCGCTTTGCCGTCGCCTTTACGGGTCACCACGAAATCGCGAAAACGTCCTACGGGCGGGCGATGACGTAGCGCGTTTTCCGCCATCATGCGCTGGAACAACCGACTGTCGCCGACCTCCTCAAGCATGTTGCTGCGCAGCTGCTCGCACCCCTCGCTGGGACCCCAGATCGCGCGCAGGTCGAAATAAATGGTGCTGCTGAGCAGATTTTCCGGTGTCGATTCCCGAATGAAGGCGCTGAAGCGCCGCTGCCATTCGAGTCGTGAAAGGCACAGCTGCGGGTTGCTGGCCATGATGTTGCCCTTGCACAGGGTGAAGCCACAGGTGTCCAGATCGTGGTTGATGCGCTCTGCAAGCGGCAGCAGGCGGCCCCGGATAGAAGCGGCTTCGGCTGCGTCAGCAGCTTCGAAGAGCATGCCGTTGTCCTGATCGGTATGCAGGGTCTGCTCGCGGCGCCCTTCACTGCCGAAGCACAGCCAGGTGAAAGGGATGCCGGGGTCGCCGAGCAATTCGATGGCCAGTTCGATCACGCGGCAAACCGTATGGTCGTTGAGCAGCGTGATGATGTGTGTGATCTGTGTAGAGGAGGCGCCGTGCGCCAGCATATTGTCGACCAGCTGCAAGATCCGGCTGCGGATGATCACCAGCGTCTCGACGCTGTCGGCGTGCGAAATCGCCTGCGCCAGATGAACCAAGTCGACGCGCTGCAGCGAGAACAGATCGCGCTCGGAAATCACCCCGCTCAGCAGGCCTTTATCGACAACGCAGACGTGAGCGATGTGACGCTCGGTCATGGCGATAGCGGCATCGAAGGCTGTTGCATCCGGCGGGAGATGGAATGGATCCTGCGTCATGAATTCGGCAATCGGGGCGGACAGGTCGGTCGTACCGGTGCCGATCACGCGGCGCAGATCGCGCAAGGTGAAGATGCCTCGCGGGTGAAATTCGAGGTCGGTAATCACCACGCTGCCGGTGTTGTTTTCGTGCATCAGGGCCACCGCATCGGCCAGTGGCATTGATGGCAGGCAAGAGACCGGATGGTGCAAAGCGAGCTCGCCGATGCGCGTCTCTAGCGAGTATTGCTCGCCAAGGCTCTCCACCGCGCGCATCTGCGCCTGCTGATTGACCAAGTCGAGCAGGCTACTGACGCCGCGCATGGCGAAGTCACGAAATGCCGCGGATTTGGAGACCAGCTTGACGAAGGCGGGCTTGTTCAACAGAAAACAGAAGGTGTCTTCGGCGGCGAAGTGCCCGGTGCGGGTGGCACGCTCGCCCATCAAGGCGGCCATCGGAAAGCATTCGCCGACGATCACCTCGAAGGTTGTGTCGGTGCCGCGCTTGCTGGTGTGTGGGCGCTGACCATGAACCCGGCCCTGCTTGATGATGTAGAAGTGCTCGACGACGCCGTCATCAGGCGAAATGATGCAATCGCCTTCGCTGTAAAAGCGCAGCTGGCAGTTTTCAACCAGATAAGCCAGATGGCCGGGCTCCATCTGGTTGAACGGCGGGTACTTGCGCAGAAACTCCATGGTTCCGTGGATGTTCTGCAGTACGGCGGTTTTGCCTGCCTCGGCGAAAGCATCGGCTTTGCTCATGGTTCGGTTCCATTTTTGCGCCCAATGGTGGGCTGTGGGTCCGGTGGGGCACATTGGACGTAAGTCTAGTCGCGGGCAGGCTGCATCGGGCTGACACGGGTCAGCTGAGCGGGCTGGGTTGTAGCAGGATTTTGCGCGCATAAAAAAACCGCCCCGTAGGGCGGTTCTGGTGGTGCGTTCGATTACGGCAGGGTGAACAGCACCTTGACCGAATCGTTGACCGCGGCGCTGTCGACATAACCGATGGCGTCGGCTTCGGCGGCAACCTTGGCGACCATCGCGGCGTCGTCGGCGACGCTTGGCAGTGGCTGGCCCTTGCCGGTGAAAATCAGCCCGGACCAGTACGACTTGAGCTGCGACTCGTTCTTGTTGGTGACGCCTGAATAGAAAGCCTCTTTGGCGGGAGTCCAGCCGGCTTGGTCGACGCCTTTCATGGACTTGTCCTTGCCCAGGAAGATGTTGGCTACGTCGGACTGCGACGGCGCCTTGGAAGCACCGGGATTAACGATGACCGCGACTTCAGCTTGAGCCATGGAAACCATGCCGAGCAGGGCTGCGCTGCCGAGAATGCGAAGGGATGTTTTCATCTAGACGCTCCTCAGAATACGAAATCGACGCCGACGGAAACGATGTCGCCGTCGTAGTTGCGGGCGGGGGCGCCACGGGTGCCAGCGCTGAGGTCATACACTGCGTTGTTGAAGACTTCCTGGGCGTTGCGGGTGAACACACCGTCATAACCATTTTTGGTGTCCACGCGCTTGTACTCCCCCTTGACCACGACGGTCGGGGCGGCCTGGTAGTTCAGCCCCAGCGTCCAGGAGGACTGACGACCACCGTTGTCGTCCAGCTGTGCATAAGTCACGTGCGGCAGGAAATCACCGAAGCGACGGCCACCCATCAAGTAGAAGGAATCAATCGACTCCATGTTGTCGTTCTCGATCATGCGTGAGGTCCATTCGTTGCTGCTGACCCAGACGCCGTTGTCGTACTGGTAGCCGATCGAGGTGAACTTACCTTTTTCCTTGTCCAGAGCGAGCAGGCTCAGTGGAGCCCTGACGCCCGGCGCCACAGTGACCGTGCCGTTGATATCCGTCTTGATATCCGCTTCGACATAGCCGACGCGCAGCGTACCGAAATCATTGGTGGCCAGGCTGACGCTGGCGCCGAACAGGTTGCCGTAGTCAATATCGAACTGCTCGTCATAGGCGTAGTAGTCACGATTCTTGGCCTGACCACCCGCGACCTGGATGGTCACCGAGCCGTAGGACAGCGGTACGGTATAGACCGCATCGACGCCTTCGTAATTGGTCACCTGGACCTGGCTGTACACCTCGTCAGGCAGGCGCAGCCAAGGGTAGCTGTAGCCGACGTCGAGGCTTTCGGAATACATGTAGACCGGGCTGCGCAGGCGGCCGGCGCGGAGCATCAGTTGATCGGTGGTCTGCCACGAGAGGTAGGCCCACTCCAGGTTGGCTTTCCACTCATCCTGCTGTGCCTTGGCAGTGGCCTGAACGGTCACGCCGACGGTGTCGGTGATGCCGTAGGTCAGCTGGGCGCCGAACTTGGACAGTTGGTCGCCGCGCCAAGAATCGTTGGTTTGGCCTTGAACACCATAGCTGCGGCCATCGTCTTCACCACCCAGATGGGTGAAACCGACGGTGCCGAAACCGTTGAAGCGGTGCTCGCCTTGCTCGAGGGCGAAGGCTTGAGTGGTCGCCAGGCAGACGGCTGCCAGGCCGATAACACGTACTGCGGTCATCAGGGTGCTCCTAAAATCAATTTAAACGCGGAATTGGGCCGTGGCCGCACGCAGGTGATCGCCCGTGCTGACCAGTTGCTCGCCCAGTCGGGCGGTGGCTTCGGCGCCGTTTGCGGTTGCTTGTGCGTCCTGCTGCAACACTTGGGTTTCTTGTTGGATGGAACTCGACAGGCCGATCTGCTCCTGAGTGAACTGAGCGATACCGGCATTGAGTTCGTCGATCTGGTTGACGGTGCGGGCAATGGTTTCGAGCAACTGGGTCGCTTCGACCGAGCGTTCGATGCTGGCGCGCGATTTCTCGCCATTGCTGTTCATCACATTGAGCACGGTGTTGGCGCTGCTTTGCAGTCGCTGGATGATCTGCTGAATCTCTGCAGTGGAGGCGGAGGTTTTCTGCGCCAGGTTGCGTACTTCGTCAGCCACTACGGCGAAGCCGCGACCCTGTTCGCCGGCGCGGGCGGCTTCGATGGCGGCGTTCAATGCGAGCAGGTTGGTCTGTTCGGCAATACTACGGATCACGGTGAGCACCGAGCCGACTTCCTGGGTTTCCTCTTCCAGCTGCTCCATGGCCTTGACTGCGCCCATCACACTGTCGCCCAGGTCGCTGATACCGGTCGACAGGCTGCCAACGTGCTCACGCGCGGTGGCGGCCTGGCGCGCGGCCGAGTTGGCTTCGTCCGAGGCCTGCTGCGAGCGATGCGCGACCTCCTGGATGCTACCGGTCATGGTGAGGATGTCGCGGGTGATGGAGTCGGTGTGGTGCTGCTGCGACTTGGCGTTCTCTTCCGAACCCTGAGTCAGGTTGTAGAGTTCCTTGGAGACCTGGCCCAGGGGGCTGGCAGCTTCGATGATCTGGCGGATAGTGCGCTGCAGCTTGTCGAGAAAGCCGTTGAACAGCTCGATCATGGCGCCGATCTCATCGTTCGACTCGACATTAACGCGCTGGGTCAGGTCGCCGTCTCCACGTGCGATGGACTGCAGAGAGGCGATCACGCCGCGTACGTTTGACATCACGCTGCGAATCACCAGCCAGGCGCCGAGGCCCACAATCACGATCAGCACCAGACTCAGGATGATTCCCAGTCGAGTGGTGTTTTTGTTGGCTTCGCGGGTTTCGGCCAGGGTCTGTTGGAAATCCTGGTACGCGCCGGTGCGGAAGTCAGTGGCCAGTTTCTGCGCTTGGGCAAGGTCACTGGCCATACGATCCAGGCTCGGGCGTAGATCATCGAACGAGGCACTGCCGTCGATCAGCTTGGCGGAAGCGTCGAGCGCGTTGTCGGCGTACGCCTTGACCGCCTTGCGCCAGTCGTTGAGCGCCTGAAGCCTTTGCGGCTGGGTGTTCAGAAGCGTGGCGAGCGCCTGCTGCTGCGCATCGATTTCACTGAGCCCTTCGCGCGCTTCGCCGAGAATGCCCGACTCTCCGGCGGCCACGGCATTGTTCAACAGGCCGGGAATACGGGAGAACTGAAAGATCACCGCGTCAGCCTTTTCCAGCGTGGGATAGCTTTGTGTTTCGATGCTGACCAGGCGCGAATCCGTCGCAGACAGCTGCAGCGAGGTATAGCCGACATACAGAATCAGCCCGAGCAGGGCGACGGCGGGGACCAGCGACAGCTTCGCAGTAAGCGAGAAATTCTTGAACATGCATCGACTCCACAGTGGGTGGCGGATACTACGTAATGGCCACTAGAGGCGCATTGCCATCTGTCGGATAAATTGTGACTTATTTTGGAAATCCGGTCACGTTATCGGATGTCGCAGGCGGAACTTGAGCGCCATTGGGCGGCAAACACCCATAAAAAAACCGCCCCGAAGGGCGGTTCTTTGTGCCGCAGCGTTGCGGGTTACAGGCCGTTCTTGGCCTTGAACTCGCGACGACGACGGTGCAGGACCGGCTCGGTGTAGCCGTTGGGCTGCTTGGTGCCTTCGAGGACCAGCTCCAGGGCAGCCTGGAAGGCCACGCTGTTGTCGAAGTCCGGCGCCATCGGGCGGTATACCGGGTCGCCTTGGTTCTGACGATCGACCACAGGCGCCATGCGCTTGAGGCTTTCGACCACCTGATCCTTGGTTACCACACCGTGACGCATCCAGTTGGCTACGTGCTGGCTGGAGATGCGCAGGGTGGCGCGGTCTTCCATCAGCGCGATGTCGTTGATATCCGGCACCTTGGAGCAGCCGACGCCCTGTTCGACCCAGCGAACCATGTAGCCGAGGATGCCCTGCGAGTTGTTGTCCAGCTCGTTGCGCTTCTCTTCCTCGGTCCAGTTGGTGTCTTGCGCCAGCGGGATGGTGAGGATGTCGTCGATGGACGCTTTTTCACGCTTGGCCAGTTCGACTTGACGCGCCTGCACGTCAACCTTGTGGTAGTGCATGGCGTGCAGGGTGGCGGCGGTCGGCGACGGTACCCAGGCGGTGTTGGCACCGGCCATGGGGTGGCCGAGCTTCTGCTCGAGCATCGCGGCCATCAGGTCAGGCATGGCCCACATGCCCTTGCCGATCTGCGCTTTGCCTTGCAGACCGCAAGCCAGGCCCACGTCGACGTTGTTGTTTTCGTAGGCACTGATCCACTTCTCGGACTTCATCGCAGCCTTGCGTACCACCGGGCCGGCTTCCATGGAAGTGTGGATCTCGTCGCCGGTGCGGTCGAGGAAGCCGGTGTTAATGAACACCACGCGCTCGCGCGCTTCCTTGATGCAGGCCTTGAGGTTGATCGTGGTGCGACGCTCCTCGTCCATGATGCCGACTTTCAGAGTGTTGCGCGGCAAACCGAGGACGTCTTCGACGCGACCGAACAGTTCGGTGGCGAAAGCCACTTCTTCCGGGCCGTGCATCTTCGGCTTGACGATGTACATCGAGCCGGTGCGGGTGTTCTTGCGGCTGGTGTTGCCCTTGAGGTTGTGGATCGCGGCGAGGCTGGTGAACAGGCCGTCCATGATGCCTTCCGGGACTTCGTTGCCGTCCTTGTCGAGAATGGCATCGTTGGTCATCAGGTGACCGACGTTACGGATGAACAGCAGGGAACGGCCGTGCAGGGTGAGCTCACCGTTGCCGTCGGCCTGGGTGTAGACGCGGTCAGGGTTCATGGCACGGGTGATGCGCTTGCCGCCTTTGTCCAGTTCCTCGGCCAGATCGCCCTTCATCAGGCCGAGCCAGTTGCGGTAGACGATGGTCTTGTCATCGGCATCGACCGCAGCAATCGAGTCTTCGCAGTCCATGATGGTCGTCAGTGCCGACTCCATCAGAACGTCCTTCACGCCGGCTGCATCGGTCTGGCCGATGGGGCTGGACGGATCGATCTGGATTTCGAAGTGGATGCCGTTGTGCTTGAGCAGCACGGCGATCGGTGCGTTGGCGTCGCCCTGGAAGCCGCGCAGTTGCGCTGGGTTCTGCAGGCCGGTGGTGCTGCCATCCTTCAACGAGACGACCAGTTTGCCAGCATCGATGCGGTAACCAGTGGAGTCGGCATGCGAGCCCGTTTCCAACGGAGCGGCTTCGTCGAGGAAGGCGCGGGCATAGGCGATGACCTTGTTGCCGCGGACTTCGTTGTAGCCGGGGCCTTTGCTGGCGCCGTCTTCTTCGGGGATCACATCGGTGCCGTAGAGCGCGTCATACAGCGAGCCCCAGCGCGCATTGGCGGCGTTAAGGGCGAAGCGCGCATTCATGATCGGCACCACCAGCTGCGGGCCGGCCATGCTGGCGATTTCTTCGTCAACGTTCTGGGTAGTGGCCTGGAAGTCTTCGGCTTCCGGCAGCAGGTAGCCGATTTCCTGCAGGAAGGCTTTGTAGGCCGCGGCATCGTGGGCCTGACCGGCACGCGCCTGGTGCCAGGCGTCGATCTGGGCTTGCAGGTCGTCACGCTTGGCCAGCAGCGCGCGATTCTTTGGCGCCAGGTCATGGATGACGCTGGAAGCGCCGGCCCAGAAGGCATCGGCATCAACGCCGGTACCAGGAATCGCTTCGTTGTTCACGAAGTCGTACAGGACTTTGGCGACCTGCAGGCCACCGACTTGAACGCGCTCAGTCATTACTCGCCTCACTTGGTTCTTCTTCAAATCCGTCGGACAGTTTCTTCTTGTAGTCCGGGTCGACGGATACTACATGAAGCCGTTCGGAAAATCAGTCCGCCACACGGCGCAAGCTCAAGGCCCTGGATGTCGCTCATCCGGCAGTCGGCACGCTGCGTACCGGCCTCTTTAATACGGCGTTGGCGACGTTTGTTCTATACCTATGGAGTCGCACGCCACGGGAGCGGTCCATTACTCTCAGCAGTCGCACGGCCAACGCCGCTTGCCGTATTTCTCTATTAAAGGAGCCACAGATGGATCATCTCGTTCTTACCGTGATTGCCGAGGACCAGCCGGGGCTCGTCGAATGCCTGGCCAAGTGCATCGCCGAACATGGGGGCAACTGGCTGGAGAGCCGCATGTCGCGTATGGCCGGCCAGTTCGCCGGAATTCTGCGGGTCGCGGTGCCGGCTCAGGCCCACGCCGATCTCAGCGAAGCCCTGCAGCAGCTTGAGCAACAGGGTATCCGGGTCCTCGTTGCACAAAGCGGCGCGGAGCCAGAACGGCGTTGGCAGATGATTCAGCTGCAGCTGGTGGGCAACGATCGCGCGGGCATCGTCCGTGATATCACTCAATTGCTTGCCCGTCACGGCGTCAATCTGGAAAGTCTGGACACCGACGTTCTGCCCGCGCCGATGACCAACGAGTTGCTGTTCCGGGCTGATGCGCGGTTGGCCGTGCCGAGTGAACTGTCCTTGGACGAGCTGCAGGAACACCTGGAAACGCTGGCCGACGACCTGATGGTGGAGTTGAAACTGCAGCCTGCCGATTGACTTGCCGTTAACGCGTGGCGCCTTTACGCATCACGCGCCAGGCGTCGTAGCTGTACACGGCGAGTCCCGCCCATATGCAGACAAAGGCCAGCTGGCGATCGGCCGGGAAGGGCTCGTCGAACACCCATACCGCGAGCAGCAGCAGCAACGTGGGCGTGATGTACTGCAGGAAGCCCAGGGTCGAGTAGGGCAGATGCCTGGCCGCTGCGTTGAAGCACAGCAGCGGCAGCAGCGTGACCGGCCCGGCAGCTACCAGCCACAGCGCCTGCGGCTCTGTCCAGAACGACCATTCAGTGCTTGGGCCGCTGCCGAAGAAAAACAGCCAGCCCAGCGCGATCGGCAACAGAAGCCAGGTTTCCACCACCAAGCCCGGCAGGGCGGCGACCGGCGCCTGCTTGCGCAACAGACCATAGCTGCCAAAGCTCAGCGCCAGCGCGATCGACACCCATGGAAAGTCGCCGAGGGTGACCAGCTGCAGCAGCACGCCGACAGCCGCCATCGCCACGGCCAACCATTGCAGCGGGCGCAGGCGCTCTCGCAACACGATCAGCCCCAGCAGCACATTGACCAGCGGATTGATGTAGTAGCCCAGGCTCGCCTCGAGCATGTGGTCGTGGTTCACCGCCCAGACGTAGATAAGCCAGTTGCTGGCGATCAGCACGCTGGAAATCATCAGCACACCGATCCGCCGCGGATGGGCAAGCAACTCCTGCCACCAGCCTGCGTGGCGCCAGAGGCTCAGCACCAGCGTGCCGAACAGCGCTGACCAGATGGCCCTTTGAGTAACGATTTCCAGCGCCGCGTACTGCTCGATGGACTTGAAGTAGAGCGGGAACAGGCCCCAGATGGAAAAGGTCATCAGACCCAGTAGGTAACCCTTGCGCAGATCGGCGGTGGCCATGGCTGTCCTGAAAGCGGGGCGGCGGAGAGCCGGCCATTTTGCGCTCTGGTGCAGGCATTTGTCTGCTGCGCAAACCGTCCCGGGTGCGTTCCGGAAGCATTCGCAAACACCCGAGGTTGAACGCGCCCGCCTGCAGCCCGTCTCAAAGTGGACGACTCGGGGTCGCCGCTGCGACTCGACAGCCACACGAGGTGTTCGATGAAACTGCAGAATAAGGTCGCCCTGGTTACCGGCAGCACCCAGGGCATCGGCCGCGGCATAGCCATACGCCTGGCGAAGGAAGGCGCCGACTTGGTTATCAATGGGCGACATGACGACGACCAGGCGCGCGAAACACTCGAGCAGGTGCGGGCCCAAGGGCATCGGGTCTGCTTTATCGCCGCGGATGTTGCAGAACCTGCCAATTGCTATCGGCTGGTTGAGCAAGCCGTCGAGCAGATGGGCCGCCTGGACATTCTGGTCAATAACGCCGGGGTGCAGAAACACGACGCCTTTCTCGATGTGAGCGAGGCGGACTACAACCAGGTGCTGAGCGTCAATCTGCGCGGCCCGTTCTTCCTGTCTCAGGCGTTTGCCCGCCACCTGCGTGACACCGGGCGAGGCGGGCGGATCATCAACAACAGCTCGGTTCACGAGGAGCTGCCATTTCCCAATTTCAGTGCCTACTGCTCCAGCAAGGGCGGTCTGAAGATGCTGACGCGCAACCTGGCGATCGAACTGGCACCGCTGGGGATCACCGTCAACAACGTCGCGCCCGGCGCGATCGAGACGCCAATCAATCAGACGCTGATGAACGAACCGGAAAAACTCGCCGGGCTGCTTGAGAACATCCCGGCCAAGCGTTTGGGGCAGCCGCACGATGTGGCGGGTGCAGTGGCCTTTCTCGCCTCGGACGACGCCGACTACGTCACCGGCACTACACTGGTGATAGATGGTGGACTGCTATGGAATTACAGCGAGCAATGACCGATATCCCTTCGAGCGACTTCGATTACGACACTCGCGCGGTTTCGGCCGCCGATACCCTGACCCCCGCGGACCGGTACCAGGAACTGTTCGTGGCGGTGCAGATGCAGCGGGTGTTTGCTGACAGCAAGACCTTCGTCGACTGCGCCCCGCGACAGCATCCGGAGCGCATTCTCGAAGCCTATCGGGCGCAGAATAGCCAGCCCGGCTTCGATCTACGTGGATTTGTGCTGGAGCACTTCGAGGTCTACCAGCGACAGCCAACCGAGTTCGTCGCCAACCCCGACGATACCTTGGATGAGCACATCGACCGGCTCTGGCCAGTGCTGACCCGCCACCCGCGTCAGCACCCGGAATTCTCCTCGCTGCTGCCGCTGCCCCACGACTACGTGGTGCCGGGCGGTCGTTTTACCGAGCTGTACTACTGGGACTCCTACTTCACCATGCTCGGCCTGGATGAGAGTGGGCATTGCGAGTTGCTGCGATCAATGGCGGACAACTTCGCCTACCTGATCGATACCTACGGCCATGTGCCCAATGGCAACCGCTCCTATTACCTGAGCCGCTCGCAGCCGCCGGTTTTCGCGTTGATGACGGACCTGTTCGAGGAGTCCGGCGTGCATCGCGCCAACGATTACCTGCCGCAGTTGCGGAAGGAGCACGCGTTCTGGACCGATGGGGACGATCAGTTGCGGCCCGGAGAATCCCATCGTCGCTGCGTTTGTCTGGCCGATGGCAGCGTACTCAATCGCTATTGGGATGAGCGGGACACGCCGCGCGAGGAGTCCTATCTCGAAGACGTCGAAACGGCGCGTTCATCCAGCCGGCCTGCGCATGAGGTCTATCGCGACCTGCGAGCCGGTGCCGAGTCCGGCTGGGATTTCAGTTCGCGCTGGCTGGGCGATCCTCAGCGGCTGTCGAGCATTCGCACCACGCAGATCATTCCGGTGGACCTGAACAGCTTTCTCTACAACCTTGAGCGACAGATCGCCCGTCTCAGCCGCGCCAAGGGCCAACATGACTGTGCCGAGGCGTTCCGTCAGCGTGCCGAAAAGCGTCTGGCTGCGATCGATCATTACCTGTGGAGCGAGCAGCACGGCGCCTATTTCGACTACGACTGGTGCCTCGCAAAACCTAGGGACAACCTTACCGCTGCCACCCTGACGCCGCTGTTCGTCAAGCTTGCCAGTGCCGAGCAGGCGGCGCGGGTGGCTGAAGTGGTTCGCGAACGGCTGCTCGCTCCTGGCGGTCTGTCCACCACCGAGGTCGGCGGCAGTGGTGAGCAGTGGGACCGCCCGAACGGCTGGGCGCCGCTGCAATGGATGGGCATCCGTGGGCTGCAACACTATGGTCACGATGCACTGGCACTGCAGATCGAAGAGCGCTGGCTGAAGATCGTCTCGCTGCTGTTTGAAAGCGAGAGCAAGCTGGTGGAGAAGTACGTGCTGCGGCCCTGCACCGAGCACGCTGGCGGCGGTGAGTATCCATTGCAGGATGGCTTCGGTTGGACCAATGGCGTGACCCGCAAACTGATGCAGGCCGACCCGTCTCACGAAGCCCACCGTTGCCGAGCCGGTCGCTGCCGGGTGGAATGAACCGGGCGGACAGCCACCGCAACTGGAGCGGGCCGGCAGGCCTGCCATTTGCGAGCAAGCGCGCGCTACTCGGCGAGGCGGTAGATGCCTTTGTAGGAGCGAGCTTGCTCGTGAGGCGTTCGGAGATACCGCTGGCCTAGCTATCCGCTTGCCAGAGCGCGTCTGCCAGCTGCGAAACCTGGCGATTCACCGCCGATACGGGCTTGGCAACGCGCCTTCCAGATTCAGGGTGCCTTTCTCGATGAACCGCTGAGTGCCGAACGTCCTCCCGCCCGCCAGTTTCCCGCGCAGCACATAGGGCACTTCATCCATGCCGATGTGCTCAGCCAGACCCAGCGCTTGCCGCGCGGCAGAGAATGCCGAGATGGTCATCGGCACGCTCAATACGGTTTCGCCGAAGCGTGGGATGGTGCCGCTTGCGTCGCTGACGCCGCTGGCCAGGTTGCGTCCGTTGATTTCCAGCTCCAGCGCTACGCCGTCGTAATCCAGCGGGCGGTCGTTGGGATTCTGCACCCGTAGTTTCACCGCCATGCGCAGCTCCAGCCCTTCCCCGGGCAGCGGTTGGATGCCGGCCACCTGTACGTTGAGCGGGTCGTGGTCGAAGAAAGCCGCGCAGGCAGTGAGCGTCAGTGCCAGCAGGCAGACCGACAGCAGGCGAACAACGGGTACGGCTGAGCGCAGGGGCATATAAGGTCTCTACTCATTTTTCTTGGTGAGGTTGCCCAGGCCTTGGAGCAGCTCCATAGGCAGCGGGAAGACGATGGTCGAATTCTTGTCGCCAGCGATGTTGCTCAGCGTCTGCATGTAGCGCAGTTGCATGGCTCCGGGTTGGCGCCCGAGCATTTCGGCGGCCTGCATAAGTTTTTCCGAGGCCTGCAGCTCGCCTTCTGCATGAATGACCTTGGCGCGACGCTCGCGTTCCGCCTCGGCCTGCCGGGCGATGGCGCGGATCATCGATTCGTCGAGGTCCACATGCTTGATTTCGACGTTGGCGACCTTGATGCCCCAGGCGTCGGTCTGCGTGTCGAGCACTTGCTGAATGTCGTTATTGAGCTGCTCGCGTTCGGCCAGCATGTCGTCCAGATCGTGCTTGCCGAGCACCGCACGCAGCGTCGTCTGCGCCAGCTGGCTGGTGGCCGAGTGGTAGTCCTCGACCTGAATGATCGCCTTTTCAGCATCCAGCACGCGGTAGTAGACCACCGCATTGACCTTCACCGAGACGTTGTCGCGCGAGATTACGTCCTGGGTTGGAACGTCCAGGACCAAGGTGCGCAGGTCGACCCGGACCATCTGCTGGATGCCGGGAATGATCAGGATCAGCCCCGGCCCCTTGACCTTCCAGAAGCGGCCCAGCTGAAACACCACGCCGCGCTCGTATTCACGCAAAATGCGGAACGTCGAAGCCAGCAGTGCAATCACCAGCACCGCGACGACGATAAAACTCATTTCAAGACCCATGCTTCACCTCTTCTCGGTTGACGGCCTGTCGGCCGCAGTCACATCCAGTTGCAAGCCATGCCGTGCCACCACGCGGACCTGCTGACCCACCTGCAGTGGCCCGGTTCCATGCACTTGCCAGTGTTCACCGTGTAGCTGAACCCAACCGGTGCCCGGCTCATCTGGTTTGATGCCGGTAATCTGGGTCAGGGTGCCGATCAGGTCGGCATCGCCGCTGACTATCGGTCGCCGCCGGGCTTTCAGCGCCATGCTGACGATGCCAAAGACCAGCAACGCGCTGATGACAGCAAGCGTGCCGATCAGCGCCAGCGGGATGCTGAAGCCCGGCACTTCGGTGTCGATCAGAATCACCGCGCCGGTGACGAAGGCGGCCACGCCGCCGAGGCCGAGCACGCCGAAGCTGGGAACGAAGGCCTCGGCGATCATGAACGCCAGGCCCAGCAGGATCAGTGCGACGCCCGCATAGTTGACCGGCAGCATCTGCAGCGAAAACATCGCCAGCAGCAGGCAGATCCCGCCGATGACGCCACCACCACCGGTGCCCGGGTTGGAAAATTCAAAGACCAGTCCATAGATGCCGATCATCATCAGGATCAGCGCCACGCTGGGGTTGGTGATGACGGCCAGCAGGCGCACCCGCCAGTCCGGGTCATGGCGCTCGAGAGTGGCGTCGGCAGTCTGCAGCGTGCGCGTGCCTGCGCGGGTCTCGACCGTCTTGCCATTCAGCTGGGTCAGCAGGTCATCGAGATCGCTGGCCAGGTAGTCGACCACGTTCTGCTCCAGCGCCTCGGCTGCCGAGAGGCTGACGGCCTCTCGTACCGCCCGCTCGGCCCATTCGGCATTGCGCTCGCGCAGTTGCGCCAGACCACGAATGTACGCTGCTGCGTCGTTGACCTGTTTGCGGCTCATGGCGTCGCCGCTGTTTTCATTTCCCTTCTCGGCATCCGGCGAAGGCACCGGTTGGCCCCCACCGCCTCCGATCTGCACCGGAGTCGCGGCGCCCAGGTTGGTGCCGGGGGTCATGGCGGCGATGTGGCTGGCGTAGAGCAGGTAGGTGCCGGCGCTGGCCGCCCGCGAGCCGCTGGGCGTGACATAGGTGGCTATAGGCACCGGGCTGGCGAGGATCTTCTTGATCATGGCGCGCATCGAGCTATCCAGCCCGCCGGGCGTGTCCAGCTCCAGCACCAGCAGTTGCGCATCAGCGTCCTGCGCCCTTTGGATGCCGCGGATGACGTAGTCGGCGCTGGCCGGGCCGATAATCCCGTCTACTCGCAGCACCATGACCGGGTCGGCCGCATGTGCAGCACTGGCGAAGGCCAGCAGCACGCCAAGCAGCCAGGCGAATCGTTGAGTGAAGCGACGATGCATCAGCTGTGACTCCCAGGTCGACGGCAAGCCGGTGATTGATCGAGGCAGTCCTCGGAGGATAGTCCAGCCGGCCGCAGGTTCCTCTCCATCGTGCGGGGCCTTGCCTCAGGTCATCGGTCAATGGCGCCGGCACCTGAACTCTGCGCAGTAGGCGAGCCTCACAACCTATACGAGGCTGAACAAAGGGGCTCGACGGCGCAGCGTTCCGTTGCGTGATGCTCCGCTCCTGAGGAGATTTCCATGCGCATTCATCATCTCAATTGCGGCTGTATGTGCCCGGTCGGCGGCAAGCTGTTCGACGGCTTCAGCAGCGGGCTGACCGCCAGCTTAGTGTGCCACTGTCTGTTGATCGAGACCGATGGGCATGGGCTGGTGCTGGTCGATACCGGCTTTGGCAGCTGCGATGTGCTGGAGCCACGCAAGCGACTCAGTTCGTTCTTCATTGCCTTCAACAACATCAAGTTCGAGCGTCGCTTCACGGCGCTGGAGCAGGTTCGGCAGTTGGGTTTCAGCGCGGATGACGTGCAGCACATCGTGCTCACCCATCTGGATTTCGACCATGCCGGTGGGCTCGCGGACTTTCCCAATGCCCAGGTCCACGTGCTTCAGCGCGAGATGGACGCGGCGCGCTCAACTCACAGCTTCCTCGGCCACCGCCGCTATCGCCACCAGCAATGGGATGAGGTGCGCCACTGGCAGTTCTACGAGCCGGGCGGGGACACCTGGTTCGGTTTTCAGGCGGTACGGGAACTACGTGGCCTTCCGCCGGAGATCCTGCTGATCCCGCTCACCGGGCACACCCATGGCCACGCTGGTGTCGCGCTGGATACCGGTCACGGTTGGCTGCTGCACGCCGGTGACGCCTATTTCTACCGCGATGAAGTCGGCCAGACCAAACGTCATTGCACGCCGGGGCTGCGCTTCTATCAGCGCATGATGGAGACCGATCGCACGGCACGCCTGGCAAACCAGCATCGGCTCTGGACCCTGTCGCTGGAGCACAAGGACGAGGTGACGCTGTTCTGCAGCCATGATGCCAAGGAGCTTGAACGCATGCGGGCGAGGTCGGTTTGATGGGGCAGCCAGAGGATGATCGCGTCGGAGGCGCGGTGCGCACCATGATGGGCTACGTGAGGTGGGTCGGTTTGGTAGCCTGTTCGCTGGCGGCGTTGGGCTACGCAGTGATCGGCAACTTCAACATGACCGGGCTGATGCTGGCGCTGGCCGTGCTGTCGTGGATCAACATCCGGCGCAAGCGCAACAGGCCTGAACCGCCAAGGCACCGTTAGCGGCACTGGCTCGGGAATCCGGTTGTCATGTTCGACCTTTCGCGTATGGCGACGGGCCTGATGTATCTGCGATAGTCCGCCGGCTGAAGCGATACTGCTCGGCGTTGCGCGCGGCTCACAAGGCAGGCGGCATCTGCGCATTCAGCTGACCCAATTCCACGGCCAGCCGCGTTCTCTCTCTCGTGCACCCTTTGGGTGCCCCTGGCGACTCAAACGGTCGCTACCGGATGCTTGAAATCACTGCCGTCTCGGTTGTGGTTGTTCCATCGAACTCCCGGGTCCTGTGGCCCTGCCAGCCCCTGATTCCCGCCGGAAAGGAACCCCTCTCCGGCGATTCGGTCGATTCACAGTAAGCCAATTGGCCAAAACCAGACTGAGGGGGAACCACAATGGACCTGATTCGCATCATCATCGCTATATTGCTGCCGCCGCTAGGGGTGTTCCTGCAAGTTGGCCTGGGTGGCGCCTTCTGGCTGAATATTCTGCTGACGCTGTTGGGCTACATCCCCGGCATCATTCACGCAGTCTGGATCATCGCCCGTCGCTGAGGGTTGATCAGCGAGCAACAGGGCCCGGCCATTCGGCCGGGCTTTTTTGTGCTTGCAAGCGAGGCGGTGTAGAGTCCGCGGTCGACTGCGCGCGTTGTGGCATCTCGCGCGAGTCATCAAGAACTTGTCGGGATCGGAGGCGTTCGCTGGTGGCGACGCAGCCGCCCGCATGGCCGTGGGTCGCTGTTGCTCGCACAGTACCCAGGAAGGAACCAGATGGGCGACTCTTTCATCGATCAGAATCACTTCAAGCGAATCCTCAACCGCAACGTGGCGGTGCCCCTCGGTTTCGGTTTCCTCAGCGCGTTTTTCTTCAGCGCCATCGTCTACTTCCTGCTCAACGTCAGTCACTGGGTCGAGCGCTCCGTGGTGGGCGTTGCTTACGCTCACGACATGCTGAAAGTGATGGGTGACCTGGAAGCCTCGATGCGAGGCTATCTGATTGCCGGGGACGATGCTTTTCTCGAACCCTACCGAAACGAACTGCCCGTATTCGAAAGCCAGTTCGACTTGATTGCTGATTACGCCGCCGATGATCCGGTACAGCTGAATCGTGTCGAGCGCCTTGGTCGGCTGCATGAGCAATGGATCGCGTTTTCCGAGGAGGCGATCGCCCGCAGGGCTCGGAACGAATCCGTTGTTGAGTATGTGCGCAGTCAGGAAGGGTTGAAGCTGAAGGAAGAACAGCGTCGGCTGCTCAACGAGTTCATTGCCTACGAACGACAAATCCGAGCCGATCGTACCGATACGTCCGAAACGATCACCACCGCTTTGATCGGCGGGTTTCTGCTGTTCAGTCTGATTTTCAGCGGCCTGCTGGTCTATTTCGGGCGGCGCGACCTGATCAGTTTGTCGGATAGCTATTCGGAGTCGCTCCAACAGCAACAGGCGCATGCCGCCGCACTGGAAAAGCAGGCTTGGTATCGAAACGGTCAGACCCAGCTCAGCGAGTCGATGATCGGCGAGCAGGCCTTGCCGACGCTGGGCCAGAACGTGCTTGGTTTCCTGGCCCGCTACCTCGGCGTTGCGGTCGGGGCGCTGTATGTCACCCAGGAAGGCAAACTGCAGCGGGTCGCGGAATTCGGCTGGGATCGGGACCGGTTGCATGCCGGCCGCAATCTTGAGCTGGGCGAGGGATTGGTGGGCCAGGTGGCGTTGGAGCGTCGCGTAATGCAGCTCGACAACGTGCCGCAGGGTTATCTGAACGTGAGTTCGGCGCTGGGCAGCGCCGCCGCCTCGTCCGTACTGATCTTCCCGGTGGAAGACAGCGGCATGCTCAACGCCGTGCTGGAAGTCGGCTTCTTGCGACCCCTGCGTGACGAGGACAATGAGTTGCTGCGGCGGGTCAGCGAAAATATCGGCTCGGCCATCGAGGCTGCGCGCTATCGCCAGCGGCTGCAGCGCATGCTTGCTGAAACCCAGCAGCTCAACGAAGAGTTACAGGTCCAGCAAGAAGAGCTTCGCGCGGCCAACGAAGAGCTTGAGGAGCAATCCAACGCCTTGCGCGAGTCACAGGCGCACATGGAAGAGCAGCAGGCCGAGCTGGAGCAGACCAACGAGCAGCTCGCCGAACAGACCCAGGCGCTGGCGCAGCAGCGCGATGAAATGGACCTGAAGAACCATCGCCTGCATGAGGTGCAGCTGATGCTCGAAGAGCGCGCCGATGAGTTGCAGCGCGCCAGTCGTTACAAATCGGAATTCCTCGCCAACATGTCCCACGAGCTGCGCACGCCGCTGAACAGCTCGCTGATTCTGTCTAAATTGCTGGCCGACAATCCGCACGGCAATCTGCAGGAAGACCAGGTGCAGTTTGCGCGCTCGATCTATTCGGCGGGCAACGATCTGCTCAATCTGATCAACGACATTCTGGATATCTCGAAGGTCGAAGCCGGCAAGCTGGATGTCCATCCCGAGCTGTTGATTCTCACGCGACTGGTCGATGGCCTGAAGAGCCTGTTTCTCGCCCAGGCGCTGGAAAAGTCGCTGCAGTTCAATGTCGAGCTGGCCGAGGACTTGCCGCCGAGCCTCTATACCGACCGCCAGCGGCTGGAGCAGATTCTCAAGAACCTGTTGTCCAATGCCTTCAAGTTCACCGAGAAGGGCTCGGTAGAACTTCGGGTCACGCGCCGTGACGACCAACAGATAGCCTTTGCCGTGCGTGATTCCGGAATCGGTATCCCCGCCGACCAGCAGGAAGTCATCTTCGAAGCCTTCCGTCAGGCCGATGGCACCACCAACCGGCGTTATGGCGGCACCGGGCTGGGCTTGTCCATCTCCCGTGAGCTGGCCCAGTTGCTCGGCGGCACCATTGAAGTCAGTAGCGAACCGGGGGCCGGCAGTGTGTTCACATTGATCGTTCCGGAGAACTACAGCGCCCCGGTGGTCGAGCAGGACCCCGAGCCTTTGCCTGAGCCGAAGTCGTTCGATATCCCGGACGCGCCGGCACCGGTTGCGACGCCGATCGCCGCGACGCCGAGACCGGTGCCGGTGCCGGAGCAGGGCGTGGCGACGCTTACGGACGACCGCGAGCGCTTCCCGTTCGAGCGTTCGGTGCTGGTGATCGAAGACGAGCCGCAATTTGCCGGCATCCTTCGCGATCTGGCCCACGAACTGAAGTACAGCTGTCTGATCGCACAGAACGCTGATCGCGGTTTCGACACGGCTGTGCAGTACCGTCCCGATGCGATCCTGCTGGACATGCGGCTGCCGGACCATTCCGGTCTTACGGTGCTCGAACGGCTCAAGGAAAATCCCATCACACGGCACATTCCAGTGCATATCGTGTCGGTGGAAGACCGCAAGGAAGCTGCGTTGCAGATGGGAGCCATCGGCTACGCCACTAAGCCGACGACCCGTGAGGATCTCAAGGCCGTGTTCGGCCTCTTCGAAGCCAAGCTGGAGCAGAAGGTCAAACGTATCCTGCTGGTCGAAGATGACGCGCGTCAGCGTGAAAGCGTGTCGCGGCTGATCGAGGACGTCGACATCGAGATCACCGCCGTGGAGTTCGGCGAGCAGGCCCTGGAGCTGCTGCGTTCCACTGTGTTCGACTGCATGATCATCGACCTCAAGCTACCGGACATGGACGGCCACGAGCTGCTCGAACGCATGGCGCGTGAAGACATCTGCTCCTTCCCTCCGGTCATTGTTTATACCGGACGCAACCTGACTCGCGACGAAGAGGGTGCGCTACTGAAATACTCGCGCTCGATCATCATCAAGGGCGCACGGTCGCCGGAGCGGCTGCTCGACGAAGTCACGTTGTTCCTGCACAAGGTCGAATCCGATATGCCGCCGGAGCGGCAGAAGATGCTCAAAAGCGTGCGCAGCCGAGAAAAAGCTTTCGAGGGCCGCAAGATCCTAGTGGTCGACGATGACGTGCGTAACGTTTTCGCCTTGACCAGCGCACTGGAGCAGAAGGGCGCGCTGATCGAGATCGCCCGCAACGGTCATGAAGCCATCGCTCAGTTGCAGAATGTCGGCGACATCGATCTGGTGCTGATGGACATCATGATGCCGGAGATGGACGGATTCACCGCCATGCAGGAGATCCGCAAGGACCCGCGCTTCGCCAAACTGCCGATCATCGCAGTGACCGCCAAGGCGATGAAAGACGATCAGGATCGCTGCCTGCGGTCGGGTGCCAACGATTACCTGGCCAAGCCCATCGATCTGGACCGTCTGTTCTCGCTGATCCGTGTCTGGCTGCCGAAAGTGGAGCTGCTGTGACATGCCGGACCGCAACCAGGCCATCGAGCTGAAGCTGCTGATCGAAGCGATCTACCTGCGCTACAGCTACGATTTTCGCGACTACTCCAGTGCTTCGCTCAAGCGCCGCGTGCTGCTGGCGCTCAAGCAGATGCAGTGCGAGAACATCTCGGAGCTCCAGCGCCGGATTCTCTACGATCCGCAGGCGTTCATGGAGCTGCTGCAGTTTCTCACCATTCCGGTGAGCGAGATGTTCCGCGACCCCAGCTATTACCTGGCGTTGCGTGAGCAAGTGATACCGGTGTTGTACACCTATCCGTCATTGAAGATCTGGATTGCCGGCTGCAGCACGGGCGAAGAGGTCTACTCGATGGCCATCTTGCTCAAAGAAGAAGGTTTGCTCGATCGCACAATCTTGTACGCGACCGACATCAATCCAAGGTCACTCGAACGTGCGCGCCAGGGCATCTTCAACATCGACAACATGCGTCAGTACACCAGTAACTATCAAGGTGCCGGTGGCAAGCACAGCCTGAGCGATTACTATACGGCGGCCTATGACTCGGCAATCATGGATAAGTCCTTGAAAGAAAACATAACGTTCGCCGATCACAGTTTGGCGACCGATAGCGTTTTCGCCGAGACCCAGTTGATTTCCTGCCGCAACGTGCTGATCTACTTCAACAAGCCGCTGCAGAACCGTGCCTTCGGCCTGTTCTACGACTCGCTCTGCCACCGGGGATTTCTCGGTCTTGGCAGCAAGGAAACCGTTGAGTTTTCCGGCTATGCCGAGCAGTTCGAGGCGTTCGACAAGCCGGAAAGGGTGTTCCGCAAACTATGACGCTCACTGCCGCCGAAGCCTTTTCTCAACCCCTCGACCGTCCTGTAGATGCCGTGGTGATCGGTGCGTCCGCCGGCGGGTTGGCTGCGCTCAGCGCGTTGGTGACCGGGTTGCCTCGAACCTATCGCTTGCCGCTGCTGATGGTTCAGCACGTGCCGGCAACCGGGCCGACGCAGCTGGTAGAAATCTTCCAACGCAAAACCGATCTGGCGGTAAAGGAAGCGGGCGACAAGGAGCCCATTTGCGGCGGCACGCTCTACTTCGCAGCGCCGGGTTATCACCTGTTGGTCGAGGCGGACATGAGCCTGTCGCTTAGCCAGGATGATGCGATGCATTTCTCCAGGCCCTCAATCGACGTGCTCTTCGAGTCGGCGGCTGATGCCTGGGGCGGGCGTGTCGCCGGGATTCTTCTGACAGGTGCCAACGAGGACGGCGCCGCCGGTCTCGAGGCGATCAAGCAGGCCGGCGGCCTCACTATTGTTCAGGACCCTGGCGAAGCCGAGGTCCCGACCATGCCACGTGCAGCACTCCAGCGCTTCGCGCCGGATTACATTTTGCCCTTGCGCGATATCCATCGACTGTTGCGTGAACTGGAGTGACCCATGCTCGAACACACCGATGAAGCGAATCTGCTGATAGTCGATGATCTACCTGAGAACCTGCTGGCGTTGGATGCGCTGCTGAAAGGCCCAGGCATCCACGTGCATCAGGCTGAGTCGGCTGAGCAGGCGCTCGAGTTGCTGCTACGCCATGAGTTCGCGCTGGCCATACTCGACGTACAGATGCCTGGCATGGACGGCTTTCAGTTGGCCGAACTGATGCGCAGCACCGAGCGTACCAAGCAGATTCCGATCGTCTTCGTCAGCGCTGCCGGACGTGAGCTCAACTACGCATTCAAGGGCTACGAGAGCGGCGCCGTCGACTTCATGCAGAAGCCGCTGGATACCCATGCAGTGCGCAGCAAGGTCAGCGTGTTCGTCGACCTGTATCGCAATCGCAAGCGCCTGGCGCGTCAGCTTGAACAGCTGGAGCGCAGTCGCCGCGAGCAGGAAGTGTTGCTCGACGAGCTGCGCAGTACCAAGGTCGAGCTAGAGAATGCGGTGCGTATGCGCGATGACTTCATGTCCATCGTTTCCCATGAGCTGAAGACGCCGCTCAACACCCTCATCCTCGAAGTGCAGTTGCGCAAGCTGCAGCTTGGCCGCAAGAACTTTGCTGCGTTCAGCGAGGACAAGCTGCAACAGATGGTCGACAAGGATGAACGGCAGATCCAGAGCCTGATCCGGCTGATCGATGACATGCTCGATGTCTCGCGGATCCGTACCGGCAAACTGTCGATTCGGCCGACGCAGGTGGATCTGGGAAAGCTCGTAGCCAGCGTGGTGGAGAATTTCGCCCCGCAGATGGAAGCGAGCGGTTGCACACTGCTGTTCCAGCGTCCAGAGCCGGTGATCGGCCTTTGGGACGAGTTTCGTATCGAGCAGGTGTTGGCGAACCTGTTGACCAATGCCATGCGTTACGGCGCCGGCCAACCGGTGCAGGTGAACGTCAGTACTACCGCAGCGGGCGCCTGCATCGAGGTGCGCGATCACGGCATCGGCATCAGCCAGAAGAGTCTGGAGCGAATCTTCTGTCAGTTCGAGCGAGCTGAAGGTAGCGAGAGTAGCGCCGGACTTGGGCTCGGGTTGTTCATCGCCGAGCAGATCATCAAGGCGCACAGCGGACTCATTCAGGTCGAGAGCGAAGAGGGAAAGGGCGCGCTGTTCCGTGTTCTGCTGCCGCTGAACGCCGGAGCCTGAGGCGGCCCCGGGCGAAACTCAGGCCCAGCTCAGTTGCGGCCAGCCCTTGGCCTCCGCTTGCTCGCGCAACAGCGGATCAGGATTCACCACGTGTGGGTGCGACACCTGCTCGAGCAGCGGCAGATCGTTGATCGAGTCGGAGTAGAAATACGCCCCTTCCAGCGATTCACCCTCAGCTTCAGCCCACTCGCGCAACCGACTGACTTTGCCTTCTCGGTAAGTGAGCACCCCACGGGTGTTGCCACTGTAGAAACCGTGCTGTTCTTCCAACTGAATCGCCAGCACATCCCCGATGCCGAGTCGGCTGGCCACTGCTTCGACCAGAAACGCTGCCGAAGCGGAGATCACCAGGATGCGGTCACCCGCCTTGCGGTGCTGAGCGACCTGGCGCATGGCATCGCTGTAGATCAGCGGCTCGATCACATCTTCAACGAAGGGCTCGACAACATGAGCCACTTCTTCAGCCGTACGGCCCACCAGCGGCGTCAGGCTGAAGGCCATGTAGTCTTCCATTGCCAGCGTGCCGAAGGCGTATTCGGCCATCAGCTCGGCGTCCTTGCGCAGAAAGGATTCCCCGTCCACCCAGCCGATCTTGGCCATTTCGTGCGCCCATAGGCTGGCGCAATCACCATCGATCAAGGTTTCGTCCAGATCAAAAATTGCCAGTGCCATCAAGCCACCTCGTGAATTGCCGAAGCGTCGATGGTAAGGCTTACCTGGCGGCCGTGGGGATAGAGATCGGCGGCAGAGCGGTTGAGCACGTCCACCATCAGGTCGACGTCACGCGCTTCGACGCGGTAGCGGATCACATTGCCCAGCAGGCTATGGCTCTTGATGACCGCCGCGATCCCCTCGTTACTTCCTGATGAATTGACCAGGGCAATGGCTTCCGGTCGGATCGCCACTTTCGAATGGACAGGGCGTTGCAACAGTCGTGAGGCGACATCGGCGTCGAGCAGGTTGTAGTTGCCGATAAAGCCAGCGGCGAAGGCACTCACGGGCGCGGTGTACAGGGTCTCGGCATCGGCGCTCTGGACGATGCGGCCGGCGTTCATCAGCAGGATGCGATCGGACAGGGTCAGTGCTTCTTCCTGATCATGGGTCACGAAGATGGTGGTCAGTCCCAGCTCCTGCTGGATCGCACGGATCTGTTCACGCAGGTGCTTGCGGATGCGCGCATCCAGGGCCGACAGGGGTTCGTCCAGCAGCAGCAGGCGAGGGCGGGTGACCAGTGAGCGCGCCAGAGCCACACGCTGGCTTTGTCCGCCCGAGAGCTGGCTCGGGTAGCGGTGGGCGAACTCACCAAGCTCGACCATCGCCAGCACCTCGGCCACCCGAGTGGCGCTTTCATCTCTGGCAATCTTCTGCATGCGCAGGCCGAAGGAGACGTTCTGTTCCACCGTCATGTTGGGGAACAGTGCGTAACTCTGGAAGACCATGCCGATCTGGCGCTTTTGCGGTGAGATTGGCACTAGATCCTCGCCATCCAGCAAGATCTGACCACCGTCGACCTCGGTCAGACCGGCGATGCAGCGCAGCAGCGTGGACTTGCCACAGCCTGAGGGGCCAAGCAATGTAATCAGCTCACCCTTGGCGATCTCGCAATCGATATCGCTGAAGACCTGGGTGTCGCCATAGGCTTTGTGCAGGTTACGAACGCAAAGGTAGCTCATGGAGTGTTCCTGTCTCGAATAGCCGCAGCGTTGGCCGGGGCCTGTCGTAAAAAAGGGTTGGCCAGGCGGTGCTCCGTTTCAGCGCCACGCTGCTATTCCGTAGGATGGGCTTCAGCCCGCCGATTCTTCGGCGGGGCTCTCTCTGGTGGGCTAAAGCCCACCCTACAAAACCCGCTGAGCACGCCTTCCGGTACGCCCGGTGAGTCACGTAGGGTGGGCTTCAGCCCACCGAGCAAACTAGCCAGGCCTTCTTGCAAACACTGCCCCTCAGGGCTTCTCCCGATTCAACCGGGTCGCCGCCCAGGTGAATACCAGTACGAAGAAGAAGTAGGAGATCACCAGCGCACTGTTGAAATGGCCGCTGCTGTTTTTCATGTTGTTCAGATAGACCTGCAAGGTTTCGTAGCGGGTGCCGACCAGCAGGTTGGCGAAGACGAACTCGCCGAACAGAAACGAAAACGACAGGAACAGCGACACCATCAGCCCCTTGCGCAGGTTCGGCAGCACCACCAGAAACGCCGCTTTCCAGGTGCTGGCGCCGAGCAGGTGGGCCGCATCCATCAGGTCGCGCAGATTGATCGCCTGCAGGTTGTTGCTGATCGCCCGGTACATGAACGGCAGCGCTATGGTGAAGTAGGCGCCAATGAGGATCCAGGGCGTGCCGACCATCGCCAGCGGCCCCGAGCCGTAGAGCTGCAGCAGGCCGACCGAGGACACCACCGGCGGCACGGCAAACGGCAGCAGGATCAGGATGTTCATCAGCCCGTCGAGCTTGGGAAAGTGGTAATGCACCACGAACAGCAGCGGCAGGATCAGCACCACCGCCAGGGTCAGCGCCCCGAGGCAGACCAGCAGCGACTGGGCGAACGCCCGCAGAAAGCGCTCTTCACTCCAGAGCTGCACATACCAGTTGAACGTCAGCCCGTCCGGCAGGATGGTCGCTGACCAACTGCTTGAGATCGAGTAGAGAAAGGTCGCTGCCAGGGGTAGCAACAGGATGAAGAAAAGCAGCCACACCACCATGCGGTGGTACAGCGCACCGCGCTTGGCTTCAGCGGCCCGCATGGTAGCTCCTCCTGAGCAGCAGCTGATGCGCCACGGTGATCACGCCCATGAGCCCAACCAACACCATCGCCAGTGCGCTCGCCATGTTCGGATCGAGGGAAATGTCGCCGGAAATCATCGCCGCGATGCGGATCGGCAACACGTTGAAATTCCCGGTGGTGAGGTAATAGACCGTGGCATAGGCCCCCAGCGCATTGGCCAGCAGGATGACGAAGGTGCCCAGCAGTGCCGGCGTCAATACCGGCAGGCCGATATAACGCCAGTAGCTCCAGGTGCCCGCACCCAGCAACGAGGCTGACTCGCGCCAATCCTCGCGCAGTGCATCGAAGGCGGGGTAGAGCAGCAGCACGCCCAGCGGGATCTGAAAGTAGGTGTAGAGCACGATCAGGCCGGTCTTGGAGTAGAGATTGAAGTCCTCGATGATGCCGGCCTGCTTGAGCAGGATCGTCAGTGCCCCGTTGAAACCGAGCAGAATGACGAAGGCGAACGCTAGCGGTACCCCGGCGAAGTTGCTGGTCATGTTGGAAAAGGCCATGACGAAGTCGCGCAACTTCGAATCGACCTGGCGCAGCGAGTAGCTGCCAAGGATGGCGATGACGATGCCGAACAGACTCGACCAGAAGGCGATCTGCAAGCTGTGCTTGATAGCCTGTAGATAGAACTTGGAGCCGAAGACTTTCTCGAAATTGGCCAGGCTCCAGCCGTCCGCCGTGTTCAGGCTGTTGAGTGTGACCCACAGCAGCGGAGCAATTTGAAAGGCGAAAAAGAACACGGCGAACGGCAGCAGGCAGAGCAGGGCCAGCCATTTGCGGCGCGGCGCCCGACGGTCTGCGATTCCAGGCACAGCACCGTCTCGAATGGCGGCGGTCTTGAGGTTGTCTTCAAGCGGCGCGCTCATTTCAGCAGGTCCTGGCACAGTGGTTTGTCATGGGCCACGCCGAGCAACTCGCATAGTGTGCCGCACAACTCGGTCTGTTTCGGCCGTGCGCCTGGGTCGAGGCTGAATGCTGAACCCAGAACGAACAGTGGCACCTCGCGCTCTTCGGACAATAGGCCGTTGTGGGAGCGGTCGTTATTCATGCCGTGATCGGCCGTCACCAACACTTGGTAACCATCGTCCAGCCAGCGCTGCAGGTAGTCAGCGAGGAGGATATCGGCGCGGCGCGCGGCGTTGCGGTACTGGGATGAGTCCAGGCCGTGCTTGTGGCCGGCGTCGTCGATGTTCATCGGATGCACCAGCAGGAAGTCGGGACTGAACCGCAGCCGCAGACTTTCAGCGTCAGCAAACAGATGCGAGTCCGGGTAGTGATCCTCGTAATAGAAGTGACCGTGCTGGATCGGCAGTTCGGGCGTTTCGCTATGACGATCGCGTGCTGCCACGAAGGGCGCGCGGTTATAGAGCTCGCTGACCCAGTGATAGGCCGCGGCCGCCGTGCTCAAACCAGCGTCGCGGGCGTAATGGAAGATGCTGCGCTCGGTGGATAGCCGCACCACGTCGTTATGCACCACGCCACTGTCGATTGGTGCCACGCCGGTCAGGATGCATTCATAAAGGGGGCGTGACAGCGCGGGTAATTCACATTCCAAGCGGTACAGCGCTCCCCGGCCGGCCACGCAATAGGCCTGCAGATGACCGAGCGCGTGCTCCGCGACCTGATAGCTGAGGCCGTCGAGCACAACGAGGATGGCTTTGCCCATGGGACTGTTCCTTATCAGCATCAGCAGTGGGCCGTAGGGTGGGCCGGCCGGCGCTCCGCTTCAGTCCACCGTTTCTTCTGCGGGACTTTCTCTGGTGGGCTAAAGCCCACCCTACAAAAACCCGACCCAATCCGTCTTCCGGCACACCTGGTGCGCGTCGTAGGGTGGGCTTCAGCCCACCGCCTGCGTACTGGCGGGCTGAAGTGGGGCGCCGCTCACCACCTTACGATCCTGTCGGTTGGCAGCCGATCACTCCATTTCGATGATCACGTTTTCCTGCCACTGCTGCGGCAGAGCCTTGGAAGTTGCTTCCCAGGCATCGGCGTTCTCGATCGGCTTGACCTTGACGTACTGCTCGTTCGGCAGCAGCTTGGCCTGAACCTCGGCGGGCAGTGTCAGGTGCTCGGCGCGGATCGGCCGGGCGTTGCCCTTGGCCAGGTTGATCTGCCCGGCATCGGAGAGGATGTATTCGCGGGCGAGCTTGGCGGCGTTGGGGTGTTTGGCCCACTTGTTGATGATGGTCGTATAGCCGGAAATCACCGAGCCATCTGACGGAATCACGACCTCGAAGCGGCTGGGGTCGATCTGGTCGCGGTACGACAGGCCATTGAAGTCCCAGACCACACCCACTTCCACTTCGCCGCGTTCCAGTGTCTGGATCGTCGGGTTCGACAGCGACAAGCGGCCCTGCTTGGCGATGTCGGCGAAATAATCCAGGCCCGGCTGGATGTTCGTCTCGTCCCCACCGTTGGCGATGGCCGCGGCCAGTACGCCATTGACCGCTTGTGCAGCAGCGCTGACATCGCCGATGGCGACTTTGTACTGACCATCCTTCAGCTCGGCCCAGGAGGTCGGCACATCCTTGACCAGCTGCGTGTTGACGATGAAGGCGATGGAGCCGGTATAGGCCAGCATCCAGTGCCCGTCCTTGTCTTTGGCCCATTCGGGAACCTGGTCCCATGTGGTGGGCTTATATGGCTGGGTAACACCTTGCTGAACGGCGATCGGTCCGAAGGCGGCGCCGACGTCACCGATGTCGGCCGTGGCATTGTCTTTTTCGGCGGCGAACTTAGCGATCTCCTGGGCCGAACTCATGTCGGTGTCCATATGCTTGAGACCGTACTTCTTTTCCAGATCCTGCCAGGTATCCTTCCAGTTGGCCCAGCTGTCCGGCATGCCGACGCTATTGACCTCACCTTCCGCGCGAGCCGCCTCTTCGAGCGCTTTTAGATCCGTTTGTGCAGCGTTCGCCGATGTCGCCAGGGCGATGGCTGATCCCAGTAGTGAAGCCAGCAGCAGTCGTTTCATTCGAAGCTCCTTTCGCAGGTCGGTTGGTCTAGATCAGTTCGATGCAACCAAACTAGGGGGCGCAAGTGACAGTTTGATGTCGTTGCCTCCGCCGTCGCCGTAACGGGCGACACTGCGACAGGAGTGCCGTAACAAGCCTAGCGCACGCGCAAAACCCTGCCTGAAAAGGCCTGCACAGTTTTTTTGTCCGTAGTGCACCGCGTTATCTATACGGTCCGCGGGCTGTTTTTGCCGCTGCATTGTCATGCGACAGTCATCATTACGCTCTAGCGTTACGCGCCATCAACTGGGAAAAGACGGCAGCCCGTGCCCCGCTTTGGTCCTTGGTATAGTCCAGTGAGAAAAGACGATGCGCTATGAAGTCCCGCGGACGGTAACGGCGATCTGTAGCTCGCTACAGGAGCAGATCCGTCATGGCTTGCTGCAGCCGGGCGGGCAGTTGCCGTCCGAGCGAAAGCTCAGTGAGCTGTTCGCCACCACACGCATCACGCTACGCGAAGCCTTGGGGCAGCTGGAATCCCTCGGCATGATCTATCGCGAAGACCGCCGTGGCTGGTTCGTGTCGCCACCTCGGGTGCTCTACAACCCACTGGTGCGGAGCCATTTCCACGCGATGGTGGGCGAACAGGGCCGTTTGCCTGCTACCGAGGTGCTGTCGGCAAGGCTGCAGCCCGCTACTGCGGAGATTTGTTCGCGCCTGGAGCTTGCAGCGTTATCGAGCGTCATCCAGATACGCCGCGCACGCCGCATCGACGGCCGCCTTGTACTCTACGTCGAGCACTACCTGAACCCAGTCCACTTTCCCGGCATCCTGAAGTACGACCTGACCTGCTCACTTACCGAGCTGTACGCCAGCGAATACGGCATCCATTACGGTTGCGTCCGCTTCGACATGGTCCCCACTGCCCTGCACCCGGAAGCCGCATCAACCCTGCGCACCGCCCCCGGTAGCCCAGCCCTGCGCATCACCCGTCTGAACCGCGATCAGCATGAGCGGATCATTGACTGCGACGTGGAGTATTGGCGGCATGATGCGATTCATGTGTGTGTGGAGGTGCCGGAGTAGGGCGAATGCTGATTCGCTGGTCTGTTTGTAGGATTAACCTCCGGCGTGCAGCGGGGCGGTTTTAGATTTGCCGAGACCAGAGCGTATGCAGGGTTACGCTTGGTCAGCCTACCTGGGCAGCGGAGTAACGCCTGAATGGTGGCAGATCGGTCTCAACGATATCGGGCGCCATGGTCGTCGGGCCGTGTTAATAACGGCGGTACGGCGCAGGCGGCGTTCAGCACCAAATACTGTCACCTTTCCGGTCATTAGCGGTATTTGCTGCCAGCAGCGCTCCATTTTTCGTCAGCTGCGTTCGGTGCCGATGTGATGCTGATGGACGTCATCGAAGTCGTCGCTCTTGGGCGTGGCCTGGATGCCCTTGGCTTCCTGGCTGCGGTAGTAGGCTTCGATGCTCAGGCCGGGGTCGATCTTGGATTGGATGATGCAGGGTTGTTCCTGCCATTTGTAGTCGCGGTTGCGCTTTATCATTTCCGCACGGCCACGGCGCTCCCAGGCCCGGTAAGGCATATCACGCCAACGGCGCGGGTCGCGCTTGCTCTGGCGGTCGTGTTCGGCGGTAGTCGGGTCGAGGTGGCGGAACTGTTCGAGAATCGGCAGTTCGGGTAAGGGTTGGGTCACGTCCATATAGCGCTGCAGCGTATCCCAGAACGCCAGAGCTTCTTCCAGGTTCATGCCCAGGGATTGGATTTTAGCGCCGAGAAACACCTCGACCGAGGTGTAGCGGTGGTGCATCCAAATTGCGAAGCCGCTGTTGCCGTGCGGGCCGGGGCGGAATTCCAGGGTGGCATCGAACTCATAGAGCGGTGCGCTAAAGGGTTTTTGAAAGCGCCTGCCAATAGTGAGCATGCCGGTCTGGCGGTTAAAGCCGCTGTCATCGTGAGCGAATACGCGCAGGTAAAGGTCTTGTAAGTAATCCCAGCCGATTAGGCCCATAAAGACACTAAGGGCCATGCCAGCGCAAAGCCAGAACATATCTGTACCGGACGAGGAGTCCTCAAAGGTTGCTAGAGAGGCTATTAGCGCCACTAAAAAGCCAGATGCAACATGGATTAGATATTGTTTATAGCGCGGATTATCGCCGCCCCACACATACCAAGCACTAAGACCCATAAATAAAAAAGATACTATAATGGAGAGAAAGCCAATGACGACATATGAGTTGGCGCTATTTATTTCTGCCGCCCACGCTATAGTTACAGCGAGAGCTTCTGTAGTCATAACCCCCCACAGCATCCACGGTATAAAAAGCATTGACGCATATTTTAAATAGGGAATCAGAATCATCCACTTGCTGGTGTTATCGAAGTTCCAGCGCTTTTGATTAATATAAAGGTCATTTTCTTTTTTTTTGTCTAGATAGTCACGCATACCGGGCTGCAACTGTGCATCTACATCCTGCGAAGGCACTAGGTTGGCATAGTGCCCCCAGCGCAATTGCGTCCGAGTCGGGCCAGTACGGTCGGCATCCTGCGGCCACTTATGCGGTGGTTGAACCGGAATGGCGTTGCTGCAGTAGGCCGAATCGGCATAAGTTGCTGTCGGTTTAACGGAGGCATTCATATTTTGGCAAAGTCCCGTTGTGTAATCAGCCAGTAGGCCACGTCATCGGCATTGTCGCCGTCTGTGGGCATCTGCGCTGCAAACGCTTGCCAGCTACGCGGCTTTGGCTGGGGGAGCGTGATGCGGTTATAGCCTGGGAAGGGATCGTCCGCGTGGCACATAGTTTCGCCCAGTTCGAACTGCCCACAGACCTTAAGGCTGTATTCGATGGCTTGCCTGTAGCGCAGCGGGTCATCTGCCGAGGCCACAACAAATTGTGCAGGCAGCACAAAGAGCAAGCGATTACCGTCGAGCACCACAGCGCCAAGCTTTTCCTTGGGGATAGGCTGGTAACGGTAGGTCCAACCCGAGGTATGACCACGGGTGCGCAGCACTTCCTTGGCGATTAGGCGGAAGTCGAGGCCATTGCGGAACTGGCCCAGCAGCGGGGTGCTCAGTTCGACCACCCAGTCTTGCCGTGCCAGGTAACCACGCGCGCTTGTTTGCGCATCGAGCAGGCGAGCGTTGTCCGCCGCACTGGCCTTGTCCTGCCAGAACTGTAGCCGCTCAATATGGACGCGGGGCTCGCCCAGAGCCCCCAGCAGTTGCTGGTAAGCCTGCAAGGGGTTGTTCATCTGCGGCAGGCGCTGCTTGGTGCCGAAGGGGCCGTGCTTGATGGCCTGTTCCACCGCGCCATCGGCTAGTAATACGGTGCCAATCACACCGGCCACCAGCAGACCGATCCCCAGCCCCAGCAACCAGGGGCTGGCTAGCAGACCAACGGTATAGAGCGCCCAGATACCCGAGCCGCTGGCGGCGATCATATTAGCCATGGCGACATCGTCGTCGCCGTCACGCAGGGCGCGTCCGGCGTCCCACGCAAACAAGAAAGCCGTTACTCCCATGGCCACAGCCGAGCCGACACGCGACACATTTAGCCATGTGCTGCCAGTACGCTTTAGCAGGTTTTCGGCCCAGAAGCCTGAGGTTTGAAAGCGGCCTCGCTCCCAGAACACATGCCATGGGTTGCCGCTACGCTTGGCATCGGTTAGCAATTTGAGCGCAACGTTATTACTGGCTAACCCAAGATCTGCTGTAGCGCCCATTGCGCCAATGGTCCATCGTTCTACCTCGCCTTGGCTGATTAAGTCTTTTGCTCCCCATAGATTCGCATACAAACTAAACCCCGCACACACAGTCGCCAGTACGGGCAACGTCTTGCTATTGGCGAGGGCCTTGGCGGTGTTCAGGTGGGCGGCGCCGGTGCGCCACTGCTTATAGTCGGCGACCAGGGGATCGTTGGCTTCGGCAGCCACCACCATGACCTGGCCCAGGTCTTTACGGGCAAAGTTCAGGCGCTCGGCCAGCTTGCCGCTGCTGGTGGCGAGTACCTGGCCATTGTTCTTTTCCAGGCTGGCATACAGGTAGTTGTCGCGGGTCAGGGTGATGCGCTCGGCGTCGGTGATGCCAAAGTTGAAGCCGTCGCCATGCACGCCCAGCACCACCATATTTTTGGCCAGAGCTTCGCCTTGGGTCAGCAGTTTCAGCCCTTTCGCTTGGCTATGCAGCTTTTTCAGCACATCGAAGGTTGGGGCGAAGCTGCGGTGCAGCTGAACTTGGGTAACGCTGGTGTTTTCGCTGATGCGCTTGACCGCCAGCGCACTGGCCAAGGCGACATGGTTGAGCAGTTCATCCATTGCCATCATCAGGTTCTGGCCGATATAGGCATTGTTGAGAAAGCTCAGCGCACTCAGGCCCAAGCGCTCCGGCTTGACGGCGATACCGCTGGCCGCAAGGGCCTGTAGACGTTTGGCGGCTTCTGGCAACTCGTTTTGGGCATTGGCCAACAAGCCTCTTGTCAGCGCATGGGTGGCCTCGACCAGTTGGCGACTGAGTTTGTCCACGGCCGCACTGACTTTCATATCCTGCGCTTCGATACAGCGCGGATCGCACCCCTTGGGCGAGCGGTTGAGGACCTCTAGCAGTTCGGTCAGTTGGGCATAAGGCTCCAGCAGACGTTCGTCGTGGCTGTGGAGGAAATCGTTCCACACTGCTGGCAGGCGTTTAACCAACTCAAGCATGCGCTCCTGCTGATGGTAAAGCTGTTCGCGGGCTTGTTCGCGTTCGCTGTGCAGGGTGGCTTTTTTTAGCGCTGCAATATCGATATGCCGTTTAAATTCTTGTAGAGGTCCATCAGCTGGCATGGCCTCCTTGTAGAGCAACTCGGCATAACGGCCGAAGGGTTGGTGCGGCACCAGGGCGTTGAGGGTTTGCAGCAGTTCCGCGCATAGCCGCGACTGGGCGACGGCATGGCGCAGGGCGAAGATGGGGTCGTCGAGCATCACCCCGACCAGTTGCGGATAGTCGCGCAACTGGTATTCGTTGAGCAGGTCTTTGTTTGCCGGCAATACTGGCAGAGGATCAGGTGGCGCAGTGCGCATAAAGCCAGCCAACTCTTTTTGCCGTTGTTCGAGCTGCTTAACCAGCGAGGCGGCGGGCAACTCGGTAAGGCCGGTATTGAGTAGCAAGGGATCTTCGAGCAGGGTTTCAAGGTGCAGTTCGCGGGCACACATGCCTTTACTGATGCGTGTGATCGGGATGACCGGCATCGCTTGGGTGGCTTTCCATTGCTCGGGGCCTACCACGGCAGCGGCCCAGGCGGGCGCTACGTTCTGACAGCGTTGCTTGATGCGCCCGGAACTGGCCTCCAGCCACTGTATATATTCCCAGGTCCAGGGCAGCTCACTGTAGGCCATGGAGAATTCGTCCCCAACGAAACGACCTTTCAGCAGCATCGGCAAAAGGATCAGATACTGCTTGACGCCGACGGGCTTGCGCTCATCCGCATTGTCGCCTGCCTTGGCCGTCTTTCGCCAATGGACTATATCCACTTCGAAGAATTGCCCATGGCCGTCGCTTTCCAGCTCGCGCCAAAGTTTCCCTTGCCGGAACACGTACAGTCTTCCTGCTCTAAGCAAGCCGCCCTTGGGGGCCTCGTCGTAGCGATCGTAGCCCGGCAAGCGCGCCATCGGCATGACTGCGAGGAAGGTATTCTGCTGAATATTCTCTTCTTCCTCATTGCTGCGCATATCTACTTCGACCGGGATCTGCAGCTCGCCGCCGTCGGCGCGTCCGATATTCAGCGCGAGCCGCGCACGGCGCGCATTGTCGTATTCCGCGCGCTTGCGGGTGCCCTGCTTGATGGGCTGGCCCTTCAGCTCGCTCATGCTTCCTCCTCCGGGTCGAGCAGTTGTACTTGGCCGCCCAAGGCCGGGTCGCCCCATACATCGACGATCAGCTGTTGTGGCCCTTGTTGACCTAGGCTTGCCAGCGGCAACAGCGGATTGATATTGGCTTGGCCGGTCTTATCGCCGGTCGGTGCGGTATCTGCGGGCTTGGGAATGATCGGTAACACTGGAGCCGCCCCCGAACCGCCGCCCGGTCCACCGCCGGAGTTGATCTTGATAATCGGCCCGACCATCGTGATGCCGCTACCGTCGAGTTTGATAAAGCTACTCGCGGCTTTGAAGGTCAGCTCGCTGCCGGCTTCGAGGACCACTTTCAGGCCGCTGGAGAGGTGGATTTCGTTGCCGGCTTCAACGAACTGGCCGGTGCCGATCTTGACGTGCTGGTTATTGCCGACTGTCAGGTGGTCGTCTGCTTTGACTTCGCTGCGGCGGTCGGTATGCGTGGTGCGGTGTTCTTCGGCGCGGAATTCGCTGTAGCTGTTGGCCTCGACGGTGTCGTGGCGTTCGTGTCCGACGCGGACCTTCTGGTCGTGTTCGATGTTCTCGTCCCAGTCGCGCTGGGCGTGAAGGTAGATTTGCTCGGCGCCCTTGCGGTCTTCGATGCGCAGTTCGTTGTAACCGCCACCGCCCGGACTGCTCAGGGTCTTAAAGACGCTGCGGGTCTTGTTAGCCGGCAGCTCGTAGGGAACGGCGTTTTCCTTGTGGTACAGGCAGCCGGTGATCAGGGGCTGGTCGGGGTCGCCTTCGAGGAAGGTCACCAGTACTTCCATCCCCTCGCGCGGGATGGCGATTCCGCCATAGCGGTCGCCGGCCCAGCTTGAGCTGACACGCAGCCAGCAGCTCGTGTGCTCATCGGCTTTGCCTTCGCGGTCCCAGAGAAACTGCACCTTCACTCGGCCGTATTCGTCGCAGTGGATCTCTTCGCTGGCCGGGCCGGTTACGACCGCGCTCTGGCTGCCGAGGATGCGTGGTTTGGGGTGGCGAAGTGCGGGGCGGAAGGGGACAGCCCAAGGGGTCGCAGTGAACTGGTTTCGGTAGCCTTGGGTGAAGTCGTTGTTGGCAAGGGACCTCTCATCCCTTAGCCGGACTTCCCTTTCCCTGCCAATTAGGGGAAAGGGCGTCAGCGCGGCGATGTCTGAAGAATCGGTGACGGACTCTTCCAACACCTGAGGTTGCTTGCCTTCGTGGAAAACTTCAGTCAGCAGCCAGAGCTGATTCCAGTCGCTGCGCGGATGATCGCTGAGTGATAGAAAGTGGCCGCTGACCAGCAGCGGCTGGTCGCTTTCTCCCTCAGCCAGTTCGAAGTCGTGGCGATGGCGTTCCAGCGCGCGCCGGGATAGGTGCTTGCCTCGCTCGCGGTCGACGAAGCGGCCGGGATAGTCGTAAACCTCGAGGTCGGGCTGGGTGTTGCTTCTAACCGCCGCCTCCATGGTCAGACGGGGCTTCTCGAAATCGTAATCGCGGCGGGTGACGCGGCCGGTGCGGGTCTCGACGCGCACGCCAAAACGCTTGATGACCGGCTCATCGGCAACCAGACCGCTGTCCTGCTGATAGGCAACCGAGGCAAGTGTCGGAAATACCGTCTGGTCATCACCGAAGACCAGCAT
This sequence comes from Pseudomonadaceae bacterium SI-3, assembly GCA_004010935.1. Classification (NCBI taxonomy): domain Bacteria; kingdom Pseudomonadati; phylum Pseudomonadota; class Gammaproteobacteria; order Pseudomonadales; family Pseudomonadaceae; species Pseudomonadaceae bacterium SI-3. The sequence continues at coordinate 4,230,397 of CP026511.1, read as the reverse complement.
GTGGCCGGCATCGCTGTGCCGGAAGTGGTAGTGAATGCCTTCTTCCTCACAGAGGCGTTGGATGAACTGAAGATCCGTTTCATCGTATTGAACGCAGTAGTCCCGCTTGGGATAGACCACCGGGCCAAGATCGAAGCGGTGGCCGTCGCCGGCGAGAATGCCGTGCTCTTCTAGCACCTTGGCGATGATCTGCGGTACCGAAAGGTGCTGGAAGATACGCTGGTTGGTGCGGTGAGATAGATAGGCTAGCTGTGGACGCAAGGTGACGCGATAGCGCGTCAGGCGTTTGCCGGAGTTGCCTTGCGCTGCGCTGTAGATCAAGCCATGGATACCCTTGCCGGCAGGCGACAAGGCTAGAAAGGCGCGCTGATGTAGCAGGCTTTCCAGGTCGATATCGGAGCGCTCGCTGACCAGTTCGAGGTCGAACGCGAAGGGCTGCGAGATGGCCTCTCGACCCTTGAATTCGAGTACCTGCAAGTCATATTGAGCGCCTTCAATCGCAAGGCTGAAGTGCGTGTCGTTAGCCGGATTGAACATTCCCTGTTCCTTTGTAACCAGTCCATGGCGGCGAGCCGGTAATGGCTCGCAAGGCGGCATCGTCTGTATTTCTGGCGTGCCGTAGCGCGGATTGGAGAGTCATCCAGTTCCGCAGAAATCTGGCAGCTATTCTCGCCCTTTTGGCGAAATATCCGTGTGAAGCACTACGTTGTTTGCCGAATGCGTCAGCTGGAAACGCATCGGCCAGGTAAACCTGGCCGATGTGGATTAACCGTAGCCGCGAGGCCTGATCGAGGCTTATGCCGAGATCGGGGTACGCCAGTCGTCGGAGCCAGAAGTACCGGAGACTTCGTGGGTCCAGACGATCTTGCGGTAGGTGAAGTACACGTCTTCCAGATGGGTGAAGTGGGACATGTTCGGGTCTTGGCAGTTGGGCATGCGCGACTGCACGTCGACGATCACCGCATCTTCCAGTTCGATGGTGAAGTAGTGCTCCTGAGTACCGGTGGAGGAGGTGCGGTACCACTCCAGGCGGCACTTGTTCAGGCGTTCACCCGAGGTCAGAGCGTTGAAGATCAGCGGCGACGACTTGTCGAACACCTTGGTGATCATCAGGGGTTTGTGCACGCGCTGGCCGGTGGGTTGGCCGGACTGAGGGTCGCGCGGGATGATCACCTGGTGCTGGAAAGCCTGCACCAGAATCTGGTCTTCGTGTCCTTCCTGGAAAATATTGCCGACCGAGTCCTCGGTGAAAGTGCCTGCGGTGATCAGGCCTTGCTTGGTGCCTTCGAGGGACAGATACGCGGGTGTTGGCATGAACGCTCTCCTTGCCTTGTTGAATGCCAGAATGGCAGCAGAATAAGTACAAGGCGCGTGCCAGTTATATTTAATCCTTACGTTTCAATTGGTTAGACGTATCCACTGAGGTCGAGACCGTCTGCTCTGCGCCATCGCTCACATTTAGTTGGGCAACATCCTGCCCGCAGTTGCGCAACATTTGGCGCATGTGTCTCTAGCACCCGTCATTGTTCGCTTCACAACTACAGGTCGATCGCCCCAAGCCAAAGCCTGCGCAGCATTCTGCGCAGCGCGATGGCTCAGGACGAGCAGCTGATTTCTAGGTGTTTGCCCCATTCCGGCGGTCGCTCGGCGTAGTGCTCCATGCCTGGCTGCTCGTCGAAGGGGCGGCTAAGCACCCCATGCAGCTCGCGCACCGGGCCGTAGTCGCCTGCCTCGGCGGCCTCGATTGCCTTTTGCGCCAGGTAATTGCGCAGAATGTACTTCGGGTTGGCTGCGTGCATGCGGGTCCGGCGCGCCTCGTGATCGACGCTTTCGCGCTCGGAACGCTGGCGGTAGGTCGCGGCCCATTCATCGAAGGCTTTGATGTCGACGAAATCTTCACGCAGCCGAGCCAGAGCCTTCTCTGCCGGGCTGTCACCGAGCTCGCGGAAGAAGCGCGTGTAATCGATGGCGCTGCTCTGCATCAGCTGTAGCAAGCGCTGGATCAGCTCTTTGTCGCTCTCCTCGGCGGTCTGCAAGCCGAGCCGTTTGCGCATCAGATCGAGCCACACCGTTTCGTAGATCGGCAGGAACAGGTCCATGGTCGCGCGCAGCTGCTCAATGGCGATGAAGGGCGTCAGCGCCTGCGCCAGCGCGGCGAGGTTCCAGTGCGCAATTGGGACCTGATTCTCGTAGGAATACCGGCCGGCATGGTCGGAGTGGTTGCAGACGAATCGCGCATCGAAATCGTCGAGGAAGGCGTAAGGACCGAAGTCGAAGGTGATGCCTAGAATGGACATGTTGTCGGTGTTCATCACCCCGTGACAGAAGCCATAAGCCTGCCATTTGGCGACCATTTCCGCGGTGCGCTCCAGCACTTCACGGAAGAAACCATGGTATGGCTCTGGATGCTCCAGGCATTCGGGAAAGTGGCTTTCGACAACATGATCAAGCAGCTTCTTCAATTCGTCGTGCTGCTTGGTGTAGTAGAAGAATTCAAAGTGGCCGAAGCGGACGTGGCTGGGCGCGAGGCGCATCAACATTGCGCCGCGCTCCTGGCGTTCACGGTAGACCGGCGTCTCCGAACCGGTCACGCAGAGCGCGCGGGAGCTGGGAATACCCAGCGCGTGCAGGTGCTCGCTGGCAAGAAACTCGCGGATTGATGAACGCAGCACGGCACGGCCGTCACCCATGCGGGAATAGGGCGTCATGCCGGCACCTTTGAGGTGCAGATCCCAATGCTCGCCCGCCTCGTTGACCACCTCACCGAGCAACAGACCACGGCCATCGCCCAGTTGCGGGTTGTAGCTGCCGAACTGGTGGCCGGAGTAGACCATCGCACGTGGTTCCGCCGTGCTCCAGAGCTTGTGGCCGGCGAACAGGTCGGTGAACAGCGGATCGTCCTTGGTTGCCGGGTCGAGGTCGAGCAAGGCCATGGCGGCTTCGCTGGCCACTACCAGGCGCGGATTTTCGAGCGGCTGGGGCGTGACTTCGGAAGAAAAAACCTCGCCCAGCTGGGCGAAGCGGTTGTCGAAATTCAGCTCGGTAAGCGTCTTCACGGGGGCTCCGGCACCTTGCGGTTCGGCGCCCTGTGCGGGCGCGCTTTGTGTTTGGAGGCCGGGAAAGGAGGTGACGTTCCTCAGGCCTGACTGTCGGTGGGCGGCGTAGCGCCCTGGTTATCGGGCTGAGCGAGCCGTGGCGCGGTTCCCAGGTGTAGCTGTTTACCGTCGAAGTTTTTCAGGAATACATCGACCTGGCGGAAGGCGATCGAGATACCGGCCTTGGCGAATTCGCGGTCGATGGCCCGGTTGATCTCGTCGGTGGCGGGGTTGCGGTCGCCGAGGTCGCGTACGTGGACGCGCAGCTCGTGGTCGAGCGTGCTCTCGCCAAAGGTCAGGAAGAATACGAGCGGCTCCGGCTCCTTCAACACCCGCGGGTTTTCATTCGCGGTCTTGTAGAGCAGTTTTTTCACCAGATCCAGATCGGATCCATAGGCGACGCCGACCTTGATCGTCACGCGGGTGATGGTGTCGCTCAGGGACCAGTTCACCAGCTGGCTGGTGATGAAGGTCTTGTTTGGGACGATGATGTCTTTTCGGTCGAAGTCGGTAATGGTGGTGGCACGGATGCGAATCCGGCTGACCGTGCCTGAGAGATTGCCGATGGTCACCACATCGCCGATCCGCACCGGACGTTCGAAGAGGATGATCAGACCGGAAATGAAGTTGGCGAAGATCTCCTGCATGCCGAAGCCCAGGCCAACCGAGAGCGCCGCCACCAGCCACTGCAGCTTGTCCCAGCTGACGCCAAGCGTCGACAGGAAGGAGACGAAGCCGATGCCGGCCAGCAGATACGACAGCAGCGTCGTGGTGGCATAGGCGCTGCCCTGCGCCAGGTGCAGTTTTGATAACACCAGCACTTCCAGCAGACCCGGCAGGTTGCGCGCCAGGGCCACCGTGATGGCGACGATCAGCAGAGCCCCAAGCAGGTTGTTAAGGGTGATGGCATTGGTCGTAGCGGTGTCGCCAGCACCACTGACGAATTCGTAGAGCACGACGTTATCGAGGTAGGAGACCACGCTGATCAGATCCGCCCAGACCCAATAGAGCACCGCGAAGAACAGGCCGAACATCGCCAGGCGGGTCAGTCGCAGGGACTGCTGGTTGACCTGCTCGATATCGAGGCCGTCCTCACCGCTTGCCTCGCTGCTGTCCATGGGCTCGTCGGGCTGAGTTTCACGCTTGGCCAGGGCACGCTGGTAAGCTAGTCGGCGAGCGGCGACGGTTAGCCCGCGAATCAGCGTCGCTTCGATGACGATCCAGGCCAGCAGGAGATACAAGGTATCGATCAAGCGCCCGGTCAGTTTCAGCGCCGTGTAGTAATAGCCAAAACCCACCACTAGGATCAGCACCAGCGGCAGGAGGCTGAACAGCAGACCGATGAAGCGCTGAAGCGGTGACGCGTTCTGGCTGGCCGGACCTTTCAGCAACAGGCGCGTGAGGCGCCAGCTCATCAAGGCGAAGCAGACCAGGACCACGACGATGCCGATCACATCGTCGACTAGATTGCCCGGTTGATGTTCGGCAATCGCCACCACGGCCACCAGGGCCATGACCACCAGCCCCAGCCGTCGGATTTCGTTGCGCAGGAAGGTGACCTGCGGACGGAACCAGCCGAAGTGCGTTTCAGCGACCCGATTGGGCGAGAGCATCCGATACGCGCTATAGAACACCAACCAGGCCTGCGCCATCTGATAGAACGCGGCGCCGAGGGCGTCGTTCTGCCCGCGCCCGTCCATCTGCAGCAGGTAACCGCACAGCGCGAGAAACAATGCGCCCGGCAGCGCCAGCAACAGATTCAGCAGCAGCGCCATTGGCGTGTGCAGCTGGCTGTCGTCACGGAAATGCCCGATGTCGCTGCTCAGCGAATCCAGCTTGGTGTTGATTGCCTGACGGCGCCAGAGCAGCACGCCGATCATCAGCAACAGCGGAACGAAGAACAGTGGCCGCTCCAGCAGGCCCGCGCCTAAGGCTTCGAACACCGAGCCCCAGGGCATCGCCCGCAGCTGGCGGTCGAGCAACGTGGGCACGTTCTTGAACCAGTCCAGATCGAGTGGCCGATTGCTGGGGATCCAGAACATCTGCTCGTCCAGCGTATTGCGCAGGGCTTCGGCCTTGCTCTGCAGTTGGCGCTGGTTCAGCTGCAGCGTAATCGACTCGCTCAGCAGAGCGTTCAACGAATGGTTGAGCCGATCCAGCAGCTCGCTGCGTGTGCGAACCAGCTCCAGCAACGCACTGCGTAATTCGGGAGTCACCTCGCTGGGAGGCTGACTGGCCAGCTGTTGCTCTACATAGTCTTCGACATTGCCGGCGGCTTCGCGGCGCTGGTTCAGCTCGAACTGATAGAGCCGAATATCAGCGATCTCATCCGCCAGGTTGCTATCCAGCGAGAGCTGCGGCAGGGCCTGCTTCTGCTGCGAGAGGATCTTCGACAGCAGCAGACTGCCCTCAAGAACGGCGATCTGTTCTTCCAGTGCTTGGTCGGCCTGGTTGAGCGTGTCGAGTTGCTGGCGGGTCTGCAAGTTCTGCTGGGTGAGGTCGTTGAGCCGCTCGGTGGCTCGCAAGAGGTAGCCAGACAAACGCTTGTTCTCGGCGCTTTCGGCCGGCAGCAGCTTGTCGGAGCCGGTCTTCTCGGCCTTTAGCGAGAATTCGGCGACGGTCTGTTCGGATTCTTCCCGGCGCTTGTTGTTGATGGCCGTCTGCAGCGCCATGGTTTCGCGCTCGGCACGGGCGATGCGCTCGGACAGCAGGTCGCGGCGAGCAATGCCCAGGTCCTGCAGCAAGCTGTTGCCGGCCAGTTCGTTGCGACGTAGTTCGATCTGCGCGTTGAGGGCGGACTTTTCCGCCGCAAGCAGGGCGCGGCGTTCATCACTCAGTGGCTTGCCGTTTTCGCGGCCGGCCTTCAGCAGGTTGTTGATCTCGTCGATCCGCATCTGTGACTTGCTGATATCGGCCTGGGCGCGCTCGGGACGCGTCTGGGCGCTGATGATCATGCTGTTAGCCGCGGTCAGCGCTGTCTGCCAGGTCGACAACTCCTCGACACGCTCTGCCAGGCGTTGCTCGAGGGCCTGCATCTTCAGTTTGGCCAGCTTTTCGACCAGATCGCTGGTGTCGCTGGCCTTGAGTTTGCTCAGGTCTCGCTGGGACTCGGCGATTTCTTTCGGCGCGCTGGCGAGTTCGGCCTTCAGTTCGGTCAGTCGCTGCTGCGCGGTCGCGGCCTGCTCAGCAAGGCGTTGAGCACGTTCGTCAGCGCTTGGCTGTGCAGGTTTCGACTCTTCGGCGGCCGGTTTGGTGCCGGTCAGGCCTGGGATGGATTGAGCGAATGCTGAAGCGGGAACGAAGGCGAGCAGGGTCGCCAGCAAGAAGATACGCAAGGGTGCCATGAACATTATCGAGTGAAGAAAAGAGTGCGGAGTCTAAGGGCTGCAGAAGGCCGAGGCGAGCCCATAGATCGGAACGCTCTGGCTCGGTGCGTCGCGGCTGTACAGCGCTTCAGAAATGCAGCGATGGACCCGGTTTGTTGCCCTCGGGAAACTTCAGGCCAACCTTGCGCACCTGGCCATGCTCCATCGCGGCGATGGTCCAGGTCAGGCCGTTCCATTCGATCTGATCGCCCGTAACCGGCTTGCCGCCGACGCGTTCGGCCATGAAGTCGCCGATCTGCTGACTGCCGTCGACTTCACCCAGTTTCAGGCCATACAGGGCCGCAAGGGCGCTCATCTCGGCCTCGGCTTCTAGGATGAAGTCTCCGAAGAAACGCATGTCTCGGCCGCGCTGCGGGGCTTCGCTGAACAGCTTGCCAAGCGCCGGGAGGTCTTCTTCGTGGCCGATGACGCAAAGGATGTCGTCGACTTGCAGGCGCGTGCTGCCCGACGGGTGCAGCAGTGCCTTACCGCGGAACAGGGCTGCGATGCGTGTGCCAGTGGGCATCTTCAATTCGCGCAGCGCGGCGCCGATGCACCACTTCTTGGCGGTCAGGCGATAGATGAACAGTTCCCACTGACTGGTCGTGTGAATCTGCAACCCGGCGCGGGAGATCGGCAGCGGCGAGGGCGGCACCTCGACCTTGGCCTTCTTCGCGGCCCAGGTCAGGGTGGTGCCTTGCAGGAGCAGCGAAACCAGCACGATGAAGAACGCCACGTTGAAAAACAGCTGGGCGTTTTCCAGCCCTGCCATCAGCGGAAATACCGCGAGAATCACCGGCACCGCGCCGCGCAGCCCGATCCAGGAAATGAACAGGCGCTCACGCAGGTGGAAGCTGCGAAACGGTGCCAGCCCGATGAACACTGCGAGTGGGCGGGCGAAGAGGATCATCCACAGTGAAAGGGCCAGCGCCGGCAGGGCGATGGGCAACAGCTGACTGGGCGTGAGCAGCAGGCCGAGCACGAGGAACATGCCGATCTGGCTGAGCCAGGCGAGGCCGTCGAACATGTGCAGGATGCCATGACGGTTGCGGATGGGGCGGTTGCCCAGCAGCAGGCCACAGACGTAGACCGCCAGAATGCCGCTGCCGCCGATGGCGCCGGACAGCGCGTAAATCATGATGCCGCCAGCGACGGCCAGCAGCGGGTAGAGCCCGTCCGCGACAGAAAGGCGGTTGATCAGGTGCAGCAGCAGCCAGCCTCCAGAAAGTCCTAGCAGGGTACCGATACCGAACTGCTGCAGCAGGCTGATGAAAAAGCCCCAGCCGAACCCGGTCTGGCCGGAGGCGAGCATGTCGATCAGCGCGACGGTGAGAAACATCGCCATCGGGTCGTTGCTGCCCGACTCGATTTCCAATGTTGAGCCGACCCGTTCGTTGAGCCCCCTGCCGTTCAGCAGGTTGAACACCACGGCGGCATCCGTCGAGCCGACGATGGCGCCGATCAGCAAGCCCTGCATCATGGGTAGATCAAATAGCCAGGCTGCAGCTAGACCGGTCAGGCCGGACGTGACAACCACCCCTGCTGTAGCCAGCGAAAACGCCGGCCAGAGTGCGACGCGGAAGGTGGCGGCGCGGGTGCGCATGCCGCCATCGAGCAGGATGATCGCGAGGGCCAGGTTGCTGATCAGGAATGCTAGCGAGTAGTCGTCGAAGACGATGCCGCCGATACCGTCGACGCCCGCAAGCATGCCGACCGCGAGAAAGATGACGAGGATAGGCACGCCGAGGCGTGTCGACAAAGAGCTCATCAGGATGCTCGCCGCAACCAACAGAGCACCGACAAAGAACAGTTGGTTGATGTTGCCGATATCCAAACGCGCTCTCCGAAGGTTAGTGCTGCTGGCAAGCATGCAGGCTGCATGCCAGCGATTCTAACCCGCGGTTTTGACGTGCTGTCAAAAAAGCCCGGCGGAGCGACGGGCGTTTCGGATAAGGAGGTGGCGCCGATAAACGGCGTCTTGATTGATTGTGGCCGCCCGACACGTACAACGTGTCGGGCGCCAGGTCAGAACCAGTCTTCCTGCATGGTCAGGCAGGTGTCGTCACGACCGGCCAGCAGATCCAGTTCGTGGTGGCAGCTCGGCACTTCCCACGTCAGGAAGTAGCGTGCAGCTTGCAACTTGCCGCGATAGAAATCGACGTCCGCCTCGTTGCCCTTCGCCAGCCCCTGCTCGGCGTGAATCGCCTGTTCCAGCCAACGCCAGCCGATCACGGCGTGACCGAATACCTTGAGGTACAGGGCCGAGTTAGCCAGTGCCTGGTTGATCTTGCCAGCCATCAGGTCGCCGAGCAGCGCTTGGGTGACCTCGGTCAGGCGCGCCAGGAGCTGCTCCAGCGGCTGACGCAGCGCATCCAGCGAGCTGAACTCGCCCGCCCGCTTGCAGGTACTCTGGATCAGACCGAGCAACTGGCGCAGTCCGGCGCCACCGTTCTGCGTCAGCTTGCGTGCCAGCAGGTCGAGTGACTGGATGCCGTGCGTGCCTTCATGAATCGGGTTCAATCGGTTGTCGCGGTAGTACTGCTCAACCGGGTACTCACGGGTGTAGCCATGGCCGCCCAGGATCTGAATGGCCATCTCGTTGGCTTTAAGGCAGTACTCCGAAGGCCAGGATTTGACGATCGGGGTGAGCAGGTCCAGCAGCTCGTGGGCGCTCTTGCGCTCTTCCTCGGTCCCTGCGGTCTGCTCTTCGTCAACGATGCGCGCGGCATAGAGGCCGAGATCGAAGGCGCCTTCGACGTAGGCTTTCTGCATCAGCAGCATGCGTTTGACGTCGGTGTGCTGGATGATCGGAACCTGCGACGATGCCGGGTTCTTGCCGTCTGGCAGGCGGCCTTGTGGCCGTTCCCGCGCGTAGTTGAGCGAGTACAGGTAGCCGGCGTAACCGAGCATGATCGCGCCCATGCCTACGCCGATGCGCGCGTCGTTCATCATCTGGAACATGTACGACAGGCCCTTGTGCGGCTCACCGACCAAGTAGCCGACACAGTTGCCGTTATCGCCGAAGTTCAGCGCGGTGGAGGTGGTGCCGCGCCAGCCCATCTTGTGGAACAGCCCGGCCAGGATCACATCGTTGCGATCGCCCAGCGAGCCGTCGTCGTTGACCAGGAACTTGGGGACGATGAACAGGCTGATGCCTTTCACACCGGGCGGGGCGTCGGGCAGCTTGGCCAGGACCATGTGCATGATGTTTTCCGACAGCGGATGATCACCACCGGAGATGAAGATCTTGTTGCCCTTCAGGCGATAGCTACCGTCGCCGGCCGGCTCGGCGCGGGTACGCAGATCGGACAGGGATGAACCGGCGTGCGGCTCGGTCAGCGCCATGGTGCCGAAGAAGCGGCCTTCAAGCATGGGCTGGAGAAAGCGCTGTTTCTGTTCATCACTGCCGAACACCTCAATCAGGTGCGACGCGCCCATGGTCAGCATCGGGTATGACGAGGTGCCGATGTTGGCCGACTGGAAGTGAGCGAAACAGGCCCGTGAAAGCAGATTGGGCAGCTGCATGCCGCCATCTTCGAAGCTGCGCGACGCGTTGTGAAAGCCGGCCTCGATGAACGCATCGACAGCAGGCTTCACTTCCGGAATCAGCACCGCTTCGCCGTCCTTGTAGATCGGCTCGTTCTCGTCTGCCTTGCGGTTGTGCGGGGCGAAGAGGTTCTCGGCAATGCTGCGGGCGGTGTCGATGGCCGCGTCGAAGGTTTCGCGGCTGTGGTCGGCAAAGCGTTCGCGCTGGGTCAAGCCTTCGGCGTCGAGTACTTCGTAGAGTTCGAATGCCAGGTTACGCGGGCAGAGCAGAGTCTCGGGCATGGAAAAATCCTCCGTTTACATGCACTCGAGTCTAAGGAGCCGGCGAGACGGCTGCCTAGCACCATACATTCGAGTGATGGGTCGACACAGCAGCGTCTTTTAGGGGTTGCCTGGGCGGCCTTAGTGTGGCTTCGCGCAGAAATATTCGAGTAGCTGTGCCAGGTGACCGTCGCCGATACCGGCGTCGATCAAATGCTGTTCGGCACGTGCCAGATGTTCTTCGATGTGCTGGCGCGCCGCCTCGGGGCCGAGCAGGGCGACTACGGTGCTTTTTCCGGCGTCTTTGCCGGAATCCTTGCCGATCTGCTGAGGGCTGAGCCCGTCGGCCAGATCGTCGAGGAGCTGGAAGGCAAGCCCGAGTTCAGTGGCAAAACCGTTGAGATGGCGCGTGCAGCTCGCGCTGGCATCGGCCAGCAGCGCAGCGGACTCCACCGCAGCCGTGAAAAGCGGGCAGGTCTTCAGGCGGTTGGTATGGGCAATGGCTTCGAGCGGGCGCGCGCGTTGCCCCTCACGCAGATCGTGAAACTGGCCGCGAACCAGGCCCTGCGCGCCGGTAGCTTGCGACAGCAGACGCACCAGTTGATTGCGCGTCGACGCGTCGATGCTGGCTGTCGAGGCGGCTATGCTGAATGCTTGGCTGAGCAGGGCGACCGAGCCTAGGACCGCGACGTCTTCGCCGAACTCACGGTGAATGGTCGGCCGGCCACGGCGCAGCTCGGCGTTGTCCATGCACGGCATGTCATCAAGAAACAGTGAGGCGGCGTGCACCATCTCCAGGGCGCAAGCCAGGTCGAGGCCGGCATCGAAGGCCGTCGCGTCCTGCTGCAGATCTTTGAGGGTCAATAGCAGCAGCAATGGTCGGACACGCTTGCCCGGCGCGAGTGTGCCTTCACGCATGGCGGTGGCGATGGCATCTTGCGGAGGCGCTAGCGGTAGCCACTGGCCAAGCCGCTCGTCAACCTGTGCACGCAGCGTACTGACTGTCCGTCCGAAGTCGTGGTGCGTGTCCGGCAAAGCGATGGCCATGACGACCTCCTGTATCGTTTTTCGTTAGATATCGTGACAATACCTGTACAGAGTGTATAAGTCTTGGCACTTTTAATGACCACTACCGTCCACATAAGGTCATCGAACGAGGCGCTGCATGACTAAAGAAACTATTGCGGAACGTAAGAACGACCACCTGGACATCGTTCTCGACCCGCGCCGCGCCTGTTCCGCCGTCGATCCAGGCTACGCTGCCCTGACTTTCGAGCACTGCGCGGTTCCGGAGTTGCGTCTCGACGACATCGATATTCGCGCCGTGCTGTTCGGACGACCCCTCTCAGCCCCGCTGCTGATCAGCTCGATGACGGGCGGCGCGGCGCGGGCGACCCAGATCAATCGAAACCTGGCCGAGGCGGCCGAGGTGCTGGGGATTGCCCTGGCGGTGGGCTCGCAACGAATCGCACTGGAAACCGACGCAGATCAGGGGCTGACCCGGCAGTTGCGCGAACTCGCGCCGTCGATCCCTTTGCTGGCCAATTTCGGAGCGGCGCAGCTGGTTGCCGGCTACGGGTTGGATGAGGCGCAGCGCGCCGTCGACATGATTCAGGCCGATGCCCTGATCATCCATCTGAACCCGTTGCAGGAAGCAGTGCAGGTTGGCGGTGATCGCAACTGGATAGGCGTGTACGCGGCGCTCGAGGCGCTGGCCTTGCGCTTGCCAGTGCCGTTGGTAGCCAAAGAGGTGGGTGCGGGCATTTCTCCGAGCGTGGCGCAGCGATTGCTCGATGCCGGCGTGTCGGTAATCGACGTCGCCGGTGCCGGCGGTACCAGCTGGGCGGCGGTAGAGGCCGAACGAACCCTGGATCCGCAGCAGCGCGCCATTGCCAAAGCGTTCACCGGCTGGGGCATACCCAGCGCGCAGGCGATTTCGGCTGTTCGCCGCGCCTGCCCCGCTGCTCAGCTCATCGCATCAGGCGGCATTCGTGACGGCATAGATGCGGCCAAGGCGATTCGTCTGGGCGCCAACCTGGTGGGGCAGGCTGCCGGCGTGCTGGACGCAGCGCTGATCGGGCCGGAACCCGTGGTCGAGCATTTCCAGGTGCTGATCGAGCAGCTGCGCATTGCCTGCTTCTGTACGGGCTCGGCCAATCTGGCGGAGCTGGCCAAAGCGCCGCTCCTGACCCCGTTCGACCCGTCCAAGCTGTGATGTGTCGTCAGGTTTGCTGCTCTGCCAGCCGGCGAGGTTCGTTTCAATGACTCATTTCGCCGTGATCGCACCGCCTTTCCACAGCCACGTGCGGGCGATGGAAGCGCTCGCCTCTGAGTTGTTGGCGCGCGGGCACCGTGTGACAGTCGTGCAGCAGGCCGATGTGGCCGGAATATTGCGCCACCCTCGACTGGGTTTTGCCCAGGTCGGCGCGGGCTCGCATCCGCCTGGCTCGCTCAGGGCGGTGATCGACCGTGCGGCACGCCCCGGCGGGCCCTGGGGCATACGCCGGGTGATCGCCGATATGGCTTCGGCAACCGATATGTTTTGCCGAGAGGCACCTGCCGTGCTTCGCTCCATCGGCGCAGACTGCGTCATTGCAGACCAGATGGAGCCGGGTGGTGGGCTTGTCGCCGAGTACCTGGGGCTGCCGTTCGTGTCGGTGGCCTGTGCCTTGCCAGTCAACCGTGAGGCGCTGGTGCCGCTGCCGGTCATGCCTTGGCGCTATCGTGCGACGCCCTGGGGCGAGCAGTTGAATCTGCACAGCAGTGGCGTCTATGACCGGGCGATGCAGGCGCACGCCAGCGTTATCTCGCGCCATGCAGCCGCGTTCGGTCTGCCACCTCGGCAGCGCCTCGATGAATGCCTGTCGCCTTTGTTGCAGTTGAGCCAGACCACACCCAGTTTCGATTTTCCACGTTCCGCCCTGCCTGACTACTTCCACGGCATCGGCCCGCTGCGCTCGGCGTTGACTGACGAACCAGCGATGGCTATTCCGGTCGCTACCGGCAGGCCATTCGTGTTCGCCTCGCTGGGCACCCTGCAAGGCGATCGCTTCGGCCTGTTCCAGCGGATAGCCGAGGCGTGCCGCGACCTCGATGTACAACTGCTGATCGCGCATTGTGGGCGGCTTGATCGGCGCCAGGAGCAACGACTACTCAAGGCCGGCGCCAGCTGGGTCACCGATTTCGCACCCCAGCGTGCAGTGCTGGCGCGAGCCGATGCCGTAGTCACCCATGCCGGGCTCAACACCGTACTCGACGCGCTGGAAGCGGGTGTGCCGAGCCTGGCGTTGCCGATTGCCTTCGATCAGCCCGGCGTAGCCGCTCGGGTGGTGCATGCAGGTGTTGGCTTGAAGCTCGATCCGCGTCTGGCCAGTCGCCGACGGATCGTGCAGGGCCTGCGTCGATTGTTGCGCGAGTCCGATTTCGCTCAGCGTGCCCGACTTCTGGGCAATGAGGTTCGTGCTGCCGGTGGGGCGCCGCGGGCAGCGCAGCTGATCGAGGCAGCACTTGGCGTCGAATCGCCGGCGTTGCAGAGGGCCGAACATGGCTGATGCGGACCTGATCCTCGTCGGCGGCGGCCTGGCCAACGGGCTGCTGGCCCTGCGCCTGCGGCAGGCGCGTCCAGATTTGCGGTTGCTGGTCATCGAGCAGGGCGAAACCCTCGGCGGCAACCATACCTGGTCCTTTCATGAGCACGACCTGACGCCAGCCCAACAGACCTGGCTGGAGCCGCTGGTGGGCAATCGCTGGCCTGGCTACGAGGTGATTTTCCCGGATCTTCAACGCCGTTTGGGCAGCGGCTATGCCAGCATCTTTTCCCATCGCTTCCATCAGTTGCTGATGTCGGAGCTGGCTGACGGCGTAAGTCTGAACGCCACCGTCACGCAGGTAGAGCCCCGGCAGGTGCGGCTGGCGTGCGGCAAAGTGTTGCGGGCTGGCGCGGTAATCGACGGCCGAGGGGTACGTCGAAGCGATCAGCTGGCATTGGGCTTCCAGAAATTCCTTGGCCAGGAACTACGCCTGCATCAGCCGCACGGCTTGCTGGAGCCGATCATCATGGACGCCAGCGTCGCTCAGCAGGATGGCTACCGGTTTGTCTATGTGCTGCCGCTCAGCGCCGACACCCTGTTGATCGAAGACACCTACTACGCCGATGGCGATGCCGTTTCGCTTGGTGCGTTGCGCGACAACATTACCCGCTATGCCAGCGAGCGTGGCTGGGTCATCGCCGAATTGTTGCGAGAAGAACAGGGCGTGCTGCCCATCGTGCTCTCCGGTGATGTGCCGGCGTTCTGGGACGAGGCGCGTGGCGTGCCGCAGACGGGGCTGTCTGCTGCTCTGTTTCATCCGACTACAGGCTATTCACTGCCTGATGCGGTACGCCTCGCCGATCACCTGGTCGCACTGAATCGCTGGGATGCAGACAGCCTGTTCGCCGCGATTCGCGGCTATTCGCTGCAGCAGTGGCGTCAACGTGGGTTCTTCAGATTGCTCAATCGCATGCTGTTCATGGCTGGACCAGCGGATCGCCGCTGGGCGGTCATGCAGCGTTTCTACCTCCTGCGTGAACCGCTGATTCAGCGCTTCTACGCGGCCAACCTGACCACCTGGGACCGCTTGCGCATCGTCTCGGGCAAACCTCCCGTGCCGGTGGGTGAAGCGCTGCGTGCGCTCGCCGCCGGCAACCTGCACCACAAGGACAAATGATGAACGAACAAACAGGCGGTGTGAGGCGGGCTGTGGTGATTGGTGCCGGTTTCGGTGGGCTGGCGCTGGCGATTCGGCTGCAGCGTGCCGGCATTCAGACCACCGTGTTGGAGAAGCGCGACAAGCCGGGCGGCCGCGCCTACGTCTATCACGATCAGGGCTTCACCTTTGACGCCGGCCCGACGGTGATCACCGACCCTCCGGCGCTGGACGAGCTGTTTACCGGTGCGGGCAAGCGCATGGCCGATTACGTCGAGCTGTTGCCGGTCAGCCCGTTTTATCGGCTGTGCTGGGAGGATGGCTACAGCTTCGATTACGTCAACGATCAGGTCGAACTGGACCGGCAGATTCATGCGTTAAATCCAAAGGATGTCGCAGGCTACCAGCGCTTTCTTGCCTATTCCCGTGCGGTGTATGAGGAAGGTTACGTCAAGCTCGGCACCGTGCCCTTCCTGTCGTTTCGCAGCATGATCGGCGTCGCGCCGCAGCTGGCCAAATTGCAGGCCTGGCGCAACGTATACAGCATGGTTTCGAAGTTCGTGGAGAACGACCGGCTGCGGCAGGCGCTGTCTTTTCATTCGTTGCTGGTCGGTGGCAACCCCTTTGAAACCTCGTCGATCTACGCATTGATCCATGCGCTGGAACGGCAGGGTGGCGTCTGGTTTCCACGCGGCGGCACCGGAGCGCTGGTGCAGGGTATGGTCCGGCTATTCGAAGACCTGGGCGGCAAGCTGGAGCTGAACGCCGAAGTGGCACGCATCGAACTGGCGGATGGACGAGCTAAAGCCGTGACTACGCGAGACGGCCGTCGCTTCGATACCGATGCGGTGGCCTCCAACGCCGATGTGGTCAACACCTACAAGCGGCTGCTCGGCCACGAACAACGTGGTCGGGACGAGGCCAAGCGGCTCTCCGGCAAACGCTTCTCCATGTCACTGTTCGTCATTCATTTCGGCCTCAAGCGCCGTCATGAGCACCTACAGCATCACACGGTGTGTTTCGGTCCACGTTACCGTGAGCTGATTGACGAGATCTTCAAGCGCGAAACCCTGGCCGATGACTTCTCCCTGTACCTGCACGCGCCTTGCGTGACCGATCCATCATTGGCGCCGGAAGGTTGTGCCAGCCATTACGTGTTGGCCCCGGTGCCGCACCTGGGCACGGCGGATATCGACTGGGCAGTGGAAGGGCCGAAGTACCGCGACCGCATCTTTGAATACCTCGAGCGTCACTACATTCCGGGCTTGCGCGACGATCTGGTTACCCACCGGATCTTCACGCCGCACGATTTTCGTGACGAGCTCAATGCCCATCTGGGCTCGGCATTTTCGCTGGAGCCGATCCTCACCCAGAGCGCGTGGTTCCGCCCGCATAACCGCGATGATGTGATTCCAAACCTTTATATCGTTGGTGCCGGCACTCATCCCGGTGCAGGCGTGCCGGGTGTGGTGGGTTCGGCCAAGGCCACGGCCGGCCTGATGCTGGAGGATTTCTTGTTGGAGGAGCGGGCCGGATGAACGACCAGGTCATCGATCACTCGACGCAGGCGATCAATGTCGGCTCCAAGAGCTTTGCGGCAGCGGCGAAGCTGTTCGACGAACGCACCCGTCAGAGCGCGGTGATGCTCTATGCCTGGTGCCGGCATTGCGATGACGTGATCGATGGCCAGACGCTGGGGCACGGCCAGGTCGAGGGTGATCGCTCCACCGGTGAAGCGCGGCTGGCCGAGTTGGTGGACCTGACCGAGCGCGCCTATGCCGGGGAGCCGATGAGCGATCCGGCCTTTGCGGCATTCCAGCAAGTGGTTCAGCGCCACCAGATACCACGAGAATACCCATTGGAACATCTGGCGGGCTTCCGCATGGATGTGCAGGAGTATCGCTACCAGACTCTCGAGGACACGCTGCTGTACTGCTACCGCGTTGCCGGGGTGGTGGGCCTGATGATGGCGAAAGTGATGGGCGCCGAAGCGGAGGCGACGCTGGACCGGGCATGTGACCTGGGGCTGGCGTTCCAGCTGACCAATATCGCTCGCGATATCGTCGAGGATGCGGAGATCGGTCGCGTCTATCTGCCGGCCGACTGGCTCGCGGAAGCAGGCATTCCGGCCGATGAGATCGGCCTGCCGCACAACCGGCCTGCGCTGGCGCTGTTGGCGGCCCGTCTGGTCGATCTAGCCGAGCCTTACTACCTGTCGGCCTCGCAGGGTTTGCGCGACCTGCCACTGCGTTCGGCCTGGTCCATTGCAACGGCGCATGGGGTCTATCGGCAGATCGGTGTGGAGGTGAAAGCGCGCGGCGCGGCGGCCTGGGACACGCGGGTGTCGACGACGAGTGCGCAGAAATTGCAGTTTCTGCTAGGCGGAGGACTGCTGGCGCTGGCTTCGCGTCGGATGCAGCTCACGCCGCGCCCTGATTCCCTCTGGAAACGTCCCCGTCGGGCTTAGCGTTTGTCTTGTGCAACGGACCATCATGCAGCTCGCGCAGCTGCTGCTTGAGCACCGGCAGCGGCGGCGCGTAGAGGAAGCCGAAGGACACGCAGCGCTCCTTGCCTTCCACCGCATGGTGCAGGCGGTGGGCCTGATAGAGACGCTTGAGGTAGCCCTTGCGCGGTACGTAGCGCAGCGGCCAGCGGTGGTGGACCAGGCCGTCATGGGCGACGAAATATAGAAAGCCATAGGCCGTCATGCCGGCGCCGATCCATTCCAGCGGGCCGTAGCCCGCTGTGCCCAGCGCGATCAGCAGGATCGCGACCCCGGCAAATACCACTGCATACAGATCATTCTTCTCGAACCAGCCGGTGCGCGGCTCATGGTGCGACTTGTGCCAGCCCCAACCCCAGCCATGCATCACATGCTTGTGCGCCCACCAGGCGAACAGCTCCATACCGGCCAGGGTGGCGAGAAATACCAGTGTGTTTGTCAGCACGGTCATATCCGATCCGCTCATCTGCAGGTCGGGCCAGTTTACGCGCTACGCCGCGACAATGGACCCAGTCCGACGCCTGGCGCAGCCCTGATTGTCGCTTAATTCTTCCAGCCGGCTGCCAGCGCCTCGGTCAATCGCGCCGCCAGAATCGGCTGGCAACCGCTGACGTTCTGCCCCGCCCATAGGGGTGAGAAATGATCGATGCCCTGACGCTCGGCTGCGGCGCGCAGGCTGCCGATGGCATTGCCTGCCAGCGGAAACGCCGGCACGGCCTCTGGCCGAGCGCCCAGTTCGCGGATGAGGCGATTGACGATGCCGCGCGCTGGCCGTCCGGAGAACAAGGTGGTCAACACAGTGTGCTCGGCGGAGGGGCTCTGCAAGGCTTGGCGGTGCAGCTGACTGGCGCGGCTTTCGTCGCATAGCAGATAAGCGGTGCCGACCTGCACTCCCGCTGCGCCCAGCGCCTGCGCGGCGGATACGCAGCGGGCATCGGCAATCCCGCCGGCGGCGATCACGGGCACGTCCAGTGCGGCAACCAGCTGCGGCAGCAAGGCAAAGGTGCCGACCTGACCATTGATGTCATCGCTTAGAAACATGCCGCGATGGCCCCCGGCTTCGACGCCCTGGGCAATCACCGCATCGACACCTTGCGCCTGCAACCAGCGACCTTCTTCCAGCGTCGTGGCGCTGGAGAGGATTTTCGCGCCGCTCCCTTTGACTCGCTCTAGCAGGTCCCGCGCAGGCAGGCCGAAATGAAAGCTGACCACCGGTGGACGGTGCCGCTCCACCACTTCGGCCATCGCGGCGTCGAAAGGGTGACGGGTTGCGCCGCCGGGAATGCTCGCCGGGTCGATCCCGAGTTCTTTCAGGAAAGGCGCCAGCAAGGCCAGCCAGGCTTCAGTACGCGCGGCGTCCTCGGCGGGTGTCTGATGGCAGAAAAAATTGACGTTGTAGGGCTTGCGCGTCAGCGCGGCCATGGCGGTCAGCTCGGCGTCCAGGGTCTCGGGGTTGAGCATCCCCGCAGGGATCGAGCCCAGTCCACCGGCCTCGGAAACTGCGGCGGCGAGTTGATGGTTCTGCGAGCCGGCCATCGGCGCCTGGATGATGGGTAGGGTGATCTGCAAGAGGTCGCGAATGTCCATCGGGGCGTCCTGGTTGGATAGCGGTGGGTCACTGTAGCAGCCGTTTGTCGAGATTTCGTACCCCTGGTCAACGGGTGTTTCGTCCAGGCTCTGCGAATCGCGGCTCGGCGCAGTTAGACTGTGCGCTCTTCAGGAGTGCCCGATGAATTACCGCCACGCTTTTCACGCCGGCAATCACGCCGACGTCTTCAAACACCTCGTCTTGTCCCGTCTGTTCGCCATGCTGGCGCGCAAGGAGGCGCCGTTCGCCTATCTCGACAGCCATGCCGGCGTCGGCCTGTATGACTTGGCCGGTGACCAGGCCAGCCGCACCGGCGAGTGGCTGCAGGGCATCGCGCGGCTGTGGCAGGCAGAGGATGTCCCGGCAATGGCGCAGGGGTATCTGGATGTGATCCGTGCGCTCAATCCAAGCGGTCAGCTGCGTTACTACCCCGGCTCGCCGGAGCTGGCGCGCCAGCTGACGCGCCCGCAGGATCGCCTGCAACTCAACGAAAAGCACCCTGAGGACGGCCGCCTGCTCAAGGACAACATGTCCGGTGACCACCGTGTTGCGGTGCACCTGGGCGAGGGCTGGCACGTGCCGCGCGCCTTGATGCCGACGCACGAAAAACGCGTTGTCCTGCTCATCGACCCGCCATTCGAGCAGGCCGACGAGCTGAGCCGCTGCGTGACGGCGTTGAAGGAAGCGCTGGGACGCATGCGCCAGACCATCGGTGTGATCTGGTATCCCATCAAGGATGAGCGGCAGCTCAAGCGCTTCTATCAGGACCTGTCGCGCAGCGGTGCACCCAAATTGCTGCGCGCTGAGCTGTACGTCCACCCCACCGACGAGGCGCTGCGGCTGAACGGCTCGGGCCTGGCTATCAGCAACCCGCCGTGGGGGCTGGAGGAAGAGCTGCGCGAACTGTTGCCCTGGCTGGCTAAGCTGCTGGGGCAGAGCGAAGGCGGCTGGCGGCTGGACTGGTTGATTGAGGAGGCCTGACCGCGACGTAGATGCGTGTGCGACTGGTGGGGCTAAAGCCCACCCTACGGTTAGTCAGTCTTGAGGTCGTAGGGTAGGGCGAGCGTGCTCCGGGGAACATGTAGGCAGCGAGTAGGTATGGCCGGCAACGCTTTGCATGAGTCGTAGGGTGGGCTTCAGCCCACCGAGCAGGCCAGCGCTAGACCGTCGGGGCTCCGATGGCCCCCCGCTCCCTTCCGAACTTCCAGCTAAAAGAGCTTCAACGGCTCTTCCTGCAGCGCGGACATCTGCTCACGCAAGATCAGCACCTGATCGCCCCAGTACCGTTCGGTGCCGAACCAGGGAAAGCTCATGGGGAAGGCCGGGTCATCCCAGCGGCGGGCAAGCCAGGCGCTGTAGTGCATCAGACGTAGAGCGCGAAGCGCTTCGATCAGCGGGAGTTCTCGCGGGGCGAAGTCGTGGAATTCGCTGTAGCCATCGACCAGTTCGGACAGCTGCCCGAGGCGCTCGTGACGTTCGCCCGCCAGCATCATCCAGATGTCCTGCACCGACGGCCCCATCCGGCAATCGTCCAGATCGACCAGGTGGAACGCATCGTCACGGGCGAGGATATTGCCGGGATGGCAGTCGCCATGCAGGCGGATCGGCTGGAAGTCTGTGCGGGCGAAGACATCATCGACGCGCTTCAGCAGGTCGCGCGCCACTGACTCGTAAGCAGGCAGCAGGCTCTTGGGCACGAAATTACCTTCGAGCAGCGTCGCCAGCGACTCATGGCCGAAATGCTGGGCATTGAGTGTTTCCCGATGCTCGAAGGGCCGGCTGGCGCTGACCGCATGCATGCGGCCCAGCAACTGGCCGAGTCGATAGAGCTGATCCAAATTGCCCGGCTCCGGCGCGCGACCGCCGCGGCGAGGAAAGAGCGCGAAGCGAAAACCGGCGTGTTCGAACAGGGTTTTGCCGTCGCGCTCGAATGGCGCCACGACCGGGATTTCGCGATCGGCCAGCTCCTTGGAGAACTGATGCTCTTCGAGAATGGATTCGTTGCTCCAGCGGCCAGGGCGGTAGAACTTCGCAACGATCGGCGTTTCGTCCTCGATGCCCACCTGGTAAACGCGGTTTTCGTAGCTGTTCAATGCCAGCACGCGAGCGTCGCTGATGAAGCCGGTGCTTTCCACCGCATCGAGCACAAGGTCAGGCGTAAGCGTGTCGAAGGGGTGGCTCATGGTCGGCTCCGTGGACGGGTACCCAGTGTATTGCACTGGCGTGTTTACACAACCGCGCCTGGCGACTCGCCGGGTTTCGGTGTGCGCGCCAGGCAATAGACGTCAACGCGTGCCGCGCCGGCTCGCTTAAGCAGACGGGCCAACGCCTCCGCGGTTGCGCCCGTTGTCAGCACATCGTCGATGATTGCCAGGTGACGTCCGGTCAGGCTCCGATCATCAATAAGCGCAAACGCCTGGCGCAGATTTCGTCGCCGACTGGCCGCATCGAGCTCCTGCTGCGACTGGGTGTCCTGAACCCGTGTTAAGAGCTTCGTATCGACGGGGATCGACAGTGCTGTGCTCAGCCAATCAGCTAGCATTTGCGCCTGATTGAAGCCGCGTTGACGCAACCGCTTGCGGGCCAGGGGCACCGGCAACAAGGCGTCGGGGCGTAGCAAACCTTCATCGAACGCGTGCTGCAAATGGCGCGACAGCTGCTCCGCCAGCAGCCTGCCGAGCGGCCATTGAGATTGGTGTTTAAAACGGCTGATCAGGGTGTCTACCGGAAAGGCGAAGCGCCACGGCACGGTAACCTGATCGAACGCGGGCGGCCGCTTGAGACATTCGCCGCAGATCAGGCCGGACGCCGGCAACGGTAGGGCGCATACAGAACAGTGCTCGCCCAGCCAGGGCAGCTCTGCTTCGCAGGCGCCGCAAACCGATTGCCGTGTTTCGCAGCGCTCATCACAAAGCGAACAGTAGTGTTCAATATTTAGCCAGTTGTAAACCATGATTCCTTTCCTGGTTGACAGCGCCTCGGCCTTGGCTAACCATTTCGCATCCGTGCCTGGCCGCCGAGCCGCTATTAATTACAAGGATTGCCCATGAGCGCCACCGCCGCTTCCGTTACCCGTCACGACTGGAGCCTCGCCGAAGTCAAGGCGCTCTTCGAACAACCCTTCAATGACCTGATCTTCCAGGCTCAAGGCGTGCACCGCCAGCACTTCGATGCCAACCGCGTCCAGGTTTCGACGTTGCTGTCGATCAAAACGGGCGCCTGCCCGGAAGATTGCAAGTACTGCCCCCAATCAGGCCACTACAACACCGGCCTCGATAAAGAAAAGTTGATGGAAGTGCAGAAGGTGCTGGAGGCTGCGGCCGAAGCCAAGGCCATTGGTTCGACGCGCTTCTGCATGGGCGCCGCCTGGAAGCACCCGTCCGCCAAGGACATGCCTTACGTGCTGAAAATGGTCGAAGGCGTGAAAGCACTGGGACTGGAAACCTGCATGACCCTCGGCAAGCTCGATCAGGAGCAGACCAAAGCGTTGGCAGCCGCGGGGCTGGACTACTACAACCACAACCTGGACACCTCGCCGGAGTTCTACGGCAGCATCATCACCACCCGCACCTACGCCGACCGGTTGGAGACGCTGAGCTATGTCCGCGAGTCGGGCATGAAGATCTGCTCCGGTGGCATTCTTGGCATGGGTGAGTCGCTGAATGACCGCGCCGGCCTGCTGATTCAACTGGCCAACCTGCCCGAGCATCCGGAATCGGTGCCGATCAACATGCTGGTCAAGGTCAAGGGCACACCGCTGGCCGAAGAGCAGGACGTCGATCCTTTTGACTTCATCCGTATGCTCGCCGTGGCGCGGATCATGATGCCGAAATCCCATGTGCGCCTGTCGGCCGGTCGCGAGCAGATGAACGAGCAGATGCAGGCGCTGGCCTTCCTCGCTGGCGCCAACTCGATCTTTTACGGCGAAAAGTTGCTGACCACCGGCAACCCGCAGGCCGACAAGGACATGCTGCTGTTCAAGCGTCTGGGGATCCAGCCGGAAGCCCGCGAAGAGCACGATGACGAAGTGCATCAGGCCGCCATCGAGCAGGCCCTGGTCGAGCAGCGTGACAGCAAACTGTTTTACGACGCCACTGCCTAAGCAACCTCAGTAGGAGCGAGGGGGACGCCTAGTCCTTGCTCGCGAAGCTTTCGCGTTCTCCCGTTCGCGAGCAAGCTCGCTCCTTAGGGTATTGAACTATGCCTTTCGATCTTGCGTCTCGTCTCGCTGAGCGCCGCGCCGCCCACCTCTATCGCCGTCGCCCATTGCTGGAAACACCGCAGCAGCCGGAGGTGACGGTTGATGGCGAACAGTTGTTGGCGTTCTGCTCCAACGACTATCTGGGGCTGGCTAGCCACCCCGACGTCGTCCGCGCCATGCAGCAGGGTGCTGCGCGCTGGGGTGTCGGCGGCGGTGCATCGCATCTGGTCATGGGGCACAGTACACCGCATCACCAGCTTGAGGAGGCCCTGGCTGAGTTCACCGGCCGGCCGCGAGCATTGTTGTTCTCCACCGGTTACATGGCCAACCTCGCAGCCGTTACAGCGCTGGTGGGGCAGGGCGATACAGTGCTGGAAGACCGTATCAATCACGCTTCGCTGCTCGATGCCGGTCTGCTCAGTGGCGCGCGCTTCTCGCGTTACCTGCACAACGACGTCGACAGCCTGGCCAAGCGCCTGGACAAGGCCGCCGGCGATACGCTGGTGGTTACCGATGGCGTATTCAGCATGGATGGCGATCTGGCCAACCTGCCAGCGCTCTGCGCCACTGCGAAAGTCAAAAATGCCTGGGTCATGGTCGATGACGCACACGGCTTCGGCCCGTTGGGCAAAACCGGCGGCGGCATCGTCGAGCATTTCGGCTTGGGGATAGATGACGTGCCGGTCCTGGTCGGCACGCTCGGCAAAGCCTTCGGCACCGCTGGGGCCTTTGTGGCTGGCAGCGAGGAACTGATCGAGACGCTGATCCAGTTCGCTCGGCCTTACATCTATACGACCAGCCAGCCACCGGCTGTCGCCTGCGCCACCCTCAAAAGCCTGGAGCTACTCCGCAGTGAGAGCTGGCGCCGAGATCACCTGAACAGTCTGATCGCACGTTTCCGTCAGGGTGCGAGCGAGATCGGTCTGACCTTGATGGATAGCCCGACGCCGATCCAGCCGATTCTGGTCGGTAGCAGCGAGCGCGCCCTGAGACTCTCTGCGGCGCTGCGTGAGCGTGGAATTCTGGTCGGTGCCATCCGCCCGCCGACAGTGCCAACCGGCAGCGCGCGGCTGCGAGTGACCTTCAGCGCGTCGCATAGCGAAGCGCAGGTGGAACGACTGCTGGATATCCTGGCCGAATGCTGGAATCGAATGGCCGAGGAGCCTGAAGCGGATGCGTGATCAGCTGATTTTGCTACCCGGTTGGGCGTATGGCCCGGCTGCTTTGCAGCCTTTGTGTGAGGCTTTGACAGAACTCGATCAGGATCTTGACGTGGTCATCGAGTCCTTGCCCGAGCTTGCCGATCCCGAAGCCTGGCTGGATGAACTCGACCGCCGTTTACCCGATGACAGCTGGCTGGCCGGTTGGTCGCTGGGCGGTATGCTGGCGGCCCAGCTCGCCGCGCGGCGCTTGGATTCCTGCCGTGGACTGGTCACCATCGCCAGCAACCCCTGCTTCCGTGCCCGCCCTCAGTGGCCCGAAGCGATGGCAGCGGAGATCTTCGATGCTTTTCAAGAGGCGTTCAGGCTTGATCCCGAGGAAACGCTCAAGCGTTTCCGTCTGCTCTGTAGCCGCGGTGGCTACGATCCGCGAACGCTGGCCCGCCAGCTGGAAGTCAGCCAATCTGATTCGACGTCGACCGTGCTTGAAGCCGGCTTGCGATTACTCGCTGAGCTGGACGGACGTGGCGCGCTGCATGGCTATTTCGGGCCGCAATTGCACCTGTTTGCCGGTGGCGACGCGCTGGTGCCTTCGACTGCCTGTGATGCGCTTCGGCGCTGGATGCCTGGGGTCGAAGCCGAGCTGATCGCCTCGACAAGCCACGCGCTCCCTTTGGAGCGGCCGGACGACGTGGCCGCAACCATCGCGGCTTTCATCAAGAGCAAGGCGGAATGACGGACGCGGTCGCGGCACTAGCACCGGATACGAAAAGCGGCCTGCCTGACAAGCGTCAGGTTGCTGCGTCGTTTTCCCGTGCGGCATCTAGTTACGATGGTGTGGCCGAGCTGCAGCGCACCGTCGGCAACGCGCTGATCGAGCGTCTGCCCCTTGGGTTGACGTCGGCGCGCTGGCTGGATCTGGGTTGCGGCACCGGCTATTTCTCCCGAGTCCTGGCGAACCGCTTTCCGGCTGGTGAAGGCGTCGCGCTGGATATCGCCGAAGGCATGCTACGCCATGCCCGGCCCCAGGGCGGCGCGGGCAGCTTCATCGCTGGCGATGCTGAGTGCTTGCCGCTGCGTGATGCGTCGGTGGATCTGATTTTTTCCAGTCTGGCGCTGCAGTGGTGTGAGGATTTCCCCGCCGTGCTGAGCGAGGCGAAGCGGGTACTCCGTCCTGGTGGTGTGTTCGCCTTCAGCAGCCTCTGCAGCGGGACTCTGCAGGAGCTGCGCGACAGCTGGCAGGCGGTGGACGGTTTTGCCCATGTGAATCGCTTTCGCCCGTTCAGCGCCTATCAGCAGTACTGCGCCGCCGGTGGTTTGCAGCTGGAGCGGTTAGAGGTCGAGCCCGAGGTGCTGCATTTCGCCGAGCTGCGTCAGCTGACCAGCGAACTCAAGGCGCTCGGCGCGCATAACCTGAACCCTGGCCGCCCGGGCGGGCTTACCGGCCGTGCTCGGATTCGAGCGCTGATCGATGCCTACGAGCAGTTCCGCACGCCGAGCGGGCTCCCGGCGACCTATCAGGTGGTGTATGGCGTGTTGTGCAAGGAGTTGACATGACCGCGGCTTATTTCGTCACCGGTACAGACACCGAAGTCGGCAAGACCACTATCGCTGCCGGACTCCTGCACGCCGCGCGGCTGGCCGGGCTCAGCACGGCAGCAGCGAAGCCGGTCGCATCTGGTTGCGAAATTACCGCCGAAGGCCTGCGCAACAGCGACGCACTGGCGCTGCTCGGCGAGTGCACGCTGCCGCTACGCTACGAGCAGGTCAACCCGTTGGCCTTCGAGCCGGCAATCGCCCCACACCTGGCCGCCCGTGAGGCGGGTGTTGAGCTGACTGTAACGTCGCTGGCCGAGCCGGTTCGGCAAGTGCTGGCACTGCAGGCTCAGTTCTCGCTGGTGGAGGGCGCAGGTGGCTGGCGCGTGCCGCTGGCTGGAGACGAAACGCTTTCCGATCTCGCCATAGAGCTCGGGCTGCCGGTGATTCTGGTAGTCGGCGTGCGGCTTGGCTGTATCAACCATGCGCTGCTCAGCGCCGAGGCCATCGAGCGCGACGGATTGAGGTTGGCCGGCTGGGTCGCCAACATCGTTGATCCTGCAACCTCACGATTGCAGGAAAACCTCGCGACGTTGAATGAGCGGCTTGAGGCCCCATGCCTTGGTCGGGTGCCGCGCTTGCCGACCGCAAGCCCGGCAGCGGTAGCACACTACCTCGACCTGGCACCGCTCAAGATTTTGCCGCTCAGGACTTGAAGACGGCGGGCAGGCATCATTCGATCATGTGCTTGAATGCAGCTGATAGCGGCGTGGCGCTGGCGTCAGCGGAACGGCTCTGCTATCAATGATAGCTAAGCGACTTCAGTGGGGTTTGAATCATGCAAATCAACAGTCTTCTATCTGCCGGCCTTGGAGCGTACCAAGCCGGCCAGCAGCGGGTTGACCAAGCCAGCGCTGTCGTGGCTGATCGCACGCTGCCTGCTGCCGAAACCTCTCAGGCAATGGCCGATACGGTCGAGCTGACCGAGCAACTGGTTCAGATGAAAGTGGGTGAGCATCAGGCCAACGCTGGCGTGCGCCTCCTGCAGACTGCCGACGAAGTGCTCGGTACATTGGTCAACACCAAAGCCTGACCTGCGCCGGCCTTTCTGGCCGGCCGCCTCGCCCGATTCCGGGCACCCTGATCCCTGCCCATGATTGTTCAGATGCCGACGAATGGCGTCATGGTCGCTGCTTGACATCGAACAGGCCTAAACGTATGTTTCAAACGCCTGTTTGACCTGCCGGGGCTATGCCGGATGGTCCATTCAAAATCAAGCGTGGCTGACCCGTCAGTCACCTGAATCAAGAACCCACTGCTGAGGTTTACGATATGCCTGACTACAAGGCCCCCTTGCGCGATATCCGCTTTGTACGTGACGAATTGCTCGGCTACGAAGCGCACTATCAGAGCCTTCCGGGTTGTGAAGACGCCACCCCGGACATGGTCAATGCCATCCTCGATGAAGGCGCGAAGTTCTGTGAGCAGGTCATCGCGCCTCTGAACCGTGTGGGCGACATCGAGGGTTGCACCTGGAGCGAAAGCGGCGTGAAGACGCCGACCGGCTTTAAAGAGGCTTACCAGCAGTTTGTAGAAGGTGGCTGGCCGAGCCTGGCCCATGACGTTGAGCATGGTGGCCAAGGCCTGCCAGAATCGCTGGGCCTGGCAATCAGCGAAATGATCGGTGAAGCCAACTGGTCCTGGGGCATGTATCCCGGCCTCTCTCACGGCGCAATGAACACCCTGCATGAGCACGGCACGCCTGAGCAGCAGCAGGCCTACCTGACCAAGCTTGTTTCCGGTGAGTGGACCGGCACCATGTGCCTGACCGAGCCGCATTGCGGCACCGACCTGGGCATGCTGCGCACCAAGGCCGAGCCTCAGGCCGATGGCAGCTACAAGGTATCCGGCACCAAGATCTTCATCTCTGCGGGTGAGCACGACATGGCCGATAACATCGTCCATATCGTTCTGGCTCGTCTGCCCGATGCGCCGGCTGGCACCAAGGGCATCTCCCTGTTCATCGTTCCGAAATTCCTGCCGAACGCTGAAGGCGGCGTAGGCGAGCGCAATGGCGTGTCTTGCGGCTCCCTGGAACACAAGATGGGTATCCACGGCAACGCCACCTGCGTGATGAACTTCGATGGCGCCACTGGCTTCCTGATCGGCCCGCCGAACAAGGGTCTGAACTGCATGTTCACCTTCATGAACACGGCGCGTCTGGGTACTGCGCTGCAGGGCCTGGCACACGCGGAAATCGGCTTCCAGGGCGGTATCAAGTATGCGCGGGAGCGTCTGCAGATGCGTTCGCTGACCGGTCCGAAGGCGCCCGAAAAGGCTGCTGACCCGATCATCGTGCATCCTGACGTACGCCGCATGCTGCTGACTATGAAGGCCTTTGCCGAAGGCAACCGGGCGATGATGTATTTCGCAGCCAAGCAGGTCGACATCGTCCAGCGCAGCAAGGATGAAGCCGAGCGCAAAGCCGCCGACGCGATGCTGGCGTTCCTGACCCCGATCGCCAAGGCGTTCATGACCGAAGTCGGTTTCGAGGCGGCCAACCACGGCGTGCAGATCTACGGCGGCCACGGTTTCATCGCTGAGTGGGGCATGGAGCAAAACGTTCGCGACAGCCGTATTTCCTGCCTGTACGAAGGCACCACCGGCATCCAGGCTCTTGACCTGCTGGGCCGTAAAGTCCTGATGACTCAGGGCGAGGCGCTGAAAGGCTTCACCAAGGTGGTGCACAAGTTCTGCCAAGCCAACGAAGGCAACGAGCCGGTCAAGCAGTTCGTCGAGCCTCTGGCCAAGCTGAACAAGGAGTGGGGCGATCTGACCATGAAGGTCGGTATGGCTGCGATGAAGAACCGCGAAGAAGTCGGCGCCGCTTCGGTGGATTACCTGATGTACTGCGGTTACGCCTGCCTGGCCTACTTCTGGGCGGACATGGCACGCCTGGCGTCGGAGAAGATCGCTGCGGGCGAAGATGCGGACGGCTTCTACACCGCCAAGGTGCAGACCGCACGCTTCTACTTCCAGCGCATCCTGCCGCGTACGCGTACCCACGTTGAAGCCATGCTGTCCGGTGCTGACAACCTGATGGACATGGATGAGGCGCACTTCGAGCTGGCCTACTAAGGCCTCCGCAAGAAAAGAAACCGCTGCTACGGCAGCGGTTTTTTTTGCCTGTTTTCCGCCATGCCAGTCATTGTTTTGCACCCCTATAGGTGAACCTGTCACCAAGTGCAGGCAGAATGCCTACTTTCCTCACGGCCGTTACCGGAGCCGCCGTGCCCCGTCTGAGTCCTGCTCGCTTCAGTCATTTCTATGCTCCCCTGGCGTTGTTGACCGGAGGGCTTGTGGCTGCGCGTCAACCTACCCTGAACGAGTTCTTCACTTCGCTGTTCAACGTGCTGCCTACCGTGCTGCTGTTGCTCGGGGGGGCCTTCTGCATCGCCTATGGCCGGGTCCGTGAGACCTTTTTGCTGCTGACGGTTTATATCGTCTATTTCCTACTCGATACCCAGGTCGATCACTACCGGCTCACGGGCTCGCTACTGCCAGAGGCCGCGCTGACCTTCCACCTGTGTAGCCTGATTTTGCCGGCGCTCTATGGGCTCTATGCCCTTTGGCAAGAGCGTGCACATCTGTTGCAGGACGGTCTGGCACGGCTTGCTGTTGTGTTTGTTGTGTCGGTCTTGGCGCTGGCTCTGGCGCGACGCTTCCCCGTGGGTGTGCTCGACTGGCTGACTGAGATTCGCTGGCCGTCATTGCAGGCCGACTGGCTGCAATTGATCCAGCTGGCCTATCCAGTATTTCTAATCGCGATACTCGGAGTGCTGGCGCAATACCTACGGCGGCCTCGACCAGTGCATGCGGCGCAGTTGGTTGCGCTGGTAGGGCTGTTCTTGATGCTGCCGCAGGTATTCAGTCGTCCGGGTGCACTCAACGTCTTGAGCAGCTTGATGATGCTGGTGCTGGTGGTTTCGATTGCACAAGAGGCCTATCAGATGGCTTTCCGTGACGAGCTGACCGGCCTGCCTGGCCGTCGTGCTCTTAACGAGCGGTTGCAGCGTCTGGGCCGTCAATACGTGATTGCGATGGCCGACGTGGATCGGTTCAAGGCCTTCAACGATACCCATGGGCACGACGTGGGTGACGAGGTACTGCGCCTCGTCGCAAGCCGGCTACGCAAAGTTGGTGGCGGTGGGCGTGCCTATCGTTACGGTGGTGAAGAATTTGCGTTGGTATTTCCGGGGCGTGATCTGACGCATTGCCTGCCGCATCTGGAAGCCGTACGGCAGGCTGTCGAGAGTTATCCGTTGCAGTTGCGTGACAAGTCCAGCCGGCCAAAGGATGCGGAGCAGGGGCGGCAGCGCCGCGGTGTTGCTTCGGCAGCCGCGGTCTCGGTGACCATCAGTATCGGCGTCGCCGAGCGACTGATAACGCAGCGCAGCCCCGAGGAGGTCATTAAGAAGGCCGATCAGGCGCTCTATAGCGCCAAGGGAGCGGGGCGTAACTGCATCCGCGCGCATGGGGAGAACCGCCGCGGTGCAATGCGTACGTTGAAAGAGGTGACCACCGACGCTTAGCGCGCGGCTGAAAACCTTCCGGCGTTGGCCGTGCGAACCGGTCGGGCAGCCGGTGGTTATGGTGGCGCATTCAGCGCCTGCAATGTGATGGCGAGCGGGTCGATCTGCCAGTAGCGTGGCGGGCATAACAATGCACAGTGCCGTCCTGGAGATCGATATGCCCGCTTACAAAGCTCCCCTGCGCGATATGCGCTTCCTGATCGACGAAGTGTTCGACTTTCATGGCAGCTATGCGGCCAATGGTGCCGAAGACGCCACGCCAGACACGGTCAGCGCGATTCTCGAGGAGGGCGCCAAGTTCTGCGAACAGGTTCTGGCGCCGCTCAACCGCAGCGGTGACGAGGAGGGGTGCCATTTCGATGACGGCGTGGTCGTCACCCCGAAAGGCTTCAAGGAGGCCTTCGCGCAGTACGCCGAAGGTGGCTGGATGGGGCTGGCCTCGGATCCTGCCTATGGCGGACAGGGCCTGCCGCACTCGCTGGGGCTGGTCGTTGGCGAGATGGTCGGCTCGGCGAACACCTCCTTTGGTATGTATCCCGGACTGACCCATGGTGCCATGGCCGCAATCGGGGCTCACGGCACCGATGAGCAGAAACAAGCCTACCTGACCCGGATGACCGAGGGCCGCTGGACCGGCACCATGTGCCTCACCGAATCCCACTGCGGCACGGATCTGGGGATCATCAAGACTCGCGCGGTACCGCAGGCTGACGGCAGCTACGCGATCAGCGGCACGAAGATCTTCATCTCGGCCGGCGAGCACGACATGAGCGAGAACATCGTGCATCTGGTTCTGGCCAAACTCCCCGATGCCCCGGCTGGCACCAAGGGGATTTCGCTGTTCATCGTGCCTAAGTTCCTGCCTGATGCCGCCGGCGAAGCGGGCGAGCGCAATGCTGTTGCCTGCGGCTCCATCGAGCACAAGATGGGGATCAAGGCCTCGGCGACCTGCGTCATCAACTTCGACGGCGCCACGGGTTTCCTCATCGGTGAGCCCAACAAAGGTCTCAACTGCATGTTCACGATGATGAACCATGCCCGGCTGGGTACTGGCATGCAGGGGCTATGCAGTGGCGAGGCGAGCTTTCAGGGCGCGATCCAGTACGCCAACGAGCGTTTGCAAATGCGTGCGCTGACCGGCGCGAAGTTTCCTGAGAAAGCGGCCGACCCGATCATCGTGCACCCTGATGTGCGGCGCATGCTATTGACGATGAAGGCTTTCAACGAGGGCAACCGTGCCCTGGCGTACTTCACCGCACAGTTGCTCGATCAGATACACAGCCCCGACGCCGACAAGCGCAAGGAAGCCGAGGACCTGCTCGCCTTCCTCACGCCGATCTGTAAGGCCTTCATGACCGAAACCGGGCTGGAGGTGACTAACCTCGGCATGCAGGTGTTTGGCGGCCACGGCTATATCCGAGAGTGGGGTATGGAGCAGCTCGTGCGTGATTGCCGCATCGCCCCGATCTATGAGGGCACCAACGGCATCCAGGCGCTCGATCTGCTGGGGCGCAAGGTACTGGGCAGCCAGGGCAAGCTGATGCTCGGTTTCACCAAGCAGGTGCACAAGTTCTGCGAGGCCAACGGGCAGCATCCTCAGCTGCAGCAATACGTGACACAACTGGCTGGCCTCAATCGTGAGCTGGGCGAGATCACCACACGAATCGGTATGGCAGCGATGAAGAATCCCGACGAAGTCGGTGCAGCCTCGGTGGACTACCTGATGTACTGCGGTTACCTGATCCTGGGCTATTTCTGGCTGCGCATGGCTGTGGTGGCTCAGAGCAAGCTGGACGAGGCGGGCAGCGACACGGCTTTCTACCAGTCGAAGCTGACCACCGCCGAATTTTACTTTGCTCGCCTGCTTCCGCGCACCGCTGCCCACAAAGCGGCCATCGAGGCCGGGAGTGCAAGCCTGATGAAGCTGGCCGCTGACCAATTCGCTTTCTGACCCTCCGGTAATTTACAGCCCGCCTCGTGCGGGCTTTTTTGTGGGCGATCTCAGTCGCGGCTTGTGGATTCCGGGCGAGCAAGCGTGGCGGCCTGTAGTGTCGAAGTGAGAACCGGTCAGTCATTTAAAGACGCTTCGGGCGCTGATTGGTCTTCAGTTAGACTCGCGAAACTGCTGCGGCCAATCGGCCGGGTGAGATGTTTTCTGCGAGGTCTTTTTCATGGCTGACTACAAAGCACCCCTGCGCGATATGCGTTTCGTCCTAAATGAAGTCTTCGACGCCCCGAAGCTCTGGCAGACGATGCCAGCGTTGGCGGAAGTCGTTGATGCGGAAACCGCCGAAGCCATCCTCGAGGAGGCCGGCAAGATCACAGCGAATTCCATCGCACCGCTCAACCGCAGCGGTGACGAGGAAGGCTGTCGCTGGGTCGACGGCGTGGTAGCCACTCCGGCTGGATACCCAGAGGCCTACCGCCTTTACGCCGAAGGCGGCTGGGTCGGTGTAGGCGGCGACCCAGCCTACGGCGGCATGGGCATGCCGAAAGCGATCTCGGCGCAGGTCGAGGAAATGATGAACTCTGCCAGTTTG
Organism: Pseudomonadaceae bacterium SI-3; assembly: GCA_004010935.1. Classification (NCBI taxonomy): domain Bacteria; kingdom Pseudomonadati; phylum Pseudomonadota; class Gammaproteobacteria; order Pseudomonadales; family Pseudomonadaceae; species Pseudomonadaceae bacterium SI-3. Next base: position 4,197,324 of record CP026511.1, on the reverse strand, counting down.
GCGTTCGGTCTCTACCCAATGCTGACTTCCGGAGCCTGCCTGTCAATCTACGCCCATGCCAGCGAAGAGCTGAAGCAGAAGTACCTGCCAAACATGTATGCCGGTGTCTGGTCCGGTTCCATGTGCCTGACCGAGCCCCACGCCGGGACCGATTTGGGCATCATCCGAACCAAGGCGGAGCCTCAGGCGGATGGCTCTTACAAGGTCAGCGGCACCAAGATATTCATCACCGGCGGCGAGCACGATCTCACCGATAACATCATCCATCTGGTATTGGCCAAGCTCCCCGACGCACCGGCCGGCTCGCGCGGTATCTCGCTGTTCCTGGTGCCCAAGGTGATGGTCAATGAAGACGGCAGCCTGGGTGAGCGCAACAGCCTGAGCTGCGGCTCCATCGAGCACAAGATGGGTATCCAGGCATCAGCCACCTGCGTGATGAACTTCGACGGCGCCACGGGCTGGATGGTCGGCGAGCCCAACAAGGGACTGGCCGCCATGTTCACCATGATGAACTACGAGCGTCTGGGCGTTGGCATCCAAGGGCTCTCCACCGGCGAGCGTTCTTACCAGAGTGCCATCGAGTACGCCCGTGAGCGCATCCAGAGCCGCGCTCCGACGGGGCCGGTATCGCAAGACAAGGCCGCCGATCCGATCATCGTGCATCCAGACGTGCGCCGCATGCTGCTGACCATGAAAGCGCTGAACGAAGGCGGGCGCGCCTTCTCCAGCTATGTCGCCCTGCAGCTGGACATCGCCAAGTTCGGTGATGATGCCGAAGCACGTCAGCGTGCCGAGGCGCAGGTGGCTCTGCTGACGCCGGTGGCCAAAGCCTTCCTCACCGACATGGGTTTGGAAACCACTGTCCATGGTCAGCAGATCTTCGGTGGCCACGGCTTCATCCGGGAGTGGGGGCAGGAGCAACTGGTCCGCGACTGTCGGATCACCCAGATCTACGAAGGCACCAACGGCATCCAGGCGCTGGACCTGCTCGGACGCAAGGTGGTGGGCAGTGGTGGCGAGCTGTACAACGCGTTTGCGGAGGAAATCCGAAGCTACTGTGCGGCTGCGGGCAGTGAGCTTGGTGAGTTCACTGTTCCACTGAAGGCGGCATTGGAGAGTCTCGATGGACTCACAGCCTTCGTCATCGATAGCGCAAAGCGCAACCCTAACGAGATCGGCGCGGCCTCGGTCGAATACCTGCATGTGTTCGGTTACACGGCCTACGCCTATATGTGGGCGAGAATGGCAGAAGCCGCGCTGGGCAAGGAAAAGCAAGACGATTTCTACGCCAGCAAGCTCGGCACAGCGCGGTTTTATTTCGCACGTCTGTTGCCTCGCATTCACTCGTTGAGCGCCTCGGTCCGAGCCGGCAGCGAATCGTTGTATCTGCTCGATGCTGCGCAGTTCTAAGAGAGATCCATCCGTGAAGGCATAATGAAATTAATTAGCCATCTTTAGGGAACAATGCGCCACCAGTTCAGTCATAGATCTGCATCGCTTGTAGTCAATTGCTTACACGCGGGACCAAGGCAGGGTTCGTGCGTAAGTGAATGCTTACAAGCCGTGGTGCGAACTGCTACTACAGGTTTTCCAGGCCGATCGGTAGTCTTTGCCGCCATGGACGCCGCGTAGGGAAGCGCTTTAGACACAAAACGGACGCGTAGCGGAACGACGCTAGGAAGGCGTAAGTCACGGATGTCAGTTTCAGTCTGCAAAGGCCCCGCTTCGGCGGGGTTTTCTTTTTAAAGGGCAGAGAAGCCAGGCGTTACGGGCCGGTAGATGGATGTCTGTGTGCCGCGGCGGCTTTGCGGCTCGATCCAGATGAAGTTGGCGGAGCGCGGACAAGCTGGGGAAGCTGTCCGGGCGCAACGCCACCGCAAAAGACATGAGTAGGCTGTGCTTGCCTCCCCTAGCGTCTGATTAGCCCCAGCATCGACGCAGTGCAGTTTTCAGGCTGGCATGCAGACGCCTGTGCCTCCAAGGCCACAGTATCCGCCAGGGTTCTTCGCCAAATATTGCTGGTGATAGGCCTCTGCGTAGTAGAAAGCCGGTAGGTCGGCGATTTCCGTGGTGATGCCTCCAAGCCCGTGCTTGTTCAGCTCTGTCTGGAAGCGCGCTTCGCTATCGCGCGCCATTTCGAGTTCCGTGGCGCTAAAGCAGTAGATTGCCGAGCGATACTGGGTGCCGATGTCGTTGCCTTGGCGCATGCCTTGGGTCGGGTTGTGCGCCTCCCAGAACAGCCTGAGCAGGTCGTCGTAAGAAATCTGTTGTGGGTCAAACACCACCAGCACGGCTTCGGTGTGCCCTGTAAGACCGGAACAGACTTCTTCGTAGGTGGGGTTTGGCGTGTGCCCTCCGGCATAGACCACCGCGGTAGTCCATACACCTGGATGCTCCCAAAAGCGGCGTTCGGCCCCCCAGAAACAACCCATTGCAAACATCGCCTGCTGCAGGTGCTCCGGGAAAGGGGGCTGCAGCGGGTTACCGCTGACGAAGTGAGCTGCGGGTACCGGGACTGGCGTGGCGCGTCCGGGCAGGGCTTGTCCTGCATCGGGTAGCGCTTGTTTATGAACGAGAATTTGCGAGCGCAGGGTCATTGTGGTCCTCGAGCCTGGGGCGTGTTTTCAGCTAGCCTAGGCTACCAAGCTGACAAATCCAACGCGCATGTGCCCGGACGGTAGGCGCAGACCGTTAGAGCCAGTGCGGGTATCGGCGTAGCGAGGTCAGTAGCTGGTCGCCGGGGATGGGCTTGTCGAACAGGTAACCCTGCCCGATATCGCAGCGCTGATGGCGTAGGAAGGTCAGTTGTTCTACTGTCTCGATACCTTCCGCAACCACCTTGAGATTGAGGTTGCGGGCCATGGCGATAACGGCTGAGGTGATCTCGATATCGTCCTGGTTGTCCGGGATGTCCTTGATAAAGCTGCGGTCGATTTTGATTACATCGATGGGAAATTTCTTCAGATAGCTCAACGACGAATAACCGGTACCGAAGTCATCCATTGCCAGGGTGACCCCGAGTGCCTTAAGCCCTATCAGTTGCTGGCGGGTCTCTTCGGTCGCTTCGAGCAGTAGGCTCTCAGTCAGCTCCAGCTCAAGACGGTCGGGTGGTAGCTGCTCTTCGGAAAGAATGGCGGCGATTGAGCCGACCAGGTCGGGATCCGAAAATTGTTTGGGCGACAGGTTGATCGCGACCTGGGGATTGCCGATGCCCAGCGCTGCGAGCTGCAGGCCCATTCGACAGGCCTCCCGTGCTACCCACTTGCCTATCGGGATGATCAGCCCGGTTTCCTCGGCAACGCCGATGAATTGGTCAGGGCGGATCATGCCTTTTTCCGGGTGGTTCCAGCGCAGCAGCGCTTCCAGTCCCTGCAGCCGACCGCTGCGCAGGCAGAGCTTGGGTTGATAGAAGACTTCTAGCTCATTCTGCACCAGCGCACGGCGCAGATTGTTTTCGACGAATAGCTTGTAGTTGGCCTCGGCGTGCAAGGCTTCGGTAAACACCTGGACCTGATTCTTGCCGTTGGCCTTGGCTTTATGCAGGGCTTGGCCAGCGTGTTTCATCAGCGTCTCGGGATCGCGGCCATGCAGCGGCGAACAGGCCAGGCCCAGGGAGGCGCTGACGCTGATCAGCTGTTTGTCGACGAACAGGGGTTTGTCGAGGATGCGCAGCACTTGATGCGCCAGGAGCCGGCCTTCTTCCAGGTCCATGTTGTCGAGCAGGAGGGCGAACTCGTTGCTGGCGAAGCGTGCAAGCACACTGTCTCGGTTGAGGCTATTGCGTAGACGCCGAGCCAGGCTGGCCAGCAATTTGTCGCCGGTCTGGTGTCCAAGACTGTCATTGATGCGCTTGAAATTGTCGATGTCCACCAGCAACAAACACAGCTGCGGTTCTTTGTTGGTGGCGAAGCGCTCTTCGATGCTGCGAATGAAAAACGGCCGATTTCCGAGGCTGGTCAGGTTATCGGTATAGGCCAGGCGCTCGATGTGCTGCTGCGCCAACTTGCTCTGCGTGATGTCTTCGTAAATGCCGATGTAGTGCGTGAGTTCACCGCTCTCACCGAACACCTTGGAAATCGACAACTGCCCCCAGTAGGGCTCAAGATTCTTTCGGCGGCTGCGAAATTCACCCTGCCAGCTGTTGCTCTGCGACAAGGCCGACGAGGTATCGAACAGCAATTCGCTGAGGTTTTCCAAGGCGGTAAGCTCGGCTAGGCGACGGCCCCGGACCTCATCGGCTGAAAACTGAGTGATAGAGGTGAAGCTCGGATTCACGTACTCGACGATGCCATCACGATCGACCAGGATGAACGCGCTAGCACTCTGTTCGACCGCGCGCTGGAAGAGGTGCAATGTGTAAGTCGCACTGACGCGCTGCTGATTGGCTAGCACCTGCGCATACTGATCGGCCAGTTCACCAGCGAACGCCACCTCGTCGGCATGCCAGATTCTGACGCAACCGGAGTGTTCTAGACAGAGCACGCCAAACACCTCACCACCAACCCGTATCGTTGCGTCAAGGATCGACGTGATACCCCGTGGTTTGAAAAAAGCTTGCGCAAGTTCCACGGTCCGGGCGTCTTCGGCGATGTTTTGCACATCGATCACTCGCCCCCTGTGCAGCGCCTCCATATAACGCGGACAGCCCGACATTTCCAACGATGAGGGGTATTCGAGGCTGCCACTATCGCGACAGTAGGCGGCGATGGCTTCTAGATGATTACCCTTCAAATGCCATATCGACGCGCGTGCTATCCCGTAGGCTTCGCTGGCGGCTTGGGTGATCAGCTGGGCGGCCTCGAGCTGCGGGTCGGCTGCGCTGTACCGGTGCCGGGCCAGGCGCACAATCAGACTCTGCTGCGCACGGGAGCGGATCAGGTGTTCGAGGTGCTCATCCTGGGCCTGCTGATAAAACTCCAGGGTCGACCGCAGCTTCGCATTTTCGGCTTCCAGCGCAGGGGAGGCTTCCGCTGCATGGGGTTCGACAATCAGGTAGCCGCGGACCAGATCTCGACCATACTGCTGGCAGAGTTCACCGATTTCCAACATATCCAACGGCCCACCGCAGGTGTGCAGGCAATACCGGATGGAATAGTGGCCCAGCGTTGCGAGCTGGGCTTGCACAACGTCATGAAGCTTAAGGCGAACCTGCGGTTCCATGAGGCTGGCGTAAGGCGAGTCGATCAGGGAACAGAGATCCTGCGCGGGCTGGCCTAGATAACGTTCGCAGGCAGGGTCTAGAAACAGCAGCGCCCAGCTGGATTCATTCAAACGCTCGAAGCGCAGCATGCCCAGCCTCGAAGGCACTGGCAACTGCGTCACAACCTCGGTCGCCAAACGGCTGGCGGCATCGGTATGTATTTTCATCGAGCGGTTTGCTTCCAGTATGCTGCGGTAGTCGCTTCGTTAGCCGCAGCTTAGACGCTTTTTACAGCGCGGCGATGGCTAAATAATATTAATTACCGCAAGGGTGCATCATGCAGCAGGGACTGACAAGTCGGCTATCAAAGTTACTGTTGATCTCGATCTTCCTGATCGCCAGCGGACAGCTCAAAGCTGCCGAATCAAATACCTTGGGCTCGGATGAACCGTCGCGATATCTGGCCGAGCTCAAGACGCTTTACCTGACCACGGACGAACGAAAAGCGCTGCTTGCTCATAGCAATGCACTGCTCAAATCCTATGGATTGCGGGCGGCCTATCAAGTGGGGCAGGCCAACCCAGAGGACCTCGAATACCAGATCAGCGTTGGTGCTCCGGGTGAGTTGCGCATTCGCGAGGAGCGCCGTGATGCGTCCGGCAATGTCGCCGTGCGTAATAGAGGTTTCTCGGTGTTCGGCATGGACCCCTACATCCAATACCAATGCCCGCCGCTGGGTGTCGTGTGCACCTTCGCTGGCAAGGCGGGTGGCGATCCTTGGCTAACCATCCTGCGCGACCCCAAGGGTGCCGAGGAGCTGGCGAAGGCTCTTTCATTCCTGTTCCGCAATTTGCAGAAAGGCTGATGGCGCCTCACGGTGTTAGGTGGCACAAAAAAACCCGCCAGATGGCGGGTTTTTTGTTGCTCATCCGATCACAACAGCATGGTGCGGATGTCAGCCAGCAGCTCGGACAGACGCTTGGTGAAGCGTGCGGCCGCGGCGCCGTTGATGACGCGGTGGTCATAGGACAGCGATAGCGGCAACATCAGGCGAGGCTGGAAGGCCTTGCCATCCCAAACCGGCTGCATCGCCGCCTTGGATACACCGAGGATCGCCACTTCCGGCGCGTTGACGATCGGCGTAAAGCCGGTGCCGCCAATGTGGCCGAGACTTGAGATAGTGAAGCAGGCACCTTGCATGGCATCTGGCGATAGCTTCTTGGTGCGGGCCTTCTCAGCCAACTCTGCCGCTTCGGCTGCCAACTGCAACAAGCTCTTCTGGTCAACGTTGCGTATCACAGGGACCATCAAGCCGTCCGGAGTGTCGACCGCGAAGCCGACATGCACGTACTTCTTGCGGATCACTGACTTGCCGCTTGGTGACAGTGAAGCATTGAATTCCGGCAACTCCTTAAGCAGATGCGCGCACGCTTTGAGCAGCAACGGCAGCACGGTCAGCTTGACGCCGGCTTTTTCCGCGATCGCCTTCTGCGCGACACGGAAAGCTTCCAATTCGGTGATGTCAGCCGACTCGAACTGGGTCACGTGCGGCACGTTCAGCCAGCTGCGATGCAAGTTGGCAGCACCGACCTGCATCAGGCGGCTCATGGGCACTTCTTCAATTTCACCAAAGCGGCTGAAATCAATGGTCGGGATCGGCGGGATGCCCGCACCGCCCGTAGCGCCTTCGGCCGAGGCCTGCTTGGTCTTGTGCAGCATGTTCTTGACGTAGGCCTGAACGTCTTCCTTGAGAATCCTTCCCTTGGGTCCTGTTCCGGTGACATCAGCCAATTCCACGCCGAATTCCCGTGCGGTCATGCGCACCGCTGGGCCAGCGTGCACCTTGGTGCCGGCCTTGCTCGGCCCGCTCACGGCCGGGGCTGGCGTCGAGGCTGCCTTGGCCTCCGGTACGCCTTGCTTGTTCGGTGCAACGGCCTGCTGCTGGGGCGCTGGTTCCTGCTGCGGCTTCGGCTCGGCCTTCTTCGCCGGAGCTGCGCCAGCCACCTTCAAGGTCAGGATCAGGTCGCCGGTCTTGGCATCGTCACCGACCTTGATCGACAGCGACTCCACCACACCAGCCTTGGGCGCTGGGATCTCCATGCTGGCTTTGTCCGACTCCAGCGTGATCAGTGATTGATCCGCCTCGACGCTGTCGCCGGCCTTGATCATAACTTCGATGACCTTGGCGCTGCCGCTGGAGCCGATGTCCGGAATACGAACCTCCTCCACGGACTCGCCTGCAGCTTCGGCTGGTGCTTCTGCGGCCTGCTCGGTCAGTTTCTCCTTGGCCGGGCTTTGTGCCTGGCTGTCCGAGGCGCTGGCCGCTGCCGGCTTGCTCGAAGCGGCGCCCTTGAGGATCAGGATGAGATCACCGGTACCAACTTCGTCGCCGACCTTCACCGAAATGCTCTCGACCACGCCGGCAGCCGGGGAGGGTATCTCCATGCTGGCTTTGTCGGACTCCAGCGTGATCAGCGCTTGCTCGGCGGCGATGGTGTCGCCGACCTTGACCGAAATTTCAATGACGCTGGCCTTGCCGTCCGATCCGATGTCCGGGACCTTGATCTCCTGCGATTCGCCATCCTCAGCTGATGCCGACGGAGCTTCATCGCCTGGAGGTGTGGGTGCTTCGGCTTCGTCAGCCGGGCCGCCACTGCTAGCAGCGGCAGGCTCGTCCGCGGCTTCTGCCGGCGCGTCGCTTTCCTGTCCTTCCTCGCTCTCAAGCTCCAGCAGTTCGTCGCCTTCTTTCAGGCGGTCGCCCAGCTTGACCTTCAAGGCTTTCACCACGCCCGCCTTGGGCGCAGGGATCTCCATGCTGGCCTTGTCGGATTCGAGCGTCAGGATGCTCTGGTCGGCTTCGATACGGTCGCCGACCTTGACGAACAATTCGATTACTTCACCCTCACCGCTGCCGATGTCGGGTACGCGTATGGTTTCACTCACAATAGGTTCTCCTGTGCGCACGCATCAGCAATCCAGCGGATTGCGCTTCTCGGGGTCGATACCGAACTCGGTGATGGCGTTGGCCACCACGGTGCGTTCGATGGCGCCGCGAGCGGCGAGTGCCTGCAGGGCGGCGACAGCGACCCAGCGACGGTCGACTTCGAAGAAGTCGCGCAGCTTGGCGCGCGAGTCGCTGCGGCCGAAGCCGTCGGTGCCCAACACCTGGTATTCACGCGACGGAACCCACTGGCGAATCTGATCGGCGAACAGCTTCATGTAGTCGGTGGAGGCGATCACCGGACCTTCGCGACCTTCCAGACACTGCTCAACATAGCTCTTGCGCGGTTCGTCGGTTGGGTGCAAGCGGTTCCAGTGGTCCACGGCCAGGCCATCGCGGCGCAGCTCGTTGAAGCTGGTCACGCTCCAGACGTCGGCACCCACGCCCATCTTGGCGAGGATGTCCACTGCGGCGCGTACCTCGCGCAGGATGGTGCCCGAGCCCAACAGCTGCACGCGGTGCTTGAAGTCGCCCTTGGCTTCTTCAAGCAGGTACATGCCTTTGAGAATGCCTTCCTCGACACCCTGCGGCATGGCCGGCTGCTGGTAGTTCTCGTTCATCACTGTGATGTAGTAGTAGACGCTCTTCTGCAGCTCCATCATCTCGTGCATGCCGTGATGCATGATCACCGCCAGCTCGTAGCCGTAGGTGGGGTCATAGCTGCGGCAGTTGGGGATGGTGCTGGCGAGGATGTGGCTGTGGCCGTCCTCGTGCTGCAGACCTTCGCCGTTCAGCGTGGTACGGCCGGCGGTGCCGCCCAGCAGGAAGCCACGGGTCTGTGCATCGCCCGCTGCCCAGGCCAGATCGCCGATACGCTGGAAACCGAACATCGAGTAGAAGATGTAGACCGGCAGCATTGGCTGGTTGTAGTTGCTGTAGGCAGTACCGGCCGCGATGAACGAGGAGAACGCGCCGGCCTCGTTGAGGCCTTCCTGCAGGATCTGGCCGTCCTTTTCTTCGCGGTAGTACATCACCTGGTCACGGTCGACCGGCTCGTACAGCTGCCCCACCGGGGAATAGATACCCAGCTGGCGGAACATGCCTTCCATGCCGAAGGTACGCGCCTCGTCAGCGAGGATTGGCACGATGCGCTTGCCCAGATCCTTGTCTTTAACCAGTTGCGAGAGGATGCGGCCGAACGCCATCGTGGTGGAGATTTCACGCTCACCCGAGCCGTCCAGCACAGCCTTCAGCGTGTCCAACGGCGGTGTCGGGATGCTGAAGCTCTTCGGTCGGCGTTGCGGCAGGGAACCACCGAGCTTCTCGCGGCACTTGCGCAGGTAGCGCATCTCGGCGCTGTCTTCGGCCGGGCGGTAGAACGGCAATTCTTCGAGCTGCGAATCGTTGACCGGGATGTCGAAGCGATCGCGGAACATCTTCAGGCTGTCGATATCGACTTTCTTGGTGTTGTGGGCGATGTTCTTCGCCTCACCGGCACCGGTACCGTAGCCCTTGATGGTCTTGGCTAGGATGACCGTCGGCTGACCCTTGTGGTTGACCGCCTGGTGGTAGGCTGCATAGACCTTGTACGGGTCGTGGCCGCCGCGGTTGAGCTTCCAGACTTCCTCATCCGACATGCTCTCGACGCGCTTGAGCAGTTCAGGGTCAGCACCAAAGAAGTGTTTGCGCACATAGGCGCCGTCTTTGGCCTTGTAGTTCTGGTATTCGCCGTCGATGGCTTCGTCCATGCGGCGCTGCATGCGGCCGTCTTCATCGGCAGCGAACAGCGGATCCCACAGACGGCCCCAGACGACCTTGTTGACGTTCCAGTTGGCGCCTTTGAACACGCCTTCCAACTCTTGGATGATCTTGCTGTTACCGCGGACCGGGCCGTCCAGACGCTGCAGGTTGCAGTTGATGACGAATACCAGGTTGTCGAGGTTTTCGCGGCCAGCCAGGGAGATGGCACCGAGGGTTTCCGGCTCGTCGCACTCGCCGTCGCCGATGAAGCACCAGACGCGCTGCTTGCCCTTCGGGATGAAGCCACGGTTTTCTAGGTACTTCATGAAGCGCGCCTGGTAGATCGCCATGATCGGGCCCAGGCCCATGGACACGGTGGGGAACTGCCAGAAGTCCGGCATCAGGTGCGGGTGCGGGTAGCTCGACAGACCTTGGCCATCCACTTCCTGTCGGAAGTTGAGCATCTGATCTTCGCTCAGGCGGCCTTCGAGGAAGGCACGCGAATAGATGCCAGGAGAGGCGTGGCCCTGATAGTAGATCAGGTCGCCGCCATGCTCTTCAGTAGGCGCCTGGAAGAAGTAGTTGAAGCCGATGTCGTAGAGCGTCGCACTGGAGGCGAAGGTGGAAATATGTCCACCCAGGTCCGGGTCCTTCATGTTTGCGCGCATCACCATTGCCAGCGCGTTCCAGCGGACCAAAGAGCGGATGCGGCGTTCCATGAACAGGTCGCCGGGCATCTTGGCTTCGCGGGTAACGGGGATGGTGTTGCGGTACGGCGTGGTGATGCCGTAGGGCAGCGGTGTGCCGCTACGGGTGGCCAGCTCCCCCATCCGGGTCATTAAATAATGGGCGCGGTCTTCGCCTTCGCGGTCGAGAACTGACTCGAGGGCGTCCAGCCATTCCTGGGTTTCGACGGGATCGAGATCTTGCATGGCTTGCTCCAGGGCGGAAAGGCTTCCAGAATCGGTTGCCTGCTTCGCGGCCGGCTTTGTGGGCCGGCGCGTATATGTTCTTGGATGTTTGCCGGGGGTAGAGCCGGGCTCTGTAGTTTTACTACAAAACCGCGGCTGATTCAGCCCCCTGTCACATTCTTTCGTAGTAAAACTACATCGCCGCTAGCCGGCCTAGCTGGCTGGCTCCGGCGTCAGGGGCTCTAATCCGGACGTTTTCGCTACCCCTCTAGCCATTCTTGCGCTAAGGAAACATTCATGAGTTTGCCATCGCTGGTTGCACTGCCGCCGTCGCTTGAATCTTTGGTCACCCGTGCCGAGGAGACGTTCCTCGGCACCCTGCGCGACTCTTCGGAGCAGCCTGAACAGCGGTTCTTGGCATGGCCGACGATGCGTCGTGAGGCTTTCGGTCGGGTTTGCGCCGCCAGCGACTTCGTCAGCGAACAGGTTAGCCGAGATCCTGAATTGCTGCTCCAGTTGGCCGAGAGCGGCTTGCTGGAGCGATCGTTGAAGGCGGGCGAAATGCGTGCAGTGCTCGCAGAGCTGCTCAGCGACTGCCTGGACGAAGAGAGTCTGGCCAATCGGCTACGCCGGTTCCGCAACCGCCAACAGGTACGAATCATCTGGCGTGACCTTACTCGTCAGGCTGATCTCGCCGAGACCTGCGGCGATTTGTCCGACATGGCTGACGCCTGTATCGATCTTGCCTATCAATGGTTGTATGAGCGCCATTGCGAGCAGTTCGGTGTGCCGACCGGTCGGCGCAGCGGCGAAGCGCAGCAGATGGTCATCCTTGGCATGGGCAAGCTGGGCGCGCGCGAGCTCAATCTGTCATCCGATATCGATCTGATCTTCGGTTATCCGGAAGGCGGCGAAACTGTCGGCACCAAGCGTTCGCTGGATAACCAGGAATTCTTCATTCGCCTCGGTCAGCGGCTGATCAAGGCGCTGGATGCGCCGACCCTGGACGGCTTTGTCTTTCGCGTCGACATGCGCTTGCGGCCTTATGGCTCGTCCGGCTCGCTGGTGCTGAGCTTCAATGCACTGGAACAGTACTACCAGGACCAGGGGCGCGACTGGGAACGCTACGCCATGATCAAGGCTCGGGTGGTCGGCGGCAGCGAAGCGGCCGGCAAGGAGTTGCTGGAGATGCTCAGGCCCTTCGTCTATCGGCGCTACCTCGATTTTTCCGCGATCGATGCGCTGCGCACGATGAAACAGCTGATCCAGCAGGAAGTACGGCGCAAGGGTATGGCCGCCAACATCAAGCTGGGCTCGGGTGGCATTCGCGAGGTGGAATTCATCGCTCAGGCTTTCCAGCTCATCCACGGGGGGCGCGACCTGAGCTTGCAGCAGCGGCCCTTGCTTAAGGTGCTGACAACCCTGGCCGGGCAGGGCTATCTGCCGCCTGCTGCGGTCGAGGAATTGCGCGAAGCCTATGAGTTCCTGCGTTATACCGAGCATGCGCTACAGGCCATCGATGATCGCCAGACGCAGATGCTGCCTGACAATCAAGCCGATTGTGATCGCGTCGCCTTGATCATGGGTTTCGGCGACTGGGAAGCCTTCCACCAGCAGCTTCTGCATTGGCGTGGCCGAGTCGACTGGCATTTCCGTCAGGTGATCGCCGATCCCGACGAAGACGAGAACGCCGAAGGCGAGTCGTTGGTGGGTGGCGAGTGGCTGCCGTTGTGGGAGCAGGATTGGGACGAGGAATTTGCCTGCCGTCAGTTGAGCGATGCGGGTTTTCGCGACGGTCAGACCGCCTGCCAGCGACTCGCGGCTTTGCGTAGCGGCAGTCAGGTGCGGACCATGCAGCGCCTCGGCCGCGAGCGTCTCGATGCCTTCATTCCTAGGTTGTTGGCTCAGGCGGTTGAACAGGATGATCCGGATTTGGTGCTGGAGCGTGTGCTGCCGCTAGTCGAGGCGGTTGCCCGGCGCTCGGCCTATCTGGTGCTACTGACCGAAAACCCCGGCGCCCTGCAGCGTCTGCTCGAGCTTTGTGCCGGCAGTCCGTGGATTGCCGAGCAGATCGCGCGCTTTCCGTTGCTGCTCGACGAGCTGCTCAACGCGGGGCGGCTGTTCAGCCCGCCGCTGGCGCCGGAACTCGCCGCCGAATTGCGCGAGCGGCTGGCCCGCATTCCCGAGGACGATCTCGAGCAGCAAATGGAGGCATTGCGCCACTTCAAGCTGGCGCACCGTTTACGTGTCGCGGCGTCGGAAATTGCCGGCACGCTGCCGCTGATGAAGGTCAGCGATTACTTGACCTGGCTCGCCGAGGCCATTCTCGAAGAGGTGCTGGCCCTGGCTTGGCGCCACACCGTCGCGCGGCACGGCCAGCCGAGGCGTGCCGACGGTTCGCTGTGCGATCCGGCCTTTATCATCCTGGGCTATGGCAAGGTTGGTGGAATCGAGCTTGGCCATGGCTCTGATCTGGATCTGGTGTTCATCCATGACGGCGACCCGAACGCCGAAACCGACGGTGCCAAGCCCATCGATGGCGCACAGTTCTTCACCCGCCTGGGGCAGCGCATCATTCATCTGCTGACCACTCAGACCACCTCCGGCCAGCTCTACGAGGTCGACATGCGCCTTCGTCCGTCGGGCGTATCCGGCTTGCTTGTCAGCTCGCTGAATGCCTTTAGTCGCTACCAGAGCGAGGAGGCCTGGACCTGGGAGCATCAGGCGTTGGTGCGGGCCCGAGTGTTGGTCGGCTGTCCACAGCTGGCAAAGGATTTCGAGAGCGTCCGAGCTTCGGTGCTCGGGCGCTCGCGCGATCTCGAACAGCTGCGCGGCGAAGTCAGCGAGATGCGCACCAAGATGCGCGACAACCTCGGGACCCGCTCCACTCAGGCCGGCACGGCTGACAAAGCCTTTTTGGCGGAGGGTGAGTTCAATCTCAAGCAGGACGCCGGTGGTATCGTGGATATCGAATTTATGGTGCAATACGCGGCTTTGGCGTGGTCGCACCAGCATCCGCAACTGCTGCGCTATACCGACAATATCCGCATTCTCGATGGGTTGGAGCAGGCCGGGTTGATGACCGGCGATGAGGTTCGGTTGCTGCAGGATGCCTACAAGGCATACCGCGCTGCGGCCCACCGGCAATCACTGCAGAAACTGCCTGGCGTTGTGAGCGGAGACCAATTTCATGACGAGCGTCGCGCGGTGATGCGCATCTGGCGCGAGCTGGGACTTAGCTGACTCGTCAAACAGCATTTACCGAATTCGAGGTGGCAACAATGTCGATGTCCGATCGTGATGGCGTGATCTGGTATGACGGTGAGATGGTGCAGTGGCGCGATGCGACCACCCATGTGCTGACTCACACTCTGCATTACGGTATGGGCGTTTTCGAAGGCGTGCGTGCCTACAACACGCCGGCCGGCACCGCTATCTTCCGCCTGCAGGCGCACACTGATCGCCTGTTCGATTCGGCGCACATCATGAATATGAAGATGCCGTTTTCGAAAGAGGAAATTAACGAGGCCACCCGCGCCGCCGTACGCGAGAACAATCTGGAAAGCGCCTATATTCGCCCGATGGTTTTCTACGGATCCGAAGGCATGGGTCTGCGCGCCAGCGGCCTGAAGGTTCACGTGATCGTTGCCGCCTGGCACTGGGGCGCCTACATGGGTGACGAAGCGCTGGAGGTGGGCATCAAGGTGCGCACCAGCTCCTTTACCCGCCATCACGTCAACATCAGCATGACCCGCGCCAAATCCAACGGCGCCTACATCAACTCGATGCTGGCTCTGCAGGAAGCGATATCTGGCGGCGCTGACGAAGCGCTGATGCTGGACCCGGAAGGCTATGTAGCGGAAGGCTCGGGCGAGAACATCTTCATTATCAAAGACGGCGTTATCTACACGCCTGAAGTGACCGCCTGCCTTAATGGCATCACGCGCGGCACCGTGTTGACCCTGGCTGACGAGTTGGGCATCAAGGTTGTGGAAAAGCGCATCACCCGTGACGAGGTTTACATCGCCGACGAAGCCTTCTTCACCGGCACCGCCGCCGAAGTCACGCCGATCCGCGAAGTGGACGGTCGCAACATTGGTATCGGTCGTCGTGGGCCGGTCACCGAGCGAGTGCAGAAAGCCTACTTCGATTTGGTGTCCGGCAAGACCGAGGCGCACCCCGAGTGGCGTACGCTGGTCAAATAAGCGCAGGGGTTGCTGCCGCGAACACGGGCCGCTCGGGCGGCTCGCGCTTGCGGCATGAAGCCCTAAGCCTGAAGCTGCCTTTATGAATATTCTGATTGTGGGTCCCAGCTGGGTCGGCGACATGGTGATGGCGCAGACGCTGTTTGTCTGTCTGAAACAGCGTCATCCCGATTGCCAGATCGACGTGCTCGCGCCGGAGTGGAGTCGCCCTATTCTCGAGCGTATGCCCGAGGTGCGTCAGGCACTAAGCTTTCCGGTCGGGCATGGTGTGCTCGACATGGCGACCCGACGCAACATCGCCCAGGGACTGCGGGGAAAGTATGAGCAGGCGATCCTGCTGCCCAACTCGCTGAAGTCCGCCTTGGTCCCGTTCTTCGCCGGCATTCCCAAACGTACCGGCTGGCGGGGCGAGATGCGTTTCGGTCTGATCAACGACATGCGCAAGCTGGACAAGCAGCGCTATCCGCTGATGATCGAGCGCTTCATGGCATTGGCCTACGAGCCGGGTGCCGAGTTGCCTGCCCCGTATCCTAAGCCGGCGCTGCGCATCGTTGAGCACAGCCGCGATGCGGCGCTTACGCGTTTCGAGCTTTCACTGGATCGCCCGGTATTGGCGCTTTGCCCCGGAGCGGAGTTCGGCGAGTCCAAGCGTTGGCCGGCCGAGCATTTCGCCAAGGTTGCCGAGGTGAAAATTCGCGAGGGCTGGCAGGTCTGGCTGTTCGGCTCGAAAAACGACCACGCTGTCGGCGAGCAGATCCTGCAACAGTTGATCCCCGGGCTGCGAGAAGAGGCGCTGAACCTGGCTGGCGAAACCAGTCTGGCCGAGGCCATCGATCTGCTTTCCTGCGCCGAAGCGGTGGTCTCCAACGATTCGGGACTGATGCACGTCGCCGCTGCGCTCGGGCGGCCGCTGGTGTCGGTCTATGGTTCGACGTCACCGGCCTTCACCCCGCCGTTGTCCGATCAGGTCGAGGTCGTGCGTCTCGGGCTCGATTGCAGTCCCTGTTTCGAACGCACCTGCCGTTTCGGTCATAACAACTGCATGCGTGAGCTGACTCCGCGCCCTGTCATCGAGGCGCTAGGGCGCCTGGTTCCACAGCCAGTCGAGGTGCGTTGAGTGAGGGTGTTGCTGGTCAAGACTTCTTCGCTGGGTGACGTGATCCATACGCTCCCGGCGTTGACCGACGCGCAGCGCGCCATCCCCGGTATTCAGTTTGATTGGGTGGTGGAGGAGGGTTTCGCTGAGATCCCTGCCTGGCATCCGGCGGTTGCGCAGGTAATTCCCGTGGCCATCCGCCGCTGGCGCAAGCATCCGCTGCAAACCCTTCGTACCGGCGAGTGGCGGCGCTTCAAGGCGCGGCTGCGCGAGACCCGTTACGACCTGGTGATCGATGCGCAAGGACTGCTCAAGAGCGCTTGGTTGACACGTTACGTTAAGGCGACGGTTGCAGGGTTTGATCGTGATTCAATACGCGAACCGCTGGCGTCGCGTTTCTATGATCGATGCTATGCCGTGCCCCGGGACCAGCATGCGCTCGAGCGGGTGCGTCAATTATTTGCCCAGGCGCTCGGCTACTCGATTCCTGAGATGATTGCCGACTACGGTCTGGACCGCGGTCAGCTGGCCACAGCAGGCGAACAGCCCTATTTACTCTTCCTTCATGGCACCACCTGGCCGAGCAAGCATTGGCCGGAGGCTTACTGGCGCCAACTGGCCGAGCGTATGAGCGAGTTCGGCTGGGCGATCCGTCTGCCTTGGGGCAATGCAGAAGAAAAGGCCCGAGCTGAACGAATCGCCCAAGGCCTGCCGAGCGCTTCGGTATTGCCCAGGCTCAATCTGGGCGGTGTTGCCAAAGTGGTTGCTGGGGCACGTGCCTGTGTGGCGGTGGACACCGGGCTCGGTCATCTTGCCGCAGCGTTGGACGTTCCGAGTATTTCGCTTTATGGCCCCACGCTGCCTGGCCGAGTCGGCGCCTATGGCCGTTCCCAAGTACACTTGTGCGCGCCTGGGCCGAACGCCGGTAAAGGCGATCGCCACAAACCCTGCTTCGACGGGCTATCAGCCGAGCACGTCGCAAGCGAACTCAAGGCCCTGTTGCGGTCATCGGAGACACCCTGATGCAACTGGCCTTCATCCTCTATAAGTACTTTCCTTTTGGCGGGTTGCAGCGTGATTTCATGCGCATCGCGCTCGAGTGTCAGCGCCGCGGCCACCAGATCCGCGTGTACGCGATGATCTGGGAGGGCGAAGTGCCCGAGGGTTTCGAGGTGCTGATTGCGCCGGTCAAGGCACTGTTCAACCACACCCGCAACGAGCGCTTCACCGCCTGGGTCCAGGCCGACCTGGCGAAGCGGCCGGTTGACCGGGTGATCGGCTTCAACAAGATGCCAGGGCTGGATGTGTATTACGCCGCCGACCCTTGTTTCGAAGATAAGGCCCAGACCCTACGCAACCCGATCTATCGCCGTTGGGGCCGTTACAAGCATTTCGCCGAGTACGAACGCGCGGTGTTCGCCCCGCAGGCGAAGACGCAGATCCTGATGATTTCCGAGGTGCAGCAGCCGCTGTTCATCAAGCACTACGCGACGCCGGCTGATCGTTTTCACCTGCTGCCGCCGGGCATTGCCCAGGATCGAAAGGCGCCGTCCAATGCCCTCGACATCCGGGCCGAGTTCCGACGGGAGTTCGGGCTTCAGGGCGATGCTCTTCTGCTCGTGCAGATCGGTTCCGGTTTCAAGACCAAGGGACTCGACCGCAGCCTCAAAGCCGTCGCTGCGCTGCCTCGAGAGCTGAAACGACGGACTCGCTTGTTCGTCATTGGGCAGGACGACCCCAAGTCCTTTCAACTTCAGGCTCGGAATCTAGGCATTTCCGAGCAAGTTGTCTTCCTTGAAGGCCGCAGTGACGTTCCGCGGTTCCTGCTGGGTGCTGACCTGCTGATCCATCCTGCCTACAACGAGAATACCGGTACTGTGTTGCTCGAAGCGCTGGTCGCCGGGCTGCCAGTGCTCGTCACGGATGTCTGCGGCTATGCACATTACATCGCCGATGCCGATTGCGGTCGCGTGGTGCCGAGTCCTTTCGAGCAGGGCCATCTCGATCGGCTTCTGGCCGAGATGCTTGCGGGCAATGAGCAGCGCGCACTGTGGTCGCAGAACGCTCTCGCTTTTGCCGAACGCGCCGATCTGTACAGCATGCCCGAGCGGGCAGCCGATGTGATCCTCGCGGAGCGCCCATGAAACTGATCGTCACAGAGCCCTTCAAAACCCTCTGGGCCGGTCGCGATCCGTTCGAGGCGGTCGAGCAGCTGCAGGGGAAGGTTTACCGCGAGCTCGAAGGTCGGCGCACCCTGCGCACCGAAATCCACGGGCGCGGTTATTTCGTCAAGATTCATCGCGGCATTGGTTGGGGCGAGATTGTCAAGAACCTCAGCACCGCCAAGCTGCCAGTCCTCGGCGCCGGGCAGGAGTGGCGGGCCATTCAACGGTTACACGAGGTCGGCGTACCGACCATGACTGCCGTCGCCTATGGCGAGCGCGGCAACAATCCCGCCACCCAGCATTCGTTCATCATCACCGAAGAGCTGGCGCCGACGGTCAGCCTCGAGGACTTCGCCGCAAACTGGCGTGAACAACCGCCGGAGCCTGCGATCAAGCGCGCGCTGATTGAGGAAGTCGCTCGCATGGCTGGGAACATGCACCGTGCGGGAGTCAATCACCGCGACTTCTACATCTGCCATTTTCTGCTGCATACCGACAAGCCGGTGACAGCGCATGATTTTCGTCTGTCGCTCATCGACCTTCACCGCGCCCAGACCCGCGCTCAGACGCCACGCCGCTGGCGCAACAAGGATCTGGCCGGGTTGTATTTCTCGGCGTTGGGCATCGGCCTGACGCACCGTGACAAGCTGCGTTTTCTCCAGGTCTATTTCCAACGGCCATTACGGGATGTCTTGCGTGACGAGGCTTCGTTGTTGACTTGGCTGCAGCGCAAGTCCGAAAGGCTGCAGAGCCGCTTCCTGCGCAAGTATGCGTCAGGTGCCCACCAGTGATGCGTTGGCGGACCGTTGACGGAATCAACTCCGATGCGGAGCGTGCGTTCGCCAGTCTCGAGGCTGTGTTCGCGCTGAATGGCGAGCCAATCACGCGTGACCCGCTATCCGAGGTGGTTCGTGTCAGCATCGGTGAACAACGTTACTACGTGAAACGCTACTGGGCGGCGGGTAAAGGCGTGCGGCGTTTCATCGGGCGTCCACGCGTCGAAGCTGAGTGGCAGAATTTGCAGCACTTTCAGGAATGGGGAGTCGCCGTCGCTCCACTGGTTGCCTGGGGGCAGCAGCGCCGTGCGGGATTCTTTCAGCGGGGTGCCTTGGTCACCCTGGAAGTACCCGGCACTCAAGATATGGCTGCCATGGCTAAGGATGGAGATGCACGCCTGGCGGACCCGCTGTGGGTTCGCCAGCTCAGTGAGCAATTGGCAAGCGCGACGCGCACTCTTCATGCTCACCGGTTCGCTCATAACGACTTGAAATGGCGCAACCTGCTGGTCGACGAAGCGGGCAAGCTGTACCTGATTGACTGCCCCTCAGGTGACTTCTGGTGGGGGCCGGTTCTGAGGCATCGCATCATTAAGGACCTAGCTTGCCTGGATAAGGTAGCCAGGTGCACCTTGTCCCGCACTCAGCGGCTGCGTTTCTTTCTGCTCTATCGGCAGCGGGCGAGGCTCGGCGCGGACGACAAAGCGCTTATCAGGAAGATACTGACCTATTTCGAGGGACGCGAATGAGGGATTTCCTTTCGCCAGCGCATGCCGGTTCATTGCGTAGCGCAAGCCTGGATAGCTTCGATACGTTATGGAGGTTGGAGCTTGACGCCGTCGATGTGCCTAACGCCGTCGACGGCGGTTGGAGCAGCGTATACCGGCTCGATATCGGTGGTGTCGGTTATTACCTTAAACGGCAAAGTAACTACCTGTCGCGTAGCTGGCGTCACCCGTTCGGTGAGCCGACCTTTGCTGCTGAGTTTCGTAATATTCGCCGCTATCAGCACAAGCATATTCCCACACTGGAAGCTGCATTCTTTGCGCAGCGCCGTACCCGAGGTGCGGTCAACGCCGTTCTGCTGACTCGGGCGCTGGATGGTTGGCAGGACCTGAGCAGTCTGCTTTGCCGGTGGTCAGATCTAGGAATGGCAAGCCGCCAGGCGGTACTCGCTTCCTGCGGACGGCTGGCCCGTCAGCTACATTGTGCTGGCGAAGTCCATGGATGTTTTTATCCCAAACATATTTTCTTGCGCGAGCACCTCAGCGGCTACGAGGCATGTTTGATCGACCTGGAAAAGACACGCATATTGCTGGGGCGCAAAGACCGTATACGCGATTTGGAGGCATTGATCCGCCGCGTTGGGTTTTGGAGCGAAGATGAGTTGCGTTGCCTGTTTGCGGCCTACCTAGAAAAGGACTCCAGCAGCCGCATGATTGAAACCTGGCTGCGTCGTATCGAGGCGCGGCATCAATACAAAGCGGCCCAGGCATGAAGTTGGCGCAGCTGCGCTCGGCCGGGCGCACTCCCTCTCTTCCGATGATCGTCGCGCTGGGTGCCGATGAGCTGCATGTCATGCAGTGGTTGCGTGTGTTGCCGGGACAGCGCTACGTGGCCCGTGCGCAGTGGCGAGGAGTCCAGGTGCTTGCCAAGCTCATGGTCGGTGATCGCGCCCGCCGTCATTTCGATCGTGAACTTGCAGGAGCACAGCAGCTCGCTGCGCAGCAGCTGAACACGCCGGCCCTTCTGGATCAGGGTTTCGGCGAGGCAGGAGGATGGCTGCTATTCGAATATCTTGAAGGCGCGCAGAGCCTGCAAGATGCTTGGCTCGGTGTGGCGTGTGAGGTGCCCTTAAGCGCAAACCAGCAGGAGGTTCTTGGCTGTGCGCTGGCCGAAATCGCAAACCTGCATGCCAAAGGGCTCTGGCAAAGCGACCTGCATCTCGACAACCTGATGCGCCACAAGCAGCGGCTCTACCTTATCGATGGCGGTGGCATTCGTGCCGAGACCCCCGGCCAGCCGTTATCGCGGGAGCGCGTGCTGGAAAACCTGGCTGTTTTCTTTGCCCAGCTGCCCACGGTCCTTGAGCCCTTCGTGGAAGAACTGCTGGTTAGCTACCTGTTGGTCAACAGTGCGCATGCCCTTCCGCTCGAGGCGCTCCTGGACAAGACTCGTGTGGCCCGCCATCAGCGACTCGCCAGGTACCTCAAAAAGATCGGGCGCGACTGCACGACGTTCAGTGTGCGCCACGATCAGGTCGGGCTGGTCGCCGTGCGTCGCGAGCGAGAGGCCGGCTTGCGCGACGTACTCAGAGATCCCGACGGGTACATCGCAGCCGGTGCGGCGCTCAAGCGGGGAGGCAGTGCAACGGTTGCCAGGGTAGATGTTCAAGCAGGACCCTTGGTAATCAAACGCTACAACATCAAGGGCGTATTGCACTGGCTCAAGCGCTTCTGGAGGCCATCTCGCGCCTGGCACAGCTGGGTTGAAGCGCATCGCCTGGAGGTGCTGGGCATCGCTACGCCGCAGCCGCTGGCCATGATCGAAGTTCGCCGTCTCGGCCTTCGAGGACGCAGCTATCTGATTACCGACTACGTTGAAGGCCAGGATATAATCGCCCGTTTCGCCCCGTACGTGGATGGTGCCCCCCCAGAACATGAGCTGCTGGCGCTGGAGCAGCTATTTGCGGCGCTTATTCGTGAGCGAATTAGTCATGGCGATCTGAAGGGCACCAATGTGCTATGGCGGGACGGCAGCTGGGCGCTTATCGACCTGGACTCACTGCAGCAGCACCGTAGCCCTGCTCGATTCCATCAGGCCTTTGCCAAGGACCGTGAGCGGTTGCTGTGCAACTGGCCTGCAGGCAGTACTTTGTACCGTTTGCTAGATATACGTTTACCGAAAGGCAGCTAGAAGCAGGACGCTTGAAGCTGGGAGAGAAGCCCTCGGGCGAGTACTACATACGCGCTATTGCTTCTAGCTTCCGGCTTTAAGCTCCAGACCGTTTTTTTAAGAGGCTTTTTTACAGTGGCACTGACAATTCTCGGCCTTTCCGGCGCCCTCAGTCATGACCCATCCGCCGCTCTATATATCGACGGTAAGCTGATCGCCGCAGCTGAAGAAGAGCGGTTCGTGCGCGATAAACATGCGAAGAATCGTATGCCTTACGAATCAGCCAAGTTTTGTCTGGAATATGCTGGCATCAAACCCGCCGATGTCGATGTGGTTGCCATTCCTTTTGCGCCAATCAGCATCCTCGAGAAGGCTCGCTGGCATTATGCCAAGCGGTACTGGTACGCGCCGGATCGCGCATTGGATGCCATTCTGTTTGGTAATCGCCGCTACGAGCGCTACCACAGGCGCATCCAGTGGTGCCTGCAGCAACTGGGTTTCGATCTGAAGAAGATAAAAATCGAGCCGGTTGAGCATCACCTGGCCCATGCATCGAGCGCCTATCACTGCTCGGGCTTCGCGGAAAAGACAGCCATCCTGGGTATCGATGGCAAGGGCGAGTACGCCACGACATTTTTCGGCTATGGCGAGAACGGCCGCATCCACAAGATAAAAGAGTTTTACGATCCGGATTCACTGGGCGGGCTCTACGGCGCGATTACCGAGTTCCTCGGCTTCGAGATGCTCGATGGCGAGTTCAAGGTGATGGGCATGGCGCCGTATGGCGATGCTGCCAAATATGATTTTTCTCGCCTGGCCAAATTCGAGGATGGCGAGCTGGTCATCAATACTGATTACGCCAACGTGATCGGCTTCCGCCGCTACAAGGAAAAGGGCAAGGGCTATTACTTCTCGCCCAAGTTGATCGAGTGGCTGGGGCCCAAGCGTGAAGGCGATATCGCCGACGATCCCTACATCCACTATGCCGCTGCCATGCAAGCCCTGTTCGAGAAGCTGGCGCTGCAGATGATGGATCACTACCTGGGCGACATCATTCGCGAAACCGGCAAGGTCGCCTTCGCGGGTGGTTGTGCGTTGAACGTCAAGCTCAACCAGAAAATCATCGCCCGCGATGAGGTTAAAGAGCTCTTCGTCCAGCCCGCTTCAGGCGATGCAGGTACAGCGGTAGGCGCGGCGGCCTATGTTTCGCATCAGCGCGGCGTGCCTGTCGAGAAAATGGAGCATGTCTATCTCGGACCGTCTTACTCGAACGAAGACATCATCGCAGCCTGTGCGCGCCATCCGAGCAAGCCGTCCTGGCAGCAGATCGACAACATGCCGCAGCGGATCGCGCAGATCATGGTCGACGGCAATCCGGTAGCGTGGTTCCAGGGCCGCATGGAGTTTGGCCCGCGCGCGCTTGGCGGCCGCTCGATCATTGGTTGTCCGAGCGTTCCAGGTGTGGCCAATCGGATCAACGAGCAGATAAAGTTCCGCGAGCGCTGGAGGCCTTTCTGCCCATCGATGCTCGATAGCGTTGCGTCTCAGATGCTCAAAGTCGACCATCCGAGCCCGTTCATGACCTTCACCTTCGAGGTCAACGAGGGCTGGAAGGAACGCGTCGGTGAAGTGGTGCACGAGGACGGCACCTCTCGCGCCCAGGTCCTGGAGCGCAAGCACAACCCGCGCTGGTACGACCTGATGCTGGAGTTGGAGAAACTCACCGGCAACGGCGTCTCTCTTAACACCTCGCTTAATCGCCGCGGCGAGCCGATGATCTGTTCGCCAACCGATGCATTGAATATGTTTTATGGCTCGGACTTGCAGTACTTGATCATGGAAGATGTTCTGGTCGTTAAGCAGTGACCTGACAACAATAAGAGTGGGTGGAGCAAGCATGGTCTTGACGTTGATTTCGGGCGATGCGCCATCGGCAGATGAGTCCGGGCGCAACAGTTGCCGCATTGCGGTAGTGCCATCGATGGGGTTAGGCGACAGCCTGATCTACCTAGTGATAGCCAACAACTTGGCGCGTGCTGGCTATAGGGTAACGATGCTTAGCAACCACTTGGCGCACTTCGCTCCTTGGTTGCCAGCCCTAGAGATGTTGCCGTTTCCCGAAGTTGAAGACACGCTCGGCATAGCCGATGCATACGATCTGGTCATATCGGACTGCGGCAGCATCGTCACCAGCGCTGCCTCCGATAAGGCGAGGCTTGCCGAGCGTTTTGTATTTGTGGGTACGCTTCGAGTCGACACGGCGTATGTTCATGATCACCTACCTCGGCTAAAACAACGAGTTGGCGCTGACACGGCGAGTGTGATGTCGCGGATTGCGACCTGCGCTGGGCCGATGCGCGTGTTAAACGATGACAGCGTATCGATGGTGGATCAGGCAGTAGCTTTCTGTCAGTTGAAACTGGGGCTGGGCAATGCCTCCGCTGATCCGGGCTTTGTCATGCCCCATACACTGATACCCAGACGTCACCCCTTTAGGGTGATGTTGCACCCTACGTCGTACAACGAAAAGAAGAATTGGCCCCACCAGAAATATCTGAACTTGGCGCGACGATTGCGGCAAAACGGCTATGACCCCCAGTTCGTTATCTCACCGAAGGAGTTCGCGCTCTGGGCGCCCCGACTGGGTGAGGAGTTTCCTATTCCCCGCTTCGCAAATGCGTGTGAGCTCGCGGCGTATTTGTATGAGTCAGGCTATGTAGTTGGTAACGACTCGGGCGTAGGCCATTTGGCCTCCGCGATCGGGGTGCCAGTACTAACGCTGTTTCGCAAACGGCGCGATGGCTTTTGCTGGCGGCCGGGGTGGGGCCGAAACGTCGTAGTTCGGCCTGTCATTTCGGTAGGTGCGTTCAGGAACAGCTGGAAGCGCTTTCTCAGCGTCGGGCGAGTCGAAAAGGCGTTCAGGCTGCTAGCCCGACAGCATCAGAGCGTCTCGTGATGGCTGGCCCGCAGACTCAGCAGGACGATTGTGGGCAACCGCTCATTTCGGTTGTCATTCCGGCCTACAACTATGCGCATACCTTGCCGCGTGCCGTGAGGTCAGTGCTACCTCAACTCCAGGCGTCTGCCGCTGAGTTGCTGGTGATTGATGACGGTTCTACCGATGACACACGTGCCGTTTTGGAAAGTCTGCTGGCCGAAGCCGGTACGGCCATGCGGGTAATTTATAAAGAGAACGGCGGTCCTGCCTCGGTACGGAATTTGGGGATAGCCCAGACGCGGGGGCGCTACCTTTTATTCTTGGATGCCGATGACGAGCTGGTGCCTGATGCATTACAACAGCTGGTCGCTCACATTGGCCGCTATCCAGACGCCAGGATGATCATAGGCGAACATTGTTCGGTTTCAGCAGATGGTCGCCAGCGCAGGCATCCGGTGCATCCGTTGCCGGAAACTGCTTATGACCGTGTTCGAGCTTATTTACTTGATAAGACTATTGCGCTGTCTAATGGCGCGTGCGCCATGCATCGCGATGTATTTGCGGCGGGTAATTATCCGGAAGCGTTGCGCAGTAGCGAAGACATCCCCGTCTTTGCTCAGGCGCTTGCTCGCTACCCCTGCTCTGTACTGAATCATCCGTTGGCGCTGATTCACAAACATGACACCAGCTTGCGACATAGCCTTATACATGCCCGAACAGCGCAGCTAAGGCTGGTCGATGAGGTGTTTGCAGAGAGGCGTATGCCGGCATCAATGCAGGTGTTTAAAAGACCCTTTGCGGCGCAACGCTGCTTATCCCTGTTTCGAACTTTCCAGAGTGCCGGGGCACTGAACGAGGCTCGACATTTCTACCGCGAAGCGCTGCGGTATGACTGGAAGGTGATATTTAACTGGTCTTATACCCGCAAATTGTTGCGTTCGATCTGGAGAGTTTGAAATGCGGGTGCTTGTGCTTAGCAGTGCCGACCGCGCATTGGATAACCGCACGTTGTGGTCATCGTTACAGGATGGCGCCCAAGTTGATGTGCGCTTTCTCGAAAAGGGCCAGCAGCGTTGCTTGCGGCGCTACTTTGTCGACATAGCGATTGATAAATATGAGCGTGTCATCCTTGACCTGATGTTCAAGCATGTTCGCACTCAGAGCCGATTTCTGCGCACCCTGCCGGCGCTGACCTTGTACGAGGAAGACGCCTATCTTGACTTCATGCCTGGATCCCGATGGAGCGGCGCGTTTGTACGCTTCTACCGACAGTTGCCAGGAGTGCGGGTAATCAGCACGGGGTTTGCCGTTACTAATCATCTACGTGCTGCGGGAGTCGACGCCCATTTCGTCCCAAAGGGGTTCGACCCTGCTCGTATGGTTCTGCAGAATCAAAAACGCGATATTGAATTAGGGTTCATCGGGCGGCTTGGCAGCGCCGCGTACTCGGCCCGGCGAACGCTGCTCGAAACGCTCGCGAAAGTGGAGCCGCTAGAAATTATGCGTACCCACACTGCAAACGAATACGTAGAAACACTCAACCGCATCAATATCTTCATCAGTGCCGATGTCGGACTAAGCGAATACATGGCGAAAAATTTTGAGGCCATGGCCTGCGGATGCCTGCTTTTGGCCAAGCGTCAGGGCCGGGGAGAGGAGGAGGCGTTAGGCCTGGAGGATGGCGTAAATCTACTGCTATATGATGATCTTGCGTCGTTGCTGGAACGCCTGGAATGGGCTCGCGAGCATCCTGGCCTCGCTCAATCGATTGCAGTCAGGGGACGTGAGCAGGTATTGGCGCGGAATGCCTACGACAAACTTGCACGTGAGATCAACGATGTCGTCTCCGTACCTTTTACTAACGTATCTTCGCAACCCTGGTGGAAATTTTGGTAAGCAACGATCCTTTTCCTAAAGTCAGCGTAATCATCGCTTCCTATAACCATGAGCCTTATATAGAGGCTTCTATTCGCAGCGTGATTGCCCAGACTTATCCTAACGTTGAGCTACTCGTGGTGGATGATGGATCAGCCGATGACAGCGTTGCGGTTATAGAGCGTTTGCAAAAAGAGTTCAGCTTCGATTTCAAGGTTCAGACAAATCAAGGCCTATCTCGAACGCTCAATGCTGCAATCGCGCGGAGTACCGGTGAGTACGTTGCGCCGTTCGGCTCTGATGACGTCATGTTGCCAGGCCGGCTAGCAACACAGGTCGAATACATGCGCGATAAACCAGAGGTTGGTATTTGCGCCGGTTCCGTTACGAGCATCGGTCCGGATGGTACGCCGCTTGGCAACGACAAGCCTCCCTCATGGCGCCGATTGGATTTCGAGGATATTTTTCTCAATCGCAAACCCGGCTCGCCAGCTGCAACTCTCCTGTTTCGCCGTGAGGCGCTAGAGGCGGTGGGCGGGTTTGATCCTGAGGTGCGCCTTGAAGATCTTATTATTGAGCTAAAAATCACACGTGCCGGTTGGTTCATCGATGTGCTTGAGGAGGTAATGGCGCTCTACCGGGTTCATGCTACCAACACTTACAAGAATTACCCGTTCATGGTCGACAATGTACTGCGGACGTTTTCCCGTTTCAGCGATCACCCCGCATACGAGCAAGTCTGCAACAACTACCGCAATTCGATGTTTCTGAAGTGTGCGCGGCGAGACAAGGCTCTTGCCCGTCGGTTATTGAGCCAACTGCCGCTAAGCGCATGGGATGGAAAAACATTACGTGGGCTTTACCGTTTGCTACTGCCATCATCGGGACGTGATCGTGCATAACGCAGGAAACCTGCCAAATCATTGCTGCATAGCAGCGGTACTGTTCGGCGTATCTCCTCCTCAGGCCATTCCCACCAAGCAGTGTTTAGCAGTTCGTTCCGAATATGCTCATCGAAGCGCCAGCGTATTCTTGCGGCTGGGTTGCCAGCAACAATAGCGTAGGGTTCGACATCACGACTGACGACCGCGCCGTTCGCAATGACTGCGCCATGCCCGATGTTCACGCCGGAAAGAATGGTGCTATTGGCGCAGATCCAGACATCGCTGCCGATCACCACATCGCCTCGGGTGCCACCGTATTCGCGTATATCGCTAGCTTCCGGTAGATACGCGGGGAAGGGATAGGTGCTTACCCAGTCGGCACGATGATGGCCACCGAGAAATATCTGCACGTTGTCAGCAATCGAGCAATAACTGCCGATGCGTAACGTACTGCCTTCGTCCCAGTCGTGCACGCACGGCATGCCATAACTTCCCAGACCTATCTCATAGTTTGGATAACGTTCACGAAAGCGTACCTGGGGTCGTAAAAATCTCGGTATCTCTGGGCGTCCCCGCAAGTTTTTTATTATTTTGCGCAGGCGCCGCTCAAACCCTTTGAGAACTTTCAAGGCCGTTACCCTTTCCACTGCTCGCGCCGATCCATGCGCTGATGGTCAATGCAAGCGGAATCCAAATCAGAAACCAGTGCTCTTTCGGGCGAGACAGGAAGTCGCGTCCCTCAGTGAGCCCGGCTACCAAGCCAAAGATCAACAGCGCCGAAGCAATCACTACCGCGGGATTGCTCCGGTTGCGCCAGCTGTAAACGAGCGCGATGGTGTACAACACTGTCCACAGCACCAGCCCCACTAGTCCACCCGCTAGCAGCACCGCCAACTCAATGTTGTGGGGGTCGTTAAAAATAAGATCCGAGCCTTTGAGTTCCAGCAATAATTGGTGCTCGTAGCCATAGCCGAACAAGGGCTGCTCGTTTGCAAGCTTCAGAGCTTCGATCCAAATGTCGGGACGATAAGATAGCCCTCTCGACATGATTGCCGATGGGTAGAGATATAAAAGAACAGCCCCTAACATCAGCCCTATCAAAATCACCATTAGACTCCGGCGGTTCACGTTCAGCATGCAGAGCCACAATGCAGTAGTCGAAAGCGCGAGAAGCGGAGTGCGTGAGCCGGTAGCTATAATCACAACGCTGAGAAAGGCCAGGCAGATCAGCGGCGCTGCCGAACTCTCTCGAGCAGCAAACCACGAGGCGAGCCAGAACGCTGCGAAGAAACCGTAGACATGCGCGCTAAGTAGCGGATTGTACAGGGCGCCGTATCCACTGAACCGCTCGTTACCAAGTATGCCGTGGCCGCTATATAGGAAATAACCATATGAAAGTGCTCCGCTAATTGCGGCTGCTACCCCTGCCACTCTTAACGTTCTTGAT
Organism: Pseudomonadaceae bacterium SI-3; assembly: GCA_004010935.1. Lineage (NCBI taxonomy): Bacteria > Pseudomonadati > Pseudomonadota > Gammaproteobacteria > Pseudomonadales > Pseudomonadaceae > Pseudomonadaceae bacterium SI-3. Next base: position 4,168,311 of record CP026511.1, on the reverse strand, counting down.
AGCAAGTGCGCTTGATCCGAAGCCATCAGCGCCGCTGAGAGCAAGAGTACCAGCACATAGACCGGCCGTTTGATCAGAGACTGGGCTGACGTATCGCTATCTGTCCATAAAAGTGTAAGACACATGTAACTGGCGAATGCGATGTAGGCAATCAGAATTGGATGGCGTAGCAGCCGGGCGCTAAGTGTTGGCTGCATTATCAGTGAAATCAAAGCAGGAGTTGCGATCAGCGCGTAATAGAGCTTGTGAAAGAGTGATCGGTCGCCGATCCAAAATAGTCCGGTTAGCAATGCTAGCCAGCCCACTGGTAGGACCAGACGGATGATCCATCGGGATGCTCGCACGGCTCGAGTTTCGGGGCTAATGATGATGCGCGAAGTCAAAGGGTTAAACATTACAGAGGGTCTGGAAGTAGTTGAGTTAGCTCGAACATCGCGACAGCTGGTTTGGCATGAAGGACATAGCTGTCGAAGAAAACGCGGTCGCCGTTATCGATTAGCCAGTGTCTGTCTTCTGGATAGCGGAGGATATGTCGGAAGTTACGTAGTCGCTTACGCTTGCTGAGCGTTCTTCTGTCTGCGCTAAGGTCGGCTATATCAATTAGGCCCAGTACACCGTTTTCACCCAAAACGACATTGCCCAAATGCAGTGAGCGGAAATAGATTCCTTTATTGTGCAACTCGGCGACGAACGCGCCGAAGCGGGCACGTAACGCCAGGCGTTCGGTCGGGTCATCTATCTGACGCAGCGTCTTTCCCTGCAGCGGCGCATAGTGCACAAGGTCCCGCTGAAGCATTGCGATGCGATACACGCCAATCACGCTCGGGCAGGCGATGCCTCGGCTTTTGAGCGCTTCGATGTTATCGGCAAAGCGTTTGGCGTAGGGGTAGAGCAGAGCAGACGAAACGAGTCGCTTGCGCCGGAACAGTTTGAGGAACGTGCCGTCTGCCAAGCGCAACACCTTCTCTCCGTGCCCGTCAGCTTCGATGACTTGGGCATCAGCACGCAGTGTGCGGTATTGATCATGGGAAAGCGGGGTCATCTCTGGGGCGGCACCGAGCTGTATTTGGCGGAGCGCAGTTTACCCTAAGCGACAGGCGTGTTTCGGTACCGCTAGTGATTGAGCTCTTTTCTGTCGGGCGAAATAGCTTGAAATGCTCATGCTAGAATCGCCGCCTTTACCTCTGGATATCCAGTCGCTGATGAGCAAAATCGATCAAACCGAAGCTCAGTCGTCTTCCAGCTTGAAGATCTATCTCCGGCTGCTTGGGTACGTAAGGCCGTACGTTGGCTACTTCGCGCTCAGCATCGTCGGCTATGTCATTTTCGCTTCATCGCAGCCAATGCTTGCCGGAATCCTGAAGTATTTTGTTGATGGGCTCGCCGACCCGCAGGCAGTTGCGTTTCCTACGGTTCCCTTTTTGCGCGACCTTCAGTTGCTGCAAATCGTCCCGTTGCTTGTAGTTCTGATCGCACTTTGGCAGGGCGTCGGCTCTTATTTGGGTAACTTTTACTTGGCGAAGGTATCGCTTGGCCTGGTCCATGACTTGCGGATGGCGCTATTCGACAGCTTGCTTAGGCTGCCGAACCCTTATTTTGACAACCATAACTCGGGCCATTTGATTTCTCGCATTACGTTCAACGTGACCATGGTGACTGGCGCCGCTACCGATGCGATCAAGGTTGTGATCCGTGAGGGCCTAACAGTTGTATTTCTGTTCGGGTATCTGTTGTGGATGAACTGGAAGTTGACGCTTGTGATGCTGGCAATCCTTCCAGTCATTGCGGTCATGGTTAGCAGTGCCAGCAAGAAATTCCGTAAACAGAGCAGCAAAATTCAGGTGGCAATGGGCGACGTGACTCACGTGGCTTCGGAGACTATTCAGGGCTATCGAGTCGTTCGCAGTTTTGGTGGCGAGACGTATGAATCAACGCGTTTCGCAGCGGCTAGTAGCGACAATACGGAAAAGCAGCTGCGCATGACCAAGACGGGCGCGGTTTATACGCCGATGTTGCAGCTTGTGATTTACACCGCGATGGCTGTGCTGCTGTTTCTGGTGCTTCTGCTGCGCGGTGAGGCAACAGCCGGTGATTTGGTGGCGTATATAACCGCTGCAGGATTGCTTCCGAAGCCAATTCGTCAGCTCTCCGAGGTCAGTTCCACCGTTCAAAAAGGGGTGGCTGGCGCAGAAAGCGTGTTTGAGCAGCTCGACGAGCCGCCGGAGCTCGACGAGGGTACTGTAGAACTGGATCGCGTTAGCGGGCGGTTGCAAGTAAGCGGCCTTAGCTTTACATACCCTGGTACACAGAAGCAGGTACTCCAGGATATTTCCTTCAGTGCCAGTCCCGGTCAGATGATCGCACTCGTTGGTCGCTCTGGCAGCGGCAAGTCGACTTTGGCTAATCTGATACCGCGTTTTTATCATCACAGCGATGGGCAGATACTGCTCGACGACGTCGATGTGGAGCGCTTCACTCTGCGGAACCTTCGTAGGCATATTGCTTTGGTGACGCAGCAGGTCAACCTGTTCAACGACAGCGTAGCCAACAACATTGCGTACGGTGATCTCGCGGGTGCGCCACGTGAGGATATCGAGCGGGCTGTCGAAGCCGCTTACGCAAAAGAATTCATCGACCAGCTCCCTCAGGGGTTGGACACTCAGGTTGGTGAGAACGGTGTATTGCTTTCCGGTGGGCAACGTCAACGGCTTGCGATCGCACGGGCACTGCTCAAGGATTCACCGGTGCTGGTACTAGACGAGGCGACTTCCGCTCTCGATACCGAGTCTGAGCGGCATATTCAGGCCGCTCTTGATCAGGTCATGAAGGGCCGCACCACGTTGGTTATTGCACATCGGCTTTCCACCATCGAAAAAGCAGACTTGATCCTCGTAATGGATCAGGGGCGAATTGTTGAGCGCGGCTCTCACGGTGAGTTACTCGCAATGAATGGCTATTACGCCAGGCTCCATGCGTTGGGTCTGGATGGCCCCGCTGAGACAATTGATTAATCAGGTATTTACTGCGGAGCCCCTTATGAAACTATCCATGCCCCGATTCGACCAAGCCGCCGTTTTGGTGGTCGGTGACGTCATGCTCGATCGTTACTGGCATGGCGGTACTTCGCGGATATCGCCTGAGGCGCCGGTGCCGGTGGTCAAGGTCGAGCATGTCGAGGATCGGCCGGGTGGGGCGGCGAACGTTGCGCTGAATATTGCAGCGCTTGGTGCGCCGGCGGCGCTGGTCGGGGTTACCGGGGTCGACGAGGCGCAGCAGAGCCTGACCGATAGCCTTACTGCTGCGGGGATTGGGGCCTACTTCCAATCCATCGAGCATCAGCCCACGATCATCAAGCTGCGGGTGATGAGTCGCCATCAGCAGCTGCTGCGAATGGATTTCGAAGAACCCTTCGATACGGATCCCGCCGCGTTGCTGAGTCAGGTCGAGGCGCTGCTGGACGGCGTCAAAGTGTTGATTCTGTCCGATTACGGCAAGGGCGCGCTGCGCAACCACCAGGCATTGATTCAGGCGGCTCGCCAGCGCGGTATCCCTGTGCTGGCCGATCCCAAGGGAAAGAATTTTGAGATTTACCGGGGAGCATCGGTGATTACGCCGAATCTCGGCGAGTTCGAGGCCATCGTTGGACATTGCACGGACGAAGCCGAGCTGGTGGCCAAGGGGGCCGAGCTGATGCACAGCCTTGAGCTCGGTGCTCTGCTGGTGACTCGCGGCGAGCATGGCATGACGTTGCTGCGTCCGGAGCATTCGCCGTTGCACCTGCCTGCTCGGGCTCGCGAAGTGTTCGACGTCACCGGTGCTGGCGACACTGTCATTTCTACCCTGGCCGCCGCTATAGCTGCAGGCGAGGAATTACCGCAGGCCGTGGCCCTCGCCAATCTCGCCGCCGGCATTGTCGTCGGCAAGCTTGGAACCGCTTGTATCAGTGCCCCGGAACTGCGCCGCGCGGTGCAGCGCGAGCAGGGTTCCGAGCGAGGTGTGATGACACTGGAGCAGCTGCTGACGGTGATCGAAGATGCTCGCGCCGAAGGCGAAAAGATCGTCTTCACCAATGGCTGTTTCGACATTCTGCATGCCGGCCATGTGTCCTATCTGGAGCAGGCGCGTGCCCAGGGAGATCGCTTGATCGTCGCCGTGAACGATGATGGTTCGGTGAGTCGCCTGAAGGGTCCGGGCCGGCCAATCAACTCGGTTGATCGACGCATGGCGGTGCTGGCTGGCCTCGGCGCAGTCGATTGGGTCGTGTGCTTCGCAGAAGACACACCGGAGAATCTACTCGCTGAGGTCAAACCGGATGTGTTAGTCAAGGGCGGTGACTACGGTGTCGATCAGGTTGTGGGCGCGGACCTGGTCACCGCCTATGGCGGTGAGGTCAAGGTACTGGGGCTCGTAGAGAACAGCTCTACCACGGCCATTGTCGAGAAAATCCGCAAGCGATAACTAGCGCCTACCGCCCAGCCAACCTCGCTGGGCAGGCTATCTCTTCACTTCAACCGGATGCCGCCAAGGTGTTGGTCTTGATCCAGTCACGCCAGCTGATTCGCTCTTCTCGCACGACCCATTCGTCCTGGCTGGCAAAACTTTCCGACAGCCACAACCCGCGCGTGCTGGCCGGAACGGGCTGACCCTTGCGTAAGGTGAACAGCGCGGCGGTCGGGCGGCCCTGTAGCAGCGGAACCAGATAGAGATCGGGTCTGCTGCGAGATAACTCTGCGACGAGCTTGCCGTCGTCCAGGCGTTCGTCAACGTGGAACAGGCTGAGCTCGCGGGTTTCCTTCGGCAACTCAAGGCGCATGTCGTAGACCAACTGCAGCGAAGCAGTAGGCAGATGGACATAGGCGCGCGGCCGCTCCATCAAGGTCATCTGGCCACATTGAATCGGTCTGGCCGAGCCGGAAAGCGAGGCGAGGTTGAAGTGCACCGCCTCGCGATAGCGCAAGCTGCCCTGATAAGGCGCTGGCAGCCAAGTATCACCGAAGCGCCCCGCGAGCCAACCTTCAGGCGTCTCCATCAAGCACTCTTCGGCGACTTCCTGGATCGCGGTTAGCAGCGGCAGGCTGAGCTCATGAGCGGGGACGTAGCCAGAGATCAACTTGAGCACCACGTCGCCCCGGTCCTGGCGTTGCTGGCGCACCAGTACCCAGTATTCCTGACCCTGCCAGCAGAGGGTCAGGCGTACCGAGACGCCTAGGTTTGCCAGTTCGACCTTGAAGCGGCTTGGATCATCGACAGTCACTGGCCGGCGGCGCTCCAACATCTCGCTGAAATTGAGTGGCCGTCCGAGGCTTTGGTAGCGCAAGCCTTCCGGGCTCGCTTCGACGAGCAGCGGCAGCGTCTTGAAGGCTGTGGGATTCTTGCGGATCAGCACACGCGGCATCGGCTCCTCCTGGCAGTAGGCGGCCGTTTGGCCGTGTTTATTGTTGTTGGGATAAAACGGCTGCGGCGGTACGCACGTTATCTGACAAGTGTTGCGGGTTGATGGTGCCAATGATGGCCGCTCCGACGCCGGGGTGGCTGAACAGCAACTCGAAGCTGAGCCGTACGGGATCCTCGTCTGGCGTCAGGCAAACATGGCCGCTGGCGAGCGCCTTCTTGACCAGGATGCCCTTGGCGTGTGCCTGAGCGTAGTCGAGCACCGGCCGTTCGGCCTGCTCGTTGAGGTTGTAGGTGACCATCGCACAGTCGCCATGCTCAAGGGCGAACAATCCGCCTTCCACCGTCTTGCCCGACAGGCCGTAGCCGAGGATCTTGCCCTCGCGCTTGAGCTCCGCGAGCGTTTCGTAAGCGCCACTGTCCTGCAGAATTTCCAGGTCGCGCCCGTCCGAGTGCACCAGTACCAGGTCGATGCGGTCGGTTTTCAGCCGCTTTAGGCTGCGCTCGACGGAAAAGCGGGTATGGGCTGGTGAGAAATCGAAATGCGAACGACCGTCGGCGAATTCCTCGCCGACCTTGCTGACCACCACCCAATGGTCGCGCTGGCCTTGCAGCAGCGGGCCCAGACGCTGCTCACTGACCCCGTAGGCGGGCGCGGTGTCGATCAGGTTGATCCCCAGATCGCGTGCTAGAGCAAGCAGTTGTCGCGCCTGCGCGTCGTCGGGAATTCGAAAGCCGTTGGGGTACTTCACGCCCTGGTCACGGCCCAGCTTGACGGTGCCCAGGCCCAGTGGCGATACATTCAGGCCGGTGCTGCCGAGCGGGCGATGCAGGTGATGGAGGGTCGTTTCCATCAGACCAAACCTTCCCAGAATGGCCCGGTGATCGCAGGGCGGGGCAGTTCAGGCAGTGGCGCCAGCGGTTGCGGTTGGATGCCGTCTCGGACCAAAGCGCCTTCGACGCGATCAGCGAAATCCGGCGACAACGCCAGTTTGGTCGGCCAGCCAACCAGCAGACGGCCCTGTTCCGCGAGAAAGGCGTTGTCCGGTCTCGCCAATGCCGATTGCGCCGGCTCAGCTCGATCGATGCGCAGCGTTGCCCATTTCGCCGCGGACAGATCGATCCAAGGCACCAGCTCGGCCAGTTCTTTCTTCGCAGCCGCAATCTGCGCCGCCTCATCGCGCGCCACCCCGCCCGCTTCGGCCAGATCGCCGCCCAGGTACCACACCCATTCACCATCTTCAGCCGGGTGGCTGGTGACAGTGATGCGAGGTTTGGAGCCGCCGCCAAGGCAATGTGCGTAAAGCGGCTTCAATGTAGGCGCCTTGACGATGACCATGTGCAACGGACGCTTCTGCATCGCCGGTTGGGCGAGCCCCAAGGCATTCAGCAGTTCGGCATTGCCCGCGCCTGCCGTCAGCACAATGCGTTGAGCGCGTATCGAGCGACCGTCGACGACTAGCCCCGTCAGTTCGCCGTTTTCCCGTAGTGGCTCGATTCGTTCGGCTTTAAGCAGGCCCGGGCCAGATAATTCAGCGAGTCGCTGGATCAGGCTAGGGACATCCAGCACCAGCTCGCTAAGGCGGTAAACCTTGCCTTTGAAGCGAGGATCCTGCAGCGCTGGTGGGAGTTCGCTCCCCTTGACCTGACCAACGCGTGAGCGGACGGCTTTGCTGGCAAAGAAGCTGGTGAGGTTGCCGGTCAGCGTGCCTGGAGACCACAGATAATGCGCGTCGGAGAGCAGGCGTACGCCGGAAAGGTCCAGTTCTCCGTTGCCGGCAAGCGCCTCGCGCCAGCGTCGCGGCATATCGGCGATGGCTTCGGATGCGCCGGTCAGCGCGCCGCTCAATGCGTACTTGGTTCCGCCGTGGATGATGCCTTGTGACTTGACGCTCTGCCCGCCGCCGAGCACGCCTTTGTCCACCAGCAGAGTCGAATAGCCCAGCCGGCGCAGGCGTGCGTTCAGCCACAGGCCGGCGACTCCGCCGCCAACGATCAAAACATCGGTGCTGAGTGAATCGGACATGGGCGGGCCTCATAGAGAAATCAGGCGCGCAGTATAACCGCTCACCTGTCAGCTTCAGCCGATCTGGCTAATGTCCCGTGCTGCCGGAAAACAGCTGAATCACCACGACGCCAGCCACGATCAGCGCCATGCCGAGCACTGCCGGAAGGTCGAGCTTCTGTTGGTAGATGACAGCCGCTGCGATGCTTACCAGGACGATGCCCAGGCCGGCCCAGATGGCGTAGGCGATTCCCACAGGGATGGTCTTGACCACCAGGGCAAGCATCCAGAACGACAGGCTGTAGCCCGCGATCACCAGAAACAGCGGTAGCGGGCGACTGAAGCCCGCCAGCGACTTCATGGACGTGGTGGCAATCACTTCGGCGGTGATAGCGATGGCGAGATAGAAATAGCCAGTCATACGGTCTCCGGTTGCGGGCAGTGCCGGTCTGCGCTGCGTTCATTCGGCTCCCGCGGAACGGGCAAGTTCTGCGCAACGGTAGCGGATTTCGCTTCGCGCTTCGCTGTGGCCGTTGCATTCGCCCCTTTGCTAAGCTCCGCGCCCATGAATCGTGCCCTCTATACCCTGCTGTTTCATCTAGCTTTGCCACTGATCGTGGTTCGTTTGTTTTGGCGCGCCCGTCGAGCGCCGGCTTATCGAACGCGCATCGGCGAGCGCTTCGCTGTCGGGTTGCCGGAGTTTCAGCCGGGTGGCATCTGGGTGCATGCGGTGTCGGTCGGCGAAAGCATTGCTGCGGCGCCGATGATTCGGGCGCTCAAGGAGCGCTGTCCACAGCTGCCGATCACCGTGACCTGCATGACGCCGACTGGCTCAGAGCGCATCAAGGCGTTGTTTGGCGACACCGTGCAGCACTGCTATCTGCCTTACGATCTGCCCTGGGCGGCATCGCGCTTTCTAGAGCGTCTGCGGCCGAAGCTGGCGGTCGTGATGGAAACCGAATTATGGCCTAACCACATTCACCAGTGCGCGCGTCGCGGCATCCCGGTGACGCTGGCCAATGCTCGGCTCTCCGAGCGCTCGGCACGCGGCTATGCACGCTTCGCCCGGCTGACCGCGCCGATGCTGGCCGAGCTGAGCCTGATCGCGGCGCAGACCGAAGCCGAGGCCGTTCGCTTTCGCCAGCTTGGTGCCCGTGAGCCCAGCGTGCGGGTCACTGGCTCGATCAAGTTCGACCTGAACATCGACCCGGCGCTGCCTGAGCGCGCCGCTCAACTCCGTACGCAATGGTGCGCCGCATCCCGGCCGATCTGGATTGGCGCTAGCACGCACGCGGGGGAGGACGAAGTTCTGCTGGCTGCCCATCGCCAGCTGTTAGCAGAGCACCCTGACGCGTTGCTGATTCTGGTGCCGCGCCATCCGGAGCGCTTCGGCTCGGTGTATGAGCTGTGCCGAAAACAGGGCTTCGCTACGGTTCGGCGGTCGCTAGCGGAGCCGCCGCAGGCCGATACCCAAGTGGTACTTGGCGACACCATGGGTGAACTGCTGTTTCTGTTTGCACTCGCCGATGTTGCTTTTGTTGGCGGCAGCCTGGTGCCGACCGGCGGGCACAACCTGTTGGAGCCTGCCGCATTGGGCAAACCCGTGCTGACGGGACCGCACCTGTTCAACTTTCTCGATATCGCCGCGCAGCTACGCGATGCCGGTGCGCTTGCCGAAGTCGGCACTGCACCTGAGCTGGCATCTACAGTAGAGGCATTCTGGGTCGATCCCTCGCGCGCCGAGCAAGCGCGCAGCGCAGGCTTGACAGTGCTGAAGAACAATCAGGGCGCGTTGGGCCGTTTGCTGAAGGGGATTGGGGCTTTACTCGGTTAGCCGGGTATCAGCCTGTTTGCGAACGCTCCCGGTGACCGAAAATCTGCCTCAGAAATAGTGGTGTTCCGCCAGGCCCGTTGCAGGCCTGACGATCCTTGGAATTTCTTCCAGCTGAACGTAGCGGTAGCCCGTCCGGCGATGCCAACTACTCGATGCGCACCGGGCGGGCGAAGTTCTCGGACAGATCTGGCGGCAGGAAGTCAGTGTCCGGGTCGTAGTCGGTTTTCAGATAACGCTGCAGATCTTCCAGGTCGCCCGGGTTGAGCGTTCCGGCCGCCTGTTTCAGGCGCAGACTGTCGATGATGTAGTCGTAGCGGGCATTGTTGTAGTCGCGGACCGAAGCGAACAGGCGGCGCTGCGTGTCGAGCACGTCGACGATGTTGCGGGTGCCGACCTGGTAGCCGATATCGGTCGCCTCCAGGGCGCTCTGGTTGGAAACGATCGACTGCCGCCGTGCCTGCACCTGTTCCACATCGGTATTGACCGCTCGATAAAGGTTGCGCGTGGTTTCGACCACCTGACGCCGCAAGCTTTCACGCTGTTGCTCGGTCTGGGTCAGCTGGTGGAAGGCTTCGCGGCGCTGGGAGCTGATCAGCCCGCCGCTGTATAGCGGGATGTTCAGCTGCAGGCCGATGCTGCGCTGCTCAACGTCGCCGGTGTAGCGGGGGATGCCAGTCACCGCTTCGCTACCCGTGTTGGTGAAGCCGAGGCTGTCGTTGTCGCCCTTACTGTAGCGCGCCACCGCGTCGAGGGTTGGCGCATGCCCAGAACGACGCTGGCGCAGCGTTTCCTCGGCAGCGTTGACGGCCTGATTACTGGCCAACAGGTCGAGGTTCTGCTGCGTGGCGGTGTTTACCCAAGCGCTGGCGTCATTGGGGATGGGCGGCAGCACCGGCAAACTGTGCTCGATGCCTTCCAGTGCCAGATACTCACGGTTGGTCAGGGTGAACAGCGCCTGGAACGCATCGTCCACTTGCCGTTGTGTAAGCAGTCGGTTGGCGCGCGCTGTATCGAAACCCGCCTGAGCTTCGAGCACATCGGTACGGTCGGACAAACCAACTTCGAAGCGCTCGTCAGCCTGGTCGAGCTGACGTTGAAAGGCCGACTCTTCGGCCTTGGCTGCGGCCAGATTGTCTTGGGCACGTAACACGGCGAAGTAAGCTTGCGCGGTGAGGCGAATCAAGTCCTGTTCGGCGATCGAGTACTCCAGCGCGGCCTGTTCGCTGATGGCTTCGGCCGCCTGCAACTGGAACCAGCGTTCAGGTCGAAAAATCGGCTGGCTGAGGGTCGCCTGATAGACAGTGCCGCTGCGGGACAGTGAGCGCGACCCCATGGACGTATCGACATCAGTGCGGGTATTGCTGAGCTCCGCACCGCCGCTGAGGTTCGGTAGCAGGCCCGCACGCGCTTGCGGCACGACTTCCTGGATCGCCTTGAATTGCGCGCGTGCCGCAGCGAGGTCGGCGTTGTTTTCGACAGCCTGTCGGTAGACGCTAACTAGGTCGGTCCGGGCGGAAAGTGGAGGTGCTGTCTCGGCCCAAGTCAGCCCGGACGAGGCGGCGGTCACGGCGAGTGCCAACGTGAGTCTGCGCAGCATGTGCGTCTTTCCCTGAAGCGAAGTGATGGGCAAGGCTATGCGCGGGCATGCAGACGGTCAAGGCGCTTGAGCAGGGTGGTCGGGCCCTTGTTGGAGGCGATCAAGCATCAGAGGGCGGGGATGGATATGACCCGGCGGTCGTGGCGGCTGCCATCGGCATGGTATTCCCAGCCACTCTTGATTAGACTCGGCCCGTTCTTGTCGGGGTGCCTTGAAGCGAAGGCTGAGATCGGAAAGTTCCGGATCCCGTTGAACCTGATCAGGTTAAGGCCTGCGTAGGGAACAAGATGTGCTCGCCAGTCTTTCGGCCAGCTCTCTCGGCGCCAGTCCCGGCGCGCCCCGATGCCCTTTTCCCGCCGTGTTTTTCAGGTTCGCTCCGACAACTTTCGAGGAGCTAGCCTGATGCGTGCAGAACAACAAAACCTGAGTGAATCCGCCCAAGTCGATCAGGGATCGATCCAGCCTTTCCCGCGTTCGCAGAAAATCTACGTCCAAGGCTCCCGCCCGGACATCCGCGTGCCGATGCGTGAGATCAGTCTCGACGTGACGCCGACCGACTTCGGCGGCGAGATCAACGCGCCGGTTCTGGTCTATGACACCTCCGGCCCCTACACCGATCCGAGCGTGACCATCGACGTGCGCAAAGGCCTGGCCGATGTGCGCTCGGCCTGGATTGACGACCGTGCCGACACTGAGCTGCTCGATGGCCTGACCTCGCACTTCGGCCAGCAGCGCCTGGCCGATGCCGAGCTGACCAAGATGCGCTTCGCTCACGTACGTAACCCGCGCCGCGCCAAGCCGGGCAAGAACGTCAGCCAGATGCACTACGCGCGTCAGGGCATCATCACGCCCGAAATGGAATACGTGGCCATTCGCGAAAACCTGAAGCTGCAGGAAGCGCGCGCGGCCGGCCTGCTCACCGAGCAGCACGGCGGGCAGAGTTTTGGTGCGTCGATCCCGAAGGAAATCACTGCCGAATTCGTGCGTGACGAAGTGGCACGCGGCCGCGCCATCATTCCGGCGAACATTAACCATACCGAGCTCGAGCCGATGATCATCGGCCGCAACTTCCTGGTGAAGATCAACGGCAACATTGGCAACTCGGCGCTGGGGTCTTCGATCGAAGAAGAAGTCGCCAAGCTGACCTGGGGCATTCGCTGGGGCTCGGACACGGTAATGGACCTGTCCACCGGCAAGCACATCCATGAAACCCGCGAGTGGATCATCCGCAACTCGCCGGTGCCGATCGGTACCGTGCCGATCTACCAGGCGCTGGAAAAGGTCAACGGCGTTGCCGAAGACCTGACCTGGGAGCTGTTCCGCGACACGCTGATCGAGCAGGCTGAGCAGGGCGTGGACTACTTCACCATCCACGCTGGCGTGCTGCTGCGCTATGTGCCGCTGACGGCCAAACGCGTCACCGGCATCGTCAGCCGTGGCGGCTCGATCATGGCCAAGTGGTGCCTGGCGCATCACCAGGAGAATTTCCTCTACACCCACTTCGAGGAAATCTGCGAAATCATGAAGGCCTACGACGTCAGCTTCTCGCTGGGCGATGGCCTGCGCCCGGGCTCCATCGCCGATGCCAACGATGCAGCCCAGTTCGGCGAGCTGGAAACCCTCGGCGAGCTGACCAAGATCGCCTGGAAGCATGACGTGCAATGCATGATCGAAGGCCCCGGCCACGTGCCGATGCAGTTGATCAAGGAGAACATGGACAAGCAGCTTGAGTGCTGCGACGAGGCGCCGTTCTATACCCTCGGCCCGCTGACCACCGACATCGCGCCTGGTTACGACCACATCACCAGCGGTATCGGTGCGGCCATGATCGGCTGGTTTGGTTGCGCCATGCTCTGCTACGTCACGCCGAAGGAGCACCTGGGCCTGCCGAACAAGGATGACGTCAAGACCGGGATCATCACCTACAAGATCGCGGCGCATGCTGCGGACCTCGCCAAGGGGCATCCGGGCGCACAGATCCGCGACAACGCTCTGTCCAAGGCACGCTTCGAATTCCGCTGGGAAGACCAGTTCAACCTCGGCCTGGACCCGGACACCGCCCGCAGTTACCACGACGAGACTTTGCCGAAGGATTCGGCCAAGGTCGCGCATTTCTGCTCCATGTGCGGGCCGAAGTTCTGCTCGATGAAGATCACTCAGGAAGTCCGGGAGTACGCCGCGCAGAACGGGCTGACCGATGAACAAAAGGCGATCGAGGCGGGCTTTAAGGAGCAATCCTCGCGCTTCAAGGATGAAGGGTCGGTGATCTACAAGCAGGTGTAGCGGCCGGGTCGGCCACTACGTCGTAGATACCGTCTTCCCCATTACCGAGCAAGGGCCAGTTGAGGGTCGAAACGCTGGCCCGATTTAAGTACCCCATAGGCGATGTGCAGCAGCTTGCGCATCGCTGCACAGACGATTTGTTTTCCGGATTTTCCTTTTGCACTCAGACGCTCGCGTAGAGCACTAATGGCCGGGTTGTGTGTGAGCGAGCAGACCGCCGGCATGTAGAGCCCAGCCCTCAAGCGAGACGATCCTGTGCGGGATATGCGCGTCTGGCCTTTGTAGGAGCCAGACTCCTGAAGGCGGGGGTTCAGCCCGGCATAAGCGGTTATCGCGCGTGAGCTGGCGAAGCGTAACGGATCGCCCAGCTCAGCCAGCAACAGGGCTGCGGAACGCTCGCCGATGCCATCAATGCTGGTCAGCAGGTCGCGTTTGTTGCGCAGGTCCGGGTCATCATCGATGTGGTCTCGGATCGCACGGAGCGTCTCTCCGATCTGCCGCTCGACATGGTGCAGCACTGAGTAGATTGAAGCCTGCACACTAGCGTCGGCCAGATCCAGGCGGTTGCGTTCCATTTGTTGGATCTCCTGCAGATCCTCCAAGCGCCGCACTAATGCTTTCAAGCGCCGGACGGCGGGAGGCTCAGGCTGCCAGGCCCGCAGATCGCTCTGGTGCCGCTCGCCATACTCAGCGATGAGTTTGGCGTCGACTTTGTCGGTCTTTACGCGCTGGAGCTGGCTTCGGGCGTAATAGGCGACCTGTGCAGGATTGAGCACGCAGACCTGATAGCCTTTATCGTGAAACCAGGTCGCGAGCGCTTCATGGTAAGCGCCGGTCGCTTCCATCACGATCCAGGCTTGGGCATTGGCGTGCTTGAGCAGCCACTGCTGGAGCGCTTCGAAACCGGCCACCTCGTTTGGCAATTTGGCCTTGGTGCGGTACTTGCCATTGGGTTGCTGGGTGGCGATGTCGAACGTGCGTTTGGCGATATCGATGCCGATGACGCTGGGCATAAGAACTCCTCCTGCTGGTTCAGAAAGATCAACACTTCACTCAGCTCTACCTTGCTGATGCGAGCTCTCGCCGGAGGCGGGCTCTGGATACCGTTCGAGCTGTAAGAGTGAGTATGGAAGGCCGCAGCGCTATCTACGTCGCAGGCTCAAAGCCTAAGGGTGGATACGGCTTTCTGACCTTCCCCCGATGATCAGTCGGGAACTATCACCCCAACATAGCGTGGTAGTCGAGATACAAGGGTGGATGTCGCTTTTTACATCCACCGTTCCGCCGTTTGGTGGATCGATCCAGCGTGATCCATCTACACCACAGCAGGTCTGCGCCGAGCCGCTTAACGCAGCGAGTCACGCTAGGCCGGCTGCTTGACCCGATGTACAGGGTGAAAAACGGCGCCTTCTTACGCGTCGAGTCCAACAGGCTTGCGAAACGATTCGGCGGCCAATCGGAGCAGTGCGAACGGGTGGATAAGGCTCTGGCTTTATCTGCCCTACTGTTTCGCTGATCTTTCTTTCGTGAGGCAACCCCTTGCGCTTACGGCTATGCGCCGGGCAACCGGCTTCTTCGAGAAAAAACAACGTGAACAATGCAGGTCGCTATTCTCCGCATCAGATGATCGCCGCTGAGCACCGTGTATTCGGTGGGCGTGATCTGTTTTCTCTGTGGTTCTCCCTCGGCGTCGGCCTGATGGTATTGCAGCTTGGCGCCTTGCTGGCGCCGGGCCTGGGCATGAGCGGTGCCTTGTTGGCCATCGTCAGCGGCACCGCAGTAGGCGTGATACTGCTCGGTGCGGTCGCGGTGATAGGCAGCGACACCGGCTTGTCGTCAATGGCGAATCTGAAGCGCACGCTGGGCGACCGCGGCGCGGTGTTGCCGGCGCTGTTGAATCTGGTCCAGTTAGTCGGCTGGGGCGCCTTCGAGATCATTATCATGCGCGACGCGGCAAGCTTGCTGGCGACGCGTGCGTTTGGCGAGCAGAGCGGATGGGTCAGCCCCGCGCTCTGGACGTTGTTCTTCGGTGCGCTGGCGACGTTGCTGGCGATCACCGGCCCGCTGACTTTCGTCCGTCGGATCTTGCGCCGGTGGGGCATCTGGCTGCTGCTCGGCGCCTGCATCTGGCTGACCTGGAACCTGTTCGACAAGGCCGATCTCCGGGCCCTATGGGCACGTCAGGGCGACGGCTCGCTGCCATTTGCGCTGGGCTTCGATATCGCCATCGCCATGCCGTTGTCCTGGTTACCGCTGATCGCAGACTACTCGCGCTTCGGCAAGGCGGCGCGGCGTGTTTTCGGCGGCACGGTGCTGGGCTTCTTCATCGGCAACGTCTGGCTGATGAGCCTTGGTGTCGCCTATACCCTGGCCTTTGCCGATAGCGGCGAAGTGAACGCGCTGTTGTTGGCGCTGGCGGGTGCTGGACTTGGCATCCCGTTGCTGCTGATCCTGCTGGACGAGTCCGAGAATGCTTTTGCCGATATCCATTCGGCTGCAGTCTCGGTTGGCATTCTGCTGCCGTTCAAGGTCGAGCGGCTGGCTTTGGTCATCGGTGCGCTGTGCACCGTGATCGCCTGGTTCGCACCACTGGCGGAATACCAGAACTTCCTGCTGCTGATCGGCTCGGTATTCGCCCCACTGTTTGGTGTTGTGCTGGTGGATCACTACCTGCTCAGGAGGCGTGGCCGGCTGCAAATGGCCGGCACGATGTTGCGCTGGGAAACGTTGTTGGCGTGGGGCTGCGGTGCGGCTGTCTACCATTTGTTGGCAAATGCCTGGCCCGAGGTTGGCGCCAGCCTGCCGGCGCTGTTCCTCTCCGGCGGGCTGCTGCTGATATTGAGCCGCTTTGCACGCGCTAAGGTAGATACGCTGTCATCAGCATCCCGTTAACCCGATGATTCTGCGCTCTGTTCGCGGTCTTGCGCGCCTTGTACGGCGAGCCTAATCATCCGAGTCGCACCAACAGCCGCCAGGGTCGGCAGAAACTTATCGTAGGCGCGTTGCAGGATAAGGCACGGTTCTGATCTGGGCCTTCAGCATCGATCGATCCCAGGACTGCTTTACAGACTCCAGGGCATCGTCTCGTCGCTGTAGCGATGGCGATTCATCGCCAGTTACGCCTGATGCGGTCGTATGGTGGTGCGATGCAAACCATGCGCATAGATTCAGCAACACAGGCCGTGCGGGAGGTTACGTTGAGCTTGCCGGTCGACGCTATTAAATGCGGACGAAAGCCAACTCGTTAGGAGGCTACTCGGTATATGCCGACCAGGATGGGTGGCAAGATTCGCTTGATACGTGGCGAAGGCCCATTCCAAAGGGTAATCGCGTCGAGTGTTGGAACCCCCATACCTGCGTAAGGGTGTTGACGCCCACATCGAGTTTTCCTGGCCAAGCCGGGCTGCCGAGCACAAAGCAGCTACTTGCTGTCTGTCGAAGCCAGGCCCCAGTTGTCGCCCGTCGGATATATACCTCACCCACGATAAAGCGCAGCAATTTGCAGAAACTTTTGTAGAATACGCGCCCTCTAATAGCCGCCCTTAGCCTAAGGGCTTTCGGGTGGTGCGCTTCTACTCCTTTAGCGGGCAGCCTGTATGGGTTGGAGATGGCATCAGACAGCTTTCGATAGTCCGAGAGCCTCGGGGTAGGCCAAGCCTGCAAGGCACGTGTCGATGCTGGCTTGAGTCGATTCGATCGGTGCGATGCATTGCCTATGACTAACAACACGGATGTTTGCGAGGTAGCTTTCCTTTAATGAGTTCCACCAATGTCAGTCCGCCGAGCTCCCTGGCCGCAGGTGAGGCCGGCCTGCATGTGGCGATCCTGCTCACCACTTATAACGGTGCGCGCTTCCTCGACGAGCAGCTGAGCTCGATCGCCCAACAGACTCATCGCCAGTGGACGCTTTATATTTCGGACGATGGATCGTCGGATTCCACGCTGGTCATAATCAAGCGGTTTCAGCAACGCCTGGGGTCGGATCGGGTGCGCTTGCTTCACGGGCCTCGTATCGGTTTTGCACAGAACTTCCTCTCACTGGTGCGCAACCCCGAGATCGAAGCGGATTTCTTCTCCTTCTGCGACCAAGACGATGTCTGGTTCCCGGACAAGCTTCAAAGGGCGATCACTCGGATTGCCTGCACGAGTGCAAAAAGTCCAGCAGTTTATTGCTCCAGAACGCGGCTGATCGACGAAGGGGGTAGCTTTATTGGCCATTCGCCGCTGTTCGCACGGGCACCTAGCTTCAAGAACGCGCTTGTTCAAAGCCTGGCCGGCGCTAACACCATGGTGCTGAACAAGGCGGCCCGTACTCTGTTGGCCAGGGTCCCGCCGACAGCTCCGGTCGTATCCCATGACTGGCTTTGCTACTTGCTGGTTAGCGGCTGCGGTGGTCACGTGTTCTACGATGCTGAGCCGACGCTGAACTATCGCCAGCATGGTGGAAACCTGATTGGCTCGAACAACTCCATGCGCGATCGGCTTACCCGGGTACGCATGATGTTCGGCGGAACGTTTCGCGAATGGACTGAGAAAAATCTTACGGCGTTGCGCACTTGCGCAGGGCTGCTTGACGAACGCAGCGGGGTTGCGCTCGCCCGTTTCGAGGCGGCGCGAGACGCAAACCTGTTGCGGCGCCTCTATTTGCTCAAGAAAGCTGGAGTTTATCGCCAGACGGGCTTTGGTACCGTTGGCCTGATCATCGCTGCCAGCATCCGGAGAATCTGATTCATGACCATTCTTGTGACCGGCAGCGCCGGTTTCATCGGGGCGAATTTTGTCCTGGACTGGCTGGCTGTTGGCGATGAGCCTGTCATCAGCCTCGACAAGCTGACCTATGCCGGTAACCTGGCAAACCTGAAGGGCCTCGAAAGCGACAGTCGCCATCAGTTCGTCCAGGGTGATATCACGGACAAGCAGCAGCTTGCTGATCTCCTGCAGGAGCACAGGCCCCGCGCGATCATCAACTTCGCTGCCGAATCCCATGTAGACCGGTCGATCGACGGCCCGGAGGAATTCGTGCAGACCAACGTCGTCGGCACTTTCCGCCTGTTGGAAGCCGCGCTTGGGTACTACCGATCCCTGTCGGAAGACCAGGCAAGCGCCTTTCGCTTCCTGCACGTCTCGACCGATGAGGTCTATGGCTCGCTCGAGCCCACCGACCCAGCATTCTGCGAAGAAAAAAAGTACGAGCCGAACAGCCCCTATTCGGCCTCGAAGGCCGCGTCGGACCATTTCGTCCGTGCCTATCACCACACCTACGGGCTGCCAGTGCTGACCACCAACTGCTCGAATAATTACGGCCCTTATCATTTCCCCGAAAAGCTTATTCCACTCGTCATCCATAACGCGCTCTCCGGCAAACCGCTGCCAATTTATGGAGACGGCCAGCAAGTGCGGGACTGGCTCTATGTCAAGGATCACTGCGCGGCCATTCGCCGCGTGCTCGAAGCAGGCACACCGGGCGAAACTTACAACGTGGGTGGCTGCAACGAGAAAACGAACCTGCAAGTGGTGACCACCCTGTGTGACATCCTCGACCAGGAAAGTCCGCGAGCTGACGGACAGAGTTATCGTGATGCCATCGTGTTCATCAAGGACCGGCCCGGGCATGACCGCCGCTACGCAGTGGACGCGAGCAAGATCTGCAGGGAACTGGGTTGGTCGCCGGCTGAAACCTTCGAGAGCGGCATCCGCAAAACCGTGCGTTGGTACCTGGACAACCAGGACTGGGTCACTCACATCACTAGTGGCGCCTACCGAGAGTGGGTCAGCAGGCAGTACCAATGAAGATCCTTTTGCTTGGCGCAAACGGCCAGGTGGGCTGGGAGCTACGACGTGCGCTGGCGCCGCTGGGTGAAGTCATTGCCTGCGATCGCCAGCGAGCCGATCTGTCACGACCGGAAACCCTGGCACCGCTGCTGCGCCAGTGCCGACCTGATGTCATCGTCAATGCCGCAGCCTACACGGCCGTGGACAAGGCGGAAACCGACGAGGCGGGTGCAGCGTTGGTCAACGCCACGTCCGCTGGCGAGCTGGCCGCACTCGCCAAGGAACTGGATGCACTGCTGGTCCATTACTCGACTGACTATGTATTCGATGGCACCGCGATTGGGTTTCAGCGTGAGGACGGGCCAACCGCGCCTTTGAATGTATACGGCAGAACCAAGCTGCAGGGCGAGCGGCTGATCAAGGCCTCGGGATGCCGCCATCTGATATTGCGGACCAGTTGGGTATACGCCTGCCGTGGACGCAACTTCGCCAAGACCATGCTGCGCCTTGCCTGCGAGCGCGACGAGCTGAACGTCGTGGTCGATCAGGTCGGTGCGCCCACCAGCGCCGAGCTGATTGCTGACGTCAGCGCACTGATGATCCAGCGCCTGCGGCATGATCCCGACTTCGCAGTACAGGCCTATGGCACCTATCACCTGGTGGCGGGCGGGCAGACCAGCTGGCATGAGTTCACCCGTTTCATCATTCGCACGGCGCGAGGCCTGGGTATGAAGTTCAGGGTCGAGGATGCGCGCATTCTGCCGATCCGTGCCGCCGAGTTCCCGGCGGCTGCGGCGCGTCCGGCCAGTTCGTTACTGGACACACGCAAGCTGCGATCCACCTTTGATCTTCAACTGCCCCATTGGCAGGAGCATGCCGAGCGCATGCTGCATGAAGTCGTACCGGTGGAGGTGGCCGCCAGAGTGGCGAACGAGCATCTCGACCAGGCGCTACAGCGTTCCGAATCCCCTTCCCATATTGCACTGGCCACCCGACGGCCTTGAGGACTTATGAAGCGCAAAGGCATCATTCTGGCCGGTGGCTCCGGCACCCGTCTGCACCCTGCGACCCTCGCGGTTTCCAAGCAGCTACTGCCCGTGTTCGACAAGCCGATGGTTTATTACCCGTTGAGCACGTTGATGCTTGCCGGTATCAGGGAAATCCTGATCATCTCCACCCCACAGGACACGCCACGCTTCCAGCAGCTACTGGGTGATGGCACGCAGTGGGGGCTGGAGCTCTCATATGCCGTGCAGGACTCGCCGGACGGCCTCGCGCAAGCCTTCCTTATCGGAGAGACGTTCCTCGATGGGCATCACTGCGCGCTGGTGCTGGGTGACAATATCTTCCACGGGCATGATTTCGCCGACCTGCTGCACAACGCCACGCTGCGGGAACAGGGTGCGAGCGTTTTCGCCTATCACGTGCATGACCCTGAGCGTTACGGCGTGGTCGAGTTCGATGATCAGGCCCGTGCGGTCAGCCTCGAAGAAAAACCGGTGCAGCCCAAGTCCAGCTACGCCGTTACCGGGCTGTATTTCTATGACAACCAGGTGGTCGAAATTGCCAAGCGCATCAAGCCTTCCGCGCGCGGCGAACTGGAAATCACCGATGTGAACCGGGCCTATCTGGAACAGGGCACGCTCAGCGTGGAGATCATGGGGCGTGGCTACGCCTGGCTCGACACCGGCACGCACGAATCCCTACTTGAGGCTGGACAGTTCATCGAAACGCTGGAACGACGTCAGGGGCTCAAGGTCGCTTGTCCGGAAGAGATTGCCTACCGCAATCAGTGGATCGATGCTCAGCAGCTCGAGCGGCTTGCCGAGCCGCTGTCGAAGAACGGCTATGGCAAGTACCTCAAGCGTTTGCTGACGGAGCGGGTGTATTGATGAAGGCGATCCCCCAGGCGATCCCCGAGGTACTTCTGCTGGAACCGCGTGTGTTCGGGGACGAGCGCGGCTTTTTCTTCGAGAGCTTCAATCAGCGCCAGTTCGAGGAGGCGGTGGGTCGGGCCGTCTCCTTTGTTCAGGACAACCACTCCCGCTCAGTGAAAAACGTGCTGCGCGGGCTGCATTACCAGGTACAACAGCCGCAGGGCAAGCTGGTGCGTGTCGTCCAGGGCGAAGTATTCGATGTGGCCGTGGATATCCGCCGCAGCTCGTCGACCTTTGGTCAGTGGGTAGGCGTCATTCTCAGTGCCGAGAACAAGCACCAACTTTGGGTGCCGGAAGGCTTTGCCCATGGCTTCGTTGTGCTTTCGGAAACCGCCGAGTTTCTCTACAAGACTACGAATTACTACGCACCTGAGTATGAACGCTCCATCATCTGGAGCGACGGGGATCTGGCAATCGACTGGCCTGTTGACCTCACACCGTCCCTTTCAGCAAAAGACAGCGCCGGGGATGCCTTTCGCGACGCCGAGGTGTTCGACTGATGCAGCACTTCTCACTGTCTCCACGTGAGGCGGCTGCCAGTTTCTACCGCAACCGCTCGCTCATATTGGCGCTTTCCAAGCGGGAGGTCATAGGGCGTTACCACGGATCCATCATGGGATTGTTGTGGTCGTTCTTTAACCCCCTTTTTATGCTGGCTGTCTATACGTTCGTGTTCAGCGTCGTATTCCAGGCACGCTGGAGCGTAGCAAACGAGTCAAAAACAGAATTTGCCTTGATGCTGTTCGCAGGGCTGATCGTATTCAATCTGTTCGCCGACTGTGTAACGCGTGCGCCTAACCTCATCATTGCCAATACTAATTATGTAAAAAAGGTCGTGTTTCCGTTGGAGATATTGCCATTTGTGGTGATGGGATCTGCGCTTTTTCATTTTCTGGTAAGTCTTAGTGTCTGGTTGCTTGTTTACGCCGTACTTTTCAGTGACATCCATGCAACCGCGCTTCTGCTGCCTGTCGTCTTGTTGCCTCTGATGTTATTCATACTTGGGCTTGTCTGGTTTCTCGCTTCGATAGGTGTTTTTCTTCGTGATGTTGGGCAGTTCATCGGGTTGCTTACATCGGTGCTGATGTTTCTCTCTCCGATCTTCTATCCGATAACAGCTTTGCCAGAAGAATACCGGCACCTGCTCTCTATCAATCCTCTGACGCCTGCTATTGAAGCGGTTCGAGGGCTTCTTTTTCTCGGAGAGACGCCCAATTGGTTGGGAATGGCAAAACACTACGCCGCTGCCTTGTTATTCTTTTATATGGGTTTCGCGTGGTTTCAAAAGACACGTAAGGGCTTCGCCGATGTCCTCTGAACTTGCTATTTCCGTGCATGACCTGAGCAAGTGTTTCCATATCTATGACAAGCCTCGCGATCGCCTTTTTCAGATGCTGGCGCGAGATCGAAAGCAGTATTTCAGAGAGTTCTGGGCGCTGAACGCCGTTTCCTTTGATATACGCAAAGGCGAGACGGTCGGGATCGTTGGGCGCAACGGGAGCGGTAAATCAACACTGCTTCAGTTGGTCTGCGGCACGCTTAACCCTACCCATGGGACCATTACCACTAATGGACGGATCGCCGCACTACTCGAGCTTGGGTCTGGGTTCAACCCAGAGTTCAGCGGGCGTGAAAACGTCTATATGAACGCAGCCGTTCTCGGCTTGAGTCGCGAGGAAACCGATGCGCGTTTCAGTGAGATCGAGGCGTTTGCAGAAATCGGCGAATTCATCGATCAGGCAGTAAAAACCTATTCCAGTGGAATGATGGTCCGCCTTGCATTCGCTGTGGCAATCAATGTCGAGCCGCAGATACTCATTGTCGACGAGGCCCTTTCGGTCGGCGATGAATTGTTCCAAAGGAAATGTTTCGCTCGGATCGAAGCAATCAAGGAAAGCGGCGCCACCATCCTGTTTGTATCGCATTCGGGAAGTGCGGTGGTGGAGTTATGCGATAGGGCCATGCTGCTTGACAGTGGCGAGAAGCTTATTGAAGGCGCTCCTAAAAGCATTATCGGCAAGTATCAGAAGTTGCTCTATGCCCCGCGAGAAAAGGTTGCGAGTATCAGGCAAGAGATCATTTCTGGCGGAGAAGTCAAAGATGCAGGCGGGTCCGAAGTTGCAATTTCGAATGTGTCCAGAGCGACACAGGACCTCGATTCAGAGGACATGGATGCTTTTTATGATCCCCACCTCATCTCTCAAAGCGTGCTGTCTTACGAGTCGCATGGGGCATGGATCGAGCGACCGCAGCTCGTCGACCGCACAGGCGAGCCCGTAAATTGTCTCAAGCGCGGCGACACGTACCGTTATACCTACCAGGTGCGGTTCGAGAAGGGCGCCACCGCGGTTCGATTCGGGATGATGATCAAAACGCCTGGTGGCGTCGAACTGGGTGGTTCGGTAAGCGCGGCGAATCTTCAGGGTGCTGTCGGTCTTGTCAGGAAAGGATCTGTTGCCCAGGTCGAGTTCAGTTTCCAATGCCGGCTGAACCCCGGCACCTACTTTTTAAACGCAGGCGTTACCGGCACGGTAGGAGAAAGTGAAACATATCTTCACCGGCTGCTGGACGCATGCCTTTTCCGTGTCTTGCCTATCGGCGACAACATGGCGACTGGGACAGTAGATTTCAACTGCGTGTCGGACCTTACACTCAAGAACATCGAAGAAGATTGAATATGGAGCAGAAACGTATAGTCGTCGTGCTGGGGATGCACCGCAGTGGGACAAGCGCCATAACCAGAGGTTTGCAGGTGCTGGGCGTCGATCTTGGCAACCGCCTCTTGCAAGCTGAGACGGGCAATAACGAGAAAGGCTTCTGGGAAGATATCGATATCACTGCTTTCGATGTCGATCTTCTGGCGGAAATGGGGCACGACTGGCATACGCTGGCCCCCCTGACGCCGCAGGAATTCGAGCGTCCGGAAGTTGAAGCACTCAAGTTACGAGCTGTTCAGCTGCTACGTGACAAACTGGCCGACACCACAATCTTCGGCTTGAAAGACCCTCGCATGTGTCGCCTCATGCCGTTCTGGGTTGACGTGTTTGCTCATCTCAAGCTAGACGTCAGTTTCGTAATCGCCTGTCGCAACCCGATGAGCGTCGCCCACTCGTTGGCCAGAAGAAACGGTTTCGCGCTGGAGAAGAGCTATCTCCTGTGGCTCGAACACATGCTGCTTTCCATCAAGCACACCGCGAATGGCCGGCGCGTATTCGTCGACTACGATCAGCTACTCGGTGAACCCTTGGTTCAGCTTGAGCGTATCTCCACTTCGCTTGGTTTGCCGTTTTCTACGCAAAGCCAGGACTGCATCGAATACCAGCACGAATTCCTTGAGCGTTCTCTGCGCCATACCGCCTTCGGCCCGGAAGATTTGCGCCTGGATGCCGCTGTGACCGCAGATGCACAACAGCTTCATGAGCTGCTGTGTGAGCTAACCGATGGCAGGCGCGAGGATGGCGACGAAGTCGTTGCGCGGATCGAGGCGCTCTATACGGCAATGATGGGGCGTTACCCTGCCTATCGGCTGCTCTATTCGCTTGAAGATAAAGGCCGCAACCTGGCCTTGAGGCTGGACGAAGCCGAAACCATCTCGGCCAATCTGGCTGCGCAGGCCAATGAGGCGAGGGCCGCTCTCTCGGCGGCGCAGCAGGAGGCCACCGCGCTTGCGGGGCAGTTGACTGAGTTGTCTCGCAAGAGCGAGGCCGAGATCATGCGACTGGCCGAGGAGAAAGATGAGCAGCAGTCGCAGGTATATCGCCTGAAACAATCGCTATCCGAACAAGCGGACGAACTTCAGCGGGTTCAGCATTCTAGCTACGCGGAAATACAAAGACTGGATTCCTCGTTGAGTGACAAGCTTGAGAACATCCAGCGTTTAGAACATGCCTTGAACGTATCCCGTTCCGGACGCGTGGCGCTCAAACATCTCATACGTGCATTGGCCAACCGGGCTGGCCTGGCTGAGCTTCGCAACAAGCATCTTCGCCGTCAGCTCATGCAGAGTGGCCTGTTTGACGCTAGCTACTATCGGCAGGCCTACCCGGATGTGGTCGAAGCGGGAATGGACCCGTTTGACCATTTCGTCGAGTTTGGATGGAAAGAGGGGCGAAACCCTGCCGCGTCATTCTCTGTAAACGGTTATCTGGAGCGATATCCGGACGTGCGGCTGTTAGATATCAATCCGCTGGTGCATTACCTGCGCCACGGTTACCGGGAAGGCCGCATGGTGCCTACCGTAGCCGGGGGAAGTGCTCGGCCAGTGCCTCGCCGTACTGCCGCCGAAAAAGGGGTCCGCCTGGCTCGGCTACTGATGGACGAACCAAGGCTTGCTGGCAAGTTCGTCGTCGAGGCTCGTCGGGGAGGGGTTCGCCATGCTATCGGGCTGGTTCGCTCGAAGACACATCAGCCGGTTGCGCCGGCTTCCGAATACACAGTCAGCAGCGGCTTAGTGCCGTCGAGCTCAGAGGAGTACAGCCTTTACAAGGTCGTTCCGTACTACCTGAACCCCTACCAGCAAGATGATATTTTGCTCCCGACATTGAGTGTCGGCATTCACCTGCACCTGTTCTATGAAGACATGGCGGACGAGTGCCTGGAGTATCTGGGAAATATCCCTTTATCTTTCGACCTGTATATCTCCATACCTGAACATCAGGCGAGCCATGACTGGGAATCAACCTTCAAGTCGAAACTCCCTCAGGTTCGCCAGGTTGTCGTGGAGCGTGTGCCCAATCGTGGGCGTGACCTTGCCCCGCTCGTGATTCAGTTTGGAAAAACGCTTGCCGATTACGATGTAATCGCACATTTCCATACGAAAAAAAGCCCTCATAGAGAAAGTTTGGAAGGCTGGTTCGGCGAAATCATGAGTTCGCTATGTGGAAGCCGTTCGGGCGTTTCGCAGATATTGAATCTGTTCGGTGGCGACGCGAAGGTCGTTTATCCAGCAGGCGATCACGTCGCTCATTGGGACAGCAGTGGTTGGAGTGACAATCAGGACATTGCAAAAGCACTTTTGCGTCGGCACACCAAGTTGGACATGGCCGACTTCGACAAGACGGAATTTCCCCAAGGCAGCATGTTCTGGGGTAAAGGCGCCGCTCTGCGCGAATTTCTGTCGTTGCCGCTTGACTACAACGACTTTGCGGAAGAGCCGATCGCGGCGGATGCGACGCTGGCGCATGCCCTGGAGCGGCTGATATTGGTATTTAGCACCTTGCACGAAGGGCGCAACTACCGTATCGAATCCCAGGCGCTCTCTCGTGAGCCACAACAGTATTACGAAGATCAGCACGACTTTTCGGCTGAGTTGGTGCATGACAGCATCAAGGTGCTGGCCTACTACCTGCCGCAGTTCCACCCGACGCCAGAGAATGACGCGTGGCACGGGAAAGGCTTCACCGAGTGGCACAAAGTCGCGGCAGCGAACCCTCTATTCGAAGGGCACTATCAGCAGCATATTCCTCACCCGGATCTAGGCTATTACCATCTGGATTCGCCCCAGCAGCTCGCTTTACAGGCTGACATGATGCGCCAGGCGGGGGTCAATGGACTGATCTTCTACCATTACTGGTTCTCCGGAAAACTGATCCTGGAAAAGCCGGCACAGATGCTGCTGGATAACCCGGACATCGATATGCCCTTCAGCTTCTGCTGGGCCAACGAGAACTGGACACGTCGCTGGGACGGTAACGAGAAGGAAATCCTGCTCGGTCAGGTTTACTCCCCTGAAGACGCACTCGCCTTCATCCGCTATATGGTCCCGTTCTTCAAGGACCGGCGATACATCAAGGTCGAGGGTCGGCCAGTACTGTTTGTCTATCGTCCATCGGCCATGGAGCATGTGGAAGATTATTTACGAATCTGGCGGGAAGAGTGCGAGCGAAACGACGTGCCTGCGCCGTACGTGGTCGCGACGCTGACCCGCGGTGCCGTATCGCCGGCCCATTACGGCATGGATGCAGCCGTAGAGCGTGTCCTTCATGATTGGACAGGTGGTGCGGTAGCCGATATCCGTCATGAGTTGAATCCTTACGGCCCGATCAACGGCAGTGTGCTGGATTACTCGGAGGTCGCCGACCACTATATGCACAAGCAGCTGGACAACGATTACGTCCTGTTCCGTTCGCTGGTTCCGACCTGGGACAACACCGCTCGTTATGGCACCGAGGCGATACTGTTGCATCGCTTCACCACCGGTAAGTTCCAGGAATGGCTTGAGCACTTGATACAGTACTCCGTGAAGGAGTTGCCTGCGGATCGTCGTTTCGTGGTGGTGAACGCTTGGAACGAGTGGGCCGAGGGCGCGCATCTCGAGCCGGATACCCGCTTCGGCTACGGTTATCTGAACTCGATCGGTCGGGCACTGAGTAATTATGGCTTCAACGACACCCACTATCTCGAGCCTCAACTTCGCTCGGATATGCTGGTTCGCATCGACCTGGCGGATGAGGTAGGTCGACAGCTCGCTGAAGATGGCGAGGCGCGGCGCAAATTCATTCACTGTCTGGCCTCGTCAGCGCTGTTCCAGAGATGTGGTGTCGCTACAAGCGACGCATCGCTTGCCGCTGCCCTAGGTGAAAAAGGCATACGCTGTATCGACGAGGCTCAAGCGCCAGCCGCCTACACGCTGCGTTTCAATCAGCTGTACCTGTTCCCCGCGACGTGCATCGAGTCGCTGCTGCTGATGGCGCTACGTCATCCCGGCTTTGCCGTATCTCCCAGCGTGCTCAACGATCCTGCTTTTCTTCACGATCCGACGTCGACCAATTTTGATGTTGGCTTCTGGAAGCGTGCCGGGATGGAGGTTGCAAAGGACTTCAACAACCTCAAGGGTTACAAGGTTGCATGCAAAGCCGCCTGCTTCCGCCTCTTGCCAGGCGAAGCAGCGTCAGGTGAAGTCCTGCCTACGGTTTCGACGGTGATCCGTTTCCATCGGAATGCCAGCCTGGATCTGCTTGCCAATGCAATGCTGTCGCTTGTGACTCAGGTCGACTGCAAGGTCAAATTGCACCTTGCGGTGCAGGATCTGGATGAGGACGATCTGAGCCGGCTTGGTGAGGAACTGTCGCGGGTACCATGGGCTGCAGGCTGCGAGCCGATCATTCGCCCTTACTACTCGAGTGAAAGTAACCCAGACCTGCGCTCGTTGATGCTTAACGAGTCGCTCAAGTCGGTGGGAAAAGGGTATGCAGCATTTCTGGATTATGACGACCTGTTGTTTCCCGAGGCGTATCGAAGCTTGCTTGGCAGACTGCAAACCAGTGGCAAGAACGCGACCTTTGGGCGGGTGTATGCCACCAGCGTGGACGCACTGACCGGCATGATCCTCAAACGGGATCGAACCTATGAATACGGGTTTTCGTACGAAGAGTTCATTCGGCTTAACCATGCGCCGCTCCATAGCTTCATGCTGAATCTGGACAAGATAGATCTTGGCCGGCTTCACTATCACGAAGACATGAAGTTCATGGAGGACTACTACCTGACATTGCAGTTGTTCAACCGCCACGATACCGACTGGGCTTCGTTACGTAACTGCGAGTTCATTGGCGACTATATTCATCGGGTCGGCGGCAGTGATGCCCATACGCTGGCAATACATGACGAACAACAGCGGCAGACGCTGCTTCAAAGCGATCACTATGTAGTCTGTGAGGAGCGTATTACCAGGCTACGAAGCACCTTGCCCAGTTGAAGAGGCGCACCCCGGCGCACCCCGGCGCGCCGAAGCCGCCGAAGCAGAGTCAGAGTCTTGCCGCTCGGGCCACCAGCCCCAGCGGCGGGCTTGCCGCAGTACATGGCTGCTCCCACTAGTCCAGCAGGTTATGCGTTCGACGCTGGCGCCTGACACGAGTGAAGCACTCGGGTGGGCAGCGGTGCGTGCGTGGCCGTCAACCGCTAATCCTGCGCCGGCCTTATTGGCTTTGAGCTTAGGTACGGCACGCTGCGCTTGAGAATCTGACGAAGCTTGGTAGCGGTTTGCTGAAATCAGCGCGGCGCAGGCTGCGGAGTCTCCTTTTATTGTTCTCGAAGGGCCTGGTTAATTGGATGGCGATTGTGACTCACTCCGGCTTGCCCGCTGGAATGACCCTGCCATTCGCTTGCGCGCCTGTTCAAGCGGGCGTTCGGCCAGGTAGTAGCCCAATGCTCCGGCCGCAACGGAAAGAATGATGGACGCGGCAAACGCTGCTGGTTGCTCTGGCCAGCGTGTGGTTATGGGCAGCATGACAAGCAAGTGGAATAGGTAGGCTGAATAGCTGATGGCGCCGAGAAACGCCATCGGACGGCTACACAGCCATCGCCCCACGATTCCGTCGCCGTCTACCAGCAGCAGGACGAAAACAGCCCAGAGCAGGCTGAGGTACAGATGCTTGTCCAGAAGGTCACCGCTTAGGGGCGTCCCGAACAGCCATAGCCGAGCGCCGGGAAGTGCCAAGCACAATACGCCCAGGGTAAACAGCGCAGAGGGCGTAGCCAGCCTATGTCGGGGCAGACTGCGCATTGCCGGCAGCAGTAGAGCTGCCAGGATGCCAAAAAGAAAGGACGGAATGTACCAGCGCGTATTGGCTGAACTCTCAGGCGTCGCCCAATAGGGCCAGAGTGCTTGTTGCGCAACTAGCAAAGCGACCGCCCCGATCAGCGAGCCTGCGCTGCCGAGGCGCCGTTGCAGCGCCAGTCCGGCCCACGCAAGCGGTGGCAATAACAGATAAAACTTGAACTCCACCGGAATGGTCCAGAGGTGGATAAAGCCTTGCTGGAAAGTCAGGGCTGACCACAGTTGCTCGGTGGTCTGAATGCCGTGGCCAACTGCGAAATAGAACAGGCACGCCAGTGCATAGAGGGGCAGGATGCGCAGGCTGCGGCCCAGGGCGTAATCGACAAGATTGCCGACGCCGAACCCTTTTTGTTGCAAGCGCAGGGTAAGCAGAAAGGCGCTGAGCACGAAGAACAGCCAGACGCCATACTTACCACCGCCCCTAAGCTCAGGAAATATTTGCGGCCAGCAAAAGCTCAGGCCATGCATGACCAGCACTATAAGACAGGCAGCGCCGCGTATTCCGTCGGCAGCGGGAAGCTTACGAGCAGTCGGTGATGAAGGAGTCGTCATCTGCGTTTCGATCTGGTACGGGCGCCGTAGTATCAGGCTTGGTCGGAAACTATTAAACCATGGTGCGCATCAGCAGCGGTGTACGGGACGTTACGATATGAGTCGTTGGTGCGATAGCTGTCGGTTACAGACAAAGAAAAGGGCAGCCCGTGGGCTGCCCTTTCATCCAGCTAAACCGCTTTCAAATAAAGCTTAGAAAGTGGCGAAGCTGTTGCCGTCTTTGGCAACGGTGTAGCTCTGAACGCTCAGGCCGTAATCGTTGGCATTGGTGGTGGTGCCGGTAGCCGGGAACTCACCATCAACCAGTAGGCGCAGCTTGCCCTCACCGGCCAATACCAGCCCTTTGGCGGCGGCAGCGTCGAAGATCTGCTTGACGCTGATCTGAGTGGTGGAGGAACGGGCAGCCAGGGACGCGGACTGACCAGCGATGTCGCTCAGGTTGATGGTCTGCTGGGCACCATTGTCAGCGATGACGGTGATGTAAACATTACCGGCAACGTTGGTCTTGTTGGAGATACGAACGAAGTTCTCGTAAGCGCCGCCCGGCTTCAGAGCGAGGTCAACGTACTGGGAAGCGCCGTTCTTGGCCAGCTCACCAATCTTGCCGATGTTCACGCCAGCAGTAGTAGTGTTAGCAGCCGGAACGACCTTGTAGTTAGCGGTGTAGCTGGACGGTGCGATGGTGTTGGCTGCGCCGCCGGCAACGTGGTAAACAACGTCAACATAAGCTGGAGTGGCCGGGTTGCCTAGCACTGTTGCGTCGATTACGAATGTGGCCTTGGTCGAAGTCAGCGAGCTGGCCGGAGTGCCAGTAGCGTCAGTTGCATCACCGGCAAGCTTCACAGCAGCTGGGACCAGCGCGCCAGCAGTTTTCAGGCCTGCAGAGAAGTCGCCTTCGACTTCCAGCGCGGTGCCTGCACCTACGAGGCTGGCAAGAGTAACGGGCGCCATGCTGTAGTTGACCAAGCTTGGAACTGCGTCGATCGCGACCGCGCCGATCTTGGCGCTGTTGGCATCCAGGGCGCCAGTGAAAGCGGTGGACGTGGGGTTAGCCGCAACATCGATTACGCGCTGAACGCTGAAAGGCTGGAAGGTAGCAACCAGGCCAGTGCCGAATTTGATGTAAGGCTTGGCAGCTACGTTAACCAGTGCGTTGGTGCCATTGACGGCATCAACAGCGGTCTCGAAAAGCTGGTAGCTAACGCCGACTTCGTTTTTGCCAGTCAGGGTTAGGTTATTCAGGGTTAGGACGACATCATCAGTCGGTGCCAAGTTTGCGGCTGGAGTGACTTCCATGATAACGAAGCTCTGGCCTGCGCCGCCTTGGGAGAGCGCGCCAGCAGCAGCGCCAGCTGTGACGCCTGGGGCGTTCGTGAACTTAGCACCATTTGTCAGGGAAACTTTGATGTAACGCTGGGTCGCGGTGGTAACCGAGAAGCCCAGATCCCAAGTCAAGGTGTCCGCAGTGGTGACAAGGTTGCTTGCCGGCAGGGACAGCTCGGTTGCGATGGTATTTACGGCTGGCGAGGCAGCGGTGAAGTCAACGTTAGCTGCGAATGCGTTGATGCTCAGGGCAGAAACTGCCAGGGCGAGTAGTGTCTTTTTCATGATGCGGAGTCACTCCAAATGTTGTGTTGGTTCGAAGTCCTTCGAACCGTCCTTTCACCTGCCGTTTACGGGTGCTCGCTCTCTTCCGGAAGGGAACGAGCGGCATTCGGCGGGTGGGTCTCCCCCCCAGGGGTTGGCCGAGGTGGATGATATCGATCCGGTATCAAAGTGCAAGTATAAAGGATTAGCTCTGATGGCTTATACGACCAAATATTGCCGTCAATATCACGGCTGTTAAGCGGTAAGGCCTAGAGTTGGTGCGGGTTTAGCGGGGAATTGAGCCGTTTGTCGGCTTTGTGCGGATATGCCGACAGATAGATGGCGCCGTATGGCTGGCGATGAGGGTGGTGGTTTAATTCCTGTGTCATCACCTGGTTTGGGGGTGTTGCTAGTGGTGCCGAGGCGCACACTCTGCTTTTGGAAATGTGGGCTGGGTTAGTGGGGGCTGATGGTGGCGCGGTAGGGGCGGTGTTCTGGAAGCAGTGCAGGTTCACGGCCATGGGCCGCTCCTACGGGGAGGGGTGGGTGTGCGGTTGTGGTGCGGGTGTCGTATGCGCCTGTGGGGTTGTGTAAGGCATGGCTTTGGTTTGGTGGGGGCGGTTCGCGGCCATGGGCTGCTCCTGCAGGCGGGGCGATTGCAGGGGGTGGAATGGCGTTGAAGCGAGGTTAGGGCGCTGAGGTGTGGCGGGCTGGTGGCGAGGGCAGTGTGGCGGGGCCGTGCAAGGTGTGCGGGATGGCCCCGGTTGTGGTGTGGCACCGGTTCGCGGGCGTGGCCCGCTCCTACAGGGTGGGTGGTGTGGGATTGGCTTCGGGGAGCCTGTTGAAGCCGCGACGGTCCAGGTCTGGTGCGCTGTTCAGAGGCAGACGTTCCTGATAGCTGCTCGTGAGGCTCTGTGCCTCGTCGAAGTCGCGAATGATGTAGGGGATGATCATCACGATCAGCTCGGTGCGGTTCTCGCTGGCGCTCTGGGATTTGAACAGGTTGCCCACCCAG
Source organism: Pseudomonadaceae bacterium SI-3 (assembly GCA_004010935.1). Classification (NCBI taxonomy): domain Bacteria; kingdom Pseudomonadati; phylum Pseudomonadota; class Gammaproteobacteria; order Pseudomonadales; family Pseudomonadaceae; species Pseudomonadaceae bacterium SI-3. The sequence goes on along the minus strand of CP026511.1, from coordinate 4,135,781 downwards.
GGAATATCGCCCAGTAGCGGCACACCGGTATCACCGCGGCCCTTGCTGCTGGAGATCAGGCCAGCCAGCATCACGGAGCCGCCGTCACGCAGCGTCAGGGTGGTTTCTACCTTGCGGTTGTTGATGATGGGTGTGAGGCTTGCGCCGGTCCCGGTATCGGTGCTCTCCGATAGTTCCTGGCTGACTTGCAGGTCGACCACGCCGCTGGCCTGCACCGTGGGCTTTATACTGAGCAATACTCCGGTCTTCCGGTATTGCACTGTCTGGGTGATTGGGGCATTGGTTGTGTCAGTAGACTGCGTGGTACCGGTTACAACTGGGATCTCATTACCCACTTCGATATGGGCTTCCTCGCCGCTGCGAACCATCAGCTTGGGGCTGGAGCGGATCACGGCCTGCTTGTTTTCATAGAAGGCGTTGAGCGCCGCTTTGGTCTGGCCGGCGCTGTTCAGTGCGCTGATATTCAGACCGCTGGCACCGATGCCATTCGCGGTGCCGAGGATCAGGTCTGTAGCGCCGATGCTGGCGGTGATGTTACGCCAGTCGATACCCAGGCCCTCGCGGTCGTTGATGTTTACCTCCGCCAAGAGCACATCGATCATCACCGAGGGCACGGGGCGGTCCAGTTCTTCGAGTAGTGGACGCAGCTGTAGCCACTGCTGGCCGCTGCCCTTGTAAATAATGGCGTTGCGGTTGGCGTCTACCACGACATTGCCTTGCTCGGGGTTGCCTTGGATTGTCGTAGGCCCGCTGCTGACACTGTTATTTGCACCGCGGCTGCCTGAGGTGCTGCCAAAGCCTGAGCTTCCGGTCAGGCTGCTTGCGCTATTGCCCGTTGCGCTGCTGGTATTGCTGTTGTTCAGCCCTGTATCTGGGATGCTGGCGCTGTAGCCGAGCGCGCCAAGCATCGTCGCAATGCCGGCAGCCTGAGTGTTGCGCACCTGATAGACAAACAGGCCGCTTTCGACCTGCTCCTGGCTCTGGCGATCGAGCAGTTCCACCCAGTGCCTGGCTGTATTGAGAACTTCAGGGTCTGCGGCAAATATGATCAAGCGCTGCAGGTCCTTGAGTCTCAAGACGGTAACACCACCAAGCGGCGGGCTTTCAGACACGTCGTATCCTTCTGCTCGCAAGACGCTAATCAAGGCATTCCCGAGGGCATCTGCGTCCGAATAAACCGGGCTGATGGCCATGCTGTGGCTACCCTTGAGTGCCGGCTTATCGAACACTTCTATGGCTTGGCTGGCTTGGCGTATGAGGTCGATAGGGCCGCGCAACAGTACGGAATTCGTGATGGCATCGCTGCTGACCTGCAAGCTGCTTCCGGCGAACATTTCGTTAAGCCAGCTGACCATCGAGTCAGCGCGTACTACGCGCATGGGGATCTGCTGAAACACCGGGCGGTGCGACATGGGCACATCGGGAAGGGCGCTGCCGCTGACCAACAGCGGCAGGCTGTCATTGGCGGTGTTGTCGGCGACCTGGAAATACAGCACGCCCTCGCGCTCGGCGATGGCAACGCCATAATCATTCAATACGAAGCGAGCCGTGGCGAAGATGTCGGCCGGGGGTTGGGGCTCGTTCAGGCGCAGCGATACCAGGTCGCTCTTGCTCTGAAGCGCGGGGGCGATGCTGAAAGACAGGCCAAGGCGGTTGCCGAACACTTCGTTGATGAAAGCCGGCAGCGGGAAGTTGTTCAGGTTCAGGCTAATTGCCGGGCCGGTGAGGTCCTGGCCCAGGGCATCGGCGCTGGCCTCGACATAGGTCGGGCCGCTGCGCACCCGGCCGGGCGTGGTCTGAAAGCGCTGCGCCTTGAGCGTCTGTTCGTCACGCACCGAGCCCTGCTGCAGGTTGGCATCGTAGGCTTCCTGCTGCTGCGGCGGGCGAATCGGCTCGGGCAGTGGCGTAGGGCTGGGATCGATGGCGCAGCCGCTCAGCATAACGGCCAGCGTGAGCAAACTGAGAGGGAAGCGCGAGAGGCGGCAGCGGAGCTGGCCGGGCTGAGCGTTGGAGGTCATGTAGATTCTCGTAATGTCGGCGGCCCCGGTATGTTCCGGGGTTTTTCTATTCTGCGGCTGGCTCGGGATAGAGCGGCAACTCGCCAGTGCCGCCTTCGTCATCCCGCCAGAGCAGGGACGTCGGCTTCAATTCGCTTACGCGGCGTTGCTCATCCAGCCGGTCACCGGGTCTGAGCGTAAGGATGTTCTGCTGCGGATCCTGCACCAGGGCGCTGAGGCTGCTGCCCTGGCGAATCACGCCGATCAGCTTCCAGTCATGCTGTGTCGCCCCACGCTGGCTATCGGCTGACGCCGGGTCCGCTTCAGTGCTGTTGGTCGGCTTTTTGCCCGGCCAATAGTTGGCAAGGTTTTCCGGCAGCTCGGCGCGTGGCGTCTCGCTGGCGGCCTCAGGCCAAGCCCAGCCTTCTTCGGTATCCTGCAGGGCGCTGGGCGTCGGCTGTGGCCAGAGGTAGCCGATCAGCGGCAGGCCGAGCACCAGTGTCAGTGCAGCCAGGATCAGTCGCGCATTCATTCGGCGCTGCTCCAAGGGCGGTACCAAGCGGTGCCGATTAACGAGAAGACCAAGTGGCTGTCGCGCTGTGCCTGCACGTTCAGGTTGTCGATGCGATAGGTGGGTTTGGCAGTCTCCATGGCAGTGATCAGTGCATAGAGCTGTTCGCCCTGTGCATTGCCCGCCAGGCGCAGTTGCAGCGGAATCAGTCCGGTTGCGGGGTCGGCCTTGCCCGCGGTCGAAACCTCGATGCGGATCTGTTCGAGGTTCTGTTCGGCAAGTAGCGCCTGGGCGCTGGCCTGTATGTCGGCGCGGGCAAAGGCTTCACTGTCGGCACTGCCGAAATGGCGCTTGGCCTGATCGTCGAGTCGGGCACGCGCCTGGTCAAGGCGCTCGACCCATTCGTCCTGCCCGGCCAGCTGGCCGGCATCAAGAAGTTGTTCCTGGATATCGCGAATGGCCTGCTGTTGCTCGCTGCGCGCATCGCCCAGCAGCAGGTTCAGATACAGCAGGGCGATCAGTGGGATCGCCAACACGCCCAGGCGCAGCCGTGGGTTGGCGTCGAGTTGCTCGCGGGCCTGCGCCCATTCACGCCGCAGCCAGGCGCTCATCGATTGGCTCCGGCGGCAAAGGGGACGGCCTGCAGCGTCACCATGTTGTTACGCGGCTCGGGTTGTACCTGGACGCTATCGACCAGCCCGGTTTCATCCAGGCGGCGGACGTAGTCGCGCGGGTCCGGGCTCGGGTCGAGGAGGAAAATCTGCAGGCGGCCGGGCTGGTAGTCGTAGCGCTGCCAGAGGCTGGCGCTGGATGGTAATGCTTCGCCAATACGCGCAATCAATTCGCCCTGGCGGTGGCTGAACAGTGCCTGACGGGTGAGCCAGCGGTCCCGGCTTTGCAGGACGCGCCGTCGCGCTTGCGCCTGGAGTTGGCTGCCTTCCTCGAGTTCCGACAGTTGGATAGCGAGCTGCTCCTGCTGCCGGCTCAAGTCCAGCCAGGCGCCTGACTGGATCAGCAGGGCCGCGAACAGAATGGCGGCGACGCCCGCCAGGGCCATGCGTTGCACGAGCTGGCGATCGGCTGCCTGCAGCGGGCTGCGTTGGGTCAGGTCGAGGTCGAGTTGCGGCAGCTCGGATGTGGCGTTGGTGGTCCAGCGGCTGTCGATCAGCTGGCCGTCTCGCCAGCGCTGCCATTCAAGCCCATTGATGCCTGACACCATGCGTTCGCCGTCGGTGAGCGAGTTGGTCAGGCTCAGCGCGGAATCCGGCAGGATGCTGTAGCGCGCGGCTTGCGGCACGCGCTGCAGCAGCGCAGCCTGGTCCCAGATCCACAGCTGAGCACGCCCGTCCTGCCAGTTCGCGTAATGGCCAGGCTCGCTGAAGGGAGAGAGCAGCAGCAATTGTTGCTGGAGCGCCTGGGGGCGTTTGCTTGCTGGAATCTTGCTGAAATCAAGGTTGAAAAAAAGGCTTAACTCTCTCGACAGCAGAACGCGAGGCCGCAAGCCAGCGTACGCTTGTTGCCGGATTTCGTGTCGGTCAACCGTCCATTGCTGGCTCGAGCAGCGGCGGGAAAGCCACTGGCTGAGGCGTGCGGCAAGGCTGCTCGTGGTCAAGCGAGAAGAGATAATCTATTTCCCAAGGGGTGGTTCTGGAAGTGGGCGTGGATGATAGCCCAAGCCATGTCGGCTGTCTGCAATCGGCCATGACCGCCCATAGCTTAATTCTCAGGTACGGCGAGGCCTGGCTGGGGGTTGCGAGAGGGTCGAGCGGAATGATCCGGCCAAGGCGCTCGTTGGCATCCGCCAGGTCTGCGAAGGGCTTGATTTGCCGTGCCTGGACAAGGGCTTCGGCCAGGTTTTCATCGATCCCGGGGATAGTCTGCAACACCGCGGCGGGCGCGGTGTTGAGGTTGTGCAGTTGGCCGCTACGTGTGGTCGCGAAGGGGAGCATCGCCAGCAGCGGGCCATGCAGGGCGGTACTGTCGAGCAGGTTGAACACTTGGCCGGGGCTGATCATCAGGCGCTGCGGAGGCGGCGCCAGTCCCTGATTGAGGTAGTCGCTCGAGGTGGCGCCATTGAGGCGACGCAGATCGTCCTGGTCGGTGTAATCCTGGAGCTGGTCGAGAAAGCGTTCGGCCTGCTGCGGCGTCAGACCGTTCTGCCTGAACAGCGCTGTCCAGCGTTCGCGATCCGGGTCGAGCAGGCTTAACAGCGAGCCTTCGTCCTGAAGGGCGAAGCTGCTGTTGCCGATGCCCTGATAGCGTCGGCCATCGACGAACAGATGCGGGTAGGCGCTGATATCAACGTCGGCTGCCGTATTGGAAAAAGGGTCATAGCTGCTTTCTGCAGGTGGTGGGCTGCGCAGCAGATAGGCGTTCTGGACCAGGGGGCGTGTAGCGACCACATGCAGCAACGTGGCGAGCGTGGCATCCTGGTCCAAGCGGCCCTGCAGCTGCTGTCGCAGCTGGAAGGTCTGCTCCAGGCGTTGTTCCGCATAACTGGAGATGAACGCGGCGACCAGCGACAGCACCATCAACAGACCCAGCACGGCGATCAGTGCAAAGCCCTGGCTGCGCTTCCCCGCTGCATGGACGGGCCATGCCCGCGAACTCGAGGTGGCAGCCCCGCCGCGCAGCATCGGCTCACTCTGAGGGAGCGATTCGCAGGCATAGCCTGCTTCTGTTGAAGGGGGGGGGAGAATCATCAGAAGTCGCGATAGTCGAGGCGAGGATAGGTGCGCCCGGGCAGGTTGGCATACCAGCGCAGGGTCGGGCCGTCGGCAGGTGTTACTTCCAATGCGATGGCGTCCGGAATGCTGCCGTCGTCTGCAGTTTGCATGGCATTGTCCGATGGCAACGGCCACCGCTCCGCGGCCGAGCCATTTGGGGCGCGATAGATGAAGCGGCCTCGGCTGCCTGCCGGCCAACGTACGATCTCCCAGTCGATGCCATTTGGCTGGCTGTAGGACAGCTTCAATTCGCCGGTTTCTGCCTCGCTCAGTTGCCAGCTGAAAAAGCTCACCCGGCCATTATTCCCTTGCAACGGCTGGTGCGTGACGCCGCCGAGTCGTTGCGCATCGCCACTGAAATGGCGCGGAGCGTCAAGTTCGGCCTGAGTGCCGGCTAGCGTTTCGGAGAACCAGCGATAGCCCAGTTCGAGCGGCATGCCCTCGCTCTGGCGACGCTGCACGCGCTCATAGGTACTCAGCGCGGTGCCAAAGCCCTGCATCAGCAGGCTGGTCACCAGCGCAAGTATCGTCATAACGACCAGCAGCTCAAGCAGGGTCATGCCTCGCTGGTTGCGATGCCGTCGTTCAAAAGCCATCGGTAGGCTCGGGCAGGCCTGGCTTGAGCCGGTAGTTGACGATGCGGGTATGCAGCGGGGGTAGGGAGCGGTTGGCTGTGTGCGGGGTCAGTGTGACCGCGTACAGCGACAGCAGGAAATTGCTGCCGCCATAGGATGCGGTTCGGGATACGTCAAGCTCAATGGCGTTCGCCTGCCAGTCGACAGTGATGTTGCCGGAATTGAATGCACCCTCGGGGCGCTGGGCCAGGTCCACGGTTTTCAGGTACTGGCTGGCACTGGCGATTGCCGGGCCGGCTTCTACGTAAAGTTCGGCGCGCTGCAGTTGCACCAGACTGCCGTTGATCCAGGCGAACAGCGCCATGCAGCTGCCAGCAAGTATCACCAGGGCGACGATGGCTTCGAGCAGCGAGAAGCCCTGTTGTCGGATGTAGATGGGTTTCATACGGTCACGAGCGCCACTGGCAGAGCGGTGCCTGAAGGCTGATGCTGTCCCGTTTGCTGTCGCCTTGCCATATCTCGATCTCGCCGCCCAGGCAGCTGCCGTTGCTCTGGTAAATCACCGGCGTTTTGGCGAGGACGCGCCAGCCGTCTGGCAGATCCAGTGGGGCGCCTTTTGCACCGATGCGCAACTGGGTGCCGTTGCGCAGGGCCAAAAGCGGAAGGCCATTGACCCTCTGTCGGACCTCCTGCAGCTGGTTCTTCACAGTCAGCTTGTCGCCCAGGTTGATGAAGCGAGGCGCAACGACGCCAGCAATCAGGCCGATGATGGTGATCACCACCAGCAACTCAATCAGGGTAAAGCCGCGTACCGGCATTCGCATGGCTACTTTTCCAGATAGCCTACTTCGGCATCCAGGCCGTCCCCGCCTGGCTTGCCGTCGGCTCCCTGGGAATACAACGCGAAGCCCTGAAGATTATCGACCGGGCTCTTGTAGACGTAGGGGTTGTTCCACGGGTCCTTGGGCAGCTCGTCTTCGAGGTAAGGGCCTTGCCAATTGGCAACATCCGCAGGTTTGTGCATCAGCGCGGCGAGGCCTTGTTCGGTGTTGGGGTAGCTGCCCACATCCAGACGGTAGGTCTGAAGCGAGCCGCGCAACATCTTGACCTGGGTGTCGGCCGTCTTGACCTTGGATTTGTCGACGTTGGAAAACAGCCGGGGGCCGACCAGGCCGGCGAGCATGCCGAGAATGACCAGGACGACCAACAGTTCGATCAGGGTAAATCCGCGGCTGCGGCGGGTGGCGAAAGATGACAGCTTCATAGGGGTTCCGAGGTTAGATGGCCATGTCGTTGACGCTGGTAATGGCCAGGATGATGCCAAGGATGATAACGCCGATCACCGAGCCGATCAGCAGGATGGCCACGGGCTCGATGAGCGCCATGAGCTTTTTCATCCGGTTCTTGCTGTTTTCTTCGTAGAGGTTGGCAAGCGATGCGAGCATCTCCGCCGCCCGGCCTGTCCGCTCGCCGACCTTTATCAAATTGATGCCGGTGCGGTTGAGGGTGTGCGTTTCCTCCAGGGCAGAGGAGACGCTCTTGCCTGCGCGCACCTGGCGGATCACCTCCTGCATGGCGGCACGCCGGCGGGGGATGCGCATCGAGGCGGTAGACAGGCTCAGCGCCGCGAGCAACTCGACCTTGCAGGCGAGCATGGCGGACAGGGTATAGGACCAGCTCGCCATGTCGGTTTCAGTGAGCCAGCTGCCGATCACGGGCAGCCGTGTCAGCCAGTTGGTAAGGCTGGCGCGCATGGCTGGCTGGCGAAGCGCCGCAAGGCCCGCAAATACGGCGAGGGCGATCCCGCCGAGGAGCACCTCCCAGTTGGCGTTAAACCAGGTGCCGCTGCTCAGCACGGCGGTCGCCAGCCATGGCATGTCCGTGGCGCTGTTTTTGTCCAGCATGCCGCTGAATTTCGGGACCACCACAATGAACATCAGGAGCACCGCCGCGATGCCGGCGATCACCAGAATGATGGGGTAGGTCAAGGCGTTGCGGAGCTCGTTCGCCGTGCGATCGTCATATTCCATTTTTTCCTGGGCGCGCTTGAGCGCTCCGGCGAGATCGCCGGTGAGCTCTCCGGCACGCACCAAGTGGAGAAGGTAGTCAGGCAGTGGCAGGCCACTGCCTGCAAGCGCTTCGGAAAAGGATTCGCCATGTTGCAGAGCGCGCGCTATGCCTGCGAACGCGTGGTCGATCCGTTCGTGATGACCGGCGTCGGTCATGGCCTCGATCGATTCAGCAATCGACACATCGGATTCGATCAGGCGCGTCAGTTCATGCAGCGCCTGGGTGATGTGCTGTCGCGTCAATCGAGGCGTGAACAGGCCGGGGGCCTTTTTGCCTTCATCTGCCTTGAGGTCGATGGGCGTGATCGCCTTGCGTTGCAGCTCGCGCAAGGCGTCGACCTTGTTGGCGGCTTCCAGCAGGCCGGTCTGGCGCTCACCCTGAGCATCGAAACCGTCATAGGCGAATTTCATCGTGTAAAACCTGTTTCAGTTAGTGCAGGCAAGCGGCGCATTGTAGGGATTAATGCGGATGTTGTCGGCTCGGCCGTTTCATTCTTCAGTGCCGGCTGTCCGTATTTGTTTTCACCCGGTCATGAGCTTTTGTGTGAAAGCACTGGCATGGTCGCTAGAATGCGCCCTCTGAGAACGTTTGATCGTTCGGCGCGCTGCGCCGGCGATCCGAGGAGTTGCGATGAGGTTGGGGGAGCGTCTGGTCCTGGCGGGCATGGTCAGTGAAGATGACGTGCAGCGAGCGCTGAACTTGCAGCGGCAGACTGGCGGCCGGCTGGGCTCGATTCTCATCCGTATGGGTGCCTTGTCCGAAGATGCGCTGCTGGCCGTACTCGCCGAGCAGTCCGGGCTGCCATTGATGGCCGCCGCCGCCATGCCTGCGCCCAGTGATGCTTATGCCTTCATGGCTCAGCTTCCGGTTCGGCTGGATTGGCTGTTGGATAACAATCTGGTGCTATGGGAGGCCGAGGGCGATCTGCACATGATCGCCCGGGACCTGGCTGATTCGCGCGTCATCGATCTGGTGACCTATACCTTTCCCGATCGATCCCACAAGCAACACCTGGCAAGAGCTCAGGACATCGATAACCTGGTCGGGCAGATCCGTCGCGAGAGTGCGGTGTCCGATCTGTTTCGTGACGATAGCCAGACACTCAAGAGCCTTATCGAAGAGGCCCCGGTCGTCGAGTTGGTGAACAACCTGCTGGCGCAGGCGGTGGATTCGGGCGCGTCGGATATTCATGTGGAGCCGGAGGAAATCCGTTTCACGGTGCGCATGCGGGTGGATGGCGTGCTGCATACGCGGATGGTCCAGCCGTTCGAGCGTTACCCCGCGGTTGGCTCGCGTATCAAGTTAATCGCTGGGTTGGACATTGCAGAAAAGCGCCTCCCTCAGGACGGGCGTATCACGCTGCGCTTGAGCGGCAAGGACATGGACATTCGTGTCTCAACCGCTCCGGGCATTTTTGGCGAGTCGATCGTGATGCGTTTGTTGCCCAAGAATCGGGAAGAGCTGTCGCTGGGGGGGCTTGGGTTCGAAACCGATCATCTGGAGATGCTCAAGCAGTGGCTGGGCTTTCCGAACGGCATTGTGCTGGTGACCGGCCCTACTGGTTCGGGTAAGTCCACGACTCTGTATGCCGCACTCGGCGAGATGCGCGACGGTAGCAACAAGATCATCACGGTCGAGGACCCGGTCGAGTATCAGGTGCCAGGCGTGACGCAGATCCAGGCCCACGCCGAGATCGGCTATACCTTTTCACGGGCGTTGCGCGCCATTCTCCGCCAGGATCCGGACACCATTATGATTGGTGAGATTCGTGACCTGGACACGGCGCAAATCGCGATCCAGTCAGCGTTGACTGGTCACTTGGTTCTGTCGACCTTGCACACCAACGACGCAGCATCGGCCTTCACTCGTCTGGTCGACATGGGGCTCGAGCCGTTTCTGGTGGCCGCTTCGGTTCGCGGTGTTCAGGCTCAGCGGCTGGTGCGCAAGCTGTGCCGGCACTGTGCAGAGCCGGACGAGGCGCCAGTGCTGCCGGCCGAGTGGCATGCGCTGGGCGGCGGTGGGCAGGGTGACTGGAGGCGTGCGGTCGGTTGCTCTCATTGCCATAACACAGGTTATCGCGGCCGGATGGGGATCTACGAGTTGATTCCGTTGACTGGTGCGTTGCAGCAATTGGTCAACCGACAGGCTCCGCTGCAGGAAATGAAGGCTTTGATCCGCAAGCAAGGCCATCGCGGCCTGCTTGAGGATGGACTGATCAAGGCTAGCCGAGGCCTGACCAGCATCGAAGAGGTCATGCGTGTCGCTTACGTTGAGCAGGATATGGAATGAGCATGAAAAACGGGAATTCGGACGTCGTGCAGCAGCGGGTAGACGTCGACGCCAATACACGAGCGCGGTTGAAAAGCCAGACGCCCGCCGCCATCTGGCTCACCGGGCTCAGTGCGGCAGGTAAATCCAGCATTGCCAACGCGTTGGAGGTCGCGCTTGTCGAGCGCGGGCGTCATACCTATCTGCTCGATGGGGATAACGTGCGGATGGGCTTGTGTCGCGACCTGGGCTTCAGCGATGCGGATCGGGAGGAGAATATCCGCCGGATCGCTGAGCTGGGACGGCTGTTTGTGGATGCCGGGCTGATCGTGATCACCGCGTTCATATCGCCGTTTCGAGCTGATCGAGACTTGGCGCGTACCATCATTGGTAGTGACGCCTTTATCGAAGTATTCGTCGATACACCACTGGCCGAATGCGAGCGTCGAGACCCGAAGGGCCTGTATGGCAAGGCGCGCGCGGGGCTGATCAAGAATTTCACGGGGATCGACTCCGCCTACGAGGCGCCGCTGAGCCCGGAGATCCGGTTGGAGACCCTGGACCGGAACCTTCCGGAGGTGGTCAACGAGATTCTGGAGTATCTGGACAATCGCTTCGTCGGCCATTGAAGTGGCGTGTGTCTCTGCGCGTGCAGCGGTGGGTGTGAATGCTTGATCCTTTGATACTCGCAGGACTGGGGGTCGGCATTCTCGTCGGGCTGACCGGGGTGGGCGGTGGGGCGATGATGACACCGCTGCTGGTCCTGCTGTTCGGCTACGCCCCAGGTGTTGCCGTGGCGACCGACCTGTTGTTTGCCGCTGTGACCAAGACGTGCGGCGTCGCGGTTCATTACCGCGCCGGAACGATCGACCGCGTGGTGCTGCGCCGTTTGTTGATCGGAAGCTTGCCGGCGGCGCTGCTCGTCGGAGTGAGCCTGGGCTATTGGAGGGAGGAGGGGCCAGGTGCGCTGGACCAGTTGATACGTGACGCGATGGCCTGGCTGCTGTTGTTGTCGGCGTTAGGGGTACTCTGCCGTAAACAGCTGCACCGGCTGGGGACTTCATTGCGCTTGGCGCGCGCCAAGCAGTTCAAGTGCTGGCAGGGAGGGCTTACGGTTGCCGCGGGCTCCTTCATTGGAGTCGCCGTGAGTCTGACGTCCGTCGGCGCCGGTGCCCTGGGAGCCGTGGTCTTGCTGTATCTATATCCCTTTCGTTTGCAGGGTGCTCGGTTGGTGGCGACAGACATGGCGCATGCCATACCGCTGGCGCTTGTGGCCGGGGCAATGCACTGGATGACGGGGGCGGTTGATTGGGCGCTTCTGGCCGCTTTGCTTACCGGGTCGATACCGGGCGTGCTGATCGGTGTCTGGCTGAGTCGGCGACTGGCGGTTCAGTGGCTCAACATGGCGATCGGCTGTCTGCTTGGAGCAAGTGGGTTGAGGTTGCTGGTCGGTTGATTCCTTTTTGCTGTGCACGCTGCGGCGCTCTACATGTGATATCGCGTTTGCGATAACTGCGGTTTTAAGCGAAAGACTGCGTAGAATCCGTATTTCGCGGCGAGGATCGCTGCAAAAGCCAGAGGCTGAGTTTGAAAAGAAAGATCATCGTGACAGGTGGTACAGGGTTCGTCGGTGGCGCTTTGTTGACACGTCTTGTCGCGCGGGGAGATAGAGACGTTTTGGCCTGGATTCGTCGCGTGGACTCTAATCTTCCTGTGGGCGTCGTTCCTGTCGTTCCTGTCGTCCCGTCGTTCAATCGTATTTTCGCTGCGGGTTCACCGGTCGAGAACTTAGACGTTGTAGTTCATTGCGCGGCCCGTGTGCACGTGATGAGCGATACAGCCATTGACCCCTTGGGCGAATTTCGCAAAGTCAATGTTGACCTCACACTCGAGCTGGCGCGAGGTGCGGTTGCAGCCGGAGCCAAACGCTTCATTTTTCTTAGCACGGTCAAGGTCAACGGAGAATCTTCCGGTCCGGGGCTCGCTTTCAAAGACGGTGATACGCCACAGCCGATGGACCCCTATGCAGTCTCCAAGCTCGAAGCGGAAAGGGAGCTGCGCAGCCTGGCAGAGGACACAGGGCTGGAAGTCGTCATTATTCGCGTGCCGCTAGTTTACGGGCCGGGTGTGAAGGGCAACTTCCGTAGCATGATGCGCTGGCTTTCGACCGGCCTACCTTTGCCGCTGGGTGGTCTAAACAACAAGCGCAGCCTAGTGGCGCTGGGCAATCTGGTCGATTTGATCGATACCTGCATTGCTCATCCGGCAGCGGCCAATCAAACATTGATGGTATGTGACGGGGAAGATCTGTCGATCAGCGAGCTATTGCGCCGCCTGGCTGCTGCCCTTGGACGTCCGGCAAGGCTGCTGGCGATACCCGGTGGCTGGCTGGCTATGGCGGCGCGGTTGCTGGGGCGCGAGGATGTCCATGCGCGGCTCTGTGGATCGTTGCAAGTGGACATGAGCAAGACCCAGGAACTGCTCGGCTGGGCGCCGCCTGTACGGGTGGACGATGCCTTGGGAGAAACGGCTCGGGATTATCTATATCAGAGCAGGTCGTGATGCCCTGGTGGATATTGCCGCTGGCATTCGTCGCGTCCTTTGTGCTCACCGCTGGGTTGCGGAGTTATGCGCTGCGCCGAAGTCTGATCGACGTGCCCAACGCACGCAGTTCCCATTCGGTGCCCACCCCACGGGGCGGCGGCGTGGCGATCGTTGCGGTAGTTGCCGTTGGATTGTCCGCGCTGCCGTTTGCAGGGCTAGCCAGCGAATCGCTGATCTGGGCCGTTGTTGGGGCGGGGCTGGGCGTCGCAGCGCTTGGCTTCGCCGATGACCACGGGCATATCGCTGCTCGTTGGCGGTTGCTGGGGCATTTTCTGGCTTCGGGCTGGGCGTTGTTCTGGCTGGGCGGGTTGCCTTCGCTAACCGTCTTCGGTGCAACGCTGGATCTCGGTTGGATGGGGCACCTGCTGGCGCTGCTGTTTCTAGTGTGGATGCTAAATCTCTATAACTTCATGGATGGCATTGACGGTATCGCCAGTATCGAAGCGATATGCGCCTGTCTTGGCGCTTTGCTTTGTTATGCCGTGGCTATGCCCGATAGAGCCCCGAGTGCATTGGGCCAGGTTGAATGGTTGTTGATCGCGGCGGTAGCCGGTTTCGGCTGCTGGAATTTTCCTCGCGCTCGGATTTTCATGGGCGATGCGGGAAGTGGCTTCTTGGGCATCATTGTTGCGATTCTCGCGCTGAACGCCGCCTGGGTAGCGCCACAATTGCTGTGGAGCTGGCTGATTTTACTGGGGGTGTTCATTGTCGATGCAACTTTCACGCTGTTACACCGTCTGCTGCGTGGCGAGCCGGTCTATCAGGCGCATCGCAGTCATGCGTATCAGTCTGCCGCTCGGCGGGTGAGCGGACACGTTTTGGTAACCTTCGCGGTGGCGGTTATCACACTGGGTTGGCTTCTGCCCTGGGCCATTGGCGTAGCTGCCGGCTTAGTCGATGGGACCGTGGCGTTAGTCATTGCCTATTCGCCATTGGTTGGACTTTGCGTTTGGCTTCGTGCGGGTTCTGCGGAGTGATATTGGTGGGGCATCGCCTGCTCCTACGAATTGCAATTAGGCAGGTTCTTTGATGCTGCGTGACTATCTACTAAGGCTGCCGAGACGCTACAAGCGCCTATTACAGGTCTTCGCTGACGTTATCCTCGTTTGGGTGTCATTGTGGCTGGCTTTCGTAGTGCGCCTGGGGTCTTTCGAGGAAGTGGATCCGTTCGGTGGCCACGCCTGGTTGTTTGCTCTCGCGCCGGTGCTGGCGATCCCGCTGTTTATCCGCATAGGGATGTACCGCGCTGTCATGCGTTATCTGGGCAACGATGCGCTGATGACTATCGCTAGGGCAGTCACGCTCTCTTCGTTGCTGTTGGCTCTGGCAATCTACTGGTACCGCGATGCGCCGGCACTGGTGCCACGGTCGCTGGTGTTCAACTACTGGTGGATCAGCCTGATGTTGCTCGGCGGTCTGCGCCTGCTGTTGCGTCAATATGTATTGGGCGATTGGTATCGAGGGATGCTGGTTGCTCCATTCAGTCGCGATGATGGCTTGCCCCGCGTGGCCATCTATGGTGCGGGTGCGGCGGGTAATCAACTGGCTGCAGCGCTGCGGATGGGGCGTGCGATGCGACCTGTCGCCTTTATCGACGACGATGCTGATATTACCAATCGGGTAATTGCCGGCCTCAAGGTTTACAAGCCCAAGCATATTGCTCAAATGATTTCCGATACTGGCGCCAGTGAAATACTGCTGGCTATTCCCTCCGCGACTCGGGCGCGGCGGCGCGAGGTTCTGGCCGACCTGGAACCCCATCCGCTGCATGTTAGGTCGGTGCCCGGCTTTATGGATCTAGCCAGTGGCCGAGTCAAGGTCGAGGATCTGCAGGAAGTGGATATCGCTGATCTGTTGGGGCGTGACAGTGTGGCTCCCGATGAAGATCTTTTGGCGCGATGCATTCAGGGGAAGGTGGTACTGGTGACTGGCGCCGGCGGCTCGATTGGCTCTGAACTAAGCCGGCAGATCGTGCAGCTAGCACCAGCGACACTGATTCTGCTAGATCACAGCGAATACAGCCTTTACGCCATCCACCGTGAATTGGCACAGCAGGTGAGTGAGCAAGCGCTTCGGCTTGATCTGATACCCATCCTGGGCTCGGTTGGGAATCCGCATCGGTTGCTAGACGTCATGCGGACCTGGAATGTGGATACCGTTTACCATGCTGCGGCCTACAAGCATGTACCGATGGTGGAACACAACATTGCCGAAGGCGTTTTGAACAACGTGATGGGGACGCTGCATTGCGCGCAGGCGGCTATCCAGGCTGGCGTGTCACATTTCGTGCTGATCTCGACCGATAAAGCGGTGCGCCCGACTAACATCATGGGCAGCACCAAGCGTCTTGCCGAAATGGCCTTACAGGCGCTCAGTCAGGAAGCAGCTCCGGTGTTGTATGGGCAGCCGACCGGCGTCAATCAGGTCAACCGGACCCGTTTTACGATGGTCAGGTTTGGAAATGTGCTGGGTTCTTCCGGTTCGGTAATACCGCTTTTTCGGGAGCAGATCCGCCGTGGCGGGCCCGTAACGGTCACGCATCCGCAGATCACTCGCTACTTCATGACAATCCCAGAAGCCGCGCAGCTCGTTTTGCAAGCAGGGTCTATGGGGCTGGGCGGGGATGTGTTTGTCCTGGACATGGGGGCTCCCATAAAAATTGCTGAGCTTGCTGAGAAAATGATCCATCTCTCTGGGCTTTCCGTTCGCACTGAGAGGAATCCAGCAGGCGACATCGCCATACAGTTCACTGGTCTGCGGCCGGGCGAGAAGCTCTATGAAGAATTGCTGATTGGCAATAATGTCACCCCGACACAGCATCCGATGATTCTGACTGCCAACGAAGCTTGCCTGCCTTGGGGCCAGTTCTGCGATGTGCTCGATAGGCTTATTCACGGCTTACAACGCGATGACTTCGAGCAGGTCCGGTTGGTGATGCGCGCTACCGTGGACGGCTATTTGCCACGTGACGAGATTGTCGACTGGGTTTATCGGCAACGGGAAGGCAAGCCGCTCATTTAGGCGCCGTTCCCGATAGTTCGCGGATCTGATAGACCTGCAGGCGCAACCATCGCTAACGTTGTGCTGCAAGTCGGGTCGGAAGTGCGCCGGACCTTAAAGGTATTCTGGTTGTATTATGCCGGTGAGTACCTCGTGTGGAATCTCCAGTTCAGGATGGCCGCTCGAATACGGTGCGATGCTGTAAACGTCGTATTTGAGCAAGACCTTGTCGCGCAGGAACGCGATGTTTGATGTCTGCTGAAACGGCCATTGACGGCTGAAAGCGGCATCGTGCTCGTTGGCCAGTAGCCATTGCTGATGCGCCTTCGCGGCAACGCGCCAGAAGGCGCCTTCCTTGCCCGGCAGCAGTACATCGGCGAGCTCCAGCTCACGGTCCTGCGATCGGTCGAAGTTGATGAAGCCGCGTCCGGGCATTCCGTGAGCGCCGCCAGTGTGGATATAGCTCGACAGCTCTACCACCAATAGCGGCGCATGTTGTTCGCGCAGCTTGGCTTGAAGATAGCTGCTCCAGCCTGGTTCCGCGTCTCGCAGGAAGGCCTGTTGATAACCCTCGAGCGACGCCGGGACTTCTGCATCCGGGCTGTTTACCGTCATCTCGCGCAACCGCTGGTCGATCAGCGCGTTCAGTGCGGGCTCGTTTTCAAACTGCTGAGTATCTATGTTCACCAATGGGCAGCTATCGTCTTGTGCAGGACAGCCGGCTGGACGTTGCTCGCTGAGAGTCTGTCGAGCCTCCACAGGCGGTTCTCCACCGAAGTGTTGGCAACCTCCAATGAGCAGGCTGAATGCTATTAACGCGATGGCATTGCGGATTGGCATCAATGGGTTGGCTCCTGCGGCGGTTTCAGTGCGGGTTCGAGTGCGTAAGCAGAGCGAAGTTCGAGAATTGCCAGCTGGGCATCTTCCGGCGTGCGAATGGTCTGCTAAGGGCTGCGTCTGAGCAAATGGCGCGCTACGATGGCAGCAGAGAGACCGCTCACGCTGTGACGGTTGCAGCCTTTTTCTGGTACCGGTAGGTGCTTGAATAAACCGATATGTGAGTTGTTCATGAACGATATTTTCAAAGCCGGCGCCGACGATGTCGAGATCATCCAGCGCGAGCGCTGCTTCAGTGGGTTCTACAATCTTGACCGGTTTCGTCTTCGCCATCGTCTGTTTCGAGGCGGCATGGGCGCTGAGATCGAGCGCGAGCTGTTCGTGAGGCACGATGCAGTCTGCGTGCTGCCTTACGATCCGCAACGCGACGAGGTGGTACTGGTCGAGCAATTTCGTGTCGGCGCCATGGCCCATGGAGACAACCCCTGGCTGGTGGAGACGGTTGCCGGCCTGATTGATAAAGACGAGCAGCCTGAAGAGGTGGCGCGCCGAGAGTCGATCGAGGAAGCAGGCCTGGAGCTCGGCGAGCTTTGGCCGGTGTCTGTTTACTATCCGTCCCCAGGGGGCAGCACCGAGCGCATCCATCTCTACGTTGGCCGCTGCAGCAGTGTCGGTGCGGGCGGTGTATTCGGGCTGGAAGAAGAGGGGGAAGATATCCGTGCCGCTGTGTGGTCTCTTGATAGTGCATTGGAGGCGCTGCGCGACGGCCGGATTGATAACGCGGCTACGATCATTGCCCTGCAGTGGCTGGCCTTGAACCGCGGCGAGATCAGGGAGGCGTGGATATGAGGCGAACCCGCGAGCGATACCGCGTCGATCTGTTGGAGTTGCAGGCTGCCTGCGAGGCGAACTACATGCGTCTGATGCGCTTGCTGCCTGCGATGCGCAGCCACCCGGATACACGTCGGATCGCCATGAGTCAGGGCGACCGGCTGCTTGGCGTGCTGGTGTTGACAGTGACCGAGAGCTGCCCCTACACCACTACCGTCCACATCAGTCAGCAAGACTGTCTACCTTGGTTACCAGTGCCGCAGATGGACGTGCGGGTCTATCACGATGCGCGTATGGCCGAGGTGATCGGCGCCGAGAATGCTCGGCGCTTCCGCGGCATTTACAGCTATCCCAACGCGCAGATGCATCAGCCTGACGAGAAGAATCAGCTCAATCTGTTCCTTGGAGAATGGCTCGGCCACTGCCTGGCCTGTGGCCATGAGCTGGAGTCTGTGCTTTAAGCGAAGCAGTGCGCGTCTGAATGGATGCTGGCGTTGTGCTATGCATCGATGATGCTCCCAAGCGGTTCTGTGATGCATGCCCGCATCGCGCGGTTTACCCCTGCAACTCCCAGCCACCATAATTCTTATGCGATTTCGCCAAAGGAGACGGGTCTTGGCTGCTGCGCCGCTCACTGTTGAAAACGACTCGGTATTGCTCGTACAACTGACCGATAGCCACCTGTTCGCCGAATCAGGCGGCAAGCTGTTGGGCATGGATACGGCTGAGAGTCTGCAGCGTGTCGTCGATCTGGTTCTCGATGAGCAGCCTCGTATCGACCTGATGTTGGCGACAGGTGATCTTTCTCAGGACGGCTCACTTGCCTCCTATAAGCGGTTTCGCCAGTTGTCCGAGCGTATCGATGCGCCGGTGCGCTGGTGCCCGGGCAACCATGATGAATTGACCTCGATGCAAGAGGCCGTCCGTGGCAGCGAAATGATGATGCCTGTGCTTGATATCGGTGCATGGCGGGTCGTCATGCTCGATACGCTGGTGCCGGGCGCGGTCTTCGGCATGCTGCGTGAGGATCAATTGGACTTGCTGGAGCGAACCCTGCAGCAGTCACCGGAACGGCCTCACCTAGTCTGCCTGCATCATCACCCCGTTTCGATTGGCAGTCGCTGGATGGACAGCATTGGATTGCACAACCGTGAGGCGCTGTTCGAAGTGCTGGACCGTTTCAGCTGCGTCAAAGCGTTGCTCTGGGGGCATATTCACCAGGCATTCGATAGCGAGCGTCGTGGTGTTCGCTTGCTAGCCACGCCGTCGACAGGGGTGCAGTTCACGCCCGGCAGCGAGGACTTCCAAGTCGATACACTCGCACCAGGCTACCGTTGGCTGCGGCTGTATGCCGACGGCAAGCTCGAGACAGGTGTGTCGCGAGTGGTCGGCACCGACTTCGTAGTCGACTACAGCGTCAAAGGGTATTGATAGTTCAAAGCCCTAAGTCATTTGGCGCTGACTTAACACCAGACTCATTTGTTTGCCGGGCGGCCTCCCGCTTCCCTGGCAGCTTGCAGCTTGCGCGCCTCGCCTAGTAGCCTTCCCATCCTTTGTCAGCCCAGCGAATCAGCATGACCCGCGACCAGCCCACCATTCTCTATATGCATGGCCTCAACAGTTCACCGCTGTCGCAAAAGGCCAGCCAGTTGACGGCGGCGCTGAGTCGCCTGGGCCTGACCGCCTCGCTGCAGGTGCCGGCGCTGCATCATCACCCCCGTCAGGCGATTGCGCAGCTCGAGAAGGCTATCGCCGAGTTGGGGCGGCCCCTGCTGGTCGGCAGCTCCCTCGGCGGATACTATGCAACCCATCTCGCCGAACGCTACGGGCTGAAGGCCCTGCTGATCAATCCGGCCGTGACGCCTCATTGCCGTTTCGATGGCTACCTCGGGCCTCAGACCAACCTCTATAGCGGTGAGGTCTGGGAGCTGACTGAAGACCATGTCACGGCGCTAGCTGAGCTGGAAGTGCCGTCGCCGCAAGATGCCGAACGCTATCAGGTCTGGTTGCAGACAGGCGACGAGACGCTGGATTACCGCCATGCGGCCGATTTCTATAGGGGCTGTGCCGTGCGCATCCAAGCCGGCGGTGATCACGGTTTCCAGGGATTCTCCGAGCGGCTTCCTGCCTTGCTGGCGTTTGCCGGCTTCGATCCGGTGCTGTTTGCAGACGTCGATTTTTCCGATCTATAAGGACATCACGAGACGCACATGTCTTATACCGCCGAAGCCATTGAAGTCCTCTCCGGCCTGGATCCGGTGCGCAAGCGACCAGGCATGTACACCGACACCTCGAGGCCCAACCACCTCGCCCAGGAAGTCATCGACAACAGTGTCGATGAAGCCTTGGCGGGCCACGCCAGCTCGGTCCAGGTGATTCTGCACCAGGATAATTCGCTACAGGTGATCGACGATGGTCGTGGCATGCCGGTGGACATCCATCCGGAAGAGGGGGTTTCGGGTGTCGAACTGATCCTCACCAAGCTGCACGCCGGCGGCAAGTTCTCGAACAAGAACTATCAGTTTTCCGGCGGTTTGCACGGCGTCGGTATTTCCGTGGTTAACGCGTTGTCGACCCGTGTCGAGGTGACCGTCAAGCGTGAGGGCAGCGAGTACCGCATGGCGTTCGCCGATGGCTTCAAGGCTAGTGAGCTGGACATCATCGGAACCGTTGGCAAGCGCAACACCGGCACCAGCGTGCATTTCTGGGCCGATCCCAAGTATTTCGACTCGCCGAAGTTTTCCATCAGCCGGCTCAAGCATGTGCTCAAGGCCAAGGCCGTGCTTTGTCCGGGACTGAATGTCAGCTTCGAGGATAAGAGCACCGGTGAGAAGACCGAATGGCACTACGAAGACGGCCTGCGCTCGTATCTCGTCGACGCCGTCAGCGAGTTCGCTCGGTTACCTGACGAGCCCTTCTGCGGCAGTCTGGCTGGCAGCAAGGAGGCAGTCGACTGGGCCTTGCTGTGGCTACCGGAAGGCGGTGACAGTGTCCAGGAAAGCTACGTCAACCTGATCCCCACCGCGCAAGGCGGCACCCACGTCAACGGCCTGCGCCAGGGGCTGCTGGATGCCATGCGCGAATTCTGCGAGTTTCGAAATCTTCTGCCGCGCGGCGTCAAGCTCGCGCCAGAGGACGTCTGGGAGCGGATCGCATTCGTGCTCTCGACGAAGATGCAGGAGCCGCAGTTTTCTGGTCAGACCAAAGAACGTCTGTCGTCGCGCGAGGCCGCTGCGTTTGTTTCTGGCGTGGTCAAGGATGCCTTCAGTCTCTGGCTCAACGCCCATCCCGAGCTGGGCTTGCAGCTGGCCGAGCTGGCTATCAGTAACGCCGGACGACGGCTCAAGGCAAGCAAGAAGGTCGAGCGCAAGCGTGTCACCCAGGGACCGGCACTGCCCGGCAAACTGGCCGACTGTGCCGGGCAGGATCCGGCGCGCTCCGAGTTGTTCCTAGTCGAGGGTGATTCCGCCGGCGGTTCCGCCAAGCAGGCGCGCGACAAGGAGTTTCAGGCAATCATGCCGTTGCGCGGCAAGATCCTGAATACCTGGGAGGTCGACGGCGGTGAGGTGCTGGCCAGTCAGGAGGTGCACGACATCGCCGTGGCCATCGGGGTCGATCCGGGCGCGGCCGACATCTCCCAGCTGCGCTACGGCAAGATTTGCATCCTCGCTGATGCTGACTCGGACGGTCTGCATATCGCTACGCTGCTCTGCGCGCTATTCGTTCGTCATTTCCGCCCGCTAGTGGATGCTGGTCATGTCTATGTGGCCATGCCGCCGCTGTACCGCATCGATCTCGGCAAGGATATTTTTTATGCGCTCGACGAAGCCGAGCGTGACGGCATCCTGGATCGCCTGCTGGCGGAAAAGCGCCGCGGCAAGCCGCAGGTAACGCGCTTCAAGGGTTTGGGTGAGATGAACCCGCCTCAGCTGCGAGAAACCACCATGGACCCTAACACCCGCCGGCTGGTGCAGTTGACGCTGGATGATTTCGACGGCACGCGCGAAATCATGGACATGCTGTTGGCCAAGAAGCGCGCAGGTGACCGCAAAAGCTGGCTGGAGTCCAAGGGCAATCTTGCGGAGGTGCTGCTTTGAGTGCTCGCTGGATGGCGCTGCTGGTCGCGCTGGCAGTGCCGTTTTCGGCAGCCGCCGCGCCCGAACTGACAATGGTCAGCGAGCATCCCGTCGAAGGGATCGCTGCGGGTAATCTCTCCGGGCTGGCCTGGTGCGGTGATGCGCTCTGGGCGGTATCCGACCGAGAGGACAATGTGCTGTACCGCCTCGACGCCAGCGATACCGTCTGGCAGGCCGAGGCCGAGCGTTTCGAGTTGCCTCCGGTGCCGAATACTGGGCTGTCGTGGGGTGTACGTGTGCGCTCCGCCTTCACTGGCATGTTGCGCGGTGGAGAGATGGATTTCGAAGGCCTGAGCTGCGACAGCCTGGGCAATCGCTACCTGGTCAGCGAAGCGCATGCGGCGGTGCTACGGGTCAGTCCGGCAGGCACTGCCGAGTGGCTCAGCTTGCCTGTTGCGGTGGTGCGTCAAGCGCGGGCCAGCGGAATGCTGCTCAAGTTCAACGCCATGTTCGAAGGCGTGGCGGTCGATCCTGGCGCCGATCGGCTGTGGCTGGCGGCAGAGCACAGTCGCCGAGGTCTGATGGTGACCCATCGCAATCAGAACAGCTGGCGCTGTACCGGTGGCTGCGTATTGATGGTCGGCGGCGGACGCGATCCAACACCGTCCGCGATGGATGAAGCCACCCAGCCGCGGCGTTTTTCCGGGCTCACGTTTCATAGCGATAAATTGTTCACGCTCGAGCCGGTGGCGCATCAGATCTGTCGCCGCAAGTTGGAAAACGGGGAGCGTGAGGCATGTTGGTCCTACGCGGACACGGCGATGGCTGACCCGCGCCGCTACGACACCCCGTATGGCAATGCCGAAGCACTCTGGGTCGATGCGGAAGGTGCATGGGTCGGGATCGACAACAATGAGCTTACCCGTGCAGATGGCGAAAAGCGTCCCGTCGTCTGGCGCTTTGCCGCGCCCAAGGGTGGGTGGAGTGCCAAGCAGTGAGCCAGCCTGCCGGGCGTCGCGCCGGGCGCATCATGCTGGTCTTGGCGTGGGGGGCGGGGCTGTTTCTGGCCACGCAGTTTTTCTCTGATTGGGAGCTGAGCCGTTTCAACCCCAATCGCGAGCCGGTGTCGGTCATCCAAGGCGAACAGATCGAGGTACACCTGGATAGCAACCCGCAGGGGCATTTTGTGGCCGATGGCCGAATCAATGGCGAGACAGTGACCTTTCTATTGGATACCGGCGCCACCGATGTTGCAGTTCCCGCCAAAGTGGGCGACCGCCTCGGCCTGCCTCGCGGTGCTCCGGTGATGCTGCAGACCGCCAATGGGCAGACCACCGGTTACCGCACCGTGCTGGACAGCCTGGCCCTTGGCGACATCCGGCTGCACGACGTACGTGCCATCGTGGCGCCCGGCTTTGGCGGTGAGCAGATATTGCTCGGCATGAGCGCCCTGAAACAACTCGAATTCACCCAGCGCGCCGGCACCCTGGTGCTGCGCCAACACGCCACGGATCGACCATGAGTGAAACTATCGACCTGAGCCTGGACGGCGTGGAGCGTCGCTCCCTTGCCGACTTCACCGAGCAGGCCTACCTGAATTATTCGATGTACGTGATCATGGATCGCGCACTGCCTCATATCGGTGACGGACTCAAGCCGGTGCAGCGGCGCATCATCTATGCGATGAGCGAGCTGGGGCTGAACGCCGATTCGAAGCACAAGAAGTCGGCGCGTACTGTGGGTGACGTGCTCGGCAAGTTCCACCCTCACGGTGACTCTGCATGCTATGAGGCGATGGTGCTGATGGCCCAGCCGTTCAGCTATCGCTACACGCTGGTCGACGGTCAGGGTAACTGGGGCGCGCCGGACGATCCCAAGTCGTTTGCCGCCATGCGTTACACCGAAGCACGGCTGTCCCGCTACTCCGAAGTGTTGCTGACCGAGCTCGGGCAGGGGACCGTGGAGTGGGTGCCTAATTTCGACGGCACCCTAAACGAGCCGGCAACCTTGCCTGCGCGTCTGCCCAACCTGCTGCTCAATGGCACCACAGGAATTGCCGTCGGCATGGCGACGGACGTACCGCCGCACAACCTGCGCGAAGTGGCCACCGCCTGCGTGCGTTTGCTGGATGATCCGAAGACCACTGTCGAAGAGCTCTGCGAACATGTGCAGGGGCCGGACTACCCGACCGAGGCGGAGATCATCACGCCGCGTGCTGACCTGTTGAAAATTTACGAAACCGGCCGCGGTTCGGTGCGCATGCGAGCGGTTTATCGCGTCGAGGACGGCGATATCGTGGTCACCTCGCTGCCGCATCAGGTGTCCGGCTCCAAGGTTCTGGAGCAGATTGCCGCACAGATGCAGGCGAAGAAACTGCCGATGGTGGCCGACCTGCGCGATGAATCGGATCACGAGAACCCGTGCCGGATCGTCATCATCCCACGCTCCAATCGGGTCGATGCCGACGAGCTGATGCAGCATTTGTTCGCCACCACCGAGCTGGAATCCAGCTACCGGGTCAACACCAACGTCATCGGCCTCGATGGCCGACCGCAGGTGAAAAATCTCAAGGTGCTGCTCAGCGAGTGGCTGACCTATCGCATCGGTACCGTGCGCCGTCGCCTGCAGTTCCGCCTGGACAAGGTCGAACGGCGCTTGCATCTGTTGGAAGGTTTGCTGGTCGCCTTTCTCAACCTCGACGAGGTGATCCACATCATCCGGACCGAGGATCAGCCCAAGCCTGTCTTGATGGCACGCTTCGAACTGTCCGAGCTACAGGCCGACTACATCCTCGACACCCGCCTGCGCCAGTTGGCTAGGCTGGAGGAAATGAAGATCCGCGGCGAGCAGGACGAGTTGGCCAAGGAGCGCGAGAAGCTGCTGGCACTGCTCGGCAGCGAAGCCAAGCTGAAAAAGCTGGTGCGCAAGGAGCTGATCGCCGACGCCGAGACCTACGGCGATGACCGTCGCTCGCCCATTGTTGCGCGAGCCGAAGCCCGCGCGCTGTCGGAAAATGAACTGCTGCCCGCCGAGCCCGTCACCGTGGTGATCTCGGAGAAGGGTTGGGCACGCTGCGCCAAGGGGCACGATATCGACGCCACCGGGCTGTCGTACAAGGCGGGTGATGGCTTCAAGGCCGCCGCAGCAGGCCGTTCCAATCAGTACGCTGTGTTCATCGACTCGACCGGGCGCAGCTATTCGCTCCCGGCCCATTCGCTGCCCTCGGCGCGCGGCCAGGGCGAGCCGTTGACAGGCCGCCTGACGCCGCCACCCGGAGCCGGTTTCGAATGCGTCCTGTTGCCGGATGACGAGTCGCTGTACGTGATCGCGTCGGATGCTGGCTATGGTTTCGTGGTTAAAGGTGAGGATCTGCAAGCTAAGAACAAGGCAGGCAAGGCACTGGTGTCGCTACCGGCCGGTGCGCGAGTCGTCGCGCCGCGGCCGTTGAAAAGCCGCGACCAGGATTGGCTGGCCGCCGTCACGACCGAAGGGCGTTTGCTGGTATTTCCGGTTCGAGACCTGCCACAGCTGGGCAAGGGCAAAGGCAACAAGATCATCGGTATTCCGGGTGATCGGGTCGCCAGCCGCGAGGAGTATCTGACAGATCTCGCTGTGCTGCCGGAAGGGGGCACGCTGGTCTTGCAGGCTGGCAAACGTACCCTTTCACTGAAGAGTGATGACCTGGAACACTATAAGGGCGAGCGCGGGCGGCGGGGCAACAAGCTGCCGCGCGGCTTCCAGCGAGTGGACGCGCTGCTGGTCGAGTAAGTTGCTTGGCCGGAGAAGTCGTAGAGGCTGGCTTCTGCTGGGCGTTTCGCGGAAGATAGCGGCCTTCCGATTTCTCCGATTTTGCAAGGCGGCGCCGGCAATTTCCGACCACGTCGCCAGCTAAAGACAATCAGCACGGTGGCTGACAGTAAACGATGGCAGTGGCGCAGACAGGCGCCAGCCGCCTTTCGCGTCGCCCAAGCCCAGTGCAAAGGTAGAGATGAACGTGCAACGCTTCACAACTGTTTTGCTACTTGCCTGTGCCAGCCTGGCCGGCTGTGTCACCCAGCCTGTGCCAATGTATCGACTTGACAACGGCAACGTGGAAATGCCAGCGCAAGCAGCAGATGGCGCGGCAGTTCTGCTAGGGCCGATCAAGTTGGCCGATTATCTGCAGCACGATGTCTTGCTGCAGCGGCTGCCGGACGGCAGCCTGGCCGCAGACGGCCAGCAGGCGCGCTGGGCTGGAAGTTTACAAGGCGACATCAGTCAACTGCTGTTGCGCCAGTTGGCCTCGCGTTTGAAGACTCAGAGCCTGGAGCTGAGCCCTGGCAGCAAGGGCTTCACCCCTGAGGTACAGATCGAACTCGAGATCACCCGCCTGGACTCCGGCCCTCAGCATCCTGCTGTGCTGGAGGCTCAGTGGCGCCTGTTGGACGGGCAGGGTAAGCGCAAGAGCAGCCGGCTGGTTCGCTTGCAAGAGGTGCATCAAGGCAGCGCAACCGATCAGGTGCGGGCGCAGAGCCTGCTCCTGCGACGACTTAGCGAGATGATGGCAGGCGCGGTTGAGCCGATGACGGTGGCCAAGGCGCGCACCAAACACAGCGTCAACAAAGCGCCGAGCAAGCCCGCCGCACCGGCAATCCCGGCGGTGGAGCCGATCAGGACCGATCTGGAAGTGTTTCGCTTCTAGACGATTTGCTAAAGCGTCTGTTTGCACACCCTTGCGCTGACCGGGGCGTTTCCTAGTGGCAGCGCGCGGTGCCCACAATTCGAAGATCTTTCGCGGGTAGGGCCGCTAATGCGTATTGCCGGACCGGCATGGCTGAAGCTTGCATGTCCGTTGACCGCGGCTGCCTCGAGCCACTGGGCAGCTGGCCGGCAATGGGCCCGCCGACACAACGCGGGTGCCGACCACTGCTGTCAGATACGGACTCACGGCCGCGAAGCGGGCCCGAATTGTGATCGCTGGTGTCAGCTGATGCGGTTGCGCAGCTCGTGCATGCGAGCGAGCTGGCGCTCCAATAGTGACGGGTAAGGCTCGAGCAATCGCTCGACGCAACAGGCGCCTTCTGGGCTCGCAATGGGACGGATACGCGCACGCTGGCGAATCAGGCTGTCTTCGCCAATCCCTCGTTCGACCAACAACAGGTTGCGGCTGTGTTGAGACATGGCGAGCGCTGCTTGCGCGGGCTCGCTCAGAAGAAGGTCGCCCTGGCTAAGGTCGTACAGTCCTTCACCCTGGGTCAATCCAAGCTGCAGCTGTAGCGTGATACCGCTATCGGCCACTTCGATCTGCAACGCGTGCCCAAGCGCGCGCATCAGTTCGCCACAGCAGAGCGCGTGGGTCAGGTAGTTCTGCTCATCGTCCTGGCTGTGAAACAACATCAGGCTGCTGCCATCGTTGAGCGTATGCAGTTCGGCCTGATACAAGGTCGCTGCCTGCTGCAGGCAGTCACTATAGCGCTGCAGGAGCTCGGTAAGCCGCGCGCGTGGCAGACGGCGCAATTGCTCTTGGGCGCCGAGCTGAATCGCCAGCACGCCACTTTTGCCTGAGATGGCTGGGGCTGCGGGAATGATCGTTGCCGGAGCTTGGGCAGGCGCAGGCTGCGGTTTGGGCTCATCGAATGGAGGGTCGTCGTCGAAGTCGTCGTCGAACGACTCATCGGTAGCATGATCGTCGGTCGCCAGACTCTCAGCCGATTCGTCGAGATGGTCCTGAAGATCCACGTCGGAACGGTCGTACTCTTTGACCGCAGCCGGGGCAGGCACCTCGAAATGTGCCGAATAGAGATCCTGCATGCTGTCGTCCAGCTCGATTTCCGGCTCTGGCTTTTCTGGCACCAGGCGTGCCTGCAGCTGCCGCGCCAATTCACCAATTTCATCTTGCCGGCCTGCGCCAGGCGCTGGGTCATCGGGGTCGCGCAACCACAGGCGCAACTGCATCAGGGGTAGGGACAGCTGCCGGCCCAGGCGCATGCTGAGCGTCAGGGTTAGCGCTAGCAGGATTAGACTGAGCAACCCCATGCTTTGCAGGCTGATCGTCATTGGCTGCTGGAACTGCTGCATGTCGAGGCTGATGCGCAGATGTCCGGCGATCACCTCCTGAAAACTGATGGGAGTGGAATAGAGGCCTTCCTCGTCGCCCAACAGACTTCGCTGCGGGCGGGTACCCGACTCCGCCAGCACGCGGTTGTCGACACTGTAGATCGCCGCGTGCGCCACCAGCGGGTTCTTCACCAGGTTGCTTAGCAGGACATTGAGGCTAAGGATATCGTTGGCCACCAGCAGATCCGTCGCCGAGGCGGCCGTCTGGGTTATCAGGCTTTGGCCAAGGGCATCGGCCTGCTGTTCCATCGCATGCTTGAATTGCATGCCCATGACCCAGGCGTAGATGATCAAGGCCAGCGCGACGAGCAGCAGTGTGTGGCTGGCTACCCGCAGAACCAGCGGAACACGACGCTGGCGCAATGCACGATAGATGAGCAGGAAGAAATTGTCGGGCTTGACGGATGCGGGCCGGTTCACAGAGCGCGGCTCTACTCTTTAGGAAAGTGGCGCGCAGTATACGGAAAGCGCTGTGGGGGCTAAAGGTCGCTCGGTCAAAGCAGACGAATTGCAGACGCGCCAAAAGCAAATGTGGATTGGAGACTGGTGCGTCGCTGCAGCGTTCAGCGGCCGTCATGCTGATATAGAATGCCCGTCTTCTTTGCATAGGAGCTACGCCTTGCGCGAAATCGTCCTGATTAACATCACTGGGGAAGACCGCCCTGGGCTGACCGCGGCAATCACCGGCGTACTCGCTCAAGGTGGTGTGAATATCCTGGATATCGGTCAGGCCGTGATCCACGACACCCTGTCGTTTGGCATTTTGGTGGAAATACCTGATACCGAACGTGCTTCTTCTGTACTCAAGGATGTGCTGTTCATGGGTTACAAACATGATCAGCAGGTGCGCTTCACACCCGTCGCGGAGGCGGATTACCAGCAGTGGGTGGCCGGGCAGGGTAAGCCCCGGCACATTGTTACCCTTTTGACCCGTAAGGTGACTGCCGAGCAGTTGCAGCGAGTCAGCTCGATCACCGCCAAGTACGGCCTGAACATCGACCACATAGACCGTCTTTCGGGCCGCCAGCCACTGGACATGCCGGAAGAGCTGGGCAAGGGTTGCATCGAATTTTCGGTTCGCGGCGAGCCTGCCGATACCGCAGCGCTGCGCGCTGAGTTTCTCAGCGTGGCGCAGGAGCTCAACGTCGACATCGCTTTTCAGCGTGACTCGGTTTTCCGTCGCAATCGCCGGCTGGCGGTGTTCGACATGGACTCGACGCTGATCGAGGCGGAAGTCATCGACGAGTTGGCCAAGGTGGCAGGCGTTGGCGATCAGGTTTCGGAGATCACCGAACGCGCGATGCGCGGCGAGCTGGACTTTCGCGCGAGCTTCCGGGAGCGCCTGGCATTGCTCGAAGGCCTAGAGGAGCGCGCATTGGCAGAGGTGGGCGCCCGGCTCAGGCTCACTGAAGGCGCTGAGCTGCTTTTCGCCGAGCTAAAACGCCTCGGCTACAAGACAGCCATCCTGTCAGGTGGCTTCACCTATTTTGCAAAACAGCTGCAAGCCAGACTGGGCATCGATTACGTCTACGCCAATGAGCTGGAGATTGTCGATGGCAAGCTCACCGGTGTCGCTCAGGAGCCCATTGTCGACGCACAGCGCAAGGCCGATCTGCTCCGCGAGCTGGCTGAGCGGGAAGGTTTGAGGCTGGAGCAGACCATCGCCGTTGGCGACGGCGCCAATGACCTGCCGATGCTTGGATTGGCGGGGTTGGGTGTCGCCTTTCGCGCCAAACCACTGGTCAAACAGTCGGCCAAGCAGGCGATCTCGACACTGGGGCTGGACGGGATTCTCTACCTGCTTGGCTACCGGGACCGTGAAGGAACGGAATAAACAGCCTGGAAGCTGAGCGGTTGAGGCTTTAGCTTCCAGCTAAGGCTTGCCTTATGGCTTTATCGCCACTTTGAGCACCCCGTCGCGCTGATTGGCGAACAGCTCATAGGCGCTGGTGATGTCGTCGAGGGCATAGTGATGGGTCACCAAAGGGGCAAGGTCTACCCGTCCCGAGGCCACCACGTTCAGCAACCGCCGCATCCGTTCCTTCCCTCCTGGACACAGCGAGGTGACGATCTTGTGGTCGCCGAGACCGGCATGGAAGGCACCAAGCGGAATGGTGAGGTCGGCCGAATACACGCCCAGGCTAGACAACGTGCCGCCAGGCTTGAGCACGCGTAAGGCGCTCTCGAAGGTGGACTGTTGCCCTAGTGCTTCGATGGAGGCGTCTACGCCCCTGCCACCGGTGAGCCGGAGAATTTCCTCGACTACATCCGTTTGTTTGAAATTCAACGTCACGTCAGCACCCATTTGCCGTGCAATGTCCAGGCGCGCATCGACACCGTCGACGGCGATGATCATCCCGGCACCCCGCAGGCGTGCCCCGGCGGTGGCACAGAGACCGATCGGTCCCTGGGCGAAGATGGCCACTATGTCGCCGATTTTGATCCTGGCGGCTTCGGCGCCGGCGAATCCGGTGGACATGATGTCGGGGCACATCAGTACCTGCTCGTCGGTTAGCCCGTCGGGGACCGGCGCCAGGTTGCCCTGAGCATCCGGGACCAGTACGTACTCGGCCTGGGTGCCGTCGATGGTATTGCCGAATCGCCAGCCGCCCATCGGCTTGTAGCCGTGGCAAGCACAGCCGCCGTCCTGAGAGGAAAGGCCGTCCTGGCTGGCATAGGAGGAGAAGTTTGGACAAATCGCACCGGCGATGACGCGCTGGCCTTCCCGGTAGCCCTGTACGTTGCTGCCTAGCTTCTCTATCACGCCCACGGGTTCGTGGCCGATGGTCAGGCCGGCGGCAACGGGATACTCGCCCTTGAGAATATGCACATCGGTGCCGCAGATGGTCGTGGTGGTGATACGCACCAGTGCGTCGTTGGGGCCGACGTCGGGGATAGGTTTGTCAACAAGCTCGATTCGGCCGGGTTCGACGAACGCGGCGGCTCTCATCATGGTCATGACGCATCCCTCGCAGGCTAGGTCAGAACACTCTAGTCCAACCCTGGCGGTCGGAGCTGACAGAGATCAAGGCCTGCGGCGCCGCGCGGGTGTCGACGTGGTCTTTTCGCCGTGGCGATTCGGCCGACCGATGGAGCCACGGCTGCTGGGGATCAATCTTCGTCGGAGGAAAAGTTGTAATCCATCGACTGGCTCGGGCCCTGCAGGTACTGGCCCTGGATATAGCCGACACCCGCCTGCCAGAGCGTGGCCAGGACGGTGGCGCTGTCTACGAAGGGCACAATGGTCTGCTTGGCCTGTTCATGGAGCTGTGCCAGGAGCTGTTTGAGCGCTTCCTGATTCTCCTGGCGGCTCAGGTCCTGGGTATAGGAGCCATCGATCTTCACGAAATCGGCGTTGAGGTGCTTGAGCGTATTGAGCGGATTCAGCACACAGCCGAACTGGTTCAAGGCGACGCGGCAGCCGAGCCCGGCAAGCCCCTGGGTGAGCGCCTTGGCCTGCCTCAGGTAAGCGACGGCGTCGTTTTCGTCAAGTTGGAAAACCAGCGAATCGGGCGGTAGCTTGGAAGCCTTGAGTGCGACGCCAAGCCAGCCAAGAAGTGATGGGTCCTGCAGGCTGGGTCCTGACAGGTGAACCATCAGCCTCGTGCTGTGGCCCTTGTTACGGTGTTCGGCGAGCAGTTTGATCGAGTTAAGCAGTACCCAGCGATCAATCTTGGTGGCCAATCCTGCCTCTTTAGCGGCATCGAGAAACTCTCCCGGCGGAACCTCGGTGCCCTCTGGGTCGAGCAGACGCAATAACACTTCGTAGTGTTCGTGGCTATCGCCGCGGAGGCTGATGATCGGTTGGAACAGCAGGCGGAAGCTGTTCTTTTCCAGCGCCTGTTGCAGCATGGCGAGCACGTTGCCGCGGCTAGCGGCGGCTGCAAGTTCGCGGGCCGGATCGTAGGTTCTCAGGGCGTTGCCATCGGTCAGCTCTTCGGCGCAGCGGTGGGCGCGGTCAATCACGTCCCGAGCTTTCGCAGTCTGTTCGTCGAGGGCGGCGACCCCGATACTCAGGCTGGTCTGAATGGTGCGGCCGCCGACATCGAAAAGATGCCCTTCGACCTTGCGTAGCAACTCGGTCAGGGGCTGTTCGAGTTGCTTTGGCGTGGCCTCTGCCATGAGTACCGCGAACGCATCGTCACTGAAGCGTGCCAGTTCCGCCTGCTCCGTAAACTGCGCGCGAAGCAGCTGCGCCAATTCGGCCAGCAAGCGATCCGAATCGCCCAGGCCAATCTCGGCTTGCAGGCTGGCGAAACGATCGATGCGGATGTAGGCGAGGCTCGAACTCTTTCCGGCGTTTACGGCGCGCTCGACCGCGCCGTCTAGCGACTCAAGGAAATGGTTGCGGTTGTAGAGTCCCGTCACTAGATCCTGACTGCTTATTTCTCGTAGCTTTTCCAGTTCCGCATTGTCGCTTTCTGCACGGATGACTGCTTGAATGCAGGGTTCACCATCGTAGCTGGCTGGTGAGAAATGCATGCTTGCCTTGAAGCTGCTGCCGTCGGCGCGAACACCGCCGCAAGCGAGCTCGGCACTGCCGTGGAGACTTTGATAGTTCTTCAGAAAATTCTTGAATGCGCCCTGATCGACAGAGGCAACCAGGTCGATCATCGGCACGCATTCCAGTTCTTCTACATCTTCATAGCCGAAGAGTTCGAGATAAGCCCGGTTCGCATAAATATGCATGCCGTCGTGGACGTAGGCGATAGCGTCTACGGAGCTATCCAACAGAAGCTGGCAGCGCTTCTCGGCTTCGCGCAACGCCACCTCGGAGGAGCGACGCGCGCGACGCTCCTCAAGGTTCCCCAATTCGCGATTGGCAACAAGTATCAGCCATTCATCTTCGCCCTGCGGTAGCGCTCCATGAGCGCCCAGCGCGAGTGCTTCAGTGATTGCATCGGCGTCGTTGCCTTCTATCAGCTGAATGATCGGAATATCCTTGGCTTGCTTGCGGATGGCTGTGATGGTTTCGCTAGGATCGAGGTTGACGCTGGACGGCGCATTGATCAGAAGATCCCAGGTCTGCTGCAGTGCATCGGCTAAGTCTTCGCTGGAGGTCAAGCGATGAACGCGCGTCGCCTGGCCCGCGTTACGAAACAGGCTGACCAGTCGCTCAGCTTCATTCTGCGAATCCTCGAGGATCAGCAGGCGGATGGTTTTCTTTTGCGGGGCCATGGCTGCAGCTTTAGAACGCGCCGTAGAGGGGCGTGAAGGCTAAAAAACGGTGATCGGCAATCTACAGCGTGTTCCAGAGCGAGTCAAAATCTTCACCCCGTGAAGTCGCCTGGGTGCCCCGCGCTGTGATCGGCGTCTCCTGGGGGGAGGCGGTGAGGCCCACCAGCTGATACTCGAACTGGTTATAGCTGCTGGTGCCCGCCTGCCGGCGACAGAGCATCGCGCGGTGCTCGTCACCGTTCTGGTTGATCTGCACTTTCTGGCCTTCTTGGAAGGGCAAACGGGGGACGATCAGCGTAGCCGGACGCGAGACCACGCTGATTTCCGGCAGGAGCAGGGCGCGCAGATATTCGCTGCCCTGATCGGTTTTGCGCAGCAGGCGAAGCCCGCAAGGCTGTGCTTGGGGCGCGATGAGTTCAACGCCCATCTGCGGCCCGCTGCCGCGGACCTGACGGACCCAGCGCACCACTGCGACGCTCCAGGTCTGGCTGGTGGCGTCCTGCAGGCCGAGCAGCTCGCCAGCCTGGAGTTGGGCCGGGACCTCGCCCGGCCAGGACAGGCAGTAACCGCCTGGGCTCTGGTCGACCCTTTGCACTTCGAATGTTGAAAATGGGCTATCGGCTTTAGGTTGTGCGGCCTCGTCTTCCTCGATCGCCTTGGACGGTGCGGTAACCGGGCGGACGAACTCAATGTGGTCCTCTTCTGGAAGTCGCTCCTCTTCAACGACCACCTGGGCGTCGAACGCCACGGACCAGACGTCAGGTGCGGCATTGTTCAGCTTGAACACAGCTGATCGAGTCGCGTCAGGGCGTTTCAGCAGCTCGCCGAACGGGCGCTGGCCTGCCAGGTAGTAATGCAATGCGCTCATGCCGATGCACAGGGTCATCGACCCTTTTGTCGGGGCGCGTTGAAAGCTGCGCTCGGAGATGTCACCCCAGGCGGCAATCAAATGCTGCAATAGGTCCGGATTCAACCCTTCGGGGATGGCGAGCGTTTTATTCTCGGTGGCTGGCAACTGCAGGTGCGACTGGATGGCTTTGACCAGAGCATGCGGGTCAATGCCGAGCAGATCGGAGCGTTCGTTGGCGGGAAACATCGATCGATAGCGCGGTGGACCATCGATGCGTGGGGACACGCCGAACAGGCTGGTCGGCCCCAACCCAGCCTGCAGCTGGACCAAGGCGCTCCAGGGTTCGAGCAGTTGTGCGAGTTGGCCGATACCTTGCTGCCGCATCTGGTTGCAGCGGGCGCTGCCCAGCATCAGCGCAACGATGTAGCTCTGTTCCGTACTGAGGCCGGGAACCTGATAGCACAATTCGTCCTGCACGAGGGTGCGGTGTATGCCTTGGGCGACGGCTATTGCGTACAGCTGATGCAGCTCCAGCCACAGGCCATCAGGCGTCGGGCTGTAGAGCTGGGTGGAGCGCACGAGCATTGCGCAAAGGCTGCGGATGGCCCGCTGCAGGGCAATGGTGAGCAACTGCAGGCGGTCACGTCCAGTCTGTGGGGCCAGCTCGGCGGAGATCAATTTGTAGCCAATCGCGAGATGGTTGTGCAGTGCTTGGCACAGGCTAGCCACCTTGCGCGGGCGTTCGCCGAGCACGATAGGCTGGTTGATGAAGTAGCGTTCCAGTTCCCGGCAGACGAAATGGATCTCTGGTCGCAGCAACTCGAGCAGCTGCAATCGGTTGGCCGCGGTCGTGCGAAGCTGATTGAGCTCGCGCATGGCCTGGTATAGCTGTCGCGCGGTCTCGCCGAGGTTCGCCTTAGGCAGGCCGGAAAGCCAGCGTTTGACGCCGCGCACGTTGGGTTCGCAGAAGGATAACTCCTGGCAATTCGGCGTCGACACACGCAACAGTAATGGCTGGCTCTGGTTATCCAAGCGATAAACTCCGTGGCATGCCTGCAGCCGTACCACCAACGGCGGTGGTGAACTGGGGAGGCCCGCCACGCCGTGATATCAATATGCAATCGTTGCAAGCAATCATAGCGAACCCGGAGCAATTGGCCAGCGTCCGCCGACCATTGGCGGTGTCAGACCTGAGGTGAGACCGGTGGCGGCGCCACGATGTCACCCTCCGACTTCGCCTGGCCCAGCCCTTCCCCCATGCGGACCGGCGTCAAGGCCCCCAAGTGTTCAGCCCAGCTGACCCGGTCCGGTCCAAACAGCAGGATCACAGTGGAGCCGAGCTTGAAGCGGCCCATTTCCGCCCCTTTCTCCAGCCGTATGGGTGCCCGCGCTGCTTCGTCATAGTGAAAGGTCTTGAGCGAGCGCTTGGGCGGCGTAACCAATCCGGCCCACACGGTCTCGATGCTGGCGACGATCATGGCGCCGACTAATACCATGGCCATTGGCCCGTGTTCGGTATCGAACAGGCAGACCACCCGCTCATTGCGAGCGAACAACTCCGGGACGCCTTCAGCGGTGACGGTGTTCACCGAGAAGATGCGGCCCGGTATGTAAACCATCTCCCGCAGGGTGCCGGTCAGCGGCATATGCACCCGATGATAGTCCTTGGGCGATAGGTATACGGTGGCGAAGTCTCCACCCATGAAGGGCGCGGCACGTTGGTGATCGCCGCCGAGCAGTTCCATCACGCTGTAGGTGTGACCCTTGGCTTGAAAGATCCGCCCTTGCTCGATCTTGCCGAGCTGGCTGATGGCGCCATCGCAGGGGTTGAGGACCGCAGCGGGTGTCGGATCAAGTGGGCGAGCGCCGTCTTTCAAAGCGCGGGTGAAGAAGGCATTGAAATGTTCGAAAGCAGTCGGCTCTTCGATCTGAGCTTCGTGCATCGGCACGCCAAAATGACGAATGAACGCCTTGATGAACGTGTTTTTCACCCAGGGCAGGCGGCACTCGGCGAGACAGCCGGCGAGGCGCGAAATCAGATGATGTGGCAGCAGATACTGGCTTAATACAAACAAGCGATCTTTCATGGATAACCTTTTCATTGCTGGATCGGGGTGTCGGGTAGATTGCCCCATTCGCCCCAGGAGCCAGGGTATCCCTTGACGCGCGGATAGCCCAATGCCTTGGCCAGCAGGTAGGTGAAGCCGGAGCGATGATGCGTCTGGCAGTGGGTGACAATTTCTTTGTCGGCGGTGATGCCGAGCGCTTCCAGCCGTTCAGCGATGTCTTCGCGGATGCGCATGGCGCGTGCCGGGTCCATGGCTGCGGTCCACTCGAAGTTGATTGCGCCGGGGATATGCCCCGCGCGCGCTGCGAGCACTTTCTCGCCGCGATACTCTTCCGGCGAGCGCGCATCCCAGATCACCAGGTCGGCGGCACCGAGCCGGCTTTCGAGATACTCGCGGGTCGCGCTAGGGGTTTCGTCCAACTGTAGGGGGACCGGGCCGCCTGCAGCGACAGGGCTGTCTTGCGACAGGGGGCGCTGTTCTGCCAGCCAGGCGTGCAACCCGCCGTTCAGGTAGTGGTAATTGGAATGGCCGATGACATCAAGCAGCCAGATGAATCGGCCGGCCCAGCCGCCCCCTTCGTCGTCGTACACCACATAGACAGCGTCGGCACGATGCCCCAACGCGCCAAATAGTGCTTCCAGCTGAGGTTTGCCGGGCAGTTGCCCCGGCGCCGGTGGTTGGCCGAGCTGAGTCTGCTTGGGATCGACGAAGCGAGCGCCAGGCACGTGGCCCTCGGCGTAGCGGGCCGCACTGGTCAAGTCGACCAGAATCAGCTCGGGAGCATTCAAGCGCTCGGCCAGATCGGCCGGTTCGATTACCAGCGGCAGGGTGGAAAAGGCGGACACGGCAAGCCTCGAGCGGACAGAAAGGAGCAGTCTAGCGAAAAAATCAGCGGGCGCGTTTGCTGAACGTCGCCAGGGCGCGCTCGATGCACTGGACCGTCTTGGTGAAGGCCTGCACGCCCGTCTCACTGAAAGCGGTATTGTTCTGATCGACCACCAGCAGCATCACCACCCGGTCTTCCAGGCCGACGGAGCGCAACAGGACATGTTCGCTGGGGAACAGGGCTTTCAATGCGCCGGGCAACAGCGCTGTGAATTGGGCGAGGTTATCCGGCTTGAGCCTTAATAACGCTGGTTTTTCCAGCAATCTGCGCAACACCTGGCTTTGCTCGGGATCGAGCGTCAGCCGGGCTGCTTCGTTTGGCAGTCCGCCGGCCTGCTGGCCGACCAGGCGCTGTTGCTTGCGATCTACCAGCAGCAACAGAACGCGTTCCATGCCGGCGCACGTCAGTGCTTTGCAGGCCGTCGCAGTGAGTTGCAGCACATTGTCGAATGGGCAGGGGACGCTGAGCAGCTCGCGGCAATGCTCGCGCCATTGGGCCAGGGTTTCGGTGTCTGGCAGTTTCGCGGCTTCTTCCACCTGGAATAGGCTTTCCCATGGCCAGAGCAGGCCCTGGGCCGGATGCCACAGTTCGGTTGGGCCGATCACGCGGGCGCTGGCCACCGCCTGCTGATGCGCCATTTGCTGCAATTCGGCGAGCGGGACCTGAAGGTAGAGCCCGGCGAGCCGCTGCCAGCGCAGGCTGTGAATGCCGCTCCAGCTGTGGTGCGCCGACAGCGCCAGGCCGTTGGCGAGCATAATGGTGTTGCTCGGCAAGGTGAGCCAGCGGCGCAGTGCGGGGTCGGCGTCGAGCATTTGTTGCTGGTGCAAGGGGTGTTCATTATCGCGAGCGATATGCAGTGCCTTGATCAGCATCCGCCGGTGTTCGTTGAGGAGCCGGTAGCCTTGGGCAATCCAGCCGGGCAGCCCCCAATGCTCGGCGGTGGCAATGCAGAGCTCGAGCAAGGAGACGCCGAGCAATGACTGCTCGACCTGGCGAGCGGGCTCGCGCTTGACCAGAACGCGCTGCTCCCAGTCTTCCAGCAACTGCGGGTGCGCGGCGACAAGTGCCCATGCCGGCGAGAGGAACAGCAGGCTGCTCCAGTGGATCTCCTGCCAGAGCCGCGCGAGGCGTGAGGCGAACAACCCGTTTGCCTGCTGGCTGGCGTGACTGCTGATCAACATCAACTGCCGCAATGGCGCTGGAATATCGGTTGGCTGCGCGGCGGGCACTTTCGCGAACAGGGCTTCGGCGCGCTTCAAGCCGATGCGGCTCAGTGCAACCTCAAGGCTCTCGGCCGGTTTGCTGGTTGATGCCGCGCTGCGGTTGGCTTCGCGGATCACGGTAAGTGCGAGGACCGGGCTTTCCTGAATGAGGTCTGAAATTTCGCGCATGGAAAGGCTGCTGTCGCCCAAGGCCCTTTGCACGCGGGCATAGGGACCGGCAGCCGCCGGCAGGACAACGGCGTCCAACGTCTTGAGCCAGGCTTCAAGCGTGCGGGGGAGTGGTGTCGTAGTCATGGCGCCGCCGAACTAGCATTTCATCGGGATGGCCTTTAGTCTGGCGCAAAAGTTCCGATAACCAGAACAATTCTTTTCATCTGCCCTTCCGCCTGACCCCAATCGAGATCGTGCGACATCGCGCGGCTTGTTTCAGGTGCCCTGAGATCAGGTTTTAGACGTACCTACCTATGGCAAAAATAATCGGCATCATCGTGGTAATCGCCAGCGTCCTTGGCGGTTTCATTCTGTCCGGCGGCAAAGTCGCCGCACTCATTCACCCGTTCGAGGTAATGATCATCGGTGGTGCCGCACTTGGCGGCTTTCTGCAGGCCAACCCTGGCAGCACGACCAAAATCGTGTTCAAGAAATCGCTGCAGATGTTTGGCAATCGCTTTACGCACAAGTACTACCTGGAAGTGCTGGGGATGCTCTACGAGATCCTCAACAAGAGCCGCCGCGAGGGCATGATGGCGATCGAAGCCGACATCGAAGATCCAGCCGCCAGCCCGATTTTCAGCAAGTACCCCGCGATCCTGAAGGACGAACGGATGACAGCCTTCGTCTGTGACTACTTGCGCATCATGTCTTCCGGCAACATGGCCCCGCATGAGCTGGAAGGCCTGTTCGACATGGAGCTCAACGGCCTCAAGGAAGAGCTTGAACATCCGTCTCACGCCGTGGCGAAGATTGCAGACGGCTTGCCAGCGATGGGGATCGTAGCTGCGGTACTGGGTATCGTGATCACCATGTCGGTGCTCGCTTCGGCAACCAACGCGGAGATCGGTGAGAAAGTTGGTACGGCCCTGGTAGGTACCTTCCTCGGCATTCTGGCGTCCTACGGCTTCTTCGGCCCGCTGGCGGCGGCGCTCGAGCACGACGCCAAGGAAGAACTGAATCTGTACGAGGGCATCAAGGCGACCCTGGTGGCCTCGGCGTCCGGGATGCCGCCGACGCTGGCGGTGGAGTTTGGTCGCAAGGTGCTGCTGCCGGCGCACCGTCCAAGTTTTGCTGAGCTTGAACAAGCGATGCGTGGTAGCTAAGCGCAATCATGGACAATACCCAACCAATCATCGTCAAGCGGGTCAAGAAGGTCGC
The DNA here is from genome assembly GCA_004010935.1 of Pseudomonadaceae bacterium SI-3. Lineage (NCBI taxonomy): Bacteria > Pseudomonadati > Pseudomonadota > Gammaproteobacteria > Pseudomonadales > Pseudomonadaceae > Pseudomonadaceae bacterium SI-3. The sequence goes on along the minus strand of CP026511.1, from coordinate 4,096,613 downwards.
CGCGGGCCACCACGGTGGCGCTTGGAAGATTGCCTTCGCCGACTTTGCGACCGCCATGATGGCGTTCTTTATGGTGATGTGGCTGATGTCCTCGGCCACGCCCGAACAGAAACGTGCGATTTCGGGCTATTTCCAGGACCCGATTGGCTTCACTGAAAGCGCCAGTCCGCATGTGATCGATCTGGGCGGTACCCCAACGCCTGCGCCGGATCGCACCTTGAACGATACGGTCGACCCGGCTGTTCAGCAGAGCGAGTCAAAGATGGACGCCGATCAGGCGGAAACCTTCGCCGAGCAGTTGGAGCGCGAACGTCTCGATCTGTTGCTTCAGGAACTTCAGAACAAGGTTGACGAAAATCCGGAGCTGACCCGCTTCAAGGACCAGATCCTGTTCGAGATCACTCAGGACGGCTTGCGCATTCAGATCATGGATGCGGCCAATCGTCCTATGTTTGCCCTAGGCAGTGCCCAATTGCAGCCGTACTTCGAGGATATTCTGCTGGCGATGGCCGATACCATCCGTGCGGTGCCGAACAAGATCAGCGTTAGCGGGCACACCGATGCCAAGCCCTATTCTGGGCGCGGCGAATTCGGTAACTGGGAGTTGTCGGCAGGGCGGGCCAATGCAGCTCGGCGCGCCTTGGTTGCGGGTAGCTATCCAGAGGAACAGATTGCCCGGGTGGTGGGCTATGCCTCTTCGGCCTTGTTTGATCGGGAGGACCCGTTGAATCCCGTCAATCGCCGCATCGATATCCTGGTGTTGACCAAGAAAGCGCAGCGCGATATCGAGGGTGAGCAGTCGGACGCGACGGGGAAAGACGCAGCGTCAGAGCCCACCTCCGCAGGCGATACATCGGCGCCCTCGGCAGCGCCTACCGCGCCGCTGCAAGCACCGCAGTTGCGCGAGCGGCTGAACATCTTCGAGGACGGCGTGCTGCAATTCGACCAGCCTGGCGGTAACTGAGCCGGGCGGCTCAACGGCGGCTGGTCAAGCAAATGTCAGTAGTCGGCTTCCGGTAGGCTACTGATGATATGTCGGTAACTGGCCATGCGTTGTGGCTGGATTTGCCCCTGCTCCAGTGCCTTGAGCAACGCGCAGCCCGGCTCACGGTCATGCTTGCAGTCGCGAAAGCGGCAGTGACCCAGCAGGTCCTGGAACTCGATGAAGCCGGCCTCGACATCAGAGCGGCTTACGTGGCCCAGGCCGAATTCGCGGATGCCCGGCGAGTCGATTAGCTCACCACCGCCGGGGAAATGAAACAGCCGCGCGGTCGTGGTGGTATGCGTTCCCTTACCGGTCATCTCTGACAGCGCACCCACCCGGGTGTCGACGCCAGGCAAAAGGCTGTTCACCAGCGACGATTTGCCCACCCCGGACTGGCCGACGAACACGCTGACGTGCCCGTCGAGGCGCGCTTGCAGCGCCTCCATGCCTGCGCCGTCATGCGCGGACACCTCCATCAGGGGATAGCCCAGGGTGCGGTAGACGGCCAGCAGGGCGTTGAGCGCACCTTCGTTCTGGGCATCAATCAGGTCTGCCTTGTTCAGCAGCAACAGCGGCGTGATACCGGCATGCTCGGCTGCGATCAGGTAGCGGTCGATGAGATTGGCGTGCGGCTCCGGCAACGGGGCGAAAACGATGACGATCAGGTCGACGTTGGCGGCCACTGGCTTGAGCTGACCGCGAGTGTCTGGCCGGCAGAGCTCGGACTGACGCGGCAGTTGCGCAACGATTACACCGATGCCCTGGTTGCCTGGACGCCAGACCACTCGATCGCCGGTCACCAGCGCTGGCAGGTTTGCACGCAGGTGGCAGCGGAACACCTGACCGCAGTGCTCGCCTTCCTGAGCCTCAACTTCAACCTGCACGCCGAAGTGAGCGATGACCAGGCCGGTCTGTTCCGGGCCGAGATCGCCGCCCTCGAGCTCTTCCACTGTGCGCGATTCCCGCCGCGCCGCGCGTGTGGCGCGTTCTTCCTGGATCTTCTCGATGCGCCAGCTTTGCCGGCGGTTGAGTTGGCGTTTGGCCATTGCGTGGGTGCCCAGGTATGAAAAGAGGGCGAGTCTAACATGCCCGTGAGTGCAGGCTGCGGGCCTGTTTTTGCTGGGCTTTTGGCCGGTAGACTAGGCAGTCTCTACGGTTGGCGGCGAGCGCCCATGCCTGTCTCCTCACTTACTCGTTATCCCGCCTTGCTGGCGCTGCTCAGTCAAGTGCTGTCGCTGCTGCTGTGCTGGCTGTTGCTGCTTGCGTTGGCGCGACTGCTGGGCTGGCACCTCAGCCTTTTAGGGGCTGCCTGTCTGCAAGGTGCGGTTGCTGCATTGACCGGTCAGCGCCTCGGATTGTCGCGCTGGTGGCTGCCAATCAATCTTGGCTTCGTGCCGGGGCTGGTGCTTCTTCAAGACCATGCGCTGCCACCCTGGTTGTTGCTGGTCGGCTTTCTAATCTTGCTGATGTTGAACTGGAACGCCCTGACCGAGCGGGTTCCCCTGTATCTCACTGGTTCGGTAGCCGAGCAGCAGCTGGCGCAACGGCTGCAGGCGCTGCCCGATGGATTCAGTTTCGTTGATCTGGGCAGTGGGCTCGGCGGCACTCTCCTGCGGTTGGCGCGGCTTTATCCATCCGCACGTTTCGTCGGTGTCGAGACGGCGCCGCTCACCTTTGCATTGTGCTGGTTGCGCTGTTTGTTCCAGCGCAACTGCCGGGTGCGTTTTCGCAGCTTCTGGCGCGAACCGCTGGCCGGCTACGATGTGGTCTATTGCTTTCTCTCGCCTGCTCCCATGCCCGCGTTGTGGCAGAAGGCTCGGGCCGAGATGAGTCCGGATGCGCTGTTGATCAGTAACAGCTTCGAGGTGCCTGGCGTTGAGGCGCAGGAAACTCTGGCCATCGATGACTGGCGGCGTTCACGCCTGCTGATCTGGCGGCCCGGGGCGGCCCCGCAACCTGACGGCCGCTCCGCGAGCGGCTAAACTGCGCGCCACAGCCAAGGAGTTCACCATGCAGAACCCGCAAAATCTCATCTGGATCGATCTGGAAATGACCGGTCTGGATCCTGACAACGACGTCATCATCGAAATGGCAACCATCGTTACCGACAGTCAGCTCAACGTGCTGGCCGAAGGGCCGGTGATTGCCATCCATCAGAGCGATGAAATCCTTGCCGGTATGGACGAGTGGAATACGCGCCAGCATGGCGGTTCCGGCCTGACTCAGCGGGTGCGCGACAGCCAGATCACTACCGAGGACGCCGAGGCGCAGACGCTGGCGTTTCTTGAGCAGTGGGTGCCTAAGGGCAAGTCGCCGATCTGCGGCAACAGCATCTGCCAGGATCGGCGTTTCCTTTACCGCCGCATGCCGCGCCTGGAAGCCTACTTTCACTACCGCAACCTGGACGTTTCGACGCTCAAAGAATTGGCCGCGCGCTGGGCGCCTGAGGTACTGGCTGGTTTCAAGAAAGGTGGTACGCACCTGGCGCTGGACGACATCCGCGAGTCGATTGCCGAGCTGCGCCATTACCGCGAGCACTTCATCAAGCACTGACCACGCCGCAGCATGCCAAGACCATAAAAACGCCTGGTTTACACAAGCTGCGCGCGGCATTAACGCAGCTTGAAACGGTTACCGGCCCAGTCTTCGCAATTCGTCTGACTCAACCACCCGCGTACCTTCGCCTTCCTCCAGCGCCAGGCGCCAGAGCGCCCGCGCCAGAGAGCAGGCAGAGATACCCCTGTATTTGCCGGGCAACAGATAGGAGAGCGGGGCGGTCAGCCGTTCGACTGGGCGGACCTGCATGCGTGGCCCGAGCAGCTGCGAAGGTCGCACGATGGTCAGTTGCGGCCAGTTCTGGGCGCGTAGCGCCTGCTCCACCTCGCCTTTGACACGGCAGTAAAAAATAGAACTGGCGGGGTCGGCTCCCAGCGAGCTGATTACCAGTAGGTGTCGCGCGCCCATCTCCCGAGCGCGTTTGGCGAAGGCGACAACCAGGTCATGGTCGATGGCGCGAAAGGCGTCCTGGCTGCCTGCTTCCTTCAGCGTGCTACCCAGGCAGCAAAACGCGGTGTCGATGTCACCCGACAGCTCCGGCAGCAGCGTCTGCAGCGGGCCAATCGCGTTCTCAAGCCGCGGGTGTGTGGCTAATTGCTTGCGGCTGGGGGCGAGCACGCACTCTACTGTGGGTTCGTTGAGCAGGCGGTCGAGCAGGTGCTCGCCGGTTAGCCCGGTGGCGCCGGCAAGCAAAATACGCTGTGGCGTCAGATACATGGTTTGGCTTCCTGTAACGATCAGTCAGATGGCGCTGGTTGCTGTCTGCTCAGCACTCGCCAGCGTTCGACAACCTGCTCGGGCGCCCATATCTGCGGCTCCGAAGCTTGATAGTGGTCGGCTTGTTCCCGTTCGGCAACCCTCGCCTGTGCCAGCGTGAATGCCTGCACAATATCCGGAGTTTCCTGCAAGGCCTCGGCAAATAGAGCGCGGCCGAAGTAGGTGAAGTCGCTCTCCTCGGAGCAGCCAAACGACACGCGGTCGGCACGAGCTGCGGTAATGATGAGCGTGTTGGGGCTTTTCAGCGGCTCGATGAACCCGCCGGAATAGCAAGCAGAGATGACAATGATCTTGTTGCGTTCGGCAAGTGGCTGCATCAGCGCCGACAGGTCCGCGGCTGGCAAGTTCTCCAGCGCCAGCCGGGGTTGCGCGAGGACCAACTGATGGTCTGCCGAGCCGTGACTGGTTAAGTAGATGAAGATCAGGTCTTCCGGGCCGCTGCGCTCGGCCAGCCGGGCAATCGCGCGGGAAAGGTTTTCGCGAGTAGCCAGTGGCCGGTCGGCGAAGTGGTCGCGGTGGTTGACCAAACTGATCTGACCGCGTGCGGCAAAACGTTCAGCCAGCAGGTCGTCCACGTAGTCGACCTCGCGCAGAAACACACTTTGCTGCCCATCGCCTGCCAAGGTCAGGCTGTAGAGCTCTGCCGCCGGGGTCGATGGCGGCACCGCGTCAAGTGCGTCCGCCAACAGCTGGCCCTGATGCAGCAGGCCTATCTCCAGTGGGTCGGCGAGGCGCTTGCCTTGAGCATCTTGGCTTAGGCGGCCGGCCCGCCACGTACCGCTCCGCTTGGTGCCGTCGGCGAGGATGAGGGTTCCCGGCCCATCGAACTGGCCTGCCTGGAAACGACCGAGGTACTGAGCGCCGTCCGGCTGGCGCAGATCCCCTTCGCCGCTGTACTGCCAGCGTGTGAACTGTCCCCTGTAGTGCGTACCATCGATGCCGACATATTCGCCGTTGCCGCTTAGTTCGCCGTGTTTGAAGGTGCCTCTCCAGACATTTCCGGCAGCATCTTCGTAGCGCCCCTGGCCATGGAAAAGGTCGTCTCGAAACTGGCCCAGGTAATGCTCGCCGTCTTTGCTACGGTAGAGGCCATCACCGCTGAGCCGGCCGTCGGTGAAGGTGCCGCTGAATACTCCACTGGTGTCGCTGCGGGAGCCCTCGCCGTCGGGCTGGCCGTCGCCGAATTCGCCCTCGTAGCTGATGCCCTCTGCTTCCTGCAATTTGCCGGTGCCGTGATAGAGGCCATCCTTGAACCCACCTTCGTAGCTCAGGCCGGGTTCGCTGTAGCGGCCCGTGCCGTTGAGGCTTCCCTGCTCGAAATGCCCTTCATAGACACCACCGGTGGCGTAGCTGAAGCGGCCCTGGCCATTGAACAGACCTTGTTTGAAGGAGCCTTCGTAGCGGTCGCCATTAGCGCCTTGCCAGACGCCTTGACCGTGCCACTGTCCATCCTTGAACGATCCGAGGTAATGGCTGCCGTTGGGGTAGTCGATACGCCCTTCGCCCTGCAGCAGGCCATCGATGACCTCGCCCCGGTAACGACCACCATCAGGCAGCACGGCGTCGGCAGGCAACAACGGTTCGCCATCACCGCAGGCGGTCAAAAAACAGGCGAACAGAAGTGGAGCGAGTTGGCGCATGCGGCTATCCAGAGGGTCGACACCGCAGTATGCCGCAAACTCAGCGGGGTGCGGCAACTGCGCCCGTCTGGTCAGACAAAGCAGAGCGCCAGGGTCTCAGCAATGTAGGCGGGCTTTTCCACGCCCTCGATTTCCATTACGGCGCGCGACTTGAGCAGCCACTGTCCCGGGTTCTTCTCGTAGGCGTCGAGTAACGTCGCTGCTACGCGAACCCGCGAGCCGACCCTGACTGGCTGGATGAAGCGCAGGCTATCGAGCCCGTAGTTGACGCCCATCTTGGTTCCTTCAGGGCGAATCATCAGTTCGTCCATCAACATCGGCAATAGCGAAAGCGACAGGAAGCCGTGGGCGATGGTGCCACCGAACGGGGTTTGCGCAGCTTTTTCAGGGTCGATGTGGATGAACTGGTGATCACCGGTGCAATCGGCGAACTGGTCGACTCGCTGCTGATCGACGGTGAACCATTCGGAGTGGCCTAGCTCTTTGCCAATGTAGTCCTTGAGTTCTGCTACGGGTACTTGCGGCATATATCCTCCGGTGTTTGTTGTTTTGTGCGGATGTGACGCAACGCTAGATCAGCACGCAGCCGAGGGCGAATCAACCAAGCATGGTTCGTGCGAATGGCGCGCCATAGGCTGATAGGGAGCTGTTGCGGGTGTCGTTGTGGCGAGATGCTTATAATTGCGCTCCTTTGCTCTGGAGGCTTCCATGCTGCTACGCGGACTAACCTGGCTGCTGCTGTTCCAACTGCTTGGCACTGCGCTCAACGTAATGGTTCTGCCAATGCTGCCGGGGCCAATCATCGGCTTGCTGTTGCTGTTCGTAGCGCTGCTGGCTCGCGGGCAAGCGAGTGAATCGCTGCAGGTCGCCGCGAGTAGCCTGTTGCGTTATCTGCCCCTGTTGCTGGTGCCGCCCGCTGTGGGTGTGATGGCCTACACCGGGGCGATTCTCGAGGATTTCTGGGCCATCGTCGGCGTACTGGTGCTCTCGCTGGTGGTGTCGTTGGTGTTTACCGGCTGGCTGATGCAAACGCTGATTCGCCGTCAGCAGCGCAAGGCAGGTCGCGCATGATCGCGATGCAGTGGCAGGCGGCTTGGGATGCGGTCATTCATCACCCCCTGTTTGGCGTGGCGATCACTTTGGCGGCTTTTCAGCTGGCCTATGCGGCCTACGAAAAAACCCGCTGGGTATTTCTGCAGCCAGTGCTGGTGTCGATGGTGGTGGTGGTCGCTACGCTTGTGCTTTGCGGTCTGAGCTATGAGGAGTACCGCGACAGCGCCCAGATGCTGACCGTGCTCCTCGGACCAACTACCGTGGCACTCGCCGTGCCGCTGTACCTCAATCTGCGGAGGATCCGCGAACTGTTCGGGCCTATCATGCTCACTCTGCTACTGGCCGGCACCGGCGCTACGGCGCTGGGCATGACGCTGGCCTGGGTCTTTGGTGCCGACCAGATGATCCTGATGACCCTGGCGCCCAAGTCGGTTACCTCGCCTATCGCCATGCTGGTGGCCGAGCAGATCGGCGGCGTGGTGGCGCTGGCAGCTGTCTTCGTGATGATCACGGGTATCATCGGCGCGATCATCGGCCCGGAACTGTTGCGCAGGTTTGGCGTTCAGCATCCTGCCGCCCGAGGCATGGCGCTGGGTCTGACTGCGCATGCGGTGGGGACTGCCCAGGCGTTGCAGGAAGGCGACGAGTGCGGCGCCTTTGCGGCACTGGCCATGAGCCTGATGGGCGTGATGACTGCAGTGCTGCTGCCTTTGGCCGTGCTGATGCTGTCGTAAGGAGTTTGAATGAAGCTACCGTTGTTTCCGCTCGATACCGTTTTGTTTCCCGGGTGCACCCTTGATCTGCAGCTCTTCGAGGCGCGCTATCTGGATATGGTCAGCAGCTGCATGAAGGCCGGACATGGCTTCGGTGTGGTGCGTCTCATCGAGGGCAGCGAGGTGGGGTTGGCGCCGAGCGAATATGCCCTGACCGGCTGTGAGGCGTTGATTCGCGATTGGCAACAGCGACCCAATGGCTTGTTGGGCATACGAGTCGAGGGCGGCCGTCGCTTCGATGTGTTGTCGGCCGAGGTGCAGCGTGATCAGCTGACCGTTGCCGAGATCAACTGGCGCGAGGAGGGGGACGACCTGCCGCTGAAGGATGAGCATCTTGATCTGGCTATTCTGCTGGAGGCGCTCGGTCAACATCCGCTGGTTGAAGCCCTGGGGATGGGCAGTGCCGCGCAGGGCCAGCGCTCACTGGCACATCAGCTGGCTTACCTGCTGCCCTTTCAGCCGGAGCAGAAAATCGAACTGTTGCAGCTTGACGACCCAGCGCTGCAATTGCAGCGGATTCAATGCTGGCTGGAGCAACTGCAGGGCGAGGCGGTCGAACAGTAGGGCGCCTGAATGGCGTAGGCGGCACTACTGGTAGCGATAGAGCAGCATGGCGCCTGGCAATGCCCAGATCGCAAAGGCGCCAATCAGTCCCAGGGTGGCCGGCAGGATCAGCCACCATATTTTCGGCGACAGTGCCGTCATCGGTGCGCGCCATTGCACCAGGGCCAGGCTCGCCGCGCAAATGCTGGCTGCCAACACCGCGCCAGCGATTACATCGGTTGGCCAGTGAACGCCGAGATAGACACGCGACAGTGCAATTGCGGTGGCCGGCAAGACGCCCAATAGCACCCAGGCCAGGCGCAGGCGCGGTGGCTGGCCCCTGCCGGCGAGAACCCCAAGGGTGAGAAAAAAGGCGAATGCCGCCGAGCTGTGACCGCTGGGGAAGCTGAAGCTGTGTAGGGGCTCCAACAGAATTTCCGGGCGGATGCGGCCGAAGGTCGCTTTAAGTGCGCCGTTGGCCAGCGCGGTGCCCAGCAGCGTGAGAATGGTGAACGCTGCAGCGCGCCACTGTTTTGTGGCGATTAACAACAGACTCAGCAACACGGCGGCCCACAGCTGGGTTTGGAAGTCGCCGGCTCGTGTAACCACGACCATGAAACGGTCGAAGATCGGGCTGCGCTCGCCTTGAATGACCGTCATCAGCCCTTCGTCGAGTTCCACCAGGTAGGGCCAACCAATGAACAGTCCAATTAGAACGGCTGCGCTGAGGCCGGCGGCAAGCGGGGTCACCCAGCGCATCTGATGCAGGCTGCCATGCACCACGCCGCCGACGAGCAGAAGCAGAGCGGCGGTTACAACGCCCGCCTCGCTCCAGAAACCCTCTGGCAAGGGCAGTCGCACGGCTGCACCCGCCGCCCAGCCCGGCAGCAGATAGGCCATCGACCAGCCAGCCGCGGCGACCAGGCTGACCAGGAGAAAGCGTCCAAACGGCATGTCGAGCATGCCCGCGGTCACCGGCAACATGGGTCGCAGCGGACCGATGAAGCGTCCTACAAGCAGACTGGCGATGCCGTAGCGCTCGAAGTACAACTCGGCGCGTGTCAGCCATTCCGGGTGGTCGCGCAGGCCGCGAAGACTGCGAATATTTTGATGATAGCGGCGCCCCAGCCCGTATGAGAGCAGGTCGCCAAGTAGACCGCCGGCATAGCCGAGGAGCAGTGTCTCGCCGAGGCTCAGCACGCCACTGCCGGCGACGACCGCGATGGCAAACACCAGCACGGTGCCGGGCATCAGCAAGCCAACAATGGCGAGGCATTCGAGACAGGCGACTACAAACAGGCTAAGGCCAAGCCATTGTGGGTGCTCAGTGAGCCAATTGGAGAGTACGGTAAGCCATTCCGGCATGGGTTGTTTTCCTTGGTCCGAAACGCTTCGACCCGGCACCTGGCGCCCGGGTTTCAAGCGTCTGGTCATGATAGCGCTGGGAATTGCCTGGAGCGGTCACGGATCAAACGGCGGATTTCGACGCGCTTGAGTGGTCAGGTGGCACATTCGGTGGGGTGACCTGCAGTCGGATGCTTTTCTGCCATTCGCCCGGCGCCGCTGTGCGTGAGGCGCGTGGGTGGCTATAATCAGCCGCTTTCCCTTCAGTCAGGCCAGCCAGACCATGACCGAGTCCGTACTCGACTACATGACCCGCCTCGGTCGCGCCGCGCGCGAGGCGTCGCGCGTGCTAGCGCGCGCCACCACAGCGCAGAAGAACCGGGCCTTGCAAGCAGCCGCCGCCGCGCTTGACGCCGCGCGTGAGGAGCTGGTCCGTGCCAATCGTGAGGACCTCGAGGCCGGGCGTGCCAATGGTCTGGACGAGGCCATGCTCGATCGTCTGGCGCTTACGCCGGCGCGCATCGACGACATGATCGAGGGGCTGCGCCAGGTCGCGAACCTGCCTGACCCCATCGGTGAGATCCGCGACATGCGCTATCTGCCTTCTGGCATTCAGGTTGGCAAGATGCGCGTGCCGCTGGGCGTGGTTGGGATCATCTACGAGTCACGGCCCAACGTGACCATCGATGCCGCCAGCCTGTGTCTCAAGTCGGGCAACGCCACTATTTTGCGTGGCGGCTCGGAAGCGATCCACTCGAACCAGGCCATTGCTCGCTGCATTCAACTGGGCCTGGCCGAGGCCCAACTGCCAGCTGCTGCGGTGCAAGTTGTCGAGACCACCGACCGCGCCGCCGTTGGGGCATTGATTACCATGCCGGAATACGTGGATGTGATCGTGCCGCGCGGTGGTAAGGGGCTGATCGAGCGCATCAGTCGCGACGCCAAGGTGCCGGTGATCAAGCATCTGGACGGAATCTGCCACGTGTTCATCGATCAGGCGGCCGACCTCGACAAGGCTGTTCGCATCGCCGACAACGCCAAGACCCAGCGCTATGCGCCGTGCAACACCATGGAAACGCTGTTGGTTCATGCATCCATCGCAGCTCGTGTGTTGCCGCCGCTGGCAGCGATCTACCGGGGGAAGGGCGTCGAACTGCGTGGCTGCCCACGGACCTGTGAATTGCTCGGTAGCGATGTGTTAGCTGCCAGCGAAGAAGATTGGTCCACCGAATACAATGCGCCGATCCTGTCGATCCGCATTGTCGATTCCCTGGATGAAGCGATCCAGCACATCAACCGCTACGGTTCGCAGCACACTGACGCGATCGTCACTGAAAACTTCACCGATGCGCGGCGCTTCATTACTGAGGTCGATTCGGCGTCGGTAATGATCAACGCCTCCACTCGTTTTGCCGATGGCTTCGAGTACGGGCTGGGCGCTGAGATCGGCATTTCCACCGATAAACTGCACGCCCGTGGTCCGGTCGGCCTGGAAGGACTGACCAGCGAGAAGTACGTGGTATTCGGCGACGGCCACGTGCGTACTTGATGAGGGCAACTGGCACCCCTCGGCGCATCGGCCTTCTCGGTGGCACCTTTGACCCGGTGCATATCGGGCATTTACGCGGCGCTCTGGAAGTAGCAGAAATGGTCGGGCTCGACGAGGTTCGCCTGGTCCCTAACTACCGACCACCGCACCGTGAAACGCCATACAGCACTGCGCAGGATCGCTTGAGCATGGTTCGGCTGGCGGTGCAGGACTTGGCTCCGCTTTCGGTCGATGCACGCGAGTTGGAGCGTGACAAGCCGTCTTACACCATCGACACGCTGGAGTCTTTGCGTGCCGAGCTGGATGATGACGATCAGGTCTTTCTGATCATGGGTTGGGATGCCTTCTGCGGGCTTCCCGGTTGGCATCGCTGGGATGAGCTGCTCGATCATTGCCATATTCTGGTCATGCAACGGCCGGATGCCGACAGCGAGTCGCCGGAAGCACTGCGGGACCTGCTGGCGGCACGCAGCGTGAACGATCCGCTGACGCTTACCGGCAGCGGTGGGCAAATTGCTTTCGTCTGGCAGGCCCCGCTAGGGGTGTCGGCAACACGTATTCGTCAATTTCTGGCCAGCGGCCGGTCTGTACGCTTTCTCGTACCGGACGCCGTGCTGGCTTATATCAACGCGCACGGACTGTACCGGGCGTCGAACTGAGGTTGTTTCACATTATGCAAAATGATTCGTTGGCCCAGCTGGCCGTTAGCGCCCTGGAAGATCTGAAAGGCACCGATATCACGACTATCGATGTCCGTGGCAAGACCAGTGTCACCGACTTCATGGTTATCGCTAGCGGCACGTCCAGCCGTCACGTGAAATCGCTCGCCGAGAACGTGCTCGAGAAAGTCAAGGAGCAGGGCGTACGCCCTCTTGGTAGCGAAGGCCTGGACGGCGGCGAATGGGCTCTGCTCGACCTGGGTGATGTGGTGGTGCATGTGATGCAGGTGCCAACTCGCCAGTTCTACGATCTCGAGCGCCTCTGGCAAGGCGCCGAGCAGAGCCGTGCGCAGCACGCGGGCGAACAGGAATAGTCGATCCGTGCGGATCAAGCTGATTGCGGTGGGTTCGAAGATGCCGCGCTGGGTGGAGGACGGTTGGCAAGAATATGCCAAGCGCCTGCCATCTGAGCTGCCTTTGGAGCTTCATGAAATATCGCTTAACACCCGTGGCAAGAATGCCGACGTGGCGCGGTTGATTCGTCAGGAAGGCGAGGCCATGCTGGCGAAGGTGCAACCCGGCGAGCGCATCGTCACGCTTGAGGTGACGGGGCGGCCGTGGAGCACCGAGCAGCTGGCGTCCGAGTTGGAGCGCTGGCGGCTCGATGCACGCAACGTCAACCTGATGGTTGGCGGACCGGAGGGCCTGGCGCCCGAAGTTTGCGCGCGGAGTGAGCAACGCTGGTCGCTGTCGCCGTTGACCTTGCCACATCCGCTGGTGCGCATTCTTATCGGCGAGCAGATCTATCGCGCCTGGACGTTGCTGTCGGGTCACCCTTACCACAAGTAGTACAGCCAAACCCAAGATGTCCAAGTCGATCCCTCTCCAGGACCACGAAAAGGACGCCCGCCTGGTGCGTCAGCGGGTGATTGTGGGCGGGGTTTTGGTGCTGCTCCTGATCGGCGCCTTGATTGCGCGGCTTTACTACCTGCAGGTCGTGCAGTACGAGCATCACTCGACGCTATCCGAAAGCAACCGTGTTCACGTCCAGCCGATTCCACCGAATCGCGGGCTGATTTTCGACCGGACTGGCAAACTCATCGCCGACAACCGGCCGAGCTTCAGTCTTACGGTGACTCGCGAGCGAGCTGAAGATTGGCGCAAGACACTCGACACGGTGGTCGAGGTGCTGGAGCTCTCCAGCGAAGAGCGTGCGCTCTTCGAAAAGCGCGTGCTTCAGGGGCGGAGGCCATTCGAGCCGGTGCCGATCATGTACGAGTTGTCGGAAGAGCAGATCGCCCGCATCGCGGTGGATCAGTTCCGTCTGCCCGGCGTGGAGGTGGCGGCGCAACTGGTTCGACACTACCCACAGGGCAAGCATTTCGCGCACTCGGTCGGCTACGTCGGTCGGATCAACGAGGCGGAGGTCAAGCAGCTTGATCCGGTCAACTACAGCGGCACCCACCATATCGGCAAGACCGGCATCGAGCGCTTCTATGAAGATGTCCTGCACGGTCAGGTGGGTTACGAGGAAGTCGAAACCAACGCTCGGGGTCGGGTGCTGCGGGTACTCAAGCGCACCGATCCTATTCCGGGCAAGGACATCACCCTGACGCTCGATCTTGAGCTGCAGGAGGCGGCCGAAGCCGCGTTGGCGGGACGTCGCGGCGCCATCGTCGCCTTGCAGCCCTCGACCGGCGAGGTGCTGGCAATGGTCAGCCAGCCCAGCTTCGATCCCAACCTGTTCGTGACCGGCATCAGCTTCAAGGCTTACGGCGAGTTGCGTGACTCGATCGATCAGCCGCTGTTCAACCGGGTCTTGCGCGGGCTGTACCCACCAGGTTCAACCATCAAGCCGATGATGGCGGTGGCTGGGCTGGATACCGGTGTGGTAACCGAGAACAGCCGCGTGTTCGACCCCGGCTTCTTTCAGCTGCCCAATGTGAAGCATAAGTATCGGAACTGGAATCGCGGCGGCGACGGCTGGGTGGATCTGGAAACGGCCATCATGCGGTCGAACGACACCTATTTTTACGACCTTGCCCACAAGATGGGCATCGACCGTATGCATGACTACATGAGTCGCTTTGGCCTCGGCCAGCGCGTTGCGTTGGATATGTTCGAGGAAACCGCTGGCCTGATGCCGTCGCGAGACTGGAAGCGTGGCCGTTACAGGCAGGCCTGGTACCCGGGCGAGACCGTTATCCTCGGCATCGGTCAGGGCTACATGCAGACCACTCCGTTGCAGCTGGCCCAGGCGACCGCGCTGATGGCGACCCACGGCAAATGGATCAGACCGCACCTGGCGAAAAGCATTGAAGGTGAAATGCCTGTCGATCCGGAACCGATGCCTGATATTCAGCTCCGCGATCCAAGTTACTGGGATGCCTCCATCAACGGCATGGTGAAGGTGCTGCACGGCGCCCGCGGCACGGCAAAGAAAGTAGGCGATACCGCCGCGTATCTCATCGCCGGCAAAAGCGGTACGGCGCAGGTCGTCGCCATCAAGCAGGGCGAGAAGTATGACAGCGGAAAACTTGCCGAACGCCATCGTGATCATGCCTTGTTCGTCGCCTTCGCCCCGGTGCATGACCCGCAGATAGCAGTGGCTGTGATGGTCGAGAACGGTGAGTCTGGGTCCGGCGTCGCGGCTCCGGTGGCCAAGCAGATCATGGACGCCTGGCTGTTGAACGAGGCGGGCGAGCTGAAGGCCGAGTATGCACCGGCCCTGACGGCACGGGGGGCCAAGCCATGAGCGGAACATTTGACCGCACGCTATCGACCACCGATGTGATGCGCCGTCGGGCGACGCTGTTACAGCGCATGCATATCGATGGGGTGCTGCTGTTGCTTCTGCTGACGCTAGCGGCCGGCAGCTTGTTCGTTCTTTATTCGGCCGGCGGCAAGAACGTGGATCTGCTGATCAAGCAGGCGACTTCCTATGGCTTCGGCCTGGGCGCCATGCTGGTCATCGCTCAACTGGAACCAAGATTCATGGCGCGCTGGGTCCCGGCTGGCTACTTGGCGGTTGTAGCGCTGCTGGTCGCGGTGGAATTCGTCGGATACACCGCGATGGGTGCGACCCGCTGGATCAATATCCCTGGCGTGATTCGCTTCCAGCCGTCTGAGTTCATGAAAATCATCATGCCGATGACCATCGCCTGGTATTTATCTGCGCGCGCATTGCCGCCAGGCATCAAGCACACCATGGTCAGCCTTGGCCTGATCCTCACGCCCTTCGTGCTGATCCTCAAACAGCCGGATCTGGGCACTTCCTTGCTGGTTCTGGTCTCCGGTGCTTTCGTGCTGTTCATCGCCGGGCTGCGCTGGCGCTGGATTCTGAGCGCAATTGCGGCGCTGGTGCCGATCGCCGTGGCTATGTGGTATTTCGTTCTGCACAACTACCAGAAACAGCGCGTGCATACATTCCTCGACCCAGAAAGCGACCCGCTGGGAACCGGCTGGAACATCATCCAGTCGAAGGCGGCGATTGGTTCAGGCGGGGTGTTTGGCAAGGGTTGGTTGCTGGGCACCCAGTCCCATCTGGATTTTTTGCCGGAAAGCCATACGGACTTTATTATTGCGGTTCTGGCTGAGGAGTTCGGCCTGGTGGGCGTCTGCTTGCTACTGCTGCTTTATTTGCTGTTGATCATGCGCGGCCTGGTCATTACCGTTCAGGCGCAGACCCTGTTTGGCAAGTTGCTGGCCGGTGCGCTGACGATGACCTTTTTCGTCTACGTATTCATCAACATCGGCATGGTCAGCGGTCTGTTGCCGGTGGTAGGGGTGCCGTTGCCCTTCATCAGTTTTGGTGGCACTTCATTGGTAACCCTGCTATCAGGGTTCGGGGTTTTGATGTCGATCCACACCCATCGCAAATGGATCGCACAGGTTTGACTAGAGTGAATTTCTTGGATCGATTACGACGTGGCTGGTTGACACGAGCGCTCTGCGGAGCGGGTCTTTTCGCAGCGTTCGGACATGCTCCGGCGGTTTTTGCGGCAGATTATCAAGGCGAAAAAATCGAAGATTTTGTGCGCGAAATGACCCAGGACTATGGGTTCGCCAGTGAGCAGGTGATCGAAGTGCTGGCGCAGGCAGAGCGCAAACAGGTGATTCTCGATGCTATCTCCCGGCCGGCAGAACGCGTCAAGGCGTGGAAAGAATATCGGCCGATCTTCATGACCGATTCACGGGTCGCGCAGGGCGTGGATTTCTGGCGCGAGAACGAGGCAGCGCTGGCGCGAGCCGAACAGGAATCTGGTGTGCCGGCACAGGTCATCGTCGCCATCATCGGCGTCGAAACCTTTTATGGCCGCAACACCGGTAACTATCGCGTCATAGATGCCTTGTCGACCCTGGGCTTCGACTATCCACCGCGCCAGCCATTCTTCCGTCAGCAGCTAAAGGAATTCCTTTTGCTGGCCCGTGAAGAGCAAGTCGACCCACTGACACTGACCGGTTCTTACGCTGGTGCCATGGGGCTGCCGCAATTCATGCCGAGTAGCTTCCGCGCCTATGCCGTGGATTTCGATGCGGACGGACGTATCGACATTTGGAAGAACCCTGTCGACGCCATCGGCAGCGCCGCCAATTATTTCAAACAACACGGTTGGACCGCTGGTGCACCGGTGGTGGCGCGGGCCACAGTAAGTGGCGAGCGGTATAGCGAAGGTCTGACCGAGGGGCTTGAACCGGTCCTGAAGGCCGCTGAATTGCGCGAGCTAGGTTGGCAATGGCCGGCCGAAACGGAGATGGCCAACGACGTTGCGGTAACCGCCTTTCGTCTGGACGGGGCTGACGGCGACGAGTACTGGGTCGGCTTGCCGAACTTCTATGTCATTACCCGTTATAACCGCAGCGTGATGTACGCGATGGCAGTCCATCAGCTTTCCGAGCAGTTGCTCCAGGCGCGGGGTGCGCAATGACCTCTCGTTTGCTGGCGGTAGCGACTGTCGCTGTGCTGGTTGTCGGATGCTCGTCGGCGCCGACACCGTCGCCGGCCCCCACCAAAAGTGCAGGTATCAGTGGTCCAGGTGACTACTCGCGGCCGCACAAGGACGGCGCGCCTTGGTGGGATGTCGACGTGTCCCGTATCCCTGACGCAACACCCACGCCGCACAACGGCCCGTTCAAGGCCAATCCCTATACCGTGCTGGGCAAAACCTATTACCCCATCGGTGACGGGCGCAACTATCGGGCGACCGGAACGGCATCCTGGTACGGCACCAAGTTTCATGGTCAGCCGACCGCCAACGGCGAAAAATACGATCTGTACGGCATGAGCGCGGCGCACAAAACGCTGCCGCTGCCCAGCTATGTTCGGGTAACCAACCTCGACAACGGCAAGACAGTGGTGCTGCGGGTCAATGACCGCGGTCCGTTCTACTCGAATCGGATCATCGACCTGTCGTTCGCGGCGGCGAAGAAACTGGGTTATGCAGAAAACGGGACCGCACGGGTCAAGGTCGAAGGTATCGACCCCGAGCGATGGTGGGCCGAGCGAGGCAGGCCGGCGCCTATGGTCCTGGCCCAGCCGCAAAAGGTCGCCAAACCCTCGGCTGCTGCGCTGGCGCAACCTGTCGAACAATACACGCCGCCACCCACACAGCATGCTGGCGCCACCGTGCCGATGGAGGTTGAAACCGGCGACAAGCGCGCTGCAAGCGGGACCGGTGTCTATCTCCAGGTCGGTGCGTTTGCCAACCCTGATGCCGCTCAGTTGCTGCGCGACAAGCTCAGTAGTTTGACCGAAGCGCCGGTATTCGTGAGTTCGGTTGTGCACCAAGAGCAGATTCTGCACCGGGTGCGCCTAGGGCCAATCGAATCCCCCGATGAAGCCACACAGCTCGAACAGAGCGTCCGTCTCGCCAATTTGGGAAACCCGCGCCGAGTACGCGGCGATTGAAGGCTCTTCATCGCTGATGGATACGCGACGCTGACCTGTAACCGTTTTTGCCACACCACCTTTTTGAGAGCGCAATGACTATCACCACCTTCGTGCACCGGCTGTTCCTTCTCACCGTGCTGGCCGTAGCGCCCACCGCCTGGGCCGAGCCGATCATTCCTTCACCGCCACAGCTGGCGGCCAAGTCCTACGTTTTGATGGATGCCGCCAGCGGCAAGGTGCTGGTCGAGAATGCCGGTGATGAACGCCTGCCGCCCGCCAGTCTGACAAAACTGATGACGGCTTATATCGCCACACTGGAAATCAAGAAGGGGCAGATTTCCGAAAGCGACATGGTGACTATTAGCGAAAAAGCCTGGCGCACCGGTGGCTCGCGGATGTTCATCCAGGTCAATACGCAGGTTTCGGTAGACGATCTGCTGCACGGCATCATTATTCAGTCTGGCAATGACGCCAGCGTGGCCATGGCAGAACATATTGCCGGCAGCGAAGAGGCCTTTGCCGACCTCATGAACAGCACTGCTCAGCGACTGGGCATGACCAATACGCATTTCATGAATGCCACAGGGCTGCCTCATCCAGAACACTATTCTTCCGCCGCCGACATGGCCAAGCTGGCCCGCGCGATCATTCATGAGGATCCCGCACACTACGGCATTTATGCGCAGAAGGAATTCTTCTGGAACAACATCAAACAGCCCAACCGCAACCTTCTACTGTGGCGCGACAAGACTGTCGACGGTTTGAAGACTGGTCATACCGAAGAGGCTGGCTACTGCCTGGTCGCCTCTGCAGTTCGGGATGACATGCGGCTGATCACCGCTGTCTTCGGCACTAACAGCGAGCAGGCACGTGCCGCCGAGACGCAGAAACTGCTGACCTATGGATTCCGCTTCTTCGAGACCCGGACCTTCTATCAGAAGGGTGTTGAGCTGGCGACGTCCCGTGTCTGGAAAGGCCAGCAGGACCAGGTCAGTGCTGGGCTGGCGAACGATCTGACCATGACGCTGCCACGTGGGCAGATGGATAAACTCCAGGCCGGCCTTACCTTTAATCCCGAACTCACCGCGCCAATCCAGCAGGGTGATGTGATCGGCAAGGTGGAGGTAAGTCTCGATGGCGAAGTCTTGCAAAGCACTGACCTGATTGCCTTGCAGGCGGTAGAGGAAGGTGGGTTGTTCAGCCGTTTGTGGGATAGCATTCAGCTGTTCTTCTTCAACCTCTTCAACTGAACCTCTGGAGCGTGCCCCTGCTATCCGCCGGGCGCGCTTGCGGATCATGAGTCTGTTGCCATGACCGAAAGTAAAAGCGAAACACAAGCACCCAAAATCGAGTTCCCCTGCGAGCGCTATCCGATCAAGGTGATCGGCGATGCGGGCGAAGGCTTCAGCGAGACGGTCGTAGAAGTGATCCGTCGGCATGCGCCGAATTTTGATGAAACTACGTTGGTAAGCCGCGACAGTCGTAACGGACGTTTTCTATCCGTGCAGGTACTGATTACGGCGACGAGCGTCGAGCAGTTGCAAGCGATCCATGTCGATCTGCGCGCCACCGGGTGCGTGCACATGGTGCTGTAATGGGCCGGCATCCCACCAATGCACGTATGGTTGTAAGTCCTCCAGGCGCAGGTGCTTAGTCATGAGTATCTCGCTGCTGGAGGTGCGTGAGCTCGGTCTGGTGGACTATCCCGTCGCCTGGCAAGCCATGCAGCGCTTTACCAACGAACGGCAGCCGGACACTGTTGACGAGATCTGGCTGCTGCAGCATCCGCGGGTGTTCACCCAAGGGCAGGCCGGCAAGGCCGAGCACCTGCTGTTGCCCGGCGATATCCCCGTGATACAGGCTGATCGGGGTGGGCAGGTGACCTATCATGGCCCCGGGCAACTGGTGTGCTACCTGATGCTGGACGTCCGTCGGTTAGGTTTTGGTGTGCGCGAACTGGTCAGCCGCATCGAACAGAGCCTGATCGATTTGCTTGCCAGCTACGATGTGCAAGCCTTGGCCAAACCGGACGCGCCTGGCGTGTACGTCGAGGGTGCGAAGATCGCGTCCCTTGGCCTGCGCATTCGTAACGGACGCTCGTTCCATGGCCTGGCGCTCAATGTGGACATGGACCTGGAACCCTTCGGGCGGATCAATCCTTGCGGCTACGCCGGCATGGCCATGACCCAATTAGCCGATCTGGTTGAGGGGCCGATAGCCTTTGCCGAGGTTGGTGCCCGCCTGCGTGAACAGCTGGTCAAGCACCTCGGCTACGCGCAGCAGCAGACCCTCACAGGCGCAGCAATAAGCTAGCTAAGGCAGGCTTATCCAATAGGTCAGCGGGGCATGACGGATATAAAACGCCTACCCAGTCGAGATAGAGGGGTAGGCGGTGTTCGGCACGATCAGTTCAGATTCAGGGTCGGTATTAGGCTGCTGTCGAACGGCTGCCCCGGTACCGGCACCGGAGCGGCCAGGCCCAGGTTGTTCTTCTCGAAGACCCGGTCGGCTCGGTAGCTGGAGCGCACCAGCGGGCCGGCGGCGACTTCCATAAAGCCCTTTTCCAGCCCGATATCGCGGAAACGGTTGAATTCTTCGGGACTGACCCAACGCTTGACCGACAGGTGGTTGCGGGTCGGCTGCAGATACTGGCCGAGGGTGAGGATGTCGACGCCGATGGCGCGCAGGTCATCCATAGTCTGCAGCACTTCCTCGTCGCTTTCGCCCAAGCCCAGCATCAGGCTGGTTTTGGTCAGCATCTCCGGGCGATGGCGCTTGGCATGCTCCAGCACGCGCAGGGTTTTCTCGTAGCCGGCGCGAGGGTCGCGCACTTCATGGGTCAGGCGCTTGACCGTCTCGACGTTCTGCGCGAAGACTTCCAGGCCAGAGTCCGCCACGCGTTCGATGGCTTGCAGGTCGCCGTCGAAGTCCGGAGTCAGGGCCTCCACGACCACCTGCGGGGTGCGCTCCTTGATGGCGCGCACACAGGCGGCGTAGTGCGCGGCACCGCCGTCGTCAAGATCGTCACGGTCCACCGAGGTCAGTACGATATAGCGCAGCGCCATGAGCTCCACCGACTTGGCGGTGTTCTGTGGCTCCTCCTGATCCAGCCAGCCGTTGGGGTTGCCGGTATCCACCGCGCAGAAGCGGCACGCGCGGGTGCAGACCGAGCCCATCAGCATGATGGTGGCGGTGCCGTTGGACCAGCATTCGCCCATGTTCGGGCAGTGCGACTCCTGGCATACGGTACTCAGGCGGTGCTCGCCTACGTTGCGCTTGACCGCTTCGAAGCGGCTGCCGCTGGGCGCCTTGACCCGCAGCCACTTGGGTTTGGGTTCGAACACCTGGGGTTCGCTTGAGGCGCGGCGTTTCTGCCCGTCCTTGATCGCGGTGATGCCCTGAGTGGTGCGGAATTTATCGCCGCTGGCAACGGTTTTGGGCTGGGAGATATCGGACATCGGCAATCTGGGCTCCGCTAGAGGCTCCGTGGGACGAGGCGGCTTGTGGCCGCCGCGCAGTTTATCACAGGCGCTGACCGGTCAGTCTGCGTGACGAGGCATGCACGGATCGACATCGCCGCAGCGGGGAGCCGAACAGGCGATCTGGTCGTGCACGAGTGTTTTATCCGCGTTTACCTGCGCTACCGCGCTTTGCTTGCCAATAAATGCGAGTCACCCGGCTGCGGAGCAGAGCGGCTTGGGGCAGTGCATGGCCGATGAGTTCGGCCATGCTGGCTAAGGCTCCGCGCGCAGCCGTCCCAGCAATTCCTGCGTCGGATGCCCGTCGGCGGGCCAGCCGAGCTGTTGCTGGAAGCCACGGATAGCGCTGCGGGTGTTGGCACCGATGATGCCGTCTGCAGTGCCTGGATCGAAGCCTCGGTTTGAAAGGCGTTCCTGCAGTTCGAGCCGCTCTGAGCGGCTCAATGGCTGCTCCCCTTGTGGCCAGCTTGCACGGACCCTGCCGGCGCCATCGAAGCGCTCCGACAGCAGGCCGATCGCCAGCGCATAGGACGATGAATTGTTGTATCGCAGTATCGCGCGGAAATTATCCAGGACCAGAAATGCTGGGCCGCGGTACCCGGCGGGAAGCAACAGCGTCGCGCTTGCGTCATCCATGGCGGTACCCGACGGCAGTCCGGTCAGTCCCAGTTGACGCCATTCGGATACTGGCTTGCGGATAGCATTGTCGGCCTGGGCGTAGTCGAATCCTTCCGGCAAGGTGACTTCGAAGCCCCACGGTTGCCCGGCTTTCCAGCCAGAGGCTTGCAGATAATGTGCGGCTGATGCCAGGGCGTCGGCGGTACTGCTCCAGATATCCCGGCGGCCATCGCCGTCGAAATCCACCGCGTGGGTGTTATAGGTAGTCGGGATGAACTGGGTCTGTCCCATGGCGCCGGCCCAGGATCCCCTCAGCTGATCTGCGCTTACATCGCCGTGCTGGAGGATTTCCAAGGCTGCCAACAGCTGGCTTTTGGCAAATCCAGGGCGTCGACCCTCATGTGCCAGTGTGGCGAGCGAACGGATCACGCCCTTGTCGCCCATGATCTGCCCGTAGCTGCTTTCAAGACCCCAGATCGCGACCAGCGTATTACGATCAACAGCGTAACGCGCTTCTATATCGTTCAGCGTCGCTTGGTGCTGCTCGAGCAGACGTCTGCCGCGATCGACACGCTGTTTTGACAGGGCGCCATCCAGGTACTGCCAGACCGGGCGGGTGAATTCCGGCTGGCTGCGATCAGCGATGATGATGCTTGGATCAGGCGTGACGCCTGCAAAGGCACGGTCGAATACCTGCGCCGAAATACCCGCGTTAAGGGCTTGGCTACGAAACCTGTTGCGCCATTCTGCGAAGCTCAGCTGTTCAGGCTCGGCTTCGGATGACAAGGCAGTGAGTTCGACGGTGCTAGGGGGTGTTGGGCTAGCGTAGGTCAGCGCGCTCGGTGCGACCGGTTCGGCGGCGCAGGCGACCATGATGCTCAGGGCTGATCCGGCAATCAGGGTACGCAGCAGCAGGACGGGAACGAAGGTGTAAAGCATGCACCACTCTCGGCAGGTCATCGGCACGTGACATTATCACGCTTTGAGTGACTTGGCTTTTCAAGCCGCCAGAAGGACCGAAGCCTCCCAGTTGGTGGACTGGGAGGCTTCACGGCGGTAGCTGCCTTTGCCTTTTTTAGGCTGTTCCTGGCGGCTGCGGAACAGGGGTTGGGCCACCAGGCTCTTGGCCTTGTTTGGCCGCTTTCGTTGCTTGCTCATCGATTACCCTCTCGGTTGCTATGGATCAGCCGGGGGAATCATAGGGACTGTATAAAAAATGTCCAGACCTGAACGGTAGGCAACATCTGGCGCTTAGCGCAAATCAGAGAGCCTGACCGCACCTGAGGGACGACACCCACACTGTTTCGCTTCGTGCTACAGCCTGATCTGCCGTCCGCTCAGCTGAAGGCAGAGATCGGTCAAGCCGACCCATGGGTCACCTTCAGCCTGCCCTTTGATTTGCTCATCGATGCGCTGCGCATCCATCAGGAGCCGCTGCCAACCCGCTGCATCGTGGCGCTGCAAGGCTTTGCTGACCAGCGGCTTGCGCTTGTCCCATACCGGCGGGCGGGCCTGGCTGAATGCCCGGTCAAGCGGTACGCCTTGACTGTACTGCTGGGCGATGTTGGCCAGCTGGCGGACTTCTCGCGCGACGGCCCAGAGAATGACCGGCGCTTCGACCCCCTCGCCACGCAGTCCTGCAAGCATCTGCAGGATGTGTTCGGGCTGCCCCAGCAGCGCGGCATCAATCAGCCCGAAGACGTCGTAGCGTGCGCTATCGGCAACCGCAGCCTGGACGGTTTCGGTGGTTACCTGGCCCGCTTCAGCGAGCAATTTGAGTTTTTCGATTTCCTGCGCGGCGGCCAGCAGGTTGCCTTCGACACGAGCCGCGATCAGCTCCACGGCTTCCTGGTCTGCAGCAAGACCGGCTTGCGCCAGGCGCTGGCGAATCCACTGCGGCAGCTGTTGCGCGTCCACCGGCCAGATCTGCAGGAACTGCGCCTGTTTGCCGTCGATCAGCGCCTTGGCCCATTTGGTCTTCTGAGTATTGCCGTCTAGCTTGGGCAGGCTGATCAGCAGTACGGTGTCTTCTGCGGGACGCGCAAGGTAGTCGATCAGCGCCGCGGCGCCTTTGTCGCCGGGCTTGCCGTTGGGAATGCGCAGCTCCAGGAGGCGTTTTTCCGCAAACAGGGAGAGGCTGGCACCGGCTTCGATGAGTAGGCCCCAGTCGAAACCGGTCTCGACGTTTAGAACCTGACGTTCGCTGAAGTCCTGTTGACGGCAAGCCGCACGTATCGCGTCGCAGGCTTCCTGGCAGAGCAAGTGTTCGTCGCCACTGACCACATAAACCGGCGCAAGAGAGCCTTGTAAGTGCTTGGCGAGCTGGGCGGGAGGTAGCTTCATCGGAAGGGCCGGGAGCCTGCGCTGGCGGGCTCCCCGGTCGTCATTGGAGGGGCAGTTCGATGGGCGACTGCAATGGTCGCGCAGACTGTTCGCGCATCTGGGCCTCGATCGCCTCGGCTTCAGCACGCTTCTTCGCTTCCGCTGTCTGCTGAAGTTGGTCGAGCTGCGCAGGCGTGATGTTGCGTAGGCGCATGCTCAGTTGCTGCAGAAGCTCGCGGCGCATTTCCCGGCGCAGCTGGCTGGCTTCCTGATCCGAACTGATCAGGTTGCTGCTGTCATGAACATAGACCTTGGATACTTCGACTTGGTCTTCCAGCAGCACCGAGTTCTGCGGGCCGCGGATCTCATAGTCGAGGGTCTGGGTCAGTTCGTATTCGGCAGTGCGCGCAGCAGTAGTGTAACTGGCGGTGCGCTGGCGGGTCTGCTCGCGCACCAGGTCCAGGGTATAGCGAGCGCCCGGATAAACCCTGACGCCGCTGTCCTTGAGCAGTTCTTCAAGTTGCTGCACGGTTTCGCCATAGCTGTTGCGCGCTTGCAGATTAATTTCATCGAGCGCGAAACTGGTATCGCCTGTCCCGCGAAGCTGAAAGCCGCAGGCGCTCAACAGCAGGGCCAGGCCGACCACCACCAGATTGCGTTTGATCATGTTGTATCCCCTTGCCAGCCTTGGCGCACGCGCCAAGGCGAATCAGTTAGCGACGATGTTGACCAGCTTGCCCGGTACCACAATGACCTTGCGAATCGTCAGGCCCTCGGTGAAACGCACTACGTTCTCGTTCGCGCGGGCAGTGGCTTCGACTTCTTCACGTGTGGCGCTGGCGGGCACTTCGATTTGTCCGCGTAGCTTGCCGTTGACTTGCACCACCAGCGTCAGGCTGTCCTGAACCAGAGCAGACTCGTCGACGGCCGGCCACTGTGCATCAATGATCGAGCCGTTGTTGCCCAGCTGTTGCCAGAGTTCGTGGCTGATGTGGGGTGTGATAGGGGCCAGCAGCAGTGCGACGGTTTCCAGGCCTTCCTGCAGCAGCGCACGGTCCTGCTCGGTTGCAGCCGCCGCTTTCTCCAGCACGTTCATCAACGTCATCACCTGGGCGATCGCGGTGTTGAATTTGTGATGCTGCCCAACATCCTGGCTGGCCTGCTTGATCGCAAGGTGGATCGCGCGGCGTACAGCCTTCTGCTCATCGCTGAGGGCGGAAATATCCAGTTTCGCAACGGCACCTGCGCTGACATGGGCATGTGCCAGTCGCCAGACGCGGCGAAGGAAACGGCTCGCACCCTCGACGCCGGAATCGGACCATTCCAGGCTCATGTCTGGCGGTGAGGCAAACATCATGAACAGGCGGCAGGTATCGGCGCCATAGGTGTCGATCATGGCTTGCGGGTCGACACCGTTGTTTTTCGATTTGGACATCTTCTCGGTGCCGCCGATCTCCACCGGCAGGCCATCGCTGGCGAGCTTCGCACCAATGACCTTAGCCTTGGCATCACGCTCGACAATGACGTCGGCCGGGTTGAACCAGTCCTTGCCACCGTTTTCCAGGGTGCGGTAGTAGGTGTCGGCAATCACCATGCCCTGGGTCAGCAGATTCTTGAACGGCTCGTTGGAACTGACCAGGCCTTCGTCGCGCATCAGCTTGTGGAAGAAGCGTGCGTAGAGCAGGTGCAGAATCGCGTGCTCGATGCCGCCGATGTACTGATCCACCGGCAGCCAGTGGTTAGCTGCGGCTGGGTCGACCATGCCCTGATCATAGTGAGGTGAGGCGTAGCGGGCGAAGTACCAGGACGACTCGACAAAGGTGTCCATGGTGTCGGTTTCACGCTTGGCTGCGGCGCCGCATTTGGGGCAGCTGCAGTCATAGAATTCCGGCATACGGGCCAGCGGCGAGCCGGCGCCGTCAGGGACGACGTCTTCGGGCAGTACGACCGGCAACTGGTCTTCCGGCACCGGGACATCACCGCAGGTTTCGCAATGGATGATCGGGATCGGGCAGCCCCAGTAACGTTGGCGGCTGATCCCCCAATCGCGCAGACGGAACTGAGTGCGGGCTTCGCCAAGGCCTTTGCGCTGCAGCGCGGCTTCCATGGCATCAAAAGCGCCGTCGAAGTCCAGCCCGTCGAAATCGCCGGAGTTGATCAGCTCCCCGTGTTCGCCATAGGCATCGTTCCAGGGCGCGGGCGTTTCGTCGCCGGCACTGGTGCGCACCACCGGCTTGATCGGAAGGTCGTACTTGGTGGCGAAGGCGAAGTCGCGCTCGTCGTGGGCCGGCACGGCCATCACGGCACCTTCGCCGTAATTCATCAATACATAGTTGGCGACCCAGACCGGCAGCAGTTCGCCTGTCAGTGGGTGCTGCACACGCAGGGATGTGGCGAGGCCTTTCTTTTCCTGAGTGGCGATATCGGCTTCGGCCACGCCGCCACGCTTGCACTCGTCAATGAATGCCTGCAGTTGGGCGTTGTTCTGGGCGGCGAGTGTGGCCAGCGGATGTTCGGCCGCCACGGCGACATAGGTCGCGCCCATCAGCGTATCGGGGCGGGTGGTGAAGACCTTCATCACGCCTTCGCTGCCAATGCTGGCGACGTCGTAAGGGAAGCTGATCTCCATGCCGCGCGACTTGCCGATCCAGTTGCGCTGCATGGTCTTGACCTGTTCCGGCCAGCCGTCCAGCTCGTCCAGGCTTTCCAGCAGCTCATCCGCATAGGCGGTGATTTTGAAGTAGTACATGGGGATTTCGCGCTTCTCGATCAGCGCGCCGGAACGCCAGCCGCGGCCATCGATGACCTGCTCGTTGGCCAGCACGGTCTGGTCGACCGGGTCCCAGTTGACAGTGCCGTTCTTGCGGTAGATCACGCCTTTTTCATACAGGCGGGTAAACAGCCATTGTTCCCAACGGTAGTAATCGGGTTTGCAGGTGGTGACTTCGCGCGTCCAGTCGACTGCCAGGCCCAGGCTCTTCAGCTGGGTGCGCATGTAGTCGATGTTTTCGTAGGTCCACTTGGCCGGCGCGACCTTGTTTTTCATGGCCGCGTTTTCTGCTGGCATACCGAACGCGTCCCAGCCCATGGGCTGCAGCACGTTCTTGCCCTGCATACGCTGGAAGCGTGCAATCACGTCGCCGATGGTGTAATTGCGCACGTGCCCCATGTGCAGCTTGCCGCTGGGGTAGGGGAACATCGACAGGCAATAGAAGGTGTCCTTGCCTGGCTGTTCGCTCACTTCAAAGGATTTCTGCGCGTCCCAGTGGGACTGCGCGGCGGCTTCGATCTCGCGGGGCTGATACTGTTCGTGCATGGCTACTGGCGTTGGAAAAGAGGCTGGCTGCTCGCATCGCAACTCGGGCTGCCGCACCGCCGGCTCTAAGCCTGACGCAAACGGCGGCGCAACGGGGTTGATACGAACGCATGGAAGCGCCGTAGCATACATGACCCTTTGCAACCGAGGGAAACCCGATTTGCCAGCATTGTTCGGCCCCGTTTGTCGAGTGCGAGATGGATGTTCGAGTCTGAACTACGCTTGTACAGGGGGCGGGATGAGCATGAGGTGAATCATGGGTAGAGAGCGCCAGGCGAATGAGGGAAACCTGTACGGACGCGTGCTGCAACGGCTGACACTGGCTCTGGAAGAAGCCGAACGAACGACGGGTGATGACACTGGGACTACTACCGAATTAGAGGTTGGTGGGTTGACCCCTGCCGAGTTCGACCTGATCCGAGCCTATCTGCAACAGGATGCGCAATGGCTGTCCGGTTGGCACGCGGCTGCCGAGGAGCAGGCGCAGCTGGACCGCCAGGCGACCCGGCCCGCGTTGCGCAATGTGCTGCGGCATCACTCCGGCAAACGCTGCAAGCAGAGTCCACCCGCGCTTCAGCAGGCCATGACCTGCGCGCTCTGCGGCGCCAGCGTGCATTGGCCAGAGGGGGCCGGTCCGGTGGCCTGTTCGGCGTGTGGTTCGCAGTTGCTGCGTGCCAGGCAACGGTTGCATACCTACCCAAAGCATTGAAGGCGTCCGTGCTGCCGACAAACGGGCGCCCCGGGAGGTAAAGTTGCGGCGACCGATCAACCGGAGCTGCACATGCCGATACGCTATTTCTTCAAACAATTGCTGCTACCGCCCGGCGGGCTGTTGTTGCTGTTGCTCGCGGCCTGGTGGCTGCGGCGGCGCTCGCCACGGCTGGCAGCGTTCTGTTTCGTGCTGGGATTCGGCGGGCTGTGGCTGATGAGCCTGCCGGTGACGGTCGAGTGGGCAGCGCGGGCAATTGAAAGCGAAGTGGCGCTGGATCGCTCGGAGTGGAGCAGCCTCGGCCGGCGTGCCCAGGCGATTGTCGTGTTGGGCGCAGGTCGTGAACAGGCCGATCCTGGCTGGGGTTCCGATCAGCCCAGCCATATTGCGCTCGAGCGGCTGCGTTACGCCTCGCGATTGGCAAAGGCATCGGGTCTGCCGATCCTGGCGAGTGGTGGGCTGCACTATGGCGAGCCGCCGAGTGAAGCGCTACTGGCTGCCGAGGCGCTGGAGCGCGATTTCAATACACCGACGCAATGGCTCGAAGAGCGCAGTCGGACCACCTGGGAGAACGCGCGCTACAGTGCGGAAATACTCAAGGCGGCGGGCATCGAACGTATCGTGCTGGTAACTTCGGCATCGCACATGCCACGGTCCCGCTGGTGTTTCGAGGAGGTGGGACTGGAGGTGATCGCCGCCCCGGTAGGATTCGTGGGTGTCCCCAACGGGCGACCCTTTGGTGGCTGGCTGCCCGAGGCGAAGGCCGTCTGGCAGACCGGCATGCTGCTCAACGAAGCGGTTGGCATGCTGGTCTATCCGCTGCTTTATGACGGCGACTCTGAATAGTGCTGCGGTGGCTGTCGGTGCCCGCGCTTTAAATCAACCCTGCCGACGGCGCACCAGGCCCCAGCCGAGCAACAACACACAGACGACAATCAGCGGCCAGGAGCGCCATTGCAGATAGGGCGTCAATCCCTGCATGGGCGTGACTTCACCGTATAGCACCGCTTCCTTGAACGCCGGGATTTGCTCGACGATGCGACCGTGCGGGTCGATTAGCGCCGTGACGCCATTGTTGGTGGCGCGAATCATCCAGCGACCGGCTTCAAGGGCTCGCATCTGCGCCATCTGCAGATGTTGCAGCGGGCCTATCGAGTGGCCGAACCAGGCGTCGTTGCTAACGGTGAGCAAGATGTCGCTCTGCGCTGCGAGGCTGGCGGCAAACTCCGGATAGACGACTTCGTAGCAAATGAACGGCGCAATCTGAAACCCCTTCGCCTGCAACAGCAGCTGCTCAGGCGTGCCACGCGCGAAGTCCGACATCGGCAGGTCGAAAAAGGCGATCAGCCCGCGCAAGACGTCTTGCAGCGGCACGTATTCACCGAACGGCACCAGCTTCTGCTTCAGGTAGGTACCTTGCGCGTCGCCCGCCGTGGTCAGGCCGTTGTAGTAGCGCAGCTCGCCGTCGGCATTGGGCTGGCGTACCGGAACGCCGGTGATCAAGGCTGACTGCCGGTCCTGGGCAAAGCGGCTCATCATCGTCAGGTAGCCTTCAGCGTGCTCCTTGAGTATCGGCACCGCGGTCTCGGGCCAGACGATGAGATCGGCAGGTTGGCTGCGGAAGGTCATGTCGCGATAGAGCAGGAGCTGCATCTCGAGCTTTTTCGGGTCCCATTTGATGCTTTGCGCGACGTTGCCCTGCACCGCGGCGACGGTGATTGGTTCGGCTTTTGCGGTTGTCCAGGTGTGGTTGCCTAAGCCCAGTGCGCCGCCCCAGAGGGCCACTACGAGCAGCGATGCTCCGGCCAGCGATGCCTTGTGACGCAGAAGCTGGGGTAGCTCGACCAGCAGTGATGCGGTCAATGCGAGCGCAAAGGTCAGCAACCAGACGCCACCGAGCGGCGCAAGCCCCGCTAACGGCCCTTCCAGTTGGCTATAACCGGCATACAGCCAGGGGAAACCGGTCAGGACCCAGCCGCGTAGTGCGTCCAAGGCGAGCCAGAGCGCGGCGAACAGCAGAGCGTTGAGCAGGGGCGCCGTCGGTTGTCGCAGCCAACGGGCCCAGGCCCAGCCAAGCAACAGGAAGAACAGCGCCAGCCCGGCGACGAAGCCCAGGGTCAGCGCACCGGCCAGGACAGGCGGGGCCGAGCCAAAGTCGTGAATGCTGACGTAAACCCAGCTGACGCCCGAGGCGAACAGGCCGAAGCCGTAGCACCAGCCGCGACCGGCCGCCTGTTTCGGCGTCAGCTCGCGCAGGCCCAGATAAATCAGACCCATCGACACCAAGGCCAGCGGCCAGATATCGAAAGGGGCAAGCGACAGCGTTGTCAGGGCGCCGGCGGCGAGCGCCAACAGGTTGCCCAGCCAGCCGGGGCGGGTAATCCAGCGCATGGATGTTCCTTGGGTAACCGCCGCGAGCATGGAGGGTGCGCGGCGGGTGAATGCTAAAAGGATCTATCTAAGCCAGTGCAACAGCGCCCCGCAGAACGCTAGCGGCTTTCAGCTTCGGTACGGGTCAGGCGCAGCATATGCACGCGGCGACTGTCGGCGTTCAGCACGCGGAAGCGGAAGCCATTTATCTCAGTCACCTCGTTACGCTTGGGCAGATGGCCGAAGGTGCTCATCACCAGGCCAGCAACAGTATCGAATTCTTCATCCGGAAATTCGCTCTGGAAGAACTCGTTGAAGCTGTCGATCGGTGTCAGCGCCTTGACCAGGAAGTCGCCGCTGGGCAGTGGCCGGATGTAGCTGTCTTCTTCGATGTCGTGCTCGTCCTCGATATCACCAACAATCTGTTCGAGTACGTCTTCGATGGTCACCAGTCCGGCGACACCGCCGTATTCGTCGATGACGATCGCCATATGACTGTGATTGGCGCGGAACTCGCGCAGCAGCACGTTGAGGCGTTTGGATTCGGGCACGAAGGTGGCGGGGCGCAGCAGGTCCTTGATGTCGAAATTCTGCTGATCGTTTTGCAGGATCAGCGGTAGCAAGTCCTTGGCCAGCAGCACGCCGATAACTTCGTCGAGGCTGTCGCCCACTACCGGATAGCGCGAGTGCGCTGCAGAAATGATCGCGGGGAGAAACTCCTTCGGCGACTGGTCGGCCCTGATGCTCATTACCTGCGAGCGCGGCACCATGATGTCGCGCACCTGCAGGTCGGCGACCTGGATGGCGCCTTCGACAATCGCCAGGGCTTCGTTGTCGAGTAGTTTGTTCTGGTGAGCGCCGCGCAATACTTCCAGCAGCTCCTCACGATTTTTCGGCTCATGGGCAAAAGCCTGGCTGATTTTCCCAAACCAGGACTTCTGCCCGTTGCTCGATCGGTCTTCGCTCATGTCTTTGACTCAATGGTCCTTGCAGTTGCCCGTAGCGGGCTATTCGTCGGCGTAAGGATCGGTGTGACCCAGCTCCGCCAACAGTTGACGCTCGATGCTCTCCATTTCCTCGGCTTCGTCGTCATCGATATGATCGTAGCCGAGCAGGTGCAGACAGCCATGGATGACCAGATGCGCCCAGTGCGCCTGCAGTGTCTTGCCTTGTTCTACCGCCTCCTGCTCAAGCACCGGTACGCAGATCACCAGATCGCCCAGCAGCGGAATGTCCAGCAATCCGTCTGGCACTTCGGCCGGAAAGGACAGCACGTTGGTGGCGTAATCCTTCTGTCGCCATGTCCGGTTCAGCTCGCGGCCTTCGGGTTCGTCCACCAGGCGGATGGTCAGCTCGGAGTCGGCCGTGCGCTGGCGCAGCCCCAGCTCGCACCAGCGGCGCAGGTCCGCTTCGGACGGGATGGCTCCCTGGCTTTCGCATTGCAGGTCGAGCTCAATCACGTCCATGTTCCTGAAGCGTGCGATTGCCGTTCTGCGTCTGATCGCCCTCGAATGCCTCGTAGGCTTCGACAATTCGCTGTACTAGCGGATGGCGTACCACGTCCTTGGGTTTGAAATGCGTGAAGCTGATGCCGTTGACGTCCTTCAGGACTTCGATCACGTGGGCCAGACCGCTCTTGGTGCCACGTGGCAGGTCGACCTGCGTGATATCGCCGGTGATCACCGCTGTCGAGCCGAAGCCGATGCGGGTCAGAAACATCTTCATCTGCTCGAGGGTGGTGTTCTGGCTCTCATCGAGGATGATGAAGCTGTTGTTCAGCGTGCGCCCACGCATGTAGGCCAGCGGTGCGATCTCGATGACCTGCTTCTCGATCAGTTTAGCGACCTGCTCGAAACCGAGCATTTCGTAGAGCGCGTCATACAAGGGGCGCAAGTAAGGGTCGATCTTCTGGGCCAGATCGCCGGGCAGGAAACCGAGCTTTTCACCGGCCTCGACTGCCGGACGAACCAGCAGGATGCGGCGAATCTGCTCGCGCTCCAGTGCATCGACGGCGCAGGCGACTGCCAGATAAGTCTTGCCCGTGCCGGCCGGGCCGATACCGAAGTTGATGTCGTTGTCGAGGATCGACTGCACGTAGCGCTGCTGATTGACGCCGCGTGGACGGATGTTGCCTTTGCGGGTGCGCAACGAAATGTTCGGCGTCGTGGACGAGTTGTTCAACTCTTCCATTGCCGACTCCTGCAGAAACAAATGAACCGTGTCTGGCGAGAGCTCAATGCTCTTGGTCTCGCGATACAGGCGTCGCAGGAGATGCTCTGCCGCTTGGGCCACATCACTCGGGCCGACCAACTCGAATTGGTTGCCACGGTTGCGGATTTCCAGATCCAGGCGCTGTTCGATGAGGCGCAGATGCTCGTCGAACTGACCGCAGAGATTGGCAAAGCGATTGGCTTCAAAGGGTTCGAGGGTAAAACGATGAGGTTCTGTGGGGGCGTTCAAGGGCTTTTAGTTGACCTGCTTTGCAAAAAGATGGGAGGAGAATAGCGCCGCGTGAAGAAAAAAGCAGCGGCATGCCGGTCGTGGCGAGCCGTTGTGTTACTGCGGCTGCAGCTCATTCGGCTATCGGCCGCAGTAACGCGGTGCTCAGCTAACGACCGGCTCCAGCAGCGTGCCGCGCAACGAGTGCGGCAGCGCTTCGTCAATGTGCACGTCGACAAACTGTCCGATTAACCGCGGATTGTCGCAACGGAAATTGACGATCCGGTTGTGCTCGGTACGACCCTGTAGCATGCCTGGGTCTTTCTTAGAGTAGTCCGTGACGAGAATGCGCTGCTGCGTGCCCGCCATCCGTCGGCTGTTCTCGAAGCCCTGTTGGTTGATCCGCTGTTGCAGGATCGACAGGCGCTGCTTCTTCACGTCGTCTGGGGTTTCGTCGACCAGATCCGCTGCTGGCGTGCCCGGCCGCGAGCTGTAGACAAAGGAGTAGGAGAAGTCGAAACCAACGTCCTCGATCAACTTCATGGTCTGCTCGAAGTCCTTCTCGGTTTCGCCTGGGAAGCCAACGATGAAGTCAGAACTGATCAGGATGTCCGGTACGGCGGCCTTGAGCTTGCGGATGCGTGACTTGTATTCGAGCGCGGTGTGGTTGCGCTTCATCCCGGCCAGCACTCGATCCGAACCCGACTGAACCGGCAGATGCAGATACTTCACCAGCTCCGGCACTTCGGCGTGAGCCTGGATCAGCGCATCGGAGAATTCCAATGGGTGGCTGGTGGTGTAGCGGATGCGGTCGATGCCATCGACTGCCGCGACCACGCGGATCAGTTCGGCCAGATCGGCGGTGCGGCCGTCATGGGTGGCACCGCGGTAGCCGTTGACGTTCTGTCCGAGCAATGTGACTTCTCGAACGCCGTTTTCGGCCAGGTGAATGACTTCGGCAAGCACATCGTCGAACGGACGGCTGACTTCTTCGCCACGGGTGTAAGGCACCACGCAGAACGTGCAGTATTTGCTGCAGCCTTCCATGACCGAGACGAACGCGGTCGGGCCGTCGACGCGCGGCTCGGGCAAGCGGTCAAATTTCTCGATCTCGGGAAACGAAATGTCGACCTGCGGTTTCTTCGTCGTGCGCGCTGCATCGATCATTTCGGGTAGCCGGTGCAGCGTCTGCGGGCCGAAGACCACATCGACATAGGGCGCCCGGTCACGGATCGCCGCGCCTTCCTGGCTAGCAACGCAGCCGCCGACACCGATCACCAACTGCGGGTTTTCAAGCTTGAGCTCCCGCCAGCGGCCGAGTTGCGAGAACACCTTCTCCTGAGCCTTTTCACGAATCGAGCAGGTGTTGAGCAGGATCACATCGGCTTCCGCCGGATTTGAAGTGATCTCGAGAGGTTGCTGCTCACCCAGCAGGTCAACCATGCGCGAGCTGTCGTACTCGTTCATCTGGCAACCGTGGGTTTCGATATAGAGCTTGCGGGTCATGTTACGGGCCGGCGTTGTGCAAAAAATGACCGGCGATTATACGACCAGGGCGTGGGCGATAAAAGCGCAAGCGCAAAGGTCCGCCTCAAGCCATGAGTCGCAAGGGAAAACAGGCGGGTTTGGTGACATTGAGGCCAGTCGGAACTCGCATTCGCTGGCAGCTTACTATTCGCCTGCCGTCTGCAGGTCCATCAGATAGTCGCGAAAGATCTGCCCGAGAACCTGAGTCGCGATTTCGTGCTCCTCACGTCCCATCTGCGCCGAGACACGATCGGCGGTATCCAGCGCCTCTTCTTCGCCATTGACCGCCGACATCTTCAACACAACGTAAGCCTGGACGTTGTTGGCGGGCACCCCTTCACCGCGAAAGAACATCACGCCGAGTCGATGCTGGGCCAATGCGTGTCCCTTCAGTGAGGCCTGCTCGAACCAGTGCAGCGCTTTAGCCAGGTCACGTGGAACGCGCCGGCCGTTGTAGTAATAGTCACCGAGCTCATAGGCCGCCTGCAGGTCACCCCCATTGGCGGCGTGTTCGCAGGCGCGCAGCGCTTCGTTCATCGCTTCCGGGACGGTGTTGAGCGCGCAGCGGGAAGTGGCAGGGATCAGCAGCGAGTTGCCGCCCGCCATGCCCAGCAGGGGAGTGAGTAGCAGCAGGCAGCCAAGAGTGAGGCTGCGACCGGTGCAAGTCATGAATCAAGGCGCCTCGAAGATCAGGGCGGTGACTGAAAGGTTCGGCGTGAAACGAGCCGACTGTCACATTATGGATAAGCGGTGGCCTGCTTACAAAGGCTTTAACGGCAGGCTTGCGGCTTTTTATGTGGGCGCAGGGCTTTCTTCTCGCATATTCCCGGGTAGATGGAGCAATAGCCAGGCGATGATCGGAATGGCCAGTGCCAGCCACAGCTGCTGATAGGCCTGCAGCGGGTTGGAGCTGAGCAGCAGCCCACCCCAGGGGAGCAGAGCCATGAGCAAAACGCTGCCAGCCAACCCCGCCGCGGCCTGCAGGCGTGCAGGCCATTGCAGCAAGCCTGCATAAGCCACCAGAAGAGCGCTCAGCAAACCCAGCGAAAGCGCATATGGCGCGCTCCAGCCCAGCTGCCTGGCCAGTTCAAAAAACGCACATAACCCAATCACTACACGGCCCCAGGTGGGACGGCTCCATATCCATTTGCGCGACAGAGTCAGCGCGACCACGCCGACGAGCGGCAAGCCAAGCAGCAAGGTTGCCTGCAGCAGCCAGCGTTCCGCTTCGAGCGTATCAGCACCTAACGCTAGGCGTGCCGTCGCGCATGCACCTGTCCCGGCCGCCAGACTGAACGCAAGCAGTGCCGAGAACAGAGCTGGTTGATCCGGCTCGCCGTAGCCGCGCCGGGCGCTGCCGATCCAGATGGCGCTCGCCAACCCCGTCAGGGTCAGCAGCACGGCTTGTAGTAGGTCGGGGATCAGGTTCATTTCAGCTGAGCGAAGGCGTGCTCGGCGGCATCCAGGGTGATCTGCAGCTCCTTGTCGCCATGAGCGATGGAGGTGAAGCCGGCTTCGAACGCGCTGGGCGCCAGGTACACGCCGCCCTCAAGCATCAGATGGAAGAAACGTTTGAAGCGCTCGGCGTCGCTGGTCATTACGTCGTCGAACGTGACGATGTTGTCCGCTTCGCTGAAATACAGACCGAACATGCCGCCCACCTGGGTGGTGACGAACGGGATGCCGGCGGCTTCAGCCCGCTCTTTCAGGCCCTGCAGCATGCGCGTGGTGTAAGCGGTGAGCTCCTCATGAAAACCGGGGCGTTTGATCAGCTTCAGCGTCGTCAAGCCGGCCGCCATCGCCAACGGGTTACCTGACAGGGTGCCGGCCTGATAAACCGGGCCCAGCGGTGCGATGCGCTCCATGATGGCGCGCTTGCCGCCGAAACAGCCGACCGGCATGCCGCCGCCAATGATCTTGCCGAAGGTGGTCAGGTCCGGGGTGACGCCGTAATGGGCCTGAGCGCCGCCGAGGGCGACGCGGAAGCCGGTCATCACTTCATCGAAGATAAGCACTACGCCGTGCTTGTCGCACTGCTCGCGCAGCCCCTGTAGATAACCGGGCGCAGGCGGTACGCAGTTCATGTTTCCTGCGACCGGCTCGACGATGATGCAGGCCACTTCGCTGCCCACTTCGGCGAGCATCTGTTCGACAGCGGCCAGGTCGTTGAACGGCAGCGTCAGGGTGTGCTTGGCGAATGCTGCCGGTACCCCCGCAGAACTGGGAACGCCTTGGGTCAGGGCACCTGAGCCTGCCTTCACCAGCAGGCTGTCGGAGTGGCCGTGGTAGCAGCCTTCGAACTTGATGATGCTGTCGCGTCCGGTGTAGCCACGGGCTAGACGGATTGCACTCATGGTCGCCTCGGTGCCGGAGCTGACCATGCGCATCATTTCCATGGATGGCACCAGACTGCAGACCAGCTCGGCCATTTCGGTTTCCATGGCGGTCGGCGCGCCGTAGGACAATCCGTGTTGCAGCTGATTGCGGACCGCGTCGAGTACGTCAGGATGGCTGTGCCCCAGAATCATCGGGCCCCAGGAACCGACGTAATCTACGTAGCGCTTGTCGTCTTCATCGGTGACATAGGCGCCTTCGGCGTGCTTGAAGAATAACGGCGTGCCGCCAACGCTGCGGAAGGCGCGTACCGGTGAGTTCACGCCGCCTGGAATTCGGTTCTGAGCACTTGCGAAGAGGGTTTCGGAACGGGACATAGTGCCTCTCTCGATACAGGAATAGGTTTGAGGAGCACGGCGGCTGGAGCCGTACCGTGTTCAATTAATAGCGAAGAGTTCGCTGAAGGCCTGCGCGCGGCGTTCGACCTCGTCCGCTGACTCGGCAGCGAACAAGGCGTGGACGACGGCGATCAGACTGGCGCCCTTGGCGATCAGGCCTGGCGCATTGTCCAGCGTCACGCCGCCAATCGCGGTGATCGGCACGCTGAACCGCTGTCGCGCCTCTGCCAGCAGCTCAGGCGTTGCCGAGGGCGCGCCGGGCTTGGTGTTGGAGTCGAAGAACCGGCCGAACGCGATATAGCTGGCGCCCTCACGGATGGCCTGCTCGGCCAGATCCAGGCGCGCATGACAGGTCGCTCCAATGATGGCCTTGCGGCCGAGCAGGGCGCGGGCCACTGAGAGCGAACCGTCTTCCTGGCCGAGATGCAGGCCGACGCCCAGGCGGGCGGCAAGCTCGGCATCATCGTTGATGATCAACTGGGCGCCGTGACGATCGCAAAGTTCGCGCAAGGCCTCGGCCTCGCGCAGGCGCCGTCTGTCATCCTCGGACTTGTCGCGGTATTGCAGCAGCCGAGCACCGCCTTTGAGCGCCGCATCGGCATAGGGCAGCAGCCGCCCGTCGGCCAGGAGTTTGCTGTCTGTGATCGCGTAGAGCCCGCGCAGTTTGGTGTCTTTCATGGCAGCGCTCCGGTCAGGCCAGATCCAGCGGCAGGCGTCGTGGAATATATTGGCCACGGCCTGGTGCTTCGGCGTCACGCAGCGTGCGCCAGGTGTAATCGAGGGCGGATTTCACCGCGCTGGCCAGGTCCTCGCCCAGCGCCAGCCTTCCGGATAACGCACTGGCCAGGGTGCAGCCGGACCCGTGATAGCTGCCGGGCAGGCGCTGGCAGCTGAAATCGTAGCGGCTGCCATCACGCGAGTAGAGTCGGTTGTGGACTTCGGTCTCGTCGCCATGGCCTCCGGTGATCAGCAGGTGACGGATGAAGGGCAACAGCTTTTCCGCGCATTCATCGGCGCTGCCTTCCGGAAGCTCGGCAAGAATCCGTGCTTCAGGCAGGTTCGGGGTGGCAATGGTGGACACAGGAAACAGTCGTTCGCGCATGGCGTAGCCGACTTCGTCCTTGCCCAGCGCGCCGCCGCCGCCGGCGCGCAGCACCGGATCACAGACCAGAGGGATGCCAGGCAGCTTCTGCATGATTTCCAATACGGTATCGACCATCTCAATCGAGCCGAGCATGCCCAGTTTGACTGCGGCTACTGGCAAGTCGGCTATGACGGCGTCAGCCTGAGCCAGCACCCATTCGCGATCGAGCACGCGAAAGTCGGTGACGTTGACGGTGTCCTGAACGGTCAGTGCAGTGACCGCCGGGGCGGCATGACAGCCCTGGGCGATCAGCGCTTCGATGTCGGCTTGTAGCCCAGCACCGCCACTCGGGTCGTGGCCGGAAAGGCAAAGAACGACAGGGCGGGAGCAATGGCCGGACATCGATGGGTTCCCCGAGTCATGGTGTGGTGGGTCCGGCCGAGGCTAGGCGCAGCCGGATTTTCATGGCGTGCGAGCTTATCACCAATCCTCCCGGGCAGCTCGCGCCGGCACGCTCGCGGTTGCCACCGCGTACGTCCGTCCGGTGGCACGCATGGCGTCGATTCTGTGGCGCCAGAACCATGTTAAAGTGCCAGCACTTAGCTTCGGCTGTGTGTATTCGGGAGAACGGGGGGTTCTTCTGGCGCAGCTCGACGGATTGCCTCCCCATGCACCATATTCTTCTTTTACTGCTCGCCCTGCTGCCAGCGATGTCGGGTGCCGTCGAGCTCAACAGCAATACCCAGCGTCTTCCACTCGGCCAGGTCATGTCGGTGCTGGAGGACCCTAGCCGCGAAGCCACCATCGCAGACGTGGTCGCGCTCGATGCCGCGGGGCGCTTCGTCGAGAGCGATGAGGATGTGCTCAATGCCGGTTACTCACGCTCGGCGTTCTGGCTGCGTATCGACCTGAACTACCGTGCCGAGCCGCCAGCCGAACACAGCCGCTGGTGGCTGGAGCTGGCGTATCCGCCGCTCGACCATCTCGACCTTTATCTGCCGGATGGGCTCGGTGGTTATCGCCTTGCGCAGCAGAGCGGCGACGCGTTGCCGTTCCATGAGCGCCAGATCAGGCAACGCAATCATCTGTTCGACCTGCAGCTAGCGCCTAACCAGCCACAGCGAATCTACCTGCGGTTGGAAAGTCAGGGCTCGATTCAGATCCCGCTCACCCTTTGGTCGCCGGTGGCCTACCTGGAAGAGCAATCCGGGCACATCTATGTGCTGGCGATCATCTACGGCGTGTTGCTGGTGATGCTGTTCTACAACCTGTTCATCTACCTCAGCGTCCGTGATCGCAGCTACCTCTATTACATCCTCTACATCGCTTCGTTCGGCCTATATCAGGTATCGGTGAACGGCCTTGGCGTTCAGTATCTCTGGCCGAACTGGGCGTGGTGGGCCAATGCATCGACGCCATTTCTCATCGGAGCGGCGGGTCTGTTCGGCTGTCAGTTCGCGCGCAGCTTTCTGCATACCAGCGAGCACAGCCCCTGGATCGACCGTGCCCTGATGCTGCTGATGGGGCTGGGGGCGGTGACGATGATCGTATCGCTGACCTCCAGTTACGCGCTGGCGCTGCGGATGGCGACCTTCCTTGCACTCTGGTTCATTCTGGTTATTTTCGTCGCCGCCATTGTGGCCTGGCATCGAGGGATGCGGGTTGCGCGCTATTTCTTGATCGCCTGGTCGGCCTTTCTCATTGGCGGGCAGATCAACACGCTGATGGTCCTGGGTTACCTGCCGCATAACTTCATCACCATGTATGCCGGCCAGATCGGCTCGGCGCTCGAGGTGGCGCTGTTGTCCTTGGCCCTGGCCGACCGGATCAACATGATGAAGGAAGAGCGTGCCCAGGTGCTCATGGATACCGGGCGTAAACTCGAAGCCATGAACCGCGAACTGGCCGAGAGCAACCGTCTCAAGGATCAGTTCCTCGCCAACGTCACCCACGAATTACGAACTCCGATGCACGGCGTGATCGGCAGTCTCGACCTGATGCGCACTCTGGAGCTGAGTGGCGAGCTTGAGCAGTACCAGCGCATCGCAAGCGGGTCGGCACGCGACATGATGCAGCTGGTCAACGACATCCTTGCCTTGACTGAACTGC
Source organism: Pseudomonadaceae bacterium SI-3 (assembly GCA_004010935.1). Lineage (NCBI taxonomy): Bacteria > Pseudomonadati > Pseudomonadota > Gammaproteobacteria > Pseudomonadales > Pseudomonadaceae > Pseudomonadaceae bacterium SI-3. The sequence goes on along the minus strand of CP026511.1, from coordinate 4,056,139 downwards.
AGGCGGGCAAGTTGCGGGTGCGCAATGCGCCGTTCAGCTTGCGGCTGTTGGCCGATGAGCTTTATGCGGAATACGGCGCGCGGGCTGCAACGCGCGGGTTGAGCTTCGATCTCGAACTCGATGGTCAGCTACCGGAAATACTGGCTGGCGACGGCGGCAAGCTGAAACAGAGCCTGGGCTACCTGCTCGACAACGCCATCAAGTTCACCTTGCGCGGGGGCGTCACGCTTTCGGTCAACGGATACGAGACCGCGCCCGGTTACATGCTGGATGTAACGGTGATCGATACCGGAGTGGGGTTCGACGCGCCGGTCGATGACTCGCTGTTCGAGTATTTCCGTCAACTCGATGGCAGCATGACTCGCCAGTACGGTGGGCTGGGAATCGGCCTGTCTCTATGCAAACAGCTGGTTGAGTTGCAGGGCGGAACGGTCTCCTGCCAATCCGAACCGGGTCGCGGCAGCCGCTTCCAGGTATTGCTACCGGTAGAGCTGACCTGAAGGTGCAACGCTGAGCGCTTGCGCCTAAGGCTGCGACCTGTTTCGCCCTTGCAACGCGCAGACTTTTGGCCGAAACCTCACTTTTGCCCGGCATACCTGCGTGCTTCACTTCTTTGGTGGGTGCCACCAGCCGGTGCCCCGCATCGGCCCGGCGATTCATTCGCGGTGACAGCGGTGAGTATCGCTAATCCCTAGTTGCATGCCGTCGGGCCCCTTGCCGCATCTGCCGAGGAGACCCGATATGAGCCTGCTGCAATACGCCGAAACCCACGAGGTGCTGAATCAGGTCCCGCCATTGGAGGGTGCCAACCTGTACCGTCTCGACCTGCCGCTTCAGGATTGGGTGAGGCGATACCGCGGCGGCTGGGCCGAATCGCGGCTGGATGCTTACGGCGCGTTGGCCGGTGGGCCGCTGATGGCTGCCGGGTTTCTGGCCAACGAGAACAAGCCGGTGTTCAAGAGCCATGACCGCTACGGCCACCGCATTGATCTGGTGGAGTTTCATCCGGCTTATCACCAGCTGATGAGTGCCGCAATTGCCCATGGCATCCCGTCACTGCCCTGGACCGATCCGCAATCCGGCGCCCAGGTGGCGCGTGCCGGTTTGATGTATTTGCACAATCAGGCCGAGGCCGGCAGCAGCTGCCCGTTGACCATGACCTACGCCAGCGTTCCCGCCCTGCGACAGCAGCCTGGGATTGCCGACGTCTGGCTGCCAAAGATCCTCAGCCGGGAATACGAACCACGCAACCTGCCGATGGAGCAGAAAAGCGGCGTCACCATTGGCATGGCCATGACCGAAAAACAGGGCGGCACCGACGTGCGCGCCAACACCACTCGTGCACATGCCGTCGGGTCGCGCGGTCCAGGCCAGGAGTACGAACTGATCGGGCACAAGTGGTTCTGTTCGGCGCCTATGTGTGATGCCTTCCTGACCCTGGCGCAGACCGAACAAGGCTTGTCATGCTTCCTTCTGCCGCGGCATAGACCCGATGGCAGCCGTAACCAGTTCTATATCCAGCGGCTGAAAAACAAACTGGGCAACTGGTCGAATGCATCCAGCGAAGTCGAATACCGCGGCGCGCTGGCCTGGATGATCGGTGAGGAGGGGCGAGGTGTGCCGACCATCATCGAGATGGTCTCCTCGACCCGTTTTGATTGCATGATCGGCTCCAGCTCATTGATGCGCCAAGCGCTGACCCAGGCCATGCACCATTGCACGCATCGGCAGGTGGGCGGTCGTGCCTTGATTGAACAACCGCTGATGCAGAACGTGTTGGCCGACCTGGCGTTGGAGAGCGAGGCTGCGCTGGCGCTGACCATGCGAATGGGTCGCGCGCTGGACAATCCGTTCGACGAGCAGGAGGAGAAGTTCGCCCGGCTGGTCACGGCGATCGGCAAATACTGGATCTGCAAACGCGCCCCGGAAATGGTCGCCGAAGCCAGCGAATGCCTAGGCGGCGCCGGCTACGTTGAGGAGACGATCATGCCGCGCCTCTATCGCGAAGCGCCGGTGAACTCCATCTGGGAAGGCTCAGGCAATGTGCAGTGCCTGGATGTCCTGCGTGCGCTGTCCAAGGAGCCTGGTGTGCTGGAAGTACTGTTCGCCGAGCTGGGCGACGGTCATGGAGATGTGCGTCTGCAGCACCACATCAAAGGGCTGCAAACGGCTTTTGCCGATAAAGGCGACATCCAGTACCGCGCGCGTCAGCTCACCGAAGATGTAGCCGTCGCGCTGCAGGCCAGGCTGCTGCTTGAAGCGGGTAACGATAAAGTCTCGGACGCGTTCATCGCCAGCCGCCTGGCGGGCAACGGCCGGGCCTTCGGCACGCTGCCGCGCGGCCTCGACATCAGTGCGCTGCTGGCGCGCAGTGCGCCGTTCATCGAGTGAGGTTCAGGCGGTCTGGCCAACCGCTTGGCGCGGCTCAGCCAGAATCCCTGCCAACACCTCGCGGTCGATGTTGGCACCACTGAGCACCACTCCAATGCGCTCGCCACGGTTGCGCTCGCGCTCCTGCATCGCGGCGGCCAGCGCGGCAGCGCCGGCGCCTTCGGCAAGGTTATGGGTGTCCTCGTGGAAGGCGACGATGGCCTGGCGGATTTCGGCGTCATCCACCCGCACGATGCGCACCGCGCCGTTGCGAATGATCTCCAGAGCGTCCGGCGACGGGATGCGGCATGCCATCCCATCGGCAAAGGTGTTGGCTGTTTCCGTACAGACGATGCGGCCTTGCTCGAAGCTCTGCGCGTAGGCATCGGCAGCGCTGGACACCACGCCTATGATCTCCGTATTCAGACCCAGCAGGTCGCGGGTTCGGATCATCCCGCAGATGCCTGAGCCGAGCCCGATGGGCACATAAACCCGTCGCAGGTCCGGCACCGCTTCGAGGAATTCCAGCGCATAGGTGGCGACACCTTGGATCAGGTCCGGATGCAGTGAAGGGACAAAATGCCAGCCGTTGGCCTCAGCCAGCTCCGCGGCGTGCTGGCGGGCGGTATCGAAGTCGCGACCGTACTCGACGACCTCAGCGCCACAGGCACGCATGGCGGCGTTCTTTTCCGCCGAGTTGCTTTCAGGGACCAAAACCTGCATGCGTAAACCGGCGTTGCGTGCGGCCATCGCCAGGCTGATGCCGTGATTGCCACGGGTTGCGGTGACGAGGCCCGGCAAGCGCGGTTCACGCTTGATCAGCTCATGGATATAGAGCACACCGCCGCGCACCTTGAAAGCACCGGCTGGCGTGTGGTTCTCGTGCTTGACCCAGACTTGGCAGCCAAGCCGTTCGGCCAGCAGCGGCCACGCGTATTGCGGGGTTGGCGGTACGCTCTGGTGAATCAGTTCGGCTGCCTGACGCAGTTGGTGTAGATCGAACATCGACGGCTCCTCGGCGGGTTTGACGTCGATCCTAGGTGGCGGGCATTGTATGGGTAAATATCTATATTGCATGGCAAACAATGTGGTTACCCAAACTCGAATCTGATGACCAACCGCGCTACCTGGCGCTGGTCGATGCCATTGCATCGGCCATTGCACGTGGCGAGCTGCGGCCGGGGGATCGACTGCCGCCGCAGCGGCGGCTGGCCTGGGCGCTCGGCCTCAATCCCAGCACGGCAATGCAGGCCTACCGCGAAGCGGCGCGTCGGCATCTCGTCGGTGGCGAGGTAGGGCGTGGTACTTATGTGCTCGCCAGCAGCCGCGAGGCCAGCCTGTTCCGGCTGAAGACGCCGGAGGCCCATCCGGAACTGGTCGACCTCTCGACCAACCTGCCGGTCCTCGACCCCGACGATGACGACATGCAGCGCAGCATGGCGGCACTGTGCGCGATGGGTGACCTGGCGAGCCTGCAGGGTTATCCCTCGGCGCGCAGTCTGCAGCGTGGCCAGCTGGCGGTGAGCGGCTGGTTGCGTGGGCGGGCGCTTGAGATTCCGCCGCAGCAGGTGATGCTTTGTGCCGGGGCGCAGCAGGGCGTGTTCGCTGCGCTGATCGGATTGTGCGAGCCAGGCGAGCCGGTACTGGTCGAAGCCCTGACGTCCCCCGGTATCAAGGCCGCCGGGCGTCAGTTACGACTGCCGCTGCACGGGGTCGCAATGGACGAGTTCGGCATTCTGCCGGACGATCTCGACCGTCTGGCCCGCGCTACCTCGGCCCGCGTGGCGGTCCTGACGCCGTGCATGCAGAACCCGACCGCCGTGAGCATGGATACGCAGCGCCGCGAGGCTATCGCCGCCGTGGCGCGACGGCGAGGCTTGCTGATCATCGAAGACGATATCTACGGCGCACTTGGCGGCGAGCCACCACTGGCCGCCACGTTGCCTGAACGCACCCTGCTGATCAGCAGTCTGTCGAAGACGGTCGCGCCTGGGTTGCGCCTCGGCTTTATCGCCGGACCGGACAAGTGGTTGTCGCGTATCGATCCGGAACGGCAGGCGACCAGTTGGGCCTTGTCGACGCTATGCCTGCAGATCGGCTGCGAATGGCTTGAAGACGGCACCGCGGCGCGTCGGCTGGCCTGGCAACGTGAGCAGATGACCCGGCGTTGGCGGCTGGCGCAGAAACTGCTTGGGTCTGCCTCGTCAAATGCGTCGCCGCATCTGTGGCTGGAATTGGCCGAAGACCAAGATCTGCCGGTGCTGTGCCGTGATGCGGGGATCGAAGCGGCTGCAGCCGCCGTGTTCGCGGTCGGCCATGGCGCGCCCAATGCGCTGCGCCTGAGCCTGACCGCGGCGCCCAGCCTGGCGATATTGAAGGCGCGGCTGGAGTCGCTGGCGCTGCGAATAGCCGCGTCTGATCGATGATCGCAGCACTGCGGTGCTACCGCTGTCATCGAACAGCAGGCAAGATGTTTTCAACGAATCAACAAGGAAACCCACCATGAATCCAGCAGGCGAGACTTTTCGCATTGCCACCAGCGCTGAAGCGGCCGTGGACCACCTTGCCGAGCTGCACCAGCATGCCACCCGTGCACTGAATCAGGCGCTCAAGCGCTACGTCACGACGCGCGAAGAGCCAGATGCCGCCGAGCGCGCGCTTTTCCATTATCCCGAGCTGCGCCTGACCTACGAGTGCCATGGCGAGGTGCCGGCTTCCACCCGTGCTTACGCCAAGGTGCAGGCACCGGGTGTTTACAGCGTGACCGTGACCCATCCGGCGTCGTTTCGCAGCTACCTGCTCGACCAGCTGCGACCGCTGATCAAGGACTTCGGCGTCAAAGTCGAGGTGGGCATCAGTGAACGCAACATTCCCTATCCCTATGTGATCGAGCAGGGCGACGAACTGGCCGGGACCGGTGTGACTGCCGCCGAACTGGCGCGGGTGTTCCCCAGCACCGATCTATCCGCGGCCACCGATGACATCGCCGACGGCCTGTATGACTGGGAGCATGCCGATCCCTTCCCGCTGGCGCTCTTCGATGGTGCACGGGTGGATTTCTCGCTGCGCCGACTAGTGCATTACACCGGTAGCGACTGGCGCCACGTGCAGCCCTGGATTCTGCTGACCAACTACCACCGCTACGTCGATCAGTTCATCCGTCACGGTCTCGACATGCTGCGCGACGACACCCGTTTCGTGCGCATGGTGCTGCCGGGCAACATCATCATCGAGCGCGGCATGGACGAGGGCGAAGCCCAGGCGATCATTGGCGGTGTGCTCTGGCATCGCTACCAGATGCCGGCCTATCACCTGCAGGCCAAAGATGGCGATGGCGTCACCCTGGTGAATATCGGCGTCGGCCCATCGAATGCCAAGAACATCACCGATCACCTGGCCGTCCTGCGCCCCCATTGCTGGTTGATGATCGGCCACTGCGGCGGGCTGCGGCAGTCGCAGTCCATCGGCGACTACGTGCTGGCCCACGCCTACATGCGCCGTGACGGGATTCTCGACCGGGTTCTGCCGCCGCATATCCCGCTGCCGGCGCTGGCGGAAGTGCAGCAGGCGCTACAGGAAGCCGCGGCGCAGGTGACCGGGGAGCAGGGCGAAGCGCTCAAGCGGCGCCTGCGCACCGGTACGGTGCTGACCTACGATGATCGCAACTGGGAATTGCGCTGGGCTCAGGAGCGGCCGCTGATCAACCTCTCCCGTGCGGTCGCGGTGGACATGGAAAGCGGCACCATCGCCGCTCAGGGCTATCGCCTGCGGGTGCCTTACGGGACGCTGCTCTGCGTCTCGGACAAGCCGCTGCACAGCGAGATCAAGCTGCCAGGCTCGGCCAACGCTTTCTATGAGCGCGCCGTGACCCAGCACCTGAAGATCGGTATCGCCGCGCTCGACCTCTTGCGCACTCAGCTCAACTCGCTGCACTCGCGCAAGCTGCGCAGCTTCGACGAGCCGCCGTTCCGCTAACGGATGGCGGCTCGCCGAGACGCTCAGTCCTTCAGGAACTCCGGCAATTTCGGGTCGCCTTTGGCCGGAAGGCTGTAGGCGACCACATAGTCGCCCGGCGGCGTCTCCATAAAGTGATGGCCGCCGGCGATGATCACCAGGTACTGGCGCCCGTTTGCCTCGTAGGTCATCGGCGTCGCCTGCCCGCCGGCGGGCAGCACGTCCTCCCACAGCACCTCACCGGTATCGATATCGATCGCGCGGATTAGGTTGTCTGTTGCCGCCGCGATGAAGATCAAGCCACCTGCGGTAATCACCGGTCCACCGTTATTCGGTGTACCCACTTTCACCGGCAGGTGCGACGAGATCCCGAACGGCCCGTTACGCCGGGCGGTGCCTAGCGGTTCGTTCCACAGCACCTCACGGGTGTTGAGGTCGATGGCCATGATGCCGCCAAACGGCGGGCGGGAGCAGGGCACGCCTGTCAGGCTGTTGCGCCAAGCCTGGATGGACACGGCGTAGGGCGAACCTGACTGCGGTACCGAGCCGCCGGACGAAGTGCTGCCGCCCGGTACGCCAAGCGGGACCATGCCGCGCTCGTCGGCCTTGTCACGCGGGATGAGCTGGTCATGCATGGCGATGTGGTTGTAGTTCAGCACCAGGATGTTGCGGTCGGTGTTGACCGCTGCGCTGCCCCAGTCGTTACCGCCGTTGTAACTCGGCCATTGCAGGAATGGCCTGTCCACGCTCGGCGGTGTGTACATGCCTTCATAGTTGGCGCGCTTGAACTGGATCCGGCACCACAGCTGGTCCAGCGGCGTCACGCCCCAGGCATCGCTCTCGGTCAGCGGCTCGCGCGGCATCGACGGCATGCCGGTGGAAAATGGCTGGGTCTCTGAAAGCGTTTCGTCAGGCAGCGGGCTGGCCGGCACCGGGCGTTCCTCGACAGGCGTCAGCGGCTCGCCAGTGCGGCGGTCGAGGACGTAGATGTCGCCCATCTTGGTGGGCAGCACGACCGCAGGGACAGTGCGGCCGTCGCCGACCGGGAAGTCGATCAGGCTGCCCTGGGAGCCGAGGTCATAGTCCCAGACATCGTTATGCACGGTCTGAAAGACCCAGCGCACTGATCCGTTGGTAACGTCCAGGGCCACCAATGCGGTCGAGTAGGGTTTCTCGAATTCTCTGCGGTTGCCGCTCCAGTAGTCGACCGACGAATTGCCCATCGGCACGTAGACAAGGCCGAGGTCCTCGTCGCCGGAGAAGATCGTCCAGGCGTTGGGGGTACCTCGGGTGTAGACATCACCCCCTTCGGGCAGCCCGGTCTCGCCAGGGCGGCCCATGTCCCAGGCCCAGGCCAGCTCGCCGGTGGCTGCGTCGTACCCGCGAATCACGCCGGACGACGCGTCTTCCTTCTGGCCGTCGAGCACCTGGTGCCCGACCACGGCGATGCCGCGGACGATGGTTGGCGGCGAAGTCACCGCGACGTAGCCGGGTACGGAGTCGCCCATGCCTTCCATCAGATCGACGTGCCCGGCGTGGCTGAAATCGGCGCAGGGCACGCCGGTATCGGCATCCACCGCCACCAGCTCGGCATCGAGTGTGCCCTCGATGACACGGCGCTTGCAGGCGGCATCATCGGGTGCATCCGGCACCTCGTAGTAACTCACGCCGCGGCAGGTCGCTGAATAGGGAATATGGTCGGTGGAAACCTTCGGGTCGTAGCGCCAACGTTCCCGACCGGTGCTGGCGTCCAGCGAGATCAGCACGTTCAGTGCATCGCACAGGTAGAGGTTGTCACCGACCTTGAGCGGCGTGGTTTCCGGCGCCCACTTCTTGTCGACCACGGACTGATCGGGCAGGTTGCCGGTGCGGTAGCCCCAGACCGGCTTGAGATCGGCGACGTTGTCACGGTTGATCATCTCCAGCGGCGAGTAGCGCGTGGCCGCATTGTTGCGTCCGTAGGCAGTCCAGTCGGCCGGCTCGGGCTCGGCACCCGTCGGTCCCGGCGACACCGTGGTGGCGGGTTCGAGCGAAGGGTCCGCCGCAGTCGTTTGGGCGTAGCTGAACGGTAGCCAGGTCAGGCTTAACAGGCCAACGAGTCGAAGCAGATGAATCATGGGTGCGCCTCCCTGCGAGTGTGGCGCCGCAGCACCGGAATGAACGCGAGCGTGAGAAGGGCAATTACGGCCAGCGCCACCACGCGTGGCACCAGCGCCCAAGGGTCGAGGCCGACCTCCCAGATCGCCCAGATCAAGGTGCCGATAAACACCAGCCAGTAGAGCAAGACGCCGCTGATGCGCTGCATGAACAGCAGTACGCCAGAAGCCAGCATGCCGGCTCCGGCGATGAGGTAGTACCAGGATCCGCCAAGGGTGATCAGCCAGAGGCCGCCAGCGGCAAGTGCGAGCCCGAACAGGGCGACGATGATGGAGAAGACTTTCAGTGCCCAATAGGCGAAGCCGCGGGCGTGAAGGGATCCGGACACGTGGCGCTTGCTCCCTGAAGACCGGTGAATGAGGCACCACCGAATGCAATCGGCGGCGTGACTCAACTTTTGGGTCTCAGGGGGCGCTCAGGTTCCGTGAATGTTTCGGTTTGTGTCGGATTCAGGCCGCAAGCAACCAAGCACCAACCAGCGCGGAGGCAGCGCCTGCGATGCGCACCAGGGGCATGGCGAGTTGCGGCAGGTTGCGGGCGACGGCATAGCCGATGCCATGCAGCGCGGCGGTGGCGGCGACGAAGCCAGCGGCGTAACCCCATGGGCTGGACAGTGCCGGCAGCTCCAGGCCATGGGCAACGCCATGACTGAGTGCGAACAGCGCGGTCAGCCCGGCGGCAACGGCCAGCGGCGGGCGCACCGCCAACGCGACCAGCAACCCAAGCGCCAGTACCGAGCCGGCGATACCGGTTTCCATTAATGGCAGGTGCATACCGGTAAAGCCGAACAGACCGCCGAATAGCATGGTGGCGACGAAGGTCAGCGGCAACGCCCAGCGCGCGCTGCCCTGCTGCTGCGCCGCCCAGAGGCCGACGGCCAGCATCGCCAGCAAATGATCGAAGCCAAAGATTGGATGGGCGATACCCGACATCACGCCGGCGTGGTCGTGGCCAGGATGGGCGAAAGCCAAGGCAGGGCTCAGCAACAGGGCGGACGCAACGACGAGTTTTCTATTCAGATTCATAGGGTGTTCCCTCTGGTGTGCATGGCGGTCGCGAATCGTCGCAGGCGATCGACAGGAGCCGGATGGCTGTCATTTTTTGTAGGAGCGGGCTTGCTAACGAAGCGCTTAGCATCGCGCGCAAGGACTGGGCGCCCCCCTCGCTCCTACAGTTGATTCGGTTCAGGCAGCGCTGAGCATTCCCTGCTGTTCGATAAAGGCGATGATCTCGTCGAGACCCTGGCCAACCTTCTGATTGCTGAACACGAAGGGTTTGTCGCCGCGCATCTTGCGGGTGTCGCGATCCATGACCTCCAGCGAGGCGCCGACCATGGGAGCCAGGTCGACCTTGTTGATCACCAGCAGATCGGATTTGCAGATGCCCGGCCCGCCCTTGCGTGGCAGCTTGTCGCCGGCCGATACGTCGATCACATAGATGGTCAGGTCCGACAGCTCCGGACTGAAGGTGGCCGACAGATTGTCGCCACCGGACTCGACGATGATCAGGTCCAGCCCTGGGAAGCGCCGGTTTAGCTGTTCGACGGCTTCCAGATTGATCGAAGCATCCTCGCGGATCGCGGTGTGCGGGCAACCGCCAGTCTCGACGCCGATGATGCGCTCGGGCGCCAGGGCCTCGTTGCGTACGAGAAATTGCGCGTCTTCCTGGGTGTAGATGTCGTTGGTGACCACGGCCAGGTTGTAGCGCTCGCGCAGGGCCAGGCAGAGGGCGAGGGTCAGGGCAGTCTTGCCGGAGCCGACCGGCCCGCCGATGCCGATGCGCAGGGGTTGGGTGTTCATCGTCTGTTTCCTCTTGTGAAAGCGGTGCTCATGAGCGGAACAGCCGGCTGTATTGGCGCTCATGCGCCATGCTCGTCAGGGACAGGCCAAAGGCGGCGCTGCCCCAGTGCTCCGGCTCGATAAGGGTGGCGTCGTGATGGGCTTGCTGCAGGACCGGCAGCAACTGCGAGGTCAGCCGCTGCGCCGCCTGCTGCCCGAGCGGCAGGGTTTTCATCAGCACCGCCAGCTGATTTTCCAGCCAGCCCCAAAGCCAGGCGGTCAGTGCATCCTCGGGGCCGATGCCCCAGGCACGCGCGGCCAAGGCCCAGCCCAAGGCGAGGCCTGGCTCGTCGATGCGCTGAAACAGGGCGCTCGCAGGGGCGTCGAGTTCGGGCAGATTGTCCAGCAGTTGCTTCAGTGAAAAGCCCATCTGCCGGCTTTCCAGCCGTAGCTCACGGGTTTCGCGACTGGCGCGATGGCAATCGGCAAGTCGCTCGAGTTCTGTCCAGTCTTCAGCAGCTGCCGCCTGGCAGTGCGCGAGCAGCAGCGGCGCTTCAAAGCGCGCCAGATTCAATAACAGCTGGTCGCCCAGCCAACGGCGGGCGCTGGCTTCGTCGCGTACTCGCTCGCATTCGACCGCCATTTCCAGGCCTTGCGAATAGCTGTATCCACCGATCGGCAACTGCGGGCTGGCAAGCCGCAGCAGCGCGAACGCAGCCGGATTCACGTGCGCACACCAAACTGATGCAGACGTGGCGCGTAGCTGAACTCGGCTTCGCCTGCGTGGGAGTGATGATGGCCGCCCCCGTACGCGCCGTGCTCGGGCTGGAAGGGCGCCTCGATGGCTTCGACACTGGCGCCCAGCTGCACCAGCATGTCTTTCAGTACGTAGTCGTCGAGCAGCCTCAGCCAGCCGTCGCCGAGCTGCAGTGCCACATGGCGGTTGCCCAAGTGATAGGCGGCGCGCGTCAGTTCGAACGCGCTGCTGCAGGTCACATGAAGGAGCTGTTCGGCGCGGGCCCGCACACGGACGATACGGCCATCCTCGGCGCGCAGGCATTCGCCGTCATGCAGCGGTTGCTGGCCGCGCTCGAGGAACAGGCCGACATCTTCTCCTGTGGTGGAGAAGCAACGCAGACGCGATTTGCTACGGGCTTCGAAGGTCAACTCCAGCTCGGCGTCGGCATTGGCCTGCGGGGAGGTGCGGTGATGGATGACCAGCATGGCGAGCAGTTCCGGTTGTGCGATTGGCACAAGCAGAGCAAGGCCCTTGCCAACCCGCCACAACAGAAGCGCCCCGCAGCCTGCAGGTTACCCGTGCTTGAAAATGGGGCTTTAGGCTGTCCTGTTATGGTGCGTCTGCATCTAGGTCGCACCATCTGCGTGCGTTCAGTGCAGCGCCCGCACCATATAGACGGCGGGTATCTGATAGCTGGCAAGGTTGCTGGCTTGGGGCGGCTCGAGTTCCGTGTGTGCTGCATAGCCGAGGCGAGACCAGAAGGCTTCGGACTCCTGCACCGACACCAGCGCCGAGTAGCGCAGCTTCTGAGTGCGCGCCTGCTCGAGGTTCTTCTGCACCAGCGCCGGCCCGATGCCCCGGCCACTGGCCCGCCGGGATACGGCAAGGTCGTGCAGATACAGGCAGTCGGCTTTGGCGTGGGATTCGAAGTCGCCATCCAGTGGCGTCACCTTGCCGACCCGTGAGTGGTAGGCGAAGAGATAGGCGCAAACGCCCTGATCGTCCTCGGCCACCCAGGCCAGCTGCGGGCAGGCGGCGAGGCGGTTGAGGATCACCGCTTCGTCCTCGTGGACTTCGGCAGCATAGGATTCTTCCTGAATCGACATCACCGCAGGTATATCGCGCACCTGCATCGCTCGTATCTTGAACATCAAAACAACACTCGGACTGAAGCGGCCGGTAACGAGGCTCGCACGGGGGCGGCGATCATACGCGATTGTCGGGCGAGCGGAGCGGGCGCCGACAGACGTAGCGCATTACAGCCTGACGGGATGACAGTTGCGTGATCAGGTCCTGAATCGACGTTCAGCAGACGCATCGACGAGTCAGAAGATGAACCTGCGTGGCAGGCTGGGGCGCACCTCTTCTGGTCGGATCGGCTCACGTCACCACTGACGAAATGGCGATTTATGGGCATAATTCATAGCTTGCTACCTATTGTCGCGGTTTCCCTCATTGAATAACTCTCACCGGCCCCTGCTTGGCGTGTCGCTGATTCTGGTTTCTTGCCTGACGCTCGCCACTCACGACGGGCTGTCCAAGTATCTGACGCAGCTCTACCCCGTGTTTCTGGTTATCTGGGCGCGTTATATGGCGCAGACGGTGCTGATGCTCACCTTGTTCACGCCACGCATGGGGCGTCGTGTGTTTCATACCCTTCGGCCGAAGCTGCAGATCTGCCGTGGCCTGAGTCTGGTCAGCGTCAGCATGCTGTTCATCAGTGGCCTGAGTTACATCCCCCTGGCCGAAGCGACTGCAGTCATCTTCCTGACCCCATTGCTGGTTACCATCGCGTCCGCCTTGCTCGGCGAACAGGTCAGTCGTGCCCAATGGCTGGCGGTCGGCTGTGGGCTGATTGGCGTGATGATCATCGTGCGGCCGGGCGGTGCCTTGTTTACGCCGGCGATCTTGTTGCCGTTCGGCGCGGCGCTGAGCTTCACGGTTTATCAGTTGATCACCCGTCGACTCAGCGCCACGGATCATCCGGTCACCAGCAACTTCATCACCAGCGTGGTTGGCAGTCTGGTGATGAGCGTGCTGGTCTTCTTCAACTGGCAGACGCCAACGCTGCATGACGCGCTGATGATGGCCGGGCTTGGTGCCATGGCCATGAGCGGTCATCTGTTGCTGACCAATGCGTTTCGCTTTGCCAGCGCCGCTGCGCTGGCACCGTTCACCTATTCGCAGATCATCTTTGCTGGGGTGGTAGGCCTGGTTGCCTTTGGACATACGCCGGATTTCGGCGCCATTGTCGGCATGGCCATCATCATCGCCAGCGGGCTGGTCATGGCGTATGTGCAAGGGCGACAACCGCGCCCGGCACTGTGAAACACCGAGACGTGCAATAGGCCGTCCGTACCACTACCAACACTGAACAGACAAGGGCGACTCGACCCTTGCGTGCGATTCATCAGGAACCCCCATGCAACGTATTTCTCATCACACCCTGCGCAGCGAGTTCCGTCGGCTGCTGGCCTCCGATCGCTGCTACCACACTGCATCGGTATTCGACCCGATGTCGGCGCGTATCGCCGCCGATCTGGAATTCGAAGTCGGCATTCTCGGTGGCTCGGTCGCCTCGTTACAGGTCCTGGCCGCGCCCGACTTTGCGCTGATCACCCTGAGTGAATTTGTCGAGCAGGCGACACGCATCGGCCGCGTGTCTCGGCTGCCGATCATCGCGGACGCCGACCATGGCTATGGCAACGCGCTCAACGTGATGCGCACGGTGGTCGAGCTGGAACGCGCCGGCATCGCGGCGCTGACAATCGAAGACACGCTGCTGCCAGCCAAATTCGGGCGCAAGTCCACCGACCTGATCGGCATGTTCGAGGCGGTCGGCAAGATCCGTGCGGCACTGGAGGCACGCATCGATCCCGAACTCGCGATCATCGCGCGGACCAATGCGGGTGTGATCGGCCTGGAAGAGGTGATCGCGCGCGTGCAGGCCTACGAGGCAGCTGGCGCCGATGGGATCTGCCTGGTCGGCATCGAGGATTTCGAGCAGCTGGAGCAGGTCGCGGAAAAACTCAGCGTACCGCTGATGCTGGTGACCTATGGCAATCCTAAGTTGCGCGACAACACCCGTCTGGCTGCGCTTGGCGTGCGCATCGTGGTCAATGGTCACGCGGCCTACTTTGCCGCGATCAAGGCGACCTACGACTGCCTGCGCGAGCAGCGTCAGATCGATGCGTCCGATCTCAACGCCTCGCAGCTGTCGGTCAAATACTCAACCGCCGAGGAATACATGGTCTGGGCCGAGGAATACATGCAGGTCAAGGAGTGACCCCTCCCGCCTGGCGGCGCGCGCCGCCAGGCCTCTTTTCGATGCGTTAGCGGAGATCCGATGAGCCCACGCCTGCTGACCTTCATGGTGGCATTCGCCGCCTTTCTCGGCCCGTTCACGCAGACGGTCTACGCACCGATTTTGCCGGAGCTGGGCGAGGCGCTGCAGACGACGCCGCTGCTGATCAACCTCAGCATTTCGATCTTCACCTTCGTTTTGGCGTTCATGCAGATCGTCTACGGCCCGCTGGTGGATCGAAGTGGCCGCAGGCGCACCCTGTTACTGGGGCTGGCGTGCTACATCGGCGCTTCCATCGGCTGTTTTCTCTCAACCAATATCGAGACGCTGCTGGTGTTTCGTGCGCTGCAGGCAGTGGGTATCGCTGCCGGTGCGGTGGTGGCAGTGACGGTGATCGGGGATCGGTTCGAAGGCGCCGAGCGTATTCGGGCGATGGGCTCGTTCCAGATGATGGTGGCGCTGGGGCCGGTGGTCGGCCCGGTGGTGGGTGGCTTCATCGGCGAGCACCTCGATTTCCATTACGTGTTTCTGCTGCTCGCCGTGGTCGGTGCTGTTGCGTTGCTGAGCAATGCGATCTGGCTAGAGGAAACCCGTCCGGCTGGGAGCGCGCCGCGCGCCTTCCATCCCAGGGAGTACCTGGAGGTGGTGCGCAATCGTCAGGGGCTGGCGATCATGCTGCTGAGCTTTGTGCAGTACTACGCCTTCTACAATTACCTGGTGTTCATGCCGCGCGTGCTCGGCGCCACTTACGGCCTGAGTGCCAGTGAAAAGGGCCTGGTGTTTCTGCCGCTGTCGATTGCCGTGGTGGTCGGCAGTTTTGCGGGTGGACGGCTATTGGCGCGCTGGCGGCCCCGCCCGGTGCTGGTGACGACGGCGGCGCTCAATGCCCTCAGCCTGCTGCTGTTTCTCGCGGTTGCGCAGTGGTCGCTGGCGGCGCTGGTGGTGGCGGTCAGCGCGTTCGGGCTGTTTCTCGGCCTTTCGCTACCGGTACAGACCAGCCTGCTGATGGACCTGTACCCGCACAACCGAGCCACCGCGGTGGGCAGTTACAACTTCTTTCGCTTCATGGGCATGGCCACCGGGCCGGTGCTGGGCTCCTGGCTGTATCAGGACGGCAACCTCGGCCTGCTCTATGGCTTTGCGGCCGCGGCCTTTCTTATCGCCGTATGGCACGCGAGGATGCGCTTCGAGCAAGGTTAATGACCGTCGACTAGAACAGCGAGCGCTCGGCCTTGAACATGAAGTAGCTCTCGCAATAGGTGTTCTGGCCCGAGTAGACGCCGCACTCGCGGCCGCGAAGGCTCGAGTCGGTGTATGAGAGATCCAGGCGTACGCCGAGCCAGGGGCGAGACAGGTTCAGCGACCAGTCATTGAAGACTTCAACACTGCCGCCTGGGTGATACATCGGGCTGTCCATCGAGTGGCTGGCGTATTTCAGGCGCAGGTCCAGCTCCAACGGACTTAGCCCACCAAGCTCCAGGAGCAGGGTACTGTCGGTGCGCCCCGGGCGGCTGCTGAGTGCGCCACCAAGGCGACTGCCGGCCAGGTTGAAGCCTGCGTAGTATTCGTGGCGATCGGCACCTTCCAGTTCCGGGAAGCTGTAGCGGATCACGCCCAGTTCGTAGCCTGGCGCCTGGTCGAAGCGGTGCTGGACGTAACCGATATAGCTGTCCAGTTCCAGCTGGTTGCCCTCGAGGATGCCCATGCTGGGCGCCCATTGGCCAACGTACCAACCGCTCTCGTGGGTGAGGTCCAGCCCGCCGCGAAAGGTGCTGGCGGCCGTCGGGTTCACCAGCCCTTGGGCCATGCTACGAGTGGGGGCCGTGCCGAGTCGCAGGTCGAATTGGCCGACTTCGCGTTCAAGCACTTCCGGCTGGCTGGCGCATCCGCTCAGGCCAATTAACAGCGCCGGCAGGATCTTCGTGTGCATCACCGCTTCCCTGGGGGTGTGTTTACAGAAGGCCGGCGGGCGACCTCGATGAGACAAGTCCCGAGATAGAGCATCTGTAGTGGGGCTTGCCGTTCAATCGGCTGGAAGGATAGACAATGCAATGTGGCGCTGAGGTCCGTTCGTCGATTTGACGCCAACGGATCGACGGGTGGTTTTTGGGTTAGGGACACGGAATGCGCGTCACGTCAGTCGCATTACTGAACGGTGCCCGGGGCAGATGTTCCAAGCTAATACACTGTTAGACCTGGCTTGCTGGGAGGTCGCGATGGCTACGGGTTGGGCGAATGAGGGTGCGGTTCAGGAACAGATCGACAGCACCATCGAAGATGCTGTGCAGCGAGCGCGCAGTCGGTTGGGGCAGGGCGAGAGCCTGACGCACTGCGAGGAATGCGACGCTAAGATTCCCGAGGCGCGGCGGCAGGCCGTGCCCGGTGTCAGGCTGTGCGTCAAATGCCAAACCGAACGGGACAAGCAGGAAGCCAAATTCAGCGGTTACAACCGCCGCGGCAGCAAGGACAGCCAGCTGCGCTGAGTGCGTGACAAAAAAACGCGCCGGTAAGGGCGCACTCGGCGCTCCTGTGCCTGTCACACATCGCGTCCCCACAGGTTCACGGAAGAGGAATATACCCATGATGATTTTCGAAGCGTTGCGCCAAAGCCACGATATCCAGCGTGATCTGTCTGAAAAGTTGGTACAGACCCGCGGTGACAGCGCCGAGCGGCAAGCGATTTTCGCTGAGCTCAAGCACGAACTCTGGGTGCATTCAGTGGCCGAAGAGCGCCATTTCTATATCCCGCTGATGCGTGATGACAGCGGGGTCGACCTGTCCCGTCATGCGATCGCCGAACACCATGAAATGGATGAGATGGTCGAGGCGCTGGAAGAAACCGATCCCAGCAGTCCGAGCTGGCTTGTGCAGGCACGCAAACTGTCGGACAAGGTTCACCACCATCTTCAGGAAGAAGAGCACAAATTCTTCCAGATGGCCGGCAAGATCCTCAGCGATCAGCAAAAGAGTCAGCTAGCTGGTGCTTACCTAGGCGCTTACGACGTCATGAAGGCTGAGCACGCCTAGAGCGCTCGCGCTTCGGTGGGCATGCTGAAAACGAAGGTCGTGCCCGCTTCGGCTGTTGACTCTGCGCGCATGCTGCCGCCATGCGAGCGCGCAATTTCATTGGCGATGTAGAGCCCCAGACCGAGGCCGGACTGGCTGCTCGAGGGCTCGCGCCAGTAAGGCTGAAATAGATGATCCAGCCGTTCTGGTGGAATCGGCTCGCCCTGGTTGTTCACCGACAGCAACAGCCATCCTTTTTCGATAACCGCGCGGACCTGTACCCGGCCATCCGTTGACCCATGCACCAGCGCATTGGCGAGCAGATTGGACAGCAACTGCGCGACGCGATCCGCATCGCAGCGGACCCCGTCGAGCGGAGCGATGTCGGCTTCGATTGCGCGTTGCGGATTGGCGCTCTGCATCTCCGAAACGATATGCGTCAGGGTGACGTGAAGGTCCTTGCATTCGCGGTTCTGCAGCGGAATGCCATTGCCCAGCCGGCCGCGGGCGAAGTCCAGCACATCGTCAACCAGGCGTGATGCGCGACGAGTCGCAGTAAGCATGTGCTCGGCAATGCCGGTGATCGAGGCGTCCTTCGTGCGCCTCATCAACAGCTGCGCGCCGGACAGAATCGAGGAGAGCGGATTGCGAAGGTCATGCCCGAGCAGGGCGATGAATTGCTCCCGCAGTTCTGCCGTCTGCTGCGCATCGAGCAGGGCTGCCTCGGTGGCTTCGAACTGCTCTTCCGCCTCCAGCTGAATGGCCAGCAGCTTGGCGAACGATTCCATCATCGGCAGGATCGGCATTTCCGACAGATTCGCAGGCAGCGGATCGAGTGCGCAGACGGTGCCGAAAAAACTGCCATCGGTGCGAAACACAGGGGTCGAGATGTAGCTCTCGAAGCCATACATCTTGGGCGTGTGATGGTTGCAGTAACGCCCGTCCTCACTCACCTTGCTGATGATGATGGTTTCGTGAGATGCGCGGATTTCGTGGCACAGCGTAGTGGTCACGTCCAGCTCGCCGCCGACCTGCAGACCGAAGTTGGTCCGGTCGAGCACGGCGCACGCTGTCCAGGAATCTTCGGTAACTCGCGCAACGGCGGCGAACCGTAACCCGGTGGTCTCGGAGATCACCTGGAGGATCGCCGGCACGGCGTTGATACGGCTGATCGCCGAAATGTCGTCGGTTATCGATCGGTTCATGCAATGTCATGGCGGCGCGTGATGATGGCCGTGCACTTTATCACGCACCGTTTCGAAGAGCGGAATCGAGCCGACTATCTGCCGACCCGCCCCGCCCCGACCCGACCCGTTCAGGGCATTACGCTTGGGTCGTCAGGGGAGGGTTAGCAACGGCCGGAACGATTTGTTTGCGCATCAGCAGGTAATGCACCACGGCGCCAAACAAGGCGCCCAACAACCAGGCGAAGCCCGACAGGCTTTCCAGCCCCGGCGTCCAGACCGACGCAACGGAAAAGATCGAGCTCACGCCAAACGCGATGACCGCTTTACGGTTCCAGCCGGCGTTGAAGTAGTAGGTCGATCCGGGTTCCGCGCAGAACAGTTGTTGTACGTCCAGCCGCTGCCGACGAACCAGGTAATAGTCGGCGACGATGATGCCGTATAGCGGTGCCAGCACGGCGCCCAGCGTATCGACGAAGGCGGCGATGCCCACCGCACTGATGAACGATACCCACAACGCACCGATGAAAAACGCGATAGCGGCGGTGATGAAACCGCCGGTGCGGGCGCTGATGTGTGCTGGCGCCAGATTGGCGATGTCGTAGGCTGGCGGGATGAAGTTGGCGACCAGGTTGATGCCCACTGTGGCGGCGAAGAAGGTAATCGCAGCGATCAGCGTGAGGCCGACGTTGTCGATGCGCGCAACGATGTCGGTCGGGTTGGTCAGCGTCTCGCCGAACACCACAACGGTACCGGCGGTGATCACCAGCGCAATCAGCGAAAAGATCGCCAGGCTCACCGGCAGGCCGAGAAAATTGCCGATGCGCATCTGGCGCTCGCTCTTCACGAAGCGGGCAAAGTCGCCGTAATTGATCACCACGGCTGCGAAGTAGGCCACCATGGTGCCGACCACCGCGGCGAAGGCGGCAATGGGGCCGCCGGCGTAGCTGCCAGTGCCGCTGAAGATCGTACCCAGCGCGCCAGCAAGGCTGGGGCCCGCCTTGTAGCAGATGGCGATCATCATCGCGATCATCACCAGATAGACCAGCGGCCCAGCCCAGTTCAGAAAGCGCGTCACCCAGTCCACGCCTCTGATGAACAGCGCAACCTGGAAGACGCAGACGATCACATAGGCGATCCAGTCGATGGCGGTCAGTCCCAGCAGCGTGGCTTCCGAGCCTGGCCCCGCCAGAGTGCGGATCAGCAGCGCCACCGCGGTCGAGGCGAAATAGGTCTGCACCCCGTACCAGAAGATCGCCACGATGCCGCGCACCACAGCCGGAAAGTTAGCGCCGCGTACGCCCATGCTGGCGCGCGCCATGACCGGGAAGGGGATGCCGTATTTGACGCTGGGTTTGCCGGTCAGCTGCACCAGCCCCATGACGATGAAACCCGCCAGCACGATCCCGGCAAGCACGGCCCAACCGTTCAGGCCGTAACTGATGAACAGCGTCGCGGCGAGGGTGTAGCCGAACAGACTCTGGATATCGTTCGACCAGACGTTGAAGATCTCGAACCACCCCCACTTGCGTTTGGCGGGGGCGAGCGGCGCGAGGTCCTCGTTGTACAGAGTGGGGTCTATTTGCTTGATGTGGAAATCGTCGTGATTCATAGGTGGGCGCTCTGTGCAGATTATTGTTCGCTTTTTGTATGCAGTTCTTGTTCCGCGTATGGCACAGCCCGCGACATCGAGGCACATCCCTGGAGCATGAGCGGCCTACAGCTACCTAGACTAGACGCTGCTCTGAAGGGCGTTAGATTTGTTTGTATACAAATCACGGTGTAGGGAAATCCATTTCATGCCAACTCTAGGCATCTTATTTTGTGCACCAGGGAGAAGCGCTATCGTGGCCAACGCCCCAGGCAGGGGCTTCGATTCGGGACGAATGTCCGGCCGTGCAACAGGCTTGATGCCTACGGCGCGAGCCGCGGGAGCCCCGTCCCGCCGGCCCGTTACCATCAGCGGAATGTAGGGTGGGCTTTAGCCCACCGTTGCGCGATCAGGGTATGAGTGTGGCTAAGCCGAACAACGCCCTTGGTGGGCTAATGTGGCTGAGCCGAGCGAGGCCCTTAGCGGGCTGAAGCGTAACGCCGCCCGGGCTCCCTACGGAAAGGCGTAAGCCTCGGGCGCGCCGTCCCGCCAGCCCGTAGCCATCAGAGAATGTAGGGTGGGCTTTAGCCCACCGTTGCGCGATCAGGGTATGAATGTGGCAGGGCCGTGCGGGACCTTGGTGGGCTGAAGCCCACCCTACCGATGAATGGAGCTACGAAAGTGCCGCCCCGCCAACTCGTAGCCATCGGAAGAAATAGAGAAAGTAGGATGGGCTTTAGCCCACCGTTGCGCGATGCAGATATTCAAAGCGATCAGAACAGGAAGTACCGCTGCGCCATTGGCAGTACGTCCGCCGGCTCGCACCAGAGCAATTGCCCGTCCGCGCGCACCTGGTAGTTCTGCGGGTCGACCTGGATGTCCGGCGTGTAGTCGTTGTGGATCAGGTCCTTCTTTTGCACCTGGCGGCAGCCTTTCACCACGCCGATCTTCTTCTTCAGGCCCAACTGCTCCGGCACACCGGCTTCGAATGCCGCCTGGCTGATGAAGGTAAAGCTCGACGCATGCAGCGAGCCGCCGTAGCTGGCGAACATCGGCCGGTAGTGCACCGGTTGCGGTGTCGGGATGGAGGCGTTGGCGTCACCCATCAAGCTCGCGGCGATGGCGCCGCCCTTGAGAATCAGCGTCGGCTTCACGCCAAAGAACGCCGGGCGCCAGAGCACCAGATCGGCCCACTTGCCCACCTCGATCGAGCCCACCTCGTGGCTGACGCCATGGGTGATCGCCGGGTTGATGGTGTACTTGGCGATGTAGCGCTTGGCGCGGAAATTGTCGTTGCCCGCGCCGTCACCCGGCAGGGCGCCGCGCTGCTTTTTCATCTTGTCGGCGGTTTGCCAGGTGCGGGTGATCACCTCGCCGACGCGGCCCATGGCCTGGCTGTCGGAGCTGATCATCGAGAAGGCACCGAGGTCGTGGAGGATGTCTTCGGCGGCGATGGTTTCGCGACGGATGCGGCTCTCGGCAAAGGCCACGTCCTCGGCGATGCTTGGGTCGAGGTGGTGGCAGACCATGAGCATGTCCAGATGCTCGTCGATGGTGTTTCGGGTGAACGGCCGGGTCGGGTTGGTCGAGCTGGGCAGCACGTTGGGCAAACCGCAGGCCTTGATGATGTCCGGCGCATGGCCGCCGCCGGCACCCTCGGTGTGGTAGGTGTGGATGGTGCGGCCCTTGAATGCGCCCAGAGTGGTCTCGACGAAGCCGGACTCGTTCAGGGTGTCGGTGTGGATCGCCACCTGCACGTCGTACTGGTCCGCTACGTTCAGGCAGTTGTCGATGGCCGCCGGGGTGGTGCCCCAGTCTTCGTGGAGCTTGAGGCCGATGGCGCCGGCCTTGACCTGCTCGATCAAGGGTTCGGGCAGCGAGGCGTTGCCCTTGCCGGTGAAGCCGATGTTCATCGGGAAGGCATCGGCGGCCTTGAGCATCATCGCCATGTGCCAGGGGCCGGGTGTCACGGTGGTGGCGTTGGTACCGGTGGCCGGCCCGGTGCCCCCGCCAATCATGGTGGTGACGCCGCTCATCAAGGCTTCTTCGATCTGCTGCGGGCAGATGAAGTGGATGTGCGAGTCGATGCCGCCGGCGGTGAGGATCATCCCTTCACCGGCGATGACTTCGGTCGCGGCGCCGATGGCGATGGTCACGTCCGGCTGGATGTCCGGGTTGCCGGCCTTGCCGATGGCGGCGATGCGGCCGTCTTTAAGCCCAACGTCCGCCTTGACGATGCCCCAGTGATCGAGGATCAGCGCGTTGGTAATCAGGGTGTCGACCACGTCGGCGGCGCACAGCTGACCCTGGCCCATTCCGTCACGGATCACCTTGCCGCCGCCGAATTTCACTTCCTCGCCATAGGTGGTGAAGTCTTTCTCGACCTCGATCCACAACTCGGTGTCGGCTAGGCGCACCTTGTCGCCGACGGTGGGGCCGAACATGTCGGCGTAGGCTTGGCGGGAAATCTTCATTGAATCTCATCCTGTCCGTAGGGTGGGCAACGCGAAGCGTGTCCACCAGCAATCTGGGTGGTGGAAAAGCCTTCGGCGTTTTCCACGGGGGTGGCCATCCACCCAACGAAATAACGCTACGTCAGAGGGCGCCCATCACCCGTCCGGCAAAGCCGAACACCCGGCGGTCCCCGGCCAAATCGACCAGCTCCACGTCGCGGCTCTGACCTGGCTCGAAACGCACGGCGGTGCCGGCCGGAATGTTCAGCCGCATGCCACGAGCTGCGGCGCGGTCGAAGGCGAGCGCATCGTTGGTTTCGAAGAAGTGGTAGTGCGAGCCGACCTGGATCGGACGGTCGCCGCTGTTGGCCACACAGAGGGTCAGGGTGCGGCGGCCGGCGTTGAGCTCGATGTCGCCGTCCTGGATCTGGTATTCGCCGGGAATCATGAAGACCTCATGGAGAGACGTTTGTAGTAGAGAACGGTGGGGTGATAGGTGCCGTCAGGCCGTGCGGCGTAGTCGGGGATTTCTCCGGCACGTTGATACCCGAGCCGTTGGTAAAAGGCTTCAGCGGGACTGCCCACCTCTGTATCGAGGTACAGCAAACCGCGTTGCGTGCGTACCGCTTGATGCTCAAGCGCGTGCATCAAACGCGCGCCGATGCCGCGCCGGCGAGCAGCCTGATGGACCAGTAGTTTGTTGACCTCGGCGCGATTGAGTCCGTTGGGTTTGAGACAAAGTGCAAGCTGGACGCTTCCGATGATGCTTTGGCCCTCGGTTGCCACCCACAGGAGAGACTGACGGGTGCGGAGCGCCTGCTCGACCCCATCAAAGTAGGCGTGCGCCTGTCCTGCCTCCAGATCATCAAGGAAACCGACAGAAGCGCCCTGTCTGACCGCATCAAGCAGCAACTCGACCAGGCCGTCGCGGTACGAGGCGAACGCACAGGCATCCACCGAGACGATGTTGATCACATCGTTTCGTTGACCGACGACCTGGTCGAGCGGAGCAGTCATGGCAGCTTCCTCTCCGGTGTCAGTACCAGCTGCATCAAAGTCAGATCCAGCCAGCGATCGAATTTGCAGCCGACCTGGCGCATCTGGGCTGCATGAGTGAATCCGAGTTGTTGGTGCATATGGACCGATGCGCGGTTCTCGCTTTCGATTGCCGCGACCATTACGTGCTTACCAAGCTGCCGGGCGCGCTCGATAAGGGTCTGCATTAGGCTGCGGCCGATGCCGCTGCCGCGGTGGTCAGGGCTGACATACACTGAATTTTCGACGGTATGACGAAAGCCGTCGTGGGGGCGCCACGGGCCGAACGAGGCGTAGCCCGCGACCTGTCCGTCCTCGTCGATCGCGACCAGCACGGGATAGCCTTGTTCGTGGCGCTCGGCCAGCCACGCGCGGCGGTTGTCGAGATCGACCGGCTGGTCGTTCCAGATTGCCGTGCTGTTCTGTACCGCGTCGTTGTAGATCTCTAGGATGCCTCCGAGGTCGGCGTCCAGGGCGTCACGTATCTGCACGTTCAATTCCTTCCAAGCGTTTCGGGATCATCATCGTTGCGGGCTTCGCCGCAGTAGACATTGACCCGTGTTTCAAGCGATTGGTTGATGCACGGTGACCAGCTTGGTGCCGTCCGGGAAGGTGGCTTCGACCTGGATCTCCGGGATCATTTCCGGCACGCCTTCCATGACCTGATCACGAGCCAGCAGTGTGGTGCCGTAGTGCATCAGCTCGGCGACCGTCTGGCCGTCGCGGGCACCCTCGAGCAGCGCGGCGGATATGTAGGCCATGGCTTCCGGGTAGTTGAGCTTTACACCGCGGGCGAGGCGACGCTCAGCCACCAGCCCTGCGGTGAAAATCAACATCTTGTCTTTTTCTCTCGGCGACAAATCCATAACGGCTCCAATCGTGGCGGTGGATATCGCTTTTCGCATCCACCGGCTGGTGGTGGCAACCACACAGCGAATTTCGGGCGGCCATGCATCTGGTGCTGGCCGGCGTAGGGTGGGTAACGGCGGAGCCTTACCCACCGCAGTTCATGTACTCCAGATCCTCGGTGGCACCGCCTCGCGATCGAGCAGTTCAGGTCGCAACAACCGCCACACGTCGATCAGCCAGGCCCGTGCATGCAGCGCCTCGCCAGCCAGGCAGCGCCCAACGAGCATGCCAGGCAACTGTGTCAGATCGCCCCGCACCCGGTTCGGAAGCGCACGGCAGCGCTCCAGCAGCTCGGCACTGATCTCGCCACTGACAATCATGGTGGCGAATACGGGGTGGCCGTCGAGACCGATCGGCGAGTCCAGTAGCCCGTCGTTGCCTGTTACACGCTGGCGCTCGTGCCAAAGCAGTTCGCCGTCGCGGCTGATGTTCAGCTGTGCCTGGAAATGACCCGCGTCGAAGCGCTCGCCGCTGGCCGGTCGACCCAGCGCGATGATGTCCCAGTAGAACAGCCGCGCATTGCCTTCTAATTCGATCGATGTGCTCAGCTCGGCCTGCGCCGCCGAGTAGATGATGGTCTCCTGCGGCAACCACTCCAGTGTGGCGCCGGCCTCAATGCGCAACTGCACATTCTGGAAAGCCGGGCCGCCCGCCCGGTACCACTTCGCCGCGCCAGGGCTGGTCAGCTGTGCCCAGGCGCCGCTGCCGACCGCGGCACTGATGTCCAACCGATCACCGCCGGCAATCCCGCCCGGCGGGTGCACGATGATGTGCTGACAAACCTCCGGACCCTCGGGATAAAGATGCTTTTGGACCCTCAACGGGCCGCTGTGACGGCGTAATACCGGGCGTGTCCCACCGTCGAAGCGGGCATAGCCCAGTTCGAGTTCGGCGTTCCAGTGGGGCGTGAATAGCGGAGTCAGAGCAGTCATGAACCGTGAGATCAGCAAGTGGTTGAACCAGCCGAGCAATTGTCGTGCCTCTCGCGCCAACGCGGTGCGCTGCGGCGCTTACTAGCCCGGTGGGCGAGTAAATGAGCCGAACAATGGTGAGGTTGCCGGCTTTTGATGCCCTCCAATGGTGCGTGCGAAAGGTTTTGCGTGGGGCTTGATCCACTTTGGTGCGCTTCAGTGAGGCCTTGTTGCGACGTGCTCGGCTTGATCGAGCGGCGATTCGTTGAAGCTTGGTCTGAGCGATCGGGCAGTCACTGAAATAGCTTGTTGCCAGCATCACGCTGCTTTATGGGCCTTTATCTCTTCCGAGCTGCTCGTTTGACGAGGGTGCGAGCGAGTGCCAATGTCAGTCAGGCGAAGAGTCCGATTTGCCCGGCGGCGGTGGCATGTTCGACCGGCTTGACCGGGAGGAATCGGCAGTCGCTCGGTGGCACACATAACAACAAGATCCACGGAGACGCCGCATTGAATCTATTGTTCCAGCAAGTGCTCAACGGCTTGACCCTGGGCAGCATCTACGGTCTGGTCGCCCTTGGCCTGACGCTCGTTTACGGCATCCTGCACATTCCCAACTTCGCCCACGGCGCGCTGTACATGGTCGGCGCCTTCGCGTCCTACTACTTCATGACCGACATCGGGCTGCACTACTGGATCGCCATGCTGGCGTCCGGTGTGGTGGTGGCCGTGCTGGCGGTGCTGTCCGAGCGGTTGGTATTTCACCCGCTGCGCAACGCGCCACCGATCCACGACAAGATTGCGGCGATTGGCATCCTGCTGTTTCTCGAGGCGGTGGTGCAGATGCTCTGGGGCTCGGACTTCCGCCGCATGGCCTCGCCCTATGGCGGCATCCTCAACTTCGATGGGCTGATCATTCCTGAACAGCGTCTGTTGATCATCGTCGGCGCGTTCACGCTGATGCTGGCGCTGCACCTGTTCCTGCGCAAGACGATGCTCGGCTCGACCATCATCGCCATGGCCCAGAGTCGCGAGGGCGCGTTCCTTGTCGGCATCGACTCCAACCGCGTGGCGATGCTGACCTTCGCCATCTCCGGCATGCTCGCCGCTTTCGCCGCGACGCTCTACGCACCGATCAACTTGGTGTACCCGGCGATGGGGCACCTGGTGATCATGAAGGCCTTCGTGATCATCGTGCTTGGCGGCATGGGCAGCATTCCGGGGGCGATCATCGGCGCCATGATCCTTGGCTTCGCCGAGAGCTTCGGCGGCTTCTACCTGTCCTCGGATTACAAGGACATCATCGCCTTCTCGCTGCTAGTGGTGATCCTGTCCTTCCGCCCGACCGGGCTGTTCGTCAAGGGGGCTCACTGATGCATCGTTTCGCGTCCTTACTGACCGGCCGCGGCGCCAAGCTGGTGCTGCTGGCATTGGCCCTGGCCTTCCCGCTGTTCGCCAAGAGCGAGTATCAGGTCTACGTGATGGCCAGCGCCTTTATCTGGGCGATTGCGGTCTACGGTCTGAATATCATCACCGGCTACTGCGGTCAGCTGAACCTGGCACACGGCGGCTTCTTCGCCATCGGCGCCTACACCCTGGCGATTCTCACGGCTGACCATGGCTGGAATTTCTGGCCCGCCTTCGTGGCGGCCGCGCTGGTTTCGGCCGCCGTCGGTGCGCTGGTCGGCATCGTCTCGCTGCGCTTGAAGGAGCACTTCTTCGCCATCTTCACGCTTTGCGTCGGCTTCATCATTTATCTGCTGATCGACAAGTGGGAGGAGCTGACCCACGGCGCCATCGGCATTCGCGGCATCGCCGCGCCGGACGGCTTCGGGCTGGTGGATTTCAGCCAGACGGTGCCGTTCTACTACCTCGCGCTGCTGTTTCTGATCCTGGCGATCTGGTTCGCCGGTCGCCTGGCGTCCTCGCTGCTGGGGCGTACCTTCATGGCCATTCGCAACGGCGACGCGCTGGCCCAGTCGCTGGGCATCGACCTGATGCGCAACAAGCTGCTGGCCTTTGTCCTTTCGACTACCTACGCCGGTATCGCCGGTGGGCTCTATGCCTCGATGATCCGCTTCATCGGGCCGGAGGAAGCCAACCCCAACCATACCTTCGACATGATCACCTACCTGCTGGTGGGCGGTTTCGGCACCCTGTTCGGGCCGCTGGCCGGTACCCTCGGTGTGGTTTGGATCACCCAGTCGCTGCAGTTCCTCGAGGACTACCGGATGATCATCTTCGGCCCGCTGATCGTGGTGCTGGTGATCTTTATGCCGCGCGGCGTCATCGGCACCTTTCTCGGCTGGAAGCTGCGCAAGGACACCGCAGCAGCGCGGGCCAAGGACCCGCGCGCGGCTACCAAGGTCACCCCAGGCAACGAGGTGAACAGCAATGCTTAAGGTCGAGAATCTGACCAAGATGTTCGGCGGGCTGGCGGCGGTACACGACGTCAGCGTCGAGTTCGAAGCGCGCAAGATCAACGCCATCATCGGCCCGAACGGCGCCGGCAAGAGCACCTTTTTCAACCTGATTTCCGGCGTTCACAAGCCCAGCTCCGGGCGGATCCTGATCGACGGCCACGACGTTTCGCGGATGCGCTGCGACCGCGTGGCCCGGCTCGGCGTCGGGCGGACGTTCCAGACTACGCACCTGTTCGAGCAGGCCACGGTGTTGGACAACTTGATCGTTGGCCACCGGCTGCGAACTCGATCGGGCCTTTGGGATGTGCTGATCAACTCCAGGCGCCTGCAACAGGAGGAGCGTGAATGCCGCGAGAAGGCGCGCGCCGCGCTGGATTTCGTCGGCTTGGCGCATCTGGAAAATCGAGTGGTGCTGGATATTTCACAGGAGGAGCGTAAGCGCGTCGCCTTTGCCCTGGCCTTGGCCACCGAGCCGAAGCTGGTGCTGCTCGACGAGCCGGCGGCAGGCGTCAATCCCGAGGAAACCGAAGGCCTTGCCGAGCTGATCCGCAAGATGCCCGAGCACGGTCTCACCGTGTGCCTGATCGAGCACAAGATGGACATGATCATGGGCCTGGCGGACAAGATCATGGTGCTCAACTACGGCGAGAAGATCGCCGAGGGCACGCCCGCCGAGATCAAGGCAAACCCGGCTGTCATCGAAGCCTACCTGGGGAGTGACTACGATGCTGCAGCTTGATCGGGTCGATGTCTGCTACGGCAGTTTCAAAGCGCTGAACCAGGTCTCGATGACGGTTGGCGCCGGCGAACTGGTGGTGCTGCTGGGGGCCAACGGGGCCGGCAAGACCACCTTGTTCAACACCATCAGCGGGCTGCTCAAGCCCACTGCCGGCACCATCACGCTGGAGGGTAAGCGCATCGACGGGCTCAAGCCGTCCGGCCTGGTTGCCGCCGGCGTGGTGCACTGCCCGGAGGGCCGCAAGCTGTTCCCGCAGATGTCGGTTGCGCAGAACCTCGCGCTCGGCGCCTATCTGCATCGCCGCGACGGTGACGGCAACAAGCGCAACCTGCAGGAAGTGCTCGATCTGTTCCCCATCCTGCACGACAAGCGCAACCAGCCGGCCGGCTCACTGAGTGGTGGCCAGCAGCAGATGGTGGCGATCGGCCGAGCGCTGATGAGCCGCCCGCGGCTGCTGATGCTTGATGAACCCTCGCTCGGGCTGGCGCCGCTGGTGGTTAACCAAATGTTCGACGTGATCTCACGCATCAACAAATCCGGCACCAGCGTGCTTCTGGCCGAACAGAACGCCTTTGCGGCATTGAAAATCGCGCACCGCGCCTATGTCATCGAGGGCGGCAGCCTGGTGATGGAAGGTGACCAGCAGGCCATGCTGGGTAACGAAGCCGTGCGCAAAGCCTATATCGGCGCCTGAACAGTCATGACCCAGGAGATAACAATGAAAACGCTCAAAGCGCTTGGACTGGCAATCGCCGCCGCTCTTACTGCTTCACAGGTGTCCGCCGAGCAAACGCTCAATATCGGTTTCACCGGCCCGCTCAGCGGCGGCGCCGCGCTCTATGGCGAGAACACTCTGTCCGGCCTGCGCATGGCGGTCGATGACGCCAACAAGGCCGGCGGCCTGAAAATCGGCGACGAGACCTACAAGGTCAATCTCATCAGCCTGGACGACAAGTACTCACCGAGCCAGGCCGCCACCAACGCCAAGCGCCTGGTGAAAGAGTCCAACGCCGCCGCCGTGTTCGTCCCGCACACAGGCGGCGTGTTCGCGCTGCAGGACTTCAACGTCGGCGACGACTTCTTGATCATGGCGTACACCAGCGTGCCCTCGGTGACTGAGCAGGGCAATCCGCTCACCGTACGCATTCCGCCGGAGTTCACCGGCTACGTCGATGCCTTTTCCGACTATGCGCTCAAGCATCATGGCAAAAAGCTCGGCATCGCCGGCGCGACCCACGAGTACGCCAAGATCTGGACTGACATGATGACCAAGGCCTGGGAAGAGAAGGGCGGCGAGATCGCCGAAAGCAATCCCATGGACTACAACAAGTCGACCGACTTCTATACCGGCGTCAGTCGCGTGATCGCCTCGAACCCGGACGTGATGTTCGTCGGCGGCGCCTCGGAACCCACCGGGCTGGTCATGCAGCAGGCGCGGCAGCTTGGCTTCCAGGGCGGTTTCATCGTCATGGATCAGGCCAAGCTGGATGAAATCGCCGCGGTCACGGGCGGTCTGGATCTGCTGGAAGGCGCTATCGGCGTAGTGCCGCTGTCCGAATACGAGGGCGAGGCGGCCAAGGCGTTTGTCGAGCGTTACAAGCAGGCCCACGGCAAGGTGCCGGGCTCCGAAGCGGCCTACAACTACTTGGCCTTTCATACGTTGGCCAAGGCTATGGAGCTAGCCGGCAGTACCGATCCGCAACAGGTGCGGGCGAAGATGGCCGAGGCGATCAGCGCGCTCGACCCCAAGTACAACCTCTATTCGATACAGGGCATCACCGACAAGGGCGGCTTCATCACCCCGACCACCATGGCGGTGGTGGAAGACGGCAAGATCGTGCGCAAGGAAATCGAGTAATCCCTCCATGGCCGGACGGTCCTCCTGGGCCGTTTCGGTGACCGGCTTCTGCAGTCGCTCTCGATCCTCTTCATGCCCTGCAGGGAGACCGTCTTGCTCCGGTCCCCCCTGACATCTCTCTCGCTTTCAAGCGAAGCTGGCTCAGCTGCAAGCACCGCCCGGCACAGCTTTTCTATCGTCGAGGTGCCCCATACCGTCGTCGGTAACGGAAGCATCACCGAAGGGTAGGACGCATACGTTCGCCGTTATGAGGCACGTAGCCTAGAGGCGAAACTCAGGCATCCCTCTGCGCCGTCTTTACTTGTCCCGATCAATATTGAACGGCGACCAGGCCTGTCGGGTGGGCATGACTTCGAGTCGGTTGATGTTGATGTGGTCGGGCAAGGTGGCCACGTAGAAGATCTGCTCGGCAATGTCTTCGGCGGTCAACGGCGTGGTGCCGCGGTAGAGCTTGTCGGACGCTTCCTGGTTACCTTTGGTGCGGACCAGCGTGAACTCGGTCTCGGCCATGCCGGGAGCGATGTCGGTGACCCGTACGCCGGTGCCCAGCAGGTCGCAGCGCAGGTTGTAGCTGAACTGCTCAACGAACGCCTTGGTAGCTCCGTAAACGTGGCCGCCTGGGTAGGGCCAGTGGCCGGCGACCGAGCCGATGCTGATGATGCTCGCGCCCTTGCCCGTCTCGATCAGACGCGGCAGTAGCGCATGAGTAACGTTGACCAGGCCGGTCACGTTGGTGTCGATCATGGTGTGCCAATCGTTCAGATCAACTTTCTGCGCGGGCTCCGGGGCGAGCGCCAGGCCCGCATTGTTGACCAGCGATTTGACCTGGCGAAAGCCTTCGGGCAGCTCGGTAATCACCTGCTTCACTGCCTCGGCGTCGCGTACGTCGAGCGTGGCGATGTGCACCGGGACCTTGGCCGACAGCTCTTCCTTCAGCGCTTCGAGCCGCTCATGGCGGCGTCCGGTCAGGGCCAGCGACCAGCCGGCCTCGGCAAAGCGGCGGGCAGTGGCTCGGCCAAAGCCGGATGTCGCACCCGTGATGAAAACCACGTTGTTCATGCAGGGACCTCTTGTCTGTTCGGGTAGGCAGGCCGCACGCGGCCGACCCAGGGAGCTTACTGCGTCAGACCGCCAAGAGCAGCAGCCAGTTGCCCACCACGGGCGAGTCAGGCGGTTAACGGAGTGGCTAGGCTAAAGGGGCAACGAGTCCGACCTGGCGGCATCCGGACGTAGTGCTAGCCGCTTGATTGGCAGGGCGAATTGTTTGCAAGGAGTGCGACGCCAGACCGAACGCGGCGCCCATCAGCCATGGACGGGTCAAAAGGCTCGCCACCAGGGCGAGCTTTCAGATTGCGACCAGGCCGCGTACACCCTCGGCTTCCATCGTCTCGCCACGGCCCTGCTGGATGATTTCGCCGCGGCTCATCACCAGATACTGGTCGGCCAGCTCGGCGGCGAAGTCGTAGAACTGTTCCACCAGCAGAATCGCCATGTCACCGCGGGCGGCGAGTTTCTTGATCACCACACCGATCTCCTTGATCACCGAGGGCTGGATGCCTTCGGTGGGCTCGTCGAGGATCAGCAGGCGTGGCTTGCTTGCCAGTGCGCGGCCGATGGCCAGTTGTTGCTGCTGACCACCAGAGAGATCACCGCCGCGGCGGTGCTTCATCTCTTTCAGGACAGGGAACAGCTCGTAGATGAACTCGGGGACTTCCTTGGCCTCCTTCGCGCTGAAACGGGAAAGCCCCATCAGCAGATTTTCCTCTACCGTCAGGCGCCCGAAAATTTCCCGGCCCTGCGGCACGTAAGCAATCCCGGCATGCACGCGCTGGTGCGGCTTGAAGCTGGTGATCGGCTTGCCCTCCCAGTTCACCGCGCCTTCCTTGGCCGGGATCAGGCCCATCAGGCATTTGAGCAGCGTGGTCTTGCCGACGCCGTTGCGGCCGAGAAGGCAGGTGACTTCGCCAATTTTTGCATCGAACGACAGGCCGCGGAGGATATGGCTGCCGCCGTAGTACTGATGCAGTTGTTGGACTTGCAGCATGTGCGACTCCTTCACTTTTGTGGATAAGCCTCTGGCGTTATCCACCCTACGATTAGGTTTGCGTTGATGCGGGCGTGAACGTTCGGTGGGCGTAGGGTGGATGACGCTTTATCCATCCACCGCAAGCTGCCATGGGTGGAGGCAGACCGCGTAATCCATCCTCCGAATCAATCACCGCCCCAGATAAACCTCGATCACTCGCTCATCGTTTTGCACGGCTTGCAACGAGCCCTCGGCCAGGACCTGGCCCTGGTGCAGCACGGTGACGTGGTCGGCGATGGTGTCGACGAAGCCCATGTCGTGCTCGACCACCATCAACGAGTGCTTGCGCGCTAGGCTCTTGAACAGTTCGGCAGTGAACTCGGTTTCGGCGTCGGTCATGCCGGCGACCGGCTCGTCGAGCAGCAGCAGTTGCGGGTCCTGCATCAGCAGCATGCCGATCTCGAGGAACTGTTTCTGGCCGTGGGACAGCAGGCCGGCGGGCCGATTGCGAGAGGTGTCGAGGCGAATAGTGCTCAGCACTTCGTCAATGCGGTCGCGCTGCTCGCCGTTGAGCTTGGCTCTCAGGCTGGCCCACACCGACTTGTCGGTCTTCTGCGCCAGCTCCAGGTTTTCGAATACGGAAAGCGCTTCAAACACCGTCGGCTTCTGGAACTTGCGGCCGATGCCGGATTGCGCAATCTCGAATTCGCTCATACGTGTCAGGTCGAGGGTGTCGCCAAAGAACGCAGTGCCGCTGTCGGGGCGGGTCTTGCCGGTGATGACGTCCATCATGGTGGTTTTGCCGGCGCCGTTGGGGCCGATGATGCAGCGCAGTTCTCCCACGCCGATGTACAGGCTGAGGTTTGTCAGCGCCTTGAAACCGTCGAAGCTGACGTTGATGTCCTCGAGGCTGAGGATGGTGCCGTGGCGGGCGTCGAGCCCGGCGCTCTTCGCTCGGCCGAGACCAATGGCGTCGCGGCCGCTGCCGCTGGCGTCCACCGGGTCGATCAGTTCGGGTACGGGTGCGGTTTTCATTGTTCGCCCCTCCGGCGCAGCAATCCGATGACGCCTTTCGGCAGGTACAGGGTGACGACGATGAACAGCGCGCCAAGGGCGAACAGCCAGTACTCCGGGAAGGCCACGGTGAACCAGCTCTTCATGCCGTTGACGATGCCGGCGCCGAGCAGCGGGCCGATCAGCGTGCCGCGCCCGCCGAGAGCGACCCAGACGGCGGCTTCGATGGATTGCGTTGGGGCCATTTCGCTGGGGTTGATGATGCCGACCTGCGGCACGTAGAGCGCGCCGGCCAGGCCGCAGAGCACGGCGGACAGCGTCCAGATGAACAGCTTGTAGCCGCGGGGATCGTAGCCGCAGAACATCAGGCGGTTTTCCGCATCGCGCAGCGCGGTGAGTACTCGACCGAACTTGCTGCGCGCTAGTTTCCAACCCAGCAGCAGGCTGCCGGCCAGCAACGCCACAGTGGCCAGGAAGAGCGCGGCGCGGGTGCCCGGTGCGGTGATGTCGAAGCCGAGGATACGGGTGAAGCCGGTGAACCCGTTGTTGCCGCCGAAGCCGGTTTCGTTGCGGAAGAACAGCAGCATGCCGGCGAACGTTAGCGCCTGGGTCATGATCGAGAAATACACACCCTTGATCCGCGAACGGAAGGCGAAGAAGCCGAATACGAAGGCCAGCAGGCCGGGCGCCAGCACCACCAGGCACATCGCCCAGAGGAAGCTGGAGGTGCCGTACCAGTACCAGGGCAGCTCGGTCCAGGCGAGAAAGCTCATGAACGCAGGCAGCCCGTCGCCGGCGCTTTCGCGCATCAGGTACATGCCCATGGCGTAACCGCCGAGGGCAAAGAACAGGCCGTGGCCGAGGGACAGCAGCCCCGCGTAGCCCCAGACCAGGTCCAGCGCCAGTGCAACGACGGCGTAGCAAAGGATCTTGCCGACCAACGTCAGGGTGTAGGCCGAGACATGGAAGGCATTGTCTGGCGGTAGAAGGTGTAGTAGCGGCATGGCCAGAAGGGTGACGAGCACGAGGCCGAGTGCGACGGCAGTGAGTTTCGGTCCGGCTTTTTGTGTAGCTGTGAGGGTGAGTGGCTGGTTCATACGTGGCCGTCCTGCCGAGGATGGATGGCGGAAATGCCGATTCGTAGGCTGACCTGTAGGAGCCAGCTTGCTGGCGATCCTGCGGGTTTGCTAGTTAGCACATTGATCGCGAGCAAGGACTGGGCTTCCCTCATCGTTCCGGCGAGGGAGGGGAAATAGGTCTTCAATCGATCACCCTCCCTTTCAGCGCAAACAACCCCTGCGGACGTTTCTGGATGAACAGAATGATCAGCGCGAGGATGAGGATCTTGCCCAGCACGGCGCCGATCTGTGGTTCGAGGATCTTGTTGGCGATACCGAGGCCGAAGGCGGCAAAGATGCTGCCAGCCAGCTGTCCGACGCCGCCGAGCACCACGACGAGGAACGAGTCGATGATGTAGCCCTGTCCGAGGTCCGGGCCGACGTTACCGATCTGGCTCAGCGCCACACCACCGAGCCCGGCGATGCCGGAACCAAGACCGAAGGCCATCATGTCGATACGGCCGGTGGGCACGCCACAGCAGGCGGCCATGTTGCGGTTCTGCGTCACGGCACGCACGTTCAGGCCCAGGCGGGTCTTGTTCAGCAGCAACCAGGTCAGCAGCACCACGAACAGCGCGAAGCCGATGATCACCATGCGGTTGTAGGGCAGTACAAGGTTCGGCAGCACCTGCAGCCCGCCGGACAGCCAGCCGGGGTTGGCGACCTCGACGTTCTGCGCGCCGAACAGCACCCGCACCAGCTGGATCAGGATCAGGCTGATGCCCCAGGTGGCCAGCAGAGTTTCCAGTGGACGGCCGTAAAGATGGCGGATCACCGTGCGTTCAAGCGCCATGCCAATGGTGGCGGTGACGAAGAAGGCCACCGGCAGCGCCACTAGCGGGTAGAAGGCGAGGGCGTCTGGCGCGAGCCGCGCCATCAGCACCTGCACCATGTAGGTGGTGTAGGCGCCGAGCATCAGCATCTCGCCATGGGCCATGTTGATCACCCCGAGCAGGCCGAAGGTGATCGCCAGGCCCAGCGCAGCGAGCAACAGGATCGAGCCCAGCGACAAGCCGCTGAAGGCCTGGCCCAGCAGTTCGCCGATCAGCAGCTTGCGCTTGACCTGAGCGAGGCTGGTCTCCGCCGCCTTGCGAACGGCGGCGTCGGTTTCCGCCTCATCCGCCAGCAGGTTTTCCAGCCGCACGCGCGCCAGCGGTGCGCCGGTTTCGCCGAGCAGGCGCACTGCAGCCAGGCGCACGGCTGGATCCTTAGCGCTCAATTGCAGGTTCGCCAGGGTCAGGGTCAGGGCTTCGCGCACGGCCGGGTCATCTTCGGCTTCGAGGCGCTGCTGCAGGAGTGGCAGCTGCTCCGGTTGTCCGCTGCGTTGCAGGCGTTTGGCCGCCGCGAGGCGTTCGGCCGGGTCGTCGGAGAACAGCTGGTGGCTGGCTAATGCTCTATTTAGCAACCCGCGCAGGCGGTTGTTCAGGCGCAGTTTCTTAGGCGTGCCGACGGGTTCGGCGTCGCCTTCGAGGGCGCGGTAATCACCGTTTTCCTCAGTGAAAGGGGTCTTGTTCTTGTCGATCACCACGCGGCTGGCGCGTAGCGCTTCGATCAGTGGCAGCCGCTCCGGAGCGGGGGCAATGGCCCAGCTCTCCAGCAGCTTGGCCTGTTTTGCCGGGCTCGCTTTGGCGTAATCGGCTGCGTCTCCGGCCTGGGCTGCGTAGGGCAGCGCCAGCAGAAGCAGCAGGAGAAATCGGTACAGGGCAGTGTTCATTCGTGTGTTCCCCAGGGACCCGTAGCTCTCTTCGTGGAGCTTGTGATGGTCGACAGGTGGATGAAAAGCGTCGACTCCGCGTCCCGATCCAACCTATGAGTTGAGCGGTTGTAGGGTGGATGGCGCTTCATCCATCCACCGTTACCGTCTCGTAGGGGCGGGCGGCGTTCCGCTTCAGCCCACCTGCGCATTCACTGGTGGGCTGAAGCCCACCCTACGCAGGCGATGCGATGCGATTGACGCTTCGCTTAGTTCGACTTCACCGCGTAGTCCGGCTTCTTGTCGTTACCGGGGATGTACGGGCTCCACGGCTGTGCGCGGACCGGGCTTTCGGTTTCCCAGACTACCGAGAACTGTCCGTCATCCTGAACTTCGCCGATCATCACCGGCTTGTGCAGGTGGTGGTTCTTCTCGTCCATGGTCAGGGTGTAGCCGCTCGGTGCTTTGAAGGTCTGGCCTGCGAGTGCCTGGACCACCGGTTTGACGTCGGTAGTTCCCGCTTTTTCGACCGCCTGCGCCCACATGTGGATGCCGACGTAGGTGGCTTCCATCGGGTCGTTGGTCACGGCCTTGTCAGCGCCGGGCAGGCCTTTTTCCTTGGCGTAGGCCTTCCATTGGCTGACGAACTTGTCGTTCACAGGGTTTTCCACCGACTGGAAGTAGTTCCAGGCGGCCAGGTGACCGACCAGCGGTTTTGTGTCGATACCGCGCAGCTCTTCTTCACCGACCGAGAACGCGACGACCGGAACGTCAGTGGCTTCCAGGCCCTGGTTGGCCAGCTCCTTGTAGAACGGCACGTTGGAGTCGCCGTTGATGGTCGACACCACCGCCGTCTTGCCGCCGGCAGAGAACTTCTTGATGTTGGCGACGATGGTTTGGTAATCGCTGTGACCGAAGGGGGTGTAGACCTCTTCGATGCTGGATTCCGGCACGCCCTTGCTGATCAGGAAGGCGCGCAGGATCTTGTTGGTGGTGCGCGGGTAGACGTAGTCGGTGCCCAGCAGGAAGAAGCGCTCGGCGCTGCCGCCGTCTTCGCTCATCAGGTATTCAACGGCCGGGATGGCCTGCTGGTTTGGCGCGGCGCCGGTGTAGAAGACGTTCGGCGACAGCTCTTCACCTTCGTACTGGACCGGATAGAACAGCAGGCCGTCGAGCTCTTCGAAGACGGGCAGCACAGATTTACGCGACACAGAAGTCCAGCAGCCGAAGGTCACGGCGACCTTGTCCTGGGTGAGCAGTTGACGGGCTTTTTCAGCGAACAGCGGCCAGTTGGACGCAGGGTCGACTACCACCGGCTCGAGCTGCTTGCCGAGCACGCCGCCCTTGGCGTTGATCTCGTCGATGGTCATCAGCGCCATGTCTTTCAGAGATGTTTCCGAAATGGCCATGGTGCCGGACAGCGAATGCAGGATGCCGACCTTGATGGTCTCGGCCGCCTGCAGGGTGAACGGGAACAGACCGCTGAGCATGAGGGCACTGGCGGCGAGGGTGGACTTCAGTAGGGGACGGCGTTTCATTGTGGGCGGCTCCTTGGCTGTCCATGCGCAACTGTGGGGTTGGTCCTTGGGGACGTAGAGCCCTATCGCAGCATCCGTGCCAATTCGCCTGTAAGCCTTCTGTTCCGGCGTTTTGCGGTCAATCATGAAATGCGCCATGGCGGGGCATGGACGCGGCATTGTCCGATAACGGTGCGCTTGGTGAGGTTATGGCGCACGCCATGCGCCTTTGTGGTGCTGATCGACCGCAGCGGTGTTTCAGCCGGTTCGGTGCCTGTAATAACGCTGGCTTTCACTGCCCCTTGCTGGTCAGCAACGCCCGCCCTAGCATGGCCGGCCTGCCATCAAAGGCTCCGCCATGCCTCGCACCTCTCGTCCCCGTCCACCGCGCCCTGCAGCGGCGCGATCACAACCTCGTCGTGTGGCCAAGGCGCCGCCGGCCGAGCCACGTCTGCTGCTGCTGAACAAACCCTTCGACGTGCTCACTCAGTTCAACGATGCCGATGGCCGCGCCACACTCAAGGACTTTGTGCCGGTGCCGGGTGTGTATCCTGCTG
Source organism: Pseudomonadaceae bacterium SI-3 (assembly GCA_004010935.1). NCBI lineage: Bacteria > Pseudomonadati > Pseudomonadota > Gammaproteobacteria > Pseudomonadales > Pseudomonadaceae > Pseudomonadaceae bacterium SI-3. The sequence continues at coordinate 4,017,806 of CP026511.1, read as the reverse complement.
GCCGCCTGGATCGCGACAGCGAAGGCCTTTTGCTGCTGACCAACGACGGGCAATTGCAGGCGCGTATTGCTGATCCCAAGCACAAGCTGCCGAAGACGTATTGGATTCAGGTGGAAGGCGAGGTGACTCCCGAGCAGCTGCAGCGGCTGCGCGACGGCGTTGAACTCAACGATGGCATGACCTTGCCGGCCGAAGCCCGGCAGCTCGACGAGCCCGAACTCTGGCCGCGCAATCCACCGGTGCGTTTTCGCAAGAGTGTGCCGACCTGCTGGCTGGAACTGGTGATTCGGGAGGGTCGCAATCGTCAGGTACGGCGGATGACGGCTGCGGTCGGCTTACCGACGCTGCGGCTGGTACGGGTCAGGATCGGGCCCTGGTCGCTGGACGATTTGCAGCCGGGCGAATGGCGGCAGGTGCCGGCGCATTTGTGAAGCACCGGCCGCTGTGCCCTGTTCAAACGACTTCAGCAGATCAGTGCGGAATGCCCTGCGTCACTTCGATCACGTAGCCAATGATCGGCTTGGCGAGAAATGCGAACAGGCACAACCCCAGGCCCAGAAACAGAACGGCCGTGCCGAGGCGACCGGCTTTCGACTTCTTGGCCAAGTCCCAGATGATGAAGGCCATGAACGCCATCAGGCCGCCGACCAGGACGATCATCATCCACTTCTCAAATACTTCAGGCTCCACACGTTACTCCTGACTGACATCGAAGAATGCGCCCGGGCTGGCCGGGCGAGAAAACGGCGCAGTATACGCCCGTGGAGCGTGCTCAGCTCCCTTAGGCGTTGGACGATTATGAGCTTCAGGGGTTCGAGCGAGAGGCTCTGTTTCGAGCTTTGGTACGGCTGTTAGTAGTGGGATTTGATCACGTCGATGCCCTTGTTGAGCACCACTTGCCAGGCTTCAAGATCCAGCTGTTCCAGCTGCCGATCATGCTGCCTGATGGTCTTGAGCAGGGCGGCTATCCAGAGGTCATAGAGCTCGGGGCGGATGTCGAGATGGGCACGTGAATGGCTCTTGCCCAACGCCTGGAGCTTGGTATCCGGCATGCCGCGGGCGAACATGACCAGGTTGAGAATGCCGGCGCGCAGCAGTTGTTTCTGCGCCACCATGTCGGTTTTGACGAACTTGTCCCGCACCGCTGGGGAGCTGGCAAGGAAGGTGGCATAGAACTCGTCGAAGAAGGCGGCACTCGCGCAGCAGCGACCGTAGCTCTGCATGACGCGGTTGGTGTCTTTCATGGGCATTTCCCTTGCACAAAGGCTGATCGCTGCGCTGCCCTGAATTACCTGGCCGGCGGAGCAGAAGGGCGCGGATTATAGGCAATAGCCCTTCTAGCTGTGTGGTTTGCAAGTGTGAGCGGCGTCTCAGCCTCGCAAATGCTCCAGCGGCAGCTCGGTACTCGATGACACCTGCCGCAAGACGAAGCTGGAGCGCACGCTCGACACCCCTTCGATACGGGTCAGGGTGCCCAGCAGGAAGGCCTGATAGTGCTCCATATCCGGCACCACAACCTTGAGCTGGTAGTCGGCATCCATCCCGGTCACCAGGCTGCACTCGAGCACTTCCGGGCATTTGCCGATCACCCCTTCGAAGTGCTCGAAGCGCTCCGGTGTGTGTCGGTCCATGCCGATCAGTACATAGGCGGTCAGGGTCAGGCCGAGCTTCTTGCGGTCCAGCAGTGCGACCTGGCGGGCGATGTAGCCGTCGTCCTCGAGCTGCTTGACGCGTCGTGAGCAGGGCGAGGGCGACAGCCCGATACGCTCGGCCAGATCCTGATTGGAAATGCGCGCATCGTGCTGCAGTTCCTGCAGAATGCGCAGGTCGTAACGGTCTAGTTTGCTCATGTTTGGTTGCCTGCGGGATTGGGTTGCGCATAACTATGCATCTGTGCGCAATGATTGCGCAACTGGCATGAATATGAGCAATTTTCGCAATCATCTGTCGGTGGGCGGGGCGTAAGCTTTATCCAACTTCAGCCCCCGGCAAAACTGACGCGGTACTTACCCCGCCGCGCCAACCGCATACCTTACCGAGGCTATCGGTCCGGGCCCGCACCGCTCACAAGGCGCTGCCGAAGACGTCGTCACAAGCGACTAGCGAATTCAGAGCAGTATTGAAAAAAGACCACGTCTCGCCACGTGGTCTTTTTTTATGGGCGTTCGGTTGGTTCCGGCGGGCGAGGCTTCACCACCTCGAGCGGGTCGGCATGCACCAGGACTTCAGCCCGAGGATACTGGCCGTGGATCGCCGTTTCGACCGCGTCGCACAGCGCATGCGCCTCGATCAGTGGCAGCTCGCCCGGTAACTCAAGGTGCATTTGCACGAACCAGCGGGTGCCCGAAACACGGGTACGCAGGTCGTGGCAGCCCACCACGCCGGGCACGTCGCATGCCAGCTGATGCATGTGTTCGCTGATCTCCGGTGCAAGCTCCGTATCCATGAGCACGGCGCCTGCCTCTCGCACGATGCTCAGCGCACTCCAGAAGATATACACCGCAATGGCGATGCCGAAGACGGCGTCCAGACGCTCCCAGCCGTAGCCGGCCAATACGAGGGCAACGAGGATGCTTGCGTTGAGCAGCAGGTCGGAGCGGTAGTGCAACGAGTCCGCGCGAATCGCCGTGGAGCCGGTTTCACGCACCACATGCCGTTGGTACATCAACAGCGCCACGGTCAGCGCCAACGACAGCAGCATCACGACGATGCCCAATGTCGGCGCACCCAGCGGCTGCGGGTGCAGCATGCGGTCCACACCCTGAACGCAGACCAGAATCGCACTCACGGAAATGAAGGCACCCTGGCCGAGCCCGGCCAGGGCTTCGGCCTTGCCATGACCGTAGCGATGGTCGTCGTCGGCGGGGCGCAGCGAGTAGTGCACGGCCAACAAGTTGAGCAGCGAGGCGGCTCCGTCCAATAGCGAGTCGGTAAGCCCGGCCAGCAGGCTGACCGAGCCGCTCAGCCACCAGGCCAGCGCCTTGCTGGCAGCAAGCGTCAGTGCCACGGCCAGCGCCAGGTGTGTGGCCCGGCGCATCAGCCTTGCGTGCTCGGCGCTGACTCCTTTGCGCTCGCGGGTGTGCTGCATCAGGCGGCCGGACGCAGTCCGAAGGCGGCCAGCTGCTCGACGCTGCCGTTGTGTTGGATGAGACGCGGGTCATCCAGCGGCAAGCTACGGCCGGTTTCAGTTTCGATGATGGCCTTGAGCTTGGCCTGATCGATGACGCCGTCCGCGCCAATGGCTTCCTGCAGTTTTTCCGGGGCCATGGAGTAGTTGCTGTCAGGCAGATAGATCGCGCCGGTGGCGAAGTCGATACCAAAGGCGATCAAGCCAGGAATGAGATAGAAGAGCAGGCCGACGGCATTGGCTACTGCGATTGCCGGGTCGATCTTGCCATCGATCTGGCCACGGCGGTCGGGGTAGAACAGCGTGCCGCAGGCGGTCAGCTGGGTGAACAGGGAGACGGCCAGCACGCCGCCGATGACACGGGAACGAGTACGCATAAGGACCTCCGGGAAAAGTGGCGCAACTATACAAGGGCTGCGTGATGTTTTCTCGATATCAGACACTCCCGCTGCCCGCTCTGTTCGGCATCGTGACTTCACCTGGGGCATAACGCTGTTTGCCGCTGCGCCGAGGCCCGTGCTCGCTATAATCGCGGCCCAGAAAACGGAGTCTCCATGATTGCCCTGCCCATCGATGAAGCCTTGCCGGCGCTGCGCCAGGCCCTGCTAACCCGTGATGAAGCGGTGCTCGAAGCACCGCCCGGTGCCGGCAAGACCACCCGTGTGCCGCTGGCGTTGCTGGATGAGCCGTGGCTCGCCGGGCAATCGATCCTGATGCTCGAACCACGCCGCCTCGCTGCCCGCGCGGCGGCCGAGCGACTGGCCAGCGAGCTGGGCGAGAAGGTCGGCGATACCGTGGGCTATCGGATCCGGCTCGAAAGCAAGGTTGGGCCGAACACCCGTATCGAAGTGGTGACCGAAGGCATCCTTGCGCGCCGCTTGCAGGATGATCCGACGCTTGAAGGTGTCGGGCTGGTGATCTTCGACGAGTTCCACGAGCGCAGCCTGGATGCCGATCTGGCCCTGGCGCTGACCCTGAACGCTCGCGTGCTGCTGCGCGATGAGCCGCTCAAGCTGCTGCTTATGTCCGCCACCCTTGAAGGGGCCCGTCTGTCGAGCCTGTTGGATGACGCGCCGGTGGTGCGTAGCGAAGGGCGCATGTACCCGGTTGCGCAGCGTTGGGGCCGGCCATTTCAGGCGGGCGAGCGCATCGAGCCGCGGGTGGTTCAGACGGTGTTGCAGGCGCTCGGGGAGGAAACCGGCAGCGTGCTGGTGTTTCTGCCTGGGCAGGCCGAGATTCGCCGAGTGAACGAGATGCTGGCCGAGCAGCTGGCGGATCGGGGCGAAGTGATGCTCTGCCCGCTGCACGGCGAACTGGAGCTGGCTGCCCAGCGCGCAGCCATCGAACCGGCGCCGGCCGGCAAGCGCAAGGTGGTGCTGGCGACCAACATCGCCGAGACCAGCCTGACCATCGAAGGCGTGCGCGTGGTGGTCGATGCCGGGTTGGCGCGGGTGCCGCGGTTCGACCCGGGCAGCGGTATGACCCGGCTGGAAACCCGGCGCATCTCCCGTGCCTCGGCCACCCAGCGGGCTGGCCGTGCGGGGCGATTGGAGCCCGGCGCGTGCTATCGGCTGTGGTCGGAAGATCAGCACGCGCAGCTGGCGGCCTATGGCGACGCGGAAATCCTCCAGGCCGATCTCGCCGGTGTGGCCTTGCAGCTGGCGCGCTGGGGCGTCGAGCCGGACGAACTGGCTTGGCTGGACAAGCCTCCTGCTGCGGCATACGCCCAGGCACAGGACCTGCTGCAGCGCCTCGGCGCGCTCAGCCGCAACGCCCGTGGCGGTTGGCAATTGACCGCTCACGGCCAGGCCATGGCCGAGTTGCCCGCGCACCCGCGTATCGCCCATCTCTTGTTGCGCGGCCAGGCGCTGGGGCTCGCGCCCCTGGCCGCAGATCTTGCCGCGCTTCTGGTCGAGCGGGACATTCAATCCGGCGGCCAGCGCGGCGGCGGAGCGGATATCTCCACGCGTCTCGGGTTGCTCGACGGCAGCGCCGGCCGGCATGCCGGTGCGCAGCGAGTGCGGCAGCTGTCTCGCCAGTTTCGTGGTTTGCTGCGCGGCTCTTCGAGCGCGGCGCCGACGGACCCCACCGACCACCGCTGGGTGGGCGCGCTGCTGGCGTTCGCCTATCCGGACCGGATCGCTCGTCAGCGACGTGACGGCGGTGGCGAATACCGCTTGGCCAACGGTCGCGCCGCAGTATTCGGCGAACCGGATGCCTTGATGAAAGAACCCTGGCTGGTGATTGCCGAACTGGGCAGCCGCCAGGGCCAGCGCGAGGAACGCATCTACCGCGCCGCTGCGTTGGACCCAAGCTTGTTCGATGAGGAACTGGCTGAGCAGGTCAGCCAACGCGACGAGCTGGAATGGGATGAACGTGAAGGCGTGCTGCGAGCCGAGCGGCAGCGGCGGGTCGGTGAGCTGATACTCAGCCGCGAGCCCTTGCCGGGGTTGGATGACGACGCGCGAGGTTGTGCGCTGCTTGGGCTGGTGCGCCGCAAGGGACTGGAGCTGCTGCCCTGGACCCCGGAGCTGCGCCAGTGGCAGGCGCGTATCAGCCTGCTCAGAGCGCTCGATCAGGCCACTGGCGATACCAGCGAGTGGCCTGATGTCAGCGATGATGCGTTGTTGGCTCGGCTGGAGGACTGGCTATTGCCCTATCTGGGCAAGGTGTCGCGGTTGGCTCACTTCGCCCAGCTTGATCTGCAAAGCATGCTAGCGACCCTGTTGCCCTGGCCATTACCCCAGCGCCTCGACGAACTGGCACCGGTCACCATCGCCGTGCCTTCGGGGTCGCGGGTGCGGCTCGACTACAACGAATCACCGCCGGTACTGGCGGTGCGCCTGCAGGAGCTGTTCGGGCTGGCCGATACGCCACGCATCGCCGGTGGCCGGCAGGTGGTGAAGCTGCATCTGCTGTCACCCGCGCGCCGACCGGTGCAAGTGACCCAGGACTTGGCCAGTTTCTGGGCCAACACCTACCTGGAAGTGAAGAAAGACCTGAAAGGCCGATATCCGAAACATTATTGGCCCGATGACCCGCTGGTAGCAGAGCCCACCGCGCGCGCCAAGCCGCGCGGCACCTGAGGGCACGGCTGCAAGCCGCCCCTTTCACAAGGAGGGCGCACCTAGGCTGATCATCTCTGAGGCCTGTCAGCACCCATATGCGCGTGCGGCTACTCAGGCAAACTCAGGTCTTCTCCGGCCGCGGCCATCTCGGCATAGGCTCGGTCCAACGAATCGACGACCGCCTGGCTGTCTTCAGTGTGGCGGGACACGATGAAGCGAATGGCGACCTTATGCAGCTCCACATGCGGAAGCGCCTCCATGCCGAGGCGATTCAGGGCCTGGCTCACCGGAACCTCGTAGTCGAGCAGGTAGTCCGCACGGCGGTGTTTCAACATCTCCAATGCTGAGGTATGGGTGGCCGTCCGGTGTAGGCGAATCTGCAGCTGCGGGTCGTGCAGCATCTGGTTCACCTGTGGCCAGTAGTTGTAGCCGCCAATGATGATGACGCCGCGTTTGCGCAGGCTGCTGGGCATGGTCGGGCGTGGGGTGTCGGGCCGGTGATAGAGGTTGAGGCTGATTTGGGCGAGGGTTTCCCGGCCCTCCAGCGTGTCGGCTTGCAGCTCAGGTTTGCCCGGCGCGCCGGGCCAGATATCGACAGTGCCGTTCTGCAGGGCCGCGTACAACCGCGCACTCGGCAGACCGCGGAATTGCGCCTGAAAACCTGCGTGGGCGAGTACGCGCCGAGTGAGATCGACCAGGGGGCCGTTGGGGCGCCCTTGGGCATCGCTGTAGATGGCTGGGGGAAAATCGTAGTAACCGACGGTCAGGGTTCTCGGCGCCTCGGACGAGGCAACGCAGGGCCCCGCCAGAGCCGCTGCAATCGGTATCCAGAATAATCGCTTCAAGGTAATTCACTGCCCCTTGTGGTTCGCGCGTAGGCAAAGCATGGGCGCCACGCGCCCGGCTGTCCAGAATGGACACTTGATCGCCGACACGCCGGCGCCGCGACCATGCCGCCAGCAGATAGAAAAGGCTGGCTATGCTGAGGCTAGAGCGTACCGTGCCTATCGGGAGCGGTTACCCGGATGACTCGATGGAGAGGTCTATGTATCGCAAGGTATTCACCAGCAAGGTGTTCGATCGCAAAGTGGTGTTGATCACCGGTGGCTGTGCCGGGATCGGCCGTGCGCTGGCCGAGCGGATGGCCCAGGCCGGCGCCAGGGTCGTGATCTTCGACCTCGATCAGAACGCCATTGACGGGCTGGTCCAGCACCTTACAGACCATCACAACGCCGATGCGCTAGGGCTGCGCTGCGATGTGTCGGATGCGGCGGCGGTGCAGCAGGCCATTGCGCTGGTGGTGGAGCGCTTCGGTGGTATCGACGTGCTGATCAACAATGCGGGTATTACTCATCGCAGCCGGGTCGCCGACACCAGCCTGGCGGTGTTCGAACGGATCATGGCGGTCAACTTTTACGGCGCTCTGCATTGCACCCAGGCGGCCATGCCGAGCCTGGTCGCCCGTGAAGGACAGATCATCGTGCTCAGTTCACTCTCGCAATACGCGCCGGTGCCAGACCGCGGCGCCTACAACGCCAGCAAACATGCGCTGCATGGTTTGTTCGAAACCCTACGCAGCGAGCTGACCGATACCGGTGTCAACGTGATGCTGGTGTGTCCGGGGTACACCGCGACGGACCTGCGCAAGAACGTGTTGATTGGCGATGGCTCTACCGCGCCACAGCCGGTTTTGGCGGTGGGCCGCGTGGCGTCGCCGCAGGACGTGGCGGAATCCATCTATCAAGGCGCGTTGAAGCGGCGACGGTTGCTGGTGCTGTCGAACCTCGACTGGCGGGCTCGGCTGGTGGCGCGCTGCTTCCCGCGCGCCTTCGAGCACCTGCTGTTGCCGCGGCTGGCCGGTGCTCGGACTTCATCCGGCGCGGGCTAGGCGGTCGGTGCGTCGCCGTAGAGTTCTTGAGCCAGCTTCATGTCCCAATAGGCGGCCTCGATCTTGTGACCGTCCAGGTCGCGCACGAAGCAGCCGTAGTAGGGCTCGCCATATTCTTCACGCGGGCCGGGTGCGCCTTCATCCGTGGCGCCGGCAGCCAGCGCGGCGCGATGAAACGCATCGACCGAGGCCTTGTCCGCTGCGAAGAAACCGATATGGGTGCCGTTCCCGATGCTGGCTGGTTGGCCGTCGATCGGCGTTTGCAGCCAGAACTCAGGGTATTCACGCCCCCAGGCGATCGCACCCGGATGGGCCATGATGCGCTTACACCCGAGCGTGCTGAGGGTCTGATCGTAGAAGGCAGCGGCTTCATCGAAGCGATTGCTGCCGAGGGATACGTGGGACAGGATGCTGGGGTTCTGGTCGGTCATCGGTGCGGCCTCCTTGACGTGTGGAGACCAAGCCTAGCTCGTCAAATCGCGGTCTGCCGCCTTGCCGATCAACGTTATTGCTTCTGATCGCCGCCCGGTTCGCTGCAAAGCATGAAGCAGCGGAACAGCACCACCGTCGCCAATAGCTGCACCAGCCCGACCACACTGTCGACCACCACGGCGAGCGCTCCAGGCGCTGTCTCACCCGCCCAGAACTGTGCGGCCACCCAGGCTTCCAGAAGCCACAGCGGCACCAGCACGACGAGGATGCAGCCGAGAATCAGCAGAAAATGACCACGGGTCTGCAGGAAGCTTTCCTTCAATGCCGCCAGCGGACTCAAGCCGCGCATCACCAACAGGTATTCCGCAAAGGCGATCTTGACCATGATCCACAGGCCCGGCAGCACGAACAGCGAGGCGCCGAGCATGATCAGCAAGGTGCCTAGCCCGGCCAGTACCGCCATCGACGGCCACAGCGGCAATGCACGCCTCATCACCTCGCGCAGCGGCGGTGCATGACCGCGGCTGCGCGCATCGAGGAACAGGATCAAAGCGGCGATATACAGCGGGTAGAAGACGAGTCCGATCAGCAGCTCCTGTGCCGGCATGGCACCTTTGCCGAACAGATGGTCGATGGCCAGGCGGGCGAGGCTCTCCAGCAGAATCAGCGGCAGGCAGAGGCGTGCAATGGACAGCAAATTGCGCGAGTAGAAGAACCAGGCGTCACGGAGGATGGACAGGACATTCATCGCAGGGCGGCAACTCGTGGGAAAAACCAGGCGCGCACTTTAGCAGGCCGTTGGAAAAAGTAGGCGAGGCGGGCAAGACGAGGTGCAACGACCATCGCGGGTCAAAGCAGCCGAAGACGCAGAGGTAGTGTTCTAAATCATTTGACCGGCTGGCGATCCAGGCTGTTTTTTACGAAGCATTGCCAACGTAGTTTCAATGGCCTGATGAGCCCAAACGACTGGCCGGCGACAGCCGCGCTATCGCAGTCCATACTGGCTGGCCATTCCTCCGCTCGGGTTACCGCGTGAAGAAGATCGCCCTGTTTGCTGATGTGCAGAACCTTTACTACACGGTGCGCCAGGCCCACGGCTGCCATTTCAACTACGCGGCGTTGTGGGCCGACGTCAGTGAGCGCGGCGAGATCGTGGAGGCCTATGCCTATGCCATCGATCGGGGCGATGCCAAGCAGCAGCAGTTCCAGCAGATCCTGCGCAACCTCGGCTTCACGGTGAAGCTAAAACCGTATATCCAACGCAGCGACGGCTCGGCCAAGGGCGACTGGGATGTTGGAATCACCATCGACGTGCTGGACGTGGTGGGGCAGGTCGACGAAGTGGTACTGGCGTCGGGAGATGGCGACTTCGATCTGCTGCTTGACCGGGTGCGCGCTGGCGGCGCCGAGGCGACGGCCTATGGTGCGCCGGGCCTGACAGCCAACTCGCTGATTCGCGCGGCGTCGCGTTACGTGCCCATCGAAGGCAAGCTCCTGCTGCGATAGCGCTGTCGCCCCGTCACTCCTGGGTCTGCCGGTGCGGCATGCTGCCATTCGGCGGCCACCGGTGGATGTAGAAAGCGACATCCACCCTTGTATCTCGACTACCACGCTATGTTGGGGTGATAGTTCCCGACTGATCATCGGGGGAAGGTCAGAAAGCCGTATCCACCCTTAGGCTTTGAGCCTGCGACGTAGATAGCGCTGCGGCCTTCCATACTCACTCTTACAGCTCGAACGGTATCCAGAGCCCGCCTCCGGCGAGAGCTCGCATCAGCAAGGTAGAGCTGAGTGAAGTGTTGATCTTTCTGAACCAGCAGGAGGAGTTCTTATGCCCAGCGTCATCGGCATCGATATCGCCAAACGCACGTTCGACATCGCCACCCAGCAACCCAATGGCAAGTACCGCACCAAGGCCAAATTGCCAAACGAGGTGGCCGGTTTCGAAGCGCTCCAGCAGTGGCTGCTCAAGCACGCCAATGCCCAAGCCTGGATCGTGATGGAAGCGACCGGCGCTTACCATGAAGCGCTCGCGACCTGGTTTCACGATAAAGGCTATCAGGTCTGCGTGCTCAATCCTGCACAGGTCGCCTATTACGCCCGAAGCCAGCTCCAGCGCGTAAAGACCGACAAAGTCGACGCCAAACTCATCGCTGAGTATGGCGAGCGGCACCAGAGCGATCTGCGGGCCTGGCAGCCTGAGCCTCCCGCCGTCCGGCGCTTGAAAGCATTAGTGCGGCGCTTGGAGGATCTGCAGGAGATCCAACAAATGGAACGCAACCGCCTGGATCTGGCCGACGCTAGTGTGCAGGCTTCAATCTACTCAGTGCTGCACCATGTCGAGCGGCAGATCGGAGAGACGCTCCGTGCGATCCGAGACCACATCGATGATGACCCGGACCTGCGCAACAAACGCGACCTGCTGACCAGCATTGATGGCATCGGCGAGCGTTCCGCAGCCCTGTTGCTGGCTGAGCTGGGCGATCCGTTACGCTTCGCCAGCTCACGCGCGATAACCGCTTATGCCGGGCTGAACCCCCGCCTTCAGGAGTCTGGCTCCTACAAAGGCCAGACGCGCATATCCCGCACAGGATCGTCTCGCTTGAGGGCTGGGCTCTACATGCCGGCGGTCTGCTCGCTCACACACAACCCGGCCATTAGTGCTCTACGCGAGCGTCTGAGTGCAAAAGGAAAATCCGGAAAACAAATCGTCTGTGCAGCGATGCGCAAGCTGCTGCACATCGCCTATGGGGTACTTAAATCGGGCCAGCGTTTCGACCCTCAACTGGCCCTTGCTCGGTAATGGGGAAGACGGTATCTACGCTCAGCTTCCAGCTTCCTTTCGAGTAAACTGCGCAGCCTGTTTTCGTCCTTCCGGTTACCGTCATGACCTTCGCCTCTTTGGGCCTGATCGATCAGCTGCTACGCACCCTCGAATCGCTTGAATACACCCAGCCGACGCCGGTCCAGGCCAAGGCGATTCCGGCTGTGCTCAAGGGCCGCGACCTGATGGCCGCCGCGCAGACCGGCACCGGCAAGACTGCGGGTTTCGCCTTGCCGCTGTTGCAGCGCCTGCTGCACGAAGGGCCGCAAGTGGCGAGCAATTCCATTCGCGCGCTGGTGCTGGTACCGACCCGTGAGCTGGCCGAGCAGGTGCACGAGAGCTTCAGAACCTACGGCCAGGACCTGCCGCTGCGCACCTATGCGGTCTACGGCGGCGTCAGCATCAATCCGCAGATGATGGCGCTGCGCAAAGGCATCGACGTGCTGGTCGCCACACCCGGGCGGTTGCTGGATCTGTATCGACAGAACGCGGTGAAGTTCAGCCAGGTGCAGGCGCTGGTGCTGGACGAGGCCGACCGCATGCTCGACCTCGGCTTTTCCGAAGAACTCGATGCTCTGTTCAGCGCACTGCCGAAAAAGCGCCAGACCTTGCTGTTTTCTGCGACCTTCTCCGACCCGATTCGGCAGATGGCGCAGGAGCTGCTGCGCGATCCTCTGTCCATCGAGGTTAGCCCGCGCAATGCTGCGGCGAAAACCGTGAAGCAGTGGCTGGTGCCGGTGGACAAGAAGCGCAAGTCCGAGTTGTTTCTGCATCTGCTGGCGGAAAAGCGCTGGGGGCAGGTGCTGGTATTCGTCAAGACGCGCAAGGGCGTCGACCAGCTGGTGGATGAGTTGCAGGCGCAGGGCGTCAGCAGCGACGCGATCCACGGCGACAAGCCGCAGGCGTCGCGGTTGCGCGCGCTGGAACGTTTCAAAGCGGGCGAGGTGCAGGTGCTGGTGGCCACGGATGTGGCCGCGCGAGGCCTGGATATCCATGACCTGCCACAGGTGGTCAATTTCGATCTGCCTACTGTTGCCGAGGACTATGTGCACCGTATCGGCCGAACCGGGCGGGCGGGCGCAACGGGCGAGGCCGTGTCGCTGGTCGCCGCCGATGAGGTCGATCAACTTGCTGCCATCGAGACGCTGATTCAGCAAGTTCTGCCGCGCCACGACGAGCCGGGTTTCGTCCCGGATCATCGGGTGCCGACCACCCAGCCGGGCGGGCAGATCATCAAGAAACCGAAAAAGCCGAAGAAGCCTAAAGAGTCGGCTGGCAAAGGCCGTGTTCATCTGGGCAACTGGTTCGATGAGAGCGAGAAACCCAACGCCAAGCCGATCCGCAAGGTGCCGAGCCTGGGCGGAACGAAGCCGACCAAAAAGCGCTGACCGAGGCCGGTGGCGCGCCGTGCGGGCGTGTCAGCAGGTTGCGTGTTTGTCGCATTGAGATGGCAACAATGGATGAACGCCGGTTTGCCTGATTGCTCGTGACGCCGGGCGTCAGATTGAGAAGGCCTGAGGCTTTGGTTTTTCATACATGCAAGACAGCACAGGAGAGATCGCTTTTGGCACACGCGCAAGCGGAGCTTCACTCGCTTAGCCGAGCTGATGTATGGGCCGGGTTCAGGCAATTGACGCCGATCTCGCTATTCGTTGTGGTGTTTGGGCTGGCCTTTGGCTTGGCCGCGACGCAGGCGGGGCTGAACGACTATTCGATCCTGATGATGAGCGCGCTGGTCTTCGCTGGCGCCTCGCAATTCGCCTCGTTGGAACTCTGGGGCACGCATGTTCCGGTCGTTCCGCTGGTGGTCACGGTGTTTGCTGTCAATGCGCGGCACCTGCTGATGGGCGCGACGCTATACCCCTATCTGCAGCACCTGCCGCCGGCGAAGCGCTACGCGGTGATGCTCGTTGTTTCGGATGCCAACTGGGCCATGTCCATGCAGGCGTTCAGTCTCGGCAGGCCGGGGTTAGGCATCTTGTTCGGCGGTGGTCTGGCGCTCTGGACGTTCTGGGTGTTGGGCACTTGGCTGGGGCTTTATTTCGGCAGCGCCATCCACGATCCGGTCAGCTGGGGGTTGGACATGGTCATGGGCTGTTTCCTCCTGGCGATGGTCGTCGGCGGCAAGAAAGATCTGCGGATGAGTGTGATCTGGATCGTCGCGGGTGGCGCCTCGATGTTGGCGTACTGGTATCTGCCCGCCAATAGCCATGTGGTGGTCGGGGCGCTTGCCGGTGGTCTGTTGGGCGCGCTGTGGATGGAGAAACCGACATGACGCTGGAAACGGTGGGATCCGGCACGCTGATCGTCATTCTGATCATGGCGGTGGTCACCCTGGTGACCCGTTGGGGTGGTGTGTTTGCGATGTCGTTCGTGCCCATCAGCCGCCGAACCGAGCAGTTCATCAGCGCCATGTCCGGTTCGGTGTTGGTTGCCCTGCTGACGCCCATGGCGGTTACGGGCGACAACGGTGCCCGGCTGGCTTTCCTCGCGACTGCGGTGACCATGCTGCTGCTGAAAAAGCCATTGCCGGCAATCGCAGCTGGAATCATCACGGTCGCGCTGTTCAGGCATCTGGCTTAAGCGAGCGCCGTCTCGTCAGGCACTGGGCGGGCTAGCAATCCCCAACCAGCGCAGCATGCCCACCGCTGCCGCTCGACCACTGGCGAAACAGCCGGTCAGCAGGTAGCCCCCGGTGGGGGCTTCCCAATCCAGCATTTCTCCTGCGCAGAACACGCCTGGCACCTGTCGCAGCATCAGTCCGTCGTCCAGCACCTCGAACGGCACGCCGCCGGCACTGCTGATGGCTTCGTCCAGCGGGCGGGGGCGCAGTAACTCGATGGGCAGGGCCTTGATCGCGTTCGCTAAACGCTGCGGGTCATCGAAGGCGTCAGCGGGCGCGAGTTCCCGCAACAACGCTGCCTTGACGCCATCAAGACCGAGTTGACGCTTGAGGTGCTTGGCCATGGACTGCGAGCCGCGCGGTTTGGCCAAGGCGCGAATGATCCTCTCCAGCGAATGATCGGGTAGCAGGTCCAGCGTGACTGTGGCGCTACCGTTCTGCTCGATCGCCTGGCGGATCTCGGCGGACAACGCATACACCAGGCTGCCCTCGATGCCGGTGGCGGTGACCACGAACTCACCCTTGCGTGGCGCGCACTCGGCGAGACCGAGGCTGACGGTTTTCAGCGGCGCGCCAGCGAATTTTTCCTGCAGGTGCGAACTCCAGCCTGCCACTTCGAAGCCGCAGTTGGCGGGCCGCAGCGCGTTGACTGCAATGCCGCGGCGTTCCAGCACAGGGACCCAGGCACCGTCGGAGCCCAGGCGTGCCCAGCTGCCACCACCCAACGCGAATAGCACCGCGTCGGCGTCGACACTGATCTCACCCGACGGCGCAAGCAGACGCAAGCTGCCGTCGGTGTTCCAACCCAGCCAGCGATGGCGCGTATGGATTTGCACGCCCGCGTCACGCAGGCGGCGCAGCCAGGCGCGCAGCAGCGGTGCAGCCTTCATGTCCGAGGGAAACACTCGTCCGGAACTGCCAACGAAGGTGTCGATGCCCAGCCCGTGAATCCATTCGCGCAGGGCCTCGGGGTTGAAGACGTCCAGCAGCGGGCGCAGTTCGGCGGCACGCTCGCGATAGCGCGTCACAAATGGCTCGAAGGCCTCGGAATGGGTGATGTTCATCCCGCCGACGCCGGCCAGCAGGAATTTGCGACCGACCGAGGGCATGGCGTCATAGAGATCGACGGCAACGCCCGCCTGGCTCAGCACTTCGGCAGCCATCAGCCCGGCGGGGCCGCCGCCAATGATCGCGACGCGAGATTTTGGGGTACGCATTGGAACGTCGCCGTGGTTCAGGGGCGGCCATTCTAGCGGCTCGCGATGGGAAGTTTGCAGCGACGTTGGAGAGAGCGGGGCGCGGTGCGGAGTAAGAGAATCCCCGGCGCAGGGTGCGCCGGGGTGCAGGCTGTTAAACCGCGTCGGACTGTTTGGGCTGACGGCGATAGCCGAACATGCCGGCGAACCCGGCAACGGCGCCAGTGATCAACATCGTGATCAGCAAAGCCCAGCTGGCTTGCGATACACGCTTGGCCGCCTGGCCGGCGACTTCACGGGCCTTCTGCTCGGCCTGGGCCTGCAGCTCTTTAAACTTCACATAGGCTTCCTGATACTGCTGCTCGATCTGGCTGACCATCTGCTCGGCTTCCTGCTGGCTCATGTTGCCGCGCTCCTGTATCAGGTTGACCATCGCTTCACGGTCGGCGGCATTCAGAGCTTCCTCACCTTTCTGCTGAATGCGGTCGATTAGTTGCGATATCTGCTCGTCGGCCTGCTGAGGATTCTGCTGGGCTTGCTCGGCGCGATTCTGAGCCTGCTGCTGAACCTGTTGTACGTCTTGCTCAAGGTTCTGCGGGGCCAGTTGCGGCTTGCCGGTCTGGCGCAGTGCCTTCTTGATTTCAGCCTCGATATTGCTCAGATCGAGATTGATGTCAGCCTGCTTGACCTGCTGCTTGATCTCACCGCCGATGGCTGGCGCCATGGATGCAACACTGGAGCCAACCGCTTGCAAAGTCGAGCCCGCCACGCTGGCTGTGCCCGAGACAGCCGAACCGACCAGGCTGGCAATCAGATACACCGTGGCCAGCGTCGTGACTGCCCACACCAACAAGCCGTGCAACATGCCGTGACGGGGCGCCATACGACCCGCGATGTAGCCGCCGATGGCCAGTGATATGACACCGGCAAGCACCATCCAGATAATCGCGCCCATGCCGAGGCCCGCAACGGGATTGTGTTCAGTTGCAGGGTCGATTGTGGAAGCGCCGATGGCCGTGCCAAGCAAGTGCAGCAGTAGTGAAACCACAAGTGCCAAAGCGATACCTGCAAACACAGCGCTCCAGGAGGTGTGCTTCAAGAAATGGCTCCGGCCGTTGGGGTAGGCGGTGGTGGTGTGATCGGTTTCGAGCATCGGTGAATACTCGTTGTTATGGTCATTTAGTGCTCGCAAACAGCGGCTTAGGCGTGCTGCATGGGTCAGCCACACATAGAAGTGAGGGTTTCGTTGCCGGTTGAAGTTCCGCGCTGCGGCCGTCGTTGTGACCAGTGGTGTCAGCCCAGGCCGTGTCGCTGCCAGGCCTTCGCGGCGCTGATGTGCAGCTGCGCATGGCGCCGTGCGAGCAGGGCGCGGTCCTTGTCGTAGCCGCCGCCGATCACGCCAACCACCGGAATGTCTCGCCCCAGACAGTGTTCGATCACGGCGCTGTCGCGCATGGCCAGGCCTTCGTCGCTGAGCTCAAGCAGACCCAGCGCGTCATCACGGTGCACATCGACGCCGGCGTCATAGATGACCAGATCCGGCTGATACAGCGGCAGCAGGTAGCTGAGCGTATCGTCGACGACCTTCAGGTAATCCGCATCGCCAAGGCCTGGCGCCAAACCGATGTCCCAATCGCTGCGGGCCTTGCGCGTCGGGAAATTCTTTTCGCAATGCAGTGACACAGTGACGGCATCCGGTACCTGCTCGAGAATTCGGGCAGTGCCGTCGCCCTGATGCACATCGCAATCGAAGATCAGCACACGACCGACACGGCCACTCTCAAGCAGCGAAAGGGCGATGATGGCCAGGTCGTTGAATATGCAGAAGCCGGAGGCATGATCGTGATGGGCATGGTGGGTGCCACCCGCCAGGTGACAGGCCAGGCCGTGCTGCAATGCAAGGTCTGCGGCCAGCAGCGAGCCGCCAACTGCGCGTACGGTGCGTTTCGCCAGTTGTGGGCTCCAGGGCAGGCCCAGGCGGCGCAGTTCGTCGCGGCTCATGTCGCCGGTGCAGTAGCGCTCGACGTAGTTACGGTCATGTGCGAGCGCCAGCATATCGGGTGGGCAGAGTTCGGGACGCAACAGCGCCGCATCCGTGGTCAAACCGCAATCAACGAGATGGTCGCGCAGCAGGCGGAACTTCTCCATGGGGAAGCGGTGTCCCGGCGGCAGAGCGGGGCTGTAATCGTCGTGAAATACCAACGGCAGGGACATCGAATCGGGCCCGTTGAGGTCAACCGCGAGTATGCAGAGCCGTTACCGAAGTCTTCAAGGAAACAGAATGGACGAACCGATGGAACGTATTGAACTGGAAACACCGCGCTTGCGTCTGCGTGCCTGGCGTGATGACGATCTCGATGCACTGGCCGAGCTGTGCAGCGACCCGCTGGTGATGCGCTACTTCCCCGAGTTGCTGTCGCGCGACGAATGCGCGGCGGCGATGGCGCGCTGCCGGATCCATTTCGCGCGGTTCGGCTTCGGGTTCTGGGCGCTAGAGCTCAAAAGCGATGGGCAATTCATCGGTATGGCAGGGCTGGCCTGGAGCCGTTTGCAGCTGCCGTTCTGCCCAGCGGTGGAAATCGGCTGGCGGCTCGCCCATGAGCATTGGGGACAAGGCTTCGCGCGCGAAGCGGCAGAGGCATCGCTGGCGTGCGGCTTCGAGCGGTTGCAGCTTCCGGAGGTGGTGGCCTACACCGCGGCGATCAACGAGCCTTCGCTGGGGTTGATGCAGGCGTTGGGCATGCGGCATGAACCAGCGGGTGACTTTGACCATCCGATGATTTCCGAAGGGCATCCGCTGCGGCCTCATTCGCTGTACCGAATCACGCGGGATGATTGGGTAGCGCTTCGCCGACAATCGCAACCAGTGGAGCCGCTTCTGCGGAATCCGTAACATTGCGCGCCTGCCTCGTGCCTCGAATACATAAAGGAACTACACCATGAGCGACACCCTAGACACGCTGGTCAACCTGCTGTCGCTGGAGCGAATTGAAGAAAACCTCTTCCGGGGTGCCAGCCAGGACCTGGGCTTTCCCCAGCTGTTCGGTGGCCAGGTGGTCGGTCAGGCGCTGTCCGCGGCCAGCCAGACGGTGGCGCCGGAGCGTCACGTCCATTCGATGCACGGCTACTTCCTGCGGCCTGGTGATTCCCACCAGCCGGTGGTCTATGACGTTGACCGCGTGCGCGACGGTGGCAGTTTCACCACGCGCCGGGTCAGCGCGATCCAGAAAGGGCAGACCATCTTTACCTGCAGCGCGTCGTTCCAGGCCGACGAGACCGGGTTCGAGCATCAGTTGCCGATGCCCGACGTGGTCGGTCCCGAGGACCTGCTCAGCGAATGGGAGCTGTTGCACAAACTGACGCCGCTGATTCCGGCGCGTGTGGCAGAAAAGCTGCGCCGTCCGAAACCCATCGAGATCCGCCCGGTCACGCTGCAGGATCCGATCAACCCGCAGCCGATCGAGCCGGTCCGGCATATCTGGTTCCGTGCCGATGGCTCGCTGCCGGACAACCCGGCGCTGCATAAGTATCTGGTCGCCTACGCTTCGGACTTCAGCTTTATCGGTACCGCCCTGCAGCCACACGGCGTCAGCTCTTGGAGCAAGTTCATTCAGCTGGCAAGCCTGGACCATGCCATCTGGTTCCATCGCGAAGTGCGCGCCGACGAGTGGTTGCTGTATTCCATGGACAGCCCTTGGGCCGGCAACGCGCGTGGTTTCGCGCGCGGCAGCATCTTCAACCGCGCCGGACAGCTGGTTGCCTCGGTAGCGCAGGAAGGCCTGATTCGCGTGCGTGAGGATTGGAAGTGAGCCTGGCCGATGCGCGGCACTGGGTATTCGACATGGACGGCACCCTAACGCTTGCCGTGCACGACTTCCCGGCGATCAAGCGAGCCCTGGATATTCCCGAAGACGACGACATCCTCCATCACCTCGCCGCGCTGCCGGCTGAAGAGGCCGCGGGCAAGCGCGCCTGGTTGCTCGAGCACGAACGCGAACTGGCCTATGCCGCGACACCGGCGCCAGGCGCCCGTGAACTCCTGCATACGTTGCGCGATCGCGGTTGCCAGCTCGGCGTGTTGACGCGCAACGCACATGAGTTGGCGCTGGTAACCCTGCAGGCAGTGGGCATGGGTGACTGCTTCGCCAGCGATGACATCCTCGGCCGTGACGAAGCGCCGCCGAAACCCGATCCGGGCGGGTTAATGCATCTGGCGGACAAATGGCGCATCGAACCCAGCGAACTGGTGATGGTGGGCGATTACCGCTTCGATCTGGAATGCGCTAAGGCGGCGGGTGCGCGCGGCGTGCTGGTCAACCTGCCGGAAAACCCCTGGCCGGAGCTGACCGAGCTGCACGCCCGTGATTGCATGGCACTGCGCCAGTTACTCGAGGGCTAGGCGGGAGAACAACCAACCTCGGATCGGCATGCACAGTTAGCGGTGGCTCACGTTGTACCGATCCACGGTGGTGTCAGGCGGGACCCGCCGCTTGGATGTCAGTGCAGGCCGGGGCTCGCCCCATTCGCAGGCATCAATAAAGCGCCTGGTACAGCTTGCGGCGGTAGGTGGTGACTAGCGGGTGGTCACTGCCGAGCAGGTCGAATACTTGCAGCAATGTCTTGTGTGGCAGGCCGTCGGCGTAGCCGCGATTGCGTACGAACAGCTTCAACAGTCCGTCCAGTGCCGCTTCGTGCTGCTGACGCGCCAGTTGCTGAATGGCCAACTGATAAGCCGCCTCGTCATCTTCGGCGTTCTGCGCCAAACGGCTCTTGAGGTCGGCAACCTCGGGCAGGTCATTGGCCTGGCGCAGGAACGTCAGCTGCGCGCGGGCGCCAGCCAGGGCCTGCTTGTGTTCGTCGCCCTTGACGGCATCGAGCACCAGCTCAGCTTCGCCGAGCTCGCCACGTTCAGCCAGGCAGCGTGCGTAGAGGATCAACGCGACAGCGTTCTCGTTGTCTTCAGCCAGCACTTGCTTGAGGAGCTCCTCTGCCTCACCGATGCGTCCCTCGACGAACAGCGCTTGTGCGGTTTCCAGCGAGTCCGCTTCCGGCGCAGCAGGCGCCTGCACGTGGGGCTCGAGCATGGCGCGGATCGCAGATTCCGGCTGGGCGCCGGCAAAGCCATCGACCGGCTGGCCATCCTTGAACAGCACTACGGTTGGCAGGCTGCGCACACCGAAACGCGCAACCACGTCCTGCTCGATATCGCAGTTGACCTTGGCCAGCACGAGCTCGCCCTGATACTCCTCGGTGATCTTCGCCAACAGCGGCATCAGCGCTTTGCAGGGCGCGCACCACTCAGCCCAGAAATCCACCAGCACCGGCTTGTGAAAGGAGTTTTCCAGCACCAGCTGCTCGAAATTGGCGCTGGTGACGTCAAAGATGTAGGGAGTCTGGCTCATTGGAATTCTCGGAATGGGCGCATGCGAAATGAGGCGTGCATGTTAAGTGGGGGCGAGCCGATTCGGAAGCAAGGGCGGCGCTGTTACCCGATCAGCGACCGGGGGCCGCCAAAGGCCAGCTCGCCAGTTCGCTGTAATGAACACCCGATGAGGTGTTTTCTGAGCAATAGAGACCGAAGTGGTGCACCGGCCAATGGAATGCTGGTGGGGTGATATCCGGCAAGGCGTGAACCTGGCGTGAAAGCGTGACGTGTGGCAGAAATGGCCGGGCGTCGAGCATGACGCCGTGTGTGGACAGCCCCGCGTGCAGCTGCTCGACCAGTTGGTTCAGCGGCGACGGGCTCTGGCTGGGCATCAGGCAGGCGAAATCCTTGCCGATCGTCCGCAACTGATCGAGCCGCAGCGCAAAGGCATCGACGCGCACCTTTGCCGCAAGCTGCTTCAAGCCCTCGACGGAGGCCGCGGGCTGGTTACCGAGAAAAGCCAGAGTCAGGTGCAGGTTGGCCTGGGCGACGGGCCGATCCCCTAGCTCTTGGCTGTCACGCCAGTTGCAGACGGCCTCAGCGAGGTCGAAAGGGCAGGCCAGGGCGAAGAACAGGCGTAATGGTCTTTCGGTCGGCATGTTTCCTCCTGACGGCAGGCGCTGCTTGTCAGCACATCGCGACGGGCATGGCTTCGCGACGGGCGTGGTAAAGGCTGACCCGGCGAAATTCCGCAGGTTCGGCCAGGTCGGGCCAGGTACAGGCGTCAAGGATGTCCAGGCGCTGATACAGCGGGTGCTGGAAATCCCGCACGCGGGAATCGGCCACCAGCGCGACTTGGCCGCGACTGAGGAACTGATCCAGCAAGGGCAGGTTGGCCCGATCGTAGAGCACGTCGGCAACGATGATCAGATCGTAGCGGTCAGCCTCGCTGAAAAAGTCGTCCGAATAGTTGATCTGCACGCCGTTGAGTTCGGCGTTGGCGCGGCACGCGGCAAGGGCCAACGGATCCAGGTCGCAGGCGACAACCTCGGCCGCGCCGGCCTTCGCTGCGGCAATGGCGGCGACACCCGAGCCCGAGCCGAAATCCAACACACGCTTGCCGCGCACCCATTCCGGCCGTTCGGCCAGCCAGCGCGCCAAGACCAGGCCGCTGGCCCAGCAGAAGCTCCAATAGGGCGGCTCGTCGAGGATCCGCCGGGTTTCCTCCGGGCTGAACGCCCGGTCCATATTGGCCGCATCGATCAGCCATAAACGGATATCGGTGCCGGGCAGCGACTCGATACTCAGCGAAGCGTCGCCGAGCAGCTCAGCCAAGGCTTGTTGCAGCGCAGCGGGCGGGGTCAAGGCGCTGGCACCAGATGCAGCGGGCCCAAGGACTGATTGGCCGGGCTGCTCACCTGCACGGCTGGTAGGCGCATGATCAACTGCCCCGAACGGGTCACTCGTCCACGCAGTTCCACGTCTCGACCCTGGGGGAATTTCTCGGCATTGAACTTGAGGATGAAGGGCAGCTCGGTTCCCCGACCCTGCAGCTTCACATTGCTCAGCAGTCGGTCTGGCTGGTCACGCCGGTTGACCTCCAGCAGTGCCAGCTCGACTTCGCTGTCGGCGGGAACGCCGATCAGGCTGCCGTGCAGTTCGTGCATCAGGGTGGTGGCCTGCGGCGGTTCCTCAAAGGTAACCGCCGCAGTAGGACGCTGGGATTGCTCACTCGAACACCCAACCAGAACCAGCAGCAAAGCAGGCAGAACAAAGGGGCGTAACTGCACGGACGGCTCCATAACATGATGTTGATGCGCGCCTGTATAGCAACAATCCGCTCGATTTGTCTTGCCGGCGGGATGCGCTACCATGGCTCTCCCGACGTCTGACAGCTCTAGCCCATGCATTGTCCCTTCTGTGGTGCACATGACACCAAAGTCATCGACTCGCGCCTCGTGGCCGAGGGTGATCAGGTGCGCCGTCGCCGTGAGTGCCTCGCCTGCGGCGAGCGTTTCACCACGTTTGAAACCGCCGAGCTGGTCATGCCGCGGCTGATCAAGCAGGACGGCAGCCGCCAGCCATTCGATGAAGAGAAATTGCGGGCCGGCATGCAACGCGCGCTGGAAAAGCGCCCGGTCAGCGTCGAGCGCCTCGAAGAAGCCATCGCCCACATCAAGCATCGCCTGCGCGCCACCGGCGAGCGCGAGATCAAATCACGCGTGCTCGGCGAGCTGGTGATGGTGGAGTTGCAGAAGCTCGATGAGGTCGCCTATATCCGCTTCGCCTCGGTTTATCGCCGTTTTCAGGATCTCAACGAGTTCCGCGAGGAAATCGAGCGCCTGTCACGCGAGCCTGCAAAAACCGAATGAGCACCAAGGATCACGCCTGGATGGCCCTGGCGCTGCAGCTGGCGCGCAAAGGGCTGTATTCCACGCATCCCAACCCACGGGTCGGCTGCGTCATCGTCAAGGATGGCGAACTCATCGGCGAGGGCTGGCATGAGCGTGCTGGCGAACCGCATGCCGAAGTTCATGCCCTTCGACAGGCCGGCGACCGCGCCCGCGGTGCCACTGCCTACGTCACCCTTGAGCCCTGCAGCCACCATGGCCGGACGCCGCCTTGTGCCGAAGCCTTGGTCAACGCCGGCGTTGGTCGTGTCGTCGCGGCCATGCAGGATCCGAATCCGCAGGTCGCTGGGCGTGGTCTCGAGCGCTTGCGCAGCGCCGGCATCGAAGTGGCTAGCGGGGTGCTGGAGGCGGATGCCCGCGCGCTGAATGTCGGTTTCATCAAGCGCATGGAAACCGGCCTGCCTTATCTGCGAGCGAAACTCGCCATGAGTCTGGATGGCCGTACCGCCATGGCCAGCGGCGAAAGCCAGTGGATCACCGGGCCCGCTGCCCGAGCCGAGGTCCAGCGGCTGCGTGCGCAATCGAGCGTGGTGTTGACTGGCGCCGATACGGTACTCATGGATAACGCCAGGCTGACCGTGCGTGAGTCAGAGCTAGGGCTCGATGCTGAAATGACCTCGCTGGCCATGCAGCGTCCACCGTTACGGGTGCTGGTGGATGGGCAGCTGCGCGTACCGCTGGGCGCACCGTTCTTCCAGGCAGGCCCTGCGCTAGTGGCAAATACCCGTGCTGATCAGGCCGCGGTTTATCAGGCCGCGGGCCACGGCTTTCTGACGTTGATAGGCGATGCGGGGCGTGTGGACCTGCAGGGTCTGCTACGCGAGCTCGCAGACCGTGGCGCCAACGAGGTGCTGCTCGAGGCGGGTCCGCGGCTGGCTGGCGCCTTTGCCGCATTGGGTTTGATCGACGAGTACCAGCTGTTCGTCGCGGCCAAGTTCCTGGGGTCGTCGGCCCGACCGCTGATTGACCTGCCTCTAGAGCGTATGAGCGAAGCACGCGAGCTACAGATAAAGGATATCCGGGCCGTTGGCGAAGACTGGAAAGTCATCGCCGTACCGGCGAACTAACGCACGATCCGGCCGTTATTCGATGCCAACTTGCTGGTCATATAACGTGAATCCGCGAGCCTGGTAGTTCTGCAGCGCGCTTGGATGATCGAGGGTACAAGTGTGGACCCAGACGCGCCGCGTCCCGGGCCATTCCCATGCACTTGTGATCGCATGGCTCAGCAAGCCGCCTCCAAATCCTCGGCCGAAGAAGCCGCTTTCCAGCCCGAAATAGAGTATCTCGACGTCGTCAGCGCTACGGCGCAATTCGTAATAGCCAGCGATGGCGCCGCGGTGGTAGGCCACCCAGGTGCGGAGATCGGGACTTTCAATTTCCCGCTGCCAGGCTTCGTCGGACTGATCGAGTCGCTCGGTCCATTGCCAAGGGCCGCCGATCAGGCGGTAGAGAAACTGATTGAACCGGAACTGCTTGATCTCGCATTCGCTGACCAGCAAGTCCTGCGGGACGGGTTTGGCCCGTAGCTGCGAAGGCGCGGTCATCTCGAGGAAATACGTCACCGTTTGATCAGTCAATGTGAAATCTCGTTGGCAAACACCGGGCCGTACAGCATACGCGATGGGCTCGCGATTGCTGTGCCGCAGGTGAACCTAGTCGCTGAGATCACGCTTGTCGGGCGGTTAGTTCACCGGCTTCAGCCCGTTGTGATCGAGCTTGGCTTTTCGCTTGTTGGTGCCCAGCAGGTGCCGTGAGACCAGGCTTTCATGATGCGGATTGCCGAAGTGAAACAGCGCCGTGGCGCGCAGCAACGCGGGATCGCATTCATCATTCGCGTGCAGGCTTCGGTAACCCGAGAACAGGTAGAGGTTGCCCGGCTCCAGCTTCAGGCGAATCGGCTTGAGCCAGCCGCGTCGCACCGCAAAAGCGACCAGCTTCTGGCTGGCGGTATTATGCAGCACGGCCTTTTCGATGACGTTGCGCAGGGCGTTGAAGCGGATGCGCCGCACACTGGGAAAGATGATCAGGTCGCCGCAGTGCTCGCCTTCCGTCGGGATATACAACGGCAGTAGTGCCGTGACCGCCGTGGCGTCGAAGTGATAGAAGTGCGATTGCTTGAGCCCGCTGCGCCCCTGGAGACAGCGAATGACGGGAAAGATCTGCTCCGTTACGGCCGGCTCCCGGCCCGTCTGGAGTCGATAGAGTTCTGTCAGTGTCTCCTTGAACGGCTGCGACAGCGCCAGCCCTGCGATCAGGCTGCCGCCCAACGCCTCGATGCCATGAATGGCGAAATATTCGTGGTCATGGCTGGCCGCTTGCTGGTTGATGAAGGCGCGGCCCAGTTCAAGTTGCTCGGGCGAAATGTAGTGCTCAATGACCGTGTAGCCCTTGCGGTCGATCTCGGCAGCGTATGCCGCTGCCGACGGTTCCATAGCCGTAACCTCTGACATACCCAATCCCTCGTGGCACATGTGAAGGTTCGGAGCGTTCGTCCTGATCGTGTCCTGATCTGCGCGGAGGATCGGCATAGTGCGAGCGGATCCTGGCTCGGCGTGTCGGTACGAAGAATGCTGGAGTGACGTTCCTTCCTGATCGTCTTGCGTTGCATCGGGTGCGGCTGGCGGCGTCTATGCGCGATCGCCCGCTGCGATGCGTATGGACAAACAAGCGCAGCGGTAGTTGCGCTTGTTTGTCTGGAATTTTTACTGGCTGGGCTTGAGGTCAAACGGTCGTTTGTCGGCTGCAGAACCGGCGCAACTGTGGTAAAAACTGCGCCGGGCCTTAGCGGCCCACGTTCTCAGGGCGGGGTGAGATTCCCCACCGGCGGTAATAACGATGCGGTTGGCCGTGCTGACGATCGTTTAGCCCGCGAGCGCTTGTCTCCGACAAGGTCAGCAGACCCGGTGTGATTCCGGGGCCGACGGTATAGTCCGGATGAGAGAGAGCGGGATGCCTCGACGGGCGCCTTTCGTGCGCGCGTCCACTCCCTATCGATCTGCAGCGCCCTGTTTTATCCAAAACAGGAGTTCGTCATATGCATCGTTTCAACAGCCTTCCACGGGAGGCCGTATGTTCACAGGAATAATCGAATCCATCGGGACCATTGGTGCCATGACGCCGAAGGGTGGCGACGTTCGCGTGCTGGTCGAGACCGGCAAGCTGGATCTGGCGGACGTCAAGCTGGGCGACAGCATCGCGGTTAACGGCGTTTGCCTGACCGCGGTCGAGCTGCCGGGCAACGGCTTCTGGGCCGATGTCAGCCGCGAGACGCTGGCACGCACCGCGTTCGTCGATCTCAAGCCTGGTAGCCGCGTGAATCTGGAGAAGGCGCTGATGCCGACCAGCCGTCTCGGCGGGCATCTGGTCAGCGGGCACGTCGATGGCGTGGGCGAGGTGGTGGCGCGTGAGGAAAACGCCCGCGCCGTGCAGTTCCGCATCCGCGCGCCCCGCGAGTTGGCCAAGTACATCGCGCTCAAGGGTTCGATCACGGTGGATGGCACCAGCCTGACGGTCAATGCGGTCAACGGTACGGAGTTCGAGCTGACTATCGTCCCGCACACCCTGGCCGAGACCATCATGGTCGACTACCGCCCCGGGCGGAAGGTGAATCTGGAAGTGGACCTCTTGGCTCGCTATCTGGAGCGCCTGCTGATGGGCGACAAGGCCGCTGAACCGAATGCCTCGGGCCTGACCGAAAGCTTCCTGGCCGAACACGGCTATCTGAACAAGTAAGGATTGGCCACATGGCTCTGAACACTGCTGAAGAACTGATCGAAGACATCCGCGCCGGCAAGATGGTCATCCTCATGGATGACGAGGACCGTGAGAATGAGGGCGACATCATCGTCGCCTCCGAATGCGTGACCGCCGAGCACATCAACTTCATGGCCCGTTTCGCCCGTGGCCTGATTTGCATGCCAATGACCCGCGAGCGCTGCGAAACCCTGCAGCTGCCGCTGATGGCGCCGCGTAATGGCTCCGGCTTTGGCACCAAGTTCACCGTCTCCATCGAAGCTGCCGAAGGTGTGACCACCGGCATTTCCGCCGCCGACCGTGCGCGGACGGTGCAGGCTGCCGTAGCCCGCGGTGCGAAAGCCGAAGACATCGTCAGCCCTGGGCACATCTTCCCGCTGATGGCGCAGCCAGGCGGCGTTCTGGCGCGTGCTGGTCACACCGAGGCGGCTTGCGATCTGGCGCGCATGGCTGGATTTGAGGCCAGCGGCGTCATCTGCGAAATCATGAACGACGACGGCACCATGGCACGTCGTCCAGAGCTCGAAGTCTTCGCCGAACAGCACGGTTTGAAGATCGGAACCATCGCCGATCTGATCCACTACCGGATGATCCATGAGCGCACCGTCGAGCGCGTCTCCGAGCAGCCGCTGGATACCGAGCTGGGGCAGTTCAAGCTGGTCACCTACCGTGACGACGTGGAAGACACGGTGCACATGGCGCTGACCCGCGGTGAGATTTCCCCGGAAGAGGCCACGCTGGTTCGCGTGCACAACATGGAGCCACTGCGCGATCTGCTGCTGGTCACCGTGCCGGGGCGTTGGAGCCTGCGCGCGGCAATGAGCGAAGTGGCCAAAGCCGGTAGTGGAGTAGTGCTGCTACTGGGCAATCCGCTGACCGGCACGCAGTTGCTGGCGCAGCTCAACCGCCAGCAGTCGCCAAGCCCGGCCACCTACAGCACCGTCGGTGCTGGTTCGCAGATTCTTCGCGACCTTGGCGTGCGCAAGATGCGCCTGATGAGTTCGCCAATGAAGTTCAACGCGATATCCGGCTTCGACCTGGAAGTTGTAGAATACCTGCCTGCCGAATAAATGATGTCAGGGCGCCGCGATGCAACGCGGCGCCTTCGTTCTTTAAAGAGATGAGAAACCACCTATGACACTGAAGACCATCGAAGGTACCTTCATCGCCCCGCAGGGCAAGTTCGCCCTGGTTGTTGGCCGCTTCAACAGCTTCGTCGTCGAAAGCCTGGTGAGCGGCGCCGTCGATGCGCTGGTGCGCCACGGCATCGCCGAAGATGCCATTACCATCATCCGTGCGCCGGGTGCCTTCGAGATTCCGCTGGTCGCACAGAAAGTTGCCCAGCAGGGCGAGTACGACGCGATCATCGCCCTCGGCGCGGTCATCCGTGGTGGTACCCCGCATTTCGAATACGTGGCTGGCGAATGCACCAAGGGCCTGTCGCAGGTTTCCATGGAGTTCGGTGTGCCGGTTGCGTTCGGCGTTCTGACTGTTGATTCCATCGAGCAGGCCATCGAGCGCTCCGGCACCAAGGCCGGCAACAAGGGCGCCGAAGCTGCACTGTCCGCGCTTGAAATGGTGAGTCTGCTGGCGCAGCTGGAGGCCAAGTGAGCCTTAATCACGACGACAGTCAGGACACCCCGCAGCCCAAGGCCAAGGGCAAGATCGCGACGCGCCGTGTCGCGCGCAGCCTGGGAATGCAGGCCCTGTATCAGTGGCACATGGCAGGTCAGAGCCTGAATGAAATCGAGGCGCAGTTTCGCGTCGACAATGATTTCTCAGGCGTCGATGGCAACTACTTCCATGAGCTGCTGACCGGCGTGGCGCGTGCCAAGACTGAAGTCGACGGTGCCATCGTGCCGCATCTGGATCGTCCGCTTGAAGAGCTGGATCCCGTTGAACTGGCTGTTCTGCGCCTGTCCACCTACGAGCTGATGCATCGTATCGACGTACCCTACCGGGTGGTGATCAACGAAGGCATCGAGCTGGCCAAGGTGTTCGGCGCCACTGACGGGCACAAGTTCGTCAATGGTGTGCTGGACAAGCTGGCGCCGATCCTTCGCAGTGCCGAGGTCGGCGCTTACAAGCGCTGAACCTGATCTGCCTGATGGGTGAGTTCGAGCTGATCCGCCACTACTTCGCCGCCGCCGCTTGTGCCAGGGTTGGCGGCGATGTCGTTTTAGGGATTGGCGATGACTGTGCGTTGCTCGCTGTTCCGCCCGGCGAACAGTTGGCAGTCTCTACCGACTCGCTGACGGCTGGGGTGCACTTCCCCGATCCGTGCGATCCATACTCACTCGGTCAGCGCGCGTTGGCCGTTTCCACCAGCGATCTCGCCGGCATGGGCGCCACGCCCATCGGGTTTACGCTGGCGCTGACGCTTCCCTCTGTCGATTCCAATTGGCTGGCCGAATTTGCCCGTGGCCTTGACGCGATGGCGGCTGGCTGCGACATGCGTTTGATCGGCGGCGACACCACGCGCGGCCCGCTGAGCATGACGCTGACGGTATTTGGGCGCGTGCCGGCAGGCGAGGCGTTGTTGCGCAGCGGTGCGCAACCCGGTGATCTGCTCTGTGTTGGCGGAGCCCTCGGCGATGCAGCCGGGGCTTTACCAATCGTGCTTGGCGAGCGGGAGGCGGATACCGTCGAGGCGGCAGCGCTGCTAAGGCACTACTGGTCGCCGCAACCCCAGCTCGCGCTCGGCCAGGCGTTGCGTGGCAAGGCAACCGCGGCGTTGGATATCTCCGATGGCTTGTTGGCCGACTGCAACCATATAGCCACCGCATCCTCTGTTTCGCTGGTAATCGAGCAAGCCTGGGTGCCGCTGTCGGATTCGCTGGTGCGTTTCGCCGGGACTGAGCAGGCCCTGCAATGCGCCTTGGGGGGAGGAGACGACTATCTCCTAGCGTTTACCTTGCCGGCCGATGCGTTACCGACCATGCAGTCCGAAGGGTGGCCAGTTCACGTCATTGGCCATGTGGAGGTGGGAGAGGGCGTTCGGTTGGTTGATGCTGATGGGAGGTCTGTGGGCATCGGCCATCTAGGCTACAACCACTTCACCAGCTGAGCCGCCGACGCTCGAACTAACAATGAGGACAACCGTTTGACCGATTCTCTGCAGCCTGCCGCCGAACCGATCCCGCATTCGGTGTGGAGCAATCCATGGCACAACCTGGCCTTTGGTTTCGGCTCCGGCACCTTGCCGAAAGCGCCGGGCACCTGGGGCTCTCTGGTAGCGCTGGCCTTCGTGCCGCTGTGGCAGATGCTGCCGGGCTGGGGATACGGCGCGCTCATCGTGGCGAGCATGCTGTTCGGTATCTGGCTGTGCGGCAAGGTCGCCCAGGATCTGGGCGTGCACGACCATGAAGGCATCGTCTGGGACGAGTTTGCCGGCATCTGGATTACCTTCTGGCTGGTGCCTGCGGGCTGGTACTGGCTGCTGCTCGGGTTCGTCGTGTTCCGTCTGCTGGATATCCTCAAACCGTGGCCGATCAGCTGGGTAGATCGGCAGGTCCATGGTGGGCTGGGGATCATGCTTGATGACATCCTCGCCGGATTTGCCGCTTGCGGTTTGATGCACATAGCGGTGAGCTTGTTAGGCTGATCGTCTCGGAGGCTTGGGCTGTGCGTCGGATCGCTGCAATGCCGGAAGGGCTCGTGAAACAATGCGACCTGTCCTGTTTCAAAAGGCCGCCACTGATGCGCCTCGTTTCTTTACTGCTTGTCTCCACGCTGTCGCTCCTCTCGCTGGCTGTCACAGCTGCACCTCGTGTGCAGGTGGTCGGCCTGTTTCCTGGCGCTGCTGTGTTGAACGTCGACGGCCAGCGCAAGCTCGTACGGGTCGGTCAGGTAGGGCCGGCCGGTGTAGAGGTAATAAGCGCTGATTCGAAAAGCGCGGTTCTGCGGGTGGAGGGCGTCGAGCGCAGCTATGGTCTCTCTCGCGAACTGAGCTCAGGGTTTGCCGAGCCTGATCGCCGGCAGCTGAGCATCGCTCAGGGGCAAGGCGGTCACTACTGGATCGCCGGCTCGATCAATGGTCAACCCGTGCAGTTTCTCGTCGACACCGGCGCCACGTCGGTAGCGATCAATGAGATTCAGGCGCGGCGCCTGGGAATCGATTACCGGGTTGATGGCCGGCAGATCGTCGTCGGCACAGCAAGCGGTACGGCCAAGGCCTGGCGGGTCAACCTCAACAGTGTGAAGGTCGGCGCGATCGACGTGCTCGGGGTCGAGGCCGTCGTGGTGGAAGGCGGCTCACCTACGGACGCCCTGCTTGGCATGAGCTTTCTCAGTCGAGTCAGCTGGCGTGAGGATCAGGGCGTACTAAAGCTCGAATCCAAAATCTAGACCTGGCCCTTCGCTACGCAGTCTTGGCGGTATCGCTTCGTTGGCTGCCGATCTTCCGATACAGCTTGCTGCAGCACTGCTGTTACAATATCCGCTTTTCCGCTTTCTGGAGTCTCTCCGGTGTCAGTCGTGTTCGTCGCCGCTTCCAAACTGCCGACGCCGTTCGGTGTGTTCACCATGCATGGTTTTCTCGATCAGGACACTGGCAAGGAACATGTCGTACTGACTCTGGGCGATGTCGCGGACGGCAAGCCTGTTCTGGGCCGCCTGCATTCCGAGTGCCTCACCGGTGATGCCCTGTTCAGCCTACGCTGCGATTGTGGCTTTCAGCTCGAAGCTGCGCTGCGCGCGATCTCCGAAGAGGGCCGTGGGGCGCTGCTGTATCTACGCCAGGAAGGTCGTGGCATTGGTCTGTTGAACAAGATCCGCGCCTACGAGCTTCAGGATGCTGGCGCTGACACGGTGGAAGCCAACGAGCGCCTCGGCTTTGCGCCGGACATGCGTGACTACGCGATCTGCCTCCCCATGCTCGAACACCTGGGCATCGCCGAAATCAAGCTGATGACCAACAACCCGCGCAAGGTGAAGGCCCTGCAAGGCTTCGGCATACGCGTCGCCCAGCGCATGCCTTTGGAAATCGCACACAACCCGCACAACGAAAAATACCTCGCCACCAAGGCCGGAAAACTTGGCCACATGCTAGGCGAGATCCATCAGGGCGAAGCCGAGCAGTCGTGAATCGCGCTCCCGCCCGGCGCCAGCTGTCGCTCGATGGCTGGTTCTATCTGCTACTCATCGTTGTGCCTGTGCTCGTTGTCCGCCAGTTTCCACAGGTGGCAGGCCGCTTCGGCGAGCATTTGGCGTTGCCACTGTTCATTGGCGGTCTTGTCCTGTTGTTTCTCAATTTGCCCCGATTCAGTGCCTATAAGCACGCCTTGATCGCCACTGAAAAGGATCTCGGCACGGATGCTGAGGCATTGGCCTGGTCGAGGCTGCGTAGCGTCCGGCTGCGGGCTTTGCGAACCGCCGCGTTGCCGGCGTGGCTGGGGGCGATAGGCGTGCCACTCGGACTTGAACCGGTTGCCCAGTTGCTGCTGGTCTGTGGCAGCCTGGCGCTGCTGGTGCTCTACCGCCTGCCGCGTCAACTGCAATGACCAGAGTGCTGGCTCTGTTGCTGGCACTGTCAGCATCGCCCTGGCTGGGTGCTGCCGAGCGAGTCGTCAGCCTAGCCCCTTCGCTCAGCGAAATCATGCTGGAACTGGATGCCAAGGCGCTACTCGTGGGCGTGCTTGACGGCGGTGAGCGACCTGCATCGCTGGAGGCGATACCTTCAGTGGGCCGAATGGGTCAGCTGGAAATGGAAAGCCTGCTGGCCCTTCAGCCAACGCTGGTATTGCTCTGGCCGGACAGCATCAGCCGTGCGCAGCGCGACCAGCTCACGCAGTTCGGCATCCCGGTCCTCGTCGTACAGCCTGTATCCTTGGAACAACTGGCCGAGCAGTTTGCACGGGTTGGTCAGCGCATAGGCCGAGGCGAGCATGGGCGCGAACTTCAACGTCAGTTTTCCTTAGGCCTAGAGCAGCTTCGGCGTCGATACCACCGAGAGCAGCCGTTATCGGTGTTTTATCAGGTTTGGAATCGCCCCCTGTATACGCTCGGTGGACGCCAGATCGTCAGTGAGGCCATTGAGGTATGCGGTGGTCGTAACGTATTCGCCGATCTGCAACTGCCGGCGCCCCAGGTCAGCGTCGAGTCCGTGCTATCACGTAACCCGGACGTTATCCTGGCTGGCAGCGGTGCTCAGCTATCCGAATGGAATGCTTGGCCGCAGTTGGAAGCGGTGCGTAAGGGACAGCTGTGGGAAGTGCCCGACAAGGGGCTCGAGCGACCGAGCTTCCAGATGCTCGGGGCGATCCGGAAGCTCTGCGAGGTGATGGTGCAGGCGGCGCCCGCGCAGCCTTAGAGCGTCGGCGTCCAGGTCACGGCGAACAGCAGCGTGCGGCCGGTTTCACGATAGCCAAGATTCTCCCAGCTTGTTTCGGTGGGACGATCATAAGTGGCCAGTGCGTATTCTCGATCAAACAGGTTGTTGACCTTAGCCTCCCAACGCAGCTCCGGATGGCTTTGCCAGCCAGCGCGCAGATCAAGAACGCCATAGCCGGACAGCTCGCGGGTATTCGCGAGATTGTCGTAGCGGGCGCTGGAAACGTGCCAGCCGGCGCCAGCCGAAAGCGTATCGAAGGTGCGATCGAGGTCGATGCTCAGCGTACGCTTTGCCCGGCGCGCCAGGATATGACCGCTGTCCCGGTCGCGCGGGTCGATGATGCTGATACCGACACTCGCCTGCCAACCCAACAGTTCACGGGCCGCACTGGCTTCGAAACCGTTGATCCGCGCCTGGCTGACGTTTTCCGTCCGGGTACCACCCCAGGCAATCATGTCTTCGACATCGGTGCGATAAAGGGCGGCTTCCAGCTGGGTCTCGTCCATATCCGTGCGCCATTGCAATTCATAGGTCTTCGAGGTCTCCGGTTTGAGGTCCGGATTTGGGCCCCATAACGGCGGTCCGTAAAGATCGGAGAATGTCGGAGCGCGGAATCCTTCGCCGTAGCTCAGAGTCCAGCGCCGCGACTCGCCCGCTGGCAGGCTGAACGCCACGTTCCAGCTATTGTGGCTACCGAACTGCTGATTGTCGTCGTGACGCAGGCCAAGCTCCGTACCGAAGCGTTCGCCCTGGAAACTGTGCTGGGCGAAGAAAGCCAGGTTGTCGCGGCTGTCCTCTTGAAAGGCAGTCGCAGAATCAAGTTGGTCTTCATACCAGTCGGCGCCGACGCTCAGTTGCTGGCGTTCGCTCAGTTGCAGTCGATTGATCCAGGCCGCCGAATAACGCGTGGTTTCCAACAGGGTGTTGTTCCAAGCGCTGCCGGCACCGACTGCGTGATTGCGATCGAAGCTGCGACCCAGATCCAAGCGACTGTTCCAGATGTCCGTCAGCTGACCGTCCAGATAGCCGCTGTAGCTGCTGACGCGAAACTCGTCCTGTGGTGAGCCCGGCGCGAGCTCGTACGCATCGTCGTACTCGTTCTTGCCGCGCTGATCGTTGAAGCTCAGGCCGGCGTTCCAGTCTGCATCGAACTGGTGATCCAGCTTCAGGTGCAGCGCCTTGTTGCGCTGACCATCGTTGTCCCGATCGGCTCCGCGATTGTCCCGGGTGATATCGAAGCCTTCGCGCTCGTCCAGACTGGCACCGAGGTTGACGCGGGTCTGCAGAGTACCGCCAGACAGATTCAGGCTGCGCTGATAGGTGTTATTGCTGCCCGCGGCCAAGCGAACTTCGGGGTTCAGACCCGGCTCACCGCTACGGGTGAAGATCTGGATGACCCCCCAATGGCATCTGCACCGTAAAGCGACGAGCGTGGCCCCCGGATCACTTCGACACGGTCGATGTTCTCGATGGCCAGGTAGTCGAGGCGGGCGAAGCCGCTGGTGGCAGAAGCGATGCGCTGGCCGTCGACCAGTACAAGCGTTTGTGCGGTACCGGTGCCGCGCAGTGACAGCGACGGCAAGCCACCCGCGCTGCTTACCTGCACGCCGGGTACGCGGCGCAGCAGCTCGGGCACGCTGCGTGCCTGCAGTCGCTCGATATCGGCGCGGGTGAAGACAGTATTGGCGGCTGTGGCCTGGGCGCGGGGTTCGGCCTGGCGGGCAGAGGTAATGAGCATGCTTGGCAGCTCCTGCACGGCAGCAAACACCGGCACGCCAGGCAGCAGCGCCACGGCGAGCGCAAGTTGGGACAGTTTCATCTTGGAATTCCTCAAAAGATCGATCGCAGACTTTTGAGAAGGGCAGGAACAAGCATGCAGTAGGCGGGACGCACGCTTGACGGTGCTGCCCTCCGCAACACCAGTCGAATCCGCCAGGCCGGTCTCCGGGCTTTCGACGCGCACCGCGCTCGCCTTCCCGTGCTGGGCACAGTGGCGGTTGAGCGGGCGGTGATCCTTGGATCACGGTCGATTACCGTTGCGGGGGCAGCGCCGGCCTTGCTCTTCGAGCGCACCGGCTTCCCGTTTAATGCGGACCTGGCGGTCGTGCACACCTGGGCGGATAGGAAATCGCGCGAACCTTACGGCCTGGGCTGGGGAAAGACAAGCGAATGAGCGACGCGACTCGGTGCATGGCTGCGGTAAACAGAGCTGATCGGTTGGGGGCTTAGGAAGCTCTCGGTCCGGGAGGGATTGATCCGCCCGGCCCAGCTACGGCAGCGTCGCGTGGATGATGTTCCATCGATCCCCCGAACACAGCGAAGATCGAGGTAAGGGATTCGACTCCGTATACCCAGGCCGCCTGGCTGTTGCCCGTGACGGCGCTGGATCCTACGGCTGAGTGTGCAGCCTTCCCAGTCGCGCTTTGACTGCCGCCTCAATACCGGCGGCGTCCAGTCCGCACTCCCTGATCATCTCGCTGGGTTTGGCATGTTCGACGTAGTAGTCAGGCAGGCCCAGCTGGAGGAGCGGTGTGCTCAGGTTTTGCGCGGCGAGGAACTCTCCGACCGCACTGCCGGCACCGCCCATGATGCTGTTCTCCTCGATGGTCACCAACAGCTCGTGGCTGTCGGCTATCTGGCGCACCAATGCCTCATCCAGGGGTTTGACGAAACGCATGTCGACGACTGTTGCGTTCAGGGTTTCGGCAACCTGCATGGCGTCCGGCAGTTGCACGCCAAACACCAGCAGCGCGACCTGCTTACCCTCGCGACGTACCACGCCCTTGCCGATTTCCAGCGGTTCGAGGCCCGGTTCGATCATTGCGTTCGGGCCGGTGCCGCGTGGATAACGCACCGCGGCGGGACCTTCGAAGTGGTAGCCAGTGGTGAGCATCCGGCGCATCTCGTTCTCGTCGCTCGGTGTCATTACCAGCATGCCGGGGATGCAGCGCAAATAGGCCAGGTCGAAGCTGCCCGCATGGGTCGGGCCGTCTTCGCCGACCAAACCGGCGCGGTCGATGGCGAACAGCACGTCGAGGTTCTGCACCGCGACGTCATGGATCAGCTGATCGTAGGCGCGTTGGAGGAAGGTCGAATAGATTGCCACGACCGGCTTGGCACCCTCGCAGGCCATGCCCGCAGCCAGCGTAACCGCATGCTGCTCGGCAATCGCGACGTCGAAATAGCGGTCCGGATAACGCTCGCTGAAATCGACCAGATCCGAGCCTTCCTTCATGGCCGGGGTGATGCCCATCAGGCGTGGGTCTGCCGCAGCCATATCGCACAGCCATTGGCCGAACACGTTGGAATACTTCGGGCCGCTGGGTTTCTTCGGCTTGACCGGGCCGCCGATGGGGTCGAGCTTGCTGATCGCGTGCCAGGTGATCGGGTCGACTTCCGCCGGGGCGAAGCCTTTGCCCTTTTTGGTGACTACATGCAGAAACTGCGGGCCGGAGAGGTCGCGCATGTTGCGCAGGGTGCCGATCAGCGTCGGCAGATCATGGCCGTCGATCGGGCCGATGTAGTTCCAGCCGAGTTCTTCGAACAGCGTGCCCGGGACCAGCATGCCCTTGGCGTACTCCTCGGTGCGGCGGGCGATTTCCCAGGCGCCGGGCAGGCGCGAGAGGACCTTTTTGCTGCCTTCGCGCATGCTCGAATAGGTGCGGCTGGAGAGAATCTTGGCCAGGTAGTTGGACAGTCCGCCAACGTTGCGCGAGATCGACATGTCGTTGTCGTTGAGCACCACGAGCATGTCCGCACCGACTTCCGGCGCATGGTTCAGCGCCTCGAAGGCCATCCCTGCCGTGAGCGCGCCGTCGCCGATGACCGCGATGGACTTGCGCTTCTTGCCCTGCGTGCGGGCGGCGATGGCCATGCCCAGTGCGGCGCTGATCGAGGTACTGGAGTGGCCGACGCCGAAGGTGTCGTACTCGCTCTCGCTACGGCGTGGGAAGGCGGCGAGGCCGTCCTTCTGGCGCAGGCTTTCCATGCGCTCGCGGCGCCCGGTGAGAATTTTGTGCGGATAGGCCTGATGACCGACATCCCAGACCAGGCGGTCTTTCGGGGTGTCATAGACGTAATGCAGGGCGATGGTCAGCTCGATCACGCCAAGGCCAGCACCGAAGTGCCCGCCGGTCCGGCCTACGCTGTAGAGGAGGTCCTGACGCAGCTCGTTGGCGAGTTCTTCGAGTTCCGCTTCGCCTAGCCGGCGCAGCTGCTCGGGCGTGGCCGCGCGATCTAGAACGGGCGTCGCAGGGCGGACCCGAGGAATCTCATGAAACGTCTTGGGCATCGGGCGAATCATTTTGGCTGAAAAAAGAGCCGCAGTTTACCCGATGGTTACAACGATAAGAACGTCTCAAGCATCAACGGTCGCCGTTATGCCGAACAGACGCAGCGCCGAGCAGTGGCGGTTCGCCGGTCAACTGCGGCGTTCCACGATGAAGCAGGCCAGCTGGCGCAGCGGCTCGGCGCTGGGCCCGAACGGGGCGACGGCCTCGAGCGCCAGGTCACGCAGCTCCAGCGCATAGGCCTTGGCGCTGTCCATGCCGAGCAGCGACGGGTAGGTGGGCTTGTCACGCGCGATATCGGCACCCTGGTGTTTGCCCAGCGTAGCGGTGTCGCTTTCCACATCGAGGATGTCGTCTTGTACCTGGAACGCCAGGCCCACCGCTTGAGCGTACTGCTGCAATGCTGCCAGTTTCTGCTCATCGGAACGGCCACTGGCGAGGGCGCCGAGACGTACGCTGACTTCGATCAGCGCGCCGGTCTTGTGACGGTGCATCAACTCCAGAGCGTTGCGGTCGAGCTTCAGTCCCACCGATCCCAGGTCGATCGCCTGGCCGCCGACCATGCCGGCCGGGCCTGCGGCACGTGCCAGGCTGGCCAGCATGTCCAGGCGCAGGGGTGGGTCGGATGGGTTGAGCGGGTCGCACGCAAGGGCTTCAAACGCGAGGCTCTGCAGGCCATCGCCGGCGAGAATCGCGCAGGCTTCGTCGAATGCCTTGTGGGTGGTGGGTTGGCCACGGCGCAGGTCATCGTCGTCCATGGCTGGCAGATCATCGTGCACCAGCGAATAGGCATGAATCAGTTCGACGGCACAGGCTGCGCCATCGGCCAGGGCAACGTCACCTTCGAGCGCTTCGCAGGCGGCGTAGACCAGCAGGGGACGGACGCGCTTGCCTCCGTTCATCACGCTGTAGCGCATGGCCTGGTAAAGACGGTCGAGTTGCGGACGAGGTGGGGAGAAGAGCGTGTCGAGGCAGTTGTCGACGCGTTGCTGGCAGCGTTTCTGGTAGTCGCCGATCATGCTTCGGAATCCGCCTCGAATGGCGCTTCCTGCAACTTGCCGTCACGCTCCAGAAGGATCTGCACTTTCTGTTCGGCCTGGCTCAGTGCTGCCTGGCAGTCACGGGTCAGACCGATGCCCTGCTCAAAGCAGGTCAGCGAGTCTTCCAGCGACAGCTCGCCGCTTTCCAGACGCTCGACCAGCTGCTGCAACTCGGCGAGGGATTGTTCGAAATCGAGGGCGACTTTCTTGCGGGCCATGGCGGAACCTGTTCTCTGCGGCTGCTCTGAAACGGGCGCGACACTAGCAGAGCTGGCCGGCATACGCCATAAGCCGAGCGGGCTAGAGGCCTGCCGGTGACGGCCAGTACATGGCCTGGAAGTAGTAAAGGGTCATGCTGCTGCCCACCAGGATCACGAACAGACGCAACCAGGTCGCGGGCAGTTTCTTGCTCAGCGCGCCGCCAGCGTAGCCGCCAAATGTGGTGCCCACCAGCAG
Source organism: Pseudomonadaceae bacterium SI-3 (assembly GCA_004010935.1). Lineage (NCBI taxonomy): Bacteria > Pseudomonadati > Pseudomonadota > Gammaproteobacteria > Pseudomonadales > Pseudomonadaceae > Pseudomonadaceae bacterium SI-3. The sequence goes on along the minus strand of CP026511.1, from coordinate 3,979,000 downwards.
GATCGCCAGCTCGTAGCCGCTCACCCGTCCGGCGATGACGAAGGTCGCTGTGGCGACGCTGTAGATCACCGCCGAGATCAGGTTTTTCAGCGCATTGGCGCGGACCAGCTGATGGCCTTCGATGGAAAACGCCGCCAGCTGCAGGATGCCCATGCCGGCCCCGAAATAGCCGCCGTAGATCGAGACCAGCGCGTGAGCGGCCAGCGATGTCGGGGCATGAGGCGGCACCGCGTTATTGTCCTTGCGGCGCGCCGCGAGCCAGCGACTCAACCAGGGACTGGCGGCGAACAGCGCGGTGGCGAGCAACAGCAGCCAGGGAATGAGCAGGCTGAAGACGTCATCGCCGCTGGCCAGCAGCAAAAGGCCGCCGAGCAAACCACCAATCAAGCCTGCCAGTAGCAGGGGGATCAGGTAGCGGCCAAGGGGGCGTAACGCCGAACGTGCGGCCCAGGCGCCGGCGAGGCTGGCGGGCCAGAGCGCAACCGCGTTGGTCGCGTTGGCGGTCACTGGCGGCAAGCCCGTGGCAAGCAACGCTGGAAACGAAAAGAAGGTACCGCCGCCTGCGAGTGCGTTCATGCCTCCCGCGGCAAATCCGGCAGCGATCAATAGCAGCATATCGAACAAGGGCATCGGAAAGGCTCGAGGCAAAAAGAGAGGAAGATTATCGCTGCCGCTGCGTTGCGCCAAGCACCTGCAATATCAGTCACCAGCGGTTAACGTCAGCCACATGCCAAGCCACGCGTTAGCGGAGCCGGGCGCGACGCCAAGTGTTGACCGGCGATTGTCAGGTCGACTGCTACGGCTGCGTGGTGCCGGCCTTGATAGCCGCTGGCGTACTGGTCAGCTCGTTGAGGATGCCGCAGCCATGCATGGCGCGATTGCCGGTGCAGCAGCTGCGTAGTTCCTGTAACTGACGCTCCAGGGCATGGAGGTTTTCCAGTCGCGTACGGACGCGTTCGAGCTGCTCGTCGATCAGGTGGTTGATGTCGCCGCAGCTGGCGTCCGGGTGATTGGAGAATTCAAGCAGCCGGCGAATATCAGCCAGCCCAATATCCAGTGCGCGGCAGTGGCGGATGAACGTCAGTTGCGCCAGCTGCCTGGAGGAATAGGATCGGTAGCCGTTGGAACCGCGCTCCGGGGCGGGCATCAAGCCGATCTTTTCGTAATAGCGAATGGTTTCGACATCGACGTTTGCCGCTGTGCTTAGCTCGCCTATGCGCATCATGGCCCCCTGGTGATGGACTGATGACAAAATGGATCTTGACCCTGGAGTTGCTCCAGGGTGTGCAATGGCTCCGAATATAGTTCAGGAGGCATTCCATGTCGTCGAGATGCTGTGATTCCGGTTGTTCAACCCCAGCGGTCAACCCGAGTTTTCGCAAGGCCCTTTGGGTCGCGCTGGCGATCAACCTGATCATGTTTGTCGTGGAGATCATCAGCGGGCTGCGTTCCGGCTCGGTTTCGCTGCTGGCCGATGCCATCGATTTCGCCGGCGACGCTGCCAACTACGGCATCACCCTGGTGGTGCTGTCGATGGGGCTGGTCTGGCGCTCACGGGCTGCCATGGTCAAAGGCCTGACGATGCTGGCGTTCGGGGTGTTCGTGCTGGGCCGTGCGGGGTGGTCGGTATACGCCGATGTCGTTCCGGAACCGCTGACCATGGGCGTGATCGGCACGCTGGCGCTGATTGCCAACGTCGTCGTCGCGCTGATGCTTTACGCCTTCCGCGAAGGGGATTCGAACATGCGCTCGGTCTGGCTGTGCAGCCGCAACGACGCGATTGGCAACGTCGCTGTGATGATCGCCGCGGCAGGGGTCTTCGGAACTGGCTCTGCCTGGCCGGACCTTATCGTTGCATTGGTCATGGCGGGGCTTGCCTTGTCAGCAGGCTTCTCGGTCGTCCGTCAGGCCCGGCAGGAGCTGTCCTCGCATCGTTAACGGCCGTTTGGGCGGTGCACTGTGATCTGATTGGCGACGGTCGAGGCGGCGAAAGGCGCACGTCTCGTTCGGGCTCGCCATACAGACAAGACGGCCGCTAACTGGCAACGGCGGCCACCACCGCGACCACGATCACTGCGGTGACCGCCAGGCCTCCTGCAGCCAGCTTTCCGACGGTTTCCGAGCTCAGCCCGAGGGCTTTGTCTTTCATCTGTTTGCCGAACCGACCTTCGATGCGATGCAGGCCTTCGACCGGCTGGAACAGGTTGTCGGGTTGTTCATCACTGGCCGGCTCGTCGGTCATCTGGCCGCTCCAGGCCTGTTTGGCCATCATCCGGTCGAGCAGGCCGGGCATGAACATGTTGCCGATGATCGCCTGGAGTGAAGCACGCCCCAGCCAGAGCTCGCGCGGGGCATCGGTGGCTGCGCGCAGGATGGCGCGCGCGGCCACCTCAGGCGTGTGAATGGGGGGAACCGGCTGGGGGCGCTTGTTCATCTTGTTGCGCGACCAGTCGAACTGCGGCGTGTTGTGCGCCGGAAGCTGGACCATGGTCAGGCGGATTCGGCTGTTGGTATGAATCAGTTCGCAGCGTAGCGAATCGGTGAAGCCCCTGATCGCGAACTTGGCTGCGCAGTATGCCGATTGAAGCGGAATCGCGCGGTACGACAGCGCCGATCCGACCTGCACGATGGTGCCGCGGTTGCGCGTCTCCATGTGGCGCAGCGCAGCCAGCGTGCCATGCACGAACCCCAGGTAGGTGACGTCGGTGACGCGTTTGAACTCCGCAGCACTGAGTTTGTTGACCGGCCCGAACACTGTCGCCATGGCGGCGTTGACCCAGATTTCGATTGGCCCCAGCTCCGCCTCGATCCGCTCGGCGGCGCGATCGACGGCTTCGGCATCGGCGACATCGGCGGAGATCGCCAGCACCTTCGCCCCGTTCGCTTCCAGTTCTTTGCGCGTGTCGGACAGGCCCTGTTCACCGCGTGCGATCACCGCCACGCGAAAGCCCGCCCGCGCGAACGCATGGGCGGTTGCGCGGCCTACGCCAGCGGTGCCTCCACAGATCACGGCAGTCTGTTCGCGGTCGCTCATCTAAAAGCTCCTGTCTTGATGGGTTAGCGCAGAAGCGCGTTCCAGCCCGCATAGCGGTGGCGGATCGGTCCGCGTGGCAGGCTCAGGCCGATCACCAGCACGCCGGCGATCAGGCTGCCGATGGTTGCCGCGAACCCGGCCCCCTCGAGGAACGAAGGGGCGGCGATCAGCCAGGCGCCGATCGGCAGGTTGAGAAAGCGCAGCGGGCGTGCCACTTCGGCGAAGGCCAGCACCGAGACGGTGATCAACAGCGAGCCCATCAGATGGTCGCTGTTGGCCATGGCACCCTCGGTACCGAAGATCAGGCGTGTGCACATCAGCCAGACGCCGAGGATACAAAGCAACGCGAGGCCCCACGGCAGGTTCACGCCGCGCAGCCCCTTCAGGGTCATGGACGACAGGCTACCGTCGAACTCGGGTGTGTTGTCCTCCCGCGCACCCTCCATCGCATCGCCCTGCCAGAAGGTTTTCCAGAAGGGTTTGCCGCGCTGGCGTGCGTCCTTAAGGAACTGCCCCATAGCCACCAGCTCGTCCAGGGCGTAGGGCATCATCACCAGCATGGCCAGTGCCTGGATCAGGCAGAGGGTGCACCAGGTGTCGATGAAGATCGGCTGCGCAATGATGAAGAAGATACTCACCGCGCCTAGCGGCACTACCACCACGCCGAATGCGGCGACCATCCAGGGCATGGTTCGCCAGCGTCGTGCATCGCCCATCACCGCCATCAGCAGCTCGATCATGTAGGCCATGACGCCGACACCGGCGTCCGATACCGGCCAGGCGCGGGACATGTCAGAGGTGATGATGGTTTCGGTGCCGTTGGGCTGCGTACCGAAGAAGGGGTCCCAGGCATTGGCCGTATGCCCCAGCTGGTAACCGGCCAGATAGCGAGCCAGCAAAATGCCGATCACCGCAAGCAAGGCGATGGGCAACCGCTGCATCCAAGTGGAGGGGTTGTAGTCCCAGCCTGGCGGCACGGCGGCTTTCTGCATCATGCCGCTCATGCTCATGCCGGGCATCATCGGCACCAGCGTCGAAAAGGCGATCACCAACCCGCCCACCAGAAGGGCGTTGCCATAACTGGCGGGCGAGGGCGACCAGAACAGTAGCGGCGCGAACATCAGCCAGAGGCCCATGGCGGTATTCGCCCACTGCGCCCAGGCAATACGTTTCAGCGAGAGGACCGAGAACAATACGATCAAGGCGCCACTGACCACGTCGCTCCAGGTCATCAGCAGCGCGCGAGTGGCCACGTCCGGCAACTCGCGCTCGGTCGCCAATCGCGGCAAGTCGAGATCGGTTGGCGCTATGTTCAGGTAGCCAAAGATAAAGGGAGCGCTGAGTACCCAGAAGCCCAGCAGCACATTGACGAAGTGACACCAGAGCGTGGCCAGGTGGCGGCGTTCCATCATTTGCATGTGTGCGTCCATGCCCATGTCAGATGGCATGGCGCCCTGTCTCAGGTATTCACCTTGATGCTCCACGAATCCCCCCGAGGCCGGATTGATCGATGTGCGCCCTGACGCGAACAAGGCGCTGGCGCTGCGGTTGCAGCGGCGACGCTGTTCAGTGGACCGGAGGGGGATTAGGGAGTTGCAACAAAATGAAACGGAGTGCGGACCGATGGCGATCCGCAGTGCTCGTGATTCTGCCGCTTAGGCGCCGGAACAGTTTGGTTCGGTCGTGAAGGTCTTGGATGAATCCACCAGGCCTACCTTTTCCAGGGTACGGCGACCGATCAGAACCGGGTAATTCATCTTGTCCCGGTCGTTCAGCGAGAACTGCTCTTCGTACATCTGGTTGCCCAGACAGACCTTCATCAGTACCACCGGACGTTCTTCAGCACCGCCGGCGCCACGCACCTTGATGTCGCGCACCATCTTGCGCTCCAGGCGGGTTCTGACGTCTTTGTCTGTATCCACATCCTCCAGCTCGACTGTGAAGCGCACCCATTCGTCGCCATCTTTTTCAAAACGGTCGATATTTTCGGCGTGCATGGAAGAGGTCAACGCGCCGGTGTCGAGCTTGAATTTCACCGCGACCTGCTCAGGAAGGATCAAGCCTTTCTCGACCCACCCGAGTACTTGCGGCGAGCTTGCAAGGGCTGTCCCGCTGACTACGGCAGTCAGCAGAGCGGCCAGGATTGACGGGGTATGGCTGGATAAACGGGAGCGTACCGGACGGCGCATCTGTCACCTCAGAAGTCAGCGAATGCTGTGGATTCCATAGAGTGCCATCGCCGACATCGGTTCAAGTTGACTGTTGCTCGAAGCGAAGCGGCGCGCGTAGACCTCGGTCGGTTGATGCTGACTCATTGGCAATAGCCATCGGCGTGATTGATAAAAACAATCGGACAGTTAGGTTTTTTTGGACTCCACCAGTAGGGCCGCTTGCATTCAATGCCGTCAGCGGCCCCATTTCACTAAAGGAGGTTGTTTCCAAGGGAAGTCATAAGAATCGAGAGGTGAACCATGTTCGTCCATAACAAACGACTTCAATACACCGTGCGTGTCGCTGCGCCCAATCCGGGCCTTGCAAACCTGATGCTCGAACAATTCGGCGGGCCCCAAGGCGAGTTGGCCGCTGCCATGCGTTACTTCGTCCAGGGTGTGTCCGAGGATGATCCGGGCCGCAAGGATATGCTCATGGACATCGCCACCGAGGAGCTCAGCCACCTCGAAGTCATCGGCTCCATCGTCGGTATGCTCAACAAGGGCGCCAAGGGCGAGCTGTCCGAAGGTGTCGAGAAGGAAGCGGATCTGTATCGCTCGCTGACCGGTGGTGGCAACGATTCGCATATCACTTCGTTGCTCTATGGCGGAGGCCCAGCCTTGACCAACTCTGCAGGTGTGCCCTGGACCGCAGCCTATGTCGACTCCATTGGCGAGCCGGCGGCGGACCTGCGTTCCAACATCGCAGCCGAGGCGCGCGCCAAGATTGTCTATGAGCGGCTCATCAACGTGACTGACGATCCAGGCATTAAAGACGCACTGAAATTCCTGATGACCCGGGAAATCGCGCATCAGAAATCGTTCGAGAAAGCGCTGCACGCCATCCAGCCCAATTTTCCTCAGGGCAAACTGCCGGGCGATCCGCAATTTGCCAACGTCTACTACAACCTGTCGCAAGGCGAAGGCGATCTGCGTGGACCCTGGAATCAGGGGCCGGAGTGGGAGTTCGTCGAAGATCCGCAACCGGCGGTGGACGGCGGCGATGGCAAGCCTTCGGTCGATCTGAGCAAGGCCCAGCAGAAAGTGGTCCAGCAGATGGCGGTGCGGACCCAGTCCGATGTCTCCGTTGACCCGCTGACCGGGGCTGACCTCGGTTCGGGCGCTGCGGTTAGCAAAGGCAAGTCTTGATCGACTAAGTACGCGGCCGATGGCGTCTGGGCACAGGCGCATACGCTGCGTATCGATGAACTGAAAAGCCGGCCATGGGCCGGCTTTTTCGTTGTCAGGGTAGTCGCCGGAGCGAACCGGTACTCAGCGACGGCTGAGCAACGGCACCACGGTGCGCGAGCTAGGGCGACCTAGTGTTTCGCTGATGGCCACGCTAAGCGTGTGCTGTGTGAACGGCTTTGCCAGTGTGTGCACAGGGCGGCCTTCTTCGGCCAGTTCTGCGTAGCCGCTGACCAGTAGGATCGGCAGCTCCGGTCTCTCGCCCCTAACGATCTTGGCCAGCTGGGTGCCCGTCATGCCTGGCATCATCTGATCGGTGATCAGGATGTCAAAAGCTCGCTGCTGGCGCAGAACGCTAAGCGCGGCCTCGCCACCATCGACACTGGTGACCTGATGGCCCATGTCCTCGAGCAGCGCGGCGGTGTTGGCTAGCACCAGGGGGTCGTCGTCCACAATGAGGATTGTCAGCGCCGGTACGGGGGGCAAGGCGGGCTCGACTTTGTCATCCGAGGCTGCCACGCCCCGCTGATCGGAGACGCCTAAGGGTAACCACAGCTCGATAGTCGTTCCCGTTTCTGGGCTGCTTTCGATTGTCAGACTCCCGCCCGACTGTTCGACTAGGCCGTGTGCCATCGATAGACCAAGGCCCGTACCCTTGCCCGGTCCCTTGGTGGTGAAGAAGGGTTCCGTGGCGCGTGCGAGCGTTTCCTGGCTCATGCCGATACCGGTGTCACGCACGATCAAGGCGACGTATTCCTGCATGCCTTCCGATGCCGCGCGCAGCTGCCCCTCGATGCAGATGGTGCCGCCCGTTGCCATGGCATCCCGAGCATTGACTACCAGGTTGATCAGCACCATTTCGAGCTGGTTCGCATCCACGTAAGCCGGCGGCAAGCTGAGGGGGAACCGAGTTTCGATGTTGATATTGGTGTTGACAGAGCGGCGTAGCAGCTCGCGCATGTTCAGCACCAGGTCTTGCAGCACGACCGAACTGGGATTCAGCTCTTGTTTGCGCGCGAATGCCAGCATTCGCTGCACCAGGCTCGCACCGCGCTGTGTCGCCAGCAACGCGTTGTCGATCAGGGGGGCTGTACGCGTCGTGTCGTGCGGCAGCCGCTTGCGAAGCAGTTCAAGATTTCCGCCTACTACTGCAAGCAGGTTGTTGAAGTCATGAGCGATGCCGCCGGTGAGCTTACCGATGGCTTCCATCTTTTGCGCCTGACGCAGCGCCGCCTCGGCGTGGCGGCGTTCAGTAATGTTCACCAGGCCACCTATGATGAGAGGGCCTTGGGTTGTCTGTTCGAGCCGGGTTGAGGCCAGGACGTCGATGAACGCACCCGCTCGGGCCACCAGTCGGTACTCGGCGTTAAGGCATTCGCCTGTTTTCAATAACGCGGGCCAGTCCTGGCTAAGCATCTGCCGTGCGGAACGCTCGGTCATGAAGTTGATCAGCGGCCGGCCGATGACGTCCTCACGTCGATGGCCCATCAACACCAACCAGGCATCGCTCACCGATTCCAGCCGACCCTGTTCGTCCAGCGAATGCAGCGGCAACGGCGTCTTGCTGTACAGCTCGCGAAATCGCTCTTCACTCTGGCGCAGCGCTGCGGCTTCGCGCTCGCTGAGGCTCGCCATGCGCCTGTCGTACATCGATGCAGTAAGCCCCAGAAAAAGCACGACGAAGGTCGACCCGGCAACCGCCAGCGCTAGCGTCAGCAGGTCCAGGCCACCACCCGGAAGCGCTGGCGTCGCATCGTCCAGCGGCGTGAAATGTGCACCAGCCATCGCGGAGTAATGCATACCCGCCACGGCGAAGCCCATGGCAACAGCCGAGATGGCCTGCAGCGACAAGCGCCGGCTTCGAGTGGAGAGCCAGAGTGCAACGGTAGCTGCGCCGATGCCGATGCAGAACGAGATGGTCACCCACAGCGGGTCATAGGAAAGCTGCGCATGCATCGTCATCGCAGCCATACCCATGTAATGCATTGCGCCGATCCCGAGCCCCATGAACAGGCCGCCAATTCCCAGCGTGGTACGAGTCAGCCCGCGGCTGGCCACAGCCAAAAAGCTTACGGCTGTCACGACGATGGGGACGACCAGCGACCAGAGCGTCAGGGGTATGTCGTATCGAATCTGCATGCCGGGCATGCCGAACGCGAGCATTCCGACAAAGTGCATCGACCAAATGCTGCCGCCCATGCACACAGCCGCTGCGCATAACCAGGCGTGGCGAATCCAGTCTGCCGAGGCACGAGCTCGGCTGGCCAGGTCCAGCGCGGTGAAAGAGCCTGCGATCGCGATCAGGATGGACAGGCTTACCAATGCGACGTTGTAGGTGGTGGTCATCGCAAATCCAATATGACTTAGAGCTGTTTCTTAGGTATTGCACGGGATGACAAGTAAAACCATGCCGCTAGTCTAACGGTCATTGCCCACGGTTCTACGAGATCACCTCTGATAGACAGTCCGCAGCGGGTTTTGTGTGATCTGGTGTCGATACTTCGTCGGGCAGGTTGCTGTCGCCGGCTGATCGTTGACCTGCGGCGTGCTCAAGCTTCGTTTGAGGCGTGCGGCAGACGCGTGTCCAGCTGTAACGTCTCGCGCAGGTGATGTCTACCTTCGCTACAAGCGGTAAGGACTGGTAAGTGCCGGTCAATTTGAGGGCGCAGGAGCAACAATGCGCTACAGCGCCAACGAGAGCCGCGTAGCCGGCGATGTCGCCACCAATGCACGTAGTGGCTGGCCTCTGCTGGATAGCGATCAGCGCTGGGAGGCTCATTTGGGCGTCGTTAACCTGTTCGGCCGCGACTACTACGACAATCTGCGAATCAACGGCGGCTTCGGTCGTATTACGAACCCGCGCCGGGGCGGACGGTTTAACGCCGGGAGCAAGCTCACGTTCAAATGAGGTAGTACGAAAATCGAGGCATAAAAAAGCCGGCTTGTGGCCGGCTTTTCTTCAGTGCTTCGGCTTACTTCTGATAAGCCTCGGCAGCTTTGATGATGGCGGCGCGGGCGGCGTCGGCGCCTTCCCAGCCTTCGACCTTGACCCACTTGCCCTTCTCGAGATCCTTGTAGTTCTCGAAGAAGTGCTTGATCTGCTCGATCAGCAGCGGCGGCAGGTCGGTGTATTCCTTCACGTCCACGTACAGCTGGCTCAGCTTGTCATGCGGGACGGCAATCAACTTGGCGTCGCCGCCGGCTTCGTCGGTCATGTTCAGCACGCCCACTGGACGGCAGCGGATGACGGAGCCTGGGGCAACTGGGTAGGGCGTCACGACCAGTACGTCTAGCGGGTCGCCATCGTCGGCCAGGGTGTGAGGGATGAAGCCGTAGTTGGCCGGGTAGAACATCGGCGTGGCCATGAAGCGGTCGACGAACAGGCAGTCGGTGTCGTGATCGATTTCGTATTTGATCGGCGCGTGGTTGGCCGGGATTTCGATGGCGACGTAGATGTCGTTTGGCAGGTCTTTGCCGGCCGGGACTTTGCTGTAGCTCATGAACATTGCTCCGTGGTCGGCCGAGGCGGCCTGGGGCGAAAAAAGTGGGCGCGATTATAGGCGCAGTGTCGGGCGTTTTGCCATGCCGGGCGTAGCGGACTTGGCTGGCACGTCATGCGCGCATTCGACGGCCCCAGGTCAGTGAGGTTCCGCGTAGTCGGGATGGCTCGTTTGCAGGTCTCGAAGACGCGTCAGTGGGTCCTGGCGGTAGAAGGCCTGGAGCTGGGCGTACACCTCGGGATAGCTCTGGTGCAGCAGATCCGGCGCGCTGAAGAAGTATTCGCTGGTGACGGCGAAGAACTCGGCCGGATTTTCGGCGGCATAGGGATCAATGTCGGTATGGGCGTCTGGGTTGGCGTCCAGCGTTCGGTTGAGCCTGTCATAGGCGCTTTGCATCGCCGTCGCCCAGCTCTCGATATGCATGTTGGCGTGCAGTGGCGGAAGGCCGTTGGCATCGCCGTTGAGCATGTCGAGCTTATGCGCGAGCTCGTGGATCACCAGGTTGTAGCCTTCCCAGCTGCCGCTTTCCTTAACCCCGGGCCAGGCCAGAATGACAGGGCCCTGCAGCCAGGCCTCACCGCTGTGCTGGCCGTCCCACTCATGCACCACGCCGGCCGAGTCGCGGTGCTTCTGCGGGCTGTGAAAGTCGCCCGGGTATATCACGATTTCATGGAAGCCTTGGTACCAGTCCAGATCGGCCAGATGCAGCAGCGGCAGCTGCGCTTGCGCGGCCAGGCGCAGGCGATCTGCCGGCTGCAGTTCGACGCCGGGCAGGGCGGTCAGGCGCTTGGCATGCAGAAACAGGAGGCTGCGCTCACGCAGGCGCTCGGTTTCCTCCTGGGTCAAGCCGTCGAGGATCGGCAGGCTGTCCAGTATGCGCTGCCAGAGGGCAGGTTCGATGGCGAGGCGGGCGAGGATGCGTTTGCGGCGCCAATCGCGAAATGACCACATGAAAAAGCCTCCAGCCAGGGGGCGACAACCTTAAGCGGGGTGCGGACCATCGGCAAGCTGTCGGGTCGTCATCGAGTCGCCGCTTCGCTATGGTGGGTCGAGGAGGCGGCGCTTCCGCTCCCAACCTGACATTGGAGGCAGCATGAATGATTCGAAGACATCATCCAGACCCGCGATGATCAATCCGCCTGGTCTGTACGACCCGGCGCCGAACGGTTACTCCCATATCGCGATGGTGCCTGCTGGCGCGCGGTTGGCGTTCATTGCCGGGCAGGGCGGGGAGACCGAGGACGGTCGGCTATCGGATGACTTTCGTGAGCAGGTGCGGCAGGCCATGGCCAACCTGCTGATCGGCATCGAGGCGGCCGGTGGGGAGCCTGCGCAGGTCGCAAAACTGACGGTGTTGATCGTCGATCACAGCGAGCAGCGGTTGGGCGTGCTGGGAGAGGAATTGGAGCGGGCGTTCGGCACGGAGATGAAGCCAGCCTGCACCCTGATTCCAGTGCCACGGCTGGCGCTGGATGGAATGCTGTTCGAAATCGACGCGGTTCTGGTGTTGCCGGGAGCCTGAGCGGCCGCTCGGTGACTCGGCTTGCAACGTATCGAATTTGCTGCGGTTCAACCCAGCAGGAAGTTGCCGGTCTTCGGCTTGTCGTCGTCGAGGCTGAGCACTTCCGCTTCGTCCTTCAGCGTCACCCCTGAGAGTTGGCGGCGGCAGGCTTCGCGCATCAGGTGGATCAGGCGGTGCGCGGCTAGGTTGTAGTTCAGGCCCTCCAGGCGGATGTTGGAGATGCAGTTGCGATCGGCATCGGTACGGCCGACCTTCGGGTCGTAGGTGAAGTACAGGCCGAGGCTGTCCGGCGAGCTCAAGCCTGGGCGTTCGCCCACGAGCATCACCACCATCTTCGCCTTGAGCCGCTCGCCCACTTCATCGCCCAGCGCGACACGGCCCTGTTGCACCAGGCTGATGGGGGCGAGGCTCCAGCCATCCTTTTCGATCTGTTCTTCGATGCGCTGAAGCAAGGGTAGGGCGTGGCGCTGGACGGCGAGCGCTGACAGGCCATCGGCAATGACGATCGCCAGGTCGTAGCCCTCGGCGTGTTCAGTGGTGTGGTCTGTCAGCTGTTCGGCGGAAGGCTCGTCCAGCCGTCGTCCCAGGTCCGGGCGCTGGAGGTAAATGTAGCGGTCAGCGGCTGCGGAGCGCAGTTGCAGGGTCCTGAACCCTTTGTCCTGAAGCTGATGAGCCAGTTCTTCGGTGTCGAGGGATAGATGCACGGCGTCGCGTGCCTGCGCATGAGCGAACTGGAAATCCAGCTGGGCATCGGTGGGCAGGCTGGTGCCCGCACGACCCAAAGCGATACGCGCCGGGGTGAGGTGGCGCAGGTGGCTCCAGGGGTTGGTAATGGCGGTGGGCGGGCGCGTGCTCATTGCTGTTGCTCCGTGATGCTCCGGGCGTGCTGATTGGATAGCGCTAGGTGGTTGTGATCGCCAGCAAGCTGGCTCCTACGAGAAGCAGGGCTGTGCAGGACCTGTAGGAGCAAGGGGGACGCCCAGTCCTCGCTGGCGATCCGATGCATGCACCTGGCCGATTCAGCCACCAATGGGCCGCTATGACTAAACGGCCTCATGCCATCCGCTCCAGCGCCTGGCGAAAGGCGGGCGGGAGCTGTTCACCCATCCGCAGCCGTCCGCCGTCCTGGCGCAGGATGTCCATCTTCGCCAGCCATTCCTCGAACTCTGGCGCTGGCCTGAGCCCCAGGCTCTGGCGCAGATAGAGCGCGTCGTGGAACGAAGTGGTCTGGTAGTGGAGCATCACATCGTCCGAGCCCGGGATGCCCATGATGAAGTTGATACCGGCGGTACCAAGCAGGGTCAGCAGCACATCCATGTCGTCCTGATCGGCTTCGGCATGGTTGGTGTAGCAGATGTCGCAGCCCATGGGCACGCCGAGCAGCTTGGCGCAGAAGTGATCTTCCAAACCGGCGCGGATGATCTGCTTGCCGTTGTAGAGGTACTCCGGGCCGATGAAGCCGACCACGGTATTGACCAGTAGCGGCTTGAATTTGCGCGCCACGGCGTAGGCGCGGGCCTCGCAGGTCTGCTGGTCGACGCCATGGTGCGCGTTGGCCGACAAGGCGCTGCCCTGGCCGGTCTCGAAGTACATCAGGTTATCCCCGACCGTGCCGCGATTCTGCGACAAACCGGCCTCGTAGCCCTCCTGCAGAACCGCCAGGTTGATCCCGAAACTGCTGTTCGCCGCTTCGGTGCCGGCGATGGACTGGAACACGAGATCCAGCGGCGCGCCACGGTTGATCGCTTCGATGGAGGTGGTGACGTGGGTGAGAATGCAGCCCTGGGTCGGTATGTCGTAACGCTGGATGATGGCGTCGAGCATCTTCAACAGGTCGCAGATGCCGCTGGTGCTGTCGGTGGCCGGGTTGATGCCGATCACCGCGTCGCCGTTACCGTAGAGCAGCCCGTCGACGATGCTGGCGGCGATCCCGGCGGCTTCGTCGGTGGGGTGATTGGGTTGCAGGCGGGTGGACATGCGCCCGCGCAGGCCGATGGTGTTGCGAAAGCGGGTGACGACGCGCACTTTCTGCGCGACGAGGATCAGGTCCTGTACGCGCATGATCTTCGACACTGCAGCGACCATCTCGGGTGTCAGGCCAGGCGCGAGCGCCTTGAGCGCAGCCTCGTCGGCGTCATCACCCAGCAGCCAGTTGCGAAAATCGCCCACGGTCAGATGGCTGACCGGGGCGAAGGCGTCGGTGTCGTGGCCGTCGATGATCAGCCGGGTGACTTCGTCGGTCTCGTACGGGATCAACGCCTCTTCGAGAAAGCGCTTGAGCGGGATCTGCGCCAGGCACATCTGTGCGGCCACGCGCTCGGCGTCGCTGCCCGCTGCGACTTCCGCGAGGAAATCACCGGAGCGCGCCGGGCTGGCCTTGGCCATTACCTCGCGCAGGCTGTCGAAGCGCCAGTTAGTGCCGCCTACGCTGTGCGTGTATCCCGCCATACAGCCCCCTTATTTGTGCAACGCCGCCTCGGCACTCTCGATCGCCGCGAATTCCTCTTCCGGCGTGCCAGCCACCAGATGATGACGGCTGTAGATCGCGAAGTAGGCGATGAAGACGCCATAGATCACCGCGGCGGCAATGACCACCCGTGGGTCGACGAGGAAGCCCGCCACCACTGCGATGCAGGCCAGCACCAGCGCGACGCCGGAAGTCAGTACGCCACCGGGCGTCTTGTATGGGCGATGCAGGTCCGGACGGCGCATCCGCAGCACGATATGCGAGGCCATCATCAGCACGTAGGAGATGGTTGCGCCGAACACAGCGACCAGAATCAGCAGATCGCCCTGGCCGGTGAGCGAGAGCAGGAAGCCGATCACGCCGGGGATAATCAAGGCCATAACCGGCGCCTTGTTCTTGTTAGTCAGCGACAGTTTGCGCGGCAGGTAGCCAGCCCGTGACAACGCGAAAATCTGCCGGGAGTAGGCGTAGATGATCGAGAAGAAGCTGGCGATGAGGCCGGCCAGCCCGACCAGATTGACGAAACCGCTCATCCAGGTGGACGACCCGTAGGCGGTGGTCAGCGCCTCGACTAGCGGATTGCCGGATTCCACGAGGGTGCTGGAGCCAGCCCCGCCAGGCCCGACCAACAGGATCAGGCCGGCAAAGGCCACCAGAATCAGCATGGCACCGATCAGCCCACGCGGCATGTCGCGCTGCGGGTTCTTGGTTTCCTCGGCGGCCAGCGGTACGCCCTCGACCGCAAGGAAGAACCAGATCGCGTAAGGGATAGCTGCCCAGATGCCCACATAGCCATAGGGCAGAAAGCTGCTGGCGCCGGCGGCGGTGGTCGGCGCGATGTCGAGCAGTTTATCGACCGAGAAGTGCGGCACCATCGCGACGATGAAGACGCCCAAGGCCAGCGCAGCAATCGCGGTGATGATGAACATCAGCTTCAACGCCTCGCCGACGCCGAAGATATGGATGCCAATAAAGATGATGTAGAACGCCAGGTAGATCGCCCAGCCGCCAATGCCGAACAGCGATTCGCAGTAAGCGCCAATGAACACGGCGATGGCTGCGGGGGCGATTGCGTACTCGATCAGGATCGCCGTGCCGGTGAGAAAGCCTCCCAGCGGGCCGAAGGCGCTTCGGGCGAAACCATAGCCGCCGCCTGCTGTGGGAATCATCGAAGAGAGTTCGGCGAGTGAAAAGCACATGCACAGGTACATGGTCGCCATCAGCAGCGTGGCGATGAACAGCCCGCCCCAGCCGCCCTGAGCGAGGCCGAAGTTCCAGCCGGCATAGTCGCCGGAAATCACGTAGGCGACGCCCAGGCCCACCAGCAGCACCCAACCGGCGGCGCCTTTCTTCAGTTCGCGTTCCTGGAAATAGGTGCTGCCAACTGCTTCGAAATCGATGGCGTGGGAAGGGGGTGTTGCACTGCTGTGTTCGAGAGCCATGGGAATCATCCTTTGATGGGTTCGGGTACGGCAGGATCGTTAAAGCAAGCGCTGTGCCTTTGCGGTTTCTACTGCGTTTGGGGACCTCTTGAGTGAAAAGGCAGCCACGCGTGCACCAGCCCGACGCCTTGCGGCGTGGGCGGGCACTGTTTATGGGCTAGAAGAACCCGAGAGGATTGATGTCGTAGCTGATCAGCAGGTTCTTGGTCTGCTGGTAGCTGTCGAGGATCATCTTGTGGGTTTCGCGACCGACGCCGGACTTCTTGTAGCCACCGAACGCCGCATGCGCCGGGTAGAGGTGGTAGCAGTTGGTCCACACGCGTCCGGCCTTGATCGCCCGGCCCATGCGATAGGCGCGGTTGATGTCGCGGGTCCAGACGCCTGCACCCAGGCCGTACTCGGTGTCATTGGCGATGGCCAGGGCTTCGGCTTCGTCCTTGAAGGTCGTGACGCCGATGACCGGGCCGAAGATTTCCTCCTGGAACACACGCATCTTGTTGGTGCCCTTGAGCAGGGTCGGCTGGATGTAATAGCCGGTGGCGAGCGAGCCTTCGAGTTTCTCCACGCCGCCGCCAGTGAGCACTTCGGCGCCTTCCTGCTTGGCGATTTCCAGGTAGGACATGATCTTGTCGAACTGCTGCTGGCTGGCCTGAGCGCCGACCATGGTGTCCGTGTCCAGCGGGTCGCCGCGCTTGATCTGCGCGACCTTCTTCATCACCGCTTCCATGAACGGCCCGTAGATCGACTCCTGCACCAGCGCCCGCGACGGGCAGGTGCAGACTTCGCCCTGGTTGAAGAAGCCCAGTACCAGGCCTTCGGCGGCTTTCTCGATGAACGTCGGCTCGGCCTGCATGATGTCTTCGAAGTAGATGTTCGGGCTCTTGCCTCCCAGCTCAACGGTGCTCGGGATGATGGCCTCAGCGGCGCGCTTCATGATGTGCGAGCCCACCGGGGTGGAGCCGGTGAAGGCGATCTTGGCGATGCGCTTGCTGCTCGCCAGGGCTTCGCCGGCTTCGCGCCCGTAGCCCTGCACCACGTTGAGCACACCCGGCGGCAGTAGGTCGCCGATGACTTCCATGAGCACGGCGATCCCGAGCGGCGTTTGCTCGGCCGGCTTCAAGACCACGCAGTTGCCCGCGGCCAGCGCAGGGGCGAGCTTCCAGGCGGCCATGAGAATCGGGAAATTCCAAGGGATGATCTGCCCAACCACGCCCAGCGGTTCGTGGAAATGATAAGCCGCGGTGTGCTCGTCGATCTCGGCGGCGGTGCCTTCCTGCGCGCGGATGCACCCAGCGAAGTAGCGGAAGTGGTCTGCAGCCAATGGGATGTCGGCGTTCAGGGTTTCACGCACGGCCTTGCCGTTATCCCAGGTTTCGGTGATGGCAAGCATTTCGAGGTTCTGCTCGATACGGTCGGCAATCTTCAACAGGACCAGCGAGCGCGCCTGCACGCTGGTTTTGCCCCAGGCATCGGCGGCGGCATGCGCGGCATCCAGGGCTTTTTCGATGTCGGCGGCGTCGGAGCGGGGGAATTCGGCGATAGGCTGGCCGTTTACCGGGGACAGGTTGGTGAAGTATTGCCCGTTGGCCGGCTCGACGAACTCGCCGTTGATGTAGTTGCCGTAACGGGACTTGAAGGAAACGACAGCGCCTTCGCTGCCGGGATGGGCGTAACGCATGATGAGTCTCCGGGACTTGTAATTGTGTTGGACTGCTGTGATCCAGCGTAGAACAAAGTCCGTTCGTCGGCTGGCGAGGCGACGTGCGGTGTACCGCTGGTCGGGCATTGGCAGCGCCAGTGCTGTGCTAATCTGCGCCGCAGTTTTCGGCGCCGACAGGCGTGGCTGTGCCGCCTGATCCGATTGCCCGGCGCGGCGCTTTTCAGAGGTCATTCATGCATATCCATATTCTCGGCATCTGCGGCACCTTCATGGGATCGCTCGCAGTGCTGGCCAAGGAACTGGGCCACCGCGTCACCGGCTCGGACGCCAACGTCTACCCACCCATGAGCACGCAGCTCGAAGCCCAGGGCATCGAACTGACGCAAGGCTACGAGCCCAGCCAGCTCGAGCCGGCGCCGGATCTGGTAGTGATCGGCAATGCGCTGTCGCGCGGCAACCCGGCGGTGGAATACGTACTCAACAAGGGCCTGCCCTATGTGTCCGGCCCGCAATGGCTGGCCGATCACGTGCTGCAGGGGCGCTGGGTGCTGGCGGCTGCTGGCACGCACGGCAAGACCACCACCAGCAGCATGCTCGCCTGGGTGCTGGAACACGCCGGCATGAGCCCGGGTTTTCTCATCGGCGGTGTGCCGCAGAACTTCGGCATCTCGGCGCGCCTGGGCGGTACGCCGTTCTTCGTGGTCGAGGCCGACGAATACGACAGCGCCTTCTTCGACAAGCGCAGCAAGTTCGTCCATTACCGTCCGCGTACGGCGATCCTGAACAACCTGGAATTCGACCACGCCGACATCTTCCCGGACCTCGCGGCCATCGAACGGCAGTTCCACCATCTGGTGCGCACCGTCCCCAGTGAAGGCCTGATCATTCATCCCGAGTCTGAAACGGCGCTCAAACGTGTCATCGGCATGGGCTGCTGGACGCCGGTGCAGACCACCGGCGAAGGCGGGCAATGGAAGGCCAACCTGCTCAGCGCCGACGGTTCGCGCTTCGAGGTGATCTTCGAGGGCGCCGTACAGGGTGTGGTCGACTGGGAGTTGACTGGCCTGCACAACGTCAACAATGCACTGGCCACCCTGGCGGCGGCGCGCCATGTCGGCGTGCTGCCCAAGCAGGGCGCCGAGGCGCTGAGTGAGTTCTTGAGCGTCAAGCGGCGCATGGAAAAGGTCGCAGAAGTCAACGGCGTGACCATCTACGACGACTTCGCCCATCACCCAACCGCCATTGCCACCACGCTCGACGGCTTGCGCAAGCGCGTCGGCGATACGCCCATCATTGCCGTGGTCGAACCGCGCTCGAATTCGATGAAGCTCGGCGCTCACCGCGAGGGCCTGGCCGAATCGGTGGCGCTGGCCGATCAGGCGATCTGGTACGCACCGCCGAATCTCGGTTGGGACCTGGCGGCCACCGTGGCCGGCTCGCCTGTGGAAACGACTGTGTGCGACTCACTTGAGTCGATCATCGCCAAGGTCAAAGCCGATGCCACGCCGGGTACTCAGGTGGTGGTTATGAGCAACGGTGGTTTTGGTGGGTTGCACAAGAAATTGGCCGAGGCGTTGGCGTAAATCCGCTTTGGTGGGCTGAAGCGGAGCGCCGCCCGGCCCACCCTACTTCGGTGACCATCGACGCCCGTAGGGTGGGCTTCAGCCCACCAAAAACGACAAAGCAATAACAAGGAAACAGATAATGAGCGGCCCCGAACGCATCACCCTGGCCATGACCGGAGCATCCGGCGCGCAATATGGCTTGCGCCTGCTCGACTGCCTGATCCAGGAAGACCGCGAGGTCCATTTTCTGATTTCCAAGGCGGCGCAACTGGTGATGGCAACCGAGACCGATGTCGTGCTGCCGGCCAAACCACAGGCCATGCAGGCGTTTCTCTCTGAATACACGGGTGCCGCGGCCGGGCAAATCCGTGTGTTCGCCAAAGAAGACTGGATGGCACCACCGGCATCCGGTTCCGGCGCACCGACTGCCATGGTGGTGGTGCCGTGCTCGACCGGCACCCTATCGGCAATCGCCACGGGCGCCTGCAACAACCTGATCGAGCGCGCCGCGGACGTGGCGCTCAAGGAGCGTCGCCAGCTGATTCTGGTGCCTCGCGAAGCACCGTATTCGAGCATTCACCTGGAGAACATGCTCAAGCTGTCCAACCTCGGCGCCACCATCCTCCCGGCGTCTCCGGGCTTCTATCATCAGCCGCAGACCATCGACGATCTGGTGGATTTCGTGGTCGCGCGCGTCCTCAACCTGCTCAACATCCCGCAGGACATGCTGCCGCGCTGGGGCGAGCACCATATCGTCAGCGACGATTAAGCACGGCCGCACCTGCGTTCGCCCAACCCATGAGGAAGCGCCGATGAAACGATCGACTATCCGGCTCGGCTCAACGCTGGCGCTCGTCCTACTGCTCTCCGGTTGCGCCACGGTGCGCACCCTCGATGCTGCCAAGCCCGGCGCGCCCGTCGTCTACTCCGGCACTCGCCTGGACTGGTACAGCCTCAACGGCGGTTGCTGTCCGCTGGACCGTTTCGGTGCCGAGCCACCCAGGCATGCAGCCATCGACCTGCCGGCCAGCGCGTTGCTCGACACGCTGCTGTTGCCCTTCGCTCTGGCTGCGGTGCTCGGCATCGGGCTTGGTGTCAGCGGCGGCCTCTGAAGTGCCAGAGGTGGCAGTTAGGTTGGCTATTACTGATCTGAGTCCAGCGCGGCTGTTCTGAAGGAGGCATAGTCACCGGTAGCCAAAACGTGTGCGCTTGGTTGGCGATACAAGGAGAGCAGGGTGAAAGAGAAAGCCGGATTTCATGTCAGCTATTGGATGTTCGCCGTCCTGGCGTTTCTCGGCATCCAGTACCTGCTGACGGCACAGCAGGAAGTGGCGACGATCCCTTACAGCGAGTTCGAACAGCACCTCAAAGACGGACGCATCGATGAGCTGGCGATCACCGAGCGGCGTATCGAAGGGTCGTTCAAGGAACCCTTGCCCAGCGGCCAGCGACGCTTCGTCAGCAATCGCGTCGAACCGCAGCTGGCCGAGCACCTGCAGCAATATCCGGTGCGCTACACCGGCAAGGTGGAAAGCACGCTGGTGCGGGACCTGCTGTCGTGGATCGTTCCGGCCGTGTTGTTCTTCGGCATCTGGCTGTTCCTCATCCGTCGCCTCGGCAGCGGCCTGGGTGGCGGCGGCATGATGCAGATCGGCAAGAGCAAGGCGCGGGTTTACGTCGAGACCGACATGAAAGTGAGCTTCGCCGACGTGGCCGGCGTCGACGAGGCCAAGGACGAGCTGAAGGAAATCATCGAATTCCTGCGTGATCCGAAAACCTACGGCCGCCTCGGCGGACGCATGCCCAAGGGCGTGCTGCTGGTCGGCCCGCCCGGCACCGGCAAGACGCTGCTGGCGCGAGCCGTGGCCGGTGAGGCAAGGGTGCCGTTCTACTCCATTTCTGGCTCAGAGTTCGTCGAGATGTTCGTCGGGGTGGGCGCGGCGCGGGTACGTGACCTGTTTGAACAGGCGAGGGCCCAGGCGCCGGCAATCATCTTCATTGATGAACTGGACGCCCTTGGCCGCGCTCGTGGCGCCGGGCCGATGTCCGGCGGGCACGACGAGAAGGAGCAGACGCTCAACCAGTTGCTGGTGGAGATGGACGGTTTCGATACGTCCAGTGGGTTGGTCTTGCTGGCCGCCACCAACCGGCCGGAAATTCTCGACCCGGCATTGCTACGTGCCGGCCGGTTCGACCGTCAGGTGCTGGTGGATCGGCCGGACAAGGTCGGGCGGGTGCAAATTCTCGACGTGCACTTGAAAAAGGCGCGGCTGGACACCGATGTCGATCCCCAGGCCATCGCCGCGCTGACGCCAGGGTTCACCGGCGCAGACCTGGCCAATCTGGTCAACGAGGCGACGCTGCTGGCGACCCGGCGCAATGCCGAGGCGGTGGCCATGACAGATTTCACCGCCGCCATTGAGCGCATCGTCGCCGGTCTGGAGAAGCGCAACCGTTTGCTCAACCCGCGCGAGCGGGAAATTGTCGCGTATCACGAGATGGGCCACGCACTGGTCGCCATGGCGCTGCCGGGTGTCGATCCGGTGCACAAGGTCTCGATCATCCCGCGCGGCATGGGCGCGCTGGGCTATACCATCCAGCGGCCCATCGAGGACCGCTTCCTGATGACCCGCGAGGAGCTCGAAAACAAGATGGCCGTGCTGCTCGGCGGGCGCGCAGCGGAGTGGCTGGTGTTCGCCCACCTGTCCACCGGTGCGGCGGACGACCTGGCCAAGGTCACCGATATTGCCCGGGCCATGGTCACCCGCTACGGCATGTCCCGGCGGCTCGGGCACATGGTGTTGGAGCGCGAGCCCAGTTCTTTCCTGGGCAACGAAGCGATGCTCGGCCTCAAGCCGCAGCATGATTACGCGGAAAGTACCGCCACGGCCATCGACGAGGAAGTACAGGAACTGGTGCAGGCATCCTTCCAACGCAGCCTGACGCTGCTCGAAGCGCGCCGAGAGCTGCTGGAGCGCAGCGCTCAGCGACTGCTGCAACAGGAGACCCTGGACGGGGAGGCGTTGCTTGAATTGAGTGCCGCCACAGTGGTTGCTCCGGCGTAACCTGTGTGCCGGCTAATCCTTGGTATGCGGAAGAGCCGGAGGCCGTTGCTCATGCTGCGCCAGCGCCCATTGGACATGCTCGCGCACCAGCTCAGAGGGGTCGTCGCGGCGTGCCTGCAGTGCTTCGAGTACCGGAATGCTCGATGGCGCGTTACCCAGCCCCACGGCGAGATTGCGCAGCCAGCTCTGATAGCCGGTGCGGCGCAGGGGCGAACCCTCGGTGCGGCTGAGAAACTCTTCTTCGGTCCAGCGGAACAGCGTTGCCAGCTCGGCGTTGTCCAGGCTGTGACGTGGCTGGAAGTCGGTCTGCTGGGTTGGCTTGGCGAAGCGATTCCAGGGGCAGACGATCTGGCAGTCGTCGCAGCCGAACACGCGGTTACCGATCTTCGACCGTAGCTCGACGGGGATCGGGCCTTTCAGCTCGATGGTCAGGTAGGAAATGCATTTGCGCGCATCCAGCACCCGTTCGCCGACGAACGCATCCGTTGGGCAAACGTCCAGACAGGCATGGCAACTGCCGCAATGGTCGCGATCGGTTGGCTCGTCGACGGGGAGGGCGATGTCGACAAACAACTCGCCGAGAAAGAACCAACTGCCCGCCTTGCGGTTGAGAACCAGGGTGTTCTTGCCGATCCAGCCGAGGCCGGCCTGCTGCGCCACCGCCTTTTCCAACACTGGCGCGCTGTCGACGAAGGCGCGAAAGCCGAAGGGGCCGATCACGTGCTGGATGCGCTCGGCCAGCTGTTGCAGGCGTTTGCGGATCAGTTTGTGATAGTCCCGGCCTAGCGCGTAGCGCGACACATAGGCTTTTTCGGGCTGCGCCAGTTGCTCGGCCATGCGGGTGTCGCCGGGCAGGTAGTCCATGCGCAACGAGATCACCCTTAACGTGCCTGGCACCAGTTGCTCCGGGTGGGAACGTTTGCTGCCATGGGCAGCCATATAGTCCATCTCTCCTTGATAGCCGGCCGCTAGCCAGCGCTCGAGGTGCGCTTCATGCTCGCCCAGATCGACGCCAGTAATGCCGACCTGCTGAAAGCCAAGCTCGCGGCCCCACTCCTTGATGGAGTCGGCAAGAGCGGCTGGGTCGAGGGTGGTGCTGGACATGGCGTAGAGTCGTCGGCGTTGCTGCAATGTAAGGGCGGGCTGCGGTTTTGCCTGGCGAACCGGCAGCTGTTGAACCCGCCGCGCAGCTCGCTCTCGGGCGGCAATCTTTTCTATCAATCCGCCGCCGACTCGCCACGGGCGGCCGGGTAGGCGCATGCGTATAATTCTGCCAGATATTCGCACGGGTGATTCATGTCCCAGACCACCGATACACTTCCCAGTCCTCTCTACTCTGCCGCTAAGGTACGTGAGCTCGACGCCCGGCTGATCGCGGCGGGGACGCCTGGTTTCGACCTTATGCAGCGTGCCGCCCATGCCGCCTGGCGCGCATTGCGCCGACGTTGGCCGGACGTTGAGGAAATCACCGTGTTGGCCGGGCGCGGTAACAACGCCGGCGATGGGTATCTGATCGCAGCGCTGGCGCAGCGTGCCGGTCGTAAGGTTCGGGTCATTGCAGTCGGCGATCCTCTGCAATTACAGGGCGATGCCGCACAGGCCTTTGCTGAAGCGCGGGCAGCCGGCGTCAGCGTGACGCCTTGGACGTCCGATGCCGATCTGCGCGGTGTGCTGGTCGATGCGCTGCTAGGCACTGGGATCACCGGAGAGGTTCGCGAACCCTACGCGAGCGTCATTCGCGCAATGAACGACAGCGCGCTGCCGATCCTTGGGGTCGACCTGCCGTCGGGGCTGTGTGCCGACACGGGGCATCTGCTCGGGGAGGTTGTGCGGGCCGAGCTGACTGTGACCTTTATCGGCCTCAAACTCGGTCTGTTTACTGGCCAGGGTCCGGATCGAATCGGAACGCTGATATTCGATGATCTGCAGGCCGATGCGCAGGTCATCGACCAGATCGAGCCGTCCGCCCTGCGCTTGTGCGAGGCGAGCTTGCCGACCCTCGCACCCCGGTCGCCAACTGCTCATAAAGGAAGCTTTGGTCAGGTGCTGGTCATCGGTGGCGATCTCGGCACTGGCGGCGCCGCGTTGCTCAGTGCCGAAGCTGCACTGCGCTGTGGTGCCGGCATGGTGACCCTGGCGACACGCCCGGAACATGTCACCGCCTCGCTGGTCCGGCGCCCGGAAATCATGTGCAGCGGCGTCGAGTCGACTTATGCATTGACGGCGCTGGCCCAACGGGCCGATGTTCTGGTGATCGGGCCAGGTCTGGGGCAGGCCCCGTGGGGGCGCAGCTTGCTGTCGCTGGCACCGCAATGTCACGTTCCGCAGGTGTGGGACGCCGATGCGTTGAATCTGCTAGCAGCCGGCGCGGTGGACCTTCCTAGCGATTGCTTACTCACACCGCATCCCGGTGAGGCCGCACGATTGTTGGACATCTCTGTGGCCGAGGTGCAGGCCGATCGACCAGCCGCCGCGCGCGCTCTTGCTGCGCGCTTCGGTTGTGCCGTACTGCTCAAGGGCGCTGGAACCCTGATCGCCGACCGCGACGGCCGGCTTGCACTGTGTGATCGCGGGCATCCAGCTATGGCCAGCGCGGGGCTCGGCGATGTGTTGGCGGGTGTGGCTGGTGCATTGCTGGCGCAGGGGCTGGCGCCTTTCGAGGCGGCCTGTCTTGCTGTCTGGCTGCATGCGGTGGCGGGTGAGCGTCTTGGTGCCGCAGGCCGAGGGCTGGTTGCCGCCGATCTGATCCCGATGGTCCGCCAGTTACTCGAGGAGCATTCGCCATGTCTGACGTAACGCTGTTTGCTGCCGACGAAGATGCCATGCTGTTGCTGGGCGCGCGCATCGCTCAGGCAACCGGCGGTCGGGGCGTGATTTATCTGCATGGCGACCTCGGCGCCGGTAAGACCACACTGTCGCGCGGGTTGATTCGTGGGCTTGGGCATGAGGGCAAGGTTAAGAGCCCGACCTTTACCCTGGTCGAACCCTATGAAACCTCGGCTGCACGAGTGTTCCATTTCGACCTTTACCGTCTTGTCGACCCTGAGGAACTGGAATTTCTGGGCGTTCGCGACTATTTCGAAGGGGACGCTCTGTGCCTGGTAGAGTGGCCGGAACGTGGCGCCGGTATTTTGCCAAAGGCTGACCTGGACATTACCATTACGCCGCACGGGGCCGGTCGTATGCTGCGCCTGACGCCACAGGGCGAGCGCGGTGAAGGTTGGTGTTCCATCCTGACCGTCGGCAATCAATGAACATCATGGGGTTGGGTATGCGCATGCGCGCGCTGGTGAGTGGTTTGGCATTGATGTTCGCGGCCACGCAGGTTCTGGCAGCTTCCGACGTCCAGAGCGTGCGTCTATGGCGAGCGCCTGACAACACGCGGTTGGTCTTTGACCTGTCCGGTCCGGTCCAGCACAAGGTGTTCACTCTGACGGCGCCGGATCGCATCGTCATCGATGTCGATGGCGCCAATCTGGCCAAGCCATTCGATCAGCTGCCGCTGCAGAACACGCCCATTTCTGGATTGCGCGCAGCGAAATACGACGCCGACACCTTGCGGGTGGTCATCGACCTGAGCGCCGAGGTTTCGCCAAAGAGCTTTACGCTCACGCCGAACCAGCAATACGGCCATCGGTTGGTCGTCGACCTGTTCGACAATGCTGCCGATGCGGCAGCGGCATCCACTGCCAACGTGCCGGCGACCTCCACGCCGAGTACCCCGACTGCACCCGTTTCGCCGACCCTGTCGGCGATCAAGTTGCCTCCACTGCCAAGCAGCAAGCGCGATATCGTCGTGGCGATCGACGCTGGGCATGGCGGAGAAGATCCGGGCGCTATCGGTCCGGGCAAGGTGTATGAGAAAACCGTTGTGTTGGCTCTGGCCAAAGAGCTGCAGCGCCAGATCAACGCCGACAAGGGCTTTCGCGCCGAGTTGGTGCGCACCGGTGATTACTTTATCCCCTTGCGTAAACGCACCGAGATTGCCCGCAAGAAGGGCGCTGACCTGTTCGTCTCCATTCATGCCGATGCGGCGCCGCGGTCGTCAGCCTATGGTGCTTCGGTGTTTGCATTGTCGGATCGCGGCGCGACATCGGAGACTGCGCGGTGGCTGGCCGACAGCGAAAACCGGTCTGACCTGATTGGCGGCGCCGGCAATGTGAGCCTCGGCGACAAGGACCAGATGCTAGCCGGCGTGTTGCTGGACCTGTCGATGACTGCCTCGTTGTCTTCCAGTCTCAACGTCGGACAAAAGGTGCTGAGCAACATGGGCCGAATCACGCCTCTGCACAAACGCCGCGTTGAGCAGGCCGGGTTCATGGTGCTGAAATCACCCGACATCCCTTCGATCCTGGTGGAGACCGGATTCATTTCCAATCCATCCGAGGCGCGCAAACTACAGACTGCGGCCCATCAGCAGGCGCTCGCGCGTTCCATCCATAGTGGGGTGCGACAGTTCTTCCATGAAAATCCCCCGCCCGGCACCTACGTTGCCTGGATGCGCGACTCCGGCAAAATCGCCAGCGTGGCTCGCGAGCATGTCGTCCGTTCTGGCGAAAGCTTGGCGCTGCTTGCCGAGCGCTATCAGATCAGTCTGCCTGCGTTGCGTAGCGCCAATAGCTTGAAAAGCGACGTGATCAAAGTCGGCCAAGCGCTGAACATCCCCGCTACCACGCTGGCCTCGCAGCCATGATCGAGGCAGCGCGCATCCAGCTGCTGAGTCCGCGGCTGGCGAACCAAATTGCTGCGGGTGAAGTGGTCGAGCGGCCGGCTTCGGTGATCAAGGAGCTGCTGGAAAACAGCCTCGACTCCGGTGCCACCCGTATTGAAGTGGACGTTGAACAAGGCGGGATAAAGCTGCTGCGGGTGCGCGATGATGGTTGTGGAATTCCAGCCGATGACTTGCCGCTGGCCCTGGCTCGGCATGCGACCAGCAAGATCCGTGACCTGGAAGACCTTGAGCGTGTCATGAGCCTGGGTTTTCGGGGGGAGGCGCTGGCGTCGATCAGTTCGGTCTCCCGATTAACGCTGACGTCGCGTACGGCTGATGCTGCCGAGGCCTGGCAGGTCGAGACTGAAGGTCGGGACATGGAGGCGCGCGTTCAGCCAGCTGCCCATCCGGTCGGAACCTCGGTCGAGGTGCGCGACCTGTTTTTCAACACGCCTGCACGTCGTAAGTTCTTGCGCACTGAAAAGACTGAGTTCGACCACTTGCAGGAAGTGATCAAGCGGCTGGCACTGGCGCGGTTCGATGTCGCCTTCCATCTTCGCCACAACGGGAAGGTGGTGCTTGCGCTGCATCCGGCCAGTGATCCTGCGTCTCGGGGGCGCCGCGTCGCGTCGGTGTGCGGCCCCGCCTTTCTGGAACAGGCGTTGCCGGTCGAGATTGAGCGCACCGGTCTGCATCTTTGGGGCTGGGTCGGTTTGCCGACGTTTTCCCGTAGCCAGGCGGATCTGCAATATTTCTATGTGAATGGACGCATGGTGCGCGACAAGCTGGTCGCCCATGCAGTGCGGCAGGCTTACCGCGACGTATTGTTCAATGGTCGACACCCGACCTTCGTGTTGTTCCTCGATGTGGACCCAGCAGTGGTGGACGTCAACGTCCATCCGACCAAGCATGAGGTTCGCTTTCGCGACAATCGCATGGTGCATGATTTCCTCTACGGCACCTTGCACCGCGCGCTCGGTGATGTCCGTCCCGAGGATCAGCTGGCCGCGCCAGCCAGCGTGGCGCCGGTAACCACGGTTTCTGGTCGTGATGCCGGAGAATTCGCCGGACAGAACGAAATGAGCCTCGCTGCCAGCGCGCTGGATCAGCCAGCGGCAGCACAGCCTGCCTGGCGCGGTGCCGGCGCTGGCTATCAGGCTCCTCGGCCGATGCCGACTGGCAGCGTTTCAGAAGCGCAGGGTGCCTACCGTGAGTTCTTCTCGCCATTGGCAGACGTGACTGCTGCGGCCCTGCCGGAAAGCCAGGATGACGTGCCGCCGCTTGGCTACGCACTGGCTCAACTCAAGGGTATCTACATTCTCGCCGAAAATGCCCAAGGTCTAGTTCTGGTGGACATGCACGCCGCCCACGAGCGGATCATGTACGAGCGGCTGAAAACGGCAATGGCCAGCGAAGGTCTGCGTGGTCAACCGTTACTGGTGCCCGAATCGATCGCCGTCAGTCAGCGTGAAGCAGATTGTGCCGAAGAACATGCACAGTGGTTCCAGAGGCTTGGTTTTGAGTTGCAACGGCTGGGTCCTGAGAGTCTGGCGATCCGCCAGATTCCCTCCCTGCTCAAGCAGGCCGAAGCGACCCGGTTGGTACAGGACGTGCTGGCCGACCTGCTTGAATACGGCACTAGCGACCGAATCCAGGCGCACCTCAACGAGCTGCTTGGCACCATGGCATGCCACGGTGCGGTGCGTGCAAACCGACGCCTTACCGTGCCGGAGATGAACGGCCTATTGCGTGACATGGAGCAGACCGAGCGCAGTGGCCAGTGCAATCACGGCCGCCCGACCTGGACCCAGCTGGGCATGGCCGACCTGGATAAGCTCTTCCTCCGAGGGCGATAGTTGGTCTGCCCGGCTCGCCGGGGCCAGCCGTCGCCCGCGATACCTTTGTATGAGCATTCAATGTCCCGACTACCTCCTGCGATCTTTCTCATGGGTCCGACCGCTGCCGGCAAGACGGACCTGGCAATCGAGCTTGCTCGGACCTTGCCATGTGACCTGATCAGTGTCGATTCCGCCTTGGTTTATCGTGACATGGACATCGGCACTGCCAAGCCTTCACCCGAACTGTTGGATGCCTTCCCGCATCGTTTAATCGATATCAGAGACCCTGTGCAGAGTTACTCGGCTGCTGAGTTTGTGGCTGACGCCCTGGTGGCCATGGCGCAGAGCACCGAAGCAGGACGCGTTCCGCTACTCGTGGGCGGCACCATGCTTTACTTCAAGGCATTGCTCGAAGGGCTTGCGGATATGCCCGCCGCTGATGCTGAGGTGCGTGCGGCGCTCGAAGCACAAGTGCAGGCGGAAGGCGCGGCGGCGCTGCATCGCGAGCTCAGCGAAGTCGATCCTGTATCAGCCGCTCGGATCCACCCGAACGATCCGCAGCGTCTGATCAGGGCGCTTGAGGTCTATCGGGTCAGTGGTATCAGCATGACCGAGCATCGCTCCCGGCAAACCGCTCAAAAAGCCGGAGCCGGTACGCCAGACGGCTGCGTCTTGCCTTATACTGTTGCGCAGTTGTCCATAGCGCCTGCGCAGCGGCAGGTCTTGCACCAGCGTATCGAGCGGCGTTTCGTTCAGATGGTTGAACAGGGCTTTGTCGCAGAGGTCGAATCTCTTCGCAGGCGCCCAGATCTGCATGCCGAGCTGCCGTCCATGCGGGCTGTTGGCTATCGTCAGGTCTGGCGATATTTGGACGGTGAGTACTCTGCGCAGGAAATGGTTGAGCGTGGTGTGATCGCTACCCGGCAACTGGCCAAGCGTCAGCTCACTTGGTTGAGGGGATGGGAGGGGGCTCACTGGCTGGAAAGTTCGGCCTGTGACAATCTGCCGCGAGCATTGAAATACTTGGATAGGCTCGCCATATTGAGCTGACACTGCTATTTGACCGGCTATTCTCAATCATTGATCGGCCGTGTTCGATTTCGAATAATTAATGAAAAGATCCTCTAAGGAGTGCGGCACATGTCAAAAGGGCATTCGCTACAAGACCCTTACCTGAACACCCTGCGTAAGGAGCGCGTTCCGGTTTCGATCTACTTGGTCAACGGTATCAAGCTTCAGGGCCAGATCGAGTCATTCGATCAATTCGTCATTCTGTTGAAGAACACGGTTAGTCAGATGGTGTACAAGCATGCCATTTCGACTGTCGTTCCTGGCCGTCCGGTGCGCCTGCCTGCTGCTGGCGACGCTGAACAGTCTGAGTCGGGTAACGAATAAAGGGAGCTTTCATTGTTCTTCGAACGTCCCGGTGGTGGTGAGCGGGCTATCCTGGTTCATCTGGATGCTCAGGATCCAGCGGCGCGTGAAGACCCCCAAGAGTTTCGTGAGCTGGCGCGGTCAGCTGGCGCCGAAACAGTTGGCTTCGTCAATGTTGCCAGGCATCAACCTTCCGCCAAGTTTCTGATCGGCAGCGGCAAAGTCGAAGAGCTGCATGACCTTGTCAAGGACGGCGAGGTCGAGCTGGTCATTTTCAATCACACCCTGACGCCCAGCCAAGAGCGCAACCTCGAGCGAGCGCTCGAATGTCGTGTGCTTGATCGGACCGGACTGATTCTGGATATCTTTGCTCAGCGCGCGCGTACGCACGAAGGCAAGCTGCAGGTTGAGCTCGCTCAGCTGGATCACATGAGCACGCGGCTGGTGCG
Organism: Pseudomonadaceae bacterium SI-3; assembly: GCA_004010935.1. Classification (NCBI taxonomy): domain Bacteria; kingdom Pseudomonadati; phylum Pseudomonadota; class Gammaproteobacteria; order Pseudomonadales; family Pseudomonadaceae; species Pseudomonadaceae bacterium SI-3. Next base: position 3,948,975 of record CP026511.1, on the reverse strand, counting down.
GGGCTGGACTCACCTTGAGCGGCAGAAGGGTGGTATAGGCTTGCGCGGCCCGGGCGAGACACAGCTTGAAACTGACAGGCGCTTGCTGCGTGTGCGTATTCGCCAGATCAAGCAGCGGCTGGAAAAGGTTCGTAGTCAGCGTGAGCAGGCTCGCCGGGGCCGCCGACGTGCTGATATTCCGCTTATATCCCTGGTGGGCTATACCAACGCTGGTAAGTCCACCCTTTTCAATGCTTTGACCGAATCCGAGGTTTACGCCGCTAACCAGCTTTTCGCTACGCTGGATCCAACCCTGCGTCGTCTGGATCTGGATGACCTTGGACCTGTGGTGATTGCTGATACGGTGGGCTTCATCCGTCATTTGCCGCACAAGCTGGTCGAATCGTTCCGGGCCACGCTCGAAGAGTCGAGCAATGCTGATCTGCTGCTGCATGTCATCGATGCTCACGAGCCTGAGCGCGATCAGCAGATCGAACAGGTGCTGGCGGTGTTGACCGAGATTGGCGCGCATGAGCTGCCGATATTGGAGGTCTACAACAAGGTGGATCTGCTTGAAGGCATCGAGCCCCAGATTCAGCGCAATGCTGATGGCGTACCGCAGCGGGTCTGGGTTTCGGCACAGCAAGGGTTGGGCTTGGATCTGTTGAAGCAGGCCAGTGCCGAACTGCTCGGAAACGATCTCTTCGTTGGGACGCTTCGGTTGCCGCAGCAGCTTGGGCGCATGCGTGCGCAGTTGTTCGATCTAGGGGCGGTGCAGTCCGAGGTCCATGATGACGACGGTGTCAGTCTGCTTGATGTCCGTTTGCAGCGTGTCGAACTGCATCGTCTTATCAGTCGCGCGGGCCTTGAGGCGGAGCAGTTTTTCGAGCAACACACTTTGCAATAAAGCTCGGGGGGCTTTTAAGCCGTTCGTTCCGGGCTTTCGGTAGCATTGGTGGACGCGCCGCTGGCGCGTCTTTAGCTTTATTTGAATGGAGAGCGCTATGGCTTGGAATGAGCCGGGTGGCAACTCGAACAACCAGGATCCCTGGGGTAGCGGTGGCGGCGGTGGTCGTCGCGGCGGTGGCGGTGGCGATCAGAAAGGTCCACCGGATCTGGATGAGGCTTTCCGTAAATTGCAGGACAGCCTCAATGGCATGTTCGGCGGCAAGAAGCGCAGTGGCGGATCATCCGGTGGCGGTGCTGGTCGCCGTGGCGGGTTCGCGCTGGTCTGGATTGGTCTGGTGGTGTTGCTGGCCGTCTGGCTGTTCAATGCTATCTATATCGTGGACGAGCAAGAGCAGGCCGTGGTTTTGCGCTTCGGCAAGTATCACGAGACCGTGGGTCCGGGTCTGAATATCTATTTCCCGCCGTTTGATAAGAAGTTCCAGGCAAACGTCACACGGGAACGCTCCTACAGCAAGCAAGGGCAGATGCTTACCGAGGATGAGAACATCATTGAAGTGCCTCTGACCGTGCAATACAAAGTCAGTGACCTTCAAGCATTTGTCCTGAATGTCGAAGATCCGGAAGCGTCCTTGCAGCATGCGACTGACAGTGCTGTACGTCACGTAGTCGGCTCGACGGCGATGGATCAGGTCCTGACCGAAGGGCGTGAGGCGATGGCGGCTGAGGTCAAGGAGCGCCTGCAGCGGTTTCTTGACAACTACGGTACGGGCATCATCGTGACTCAGGTGAACCTGCAAAGCGCAGCGGCGCCGCGTGAGGTGCAGGAAGCGTTTGATGACGTTATCCGTGCCCGAGAAGATGAGCAGCGCGAGAAGAATCAGGCCGAGTCTTACGCCAACGGTGTGATCCCTGAGGCGCGCGGTCAGGCGCAGCGCATGCTGGAGGAAGCTAGTGGTTATCGTGACGCGGTGATCTCACGCGCCCAGGGTGAGGCGGATCGCTTCTCCAAGCTGGTGGCCGAGTATCGAAAGGCGCCAGATGTGACGCGTGAGCGCCTGTATCTGGAAACCATGCAAGAGCTCATGAGCAATACCAGCAAGGTGCTCGTTACCGGCGAGCAGGGTCAAAACAACCTGCTCTATCTGCCGCTGGACAAGATGATCAATGGTCGCGGCGCTGCTTCTGGCCAGTCCCCTGCGGCGTCTGCGTCAGGCGCTTCGACGCAGACAACGAGGCTGCCTCCGGAGCTGGATCCGCGTGAAGTGCGTACAAGGGAGGTCCGCTAATGAGCAATAAATCCCTGACCGCACTCATTGTGGGTGTGGTGCTGGCGATCGTGGCGTGGAACAGCTTCTACATCGTGTCCCAGACAGAGCGAGCGGTATTGCTGCGATTCGGTCGTATCGTTGAGCCCGACGTAAAGCCGGGCATGCACCTGAAAATCCCTTACGTCAATAGCGTGCGCAAGTTCGATGCGCGTCTGATGACGTTGGATACCACCACGTCACGCTTTCTGACGCTGGAGAAGAAAGCGCTGATGGTTGACTCGTACGCCAAATGGCGTGTTGACGATGCTGAGCGCTTTTATACGGCGACTTCAGGCATGAAGCAGATTGCAGATGAGCGACTCGCGCGCCGTCTCGAAGCTGCGCTGCGAGATCAGTTCGGTAAGCGGACATTGCACGAGTCTGTATCCGGTCAGCGCGACGAGCTGATGAGTCTGGTGACCAATAGTCTGAATCGTGCTGCGCAGCAGGAGCTCGGGATTGAGGTGGTGGATGTCCGAGTAAAGGGCATTGACCTCCCGCGCGAAGTGAACCGTAGCGTGTTCGAGCGGATGAGCTCTGAGCGCGAACGTGAAGCACGTGAGCATCGCGCTAAAGGTAAGGAGCTGGCTGAAGGCATTCGTGCCGATGCTGACCGGCAGCGTCGAGTGCTATTGGCTGAGGCGTTCCGTGAGGCCGAAGAGTTGCGCGGTGACGGCGATGCGCAGGCGGCGTCCATCTATGCTGCGGCGTATGGGCAGGATCGGGAATTCTATTCCTTCCATCGCAGCCTCCAAGCCTACCGAGAGAGCTTCGCCAACAAGGAAGATGTTCTGGTGCTAGATCCCAATAGCGATTTCTTCCGTTATCTGGAATCCGCAACAGCGCAGTGACTGCTAAAGGTTGTCCGGCGGGCTGAGTGCAGTCCGCCGGGTGACCCGTTGGCGAAACGTTGTTATGATCCGCGAGCCGGGAAAGCCCGGCTTTTTTGCGTCTGCGCCCCGGAGGTAGCAGGCTGATCCGGGCATGGCCAGCCATGCCGATCCCCTTGGTGGGGCGTGGCGCTGTCGCCATGGTTCCAACACAATCGCACGCGACCGATGGGCGGCCCAGGCTGTTGCCCCGGCGTTCGTCTGCTTGACTAGGCTTGCCGTATCGAGAGGTGATTGGCGAAATGGCAACGATAGACCGCTGGCTTCTGCCAGATGGCATTGAAGAGGTGCTGCCGCCCGAAGCGGCGCGTATCGAAACTGCACGGCGTCGTGTGCTGGATCTTTTCCAGTGCTGGGGCTATGAGTTGGTTATTACCCCTCATGTGGAGTTTCTCGAGTCGCTCCTGATTGGCGCGGGGCAGGACCTTGATCTTAAGACCTTTAAGGTCGTCGATCCGTTGTCAGGGCGGCAGATGGGCTTGCGAGCGGACATCACGCCGCAAGTGGCGCGGGTGGATGCCCATACGTTGCGCCGCGAAGGGCCCAGCCGCCTGTGCTATGCCGGCAGCGTCCTGCATGCCAAGCCGCAGGCCCTCGCCACGTCGCGGAGCCCGATTCAGCTGGGCGCCGAACTTTATGGAGACAGCAGCACTTCCAGCGATCTTGAAGTGATCAGCTTGATGCTGGAAACCCTCATTCTCGCCGATGTGTCGGACCTGCACATGGATCTCGGCCATGTGGGGATTTATCGCGGGTTGGCGCGGGCCGCCGGTCTCTCTGGGGGCGCAGAGCAGCGCCTCTTCGATGCCTTGCAGCGTAAGGCGATGGACGAGATCGCAGCGCTGACCGCCGACGTCGAGCCCGCCTTGGCGAGCATGTTGCGCGCATTAGCGCGGCTCTGTGGTGGTCGCGAGACGCTTGACGCTGCTCGCGAGGTGCTTGCCGGTGCGCCTGCTCCGGTTCTTCAATCGCTCGATGGCTTGGCGCATATCGCCGAACAGTTGGCGATGCGGTATCCCGAGCTGCCGTTGTATTTCGATCTTGGCGAGCTACGCGGCTATCACTACCACACTGGTGTCGTCTTCGCGGTATTCGTCCCGGGCGTCGGCCAGTCGATCGCTCAGGGTGGGCGTTATGACGACATTGGTGCTGATTTCGGGCGGGCGCGTCCGGCGACCGGCTTTTCGACGGACCTAAAGACGCTGGTCAGGCTGGGTAATGCCGAGCTTGTTGGCCCATCGGCCGGTGTCTGGGCGCCGTACAGCACTGATCCGGCTTTATGGCAGGCAATCCGTCGGCTGCGTGAGCAGGGTGAGCGGGTAGTGCAGGCCTTGGACGGGCAGCAGGGCGACGCCGCGCCAGGTGTTGGCTGTGACCGGCAGCTACTGTTGCAAGAGGGTTCCTGGGTTGTAATGCCGCTGGTCCGCTGATGCGGCTGCGTCAGACAGGTTTTTCAGATTTTCGCCGGTCATAACCGGTAATGCTTCGCCAAGAGGACAAGGTTTATGGGTAAGAATGTCGTGGTCCTGGGCACCCAATGGGGTGATGAGGGCAAGGGCAAGATCGTTGATCTGCTGACCGACCAGGCTGCGGCCGTGGTGCGTTTCCAGGGCGGTCACAATGCTGGTCACACGCTGGTCATCGACGGCGAAAAAACTGTGCTGCATCTGATTCCGTCTGGAATTCTGCGTGAGAACGTACAGTGCCTCATCGGTAATGGCGTAGTCGTGGCGCCGGATGCCCTGATGCGTGAAATCACCAAGCTCGAAGAAAAGGGTGTCCCTGTTCGTGAGCGCCTGCGCATCAGTCCAGCCTGTACTCTCATTCTGCCGTATCACGTCGCTCTGGATCAGGCGCGTGAAGCTTCGCGTTCCGAAGGCAAGATTGGTACTACCGGTCGTGGCATTGGGCCGGCCTATGAAGACAAGGTTGCCCGTCGTGGTTTGCGCATCGGCGACTTGTTCAACCCTGAGCGTTTCACGGTCAAATTGCGTGAGCTGCTCGAGTATCACAACTTCATCTTGCAGAATTTCTACAAGGTCGAGCCTGTCGATTTCCAGAAGACGCTCGATGAGGCGCTGGGCTACGCCGATATCCTCCGGCCGATGATGACGGACGTCTCGGCGCGACTGCATGAGTTGCGCAAGCAGGGTGCGCGCATCATGTTCGAGGGTGCGCAGGGTTCGCTGCTCGACATCGATCATGGCACCTACCCCTATGTCACCAGCTCCAGCACCACGGCGGGGGGCACTGCCACTGGTTCCGGTTTTGGTCCGCTATATCTGGACTACATCCTCGGCATTACAAAGGCCTACACCACGCGCGTCGGGTCCGGCCCTTTCCCCACTGAGCTGTTCGATGAGGTGGGTGCTCGTCTGGCCGAGCGTGGTCATGAGTTCGGCTCGACCACTGGTCGCGCCCGTCGCTGCGGTTGGTTCGATGCGGTCATCCTGCGCCGCGCAATCGAGATCAACAGTGTCTCAGGTATCTGTCTGACCAAGCTGGATGTACTGGACGGCCTGGAAACCATCCGTATCTGCGTCGCTTACAAGGACCGTGATGGGGAGGTGCTGGTTGATGCGCCGACCGACGCGGACAGCTATCAGGGCTTGCAGCCAGTATACGAAGAGCTGCCTGGCTGGAATGAATCCACCGTCGGGGTCAAGTCGCTCGAGGCTCTGCCTGCTAATGCGCGTGCTTACATCAAGCGTATCGAGGAACTTGTCGAGGCGCCGGTCGACATCATTTCCACCGGGCCGGACCGCAACGAGACCATCGTGCTGCGTCATCCCTACGCCTGATCACTGGCGTGAAATACAAAGACCGCCCTCGGGCGGTCTTTCTTTTGTGCGCGGCCGTCTAAATGTTGGCCATGTGATTATGTTAGCGGGGCTGTTGGGTGTGTTGAGCCTAAGCAGAAACGAAAAAACCGAGCCAGTGGCTCGGTTTTTTCTGAAGAGTGGTGCCCAGGAGAAGACTCGAACTTCCACGATGTTGCCATCGCTAGGACCTGAACCTAGTGCGTCTACCAATTCCGCCACCTGGGCACATTGCGATGATTGCTCACCGACTTATGTCTATTGTTGGTCAAGGTCGACAAACCTCGTGTCTATGAAACGCTCGCTGTCGCAAGTGTCTCATCGGATAAATGGTGCCCAGGAGAAGACTCGAACTTCCACGGTGTTGCCACCGCTAGGACCTGAACCTAGTGCGTCTACCAATTCCGCCACCTGGGCACTGCAAACGATGATACTTCGTCGTTTCCGTGTTACAACGTCTACCAGACATTGTGGGCGCGAACTATACGGGCGGGGTTATGCCTTGTAAAGCCCCGTCCAGGAAAAATAATTCGCGCGAAAGCTGCCGTCGGACGGCGTTTCGCGCTTCAATAGATATAGGGCGTTCTGCCTCTATAAATGAATGAAAGGTGACATCTCTTAATGGCCGATTGGCAATCCCTCGATCCCGAGGCCGCACGTGAAGCGGAAAAGTACGAAAACCCCATTCCCAGCCGCGAATTGATACTCAAGCATCTGAGCGAGCGCGGCTCGCCAGCGGCCCGTGAGCAGCTGGTGGAAGAGTTCGGATTATCCTCCGAAGATGACATTGAAGCTCTGCGCCGCCGTTTGCGCGCGATGGAGCGTGACGGTCAGGTGATCTATACCCGGCGTGGCACCTATGCCCCGGTAGACAAGCTGGACCTGGTTTGCGGTCGCGTCAGCGGTCATCGCGACGGTTTCGGTTTTCTCATCCCTGACGACCGCAGCGACGATCTGTTCTTGAGTCCAGCACAGATGCGTCTGGTGTTTGACGGTGATCGCTGTCTGGCTCGCGTGGCCGGGCTTGATCGCCGCGGCCGCCGCGAAGGTGCGATTGTTGAGATCATCGGTCGTGCCCACGAAACCATCGTAGGCCGCTACCAGGAAGAAAGTGGAATCGGCTTTGTGATGGCCGATAACCCCAAGATCCAGCAGGAAGTGCTGGTCACGCCGGGTCGTTCCATGGATGCCAAGCCGGGTCAGTTCGTCGAGATCAAGATTACCCACTGGCCGACTCAGCGGTTTCAGCCACAGGGCGACGTGGTCGAGGTGATCGGCAACTACATGGCTCCCGGTATGGAAATCGATGTCGCGCTTCGTAGCTTCGACATTCCGCATGTCTGGCCGGATGCGGTAAAACGCGAAGCCGCCAAGCTCAAGCCGGAAGTCGAGGAGAAGGACAAGCAGAAACGCGTCGACCTTCGCCACCTGCCGTTCGTCACCATCGACGGCGAGGATGCGCGTGACTTCGATGATGCCGTTTACTGCGAGAAGCTCAGTGGCTGGAAGCTGTTTTCCGGTGGCTTCCGCCTGTACGTGGCGATCGCCGATGTCTCGCACTATGTAAAGGTCGGCTCGGCGCTGGATCAGGAAGCTGAAGTACGTGGTACCTCGGTGTACTTCCCCGAGCGTGTCGTGCCGATGCTGCCGGAAGAATTGTCGAATGGGCTCTGCTCGCTAAATCCGCATGTCGACCGTCTGGCGATGGTCTGCGAAATTACCTTGAGCAAGTCGGGGAAGATGACGGATTACCAGTTCTATGAAGCGGTGATCCATTCCCACGCACGACTGACCTATAACAAGGTCAGCAGCATGCTTGAACAGCCATCTTCGGCTGAAGGCAAAGGCCTTATCGGCGAGTACGGTGAAGTGCTGCCCGACCTTAAGCAGCTCTATGCGCTCTATAAGATATTGCTCAAGGCGCGGCATGCCCGCGGGGCGATCGACTTCGAGACGCAGGAAACCCGCATCGTTTTCGGCGCTGGTCGCAAGATCTCGGAAATCAAGCCGACCGAGCGCAACGACGCGCACAAGCTGATCGAGGAGTGCATGCTATGCGCCAACGTGGCCACTGCACGCTTCCTTCAGGATCACGACATTCCGGGCTTGTATCGTGTGCACGATGGTCCCCCCCTGGAGCGTCAGGAGAAACTCCGAGCGTTTCTCGGCGAGCTGGGCCTGGCCTTGCACAAGGGCAAAGAGGGGCCAACGCCTAAGGATTACCAGGCGCTGCTGGAGCACATCCAGGGCCGTCCCGACTTCCACGTGATTCAGACGGTAATGCTGCGCTCCCTCAGTCAGGCGGTTTACAGTCCTGACAATAATGGCCATTTCGGCCTGAACTACGAGGCATACGCACATTTCACATCGCCGATTCGCCGCTACCCGGATCTGCTGATCCATCGGGCGATCCGCAGCGTGATCCGCTCCAAGCGCGACACGTCGCACGTTCGCCGCGCGGGCGCTACCAGCATGCCCAAGGCGCGCATCTATCCGTATGACGAGGCCGCATTGGAGCAGTTGGGCGAGCAGTGCTCAATGACCGAGCGCCGCGCCGATGAAGCGACCCGTGACGTCGTGAATTGGCTGAAATGCGAGTTTATGAAAGACCGGGTCGGTGAGAATTTCCCCGGCGTTATCACGGCCGTGACCGGCTTCGGCCTGTTCGTCGAACTGACCGATATCTACGTCGAAGGGTTGGTGCACGTGACGGCCATGCCGGGCGACTACTACCACTTCGATCCGTTACATCATCGCCTGTCCGGCGAACGCAGCGGTCGCAGCTTCCGTCTTGGCGACAGCGTCGAGGTGCGGGTCATGCGTGTCGATCTCGATGAGCGCAAGATCGACTTCGAGTTGATTGGCGGTGGCAGCAAGACCGGAGCCGGCGAGCGCGGAGCCTCGGACGGCCGCGGCGGACGTAAAGACAGTCGCGGCAAGAAAGGCGCTGATGCGTCTTTGTCGAAGGGCAATGAGTCGGTCAGCGATGATGTCCGCAAGAGTCGTGAGATCAAGAAGGCACTGCTAGGCGACGCCAAGGCAGGCAAAACGTCTAAAAGCAAGCCCAAGCGCAGCGGCTCGAAACCGAAGGCGGCCGCCGGCAAGGCCACGCCGAAGTCCGAGGGCGCCGCGCCCCGTAAGCGTAAGGCCAAACCATGAGCGATCTAGAAAAGGTTTATGGTCTTCATGCCGTCGAGGCGTTGCTTCGCCATCATCCGAAGCGAGTCAAGCAGATTTGGCTGGCGGAGGGGCGTGATGATCCGCGCGTGCTGAATTTGCTCCAGCTGGCTGCCGAATCGAAGGTTCGAGTCGGCCAGTGCGAGCGCCGCGAAATGGACGCCTGGGTCGAGGGCGTGCATCAGGGCGTGATTGCTGACGTCAGTCCCAGCCAGGTTTGGGGCGATGCCATGCTTGAGGAGCTGCTCGATCGCACCGAAGGCGCGCCACTGTTGCTCGTGCTCGACGGCGTCACAGACCCGCATAATCTAGGGGCCTGTCTGCGAACTGCCGATGCGGCCGGCGCCCTGGCCGTGATCATACCCAAGGATAAATCCGCGACGCTGAACGCTACGGTGCGCAAGGTGGCCTGCGGTGCTGCCGAGGTCATTCCGCTGGTAGCCGTCACCAATCTCGCCCGGACGCTGGAAAAACTGCAGCAGCGCGGTTTGTGGGTCGTCGGTACGGCTGGTGAGGCCGAGCAGGAGATCTACGATCAGGATCTCAGCGGGCCGATCGTTATGGTGATGGGGGCCGAGGGCAAGGGGATGCGGCGCCTGACCCGTGAGCACTGCGATTTCCTGGTGCGTTTGCCCATGGGCGGCAGCGTCAGCAGCCTCAACGTCTCCGTCGCTACCGGAGTTTGCCTGTTCGAGGCCCTGCGCCAACGGCGCTCGGCACTGCCCGCGAGCTAGCGTCTACTTCGCTTGGCCTGTTCTGTTAAGACCTTTGCTCTTCAGCGGAAACGGATCGTTTTCGCTGCGGTCAACTGTCCGTTCTGATTCTGACGCTCGAGCCGTCACTTTATTGGTTTGACTCGGCGTCGGGCGTAGACCTGGCGCCAGCTTTTGATCGCGACCAGCGCCAGGCTCGCATCATGGAGGTGGTATGCCGCAACGCCCGTCTTTCGAGGCTCTGTTCAGGGTTTCGCCAAATGCCTACCTGCTGCTGGATCCCGATCTGGTAATTCTGGATGCGAACGCGGCTTACCTGGAACTCACCGCACGCAGCATCGAGGAAATCGCTGGGCGGCGAATTCAGGACGCGTTTGCCGCCGACCCGCAATTTCCCGAGTCGACTCATGTCGACGAACTCCTCGACTCCTTTGCTAGGGTCCTGCGTACGAAGGCTTTGGATACCTTGCCCGTTATCCGATATTCCATCGCGGTCAGCTCCGGCAACGGTGCGGCATATGAGGACCGCTACTGGAGCGCGACGCACACACCGTTGTTGGACGATAACGGCGAAGTCATCGCCATCCTTCAGCACACCGTGGATATCACTGAACTGCAGCAGCTGAAGGACTCCTTGCGCTCGGAAGAGTCTGCTGGTCAGCCGGCTCAACAGATCGAGGCGGCGATCATATCCCGAGCGCGGTTCATACAGGATGAAGGCAATCAACTGCGCCGGTTGTTTGCCCAGGCACCTGGTTTCGTCTGCTTTCTGCGTGGTCCCGAGCATGTGTTCGAGCTGGTCAACGAGGCGTATCAGCAGCTTACCGGCCACCGCCAGCTGCTCGGCAAGCCTGTGCGTGACGGGCTGCCCGAGCTGGAGGGCCAGGGTTTTATTACGCTGCTCGATGAGGTGTACCGCACCGGCGAACCCTACACCGACAAAGGCATGCGGGCACTGCTAAACCGCCGTCCGGGTGCCGAACCGGAGGAGCTGTACGTCGATCTGGTGTTTCAGCCAATCATCGAGCGCGACGGCCGAACGTCCGGTATTTTCGTGCTCGGCAGCGACGTTACCGAGCAGCATCGCAGCCAGCAGGAGTTGCGTGAGTATCGCGAACATCTCGAAGAACTGGTGCGTGAGCGCAGCCGCGAATTGCTTGACAGCGAGTCCGCACGTCGCACCGCCCAGGCAGCCCTGATGCAAGCGCAAAAGCTTGAGGCTGTCGGCAAACTCACCGGGGGCATCGCGCATGATTTCAACAACATGTTGCAGATTATCGGCGGCAATCTGCAGTTGTTGCGTCGCAACCTGAGCGGTGACGAAACGGCCCAGCGGCGGCTGGAGTCGGCTGTGGGCGGTGTAGAAAAGGGCGCTCGTCTGGCGTCGCAACTCTTGGCCTTCGCGAGCCGTCAGCCGTTGCAGCCACAATCTGTTGATGTCGGTGAATTGCTCGGTCAGATGAGTGAGTTGCTCAACGGTGCCCTGGGGCGCGCTGTTCAGGTTGATGTCGATGTCGCATCGGACCTGTGGCCAGTACTGGCCGATGTCGGCAATCTGCAGGCGGCGATACTCAACCTGGCCGTCAACGCGCGCGATGCGATGGGCGATGGCGGGACTCTTTGCCTGCGCTTGCGCAACCGTAGCCTGGACGCAGCTCAGCTCGCGGGACAGCCCGGCGCCGATCCCGGTCCGTACGTTGAACTTGCGGTCATCGATCAGGGAGAGGGCATGCGCCCGGAAATCCTCGAACGCGCGTTCGAGCCATTCTTCACCACGCGCAAAGATAAAAATGCGTCTGGCCTTGGTTTGAGCATGGTCTATGGCTTCGTCAAGCAGAGCGGCGGGTTCGTTGTGCTGGAAAGCGAAGAAGGCGAGGGTACGTCGGTGCGGGTCTACCTGCCGAGCCGCGTTGCGCTGGGTGAGCAGGGGGGGCCTGTAGCCGCGATTTCCGAGCAGTGCGACTCGGCATCAGCTTCATCCGAGCAGGTCGAGCCGACATACGCGTCAGGCCTTAGGATTCTGTTCGTCGAGGATGACCCGACGCTGCGCATGCTCACCGGAGAAGTCATGGACGAGCTGGGACACCAGGTCAGCCTCTGCGAGTCGGCCGAGGCTGCGTTGAAGCAACTCGAGCAGCATCCATTTGACGTGCTGCTTACCGATGTCGGTCTGGCTGGCATGAGCGGTATCGAGCTGGTTCGTGAGGCCCGGTCGCGCGATGCCAGCCTGAGTGTCGTCATTGCTTCGGGCTACGCCGTCGATGCTCGGGACGTGGGTCTGGACGACCTGCGCACCATGCTCAAGCCCTACGATATTCACCAAGTCAGATCGTTGCTCGAAAGCATTCAGGCCGAGCGGACCATCGCAGGGCGTAGCTAGTCGTTGGTTGGTTAAATATTCACCAAATCGCCTTGCGCGGTCGTCCGGGCTTCTCTAGAATTGCGCCCCTTGTCCGGATGGCAGGCGTTTGCGCGCCTCTCTGGCTGGCAAGACAACATAACTGATTCACTCCTTGCCTGATCCGCGTTGTGCGGCAGGCTGCAACCCGTAAGGAGCAACAATGCGTCATTACGAAATCATCTTTCTGGTCCACCCCGACCAGAGCGAGCAGGTTGGCGGCATGGTGGAGCGTTACACCAAGCTGATCGAAGAGGACGGTGGCAAGATCCATCGTCTGGAAGACTGGGGTCGTCGTCAGCTGGCTTACGCCATCAACAACGTCCACAAGGCTCACTACGTGATGCTGAACGTTGAGTGCAGTGGTAAGGCACTGGCTGAGCTGGAAGACAACTTCCGCTACAACGACGCCGTCATCCGTAATCTGGTCATCCGTCGCGACGAAGCCGTGACTGAACAGTCCGAGATGCTGAAGGCTGAGGAAAACCGTAGCGAGCGCCGTGAGCGTCGTGATCGCCCTGAATCTGACTCTGCCAATGAAAATGACAGTGACAGCGACAGCCGCGACAACAACGCTGACGAGTAATCCACGGACCTATTGAGGAGCCTATTTCATGGCACGTTTTTTCCGTCGTCGTAAGTTCTGCCGTTTCACTGCAGAAAACGTGAAAGAGATCGACTACAAGGATCTCAACACGCTGAAGGCCTACATTTCCGAAACCGGCAAGATCGTTCCTAGCCGTATTACCGGAACCAAAGCACGCTATCAGCGCCAGCTGGCTACCGCTATCAAGCGCGCCCGCTTCCTGGCCCTGCTGCCCTACACCGACAGCCACGGCCGTTAATCGAACTGTTAGACAGACGTAAAGGATAGATCGCATGCGCGCCCTGGCTGAGTTCATCATGCGCGGCCGTATGCAGGCAATTGTTGTTGTGGCTGGCTCTGCAGCGCTGCCGATGTTGTTCTGGTTGTCTGCTGCGGCGGGAAGCCTGGTTTTGCTGCGTCGCGGGTTGAATGACGCACTGGGTGTATTGGTCTGGGCTGTATTGCCCGCGCTGGTCTGGTGGTATTTCGGTGATCCGCGGACATTGCTGGTGCTGCTGGGGTCGTTCGGGTTAGCGCTGTTGTTGCGCAATCAGAGCTCCTGGTCCCGAGTGATGCTGTGTAGCGTAGGGCTCGGGTTGTTGTATGCCTGGGCGCTGGGAATGGTTTTTGGCGAGCCAATTGCGGCACTCGCCACCGAGTTGCAAAAAGTGCTCCCCGACATGTTGTCGGATGCCTATCAGCAACTTTCGGTGGATGAGCAGGCCCGGTTGGGAGCATTGCTGGCACCGGTTCTGACCGGTTTGTTGGCAGGGCTACTGCAGATCACCACGCTGCTCAGTCTGATGCTTGGTCGGTACTGGCAGGCATTGTTGTACAACCCCGGTGGCTTTGGTCTCGAGTTCCGGTCGCTGCGTTTCTCAGCGTTGCCTGCGATGGTGTTGTTGATGGGGATGCTGTTGGGACCCAGTCTCGGTGTGCAGGTGGCGATGCTGGCACCGTTGTGCAGTGTTCCGCTGGTATTTGCCGGCATCGCGCTGGTGCACGGGCTGGTCGCAAAGAACCGGATGTCTCGGTTCTGGCTGGTGGGGCTCTATGTCACGCTGGTGCTGTTCATGCAATTGATTTATCCGTTACTGGCCGTTGTGGCTATTGTCGACAGCTTGTTTGATTTTCGCGGTCGGGCATCTCGTGATGACGATGCGGGACCTGCGAACGGTGAAGGTTAAGTTAAAGAGGTAAGACTCAAATGGAAGTCATCCTGCTGGAAAAAGTCGCAAACCTGGGCAACCTGGGCGACAAGGTAAACGTCAAGTCTGGTTACGGCCGCAACTATCTGCTGCCGCAGCGTAAGGCTACTGCTGCAACTCCGACCAACATTGCCGAGTTTGAAGCTCGCCGTGCTGATCTGGAAAAGGCTGCTGCTGATCGCAAGGCTTCTGCCGAAACTCGCGCTGCTCAGCTGGCTGAACTGGAAGTCACCATCACCGCTACTGCGGGCGATGAAGGCAAGCTGTTCGGTTCCATCGGTACTCACGACATCGCTGACGCGCTGACCGCCTCTGGCGTGGAAGTGGCGAAGAGCGAAATCCGTCTGCCAAACGGCACCATCCGTCAGGTTGGTGAGTACGACGTTGCTGTGCACCTGCACACCGACGTTGAAGCGACCGTAAAGCTGATCGTGATCGCTGGCTGATACCGGCTATCGTCTGGCACCTCTGGTGCCTGACGGTTACCATCGGGCACGTTTCCACGCGAGTGGAACGTGCCCTTTGTTTTTCTGAATGCCAAGAATTTCGAGTGCCATGAACGACATCAGTGTGCCCCAGCAATACGACCTGGAAACCGCAGCGCTCAAGGTGCCGCCACATTCCATCGAGGCCGAACAGGCCGTGCTGGGCGGCTTGATGTTAGATAACAATGCGTGGGAGCGCGTGCTGGACCAGGTGTCGGATGGCGATTTTTACCGCCATGACCACCGACTTATCTTTCGCGCGATTTTCACCCTCGCCGAGCGCAACTCCCCGTTCGACGTGGTGACGCTCTCCGAACAGTTGGATAAAGAAGGGCATCTGCCGCAAGTCGGCGGGCTGGCGTATCTGGGCGAGCTCGCAAAAAACACTCCATCGGTTGCGAATATCAAGGCATACGCGCAGATCATTCGTGAGCGCGCTACGTTGCGTCAGTTGATCGGAATAAGTAATGACATCGCTGACAGCGCCTACGCACCGCAAGGACGTACGGGGGACGAGATCCTCGACGAAGCCGAGCGGATGATTTTCCAGATCGCCGAAGCTCGCCCCAATACCGGTGGCCCGATAGGGATCAACGATATTCTGGTCAAGGCCATCGACCGGATTGACTCGCTGTTCAACGCGGGCGAGGACATTACCGGCCTGTCAACCGGCTTTGCCGATCTGGACGAGGCGACTAGCGGCCTGCAGCCGGCTGACCTGATCATCGTGGCCGGTCGTCCTTCCATGGGCAAGACCACGTTCGCGATGAACTTGGTAGAGAACGCAGTCTTGCGCTCCGACAAGGCGATCCTGGTCTTCTCGCTGGAAATGCCCGCCGACTCCATCGTGATTCGTATGCTGGCCTCTCTTGGCCGGATCGATCAGACCAAGGTGCGGACGGGTAAGCTCAGCGACGACGATTGGCCGCGGCTGACCTCAGCGGTCAATCTGCTCAACGACCGCAAATTGTTCATCGACGATACTGCCGGTATCTCGCCTTCGGAAATGCGCGCGCGTACGCGACGTCTGGCCCGGGAGCATGGCGAAATCGGCATGATCATGGTCGACTACCTGCAGTTGATGCAGATTCCTGGTTCCAGTGGCGACAACCGAACCAATGAGATTTCCGAGATCTCCCGCTCGCTGAAAGGCCTGGCCAAGGAATTCAATTGCCCGGTGATCGCGCTCTCCCAGCTCAACCGCTCGCTTGAGCAACGCCCCAACAAGCGCCCGATCAACTCGGATCTTCGTGAATCTGGTGCTATCGAGCAGGACGCCGACATCATCATGTTCGTCTACCGGGACGAGGTGTATCACCCCGAAACGGAATACAAGGGCGTCGCCGAAATCATCATCGGCAAGCAGCGTAACGGTCCGATTGGGACCACGCGTCTGGCGTTCCTTGGTAAATACTCTCGCTTCGAGAACCTAGCGCCGGGCAGTTACCAGTTCGACGACGAATAACCAGCAGATGCCGCACCCGCTTGCGGGCCTGACAGAAACCGCCGGACAATAACGGCTCACTTCTGTCCTGAAGGGCTTTCCATGCGTCCCCTGGTTGCAACGGTCGATCTTGCCGCGCTTCGTCACAACTATCAGCTAGCCAAACAGTGTGCTCCAGGGCGTAAAGCCTTTGCCGTGGTCAAGGCTAACGCTTACGGGCATGGTTCGCCCGCGGCAGTCGAGTGTCTGCGCGATGTGGCGGACGGGTTCGCGGTAGCGTCGCTGGAAGAGGCGGAGCAGGTTCGGGCGGTCGATTCGAGCGCGAGGCTGTTGTTGCTCGAAGGCTGCTTCGAGCCGAGCGAATATGTCGCAGCGGCCGAGCTTGGGTTGGACGTCGCCGTTCAAGGCGAAGCTCAGCTGGACGCCCTGCTGGCTGGACATATCGAGCGGCCGTTGAATCTGTGGCTGAAGCTCGACTCCGGTATGCACCGCTTAGGTTTCAGCGCCGATGCGTTGCGCCGCGCCCATGCTCGCCTGCAAGGCGCGACGCAGGTTGCAGAACTCAACTTGATGAGCCATTTCGCCTGTGCCGATGAGCGGGGCCATCCACTCAACGAGGCGCAGCTGGAGCAATTCACTGGTCTGCTGGATCTCGAATTCGACAACCGCTCATTCGCCAACTCCGCCGCTGTGCTGACCATGTCTGCTGCACACATGGATTGGCTGCGCCCCGGGATCATGCTGTACGGTGCTTCGCCATTCGCCGAGTTGAGCGCTAAGACCCTGGGGCTGAAGCCGGTAATGACGCTGACGGCTTCGATCATCGCGATCCGCGAGGTTTACGCGGGCGAAAGTGTTGGCTACGGCGCCAGTTGGGTGGCCCAGCGTCCTTCGCGTATCGCCACGGTTAGTTGTGGTTATGCTGATGGGTATCCGCGTACGGCGCCGCCCGGGACGTGCGTGGCGATCCGTGGCCAGCGTGTTCCGCTGGCTGGTCGGGTTTCGATGGACATGCTCGCGGTCGACGTTACTGATCTGCCTGCCGCAAGCCTTGGCGATGCAGTGGAGTTATGGGGCAACGAGATCCCTATCGACGAACTGGCGCAGGCCTGCGGCACCATCGGCTATGAGCTGCTGACCAAGGTTACCCAGCGCGTGCCTCGGCGCTATATCGAGGGCTAGGCGCCGTTTCGTTTACCCAGCATCAGTAAAAGCCGACTAATCTGGTCGGCCTTCCTGATCATTTTTTGTGCTATATTCCGCGCCCGTTTTCGTTGCCCCGGTTTCTAGCCATGCACGCAGCCAAGCCCCTTTTTGACTATCCCAAGTACTGGGCCGAGTGTTTCGGTCCGGCGCCGTTCCTGCCGATGAGCAGGGAGGAGATGGATCAGCTCGGCTGGGATTCATGCGATGTCATCATCGTGACCGGGGACGCTTACGTCGACCATCCGTCGTTTGGCATGGCCATCATCGGGCGTCTGCTGGAAGCACAGGGGTTTCGCGTTGGCATCATTAGCCAGCCAAACTGGCAGAGCAAAGACGACTTCATGAAGCTCGGCCAGCCGAATCTGTTTTTTGGCATCGCTGCCGGCAACATGGACTCGATGATCAATCGCTACACGGCTGACCGCAAGATCCGATCGGACGACGCCTACACCCCGGGCGGGCAAGCCGGAAAGCGCCCTGATCGGGCGAGCCTGGTCTACAGCCAGCGCTGCAAGGAAGCCTACACTGACACTCCAGTCGTGCTCGGCGGTATCGAAGCATCGTTGCGCCGCATCGCCCACTATGACTACTGGCAGGACAAGGTGCGCCGCTCGATCCTGATGGACGCCACGGCTGACATCCTGCTGTATGGCAACGCCGAACGGGCTATCGTCGAAGTGGCGCAACGCCTTGCGCGTGGTGAGACAGTTGAGCAAATCACCGATGTTCGCGGTACTGCATTTGTTCGGCGTGACGCGCCTGAGGGCTGGTTCGAGATCGACTCAACCCGTATCGATCGTCCGGGCAAGGTCGACAAGATCATCAACCCCTATGTGAATACGCAAGATTTGCAGGCCTGCGCCATCGAGCAGGAGAAGGGGCCAGTCGAGGATCCGAACGAGGCGAAGGTCGTCCAGCTTCTGCCCAGTCCGAAGATCGAACGTGACCGAACCGTGATCCGCCTGCCGTCGTTCGAGAAGGTTCGTAACGACCCGGCGCTATATGCCCACGCCAATCGCGTGCTGCATCTGGAGACCAATCCAGGCAACGCTCGCGCTCTGGTGCAGCGTCACGGCGATCATGACATTTGGCTGAACCCGCCGCCGATCCCCTTGACCACCGAAGAGATGGACTACGTATTCGCATCGCCGTATGCGCGCGTGCCGCATCCCGCCTATGGCGGCGAGAAGATCCCTGCTTACGACATGATTCGCTTCTCGGTGAACATCATGCGTGGTTGCTTCGGTGGCTGTACCTTCTGTTCCATTACTGAGCACGAAGGCCGGATCATCCAAAACCGCTCGCACGAGTCGATCCTGCACGAGATCGAAGAGATGAAGAAGCTGCCGGGCTTCACCGGTGTGGTATCGGACCTTGGCGGGCCGACCGCCAATATGTACCGCATCGCCTGCAAGAGCCCTGAGATCGAGCAGCATTGCCGCAAGCCATCCTGCGTCTATCCGGGCATCTGCGAGAATCTCAACACCGACCACAGCTCCTTGATCGAGTTGTACCGCAAAGCGCGTGCGTTGCCTGGTGTGAAGAAAATCCTGATCGCATCCGGGCTGCGTTACGACCTGGCTGTCGAGTCGCCGGAATACGTGAAAGAGCTGGTTACTCATCACGTTGGCGGTTATCTGAAGATTGCGCCTGAGCATACCGAGCGCGGTCCGCTGGACAAGATGATGAAGCCGGGGATCGGCAGCTATGACAAGTTCAAGCGGATGTTCGACAAGTATTCGAAGGAGGCGGGCAAGGAGCAGTACCTGATTCCGTACTTCATCGCGGCGCACCCAGGCACCACTGACGAGGACATGATGAACCTCGCGCTGTGGCTGAAAGCCAATGGTTTCCGCGCCGATCAGGTTCAGGCTTTCTATCCGTCACCCATGGCGAGCGCCACGGCGATGTACCACAGCGGGAA
Organism: Pseudomonadaceae bacterium SI-3; assembly: GCA_004010935.1. Taxonomy (NCBI): domain Bacteria; kingdom Pseudomonadati; phylum Pseudomonadota; class Gammaproteobacteria; order Pseudomonadales; family Pseudomonadaceae; species Pseudomonadaceae bacterium SI-3. The sequence continues at coordinate 3,929,930 of CP026511.1, read as the reverse complement.
GAACCCGCTGCGCAAGGTCACCTACAAGAGCGAAGGCGTGCCCATCGTCAAAAGTGAGGAACAGCGTCGTCTTCACAAGGCCTTTCTGCGCTATCACGACCCCAAGGGTTGGCCGATGCTGCGCGAAGCCTTGCAGCGGATGGGCCGCGCCGATCTGATCGGCAGCGGTAAGAATCAGCTGATCCCGGCGCATCAGCCTGCGACCGAAGGCTATCAGAGCGCCCGTCGCAAGAATTCGACCCCGGTCGGCAGCAAGAAGGCCGGACAGGGCGGCAAGATTCTCACCCAGCACAACGGTTTGCCTCCGCGCAGCCACGATGGCAATGCATGGGACAAGCGTGAAGAGGCCAAGGCGGCAGCCGAAGCGCGGCGTAAGGCTGCAGCCGGTGGCGGCAAGCCTAGCGCAAAGGGGCGTAAGCCTTCCCAGCGCCCCGCTGTCCCTCGTTGAGCCATAACTGGCGCCCATCTGAGGCGCCAGAGCTTCTATACGACCGCGTTCAGCCTTTGAACGCCAGTGTCGCCTGGTTCAGCTCGCTGGCCAGGTGCAGCATCTGTTCACTCTGCTCACGGCCACGGCTGATATGCGTCAGGTTGCTATCGCCGAGCTGATGAATACGTTCGCTGTGGCCACGGATTTCGCTGACCGCTTCGCTCTGCTGGGCGGTGGCTAGCGCGATCTGTGCGGCCATCTGCTCAATGGAACCGATGGTGACCACAATCTGATTCAGCGCCGAATCCGCCGTCTCGGCCAGCTGGGCTGTCTCTTCGGCGTGATTGACCTGGATGCGCATGGCTTGGACCGATTGATGTGCAGCGGTCTGCAAGCTCCCGATCAGCAGCTGAATCTCCTCAGTGGCACCACTGGTGCGTTGCGCCAGGGTACGTACCTCGTCAGCTACGACGGCAAAGCCACGTCCCTGTTCGCCAGCTCTTGCGGCCTCGATCGCTGCATTCAGAGCAAGCAGATTGGTTTGCTCTGCGATCGAGCGAATGACGGTCAGTACCTTGCCAATCGTTCCGGTTTCGTCAGCCAGGCGTTCGATGGCCAAGGCGTTGCTTTGCACTTCGCTAACCAGGCCGTGCAGTCCGGTCAGGCTTCTGCCGATGACCTGCTGTCCCTGGGTTACGGCGTGGCCCGCAGCGCGGCCGGCCTCGGCCGTCTGGTCTGCGCTGGTAGCGACATCCTGGATGGTGGCTTCCAGTTCACCCAGCGCGTCCCGGATCTGCGCAGTGTCGCTGCTCTGGCGGCTGGCACCTTGGTGCAGATCATTGCTCATTTCCGCGAGGCTCCGACTATTGCCGGTCACCTCTTGTGCATGTTGGCGCAGCGTGCCGACAAGCGTGAGCAGGTAGCTGCGTAGCTGGTTGAGCGACGTGCCGATTTCGACCAGCTCAGGCGTTTTGGATCGGATATCGATAGGTTTTTCGAAATCGCCGCCGGCCCAGGCGGAGAGCGCCGGAGCCAGTTGCCCAAGCGAGCGCGTGAGTTGGCGCTGCAAACGATCAATGGCAAGTGCAACCAATAGAATCAACGCGATGATGGTGCCCTGAATCAGCCGTACTTCTGCTTGGATACGGCCATGTTCTGCGCGGATCTCTGGCTCTAGGTCGTCGAGTGCCATTTGTAGGGATGCGACTTTCTGCTCGGTGCTGTCCATCAGTTTCAGGCGTTGCTCGATCAGTCCGCGTGTGCGTTGCAGTTCTCCCGGATATCGCTTCAGGAGGCTGGCGAGGTCGCGTTTGAAGGCGATGCCTTGGTCTTCAGTTGTCTGCGCTGGGGCTTGCTCGTCGAGGTCCAAGAGCGCAGCGAAGGTGCTTGCGCCGGATGTTTGCGCACTTGCAACGCCGAGCAGCGGTAGGGCTTGCAGCGTTTGCGCTTCCTTCGTTATTGCTTGCAGTGCTTGCTCTACCTCGGCCGCCAGCTCGCCGTTGCCGCTGGCCGTCAGCTTGGCTCTCGCGTGGCTGAGGCGAAGCAGTTGTCGACTTGCTTCGAACAGTGGCTGTTGATAAAGAGTGACGGCTTCATGCTGACCTTGCGCGGCATAGCGATGCAGCTGCTCCAGTACGCCTGCTATCTCACGCTCGGCCTGCAGTAGCAGGCCTTGAGGATCGCCGGCCAGCTTGCCTGCGGCGAGCAGCTCAGTAGCGGCGAACTGGTGGAGCTGTTCCAGGCTCGGCTGCAGACGATTGGCGAACGGGCCGGGCAGGGCGCTCACATCTGCTGCCAGCCCCTCTAGCTCAGTCAGAGCGGCTTTGTGTCGTAGGGCGTCGCCACTACTCAGGTAGTCCTGGATATTGTCGGCGACCTGATGCTGAAAACGCTGGGAAAGGCTCAGGTACTGACCCATCAGCTGGTACGGACGCTCCAGCGCACGCTCCGACCACCAAAGCGTTGCGCCCAGGGCAAAGCAAATGGCGACGAGCAGCAAGGTATTCAGGGTGGTAAGGGACTTCAGGCGCATCCTGGCCTCCGGGGATTCTGGAGGCTAGAAGATATGGCTGTTTGATGTCAGTTCTGTGACGGCCGGAACTTGTCCACTCGGTTTCGTCCAGCATGTTTAGCGTTGTATAGCGCTTCGTCTGCCTGCTGCGTCAATGATTTGATGTCCGCGCTCGGGGTGAGCTCGGCAATGCCGCAGCTAAAGGTGCAGGCCAGATCGACTGGCTGCGCCGGGTAGCGGATTTCGGAGAAGCGTTCGCGTATTTCGTCCAGCACCTTCGCGGCGTTCTGCACTGTGGTGTCGGGCATGACCACCGCAAACTCTTCACCTCCATAGCGGCCGATGTGGTCGGTCTTGCGCAGGCGTTGCTTGAGAAACAGGGCGAGGCTCTTGATCACCCTGTCTCCCATTGGATGGCCATAGGTGTCGTTGACCTTCTTGAAATGATCGATATCGATCATTGCGAAGCACAACGGTTGCCCGTCGCGGCGGGCACGAGAGCTGGCGTCTTCGAGCAGTTGAAGGCTGTGCGTATGGTTGTAAAGGCCGGTCAGGCTGTCTCGGACGATCCTGGCTTTCAAGCTGCGGGCCCGCTCAGCGCGGGTGCGAACCGTGGCAATCAGATGGCTGGGTTTGATCGGTTTGGTCAGAAAATCATCGCCGCCTTCGTTCATCGCGTCGAGCTGCTTGTCGAGGTCGTCTTCGGCCGAGAGATAAATGATGGGCACGCTGACGTAGCGCTCATGCTGCCGGATCACTTTGGCCAGTTCAGTACCCATGCACTCGGGCATGTACATGTCGAGGATGATCAGATCCGGCTGGAATTCAGCCAGGTAGTTGATCGCCTGGATCGGCTCATTGAGTGTCTGGGTGATGATCCCCGCGTTGTTCAATACCCTTTCAGTGTGTGTCGCCTGAGCTCGCGAGTCATCGATGATCAGGACGCGGAAGGGTTCGTAGTGTGCAGTGCGGGTGAAGATTTCGATTTTTTCCAGAAGGCACGACGCATCGATGGTGCCTGTGAAGAACTCCAGCCCTCCGGCGCGCACGGCCGCCAGTCGCATCGGTGTGTCGGTTTCCTGATGGCTGAAGAAAATCAGCGGCAGCTTCTCTTCCAGCCCTTGCTGAATGCGCTCGGCAAGCCGCAGGCCTTCACCGGGCCCATTGAAGTCCACATCCATGACGATCGCGGCCGGGTGCCGCTCATGCATCGCTGCGCGGAATTCCCCATCGCTGGCGAAAGCCTGCGCATTCATGCTGAAGAATTCGAGTTGGCGAACCACGTGTTGGGCGCGTTGGTGGTCTTCCAGTGCGATGTAGACGGGTTTGCTCAACGGCGGTACGTACGCAGACTGCCCGCGCGGATCGCCATGGCGTAGACCCGTGCGTGCAAGACGGTAGACCAGCTGGCTGAGGGTGGCAATGGTGTCGCTGGACAGTCTTCCGCGATTGTCACGAATGTCGCCTAGGCAATCTTCGATGCCAAGCGCGAGCAGTCGATGTTCGGTTTGCTCGAAGCGCTCGGCAAATTTTCGTAAGCGCTGATTGGCATCAGCCAGAGCAGACCGGTAAGCGTCATTCCATTCGCTGCGTTGCAGTTGCTGCCAGACTTCGAGCACCTCCCGAGCCTGGTGGATGACCCGTTGGGCGAAGTGCTGTTTAAGTTCTTCTTGGTCCGACATGTCCGGTTCCCTGGCCCGCTGCGGCAGTGCTCTCAGAGGCCACTATGGTGGCCCAATGCTACCACCTATCAGTTATTAGCAATGGCTCTGGATAGGCGGCCTAGTTCTCATTATGAGGCTTGCCGCCGACCGGCTGCGTTATAGTGGTTCACATGCCGCACGCTCCGCGTGACCGGCGATCGAATCTTTGAATTTATGAAGAGAAGGACAGACGCCCATGTTGGATTGGAAGAATCGCTTCGGCCGCCTCGGCTTGTCGGGAAACTCAGCCAGAGCGGATGGGGCGACTCGCAATCCGCTATTGCTGGGGATCGCCCTGTTGATCGGCCTCTACTTATTGGTAGCCCTCTTGGTCGGGTGGTACTGGAGCTCCGAACCTGACCGCTTCCCGGTACAGCAGCATGTCCGGCAAGCCGCTGATGCTTCGCAGCAGCAGATTGTTAATGGCTACACGACGGTCGAAACCCTTAAGCAGGTCGCGAGCACCTTGCTCGACAAGCCAGGCGGCTATCTGAGCAACGACATCGCGCCCCCCGGCATTTGGCTGGACAATATGCCAAGCTGGGAATACGGGGTGCTTGTTCAGGTCCGCGACCTCAGTCGCGCGCTACGCAAGGATTTCGCACGTTCCCAATCCCAGTCGACGGAAGACCCAGATCTGTCCAAAGCCGAACCGCTGTTCAACTTCGACAATCGCAGCTGGGCTCTGCCCGCCAGCGAATCGGAATACCGCAACGGTATTCGTTATCTCAACCGTTACCTGGCGCGTTTGAGCGACCCGACCGCCAAAGCGCAGTTCTACTCGCGTGCTGACAACTTGAATAACTGGCTTGGTGATGTAGGGACCCGGTTGGGGTCGCTGTCTCAGCGTTTGTCGGCCAGCGTTGGACGTGTCCGTCTGGACGGGCAGGTGGCGGCCGAACTTGAGCGCGAAGGCGTCAGGCAAGTGGTTGAGGAAGAGCGTGTCGAGACGTCCTGGATGCAGATCGATAACGTGTTCTACGAGGCGCGAGGACAAGCGTGGGCACTGTCGCATCTATTGCGCGCCATTGAAGTGGACTTTGCCGACGTGTTGGCGAAAAAGAATGCGGCGATCAGCGTCAGGCAGATCATCCGCGAACTGGAAGCTGCGCAGGAACCGCTGTGGAGCCCAATGGTGCTAAACGGCAGCGGTTATGGCGTGCTCGCCAACCACTCGTTGGTCATGGCGAATTATATTTCACGAGCCAACGCGGCGATTATCGACCTGCGTAATCTGCTGTCGCAGGGATAACGGGCGCTCCGCGGCCCTTCGGGGCCGCGGTTTGTGTGCTCAGTCGAGCCCCAGCTTCTTCAGCCGATACCGCATGGAGCGGAACGACAGCCCCAGCCGTTGGGCGGCGGCGGTGCGATTCCAACGGGTTTCTTCCAGCGCCTGCATGATCAGTTTGCGCTCGACCTCTTCGAGGTGGTCTTCAAGATTGTCGATCTGCGCCAGGCTTGCTTCGCCATTCTCCGGCATGCCGGGTGCATCGGAAAGCCGCAGGTCGCTGGGTTTGATTTCTTCGCCTTCACAGAGCGTGTAGGCACGCTCAAGCATGTTTTCCAGCTCGCGCACGTTGCCGGGGAAGCGATAACTCTGCAGTTTTGCAAGCGCATCGGCTTGCAGCCGGGCCGGCGTGTCGCCGCATTCCTGGGCGAGGCGGCGAAGCATCACCTCGGCCAGCTGGGCAATATCCTCGCGGCGCTCGCGCAGGGGCGGCACGCGTAATTCGATGACGTTCAGCCGGTAGTAGAGGTCCTGCCGAAAGCGTCCCGCGGCGACTTCGCTTGCCAAATCCTTGTGTGTGGCGCAAAGAATCCGCACATCGACCACGACTTCCTTGGCGCCGCCAACGGAGCGCACGGCTTTTTCCTGGATCGCCCGCAGCAGTTTCACTTGCATCGGCAGAGGCAGATCGGCTACTTCGTCGAGAAACAGCGTGCCGCCATTGGCCGCCTGGAACAGCCCGGGCTTGTCTTCCATCGCCCCGGTAAAGCTGCCCTTCTTATGCCCGAAGAATTCGCTTTCCATCAGCTCCGAGGGAATCGCCCCGCAGTTGACCGGAACGAATGGCCGTTCGTGACGGGGTCCTTGCTCGTGAATCAGCCGCGCGACCAATTCCTTGCCACTGCCGGATTCGCCACTGATGTAAACCGGTGCCTGGCTGCGCGCCAGTTTCCCGATCTGTTTGCGCAGCATATTCATCGGCGGCGAGGCGCCGAGTAAGCGGCTGTCGACTGTAAGTTCGTTTGGGTTCGGCGTGCGCAGCCGCAGCGCGGTATTGACCAGTTCGCGGAGCCGACCGAGATCCACCGGTTTGGTGAGAAAGTCGAAGGCCCCGGCCTTGAGCGCCCCAATGGCCGTGTCCAGACTGCCATAGGCGGTGATCATCGCGACCGGCAATTGCGGGTACTGCTGCTGAATGAACTGCACCAGCTCTAAACCGCATCCGTCAGGCAGCCGCATATCGGTCAAGCACAGATCGTAGTGCTCGCGCGCCAGGCACTCCTTGGCTTCCTTGAGGTTGCGGGCGCTGCGGGTGTCCAGCTTCATGCGTCCGAGGGTGATCTCCAGGAGCTCACGGATATCGGGTTCGTCATCGATGATCAGTGCTTTCTGGCGAACGGTCATGGTCTCGGTCTTCGACATGGTAGTGCGGGTCCGCAATGTTAACGCTACATGACCTAGGTTGTACCGCGGCCGTGGCCGATGTGTGACCCGTTGCCTTCTCGGCGGGCTCAGCTCAGCTTGCGCGGATGCGCAAAGACGATACGAAAGCAGCTGCCTCCCTCGTCTCGTTCACGGTAATCCAGCCGCGCCTGATTGCTTTCGCAGAGCTCGCGAGAGATATACAGCCCCAGCCCCGTACCCTTGTTCTCGGTGGTGAAGAACGGCTCGAAGATATTCTGGACCTGCTCGGCCGGCACGCCTGCACCATTGTCGAGTACCTCCAGTACGGGGAGGTCGCTCGTCTCGTCTCGGAAGAGTTTCAGCCATACCTGTGCCTGGTCATGTTTCTGGCCACTGTAGCGCAGGCCGTTCTGCACCAGATTGGTTAGCACTTGAATCAGTTGATTCGGGTCCATGCGGGTCTGCAGTGAACTGCCCTGAGTCTCTACGTGGACAATTTGCTGAGGCGGTAGCGTCTGGCGAAATTCGCTGGCGAATCGATGCACCCAGTATTTCAGGTCCAGCAGTTGTGGCTCGGCCTGGCGACGACGCGACAGCTGCAGCACGTTCTCGATGACCAGGTTCATGCGCCGCGAGTGATCCTGAATGATCTGCGTCAGCCGTAAATCCGCAGCGTCCAGCACCTCTGATTCCTGCAGCAGCTGGGCGGCATGGCTGATCGCCCCGAGCGGGTTGCGGATTTCGTGGGCGATGCTGGCGGTCAGCCGCCCGAGCGACGCGAGTTTTAGCTGCTGGGCCTTCTGTGCGATCTGCGAGATGTCTTCAAGAAACACCAGCGTGTCCTGCTTCACGCCATGCTGCAGCGTAGCGAAGCTCGGCTGCAGAGTAGCGCCGTCAGGCGTGGCCTTGAAGTTGCGCGGCCGCAGGGTCGGATTGTCACGCCAGCGTTGCAGGCCCTTGATAATTTCCGGGCAGCGCGGCGCTAGTCGTTCGCCAGTCAGTGACTGTTGTCCGAGCAGCTCGAGCGCGCCCTGATTGGCAAGCAGCACACGTTCCTGAGGATCGAGGACAAGGATTCCGGTGCGCATGCGCTGCAGAATCTGGGCGTTAAGGGCTTCGAGGTTTGCGACCTCTTCGGCCCGCTGGCGGGCAAGCGTTTCGCTGACTTGCAGCCGTCTGGTAAGGCCCTGCACTAATAGTGCGGCGGCGAAGCACAGTGTGCCAAGTGCGGCGGCCTGAACATACTGACTGCTTGCCGCGCTGTCGCTTAGGCTGAGGTAGAACGTCAGATAGATGAGGCCGGTTGCGGCGACTGCGGCGATGAAAAAGCCGACGCGGCCGTGCAGCAGGATATTGGCGATGGCGACCGCTACGATCAGCAGGTTACCGATGCCGCTTGGCGTACCGCCCGCGAAGTAGAACAGTGCGGCCAGCAGGGTGACGTCCAGTAACGCGAGCGCCAGTACCGGCAGCTCTCGCTTGGGGTTCTGCAGCAAGACGGCTGCGAAGACGTTGAGAATCAGATAGAGCCAGGCGCCGTAGTAGAACTCCGTCGGGTTGGTCATGCGCATCAAATCGTTGTGCAGGTCGCTGCTAATGAGCAGAACCAGCACCAAGCCGATTACGACGCGATAAAGATGATAGAGCCGAAGGATTCGTCGGCCCTTGTAACCGAAAAACGTCAGGTGTTCAGTTCCCACCCGACTTGTTGTCCTGTTCCAGATGCGCCTGGCTGCAATACCACCGATCATGGCTCTGCAGTGCCTGCTCACGTGGCAGATGCACGCCGCATTGAACACAGCGAACTGTCATAACCGTGGTCTGTTGCGGTTTGCCTGCTGCAGGCTTGCTGGTCAGGCGACGCCAGAGCCAGAACGCCGCTGCAATCAGGATGATCCAGAACAACAGTCGAAACAGGCCCATATATGTACTTCCTGGCTAAGCCGTGCGGGCCTGCCGCTCTGGCAGGCTGCGGTTGGGTACTCAGTCGAAGAGGCCGAAGGTCAGATAGCTCCACCAGGATCGGTCTTCGCTTTGCTCTTCCTTTGCAGCTTCGGTTTCCGCTTCCCTCAACACTGGGCGCAGTTCATCCGGGAGATCCTGGGCAGCATTCTCATACTGACGCACCACGTCGCGGTTGGATTGCGAGCGGTCCGGGGCTTTGTTCTCGGTGTCGATCAGGCCGAGTGTGGCGCGGGACAGCCTGCTGCGGTTATCGGCCTCTTCCTGGCTAGGCACGAACTCACCCTCTTCCAGGCTGGGGTGTTGCGGGTAGTTGAGCTTAAGCGTATCTAGGCTGGTGCTAGCGAGCTCCTCGAGGCCAAGGCGTTGATAGGCTTCGGTCATGACGGCCAGGCCATCACCGACTGCGGGCGTGCCTTGGAAGTTTTCCACTACATAGCGACCGCGATTGGCGGCGGCCACGTAAGCCTGGCGGCGCAAGTAATAGTCAGCAACATGGATCTCATTCGCCGCCAACAAGTTACGCAGATAGACCATCCGTGCCTTGGCATCCGGGGAGTAGCGGCTGTTCGGGAAGCGAGTGGTCAGCTGGGCGAACTCGTTGAAGGAATCGCGTGCAGCGCCAGGGTCACGCTTGGTCATGTCAAGCGGGAGGAAGCGCGCCAGCAGGCCGCGATCCTGGTCGAAGGAGGCCAGGCCCTTCAGGTAGTAGGCGTAATCGACACTAGGATGCTGCGGATGCAGGCGGATAAAGCGTTCAGCCGACGAGCGAGCGGCTTCCGGCTCGGTGTTGCGGTAATAGGCATAGATCAACTCGAGCTGTGCCTGTTCGGCGAAGCGGCCGAAGGGGTAGCGGGACTCGAGAGCCTTCAGCTTGTTGATCGCACTGGTAAAGCTTTTATTGTCCAGGTCGGCCTGTGCCTGCCGGTACAGTTCCGCTTCGCCGAGGTTTTCACTGATGGTTTCGTTGGACGAACAGGCAGCGGTAAGGGCGAAAATGGCGATCAGCAGCAGGTGTTTCACTTGCATGGCGGCTTGCGTCCCTGTGACGGCTGGCTGTCTTGCGCTGAGCCGTCCTGTTATGATGGGCGCCCCGGCTGACCGGGACAAAGACGCGGTATTTAAACACAAGCGTGTTGCTGAAACCAAAGGCTGCACCCGTGTCGCTGTCGAGGGGCTGCTCAGACTCAGGATCTGCCCATAGGCCTCCTGTCTGTCGATCAGAGCATCTCCCCCTTTCTCATGTAGCGGCTCATCGCCTGTCGCAATCGGTGCGAATCGCACGGTTGCCTCTCCAACTATTGAAGCGCCCTTAATTATGTCCACGATCACCACCCAGGCCATTCATCTCCGCGCCGAGGTGCCCTACGACCTCGGCGGGCAGCGCCTTGATCAAGTTGCGGCACAGCTGTTCTCCGAGCATTCCCGTTCGCGTCTCGCCGCCTGGATCAAAGAGGGTCAGCTCACCGTCGACGGCGCTGTCCTGCGTCCACGGGATACAGTGCATGCGGGTGCCGTTCTGAAGCTTTCCGCCGAGCAGCAGGCTCAGGGCGAATGGGTGGCGCAGGACATTCCGCTGGATATCGTTTTCGAAGACGAACACATTCTGGTGCTGAACAAGCCGTCCGGGTTGGTGGTGCATCCTGCTGCCGGGCACGCCGACGGCACCTTGCTCAATGCCTTGTTGCACCATGTTCCTGATCTGATCAACGTGCCGCGTGCCGGCATCGTGCATCGCCTGGACAAGGACACGACCGGCCTGATGGTGGTCGCCAAGACCTTGCAGGCGCAGACGCGTCTGGTGGAACAGCTGCAGGCACGCAGCGTCAGCCGTATCTACGAGGCTATCGTCATCGGTGTGATCATCACCGGCGGCACCATAGATGCAGCGATTGGTCGGCATGGGCAGCAGCGCCAGCGCATGGCGGTGGTCGAGGGCGGCAAGCCTGCCGTGAGTCACTATCGTGTGCTTGAGCGCTTCCGGTCGCACACTCATGTTCGGGTCAAGCTTGAAACCGGGCGTACGCATCAGATCCGTGTGCATATGACGCACATCGGTTACCCGCTGGTGGGTGACCCGCTTTATAGCGGACGTTTTCGTATCCCGCCGGCAGCGATCCCGACGATGGTACAAACGCTGCGCGATTTTCCGCGCCAGGCATTGCATGCGCGCTTTCTGGAGCTCAACCACCCGATCAGTGGCGAGCGGTTGAAATGGGAATCGCCGTTGCCGGATGACTTTGTCTGGCTGCTGACGTTGTTGCAACAGGATCGCGAGGCGTTTAGCGGGTGACCGATTGGCCGGAGAGCTGGATCCGTCCCGACTGGCCCGCACCTCGCCGAGTGAGAGCGTGCGTGACTACGCGCAGCGGTGGCGTGAGCCAAGCGCCTTTTGATGGATTCAACCTGGGCGATCATGTCGGGGATGTGCCCGAGCGGGTGGCTGCAAATCGACAGCACCTGCAGCGGCTGCTCGGTTGCGAGCCTGCCTGGATGAGCCAGGTTCATTCGAATTGCGCTGTTGAAGCCAATCCGCGCAGTTGCCCTACCGCCGATGCCTGCTGGACGGGTGAAGCGGGTATTGCCTGTGCAGTACTGACCGCCGACTGCCTGCCGGTATTGTTCTGCGACCTCGACGAGACGCGTGTCGCGGCTGCCCATGCAGGATGGCGTGGGCTAGCTGCCGGCATGTTGGAGGCTACCGTGGCGGCGATGGCGGTGCCTGGGCCGCAATTGATTGCGTGGCTCGGTCCTGCAATAGGCCCTGCGGTATTCGAGGTGGGCGGCGAGGTGCGTGATGCGTTCATCTCTCGCCACCCCGCTTGTTTCGAAGCCTTTACGCCCAGCCATCGCGCGGGTCACTTCATGGCCGACATCTACCAGCTCGCCCGAATCCATCTGGCTGCGTGTGGCGTTACGGCTGTCTTCGGCGGCGGTTTCTGTACCGTCAGCGATCCCCGTTTTTACTCCTATCGCCGTGCCGCCCGCACAGGGCGCTTCGCCAGCCTGATCTGGCTGGTCTGAGTCGCGCGGCTCACAGCCTTGGCGTTTCGCATCTGACCTGCGTTAAACCACCGAAATGACCTGCGTCAAGGTCGCATGGCTTGAATCTCCAACAATCAACCTCATCTAAGGTCCATCTCGCAGGCTTTCGTTCGAGTGCGTTTCAAGTGCACGGCCTGCCTTACCTAGAAAGGTGATTACATGCGTATCGATCGTTTGACCAGCAAGCTGCAGCTTGCGCTTTCCGATGCCCAATCCATTGCCGTTGGTTTCGATCATTCGTCCATCGAGCCCTTGCATCTGATGCAGGCGCTGCTCGAGCAGCAGGGCGGCTCGATCAAGCCGCTGCTGATGCAGGTGGGTTTCGATATCAATGGTTTGCGCCAAGCGCTGACCAAAGAGCTTGATCAGTTGCCGAAACTGCAAAATCCGACAGGCGACATGAATATGTCGCAGGACTTGGCGCGCCTGCTCAACCAGGCTGACCGCCTCGCGCAGCAGAAGGGCGACCAATACATCTCCAGTGAACTGGTGCTACTCGCTGCTTTGGATGGCAGCAGTCGTCTGGGCAAGCTGCTGCTCGACCAGGGGGTGAGCAAGAAGGCGTTGGAAAACGCCATCAGCAATCTTCGGGGTGGTGAGGCCGTCAACGACCCCAACGCCGAAGAGTCGCGGCAAGCGCTGGACAAGTACACCGTCGACATGACCAAGCGCGCCGAGGATGGCAAGCTCGATCCGGTGATTGGTCGCGATGACGAAATCCGCCGGACCATTCAGGTGCTGCAACGACGCACCAAGAACAACCCGGTGCTGATCGGCGAGCCAGGGGTGGGCAAGACCGCTATCGTCGAAGGCTTGGCGCAGCGCATCGTTAACGGTGAGGTCCCGGACGGGCTCAAGGACAAGCGGTTGCTCGCGCTGGATATGGGCTCGCTGATTGCGGGGGCCAAGTTCCGCGGCGAATTCGAAGAGCGCCTGAAGGCGGTACTGAACGAGCTGAGCAAGCAGGAAGGCCGGGTCATTCTCTTTATTGATGAGCTGCACACCATGGTCGGTGCGGGCAAGGCCGAAGGCGCGATGGATGCTGGCAACATGCTCAAGCCAGCGCTTGCACGTGGCGAGCTGCATTGTGTCGGGGCTACCACCCTTGATGAGTATCGTCAGTACATTGAGAAGGACGCCGCGTTGGAGCGTCGCTTTCAACGTGTGCAGGTCGACGAGCCGAGTGAAGAAGACACCATCGCCATCCTGCGCGGCCTGAAAGAGCGCTACGAGGTGCACCACGGTGTCTCCATCACAGATGGTGCAATCATCGCGGCGGCGAAACTATCGCACCGCTACATCACCGATCGGCAGCTGCCGGACAAAGCCATCGACCTGATCGACGAGGCGGCCAGCCGTATCCGTATGGAAATCGACTCCAAGCCGGAGGAGCTCGATCGTCTCGATCGGCGTTTGATCCAGTTGAAGATCGAGCGCGAAGCACTGAAGAACGAGGATGACGAGGCCACCAAGAAGCGTCTGGCCAAGCTCGACGAGGAAATCGTCAAGCTCGAACGCGAATATGCCGACCTCGAGGAGATCTGGAAGTCGGAGAAAGCCGAAGTACAAGGCTCTGCCCAGATGCAGCAAAAGATCGAGCAAGCCAAGGCCGAGCTGGAAGCGGCGCGGCGTAAGGGTGACCTGGCGCGCATGGCTGAGCTGCAGTACGGCATCATCCCTGACCTCGAGCGCAGCCTGCAGATGGTCGATCAGCACGGCAAGACCGAGAATCAGCTGCTGCGTAACAAAGTGACCGATGAGGAAATTGCCGAGGTTGTCTCGAAGTGGACCGGTATCCCCGTGTCGAAGATGCTCGAAGGCGAGCGCGAAAAGTTGCTGAAGATGGAAGGCCTCCTGCACCAGCGTGTGATCGGCCAGCACGAGGCGGTTGTATCAGTAGCAAATGCCGTTCGCCGTTCGCGGGCCGGATTGGCCGATCCGAACCGTCCCAGCGGCTCTTTCCTGTTCCTCGGTCCGACCGGGGTGGGCAAGACCGAATTGTGCAAGGCTTTGGCCGAATTCCTCTTCGATACCGAAGAGGCCATGGTCCGAATCGACATGTCCGAGTTCATGGAGAAACATTCGGTTGCGCGCCTGATTGGAGCACCGCCGGGCTATGTGGGCTATGAAGAGGGCGGCTACCTGACCGAGGCCGTACGGCGCAAACCTTATTCGGTGATCCTGCTCGATGAGGTGGAGAAGGCGCATCCCGATGTGTTCAATATTCTGCTGCAGGTGCTTGAGGATGGCCGGCTGACCGACAGTCACGGGCGGACCGTGGATTTTCGCAATACCGTAATCGTTATGACCTCGAATCTGGGGTCGACCCAAATCCAGGAGCTGGTAGGCGATCCTGATGCGCAGCGTGCAGCAGTGATGGATGCAGTGAGCCAGCACTTCCGGCCGGAGTTCATCAACCGTATCGACGAAGTGGTGGTCTTTGATCCGCTGGCCCGCGATCAGATTGCCGGCATCGCTCGCATTCAGCTGAGTCGACTGCGCCAGAGACTGGCTGAGCGTGAGCTGAGTCTGGAGCTAAGTGACGAAGCCATGGATAAACTGGTCGCGATTGGCTACGACCCGGTCTATGGCGCTCGGCCTCTGAAACGGGCGATTCAGCGTTGGATCGAGAATCCGCTGGCACAGAAGATATTGTCCGGCGCATTCGAGCCAGGCTCGAGTGTATCGGGCACCGTACAGGGAGATGAGATCGTCTTCGCCTGACGCTGGTGATGCAGGCACCCTTCTATCGAGCGGTGCCTGCGGCCTCTTTATTAAAGCGGAACGGGATCGCGTCACCGAGTCGTGCAAATCATTGTAGTAAATCGTATTTTTTCTGTTGACAGCCGCGCCGATAACCGTAAAATGGCGCGCCTCTGAGGGGGGAAAGCAAGCGGTAACGCAGACCACCTGAGGAGCTGGAAATGAAGTTCCGCGATAGCTCAGTCGGTAGAGCAAATGACTGTTAATCATTGGGTCCCAGGTTCGAGTCCTGGTCGCGGAGCCAAATTCCATATCGGGGTATAGCGCAGTCCGGTAGCGCGCCTGCTTTGGGAGCAGGATGTCGGGAGTTCGAATCCCCCTACCCCGACCATTTTTGGGTCGTTAGCTCAGTTGGTAGAGCAGTTGGCTTTTAACCAATTGGTCGTAGGTTCGAATCCCACACGACCCACCAAAATCGCCTCGTTAAGAGGCGTGAGAAAGCGGGAGATCCGAAAGGGTCTCCCGTTTTTTTTTTGGCCTGGATCCCTCTCGTTTTTCACTTCTGTCGCCGGAAAGCTATCCGGTACAGCCAGCGCTTGTCCTCATAATGGCGCTGGCTACCGGCTCAATCAATGAAGCTTGAGGCGTGGCACTGTGCTGGTGCTGAGTTTGTCCCCGATCATCATCAGGCCGGTACGAGCCACGCCGTATAGCGCGATCTGATGCATCCGATACAGGGAAACGTAAAACATCCGCGCTAACCATCCTTCCAGCATCACGTTGCCGGTGAGGTTGCCCATCAGATTGCCTACGGCTGAGAAGCTCGACAGCGATATCAGGGAGCCGTAATCGCGATACCGATAAGTGGGCAGGTCTTTGCCCTCGAGTCGCCGGACAATCGATTTAGCGAGTAGCGATGCTTGCTGATGTGCCGCCTGCGCTCGCGGTGGTACGTTGCGATCGCTGTCCGGTTGTGGGCATGCGGCGCAATCGCCGAAGGCGAATATGTTTTCGTCTCGGGTGGTCTGCAGTGTGGGAAGCACCTGCAGCTGGTTGATTCGATTACTTTCCAGTCCGTCTATGTCTTTTAGGAAGCTCGGCGCTCGGATACCGGCAGCCCACACCTTCAAGGTGGCCGGGACAAAGTTGCCATCCTTGGTATGCAAGCCTTCATCCGTCACCTCGCTCACTGCGGCGTCAGTGAGTACGGTGACGCCCAGATCTTTGAGCGTTTGGTGCACCGGCTGGCTGATCCGCTCCGGTAGCGCTGGCAGCACCCGCGGACCAGCTTCAATGAGTGTGATATGGACGTTTTCCGGCTTGATGCCGTTTAGCCCATAGGCAGCGAGCTCCCGTGCGGCGTGGTGAAGCTCGGCGGCAAGCTCGACCCCTGTGGCGCCAGCGCCGACAATCGCCATGTTGATGGTGCTTTGATGGCCTTCAGCGGCATGGGCGCGCATGTAGTGGCTTAGCAGCAGGCGGTGGAATCGTTCTGCTTGCTCACGTGTGTCGAGAAATATGCAGTGCTCGGCGGCGCCCTTGGTGCCGAAATCATTGGTCGTGCTACCGACTGCGATCACCAGAGTGTCATAGCTCAGCGTGCGAGCCGGCACCAGCTCGACTCCATGCTCATCGAAAGAGGCTGCAAGGTGTACGCATTTGCGCTCACTTTCCAGGCCGCTCATGCGGCCCATCTGGAACTCAAAGTGGTTCCATTTCGCCTGCGCTACATAGTTGAGCTCGTCAGCGGACGAGTTCAGCGAGCCGGCGGCCACTTCGTGCAGTAAGGGTTTCCAGATATGCGTCAGGTTGGCGTCGATCAAGGTGATACGCGCCTTGCCACGCTTGCCCAGGGTTCTACCCAGGCGGGTGGCAAGCTCCAGGCCGCCGGCGCCGCCGCCAACGATTACGATGCGATGTGTCATGGAATGAACTCATAGGCTTTACGGAATTCGGTTCGGCGCCTTGTGGCGGTCATAGGACCAGGCGGCTAAGGAGGCGGCTCAGCAGCCCCAGGCCGAGTACCACTGCCAGGACCAGCACAAGGAGCAGCCACGGCCGAAAAGGCCGGCGCTCGACTTGGTGCTGAGGCGCGCTGAGGTAGTGGTCAACGCGTTCCTGGTCTTCGGGTTTAAGACGGCTGGGCATACGCACCTCGAAAGGGGATGCAGGCATTCTAGCGGTGCGAGGGCAAAAGCCAAGCGTGATGACGCTTGGCAGTTGGTTCTGGTTGGCTGGATGACAGCGTGGGGCGGGCTAGTGGGGCGGGCTAGTGGGGCAATGGCGTGGGGCAGGGTTTCTACCCGTCCCACTTGTCTCTATCGCCCATTGTTGTGTTTAAGGCTCCGAAGATTGCCAATTACCGACTCCAGGGCGCGGTCGAAGAGCAGGGCATCGTTGAGTAGGCGTATTGCACCGCGACGGAATTCTATCGCGAGGCCCATTCGGGTTTTCTCCAAGACTTTCATGCCAGTGCGGTTGACGAAAATATATTTGCCCGTGGGCTTTATCACCGCAGCAAGCTTGCAGCGGAGCTTGTGCTCTTCGTCCTCCTGAAACTCGACCCAGCTGCCGACTCGCAGGTTATCGACCTGCATGAGCGCTTCGTCGTTGTCGTCCAGGTTGATTTCCGGCTCATGCTCCCGGGTTTCACCTGGGGCGAGTAAAACGATCTCCTCGTTGACCTCAACCATCGCTGAACTGGCCGGTTCGTTGACGGGATCTTCGCGCGGAGGCAGTTCCAGCTTCTGGTCGGCTGTAGAACTACCAAGACCAAGGTCGAGTGGTTCGCTGGCTGGCGCAATTTTGGCCGGTTTGTTGAGCTGCTGTAGGGTCTGCACATGCAGCGCTTCGAGCCGGGTAAAGAAGTCGCTGGTGGAGAAGGGGTCAAACGCCGCGCTTACCAGGCCGTCGCGAAGGTTCTTCAACAGGCTTGGAACAAGCTCCAGTAGTCGCGCGCGGGACTCGAGATCTTCGTGTGGCGCAACGCTCCATATAAGGTCATCCATAGTGGCCAGCGCAGCCTGCCACTGTTCGGACTGAGTGCCATGCTTCAGGCAGGTCAGCAGAAGAACCTTACTCCACGCCTCTTGCAGCAGTCGAACAACAACTTCGGGCAGGGTTTTGCCGAGCAGTCGCTGATTAAGCGCATGTTCGACCTCCTGGCGGGCCATTTCGGCTTTAGCGCGTCCTTCTTCGGCGTCCCGCGTGCGCTGTTCTAGCAGTTCGCTACGGCGTCGCTCGTCGCCGGTGAAGGCGAGGAAGTCGGCGAGCAGTTCGGAGAAGATTGCAGCATCATCGACAAAATCGTTCAGCAGGCGCGCCACAATCTGCTCGATTTTCTGGTACAGGCTGTCGCGCTGGACTTCGTCCTGATCGGCCCAGCCCATTGAGGCTGAGGCGATCTCATTAAGCAGACGTCGGGCTGGATGACTGCCTCGGCTGAAGAAAGTCTTGTCCAGCACCGCTACTTTTAGCACCGGGATTTGCAATCGTCCGATCAGTGCCTTGAGTGAGTCGGGCAGGGTGCGGTCGTCGAGAATGAACTCGAACAGCATCGACACAAGGTTTATGACGTCTTCGTCGACTTCGCCGACCACGCGTGATTTGCCGCTCTTGGCGCTGACCCGATGCAGCAGTTGCTCTAGCTGGTCCTGCAGATCGAACTCATCGACCTGCTGCGGTGCGCGTGACTGCAAATGCGAGAGCAGACGCATCAGATCGTTGCTGGAGATCGGAATGGCGTCGCTGGGCAGGTTACGGGCCGGTAGCGCACTTCCGCGCAGTTCCGAAAGCAATGCCTGGAGGCTGCCGAAAGCTTCCTGAACGCCACTGTCAACGTATGCGGGTGCTTCGCTGAAACCCGCTCCAGACCTTGAGGGGCTGTTTTCTGACGCGCCTGGGCGGTTTGACGAGCGGCGTGGCTGCGCTGATTGCAGTTCCGGCAGGACGCTCGCCGCCACCAGTATCTGGTTGGATTCGGCATACAGCTGCTCAAGATCGGTCAACACGTAACGTTCGAACAGCTTGAGAATGATCAGCTTGACCTTGATCTCGACGCCCAGGCTGCGGCAGGCCTCAAGGAAATACTCACAGAGTTGCTGGGGGCCCAGCGGATTGTTCTTGTCGTCGAGCTTTTTGCTGACCAGGACGTTGATGCGGGTTGTGAGGTGGCTGAGTGGCTGACTGGCGCGGCTCATTACCTTGGCGACCATGGTGTCGATCGCGACCGACTCTTCCAGTTCGTCGTTCTGCACCAGCGCCAGGCTCTCAAACGATGCTTCCTGCGGCGCGGGCTTACCGATTTCGTATTGGTTGAGTTTGGAAAAAGATTCAAAAACCTGTTGCAGGAAGCTGCGCTCGATGCCGCGGCGCTTCATGCGCAGATCACGCATAGCTTCAAAAAAAGCGTTCTGTTCGGCGTTGCTGGTGGCGCGGTCGGCAATCTCAAAGAGCGAGTCGTCAGCGTTGTCGAACAGTGTCTGCAATGCCAGGCGCAGCTGCTGGGCGGCTTTATCGCGCACGCTGATGAGCGCGACAGGTAGTCTCCCTGCCGGCGAGGTGGGCTTTTGCTCGGCGCTGGCCTTGAGGTGCACCACTTTCGCATCGGTTCGCATCGAGACTCTCCGGTCGCCTGTGATTCAAGCGCTGTACATTTGTAGCATGCCGCTGATTTTAGGCGGGGGCAACGGCCTAAATCGCTTGGGCTGGGCTCGCCATTTCTGTGGCGCCAATTTATGAGTCCATTATATGCCGCTTGTTCACTAGCCTAGCGCGGTTTTGTTTTGGACATGAAGCAGCTCACAGATACTCGCGTGTTTCCTACAGGTGGTCGGAAAATGCCGAGGGCGCCAAGAGCCACATGACGTTTCATCCGGTTCGGTTCATGCGTCATGACCAGCGCAAGCTTTATACTTTGCTGAATTATCTGGGAGCCCACCGTGACCAATATCACTCTTGCAGACCTGTCCGCCGAAATCGAAACCAATGTACGCAAGGCGCTGATGGAGGATATTGGCGCCGGCGATATCACCGCGCAGTTGATCCCTGCAGAGCGGCTCGCCCAAGCGGTGATCATCACTCGCGAGGCGGCCGTTATCAGTGGTACGGCTTGGGTCGACGCGGTGTTCCGGCAGCTGGACCCGCGGGTGGCTGTGCATTGGCGGGTGGTCGATGGCGAACAGGTGGCGGCGGACCGTGTACTGTTTCAACTGGAGGGCCCTGCACGTGCGCTGCTAACTGGCGAGCGCGCGGCGTTGAATTTCCTGCAGACGTTGTCGGGGGTTGCGACCCGTTGCCGACATTACGCCGATCTCGTCGAAGGCATTGGTGTGCGGCTGCTCGACACGCGCAAGACTATTCCCGGGTTGCGTCTGGCGCAGAAGTACGCCGTAACTTGTGGCGGTTGCCATAACCATCGAATCGGCCTGTACGACGCCTTTCTGATTAAGGAAAACCACATCGCTGCCTGCGGTGGTATCGCGGAAGCCGTCGCAGCCGCACACCGCATCGCTCCGGGCAAGCCGGTAGAGGTCGAAGTGGAGAGTCTTGACGAGCTGGAGCAAGCTCTACGCGCAGGTGCTGATGTGGTAATGCTTGATGAGTTGAGTCTGGCGGACATGCGCACCGCGGTGGGCATTACGGCGGGGCGGGCGAAACTGGAGGCGTCGGGAGGGATTGATGACGGTACGCTGCGTGCGATTGCCGAGACCGGCGTGGACTATATTTCCATCGGCGCGTTGACCAAGCATGTGCGTGCAGTTGACCTGTCCATGCGTCTAACGCAATAACTCAACACGAGGCGGCACCAAAGTGCCGCCAGTCAGGCTCAGTGCTTGCTTTTCAGGCCGAAGTTTTCATGCAGCGTGCCGGGTACATCCGCGTCTTTGGGCGCGTAATCCTTCGGCGGCTCGGTGAACGTCGGCGAGCTGAGGCGCTCACGGTGGCTATGATTCTCCTCGCTATGCAGCGCCGCTTGCAGGCGCTGGCGAGTCTGCTCGTCAAGCGCCAGCTTGTCCGCGCCTTCTGATAGGTGATCCTGCATGTCCTGATAGCTGTTAGTCAGCTTGCGCAACAAGCTTGCCGTGGTATTGAAATGGGTCACCACTTCGCTTTGATAGGTGTCCAGGCGCTCTTGCAGTTCGTCCACCTGGCGCTGTGTGCTATTCGGCGCGCTGTTTCGCGCAATCAGGTAACCAATGACGATGCCGACGATCACGCCGACGATCGGGAGCAACCAGGTCGCGAAGGTCTGTTCCACGAATACTTCCTCTATAAAAACGGCTGTGCTGTTCAGCAGCGAAACCTTGCGCTGGCGGTCGGGCAGGGCGACTGTCGGGCCGGGACGCAGCTGCTATGCGCGGGCGCACCGCCTGATGCGGTGGTTTTTCCACGGCTTGATACGTTAACGTCTCGTTCCTGCCCTGTATACCGCAACACGCTATGGCGATCACCGCGCAGGGTGTAAGCAAGACGAGCCAATTAGCCCCAAGGTCACGGAGTTACTTTGTTGAAACGCGAAAACCCCATATCCGTAGAGGGTCCGGCCGGCGTGCTGGAGGGCCTGCATTTCGATCAGCCCGAAGCGTGCGGACTGGCGCTGATCTGTCATCCCAACCCGGTCAAGGGTGGGACCATGCTCAATAAGGTGGTGTCGACCTTGCAGCGCACGGCTCGCGACGCGGGTTATGCGACGCTTCGGTTCAACTTTCGTGGGGTTGGCGGCAGTGCTGGGCACCATGACATGCACACCGGCGAAGTCGACGACGCCGAGGCCGCGCTGCGCTGGTTTCAGGCGCAGCACCCAGGATTGCCGCTGACATTGTTGGGTTTTTCCTTCGGTGGCTTCGTTGCGGCGGCGCTAGCGGGGCGGCTCGAAGCCCGAGGCGAAGCGTTGGAAAGACTGGTTCTGGTCGCGCCCGCGGTTTCGCGTCTTGTTGATCAGCCATTGGCTAAACGCTGCAAGTTGACCATCATCCAGCCCGACGATGATGAGGTCATCGAGCCAGCGTCGGTACATGCATTTTCCGCCGGACTTCAGCATCCCCATGAATTGCTGAAAGTGGCAGAATGCGGCCACTTTTTTCACGGCAAGCTGGTAGAGCTGAAAGAGCTGGTCGCGCCGCGATTGGGCTAGCGGTGAGCTAGTCGCCGCACGTGCTGCACGATCACTCAAACTGGCCGTGGCTCGCTCCATTTTCAACGGAACGCCAGCAGGTTTGCCGCTGGCGTCGACCGAATCGAGATCAACGTATGAAAACCCGAATTCTCACCGGTATCACCACCACCGGCACGCCTCATCTGGGCAATTACGCCGGCGCCATCCGCCCGGCCATCTTGGCCAGCCGGGAGGCGGATGCCGACTCCTTCTACTTTCTCGCCGATTACCACGCGCTAATCAAATGCGACGACCCGCTGCGCATCCAGCAGTCGCGTCTGGAAATTGCTGCAACCTGGCTGGCCTGTGGCCTGGATGCGGATCGGGTGACCTTCTACCGCCAGTCCGATATTCCCGAGATACCCGAACTGACCTGGCTGTTGACCTGCGTCGCGGGCAAGGGCCTGCTGAACCGTGCTCACGCTTACAAGGCGTCGGTAGACAAGAACGTCGAACTCGGTGAAGACCCTGACGCGGGCATTACGATGGGCTTGTTCAGCTATCCGGTGCTGATGGCGGCCGATATCCTCATGTTCAATGCACACAAGGTGCCGGTCGGGCGCGATCAGATTCAGCATGTGGAAATGGCACGTGACATTGCCCAGCGCTTCAATCACCTGTTTGGCAAGGGCAAAGAGCTGTTCACCCTTCCCGCTGCGGTGATCGAGGAAAGCGTGGCAACACTGCCTGGCCTTGATGGACGCAAGATGTCCAAGAGCTACGACAACACCATTCCGCTGTTCGCCAGCGCTAAAGAGCTGAAAAGCACCATCGCGCGCATTGTCACCGACTCCCGGCTGCCCGGTGAGCCTAAGAATCCAGACGACTCCCACCTGTTCACCATCTACCAGGCATTTGCCACCCCGGCGCAACTGGCCGAGTTCCGCGCCGAGCTGGCCAACGGTCTGGCCTGGGGCGAGGCCAAGCAGCGCTTGTTCGACCTGCTCGATCGCGAGCTGGGCGAGGCGCGAGAGCGCTACCACACCCTGATGCAGCGCCCGGGAGATCTGGAGGATATCCTGCAGGCAGGTGCCGACAAGGCGCGCAAGGTCGCAACGCCATTCCTAGGCGAATTGCGGGAATCGGTGGGGCTGCGGAATTTCCGCAGCGAAGTGGCTAGAGCCGCGCCGGTGAAGAAAAAAGGTGGCAAGGCCGCTCGCTTCGCCAGCTTCCGCGAAACTGACGGTAGCTTCCGTTTCCGTTTTTTTGCCGCCGATGGAGAAGAGTTGCTGTTGTCACGGCCGTTCAGCGATCCCAAGGCGATTGGTGCGCTGAGTCAGCGCCTGATCGCGCAGGGCGTGGATGCCCTGGAACTCCGAGCCGATGAAGACAATCAATTTACCCTGTGGCTAGACGGCGATTGCATCGCTGACAGCCCCAGCTACGCCGATGAGCAGGCTTTGGAAGCAGCCATGCTGCGTCTGCGCCAGGCATTGGCGACGCTTGCTGCGTAACTCCCGCACCGGATGCGCCGATCGTGGTCAGCGCTTCCCTGCTGATCTCATACGAGGCTCCAGCAATTGAACGACCTGAGTAAATTGCCAACCACCCAGGGCGCGGCTAAAGTGTCGGCCCCGTTTCACTACCCAGAACCCGCCATGACCCCTCTTGAGCGCTATCAGGAAGATCTGAAACGTCCTGACTTTTTCCACGATGCCGCCCAGGAAACCGCGGTGCGACATCTGCAGCGTCTGTATGACGATCTGGTCGCAGACGACCGCAACAAGTCCGGGCTGCTTGGCAAGCTGTTCGGCAAGAAACACCAGGAGCCTGTGAAAGGCCTGTATTTCTGGGGCGGCGTTGGCCGCGGCAAGACCTATCTGGTCGACACCTTCTTCGACGCGCTGCCCATTGAGCGAAAGACCCGTACGCACTTTCACCGTTTCATGAAGCGCGTGCACGAAGAGATGCGCACGCTCAAGGGTGAGAAGAACCCGCTGACCATCATCGGCAAACGCTTTGCGGATGAGTCGCGGGTGATCTGTTTCGACGAATTCTTCGTGTCGGATATCACTGACGCGATGATCCTTGCGACCTTGCTGGAAGAGCTTTTCAAGAATGGCGTCAGCCTGGTCGCAACGTCCAACATTGTGCCGGACGGGCTCTACAAGGATGGCCTGCAACGTGCGCGCTTTCTGCCAGCGATCGAGTTGTTGAAGAAGCACACCGAGATCGTCAACGTCGACAGCGGTATCGATTACCGTCTACGTGCGCTCGAACAGGCCGAGCTCTACCACTTCCCGCTGGATGCCGAGGCGGAGCAGAGTCTGGAAAAGAGCTTCCGCAGCTTGCTGCCGGAGAAGTGCCGGGTTCAGGAAAACGAACCCTTGATGATCGAGAACCGCGAGATCGTTGCGCGCAAGGTTGCCAGTGGCGTGGCCTGGTTCGAGTTCCGTGAACTCTGCGACGGTCCGCGCAGCCAGAACGACTACATCGAGCTGGGCAAGATTTTCGATGCAGTGCTGGTTTCCAACATCGAGCGGATGGACGTTTCCAAGGACGACATGGCACGTCGGTTCATCAACATGGTTGACGAGTTCTACGACCGCAACGTCAAGCTGATCCTGTCGGCCGAGGTTGAGTTGAAAGACCTGTATGCAGGCGGCCGGCTCGAGTTCGAATTCCAGCGGACCCTGAGTCGTCTGCTGGAGATGCAATCCCACGAATATCTGTCGCGCCCGCACAAGCCCTGATAACGCCCATGCGACGCACGCGGCAAGTCTGCTTCTCGCACGACTTGCCGTTTGTGTTTTATGGGTCAGGCGCTTTTATGGCGATACTGCTGTCGATACTGATTCGGCGACAGTTCGGTGTGCTGGCGGAACAGGCGGGCGAAGAAGCTCGCGTCGTCGTAACCCACTTCGTAGCTGATGGTCTTGATGCTTTTTCGGGTCGTGGAAAGCAGCGTCTTTGCCGTTTCGATGCGTAATCGCTGGAGATAGTGCAGCGGCTTGTCGCCAGTGGCCGTCTGGAACCGGCGCATGAAATTGCGAATACTCATGCCGTGATCGCGCGCCACATCTTCGAACCGAAATTTCTCCGCGAAATGCTCCTCAAGCCATTCCTGGATCTGCAAAACCCGGGTGTCCAGGTGAAGCTTCTGTCCGCCGAAGCCTATTCGGCCCGGATTGTAGTTGCGCCGGACCTCGAACAGGATGTCCCGCGCCATGCCTTGAGCGATATGGGCGCCGCAGTAGCGCTCGACCAGATGGATATAGAGGTCGCAGGCTGACGTGGTGCCGCCTGCACAGTAAAGATTGTCGCTGTCGGTCAGGTGCTTTTCCTGAGTGAACAACACGCGCGGAAACCGTTCGACGAATTCATGGGCGAAACGCCAGTGAGTGGTGCCCTCACGGCCGTCAAGCAACCCCGCAGCAGCCATCCAGAAGGCCCCGCTGGCCTCGCCGCAGATCGCGCTGCCGGCCGCATGCCGCTCCTGTAACCAGGGCGAAACCTGCGGGTAGCGCTGGCAGATAGCGTCAAAGTCACCCCAGAATGCCGGTAGGATCACGGCGTCTGCCTCATCCAGGGCTCCATCCACTTCAATGCGTGGGCCGCTGAATGTACTGACCGACAGCCCGTCCGGGCTGACCAATGACGTCTCGAACGCGGGGTTGAGATCGAGTCCCAGCTGCTTGCCGTAGCGCAGGCTGGCCATGTGGAAGAAGTCCTTGGCATGGAGCAGGGTGGAGGCGAACACACCGTCTGTTGCCAGAATACTGATACGTTTCAAGGGAGGGGCGGTGAGCATGCGAGATCAGGCTGTTCCGATTGTTATTGTTTGGGGTAAAGCAGGGTAAAAATGCCGCAGTCCGGCGGGAGCGTCTTATTTTTTCGCGTGACTGTCCAGTCCCAATCCATGAATGGATCGTGGAACCGTACCTTCGGTTGACCGTCTGAACAGGCAGAAGAGGGCCACCATGACTGCACACACACCGCAAACACGTGCCGAACTCTGCGGCTGGGATGGAAGCACCAGTGCCGCGCGCGAGATCCAGAATCAGCTGGCCAAGAAGGTTGTTTTGACCGATGACTTCGGTCCCTTAAAGCTGGTCGCCGGCGTCGATGTGGGCTTCGAGGACGGCGGCAGGATCACCCGTGCTGCGGTCGTGCTTCTCGATGCCGAAACCCTCGAACCGCTGGCGCAGTCGCTGGCGCGGATACCGACTTGTATGCCTTACATTCCGGGGCTACTGTCGTTTCGCGAACTGCCTGCCGTGCTGCAGGCGCTCGACTCCCTCGATCAGACGCCCGATCTGATTTTTTCCGATGGGCATGGCATTGCGCATCCGCGGGGGCTTGGTATTGCTGCTCATCTGGGGGTAGTTACCGGCCTACCGACCATCGGCGTGGCGAAAAAAATCCTCACCGGGCTTCATCAGCCGCTCGGCGAGCAGCGCGGCAATCAGGTCGATCTGTTGGACAAGGGCGGAAAGGTGATCGGCACGGTTCTACGCAGCAAGGACAAGGTGCGTCCGCTGATCATTTCACCGGGCAACCGGGTCAGCCTGGAAACCGCACCGCAATTAGTCATGCGTTACGTCACCCGCTATCGGTTGCCCGAGCCAACCCGGCTGGCCGATCGCCTGGCCTCGCGCCGTGATGAGAAGCGCGCCGGTCCTCAGCAGTCGATGGAGTTGCGATAGTCTGACTGCTTGCAGCAGGGTGGTTGCAGGCGCTAGCCTTCAGACCCGCAGTTCAACCAGGTTTCGCCGTGATGCAGCTGGATCATGCGACAGGATGGTGCCGAGGTGTACGCCATTGCCCTTCGCCCAACTTCAACCAGCGTCCGGATGGCGAGATTTCGCTGCTGGTCATCCACAACATCAGCCTGCCGCCTGGCCAGTTCGGGACCGGGAAAGTCCAACAGTTTTTTCAGAACTGTCTGCCGTGCAACGAGCATCCCTTCTTCGAAGAAATAGCGAACCTGCAGGTGTCAGCGCACTTTCTGATCGAACGTGATGGCGCGATCACTCAGTTCGTCTCTTGTCTGGAGCGCGCCTGGCACGCCGGTGTTTCCTGTTTCGGTGACCGGCAAAGTTGCAACGACTTCTCCATTGGGGTCGAGCTGGAGGGCACTGATGAAACGCTGTTCAGCGAAGCCCAGTACGACAGCCTGATCTCACTGTGTCGCCTGCTTCAGCAGGCCTATCCGGCGATCACGCCGGAGCGCGTCTGTGGCCATAGCGATATCGCGCCGGGACGCAAGACCGACCCCGGTCCCGCATTTGATTGGCAACGTTTGCGCACGGCCTCGATCGTTGCCTGAACTGCCCTGACAGGATTCGATAGATGATTTTTCTCGTGGTGTTCTTGGCCCTGGTCATCGATAAGCTAACCGATTGGCGGCGTGCGGTGCAGGATGACGGACCCTGGCTGCGCCTGCTGGAGCGCGTCGAGGGCGGCACGGAGTCGAGGCGCGGTCCATGGCTAAGTCTGGCCATTCTGGTGCTGCTGCCGGTGCTGTTGCTTGGCCTGTTGTTGATGGCGCTCGAGCCGCTGGCCTATGGCTGGCTAAGCCTGCCCTTGCACCTGCTGGTGCTGCTTTACAGTCTGGGTCGAGGCCAGGGCAAGCGTGAGCTCGGGCCGTTCCGCGATGCCTGGCGTCGTGGCGATGACGAAGCTGCAGCACTGGTCGCCGAGCGTGACCTAGGGCTTAGCGCGACGGATGCGCCGGGCCTATTACGTGCCGTGGAAGCACAGCTGCTCTGGCGCAGCCATCAAGGCTTCTTTGCCGTGATCTTCTGGTACGTACTGCTTGGTCCCGTGGCGGCGCTCGCCTATCGGCTGCTTGCGTTGACCATCGAGCACGCCAAGGCCGAGGCCATACGCGAGCGGGCGGGCCAGTTCAGGCATGCCTTCGACTGGCTACCGGTGCGAGTGCTGCTGGCCAGCTTCGGCTTGGTCGGCAATTTCGTTGCGGCTAATCGCGCCATGCTGGCTGATTTGTTGCACTGGGGTGTTCCTGCTCGGCAGCTCTTGGCCGAGGTCGGCCCAGTGGCGGCTGACCTGGACGAACCCTACGCCGGGCAGGCGGGCATCGGGCGCCTCGACAGTCTCGCCGCCTTGCTCGTGCGTGCTCGCATCCTCTGGTACGCGGCAATCGCACTCTGGATTCTGCTCCTCTAGCGAATCGATGCCGCTCAGCGCTCGGTAGAGATACGCCGCACAATAGGCGCTCCGCATAAGTGCGGTGGATATGCCGGAATCGGCGTGTCTTCTGCCAGTTGTCGGGGTGTCACTCTGCCATTACCTTAAGTTACATAAGCACCGTCCGATATCCCGTATAAGTTTTCTCGCACCCTTCTCTGACGAGCCCTGCCGCAGTCTCGACGCTGATGGCAATACAACAAAAAATTGGGAGACGTCTTTTGAAAAGTCTGTTGTATCCGGCCATCGCCCTGATGAACCGTCTGAGCTTCGGCATGAAGTTCAGCCTGATCAGCGTTCTGTTTTTCGTCCCCATGCTGCTGACCAATTTCTATCTGGTGCGCGACTCCTACGAGGAGTTCGTCGGCACCCGCACTGAGTTGCGCAGCCTGGAACTGCTGGGCACGGCCTTGCAGCTACGCCGGGAAATGGAAGACTGGAAAGATCTGGTCGAGATCGAAGGCATTATCGGGCAGACCGGTGAAGTGCAGGCGCTGATAACCCGACTGGCCAATGCCGAACGAGAACTTGCCGCGCGAATGCAGAACCTGACGCCGGTCAGCGATAACCCTGAGCAGGTCGCCGAATTCGAAGCGCGCCGGGATGAGCTCGACGCTGCACTGCGTGAGGCTCAGTCGCAGCAGTCCTTGCAAGCAAAAGCCGCTATGGCGCGGGCGGTGTTGGCCAAGGCGCAGGTCATGATCAAGCTGATCGCCAGCCAGTCGGGCTTGAGTCAGGACAGTCAGCGTGATGTCCGCTTACTCTCTGAGCTTCTGACCTCGGCGACGCCGACCATCACCGCTGCGCTCGGTGAAGGTCGGGCGGTGGGCTCCTACACCTTTGGTCAGGGCTATTTGAACTCCGATGCCAGCAACAAACTGGACGACCTGCTGCTCGAGCTGGAGAAGCAGCAAGCGCAATACGGTGCCCAACTGCATGACGTGCTGGGCAGCAGCCCCGCCGCCCAGAGCCAACTTGATACACAGGCAAAGGCGAGCCGCGACTCTCTGCAGTCCAGCAGCGATATCTTCCAAGACCAGGTGATTATGGCCGAGGCGCTGGATCAGCCCTGGGAAAATTTCTACGACCTGATCAGCGCCGAGATGGCGAAAACCTATGCGCTCAACAACGCCATCCTCGCGTTCCTGGATGACCAGCTCGAGCAGCGCCTGGAGCAGAAGCAATTACTGATGGTGCTGCTGCTGGCCGCACTGGCAGTGGTGTTTGTACTGATCGTCTACCTCTACAGCGCGTTCTACATGTCTACCCGCGCATCGCTGCGCAGCCTCGGTGCCACCATGGACCGAGTGGCGGCAGGGGATATGACAGCACGTTTCAAGGTGCAAAGCCGCGACGAGCTGGGCGAGCTGGGTCAGGTGTTCAACGAGACGGTGTCGAAAATCCGCGAGCTTATCGAGCGCGTCGGACATACAGTGGGCGAAGTGGAGCGTCAGGCTTCGCGCGTGGAAACCGTCTCTGGCGAGAGCAACCAGACGGTGTCCGAGCAGCGCGGACAGATCGAACAGGTCGCTACGGCTATGAACGAGATGTCGGCGACCGCGCAGGAAGTGGCCACCAGCGCTGAAGCCGCAGTGGGCAGCGCTCAGAGTGTCAATGAGGAAACCGTCAGCGGTCGCACCCTGGTCGAGGCGCAGGTGAGCGGCATCGGCCTGCTGGCCGCCGAGATCGAACAATCGGTCAGTGTGATCAATCAGCTGGCAAGCGACAGCAAAGCCATCAGCCAGGTATTGGATGTCATCAAGGGCGTGGCCGAGCAGACCAACCTGCTGGCGCTCAACGCGGCGATCGAGGCGGCACGCGCAGGCGAGCAGGGCCGCGGCTTCGCTGTTGTGGCTGATGAAGTGCGCAGTCTGGCCAAGCGCACCCAACAGTCCACCGAAGAAATCGAGCAGATGATTGGTCGCCTGCAGGGCGGCGTCGGTGCGGCGGTCAAGACCATGCACTCCAGCCACTCGATGGCTGAACAAACGGTCAGCCAGTCGGCCCAGGTTCAGCAGGCACTTGAAAATATCCTTGGTGCGGTCGGTGTCATCGTTGACCAGAATCACCAGATCGCCGCGGCCGCCGAGCAACAGACCGCCGTTGCTCATGACATTGATCGCAACATTGTCGCGATCAACGAGGCTGGGCAGCGCACCGCGGAAGGCGCCGGCCATACCGAGCAGGCGAGCCGCGAGCTCACCGAACTGGTTGGACGCCTGCAGCAATTGATCGGCGCGTTCCGCGTCTGATCCTGCCGCTTGTTAAGTTGCGCCCAGTCGCTTGTCGGCGTTGTGCCTAGGCAGTGATGTTGGGTAGAGCGGGCCTGGACTGAGCGCGATCACTTCCAGCCAAACACCTCACAACTATTCCGATAGCTGGCGTCTGCCAGCTCCTCTGGGCTAATGCCGCGCAGTTCGGCCAGCTCTCGGCAGATGTCCGGGAGGAATTCCGGGCTATTGCGTTGACCGGCGTGGCTGTGGGGTGTGATGTCCGGGGCGTCGGTTTCCAGGACTATGCTCTCGAGTGGCAGTTGCTGCAGCACACGGTGCATGCGGTGCGCCTGGGGCCAAGTACCGGCGCCGCCCAGGCCGAGCTTGTAGCCGAGCTTGATGTACTCCCGCGCTTCTTCCCAACTGCCGCTGAAGGCATGTGCGATGCCGGTGCGCTTGAGCCTGTAGCGCTTCAAGGTGGCGATCATCGGCGCGTGGGCGCGGCGAACGTGAAGCAGTACCGGCAGTTCGAATTCGTTGGCCAAGTCGAACTGTGCTTCGAGCAGCTCTTGCTGGCGATCCTTGTTCGGGTTCTCGATGTAATAGTCGAGGCCGATCTCACCGATGGCGCAGAGCTTGTCTTCGCCGCGCAAGCGCTGCAGCCAGTCGCGCAGCGCGTCGATATGCTCCGGTCGGTGATCCTGCAGGAACACTGGATGCAGACCCAGCGCGGCATAGACGGCTGGCTCGTTCAATGCCATCTGCCAGACCCTGTCCCAGTTCGCCTGATGCACGCCAAGCACCAGTACGCGCTCGACTCCAGCCGTGGCGCAGCGGGCTAGCACCTCACCGCGGTCCCCGTCGAAGGGATCGAAGTCGAGATGGGTGTGGGTGTCGATCAAGGGCAAGGCTGGCTCTCCTTCAGTGGGTGCGTGGCAGTGCGTCAGCGGTGTAATTCTTCTTCGATCTGGATATCGCTGACGCCCAGTTCGGCCATGCGGCTGTGCTCGCTGGCGCGTTCCGGAATTTCCCAGGGCGCGTCGACGCTGGCGCGGGGCTCTTTGACGTGGTGCAGCAGGATCTCCAGTTCGGCTTGCTCGATGGCGGGCGCTTCGAAGGCGCTCATTGTCAGCGAGGCAGGTTCGCCATTGATCAGGTAATGGATGCGGTAGCGTTTCAGTTCGGTCATGGCTGGGCTCTTTGCGGTGGCATGTGAAGCATCCGACCGCTAAATCGCTCTCAGGCTCCCGATTCATCACGCTCCGAGTCGAGCAGGGCGGCTTTTCGCTCGACACCCCAGCGGTAACCGGTCAGTGCCTGGTTGGCGCCCACCACGCGATGACAAGGCACCAGCAACCCCACCGGGTTGCTGGCGCAGGCACGGGCTACAGCGCGCGCATGACTGCCAAGGCTTGCTGCCAGCTCACCGTAACGTCGGGTCTCGCCCGGCGGAATGCTCCGCAACGCCTGCCAGACTTGTTGCTGGAATGCAGTACCACGCAGGTCCAGCGGCAGCTGCGCGGCGCGGGTGGGCTCTTCCAGCTGGGTGATGATCGAACGCAGCCATTCGCCGAGCCCAGCCTGATCGGGCAGCAGATCTGCTGCCGAGAAACGGGAGCGCAGTTCTTCAAGTAACGCCTGCCGTTCATCTCCGAACAACAGTGCGCATATTCCCTTCTCGCTGGCCGCCACCAGCAGCAGCCCCAAGGGGCACGGGCTGGTGGCATAGCGCAGGGTTTCGCCGGCACCTTTGCGTCGGCGCTGGGCCGGGCTGATCGCGACGGTGTGCTGATAGGCGCCGCGCGTGCTGCCGTAGCCGGCGTCCAAGGCTGCGCCAAGCACTGACTCGGCATCCGGCAGCTGCATCTCCAATCGCTCTCGTCGGCGCGCTGCGGCCCAGGCGCGCGGTGTCAGGCCGGTTCGCGCCTTGAATGCGCGTGCCAGATGCGACGATGACAGGCCGATACGGGCAGCCAGTTGCTCCAGGGTCATCGGTTCGACGCTCTCATCCAGCAGGCGGCAGGCGGCGACTACCAGCTCATCGAGCTGTTCGGCGAGGCTCTTGCCTTGAGGCGAACAGCGTTTGCACGCGCGGAATCCGGCGGCCTCGGCCTCGTGGATGTGGCTGAAAAAGCTGACACCCTCGCGCCGGGGACGACGTGCCGGGCAGCTCGGACGGCAAAAGATTCGGGTCGAATGCACGGCAAACACGAAGCGCCCATCGAAGCTCGGATCGCGATCGCAGAGCGCTTGCCAGCAGTGGTCGAAATCGAGCATTGCAGTGCTCCCTGGGTGAATGAGCGCGATTGTCCGCCCTGGCCGGCTCTGATGCCAATCCACAGTACGCTTTCAAACTTGCGGGCGAGCATGGAAGCCCGTTCGTGATTGCCGTAACCTGCAGATCTGCATAGTCAAATAGGGTCTGTAAGCCGCTGATGAAAACGCCAAAACGACTCGAGCCGTTGGTCGAGGATGGGCTGATCGACGAAGTGCTGCGCCCGCTGATGAGCGGCAAGGAAGCAGCGGTTTATGTAGTGCGCTGTGGTGATGAGCTACGTTGCGCCAAGGTCTACAAGGAAGCCAACAACCGCAGCTTCAGACAGGCCGTCAAATACCAGGAAGGCCGCAAGGTTCGAAGCAGCCGCGATGCTCGCGCCATGGCCAAGGGCTCCAAGCATGGGCGCAAGGAGAAGGAAGAAAACTGGCAGAACGCTGAAGTGGCCGCCTTGTTCAGGCTGGCGGATGCGGGCGTGCGTGTGCCCAAACCGTATGACTTTCTCGATGGTGTGCTGCTGATGGAGATGATCTCCGGCGAAGACGGCGATGCCGCGCCACGTCTCAACGACGTCGACCTGCACCCCGACGATGCGCGGGAATTTCATGCCTTCATGATCCATGAAGTGGTCAAAATGCTCTGCGCCGGGCTGGTGCATGGCGACCTCTCCGAGTTCAACGTGCTGCTTGATGAGCATGGGCCAGTGATCATCGACCTGCCTCAGGCAGTCGATGCGGCGGGTAACAACCACGCCTTTGAGATGCTCGAAAGGGACGTTGGCAACATGTCCGCCTACTTCGGGCAGTTCGCGCCCGAGCTCAAGTTCACCCGCTACGCCAAGGAAATGTGGGCGCTGTACGAAGACGGCAAGCTCACGCCTGAGTCCGAACTGACCGGGGAATTCGCCGAGCCGGAAGACGCGGCGGATCTGGATGCCGTGATGCGGGAAATCAAGGCGACCCTGGCCGATCAGGCGCGCAAGGAAGCCCTGCGCAACGCAACGGACGAGCCCAGCGACGAGCCGCCCACGCCGCCCTGGATGCGTAACTGAGCGGCGCCTGGCGGGGCTTGATCTAAGACACGGAGGGACGCTATTCGGGCGTCCCTCCTTGGAGCGATCACTGTTCAGTGTCCGCGTGATGCTAGCTGCCTATGAGCGTCGGGATCGCCAGCAAGCTGGCTCCTACAGAGCGAAGGCGTTCCGGGCGCTGAGGATCGCAAGGCTGGTCGGCGGTCCGCTTGTCGTAGAAGCGAGCTTGCTCGCGACCATCGCCCGGCGTTCCCCCCGGATGCTCGCTGCCTGTACTAGTCCTGATCGCCAGCAAGCTGGCTCCTACAGAGCGAGGGCGTTCCGGGCGCAGAGGCTCGCAAGGATGGTCGGCGGTCCGCTTTTCGTAGGACCGAGCTTGCTCGCGATCATCGCCCGGCGTTCCCCCGGATGCTCGCTGCCTGTGCGAGTCCTGATCGCCAGCAAGCTGGCTCCTACAGAGCGAGGGCGTTCCGGGCGCTGAGGATCGCAAGGCTGGTCGGCGGTCCGCTTTTCGTAGGAGCGAGCTTGCTCGCGATCATCGCCCGGCGTTCCCCCCGGATGCTCGCTGCCTGTGCGAGTCCTGATCGCCAGCAAGCTGGCTCCTACAGAGCGAAGGCGTTCCGGGCGCTGAGGATCGCAAGGCTGGTCGGCGGTCCGCTTGTCGTAGAAGCGAGCTGCTCGCGATCGTCGCCCGGCGTTCCCCCGGATGCTCGCTGCCTGTGCGAGTCCTGATCGCCAGCAAGCTGGCTCCTACAGAGCGAAGGCGTTCCGGGCGCTGAGGTTCGCAAGGCTGGTCGGCGGTCCGCTTTTCGTAGGAGCGAGCTTGCTCGCGATCATCGCCCGGCGTTCACTCTAGGGCAGTCGCAGAACTACTGCTCCGAATGCTCCGGCTGCTCCGGCTGCTCCGGCGCTTCGCTCGTGTTGTCTGCATCCGACACCGCGCTCGGCTTCATCTCCCAGCCGCCACCCAATGCCACGAACAAAGCCACCTGCGCAGTTGCCAGGGCGGTTCGGCCTTGCAACGCCTGCTGGCGAGCCTGTAGCGAACCGCGCTGGGCATCGAGCACCTCGTTGAGGTTCGCCTCGCCCAGTCGATAGCTCTTCTGCGCCAGCTCATAGGCGTAGGCACGATGGCGGAGGGTGGTGCGCAGCGAGTCAAGGCGGCGTTGTTGCCCATCGATGCGCACCAGTGAGCGCTCCACGTCCTCCAGTGCCTGGGCCAGTGCCTGCTGGAAACCCAGGTAGGCGCTCTCGCCCTCTGCATCGGCCAGGTCGATCGCCGCACCGCGCCGGCGGTAGTCGAGAAAGGGCAGGCCGAAAGTCGCACCGAGGCGGGCGAAATTCGAGGCGGTGGAAAAGGCATCGCCCAAGGCCAGCCCGGAGCGGCCGACTGCTGCCTGCAAGGCAAGTGTCGGGAACAGGTCGCGGCGGGCGGCCAACGATTGCAGTTGAGCAGCCTGCAGTTGCGCCGCTTCGGCAATCAAGTCCGGGCGTCTTCGCAGCAGGTCTAGCGGCTGCCCGGGCGGGATGGGTTTGTCTGCCAGCGGAACCTTGGCGTCGGCTGTTAGCCGCCGGGCGATGCTTCCCGGTGGCTCGGCGAGCAGCGTATCCAGAGCCAGCCTCGCCTCGGCCAGGTTGATTCCCAGTTCGTCCAGATCCGCCTGCAGCGAGGCACGCTCAGCGGCGCTGGATTCGACATCCAGCCGGGTGACCTCGCCCGCCTCGAACAGTCGGCGGGCGATGTGTTCGAGGCCTTTCGCCAGCTCGATCCCCTCAACCAAAAGCGCGCGTTGCCCCTCAAGGGCGCGCAGTTGCATGTAGCCCTGCGCCATGCTCGAGGCGACCGCCAGCCGGGCTGCAATGGCCTGGGCCTGGGCGGATCGGATCTGCTGGCGCGCACTTTCGGTTCGCGCGCGGGTGGCGCCGAAGATATCCAGCTCCCAGCTGGCCTGTAGCGCCAGTTCCCAGTTATCGAAGGTGATCACGTCTTCATCTGGAATAAATTGGCCAATGGGGCTGTTGGGGTTCTGCTCGTTGCTGTTCTCGATCCACTGGCGGCTGGCTGAGCCAGGCAGGTCGAAGGTGGGGAAGAGTCCCGCGCGGGCCTGCCGCAACTGCGCACGTGCGGTGTCGACGCGCAGCATGGCCAGGCGGATGTCGCGGTTGTTCTCCAGCGCCTGGCGCACGAGCCTTGTCAGCACTGGATCGTCGAATCGCTGCCACCAGTCGGCAAGCGCCTCGGCATCGGCTGGCTGTTGGCGGACCGCATGGAACCAGCTATCCGGCACGTCGGGCGCCGGGCGCTCCGGTACGCTGGAGCAGGCGCCAAGGGCCAAAGCCAGTGCCCAGACCAGCGGCGTGCGGGGCAATCGGATCGGCATTAGGTTTCCTCCGATTTGACGCGCATGAACAGCAGGTACAGGCAGGGTACCGCCAGCAATGTGAGCAGGGTGGCGAAGCCCAGCCCGCCCATGATGGTCACGGCCATGTTGGCGAAGAAGGGGTCGAACAGCAGCGGCACCATGCCCAGCACCGTGGTGCCGGCCGCCATCATCACCGGTCGCAGGCGCGAAGCGGAGGCTTCGATGATGGCCGTGAGCCGAGGGACCTCGGCTTCTATCTGCCGGTCGATCTCGTCCACCAGCACCACGGCGTTCTTGATCAGCATGCCCGTCAGGCTGAGCAGGCCGAGCAGGGCCATGAAGCCGAACGGCTGTCCGGTTACCAGCAGCCCGAGCGTGACGCCGCACAGCGCCATCGGCACCACCAGCCAGATCATCATGGGCTGGCGGACCTTGGCAAACAGCAGCACCGTGACCAGCACCATCGCCAGATAGGGCACCGCGAGCGTGCTGGCCAGCGCCTGCTGGGCATCGGACGACTGTTCGTGGTCGCCGCCCCATTCCAGCGAATAGCCGATCGGCAGTTCGATGTCTTCGATCAACGGACGAATGCGCTCGAAGGCGACGTTGGTGTTCTCGCCGTCGCGCGGTTCAGCACGGACCGCAATGGTCCGTTCGCGGCCGTAACGGCGAATCATCGACTCCTCGGTCGTAGCCTCAACGCCGTCCGCAACCTGGGCCAGGGGCACATAGTTGCGGGTGGCCGGGCTCCAGATCAGCCGTTGCAGGAGATCACCCGGTTCGACGCGATCCTCTGGCGTAGCGCGCAGGAGGATCGGGATCAGCTCGTCCTGATCGCGGAACACGCTGACCTGCTGGCCCTCGCTGGCCACCGACAGCGCCTGCGCCACCTGTTGACGGGTCAGCCCCGCATCGGCCAGGCGGTCCAGGGCCAGCCGCGGACGCAGCACCGGAACGGGCGAGCGCCAGTCATCGCGGATGTTGAAGACCTGACCCTGCTCCTGAAGGATTCGCTGGCCCTCCGCCGACAACCGGCGCAGCTCGTCAATGTCGGGGCCACTGATCCGCGCTTCGAGCTTGGCTTCGGCGTTAGGGCCGAACATGAATTGCGCGGCGGCGGCGTCGGTAGAAGGATAGCGGCCCGGCAGTGTCTGGTTCACCTCGCGAACCAGATCGGCGATCACCTCGGCATTCTCGGTGCGTACCAGAAAGTGCATCAGCGCAGGGTTAGGCTGTTCCGGCGCGTAGGTGAGCATGAAGCGCGACGCACCTGCGCCAACAAAGGTCGACACATCGGTTACGCCGTCCAGCTGTTTCAGGTAGGCCTCGACATCTTCGGCGGTGCGGCTGGTCTCGCGAATATGCGTGCCCTGCGGTAGGAACAGGTTCACGTAGAAGATCGGTGTGCTCGACGGCGGAAAGAAGCTCTGCGGCACGCGGCTGAAGCCCAGCACGCTGAGGACCGTGAGTACAACTAAGATGCCCAGTGTCAGCCAGGGGCGACCCAGCACTCCACCGGCGATACGGCGGTAGCGGTTGTAGATCGGCCCGCTGTAGGCATCGTCCGGGTCGGTGTCATCGTCCTCTTTATCGCCCTTGCGCTCGAGCAGGTAGTGCCCGAACAGCGGCACCACCAGCAGTGCCAGCAGCCAGCTGAGCAGCAGCGACGCGGCGATGACGAAGAACAGCGAGAAGAGGAATTCACCGGTGGTGTCCTGCGACAGGCCGATCCCGGCAAAGGCCAGGATGCCGATGATGGTCGCGCCCAGCAGCGACCACTGTGTCTGCTGCAGCGTCTTGCGAGAGGCTTCGAGAATGCTTTTGCCGCGCTGTTTCTCGATCAGCATGCCGTCGCAGACCACTACGGCATTGTCCACCAGCATGCCCATGGCGATGATCAGCGCGCCGAGGGAGATGCGTTCCAGCTCGATCCCCCCGATCCACATGAGCAGCAGCGTGCCGAGCACGGTAAGAAACAGCACGGCGCCGATGATCGCGCCGGCGCGTACACCCATGGCCAGGCACAGCACGCCGACGACGATGGCCACCGACAGGAAGACGTTGAGCGCGAAGCTGTTGACCGACTCGTTGACGATGCTGTGCTGCTGATACAACGGATGCAGTTCGGCGCCCAGCGGCATCAGGTACTGCATGGACTCCAGCTTCGCCTCGACGCTACGACCGACTTCGACGATGTTGCTGCCCGACACACCGCTGACGCCGAGGGTCAATGCCGGCTCACCGTTGTGGCGGATGATCTGGCGTGGGCGTTCGGCGTATTCGCGTTTCAAGGTGGCGATGGAGCCCAGGTCGACGCTTTGCTGGCCTTGGCCCACTGGCAACGCACGTAGCGCATCCAGGGAGTCGAACGCGCCGGTCGGGCGGATGTGGACGAAGAATTCGCCGGCCCGCACGCCGCCGGCTTCCACCGCTGCGTCGGCATCGGTCAGCGCCGCAACCAGCTCTTGTGGAGACAGCTTCAGTGCGGCCAGGCGCGCCTGATCGACTTCCACCAGAATTCGCTCTTCACGCACGCCGGCCAGTTCGACCTGGCCAACGCCGTCCGCCGTGATCAGCCCGCGGCGCAGGTCCTTGGCGACTTCATGCAGCTCTTCCAGCGTCAGGCCTTCACCGGTCAGAGCAAAGAAGATGCCGTAGACATCGCCAAAGTCGTCGTTAACCAGCGGTGGGTCCAGGCCGGGAGGCAGCTGTTGTCGAGCATCTTCGACCTTGCTGCGCAGCTGGTCCCAGATCTGATCGAGCTGCTCACCCGAGTAACGGTCCTGAATTTCGACACGGATTTCCGCCAGGCCGATCATCGAGCGCGAGCGGATCTGCTTGACCTCGGAAAGCTCCTGGATGGCACTTTCCAGGGGTTCGGTCACTTCCTGCTCGACTTCGAGTGCGGTCGCGCCGGGATACTGCACCGTGACGATGGCTTCTTTGATGGTGAATTCGGGATCTTCCAGCCGGCCCATTTCGAAGAACGCGACGACGCCCCCGACCAGGCAGATCAGGACCAGCACCCAAATGTTGACCGGTTTGCAGATGGCGTAACGTGCTAAATCCATCCGCTTACTTCCGCCGTTCGGCTTTGATCGGCTGGTCTTCCGACAGCTTGCTGCCGCCCGCCACCACCACCAGCATGTCGTTGTTCAGCTCGCCGCTGACCACCGCGTGATCGTTTTCGATGCGCTCGAGCTGCAAGTCCTGGCGCTGGGCATGGCCGTCCACCGCCAACCAGAGGTAATGGCTGCCGTTTGGCGCTGTTTGCACGGCGTTGAGCGGCAGGCGAAAACGCGGCGGCGTATCGCTTTGCGAGGCGGCAGGCCGCTGGAGGCGAACCCGCATAGCCATTCCCGGCAGCAGGTTGTAGTCGGCCGGCGGCTCGCCCTGCAATGTCAGATTGTAGGTGCGTGAGCCCTCGCGAGGCTGGGTGCTGTGTTCCTTGTAAGCCAACGGCAGGGTCAGGTCGGCGATAACCAGTTCGCCCACGGCCTCCAATGTGCTGTTCAGTGGAATGCTCAGCGCCGCGCTCTCTGGCAGGTCGACCGCGACCTCGATGTGCTGGTTGTTCTGCAGTTCCAGTACGGGCGAGCCTGTGGCAACCACCATGTCCGGTTCGACCAGGCGCCGCGCGACCACACCGTCGAACGGTGCCTCCAGCGTGCTGTGATTGACGTTACGAAGGGCGCTGTCACGGGCGACCCGCGCCGCCACCACATTGGCCTGCAGGGGTTCGACCGCGGCGGGAGCGATAATCCCCTCGGCCAAAAGGGCGCGTTTACGGGTCAGATCCGCCTCCAGCTGGCGCAGCCGCGCCTCGGCTTCGCGCAGTTGCAGCTCGTAGTCGGTGTCATCGAGCTTGGCCACCGGCTGACCTTTTTCAACGCGCTCGCCCTCGTCGACGAGGATCCGCTCGACGCGGCCCGGCACCTGGAATGCCAGCTGCGTGCTGGTCACGCTATCGACCACCCCCGGAAAGCGCAGCGCCTCGGGGCCGTTATCAATGCGCTGCAGGGGCTCGACGAAAGCGACGCGTGGCGGGACTTGCGCAGGTTCCGTGTCCTCGGAGCAGCCAGACAGCGCCAGCAACATGCAGATCGAAACGGTGATATTGAGATGCGGTGAGTGGCCTCTCGACGATAAAAGCGGCATCCGTTCTCCTGGACGATAGGGGCGAGCAAGACGTCGCGGTGCCAGTGCGAAACGCCGCGACAGAACCAGTAGAACCCCGCTCTGGCTCGGGAGTTCGACCTATGCTGAAGTGACCCGCTGGTCAGCCGGTTTTGCCTGTGGCAATGGGGCTGCGGTCAATCTGCCGCCGATTGGGCGTATCATTGCCCGGCGTTCAAAATGTCAGTGCAGGAGAGAGTCGCAATGCAAGGTCAGCCACAGGTCATCGAATATCTGAAAGAACTGCTGCGTGGGGAGCTGGCGGCGCGCGATCAGTATTTCCTGCACTCGCGGATGTATGCCGATTGGGGCTTCACCAAGCTCTACGAGCGAATCAATCACGAGATGGAAGAGGAAACCCAGCACGCCGACGCGCTGCTCAAACGCATCCTGTTCCTTGAAGGCACTCCGGACATGACGCCCGAGGCGATGCATCCAGGCCAAACGGTCCCCGAGATGCTGCGAGCCGATCTGGCACTCGAATACAAGGTGCGCGAAGCCTTGGCCAAGGGCATCACGCTGGCCGAGCAGCATGGCGATTACCAGACGCGTGAAATTCTAGAATTGCAGCTGATGGACACCGAGGAGGATCACGCCTACTGGCTGGAGCAGCAGCTCGGGATGATCGATCGTATCGGCTTGCAGAATTATCTGCAGACGCAGGCAAGCTGATCGCGCAAACGATTCACCACGAGGCCAGGCGCAACGCCTGGCCTCGTTGCATCTGGGCGGCGTTGAGAGTTCGTCGCCTGGGCCGACTTGCCGAATGTGCCGTTAAGCGCAACATCCGCCGGACTCAAGGTCCTTGAGGATCGGGCAATCCGGCCGGTCATCGCCCTGACAGGTGTCGACCAGCTCTTGCAGGGTGTCGCGTAACCCCACCAGTTCAGCGATCTTCTGATTGAGCGCCTCGATATGCGCGCCGGCCAGGGACTTCACGTCAGCGCTGGCGCGATGGCGGTCCTGCCAGAGCGTGAGCAGCCTGCTCACTTCCTCCAATGAGAAGCCCATATCGCGCGAGCGCTTGATGAAGGCAAGGCGGTGCAGGTCTTCCTCGCCGTAGTGACGGTAGCCGTTGGCGCTGCGCCCGGCGGGGGAGATCAGGTCGATGGACTCGTAGTAGCGAATCATCTTCGCCGATAACCCGCTTTTCTTTGCTGCTTGGCCAATGTTCATGTGCGCATCCAGACGAATCGGTGTGAGGCTGTTGTGTGCTGCGTCAGCGCGGTGTCCATGCGTGCCGCCGACCACAGCCCGCGCGCGGCGGCACGCTAGTCCTTCGGCTCCCAACGCTTGAGCAGCAATGCGTTGCTGACCACGCTGACACTCGACAGCGCCATCGCCGCGCCTGCTACCACCGGGCTGAGAAAGCCGAACGCTGCCAATGGAATACCCACCAGGTTGTAGATGAACGCCCAGAACAGGTTCTGCTGGATCTTGCGGTAGGTGCGGCGGCTGATCTCCAGTGCAGCGGGCACTAGGCGTGGATCGCCGCGCATCAGGGTGATACCGGCGGCATGCATGGCCACATCGG
Organism: Pseudomonadaceae bacterium SI-3; assembly: GCA_004010935.1. NCBI lineage: Bacteria > Pseudomonadati > Pseudomonadota > Gammaproteobacteria > Pseudomonadales > Pseudomonadaceae > Pseudomonadaceae bacterium SI-3. The sequence continues at coordinate 3,888,547 of CP026511.1, read as the reverse complement.
TCCCGCCGCCCATGGCAATACCGACGTCGGCTGCTGCCAGCGCTGGCGCATCGTTGATGCCGTCGCCGACCATCGCGACCACCGCGCCGCCTTTTTTCAACTCGGCGACCGTGGCCGCCTTGTCTGCCGGCAGCACTTCGGCATGCACGCTGTCGATCTGCAGCGCCTCAGCCACAACGCGCGCACTGCCGCGGTTGTCACCCGTGATCAAATGGCTGCGAATATGCCGGGCGTTGAGAGCTGCGATCGCTTCAGCGGCGCCTTCTTTGAGGCTGTCGCCAAAGGCGAACAGGCCGAGCACGCGAGGTTGCGGTGCAGTCTCGATCAGCCAGGAAAGCGTGCGACCTTCGCTTTCCCAAGCCTCGGCTTTGCCCGCCAGCTCGCCTGGTTGCAGGCCGCTGTCGTCCATCAGCCTGCGATTACCCAGCGCCAGCGAGCGGCCATTGAGGTCGCCCGAGATGCCGCGACCGGTTAGCGACTGGCTGCGCTCAACGTCGGCGACCGTAATACCTTGTTCTGCGCAACGGTCGAGCACCGCCTGAGCGAGTGGATGTTCACTGCCGCGTTGCAGTGCCCCAGCTTGTTGCAACAGCGTGGCTTCGTCGCCGTCCACGGCATGCAGATGCACGACGCGTGGCTTGCCGGAGGTGAGTGTGCCGGTCTTGTCGAAGGCGACGGCTGTCACGGCATGGGCGACTTCCAGCGCCTCGGCGTCCTTGATCAGAATGCCGTGGCGGGCGGCGACGCCGGTGCCTGCCATGATCGCCGCAGGTGTCGCAAGGCCCAAGGCGCAGGGGCAGGCGATCACCAGCACCGCAACCGCGTTGATCAACGCCACTTCAGCCGGAGCGCCGACAAACAGCCAGCCGGCGACCGTCATAAGGGCGATGACCAATACGGCCGGGACGAAGACCTGGCTGACCTTGTCCACCAGCTTCTGAATGGGCGCTTTGGCCGCCTGAGCGTCTTCGACCAACCGAATGATGCGCGCCAGTACCGTTTCGCCGCCGAGGGCCGTGGTGCGCACCAGCAAGCGGCCTTCGCCGTTGATCGCGCCACCGGTGATGCGGTCGCCCGGCTCTTTGTTCACTGGCAGGCTTTCACCGCTGATCAAGGCTTCATCGGCCTGGCTCTCACCTTCGACTACCTCGCCGTCCACTGGGAAGCGCTCGCCAGGCTTGACCAGTACCAGGTCGTCCAGGCGCAGGGCGGCGATGGCAACGTCCTCTTCACGACCGTCGACCACCCGTAAGGCGCGATCCGGCCTGAGCGCCTCCAGCGCACGGATAGCCGCGCTGGTCTGACGTTTGGCGCGGCTTTCCAGATACTTGCCCAACAGGACGAGGGCGATCACCACAGCCGACGCTTCGAAATACAGATGCGGCATCTGCCCGGCCTCAGCGGCCCACCACTGGTAGAGGCTCAAGCCGTAACCGGCGCTGGTGCCGATCGCAACCAGCAAATCCATGTTGCCGGCGCCAGCGCGCACGGCTTTCCAGCCGGCCACATAAAACCGCGCCCCGAGGATGAATTGCACAGGTGTGGCGAGCAGGAATTGAATCCAGGGTGGCAGCATCCAATGCAGCCCCAGCAGGTCGCCGAACATCGGGATCACCAGCGGCGCGGCCAGCAGCAACGCGGCGATCACTGCCCAGCGTTCGCGGCGCAGACGGCTTTCGCTTGTGTCCGTGGCGGGCTCGTTATCGCTGCTGGCCTGTGCCTTGTAGCCGGCTGCTTCGACGGCCTGGATCAGTACCGTTGCGTCTACCGCGCCGAGCACCTCGATGCGTGCGCGTTCGCTGGCCAGGTTCACCGACGCGCTGCGTACGCCCGGCACTTTGAGCAGAGCGCGCTCGATGCGGCCGGCGCAGCTGGCGCATGTCATGCCTTCGATAGCCAGTTCCAGCGTCTGCACCGGGACGCCGTAACCCGCCTTTTCCACGGCTTGTATCAGCGCGGCGATATCGCCTTCATGGGTTTGCACACGGACCTGCTCGGCGGCGAGGTTTACCGCCGCATTGTCGACGCCGGGCACCTTCAGCAGGGCGCGTTCGACTCGCCCGGCGCAGCTGGCGCAGGTCATGCCGGTAATAGGCAAAGTGTAGGTTGCGCTGGTCATGGTTCGCTCCGAATGGGCCTGATGCCGATGATGATCAACCTTCACCTTATGGGAAGGTCAAGTCGAGTAACAGGTTGTCGCAGCCAGTCTATTGACCTTATCAGTATGGCAAGGTTGAGCATGCTGAAGTCGTCAATAAACGAGAGGAGCACCTAATGCAGACGTTCAACGTGACAGGCATGACTTGCGCGCATTGCCAGCGCGCCGTGACCCAGGCGATTCAGTCCCGAGATCCCAGTGCCAAGGTTGATGTCGATCTTGAGGCAGGAGTGGTGCGAGTGGAGGGTGGGCTGGACGAGGCGGCTATCCGCGAGGCCATTGAAGAAGAGGGCTATCAGGTCCAGTGACGCGATACGCGGCAGCCGGTGCTGCCGCGTTTTATGCGATAGCTCAGTGAGCGATGGAACTGTCCCAGTCCTTGACCAGGCCACGGAACACCGGGTCGATCAGGGCGGCGCAATCCTTTTCCGGATCGAACAGGGTCGGGTCGCGGGTCCAGTCGCTGAACACACCGACGATCAGCGCGTGCAAGGTGCGCGCGGCCAGTTTTGGCGTGATACCTGGATAAAGACTGTCGGCGGCACTCTCCAGCAGTTTCTCGCAGAGCTCGATAAACAGATTGATGAATGCGTGGTGGCGTTCTTCCGCTTCGCGCAGTTCTTCCGTGAATTCGCAGCGGTGCAGGAGAATGGTCATCACGCGGCGCTTCTGCTCGTCCCGGCCCAGCGCACTGATGCCTTCGATGCAGAGTTCATGCAGCGCTCGCAACGGCTGCTGTTGGGTGCAACTGCAGAGTCGCTCGGCCATTTGCTCCGGCGGCAGGCGAACCTGGTTGAGCATTTCATGAAACAGATGTGCCTTGTTCTGGAAATGCCAATACACAGCGCCGCGAGTCACCCCGGCGTCGCGGGCAATCTGATCCAGGCTGGTATGCGCCACACCCTTGTCGAGAAATAGCCGCTCGGCAGAGGCGAGCAGGGCGATACGGGTCTTTTCGGCGTCTTCTTTGGTTCTTCGCATGTGAGAGCTACGGCAGCCTGACGCTGCATTGATTAAGGCCTTGGCGGGCGGGCTATGCGGAGTTTGTCCTTCAACTTCTGCAACTTTGGATGTTTACAATCGTCTGTGTATGTAACAGCATCTGACCTTCTCTGTAAATGATCGATCTCTACCGCGGCTTCCCTGCGCGTTGACGCTTCGGCTTTTTCCGCTTCGCGAGTTCTCTCCATGCCCCTTCCGATTTTGCTCATCCTGGGCGCTCTTAGCGCCTTTGGCCCGCTGGCCATCGACTTCTATCTACCCGCGTTTCCCTCGATTGCGCGCGCTTTTGCCACGGACGTGGAACACGTTCAGCTGTCGCTGGCGGCTTACTTCATCGGCCTGGCCCTTGGTCAGCTGATCTATGGGCCCCTGGCGGATCGGTATGGCCGGCGTTGGCCGCTGCTGGTGGGTGTGACGCTGTTTACTCTGGCGTCGCTGGCGTGCGCGTTTGCGCCGTCGCTGGACTGGCTGATCGCCGCGCGTTTCGTCCAGGCGCTGGGTGGCTGTGCAGGCATCGTGGTGACCCGCGCGGTTGTGCGTGACAGCTGCGATCCGGTCCAGGGCGCCAAAGTCTTTTCCCAACTGATGCTGGTGATGGGGCTGGCGCCTATCCTCGCACCACTGGCGGGTGGGCTGTTGATGAACGTCTTTGGCTGGCAGGCGATCTTCGTCTCGCTGACGATATTCAGTGCGCTGTGCGGCGTTGCAGTCGCGATGCGGCTGCCGGAGACCCTGCCAGCCGATGCGCCCAAACACGCTCTGAGCGGAACCTTCAGGCGCTACGTCGCCTTGTTTCGTGACGGCGAATTCATCGCCTTCGCGCTCTCCGGCGGCGTAGCCATGGCGGGCATGTTCGCCTATATCGCCGGGTCGCCCTTCGTCTTCATCGAGCTTTATGGCGTTCCGGCCGAGCACTACGGATGGCTGTTCGGCAGCAATGCGGCTGGATTCATCCTCGTTTCGCAGATCAATGCACGGCTGTTGCGCGTGCGCGGTCCGGGTTTCTGGTTAAGGCGCCTGGTTTGGCTCTACTTCGCTTGCGGTGCGGCGCTGTTGGTAATCGCACTGAGCGAGCCCGATGCGCTGTGGCCGCTGCTAATCCCCTTGTTCGCCGGGCTGGCGAGCCTTGGCAGCATCCTGCCCAATGCGACTGCTTGTGCCATGGCAAAGCAGGGCAAGCAGGCGGGGTTGGCGTCGGCCTTGATGGGCAGCATGCAGTTCTGCGTCGCTGCCTTTGCATCGGCAGCGGTGGGTTGGATGCATAACGGCACCGCGGTGCCGATGGCTCTGGCGATCACGGTGTGTGCTGGCCTGGCGGCGTGTCTGGCCTGGTACACCGGCCAGATCGCAACTTCGCAGCGCAACCAGGAGGCCGCCTCGTCCTGAGGCGGCACGCCAGCCGACCAGAGGTCAGAAGCCTTCGAGGACGACCTTGCCCTTGGCTTTGCCGCTTTCGATAAAGCCATGGGCGCGACGCAGGTTCTCGGCGTTGATCGTGCCGTAGTGCTCACCCAGCGTGGTTTTGAGCACACCGCTGTCGATCAGCTCGGCGACCCGGTTGAGCAGCTGGTGCTGGGCGATCATGTCCGGCGTCTGGTACAGCGAACGGGTGTACATGAACTCCCAGTGCAGCGACAGGCTCTTGCGCTTGAGCAGGCTGATGTCGAGGCTTGCCGGATCATCGATCAAGGCCAGGCGCCCTTGAGGCTGCAACGCCTCGACGATCTGCGCCAGATGCACGTCGGTGTGGGTCAGGCTGGCAACGTGGGTGACGTCGGCGATGCCCACTCGTTGCAGCTCGGCGGCCAGTGGCTGGCTGTGATTGATCACTTCATGAGCGCCCAGCTCTCGCACCCAGTCCTGGGTTTCGCTGCGCGAGGCCGTGCCGATTACCTTCAGTCCGGTCAGCTGGCGCGCCAGCTGCGTCATGATCGAACCCACACCTCCTGCTGCACCGACAATGAGTAGGCGCTGGTCACGCTCATCTTTGCTTTCGCTGATTTGCAAACGTTCGAACAGCAGTTCCCAGGCGGTAATCGACGTCAGCGGCAGCGCCGCTGCAGCCGCGAAATCCAGTGTTGCGGGCTTACGGCCGACGATGCGCTCGTCTACCCGATGCAGCTCGCTGTTGGCGCCGGGGCGGTCCAGCGCGCCGGCATAGAACACCTCATCGCCGGGCTGGAAGAGGGTGACTTCGCTGCCCACCGCGCGCACCACGCCGGCCGCATCCCAGCCGAGCACCTGATATTGACCGGCTTCCGGCTGCACGCGCATGCGGATCTTGGTATCCACCGGGTTCACCGAAATGGCGCGGACCTCGACCAGCAGGTCGCGCGGGCCGGGTGTGGGATCAGGCAGTTCGATGTCGATCAGTGAATTCACGTCGTCAACGGGCAATGAGTGTTGGTAGCCGATGGCTTTCATCGTGGGTCTCCTCTAGAGATGGGCATTGAATACCGCCATGTTCGGCTTTCGCGCTGCGATGAAAAACCGCATATTTCGCAGAGACTCTTTCAATGGAATATTGAAAATGCTGCGTAGCGATGACCTACAGGTATTCGTGCTGACCGCTGAACTGGGGAGCCTGTCGGCCGCTGCTCGGCAGCTGGAATTGTCGCCGGCCGTTGCCAGTGCGGCGCTCAAGCGACTGGAAGCGCAATTGGGTTGCCGCTTGCTGGTGCGTTCGACCCGGAGCCTGAGGCTGACGGGCGAAGGCGAGCTCTATTTGCCCCATGCGCGTTCGGCCTTGCAGAGCCTGGTCGAGGGTCAACAACTGCTTGCGGGCGGTAAGGCGACTATCAGTGGCACGCTGCAGCTGTCAGCGCCGTCAGATTTCGGCCGCAATGTGCTGCTGCCCTGGCTGGACGAATTCCAGCTGCAGCACCCGCTCTTGAGCCTTCGACTGTTATTGGCGGATCGCAATGCCGACCTGTTTCGGCAGCCGGTCGATATCGCGCTGCGCTATGGCCAGCCGGAAGATTCCAGCCTGGTGGCGGTCCCGGTGGCGGCGGCCAATCGGCGCGTGCTCTGCGCTTCGCCGGGCTACCTGGCGGCAAATGGATCGCCGTGCACGCTGGCCGATCTCGCCGACCATAATTGTCTGCGATTCATGTTGGCCGGGCGGGTGCATGAGCGCTGGTGCTTTCTCGACGACCGCCGCCGCGAGCTGGAGCAGCTGGTGAGCGGTGATCGCGTCAGCGACGATGCCGATGTGGTGCGCCGGTGGGCGCTGGCAGGGCGGGGCGTGGTGTATAAATCCTGGCTGGACATCGCTCAGGATGTGCAGTCGGGGCGACTGGTGGTGCTGTTGCCAGAGCTGCTGGGCGAGCCGACGCCGCTGAACCTGATCTGCGCCCACCGTGCTCATTTGGGCGAACGGGTGCGGCTGTTGCGTGAACACCTGGTTGAGCGATGCCAGAGGCTGATCCAGCTGGCGCCGTTCGCCCCTTGACGGGCCGCGCACGGCGGCCCTTATCGATCACTTGGCCAGGCGGGCGTCGAGGCTGTTCTGTGCCAGCCGGCGCGCCTGATCCTCGGTCATGCCCAGGCTTTCATGCAGTGCCATGAAGTTCTCCGTTACGTAGCCGCCGAAGTAGGCCGGATCGTCGGAGTTCACCGTCACCTTCACGCCCTGTTCCAGCATCTGCAGGATATTGTGTTGGCTCATGTCATCGAACACGCAGAGCTTGGTGTTCGACAGCGGGCAGACCGTAAGCGGAATCTGCTCGGCGATCAGCCGTTCGATCAATTTCGGGTCCTCTGATGCGCGCACGCCGTGGTCGATGCGGCTGACCTTGAGCAGGTCCAGCGCTTCCCAGATGTATTCCGGCGGGCCTTCTTCGCCGGCATGGGCCACGGCGAGGAAACCTTCAGCGCGGGCCTTGGCGAAGACTCGCTCGAACTTGCTCGGTGGATGTCCCATTTCGGAACTGTCCAGGCCAACCGCGAAGAAGGCGTCACGGAAAGGCATCGCCTGTTCCAGCGTCTTGAAGGCTTCCTCTTCCGGCAGATGACGCAGGAAGCTCAAGATCAGCCCGCTGCTGATGCCGAGCAGCTCGCGGCCATCGGCCAGCGCGCCGCTGATACCGCGCATCGCGACCTCGAACGGGATGCCGCGGTCCGTGTGGGTCTGCGGATCGTAGAAGGGCTCGGTGTGCACGACATTCTGCTCTTCGCACTTCTGCAGGTACGCCCAGGTCAGGTCATAGAAGTCCTGCTCGGTGCGCAGCACATCGGCGCCGGCGTAGTAGAGATCGAGGAACTCTTGCAGGTTGCCGAAGTTATAGGCGCTGCGCAGCGCATCGACGTTATCCCAGGGCAGGGCGATCTTGTTGCGTTCAGCCAGGCGAAACAACAGCTCGGGTTCGAGTGAGCCTTCGAGGTGCAGATGAAGCTCGGCTTTCGGTAGGGCGTTTAGCCAGTCGTACATGAGAGATTCCCCATCTGGAAAAGGCGCATTTAATCACGCTGGCCGGATTGACCCCAGGGTCGGATTGGCCGCTTGTGGATTGATCTCGCCGCGTCGCACCTTCAGTTCGATCACGTGCCGAACGGACTGTGCAAAAAATGAGCAAGGTCGTCCAAGCGAGAGCGGGCGCGGTTAAGCGCGCTCAGCCCAACGGTTATCCACAATCTTGTCCACCTGTTCTGCGGATAACAAAACAGATGCGTGGTGGCGACGTGAAATCACCTGTCCAAGCTGATTTGAAGCGTAAAAAATGCTTGAGAATCAATGATTTTTCGCATCTCAACGGGCTGCTAAAGCGTTTCGGTTAAAAAATGAACGAAGGTGCCCAGGCCGCGTCGCCGTTGGGCTTGCCGCATTGTTCCCAGTGTTATCCACAATGTGATGCACACGAACGGTGGACAACCTGCGGACAAAAAAAAGCCACGCTTGCCTGGGGCAGCGTGGCTTTCGAGTGCAGACGCGCCGATAAGGCGCACGCCTCTACTATCTGTCAGTTCTGAGTGGGGGCGGGAACGCGTGGCTCCACTGGTTCACCAACGTCCGGCTCGTCGTCGTCGGGCATGGTGACATCGACATCAGGCACTGTGACGGTCTTTTCCTTGGTGCCTACGTCCACTTCTGGCGCATCCACGTCATATTCCGGCATGTTGCCGCCTTCGACTTCAACGTCTGGAAGCGAGCCTTCTTCGGTTTTTTCGACGTCGCAGCCTGCCATCCCTAGGGTGGTGAGCAGTACGGCGCCGGGGATCAGCCACTTATATTTGCTTTTCATTCATCAGACTCCTGTTTCGCAGCGGAATGCGTGTCTCGGCACTTCCACTCGTTTGTGTTGGGGCACGTACGCATGAATGCGCCGACCCAACGGCAAGTGCCGCTGTTATAGGGACTTCTCTGATATCGCGCAGTTCAACGGGGAACGATGCTCAAGGGTCAAGCGGGTGCAGTTCCGAGCGGCCACGGCTGATGTCGGACAGGAGTTTCTGCACCTGGGGTTGTTGCGCTGCGGGGAAGGCCAGCTGCAGCTCAGCGCCTTCCGCGTCGAAGGTTTCGCTGTCGATCAATGCGTCAAAGTCGCTCAGGCGCGACTTGAGCAGCGCCAGTTCGGCAAAGCGGCAATGACAGCTGCAGCGAACCCGGGCGACCAGCTCGACGCGCTCGCCAGCCTGCAGGCATTTCGCCGCTGAGCCGCCGTAAGCACGCGCCAGGCCGCCGGTTCCCAGTTGTATGCCACCGAACCAGCGAATCACCACAACCACCACCTGGTCGCACTCCTGCCCTTCGATCGCGGTCAGCATGGGTCGCCCGGCCGTTCCGCCGGGCTCACCGTCATCACTGAATCGGTACTGGTTGCCAACTTTCCACGCCCAGCAGTTATGCGTGGCGCTGGCGTCGCTGACCGCCTGGATGAACGCCTGAGCCTCCTCGGCACTGGACACGGGCGCAGCCTTGGCGAGGAAGCGGCTCTTGCGGATGGTTTCTTGATATTCGCAAGGTGCAGCGAGGGTGGAGGTCATGTGCATCGCGGAACTGGCAAAGGGATCGAGAATTGTAGCGATGACCGCAGCCGAGCGGGGACTCGTTGCGCAACGCGCTGTGGGGTGAATGGACCATTGGGTCGATCAAACTGAACTTCGAGCGGTGTACCCGGCACGAACTGTATGAAGGGGGCGATTCGCTCTCACCCATTTCGCGAACATCGACCTTGGAGGAACCCCAATGCTCAATTCCAAGTACGAGGCTTGCATTCAGGCCTGTTCCAACTGCGCCATCGTATGCGAAACCTGCGCCGCATCCTGCCTGCGCGAAGACGACGTCAAGATGATGGCTCGCTGCATCGAGCTCGACCGCGACTGCGCCGACCTTTGCGCACTCGCCGCCACGCTGATGGCACGCGACAGCAAGTTGGCCAAAGAGATGTGCCGTATCTGTGCTCAGGCCTGCCGCGAGTGCGCCGAAGAGTGCGGTAGCCATCAGATGGACCACTGCCAGGCCTGCGCCGAAGCCTGCCGCAAGTGCGCCGAAGAGTGTGAAAAGATGGCTGCCTGATCCGAATGAGCTACATCCCAAGGGCCGATTAGCGCAGCTGTCGGCCCTTTTTCATGCCAGCCAATCAAGCGTCAGGATCAGCCGCTTGTTTGCCGGGGAGGTCAGCGGTGACCGGTGGATGATGCCGGCGCCTTCGTTCCCGGCCCATTTCTCGCCTTTGAAGAGCGCGACCTCACCTGCTAGCAGTTGCTGAATGTCTCGGCTGTCATGCGGTTCAGCGGCCGGCTCGCCCAGACGGTGACGCGGCATGGCATCTTCGTGCAACCACTCGCTGCCGGGGCCGGCATAGGTGCTGATCAACCGCAGCGGCACGTAATCGACATGGAAGCGGGGGCACATGGGTTTGTCCAGCACACGCAGGCGCACCCCGATGCGCCGTGCTTCAAGCAGGCACGTGAAGGCGCTGACAAGCCACGCTACATCGGCGACGAATTCGCTGTGACCGGTGATGCCACGGTAGGCTGCCGCCAACGATGGCATCGATACGGTGCCGCTTGCGTCTGGCTCGACGGTCAGTGATTCGGACAAGGGCTCGTCCAGCGCCAGCAGCGCCCCGGCGAAGTGGGCGATTGGAGACGGCAATTGACGCTGCCAGGCCGCGAGGTTGACACCATCGATCAGTGCGTCGCCGAGGATGGCGGGCGTGTCGCCAAACACCTGCTGAGGCGATATACAGGCCAACTGTCTCGCCAGCATCATGCGACCTCCTCGAGCCATGGAGCGAAGGGATCATCCATGCGCAACCAGTGCTCGGGGCCAAGGTTCCATTCGTAGTCGCTGAGCAGGCAGGTGTCGAGTTCTGCGCGCAGGCGTTGAAAGTCGATGTTCTGACCGATGAACACCAATTCCTGTCGGCAATCACCGCATTCGTCGGTCCATTTTTGCTGGATCGCGGCGCGTGACGCTTCGTCTTCCGGCCACTGGGCCTCGGGTGTGAAGCGCCACCAGCGCCCCGCATAGTCGTAGCGCATCAGCCCGCCGGCCTGGGACCAGCTGCCGGCTTCCTCTGGACGGCTGGCCAACCAGAAATAGCCCTTCGAGCGGAGCAGGCGCCCGTTGGTCCATTCGCGGTTAAGGAAGCTGTGAAAGCGCTGCGGGTGGAATGGGCGCCGCGCGAGGTAGGCCGTCGAAGCGATGCCATATTCCTCGGTCTCGGGGACGTGCTCGCCGCGCATTTCCTTGAGCCAGCCCGGCGCCTGGGCGGCCCGCTCGAAATCGAAGCGGCCGGTATCGAGGATCTTTGCCAGCGCCACATTGCCCATGCTCATGGGCAGGATCTCGGCATGGGTGTTCAGACGGCCCAGAATCGCCATGAGCTCCTCGCGCTCGGCGCTGGAGATCAGATCGATTTTGCTGATGAGGATGACGTCAGCGAACTCCACCTGCTCGATCAGTAGCTCAGTGATGGAGCGCTCATCGTCCTCGCCCAGTGTTTCGCCCCGGCTTGCCAGGCTTTCGGCTTCGTGGAAGTCGCGCAGGAAATTGACACCGTCGACTACCGTGACCATGGTGTCCAGACGTGCAAGGTCGGCGAGGCTCTGACCCTGTTCATCGCGAAAGGTGAAGGTCTCGGCCACCGGCAGCGGCTCGGAAATGCCGGTGGATTCGATCAGTAGATAATCGAAGCGACCCTCGCGGGCGAGCTTGCCAACCTCTTCAAGCAGGTCTTCGCGCAGGGTGCAGCAGATGCAACCGTTGCTCATCTCGACCAGCTTCTCTTCGGCGCGATTGAGGCTGACGTCGCGCTGGACTTCGGCGCCGTCGATGTTGATCTCGCTCATGTCGTTGACGATGACCGCGACGCGGCGACCTTCACGGTTCTTCAGGATGTGATTGAGCAGCGTGCTTTTGCCGGCGCCGAGGAAGCCGGACAGCACAGTGACGGGGAGGCGATTCATGGCGATCTCTCAGGCGGTTCGTTGGTGTTTTTCGCGCTCTTCCTGGCGCTCTTTGGCTTCGATGCTCAGCGTCGTAGTGGGGCGCAGCAGCAGGCGTTTCAGGCCAATGGGCTCGCCGGTTTCATCGCACCAGCCGTAGTCGCCCCGGGCCAGGCTATCGAGGGAGTCGTCGATCTTGTCGAGCAGCTTCTTTTCCCTTTCCAGCAGCCGCAGCTGCCACTGGCGCTGTTCTTCAGTGGTGCCGATGTCGGACGGGTCGCTACTGGGCTCGTAGTGGCGCAGCAGCTGAAATTCTTCGGCGATGCGCGCCTGCAGCTCCGTGCGTTGGCGCAGCAGCAAGTCACGAAAGAAACTTTGCTGGGCCTCGTTCATATAGGCGTCGGCAGGAAGGGCGAGGAGTTCGGCTTCGGTCATGGCAGGTGCACAGCGAGTTGGATGCAATAGTTATAACATAACATTCGCTTTGCGGTGCAACATGAGGTCTGTCCAGACAGCCAGATCAGCCCATGCGCTGCTCTGACGCTGCGCCCGTTGCAGCGATAAGGTCGACCGTCGGCATTCCTGCGCGCATGCTTCGCCTCGCGCTACAGTAGCGGCCCGTTTGAGCCCGACCGGTAGCGATGTGACAAACCAGACCCCCGTACCACCACGCCGACGCCTGACCGCCAGCAAGACCGCCAAGATAAAAGGCTCGGCACGCGAGCCCAGTGCCAGCGCAGTCGACCGCCGTTCACGCATGATCGAAAGCAAGCGAGAAACCGTCATCGATGCCGCACTCGGCCTTTTCTCCCGCTTTGGCTTGTATGGCACCAGCCTCGATCAGATTGCCACCGCGGCCGACGTCTCCAAGACCAATCTGCTGTATTACTTCGACAGCAAAGAAGAGCTCTATGTCAGCGTCTTGCGGCAGTTGCTGGAAGTCTGGCTGCAGCCCTTGCAAGCGTTCGCTGCGGACCAGGACCCGATCGAAGCGATAAAGGGCTACCTGCGCGTCAAGCTGGAGCTTTCCCGCGATTATCCTGCCGAGTCGCGGTTGTTCTGCATGGAAGTCATGCAGGGCGCGCCGCTGATGCTTGCCGAGTTGGAACAGCCTTTGCGCGAGCTCGTCGAGAGCAAGGTCGCGGTCATCCAGGGCTGGATAGACGCCGGGAAACTGGCCCCGGTTGAGCCCCGTCACCTGATCTTCTCGCTGTGGGCCACGACGCAGCACTACGCCGACTTCCGCGTGCAGATCGAGGCAGTTACAGGCAAGACGTTGGACGATCCGGTGTTTTTTGAGGCGGCGCTGACGAGCTTGCAAGCGCTGATACTCGATGGGATTCGGCCGCGCAGCTAGCGCACCTTGCTTATATGCAGCGACCGCAGGCTCCTCTCACGCTGGCTGCCGTTGCCGATAGGCCTCGGCGAGCTGCACCAGCAGTACCAGCGCGACGATCGGCAGCATGCCGATGTTCACCGCGGCCCACCCCGCCTGCGCAATCAATGCACCCGAGGCGAATGACATTACGGCGGCGACACTGCCGTTGCAGAGTTCCATCAAGCCCTGTGCCCGCGCTCGTTCCTGCGGCCCGTGGCCCTGCCCCAGCTGCGTGGTGCCGGCCACCAGCATCAGATTCCAGCCGATACCGAGCAGGCAACTGCTGATCAGAAAATGCAGATGGCTGACACCGAGCAGAGCGACCAGCGCGCTCGCGATAAGCAATCCGCCGCCCAGGCAGGCCACCATCCTGCTACCCAGCCTGTCCACCAGCGGCCCGGCGATGAACGCCGGCAGGAACATGCCCAGCATGTGCCACTGGATCACCTGGCCGCTAACCTGCAGGTTCATGCCTTCGCCGTGCATTGCCAGGGGCGTTGCGTTCATCACAAGAATCATCAGCCCGTGCCCAGCAGCGGTGGTCAGCACGGCAGCCCTCACCACTGGCCGGGCAAGAAGGTCGCGCCAGGACACTGCGGAGGAGGCTGCCGGTACGGGTGCGCTAGCCTGGCTGCTCTTTAATCCTGCCAGGACGAAGAATCCCACCGCTGCCAGTGCGGCGATCATCAGATAGGCGCCGGCAAAGGGCACGGAGACCAGGCCGCGTGCGGCGTCGCCAAGGGAGGGTGCAGCCAGCGCAGCGACCACGCCACCGCCGATCACACATCCTGTGGCTCGGCCTCTTAAGGCTTCACTCACCGCCTCCATGGCGGCAAAGCGGTAATACATTGCTGACGTCTGATAAGCGCCGATGGGCAGTGCGCCGAGGCAGAGCAGGGTGAAGCTGTCCAGCCAGAGCGACAGTGCGCTTGTCAGACCGCCGAGCACGCCGGCCAAGGTACCAACGAGAAAGCCTAACGTGCGGCCGCGGCGCTGCATCAACCACGCAATAGGCTGCAGAGCGAGCAGGCCGCCAAGCATCAGCAATGCAAGCGGCAGGGTCGCCAGGTCTGCAACGGGTGCCAGATGCAAGCCGACAATGGAGGTCAGGATGATGCCGGTCATCGAGCATGACCAGAACAGCGCCTGGGCGATGAACAGGCGCAGTACCTGGCTGTTGCTGAACAGTAGAAGCATGGAGTTGGTCCTTGTCATGAAAAGCGGGCACAGCGGAGCCTGGCAGTGAGCCGGGATGCCGGAATCGATAAGTTGGGAGCGGGGAGGCGGCGCTAGCCGAAGCGCTGGAAGAAATCCCGGGGGCTGACTGCTAGGTGCTTCTGGAAGCTGCGCCTGAGGTTTTCCGGGTGGCCGAATCCGGTCAGCCGGGCCACCGTCGCGATCGATGCCTGGGCATCGAGCAGCAGGTTGCGGGCTGCCTCGAGCCGTACGCGTTCGACGTACTGCCCAGGGCCCATGCCAACCTCCAGGTTGAACAGTCGGCACAGAGTGCGTGGCGTGATGTGCGCCTGCTCGGCCAACGCCTCGATTGACAGGTCGTCCCCCAGGTGTCCGGGAATCCACTCAAGCAGTTCGGCGAGGCGGGCCACGCTACCGGTCGGCGCGGCCAGCATCGGGCTGAACTGGGTCTGCCCGCCTGGCCTGCGCAGAAACATCACCAGTCGTTGCGCCACTCTGAGGGCCAGCGCGCGCCCAAGGTCTGCCTCGACCAGCGCCAGTGCCAGGTCGATGCCCGCCGTGACGCCCGCCGAGCTGAACAGGTGAGCGGACTCCCGATCCGTCGGGTCATAGGTATGCAGCCGGTCGCCTTGTACCTCAATGGCGCTGTATTCATTTAAGGCTGCGAGGTCCGCCCAGTGAGTGGTCGCCTTGCGGCCGTCCAATAGCCCGGCTTCGGCCAGAATCAGCGCGCCAGAACATACCGAGCCCAGACGGCGTATCTGCGGTTCGGCACCGCGAAGCCAGTCCAGTAGCGAGCGGTTGTGCATCTGCACCTGTACGCCACTGCCTCCCGGAACCAACAGCGTGTCCAAGCCCGCTGGATCCATGCTGCCCCACGGGGCATCCGCAACCAGCTTGAACCCCGCGGAAGTGGCAAAGGGACCGGCCTGTTCGCCAATCAACAGCAGCGCATAGTGGGCGGCCAACCCCTGTCGTTGGCGCTCGACGTTGGCCGATGCAAACACCTGCATCGGCCCGGTCACATCCAGGCTCATGACGTCGGGGTAAACCAGGCAGGCAATGGTGCGAGTGGCGTCCATGGTGCACCTCTCAGGAAGATGCCTGCAGTCTGCTGGTGTCACGACCGTGTCGCAATGACAAGGATCCCACGGATCTTGCCATCGCCTGTGAGCTTACTTCTTCCCCGGCTGGGCTTTGCCGGACGGCACAACTGGACGGCCGCCGCGTTCGCATGCGCTTGAGATGACCGTGAGGCGCGGGCATGCCGATCTGTGTGGACAGGTAATTCGGCGCGTGGGAAGAGCCAGGAGTCTTACCTCTCCGCGACCTTTACCCGGGCCCGATATTGCCCCGGCGTCATGCCGACCACCGTCTTGAAATCGTGGATGAAGTGCGCCTGGTCGCTGTAGCCGCAGACCATGGCGGTATCCAGCAGTGGCTGGCCCGCGCGTAACTGGTTGCGGACCAGCGCCACACGCTGGATACGGCTGAATTGCTTGGGCGTCAGACCGACCTGATAGCGGAAAAGCCGTTCCAGCTGGCGCTGGCCGAGCGGTACGGTCTGGAGCAGGTCCGCCAGCCGCACCCGGCCCTGGTTGGTGGCGATCTGCTCCAGCAGCTGCTGCACCGGGGTGCGCCGCGCCTCGAGCGCACCGAGACGACCGAGCAGGGCCCGTTCAACCAGTGCCTGCTGCGCGTCCCGTTCCAGTTCGGCCAGCTGATCGATCAGATGCGCAAGCGCCAGCCTGGGCCAGTCAGCGTCGTGAAGACCGGTCAGTTCGTCGAGGCCGATGCCGAACACCGCGGCACCCATGCCGGGAAGAAAACGCACGCCCATCATCTTGACCTGGCCGACCAGCTGCAGTCGGGTGCTGGCCACTTGCGGCCCTGCGATCAGGGCCCGTCGCTCGCGCGGGGTGCCATCGAAACGCAGCGGATCAGCGAAATTGAAGATTAGCCCGCTGCCGCCGTCCGGGTGCAGCATCTGCTCGTCATAAACCTGCGAGCCGTCGCCTTCCAGCCACCAGAAACGCTGGACGTACGCGGCCAGCGCCGGGCTCGGCGGGCGGGTGACGAAGCCCTGCAGGGAGGGCAGGCGGCCGTGCAAGGAGGCAGACATGGCGGGCGCTCAAAGATGTCGAAAATCTACAATAGCGCAGCGTGGCGGCTGCGTAGCCTGGGTTGCACATTCAACCGAGGAGTGACCACCATGCGTATGAACTACCAGACCGCCGCACCTGACGTGATGACCGCCATGATAGGGCTGGAAACCTATCTGGCAAGGCAGAGCCGCCGCGAGGATGGCGTCGACAAACCGCTGATGGAGCTGGTGAAGATTCGTGTCTCGCAGATCAACGGATGCGCCTTCTGCATCGACATGCACACTAAAGACGCCCGCGCCCTGGGCGAAACCGAACAGCGCATCTATGCCCTGAGCGCTTGGCGCGAAACGCCGTTTTTCACCGACCGCGAACGTGCTGCGCTGGCCTGGGCCGAGGCCAATACGCTGCTGCCTCAGGGTGTTTCGCAGCGGTTGTTCGAGGAGGCGCGCGAGTATTTTACCGAGGCCCAGCTCGCTAACCTGACCCTGGCCATCGTGACCATTAACGCCTGGAATCGCTTCGGGGTGTCCTTCGCGCCGGTGCCGGGCAGCTGCCAGCCGGAGTAGAGCAACTACCTACCACCGCTCGGCTGGAAGGACGAGCGGCTCAGGGCATGATCTGCTGGTTGCCCATGGCGCAGAAGCGATGCGCCTGCCGGGCAGCCGGCAACGCCCGAAGTTGCGTCATGCATTGGGCCTGGCTCGAGGTCCGTTCTACGTTGAGCTTCGAATGTTCGTCGACGCCAATCAGGTACGACCGGTTGTAACGCGGACCGTCTTGCCAGCCACTGAATTGCTGGTCGCTGATTGCGCAGCGGTATTGCATGTGGCCGGAGAACCCCTTGAAGCGGTCGCTGCGGAAAATGTGATGGTATTTTTGCCAGTCACGGTCGCGCTGGCCCGCGCGCACCGCTTCGCGGCAGCCTTCCAGTTCGGTGATTCCTGGTTCATGCAAGAAAATGCTCTGTGCCAGGCTGGAGCCGTCGAGCTGCATCGTGGCCACCAAATAGACCCGCTGTTCGGCCGCCTGTGTCGGTAGCGCCAACAGCAAACCCAGCGCCAACATCCCTGTTCTGATCAATCTGCAATGCTCCTGAAGGGCTGTCTCATCGAGGGCCGCACCCTAGCCGAGGAGTGTGTCGGGAAACAAGTGCGAGGAGTATCTAGGCAGACGGGTTGGCTCGCTGGCCCGTTCCGTGGTCGTGAACTCCCTTGAAGGCTGCTGTCGAAATCAGTGTCCTGCGCGAGCGTTCGAATGGGGAAATCAAATGTTGCAAGCCCATCGCGGTAATCAGCTAACCCCTGGCAGCTTTGCTGTAAATTGTCCTGCCATTGGCAACGAAACCTCCCTTACATGACCCTCCTGATAGCGTTCGCTGTCTTATCCATCCTCGTTTCATTCATCTGCTCGATCCTGGAAGCTGCGCTGCTTTCGCTGACGCCTAGCTTCATCGCACACCAGAAGACGTCCCGTCCGAAGCTCTACGAGCGCTTGAAACAGCTCAAAGACAAAGTTGACCAGCCACTTGCGGCGATCCTGACCTTGAACACCGTTGCCCATACCGTCGGCGCGACCGGCGTCGGCGCTCAGGTCACCGTGGTGTTCGGCAACGGCTACGTCGGTATCGCTTCAGCGGTGATGACGGTGCTGATTCTGGTGCTCTCGGAAATCCTGCCCAAGACCATCGGTGCCCGTTACTGGCGCACGCTGGCGCCATTCCTGCCGCCGGTGCTGAACGGGATGATCTGGATCCTCAAGCCGTTCATCTACCTGTCCGACATGATCATGCGGCTGGTCGGCGGCAAGGAGCCGGAGCACGACATCCGCCAGGAAATCAAGGCGCTGACGGTGCTAGGACGCGAGAACAAAAGCCTCGACGAGGACGAGCAGCGCGTCATCAGGAACATTCTCGACCTGCACTAGATCAAGGTCCGCGACGTGATGACGCCGCGAACCGTTTGCGACCATACGGCACCGGAGACCAGCATCGGCGCATTCAAAGAGCAGGTTGCTGACAGCCAGTTTTCGCGCTACCCGGTGATTGGCGACAACGAGAGCCCGCTGGGTGTCGTGTTCCGCTATGACGCGCTGTCAGCGACGGACGACGAAGCACCGGTCTCTTCGATCATGAAGCCGGTGAAGGTTTCGCCGGAGCTGACCAGTGTCGAGAACCTCATGACCCAGCTACTGCACGAGCGCCAGCATATCTGCCTGGTCTACGACGAGTTCGGCAGCTGGCGCGGTTTGGTGACGCTAGAAGACATCATGGAAACCATCATCGGCCAGCCGATCATGGACGAAACGGACGACATACCGAACATGCGGCGCTTCGCCAAGCGCCGCTGGGATCATCGCATCAAGCGCGCCCGCGAGAGCTGAGCGCTGCAGCGGAGCGGGATCGCCGCTCCGCAGGCAGAGTCAGCGCTTGATTGTGCCGATGCGCATAAAGCGCGTCTCGCCGCTGGCGTCTTCCACACCATCGTTGTCGGTGACGACGAACAGACGGCCCTGCTTGTCGACTGCCGCGCCTTCCACCTTGTCCAGCACCCAGCCGCCAGTGCTCTGCAGATCAGGCAGCAGATCGCGCTCCAGATGCTTGCTCACCAATGGGAAGCTCTGGCCTTCGGCTACGGGCTGCACGCCGGTCAGGTCGATGCGGTACAGGCGCTTGATTTGCGCTGCCGGGCCTTGCTGGTTGTCACGTTCGATGACCAGGAACTGACCGTTACCGATGGACGTCAGCTCGGACAACCCGACCCAGCCGCCTTCGACAGCCGGGTCGAGCGGGTAATGGACGAAGCCCCATTCGCCGCTGCTCGGATTGAATACGCCGATGCGCACCTTGCCGGCCGGGTCGTTCTTCCATTCGCGCTGGAAGGCCACATATACGCGGGTGCTGGCGCCTTCGCCGACCACCGATACGCCTTCGAATCCATTGCTGGTGCGCTGTGCCGAGACGGCTTTCGGAAGCGCGTGTTCGGCCAGCACATCGCCTTTTGAATCGGCATGGATCAGCAGGTTCGGCTTGGCCTTGCCGTTGCCTTCGGAGGCCAACCAGAAGTCGCCATTGCTGGCTTGGGCAATGCCTTCCAGGTCGTAGTTGACGGTCTCGCCGTCCTTGCGCAGTTCGGTCTGCCCGTCGATGACTGCAGGTGTTTGACTGGTGTCGATGTGGAAGATCCGGGAGGCCTTGTAGTAGCTATCCGGTACGGCATACAGGCGATCGTTCTGCGTACTGTCCGCAACCAGGCCGCTGAGCGCTCCCCAGGGGATCAGAGCGCTATCGCTGGAGCGGATCTCCGGATAATTCGCAGTCCTGGCGCCGTACTGATAAATCGAAATCGTCGAGCGATAGCCATCCTCGGCCGAGTCTTCTTCACTGCTGACCACCAGTAAGTTGCGCGCCGGGATCGGCAGGATGCCTTCGGGCCCCATGCCGGCCGGTAACAACTGATGCATCACGGGTGCCCAAGGGCGCGCGACGTCGTACACCGCGACGGCATTGCCGCGCTCGCTTCCGACGAAGAGAAAATCCTGCTTGTGGAAGCTCCCCGCCGCGATGCCTTCCGGCTCGATGCCTTTGTTCTCCGAGCGATTCTCCGAATAGTGGCCGTCGCGGATGAAGGCGTGTTCCATCGAGATTCCGGCGTCGTGCCAGACTTGGCCGTTGTAGTCGAAGAGGGTGAATCCGCGACTGCCACCTTCCTCGCCGTTTGCATCCTCATAATCGCCTTCGTTGGCAGTGGCCAGCAGCGCACCGAGCCACGCGATGGAATCCGGCTCGCGGCGTTTGCCTTTAAGGACGCCCACCGGCTCGATGCGGTCGTTCTCCTCAACGTCCACGCCTTCAAGATCGACCTGGCCGGCGCTGAAGTGTCGGATCACCCGACCGCTACGCAGGTCGACCAGTACGATGTGGTTGTTCTCCTGCAGCGTGACGGCCGCAACGTCTTGGTCGTTGATGCTGACGTACTCCGGCTCCGGATCCTCCGGCGCTACTTCGGCCAGGCCCGTCAGGCTCACGTCGCGCGTAGTCCATCGCGATGGCTGGCCCTTGAGATCGACGATCCGCAGAAAGCCGCCCGGCAGCTGCGGGAGCAGGCCATTGTTCAGATCCTCGTCGCGCTCGTTCTCGATCACCACGGCGGCATAACGGCCCTTCGGGCTGACGGCGATGGAATCCGGTTGGCCACCCATGGGCAGCGTGGCGACGCGCTTGGGCTGGGCGGGATTGCGAATGTCGAAAACCGCCAGCACACCGTCGGGCTGGGCAAAGCTGGCCGAAGTGTTGACCGCCACCAGTACAAAGTGGTGATGCACTGCGACCGAGGTCGGCTCGCCTTCGAGCTTCACGAAGCCTGCAGGCTTTGGCGATTTCGGGTCTTGAATGTCGACCAGGCCGATCCGCTCGCCGGGGCTGTCGGTGTAGATCAGCGTACGGCCGTCGCGGCTGACTGCGGTGATTTCAGCGACGGTCTCGCGGGAGGCGCCTTCGTCCGCACCGAGGTTGCTGTACACCGGAAACGTTGCAACCCGCTCGAAGTATTCCGCGGCGCGCGATGAGGCAGCCTGAGAGGCGAGCGGCAGCAAGGCCAGTGTTAACGCAGTGGATAGCGCGGTACGGGTCAGGCGGGTCGGTGTTCTCATGCGAGCCTCGGCGATTGGCGATGGGGTTTGGCCGAAACACGCTAGGCGGGGATTGTTACGAGGGCGTTACGGGGTTGCGATTGTTGCAGCGATCAGATTCTTTGATGAATCAGGGAGGCGTGACAGCTTATCCACTTGTCTCGCCGGTTCTGCCTCCCCAGCCTGTTTGACGCCTCGCCTATTTCGGACTGAGCTCCAACAAACGCCCACCCTCCCCATCTTCCAGCAGCCAGATGCTGCCGTCCGGGCCTTGCTCGACTTCGCGAATTCGCGCACCCATGTCGTAGCGAGCGGCCTCGCTGGCTGCTTCGCCGTTCAAAGTGACACGGACCAAAGCCTCGGCCGACAGGCCGCCGATAAACGCATCACCTTTCCAGTCGGCAAACCGTTCGCCGTCGTAAATGATCATGCCGGCAGGGGAGATCACCGGTGTCCAGGAAATCTTGGGCTCGATGAATTCGGGGCGGGTGTCGTGATCGGGTATCGGCCGCCCGCCGTAGTGATCGCCGTTCGAGACTTCCGGATAACCGTAGTTGCCGCTTTTCTGGATCAGGTTGAACTCGTCGCCGCCTTCCGGGCCCATCTCGTGTTCCCACAGGCGGCCTTGCGCATCGAACGCGATGCCCAATGGGTTGCGGTGGCCAAGTGACCAGATCTGCGCCGTCACGCCGCCTTGGTCGGCGAACGGGTTGTCGGACGGTACGCTCCCGTCCTCGTTCAGGCGAATGACTTTGCCGAGGTTGGCGTTCATGTCCTGTGCAGGGGTGAACTTCTGGCGCTCGCCGGAGGTAATCCAAAGTTTGCCGTCCGGGCCGAACGCAAGACGATGCCCGTAATGGCCTTTTCCTGAGACCTTGGGCGCCTGCCGCCAGATCACTTTCGGCTCTGAGAGGGAACCGCCATCGTCGCTTAGCTTCAGGGTTGCACGGGCGACGGCTGCGCCCCGGTTGTCACCGTCGCCATGCTCGGCATAGCTGAGGTAGATGAGGTTGTTCTGTGCGAAATCGGGATGAAGGATGACGTCACCAAGCCCGCCCTGACCGCCATAGGCCACCTTTGGTACGCCCTTTATTTCGTGAACCGTCCCGGTCTTCACATCTACATGCTTGAGCACGCCGCGCTTTTCCGTGATCAATGCCGTCCCGTCTGGCAGGAAGGTCATGGCCCAGGGTTCGGAGAAACTGGCGCGTGGCGTCGCGCTGAACGGCCACTGATCCTGTTCAACGGCTTCAGGCGCAGCGGTTGCGAGCGAAGCCGTACCCAGCGCCATGGCGCTAACGAGGTGCAAAGAGAGTCGCTTCATCACCATCAGTTCTCCAAAAGTAAGGCCCCAGCGCACCTGCGGTGGGGCCATTCGATCAGGGCTCTATGCCGGGCATATCACGCGCAGCTGCCGGCCGTTGGGCTTACTGCGTTCGAGTCACCCGCCATACGATGTTAGCCAAGTCGTCAGCCACGATGAGAGCACCGCGTGGGTCGACCGTGACGCCCACGGGCCGACCATGTGTCCCTTCGGCGGTGCGGAAGCCCGTCACGAAATCAACCGGCTCGCCTGAGGGTTTCCCGTTCCTGAATGGCACGAAGACCACCTGATAACCGGACGGATTCTCGCGGTTCCAACTGCCGTGCTCGCCAACGAACACGCCTTCGGCAAACTTCTCGCCCATGACCGGTGAAGAAAAGTCCACGCCGAGCGCAGCGACGTGCGGGCCCAGCGCGTAGTCCGGCTTGATCGCAGCCGCGACCAGATCGGGGTTCTGCGGGCGAACGCGATCATCGACGTGCTGCCCCCAGTAGCTATACGGCCAGCCATAGAAGCCGCCTTCTTGTACCGAGGTGAGATAGTCAGGGACCAGATTCGGACCAAGCTCGTCCCGCTCGTTCACCACCGCCCACAGCTGGTCCGTGTCGGGGCGAATCGTCAGTGCCGTTGGGTTACGCAGGCCCGTTGCGTAGGGCTTGTGCGCGCCTGTCTCCGCATTGATCTGCCAGATCATGGCCCGGTCGACTTCCGCCTCCATCCCGCGTTCGGTGATGTTGCTGTTCGAGCCGATGCCAACGTACAAGAAACGACCGTCCGGGCTCGCGGCGAGCGCCTTGGTCCAGTGATGGTTGATCCGATGCGGCAGGTCCGTGACCTTGACCGGCTCGCCACTGGCCTCGGTCTGACCTTCCTGATACTCGAAGCGCACCAGCGAGTCCTGGTTGGCCACGTAGATGTTGCCATTGGCCAGCGCCAGGCCATACGGCGCGTTAAGGCCGTCCGCAAATATCTTCTGCAACTCGTACACGCCGTCACCATCGGCATCGCGAAGCAGGGTCAGACGGTTACCGCTTTTGACCGAGGTGGTGCCCTTCGCCTTGATATAGCCGGCGATGACATCCTTCGGTCTTAACTTGGGTGCATTGCCGCCTCGGCCTTCGGCC
Organism: Pseudomonadaceae bacterium SI-3; assembly: GCA_004010935.1. Classification (NCBI taxonomy): domain Bacteria; kingdom Pseudomonadati; phylum Pseudomonadota; class Gammaproteobacteria; order Pseudomonadales; family Pseudomonadaceae; species Pseudomonadaceae bacterium SI-3. Next base: position 3,865,242 of record CP026511.1, on the reverse strand, counting down.
ACCAGGATGTCCCCATTCGGCAGCACGAGGGTTTGCCGCGGGATCTGCATATCGGTCGCGATCGCGCTGACCGTGAAGCCCTCGGGTACCGTTGGCTTCTTATCACCCCAGCCGACCGGGTCGGCAATCGTCATGCTGGGCAATAGTCCGCGCTCAGGATCGACAAGTTTGGGGTTCTCACCTTTTACCAACGCGATGTCCTGATCCGCGCCGCCGCATGCGCTCAATAACAACGCCACGCTCAGGGCGCTTAGTGGGCCTGCGTATTTCATGCTTCACCTCCAGCGCGCAGATTGGTAAAGCCGATCCAGGTCGCGGCACAGGCCAGGATGGTCACGATCACCGAAAGGACCAGGCCTGATGGCATGCTCGCCCAGGCGTCTTTGGCGTGCACGAGCGCATTAAAAAAGCCCAGCACCCAGGTAGCGGCTAGGAGCACCAGATAGATCAGCGGCCGCCCTTTCTTATGGCTGGCTTTAACCAGATTGACCAGCGCGAACAGGATCGCGAACCCGCAGAAGACCAGTCCCCCGGCGATCAGCCAAGACGCGAAGTTGGTCCACTGAATCTCATAGGTCTGGAAGTACGCGATATCACTTAAAAGGCTGCCAAGAAACAGCGGAACGGTCCCTCCGAGCAATGTTGCGTGCACTGGGTTAGGTACATGACGGGAGATGCTGTGTGTCGTGTGATGCGTGCTGTGGGTGATAACGGTCACGGAAGCGTCCTCATCGCTGGACGACCCAGGCCTGATGCATCGCGCGGATGCGCCTGCTGCCTGGATCGCTCTGACTGTGCATAAATGGGGATCGTGCCGTTGGGGGGTAAGTTCACTCGTATCGACGAGGCGCTTGTTCGTAGCGGGGTGAATTGGGCCGCATCAGCAGAGCCATCCGAGCGCTTTGTCTTGATCGCTGCGCTAGTTGTTGGCGATGACCGTGGGTTACCTGAAAGCCATCCGACCATTCATCATTTGTGCCGGTTAAGGTTCCGATTACGAGGCTAAGGAGAAAGCGAGGCCGCTGAACTCTGATAACTCACTCCGGTCGGGACTTACGAGGGCCGTAATTGGCTCCTTATGACTCCCCACTCAAATGGAGGAAGCATTGTGAAGAAATCAGCGTTCGCTCTCAGCGTACTAGCCTCGACACTCATCGCGGCACCAGCAATGGCGCAAATGCCGAAACTTCAACCCGACGACAGTTACGTTTCAATCAGCGGTACCGTACTCACCGCCGAAGATGACGAGTTCTCCCTCGACTACGGTCAAGGACAGATCAGCGTCGAAATGGATGACATGGGCTGGATGGGCAATCAGCCCGAGCTTATTCCAGGTGATGAAGTGACGGTGTACGGGCGTGTCGAAAAACACTTCTTTGTCGATGCATCCATCGAAGCAGACAGCGTCTTCATTGAAGATCCTGCCACCTATTACTACTCTTCGCCAACTAACGACATGGCAACGTTCGCCGTGATGGACGTGGCTCCGGTAACGCCCGTTGTGGTGGGTGACCTGATCCTTACCGGTACTGTGCAAAGCATCAACGATCGACAGTTCACGGTAAACACCGGCGACCTTGAGTTCACCGTTGATACCAGCGGCATGCAAAACAATCCACTAGATAACGAAGGTCGTCAGAAGGTAGGGAAAGGAGACACCGTCTCCGTTGCCGGTAACCTCGGGAGCGCAGCGATCGGTGATCGCAAGTTGAATGCGGAATCGATCATCGTTCTTCGGGACCAGAGCCAGCAGGGCCAGGGAAAGCAGCAGAAGCAAGGCAGCCAGCAAAAGCAAGGCAGCTAACGATGCCGCGTAAGCCAGTTTGGTAGCCGAACAGCTGCCAGGCTGGCAATGGCCGAATCGGCCGGCCAGGGCTCTCGCCGACTAATCAGCTTAGTCTCATGTATGGTTTGGCATCGCTCTCGCTGCTGTGTATATGACCTGCTCTACTAGCGCTCTGAAGGAGAGCTAGTCCTCAGCAGCCGCCTTGTGCCCCATAAGGAGCTGGGGTATGGACGGTGGAACCGGACGGACATCCACAAGCCTCCGCATGAGCCAAGTGCCACTCAATGCGCTCCTGAACGGTTGCGTTCTTTGGCATGAGAGTATCCCAGTGCCATGATTTATTGGCTTTGCCCATCATAAGCCTCTACAGCAGAAGGGAGAGCGCCGATAACAACCGAGCCAGCGGCAGGTAGTCCAAGAAGGACAGCACTCACCACTTCCTGCCTCGAGGCACCGTGCAACTTTGCTGAAAGCACATGGAATGGGATGCCGGAGGTATTTCCAGTGGCTGCCAGCACTGCAATGTAAGCCAGTTCTTCGGTCTTCTTGTCCAAAGCGCTAGCAGCATCAAGTCCTTCTGCCGCTTGCGTCCAAGCCTTGGCATGGGCCGGAGCCTCCTGCATGAATAAGGCAAATGCTTTTGAAACGCTCATGGAAGCTTCCTTTGGGGGCTAACGTTTAGGTTAAGGGGCGGGCTTTAGCCCGTCCGAGTGAGCGAAGCGAGCGATTTGAACCGATGGTTAGGCTTTTCAGGAGAACTCATGGAGTTCACCTTCTGTAACGTTCCACTCTAGAACCTCATGCCTCAGCTCAGCAAATGTTCGAAGTAATTTGCCAAGCCTATTTAGCTGTGATGGTTCAGCACGAATACAAAAATCAAATATCTCTCGATCCGGCAGGCTCTGATTATTATTGAAGCGAAGCTGGATTGCACAGCCTCCGGCTGAGTTAGTGTTGAAAACGCGTAGTCGAAAGTAGTAAGCGGTGCGATCTTCTGGAATTTCTGAGCCGATTTCGTGAAGAAAAACATCGCTACTATGGCGCGGGAACTTCTCTAACACGCTTGCCCATTCATGAATGGCTCTCGCATTTTCATAATATTCAAACCCGGCAGACAAGTTACCGTTTGACGCGCTCACTACCAGATTTAAATGGTAAGGCTCTTCATACGGATGCCTTACGATGCGGAGGTGTGGTTTCATTGTTACGCCTAACGTTTGGTTAAGGGGCCGGCTTTAGCCGGTCCCGAGTGAGCGAAGCGAGCGGCTTGAACCACTTGTTAGGTTTCACTTTTTGGCGCGTTTTGTGGGTAAGTTAACACTGACTTTGCCATTGCTTTCATCGCATGAAAGTGAGTATTTCCATGCCTGAAACGTACCTTGGTAGCTACAAACAACGTTCCCATTAGAGTTTTGCCAAATGATTTCGTGCTCCCCGGACTCCGTAGCGATTGTTGACGGGGTTTCGGCCATTAACTCCCCATCAACTCGGATATAGTGAAATTTTTTACCTGAACTGCGTACTGGAGACAAAAATTCGAGAAATGGCATTCCATCGAAGCTATCACTAGTTCTATATCGAGGGCTTTCAAGTTTAAGCTTAAGCAATGATTTTTCAAGATCCGGCGGAATGGCAATTGGAGAGGATTTATCAAGAATTGATAGTGCCCACTTATTCATTGCGATAGACCCTTGATCATCTTTAAGTATCCCTATCGCAATTTCAACGTACTTCGCCTGTAATTGGCCACTCTCTAGGCCTTGGCCTAGAAAAAAACCGAATAAAGCGATCGTTGCAGGGATCGCCAAAGAGCCAATTATTTGAAGCTTGTCCCAGCCATCTTTTTTTTGTGAATTTTCGTGCAAAACTTGAGTGTCCCGTGTGAAGCCTAACGATTAAGCTAACAGGCGAGCAAAAGCATAGCTTTTGCGAGTCCAGTGAGCGAAGCGAACGGTGTTGAGCGACTTGTTAGATAGCATGTTCGCTTACCACCTTGCCCGAAAGTAGCCCATAGATTGCAGTCTTGCCATGTACTTGCGCAGATACAGAATGCCTGGTGTAACGACAAGCACCCATGCTGCCATGACTGTGGCCAAGTACGACCAGCTTTTAAGGACCAATCCATCGGACGAGGAGTCGAGAATGTATAAAAGACCTGCCCCGATGGCACCTGCGAGGAGAAGATACGCGGCTAGGCTTGCTGTTATTTTCTTTGCCCCATTGATGCGGCTGCCTAATAGCAGCAGAGTATGTGTGTAGAAGACCAATGCTGCCGTTATTCCAGCAAGTGCTGCAGTAGTTCGTATTCCGAGCTCGAACCAAGGCATCAGGAGACTCCTGCAATCTAACGTTTGGTTAAGGGGCGGGCTTTAGCCCGTCCCAGTGAGCGAAGCGAACGATTTGAACCAGTTGTTAGGTGCTTGATAACCGCAGTAGTAACTCGCTAACACTAGTTCTAAGCTCTAAATCATCTGTTTTCTCTGCTGCCTCATTGGCTTGGGCGGCAAAGATCCTAGCTTTAGTGGTATTGCCCAAGTCAATGAGTGTTTCAGCCATTGCCAGGTTGATTGACGAAACGTACTCATCAAGCTCTGCTGCGTGAGCATAGCTCAATGCTTTTTCATAAAATTCTACTGCCAGATTTCTATCATGCGTGAAGTCACCAAGCGTTTCCCATTGGAAAGGGTGGTTACGTCCAGTTTTTTCACTTTTCTCGCAGATAGAAACTAATTTTTGATAGGCAGCCCATTCAGTTTTTTTGTCGCCTATTTCAGAAGCATTAACTATTTCCAGAACTACGTCGTGAACAGCTTCGTGGAGCTCTGGATTCATGCTGAAAGTACCTAACGTTTGGTTAAGGGGCGGGCTTTAGCCCGTCCCAGTGAGCGCAGCGAGCGGTTTGAACCAGTTGTTAGGATTGTATTTTGAATGTTGAAAGCATTTTTTCATAAAATGCGCGGTTCTTGCTGTAATCTGCTTTTGTGGTGACTAGTGCAATGCAGGCATATATTTCTTCTGCGCTTTTGCATGCTACTACGTAATGTGTGACGAATTTTTCTCCGGGCCAAACCCCTTGATATTCTCGAACAACACTACCGTTGCTTTCAAGATAACGCTTTTCTCCGATTTGTTTGTATATCCCCATCGCTGATACGCCTTGATAACGCGCCTGGGCGAACTCTATTAGAGGTGGGCGGCTTTCAATACGATATGCTGTTCCGCTCAGTGATGGACCATTGTTTGGGGCGCTGGCCGAAAAGCTTTCTCCTGCTCCAGTAATCCAATTTTCGGGAACCATTACAGAAAAAACACCCGAGGGATCGAACTTCTCCTGCATCTGGATTGTGGCTTCGGTGGCTTGAGCACTGAGACCGAGGCTGGCAGCCAACACAGTAAAGAGCTTACGCATGCGAAAATCCTAACGTTTGGTTAAGGGGCGGGCTTTAGCCCGTCCCAGTGAGCGAAGCGAACGATTTGAACCATTTGTTAGCCGAACTCTCATGTGTTGCTTGAAATAACATGGATAACTAAGGCAAGTGAATTATCGGTGAGCAACGGCGGGTAGTCTTGACTTGAGTGAATAAGGAAAAACTGAGAGCCCGGTTGTGTATCGGCCGGCATTGAAAAGTAAGTGTAGAGACGATTTTTTACGGATTCGGAGTAAGTGATATGGACTTCCGAGCCTTCAATTTGTATGGCAGAGAGCTTGCCATGACACTTGGTGTGCAGTGAGGAAAATGTGGAGTTAGCACTGCGAAGCTCAAAGGATGCTGATGCGCCGTGTCTGCCTTTATGAATTGACCTTGCGACTGCGTTGAACTCAGCTGTTTTGCCGTGAAGATGCAGCTCCTTGTTGTTCAATTCCACGTACATGATTGCTCTCTGGTTGCAGATTTTAAGGTCTTTGGTGGCTAACGCTTGGTTAAGGGGCGGGCTTTAGCCCGTCCCGAGTGAGCGAAGCGAACGACTTGAACCAGTAGTTAAATGTCACTCTGCGCTAATGTAGTGAAAACTTGCTTTTGATTTTTCAATTGCGGAGCGAATTTCATTTTTCTTATCGGTGCTACCTGAATAGAAAATACTCATGCCATTGAGGTCTTGAGAATCGGTGGCACCTTCGATAACTGCCAGATCTAAAGCGCTGCTAGAACCGATGATTAAAAAACCTGTGCTACCGGATGCTTTTGCAGTTAATAGCTCTTGTTGGAGCTGAGTAGCATTTGCTCCACCACCTGCTGCGATAGTCAGGCTGTCAGCTAACATGCCGTGGCTTGGAATTTTAATGCTAGGGAAACTCATGGTTTTTTGATCAGGTGGGAGCGTGCTTGCAAATTGAGTGGCCGCCTCCATGTAAATTGCATTGTCACTCTTCTGTTGCGAGACGCAGCCGACTAAGAAGATAAGTAGAGTTGCAGATATTAAGTGTTTCACTGTGTTTTCCTTGTGATATTTAACGATTAAGCTAAGGGGCGGGCTTTAGCCCGTCCCAGCGAACGAAGTGAGCGATTTGAGCGCATTGTTAGAAGCCATATACGAAAGCTGCTAGTAAATCGCCAAATGCATTTGTGAGTGTACCAATTGCAGTAACAATTATGCCTAATATTGCGTTGTTGCCAATTTTCCGCTCTTCAGGCGTAGTAATTATTAACGTGCCGTCAGTGTGGAGATCAGCAAAACGACCGGCGCCGGACTGTGATTTATAGATTCCGTTTGAGAACAGCGGGGACATGGTAAATAGCAGACCTACCACTATTACTATCGCCCCAAATCTATTGATCCATGACCAGTCTTTATGGATGACTGAAGTTAATATTCCTGCGCCAATGGCAACTAGGGAAATTACAATCAAGAAAGTTCGTGATGCGAGCGGCTTTACTAATGGATCGAGTAAATGGTTGTCGGGATTTCGATTTTTAGCGAACACAGAGCAATCCTTTGGCTTCTAACGTTTGGTTAAGGGGCGGGCTTTAGCCCGTCCCAGTGAGCGGAGCGAACGATTTGAACCATTTGTTAAATGGTAAACGCAACATCCTGATGGCTTACCTCTTTGATGTTCCAGTTGTTAATTAGAACACCAAGACCATGTTCTTCTTCCCATGTGCATTCGAAGAGCAGCCCGATTGCCTCTTCGGCTGGTTCTAACTCGCCAATATATATCCCTGCAGGGGTAATGAGTTCTTTTAACTGAGCGATGCTCTCTACTGGATGAACCAATTGCTGATATTTTTCACCGAATTGTGGCCTTAATTCTTCGGCAACATTTAAGTAGTGAGTGAGAATGCTCTTGTAAACAATTTCTCTAAGGCGTTCCTCTCTTTCGCAAAACTGATTAGCAAGTATTAGCTGCCATTCCTTAATTATGCCATTGTCGGTAGGGATGGTGAGGAATACTTCTTTCTCAAGAATTTTGCTTTTATATGGAATCACGTATCTTCCATACTGGTCTGGCTCAATTCCTTCGAGTGATACGCTCATACTGTTTTCCATTTAACGTTTGGTTAAGGGGCGGGCTTTAGCCCGTCCCAGTGAGCGAAGCGAACGATTTGAACCAATTGTTAAATGTTTGGATGTACGCATAATTAAAAGCGCCGCTTTGTTAGCTGTTGCTTGACCAGAACTCATTAGCTAATGCCTCTTGCGCGAGTTGCCTTGCATGCTCGTCATAGAGCGTGCAGCTTTCGACATATTGCAAGAACTCCCGACAAACATGTTTTTTGCCCCCCAAAAATCCTGAGAACCGATCATTGAAATACTGCTTTAATTCCTGACTTTCTTCATCAGGTAGCATTGTGTGAATTATTTGCCAAGAGCTTGATTTAACCATTGGTTTATCGAAATCACTTGGCGACTCAATAATCGCTTTCATGTACGCGGGGAGGTAAAATTCCATTCCAGCAACATCAAAATAACTCAAAGCCGTCATGCATTTGAGTAGATGCTCTTTCGGTATATCCCACCATTCTCCAATGTAATCGTCTCGCTGAGTAATCTCTCGAAGAATTTTTTCATCTTCGACCCAGTCGTCCTTCGCCACGGCCGCGTGCAGGCCGCAATGTGAAGGGAATGGGACTTCCGAAAATTCTTTTCGGATTTTCTGACTTAACGCTTCGGTGGATTTCATAAGTTGACATCTAACGTATGGTTAAGGGGCGGGCTTTAGCCCGTCCCAGTGAGCGAAGCGAACGATTTGAACCAATTGTTAGGTACTCGTTATCGCACGGAGCGCTTCGTTGAGTGCAGAAACTACTGTGGGTCGCATTTTTGGTGATTTCAATTTTGCTGGAAAACGACTTAGCCAGTGCCTATTCGGACCGAGAGTCGTTCCGCGGAGCGTTGATAAACGACGAGTTGTTGGCAGAGGATTCAATGACAAGATTCTGATGCACCCTGCAAGCTGCTCAGAGGAAGAGAAATACAAAACCGTACCTTGAATCTCAACGCATATGATTACAAAGCCCTTGTGAGGTACTGCCTTGGGTGCCTCAGGTAAAAATTTATTGGATTTAAACCATGGTTCGCCGTCTTGCTCAATGTGTACCCAAAACGCGAGCGGAGCATTTCGCCACGAATCAGCGTATTCGATCCAATACTCAGCATCGGCCATAAAGAGTACCTAACGTTTGGTTAAGGGGCGGGCTTTAGCCCGTCCCAGTGAGCGGAGCGAACGATTTGAACCACTAGTTAGAGCTATATTGCACGCTCTTTGTAGGCATATTTTTCTCTTTGCTCAGGGCGTATGACATTGTTAATCATGCTTGGGTGGCATGCCCCGAAGTTTACGAAATTTGCTCTTGCTTGGCGAATGGTGAGGCCATGGTTTGCTCCTGATTCTAAATCCGGTTCCTCAATACCAAAGTAATCATCTTCCCAAAAGCATACAGCGCATATTTCATAATCTTCACCTGCGGGTATGGTGAAGTAGTCGCAGCATGGGCATTGGCAAAGATTCATTGCATAGCTCTAACTATAATTAGACACCATTTGGTGTATAAGACGCCGGACGGGCGTGGTGTATAACATTCCTTGTCATCGCGGTGCTCCTTGTCTAGGCTGGGCGTTTCCGAAGGATGGTGACTGTATAAGGGAGTTATACACCATGGATGGAAGGCCGCGATTGCTCGATCAGGTGAGGGACCAGATCCGGCTGAAACACTACTCGATCAGAACTGAACGTGTCTATTGCGAGTGGGTGAAGCGCTATATCCGATTTCACAAATATCGACATCCGCTTGAAATGGGCGCAGCTGAAGTTGAGGCGTTTCTTTCGGATTTGGCTGTGCGCCGTGATGTATCCGCTTCGACGCAGAATCAGGCGCTTGCTGCGTTGTTGTTTCTTTATAAGCAAGTACTCAAGCAGGAGCTACCCTGGCTTGGCGAAGTGGTACGTGCAAAAAAGCCCGCTCGGTTGCCGGTGGTGCTCTCTATCGACGAAGTGCAAAGGATTCTCAGCCAACTGGATGGCGACGTCGGGTTGATAGCACGACTGTTATATGGTGGCGGCCTGCGGTTGATGGAAGGGGTGCGGCTCAGGGTCAAGGACGTCGATTTCTCGCGCAACGAAATCATCATCCGTGACGGTAAAGGGCAGAAGGATCGCGTCACCGTCATGCCGGCAAGCCTTGTGCTGCCGCTTAAGCAGCACATCACTCTTGTACGGGCTATTCATCAGAGCGAGGTCGTTGCAGGGCGGGGTGATGTCTACTTGCCTGACGCCTTAGCTCGTAAATATCCCAACGCGCCATGGGAATGGGCTTGGCAGTACGTGTTCCCTGCGGCAGGCCTGTCGGTGGGCCCACGCAGTGGCTCAGTGCGTCGTCATCATCTGGATGAAAAACGGGTGCAAAGGGCTTTCAAACGCGCAGTAGCGCAATCCGGTATAGCCAAGTTGGCGACCCCGCATACGTTGCGGCATAGCTTCGCAACTCATCTGTTGGAAAGCGGACAAGATATTCGCACTGTGCAGGAGTTGTTGGGCCATGCAGACGTGAAGACAACCATGATCTACACCCACGTACTAAACCGGGGCGGCTTGGCGGTTTTGAGTCCGTTGGATCGTTTGTAAGTTTGCGGTATGCGCAGGGGGATGCGCTGGTCCGGCTATAGACCGCCAGGTACGGTCGCGAAAGGCCGAACCGCCTAGGATCGCTAGGACGGGCCCGTGTGATCGTTGTAAAAGAATGAGCTGTAACGGTGGGTAATACCGCGCCCTGGGCGATGGCAAGCCATCAACCTAGGGCATTGCACCAATAGGCGCTAGATCTCGATTGATACCCCAGCCTGCAGGGTGCGTGGGGCGCCCGGGTAGGCCCAGATGTTCCAGGCGCGCTCTTCGTATTCCTCGTCGAAGACGTTGTCGAGGTTGAGGTTGAGGCGAATGCGGTCGGTGAGCGGGTAGTAGGCCAGCAGATCGACCACGGTGTAGGCGCCCATGTCGTAGGCAGTGTTCGAGGTGCTGCCCTTGCGTGAACTGACGTACTTCACGCCAACCCCAAGGCCCAGCCCGTCCAGCGCACCGTTGTCGAACTCGTAGGTGTCGAGCAGGTTGAAGCTGTGCTCTGGCACGTTGGCCAGGCGGCTGCCCACCGGCACGGCGGCGCTGTTGCTTTCAGTGACTTCAGCGTCAACGTAGGCATAGCCGCCAATCACGCGCCATTGCGGGGTGATATTGCCGGCAACGCTGAGGTCGAAGCCGCGGCTGCGGACCTCGCCTGCAGCCACCTGGAAGGCCTGGGAGCCAACGTTTGCCGGGTCAGCCGTCAGCACGTTTTCCTTGGTGATGTGGAACAGCGCGGCCGTCACGCTCAGGTTGTGTTCCGGCAGGTCGTACTTGATGCCAGTCTCGTAGGCGACGCCTTCTTCCGGGTCGAACGCCTGGCTGCTGCGGTCGGCGCCACGGTTGGGCTTGAATGAGCGGGAAGCGTTGGCGTAGACGGCCAGTGCTTCGGTCAGGTCGTAGATTGCACCGATGCGCGGCGAGACGGCGTTATGCGCCTGATCCCAACTGCCGGCAGCTGACAGCTTGTTGGTGTAATTCTGCTCGAAGCGTTCCAGGCGCGCACCCAGCTGCAGGGTGAAACGGTCGGTCAGCTCAACCTGATCCTGCATATAGAAGGCATAGGACTTCAGGTCTTCGTCGTCCCAGTAGTTGGGGCCGAGAATGGGGGGCAGCGGCTGGCCATAGACCGGCTCGTACATGTCGATCGGGAAGGAGCCTACGCCACCTGCGGAACGGTCGATGCGGGAGTTGTAGTTAAAGTCGTCGTACTCGATGCCGGTCAGCAGTGTATGCATGAAGCCCAGAGCGCTGAAGCGGCCTTCGAGGTTGGCCTGAATGGCCGTATCGTTCCATTCCAGCCGTCGTTCGCTGTAATTGCGCCCCACGGTGCGGCCGTCAGCGGCCAGGCCATTGTTCTCCACGGCGCCACCCTCAAGGCTGCCGTCGAGGTATTGCACGCCGCCGCGCAGCGTCCATTGGTCATCGAGCAGATGCTCGATTCGCAGCTGGGTCATGGCGTTTTCGTTCGTGAACTTGCCGGCGCTTTCTTCCCCGAGGAAGCGATCACGGGGCAGCTGGCCTTGCTGGCCGGCGTAGCGCGTCACGCCGCGGTCGAGCGGGTGACGGTTGTGGAGATAGTCACCTTCCAGAATGATCGCGGTGGCGTCGCTGAGGTCCCAGCGCAGCACTGGGGCAACGTTGTAGCGTTCGCTTTCGACATGGTCGCGAAAGCTGTCAGCGCCTTCGGCCACCAGGTTGAGGCGATAGGTGAATTCAGCCTGCTCGTCCAGTGCGCCGGTGGTGTCCAGCGTGCCGCGGCGCAGCCCCTCGGTATTGAATTGAGTGCCCAGCACGGTCCGCTGCTTGGCCTGCGGTTGCTTGCTGACAATGTTGAAGGTGCCGCCCGGGTCGCCACGGCCATACAGCATTGAAGCCGGGCCACGCAGGACCTCGATTCGTTCGATAGTGGCGGCGTCCGGCATGTTGGGGTAGCCACGGTTGATGGCGAAGCCGTTGCGGTAGAACTCCTGGGAGCTGAAGCCGCGTACCAGGAATTCGGTCAGGCCCTGGCCGCCGAAGTTGTTGCCGCGCTCGACGCCGCCGGCATAGTCCAGCGCATCCTCGAGACGGGTGGCACCGATGTCTTCTACCACCTGCCCAGGGACGACGCTGATCGACTGCGGGATTTCATGGATGGGCGTGTCGGTACGCGTTGCGCTAGCCGAGCGCGTAGCGCGATAGCCGTCCACCGGGCCGTCGGCGCGTTCGGCTTGCGAGCCGGTGATCTCCATTTGTTCGAGGGCGATGGGGGCCCCGGTAGATCCCGTTTGTTCGGCAGCGTAGGCGGTGGCGGCGAGCGCCTGTAGCGACAGCACAGGCACGAGAAGTCGACGCATTGCGGCAGTTCCTTTTTGAAGGCTTCGAGCAGAGGGGCGCAGATGCTATAGATGTTGATAACTATTATCAATTGAGTCTTTTAGCTGGATGCCTAATCGGGTCGGTTTGGCGTTATCGAGAGCCATTGCCGTGCCGTTCAACCCGGCAATGTTGCTGAGCAGGTCTTGTCGACACGGACAATAAGGGAGCCGGTAGGGAAGCGAGCGAACCCGACTGACTCGGATGATTAACAGAGCGCGGGCAAGTCGGCATGCTGCGCGGACAGGACGAGCAGCCCAGATATCAGCGAGCCACGTTGCGCGTCGAATGACGCGAGTTCGGCAGCCTACGAGGGAGGGCCAGAGGGCGCTCGGTCAATCAGCCTTGTGTTATCGAGGCTTCCCCCGGGCGCCGATTTGCCGTGAGGATGCGCCACTCATACCCGGCGTATCGCAATGGCCATACTCGAATCAGCGATCCCGGCTGGCACCCTCGCGGGACCGAGTCGAGTCGGTTGGCGTTTCGGTGCCGGTCATCGTCGACGATTCGGTATCGGGTTGGGTGTCGTCAGTAGGCTCGGCTCCAGGCTCGCTGGACGGTACGACTGTTGGCGTTCCGATGCTTTGCGAGGCGCCACGGCAGGTCAGCTCGGCGAAAGGCTGGTCCGGCGAGTACTCGCCTGGCACCCGCTCTACCCGCTGAGTGTTGGGGCTCACGGTGAAAACGGGCGGGGCGGAGGTATCGGCACGTGCATCCTCGGGCACGTGGAATTCGCAGGTCACGGTGTCACCGGTATTGTTCCTCACCTTCACCGCGCGTATTCCAACCAGCTCGCCACCCGCCTCGGTGGTCGAGGTCGGCACGCCCATGGCGCTGACTTCGATATCCAGGCCGTTCAGGTGGGTGATCACTTCGGGCTTGGGTGTCTGGGCAAGCGCAACAGGTGCGCAAAGGGCTAAGCCTAGTGTCGTGAGCAGTGCCTTGGTCATGGGAACCTCCTTGAGTCGATGACTGCTTAGAAGGGCTCGAGGGGTGAGGGTTCGGTCTGCTCTCCGATTTGCTTGACCGTTGCTTCGCAACCAGCGTGTGAGCGCTACTTCTGCGGCTTCAGATTGCGCGCATAAAGCGCTTTCCCGCCCGTGGAGGTGGTGCCTCTGGCCTCCAGCTCGAAGCGTTTGGAGTGCGATTTGATCAGGTCGCTGAGTTTCTTGAAGCCATACAGACGCGGGTCGAAGGCGGGACGCAGTTTGCTGATGTTGGAGCCAAGCTCGCCGAGGTGCACCCAGTCATCCTCGTCATCGGCAATGTCGCTAAGAACCTTGGCGATGAACTCCACCGGCGCTTTTTGCGCTTTGACCTGGCCGCCTTTCTCGGCGGTTTTGGCCTCGTCTTCGGGCTTTTCTGCAGGCTCCAGTGCGGGCGTCTTGTCCCCATTGCTTGGGGGTTCCTGTGAGGTCTTGGGTGCGTCGGCGCGAAGAATTTCGGTGTAGATGAACTTGTCGCAGGCTGAAACGAAGGGCGATGGAGTTTTTTGTTCGCCAAAGCCGTAGACGGTCAGGCCTTCTTCGCGGATTCGTGCGGCCAGACGCGTGAAGTCGCTGTCGCTCGAGACCAGGCAGAAGCCGTCGAAGCGACGCGTGTAGAGCAGGTCCATCGCGTCGATGATCAACGAGCTATCGGTGGCGTTCTTGCCGGAGGTGTAGGCGAACTGCTGAATCGGTTGGATCGAATAGTCGAGCAGCACCTTCTTCCAGCTGCCGAGGTTGGGCTTGGTCCAGTCGCCGTAGATGCGCTTGACGCTGGCGACGCCGTATTTGGCGATTTCCTCGAACAGGCCTTCGACAATCGCGGCGGGGGCGTTATCGGCGTCGATAAGAACTGCAAGATGGATCTGCTGACGGGTGTTGCTGGGCTTGGCGGCCATGATTCGTCCCTGGATGAATATGTGTCGACCATAACGCCAGTTGCAACCGGGGACCAGGGCAGTGCGGGGCAATCTGGATGACAGGCTTTGCCGTTCCGATTGAACCCTCGCGGGCGAGTCGGTTCCGACCTTGCGTCCAGGCTGCTCGAAGCGCTCTGGCTGGTGCTGCCCAGCGTAGCGACTAGAGTAAGCCGTACCCCTTACGTTTCTCACGAAAAGGCGCCTTCATGACTCCCATCGTCGACTTTCTTAACACCATCTTCTGGGGCTACGTTCTTATTTATGGGCTGCTTGCGGTGGGTGTGTTCTTCACCATCCGCCTGGGCTTCCTGCAGTTTCTGCATTTTGGCGAGATGGTTCGGGCTATCAGAGGCGCGCGGCAAAGCGATTCGTCAGGTATCTCCCCATTCCAGGCGTTGTGTACCAGCCTCGCGTCGCGGGTCGGCACCGGCAACCTGGCCGGGGTAGCCGTTGCGCTTTACCTGGGCGGTGCCGGGGCAATCTTCTGGATGTGGATGGTGGCGCTGGTGGGCATGGCCACGGCCTATGCGGAAAGCTCACTCGCGCAGTTGTACAAGGTGCGCGACGGGGAGGGCCAGTACCGGGGCGGCCCGGCGTTCTACATTGCCAAGGGCTTGAAGGCCCCGTGGGCCGGCGGAGTGTTCTCCGTCGCGCTGATCATCTCGTTCGGGCTGGTGTTCAACGCGGTGCAGGCCAACTCCATCGCCGATGCCATGGAGGGCGCGTTTGGCGTCCCGAAACTCTGGGTTGGCATTGCTATCGCCATCCTCGCCGGGCTGGTGATCTTCGGCGGGCTACGCTCCATCGCGCGCTTCGCCGAACTCGTGGTGCCGCTGATGGCGGGCCTGTATGTGCTGATGGCACTGATCGTGTTGCTGATGAACATCACCGAGGTGCCAGGCGTGCTGATGACCATCGTCCGCAGCGCCTTTGGCCTCGAAGAAGCCGCCGGTGGTGTCGCCGGCTCGGTGACCGCGGCGATGCTCAATGGCATCAAGCGCGGCTTGTTCTCCAACGAGGCAGGCATGGGCTCGGCGCCCAACGTGGCGGCGACGGCGACCCCAGCGCCGCATCATCCGTCATCCCAGGGGCTGGTGCAGGCGATGGGCGTGTTCATCGACACCATCGTCATCTGCACCGCGACCGCGGTGATGATTCTTCTGTCGGGCGTTCTGGAGCCCGGTTCGGGTGTGACCGGCACGCAGCTCACTCAGCAGGCGATGGAAAGCCACATCGGCGTGGCAGGGACCTACTTCATCGCCATCGCCATTCTGTTTTTTGCCTTTACCTCGATTGTCGCCAACTACGCCTATGCGGAAAACGCGCTGATCTTCCTGGGTGCCGGTAACAAACTCGGGCTGACTCTGCTGCGCCTGGCGGCATTGGGAATGGTGATCTGGGGCGCTTACGAGGCAGTCACGACCGTGTTCAACGCGGCGGATGCGTCCATGGGGCTGATGGCGACGATCAACCTGATCGCAATCACGCTGCTCTCCGGCACGGTGGTGAAGCTGACCAAGGACTATATGGCACAGATCAAGGCGGGCGAGGTGCCGACGTTCAAGGCCGCGGACTACCCGGAACTGAAAGCCAAGATCAACAACAATATCTGGCGCTGATGTGAAAACGCCCCGGCAGTCATGCCGGGGCGTCGTGCCTTACAGATCGGTGGATCAGCTCGGTAGCCGGTCCAGTGTTTTTGGCTCATGCATCGGGCAGCCGTTGTGACGAGCGCGGAACTCGGATGACATCTCATAGGCCGGCTTGCGCGAGCGCATGATGCCGCCGAGCGGTCGATGGGCCGCCAGTCCATGCCAGGGGCTGAAGGACATCTGGTCATCCACCACCGCTGCGCGGGCTTCGCTCCAGGCCGATTGCGGCTGGACGTTGATCCGCGCAACCGTGACGTAAGGACTGGCATCTTCCGGCCAGACCACGCTGGCGTCCTCGATGGGCATCTTCTCGATGTCGGTGGCCAGCTGCACACGTAGCTCCCAGGTCCCGCCATGCTGAGCGAAATGGTCGTTTATCGCCTCGCGCAACCCGTTCGGCTTGTCCTTGAGGTTGACGTTCTGATCGGTCAGCGCCGTCAATTCCGGCGAAACGGGCAACACCGAGAGCTTGGCGAAGTAGCGGCCATAGAGCAGCGGAACCACGCTGTAATAGGTCTCCCCGAGCAGGTTGGTGGTGGGATGACCGCCCATGCCCTTGAGCGTCGCACTTTCGCCGCCGGCCTTTTCCACCAGACTCTCGGCACCGCGCAATGCGGCCGATAGCGCCTGCTTGGCGCGGGGCGCTCGGTCGGTAGTCTTGGCGATCAACTTCACCGACTTGAGAAAGTCCTTGGGTGTCGGCGCCAGGAACGCCGGCGCGTTGACCATGACGAAATCCTGGGTGACCTGGTCGTCCGCATTCGGTAGGCGTTCGCCTTCAACGCCGATGAGCTTGATCGCCAGCCCGCGCGGAGTGGAAACCTTGTCATCGAGGATGTCGCCCGGATTGGTCGAATAACGCATCACCACCGGCATCTTCCCTGGCTTCGCAAAAGCCCCCTGGGCCAGTTCTGGCGGCAGGTCAGGCAGGATTTCGATTTCGCCCTGCAGCAGGCCGTGGCTCTTGGCGTGCACGCTGCGAACGGCATGGCCGCTGTCGGCAAAGGTCGTCTCGGTGATCTCGCGCATGGCCTGGATCAGGCCGGAGATGGTCTCGGCTTCGTCGTCTGGCACCTGCTCGAAAGCGGGATCGAAGGGTAGGGGCGTTACGGTCAGGCGATCGGTCATCGGCTCGGCTCCGTCTGGTGATGCGGACTTATGGACTGCTGCGCCGCGGTCTGTAGTCGACAATCGAGGTCTGGAATCGTTTTCGAAGAGCGTGCAAGCCGTTGTGGATGGGCTTCGCGCAGGATCAGTCCACAAGCCTGGATTGCCCAGGCCCAGGAGCGCGCCGTTTTACTGCGGAATTACACCAAGCCCTCGCGCCATCAGTGCCGCCAGCAGAGGAAGCAGCAGCAGGGCGAGCAGTTCGATGCGGATCACTGTCTTCACCCAGCGCCCAGTGGTTGGACTGATCGATGGGACCTGGCCCGCCTTCAGCGCCGGACGCCATTTCAGAAAGGTCACGGTCGGATAGATCGACAACAGGGCAACGATGACGAACAACCCGACCTTGGCGTGGAAGAAGCTGTTGTTGAGGTAATAGTCCAGCCCCTTGCCATAGCGCATCGCGCGCGCTGCGCCGGTGACCAGGACGAACCCGGCGGCGATGCCGAAGGCCAGATCAACGCGAAACAGGCTGCGGGCGCGTTTGAAATTCAGCGGCAGGCGGAACAGCTGGTGCTCGAGCACCAGCAGGGAGAAGAGCAGGAAGATCGCCACGAAGTGCAGGTAGGCGGCGACGGCATAGGCCATTTTCTGAAGGTCCTTTGGTTAGGGTTGCTGCGGTGTGGCGGTGACAGCTGCCGCCGCATGGGTCGAGGCGAACCATTGCCCCTGGCGTTGCAGCCGCCTGGCGATGCTGCCTAAGCAGACGCCGCGCAGGAGCATGAAGGCGAGAAAGGCCAGCCACAAGCCGTGATTGCCCATCCCGCGTAACAGCCAGCCCAATGGTAGCGAAATCAGAACGGCAAGCAGCATGGCGTTTCGCATTTCCCGCGCACGGGTGGCGCCGATGAACAAACCGTCCAGCAGATAGCTCCAGACGGCGACCAGGGGCAGCGCGGCGAGATAGGGCAAATAGACGGCGGCGGTTTCGCGCACCGAAGGAATGTCGGTCTGCAGGCTGACGAACAGCTCACCGCCCAGCAGGAAGAACAGCCCGAAGGCTAAACTCGCCAGCAATGACCAGCCCCCGGCAACAGTCAGAATCCGGCGCAGCTCGGTGCGGCTCTGGGCGCCGATCGCATGCCCGCTCAATGCTTCGACCGCGTGGGCGAGACCGTCGAGTGCATGCGCCGTTAGCATCAAACCGTTCAGCAGCAAGGCATTGGCCGCTACCGTGGCGTCGCCCAGCCGCGTCCCTTGGACCGTGACCAGGAAGAACACCAGCTGCAGCGCCAGCGAGCGAAGAAAAATGTCGCGGTTGACGGACATCAGCGGGCGCCAACTGGCCCACAGGCGCAGCGTCTGGCGGTCCAGGCGTCCGGCGTAACGCAACAGCGCGCCTCGGGTCAGCGCAAGGCCGACCAGCACACCGCTCCATTCGGCAATGACCGAGGCGCGGGCTGCGCCGGCCACGCCCCACTCCAGACCGATGACGAACCATAGATCCAGCGCAACGTTGATCAGATTTGTCGTCAACAGAATCGCCAATGGCGCGCGCGCATTCTGGGTGCCGAGAAACCAGCCAATCAGCGCCATGCTCGCCAGCGCGGCGGGCAGGCCGAACAGGCGGGTATGAAAATAGGCTTGGGTGAGCGCGTCGAGTTCGGCAGAGGGCTGCATAAGCTGCAGCGCGTAACCTTTCAGCGGCATCGCAAACAGGCTCAACAGCAGCGCAAAGCCCAGCGCCAATAGCAAGCCCTGCAGCAGCACCTGACGCAGCGCGCCGCCGTCCTGACGTCCGGCGGCCTGAGCAGCAAAGCCGGTAGTGCCCATGCGCAGAAAACCCATCACCCAGACCAGTAGGCTATAGAGGCTGCCGCCTACCGCAACCGACGCGAGCTGATGCGCGTGCGGCAGGTGGCCGATCACCGCGCTGTCGACCAACGCCACCAGTGGCACGGAGAGGTTGGACAGAATCATCGGCGCAGCCAGCGCCCAGACCCGTTTATGAGTGGGGGCGTGCTGCCAGGCGGTCAATAACCGTGACATGAAGGGCTCCAAAACAGCCGGGCATGATACGTCGCGATGGTCAGGAGCGCAGCCGAGCGATGGCGCTGGTGCCATGCTCGGCCGGGTTGTCGGAGGAGTAGGGCGCTACGAATGGCTCAGTGGATCAGCCAGCTCAGCAGCCAGAGCCCGAGGAACAGATAGATCACCCCAGCGATGATCGAGCGGCGGAAGAACGCGCGAAACGCGCCGACCAGCAACATCAGGCCGATGGCCAGTGCAATGAGGCTGATCAGTGAACGATCCATGCCGAGGGTCCGCGACAGGCCCTCGAGAAAGTTGGCGCCGGCATCGGCGAACAGCCCGAAAAAGCCGCTGAGCGCATCGACGATGTAACGAATCACGGTGCCGAGCGCCTGGCCCAACCATTCGAAAAAGCTTTCCACCTGCATGCTGCACTCCTGACAAACGATCCGCGGCCGCAAGCGCAGCCGTTCCCTGGTCCATTGGGCTGCCAATCCGTCTGGCAGTTCCCGGCGTTGCGATTGAACCGCAGCCACGGCGATGGGTCAGTAGCAGGCTGATCGTCGCCATCGCGTGCACCGTCACGCAAATGCAACCCTTCGCGATCAGGCTATCTCGCCAGTAGCGGCCCAACGAGAAAAGACGATGCCGATTGTTACCAGTACCCGCCCGCGTTGGTTACCCGAGGTTCGCCCGCAGGTCTGGGCGTTGGGAATGCTGGCTGCAGGTCTGCTGCACACAGCTGCCACCTTTCACCTCGATGAGCGGGTGTTCTATTCGCTGCAATCGGCTTGGCAGGAGAGCAGTCTCCAGACCCGCAGCCTCTGGTTGCCCGAGTACCAGGTGCGTGTCGAGGCTAAGCCGGTGGCGACCGTAGGTAACAACCTTTCCGGCTTGACCTTCGATGAGCAACGCAATCAGCTCTGGGCCGTGGTGAACAACCCGGAGGAGCTCGTCGCGATGGATCTCAATGGTGAATTCATCGCTCGCTATCCCTTGAAGGGGTTCATCGACGTCGAGGCCGTTACCTACCTGGGCGACAACCTGCTGGCAGTTGCCGAGGAGCGCAGCCAAACGATCGTGATCCTCCCGGTTCCCTCGCAGCCCGGTGAGCTGGTGCGTGAGGATTACGCGGCAGTCTCGCTGTCCATGGGCGCATCGGACAACTCGGGTTTCGAGGGGTTGGGCTACGACCGCGCGGGCGATCGACTGTTTGCGGTGAAAGAACACTCACCACGCAAGCTCTATGAGATCCAAGGCATCAAGGCCAGCCTCAGCGGACAACTGAACCTCAAGGTCATTGATCGTGAGGCATGGATCGAGGACAAGGACATGGCCAGCGACCTTGCCTCGGTGCACTTCGACGAGCGCACCGGTCATCTGGTACTGCTCAGCGATGAAGCGAAAATGATGCTCGAGCTCGATGGTGAGGGCGAGCTGGTCAGCTTCCGCTCGTTGTGGAGTGGCTTTGCCGGTCTCGACAAGAGCGTGCCTCAGGCCGAAGGCATGACCTTTGACGAGCGTGGCGATCTGTATCTGGTCAGCGAACCCAATCTGTTCTACGCCTTCGAGCGCAAGTAGCCGAACCTGGGTCAGCCGCGGCGGATCATCCAGACGCCTGCGAAAATCAGCAGCAACCCCCCTAGCTTGCCCAGGCTGATCGACGCCTGGCGAAAGCCCGCCCAGCCGAAGTGATCGAGCAGCAGCGCCATCCCCAGCTGGCCGGCCAATACCAAGGCCATGAACAGCAGCGCACCGATACGCGGGCCGGCGAAGGCGGCGGTCGCAATGAAGAACATTCCCAGCAATCCGGCACACCAGTGATACCAGTTCAGGCCCCGCAGTGCCTGGATGCCCGGCATGTCCCGCTGGAACAGCACCACGCAGATCAGCGCCACGGTGCCCACTGCGAAGGACAACATCGCGGCGCTCATGACGCTGCCAAAGTGCTTGGCCACCTGCCCGTTGATGCCAGCCTGTAGCGGCAGGAAAGCCCCGGCGATAAAAGGCAGAACGAGAAGCCACCAGGCTGCGACGGGCATGCAGATTTCCTCCAGAGCAAAAGAAAGCCCGCCGAGGCGGCGGGCGTTGTTCAGAGCGAGCCGACAATGCTAGCGCGGCGGATATTGCGAGAGAACCTTATTGACGGTTTCACGAAACATCCCGGCCCGCTCCTGAGGGCTCCCCGGGTCGTCGCGCAGAACCTGTTCGGCACTGCCGCGCCAGACCAGTTTGCCGTCGTCAGCGTCATACATATCCAGCTGTAGGGTGCCGACCTGATAGTGAATGGTACGGGTGTCAGTCATCACCGGCCCGCCCCAAAACCCATGCCATGGGCCGCCCCAGCCACTGATCGATGAGGTGGTGTATTGCTGGCTGCGCTCATCGACGAGAAACCAGGCCTGCACCAAGAGATCCGGTTGTGCGCCTGACTGGGCCTGGCGCAGGCCGCGTTGGTCCAGCTGCTCGCTGACGGCGCTGCGGATGCGTTGCTCGGTCAGGTCGCTTTTGATGCGGGGATCGTCTGGTCGGTACTGCAGGGCGGGCTCTTTCCAGCTCCAGGTCCGATAGGCGGAAAAATCACGCTGCGGGTCGAAATCGCGTTGCACCTGGGTACTCTGACAGGCGGCCAGCATCAGCAGCAGAGGCAGCATCAGCAATGAACGGAACATCGGGGTTCTCCTTGCGTTAAGTGCGTGGGCTCAGCGCGGTGGGTAATCAGCAAGCGCGCGGTTCACGGCGGCTCGTGCGGCGTCCTTGCGCTCGGCCTGATCACCGCCACTGCGGGCCTCGGCGCGATTGCTCCACACGGTCTGGCCGGAGGCGCTGTCGATCATCTCGATGCGCACCGTCATCACTTCCTCTTCATAGTTGCGTACCACCGGGGTGCTGCCGCCAATGCCGTAGCCTGTGTTGTAGCCCGGGCCGTAGCCACCATAGCGACCGGCACCGACGCCCACTCGGGGCCCGTAATCATCGTAGACCTGGCGCACGCGCGTCTCCATCTGCGCGCTGGCGCTGATCTGCACGTCGCCCTTGGCGCCCGTTGGCGCAGGCCGCAAGCCGCGTTGGTCGAGCGCGCCGGAGATCATTTCCTGCAGCTCCTCGGTGCCCAGCGAAGCTGTGCCCGCCGGTGGGTTGCGCCAGCTCCAGTTCTGGTAGCTGGAAAAATCCTGCGGTGCTGCCGGGTAAGTCGGCGACTGGATACGTTCGATAGGCGGGGCAGGAGGGATCGGCGCGGACTCGTTGGTGTACGGGTTGCTGCTCTGGCAAGCCGCGAGGCTCAAGCCGAGCAGCGAACAGAGCAGGGGCAGTGCAGGGCGGATCGACATCGGTACCTCCCGGTCGGCTCAAAGCGGCCGACATAACCAGTGCAGGTAACGCCCGAGGCCGGCGAAGCTGGGATGGCGGCGGTAGGCCAGTTCCATCTCGATGAGGTCGGCAGGCTCGGTACGGGCCTGGAAATCGGCGGGCATGTAGTCATGGAAGACGCGCACGCCACTGGTTGTTTCGACCCGCCAGTGCGGCGCGAGTTGCGCAGCCAGCTCGCGTGGGTCGAGCGGCTGTTGCGGTGTCAGACTCTGGCGCTCGCCGGCATAGGTCTGACTGCGCAGCTTCTTGAAATGGCCTTTGAGCAGGTTGCGGTAGATCAGCGCGTCGCGGTTATAGAAGGCCAGCGAGAGCCAGCCGTCCTCGGCAACCAGGCGATGCAGCACCGGCAGGATCGCCTGAGGCTCAGCCAGCCATTCCAGCACCGCATGGCAGATCACCAGATCGAACCGGCCCTCGACGTGGTTTTCGACGTCCTGCCAGGGTGCCTGGATGAACGTTGCGTTTCGACCGGCTTCGGCAAACTGCTTGCGGGCGCCTTCCAGCATGGGTTCGGCGGGTTCCGACAGCGTGACCTGATGGCCCTGCTGCGCCAGCCACAGGCTCATGTGGCCGAGGCCTGCACCGATGTCCAGGACTCGTAGCGGGCGCCCTGGCAGTATTTCAGTCAGGTCGGCCTGCAGCACGGCGAGTCGGATCGCGCCCTTGGCGCCGCCGTAGATTTTTTCGGCGAAGCGCGTCGCCAGCTCATCGAAATGCCGATCGCTCATCGGGCGAACCGCCGTTCGTTGTCGGCAAGCTTCGCCAGCAGCGACTGTTCCATGTCGATGCCCAGCTCGCTGCACATCAGCAGCAGGTACATGAGGATGTCGCCGACTTCCTGGCCCGCGTGTGCGAGCTTGTCGGCTGAGAGCTGGCGCGATTCGTCCTCAGTCTGCCATTGGAAGATTTCCACCAGCTCGGCCATTTCCACGCTGGCGGCCATGGCGAGGTTTTTCGGGCTGTGAAAGCGCTGCCAGTCGTTCTGGTCGCGGATCGCGTGCAGGCGTTGGGTGATCTGTTCGATGTTCATTTGGAAAAGCGGGCTCGTTGTTTTGAGTGTGTGCCGGAAGCAGGTGGCAACAGCTCGTTCGCGCCTGGCGCGGCAGGGTCTCGTAGGAGCGAGCTTGCTCGCGATCAGCTTCTTCAGGCTACGGCTGCACTTGGCTGGCGTGGCGGCTTTGATCGCCAGCAAGCTGGCTCCTACAAAATCGCTGCAACTCGTGCAGGTCGCGCCAGTCGAGCTTCCTCGCGAGTCCGGTCGCCAGATAGGCCGCAAGCTTCCTTCAGCTAAACAACGCCCGCAAGGGGCAGATTGATCAGAACCGGCGAATCTTCAGCTCACGCTCGACAGCGATGACGCCGGGGCGATAGTCGCCTTGCTCGGTGGCGCGGATAGCCTGCTCCAACGCCTGCTCGGCGATCTGCTCGTGCTGCTGGGAAATCGCATTGACCCGGATCGGCAGGAAATCCAGCAACTGCGCGTCACCAAAGGTTGCCAGCCGCAGGTGCTCCGGCCAGAGCAGATCGCGCTCGCGCAGCGCATCGAAGACACCTTCGAGCAACACGTAGGCGGTGGTGATGAGGGCATCGGGCAGCGGGCCGCGGTCGAGCAGGGCGAGCATCTGCTCGCGTCCGCAGGCGCGGCTGAACTGTTCGGCACGCAGAATGCTGACCTGCCCTGTGTGCTGCGACAGTGCCTGGCGAAAACCTTTCTCGCGCTGCTGACTGATGGGCAACGCGGGGCGCGCACTGATCATGGCGATATGCGCGGCGGCCGGCACTGCCAGCGAGCGGGTGAGCAGGGCGGCCGCTTCGCAGTCATCGCTCACCACCGAACAGAAGTGCCCGGCGTCGAGCGCACGGTCGAGGGCGATCACCGGCGTGCCAGCTGCCTGCACCTTGCGATAGCTCTGGTCGTCGGCGGATAGGCAGCTGGCGACGATCAACGCATCGCAACGGCGCGAGCGCAGCAGCTGGATGACCTGACGCTCGGTGTCCGGCTCGTCGTCGGTCCCGGCTATCAGCAGCTGATAGCCGCGCTGCCGCGCGCGCTGCTCGAGCAACTTGGCAAGGCGCGCGTAACTGGGGTTTTCCAGATCCGGCACGATGAAACCCAGCGTTCGCGACTGCCCGCGACGCAGGCCAGCGGCCTGCTGATCCAATTGAAAACCCTGCTGCTCGACTACCGCCATGACGCGCTCGACCGTGGCCGGGCTGATCCGCCGTTGAGCAGCCTTGCCGTTGAGCACGTAGCTGGCAGTGGTTACCGAAACGTTGGCGAGGCGGGCGATGTCGGTCAGTTTCAACAGAGGGTCCTGAGACGGGTGGTATGAACTCGGGCTTCTAGAATTACCCAATATTGCGTAATGTGCCAGCCTTAGGTGAAACG
The DNA here is from genome assembly GCA_004010935.1 of Pseudomonadaceae bacterium SI-3. NCBI lineage: Bacteria > Pseudomonadati > Pseudomonadota > Gammaproteobacteria > Pseudomonadales > Pseudomonadaceae > Pseudomonadaceae bacterium SI-3. The sequence goes on along the minus strand of CP026511.1, from coordinate 3,840,588 downwards.
TTTCAGCAGTGTTTCGGTCTGAAGCGCCAGCCCAGGATTCGGGCAAAGCCGGCGCAACCGTCGGCCACAACAATCGCGAGCCCCGCAGGAGTTCTCCATGCTTGAGTTGAATGCACAGCACATCCACATGCATCAGGCCGCGGCGGACAAGCCAGCGGCGTTGGCTCTGCTGGGCGAGGTTCTGGTCGCCGACGGACTGGTCGCGCCGGGCTACCTCGACGGGCTGCGCGCGCGCGAAGCGCAGGGCTCGACCTTTCTCGGTCAGGGCCTTGCGATTCCGCATGGCACGCCGGAAACCCGCGATCAGGTGTTCACCACTGGCGTGCGGCTGCTGCATTTTCCGGCCGGCGTCGACTGGGGCAATGGTCAGCAGGTGTACCTTGCCATCGGCATCGCGGCGCGCTCGGATGAACATCTGCGGCTGCTGCAACTGCTGACCCGAGCGTTGGGCGAGGGCGATCTGAGCGAGGCGCTGCAGAAGGCCGAAAGCCCCGAAGCCATCATCGACCTGCTGCAGGGCGCGCCGCAGGCGTTGGCGCTGGACGGCGAACTGGTGGGCCTGGGCGTCGCCGCCGATGATTTCGACGAGTTGGCCTGGCAAGGCGTCAAACTGCTCAAGCGTGCCCAATGCGTGGAGCCAGGCTTCAATGCCAGCCTGCCGATGAGCCAGGCGTTGCCGCTGGGCGATGGCCTCTGGTGGCTCAGTAGCGAGCAGTCGGTGCAAAGCCCGGGGCTCGCGTTCGTCACGCCAACCTCGAACCTTGAGCATCTGGGCCAGCCGCTGAATGGCCTGTTCGTGCTGGCCAGCCTGGGCGAAGCGCATCAGGCCATGCTTGAGCGCCTGTGCAACCTGTTGATCGAAGGGCGCGGCCAGGAGCTGAGCCAGGCGACTTCCAGCCGCGTGGTGCTCGAAGCGCTGGGCGGCGAGGTACCGGCAGATTGGCCCAGCGCTCAGGTGCCGCTGGCCAACGCCCATGGGTTGCATGCGCGCCCGGCCAAGGCGCTGACCGAAGTGGCTCAAGCTTTCGATGGCGAGATTCGCGTGCGCCTGGCCGGCAGCGAGAGCGCCGGGGTGTCGGTCAAGAGCCTGAGCAAATTGCTGGCGATGGGGGCGCATCGTGGTCAGGTGCTGGAGTTCATTGCCGAGCCTTCCATCGCCGACGATGCACTGCCGGCGCTGGTGCGCGCGGTGGAAGAAGGGCTGGGCGAAGAGGTCGAGCCCTTGCCGGCAGCTGGGGAGACGGAGCAACCCGTCATCGCAACGCAACCCGATGAGTCGGCCATCGAGCAGGCGGCTCTGCGCCCGGGCGATCAGGTAAACGGCATTGCTGCTTCGCCGGGCATCGCCATCGGTCCGGTGCTGGTGCGCAAGCCGCAGGTGATCGACTACCCCAAGCGCGGCGAATCGCTAGCGGCGGAGTTGCAACGTCTGGATGCTGCGCTGGACAAGGTCCATGCCGAAATCGGCACGCTGATCGAGGCAAGCCAGGTCGTCAGCATTCGCGACATCTTCACCACTCACCAGGCCATGCTCCGTGATCCGGCGCTGCGCGAAGACGTGCAGGTGCGGCTGCAGAACGGGCTGAGCGCCGAAGCGGCCTGGATGGAAGAGATCGAGAGCGCGGCGCAGCAGCAGGAGGCACTTCACGACAAACTGCTGGCCGAGCGCGCCGCCGACCTGCGTGACGTGGGCCGCCGCGTGCTGGCCTGCCTGACCGGCGTCGAAGCCGAGCAGGCCCCGGACGAACCCTACATTCTGGTGATGGACGAAGTGGCGCCTTCAGACGTTGCCACGCTCAACGCCCAGCGCGTCGCCGGCATCCTCACCGCGGGCGGTGGCGCTACATCCCACAGCGCCATCATTGCCCGGGCGCTGGGGATTCCGGCCATCGTCGGTGCAGGTCCTGGCGTGCTCGGGTTGGCGCCCAACACCCTGCTATTGCTCGACGGCGAGCGCGGCGAACTGCTGGTCGCCCCGACCGATGCGCAGCTGGAACAGGCCAGGCGCGAACGCGCGGCTCGCGAGGAGCGCAAGCGCCTGGCCGACGAGCGCCGCATGGAGCCGGCCATTACCCGCGACGGTCATCATGTCGAGATCGCCGCCAACATCGGCGCAGCCGGCGAAACCCCTGAGGCCGTGGCGATGGGTGCTGAAGGCATCGGTTTGCTGCGCACCGAACTGGTGTTCATGAACCATTCCCAGGCGCCGGACCAGGCGACCCAGGAGGCCGAGTACCGCCGCGTGCTGGAAGCCCTCGAAGGCCGGCCGCTGGTGGTTCGCACGCTCGACGTTGGTGGTGACAAGCCGCTGCCGTACTGGCCGATGCCCGCCGAGGAGAATCCCTTCCTCGGCGTGCGCGGGATTCGCCTGAGCCTGCAGCGACCGGACATCCTCGAAACCCAGCTACGCGCCTTGCTCGCCTCGGCCGATGGCCGCCCGCTGCGGATCATGTTCCCCATGGTCGGCAATATCGACGAGTGGCGCACCGCCAAAGCCATGGTCGACCGCCTGCGCGTTGAGCTGCCGGTGGCCGATCTGCAGGTGGGCATCATGATCGAGATACCGTCCGCCGCGCTGATCGCGCCGGTGCTGGCGCAGGAGGTCGACTTCTTCAGCATCGGCACCAACGACCTGACGCAATACACACTGGCCATCGACCGCGGCCATCCGACGCTTTCCGGTCAGGCGGACGGGCTGCATCCGGCGGTGTTGCGCCTGATCGGCATGACGGTCGAGGCGGCCCATGCCCATGGCAAGTGGGTCGGCGTGTGCGGCGAACTGGCCGCTGATGCGCTCGCCGTGCCGATGCTGGTGGGCCTGGGCGTCGATGAGCTGAGCGTCTCGGCGCGCAGCATTGCCCTGGTCAAGGCGCGGGTGCGCGAGGTGGATTTCGCTGCTTGCCAGCAGCTGGCCAAGCAGGCGCTGATGTTGCCGGGTGCCCATGAAGTACGCGCCTTCGTCGGGGAGCATTGCTGATGGCTCGCGTTCTGACCGTCACGCTGAACCCGGCGCTGGATCTGACCGTGCGGCTGCCATCGTTGCGCGTGGGCGAGGTCAATCGCAGTGAAAACCTGCAGGTCCATGCTGCCGGCAAAGGCCTCAACGTGGCGCAGGTGCTGGCCGATCTCGGCCATCAGCTGACCGTCACCGGTTTTCTCGGCGAGGGCAATCCGCAGGCCTTCGAGCAACTATTCGCCGCGCGTGGATTTGCCGACGAATTCGTCCGCGTGCCGGGCGATACCCGCAGCAACATCAAGCTCGCCGAAGCGGACGGGCAGGTCACCGACATCAACGGCCCGGGGCTCAAGGTGAGCGAGGCGCACTGCACGGAGCTGCTGACGCGGCTCGAACGGCTTGCACCGGCCCATGACCTCGTAGTGGTCGCGGGCAGTTTGCCGCGTGGCATCGACAGCCAGTGGTTCGTTCAGCTGTTGCAGGCGCTCAAGAGACTCGGCATGCGGGTGGCGCTGGATACCAGTGGTGCCGCGCTGCGCGACGGGCTGGCCGCCACGCCTTGGTTGATCAAACCCAACGAGGTAGAGCTGGCCGAGGCCCGAGGCATCGAGATCACCGAGTCGTCTGCTCTGGCAGCCGAAGCGCGACGACTGCAAGCCGAAGGCATCGAGCACGTGGTGGTCTCCCAGGGTGCCGGCGGCGTGAGCTGGTTCTCGCCCGGTGCCGGGCTGCACGCTTATCCGCCCAAGGTCCGGGTGGTCAGCACCGTTGGGGCGGGGGACTCGCTGCTGGCCGGCATGCTCCATGGGCTGCTCGAGGGCTGGCCAGCGGAACGCACACTCACTCACGCCACTGCCATCGCTGCTCAGGCGGTCGGGCAGGTCGGCTTCGGCATCACCGACACGGCGCAGCTGGCCGAACTCCAGGCCGCAGTGCGTCTCCAGCCGCTGAGCCAATAAATCGAACAAGAGGTGAAGGAATGAATCTTCTCATCGTCACGGCCTGCCCCAACGGAATGGTCACCAGCGTGCTGACGTCACGCCTGCTCGAAGCGGCTGCCCATCGTATGGGTTGGTCGACGGCCGTCGAAGTCCACGATCCCAAGGCCATCGGCTCACCGCTGACGCCCGCGCAGATAGCCAATGCGGATCTCGTCGTTGTTGTGAAAACGGGGCCGCTGTCGCTGCAACGCTTCGTCGGCAAACGCGTGGCGCAATCGACGCCGTCCGAAGCGCTGCTCGACCCCGAGGCCTTCCTGCGCAGCGCTGCCGAAACGGCGAGCGAGTTACAAGAGGCAGATGACGCCGAGGCTACCCCGACCAACGGCAAGCCCAAGCTGGTGGCCATTACCGCCTGCCCGACCGGGGTAGCGCATACCTTCATGGCCGCCGAAGCCTTGCAACAAGCCGCCATCCGCAAGGGTTACGACCTACAGGTGGAAACCCGCGGTTCGGTGGGTGCGCGCAACGTGCTCGAAGCACAGGCCATCGAAGAGGCCGATGTGGTGCTGCTGGCTGCGGACATCGAGGTGGATGTGGCTAGGTTCGCTGGCAAGCGGGTGTTTCGCTGCGGCACCGGTGTGGCCCTTAAACAACCCGACGCCACCCTTGATCGCGCGCTTGAAGAGGGTGCGGTACTCAGCGGTGGTGTGGCCGCCACGAGCGCAAGTGGTGAGCAGAAAGGTGAGAAGACTGGCGTCTACAAGCACCTGCTCACCGGCGTCTCCTACATGCTGCCGATGGTGGTGGCCGGTGGTTTGCTGATCGCGCTGTCGTTCGTATTCGGCATCGAGGCCTTCAAGGAGGAGGGAACGCTGGCTGCCGCCTTGATGAAGATCGGCGGCGAAACGGCTTTCCAGTTGATGGTGCCGCTGCTCGCGGGTTACATCGCCTATTCCATCGCCGACCGTCCGGGTCTAGCGCCGGGGATGATTGGTGGCCTGCTGGCGGGGACCCTGGGTGCGGGCTTTATCGGCGGCATCATTGCCGGCTTCGTGGCCGGTTATGCAGCCAAGGCGGTCAGCCGCTGGATTCCCTTGCCGGCCAGTATCGAATCGCTCAAGCCGATCTTGATCATTCCGCTGCTGGCGAGTCTGGTGACGGGACTGGTGATGATCTACGTCGTCGGCACGCCAGTAGCGAAGATGCTCGCCGGGCTCACCGAATTCCTCGACACCATGGGCACCTCCAACGCCATCCTGCTCGGGCTGTTGCTGGGCACCATGATGTGCGTCGACCTGGGCGGGCCGGTGAACAAGGCGGCGTATGCCTTTTCGGTGGGTTTGCTGGCATCGCAGAGCTACGCGCCGATGGCGGCGACCATGGCAGCGGGCATGGTGCCGCCCATCGGCATGGGCATCGCCACGTTGATCGCACGGCGCAAGTTCGCACAGACCGAGCGTGAAGCCGGCAAGGCGGCGCTGGTGCTGGGTTGCTGCTTCATCTCTGAAGGCGCGATTCCCTTCGCCGCCAAGGACCCGCTGAGAGTGATTCCGGCGAGTATCGCCGGCGGTGCGCTGACCGGTGCGCTGTCCATGGCCTTCGGCGCGAAGCTTCTGGCGCCGCATGGCGGGCTGTTCGTACTGCTGATTCCCAACGCCATCAATCACGCATTGCTTTATCTGCTGGCGATCCTGGCCGGCAGCCTGGTGACCGGGGTGGTTTACGCGGTGATCAAGCGGCCCGAGGCGCAGCCGCTTGCCGTTGGCGCTGCGGCCTGAGGTTCAACGCTGCAAGCGCTGAACTAAAGCCCTTCGCACCGTATCCACTGAGAGCCGGACGAAACTTTGTCACAGGAAGTTTCGCCGGCTTTTTGCTTTCCCTGTTTATAAATACGTCCCGCTTGGAGTGTGTTGCATGAGTATCGATTATGGGCCTCGGCCCTTGCGTATCACCCTGACCGTCGTGGTGGTGCTGGTGCTGGGTGTGCTGATGGCGGGCGGCGGTGCGTACCTGGCTGTGCTCGGCGGCTCCTGGTACTACCTGCTGGCCGGCATCGGTCTTCTGGTGGTGGCCGGCCTGCTGTTTGCCCGTCGCCGTGCGGCGATCTGGCTGTATGCAGCGCTGTTGCTGGCGACCCTGGCGTGGACCCTCTATGAGGTGCGCTTCGACTGGTGGCAGCTGGCGCCTCGGATCGACCTCTGGTGCATCCTCGGCCTCTGGCTGATCCTGCCCTTCGTCAATCGCTACGTGAGCGACCGTCTGGTCTGGCGCGACGGTGCCAGTGGCTTGCTCGGGCTCGGCCTGCTGGCCGGTGCGTTGATGGCGGGATACTCGTTGACCCAGGACTACCACTCGATCGACGGCCAGTTCAGCGACGTGCAGATGCAGGGGCTCGATCCGCAAGGGCAGGCCGGTCGCTCCAACAGCGAGTGGCCGTCTTACGGCGGATCAGAGCAGGGCGACCGGTATTCGACCGCAGATCTGATCACGCCCGAGAACGTGGGCACGCTGACGAAAGCCTGGGAATACCACACGGGTGATCTGCCGGGGCCAAACGATCCCGGCGAGTTCACCTACGAGGTCACCCCGCTCAAGGTCGGCAACAGCCTGTTCATCTGTACCCCCCACAGCATCGCCATCGCCCTGGACGCCGATACCGGCGAAGAGCGTTGGCGCTTTGACCCGAGCATCAACCGCGATGCCGAGTACTACCAGCACATGACGTGCCGCGGCCTGGCGTTTCACGACGGCACTCGCTATCCCTCGCCGGGTTCGACCAGCGGCCAGCCGGATCAATCGGCGGCGCGTTGCGAACGTCGCCTGTTCCTGCCGACCAACGATGCCACGCTGATCGCACTCGATGTGGAAGACGGCAAGCCCTGCGAAGACTTCGGCAACGCCGGTGTCGTGGACCTGAAGCTGCGCCTGGGTGAAGGGGCGCTCGGGGTCTACTTGCCCACCTCGCCGCCGGTGGTGACCGAAAAGCTGGTGATCATCGGCGGTTCGGTTACCGATAACGGCGCCGTGGATTCACCCGGCGGCGTGATTCGTGCCTACGACGTGAAAACTGGCCGCCTGGTCTGGAATTTCGATCCGGGCAACCCGGATGCCACGGAACCGTTGCCACCGGGTGAAACCTACGTGCGCAGCACGCCGAACTCCTGGACTGTGGCCACCGCTGACGAGGCGCTGGGCCTGGTCTACATCCCCTCCGGCAACCAGACCCCTGATCAGTGGGCAATCGATCGCTCGGCCCAGGCCGAGCGTCTCACCGACACCCTGATTGCGCTGGACCTGGAGACCGGCAAAGTCCGCTGGGAATTCCAGACCGTTCACCATGACCTTTGGGACCGCGACCTGCCCTCCCAGCCGACGCTGGTCGATATCGACCGGCCCGAAGGCAAGGTGCCGGCCATCATTCAGGCGACCAAGCGCGGCGATCTCTATGTGCTTGATCGGCGCACCGGTGAGCCCATCGTGCCGGTGACCGAGGTGCCTGTTCCGCAGGGCACCGATTACGGTGACTTCACCGCGCCCACTCAGCCGGTCTCGGCGTTAACCTACGCGCCGCAGGAGCCGCTGTACGAGAAGGACATGTGGGGCGGCACGCCGCTGGATCAGATGATGTGCCGCATCCAGTTCCGCAAGCTGCGCTATGAAGGCGACTTCACGCCGCCATCGGAAAAGGGCTCACTGATCTATCCGGGCAACGTCGGTACCTTCAACTGGCCGTCCGTGGCGGTCGATCCGAGTCGGCAGTTGCTGTTTGGCGCGCCGAACTACCTGGCGTTCGTCTCGAAGATGTACAAGCGCAGCGAGGTCGATCCCAATGAGCGCACCGGGGGCGGCGAAACCGGCCTGCAACCCAACCTTGGTGCGCCCTACATGGTCAGTCTGAAGCCACTGCTATCAGTGCTGGGCCTGCCTTGCCAGAGCCCGCCGTGGGGCTATGTCACCGCCGTGGACCTGCGCACCATGAAGAAGGTCTGGATGCATAAGAACGGCACCAGCCGCGACAGTGCGCCGCTGGGCATTCCTTTCCCGGTGGGCACACCAGCATTGGGCGGTCCGATCGTGACGGCAGGTGGCGTCGCCTTCATGAGCGGCACGCTGGACTACTACTTGCGCGCCTATGACCTGCAGACCGGAGAGGAACTTTGGAAAGGGCGGCTACCGGCGGGCGGCCAAGCCACACCGATGACCTACGTCTCGGAGCAGACCGGTAAGCAGTATGTGGTGCAGGTGGCCGGCGGGCACGGCTCGTTCGGCACGAAGATAGGCGACTCGGTGATCGCCTGGACGCTTGAGGAAGATGATGCGAACTAGACCGGTCGGGCATCGGGCCTAATGGTCAGCCCATCGCCTCTCGCAGTACGGAGGTGATGGGCTGGACAGGCTGCGATCCAATAGCAAAGCCATCGTACTCACCAACAGCCAGTACTAGCGGCCATTCAGCAGGGCCGCCCGGTGTAGTTGCGATTCTGGCTGGGCTCTACGCAGTGCTGTTCTGTGTGCTGTTCGAGACGTGGAGATTTGTCCCGCAGGCTGGACGTGAGGCTGTCCAAAAACTTCATGGCCTGTGCCTGGTCGTCGAAGCGCCGCGCCCCATTCAACGAACCGGTATAGCTACCGTTACTGGCGGCATAGCACTCCTGATTGTTGGAGCAGCTCAGGCCAACGACCCAGTACGGGCTGTTGATCAGCACACCTGCCTGAGCAGAGGACGTGATGAAGGCAAAGACGAACAGAAAACGCTTCATGGTGTAACCCCTGGCCTTGATACCGCGAACATAACCGATCGCCGAAGCGCTGAGTGTGGGCGGCATCTCGATCGTTGAACTCGTCTGCTCTTAACGATTTTCACAAAGTCGCGCAACGGCGGCGATCTGCAGTAAAGCCGATTTATTGACGACCGTTCGTCCGGGCGTCACGGTTCTGTCAAGCGGCTCGCTTAAACCCTTCTTCCAGCATCCGTTGAAGGGGACGACCATGACCGAATCAACCAAACCCGAACTCGACCAGACACGCCGCCGACTTGTTCAAGGCATCGGTGCTGGCCTGGCGCTGCCCGCGCTCGGCGTTTCGCCTGCGATCATCGCAGCGCCCACCGCGCGACCCTGGATCACCGATGGCGTGCAGTCCGGTGACGTGCTCGCTGACCGTGTCGTGATCTGGAGCCGCTGCGATCGCCCGGCGCGGCTGGTGGTGGAGTGGGATACCAGTAGTGGCTTTAACAACGCTCGGCGGATGGTTTCGCCGGTCACCGATGAACGACTCGACTACACCGCGCGTATCGATCTGCGTGGGTTGCCGTCGGATCAGTCGATCTTCTACCGCGCCAGTTTCGAGGACGCCCGCGACCATGCCCGCAGCGAACCCTGGATGGGCCATCTGCGCACTGCACCCAGGCGCGCGCGGGATATCCGCTTCGTCTGGGGCGGCGATACCTGCGGCCAGGGCTGGGGCATCAATGCCGACTTCGGCGGCATGCGCATCTACGAAGCCATGCGCCAGCGCCATCCTGACTTCTTCATCCAGAGTGGCGACGCCATCTATGCCGACGGCGTGATCCAGGCTGAAGTGACCGCTGAGGACGGGCGCCTCTGGCGCAACATCGTCACCGAGGCCAAGACCAAAGTGGCCGAAACGCTGGACGAGTTCCGCGGCAACTACCGCTACAACCTGCTGGACCACAACCTGCGTCAGTTCAACGCTGAAGTGCCGCAGATCTGGCAGTGGGACGACCACGAAGTCACCAACAACTGGTCGCCTGGCAAGGAGCTGGATGAGCGCTATCAGGTCAAGGACATCGGACTGCTCGCCCGTCGCGGTCGTCAGGCGTTTCTCGAATATGCGCCGATGCGCATCACCGGCCGCGACGCGACGGGCCGTGTCTACCGCAAGATCGCCTACGGCCCGCAGCTGGACGTGTTCGTGCTGGACATGCGCAGCTATCGCGGCCCCAACACCCACAATCTGCAACCCGAGCAAGGGCCGGATACCACCTTCCTTGGCCGGCAGCAGTTGGCATGGCTTAAGCGCGAACTGCGCCGCTCACGCGCCACCTGGAAGGTGATCGCAGCCGACATGCCCATTGGCTTGCACGTACCAGACGGCAAGGACGCGGCCGGCAGGGCGCGCTGGGAGGCGATCGCCAACGGACAGGACGGGCCGGCAGCCGGGCGCGAGCTGGAAATCGCTGAACTGCTGGGTTACCTGCGCAAATACCGCGTGCGCAACACGGTCTGGCTGACTGCTGACGTTCACTATTGCGCAGCGCATCACTACCATCCAAACCGCGCGCTATTTCAGGATTTCGATCCGTTCTGGGAGTTCGTTGCCGGGCCCCTCAATGCGGGCAGCTTCGGCCCCAATCCGCTGGATGCCACCTTTGGCCCCGAGCTGGTGTTCCAGAAAGCACCCGCTTATGCCAACGCATCGCCCTACGCCGGTTTTCAGTTCTTCGGTGAAGTGGAAATCGATTCACGCAGCGGCGCCCTGAGCGTCACCCTTCGCGATATCGACGGTGCCTCTGTCTTTTCCAAAACCCTCGAACCCCAACACGCCTGATACCAGGGAGCGACATCCATGCGCCGCAACGACCGCTTCAAGCCGCACCCGCTCACCGCCGCCCTGCTGGCAATCGCCGCAATGGGCGTGCACTCCATGGCATCCGCCGAGCTGCTGATTTCCGAGTACGTAGAGGGCAGCGGCAATAACAAAGCGCTGGAGTTCTACAACGCTGGCGAGACGTCGATTGCCCTCGACGGCTACCGTGTCGACTTCTACTTCAATGGCTCGACCAGCAGCGGCCGGAGCATCAGCCTGGCGGGCGAGGTGGCGCCGGGTGGCGTGCATGTCTTGGCGCACGAGAGCGGCGTCCCTGAGTTGCAGGCCACGGCGAACCAGCGCGGTAGCGGCAGTTGGTACAACGGCGACGATGCGATTGTGCTGCGCGGGCCGTCCGGTGAGATTCTCGACAGCGTCGGCCAGCTCGGCGTCGATCCGGGCAGCAAGTGGGGCTCCGGGCAGACGCAGACGGCTGATCGCACGCTGACCCGCAAAACGTCGGTCCGGGTCGGCGATCAGGACCCCAATGATGCCTTCGATCCGGCCACCGAATGGCAGGGCTATGCGGCCAACACCTTCGCCCAGCTTGGCCAGTACGGCGAAGGTGAACCGGGTGGAGACGACGCAGGCCGGCGTTCCATTGCCGAAGTGCAAGGCGCTGGCGACCTCAGCCCGCTGATCAACCAGCGCGTCACGGTGGAAGGCGTCGTGGTCGCCGACTTCCAGGGTGAGAGCGAGCTGGGCGGCTTCTTCATCCAGGCGCCGGACAGCGAGACCGATGGCAACCCGCTCACCTCCGAAGGCCTGTTCGTCTACGGCTCCGGCAACGGTGTCGATGTAAAGGTGGGCGACCGCGTTCAGGTACGCGCGATGGTCGCTGAATACAACGGCCTCACCGAGCTGACCGCGCCTCAGGTCAGTGTTCTGGCCCGCGCGCAGCCCCTGCCAAGCATGGTGCAGATCAGCCTGCCGCTGTCGGCGCCCGATGCACTGGAGCGTTACGAGGGCATGCAGGTGCGCTTCGCCCAGCCGCTTACGGTCAGCGAGGTCTACAACCTGGGACGTTACGGCGAGCTGGTGCTTTCATCTGGCGGGCGCTTGTGGATACCCACCAACAAGGTATCGCCCGGCGAGCCGGCGCGACAGCTACAGGCACAGAACGACCTCAACCGGATCGTTCTGGATGACGGTCGCAGCGGTCAGAACCCCGACCCGATCCGCTATCCCTCACCGGAACTCGACGCCTACCGCACGCTGCGTGTGGGCTATGAAGTCACTGACGTGCAGGGTGTGCTGCATTACCTGGCCGGAAGCTATCGCGTCCAGCCGACCCAAGCTCCGAGCTTCGTTGCGGCAAACCCCAGGCCGGAGGCGCCAAAGCCCATCGAGGGTCGCTTGCGCGTGGCGAGCTTCAACGTACTCAATTACTTCAACGGCGACGGTCGTGGCGCTGGGTTCCCCACCTCGCGGGGCGCGGATACCCGTGAAGAGTTCAACCGCCAGCGCGACAAGATCATTGCGGCGATTCTGGGTGCCGATGCCCACATCATCGGGCTGATGGAAATCGAGAATGACGGATATGGCGAGCACAGCGCCATCGTCGATCTGGTGGCCGGCCTCAATGCGGCGTCACGGAGCGGGGACCGCTACGCGTTCATCGATCCGAAACGCGAACGGCTCGGCACCGACGCAATTGCCGTCGGCCTGATCTACCGCCAGGACATGGTCAGCCCGCACAAGGATGCCGCGGTGCTGGATGGTTCGGTCGACCCGCGTTTCAACGACACCCGCAATCGCCCGGTGCTCGCACAGACCTTCCGTGAACGCCGTACGGGTGAGCGTTTGACGGTGGCGGTCAATCACCTCAAATCCAAGGGCTCCAGCTGCGACGACCTGGGTGACAAGGACATGGGTGACAGCCAGGGCAACTGCAACCTGACCCGTGTCAAAGCCGCCCAGGCGCTGGTCGCCTGGCTGGGCCGTGATCCTACGCGCTCCTACGATCCGGACCGGCTGATCATCGGCGACCTCAACGCCTATGCGAAGGAGGATCCGATCAATGTGATCAGGGCATCCGGTTACACCGATCTGCTGGCCACCTTCGGCGGCGGAGACGCCTATTCCTACGTGTTCTCCGGCGAGTCCGGCTACCTCGATCACGGCCTGGCCAGCACCAGCCTGACCCCGCAGGTGCGCGGCGCAACCGAATGGCACATCAACGCCGATGAACCGCGGGTGCTGGACTACAACCTCGAGTTCAAGACGCCACGCCAGCACTCGATGCTTTACAGCGCCGGGCCATACCGGGCGTCTGACCACGATCCGCTGGTGATTGGGATTGATTTGAGTCGCAGGTAAGAAGGGCCGCGACATTACCGTGATGCTTCCGACGGCTTGCTTGTACGAGACGTCGGGATCGCCAGCAAGCTGGCTCCTACAGAGTGAGGCGCGACGCCTGGGCTTTTCGTAGGAGCCAGCTTGCTGGCGATCAGCCACCCCCGCGCTGAGCCTTACAACCAAACCGCATCCCACCACGGATAGTCGCCGATACGCTCAACCAGGCCTGCTCGCAACGGGTTGGCGACGACGTACCGCGCAGCGTCGATCAGATCTTCATCTTGGCGCAGCGCACGATCGTGAAACCCCCGCTGCCAGATCCGTGTGCCTGTTTCGCCTGTAATGCGGTTGATGGCTATTGCGCTGCGGGACTTGAAACGCTGGACCACTTTTGGCAACGGCGCCGAACCCAGTTCGATCAGCCAGTGAACATGATCCGGCATGACGACCCAGGCTAATGATTCGACGTGGCGTTCGTCATGGAGGTGGCGCATTTCGCTCACCAGCACTCGGGCTAGCAGCGGGTCGGTGAAGACGGTTTTGCGTCGCTCTGTAACTGCGGTTACCAGGTAAACCTGACCTAGCTCGGAATGTCTGCCGCGACGCAACGCATGGCCGCGGTGGTTGTACTGGCTCTGCACATCCACCTCCATGTGGATCCAGCTATTCAGTCGTGCGTTCAGGTGGCCCGGATCGCCAGCAAGCTGGCTCCTACGAAAAGCCAGCGTGGTCACATCCTGTAGGAGCCAGCTTGCTGGCGATCATGGGGATACCGAAGCGCTCATGATCCTGGCCGAAGCCGCCCCGGCGAAACGTTCCCCTTAGTGATGCTCTCGCGTCGCCCTGAACTTCACATCCGGCCAGCGTTCTTCCATCAGGCTCAGGTTGACCCGCGTCGGCGCCAGGTAAGTCAGATGACCGCCGCCGTCGAGGGCGAGGTTTTCGTAGGCCTTGTCGCTGAATTCCTTCAACTTCTTCTCGTTGTCGCATTCGATCCAGCGGGCCGACCAGACGTTGATCGCCTCATACGCGCACTCGACCTTGTATTCCTCTTTCAGGCGGCTGGCGACGACGTCGAACTGCAGCACGCCCACCGCGCCAAGGATGATGTCGTTGTTGCGCTCCGGGAAGAACACCTGGGTGGCGCCTTCCTCGGCCAGCTCCTGCAAGCCCTGGCGCAGCTGCTTGGATTTCAGCGGGTCCTTCAGACGGACGCGGCGGAACAGTTCCGGTGCGAAGTGCGGAATACCGGTAAAGCCCAGGTTTTCGCCTTCGGTGAAGGTGTCGCCGATCTGGATGGTGCCGTGGTTGTGCAGGCCGATGATGTCGCCGGCCCAGGCTTCTTCCAGTTGCTCGCGCTCGCTAGAGAAGAAGGTCAGGGCGTCGGCGATGCGGATGTCCTTGCCGATGCGCGCGTGGCGCAGCTTCATGCCTTTTTCGTACTTGCCCGAACAGATGCGCATGAAGGCGATGCGGTCGCGGTGCTTGGGGTCCATGTTCGCCTGGATCTTGAAGACGAAGCCGGTGAATTTCTCTTCAACCGGCTCGACCACGCGCTCGTTGGCGGTGCGCGGAAGAGGGCGCGGGGCCCAGTCGACGACCGCATCGAGCACGTGGTCCACACCAAAGTTGCCCAGTGCGGTACCGAAGAATACCGGGGTCAGCTGGCCTTTGATGAATTCGTCCTGGTCGAACTCGTGGCAGGCACCCTGGACCAGCTCGAGCTGTTCGACGAAACGGTCGTACTCGTCGCCGATGTGCTGGCGCGCTTCGTCCGAATCCAGGTTCTGGATGATCTTGACGTCGGTGCGCTCGTGGCCGTGGCCGGGGGTGTAGACGATGATGTAGTCATCGGCCAGGTGATACACACCCTTGAAGTCGCGGTAGCAGCCGATCGGCCAGGTGATGGGGGCTGCCTTAATCTTCAGCACCGCTTCGATCTCGTCGAGCAGTTCGATGGGGTCGCGGATGTCGCGGTCGAGCTTGTTGATGAAGCTGACGATGGGTGTGTCGCGTAGGCGGCAGACGTCCATCAGCGCGATGGTGCGCGGCTCGACGCCTTTACCACCGTCGAGGACCATCAGTGCCGAGTCCACGGCGGTCAGGGTGCGGTAGGTGTCTTCCGAGAAGTCTTCGTGGCCGGGGGTGTCGAGCAGGTTGATCATGTGCTCGCGGTAGGGGAACTGCATCACCGAGGTGGTGATGGAGATGCCGCGCTGCTTTTCCATTTCCATCCAGTCGGAGGTCGCGTGACGGTCGGATTTGCGCGACTTCACGGTACCGGCCACGGCAATGGCCTTGCCCATCAGCAGCAGCTTCTCGGTGATGGTGGTCTTGCCCGCGTCGGGGTGGGAAATGATGGCGAAGGTGCGGCGCTTCGCGACTTCGGCGGCCTGAGAGGTCATGGCGGTCCCGGTATAGAAAGCGTGTCGGAAAAAGCCGGCGATTATAGCGCAAAGGGCGCCTGAGGACTGCCGCGGCCGTGGCGCGGTTAGTCGCGACGGGACGAGACGAACGGAACATCCCCGCTGCGTATCTGTCGGTTTGAATACGGTAGGTTTGCCGAGCGGATAAAAAAGGAGCTGAGTGCGGATTTTTCATTGATCTCAACCAGCTGTGGTTCTAAAGTTCGCGCCCGAACGTCCATGCTGGCAACGATCCATCCGGCTCAAGTACTGACGACGAGAGATCAGGATTCACCAGGTCACCGCCCCGTTGCGATGACCCGGCCGTGATACTCGGCGACATGCCTTGGGAAGTAGGCGAACCAAAGTGGGGAAACTGATCAGGCGTTCTTGTTAGGTCTGTCCGCTTCGCAGTGAAGCCGCGCAGAAGCTAGTCCCCAATCCGACTTTACGTTTCCCGATTTGGAGCCATGCATGTCGATCAAGATCGAAGATTACTATTCCCGATCCACCTTCCAGAAGATGAAGGCCTTCGCTGACCAGCACGAAACGCCGTTCGTGGTCATCGATACCGAAACCATCGACAAGGCGTACGACGATCTGCGCGCCGGTTTCGATTTCGCCAAGGTCTACTACGCGGTGAAGGCTAACCCTGCGGTCGAAATCATCGATCTGCTACGCGACAAGGGCTCGAGCTTCGACATCGCTTCTATCTATGAGCTGGACAAGGTGATGTCCCGCGGTGTCGGCCCTGAGCGCATCAGCTACGGCAACACCATCAAGAAAGCCAAGGACATTCGCTACTTCTATGAAAAGGGTGTGCGCATGTTCGCCACCGACTCGGAAGCCGACCTGCGCAACATCGCCAAGGCCGCACCGGGTTCGAAAGTCTATGTACGCATCCTGACTGAAGGCTCCACCACCGCCGATTGGCCCTTGTCGCGCAAGTTCGGCTGCCAGACCGACATGGCGATGGATCTGTTGATCCTCGCCCGTCAGCTGAAGCTGGAACCCTATGGCATTTCCTTCCACGTCGGTTCGCAGCAGCGCGACATTTCCGTGTGGGACGCCGCGATTGCCAAGGTCAAGGTGATCTTCGAGCGTCTGAAAGAAGAAGACGGCATCGAGCTGAAGATGATCAACATGGGTGGCGGCTTCCCGGCCAACTACATCACTCGTACCAACAGCCTGGAAACCTACGCCGAAGAGATCATCCGTTTCCTCAAGGAAGACTTTGGCGACGAGCTGCCGGAAATCATTCTTGAGCCGGGTCGCTCGCTGATTGCCAACGCCGGCATCCTAGTCAGCGAAGTGGTGCTGGTGGCGCGCAAGTCGCGTACCGCCGTTGAGCGCTGGGTCTACACCGACGTCGGCATGTTCTCCGGCCTGATCGAAACCATGGGCGAAGCCATTAAGTTCCCGATCTGGACCGAGAAGAAGGGCGAGATGGAAGAAGTGGTCATCGCCGGCCCGACTTGCGACAGCGCCGACATCATGTACGAGAACTACAAGTACGGCCTGCCACTGAACCTGGCCATCGGCGATCGCATGTACTGGCTGTCCACCGGTGCTTACACCACCAGCTACAGCGCCGTAGAATTCAACGGATTCCCGCCGCTCAAGGCTTACTACATCTAAGCGTCATCGCCATGCAAAACGCCGCGAAGTTCGCGGCGTTTTTGTGTCTGATATCAAGCTGGTTCTAACGTTTTATCAACGTGGTCTGGTGACCATCCCCGACGCTTGTTGCGAGCCGTAATGTCTGGTTAAAGACGCGGCCCATTGTGGGCCGCGTGGCATGGCTTCAGGGCATCTGCACTTCGATCACACCATCGGCATTGATACTGATCTGCCGGGTGCCGGCTTCTACATCCGGCGTAGGCATGGCGTCCATGCTCTTCATCGACACGCTGCGCATCATCTCGGGCTGAAAATTGCCGGCGCTAGTGAGGTTGAGGCTGACGATCTTGTAGTCGTTGCCGCCCAGCGCCTCGGTCGCCAGCTGCGCGCGGGCGCGGAAGGCGGTTACCGCATCTTTGAGCAAGGCGTCTTCGTTCTGTTGGCGGATCGAGTCAGACACGCTGAAATACATGCTGCCCATCTTCAGGTCTTGCATCAGCTCTCCGGTGAGCTTGGAGAGCGCGGCGAAGTCTCCACTTTCCAGGCGCAGTTCGGCGCGTTCACGCCAAGCGGTG
This sequence comes from Pseudomonadaceae bacterium SI-3, assembly GCA_004010935.1. NCBI lineage: Bacteria > Pseudomonadati > Pseudomonadota > Gammaproteobacteria > Pseudomonadales > Pseudomonadaceae > Pseudomonadaceae bacterium SI-3. The sequence continues at coordinate 3,823,184 of CP026511.1, read as the reverse complement.
ATCTGCTGACCCTTTTCCTCATAGACGGGGTAGCTGCTACGGCTGCCCTGACTGACTTCGACCTCTTTCGCCTGCCGGGCGCGTTGCAGTGCCTTGTTCATCGTCCTAGTCGTTTGCGCTGCCAGCTGTGCCGGGTCCTCGTGCTGCGACTCGGTGAACAGCGTCACATGCATGCGGTCCTGGGCGACCTCGCTGCTGGCCTCGGCGCGCAGGGAAATCTGATTGTAATGTTGCTCGTCGGCTACAGCGGGAAGGCAGGCTATGCAGGCCAACAGCGCAATGCTGCGCGGAACGGAAACGAACATGGGAACTCCTGAATTCGAGGGCACCAACGGTGCGGCGCAAAGACTTTAGCCCTTTGCTCGCCAGTGCGCAGTTTTTCCGTGCGGCGCGTTGCCGCAGACAGGCTGTGTTTCGGGCGGCTTGGTTATACTCGTGACTCCTTTGGAGACCCCATGTACGCATCCGTTCACCTGCTGTCTGCCAGCCGCCAGAATCTCCGTCTGCTCACTCTGATCCGCGTCCTCGTGCTGGCTGCCCAGGCCGGTGCGGTAGGGCTCGCATACGCCACCCAGCTGTTCGGTCTGCCGTGGTTTCATCTGGGGGTCACGCTTGGTGTTTCAGCGCTGATCTGTCTGGGTACGGCGTTGCGGCTGCGCGGACCTTGGCCGGTGACGGAGCTTGAATATGCCGGGCACCTGGCGACCGATCTGTTGATCCACAGCGCCCTGCTGTATTACTCGGGCGGCTCGACCAATCCATTCGTTTCTTACTACCTGGTGCCGCTTACCATTGCGGCGGCAACGCTGCCGTGGCTGTATTCGGTGGCGTTGTCTGGACTCGCGCTTGCTGGATACACCTTGATGCTGGTGTGGTACGACCCGGTCATCGTGCCACCGGTCGATCGCACCACGTTGCTGGTCTATGGCATGTGGCTGAGTTTCGCGCTGGCGGCGGCGCTGATCACTTTTTTCGTGGCGCGCATGGCCGAACAACTGCGCCGTCAGGAGCAGCTTCAAGCTCAGCGTCGTGAAGAAAGCATGCGCGATCAGCAGCTGTTGGCCGTGGCGACGCAGGCCGCGGGAGCCGCTCATGAGCTGGGCACGCCATTGGCGACCATGAGTGTGCTGCTCAAGGAGTTGCGTCAGGATTACAAGGAGCCTGCGGAGCTCAGCGAGGATTTGGCATTGCTGCAATCGCAGGTTCAATTGTGCAAAGACAGCCTGCGCCAGCTGGTCCGTGCGGCTGAAGCCGATCGTCGCCAGGCCATCGTCGAACAGACCGTACGTGAATGGGTCGAGTCGGTGTTGCAGCGCTGGCATCTGATGCATCCGGAAGCCACCTATCGTTTCCAGTGCCTGGGCAAAGGCACTCCACCACGCCTGATGCCCCCGGCGGATCTAGGGCAATCGCTGCTCAACCTGTTGAACAACGCCACCGATGCCAGCCCGGACAACCTGGACATTCGTCTGGATTGGGACGCACAGTGGATCAGATTGACCATCCGCGACCACGGCGCGGGTGTACCGCTGGCTATCGCCGAACAGATCGGCAGGCCGTTCATCACAACCAAGGGCAAGGGGTTTGGTCTTGGCCTGTTCCTGAGTCAGGCGAGCGTTACGCGCGCCGGTGGCACTGTGAAGCTTTACAATCACGAAGAGGGTGGCACCCTGACCGAGCTGCGTCTGCCGCATGGCTCGGTTCGGGCCTGACCAGACGTGATCATTACGCGAGGAATGCAAACATGACCGAAGAGTTGCAGCACGAAGGCGAAGAACAGCCTCATCTGCTGCTGGTAGACGACGACCCGACCTTTACTCGCGTCATGGCACGCGCCATGAGCCGCCGCGGTCTGCACGTCAGCATTGCCGGGTCGGCGGAAGAAGGCTTGGAGATGGCCAAGCAGGAGCTACCTGATTACGCGGTGCTGGACCTGAAAATGGAGGGGGACTCCGGGCTGGTGCTGCTCCCTAAGCTTCTCGAGCTGGATCCGGAAATGAAGGTGCTGATCCTGACCGGGTATTCGAGCATCGCCACTGCCGTGGAAGCGATCAAGCGTGGGGCATGCAACTACCTGTGCAAGCCCGCCGACGCAGACGACGTGCTGGCGGCATTGCTCTCCAAACATGCCGATCTGGATACGCTGGTGCCGGAAAACCCCATGTCGGTGGATCGCCTGCAGTGGGAGCACATCCAGCGAGTGCTTGCCGAGCACGACGGCAATATTTCCGCTACCGCTCGCGCGCTAGGGATGCACCGTCGCACCCTGCAGCGCAAACTGCAGAAGCGCCCCGTGCGGCGCTGATCGCCATACACGCCAGCGCCAATGGTTTCTCCCTTGGCGCAGCGCTCGTTCAATGCCGGATCGATAGCTGGCCATGGCTCGATCCGGCATGTTCATTCCCGTATCGTCCCGTCCTGACTCTACTTTTCGAGCCTCGCCATGCTGCCCATGGTTCTGCAGACCCTGAGCGTGACCGCTCCGGTATTCGTGATGCTGTTCATCGGCGTCGCATTGATGCGTCTGCGCTTGATCGATGGCGCGTTCATTCACACCGCATCAACGCTGGTGTTCAAGGCCACGATGCCAACCCTGCTGTTCCTTTCGGTCATCAAGGCGGACCTTAGCGCCGCGCTTCAGCCAACACTGCTCGTCTATTACGTTGCCGCTACGGTGGGAGGATTTCTGCTGGCTTGGGCCTGGGCGCTTTGGCGCTGCCCGGTCGCCGACCGCGGCGTCTATGTACAAGGCGCCTTCCGCGGCAATAACGGAGTGGTGGGGCTGGCGTTGGCGACCAGCCTCTACGGCGACTACGGGCTGTCACTAGGCGGTGTGCTGGCTGGTTTGGTAATCCTCTTGTACAACAGCCTGTCCGCGGTGGTCCTGGCTATCTATAGCCCGGATGGCCAGGCCGATGCCGGGGCGATCATTCGCAGCATCTTGCGCAACCCGCTGATTATCGGGGTGACTGCGGCGATCCCTTTCGCCTACTGGCAAATCGCATTGCCCGACTGGCTGATGACATCGGGTCAGTATTTCGCCCAGCTGACGTTGCCGCTGGCTCTGATCTGCATCGGCGGCACCCTGTCGATTTCGGTGTTGCGCGAAAGCAGCAGCGTCGCGATGAGCTCGAGCCTGATGAAGATGGTCTGGTTTCCGGCGTTGGCGACGCTAGGCGCCTGGCTATGCGGCTTTCGTGGCGCTGAACTGGGGATCCTGTTTCTCTACTTCGGCTGCCCGACGGCATCGTCCAGCTTCGTTATGGCGCGGGCGGTTAATTCCAACCATCAGCTGGCCGCTACCATCATCGTCATCACCACACTCGGTGCGGCGTTAACGATCAATGTCGGGTTGTTCCTCTTGGGCTGGGCCGGCTGGATCTAACCAGCCGGCGTGACCATCAGACGCGCTGGGCCTTCCAGGCCCGTCCGGCAATCACCACCAGGGTCACCGCAGTCAGCGGTAACACATAGCCGATCATGGCGTCGCCGAACACTTCGGCCAACGGGCGGCCGGTGCTGACCAGCACCAGATAGAGCGTATAGGCCACGTAGTAGGCGAGGAAGAGCAGACCTTCCCAGCGATTGATGGTGTAACCGCTGAAGAAGATCGGCAGGCAGGCCAGGGCAACGGCAATCATGACCGGGAAGTCGAATGCCAATGCGTTGGCGGCCACGCCGATCGCGTCCGGGGATACCAGCGAGGCCAGCCCCAGCACACACAGTAGGTTGAAGATATTGCTGCCGACGATGTTGCCGACCGCGATATCCCGTTCGCCGCGTATGGCAGCGAGGATGGAAGTGGCCAGCTCGGGGAGCGACGTGCCGACGGCGATGACCGTCAGGCCGATAACCAGTTCCGATAGGCCCAGCGTGCGAGCGAGGGACACGGCACCTTCCACCAGAAAATTCGAGCCAGTCACCAGCAGAACCAGGCCGGCAACCACCAGGCCGGCGTTAATCAGCGAGGCATAACGCTTGGGTGTTTCGTCGAGACCGAACTCCTTGGCGAACTCGTCGTCGGCTGTGGCCGCAGCAGTGGCACGACGGCTGCTGATGATCAGAAACAGCGTGTAGGCGATCACCGCTGAAAACAGCAATGCACCGTCAAGGCGACTGAGCGAGCCATCCCACGCCAGGGCGTAGGTGACCAGGCTGGCACCAATCATGATGGGCACGTCGAGTCGAATCAGCTGGCGAGAAACGATCAGCGGTGCGACCAGCGACGTCACGCCGAGAATCAGCAGAACGTTGGCGATGTTGCTGCCGAGCACGTTGCCGATGGCGATGTCGCCGCTGCCGTTGAGAGCAGCCTGCACGCTAACTGCGGTTTCCGGTGCGCTGGTGCCAAAGGCGACCACGGTGAGACCGATGATCAGCGGTGGGATACCGAACTGAGCGGCCAGTTTGGCAGCGCCCCGCACCAACACCTCGGCCCCGGCTACGAGAAGTACCAGACCGGCTATCAGATAAACAAAGGTCATTGCGGACACGAAAATAAGGCTCCAGAAGGGGGAGGGATAATGCTTAGCGCTGGCGTTTCCAGGCGCGCAGGAAGATCACCAAAAGCGTGATGGCGGTCAAGGGCAATACGTACCAAGTCATTGCATGGCGCAGCAGATTGATCGCCGGTAGCCCAGTGGAAAACATGATCAGGTAGAGCGTATAGGCGACGTAATAACCAAAGAACATGGTGCCTTCCCACCGATTGATGCGGTACCCGGAAAAGAAGATCGGCAGGCAGGCTGCGGACACGGCAAGCATCACGGGCAGGTCGAACGCTAAGGCATTTGGCGAAATGGAAAGGCCTTCGGGCGAAATCGCAGCTCCGGCGCCCAGCACCAGCAACAGGTTGAAGATGCAACTGCCGACGATATTGCCCACAGCGATGTCCCGCTCACCGCGGTAGACCGCCAGCAGCGAGGTGGCGAGTTCGGGCATGGATGTTCCGACGGCGATGACGGTCAGGCCAATGACCAGCTCCGACAATCCCAGCGTCCGAGCCAGGGCCACCGCGCCCTCGATGAGCAGGTTGGAGCCCAGAATCAGCAAACTGAGGCCGAGCAGCACCAACGTCAACTGGAGAATCCACCCGAGCGGCTTGGCGCTACGGTCTGCGCCGTATTCATCACGGAACTCATCGGACTGCAGGCGCGCTTCTCGCTTGCTTGCGATCACAAGAAAGCCCGTATAGACCAGCAGCAGCGCGAGCAGGATCAGGCCGTCTATCTGGCTGATGCGGCCATTCCACGCCAGTGCGAAAGTCAGCAGACCTGCACCGATCATTACCGGTACGTCGAGGCGTACCAATTGGCGAGACACCACCAACGGCGCTATCAGGGCCGACAGGCCGAGAATGAGCAGGATGTTGGCGATGTTGCTGCCGAGCACATTGCCGACGGCGATATCCCCGTTGCCATTCAGAGAGGCTTGGATGCTCACCGCCGTTTCCGGTGCGCTGGTGCCGAACGCAACCACGGTCAAGCCGATGATCAGTGGCGAAACGCCGAAGCGTGCAGCCAGTTTGGAGGCGCCACGTACCAGCGCTTCAGCGCCAACGACCAGCAGCACAAGGCCGCCGATCAGGTAGGCCAGGGTCATCAAACTCATCAGTGTTCCTTTGAAGGCAATCAGTCCAGCGTTTCGATCTTTACCGGGGCGATGCCCTCGTCGAGCAGATCGATTCGATTCGCCGCCACTCGTGACAGATCGATGATTCGGCCCGGCTTGAAGGGTCCGCGATCATTGATGCGCACGGTGACTTGCTTGCCGTTTTCCAGGTTAGTGACCTGCACACGCGTGTCGAAGGGCAGCGTTTTGTGTGCGGCCACCAATTCGTTCTGGTTGAACGTTTCTCCGCTGGCCGTTTCCTTCCCTTGGAAGCTGCGGGCGTAATACGAAGCCTTGCCCTTCTGGATGACGGTGCTTTCGGTGGCGTCTGCCTCTGGTGACTCCGCACAGCCAGCGGCAAAGGCAAGCAGGATCGGGACGGTCAGTATTCGGGTTTGCATAAGCAATCCTTCCTGAACGGATCAGGCTGCAGTTACTGGTTCGGTCTTGTCAGCTTTGGATCGTCGACCTGCGCCACCGTTCACTCGACAATGAGGTTGCAGTGGCCAAGGTGGGGTTCAACAAGAAACGGGCCCTGTCGGGCCCGTGTCGGTCAGCCTTCCAGTTTGCTCTTGAGCAACTGGTTGACCTGAGCGGGGTTGGCCTTGCCCTTTGAGGCTTTCATGGCCTGGCCGACGAAGAAGCCGAACATCTTGCCGCGCTTGGCTTCGTCGCTGGCGCGGTACTGCTCGACCTGCTCGGCATTGGCGGCTAGCACCTCGTCCAGCATCTTTTCGATGGCACCGGAATCGGTGACCTGCTTGAGGCCCTTCTTCTCGATGATCTCGTCAGCCGAGCCTTCGCCGGCAGCCATCGCTTCGAAGACCATCTTGGCGATTTTGCCGCTGATGGTGTTGTCCTTGATGCGCAGGATCATGCCGCCCAGTTGCTCGGCCGATACTGGAGACTGCTCGATGTCCAGCCCTTCCTTGTTCAGCAGGCTGGAGAGTTCGCCCATGACCCAGTTCGCGGCCAGCTTGGCGTCACCGCAGACCTTCTGCACGGCCTCGAAGTAATCGGCCATCTCACGGCTGGCCGCCAGTACGTCGGCGTCATAGGCGGACAGGCCGAACTCGCGCTCGAAACGCTCGCGCTTCTGCACCGGCAGTTCCGGCAGGCAGGCACGAATTTCATCGAGAAAGCTCTGCTCGATCACGACCGGCAGCAGATCGGGGCAGGGGAAGTAGCGGTAGTCGTTGGCTTCTTCCTTGCTGCGCATGGAGCGCGTCTCGTCCTTGTTCGGGTCGTACAGGCGGGTTTCCTGGACCACCTTGCCGCCGTCTTCGATCAACTCGATCTGACGCTGCACTTCGTGGTTGATCGCCTTTTCGATGAAGCGGAAGGAGTTGACGTTCTTGATCTCGGCGCGAGTGCCGAACTCGGCTTGGCCTTTCGGGCGCACCGAAACGTTGCAGTCGCAACGCAGCGAACCTTCGGCCATGTTGCCGTCGCAGATGCCGAGATAACGCACCAGAGCATGGATGGCTTTCACGTAGGCCACCGCTTCCTTCGCCGAGCGAATGTCCGGCTCGGAGACGATCTCCAGCAGAGGCGTGCCAGCGCGGTTCAGGTCGATGCCGCTCATGCCCTGGAAGTCTTCGTGCAGGCTCTTGCCGGCATCCTCTTCCAGATGCGCGCGGGTGATGCCGATACGGCGGGTGGTGCCATCTTCCAAGGTGATGTCCAGATAACCCTTGCCGACGATGGGATGGTCCATCTGGCTGGTCTGGTAGCCCTTGGGGAGGTCGGGGTAGAAGTAATTCTTGCGCGCAAAGACGTTCTTGTCGGCGATCTCGGCATCAATCGCCAGGCCGAACTTGCAGGCCATGCGCACCGCTTCTGCGTTGAGTACCGGCAAGGTGCCGGGCATGCCCAGGTCGATCAGGCTGGCCTGGGTGTTGGGCTCGGCACCAAAGGTAGTGGCGCTGCCGGAAAAGATCTTCGATTGAGTCGCGAGCTGTGCGTGGATCTCCAGCCCGATCACGGTTTCCCATTGCATGTGTTCGTCCTCAGAATCCGCTCGGTGCTTGTTTATGCCACTCGGTGACCTGCTGGTACTGGTGAGCAACGTTGAGCAGGCGGCTTTCCTGGAAATATGGGGCCAGCAACTGCACGCCCACCGGCAGACCGTCGATGAAGCCCGCCGGCATGGAGAGGCCCGGGATGCCCGCAAGGTTGGCGGTGATGGTGTAGATGTCTTCGAGGTAGGCCGAGACCGGGTCGTTGTTCTTCTCGCCAAGCTTCCATGCCAGATTCGGTGTGGTCGGACCGAGGATCACATCCACCTCATCGAAGGCGCTGACGAAGTCGTTCTTGATCAGGCGGCGGATCTTCTGTGCCTTCAAGTAGTAGGCGTCGTAATAGCCCGCTGACAGCGCATAGGTGCCGACCATGATGCGGCGGCGGACTTCGTCACCGAAGCCTTCGGCGCGGGAACGCTTGTATAGATCGGTCAGATCCACCGGGTTCTCGCAGCGATAGCCGAAGCGCACGCCGTCGAAGCGGGACAGGTTGGAGCTGGCCTCGGCTGGCGCGATCACGTAGTAAGAAGGGATCGCGTGCTGCATGTTCGGCAGGCTGATCTCCTTCACCGTGGCACCGAGCTTCTTCAGCTCCTCGACCGCCACCATTACCGCGTCGGCGATCTTGCTATCGAGACCATCACCGAAATATTCCTTCGGCAGGCCGACACGCAGGCCGGTCAACGGCTTGGTCAACGCGCCGAGATAGTCGTCCAGCGGCTGGTCGACACTGGTTGAATCCTTCGGGTCGAAACCCGCCATGGTGCCGAGCATCAAAGCGCAGTCTTCAGCCGTGCGGGCAATTGGGCCGCCCTGGTCGAGGCTGGAGGCATAGGCGATCATGCCCCAGCGTGAAACACGTCCGTAGGTGGGCTTGAGGCCGGTAAGGTTGGTCAGCGCAGCCGGTTGACGAATCGAGCCGCCGGTATCGCTGCCGGTCGCAGCAGGCAGCAGGCGCGCCGCGACGGCTGCAGCGGAACCACCGGACGAGCCGCCGGGTACGCGGCTCGTGTCCCAAGGGTTCTTCACGGCGCCGTAGTAGCTCGACTCGTTGGCCGAGCCCATGGCGAATTCATCCATGTTCAGCTTGCCCAGCGAGACTGCGCCAGCAGCAGAGAGACGTTCGACGACCGTGGCGTCGTAGGGTGCTTGAAAATTGTCGAGAATCTTCGAGCCGCAGCTGGTGCGAATGCCCTGGGTGCAGAACAGGTCTTTATGACCGATCGGTGCACCAAGCAGCGCGCCGTTCTCGCCATTGGCACGGCGCGCATCGGCCGCCTTGGCCTGGCCAAGCGCCCGCTCTTCGGTCACGGTGATGAAACTGTTCAGTTGCGGATCGAGCTGCTGGATGCGGGCCAGCAGCGAACGGGTCAGCTCCTCGGCGGAGAACTGCTTGTCTGTCAGCGCGCGGGCGATCTCGGCGAGGGTCAGTTGATGCATGTCGGCGTCCTTCATTACTCGATCACCCGCGGAACTAGATACAGACCGTCTTCTACGGCCGGGGCGATGGCCTGGTAGGCGTCGCGCTGATTGGTCTCGGTGACCGCGTCGGCACGCAGACGCTGGCTGGTTTCCAGTGGGTGGGCCAAGGGCTCGACGCCCGTGGTGTCTACGGCTTGCATGCGATCGATCAGGCCGAGGATGTTGTTCAGGGTCTCGGTGGTGCGGGGCAGGTCGTCTTCATTCAGACCCAGGCGGGCCAGATGAGCGATCTTTTCCACCTCGGAGCGTTCAAGCGCCATCGGGATTCTCCAGCGGGAAGCGAGTCGGGTGCGCCTTTCGTCGGCAAAGCACGACGAGGGGCGGCGGGTTCGAGCCGCAGCAGTGGGCATTCGAGCCCGGAAAAGCCGTCAATCTTACATGCCTGGGGGGCTTCTCGGTAGCACGGCTGCGCCTTGCGGGGTTTTTCCGAGGCGCATGCATTTCGCGCAATGGCTCACGTATGGCCCGATAACCACGGACTCTCGCCTTGCCCTAACTTCGCACCATTGTTAGAGTTTGCGGCACTTTTTTCCCCACGCGTTTGCCCCAGGGCCCTTTACCCATGTTCAAGAAACTGCGTGGCATGTTTTCCAGCGATTTGTCGATCGACCTGGGCACTGCCAATACCCTTATTTATGTGCGCGATCGCGGCATCGTCCTGAACGAGCCCTCGGTCGTTGCCATCCGTACCCATGGCAACCAGAAGAGTGTTGTCGCCGTGGGTACCGACGCCAAGCGCATGCTTGGTCGCACGCCAGGTAACATCAACGCCATCCGCCCGATGAAAGATGGCGTCATCGCCGACTTCAGCGTCTGCGAAAAGATGCTTCAGTATTTTATCAACAAGGTTCACGAAAACAGCTTTCTGCAGCCCAGCCCGCGGGTGTTGATCTGCGTGCCCTGCAAGTCCACGCAAGTTGAGCGTCGTGCGATCCGCGAGTCCGCCTTGGGTGCGGGCGCGCGCGAAGTGTTCCTGATCGAAGAGCCCATGGCCGCCGCTATCGGTGCCGGCCTGCCAGTAGACGAAGCGCGCGGCTCCATGGTCGTGGATATCGGTGGCGGCACCACCGAAATCGCCCTGATTTCGCTGAATGGCGTGGTCTACGCTGAATCCGTTCGCGTCGGTGGTGACCGTTTCGACGAATCCATCGTGACCTACGTACGCCGTAACTACGGCAGCCTGATCGGCGAGTCCACTGCCGAGCGCATCAAGCAGGAAATCGGTACCGCATTTCCAAGCAGCGATATCCGAGAAGTCGACGTACGTGGCCGCAATCTGGCCGAAGGCGTACCGCGCAGCTTTACCCTCAATTCCAATGAAGTGCTCGAGGCGCTGCAAGAGTCCCTGGCCACCATCGTTCAGGCGGTCAAGAGTGCGCTGGAGCAGTCTCCACCGGAACTCGCTTCCGATATCGCCGAGCGCGGGCTGGTCCTGACGGGTGGTGGCGCCCTGCTGCGTGACCTGGACAAGCTGCTGGCGCAGGAAACCGGCTTGCCGGTCATCGTCGCTGAAGAGCCGCTGACCTGCGTCGCGCGCGGCGGCGGCCGTGCACTGGAAATGATGGACCGACACGCCATGGATTTGCTGTCCACGGAGTGAGCTAACAGGCTCTAATTACAAGCCGATGACAGGGCCTGCCCTGCTCTCGGCTTTTCGCGTTTAGTGTGAAGCCTGCAGCTGCGAGGACCCGCCCATCAAACCGCTTTTCGCCAAAGGACCCTTGCTCGGAGTGCGCCTGCTGGTGCTCTCCGTGCTCTGTGTCGTGCTGATGGTGGTGGATGCGCGTTTCGAGACGCTGAAGCCTTTGCGTAGCCAGATGGGGCTGGTGCTCACCCCCTTTTACTGGCTAGCTGATTTACCGGTTCGCACCTGGCAGCGGGCGACCGAACAGATCAGCAGCAGCACCAGCCTGGTGGCCGAAAACGAAAAATTGAAGGCCGAAGCATTGCTCATGCAGCGGCGCCTGCAAAAGCTGGCGATGCTGACGGAGCAGAACGTGCGCCTGCGCGAATTGCTCAACTCTGCCGCGCTGGTTGACGACAAGGTGATCGTCAGCGAGCTGATCGGGCTGGACCCGAATCCTTTCACCCACCGCATCCTGATTGACAAGGGTGAGCGCGACAGCGTGTTTCTCGGCCAGCCAGTGCTCGATGCCAGCGGGCTGATGGGGCAGGTCGTCGAGGTCATGCCCTACGCGGCACGCGTGCTGCTGTTGACAGACGTGACGCATAGCATTCCGGTGCAGGTCAATCGCAATGGGTTGCGCGCCATTGCAGTTGGCACCGGGAGCCCGGATTATCTCGAGTTACGTCATGTCGCCGAGACGGCGGACATCAAGGAAGGCGATCTTTTGGTCAGTTCCGGTTTAGGGCAGCGCTTTCCCAGTGGCTATCCGGTTGCCCAGGTCACGGAGGTGGTTCGCGGCTCCGGTCAGCCCTTCCTGATCGTTCGCGCCATTCCAACCGCCATGCTCAATCGCAGCCGTTACCTGTTGCTGGTCTTCAGCGATTCAAGGACGCCTGAAGAACGAGCGACTGCTGCGGCGCAAGCCCAGGAGTCCGCCGACCGCAAGGCGGAAGAGGCAACGGTTGGCGACAGTGCGATATCGGAGCAGCCGGCGCCCACCGCGCCCGCTGCACCAACAGCGTCCGATACGCCATCCCCGGAACCGGAACCGGAGGAGCGACCATGATTCATGGTCGTTCAAACAATGGCTGGGTTATCTGGCTGTCGCTGTTGCTGGCGCTACTGCTCAGCGTGGCCCCCATGCCCCAGAGTTTCGGCCTGGCGCGTCCGCTCTGGCTCGGCATGTTCATCGCCTACTGGGCAATTGCCCTGCCGCATCGTGGCGGGATGGCAGCGGCCTTCTTCTTTGGGCTGATGCTGGATGTGTTGTCGGGCACTTTGCTTGGGCAGAACGGCTTACCACTGCTGCTGATTACCTTTCTGGTGCTGAGCCTGCAACAGCGCCTGCGTATGTTCCCGTTGCTTCAGCAAAGCCTTGTGCTGCTGGTGATTCTAGGGATTGGGCAACTGGTGCAGTTGTGGCTCAATACACTGACCGGTAACCGTCCGCCGACACTATTGTTTCTGGTCCCCGTGCCGGTCAGTGCACTCTTTTGGCCTTGGGTGTTTGTCGGGCTGGAATGGGCGCGGCGGCGCTTCAACGTCTATTGAGGCTCCACACGGCTTTCGATCGTTGTTCGGATGTGTGAATCTGCTGCGCTCGTCCACCAAGGAGCCGGCATGCCCATTTTGTTTCTTGCCTCCGCGTCGCCACGACGCCGTGAATTGCTGACTCAGATCGGCGTTCCATTCTCTCTTCTTTCCGTTGCTATCGACGAAACGCCCGGCGCGGCGGAAGCGCCTGACGTCTATGTCCAGCGCCTGGCGCGGGAGAAGGCCCTGGCTGGCCTGTCGCTCGTCAGCGACGACTCGGCCTGCGTGATGGGCGCAGACACGACGGTTGTGCTGGATCAGCAAATTCTGGGCAAGCCTGCCGATAAGGTGGATGCGCTGGCGATGCTGCGCGCCCTCTCTGGGCGTGAGCACGAGGTGATGACGGCCGTTGCATTGGCTAACCGGTCGGGTTGCGAGGTGCGTCTGGTTACCAGTCGGGTGCGCTTCCGTCCGATCAGTGTCGACGAAGCCGAAGCCTACTGGGCCAGCGGCGAGCCGCAGGACAAGGCTGGCAGTTACGCGATTCAGGGCTGGGGTGCGGTCTTCGTAAGCGCGCTGGAAGGCAGCTATTCGGCAGTGGTTGGGCTGCCGTTGTGTGAAACGGCCCAGCTGCTCGACGCGTATGGGCTCCGTTACTGGTGTAAAAGCTCGGTATAGAGCCTGGGGCTTGGCGGCTTATGCCGTTAGAATCGAGCCAACTCGTCAGCTTCGGCTGCTATACCCACCGCCATCGGCCGAGAACAATAATGAGCGAAGAAATCCTGATGAACATCACCCCCATGGAGTCGCGGGTGGCGGTGGTGGAAAACGGTGTCCTGCAGGAAGTGCACGTTGAGCGCACCCAGCGTCGGGGCATCGTCGGCAACATCTACAAAGGCAAGGTGGTGCGGGTCCTGCCCGGCATGCAGGCAGCTTTCGTCGACATCGGGCTGGAACGAGCGGCTTTCATCCATGCCTCGGAGATCTCCAGCCGTGAAGGCAACGCTGTCGAACCGATCAGCGCCTTGGTCCATGATGGGCAGGCTTTGGTCGTGCAGGTGACCAAGGACCCGATCGGCACCAAGGGCGCGCGGCTGACGACCCAGTTATCGATACCTTCGCGCTACCTCGTGTACATGCCCAAAACCAGTCATGTCGGGATTTCTCTGCGTATCGAGGATGAAGGCGAGCGCGAACGTCTCAAGCAAGTAGTGGCTGAGTGCGTTGCGGCCGAAGGCATCAAGGAAACCGGTGGCTTCATCCTGCGCACCGCAGCGGAGGGCGCCGGCAGCGATGAGATTCTGATGGACATCCGTTACCTGCGCCGCTTATGGGAGCAAATCGACGGGCAAATGAAAACGGCCGGTGCGCCCTCGGTCATCTACGAGGACTTGTCTCTGGCCATGCGCACTCTGCGTGATCTGGTCAATCCGCGTATCGAGAAGATTCGCATCGATTCGCGGGAAAACTTTCAGAAAGTGAGCCAGTTCGTCGGTGAGCTGATGCCCGAGCTCGGCGAGCATCTTGAGCATTACCCCGGTGAGCGGCCGATCTTCGACCTGTACAGCGTCGAGGACGAGATCCAGAAAGCGCTCGAGCGCAAGGTCATGCTCAAGTCTGGCGGTTATCTGATCATTGATCCGGCCGAAGCGATGACCACCATCGACGTCAACACCGGTGCCTTCGTCGGTCATCGCACCCTCGAAGAAACCATTTTCAAGACCAACCTCGAGTCGGCCACCGCGATTGCACGCCAGCTGCGACTGCGCAACATCGGCGGCATCATCATCATCGATTTCATCGACATGGAAGATGAAGAACACCGGCGCCAGGTTTTGCGTACGCTGGAAAAGCAGCTTGAACGCGATCACGCCAAAACCAACATCATCGGCATTACCGAGCTGGGCCTGGTGCAGATGACCCGCAAACGCACCCGCGAAAGCCTTGAGCAGGTGTTGTGCGAGCCCTGCATGTGTTGCCAAGGACGGGGCAAATTGAAAACCCCGGAAACTGTCTGCTACGAGATCTTCCGGGAAATCCTCCGTGAAGCGCGCGCGTACCAGCCTGAAGGCTATAGGGTACTGGCGAATCAGAAGGTCATTGACCGGCTGCTGGACGAGGAGTCGGGCAACGTCGCTGACCTCGAGAGCTTCATCGGCCGCTCGATCAAATTCCAGGTGGAGACCATGTATTCCCAGGAACAGTACGACGTGGTGCTGCTCTGAATAGATGCAAGCCTGGCCGCTCGGGCCTGGGCGTGCGGGGCGTATCCGTATGAGTCGGCTCTTGGCTATCGTACTGGCCGTTTTGCGCCGCAGCCTCTGGCTGGGTGCAATGGGCCTGATATTGCTTGCGCTCTATGTGAGCCTCGGGCGGCAGTTTGTGCCGCTAGTGGCTGAGTATCGCCTTGAGGTTCAGGACAAAGCGCGCGACCTGCTCAATATGCCGGTTACGCTCGGCCAGCTGGAAGGCCGCTGGGAGGGTTTTGCTCCCCAACTGGTGGCCCACAACGTGATTCTCGGTGAAGGCGACGGGGCGGTGCGCCTGGATCGTCTGGCTCTGGTGCCTGACGTTTCGGGCAGTCTTCTGGCGCGACAGCTGAAACTGGATACCGTTGAATTGGCCGGCCTACACCTCGGTCTGGTGCAGACGGCTGAAGGTAAATGGCGTGTCGATGGCCTGCCCGAGCGGGCTGACCAACCGCCTCTGAACCTGTCGAAGTTGATAAGTCGATTGCAGAGTATCGGGCATCTTCGATTGCTGGATAGCCAGATTACCGTTGAGGCGCTCGACGAAGCGCCTCTGACGTTGACGTATGCCAATCTCGAATTGCACAGCCTGGGACAGCGTCTAGCGCTGGATGGTCGCCTGTTGCTTCCCGATGGGCAGCCGCTGAGCCTGCATGCCGAGGCGCAGGTGCAGCCGAAGGATTGGCTGGCCAGCGACGCTGAGCTGTACCTCAGCTTGCCGCAAAGTGACTGGGCGGCCTGGTTGCCTGCGAGCCTCACTGGAAGCTGGAACCTCGAGCAGCTCCAGGCGGGCGGCGAGGTGTGGCTCGACTGGCGCGAGCGCGGACTGTTCCGGGCAGTTGCTCGGCTGAATGCGCCCGCGGTGCGGTTGGGCCGGCAGCCCGATGGTCCGCTAACGATCGAGGATCTCGTGGTAAATGCCTACCTTGACCGAGCGAGCGAGGGCTACCGGCTCCAGCTCGACGGGCTGGCGTTCACCTTCGATGATGATCGTTGGCGGGATACAACACTGGTTGCTCAGCAGAATCTTGCTGAAGAGAGCTGGCGATTGCAGGCTGATCGCATCGCTGTCGAGCCGGTGGCAAAACTGGTTGAGGCGATACTGCCACTGCCCGAGTTGGCCAGCGAGTATCTGCGAGGTCTTGCTCCCAGCGGAACGCTGCGCAATCTGCAAGTCGATTACCGGCCCGCGGCGACCAGTGATGAGCGCCTGGCCTTCACTGCCAACCTCGATGCAGTCAGCATCGCTGCTCATCAGTGGGTGCCGGCTGTGCGCAATGTCAGCGGCGCGGTGCGGGGCAATCTGGGCGGGGGCGAGCTGCGCTTCGACAATCGGGATTTCGCGCTGCATCTGGCTAAACTGTTTCCGCGCCCCTGGGATTATCAACGTGCCCGTGGAAGCCTGCGTTGGACCCTCGACGATCAGGCGTTCACCCTCGCCGCGCCCTATCTGCAGGTGGAAGGCGAGGAGGGCCATATCGCTGGCGATTTCCTCATCCGTCTGATGCGCGATCCAGCGGCTGAGGACTACATGGATTTGCGTGTTGGACTCTCAGATGGGGACGCGCGCTACACGGAGAAGTATTTACCAACACGCTCGCCAGCACTGAGCCCGGCATTGACCGAGTGGCTGAACACCGCGATTCGCGGCGGCACCGTCGAGCAGGGTTATTTTCAGTATCAGGGCTCGCTGAACAAGGACGCTGCGGTTACAGCACGCAGCCTGAGCCTGTACTTCAAGGTGAAAGATGCTGAGTTAGCGTTCCAGCCGGGCTGGCCGGTGTTGCGTGAAGGTCGCGCAGAGGTGCTCATCGAGAACAGCGGAGTACGCGTGCGCCTGGCCGATGCACGGATGCTCGACAGCCGTGTGTACGACGTGACGGCCGAAATCCTTCGCAACCACGATGCCCAGGCGCCAATGCTGAAAATCAACGGGCAGGTCGACGGCTATGTTCGGGATGTATTGACCCTGATGCAGGTGGCGCCAATCGGCACGAATACATTATTCGCCGGCTGGCACGGCGATGGGCCGTTGAGCGGCACGCTAAGGCTGGGCATTCCTCTAGCCAAAGGCGGGCAGCCTCAGGTCGATGCCGAGTTTTCGACGGCTGATGCTTCTCTATTCATCGCACAGGCGGATCTGCAAATCGCGGCGCTGGAAGGCGCCTTTCGCTACGACAGCGAACGTGGCTTCAGTGCAAAGGCTTTTCAGGGCCGCGCGCTGGGCAGTGCGATCAAGGGGCGGGCATTTGCGTCCGGCGAACCGGGCAGACCATCCACTCGGATCGAAGCGACTGGGACGGTCGGCGTGTCTCCACTTCTGGCCTGGCGCAACATTGAACAACCCTTGCCTGCCTCAGGGACGCTGCCCCTGCGGCTGAGCCTTTTTCTGAGCAGTACGGACAACCACCTGCAGGTGGACTCTTCGCTGTTGGGTACCACGTTGGCGCTTCCTGCGCCGTTCGGCAAAACGGCCGGGGAGCGGCGCGACACGACGTTACGTATGACTTTCGGTGGTGAGCGGCAGCGCTATACGCTCCGATATGACGCGCTGGCAGCACTGACCTTCGTCGCGCCGAACAACGACTGGCGCGAGGGCGGCGGTGAGTTGGTGCTCGGTGGCGCTGCGGCGAACCTGCGCACCGATGAGGGCTTCTATGTGCGCGGCAGCGTGCCGCGCTTCGATTTGAGCGAGTGGCAGACCTTGCTGGATCAATATGGCGGAGCGGCAAAGGCTACAGGCGGTTCGATGTTACGGCGCGCTCAACTCGAAATCGGTGTCTTTTCTGGACTTGGTGCAGAGGTCGAAAATCTTCACGTCGACCTGCAGCGACGGCGAGCAGGCTGGCGGCTTGGCTTGCAGAGCGACACGGTGGCGGGGACCGTTCGCTTGCCAGATGCCGAGGGCGAGCCGATCGCGGTTGACCTGTCGCGCTTGCGTTTTCCTGGCGCCGAACCAAAGGACCCTGAGGCGCCGCTTCAGGATCCCCTGGCTGGCGTCGATCCGAAGGCTCTGCCTGCGGTTGATATTGCCGTAGCCGAACTGCTGCGGGGCGATGAGCTGCTGGGGGCGGGCGCATTGAAGATGCGACCCAGCGCAGAGGGGGTCACATTCCTTGACCTCGACCTGAATCTCAGGGGGCTGAAGATCGGTGGTACTGGCGGATGGAACGGTTCGCGGACCTGGTACAAGGGTCGGTTGGAGGGTGGGGATCTTGCCGATGTTTTGCTGGCTTGGGGCTTCGCGCCCTCGACCACCAGCGAGGATTTCCGGCTGGACGTGGATGGCGGCTGGTCCGGCTCACCGGCGGTCGTCGCGCTAAATCGCTTCTCCGGCCGGCTCGACGCTCGGTTACGCAAGGGCCAGCTCCGTGAAGTAGACGGCGGTGCGCAGGCGCTACGGGTTTTTGGCTTGCTGAATTTCGATTCGATTGGGCGGCGGCTGCGGCTGGATTTCTCGGACCTGTTCAGCAAGGGCCTGAGCTACGACCGAATCAAGGCCGAGTTGCGTGCGACGAACGGCGTCTACGTGACGACCGAGCCGCTGACAGTCGCAGGGCCCTCCAGCAACCTCGAGCTGGATGGCCGCCTGGATCTGGTCGAAGATCGCATCGACGCCAAGCTGTTGGTGACACTTCCGGTCAGCAACAACTTACCGTTGGCTGCGCTGATTGTCGGCGCACCGGCCATCGGTGGCGCCCTGTTCGTCGTCGATAAATTGCTGGGCGACAAAGTCGCACGCTTTGCGACGGTTCAATACAGCGTCGAGGGGCCTTGGCAGGCACCGAAAATCAGTTTCGATAAGCCCTTCGAAAAGCCCAACTGATCCGCGTGCCGACAGATGGAGACGTGCTGCAGAGAGAGTCCCAATATGACCCTAGCGGTTATCCAGATGGCCAGCCAGGCCGACATCCGGGCGAACCTCGCCAACGCCAGACGGCTGCTGGAACGGGCCGCTGAGGCGGGCGCACAGCTTGCGGTGCTGCCAGAGAACTTCGCAGCTATGGGCCGCACCGATCTGCCGGCGGTCGGGCGTGCTGAAGCTGAAGGGGGCGGGCCGATACTGCCCTGGTTGAAACGGACTGCCATCGACCTCAGGTTATGGATAGTCGCCGGTACGCTACCGCTGCCGGCGGATGGCCAGCCGCTGTCCAAGGTTCGGGCTTGCTCGTTGCTAGTAGATGATCAGGGGCAGCGAGTAGCGCGCTACGACAAGTTGCATCTGTTCGATGCGCAAGTCAGCGATGCGCGTGGCCGCTATCAGGAGTCGAATGACTATGCGGCGGGCGACCGCTTGGTGGTGGTTGATACGCCGGTTGGTCGGCTGGGCATGAGTGTTTGTTACGACCTGCGATTCGCTGAGTTGTACACGGCTCTGCGCCTGGCTGGAGCCGAGCTGATCAGTGTTCCGTCGGCATTTACTGAAGTGACCGGCCAGGCGCATTGGGAGATGTTGTTGCGCGCGCGGGCCATCGAGACGCAATGCTATATGCTGGCGGCAGCGCAGGGTGGCGAACACCCAGGCGGGCGGTTGACCCACGGCCATTCATCTATTGTTGATTACTGGGGGCGAGTGATGCGCGAGCAAACCACCGGCGAGGCTGCATTGGTCGTTGAGCGAGACACGGCTGGTCAGGCCGAGACGCGCCAACGTATGCCGGTGCTGGATCATCGTCGTTTTACTGCGCCCTGTATCGTTTCGGGGACATTGGAGTAGATATGAGTGAACTGTTGTTACCTGTCACCGAGCGTTTGCTAACCCCGGGCGGGTTGGGCCTCGATGACTTGCCTGAGTTGCTTGGCGAGTTGGCGGGCCCCGGGATCGACGCCGCCGACCTATATTTCCAGGATCAGGTGACCGAGTCCTGGGTGTTGGAAGATGGGATCGTCAAGGAAGGCGGTTTCCATCTGGAGCAAGGCGTAGGTGTCCGCGCGCTGTCCGGTGAAAAGACCGGCTTCGCCTACAGCAATGCGATCACTGCCGAGGCGCTACGCCAGGCCGCCGAAGCGGCTCGTTCGATTGCCAGAAACGGCCAGCATGGGCGTGTC
Source organism: Pseudomonadaceae bacterium SI-3 (assembly GCA_004010935.1). Lineage (NCBI taxonomy): Bacteria > Pseudomonadati > Pseudomonadota > Gammaproteobacteria > Pseudomonadales > Pseudomonadaceae > Pseudomonadaceae bacterium SI-3. The sequence goes on along the minus strand of CP026511.1, from coordinate 3,803,613 downwards.
AAAGTGCTGTCCAAAGCAGCTTTTTCGCCGCTGTACGGTCAGGACAATCCACTGGACGGGCTCGGTCGAGCAGAAAAGGTCGAGCTGCTCAAGCGTATCGATGTCGCCACACGGGCGCTGGATTCGCGTATCAAGCAAGTCACCGTAAGCCTGGCGGGCGTATGGGAACACATTCTGGTGGCTGGCCTGGATGGCGGAATGGCGGCCGACATACGTCCGTTGGTGCGCTTCAACGTCAGCGTTATCGTTGAGCAGAACGGGCGTCGTGAGCGCGGTGGCCAGGGCGGCGGCGGACGTACCGGTTACGAGTATTTTCTCAGCGAGGACCGGGCAATGGGCTATGCCCGCGAGGCCTTGCGTCAAGCGCTGGTGAATCTGGATGCCGTTGCCGCTCCCGCCGGGACGCTCCCGGTAGTGTTGGCGCCGGGCTGGTCGGGCGTATTGCTGCACGAGGCAGTCGGACATGGCCTGGAAGGCGACTTCAATCGCAAGGGTAGCTCGGCCTACAGCGGCCGGATAGGTCAGCAGGTCGCCTCCAAGCTGTGCACCATCGTCGATGACGGCACACTGGCCAATCGGCGCGGCTCATTGAGCGTTGATGATGAGGGCACGCCGACGCAGTGCACTACGCTGATCGAGAACGGAATACTCAAGGGCTACATTCAGGACAAGCTCAACGCACGCTTGATGGGAGTTGCACCCACCGGCAACGGACGGCGCGAATCCTATGCTCACCTGCCAATGCCGCGGATGACCAACACCTACATGTTGGCGGGCGAAAGCGACCCCGAGGAAATCATTCGCTCGGTAAAGAAGGGTATCTACTGCGCGAGCCTCGGTGGTGGGCAGGTGGACATCACCAGCGGTAAGTTCGTGTTCTCGACCAGCGAGGCGTATCTGATCGAGGACGGCAAGATTACCGCGCCAGTGAAGGGGGCGACCCTGATCGGTAACGGGCCGGAGGTGATGAATAGAGTGTCGATGGTGGGTACCGATCTGGCCCTGGACAGCGGCGTCGGTACCTGCGGAAAGGACGGCCAGTCGGTACCGGTCGGCGTAGGTCAGCCGACCGTGAAAATCGACGGGATTACGGTCGGAGGAACCGGGGCCTGAAGGCAGCCGCAGGCTAGAGACCTGCGGCGCTGTGCTTATGGATCGAGGTTGCGGCCTGCAGCATGGTTTAACGCAATCCCCGTTGGGTTTCGTCCAGCTCGCGGATGTACTTGAAGATCTTGCGGCTGGCGGCCGGCGGCTTGTCCCGCGCAGCTTCGTGTTGGGCATGGCGGATCAGGCCGCGCAGGTGCTGACGGTCTGTTTCGGGGTATTCGATGATGAAGGCTTCGAGTGTCTCGTCATTGCCAGCGATCAAACGGTCGCGCCAGCGCTCTAGTGCGTGGAAGCGTTCGTTGTACTGGCGGGTCGAGGCATCGAGCTGGTCGACCAGGGCGAGGATGGCATCGACATCCTGATCACGCATCAGTTTGCCGATGTATTGCAGGTGGCGTTTGCGCGCGATATGCGCAGTGTGTTTCGGTGAGTCGGCAAGCGCCTTGCGCAGTGCATCGGTAAGTGGCAGGCGGTCTAGCACATCGGGTTTTAAGGTAGCGAGGCGTTCACCCAGATCCTGGAGAGCATGCAGTTCGCGCTTGACCTGGGTTTTGCTTTTTTCCTCGAAACCGTCGAGATCGGAAATATCAGACATGGGGCTGGTCCAGTAGGTAATGCCGCCATGATAACAGTAGCCTAGCGACGGAGCTCAGCCGAGCACCGCTGGCTGCAACTTGATCGAATCAGTTGTTGGAGTATGTATGAGTGAAGTCGAGGGGATCGGTCCGCATGCGTTGCCAGGCTTGCGCGAAAAGGTTGAGAAGATCTTAGAGGAGGCCAGCCGACAGGGCGCCAGTGCCTGCGAAGTCTCCGTCTCGATGGAGCAGGGCCTGTCCACAACGGTCCGCCAGCGCGAAGTGGAAACGGTCGAATTCAATCGCGATCAGGGCTTCGGCATCACGCTTTACGTCGGCCAGCGCAAAGGATCGGCGAGCACGACTGGCAGCGGCGACGAAGCGGTCCGCGAAACCGTAGCGGCTGCTTTGGCGATCGCCAAACACGCGTCTGCCGACGAGTTTGCCGGGCTTGCTGATCCGGCGTTGATGGCGAAGGACGTGCCGGACCTGGATCTCTATCATCCTTGGGGGATCTCCCCTGACGAAGCCATCGAGCTGGCGCTCAGTTGCGAGGCGGCGGCTTTCGCCACGGACAAACGCATTCTCAACGCCGACGGCACTAGCCTGAGCACCCACCAGGGGTGCCGTGGTTATGGCAACAGCAATGGCTTCATTGGTGCTTACTGCAGTTCTCGTCACAGCCTCAGCAGCGTGATGATTGCCGAAGCCGACGGGCAGATGCAGCGGGATTACCACTACGATGTCTCGCGTGTGGCAGCTGACCTGGCCTCTGCTGAGTCGATTGGCCGGCGTGCCGCCGAGCGTGCCGTTCGCCGACTGGGTGCGCGCCCTGTACCGACCTGCGATGTGCCGGTGCTGTTTTCTGCGGACCTCGCGACGGGGCTATTTGGACATTTTCTCGCGGCAATCTCCGGCGGGAATCTCTATCGAAACTCGTCCTATCTGGAAGGCGCACTGGGGCAGACGCTGTTTCCTGAATGGCTGAATCTCGACGAACGTCCGCATCTGCCTCGCGGGCTGGCCAGTTCGGCTTATGACGGCGATGGCCTGGCGACCTATGCCAAGCCGTTCGTCGAGAATGGCAAGCTGGTCTCTTATGTGCTTGGCACCTATTCCGGGCGCAAGCTGGGCATGCCCAGCACTGCCAATGCGGGTGGGGTACACAACCTCTTCGTCACCCAAGGTGATGAAGACCAGGCCGCACTGATCCGCCGTATGGGGCGCGGGCTGTTGGTCACCGAACTGATGGGGCAGGGCTTGAACCTGGTGACTGGTGACTATTCGCGCGGCGCCGGGGGTTATTGGGTCGAGAACGGCGAGATTCAGTTTCCGGTGCAGGAGGTGACCATCGCGGGAAACCTGCGGGACATGTTCCGGCAGATCGTTGCGGTTGGCTGTGATGTCGAGTCGCGCAGCAGCATTCACACTGGGTCGGTGCTGATCGAGCGCATGAAGGTGGCGGGACAGTAGGTAATCAGTAGCAAGTAAAGCGAAAAGATAACGTACAGGGAAACACTTGGCGTTATCTGGCTTGAAGCCCCTTTTTTCCGCCGCGCTTGCCGCTTGCTATTCGCCTTCTTCGAAATAGTCTTCGATCAGGGCGATCAGCGCCTGGAGCGCTTCATGCTCCTGCTCGCCCTCTGTCTGCATGTGCAAACGGGTGCCTTTGCTGGCAGCGAGCATCATCACCGCCATGATGCTTTTGCCATCTATGAGGCTGGACGGGCAGCGCCCCAAGCGGATGTCGCAAGGGAAGCGATTAGCGACTCCGACAAACTTGGCGGCTGCCCGGGCATGCAGACCGAGCTTGTTGATGATGGTGATTTCACACGACGGCATGTGTATTCCTAAGCCAGGTCGCGGTGGCGGACCTGGACGTTCTTTAGAGGTTCGCGCAGCGCATGACCGAGCCGCTCGGCCAGATAGACCGAGCGGTGGTGTCCACCGGTGCAGCCAATGGCGACCGTGACATAGGCGCGGTTGCTGGCGGCGAAGCGGGGAAGCCATTTGCTCAAGTAGGCCAGGATGTCTTGGAACATTTCCTCGACGTCCGTTTGTGCAGCGAGATAATCGACAACAGGCTGATCCAGTCCGGAGAAATCGCGCAGATCGGCCTTCCAGTAGGGATTGGGCAGGCAGCGCACATCGAATACCAGATCGGCGTCCACCGGCATACCTCGTTTAAAGCCAAAGGACTCGAAGAGAAAAGCCGTACCCGGCTCTGGCTTGTCCAGCAGGCGCAGCTTCAGCGTGTCTCGTAGCTGATAAAGATTCAGGTGTGTGGTGTCGATCTTCAGGTCGGCGTGATCGATGATAGGCGCCAGAAGCAGTTCTTCGTCACGGATGGCTTCGGCCAGGGAGCGGTTCTGGTTGGTCAGCGGATGCCGCCTACGGGTCTCCGAAAATCGCTTGAGCAATGTCTCGTCGGCGGCATCAAGATACAGTACATCGCACTGGATATATCGGGCACGGACATCTTCGAGCAGCTCGGGAAAGCGTTTTAGTTGACTCGGCAGGTTGCGCGCATCAATAGATACCGCGACTTGTGGCTGCAGCAGCTCTGTGTGCAACAGTGCCCTTTCTGCCAGCTCTGGCAGAAGGCCGGCGGGAAGGTTGTCGATACAGTAGAAACCATTGTCTTCAAGGACATTTAGCGCAGTGCTCTTGCCCGATCCAGAGCGCCCACTGACGATGATTAACCGCATCGAACTGTTCCATTCAGCCGGGCTTGGCCTTGAAAACCTTTTTTCGCGTCGTGCCGGCAGTGTGTGTTTTGGCAGATAAGGGGCACGTTTCTTTCCTCGCTCAGCGTAGGGCGACAGAATATTGCTCTGTCCTAGCAGGCTGTTGGAAAACCACTCGAGCAGACATGTCTCGTTAAAGCAGCCACGGCCGCGACCTCAGTCAGAACGCATCTATAGCCAATCAAGGTGCGTTTTTTCGGTCTGTTAACCTCGGTCCAGCCTTTGGCTTTGTTTCACGGAGCCCGGCGGTTGGGCTTGCCAACCACCGCTTAGGTTGTACCGGACGGCCAACTAACGACCGTTCTGAATATCCACCACAGCCTGATACAGTTCCTGGCCCGACGTGGTCCCGCGCAGCCGTTCACGGACCTCTTCGCGATCCAGCATGCTGGCAATCTGGCGAAGCAGCTCCAGATGTTCATCGGTGGCTGCTTCTGGCACCAGCAGTACGAACAATAGATCGACGGGAGCGCCGTCGATTGCATCGAAATCTACTGGCGTATCGAGCCTCAGCACTGCACTGAGCGGCGATGTGCAGCCGGGCATACGGCAGTGCGGGATCGCAATGCCATTGCCGAACCCGGTTGAGCCAAGCTTTTCTCGGGCGATGAAGCTTTCAAAGATCGCTTGGCTATCAAGATCTGGCAGATCCCCACCAAGCACCTTGGCGATCTGCTCCAAGACGCGCTTCTTGCTGCCGCCCGGTACGCCCACTAGGGCGCGGCCGGGGGTTAGGATATTTTCGATTCGGATCATGATGGGTTAGCGAGCCAGGGCGCCCTGATGGTGGTCGAGCTGTTTTTCTTTGTGTTTGATGAGCTGCCGATCAAGCTTGTCCGCAAGCAGATCGATCGCGGCGTACATGTCACTGTGCTCGGCGTTGGCTACAACTTCGCGGCCAGCTACATGCAACGTCGCTTCGGCCTTCTGCCTCAGCTTCTCGACTTGAAGAACGACTTGAATGGCAATGATGCGATCGAAATGCCGTTCTAACCGCTCGAATTTCTCCTCGACGTAGTCACGCAGGGGTTCTGTGATTTCCAGGTGAAGGCCAGTGATGTTGACTTGCATACTGCATCTCCTTTTTGCCACATGCGGATTGGTGGGCAGCAAGCCCGCCATCGGAAGAATTCGACCAGTGCTCTGGCGTTACATCAGCCGCTTGCGCTCGCTGGATGGCGCGATACCGAGTGATTCGCGGTACTTTGCGACGGTGCGGCGTGCGACCTGAATCCCCTGTTCTTCCAGTAGACCAGCGATCTTGCTGTCGCTCAATGGCTTTTTCTGGTTTTCCGCAGCCACCAGTTTCTTGATGATTGCGCGGATGGCGGTAGACGAGCACTCGCCGCCTTCGGCAGTGCTCACATGGCTCGAAAAGAAGTACTTGAGTTCGTAGATGCCCCGGGGCGTGTGCATGAACTTTTGCGTCGTGACCCGCGAAATGGTCGACTCATGCATGCCCACCGCTTCGGCGATGTCGTGCAGAACTAGCGGCTTCATGGCCTCGTCGCCGTGCTCGAAAAAGCCCCGCTGATGTTCGACGATCTGGGTGGCCACCTTCATCAGCGTTTCGTTGCGGCTGAGCAGGCTTTTGATGAACCAGCGTGCTTCTTGCAGCTGGTTTCGCATGAAGGTGTTATCCGCGCTGGAATCGGCGCGTTTGACGAACCCGGCATATTGCGCGTTTACCCTCAGGCGCGGCATTGCCTCCTGATTCAGCTCCACCAGCCAGCGGCCATTGTGCTTGCGCACGATCACGTCAGGCACCACGTATTCGGGCTCGCCGGCTTCGATCTGCGAGCCGGGGCGTGGATTGAGCGTTTGGATCAAGTCGATGATCTGCCGCAGTTCGTCTTCTTTGAGCTTCATCCTGCGCATCAGCAAGCTGTAATCGCGCCCGCCAAGAATATCCAGGTGGTCACTCACCAGCCGGATGGCCTCACTCAGCCACTCGGTGCGTTCGGGTAGTTGACGAAGCTGCAACAACAGACACTCGCGTAGATCCCGCGCACCGATACCTGCGGGCTCGAACTGTTGGATGCGGCGCAGAACCACTTCGATCTCATCGAGTTCGATTTCAAGTTCTGGATCGAAGGATTCGAGAACTTCTTCAAGCGTTTCGTCGAGATAACCCTGTGGATTGATGCAATCGATCAGGGTGGCCGCGATGAGACGGTCGGTATCGCTCATCGGGGCGAGGTTGAGTTGCCAAAGCAGGTGGCTTTGCAGGCTTTCGCCGCTGGACGTGCGGCTGGTGAAATCCCACTCATCGTCATCGCTGCTCGGCAAGCTGCTGGCGCTGGTCTGATAGATGTCTTCCCAAGCGGTGTCTACCGGCAGCTCATTGGGGATGCGGTCGCCCCAGTCGCCTTCTTCGAGGTTCTCAACGGTATTGATGGGCTCGTCATAGTGATTGTCCGGCTCGCTCTGCTCGGGCGAGTCGGCTGAAGGGCTTTCGCTTTTCTTTTCGACCGACTCGGCCATCGGATCGGAGTTGTCGAAATCATCCCCGTCTTCTTCGCGCTCGAGCATGGGATTGGAATCCAGCGCTTCCTGAATCTCTTGTTGGAGATCAAGCGTGGATAGCTGGAGCAATCGTATGGCTTGTTGCAGCTGCGGTGTCATCGTCAGCTGCTGGCCCATCTTCAGGACTAGCGATGGTTTCATGGCAGAGGACTTCGAACCTTTTTTGCCGGCGCAACCGCGCCTGTTCCGATTTCGCTGGCGCCGCGCGCCCGTGTAAGCAAATTATATGCCTGCCAATGAAGCCTTTGCCTAGCCCTGTAGGTTCGTCCGGGCAGAAAAAACAACTTCAAAGTCGGAATTCGTGCCCCAGATAGACTTCCTTGACCAGCTGGTTGGCCAGGATGGTCTCGGCGTCGCCCTCGGCGATCAATTGACCGTCATTAACGATGTAAGCGGTTTCGCAGATATCCAGCGTTTCGCGGACGTTGTGATCGGTGATCAGTACGCCGATGCCCTTGGCCTTCAGGTGATGAATGATCTGCTTGATGTCGCCGACCGAGATCGGGTCGACGCCAGCGAAGGGTTCGTCAAGAAGAATGAACTTGGGTGCGGTGGCCAGGGCGCGGGCTATCTCGACGCGGCGTCGTTCGCCACCGGACAGGCTCATGCCGAGGCTGTCGCGGATGTGGTGAATGTGAAATTCCTGCAGCAGGCCTTCTAGGGCTTGTTGCCGACCGCCGCGATCAAGGTCCTTGCGCGTTTCCAGGATCGCCATAATGTTGTCGGCCACCGACAGCTTGCGAAAGATCGAGGCTTCCTGCGGCAGATAGCCAATACCGGCTCGGGCTCGGCCGTGCATGGGCAGGTGCGTCACGTCCTGGTCGTCGATCAGGACCCGGCCCTGATCCGCTTTTACCAAGCCGACGATCATGTAGAAGCAGGTGGTCTTGCCGGCACCATTTGGGCCCAGCAGGCCCACGATCTGTCCGCTTTCGATGGACAGACTGACATCACGCACGACCTGACGACTCTTATAGCTCTTCGCTAAATGCTGGGCCTTGAGAATTGCCATTACTCGGTCTGCTCCGTTGCCGGCTGTTCTTTATTACGCGGCTGGATGACCATGTCCACACGAGGGCGTGGCGTGGTGACGTCGGTATTGGTGGCGCGACCAGCATTGACGATCTGCCGCTGGGTGTCATAGACGATCTTTTCGCCTTCGAAAGTGTTGCCTTCCTGCACGACCTTGGCCTGGTCGATCAACACGATCCTTTCGTTCGCGGCGAAATACTGGATGGTTAGCCCATAGGCTTTGACGATTTCCTTGTCTACTGCTGGTTTTTGCTCGTAGTAGGCCGGCTTGCCGATGGCGGTGAAAACCTCGACATCACCGTTTTCGTCCTGGGTGATGGTGACCGTGTCGCCAGTAATTTTCATGGTGCCCTGGGTGATGACAACATCGCCGCGATACACGGCTACGCCCTGTCGGTCGTCCAGTTCGGCGGTGTCGGCCTGCACACGGATAGGCTGGTTGCGGTCCTCTGGGAGCGCATGGGCGTTCGAACCGAGCAGGAAGATAGTCAAACCGATCAAAAAGGGGAGGGTCTTAACGCAGCTCATGCTGGCCTCTTACGTTGGATAGCAGGAGCATCCTGCCTTCATCTAGATACGCTTTCATGCCCGTAGCGGTCGTTACACCGTTTGCGGCGACGATTCTAACGGGTTGGCCGGTCTCGGCATAATCCTTCTCGGGGAGCACCGTCATCCTGCTGGTGGTAATGATCGTCGGACGGCCCTTGGCGTCATTGCGTTCGATCCTGACGTTATCGATCAGCTCGACTTCCTCGCCTTGCGGGCCCACTTCGCCGCGCTCGCTGGTTACATGCCACGGCAGCTCGGAACCTCGAAAGGAACGAAGGTCGGGGCGGGTCAGCAAGCTGATATCGCTGGCCTTGATATGCTCCACCTTTTCGGCAGTCAGCTCATAGCTGCGCTTGCCGTCCGGCTGGTATTGCACGGTACGGGAGTTGGTGACGTAGAAGTCGATGGGCGACTCTTTGCCCTGAGTCGCTGGTGCGTCCTGCATGAAGCTCTCGGGACGAATGTTCCAGTAGCCAATCGCGATCAGAAGCAGAGCGATCAATAGCAGAATGACGGGGAAGCGGAGTCTGCTTAGCATGGATGCCTCTAGAGGTAAGCGGTCTGAGCGGCTTCGAGGCTGCCCTGGGCCCGCATGATCAGTTCGCAGAATTCTCGTGCCGCGCCCTCGCCACCACGGGCGGTGGTGACGCCGTGAGCATGCTGACGAACGAACGCGTCGGCACTGGCGACCGCCATGCCCAGGCCTACCCGGCGAATCACTGGCAGGTCCGGCAGGTCATCGCCGAGATAGGCGACCTCGGCGTAGTCGAGACCGAGTTCGCCGAGCAATTCATCGAGCACCACGAGCTTGTCCTCACGCCCCTGATAAAGGTGCTGGATGCCTAGGTTTTGCGCCCGGCGTTCAACCACAGGCGTCTTGCGGCCGCTGATGATCGCGGTGCGTACGCCGGAGTTGATCAGCATCTTGATGCCGTGGCCGTCCAGGGTATTGAAGGTCTTGAATTCGCTGCCGTCGACAAGAAAGTACAGCTTGCCGTCAGTTAGCACGCCGTCCACATCGAATATGGCCAGGCGAATGTCGCGGGCACGTCGTAACAAGTCGTTCACTTACATCACTCCTGCGCGCAACAGATCGTGCATGTTCAACGCGCCAATCGGTCGGTCGTTTTCATCAACCACCACGAGCGCGTTGATCTTGTTGTCTTCCATGATTTTCAGTGCTTCGGCCGCAAGCATGTCGGAGTGAGCGGTCTTACCGTGCAGTGTCATGACCTGATCGATGCTGGCCTGACGAACATCGATGCCCTTGTCCAGCGTACGACGCAAGTCGCCGTCAGTGAATATCCCCGCCAGGCGGCCGTCTGCCTCTACCACGGCCGTCATCCCAAGTCCTTTCTGGGTCATTTCCAGCAGAGCCTCGCGGAGGGATGTGCCACGATTGATCAGCGGCAGGCGATCACCGGCGTGCATCACATGCTCGACCTTCAGCAGTAGGCGTCTGCCCAAAGCGCCGCCCGGATGTGAGAAGGCGAAGTCCTCGGCAGTAAAGCCGCGCGCTTCCAGCAGCGCAATCGCCAGCGCGTCACCCAGTACCAGGCTGACGGTGGTCGATGAAGTTGGTGCCAGGTTCAGGGGGCAGGCCTCGATGGCGACGCTCGCGTCGATGTTGACCTCCGCCGCCTTTGCGAGCACTGACTCGGGATTGCCCGTCATGCTGATCAGCGTGATGCCGAGGCGCTTGATCAGTGGCAGCAGGGTGACGATCTCGCTGGTGGTTCCCGAATTGGAAAGCGCCAGCACCACGTCATCATGCGTGATCATTCCCATGTCGCCATGGCTGGCCTCGGCCGGATGTACGAAGAACGCCGTGGTGCCAGTGCTGGCGAGCGTGGCAGCGATCTTGTTACCGATGTGCCCGGACTTGCCCATGCCGACGACGACGACTCGGCCCTTACTCTGAAGGATCAGTTCGCAGGCTTTGACGAAGTGTTCATCGATGCGTGTGCTGAGCTGTTCCACCGCCTCCATTTCCATGCGGATGGTGCGCTGGGCAGTCTCGATCAACTGGCTGCTCTGGCTCATGTCTGGGTCATCGCCTGAATGAAAACGCGGGATTATAGCGGTAAACCGGACGCCACTCACTGAAAAGCGTGGCGCGGATCGTCGCGTTTGAAGCTGAACCCAGGCTGAACGAATGTGCGCTCGCTCATGCAACGATACAGAGACCTGCTTGGGACGCCCATGGCGCGGTGCTATAGTTCGCGCCGCCAAAAACGGCTCTGCGAAGTATCTCCGAAAGAACGGGGGGCGTCTGATTCGCAAGCTGTATCCGAGGAGATCCGATGAGCGCCGCCAACGCTAACGCCGTCGAGCTGAAGGGTGTGACCTTCAAGCGCGGTGAGCGGAGCATTTTCAACAACGTCGACATTGTCATTCCCCGCGGCAAGGTCACGGCCATCATGGGCCCTTCCGGCTGTGGCAAGACGACTTTGCTGCGCCTGATCGCCGCCCAACTCAAACCGACCCACGGTGAAGTCTGGGTGTCTGGAACTAATTTGCCGACGCTGTCGCGTCGCGAGTTGTTCGACATGCGCAAGCAGATGGGTGTGCTGTTCCAGAGCGGCGCCTTGTTCACGGATCTCGATGTGTTCGAGAACGTCGCCTTCCCGCTACGCGTCCACACCAAGCTGCCCGAAGAGATGATTCGCGACATCGTGCTGATGAAACTGCAGGCGGTTGGCTTGCGTGGGGCAGTCGAGCTGATGCCAGAAGAGCTGTCTGGAGGAATGAAACGGCGGGTGGCGCTGGCGCGTGCGATCGCGCTCGACCCGCAGATCCTGATGTACGACGAGCCGTTCGCGGGGCAGGACCCCATTGCAATGGGCGTTCTGGTACAGCTGATTCGATTGCTAACCGACGCGCTGGGAATCACCAGTATCGTGGTCTCCCACGACCTGGCCGAAACCGCGAGCATCGCTGACTACATCTACGTGGTGGGCGACGCCCAGGTATTGGGGCAGGGGACGCCAGCGGAGCTTCACGAATCGACCAATCCGCGGATTAGGCAATTCATGAAAGGGGCCGCGGATGGTCCGGTACCGTTCCATTTTCCGGCGCCGGCCTATGCCGAGGATCTTTTGCGAGGCTCAGATGCGTAAGCGTTCTTTGATCGAGCGTGTCCGCCGGGTAGGCGAGGCTGGAATGGACGTGGTCGCGACTCAGGGGCGCGCGACGCTGTTTCTTTTTCACGCATTGTTCGGCCCCAGCGGGCTGGACGGTCGATTCTCTCTACTGATCAGGCAGTTGTATTCGGTTGGCGTGCTGTCTCTCGCGATCGTAGTGGTATCGGGAGTATTCATCGGCATGGTGCTTGCGCTTCAGGGTTATAGCATTCTCAGCAGCTACGGCTCCGAGCAGGCCGTGGGTCAGATGGTGGCGCTGACACTGTTGCGCGAATTGGGACCAGTGGTCACAGCATTGCTGTTTGCCGGTCGTGCGGGCTCGGCGCTGGCGGCCGAGATCGGCAACATGAAGTCCACCGAGCAGCTGTCCAGCCTGGAGATGATCGGTGTCGACCCGTTGAAGTACATCGTTGCACCGCGGTTATGGGCCGGCTTCATATCGCTTCCATTGCTCACCGTAATCTTCAACGTCGTCGGCATCTGGGGCGGCGCCATGGTTGCGGTGGACTGGCTCGGCGTCTATGAAGGCTCGTTCTGGGCCAACATGCAGAACAGTGTCACCTTCTCTACCGACGTGTTGAACGGCGTCATCAAAAGCATGGTGTTTGCCGTCGTGGTGACCTGGATAGCGGTATTTCAGGGCTACGACTGCGAACCGACGTCCGAAGGGATCAGTCGCGCCACCACCCGAACCGTGGTTTACGCCTCGTTGGCAGTACTCGGTCTCGACTTTATTCTGACCGCCTTGATGTTTGGAGATTTCTGATGCGTATCCGCACCCTGGAAATAGGTGTTGGTCTGTTTCTGTTGGCGGGCGTTCTGGCCTTGCTGCTGCTTTCGCTGCGGGTCAGCGGTCTGAACGTCGCCAGTACCGATACCTACAAGCTGTACGCCTATTTCGACAATATTGCCGGTTTGAGTGTCCGATCCAAGGTCACCATGGCTGGTGTGACCATCGGCAAGGTGACGGCGATCGATCTGGATCGCGAAAGCTATACCGGCCGTGTCACCCTGGAAGTTCAGAAAGACGTCGACATCCTGCCGACCGACTCCACCGCTTCTATCCTGACTGCCGGGTTGCTCGGCGAGAAATACATTGGCATCAGCGTCGGTGGCGAAGAGGAAACACTCGGCGACGGCGACACGATCCGCGATACCCAGTCGTCGCTGGTGCTGGAAGAGCTGATCGGCAAGTTTCTACTCAATTCGGTTAATAAAGAGTGAGGTGCAACCCATGATGACTGCCCTGCGTCGCGGCTTGCTGGTGCTGCTGGCTGCCTTTCCCCTCCTGGCTCAGGCGGCGCCCAGCGCCCATGAAGTGATTGAGCGCACCACTGATGAATTGCTTGCTGATCTCAAGGCGAACAAGGAGCAGTACCGGCAGGATCCGAGCGCATTTTACGAGTCGCTCAACAATATTCTGGGGCCGGTGGTGGATGCCGAAGGAATTTCACGGAGCATCATGACCGTGAAGTACTCGCGTAATGCGAGCCCTGCCCAGATCACACGCTTTCAGGAAAACTTCAAACGCAGCCTGATGCAGTTCTACGGAAATGCACTGCTGGAATACAACAATCAGCAGATCAAGGTCCTTCCCGCCAGTGGCAAGCAGGACCCGGAGCGCACCAGTGTCGGTATGGAAGTAACGGGTCGTCAGGGCGAGATTTATCCCGTGTCGTACACCATGGTCAATCATGATGGGGTTTGGATGGTTCGCAACGTCATCATCAATGGAATCAATATCGGCAAGCTGTTCCGAGATCAATTTGCCGATTCGATGCAGAAGAACAATGACGATCTGGATAAGACCATCGATGGTTGGGCCGAGGTAGTGGCGCGAGCCAAGGACACCGAGGCGGGTCAACGGGCGGCGGGCGATGAGTGACGGACGGGTTGAGCGGGGCGCTGACGGCGAGATTCGCCTGTCGGGCGTGCTCGACTACCAGTCCGGCCCAGCCTTGCGTCGGCAGGGGCAGGCGCTGATTCGTCAGGCCAAGGGCACGCGCGTGTTGGTCGATTGCTCCGAGGTTGAACGATCCAGTAGTGTCGGCTTGTCTTTGCTTTTGGCCTTCACCCGGGATGTGCAGAAACAGGGCGATGAGCTTGTTATTACTGGTTTGCCCGCTGACATGCGGGACCTAGCGCGGGTATCCGGTTTGCTGGATGTTCTTTCGCTGGCGGACGAAACAGAAGGAGCTGTGTAATGTTGCTGCGCTGGGCGGAAGCGACGCGGGCCAAGGTGCACTTGGCCGCTGAGTCGTTGGGTAATCTTCTGGTCGAGACCTTTCACTACCTGTCGCTGTTCGCGATCGGTGCCGTCACCGCCTGGGCTGGGTTGGTTGCGTTTCTAGGCATGGTCGAGAAAGGCAGCATCAGCGTTGATGACATTCTGCTGCTGTTCATCTATCTCGAGCTCGGTGCGATGGTGGGTATCTACTTCAAGACCAACCATATGCCGGTGCGCTTTTTGATCTATGTCGCAATCACCGCGTTGACCCGGCTGCTGATCTCCGACGTCTCGCACCACCACCGTCCGGATATGGGTGTCGTCTATATTTCCGGAGCGATCCTTCTGCTGGCGGTGGCTATTCTGGTGGTGCGCTTCGCGTCATCTCGTTTCCCCGCGGTGGCGCCCAGCAGCCGACATCCGCAGCGGCGCGACGCCGATGCCGAAACGCTCGACTGAATGCAGCTTCGTCAGTCAGCGCGGCTTTGGGGTTCGCAGCCTCCGGGCTTTTTTGTATGATGACCGGCCGTGCGCGTCCGGCGCCGATCGAGGTTGAACATGCAGGCCGTAGAAGTTAAGAATTTTCTGGAAGAGAAGCTTTCAGGCGCTCAGGTGGAAGTCGAAGGCGAGGGCTGCAACTTCCAATTGAATGTGATCAGCGACGAATTGGCGGGCATGAGTCCGGTCAAGCGTCAGCAACAGATTTATGCTCATCTGAATCCGTGGATCGCCGACGGTAGCATCCACGCCGTTACGATGAAATTCTTCAGTCGTGCCGACTGGCTTGCGCGTGGCTGATCGCCAGTCATAACAGGCATCTCTCAGTCTGTGTGCGACCGATAAAGTCGTGCGCGGCTCTTCTTCGCCAGTGCTTCGAGCCTGCGGGTTACGGGAACATTCATGGATAAACTGATCATCACCGGCGGTGCCCGCCTCAACGGCGAGATCCGCATCTCCGGCGCCAAGAACTCGGCCCTTCCGATTCTGGCCGCTACCTTGCTGGCCGATACTCCAGTGACCGTCTGCAACCTGCCACACTTGCACGACATTACCACCATGATCGAGCTGTTCGGCCGCATGGGCGTGCAACCGGTCATCGACGAAAAACTCAGCGTTGAAGTCGACGCCAGCAGCATCCAGACGCTGGTCGCGCCCTACGAGCTGGTCAAGACCATGCGTGCTTCGATTCTCGTTCTGGGGCCAATGGTGGCTCGGTTCGGCGAAGCCGAGGTGGCCCTGCCCGGCGGTTGTGCCATCGGCTCGCGTCCGGTGGATCTGCATATACGTGGTCTGGAGGCAATGGGCGCGAAGATCGACGTCGAAGGCGGCTACATTAAGGCCAAGGCGCCAGCTGGCGGCCTGCGCGGTGCACATTTCTTCTTCGATATCGTCAGCGTGACCGGTACCGAGAACATCATGATGGCGGCGGCATTGGCCAATGGCCGCTCCGTGCTGGAGAACGCCGCGCGTGAGCCGGAGGTGGTCGACCTGGCCAACTTCCTCAACGCCATGGGTGCACAAGTATCCGGCGCCGGTACCGACACCATCACCATCGACGGTGTGAAGCGCCTGGGTGGCGGCCGTTATAGCGTGATGCCCGACCGCATCGAGACGGGCACCTATCTGGTGGCCGCTGCCGCCACTGGCGGACGCGTAAAGCTCAAGGACACCGATGCGACGCTGCTCGAGGCGGTGTTGCACAAGCTCGAAGAGGCCGGTGCCCACATCGACACCGGGAGCAACTGGATCGAGCTGGACATGAAGGGCAATCGGCCCAGAGCGGTAAATATTCGCACAGCGCCTTATCCTGCGTTTCCGACCGATATGCAGGCGCAGTTCATTGCCATGAACGCGATCGCTGAAGGCACTGGGACGGTTATCGAGACGGTGTTCGAGAACCGCTTCATGCACGTTTACGAAATGAATCGCATGGGTTCGCAGATTCTTGTCGAGGGCAATACCGCTATCGTGACCGGCGTGCCCAAGCTTAAGGGTGCTCCGGTCATGGCGACCGACCTGCGCGCGTCAGCGAGCCTGGTCATCGCGGGCTTGGTGGCTGAGGGCGATACATTGATCGACCGCATCTACCACATCGACCGCGGTTACGAGTGCATCGAGGAAAAGCTGCAATTGCTGGGCGCCAAGATTCGCCGCGTACCGGGCTAACTGAGGGAATAGGCTAGGGTTGCCGGCTCGATTTTGGCAGCCCACCGCCGAGGTCTGCAATTGCCCGGGCCGATGCCAAGGTCGCCATCAATAGGCTTCAAGGAATAAACCGTTCATGCTCACCATCGCCCTGTCCAAAGGCCGCATCCTCGACGATACGCTGCCGCTGCTCGCCGCCGCCGGTATCGTCCCCACCGAGAATCCGGAAAAAAGCCGTAAGCTGATCATCCCGACTACGCAAGACGATGTGCGTCTGCTGATCGTGCGTGCCACGGATGTACCGACCTATGTCGAGCACGGCGCCGCGGACCTTGGCGTCGCGGGCAAGGACGTGCTGATGGAATACGGCGGGCAAGGGCTTTACGAGCCGCTGGACCTGCGGATCGCCAACTGCAAGTTGATGACGGCCGGAAAGGTCGGTGCAGCAGAGCCCAAGGGGCGTCTGCGGGTTGCGACCAAATTCGTCAATGTCGCCAAGCGCTACTACGCCGAGCAGGGGCGGCAGGTCGATATCATTAAGCTCTACGGCTCAATGGAGCTTGCGCCTCTGGTGGGGCTGGCAGACAAGATTATCGACGTCGTCGACACCGGTAACACGCTGCGCGCCAACGGGTTGGAGCCCCAGGAACTGATCGCCATGATCAGCTCGCGCCTGGTGGTCAACAAGGCCTCAATGAAGATGCAGCATGCGCGCATCCAGGCCCTGATCGACGCGCTCCAGAGCGCCATTGCCCACCACGAGTGATCAACGGCCCGGCGGTACACGGCCGGCCAGCCTATCCGCGTCATAGCCTAAATATCCAGGTGCCCGCGCGGTCGGCTTGTTAGTCTAGGGCGCCTGACTATCGCTGTACTCATCCCTTCATGAGGCCCGTTATGACCGCTCCCATCGACATCCGCCGACTCAATGCAGCTGATCCCGATTTCGCGCGACACCTGGATCATCTGTTGAGCTGGGAAAGCGTGTCCGATGATGCTGTCAATCAGCGGGTGCTGGAGATTATCAAGGCCGTCCGCGAGCGTGGCGATGCCGCCCTGGTGGAGCTGACCCAGCGTTTTGATGGCCTTGAAGTCGCCTCCATGGCTGACCTGATCCTACCGCGTGAGCGGCTTGAGCTGGCGCTTACACGGATCAGCTCGGCCCAGCGCCAAGCGCTGGAAGCTGCCGCCGAACGTGTCCGCCTCTATCATGAAAGGCAAAAGCAGGACTCCTGGACCTACACCGAAGCTGACGGCACCGTGCTTGGTCAGAAAGTCACGCCACTTGATCGCGCGGGCCTGTACGTGCCAGGTGGCAAGGCATCGTATCCATCGTCAGTGCTGATGAACGCCATCCCTGCGAAGGTTGCAGGGGTGCCGGAGGTCGTGATGGTGGTCCCCACTCCGCGCGGTGAAATCAACGAGCTGGTGCTGGCTGCCGCGTGCATCGCTGGCGTCGATCGGGTATTCACCATCGGTGGGGCTCAGGCTGTCGCTGCGCTGGCCTACGGAACCGAAAGCGTCCCGCCAGTCGACAAGATTGTCGGGCCAGGCAACATCTATGTCGCGACGGCCAAGCGCCACGTGTTCGGCAAAGTCGGTATCGACATGATCGCCGGCCCCTCCGAGATTCTGGTGGTGTGCGACGGCCAGACCGATCCCGACTGGATCGCCATGGATCTGTTTTCCCAGGCCGAGCACGACGAAGATGCGCAGTCGATTCTGGTCAGTCCGGATGCAGCTTTCCTCGACCGAGTCGCTGAAAGCATCTCCCGTTTGCTGCCGACCCTTGAACGTAGCGAAATCGCTCGCGCCTCGCTGCAGGGGCGTGGGGCATTGATTCAGGTTGCTGACATGCAGCAGGCGATTGATGTCGCTAATCGCATCGCGCCCGAGCACCTCGAGCTATCAGTGGCTGATCCCGATGCGTGGCTGCCGCAGATTCGACATGCGGGAGCGATTTTCATGGGGCGTTACACGGCCGAGGCGTTGGGCGATTACTGCGCTGGGCCGAATCATGTCTTGCCAACCTCGGGCACTGCGCGATTCTCCTCACCCTTGGGCGTGTACGATTTCCAGAAGCGCTCCTCGATCATCAACTGTTCGGCTGAAGGTGCATCCGAACTGGGCAAGGTCGCCTCGGTACTCGCGCGGGGTGAGTCTCTTACCGCTCACGCACGCAGCGCCGAGTACCGAATCAAGGGGTAGCTGTAACCAAGCGGAGCGAATGAGGCTTCGCTTGTTTTGTCTTGCCAACCCGACCGGTAGGGAACGCCTGACCGACTCCCCCGGCGGCAATCGATCATTTTCTGAGGAGAGAAGGGCGGATGAGCAAATTCTGGAGCCCCTTCGTAAAAGAGCTAGTTCCCTATGTGCCCGGTGAGCAGCCGAAGCTGACCAATTTGGTCAAGCTCAACACCAATGAGAACCCCTACGGGCCGTCGCCCAAGGCGCTCGCAGCGATGCAGGCTGAGCTGAACGACAACCTGCGGCTGTATCCGGATCCGAACGGTGAGCGACTCAAGCGCGCCGTCGCTGATTACTATCACGTCCGGCCGGACCAGGTTTTCGTCGGCAATGGCTCGGACGAGGTACTGGCCCACGTCTTTCACGGGCTCTTCCAGCATGGCAAGCCGCTGCTGTTTCCCGACGTAACCTACAGCTTCTACCCGGTCTATTGCGCCCTGTATGGCATCGCCCATGAGGCTATCGCGCTGGATGACAAGTTTCAGATCGAGGTGGCCGATTACGCTCGGCCAAACGGGGGAATAATTTTTCCCAATCCCAACGCGCCGACAGGTTGCCTGCTGCCGCTTGAGGCCATCGAGCGGCTGCTGCAGAAAAAACCCGATTCGGTCGTTGTGGTCGATGAGGCCTATATCGACTTCGGCGGTGAGTCGGCAATCGCATTAGTGGATCGTTACCCGAACCTGCTGGTTACCCAGACATTATCCAAATCTCGCTCGCTGGCAGGGCTGCGTGTGGGGCTTGCAGTAGGGCATCCGGATCTTATTGAGGCTCTGGAGCGCATCAAGAACAGTTTCAACTCCTACCCGCTGGACCGCATCGCCATTGCCGGCGCTGCGGCTGCGTTCGAAGACCGCGCTTATTTCGAGCAAACCTGCCAGCAGGTGATCGCCAGTCGCGAAGCCGTAACCGTTGCGATGCAGGCGTTAGGCTTTGAGGTGCTGCCCTCGGCAGCGAACTTCATCTTCGCCCGGCATCCGCAGCGCGACGCCGCTGCGCTGGCAGCCGGGCTTCGCGAACACGGCGTTATCGTGCGGCACTTCAAGCAGGGGCGCATCGAGCAGTTTCTGCGGATCACTATCGGGGCGCCGGAGCAGAATCAGGCATTACTCGATGCGCTAAAGCACATCGGCTAATCCGGCGCGCTGCAAGCGTCCAGTCACATGCAGCTGCTATCTCCGGCGTCGGTGGTAGCAGCGGCCAGTTTGATCGTATCGCCGTCCCCGAACAATCTGCTCGGCATAGACCGGGCAGGAGTGTTTCGTCCCTACAGTGGCCTCTCTGGCTCAGTTGAATTACCGCTACGGTTCTCGCCTCACTGAGGACGCAAAGCCTAGGCCTGCTTGAGCGTCGAGTACGCACCCCGCTTGATTGCTCGGCCGAACGAGCGGGTTATTGCGGAGCTTTCTCCACCAGTGGTCGCATGCCCACCTCGGCCGTCAGCGTCAGCGGCTTGCCGTTGCGCAGAATGTCGATATCGATTTTGTCCCCGGGTCGCACCTGGGCAACCTGGTTCATTGAACTGCGACCATCGCTTGCCTGCGCACCATCGATGCTGAGGATGAGGTCGCCCGGCAGCAGACCAGCGCGTTCAGCCGGCCCATCGCGGTAGACACCAGCAACAACGATTCCGGGCCGACCGGCTTGGCCGAAGGACTCTGCCAGTTCCGGTGTGAGCGATTGCACCTCGACACCTAGCCAGCCGCGAATGACTTGGCCATGCTCGATGATGGATTTCATTACGTCCATGGCGAGCTTCACCGGGATGGCGAAGCCGATGCCCTGTGATCCGCCGGACTCGGAGATGATTGCCGTGTTTATGCCGATCAGGTGGCCGGCAGTATCCACCAGCGCACCACCCGAGTTACCGCGGTTGATCGCCGCGTCGGTCTGGATGAAGTCCTCGTAGGTATTCAGTCCCAGCTGGTTACGGCCGGTTGCGCTGATGATGCCCATCGTCACGGTTTGCCCCACGCCGAACGGATTACCGATCGCCAGCGTCACGTCCCCGATGCGAATGCCATCCGAGCGGCCGATGGTGATCGCAGGCAGGTCCGCCAGGTCGATCTTGAGCACCGCTAGATCGGTCTCAGGGTCGCTGCCGATTACCCGTGCCAGGGTCTCCCGACCATCGCGCAATGCCACGACGATCTGTTCCGCATTCGCCGTGACGTGGTTGTTGGTCAGCAGGTAGCCTTCCGGGCTCATGATCACCGCCGAGCCCAGGCTCGATTCCATGCGACGTTGACGCGGCAAGTTGTCCCCGTAGAAGCGCCGGAACAGCGGATCGTCCTTGAGCATGGGCGGCTGGCTGGCGCTATCGATCACCTTGGTGGTGTAGAGATTAGCCACTGCGGGCGCAGCGCTGCTGACTGCGTTGGCATAGGAGTAGGGGCCTTGCTGGGGGATGCCGATCAGCGGCGCTTGCTGCAGGCTGTACTCCGGCTCGGCGCCGAGCCCTACCAGATGCGGGTAGCGCTGAATGATCAGCAGGGCCACTAGCAGGCCTACCAGCAACGGCCAGCCAAAAAAACGCAGGGCATTGATCATCGCGATGGGACGTCCGAGCAGGTTGCGGAAGGCGAGAGCGCCTCTTAAGGTGGCGGCATTATACGAAGCTGGCTGTGAAATGCAGCCTTGCCGGCGGCAAAACTGCAACGCACCGTCTAGAACGGTTAATCCGCGACATTTTCTGATGTTTGTCTCGTCTGTTTTTTCGTAAATAACGCCGCTTTCTAGTCACTGATCCCATAGGAGGATGCTTGCATGGCTGTCGCGCTGACCACCCTGGTCGATGAATCCGACCGCTTCCTGAACGCCGCGAAGATTCCTGATTATTGTCCTAACGGCTTGCAGGTGGAGGGGCGCCCGCAGGTACAGCGCATCGTCAGCGGCGTCACCGCTAGCCAGGCGTTGCTGGATGCAGCCGTCGAGGCGCAAGCCGATGTGGTGCTGGTGCACCACGGCTATTTCTGGAAGAACGAAGATCCGCATGTAGTTGGAATCAAGCAGCGCCGGCTGAAAACACTGCTCAGCAATGACATCAGTTTGCTTGCCTATCACCTGCCACTCGACGTCCATCCCGAGGTGGGTAACAACGTGCAGTTGGCGCGCCTGCTCGCGTTGACCATTGAGGGCGCTTTGGAGCCGGATAATCCTCGTTCGGTCGGGCTTGTGGGCGCCCTCGATACGCCGCTTACGCCGGCTGATTTCATGCGTCGAGTTCACGCTGCGCTTGGGCGTGAGCCGCTGATGGTTGAAGGGCCTGGCTTGATCAGGCGGATTGCCTGGTGCACTGGCGGTGCACAGGGCTATATCGATCAAGCGGTAACTGCAGGCGTCGATGCGTACCTGACGGGAGAAATTTCGGAGCCCACGGTGCATATCGCACGCGAAAACGGACTGAGCTTTTTCGCCGCCGGTCATCACGCCACTGAGCGGTATGGCGTTCAGGCACTGGGTGAACATCTGGCGAAGCGGTTTGCCATCGAGCATCTGTTTATCGATTGTCCAAATCCCGCGTGACGCGGCGCCTTCGAAGGCTGCGGGGCTGTGTGATTCGGAAAGTAGGGAAGGCTTCGCCCGGCATAAAGCTAGAGCATTTAGATCTAACAGGCGTCCTGATTAGAATCTAATGCCGTGCTAAAGTTGCGCCTCGTTCCGGCCGTGCCGGCCGTCCCATCTGCAAATTCGTGAGTAGCCATGGTCGACAAACTGACGCATCTGAAACAGCTGGAGGCGGAAAGCATCCACATCATCCGTGAGGTGGCCGCCGAGTTCGACAATCCGGTGATGCTCTATTCCATCGGTAAAGATTCGGCCGTTATGCTGCATCTGGCGCGCAAGGCCTTCTTCCCTGGGCGTCTGCCGTTTCCGGTGATGCACGTGGATACGCGCTGGAAGTTCCAGGAGATGTACCGGTTCCGCGAGCAGATGGTCAACGAGATGGATCTGGACCTGATCACGCACATCAACCCGGATGGCGTGGCGCAGAACATCAACCCGTTCACCCATGGCAGCGCCAAGCACACCGATATCATGAAAACCGAGGGCCTCAAGCAGGCGCTCGACAAGCACGGCTTCGATGCAGCTTTCGGCGGCGCCCGCCGCGACGAAGAGAAGTCTCGTGCCAAGGAGCGCGTCTACTCCTTCCGCGACAACAAGCACCGCTGGGACCCAAAGAATCAGCGCCCGGAACTCTGGAACGTCTACAACGGCAACGTGAAGAAGGGCGAATCCATCCGCGTCTTCCCCTTGTCGAACTGGACCGAGCTGGATATCTGGCAATACATCTATCTGGAACAGATCCCGATTGTGCCCTTGTATTACGCCGCCGAGCGCGAGGTTATCGAGAAGAACGGCACGCTGATCATGATCGATGACGAGCGCATCCTCGAGCACCTCACCGACGAGGAGAAGGGACGCATCGAGAAGCGCATGGTCCGCTTCCGTACCCTTGGCTGCTACCCATTGACCGGTGCGGTGGAATCCACGGCGTCAAGCCTTCCCGAGATCATCCAGGAAATGCTCCTGACGCGTACTTCCGAACGTCAGGGCCGTGTCATCGACCACGATGGCGCAGGTTCGATGGAAGAAAAGAAACGTCAGGGCTACTTCTAAGGATTCCGCACCATGTCTCATCAGTCTGATTTGATCAGCGAGGACATCCTCGCGTACCTGGCGCAGCACGAGCGCAAAGAGCTCCTGCGCTTTCTCACTTGCGGCAACGTCGACGATGGCAAGAGCACCCTGATTGGGCGCCTGCTGCACGACTCGAAGATGATCTATGAAGATCACCTTGAAGCAATTACCCGCGATTCGAAGAAATCCGGCACTACGGGCGATGATGTCGACCTAGCGCTGCTGGTCGACGGCCTGCAGGCCGAGCGCGAGCAGGGCATCACCATCGATGTTGCCTACCGCTATTTCTCCACTGCCAAGCGCAAGTTCATCATTGCCGACACCCCCGGCCATGAGCAGTACACGCGCAACATGGCGACCGGAGCCTCGACCTGCGACCTGGCGATCATCCTGGTCGACGCCCGCTACGGCGTGCAGACCCAGACCAAGCGCCACAGCTTCATCACCTCGTTGCTGGGCATCAAGCACATCGTCGTGGCCATCAACAAGATGGACCTGATGGACTTCGACCAGTCCGTATTCGAGCGAATCAAGGCCGATTACCTGGCCTTTGCCGAACGTATCGAGCTCAAGCCGTCGTCTCTGCATTTTGTGCCGATGTCCGCGCTCAAGGGCGATAACGTGGTCAACCGTTCCGAGCGCGCGCCTTGGTATGAAGGGCAGTCGCTGATGGAAATTCTCGAAAGCGTCGAGATCGCTGGCGACCGCAACTTCGACGACCTGCGCTTCCCGGTGCAGTACGTCAACCGTCCCAACCTCAACTTCCGTGGCTTCGCAGGCACCCTGGCCAGCGGCATCGTGCGCAAGGGTGATGAAATCGTTGTACTGCCGTCCGGCAAGCGCAGCACCGTCAAATCCATCGTGACCTACGACGGTGAGCTGGAGCAGGCGACACCAGGCGAAGCGATCACTCTGACGCTGGAAGACGAAATCGACGTCTCCCGTGGTGACATGCTCGTGCATGCCGACAACCTGCCGCGCATCACTGACAGTTTCGACGCCATGCTGGTTTGGATGGCTGAAGAGCCGATGCTGCCGGGCAAGAAATACGATATCAAACGCGCCACCAGCTACGTGCCGGGCTCCATCGCCAGCATCACTCATCGTGTGGACGTGAACACGTTGGAGCATGGCCCGGCCAGTAGCCTGCAGCTGAACGAGATCGGGCGGGTCAAGGTCAGCCTGGACGCTGCGATTGCGCTGGATGGATATGCGCGGAATCCAGCTACCGGCTCGTTCATCATCATTGACCGCCTCACCAACGGCACCGTCGGTGCAGGCATGATCATCGCCGACCCGGTCGGTCATGGCACCTCAGGTCATCACGGTGCCCTGGCTCATGTATCTACCGAAGAGCGTGCAAGCCGCTTCGGTCAGCAGCCGGCAACCGTGCTGTTCACCGGGTTGTCCGGCGCCGGCAAGAGCACGCTGGCCTATGCGGTCGAACGCAAGCTGTTCGACATGGGCCGTGCGGTTTACGTGCTGGACGGCCAGAACCTGCGCCATGACCTGAACAAGGGTCTGCCGCAGGATCGCGCCGGTCGCACCGAGAACTGGCGCCGTGCTGCCCATGTGGCCCGTCAGTTCAACGAAGCCGGTCTGCTGACCCTCGCCGCGTTCGTCGCGCCAGATGCCGAAGGTCGCGAACAGGCCAAGGCGTTGATCGGCACCGATCGGGCTATCACCGTTTATGTTCAGGCTTCACCGCAGGCCTGCCAACAGCGCGATCCGCAGGGGCTGTATGCGGCAGGTGGCGACAACATCCCGGGCGAGTCCTTCCCCTACGATGTACCGGTGAACGCTGATCTGGTGATCGACACTGAATCGCTTACGGTCGAGGAGAGTGCCAAGCAGGTTATTGATCTGCTGCGCAAGCGTGGCGCTATCTGATCAATGAAGTAAGCCATTCCGCCTTGGGTAGCCAGGGCGTTCAGCTGATGATCAACCCCGCCCAAGTGGCGGGGTTTGTTTTTGTTGGGGCAGGCGGATCGCTTAAGAATGATCCAGGGATTTGATCCGTGGCACTTGCAAGTCACTCCGGGTCTTACTGCACCACGTATTTCAGAATTTCCACGACCTGTTCGGTAGTGGTGGCCCAAGCCATGGCTGCCGCATCGACTTCCTTCAGCGGGTGCACGATGTCGTCGTCATGCAGCGTGACATAAGGCTTGCCCAG
Organism: Pseudomonadaceae bacterium SI-3; assembly: GCA_004010935.1. NCBI lineage: Bacteria > Pseudomonadati > Pseudomonadota > Gammaproteobacteria > Pseudomonadales > Pseudomonadaceae > Pseudomonadaceae bacterium SI-3. The sequence goes on along the minus strand of CP026511.1, from coordinate 3,778,498 downwards.
AGCCGCGCAGTAACCGGCATCGAACGCCGCGTTCCACTGCTTGTACTTGTCGCCAAAACGCACCACCACGAGGTCCGCTTGATGGATCAGCGTCTTGGTGCGGATTGCATTGACCTTGGACGACTTGTGGTCGCGCCAGAAGGCATTGGGCTCGGCGCCTAGGCAATCCCCGGCGGCATCGCTGGCTTCGTGATCGGTTACGGCTGAAGTGAATAGCACATCCAATCCGGCTGCGGCTGCGGCTGCGCCACGCTTGATCTCGTCGCGCCAGTCGGTGTGAATTTCGCCGGACAGGTAAACGGTAAAGCTCATGAATCCACCAATGAGTCGGTATCGCCCACGACTTTGTCTCGTGAGCAAAAAGAGCCGCTGCTAGCCCAGCAAGTCGGCTGAAGGCCAATCGGAGTAACGAGTCCGACGTACGGATGGTTGGAACGGTGTGGGGGTTGGCTGAGGCGCGTGCCTATCCAGGCAAGACGACGGGAGAGCCTACGGCGACTCCCTCTATGGAAAGAGCCCCCGGTGACGAAATAATACGGGGTTCCGCCAACGTAGGTTGGATTAGCCGAAAGCTTAATCCGACGTTCGAGAGAATGGGTGCGGTTGCGGTGTTGGCCGAGGTGTGTGCCCATTCGCGGTAACTGACGGAGCCGCCTGCGGCGATTTCATCCCGCGACAAGTGAGCCGCCGTAACGGGGTATCCATCGCCGCGGGATCTAGGTTACCCCCCACTAACAGCAAAACGCCCCGCACGAAGGCGGGGCGTTTAGTTTGCAATGGCGGGTACAATAGGTTCGCAATGAATGACGGATTACGCTTCGCTAATCCATCTTACGAATTGATCCGCATTACCTCGTTATAGGCCTCCAAGTGCAGCCTGACGGCAGCTAGCTGGGAAATACTTGAGATCACCGCCAGTTGCGTCGGTTCCGCAAGACCATCCCTGGATGGGCGTTGCTGCGGTAGCAAGAGCAGTAGTACGAGCAGCATCCGAAGTTGGCTGGAGAATCAACACCTTCCCGTCTGCAGCGGAGCCGGTGTTCTGGATCGCGCCTGAAGTGATCTTCCCTGATGCAGAGTCGACTGCTAAGCCTGCTGCCATGTATTTAGTTGCGACTGTGCTATTGCAACCTGCGGCGTTAGCGTTTGCAGGAAACGATCCGTTTGCTTGTAGGAACTCAGCAACGGCGTTTTTACAGGCGCTTACCTGGAGGTTCACTTCAGTGATCTTGGCGCGAGTCGTATAGTCCTGATAAGCCGGCAGCGCCACCGCAGCCAAAATACCAATAATCGCTACAACGATCATCAATTCAATCAGGGTAAAACCTTTTTGCATCTGAGCTTTCATGTGTTTCTCCTTGAAATGTTCAGGCAGTTGAGCCTGCTCTCCCTATTGCAGCCGGCGTGCCAACTTTGTTAGCCCGCGATTTGCGTGGCTCGGAGACACAATGTGAACTATGCACGCTGCCTGGATCCGCGCGCTTCTGACAAATTTCGTCACCTTCGATGACGCGGTTTGGCATGCCCAGCTATCTGCGCTATAAGGCGGGCATTAATCCGGAAGAACTATGCTCATGACCGACAACGTTGCCCTTTCCGGCCTGGCCAAGCAGATGGTGCTGACCGGCCTGCTCGACGACAAGACTGCACAGCAAGCGCAACAGCAGGCGGCGCGTAACAAGCTGTCGCTGGTGACCTATGTTGTGCAGAACAAGCTTGCCAATGGTCGGGCGGTCGCTGAACTGGCAGCGGAACAGTTCGGTGTTGCGTACATGGACCTCAACGCGCTGGATAAGGAAAGTCAACTAAAGGACGTAGTCTCTGAAAAGCTGGCGCGCCAGCACCGTGTACTGCCGTTGATAAAACGCGGCCATAAGCTGTACGTGGCGGTGTCGGACCCGACCAACCAGCAGGCTGTCACGGATATTCAGTTCAGCACCGGGCTGACGACCGAGGCCATTCTGGTTGAGGACGACAAGCTCGGGCAGGCCATCGACAAGTTTTTCGAGAGCTCGACGTCCGGCCTGGAGGATCTGGGCGACGTGGACTTGGACGGGGTGGACGTTCAAACCGTGTCAGATGATTCGGCAAATGATGATGCAGGCGAGGCAGCCGACGACGCCCCGGTCGTTCGCTTCGTCAACAAGATGCTGCTTGATGCCATTCGTGGCGGTTCATCCGACCTGCATTTCGAGCCCTATGAGAAGACATTTCGTGTCCGGCTCCGTACGGATGGCATTTTGCACGAGGTAGCCCGTCCACCGATCCAGCTGGCGCCTCGCATCTCTGCGCGTCTCAAGGTAATGGCCGGGCTGGACATTTCCGAGCGCCGCAAACCGCAGGATGGCCGGATCAAGATGAAGCTGTCCAAGACCAAAGCCATCGACTTCCGCGTTAACACCCTGCCGACCCTATGGGGCGAGAAAATCGTGATGCGAATTCTCGATCCGTCCAGTGCGCAGATGGGGATCGATGCCCTGGGCTACGAAGAAAACCAGAAAGAGCTGTACATGAATGCCCTCAAGCAGCCGCAGGGCATGATTCTGGTCACCGGCCCTACGGGATCGGGCAAGACGGTATCGCTGTACACCGGCCTGAATATTCTCAATACGGTGGATGTGAATATCTCCACCGCCGAAGATCCGGTGGAAATCAATCTTGAGGGTATCAACCAGGTTAACGTCAATCCTCGTCAGGGCATGGATTTCTCCCAGGCGCTGCGGGCGTTTCTGCGTCAGGACCCGGACATCATCATGGTCGGCGAAATCCGTGACCTGGAGACCGCCGAGATTGCCATCAAGGCCGCGCAGACCGGCCATATGGTGATGTCGACGCTGCACACCAACAGCGCCGCCGAAACCCTGACGCGGCTACGCAATATGGGCGTGGCGGCCTTCAATATTGCCACTTCCGTCAACTTGATCATTGCCCAGCGGCTGGCTCGCAAACTCTGCGGCACCTGCAAGAAGGAGGTGGAGCTGCCGCGCGATGCCCTGTTGGAAGAGGGCTTCCCTGCCGACAAGATCGGTACCTTCAAAATCTACGGCCCGATAGGCTGTGAAAATTGCAAAGGCGGATACAAGGGCCGTGTCGGTATTTATGAAGTGGTTAAAAACACGCCGGCACTGGCCAGGATTATCATGGAGGACGGCAACTCCATCGACATTTCCACCCAGATGCGTAAAGACGGCTTCAACGATCTGCGTACATCGGCTCTTGTAAAAGCCATGCAGGGCGTGACCAGCCTGGAAGAAGTCAACCGGGTGACCAAGGACTAACATGGCGCAGAAAGCGGTAAAAACCAGTGTCTTCACCTGGGAAGGGACGAACAGACAGGGCGCAAAGATAAAAGGCGAGCTGAGCGGCGTAAGCCCCGCACTGGTCAAGGCGCAGCTGCGCAAGCAGGGCGTGAACCCGCAGAAGGTGCGCAAGAAGTCAGTGTCGCTGTTCAGCGCTGGCAAGAAGATCAAGCCGATGGACATCGCCCTGTTCACACGGCAGATGGCGACAATGATGAAGGCCGGCGTTCCGCTGCTGCAATCCTTCGACATCATCGGCGAGGGCTTCGATAACCCGAACATGCGCAAGCTGGTCGACGACCTCAAGCAGGAGGTTGCAGCGGGTAACAGCTTTGCTACGGCGCTGCGTAAGAAACCTCAGTACTTCGATGACCTGTATTGCAACCTGGTCGATTCGGGCGAGCAGTCCGGCTCGCTGGAGACCTTGCTGGACCGGGTCGCGACCTACAAGGAAAAGACCGAGGCGCTGAAGGCGAAGATTAAAAAAGCGATGAACTACCCCATCGCGGTTGTGCTAGTTGCGGTGATCGTGTCGGCGATCTTGCTGATCAAGGTGGTCCCGCAGTTTCAGGATGTCTTCGCCAACTTCGGTGCGGAACTGCCTGCATTCACGTTGATGGTCATTGGTCTGTCCGAGGCGTTGCAAGCCTGGTGGCATCTTGTGCTGCTTGGTTTGTTCGGCGCTGCCTATGCCTTTAAGGCGGCTCACGGCAAGTCCGAGGGTTTTCGTAACTGGTTCGATCGGTTCCTGCTCAAGATGCCGATCGTGGGTGACATCCTCTACAAGTCGGCAGTGGCGCGTTTCGCGCGGACCCTGGCGACGACCTTCGCTGCGGGTGTGCCGCTGGTGGATGCGTTGGACTCTGTAGCAGGAGCTACCGGCAATGTGGTCTTCCGCAATGCCACGGTGAAGGTCAAGAGTGACGTTTCCAGCGGTATGCAGCTGAACTTCTCCATGCGAACGACTGGTACCTTCCCGAGCATGGCCATCCAGATGACTGCGATCGGCGAAGAGTCCGGATCCCTAGATGAAATGTTGGCGAAGGTGGCGACGTTCTACGAAGATGAAGTGGACAATATGGTGGACGGGCTCACCGCGCTTATGGAACCAATGATCATGGCGGTGTTGGGCGTACTGGTGGGTGGTTTGATCATTGCCATGTACCTGCCGATCTTCCAGCTTGGGGCTGTGGTCTAAAAATGGAAGTGGTGACTTTTCTGGCCAGCAACACGCTGGCCTTTGTTTTATGCGCGCTGGTGCTGGGCCTGCTGGTGGGAAGCTTTATCAACGTAGTGATCCATCGCCTGCCAATCATGATGCAGCGGGACTGGCGTGCTCAGGCGCGTGAGTATCTCGAGCTGCCCGTCGAGCCGACTGCGACATTCAATTTGGTTCTGCCCAACTCTCACTGCCCACAGTGCGACCATGAGATACGCCCTTGGGAAAATGTCCCCTTGGTCAGCTGGCTAGTGCTGCGCGGCAAATGCTCGTCGTGCCGTGCGCCGATCAGCAGTCGTTACCCCTTGGTCGAGTTACTCTGCGGTCTTTTGTCCGGCTATGTGGCTTGGCACTTTGGCTTTTCCTGGCAGGCCGGTGCGATGCTGTTGCTGACGTGGGGCCTGCTGGCGATGAGCATGATCGATGTTGATCATCAGTTGTTGCCTGACTCCCTTGTGTTGCCTCTGCTTTGGCTGGGCTTGATCGCTAACCATTTTGGTTTGTTTGCGCCGTTGCCTGATGCAGTGTGGGGGGTTGTTGCTGGCTATCTGAGCCTGTGGTCGGTGTACTGGCTGTTCAAACTTGTGACTGGCAAGGAGGGCATGGGTTACGGCGACTTCAAGCTGCTGGCGATGCTGGGCGCTTGGGGTGGTTGGCAAGTTTTGCCGCTGACCATTTTGCTTTCGTCCGTCGTGGGCGCGGTGTTGGGTACGATCATGCTGCGCATGCAGAAGGCGGATAGCGGCACGACAATTCCCTTTGGCCCCTACCTCGCCATTGCGGGATGGGTCGCTTTGCTCTGGGGCGACCAGATCACTTCGGCCTATCTGCAATTTGCCAGGTTCTAGCGGTTGGTGTATCCGGGGCTGGTTCGCTTTAGCGGTTTCCCGCCGGCTAGTTGGCCACCCCACGCACTAGCGGGGGGAGTGATAGGCTGGCCCCATAGGCAGAGCAGGAGCTCACTGCTGGTCTCGCTTCTGAGAGCTGCTTGTAGCACCACGATTGCAAAGATAAGTGCAGCGACGTCGACTCCCCAGCATCGTTCAACAGGCTGCAACGTGTTGCTTTGGTGTGACGTTCGTCCCCCTTGGCGAATGCTGGCTCCTTCAGTTCTAGAAACGTCGATCAATTCGGTCAGGCATCGACCTTGCTCTTGCATCCCCGCAATTCAAACGTTACTACTGCGCGTCGTTTTTGCCTTTTGGACGGTTCCTGATGAAGCCTTGGGTGCTTGGTTTGACCGGTGGTATCGGTAGCGGCAAGAGCGCGGTTGCGGAAGCGTTCGGCCGCCTCGGGGTGCATTGGGTCGATGCTGACCATGCCGCACGCTGGGTTGTCGAGCCAGGCCGGCCGGCCCTAGGGCTGATTGTCGAGCGGTTCGGTCAGAGTGTTCTCGCGTCTGACGGTGGTCTGGATAGAGCGGCACTGCGTGAGCTGGTGTTTAGAGAGCCGGACCAGCGCAAGTGGCTTGAGCAGCTGTTACATCCGCTAATACGCCAGGAGACCGCCGAGCGCCTCGCTCAGGCGACCTCTCCGTACGCGATCATGGTTTCGCCATTATTGGTAGAGTCCGGTCAGCACCAGCAGGTTGCGCGCGTATTGGTGGTCGATGTGCCAGAGGCGCTGCAGTTGGAGCGCGCCATCCAGCGTGATCAATCCAGCGAAGCGCAGATCCGCGCCATTCTCAACGCACAGGCCAGCCGCGAAGAGCGCTTGCGTCATGCTGATGATGTGCTGGTCAATGATCGCGACCGGACCTGGCTGGAAAGTGAGGTTAAACGTTTACATGGTTTTTATCTGACGCTACGAGGAGGTCAGGAATGAGTACTGCGGTTGTTGAGTGCCCGACATGCGGCGCGCCGGTTGAGTGGAGTGTGAAGAGTGCGAATCGACCTTTCTGTTCGGAGCGGTGCAAGCTGATCGACTTGGGTGCCTGGGCATCGGAAGAGCATGCGATCCCAGGTAATGAGCTTGAGGATGATCTGTTTTCCGACGATATGCCGCCGCGCCAGCACTGAGGGCGCGTTCGCGTCGCGGCTTGGTTGTGCGGCTGGCTAGCGCTACGGCTTACTCACATATCATCGTTGCTGTCGTCTTTCCAAGGAGCCTGCAAGTAGCGACTGCGGTTGAATGTTTCCATCCAGTCCGGATAGAAAACCACTAACGCACTGACGACCGCGCCGTTGATAAAAGCCTCGGGAAACATCACCAGCCAGATGTACCCGGCGAAGTCATCCAGCCAGGGAGGCATTGGATAGAGGCCGTCGATCAGCAAGATTCCGAGCCCTGCCAGGATGCAGATCAGGGTCGCGAGGCCGGCCGCAAAAAAACCTGAGAAGAATATATAGACGAATAGGTTGCGAGGCTGGGTGCGCTCCACGGCGATCGCGCAAGCTTCGGTGACCGTCACCGGTATCAATACCAGCAGCACGCCATTCAGGCCGAGGGCAACCAATTGCTGGTGGCCTGTGACCGTCAATCCAAGTTGGGCGACAAAGGCAGCGAGAATCGCCAAGGGCCAGTCGAGCAGTAGCGTGACCGCCGTCAGTCCAATGAAGTGGAAAGACAAACCCGAATCGAAGTCTCGGCGGACCAGCCAAAGCAGAAAGACCGCGAGGACCGCGCCGAACAGCAGGTGCTGGCGCCGCGTATCGCTAAACAGCTCGACCCATGGTGCACGCATGCAGGCCCATATCAGTCCGGCGGCATAGAGCAGCCACCCCAGCACTAGGCTGGGCGGGGCAAGCAATTCGGCAGCGATCATCTATGCGCTCCTTGCGCCAAAGGCTATGAGTGGTGGCGCCGGCAAGGTTTGCGCAGTGCTGCCATTGCCGGGTAGTTGGTCCATTATCCCTCAGGGTGCGGGATTGGGTTGCGCAGTGTGAATGGCTTCTATGGCTTCGAGCACCTCGGCTGATAAATGCAGTTCCGAGCTTGCGAGATTGCTTTCTAGCTGTTCGATTGAAGTTGCGCCGATGATGTTGCTGGTTACGAAAGGCTGTTGGGTTACATAGGCCAGGGCCATTTGTGCAGGGTCCAGTCCGTGCTCCTTGGCAAGCGCCACATACCGTGAGCAAGCCGCCTGCGATTCCGGCTTGGCGTAGCGCGCGAAGCGACTGAATAGCGTCAGTCGTGCTCCGGCTGGCTGTGCGCCTTGCTCGTACTTGCCGCTGAGCATGCCGAAGGCCAGCGGAGAGTAGGCGAGGAGTCCGCATTGCTCGCGCATGGCGATTTCGGCGAGCCCGACCTCAAAGCTTCGATTGAGCAGGTTGTAGGGGTTCTGGATGGATACGGCGCGCGGCCAGCCTCGGGCTTCCGCGATCTGCAGGAACTTCATGGTGCCCCATGGTGTTTCGTTCGATAGCCCGATATGGCGGATCTTGCCGGCTCTTACTTGCTCGTCGAGCACCTCTAGCGTTTCCTCGATCGGCGTGAAGTCCTGATCCTGGTGACGGTAGCCGAGCTGGCCGAAGAAGTTTGTGCTGCGCTCCGGCCAATGCAGCTGATAAAGATCTATCCAATCCGTTTGCAGGCGCTGCAGGCTCGCATCCAATGCAGCAACGATGTGCTGGCGATTCATCTTCAGTTGGCCGTCGCGGATGTGGCTGATGCCGTTGCCGGGGCCGGCGATCTTGCTGGCCAGGATCCAGTCGGCACGATTACCGCGTGCCTTGAAGTAGTTACCTATGTAGCGCTCAGTGGTGGCATAGGTGTCCGGCTTCGGCGGTACCGGGTACATTTCGGCGGTGTCGACGAAATTGATGCCTGCAGCTTTCGCGCGATCCATCTGGGCGAAAGCTTCACTTTCATTGTTCTGCTCGCCCCAAGTCATAGTGCCCAGGCAGAGCGCCGTGACGTCAAGATCAGTACGGCCTAGTTGGCGCTTTTCCATGCAGTGTCCTTGCGTTTGAAGAGATCTCGGTTGGGATAGTAGAGCAGGCGATAAGTTTCCTGCTTCGCAGTGGTGCGGGGGTATTCGTCACGGTAGGCGGGTACTGGCAGCAGCTCCCTGATTTCGCCGCGGCACGCCGCCTGCTCAGAACGGCGATAAGCTGCTTGCTATTTGGCTGGTAATCCGGATAATTCCGCAGCCTGTCGCCGGGGATGCCTAGCCCGTTGACGCAAAAACAAGGTAGGGGATGCCTAGCCTACCGAACACTGCCGTAGCGGACGCGCTGACCCGAGCCCCCGATAGCGTCTGTTTCCGGCTGTCCTGGTCTTGCCAGGGCGAGCACCATTCAGTAAGATTCGCCGTCTTATTTTCAGGGCGGCCCCTGAGGCTATAACGAATGAAGACTTTTACTGCTAAACCGGAAACCGTCAAGCGCGACTGGTTCGTCGTCGACGCTGCCGGCCAGACCCTGGGTCGTCTGGCAACCGAAATCGCTAGCCGCCTGCGTGGCAAGCACAAGGCGGAATATACCCCTCACGTCGATACCGGTGATTACATCGTCGTTATCAATGCCGAGCAAGTGCGTGTTACCGGTGCGAAAACCACCGACAAGATGTACTACTCTCACTCCGGTTTCCCGGGTGGCATCAAGTCGATCAACTTCGAGAAGCTGATCGCCAAGGCGCCAGAGCGTGTGATCGAGACCGCGGTCAAGGGCATGCTGCCTAAGAACCCGCTGGGTCGCGACATGTACCGTAAGCTGAAGGTGTATAAGGGTGCCAATCATCCGCATACCGCTCAGCAGCCCCAAGAACTGAAGATTTAACGGAATAGTTCATTATGTCGGCGACTCAAAACTACGGCACTGGCCGTCGTAAGACTGCAACCGCGCGCGTATTCCTGCGTCCGGGTACTGGCAAAATCTCCATCAACAACCGTGAGCTGGACAACTTCTTCGGGCGTGAAACCGCTCGCATGGTCGTTCGTCAGCCTCTGGAACTGACCGAGACTGTCGAAAAGTTCGACATCTACGTAACCGTTCTGGGTGGTGGTGTGAGTGGTCAGGCCGGTGCGATCCGTCACGGTATCACCCGTGCGCTGATGGAGTATGACGAGACTCTGCGTCCTGCTCTGCGCAAGGCTGGCTTCGTCACTCGCGATGCTCGCGAAGTTGAACGTAAGAAAGTCGGTCTGCGTAAGGCGCGTAAGCGTCCGCAGTACTCGAAGCGCTAATTCAGGCTTCTCAAAAAGAACGCCCAGCTTCTCACGGAGCTGGGCGTTTTTTTATGGCTGCCGTTTCGCTGCTGCGACAGCTTGTCACGCGTCAGGCCCCGATTTTCGGGGCCTGACGTAAGGTTGTATCCTGTTATTACCTTGTCATGCGAGGGGGTTTTCTTTACCATTTGGCGAATTTTTAGCGGCCTCGTTTTACAGTAGACGCACGTAGTAGACGCCTGCTTTCGGTAGGCCATAAGAAACTGATGGGAGACGACTGAATGAGCAATGACGGCGTGAATGCTGGCCGGCGTCGCTTCCTTGTAGCCGCTACTTCGGTAGTAGGTGCTGCAGGAGCGGTGGGTGCCGCGGTCCCGTTCGTGGGATCGTGGTTCCCGAGTGCCAAGGCCAAGGCAGCCGGTGCACCGGTTAAGGTAAATATCAGCAAGATCGAGCCGGGCCAGCAGATGGTTGCCGAATGGCGTGGTCAGCCGGTGTTTATCCTTCGTCGTACCGAAGAGGCGTTGACGAATCTAGACAAGCTGACTGATACGGTGGCGGACCCCAGTTCCGAGGCTTCGGTACAGCCGACCTATGTCGATCCGACGGTTCGCTCGATCAAGCCAGAGGTGCTTATTGTGGTCGGACTGTGCACGCACCTTGGTTGTTCCCCATCCTTCCGTCCGGAAGTGGCTGCGCCTGATCTAGGTGCTGATTGGCTCGGAGGTTATTTCTGCCCTTGCCACGGATCGAAGTATGACTTGGCTGGCCGCGTCTACAAGGGCCAGCCTGCGCCCTTGAACCTGCCGGTTCCCCCGCACACCTACGAGACAGACGCCATCGTCGTCATCGGCGTGGATCAGGAGAGCGCGTGATGAGCAAGTTCATGGAATGGGTCGATGCGCGCTTCCCCGCGACCAAGATGTGGGAAGACCATCTAAGCAAGTACTACGCGCCGAAGAACTTCAACGTTCTGTATTTCTTTGGTTCTCTCGCCTTGTTGGTTCTGGTCAACCAGATTCTCACTGGTATCTGGTTGACGATGAGCTTCGAGCCGTCTGCAGAAGGTGCGTTCGCCTCCGTCGAATACATCATGCGCGACGTCGAATACGGTTGGATCATTCGCTACCTGCATTCCACAGGAGCGTCGGCATTCTTCGTCGTAGTCTATCTGCACATGTTTCGTGGGATCCTGTATGGCTCCTATCAGAAGCCGCGCGAGCTGGTCTGGATCTTCGGCATGATGATCTATCTGGCGTTGATGGCAGAGGCCTTCATGGGCTACCTGCTGCCTTGGGGGCAGATGTCCTACTGGGGTGCTCAGGTGATCATCTCGCTGTTCGGTGCTATCCCGGTTATCGGCGACGATCTGACTCAGTGGATCCGTGGTGATTACCTGATTTCCGGCATCACCCTGAACCGCTTCTTCGCGCTGCACGTGATTGCGCTGCCGATTGTGATCCTGGGGCTGGTTGTACTGCACATCTTGGCGTTACATGAAGTTGGGTCGAACAACCCAATGGGTGTCGACATCAAAAAAAGCAAGAACGAAGCCGGTGTGCCGCTCGATGGTATTCCGTTTCATCCTTACTACACGGTGAAGGATATCGTCGGTGTAGTAGTGTTCTTGTTCGTGTTCTGCGCCATCGTGTTCTTCTTTCCGGAAATGGGCGGTTATTTCCTCGAGAAGCCCAACTTCGAAGTGGCGAACGCCTTCAAAACGCCTGAGCACATTGCGCCGGTTTGGTACTTCACCCCGTACTACGCAATTCTTCGCGCGGTCCCGGACAAGCTGCTTGGTGTGATCGCTATGGGCGCTGCCATCGCGGTGCTGTTCGTGCTGCCCTGGCTCGACCGTAGTCCGGTCAAGTCGATGCGTTACAAGGGCTGGATGAGCAAGGTTGCGTTGCTGTTGTTCTGCATCTCCTTCGTCATCCTTGGCGTGCTTGGTGTGCTTTCTCCGACGCCTGAGCGCACATTGGTATCTCGGATCTGTACTGCTATCTACTTCGGTTACTTCATCCTGATGCCGTTCTACACCAAGCTCGAGAAGACTAAAGTAGTTCCGCAAAGGGTGGCTGGCTGATGAAAAAGCAATTTGCTGCATTGATTCTTGCACTGGTGCCAGCCTTCGGTTTCGCCGCTGGCACTGGCGTTCACCTGGATGAGGTCGATATTGACCTGACTGATAAGGCGGCGTTGCAGGATGGTCTACAGACCTTTACCAACTACTGCATGGGCTGCCACAGCGCGCAGTACCAGCGGTACGAGCGTGTTGCGACAGATCTGGGTATCCCCGAAGAGATCATGCTCGACAACATCGTGTTCACTGGCGCCAAGATCGGCGACCACATGAAGATCGGTATGACGCCGGTCGATGCAAAGACCTGGTTTGGTGCCGCTCCGCCGGACCTGACGCTGGTAGCGCGAGTGCGTGGGAACGATTGGCTATACACCTACCTGCGCAGTTTCTATGAAGATCCTACGCGTCCGTATGGGGTCAACAATACGGTGTTCCCTAATGTGGGCATGCCGCATGTTCTGGCCCCGCTGCAGGGGCGTCAGGTGTTGCCAAGCAAGCTGCCTGAAGGTGAGTCGGTAGCGTGCAAGCAGGTTCAGATCGTCGAAGACGGTCGTAAGCAATTCGATCCGCTGACCGGTACACCGATCACGCACGAAGACTGCCATGCCATGACGGTTGTGCCAGGTACCGGTGAGCTTACCGAGGCCGAATACGACGAGAAGATCAAGAATCTGGTGGCCTTCCTTGCGTACTCGGCTAACCCGGTCAAGTTAGAAAGCCATCGTATCGGTACCTATGTGCTGCTGTTCCTGGCCTTCTTCTTCGTATTTGCCTACCTGCTCAAGCGGGAATATTGGAAAGATATCCACTGATCCTTCGCTTATTAGCGTTACCCTGCGCGCGCCCTCATGGGCGCGCGTTTTTTTCTGCCATCGCAAATTTTTTTGAGGAGGGACCCTATGGCCGCTACCAACCGGTTGGCCTGCTATTCCGATCCCGCCGACCACTATTCGCATCGAGTGCGTTATGTGCTTGCTGAAAAGGGCGTCAGTGTCGAAATAATTGACGTTGATTCGGCGCACTGTCCGGTCAGGCTGACCGAGGTGAATCCGTACGCCAGCGTACCGACGCTAGTGGATCGTGATTTAGCGCTATATGAGCCGAGTGTGATCACCGAGTATCTCGAAGAGCGCTATCCGCATCCGCCGTTGCTCCCTGTATACCCCGTGGCCAGGGCCAATACACGCCTGCTAATACATCGGGTACAGCGCGACTGGTGCGCGCTGGTGGATAGGATTGGCGATCGCCGTACAGCTGATGCGGCGCGTGCCCAGGCGCAAAAAGAGCTGCGCGAAAGCCTAACGGGCGTGTCGCCCGTATTTGCTGAAAAACCTTTCTTCATGAGTGATGACATCAGCTTGGTTGACTGCTGCTTGTTGCCTATCCTGTGGCGTTTACCCAAACTTGGAATTGACTTGCCGCGAGCGGCGAAACCGCTGCTCGACTACATGGAGATCAATTTTGCTCGGGAGGCCTTCCAGGTCAGTCTATCCGCCGTTGAGCGCGGCATGCGCTAAGAGGGTTGCATATGACATCGAGTCGACCTTATCTGGTACGGGCGTTGTACGAGTGGATCGTCGACAATGACTGCACTCCGCATCTGCTGGTCAACGCTGATCATGCAGGCGTTCAGGTGCCGGATGGTTTTGCCAGTGATGGCCAGATCGTCTTGAACGTGGCGCCCAGTGCGGTACGTCAATTGAAGATGGATAACCAGGCGATCAGCTTCGAAGGGCGCTTCGGTGGTGTTCCGCATAGCTTGCACGTCCCGTCTGCAGCGGTCATGGCTATCTACGCAAGGGAGAATGGGCAGGGGATGGTGTTCGAGGTTGAGCCTACTCCGCCGGATGATGAGACACCATCCGATGATGCTTCGGCCGCCACGAGCGCGCCGTCACGTCCAGCCCCAGGTGGGCGTCCTAGCTTGAAAGTAGTTAAATAATAGAAATCGATAGGCGCTTGAGGCTGAAAGGCAAGTCGGTGGAATACAAGGCTGCATCCACCTGTGCACTTTCCGCCTCCAAGCCTTTAATCGATATATTCGAACAGTTTGACGATGCGCTGCACGCCGGAAACGCCTTGCACCACGCTCGTTGCACGATTGCCTTCCTGTCGCGAGACGAGGCCAAGCAGGTAAACAATGCCGTTCTCGGTAATGACTTTTATGCGTGAGCCAGGAACGCTCGCGTCTGCCAGCATCTGTGCCTTGATCTTGGTGGTCAGCCAGGAATCGTTGCTGCGAGCCAGGGCGGATGAAGGCTTTAGAACCTGAATTTCGTTGTGTACACGTTTGACGCGCTGAACCGAGCTGGCGGCCTGTTCGGCTAGCTGCTTCAATTCTGCACGTGGTGTTTGGCCTGCCAACAGAACCACGCCGTTGTAGCTGGCAACGATGACATGGGATGCCTGATCAAGGTCCGGGTGGGCCTTGGCAATATTCACGGCTGCTTTCGTTTCGATTAGCGAGTCGTCAATGGTGCTGCCGATCGTGCGGGTTCCGCGATTATCGTCAATTGGGTCGTCGCGTGTGGCGGTAAGCACGGAACTACAGCCAGTGACGGCGAGGCATAGCGCGAGCGTAAGCGCATGCAAGTGAACTGAAGTCATTCTTCGCTCCCAAAGAGTTGGTTGTCGATCAGGTCGCATAGGCAATGAATGGTCAGCAGATGGACCTCTTGAATGCGTGCGGTCACCTTGGCTGGCACTCGGATTTCAACGTCTTCCGGTAGCAGTAGCGAAGCCATTCCGCCACCGTCGCGACCGGTGAGGGCGACCACCACCATTTCCCGGTCGTGCGCGGCCTGTATCGCCTGGATGACATTGGCAGAGTTGCCGCTGGTTGAAATTGCCAGCAGCACATCGCCCGGCTGACCCAGTGCGCGGATCTGCTTGGAAAACACTTCGTTGTAGCTGTAGTCGTTGGCGATGGATGTCAGTGTCGAGCTGTCCGTGGTCAGCGCGATTGCCGGCAGGCTAGGGCGCTCTCGCTCGAAACGGTTGAGCAGCTCTGAGGAGAAATGCTGAGCATCGCCGGCGGAGCCGCCATTTCCGCAGGTCAGGATTTTGCCTTCACTGAGCAAGGTATTGACCATCACTTGCCCGGCCTGCTCGATGCTGGGTGCGAGCACTTCCATCGCGCTTTGTTTGGTCTCGATGCTGGCGAGGAAGAGCTGACGTATACGGGATTGCATGTCCATCGGAAATAAACCTTCAGGTGACGGGCTGGGCTGCTTTAGCCGTGCCGCAAGGAATCTTGGGTGCAGATGTGATGCTCACGAGATGCTGCGAAACCCGCATGTCGCGTTTTTAGCTATCGAAGGCATTTCGAATCCAGCTGGGCTTCGCTCCGCTCTCGGTCGAGTCTATGGCAACGACATCGAAGCGACAGGGATGCTTTGCCCAGCGACTCTCCTTTAGCAGGAACAGCTGGGCCGCCTTGATTAGCTTCTGCTGTTTGCGCAGGTCTACACTCTCGAGTGCGCCGCCCCATGCGGCATGGCGCCTGTACCGAACCTCGACGAATACTACTGTATCGCCATCGAGCATGACCAGATCAAGCTCGCCACTACGGCAGCTCCAGTTGCGGCAGAGCAGGCGTAGACCGTGCGCCTGGAGGTGCTGCAGTGAAAAATCTTCTGCGCGCTTTCCACTGAGCTGTTTGCTGGTCGCTATCAATCTGGAATATCCGGGAGCGGTTGGACTTCCCCGTCCCGGAACTCGGCCCACGGCAAGCGCCGTTCGATCCGCTGCTGTGGAGTTAGGCTGAGCGTTCCCGAAAGGCCATCAATCCGTGTGTCAGGTAGCGCAAGAAGCTGATTCAGGCGCGGCGCCAGCTGGTAGGCGTCAGCGCCCATGGCATACAGCCTGCCGAGGCTGCCCCGGCTTTGCGGCCACTTGCGCTCGATCTCCTGGCGCAGGGGCAGCTGCGGGTCAAGCAGCCATGGGGTTTCGGTAAAGCGAATGCCTTCGAGATCCAGGTATTGCGTGCGGTTATCAGTGGCGGCATGAAGGTGCGAAGTCGCGTAGACCGGGAGGTCGCCGGCGTACTGGAAAATCAGGGTGGGTTTGACTTGTTGCGCCTGTTGCGGCGTGGCGGCAAGAAAAAGGAAATCAATATCTTGGCGGCGCGATGGCTGCGACTCGTCGCTGCCTCCGTTGCTGCGTATCTGCAGCATATCGGCAATCTGGTTTGCCAGCTCGATGGGTTCGGCCAGGGGTTCAGCCGCAACCACTGTGCCGCCTAGCGTCTGCCATTCCTGGCGGAAAGCTTCAAACACTCGATTGCCCCAGTCGCCGCGAGGCGTCAGCGCCACTGCGCGGCGGTGCCCATCGGCCCAGGCGCGGCGCGCGACTTCACGAGCTTCGTCTTCTGCCGCCAGCCCGAACTGGAACAGTTGTGGCGGCACCTGTTGGTTCGCATCGCTGTAGTTCAGGGCCAGGGTCGTAATGGGCAGCTGTTCGCGATCGGCCAGTTGGCGGACCATATCCTTTTCCAATGGGCCGATCACCAATTCAACACCCGAGGCAGACGCTTGCCGGTAAAAGTCGTCTAGAGAAGACAGGCGGGTGCTGTCGAACAGTTCGATTTTCAGGTCCTGTTGCCCTGCAAGATGGGCTGCTAGGAATCCGTCGCGCAAGGCGCGTGCAACGCTGGCCAGCGGCCCTTCCATCGGCAGCAGAAGCGCTACGTGCGATAAGGGTTTGTCTGCCAGCTGCTTGAGCTTTAACAGCGGGTCGGGCAGGCGCCGTGCGGCTGGGTGATTAGGGTTTTGCTGCTGCCAGGCCTCGATGGCGCGTTTTTGCTGGCCGAGCGTGCCGGCCTGCTTAATGGCTGTGGCCAGCGATATCCAGCCTGCGAGGTCGGTGTCGGCGGTTTGTTGCAGTTGCTCCGGCGCGAGATTCGAGACCAGAGACCAGATCGTCTCATGATTTTGCTCAGCCGCTTCACTGCTGAGTAGGGGTGCGATGAAGGTGCGCTCGCGCGCTGCATCGAGCGGCTGGTTGTTTGCTTCGAACGCCTCGGCGCGAGCCAGTTGGGTGCGAAGTTGTTGCTCTACAGGGAGTTCGGCGAGACGTTCAAAGGCTGGATGCTGTAACGCCTGGAGCGCACTTTCGGGCTTTCCAGCGGCTAGGGCCAGCTCGGCTTCCAGCGTTTTGGCGAACATCTGCTGGGCTGGCATCAACTGGTCAATGGCGACTTGTTCCAGTATCTGGCGCGCTTGGGTCAGGTTGTCTTGCTGGATGCTCTGGTCGGCCGCTGACAGCCGCAGCAACGCAGCCTTGCCTGGATCACTGGCATCGGCATCTTTCAGCAATTGTTGCGTCGATGCCTGTGGGGTGCGAGGCAGTTCGCCGAGGGTGGAGGATGGTGAGCTGGCGCAGGCCGACAGCAAGGCAGCAATGCATAAGAAGATTAGCGGGCGAAAGCGGGCCGTCATGTGTTCATTCCTGAAAAGGCGCTGGCGGGTGTCGGTGGATTGTACCCAAGCGTTGGCGGGGTCGCGATGTCGCGGCCCGTAAACGGGCTACAATGCGCGTTTTAGTGACTGAGGTAAGCCTTGTGACTGCGACAGATGATGTGAATTCCGCGGCGGGAACGCTCTATGTCGTCGCCACACCTATCGGCAATCTCGAAGATATAAGCGCGCGGGCTTTGCGCGTGTTATCCGAGGTCGCGCTGATTGCGGCGGAAGATACCCGGCATTCATCTCGCCTGCTGCAGCACTTTGGCATCACCACACCCTTGGCTGCATGTCATGAGCATAACGAGCGAGACGAGGGAGGGCGTTTCATCCGGCGGCTGTTGGCTGGCGAAGATGTGGCCTTGATCTCCGATGCTGGCACGCCGTTGATATCCGACCCGGGTTACCACCTCGTCAGGCAGTCTCGCGCCGCGGGTGTCCGGGTCGTTCCGCTGCCCGGTGCGTGTGCGCTTATTGCCGCGCTTTGCGCCGCCGGGCTGCCGTCCGATCGCTTTATCTTTGAGGGGTTTCTGCCTGCTAAGCAGGCAGCACGCCTTGCTCGCCTGGAGTATCTTCGGGCTGAGCCGCGTACGTTGATCTTCTACGAGGCGCCGCATCGTATTCTTGCTGCGCTTGCTGACCTCGAATCAGTGTTCGGTTCCGATCGACCTGCGGTGTTGGGGCGGGAGTTGACCAAGACGTTCGAGACGCTGAAAGACCTTCCTTTGGGTGCATTGCGAGCTTGGGTAGAGTCCGATGCCAATCAGCAGCGCGGCGAGTGCGTGCTTGTAGTGGGGGGCTGGCAAGCGCCGAATGAAGACGATGCGGTCGATGCGGATGCGCGCCGGATTTTGGATCTGCTCTTGGCCGAGCTGCCGGTCAAGCGAGCCGCGGCGCTTGCTTCTGAAATTACTGGAGTCAGAAAGAACCTGCTTTATCAGCTGGCCTTGCAAGAAAAGGGTGCGAGTCAGTAAGTGCACTGGTGGCCAGTTCGAGTGCTTCTGATGCTAAGGCGGCCAACTATCAAGCTTGCGGGTGTCGGCGTAGACAAGTACCCTGGCCGCCGGAGAGTCGATCGGACAGTCGCTGTCTCTTTTTGTTCCGCAAGAAGGGAGGGAGGAAAGTCCGGGCTCCATAGGGCGAAGTGCCAGGTAACGCCTGGGAGGCGTGAGCCTACGGAAAGTGCCACAGAAAATAACCGCCTAAGCGTTTCGGCGCCGGTAAGGGTGAAAAGGTGCGGTAAGAGCGCACCGCGCGGCTGGCAACAGTCCGTGGCTAGGTAAACCCCACTTGGAGCAAGACCAAATAGGGATCCATTGGCGTGGCCCGCGCTGGATCCGGGTAGGTTGCTAGAGGCAGTCAGTGATGGCTGTCGTAGAGGAATGACTGTCCTCGACAGAACCCGGCTTACAGATCGACTCTCCGACTTTTCTTGAAATATCCCGCCTGTCTTAGTCCAAAAAATTCTTGCTCTTCACAAAGTACTTTAACTTCGAAGTGCATGCTTCTGCGTTTGCTGAATATCTCTGTCAGCTATCCCTTCCGGTTTACCGTTTATCTCCGTTTCGGTTGCTAAATTCCCGTCACATAAGGGTTTTTCCCGTCAGGCGTACCTTGACGGTGGGGCTGCTGCATTTCTATAGTGCGCACAAGTGGTAGAAAGTGGAACGAAGTGGGTATTTATGGGCATGGAAAGCTAAATCAGGGGAAGCGCAACCGTGTTTCGCGGAGCAAACGCCATCAGTCTCGATGCCAAAGGCCGGCTAGCCATGCCCAGTCGGTATCGTGACGAGCTCGTTTCGCGTTGCGAGGGGCAGCTGATCATCACCATTGATGCCGTCGACCGTTGTCTCGGAATTTACCCATTGCCGGAATGGGAGCAGATCGAAGCCAAGTTGCGCGAGCTGCCCTCTCTCAGAGAAGAAAGTCGCCGGCTGCAGCGCTTGCTCATTGGTAATGCGGTCGATTTGGAGATGGATGGCACTGGTCGCGTACTGGTGCCACCGCGTTTGCGCGAATACGCCGGTCTGGACAAGCGGGCCATGCTGGTCGGTCAGCTGAACAAGTTCAGCCTGTGGAACGAGGACGACTGGAACGCGCAAGCAGATGCGGACCTGGCGGCCATCAAACAACCCGGTGCTTTGCCGGAAGAATTGCGTGATCTAATCCTGTGAGCCGGACCAGCAGCTATAACCATGTGACCGTTTTGCTCGACGAGGCCGTCGCGGCACTCGGCGTGCGCCCGGATGGCCGCTATCTGGACGGGACCTTTGGGCGCGGCGGGCATAGTCGTCTGCTGTTGCGGCAGCTTGGGCCTGATGGCTGTTTGCTAGGATTCGATAAAGACCCGCTAGCAATCGCTACGGGGCAAGCACTGGCGGCCGAGGATGGCCGCTTTGTCGTTGTGCAGAGAAGTTTTGCCGAGCTTGGCGCAGAGCTCGCGCAGCGCGGCTGGACTGGCACATTGAGCGGTGTGCTGCTAGATCTTGGCGTGTCTTCGCCGCAGCTGGACGACCCCGAGCGCGGTTTCAGCTTTCTGCATGATGGCCCATTGGACATGCGCATGGACCCGAGTCGGGGAATCAGCGCCGCCCAGTGGATCGCAACGGCCAACGAAGACGATATCGCCCGAGTGTTCAGGGAATACGGTGAGGAGCGCTTTGCCAAGCGCATGGCCCGCGCCGTGGTACAGCGTCGGGCTGTGCAGCCTTTCGAGCGTACGGCGGATCTCGCCCAAGTGTTGACGGTGGCCAATCCCGCTTGGGAGAAAGGCAAGAACCCAGCGACACGCGCCTTTCAGGGGCTGCGCATTTTTATCAATAACGAGCTTGGCGACCTGGAAGCTGGGCTTGAAGCCGCTCTTGAAGCGCTGGACGTCGGCGGCCGGCTGGTGGTCATCAGCTTTCACTCGCTGGAAGACCGCATCGTCAAACAGTTCATGCGCCGGCATGCGAAAGGCGAGGCCGATACCTTGCCGCGCGACCTCCCGATCATCCCTGAAAAATTCGTGCCGCGTCTGAAACTGCTGGGCAAACCGCAATACGCGTCCCCCGAAGAGGTCAAAGCAAACCCCCGTTCGCGCAGTGCAGTGATGCGTGTCGCGGAGAAGTTGCGGTGAATCAGCTGCGCCGCGCCATGCCCAACGGCAGCCTGCTGATGCTGGTGTTGTTTATTGCCGTGCTGATATCGGCGATTGCTGTCGCCTATAGCGCGCACTGGAACCGCCAGTTGCTCAATGAGCTGTACGGCGAACTCAGTGTGCGTGACAAGGCGCAGGCTGAATGGGGCCGCCTGATACTTGAGCAGAGCACTTGGACTGCTCACAGCCGCATCGAGACCTTGGCTTCTGAGCAGTTGAAGATGCACATCCCTGAAGCGGGCGCTGTCAGGTTGGTGGCACCATGAAACTCCAGGGGGCGCTCTATCCATGGCGTTTTCGCATCGTGCTCGCTCTGCTGGCACTGATGGTAGGGGCCATTGCTTGGCGAATTGTCGACTTGCAGGTGCTGGATCAGGGGTTTCTAAAAGGGCAGGGAGATGCGCGCAGCGTGCGGCATATTCCAATCCCCGCACACCGTGGCCTCATGACTGATCGTCATGGCGAGCCTCTGGCGGTGAGTACCCCGGTCACCACGCTTTGGGCGAACCCACGCGAAATGCAAAGTGCACAGGCCCACTGGCCCGAACTGGCTGAAGCGCTGGGGCAGGACACTGCTGGGCTGCATCAGCGCCTCAAGGATCAGGCCGAGCGAGAGTTCATGTACCTGGTACGCGGCCTGACCCCTGAACAGGGGCAGCGAGTTCTGGATCTGGAGATACCGGGCGTCTACGCGCAAGAAGAGTTTCGCCGTTTCTACCCCGCTGGCGAAGTGGCCGCGCACGTGGTGGGTTTTACCGATATCGATGACCACGGTCGTGAAGGCATGGAGCTGGCCTATAACGAGTGGTTGGCCGGTGTTCCGGGCAAGCGACAGGTGCTCAAGGACCGTCGTGGCCGCCTGATCAAAGATGTTCAGGTCGTCAAGAATGCCAAGGCCGGCAAGGCGCTTGCGCTGTCACTTGACCTGCGCCTGCAGTATCTGGCGCATCGCGAGCTGCGTAACGCTTTGCTGGAGTTCGGCGCAAAGGCCGGCAGCTTGGTCGTGCTTGACGTGAAAACGGGCGAAGTGCTGGCCATGGTCAATCAGCCGACCTATAACCCGAACAATCGCCGGAATCTGCAGCCTGCGGCGATGCGTAACCGGGCATTGACGGACCTGTTTGAACCGGGTTCGACGATGAAACCCATCTCTATGAGCGCGGCCCTTGAAACGGGCCGGTGGAAGCCCAGCGACCTGGTTGAGGTATGGCCAGGTTCGCTGCGCATCGGTCGCTACACAATCCGCGACGTCTCCAGAACAGAAGGCCGTGAGCTTAGCCTGACGGGCATCCTCATCAATTCTTCCAACGTCGGTATGAGCAAGGTTGCTTTTGATATCGGCGGCGCTGCGATTCATGAGGTCATGCGCAAGATCGGTTTTGGACAAGACACCGGTTTGGGCTTCCCTGGCGAGCGAGTCGGTAATCTTCCAACACATCGTGAATGGCGACAGGCCGAAACTGCCACGCTTTCATATGGTTATGGCCTGTCGGTAACCGCCGTGCAACTGGCTCACGCCTATGGCGCGCTAGCCAACGATGGCCGCTTGGTGCCGATGTCATTGACCAGGGTCGATCACAAGCCAGAAGGCGTAGAGGTGGTGTCGCCGGAGGTCGCGAAAACCCTCCAAGGCATGCTGCAGGAGGTCATCGAGGCCCCGCGTGGAGTGTTCCGCGCCCAGGTGCCGGGTTATCACGTAGCTGGCAAGAGCGGTACCGCGCGCAAAGCTTCGACCGACAGTCGGGGTTATCAGGAAAATGCCTACCGTTCGATGTTTGCAGGTTTCGGGCCCATGAGTGATCCGCGTATTGCCATAGCAGTGGTCATCGATGAGCCCAGCAAGAGCGGCTATTACGGTGGACTGGTTTCGGCTCCGGTGTTCAGTCGCGTGATGTCCGGCGCGCTGCGCCTGATGAATGTTGCTCCTGACAACTTACCGCCCGAAGACGTCAAAACCGCCGACGCTGACAAGAGCAAGGGAGGGCGTATCTGATGCCGATGCCGCTGAATCAGTTACTGCCTCAAGCTGCCAGCGATACCCTCATTCGAGAGCTGACGCTGGACAGCCGCAAGGTCCGTCCGGGCGATTTATTTCTGGCTGTGCCCGGTTACCAGCAAGACGGCCGTGTGCATATTGCCGATGCGATTGCCCACGGCGCAGCCGCTATCGCCTACGAAGCCGAAGGTGCTGCGAAAATGACTGCGGCAAGCGCCGAGTTGGTGCCGGTTCGCAACCTAGCGGGGCAGCTATCGGCAATCGCAGGGCGGTTCTACGGCGAGCCAAGCCGCAGTCTGCATCTGGTCGGCGTTACCGGAACCAATGGCAAGACCAGCGTGACCTACCTGATTGCCCAGGCTCTGGACCGCTTGGGTGAGCGTTGCGGGATTATCGGTACCCTCGGTACCGGCTTTCACGGAGAGCTGGTCCTCGGTCAGCACACCACGCCTGATGCGATCGGCGTACAGGCCAACTTGGCGAGCCTGAGGAAACAGGGCGCGCGCGCCGTTGCGATGGAGGTGTCCTCGCATGGCCTGGCGCAGGGACGAGTTGCCGCCCTGGCGTTCGATGTGGCTGTGTTTACCAATCTTTCCCGAGATCATCTTGATTATCACGGCTCCATGGAAGCCTACGGTGAGGTCAAGGCGCGGTTGTTCACCATGCCAGGGCTAAGCTGCCGGGTGATAAATCTGGACGACACCTTGGGCCGTTCGCTCGCGGCACAGCACGCTGATTCACGACTGATCACGTACAGTCTTGAAGATGCGTCGGCTTATCTGTACTGCCCCGAAGCGCGGCTAGACGATAGCGGAATCCATGCACGCTTGGTGACGCCCCAAGGTGAACGTTCGCTGCGTAGCCCGCTGCTCGGTCGGTTTAACGTCAGCAATGTGCTCGCTGCGGTAGGCGCTTTGCTGGGAATGGATTATCCGCTGGACGAAATTCTCGTGGCACTGCGGGAAGTAGACGGCCCTGCCGGTCGGATGCAGCGGCTAGGTGGCGGTGATCGCCCGTTGGTCGTGGTCGATTACGCCCATACGCCCGATGCCCTAGAAAAGGTGCTTGGCGCCCTACGCCCGCATACTCGCGGCAAGTTGTTGTGTCTGTTCGGCTGCGGTGGCGACCGCGACCGTGGCAAGCGCACGCTGATGGCTCAGGTTGCCGAGCGTTTGGCAGACCATGTCACGGTCACTGATGACAATCCGCGCAATGAAGATCCGCAGCAGATCCTCGATGAGATTCGTGCAGGTTTCAGCGCACCCGAACAAGTCCTGTTTGTGCCGGGGCGCGCCGCAGCCATTGCCCGCTGTATTGAAAGCAGCGGCATTGACGACGTGGTGCTGCTGGCCGGCAAGGGGCATGAGGACTACCAGGAAATAAAAGGCGAGCGCCTGCCA
Source organism: Pseudomonadaceae bacterium SI-3 (assembly GCA_004010935.1). Classification (NCBI taxonomy): domain Bacteria; kingdom Pseudomonadati; phylum Pseudomonadota; class Gammaproteobacteria; order Pseudomonadales; family Pseudomonadaceae; species Pseudomonadaceae bacterium SI-3. Next base: position 3,754,793 of record CP026511.1, on the reverse strand, counting down.
TTCTCCGATCTCGAACAGGCCTTGACGGCCCTGGTTGCCTGGAGGGGTACTCATGCTTGAAGCCAAGCGTCTTAGTGCTCTGGTCGAGCCGTTGTCAGCCAAGTTGATCAATGCCGATGCAGCGTTTAGCTCTGTCAGCACCGACAGCCGCGCAATCGAGCCTGGGCAGCTTTTCGTCGCGCTCACCGGGCCTCGCTTCGACGGCCATACCTACCTTGCAGAAGTAGCGGCCAAGGGCGCCGTCGCTGCGCTGGTTGAGCGCCATGTGCCAGAGGTTTCGTTGCCTCAGCTTGTTGTTGCTGATAGCCGTATCGCCCTAGGCCAGCTGGGCGCATTGAACCGCAACGCGTTCAGCGGTCCGGTCGCGGCCATTACCGGCTCCAGTGGCAAGACCAGCGTCAAGGAGCTGCTTGCCAGCATCCTGCGCGCTGCCTATGGCGACGATGCGGTTCTCGCCACCCGCGGCAATCTAAACAACGATCTGGGCGCACCGCTCACGCTGCTGGAGTTGGGCGCACAGCACAAGGCTGCGGTGATTGAGCTAGGCGCTTCACGTGTCGGCGAAATTGCCTATACCGTCAGCCTGACTCGGCCAGATGTCAGCTTGATTACCAACGCGGGCACGGCTCATGTTGGCGAATTTGGTGGTCCGGAGAAAATCGTCGAGGCCAAGGGCGAGATTCTCGATGGCCTCGGCCCAAAGGGCGTTGCCGTGCTCAATCGAGACGACCGCGCCTATTCAGTTTGGGAGCGCCGAGTAGCAGGCAAACACGTCGTGAGCTTTGCGTTAACGAGTCCGCTGGCCGACATCCACCCCGCTTCGATTGCCTACGACCTTCGCGGCTGTCCCAATTTCGTCCTGACTGGACCGGCCGGGTCGGCGCGCGTCCAGCTGAACTTGCTCGGACGCCACAGCGTAGCCAATGCCCTGGCCGCCGCAGCCGCCGCCAGCGCGTTGGGCGTTTCGCGGGAACATATCGTCGCCGGGCTCGAGAGCCTGCAGCCGGTGAAGGGGCGAGGCGTCGCGCAAATGCTGAGTAATGGCGTTCGCCTCATAGACGACACCTACAACGCCAATCCGGCCTCGGTCTGCGCAGCTATTGACGTGCTGGCGGGCTTTGCCGGACGCACAGTGCTGGTACTGGGTGACATGGGCGAGCTGGGCTCGTGGGCCGAGCAGGGGCACCGAGACGTCGGCAGTTATGCCGTAGGTAAAGTGGACACCTTGTTTGCGGTCGGGCCGCTAATGAAGCACGCCGTCGATGCCTTCGGCCATGGCGCACGCCATTTTGCCGATCAGCAGAGCCTGATCGAGTCTTTGCGACTGGAGCAAGGCAATGCGACCACCATTTTGATCAAGGGATCACGGAGCGCTGCGATGGACAAAGTCGTCGCAGCGCTTTCCGCGTCCGGCATGGAGAAACATTAATGCTGCTGCTACTCGCCGAGTACCTGCAACAGTTCCACACGGGCTTCGCGGTCTTTCAATACCTATCCCTGCGTGGAATTCTTGGCGTACTGACCGCGCTGGTCCTGTCGCTGTGGTTGGGACCCTGGCTGATCCGTACGCTTCAGCTGCGCCAAATTGGCCAGGCGGTACGCACTGATGGGCCACAAACGCACCTGTCGAAATCCGGCACGCCAACCATGGGCGGGGCACTGATCCTCAGCGCGATCGCCATTAGCACATTGCTCTGGGCCGATCTGTCTAATCGCTATGTTTGGGTAGTGCTGGCTGTGACCTTGCTGTTTGGCGCGATAGGTTGGGTTGACGACTACCGCAAGGTGATCGAGAAGAATTCTCGCGGCCTCCCGAGTCGCTGGAAGTACTTCTGGCAGTCTGTCTTCGGTGTCGGCGCTGCGATCTTCCTTTATATGACCGCACAGACCCCGGTCGAAACCACCTTGATATTGCCGCTGCTGAAGGACATCGAGATCCCGCTGGGGATCGGCTTCATCGTGCTGACCTATTTCGTCATCGTCGGCTCAAGCAATGCGGTAAATCTCACCGATGGGCTGGACGGCCTGGCGATCATGCCGACTGTGATGGTTGGTGGTGGTCTGGGCATCTTCTGCTACCTGTCGGGCAACGTGAATTTCGCCGATTACCTACTGATTCCATACATCCCAGGAGCCGGTGAGCTGATCGTGTTTTGTGGTGCGCTGATCGGCGCCGGGCTCGGCTTTCTCTGGTTCAACACCTATCCAGCGCAGGTGTTTATGGGCGATGTCGGCGCCCTAGCGCTTGGCGCGGCCCTGGGCACCATTGCCGTGATCGTTCGGCAGGAGGTGGTGCTGTTCATCATGGGCGGGGTCTTCGTGATGGAAACCCTGTCGGTGATGATCCAGGTCGCCTCGTTCAAGCTGACCGGTAAGCGCGTGTTCCGCATGGCGCCGATTCATCACCATTTCGAGCTCAAGGGCTGGCCAGAGCCCCGAGTGATCGTGCGCTTCTGGATCATCACGGTGATCCTGGTGCTGGTCGGTCTCGCCACGCTGAAGTTGAGGTAATAAAGAGTGCTCATCGCTTCCGATCAGTTCCGCATCGTCGTAGGTCTCGGCAAGAGCGGCATGTCCTTGGTTCGCCATCTGGCCAGCCGCGGTGTGCCGTTTGCCGTCGCCGATACGCGTGCGAACCCACCGGAGCTGGCCACTCTGCAAGCGCAGTACCCGAATGTTGAGGTTCGGTGTGGCGAGCTCGATCCGCAGTTCCTCAGCCGCGCCAGCGAGCTGTTGGTAAGTCCGGGTTTGCCGATCAGCACGCCGGCATTGCAGGCTGCAGCGGCCAACGGAGTGAAGCTGTCCGGTGACATCGAACTGTTCGCTCGCGAAGCCAAGGCGCCAATCGTGGCTATCACCGGATCGAACGCGAAAAGCACGGTGACCAGCTTGGTCGGCGAAATGGCTGTTGCGGCCGGTCGCAAGGTGGCCGTGGGAGGGAACCTGGGTACGCCAGCGCTGGATCTGCTCAATGACGATGTCGAGCTCTACGTGTTGGAACTGTCGAGCTTCCAGTTGGAAACCACAGACCAGCTGAATGCCGAGGTCGCAACCTGTCTGAATATCAGCGAAGACCACATGGATCGTTACGACGGGCTGCCGGCCTACCACCAGGCCAAGCATCGTATATTCCGTGGTGCACGTCAGGTTGTGATCAACCGTGATGATCGCCTCAGTCGGCCGCTGATCGCAGATGATCTACCCACCTGGTCCTTCGGCCTCGGCAAGCCTGATTTCAAGGGCTTCGGGTTGTTCGAAGAAAATGGCGAGAAATATCTCGCCTTCCAGTTCGATGCGCTGATGCCGGCCAACCAATTGAAGGTGCGTGGGGCGCATAACCAGTCCAATGCGCTGGCGGCCTTGGCTCTCGGTCACGCTGTCGGCCTCCCGTTCGGGCCGATGCTCACGACCCTGCGAAACTTCAGTGGGCTGGCCCATCGCTGCCAGTGGGTCGGAGAACGCAAAGGCGTTACCTACTACGACGATTCGAAGGCGACTAACGTCGGAGCTGCTCTGGCCGCAATTGATGGGCTGGGTAGCGACATCACGGGTGAGTTGGTGCTCATCGCCGGTGGCGATGGCAAGGGTGCCGATTTCTCGGCCTTGCACAGTCCGGTCTCGCATCAATGCCGCGCGGTTGTTTTGCTGGGGCGCGATGCTCACCAGCTCGCGGCTGCGCTTGACGGGGCTGCACCCATCCACCGCGTCCAGACACTCCAAGACGCCGTAGAGCTTGCCGCCAAGCTGGCCCAGCCCGGCGATGCGGTCCTACTGTCGCCAGCCTGTGCCAGCCTCGACATGTTCGAGAATTTCGAAGATCGCGGACGTCAGTTCGCCGCCGCGGTGGGGGCGCTCAGCTGATGCTCGCATTCTTGCGTAGTGCGCCTTCGCCCCTGTTCAGCCGTCGCGGTCTGGACCTCGACTTCCCGATGCTCGCAGGCTGCCTGGCGTTGTTGGGCCTTGGCTTGGTCATGATCACTTCCGCGTCCTCCGAAGTCGCAGCGGTGAACGTCGGCAATCCCATGTATTACATGATCCGCCACCTGGTGTACGTCCTGCTCGGACTTGTCGCCGCAGCCTTGGTTCTGTTGGTGCCCCTCTCAGTCTGGCAGCGGCTGGACTGGATGCTGCTGATCGGTGCTTTCGTGCTGTTGATCCTGGTGTTGATTCCAGGCATCGGTCGCGAGGTGAACGGTTCCATGCGCTGGATCGGCTTCGGCGCCTTCAACGTACAGCCGTCGGAATTGGCCAAGCTGTTCGTCGTGGTTTACCTCGCCGGTTATCTGGTGCGCCGCCAACAAGAGGTGCGGGAAAGCCTATGGGGCTTTCTCAAACCGTTTCTGGTTTTGCTTCCCATGGCCATGCTGCTCCTGCTTGAGCCGGACTTCGGTGCGACCGTGGTGATGATGGGAGCGGCGGTCGCCATGCTGTTCCTCGGGGGCGTCGGCCTGGTTCGATTCAGCCTGCTGGTTCTGCTCGCTGTCGGCGCGGTGTTCGTTCTGGTACAGACGCAGGAGTACCGACTGCAGCGGTTGATCACCTTCACCGATCCCTGGGCTGATCAGTACGGTGCGGGCTACCAGCTGACGCAGGCCTTGATCGCATTTGGGCGTGGTGAATGGCTGGGTGTTGGTCTCGGCAACAGCGTGCAAAAGCAATTCTATCTGCCTGAGGCGCATACCGATTTCGTTTTTTCCGTGCTCGCCGAAGAGCTGGGCATGGTGGGGGCGCTGCTGACCATTCTGCTGTTCGCTTTCGTTGGCGTTCGCGCCTTGTACATCGGGCTTGCGGCCGAACGGGCGCGGCAGTTCTTCGCCGCTTATATCGCCTGGGGCGTTGCGTTCCTTTGGCTCGGTCAGTTCCTGATCAACGTTGGCGTGAATATCGGGCTGTTGCCGACCAAAGGTCTGACCTTGCCGTTCCTGAGTTATGGCGGCAGCTCGCTGGTGGTGACCTGCGCCAGCATGGCCTTGCTGCTGCGCATCGAGTGGGAAAGCCGTACGGTGCTGGGCAGTGAAGATGCCGAATTCAGCGAAGAGGATTTTGCTGAGGCGCCTGCACCCCAGAGCAAGGGGGCCGCGTATGGGCGGTAATGTTTTGATCATGGCGGGCGGAACCGGGGGGCATGTATTTCCGGCGTTGGCCTGCGCTCACGAGTTTCAGAACCGTGGCTATAGCGTGCACTGGCTGGGCACGCCGCGAGGCATCGAAAACGAAGTGGTTCCCGCTGCTGGATTGCCGCTGCATCTGATTCAGGTAAGCGGATTGCGTGGTAAGGGACTGGGGTCTTTGCTCAAGGCGCCGTTCCAGCTGCTGCGCTCGCTTGGTCAGGCGCGGCGCGTGATCCGTGATCTACGACCGGTTTGTGTGCTTGGGCTTGGTGGCTACGTGACGGGCCCGGGCGGGCTGGCCGCTAAGTTGGCAGGGGTCCCTCTGGTGATCCACGAGCAGAACGCTGTCGCTGGAACTGCCAATCGCAGCCTGGTGCCCTTTGCGCAGCGCGTCTGCGAGGCGTTTCCGAATACATTCGGCGCAAGCTCGAAGCGCCGCACCACCGGTAATCCCGTGCGCCATGAGTTGTTTCTCGAGACGCCGAGACAGACGTTGCTTGGCCGCCGCCCACGGCTGCTGGTGCTAGGCGGTAGCCTGGGTGCTGAACCGCTGAACAAGCTGTTGCCGGAGGCGCTCGCCCAGTTGCCTAGCGAGCTGCGTCCTGAGGTCTTCCATCAGGCTGGCAAGCAGCACGCCGAGATTACTCAGGAGCGCTATGTCTCAGCAGGTGTCGACGCTGAGGTTGCCCCGTTCATAAAGGATATGGCGCGGGCTTATGCCTGGGCCGATCTGGTGATCTGCCGCTCCGGCGCGCTGACGGTGTGCGAGCTGGCAGCTGCCGGGCTGCCTTCGTTTCTGGTGCCGCTGCCCCACGCGATCGACGACCACCAGACCCGTAACGCCGAATATCTGGCGAAGGAAGGCGCCGCCGTTCTTCTTCCCCAAGCAAAGACCGATGCTGCCGCACTGGCCGCGCAGTTGACCGAGGTAATGATGCAGCCGGAAAAACTCAAGGCCATGGGAGCCACGGCACGTCGCCTGGCTCGGCCGGACGCCACCCGAACCGTCGTCGATATCTGTCTGGAGGTGGCGCATGGCTAAGTCCCCAGCTGCGGTCAAAGCCGAAGTACGTCGCATGCGCCGCATCCGCCGGATTCACTTCGTCGGAGTGGGTGGCGTTGGCATGTGCGGCATCGCCGAAGTGCTGTTGAACCTCGGTTACGACGTTTCCGGTTCGGATCTCAAAACCTCGGCCAGCACCGAGCGCCTGCAGAATTTCGGCGCGCACATTTTCATCGGTCATCAGGCTGGGAACGTCGCTGGGGCTGATGTACTGGTGGTTTCCAGTGCGGTCAACGCTTCCAATCCGGAAGTGGCCTTTGCGCTCGAGCAGCGAATACCTGTCGTGCCGCGCGCCGAGATGCTCGCCGAGCTGATGCGCTATCGCCATGGCATTGCCGTAGCAGGTACCCATGGCAAGACCACCACTACCAGCTTGCTGGCGTCTGTGTTTGCTGCGGGTGGGTTGGATCCGACCTTTGTGATCGGCGGCCGCCTGACCGCGGCAGGCACCAATGCCCAGCTGGGTTCCAGCCGCTATCTGATTGCCGAGGCCGATGAAAGCGACGCCAGTTTCCTGCATTTGCAGCCGATGGTCGCTGTCGTCACCAACATCGACGCCGACCACATGAGCACCTATGGCGGCGATTTCGGCAAGCTAAAGAAGACGTTCGTCGAGTTCTTGCACAACCTGCCGTTCTACGGGCTGGCGGTGCTGTGTGTCGACGACCCGGTAGTGCGCGAAATCATTCCACAGGTGGGACGCCCTATCACTACGTACGGCATGCATGAAGATGCTGACGTAAGGGCGATCAATGTTCGTCAGGAAGGGATGCGCACCTATTTCACGGTGCTGCGGGACGGCTTCGACGCGCTCGATGTGTCGGTCAACATGCCCGGCAACCACAATGTGCTCAACGCCCTGGCAACTATCGCGATTGCCACTGACGAGGGCATCGACGACGAGGCGATCGTCCAGGGCTTGTCTCAGTTTGGTGGGGTCGGCCGGCGTTTCCAGGTTTATGGTGAGTTACCGGTCGAAGACGGCAGTGTGATGCTCGTCGACGATTACGGCCATCACCCGCGTGAAGTGGCCGCCGTGATCCAGGCCGTCCGGGGCGGATGGCCCGAGCGTCGCTTGGTCATGGTCTATCAGCCGCACCGCTTCAGCCGGACACGTGATCTCTACGACGACTTCGTGCAGGTGTTGAACGACGCGAATGTGTTGCTCGTGATGGAAGTGTATCCAGCCGGCGAGGACCCTATTCCTGGCGCCGACAGCCGCCATCTTTGCCACAGCATCCGCCAGCGCGGCCAACTCGACCCGATCTACATCGAGCGCGGTGTCGACTTGGCTCCGTTGGTCAAACCGCTGCTGCGTCCGGGCGACATTCTGCTTTGCCAGGGCGCTGGCGACATAGGCGGGTTGGCCCCGCAACTTATCAATAGTCCCCTGTTTGCTGGTGCTGCAAGCGCCACGAGGAAGAGCGAATGACGGCCCTGCAATCGACCCGTGACCCCCAAACGTTCGGCCGGGTCGCCGTGCTCTACGGTGGCAAGAGTGCCGAGCGCGAAGTGTCGCTGAAGTCTGGAGCGGCAGTGCTCGCGGCTCTGCAATCGGCCGGTGTTGACGCGTTCGGCATCGACGTTGACGATCATCTATTGGCTCGGCTGAGCAGCGAACGCATTGATCGCGCCTTTATCGTGCTGCATGGGCGTGGCGGTGAAGATGGCAGCATGCAAGGCCTGCTCGAGTGCGCCGGAATTCCTTATACCGGGAGCGGCATCCTTGCATCGGCGCTGGCGATGGACAAGCTGCGCACCAAGCAGGTGTGGCAGAGCCTTGGTCTGCCGACCCCGCGGCATGCCGTGCTGGCCAGCGAGGCCGATTGTCGGGCCGCGGCCGAGAGTCTGGGTTTTCCGCTGATCGTCAAACCGGCGCACGAGGGCTCGAGCATCGGCATGGCGAAGGTCGGCGGTGTCGCTGAACTTATCGCTGCCTGGCGCGGCGCGAGTGCTTACGACTCGCAGGTGCTGGTCGAGCAATGGATCCAGGGGCCGGAGTTCACTATCGCCACTCTGCGCGGCACGGTGCTCCCACCGATTGGTCTGGGTACGCCGCACACCTTCTACGACTACGACGCGAAGTATGTCGCCAATGACACCCAGTACCGGATCCCTTGCGGGCTGGATGCCGCCAAAGAACAGGAGCTGAAGGACTTGTCCGCTCGCGCCTGCGAAGCAGTGGGTATCCAGGGCTGGGCGCGTGTCGATGTTATGCAGGATGACGCGGGGGCTTTCTGGCTACTGGAAGTCAATACCGTACCGGGCATGACCGATCACAGTCTGGTGCCGATGGCTGCGCGGGCAGCAGGGCTGGATTTCCAGCAGCTGGTACTTGCAATTCTGGATGCCAGCCTGGCGACGGGGAACTGATCGATGATCACCACGCTGCGTCACTCTCAACCCGCCACCGGCCGCACCTCGCGTAAGCCGGTACAGCGGGGTGCGAGCCGCCTGGTGCAGCGCGAACCGCTTTCGGCGCGCTTGCCTCGGCCGAGCCTGGGTTCGCTCAAGCGTGCACTGTGGCCGGTATTGCTTGTGGGGCTGGCTGTGGGGCTTTACCAACTGGGTGACTATCTCGCGCCCTATGCCGATCGGCCGATTGCCAAGGTAAGCGTTCGGGGCGAACTGACCTACGTCGATCAGCAAGCGGTGCAGGCGCGCATGGCGCCGTTTGTCGAAGCCAGTTTCTTTAAGGTTGATCTCGACGCTTTGCGTCGCGACCTTGAACAGATGCCGTGGATAGCCCATGTCGAAGCGCGTCGAATCTGGCCGGATGAGGTCATGGTGCGTCTTGACGAGCAATTGCCCATTGCCCGCTGGGGCGACGAATCGCTGCTGAACAACAACGGTCAGGCCTTCGCGCCGGACAATTTGGCTCGGTATGAACACTTGCCGCAGTTATATGGTCCGAAGCGGGCCCAGCAGCGGGTGATGCAGCAGTACCAAGTGCTCAGCCAGATGCTGCGGCCCCTCGGTTTCTCCATTGCTCGCCTGGAACTGCGAGCACGGGGCAGCTGGTTTGTGACGACCGGGCAGGGCGTCGAGCTGCTATTGGGAAGGGATCAGATAATCGAAAAAATGCGGCGCTTCACTGCCATCTACCAGCAAGAGCTGGCGCAGGAGAGCGACAAAATTGCGCGGATCGACCTTCGCTACGCCAATGGCCTCGCCGTTGCGTGGCGGGAGCCGAGCCCGACCACGACGGACGAATCCGTCGTAGCGAAGAATTGAGGAATGAAACACATGTCTAGCGTGCAAAGCGGCAAGATGATCGTCGGTCTCGATATCGGCACCTCCAAGGTGGTGGCGCTGGTCGGCGAAGTGACGCCGGATGGCGAGCTCGAGATCGTCGGGATCGGGACCCATCCGTCGCGTGGATTGAAAAAAGGCGTGGTGGTCAATATCGAGTCCACCGTTCAGTCGATCCAGCGCGCAGTTGAAGAAGCTCAGCTGATGGCGGGCTGCCGAATCCATTCTGCGTTCGTCGGCCTGGCTGGCAACCATATCCGCAGCCTCAACTCGCACGGCATCGTTGCCATCCGTGATCGTGAAGTCAGCACCGCCGACCTCGAACGTGTGCTCGACGCTGCACAGGCTGTGGCGATCCCGGCTGATCAAAGGGTTCTGCACACGCTGCCGCAGGATTACGTGATTGATAACCAGGAAGGTGTGCGCGAACCACTGGGCATGTCCGGGGTACGCCTGGAAGCCAAGGTCCATGTGGTCACCTGTGCGGTCAATGCAGCGCAGAACATCGAAAAGTGCGTACGTCGTTGTGGTCTAGAGGTTGACGACATCATCTTGGAACAGCTCGCCTCGGCCCATGCTGTGCTGACCGATGATGAGAAAGAGCTGGGCGTCTGCTTGGTGGATATCGGTGGCGGGACCACCGACATTTGCATCTTCACCGAAGGCGCTATCCGGCATACCGCTGTCATTCCGATTGCAGGTGACCAAGTCACCAACGACATCGCCATGGCGCTGCGCACTCCGACTCAGTATGCGGAGGAGATTAAGATCCGCTACGCCTGCGCACTGGCCAAGTTGGCTGGGCCTGGCGAGACCATCAAGGTACCGAGCGTCGGCGAGCGGCCGCCGCGGGAACTCTCACGTCAGGCTCTGGCCGAAGTCGTGGAGCCGCGCTATGACGAACTCTTCACCTTGATTCAGGCCGAGCTGCGTCGCAGTGGCTACGAGGATCTGGTTCCAGCAGGGATCGTTCTCACCGGCGGTACAGCCAAGATGGAAGGCGCCGTCGAACTCGCAGAAGAAATCTTCCACATGCCGGTGCGCCTAGGCGTACCCCATAGCGTCAAAGGACTCGCGGACGTGGTCCGCAATCCCATCTATTCAACGGGTGTGGGCCTGTTGCTTTACGGAATGCGCAAGCAGACCGACGGCGCATCCATGTCCGGTCTCGGTAATTTCGCCGAAGAACCCAAAACATCTGTCGTGGACCGGCTCAAGAGCTGGATCCAGGGCAATTTCTGAGCAGTGCGGCTGTACCTAAAACTAGAAAGCTGGAAGGAGAGAGGGAAATGTTCGAACTCGTAGATCATACCCCGCAAAGTGCAGTGATCAAGGTCATTGGCGTAGGCGGAGGCGGCGGCAACGCCGTCAATCACATGGTGCGCAACAACGTTGAAGGTGTGGAATTCATCTGCGCCAACACCGATGCTCAGGCGCTGAAGAAAATCGAAGCCCGGACCGTACTGCAGTTGGGTTCGGCCATTACCAAGGGGCTGGGCGCCGGTACCAATCCTGATATCGGTCGTCAGGCCGCGATGGATGACCGCGAGCGCATTGCCGAGGTGCTGCAGGGCGCCGACATGGTATTCATCACCACCGGCATGGGCGGCGGTACCGGCACCGGCGCCGCGCCGGTCATCGCCTCGGTGGCCAAGGAAATGGGCATTCTCACCGTTGCAGTCGTGACCCGTCCGTTCCCGTTCGAAGGGCGTCGTCGCATGCAGGTCGCCGACGAAGGCATTCGCCAGCTGTCCGAGTGTGTCGACTCGCTGATCACCATCCCCAACGAAAAGCTGCTGACCATCCTCGGCAAGGATGCGAGCCTGCTTTCCGCCTTCGCCAAGGCTGACGATGTGCTGACCGGTGCCGTGCGCGGCATCTCCGACATCATGCAGCGTCCAGGCCTGATGAACGTCGACTTCGCTGACGTTAAAACGGTCATGGGCGAGATGGGCATGGCCATGATGGGGACGGGTTGTGCCACCGGTCCGAACCGCGCTCGCGAGGCCACCGAGGCCGCGATCCGCAACCCACTGCTGGAAGACGTCAACCTGCAGGGCGCGCGTGGCATTCTGGTTAACATTACCGCTGGTCTGGATCTTTCGCTGGGCGAGTACGCTGCGGTGGGTGAGATTATCGAGGCGTTCGCTTCCGACGAAGCGACCGTTAAGGTCGGTGCCGTTATCGACCCCGATATGCTGGACGAACTGCACGTGACGGTTGTGGCCACTGGTCTCGGACCGCGCAATGAGAAGCCGGTCAAGGTTGTAGACAATACCTTGCAGACTGCAGCCGTCGCGCCGCAGACCGCCCCAGCCGCGCGTCAGGACCAGGCAGCAGTGAACTATCGTGACCTGGACCGCCCGACCGTGATGCGTAATCAGGCCCACGCAGCGGCTACCGCGGCGAAAATGAATCCTCAGGAGGACTTGGATTACCTGGACATCCCGGCATTCTTGCGTCGTCAGGCTGATTGATTGGATGTATCAGGACTATCGGGGTGATTGGTATTCAGCAAAGTTGGGTTCTGCTATGATCGCCACCTTTGTTGGAAACCATTCGCAACAGCGCACTAGCGAAAACGAGCCATGATCAGACAACGCACCTTGAAGAACATCATTCGCGCCACTGGCGTCGGCCTGCACTCGGGGGAGAAGGTTTACCTCACCCTGAAGCCGGCTCCCGTGGATACCGGAATCGTGTTCTGTCGCACCGATCTCAACCCGCCTGTGCACATTGCCGCACGGGCCGAGAACGTTGGCGAGACGACCATGTCGACTACGCTGGTCAGCGGTGATGTCAAAGTCGATACGGTGGAGCATTTGCTTTCAGCGATGGCTGGGCTGGGCATCGACAATGCCTATGTTGAGCTTTCCGCTTCGGAAGTGCCGATCATGGACGGTAGCGCTGGTCCCTTCGTATTCCTGATTCAATCGGCCGGACTGCAGGAGCAGGACGCGCCCAAGAAGTTCATCCGCATCATCCGCGAGGTTTCGGTGGAGGATGGCGACAAGCGCGCCACATTCCTGCCATTCGAAGGCTTCAAGGTGAGTTTCGAGATCGATTTCGACCATCCGGTTTTCCGAGGCCGAACCCAGACTGCCAGCGTGGATTTCTCCAGTACTTCCTTTGTCAAGGAGGTCAGTCGCGCGCGCACGTTCGGTTTCATGCGCGACATCGAGTTCCTTCGCTCGCACAACCTGGCCCTGGGTGGAAGCGTCGAAAACGCCATCGTGGTCGATGAAGACCATGTGCTTAACGAAGACGGCCTGCGGTATGAGGACGAGTTCGTGAAACACAAGATTCTCGATGCAATTGGTGATCTTTACTTACTGGGCACTAGCCTGATCGGCGAATTCCGCGGCTTTAAATCCGGACATGCCTTGAACAACCGTTTGCTGCGCACTCTGATGGACCAGAAGGATGCGTGGGAAGTGGTGACGTTCGAAGAGTCCCAGACCGCACCGATCTCCTACATGCGTCCGGCGGCTGCCGGCTGAGCTGTACTCTCTTTCCTTTTTAAGGCCACCTTCGGGTGGCCTTTTTTTGAGGACAACGTGAGGTTCGTGAACTGCCTTCAGTTCATTCCATCTAGCAGACCAGCCATGTCGTCGGCGTGCTCTTCTTCCTGAGCAAGAATGTCTTCGAAAATGCGCCTCGTTGTCGGGTCTTTATCGCCGATGTATTGGACGATTTCGCGATAGCTGTCGATCGCGATGCGCTCCGCCACCAGATTCTCGAACACCATATCGCGTAGGCCATTACCTTCGGCATATTGCGCATGGGCGCGCTCGGTGAGGCTGTCCGGGTTGAAGTCCGGGGCGCCACCCAACTGAACGATGCGTTCGGCCAGACGGTCGGCATGCTCTTGTTCTTCATTGGCGTGCTCGAGAAACTCCTCAGCGGCGACGCTCGATTTCAAGCCTGTGGCCATATAGTAGTGGCGCTTGTAGCGCAGGTAGCAGACCAGCTCGGTCGCCAGCGCCTCATTGAGCAGGTTGATCACCGTATCGCGGTCGGCCGAGTAGCTTTCGGTCACCGCGCCGTTTTCAACATGCTGGCGCGCGCGCTCGCGCAAAGTCTGTTTATCGCTCAATTGCACGTAACTCATCACGGTCTCCTGGGTCTGTGGCGCGCGATATGCGCAGCCGGGTGGCCGTCGCGCCTGCTGGCGTTTCGCTGGGCCCTAAGCTGTGATAGGCAGGGATGCGGAAAGTTTAGCCGCGTCCGTCACTGGGGCGTTCCGGCTTGCCCGGCTCTTCAATAGGAATTGGCTCACCGGGTTCTTTGCGTTCAGGTTCGGGAATCGGGCTTGGTGTCCCATCGTCCCGAGGGTCGGGTTCCTGCATTCTATTTCCCATCAACTGAGCGCCTTTATCAGCTCGTCCTTGCGCATCTTCGAACGACCGTGCACATCACGCTCCTGCGCTTTATGCATCAGTTCGTCGCGGGTGAGATCAGTAAGGGATGTGCTACCTGAACGGTCGCTACGTGCCGAGCTCTTGTTGGGTGAATCGCCGGAGCGAGCCTCTGCCGCTCGATGTGCTGAATCCTTGCGGTCGGCTCGCTTGGCTGTCTCGCTTTTCTCTTGCCCCGAACCGCCTTTGCCTTCGCCCCCACCGGATTGTTTGTTGACAGTGGCCCAGGCTCGCGCTTCTGCTTCTTTAGCTGGTACGCCGCGCTCTTCATAGCTGTCTTCGATATGTTCGGCTTTACGTTGTTGTGTATCGGTGTATTTGGATTTCTCGCCTCTAGGCATGACGGCGTCCTCCTGGTGGGATAGCGATGTGGACCTACTGGCAGTGGCGTCTGGCGATTTGCCGCGCCGCCTATTCTGTTTGGTCCCCGTTGCCGGCCTCGAGTTTCACTCGTGTTAGCATTGCCGGCTGGCGCAACCGGCCCGGCGACGGCATGGATGGGACATCCTGCTCACGGCCCGAGGCTACGCGTTAGGTCAGCGCAAGCACAATAATTCTTGCTACGCCTCGATCGGGCGGAACAAAACGCATTTATGCTGGCCTGAACCAAGCGCGGGCCGCGCTATCTCGGTAGCTGCAGACTGATGCGTGTATCGAGTTTGTTACGAATCCATGCCTGCCGTTTTACGGCAGGCCTTGAACGAGGCGCTAACCAGATGCGAATCCTAGTATGCGGAGCCGGTGGCCAGGTCGGTCACGAATTGATAAACCGTGCCAGCGGGTACGGTCTCGAAGCGCTCGGCATGACTCGCGACAATCTTGACATCACGGACGCGGGGCAGGTGGCTGATCTGGTTAGCCGGCTCAAGCCGGGGCTTATCATCAATGCGGCCGCTTACACGCATGTCGACAACGCCGAGACGCACAGTGAGAGGGCCTATAGCGTAAACCGCGACGGTGCAGAACGGCTGGCGCAAGCGGCTCGTCAAGCCTCCATTCCCCTGCTGCACATCTCCACTGATTATGTGTTTTCCGGAAATGCTCAAGCGCCTTATAGAGAGGAAGATGAAGTCGCGCCAACAGGTGTTTATGGTGCTAGCAAACTGGCGGGCGAAGCGGCCATTCAAGCCGTGCTGGACGAGCATCTTATTTTGCGAACCAGCTGGGTCTATGGGGTGCATGGCCACAATTTCGTGAAAACCATGCTACGCCTTGGCTGCCAGCGCGACGCCCTATCGGTGGTTGCCGATCAGTATGGCTGTCCCACTCAGGCTGGTAGCATTGCCGATGCGTTGCTGGAACTGGCGCAGCGTTATGCCCAGAACGGCGTTTTGGCGTGGGGCCTCTACCATTACAGTGGGCGCTCCCCGTGTACCTGGTTCGATTTCGCCGTGGAAGTTTTCCGTCAGGCGGAAGCCAAGGGCATGCTTGCTACCCGCCCCAAGGTATCGCCTATTAGCACCGCTCAATACCCCACCCCCGCGCGCCGACCGGCTTGGTCGGTACTCGATTGCTCGAAGTTCGAGACGACATTTGGCATCGAAACCCACGACTGGCATGACGACCTTTCCATTGTGCTCGATGCGCTGGCCGAGGCCGCAGCTGTTGCAGCCGCGGGTGCCGCGCAGCACACCCAGGCCTGAGCGCCCAACGTGGCGATATCTACGCTGGGCGCATCGGCCTAGGCGTGATGTGGTGATCTGACGCGAGACTCGGGTATTCTGCGCGGTCTTTTGCGGGGCGACATGAAGTCGCAACGATTGCTGGAGAAGCCGCGTGGTGGTGTTTCAGGCAATATTGCCGATCTTCGGCTTGATCATGCTCGGCTACCTGTTGGGCTGGCGTGGCTGGCTGGCGGGGGAGGCGGCAGCTGGGCTCGCCAATATCACCTTCAAATTGTTCATGCCGGCAGTCTTGTTCACCGGCATTGCCCGTGCGCAGCTTAGCGACGGGATGTCAGTGACACTGTTATTGGCCTATTTCGGGCCGGTACTCACCGTTTTCGTGGTGGTGGCGCTGATTGCTCACCGTCTGCTCGGGCGAGCGTCGCCCCTAGGCTTGACCGCGGCCTACTCGAATAACGTGTTGGTCGGGATCCCTCTGGTGACCACGTTGCTCGGGCCGGCGAGCCTCGTGTACGTGTTCGCCATTCTGGTGTTTCACAGCCTGGTCCTGTTCTCGCTACAAAGCTTTTACAACGCGTTCGGCTCGGGGCAAAAGGTCAATGCCGTGGCGTTGCTGAAGAATTTGGCCAACCCGCTCATTGTTGGCCTGTTGCTCGGTGCGTTGTTGAACATATCCGGCTGGGACCTGCCGCTGCCGATCTGGCGTGTCGCTGATTGGCTCGCCCAGGCTGCGTTGCCTTGTGCGCTGATGGTGCTGGGCATCAGTCTGTCACGTTATCGGTTGCGGCCTAGCGCCACGGCTCTCGGGCTGACGCTGGTGAAGCTAGCTCTGTTTCCATTGCTGGTCTGGCATGTCGGCAGATGGATGCCGGGCCTCAGTCATGACGCCTTGAGCGTGTTGGTATTGCTGGCCGCGTGCCCGAGCGGTGTCAACGTGCTGGCCTTCGTGGTCAATCAGGAAGACACCCGCGCAGTCAGCTCGACGGTGTTTCTCTCGACACTTTTGGCGGTGATCAGCTTGCCCTTGTGGATGCTGCTACTGTCGACCTGACTGCGTTGGTCAGGTCTGGCTGTCGGTGCGCGCATGGTTGGCGACGATGTCTTCCAGGCGCAGCCCGGTCAGGCCGTGGATGGTCTTCCAGAGGTAGTAGAAGATCGCCATCATCATCACCATGCTCGGGATTGCAATCATCGGATAGCTGAGCAAGGTCATACGGCCGAGTTCTGCATTGAATGCCTCGCTACCGGCGGGGCTATTGACAATCCATTTGGCTAGTACGTAGTTCATGAACGACGAAAAGAAGAAGGTGACGCTGAGAAAGTAGGTCGCGCGCAGCAATCGCGTCTCGAAGTGAGCGGTTTGCCCGTTGCGCTCAAGTTGCTCATGGACCTTGTCGACGTTCAGCACCTTGGGGTTGTAGAGCAAGGTGCGAATCAACGGAAAGCGTGTGCGGGTGGAGGCCAGTACGGCGACACCAATGATGCCGGGAATTGCCGCTTCCTTGATTGCCAGCCATTTCGAATCGAGCTGCAGCAAGCCGATGCCGCCGGTAAGCAGCACGCTGACCAGGCCCAGCAGGGCTATCCAATTGAACTTGCGGTATTTCACCAGCTCGAACAACCCCCAGCCGAGTGGGAAGGCCAGCGCCAGCAAAAGTGCGCCATCCGCGCCGAGGCGGTCTTCGCCGCTGAGTTTCATCAGGATCAGCGATGGGATGACGATGCTGATGGCCAGGTCCATTAAAGGGCGCGGCTTGTGCGCGGCCGGTTGCTCGGAGCTGGGTCGGTTAGTGCGGGTATTGGTCATGTGATTCGATTTCGTCTCGTAAGAGGGCGAATGATCGCGCGGCAAGGCGCGCATAGCCATAGGGCAATGGTGTCGTTTCGTGACTCGCTCAGCGCCTCGCAGGGCCGGCGCGTCGCCGCAGCGACCACTGTCCCGCTTCAAACAACGCGACTACCAGGATTGCCAGGGCAAGCGGCAGAAGCAGGTAGAAACCCCTGAATACGATTAGCGCGGCTAGCACATCAGCCGTAGGCAGCTCCGGCATGGCGGCCAGGAAAGTCACTTCGAGCACCCCAAGTCCACCGGGTGCGTGTGACAACAACGCCAGCGAGAATGAGGCAAGGAATACGCCGAGCACCACCAGATAGCCGGGATTGCCTGTCTCGGGCAGCGCAAAATAGATGATTGCCGCGGCACATGCGAGCTCCAGCGGCGCAGCAATCAGCTGCCTCCCGACAATAGGCAGCCGCGGGTAAGTGATTCGCCACTTGCCGAGCTGCATTGGCGGGAAATGTCGCCAGGCGCCGATCACGTAAAGCCCGACAAGGCATAGCAGCGAAACGCCTATTGCAATCGACAGCCATGGCTCGGCATCGACGAGTCTGTTGAGCAATTCCGGTCTGCAGATCAACACGATGCCGCTGGCCGACAGCGTACCAAGTAGAAAGGTTAACGAGCAGAACACGATCAGTACGCCGATCTCATGAGGCGTCAGTCCTTTGCTGCGGTATGCACGGTAACGCACGACTGCACCAGAAAATACGGACGCGCCAACGTTATGGGCGAGGGCGTAGGTAGTGAACGAGCAGAGCGTGATGAACCACCATGATATGTGCTTACCCAGGTGGGCTATGGCGATTCGGTCGTACCAGGCCAATGCAAAGTAGGCTCCCAGCGTTGCCAGTCCGGCCAGCATCCAATTACGGGCCCTGATCGCGGCGAGGCTGTCGGTCAGTTCGGCCAGTGAAAGATCACGTATTTCCTGATAGAGCAGATAACCGGACAGCACTACCGCCGTGATACCCACAAGGGTCCAGGCGACATCGCTCCTCTTCATCATTGCGTGGGCTCCTTGGCGACGGCTCATGCCTCGAAGCGAAGGTTCGGACAATGGGTAATGCTACGTCGCTGAATAATTCGGCCGGTCTTTTATCGGCAGCGGACCGGGCGTTTTGTTCATTGTTGGACGAAAGGTACCTAACTGGGGCACCCCTGTACCGCGGTGGAGTCCATCGTGGAGCAACTACACAGGTGTGCTCATGCCAGATATTCCCCGCGTTTCCCAGGCAGAAAGCTCGCTTTCGTTACTTGGCGAAGGCTATCCATTTATCCCCAGTCGCTGCCACAGGCTTGGAACAGATATTTTCCAGGTTCGGCTGCTTATGCAGAACACCATCTGCATGAGTGGCAAAGAAGCGGCGAAGCTGTTCTATGAGGAGCGGCTTTTCCAGCGTCAGCACGCAGCGCCGCGCATGTTGCAGAAGACGCTGTTCGGAGAGGGTGGTGTGCAGGGCTTGGATGACGAAGCCCACCGGCATCGCAAGGCATTGTTCATGTCGCTGCTGTCCGACGAGGCAGTGGTAGAGCTGGTCCGTTTGAGCGAGGCCTATTGGCTAGCGGCCATCGAGACGTGGCAACACCGTGATCGCCTGGTTCTGATGACCGAGGTGCAGACGATCCTTACCCGTACCGTATGCGAGTGGGCTGGCGTGCCGCTCGCCGAAGACGAAGTGACTCAACGTCGTGACCAGTTGACCGCCATGATTGACGGCGCGGGTGGCATTGGGGCCCGTCATTGGCATGCCCGACGAGCCCGCAAAGAAGCCGAGACCTGGATGGTCGAGCTGATCAGGCAATGGCGAGCAGGGGTGTTGAAGGTCGATAAGGACCGGCCGCTGGCGGTTATCGCTCGGCATCGTGATATGGATGGGGCGTTGCTGAACGAGCGAGTGGCGGCGGTCGAAATGCTTAATCTGTTGCGCCCCACCGTCGCGGTAGCACGCTTTGTAATCTTTGCTGCTGTGGAACTGCTAGCGCACCCCCAGTGGCGGCAGCGCCTGCAGCAGGAGGATTCGGCGTTAGAGCCTTTCGCTCAGGAAGTTCGCCGGTTGCATGCCTTCTTCCCATTTACAGCAGCGCGGGTGCGAAAGGATTTTGAATGGAGGGGCTATTTCTTTCCGAAGGGCACGCGGGTGCTGCTGGATCTCTACGGTACCAGTCGCGATGCCAGGCTCTGGGAGGAGCCCGAAGCGTTTCGGCCCGAACGTTTTTCGACCTGGGATGGAAGTGCCTTTAACTTCATTACTCAAGGCGGCGGCGACGCTGCGACGGGCCATCGTTGTCCAGGGGAACCACTGGCGATTGCTTTGCTGGTGAACGCCCTGCGGATGCTGACTCGGCGCATGAGCTATGCGGTGCCGGCCCAAGACCTTGAGATCAAAGCGTCTCGGATGCCTGCCCAACCTGAAAGCCTGCTGATCGTCAGCGATGTTAGGTATGTGCCGCCAACCCGCTAGGCATGATCAAAGACTAGCGATCCGCCGTGGCTGCTCGGGTCCGGGCCCAGTGCTCGATCAGCTCGCGTAGCTGGGACATTTCGACAGGTTTGGCCATGTGCCCATCCATCCCGGCTTCGCGGGCGCGCTCTCGGTGCTCGCTGAGAATATGCGCAGTTAGCGCCACCACCGGTGTCCGCGGCCTGGCCTCGGAGGTTTCCCAAGCGCGTAGCTGTGCGGTTGCCTCAAAGCCGTCCATCACCGGCATCTCACAGTCCATGAGCACCAGGTCGTAGGGGTGCGTTTTGATCAGTGCAAGCGCCTCCGCTCCATTGCTGGCGGTATCCGGTTTAAGGTTGAGTTTGCTCAGCATGCCGCGGATGACTTTGGTGGATATGCTGTTGTCCTCTGCGACCAAGATGCGGAAATCGTCAGGCACCGTAAGCGGTGCGTTGGCTTGGGTCGCCGACGACTGCGTGATTGCGCTGGTGCGGCGCGCAAGCTCGTCCGCTAAGGTGGTTTTCAGTGTGTAGCCGGCGACGGGTTTAGCCAGGATGCGTTTGATGCCGGCGTTGCGTGCGATGATCTTGCTCGGCGCGCTGCTCATGCCGGTTAGCATGATCAGCAGGATGTCGTGATTGAGGCTGAAGTCTTCCTTGATTCTGCTGGCCAGCTGCATGCCCGTCATACCGGGCATGTCCTGATCAAGCAAAACCACGTCGAAATAGTCGCGTAGGTGCGCCTTGGTTCGCAGCAGCGCCAACGCCTCTTTGCCTGAGGCAACCGCACTGACCTCCATGCCCCAGCTGCTGCACTGCTGGCCGAGCACTTTTCGGCAGGTATCGTTGTCATCCACCACCAGCAGCCGGGCGCCTTTGAGCTGATTGTCGAGATCGCTGGCGGGTTCGGCGATCTCGGCCGACAGTGGCAAACTCATCCACAGCGTGTTACCGGCGATGCCGCCGGTCTGAATGCCGAACTCGCCATCCATCAGGTGTATCAGCTGTCGAGCGATGATCAGGCCGAGGCGGCCACCATGGCGCGTCGCGGCGAGAAAGTCGCGGCTATCCAACGCAGCGTTGAGCAGAGCATCCCGCTCCTCTGTTTCCAGCGGTCTTCCACTGTCCTGCACGGTGATGCGCAGGCGGGGCTGGCCCTCGCGGTCGTCCACCGCTGCGGTCAGTAACACCTCGCCTTCTTCGGTTTGCTTGAAGGCGTTCTCTAGCAGATTCAACAATGCCTGGCGCAAGCGAGTCGGGTCCCCGGCAACCACATGCGGCATCTGAGGCTGGACAAAGCTGATCAGCTCGACTCGCTGCTGTTCGGCCTTGGCGCGGAAAATGCTGAGGCAATCTTCGATCAGGGCGTTGAGATCAAACTGCACGTCGTCCAGCTCGATCTGTCCGGACTCCAGCTTGGAAATGTCCAGAATCTCGTTAATTAAATTGAGCAACTCGTTACCGGAGCTGTGAATAGTCTGGACGTAGTCACGTTGTTTGGCTGATAGCGAGGTGCTGAGTAACAGTTCACTCATGCCAAGCACACCGTTCATCGGGGTACGAATCTCGTGGCTGATCTTTGCCAGGAAGTCCGCTTTGGTCCGCAATTCCGCGCTGTTAACGGCTTCGGCTGTATGTTGATTGCGATTGTCCGACTGAATTTGTCGTTGCCGCTCGAGCAGCGCGAAGCTGAGGATCAACCCAGAGCAGGTAGCCACGCTGAACATGATCCCGGTCAGCCAATCCGGGTCGAATTGATTGAAGCCCAGTAGAACGGGCAGGACGAGGACGAAACCGCCATCGAACAACAGCATGCCAGCAACCAGTAATCGGGCGGGTTCGTAGCGCTGCCGCCAATGATGGATTGCCACGACGGTAACGGTAGCGGCGGTGCCGAGCACCAGCGCATATATCAACCAGCTGAACCAGAGATGGCCGGTGAACAGTATGGTTGCTCCGAGTGCGCTGACGAGGCCTGCTTCCAGCGCTAGCACCCCGGTTATCCAGGGAACCTTGCGGTTATGGAAGAAGCCGTATGTGAAGGCTAGCAAGGAAATACAGGTCAGCAATGCGGCCATATCGGCGATCAGCGGCTGGCTATAGATCAGCTTCGGCGACCAGACGGCAAGCAGACCCAGATTCGCGATCGCAGAGGTCAGGAGGGCGCTGTGTAGCAAGGCAAGCCATACATGGCTGTAGCTCAAGGTGTAGGCAAAGCGCAGTAGGTTGTAGATGGTCAGTAGGGCCAGGGCACCAAACAATGCACCAAATAGGTAAGCCGGTTGCGCCAGCCCGACAAGCCCTATCTCATCCACGGTGCTGAACCAGGCCATGATCGGGTGGGACGATTGCAGGCGGATGTAGGCCTCGCGAGGCGTGTCGTCATTGGGAAGCGAAAACAGATATGCACGAGTAGGCAGGGGGCGCGACTCGAGAGGCCTAAGCTCACCAGTTTGAATATGGCGTTCCAGTTGGCCATTACGGAGCAAATAAAAATCGAGGTATTGCACGCGTGGCGCGAAGATCCACAACCAGTTCGGGTCGACGAATGCCGGAAGGGTCACCTGCAACCAGACGGCGTTTTCGCTGGCGGGTGCGGCATAGGCACGTTTGTCGATCCGCTGGAACAGGCTGCGCTGAGCCAGAACCTCGTCAAGGGTGAGAAGGCCGGATTGGTCAATGAGCAAACGCCAGTTGGGCTCTGTCGCCGGTAGGGCCTCGGGCGATACGGGAAGGGGAGCCGGTTCGCTAATGGCGGCGAATGCAGGCCATGCGACCAGCGCAGCCAACAACAGACTGAAGGTAAAAGCAATGGCGACCCAGAGTCGACGCACGATTGAAGTCCCTTCATGTGTGTGACGGTGGATTATAACCACCGTACTGGCGCTCAGTGATGCGCGCAACGACCGATAGGAGCTGCCGTCGCGCACATTGCCGCGAATATCGCGCTTAGCTTCCGCCCTGCTCACGTGCAATTGCACGATAACCGATGTCATGGCGGTAGAAATGCCCGTCCCACTCAATGCGAGCGGCCAGTGCATAAGCATTTTGCTGAGCTGCGGAGACCGTATCGCCAAGGGCTGTAGCGCAGAGCACGCGACCGCCAGCGGTAGTCACCGCTCCGTCCACCAATACGGTCCCGGCATGGAACACCTTTCCCTCCAGTTGAGCAGCAGCGTCCAGGCCGCGGATCGCGGCGCCTTTGCTGTAGTCACCCGGATAGCCTCCTGCAGCCAGTACTACGCCCAGGCTCGGGCGCGGATCCCACTGCGCTTCGATCTTGTTCAGCGCCTTGGCCAAAGCTGCTTCGACCAGCAGCACCAGGCTCGACTGCAGGCGCAGCATGATCGGCTGGGTTTCCGGATCGCCAAAGCGGCAATTGAATTCGATGACTTTGGGCGCGCCGTTGCGGTCGATCATCAAGCCGGCGTAGAGGAAGCCGGTATAGACGTTGCCCTCGGCAGCCATGCCTTTAACGGTCGGCCAGATCACCTCGTCCATCACACGTTGATGGACGTCAGCGGTCACCACCGGCGCCGGAGAATAAGCGCCCATTCCACCCGTGTTTGGGCCGGTGTCGCCATCGCCGACACGCTTATGGTCCTGGCTGGTGGCCATTGGCAACACATTGGTGCCATCGACCATGACGATGAAGCTGGCTTCCTCGCCGTCGAGAAATTCTTCGATCACTACCCGTGCGCCCGCATCACCGAACGCGTTGCCGGAGAGCATGTCGCGCACGGCTTCTTCCGCTTCGGCCAGGGTCATGGCGACGATCACGCCTTTACCGGCCGCCAGGCCGTCGGCCTTGATCACAATCGGCGCGCCTTTTTCTTGCAGATAGGCAAGTGCCGGTTGGACTTCGGTGAAATTCTGGTAGTCGGCGGTAGGAATGTTGTGACGGGCAAGGAAGTCTTTGGTGAACGCCTTAGACCCTTCCAGTTGTGCTGCAGCAGCGGTTGGGCCGAAGCAGTCGAGCCCGCGCGAACGGAACAGATCGACGACACCTTTGACCAGTGGCGCCTCGGGACCAACGATGGTGAGCTGCACGTTCTGCTCGGCGAAGTCTGCCAGTTGTTCGATGGCGAGTACGTCGATTGCGACGTTTTCACACTTCGCTTCAGTTGCCGTACCAGCATTGCCAGGCGCGACGAAAACTTTCCCTACGCGTGGATCCTGCGCGACCTTCCAGGCCAGGGCGTGCTCGCGGCCGCCGCTGCCGATGATTAAAACGTTCATACTCGAGTCTCTCGTCTGAGAGCAGGAAGCCGAAGCAGGAAGCAGGAAGCAGTAGGCTTCAGTCTTCCAGCTTCAAACTTCGAGCTTTTAGTGCCTGAAATGGCGCATGCCGGTGAACACCATGGCGATGCCGGCTTCGTCTGCAGCCGCAATCACCTCGGCGTCGCGCATCGAACCACCTGGCTGGATTACCGCGGTAATACCGGCTTTGGCGGCGTTATCGATGCCATCCCGGAACGGGAAAAACGCATCGCTGGCCATCACCGCACCGGGCACCTGCAAGCCGGCATGCTCGGCCTTGATCGCTGCGATCCGTGCGGAGTTGACCCGGCTCATTTGTCCGGCACCGACCCCGACTGTCTGCCGATTCTTGGCGTAGACGATGGCATTGGACTTGACGAACTTGGCGACTTTCCAGGCGAAAATCAGGTCGTGGATTTCCTGTTCGGTCGGGGCGCGCTGAGTGACGACCTTCAGGTCGGCTTCGCTGATCATGCCAATGTCGCGGCTCTGTACCAAAAGACCACCGTTGACGCGCTTGAAGTCCCAGCCCGGCGCACGATCGGCCGGCCACTGGCCGCATTCGAGCAGGCGTACGTTGGCTTTGCTTGCGACCACTTGGCGGGCTTCGGCCGATATGCTTGGTGCAATGATCACCTCGACGAACTGCCGTTCGACGATGGCTTTTGCCGTTTCGCCATCCAGCTCCCGGTTGAAGGCAATGATGCCGCCGAATGCCGACTCGCTGTCGGTCGCATAAGCCAGTTCATAGGCCTGACGGATGCCGCCCTCAGCATCCGGAACGACGGCGACGCCGCACGGGTTCGCGTGTTTGACGATTACGCAGGCTGGCTTGACGAAGCTCTTCACGCACTCAAGCGCCGCGTCGGTATCGGCGACGTTGTTGAACGACAATTCCTTGCCCTGCAGCTGGCGGGCGGTGGCAACGCAGGCTTCGTCAGCGGTCTCGACGTAGAAAGCCGCAATCTGATGTGGGTTCTCACCGTAGCGCATGTCCTGCGCCTTGACGAACTGGGTGGTGAACGTCCGCGGAAGCAGGCTGCGTCCCTCGGTCGACAGCGTCTCAGCGCTCTGGTCGACGGTCCCCAGGTAATTCGCGATCATGCCGTCATAGGAGGCCGTGTGTTCGAAGGCCTTGAGCGCCAGGTCGAAACGCTGCGCATAGGTCAGGCCGCCGTTTTTCAGGTTGTCGATGACGTGTGCGTAATCGTCGGCGTTGACGACGATGGCAACATCCTTATGGTTCTTTGCGGCGCTGCGGACCATGGTCGGACCACCGATGTCGATGTTCTCGATGGCGTCCGGCAGCGTACAGCCAGGCTTAGCGACGGTAGCTGCGAAGGGATACAGGTTGACTGCGACCAGGTCGATCGGGTTGATGCCATGCTCGGCCATGACTGCGCTATCCATATCACGGCGGCCAAGGATGCCCCCGTGAATCTTTGGATGCAGCGTCTTGACCCGACCGTCCATCATCTCCGGAAAGCCGGTGTAGTCGGCTACTTCGACGGCGGCGATGTCGCTGTCGCGCAGCAGCTTAAAGGTGCCGCCGGTGGACAGGATCTCGACGCCCAGAGTGACGAGTGCGCGGGCAAAATCAACGACGCCGGTCTTGTCGGACACGCTGATCAGCGCGCGGCGGACGGGAAGGCGGGTGCTTTGGTCGGTCATGGACATTTCCTAAGAGCTACAGGCTGCAAGCGGATAGCTCTTAGGAAGACGGCTTGCACCGTTCCATCGGAGCTCACCGCCAATCAGAGAAGGTCGTACTGCTTGAGTTTCTTACGCAGGGTGCCACGGTTCAGGCCCAACAGCTCCGAGGCCTTGGTCTGGTTGCCCTTGACGTAATTCATCACGGTTTCCAGCAGTGGGGCTTCCACCTCGGAAAGCACCAGGTTGTAAACGTCCGTAACGTCCGCGCCTTCTAGGTGCGCGAAATAGTTATGCAACGCCTTCTCCACACTGCCTCGCAAGGTCTGACCTGCTTCGCTCGGCGTATTAAGGTGTTGCTTGAGGTTCACGTTGTCGCTCACGGATGTTGTTCCAGTTAACAAGGTTTCGTTCAACAGCGTCATGCAGCCACCCCTTTTCCTTCCCCCGAATCAGGGCGTGTACGGCGTTCGGCGAAAAATCCCCGAACGCTGGCGCATTGCGCATCCCTGTCTTCCAAACCGTTGAACCGGCCGCGGTAGTCCTGCGCGCCGGGTAGTGTTGCCAGGTACCAACTGACGTGCTTACGGGCGATACGTACACCCATCACATCGCCGTAGAACGCATGCAGTGCCTCGAGATGCTGCAGCAGAATACCCTCGATCTCTCCCAGCGTCGGAGGTGCCATCAGCTCGCCTGTCGCGAGGTAATGGTTTATCTCACGAAAGATCCACGGCTTACCCTGCGCGGCCCGGCCAATGAGCAGTCCGTCCGCACCCGTCGTGTCGAGTACCTGGCGGGCTTTTTCTGGTGTATCGATGTCGCCATTGGCAAATACCGGTATCGAGACGGCCTGCTTGATCGCCGCGACGGTCTCGTATTCCGCGTCACCTGTGTAGAGATCGGCACGCGTGCGGCCATGAACGGCCAGCGCGGCGATCCCGGATTGCTCGGCAATTCTCGCCACCGAGAGCCCGTTCTTGTTCTGCCTGTCCCACCCAGTACGAATTTTCAGGGTTACTGGCACATCAACCGCAGCGATCACAGCCTCGAGTATTTGCGAGACCAGCTTTTCATCTTTCATCAACGCCGAGCCGGCGGCCTTGTTGCACACTTTCTTGGCTGGGCAACCCATGTTGATGTCAATAATCTGCGCGCCCAGTTCGACATTGCGAGCGGCCGCTTCGGCCAGCATTTGTGGGTCGCCGCCGGCGATCTGCACTGAGCGCGGTTCTGGATCCCCGTCGTGCAGCAAGCGCAGGCGCGATTTGCGGCTGTTCCACAAGCGCACATCGCTGGTCACCATTTCCGACACCACCATGCCAGCGCCCAGACGTCGGCATAACTGGCGGAACGGCTGATCGGTCACGCCGGCCATGGGCGCAAGGATCAATCGATTCGGAAGGATATAGGGGCCGATGCGTACCGCTGACATGAAGATTCCCTGCTTGGAGCCTGCTTGTTAGGTCGATCGGGACAGCAAAAAAGGGTGTGCATAATACCCGCTACGGATGACGGGTTAAAGGCTGTTCTGAACAAAATCTGAACAGCTCCGAGCTTATAACCAGCGGTAGCATGCCGCCCCGAAAAAGGGCGGCGGCAAAGGCCACTTGTCGTCTCAGGCTGTGCGGTCGTTAATCGGGTGAGCGAAACGCGAGGCTGTAATTTACTGCCGTAATGCCCGGGTCGAGAATATCCAGCGCAATGTGGATAGGAATCTGCGAAGGCATTTCCCGCTGCCCGGCGAGCTCTCCTGAGAGGTATTCGCCGGGCTTGAAGGTACGCCGCGCAAGTGTCTGGCCCTGAATGTCGGCGAAGCGCACTTCCAATAATGGGAACGGCTGGGCAAAGGGTGCGCGGTTGTAGATGATCGCATCGACCACCAGCGCCCCCGCGAAGTCCGGGTGGCTGCGTACCACTAGATTGCTGCTCTTGATCTGGCTGATGTCGACTCTGGGCGGCAACTCGCAGCCAATAGCAGGACAGATTTTCTCCAGCCAAGGACGGTACTCATCTTGTCTCGCGAGCTCGTCGAAGTTATAGGCCGCATACTGCGCTGCTAACCCAAGCAGGGCGATCAGGTTCAATAAGCCCCAACCCAACCAGCGGCCCCAGGGGCGCCGGCGCGCCTGCCAATCGAGTTGCAACGGCTCATCGTCCAGTTCGAACAGTCGCTCACCACGGCCGTATTCTCGCTCGGTGCTGACTCCGTTTCGGCCCGCCAGCGCAGCCTGCGCACTGTTTTCATCGGAATCGAACGGCCGGTCGAGCAGTGGCTCGGTGCGTCCCGCTGAGTTGAGCTGGCTGATCAATGGATCAGTAGTGCTTGCCAGCGGGCTCGGCGGGGCAGGGTGTTCGGTGCTCACTGGGGTGAAGTGAATATCCGAGATATCGGTGCCGGGCTCGGCGATATGTTCTGGCTCCGCCTTGAGCGGCTCGTTGCGTGTTTGGGGCGCTGATTCCGCGCTCAACAGCTGCTCGGCCCACGCTTCGTCGTCATCAATTGAATGGTCGGTGTGTTCGCGGTGCTGCTGTTCACCAGGTTGCGGTTCAAGCTCCAGGAATTCGCGGGACAGTTCCAGCTCCTGGCGCTCAAGCTTTGCCAGCTCTTCATCAAGATCAAGGCTGTCCAGATCCAGATCGTCATGGATCCAAAACGTGTCGTCTTGATCTACAGGTTTGTCTGGCAGCGCTTGCGCTTTTGGCGCGTCGCTGGCGGCGGAGAGGCGAGTGGCATCTGCGCTCGCGTCGATGTTGCCAGTCGTGTCAGCTTCTTGCAGGTAGCGGGCGGCGTTGAAGAGCTCCATGCACGCACCGCACCGCACCACACCCTGGGCAGCGGCGAGCTGGGTGCGGCTGACGCGGAAGCTGGTCTGGCAATGGGGGCACTGGGTGACGAAGCTGGTCATGCGTTGGTCCGGCCTAAATGGCCGTAGTCTAGCGCATGCACGCCAGTGAGCTGCAGTGGAGAACGGCCGAGTTGAGTGCTCGGCCAGAGACTTTAATCACAGCCGACGGGTGCCGGTAATTCGCACCCAACCGTCCTTGTGCGCGGTCGCGTCAAGCTCGAATTGATCTGCATAGGCGGCACGGACCTCTTCAGCCTGCTCGGCCAATACTCCCGACAGGGCCAGACGGCCGCCGGGCTTGACCCTTTCGATGATGCGCGGTGCCAGTGCCACCAGCGGGCCGGCGAGGATGTTGGCGACCACCACGTCAGCCTGGCCATCGGGAAGCTGCTCGGGCAGATAGAGCGGGAAGCGTGCTGGGTCGATGCCGTTGCGCCCGGCATTGTCACGCGATGCCTCGAGCGCCTGTACGTCGATGTCGGTTCCCACCGCTTGCTTCGCCCCTAAAAGCAGGGCAGCAATGGCCAAAATGCCGGAGCCACAGCCGAAATCCAGCACGTCCAAACCATCTAGCGGCTGCGCGTCCAGCCACTCCAGACAGAGCGCCGTGGTCGGGTGAGTGCCGGTGCCAAAGGCCAGGCCGGGATCGAGCAACAGATTCACTGCGTCCGGCTCTGGAGCAGCATGCCAGCTCGGCACGATCCACAGGCGACTGCCGAAACGCATTGGGTGGAAGCTGTCCATCCAGCTGCGTTCCCAATCCTGGTCCTCGATCCGTTCAAGCTGGTACTCGGGCAACGCGCCGCCCGTTAGGAGCTGCAGGTGGGCCAGGAGGTTGGTTTCGTCGGTATCGCCTTCGAATAGCGCCAGCAAATGTGTGTGCGACCACAGCGGAGTGGTGTTGAGATCGGGCTCGAATATTGGTTGATCTTCGGCGTCCATAAAGGTTACGGACACTGCGCCAACGCCCAATAGTGCGTCTTCGAGGGCTTCTGCCTGTTCCGGTGAGATGGCGAGACGAAGTTGTAGCCAGGGCATTGGGGCCTCTCGGAGCGAACGGCCGGGATAGCCGGCCGGGGAAAAGTCGAAATATTACTGGAGCATGCGTGCAGCTTCCATCCGGCTGAAGCCAGAAACGACAAGGGCTGCCAATCGGCAGCCCTTGTCGATGTCAGCACTGGATCAGTGCTTGTCCATTCCCAGCTTCTTTTCCAGGTAATGGATGTTCACGCCGCCTTTGCAGAAGCCGTCATCACGGACCAGATCCCGGTGCAGCGGGATGTTGGTCTTGATGCCGTCGACAACGATTTCGTCCAGAGCGTTGCGCATGCGAGCCATGGCTTCTTCGCGTGTCGCGCCGTAGGTGATCAGCTTGCCGATCAGCGAATCGTAGTTCGGTGGCACCGAATAACCGCTGTACAGGTGTGAATCGACCCGGACGCCATTGCCGCCAGGCGCGTGGAAGTGCTTCACCTTGCCAGGGCTGGGCAGGAAGTTCGAGGGATCTTCGGCGTTGATCCGACATTCCAGGGAGTGCCCGCGAATGACCACGTCTTCCTGCTTGATCGACAATTTGTTGCCGGCAGCGATGCTGAGCATCTCCTTGACGATGTCGATGCCAGTGACCATTTCGGTTACCGGATGCTCTACCTGAACGCGCGTGTTCATTTCGATGAAGTAGAAGCGACCGTCTTCGTAAAGGAACTCGAAGGTACCGGCGCCGCGGTAGCCGATCTCGACGCAGGCATCGGTACAGCGCTTGAGTACTTCGGCACGTGCTTTTTCGTCGATATAGGGGGCAGGTGCTTCTTCCAGAACCTTCTGATGGCGGCGCTGCAGCGAGCAGTCGCGGTCGCCCAGATGCACAGCGTTGCCCTGTCCATCGGACAGAACCTGAACTTCGACGTGGCGCGGATTGCCCAGGAATTTCTCGAGATAGACCATCGGATTGCCGAACGCCGCGCCCGCTTCGGTACGGGTCAGCTTGGCCGACTTGATCAGGTCTTCTTCCTTGTGGACCACGCGCATGCCGCGCCCGCCACCGCCGCCTGCTGCCTTGATGATCACTGGATAGCCGACTTCGCGTGCGATGCGCAGCGCTTCGGTTTCATCTTCCGGTAGCGGTCCCTCTGAACCCGGCACCACAGGCACGCCTGCTTTGATCATGGCTTCCTTGGCAGAGACCTTGTCGCCCATCAGGCGAATGGTTTCCGCTTTAGGACCGACGAAGGCAAAACCGGATTTCTCCACCTGCTCGGCAAAGTCGGCGTTCTCAGCCAGAAAGCCATAGCCGGGATGGATCGCGGTGGCGCCGGTCACTTCTGCGGCGGCAATAATCGAGGGGATGTGCAGGTAGGAGTTGGTGGCGAGGGCCGGGCCGATGCAGACGGACTCGTCGGCCAGGGCCAGGTGCATCAGCTCTCTGTCTGCGGTCGAGTGAACTGCAACGGTCTTGATCCCCAGCTCTTTGCAGGCTCGCAGAATCCGCAGGGCAATTTCACCGCGGTTGGCGATTAGTACTTTTTCCAACATCGCTGGTTCTCCGCGGTTCAAACGATGGTGAACAGCGGCTGGTCGTATTCGACCGGCTGACCATTCTCCACCAGGATGGATTCGATGGTGCCGCTGGTTTCGGCCTCGATGTGGTTCATCATTTTCATCGCTTCGACGATGCAGAGGATGTCGCCTTTCTTAACGCTCTGGCCAACTTCGACGAAGTTTGCCGATTCCGGCGACGATGCGCGGTAGAAGGTGCCTACCATCGGCGAACGGACCACGGTGCCGTTTAGCTTCGGCTGCACCGGTGCGGCGTCGGCGGCTGGCGCTGCAGCAGCAGGAGCGGCTGCCGGTGCTGGCATCGGTGCCTGGGCGTAGTAGGGCTGCTGCATTGCAACCTGCTTGCTGTGACGGCTGATGCGAACGGACTCTTCGCCTTCGTGAATTTCCAGTTCGTCGATACCGGATTCTTCCAGCAGTTCGATCAGTTTCTTGACTTTACGAATATCCATGAAGCGGTGACTCCCAAGTAGGTTCAAAGGGCATTGCTGCTCGCTTCTTCGAGGCCGGGCGCGTGTCGCGCGCGGTCCTGTCAGGAAGCAGCGAGTTGTTCCAGGGCGGCCTCCAATGCCAGGCGGTAGCCGCTGGCGCCAAGGCCGCAGATCACCCCTACCGCGACATCCGAGAAGTAGGAGTGATGGCGGAAAGGTTCACGCTTGTGCACGTTGGACAGGTGCACTTCGATGAATGGGATGCTCACCGCTAGCAGCGCGTCACGTAAGGCGACGCTGGTATGTGTGAAAGCGGCGGGATTGATCAGGATGAAGTCCACGCCTTCACCGCGTGCGGCATGGATGCGCTCGATCAGTTCGTACTCGGCATTAGATTGTAGGTGCAACAGGTGATGGCCGGCGTCGCGGGCTCGCTGCTCCAGATCCTGATTGATCTGAGCCAGTGTTATGGCGCCATAAACGCCAGGTTCGCGAGTGCCAAGCATATTCAGATTCGGGCCGTGGAGGACCAGAAACGTCGCCATGAGTATTCCTTGTTGTTCTATCCAACCAGCCGCTTGGAGCGCGTCGGTCGGTGAGGGGAAAAACT
Organism: Pseudomonadaceae bacterium SI-3; assembly: GCA_004010935.1. Lineage (NCBI taxonomy): Bacteria > Pseudomonadati > Pseudomonadota > Gammaproteobacteria > Pseudomonadales > Pseudomonadaceae > Pseudomonadaceae bacterium SI-3. The sequence continues at coordinate 3,722,688 of CP026511.1, read as the reverse complement.
ATGCCCGAAGCAAGGGCTGACTGTCCAGTCATGTCTTGATCGGCGTAAATGCCGACATTATGACTGGAGATTGCCGCAGGGAATCGTCTAGAGAGAGGCTTCTGCGCGGTCCAGTCGTTCAGCAAACTGGCTGGCATCGATTTCACCAACGACCCTGACGTCGGTCAGTTCATTGCCGGCGCGATCGAAGAATAGAACCGCAGGCGGTCCGAACAGCTTATAGCGATCCAGCAAGGCCCGTTGTTCCGGGTTACTGTCCGTAATATCGAAGCGAACCAGGCGGTAGTCTTCCAAGCGGGGTGCAATTTGAGGGGCGGCGAACACTTCGCGCTCTATCACCTTACAGCTGATGCACCAATCGGCGTACCAGTCGAGCATCAACGGCTGGCCGGCTGCTTGTGCCGCTTTGAGCTGGGCGTCGAGTTCATCTGGGGTGGTTATCGTGCGCCAGGCTTCAGTTTCGCTGGCCAAACTGTTGCCGACGGCGGACGTCGAGCGGGGCAATGGGCGAAGCGGATCGGAGCCACCTTGCAGCGCACCGACCCAAGCCGCCAGGGCATAGACCAGCAGGACCAAGCCCAGTAATTGCGCCAGTTTTTGTTGGGGGGTCTTGAGACCGAACTCCAAGGTGCCAAGGAACAATGCCGTGCCGGCAGCGAGCAAACCCCACAGTGCCAGCGCCAGCGGACCTGGCAAAACCCGCTCGAGCATCCATACCGCGACTGCCAGCAGCAGCACACCGAACACGTTGCGCACCGTGACCATCCATGGTCCGCTCTTGGGGAGCAGGGCGCCGCCGCCAATGGCGAACAGAATCAGCGGTGTCCCCATTCCCAGGCCGAGGGCAAACAGTTTGAGTCCGCCACCCAGCGCATCGCCACTGGCGCTGATATACAGCAGAGCGCCAGCAAGCGGTGCCGAGACGCATGGCGAAACCAGCAGGCTGGAGACAGTGCCGAGCAGTGCGGCACCGACGAAGGAGCCGCCCTTGGCGTTACCCGCAATACGCTCGAGGCGGTAGCCCATGGCCTGCGGGACGCGCAGCTCGAACAGTCCGAACATGGCCAGGGCAAAGGCGACGAAAAATAGCGCGAACGGCACTAGGATCCAGGGAGATTGCAGGCGTGCCTGCAGATTCAGCTCGGCTCCGAACATGCCCATGAGCGCCCCGAGCACGGCGAAGCCGGCCGCCATGGGCAAGACGTAGGCGAGCGATAGGCCAAAGCTGCGCATCCCGCCGATCTGTCCGCGCAACACGACCCCGGACAGAATCGGCAGCATCGGCAAAACGCATGGTGTGAAGGTCAGCCCCAAACCCGCGAGAAAGAATAACGCCACCGAGCGCCAGGAGAGACCTGCACTGGCATCGGTCTGACTGTCTGGAGGCGATGCTTTGGGCGGCCCTGTCGGCGCGCCACCAATATCGAGAGATTCGGTTTCCGGCGGATAGCACAAGCCTTTGTCTGCGCAACCTTGGTAAGTCACCTGCAAGGTAAAGGGTTGGTTCTGCGGATTGCGAATCGGTAGCTCGACGTCGAGCACGCCGTAATAGACTTCGACTTCGCCGAAATAGTCATCGGTCTTCTGCTCGCCGGCTGGAAGATTCGCCTCGGCGATCACAACCCCAGGCGTATCGGTCCTGAATTTGAACTGGTGCCGGTAGAGGTAATAGCCTTCCGCCGCAACGAAACGCAGTTTCACCAGCTCCGGCGAGGCGTCGATCAGGTTCAGGCGAAACGCCTCGCGTACCGGCAAGAAGTCCGCGCTGTTGTTCAGGCCTCCAAGCGTCACGCTAGGACGGCTATCAAACAGGCCTGCGGCGGCAGGGAGGGCGAAGAACAGGAGCAGCAGACTCAGCAAACGGCGCATGGTCATCTCACAGGAAGCAGTGACCGCATGATACCCAACGCGGCCAATCGTCGCTCGTACGCAACGTCGCACTAGCGCACGTTCTGTAACCAGATGGTGCCGTCCTGCTCGATGCATGGCAGCGCTCGCAATGCCTGTCCTGCACAGGGGCCGGCTACGCACTCGCCACTATCGATGAGAAACAGGGCGCCGTGGGTGGCGCACTGGATCAGGCTGCCGCTGCTGTCGAGGAACTGGTCCGGCAACCATTCCAGAGGGATTCCGCGATGTGGGCAACGATTCTGATAAACGTAGAGTGTGCCCTCCTTGCGTATTGCCAGCAGGCGCTGCCCTTCTCGCTCGAAACCCTTGCTCTGGCCCTCCGTCACCTCAGAGGCATCACACAGTCGAATCATCCGGACCTCCTTATTTCGAGAGAATTATCACTCAATCAGCAGTCGCTGGGTTGGCTAACGGCTGATAGCGCTGGCGGAGCCGGTGGCTGGCTTTTATTCTTCTGCTCAAATTTCAACTGGCGAAACTTTTGATGAGCCCAGTGCTATCCGCACGCCCGCTGTTTATTTCGCTGGGACTCGTGTGGCTGATCGCGTTCTGGTTGTCGCTGTCGCTTGGGCCGGTCACTCTACCGCTGGGCGATACATTAAAAGCCTTGCTGCAACTGTTTGGCTTATCGATTGCGGGCGAGGGCGCTGACCATGCCGCTCTGATCCTCGGACAGATACGCTTGCCACGCGCCTTGCTCGGTTTGAGTGTTGGGACGGTATTGGCATTGTCCGGCGTTGCCATGCAGGGGTTATTTCGCAATCCATTAGCTGACCCGGGGCTGGTCGGTGTTTCCAGTGGTGCCGCACTAGGCGCCGCCGCCACCATCGTTGGTGGTGAGCTCGTTGGCGGAATCTCCCCGCTGCTGGAGCCTTATCTGCTGTCAATCAGTGCGTTCCTCGGTGGCCTGGGTGTCACCTGGCTGGTTTATCGGCTCGGTCGTCGGGACGGGCGCACCCATGTCGCGACGATGCTGCTCGCTGGCATTGCACTGACCGCTCTTGCTGGAGCGGTGATCGGGCTCTTCACCTACGTAGCGGATGACAAAGCGTTGCGTACGTTGACCTTCTGGAATCTCGGCAGCCTCAACGGGGCGAGCTATGCACGGCTCTGGCCGCTATTGCTGGTGACTGTGGCGGTGACGCTCTGGTTGCCTCGCCGTGCGCGGGCACTGAATGCGCTGCTGCTGGGCGAATCGGAGGCACGTCATCTGGGCTTTGACGTGGAACGACTCAAGCGCGAACTGGTGTTTTGCACAGCGCTCAGTGTCGGCGCTGCTGTAGCGGCGGCGGGCATGATCGGCTTCGTTGGGCTGGTGGTTCCACATTTGGTGCGGCTGATGATCGGGCCCGACCACCGGTTACTGTTACCGGCTTCGGCGTTGGCTGGGGGGAGTCTGTTGCTGCTCGCCGATCTCCTTGCCCGGCTTCTGCTGGCACCTGCCGAGTTGCCGATCGGTATCGTCACTGCATTGCTGGGCGCGCCTTTCTTTCTTTACCTGTTATTGCGGCAGCCACAGTGATGCTCAGTATTCGCGGAGGCTCAGTCCGACGAGGCGCTTCCGTCATCCTCGCTGACGTAAACGTGGCTTTGGATGCAGGTGAAGTCTTAGGGGTGCTGGGACCAAACGGAGCAGGGAAGAGCACCCTGCTGGCCGCGTTGAGTGGCGAGCTGCCAGTAGGTGTTGGCGAGGTGCTGTTGCATCAGAAGCCGCTGCACGGCTGGAGTGGTCCGGAGCGCGCACGCTGTCTAGCGGTTCTGCCGCAAAGTTCAAGCTTGAGTTTCGGTTTTCGCGTCGACGAAGTGGTCGGCCTAGGTCGGTTGCCACATGAAAGCGGTCTCGAAGCCGACCGGGCTATCGTCTCGGCTGCACTGGGTGCTGCAGATGCGCAGCATCTGGCCCAACGCAGTTACCTGTCGCTGTCGGGAGGCGAACAGCAGCGCGTGCACCTAGCCCGGGTGCTTGCGCAGCTATGGCCCGGGCGTACCGGGCAAGTATTGTTGCTCGACGAGCCTACTGCCATGCTCGATCCATTGCATCAGCACAGCATCCTGCACGCGATCCGCCAGTTCGCCAGGCTGGGCGGCGCGGTCCTGGTCATCCTGCATGATCTCAACCTTGCAGCACGCTACTGCGATCGTCTGGTGCTGCTGGCTGACGGACGTGTACATCTGAGCGGTACGCCCGAACAGGTGTTGCAGTCTGAGCCACTGAAGTCGGTGTTCGGCCTCGATGTGCTGATCCAGCGCCACCCGGAAAGAGACCACCCGCTCGTTATTGCTCGCTGAGGATTGATGTATGCGATTGCTATTGCCCCTGTTCGTGATCCTGCTCACCGCCGCTTGTCAGTCAGTACCAGCCTTGCCAGCCTGGCAAAGCCCAGAGGGCCTCGAGCATCCCGACCTGGGGCGGATCGTCGATCTGCGAAGCGGCGAACAGATTTCGCCGAGACGATTGCTCGACGAGCTAGCCAAGGTCGATCAGGTATTGGTGGGGGAGCGCCATGACAACCCGGACCACCATGCGCTCCAGCTTTGGCTTCTCCAGGCATTAGCACAGCGCCGAGCGCAGGGCAGTCTGCTGCTGGAAATGCTCAACCCGGATCAGCAGGACAAGGTCGCTAAGGTGCAAGCACTGGTTGACCGTGGGCTGTGGCCAGCTGACCTGCCTGCTGCGCTGGACTGGCAAAAAGGTTGGGAATGGCGGTTGTACGCCCCGCTGGTCAAGCATGCGTTAGCTCATCCCTATCCTTTGCTATCGGCCAATCTCGACCGTGAGGAAATCATGCGTGTCTACCGCCGTATACCAACGCTCACCGGTGCGGCCGCTGACAAGAACGTGCAGGGGGTCTTGCTCGCACAGATTCGAACGTCCCACTGCGACCTGCTGCCAGAGAAGCAGCTACCCGCCATGCTGGCAGTCCAGCAGCAACGCGACTTGCGAATGGCTGAGCAGCTGGATGCCGCGCCGAAGCCGGCAATGCTAGTGGCAGGTGCTTTTCATGTCCGGCGTGATCTCGGCGTGCCTTTGCATCTCTCGAGTCGCAGTGGCAACCCCGCGACGCGAGTAATGATGTTCGCAGACGTGGGAGACAGGGTGTCCGCCGATCAGGCCGATTTCGTCTGGTTTACCCCGGCTCAGCCGCAGCAGGATCATTGCGTCGAACTTCGTAAGGCAACCGAGTAGCTGGGAATAAAGCTTCAGCGGAGCTAGTAGTTTCGCGGGCAAAAAAAGACCCGGCAAGAGCCGGGTCAAAACCGTGATTAGCCTGATGAGGAGATAACCTGAAAGGCCGACTGCCCGTCCTTTCAGCTTACCGGCTGATCTCGCGACCAGTGGTGCTAATAATAACAATTCTCATTCGTTAGTCAACAGCCGAACTCAAATAAAATTTTCTACCAAGGTAATGGGATCTACGCGCTGGCGGTGAGGGGCATACGCAGCTGCGTAACCTCTTTGTTCAGCAGATCGATGCGCCTGGCCATGCTTTCGATCAGGCTGTGCGCAATCTTGGGGTTGCTCTGCATCAGGCTGAGAAATTGGTCCTTGGGGATAAGCATAACGGTGCAGGCGACAGTGGCGACGACGGTCGCGCTGCGCTTCTCTTGGGTGAATACGGCCATTGCCCCAAAGATCTCATCGCGCTGTACGTCGCCGACTTTCTGTCCGTCAACAAGCGCGTCGGCATGGCCTTCGATGATGATGAACACGTTGTCCGCATCATCGCCCTGTCTAATCAATTCCTCGCCCGCGGCGAAATGCTGAAACCCTGTGGTTGGGTGTATCTCGGGTTGCTTGAGTCGCGCTAACGCATCTGACAACAGCGCTGTCTGCCCAATCAGGTACTGGGTGAAGAGCTCCTGCCGCCGCTGATCCGCATGAATATGGCGAAACACCGCACTACGTGCATAGGGAACCAGACGAATCGATTCATCGCTGCGATAACGACACAGCGGCAGTTCGATTCCTTGGCGTAGTCCGAGCAGGTCGCCTTCCTGCATGTAGAACAATGGTCTTTCATCGACCAGTGCATGCAACAGGCCGCTCTCGATGACGAATAGGTGCTGCTCGGGTAGGTCTACCGCCAGGTCGTCGGAACCCTTGATCTCGATAGGTGGTGCAGAAGGGGTGAGCCCTTCAAGCAGTTGCGCGGGGATCCCCTGCAAACGGTTGATCAGTTGATCGGCATAGGCCGGTTGTTCCCCGAGTAGATACATGTCGGCAATCCTTGGACAAGCGGGCTCACAGAGGTGGAGCGATGCGCGTGCTCACCATAAGGCCGCGCTTGACGAGAGTAAATCGCGCCGAGCGGGCATTGTGAGCTAGCTCTTGTCTCGGTAATCACAGCGGGCCAGGTGCTGGTTCAGCTCGGTTTTCAGGGTGTCCGGCAGTTCCTTCCAATTAATGTCTCGCAACGCCCCTTCGATGGCATAGAGCAACACTCTCGAGGCGCTGAATCCCCGTGACTTAACCGCCTGGTAGGCACTGACCGCGCCGAGTCGACGCAGGTCATCGGCCGTGTGGATGCCCGAGGCGTGCAGCCATTGCGCGGATGTCTTGCCAAGATTTCTCAAGGTCAACAGTTCGTCGTGCATGATTGCTCCTATCGGCCTGGGTAGCCGGCGAGGAAATGAAGCGGCCAGCGAACCCGGCGCTGGTGTTCCGGATTTCCCCATAGACGCTTGAACTCAGATTCGAGTGAAGTGACCGGATCTTGGCCATGGGTCTGCTGCCACTGCTTCACCGCCGACCAAGTGCGCAGGTAGCCAAGCAGCTGTGGCAGGTTCCAGTGGGCTTCGAGGGCAAATTCTGGAGGTTGGAAGGTTGTGAATGGTGCTTGGATATCTCGATAGCCCGCATCGACGCTGGCGCGTCCTGGTGGCCAGTAGCCGCTCAGGGTTTCGCCATGCAGCTGCTCGATCATGGCATCCAGCGGCGGTTCGATACGAAGCAAGCTGTAGCACCACGCGCAGAACAGCCCATCTGCTGACAGCACTCGCTTCGCTTCGTCAAAGAAGGCTGGCGTAGCGAACCAGTGCAATGCCTGTGCGACCACAATCAAGTCGGCCACGCTATCGCGCAGCGGCAACTGCTCAGCTTGCGCAGCGAATCGCTCCGCAGATCGCCAGTCGGTACTGCCGGTCAGTTGGCCAGGGCTGGCATCGCACGCCACAACTCGGTCGAAGTGGTCGATCAATCCCCGTGTAGCCTGGCCAGTGCCAGACGCAACGTCGAGTGCGCAGCTGGGCACCGAGCACTGTTCGGCGAGCCAATTGAACAGGCTGCTCGGATACGTGGGGCGGAACTGTGCGTAGTCGTCAGAACGAATTGAAAAGAGCTGGACGCTATCACCCATGACAACGGTCCAGCGATACCAATGGCAGAACACAGTGAGACATGGCCGACTTCCGCTGACAGACATGTTCAGTATAGAAGCACCGCTGGGTTCTGCCTTCAGCGGTGCCTGGATGGTGCTTTTCCGTACAGGGAGCGTTGTCCTCCCGGGTGTCAGAGACCCGGCAGGCGCTGCCGAATTGCGCTAACCAACGCGTCAAGGCTCCCCGCTTCGGGTGTATTGATCTGCCGGTTAAGCAACTGCTCACTCTCGCTCAGCGGTTCGCGAGATGACTGTTGAGCCTTGATCACAGCCATCGTGGCATCGGACGGATCGCCGCCCTCGGCCTGGCGCTGGGTGAGCCACTGTTCGATGACGGCGTCGGGCGCCTCGCAGCTCAGGATCATAAAGGGTACGCCGGTAGATTCTGCAACTTGCCAGGCCGCTTGACGATACTGATGCTTCAGGTAGGTCGCATCAATGACCACCGAGAAGCCGGCGCTAAGCGCGGTCTCGGCTAGCGAGTGCAAACGCTGATAGGTGGCATCGCCAGCCTCGGTATTGTAGATGCCGGCATTTACCTCAGACGCCAGGGTCTCTGGTTGCTGACCGTAGAGCCGTTTGCGTTCGACATCCGAACGTATACGGATAGCGCCCAGAGCCTCTACCAGGCGCAGCGCAACCTGGCTCTTGCCAACCGCCGATACGCCGTGAGTGATGGCAAGGAAGCGGGAGGGGATAGCGCTGTAGCTTTCGGCCAGATTGGCGTAACTACGATACTGGCGCAGGACGATCCGGCGCTGCACGGCGTCCTCTTCCTGGTGCAGCCGAAATAGGCTGACCTTCGCCCGAACAAGCGCTCGGTAAGCCTTATAGAGGTTGAGCAGTTGCAGCGCGGCGTAGTCGCCAGTGCGTTCCAGCCAGCCGTTGATAAAGCGCCGTGCCTGACACTTCAACCCTCGATCTTCTAGGTCCATCGCCAGGAAGGCTGCGTCGGAAGCGATGTCGATCAGGCGAAATGGCTCGTTGAATTCGATGCAGTCGAACAGCACCACCTCGTTTTTAATGATGGCGGCATTGCCCAAATGCAGATCGCCGTGGCATTCACGAATGAAGCCTTGTTCGCTGCGTTGTTCGAGCAATGGCTGCAAGCGGGTGATGCTGGTTTCGGTCCAGTCCAGCAGGGCATCGAGTTGCTGCAGGTCTGCTTGCTCGGTGAGCAAAGGGCGAATCTGCTCGAAGTTCTGCCGCATCGGCGCGACGATCCCTTCGGCGCTGTTCAGCGCATGATCTGCAGCCACCTGCGGAATGCTCAGGTGGAACCCGGCGATTTGCTCGGCGAGGGCATCAATGTGATTGTCCGTCAGCTCACCCCGTGCCTGTACCTCCGCCATCAGCTGCGTTTGTGGGAACTCACGCATTTGCAACAGGTATTCGATGGGTTCGCCATTCCCCCCGATTTCCGGTTGTTCGACGCCGCCAGTGACAGGCAGAACCTGGAGATACACATCCGGCGCCATACGCTGGTTCAGGCGCAGCTCTTCCTCGCAATAGTGCTTGCGTGCCGCGAGGTTAGTGAAGTCGAGGAAGCCGAAGTCAACCGGCTTCTTCATCTTGTAGGCGTACGCGCCAGTAAGGATGACCCAGGAAATATGGGTCTCGATGACTTTAAAGCCGTCGACCGGGTGGGGGTACAGGGCCGGATTCTGCAGTGCAGCAATCAGTGCTTGGCTCACGGTCACTCCTTGTAGGTTTGTTGGACGGGCGTGTGAGCGCTTCGGGAGCCAGTTCACACAGTCAAAAAACGCTCCATTATGTCCATCCTCGGTAAGCGTGCAAACCGCCAAGAGGCCGTCTTCGGCGCAAATCAAAGTGCGTATAATGCGCCGCCATGACTAAATCACGCTCGTCTCGCTCCCGTTCCAAACGCCGTTCCGGTGCTTCGCGCCCCTGGCTAGGCTGGATTATCAAACTCTCCATCGTCGCGCTGGTACTGCTGGCTGGCGTCGCGGTATATCTCGACGCGGTGGTGCAGGAGAAATTTTCCGGCAAGCGCTGGACGATCCCGGCGACGGTTTATGCCAGGCCGCTGGAATTGTTCGTTGGGCAAAAGCTCGACAAGGATGACTTTCTCAAAGAGGTCGATGCGTTGGGCTATCGCCGAGAGAAATCGGTGAGTGGACCGGGAACCGTGTCGGTCGCCAGCAATGCGGTCGAAATGCATACTCGAGGTTTCCGCTTCTATGAGGGTGCGGAAGAGTCCCAGCGGATCCGTGTGCGTTTTTCTGGAGACTTCGTCGCAGGGCTTGCGTACATGGACGGTGGCGAGCTGCCGGTAGTACGTCTCGAGCCACTGGTCGTGGGCGGGCTATATCCTGCGCACAACGAAGACCGCATTTTGATCAAGCTTGATCAAGTGCCGCCATATCTGGTTGAAACACTGGTTGCTGTCGAAGACAGGGAGTTCTTCGATCATTTAGGCGTGTCGCCTAAATCCATTGCGCGTGCCGTCTGGGTAAACCTTACTGCTGGGGAGGTTCGCCAGGGCGGCAGCACTCTGACACAGCAGCTGGTGAAGAACTTCTATCTCACCAACGAGCGCAGCCTGAGTCGTAAGGCTACCGAAGCCATGATGGCGGTGCTGCTTGAGCTTCACTATGACAAGCCAGAGATCCTCGAAGCCTATCTGAACGAGGTTTTTCTTGGTCAGGATGGTCGTCGCGCCATTCACGGTTTCGGTTTGGCAAGCCAGTATTTTTTTGGAAGGCCACTGGCAGAGCTCAAGCTCCAACATGTGGCCCTGTTGGTCGGCATGGTCAAGGGGCCGACTTACTACAATCCTCGCCGCCATCCTGAGCGTGCCTTGGAGCGGCGTAATCTGATCATTGATCTGTTGGCTGAGCAGCAGGTAATCAGCCCGGAGGAAGCTGCCCAAGCGCGGCAAGCGCCGCTTGGCGTGACGCAGCGTGGCAGCCTGGCTGACAGCTCATACCCGGCATTTCTTGACCTGGTTAAGCGGCAATTGCGAGAGGACTATCGCGACGAGGACCTTACCGAGGAGGGACTGAGGGTTTTCACCAGCTTTGATCCGATCATTCAGTCCAAGGCTGAAAAGGCCATGACGGATACGCTTAAGCGTCTGGGCAAGGCAGCCGAGGGCGTTGAAGGCGCGATGCTGGTCACCAACCCGGAAACCGGCGAGCTGCAGGCCATGCTGGGTAGCCGCCATCCAGGCTTTGCCGGCTTCAATCGGGCGCTGGATGCATCGCGTCCGATTGGCTCGCTGATCAAGCCGGCGATCTATCTCGCTGCGCTGGAGAAGCCCAGTCAATACACCCTGACTAGCCTGCTGGAGGACGAGCCGTTCTCGGTCAAAGGAACCGATGGCAAGGTGTGGAAACCACAGAATTACGGGCGTACCGCTCATGGCACGGTCTATCTCTATCAGGCCCTGGCCAACTCCTACAACCTATCGACCGCGCGGCTTGGCTTGGATTTAGGCGTGCCGCATGTGCTCAATACGCTGGCGCGCCTGGGCGCGTCGCCCGACTGGCCGGCTTATCCATCGATGCTGCTGGGCGCGGGCGGATTGCGCCCGATCGAAGTGGCCGGGGTTTACCAGACGATAGCCAACGGCGGCTTCAACACCCCGTTGCGGGCCATTCGCAGTGTCGTCGCGGCCGATGGCGAACCCCTTAGTCGCTATCCGTTCAAGATTGAACAGCGATTCGATCCAGGTGCTATCTACCTGACGCAATACGCCATGCAACGAACGATGCTCGAAGGCACAGGGCGTTCTGTCTACAATCAGGTCCCGAAATCGCTGGCGCTGGCAGGCAAGACTGGCACTACCAATGATTCGCGTGACAGCTGGTTTGCGGGCTTCAGTCAGGATTTGCTCGCGGTAGTCTGGTTGGGGCGCGACGACAACGGCAAGACCTCGTTGACCGGCGCCACAGGTGCGTTGCAGGTGTGGGCTGATTTCATGCGTCGTGCCGATCCACTGCCCCTGCAAATGCCCGTACCGGATAACGTGTCCATGGCCTGGGTCGATGCACAAACCGGCGAGGGGACGTTGGAAAACTGCCCGGGCGCCGTAGAGATGCCCTACATCCGCGGCAGCGAGCCTGCACCGGGGCCGGGTTGCGGTATGCAGGCCCCGGCTGAATCGGTCATGGATTGGGTTCGTGGCTGGTTGCCATAGGTGGCGGCTGGCCGGTTGGTTTATCAAGAGGTTTGAACTGTGAACAAGCAATGGATGATCGTATTGGTGGCGGCGGTGCTACTGCCGGGCTGCGCCTCGGTCAAGCGCGGCGCAATACCCGTCGTTGATTCGGGGGCGCCGGTATCGGAGGAGGCTTCTGCACGTCAGCCCAACCGCCGGGCTAATGCACCTGCGGCTACCGCGCAATCTGTCCCTGCGGACTCGGGCGTGATGGTCATGGTGCCGCAGCAAAGCTCCGAGCCGTTGCAAACTTTTGGTGCACCTGATGGCGCCTTCTCTGGAGGCTCTGCGCAACCGCCTGCAGGCGGGACTGGCCAGTGGACGCCGCCCGCTCAGTCCGCGCCGATGCCCGCCCCGGTCCAGCGACAGCCAATGCCCAGCGGAATCCCGTCAAGCAGTGGGACCTTGTCAGCAGACGAGCAGCTTGATGGGCCGGTGCTGGCACTGCTCACCACTGCGCAGCAACAACAGGGCGGAGGTGACCTCAACGGAGCTGCGTCCAGTCTCGAGCGTGCTCAGCGAATCGCCCCGCGCGAACCTCAGGTGCTCTATCGTCTGGCTCAGGTACGCCTGGCGCAAGGGGATGCCGTTCAGGCTGAACAGCTTTCTCGGCGCGGGCTGAGTTATGCGAGCGACAGGCCAGCCCTGCAGGCCAGTCTCTGGGAGCTGATTGCCCAGGCACGTGAGCGTCAGGGAAATGCTGCTGGCGCTGCTCAGGCACGCGAGCGGGCCAAGGTCTCGATGTGATGGACAATCGGGTGCCTGCGTTGGCTGACCAGTTGCTACTGATCGAGCGCGAGCTTCGGGTGCTTGGGGTTTGGGCGTCGTCGCCGCCTGCGCCTGAGGCGCTCGCCAGTCAGGAGCCGTTCTGCGTCGATACACTGGCGTTCGATCAGTGGTTGCAGTGGATTTTTCTGCCCCGCATGAAACACATTCTGGAGCAAGGCCAGCCGCTTCCGGCTGTGTCGGGGATTCTGGCGATGGCCGAAATGGTTTATCAAGATCAGCCGCAGCGCGTGGTCGGGTTGTTTGAGGCGCTTGAAACTTTCGATCGGTTGATCAGTGGGGGCGAAGGCTAACCAACGCCCGCTGATAGGCAGGCGTTGATTGCTGTGGTCAGTTGCAGTTGTCGGCAATTTTCTGTTTTGTTTCGCCAATGCGCGCCTGGCGCTCCTCTTCGTTCAGGCGCCGATTGCCACCTTCTTCTTCTACACGCACGCGCGGATTGTTCTGCAGTTGCGCTAGGTTGGTGCGCAGCGTAGTGCAATATCGCTGCCGCTCGGCCTCCTGCTCTGCAACCTGTTGCTTCACCTTGCGATCAATGTCGCGCTGTTCAGACTCGCCTGATTGTTCCAGCGTGGCGCTTTCGGTCACGGCTGGCTTTGGCGGGGCGACGGCCGTATTGAGCGTTTCGGCCGGCTGGCCTTGGGGCGGCTGTGCTCCAAAATGTGTAACGCCTTCAGCGTCGACCCACTTGTAAACCTGGCCGGCCATGATGCTGCTGCTCAATGCAAGCAGCAGGCCGCCTGCGAGAATGGTCAAACGCATGCTTTTCCCTTCAGTGGATGCAAAACCAAGCCGGTACTATACGCAAAAGATAGGGGGCTTCATTCTGCGCTGGATCACAGCTGAATACAGCCGAAGGGCAACAGCAGACTTGACTTGGCCAAGCCTAATCCGAACAATTCCATGCTTGCTGTTCTGAGGGGCCGCCGCAAGCGAGCCCTTCGCTCAATCATGAGGTGCATACCCGCGCCGACCTGCAACACCCGCAACGCGTTACCTCGCGCTGGGAGGGGCGCCCCGCAACACTTTGGGGCTTCCCTAATACTCGCTTTGACAGTAGCTGACGTAGTCGGCGACCACCGTCGCTCATGCACTGCTTGGCAGTAAACCTAATTCTGGCCGGTCCGACGCGGAGCGGCTATCTGGCGTTCTAGAGGTGAACAACGTGGAACTTTTATCCGGCGCTGAAATGGTCGTCCGCTTTTTGCGCGACGAAGGCGTTAAGTACATCTACGGTTATCCCGGCGGCGCCTTGCTGCACATCTATGATGCGCTGTTCAAGGAAAAGGAAGTCACGCATATCCTTGTTCGTCATGAGCAGGCTGCCACTCACATGGCCGATGGGTATGCGCGTGCCACTGGTAAGGCCGGGGTAGTACTGGTTACCTCTGGTCCAGGCGCGACCAATGCCATCACCGGCATTGCAACTGCCTATATGGACTCGATCCCGATGGTGGTTATATCAGGGCAGGTTGCCAGCAATATGGTTGGCACCGATGCCTTCCAGGAAACCGACATGATCGGTATTTCCCGCCCCATCGTTAAGCACAGTTTCATGATCAAGCATCCTTCGGAAATTCCCGATGTGATGAAGAAAGCGTTCTACCTGGCTCAGTCCGGCCGTCCCGGTCCTGTCGTTGTCGACATCCCTAAGGACATGACCAACCCGGCCGAGAAGTTCGAATACGTCTATCCGAAAAAAGCCAAGCTGCGTTCATACAGCCCGGCGGTGCGTGGACATTCCGGGCAGATTCGTAAGGCGGCCGAGCTCCTGCTGGCGGCCAAGCGACCGATCATCTATGCCGGGGGCGGCGTGATCATGGGTGGCGCATCTTCGCAGCTCACTGAGCTGGCCAAGATGCTCAATCTTCCGGTCACCAACACACTCATGGGGTTGGGCTGCTATCCAGGCAGCGACCGTCAGTTCGTCGGCATGCTGGGTATGCACGGTAGCTACACGGCAAACCTGGCGATGCACCATTCCGATGTGATCCTGGCCGTGGGTGCACGCTTCGACGATCGCGTGATCAACGGCGCGACCAAGTTCTGCCCGAACGCCAAAATTATTCACATCGACATTGATCCAGCTTCCATCTCAAAGACCATCAAAGCGGACATTCCGATCGTCGGCCCGGTCGATAGCGTGCTCACCGAGATGGTCGCTATCGTCAAGGAGATCGGCCAGACACCAAACGCCGAGACTGTCGCCAGTTGGTGGAAGCAGATCGAGGAGTGGCGCGGCAGCCGTGGCCTGTTTCCCTACGACAAGGGCGACGGCACTATCATCAAGCCTCAGGCGGTTATCGAAACTCTGTGTGACGTAACCAAGGGCGACGCTTACGTGGCGTCGGACGTGGGTCAGCACCAGATGTTTGCCTGCCAGTACTACAAGTTCGACAAGCCGAACCGCTGGCTGAACTCCGGTGGCCTTGGAACCATGGGCTTCGGATTTCCAGCTGCGATGGGCGCAAAGCTGAATTTTCCTGAAGCCGATGTCGCCTGTGTAACGGGTGAAGGCAGCATTCAGATGAACATTCAGGAGCTGTCGACCTGCCTGCAATACGACCTTCCTGTGAAGATCATCAATCTCAACAACGGTGCGTTGGGCATGGTTCGCCAATGGCAGGACATGCAGTACAACAGCCGCTACTCGCACTCCTACATGGAGTCGCTGCCTGACTTCGTTAAGCTGGTCGAGGCGTATGGGCATGTTGGGATGCGCATCACTGAGCTGAAGGATCTAAAGCCAAAAATGGAAGAGGCCTTTGCCCTGAAAGACCGTTTGGTCTTCTTGGACATTGCGGTCGATACCAGCGAGCACGTCTACCCGATGCAGATCAAAGACGGCGCCATGCGCGATATGTGGCTCAGCAAGACGGAGCGGACCTGATCATGAGACACATCATTTCTCTGCTGATGGAAAACGAACCAGGTGCATTGTCTCGTGTGGTCGGACTGTTCTCGCAGCGCAACTACAACATCGAAAGCCTGACCGTAGCACCAACCGAAGACCCAACGCTGTCCCGGCTAACGCTGACGACGGCGGGTCACGAGGAAGTGATCGAGCAGATCACCAAGAACCTCAACAAGTTGGTCGAGGTCGTCAAGCTGGTCGACCTATCCGAGAGCGCTCACATCGAGCGCGAGCTCATGTTGATCAAGGTGAAGGCAACCGGAGCGCAGCGTGCCGAAGTCAAGCGTACGACCGACATCTTTCGTGGGCAGATCGTCGACGTGACCTCCAACGTCTATACCATCCAGCTGGCCGGTACGACCGACAAGCTGGACAGTTTCATCCAGGCCATCGGTACGACATCGATTCTGGAAGTGGTGCGCAGCGGTGTCACGGGTATATCTCGCGGCGACAAAGTGCTGAGCATCTAATACGACTTATCGAATGGCCCGACCGGCCAGCAACAGGGGTAATTCCATGAAAGTTTTTTACGATAAAGATTGCGACCTTTCCATTATCCAGGGCAAGAAAGTCGCCGTTATTGGTTACGGCTCTCAGGGCCATGCTCATGCATGCAACCTTAAAGATTCCGGCGTAGATGTAACCGTTGGCCTGCGTGCCGGCTCCCCGTCGGTAGCCAAAGCCGAAGCCCACGGCCTGAAAGTGGATAACGTAGCCGCCGCTGTTGCCGCTGCTGACGTCGTTATGATTTTGACGCCCGATGAATTCCAGGGCCGCCTGTACCGCGACGAGATCGAGCCGAACCTGAAGAAGGGCGCTACGCTTGCTTTCGCGCACGGCTTCTCCATTCACTACAATCAGGTCGTACCGCGTGCCGACCTCGACGTGATCATGATTGCACCAAAGGCACCGGGCCATACCGTTCGCTCCGAGTTCGTCAAGGGCGGTGGTATTCCTGATCTGATCGCGATCTACCAGGACGCTTCCGGTAACGCGACGAACGTCGCTCTTTCGTACGCATCGGGCGTCGGCGGCGGCCGTACCGGCATCATCGAAACCACCTTCAAGGACGAGACCGAAACCGATCTGTTCGGTGAGCAGGCTGTTCTGTGTGGTGGTTGCGTCGAGTTGGTCAAGGCCGGTTTCGAAACACTGGTCGAAGCCGGTTACGCGCCGGAAATGGCTTATTTCGAGTGTTTGCATGAGCTGAAGCTGATCGTCGACCTCATGTTCGAAGGCGGTATCGCCAATATGAACTACTCCATCTCCAACAACGCGGAGTACGGCGAGTATGTGACCGGTCCGGAAGTCATCAACGCCGAATCCCGCGCCGCGATGCGCAATGCGCTGAAGCGTATTCAGGACGGCGAGTACGCCAAGATGTTCATCACCGAAGGCGCTGCAAACTACCCGTCGATGACAGCCTATCGCCGTAACAACGCTGCCCATGGCATCGAAGTGGTCGGTGAGAAGCTGCGTTCCATGATGCCGTGGATCGCAGCGAACAAGATTGTCGACAAGAGCAAGAACTGATACCTGGTTTTGCTTGAAAGAACGCGGCCTAGGCCGCGTTTTTTCGTTATGGCGCGTGTCTCTGGTATAAACCGATGCTTGGCTGAGGGGTGAACCCGCTGTGCCAGGGCCTGTCGAAATTATTCAAACCTGCTGTAAGGTGAATTTGCATGAGTGAGCATCCCGAAGAGCCGAACAAACCCATCGAACCGGAAAGTCTTCTGCCAATTGACGAGCACATCGAAGAGAGCCAGGACGCCGAAGGTCGTAAGGTTCGCCATCGTGGTATCTACCTGCTCCCTAACTTGTTCACGACGGCCAATCTGTTTGCCGGTTTTTTCTGCATCATCACGGCAATCAACGGCAACTTCTATGTCGCTGCTGCCACCGTCTTTGTCGCGATGGTGCTGGATAGCCTGGACGGCCGAGTCGCGCGTCTGACCAACACCCAGAGCGCATTCGGTGCGGAGTATGATTCGCTGTCGGATATGGTCGCTTTCGGTCTAGCTCCGGCCGTACTCGCCTATCAGTGGGCACTCTCCAGTCTCGGAAATGTCGGGTTGACCGTCGCCTTCATTTACGTGGCCTGCGCAGCCTTAAGGCTTGCGCGCTTCAACACCCAGATAGGCAAGGTTGATAAAAAGTGGTTCATTGGCTTGGCGAGTCCTGCCGCTGCAGGGGTCGTGGCTGGCTCGGTCTGGGCGGTTTGGGCGCTTGATGAGCCAGGGGTCCGCGGTCTCGATCTGCCATTGGCGGTGATCATGTTGTTTGCGCTGCTGGTTGCTGCTGCGGGCCTGCTGATGGTCAGCAACATAAAGTACTACAGCTTCAAGGATCTCGATCTGAAAGGGCGGGTGCCCTTTGTGGCGATACTGATCGTAGTCCTGGTGTTTGCCGTGGTGTTCAGTGATCCGCCGCGTATTCTGCTTCTGATCTTCCTCGCCTATGCCATTTCTGGACCGGTACAGTTTCTGATGCGTCGCCGCAAACGCGCCGAAAGTTGATTTTTGAAATGATCCGCTGTCTAGTGCTTCTTCATACAGCCTCAGACAGCGGAGTACATCATGCTTATCAGAACGCCGCGTCGCAGTGATTGTCTCGAATCAGAGGTAACCCCGGAAGCGCTCTATCTAAACCGTCGACGGTTCATGCAAGGAGCAGCTTTCTCCGCTGCGGCCGCTGGGCTGCCTGCGTTCGCTCAAGCCGACCCTCGCTACGCAGACGTGGAGCCGGCTAATGCTCCCGCGTGGTTTGACGAAAAGCTACGTCAAGCAAAATGGGGCGCGGTAACGGTTAAAAACGAAGCCATCACCCCTTATCCAGACGCTACGCATTACAACAATTTCTACGAGTTCGGGCCGGATAAAGGCGATCCGGCGCGGCATGCGTCACAGCTTGTTACTGAGCCTTGGGTAGTAACTGTCGATGGAGAAGTGGCAAAGCCGGGGAAGTATTCGATCGAAGACCTTGTTTCAGACGCCGCGCTTGAAGAGCGAATCTACCGCCTGCGTTGCGTCGAAGCCTGGTCGATGGTTATACCTTGGCTCGGCGTTTCTCTGGCTGACTTGATCAGTCGGTTGGAGCCCACTTCCGACGCTAAGTATGTTCGTTTTGAAACCTTGGCGCGCCCCGAACAGATGCCTGGCATGCGTACTGGGTTTTCCCTCATCGATTGGCCCTATGTCGAAGGTTTGAGAATGGACGAGGCCATGCATCCGCTGAGCTTGATCGCTATTGGTATGTATGGACGCGTGTTGCCAAACCAGAATGGTGCGCCATTGCGTCTTGTAGTGCCCTGGAAGTATGGATTCAAAAGTATCAAGTCTATCGTTCGGATCAGTTTCGTTCGTGAGCAGCCTGCGACCACGTGGGAATCGATGGCTCCTCAAGAGTATGGTTTCTACGCTAACGTCAATCCCAATGTTTCCCACCCTCGCTGGTCTCAAGCTCGTGAGCGACGATTGCCAGGGAGCCTGTTTAGCCCGAATGTGCGTGAGACTCAGATGTTCAATGGGTACGAGGAAGAAGTCGCGCACTTATATGCAGGGATGAATCTGAGAAAGAACTATTAATGCGCTATCCCTGGTTGAGGTTGCTGCTTTTTTGCTCCGTTGCCAGCGTGCCGTGCTATTGGCTCTATCTCGCCGCGACCGCCGCGTTGGGTCCGGATCCCGGCAAAGTGTTGGTTGATAATCTCGGGCAGGGCGCGTTGGTTCTTCTTCTAGCCTCACTGGCGATGACGCCTCTACGAACCCTGACAGGATGGTCTGGCTGGATCGCGTTTCGACGGCAGATCGGGCTGTGGGCATTCGGTTACGCCGCGCTTCATTTAGCTGCTTATCTATATTTCCTGTTGGGTTTGGAATTCAGCGAGTTTGCTGCTGAGCTGGTTGAGCGTCCTTACATCGCTTTGGGTGCTATCGCGCTGGTCGGCCTGTTAATGCTCGCAATGACCTCGACGCGCTGGAGCATGCGCAAACTCGGTAAGCGCTGGAAGAAGCTGCACCGCATCGTCTATCCGACGCTGCTAGTCGTATTGCTTCATATGCTTTGGGTCGTGAGATCCGATGCCGGCCAGTGGAGCCTCTACGCAACAGTCGCAGCGGTTCTGCTTGCTGCACGTGTACCGTCTGTTGAAAGACGGTTGGTCAGAACTAGCGCGGTGTGGCGTGGTGAGCAGGCGGCGAATAAACGCCAAAACAACGGTTGACGTGAGTTTCTGAGTGCCTATAATGCGCACCTTCTCCGGCGCAGGTCTTTAGCGAAACCTCTTGTAAATCAAGAAGTTAGCGAAAATAAAGGGTTGCACGGATGGCGAATTCGAGTAGAATGCGCCGGGCTGGCAGGGTGGTGGTTGAGTCCTGTTGGTGGCTTCGGTCAGGTTGATCGGAAGCGGTTGAAAGAGGTGGTTGACAGCGGTTTTATACGCTGTATGATTCGCCTCCCGCTGACGAGAGACGCTAGGTTGATCGGAAGCGCAAGCGGTTGAGAAGAAAGAAAAACTTCTTCAAAAACAGCTTGACGGGACACAAGGCTGCTGTAGAATGCGCGGCCTCGGTTG
Organism: Pseudomonadaceae bacterium SI-3; assembly: GCA_004010935.1. Taxonomy (NCBI): domain Bacteria; kingdom Pseudomonadati; phylum Pseudomonadota; class Gammaproteobacteria; order Pseudomonadales; family Pseudomonadaceae; species Pseudomonadaceae bacterium SI-3. The sequence goes on along the minus strand of CP026511.1, from coordinate 3,702,943 downwards.
AGACGAAAGACTTGATCGAAACGCTCTTTAACAACTGAATCAAGCAATTCGTGTGGGTGCTTGTGAGGTAAGACTGGTAGTCAGCAAGATTATCAGCATCACAAATGCTCAACGAGAAATCATTGAGTGCTCTTCTTGAGGGTAACCTTTAGAAGAGATTGCGATTGCTGAGCCAAGTTTAGGGTTTTCTCAAAACCCATGCAGTATTGAACTGAAGAGTTTGATCATGGCTCAGATTGAACGCTGGCGGCAGGCCTAACACATGCAAGTCGAGCGGATGAGTGGAGCTTGCTCCATGATTCAGCGGCGGACGGGTGAGTAATGCCTAGGAATCTGCCTATTAGTGGGGGACAACGTTTCGAAAGGAACGCTAATACCGCATACGTCCTACGGGAGAAAGCAGGGGACCTTCGGGCCTTGCGCTAATAGATGAGCCTAGGTCGGATTAGCTAGTTGGTGAGGTAATGGCTCACCAAGGCGACGATCCGTAACTGGTCTGAGAGGATGATCAGTCACACTGGAACTGAGACACGGTCCAGACTCCTACGGGAGGCAGCAGTGGGGAATATTGGACAATGGGCGAAAGCCTGATCCAGCCATGCCGCGTGTGTGAAGAAGGTCTTCGGATTGTAAAGCACTTTAAGTTGGGAGGAAGGGCATTAACCTAATACGTTAGTGTTTTGACGTTACCGACAGAATAAGCACCGGCTAACTTCGTGCCAGCAGCCGCGGTAATACGAAGGGTGCAAGCGTTAATCGGAATTACTGGGCGTAAAGCGCGCGTAGGTGGTTTGTTAAGTTGGATGTGAAAGCCCCGGGCTCAACCTGGGAACTGCATCCAAAACTGGCAAGCTAGAGTATGGCAGAGGGTGGTGGAATTTCCTGTGTAGCGGTGAAATGCGTAGATATAGGAAGGAACACCAGTGGCGAAGGCGACCACCTGGGCTAATACTGACACTGAGGTGCGAAAGCGTGGGGAGCAAACAGGATTAGATACCCTGGTAGTCCACGCCGTAAACGATGTCGACTAGCCGTTGGGATCCTTGAGATCTTAGTGGCGCAGCTAACGCATTAAGTCGACCGCCTGGGGAGTACGGCCGCAAGGTTAAAACTCAAATGAATTGACGGGGGCCCGCACAAGCGGTGGAGCATGTGGTTTAATTCGAAGCAACGCGAAGAACCTTACCAGGCCTTGACATGCAGAGAACTTTCCAGAGATGGATTGGTGCCTTCGGGAACTCTGACACAGGTGCTGCATGGCTGTCGTCAGCTCGTGTCGTGAGATGTTGGGTTAAGTCCCGTAACGAGCGCAACCCTTGTCCTTAGTTACCAGCACGTTATGGTGGGCACTCTAAGGAGACTGCCGGTGACAAACCGGAGGAAGGTGGGGATGACGTCAAGTCATCATGGCCCTTACGGCCTGGGCTACACACGTGCTACAATGGTCGGTACAAAGGGTTGCCAAGCCGCGAGGTGGAGCTAATCCCATAAAACCGATCGTAGTCCGGATCGCAGTCTGCAACTCGACTGCGTGAAGTCGGAATCGCTAGTAATCGTGAATCAGAATGTCACGGTGAATACGTTCCCGGGCCTTGTACACACCGCCCGTCACACCATGGGAGTGGGTTGCTCCAGAAGTAGCTAGTCTAACCTTCGGGAGGACGGTTACCACGGAGTGATTCATGACTGGGGTGAAGTCGTAACAAGGTAGCCGTAGGGGAACCTGCGGCTGGATCACCTCCTTAATCGAAGACTTCAGCTTCTTCATAAGTTCCCACACGAATTGCTTGATTCACTAGCGAAAAGCGATTGGGTTTCGACCCGAGAGAGACGATTGGGTCTGTAGCTCAGTTGGTTAGAGCGCACCCCTGATAAGGGTGAGGTCGGCAGTTCGAATCTGCCCAGACCCACCAATTGTCATGGGATGTGGCCGATCTGTAGATGGGGCCATAGCTCAGCTGGGAGAGCGCCTGCTTTGCACGCAGGAGGTCAGCGGTTCGATCCCGCTTGGCTCCACCATTATTCTCACCATCGCTTGAAAGCACAGAAATGAATAGATTCCTTAGGGAGTGTATTGATTTCTGGTCTTTGCGCCAGTAACTGTTCTTTAAAAATTTGGGTATGTGATAGAAGTAGATTTGAGTGGTCACTTTCACTGGTGATTATTCAAGTCAAGGTAAAATTTGCGAGTAAAATTGCGGATTTTCGGCGAATGTCGTCTTCACGTTATTAGACAATAACCAGATTGCTTGGGGTTATATGGTCAAGTGAAGAAGCGCATACGGTGGATGCCTTGGCAGTCAGAGGCGATGAAAGACGTGGTAGCCTGCGAAAAGCTTCGGGGAGTCGGCAAACAGACTTTGATCCGGAGATGTCTGAATGGGGGAACCCAGCCATCATAAGATGGTTATCACACACTGAATACATAGGTGTGTGAGGCGAACCAGGGGAACTGAAACATCTAAGTACCCTGAGGAAAAGAAATCAACCGAGATTCCCTTAGTAGTGGCGAGCGAACGGGGACTAGCCCTTAAGCTTCTTTGATTTTAGCGGAACGCTCTGGAAAGTGCGGCCATAGTGGGTGATAGCCCTGTACGCGAAAAGGTCTTAGAAGTGAAATCGAGTAGGACGGAGCACGAGAAACTTTGTCTGAATATGGGGGGACCATCCTCCAAGGCTAAATACTACTGACTGACCGATAGTGAACTAGTACCGTGAGGGAAAGGCGAAAAGAACCCCGGAGAGGGGAGTGAAATAGATCCTGAAACCGTATGCGTACAAGCAGTGGGAGCCTACTTTGTTAGGTGACTGCGTACCTTTTGTATAATGGGTCAGCGACTTATTTTCAGTGGCGAGCTTAACCGAATAGGGGAGGCGTAGCGAAAGCGAGTCTTAATAGGGCGTCTAGTCGCTGGGAATAGACCCGAAACCGGGCGATCTATCCATGGGCAGGTTGAAGGTTGGGTAACACTAACTGGAGGACCGAACCGACTACCGTTGAAAAGTTAGCGGATGACCTGTGGATCGGAGTGAAAGGCTAATCAAGCTCGGAGATAGCTGGTTCTCCTCGAAAGCTATTTAGGTAGCGCCTCGTGTATCACTGCTGGGGGTAGAGCACTGTTTCGGCTAGGGGGTCATCCCGACTTACCAAACCGATGCAAACTCCGAATACCAGCAAGTGTCAGCACGGGAGACACACGGCGGGTGCTAACGTCCGTCGTGAAAAGGGAAACAACCCAGACCGTCAGCTAAGGTCCCAAAATCCTGGTTAAGTGGGAAACGATGTGGGAAGGCTCAGACAGCTAGGAGGTTGGCTTAGAAGCAGCCACCCTTTAAAGAAAGCGTAATAGCTCACTAGTCGAGTCGGCCTGCGCGGAAGATGTAACGGGGCTCAAACCAGGTACCGAAGCTACGGGTTCAACGTAAGTTGAGCGGTAGAGGAGCGTTCTGTAAGCCTGTGAAGGTGAGTTGAGAAGCTTGCTGGAGGTATCAGAAGTGCGAATGCTGACATGAGTAACGACAATGGGAGTGAAAAACTCCCACGCCGAAAGACCAAGGGTTCCTGCGCAACGTTAATCGACGCAGGGTGAGTCGGTCCCTAAGGCGAGGCTGAAGAGCGTAGTCGATGGGAAACGGGTTAATATTCCCGTACTTCTAGTTACTGCGATGGGGGGACGGAGAAGGCTAGGCCAGCTTGGCGTTGGTTGTCCAAGTTTAAGGTGGTAGGCAGAGGTCTTAGGTAAATCCGGGATCTTAATGCCGAGAACTGATGACGATCCTTCTTTTAGAAGGAGAAGTGGTTGATGCCATGCTTCCAGGAAAAGCCTCTAAGCTTCAGGTAACTAGGAACCGTACCCCAAACCGACACAGGTGGTTGGGTAGAGAATACCAAGGCGCTTGAGAGAACTCGGGTGAAGGAACTAGGCAAAATGGCACCGTAACTTCGGGAGAAGGTGCGCCGGTGAGGGTGAAGGGTTTACCCCGTAAGCTCATGCCGGTCGAAGATACCAGGCCGCTGCGACTGTTTATTAAAAACACAGCACTCTGCAAACACGAAAGTGGACGTATAGGGTGTGACGCCTGCCCGGTGCCGGAAGGTTAATTGATGGGGTTAGCGCAAGCGAAGCTCTTGATCGAAGCCCCGGTAAACGGCGGCCGTAACTATAACGGTCCTAAGGTAGCGAAATTCCTTGTCGGGTAAGTTCCGACCTGCACGAATGGCGTAACGATGGCGGCGCTGTCTCCACCCGAGACTCAGTGAAATTGAAATCGCTGTGAAGATGCAGTGTATCCGCGGCTAGACGGAAAGACCCCGTGAACCTTTACTATAGCTTTGCACTGGACTTTGAATTTGCTTGTGTAGGATAGGTGGGAGGCTTTGAAGCGTGGACGCCAGTTCGCGTGGAGCCAACCTTGAAATACCACCCTGGCAACTTTGAGGTTCTAACTCTGGTCCGTTATCCGGATCGAGGACAGTGTATGGTGGGTAGTTTGACTGGGGCGGTCTCCTCCTAAAGAGTAACGGAGGAGTACGAAGGTGCGCTCAGACCGGTCGGAAATCGGTCGTAGAGTATAAAGGCAAAAGCGCGCTTGACTGCGAGACAGACACGTCGAGCAGGTACGAAAGTAGGTCTTAGTGATCCGGTGGTTCTGTATGGAAGGGCCATCGCTCAACGGATAAAAGGTACTCCGGGGATAACAGGCTGATACCGCCCAAGAGTTCATATCGACGGCGGTGTTTGGCACCTCGATGTCGGCTCATCACATCCTGGGGCTGAAGCCGGTCCCAAGGGTATGGCTGTTCGCCATTTAAAGTGGTACGCGAGCTGGGTTTAGAACGTCGTGAGACAGTTCGGTCCCTATCTGCCGTGGACGTTTGAGATTTGAGAGGGGCTGCTCCTAGTACGAGAGGACCGGAGTGGACGAACCTCTGGTGTTCCGGTTGTCACGCCAGTGGCATTGCCGGGTAGCTATGTTCGGAAGAGATAACCGCTGAAAGCATCTAAGCGGGAAACTTGCCTCAAGATGAGATCTCACTGGAGCCTTGAGCTCCCTGAAGGGCCGTCGAAGACTACGACGTTGATAGGTTGGGTGTGTAAGCGCTGTGAGGCGTTGAGCTAACCAATACTAATTGCCCGTGAGGCTTGACCATATAACACCCAAACAATTTGATGTTTGTGTGTCAGACGGTTGAAGTCGACAACAAACCGAAAAGACGCAACGCTCGCAAAGCGAAAGCAACACCGAAACACCATCACATACCCAATTAGGGGAAGCGACTCAACACCGACTCCCCAACCGAATTGCTTGACGACCATAGAGCGTTGGAACCACCTGATCCCATCCCGAACTCAGTAGTGAAACGACGCATCGCCGATGGTAGTGTGGGGTTTCCCCATGTGAGAGTAGGTCATCGTCAAGCTTCTACACCAAACCCCCGATCTTCGTAAGAGGATCGGGGGTTTGTCTTTGGGGGACGAAAAAGTTAACCCTCGTACCACCGTTTACCCCACATGACCCTGTAACTGCTGCCAATGCGTTCAGACTTCAGAACTGGCGAGCCATCGTGGGTCCTCACATTCAATGATGCGACTTCGACAGCTCCGGTGAGACACTCTGCCCGGAGGCATCACAGTGTCGAAGGCTCACGCCGCGTGGCAGGCACAATTATCATGATGCTGGGCGCTGGGATCGGTATGGGGCTAGCCGGTGGTTCTAAATCTGAGCGCTCACGCTGTGGCGAGCTGTATAGCAGTTGCGAATGCTCATGCCGAGGCGTAGCCGGAAAACACCGCTGCGTGAGGTAAACGCGATCCGGGACATCGGGTGACTGACGGTATCGCCTATCGCTCAGTGCCTAGCAGTAGCAGTTGTACTCACTGGCGCGGCGAGCCGCGCAGCTAGTATGTAAGCGCTCGTACTAAAGGCGGCACAGCGGGGGATTTGACGCTGAGCTAAACAGCTCGCGCTATTGGCAAGCTGATTAGTGCTCGATCTTGTGATCAGCTGACTGGCTCGACCTCTTTAGCAGGCCTTTGAGCAGCTGCGACGTCAAATGGCTCGGCTTGCTCACGACGCTTGATGAACTTCCAGTCCGCCTCGTCGATGTAGATTCCGCTCGGGCCGCTGCCGCCTTCCAGGTCGATAGCGACGTGTGCTGAGACCTGCGGTTTAACCGAGGCGAGGATCGGCACGAAGCCAAGCTGCAAGCTGGTTTCGATCAGCGCTTGCTGGTTACGCTCGTCGATATCGGCGGCTTCGTCCAGGTAGTAGGGCAGACGAATGCGCCCTGCTTGCTCACGATCCATCAGGTGCAGTAGCAGGTACATATTGGTCAGCGCTTTGATGGTCATCGTCGTGCCGTTGGACGCCGCCCCGTCGATGTCGGTATGAATCACCGGCTGGCCGCCGACCTTGGTGATTTCGAAAGCCAGCTCGAACAGATCTTTCAAGCCGAGCTGATTGTTGTTGGCAGCCACCAAGCGTGCCAGGTACTCCTTGGCTTCTTCGTTCTTGCTGTCCTGCTCGCTGCTTTGCTGCAGGTCGAAAACCGAGAGCGTCTCGCCTTGCTCGTATTGTCCGGCGCTGTGGATGATCTGGTCGATGTGCTTAAGCGCATCCTTGTTCGGAGCCAGCACGATGCGGAAGCTTTCGAGGTTGGATACCTGACGCTTGTTAATTTCGCGGTTAAACAGGGCCAGTTGATGTTCAAGGCTATCGTAGTCGCTGCGGATATTGCGCAGAGTGCGGGCAATGTCGGTAACCGCTGCGCGGCGCGCCTTGGCCAGTGTGAGGGCTTCGTCCTGGCGATGCGCGTAGGCGTTCACCAGCAGCTGCAAGCGGCGCTCCGGATCCTCTTCGCTGTCGAACTTGGCGACGCCCTTGAGGCGAACCTGCGCATAGAGCGCTTCGATCTGCCCGTCGACGCGCTGCAGCGCTTGCCAACTGTCCTGATAGTCGTTGAGCAGCGGTTGCAGGTTGTCTAGCGAATCGTCCACTGGATCCATGAATGACGTGCCAAAGGGCAAGTCTGCTGGTAGCAGCTGGCGACGACGCAGCGCGTCTTCTAGCGTGCGCTCCTTGGCTTCCAGATCCGCCAGCTGACGGCCGACCAGTTGGAGTTTTGCCGACAGGTGCTGGACGCGTTCGGTAAAGGCATCGCTGGTTCGCTTGAGCTCGTCTTGTGCAGCCTCCGCCTGCGCCAGCTGTTCGAGCTTGCTGCCTTCCTCGGTCGACAGCGTCTGGCAGCGGCGGAAGTCTTCCAGCGCTTTCTGTGAATCGAGGACTTGCTGGTAGAGTTGTTCGGCCTGAGCCTTGCTGGCGGCGCGGTCGACTGCCACCGAGTGCTGCGCCTTCAGCTGCTTCAGCTCCCGCTCGAGACGGTCTTTCTGGTCACGCAGAGCAGCACGGTCGGCCAACGCCTGAAGGGCCGGTGGTTCGATATGCGAAAGGTCGATGGAGACGCCCGGCGCTTCGAATCGCTCGCCCTTAAAGCCGTTCAGGACCGCTTCGAGTGATTTGACCCATGCCTCGCCATCATCCAGCGCGATGCCTTTATCCCCTAGCGGCAGGCTGAACAGCTGCCCGTTGAACAGCCGCATCAGGCGATCGACGTCCGCTTGTGAGAACTCCTCGCGCAGGCGCGAATAGCTGTTGTTGTCCGCATGGTCCAGTTGCTGCCGGACCGATTTCAGGCGTTTCTCCAGATCGCGCAGACGCTCGTCTAGATCTTCGCTGGAGAACTGGCGCGATTGCGACAAAGCGCCTGCCAGCTCGTCATGAGCGTCCTTGGCGGCGAGCAGCTGTTGCTCCAGCACGTGAGCATCGTCGACCAGAGCAAAGCGGTTTTTCAGCACCGCCAGTTCTCCCAGCCAGCGCTGAATCTCGCTGATTTCGCGCTCCAGTCGCATCAGCTCGGCCGTGCTGCCGCGCTGTTCATTCTGTAAACCGTCCTGCTCGCGGCGATAGTGCTCGGCCTGGATGACCAGTTCCTCCTTGCGCGCGCCGGCATAGTCCTGCCAGGTGCCCAGCAGCGAGTCGAGCAAAGGGGACAGCCGATGCAGCTTGCCGCGCAGCAGTTCACGCTGGGCCACGCCCGCAGCAAGGGCCTCGACCAGCGGACCGGCCGCAACTAGTGCCTGATAATCCTGCTCCATCCGGCGCACGTCGCGGAAGGCTTCTTCGGTGGCGGCGATGTAGTCGACGCTGCCGGAGCGCAGGTTGTGCTCGAATGCATCGAGGAATAGCTGCTTGAGCTTGGCTGCGGTGATCTCGCGCATGTGCAGCAGGTTGATGAACAACGCGCGGAAGGTTTTGAGGCTCTGCTCGCTGGTCGAACGCAGTGGGATGAGCGTCATGTCCAGCGGGATTGCGGTGTGGCCACCGACTAGCAGCCGTCGCAGCTCGTCTGGCTTGGCCTCGTAGGCCTTGATGCCCGCCCGCTCAAGATTGGCGAACAGCTCGCGTTGGCGCAGGCAGGTACCGTTCTGCTGGTAGTGATCGAGGTCCAGAGAGCCTTGGTAGACAAAGAATTGATGGCCGAAGCCGCCACCCGGACCGCGGCCGGCAACGCCGATCACGTGAGGGCCATGGGGCAGGGCGACTTCGACGAGGATGTAGCTGGTGTCGCTGGCAAAGTAGAACTTGCGCGACTGCTCCAGGCTGTACTTGCCGAAACTCATGTCCGACATGCGCGCCAGAATCGGGAACTGCAGGGCGTTGATCGATGCGGACTTGCCGAGGTTGTTGGCGCCATATACCGACAGCGGCGTTTCCAGCGGGAACATGCCGAGGCTGTAGCCTGCAGTGTTTAGCAAAGCAAAGCGGCGGATGCCGTAGCGTTCCTGGCTCATGCTTCAAGCTCCTTTTCTTCAGCGATGGCACGCGCAAGGGCATCGTCTTCGGTTTCGTCCGGGTCACGGTCGAGCAGGATAATCTCGTCTTCTTCCTCGTCGGCGATTAGCTGAGGCGCTGGCAGAGACAGATCGCTGCTGTGCAGGCTGGCCGCGAGATCACGGTCCTGCTGGACGGACAGGCAGACATCGAGGAAGCGGTGCATGGGAGGCAGGAAGCGGTAGATCCCATTGCTGTCTTCGGCAAAACCCAGTTGAGTCAGGCGGCGGATGACCTTCTCTTCCAGCTCGTCCTGCGTCGTCACTTCAGCCTGCAGGAACAGGTCCCGGTACTTGTCCAATAGTGCCGGCAGTTCATCCCGGCCCAGGGTGCCGCCGTCCAACACCGCGAGGGGATCGCGACCCTGATCAGCCAAGTGCTCGACCAGGATGAAGGTAAACAGCGCCAGTCGCTGTGCGGTCTTGTTGACCTGTGCGCCCATCTGCTCGGGGACAAAATAGTAGAAGCCGCGCGGATCGCAGACCAGTTCGAAGCCGAGCGCCTTGAACAGAGCGCGGTATTGGTCCTGCATGCTGGACAGCTGGGCGTAGCACTCCGGCTCGCTGCGCGACAGGTGATAGCCCTTGAACAGCTCGCGGAAAATCGGCGCCAGCTGGGTCATTTCTTTCAGATCAATGTTCATACGCAACTCAGTCAATCATCGTGTGAGCAGGCACGAGGCGCTTTTCACGAAAAGGAATCGAATCGGGGCGGGCGATACATCGCCAATGGGGCGCGACCTCAACCATTGGCATTGGCCAGCAGCGCAAAGGAGCTAAGGCTGACCTGATGCTCACGGGTCAGGTACTCGCGCCGCTCCAGGCGGTCGCGTTGAAAGCGCGCATCGCGGGACAGCCGTGAGAACCAGTAGAGCAGCTCATCGGTCGCGCCATCCGGCTCCTGCTCCAGCAGCCATTGCATCAGGTCCGGCAGTGGCAGCGCCTGTTCGCAGCGGTCTAGCATCTCCCGTGCGGTCAGTGGCGACCGCGGTGCATCGGTCTTGCGCTTGCTGCCAGCGCGGGGGAACTGCGCCGGTTTCGGCTCAAAGCGGGCCAGGGCGTAGACGTAGGCTTCAACCTGGCTGGCCGAGCCGAGAAAGGTGCTCTGCGGCCGGGTGAACAATGGCAGTGAGGCCTGCGGCACCGCGTCCAGTCCTTTCTTGCGGATGGCTGACAAGGCCAGCGCGGCGCCTCGCGTCACCGCATTGTGCCGACGGGCTTCCTCGCGCAAGGGCAGCAACAGCTCGCGAGCGTGACGCAGGGTGAGCTGGGCGGTGCTCTGCATTTCCAGAATTCGCGCATGAGTGCGCAGCAACAGGTCGTCGTCAACCAGCTGGCCAAGCCGCTGCTGCTCGCCGAGCAGCTTCATCAGCACCTGCTCGACGCGGTAAACGCCCTGTTCGAAGGCGCCGTCAGCCGCGACCAGCTGGATCATCGGCTCTACGTATTCGTCCCAGGTCGCCAAGACCTCGGCGTAACGCTGACGCAATGGAATTTGCCGGTCACTGGTCTTGGCCCGATCGGCGACACCGATGAGCGCCTGTTCGTCGTTGGCGAGCTTTTTCAGCACGTCACGTACGCGCATGTCGAGCAGGCGCAGCTGGCGGGCGAGATCCTGCCCGTCGCGGATCTCGAAGGCGTCCTGGATGTGGCCGGCTAGGCGTTCGAGATGGCGCAGGTACGCTTCGATTTCCAGGCACAGGCCAAGTCGGTGCTCGCGGCGCAGGTAGGCGAGGAAATCGTGAATCTGCGCGTTCAGCTCGAAGCGGTTCGGGCTCTTCGCCACCGGGACCAATATGTCCAGGCGAATCCATTGATCGAGCAGGGCAGTGATGTCGGTGGGCGTTCCTTCCGGCAGTTGCGCAGCGAGCTGATGACGAAGTTCGATCAGGCTCAGGGTGCCGGCATCGAAGCGCTCGCACAGCGGCTCGAGCAATGTCCAGTGTTCGGCGAGGGCGCGCAATACGCGCTTGGGTTCGATCATCGAGGCGCCAATCCAGCCATGAAAAAAGGCGCAAATTGTACTGCATCACTGCTGGCGTGATGGCAGGCGGAGACGATCGGATGCGCCCTGATCGGCATTTAGATTAGCAAGCAGGACCGTTCACAGGGACGTCATCGATCACAGGTAGCGTGCGGCGCATCGCTGCCGTTCACCGATTTGGTCGCGACCGAACATCATGAAAGTCGACGAAGTGTCGAAATGCTATTTCGGTATGCGCCAGTTATCGGCACAATTCGCCCTTTTTTCCAAACGGGAAGCGGCCGGCTTCCTGTCGGCGACCTTCGCGGGGCACGCACACATGATCAAGACGCCGTACTACCTCATCGACAAACAGAAACTGTTGGGCAATCTCGAAAAGATTGCCTACGTACGCGAGCAGTCCGGCGCCAAGGCGTTGCTGGCTCTTAAGTGCTTCGCCACCTGGTCGGTTTTCGACCTGATGCAGCAGTACATGGACGGTACTACTTCGTCGTCACTCTTTGAGCTCAAGCTCGGTCGGCAGAAATTCGCTGGAGAAGCGCATGCTTACAGCGTGGCCTGGGCCGACGATGAAATTGAAGAAATGGTCGCTAACTGCGACAAGATCATCTTCAACTCCATCGGCCAACTCGAGCGCTTCGAGGCCGCCACCGAAGGCACTATTCGGGGTTTGCGCGTGAACCCCCAGGTTAGCAGCTCCGACTACCTGCTCGCTGATCCGGCACGCCCGTTCAGCCGCCTGGGCGAATGGGACCCAGAGAAAATCGCCGCGGTCATGAGCAAGGTCTCTGGCTTCATGTTTCACAACAACTGTGAGAACGGCAGCTTCGAGCTGTTCGACAAGATGCTCACCACCATCGAGGAGCGCTTCGGCCCTCTGCTCGAACAGGTCGAGTGGGTCAGCCTTGGCGGCGGAATCCACTTCACCGGCGAGGGCTACCCACTCGATGCGTTCTGCGCTCGCCTGAAGGCCTTCTCCGAAAGGTATGGCGTGCAGGTCTACCTGGAGCCGGGCGAAGCGGCGATCACCCTCAGTTCCTCGCTGGAAGTGACGGTGCTCGACACCCTCTACAACGGCAAGAATCTCGCGGTCGTCGACAGCTCGATCGAGGCGCACATGCTCGATCTGCTGATCTACCGCCTGAACGCCAAGATGGCGCCCAGCGACGGCGAGCACAGCTACATGGTGTGCGGCAAATCCTGTCTGGCCGGCGACATCTTCGGCGAGTACCAATTCGATCGTCCGCTGGCCATCGGCGATCGGCTGTCGTTTATCGACGCTGCGGGTTACACCATGGTCAAGAAAAACTGGTTCAACGGGCTGAAAATGCCGTCCATCGTGGTAAAGCAGCTCGACGGCAACGTCGAGGTGGTGCGCGAGTTCGACTTTGATGATTACCTGTCCAGCCTTTCCTGAGGCGGCGACTAAGGAGTGACAAAACAATTGAAGAAAAACGTTCTTATCATTGGTGCAGGAGGTGTCGCTAAGGTGGTGGCCCATAAGTGCGCGCAGCACAACGACGAACTCGGTCGTATTGCTATCGCGTCGCGCAGCATCTCCAAATGCCGGGCCATCATCGACAGCGTGCAGGCCAAGGGCGGATTGAAACAGCCCGGCGAGATCAAGGCCTACGTGCTGGACGCGCTTGACGTAGAAGCGACCAAGGCACTGATCCGTGAAACCGAATCGCAGATTGTCATCAATGTCGGTTCAGCCTTCCTGAATATGGCTGTGCTGCGCGCATGCATCGACACTGGCGCCGCGTATCTCGACACGGCAATCCACGAAGAGCCGAACAAGATTTGTGAAACCCCACCGTGGTATGGCAACTACGAGTGGAAGCACCTGGCCGAGTGCCAGGAAAAGGGTGTCACCGCCATTCTGGGTGCTGGCTTCGATCCGGGCGTGGTCAATGCTTACGCCGCCCTGGCGCAGCAGGAGCACTTCGACACGATCGAGTCGATCGACATCCTGGACGTCAATGCCGGTTCGCACGGCAAATATTTCGCGACCAACTTCGACCCGGAAATAAACTTCCGCGAATTCACCGGTCAGGTCTACAGCTGGCAGAACAGCCAGTGGACGACCAACACCATGTTCGAGGTCAAGCGCACCGACGACCTGCCGGTCGTGGGCGAGCAGAGCCTCTACCTGACCGGCCATGACGAGGTGCATTCGCTCTCCAAGCACCTCGGCGTACCGAACGTACGCTTCTGGATGAGCTTCGGTGATCACTACATCAATGTCTTCACCGTGCTGAAGAACCTCGGCCTGCTTTCCGAGCAGCCGGTCCGCACAGCCGAGGGCCTGGAAGTAGTGCCGCTCAAGGTGGTGAAGGCCGTACTGCCCGATCCCGCTTCGCTGGCGCCTGGCTACACCGGCAAGACCTGCATCGGCGATCTCATCAAAGGCACCAAGGACGGCCAGCCGCGCGAGCTGTTCATCTACAACGTGGCCGACCATGAAGAGGCCTACGCCGAGACGGAAAGTCAGGGCATTTCCTACACCGCTGGCGTGCCGCCGGTCGCCGCCGCGCTGCTGGTAGCGCGCGGAGAGTGGGATGCGCAGCGGATGGTTAACGTCGAGCAATTGCCGGCGCAGCCATTCCTCAAACTGCTCGACGCGATGGGCCTGCCCACGCGGATTAAGGACGAGCACGGCGACCGCGCTTGGGATCAATAAGCCAGCCACGAGCTGCACGTAAGAACGAAAGGCCCCGCTGCTTCAGCAGCGGGGCCTTTTTTGCTTTTGGGGGCTAGGGGGGATGTAAAAGCAACATCCACCTTACGAATGCAGCTGTGCCTTCCCGCCTTGTTCATTTCACGCGACAATCCACCGTCTACAAGCGCCCCCTCAGAGGCGCTCGGCAGCCGTGAGGATTTGACTATGAGCAGCAACGACCGCGTCATCATCTTCGACACTACCCTGCGAGACGGTGAGCAGAGTCCCGGCGCTTCTATGACCGGCGAAGAAAAGCTGCGCATCGCCAAGGCCCTTGAGCGGCTGAAAGTGGACGTGATCGAGGCGGGCTTCGCCATCGCCAGCCCGGGCGATTTCGCCGCGGTCAAAGCCGTGGCGGATCACATCAAGGACAGCACCGTCTGTAGTCTCGCCCGTGCCGTGGATGCGGACATCGAGCGCGCCGCCGAAGCCCTGGCCGGTGCCAATTCCGGTCGCATCCACACCTTTATTGCCACCAGCCCGATCCATATGCAGTACAAGCTGCGCATGCAGCCGGATCAGGTGGTCGAGCAGGCCGTACGTGCGGTGACCAAGGCGCGTAACCTCTGCGCTGATGTGGAATTCTCGTGCGAGGACGCCGGCCGCTCGGAAATCGATTTCCTCTGCCGCATCATCGAAGCGGCCATCGATGCGGGCGCGCGCACCATCAACATTCCAGACACGGTCGGCTACGCCATCCCGCACCAATATGCGGAGACCATCCGCCAGCTGCTCGAGCGCGTTCCCAACGCGGACAAAGCCGTCTTCTCCGTTCACTGCCACAACGACCTGGGCCTGGCGGTGGCTAACTCGCTGGCGGCGGTCGTTGCCGGTGCGCGGCAGGTCGAGTGCACCATCAACGGCCTGGGCGAGCGCGCCGGTAACGCCGCGCTGGAGGAGATCGTCATGGCGATCAAGACGCGTCAGGACCTGCTCAACGTGCACACCCGCATCGAGACCGAGCACATTCTCAGCGCCTCGCGCCTGGTGTCCGGCATTACGGGCTTCCCAGTGCAGCCGAACAAGGCCATCGTCGGTGCCAATGCCTTTGCTCACGAATCCGGCATCCATCAGGATGGCGTGCTCAAGCACCGCGAAACCTATGAAATCATGTCCGCGCAGTCGGTCGGCTGGAACGCCAACAAGATGGTCATGGGCAAGCACTCGGGACGCGCCGCCTTTCGCGCGCGGCTCGAGGAGCTGGGTATCGTTTTGCCGGGCGAAGGCGAGTTGAACGCGGCTTTTGCCCGCTTCAAGGAGCTAGCCGACAAGAAGCACGAGATTTTCGATGAGGATTTGCAGGCGCTGGTTTCTGACACCCTTGCCGAGGACGTGCAGGAACATTTCAAGCTGGTGACGCTGGAAGTGGCGAGCAAGACCGGCGAGGTGCCGGACGCCAAGCTCGTGCTGAACGTGGATGGCAACGAGCAGGCTGCGTCAGCGCAGGGTTCTGGGCCAGTCGACGCAACTTTCAAAGCCATCGAGTCGGTGGCCAACTCAGGCGCCACACTTCAGCTGTACTCGGTTAACGCGATCACCAAGGGCACTGACTCGCAAGGCGAGGTCACGGTGCGGCTGGAGAAGGGCGGACGTATCGTCAACGGCAACGGTGCCGACACCGATATCGTCGTGGCCTCGGCCAAGGCCTACCTCAATGCGCTGAACCTGATGCAGGTTGGCGCCAAGGCTCATCCACAGGTGACCGGGGTTTGATTACCGAAAGCCGGCGTCGTGCCTTCCTCAACGCCATGCAGATCACCACCTGGCTGCCGCGGGCCGAGCTGCCCTTTGCCGCGCCTTCGCGCCCGGAGCTCTTGCAAATCGTCGAGACGGCATCCGAGCCCGCGCCAGTCGTCGAGCTTCAACCAACGCCACAGCCGAGCCGCACAGCGCCCGAGCCGGCAGCGCCTGCGACGGCTGCTTCGGCCAGCCCGGCCGCAGATGCGGTTCGCTCGGTCATGCCACGCATCGCCGTGCCCGAGCCGAAAAAACCTGCGGCGAAGGCCCGCGAAGCGCAGGCGGTTGCCGCCGAGCAGAAAGCCGCCGTACCGCCCCCTCGCTTCGCCTTGCAGCTGCTGCGTGCCGGCAATGTGCTGTTGCTGGTCGAGCTGCCGACGGGTGAGTCTTTCCAGAGCCGCGATCCTGCTTACATCCTGCTCAAGGACTTGTTGCGTGCTGCCAGGCTACCGGACAGCCCACAGCAGGTTGGAGACGGTGAGCCGATTCGCTGGCCGCTGCTCCATCGCGGCAGCCTCGATCAGGGCGGCGAAGCTGCACGTGACTACGTGCAGGGCGTGGTCGCGGCCGAGTTGGAAGAAATGGGTTGTGCCTGCCTCTGGCTGATCGGCTCGCCTGCGCTGCGGTTTGCTGGCGAAGTCGAGGCGGACGCCTGCTATCGCGAGCTGACAATCGAAGGCTTAGGCGTTGCGTTGACGATGCCGGGGCTCGAGCAGTTGATGGAGCAGCCCGGCAGCAAGGCGCAGCTGTGGCGAGCCATGCGCCGTAGCATGCCGCGCTGGGTGATCGGTTTGAGTGGATCCACGAGTAGTGTTCATGAGTGATGCAGTGAGCTTCCGCCCTATGACCGCGGCGGATATCGAAACCGTTCTGAAAATCGAATACGCCGCTTTCAGCCACCCCTGGACCCGCGGCATCTTCACCGACGCGCTCACCGCCTATGAGTGCTGGGTTATGTTCGAGGGCGAGCAGCAGGTCGGCCACGGCGTGATCAATGTCATCCTCGATGAGGCGCATCTGCTCAACATCACTGTCAAACCACAGAGCCAGGGCCACGGGCTTGGCTTGCGACTGCTGGAACACCTGATGCAACGTGCTCAGGAGCGTGGCGGGCGCGAATGCTTCCTTGAAGTGCGCGCGAGCAACACCTCGGCTTATCGCTTGTATGAGCGTTATGGCTTCAATGAGGTGGGGCGTCGCCGTGGTTACTATCCATCTGCCGAAGGGCGGGAGGATGCGCTGGTAATGGCCTGTACGCTGATCGACTGATCAAGCGAAGGTCTGACGCAAGAAGGCCCGACTCGAAAGAGTCGGGCCTTCTTCTTTATCGTCGCCATACATCCATTGCGCACGGCAGACAGTCGGTTGCTTGAGGCTACTGTCCTGGCGCCTTGTCCCGGCCAGAATCCAGCGGGGCGTCACCGCCAAGCTCGTTGTCGTCCATCACTTCGTCATTTTCGTGTAGCACAGCGTCACCGCCGCCAAGATCGGTGTCCGGATCGCCATCTGCCGGGCCGTCCCAGGGCTTACCGTCCAGTGGGTTGGAGCGGCCTTCTTCGGCCTCGTCCAGGTCCACGTCGGCACCGATGCGATGCTCCGAAACTTCACTCAGATCCTGGTCGGCCGGCCCGCCATGGCCCGGCTCGTGTGGCGAGCGGGAGCCATCGTCGGGAATCAGCGTTTCCGGCGCCATGTCGTCCATCGTCGTCTGGCCGCCCGGCACCTCACCCGTTGTCATTCCGGCTTCGGCTACACGCTCTGGCGGAAACTCGTCCTCGAGTTCTTCGGCAGGAACTTCATCCCCGATGCGGCCTTTACGGTCGTCCCGATGCTGGTCGAAATCGAGCTGTTCGATTGAACCCATGCGGTCCTCGGTAGTGTCGATTTCCGATGGGGTGTAAGGCTTGGAATCGTTCATGACAACCTCCTGCTAGAACTCTGGTCTTGCAGTTTGTGACCCGGTGACGATGTGAAGATTCAGGCCGGCCGCTGGCCGGTTCCGCCTTTATGAACCAAGCTGCAGTGGCCGTGCATGTTGAATTACAGGCGGCGGCCGCGATAAAAAACGCGAACCACCACCGTTGATCGGGGGTCCCAGTTGCATGAGTAAACAAAATGATCAACCCGAGCTAGAGGCTCGGAGCTGCGCTTTTTTCTTCGATGTTGATGGCACGCTCGCTGATATCCAACCGCGGCCCGAACTCGTTTTCATCCCCCCTCGTTCACTGGCGGCGCTGGAACAGCTAAGCGCCAATGGCATTCCTGTTGCGGTCGTGTCGGGCCGGCCGATCAGCCAACTCGATGCGCTGCTCACGCCTCTGCAACTGCCCGCTGCCGGCGTGCACGGGGCCGAGCGTCGTACCGCTACTGGCGAGTTGCAAAACCTGACCCTCGATAATGACGTGTTCGACGCCATCCAGCTCGAGTTGGCGCAAGCATGTGCCGAGCATCCTGGCCTGACGCTGGAGAACAAGGGCGTCGCCTTTGCGCTGCATTTCCGCCTGGCTCCTGAGCTTGAAGAGACAGCGCGCGGCGTGGCCGAAGATTTCGTGGCCCGTTATGGTGAGGTGCTGGCGCTACAGCCTGGCAAGTGTGTGTTCGAACTCAAGCCGCGCGGCGCCAGCAAGGGTGAGGTCATCCGGACTTTCATGCAGGAGGCGCCTTTTGCCGGACGGACACCCGTCTTCATCGGCGATGACCTGACCGATGAGGCAGGCTTCTCGGTGGTCAACGAACTGGGCGGGGTCTCGATCAAGGTGGGCGCAGGTCCGACCGAAGCCATGCAGCGGCTGGCGTCAGTAGAAGCCGTCGCCATCTGGCTCGACGGATTGCAGAGCACGCTGTCCGAGCCGCAGCAACATCCAATAAAACCAGACTGAAGCGAGAACTACATGAGCCGACTAGTAGTGGTTTCCAACCGCGTAGCGCCGATTAAGGCGGGGAAGGTCGCTGCTGGCGGGCTTGCAGTTGGCGTTCACGACGCATTGCGCCAGGCCGGCGGTATCTGGTTTGGCTGGAATGGCGATGTAAGCAGCACTCCACAAACCCGTACCGAGACCGTTGGCAATATCACCTACGCCACGATGGGCCTCACCAAGCAGGATTACGACCAGTATTACCGTGGATTTTCCAATGCCACGCTGTGGCCGATCTTTCACTACAGGATCGACCTGGCGCGATACAACCGGCAGGAGTACGAAGGTTACAGACGGGTCAACGCCATGCTGGCGGAGAAACTGAAACCGCTGCTCGAACCTGACGACATCATCTGGATCCACGACTACCACCTGATTCCCTTCGCCGAAGCTTGCCGCCAGCTGGGCATCCGCAACCGCATCGGTTTCTTCCTTCACATTCCGTTCCCGCCGCCGGAAATCCTGACCGTCATTCCGCCGCACAATGAGTTGCTGAAAACACTTTGCTTCTACGACCTCATCGGCTTCCAGACGGAAACGGATCGGCTCGCCTTCCAGGACTACATGACCCGCGAAGTTCGGGGAATCCTTGAGTCCGATGGCAGCTTGACCGCGTATGGTCAGAATTTCCGCGCCGGGGTGTATCCCATCGGCGTTGTCCCGGATGAGATCCAGACGCTCGCCGAGTCCTACAAGGGCCGAAGCAAGCCCATGCGGCGCACCACGGACGTCGATCGCAAGAAGATCATCAGCGTGGACCGGCTGGATTATTCCAAGGGCCTGGTCGAGCGGTTCAAGGCATACGAAGCATTCCTGGACCGATACCCTGAGCATCGTCGCGCTGTCGAATTCATCCAGATTGCACCCACGTCGCGTTCGGACGTAAAGACCTATCAGCACATTCGTCAGCAGCTGGAAAGCGCAGCGGGCCACATCAATGGCTGGCTGTCGGACCTGGACTGGACGCCCTTGCATTACCTCAACAAAAGCCATGATCGGAAAGCCCTGATGGGTTTGTTCCGCCAGTCCGACATTGGCTTCGTCACCCCGCTGCGCGACGGTATGAACTTGGTCGCCAAGGAATTCGTCGCGTCCCAGGACCCGGAAGATCCCGGCGTGCTGGTGCTATCGCGCTTCGCTGGCGCCGCCCGCGAGCTGACCTCAGCGCTGATCATCAACCCCTACGATTGCATCGGCATGGCCGAGGCGCTGGATCGCGCGATGCGTATGTCGCTCACCGAGCGCAAGGATCGCTACGAGCACATGATGCGGGCAATACGCGCCGCTGACCTGGACGCCTGGCGCGACAATTTTCTGCGCGACCTGCGCGCATTTTCCTCCCGCCCGAGAGCCGAAGTTCCTTCGAATCCGCTGTTCACCGTCTAATGCTGTGACGCACCGGTCTGCGTGCTTGTCAAAACGCCGACCGGTTCGTAACGTGCGTGTCGGAATGGAAGGGGCAGGCGATGAGCAACGAGCTTCAACAGTTATTCGAGAACAATGCGCGCTGGGCTGAAGCGATCATCGAAGAAGACCCTACTTTCTTCACCAAACTGGCCAAGCAGCAGCTGCCGGAGTACCTCTGGATCGGCTGTTCCGACGCCCGCGTGCCTGCCAATGAGATTGTCGGCCTGCTGCCCGGCGATCTCTTCGTTCACCGCAACGTCGCCAATGTCGTGCTGCACACCGACCTCAATTGCCTGTCGGTGATTCAATACGCAGTGGATGTGCTCAAGGTGAAACACATCCTCGTCACCGGTCATTACGGCTGCGGCGGTGTTCGCGCTTCGATGCGTGACGATCAGCTCGGCCTGATCGACGGCTGGCTGCGTACCATCCGCGATCTGTACTACGAACACCGCGAGCACATCGCCAGCTTCCCCACCGAAGAAGCACAGGTGGATCGCCTCTGTGAGCTCAACGTCATCCAGCAGGTGGCCAACGTCAGCCACACCAACATCGTCCAGAATGCCTGGCATCGCGATCAACCGCTGTCCGTTCACGGTTGCATCTACGGCATCAAAGACGGCATCTGGAAGAACCTCAACGTTACGATCAGCGGTCTTGATCAACTGCCGCCGCAGTACCGCCTCCGCACGCGTCGGCCGGTCTGATGGACGGGCGTCAGGGATGGGCTTTCGCCGGCCTGCTGCTCGCTGTGCTCTGCTGGAGCGGAAACGCGCTGGTGGCGCGCGCCTTTCACGATGCAATACCGCCGCTGACCTTGTCGTTCTGGCGCTGGGTGCTGGCGACCTGCCTGTTGCTGCCGTTCGTGGCGCGCTCCATCTGGACACACAGGGCCAGGCTACGCGCTGCGGGTTGGCGGCTGCCAGTGATCGCCGCATTGGGCATCAGCAGCTACAACTCATTGCTGTACTCCGCGGCGCAAAGCACCGAAGCCATCAACCTCACCCTGGTCAACACCTGCCTGCCTCTGTTCACCTTCATCGGCGGCGGCCTGCTATTGGGAGAATGGCCCGCGCGTCGCGCCTGGTTCGGCATGGCTATCGCCGCGTGCGGGCTGGTCTACCTCATCAGCCGCGGCAGCTGGGATGCGTTCACCCATCTAGCCTTCAAGACCGGCGACCTCATCATGCTCGCAGCGGTTCTGGTGTGGGCGCTGTATACCCTGTCGCTACGGCGCTGGAGCGCCTTTCTCCAGGTTCCGCCTCTGACACTGCTAGGCGTACTGATGGCAATCGGTACGCCGTTGATCCTGCCGTTCTACCTGTTCGAGCTCAGTCATGTCGGGGGGTTCGAACCAAGCCCGATCAACCTCTCCGTCATCGCCTATACCGCGATCTTCGCGTCGCTGGTGGCTTATCTTTCCTGGAATCACGGCGTCAAAACCGTCGGCGCGGCTAAAGCCGCGATGGCGACCTACCTGATGCCGGTATTCACCGCCATTCTCGGCTGGCTGCTACTGGGGGAAGGCTTGCAGCTGTTCCACTGGGTTGGCGGCGGACTGATTTTTGCCGGTTTGCTGCTGGCAACCCAGACCCGCGTGCGCAGCGTGATTTCGCGTTAGGTGATACACGCTCCGCGCTAGCCGGGCTCCCTGCTCGCTTGCGAGTAGTCCTTCATACGCCTACTTCAGGGGCTACAGATAACGTCGGGTCGGCCCTGGCAAACTGCTTCCAGCGTGGTCAGCCGGTTACAGTCGGCTCCGATGTGAGTTTTCAATCACTCAAGCTACCTCCGACCACTGCGCGAGCCGCGCCGAGCGCCGCCTTATAGGCGCTAACCCTTATGCCAGAGGCCTTGCTTCTGATTGGCCTTACGCTGCCTGAGTCGCTACGCTCGAACCTGCTTTTCATATCCTCCACTTCACGTTGCATCAGAGGCCGAGTTGACTCCGACGATGAACGACTACGCTTTCAAGCTCGCCAGCTACTGGCGGAACTCTCTGGCCGATGCTGAAAACGGCAATGGCGCCTTGTCCTCCAGTCAGGCTGAGAAACTTACCGTTCTGCCTTCGGGTTCTCTTGCGGCAGGGTGCCTTTCCGAGGCGCAGGTCAACCAGCTGTTCGCAAACGAACCCGACGACAGACCTAGTATCGAGATCACCCTGCGCCCCTGGGTTTACCGGGCCCGCCGCGAGCATGGCCGGGTTCGCAACGGCCTGCCGGCAATCATCACTCCGGTTATCTGCCAGGTTTCGGTGAGTCGCGATGGTCGGCTCCATCCGAATGCGCAAACCATGATGCCCCGCGACATTCTCGAACCGCTGGACCGTGACAACTTCGCCATTGGCGCGCAGGCCGACCTGGATGCGTTTCTGTCCGCTGAGGATGCCAAACAGTTCGACCCGCCTGTAGATGCCGAAGCTCTGAGCGACGATCAGCATAAGGAGAACTGGCGCGAATATCTGCAGTTCTGCATGAAGATGCTCCGCGAAATCAGCAACGGGTGGGACGGCAAGGCGGATGGCTTCGAGCTGGCCGATTTTGGTTACCTGTTCAAGGAGGAGAAGGTCGAGGGCTTCAGCCGCCATATCGTTGCGCTCTATGACCATCTGCGTGATACCAGGCCAGAGGTGCCGCTGTTCGAGCGCTTCGCCCAGCGTGAGCGCAGCCCTGACGAACTCTGCCTCCCGGCCAATGGACTGTTTGCCGAACGACTCGCTCATGCGGGCGACGAATACGCCCTGGCGCCTGCCCAGCGGGACAGTCTGACCCATCTGCTGGATGGGCGATCCGGCGGTATTCTCGCCGTCAACGGGCCGCCCGGTACCGGCAAGACCACACTACTGCTTTCGGTCGTCGCGTCGCTTTGGGCCAAGGCCGCTGTGGCGGGCGGGGAGCCGCCGGTCATCGTGGCCAGTTCCACCAACAACCAGGCCGTAACCAACATCATCACTGCGTTCGGCAAGGATTTCTCAACAGGCAGCGGCCCGTTCGCGGGCCGCTGGTTGCCGGATATCAAGAGCTTTGGCGCCTACTTTCCCAAGGCGTCGGCGGAAGCGGAAATGTCCCGCACGTACCAGACTCGGAGCTTCTTCACAGAGCTCGAGTCGCAAGACTACTTGGACAAGGCTCATTTGGTTTATCTCGCGCACGCCGCCGATGCCTTTCCAGACATGCAGAGCCCGAGCGTTGCGGACACGGTCGAGCGCCTGCGCGACGCGATACGCAGCCGCCAACAGCAGCTGGCGAATATCGAGCAGGCCTGGACCAGGCTGGTCGAGGGGCGCAATGCGATCCTGGCACTGCTGAGTGAAGACCCTCAGGCCGCTATCGCACAGCTCGAAGCACAGCAGCGCACCTGTGCCGATCAGGTGGCAGATGCCCAAACGCTGCTGGCTCGTTTCAAGCATTACCTCGCCCATGAGCCGCTGCTCTACACCTTGTTCGGCTGGTTTGGCCCGGTTGCCGGCAAACGGCTGCGTCTGGCGAAACTGCAGTTCGATGAAACCGCGTCCGACCTGCAGAGTGCTGCCAGCGTGGGGGAAATCGAGGCCAGGTTGACCGCCGCTGTAGCGCAAGCCAGCAAGGCGCAGAAAACCGCCGAAGCGAAATTGCAGCAGGCGCAGGGACTGCTGCAGGCCGAACAGCGCCAGCTGGCGAACTGGCAGAGCGCGATAGCGGTATTGCCGATGCCCGCGGACAAGCCCGCCACCGAAGTTACCCTCAACGACTGCGACAGCTGGGCGGATACGTCCCTGCGCTTCGAGATATTCCTGCTGACCACTCATTACTGGGAAGGGCGCTGGCTGATTGAGGTCGCCGAGAACCTGTCGGAGATTCTCAAAAGCCGTAACAAGACGGGTCGCAAGACCCTGGAGCAGAACTGGCGGCGCTGGATGAAGCTCACACCCTGCCTGGTTGCCACGTTCTTCATGCTGCCGAAGGAGCTGCGTTGCAAGCGGCATGACGGCAACGGTTTCGTAGACGCCTATGCACTCGACTTCATCGATCTGCTGATCGTCGATGAGGCCGGGCAGGTACTGCCCGAGGTTGCTGCACCGTCGTTCGCGCTTGCCAGGCAAGCGCTGGTAATCGGCGATACCCAGCAGATCGAGCCGATCTGGTCGATTCCGGCTGCCGTCGATATCGGTAACCTGATCAGCGCGGGTTTACTGGCGCGCGACAACGTGGATGACGATTACGCCGCCTTCTGCGAAGGCGGGCGCAGTGCCGCCAATGGCAGCGTCATGGCGATCGCCCAGGCGACCAGCCGCTATCACTACGACCCTGATCTTGCGCGCGGCATGTATCTCTACGAGCACCGCCGCTGCTACGACTCGATCATCGAGTACTGCAACGCCCTTTGCTACAAGGGCAAGCTGCAACCGCGCCGGGGCCCGAAACCGGATGGCGGCCTGCCTGGGTTGGGCTATCTGCATATCGACGGGATCTGCCAGCAGAGCCACGGCGGCAGCCGCCATAACCTGCTGGAGGCGCAGACGATCGCCGCGTGGCTCAAAGCGAACGAAGCCGATCTGACAGAACGCTATGGAAAGGAACTATGGGAAATCGTTGGCGTAATCACGCCGTTCGGTGCGCAGACGCAATCGATCACCCAGGCGTGTGAAGCGTTGGGCATCAGCACCGGTAAGGGTGATGGGGAAATGACGGTGGGCACTGTCCATTCCTTCCAGGGGGCGGAGCGGCGAGTGGTGATCTTTTCTTCGGTCTATTCCAAACATGCCGACGGCCAGTTCATCGACCGCAAGGACAGCATGCTCAACGTAGCGGTATCGCGGGCCAAGGACAGCTTTCTGGTATTTGGCGACATGGACTTGTTCAGCCAGCAACCAGTCAGCAAACCGCGTGGGCTGCTGGCTCAGTTTCTGTTCGCTGATCCAGCGAGCGAGCTGATTTTCGAGCCGCAGCCCAGGCAGGATTTGCAGACGCCACGTACCGGTCTGATCCACTTGCATGACGTTGCGGAGCACGACGGTTTTCTAAAGCAGACGCTGGAAACGGCTCATCATCAGGTACAGATCGTGACGCCCTGGGTGATCGAGCGATGGATGCAGCAGAGTGGTGCCCTGGAACTCCTGGGCCACGCGGTGCAGCGCGGCGTTCAGGTCACTGTGTATACCGACCTGCGCTTCAACACCGGCATCAAGCGCACCGAGCCCAACGGCGATCCGCAACGCATCGCCGAGTTCAGGGACGCGATCGCCGCGCTCAGGGCTCGCAGTGTCGAGGTACGCATCGTCCATAAAGTGCACAGCAAGATCGTCATGGCCGACGACGAACTCTTGTGTGTAGGTTCGTTCAACTGGCTGAGCGCGCAACGCCATGGCGACTATGTGCACCACGAGACATCCATGGTCTATCGCGGCGCGGATGTCAGTGGCGAACTGGTAGTCAACCGCACCAGCCTGATGCAACGGGTGATTCGCCGTGGCGATATCTGACGGCGGCCAGCCGGGTGTATCACCGAGCCGCGGCACGCTTCCGGGACCCCGGTAGATGATCGATCCCTTGCCTTCGACTATCTGGATGACTGACGCATGATCGACCTTCCGCTGATGCTCGCCTTATCGCAGCCGCCTCACTGCTCACCGTTACACCCGGTGTGGATACCGCCATCGTGTTGCGCACGGCGACGCTGGAAGGGTGGTGTCAGGCGGTGCTGGCCGCGGCGGGGATCTGCCTGGGCTGCCTGGCCTGGGGGTGGCGGTGTCACTCGGGTTGGGCGCGCTGCTGCAGGCATCCGAGCTGGGCTATACAGTGGTCAAGTTCGTCGGCGCCGCCTACCTGATCTGGCTGGGCTCGCGGCTGGTTTTCAAACCGCGCGTCTCGTTCGATGCGGGTGCCGGCACGGCGACTTCCGCCAACGGCCAGTCTTCTGGCGCGGCCTGCTGACCAACCTGCTCAACCCGAAGGTGGGCGTGTTCTACGTCACCTTCCTGCCGCAGTTCGTCCCGCTTGGCAAGGATGTTGCGGCCTACTCGTTCTTTCTCGCATGCCTGCATGTGCTGCTGTCCCTGGCCTGGTTCGCCGTGCTGATCTCCGCGACGATTCCGCTAGGGAAGCTGTTGCGTCGACCCGCACTGACCAAGGCGCTGGATCGCGTGACCGGTGGTGTGCTGGTCGCCTTTGGGGTGAGGTTGGCGACTTCCACCGCCCCGTAGCGCAGCCTGAAGCCGCGCCCTGCGCAGCGGCCCGCCGGATATCGCAGCCCCAGGCCGAACGCATCTGTCGAGCCGTTCAGCACCGCACGATCCGCTGCGCACCTACACCTCGCGCCCATTGTCTATGTTGGTGATAACCGCCCAGCCATTGCGGGGCGGCGGCAATCACAACAATAAGGATGAGCACGATGCGTTTGCTTCAGATCAGCAGATTGACCCTTGCCGTGGCGATCGTCGCCACGGGCCACATCGCCCACGGCGCGCTTCTGGAGGGCGGGGCGGTCGCAGCCCCGGATGAATACAGCGCCAAGGTCGCCGCGCAGGTGCTCAAGGCCGGCGGCAATGCGGTGGACGCCGCGGTGGCGACCGCCTTCACCTTGGCCGTCACCTACCCCGAGGCGGGCAATATCGGCGGCGGTGGCTTCATGACGCTGTACATCGAGGGCAAGCCGTACTTTCTGGATTACCGGGAAGTCGCGCCCAAGGCCGCCAGCAAGACTATGTACCTCGACGACAAGGGCGAGGTGATCGAGAACCTGAGCCTGGTCGGCGCCAGGGCCTCCGGCGTACCCGGCACCGTGTTGGGCATGTGGGAGGCCCATCAGCGCTTCGGCAAGTTGCCCTGGAGCGAGCTCATCACCCCGGCGGTGGGCTATGCCCGTGAAGGCTTCACGGTGGCCGACCAGCAGTACCAGTACCGCGACGACGCCCTCGGCCTGTTCAACGGTACGACCAATTTCGAGGATTACTTCGGCGCCATGAAGGCCGGTTCCACCTTCCGCCAGGCGGAGCTGGCCGAGACTCTGGAGCGCATCGCCGACAAGGGGCCGGATGATTTCTACAAAGGCAAAACCGCTGACCTGCTGGTTGCACAGATGCAGCGTGACGACGGGCTGATCAGCAAGGAGGACCTGGCCGCCTACCGCGTCAAATGGCGCGAGCCGATGCGTGTCGACTGGCAGGGCAACAGCCTCTACACCGCGCCCCTGCCCAGCTCCGGCGGCATCGCCCTGGCGCAGCTGATCGGCATGAAGGAGCAGCGCGCCGCCGACTTCAAGGGCGTCGAGCTGAATTCGGCACGCTACATCCATCTGCTGGCGGAGATCGAGAAGCGCGTCTTTGCAGACCGTGCCGACTACCTCGGTGACCCTGACTATTCCGACGTGCCGGTCGCAAAGCTGACATCGCCGGAGTACCTGAAGCAGCGCGCAGCCGAGATCAACCCCACGGCCATATCCGAAACCGAGAAGGTGCGTCCCGGCCTTGAGCCAAGGCAGACCACCCACTTCTCCATCGTCGATGCCGACGGCAACGCGGTCAGCAACACCTACACCCTCAATCTGGATTACGGCAGCGGTATGGTGGTCAAGGGCGCCGGCTTTCTGCTCAACAACGAAATGGACGACTTCAGTGCCAAGCCGGGCGTCGCCAATGCCTTCGGTGTGGTCGGCAGCGACGCCAACGCCATCGAACCGGGCAAACGCATGCTGTCCTCCATGAGCCCGAGCATCGTCACGCGTGACGGCAAGGTCAGCCTGGTGCTCGGCACCCCTGGCGGCTCGCGCATCTTCACCTCGATCTTCCAGGTGCTGAACAACGTCTACGACTTCGACATGCCGCTGGAAAAAGCCGTGGCCTCGCAACGCGTGCACCACCAGCTACTGCCGAAGGACACCATCTACTACGACGCCCACGCACCGCTCACCGGCAAGGTTGCCGACGAGCTGAAAGCCATGGGCTACACGCTGGAGGATCAGGGCTGGCTGATGGGTGATATCCAGGCGATTCGCGTCGACGGCACGCGCCTGCAGACCGGGTCAGACCCGCGCGGGCGTGGAGTGGGGAAGGTCGTCAAACCCTGATGGGCGAGGGGAGAGAGCAAGCGGAGGGAATCGCTGCCGTCTAGTGAACCGATATGCGCCGCTACAACAAGCGGCGCATGACGTTCAGCTTTCAACGCCGCACATGGGGTGTGCGGAGTTGAGAGAGCGGGGAGGTTACTGCGGGCGGTAGATGGCGCACAGCTTGTTGCCGTCAGGGTCGCGTACATAGCTGAGGTGCAACGCGCCAAGGCTGGTTTCGCGCAGTCCCGGCGGCTCCTCACAGGTGGTGCCGCCATGGGCGACGCCTACATCGTGAAACGCCTTGACCTGCTCGGCCGAGCTGCACTTAAAGCCAATCGTGCCGCCGTTGCCGACGGTCGCTTCCTCACCGTTGATGGGCTCGGTGACACCGAACAGGCTGCCGTCGTGGCGATAGAACAGACGGGTGTGCCCGGACGGGGCCACATTGCGCAGCGGCTCGCCTGCGCCGAGTACGCCGAGCACGGCATCGTAAAACCGCTTCGACCGTTCAATATCATTCGAACCGACCATTACATGGTTGAGCATGGGGGCCTCGCTATGTGGTTGGAGTTGTGCGGCTATGGAGCGCGCACTCTAGCACTGGGGCATGGGCGGGGCTAAATTAGATATCTGGCTCTGAGCGGTAAGTAACGAACCATCCCGCTCCGACGCAACTGGTATGCGCATTTGGTTGATAGCCACCGACGCTGTCCATATCTACCTTGGATGCTCTTCGACGCGTCGGTCCGAACATTACGTAAAATAATTGCCGCTCTCTTCTCCTAAACAAGAGGTCATCCAGGCCGATATGAAACCATAGTCTTAGTCAGAAAACGCTAAAGGCCCACCATATAATAATGGTGCTGAGGGATATGTATAATAATGGTTTAAATATAGTGAACGAACTTATAATGAGCTCTGCTAAATCTTCCCCAAAATAGTTCTCTCTTTGATCAATTTTTTCGGGTGCGGAGTTTACGGTTAGGATTGGGATCCAGTGTTTAATCCAGAATGGATTTATCATATTTTCAAAGTATAGTGAATGACCGCCCACAAAGTATCTGTTTATGAATGAACTTGAGTGTTCTCTAGTAAATCCGACTCTCCCTGCGTCGCCTAAGCCTAGTAGAAAAGTTCTCGCTAGAACTAAAATTATGTCTCTTGTGCCGCATTCATTTATCGTTAATTCCGCCTTTGCGACAATGTGGTCAATGTTTTTACTATGTGGGATAGGGCTGCCACATAGAATAATATTCTTGATTCTCTTGCCTGAATACTTGTGCATGGCTTTAGATAAAATAATGCTTCCAAAGCTATGACATATAATGTGTATCTCTTTGTTTTGGTTGCTTTCAATAATATCTTTAAGGCGAGATGAGATCCTTCGAGCTTTACGCTCCCGCAAGCTGGGGATTGTGAAAGAAATTAGATCAAAGAATCCATATTTAAGGTCGATATAGTCAAATGATCTTGAATACGAGTTAACTGCTGATTTTAAGTCGTCTTGCCATTTGCCGTAAGTTCGGATGCCATGAACTGTAATCAGCAGCGAGTCCTTAAGGCGTGATTGTGCTTTTCTTTCACCATCTACATAACTCTCTATTGTTGTAAGCAAAGTTGTTAACCAGCTGCTAGAGTCTGCTGAGCCGCTTAAGACGGAAGTCGCGTACTTGATAAATTCATCTTGATATGAGGTTAGACCTGATATGTCAGCTGTCAAGCCAATGATGGTCTTCGGGCGAATATATCTCTTAGTCGGATCACAGATATCTTTCAGCAAGTTAATGCTGTGAGAGGAGTGAGGCGTACCATTGTCTTTTTTGGGGAGAAGTATAT
Source organism: Pseudomonadaceae bacterium SI-3 (assembly GCA_004010935.1). Taxonomy (NCBI): domain Bacteria; kingdom Pseudomonadati; phylum Pseudomonadota; class Gammaproteobacteria; order Pseudomonadales; family Pseudomonadaceae; species Pseudomonadaceae bacterium SI-3. The sequence goes on along the minus strand of CP026511.1, from coordinate 3,673,426 downwards.
CTAGAACTAAAATATCAATAGTGTCGAGCAGTTCAATTCTGGCTTTATCTGCTGATACGCAAGTTGTTATTTGTACGAGATTACAAAACTCTGTTTTGCTTACGGCATCAATAATTGCTTTTGGTCGTTTTGGGCTGTCATCAGTTATAAGAATTTTGATCATGCTCTAGAGTCTCTAAAACCTTAGTCAGCTTGTCCTTCCACGATGAGCTGGACGAGTCGTAATGAATAATTCCTTTAAAGCTTGGTTTTAGCTCAGAGAGCAAGTCGCCGATCTGCTCGAAGTCGAGCTTTCCTGAGTCGTCACGAAATTCTCTATATCCTGTAAGTACAACGAAAGGCGGTAATCGGTTGATCTTTTTTAATCTGGTTGCGATCTCTCTGCCTGCAAATACGCGGAATCGTCCACCGCGATCTTCGTCAGTTCTATCGAAGGTCGGCATGCTCATGTCTAGAATTATTAAATCAAATTTTCTTTCTAGAGCGATTGATAATCCTTTATTATAAGAAGCTGCTTCAATTATTTTGAACGCAGTATGTTGCTTTAAATGATCAAAGATTTTTTCTCTCTTTAAATCATTATCTTCGATTAATAAAATATTCATGCTCAAGACCTACAATTGCTGTAAAGTAATTTTTATTGATTTTTATCTCAAAGCAAAAGCCGTCGGAGCTGTTGCTTAACATGTTGCTCATTTTATATAGGCCGCTCCCACCTTCTGCTCTACTTAAGCGTAGCTCTTTATTCAGCCATCTTGCTTTTTGAGAAGAAATAAACGTTTCGGCACATTTTGGTTGGTGCCTAGCGTCAATAACGTTTGTGATCTCGATTATATCTTGCGAACCTATGCAGGAGTGCTCAATGCTAATTGGGGTGCCTGCTGCCCGATATGCCGAAGCATTTTCCATGGCAGTAAAAAGCGAAATGAATAGTGATCTTGCTTCTCTATAGTTAAGTGAGATATTTGATCTTGCCTGTATGAACTGGATTTCTAGATCTTTCCTACCATATATTGATTCAAATGCAGAAACGGTGGCTTCGATGACGACGCCTAGTCGTTCATGGCTATGGCTGTCATTAGATCCGACAAATCTAAACCAATTTATTACTAATTCTACTTCTTTAGAGAAGCTTGAGCGGACAGCTCTAATTTCATCCATCAAATTGACCATTGCAGCATCACCTTTGACAGCTGAAATGCTGGATTCTAATCGCTCTATCTCTGTATTGACTCTTTTTGTAAGTACATCATTAATTATGCTTTGTGCTGACTTGGCAAACTCGCCCGACAAGTCCCACATGTATTCTATAAGCTCGCTAAAAAAAGCTTCAAAACTGTCGCATGAGCTTGCGATGCTTGATACTTTTTGTACTCTGGCGTAATAGGTGGCGAAATTGAAAATGCAATCATCTTCTGCTCTTGTGCTCACTTTGAATTTTTCGTTTATCTCCAATAGTATATTGTCAATGCTGTTCGAGAATGCTTTCAGTACTTCGTCTACGTTGCTGGTAACGTTTTGTGATACGTAATGGTATTTGGTCATCCAGTAAGTGTTAGTGGTATATCCTTGCTCTGATCGCTCCGTAATAAGATTAGCTTTTTCAAAGCATGAGCGTATTTGGCCGACAAACACGTTGTGCCGTATTTCGGCGCTAAGATATTTATCAAGTCCGTAGTCATCGTTGAGGGCAAAGTCTTTTACGCACTGATTATAAATTTTTGTAATTAGTTCGGTTTTATCATTCGCGGCAATTACTAGAGGTATTTCGTCTGAATCGCTTTTTGATATCTGGAAGACGTCATTTGAAGTGGTGACGTTTTCACGATCCTCAATTGTATCCAAAAGCACGCCGCCTTTAATCTGTTTGGCTTTTTCGAAAAGAGACCTATATAAGTGGGTGCGATGTGATTCAAGAGCTTGAACGTCTACATAGAGCTTGCCTGTTTCTATTTTTGCTCTAAGTTTGTCAGCAAATAGACCTTCTACTACTTTGTCTTTTTCAATGTTAAGTGCTTCTACTTCGGCTTCTTGGGTATGTTTTAGTGTTTCTATTAGGAGGTCAATAATGGAGACTCGTTCGTGGATAACCTCATCGTTGTTTGAAAAGTAAATGATGTTGTCAAGTAGCGTCGGAGTACAGATATTCCTTAAGAAATAGATTTCTTTTGAGTTCAGGGTCTGACTTTGAAATATCATTGAAGGTTTATGGGTGTTGCAGGAAATAAGAAAATCTTCAAAAATGTCTGATTTCTGATCGTCAAATTGACTGGCAAGCTCCCTTCCATAGATATCTAAAATGATGAGGCATGATAGGAATTCATCTTGGCTTGATCGAGATATTTCTGATGTCAGCCGGCAGAGATCTTTAATGGGCAAGTGAAGAAACGCATTTTTGTTTCGTAGGTATTCATTGATTGCGAAATCTATCGCCTCAAGAGCCTTCCCTTGGCTTATATATATATTTGATTGGGTTTTAAGGTAGTCCGACTCTATGGGAAAGTCTTTGCGCTTCAGTTCTTTCTTTGCGAGACACAAAGAAAGGTTGTGTTTTAGTAGTCTTCCTTCGGGGATTTTTCTTGAAGTTTCTAATGAAGTCGTTTGTGGCTTGAAATGTTGCTCATATCCTTGGGGGGTGTTGAAACAACCAAGTACCATGGATTGCCTGCGGTTTAACTCTATCTCCTCTTGAGAGTTCATGCATTCAAGTATTTTAGTGAAATGAAAGAAAAGTGATTTAGACCAGCTCTCATTTCTAAATTTTGCGCATATTTTCTTTATGAATGAGATGTCTTCGCTGGATGTTTTACTAAGAGAAAGTATTCGGCCTATTGCGTTTGCGAGCTCGTCATACAAGTTATCGTTGTCGTCTAGGTTGCAATTTAATCTGGCTCGGGCATACAGTTCAATTAGGCCGAATCGCTTCGTATTTATATCTGTCTTGATCTCATTTGCTACAGTTAAATATTCTCCGTTTGTATATTTCTCCAATATATCTTCTAAAAAAGGTTCCTGATGGTTATTTGGTAGTAAAAAATTAGTTAGATATTCATCTTGAGTGGTTTGGGCGATATCTAATATTGTTCTATGGTGCAGCGTATCCAGCGGAAGGCCTCTAGCGTAGGTGTCAGCTACAATTGCTTGGAGAAGTAAGTACTGGTCTAAGATAGACTCTGTGCAAAAATAATAAAGCGAGTTTGTATTTAAATCTCTGCCTTTGTCTTTCGATAGAGGTAAAAATTTGGAAGATAAAATTGCTCCGTAAGCTATTACGTCGCTAAGGCCTGAGCTTCTATATTCCTCTAGTTGTTCTTGTATTAAGCTGTTGAATACGTCTGTAGAGCTGCTTTCCGATAATGTTGTTAGAAGTGCGGATACTCCTGATTTTGGGAATCTAGATTTTATTTTTTCTATACTTGGCTTTGTGTCTAGTGTTTAATTTCTTTTAATAAGTGCAGGCTGTTTTCTGTTGACCACCAGTTAAAGCACAGTTCGTCTATTAATCTGATCGAATTTTCTGCCGCCTCCGTATCGCTATTTAAAAGAGCTATATTAAAAGCTTTTCTCGACTCGTTGAAGCTGCGTAGAATTAAAGCGTTGGCGCGAAATAATCCTGTTATCCAGTAAAAATATGCTTCGGGAGATATGAATTCTGATACGTTGTAGACTTTGTGGGCTTTGTTTTCTGAAAAGATCGGTACAAATAACTTGGGTAGCTGCGGGTTTGTCGCAATTCTTGTTATGGATTTGTAGTCTTTAATTTTGCTGCATTCTTTTAATTTGTTTGAAACCTTAACGTCAATCGAGCCGGGCGAGTCCGTCCAGCCTTTTGAAAATAGGTTGAGGTCGACCGGTTTTTTTTTGCTTCTGTCTTTTTTCTTGTTGCTCATATGGGCTCGGTTTGCCTGGTTCAGGAAGCTCTATAATTGACGGTTTATGCTAATCATCTAAAGCTTGAAACGCTACTTCAATAGTTATAGCTTTTGAAGAGAAATGATTCGGGAAGGTGGGGCTCCAGATTAGGTAATCCCAGACTTGCGAGGTTGTAGATTTAACGTGAAAAATCTCAACTGCAACTGCCAGCGTTCGGCCGAACAAGGCCGGTCCCTAATCCAACCCCGGCAACCCCCTCTCCAACCTCGGACAAACCCACTCCACAAACGCCCGCACTCTTGGCGATAGCTGCAAGGCGTGCGGGTAGACCAGTTGGATCGGCAGATCCTTAGGTTCGTAATCCCTGAGCACTCTTACCAGACGACCATCAGCCAGTTCATCGGCGACCTGATAGTGCATCAGCCGCGTGATGCCGAGGCCTTGCACGCAGGCCAGGCTGGCGGTGCGGATATGGTTGCAGGTCAGGCGTGGGGTGATTTCTTCGGCCTGTTCCTTTTCGCCGTGGCGGTAGTACCAGTGGCGGCCCTGGGCGGCGAAGAGGATGCAGGCGTGGTCCTCCAATGCTGCCGGGGTGTCGATGGCGGGGGCGTTGCTCAGATAGTCGGGGCTGGCGCAGGTGACCAGCCGGGTGCTGCCGATCTGCCGGGCGACCATGGCCGAGTCGGGGAGGTGGCCGATGCGCAGGGCGAGGTCGAGGCGTTCGTCGAGCAGCGGGACGATCTGGTCGCTCAGGTTCAGCTCGACCCGGATCTCTGCATGTTCCTTGAGAAATTCGTTCACCAGCGGCGCGACGTAGCGCTGGCCGAACTCGACCGGCGCGGTGATGCGCAGCAGGCCGCGGACGGCGCCGTCGCTGGCCTCCAGGCGCTGCTCCATGTCGGCGAAGTCCGCCAGCATGCGCCGGCTCCAGGCCAGGTACTCAGCGCCCTCGTCGGTGAGTGCCATGCGCCGGGTGCTGCGGTTCAGCAGGCGCACGCCGAGGTGGCGTTCCAGCGCGGCCAGTGAGCGCACCACCGACGCCACGGATTGCCCGGTGGCATCGGCGGCCGAGCTCAGGCTGCCGTTGTCGACGATGCGAACGAAGTTGGCCATTGCCTTGAGCTTGTCCATTGCCACCCCTGGATTTGTGCGATCGCTGCATAGATGTTGTCAGGCCGGCGGCATAGGTGAAACCCGCAGGGCGGATGACGCTTCAGGGACTGAGGTCTCTTGGAGTTTCGCACATGCATCAATCAGCCAGTCCCGCCCGCATTCTCGCCTACGACCATATCGGCATTCGTGTCAGCGACCGGCCGCGCGCGATGGCCTTCTACCAGGCGCTGGGCTTCGCCGAGAGCGCGAGCTTTCCGCTGTTCGAGGCGAACGAAATGCTCAGCCCGGACGGCGTGCGCATCAACCTGATCTTCAACGGTGCGCGTGCGCCTGATGCGCACAACGTGCTGCTGGATGCGCCGGTCAAGCGGCCCGGTATGACCCATCCGGCGTTTATCGTCGATGACCTCGCGGCGCTCCAGCATTGGCTCGAGGCCCAGGGCATCGTCATCACCGAGGGGCCGCATCCCGTCGGTCCGCGGCGGATCGCGTTGTTCATCCGCGACCCGGACGGCAACGTTCTTGAGTTCAATCAGCTCATCAGAGGAGGTGCGCAATGAAACTGTATGACCTGGGTCCATCCGGCAACTGCTACAAGGTGCGGCTGTTCGCTGCGCTGGCAAATATCGAGCTTGAACTGGTGGCCGTGGATTTCGCCAATGGTGCGCACAAGCATCCGCCGCTGTCCGAGCTGAACCCGCTGGGGCAGTTGCCGATTCTGGACGATGGCGGGCATATCGTCCGCGACTCGCAGGCCATTCTGGTCTACCTCGCCGGCGCATACGGCGGCCTAGCGTGGTGGCCGGACAGCCCGCGTGGGCAGGCGGAGATCGTGCAGTGGCTGTCCTTCACCGCGAACGAGATCCAGCAGAGCCTGAATGCGGCGCGGCTGGTGCAGAAGTTCGGCTATCCGCTGGACAAGGCCGCGGCGCTGGCCAAGGCACCGGCGGTGCTCAAGCTGCTGGACGATCATCTTCAGCGCCACGACTGGCTGGCGATCGACCGACCGACCATCGCCGATTGCGCGGTCTACCCCTACGTGGTGCTGGCGCCGGAAGGGGATGTGGATCTCACGCCGTACAGCCACGTGGCCCGCTGGATGGCGCGCATCGAGAGCTTGTCGGGTTATCTGAGGCCCTGACGTGTGGGCAGCGTTACCTTCTGCGGCGACCGGTGAGCGACCGAGTCGCCGTGCTGGCCTTCAGCCTAAAAGCAAATCACCAGTTTCGGTACACCCATTTCTCGGCCTCGTGCAAGCCGATGGGCTGTTGGAGGCAGTGGGTGTTCGGCTTCACTAGATCAACGACAAAAGGGCGCGCGTTTATGTTCTGAGAACAAGCGTTCCGGTGGGGCTGGGGTTTTTAACCCTGCTTCCCAGCCCACGGCGCAACGATTTGCAAATCTCCAACAAGCAGCTGAGCTGCAACCATCCACACCACCGCACCTATCAACGCCAACGACAGATGCCCAACCACGATGCCGATCGCGATCTGTTTCCAAAGTCCGGCATGTTTGTCAGCGTTGGCGGGAACGGCTAGGTAGGGCGTTTCGCGCTCTGCGCGGAGGTTGTCGAAATCGTCTCTCATGGTGCGCTCTCGGTGCGGTTGGCTAAACGGCGGCCAAAAAAAAAAGGTTCAGCTTTCGCTGAACCCTTTCTTGAATTGGTGGCTACGCAGGGACTTGAACCCCAGACCCCAGCATTATGAATCACTTGTGTAGCGCCTCGCAACACCAGAAAAACCCATAAACCTGGGCTTGCAGCCGTCCTTGAACCTCGTCTTCCCTGAACCTTTCAGAAAAAACCGCCAATGTAGTCACCGCTTGTTGGCGCGGATGCGTATTTGATTTAGTAAGTTTTAATGCGCGCTGAAAAATATTTTGCTGCATATCTGTGCAATATTGGCGCCTCTCATCATAAGTTTTTAAGAAGCTATATATACATCCAAGCCTAGCACCTCACCTTGCTACTATAAAAAACTAGACTTTTGGAAAGCGGTTGGCTATTATTTCTGCTTTTATTTGGAATTGAAAGATGGAGCTTCAGCCTGTTATAAAATGGGCCGGCGGAAAGCGCTGGTTGATCAGGAAGGCTGGTGATCTTTTTCCTACTGAATACCTCAATTATATTGAACCATTCCTTGGGGGCGGGGCTGTTTATTTTCATTTGTCGCCGTCTTCGGCACTGCTTTCAGATATAAATTCTGAGTTGATCAACGTCTATTCTTCTATCAAAGACAGCTGGGAGCTTGTGGTAGAGCTTCTAAAAGCTCATCAGCAGCTGCATTGTTCTGATTATTATTATGAAGTGCGAGCTTTCATACCTGCCTGTCGAATTGCGCAGGCTGCTAGAACCCTTTATCTGAATAGAACTTGTTGGAATGGCCTGTATAGGGTAAATCTGAAAGGCGAGTTCAATGTTCCGATTGGAACAAAAGTCAATGTTCTTGCTGATATTGAGTTGTTTCCTAAAGTGGCTGAGCTGTTAAGGGGTGCGCGCTTTAGGGTCGGAGATTTTGAAGAGAGTATTAATGCCGCAGTTGCTGGTGATTTTGTTTTTGTAGATCCTCCTTATACTGTTAAGCATAATTATAATGGATTTATTAAATACAATGAAATTCTATTTAAATGGGAGGACCAGGTTCGGCTTCGGGATGCAGTGGTTCGGGCTGCTGAGCGCGGGGCAAAGGTTCTTGTTTTAAATGCCAATCATGAGTCGATCTCATCTCTTTATGATGGGTTTGATCAGATAGTTCTTTCGCGAAGCAATGTTCTTTCTGGAAAAAGCGAGTTCCGTGGTGTCTACCAAGAACTCGCTATCAGGTGCTGGTGAGCTCAGCTCTCTAAGGAGCGGCTACTTAGTAGAGCTTTGTATAAAGCTGATTCTCCACTTGTCCCTGGCTTGAAGTTGTCGGTATTGAAATACTCATCATCAAAATTCATCTTATCAAATATTTTTTTGAAATCTGAAATTTCTGGCTTTTCCTTCTTGAGGTGGTAATAAGCATCCCTAAGAAATCGCATAAAAGCCATAAATCCATTCGTTTTGCTTAAAATTATTCCTTTATCATTGCTGGTCCAAGCTATAGGCCATCTGTTCTTCACGGCCTCGAAGTAGTCCCATAAGATGTCCGTAAGGTCATAGTCTTTTTCTTTAATTAAGAATTCTCTAAAGACTAGCTTGTTTAGATCGCCATCATTTAACGATGGTGTCTTTCCTCGCAGATAAGTGTCTCGATCTCGCATGGGGTTGTCTGAGATAAACTTCATCAGCGCTTGTACAAACGCTGCCTGAGTGATGCTACCAGGCAAGTTATGACTCTGCGCTGAACCTAGCCTTTTTATCCTGTTGAAAAACGGGCTCTCCTCGTCTTTATCCAGGGCCACTGCAATCTCGTGGCAAAGCTTTTGAGGGCTGCGTGTGGTGGCTAACTCATATAGGTCATAAACTAGGCTTTTGTTTACCTTTGTCTGTGCCAGGTTTACAGTTGAGAATATATAAGCTTCTGTCGAAACATCTATATCAACAAAGATAGATACGTTAATTTCGAAGTCACTACCAGCGTAGTCATGTAATCCCGCGATTCTATGCTGTCCGTCTATTACATTTGCTAGATGTGTTATAGGAATACTCGGTAGTTCATCGTCGTCTGACTTGTAAGGGGACAGCGTCAGTATTCCGTTTTCATCGTTGAATTCTGCACACTGAGCTTTTACAGATAAAAGCACTGCTGTCGGAAAGCAGGCGTCAACTGTCTTTGTATACTGGGAGATCTCTTTGACACGAGATGGTGACAGCGGTCGCTGAATGCCAAGATAGCTTTCAAAGCCACGCTCGCCTTCCATTCTGCGTACGTCGGAGAACGTGATTTCTTTCAGGTTCTTGCTGTTAATGCTTCCAATGTAAAATTCGCCGATGGGCTGCTTGATCTTAATACATTTAATATGAATTTGTCTGTCGTACAGCGTGCTGTCCAGTAGGTCTTGCTGTTTCATTGTTGACCCCTCCGATGCCGGGAGTAGTTCGCACTAAAATTTTTGTCTGAGTTTTCCATTTCTCGTAAGGGGTCCATTTCAAATATCAGGTTCTTGTAGCAGAACGCTATCAAAAGAAGTACTAATGTAAATGGAAATAAATATATGGAAAAGTAAAATGCAAACTGCTGATTCATGCTTAGCTGCAAGAACTGAATTACAAAGTAAACACATCCGACTATCTGGATGATAAGCGCAAATAATATATGCCAAGGTCTGGAGGGGAATATTTTAGAGTTCGTTGTCCCTTTGGCCTCTTGGGTAGCTATATATATAACTGGTGCTATAAGTGCCGCAGAGTAGATTATCAATGCTCCGGTGTTTATGGAGGATTTTAAGTTTTCCCACATTATCCCAAGGATGTCTATTTCTGCAGACTGGCTTGTACCGGCACTTATTAGTGATGCTGCAAACGCACCTATCCAAAGGGGCGATGTGGAGAGCAGGGCTGTAAAGAAAAGCTCTTTCGCCGCTGACTTAAAATGATCCAACTCCAGATCTGGTAGCCCATCGATCAGCGGCAAAGATCTTATTAATTTTACTAAAATGTTTCTATTTTCCATTGATTTTACGCCCCATTGTTATTCTCTCTCCGCAACTAGGTCCTTAATTACCCATATAGGCTCTGGCCTTGTGAATCGTCCGTGTTCAATAACGCGCTCTAGTTCGGGAATTACTTGATCGGCTCCACATTCGGCCTTAATGATCCATAAAAGGGGCGGTTAGAGGAAGCGATGGCCTCACTACACCCCGCATCTGCATCATCAACTGATAACTCCGGTCATACAGCATCGCGACGTGAAAGAGCCCTTAAATGTTCGTTAGTTATATAAGCTATTTGCCACATGAAAGCCTACCATCTTGTACAGCCGTAAGCTGCCTCAAGCAGCGCTCTACATTCTCATCAGCACTTGGTCTATCTAGCTCGGTTTGCCAAGAGTGACTATTATTTAGATTTATTGTAACTACCGATGGATCGGCTTTCTGATTGGCGTTTCCAGTTTCCATCGTTGCGTTAGTATGATCACTGTGCTGTACAGAAGTCTGCGATTGGGCAGTTTTTGGAGCTGGTTTATAGTCCTGTAGCAGAAATCCAAGTGTTAAAAAAATAGCGGTCATAGGCATATAGAAAAGAGCAATTTTTTTGCTGCTTCTAATCTTATATGTCGTAGGCCATACAGTTACTGCGCTAGCCTTTCCCACTGCGCTAGTCAATCCGGACTCCGGAAAGCCGTGCGAAGCTAAACTACTTTCAATTGCCATCGCATGCGTTACAGAGCCTAACAGGAGCGGGTGATACCAGAAACGATCCGCTGCATAGAAAATTACAGTTAGGAACGCAGCGCAGTAGAGCAATACAGACGCTAGCGAGGTATCAAGCCTTGTTATGTTAAGACCGTCTTTAAGGGCCAGTCCCGCTCCACCTACAAACGCGGAGATCAGCAGGATCGCAAAATTCCGGATCTTCATCTCCAGCTCATTAAAGTGCATCTGCACTTCAATGGTCTTCTTCCATAGCTCAAGCTTTACTTCGACCTCATCCATGTTGCTTACTCGTCGCTTTTATTAAAGAAAGGTAAGATATCCGCGAACGATTCAGCTACTGAATCCGGCTGCGCATGCAGCTTAGTTTCTTTTAAATTCTTTTCTCTAAGAATGTCTTCATCGGACCAGTGACTTACAGCTCTTAGTAGGTTGTAGTCATCAGGCCTGCTTTCAAAATGAAGTGCGCCGTAGCTAGCAAGAACGCTGAACACGCCAACATCATTGGCCATCTGGATATCCTTCATTTCGCTATCGCCAAGGTATATGCACTGCCCTGGTTCAAGTTTGTTCTCTTCCAGAATCGCCCTCAGAATACGAGGATTTGGTTTAAACTCTTGCTTTGGTGTTGTTTTGACTTTTAACGGGGTATCAATCTTCTTGCTTTTAAGCTCGATCAATCTGCTTTCGCTGTCGGGTGGCGAATACAAAACGTCGATAAGGCCATCAATTTCAAGCGCTTTTAGTCGTGCAACCGTGTAGTACTGAAGTGACTCGGTGTACGCGATTATTTTGATGTTGTTTTCTTTTAGCTGTGTTAGACCTTCCTTGACGCCCCTATAAAGTCTCAATGATTTACTTCTCGCCAACCTGAATGCCTGTATCGCTGGGTCGAGACGATCCCGTATATCGTCGCCGAATTTTTCCTTTAGTACCTCACACTCTTCGAGTACGAACGAATATTCAGAAGTGTGGTGTCTTCTGAAAACCTGCTGAATGTCTCGTAAGAGAACCTCTTTAGGCAGTCCAGAAATTTCAATCGTTTGGTCGAGCATTGCGGTAAAGCATGAGTGCCAAATGTCAAACCAGTCATAAAGTGTGTTGTCTACATCGGTAATAAGCGCGATTTTTCTAGTCATATTTTTCCCTGAGTCGATCCGCGTCGCCCTTCGACTATAACTAATAAGCGGAGCCTAATGGGCGCAGCCGGTCCGTGCATTTGTGAGCTAAAAGAATTGTAGCTCGGTCGCTTCGATGGGCGAAAAGGCTACATTTTTACGGTGATCCGATCCTTCGGGCGTACCAGCGCTTAGCTACTATCTGAGTGATCGCTATCCCGCGTTTGGATTGGTCAAGTTTCGGTTGGCCTCTTCGTAGTCGGGGCTTGTCTGGCCATTCTCCGGCTGTACTTCGCCGGTCAGCAACCACCAACGGAAATCAGGAAATACTCGACCGAGGATCTCGATTTCGTTCGCGCCGATTCTGGCTTTCCCTCTCTTAATGTTTTGCCACCGCACGTAGTCCGTGCTGCCGGCTTCAGCCAGGGTTTTGAGGCTGGCGACTTCCAGCAATCGATAGCCTCTATCGGTAATCCCTTCGCTCATTGAAAAATGCCATAGATGTTTTATGTACATTTTGCGCTGCAGGTGTAATATGGACATATGTAGTTAATACATATTCATCAACCGTAGCGCGATAGTGGTCGGATTATAGGGGCAATCACATGGAACAGTCTGGTGTAGCGGGGTTAACAATCGAAGGCCAAGCCGAACGGATCGTCAGCTTCCGAGAAGCGCCGTTCTGCACGCAGCTCGTGCTGGCCGAGATGATGGGTGTCGAGCAGATCACCGAGGACGTGGTTCGCGGGTGGGTGGAAACCTACACCCTCCCGACGGTAAAGATTGGTCGCCGCCGCGTCATCAACCTGCACCGCATCCGCCGCGATATCGAGCGGGGCAAGTCGGTGTTCTGCCAGGGGGATTACGCCGATGAGTAATCGCCCCTGCACCCTGCGCATCGCCTCGCTGCATGGCCCGAGCCAGCTTGTGAAATGGAATGTTCTGGCGCAAGGCAAGTCGCGCACCGAATGCCATCGCCATATAGATGCCGTGGTTTCCGAGATCGTCGCTGACGATCCGCTGGACTCACTGCTTGCCCAGGAAAGCGCCCGCGAGCGCTTCCAGATCATCCGCGAAGGGTGGTACGCCCGATGATGACCATCGTTACGGCTCCCAACGGCGAGGGCATGACCTATGACGTATGGCCGCAAGCCTCTGCACGCACCGGACTGCGGCTGCTCTGTCTGCTGGTCCGGTCGCGAAGTGGCGAAACCCGTTCGCTCCCGGTCCACACCTTGCGCCCAATGCCGCCCCGCATCTGTGCAGCCGATTCGCACAATAAGGATGGGCAAGATCGCTGGTGTCTGGACAGTCCTCGCCTCGGAATGGGCGGTGATACCGGCTTCTACCTGCGAGAAACACACGCCACCCGCCCGACCGCCGAAGTATTGGAGCGTTGTGTTCGACACCGGCAAACCCACGCCCTACGTGCCGATCCACGAACCGTTCGAGCTGGAGGCCTGAGCCAATGAACGCAATCACCACATTGCTGGTGATCAGCCAGCTGCTAACGGTCGTCGCCATCGGTGCGGTCGTCACAAGCATGCCCCTGTTTGAAGCCAGCGGCTCGATCCACGAACCGCTCGAACGAGTAGAGGTGGTCTGTGGCTAATCAGGAACAACACGCTGACTTCTTCTGGCGCGTCTATTTGCCCATCGCCTTGCTCGCGGTGGTGATCTTCGGCTTCCCCTGGTTGGCGATGAAGATCAGTGAGCACCGCGACGGAGCCAATCCCGACCGCGTTCCCGCAAAAACAACCAACACCGAGGCCGAACAGGTCCAGGGCCGCGCTCCCGGCTCGTCGGATCACGCCTCACCGATCCGTCGAACGGAAGCACGGGCGGAGCGCACCCTTGACCCTGCACGAACAGAAAAGCCTTCGCTCGTGAGTGTGGGGCAGCTTCTCCGCCCCGCGCTCCCGAGCCCTCGGCGGCAAGAGTGGGATGACAAGGGCAAAGCCCTTGGTGTTAATCAACTATCGATGAAATTAATAGTACGAAAGTTTAAACACCAGACTATCCCACTGTATTCCATAAACTAACAGCAACTATGAAGTTCGTTTTCCGGTGATAAAAACGCTTTCCAACCGTGTATAACTAGTACCACAAACCCGTTGTAAGCCGCGTAAACCCTGGCGAGAGGGAAACTTTAACAGTTCCTCGGCTTGGGCTCTCTCGGCCCGCAAAAAGGCAAACCCACGCACTAAGCGTAACTAACTGAGGTAACACAACATGGCACGTTCAACTATGGAAGTTGCATTTCTCGGCACTCAGAAGCTCGCATTCAGCCAGAACGGCACCGAAGTAAAGATCGTTAAGGTCTTCTACGGCGATGAGCCGGACGGCCAAACCGAAAACGGCCTGTCCATCGTCAGTATGGACGTTCCCCTGGAAGTGGCCGATGAGGTGTTTGCCTCCGGCGCCAATTTCGAGCCGCTGGAAACCGTGCGCATCCATTTCGAGATCGCACGAGCTGGCAAGCAGAAGGGCAACAATCTCTGCCTCCATCTGGAATCCGCGAAGGCCAACGCCACCCAGGCCAGCAAGCCCACTCAGCAGCCGACCCAACAACCCGGCAAACCTGCGACCGGCACTCAGCCGGAACCAGCCAAAGCCAACTAAGGGAGGGGCGGACCATGCTGATGGGTGACCGCGTTATCTGCGACTGCTGCGGCAACGACATGGGCAAGCTCATGAGCCTGCCTGCACCGCAAAGCGATCTGCTGCCCGATCTGCGGTTGCCGCCCCATTTCGCCGTCTGCCCTGACTGCGAACCCCTCGAACAAGCCGCCGACCTCCTCGAGGCCGGTGCATGAATTTCCTCGCCTGTGACGGTGACTGGCTGCAAGGCGCTGACGGTACGCCTGTCTGCTCCGGGTCGCTGGTTGCCCTCACGGTCGAGGAAATGCAGAGCCTCTACGGCGCTGCACTGTCCTGGGAACAGGTCTCCGAACTCCAGGCAGAAGCCATCGTGCTCTTTGCCACCGTGTTTGGTTTTCTGGTCCTCAAAAAAGTCCTGAAACAGTGAGGTATCACCCATGCAACTGAACAAGCACTTCATCAAGAAAATCGGCGTTGGCGCTGCTGCCGCGCTCTCCACCCTGGCTGGCACCGTGTACGCAGCCGTTCCCCCGGAAGCAACCGGCGCACTGGATGAGGCCGGCACCGACGTCGGAACCATCGGCTGGGCCGTCTTCGCCGTGATCATCGCCGCCATGGCGTTCAAGTACATGCGCCGCGCCCTGTAAGCCGGGGTTGCGCACCGCACGTGCCGAAGCAAACAAACCCCGCTCCGGCGGGGTTTTCACTTCCGAGGGAACGCCAATGAGTTACCAGCTGTACGTCCTGATCCTGACCACCCTGGCGTTCTATCTCGTGTTTTTTGGGCGGGTTTGAGGATGGCTAGGTTTGCATTGGTATTGCTGACGGTCTTGCTTTGGCATACGTCCGTTATTGCAGAGGACTTTCACTGGCGGGTTACGGGCGGCTCTGGTCTTTCCGGTTTCCCTTCCACTGTCACCCTCCCCGAATATTCTTCACCTTCATCTGCCTGCTCCAATACAGGCCCTAAGTACTCTGGTTCGTGGAATTATTCGGGTAGTTCTGTTTCGCAAATCACTGAAACCTCATTCCTTTGCTCCGTCAGGATCAGTTCTGGTGCATCTACTACAACACTAGAGTTGTCAGTATCTCGGTTTGGAACGTCCTGCCCTCCTGGTTCTACTTATAACGCTCAAAATGGCGAATGTGTTGCGGCGCCCAATGCCTGCGAAGCTACTAACGGCCAGACCATCCTTCACCAGCACCTGATCAAGGCTGCTGTTGGCCAACCCTCGACCGAGCCTCCTGGCAGCGTCTGCGCCAATAGTTGCCAATACACCTGGGGCTTCTCCGCACCAACCAACGTGTATGCCTACACCAGCGGTAACCCTCCGGGCGTGTTCGGCTCCTACCAATACACAAGCGCCGGTCTGGAATGCACTGGAGGCGAACCCACTCGCGCCGCGCCTGCTGGAACCTCGGACATAACCAACCCCGACGATACCCCGACACCAGATCCCGACAACGCCTGCCCTGAGGGCTACGCCTGGAACGGCACCTTTTGCAGCAAGGAACCCCCGAAGCCCTGTGATCCTGAGGTCGAGGTGGGCGGTTGCGATGACGCTGAAACTCCCGACCCGGAAGACCCAACTGATCCCGAAGATCCAGGTGACGGCGAAGGGGATGGTGACGGCTCTGGCGATGGCGATGGAAGCGGTGACGGTGATGGCTCAGGCGATGGAGAAGGCAGCGGCGAGGGCGACGGTGAAGGGGATGGCTCTGGGGAGGGAGATGGCGAAGGAGATGGTGAGGCTGAGTGCGACCCTGCCACCGATCCAGATAAGTGCGTGAAGCCCGGCGTAACCGGGGAAGCCTGCGATGTCGAGATCAGCTGCAAGGGCGATGCGGTCCAGTGCGCCATCCTCAAGCAACAAAAGCAGATGCGCTGCAATGCCGAAGAACAGGCCGATTTTACTAAGAAGAAAAGCGATATCGAGGGGCTGTTCCAGGGCGAACAGTTCGAACTGAAAGAAGCCGAGGTCAACGCGCCCAGCTTCATCAACAACGCCGGTCGCTTCCTGCCGTCCGGCTGTCCGTCGCCAGAGGCCATGAATCTGCGCTCAAGCGGTGGCCGCACCCTGCAAATCAAGTACGAACCCCTCTGCCGGGCGGCTACGGACATGTCCTGGCTGATCGTGGCTTTCACCGCAATGTTCTGCGCCGTCTATGTGGGCCGCGCCTTTGGAGGTGCCTGATGCATTTTTACTACCTTGCCATGCTGGCCGTGATGATCGTCAAACCGCTAGTGATGATGGTTTTGCGGGTACTTGGCATCGGAATGGTCAGCTACCTCGGCATTAACTTCGTGATCGGCGAAGCCAAGGATTACATGCTCACCAACATGGGCAACGTCGCACAGTCGATTCAGCTGATCCTGGGGCTGGCGAAGATCGATGTCGCACTGAACATGTACTTCGCTGCGATTACTACGCGCCTGGTGTTGAGTGGCATCGACAAGCTTGCCGATCGCCGCACCAAGCTCGGCAACGTCACTACCTTCACGGCCTGATCCCATGCTCATTATCCGCACGGGCAAGCCGGGGCACGGCAAGACCCTTAACACCATCCGCGAAGTCGACCAGAGCGCCCACGCCCAAGGGCGCGTCGTCTATTACCACAACATCAACGGCCTCAAACCCGAACAGCTCAAGGCGAGCTGGTTCGTGTTTGAAGATCCGGAGAAGTGGTTCGAGCTACCGGCCGACGCGATCATCGTGGTCGATGAGGCCCAAGGCTGGTTTGGCTCACGCGATCCCAGGGCACGGCCACCGGAGCACATCACCCGCTTCGAGACCATGCGCCACCAGGGCCACGAAGTGCATCTGGTGACTCAAGACCCGCGCTACCTCGATGTTCACCTTCGCCGCCTGTGCAACTCGCATATCCACTACTGGCGCGTCTTCAAATCCTCCCAGCTGCTGCGCTTCGAATCCGAAGTGGTGGTGGAAAAGGTCGAGGTGAAATCCAGCTTCAAGGATGCCGACAAGAAGTCGCTCCGGCTGGATAAGAAGTACTTCGGCGCCTACACCAGCACGAACGCTAAGCACCACTTCCAAACGAAGGTGCCGACCAAGTTCCTGCTGGCCGCGGCGGTGATCATCGGTGCTGGCTTTCTCGTCTACCGCGCCTATGCGCGCTATGAGGAGGAAAAGACCGCGCCGGAAGCAGCAGACCAGATCAGCGCGCCGATTGAATCTGAAAGCATGGTCGATCAGGCAAAAAGCGTAGTTGGCTCCTTCATCAACCCCATCGGTGGACAGGGCCAGGAACAGCCGCAAACGCTCGAGCAGTACTTAGGATCTCGGGTTCCTCGAATTCAGGATGTGCCCGGCTCCGCACCGATCTATGACCAGCTGAACACCCCGCAGTCCTTCCCCAAACCCATCTGCATCGCCACCACCGACCGGGATCTGATAGGCCGCAACCGAAGGCGAATGAGCATCGGTGACACCGATGACGGGCTGACCGGCTGCCGCTGCAATACCCAGCAAGGCACGTTGCTGGAGGTGTCGTTCGAGTTCTGCATGACGGTTGTGCAGAACGGCTATTTCGACCCGACCAAGCCCGACCGAGGCTCGATGCAGGACCAGAACCGAAACAACCAGCTACCGGCTCCGCAGCTGGCAGCACAACCACGCCAGGACCAGAACGAAGCCCAGGGGACCCGTTTCACTCGCGTGCCGTACGAGAAGGGGCAATTCCTGTGGTGAAGACCGTCAGCGCGTCCTTGGCACGCACGGCGAGGCACGAGCCGGCGTGCTGCGCGCGCTGACGTCCCTGTAACACGTCATACAAATTCTAGTGAGCAACCAGAGTAATCCATAGTAAAGGGGAAAAAGGAATGGCAAATAAGGACTTCAAACGCATCGACATCCTGACCGGGTTGGAAGATGCCCATAGCCGACTATTCGTCGATCCGAGCACGGTCCAGTTTGTGGATCTTTCATCCGTTCGCCTGCTCCGCTGTGGCGTCGATACAGTTCGCCAGTTGTATCGCGGGCTGATTCGACCGGAAATCATGGCGTTGTTCGAGAGACCGGGCGCTTTAGTCGAGTTCGCTGGGCAGATCTGGCATTCCGGACGGGTAGGGCGGGACTCGGGCTACCAGTACAAGCTGCAAAACGCTGATCTCGGCTTCATCCTGCTCATCAAGAACTTCAACGCCAAGCTCGACAGCATCGGTCCGCACCTGAAAATCGAGGTGTCACCCCATGCCATCGACACGCTGTCGCCTGAGCGTCTGCAAGAGCGCATGGATTATTACGCTGCAGCAGTGCTGACCCATCGAGAGCGTAACCAGTGTGCCGTTCACCTGGCGCTAGATCTGCAGGGCTGGAAGCCTCCGGTTGATCTGGTAGCGCGCTTGCACTGTCGCGCCAGAACGCACCGCGACATCACTGGCATCAACCAGATCGAGTGGGCGACCAAATCCAGCGTTTACGGTCGTGGGGAAACGTCCATGTTCGGTTCTGCTGGGGGCGTCCAGCTCTGCATCTACAACAAGACCGAACAGGCCCGTGCTACCGACAAGCTGGACTTCTGGGAAAGCGTCTGGCGTCGTCGTGATTCCTTCGATCTGGCTGATCCTGACAACTACGACCCGAACGCGGACGTTTGGCGTGTCGAGCTGCGTTACCACCATTCAATCATTCAGCAGTTCGCCAGCGGTTCCGTCGACGTGAAGACCGGAAAAGCCATCGAGACGGATTCCTATGCCGCTTTCTCGGCTCATCTGGACGGCCTATGGCGGTACGGCCTCGGTCAATTCAAGCTGCTTGCACGCCCTGGGTACTTTGAGCCGATCTGGACGCTTATGCGTGATGACGTGCGGGTCGACGTGGCGGTCGATTCCCTGATCGATGACACCGAATACAAGCGCTACTACAAGACCAGCCGTGGATTCAGCGGCAAGAACGTGGAACTGTTCCTGGGAAACTTCGTAAGCCTACTAGCAAGGGAGCGGGTGGGCGCTAAGCAAGCTTTTGACCGGTTGCGCGAGTGGGAATGCTGGCCGGTGATCCGTGATCACTATGCGTCCAAGGATATGACGGAACGTGATCTGTACAAGCACATCAAGAACCTGCTCCAAGAGCGTCATGTTCGATGGGGTAGGGCTGTATGACGGCCCGAAAAGACGGCAAAACCTGGACCGCCGACTTCTACGAGAATGGCCGGGCAGGGCGGCGTATTCGCAAGAAAGGATTTCTGACGAAGGCAGCAGCTCAGCGCTATGAATCCGAGTTCTTTGCGACCTTCAAGCTGACAGGCCGACCGCTCGATGACCGCCTCTCGGACTTGGTAACACTGTGGCACACGCTTCACGGCTGCTCGCTGAAAGACGAGAAAACACGACTGTCACGAACGCTCGCGATCGCTGAACGGCTAGGTGACCCTCTGGCCTCTGAATTCGATGCCCTGGCATGGGCACGCTATCGTCAGCTCAGACTCAAGGAAGCTTCTCCGCATACGGTCAACCACGAACAACGCTACCTGTCCGCCGTGTTCTCCGAGCTGATCCGCCTTGGCGCCTGGGTGGGTAAGAACCCGCTAGCCAGCATCCGCCAGATCAAAACCGACCAAACCGAGCTGACCTTTCTGACGCTTCCACAGATCCGCCAGCTGCTCGATGAGTGTCGCCGGTCGACCAACAACCACACCTATCCGGTTGCGCTTCTGTGCTTGGCTACGGGCGCTCGCTGGGATGAGGCGGAATCCATCTCCCGTGCAGCTCTATTCGGTGGCAAGGCGCATTTTCACCGGACAAAGAACAGGCAGTCTCGGTCCGTACCGATACCGAAGGAGGTCGAGGAAATAGCGTTGAAGCTCGGGATGCCCGGGAACGGACGGCTGTTCATGACGTGTCGATCTGCATTCCGAGGTGCTTACAAACGTTGTGGTTTCGATACACCAGGGCAGCTAACCCATATCCTCCGGCACACCTTCGCCAGTCACTACATGATGGCCGGCGGTGACATTCTCAGCCTGCAGCGAATCCTAGGGCACTCGTCGATCACCATGACGATGCGCTATGCCCATTTGTCACCGGATCACCTGGAGTCAGCCCTACGGCTTTCGCCACTGGCACAGGCTGGGCATTCGATTGGCGCGTCTTGACGACTTTACCAATTGGTATATGATTCATTAACGCTTAACGTTAAGGATTAAAGCGTGATTCTGAGTTTCAGGTGTGATGAAACCCGAGCGTTGTTCGAGTCAGGAGGCTCCCGGCGTTGGGGAAACATCCTGAACGTCGCGACCAGAAAGCTCGCGATGCTCAATGCGGCAACGGAGCTGCGAGATCTACGCTCCCCGCCGGGCAACAGGTTGGAAGCATTGCAAGGCAACCGGGCAGGGCAACATAGCATCAGGATCAACGACCAGTGGCGGATCTGCTTTGTCTGGACAGACGCAGGCCCCACACAGGTTGAGATCGTCGATTACCACTGAGGAGGTGGCTACATGGCAATTAACGGCATGCGCCCCGTTCACCCTGGTGAAGTGCTGCGCGAAGAATTTCTAGAGCCGCTGGGCATCACTCCCGCTGCGCTTGCTCGTGCGCTACGTGTATCGGCCCCAACCATTAATGACATTGTGCGTGAGCGTCGCGGGATAACGGCTGATACCGCTATCCGCCTGGGCCGCTACTTCGATACATCCGCACAGTTCTGGATGAACCTGCAGTCGGACTACGCTCTAGCGACTACCTATGCAGCGAATGGCGAAGAGATCGAGCATGAAGTCGAGCCGCTGCGAGCTACTGGTTAACCACGTAGGCGCGGTGTAGTCATCCTGTAGTCACTGAGCACAACAAAAAAGGGCCTACCTTTCGGTAAGCCCTTGTTTTGTTTGGTGGCTACGCAGGGACTTGAACCCCGGACCCCAGCATTATGAATGCTATGCTCTAACCAACTGAGCTACGTAGCCAAGTGGCGCGCATTATTCGCGCCGCGCAGTTGTGTGTCAACCCTCCTGGTGCGCTTTTTCTGCCTGCTTTTTCAAATGCTTATGCCGCCGGTCCGACCGTTACCGGTGCGCTGTCGATCAAGCCCAATTTCGGCGCGAACGCGAGGCTGACCAAGTGCCCGTTGCGTACCAGCGTGGCGTTCTGTTGGATCTCCTTGATCAGCCAGCCGCAGCCAGGTTGGCGGCGAGGAGGTCGCGCTTGGTGGTCATGCTCAGGGCTCGCTGGACGGGGCCCGTCGGGCTAACGTCAAGTGCTGCAGCCGCTTGGCTGTCTACTTCTGCGTGATCGTACTAACCGCGCGCATCGGCTGTTTTTCCGATTACTGAGCGAGTGCCAGATCCAGCCGGCCTGTGCGCGTCACGGATGACCGGTCCGAACGATGCCGGGTCGGGCCTGCCTAACTTTGGAGACACACCTGCGAGGAGATCATCATGCTCAGCACTACCCATCCAAGCGATCCTCCCCTGTATCCCTGGCTGGCGGACGAATCGCCAATGAACGACCTCGACGACGCCGAGAGTGATACCGAGCTGGACGATGGCGGCGTTCTGCCGGACGAGGTACTTGAACAATTGGAAAAAGAGCCGCCACCGCCGGATCCGATGCCTGACCCAGGCGTGATGTAGCGGTTCGCTTGCCTCCAGCTGCAGGACCCGGCAGTGTCGAGCATCGCCAAAGGCTCTCCAATCGCGAGGGCCGTTACACGCAGCGGGATGTCGTAGCTTGCACGCATCTGGGGTGTTGGTGGGGCGGACTGGTCCGCGGGCCTGGTGCTTCTCTAGATCAGAACGCCAGCTTTTGACTGCGCGCATACGGGCCAAATATCGGGCACACGAACCGCAGGGTTCGTTCCGCTAAAACTCTATGCGCTCGGTCACTTGTCTGCTCGTATCAGGACGGTTGTGCCGTCCCGAGAGGCGAAGTCCAGATGGGCCTGTTCCCGTTGTGATGTTTCGATTTCGAATACGACTGTTATGGGGTAAAAGCTCCGAGGTACCCTGCTTGAGGGCAAGTCGTGAAGTGGTGCGTTTCTGTGATGTTGGCCCTCTCAACTACTTGTCGATACCGATACGCAGCCCGTTCGCTGGAGGCGTAGCAATGCCTCCCCCCTTTGCTCAAGAGACGTAACGCATGAACAGGCGGTTATTGGTTGCGGTCCTGCTGATTGGCTTGCATGTGTTCGTCGGTGTCACGGTGATCCCTGATCTTGCGCTTGGGCTGTTCGGCAGCGTTTTAGCGTGGGGCTATCTGGTGCTTTCGGCTGTACTAATGCGCTACGGCGTGCTGGTGCGAGGGGCGGGCAGTGCGCTGCTGGCGTGGACTGGATTGCTGGCGATGGGAATCTTTTCCAGCCTGGCGATATTCGCATTGCTGCGAGCCTTTGCATTGGTGTTGGCTTCACTGCTGGGCTGGGAGTCGGCTGCAATTGCGCAGGGCTCGGCGCTGGCGGTCCTAGTCGCGGTTGCAGCCGTTACCCTGTTCGGCGTGCTCAACGCCCGGCGCACGGCTCGAGTAGTCGTGCGCGACATCGCCTTGCGAGATCTTCCGCCGGCACTGGAGGGTTTCAGCATTGTGCAGCTCAGTGACATCCACGTTGGGCCGACAATCAAACAGGGATATATCGATGCGATTGTCAGGCGGGTCAATGGACTTTCTCCCGATCTGATCGTTATCACTGGCGATCTTGTAGACGGCAGTGTTGTCGATCTGGCCGATGACATTGCGCCGTTGGCTCAACTGAGCGCCCGTCATGGCACTTACGTAGTGACCGGCAACCACGAATACTATTCCGGTGCCGACAGCTGGATTGCCGAGTTTGAGCGGCTGGGTATGGCAGTGTTGCTCAATCGTCATGTTCAACTCGAACACGACGGTGCTCGCTTGGTATTGGCTGGCATCGCCGACTATTCAGCTGAGCTGTTCCGGCCCAGCCATCGAAGCGATCCGATCGCTGCGTTTGCGGGCGCGCCCGATGACTTGCCGCGCTTACTCTTGGCGCACCAGCCGCGTTCGGCTCAGGCGGCAGTTGAGGCTGGCTGTGATCTGCAGTTGTCCGGCCATACGCACGGCGGCCAATTTTGGCCGTGGATGCATTTTGTGCGCTGGCAGCAGCCCTGGGTGGCGGGGCTGCAGCGCGTTGGTGACATGCAGATCTATATCAGCCGTGGCACAGGTTACTGGGGGCCGCCGCTGCGCTTCGGGGCGCCGTCGGAGATCACCCGGATTCGTCTGGTCAGGGCTGTTTGACTGATGAGCTAGCTCGCTAACAGCTCGCGGCGCAGTAGTACGTAGTCCTGACCCTCCTGTTGCCCACGGCGCGTCGGATTGCGCGTGCAGTGTGCGGCAAAGCCGGCATCGACAAATCGGTACGGCAGGTGCTCGTCACGACCGGCGGGAATGCCGAGGCGGGTGGTCTGGATTATGTCCGGGCGCGCACCAATGTCATCCAAGCGTAGTTTCGTAGGGTCCATGCGCTGGGCATTCCACTCCGTTACCTTCAGCCCCAGCGCCTTGCATAGCAGCGTCTGGCCAGAGCAGAGGCGGGTCAGGGGACGTGGGCCTCCCGCGGCGGCGGGGCTGTTAGTGCGCATGCGTTCGATAGATTCTTCGCATGACAGCGAATCGACCCAGGGGTATCCGGCCTTGATGCAGACCGCATTCCCATCCCCCTGTACGCTGAAGTTCAGTGAGTCCCCGCCACGCGAGTAATACAGATAGAGATGGCCGGCCGGCATGAACATGGCGCGCCGCGAGGGGCTGTGGCCGAGCGAAGAGTGGCTGGCTTTCTCGTCGATGTAATAGGCCTCGGTCTCGATGATGCGCGCCGACAACCACAACCCGTCGACGCAGTGGCGAATTACGGTACCGAGCAATGCCTGAGCGACAATTTGCGCGTCCCGGTTGAAAAAGGTGTCGTCGAGGTGCTGTAGCGGTGGTTCGGTGAGGCTGTTCATCAAGGCTCCGGCTTCGGCAGGTCTGCCTGTTCCGACCGCACAAGCGGGGCGAATATTCCGCGCTTGATCAACAGATTCCGTACCGGTCGTCAGCCGAATGTTTGAAAGCGGACGCTTCCCCGAATTTTTACAGCGACGACTTCTTACCTCGGAACACAAAAAAGCCTCGCGTGAGCGAGGCTTTGAGCGCGGCAATCAATGAATGCCAATGTGGCAATTTCGCTTAAACATTGAAGCGGAAGTGCATCACATCGCCATCCTTGATGATGTATTCCTTGCCCTCCAGGCGCCATTTACCGGCTTCCTTGGCACCGGCTTCGCCTTTGTACTGGATGAAGTCGTTATAGGCGACCACTTCAGCGCGGATGAAGCCTTTCTCGAAATCAGTGTGGATTACGCCTGCGCCTTGAGGGGCTGTAGCGCCGACTTTCACAGTCCAGGCGCGGACTTCCTTCACGCCAGCCGTGAAGTAGGTTTGCAGGTTAAGCAACTCGTAACCGGCGCGGATCACGCGGTTCAAGCCGGGCTCTTCAAGGCCGAGGGACTCAAGGAACATGTCCTTTTCTTCACCATCGTCGAGCTCGGCGATCTCCGCTTCGATCTTGTTGCACACCGGTACCACGAGGGCGCCTTCTTCGGCGGCGATTGCCTTGACCACATCCAGGAGCGGGTTGTTCTCGAAGCCGTCTTCGGCCACGTTGGCGATGTACATGACCGGCTTGCTGGTGAGCAAGTGGAAGCCCTTGGCCAGTTGAATATCATCATCGCCCAGCTTCTTCAAGAGCGTGCGGGCCGGCTTGGCTTCGGTAAAGTGGGGGATCAATTTTTCCAGCAGCTCTTTCTGCGCTACGGCTTCCTTGTCGCCGCCCTTGGCGTTGCGGGTCACGCGCTGCAGTTGCTTTTCGCAGCTGTCGAGGTCGGCGAAGATCAGTTCGAGTTCGATAATTTCGATGTCGCGCTTGGGATCTACCGAGTTGGAGACGTGGATGACGTTTTCGTCTTCGAAGCAACGCACCACGTGGGCTATCGCATCGGTCTCACGGATGTTGGCGAGGAACTTGTTGCCCAGACCTTCACCCTTTGAAGCCCCTTCGACGAGGCCGGCGATGTCGACAAATTCCATGGTGGTCGGCAGGATTCGCTCGGGCTTGACGATGTCTGCCAAGGCCTGCAGGCGAGGATCGGGCATCGGCACGATGCCACTGTTCGGCTCGATGGTGCAGAAGGGGAAGTTTTCCGCAGCGATTCCGGACTTGGTCAGTGCGTTGAACAGGGTGGACTTGCCGACGTTGGGCAGGCCGACGATGCCGCAATTGAATCCCATGGTGTCTTGCCTCGGTGTTGGCTGGCAGCTCTGCGCTACCGGCGTTGCCAAACTGCGTTAAACGGCTTCGTGATGCGCTGTAGTGCAAGCCTTCCGCTCAGCCGTTGCTTTGTCTTGCGTTCCTGCGTCGAGTTCGATCAGGCCTTCTGGCTGTGCAGACGCTGCATTGCACGCGTCCAGTCACCGGCGAGAATTTCGGGTAGCACGTCGAAGGTGAAGTCGATGCTGGCGTCCAGCTTTTCGCGCTCGGCCTGGGGCGCTCGGCCCAGTACGTAACCGGTCACCAGGCTGCTATGACCTGGGTGGCCGATGCCCAGCCGCAGGCGGTAGAAATTGTTCTGATTACCGAGCTTGGCAATGATGTCGCGAAGCCCGTTATGCCCGCCATGGCCGCCGCCTTGTTTGAGCTTGGCGACGCCGGGGGGCATGTCGAGCTCATCGTGGGCAACCAAGATGGATTCGGGGGGAATTCGGAAAAATCCGGCCAGTGCCGCCACCGCTTGACCGCTACGGTTCATGAAGGTGGTGGGGATCAACAGGCGGACGTCTTCGTCTTGGTGGCGAAACTTGCCGACCAGGCCGAAATACTTGCGATCGACGCTGAGATTGACGCCCTTGTGGGCAGCCAGACGCTCAACGAAAAGGGCCCCTGCGTTATGCCGGGTCTGGTCGTATTCAGGGCCTGGGTTACCCAGGCCGACGATCAGTTTAACGGCAGTCACGACAGAGGCCCTTCCTCAGGTGATGGCGAGTGGATTACTCGGCAGCGCCTTCTTCTTTCGGAGTGTCTTCCTTGTTCACGCGCGGCGCGTGAACGTTGGCAACCGGCAGATCGCTGCCGTGTGCCAGGGCGACCAGCTCAACGCCGTTCGGCAGCTTGAGGTCGGTCATGTGCAGTACCTGACCGACTTCAACGTTGGCCATGTCGACCTCGATGAACTCAGGCAGATCCTGCGGCAGGCAGGAGACTTCCACTTCGTTGATGTTGTGCAGGATCTCGCCGCCTTGCTGCTTAACGCCTACCGAAGTTTCCTGGTTCAGGAAGTGCAGCGGTACGGTAGCAGTCAGCTTGTGACCTTCGACGACACGGACGAAGTCAGCGTGCAGAACGAAGCCTTTGGCCGGATGACGCTGCAGCGCCTTGATCAGAACGGATTCGTTCTGGCCGTCGACGTTCAGGGTCAGTACGTGGCTGAAAGAGGCTTCGGTTTCCAGCAGCTTGGTTACGTCTTTCAGCAGCAGGCTGATGGATTGCGGAGCCTTGTCACCACCGTAGATTACGGCTGGAACGAGGTTGGCGTTACGACGAAGGCGGCGGCTCGCACCTTTCCCCAGGTCGGAACGCACTTGGGCATTCAGAGTGAAATCAGTCATTGTGTTTCTCCAGGATAACAACGCACCCGAAACGCTCGCGACCAGCGCTACCGGGCGGTTGGGCAAAAAGCCCCGCACGAGGCGGGGCACATTTTCGTTCTGCGCAAAGGGCTAAGCGTATGGCTTAGCGGAACATCGCGCTGATCGATTCAGCATTGCTGATGCGGCGAACCGCTTCAGCCACCATTGGCGCAATGTCCAACTGGCGAATACGGGTGCAGGCTTGCGCCGCTGCGGACAGCGGGATGGTATTGGTCACGACCAGCTCGTCGAGGACCGAACCTTCGATATTCTCGATGGCGCGACCGGACAGAATTGGGTGTGTGCAATACGCGAAGACCTTGGACGCGCCATGATCTTTTAGAGCGGTTGCGGCATGGCACAGGGTGCCGGCGGTATCGACCATGTCATCGACGAGGATGCAAGTCCGGCCTTCGATATCACCGATGATGTGCATCACTTCGGACTGGTTGGCCTTCGGACGACGCTTGTCGATGATCGCCAGATCCACACCCAGCGATTTGGCGACAGCACGAGCTCGTACCACACCGCCGATATCGGGGGAGACGATCATCAGGTTCTCGAAGCGCTGAGCCTGTATATCGTCGACCAGGACCGGCGAACCGTAGATGTTATCTACCGGCATGTCGAAGAAGCCCTGGATCTGGTCTGCGTGCAGGTCGACCGTGAGTACACGGTTAACGCCGACCACATCGAGCATGTCAGCCACGACTTTAGCGCTGATCGGCACGCGTGCGGAGCGCGGACGGCGATCCTGACGGGCATAACCAAAGTAGGGAATGACGGCTGTAATGCGAGTGGCGGAGGACCGGCGGAAGGCGTCTGCCATCACAACCAGTTCCATCAGATTGTCATTGGTGGGGGCACAGGTCGGCTGAATCAGAAAGACGTCCTTACCACGAACGTTCTCGTTGATCTCGACACTGATTTCGCCGTCGGAGAACTTTCCGACGTAGGCGTCACCGAGAGGGATATGCAGCTGACGTACAACACGCCGGGCCAGGTCGGGGTTGGCGTTCCCCGTGAAGACCATCATCTTGGACACGCGCAGTACCTGCCTGAGGGTGGATCCGATGAAACAAAAAGCTGTTCAAAAGGCCAGGCGTTTTGAACAGCTCTCGTGATGTTTGGCAGGGGCGGCTGGATTCGAACCAACGCATGCCAGGATCAAAACCTGGTGCCTTACCGCTTGGCGACGCCCCTGTAGATGTAACCCTGAAAGTGCTTGTTCGGCTGTATTAACCCCGAAAGGTTATGGCAGGGGCGGCTGGATTCGAACCAACGCATGCCAGGATCAAAACCTGGTGCCTTACCGCTTGGCGACGCCCCTGTAACCTACAACCTCTAACCACTTGCTTCCTGTGCCAGCTGCGCAAGCTTTCGGTGCAACATCGAAATATTGCGGCCTTGAGCGACGAATGCTGGTAAATCGGCTGGAAGTTGGCGGCAAACTTTATCAGCCTCACCCTTGTTTGGGAAGCTCCCAAACACACAAGCTCCAGTGCCGGTCATTCTTGCTGGAACAAATTTGTTCAACAAGCTCAAAGCGTTACGAACTTCTGGGTAACGCCTCTCGACTACCGGCTGACAGTCGTTATGACCGCCCCCTGCAAGAAGGCTGCGAACTGTAATGGCCGGGGTATTGCGTGTCAACTCTGGGTCGGAAAATATTTCCGCTGTACTAACAGAGACTTGCGGGGCGATTACGAGGTACCAGGGTTCGTTCAATTCGACCGGTTGCAGGCGTTCACCAACCCCTTCGGCAAAGGCTGCGCGGCCTCTAACGAATACCGGAACATCAGCACCCAATGCCAAGCCAATCTCCGCCAGCGTGTCTTCGCCCAAGTGGGTCTGCCAGAGGTGATCGAGGCCAAGCAGGGTGGTGGCCGCATCGGAGCTTCCACCGCCAATACCGCCGCCCATGGGCAAGTGCTTGCTCAATTCGATGTCAGCGCCTTGAGCGCAGCCGCTGTGCGTTTGCAGGAGGCGTGCAGCGCGCACGATCAGGTTGCTGTCATGGTCGACGCCCGGGAGGTCCGTATGTAATCGGATCTGTCCATCGGCTCGAGGTCTGAACGTCAGCTCGTCGCCATAGTCGAGAAACTGAAAAAGCGTCTGAAGCTCGTGGTATCCGTCGGCGCGGCGGCCGAGGATATGCAGCATGAGATTGAGCTTGGCTGGCGCGGGGAGTGTCAGTGCGAGCATCAGTGTCCGAGCTGGCGCGGTTGCCAGTCCTTGACCACCAATGTGATTTTCAGGTCACGACCTGCCAATTTGATGCGATTTGGCAGCGGATAACCGTCCTCCTCGGTATAGCCTAGGTACTGAACATCCCAGCCATCTTGCTTCAGGTTGGCTAGCTGCCCGTTGGCGTTGAGGGCGATGCGGCTGCGGCTGTCCGGAGCCGGCAGGCCGCGTACCCACCAGAGCAGGTTGGAGACGGGTAGCTGCCAGCCCAGCTGGCTTTCAACCAGTGCTTCCGGCGAATCGGCCTCGAAGCGTCCCTGGCCGGCGACTTCCAGCGCCACCGCATCGGGGCGTCCCGTCAGGCGCGTAGCGCCCCGACCTAAGGGGCCGGAGAGACGAATATCGAAATAATCCTGGCGCTGCAGCCAGAACAGGGTGCCGCTGCCCGAATCCTGCGGTGCCTGAATACCTATCTTGCCGCTGATCTGCCAGCCATCGATCTCGCTGATATGGGCTTTATGGGCCTTCCAGTCTTCGGCATTGCCGGGGCCTTCAACTGACTCCTGCGGACCGAGGCCGGCGCAGCCAGCTAGCAGCAAGGCGAGGGTGGGGGCCAGCAGGTTACGCATCAGCTTCATGGGTCAGGGTTTCTCCGAGCCTGTCAGTCGTTTGATGGTGTCACGCAGGACTTGGCTGTCGGGCTGCGCCTTCAAGGCTTTCGCCCAGATGGCCCGCGCCTCTCGCTGATCACCCGAAGCCCAGAGCACCTCGCCGAGGTGAGCGGCGACTTCATGGTCGGCAAAGCGTTCATAGGCTTTGCGCAATTGTGTTTCGGCTTCTTCGAGATTGCCCAGGCGGTAATTGACCCAGCCGAGGCTGTCGAGGATGGCGGCGTCATCTGGGTTCAGTTGGTATGCCTGCTCAATGAGAGTTCGAGCTTCATCGTATCGGTCAGTGCGGTCTGCAAGCGTATAGCCGAGAGCATTGATAGCCATGGCATTGTCTGGCTCGCGCTCGATGATGTAGCGCAGGTCTCGCTCCAGCTGAGCGAGGTCGCCGCGCTTTTCGGCAATCATCGCTCGGGTATAGAGCAAGTTCAGGTCGTCCGGAAACTCAACCAGCGCCTGTTCCGCCAGTTTCCAGGCTGCTTCGATCTGTTGCTGGCCGGAAAGCGCTTCCAACTCGATGAGGTACAGCTGTATGGCGTAATCGGGCTGCTCGTCCCGAGCGCTTGCCAGCAGCTGTGACGCTTCCTGGTTGCGGTCGAGGATGAACAGCAGCTCCGCCTGCATCAGTTTCGCCGGCAAATATTCGCTGCCTGGGCCGACCTTGGCGAACGCGGCCAGTGCCTGCTCGTGCTTGCCCAGCTCACGGTAGGCTCGGCCCAGATTGAAATAAGCGGCGTCGAGATGGCTCCCGCGCTCGATCAGTTCCTCTAGATAAACAATGGCTTCACGCCAGGCTTGCGCTTCGAGGCATACCAGGGCCATCGAGAAGCGCAAGTCATCGTCGCTTGGGTATTGTTGAACCAGCGTGGCGAATTCACCCATGGCTTCGTCGAACCGATCCTGTTCCACCAGCAGCCGTGCGTAGGTCAACCGCAAGCGCTTGTCTTCGGGGTGCTGGCGGAGGCTTTTTTCCAATAGCGGCATGGCTTCATCGGTGCGCTCCAAAACCTGCAGCAGACGAGCCTGGAGCAGAATCGACGGGATCTGCTGCTCGCTGGCTGGTTGCTCCTCGAGCAGCGCGAGTGCTTCTTCAGGGCGAGCGTCCTGCTGCAGCAGTACAGCCTTGCCGAATTTCAGCTGGGGATTGTCGGGATGCTTTGCCAACAACTGGTCGAAACTCTTGAGCAGCCCGGTGCGCGTGTCCGGATCGGTTTCAGCGGCGGACAGCGCTAGGAAGTCAAAATGCGTGTCGCCCTGACCCCGGAGCACCTTTTCCATGAACGAGAGGGACTCTTCGTAACGCCCTGAGCGCGCCAGCTGAACGGCTGCAGCTCGCTGGGCGTCGAGATTGTCCGGTGCATTGTTCGCCCAAATGATGGCCGTATCGAGCGCCGCTTGGTCGGCGCCCAGGTATTCGGCGATGCGGAAACCGCGCTCCGCGACGCCGGCATCCTGCGTCGCGTTGGCCTGCTGGACATAGGTGCCCAAGGCGATATCGAAGCGATTTCGCTGGCCAGCCAGTTCTGCCACCAGCAACGCATACAGGGTATCGCCGCTGAACGAGCCATACTCGTTTGGGCCTTTTGCCACAGGCTCCGCCGTGACCTCCTCGATCGGCGGGCCGCTGTCCGGCGTGCTCTGCATGAAGCTTTGGCAGCCACCGAGAAATAGGACGGCGCTGAGGGCGAGGAGTTTTTTCATAGGGAACATTAGGCTGGTCTGCGGTCGCGGCATGATGACACAAGCGACCAGGCAAGCACACGGCTCGGCTTTGGCCCAGTATTTTGTGGGCTTGGTCCGTTACAGACAATGTCTGGCAATGGTTGTTCTGAGGCAGGCGAAGTAGGAGAATCGCGCGCTCCGTTTTCGAATCAGCGATCCTGCATGGCTTTCCTCGCGCTTGGCATTAATCACAAAACCGCATCGGTGGACGTGCGAGAGCGTGTGGCGTTCACGCCAGAACAGATGGTCGAGGCGCTGCAGCAGCTGTGCCGTGTCACGCCCACGCGTGAAGCAGCGATTCTATCGACCTGCAATCGCAGCGAGCTTTACCTGGAGCAGGAGCAGCTCGAGGCCGAGACGGTGTTGGCCTGGCTGGCCAACTATCATCGGTTGAACCTCGACGATCTCAAGGCGTGTGCCTATGTGCACACCGACGACCAGGCGGTTCGGCACATGATGCGTGTTGCGTCCGGTCTGGATTCGATGGTGTTAGGTGAGCCGCAGATTCTCGGGCAGATGAAGTCCGCCTATGCTGTGGCGCGTGAGGCCGGTAGCGTGGGGCCGCTGCTGGGGCGCCTGTTTCAGGCCACCTTCAGTACCGCCAAGACGGTCCGCACCGACACCGCGATTGGTGAAAACCCGGTCTCGGTCGCCTTCGCTGCGGTCAGTCTCGCCAAGCAGATCTTCGCCAACCTCGATCGCAGCCAGGCCTTGCTGATTGGCGCTGGGGAGACCATCACGCTGGTTGCTCGACACCTGCACGAGCAAGGCGTCAAGCGCATCGTGGTCGCCAATCGGACACTCGAGCGCGCCAGCGCATTGGCCGAGCAGTTCGGCGCCCATGCGATCCTACTCGCGGATATACCGCTGGAGCTCTACAACAGCGACATCGTCATCAGCTCGACCGCCAGTCAGCTGCCGATTCTCGGCAAAGGCGCAGTCGAACAGGCGCTGAAGAAGCGCAAGCACAAACCGATGTTCATGGTGGACATTGCAGTACCGCGTGACATAGAGGCGCAGGTAGCTGATCTGGATGACGTCTACCTCTATACCGTCGATGACCTTCATGAGGTGGTGGCCGAGAATCTCAAGAGCCGGCAGGGTGCGGCTCAGGCCGCCGAAGAGCTGGTCGCCGTCGGCACCGAAGATTTTATGGCGCGCCTGCGTGAGCTGGCGGCGGTGGATGTGCTCAAGGCCTATCGACAGCACGCCGAACGTCTTCGTGATGAGGAGTTGTTGCGTGCCCAGCGGCTGCTGGCCAATGGAGGTACGGCCGAGGACGCGTTGGCACAGCTGGCGCGGGGACTGACCAACAAGTTGCTGCACGCGCCGAGCGTTCAGCTTAAAAAACTTTCTGCCGAAGGGCGTGTTGAGGCACTGAGCATCGTCCAAGACCTCTTCGCCCTGCAAGACAGCACGGACAAACCATGAAAGCGTCGCTGCTCAACAAACTCGATACTCTGCAGGACCGCTTCGAAGAGCTGACAGCGTTACTGGGTGACGCTGAAGTGATCAGCGATCAGACCCGTTTTCGCGCCTATTCGCGCGAGTACGCTGAAGTCGAGCCAGTCATCGCCACCTATCGCGAATTCCTCAAGATGCAGTCCGACCTTGAGGGTGCTCAAGCATTGCTCAAGGACAACGATCCGGATGTTCGCGAGATGGCGGAGGAAGAAGTCGCCGAAGCACGCGGCAAGCTCGAGGCGATCGAGGCTCGGCTGCAGCGCATGCTTCTGCCGAAGGATCCCAAGGATGGGCGTAACGTCTTCCTCGAGATTCGCGCTGGCACCGGTGGCGACGAGGCAGCGATCTTCTCTGGCGATCTGTTTCGTATGTATTCCCGCTACGCCGAGCGGCAAGGCTGGCGCGTCGAGATCTTGTCCGAAAGCCCGGGTGAACACGGCGGCTACAAGGAAGTGATCTCGCGAGTCGAGGGCGATAACGTATTCGCCAAGCTCAAGTTCGAGTCGGGCGCGCACCGGGTTCAGCGCGTACCCGAAACCGAATCCCAGGGACGTATCCATACCTCGGCCTGCACCGTTGCGGTCCTGCCGGAGCCGGACGAGCAAATTGCCATCGAAATCAATCCGGCTGACCTGCGCGTCGACACCTACCGCGCCTCCGGAGCTGGCGGTCAGCACATCAACAAGACTGATTCGGCGGTGCGTATTACCCACTTGCCCAGCGGCATCGTCGTGGAATGCCAGGAAGAGCGCTCGCAGCACAAGAACCGTGCTCGGGCCATGGCCTGGTTGGCCGCCAAGCTGCAAGATGTGCAGGACAGCGCGGCGCACAAGGAAATTTCCGATACGCGCAAGTTGCTGGTGGGCTCGGGTGATCGTTCCGAGCGTATTCGGACTTACAACTTCCCACAGGGACGCGTTACGGATCACCGCATCAACCTGACGTTGTATTCGCTCAATGAAGTGGTCAGCGGCGCAGTAGAGCAGGTGATCGAACCGCTGCTGCAGGAATATCAAGCCGATCAGCTTGCTGCGCTGGGCGACTGACCGCTCGCTTATCGGCGAATCCTTCCGGTTGTCGATGGCGGCGTACCACTGAGTCCTGGAAACCCGAACATGGCGACAATCGATTACCTGCTGCGTGCCGCCCAGCTGCCCGACTCGCCGAGCGCCAAGCTCGATGCCGAGTGGCTGCTCGCAGCCGCGCTGGGCAAAGGGACAAGCTATCTGCGCACCTGGCCTGATCGCGAGGTGCTACCCGAGGTCGAGACTCGCTTTGCGGCTTACCTTGAGCGTCGTCGGCTTGGCGAGCCGGTGGCTTACATTCTGGGCCGCCAGGGATTCTGGAGTCTCGATCTCGAAGTGGCGCCACATACCTTGATTCCGCGACCGGACACCGAACTGCTGGTTGAAACGGCGTTGGAGGTGCTTCCAGCTGGCCCGGCGAATGTGCTCGATCTGGGTACGGGGACCGGTGCGATTGCCCTGGCGCTTGCCAGTGAGCGCTCCACTTGGCGGCTTACCGGAGTGGACCGCATCAGCGAAGCCGTTACGCTGGCCGCCCGTAATGCTCAGCGACTTGGGCTCGGCAATGTGGGGTTTATCGAGAGCCAGTGGTTCTCTTCGCTCGCAGGCCAGCGTTATGGATTGATCGTCTCCAATCCGCCCTACATTCCCGCCAGTGATCCGCATCTTTTGCAGGGTGACGTGCGCTTCGAACCGAGCAGTGCGCTGGTGGCGGGAGGAGATGGACTGGATGACATCCGGCTGATCATCGAGCAGGCGCCTACTCATCTGCTTCCGTCCGGCTGGTTGATATTGGAGCACGGTTACGATCAGGCGGTGGCGGTGCGGACCCTGTTGTTCGATGGCGGTTTCGTCGATGTCGCTAGCCGCAAGGATTTCGGTGGCCACGAGCGTGTCAGCTTCGGGCGGCTGCGATGAACCCAATGAGGAGTGGTGCATGCTGAGCGATGACGAGCTGCTGCGTTACAGCCGGCAGATCTTGCTGAGACAAGTTGATATCGAAGGCCAGCTCAAGCTTAAGCAGAGCCGTGTGCTGATCGTCGGGCTTGGCGGGCTTGGTTCGCCCGTCGCGTTGTATCTCGCCGCCGCCGGTGTCGGTGAACTCCATCTGGCGGATTTCGATCAGCTCGATCTGACCAATCTGCAGCGGCAGATTGCTCACGACACGCCATCGGTGGGGTTGCACAAGGTGGACTCGGCAATGGCTCGCCTATCTGCGCTCAACCCTTTGGTCAAGCTGGTGCCACACCGCGCCGCGATGGATGCCGACACGCTTGGTGCCGCTGTGGCAGCAGTCGACCTGGTGCTGGATTGCACGGACAACTTTGCGGTTCGTGAGGCTGTGAACGCAGCGTGTGTAGCGGCCGTGAAACCGCTGGTGAGC
Organism: Pseudomonadaceae bacterium SI-3; assembly: GCA_004010935.1. Lineage (NCBI taxonomy): Bacteria > Pseudomonadati > Pseudomonadota > Gammaproteobacteria > Pseudomonadales > Pseudomonadaceae > Pseudomonadaceae bacterium SI-3. The sequence continues at coordinate 3,638,339 of CP026511.1, read as the reverse complement.
GGCGCGGCCATACGGCTCGAAGGGCAGCTATCGGTGTTTGACCCTCGGGTCGAGTCCAGCCCCTGCTATCACTGCCTCTACGGCCATGGCACTGAGGCTGAGCTGACTTGCAGCGAAGCTGGCGTGCTCGGGCCTGTCGTCGGGATGGTGGGTAGCCTGCAGGCGCTTGAGGCAATCAAGTTGCTCGTCGGTTTCGGTGAGCCTTTGATTGGCCGCCTGCTGTTGGTGGATGCGCTGTCCAGTCGTTTCCGCGAGCTGAAGGTCAAGCGCGACCCGGCCTGCGCAGTCTGCGGAAGCGGCCGTGTCTGACAATGGCCCGATTGGGGTTTTTGATTCTGGTGTGGGCGGGCTGTCGGTGCTCCGGGAGATTCGTGCCCGCCTGCCTCATGAGTCATTGCTGTATGTGGCGGACAGCGGTCACGTCCCCTACGGCGAGAAAAGCCCGGAGTTTATCCGCGAGCGCTGCCGGGCTATCGCGGGTTTTTTGCTTGGGCAAGGTGCCAAAGCGCTGGTGCTGGCCTGCAATACCGCAACGGCCGCAGGGGTGTCGGACTTGCGAGAGCAGTATCCGCAACTGCCGTTGATTGGGATGGAGCCTGCCGTTAAACCGGCCGCCCAGGCAACCCGCAGTGGGGTGGTGGGCGTGCTGGCCACGACGGGCACCTTGAAGAGCGCTAAATTTGCGGCGCTGCTCGACCGTTTCGCCAGCGACGTGCGCGTCATCACGCAGCCATGTCCGGGCCTTGTCGAACGTATCGAAGCGGGCGAGCTCGCTACGGCAGGCACCCGAGCGCTGCTTGAGAGCCTGGTCCGGCCATTGATCGAGCAGGGCTGCGATACGCTGATTCTCGGTTGTACCCACTATCCTTTCGTAAAGCCGCTGCTGCGCGAAATGCTTCCCCCTGGGGTCGCCCTGGTCGATACCGGTGCCGCGGTCGCGCGGCATATCGAGACCTTGCTAGCGGCCAGCGGCCAGCTAAGCGACGGTAAAGCCATTGTACGCTTCTGGAGCAGTGGCGATCCCCGGCGATTGGCATGCATTCTACCGGTACTTTGGGGCGAAAACGGTACAGTTTCATACTGTTCTGTTTAGGAACTCCCCGCGCAGGCAGGCCTCTGTATTGGGTGATACTTAACAAAGACAAGCGATGCCAACGTTCCAATAAGGACATTCCGTATGAAAAAACTGATCTCCCTCGCTGCAGTTGCGGCTATTTCTATGGGGCAGGTGGCTGCCGTACATGCACTGGACCTGACTGCTGCCGTTGGCCGCACCGGCGAGTCGACGATGACCTATCGGCTGGGCGCGCAATTCGACTTCAACCGTAGTTGGTTCCAGACCAGCGTAGGTCGGCTAACTGGGTACTGGGATGCAGGCTATACCTACTGGGAAGGCGACGAGACCTCTAGCAACCACAGCATTTCGCTCGCACCGGTCTTCGTCTATGAATTCAACGGCGGGTCAGTGAAGCCTTATCTCGAAGCGGGCATCGGCATCGCAGCATTCGAGAATACCGAAGTGGAAAAAAAAGACCTGGGCTCGTCTTTTCAGTTCGAGGACCGCTTCGGTGCTGGCCTGCGCTTCGCTGGCGGACACGAGGTTGGCGTGCGAGCCATCCATTATTCCAACGCAGGCATCAAGAATCCGAACGATGGTATCGAAAGCTATGCAGTTCACTATCGAGCCTCGTTCTGATAGCTAAACGTGGAGGCTGATGGCGCTGTCGTCAGCCTTCCAGATAAGCGTTTGCTGAGCCCTTGCGCTCGTCCAGGCAGTCATCCGAGCCCAGCTCGAACTCCCGGCAGATAAGCGGCCGCTGAGCGTAGATGGTGCAGCGCATGCTGTCCCGGTCGAGCGCTACGCACCATCCATCGTCGAGGCGGCGCATCACTTGGCCGCCCCAGTCGTCTTCATCGATGAAGCGCTCCGGGACGCCGGTATCGGTCAGCAGCAGTACTTCGAGGCGACAACAGCACGCGGCGCAGCTGATGCAACTAACCGTCTCGTCGGGCAACTGGCGGTGGGGAATGGCAGATTGAGTCATCGCGGCAGTCTACGCGTCTTGCATCGGGATAGCTGCATGCCGCTAATGCCGCTGAGAAGGTAAAAAGCCAGCACTGTCGTGCTGGCGCAATAGGCTAGCTGTTTTCTTCGATTTGCTTGTTTTTCCAGCCTTCACCGCCGGGCAGCACCAAGTTGAGTAACAGCGCGATGATGGCGCATAACGAGATACCGGACAGGCTGAATTCCCCGTAGCCGAACGTCATGCCGCCTATGCCGAACACCAGCGTCACGGACACGATGATGAGGTTGCGCGCTTCGGCCAGGTCCACCTGATGGCGAATCAGTGTGCTCAGGCCAACCACCGCGATTGAACCGAACAACAGGCAGAGGATGCCGCCCATGACTGGCACCGGAATGCTCAGCAGTCCAGCTCCAAACTTCCCAATGAATGCCAGGACAATGGCGAAGACCGCCGCCCAGGTCATGATTTTCGGGTTGTAGTTCTTGGTGAGCATCACCGCGCCGGTCACTTCCGCATACGTGGTGTTAGGCGGGCCGCCGAACAATCCCGCTGCTGAAGTCGCCAAGCCGTCACCCAGGAGCGTGCGGTGCAGCCCCGGTTTCTTGATGAAGTTGTTGCCCGTCACGCCACCAATCGCCACCACGCCACCGATGTGCTCGATAGCGGGTGCTAGCGCGACCGGGACCATGAACAGAATTGCACCCCAGTGGAATTCCGGTGTGACGAAGTTCGGCACTGCCAGCCATGGTGCTGCCGCGATCCCGGTCGTATCCACGACACCAAACGCGAACGACAGACCATAGCCCACAGCGACGCCAGCCAGGATCGGTACTAGCCGGAATAAACCTTTGCCGAGGACAGCCACTAGCAGGGTGGTCAGCAGGGCGGGCATTGAGATCATCATGGCCGTGGTGTAGGACACCAGCTGAGCGCTGCCGTCACCAGCTTTGCCCATGGCCATATTTACTGCGACGGGCGATAGGGCGAGACCGATGGAGATGATCACCGGTGCGATCACTACGGGAGGTAGTAGCCGGTCTATGAATCCAGGGCCTTTCAGGCGCACCGCAAAGCCGAGAAACATGTAAACGATGCCGGCCGCTACCACGCCGCCAAGCACCGCTGGCAGACCAAAGTCACCCTTGGCGGCGATGATAGGCGCGATGAAAGCGAAACTCGACGCCAGGAATACGGGTACTTGGCGTTTGGTGACCAGTTGAAACAACAGGGTGCCAATGCCGGCGGTGAACAGCGCGACGTTGGGGTCCATCCCGGTAATCAGCGGCATCAGCACCAGCGCGCCGAACGCCACGAACAGCATCTGCGCACCGGCCAGCACCTGGCGTCCGAGCGGTTCTTCCATGGGTTGCGACATCTCAGATGTCCTTCTGCTTGGTGCCGAAGATCTTGTCTCCGGCATCGCCCAGGCCGGGCATGATGTAGCCGTTCTCGTCTAGGCGGTCATCAATGGAGGCCGTATAGATGGTGACGTCCGGGTGTGCCTTTTCCACGGCCTCAATGCCTTCCGGTGCAGCCACCAGAACCAGGGCGCGGATTTCCTTGCACCCGGCCTTTTTCAGCATGTCGATCGCTGCAACCATCGATCCGCCGGTCGCCAACATCGGATCGATGATCATCGCCAGGCGTTGGTCGAGATCATCGACGAGGCGCTCTAGGTAAGTGTGCGCCTGCAGAGTTTCCTCATTGCGTGCAATGCCGACCGCGCTGACCTTGGCACCTGGTATCAGGCTGAGTACGCCGTCGAGCATGCCGATTCCCGCACGGAGAATCGGCACAACGGTAATCTTCTTGCCAGAAATCTTTTCAACCTGGACCGGGCCGCACCAGCCGTCGATGCTGTAGTTTTCCAACGGCAAGTCGCGAGTCGCTTCGTACGTCAGGATCGAACCCACCTCCTGCGCCAGTTCGCGAAAATTCTTGGTACTGATATCGGCACGGCGCATCAACCCAAGTTTGTGGCGAATAAGCGGGTGGCGGATCTCTCGAGTGGTCATGGTTGGCTCCGGCGGTCAAATAAACCGGCGTAGATTAATGCATCAGGGTGTTAGCGGCTATTGATGTATCCGAGAGGGCTTGCCCTGTGCCTGGATGCATCGGTATCGTCGCGCCCCTTAATTTGAGGGCGGCTGGTCGAGCTGCTTCATCTTTCAACTGTCTTGGAGCATCGCCATGTCCGTCGATCTTGCACATATCAGCCAGATCATGGCTGAAGCCGACTGCCTTTATTCCGACGCCGAGGTCGAAGCGGCAATCGACGCGGTGGCCGCGAAAATCAATGCTGAACTGGCCGACCGAAACCCTGTGGTGTTCTGCGTGATGAACGGGGGGCTGATTTTCTCCGGCAAGCTGGTTACCAAGCTGAATTTCCCGCTGGAACTCTCCTACCTGCATGCGACGCGTTATCGCAACGAAACCAGCGGAGGGGAGCTGTTCTGGAAGGCCAAGCCAGAAATCTCGTTCATGGATCGTGATGTGCTGATTATCGATGACATCCTCGACGAAGGGCACACGCTCGGCGCAATCATTGATTTTTGCCGGCATGCCGGCGCTGCCGCTGTGCACACTGCGGTGCTGGTCGATAAGGATCATCAGCGCAAGGCGCGTCCAGATCTTAAGGCTGATTATGTTGGGCTCAGCTGCGTCGATCGCTACGTGTTCGGCTATGGCATGGACTACAAGGGTTACTGGCGGAACGCGCCTGGCATTTTTGCTGTTAAAGGCATGTGACGAGTTACCCGCTGGCACTAAAGTCGCGCATCTGTAAGCGTCCGGATCGCGGCTTCGGGGGGATAAACGATAAATAACTGCACGGTAGTCTTTCTCGCCTCGATTTAGAGGCTTCCTTCCGACAGGCTGTCTCGCCCAGTCTTAGCGCACCTCGGCAGCGGTTCTGGTCTCCGTGAACGTTGGCGCTCCATTCCCTTCCGGCTGTTTCGTTTCGCCCCACGCGTTGCGCTTTGGTAACGCTCTTGCGCATCGCTGCGAGTTTGTTCGTCGCGGCGGATAGTGCCTGTGCCCGTGTAAAGCTCGGCTGTTCGAGTAAACGGCGACCAGTTGCGCTCAGCTCCGCCTAAATCCTCGCGAACAGCATCGCAACTGCTCTATTTAGAGGGTTGCGTCTCTTTGACTGGCGGCTAAGCTCTCGGGTAGCTTCGTCGAAGGTCATCCGCTGCGCTGGCAGCTATCCGGTTGCAGGCCAGTACTGGGAAGGCCATTCATACTTAAGAATGACAAAGCAAATCAAACCTTAGTGCGCTTAACCCTCTGCCTTCGTGTGGTTAGGGTGAACGTACTTCGAACCAACCAGGAGCGCCTCATGACAAAAACAACAAGGCAAGGAATCTTCCAGCCCAAGACCCTGGCCCTCGCGGTCGCGTTGGGCATTGCATCACCCGCTTACGCTGTCACATTCAATATTGGGGAAGTGGAGGGGCAGTTGGACTCGGCGATGTCGATCGGTGCCAGCTGGTCGACGACGGACCGGGATATGGATTTGGTAGGTATCAATAATGGTGGTACTGGATACACGCAGACTGGTGATGACGGCCGTCTGAACTTCAAGAAGGGCGAGACCTTCTCCAAGATTTTCAAAGGTATTCACGACCTGGAACTGCGCTATGGCGATAGCGGTGCCTTTATTCGTGGCAAATACTGGTACGACTTCGAACTGAAGGACGAAAACCGTCTGTTCAAGGACATCAGCGACAGCAATCGTAAGGAGGCTGCGCAATCCTCCGGTGCTCAAATTCTCGATGCTTTCCTCTACCACAACTATTACTTGGGTGACCTGCCTGGCACCGTCCGCGTTGGTAAGCAGGTTGTTAGCTGGGGCGAAAGCACGTTCATTGGCAACTCGATCAACTCGATCAACCCGCTAGATGCAGCGGCGTTCCGCCGTCCTGGCGCCGAGATCAAGGAAGGCTTGATCCCGGTGAACATGCTTTATGTGTCGCAGAGTGTTAGTGATCGGTTAAGCATGGAGGCGTTCTACCAGCTTGAGTGGGATCAAACGATTGTCGATAACTGCGGTACGTTCTTCGGCTCGGATGTTGTACAGGACGGTTGTGACAGTAACTACCATGTCGGTAACCCAGCTATCAGGCAATTGCAACCTGTCGCCGCAGCGCTCGGTCAAGGGTTCGATGTGACGTCTGAAGGCGTAGTGATGCCGCGGGGGGGCGATCGCGATGCGCGTGACTCCGGCCAGTTCGGGCTGGCGCTACGCTGGCTCGGCGACGCCACTGAGTATGGTGCGTACTTCATGAATTATCACAGCCGCACGCCGATCGTGGGTACTCAATCGGCAGGTCTAGCGACTGCTGCTGCCCTGCCACGTATCATTGGCGCGGCTAACAGGATTGCGCCTGGTTCTGGGGCCGGGCTGGCTCAGAGCGTGATGCTTGGCCAAGGGCAGTATTATCTCGAATATCCGGAAGATATTCGCCTTTATGGCCTGAGCTTCTCGACCACACTGCCTACTGGAACAGCTTGGTCCGGTGAAGTGAGCTACCGCCCTAACGCTCCGGTTCAGATCAATACCACCGACGTAACCCGTGCCGTGCTCAATCCGATTGCGCCAGGTACATCGCCCGTAGCTAGTCGGTTCGGCGCGGACAATCGGGGTTACAACCGTAAAGAGATCACCCAAGTTCAGACGACGTTCACCCATTTCTTTGACCAAGTTCTGGGCGCCGGGCGGGTGACCGTAGTGGGCGAGATTGGCTACGCTCACGTAGGTGCCTTGGAGAGTACAAGCGAGCTGCGTTATGGCCGGGATTCGATCTACGGAACGCCGGACGACGCTACTCAACTTGCTGCGTACGGTGATGAAGGCTTCGTAACTGCCAATTCATGGGGCTACCGCCTGCGCGCACTTGCGGATTACAGCAACGTATTCGCTGGCGTAAACCTCACGCCAAACGTGTCCTTCTCTCATGATGTGGACGGTTACGGACCGAACGGTCTGTTCAACGAAGGCTCGAAAGCTGTGAGCGTTGGTGTCGACGCTGTCTATCAGAACCGCTATACGGCCAGCCTGTCCTACACCGATTTCTTCGGTGGCGACTACAACACGCTGGTTGATCGCGACTTTCTTGCCCTGAGCATGGGCGTGAACTTCTAAGGGGGCTATTTCAGTATCGCCGTACGGAGCTCTTATGAGAGCTCCGCTACGCGCCAGTCTACATACAAGGCCTCCGGCCAAAACAAGATCAAGAGGAACTGGAAGCGCATGAAAACAACAAAAAAATTATTCAGTGTCTTGGCCTTCTCGCTGCTGGCAAGCAGCGTGATGGCTGCAGTCTCTCCAGAGGAAGCCGCAAAGCTCGGCAATACTTTGACTCCACTCGGGGCCGAGAAGGCGGGTAACGCCGAAGGAACGATTCCAGCCTGGACAGGCGGTTTGTCCACCGATGCCGCACCGCTGGATGACGGGCATCTGACCAATCCCTTCAAAAGCGAACAGCCTGAGTTCGTTATCACCGCGCAGAATGTCGATCAATATAAGGACAAGCTGACGGCGGGCCAGCAGGCGATGTTCAAGCGTTATCCAGAAACGTACAAGATGCGGGTCTTTCCAACCCACCGCACTGCAGCAGTGCCAGACCGCATCTACGAAGCAGCCAAAAAAAGCGCTTTAAATACCGAGTTGGTTGACGGTGGTAACGGTATTGCCAATTTTTCCGATAGCCGCTACTACGCATTCCCTATCCCGAAGAACGGCCTGGAGGTCGTCTGGAACCACATTACGCGGTACCGCGGCGGCAACGTTCGCCGCAACATTGTCCAGGCAACTCCACAAACCAATGGTAGTTACACCTTGGTGCACTTCGAAGACGAAGTGGCTTTCCCCAGCGACATGACGGATCTGGATGCAGAGCGCGCAAAGAACGCGTTGCTTTTCTTTAAGCAGCGGGTAACAGCACCGTCGCGTCTTGCTGGTAACGTTCTGCTCGTACACGATTCGTTGGATCAGGTGAAAGAGCCGCGGCAGGCCTGGATTTATAACGCCGGCCAGCGTCGTGTGCGTCGTGCCCCGCAGGTTGCCTATGACGGTCCAGGTACCGCAGCAGACGGCATGCGGACTACTGACAACTTCGACATGTTTAGCGGTGCGCCTGATCGCTACGATTGGAAGCTGGTCGGTAAGAAGGAGTTGTATATCCCTTACAACAGCTACGAGATCAATTCTAGCGACGTGCAGTACAGCGACATTCTGAAAGCCGGTCACGTCAATCAGGATCTCGCGCGTTACGAGTTGCATCGTGTCTGGGAGATCGAAGCCAACCTCAAGGAGGGTGAGCGCAACATCTACGCCAAGCGTCGTTTCTTCGTAGATGAAGATACCTGGACTATTGTGCAATCCGAGTTGTACGACGGCCGCGGCCAGTTGTGGCGCGTCGGTGAGGCGCACATGTTGCAGTACTATCAGCACAAGGTGCCGGCCTATGCCTTCGAGGCGCTTTACGACATTATCTCGGGGCGCTATATCGCCATCGGCTTGAGTAATGAAGAACCAGCGCACGAATTCGGCTACAAAGCGTCGGCCCGCGACTTTACGCCTGCTGCATTGCGTAATGCCGGGGTGCGCTGATCAAGTAGCATCTGTACGGTGAATAAGGCGGCCAGTTGGCCGCCTTTTTTATTTTCGGCACAGCAGGAGTGATATTTTTCAGCCATTAGAGATCGGTATCCAACCAGTCCGGGCGGTTTTGCTTGCAAGGCGAGTCGACAAAAGAGTCACAATCGTGCAGGTTATTACCGCGCAAGCGCATCGATACGACCATGTCGACTGGCCCTGGAGTGGGTGCTGACGCAGCGCTCAATGCGCTTCTCAATGGACTGATACGAATAAGAGAAACCTCGCTATGTCCGTACGCTTCAACCCTGGTGCCCTCAGCACAGAAGCCGCCGCGCAGGTTCAAGTTGCGACTATTCCACGTCTTCCACCGCTGCATATACCAAGGCCACGACTCGTCGATGCTCTGCTCGAGGCCCGTTGTCGACTGCGTTTGATCTGCGCACCGGCCGGGTTTGGCAAGAGCGTACTCATGAATGAGTGCGCGCGAATGGTGCCTGCCGATACACATCTCGTATGGCTTGATCTCGGCGGCAGGGCTTTCTCTGCTGAAGCTCTGTGTTCACAGCTGCGCCGGGTATTAGGCGGTACAACTTCAGAGAGTGGGGACGTTCAGCAAGATCTCATCAACCTGCTGAATGATTTTCCGCGGCCGCTTTGGATCATGTTGGATGATTATCCGAGAGAGGTGACCGCGCCGTTCGATGCCTGCCTCGACCTGCTTATCGAAAGGGGGCCCGAATCCGTCAGCTGGTGGGTTAGCAGCCGTCGGCAGCCCGCTTGGAAGCTGCCCAGGCTATTGCTGCAAGGTGACTTGTTCGAGCTGGAAGCCGAGGTGCTGGCACTGACGGCTGGCGAGCTGCGGTTGTTGCTCAAAGCACATCGTCTGGAGCTCGCCGATGACACGTTCAAGCAATTGTTGGCGGGTAGCGAGGGGTGGCTGGCCGGTGTCAGCTTGCTGTTATTGAATGCTGATGAGCAGGCGGTTCGTGAGCGATTGATCGCTGGTACTTCACTGTTACGAGATTACGTGCAGCGCGAAGTACTTGAGGGACAGAGTGAGGAGATCTGCCGCGCGCTGTTCGCGTTGGCGCGCATGCCGCGCTTTTCATCGCAGCTGTGTGAGCATGTCCTCGACGGCATAGGAAATGACCTTCTCGATGTACTCAAGACGTCCCAGCTGTTCATTCGTCAAACCGATAACTGTGGTGAATGGTATCGCCTGTGGCGGCCGCTAGCGTTGATGTTGCAACGCATGCCAGGTGTAGCATCACCCACCCAGACGCACCTGCGTGCCTGTCAGTGGTTTGCCAATCGCGGTGAAATGCGTGAGGCGGTGGAGCATGCACTGTGGGCAGGACAGCCAGAAGTCGCAGCCAATTTCTTACAGCGCTACGGGCAGGAGCAGCTGCTCATCGGCGACAACGTTTCGCATTTCATGAAGTGGCGTAGTGAACTTCCGCAAGATTTGTTTAACAGCACGACCCGACTGATCGTGTTGCATGGCTGGGCTTTAATCATTTCGGCTCGGTTAGACGAAGTGGATGACTGCCTCGCCGATCTGGCCAAGTTCTTTCCTCAACCCGATGCTCGACGGCAGGCGCAGCTGCTTGCTCAGTGGCAAGCGTTGCGCGGTTTTCTAGCGCGGTTGCGTGGCGAGCCTGAGGCCAGGGATTATTGCCTTCAGGCTCTGGAGGTCCTGTCTGACCACGCTTGGGCGCAACGGGTGCTTTGTTATCAGGCGTTGTCCCAGCAGGCGATAGCCGAAAGCCAGCTCGAGTTGGCCCAGCATTACAATAGCGAAGGCATGAAGCTTGCGCGGCTTAAGGGCAGCGTGCTGTATGAAGCGATGCTCAGTATCGATCGAATCCAACTGCTGGAAATTACCGGCGAGTTCGAGCGAGCCGTCGGAGTGCTCGAAGAGTCACTGATGGTGCTACGCGACGGTGTCGGCCATAGCCCGATCATCGGCCGATTGAAGCTGCTACGGGGCCATCTGTTGGCCTATCAGGGGCTCGACGAGCCGGCCCGCGAGGCGTTTCAGCAGGGTCGAGTCGAGACGGAAACCTGTGGTGATTCATATGTATTCTTCGGCTATGCCGGGCTGGCGGAGCTGGCAGCTCGCAATCAGGAGTTCCCTACGGCCTACCATTGGCTGCGAGAGGCCGAGCGGCTGGCACAGTGGCGACACGTGCCGGAGGCCCGTTTCCGCGGCATTCTGCCGTTGATAACTGGACTGACGTGGTTGCATCAGGGGCAATTGAAGAAGGCCAGGGCCGTGTTTATACAGGTGCTCGAACTTTACGATGGGCACACGTATATCGCCCCTTCTGGGTTCTACGAGTTGCTGCCGCGGGTTCAGCGCTACCTTGCGGTGATCGACCTACTGTCCGACCGGGGTGCGTTGGCCATCGACACGTTGCGTGAACTTATCGAGCAAAACCTCCGTTCTCAGCGGTTGGGGCTGGCCTGTGAGTGTCGCTTCACGCTCGCCGAAGCGCTTCAAATGGATGGCCAGCATGACGAAGCGGAGCAGGAACTTCGCAAAGCGCTCGGCGAGGCAGCAAGGCAGCATCTGGTCAAGCCGTTGTACGAGTTGCAGCATCGCCAACCACAATGGCTTGCCAAGATGTTGCCTGCAGGAAAGGGGGAAAGCCTGCGCGATCGTTTGCTGCAATTTGAGCGAGAGCCTGAAGAAAGCGCTGCTCCCGGCGATGAGGCCATCCTGAGCAATCGCGAGCTCACGGTCCTGCGTCTCATCGCCCAGGGGTGTTCGAACCAGGAAATTGCCGAGCAACTGTTTATTTCTCTGCATACAGTCAAAACCCATGCCCGACGAATCAATACCAAACTCGGGGTGGCCAGACGTACGCAGGCGGTCGCACGAGCCAAGGCTTTGGCCTGGCTGTGACCCTCGTCAGGGAATGAAGGGCTAGATGCTTGCCGCGAATCATGATGCGCCGGCTGCAAGGCTCCGGCGGAGGGAGGCTAACTTTTGTTCTTGTTTTAGTTAGAAGGTGATCGTCGGAGGTGCAGAGCCTCCCGGCATTACTGTGCGGCTGAGTGCGAATGCTTGGTCAGGCGATAAGAGCTGGTCTGTCCGCCTCGTTCGATGGCGAGGCTGAACTGCAGGCTGGTGATCAAGCGTTCGAGCTGCTGCTGGTCCCGCCATTGGCTGGAGCTGATGAAACGCTTCACCGCCACACCCGCCGTGTCGGTCAGGGTCAGCAGAATACTTCCGTCGGGTTTCTGGATGCTGAAATTGACGTTGTAGTCTGACTGAAACACATCGCTGATTTTTTGGAAAGGACTGTTCATGCCGGTACCTGATTGGATGACTGCCCTCAATGGACCTAGTACCGATTAACTAGTTTCGCCCGCTGGACGTGTCCCTTGCGACGGATCACCGCAGGGCCATAATGTCTCAGGATGGCGTGGCGGAAGCTGGCAGCTCCTCCAATGCCTCCGGATTGTTTTTAAAGGCCTTCGCAAACAGGTCACGGTGTCGGGCCATAAAGATGCCGATGTCGTCGGCCTGCTGTTCGCTCAGTGAAGGCGTAGCCTTCTGCAGTGCCGCAGCCAGGGCTTCGGCCAGCTCGAGCATTTTGTCGTGACGATCGGCTTCGGCTTTATCCATGAACAAGCGCTCCAGGTCCCGGCTGCTGCGGTACACAACTTCGACGGCCATCTGCCACCTCGGCTCAAATGAATGGGATACTGTTTATCCGTACAGCATAAGCTGCCTGGCGAAGATTGAAAAGCGTCGAGGTGTCAAACTGTCAGCTCAATTGGCGAAGTGGCCTCGAAGCCGCTCGGCGCGAAAGTCTAGGTTGCTGCTCCGGTAGCCTGAGCGCAACGGGGGTAGCGGGGCGCAGGATTGCCAGCGTTGGCCGGGTTGCAGGTCCCCCGGGCCACGGTATTGCGGCGCGTCATAGCTGGAGGTCACCAGATTAAGGCTGGAACCGGGAGAGTAGGCGGCTACCTCCCAACTCAGTTTGCGCATTGGCTTGGGGCTATGGTTGTCCAGAATGATGAGCAACGGCTGTCCGGCCGGGCAGCTCGTCGGTGCATACGACATCCGCAGCTGGAGTTGAGCAAGCAGCTGCTCTTCCCTTTGTTCTTGCCAGATCACCCAGGCCGCAACGATACCAAGGCCAAGCAGCGCTCCCAGCGAAATCGGTACCGCTCGAAGGGGGTACCGAATCAATAGGATCAGCCAGGTTGCGACTAGCAACGCGCCGATCAGCATGGCGAGGTGGCGTGCGAATAGTTGACCATGAAAACCTCTTTTCACCGTGATTCGGCAGACATCCTAACGCTGGCTCGCACGGGGGTGCGACTTTCAATTGCCAGGCATGTGGCGGTGGTGCCTGCGGATGCTGTTCAAGCATCTCTGTCGGGGCGGGCGTGGCTGGCGAGCCGCTCAAGCGCGGCCCTGAGCTTGGGGTCCTTAATGCCACGAGCGGTTTCCTGGATATTGTCTGCTGCAAGCGCCGACAGTGCTGGCGGCGGCCCAGGTTTGTGCCGCGGCGTTTCGGGGGGCTGTACCTTGAACTGGATACGGCTCAGGCCGCTGAATTCTTCCATACACAGCAGTTGCCGTTGTAAGCGTCGTTGTTGGTAGCGCAGTCGCGTTGCCCAGTGGCTGTCGGTAACGATCAGCAGCAGTGTCCCTTCGCGCCATGAGGCCACACGACAAAACTCTCGTGCTGCGGGCTGCAACTGACCGTCGACCAGTTGCTGTAGTCGATCCAGTCGCTTCGCTTCGCCAAACAGCGCTTTTAGCGGTTTGGCCTCGCGCAGCAGCGACGCAGAGGCTCGGGCCGGCAAGGGGCGAAACGACATGGTTGACGCTCATGAGTGAAGAGCCGGCATATTAGCAGAACCCTGCAATAGCCTTCTGATCGCGCTGTCACCCGCCAAACCTACGACCGGATCGCCTGGTTCCTGCCGCCATTGGCTGGCTCAGCTGCGCAGTAGGCACCTTTCCTCTCGGACGTTTCCGAGTAGAATGCCCCCTTTGCACGAAGCCGTGGTGGCCCTGCGGCCGTGCCTCCATCCCCAGCATGGAAGTCTTTGTCGATATGTTTGCGCCTTTAATGAAGAAGCTCTTTGGTAGCAAAAATGAGCGTGAGGTCAAGCGCATGCTCAAGGCGGTTCAATCCGTCAATGCGCTCGAAGAGCAGATGCTGTCTCTCTCCGATGAGCAGTTGCGGAGCAAGACCGAAGAGTTCAAGGCCCGCCTCGGCCAAGGCGAGACCCTCGACCAGATTCTTCCCGAAGCGTTTGCCGTTTGCCGCGAAGCTGGCAAGCGTGTGATGGGCATGCGTCACTTCGATGTACAGTTGATCGGCGGCATGACGCTCCATGAAGGCAAAATTGCGGAGATGCGTACCGGTGAGGGCAAGACGCTGGTAGCGACCTTGGCCGTATACCTCAACGCACTGGCGGGCAAAGGCGTACATGTCGTTACAGTGAACGATTACCTGGCGCGTCGTGATGCCAACTGGATGCGTCCGCTGTATGAGTTCCTGGGCTTGACGGTTGGTATCGTCACACCTTTCCAGCCGCCGCAAGAGAAGCGAGCGGCGTACGCCGCCGATATAACCTACGGTACGAACAACGAGTTCGGCTTCGACTACCTGCGCGACAACATGGCGTTCAGCCTCGAAGAAAAGAACCAGCGCGAACTCAATTTTGCGGTCATCGACGAAGTCGACTCGATCCTTATTGATGAAGCCCGCACGCCACTGATTATCTCCGGCCAGGCCGAAGACAGTTCCAAGCTCTATCAGCAAATCAACCAGCTGATCCCTCTGCTCAAGCAGCACATTGAAGAGGAAGAGGGCGTCGTTACCCAGGAAGGTCACTTCTCGATCGACGAAAAGACACGCCAGGTCGAATTGAACGAATCGGGTCACCAATTCGTCGAGGAAATGCTGACCAAGGCAGAGCTGCTCGCCGAAGGCGAGAGTCTGTATTCCGCCCACAACCTCGGCTTGTTGACTCACGTGTATTCCAGCCTGCGTGCGCACAAGCTGTTCCATCGCAACGTCGAGTACATCGTCCAGAATAACCAGGTGCTGTTGATTGACGAGCACACCGGTCGGACCATGCCAGGTCGTCGCCTTTCCGAGGGCCTGCATCAGGCCATCGAAGCCAAGGAAGGGCTGCCGATCCAGCCGGAAAGCCAGACGCTTGCGTCGACCACCTTCCAGAACTACTTCCGTCTGTATAAAAAGCTATCGGGCATGACCGGTACTGCAGACACAGAAGCGTTCGAATTCATGCAGATCTACAACCTGCCGGTAATGGTGATTCCGACCAACAAGCCGCTGGCACGTAAGGACTACAACGACCTTGTCTATCTGACCCAGGAAGAGAAGTTTGCTGCCATCATCGCGGACATCAAGGATTGCCAGAACAACGGTCGTCCCGTTCTGGTGGGCACTGCAACCATCGAAACATCTGAATATGTCTCGCGTCTGCTGGTCAGCGAAGGCATCGAACACAAGGTGCTAAACGCCAAGCACCACGACAAAGAAGCGGAAATCATTGCGCAGGCGGGACGCCCGGGTGCGGTGACCATTGCTACCAACATGGCAGGCCGAGGCACCGACATCCTGCTCGGCGGCAACTGGGAAGTTGAAGTGGCGGCGCTCGAGAATCCAACGGATGATCAGGTCGCGCAAATCAAATCCGACTGGCAGAAGCGTCATCAGGCCGTACTCGAGGCGGGTGGCCTGCATGTGATCGCATCCGAGCGTCACGAGTCGCGCCGTATCGACAACCAGCTACGTGGGCGCGCCGGACGCCAGGGCGACGCCGGTTCGAGTCGCTTCTACCTGTCGCTGGAAGACAGTCTGATGCGCATCTTCGCCTCGGATCGGGTGAAGAACTTCATGAAGGCACTGGGCATGGAGTCCGGTGAGGCGATTGAGCACCGCATGGTGACCAACGCTATCGAAAAGGCCCAGCGCAAAGTCGAAGGCCGCAACTTCGACATGCGTAAGCAATTGCTCGAATATGACGACGTCGCCAACGAGCAGCGCAAGGTGATCTATCACATGCGCAACAGTCTGCTGGCCGCCGAGGAAATCGGAGAGACCATCAGCGAATTCCGCCGCGAGGCACTCGATTACGCCATCAATCAGCACATTCCGCCGCAGTCGCTGCCCGAGCAATGGGATATCAGTGGGCTCGAAGCGGTGCTCTACAGTGATTTCGGAGTGCGGCTACCGGTCCAGCAATGGCTCGACGAAGACGAGAAGCTGTACGAGGAGACGCTGCGCGAGCGCATCCTCGAGGCGCTGATAGCGGCCTACAACGAGAAAGAAGAACTGGCTGGCGCCGAGGCGCTGCGCACTTTCGAGAAGCAGATTGTCCTGCGCGTACTCGACGATCTGTGGAAGGATCACCTGTCGACGATGGATCATCTGCGTCATGGTATCCACCTGCGCGGCTACGCTCAGAAAAACCCGAAACAGGAATACAAGCGCGAGTCCTTTACGCTGTTTCAGGAACTGCTCGAGTCCATCAAGCGCGACAGCATTCGGGTTCTGTCCCATGTGCAGGTTCGTCGCGAAGACCCAGCCGAGGAGGAGCAGCGTTTGCGCCGCGACGCTGAAGAGCTGGCGCAGCGTATGCAATTTCAGCATGCCGAGGTTTCGGCGCTGGAAGCAGACCAAGAGGATCCAGAGGCTGAGGACGATGTAGCGGCAGCTGCAGCTCCCACGCGTACCGAGCAAAAGATCGGGCGCAACGAACCCTGCCCTTGCGGGTCCGGAAAGAAGTACAAGCATTGCCACGGACAGGTTCAGTAAGCTGACCCTTCTGTGTTGACCCGCGCCGCGACCGGCTCTAGCCGCTCGCGGCGTTTTTCTCCCTGATTTTCGGTGGCCGAAGGCCATCCATCCTTTCTGAAGGAGCGCATCAATGGCTGTCGGTCTTGGTCCCCTACCTACACTGCACCCGGTTCCCGGTTTCGAGCTCGGCATCGCTTCGGCGGGTATCAAGCGACCTGGCCGCAAGGACGTCGTAGTGATGCGTTGCGCTGAAGGCTCAGCGGTCGCGGGTGTATTCACCCTCAACGCCTTTTGCGCGGCGCCCGTCATTCTTGCGAAGCAGCGGGCTCAGGGAACGGTACGTTACCTACTGACCAATACAGGAAACGCTAACGCTGGAACTGGTGAGCCTGGAATGCAGGCAGCCATCCGCAGCTGTGCCAGCCTGGCCACGTTGGCTGGCGTGAGCGCCGATGCAATCCTGCCGTTTTCAACCGGCGTCATCGGTGAGTTGCTGCCAGTTGAGAAGATCGAGACGGCGCTTCCCGCAGCGCTGGCCGACCTCAATGAAAATCACTGGGCCGAAGCCGCCACCGGCATCATGACTACAGACACGCTGCCCAAGGGCGCGAGCCGTCAATTCGAGCACGCTGGCGTGACGGTTACCGTGACCGGTATTTCCAAAGGCGCCGGCATGATCCGTCCCAATATGGCGACCATGCTTGGCTATATCGCAACCGATGCGAAGGTCGCTCAGCCCGTATTGCAGGATCTGCTGCGGGATGCGGCCAACAAGTCGTTCAACCGTATCACTATCGACGGCGACACCTCGACCAACGACTGCTGCATGCTGATCGCTACCGGCAAGGCTGACATCGCTGAAATCACTGAAGCCTCTGGTGAGCTGTTCACCAAGCTCAAGCAGGCGGTCTTCGATGTCATCATGGAAGTGGCTCAGTCCATCGTCCGTGACGGCGAAGGTGCCACCAAGTTCGTCACCGTCCAGGTCAACGGTGGCCGCAACCATCAGGAGTGCCTCGATGTTGGTTATGCTGTCGCGCACTCGCCGTTGATCAAAACAGCACTGTTCGCCTCCGATCCGAACTGGGGGCGCATTCTGGCGGCAGTCGGTCGTGCAGGCGTTCCCGAGCTGGACGTGAGCAAGATCGATGTCTATCTGGGCGCCATATGTATCGCCAGCCAGGGTGGACGTTCGCCGAGCTATACGGAAGAGCAGGGCGCCGCGGTCATGGCTGAGGAAGAAATCGAGATCCGTATCGAACTCGGTCGCGGTGACTGCAGCGAGACGATCTGGACCACGGACCTCTCTCACGAATACGTGCGGATCAATGCCGAATACCGCACCTGATCCCTTGGCAGTCGGCATGCTGAATAAGCTGCTGCGGCAGGTCCCGGCGACGGGCGGACCTCCGTTTGGTGTCGGAACATGAAACGGCTCCACGTCGCCGCTGGAGTGGTCCGTGGCGCCAACGGTCACGTGCTGATCGCCAAGCGCCCCTTGGACAAGCACCAAGGTGGGCTATGGGAGTTCCCCGGCGGCAAGGTCGAGGAAGGTGAGACTGCAGAGGTTGCGCTCGCGCGGGAACTGGCAGAAGAATTGGGCATTGCGGTAATTGCTGCGAGGCCCCTGATTCAAGTCCGCCATGACTATCCGGACAAGCAGGTGCTCCTCGACGTCTGGGAAGTGCGTGAGTTTGACGGCGAGCCGCACGGGGCCGAGGGGCAGCCGTTGGCTTGGGTGGCTGCGGAGGATCTGCCGCGTTATGACTTTCCCGCGGCGAACCGGCCGATCATCGCTGCGGCTCGCCTGCCGAAATCGTACCTGATTACCCCGGACAACTTGGCGCCACAGGAGCTGCTTTGCGGTGTGGCGTCCGTGTTGGATGCAGGGGTTCGGATGCTGCAGCTACGCTGCCCCTCGCTGTCGGACGCTCGGTACCGGGCGCTGGCAGCTCAAGTGCTGGAGATGTGTGCCGGGCGTGCGCAGGTGATGCTTAAAGGGCCACTGGAGTGGGCCCATGATTTTCCGGACGCCGGCTGGCATCTAACGGCTTCGCAGCTGCGTAAGTACGCCGGCGCGGGCAGGCCGCTAGAACCGGAGCGATGGCTCGCCGCCTCATGTCACGATTTGGCCGAGTTAGATCTGGCGAAGCAGATAGGGGTTGATTTCATTGTGCTCTCGCCGATACTTGCTACCGCCTCGCACCCCGAAGCGAGGCCTTTGGGGTGGCAATGCGCCGCCCAATTGCTGCTAGGCTTCGCTCAGCCTGCATATCTACTGGGCGGCCTTGGTCCGAGTGATGTGGCGAGGGCAGCTCAGGTTGGTGCGCAGGGCGTCGCTGGAATTCGGGCCTTCTGGCCATGAGCGGTAAGCGGCTAGAGTACGGACCATCGCCTGAATTGTCGGGCGATGATGGTGTCTTACGGGCCGTCGTAGATTGATAGCGATAAGATAGAAATACTCTATCGAATCTATTTTCTCAATCAATTAACCGTATCTGGTTTCGTGCGCTATCTTAGGCGCCGTTAAATTCTGAATCCCAAAAGGAGTTAGTAGATGTCTCTGATCAACACCCAAGTCCAGCCGTTCAAAGTCAACGCTTTCCACAATGGCAAGTTCATCGAAGTCACCGAAGAGTCCCTTAAGGGCAAATGGTCGGTGCTGATCTTCATGCCGGCAGCCTTTACCTTCAACTGCCCGACCGAGATCGAAGACGCTGCCAACAGCTACGCCGAGTTCCAGAAGGCCGGTACCGAGGTGTATATCGTCACCACCGATACCCACTTCTCCCACAAGGTTTGGCACGAGACTTCCCCTGCGGTCGGCAAGGCCCAGTTCCCGCTGATCGGCGACCCGACGCACCAGTTGACCCGCGCTTTCGGCGTGCACATTGAAGAAGAGGGCCTGGCGCTGCGCGGCACCTTCCTGATCAACCCGGAAGGCGTGATCAAAACAGTTGAGATTCATTCCAACGAAATCGCCCGTGATGTCAGTGAGACGCTGCGCAAGCTGAAAGCCGCTCAGTACACCGCCGCTCACCCGGGTGAAGTTTGCCCGGCCAAGTGGAAAGAAGGCGAAGCCACTCTGGCCCCGTCGCTGGATCTGGTCGGCAAGATCTAAACAGCCGTCTGGGCGCTGCGCTTGGTCGCAGCGCCACTGTGCTGTAGTTCGGACGATTCATCGGTCCGAGCCCCAACGCCTGGGCGTAAACCGTCCGGGCGTTTTATTACCTGAATTATGCAAGAAGGGGAACGCTGCTCATGTTGGACTCCAATCTCAAAGCGCAACTGAAAACCTATCTGGAAAAGGTCACCCAGCCGTTCGAGATCGTTGCATCCCTCGATGACGGCGCAAAATCCCAGGAAATGCTCGCCATGCTGGAAGACATTACCAGCCTGAGTGACAAGATCACCCTACGCACCGACGGCAATGACGTCCGCAAACCTTCGTTCGCGCTCAACCGTATCGGTGGCAACACCAGTCTGCGTTTCGCCGGCATTCCGATGGGCCACGAGTTCACCTCGCTGGTGCTGGCCCTGCTGCAGGTCGGTGGTCATCCGTCCAAGACCGCACCTGAAGTCATCGAGCAGATCAAGAATCTCGACGGCGAATACAATTTCGAAACCTATTTCTCGTTGTCCTGCCAGAACTGCCCGGACGTGGTCCAGGCGCTGAACCTGATGGCCGTGCTCAATCCGAACATCCGCCACGTCGCCATCGACGGTGCCCTGTTTCAGGAAGAAGTCACCATTCGCCAGGTCATGTCCGTGCCGAGCATCTACCTCAACGGCGAGCTGTTCGGTCAGGGCCGCATGGGTGAAGAGGAAATTCTGGCCAAGCTCGACACCGGCGCGTCAGCGCGCGATGCCGAGAAGCTCAGCGCCAGGGATGCTTACGACGTGCTCGTTGTCGGTGGTGGTCCAGCCGGCGCTGCCGCGGCCATCTATGCCGCCCGTAAGGGCATCCGTACCGGTGTCGCAGCCGAGCGTTTCGGTGGTCAGGTGCTCGACACCATGGCCATCGAGAACTTCATTTCGGTAACCGAGACCGAAGGCCCGAAACTGGCCCGTGCGCTGGAAAACCACGTGCGCGAATACGACGTCGACATCATGAACCTGCAGCGCGCAGCCCAGCTCATCCCTGGCTCAGATGGAGGCCTGCACGAGATCAAGCTGGAGAATGGTGGCTCGCTGAAGGCCAAGACGCTGATCCTCGCCACCGGTGCGCGCTGGCGCGAAATGAACGTGCCGGGGGAGCAGGAATACCGCGGCCGCGGCGTCGCCTACTGCCCGCACTGCGATGGCCCGCTGTTCAAGGGCAAGCGCGTGGCGGTGATCGGTGGTGGCAACTCCGGCGTGGAAGCGGCTATCGACCTGGCCGGCATCGTCGCCCAGGTCACCTTGATCGAATTCGACAGCCAGCTACGCGCCGATGCCGTGCTGCAGAAGAAACTGCACAGCCTGCCCAACGTCACCGTGATCACCAGTGCACTGACCAGCGAAGTCACCGGCGATGGCAAGAAGGTCACCGGGCTTACCTACAAGGACCGCAACTCCAGCGAATTCCATGAGCTGGAGCTGGAGGGCATCTTCGTACAGATCGGCCTGCTGCCCAACTCCGACTGGCTGAAGGGTACGGTAGAGCTGACGTCGCGCGGCGAGATCATCGTCGATGCGCGTGGCGAGACATCGCTGCCGGGTATCTTCGCCGCTGGTGACGTTACAACCGTGCCGTACAAGCAGATCGTCATTGCTGTTGGCGAGGGCGCCAAGGCCTCGCTGAGTGCCTTCGATCACCTGATCCGCAGCTCTGTCGAAGACTGAGCGTCGAGGTAAAAAGAAAGGGGAGCAGGCCAAGGTCTGCTCCCCTTTTTCGTTTCTGGCTGCTGACGTCCAGACCCACACGGGATGCGATTCGAAGGATAGATAGGCGCTATCCAGGGTCTACTCCTTACACCGGAACCGCTTTGGCTCGGGTGATAACGAGCGAAACGGGCGGCTATCGATCCGCTCGCCGTGCATGTATCAGCAGTCCATGGAGCGAGTCCTCATATGATCAATGCGGATGCGCCGCAAACGCCCCGAGGGGCAGTAGTGACTCTGGCCAACAGGTCCAGAGACCCCAAACATGAAAAGGCCGTGCATGAGCATCTGGCCAAGCGTCTAGCGGCAGTTAAAGGCTTGACGTTTCTCGGTGAATACGACCGATCCATCGAGTATTCGCATCCACTGTATTTCGTGCCGTCTGGCACCATCATCGGTACAGACGCAGCCCGTGAGCTAGGCCTCGATGATGAGGAAGATCTGTTCGGTGGCGTGGTACCGCAGGCATTCATCGAAACCAAGGCCATCACGCATCCGCTGGTGCGTCCGGATGCAGATGCACCAGTTGGTTGGTCTCGTGACTTCGCGGCGCGTGTCAGTGGCAGCGTGCTTCCCGGCTATAGCGTCTTTTCGCTCGCAGATGCCCGCGAAGCCGGGCGGCGGCTGTTGCATGAAGGTTCGCTGCGGCTGAAACCAGTGCGAGCCACCGGCGGGAGAGGGCAGGAGCGCATCAATACCGAGCAGCAGCTGGATAATGCGCTGGAACACGTCGACGAGAAGGAGATGGCTCAGTATGGGCTGGTGCTCGAGGCCAACCTGGAACACGTGACGACCTTCAGTGTTGGGCAAATTCGGGTGGCGGGAAGAACACTCAGCTATTACGGGACTCAGCGCCTGACGCCTGACAATTCTGGCGAGACGGTTTACGGCGGATCCGATCTGGTCGTATCGGACGGTGACTTCGAGGCCCTGCTAGGGCTCGATCTTCCGGAGAAGGCCCGGCTGGCCATTATGCAAGCGCAGGTCTACGACGATGCCGCATCGGCGTGCTTTCGAGGATTTTTCGCGTCGCGTCGTAACTACGATATTGCCCAGGGCGTCGATGGTCGTGGTCGTGCCTGTTCCGGTGTGTTGGAGCAGTCATGGCGGATCGGGGGCGCAAGCGGTGCCGAAATCGCTGCGCTTGAGACACTCATGCAGGGCCAGAGCGGCGCAGTACGGGCGTCTACCGTTGAAGTTTATGGTGAGTCGCAAGTAGTTCCGTCCGGTGCGACCGTACTGTTCCGGGACGAAGACGCCGAGGTTGGCTTTATCACCAAGTACGTAGTGGTGGAGGATTATGGCGACTCAGAGTGAATGCGTAGACATCCTGGTCGACGATGAACATATCGCCGGAACTTTCCTCTCACCGCCAACCAAACTGCCCGGCGTCCTGTTCGTGCACGGCTGGGGGGGGAGTCAGGAACGTGACCTGACGCGCGCTCGAGGTATAGCGGGGCTGGGATGCATCTGCTTGTCCTTCGACTTGCGCGGCCATGCCTTGACGCTGGCGCAACAGCAAACCGTTACGCGCGAGCAGAATCTCAATGATCTATTGGCCGCCTACGATCTGCTGGCGCAACACCCGAACATCGACTCATCGGCGATTGCCGTAGTGGGCACCAGCTACGGCGGTTACCTGTCAGCTTTGCTTACGGCGCTGAGGCCAGTTAAATGGTTGGCCATGCGGGTTCCAGCGCTGTACGGGGACGATGACTGGATGGTGCCCAAGCGCCAGCTGAACCGGGACCTGCTCAACCAACTGCGTGGTCGACGAGTCGTGCCGGAGGAAAACCGTGCCCTGGCAGCCTGCGCCGACTTTCGTGGCGACGTGCTGATCGTCGAGTCCGAGCACGATCACCTGGTTCCGCACAGCACCATCATGAGTTACCGTGCCGCCTTCCATCAGACGCATTCCCTGACGCACCGGATCATTCTCGGTGCTGATCATGCGCTAACCAGTGATTGCTGCCAGAAGGCCTATACCGACATCCTCGTTAACTGGGCGACCGAAATGGTAGTCGGGGCTCGACTCGACCAGCAGGAAGGCGTTGCCGCGGCGAACCGTCGCTAGCCTGGGGGTGAAGGTGGCTGAATGGGTCCGACAAAACGGCTCCAGCGTCGATCCAGAACCTGCTGTTTCAGGACTTCGATGACATCCACCAGCAGCTCTTCGAGCGCCAGGTCGGTGTTCTCATCCTGGTAAACCCAGGCCTCGAAAAACTCGTCGGCCAGGTTTCGTGCAAGTCTCTGGAACTGTGGGCTTTGAAGTCCTTCGGCGGCGCCTTGAAGTAGCTGGGCGGCAATATCGCTGAGCGCTGCATCCAGGGTATCGGCGACTCGTCCCCCCATGGGCAGGCGGCGCAGGCGGATCACCTCCGGGTTGTTCAGCAGGGCCTGGTGAATCAGTCCGCCCACATAGCCTTCGATGGCTCCCCGATTGTCCCGGTAGCCGGTCTCCAACATGCTGTGCATGCGACGGGAAAGGTCGATGAGCAGCCTTTCCTTGCGCGGCCTGACCACCTCTTGCAGCAAGCGGCGGGAGAGGTCGTCGCTGGCTCCGATCTCCTGCTGCATGCGGCTGAACAGGCGAACCATGACGCGATCGGATAGTTCTTCGAGCAGCAACAGGTAATAACGGTTGGCCAGGCCAAACACCGCCCAGCGTCGCATGTCGATCAGCCCCAATCGTTGCAGACGGATCAACAGGCTGCCGACGCGCAGCACCCGCAGCCAGCGGAAGCCGCTCAACGGAATGCAGCCGAGCACGTCATACCAGTGAGCGAAGGGGTAGTAGTACCAGCGTGCGTAGCGGCGTTCAAACAACGCGACGGTCCAGCCGAGCAGCACGTCGAAGACAAAAATCGCGACGAAGGCGAGGTCGATGTGCTGGAAGTTCTGGTGAATCAGCGCGTCGTAGCGTTGATGCAGGGCGGGAGCCCATTCGGCCAGGGCGTCATTGATCGGCTGCAAAATGAACAAGCTATCGAACAGGATGAGCCCAAGGTTGATGCACACCAGCAGGACGATCAGGACTTCCCAAGCCGCGTGCAGCCCGTCGATTAAGCGCTCGCGCCGCCGCGTTTGCTCAGGCATCGGCAGGCGCACTGGCCGCATGCCAGAGGATTTCAGCGCAGCCCTGACGCCGCGCAATCAGCCGGGCCACAACGAAGAAAAGGTCCGACAGGCGATTGAGGTAAGCCAGGCCGACCGCGCGTAGCGGCTCGATCGCATTAAGTTGCTGACAACGGCGCTCGCTGGTACGCGCCATGCTCCGACACAGATGGGCGAGGGCGATCAGTCGTGAGCCGCCCGGCATGATGAAATCTTCCAGCGGTCCTAGCTCCTGATTCCAATGATCGATCGCCTTCTCAAGACGGGCGACCTCGGCGTCGGTCAGTGCCTGATACTCAGGCATCGCCAACTCACCGCCCAGGTCGAACAGGCGATGCTGGCAGGGCCCGAGGACTTCGATCAGTTCGGCCAGATCCGGCCAGCGCGCCTGGGCTTCGGCCAGCTCGGCCAGCAACAGGCCCAGTTGACTGTTGAGGGTGTCTATTTCGCCCATCGCCTCGATTCTTGGGTGATCCTTGGGCACGCGGCGGCCGTCGGCCAAGCCGGTTTCTCCGGCATCTCCGGCACGGGTATAGATCTTCGAGAGTCGGTTGCCCATCTGGATTCCTTGATTCAGCTGTTGTTGGGTTCAGTAGCGGATGACAGCGGCAGGCGCAGCGTAAAGCAGGTGCCCTGGTCCGGCCTGCTCTGCACTTCCATCTGGCCCTTGTGATTGTTGGTGATGATGAAATACGAAACGGAAAGACCCAGCCCGGTTCCCTGGCCCACCTCCTTGGTAGTGAAAAAGGGCTCGAAGATTCGCTTGCGGATATGTTCAGGAATTCCGCTGCCATTGTCTTCGACCTGGATTTCACACCAAGGCGGGTTCAGCCGTGTGCGCAGGATAATCTGCCCGCGGCTTCGCTCCGGTCTCTGATGGATAGCCTGGGCGGCGTTTTTCAGCAAGTTCAGCAGCACCTGTTCGAGCTCGTTGGCGATACAGGGGACGCGGTCCACCTGGGGATCGAAGTCTCGGAGAATTTCAATAGATCGGAAGTCGAAACCGTCCATCAGTGCAAAGTCGTTGCCGGCAATCTCCAACGCCTGGTCAATAAGCACGGCCAGCGGGCACTCCGCCAGTTGCCGGTTGCTCAGGCGACTGAAACTCAACATGTGGCTGACGATCTTGGCCGCTCGCGATCCGGCTTGCTGAATACCGTCGAGCAGTTGCGGGATCTCCCTTTGCTGCAGGTACAGGTTGACGGCCTCCAGCGAGACCCCAGTATCCAGAGCGACGTCACGGTTCCGCTCAAGCTCAGGCGATAGCCGCCGGCGGATGTTCTGTGCGTTGTGCAGGATGGCGCCGAGGGGGTTGTTGATCTCGTGCGCCATACCTGCGGCAAGGCTGCCTACCGAGAGCATCTTTTCCGACTGCACCATGATTTCTTCCATGTTGATCCGCTCGGTAATGTCGTCGATGCGGATCACCACGCCCCGACCGCCACCGCCCATCAGGGGGTAGAGCGTCAATGCATAATGCCGAGGCTCACCATTGAAAGCCCAGGTGACACGTTCGATCTTCTCGACCTGATGATGCTCGGATGTACGACGGATCTGAGTCAGGAACGGCCTTAGCGGCTCGAAGGCGATGAAAACGGGTTGGTTCAAGGCGTCATCGATTGTCGTTCCGGATAGCACACTGGCCTGTTGATTCCACTGGGTCACGTAGAGTTGCTCATCGAGCGCAATGAGCACCGAGGGCATCGAGTCGATGATGCTGTTCAGGTAGTTCTGGAAGCCAGTGAGTTTCTTTTCGATCTTGCTGCGAACCTGGACTTCGAGCTCGAGCTTGCGGTTGGAATGACGGGTCTCCTCTGCCAGGCCTTGGGCGTGATCGAAGGCTTCCTGGGCATCGTCTCGGGCACGCTTGAGCTGCTGCTCGCGAGCCTCCATGCGCGACAGCATGGTGTTGAAAGCATCGGCCAAGTGGCCGATCTCGTCCCGGTTTTTCGGTGTCGCCCTGAGGGAATAGTCTTCTTCTCGGGTCACCTGGCGGGACAGGGCTTCCAGGTCGCGGATCGGCCGGGTGATCAGACGACGAATCTGCCGTGCCACCAGCGCCCATAGCAGCAGGCTGGCGAGCAGGATGGCGAGGCTGGCGGTCAAGGTGCCCGTGTAAAACGCGCCTGGCAGTTCGCTGCTGGCGACCATCAATAGATGACCTGGTGGCCCCGCGGCCTGTGGCAGCTCGATCAACAGATTGGCACGCATCTCGCTCTTTTGCCACTCCGGCAAGTCGCTCACCTGCTGCGGTAAGTCCAGCCGATCGCCACGGTACAGTTCAGCCAGGCTGCGCCCCGTGCGGTCATAGACCACAGCCGCCCGCAGCGGCGCATATTCGTTCAGCTTCCCCAGCAGCTCGTCAGCAGCCGCTTTGGATTCCAGGGCGCGATCACTCAGCTCGGGAGTTGCGAACAGCTCGCCGAGGGTATGCATCGCCTGG
This sequence comes from Pseudomonadaceae bacterium SI-3, assembly GCA_004010935.1. Classification (NCBI taxonomy): domain Bacteria; kingdom Pseudomonadati; phylum Pseudomonadota; class Gammaproteobacteria; order Pseudomonadales; family Pseudomonadaceae; species Pseudomonadaceae bacterium SI-3. The sequence continues at coordinate 3,611,489 of CP026511.1, read as the reverse complement.
GGCGCCACGCTCTGCCGCGATATCCAATAGGCCGCGCTGATAAACGTGAGGTTGGAGACCAGCAGCAAGGCTGCCAGCAGCACGAGCAAAGCGATCAGCAGCTTGCGGCCGACCGGAAGATTTTCAAGGCGCTGGCGCAGGGTCATGGTAGGCACGGGCGAAGGGTGTTTCTGCAGGGTAGCGGTGGCTCAGTCGGCGGGCAATCCGTGACAGCGCAGGAGCGTCTGGAGTCGCTTGAGCAGTTCGTTCAGCTCGGGTGTTGCGAGACCATGCTGACGCGCGGCCCGGCAAGCCTGCCCAAGCAGAAAGCCGACTTCGGTTCGGCGCCCGCTCCCCACGTCCTGATACATCGATGAATAGTTTTGCGCGGTCGCCTCGATGATGCGCAACACTTCCGCCTCGAGCCCATCGGCGGCCGCGCACTGGCCGCACGCCCGCAGCACCTCGCTGAGCTCGCTGCAGAGTCGGTGCAGCGCCTCGGGCTGATTCAGTAATTCGCCGTTACGGCAATCGTTCAGCACGCTAAGCGGGTTGATGGCGCAGTTTATCGCCAGCTTTCGCCAGAGTTTGGCCATGATGTCGTCCGCCCAGACGTACGGAATCTCCGCCATGTCCAGCTCGGCAAGCCAGGGCGGCGCTTGATGATTGACCGGATCGCCGAGCCAGTTCTGGCCCCGACCGGCATGCACGACTCGAAAGTCGGCCTGACGGTAAGCGCCTTCGGTGCTGGAAACGAAAATGCAGCGGCTCTCCGGCCAACGTGTCGCAATGGCCTGCTGGCTGCCCAGGCCGTTTTGCAACAGGAGGATTTCCGACTGTTTGGCAAGTCGCGGCGCTAGTTCCGCGACGGCGGCTTCTGCGTCATAGGCTTTGCAGGCGACCAGTAGCCGTTCTATCGGTGTCGTAGCCCCTGGTAGCTCTGCCGGTATTGGATAGACACGGCTCGCACCATTCTCGATCAGCGTAAGCCCTCCCGCGGCGTCGTACTCGGCAAGCCGTTGAGGATTACGCAAGATGATGCGCAGCGGCACGCCGGCGCGAAACAGGCGCGTCGCCCACAACCCGCCCAGGCTGCCGGCACCCAGTACGTGCCAGGTGCCAGCCATCAGGCGGGCTGCTTGTACCGCATGGGCACGATACGTCCCGTGGCGTATGCGTCAGGTAATAACGATCCAGCCTCTGCGATGACCCGCTTGGGATCGACCGGCAGCGCGCTTGCATCGAGGCTGATCATCGCTATACCGGCCTTGATTGAAATGAAGCCCTCGTCGGTCTTGAACGCCTTGAGGTTGAGTCCTTCATGCAGCCGCTTGAAACTGCTCGGAGCGCACGCGCGCAAGTCCTCAATCAGCGTCAGCACGCCGAAATGGCGATCATCCAGGCGGGTGAGGACGTCGAGCGGGCGTACCAGTTGCTGGAGACGTCTCGCGATACCTCGCAGCAGGTCCTGATGAAACTGTTCACCGTAGCGTTCCCGCTGGCTGGGAACCTCCGGCAAGCCTATCAGCAGAAAGCACAGCGCACCGCCGCGGCTTTCGATCTGGCGCAAGCTGTCGCCAAGGCGCTGATGCAGGTAACGACTGTTTCCGAGCCCGGTGATCGGGTCGATCAGGTTGCGCTTTTCCAGACTGGCGATGTTTTCGGTCAATAGACGGTTTTCGCGCATTAGCCGCTGCAGTGAGCCGCACAGTCGATCGGCGGCAAACACCCTGGGCACGAGCTGGTCGTTCATCACCGACTTGCCGATGAAATCATCCACGCCGTGATCGAAGGCCTTGCTCAGCACGTCTTGGCCGTCGCGGCCGGTCAGGAGAATGATGTAGGTGTAATGATCAGACATCTCGTCCTGCTGGCGGACCTGAGCGGTCAGCTCCAGGCCATCCATTTCCGGCATCAGCCAATCAGCAAGGAGAACATTGGCGGGGCGTTGTTCAATCAGCTCCAACGCCGCGCTGGCACTGTTGGCGAAACGAATGTCTTCGTACCCGGCCTTGCTGAGTGCGCGACCTATCATCACGCTGGAGAACTTGGCGTCGTCGACCACCAGGATGCTGAGTTGGGGGTTGGGCATTCAGGGACTCGGAGAAGGAGAGGGGCTGCAACAGGGAATGGAAAGGCCTGAGCAGCGCGAACAGTTATAATGATGGCGCATTTGAACCGTCAAGCTAAGCGCGTTGGGTCACACCCTTGCGCCGTTTCCACAGGAGGAAGCCCATGCCCTCGTTCGACGTGGTGTCCGAACTGGACAAACACGAAGTAACCAACGCGGTAGATAACGCTGTCAAGGAACTTGACCGGCGCTATGACCTGCGTGGCAAAGGCAGTTTCGAATTCAAGGAACTGACCATCAATCTGACCGCCGACGCAGATTTCCAATTGGAGCAGATGTTGGAAATCCTCAAGTTGAGCCTGGTCAAACGCAAGATCGATATCCAGTGTCTGGAGCTGAAGGATCCCTATCCATCCGGCAAGACCGTCAAGCAGGAGGTGGTGCTGCGCGAGGGTATCGACAAGGAACTGGCTAAGAAGATCGTAGCGTACATCAAGGAGGCCAAGCTCAAGGTGCAGGCGGCCATTCAGGGTGAGCAGGTGCGTGTAACCGGCAAGAAACGCGACGACCTGCAGGAAGCGATCGCCCTGCTGCGCGCCAAGGATTTTGAAATGCCGCTGCAATTCAATAACTTCCGCGATTAATCACCCCGCGCACGTTCGTGCCACTTCCCGCATTTGCCGAGCGGCCCTAGTCCGGGCGCTCGGTGTCCCAAGGAGATTCTTTTTCAATGGATTTCAGTGTCGATTACCTGGGCGAGCTTTCCGAGGCCTGGTTGCCTGTGGTCGTTCAATACGGCGCACAAGTTACGCTGGCGCTTTTCACCTTCCTCATCGGTTGGTGGCTGATCAACAAGCTCGTCGGGAATTTGGGTGGCGTATTGAAGCGCCGCCAGTTCGACGCTTCGCTGCATGGCTTTATCGAGAGCCTGGCGAGCGTCATCCTCAAGGGACTTTTGCTGATCAGCGTTGCGTCGATGATCGGCGTCGAGACCACCTCATTTATCGCTGTAATCGGTGCAGCCGGCCTTGCGATTGGCCTGGCGTTGCAGGGCAGCCTGGGCAACTTCGCTGGCGGCGTGCTGATTCTGATCTTCCGACCCATCCGCGTCGGTGAGTGGATTGAAGCTCAGGGCGTATCCGGGACTGTGCACTCGATACAGATCTTCCACACCGTCCTCAAGTCTGCCGATAACAAAACCATCGTGGTGCCCAACGGCAGCCTTTCGAATGGCCATATCACCAATTATTCCCGCGAGCCGCGTCGTCGCGCGGACATCAATATCGGTATCGACTACGGCGCCGACATCAAACTGGCGCGCAAGATCCTGCTGGAGATTGCTGAAGACGAGCGTGTGCTGCGCGATCCTGAACCGGTGGTTCATGTGGTCGCACTGGCCGACAGTTCGGTGAATCTGTCGCTGCGGGTATGGGTCGCCACCGGTGACTTCTGGCCGGTAACCTTCGGCTTTACTGAGTTGGTCAAGGAGCGCTTCGACGCAGCCGGAATCGGTATTCCATTCCCGCAGCGGGTGGTACACCTGGTCCAGCGTTAAGACCTGTTCTGCAAGATGAAAAAAGCCGGCAGTAGCCGGCTTTTTTTCGTTAGCTATGTTCAGTCGAGGATATCGGCTCTCCGCCGGTGGATTGCGGGCGACTGCGTGTCCATTGCCAGACAATCAGTACCAGTGTCGGAATGCCGAGCAACGCAGTCACAAGAAAGAAGTTGCTGTAACCGAGATGCTCGACCATCACGCCCGAGTAGCCGCCCAATAGCCTTGGCAATAGCAACATCAACGAGCTGAGCAGGGCGTACTGGGTCGCAGAGAACTTCAGATTGGTCAGGCTCGAAAGATAAGCAACGAATGCGGTTGAGGCCAGGCCGCCGCTGAAGTTGTCGCAGGAGATGGTGACGATCAGCATGTTGAGGTTGGCGCCCATTTCCACCAGCAACATGAACATGAGATTGGTTGCGGCCGATGCCGCACCGCCAATGAACAGAATCGGCAAGATGCTGAAACGCACGATCAGCAAACCGCCAAACGCAGCGCCAAGCAGGGTCATGATTAAACCAAAAAGCTTGCTGACGCTGGCGATCTGATCCTTGCTAAAGCCTTGGTCGATATAAAAGACATTCGCCATAACGCCCATTACCGTATCGGACATCCGGTAGGTGGCGATCAGTCCGAGCAGTAACAGCGCCTGCCAACGATAGCGCAGGATGAAGTCGGTGATGGGCGTCAGCACCGGCCCCATCAGAATCCGCCCCGGTCCGGAGAGGCAGCCCCAGCAAATCAGCAGATACATGGTGCCGCGTGGCCAGTAGCCGCCCCAGTAGGACTGGAACATGCCCGTTGTAGAAACCATGAGGATGATCAGGACGATCACCGATACGGCCTGGTGGACAAAATCGAAGCGTGCCGGGCGCTGGCGCTGACCAGCCTGTTGAAGCATCTGGCGCACCGGAACCATCAGCGACCGTCCCCAAGGTGACAGCGAACCGATGATGAACAGCAAATACAGCGTTGCACGTGGCCAGGCCTGGGCGATCAATGCGTTGATCATCGCGGGAACGGAAATCAGCAGCACCAACAGCAGGCCGACCGCAGCCATCTGATGGTTGAAGCTGAATCTGGACGGCCCATGAGGCAGCGGCGCGGTGCATTGGGGTTCGGGAATCAACAGGCTGGTGACAAGGCCCGGCAGGATGAGGAGAGCGAAGGCGATATAGGTCGTGGCCCAGGCGGCCTGGTTGTATTCGACGTTGCTAGAGCCCAGCCACTCAGCCAAAAACAGCGCCCCGGCGCTGGCCAACAGCATGGCGACGCGATAACCGGTCATGTAGCTCGCGGCCAGTGTGGCCTGCAATTTGTCCTCGGCGATTTCCAGCCGATAGGCATCAATGGCGATGTCTTGCGTGGCCGAGGCGAACGCCACCGCCACGGCCAGTGCGATCAACATGGTCAGGTTCTGTTGCGGATTGCACATGGCCATGCCGATCAGGCCGATCGCGATGACCGCCTGCGACAGCACCAGCCACGAGCGCCGCCGGCCCAAGCCGCCAATCCAGGGCAATCGCCATTGGTCGAGCATCGGCGACCAAACCCATTTGAACGCGTACGCGAGGCTGATCCAGCTGGCAAAGCCGATGGTCTCGCGAGACACACCCGCCTCGCGCAACCATACAGAAAGCGTGGAAAAAACCAGGATCGCAGGAAGCCCGGCAGCGAAGCCAAGGATCAGCAGAGTCAGTGAGGCTGGACTGGCATAGGCGGCTAGCGCGGCGCGCCAGGTTTCACGGGACATAAAGGCAAATCAGGGACAGAACATGAAGCGCGCACTCTACCCGCTGTGCTCCGCCGAATGCCAGCCGTGCCGACGTATGTCGACGCGGTCGTTGATCACTTGCACACCCTCGGCGCGAAGTCGGGCACGTTGCTCCTCGCCGGAGACGGTTCCGGCGGCCAGGCTCAGGCGACCGCCTGCGCCCATCACCCGGTGCCAGGGCAGGCGCGTATCGTCAGGCAACTGTGACAGGACCCGCCCGACCCAACGTGCGGCACGGCCCAGCCCGGCGACAGCGGCAAGTTCGCCATAGCTGGTGACCTTGCCTTCGGGAATCTGCGCCAATGCCAGATATAGCGCGGCACGTCGGGTTTCGGCGTCACCGGTGCGCGGATCGCTGTGCGCTGCATCAGAGGGCTGGCGCGTCATGCAAAGGCTCCATTAGTGATTGAGGCTGGGATGATTCGAGGCTCCGTTTGGCGGCCAGCGCTTGTTGTCTTGGGGCGTATAAGGATAATGCCTGCCTTTCTCTTATACCCGCAGACGCCCTCTTGCCTATGTTCTCCCGACCGCTCTCACGAACCTTGCTTTGCGTAACCCTTTCGACGCTTTCTCTGCCGACATTTGCCGACACCGTGTGGCTGAAGAATGGCGATCGGCTGACCGGCAAGATCAGCGTGCTCGATGGCGGCAAGCTGCTTATCGAAACCGAGTACGGTGGCTCCATTCCGGTGAAATGGAGCCAGGTCGCGACACTGGAAAGCAATCAGCAGTTGCTAGTCAAGGAGGGCGATGCCTCTGGCGAGGTCGCGAAATCACTACAAGCGGCCGATGACGGCATGGTCACACTGAGTAATGGCGGCGCGCCGCGTACGGTCCCGCTCAAGTCGATCACCCAGATCATCCATCCGAAGCCACTCATTCAGGACTTGACCTGGAAGGGTAACGTTGACGTAGCGCTGGACTACAAACGTGCCGAAACTGATACGGATGACTATGACATCTCGCTCAAAACCTCTGCGCGCCATGGCCTGTGGCGTCACAACGGTTCCGGCGCCTACAACCGGGAGTACCGCGACGGTGTAACTGCCACCGATAACTGGGAGGCCGAGTACGCGCTGGACCGCTTCCTCGACGAGCACTGGTTCTGGCAGGGCCGCTTGGAATACAAGCGTGACAAGATCGAGGACGTTCGGCGTCAGCGCACTGTGGGTACAGGTCCGGGTTACCAGTTCTGGGACAACGAGCTGGGCGCGTTCTCGCTGGCTTCGCTGGCCAACCGCAGTGACTACGAGTTCGCCAACGGCAACACGGAGCAGTTTTACTCGCTGGCGATGAAGTGGAATTACAACCGTTATCTGGTGGGCAAGACCTTCGAGATATTCAGTAACGGTGAAATCGGCAAGCCACTGGAAAATGTCGCCGACTATCAATTCGACGCTGAAATGGGGCTGCGTTACAAAGTGACCGACTGGGCGTCGCTCAACATGAAGGCCGAGAAGGACATCGTCAGCGGTGCGGAGAACGATATGGACGAAACCCGCTACAGCATCGGATTCGGTGTGGGCTGGTAAGGCATATAGCGTGATCGACCGGGCGCCTCAGTGCGCCCGGTTTCGTTTCTGGTGTTCTACAGCCGCAAGCCTCCGTCGAGCTCCAGGATGCGTCCGGTGTAGTAGTCGTTCTCGAATATGTAGGCCACCGAGTGGGCAATCTCCTGCGGTTTGCCCAGACGCTTCAGCGGAATCCCGGCAGTCATTTTCTCCAGCGCTTCGGGTTTCATGCTCGCGACCATTTCGGTTTCGATGAAGCCGGGTGCAACACCGGCGACACGGATGCCGTAGCGAGCCAGCTCCTTCGCCCACACCACGGTATCTGCCGCCACGCCGGCCTTGGCGGCCGAGTAGTTCGCCTGGCCCATGTTGCCGGCACGGGATATCGAGGAAATGTTGACGATCGCGCCCTGGCGCTTCAGCTCAACCATCTTCGCGGCGACCTCGCGGGTGCAGAGAAATACGCCGGTGAGGTTGACGTCGATCACCGCCTGCCACTGCGCCAGGCTCATCTTCGACAGTTCGCCGTCCTTGAGTTTTATGGTGAGCCCATCGCGGAGTATGCCGGCGTTGTTGACCAAGCCGTCCAGGCCACCAAAGTCGTCGCTGACCTGGCTCACCATGTGGCTAACCTGCTCTTCGTTGGCCACATTGCACAGGTAGGCGCGTGCGTCACCGCCAGCGTGCTTGCAGGCTGCCACGGCTTCATCCAGCCGATCCTGATTAAGGTCGACCAGCGCCAGGCGGGCGCCTTTGCTGGCAAGGTACTCGCCCATTGCGCGTCCGAGCCCTTGGCCACCGCCGGTGATAATGATGACCTTGTCTTTCAGCTGCATGCCTATCTCCTATCTATGCCTGCCGACGTCGGTAAACGACGTCCGCTGACGAAACCGTTATGCTGATGCCCTGCCGAATCGTCCCTGTTGAGGAACACCCGTGAGCGTTCAAGCCGCCAAGCATGCCCGACAACTCCTGCTCAAGGAATACCGCGGCGTGCTCTCGACTCACTCCAAGGCCATGCCCGGATTTCCCTTTGGCTCAGCGGTCCCTTACTGCTTGAACGAAGAAGGCTGGCCGATGATCTTGATCAGTCGGATCGCCCAGCATACGAAGAATCTGCAGGCAGACCCGCGCTGCTCTCTGCTGGTCGCCGAACGTGGCGCCGAGGATGTGCAGGCAACCGGCCGGCTCACCCTGATGGCCGAGGCGGTGCCGCTCACGGACGAAGCAGCGGTCGGCGCCGCGGCCGAACGCTATTACCGTTATTTCCCGGAATCGCGCGATTACCACCGCGTCCACGACTTTGACTTCTGGACGTTGCAGCCGGTGCGCTGGCGCTACATCGGCGGCTTCGGCGCGATCCATTGGCTGGATCAGGTGGCATTGGCTAATCCGTTTGCACGCGCAAGCGGTGGCGAGGTCGACATGCTTGACCACATGAATCGGGACCACAGCTCGGCGATTGCTCACTACGTTCACCAGGCAGGCCTGCCGTCTGCCCCGGAGGCGCGCATGATTGGAATCGATAGCGAAGGCTTTCACCTGAGCATCGGTCAGGCCATTCACTGGTTGGCATTTCCGGATAGCTGTACCAGCCCAGGCGCCGTGCGACAGGCACTGGTGGCGATGGCTCGTCGCTGATTAATACTCGCGTAAGCGCAGCGAAGAATAATCCGGTTACAGCCTATCTGGCGGATGGGTTGAATTCGCTGCAGCCCGCCGTCATCTACACGAAATCGGAAGCCGTTCTTCCGCCAAGGATTATCGATGCGAATATTCTTACTGCTGTTTCTCCTGTTTCCGCTGGCCGAGCTGGCGTTGCTGATCAAGGTCGGCAGCTCCATCGGCGTGTTGCCCACCATTCTCCTGCTGATCATCAGCGGCATGGCCGGCATCCTGCTGATGCGTCTGGCCGGATTTGCCACCGCCTGGCGTGCACGCGAGCGGTTGGCTCGCGGTGAGTTGCCGGAACGGGAAATGCTCCAGGGCTTGATGATGGCTCTTGCCGGGGGGTTGTTGTTCCTGCCCGGATTTCTCAGCGATGTCGTCGCACTGCTGGTGCTGTTTCCACCGACGCGCAAACTGTTCCTCGGCTTTGTCGGGCGGCGTGTCGAGGCGCAGGCTCAGCGTCGCCGAGCCTTTGCCGACGATCTGCGCCAGCAGCAGGAACACCGCGACGGGCCACAGCGGCCTAACGTCATCGAGGGGGAGTGGGAGCGTCGCGACAAGTAGGTCGCATCCGCTCCAGAAAGGCATGCCACGGCATGCCTTTTTATCTTCTGTAAATGCAAAAAATCATCGTCCCGCCCTTGAAATCATTTTTGACGCCCGCATGTAGCGGTCACCGCAAGGTCGCTGTCGCATTTTGACAGTCCGTCTTCTGCGGCTCGCATTGCGGGCCGCAACCGGCACCGCCGGATTTGCCAACCCGCCGATGAGAATGCATCGGCATGGAAACCACTGTACTAGGAGAGATCGACAATGAAGCTTCGTCCTCTGCATGACCGCGTCGTAATTCGTCGCAGCGAAGAAGAAACCAAGACCGCAGGCGGCATCGTGCTGCCGGGCTCCGCTGCCGAGAAGCCAAACCGTGGCGAAATCGTCGCTGTAGGCACTGGCCGCGTTCTGGACAACGGCGAAGTCCGTCAGCTGGCCGTCAAGGTTGGCGATCAGGTCGTATTCGGCCCTTACTCCGGCAGCAACACCGTCAAGGTTGACGGTGAAGACCTGCTGGTGATGAGCGAGAACGAAATTCTCGCCGTCGTCGAAGCCTGATCAGCGCTCGCTTATAGCGAACTGCGTTCCATCAACAGAATTTGAGGAAGAATCAACATGGCTGCTAAAGAAGTTAAGTTCGGCGACTCCGCTCGCAAGAAGATGCTGGTTGGCGTCAACGTCCTGGCTGACGCGGTAAAAGCGACCCTCGGCCCGAAAGGCCGTAACGTCGTCATCGAGAAGAGCTTCGGCGCTCCGACCATCACCAAGGATGGCGTTTCCGTTGCCAAGGAAATCGAGCTGAAAGACCGTTTCGAAAACATGGGCGCGCAGCTGGTCAAGGACGTTGCTTCCCGTGCCAACGATGACGCGGGCGACGGCACCACCACTGCTACCGTTCTGGCTCAGTCGATCGTCAACGAAGGCCTGAAGGCTGTCGCTGCCGGCATGAACCCGATGGATCTGAAGCGCGGCATCGACAAGGCGACCATCGCCATCGTTGCTGAGCTGAAGAACCAGTCCAAGCCATGCGCTGACTTCAAGGCCATCGCTCAGGTTGGCACCATCTCCGCCAACTCCGACAGCTCCATCGGCGCGATCATCGCCGAAGCCATGGAAAAAGTCGGTAAAGAAGGCGTTATCACTGTTGAAGAAGGCTCGGGCCTCGAAAACGAACTGTCCGTCGTAGAAGGCATGCAGTTCGACCGTGGTTACCTGTCTCCGTACTTCATCAACAAGCCGGACACCATGGTGGCCGAGCTTGACAGCCCGATGCTGCTGCTGGTCGACAAGAAGATCTCCAACATCCGCGAACTGCTGCCGGTGCTGGAAGGCGTTGCCAAGGCCGGTCGTCCGCTGCTGATCGTTGCCGAAGACGTCGAAGGCGAAGCCCTTGCGACTCTGGTCGTGAACAACATGCGCGGCATCGTCAAGGTTGCTGCGGTCAAGGCACCTGGCTTCGGCGATCGTCGCAAGGCCATGCTGCAGGATCTCGCCATCCTGACCGGTGGTACCGTGATTTCCGAAGAAGTCGGCCTGAGCCTGGAAACCGCTACCCTGGAGCACCTGGGTAATGCCAAGCGCGTTGTGCTGAACAAAGAAAACACCACCATCATTGATGGTGCTGGTCAGCAGGTCGACATCGAAGCCCGCGTTGCGCAGATCCGCAAGCAGGTTGAAGACACCACTTCCGACTACGACAAAGAGAAGCTGCAAGAGCGTCTGGCCAAGCTGGCTGGCGGTGTTGCCGTGATCAAGGTCGGTGCCGGTACCGAAGTCGAAATGAAAGAGAAGAAGGCCCGTGTCGAAGACGCGCTGCACGCAACCCGTGCTGCCGTTGAAGAGGGCGTGGTCCCTGGCGGCGGTGTCGCTCTGGTCCGTGCTCTGCAGGCGATCTCCGAGCTGAAGGGCGAAAACGCCGATCAGGACGTGGGCATCACCCTGCTGCGTCGCGCTGTCGAAGCGCCGCTGCGCCAGATCGTTGCCAACTCCGGTGGCGAGCCAAGCGTTGTGGTCGACAAGGTCAAGCAGGGCAGCGGTAACTACGGTTACAACGCTGCGACCGACGAGTACGGCGACATGATCGAGATGGGTATTCTCGATCCGGCCAAGGTAACCCGTTCTGCTCTGCAGGCCGCGGCTTCCATCGCCAGCCTGATGATCACCACTGAAGCGATGATTGCTGAAGTGGCTGATGACAAGGCTGCTGGTGGCATGCCGGACATGGGCGGCATGGGTGGTATGGGCGGTATGGGCGGCATGATGTAAGCCACCCGGCTGCCGCTGTAGAAAGCCCCGCCTAGTGCGGGGCTTTTTTATGCCCGTCGTTTCGGTTGATCCGACCGTGGTGTATGCAGTCGCCTCGGCTCCTGTGGCCTCTTTAAGAAATTTGATCCATTTGTCTTTTTTTCAGGCGCGTTGGCAGTACGTCGTCTATGGTGACTTTCTCGATTCACCAAATAACAAAGGCTTGCGCAATGAAACTTGAAATTGCTCGAGGAGTATTCCTAGCCGGCTCGCTCGGCGTCGCATCATTGTGTGCGGCGGCATGGAGCGAACCGGATGCCAGAGTTGTTGCCCAAAGCGACCAGAGCAGCCACTGTGCGGTGCCGCGTATTGCTCGCGCAGAGATACAGAACACCCAACCTGATCAGGATTTGCTGCTGTTCATGTACGGGCTGTCGCAGAGCCTTGTAGGGCGCAGTTGAGTCGATTCCACCTCTACGTTGCCCCTGTGGCGTTGACTGACACTATCGACGGTTAATCTACCGTCGCCGCGTTACCGGCACGCTCAGGGCTTGCCAGCACCGTATAGACGGCTGGTAGCACGAATAGCGTGAACAAGGTGCCCACGGTCATGCCCGTGGCGATCACCATTCCTATATCGAAGCGACTCACCGCACCGGCACCGCTGGCCAGGATCAGCGGAACCATGCCGAATACTGTCGCGGCAGTGGTCATCAGGACCGGTCGCAAACGTATCGCTGCGGCTTCCTCCACAGCCTCTCGGCGGTTTAGCCCTTGTTCACGACGCAGCTGATTGGCGAACTCGACGATCATGATCCCGTGTTTGCTGATCAATCCGATCAGCGTCACAAGTCCGACCTGGGTATAGATGTTCATGCTCGACAGGCCGAGAAACAGGGGAACCAGCGCTCCACAGATGGAAAGTGGCACCGTAACAAGGATGACCAGCGGATCGCGGAAGCTCTCGAATTGCGCCGCCAGGACCAGAAAGATGATGGCCAAGGCGAGTGCAAAGGTCATATACAGGGCGTTGCCTTCCTGGATGTACTGGCGCGAGGCTCCGGCGTAATCGAAGGTGAACCCCTGCGGCGCCTCTTCGCGAGCGATGCTGCGCAACGTCTCGATGGCCTCGCCCATGCTGACGATCGGAAAGCCCTGGATGGTTGCGGCATTGAGCTGCTGGAACTGGCTCAGCTGAGTGGGGCGGGCACGGTCGCTGACAGTGATGAGTGTGGACAAGGGCAGCATCTCGCCCTGATCGTTCTTCACGTAATAGTTGCTCAGCCAGCCTGGGTTGTCTCGGTAGGCCTGTTCGACCTGCGCGATCACCTTGTAACTGCGGCCTTCGATGGTGAAGCGGTTTATCTCGCTTTCGCCAAGCAGTGTCGCCAGGGTCATGCCGAGGTCTTCCATCGTCACGCCCATCTGGGCAGCCTTTTCGCGGTCGATATCGACGACGATCTCAGGCTTGTCGAATGCCAGGTCCACGTCGAGAAAGGCGAACTTGCCCGAGGCCTGGGCTTTCTCCTTGATGCGCTCGGTCACCTGCAGCAGCGACTCGTAATCGGATGCCGTATTGATCACGAACTGGAACGGCAGGCCTTCGCCGGTACCGGGCAGGGAAGGCAGATTGAAGCCGAAGACCTGCAAGCCGGGGATCTTGTCGATTTGCGCCTGAACCTCGGGCAGCACCTCCATCTGCGTCCGCTCTCGCTCGTCCCAGGGCGTCATCAGGAAGCCCCCGATGCCGCTTTGGACGCCGTTGAAGCCGTTGATCTGAAACCAGGAGTAGTACTCGGGAAACGTTTTGAAGATGGTCAGGAACTGATCGGTGTAGGCGTTGAGGTAGTCGAGGTTGGCCGTCTGCGGCGCGCTGGCCATCATGAAGATGATGCCCTGGTCCTCTTCGGGCGCCAGCTCGCTTTCAGTAAAAGTGAGCAGGGCGGGAATCAGACCGAGGACGATCAGCGCAAACACCAACACCACCGGCCGGGTGTCCAAGGTGCCGTGCAGCGCCCGTTGATAGCGAACTTTCAACCGGTCAAAGATCAGGTCCAACCGATGGGCCAGCCCAGTCGGGTTCTCTTCATGACGCAGCAGGCGAGAGCACATCATCGGCGATAACGTCAGCGCCACCACGCCGGAGATCAGTACCGCTCCAGCCAGCGTCAGCGCGAACTCCTGAAACAGCGCGCCCGTCACGCCTTGAAGAAAACCGATAGGTGCATAGACCGCCGCTAGGGTGATGGTCATGGTGACGACCGGCATGGCGATCTCCCGCGCGCCGTCGATCGCTGCCTGAAACGGGGTCTTGCCGTCTTCGATGTGCCGATGGATGTTCTCCACCACCACGATGGCATCGTCGACCACCAGGCCGATCGCTAGCACCATGGCCAGCAACGTCAGCAGATTGATCGAGTAGCCCATGGTCTGCATGAAGAACATCACACCGATCATCGACAACGGAATGGTGACCACCGGGATCAGCACCGAGCGCAGCGAGCCGAGGAACAGGAACACTACGACGATCACGATCACCACGGCCTCGGCGAGGGTTTTTACCACTTCGTCGATTGACGCCTGGATGAAGCGGGTGGCGTCGTAGGCGATGGTGACCTTTAGGCCGGGTGGTAGCTGCGACTCGATCTCCGGCATGACGGCGCGTACTTCGCTGATCACATCCAGCGGGTTGGCGCTCGGGGTGCCCTTGACGCCGATATAGACCGACGGAATGCCGTCGAACGAGCTGATAGCGTTGTAGCTTTCAGCACCCATTTCGACCCGCGCCACATCTCCGAGCAGCACGCGGCTGTCGCCCTGGGTCTTCAGCGGAATGGCGGCGAAGGCCTCCGGGGTCTTCAGTTCGGTATCAGCGTTGATGCTGGTGACAACGTACTGCCCCTTCACCTCGCCGGCCGCCGAGAGGAAGTTGTACTTGCGCACGGCCTCGTTCACGTCCCCCGCCGAGAGTCCGTAGGCGGCGAGCTTCACCGGGTCCAGCCAGAGGCGCATGGCGAATACCTGATTGCCGAGGATCTCTGCCTCGGCCATGCCGGGGAGGGTGGCCAGCTTCGGCTGGATGACGCGCGACAGGTAGTCGGTAATCTGCGGGTTGCTCAGTTGTTCGCTGTAGAAACTGATGTACATGAGCGCCGTGGAATCAGCGGCTTGCTTGTTCAACACTGGGTCTTCGGCGTTCTGCGGCAACTGGTTTTTCACCGAATTGGCCTGGCTGAGCAACTCCGTGTAGAGCCGGTCGGTATCGGCACCGATGCGCGCGTAAACCGAGATGATCGATACGTTCTGCTGGCTGACCGAGGTCATGTAGTCCACGCCTTCGGCGCTGGCCAGGCTCTGCTGCAGCGGTTGGGTAATGTAGCCTTGGATGGTTTCCGCGTTGGCGCCCGGATAGGCGGTGGTCACCGTGATCAGCGCACTTTCCATCTGCGGATATTGGCGAATCACCAGGCTATTGAAAGCCTGTAGGCCAAGCAGCACGATCAGCAGGCTGATCACGCTGGCCAGCACGGGACGGCGTATGAACGGGTCGGTAAAAGCCATGGCGATCTATGTCCCTGTAGTCAGTGCCTCAGTCAGCGGTCGTCCGACGCGCTGTCTGGCTCGAGTTCGAGCGTGCGCTGCTCGGCGATGGCGACATGAGCGCCGTTGTCCAGCTTGAGCTGACCGGCGATAACAACCTGTTCACCAGGCTCCAGACCTTCGAGGATCACGACGCGGCCGTCACGGCGTTCGCCGGTCTCGACGAAACGGCGCTCCACGACCAGATAGGGCTCGTCGCGCTCGGGAGCCTCGGTGGCGTCTTCAGCTCCTTCCTCGGGTCTAGGCGCTTCACCGGCCTTCACGACGAGAACCGAATTGCCGTACAGGGTGTAGGTGAGGGCAGTTTCCGGTACCACGACCCGTGGCGCCTCGCTGGGCAGCAGCACCTGCAGATCGGCGAACATTCCTGGCAGCAGGCGTTCGTCGGGGTTATCCAGCTCCGCCCGCACCTGCACGTTACGGGTGGAGACTTCCACCTTGGGATTCAACGCGACGATTCGTGCCTCGAACTGCTCGCCGGGAAACGCGGCGACCTGGATGCGCACGGCTTGCCCAATGGCGAGCAATGGCACCTGCTGTTCGGCCAGGTAGAAATCGACGAACAGCGTCGAAAGGTCCTGCAGGGTGGCAATCGGCGTGCCGGCGGCAACGAAGTCACCGACGTCAACCTGACGAATCCCAATGGTCCCGGAGAAGGGCGCAAGAATGCGCTTTTTCGCCAGGCTGGCCTTCAGCTGGGCGACCGTAGCGGCGGCTTTCTGCGACTGGGCGTTGAGCCGATCAAACTCACTGCGTGATATGGCCTGTCCGTCGATCAGACTGCGTGCACGCTGGAATTCCACCTTTGCCAGATGCAGGTCCGCTTCTGCAGCTGCCAGGCTCGCCTGCTCGATCTCGCTGTCGAGCAGGACTATGGGCTGACCCTGCCGCACTTTTTCACCCGAGCGGAACTGCACATCGCTGATGGTGCCGGCGATCTCCACCGAAAGGTCGATGCCCTGCGATGCGCTAAGCGTGCCGATGGCCGGTAGACGGCTCTGCCAGGGCTGCTTGCTGGAGGTAACGACCTCGACATTGATCGGCGGCTTCGGCGCCTTGAATTGCTGAATCTGTGAGTAGATCGAGTTGAATTTGAGGGCGGCAAGGATCAATACCACGACGATCACCGCGCCAAGCATCAGCAGCATGCGGCGCAACATTTTCCGTATTCCTTGGAGTAATGAGCCGGCTGACCATGGCTATGAAGCGACGCAGCTCTATTGAACACGCGAGCCACGGCCAGGTGCAGCTATTCGCCGCCATGGCGCTTCAGCCCTGGAGCAGAAGGAGAATGGAAGTTAGCCGTGAAGTGGGTGCAAGTAAAGCGAGATATCAGGCTTCGTCTGAGGGTAAGGGAAGGGACGCTAACGGCGCCCCTGGGACCCTAGATGCCTGTCGACCAGATTCCACCTGGCCCCGGATGGGCAGGGCCTTTCCGTTGAATTGGCAATCAGCCCGCCAGGCGGTGAGTGACTTCGCTGAGCTGAGCGGACAGCCCATGTAGATCCTGGCTGGCCTTCTCGGTGCGCTCAACATTGTCCTGATTGGCTGTGGCGATGGCGGTAATCTCTGTGAGGTTGCGTGAGATGTCCTCTGCGACGGATGTCTGCTCTTCCGCAGCGGTCGCGATCTGACGGTTCATGTCGCGAATCGCTTCCACTTCCAACGTGATGCGCTGCAACATGCCGCCCGCTTCGGTGACCTGTTCGACGCCTTCATCGCTGCGGCTCTGGCCACTTTCGATTGCCCGCACGGCATTCACCGCCCCCGTCTGTACGGTGTCGATGATTTGGTGGATTTCCGCTGTGGAGTCGGCGGTACGCTTGGCCAACGTACGCACCTCATCCGCTACCACGGCGAAGCCGCGGCCTGCATCGCCGGCACGGGCGGCTTCGATGGCTGCGTTCAGCGCGAGCAGGTTAGTCTGGTCGGCAATGCCGCGGATCACTTCCAGCACCTTGCCGATGCGACCGCTGTCGGCTTCCAGCCGACGGATCACGGTGGCGGTATTGCTGATCTCGCCACGCATATGGGTGATCGTCTCGATCGTCGAGCGCATCATGGCCTCGCCTTGTTGCGCTGATTGGTCGGCAGCGTCTGCGGCGTGCGCAGCGTCGGCAGCATGGCGTGCGACCTCTTGCGCGGTGGCAGACATCTCGTGCATCGCTGTGGCGACCTGATCGGTTCGGGAAAACTGCTCGCGGGTGCCTTGGCCCATCAGGGCCGCAATCGCGTTGAGCTCCCCGCTGGCGGTGTCCAAATCTGATGTGCTGCGCTGCAAACGGGTGAAGGTATCGGCGAGGAAGTCGCGTAGCACGTTGGCGGCAACCGCAAGACGACCCAGTTCATCAGCTCGGCTGGTGTCCACACGCTCTTTGAAGTTGCCCTTGCTGAGATTGGCAACATGATCGATCAGATGGCGGATCGGATTGATCAGGTTGCGATTGACCAGCCAGGCACTGAACAGGCCGATCAGCACGCCAGCGGCAAGCATGATCAGGGCCCCAACAGTGATGGTCCGGTCTGCCGCTTCGCTGATAGTTTCCGAGCTGCCGAGGGCCGAATCACGTAGTTGTGCGACCAGTGCGCTGAGCTGCTCGCTGGTGTCACGGTCGATGCCTTTGACAGCCGCGTCGCCTGCAGCCGGATCCGCGCCGGCAGCGATGAATGCATCGCGTCCCGCGCGATAGGCCGTGCCAAGCTTCAGGTGTTCGTCACGCAGGCTTTTGATCTGGCCCGCCAATGCCGGGTCGCCCTGGCTTTGCTGTATCAGGGTGCCAAGCAGCGTCTGTACCTTGCGTTCCTGTTCCTCGAAACTCTGCCAGTATTTGGCCAGGTTTTCCGGAGACTTACCGCGCAGCAATACGTTCTTCCACTCCTGAACCTGCACTTTGAACTCGAGGTTGGATTGATCAATGAGGCGTGAGGCTTCGATCGGTCCTTTGAGAAGACGCTGATACGCCCCGATGTCATCGGAGAGAAACGAAAAGCTGGCGAGCGCGATGGCCAGCATCAACAACAAGCTTCCGCCTATCAGCGCGAGCAGCTGGGCACGCAGGGATTTTTTCAGGAACATCTGGGCGTTCTCGTATCGAAGAGGATGCGCTTGCGCTAGGGGCAAGTTTCCAACGTGCAGTCAGAAAGACTGTTCGCTTGCCGGCTTTTCGGCCGGCTTGTTCGATACTTGAAGGCTTTCAGACCAGTCGCAGATGATTATCCCAAAGCCCTGGGGGTAGCTGCAGCGGGGTACTGACGAACGCCTTGCCGGTGCAGTCTACGAGGCGGCAGCGGCCCTGGCCGGAGCTGACGACAAAACCTTGCTCGACTGCCCCGACGCCAGCACAGTCCGGTAGATGAATTTCCTCACGCAGCGCTGCTGTATCCAAGTCCCAGATGAACACCTTGTTGCCACGTGGCGCGGTCACGGCTAGCAGGCGAAGGCTGTCATTGATCGCCAGGCTAGCGGTGTACTGGTTCATGGTCTGGCGTTGCGCTTCACCCAGCGGGAACGCCTGGAACGCCTGGCCGGGACGCTTGATCGCCAGCAGTGGCACCGGATCTATCGGGTCGCCTTCATACTGCTGGCCCGACACCACCGTGCCGTCCGCCGCTACCGCGAGGTGACGCACGCTATTCGTCTGCTCGGGTAACTGTTCCTTGCTGATCAGCGTGCCATCGCGGTGCAACAGCACCAGGCTGGGCTCCATGGCGTGGAGATTCATCATTTCCCGGCTGTCGGCCTCGGTCCGGATCCCGCCGTTGGCGATCACCAGGGTCTCGCCATCGGGCATCCACAGTAGCTGGTGCGGCCCGATACCGTGGGTCGAACGCTCACCGCTCCGTATCAGTTGGCGGCCCTCGACGCGATAGACGCCAAGCACGCCGCGACCGGCTTCGGCGGTATCGTTTTCGGTGGTATAGAACCAGTCACCGCTCGAGTGGAACACTCCGTGGCCATAGAAATGGCGGTCAGGTGGTGACGTCAGTACCTGAAGCAACGTCCCGTCACGGCTGTCGATCAGATAGCTTTCACGGCTCGGTCGACGCCCGACGAACACCGCAAGCGGCAGATGCGGATGCGCATAGACATCGTGGCAGCGCTCCTTGACCCGCGTGGCAAATACCGGGCTGCCATCGAGCCGGTAGCCGACCGCATAGTGGCGGCCATCGGCATCGTTACGCGCCGAGAGAAGTAGCGGTTGTTCAGTGTGATGGGTCAACGTCCAGCCGCCAACGGCTGACGCGGCCACCAGCGCGCTGCCCAGGCCAAGGAAAGCACGGCGTTTCATATCAGTCTCCGTCGTGAGCGTTGAAGCCGATCTGCACCCCGAGGGCGCGCGCCAGTTCGGTCTGGTGCAGACGGTGCAAAGCATCGATGTCCTGGTACAGCGCATCGAGACGTGCTCGACCGGCTTCGTCGGCAATCAACTCGCTGAACGGCAGCATGATATCCACCAGATGTTGGCGCGCCGTTTCGTACGCGACATCGATGCGTTTGGTCAGATCAGCCTGCTCGGTCGGTACCAGCGCCTTGAGACCGTTCCCATCCGTGCCCAGCCAGAGCTGCTGAGCGCCTGCGAGCGCGGCATCGATGCTGGGCAGAGTGGCGTCGCTGCGCCAGGCTTCGGCCTGGAAGGGCTGCGGAAAGCCTTTGCTCTGGCGACCCAGCGGTGCGCCGAGTTTTTTCTTCAGGCCGTCCAGTGCAGTGACCTGGACTCGGAGCAGGTCGGCAATCGCTTCGGCTGATTCGGCGTAGCGCTCGTTGGGAAATTCGCTTAGCTGGGCGGCCATGCCGTCTTTGGCCCTCCAGGTCTGCAGCATGTCGGCTGCGAGCTTCTGCTGATGCTCACCGATGGCTTGCAGCAAGGGACAATAGCGCGCCTTGGTCGCGCTGTCGGTCAGATCGACGGCCTTGTCGTACAGCACATATTCATAGGCAGATAGCCCTTGCAGCACGACGCTGCCGCTCTCCAGGTCCGCCTGCGTCAGTTGGGGCTTCCTTTTCAGCAGCGAGCCGATCTGGCGACCGACCAGGTTCTTCTTGTCAGGCCAGAACTGTACTTGCCAGGCACGGTTGCCCTCACCCATCGGCCCGATCAGCAAGGACTGCAATCCGGCCCAGGCGAGCTGCGCCTGAAGGAACGCCTCGCGCGCATCGGCCAGCTCCTCGTTGTCTGCACAGAAGGCGATGCTGCTGGCTGCCATACGGCGGTTGGCTTCGGCCCAGTCGGCGTAGGCCGGCAACAGCACTTCCTCGGTCAGTGCCTGGCTCGTCTGCGCGTATGGATCGGATGGTGCACAGGCACCTAATAGCAGGCCCAGTGCGGTGGCAGTGACGGCACGGAAGATTCGGTTGGGGTACATGTTGCTCCTCAGGGCTGGGCACGGGTGCGTCTGGTTCGGCATTAAAGAGACTCGAGAAAGGCCAGCAGGGCGCTGCGCTCATCGCTGTCGAAGCCGAGCACGGCCTGCTTGGCGCGCTCCGCTTCGCCACCATGCCAGAGTATGGCTTCGAGCGGATTGCGCGCGCGACCGTCATGCAGAAGCTGGGTATGCCCGCTGACAGCCTCGGTCATGCCGAGGCCCCAGAGCGGCGGGGTACGCCATTCACGCCCCGTGGCCTCGAATTCCGGACGGTGATCGGCCAGCCCTTCGCCCATGTCATGCAGCAGCAGGTCGGTATACGGGCGGATCACCTGGTTAGCGAGCTCCGGCTCGGCCGCCTCGCCAGTCGTGAATTTCGGGACGTGACAGCTTTGGCAACCCGCGCGGTGGAACACCGTCTTGCCCGCCAGGACCTGCGGGTCGTCCACGTTGCGTCGAGCCGGTACGCCCAGGTTGCGTGAATAGAACAGCACCAGCGACAGAATATGGTCGCTGACTTCAGGTTCGCCGCCGTCGGGCATCGCCAGGCAATCAGTCTGCGCTTGCGTGCAGCTGTTCCCGGACAGCAGGCTGGTAGTCAGACCCATGTCATTGAAGAACGCATCAGCGTTCTGTTGGTTCAGGTTCGGCTGGCCGGCCTTCCAGCCGAAGCGACCCAGGCTGGTCTCCCGTGTGACCTGATCGAACACCCGGTTCGGGCGCCCGGAAATGCCATCACCGTTGCGGTCGTCCGGATCGGCGTTGGCGAGTATCGCCGCTTCCGGGATCGCCTCTAGCAGGCCAAGGCCGACCATTGCGGGCGCCACGCGGACCGAGAACTGCGTGTCGGGATGCATCGGGCCGTAGCCCAGGTCGGTAATTGTCAGCTGCGGCGAACGTAGTTCGACCTCAAAACCGTCGGCGAATCGTTCGGTGTGCATACTGTAGCTGAGGCGAACCTTGCCCTCCGGCGCGACGCCAGGAATCGCCATGTCCTGCAGCTGGCCGCCATAGGTGGGCTCGGGCGCGATGCCTCGCTCATGGACAACCTCGGCGTGCTCCTTGCCTGCCGGAATCGACAGGCGCACCAGCATCGACACTGCATTGCCACGCTCGGCTTCCGCCGGGCGGCCACGGCCATCCTTGATGTGGCAGTTCTGACAGGCGTTGGTGTTGAGCAATGGGCCAAGACCGTCGCGTGCCGTCGTCGAGGAGGGTGCGATGACCCAAGGGTTGCGAAAGAAGCTGTTGCCGACGCTGAAGTCCAGACGGCGAACCGGTGACAGGTTGGCGGATGGCATCGAGAAGGCGTTCTGGTCGGACTTGATGACCGTAGTGCTGCCACCCGATAGCGCCTCGCCTGGTTCGGCCTGTTCAAAGCGTGGCGGGTTTTCATCGCATGCCGTCAGGCCCAGAGCCAGCAGCAGCGCAACGACAGGGAAGAAAAACGGACGCATCGGTAGCCCAAGGCCTCTGAAAGGGCGCTAATGTTAGCAGGCTACGAGTGGTTGAATAAGAGCAATTTGCATTTGGCGAAAAGCCGATTGGCCAGCCAAGCAGTAAAGCTGGCGTCAGAGGGCGCATCAGTGCCAGAGGGGCGGCGTTGCGCCACCCCTTAGGCCGGTGTATCAGAACTCGTGGTCAGCGGTGTCCGGGTTCAGGTCGCTGATGCCCAAAGCGGCAGCTGCCTTCTCGATCGAACCGGTCTGCTGAACCAGCGCGGCGATCGCAGCGCGGACCTTTTCCTGGCCTTCGCTGTTATCTGGGCCGATCAACTGATCGAAGGCCTCGCCGTTTTCGGCGCTTTCGACCAGCACGCGCAGCTTGGCTTCGGTGGTTTCCAGGTCGGTCTTCAGGGTGCTGTTGACCTCAGGCGCAGTGCCTTCGACCAGCGACGCCAGGCTTGGACCGGTCAGCTTGCTGCCATCGATGCGCTCGTACTCGCCGAGGTAGACGTTACGAATGCCTTTGGCGTTGTAGTAGTGGGAGTTGTGCGTGTTGTCGCTGAAGCAGTCGTGCTCGTCTTCTGGCGAGTTGGCTTCAAGTGCGACTTTCATGCGTTCGCCGGCCAGCTCGCCCAGCGACAGGCTACCCATACCGAAGAACATTTTGCGCAGGCCATTTTCGGCCGACTCTTTTTCGAGGCTGGCGCGGTAGTTGTCTGCGCCCGGCTTCCACTCGTTGACCATTTCTTCGAGGTCACTGACCAGCAGCTCGGTGGCGGCCTTCAGGTAGGCGCGACGGCGGTCGCAATTGCCGCCAGTGCAGCCTTCACCTTCGATGAAGTCACTCACCGGACGTTCGCCAGCGCCAGCGTTGGTGCCGTTCAGGTCCTGACCCCAGAGAAGGAACTCGATGGCATGGTAGCCCGTCGCGACGTTGGCTTCGGATCCGGCCAGTTCGTTCAGGCTGGCAAGCTTCTCACCGGTGATCTCGCTGACGTCGATCTTGTCTTCGCCAATCTGCAGCTCTTTGTTGGCGATGATGTTGGCGGTGGCGCCAGGGTTGCCGAGGGCGTGCTGATAGTCGCCTTCGACGTAGTCGATCATGCCTTCGTCCAGCGGCCAGGCGTTGAGCTGACCTTCCCAGTCGTCGACGACCGGGTTGCCGAAGCGGAACACTTCGCTCTGCATATACGGAACGCGGGCGGCGATCCAGGCGGCTTTGGCCGCTTGCAGGGTTTCTTCGGTCGGATTGGCCAGGAGTGCGTCGACGGCATCCTGCAGTTTCAGAGCGGCACTGTGCGCGTCGCTGAAGACAGCATGTGCGATATCGGCGTAGTGCTTGACCACGGCCTGCGCGGCTTCGCTGTTCACGGTCTCTTGGGCAGCCGGTGCCGGTTCGCTCTGGGTTGTGGCGGCTTGCGGGGCAGCGGCCTGTTCGGCCGGTGCTTTGTCTTCGCCGCAACCAGCGAGTGAAATGGCGACAGCCAGAAGGCTGGCGGTAGCCCAGACGGGAGTGCGTAGCATGGCGGGTTCCTTTGCTTGCAGGGTGGTTTGAGTGAGCCGACAGCAGGGCTGCGACAAATGGATGCAGAACATAATGCGAAAGATTTGCATTTTGTGCAAAGAAAATGCGTGTAACAGGTCGCGTATCGCTTCAGCCGGTGCGGCTAGAATGCCACCTCCGAGTCTGGTCATCTTATGGAGTCGCCCTGATGAGCCTGAGTGCCGCCGTTGCATGGGTCCTGCTGTTTCTCGCCGCGGCTTATGCCGTGGTTCTCTATAACGGTCTGGTGCGCCTCAAGCATGGAGTAAGCAAGGCCTGGTCGAACATCGACGTGCTGTTGCGCCAGCGTCATGATGAATTGCCCAAGCTGGTGGAAACCTGCAAGCAGTACATGCAGCACGAACGCAGCACCCTGGAGCAGGTGATCAGGGCGCGCACTGCGGTCTCCGATGCGCGCGAGCAAGGCAACGTTGGTGCGCTTGGCCAGGCCGAAACCGGATTGCGCGCCGGACTCGGACGCCTCTTCGCCTTGGCCGAGAGCTATCCAGAGCTGCGTGCGAACGAGAGTTTTCGGCATCTGCAGCAGCGCATCAGCGGCCTGGAAAGCGGCATCGCCGATCGCCGCGAGCTGTACAACGAATCAGTCAATCTGAACAACGTACGCATCGAGCAGTTTCCCGATGTCTTGCTGGCTCGCGCGTTCGGATTCCGCGCGGCCCCTTTGCTGCAGTTCAGCGAGGCGGAAAAAGCCGATGTCGACCTGAAGCCGCTGTTCAGTTGAGCTGGGGGTTCAGGTGCTGCTAATCGCTGCAGGCGTGGCGATGTGTCTGGTTGGCGGCTGGCTGTGGGTCAGTCGCTGGTCGAAACTGCGCCACTTATTGGATACGCCGACTTCGAGGATTCGCTCGGCGGCGCAAGGTTATGTCGAGCTGGCCGGGGTGCTGCGCGACCTTCCCGATACGCCGCCATTAATGGCGCCGCTGACGGCCACGCCCTGCCTCTGGTGGCGCTATCGTATCGAGGAATACCGAACCGGCAGCAAGCGCGGGAGCTGGAGCGTGTTGGAACAGGGCAGCAGCGAAGGGCTGTTGCGGTTGTTTGATGCGACCGGAGAGTGTCTGATCGATCCTCGAGGCGCTGAAGTGCTCCCCGCACGACGTGATTGCTGGACCGGTGACCAGCGCCACCCTCGAGGTGCGCCGTCTAGCGGTGTGCTGGCCTGGCTCACTGGCCACCGCCAGTACCGGTACCGGTACACCGAGGAGCGGCTGCACGCTGACGAGCCGTTGTATGCGATTGGCGAGTTTCGTACATCTGGCGGTGGCCGGCAGGGCCTCGACCTGCAGGCTGCCCAGGGCCAAGTGGTGCGCGAATGGAAAGAAGACTACGCCGGGCTATTGCAGCGTTTTGACCATAACCGCGACGGCCAACTCGATCAGGCGGAGTGGAGCCGTGTGCGCCTCGCCGCCAGCCTGGAAGCGCAACAACGCCATCGACTAGCCAGCGGCCGGCAAGCGCTGCACCAGCTGGCGCGCCCCGCTGAGGATTTGCCGTTCGTGCTGTCCAGTCATGGTGAGGAAGTGCTCGTTCGGCGCTATCGCTGGCAGGCGGCTGGCGGGGCGATGCTTTGTCTGCTTGGCGCGGCGTTGCTGGCAACCCAGGTCGTAGGTTGAGCCACGACGGCCGAATCAGACAGCCATGCACGTATCGCTTAGCGATGATCTTGATGGGGCGCAATGTCGATGACAGGGCCGTTGTTTGCGCGCTGCTGTGCGCTCGCTGATTTCGCCTGGTACATCGCCTCATCAGCGCGCCTGAGCAGCGATGCTTCGTCAGTTCCGTGTTCTGGAAAGTGGGCCACGCCGATGCTCGGTTGAATCGCCAGGGCCAAGCCGGCGAGTTCTATCGGCGCTTGCATCGCGGCGAGAATGTGCGTGACTACTACTGCCGTATCGGCTGCTGTCGGGCTGCCTTCCAGCAACACGACGAATTCGTCGCCACCCATTCTCGCAACCGTGTCAGTTTCACGGGTGTGTTGGGTAAGCCGACGAGCGAAGGCTTGCAGCAGCAGGTCGCCCACGCTGTGCCCATAGCCATCGTTGACCTGTTTGAACCCATTGAGATCCAGATACAGCAGTGATAACCGCTCGTCATTGCGCCGCGCGCGCGCCAGGGCGGTTTTTAGCCGGTCGAACAGGAATGCGCGACTGGGCAGGCCGGTAAGCTCATCGTATTGCGCCATCCGCTCGAGGCGAGCCTGCAGCTGTTTGCGTTCGATGGCGGTGGCGACCTGGTTGGCGACGAACTGCAGCAGGTCTGTGTCTTGCTCGCAATAGGTGGCGTTCTGTGCCGTATCGTTGAGTAGTAGCGCGCCGATGCAGCCCTGACGGGTCGAGAGTGGCGCTGCTAACCAGCAGAAGCTCTCCGTGGCGGCCAATGCCTTGAGGGTGTCGCAGACGCCTTCGGTACTCGCTGTCAGCAGCAGCGCCTGCCCGGTCCGAGTGACTTCTGCGCACAGCACCGCAGCCGGATCGAGGGGAAGTCGTGCTGGATCGCCATCGGTTCTGACGTAGGGAAATATCGGCCGGCCCTGATCGGGCGCGTTCAAGGCGACGAAAAAGCTCGGCGTCGGGATAAGCCGGCTGGTGATCTGATGGACCTGTTCGAACAATGAGGGCAGATCGGCGGCATTGTGGGCCGCCTCGGATATTGCGTAGACCGCTTCTTGCAGCGATTCGGAACGCTTGCGTCGGGTTATGTCGCGCGCCACACCGACACGTAACTGGTCATCTTCTGACCAGCGGGCCGACCACATGATATCTACCCGTTGTCCGTCTCTGCGGATATAGCGGTTTTCGAAATGCAGGCTGGGTTGGCCTGACATCACCTGCTGCGCCGCCAGCAGGGTGCGCTCGCGGTCTTCGGGCGCCACCAATTCCATCATCTGACGACCGATCATTTCCTCCTGCGTATAGCCAAAAATGCTTTCGCAAGCAGCGCTGACATAGACGAAGCAGCCATCGGCGTCGACCACGCAGACCGCATCAAGCATCAAATCCAGAACAGTTTCCAGCGAGGGGGGAGGCTCGGTTTTCATCGTACGTACCACTCGAGTACTGCGCGGTAATGGGACGGACCGGTCTTGGCAGGATTGAGTGTAGTGGATCGCTTCGGATGCGGACAGCTGCCTTGATGGCCATAAGCTATCACCACTGAGCGCTCCGCGCTTCACTTACGCTTTTCAGCAATCCAGATGGTATGCCGGGTGCCGCGATTCCCGTGCGCGAACACTTGGACTTCTTCGGCGAGGAAACCTGACCTCGCAAGTCGTTGGGAGAAGGCCTGATCTGCACTGGCCGACCATACGGCAAGCAGACCTTTGGGGCGCAGCGCCCTGGCGCAAGCGTCGAGCCCGGTTGAGGAATACAACCAGCTGTTGCTCTTGCGGGTCAGCCCCTCGGGACCGTTGTCTACATCAAGCATGATGGCGTCGTAGCCCTGCGGCTCGCTCTTCAGAACCTCGGCGACATCGCTACGCAGTACGCGGGTTCGTGGATCGTTGATCGGCATGCCGGACTTCGCGCCCAATGGGCCACGGTTCCAGTCGATCACGCCGGGAACTAGCTCAGCGATCTGCACCTCGGCATCATCGCCGAGATGCCTGAGCGCCGAAGCGAGGGTGAAGCCCATGCCCAAGCCGCCAATCAGCACCCGTGGTTGCGGCCGCTGCGCGATCTTGCGGCAGGGTATCTCCGCCAGCGCATCTTCCGAGCCGTGCGTGCGGGTGTTCATCAGCTGGTTACCGTTACCGCCCTGAATCTTGATAACGAAGTCGTCGCCATACTCGAACAGGCACAGGGCACCGCCGCCATCCGGAATTTCGGCGGTGTCGATCAATACAAAACGCTTCATCGTTGACGCTCTTGGGTTGGCATTAGAGGGGCCGCGCTTGGTTCACGGCGCGGCGAGCAGCGTTTATAGGTGCTCGGGGTTGAGACTGTGCTCGAACCGCAGCGATTGCTCGAGCAACGCGGTGAGTTCAGGCGCCGCCACGGGTTTGCTGTAGTAGTAACCCTGGCCTTCATTGCAGCCTTCGTCGATCAGGTAGCGTTCCTGCTCGGCGGTCTCCACACCCTCGGCGATCACCAGCATGCCCAGGCTCTTGCCCAGCTGGATGATGGCTCGAACGATGGTCGTATCGCCTTCAACAGCTGCCATATCGCGAACGAAGCTCTTGTCGATTTTGATCTTGTCCAGCGGCAGGCTTTTCAGATAGCTCAGCGATGAATAGCCGGTGCCGAAATCATCAATGGCGATCAACGCGCCGGAGCGGCGCAGGCAGTGCAGGTTATGGGTGGCGGCGGCGATGTCTTCCATCAGGCCCGTTTCCGTCACCTCGAGCTCAAGCGTCTCGGGCGGGAGCCTGTGACTGCTGAGCAGGTTGCTGATCATCGCCGGCAGCCCGGCGTGGTGCAGTTGAACCGTGGACAGGTTGACGGCCATGCGTAGATCACTGAAACCTTGTTGATGCCATTCGCTCAGCTGTCGGCAGGCCTGGTCGAGCACCCACTCGCCTATGGCGATGATGCTGCCGTTCTGTTCGGCGAGAGGGATGAATATATCGGGCGGAACCATCTTGCCGCTTGGGTGAGACCAGCGAAGCAAGGCTTCGACACCGGTGATGCGTTTGAGGCGGTAGTCGATCTGCGGCTGATAGACCAGGTGAAACTCGCCTCGGGTAAGCGCCTCGGCCAGGTCATTCTGCAACTCCCGGCGCGTCCTCATTTCGCTGTCGATGCTGGCTACGTAGAACTGATAGCGATTGCGTGAGCGGCTCTTGGCCAGTGTCATGGTCTGCTCAGCTTTCTGCAGCAGCTTTTCAGTGCTGCTACCGTCTTCGGGGTACAGCGTGATGCCTATTGTGGCGCGCAACCGTATGTGCTGATCGTCGAGGGTGACGGGCCGCTCCAGATCATCGAGCACCTTCTGCGCCAGCTCGGCGGCTTCGTAGGGTTGCTCGAAACCGACCAGCACCAGTACGAATTGGTCGCCGCCCAGCCGGGCGAGTGCTCCGACACGCCCACTTTGGCTGCGTAGACGATCGGCCAGCGCCACCAGCAGGCGATCGCCGTTCTGGTAGCTGAACTGTTCGTTCATGCCCTTGAAATCGTCCAGCCCGAGGCAGAGCACGGCCACGCGACGTTGCAGTCGGGCGGCTTCGCTCAGGATGTTGTCCAGTTGCTGTTGCAACTGCAGGCGGTTGGGCAGGTTGGTGAGCGAGTCGTATTGGGTCATGCGTTGCAGGTTGCTTTCGGCGGCATGGCGCAACTGCATGTTGTGCTGAATGGAGGCGAGCAGACCATTGGCCGTTTCGACCCAAAGCCCCAGTTCATTGCGCTCATGCCCCTTGGGCATCGGCAGCGAGTGCTCGCCGGGGCGGCCCGGGTTGATGCGCGACATGTGCTCGATGAGCTTGGTCAGCGGTCGTGTCAGCAGCCATTCATAGATCAGATACAGCAGTAAGCCCAGTACCAGCGCACGCAGGATGCCGACGACGAAGAGCACGGCCGAGCTGCTGAGAAACGCTTCGCCATATGGGGCGGTATCGAGTGTGATACGCAGATCGCCGTAGTACTCGTTATAAGGCGGGCGGCCGATCAGGGGGATCGAGAATTCCTGATCGCGGCCTAGTATCGGGTCGGTCAACCAACGCGAGGAGCGTGGCATAAGCGGGCGGGACTTGGCCGCCAGCGGCGCTTCCCCTGGGTGGCCAATCGAGGCTTTACGAATCGACTCGTGCTGGAACAGTCCTTCCATGACCTGCGCGCCCATTTCCCGGTCCAGACTATAGATCGCCTGAGTGGACGGGTCGCGGGTCATGCGCAGGATTCGTTGGGCTTCGGCATCGATCAGCTGGCGGGTCTTGTAAGCATCGAAGACGATCTGCGCGCAGCTCAGTACCAGGCCAACGGCGAGCGCAGACAGCAGAACGATGCGGAGCAGCTTCCTAGACAGACTGTTGCGCAATGCGGTCAATAGAACTTCCTTCTTCCGAGCCGGTACCCAGCGCAAGTATTGGTTGTCGCGAGTGATGCGTCAAAGACGGGTATATGCGCGCGAGGCAAAACGTATCAGATTGTTGGATGTTCTGCCGGGCCCTTGATCGAATCCTGATTGAACCGGAAAGAGATGCCTCAGGGCTATGCCATAAGCTCCAACGAGGTTTGATCTCAGAGTTAGCCAACAGAATTCGCTTCCTTTACCTCGCAACCCTTGATGACCATCCGGATGATCGTTTCCGCGGCGGCTTCATAGTCAGCATCATCGAGTTCGGGCTTGCCGGTAACTGCGGAAATCTGCCAGTCGAAATCGGCGTAGGTCTGGGTCGCCGCCCAGATGCTGAACATCAGGTGATGAGGGTCGACGGTCGCCATCAGTCCCTTTTCAATCCAGCCCCGGATGCGAGCCACATTATGGCTGGCCTGAGCATTGAGCTGCGCGGCACGCTCGGCTGGTAGATGTGGCGCGCCATGCATGATCTCGCTGGCAAATACCTTAGAGGCGCAAGCGTGTTCCCTGGAGATACGAATCTTGGTGCGGATGTAGGCGCGTAACACGTCTGCCGGTTCGCCGGGCTGATTGAACGGGGCAGACGCCTGCAGCAAGGGCTCGACGATGCTGTCCAGTACCTCACGATAGAGGTTTTCCTTGCTTTTGAAATAGTAGTAAACGTTGGGTTTGGGCAGCCCGGCGCGGTCGGCGATGTCGCTGGTTTTGCTGGCGGCGAAGCCCTTCTCGGCGAATTCTTCGCTAGCAGCACGAAGGATCAGTTCTTTGTTGCGTTCGCGGATACTGGACATAGGGCCTGTTCAATTCATGACCACCCAGCCTGGTGGCCTGCCGCGGCATCCTAGCATCGGCTTCTGAACGGCCTCAAGGCAGGACGGCAACCTTGGTGCGAGCGGAACCTGAGCGCTGGAAGACATCGAGCCTATGCCTTCCGCCAAGGCACGTCATAGAAGTCGCAAGTCAAGAGCGCCGGTCCACAGCGCTCAATCGAGCTGGGTCTTCGCAATCCGCCAAACGGTCATCAAGCCTCGGTTGTTTCGACCGATAGAATGTTGGCGTCAAACATTATTTATGTATACACATTGCTCTCAGGGTTGTGTACGTTAACAAAAAACAACAGAGGTAACGCACATGCCTTTCATGCAACGCAGTATCCAATGGCAATTGATCGTCAGCATGGGGGCGGCGTTGCTTACCAGCATCCTGATCGTCATTCTGATTTATTCATCGGCGGTCAATCGCCTTGCCGAGCGCTACCTGGTGGGGCAAGCGTTGCCTGCCAATATTTCGGCAATCCGCAACGATATTGAGCGCACATTGGCGGCGCCGATTACCGCGACGGCCGGGATTGCCGGCAATACGCTGGTTCAGGACTGGCTGCGTGAAGGCGAGAGCGCTGACCAGGCGGACGCGATGGGCCGTTACCTTGAGGGCGTCAAGGCTCAGCAGAACGCGTTGACCACCTCGATTGCCGTGCTCGACAGTGGCAACTACTACTCCGAAGCGGGACTCTCGCGAACGCTCAACCGCAGTGCTGCGGGTGATGGCTGGTTCTACGGCCTGGTCGACAGCGGCATCGAACGGCGCTTCGAAATCGACATCGACAAAGCCTCCCGCCAGCCGACCTTGTTCATCAACCAGCGCATCGAGGCAGACGGCAAGACCGTTGGGGTGGCTGGTCTTGGCTTCAGCCTCAAAAGCATGTCTGAGCTGGTCAGCAACTTCCGCTTCGGCGAGCGCGGTGAGGTGTACCTCATCGCTGCGGATGGCCGCGTCAAGGTTCACCCCAAAACCGAGAACAACGACCAAGTCGAGCTTAGCGCGCTGACAGGCAGCGATGCCGCGCAGAAGCTCCTCAATGGCGCACCCGACGCGGTGCGATTCGAGCGTGACGGCGAAGCCTTCCTGGCGATCGCTCAGCCTCTGGAAAGCCTGGGTTGGGTGCTGGTCAGCGAAGTGCCGGAAGCAGAAATCTTTGCCGAGGCGCGCCGCACGATGTGGATTATTAGCCTGATTGGTGCCTGCATCGCACTGGTGTTCCTCGGCCTGGTGGTGGTGCTAGCGCGCGGGCTGGTGAAGCCTATCCGTCAGGTGACCAGCGCACTCGTTGAAATCGGTGGCGGGGGTGGCGACCTTACCCGTCGTCTGGACGAGAGCCGAGCCGACGAGCTGGGTGATCTGGCGCGTGGCTTCAACCGCTTCATCGGTAGCCTGCGCGAATTGATCGGCGATGTGCTGAACACCAGCCAGCAACTGCGTACGGCTGTCGGACAGGTGGCTCAGGTGGTTGACAACACCGCGACACGCGCCGGTCGTCAGCATGAAATGACCGATATGGTTGCCACTGCGGTGCATGAGATGGGCCTGACCGTGCAGGAGATCGCGCGCAACGCCAGTAATGCCGCACAGGCCTCACAAGGTGCACGCAGCGAGGCGATGGACGCGCGCAAAGTCGTCAGCGACTCGATCGCCCATGTCGAGAAGATGTCAGGCGAGATCGGCCGTGCGGCTGAGTCGGTTACTGACCTGGCGCAGCAGGTCGCGTCCATCGACAAGGTGCTGGCGGTGATCCGGAGCATCTCCGAACAGACCAACCTGCTGGCCCTCAACGCGGCCATCGAGGCTGCACGTGCCGGCGAGATGGGGCGTGGTTTCGCAGTGGTTGCCGATGAGGTACGAACGCTTGCCAGCCGGACCCAGACGTCGACGGATGAAATTCAGCAGATGATCCAGGGGCTCAAGAGTGGTGCCGAGAATGCAGTGAACTCGATGCATGCGGGGCAGGCTGCGACCGGTGCTGGGGTGCAGGCCAGCCAGCGCACGGGGCTTTCCCTCGGTGCCATCACCGAACAGGTCGAGGCGATCAGTGACATGAACACCCAAGTGGCGGCTGCGACCGAAGAGCAGAGCAGCGTTACTGAAGAGATCACCCATAACGTGCAAGGCATCGCCGATCTGGCACAGGCGACTGCCAGCGATGTGCAGGGCTGTCGCGAAGATTGTCAGCAATTGAGTCGTCTTGCGGATGATCTCAGTCGGCAGATGGGTAGCTTCAAACTCTAATAGCCGTGCGCGTCCCACTTGATGAGTGGTTGCGCGCTGACGGTTCGCCTTCACCGGTAGCCATGTAGCAATAAAAAAAGCAGCCATCTGGCTGCTTTTTTTTGTAGCTGGCTGCGGTTAAAAGTGAGCCTTGACCAGCAAGCTGGCGGTGTTCTGGTTGGTGCCCCCGACCAGATCACTCACAAACCCACCGTCTTCTATGCCGTACTTGTCAGACCAGTAGTCGTATTCAATACCGACGTAGAGTTTGCCCGGCTCGCCGTCCAGCGCCTTGCCCAGGTCGTACTTGATCTGAGGGTTGATATGCAGGTTTTTCGACATGAAGTCTCCGCTGCGCTCCGAGCCGGCATCGTTGACTACCCAGTCGATGAAGCCATCGAACAGAATGTCCGATTTGCCGACTGGGAAGGTCATGGCCCAGGTTGGCGTGACCTGCCACTGGCCCGAGGCGCGACGGGTAGTGCCGTCGGGTTTACGGTAGTAGACGTTGATGGCGAGTCGATCGAAGCCGGGCACGTCGAGATCGACAGCTGGGCCGAGCAGGTAGGTCTGATTGGGTCGGCCGGCGCTGCTTTCGCCGCGCTCGTAGGTGGCTGCCAGCAGCACGTCCTTGACTGGGCCGAAGCTCATGTCCTGACCGCTCAGTTTGCCGAACGACAGGCGCGGGCTGAATTCCCCGTAGTAGGTGTGGCCTTCTTCGCCGGATAGGCCGTTGTACCACTTGTTATCGACAAACAGGAACATGTCGCCCCAGCTCCAGCCGCTGGCGTGTTCGAAGGTCACGGTCTGCTGGATCTCGCCAGCGTCGACTTTGAAATCCTTGCCGTAGAGATAGCTGAGGCTGTTGTTCTGCCACTGCAGCATGCCGTCGGCGAAGGCCGGGGCGGACAGCAGGCAGCCGGCCAGCGCCAGCGACAGGGGAGTGCGCTTGAAAGTCATGGAGATACCCTTTGGTTTTGTTGTTGTGATGAATGCGGGTGCAGCGCCCGGCTCGTCTGGCCGGGCGCGGGGTCGATCAGCCGGTAGGTGTCAGCTGAGCCGAAGGGTCCGAGGTGGTGGCTTTCGGATGGACCTTGGAGTAATCGGGGATATTCACGGCCAAAGTGTTAGTGCCGACCGAGTCCTCGATCAGGTTGTCCGGATCGTAATCATCCATTTCTTCCGGCTCGCGCGGGAGGAAGAAGTTGAGCAGGATGGCGCTGAAGGCACCGATGGTGATCGGTGAACCGAAGATGTTCTTCAGGACATCGGGCAGGTTTGTCAGCACCTCCGGAACGGCGGCGACGCCCAGCCCCAGGCCCAGCGAGATCGCCACGATAAGCATGTTGCGACGGTTGAGGCCCGCTTCGGCCAGGATCTTGATCCCGGCGATGGCCACGGTGCCGAACATGATCAGCGTGGCGCCGCCGAGCACCGGCTTGGGCATCAGTTGCAACACGCCGCCGACTACCGGGAACAGCGCCAGCAGGATCAGGATGCCAGCGATGTAGAGCCCGACGTGACGACTGGCGACGCCGGTCAGCTGGATCACGCCATTGTTCTGGCTGAAGGTGGTCATGGGCAGGCTGTTGAAGGTGGCCGCCAGCAATGAGCTGCAGCCATCGCCAAGAATGCCGCCCTTGATTCGCTTCATGTACAGCGGGCCCTTGACCGGCTGGCGCGAAATCATCGAGTTGGCAGTCAGGTCGCCAGCGGTTTCCAGCGGTGTGATCAGAAAGATCACTGCGATGGGGATGAAGGCCATCCAGTCGAAGGCGAAGCCGAATTTGAATGGTTGCGGCACGCTAACGGCCGGCAAGGCGGCGAGGCTGGAAAAATCCACCATGCCCATCATCCAGGCGGCTACATAGCCGACCACCAGCGCGACGATCACTGCTGACAAGCGCAGCAGCGGAATGCCGAAGCGGTTGAGTACGATGATGGTGCCCAGCACCAGTCCGGCCAGTGCCAGATTCTGCAAGGCGCCCGGGTTTTCAGCGCCGTAACCGCCAGCGATGTCGGTCATCGAGACCTTGATCAGCGACAGGCCCATCAGGCTGATGATGGTGCCGGTAACCACGGGCGTAATGATTCGGCGCAGCTTGTCGATGCATCGACTGACAGCGATTTCCACGAAGGCCGCGCAGAAGCTCACGCCAAACAACGTGGCCAGGATGTCTTCCGGCGTTCCGCCGCGGTTCTTGACGATAAAGCCCGCCGCAAGAATCACGCTGAGAAAGCCGAAGCTGGTGCCCTGGAGGCAGAGCATGCCCGCGCCGATCGGGCCAATGCGCTTGGCCTGGATGAAGGTGCCGATGCCGGAGACGAACAGCGCCATGCTGACGAGGTAGGGCACATAATCGCCCAGGCCCAGCACGCTGCCGATGATCAGGGTGGGGGTGATGACCCCGACGAAGCTGGCGAGTACGTGCTGTATCGCCGCGAATGTAGCGGGGATCGGACCCGGGCGATCTTCGAGTTGATAGATCAGGTCCTGGTTGGGAGCGTCACCGCTCCTGGATTCGGTTGCGGTCATGAGTCAAGCCTGCCATTCGTTATTGTTCGGTCATGGGCTTTCGAGGCTGCACGGACCTCGCTACCTGATCGTCGAAAAGCTGTTCGATCGGTCAGGTTGGACTCGACTATAACAACCTGTGAACAGCTGTTGAAACAAGAAATTTGAAAATTGTGCACAATTATGACTGGCGAGCCTCGGGAGCCTGCCAGGCATGGCGCTGCAGCGGTTACCGGTCAGCTGTTGGCTTGCAGTTCGCGGGAGACGTTCTCGGCCAGGCCTGCGCCGGCTTCGCTCATGGTCAGGTAGGTGCGATCTGCGCCGGCCTCCTCAATCTGCTGGGCAATGTCTTCGTACATCGCGTGGGAGACGATCAGCCCTTCGAACCCTTTGCCGCGCAGTTTGCGCGTGGAGATGATCTTAGCTTCGGCATCGTTCATCGCCAGGATCACCGCCTCGACCTTGTTCATCTCCAGGCTCTCCCAGAACATCTGGTCTTCGGCGTCAGCGAACAGTACGTGGCGGCCTTTCTCGCTGCTCTTTTCTACGGTTACCGGGTCCGAATCGAGGCTGATCAATCGCCAGCCCTGATTCTGCAGGTGATCGTAGGCGGCACGTCCGGTGCGGCCCATACCCATGATCAGGATCTGCGCGTCACCCAGCGACACCGGCTGCTCGTCAGGGTGGCGTGTGTTGCGCTCCAGAGGGATCAGGCGTCTGGCAAAGCGGTCGTAGAGCGGGTGGGAGATACGGTTGAGCTGAGCGGAAATGACGAACGACAAAGCCACGGTGATGGCCAGCGGGGTGAGCCATTGCGGGAGCACCACACTGGCAACGATCAGGCCGAATTCGCTGTAGTTGGTCAGGCTCGAGGCGCTGAGAAAGGCACTGCGCGCGCGCAGGCGGAACAGCAGGAACAAGAAGAAGAACAGTGCACCTTTCAATGGCAGTAGCAACGCCGCCGCGCCGGCAAAGAGCATGGCCTCCATGCCCGGCAATCCACCAATGCCAATCTGCAGGAAAAAGCCGACCAGAAAGACTTCCTTGATCGCCCACAGTGAATTGGAAAGCTCGGTGGCGCGCTTGTGCTTGGCCAGCATTGCACCAAAGGCCAGTGCGCCCAGTTCCGAACTGAGGCCCACATACTCGAAGCCGAGACCGCCCGCCACCAGCGCCAGCATCAACCCCAGCAGCACCATCAGCTCCTCGTGGCCACTGTGATCGAGCAGGCGGAATAGCAACGGGCGCAGTAGCGGAAGGCCGAACACCAGCAGCGCCCAGGCTGACGGGACCTTGCCACTCGCGATGCTCATCACCACCAGGGCGATCAGGTCCTGAATGATCAGTACGCCAATGGCCACTCGGCCATGAAAGGCGCGCAGCTCGCGTTTGCCTTCCAGTACCTTGGCTGCCAGCACGGTACTGGAAAACGACAATGCGATCGCCAGCAGCACACTCTCGCGCCAGCTGGTATCGAGAAACACCAGGATCGCCGGTAACACCACTAGGCTAGAAATACCGAAATGCAGCAAGCTGCCGCCGATCACCTCGCGCCGCACCAGGTTGCTCAGTTTGAGCTTGAGGCCGACGGTGAACAGCAGCAGCAGCACGCCCAGGTGCGCCAGGTGTTCGAGAATCACGCTGTCGGTCGGGCCGACTCCGAAATGTCCACCGAACGCGGCCAGGGCAAAGCCCGCGCCCAGGTAGCCGATCAATGGGGGTAGCCCGACCGAACGTGCCGCTAGGCCCAGGATGAACGCGAAGGCGATCCAGGTTGCTTCGATCATCGATCAGTCCTTCTCGGTTAGCGCGGGCGGGGTGACGGCGGGGCATTTTAACGGGGGTATAACGCTTGTCGAGTCTCGGGTGTCGAGTGAGAAAAACAAGGCAGAAAAAAACAAAGCCCGCACATGGCGGGCCTGTTTTTTTCTTGGCGCGCTGCCGTCAGTGGTGGGCGGCGCCGGTCAATGCCTGGCGCTCGGCTCCGCCCAGCACATTGAACAGCAGGTTGAGCGTTACCGCGCTTATGGTGGCTACGGCGATGCCGCTATGGGTAATCGGCTCCATCCAGTGCGGCAGGTGCGCGAAGAATTCCGGACGCACCACCGGGACCATGCCCAGGCCAATGCTCACCGCGACCAGTAGTTGGTTGCGACGATCACCGATGTCGGCTTCCTGCAAGATCTTGATGCCGGTGGCCGCGACCATGCCAAACATGGCGATCCCCGCACCGCCGAGCACGGCGGCGGGAATCGAGGCGACCATGAATGCAGCTTTGGGCAACAAACTCAGGCTGATCAGGAACAGGCCGGCAATGGCAGTGACGTAGCGGCTGCGCACACCGGTCATCTGAACCAGGCCGATGTTCTGAGCGAACGAGGAGTGGGTGAAGGTGTTCATGAAACCGGCCAGAAAGGTCGCGCCTGCGTCACACAGCAGGCCTCGGCGCAGTTGCTTCGGGTCGACCTCCTGCCCGGTGATCTTGCCCAGCGCGAGAAACATGCCGGCTGATTCGACAAAGATGATCACTACCACGAGGCACATCGACAGGATCGGTGCGAGCAGGAACTGCGGCGCACCGAAGTGGTTTGGCGTGACGACCTGGAAGGCCGGCGCAGCACTGATGCCGGACAAGTCCACCATGCCCAGGCTGCCAGCCAGCACATAGCCCAGCGCCATGCCAACCAACACCGACACGTTGACCCAGAAGCCGCGCATGAACTGGTTGATCAGCAGAATCACGGCCAATACCGCTGCGGCCACGCCGAGATAGGGCAGGGCACCGAACTGGCCGGTACCGCTGCCGCCGCCCGCCCAGTTCACCGCGACTGGAAACAGCGAAAGCCCGATCGCAGTGATCACGGTGCCGGTCACCAGCGGTGGAAACAGCCGCACGATCTTGCACACGAAAGGCGCAATCAACAGGCCGAAGAAACCGGCAGCGATGGTCGCGCCGAAAATCCCGGTCATGCCCACGCCGGGCATGCCTGCCATCACCACCATGCTGCTGACCGCGGCGAAGCTGGCGCCCATCATCACCGGCATGCGGATGCCCACCGGCCCGATGCCCATCGACTGCACGAGCGTGGCGATACCCGCCACCAGCAAGTCGGCGTTAATCAGGAAGGCGATTTCCTCACGAGACAGTCCGGCCGCCTGGCCCACGATCAGCGGGACGGCCACCGCTCCGCCGTACATCAGCAGCACGTGCTGAAAGCTCACCAGCAGCATCTGCAGCAAGGGCAGTCGCTTCTCCGCTGGGGCGGTTTCCCGCTCGGTCACATCGTTCATGCAATACACCTCGGACGCTTTTGTTATTGGAGGGTCGCGGTGACCCCGCTGAACGTGCGGGGCCGGGTATAGGGTACTCGGGGTTCGGCTGTCGCCGTCCGCTGGGTTTGATCTCGGGTGGAGCTGACGCCTCGCCTAGTGCTGCGTGGCTTGAGCGTCGAACAGGTGAAAAAAAGCCGCGCCCGGGAGCGCGGCTTGTGGGCGCTGATCAGTCGATCGGTGCGCCCTTGTCGATCCAGGCGCCGAGCAGGTCGCGCTCCTCCTGGGTCATGTTGGTCATGTTGCCCAGCGGCATGATCTGGCTCGCGACGGCCTGGGCGTGGATCTTCGCGGCCTGCTGGCGGATCTGCTCAGGTGTATCGAACATCACCCCTGCAGGCGCTGCGCTGAACAGCGGGCTGCTCGGCTGAGCGGCGTGGCAAACGGTGCAGCGCTCGTTGATGATGCGATGGACTTCGGCGAACTCGCTGTTGCCGGCTTGCTCGGCCGGCGCTGCTGCAGCGGCCTGTTGCGCCTCAATGCTCTGCTCGCGAGGGCTGGTCGGCACGGCGTTGGGAACACCACCCTGACGGTTGGGCGCGGTGACGAACGCCAGGCAGATCATGCCGACTGCCGCAGCCGGCAGCGTCCAGGCGAAGCGGTTGCTGTCATGACGGGTGTTGAAGTAGTGGCGAACCATTACCGCGAGTACCGAAATCCCGGCGAGGATCAGCCAGTTGTACTGGCTGCCATAGGTGCTCGGGAAGTGGTTGCTGATCATGATGAACAGCACAGGCAGGGTGAAATAGTTGTTGTGGCGCGAACGCAGCAGGCCCTTGGCTGGCAGCAACGGATCCGGCGTGCGGTTCTGTTCGATGGCCGCAACCAGCGCGCGCTGTGCCGGCATGATGATGCGGAACACGTTGCCAACCATGATGGTGCCGATCAGCGCGCCGGTGTGGATGTAGGCCGCGCGACCGCTGAATACTTGCGAATAAGCCCAGGCGGCGAAGATCACCAGGACGAACAGGATCAGGCCTAGCAGTGCGGGCTTCTTGCCTAGCGGCGAGTCGCAGAGCAGGTCATAGACAAACCAGCCGACGATCAACGAACCGAAGCCGATGGCAATGGCCATCGCTGGCGCCAGATCACTGCCAGGTGCGATCAGGTAAAGCGACGGGTTGAGGTAGTAGACCACCATCAGCAGGGTCACGCCCGACAGCCAGGTGGTGTAGGCCTCCCACTTGAACCAGTGCAGGTTCTCCGGCATTTGTGGCGGAGCCAGCTTGTATTTTTCCAGGTGGTAGATACCGCCGCCGTGAATCGCCCAGAGATCACCCGATAGGCCATCGCGGGGGTTGGCGCGGTTAAGGTTATTCTCCAGCCAGACGAAGTAGAACGACGCACCGATCCAGGCGATGCCGACGATCATGTGAATCCAGCGAACAGTAAGGTTCAGCCATTCGGTCAGATGTGCTTCCACGATAATTACCTCTTGCACGGCTGGCACGCCAACCGCTGTTTCTTCTTATTCGACTCGTCGCAAGTGTCCCGCTTGTTCCGAAGCACGCATGCCAGTATCGGTTGTGTTTGCCAGCCGTTCCGGTAATGGCCCTTCGGTAATCAATCGATCGCTTGCTCGGAGTCCCGGTGGGGGTCGAGGAGAACCAGCTCGTCCTCGGTGAAAAAATGCTCGTCGCAGTTGTTGCCAGAACCGCTGCGATCGACCACCAGGAATTCATCCCGCTTTTCGATCGTCAGCACCGGGTGGTGCCAGACGCCGCGGTGGTAATTGACGCCCTGCCTGCCGTTGCTGCGGAAGGCGCGGACGTTACCCGGTACAGGTGCATCGCCAAGTGGCGCGACCACGACCAGAAAAGGGTTGCCGAGCAGCGGAATGAAAGCCTGGCTGCCCTGCGGGTGTCTTTCGAGCATGCGAATGATCAGCGGCATGTCCAGCGCGTCGGCGGCGAAAATGCTGATGATGGCCCGATCATCCGGCTGCGCGGTCTCGACCGTCGCCAGCTTGTGGTAGCGGCGGGTGGAACCGTTATTGATCATGAAATAGTCGCT
Organism: Pseudomonadaceae bacterium SI-3; assembly: GCA_004010935.1. Classification (NCBI taxonomy): domain Bacteria; kingdom Pseudomonadati; phylum Pseudomonadota; class Gammaproteobacteria; order Pseudomonadales; family Pseudomonadaceae; species Pseudomonadaceae bacterium SI-3. The sequence continues at coordinate 3,571,259 of CP026511.1, read as the reverse complement.
GCCTTCGGTTTCGATCACATCACCGAACGGGGCGAAGGCTTCCTTGGTCAACGGTTCGATCTTGAGTGTGCGCATGCTGTGCCCGTATATGTTTGCTGATTTGTAAGCCACCGTCTTGGGGGCAGGTTTCGGTGGGCTGAAGCCCACCCTACAGAACCTACGAATCCAGCCGTAGGGTGGGCTTCAGCCACCGCTATAGCGGCCGGTCTTCGTCCCAGGCGGGCTGGAGCGAAACGCCGTCCAGCCCGCCAATGGCCGATTGCTACGCCATTGGCGTTGTCGGCTTACTTCACCGCCTTGCCAAACAACCGCAGGCGGCTTACACCACCGTCCGGGAAGATGTTCAGACGTACGTGGGTAATCGGGCCAAGCTTGGCGATCTGCTCGCTGAACTCGTGTTCGGCGTGCATTTCCAGCTTCTGGCTCGGCAGCAGTTCACGCCAGAACAGGCTCTGGGTTTCGATCTGGCTGTCGGTGCCGCCTTTCACGTAGGCCGCCTGGATGCTGCAGCTGTCCGGGTAGTTGCCCTTGAAGTGGAGGGTGTCGACGACGATGCGCTCGATCTCGCCGGGCGCGCCCAGCGCGACGATGACCCAGTCGTTGCCAGGCGTGCGGCGACGTGCGGTTTCCCAGCCGTCACCCATGTTGATGCCCCGACCCGGGTTGAGGATGTTGCTCATGCGACCGAAATGCTCGTCGGAACAGGCCAGCGCGCGGCCGCCGTTGAGCGCCGAGGCCAGGTCGAGCTGCTCGTTGTCGCCAACGCTGCTCCAGTCGCGGTACGGAATGCCGTGCACGCGCAGACGGGCAACGCCGCCGTCCGGGTAGATGTTGAAGCGCAGGTGGCTGACCGGCTTGTCGAACCCGATCTCGTGGTAATGATGGCTGTTGCCCTGCAGCTCTACCGCGGGAAGAATTTCAGTCCACACGGTGTTGTCGTCCGGGTCGCCTTCGGCGAGGAAGCAGGCTTCCAGCGAGGCCGACGGCGGGAAGTTGCCGGTGAAGAAGCTGGTGTCGATGTCGACGCCCTTGATCGAGCCGGGCACGCCGAGGCGAATGACCGCTTGGTCGTAGCCTTCGAAGCGCTTGCGGCGCGACTCCCAGCCGTCCATCCACTTGCCGTTGTCATCGAAAACGCCCTCCTTCCATACGGCCGGCGTCGGCTGGAACAGCCGATTGACGTCGGCAAACCAGTCGTCTGTGACGGAGATAGCCTTGGTGCCCAGGCGGGCGTCGGCCAGGTTGACGTATTTTTCGAAAGGTACGGCGTAGCTCTTCATACGTTGTTCTTCTCTTCGTGTCGTCTGATGGTGCTTGCTTACATCGTCTGCAGACGGAACAGGGCGATTTTGTTGATCTCGGCGAGGGCGCGGGCGAACTCCTGATCCTGCGAGTTGTGCATGCGCTCTTCGAACGCCGCCAGGATCTGGTGCCGGTTACTGCCTTTGACCGCCATGATGAAGATGAAGCCGAACTTGGCTTTATAGGCGTCGTTCAGTTCGGTAAAGCGGGCAAACTCTTCCGGGGTGCATTCATGAATGCCGGCGCCGGCCTGTTCTGCGGTGCTTGAGGCGGTCAGCTCGCCGCGAACGGCAGCCTTGCCGGCAAGGTCCGGGTGAGCGTTGATCAGCGCCAATTGGGTGTCGGGATGGGCCGACAACATGGCCTGGGACATCCGCTCGTGCATCACTTCGATGTTGTCCAGCGTTTCGTCCACGCCTGCCTGATAAACAGTGTCTGCAACCCAGGGCGAATGCTCGTAGACATCAGCGAAAGTCGAGATAAAGGTGTCGCGGTCGAGTGTGGACGGCTTGATGGTCTTGAACGGGGTCATTAGCTGCGTTCCTGAATAAGCGGATGAGTCGAGTGCCAGTGGCGGGCGATGTCGACACGGCGGGCAAACCACACCTGCTCGTGACCCTTGGCGTACTCGATGAAGCGCTGCAGCGCGGCCATGCGGGCAGGCCGGCCCAGCAGGCGGCAATGCATCCCAATGGACAGCATCTTCGGCGCGCCCTCACAGCCTTCGGCGTAGAGCACGTCGAAGGCGTCCTTCAGGTATTCGAAGAAGTCGTCACCCTTGTTGAAACCCTGCGCCTGGGTGAAGCGCATGTCGTTGGTGTCCAGCGTGTAGGGGATCACCAGGTGTGGTTTGGCTGGCGTCGATTCAGGGTCCCAGTAGGGCAGGTCGTCGTCGTAGGTGTCGGAGTCATAGAGGAAGCCACCTTCCTCGCGCACCAGGCGGCGAGTGTTCGGCCCGGTGCGGCCGGTGTACCAGCCCAGCGGACGTTCACCTGTGATGTCGGTGAGGATGCGGATGGCCTCGAGCATGTGCTCGCGCTCTTGCGCCTCGTCCATGTACTGATAGTCGATCCAGCGATAGCCATGGCTGCAGATCTCGTGGCCGTCGGCAACCATGGCTTTGATCACGTCGGGGTGACGCTGCGCAGCCATTGCCACCGCGAAGATCGTCAACGGAATATCGAATTTGCGGAACAGCTTGAGCAGCCGCCACACGCCGGCACGGCTACCGTATTCGTAGAGGGATTCCATGCTCATGTTGCGCACGCCCTGCAATGGCTGGGCTGACACCATCTCGGACAGGAAGGCTTCGGATTCCTTGTCGCCATGCAAGACGCAACGCTCTCCGCCTTCCTCGTAGTTAAGTACGAAGGACAGGGCGATACGGGCCTTGCCTGGCCATTGCGGATGGGGTGGGTTCTCGGCATAGCCGATGAGATCGCGAGGGTAGTCTGCGCTCACTGTTGTTATTCCTTGTTTGATCCGCGGGTCGCCGCTGTGAAGTACCGACGACCATCATGGCTCAATTGTATACAAAACGTTTTGCGGTTTGTAAATCAAAAAACCTGAAAATCTATTCGTCATGATCTGCGAGCGGCGCCTCTTCTCTCATGGTTTGTATCGCCGGCCTGCGAGCCAGCCGCTTCCAGCCAATACTAACCAGCAGGAAGCGGGCCAAAATGGTGATTTATAAACTGTGTACAATTTTATCAAAAACTGTCTTTGTTTTTTTCGGCGGGATGCTATGCTCGATCCATCTCCACCATTCACCACCAAGAGGAGGCGGGCATTGGCGATTGATCGCAGGTGCTGGAATCTATGGGACGTTTGACTACTCATGTACTGGATGCTGCCCACGGTTGCCCAGGCAGCGACATCCGCATCGAACTCTATCGTGTCGAAGGCGAACGCCTCGAGCTGGTTACGACGAGTCAGACCAATAGCGATGGCCGTTGCGACTCGCCTCTGCTGGAAGGTGACGACTATCGTTCTGGCGTGTACCAATTGCAGTTCGCAGCCGGCGACTACTACCGCGGGCGCGGCGTGACGCTTCCCGAACCGGCCTTTCTGGATGTAGTGGTGCTGCGCTTCGGCATCAGCGCCGAGCAGGATCATTACCACGTGCCGCTGCTGATTTCGCCGTACAGCTACTCGACCTATCGGGGTAGCTGATGGCGCATGCCGCGTTTGCAGCGACGCGGCGGTACTTCTCCCATGCGTGAAACCTTGACTCCCCTGAGTCCCCGACCCGCCAGCGATGGCGGGTTTTTTTATTGAGGCAGGTGCATGGTGGGTACGCGCAGCATGCCCGCAGAGCTCCGTAGGGTGGGCGTTAGCCCACCGAAAGAACGCACTTCGCCGCCGGTGGGCTGAAGCCCACCCTACGGTATTCCGTGGGCGCCTGGCAGCGGTGTGGGCGGCGCTGAACTTCAGCCAGCGCGACAAGCGCTTGTCGGCACCGATTCATGGCGTAGGTGCTCGCGTGTATGGACTCAGCGTCCTCAGCGACTCACCAACGAAGCCGCCCCCGCGCCCCCAAACAGCGCAGCGCTGGCGCGGTTGAACCAAACTTGCCCCTTACCCGTGCGAAGGTAACGCGCCGCTCCATGCGCCCCCAACCCGTAGGCCAGCTTGCAACAGAGATCCAGAACCGCCCAGGTCAGGATCATCACCAGCAACTGCGGCATGAACGGCCGATCAGCACTGAGAAACTGTGGCAGAAAGGCGGCAAAGAATAGGATGTCCTTGGGGTTGCTGGCGCCCAGCCCGAAGGCGCGCCAGAACAACTGGCGAAAGCGTGGACTCACTTCGCTGGTTGTCATGCTGGGCCCGCTGGCGGGGCGGCGTGATTCCTGCCAGCTCTGCCACGCCAGATAGAAGAGATAAAACGCGCCGATGATTTTCAGAGCGCTGAACACTTGCTCAGATGCCAGCAGCAGTGCGCCTAGCCCCAGGGCCGAAGCGCTGAGCAGGCAGATTGATGCACTGACCCCGCCGACAAACGCCGGCCAGGAACGTCGCAGTCCGTAGTTGAGGCTGTTGCTGATCATCAGCAGCGATAACGGGCCAGGGATCAGGATGACCACCAACGCCGCACTCGCGAACAACAACCAGGTTTCCAGACTCATCTCTTTGCTCCTCTCATATGGCGCATAGCAGGTATTGCGTGCCGGCAGACGGCCGCGGCGCGCTGGTCATAGGGCTGGCGACAATCGCTCAGCAGGTTTGTCTCAGGGCAGAACGTGCAAAAGCCCCACCGCCGAAGCGATGGGGCTCTGAGCTCGCCTGGCTTACAGGAAGGCGAACTTGGCGATGAAGATTACACACAACACATACAGGCTGATCGAGACCTTGTCGCGCTGGCCGGTCAGCAGCTTGAGCGTCGCATAGGTCAGGAAGCCCAGCGCGATGCCGTTGGCGATGGAGAAGGTCAGCGGCATCATCACCACGGTGACGATGGCCGGTATGGTATCGGTATGGTCCTTCCAGTCGATGTGCGCCATGCCGCTCATCATCAGCATCGCCACATAGATCAGCGCGCCAGCCGTTGCGTAGGCAGGGATCATGCCGGCCAGCGGCGCGAAGAACATCGCGATCAGAAACAGCGCGCCGACGGTGACAGCCGTAAGGCCAGTGCGTCCACCCGCGGCAACGCCCGAAGCGCTTTCCACGTAGCTGGTCACTGGTGGACAGCCAACGAAGGCGCCCACGACGCTGGATGTGCTGTCGGCTTTCAGTGCGCGCGAGAGGTTCTGGATCTTGCCATCCTCGTCCACCAGATGCGCACGGTGCGCAACGCCCATCAAGGTGCCGGCAGTATCGAACATGTTCACGAAGAGGAACGCCAGGATCACGCTGACCATGGTCACGTTCAACGCACCGGCGATATCCATGGCGAGCCAGGTTGGGGCCAGGCTGGGCGGCATCGAGACCAGCCCGTTGTATTCGACCAGCCCCATCGCCCAGCCGATGCCGGTGACGGCCAGCATGCTCAGCAGGATCGCGCCGAACACGTTGCGGTGGCTTAGCACGGCGATCATTAGGAAGCACACCGCGGCGAGCAGGGCGGTGGGCTCGCCGAACGAACCCATGGTCAGCAAGGTAGCGGGACTGTCGACAACGATGCCGGCGGTCTTGAGGCCGATCAGCCCGAGAAACAACCCGACCCCGGCACCCATGGCGAAGCGCAGGCTCATCGGAATGCTGTTGAGCAACCACTCGCGCAGACGGGACAGGCTCATGATCATGAACAGGATGCCGGAAAGGAATACCGCCCCGAGGGCGATCTCCCAGCTATAGCCCATCTCGCCCACCACGGTATAAGTGAAGAACGCGTTGAGGCCCATGCCGGGCGCCAGGCCCACCGGCCAGTTGGCATATAGGCCCATCAACAGGCAGCCGAGCGCTGCACCGATACAGGTCGCGACAAAGGCTGCACCGTGGTCGATACCTGCGTCGGCCATGATGTTGGGATTGACGAAGATGATGTAGGCCATGGTGACGAAGGTCGTCAGGCCGGCGAGCATCTCTGTCTTGATAGTGGTTCGGTGAGCGCTGAGCTTGAAAAATCGGTCGAGCAAGCCGGGGTTTTCTGGCTGCAGGCCGAGGGCCGGCTGTTCCTGCTTGGTGGTTTCCACAAGGTGTTCCTCATCGTTCTTGTTGTCTATCACCCAGAGCAGCGCTCTCGAGGGCAGGTGATGGTGGGGCTCTTTCATTCGGTTTGTTGACCGAAAGGTCAGAAAGGCTTGACGCGATTATGCTTTTGTATACAAGAAATGCAACAGGCAATTCCATAGCCGCCGCGTATTACCTGACTCAGCTTGCGATGTGGCAGGCGAAAGCGTGCGTATTAGCGTGGCTGCTTGAGTTATAGAAATATTCTTGGTGCGCAGATTGTGCACAATAAAACGCGCTTTATTTGCTTGTTTCGTATTGGCGTCTCCCAGCTGCGTTACGAAAGGCAGTAAAGTTCGAACCTGCCGACCCCTCCGACGCGAGTCACCATGAACGAACAGTTGCAGCCTTTGAAAAAGCCGACACGAAGCGGCAAGGCCCGTACCGGGACCCAGGACGACATCGTTTACGCCCATATCTTTGATGCAATCCTTGAACAGCGACTGGCGCCGGGCACCAAGCTCAGCGAAGAGGCGTTGGGCGAGATCTTCGGTGTAAGCCGCACCATCATTCGCCGTGCCCTGTCACGGCTCGCCCATGAAGGTGTAGTGCTGCTGCGGCCGAACCGCGGCGCGGTGGTTGCCAGCCCGAGCGTTGACGAAGCGCGGCAGATCTTCTTTGCCCGGCGCATGGTCGAGCGCGCCATTACCGAACTGGCTGTGCAGCACGCCAGCGCCGACCAGCTGAGCGAACTGCGGCAGATGGTGACCGATGAGCAGGATTGCTTTGCACGCGGTGATCGTGGCGCGGGGATTCGTCTGTCCGGCGAGTTTCACCTGAAGCTGGCCGAGGCCGCTAAGAACGCTCCGCTGGTGAGCTTCCAGCGCAGCCTGGTGTCGCAAACCTCGCTGATCATCGCGCAGTATGAAAGCGGCAACCGCTCGCATTGCTCGTTTGATGAGCACAATGAATTGATCGACGCCATCGCCGCGCGCGACAGCGAAAAGGCGGTGCGCCTGATGATGCATCACATGGATCACATCGACAGCAAACTCAACCTCGATGAAGAAAGCGCGTCGGACGATCTCCATGCGGTGTTTTCGCACCTGGCTTTGGCGAAAAAGAAGCCACGTACCGCTCGCTAGATATTCCACCTGTTCCCGCGCCGATGCGTTCTGCGTCGGCGCTTTTATGGCCACACCCGCCAATTGATTCTGCTGATCAGTGTGCCGAGCGTTCCTGCAGCACCATAGTTACGCTTGTATCCCCTATGCCGCTCTGCGCATAACGCCGCAGCTGCTTGCTGCCACCGCATCAACTCCACACAAACATATTGAATGACGTGTCACGCATTGCACGACAGTTGCTCGATACGCATAGCGTTATGTTATAACTCATACATAAGTGCGGGTTGATGTCGCTCGTTGCCGAGCTGGTAGCAACTGAAGTTGCTGACAGAACAAGAGGTACGTTGTCGATCCGCTGATTTTTAATCTTCGAGGTGATGATGATCGAGTGTCATGGCTTGCAGTGGGGCGCTGGCGGACGCGCCCTTACGCCGCCCCTTGACTTGCAACTGACCGCAGGCAGCCTAACGGCCGTGATCGGTAGCAACGGTTCCGGAAAGAGCAGCCTGCTTAAGGTAATCGCGGGGTTGGATCGACCACTGGCAGGGAACATCAGTCGCGGTGTCCCGCTTATGGGCGGCATGGCCTATTTGCCACAGCAGCAGCATGTGGATCGGCAGTTTCCCATCCGTCTCGCCGAGCTGGTGAGCGCTGGCTTCTGGCGCAGCCGTCTCGGACGTAGCGAACAGCGCAAGCGTCTGCACCAGGTATTGGCGGATTGGGGATTGCTCGAGTTGCAAGCGCAGGGACTTCATGCGCTCTCCGGCGGCGAGTTGCAACGCGCTTTGCTGGCGCGGCTGAGCCTGACCGACGCCAAGGTACTGCTGCTCGACGAGCCGGAAGCGGCGCTCGACGATGTCGGGCTGCGTCTGCTCTGGCAGCACGTCGAGCGTTGGCAGCACGAGGGCAGGACGCTGGTCCTAGTCAGCCATAACCTTGCCGGCCTCAGCCATCGCAACTGTGATGGATTGCTGATCGCTCGCAACGGCTGCATCAAGGCACCGATCCGCCAGTTCGCGGCCGAGCGGCAACAGCTTGGGCAGGTCGCGTGACGCCGGAAATGTTCTGGGCCCCGTTCGGAGAGTTTGCATTCATGCGCCGGGCCTTGTTTGGCGGCGTAGCGCTGGCTTGCAGCGCAGGACCGCTGGGCGTGTTTTTGATTCTTCGACGAATGAGCCTGATGGGTGATGCCATCGCTCACGGCATCCTGCCGGGCGCAGCATTGGCTTTCTGGCTGTTCGGCCTGAGCCTGCCCGCGCTGACCGCAGGAGGCTTGGTGGCCGGCCTGGGGATGGCTGGCGGGGCTGCTTGGGTCACGCGGCGTACTGGGCTGCGTGAGGATGCCAGCCTGGCTGCGCTGTATCCGATTTCGCTGGCCAGCGGCGTGCTCCTGCTTGGATTGGCGGGGCGCAAGCTGGATCTGTTGCACCTGCTATTCGGCTCGGCGCTGGCGGTCGATACGACCACGCTGTACGGGATGCTCGGCACCGCGGTGTTCAGTCTGGTGGTGCTCGCGCTGAGCTATCGCGCCCTGGCGCTGGACAGCCTCGATCCGCTGTTCCTGCGCAGCATCAGTCGCTTTGGTCCATTGGCGCATGCGGCCTTCCTGACGCTGGTGGTGCTCAATCTGGTCATCGGCTTCCAGGCCATCGGCGCGCTGATGGTGGTGGGGCTGATGATGCTGCCCGCCGCCGCGGCCCGTTTCTGGAGCCGCCGACTGCTGGTCCTGCTACCGCTTGCCGCGCTGATGGGCGCGGTGTGCGTGTGGCTGGGGCTGCTGCTTTCCTTCTACGCCAGCTTGCCCAGCGGGCCGTGCATCGTGCTTCTGGCCGGCGCTTTCTATCTGTTTTCGGTGGTAGCCGGCCCGGTTCACGGTCTGCTGCGCTCGACGTCTTTTCCAATGACCGTTTGAGGTGTTGATCATGCGTTACCTGCTTTTTGCGCTGGCCCTGTGGCTCCCATTCTCGCTGCACGCGGCTGACAAACTGAACGTGGTGACGAGCTTCAGCATCCTGGCGGATCTGACCCGCGAAGTGGGTGGTGACCATATCGAGGTCATCAATCTGGTTGGCGCCGATGCGGATGCGCACCTCTACGAGCCCAGCCCGGACGATGCGAGAGCGCTGCTGCGTGCTGACCTGATCATCGCCAACGGGCTGGGATTCGAGCCCTGGCTGGAGCGATTGCTGAAGAGCAGCGAGCCCACAGGCAAGCGCATCGATGCCAGTGCGGGCGTGGTTCCGTTGATGCTGGAGGAAGACGGTGAACGAGTGCCGGATCCGCATGCCTGGCAGAGCCTGACCAATGCCGAGATATACGTACGCAATATCGCCAAGGCACTCGGCGAGTTGGACCCTGCCAATCTCGATGTTTACAACGAACGCCGCGATGCTTACCTGACCCGCCTGCATGCGTTGCTCAAGAAAGCGGATGCCCAGATTGCCGGTTTACCCGCAAGCCAGCGCAAGGTAGTGACCAGCCATGATGCATTCGGTTATCTTGGGCAGGCCTGGCAGTTGGAATTCATCGCACCGCAGGGGTTGTCCACCCATGACGAGCCTTCGGCAGCTGAAGTGGCGGCCTTGATTCGGCAGATACGCAGCGAAGGCGTGCGGGCCGTATTCGTCGAGAACATCCGGGACCCGCGATTGATCCAGCAGATCGCCGACGAGGCCGGCGCTACGGTCGGCGGCACGCTGTATTCGGATGCACTGGCCAGTGAGGGGCCGGCCAGTACCTATCTCGGGATGTTCGAGCACAATCTGGACACCTTGATGGCCGCATTGAAGCCGTAGGGCGGATCGCGCTTCACCGGTCACGCGTCCATTGAGCGTGGCGCAACTTGGTGGTGGATGTGAAAGCGACATCCACCCTTGTATCTCGACTACCACGCTATGTTGGGGTGATAGTTCCCGACTGATCATCGGGGGAAGGTCAGAAAGCCGTATCCACCCTTAGGCTTTGAGCCTGCGACGTAGATAGCGCTGCGGCCTTCCATACTCACTCTTACAGCTCGAACGGTATCCAGAGCCCGCCTCCGGCGAGAGCTCGCATCAGCAAGGTAGAGCTGAGTGAAGTGTTGATCTTTCTGAACCAGCAGGAGGAGTTCTTATGCCCAGCGTCATCGGCATCGATATCGCCAAACGCACGTTCGACATCGCCACCCAGCAACCCAATGGCAAGTACCGCACCAAGGCCAAATTGCCAAACGAGGTGGCCGGTTTCGAAGCGCTCCAGCAGTGGCTGCTCAAGCACGCCAATGCCCAAGCCTGGATCGTGATGGAAGCGACCGGCGCTTACCATGAAGCGCTCGCGACCTGGTTTCACGATAAAGGCTATCAGGTCTGCGTGCTCAATCCTGCACAGGTCGCCTATTACGCCCGAAGCCAGCTCCAGCGCGTAAAGACCGACAAAGTCGACGCCAAACTCATCGCTGAGTATGGCGAGCGGCACCAGAGCGATCTGCGGGCCTGGCAGCCTGAGCCTCCCGCCGTCCGGCGCTTGAAAGCATTAGTGCGGCGCTTGGAGGATCTGCAGGAGATCCAACAAATGGAACGCAACCGCCTGGATCTGGCCGACGCTAGTGTGCAGGCTTCAATCTACTCAGTGCTGCACCATGTCGAGCGGCAGATCGGAGAGACGCTCCGTGCGATCCGAGACCACATCGATGATGACCCGGACCTGCGCAACAAACGCGACCTGCTGACCAGCATTGATGGCATCGGCGAGCGTTCCGCAGCCCTGTTGCTGGCTGAGCTGGGCGATCCGTTACGCTTCGCCAGCTCACGCGCGATAACCGCTTATGCCGGGCTGAACCCCCGCCTTCAGGAGTCTGGCTCCTACAAAGGCCAGACGCGCATATCCCGCACAGGATCGTCTCGCTTGAGGGCTGGGCTCTACATGCCGGCGGTCTGCTCGCTCACACACAACCCGGCCATTAGTGCTCTACGCGAGCGTCTGAGTGCAAAAGGAAAATCCGGAAAACAAATCGTCTGTGCAGCGATGCGCAAGCTGCTGCACATCGCCTATGGGGTACTTAAATCGGGCCAGCGTTTCGACCCTCAACTGGCCCTTGCTCGGTAATGGGGAAGACGGTATCTACGAGCTGCATGCCAGTACAGGCATAGGGTGGACCGGCGGCGTTCCGTTGCCATGAAGTAGGGTGGGCTTTAGCCCACCAATCGTTGGCGGCCCCGTCGCGGTGGGCTGAAGCCCACCCTACAGTGGACGAAGCCCGCGGTGCGTTACGCGGTCTTCACTTGTGGGGCTGCGTAAGGTGGGCCGGGCGGCGCTCCGCTTTAGCCAACCTGTTTCGCGTGTCTCAATACTCGCGGCATCGAAACCCATTTGCACAGCGGTATTCGGCTTACGCTTTCCGGTGCACCGAAACCCCTGCCGCATAGGTTTCCTTCACCGCGCGGTCATCACCCAGAATCATCAGGGCGAAGAGTTTTTCCTGCAGCGTAGTCGCCTGGCTCAGGCGGTAGCTGATCAGCGGAGTGGCCTTGTAGTCCAGTACGACGAAGTCGGCGTCCTTGCCCGGTTGCAGGTTGCCGATCTTGTCGTCCAGATAGAGCGCGCGCGCGCCGCCGAGGGTCGCCAGGTACAGCGCCTTGAACGCATCCAGCTTCTGACCCTGCAGCTGCAGTACCTTGTAGGCCTCATTGAGGCTTTGCAGCTGCGAGAAGCTGGTGCCGCCGCCGACATCCGTACCCAGGCCCACGCGTACGCCGTGACCTTCCAGCTTGGCCAGGTCGAACAGACCGCTGCCGAGGAACAGGTTAGAGGTGGGGCAGAAGGCGACTGCCGAACCGGTCTCGCCGAGGCGCTTGCATTCGTCATCGCACAGGTGGATGCCGTGGGCGAATACTGAGCGCGCGCCGATCAGGCCGTGGTGGTCGTAGACGTCCAGATAACCCTTGCGCTCGGGGAACAGCTCCTTGACCCATTCGACCTCCTGCTTGTTCTCGGAGATATGAGTGTGCATGTAGAGGTCGGGGAATTCGGCGAACAGCTTGCCGGCCAGGGTCAGTTGCTCGGGTGTGCTGGTCGGTGCGAAGCGCGGGGTGACGGCGTAGTGCAAACGGCCTTTGCCGTGCCAGCGCTCAATCAGTTCCTTGCTGTCGGCGTAGCCGGACTCGGCCGTGTCGGTGAGGAAGTCCGGCGCGTTGCGGTCCATCAATACCTTGCCGGCGATCATGCGCAGGTTGAGCTTTTCGGCTGCTTCGAAGAAGGCGTCCACCGATTGCTTGTGCACCGTACCGAACACCAGCGCCGTGGTGGTGCCGTTGCGCAGCAACTCGCCGAGGAACAGATCGGCTTGCTCGCGTGCGTGGGCCATGTCGCTGAAGCGCCCTTCGTTGGGGAAGGTGTAGGTTTCCAGCCAATCCAGCAGTTGCGCGCCATAGGAGCCGATTACCCCAACCTGCGGGTAGTGGATATGGGTATCGATAAAGCCTGGGGTGATCAGCGCGTCGGGGTATTCGACGACTCCAGTGCCGGCGGACAGAGTCGGCAGCAGTTCGGCCGCGTTACCCACCTGGACGATCTTGCCGTCCTCGACGACCAGCAAGCCGTCTTCAAAATACTCATGGGACTGCTCTATGCCCACCTCGCGCGGATCGGCGAGGCAGTGGAGCAGGGCGGCACGGTAGGCTTTGGTTTGGGACATGGTGGTTCTCAAAAATCGTGGTGTAAGTGTTCCGGCCCGGAACCAACGGGTGATTCCAGAGGCTTGGGTTCTATTCGTAGGAGCCAGCTTGCTGGCGATCCTGTCGCGTTGAGTTCATTCGTGAGCAATCGCACTCTTACGCTACGAGCTGTGATGCCTTGGGCATCAACCCATTTGCGAACGCCGCGAGGCCGGAACCAGCATGGGCACCGGTTTTTCGCCATCCGCGGTTTTTTTACCGAAGTTGGCGTTGTAGATGGCGATCACCTCGCCGGCGATGGATACGGCGATCTCCACCGGCAATTTGCCCTTCACTTCGGCAATACCCATCGGGCAGCGCATGCGCTGCACCCTTTCCGGCTGAAAGCCACGGTCGCGCAGACGGTGCTCAAACCTGGCGCGCTTGCTCTTCGAGCCAATCAGCCCGTAGTAGGTGAAATCGTTGCGTTCGAGGATGGCCGCGGTCAGTTCCAGGTCGAGCTGATGGTTGTGGGTCATGACGATGAAATAACTGCCGGCGGGCATGTTTTCCACCTCGTCGACCACGTCGTCATTGACGACCTTTTCCACCCCGGCAGGAATCTGGGCCGGAAATTCGCTTTTCCGCGAATCGATCCAGCGCACCTTGCACGGCAGGCTGGCGAGCAACTGCACAAGGGCACGACCGACATGGCCGGCGCCAAAGACGGCGATATGCGCCTGCGGCTGACCCATGGGCTCGAACAGCAGTACCGTGGCGCCGCCGCAGCATTGGCCCAGGCTAGCACCGAGGGAGAAGCGTTCGAGACGGGTGTCGCGGCTGCGGTTCTCCAGCATCTCCCGGGCAATCTGCTGCGCCTTGTATTCCAGATGGCCGCCGCCGATGGTGTCGTACAGCCGCTCGCGGCTGACGACCATCTTCGAGCCGGCATTGCGCGGCGTCGAGCCGCGCTCCTCGATGATAGTCACCAGCACGCAGGGTTCGCCTCTTTGTTGCAGGTCGGCGAGCGCGTCGATCCAGGCCGTGTTGCTCATGTTTATGTCCCTCGTAGGGTGGAAGACCGCGAAATGGCTTCCACCAAAACGATCAAGTTGTGTCGATGGTGGACAAGCAAAGCGTTGTCCACCCTACGTCAGGCCGGTGTAGCTCGTAGGGTGGGCTTCAGCCCACCATTGAGTTTCAGGCTGGCGTGGTTTCGGTTGCCGGAATGGCCGCAGCAGCCCGCTTCAACTTACGCATCTGCTCCACGCCCCATAGCACCCGCTCGGGGGTGGCCGGTGCGTCGATTTTCGGCTGAACCTTGTAATCAGCCAGGCTCGCCACGGCGTCTTTGATCGCACACCAGACCGAAATCCCGAGCATGAACGGCGGCTCGCCGACAGCTTTGGAATGGAACACCGTGTCCTCGGGGTTCTTGCGGTTCTCCACCAGCTTGACCCGCAGATCCAGCGGCATGTCCGCCACGGCCGGCACCTTGTAGCTGGCCGGGCCGCTGGTCATCAGCTTGCCCTTGTCGTTCCAGACCAGCTCTTCCATGGTCAGCCAGCCCATGCCCTGGACGAAGCCGCCTTCGACCTGGCCGATGTCGATGGCTGGATTCAGCGAGGCGCCCACGTCATGCAGGATGTCGCTGCGAAGCATCTTGTACTCGCCGGTCAGGGTGTCGACGATCACCTCGGAGCACGCCGCGCCGTAGGCGAAGTAGTAGAACGGCCGGCCGCGCGCCAGGCTGCGGTCGTAGTAGATCTTCGGTGTGCGGTAGAAACCGGTGGACGACAGCGACACCTGCCCGAAATAGGCCTGCTGAATTAGCTCGTCAAACGACAGGTACTCGTCGCGAATGCGCACTTGGCCGTTCTTGAACTCAACATCTTCCTCAGTGACCTTGAAATGCCGCGCGGCAAATTCGATCAGGCGCTGCTTGATGGTTTGCGCAGCATTTTGCGCCGCCTTGCCGTTGAGGTCGGTGCCACTGGAAGCGGCGGTCGGTGAGGTGTTCGGCACCTTGTCGGTATTGGTCGCGGTGATCTGGATGCGGTCGATGTCGACCTGGAACACTTCGGCCACCACCTGCGCGACTTTGGTGTTCAGGCCTTGGCCCATCTCGGTGCCGCCGTGGTTTAGGTGGATGCTGCCATCGGTGTAAACGTGCACCAGCGCGCCGCCCTGATTGAGGAAGCTGGCGGTAAAGCTGATGCCGAACTTCACCGGGGTCAGTGCTAGGCCTTTCTTCAGGATCGGGCTCTTGGCGTTGAACGCGCGGATTTCCTCGCGGCGGCGTGCATAGTCGCTGCTGGCTTCAAGCTCGGCCGTCATCTCCTCGAGCATGTTGTGCTCGACGGTCTGGTAGTAGGGCGTGACGTTGCGCTCGGTCTTGCCGTAGTAGTTGCGCTTGCGCACATCCAGCGGGTCCTTGCCCAGCTCGCGGGCCACCGCGTCCATGATCTCCTCGATGGCGACCATGCCTTGCGGGCCGCCAAAGCCGCGGTAGGCGGTGTTCGAAGCCAGGTTGGTCTTGCAGCGATGGCCATTGATGGTGGCATCGCCCAGGTAATAGGCGTTGTCGGAGTGGAACATGGCGCGGTCGACGATGGAACCGGACAGGTCCGGTGAGTAACCGCAGTTGCCGGCCAGGTCGATCTCGATGCCGTGCAGCAGGCCATCGTCATCGAAGCCGACGTCGTATTCGACGTAGAAGGGGTGGCGCTTGCCGGTCATGGTCATGTCTTCCATGCGTGGCAGACGCATCTTGGTCGGGCGGCCGGTGAGGTGCGCGATCACCGCGCACATGCACGCCGGGCCGGCTGCCTGGGTTTCCTTGCCGCCGAACCCGCCGCCCATGCGACGCATGTCGATGACGATCTTGTTCATCGAGACGCCGAGCACTTCAGCGACCAGCTTCTGCACTTCGGTTGGGTTTTGCGTCGAGGTGTAGACGATCATGCCGCCGTCTTCGGTGGGCATCACCGAGGACACCTGGGTTTCCAGGTAGAAGTGTTCCTGCCCGCCGATGTGAAGGCTGCCTTGCAGTCGGCGCGGCGCGGTGGCCAGTGCCGCGCTGGAGTCGCCGCGCTTGTGGGTATGGCTGTCGAGCACGAAGTGCTTCTTGCGCAAGGCATCGACCACGTCGATCACCGGTTCCAGATCTTCGTATTCGATGATGGCGGCCATGGCGGCCTTACGGGCGGTTTCCAGGCTGTCAGCGGCAACGGCGATGACCGGCTGGCCGACGTATTCGACCTTGTCGTCAGCGAGTAGCGGATCACCGGGCAGGACGGCGCCGATGTCCAGCTGGCCAGGCACATCCTTGGCGCTGATCGCGATAGCGACGCCCGGCAAGCTATAGCAAGGGCTGGTATCGATGCTGATGATACGGGCATGGGCACGGTCGCTCATGCGGGCGTACACATGCAGCTGGTTGGGAAACCCCAGACGGTCATCGACATATACCGCTTCGCCGGTGACGTGCTTGGGCGCGCTGTCATGCTTGACGCTGCGGCCCACGCCGGTGACCAGGTCCTGTGTGAACAGGGCTGCGATTTCTTCCTGAGTTTTGGTTGGCTTATGCATAGGAAGTGACCCTCGTCTCGTACGCCGGCGCTTGTTGTTCGTGGAAGCATTTGCGCAGCAGGTTCTGCGCGACCAGCAGGCGGTACTCGCGGCTGGCGCGGAAGTCGGTCAGCGGTGTGAAATCCTGGCTCAAGGCTTCGCAGGCCCGTTCGATGGTGTCTGTATTGAACGGCGCGCCGATCAGGGCGCGTTCACAGGCAACTGCGCGCTTTGGAATGGCAGCCATGCCGCCGAACGCAATGCGGGCGTCATCGATGAGGCCACCTTCAAGTTTCAGATCGAAAGCTGCGCAGACGGCAGAGATATCATCGTCCAGGCGCTTAGAGACCTTATAGGCGCGGAACACCCGGTTCGGCTGGGCGCGCGGCACGATGATCTTTTCGATGAACTCGCCCTGTTCACGTGCGGTGACCTTGTAATCGATGAAGTAGTCCTGCAGCAGCAGAATGCGGCTGTTGGCACCCTTGCGCAGCACTACCTGCGCACCCAGCGCGATCAGTAGCGGCGGCGAGTCGCCGATGGGGGAGGCGTTACCGATGTTGCCGCCCAGGGTGCCCTGGTTGCGGATCTGCAGCGAGGCGAAGCGATGCAGCAGTTCGCCGAAGTCCGGGTATTCCTTCGCCAGCACTTCATAGCAGTCGGTCAGCGGTGTGGCTGCACCGATCTCGATGCTGGTGTCTGTCACTTCGACCTTCTTCATCTCGGCGATATGCCCGACGTAGATCATCACCGGCAGTTCGCGGTGGAACTGGGTGACTTCCAGCGCCAGATCGGTGCCGCCAGCGAGCAGGCGGGCTTCGGGGTTGGCGCCGTAGATCTCCGCCAGGTCGCCTACCGTCAATGGCGACAGGCAGCGCTTGTCGCCGCTGTTCAGCTCGGCGGTTTCGCGCGGCTCGATGGCTTTGAGCTGGGCGATCGTCTCGGCTTCACGGGCATCGAACTGGTCCGGCTGCTTGCCGCAACACGCCTGCTCGGCAGCTTCGAGAATCGGACGGTAGCCGGTGCAACGGCAGAGGTTGCCGGCTAACGCTTCATGGGTGTCCGCCTTGTCGTAACCGTCCGCCGACTTCTGCAGGGCGAACAGGCTCATGACAAATCCGGGCGTGCAGAAACCGCACTGCGAGCCGTGGCAATCGACCATCGCCTGCTGAACGCTGTGTAGTTGGCCTTGATGCTTGAGGTCTTCCACGGTGATGAGTTGCTTGCCGTGCAGCGCGGAGACGAAGGTCAGACAGGAATTGAGCGTGCGGTAGCGCAGCTTTTCTCCGTCCAGCTCTCCGACTACGACGGTACAGGCACCGCAATCGCCGGATGCGCAACCTTCTTTGGTGCCGGGCTTGCCGCGGTGTTCACGCAGGTATTCCAGCACGGTGGTATTCGGATCGAGTGTCTGCTCACGGCGCAGTTCTCGATTGAGAAGAAACTGGATCAAGGCGGGCCTCCGGGGCATTTTTGTTCTGGGCTCTGGCGGTGGAAATTATCGTTATCTGACTTTTCGGTCAAGAAATTACTGACTCAAAAGTCAATGCGTCCGATGGACAGACCTTGGATGACCACATTCAACGCCAAATGGCAGGTTTGAATACGCCTTGAGTGTGGCTCGGGCAGACAGTTCTTGCTGCCTGGGGCGACAGGCGTGGAGTCGGCGAAGCGAGAATGGCTTTGTTGGGGGCGGGTTGGATGAGCCCGCTCCTACGCTTATGCCGCTTAGTCTGTTGGTCTCAAGGATTACCGCATCAGATGCAAAAAGCTGACCAGCTGGACAGTTACGGAAGCTGTTCAGCGCCCTGGCGGCGTTCTAACGCTGCGCTTGGCTCCGCCGAGCCGGAACGGTGCATGCGAAGCGTCGTTTGCTACGGCTTAGTGCGTCGGATCATCAAGCGTCTAGGAAACTACGGTGAGCCTGGCCAAACCCTGAGCAGCGTCCATTTTGGCGTCTTGTCGTAGCCGCATTGCGGCTGCACAGGAAGTTCTGACCACCTTGCGCGACGCCTGGCCAGCCGCAAGCAGTCAGCGGTTAACATTGCGCTTGATGCCGCGCTGTCTACGGTGATTCGGGCAGCCGATCATCGAAGCGTTGGCGCTGTTATAGTAGCCAGCCGTTTCAGGCAGTGATGACGCCGGCGCAGCTAACCGTCGTTCTGATCACTATCATTTTTGCCGTTATCAATTTGAACGAAGGTGAAACTTACGCGATCGAGGGACGACCCTGTTCGTGCTGTTCGCCTCCTTCATTGTGCTTGCGCTGATCGGGCTATGACCTGCTCAGTCGTACGGAAACCTCAATGACGTTGCGTATTTACCTCGCCGGCCCCGGTGTGTTCCGGTCGGACGCGCTTGAACATGGTGAGCGGCTCAAAGCGTTGTGTAGCGAGTTCGGCTTCATCGGTTTGTATCCGCTGGATAAGCAGGTGCCGAACGGGATCGAGGCACCGCGTCAGCAGGCAGCCTGGATCTACCGGGCTAACCTGGACTTGCTCAATCAAGCCGATGCGGTGCTTGCCGATCTGAACTTCTTTCGCGGTGGTGAGCCGGACAGCGGCACCAGTTTCGAAGTCGGTTATGCCGTGGCACAGGGCAAGCCGATCTATGGCTATCTGGAGGGGGAGGGCAGTTATGCCGAACGCTTGCAACGTCAGCATCCGCAGCTCTGTGGCGTGCCTGGCCTCGACTGCGATGGGTTGCAACTGGAAGCGTTCGACCTGCCCCTGAATCTCATGCTGGCTGTGCCCACTACGCTGATTTGCGGTGGGCCGCGTGAGGCTCTGCAGTGCATGGCCAAGGCGCTGCGCCCAACGCCGCATGCATAGACGCGCCTGAGCAAACTGGCCGTCCGACCTGGCCCGGCAGTTTGCTTTTGACCCGCGTGTTTCGCTCAAGATTGGTTTATCGAAGAACTGAGAAGCTGGCTGCTCAGTCCTGACGCCGGCGAGCGTCGTGGCTCGCCGGTCATACGACTCGCCAGCCCTTGAGCGAAACCTCTGCCTCGGGACTAGCCCGCGATCAGTTCGCGTGCGGCCTGACTGTGGTTGGCAATCAGTTCGGCCACGTCCAGACCGTCGATCTGGCCATCGATCACGCGCCACTTCCCGCCGACCATCACCCGATCCGCACGGTCGGCACCGCATAGCAGCAGGGCCGAGATCGGGTCGTGGCTGCCGGAAAAACGCAGTTCGTCGAGTTTGAACAGGGCCAGATCGGCTTGCTTGCCGACAGCCAGCTCGCCCACATCGTCGCGTCCCAGTAGCCGTGCCGAGCCGCGGGTCGCCCAGCCCAGAGCCCGCTCAGGCGTGATCTCTTCGGCACCGTAGCGCAGCCGCTGGATATATAGCGCCTGCCTGGCTTCAAGAATCATGTTCGAGGCATCGTTGGAGGCCGAACCATCCACGCCGAGGCCAATAGGCGCTCCCGCCGCTTCAAGCGCCACGGTTGGGCAGATGCCTGAGGCCAGTCGCATGTTCGAGCACGGGCAATGACAAATGCCGGTGCCGGCCGCGCCGAGGCGGGCGATTTCCTCGTCGTTGAAATGAATGCCGTGCGCCAGCCACGTCCGCTCCGATAACCAGCCAACGCTGTCCAGGTAGTCCACGGTGCGCAGGCCGAAGCGCTGCAGGCAGAACTCTTCTTCGTCCAGGGTTTCAGCCAGGTGCGTGTGCAGACGCACGTCGTGGTGTTCGGCCAGCGCGGCGCTGGCGCGCATGATTTCCGGGGTAACCGAAAACGGTGAGCAGGGCGCTAGGCCGATCTGTATCTGCGCACCGGCGCCTCGTTCGTGATAGAGGCCGATCAGCCGCTCGCTGTCCTCAAGAATCGCTTCGGCTGTCTGTACGGTATGTTGCGGCGGCAGTCCGCCTTCGGCTTCGCCCAGGCTCATGGAACCCCGGGTGAGCATGGCGCGCATGCCCAGCTCGCGGACAACGTCGATCTGTATGTCAATAGCGTTTTCGAGGCCATCCGGAAATAGGTAGTGGTGATCCGCCGCGGTGGTGCAGCCGGACAGCAGCAGCTCGGCCAGTGCCACCTTACTGGCGAGCGCCAGGCGATCCGGTGTCAGGCGGGCCCAGACCGGATACAGGGTCTTCAGCCACGGAAACAGCGGCTGGTTGACCACGGGGCCCCAGGCGCGTGTGAGGGTTTGGTAGAAATGGTGGTGCGTGTTGATCAGCCCCGGCAGCACGACGTGCTCTCGGGCGTCGAAAGTGCTGTCGACGGCGAACGATGGCGATTGCCCGGCGCCGAGCATTTCGACAATGACGCCTTGGTCGATCACCAGCCCGCCTGGGGCTTTGTGATCGTTGGCGGTGTAGAGGGCGAGGGGGTTCTTGATCCAGATACGGCTGGCAGTCATGGCCGGCTTCTCCTGAGTTGAGTTCAGAATTGCCAGCTCAGTTATGCCCTGTCTGCTGATCCAGGGGGCTCGTCGGGACACCCTGGTGGGCGTCGGGAATGACGTGACGCGGAGCACGATAAAGGCTCCGTCCGCGCTTGTCATCCCTTGCGTGCGAACATGAAAAAGCCGGGCAAGTGCCCGGCTTTTTCCCCATCCCAGAATCAGCCGCCCAGGTAGGCGTCGCGGACCTTGGGGTTGACCAGCAGCTCTTCGCCACTGCCCTGCATGACGATATGACCGTTCTCCAGCACGTAGGCGCGGTCGGCCAGCTTGAGCGCCTGGTTGGCGTTCTGCTCGACCAGGAAGATGGTCACGCCGTCTTCACGCAGCTGCTCGATGATGTCAAAGATCTGCTGAATGATGATCGGCGCCAGCCCCAGCGATGGTTCGTCGAGCAGCAGCAGCTTGGGCTTGCTCATCAGCGCGCGGGCAATGGCGAGCATCTGCTGCTCGCCGCCGGACATGGTGCCGCCACGCTGTTGGAAGCGCTCCTTCAGTCGTGGAAACAGCAACAACACCTTGTCCAGCTGCTCCTGGAAATCCGCCTTGTTGGTGAAGAACCCTCCCATGGCCAGATTTTCCTCGACCGTCAGGCGGGCAAAGATGCGCCGCCCTTCGGGCACCACGGCAATGTCCTTGCGCATGATGTCGAAGGTCTGCTTGCCGACCAGCTCTTCGCCCTCGAAGCGGATGCTGCCTTCGGACGCCATGGGCGTACCGCAGAGCGTCATCAGAAGGGTCGATTTACCGGCGCCGTTTGCACCGATCAGGGTGACGATCTCGCCCTTGCGGACTTCGACATTGACGTTATGCAGCGCCTGGATCTTGCCGTAAAAGGTCGAGACGTTTTCGAAATACAGCATGGTTACGCCTCTCCCAGATAGGCTTTGATCACGTCCGGATTGTCACGGATCTGCTCCGGCGTGCCGTCGGCCAGCGGACAACCCTGATTGATCACGACGATGTGGTCGGAAATGCTCATGACCAGTTTCATGTCGTGCTCGATGAGCAGCACCGTGACGCCATGGGTGTCGCGCAGCATGCCGATCAGCGCCTTCAGGTCTTCGGTTTCCTTTGGGTTCAGCCCCGCTGCCGGCTCGTCGAGCATGAGGATGCGCGGGCGCGTCATCATGCAGCGCGCGATTTCCAGCCGCCGCTGCTGGCCATAGGCGAGGGTGCCGGCAGGGCGGTTGGCGATATCGGTCAGGTTGACCTGATCGAGCCAATGCGCGGCGAAATCCATCGCCTGGCGCTCGCTCTTGCGAAACGCCTTGGTCTTCAACAGGCCGGACAGAAAGCCGGTGTTCAGGTGCCGGTGTTGGGCGACCAACAAGTTCTCGATGGCAGTCATGTCCTTGAACAGGCGAACGTTCTGGAATGTACGCACCACGCCCTTGCGGGCAATCTTGTGGCCGGGCAAGCCCTGGATCGCTTCGCCGTCGAGCAGGATCTTGCCGTCGGTGGGCTGGTAGAAGCCGGTAAGGCAATTGAATACCGTGGTCTTGCCAGCGCCGTTGGGGCCGATCATCGAGACCACTTGTTTGTCATGTACGGTCAGGCCAACCCCGTTGACAGCCAAAAGGCCGCCGAAGCGCATGGTCAGGCCGCTTACTTCTAGAATCGGGCGGCTCATCGCTTCAGCTCCATGTGGGGGCGTTGCATGGGCAGCAGCCCCTGCGGACGCCAGATCATCATCAGCACCATCAAGGCGCCGAACATCAGCATGCGGTACTCGCTGAACTCACGCATCAGTTCAGGCAGCAGGATCATCACGATGGCGGCGAGAATCACCCCCAACTGCGAGCCCATGCCGCCCAGCACGACGATGGCGAGGATGATGGCCGATTCGATGAAGGTGAACGACTCCGGGGATACCAAGCCCTGGCGCGCCGCGAAAAAGCTGCCGGCGAAACCGGCAAAGGTCGCACCCAAGGTGAAGGCGGAAAGCTTGATCACGGTGGGGTTCATGCCCAGCGCGCGGCAGGCAATCTCATCTTCACGCAAGGCTTCCCAGGCGCGGCCGATGGGCATGCGCAGCAGGCGGTTGATCACGAACAGGGTCAGCAATACCAGCAGCACGGCGATCAAGTAGAGGAAGATCACCTTGTTGATGGATTGATATTCCAAACCGAAAAACTCGTGGAAGGTCTGCATGCCTTCGGCGGCGCGGCGGTCGAACGAGAGGCCGAACAGCGTCGGCTTGTCGATACCGCTGATGCCGTTCGGGCCGCCGGTGAGATCGGTCATGTTGCGCAGCAACAGACGGATGATCTCACCAAAGCCCAGGGTCACGATGGCCAGATAATCCCCGCGCAGGCGGAGCACCGGGAAGCCCAGCAGGAAGCCGAACAGCGCGGCCATGGCCCCAGCAATCGGCAACGCCACCCAGAATCCGATCCCGTAGTAGTGCGAGAGCAGGGCATAGGTATAAGCGCCAACGGCATAGAAACCGACGTAACCGAGATCCAGCAAGCCTGCCAGGCCGACCACGATGTTCAGGCCGAGGCCGAGCATCACGTAGATCAGAATCAGCGTGGCGATATCCACCGCGCCGCGTGAGCCGAAGAATGGCCACACCAGTGCGAGCAGAATCAGGCCGATGATGATGTAACGCTGGGTCGACGGCAGGGTCAGGAAGTTGCCCGCTCCGGCCGGTATGCTCGGCAGGTTAGGCGACGCCGCCCAGCCGGCCGCCGCGTGGTGACGGAACAGCTGCCAGAAGAACATCGCAACCGCACAGGCTGCGATGATCCAGAAGGTCTGAGCGTCGCTGCCATGAACTTCGAGTCGAATGCCGACAGTGGTGAGTTTCAGACCGAAAACCGGTACCGCTACGGCAAATACCAGCAGTGCGCTGAAAAATGCGGTGCGCAGATTGCGAGTCATACCTTTTCAACCTCCGGACGGCCGAGAATGCCAGTCGGACGGAACAGCAACACCAGCACCAGCAGGCTGAACGCAACCACGTCCTTGTATTGGTCACCGAAGATGTCAGCGCCGAAGGCTTCAGCTACACCCAGTACCAGGCCACCGAGCATGGCACCTGGAATGCTGCCGATACCGCCAAGTACCGCAGCGGTAAACGCCTTGATTCCGGCCAGGAAGCCGATGTGCGGGTTGATCACGCCATATTGCATGCTGATCAGAACGGCTGCGACGGCTGCCAGCGCAGCGCCGATGACGAAGGTCAGGGCGATGATGCTGTTGGTGTTGATGCCTAGCAGGTTGGCCATCTTCAGGTCTTCGGCGCAGGCGCGGCAGGCACGGCCCAGGCGCGAGCGGGAAATGAACAGAGTCAGGCCCATCATGGCGATGATGGTGACGACGAAGATCAGCACCTGCATGTAGGAAATCACCACCCCGTTCATGGCGCTTTCACCAAAGATGAAGTTGCCGGGCATCAGGTTGGGAATCGCCTTGTCTTTGGAGTCCTGGGAGAGCAGGACGACGTTCTGCAGAAAGATCGACATGCCGATAGCGGAGATCAGTGGGATCAGCCGGTTGCTTCCGCGTAGCGGTCGATAGGCGACCCGCTCGATGCTGTAGCCATAGGCGCTGGTGACGATCATGGCTGCTGCGAATGCGCCGATCATGAGGATGGGCAGCGAATCGAGCCCCATCATGGTCAGCCCGACGATGGCGATAAAGGTGACATACGAGCCGATCATGTACACCTCGCCGTGGGCGAAGTTGATCATGCCGATGATGCCGTAGACCATCGTGTAACCGATGGCTATCAAGGCATAAGTGCTGCCAACGGTCAGGCCGTTGATCAGCTGTTGGAAGTAGTGGTAAAGCTCAGGCATTACATTCTCCTGAACACCCAGCAGCCCGTGCTCGACCGCCAAGGCGGACCTGCTTCGAACACGCTGCACGGAGAATGCGGCGCCAAGGGCTATATGCGGATCACGCACGGGCCAGGTTCGAGGCGGGCCAGCTGTGCAGGCCACTCGCTTGGTTGAAGGTGTTGCTGGGGCGTCCCGTGCTTGTGGCCGGGTTGGCCCCGATCAGCTAAAACAAAGCCCACAGCGGATGCCGTGGGCTTCGGATCGGTTGTGGTTATAGGTTTACTTGGCTTCGGTCTTGGTGCCGTCCTGGTGCCATTCGTAAACCACGAAGTTGAAGTCTTTCAGGTCACCCTTCTCGTCGAACGAGAGGTTGCCGGTCGGCGTGTCGAAGGTGTTGCTGCGCAGCGCTTCGGCCACCTTGGCGGTGTCAGTGCTGCCGGC
This sequence comes from Pseudomonadaceae bacterium SI-3, assembly GCA_004010935.1. NCBI lineage: Bacteria > Pseudomonadati > Pseudomonadota > Gammaproteobacteria > Pseudomonadales > Pseudomonadaceae > Pseudomonadaceae bacterium SI-3. The sequence continues at coordinate 3,546,376 of CP026511.1, read as the reverse complement.
TTTCTCGATACCCTCGGCAATGACTTGAACAGCGGCGTAGGCCGGGAACACGAACGGGCCGCTCGGGTCCTGCTTCTTCGCCTTGAATGCGTCGACCAGCTTCTGGTTGCGCGGATCCTGATCGAAAGATTGCGGGAGCGTGACCAGCAGGCCTTCGGAAGCCGGGCCGGCAATGGCGGAGATTTCCTTGTTGCCTACACCTTCTGGGCCCATGAAACGGACATTCAGGCCCTTCTCCTTGGCTTGACGCAGCAGCAGGCCCAGCTCTGGGTGATAGCCGCCGTAGTAGACGAAGTCGACATTCTCCTGCTTGAGCTTGGAAATCATCGAGGAGAAGTCCTTGTCGCCAGCGTTGATGCCCTCGAACAGGCCAACCTTGACGCCTTTCTTCTCCAGGGTTTCCTTGACCGCGGTCGCAATGCCTTCGCCGTACTGCTGCTTGTCGTGGATAACAGCTACATTCTTTGGCTTGACGGTGTCTGCGATGTAGTTACCGGCGGTCGGGCCCTGCAGGCTGTCCAGACCGATGGTACGGAAGATCAGCTCGTAGCCACGAGAGGTGATGTCCGGGCTGGTCGACGCTGCGGTAATCATCAGAATGCCTTCGTCTTCATAGATATCGGACGCCGGCTGGGTGGAGCTGGAGCAGAGGTGACCAACGACGAAGCTGACCTCGTCGTTAACGATCTTGTTGGCAACCGCCACGGCCTGCTTGGGGTCGCAGGCGTCGTCATAAACGATACCTTCAAGCTGCTGACCGTTGACGCCACCTTCCTTGTTGATTTGCTCGATGGCCATCTGGGCACCGATGAACTGCATGTCCCCGTACTGCGCGACAGCCCCGGTAACCGGACCGGCCAAGCCGATCTTGATGTTGTCGGCGGCCAGCGTGTAGCTCGCTGCACCCGTCAAAGCGATAGCCATGAATAGTTTCGAAAGACGCTGCTTGGTCTTCATATGCGCTCCACTTGCATCATTATTGTTTGGATCCTGCGGGCTGCAGTGTCGTTAAGGGCTCAACGTCCCCAAACGGTACGGCAACTGTACCGGCACAGTGTAGAAGCGTCAGCACCTGTTTGCACAGTCAGGAATTCCATCCGCTTGATGAGATTTACCCGAGCGCTATCATTGCGCCCTTTTAGACCGGGTGGACCTCATGAGCGAAGATTCAAGCACTCTCTATGCCAAGCTGCTGGGTGAAACAGCCTCGATTACCTGGCAGGAGCTGCAACCGTTCTTTGCTCGTGGTGCGCTGCTGCGGGTGGCCAGTGACTTTGATCTGATCGCTGCGGCACAGGCGGTCGCCAAGGATGATCGGGAAAAAGTGACCGCATGGCTAGCAGAAGGCCATCTCGGCAAGCTTGAGGCAGGGCAGGCCCAAGACTGGCTTGAACGCGATCCGTCACTCTGGGCCGTTGTTGTTGCGCCCTGGGTGTTGGTGCAGGAAAGGGCAGCGAAGCCCAGCCTGCACTGATTCAAGTCAGTCGCTAGCTGCGCACCCAGCGCTGGCGCGCCCAGCCACTCAACGCATCGACTGCCAGTACCATCAGCAGCATGGCCAGAATGACTGTCGAGGCCTGGGCCTCTTGGAACAGGCTGAGGCTCATGTAGAGCATCTGTCCGAGGCCGCCGGCGCCGACGAAGCCGAGCACGCTGGCCATGCGGATGTTGTTCTCCCAGCGATACAGCGTATAAGCCATGATTTGCGGCCATAACGTCGGAAGGGTGCCGTAGCAGAATGCACCGATCCGCCCACTGCCGGCCAGCCGCAACGCCTCGCTTGGCGCGCTCGGTGTGTTTTCCAGGGCTTCGGCAAACAATCGACCCAGCACACCAGCTGTGTGCAGCGCCAGGGCCAGGGTGCCAGCATTCGGTCCCAGGCCCGCCGCCAGCACCATCAGCGCCGCCCAGACGAGTTCGGGTATCGCACGAAGCGCATTGAGCAGCAGCCGTGAAGCGCCCTGGGTGACCAATCCGAAGCGTCCGGAGGCTGGCAGCGCCAGTATCAAACCGAGCACAGCCGCGAGAAGCGTGCCGATGGCCGACATCGCCAGTGTTTCCAAGGCGCCGTAAGCGATTGCGCGCAGGTGCGGCGCTGACAGATCGGGGCTGAAGAAAGCAGCAGCGTATTCGCCCATTTGCACTGCGCCATCACGGCTCATCAGTGCGCTGGTGTCGAGCTGCAAGTAGGCGAACGAAGCGACCACCGCCATGATTAGAAATAGCGGTAGCGCATAGCGAGCAAGCGACTTCATACGAACCTCCTGCGCAGCAGCTGGCTGAACAGATCCGCCAGCAGCACCAGCAGGAGGAAGGTCAGCAGCATGCTCGCCACTTCGCCGCCAGCGAACATGCGCATCGACAGATCCATCTGCTGGCCCAGGCCGCCCGCACCGACAAAGCCCATGACGACCGAGGCACGGATGGCGCACTCCCAGCGATAGACCGTGTAGGACAGCATCTCGCCCGTTGCCTGTGGCAGCACGCCGTAGGCAAAGGCCTGCAGACGTGAACCGCCCGCGCCGATCAATGCGCGCGTAGGCAGCGGATCGACCGACTCGAAGATTTCTGCGTAGACCTTGCCGAGCATGCCGGCGTAGGTGATGGCGATGGCCAGCACGCCTGCGGTTGGGCCAAGGCCGACGGCCCGCACGAAGAGCAGCGCCCAGACGATTTCCGGCACGCTGCGTAGCAGGATCAGCAGCCCTCGAACGGGCCAACGAACGGCCTGCGCCCACCAGTGCGGACGGCCGCCGCGACTTAGGGCCGAAATCGACAGCGCGCGTGTTGCCAGAAGCGCGCAGGGAATGGCAACAGCCAGTGCCAGCGCCATACCCGCCGTGGCGATGGCGAGCGTTTCCAGCGTTGCACGCCCCAGCAGAAGTAGAAATTCCGTGTCATGTGCCGGAGGCCAGAAACCGGACAAAAAGGCGCCCATGGTGTCGGCGTTGCTGCCATCGACGAGCACGCTGAGATCCAGCTCGCTTAATGACAGTCCAGGCCAAAGCAGAGCCAGCGCTACCAGTGTCAGCAACAGGCGTGAGCGAGCGGCAGGGTCGCGCTGGGTGAGGGCGGGGTTCAGCATCGAGGAATATGCAGGCTCGGGCCCGGTGTCGGCTCAACGCGTGCGAAGCCATCTAGCTGGTCGTTGGCATAGAGTGCATCGAGCTCGCCCGGCGTCACGGTGTTGGATGCTTTATCGAACAGGATTCGTCCGTCACGAACGGCAATCACCCGAGGGAAATGCTCCAGCGCCAGCTCGACCGCGTGCAGGCTGGCTATGAGTGTGGCCTGGCAATGCGTGGCTTCGCGGTTTAGTACGTTCAACGAATAAGCCGCTAGCACCGGGTCCATCGCGGATACCGGCTCGTCTGCCAGCATGAGCGCCGGGCTCTGGTACAGCGCACGGGCGATGCCGACGCGCTGCAACTGACCACCGGACAACTGATCGCAGCGCTCATAGAGCTTGTCTGCCAGATCCAGCTTACCCAGTACTTCGGCTGCGCCGTTCTTGTCCAGCGGATAGACCAGACTGAGCAGACTGCGGCCGAGCGACCAGTGCCCCAGCCGCCCGGCCAGCACCGAGGTTATCACGCGTTGGCGAGGTGGCAGCGGTGGTGCCTGATGAATCAGACCGATGCGACCACGCAGTTTCTGCCGGGCACCGACTGATAACGTCCAGGGCTGGCAGCCGAGCAGTTCGAACTCACCCTTGCTCGGCTGCACGTGCGTGGCAAGCAAGCGCAACAAGGTGGTCTTGCCTGCGCCAGAGGGACCGATAAGCGCAACGCGCTCGCCTTTCGTGATCTGCAGGTCAACGTCGCGCAGTGCGACGTGACCGTTGGCATGGCAGTAGCTGACGCCGGACAGGCTCAGGGCCGGTTCGGTCTGGTTTGTTAGCGAAGTGCGTGGGCTCGAAGACACCATCGACACGCTCATTCAAGCGTGCTCGCTTGGTACTGCCCGAGCGGTCCGCAGAGTTGCAGCGGACCGACTGGCAGAACTCACTTCAACAGGCCAGCGGCGCGCGCGGCTTCCTCGATGCCTTCGTAATTTTCCGGGCGCGTTTCGATGAAGCGTGTTGCGGCCTGAAGATCAAGAATCTTCTTGTGTTCCGGGTTCTTCGGGTCGAGTTTGAGAAACGCGTTTTTGATCTTCTCGGCCAGCGCCGGCTCCAGGTTGCCGCGTACGGTCCAGTTGTAGTCGTAATAGGGCGGCGTGGTTGAGATCACCCGCACCTTGTCAGTGTCGACCTTGCCAGCCGCGACCAGCTTGTCCCAAACCGAGGCATTGAGTACGCCACCGTCGGCCTTGCCAGCCTGAACCCAGGCGGCCGTGGCGTCGTGGGCGCCGGAATAGGCGATGCGCTTGAAGAACTGCTCGGGGTCGATGCCGTCCTTGATCATGAAGTAGCGCGGCATCAGGCTGCCGGAGGTCGAGGACACGGAGCCAAACGCAAAGGTCTTGCCCTTGAGGTCCTGCAGCGTTTTAACCTCGGGATCGGCAGTGATGAATTTGCTGGTGAATTTCTCGTCCTGCTCACGCTGTACGAGCGGGATCGCATCGCCCGTTTTCAGGCGAGTCTGGACGAAGGTGAAACCGCCGAGCCAGGCCAGGTCGAGGCGGTCGGAAGCAAGTGCTTCGACAACTGCCGCGTAATCGGAGACCGGCGTGAATTTCACCGGCATGCCCAGTTCTTTTTCGAGGTATTGGCCCAGCGGTTCGAACTTGCGAATCAGCTCAGTCGGGGCTTCGTCGGGGATGGCCGATACGCGAAGTACGTCGGCGGCATGGGTGGTGGCAATAGACAACGAGAGGGCAAGGCCGGTGACGGCTGCCAGGGTGCGCTTCAGCATTGTGGTTCTCCGGTTCAATAGCGGAAAAAGCGCGCGGATTATAGAGGTAGAAGGCTGCGTCAACGCAAGCGTCTGGCCGAGATGGCGCTGCCGCTTGGCGAAACGGAGGTAAACGGCGGGGTGTGGCAAGTTTGGTGCGCTGTCTATCCGGCCGGGAACCAACATGTACTGTGCCAGCCCCCTGCGTAGGCGCAGGTGGGAATGACATGGATCAAATGATGCTCAGCTCAGAGCGGCGAATGATGGCTGTAGTGGCATTTAGATATTTAAGTGCCATCAATGTTTGACTAGAATCTCGGGCCTTCAAGGACGAGGGTTGCGGCATGAGTGATTTCAGAGAAGATAAGCGGAAGCTTCATGCGCTGCGAAAACACATCGATGCGCTCTTGGCGAGCGGCGCCGTTATTACCCAGCGGGATCCGTTAATCCTGCTCGATGGCAGTCAGGTCCTGCGGGTCGAGCACGGCATGCTCATCAGTTACTACAAATCGCTCGCACTGATCGAGCCGACCACTGACGGTGAATGGCCGGAGTCATTGCGCGAGATGGCTGCTGACCTCTGCTGCCGTCAGCTCGACGAGGCTATTGACAACGAGCTTGAAAAAAATCCGGAGAATGGCGCTTCGGTCAAGCAAGGCCAAGCGTGCTAATGCAGGACGATCAGCTAGCGGTGATGCACACCCGGGCCGGCAGATGACCGCCATGCGCTCCGAACGTCGTGAAAACCATACGTTGCGCCGGCACATCGATTATCTGATCAGCGCCGGAGCAGGCCTGACCGGGCGCTGTCCGATCACCATCGATTTTCACGAGTGCACACTCACGGTGCGTAATGGGCGGCTCTTCAATGAGACCGGCATTCGGAGCTTGGTTGCCGTCATCGCCAGGCATGTTTGGCCGTGCTCAGAATCACGGCACGTCGCTGTCGAGATTTGCCTGGGTCAGCTTGTTGATACTCGTCAGGATGACTTCGGTACCTCTGGCGAACCGAAGAGAAGCCCCATGATGCATAGCATTTCGAAGCGCTAACGCATAACGCTGCCCCCACAGAGTGACTCTGGGGCGAGTCCATAACGCAAGGTCGGTGCGGCAGATTCGAAATTACATTGTGATGCTTGTCACATTTAGTAGAATCCGCCGCCTTTATGGATGATGTCTTTTTGATATGGATTCGACCCGGGACAAGCGCGCACTCCATGCCCTGCGTAAACACATCGACGGACTGCTCGACGCGGGGGCGGTAATCACCTCGCGAGACCCGCTCACAGTTCTTTCAGCTGGCGAAACCCTAAAGGTGAAGCATGGGATGCTCGTCGGCTATACCGACATCCTGGATATGATCGAACCGGTTACCGACCATGAGTGGCCAGAGTCTTTGCGCCAAATGGCCGTAGACCTCTGCGTCAAGCAGCTCGACCAGGCTATCGAAGCGCTCAACCGCAGCAGTGCGACCGCTAAGGTGCATCTTGCCGCCAACGACGGCTCGATCACTGGCTGAATCCCCGCGCTCCCCAAATCAAAGCACCCCATTTGCGGCTTGCCGACTTGGGCTTTTGCTCTAGCCTGCTGAAAGCAGACATCGAAAACAGCCGGCACGACAACGCTGCGCCTTAATCGGATCAACGTGCGTGGATGCCTTGCAAGCGAGCTGGCTGAAGGGGAACCCATGCATTACTCAACCATGCGCCACGGCTTCATTCCGCCTTACGTACTCAGCCGGATAATTGAGCACGGCTCCGCCCCACAGCGCGAGCGAGCGCTCGACACCCTGTCCCATATTCATCATCTGCTGCCCAACCCCGGGCCACCCAACCGTCAGCCAATCGTCAGCGTGTTGCCTGAACGAGACCTGCCGGGCGAACCGCGACGCAGCATTCACGATGCAGGGCAGCAGATGTTGCTGCCTGGGATGCTGGCAAGAATCGAGGGACAGCCGCCGGTCGGCGATGCAGCGGTCGACGAGGCCTACGATGCACTCGGCAAGGCCCACGAATGCTTCTGGCAGGTGTTCGGGCGCGACTCGATCGACAATCATGGTTTCCCGCTGATCGGCACGGTGCACTACGGGGTCGGCTACGAGAATGCCTTTTGGAACGGCGCGCAGATGGTCTTCGGCGATGGTGACGGCGAGATCTTCAATCGCTTCACGCGATCTCTGGATGTCGTGGCGCACGAGCTGACTCATGGCGTCATCGAAAGCGAGGCCGGGCTGCTGTACTCCGATCAGTCCGGTGCCCTGAATGAATCGCTATCTGACGTGTTCGGCGTGTTGGTGAAACAGTTCAGCCTCAAGCAGGCAGCGGACCAGGCCGATTGGTTGATCGGCGCCGAGTTGCTGACCGACAAGGTGAGCGGCTCGGCACTGCGCTCGATGGCCAACCCCGGCAGCGCCTATGACGATCCGCTGCTGGGCAAGGACCCGCAGCCTGCGCATATGCGCGACTTTATCGACACCCGTGACGACAATGGTGGTGTTCACTTGAACTCCGGCATCCCCAATCGCGCGTTCTATCTCGCCGCTCGGGCGCTTGGTGGTTATGCCTGGGAGAAGGCTGGGCGCATCTGGTATGACACCCTCTGTGATCAGCGTTTGGCCAAGGATGCGGATTTCGTCGCGTTCGCTGGGTTGACGCTCGATAACGCGGTGATCCGCTTCGATGTCGGCAGTAGCGAGGTTCAGGCGGTAAGGCAGGCATGGACAGATGTCGGTGTCCTTGTGCCGTAAACAGGCCCCAACGAGGAGACGTCATGAAACAGCTACCACCGCTGGGCAAAGAAGCAACCGTTCGCCTCTCGCGGCAGGGCGGGTTCGCCGCGATGCAGGCACTCTCTCGGCCGCGTGAGATCGATTTCGCCAGCTGTGACGAACGCCAACGCGGCCAGATTTGCTCCGTGCTGGAAGGCTGCCTTCCGTTGGCGAGTGCTGACGCTGGGCAGGGCGATCGTCGTTACTACCAGATCGAGCTTCATTACCGCGAAAACGAGCATGACGGCGAGATGCTGCTGCAAGTCCCCGAAGAGCAAGCGCCTGGGGAGCTGGTGCGTTTGTGGGACAATGGGGAGCTGCTTTGAGGCCGGCTTGGCCATCGGCGCCAGAGCGGCGCTAGAATCCCGGGCCCGGTTTTACAGGAACCACCCGTATGTCTGATTTGCCAACGATCGCTTTTGCCGGCATCGGCCTGATGGGCCTGCCAATGTGCCGCCGGCTGCTCGCTGCCGGTTATCGATTGACGGTCTGGAACCGTTCCCCCGAAAAGTGCGCCCCCCTAATAGAGGCCGGCGCGCGACAGGCCAGCAATCCGGCCGACCTGTGCAGTGACGCAGACATGGTGCTGCTTTGTCTGGCAGACACCGCGGTGGTACGTGAGGTGGTGTTTGGTTCGGGTGGTATCGTCGAGGGAGCAAAAACGGGCCAATTGCTGGTCGATCATTCCAGTCTGGAGCCAACGGCCACGCGCGCCATGGCCGCCGAACTCGAATCCCGGAGCGGCATGCGCTGGGTCGATGCACCGGTATCCGGCGGTACGGCGGGTGCCGAGACGGGCAGCCTGGCAATCATGGCAGGCGGACGCGGCGAGGATGTCGAGCGGGTTCGGCCCGTGTTGGCACACCTCGGCCAGCGGTTGACCCACATGGGCGATGTCGGCGCCGGCCAGGTGACCAAAGCCTGTAACCAGATGATCGTCGCCTGTAATGCATTGGTCATCGCCGAAGTGGTGGCTTTGGCCGAACGCGCCGGGGTCGACGCCACTCTCATCGCGTCGGCACTGGCTGGCGGTTTCGCCGATTCCAAACCGCTGCAGATCCTCGCCCCGCAAATGGCCCACAGCGAGTTCGAGCCGGTGAAGTGGCGCGTTCGCACCCTGCTCAAGGACCTCGACACGGCCGTGCAGGTCTCTCGTGAAGCAGGCGGAGCCACGCCCATGACCGGCCTCGCCGCACAGCTGATGCGCCTGCACGGTAGTCAGGGCGAGCTGGAAAATGACCCGTCCACGCTGGTCAGGATGTTCCGGGAGCAAGATCAATGAAGATTGCAGCCAACCTGTCCATGTTGTTCACCGAACTGCCGTTGGCCGAGCGCATCATGGCCGCTCGGATTGCCGGGTTCGATGGCGTAGAAATCCAGTTTCCCTACGAGCTCCCTGCCCTGCAGCTAAAGGAGTTGCTGGAGCGTGCGGGTCTGCCGCTGGTGCTGATTAACCTGCCGGCTGGCGATTTCATGCTGGGCGGTGCGGGGCTGGTGGCGGTGCCGTCACGGCAGGCTGAGTTCGATGGGGCGCTTCAGGAAGGCCTGACCTATGCGGCCATGACGCGCCCACTGTGCGTCAACGTCTTGCCGGGCCGGCTGGCCGAAGGTGTCACGCGCGAGCAAGCCTTGGAAACCCTGATAGCCAACCTGCGCAAAAGCGCCGAGGCGTTCGCATTGCTTGGAGTTCGAGTGGTGTGCGAGGCGATCAATCCACTCGACATGCCCGGCTTTCTGATCAATACACCCGCGCATCTGCAAACGCTGCTGGAGCGCGTCGACCATCCCAATTGCCAGGCTCAGCTGGACCTTTATCACATGGCCCGTCAAGGGCTGGACGTCGCCGCGGGTATCCGGCTTCTGGGATCGCGGATAGGTCATGTGCAGTTTGCTGACTGTCCCGGCCGCGGTGCGCCCGGCACGGGTTCGATAGCGTTCGGACCGCTGCTCGAAGCGTTGCAAGCAGTGGGCTATTCCGGCTGGTTGGCGGCCGAATACCGTCCCGATAGCGCCGGCACTTCAAACAGCCTTGGTTGGCTAGAGGCTTGGCGGCAGAGCTGACCCGTCGCATCGGCCGGCATCAGCGAAAGTGATGGTGACAGACAGACGCACGTTAGAACCCTAGAGTCAGTTCCGAGAATCGGTCGGCACACGACCGACGCATAACAATAAATCGAGAGCGACGTCATGCAGCCATCCACCCAAGCCGCGAACGCCTGGCGCGTCCTGTTTCTGCTGTTTCTGGCCAACCTGTTCAATTTTTTCGATCGCACCATCCCGGCAATCATTGCCGAGCCTATCCGCCTGGAGTGGGATCTCAACGATTTCCAGCTGGGCTTGATCGGCACCGCTTTCACCATCATCTATGCGATCGCCGGCGTGCCACTGGGCCGCATGGCCGACATCGGCTCACGGCGCAAGATCATGGGCTGGGGGTTGACTGTCTGGAGCGGGCTGACCGCTGTAAACGGTCTGGCCTGGAATTTCTGGACCTTTCTGCTGGTGCGCATGGGCATCGGCATCGGTGAGGCCAGCTATGCGCCTGCGGCCAATTCGCTGATTGGCGATCTGTTTCCGGCGCACAAACGCGCTCGGGCCATGGGTATCTTCATGCTAGGGCTGCCGCTGGGTCTGCTGCTGGCCTTCTTCACCATTGGCTCGATGGTGGAATATTTCGGTAGCTGGCGCGCACCGTTCTTCATTGCGGCAGTGCCTGGTCTGGTGCTGGCGCTGTTCATCTTTTTCGTCAAGGAACCCCAGCGTGGCGCGGCGGAAACGGTGAAAGTGTCGCAGGCGCGTGTGGAGCAGCCGATTCGCAAGGTGTTCGCGATCCGCACATTCTGGTGGCTGGTGCTGGCGGGGCTGGCGTTCAACTTCGCCACCTACGCCTGCAACGCCTTCATGGTGCCGTTGCTGATGCGCTATCACGCGGTGCCGCTGGTGGAGGCGTCGATCGCCACCGGGGTGATCGTCGGCTTGACGGGTTTGGTCGGTTTAACCCTCGGCGGTTGGGTAGCAGACAAGATCCATCAACGCTTTGCCCGCGGCCGCCTGATCTTCGCCGCGGTGAGCATGCTTATCGCCACCGCTCTGACCGGGTATGCGTTGCTTGCCGGGCGGATTGAAGTGGGCGTGTTCGTCGCGGTCTTCAGTATCGGCTGGCTGTTCTCCTACAACTTTTACACCTGCGTTTACACAGCCATTCAGGACGTCGTCGAACCACGTCTGCGGGCCACAGCCATGGCTCTGTTCTTCGCCGGTCTGTATCTGCTTGGTGGTGGCATGGGCACGGTGGTGGTGGGACTTCTGTCGGACCACTTTGCCGAGTCGGCAATGCTTGCCGCAGGTGCCAGTGAGATGAGCGAAGTCTTCCGCGCCGAAGGTTTACACGGTGCGATGTACCTGATCCCCGGCTCGCTGCTGCTCACCATGGTGTTCCTGTTCCAGGCCTCCCGCACTTTCTGCCATGACGCCAAGCGCATGACGGACGGCATGACCGACTCCGCTGCCGCGGCCGCTGCCGAGCCGTCACTCGCCTAACGGCGCTCCACTGCGGCGGCGCTCGACTGCCGCAGTGGTTTGCCTGGTTGAGCCAGCCCGACGATTGGCCTGCATTTGCTGACGGGCTCGCATAAACTGCGCGGCCGTTTTTAGAAGTCCGGACCGCACATGCATAACCCGTCCCCCGCCCGCGCCTGCGGCATCGACTTCGGTACCTCCAATTCCACCGTCGGTTGGTGGCGTCCTGACGCCGAGCCGCTGTTGGTGCTGGAAGGCGATCAGCAAACCTTGCCCTCGGTGGTGTTCTTTAACACCGAAGAGCGTCGTCCGGTCTATGGCCGCCTGGCCTTGGCCGAATACCTGGAAGGCTACGAAGGGCGTTTGATGCGCTCGCTGAAAAGCCTGCTCGGGTCCAAGCTGCTCAAGAGTGAGACGACCGTGCTCGGCGGCGCCATGCCGTTCAAGGACATTCTCGGGCTGTTTCTCGGGACCCTCAAACAACGTGCTGAAGAGCAGGCCGGGCGCTCGTTCGATGAGGTGGTGCTGGGCCGCCCGGTGTTTTTCGTAGACGACGACCCGGATGCAGATAGGGAAGCGGCGAATACACTCGCCGCTGCGGCCAACAAGATCGGTTTCAAGGACGTCTCCTTCCAGTACGAACCCATCGCCGCAGCGTTCGACTACGAGTCGCGCATCGAGCGGGAAGAGCGCGTGCTGATCGTCGACATCGGCGGCGGTACCTCTGACTTTTCACTGGTGCGGCTGGCACCGGAGCGACGGCAGATCGATGACCGTCAGGACGACATCCTTGCTACCTCTGGCGTGCACATCGGCGGTACCGATTTCGACAAGCAGCTCAGCTTGCAGGGGGTAATGCCCCTGTTCGGCTACGGCAGCCGGATGAAAAGCGATGCACCCATGCCCACCAGCACTCATCTCAATCTGGCCACCTGGCACACGATTAACGCGGTCTACGCTCCAGCTTCGCTGCGTGCATTGCAGAGCATGCGCTACGACATTGTCGACCCCACTGGAATCGACCGGTTGTTCAGCCTGATCGAGCAACGCGCCGGGCATTGGCTGGCGATGCAGGTCGAGCAGGGCAAGATCGAACTGACCGAGCATGAACGCTTCCTGATCGACTTCGCGCGAATCGAATCCGGCCTCGAAGCCACACTCACGCGTCCTGTATTCGAAACGGCGATCAACCCCCTGCTCGAACGAATCCGCACCAATGTCAGTCAATTGCTCAAGAGTGCCGGGCTCAAGCACGAGGACATCGACACGGTCTTCTTCACGGGCGGCTCCAGTGCGATCCCGGCGCTGCGCAATAGCGTCGCCGCCTTGCTGCCACGGGCACGCCACGTTGAAGGCAATCGCTTCGGCAGTATCGGTAGCGGCCTGGCCATCGAGGCGCGCAAGCGCTACGGTTGAATCGCCCGTCATGCCTGCTGTGCGAGTGCGGCAGCGGGCCTGAACGGGAGTTGTCATGGGCTACAAGCTGCGTCCGCAAGACCCTGCCGCCGAGGTGCGAAAAGTCGCCCGGCAGGGCATCGACAAAGCCATCGAGGCGCTAAGCGTTGCACCCGAAGACCGCGCCGAGGGCGTGCATCAGGCGCGCAAACGGTTCAAAGAGTTGCGGGCGCTTCTGCGCCTGGTGCGCAAGCCGCTGGGAAACGAGTTTCAGCGAGAAAATCACCGTTTGCGGGATCTGGGGCGCGCCTTGGCCGAGTCACGTGACGCGACTGCCATGTTGGAAAGCTGGGATGCGCTGGCAAAGCGTTTCCCGGACCTGTTCGCCGAGGCGGATTTCAAGCTGACCCGGCGTCGCCTGCAGGCTCGGGCGAAGCAGGCCGAAAGCGGCACTACCGACCTCGATTCGCGCATCGGCAAAGTGATCGATGAGCTGAAGGATGCGCGAAGCTGCATCGACACCTGGTCACTTCAAGCCAAGGGCTTCGACTTGCTGTCTGGCGGTGTCGAACGCACCTACGCAGACGGTTGCGCTGAGCTGGCCAAAACCAAGCTCGATCTAAGCGACGAACAGCTCCACCAGTGGCGCAAGCGGGTTAAGGATCACTGGTACCAGACCAGGCTACTGACGCCGAGTTGGCCGAAGCTGATGCAGCTGCGCAGCGACTCGCTCAAGGATCTGGCGGATCAGCTGGGCGATGATCATGATCTGGCGGTGCTGACGGAGCTGACGCAGGCTCAGCCGGCATTGTTCGGCGACGACACCCTGCGTGAGCGACTCAACACTGCCATAGCAGAACGTCGTAGCGAGTTGCAGAGCGCCGCGCTCAAGCTGGGGGAGAAGATCTATTCGGAGGCGCCTAAGGAGCTGGTGGCACGCTGGCAGCGCTATTGGGACGTCGCCGCCGACTGACCAAACTCAGCTGCGCTGCACGATGAGCCAGGCATCAGGCGGCCTGGCTGTTGATCTCGTGAATCTTCAGCATTTTTTCCAGCTCCGTGCGGATGAAATCATCGTCGCAGCCGGGCAGGTACTCACGCAACTTGCGGATCACCCACTGCTGGCCGCGGTCAACGAAGGTCAGGCGCTCGTCCAGCGACTCGATGGCCATGGCCTTACCGTAAAACGCGCCGGTTTCGCGGTTGGGCTCGATGTTCAGATGATTCATGCAGTTCAGGACCAGCCGGCAGCTGTCGACCTCGCCCTGGCGGATCTGCTCGAGCAACTTCTGCTGGGTTGGATCGTTACACTGCTGCAGGCTTTCACCGGCGACCTTGGCCCCGGCGCGCTCCGCGCTCAGCAGGTCTTGAAGCAGTTGTGCTTCCCCTTCGGCGGTGTTCAGCATGTTCTGTTCACTCATGTCAGGTCTCCTGTTCAGCAGCCGGTGCACGGCGGGTGCCGTGCACACTGTCGACTGACGTGGAAAGGTCAGAGTTTCTTCGCTGAGACAATCTTGACCGGCGTCAGCGGTACGTTCTGCATCATGCTGCGGTTGCCGGTCGGCACCTGGGCGATCTGGTCGACCACGTCCATGCCGCGCACCACCTTGGCGAATACCGCATAGCCGAAGTCGCGGCTGCCATGGTCAAGGAAGTCATTGTCACGGTGGTTGATGAAGAACTGACTGGTCGCCGAGTCGACGTTCTGTGTGCGCGCCATGGCGAGGGTGCCACGTACGTTGTGCAGACCGTTGTCGGCCTCGTTCTTGATCGGCTCACGGGTCTTCTTCTGGCTCAGGCCCTCGTTAAAGCCGCCGCCCTGGATCATGAAACCAGGGATCACGCGGTGAAAGACGGTGCCGTCGTAGAAGCCGCTTTCGACATATTCGAGAAAGTTCTTCACGCTGACCGGGGCCTTTTCGGCCTCCAGCTCGATTTCGATTTCGCCCATGCTGGTGTTTAGCAGTACGTGAGGATTCTCCGCGGCGAACAGGTTGCCGGCGAGCAGCAGTGAGCAGGCGGCGAGTGCGAGTCGTTTCATGGTCTATTCCTGGTATGGGTAAGCCTGGGTCAGCCCGTTCATGCAGGCCGGTTGCACAGGTGCTTCAGCCGTCGTGCTTGGTGTTGCTCACCGGCTGAACAGGCGATTGCGCTTGTGCATCGTACGTCCTGATCAGGTCAATGAGAATCTGTGTGGCCGGACCGAGCGGTTTGTCGGGGTTCGTGTAGAGGTAGAAGAGTGGCCTGCGAACGCTGCCCTGGACCAGAGGCAGCGGCTTGAGGGCTCCTTCGGCCAGTTCGCGATGAATCATGTGCCGAGGTAGCCAGGCAAAGCCCAGGCCACTGCTGACGAAGCCGACCGAAGTGGCCAGGCTGCCGACCGTCCAGCGTTGTTCGGCCCCCAGCCAGCCGCTGTCGCGCGGCTGGCGCTGGCCGGAATCGCGCACCACCACCTGCATCTGGCTTTGTAGATCCTGGACGCTGAGCTTGCGTTGCAGCTGATGCAGCGAGTGGTTGGGGTGCGCGACAGCGATGAATTCGACAGTGCCCAGTTCCTGGCCAAGGTAGCCGGTGATATCCAGACCGCTGATCGCCAGATCCGCCGTGCCGTCCTTTAGGACCTCTTCAACACCGGACAGCACTTCTTCACGCAGCCGCACCCGGCAACCTCGGCTTTGTGGCATGAACGCGGTCAGCGCACGGATCAGCTTGGCGTTGGGGTAGGCGGCATCGACCACTAGCCGCACTTCAGCTTCCCAGCCTTGCTCCATGTGGTGCGCCAGCTCTTCCAGTTGCCCGGCCTGGTTGACCAGCTGCCGGGAGCGGCGCAAAAGCACCTCACCGGCATCGGTCAGTACCGCCTTGCGGCCATCGATACGTAACAGGGGGACGCCTAATTGCTCTTGCATGCGCGCCACCGTATAGCTCACCGAGGATTGCGAACGATGCAGCATTTCAGCGGCCTGGGCGAAGCCGCCGTGGTCGATCACCGCCTGCAGGGTTCGCCATTGATCAAGGGTCACACGGGGCACTTTCATTCCATTGTTTTCCTGTTGCGTCGGTCTGGTACGCTGGCGGTCGCCTATTCGAGGAGCCCACATAAAAAATGAAAAGACTCTGCTTCGCTGCGCTCGTCATCTTCCCACTGAGTGCGCTTGCCGTCAGCTACCCCGTGGACCTCGAGCAGGAGCTCAACGGCGCCGAGGTGCTGGCGAGCACCGAGACCATCGACCGCGATATGGCTGGCCTGGTACTGCAGAACCTTGGGGACCGCCCGGTCGAGTGTACCGCCTCGTTTCGCAATGGGCCGGAAATGCCGCGCACCCGACGGGTCACGCTCGAGTCAGGGGAACGCAAGCCCATGACCGCCAAGTTCAAGCGCGATGTGATCCGCCTGCGCATCAAGCTGACCTGCGAGCCTCAGTGACGTTGGCCTGACTCGCGCTATCCGCCGAGGCGGCGAGCGAAGCCAATGTCGTTTTTCACGAGCTGAACTTCCGGTTCTAGCTGCCGGCCAGCTTGTCGTCGCGCAGTACAAAGACGACTCTGCGCGCGTCGGACGGGTTACTCTATGCCACGTTTTTTTCGACTTGCTTGAGGTGTCACCCTTGTTTGACCAATTCGCCCTCCACGAACGCCTGCTCAAGGCGGTCGCCGAACTCAAATTCGTCGAGCCGACCCCGGTGCAGGTAGCGGCTATCCCCCCCGCGCTGGAAGGGCGTGATCTGCGGGTGACGGCCCAGACCGGCAGTGGCAAGACCGCCGCCTTCGTGCTGCCAATGCTCAATCGGCTGATCGGCGATGCCGTGGTGCGTACCGATGTACGTGCGCTGATCTTGCTTCCGACCCGTGAGCTGGCCCAACAGACGCTCAAGGAAGTCGAACGCTTCTCGCAGTTCACCTTTATCAAGTCGGCGATGATCACCGGCGGCGAGGACTTCAAGGTCCAGGCGGCGATCCTGCGCAAGGTGCCGGACATCCTCGTCGGCACACCAGGTCGCATGATCGAACATCTCAACGCCGGTACCCTGATCCTCAAGGATGTCGAGTTGCTGATCCTTGACGAAGCCGACCGTATGCTCGACATGGGCTTCGCCGAAGACGTGCAGCGCCTGGTGGGAGAATGTGCCAAGCGTCAGCAGACCCTGTTGTTCTCGGCTACCAGCGGGGGCGCCGCGCTGCGCGAAATGAGCGCCGCCGTGTTGCGTGATCCGTTGCACCTGCAGCTCAACCGCGTTAGCGAGCTCAACGAAGGTACGCGCCAGCAGATCATCACGGCCGAAAACACCGAGCACAAAGAAAAGCTGGTGCATTGGCTGCTGGCCAACGAGACCTACAAGAAAGCCGTGATTTTCACCAACACCCGCGTACAGGCAGACCGTCTCTATGGCCGTCTGGTCGCGGAAGGCGTGAAGGCCTTCGTTCTACATGGCGACAAGGATCAGAAAGACCGAAAGCTGGCCATCGACCGGGTCAAGGAAGGCGGGGTCAAGGTGCTGGTGGCCACCGATGTGGCCGCGCGTGGGCTGGATATCGAAGGTCTGGATCTGGTGATCAACTTCGACATGCCGCGTTCGGGCGATGAATATGTACACCGGATCGGCCGCACCGGCCGCGCTGGGGCTGAAGGCTTGGCCATCTCGCTAATCTGCCACAACGACTGGAATCTGATGTCGAGCATCGAGCGCTACCTCAAGCAGCGCTTCGAACACCGCGTCATTAAAGGCCTGAAAGGCAGCTATATGGGGCCGAAGAATCTAAAGGCCTCGGGCAAAGCCGCCGGCACCAAGAAGAAAAAGGACGACAAGAAAAAAACCGCGGACAAGAAGGGCAAGGCCGCAGCCAAGCCAGTAGCCAAGCGACCGAAGAACGCCAAACGCGAAGCGCCGGCGTCACCGCTCGTCAGTCAAGACGGTCTCGCGCCCCTGCGGCGGAAAAAGCCCGCAGCAGAATGATCTGCAATAGCCGGGGCGGCGTCGCTGCCCTGGCACGTTTCCATGCTTAGCGCTTTTCGGCCGGTGCGATATCGGCCTGCTTCTCCGCCTGCTCCACATGCTTGATGCGCTTCTCGTAGGCTTCGCATTCGCTGCCCAACTGCTCGGCAGTCTGCTTGACCTCCATATCTCTCAACTCTTCATTGATCTCCGCGGCTCGCTTCGGATTGCTTTCCGTAAGGGCGTTGACTCGATCAGCGAGCTGCTTGGCCTTGGCATTGATCTCGTCGGTGGTGCATTGGTCGGCGAGCGCTGGCTGGCTGGCCAGCAGGGCAAGGGTAAAAGGGATGATCAGGCGTTTCATGGCGCGCTCCTTTATTAACGACCTATCTGGTGGATCGCCAGTGGCGCGCTTTAGTTCAGCCTTTAGCGGTTGCGCTGGATCGAACCATGCCGCGGCGGATGGGGTCCGAATAGCAATGGCCGCCTCCCGAAGCGGCGCAACAGGAGAACGGACATGACCTACGACTGGGACTTGATGCTACGCCTGCTGCGCGAAGCGCAGAAATCCGGAAACGAGAGCTTCGCGCCACGTCAGTACGCTGACGAGCATGCTTTGGCGGCGGAAGAGGCCGGCCAGCCAATGCCCAACATGGATTCCTTGAAGGCTGAGGCGCAAAACTACGAGAGCCTGCTGTTCGAAGGTGGTTTCATGGTGACGCGTCCGGAGGAGCAAGGCGGCAATGGCGAGAATTTCGTGCTGACTGATCGAGGCGTGCGCCTGATGGAGATGCTTGAGGGTGGGGCAGGTCGAACCGAGAACCGTCGCCGTCTGGACGAAAAAGGTGAGGCGGCTTTGACCCCGGAAGTATTCGACAGCTTAGCGGCAGCAGGCTAGCTGCCGGTAGGAAGACGCCCCGCCGATGCGGGGCGCCGGTTGGGTCTTTACCGCAGCGGACCAACGGCCCCGCAAGATTTGTTAGCGGCGTGTTTCTGCAATATCGGCAACTGAGGGCGAGGTTTGCCGCTTTTTACGTCCAGCGACAACGCATAGTCGCCCCACCAAGGCCCGGCTGCCCAATACGTACTGGGAATGCAATGCTGGCCCAGGTACTGGAGAAGGTTGTCCATGGCAACCACGGCCGATGGTGAGAAGTCCGGCGCCCCGTGCTCACCGATGAAGCCCCGCAGACGATATCGGGTCAGCCACTCGACGAAGGGTTTTGCGCGAACCACGCCAATCATCGGGTCGTACTTCTCGTAGCGGTTGGTGTAATAGCCCGAGTAATCCTTATCGAAATAAAGATGGGCCTCGAACATCAGGTTGTTGTTTGGGTCGCGCATCCATGAGTCCTTCACCAGCTGAGTGTTGTAGGACGGCCAATGGAAGGCGCTTGACCAGCGATCGCCCGCGATGACGACCCAGTTGTCGGCGTCCAGGATGCGGATACTTTTTGCAGCAGCCAGTGCGGCAGCGGGCCACTTACCATTGGTGGTGTGGGGCTCGTTCATCAAGCCGTAGCCGTAGACTGCCGGGTGGTTAGCGACCTTTTGTGCAATACGCCGCCACGCATCGGCAAACGCGCTCACTGGCACCTCGTTAGATCCGATCATCTTGCCGTGGTAGCGGTAGTAGTTATGCATGTCGAGGATGACCTGCATGTTGTATTTCTTTGCATGGTCTAGCGTTGCCAACATGCGGCCAAGCTCAACGCTGTTCAGCTCGCCGTTGAGTCGCGGCTGAATCCGTTCCCAGCGAAACGGCAGGCGCACCAGCTTCAGATTGCGCTCAGCGTAACGCTTGAAGTCAGCCTCTCCTGGATAGATGTACTGCTTCAGGTACACACCGGGCAGTGCGACATCTGCACCGAACTCCGCGCCGGCCAGGTTGATGCCGACCAGATTGATCGGATTCGCCGGCGCCAGTCCGTCGGCAGGGGGGGCTGTGCTGCCAGCGCTTGGGCTCGTATTGCTGAAGCCGGTGCTGCTAACCGAGACGGTACGGGGATAACCTACAGCCTTGCCGTCGATAGGGCCGCCATCGACCATGACGGTCATGTTGCCGCCGGAATGGTAGATCAGCTTGATGGTGCGCACCTGGCCGCCGAAGAAACGGATTTTCGCGCCCTTGTGGAATGCCGCCTTGTTCTCCGCCGTCGCCTTGACCGAAATGCCGACGAATTTGCTGGTGTTGTACACGCCGTTGACGAAATCGCCGCCGTTAAAGGCGTTGAGTGCAGTCGTCATGGAGGAGCCGGCTGCAGGCTGGCCAGCGACCGGCTCTGGCGCCGGAGTAGCGGGCTTGCTTGGAGCAATTGGCGAAGCCGGGGCACTGCTGCTGGTGGCTGAGAGCAGCTTGTTCGGGTAGCCGAGTTTGCCGCTTAGGGTCGCGCCAGAAAGCATTAGGCTCATGTTTTTGCCGGACACATACACGGCGTTGATCTTGCGCACCTGGCCGTCAGCCAACTTCACCGAGGAGCCGACGTTGAAGGCCGAGCGGTTCGCGCTGCTGGCGGGAATCGAAAAACCTGCCGACCTGCGCCATACACCATTCAACCAGTCGTTATTGGTGTAGTTGTTAATTGCGCTGCTGTGGGATGAAGTATCAGCTGCGACGTTGTTGCTGGGCGCAGTTACGGCACTACCTGCAGCGGCACTTGCGCCAAGGGCCGAGACACTTTTCGGATGGCCATTGTTGGATGCATTCAGCGTCGCCCCCGAGAGCATCACGCTCATGTGGGCGCCTGAAAAGTAAACCACTTTGACGGTGCGGACCTGCCCGTCTGCCGTCCGGACCTGGGCGCCTTTCTTGAACGCTGCTTTATTGGCTGCTGTGGCTGGGATCGAAAGACCGGCCGACTGGCGCCAGCTACCTTTGAGCCATTGCGGACCGGTGAAGTCATTGACCTTGGCAGTGGCGACTGTCTGCAGAGCGGAAGCCGTTGAGGCTGCAGCGGCGTGGGCCGTCTGTATGGGGCTGATCATGCCTAGAGTGGCTGCGAATAACGCAGCACCGAGCAGCACGTTACGTGTGCTAACCGTCGCTTTGACGAGCATTGATATCTCCGAAACTTAATACGACAAAGGGCCGAAGTCCTTTAAAAAGTGCGAAGGCATCCAAAGACCCATGCATCGAACGAAGCACCGACCGTTGACGCCACCAGGCAACGCTTTAGCGCTTCAGGAAGTTCCCGGTCGCTGCGTGCATAGGCTTTATATAGATTGATTATTAAATTTTGAACTTATATTGGCGCCAAAAAATCACACAACGAAAAATATTTAATGGCTGATTGCTATATTGCCATTACATAGTGGCTTATAAATATTGAAATGACAGTATCAAGCAAGTTCCTGATTTAACTGAATTTGAACGCGGGACTACGAAACTTGACGGCTAAATTGGTCGAGCGTTGCTGCTTTGCATGAGCGGTTTGACTTTGAATGGTCATGCGCTTGGTTTTGTTGCAGAGTGTTTCAGAGTGAAGCCGCATTGTTCTAAGCGTCTGCAGGTTGCAATCGTAAGGAAATAAGGTGGGTTGACGGGCCGTGGCCGGCCCGTTGATCAACGAACCTGTTGCAGGCTGTCGACAGTCAGTTCTAATGCTTTGCGCATGTCCAGGCGAGCGGAGCGGCCAATGTCCTGATTGTCGAGCTGGTAGCTGCGCTCAGATGGCAGGATCGGCGCGGTCAGGTCATCGGCTTCTACTGCTTCGAAGTCGCTGTTGCGGCCGATGGTGAGCGCGCTTCGACGCAGCAGTTCACGCAGCTGTGCCGGCTCGAGGGCCGGGTTGATCGACAGCATCGCACCGACGACCCCCGTCACCATTGGCGTGGCATACGAGGTGCCGCAATGCACCTCACCGCGCTTGCCGAGTTCCAGCGTTGCCGCTCGGGTGCATGCCGAAGCGGTGATATCGACTCGCATGTCGATATTGGACGATGGGCGCTTGGTCACGTAGTCCGGGTGGTCAACCGGTACGTTCTTGCCGAAGTCGCGCTGATGCGCGCCCACCACCAGCAGTTGGTCAGTGATAAAGGAGGAGGGCAGCCGATAGTCGTCCTGGCCGGAATGCGCCGATCCGTTACCGGCGGAGTTCACCACCAGCACGTCCGGATGCTCGCGGCGCAACCAGAGGAAGAATTCCTCAAGCAGTTCTTCATAGCCGCTCATCGCCACGCCGGAGCGCACCAGTGAATCGATCTTCTCGCCGTCCACGTCGAGCGTGCCGACGCGGTGAATACCCCAACTCCAGTTCAGCACACGCACGCCGTCCTCGACCAGATTGACCGAGGCCGCGACGTTGGCGGTGATGCCTGCATCCGAGTTGCGCTCGACGATCACCTCGAAGCCGGAGCTGGTCGGTTCCAGGGCGCTAAGGAAGCCGTTGTCGCCTGGGTCGACGCTTCGTGCCGCGAGGATGCCGGTGACGCTGGTGCCGTGATCCGCAGGAGACTCGGCATCACGCGCGTAGACGCAGGTGCGTGGCTTGGCTGGGTCGCAGCTGCCCAGGTAGGCCGCGAATTCGGGCGAATCGAAGTCGACGTCGCGCTCGATGATGCCAATCCGCACCGGATGGGTCTTGATCGAGGGTTTCTGGCCGGGCAACCGATGCAAATAGAAATCCACGGCATCGAGAAAGCGGTTGGCCACCCACTCACTGTTGCGAGGCTTGGTTTGCGTGTCTTCTTCCAGCGGCTCCTCGGCACCGGATTCCTCGATAACCACCGCATCCACGCTCGTTTCGCTACCCAGGCGCAGCACCAGCGCGTCGCGCTCGGTCAGGTTCTTGGCCGGCAACCGCAGCTGATAGGTATTGAGTGGGGCAATGGCGCCAACCACTTCGGCGCCATACTTCTTCGCCAGGCGCCGCGATTCCTCCAGTCCGTCGTGATCCTCTTCGATGATCAGGCTGACCAGGTCCACGTAGGTGGTCAGGCCATCCATGTTCTTGGCTACTTCGTCCGGGCTCGCCGGCACGACGTGGCTACCGTTGAGGGTGAGCCAGACAGGATTGCTGTGGCGATCGCCTTGCTCCAGCCAGAGCGGACCGCTCTGGTGATCCTTTCGGTTCAGTGTCAGGCGGAGTCGCCCATTCTGTTGCTGAGCGGTTTCGACGGGTTTGCCGCCTAGCATCACTTGCAGATCCGCCTTGGCCACGCCTTCGCTGCGCAGGCAGAACGTTAGCTGCTCGGTGGAAAACAGGTCGCCGCAGCGCTGAAGGTCTTTGAGTCGCAGCGGCTGTTCCTCAGCAGCGGCGCTGCCAAGGCCAAGCGCAAAGGTGAGGGCGGATACGTATTGGGTGATGAGCCTCATGGACGACGTTGCAGGTAGTGCACGCTGAACAAATCCTGAGCGTCGGTCCATTGGCCGCTGCAGTCGAAGCCTGCGCTATTGGCCAGGTCGGCAAACGACTGCAAGGTGTATTTGTAGGAGTTCTCGGTATGCAGGCTTTCACCCGCATCGAAATGGAACCGCTGGCCCTCGATCATCACGTCCTGCGCCTCACGGCTGACCAGGTGCATCTCTATCCGCGAGTCCTGCTCGTTGAAAAACGCCCGGTGGGTAAAACGCGACGGGTCAATATCACTTTCGAGCTCGTTGCGGATGCGCTGCAATAGGTTGAGGTTGAACGCGGCCGTGACGTGGGCGCGATCGTTATAAGCCGCCTCCAGGACGCTGCGGTCCTTGACCAGATCGACGCCAATCAACAGGCCACCGCCCGGTGGCAGGATTGCATGCAGATGCCCGAGCAGTTTGCGCGCTTCCAGCGGGGTGAAATTGCCAATGCTCGAGCCCGGGAAAAACACCAGCGGATGATGCAAGGTGAAATCATCCGGCAGTTTCAGCTCGTCTGAAAAATCTGCGCAGGCTGCATGCACTTCGAGCCAGGGATAGTCTGCGGCGAGGCGCTGGGTACTCGTGAGCAGGAAGTCTTCAGAAATATCGATGCCAAGGTAACTGACCGGCCGCAGCCCCTCGAGCAGCAGGCGTACCTTGCGGCTGGCACCGCTGCCCAGCTCGATCAGATCGGTCTGTGGGCCGGCAATTTCCAGTATCTCGTTTGCCGCCTTGGCGAGGATCTTTTCCTCGGTGCGGGTCACGTAGTACTCGGGCTGCAGACAGATCTGCTCGAACAGCTCCGAGCCGCGTCGGTCGTAGAAAAACTTCGGCGAGATGTGTTTCGGCGATGCAGCGAAACCTTCCAGTGCCTCGTCGCGCAGGGAGCTGTCGTGGGTCGGCTGCGTCTGGTCATGAAAGTGTACGGCTAGTGCCATGTTTCATAGCTCCCTGGCCAGGCGCAGCCCGGCGAATTGCCAGCGCATCGCCGGCTGAAAAAAGTTGCGGTAGGTGGCGCGGATGTGCGACTCAGGAGTGGCGCAACAACCGCCGCGCAAGACCATCTGACCGGACATGAACTTGCCGTTGTATTCGCCCAGGCTGCCTTCCAGCGGATGGAAGCCGGGGTAGGGCCGATAGGCACTGGCGGTCCATTCCCAGACATCACCGAACAACTGTGCCGGCCCCTCATGCGGCACGCTGGCACAAACAGGTTGCAGATGGTCGCTTTCCAGAAAGTTACCGCGCCGTGGCTGGTCGGTGGCGGCGACCTCCCATTCGGCTTCCGTGGGCAGCCTGGCGTCGGCCCAGCGTGCATAAGCGTCCGCTTCATAGAAGCTGATGTGGCAGACGGGCGCTTCGAGGTCCAGTGGCTGTAATCCGGCAAGTGTCATTTCGCACCAGCCGCCGTCCTCACGATGCCAATACAGCGGGGCGTTCCAGCCGTGCTGGCGGATATGCGCCCAGCCATCGGATAACCAGAGTTCGCTTCGCGCATAGCCGCCGTCTGCGATGAACGACAGGTACTCGCGGTTGCTGACCAAGCGGTCGGCCAGCTGAAAATCTTCGACGAATTGGCGGTGTCGCGGCGTCTCGCAGTCAAAGGCGAAGCCACTACCAGCATGGCCGATATGACGCACGCCACCGGCATAGCTGTGCCAGCGAACACGGTCGTTATGCCGTGCGGGTGCAGGTTTCAAGTCGCTGCGATAGACAGGGTGCAGCGGGTTCTGCGCAAGGATGTGCTTGATGTCCATCAACAGCAATTCCTGATGCTGCTGCTCGTGCTGCAAGCCCAGCTCGACCCGGTGCATGATTTCGGCGGCGTGCTGTTGTGGCGGATGGGTCAGCAGCTCGCCCATTGCCCGGTCGACATGCTGGCGGAACCGGTAGACGTCCTCTACGCCAGGGCGCGAGATCAGCCCACGCTGAACCCGTGGGAACGGCGTGCTGTGGGTTTCATAGTAGGAATTGAACAGGTGGTCGTAAGCCGCATTCAGTGGCTTGTAGCCTGGCAGACAAGGCTTGAGCAGAAATGCCTCGAAAAACCAGCTGATATGCGCCAGGTGCCATTTCGGCGGGCTGACGTCGGGCATGCTCTGGATGACGTAGTCTTCGATCTGCAGCGGTGCACAAATTGCTTCACTGGTGGCGCGAACTTGCTGGAAACGCTGCAGCAGGTGATCCATATCGGCCAGGACCGGTTGCTGTTTCGGCTGTTGTGCCAGGTTACCCATGGACATCCCCCTGATCGAAGCATGGAGCGGCCAAAAACCGCCTCTATAAGCGACCCGAAGCGAGGCGCAAAAGTTTCTGCGGCGTGCGGCTGGTCGCCTCTTTGAAGATATTCATGAAAGCAGCCCAGCGATGAATCGCCAGGCCGCTCAACGCCCATCCGCCTCCATCATCTGCTGTTCCACAGCTTGGCCGGTCCAGCCTGAAAAAAAACCGACCGGCTAATCGGTCTCCACCGGCGGGACTGGCCGGATCAGAATCTCATTGACGTCGACATGGCCTGGTTGCGATAGCGCATAGACCACCGCGCGAGCAATGTCGTCGGGCTGTAGCGCATAGGGGGGCGGCTGATCGAACAGCGGTGTATCGACCATGCCCGGTTCGATCAGCGTGACGCGCACGCCGGTGCCGCGCAGCTCTTCGCGCACGCTCAGGCCCATGCCGGTCACCGCCCATTTGCTGGCGCTGTACATGGAGCCGGGGATCACGAAGCGGCCCGCGGCTGAGCCGGTCAGCAGCAAATGGCCACGGCTGGCCTTGAGCGCTTCGAGGCTGCAGCGCAGCGTCAGGCCGACGCCGTAGACGTTGGTGAGCAGCATCTCGCGCCAGATTTCGGGATCGGCGCCGCTGAAGCCGCCTTCGCTGCCCGGCATGCCGGCATTGGCGTAGACCGCGTCGAGCTGGCCGAAATGATTGAGCACCTGCTCCACCATGGCCTGTTGCTCGGCGTACTCCTTCACGTCACAGCGGATCGCCAACGCGCGCTCAGGGCCGCCAAGCTCGTTCACCAGTCGCGTCAGCTTGTCCTCGGAGCGCGAGGCGAGGGCAACGCGGTACCCGGCCTCGGCCGCGAGGCGGGCAGTGGCAGCGCCTATCCCGGAGGAGGCACCAGTGATCAGAAGTACCGGATCGCTCATGGTCGTCCTCGTCAGCTGGCAGAAGCCTCAATAGTTCGGCGGGGTTTCCGGGATGCCGGTGTCGTCATCGAGGGCGGGCATGGTCCAGGGCTCGAGGCGCTGATCCTTGTCTTCGACATCCAGCCTGGCTTGCTCGATGACGCTGCCGAGGCGCTGTGGGCTGGTGTATTCCTCGCGTGACACGTTGGCAACGCGTAGCACTTCGGTACCGCTGCCCGACATCACGGTAAAGCCGAAGCTGTCGTCGTCAGGGTTGGCGCTGGTCACGCAACCGCAAGGTAGAAAGGCTTCTGAAACGAGCTGCATCGCTTCGTCCAGGTTCAAGGATTGGTTGCTCATGGGTTTCTCCGTCTTCGGGCTGTATGAAGTGGACCGCCAAGCGGCGCTGCCGTTTCCTTTGACGCGACGGGATGTGCTGAGTCGGCCTTGTGGATGAGCCGCTGCGGCAGCATATTCAGGAGATGACAGACTCTCTCGCCCATGCAGCGCTGGCTGCGTTCCACCCTGCAGTGGCCGGCTGGTTCGGTCGCAGCTTTCCGGCGCCGACTCCCGCTCAGGCCCGCGCCTGGCCTCTGATACGCGCCGGTCAGTCGACGCTGGTAGCAGCGCCGACTGGCTCGGGCAAGACGCTCACGGCCTTTCTCGCCGCCATCGACCAGCTGGTGCAGCAGGGCGTTGCCGAAGGCGGTCTCCCGGACCAGACCTCGGTACTCTACGTCTCGCCGCTCAAGGCGTTGTCCAACGATATCCACGTGAATCTGGAACAGCCGCTGGCGGGTATCTCCGCGCAGCTGCAAGCGCTCGGTCTGCCACCGCTGGAAATTCGCACCGCCGTGCGCACCGGCGACACGCCGCAGGCCGAGCGCGCGGCGATGCGCAAACGGGTGCCGCATATTCTGGTGACCACGCCGGAATCGCTTTATGTGCTGCTCGGCTCCGAGTCTGGTCGGCAAATGCTGGCCGGTGTTCGCAGCGTGATCGTCGATGAGATTCACGCCATCGCCGGTAACAAGCGTGGCAGCCATCTGGCGCTGTCGCTGGAACGGCTGGAGGCGTTGTGCGCACGTCCGCTGGTGCGGGTCGGCCTGTCGGCAACGCAGAAACCCATCGAGGCAGTTGCTGATTTTCTGGTCGGTGCGGGGCGCCGCTGCGAGATCGTCGATGTGGGCCACGGCCGAGCGCGTGACCTGGCGCTGGAGGTGCCACCGGTCCCGCTGGAAGCGGTAATGAGCAACGATGTCTGGGAGCTGGTGTACGACCGGCTTGCCGCGTTGGCGGCTGAACATCGGACCACCCTGGTTTTCGTCAACACCCGGCGCATGGCCGAACGGGCCGCGCGGCATCTCAGTGAGCGTCTCGGCAACGCAGTGGTCGCCGCCCATCACGGCAGCCTGGCGCGCGAGCAACGGCTGGATGCCGAGCAGCGCCTCAAGCGCGGCGAGCTTCGGGTGCTGGTGGCTACTGCTTCGTTGGAGTTGGGCATCGATATCGGTGATGTCGAACTGGTCTGCCAGCTGGGCTCGCCGCGCTCGATTTCCGCCTTCCTGCAACGCGTCGGACGCGCCGGACATCAGGTCGGTGGCGTGTCCAAGGGGCGCCTGTTTCCCAGCTCACGCGACGATTTGATCGAATGCGCCGCCTTGCTCGACAGCGTGCGTCGCGGTGAGCTGGATACGCTGGTGATTCCCAAAGCGCCACTGGACGTGCTGGCGCAGCAGATCGTGGCCGAGGTGTCGTGCCAGGAGTGGCAGGAAGACGCGCTGTTGACGCTGATTCGCCGGGCGATGCCTTACGCACAATTGAGCGAGACGGACTATCAGGCGCTGCTGGCAATGCTCGCCGAGGGCTACACCACCCGTCACGGTGCGCGCGGCGCCTATCTGCACCGCGACTTGGTCAGCCGCAGTCTTCGCGGACGCCGCGGCGGCCGTCTGACCGCGCTGACCTCCGGCGGCACCATCGCTGACAATGCCGACTATTCGGTCCTGCTCGAACCCCAGGGCTTCAATATCGGCACGGTCAACGAGGATTTTGCCGTTGAGAGTCTTGCCGGTGACGTCTTCCAGCTGGGCAATACCTCCTACCGCATCATCAAGGTCGAATCTGGGCGGGTGCGGGTAGAAGACGCGCAAGGCCAGCCGCCGAATATCCCGTTCTGGATAGGCGAGGCGCCTGGGCGTAGCGACGAGTTATCCGCAGCGGTGGCGCGACTGCGAGGGGAGGTTGATGAGCGTCTGACGGAAGCCGAATCTCGTAGGAGCCAGCTTGCTGGCGATGCTTTTACGCAGCCAGGGATCGCCAGCAAGCTAGCCCCTACAAAAGCGGAAGGTGCCGATGCTTCAGCGGGCTCCTCACGGCTCCAGCCCGCCATCGACTGGCTCACCGACACCCTTGGCCTGCCAGACGCCGCGGCGCGCCAGATCGTCGAGTACCTGGCGCGCGCCCGTTCCGCGCTGGGCGCGCTGCCGACGCAGCAGCGGCTGATCATGGAGCGCTTCTTCGACGAGTCCGGCGGCACCCAGCTGGTTATTCACTCGCCGTTCGGCAGCCGGATCAACCGCGCTTGGGGCCTGGCGCTGCGCAAGCGCTTCTGCCGCACCTTCAACTTCGAGCTCCAGGCCGCGGCGACCGAGGACGCGATCATCTTTTCGCTGTCCACCAGTCACAGCTTCCCGCTCGATGAGGTGTGGCGCTACCTGCACCCCAACAGCGCCGAGGCGGTGCTGATCCAGGCACTGCTCGATGCGCCGCTTTTCGGTGTGCGCTGGCGTTGGAACGCGACTACCGCTCTGGCGCTGCCGCGGATGGCCGGCGGGCGCAAGGTGGCGCCGCAGCTGCAGCGAATGAAGAGTGAAGATCTGCTTGCCACCGTGTTCCCGGACCAGGTCGCCTGCCTAGAGAACATCGTCGGCGAGCGGGAGGTGCCGGATCATCCGCTGGTTGCACAGACGCTCAATGACTGCCTGCACGAGGCCATGGACAGCGAAGGCTGGCTGGCGCTGTTGCGGCGCATCGAGGCGGGCCAAATCGAGCTGCTGGCGCGCGACCTGCCGACACCGTCGCCGCTGGCCATGGAAGTGCTGGGCGCGCGGCCGTACGCCTTTCTCGACGATGCGCCACTGGAAGAGCGCCGAACCCAGGCCGTGCTCAATCGCCGCTGGACCGACCCTGAATCTTCCGACGACCTCGGCGCGCTGGATGCCGCTGCGATCCAAGCGGTGGGCGAGGAAGCCTGGCCCCAGGCACGCAATCCGGATGAGTTGCACGAAGCGCTGACGGGGCTCGGCTGCATCGCTGAAGTGGAAGCGCAGGCCGATCCCCAGTGGCTGGCCTGGCTGAGCGAACTGGCTCGTGGCGGGCGCACAACGCGGATGCAGGTCGCGCAGGATCGCGCGCTCTGGTTACCCATCGAGCGTCTGGCGCTGTTGCAGTCGATCTATCCCAGCAGTCATTGCGAGCCGGTCCTCAAACCGTTGCCCGGTTTCGATCAGCACTCTAGCGAAGACGACGCGTTGGTCGAGCTGATCCGCGCGCGCCTGACCGGCTTCGGCCCCTTGCCGGTACCGCTGATCGCCCGGCCGCTGGCCTTGCCGGCCTCGGCGGTTGCGCTGGCGCTGACTCGCCTTGAATCCGAAGGCTATGTGCTACGCGGCCGCTTCACGCTTGGCGCACGTGAAGATGAGTGGTGCGAGCGGCACCTGCTGGCGCGTATCCATCGTTACACGGTCAAGCGCCTGCGCCGCGAAATCGAACCGGTCGAGCGCGCTGATTTCATGCGCTTCCTGTTCGACTGGCAGCACCTGTCCGAGGCGACACGAATGCAGGGCCGCGATGCGCTCGGCACGGTAGTTGAGCAACTTGAAGGCTTTCAGGCCGCGGCAGGCGCCTGGGAGAGCGACCTGCTGCCGGCGCGCCTGAAGGATTACGGCGGCACCTGGTTGGACGAGCTGTGCCGCTCCGGACGCATTGTCTGGACGCGCCTGGCCGGGCGAATCAAAGCCAGCAGCGGGCCGGTGCGCGGTACGCCTATCGTGCTGCTACCGCGCCGGCAACTGGCGGCCTGGTATGCACTGGCCAGTGATGCGCCGCAGCCCGAGCTGTCGTCTCGCGCGCAGCGGGTGTTCGAGACGTTGCAGGGGCAGGGCGCCTTGTTCTTCGATGAGCTGCAGCAGGACGCACGCCTGTTGCGCAGTGAACTGGAGGATGCGCTCGGTGAGCTGGTTGCGGTCGGGTTGGTCAATGCGGACAGTTTTGCCGGTTTGCGGGCGTTGCTGGCGCCCGCTGCGAAACGCTCACGCAGCAGCCGGCAGAGCCGCGGCGGTGCCTTCATCGGCGGCATGGCGGACGCCGGTCGCTGGGCCCTGGTGCGCAAAGGCGCACCGGCTTCGGTCGAAACCGCACCACCGCGCCGGCCTCCGCTCGATCCTGAAGCGCTGGAGCATATCGCGATGACCCTGCTGCGCCGCTACGGTGTGGTGTTCTGGCGCCTGCTGGACCGTGAGGCGGATTGGTTACCGCCCTGGCGCGAGCTGCTGCGGGTCTATCACCGCCTCGAAGCGCGTGGCGACATTCGCGGCGGACGCTTCGTCGCAGGTGTGCCGGGCGAACAGTTCGCCTTGCCGGAGGCGGTGGGCCTGCTGCGCGAGGTTCGCAAGCGAGCGTTGGTTGGCGAGATGCTCGCTGTCTCGGCGGTCGATCCGTTGAACCAGGTCGGCACCCTGCTGCCAGGTGAGCGCGTACCCGCGGTGACGGGCAATCGCATCCTTTATCGCGACGGCGTGCCGCTGGCATTGCTGGTGGCCGGAAAACCCGAACTGCTGGCGGAACTGGACGAAGACGACCAGCGAAAGGCAAGGCAACTGCTGGCAGTGGCGCGACGTTAGTACCGCACCAATACTCGTAGGAAGGCTTGAGCTTGCGAGAGCCGTCGTTCGGGATGCATATGATTGATGCCGATGGACAAGCAACGTCAAGCCTCATGGAGGCAAACAAAAAAGGCCGGCTGCGATCGCTCGCAGCCGGCCTTTTCATGTCGCGGTAAACGTCAGCCGGCGACCAGCACGCGGATCGCCTCCAGTCGCAGACCGGCTTTTTCCAGCATCGCCAGGCCTTCTTCGCGCTGCTGGCGCACGGCTTCGATCTCGCTGTCGCGTACGCTCGGGTTGACCGCTTGCAGTGCCGTCAGCCGTGCCAGTTCCTCGTCGAGGCTGGCCTTCAAACGACGCTGTGCTTCGGCAACACGTTCGCTGTGGCGCGGCGCAATCTTGGCTTCGGCATCGGCGATCTGCACGGCCAGGACATCGCGCTGGGCCTGGATGAATTTATTGGCGCTCGCCCGCGGCACGCTTTCCAACTGGTCGGTGAGGGTTTCGAAGGCGACCTTCGAGGCCAGGTCATTGCCGTTCGAATCCAGCAGGCAGCGCAGCGCCAACGGCGGCAGGAAGCGATTGAGCTGCAGGGTACGCGGCGCCACCACCTCGCTGACGTAGAGCAGTTCCAGCAGCACGGTGCCGGGCTTGAGGGCCTTGTTCTTGATCAGCGCCACTGCGGTGTTGCCCATGGAGCCGGACAGCACCAGGTCCATGCCGCCCTGCACCATAGGGTGTTCCCAGGTGAGGAACTGCATGTCTTCGCGAGCCAGTGCCTGCTCGCGGTCGTAGGTGATGGTCACGGCTTCGTCGTCACCGAGCGGGAAGCTGGCATCGAGCATTTTTTCGCTGGGACGCAGGATCAGCGCGTTTTCGGAATGGTCTTCACTGTCGATGCCGAAGGCGTCGAACAGTTCTTCCATGTAGATCGGCAGGGCGAACTGGTCGTCCTGTTCGTCGATGGCTTCGACCAGCGCCTTGCCCTGTTCACCACCGCCGGAGTTGAGTTCCAGCAGGCGGTCACGGCCGGCGTGCAGGTCGGCTTCCAGGCGCTCGCGTTCGGCGCGGGCCTCCTCGATGAGTGCCTGGAACTCCTCGTCATCGCCTTCCTCCAGTTGGTTCAGCAGGCGTGAGCCGAACTGATGCTGCAAGGCGTTGCCGGTCGGGCAGGTGTTGAGGAACGCGTTCAGCGCCTGGTGATACCACTGGAACAGGCGTTCCTGCGGGCTGGTTTCCAGGTACGGCACATGCAATTGGATGACGTGCGCCTGGCCGATTCGGTCGAGCCGGCCGATGCGCTGTTCCAGCAGGTCCGGGTGCGCTGGCAGATCGAACAGCACCAGATGGTGGGCGAACTGGAAGTTGCGGCCTTCACTGCCGATCTCGGAGCAGATCAGCACCTGCGCGCCGAACTCCTCGTCGGCGAAGTAGGCGGCGGCGCGGTCGCGCTCAAGAATGCTCATGCCTTCATGAAACACGGTGGCCGGAATGCCGGAGCGCACCCGCAGGGCGTCCTCCAGGTCCAGCGCCGTCTCGGCGTGGGCGCAGATGACCAGCACCTTGAATTTCTTCAGCATCTTCAGCGTGTCGATCAGCCACTCGACGCGCGGATCGAAACTCCACCAGCGATTCTGCGCATCGGGCTCTTCCTGCTGGCTCTGGAAGCTGACTTCCGGATACAGCTCAGCATGCTCACCCAGTGGTAATTCCAGATATTCAGCCGGGCAGGGCAGCGGATAGGGATGCAACTGACGCTCAGGGAAACCGCGCACGGCGGCCCGCGTATTGCGGAACAGCAGGCGGCCGGTGCCGTGACGATCGAGCAGCTCGCGGATCAGCCGGCTGCTGGCTTCGATGTCGCCATCGGTGGCGGCGGCAAGCAGCGCTTCACCTTCGGCGCCAAGGAAGTCATGGATGGTCTGGTGCGCTTCCTGCGACAGGCGACCCTCGTCGAGCAGTTCCTGCACGGCGCGGGCGACCGGCTGGTAGCTGGCGCTTTCGGCGCGAAAGGCTTCGAGGTCATGGAACCGGTTCGGGTCCAGCAGGCGCAGGCGGGCGAAATGGCTTTCCTGGCCGAGCTGCTCCGGCGTTGCGGTCAACAGCAGCACGCCGGGTGTGACTTCGGCCAGCTGCTCGACCAGCTTGTATTCAGCGCTGGCGTTTTCCGGATGCCAGACCAGGTGATGGGCCTCGTCCACCACCAGCAGATCCCAGCCAGCCGCGAAGGCCGCGTCCTGAGCGCGCTCGTCATCCTTCAGCCATTCCAGCGAGACCAGTGCAAGCTGGGTGTCTTCGAACGGATTGCTCGCATCGCTTTCGATAAAGCGTTCGTCATCGAACAGGGCGACCTGCAGGTTGAAGCGGCGGCGCATTTCCACCAGCCACTGGTGCTGGAGGTTTTCCGGGACCAGGATCAGCACGCGCTTGGCGCGGCCAGAGAGCAGCTGGCGATGGATCACCAGGCCGGCTTCGATCGTTTTACCGAGACCCACTTCGTCCGCCAGCAATACGCGCGGAGCGATCCGGTCGGCGACTTCGCGGGCGATGTGCAGCTGATGCGCGATGGGTTGCGCACGCACGCCGCCCAGGCCCCACAGCGAGGAGGTCAGCTGTTTGCTCTGGTTTTCCAGCGTGTGATAGCGCAGTTTGAACCAGTTCAGCGGATCGATCTGACCGGCGAACAGACGGTCGCTGGCAAGACGGAACTGGATGAAGTTCGACAGCTGGGTTTCCGGCAGCGTGCGGGCTTCGTTCTGCGCGGTCAGGCCGTGATAGACCAGCAGGCCGTCGACATCGTCGACTTCGCGCACGGTCATCTTCCAGCCTTCGAAATGGGTGATCTCGTCACCGGGCACGAAGCGTACGCGGGTCAGCGGGGCGCTGCGGGCGGCGTACTGGCGGGTTTCGCCCGTGGCGGGATAAAGCACGGTGAGCATCCGGCCATCTAGCATGAGGATGGTTCCCAGACCGAGTTCCGCTTCGCTGTCGCTGATCCAGCGTTGCCCCGGTAGATACTGCTGCGCCATGCCCTGCCTCCCGCTGTAAAAAAGCCCGCTATATTAACGGAACACTGCCAAGAGAGCGACGACAGATACCGACCCGTCAGTGTAGCGTTGCTGTTAAAGCCGTCAGCCGTTTGGTCATCGAGTGGGTCAACCGGTGCAAGCCGGCACAACCGGCACCGATTGATCTGAACCTTGGTTTGCAGGTAGTTTTCAACAGCCTGCCATGGGGAAGCAAAGATGCTGCCAGTTATTCCGCCCGGCACCGTTCAGGTCACCGCGCAACAAGATGTGGTCAAGCCGCGTCCCGATATCGCGCCGGTGACGCCCGTTCAGCCGAGCGCCAACGAAAGCTCGGTGGGGCTCGATCGTCGCCACCCGCAGGAAGCGGAGCAGATGCTGCGCGACGAGCAGCGCAGGCGGCAGCGTCGTCGTGGTTACAGCCCACAGGAGCTGGCCGAAGGCGAGACCGCCGAGGAAGATCAGGACGCTTTGGATGAGTTGCCGCGCCAAGGGCTCTGGGTGGATGTCGAGGTTTGATCAGGCAGCTGCAATGGCGGTGAGCACGCGATGATCGAACTGCCGAACGCTGAACTGCGCTACCTGCCGCACTGGGTGGAGCAGGATTTGGCCGACCGATGGTTGTTGGAGCTGTCGGCTCAGACGCCCTGGTCGCAACCGCAGAAAACAATTTACGGACGTAGCATCGCCGTGCCGCGCTGGGTCGCCTGGTATGGCGATGCCGACGCGTCTTACCGTTATTCAGGCCTGACCCACGAACCTCTGCCCTGGACACCGCTGCTGGCTGACATTCGACAGCGGGTGCTGCAGCAGGTCGATCAGCCGTTGAACGGCGTGTTGCTCAATTTCTATCGTGACGGCCAGGATGCCATGGGTTGGCACAGCGATGACGAGCGAGCACTGGGTGAACGACCGCTGGTGGTATCGCTTAACCTGGGTGCTACGCGGCGTTTCGATTTTCGCCGCAAGGGCGCCAGCCGTATTGAGCACTCGATTGACCTCGAACACGGATCGCTACTGGTCATGAGCGGTGCGACGCAGCATTATTGGCAGCACCAGATCGCCAGAACACGAAAGGTTTGCGCACCGCGCCTCAACCTGACTTTCCGCCAGATCATTCGCGAGCCCATCTTATGAGCAGTGACGAGAAGCTGATCGATTTCAGCGCCGAACGTGAAAAGCGCATCCACGACATCAAGGAAAAGCGCCTCGTCGAGATGCGGCAGGCTTTCGAACAGGTGCTGCCGTTAAGCAAGCCGAAGAAGAAGCCCAAGCCCAAGCCGAAGAAGCGCTGACAGCTCCCCCCTGAAAGACCCTGTCCCAGCTATCCAGACATCTGTCCGCGTGGCTTCTGTCTCGCTGTTTTTTCCCGTCTGATACGCCGATTTTTTTGATCCAGATCAGCTTCCGCGGTGCCTTTTTTCAAAGGCTCAATGGTGATTGACGTCGGTCAATTTTTTTATCGGCAGGGAGGCTGACTATGCAGCCATCAGACAGCGAAACAGCTTCGGAGGTAGGAAATCATGTTCGTCGATAATGTGGTGCTCGCAGGGGTGGTCACGGTCGGCCTTATGGTCGCCTTCCTCGGGGGGTTCGGATATTTCATCTGGCGGGACGCGCACAAGAAGCAGTGATCCCGCTGGTGTTACAGAGCACGCAAGGCATTTGGGCGACTTAGTCGCCCTTTTTTTTTGCCTGCGTTTCGGCGCCGGCGCGCTGGGGTTGGGCAAATACGGCGCTGGTGTGAGGCAAGCCCTCAAGCTCATTCGCAGCAGCCTTGGGACGGCGACTGAGCGCGGCGCTCGGGCCATGCACTCGGGTGACCGATGCGCCTCATGCCGCTGTGATCAGTCAACGTTCAAGGGCGCCAAGCAGGCGCCCTTGAGCGTTCTAAAGCCGATAAGCGATGGGCTTATCAGCGCAATGGCGTATCAACGTTCGGTCTTTCAGCCGATGCTGACCGGTGGCAGGGCTTTGATCTCGACGGTCTGTGCCTTGCGTGGGGCGAGAATTTCGGCTTCGCCGTCAACGACCATCTCGTCGCGCTGGTTGAACACCTGAGTGGCGATACGGACACGAAACTTGGGCAACTTCTCAAGAATCTCCAGGCGTACGGTCAAGGTGTCGCCAAGCTTGACCGGCAGGGCAAAGCGCATCGTCTGGCCGAGATAGATCGTGCCCGGTCCGGGCAACTCACACGCCACGGCTGCGCTGATCAGTGCGCCGCTGAACATGCCATGGGCAATCCGCTCACGGAAGATTGTCGAGGCGGCGAATTCGGCATCCAGGTGGACCGGGTTGTGGTCCCCCGACATTGCGGCGAACAACTGAATGTCGCGCTCTTCCACGGTCTTGCTGTAGGTCGCCTTCTGGCCGACTTCCAGATCAGCGTAGGGGGTGTTGCTCAGCGTGCTCATGCGTAGACCTCTGAATGCGGATATAAACGAAAGATCCCGCCGCGATAGGCTCCGCCGCAGGTCACGAAAGGCGCGCCGTAGAAGGCGCTCGAGTGGCTGCATTCTAGAGATCTGCGATGGGGTTGTCCCGTGCCCGGTCGTCTGGCGCAGTGGCTGGAGATTCACATCACTGATTACACCCGCCTCGCTATTGCGCGGCACAGCGGAGCTGTTAAGTTCGCCACAGCCCGCCGCGAGTGGGCCAGACACTCTCAGGTAAAGAGGCCAATAACAATGCAACCTGATTTCTGGAATGACAAACGTCCCGCCGGTGTGCCCAACGACGTGGACATGGGCGGCTTCCGCTCGGTAGTGGAAGTGTTCGAGCGCTGCTGCAAGACCCACGCAGACCGTCCTGCATTCAGCAACATGGGTGTAACCCTGACCTATGCGGATCTGGAGCGTTACTCGGCAGCGTTCGCGGCCTGGCTGCAGCATCACACCGACCTGCAACCTGGTGACCGCATCGCGGTGCAGATGCCCAATCTGCTGCAATACCCCATTGCTGTCTTCGGTGCCTTGCGTGCCGGGCTTATCGTAGTCAACACCAACCCGCTGTATACCGCGCGGGAGATGCGCCACCAGTTCAAGGATTCCGGTGCGCGGGCACTGGTGTACCTGAATACTTTCGGGAAGCTCGTGCAGGAGGTTGTACCCGACACCAGTATCGAGGTCCTCATCGAGGCGCGTATCGGCGACATGCTGCCTTCGCTCAAGGGGCTGCTCGTCAACGCTGCAGTCAAGCATGTTAAGAAGATGGTGCCGGCTTACAGCCTGCCGCAATCCGTGTCGTTCAAGCACGTGCTGCGTGATGGCGGGCGGCATGGCCTCAAGCCGGTTGCGCTGACGCTGGACGATATTGCAGTCCTGCAATACACCGGCGGCACGACTGGCGTGGCCAAAGGCGCCATGCTGACCCATGGCAACCTGGTGGCGAATATGCAGCAGGTTCACGCCAACATGCAGCAGCTGGACGAGCAAGGGCATACGATCATTAAGGAAGGGCAGGAAATCATGATCGCGCCGCTTCCGCTGTACCACATCTACGCCTTCACAGTTAACTGCATGTGCATGATGGTGACCGGCAACCATAATGTGCTGATCACCAATCCTCGCGACATTGATGGTTTCGTCAAAGAGCTGCAGAAGTGGGAGTTCACAGCCTTCCTCGGACTGAATACCTTGTTCGTCGCGCTCATGTCGCATCCTGAATTCAAGAAAATCAACTTCGCCTCGCTCAAAGGCACCAACTCAGGCGGCACGGCGCTGGTTTCCGCGGTAGCCGAGCGCTGGAAGGGCATGACCGGCGTCACTGTGACCGAAGGCTACGGCTTGACCGAAACTTCACCTGTGGTCTGCGCGAATCCGCATGGCGAACATTCACGTCTGGGAACCGTCGGCCTGCCGGTGCCGGGCACGACGTTGAAAGTGATCGACGATGACGGCAGTGAGCTCCCCCTCGGCGAGCGCGGTGAGCTCTGCGTCAAAGGTCCGCAGGTTATGAAGGGTTACTGGCAACGCCCAGACGCGACTGCCGAGGTGCTGGATGCTGAGGGGTGGCTTAAAACTGGTGATGTCGCGGTGATTGATGCCGATGGCTTCGTCCGCATCGTTGATCGCAAGAAGGACATGATTATTGTGTCCGGCTTCAACGTCTACCCCAACGAGATCGAGGACGTGGTCATGGCGCATCCGAAGGTAGCTGCCTGCGCAGCGATCGGCGTGCCCGACGAGAAGTCCGGTGAAGCCGTGAAGTTGTTCGCTGTGCGCAGCGACGCCAGCCTGACCGTCGATGAGCTTAAGGCGTATTGCAGGGAAAACTTCACAGGCTACAAGGTGCCTCGGCACGTGGTCTTCCGAGATTCGCTTCCGATGACACCTGTGGGCAAGATTCTTCGCCGGGAATTGCGCGATCAGGCTTGAACCGAGCCACGCCTGATAACGCTCTAGAAGTGACCGGCTAATCCAGCTCGGTCACTTTGTGTCCTTTCTGAGCTAGCCGGACACTGTTCGGACAGTTCCAAAACTGCTAACCTCCAGTCCACTTTTTGGCGGGAACTTCCGTACAAAAATTAACAAAACACAACAAAACAGCTGCTATATGCAGTAAAGCTGTCGCTTAGGAGTGGGGTTTCATGACCGATAACTTCTGGAAGGATAAGTATCCTGTCGGGGTCAAGAGCGAGATCAATCCCGATGAGTACCAGAACATTCAGGCTGTGCTCAAACAGTCCTGTGAGCAATTCGCAGACAAGCCGGCCTTCAGCAACCTCGGCAAGACCCTGACCTACGGTGAGCTGTACAAACTGTCCGGTGAGTTCGCTGCCTATCTCCAGCAGAACGCCGATCTGCAGCCCGGCGATCGCATCGCGGTCCAGCTTCCCAACGTTCTCCAGTACCCCATCGTCGTGTTCGGTGCCATGCGCGCTGGTCTTATCGTGGTTAATACCAACCCGCTCTACACGGCGCGGGAGATGGAGCACCAGTTCAACGATTCCGGCGCCAAGGGATTAGTCTGCCTGGCCAACATGGCGCATCTAGCAGAAGAGGTGCTGCCGAAAACCGGCATCCGCCACGTGGTCGTGACCGAAGTTGGCGACATGCTGCCGACCCTCAAACGCATGTTGGTCAATGCTGTGGTCAAGCATGTGAAGAAGATGGTGCCGGCTTACAACCTGCCCAAGGCGGTCAAGTTCACCGATGCCATGGCGCTGGGTCGCGGCAAGGCGCCGCGCGAAGCCAATCCGGCCAGTGATGACGTGGCGGTTCTGCAATACACCGGTGGTACTACAGGCGTAGCCAAGGGAGCGATGCTGAGCCACCGCAACATCGTCGCCAACATGCTGCAGTGCCGCGCGTTGATGGGCTCCGAGCTGGGTAATGGTTGCGAAACCATGGTTGCGCCGTTGCCGCTGTATCACATCTATGCCTTCACCTTTCACTGCATGACCATGATGCTGATCGGCGCGCATAACGTGCTGATCACCAACCCGCGCGATCTGCCGACCTTCGTCAAGGATCTGGGCAAGTACCGCTTCACAGGTTTTGTCGGGCTCAACACCCTGTTCGTGGCGCTGTGCAACAACGAAGACTTCCGCAAGCTGGATTTCTCTTCACTGAAAGCCACGTTCTCCGGTGGTATGGCCCTTCAGTTGGCCGCTGCCGAGCGCTGGCAGCAAGTCACAGGGTGTGAGATCTGCGAGGGCTTCGGCATGACCGAGACCAGCCCAGTGGTTTCGGTCAATCCGTTCGGCGGCATCCAGATCGGCACCATCGGCATCCCGATGCCGTCGACCTTGTGCAAAGTGATCGACGATGAGGGTAACGACCTGCCGATGGGCGCAATCGGCGAACTCTGCGTCAAGGGTCCTCAGGTGATGAAGGGATACTGGCAGCGCCAGGATGCCACTGATGAAATCCTGGATGCTGACGGTTGGTTGAAGACAGGCGACATCG
Organism: Pseudomonadaceae bacterium SI-3; assembly: GCA_004010935.1. Lineage (NCBI taxonomy): Bacteria > Pseudomonadati > Pseudomonadota > Gammaproteobacteria > Pseudomonadales > Pseudomonadaceae > Pseudomonadaceae bacterium SI-3. The sequence continues at coordinate 3,506,633 of CP026511.1, read as the reverse complement.
GCATCATCCAGGACGACGGCTACATGCGCATCGTCGACCGCAAGAAAGACATGATTCTGGTCTCCGGATTCAACGTCTATCCCAACGAACTGGAAGACGTGCTCGCCACACTGCCCGGTGTGCTGCAGTGTGCTGCTATCGGTGTACCGGACGAACGAGCAGGCGAGGCGATCAAGCTGTTTGTGGTGGTCAAGCCGGGCGAAAGCCTGACCAAGGAGCAGGTCATGCAGCACATGCATGACAACGTTACCGGCTACAAGCGACCCAAAACCGTCGAATTCCGCGACAGCTTGCCGACCACCAACGTGGGCAAGATCCTGCGCCGCGAATTGCGTGACGAAGAGCTGAAGAAGCTCGGAAAGAAATAACCGTAGTGGTACACAAAAGCCCCGCCTTGGCGGGGCTTTTGCGTTTCTGTCCGGCTGCTTTTAGTCCCTGCTGACGGGCTTACCAACTCCTTTACATGCGACCTTTGGCTGCTGTCTGGCACGCCTGTTACTTGTCACAATGCCGGTATTAATCCATGTAAATAGTGGGGTCAAGCCGATGATTTCCAACCTTCGATTACGAGTGAAGTTGCTGCTGCTGGGGTTGGTGCCGACGCTCATGTTGGCCGTGGTGCTGAGTAGCATCGCAGTCTATGAACTGAACGACCTGGCAAGGCAGCAGGAGAGCAACGCTCGGGAAAGCCTTACGCGGGATCGCCGCGCCGAGCTCAAGCATTACGTGGAAGTGGCGCGCCATGCAATTGGTGCGCTCTACGACCGTTCTGCCGACGGTGACATGGCCGCGAGAGCCGAGGCAGTCAGGCTTCTCGAAGCACTCTCATATGGCACCGATGGTTATTTCTGGGGCTACGACGACCAGGCGGTGAGAGTTTTTCAGGGCGACACACGTGAAAAGATCGGCGAGAGCTTTGCTGGATACCAGGACCCCAACGGTGTCTATGCGATTCGCGAGCTGGTTAAGGCTGGTCAGGACCGCACACATTTCGTCGACTACAGCTTTGAAATGCCGGATAGCAAGGCAGTGGTGCCAAAGATCGGCTATGCCGAATACCTTCCTAAATGGAAGCTTGCGTTCGGCACCTCGTTAAACCTTGATGGGGTCGAGCGGGACGTGCAGGCGGCGCGCATGGCGTTTCAACAACGCATCGATCGTATGACGGCCATCATGCTCGGCTCAGCTGCCGTACTGCTGGTGTTGATCGCGGGGCTGGCGCTGTTCCTGAGCAATGCCATCCTGAGACCGCTGCTATTGGTCAAGCGCAATCTGGATGACATGGCCGCCGGAGACGGCGATCTGACCCATCGGTTGCCGGTCACGAGCCGTGATGAGCTTGGCGAGCTGGCCGGATCTTTCAATCGTTTCGTTGAGAAGATCCACGTCCTGGTACAACAGGTTGCAGGTACCACGACCGAACTGACCGGACTGGTCGGCGCGGTGGCTAACCAGGCGCAGCGCTCGGAACAAGCCATGGCAGACCAGCGGCATGAGACCGACCAGGTAGCCACGGCGATCAACGAGATGTCGGCTGCGGCACACGAAGTAGCAATGAGCGCGCAGCGGGCGGCGGAAGCTGCGCAGGAAACTGACCAACAAGGCCTGGCTGCCAAGCAGGTGGTCGATCGCAGCATTGAACAGATTCACGAGTTGGTGGGAGAGCTGCGGGACAGTGGTTCTTCACTGGAGGGGCTCCAGCGGGATGTCGAGGGCATCGTCGGTGTTCTGGATGTTATCCGTGCGATTGCCGAGCAGACCAACCTGCTGGCGCTGAACGCGGCGATCGAAGCGGCCCGCGCCGGGGAAGCTGGCCGAGGCTTCGCCGTAGTCGCAGACGAAGTACGGGCCCTTGCCAGCCGCACCCAGCAGAGCACCGGCGAAATCCAGAGCATGATCGACCGCCTGCAGGGTGCTACTTCGCATACCGTAGGCACCATGCGACGCGCCAGTGAGAAGGGCGAGGCAACGCAGAAGCAGGCCAATCAGGCCGGCGCGTCGTTGGATGCCATTGCCGCATTGATCGGCACCATCAACTCGATGAACGCTCAGATCGCCAGCGCGGCCGAAGAACAGACCGCGGTGGCTGAGGAGATCAACCGCAGCGTGCACCACATCGCCGATGCGGTGGACGGTGTTGCCAGCGATGCGGCCGAAGGTGCTCAGACCGCACGTGAGCTCGATGGCCTAGGCGGACGCCTGCAGGGACTGGTTGGACAGTTCCGCGTTTAAGCGCAGCAAGCAAACGATTCCGCGCCGGCTGCGTTGCTGCACTCCACACCCGTATGCATGGCCTGCGCATGGCACAGACGAGACAGGTTTCAGCGAGGCGACGGATGGTGCTGCCGTCCGGCTGGAGAGCGAGAACCGGAACGTAACCGTTCCGGTCTAGTCCCCTATGGCCGCGTCCGCTTAAAGCCGTAGGGGACGATGGCGCATGCCATTTTGCGGCCTGCCCATCAATCTCGTTGCAAGGATGAGTTACCCATGCAAAAGAAAAACAATGCACGTCGGGTAGTTGCTTCTTTCGCTTTACTAGCTTCCACCGGAGCCTTGGCTGCACCCACAGCAGAAATCCCTGCGTTTGACGATTACTGGAGTCCGGGCAAGCCCGACTCAAGGGTTTGTCGCACACCGCTGCTGGTCGGCACGCCGCTCGGTCTGCCGCGCTGTATGCAGGCCGGTAACATCATGACGCACCTGCAGAACCTGCAGGACATCGCCTCCCTGAACAACGGCAATCGCGCGTCTGGTCAGCCTGGTTATCAGGCGTCGGTCGACTACGTGCGGACCACACTCGAACGCGCCGGTTACCGCGTAAGGGTGCAGAGCTTTCCCTTCCTCGCGTTCTACCCGGAAGGGCCAGGCTCACTCGCTGCGGTAGCACCCCAAACCGTTCAGTACACCTGGGAGGAAGACTTCACCTATGCCGATCAGACCGACCCCGGGACCGTGACCGCCCCGGTCGTTCCGGTCGACCTTGCCCTCGGCCTGGGCAACACCTCCACCAGCGGGTGTGAACCGGAAGATTTTGCAGGCTTCCCTGCCGGCGCCATTGCCCTGATGCAGCGCGGCGCCTGTGCGTTTGGCCAGAAGGCAACCAATGCAGCAGCGGCCGGGGCAGCAGGAGCAATCATCTTCAATCAGGGCGATACCGAGGACCGTAAAGGGCTCTTGGTTGCCACCTTGGGTGAAGACTACGAAGGCGGCATCCCGGTGCTGTTTTCCACTTATCAAAACGGCGTGACTTGGGCTGGGACCGAGGGGCTGCAGCTGAGTATGAACGTCGACGTGGTGCGCGAGCGGACCGAAACCTACAACGTGCTGGCCGAGACCCGTCGGGGCAATCCTGACAATGTGATCATGGTCGGTGCGCACCTGGATTCGGTGTTCGAAGGGGCCGGCATCAATGACAACGGTTCCGGCAGTGCTGCGCTGCTGGAAATGGCGACGCTGATGAGCAGGGCCTACCCGCTGAACAAGGTGCGCTTCGCCTGGTGGGGTGCCGAGGAATCGGGGCTGGTCGGCTCGACCTACTACGTCAACCAATTGCCGGAGGAGGAAAAGCAGCAGATCAAGGCCTACCTGAACGTCGATATGATCGGCTCGCCGAATTACGCGAACTTCATCTATGACGGCGACGGCTCGGACTTCGGTCTGCAAGGCCCACCCGGTTCGGGGGCTATCGAGCGTCTGTTCCGCTCCTACTTCCAGCTGCGCAACGCGCCGTCCGAAGGCACTGAGATCGACTTCCGCTCCGACTATGCTCAGTTCTTCGATGACGGCATTGCGTTCGGTGGGCTGTTCACCGGTGCCGAAGACATCAAGAGCGTGGAGCAGGCCCAGCGCTATGGCGGTACCGCCGGGCTGGCATACGATCCGTGCTACCACTCCGAGTGTGACGACCTCAGCAATATCTCCACCGAGGCGTTGGAGTTGCACGGCGATGCGTTGGCCTTCACCACCAGCTGGTTGTCGCTGTCGACCAAGGTGATCGATGACGAGATAGCCGCAGCGGCTGAGCAGAGCATCGGCACGATGCGCATTCAGCAAGTGCAGGAGAAATCTCGCTGGGGCCACTGGATCCGTTAACCACCTGAAATCCGCGCCGGTCAGCCGGCGCGGTCTTTCCAACAGTCCCTTTCCCTACGGCCAGCCGGCCAAATCTGCGACATTTGTTAGGAGAGCGGTGGAAGGCCCATGATTGCTGGGTTTCCGGGCGTCGTCAAGGCAGCTTGTGACTCAGTTGTGACCCGCTTGTGACCTCAAGAACCCGTCTGTTTTCCCTCTGTTTTGCTCCTGCATCAGCTGCTTGTGAGCCTCAGCGATCCAAGGGGACCAAGGGCGGCACGGGGGAATTCGGCTGGTGTTCTTTATTGAGATGAGGTCTCAGATTTTTCTCCCAGATTCTCAAGGCAGACCGAGCGCCCGGTGAAACGACCCACGGCGAAATCACTTGCGGTCAAGAAGCAGGCTGTAGCTGAAGATGTGACTCTCCGACCATTTCATCAGCTATTGCAGAAAGCCCAGGAACTGAACTGAACTGGCGTGCAGCTAACGAAAGCCGAGGAGCCATCAAAGTGAAACCCAGTGCCTCTGTTCGACCCTCCCATGGGAAGCCTGAGGGTATCTTGGAGGTAAGCCTTTAATAACGTCAGGATCTGGTCTGCAAGGCGCCTAATAGCGGCGGGTTGCATGTTAGACGCGGCGTGCGCTTGGGGTCGCTGAAGCATCGTTGAATTGATCATAGAGAGCCTGAGGTCACCCTGGGGCTGGTACAGTGGACATGCGTCAAACCACCTCCCGGCCTTTCAGGCGATCCTTGCGGTCCTGAGCAGCGGCTTGCCGTTGGTACTTCTGGAGTTCCTTTTGCTCGACTGTGAGCCTCTTTGGAGCGCTGCGTTTGATTTTCTTTAGAGCCTCCCTGCGGATATCCTTCTCGCGCTCAATCAAATGGGCTACAGCGGCTTGGACTGATACGCGCTCGAAGCCGGAGCCCTCAAGAGCAATCCAGCGTTTCACTATCAGGTTCGATAACTCGAACGAGTAGCGAGACAAAAGGGTGAAGGTCAGCTCTTTGTCGAGGATGGTCAGTGGCTGAAGACGACCGTAGCTGTCGGGAACCTTGGTTTCGACGCACCGAGAGGATGTATCCAAATTTGGATTGATCTTCAAGGCATCAAGCATCTTGCGGATGTCCCTAAGGACATGGAGGTGCTTCTTCCCGGTGATTTCTGCGATCTCCGAGGATGACATCCCGGGCAGCCCATTCAGTGTAGTTGGAGCCACCATGCCAGCCTTCGCAATGCTCTCGAAGATGAGGTTGGTAGGAGTGTTCATTGTCTGTTTTCCTTTTGGTAGAGCCCTTCAGGTCGCACCGACTGTCACCGCCGGTCATCCAGACCCCAGACAAGGGAACCGGCGTGGCATGAAAGGCGCTATCAGAAAGACTGGATTGAGATTGCCAGAGGGAACTGGCGTTTGTGCCCAGCGACGGGCTATGAGGGACAACCGAGGGGTGGTCCTATTAGTGAGGATTTTTAGATCAGTGATGCCCAGGGCGAGCGGAAGACCAGCAGCGGGAACTTGATGTGGAGCTGAGAGCGTGGCCGCTATTTGCCCATCAATTCCGACCCTAAGGAGCCTTGAGGAAATCATAAGGAACCTTGGGGAAGGGGATGATTTTCAATCATGATCCCCCGTTCTTCTGGGTCTTCGATGGCGGAGCCTGGTGGACCTAATGTTGTCTATACATGCGACGTTAATTCAGCGGCGCACCGACGGAGGCACATCAGGTTGCTTCTTATACATGCGGCGTTAATTCAATGGCGTCGATGCCCATCGCTCGGTGCAGCTTGGCGAGGTCCTCAGGGCAAGGCGGTTCGGGATTCGTGTCTTCCCAATACGTCGCCAGCCCAACCGGCAGGTTCCCTTCCATATCGTCAATAAGCCGCCTTGGGCGGGATCTCATCAAAAGCGGGAGCGCCAATTGGATCGCCTTGACGTAACGCTGGGCATGACGCGCTCCGACCCCAAGCAACTCGCTGACGGTGGCCGTGGTGACTACTTCGACGACCTCAAGAAGCAGCATCAAGTTTTTGACCGAAAGTGGCTTGCTGACCTCATCCGGCCCGTGGTCATGCCAATCCAACCGAGCGATTCCCTCAACGATGTCCATAGCGAAATATGGGTAGCGCCCGAAGCCCGTAGTGGGTCCGATCAGGTCAGCGAACGGATTGGTGATGATCCTGGGCGGCCGGCCTCGATTGGATGTCTTCGCGGGGGTCAGGGAAGCAGCAGCGGGAGCCTTGGGCTTAACGGCGTTCTTCGCCCTTATTGAAATCAAGAAGTCCGCTCGGCGGCGAAGTTTGTCGTCCAGCTCGGTCAGCTCGACAGGGGAAAGCAGTGGTGGCAAATCGGTGGAAATGGAAGCTGGGTTGGGCATGGGTGGTCCTCCTGAAAAGTGGTTGTTCCTTTCAGTGAGGATTTCTCGAAGCCACGGAGCGGCCTCAGGTTGAACGCGACTGACGACCCATCCAACTGCATTGGGCACCTGCCGAACGGCCCGTGGTGCGCTTCCTGGACTTGAGGGTTTTTGGCTACAGCCGTGCTACAGGGCGTTCCTACGTTTACGCAGCAAGGGAATCACCCAGCGAGCGCCTCAGATTTCACCCAGGAACGCTCTACAGCGTCGCTCGGACCCGCTGGACCGTATTTGTTGAGCAGCCCAAGAGGCTCGCAACCGCCCGGATCGATTTCCCTTCATCGAGTAGCGTCCGAATGCGCTTGTGAAGGCCCTCGTCCGTTTTCCTTCCTCGATACGCCCCATCGGCCTTGGCCTTCTCGATTCCCTGGGCCTGCCTTCTACGTCGATCTTCGTAATCTTTGCGGGCAACTGCGGCCAGCATGTCGAGTAGCATCGTATTGATAGCCGCCAGCATTCTCCCGGTGAAGTCATCTGGTGCCGCTCGGTTGGCGCTCATGGCTTGGTGGGATGTCGGCAGATCGAGTGCGACCACAAGAACGCCCTTCCCCTGGAGTTCGGCCCGCAGCTTGGACCAGTCAGATTCATTCAGGCGGGCCAGCCGATCCACTTGCTCAACCAGCAGGACATCCCCAGGCTCGCTATCGGTCAGCAGGCGGAACAACTCGGGGCGTTTGAGGGTGGCTCCGGATTCATTCTCGACGTAGTAGCCAGCCACTCGATGACCGTGGGCCTGGGCGAACTCCCGAAGCTGGTCCTTAGCGCGGGTGGCGTCTTGCTCGGTAGTGGAAGCGCGGAGGTAAGCGCGGATCATCATGGAGGGATGCTCTGTAGCGATTTGGATGTAGCTACATTATGTGCATCGAAAAGAATAGTCAACCGACATTATCGCTACAGCTCAACGCCACGGTTTCAGTTGGGTCCCGGTGTGGCCCTTGATGTATACCCAAATGAACATAGCTGCGAGTCATAGATGGAACAGGGATGCGACATGTCTTGACTGGCCCAACGATGCATAGACCGGTCGGAAATCACTGAAAGGAGGAGCGGCGGCTGGGGGAAGGCCTAAAGGGCATATCGTGGGATAACCTCTGGGATTTTTTTAGCTTTTCACTCGATGTTAGGGCTGCGCTAAAGCTCACACCACTGTGACCGATAGATTTACGGGTTAGGTCTTCCACTATCCGTCGAGCAAGTTATTGTGGGCGGGCCACAGGTGCAAAAAATGAGAAAGCTATTGTCGACTACTGACAGCCTTGGGGCCTACGATTTTATTTCTAACCTTATCGAGTTAAAACACTATACGGCCGGAGCCAAAAAATTTATTGAAGAAGCGCTCCGAGATCCTCTGCCAACATCATGGAGTGACGCCTGGCCCGCCAAAGTAAATATCAGATCTCTGGTTATCCATGAGTTAACCCACTTTACTGATTGCACAACTACCCTTTGGGGCTTGGAACTAACATATCGAAAGTTCCGCTTGATGAATGCGATCTCCGATGGCCACTCAACCAACGACCCACTATCAGTTTTTTTCATTAATATTTCAGAGTTGACATCTCACGCAGACTTAGTCGTAGTAGGCGATCGCCCATTATCCGACGCAACGTCAATGGTACACAGAGTTGAAATACATAAAAAGTTTGGCCCTGTGATATATGTAGATTTCAAATGCGGCGAGGCGGTTTTCCACACTGTACCTTTAAGCATGCTTGCAGTAATTGAAGCTAATGCCTACGCCAACGAAATCCTTGTAAAAATAAAAGCTTGTGAGGAATTGCAAGAGTGTCAAGAAAAAACACAGTACGCACGTAAGGTTGAGAGAGACTTTGAAGCCATTCTGGCAGATAGGGAACAGTCGGAGTATACGGTGCTCTTGCGCCTTTCAAGGACTCACTTTCCCACGCTGTCTTTAAAAGAGCTTTTGATTTTCGTAAGCACTTTATGCCGATTTACACTCGACCTAAGTGATCCGGCGTGCTCGGTGATCAGCAATATTATTGAGCGATCCATAACCAACAGAGCTGGTGGAAGCACTATCAGTCAGGACCTACGCCGCTCAAGCTCAAGAGCAGTGATTTTCTTCAAAACTGTCCTGTTTTTATATGGCTGGATGACGCATTCTAACTATTCAACACGCACGAATATAATGAGACTCCTGCAAACCGAACCAAAGCGGGCCATTTCTAAGCTATGGAATTACCTTCATAGTTCTTTTTCTTTGACCGAGGACATTTCAGAGCTATTTATCTTTGAATCTATGCTCAGTGCCACCATTAATATAGCCAAAGAAACTGATAAAAATATATTAGAGTGCTGCAGTCGCCAAAATAGAGCGCTCATAAATGAAAACCCCTTAGGTCTTTGTGATTTAGATAAACTCCAGTTCTTAGGCTTTTTCTTGGATGACGGTACTGAAATAGAGATGCCAAGCGGGCCCAATATAAACATATCCGGCTATCTTGATGGTCGTTTAGATATCATTTCTAAAGTCGAGTTAATGTGCCGAAGGGAGCTTATTAAAAAGTTCTTTTTAGAGCTCGATGGGCCAATTCAGTATTTTCCAATAAACGATCCAGACTAAGCGCAACCCCTTGTGCCGAAAACTCGGGACGCCCAATACAAAATACATCGCAACGCATCCATGGAGCTTTAGCAAGAAGCGAGGCACCCGTGGTGCTGAAGAGCGCCCAATCTTTACTTACCGATATCCCGCCTCAGGCCGTAAGTAAAGAAGTGTTGTAGTGGTCAACAATTTCCGGGCACAGAATTGAGTTTTCTGACAAAATAACAGAACTAATTAAAGCTATCTGTTTTAAGGTGGGCATCCGACTGCTGGGGGGCTTAGGAGACTTTTGATTGAAAGCCCATACCATGCATAACTATGAGTAAATCAGGTCGCCTGGATCTGTCCTTCGCTCTTCAAGCCCAGGTTTAAAGCTCCAATGAGGGCCTTGCATACCTCTGCGTCCATCTTCATATTGAAGTGTTTTACGTCGTCAATGGATATTATAAAAACTCCACTGACCTTCCACGCAGATTCCTTTTTTGGCAGGCGAACCTTGTCTCGCACAAGCATCTCCCCAAGCTGACTGGCAAAATCGTAGGAACTTACCGAGAGGGTGCAAGACTGGCCGTCCATTAACTCCGTCTGCGGCGAAGTTACTTCATGGAGGACACTGTACCTTTGGCCTAATAAGGAGAAACCTATGTGCGTAACTGTGACGGGGCGTGATCCTCGATTCAAAAACCGGACCTGAATATCAGGCCTATCCTTCCGGGGCCAAACTGAACGGGTTGCTCGGGCCTCAACGATCGGCCTTCGGCTAAACCAGTAAAGACCAACGGCGACAAACACGCCGGCGATCGTGAAGACCGAAGCAAGGTCGGTGAGGGTCAACATCAGGCTTCTACTCGATTGAAGTGTTGATTGCAGCATACGATAGGACCAGCCTGTCGGCACCTACAACAGGTACACATAACGTCCAGTCTCCAGGTGCTTCAACACCTGCGAATACTGGGCTTGGCGATCCATGTAGCGTGTCTGCGGTTCGATTCCCTTGATCAGCGAGCCGAAGGAAATGGTGGCCTCCAGCACGACAGTAGTTTTGCTATCGAGGCTCGTCAGCAGGACCGGTGAGGGCATAAACCGGGAGTTTCTCTTTCAGAATTACAGCCAGCCTATCGACTGGAACCCCGGAGCCATATGTATCAAACGCCAGGGTGCCCGATGACTGCCCAAGGATCGCCTGTACGTACGCCACTGGGACCCCCTCAGCTTGCAGCAGGGACGTGATTGAGTGCCGCAGTGAGTGAAGGGTCAGATCGGGATCATCGTTGCTCAGGATGTCCCGTAGAGCGAAGTTAAGCCCTCGACCAGCAAGGCGGTAGTTCACGCCCAGCACAGTATCCCCCTCGGAGTTCTCAACGAAGCGCAGGAAGGCCCCCAGGTCGAACCCATAGGCCCCATCGGTCAACGGAACGAGCCTCTTGGACTGAGCCGTCTTGAGTTCCTTACCGTTGTTGTCGTTGATGTCGAGAACCCAGACATCCCCCTCTTTGCGTATGTCCTCTTTGGTCAGCTGGGCGTATTCATTCAGCCTTGCCCCGGTGATGACTCCCAGGGACAAAGCCCATCGCTTCCAAGAGTCAGCCGGGAGGTTGTTAACGTGGGCCATCAGAGTAGCTATCTGCTCCTGAGTGAACGCCTTTCTGGTGCTCTCTGCGCCCTTCTTGTACTTGAGGTTCTGGGTGTATGCCTTGGGAATCAGATCGTTGCTCACAGCCCAGCTGAGGACCGTGGAGAGCTTGGTTAGCAGGTTGTTCACACTAATCGGACGCCGGGTCTCCGAGAGCGTCTCCCGAAGGGCAATGAGATGGGCCCGTGTGTGGGTCCTCATGTCCAGATCGCCAAGAGCCTCCGAGAGGGTGCCATGGCAATAGCTGATTTCCGTGAAGCTACTCGGCTTGGTGTTCGCCCGGTGCTCGTTTCGGTAGGACTCAGCGAGGGACTCGAAGCGGACTGGAGGAAGGGCTTGAGGTGGAGCCTGAGGTGGACTTACAGATAGGGAAACAGGTGATGCCTTGAGGCTATCACGATCGGACTCCCTATCTATTTTGTCTATTAACTTCACCAGCTGCCTTGGGTCACCTCCCAGCCTCCGCTCAGCCGCCTGCATGATCTGCCTCGCCATAATCACCCCTTTGGTCTGAGGGACGGTCAGAGCGGCAGTCGACGCGATTCGCCCCAGGTCATCATTGAGGTCCGAGTAAGTCAGACCCATGACATCCAACAATTCCCACTCTGTAGGAGTCGCCAGGAGGTCCTCAGCTATGGACCGAAGGTGGTCGCGTAGCTCAGGCCATGTCGAGTCGGGATTGTCGAGGTGGAAGGCCCTGAGAGACGTCTGGAGCTGCTTACTGGTGGTCATTGCGGTAGGTCGGTCGGTAGTGCGGAGCGAGACAGTACAGGATGCCACAGTGGAGCCCTTGGGTCGGACCCTCAACTGATAAACGCCCTGCTTCCTGAAGTGCCAAGGAGAGGCCAAAACGACCTGAACTTGTGACCGACTTGTGACTGGGTTGTGACTGAGTGTAGCTTCGTGAAGGCCCATGATTGCTGGAGTCCGCGTGGTTCCTGGGGACCCACCACATCCATGCCAAATCTGCGACAATCGCGGCCTTCACGCTATCGCTTACGGCTGTCCATGACCGACGCAACGCCCGCCTTTGATCAACTCCTGAAAAACCTCGACCAGGCGATGTACGCCGATCGCCATCGCTTGCGGCGTCAGCTGCATGACCTGCGCAAGAAAGTTGGCGATGCACCGCTCGAAGACGAGCGCCTCGCCCAGTGGCTCGAACGTTTCCACGCCTCTGCCGCCAAGGCCGAGGCGCGGCGGCAGAGCGTGCCGACCATGCGCTACGACGACAGCCTGCCGATTGCCGCCAAGCGCGAGGAGATCAAGGCCGCGTTGGAAAAGCACCAGGTGTTGGTGATCGCTGGGGAAACGGGTTCTGGCAAGACCACCCAGTTGCCGAAGATCTGCCTGGAAATCGGCCGTGGTGTTCACGGGCTGATCGGTCATACCCAGCCGCGCCGACTGGCTGCACGCAGCGTCGCGACGCGGGTAGCCGAGGAAATCGGCACGCCATTGGGTGAGCTGGTGGGTTATCAGGTCCGCTTCGAGGACCAGAGCAAAGACAGCTCGCTGATCAAGCTGATGACCGACGGCATCCTGCTGGCCGAAACCCAGCACGACCGTTTCCTTGAGCGCTACGACACGATCATTGTCGACGAGGCCCACGAACGCAGCCTCAACATCGATTTCCTGCTCGGCTACCTCAAGACCTTGCTGCCACGGCGGCCGGATCTCAAGGTCATCATCACCTCGGCGACCATCGATCTGCAGCGCTTCAGCGAGCACTTTAATGGCGCGCCCATCGTCGAGGTGTCCGGCCGAACCTTCCCGGTCGAAACCTGGTATCGCCCGCTGGCTGCTGAGACTGACGAGGACGGCAACCGGGTCGAGGACGATCTTACTGTCGACCAAGGCATTCTGGCGTCGCTGGACGAAATCGAGGCGCATGAAAAAAGCATCGGCAAGCGTCCTGGCGATGTGCTGGTGTTTCTGCCCGGTGAGCGCGAGATCCGCGATGCCGCCGAAGTGCTGCGCAAGGCCAACCTGAAGTTCACCGAGGTGCTGCCGCTGTATGCGCGTTTGACTCCGGCCGAGCAGCAGAAAATCTTCCGCCCCGCGGCCGGTCGCAAGATCGTACTGGCAACCAACGTGGCTGAGACGTCATTGACCGTGCCCGGTATCCGTTACGTGATCGATTCGGGCACGGCGCGCATCAGCCGCTACAGCTATCGCGCAAAAGTGCAGCGTCTGCCCATCGAGGCTGTGTCCCAGGCCAGCGCCAACCAGCGCAAAGGCCGTTGCGGGCGGGTCGAGCCAGGCATCTGTATTCGCCTCTACAGCGAGGAGGATTTTCTCGGTCGGCCGGAATTCACCGATCCGGAGATCCTGCGCACCAACCTCGCGGCGGTCATCCTGCAGATGCTGCATCTGCGCCTTGGTCAGATCGAGGATTTCCCCTTTATCGAACCGCCGGATGGCAGGGCGATCAGCGATGGCTTCAACCTGCTGCAGGAACTGTCAGCGGTCAATCGCGAAAACCAGCTGACACCGCTGGGCCGACAGCTGGCGCGTTTGCCCATCGACCCGCGCCTGGGCCGCATGCTGCTCGAAGCGGCGCAGCTGGGCAGCATGGCCGAGGTGCTGATCGTTGCCAGTGCGCTGTCGGTGCAAGACGTGCGCGAGCGACCAGCCGACCGCCAACAACAGGCCGATCAGGCCCATGCGCAGTGGAAAGACCCGGATTCTGACTTCGCCGCGCTGATCAATATCTGGCGCGGCTTCGAGGAACAGCGCCAGGCGCTGGGTTCCAATCCGTTGCGCACTTGGTGCCGGAAGAATTTTCTCAACTATCTCCGCCTTCGTGAGTGGCGTGATGCGCATCGGCAACTGACACTTATCGTGCGGGAGTTGAAGCTCAACGATAACGCGAACAACCGTAGGAGCCAGCTTGCTGCCGATCATGCGAAGCCCGCGCAAACTGCAGCCCCACGTAGGGTGGAAGACGGCGAAGCCTCTTCCACCGACAGACCAGCCCTGACGAAGGATAAGAAGGTCAACGTCAAGCTGGCCGAGCAAGCCGAAGCCAACGAGGCTGCGCAGAAGGCCAAAAGTTACGCGGCCGTGCATAAGGCGATCCTGTCCGGCCTGCTCAGCCAGGTCGGCCACAAGACCGAGGAGGGCGACTTCCTGGGTGCCCGCCAGCGACGTTTCTGGGTGCACCCGTCCAGCGTCATCGGGCGCAAGAAGCCCAACTGGATCATGGCGGCGGAACTGGTCGAAACCACCAAGCTGTTCGCCCGCATGGTGGCGAAGATCGAGCCGGACTGGATCGAGCCGCTGGCCAAGCACCTGATCAAGACCAACCACTTCGAGCCGCACTGGGAGAAGAAGCGCGGCCAGGTGGTGGCCTTCGAGCAGGTCACCCTGTACGGCATGATCGTGGTGGCGCGGCGCCCGGTGCATTTCGGGCCTATCGACCCGCCTGCCGCACGGGAGCTGTTCATTCGCGAAGGACTGGTGCGCGGGGAGATGCACAGTCGCGCCAAGGCACTCACCGCCAACCGCGAGCTGCTAGAGCTGTTCGACGAACTGGAAGCCAAGGCCCGGCGGCGGGACATCATTGCCGATGAAGACACGCTGTTCGCTTATTACGACGCGCGCGTGCCGCAGGACATTTACCAGACCGCCAGTTTCGAAAGCTGGTACAAGCGCGAGAGTGTCAACGATCCGCAGCTGCTGATCATGCGCGACGAAGACGTGCTGGCGCGTGACGCCAGCGAAGTCACTGCGGCGATGTATCCGGATCATCTGCGCATCGGCGAGCTGCAACTGCCGCTGGAGTACCATTTCGAACCCAACCATCCGCGCGACGGCGTGACTCTGCGTGTGCCGGCGCCATTGCTGCCGCAGTTGCGCAGCGAACGGCTGGGCTGGCTGGTGCCAGGGCTGATCGAGGCAAAGGCGGTGGCGCTGGTGCGCAACCTGCCGAAAGCGATCCGCAAGAACTTCGTGCCGGTGCCCGACTTCGTCAAGGCGGCACTCTCGAAAGTCAGCTTTGCGGAAGGCGCGCTGCCTGAGGCGCTGGGTCGCGAGCTGCTGCGCATGACCGGCGCACGGGTTCCGGACGAGGCCTGGGCCGAAGCCGCAGCGGGCCTGGAAAGTCATCTGAAGATGAACATTGAGGTGGTGGACGCACGCGGCAAGTTTCTTGGTGAAGGTCGTGATCTTGCCGAGCTGACCGCACGCTTCAATGAAGCTAGCCAGGCCGCGCTGGCGCCCCCGCAGCAAAAGGCTGAACAGAAACCGGTGGAGGCCAAGGGCTTCGCCCAGGTGGCGGAAAAAGCCCAGGCGAAAATGGCGGGGCTGTCCATGACGGTTTACCCGGCACTGGTGGAAGAAGGCGGGGTGGTCAAAGAAGGCCGCTTCCCGACCCAGGCCGAAGCCGACTATCAGCACCGCCGCGCCCTGCAACGACTGCTGCTGCAGCAACTGGCCGAACCGGCCAAGTACTTGCGCAACAAGCTGCCGGGACTGACCGAACTGGCGTTGTTGTACCGCGACATGGGCAAGATCGATGCGCTGGTCGAGGACATCCTTCTGGCCAGCCTCGACAGCTGCATCCTCGACGGCGAAGCGCAACTGCCACGCGATGGTGCTGCGCTTGCGTCATTGGCGGAACGCAAGCGTGGCGACTGGGCGACCCATGCTGAGCGTCTGGCCCGCCTGACGCTGGACATCCTCAAGCTCTGGCATGGCCTGCAGAAGCGCTTCAAGGGCAAGATCGACCTTGCTCAGGCGGTCGCGCTCAACGACATCAAGGCGCAGCTGGGCAATCTGGTCTATCCCGGCTTCGTTCGCGAAACACCGGGCGAATGGCTCAAGGAATACCCGCGCTATCTCAAAGCCGTCGAACAGCGCTTTGAGAAGATCGGCGCGCAGCTGCAGCGCGATCGGGTGTGGTCCGGCGAATTGGCTGGCTACTGGGAGCAGTACCAGGCGCGGTTGAAAAAGCATCAGCAGGAAGGCAAGCGCGATCCGGAACTGGTGCTGTACCGCTGGATGCTGGAGGAGTATCGCGTGTCGCTCTGGGCCCAGCAGCTGGGCACGAAGATGGCGGTATCGGACAAGCGCTTGAACAAGCAGTGGAGCCAGGTGGAGGCTTGACCGTAGAGCGTTGCAGTCGCGGCTGTTCTTCAGGCCGTCATTGTTTTTCAGGCGTACCCTAAGCAGCCCGCATCATTGCAAGTCGGACCAGTGCTGACGGTGGCATAGGCCGCTAATAAAACGAGGCGCTTATCAACAAGCGCCTCGCTTGTTTCGGGTAGCCGAAGGGCGTTTAGAATCGGTAGTTCGCGCTCAGCTCAAGGGTGCGCGGCGCGCCAGAGGTAATCAGGTCGACCGAACCATGGGCCGAGGCGTAGTACTCCTTATCGAAGACGTTGAACAGGCGCAGTGCCGCATCCCATTGCTCTTGCTGATAGAACAGCGCTGCATCGAATGTGGTGTAGCCGGGTAACTCGGTTTCGTTATCCAGCGAGGTGTACCGGCTGCCGACGTAGTTGGCGCCCATGCCAACACGCCAGTCGGGAGTGAGTGAGCGCACCGCCCACAGGTTGGCGCTGTGGCGCGGCGTGAGCGTTGGCACCTGGCCCTCGTTGGCAATACCGTTGGTCTTGCTGTTCGATTTGGTGATCTCCGCATCCAGGAAGGCATAGCCACCATAGAGCTGCCAGTTGTCCGAGACCTGACCCATGAAGGTGGTTTCGAACCCGTCAGTGCGTTGCTCACCCGCCAGTACCAGCTTGGCCGGGTTGACTGGGTCAGTGGTCTTGATCTGAGTACGCTCCAGGCGGAATACCGCTGCGGTCAAAGTAAGCTGATCCTGCAACAGGTTCCATTTAGCGCCGATCTCGTAGTTGGTGGTTTCCTCAGGCTCCAGTTCCACGTTGGCTGCGCTGACCTGGAACATTTCGCCTGAGGGCTGATAGGACTGGCTGACCGAAAGGTAGTAGGACTGCCTGTCATCCGGCTGCCAGACCAGACCCGCCCGCGGGCTCAGCGTGTAATCGGTACGCTCCAGCTCAGTCTTGCCGTTGAGGTCGTCGCGGAAGGTCTGGTCGAACTCGTCGTAACGCACGCCTAACAGCGCTTTCCAGTGTGGCGACAGCTCGATCAGATCCTGGATGTAGAGGCCTGTAGTTTCTTGCGTATTGAGACCGTCGCCGGTCTTCCGGTTGGCCTGAGACGGCACCGGTTGTAGCGCATCGCCGTAAACAGGCACCCTCGCTACATCATCTTGGTTGAAAAACTGCTGGTCTTTTTCTTGGCGTCCGAACTCAACGCCGTAAAGCAATTGATGATTCATTCCAGCGACGACCGCGTTCTGTTTCAGCTCGGTCTGGTTGAACCATCCATCCTCTTTACGCTGCACATTGCCGCGCTTGAGCTTGACCAGCAAGGTACCGTCCGGGGCAGTGACGAAGCGGTTGGCGTCAGTGTGAGCCAGGGTGTTGTTGCGGTCCAGATCGTAATGGTAATAGCGGCTGGTATTGCTCAGTGTGAAGGCATCATTGATGCGGTAATCGATACCGGCAGTCAGCGAGAAGACTTCGCTGCGGGTGTAGTCCTGATCCGCGTCGGCAGAACCGAAGCGTTTATCGCGGTCCACATCGACCGGGCGGCCGTTGAGTGCCGGAATGCCGAAGTCGATCAGACGCTTGTCGTACAGATATGACGCGCCGAGGTTGATCTCCAGATCGTCGGAGAGCTGGAAGTAGGCAGACGGCGCCAGGGCCTTGCGTTCCAGAAAACCGTTTTCGCGGAAGGTGTCGCTGTCTTCCAGCGCGCCGGTTACACGAAACGCCTTGTTTTTCTGCTCCTGATCGGCCCAGCCGGCATCGAACTGAGTGCGCCGTTTTCCTTCGCTGTCGAAGCTGACACCCACTTCCTGCTCTGGCGTGAATGTAGGTTTTTTGGTCACGCTGTTGATCAGGCCGCCAGACGAGCCACGACCATAAAGTACTGCCGCCGGCCCCTTGAGCACCTCCACGCGCTCGATGTTCGACATGTCCCTGTAGTAAAGCGCGTCATCACGAATGCCATCGATGTACTGGTCGCCAATGGCGCTGAAGCCACGGATGGTGACCTGGTCGCGTTGCCCGTCGCCGTTGCTCAGGCCGATGCCTGGTACGTTCTTCAACGCATCCTCGAGGGAATCGGCGCCTTGGTCCCTGAGCACGCTCTGGGGAACCACATTGACCGACTGCGGAATATCGCGCAGCGGGGCGTCAATCTTTAGGGCTGTCCTGCTCTCTTCGGGCTTATAGCTCGCTTCTTCGCGGGCACCGGTTACTGCGGTGGCAGGAAGCTCAAGCGGGGAAGCGGATTGTGCGTAAACAGCCGGAGCTGCAAGCACGCTGAGCAGCGGCAATAGACGGGTTACATTTGATGGCACGGTGTCATCTCCAGTGGAAGAGGAGGCGACGATAGCGGCGTGTAAACTAAATGTAAATGATAGAGATTATCTTTAGTGGTTGGCTTTACGCTCTTCGTTATAGTTTCCCGCCTCGCCCAACGCTACGAGCCGCCTGGCCGGCTCACGGCTGCTTCTCGCGCATTTTTGCCAAGCCGTTCCACCCGTTGCAGCTGACCTCCTTTGTCCAGCCTGATCCGCAACAGATCTTCGGCCAAAATCAAGTTCGAGCCTAAGTGCTCTGCTGCCTCCACCCGGATGTCGTTTATTGATAAGCCTCTGTTCGGTGCGCCTTGATACCGCGCGCTGAAGTGCGTTAGCACTAGATGCGGCAGCTGGACCGACGCTGCGAACGCGGCGACCTGCGCGGCTGTGCTGTGGCCGAAATCAGCTTTACCGGCTTCGGCGATGGCCTGGGTATAGGTCGCTTCGTGGACCAGCAGTTGCGCGCCTTGGCAGGCCTCGCGTAGAAGTTCGGGCTGGTCGTTATCGCCCGCTATAACGACACGACGCGGTGCACGACTGAACACTAGATAGTGCTCACTACGCAGCGTGCGTCCCTCATGTTCGATGTCCTGACCGCGCATCAAATCGCCCCAGAGTGGGCCGCGCGGCACGCCGTCGCGGTCGAGCTTGTCGACATCGAGGCTAGGATCGGGACGTCTTTCCGTAAAGCTGTAACCCCAGCTCGGGACCCGATGGGACAGGGCAGTGGCCTCGACGCGCATCTGCGAGCTGCACCAGCCGTCGAACGACTCCGTGGCGTGAAACTTCAGTTCGTAGGGTAGCCAGCTCTGGCTCATATCCAGCGTGGCACGTATCCAGTCTTCGATCGCCCGCGGAGCGATGATATCCAGCGGCTCCTGGCGCCGTGCCATGCCAGCGCTGGCGAGCAATCCCGGCAAGCCGTAGCAGTGATCGCCGTGCACGTGGGTGATGAAAATGGCTCGCAAGCCATGCAGCGTCAGCGGCGTATGCAGTAGTTGATGCTGGGTGGCTTCGCCACAATCGATCAGATACCAGCCTTTACCACTGTCCTCCAGCAGCGCTACGCCGCTGACATTGCGGGCCTTGGTCGGCGTGCCGGAAGAAGTGCCAAGGAAGATCAAGTCCATGGTAATGCTCGTGCGTAGTCGTCGCGTCAGTATGGCGGCCGAGTGCCGGCGGAGAAACCTGCACCCGACCGGGGCACCTTGCCGGGTTCATATATCTTTTAGCTACTAAGAAAGCACGAACTTATATTAAGGATTGCTAGTTCGGACCGTTATGCTGCTGGCCTTTGACACGGCCTGTGTGCCTTGAATCGGACGTTCGCATGGAATTCGGTGTAATCGGCTTTGTTGTAGCCGGCCTGCTGGTTGGCTTTATCGTTGGCATGACCGGTGTAGGCGGTGGCTCGCTGATGACGCCGATCCTGTTGTGGTTCGGCGTCAACCCGGCTGCGGCCGTGGGCACCGACCTGCTCTACGCAGCGATCACCAAAGCCGGCGGCGTCTGGGTACACCAGAAGAATCGAAACATCGACTGGAGCATTACCGGCTGGCTGGCGCTGGGCAGTGTGCCGGCCGCAGCGCTGACGCTGTGGCTGTTGAAAGGGCTGCACACGGACCAGGATGCGCTCAACGCGATCATCAAACACTCCCTTGGCATCGTGCTGGTACTCACGGCGCTGGCTGTGCTGTTCAAGAAGCAACTGCTCGCTGTGGCAGCTCGCTTGTCAGGCCCGACCCCCCGGCTATCGCCGCGCGGGTTGAACATCCTGACCTTAGCTGTGGGCGTTGTGCTTGGCGCAATGGTCACGCTGACTTCGATAGGCGCCGGTGCGCTGGGTACAGTGGCGCTGTTCTTCCTTTACCCCTTGCTCGCCACGCGCCGCCTGGTGGGGACTGAGATCGCCCATGCGGTGCCATTGACGCTGGTAGCCGGGCTGGGTCACGCCAGCATGGGCAACATGGACTGGACCATTCTGAGCTACCTGCTGATAGGCTCGTTGCCGGGCATTTATTTGGGCAGCAACCTGTCCGGCCGGGTGCCGGAAGGGGTGTTACGACCTTGCTTGGCAGTCATGTTGGCGATGATCGGCTATAAGCTAATCTGACCTATCGCTTTTTCGGGAGTGACACGCGCCGCGCAATTCTTGGCAGAGCATGCGCGGTTGGCGGTGCCCAGATACCATGACGAATGCAACGTTTCGCTTCTATGCCAGGTTGAACGCATTCCTTGCCGTCGAGCGTCGCGGGCAGGCGTTTCGCTGTTCCTGCGCCGAGTCGGCCACCACCAAGCACATGATAGAAGCCCTCGGCGTACCGCATACCGAGGTGGCGCTAGTCCTAGTCAATGGCGCGCCGGCTGGCCTTGACTGGCCAATCGAGGCGGGTGACCGAATCGCCGTGTATCCCAAGTTCGAACAGTTGGATATCGGCTCCCTGACCGCCACTGAACCCTTGCCGCCGGGTCCGCCCCGCTTCGTGGCCGATGCCCACCTCGGAGGTCTGGCGCGGCTGCTGCGAATGGCTGGCTTCGACACGCTCTACGACAACAATTTTGAAGATGCGGCAATGGCAGAGCTGGCCAACCGTGAACGCCGTGCGCTGCTGACCCGCGACCGTGCGCTGCTGATGCATCGGCTGGTGCTGCATGGCTGCTATGTACATGCAATCAAACCTCAGGACCAGCTACGCGAACTCTACCAACGGCTCGATCTGGCCAGCCATGCCCGGCCCTTCAGCCTGTGTCTGAGCTGCAACGTACCACTGCATCCGGTGGACAAGGAGGCCATACTCGATCGCGTGCCGCCGCGGGTGCAGGCGCGCCATGAGCGTTTTTTGGGCTGCGATCAATGTGATCGGATTTTCTGGGAAGGCACGCACTGGCAGGACATGCGGGCCTTGCTCGATTCCCTGACGCTCGTTGACTAGTGCTCCTTTCGTATCGGTTAATGTTGTCCCCAACCCCTCAGGAGCCGACCATGCAGCGCCACACGATGTCCTGCCTTACGCCGGCCATCCCTCTGCTCGTCTCAGGAGTTGCTTGCCTGGCGATTGGCCTTGCGTCGGAGACGAAAACCTTTCTATGGATGGCGCCCGGCTTTCTGGCGACAGGCTTGGTGTTGATGCTGCTAGGCCTCCGCCGTCGAGGCCACTGACCTGATCAGGCCGTTGCTTGCGCGTTCAGTCCACGGCTCGCTGATTGGACAGGTAGATAGGGTCGGGTGAAAGCGCCTGCCCATCCCATACGGCTTGCAACCCTTGTCCGTGGTCACAACCGTGAAGGCGTGATATCCGTCGTCGCGTCTTCAGCGCAGCGAACCAACGCACTGGGGAAATAGCACTACCGCTAAGACGAGCGTACATAGCCAAATCGGCAATACGTCGGCAAAAGCCGAAGTAGCTTCCCTGGTTGAGTCCCCAGAAAGGCTCCACGGCATGGTCGGCAAAACTGTAACAATTAAAGGGTAAGGGTGTGGCCGGCGACCGCTAAGCCCCGGTGTGCTTGGGGAGTGGTGTGTTATCCACAAAAGCTGTGGATAACACTGTGAACATATATTGGATGACTTGCTCAAACGCCCATCTGGCGCGGCTCAGAACAGATCGACGAGTTTTTGCCCAGTATTGATAAAGCCTTTTTAATCAATAACTTAGGTTTGTTTAGTCTGGCGCTTGCCACACCCTCGCGAGCAGAGCCAATCCGGCCGGGTCTTATGTGCATAAAATTATCTGTCAACGGGTTTTTTAGATAATTTTGCTGCTATAAGACTGGACAAATCCGTTCGAATGAGTCGAGGGGATGGCTGCTTGCCACTAAGCGCAGTTGATCATCCAGGACACGCCGAAGCGGTCGATAAACATGCCGAAACGCTCGGCCCAGAAAGTTTTCTCCAGGGGCATCACAACCTGCCCGCCCTCCGAAAGCGCTGTGAATAGGCGTTCACTCTCGGCGATGCTTTCGGGGTGCAATGAGATCGAGCAACCCTTAATGCCTTCGTATGGTCCTCCGCCACAAGCGGGATCTTCCGGCATGGTATCCGACGCCATGAGCGAGAATTCGCCGAGGCTCAGACAGACATGCATGATTCGGTCGCGATGTTCCGCCGGGAAGTGCCCAGCGTCAGGCGCTTGTGCAAAAGTCATCATTTCCAGTTCGCCGCCGAGTACCTGCTGATACAGCGTAAAGGCGTCACGTGCCTGACCGTCGAAGGTGAGGTAAGGGGTAATTTTCATTCGATTCTCCTGGTGCGGTTAGTGGTTGATTTGCGCGCGTAGGCGTTCTTCTTGCTCGCGTAATTCGGCGGTGAATTCCGCCCCGAAGTCCTCGGCTTCGAACACCTGTCGGATTTCGATTTCCGACTCACCGACGGCCGATACCGGGCAGCGCTTTACCCAATCGATGGCGTCCTGCAACGAGGCCGTCTGGAATAGCCAGAAACCTGCAATTAGCTCGCGGGTCTCGAGGAAGGGGCCATCCACGACCGAGCACTGGCCGTCGTTGAAACGCACCCGCGCACCTCGGCTGCTGGGGTGTAAGCCTTCGCCACCAAGCAGCACGCCCGCATTGGCCAGGGTTTCGTTGTAACGGCCCATGGCTGCAAGAACATCCTCGCTGGGCATCTCGCCCGCTTCGGTTTGCGCGTTGGCCTTGATCATCACCATGAATCGCATCGCTTCGGTTCCTCTGTGAGTTAAGGACGGCCAAGTCGGCATCAACCCATCCGCCGGCACTAATCCCTAGTCGTTCTGAGCCCAGCCAAATCGACAACCAGCCGTCTTTTTCTTCAGGCGATTCTTCATTCAGCGCTGAACCATGCCTGCGTGATACGTGGCTATACATTCCCTGCGCGACGGCTCTGGCCAGCCCAATGCGCGGGTGGCGGGCAGGAGCGATACGTCGACGAACCGATCGAAGCGGTTGCGCTCTCCCACAGATCGGTGATGCGCCGGCCATGGGGCACGGCAGCACATGAGTGAAACAGGATGCCGGACGGCGGGCCGCTCGATGCGAGCGTTGCACTGAGCGCGTCATAGCGTTGCCGATCGATGGTTGGGAATTCCAGGGTGGTCAGATAGGGCATCGCGTGTTCTCTGCGAATGTAGAAAGGCAGTTCGGCATCGGCGCGACTGGTCATGCGCAAAGCTAAGCAGATTATTTTTCAAACTCACTGCATCCAATCGTCTGCCTGACGGGTAGTACAGGTAGCGGCTGCTTGGCCGCCCAATCTGATCACTACCCGGAGACACCAAAAATGGACGCGAAAAAGATCCTCTGCCTGACCGGTCTGACACTGGCCATTGGCTGTTCTGCCAGCGCCTTCGCCCAGATGGACGTACCTGAAGCCGTGCGCGTACCGGACGGCCACAAGGTCGCCATGGAAACGGTTGGCGTCGGCCAGATCACCTATGAATGCCAAGCCAAGACCGACATGCCCGGCCAGATGGCCTGGGTCTTCATGGGGCCGAAAGCGGCGCTCAACGACCGCAGCGGCAAGCAGGTCGGCAAATACTACGGCCCACCTGCAACCTGGGAAGCGATGGATGGCTCCAAGGTGACCGGTACTCAGGTCGCCATTGCGCCAGCCGGCGACGGCAACATTCCTCATCAGCTGGTCAAGGCCAACCCGGCTGAAGGTAAGGGCGCCATGACAGGTGTCACTTACATCCAGCGCGTCGCGACCAAGGGTGGCGTAGCGCCGGCCAAAACATGCGAAGCGGCCAACGAGGGCGAGCGCCAGATCGTTGATTACCAGGCCGACTACCTGTTCTGGGCCAACAAGTGAGCAACGCGCAGTGGGTGAAAAGCCGCTCGATATGAGCGCTGATCGCTTCTATGCTCTGACTCCCCGGCCCGTATGCGTCGGGGGTGTCGATAACCAGCCAATGGCAGATACCGTGTCGCAACCCCCCTTGTTCGATTACGAAGCGGCCCTGCGCGCTTGCGCACGTGGCGAACGATCGGCATTGCAGCAGCTTTACGAGCAGGAAAGCCCGCGACTGCTCGGCGTCGTTCAGCGCATTGTGCGAGATGTGGCCCTGGCCGAAGACATCGTTCACGACGCCTTCATCCGCATCTGGAACAAGGCCGGTACGTACGACCAGGCGCGTGGCTCGGCTCGCGGCTGGATCTTCAGCCTGACCCGCCATCTGGCGCTAAATGCCGTACGTAACAACGCCCGCCACGTCCAGATGGAACCGGACGAGGAGGGCGACATGGAGCACGCCGCCATCGATGGTTGGCAGGAACAAACCGACGCCTTCGATTGGCGGGTAAACCCCGGCAGGATCGAAGCCTGTCTCGAACAACTCGAACCGGTGCGTCGCAATTGCGTGTTTCACGCCTACGTCGACGGCTATTCGCATCAGGAAATCGCCCAGCGCCTGGGTGCGCCACTGGGTACGGTAAAAGCCTGGATTCGCCGCAGCCTGACCGCCCTTCGTGAGTGCATCGGATGAACAACGAACCCAAGGGTCCGAACGAGGCCCTGCACGAACTCGCCGGCGAATATGTGATTGGAACCCTCTCTGCAGAAGACAGGGAAGCGGTCGAAAAGCGCCTCGCTGTAGAGCCTGAGTTGCAAGCAGCAGTCGATTACTGGGAAGCGCGGCTGCTCTACCTGACCGATCTGGTCGAACCGCAAACGCCCTCGCCGCGCTTGTGGAATCGAATCGAGCGCAGCCTGGACGAGACGAGTCGCCAGGCCGCTCCGGCTGTACCCGCCCGCCCGAACAGCTGGTGGGAAAGCCTGTCGCTGTGGCGTGGTTTTGCTGCAGCCGGCATGGCCGCCACGCTCGTGCTTGGGGTCGTGTTACTGACACGCCTGTCGCCTACGCCGTCGCCAACCTGGCTCGTTGTGCTCGCCACCCCACAGGACCTTTCACCGGGTTGGGTCGTGCAGGCCAGCAATCAACCACGTGAAATCGAGCTGATACCGCTGGGTGTCACCGAACTGCCGCCGGACAAGGCCCTGCAACTCTGGACTAAGGCCGAAGGTTGGCAGGCGCCGGTCTCCCTCGGCTTGGTCAAGCCGGGTGAGCCGGTAAGGATTCGCCTCGACGATTTGCCGCCGTTGCAGCCCAACCAGCTATTCGAATTGACGCTGGAACAGCCGACCGGCTCGCCGACCGGGCTGCCGACCGGGCCAATCCAGTTCATCGGGCGTGCGGCCAAGGTCATTTGAAGACGGGGCGCAACAGGCTGCGCCCCATCTGATCAGCGCTTTGCTTTCTCCATGAGATGGTCGGCTAGCGCCTGATAGGCCGGCAGCGAAGTGGGGTCATTGTCCGCATTCTTGGCCGAGGGGTGGGAGGCGAATCGGGCAATCACCATTTCGGCTGTCGGGTCTATGTAGAGGGTTTGCCCGTGCACACCGCGAGCGGCGAACGCGCCATTGGCGTTGTGCAGCACCCACCACATCGCTCGATAGCTGCCGCCTGGTAGCGTCTTGTATCCGGCTTTGGCGAACACCTGCTTATCACCCCCGGTGCGAATGGTCCGAACGACTTCTGCAGGGAACAATTGCGCTCCGTCGTGTTGCCCCTCATCGAGCATCAACTGCCCGAGCCTGGCCATGTCCCGAAGGCCGGCGCTCAGACCGCCGCCGGCAAACGGCGTACCCAGTGCATCGACCGTGTAGTAAGCGTCCTGCTCGGTGCCCAGGCGCCGCCAGAGCCGTTCGGAGACCAGTTCACTGACGGCCTTGCCGGACACGCGGGCGATGACCCAACCCAGTGCATCACTGTTGACGGTCCGATAGCCGAACGCCTCACCGTGGGTACCGCGCTTGGCAACGGTCTGCAGGTACTGGTAATAACCGACCGGCCCTTTGTAGTCGGCAGGCTTGGGCAATGGGTTCGCCGCCGCGCTGTAACTCCAGATCTGCGCGTTGGGATCGGCATAGTCCTCGCTGAAGTCGAGCGCCGTGGTCATGTCCATGACCTGCCGTACGGTGGCATCACCGAAAGCGCTGGAGGCTAACTCGGGAACCAGCTTTGCCATCATGGCCTGATCATCGAGCGTGCCTTCGGCAACCAGTATCTCGGCCAGCAGGCCGGTCAGCGACTTGGTCATCGACATCGCGGCGTGTTTGCGCTGCTCGTTGAGGCAGCCGGCATAGCGTTTGTAGACCACACGGCCCTGGTGCAGCACGATGATGCCGTCGGTGTAGTTCGCTGCCAGTGACTGTTCCCACGTCATTGGCTCGTGGCTGCCGAGGGGGACAAACCTGACGGCATCGATGCTGCTGTCGAGCGATTGGCGTAATGGCGCCGGTGCATCCAACCCTCGGCTGACGGCCTCGGTGGGCAGCAGCTCGCGGATATGGCACACGGTCCAGCGAAGCTTGGGAAAGCTGAAGTAGTTCGAGTCCGGCTGGCCGATCAGTTTTTCAGCAGGAGGCGGAAAGCCCTGCATCCAGCCCAACTTGACCGGGTCGGACTCCGCAGCCGTCAGCTCTGCTTGAGCGCTCGTGCACAGGCTGGCCAGACAGATCGCGGCCACTAGACGCCTGACCCAGCGTTCCTGACGCTGCATCGGTTCTCGACAGTGGGCATCCGGGGAGCGCGGTCTGAGTCGGAAGCTGTTGCCTGCCATACCGTCACCTCACGGTTTTGTTGTGGCGAGGTCAGCCAACAGCCGTCCCCGATAAGCGATCCACTCCGTCAACCCTAGTCCAGCGTCACCCGTGCGGTGGAATATTCAGCCCCTTGGCCACCGCTGGCCGGGCGACGAAGGCATCCAGTACCCGCTGGACGTTGACGAAGCGCTCGAACTCCACCAGTTCACGCGCTTCGTAGAACTCCACCAGCCCGCGGACCCACGGGAATGTAGCGATATCGGCGATGCTGTAGCGCCCGCCCATGATCCATTCGCGACCTTCCAGGCGCTTTTCCAGCACGCCCAGCAAGCGTTGGGCTTCGGCGACGTAACGGTCGCGCGGACGTTTGTCTTCGTAATCCTTGCCGGCGAACTTATGAAAGAAACCGAGCTGGCCAAACATCGGGCCGACGCCGCCCATCTGGAACATCAACCACTGAATCGTTTCGTAGCGGGCTGCGGCGTTCTCCGGCATCAACTGACCGGTTTTCTCGGCCAGGTACAGCAGAATCGCACCGGACTCGAACAATGCCAGCGGCTCTCCGTCCGGGCCGTTGGGATCGAGGATCGCCGGAATCTTGTTGTTCGGGTTCAGCGAAAGGAATTCTTCTGAGCGCTGGTCACCGCTCTCGAAGCTGACCAGATGCGCCTCGTAGGGCAGACCGGTCTCCTCCAGCATGATCGACACCTTCACCCCGTTGGGCGTGGGCAGCGAATACAGCTGCAGACGATCCGGGTAACTGGCAGGCCATTTCTGGGTGATCGTGAAGGTGGATAGATCGTGCATGGAGCCCTCCAGGGAAGCGGGTTATTCGAGTCGGTAGGTTGGTACGGGTTGTTACTAAGGGTCAGGTTTTTTTATCTTTCGTTCGATAGCGATTCCTGGGTAGGCGCCTAGTTCAGAGCATCTAGGAATGTTCCGTGAATCTCGTACGTTGCCTCGAATCCATGAGGGCCCTTCCAATGCTGCGATAAGAGTTTTGTTAAACGGCGGCCATAAGCCGATATAAGCCATTCGTAATCCGTCCATATTTCCGGGCTTAGGTTTGCCGGATCGGTGCTGCTTGCCTTGTTCAGGGCGCAGGGATACCTAGCCCAAGATTCGTTACCGTCTTCAAACGTGCCCAGGATTTTCCGTGCTTTGCGCCTGTAGGGAGCGTGCCTTGACAATGCCGCAAGTTCCGTCAACTTGTGTGATCGAAGGGGTTTTGCAAGTGTGCCATTCGATATCCAGCTCGGATTCTCAAATACCAGAAAGACCTTGATTGCATTCTCTAAGGCAAACGACGCAAGGAGAAATGTCGCACGATCCGTGTTGTCCCAAAATGCTTCGCGCCCAGTCTGGTGGTCTTTTCGCCGAAGGAATCCATGTCCGTAGCTTTCCCTTAGTTTCAAGGCTTGGTCGTGGAGATCGTCCGCCACTAAGAACCAGCTATGTGGGCATGCAAAGCCGACGAATTCCTCATTTGTCATGGTGTCCGTTTCCCTTGTTGTGGCCGTACGCTACGCATCAAAACGCATCCACTATGTGCTTAGGCCGCTTAACTTATCGGAGTCGCTCATGAGCTTAACTACCCCCTACGACCCACAGAACATCTTCGCCCAGATCATTCGCGGCGATGCGCCTTGCTACAAGCTCTACGAGGATGACGATGTACTCGCTTTCCTGGATCTGTTTCCGCAGTCCTACGGGCATGCGCTGGTGATTCCGAAGCGGTCCGCGGCGTGCAACATCCTCGATGTGGATACCGATGCGCTGTGCAAGATGATGGCGGTGGTGCAGAAGCTCGCTCGCGTGATCGTCGAGGAGTTGCAACCCGATGGCGTGCAAGTGGCGCAGTTCAACGGGGCGCCGGCGGGGCAGACGGTGTTTCACATCCATGTACATATCGTCCCGCGCTATTCGGGCGAGGGGCTCGGCATTCACGCTGCAGGTAAGGCCGATCCGGCAGAGCTGGAGAAGCTGCAGGCGCGGCTGGTAAGCAAGCTTGCCGAGAGCGAGCACTGATCGGCACCTGAACTGGCATCGCTGCCGCACCGGTTGCAGCCGCGACCATCGCAGCAGCGAAGAAACACCAAAGTACTATTCGTAGCGAATGCGAGGCTTCGTACCCTGCGGGCATGAAGCCTGCTCCGTGGTCCCTCAACTTGTCTTTTGCTCGTGCATGCCTCGCAGCGCTTCGATGCGGGCGTGTGGTTCTGCTCGCGGTAGTCCCGTTGTTCGTTCAGGCGCAGGGCGAGGCGCAACCGCTGCCGGTGCTGACCCTTAGCGTGTTGCAGTTCGGCACGCCGCATTGGGAACTCGACCATCTCAAGCGTCATGGGCTGGACAAGGCCAATGGCTTCGATCTCAAGGTGCGTTTGGTGGCTGATTTGCCAGCGTCGCGTCTGGCGCTGAGCAGCGGCAGCGTGGATGGCGCGGTAAGCGACCTGCTCTGGGCGCAGGCACGCTACGAGGCCGGGACGTTGTATCGCTACCTGCCGTTTTCCTCGCAAATCGGCGAAGTGCTGGTAAACGACAGTAGCCCTATTCGTACCCTGGCCGACCTGCGCGGCAAGCGCATTGGCGTCGCCGGTGGCCCGGACGGGCTCGGTTGGCAACTGCTGCAGCAGGCGGCGGCGGGGCAGGGGATTGACCTGGCCCGCGAGGCGACGGTGCAGTACGCGGCGCCGCCCCTGCTCAGCCAGGCGTTGCGGCGTGGCCAGGTGGATGCGCTGCTGACCTTCTGGCACTTCTCGGCGCGCCTGCGTGGTGAGGGCGGTGTGCGTATTGCCTTCGGTCTGGCGGATCTGATTGGAACGCTGGGTCTCGACCCCGATCTCCCGGTGCTCGGCTACCTGTTCCCGCAAGCCTGGGCGATTGAACACGATGATCTCTTGCAGCGCTTCTCCCGCGCCTTGCGCGAGACCAAGGACCAGCTGGCAAGTCAGCGCGATCTCTGGCAGGAAATCCGGCCCTTGATGCGGGCCGATAACGACGCGGTGTTCGCTGCGCTGCATGACAGCTTTGTCGAAGGCATTCCCCAACCGCTGGACGCGGCGCGCATCGCTGCGCTGCATCGGCTGTTGCTGCTGACCGGCGCCGAGCCGGAAAAGCTGATGCCCGCGGCGCTGTTTCAGAGCGAACCATGACCGGCTCGCGCTATGCCTGCTGGGTTGCACTGCCGCTGTTGGTCGCGGTGTGGGCCGTCATTGCGCTGACAGCGGACACACCGCTGCTGCCTTCGCCGGCTGAGGTGGCGCATGCGTTCTGGCTCACCGTCCAGAGTGGTGAGCTGCCTCATCATCTGTTGGTCACCCTGCGTCGGGTGCTGATCAGCTTTGCGCTTGCGATGGTGCTGGGTGCGCTGCTGGGCGTCTGGATGGGGCGCTCGCGGTTCGCCAACGCGGTGCTCGATCCGCTGCTGGTGCTTTTTCTCAACCTGCCAGCGCTGGTCACCATCATCCTGCTCTATGTCTGGTTCGGTCTGGTGGAAGCGGCAGCGGTGCTGGCGGTGGTGATCAATAAAGTGCCGAACGTGGCGGTGACGGTGCGCGAAGGCGCGCGCAGTCTCGATCCGAAGCTGGAACAGATGGCCCAGGTCTACAACTTCAACCGTTGGCAGCGGGTGGCGAACGTCTGGCTGCCGCAGCTGTTTCCGTATCTGATGGCGGCGACCCGCGGGGGCCTGGCGCTGATCTGGAAGATCGTCCTGGTGGTCGAACTGCTGGGCCGTTCCGATGGTGTCGGTTTTCAGCTGCACATGGCGTTTCAGGTCTTCGATGTGGCGAGCATATTGGCCTATAGCCTGGCCTTCATTGCCGTCGTACAGCTGATCGAGCTGGCGCTGCTGCAGCCGCTGGAGCGACGCGCATCGAGCTGGCGCAACGCCGGGATGCAGCATGCTTGAGCTGCGCATCGATGGCGTAGCGGCAGACCATCCGGTGCTCGGGCTGATCGACGTACAGGTGCGGGCCGGGGATCGAATCTGCTTGCTGGGCCCCTCCGGCGTCGGCAAGACTACCTTGCTCAACGCCATCGCAGGCCTTGATCCACGCCTGGCTCCGATGATCCGTCTTCAATCCGGGCGGCGCGTCGGCTACCTGTTTCAGGAGCACCGCCTGCTGCCCTGGTACACGGTGCGGCAGAACCTCAAGCTGGTCGGCGCCACCCCAGGCGATATTGATCGGCTACTGGCCGACGTTGGCCTGGGCGATGCAGGTGATCGTCTGCCGGATCAGCTCTCGCTGGGTATGGCGCGCCGCGCCTCGCTGGCTCGGTGCCTGGCCGTCAAACCTGATCTGCTCTTGCTCGATGAGCCCTTTGCCTCGTTGGACCCGGACCGCGCTGCCGAACTGCGCGAGCTGATTGTCCGGCTGCTTGAAGGGCAGCCACAGATGGCGCTGATCTGCGTGACCCACGATGCGCGCGACGCCGATCAGCTCGCCAATCGGCTGTGGTACATGAACGGCAAGCCTGCGAGCCTGCGTTGGGATCGACCGCTGACCGACGGGACCAATGCCAGTCAGATCTGCGACACGCTGCGCTCGCTCAATGCTCAGCCAGCTGCCAGCTGAGTCAGGGCATGCAGCAGCAGCCCGACCAGCCCGCCCACCAGGGTGCCGTTGATGCGGATGTACTGCAGGTCTTTGCCGACACTCTGTTCCATCTGCTCGACCAGTTCGCGGCTCTCCCAGTTTTCCACGCGCTGGGTGATGTATTTGCCGATCTGCCCGCGGTAGCGCTCGAGCAGGCTGGGCGCGGCCGCCATCAGTTGCTCGTTGATCCAGGTACGCATGGACGTGTCGGCGGAAAGCGAGTCGCCCAAGCCTTGGGTCAGGCGCACGATTCTTTTGCCGATGCGTGAATCCGCGCTCTCCAGATCCGCTTCCAGCCACTCGGTCAGCTCACGCCAGAGCGTCTGCAGGTAATCGGTGGTCGCCGGATGTTCAAGCAGCTGAGCGACGATGCGTTCGACTTCCAGCCGATAAGCCGGGTCATGCTTGAGCCGGTCGATGTACTCCGCAACATGCTCGTCGAAGCGCTCCCGTAGCGGATGTTCAGGGTCACCCGCGATCTCTGCGATGACAGCCGATACGCCGTCGACGAACTTGTTCGCCGACCAACCGCCGACCGCCTTGCCGAGTCCCAGATAGCGCAGCGTGCGGACCTCGGCGGTGATGGCGTCGGCCACCAGTGCACGGGTGTCATCGTCCTGCAGCAGCGCATCGACCTTGATCAGCGCTTCATCGAGCATCGCCTGATGTTTGCCCTGTCGGGTAAGCATTTCCAGCACCTGACCGCAGATCGGTGCGAGATCGGCCTTGCGCGCTCGGTTGATCAGCTTGGCCTGTACGAACGCTTGCACGCGTTCATCGTGCAGCGACTCGACGCCGAACCGCGCCATACCGGTGAGCTGGCGGCCAACCGCTTCGGCATTAGCGGGATGGCGCAGCCAGTTGGCTAGCCGGCCGCCGATATCCAGTGCTTCGAGCTTGGCCAGCACCATCGGAGTGGACAAGAAGTGAGTGGTGATGAATGTCGACAGATTCCGCCCGATGCGCGCTTTGCTGCGCGGAATGATCGCCGTATGCGGGATCGGCAGGCCGAGCGGGTGGCGGAACAGGGCGGTCACGGCGAACCAGTCGGCAATCGCACCGACCATTGCCGCTTCTGCAAAAGAGGCGAGGTAGCCCCAGGCCGGGTGACGCGGCTCCATGGCGGTTGCGATGACGTAGAGCAGCGCGGCGAGCAGCAGGAGCAGGCCGGCGACCAGCTTCATTCGTGTGACGGGGGATTGCCAGCGGCGGTGCAGAGGGCTCATGCGATTCCTCTTTGCGGCGAAATGGTGTGCGGGGTGTTACTCAGGCGTATCGGGTACGGCCGACGGGTCTGCCTATACAAGACAGACCCGGCTAGCGAGGAGAGGGTTCGGTAACCGCTAGCGTGCGGTTTATTCCTCGTCGTCTTCCTCGCGCAGCAACACGTAGCTGTCGTCGTCCAACCGCTCGCAGATGTAGAACATGGAGATGCTGCCGTCCTGTTCGGTGACGGCAGCATAATCGTCGGCTTCGACGGTAAAGAACCCTGTTGAGTCGGAGCCAGGTTCGCTGGCGAAAACAGCGGTGAAGAAGGCGTCTTCCGGCATCCCGTCGAAATAGTCAGCGCGCGCCTTGGCGTCCCACTCCTGCGGCGGCTCGAACTGCCCGGTGATGATGACGCGGGCGTCGCCCATGTCGCGTTCTTCACCATCCGGGTCCGTTTCGTGAGCACGGTAGATGGTGCAGTTGAGCGCATCCGGGTCGGCCAGAATACTGTCGCGCGACGGGGTTTGGGTGGCAGGCATGGCAGCAGCTCCGGTCAAAGATTGGATTGTCGGCAGTGTGGTGGAGTCCGGGGGGCGCTGCAATCGCAAGTTGGGAAGGATGCTGGATTCTTTCGATCAAGGCGGGCTGATCGGACCGCCGGTGGCTGAACAGGCGAACGCTATCGGCCGGCTGTTGCTCCAAATGGTTAGACCCTTTCGCACCAACGCAACGAGGTAGCCATGAACCAGAGCGACCAGACTCAGCGTGAGCAGGACAAGCCAGCCGACGACCTGCCGGACGTCACCATGACCGATGCTGGCGAGAAGGAAGCAGGCGAGGATCCTGATTTCGACGACAGCGAGATCGATGACGACCAAGACAGCCGCGGCTGAAGTTGAATGACCTGCGCAGCCGAAACTGCGCAACACCCAGGAGTGCCAGATGGACAAATATCACGTTAACCCGACCCCGATGGGCTGGGAGCTGACCGATCAGCAATCCCAGGAAACGGTATTGCGAACCCTGACCAAGGATGAAATGTTCACCG
Organism: Pseudomonadaceae bacterium SI-3; assembly: GCA_004010935.1. NCBI lineage: Bacteria > Pseudomonadati > Pseudomonadota > Gammaproteobacteria > Pseudomonadales > Pseudomonadaceae > Pseudomonadaceae bacterium SI-3. Next base: position 3,473,118 of record CP026511.1, on the reverse strand, counting down.
GCCTGGATAGCTTGATGGAAGGCAAGACCGCATCGGTCGAGGTCTACGATCGCCACGGGACGTTGGAAGAAGAGCGGCCTTATCCGGGCAGCAGTCATCCGGTGTCGACCCGTTAGATCCGGGTGAGCGCATATTTCCGCACGGTGAGCGAACACACCTGTCATACCATCACCGCTTCGCTTATCTGACAGGAGAATCCTTATGCGCATGATGCTCGCGCTCATCCCTGTGTTGGCCTTGGCCGGTTGCTCGTCCTGGCAGGCGGACCCGGAGGACATCACGCCAGTGCCCGAGGAGCGTCTGCGTGGCTTTCAGACACCTGTGGCCAATGGTGGCGAGTTGGTGGTGACCCGCGACTTCGGCATTCGCGGCGGAGGCTGCTACGTGGCTGTGATGGTTGATCGCAGGCTGGCGGCTCGGATCCATGTCGGCGAGCAGGTGCACTTGCACGTGCCGGCCGGGATGCGCATCGTCAGCATCGAATCGGACCCTGAGGACGACACGCTGTGCGGCAAGGGCAGTCTGCTGCGCGAGAAAGCGGCGCGGGTCGAGTCGGGAGAAACGCTGCAGTTCCGCATCAGCAGTGATAACCGCATCGGCTTCGATATCCAGCAGGTCGACGCACAGTAGCAGCGCATCGTTCGCGGCCGGTTTCGCAGTTTGCTCACTGGCGCGAGGCGGTATCACGAAGAAACATTCTTGCACCGGCCTCGCCGAACCCTCCCTCCGGTTTCGTGCTCCCAGATAGGCAAACCGTTGTGCTTGAGCCTTCGGCGTCTGTCTGAACGTTGGTAACAGCCCGCTCCTGCACAACGATCCATACGCCATACGCCATACGCCATACGCCATACGCCATCGCGGCCGCATGGTCGCCTGCCAGGAGTCGATTCGTGAAACGAGCCATATCCTCCCTGATGTTCGTCGCCGGGCTTGCTCTGGTGCCTGCGCTGCACGCTGAACAACAACCGACCTACGGCCCGCACCTTGAAGGGTTTGAATATCCGCACCCGATCAAGCGCTTCGATTTTTCGTCTCAGCGCCAGCCATTGACCATGGCTTACATGGACGTGGCCCCCGCGGGCAAAGCCAATGGGCGGACGGTCGTGCTGATGCATGGCAAGAACTTCTGTGCGGCAACTTGGGAGGAGAGCATCGAGGTGCTCTCGCAAAACGGTTATCGAGTGATTGCGCCTGATCAGATCGGCTTTTGCAGCTCCAGCAAGCCTGAGGCTTACCAGTTCAGCTTTGCGCAGCTGGCACACAACACCCGGGCGCTCTTGCAGTCGTTGGACATCGAACAGGCCACGGTGATCGGTCATTCCATGGGTGGCATGCTGGCGTCACGGTTCGCCCTGAATTACCCACAGATGGTCGAGCAGCTGGTGCTGGTCAATCCCATCGGGCTCGAGGATTGGCAAGAAAAGGGCGTGCCCTATGCGCCAATCGAAGAGCTATACCAGAGCCAGTTGAAGACCGACTTCGAAAAGATCAAAGCCTACCAGCAGAAGTTCTACTACAACGGCAGCTGGAAGCCGCGCTATGACCGCTGGGTAAACATGCTTGCTGGGATGTACGCCGGTGACGGCAAAGAGATCGTTGCCTGGAATCAGGCGCTGATCTCCGACATGGTGTTCACCCAGCCGGTGATCCACGAATTCGACACGCTGAGCGTGCCGACCCTGTTGCTGATCGGTGGCAAGGACCGCACCGCACCGGGTGCCAATCGAGCGCCGGAAGACGTCGCGCAACGCCTGGGCGACTACCCCGAACTTGGCCGGCAGGCCGCAGCGATGATTCCCGACGTGACCCTGGTGCCTTTTCCTGAACTGGGCCATTCACCGCAGGTCGAGGCGCCGGATGTGTTCCATGAGGCGTTGCTGGATGGGCTCAAGACGCGTTGAGCCACGCCGCGAGTGCGGTGGCCGGGACGCCGATCTCCGTGCCGGCTGTGGATGGATACCTCTAGAGAGGCCAGACCCAGAGGATGACGGGCACGGCCACCAGCACCACCAGAATCGACAGCGGTAGCCCGAGCCGCCAGTAGTCACCGAAACGGTAGCCGCCGGGCGCCATGACCAGCGTGTTCGACTGGTGCCCGATGGGCGTCAGAAAGGCGCAGGAAGCACCGATGGCGACCGCCATCAATAGCGGGTCGGCAGAGGCGTCCATACCGCGCGCGAGGGCGATCGCCACGGGCGCGGCGAGCACCGCGGCGGCGGCGTTGTTGACCACGTTCGACAGCAGCATCACACCCACCATCAGGATCGCCACGGTGGCTGCCGGCGGGGCGGCCTGGCCAACGTCCAGCAGGGCATCGGCGATCAGGCGCGAGCCTCCGGTGCTTTCCAGCGCTTCACCAATGGGCAGCATCGCGGCAATCAGGACGATGATCGACATGTCGATGCTCTTGTAGATGTCCCCGGTGGGCACCAGCCCGACTAGAATCATCGCCAGGGCGGCACCCACCAATGCGACGGCGGACGGCACCATGCCCAGCGCAATGAGCACCAGCGTAGCGGCAAAGATGCTGCTGGCGAGCAGCACCTGCCGAGGTGCGGTGATCCGCAGGCCGCGCGATGCCAGCGGCAGGCAACCGAGACTGTTAAGCGTCGATTGCAGCTGATCCTCACGCGCCTGCAACAACAGGATGTCGCCCGCGGCAAAGCGGATCTTGCCCAGCCGCTGTTGCAATCGCTGCCCTTGGCGAGCCACGGCCAGGATGTTGACGCCATGGCGCTCACGCAGTGCCAGACCGGAGGCGCTGGTACCGATCAAAGACGAACTTGCAGTCACGATGGCCTCGGCCAGTGCGCGCTCGGCGTTGCGGTCGGCTTTGGAATCGGCGGCTTCGGGCTCTTTGTCAGGCTCACCGTTCCGTTTCAGCTGTTTGTCCTGTTCGGCTTTTTCACGGGCTTCCGCCTTGCTGTCGGCTTCGGCAGCAAGGCGCAGGTGGGTCACATCGAGAAAACGTTTCAGGCTGTCAGAGTCGGCTTCGACCAGCAGGATGTCGTCGTCGCGTAGCACTTCATAGGTCGACGGCATACGGTGGGACTTTCCGGCACGTACCAGCCCGGTGACCATCACATCGACCTCGTCGCCGCCCGCAGCGATCAGGTCATGCAGGGTGCGGCCAGCGTATTTGCTGTCGGCCGGAATCTGCAGTTCGGTCAAGTAAGCACTGATTTCGAACAGTTGCTGCTCACCGCTCGGGTCCTCGCGACGAGGCGTCAAGCGCCAGAGCAGAGCGATCAACAGCACCCCGACGAGGGTGATCGCGAGGCCCACCGGCAGAAAGTCGAACATACCGAACGGCGCTTCGCTGACTTCACGCCGATAGCCGGCAATGATGATGTTCGGCGGCGTGCCGATGAGGGTCAGGGTGCCGCCGAGCAAAGAGCCGAAAGCCAGGGGCATCAGCAGATAGGAAGGTGAGCGGCCGCTCTGGCGCGACATCCAGACGGCTACCGGCATGAACAGCGCGAGCGCGCCGACGTTGTTCATGAAGCCCGAGCACAGGGCGACGATACCGGACAGCGTCAGCACCTGGATCCAGGGTCGATCGCCGACCTTGGTCAGGTGCCGCGCCAGCGAATCCACCACACCGGCATTGAGCAAGCCGCGGCTGAGCACCAACACAGCAGCAACAGTGATCACCGCCGGATGGCCAAGGCCCATGAACGCCTTTTCCGGCGGCACGATGCCGGCCAGGGTAACCACCAGCAAGGCGGCAAGGGCGACAATGTCATAACGCCAGCGATTCCACACGAACAGCCCCAGGGTGGCAGCGAGCACGGCGAATACGATCAGCTGATCGCTTTGCATGGATAACTCCGATAACGGCTTTTGCCGCAGTGAACGGATGACGGTTAAGGGCCGAACGGCCGGATCTAGACGGGTTGCGCCAAAGCGAAGCGGCAAGGCGGCGATACACTAGCCGTTTGAGCGGGTGCTGAGCCAGCGCTGCGTTCGACATTAGGCGGTATGCGCCGGTATCGAGCCAGACACTGATGTGGTTGGAGGTCAAACTCGCCCCAGCCAGGGTGTTTTCCCGTCTCGGTCACTGGCAAGACCCGCTCCGGTAGGCAAGGATGTAGAAGACTCCAGAACGAAACCTGCCCATGCCCAAGCAACTTTCTCTGCATTGCCGCGATGGCTACCCGCTCGCTGCGCAACTCTGGCTGCCACCGGGACAGGCACGTGGCTCGGTGATCGTCAGCAGCGCCACCGGTGTGCTGGCGCGGTATTACGCGCGCTACGCCGGCTTCCTGCGCGAACGCGGCTATGCGGTGCTGACGTATGACTATCGCGGTATCGGCGGGTCACGCCCGGCCAGCTTGCGAAAGGCGAACATCCGTTGGCGCGACTGGGGCGATCTGGACTTTGATGCGGCGGTGCGTTGGATGCGTCAGCGTGGTCCCGATGGGCCATTGGTGGCCGTCGGTCATAGCATCGGTGGTTTTCTGCCGGGTTTTGCCGAGTCCGCTACCGAGGTCGATCGTTTTCTCAGTGTGGGCGCGCAATATGCCTACTGGCGCGACTATGCCGCCGCGCAACGCTGGCAGATGTTTGCCAAGTGGCATCTGTTAATGCCGGCGGTGACGGCGCTGTGCGGGTATTTTCCCGGCCGCCGACTGGGCTGGCTGGAAGACCTGCCCGCAGGCGTCGCGCGCGAATGGGCATTCCGCCAGGCAAGGTTGGAACAGAGCTATCCGGAGCATGAACGGGCCGAGGTGCTACGCCGCTTCGCCGCGATCAGCGCGCCGATCCTGGCGGTGAGCCTGAGCGACGACGAGTACGGCACGCCCCCGGCGATCGCCCGCGGGCTGTCCTACTACCGCAATGCCGCCGTGCAGCAGGTCCAGCTGAGTCCGGCGGTACTGGGCATGGAGCAGGTCGGGCACTTCGACCTGTTTCGTGAGCGCCATCGAGACGGTTTCTGGCAGGCGAGCCTGGCCTGGATCGGGGAAGGTCGCAATCCCTGGTCGGGCGAGGCGCAACCCTCAGTCAGCGAGGCGTGCTGAGCGCGACGTTTTAGGCCTGTTTGGCGGCGAAGACGGCGCTAACTGCGGTTGGCCTGGGTGACTGGGTGCGTCTGATTATCGGCACTGTGCACGGCAGGCTCGTTCAACAGCTGGCGGACCGCGTCCGCATAGGCGCGGCGGCCGACGCGCATGGCGTTGTTGTGGTTGCCGCCCTCGATCAGCAGCAGCTGTTTGGGGTTCTGAGCGGCGGTGAAGAGTTCTTCGCTGAAGCGCGCCGGTACGTATTGATCAGCCGTGCCATGAACCAATAACAGCGGCATGCCGACCTGATCGATCTTGTCGATGGAATCGAATTTCTGCGACACCAGCCAGCGGACTGGCCAGGGCGTGTCAGCCACCTCCGTTGCGATATCGGCCAGGCTGGTAAAGGTGGATTCGACGATCAGCGCACGCGCTTCCGGCGCTTCGCCACGGCGTTCGGCTTCGCGTCCCAGTTCGGCGGCGAGGTCCACCGCCACCGCACCACCCAGCGAATGGCCATAGATCAGACGCTTGTCCGCATCGGGCTGCAGAGTTTTCAGATGGTCCCAGGCGATACGCGCGTCCTCATATACGCTGGCCTCTGACGGCAGCTCGCCGAGGCTTTGGCCAAAGCCACGATAGTCGATTGCCAATACGGAGAAGCCCAGTGAACGTATCTGTTCGAGTCGGAACAGGTGCCCGGTGAGGTTCCAGCGAGAACCGTGCAGATAAAGGATCGCCGGCGCGTCTCGCTTGTCAGCCGGCCACCACCATGCGTGGATGTTCTGGCTGTCGCCGAATGCAGGCGCGCTTAACTCCAGCTCCTCCACACCGCCTGGTAGGCCGCGGTACCAACTGGCGGTACCGGGCTCGATGCGAAACACCAGTTCGCGCTCTTTCTGTTCGAGCATCGAGCAGCCGACGGGCAGCAGGGTGAACACTGCGGCGACGATCAGCGAAACAAAGGTGCGGGCTCTGGTGCGGAAAAATGGCAATTTCGACATGCAGCGGGAAGTTCTCCTTCGGGAATCGACATTGAGCGGCCAGTTGGCGAGGCACGCAAGCGGCTAGCGACGGCAAGTCATTACTACAGATTGCAGCGTTGCGCTGGTGACCACACGCCATCGAGCGCCAGTGCGGAGTAGCATCACGGGTTCCTATCCGTAATGGAGCTTCATCGTGACTACAGCACGTATCGGTTTGCTGCCCGCCCTGTTGATCGCCGCTGCGGTGGCCTTCGCCGGTTGGTCCGTTGGGCAGGGCGTGGAGCGCTTCCGGATGGCGGATCGCTCGGTGACGGTCAAAGGCCTGGCTGAGCGGGACGTGGCGAGTGATTTTGCCGTCTGGACACTTGGCTTCCGCCGTGCCGGCAATGACTTCGCCAGCGTTCAACAGGGCCTGTCAGAGGACCGCAGTCGGGTCGTGGCGTTTTTGCACGAACAGGGTTTCAGTGATGACGAGATCGAGGTCCGCCCGTTGCAGGTGCAAGACTTGCTGGCGCGCGAATGGGCGCCGCAGGAAATCGCCCTGCGCTTCAACGGCAGTGGTCAGGTGCTGGTGAAATCGGCACGTGTCGAAGCGGTCGGCAAGGCTGCCAATGGCGTCGACCCGCTGATTCTGGCCGGCATCCAACTGGATACCGAACAGAACGGATTCAGTGGCCCGCGCTACCAGCTGCGTGGCTTCAACGACCTCAAACCGGCGCTGTTGGAAGATGCCACCCGCAACGCCCGCGAGCAGGCTGCAAAGTTCGCCGAAGATGCCGGCGCGCAACTTGGTGAACTGAAGACCGCCAACCAGGGCGTGATCCGCGTGCTCGATGATGACGGCAGCGACATGGACACCGGCCGCACGCCGGGCAAGCGTCTGCGCGTGGTCAGCACATTCGAATACGCGCTGCAGTAATTTTCCCTTTGCTGGGACGCCACAAGGCCCGTCGCGGTTGTAGAAGGATTGACCTCATGTGGCGGGAGGCTCGATACCCCTCCGAACATGGCGCTGTTTGCGGTTCTTTTTTGCGGGTCAATCAGCAGGCGTTTCGGTTTTGCCAGTTCACGATTCGATGAGGTCATTCGCTCAATCGCAGGCGGTGGCGGCTCCCCTGGTTTCTTCGCTTCCACTGTTTGCGGTCCAGGCCCACCAGAACACCAGCAAGCCGACGGCGCCGGTAGCGGCGCCGATGTAGCCAGTCGAGGTCCAGCCAAGCCCTGCGCTGATCGCCAGCCCGCCGAGCCACGGCCCGAGGGCGTTGGCGACATTGAAGGCTGAATGGTTGGACGCAGCTCCAAGCGTCTGGGCTTCGCCGGCCACGTCCATCAGGTGGGTCTGCAGGGGCGGGCCGAGCGACACCATAGTGCCTACCGCAAACGCGGCTGGGAGGATCGTCCACAGCGAGTGTGTAGCGAGCGGGAACATCAGTAGGACCAGGATGCTCCACAGCAACAGCCAGGCAACAGCCTTGAACCCCAGCCTGTCGAACAACCAGCCGCCAAAGAGGTTGCCGACGATGCCGCCCAGCCCGAAAGCGGCCAGCCCCACCGGGATCCAGTTCTGGCTGACGCCAGTGACCTCCAGCATGGTTGGTGCCAGGTAGCTGAACACGCAGAACATGCCTGCGAAACCGATCGAACTGATGGCCAGCGCCAGCCACACCGGTTTTCGATTGAAATCACGCAGTTCGCGCATCGGGTTGTTACGCGGCTCGCTGCGGTCGAGCGGCAGGAAGATCGCCACAAGCAACACCGTCAGCAGCGCGATCATTCCGACCAGACCAAACGCCCAGCGCCAGCTGAGCCATTGCCCCAGCCAGGTGGCGGTGGGATTGCCGATCAACATGGCGATGGTGAGGCCCGCTAGCACGCGGCTGACCGCCTTGGCCCGCTGGTCAGGTGCAACCATCGAGGCGGCGACCAGCATCGCCACGCCGAAGTAGGCCCCATGGGGCAGGCCGGCGATAAAGCGGAACAGCATCAACGAGTGGTAATCCGGTGCGATGGCGCTGGCGAAATTGCCCAGAGCGAAAAAGCCCATCAGCAGCAAAAGCAGGTGCCGGCGGAACATCCGCGAGCCAAGGATCGCCAGCAGCGGTGCGCCTACCACGACACCCAGGGCATAGGTGCTGATCACATGGCCCACTTGCGGCTCGCTGATCCCCAGGCCCTGCGCGACGTTGGGCATCAGCCCCATGATGGCGAATTCGCCGGTACCGATGGCGAACCCACCCATGGCCAGGGCCAGCTCGATCAGCAATATGGCGCGCGCCGAGAATGTCGACTTGCCTGTGGCGTTCACTTGGGTCATCGGTGCCTCAATGGGATGGGTCGATTAGCGGACACGCGCCGCTTGCGTCGAGCGGCACTGGGCTAGCGGGATTAGGGCGAATAGGTAGGCAGCGATCGTAGGTTGAAGTTCGTCTCAGGATTGAGGGGGCAGAGCGCGCTTATGACGCAACAAGGTCGAACATGCGAGGCCGAGCGGTTATCGATACTTCGCCAGGATCGCCTCGAACTCGACGTCGTGCTGCATCTGTTGCATGACGTCAAGTATCTCGCGGGCCGGGACGTCAGTCTCAACACGCACGATGCAGTGAATAGAGGACTCCGAGAGCCGGTCGATTGCCTTTAGTCTGCGGTCTACGGGTCTGTCTCGATTGAACCAATCCAGTGCTACCTGAGTGCTGATCGCATAACGCTCACGTCCGGCAGCGAGTTTTTTCAGCACTAGGTGCTCCGTTCGTGCATCGTCGCGAATCAAGGTACCGTCTCGAAACGATGCGTCCGCCTCCGGGTAGAAGAAGCCGAGCACCGTACCGACCCGTCGGCCGCGCAGGCTGGAAAGCTTGGCTGGAGGTGTTTCAGGCTGGGCCACCAGAATGCTGCGCTGCGTCATGAACGGGACGCTCCAACGATAACTTGCGTGGTCTACCGCCAGCCAGGCCGGGTTCATATAGCAGCTGACATCGACTGCGCCCTCGGCCAGCAGCGGCTGGATGCGCGTTCGTGACATCACCAGTTGCTCGGCTTTACGCCCGAGCTTTTCGGCGATGCGCCTGTGCAGGTCGTGAAGAATGCCGTCAACCGGCTGGCCGTTCTCCAGATGAATCATGGGCATGGTCGAGCTGTCGCTGACCGAGAATCGCAGTGGACGCTCCGCAGCCTGCGCCAACGCGGAAAAGAACAGAAGGGACACGGCAACGGACAGTGCGCGCACGGTTGGAACGATCCTTCGTCGATGACCGACCCGTAGGGGTTAGTCCATGTTCGAGAAGGCGAGGATTATCGCGACATCGTTCCGCTTGTGTCCATTCAGTGCATGAATAATGCGAAGCGAGTCGTTTCTGGTTCTGCCTGAAGTAACGCTGCAGCTTCAGGCAGAACCACAGGCGTTACGCCTTGCGGCTAGGCGGCGCCATAAATTCCGGTCCTACCGGATCGGTGATGTGCTCGGCAAGAAGTGCATCGATGTCCGTCAGGTCCTGTGGGCTCAACGACCACCCGAAGGCATCGTCGATGCCGTCCAGCTGGTCTGGTCGACGAGCGCCCCAGAGCGCAATGGTCGGGCCTTGGTCGAGCACCCAACGGATGGCGAGCGCCAGCACGGATTTGCCGTGACGGTCGTGAGCTAGCGCTTTCAATGCCTCGACTGCAGCGAGGTACTGCTCGAAGCGCGGCGACTTGAACTTCGGGTCGGACTTGCGCAAGTCGTCACCATCGAAGGTGGTGCTGTTGGTCATCCGCCCGGAAAGCAGACCGCGGCACAGGGCGCCGTAGCCGAGCACCACCAGGCCGTTATCCCGAGCGTAGGGCAGTACGTCGGCTTCGATGGCGCGCTCGAAGAGGTTATACGGTGGCTGCACGGAGGCCAGCGGCGCGGCTTTACGAAACCTATCCATCTGCTCGGTGGAATAATTGCTCACGCCGATCGCTAGGATCTTGCCTTCCTGGCGCAGCTTTTCCAACTCGGCCGCGGTTTCTTCGATGGGAACCAGCGGGTCCGGCCAATGCACCTGATACAGGTCGATGCGGTCAGTGCGCAGCCGACGCAGCGAGTCTTCGATTTCCTGGCGGATACGAGCGGGCGTCGAATTGCGCCGCGGGCCGCCTTCGCTCCAGTCCAGCGCGACCTTGGTGGCGATCACTGCCTGGTCGCGCACGCCCTCAAGGGCCTTGCCGACGACCTCTTCGGAGTGACCGAAGCCGTACACCGGTGCGGTGTCGATCAGGTTGATGCCGCGTTCCAGGGCACTGCGAATGGTGGTGACGGAGCGGTCGTCATCCGCGCCGCCCCACATCCAGCCACCGATGGCCCAGGTGCCCAAGCCAACACGCGACACAGGCGTGGCGATGCCTTCGATCGATAGCGTTTCGATGCTCATAAGTGCTCCTCTGTTTTAACGGGGGCGACCAGCTCAGCGGTTGGCCAGATCACGGTTACTGACAGCTGCAGCCATCCGATGTGCGATGCGTTGGGTACAGGAGAGACGTCGTTCAGACGCTGCGAAACTGAAACTCAGCTGCAGGCAGCAACGGCTTCGGTTAGCAGTTTGGGTGTGTCCTGGGCGCCCATGGCTTGCGCAGCGGCCAGAGGCGTCACGCCGTTCATGTCGGCCCGGCTTGGGTCTGCGCCGAGCTCCAGTAAGAGCTCGACAATGTCACTGCGATTGAACATGGCCGCCATCATCAGGGCGGTCTTGCCGTCGGGCGAGGCGCTTTCGACATCGGCACCCTGATCGAGCAGCAGTCGTGCCATTTGCAGGTTGCCCTTGAAGGCAGCGCCCGCCAGCGGACTCTGGCCCTTGTCGTTGCGCAGCTGGGGGTCGGCACCGTTCTCAAGCAGCACGCGCGAGGCGTCGAAATGGCCGTGGTAGCTGGCGAGCATCAACAGGCTGTCGCCATTGTGGTTGCGAATGTTGGCGGGCAAGCCGCGACCGAGCAGATCGGTGAGGCGCTCGGCATCACCGCTGCGGGCGCTTTCGAAAACCTGAGCGGCGAACGCCAGCGCGGCGTCGTCCAGTTCGGGCTTGGGGCTCGGTTGATCCGTCATCTTGATGTCCTCGGCTTTCAGAGTTGGGCGCAGCGGCGCAGACGCGTCGAGCTGCCGAACGGTCTGCACGGGCAGCTGCGTTTCTATCCGACCGATAGGTCGCGCAAATGTGCGAAACGGGCGCAAGGCTGCACGGCCAGATCGGCTATGGCAGTATTTGCCGCCCATCTGCCGATGAATTGCTGCAATGAAAGCTGAAGACTTGGAACGCCTGGTGACCCAGACGATGCCCTACGGCAAATACAAGGGCCGGCTGATCGCGGATCTTCCGGGCAACTACCTGAACTGGTTCGCCCGGGTCGGCTTCCCGCCCGGGGATCTGGGTCAGCTGCTGGCGCTGATGCAGGAGATCGACCACAACGGTCTGTCGCCGCTGCTCGAGCCATTGCGTCGCCGCTGATTCACGCCTGGCTTTGGGCCTGTAGCGCCGCCAGCGCGGGCGCGGCGTAGATACCCACTTCTACTGCCAGGGCCATGACCCGCTCGATGTCGCAGGTATAGACGAGTACGGCCTGCAACTCATCGTCCAGTGGCTCGCTGAAGTCCACCAGCACGTAACCGCCTTTTTCCGGGTAAAGGCTGCTGAGCTGGGTCTGGATGCGGTTGAGCGCCTTCAATGGCTCGGTCTTGGCCAATTGCTTGGGCTTGAGAATGAAATTCACGTCCGGGCCGAACGAACCGACAATCTGCTCGAACAGCGCCTGGTAGTCATCGGCCTGGAACAGCACGGTATCCGGCAGGCTGCCGACAATCATCCATTCGCCCAGCGGGATGGGGAAGTCATCGTCGTAGATGATGTCCGGGTTGGCCTGCAGAAAGGCCTGAGGGTCGGCATAGGCTTGAGCCGCTTCGTCAGCGAGCCGGTTGATCTCGTCGTCGCTCATGCAGCCCGAACTGATCAGACGGATCAGTTCGGCAAGTGGGTCTTTCATCGGGGAAACATTCCTGCTGTGCGGGGAGCGCAAGGATAACCGAAAGCCTGCCCAGGCCCAGCCTGCTGGCTTTTGGGCGGCAGCGATGTCCGCCGTCGTGCCTCGATAACCTTTGGCTGCTTTTACGCGCTGAGCTGCAGATTCTGTTCGGTTTTCGTGCACAATAGCCGCCATATAAACAGACGCGGCATGAACGATCGCATCGGCGCTGGCCGGCTTCGCTCCTGTTCCGACGCCCGATTACGATCAGCCAATATTCGAGAGGAACGACTGTGCATAACGTCGTCATCAGCGGTACCGGCCTTTACACCCCTGCCCAGAGCATTTCCAACGACGAGTTGGTCGAGTCGTTCAACACCTACTCGCGTCGTTTCAATGATGAAAATGCCGCTGCGATCGAAGCGGGTGACATCCAGCCGATGCCGGAATCCAGCTCGGCGTTCATCGAGAAGGCGTCCGGCATCAAGAGCCGCTTCGTTACCGACAAAGCTGGCATCCTCGATCCGGATCGCATGGTTCCGCGCATTCCCGAGCGCAGCAACGACCAGTGGTCGATCCTCTGCGAAATGTCAGTCAAGGCCGCTCAGCAAGCCCTTGAACGGGCTGGCAAAACCGCAGCTGACATCGATGGTGTGATCGTCGCCTGCTCCAATCTGCAACGCGCCTACCCGGCAGTCGCTATCGAAGTGCAGGCAGCGCTTGGGATCAAGGGTTTTGGCTTCGACATGAACGTCGCCTGTTCTTCGGCGACCTTCGGGATCCAGAATGCCGCCAACTCGGTTCAGCTGGGGCAGGCGCGCGCAATACTGATGGTCAACCCGGAGATCTGCACCGGGCACATGAACTTCCGTGACCGGGACAGTCATTTTATCTTTGGCGATGCCTGCACGGCCGTCATCGTCGAGCGTGCTGATCAGGCCACCTCGGCGCATCAGTGGGACATTGTCAGCACCAAGCTGGCGACCGAATTCTCCAACAACATCCGCAACAACTTCGGCTTCCTCAATCGCACCGCCGAGGAATACATGACCAACCCGGACAAGCTATTCGTTCAGGAAGGCCGCAAGGTGTTCAAGGAGGTCTGTCCGATGGTGGCTGAGTTGATCGGCGAGCATCTGAAGGAAAACGAAATCGAGGTCAGCGAGGTCAAGCGCTTCTGGCTGCACCAGGCCAACCTCAACATGAACCACCTGATCGTGCGCAAGCTGCTCGGTCGCGATGCCAGCCCGGAAGAGGCGCCCGTCATCCTCGACACCTATGCCAACACCAGCTCTGCAGGCTCGGTGATTGCCTTCCACAAGCATCAGGATGATCTGCCAGCGGGCAGCCTCGGTGTGCTCAGCTCATTTGGTGCGGGTTATTCGATCGGCAGCGTAATCCTGCGTAAACGCTGATGCCTGGCTGCCGGCGTCAGCGGTGGAGCAGCGCCTGTCAGCGTCGACTGCAGGCGCTGCAGATCCGGTGGCTACGCCACATAGCCGTATTTTCCTCAAAGCCGCCTGCTCACGCTGAGCACGATCGGCCTCGATGGCGCCTGGATCCACGCCGGCGCTTTATGCCATGGCGGGCTCTCCCATGGACCTAGGCGCGGGGATGAGAAACGGCCGCTTGAGCTGACGATGAGCCTTGGCCTGCAGTCGGCGCAAGCGCAATGCCGGCGTAGAGCTTGTGCTGAGCCTGGCTGAAAGCTCCTCCGAAACAAAACCTTCATGGCGGCGACACGGCCTGGTAACAAAGAGCGACGAAGATTCCCCCAGCACAAACGAGCCAGCAGGCTAGGAGTGCCTAGATGTCAATTTATCGAGGGGATTTCTGATGAGTCGAACCGTTTCCAAGCAGATCGCATCGGGGCTGTGCACCGGCTTGTTGCTTGCTGTCAGTGTGCCAGCCAGCGCTGCTGTCGATGCGAAGCTGCTTGAAATGCTCAGGGCCAACGGCTCGATCACCGCGACCCAGCATGCCGAACTGGAGGCTGAACTGGCCAAGGAGCAGCGAGAGCAAGCGGCGGCATCTACTGCAGCAAATGATTTCAAGGAGAAGCTGGGCTGGGTCGCTAGGACCAAGATCAAGGGCGATCTGCGCCTGCGTCAAGAAATGGTGAGCGTCGAAGGCGGCACCGGTGACGAGGAGGACGAGAACCGTCAGCGCCTGCGTATGCGCCTGGGCTTCTACTCCGAGGTCAACGACGACGTGGACGCCGGCATCCGCATCGCCACTGGCAGCAGTGATGATCGCCGCTCCACCAATCAGACCATGGAAGACTACTTCGACAAGAAAGATATCTGGCTGGACCTGGCCTATCTCGACTGGCACCCGGGCGAGTCCGACAATCTGCACCTGTTCGGCGGCAAGATGCCCCAGCCCTGGGTGAGTGTCGCCGACGTGATCTGGGATGGCGATATCAATCCCGAGGGCTTCGCTGCTACCTACACCCTGCCGGTCGGTGGTCTCGACGTGTTCGCCAACGCCGGCTACTTCAACATGGAGGACAACGTCGATGGCGAGGGCGTGGAGTTCCGCCACGATGCCCAGATGTACACCGGCCAGTTGGGTGCGCATTTCGACCTGAGCGACTCGGTGGCATTCACGCTCGGCGGCAGCCTCTATGCGTTCGACAACGAAACGGCAGACGACGCTGCCAGCGTGCTGACGCAGTTCGGCAACACCACCAACGAGTTCCAGCTCTGGGAAGGTTTCGCCCAGATGAGCCTGAAAAATCTGCCCGTGCCCGTTTCCGTCTATGGCCAGTACGTGGTCAACACCGACACCGACAGCGATCAGGATACCGCCTGGCTGGCGGGCTTCACCGCCGACTATAACAAGCTGGCCTTCGACTACAACTACCGCGACGTACAGCGCGACTCGGTGGTCAGCATTTTCACCGACTCCGACTTCGCCGCTGGCCTGACGGGCTCCCGTGGCCACAAGTTCAAGCTGGGCTATGACCTGGGCAAGAACGTCTCTGTGGGCGCCACCTATTTCATGGCCGAGACCGATTCTCTGGACGGCTTCGCGGATGACACCAGTGTCGACACCCTGCAGCTGGATCTGGTCACCAAGTTCTGATCGCCAGGCTGCATTGAGGCTCCCTTGAGCCCCGCCTGCGCGGGGCTTTTTTTCGTTTGCGCACTGAGCCACACTGACGCGCATGCCTATCCAGACGATTCGCTCCCTCTCCAACCTTGACCCGGCCCGCTGGGATGCGCTGCTCGACCGCCGGCAACCCTTTCTGCGCCACGCTTTTCTCGCCTCGCTGGAGGACAGCGGCAGCGTCGGTGGCCGCAGTGGCTGGGGTCCGGCGCATCGCCTGCTGGTCGATGCCCAGGGGCGCTGGCGCGCGGCCATGCCGCTGTATCGCAAGGCCAACTCCAACGGCGAGTACGTATTTGACTGGGCCTGGGCCGACGCCTGTCATCGGGCTGGCATTGAGTACTACCCGAAGTTGCTGTGTGCGGTGCCGTTCTCGCCAGTGACCGGCGCGCGCCTGTTGGGTGACTGCGAGGCGGCGGGCCAATTGCTCGACCAGCTCACCGCCGGCTTGGCCGAAGGGGGCTATTCGAGCCTGCACGTGAACTTCACCGAGCCGGACGCCGATGCGATTTTCCAGGGCCGTGATGGTTGGCTCGAGCGCATCGGCTGCCAGTTTCACTGGCACAACCGCGGCTACCGCGACTTTCAGGATTTCCTGGACGGCCTCACTTCGCGCAAGCGTAAGCAGCTGCGCAAGGAGCGCGAGCAGGTAGCGGGACAGGGGATCGAGTTCGAATGGCGTGAAGGTCACCAGGTCAGCGAACAGGAGTGGGATTTCGTCTATGCCTGTTACGCCAATACCTACCATGTGCGCGGCCAGGCGCCGTATCTGACTCGCAGCTTTTTCAGCCTGCTGGCCGAGCGGATGCCCGAAGCCATCCGGCTGGTACTCGCCGTGCAGGGCGGCCAACCCGTGGCCATGGCGTTCAGCTTGATCGACGGGCAGGGCCTTTATGGCCGTTACTGGGGCTGCCTGGCCGAGTTCGACAGGCTGCACTTCGAAACCTGTTTTTATCAGGGCATCGATCATGCAATTGCCGAGGGCCTGGCACGCTTCGACGCTGGCGCCCAGGGCGAGCACAAGCTGATTCGCGGCTTCGAGCCGGTGATCACCCGTTCCTGGCACTACCTGGAGCATCCGGGGCTGCGTGCGGCGGTCAGCGAGTTCCTACAGCAGGAACGTCTGGGCGTGTTGCGCTATGCCGAGGCCGCGCGCGACGCGCTGCCCTATCGGCAGGAATGAGCTATTTCGTCTTCGGCGCTGCGCTGACCCCTTCAAGCGTAGAGAACGAGGTGTCCTTGGCGGTCAGCAGGAAATCGCGCATGAATGGCGAGTCCAGCATGTCGGCACGGATGCCGGCATAGAGCGTGGCGAACAGGCCTTTCTCGCCCAGGCGCTTTGCCGTCACATAGCCGCGAGCGCTGTATTCATGCAACGCCCAGTTGGGCACGCAGCACACGCCGCGCCCGGAAGCCACCAGCTGCATCATCATCACGGTGAGCTCCGAGGTGCGAACCTGAGCCGGTTCGACATCGGCCGGCTCCAGAAAGCGCGTGAAGATGTCCAGTCGATCATGTTCCACCGGATAGGTGATCAGGGTTTCGCTGGCCAGGTCTTCGGCGCGTACGAACGGGCGGGATGCCAAGGCGTGCTGGTTGGCGACGGCGAGCAGCGCTTCGTAGGTAAACAGCGGCACATAGGTGATGCCCGGCAGCTCGATCGGGTCGGACGTCACCACCAGATCCAGATCACCGCGCGCCAGGGCCGGCAGCGGTGCGAAGGAAAACCCCGAAGCCAGGTCCAGCTCGACTTCCGGCCAGGCATCGCGGAACTGATCGATAGTCGGCATCAGCCACTGAAAGCAACTGTGACATTCGATCGCCATATGCAAACGGCCCGCGGTGCCGCCTGCCAGTCGGGCCAGGTCGCGCTCGGCGCTGCGCAGCTGTGGCAGCAAGCTGTCGGCCAGTTGCAACAGGCGCAAACCCGCACTGGTGAAACGTACGGGACGCGTCTTGCGCACGAACAGCTGCAAGCCCAAGCGTTCTTCAAGTTCCTTGAACTGATGGGACAGTGCTGATTGGGTCAGATGCAGCCGCTCGGCGGCCTCCACCAGGCTGTCGGTTTCGCGCAGTGCATGAAGCGTTTTCAGGTGGCGTATTTCCAGCATGCTGGGGACTTCCTGCTATTTCGTGGGCGGGGCCTAGGTTCGAGAGGGTGCTAGCTAAAGCAAGACTGAGGTGACTTGAGCAAATCTCATCGCGGCGGCGAAGTGTGTCCCAGCGCGCCGATCGTTGTCGAGCCTACATCTCGAATGAACTTGGCAGGGCAATGAGCATGAATCGGGTGCTGGCAGAGCCATTCGACAACCCGCAGGTTCGAGCCGGGATTGGACGGCGCGTAGCGACTGCTTATCGCATCTCGGTCCGTTCGGTTTGAAAAAGGGGCAGCAACGATGACATGAATATATCTAATGATTATCTTTAGTTGCGTGAGTTTGTTTCATTTATCTCGGGCCGTCACAATTCGCTCATCGAAAACGAACGAATTGGAGATTGTCATGGCTGTTGCGCATTCCCTGGGCTTCCCACGCATTGGTGCCGACCGAGAATTGAAAAAGGCGCTCGAAGCGTACTGGAAGGGTGACCTCAGCGAGGCCGAGCTGCGCCGGGTCGGTAGGGAGTTGCGCGCGGCCCATTGGCAGCTGCAGGCAGATGCTGGCATTGAGCTGCTGCCGGCGGGCGATTTCGCCTGGTATGACCAGGTGCTGACCCATTCGCTGATGTTTGGCGTTGTGCCTGAGCGCTTTCGTCCGGCCGACGGTCAACCGACCCTGGAGACCCTGTTTGCCATGGCGCGTGGCGTAACTCACCAGTGCTGCGGCGGTGGGCAAGCGCAGGAAATGACTAAATGGTTTGATACCAACTATCACTACCTGGTCCCCGAATTCAGCGTTTATCAGTCCTTTGAGCTGTCGTGGACGCAGTTGTTCGAGGAAGTGGAAGAGGCCAGGGCCCTGGGCCACGCAGTCAAGCCGGTGCTGATCGGGCCGTTGACCTATCTCTGGCTGGGCAAGGCCAAAGGGCAAGCGTTCGACAAGCTGGAGCTGCTCGAACGCCTGCTTCCGGTCTATGGAGAAGTGCTGGAGCGGCTCGCTGCGCAGGGAGTGGAGTGGGTGCAGATCGATGAGCCGATTCTGGTGCTCGACTTGCCGCAGGATTGGAAGAACGCCTTTGAGCGAGCCTACAACCTGTTGCAGCGCGCTCCATTGAAGAAGCTGGTCGCAACCTATTTTGGCGGATTGGAAGACAACCTTGGCTTGGCCGCGGCGTTGCCGGTCGATGGCCTGCATATCGACCTGGTGCGTGCACCGGATCAGTACCCGGTCATCCTAGATCGACTGCCGGCATACAAAATCCTCTCTCTGGGCATCGTCAACGGACGAAACGTCTGGCGGTGCGATCTGGATAAAGCCTTGAGCGTGCTTCGTCACGCTGCCGAGCGGTTGGGTGAGCGACTCTGGGTCGCGCCGTCCTGTTCGTTGCTGCACGCACCGGTAGATCTTGCGCGGGAAGACCAACTGGATGCTGAGCTGCGTAGCTGGCTGGCATTTGCCGTGCAGAAATGCGCGGAGGTTGCCGTGCTGACGCGAGCGGTCAATCAACCGGACGATGCCCAAGTACAGGCCGCGTTACAACAAAGCCGTGAGGTTCAGGCGAGCCGCGCCGAGTCTCCACGGATCCACAAGCCCGCCGTGCAGGCGCGCTTGGCTGCGATCAAACCCAGGCACAGCCAGCGGCAATCCGCTTTCGAAAGCCGCATCGAGAAGCAGCGTGCTCGGCTGGATCTGCCGGCGTTCCCGACGACCACCATCGGCTCGTTCCCGCAGACCCCGGCGATCCGTTTGGCGCGTCAGGCGTTCAAGCAGGGCAAGTTGGCCCTGACCGACTATACCGAGGCGATGCACGCCGAGATTCGTCACGCAATTGCCGTACAGGAGCAATTGGGTCTGGATGTGTTGGTACACGGTGAGGCCGAGCGTAACGACATGGTCGAGTATTTCGCCGAACAGCTCGACGGTTATGCCTTTACCCGCTTCGGTTGGGTGCAGAGCTATGGCTCGCGTTGCGTGAAACCGGCGGTGATCTACGGCGATCTGAGCCGTCCGGCTGCGATGACGGTGGAGTGGATTCGCTACGCGCAGCAGCAGACCAGTAAGGTCATGAAGGGCATGCTGACCGGGCCGGTAACCATGTTGATGTGGTCGTTTACTCGCGAGGATGTCAGCCGTGAGCAACAGGCGCGGCAGCTGGCGCTAGCGATCCGGGACGAGGTCTGTGATCTCGAAGCGGCGGGCATCAAA
Organism: Pseudomonadaceae bacterium SI-3; assembly: GCA_004010935.1. Taxonomy (NCBI): domain Bacteria; kingdom Pseudomonadati; phylum Pseudomonadota; class Gammaproteobacteria; order Pseudomonadales; family Pseudomonadaceae; species Pseudomonadaceae bacterium SI-3. The sequence goes on along the minus strand of CP026511.1, from coordinate 3,453,747 downwards.
ATCGTCCAGATCGACGAAGCGGCATTCCGCGAAGGTCTGCCGTTGCGGCGCGCCCAGTGGGGGCACTATCTCGATTGGGCGGTCGAAGCGTTCCGTCTGTGCGCCAGCGGTGTGCGCGACGAAACGCAGATCCACACGCACATGTGCTACAGCGAATTCAACGATGTGATCGAGGCGATCGCCGCGATGGATGCTGACGTCATCACCATCGAGACCTCCCGCTCGCAAATGGAGCTGCTGGAAGCGTTCCGCGTCTTCGACTACCCCAACGACATCGGTCCCGGCGTCTACGACATCCACTCGCCGCGCGTCCCGGATACGGCTGAAATGGTCCAGTTGCTGCAGAAGGCCGCCGAGCGAATCCCGGCCGAGCGGCTTTGGGTCAACCCGGATTGCGGCCTGAAAACCCGCGGCTGGGCGGAAACCGAGGCGGCTCTGGTCAACATGGTCGCGGCTGCCCGCCAGTTACGGGCAGCGCACCGGGCCAAGGTGGCCTGACCGCTTGTCTGCTGGCGTGGCGGGCCGATCTGTCGACCCGGCCGCGACGCAACAGCAACGGCCCGCACATTGTGCGGGCCGTTGTGTTTTTGGCTAATGTAGCGACCTTTCCTCGACGATTCTTTTCGCCATGACGCCCGCTATCGATCTGCTGAAAAAGGCCAAGGCCGACTACCGCATCCACAGCTACGAACACGATCCTAAATCGGCATCCTATGGTCTCGAAGCCGCTGAGAAGCTCGGCCTCGAACCGGCGAGAGTGTTCAAGACACTACTCGCCAGCAGCGAAAAAAATGAGCTTCTGGTGGCTGTCGTGCCGGTTGCTGGTTCGCTTGATCTCAAGGCGCTGGCGCATGCGGCCAAGGTGAAGAAGGTCGACATGGCCGATCCCATGGCGGCGCAACGCGCGACCGGCTATCTGGTCGGTGGCATCAGTCCGCTGGGGCAGAAAAAGCGGCTACGCACGTTTATTGACGTGTCGGCGCAGGCGCAACCGAGCATCTATGTCAGCGCCGGACGGCGAGGGCTGGAGGTGGAGTTGGCGGCTGAGGTGCTGGCCGAGCATACCGCAGGCAGCTTCGCCTCTATCGGAAGAGGCTGAGGCTGAGGCTCAGGGCCGGAAGGATCAGAGCGGCGGAAGAATCTCACCGAGTTCTGTGGAGTTGATACCGGGAACGTGGATCTCGTTGTTCACCAGTTGCTGGCCTTCCATTTGCGGCTGAGTCACCCAGGTGAGGATGTCGTAATAGCGGCGGATGTTGGCCACGAAATGCACCGGCTCGCCTCCGCGTGCGTATCCGTAGCGCGTCTTGGTATACCACTGCTTCTGCGCCAGCCTTGGCAACATCTGTTTCACGTCCAGCCATTTGTTCGGGTTCAGGCCCTCGCTTTCGGCCAGTTTGCGCGCATCTTCCAAATGGCCGCCACCGACGTTGTAGGCGGCTAGGGCGAACCAGGTACGGTCCGGCTCCTCGATGCTGTCAGGCAGGTTGGCATGCACCTTGGCGATGTATTTTCCACCGCCGCGAATGCTTTGGACGGGGTCGAGACGATTGTTCACGCCCATGGCCTTGGCGGTATTGAGGGTCAGCATCATCAGCCCCCGCACGCCGGTTTTCGAGGTCGCTTCGGGCTGCCAGTGGGATTCCTGATAACCGATGGCGGCAAGCAGACGCCAGTCGACTCCGTGCTCCTTGGCCGTTTCGCGGAATACCTTTTCATAGCGCGGCAGACGTTGCTGCAGGTGCTTGGCAAAGGCATAGGCGCCAACGTAGCCGAGCACGTCGACGTGACCGTAATAGCGTTCTCTCAGGCGCTGCAGTGTTCCGTTCTCCTGCGCCTGGGTGAGGAACTGGTTGGCCGCTTCGAGCACGCTGTTGTCTTCGCCTTTGCCAACGATCCATGCCAGGCTGCTTTGCTCACCGAGATCGAATGCCGCTCGTGCATTGGTGAAGTAGACCTGATTCAGCGCCAGCTCATTGGACTCGACCAACGTCAGATCTACCTGGCCCTCATCGACCATGCGCAGCAAATCGACCACCTCAACCGCATCCGATTCCTCATAGCGAAGATCCGGAAATTCGCTCTGTAGCGCCTTGAGTTTCTCGGCTTGGCTGCTGCCCTTGAGCACCAGAATGCGTTTACCGACCAAGTCTTCGGGTTGGGTAGGGCGGCGCTGACCCCGGCGATAGACGACCTGAGTGGTGACATCCAGGTAGGGCTGGGTGAAGCGCGCCGAGTCCTTGCGTCCTTCGCTTGCTACCAGGCCGGCCGCCGCCAAGGTTGGACCACCAGGACGATTCAGGCGGGTGAAGATTTCTTCGATGCTGTCGGCGGTCTCGATCTGCAGCTTGACGCCGAGATGGCTGGCGAAGCGCTTGACCAGCTCATACTCGAAGCCGGCTTCGCCGTTGCGATCCTGGAAATAGGTGGAAGGGCTGTTGCGGGTGATCACGCGCAGAACGCCTTCCTCCTTAATTCGCTCGAGTGCGCTGGGCGGTTCAGCGCAGCTGCTGAGCATCAGGAAGAGTCCGGCCGCCAGCAACCAGGAGGTGCAGCGAGTGCGGAATGCAGTTTGGGCAAACATCGGCGCAGTATACGCAAAGGCGAACCGCCACCATATCTCGACAGGATCGACGGACTTTGCTAGGCGAAACGACGAACCCTTGCAGCCATCGCCATCCGCGGCTTGGCTGCCGGGCGCTCGCTGACGACAACTGTGTCGGAACATTGCGGAAGCGTTCAAACGCGACGGATTCGAGACCACGCTGCACGCTTTCGGCTTTTTGGTTGGCAAGAGCAGCCTTGCCCTGGCAGGCGCGGCCCTGGAAAATCCAACCATCTTCTCGAGAGCCTGCTACATGAGCATCGCTGCTAGCAAACCCTGGTTCGTCTATCTGGTACGCGCCGCCAACGGCTCGCTTTATTGCGGGATCAGTGACGATGCCCAGCGCCGCTTTGCCGCTCACCAAAGTGGGCGAGGGGCGCGGTTCTTCTATTCCAGCCCGGCTGTGGCACTGGTCTATGTCGAGACGCTTGGCAGCAAGAGCGACGCGTTGCGGCGTGAGCGCGCCATCAAGCAAATGAAAAAGTCGGCCAAGGAGGCGCTGGTTTCGGTGCAGTCCGGCAGTGGCCCGGTGAATGTCCAGGCAATCAGCTGAACGGGTAGGCTGCCTCTGTTCGCGCGGGTAAGCTGCCGTTCTACCTAACGACTGGCGGAGCCTGCTATGCACGAAGTGATCCTGCACCACTATCCCACCTCGCCCTTTGCCGAAAAAGCGCGACTGATGCTGGGTTTCAAGCAGCTGTCCTGGCGTTCGGTGCAAATTCCTCCGGTCATGCCCAAGCCTGATCTCACGGCGCTGACAGGCGGCTATCGGCGTACTCCGGTACTTCAGGTCGGCGCCGACATTTATTGCGATACCGCACTGATTGCGCGTCGCCTCGAAGCTGAGAAAGCCACGCCCGCGCTGTTTCCCGAAGGGCAGGAGTTCGTTGCGGCGACGCTGGCACAGTGGGCTGACTCGGTGCTGTTCCTGCATGCCGTGAGCCTGGTGTTTCAGCCGGAATCCATGGCCATGCGTTTCGCTCAAGTGCCTAAAGCGTTCATCGAGGTGTTCAGTAAGGACCGCACCGCCTTGTTCAGCAGCGGCTCGGTGGCTCGCATTCCGCTTGAACAGGCGAAGAATCACTGGCCGGTCCTGATGGCGCGCCTGCAACAGCAATTAGCGCGTGGTAGCGGAGAGTTTCTGCTTGGTGCTGCACCTTGCGTAGCGGACTTCGCTGTCGCCCATTGCCTTTGGTTCCTTAAAGGCACACCAGTGACGGCGCCGCTGGTCGATGCCTATCCGGACGTGGCGGCCTGGCTTGGCAAGGTGCTGGCAGTGGGGCATGGCTCGCTGTCCGAGCTATCGCCGGAAGAGGCCGTGTCGATTGCTCGCGACGCGACGCCTGCGGACTTGCCGGATGAGCCGTTCTCCGAGCCCAATGGATTCGAGGCGGGGCAAGCCGTGACCATATCCGCAGTGGATTACGGCACCGATCCGGTTGAAGGTGAGCTGGTCTTCGCTGGTGTGGAAGAGCTGATTCTGCGACGTGAGGATGAGCGTGCCGGCGTCGTCCATGTGCACTTCCCTCGCATCGGCTATCGCATCGACGCCCGTTGATGCTTCTGGCCCGCGCAAACCCGTTGCGCGGGCCTTCTTAAGCCGCTCGTCAGAGCGCGATGAATAGCAGCGTTACACCCAGCAGCAAGCGATAAATCACGAAGGGCAGCATACCCAAGGCGTCGAGCGCCTTGAGGAACAGCTTGATGCAGAGAAACGCCGCAACGAACGACAGTGCGGCGCCGATGAAAATGTCATTCCACGGCGCGGCTTCACCTGACTGGGCTAACTCGACCGCTTTCAACCCGCCTGCAGCGAGGATCAGCGGTATCGACAGTAGAAAGGAGAAGCGTGCCGCGGTCTGCCGGGTGAATCCGAGCAGCAGGGCCGCAGTCATGGTGATACCCGAGCGGGAGGTGCCGGGAATCAGCGCTAGCGCTTGGGCAAAGCCGATGATCAGCGCGCTTTTCCAGGTCAGCTGATCCATTTCGGCGACACGCCGGCCCTTGACGTCCGCGTACCACAGCAGCAGGCCGAAGATGATGGTCGTAGCCGCGATGAACAGCATCGATCGGGTGTACTGCTCGATGTAGTCCTCGAGCAGCAAGCCGATGATGCCCGCCGGCAATGTGCCGATGATGATCGCCCAGCCGAGACGGCTTTGCGCGCTGACCTGTCGGCGGAACACGTGCGCCAGCCAGCCACGGGTGGTCGCGATCACCTCGTGACGGAAACAGATCAAGACGGCGAGCAAGGTGCCGACGTGTACCGCGACGTCGAATGCCTGGCCCTGGTCGGGCCATCCAAGCACTTGCGAAGGAAGGATGAGGTGCGCGGAAGACGAAATCGGGAGAAATTCAGTGATGCCCTGGACCACGGACAGAATAATCAGGTGCAGCCAATCCATTGTGAATCCTTAGCCGTAGCGGGTCGTACAGGGTTGCAGCAGCAGCCATCTGACTGGCAGATGGCCGTTTCATTCCAGCGAGGAGACAGATTTTCGTAGCGGCGTGCTTGGCTCCGGCTTCCGACAACCCTCAGGAGCCTGCGGTGTGCAGGCTTCGCCGCTCAGGGCTTATCCCTTGCGCCGCTTGAGCTGATCGGTCAGCTGCGTTGGCAGGTTGCGAATGATCAACATGTCGCGGGCTTCGTCGTATTCGACTTTCGAGCCCAGCAGGTGTGATTCGAAGCTGATCGACAGTCCTTCGGCCCGGCCAGTGAATCGCTGAAACTGGTTCAGGGTGCGCTTGTCAGCGGGGATCTCCGGCGAAAGGCCGTAGTCCTTGTTGCGGATGTGATCGTAGAAGGCGCGTGGGCGCTCCTCGTCGATGACGCCGGACAGCTCCTCCAGCGACATGGGCTCGCCGATCTTGGCCTGACTGCTGGCATAGCCCACCAGCGCGCTGGTCTTCTCGCGTGCCTTTTCGTCGGGCAGGTCTTCGCTTTCGACATAGTCGCTGAAGGCTTTGAGCAGCGTGCGCGTTTCACCGGGGCCGTCGATACCTTCCTGGCAGCCAATGAAATCGCGGAAATACTCCGAGACCTTCTTGCCGTTCTTCCCCTTGATGAAGGAAATGTACTGCCTGGACTGCTTGTTGTTCTTCCACTCGGACAGATTGATCCGCGTCGCCAGATGCAGTTGACCCAGGTCCAGGTGCCGGGCTTCGGCGACATCCAGCGCGTCGGTAACGGTTACGCCATTGCTGTGGTGCAGCAATGCGATCGCCAAGTAATCGGTCATGCCTTGCTGGTAGTGGCCGAACAGCACATGGCCGCCAGTGGAAAGGTTGGATTCCTCCATCAGCTTTTGCAGGTGTTCCACGGCTTGCCGGCTGAATGCAGTGAAATTCTGGTTGCCGTCCATGTACTGCGTCAGCCAGCCGCTAAAGGGGTAGGCGCCCGATTCGTCATGGAAGTAGCCCCAGGCTTTGCCCTGCTTGGCGTTATAGCTTTCGTTTAGATCGGCCAGCAGGTTCTCGATGGCTTGGGAATCGCCCAGCTCCGAGTCACGGGCATGGAGAACGGCAGGTGTGCCGTCCGGCTTTTTTTCGATCAGGTGAACGATGCAGTGGCGAATCGGCATGGAGGTACTCGCGTCGAGAAGGCAGACAGGCGGCAGTTTACCCGAGCAACCCTCCGCTCGCCGTTCGCCTGATTAAAAAGGGGGAGGTGGATGACGAGGTGGTTGCGAGTAAGATGGATCCCCCTCGATTTTTGCAAAGCGTGTCAGTGATGAATGCGATTTGGCGCAACAGTACCTGGATCCTGCTGGGTGGCTCCTTGATCCTTGCCCTTTCCTTGGGAATCCGACACGGATTCGGCCTTTTCCTGCCACCCATGAGCGCGGAATTTGGCTGGGGGCGTGAGACCTTTGCCTTTGCCATCGCCCTGCAAAATCTGATCTGGGGCCTGGCGCAGCCGGTTACCGGCGCGCTGGCGGACCGTTTCGGTGTGGCCCGTGCGGTGCTGCTCGGTGGCGTGCTTTATGCGGTCGGCCTGTTGCTGATGGCGGGTGCGGATTCCCCGGTATCGTTGTCCCTCAGTGCAGGCCTGCTGATTGGGCTGGGGCTTTCCGGAACATCGTTTTCCGTGATCCTTGGCGCAGTCGGGCGCGCGGTGCCGGTCGAAAAACGCAGCATGGCGATGGGTATAGCCAGCGCAGCCGGGTCGTTCGGTCAGTTTGCCATGCTGCCCGGCACGCTCGGTCTGATCGGCTGGCTTGGCTGGTCGTCGGCCTTGCTGGCGCTGGGGCTTTTGGTGGCGCTGATCATGCCGCTGGCGTTGATGCTGCGCAGTGGGCCAGCAGCGCCAGTGACCGGCCCGCAGCAGACGCTGATGGAGGCGCTGCGTGAAGCGGTCAGCCACTCGGGCTTCCGCCTGCTGGCGCTGGGTTTCTTCGTCTGCGGGTTTCAGGTCGTATTCATCGGCATACATTTGCCCGCATATCTGGTCGACAAGCAGTTACCTGCGATGGCCGGCACGACGGTGCTGGCGCTGGTCGGGCTGTTCAACATCGTCGGTACCTACACAGCGGGCTGGCTGGGCGGTTGTTATTCGAAGCCGAAATTGCTGACCGCGCTTTATCTGGCCCGAGCGGTGGTGATCAGCGCGTTCTTCTTCGCTCCGCTGACGCTCTGGACCGCCTATGCCTTCGGCATCGCCATGGGGTTGCTGTGGCTGTCCACCGTGCCCTTGACCAATGGCACGGTCGCTACGCTGTTCGGCGTGCGCAATCTGTCGATGTTGGGCGGCATCGTGTTTCTGTTCCACCAGATCGGCTCGTTCTTCGGTGGCTGGCTGGGCGGCTGGGTCTATGACACGACTGGCAGTTACGACCTGGTCTGGCAGATTTCCATCGCACTGAGCCTGATGGCTGCTGCGCTCAACTGGCCAATTCGTGAGCAACCCGTCGAGCGCGTGCGCTTGGCTGCAGGTACGGCCTGATGCGCCGCGCCTGGTTATGGACAGGCGGCGCCGTGTTGGCGTCGCTGCTCTTGGTTGCGGCTTGGTGGGGCTGGCAGCAGGGCGGCCTGGCTCTGCTACAGCTGGGTGTAGGTATCTGCTGATCAATCGTTCGGGTAGTTTTTGCCTCTGGTAGGGAATCAATTGCGCAACGGGTGGCTCCAACAGGCGAGACGAAGGAAGGTTGTCGTTGAATCGTAACCTAAGGCCTGTAAAAAGCTGCGGCATGCAGTTATCTGGAGCTACCGAACCATGTCCACACTTACCGAACTCGCCCAACAGATCGCCCAGCTCTATCCGCTGCAGGACAAGCGCGTCGGCAAGCGCTATCGCGTTGTCGGCGAACTCGCCGGGATGACCGAGCTGGAGGAAATCAACGGGGAGCCTCGGTATATCCAGACGCTGGCCCTGAAAGATCGCCAACGCTGGGATATTGCCGTCTGAGGTGAAATGTTTCAGCTGATCGTGGCGGAAACGATCAGCCTGACTGGCGATTCGACCAGCGATCAGCACGCCACTTCGCGCGCTGTTCATCATCGAGGTAGCTCCAGGCCACGAAGCGACTGCGCTTTTGCCCCTGGGACATTTCGCATACGCGGACCTGCTGGGCGCCGAGCTTTTTGAGCCGAGCCTGTAGCGGCTGTACGTTGCTTGCTTTCGACACCAGCGTGCTGAACCAGCAGACCTGTTGGTTCACGCCGCGACTTTCTTCTGCCAGCAGCGCAATGAATGCTGCCTCCCCGCCTTCACACCAGAGTTCTGCCGCCTGACCGCCGAAGTTAAGGGTGGGCAGTTTGCGCTTGGGGTCGAGCTTGCCAAGGTTGCGCCACTTGCGCTGGCTGCCACTGCTGGCCTCTGCTTGGGAAGCATGGAAGGGCGGATTGCAAAGCGTGACGTCGAAGCGGTCGTCGGCCTGCATCAGGTTTTCAAATACGTGGCGGGGGTGCTGCTGCGGGCGCAGCGCAATGCTCTTGCTCAGCTTATTGGCGGTGACGATCGTACGGGCCGACGCCAGTGCAGTTGCGTCGATATCCGACCCCGTGAAGCGCCAGCCGTACTCGCGCAGACCGATCAATGGATAGATGCAGTTAGCGCCAGTGCCAACGTCCAGCGCATGAATGCCTGTGCCGCGAGGAATCTCTCCAGCATTTTCGTCCGCCAGCAAGTCGGCTAGACCGTGCAGATAGTCGGCCCGGCCTGGTACCGGCGGGCACAGGTAACCCGGCGGTATATCCCAATGCACGATTCCGTAGAACTGCTTGAGCAGTGCCCGATTGAATACGCGGACCGCATCCGGGTCGGCAAAATCGATGCTCTCCTTGCCGTAGGGATTGATAACGACGAACTTCGCCAACTCGGGGTTGCCCGCTATCAGCGCTGGAAAGTCATAGCGCCCGGTGTGGCGGTTCCGTGGGTGCAGGACGGCCTTTTTGACCGCAGGCGTGGCCTTGTGCGATGGCGGTGTGGCTGGTCTGGATGTCATGTTCGGCTGTCGCTAGCGGTAAAAACCGTATTGTCCCAGCTTTCAGGCTCGACGTGGCACCAGCAGCATCCAGATCAGCCCCCACAACAGCGCGCCGGCACCGAGCCAGAAGGCGCTGTGCAGAGAGCCGCCCATGCCTAGCCAGACGCCAGTGAGCCAGGGGCCGGCCAGCTGGGTCAGGCTGTAGAGCGCAATCAGTGCTGCTGACAGTCGCGGTCCCTGGTGCGGATGAAGGGCGCGTGCCAGGCGTTGGGTCAGCAACACGGTGCCAAGAAAGGTCCCGCCGACCAGTACGGCACATAACAAAATCCCCCACGCGCCGGGCAGTAAGAGCGCAGCCAGGACACCGGCCAGTTGCGTGACATAGCTTAAGCGCAGTGCCAGTGTGTCGCCGAACAGAGCGCCGAGGCGATTCCAGAGCCAGGGTGAAGGCAGGGTGGCCACTGCCACCACCAACCAGCTGCTTTCCACCAGCAAGTCGCCTGGTTCAACCTGCAGCCGGGCAACCATGGGTAGAAAGGTCATCGGCAAGATATAGCCCATGCCGGCGCCGGCATACGAGAGAAACAGGGGAGTGCTGGCACGATCCAGCAGGCGTCCGCTTGGAGCCTGTGTCGTTTCCGTGGGCGCCTCGTCCGGCGGCATGTCGAGGTTCGCCAACTGACGCCAGCCCCACCAGGCTAGGGGGATAGAGAGCAGTGCCGCGGGCCACCAGCGGTCGGCGCCCTGCAGTACACCGTTGCTCAGGCTAACCATGAAGCTGGACAGGATCAGCCCCACGCAGACGCCGAGATAGACGAGGCCGCTGGACGACACGCGACGATGACGCGCCAACCATTCCAGAATCAACGAGGGTGCCTGGACAAAGACCAGGCCGTTGCTGATGCCATTGAGCAGGCGCAGCGTCGAAAGGGCTTCCACCGATTCGGCCTGGGTCTGCGCCAGCGTTGTCACGATGTGCAGCACCAGTGCCCACGGCAGGCTGCGACGTATCTGCGTGACCTGATGCCAGCGCAGGGCGAGTAGCGCGCCGACCAAATAACCCAAGTAGTTCCAGGTGGCGATACTAGCGCCCTGTTGTACGGTCAGTAAGCCGTCCTCTACCAGCCACGGAAGAAGTGGCGTGTAGACAAAACGTCCCAGTCCATGGACAACCAGCAGCAAGGCGGCACCAGCGAGCAGAACCGGGAACAGGGCGGGGCGTTGAGACATTGACGACTAACCGTGCAGGCGAAGAGGTCCACAGCTTAGCGGCACGCCTGGCGAACGACCACGCTACTGATGGTTAAAGGGGATTTGCGAGCACGCGGGTAGCATGAGTACGCACCCGCTCGACCTGCCGGGTCCACTGAGCGGTATTAGAGAATGTAAGTATTCCGCGGGCAGTCACGGATAGCCGAGAACGGATTTGATCTGCGCCAGGTTGCGTTCGATCCATAGCGGGTCAATCGCGCCCCAGTCATGGATCTGGTAATGGCCGGCGTTATGCCGCTCGCCGTCGTCCTGAGTGAAGCGGCAATCAATGTCCAGATCGGCAAGGGCCGCTAAGGTGTCCTGTGCCGTTCGGCGCGGCATTCCGGTCGCTACCAGAGCAGGCACGCTCGTGGCTGCACCGCTGTCAATCAGCCAGGCGACATATAAACGGCGATAGAAACTGCTCTTGGTTTTGCTGACTGTCATCACGATTCCCAACGTTAACGGCTAGGTTCGCTGAGCGGCTTCGTGCGCTCAGCGAGCTAGACGGTTGTGCATCAACGCAGTGCGAGCATGCCTATATAGGTCACGGCGCCGGCTGTGTAACCAAGGAAAGCCAGCAGGCTGACGCGCTTGACGTACCAAGTGAAGCTGATCTTTTCCATGCCCATGGCTGCTACGCCTGCGGCTGAACCAATGATGAGCGTGCTGCCACCCGTCCCGGCGCAATAGGCCAGCATCTCCCAGAAATTGCCGTCTACGACGAATTGCGACAGCCAGGCGACTTCGGCGGCGGGTGCTGCATCCAGCGTCTCCGGGCTGATCAACGGATACATCTTCATCGAGCCGGCAACCAGTGGCACGTTGTCCACCACCGCCGACAGCAGGCCGATGCTGTAGTTGATCGGATAAATATGTCCGAGGGTGTCACGCAGCGCCGTGGCGACCTGGGTCAGGTGACCGGCTGTAGCGAGCGCCGCAACCGCCAGAAGGATGCCAAGGAAGAACAGCACGCTCGGAGTATCGACCTTGCGCAGAACGCCCACGACCGAGAGCGGGTGCTTGTGATCGTCTTCTTTGTGACGATGTAGAAATTCGGTAGTGACCCAGAGCACGCCGAGTCCGAACAAGATGCCCATATACGGCGGCAAGTGGGTGACGGTCTTGAAGACCGGCACGAATACCAGCGCGCCGATACCGAGCGCCAATACCAGATTGCGCTCGAACGCCGTCGTGGCTGGCGGATTACTTTCGGCCAGGTGCGCTCGGGCGCCAGGGCGGGGCACTTCGCCGCGCATGCTAAAACTGAGAATCAACAGGGGGACCAGCAGGCAGACCAGGCTCGGGATAAACAGCCCGACGATCACGCCAGAGGCGGTGATCTGGTTGCCGATCCAGAGCATGGTCGTCGTAACGTCGCCAATCGGTGACCAGGCGCCGCCAGCGTTGGCAGCTATCACCACGACGCCGACGAACAACCAGCGTTCTGGGCGGCCGCGGATCAGTTTGCGCAGCAGCGAGACCATGACGATGGTGGTGGTCAGGTTGTCCAGTGCGGCGGACAGAAAGAAGGTTAGGAAGCCGATGATCCACAGTAGATGCACGCGCTTTCGCGTCTGGATACGGTCAGTGATGACCTTGAAACCTTCGTGCGAATCGATGAGTTCGACGATGGTCATGGCGCCGAGCAGGAAGAACAGGATCTCCGAGATTTCGCCCAGATGGTGCCGCAGTGATTCGACTACATAGGCTGACGGATCGGCCAGGTCATGGCCGGCTGACGGCAACAGCGGCACGATGGATTCCGCGCCGAGTATCAATGCGGTCCAGCACAGCACTGCTGTGAGAATCGCCGCGGCGGCCTTGTCGATTTTCAGCGGATGCTCGAAGGCTATGCATAGATAGCCCAGAACAAATAGAACAGCCATGAGTACATACATCGGAGGGGCTCCATTTTTTAAAAACCGTACCGGGCCATTCGGATTGTTGTTCTGGCTCGGGGCTGACAGGCTTAAAAAATGGGCGACTTGCGGTGCGAGAGAATTAAGTAACCGTGATACGGAAGGTAATACCTGCGTCGTGGACGGCTGCGCGTAAAGCAAACTACCTGGGCTTGCTTCGCTGCTGACTTACTTCATGTCGTGGAGCTTTCCGCGTTGGTTCAGGCCTGTCAGTTGCAATTCGTTATTGTCGTGTGCGGCATAGTGTATCAGCGGCACTGAAGGCGACTTGTCATCAATCAAGAGCAGATGCCTAAGCAAAAAGGCCAGCACATCAAGTGCTGGCCTCTGGCTTCGTTACAGGCTGGCGATGCGCTCGCGCTGCTCGAGCAACCGGGCTTTGGCCTGCTCGGCCTCGGCCAGTTTGGCGCGCTCCTTGTCGATGACCTCGGCCGGCGCCTTGTCGACGAAGCCGGCGTTGCCGAGCTTGCCACCGACACGCTTCACTTCGCCGTCCAAGCGGCCAATTTCCTTGTCGAGGCGGGCAAGTTCGGCGTCCTTGTCGATCAGGCCTGCCATGGGCACCAGCACCTGCATGTCGCCCACCAGCGCCGTCGCTGACAGCGGCGGTTCTTCGCCTTGAGTGAGGACGCGAACGCTTTCCAGTTTGGCCAGTTTCTTCAGTAGCGGTTCGTTATCGGCGAGGCGACGCTGGTCTTCGGCCGAGGCGTTGGCCAGCACTACGTCGATGCGTTTGGCCATTGAGATATTCATCTCGCCGCGGATCTGGCGGACACCCAACATGAAGGCCTTGACCCACTCGATATCACCTTCGGCGGCTTCGTCGATGCGCTCCGGATTGAATTCTGGCCACGGCTGCAGCATCAGGGTCGGGCCGGATTTGCCTGCGAGCGGCGCGACGCGCTGCCAGATTTCCTCGGTGATGAACGGCATGAACGGATGTGCCAAACGCAGTGCCGTTTCCAGTACGCGCACCAGGGTGCGGCGAGTGCCGCGCTGGCGTTCGACGCTGGCGGTCTCGTCCCATAGCACTGGCTTGACCAGCTCCAGATACCAGGCGCAGTACTCGTCCCAGATGAACTCGTAGAGCGCTTGCGCTGCCAGGTCGAAGCGGAAGGCCTCGAGCTGGCGAGTCACCTCGGCCTCGGTGCGCTGCAGCGCGGAAATGATCCAGCGATCCACCGACGACAGCTCGACGGGCTCGTCGTTGGCGCCGGTGTCCTTGCCTTCGGTGTTCTCGAAGACGAAGTTGGCGGCGTTCCAAATCTTGTTGCAGAAGTTGCGGTAACCCTCGACGCGGCCCATGTCGAACTTGATGTCGCGACCCGTGGAGGCGAGCGAGCAGAAGGTGAAGCGCAGGGCGTCGGTGCCGTAGCTGGCGATGCCCTCAGGAAACTCGGAGCGGGTCTGCTTGGCGATCTTCTCCGCCAGCTTGGGCTGCATCATGCCGCTGGTGCGCTTGGTCAGCAGCTCGTCGAGGGTGATGCCGTCGACGATATCCAGCGGGTCTAGCACGTTGCCCTTGGACTTGGACATCTTCTGACCTTGGCCATCACGCACCAGGCCGTGTACGTACACGGTTTTGAACGGGATTTGCCCGGTCAGGTGCGTGGACAACATGATCATCCGGGCGACCCAGAAGAAGATGATGTCGAAGCCGGTGACTAGTACGTCAGTGGGGTGGAAAGTCTTGAGGAATTCGGTCTGCTCTGGCCAGCCGAGGGTGGAGAATGTCCACAGCCCAGAGCTGAACCAGGTGTCCAGCACGTCCTCGTCCTGACGCAGTTCGACGTTGTTGCAGAGGTTGTACTTGCTGCGCACCTCCACTTCGTCACGGCCGACATAGACGTTGCCCGCTTCGTCGTACCAGGCTGGAATGCGGTGGCCCCACCAGAGCTGACGGCTGATGCACCAGTCCTGAATGTCGCGCATCCAGCTGAAGTACATGTTCTCGTACTGCTTGGGCACGAACTGAATCTCGCCGCTTTCCACGGCCGCGATGGCTTTCTCGGCCAGCGGCTTGGTGGAGACGTACCACTGATCGGTCAGCCACGGCTCGATGATGGTGCCCGAGCGGTCGCCGCGCGGCACTTTCAGCGCGTGGTCGTCGATCTTTTCCAGCAGGCTCATGGCGTCGAACTCGGCGACGATGGCCTTGCGTGCATCGAAACGGTCCATGTGCGCGTAGCCGTCCGGTAGGCTGGCGTCGACCTTGTCGTTCACTGAACCGTCAATGTTGAACACCTGGGCGCGGGCCAGGATGCAGGCGTTCTGGTCGAAGATATTGATCAGCGGCAGGTGATGGCGCTTGCCGACCTCGTAGTCATTGAAGTCATGGGCCGGGGTGATTTTCACGCAGCCAGTGCCGAACTCAAGGTCGACGTAATCGTCGGCAACGATCGGGATCAGACGATTGACCAGCGGCAGCATGACGTGGCGGCCGATCAGGCTCTTGTAGCGCTCGTCCTCAGGGTGCACGGCGATGGCGGCGTCGCCCAGCATGGTTTCCGGACGAGTCGTGGCGACCACCAGATAATCCAGACCGTCGGCGGTCTTGCAGCCATCGGCCAACGGGTAGCGCAGGTGCCAGAGGTGACCTTTCTCGTCGTGATTTTCCACTTCCAGATCGGAGATTGCGGTGTGCAGCTTGGTGTCCCAGTTAACCAGGCGCTTGCCACGGTAGATCAGACCATCCTCATGCAGCCGCACGAAGGCTTCCTTTACGGCGTTAGACAGGCCCGCATCCATGGTGAAGCGTTCGCGCGACCAGTCCACCGAGGAACCCAGACGGCGGATCTGACGGGTGATGTTGCCGCCGGACTCTTCCTTCCACTCCCAGACCTTATCGAGAAACTTCTCGCGGCCCAGGTCGTGGCGGTTGACGCCCTGCGCGCTCAGCTGACGCTCGACTACCATCTGAGTGGCGATGCCGGCGTGATCTGTACCCGGCTGCCACAAGGTGTTGCGGCCCTGCATCCGTCGGAAGCGAATCAGTGCATCCATGATGGCGTTGTTGAACCCATGGCCCATATGCAAGCTGCCGGTGACGTTCGGCGGCGGGATCATGATGGTGTAGGGCTCGCCTGAACCTTGGGGTGCGAAATAGTTATTCGTTTCCCAAGTCTGGTACCAGGAGGTTTCGATGGCGTGCGGCTGGTAGGTCTTGTCCATGCGGCGGGACCCTTAGAACGGCTGATCGGAAAAGCGGGCAAGTATAAAGGCAAAGTGGATGATCGACAGGATTGCGATGCCGCTTTTGTCCCGCCGGCACAGCTGAGCCGCGCGTAAGTATCTATTCCGGCGTGGCGTTTGCCTCGGTTGGATGCAACTCAGGAACGATGGGACTTGATCAGCTGCTCGGCGCGCGCTTCCAGGCGGACGCGCAACTCGGCTTCGATCTGCGGGACATAGTCGTCGATGACCTCCTGCAGAATGAGTTGCGCAGCATTGCGCAATTCATGGTCGAGATGACGCTCGGCGAGCGTCCTAAAAGCTGTACGCACGGCAGGTTCGCGCGGCTCGACCTCAGGTTCGGCGGCCGGTGCGGGTGGGTGTTCGACGATTTCCGAAAGCAAGGGAAAGCTGTCCGGGTCCAGCGTATCGCTCAGCAGTGGCGGGTCTTGGTCACCCAGCAGCGCACGAATGGATTCCAGATCATCAAGAAGATGGGCTTTTGGGGGGCGCGATTGCGTCATGTACGGGGCATCCGGAATTGAGCGTCCAGGCGTGTTAGGGGGTGGTCCTGATCGGGCATTGGCCCAGTAACTATCGTTGCTGATCGGCGCTGACGTGGCGGCTCCATCGCGTTCGGCCAGTGCGCCTTAAAGCTCGACTCTCTTTGGATCATAGCCACGCTGCCGATAGAGGCGAAAATTGTCCCGGCAGACGGTCAGCAGCTCAGGCTGCTGATTGACGATTTCGATTACCCGGCTGAACTGATCAGTGTGCGGCGATAGCGTAGGTGAGAGGTTGATCAGCAGGCCTTGTGCCGCAGCGGGTGGCTGCTCCGTGCCAATCACCACGGGTGCGTGTGGATCGTCATCATGAAACTCATGCGGAATGAAGCGCTCTGCACGAAACGTCCAGAGCAGCGCGTCTAGTTCGCTGCACTGCTGGTTATCCTGACAGCGAATAAATACCGATAGGCCGTGCTGCCAGCCTTTGCTCGCCAACTGGCAGGCCGCTCTAGCACGACCCACCGGCTGGCTGTCCGGCAGCACGTAGAACTCGATTCGAGTCATGCCCGGTATCCGCTCGCTTTGCTCATGCCTGCTCGGCTCGGTCCAGCAGGTACTGGGTCAGCAAGGGGACCGGGCGTCCCGTCGCGCCTTTTTCCTTACCGCCACTGATCCATGCGGTACCAGCGACGTCCAGATGCGCCCAGGGGTAGGCCTTGGTAAAGCGTGATAGGAAGCAGGCCGCAGTGATGGTACCGGCCTTGGGACCACCAATATTGGCAATGTCGGCGAAGGGGCTGTCGAGCTGTTCCTGATACTCGTCGAACAATGGCAGTTGCCAGGCGCGGTCGTCGGCTTTTTGGCCGGCGCCCAGTACTTGCTGCAGCAGTTCGTCGTTGTTGCCCAGCAGGCCGGACGTGTTGCTGCCCAGCGCTACGATGCAGGCACCGGTCAGGGTCGCGACATCAATTACCGCGCGCGGCTTGAAACGCTCGGCATAGGTCAGGGTATCGCAGAGCACTAACCGACCTTCGGCGTCGGTGTTGAGGATCTCAACGGTCTGCCCGCTCATGGTGGTGACGATGTCGCCGGGGCGGGTAGCGTTGCCGCTCGGCATGTTCTCTGCGCAGGCGAGCAAGCCGACCAGATTGATCGGCAGCTGAAGTTCCAATGCGGCGCGGAAGGTGCCGAGCACGCTGGCAGCACCGCACATGTCGTACTTCATTTCGTCCATGCCCTGGCCGGGCTTGAGGCTGATGCCGCCCGTGTCGAACGTGATGCCTTTGCCGACCAGGGCGTAGGGCTGCTCGCCTTTTTTGCCGCCGTTGTATTGCATGACGACGATGCAACCGGGCTGATCGCTGCCCTGGGACACGGCGAGAAACGAACCCGCGCCAAGTTCACGCAGCTTCTTTTCGTCCAGAACCTCGACTTTAAGGCCTTTGAAGGTTTTGCCGAGCTGCTTGGCCTGCTCGGCCATATAGCTCGGATGGCAAATATTCGGCGGCAGGTTGCCGAGGTCGCGGGCGAAGCTCATGCCGGCGGCAATCGCTGCGGCGTGACGAGCAGCCTGCTCGACGCGTGCCTGATCCGCTTTGTCAGTTAATAGGGTGATCTTGCCGAGCTTGGGTTCGTCGTTCTTCTTGCTCTTGAACTGGTCAAAAACGTACTGACCATCGGCCAATACTTCGACCAGCATGCGAGCGCGGGCATAGGTGTCACGGTCTTTGACCTGGACATCTTGCAGGGCGAACGTCGCATCGCTGCCAGCAAGACCTTTGAGTACGCCGAGTGCTGCGCCGGCAATCTTGCGCCACTGGCGCCCGTCGCGCTCGTCATCCTTGCCGGTGCCAACCAACAGGACGCGATCCGCCTTGAGGTTTGGCAGGTTATGCAGCAGCAGGGTCTGTCCCGGTTTCCCTTTCAGGTCGCCGCGCTTGAGCACCGCACTTATGGCGCCTCCACTGGCCTGGTCCACAGTCTGGGCTGTCGCGCCGAGCAGACCCTCTTCGCCAACAGGCAGAACAAGGGTGGCTGTTTTGGCTGCAGCGGCTTTGGTGTTCTTTACAACGAATTCCATGGCGTCGAGTCCCCAAGACAAAGAGTCGGGTTTGCAGGATAATGCCGGGCTTGTTTTCCGGTGGTTCGTCTACCGGGGCGCTGGAAAATGCTGAGTGAATCCAACGTCCTGTTACGGGCGGGCCGGCTGCTTGGTGGCTAGTTTGAGCGTAGCCGCCGGAGCCTGACAACCCTGGAGTGTCCGGTTTGATCGTCTTTCGTTACCTGTCCCGTGAGCTTCTGGTTACCCTGAGCGCTGTAAGCGCCGTGCTGCTGGTGATCATCATGAGCGGCCGTTTCATCAAATATCTGGCGCAGGCCGCACAGGGGCTGCTCGATCCGGGTGTCCTGCTAATGATCATGGGGTTCCGTCTGCCGGGATTCCTGCAGTTGATTCTGCCGCTGGGCCTGTTTCTCGGCATTCTGCTGGCCTACGGCAGGCTCTACCTCGACAGTGAGATGACCGTTCTCTCGGCTACCGGCATGAGTCAGCGCCGCCTGCTGACATATAGCCTGGCGCCGGCTGCACTGGTTGCCGGCCTAGTCGGTTGGTTGAGCCTCGGACTGGCGCCGCAGGGTGTGGCTGAGGTGGATCGCATCCTCAACGAGCAGGACTCGCTGACCGAGTTCGACACGCTGGTGCCGGGCCGCTTCCAGACACTGCGCGACGGTACCCGTGTGACCTATACCCGCGAGCTGACTGCTGATCGCACCGAGTTGGCTGGTGTGTTCATCTCCGAAACCAACCTTTCCAGCTCCACTGGCGATAAGCGCGGGCTCTCCGTGCTGGTAGCCGAACGCGGACGCCAGGAAATTCAGCCTGACGGGAGCCGCTATCTGATTCTTGAAAACGGCTATCGCTACGACGGCAATCCGGGTCAGGCAAACTACCGGGCGATCCAGTACGACACCTATGGCGTGCTGTTGCCCAGGCCGGAGGTCAGTGTCGAGCTGAGCGAGCGTGAGTCAATGCCGACGCTCGATCTGCTTGGGAGCGACGATATTCGTTTGCAATCCGAACTGCAGTGGCGCCTTTCTTTGCCGCTATTGGTGTTCATTGTCACGCTGCTCGCGGTCCCGCTGTCGAAGGTCAATCCACGCCAGGGGCGCTTTCTGAAGCTGCTGCCTGCAATTCTTCTGTATATGGCTTACCTCGCGTTACTCATCGCTGCACGTGGCGCTTTGGACAAGGGTCGAATATCCCCGGCCTTGGGGCTCTGGTGGGTGCATGGAATCTTCTTTGCCATAGGGATGTTGATGTTGTACTGGGAACCGCTGAGGCTTGCCATTAGCAAGCGCCGCAGCCTGTCGAGGGCCGCCCATGCGTAAGCTTGATCGCTACATTGGCATCCATGTTCTGCTGGCGATTCTGACGGTGCTCGGCATCATTGTCGGTCTGGCCTTGTTGTTCGCCTTCATTGACGAGTTGGGTGATGTGAAGGGTGGTTACGGCACCTTGAACGCCGCCGTTTACGTATTACTGACCACGCCATCGCGGATCTACGAGATGCTGCCTATGGCGGCGTTGATTGGTTGCCTTATTGGCCTTGGCACGCTTGCGAGCAGTAGCGAGCTGACCATCATGCGTGCCGCAGGCGTGTCTTTGGGGCGAATCGTGTTGGCTGTAATGAAGCCAATGCTGCTGCTGCTGCTGATAGGGGTGCTGATCGGGGAATATGTATCGCCGTGGAGCGAGAATATTGCGCAAGCCAGCCGTTCCTCGGCACAGGGTGCTGGTGAGGCGCAAAGCAGCAAACGCGGGCTCTGGCATCGTCAGGGTGATGAATTTGTGCATATCAATGCAGTGCAGCCGAGTGGTTTGCTCCTTGGAGTTACCCGCTATCGTTTCGATGAGCAACGGCAGCTGCAGTCGGCAAGCTTCGCCCGCCGAGCCCGTTACGACGGTGATCAGTGGCTACTCAGTGATGTCGCGACGACGCACTTTCGAGGTGATCATACCGAGGTCACGAAGGCGGCTCAGGAGGCGTGGGATGTGCAGTTGACGCCCCAGCTGGTCAGTACTGTTGTGATGGAGCCGGATGCATTGTCCATCACGGGGTTGTGGCGCTATATCCACTATCTGGGTGAGCAAGGGTTGAACAATGGCCGCTATTGGTTGGCGTTCTGGAGCAAGGTGTTGCAGCCGGCGGTAACGGTGGCGCTGGTATTGCTGGCGATCTCGTTTATCTTTGGGCCGTTGCGCTCCGTAACGCTTGGCCAGCGCATTTTTACCGGTGTCATTGTTGGCTTCGTGTTCCGCATTTTGCAGGACCTGCTGGGTCCGGCGAGCCAGGTATTCGGCTTCTCGCCGCTGCTGGCGGTGGCTGTGCCAGCGGGCATCTGTGCGCTGGCAGGTGTCTGGTTGTTGCGGCGTGCGGGTTGATTAGAATCCGCAGCAAGCTCCAAAGCCTTGAGCTGTCTCAGTCGTGCAGGAGAGGGAGATTGATTCCGGGCTTAAGGCTATTTCTTATGGATGTTTTTCGGTAGCTGCACGACTTGGCTCTCCGAATAGATGTCGTGCCAGGTTCGGTGTTGCTTGTCCCAGAGCATCCACCAATAGCCCAATCCCAGCGCAAGCCAGGACATGATCGCAATCAGGAAGCGCAACAGGGCCTGCCACAGGTCGATGGCGCTGCCATCGGTGTTCTGGATGCGCACCCCCCAGACCTGCATGCCGAGCGTCTGACCGTTATGCGTCCAGAATTTGGCAAAAAATGCGAACAGGGCGAACAGTAAGAGTGTCGAGAGGATGGGGTCTATATCCAGGTCGCCTGCTTCCGCTACTGCTCTAAGTCCTTCGCTCCCATAAAAAAAACGCAAGATCACTTGTTGGTAGAAAAGCGTGACCACCATCATCAGTGCAATCGACAGAAAAGCATCGTAGAAGAGAGCGGCGAGTCTACGAATCAGGCCGGCGGCAGGAAACTGGCCCTGCGGGCTTAGCGGGTGGTTGCGCATGCTTGTTGTCTCGCGAGGGAAGGCGGTGGCGCATTCTACGGAAACGCGCGCATAAAAAAGCCCCTGATGTTGTCATCAGGGGCTTTTCGGGGTGGGGCTTATTCCTGGATTTGAACCTGGTCAGCCTGCATGCCCTTTTGACCTTGTACAGCTACGAAGCTGACCTTCTGGCCTTCTTTCAGGCTCTTGAAGCCGTTGCCTTCGATCGCGCGGAAGTGCACGAACAGATCCGGACCGCTTTCGGGAGTGATGAAACCAAAACCTTTTTCGTCGTTAAACCACTTGACGGTACCGTTCTGACGATTCGACATAGCTTTGTATCCTTGAAACTCAATAGTGGAAACGCCTCTGCATGTGCAGAAAGCGGAGACTGGTTGCAAGGAGTAAAGAGTCGAACGGATGTAGCGGATCTGAAGATCTACTGCATCAGGCCACGATTCAACAGCGACCCATGCAAACACAGTGGGCACACTCTACGATAACTCGCTGGGCGATGCCAAGCCCTTTGGAGTCATAGAATGACGCCCACTGCAAGCGGTGCTTTCAGTGCTTTTTGGTGTTGCCGAAATTCGTGTTATCGCAGTTTGATTCAGCCGGTGCAGCCAGCGGTTTCGCCAGTGTGAATCTGCATTTCAATGATGCGTAAGGCTTGCTTCGGCAGGCTGCTGTTGGCCTGTCCTAGGGGTGAAGCCGCTGTTCAGCTGCGGTTCCCCTTCACCAGAAGTAATAGCTGCCTCTGGTCACTGATAATGGTGCCTCGAGAGAGACTCGAACTCTCACGTTGTTACCAACGGCGGATTTTGAATCCGCTGCGTCTACCGATTCCGCCATCGAGGCACAGTGGCGGCGCAGTATAGGGATGCATTGCGAAGCGGTCAATCGTCTGGCGTGGTCAGAATGAGGTGTTTCCGCTAAGCTTTGCGCCCCTGATGCCCCGTGCTGATCTTTCAATGCAAGTCTCCGCTTTTTCCTTCGATCTCCCCGATTCGCTAATTGCCCGACATCCTTTAGCCGAGCGTCGTGCCAGTCGGTTGCTAACGCTCGATGGTCCGAGCGGTTCTTTGGGTCACCATGGTTTCGTCGAGTTGCTCGATTACTTGCGTCCCGGCGACCTGATGGTGTTCAACAACACGCGGGTCATTCCGGCGCGCCTGTTCGGCCAGAAAGACACTGGCGGCAAAGTCGAGGTGCTTATCGAGCGCGTGCTCGATGGTCGTCGGGTGCTGGCGCATATCCGCTCCAGTAAATCCCCCAAGGCAGGCGCCAGAATTCATATTGAGGGGGGCGGTGAGGCGGTGATGCTGGCGCGGCAAGATACGTTGTTCGAACTGGAATTCGAGGAAGACGTGCTGCCGTTGCTCGAGCGCGTCGGCCATATGCCTTTGCCGCCCTACATAGATCGGCCGGACGACGTGGCAGACCGAGAACGCTACCAAACGGTTTATGCGCAACGGGCGGGCGCAGTTGCTGCACCAACGGCGGGATTGCATTTCGATACGGAATTGCTGGCGGCCCTACGTGATAAAGGCGTTGAGAGTGCGTTTGTGACGCTGCACGTAGGGGCCGGCACCTTTCAGCCGGTGCGTGTCAAGCGTATCGAAGAGCACCATATGCATCGCGAATGGCTCGAGGTCGACCAGGGTGTCGTCGATGCCGTGGCGGCTTGCCATGCTCGCGGTGGTCGGGTGGTGGCCGTCGGTACCACCAGCGTGCGATCGCTTGAGAGTGCTGCGCGCGACGGTGTGCTCAAGCCATTCAGTGGCGATACCGACATCTTTCTTTACCCGGGCAAGCCGTTTCATGTTGTCGATGCGCTCGTCACTAACTTCCATCTGCCTGAATCAACCCTCTTGATGCTGGTGTCGGCGTTCGCTGGCTATCCAGAAACGATGGCCGCCTATGCCGAGGCTATTGCCAAGGGTTATCGCTTTTTCAGCTACGGTGATGCCATGTTCATCACTCGCAATTCGGCCCCGCGCGGCCCCGAGGATTCCCAATGAGTCGTACCTGCCACATGTCTTTCGAACTGCTCGCGACCGAGGGGCGGGCGCGCCGCGGGCGCCTGACCTTCCCGCGTGGCAGCGTGGAAACCCCGGCGTTCATGCCGGTGGGTACCTACGGTACTGTGAAAGGCATGCTACCGCGTGACATTGAAGGGATCGGGGCGCAGATCATCCTCGGCAATACCTTCCATTTGTGGCTGCGACCCGGTACCGAAGTGATCAAGGCGCACGGAGACCTGCATGATTTCATGCAGTGGCAGGGCCCGATCCTGACTGACTCCGGCGGTTTCCAGGTGTTCAGCTTGGGTGCGATGCGCAAGATCAAGGAAGAGGGCGTTTATTTCGCCTCGCCGGTGGATGGGGCCAAGGTTTTCATGGGGCCGGAAGAGTCGATGCAGGTGCAGCGTGATCTTGGCTCCGACATCGTGATGATCTTTGATGAGTGCACCCCCTATCCGGCTGACGAAGACGTCGCACGGCGTTCAATGGAGTTGTCGCTGCGCTGGGCCAAGCGCTCCAAGGACGCTCACGGCGACAGTCCAGCTGCACTCTTCGGCATCGTGCAAGGCGGCATGCACGAGTCGCTGCGCAAGCGCTCGCTGGAGGGGTTGTGCGAGATCGGCTTTGACGGTCTGGCGATCGGTGGCCTCTCCGTCGGGGAGCCGAAAGAGGAGATGATCCGCGTGCTCGACTTTCTGCCGCCACTGATGCCAGCGGACAAGCCTCGTTACCTGATGGGCGTCGGCAAGCCAGAAGACCTTGTTGAGGGCGTGCGCCGAGGGGTGGACATGTTCGATTGCGTGATGCCGACCCGCAATGCGCGAAACGGGCACTTGTTTACCGATGTCGGGGTAGTCAAGATCCGCAACGCTTCGCACCGCTACGACGATTCTCCACTGGATGCCGGTTGTGATTGTTACACCTGCAAACACTTCTCTCGCGCCTATCTGCACCATCTGGATAAATGCGGCGAAATGTTGGGCAGTATGCTCAATACCATCCACAACTTGCGGCACTACCAGCGCCTGATGGCTGGTTTACGCGACGCTATCCAACAGGGTACATTGGCGGCCTTTGTCGACGCCTTCTATGCCAAGCGTGGCCTGCCAACGCCGCCGCTTGCGTGACGAATCCATAACTAAACTGATCTCTGCAACAGGAGTGCTACATGAGCTTTCTGATTCCCGCCGCCTATGCTCAAGAGGCTGCCGCTGGTCCCGCTGGTAGCGGTTTCGAGTGGCTGTTTCTGGTCGGCTTTCTGGTCATTTTTTATCTGATGATCTGGCGCCCGCAGGCCAAGCGCGCCAAAGAGCATAAGAACCTGATCGGCGGCCTGCAGAAGGGCGACGAAGTGGTAACTTCCGGTGGTATCGCTGGCAAGGTCACCAAGGTTTCCGATGACTTCGTCGTGATCGAAGTCTCCGACTCGGTGGAGCTGAAGTTCCAGAAGGTGGCGATCGCCGCAACGCTGCCCAAGGGCACGCTGAAGGCCATCTGAGCTGACTTCTACTCAACACCAACGACGGGGCGCGCAAGGCGCCCCGCGTCATTAGACGGGCTGCGTCATGCTCAATAGATTCCCCCTCTGGAAATACCTGCTGATAGTGGTAGTGCTTGGCATTGCCTTCATTTATTCGGCACCCAACCTTTATCCAGATGATCCTGCGGTGCAGGTCACTGGCGCTGCGACTTCGCTCAATGTCACTGAAGCCGATCTAGATCGTGCCAGCAAGGCGCTTGCCGAAGCCGGTATCGAGGTCAAGTCGGCGAACCTGGACGAGCAGGGGCGGGGCGGCCTGTTGCGATTGACCGATCAGGACGATCAGCTGCCTGCCAAGGACGTAGTGCGTCGGGCGCTGGGCGATGCTTATGTGGTTGCGCTCAATCTCGCACCCACGACCCCTGAGTGGCTACGCGATTTGGGTGCAAGCCCGATGAAGCTAGGCCTGGATTTGTCTGGCGGTGTGCATTTCCTGCTCGAAGTCGACATGGAAAAAGCCATCGAGACCCGCCTCAACGTGTACGAAGGCGAGATCAAGAGTCTTTTGCGCAAGGAGCGCGTGCGCTATCGCAGCCTCCCTCAGCTGGAAAATGCTGTGCAGCTCGGTTTCGCTGACGAGGCCACGCTTTCTGCTGCCCAGTCTCTGATTCGCAAGAGCTTCAACGATTTCGAGCTGACCTCCACTGAGCGTAATGGCCAGCAGGTACTGCGCTTGGCGATTACCGAGGCCAAGCTGGCAGAAATTCGTGAATATTCAATCAAACAGAACCTGACCACAGTCCGTAATCGGGTCAATGAACTGGGCGTTTCCGAGCCGCTGGTTCAGCGTCAGGGTGCTAATCGCATCGTCGTTGAGCTTCCAGGTGTACAGGATACCGCCGAAGCCAAGCGTATTCTGGGCAAGACCGCCAACCTCGAGTTCCGACTGGCCGCCGAAGCCGATGCTGCCCGTGCAACAACGGAGAGCTTTGAGTTTCGTGAGGAGGGGCGTCCGCCTGTCCAGCTTGAGCGCAACCTGATTATTACCGGGGACCAGGTTACCGACGCTCAGGCGAGCTATGACGAGAATGGCCGGCCTCAGGTCAACATTCGCCTGGATGGCCATGGCGGCGATCTGATGAATCGCGCCACTCGCAACAATGTCGGGCGCAGCATGGCAGTGGTGTTCATCGAGCAGCGGCCTACTACTCGCTACGTCAAGCAGATGGTTGACGGTGTAGAACAGGAAGTTCGCGTCGAGACCTTCCAAGAAGAGAAGAAAGTCATCAGCTTGGCGACCATCCAGTCGCCGCTGGGTAGTCAGTTCCGTATCACGGGTCTGGACGGCCAAGGCGAGTCGTCCGAGCTGGCACTGCTGCTTCGTGCCGGTGGCCTGGCCGCGCCAATGTACTTTGCCGAAGAGCGCACCATCGGTCCGAGCCTGGGCGCCGAAAACATCCAGCTCGGTGTTGAGGCGGCGATGTGGGGCTTCCTCTTCGTCGCGGTGTTCATGGTGCTGATCTACAAGTTCTTCGGGGTGCTGGCTACGGTCGCGCTGCTGTTCAATATGATCGTGCTGACGGCTTTGATGTCGATGCTGGGTGCCACGCTGACGCTTCCGGGTATCGCCGGTATCGTGTTGACGATGGGCATGGCGGTTGACGCCAACGTGCTGATTTTCTCGCGTATCCGGGAGGAAATAGCCAACGGCATGTCGGTGCAGCGTGCCATTCATGAGGGCTTCGATCGGGCATTTTCGGCGATCGTTGACGGGAACCTGACGACCCTTCTGGTTGGGGGCATCCTGTTTGCAATGGGAACCGGTCCTATCAAGGGGTTCGCCGTTACGCTCTCGCTCGGGATCATGACTTCCATGTTCACCGCCGTCGTCGTGACTCGCGCCATGGTCAACCTGATCTACGGTGGCCGCGATCTCAAGAAGTTGTGGATTTAAGGGGCTAGCACGATGAAACGCGTAATTAATTTCATGGGCGTACGTCACGTGGCGTTTGCCCTGACCGTAGTGCTCACGCTTGTGTCCCTAGCTAGTCTGGCGGTGAAAGGACTGAATTTTGGTCTGGATTTCACTGGCGGCACGCTTATCGAACTCTCGTACGAGCAGCCGATCGCTCTGGATCAGGTGCGCTCTCAACTAGTTGGTTCAGGTTTCAATGAGGCGGTAGTTCAGAGCTTTGGTGCCACCACTGACGTCCTGGTGCGTATGCCGGGCGATGATCCGCTGCTGGGCGAGCGCATCGCCGAAGCGTTGAGAGGTGGCGACGCGGGCAGCGCTGTAACGGTTAAGCGAGTCGAGTTCGTTGGGCCGGCGGTGGGTGAAGAACTGCGGGATCAGGGCGGTCTGGGCATGTTGCTTGCCCTCGGCGGCATCCTGGTTTACGTCGCATTCCGCTTTCAGTGGAAGTTTGGCCTTGGTGCCGTGCTGTCGTTGTTCCATGACGTGATTCTGGTGCTGGGAGTGTTTTCCCTGTTTCAGATCTCCTTTGATTTGACGGTGCTGGCGGCGGTGTTGGCAGTCATCGGTTATTCATTGAACGACACCATCGTCATCTTCGACCGAATCCGGGAAAACTTCCGCATGCTGCGTAAGGCGGAGTTGCTCGAGAACATCAACATATCTACCACCCAAACACTGCTGCGGACCCTTGCTACCTCCGTGTCCACACTGCTTGCGGTGGGCGCGCTGATGTTTTTCGGTGGCGAGAATCTGTGGGGGTTCTCGCTGGCTCTGCTGATTGGGGTCGGTGCTGGTACCTACTCATCCGTCTACGTGGCTGGCATGTTGCTGGTGTGGCTGAATCTGACGCGTGAAGATCTCATCCCCCCTGTTGTCGAAGAGGTGGACGAACTCCCCTGACTTGGAACTTCTCGCGGCATAACAGGTCCAACGCGCCGCCGCGGGCCTCGCCCGTAGAAGAAGGAAGACGCAGTGAACAAGTCGATGCTGGTGGGTGCTGTTCTGGGGGCGGTTGTGGTGAGCGCAGGTGGTGCCTTTGCAACCTACACCTTGGTCGATCGAGGGCCTGAGTTTGCCAGCGTGCTGGCCGTGAGGCCAGTCAAGGAGACCATCCAGACTCCTCGTGAGGTGTGCAAGGACGTGACGGTCACGCGCCAGAGGCCCGTGCAGGACAGCAATCGTCTTGCTGGCACGGCCGTGGGTGCGGTCGTTGGTGGGCTGCTCGGTAACCAGGTTGGCGGCGGCAGTGGCAAGAAGATTGCCACGGTCGCTGGAGCCGTAGGCGGTGGCTACGCTGGCAATCAGGTGCAAGGCCGCATGCAGGCGAATGACACCTATAGCACAACGGAAACTCGCTGCAGTACGGTCACCGATAGCCATGAAAAAATCGTCGGCTACGAGGTGGAGTACGATCTCGAGGGCAAGACTGGGCAGGTTCGGATGGATCGCGATCCTGGTCAGAGAATTCCGGTCCATGATGGTCAGCTGGTGCTGACGCAGCAGTGACAAGACATAAAAAAACGCCCAGAAGGGCGTTTTTTTTGGGGGATTGTGGTTACCGCTTCAATGCTGGAGTCAGATGAGGCTGGATGGCGGTTAGCACCGCCTTAAAGCACTTAGTGTTGCCCGCGACGATCTGGCCTTTCTCCAGATATTCATGGCTGCCGCTGAAATCGCTGACCAAGCCGCCAGCTTCTTGAATCAATAGCGCGCCTGCGGCCATGTCCCATTCGGACAGGCCGAACTCCCAGAACGCGTCATAGCGACCGGCTGCGACGTAGGCCAGATCAAGGCTGGCCGCTCCGGCGCGGCGAAGCCCTGCGGTTTGGCCTACCAGGCTTCGGAACATATTGAGATAGCTATCGAGGTTGTCCAGCTGGCTGTCGCGGAACGGGAATCCCGTGCCAAGGAGTGCACCTTCCAGGCTTTTCCGAGCGCTGACACGCAGGCGGCGCCCGTTGAGTGCGGCACCACGGCCCCGGCTGGCAGTGAATTCTTCCTGGCGAACCGGATCGATCACCACGGCGTGTTCGATGCGACCACGGTATTTGCAAGCGATGCTGACTGCGTAGTGAGGCACGCCGCGCAGGAAGTTGGTGGTGCCGTCCAGCGGGTCGATCACCCAGAGGTAATCTTTGCCGTCCCCGCTGCCTTCCAGCTGCCCGCCTTCCTCGCCAAGGATTCCATGGTTTGGATAGGCTTTGCGCAGCGCAGCAACGATCAGTTGTTCGGCTGTGCGGTCGATTTCCGAGACGTAATCGCGCGCGTCCTTTTCGCTAACCGAGATCACGTCCAGGCGCTCGGTGGAACGAACAATCATTTCGCCAGCGCTACGGGCGGCGCGCAGCGCGATATTCAGCATGGGCTGCATCGATCAAATACCTGGTCGTTTAAAGAAAGCCGGCAATTCTATCAGAAACCTATGCGGCGTGTTGCTCGGCAAGGGCTCGTTCAGACGGTTAATGGCGAAGCTGCGGATCCTTCCTGTAAGCTTTCGGTCTGCTTCCTGATAGAGAAAAAACCGTGTCGCTACAGAGCATTCGCGTGGTGTTGGTCAATACCAGTCACGCCGGGAATATCGGGGGTGCGGCCCGTGCCATGAAAAATATGGGTTTGTCCCGCTTGGTGCTGGTGGATCCGGAGGACTTTCCGAGCCCGAACGCCGTCGCTCGGGCCTCGGGTGCAACCGATATTCTTGACTCCGCGGAGATCGTTGCGACGCTCGAGGAGGCGTTGGTGGGCTGCAGTCTCGTGCTGGGCACCAGCGCACGCGATCGCCGCATACCCTGGCCGCTGCTGGATCCGCGCGAAACCGGAACGGTCTGTCTAGAGCAGGTCGAGCGGGGCGGTGAGGTTGCGTTGGTGTTTGGGCGGGAATACGCCGGGCTTACCAACGAAGAGCTTCAGCGTTGCCAGTACCATGTACATATCCCATCAGATCCTGACTTCAGTTCGTTGAACCTGGCTGCTGCGGTGCAGGTGCTCGCTTATGAAGTGCGCATGGCCTGGCTGGCAGCGAACGATCAGCCGACCAAGCAGGAGAAGCTCGAAACAACCTCGATGCTTGATACCCAGCCGGTTACGGCTGATGAGCTTGAGCTTTATTACGGTCATCTAGAGCAGACCTTGGTCGAAATTGGCTTCCTCGATCCCCAAAAACCCCGGCATCTCATGCCTCGCCTGCGCAGGCTTTACGGCCGTAGCGGTATAAGCAAGCTGGAGATGAATATTCTGCGCGGAATCCTTACCGAAACCCAGAAGGCCGTCCGCGGCGAACCCCACAAGCGGAGAAGTGATTGATGTTCGAAGGCATGCGCGAAGATATCCAGAGCGTTTTCCATCGCGATCCGGCAGCGCGTAACGCATTCGAGGTCATCACCTGTTATCCGGGTCTGCACGCTGTCTGGTTTCATCGGGTGTCTCACTGGCTTTGGGTGAACGACTGCAAGTGGCTGGCACGCATGAATTCGAATCTGGCGCGTTGGCTGACGGGCATCGAAATCCATCCAGGCGCGCAGATAGGACGCCGTTTCTTTATCGATCACGGGATGGGCATCGTCATCGGTGAGACGGCGCAGATCGGTGATGACGTGACGCTCTATCATGGGGTGACCTTGGGCGGTACAAGTTGGAGCAAGGGCAAGCGTCATCCAACACTTGAGGATGGGGTAATCGTTGGGGCGGGGGCGAAAATTCTTGGCCCGTTCACGGTGGGTGCAGGCGCCAAAATCGGGTCCAATGCAGTAGTGACTCGTGCGGTTCCGGCCGGCGCTACCGCGGTCGGTATTCCGGGTCGGGTTATTGCCAAGTCCGATGACGAGCAACAGGCCAAGCGCAAGGCCATCGCAGAGAAGATTGGTTTCGATGCATACGGTGTGACCGAGGACATGCCGGATCCGGTGGCGCGCGCTATCGGCCAGTTGCTCGATCATGTTCAGGCAGTCGAGGAGCGCATGGACGGTATGTGTAAGGCGTTGACCGCACTTGGCAGCGATTATTGTGCAAAGCAGATGCCCGAGCTGCGTGAGGAGGATTTCGCTGAGGTCAAGCGGGCGGGCGAAGAGCCCCGCTCCTGAAAGTGCGGTAGGGCGGGCGTGCTGTTATGATGGATTCCTGTCTGCGGGCAAGTCGGTGGAGTCTACGCCCCGTAGAGATCATCTCATGCGGCTAAAGTCCGAGTGATTTAATGGGACTTATAGTTGATCTAAATAGTCGGGTATTGCATACTTGCCTCAAACCATGATGCTTGGTGCGAACCGATGCGATTGACTACCAAAGGCCGTTACGCCGTCACTGCGATGCTCGACCTTGCGCTGCATGCGCAACACGGGCCGGTATCCCTTGCGGATATTTCCGAGCGGCAAGGCATCTCGCTTTCCTATCTCGAACAGCTGTTCGCCAAGTTGCGTCGTGGCAGCCTGGTGACCAGTGTTCGCGGGCCAGGTGGTGGCTATCAGCTCTCGCGTGAAATGGCGGGCATTCAGGTCGCACAAGTCATCGACGCGGTCAACGAGTCGGTAGATGCAACACGCTGCCAGGGGCTGGGTGACTGTCATTCGGGAGACACCTGTCTGACCCACCATCTCTGGTGCGATTTGAGTCAGCAGATCCACGAATTTTTGAGTGGCATCAGTCTGGCGGATCTGGTGAAGCGCCGCGAGGTTCAAGAAGTGGCTCTGCGTCAGGATATGCGCCGCGCCAATAGCCAGACTCCGCAACTGGATAAGATTGAAGCGTCCGCCATCGAATGAGCAGGGCGACAGCCTGATAGGAGATACCTGATGAAGTTGCCGATTTACCTGGATTACTCCGCTACTACGCCGGTCGATCCTCGCGTGGCCGAGAAGATGGTCGAATGTCTGACTGCCGAAGGCAACTTTGGTAATCCGGCGTCGCGCTCTCACGCTTTTGGCTGGAAAGCCGAGGAAGCCGTCGAGAATGCGCGCCGTCAGGTCGCCGAGTTGGTCAATGCTGATCCTCGCGAAATCGTCTGGACATCTGGCGCGACCGAGTCGAATAACCTGGCAATCAAAGGCGCGGCGCACTTCTATGCGTCCAAGGGCAAGCACATCGTAACCAGCAAGATCGAGCACAAAGCCGTTCTTGATACGACTCGCCAGCTCGAACGAGAAGGGTTCGAAGTGACCTACATTGAGCCAGGCGAAGACGGCGTGATCACTCCAGCAATGGTCGAGGCGGCGCTGCGTGACGACACCGTGCTGGTGTCCATCATGCACGTGAACAACGAGATCGGAACGATCAATGATATTGCCGCCATCGGCGAGCTCACCCGGTCGCGTGGTGTTCTGTTCCACGTGGATGCCGCCCAGTCGACTGGGAAGGTGGATATTGATTTGGAGAAAATGAAGGTCGATCTAATGTCCTTCTCTGCTCACAAGACCTACGGTCCCAAAGGTGTCGGTGCTCTGTATGTGCGGCGCAAGCCGCGTGTACGTCTTGAAGCGCAGATGCATGGCGGTGGGCATGAGCGCGGTATGCGCTCGGGCACTTTGGCTGCGCATCAGTCGGTTGGCATGGGTGAGGCGTTCCGCATTGCCAAAGAAGAAATGACCGCAGAAAACGAGCGTATCACTCGGCTGCGCGACCGCTTTTTCAAGCAGGTTGAGCATCTGGAAGAGTTGTACGTAAATGGCAGTATGACCGCACGGGTGCCGCACAATCTGAACTTGAGTTTTAACTACGTCGAAGGCGAGTCGCTGATCATGGCGCTCAAGGACCTGGCGGTTTCCTCTGGTTCGGCCTGTACCTCTGCTTCGCTGGAGCCGTCTTATGTACTCCGCGCGCTGGGTCGCAATGACGAACTGGCACACAGCTCGATCCGTTTCACTTTCGGTCGCTTCACCACCGAAGAGGAAGTCGATTACGCCGCGCAGAAAGTCAGCGAGGCGGTAACGAAACTACGTGAGCTTTCACCCTTGTGGGACATGTTCAAGGATGGCGTCGATATTTCGCAGGTCGAGTGGGCAGCCCACTGATTCGAACGGTCGAGTTCCGCATAGCCTGATTCAATGAGGATTGCACCATGGCATACAGTGACAAGGTCATTGACCATTACGAAAATCCCCGCAATGTCGGCAAGTTCGACGCTGAGGATCCTTCCATCGGCACCGGCATGGTCGGCGCTCCGGCGTGTGGCGATGTGATGCGCCTGCAGATCAAGGTCAACGAGCAGGGCGTGATCGAAGATGCCAAGTTCAAGACCTACGGTTGCGGTTCGGCCATCGCTTCTAGTTCTCTCGCCACTGAGTGGATGAAGGGCAAGACGCTGGAAGAGGCGGAAACCATCAAGAACACCCAGCTCGCTGAAGAGCTGGCGCTGCCACCGGTCAAAATACATTGCTCGGTACTGGCAGAAGATGCCATCAAGGCGGCCGTTCGCGATTACCGTGAGAAAAAAGGGTTGCCGCAGGCCTAAGGGGGTATCGATGGCTATCAGCATGACAACCGCTGCTGCCGATCACGTGCGCCGTTCTCTGGAAGGGCGCGGCAAGGGGCTTGGGGTCCGGTTGGGCGTACGTACCACCGGCTGTTCCGGCCTGGCTTACGTGCTTGAGTTCGTCGATGAAGCAGCTGCAGAGGACTCGGTCTTCGACAGCCATGGCGTGAAGGTGATCATCGATCCGAAGAGCCTCGTGTACCTCAACGGGACGGAGCTCGACTTTGTCCGCGAGGGGCTGAACGAGGGCTTTAAGTTCAACAACCCTAACGTGCGTGGCGAATGCGGCTGCGGCGAAAGCTTCAACATCTGAGGACGCTGTGGGAACTCCCTGTCACTACGCGCTGTTCGAGCTGCAGCCGACATTCGATATCGATCCGGAGATGCTGTCGTCTCGTTACCGCGAGCTGGCGCGTAAGGTTCATCCCGACCGGTTTGCTGATGCTGGTGAGGCCGAGCAGCGTTACGCAATCGAGCGCTCGACGAATCTGAACGAGGCCTATCAGACCTTGAAAAGCCCGTCGCGTCGGGCTCGCTACCTGCTGACGCTCGAAGGTCGCGAGATGCCGTTGGAGGCGACCGTTCAGGATCCCGCTTTCCTTATGCAGCAGATGCAGTGGCGCGAAGAGCTCGAGGAGTTGCAAGACGATGCCGATATCGCAGGCGTAGCTTCCTTCAAGGCTCGCCTCAAAGTGGCTCAGCAAAATCTCAATGATTCTTTCGCCGGCATCTGGCGGGATGAGTCGCAGCGCGAGGAGGCGGAACGGCTGGTGCGCCGCATGCAATTCCTCGACAAGCTGTCCCAGGAAGTGCGCCAGTTGGAAGAGCGCCTCGACGATTAACCCCGCGTAGCGCCAGACGCTGCGCCCGATATCAGACAGACATGGCCTTACTTCAGATAGCTGAACCCGGACAAAGCCCGCAACCTCACCAGCGTCGCCTGGCGGTTGGCATAGATCTGGGCACTACCAATTCACTCGTTGCAGCCCTGCGTAGTGGCGTTACTGCACCGTTGGCCGATGCTGATGGAGAGGTGATCCTGCCGTCCGCGGTGCGTTATCACAGCGCTCAGGTTGAGGTGGGGCGGGCGGCGAAAGCTGCTGCGGCCAGCGATCCGTTGAATACCATTCTGTCCGTCAAGCGTTTGATGGGGCGCGGTATTGGTGACGTGAAGCAGCTGGGTGGGCAGCTGCCGTATCGATTCAGTGAGGGGCAATCACAGATGCCCTTCATCGAGACAGTGCAGGGCGCGAAAAGTCCGGTAGAGGTCTCTGCGGAGATACTTCGCGCGTTGCGTGAGCGTGCGGAGGCGGTCTTGGGGGGCGAGCTGGTCGGTGCGGTGATCACGGTGCCGGCATATTTCGATGATGCGCAACGTCAAGCGACCAAGGATGCTGCGCGTCTTGCTAATCTCAACGTGCTGCGTCTGCTAAACGAGCCTACCGCCGCCGCCGTTGCCTATGGTCTGGACCGCGAAGCTGAAGGGGTCGTGGCGATCTATGACCTGGGGGGCGGCACCTTCGATATTTCCATCCTACGTCTGACCAAGGGTGTGTTCGAGGTGCTGGCTACTGGTGGCGATACCGCGCTAGGTGGGGATGACTTCGATCATGCGGTTGCCGGCTGGATTCTGGCTAAGGCTGGTGCCTCACAGGATCTCGATCCGGGCACCCAGCGTGAAGTGCTGAAAATCGCCTGTGATGCTAAGGAGCAGCTCAGCGAAACCGAAGCTGTCGAAGTACGCTACGCCGGTTGGCAGGGCGTTCTGACACGTGCCATGTTCAACGAACTCATCGATCCGATGATCGCTCGCAGTCTCAAGTCGTGCAGGCGCGCGCTGCGTGATTCGTCTGTAGAGCTGGAAGAGGTCCATGCGGTGGTCATGGTAGGCGGCTCCACTCGTGTGCCGCGGGTTCGTGAGCGGGTTGGAGAGATGTTTGGCCAGGATCCGCTGACCGATATCGATCCCGATCAGGTGGTCGCGATCGGTGCAGCAATTCAGGCTGAGACGCTGGCCGGCAACAATCGCGATGGAGAGGAGCTGTTGCTGCTGGATGTGATCCCTCTGTCGCTCGGGCTGGAAACAATGGGTGGTCTGATGGAAAAGATCATTCCGCGCAATACCACCATTCCGGTCGCTCGAGCCCAGGAGTTCACCACGTACAAAGACGGCCAAACGGCCATGATGATTCATGTGCTGCAGGGCGAGCGTGAGCTCATTGCCGATTGCAGGTCTTTGGCTCGCTTCGAGCTGCGGGGCATCCCGCCAATGGTGGCCGGGGCGGCGAAGATCCGTGTCACCTTCCAGGTCGATGCGGACGGCCTGCTCAGTGTTTCGGCGCGTGAGCTGGCGTCCGGCGTCGAGTCGAGTATCCAGGTGAGGCCGTCTTATGGGCTGACCGATGGCGAGATTGCTCGCATGTTGGAAGATTCGTTTCATAAGGCAAGTGAAGACAAAACGGCCCGAGCGCTTCGTGAGCAGTTGGTCGATGCGCAGCGATTGCTTGAGGCGGTTGAGGGGGCATTGGCGGTTGATGGCGAGCGTTTGCTAGATGATGAAGAGCGCGCGGCGATCAAGTCGCAGGTGCACGAATTGCGTGGGCTTCTTGATAGTCAGGATGGCCTCGCCATCGAGCGCCAGGTCAAGCGTCTTAGCCAGATTACCGATGCCTTTGCAGCACGCCGACTAGATTCCACCGTCAAGGCCGCGTTGGCCGGACGGCGGCTTAACGATATCGAGGATTGAACCAGATGCCGCAGATTGTTTTCCTGCCTCATGCCGACCACTGTCCGGAAGGGGCGGTAGTAGATGCTCAGCCCGGTGAAACGGTGCTCGACGCTGCGCTGCGAAATGGCATCGATATCGAGCATGCTTGTGAAAAATCCTGTGCCTGCACGACCTGCCATGTGGTGATCCGTGAGGGCTTTGCTTCTCTGGAAGCCTCCGACGAGCTGGAAGATGACATGTTGGACAAGGCGTGGGGGCTCGAGCCTACGTCCAGGCTGTCCTGTCAGGCTGCTGTCGCGGATATCGACCTGGTGGTCGAGATTCCGAAATACACCATCAATCAAGTGTCCGAAGGTCATTAAGGCGAGGTGAATCATGGCGCTTAAATGGTCTGACGTATTGGATATCGCGATTGAGCTGGCTGAGCGCAAGCCTGACGTGGATCCCCGCTACGTGAATTTCGTCGAGCTGCATCGTTGGGTTGTCGAGCTACCGGGTTTTTCTGACGATCCGACGCGCGGCGGCGAGAAGGTTCTGGAAGCCATACAGGCGGCCTGGATCGAAGAAGCCTAATCGCACGCCGCCCGCTGGACACTGTTACAGAATTAACCGGCGCTGACTGCTTATTGTGGTCAAGTTCAGGCTTGAGGCTACCCTTATATTTTTCGTCGTGACCCGCGTATAATTCGCGGGTTTACTCGTTCGCTTTAACCTATCGTTTTCTGGAGTTTCAAATGGCCCTGCAACGCACTTTCTCCATCATCAAGCCTGACGCCGTCGCCAAGAATGTTATCGGTGAAATCACCTCTCGTTTCGAGAAGGCTGGTCTGCGCGTCGTCGCTTCGAAGATGGTCCAATTGTCCGAGCGTGAAGCGGGCGGTTTCTATGCCGAGCACAGCGAGCGCGGTTTCTTCAAAGATCTGGTCGCTTTCATGGTTTCTGGTCCGGTCATCGTTCAGGTTCTAGAAGGTGAAGACGCGATCGCCAAAAATCGTGAGCTGATGGGCGCTACCAACCCGAAGGAAGCAGCTCCTGGCACTATCCGCGCCGATTTCGCCGTCTCCATCGATGAGAACGCTGTTCATGGTTCCGACTCCGAGGCGTCCGCCGCTCGCGAAATCGCCTACTTCTTCTCTGCCACCGAAGTGTGTGCCCGCATTCGCTGATCAGGCGAAGGTGAATCCAGATGACACCGATTACCGGTAAAGTAAATCTGCTGGGGCTGACCCAGCCTCAGCTGGAAAGCTTCTTCGATTCAATAGGGGAGAAGCGCTTTCGTGCCGGTCAGGTCATGAAATGGATTCACCACTTTGGCGTCGATGACTTCGATGCCATGAGCAATATTGGCAAGGCCTTGCGCGAAAAGCTCAAGGCCTCTGCCGAGATCCGCGGCCCCGAAATTGTAAGCGAAGACATTTCCACCGACGGCACTCGCAAATGGGTGGTGCGGGTGGCTTCGGGTAGCTGTGTGGAAACTGTCTATATTCCCCAAGGTGGACGGGGCACGCTCTGCGTTTCCTCCCAGGCAGGCTGCGCGTTGGATTGCAGTTTCTGCTCGACGGGCAAGCAAGGTTTCAATAGCAACCTCACCGCTGCCGAAGTGATCGGTCAGGTGTGGATTGCCAACAAGTCGTTCGGCACGATACCGGCGAAGGTTGATCGCGCCATCACCAATGTCGTCATGATGGGCATGGGCGAACCCTTGCTCAACTTCGATAATGTCGTAGCCGCCATGCAAATCATGATGGACGACC
Organism: Pseudomonadaceae bacterium SI-3; assembly: GCA_004010935.1. Classification (NCBI taxonomy): domain Bacteria; kingdom Pseudomonadati; phylum Pseudomonadota; class Gammaproteobacteria; order Pseudomonadales; family Pseudomonadaceae; species Pseudomonadaceae bacterium SI-3. The sequence continues at coordinate 3,416,454 of CP026511.1, read as the reverse complement.
TCGGATACGGTATATCCAAGCGCAAGGTGACGCTTTCGACATCAGGCGTGGTGCCGATGATCGAGGAACTGTCCAAGGTCATCGACGTGTCGCTGGCGCTGTCACTGCACGCACCGAATGATGAATTGCGTGATCAGTTGGTCCCGATCAACAAGAAATACCCGTTGGAGATGCTGCTCGCGGCTTGTCAGCGCTATATTTCCAATCTGGGCGAAAAGCGTGTTCTAACGATCGAATACACGATGCTGCAGGGCGTCAACGATCAGCCTGAACATGCGGAGCAGATGATCGCCCTGCTGGCGAAAATTCCCTGCAAGATCAACCTGATTCCCTTCAACCCCTTTCCGCATTCCGGATATGAGCGGCCGAGCAACAATGCGATCCGTCGTTTTCAGGACATCCTGCACAAAGCCGGGCACAATGTGACGGTGCGTACCACTCGCGGTGAGGATATCGATGCGGCCTGCGGCCAGCTAGTCGGGCAGGTGTTGGATAGAACACGCCGAAGCGAGCGCTACATCGCAGTGCGCCAGCTGCAATCCGAGCCAGTGACGGCGCCCATTGCTACGAACCGTTCCTGAGGGGGATTTTGATGACCTTGCGCGTCGCGCTGCTGTTTGTGCTCGCCAGCCTAATGGTTGGCTGCGTATCTTCCGGGTCGGTAAATCCGATGCGTACCTCCGAAGGTCGCGACGAAGCGCGAGATGCCTATATTCAGCTTGGCATTGGCTATTTGCAGCAAGGCGAGGCTTCTCGTGCCAAATCGCCGCTACGCAAAGCGCTCGAGTTGGATCCAAACAGTGCAGATGCCCACGCGGCATTGGCCTTGGTATTCCAAAACGAGATGGAAAATCAGTTGGCAGACGAGCATTACCGCAAGGCCCTGTCTGGCCAAAATGACGCCCGTATCCTTAATAACTACGGCAGCTTCCTTTTCGAGCAGAAGCGCTATCCCGAAGCGATGGAGCGTTTCGCAAAGGCAGCCGAAGATAATCTCTATTCTGGGCGCTCCCACGTCTTTCAGAACATGGGCATGACCGCATTGATGCTAGGTCAGCGAGAGCAGGCCGAAACCTATTTCACTCGCGCCCTGCGCCTCGACAGTCGGCAACCACGCGCACTGCTCGAACTAGCCATGATGGCGTATGAAGACAAGCAGTACGTTCCTGCAAAACGCTACTACGACGGTTTCAGCAGTCTTTCCGAGCAGAATGCCCGCAGTCTGTTGCTGGGCATCCGTTTGGCGAAAATCCATCAGGACCGCGATCAGGCGGCAAGCCTGGGTTTGCAGCTCAAGCGCCTGTATCCGGGGACGCCTGAATATCAACAGTTTCTTTCGGAGCAACGATGATAGCGCCCCATTCTGAAGCCGCTGCCCCGACGGCCCTGGCCAACCCTGGCGAAACGTTACGCGCCGCACGCGAAGGCAAAAACTGGTCTCTCTCTTCGGTAGCCAAGCAGCTTAATCTGTCGGAACGATCGCTCACCCAGATCGAGGCGGGTGACTTCAGTCAGCTGCCTGGTCACACATTTGCCCGCGGTTACGTTCGTGCTTATGCCAAGCTTCTGGGCCTGGACCAGAATCGTCTGGTACAGCAGTTCGACCAACATACCGGTACGGATGCCACTGGCAGTAGCGTCAACAGCCTCGGCCACATCGATCAGCCCGTGCGCCTATCGCGGAGCATGGTGCGCTTCTTTACCTTCATCCTGACGCTGGTAATCGGCGTAGGTGCATTCTTGTGGTGGCAGGATCGCTCGGCCCGTACCGAGTCGGGCCCGTCGGTCTCCGCGCTTGAGCGAATTGAGGTCGAGGCTGCAGACGGTACCACCGAGATTCATCTGCTCGACCGAGCTGAGGAGCCTGTTGAGCCCGTAATCGAGGAACCGATTATCCCGATCCCATCGGAAACCGGCGACGAGGCCCAGGTAGCCAGCACCGAAACGTTGCAGTCAGATGCGCAGCCGGCAGTCGAAACGGCAGCTGAAATGCCAATGCAACAGGACGAGACTGCACCGTCCAGTGAGGCGCCGGCCGCTGCGGAGGCCGACGCAACGCCAGCCCAGGTCGCCGAGGTGGAGGCGGTCGCACCGGGGGAGGGCCGGTTGACCTTGGACTACACGGCGGATTGTTGGACACGGGTTACCGATGCGAACGGCGAAGTTCTCTACAGCGGCCTGGCCAAGGCTGGGAGCAGTCGCACCCTGGTCGGTGAAACCCCGCTAGATCTGCATCTGGGCTTTGCGTCTGGTGTGCAGGTCAGCTTCAACGGTGAAGCCGTCAGTCTTTCTGGCAAAACGCGCGGCGAGACTGCGCGTCTCAAGCTCGGACAGTAATCATGCATAGTGAGTCTCCTATCAAGCGTCGCCCTACTCGAAAAATCTGGGTAGGCAACGTACCGGTCGGCGGCGATGCGCCTATCGCCGTGCAAAGCATGACCAATACCGAAACCTGCGATGTGGATGCCACGGTTGCCCAGATCGAGCGGCTAGGGAATGCCGGAGCTGACATCGTGCGTGTGTCAGTACCTTCGATGGAAGCAGCCGAAGCGTTCGGCAAGATCAAGCAGCGCGTCAGTTTGCCGTTGGTAGCAGACATTCATTTCGACTATCAGATTGCTCTACGCGTCGCCGAGCTTGGTGTCGATTGCCTGCGCATCAACCCAGGTAATATCGGGCGCGAAGACCGTGTCCGCGCCGTCGTCGAAGCTGCGCGGGACCGCGGCATCCCGATCCGCATTGGCGTCAATGCCGGTTCGTTGGAAAAGGATCTGCAGAAAAAGTACGGCGAGCCAACACCCGAAGCGCTCGTGGAATCTGCGTTGCGCCATGTCGAGCATCTCGACCGGCTGAACTTCCCTGATTTCAAAGTCAGCGTTAAGGCCTCTGACGTGTTCATGGCTGTGGCTGCCTATCGTCTCTTGGCTGACAAAATCGAGCAGCCTTTACACCTGGGTATTACCGAAGCCGGTGGCTTGCGTTCGGGTACGGTGAAGTCGTCGGTAGGTTTGGGCATGCTGCTCGCCGAAGGCATCGGCGACACTATCCGAATTTCGCTGGCAGCCGACCCGGTAGAAGAAATCAAGGTCGGTTTCGACATTCTCAAGTCGCTGCGTCTACGTTCACGTGGGATCAATTTCATCGCCTGCCCAAGTTGCTCGCGCCAGAACTTCGACGTGGTCAAGACCATGAACGAGCTTGAGGGCCGGCTTGATGATTTGCTTGTGCCTATGGACGTCGCGGTGATTGGCTGCGTTGTGAATGGACCCGGAGAAGCCAAGGAAGCACACATAGGTCTTACGGGTGGCACGCCGAACAACCTCATCTATATCGATGGCAAGCCGGCACAGAAGTTGAGCAACGACAATCTGGTCGATGAACTGGAGCAGCTGATTCGTCGCAAGGCTGCGGAAAAAGTCGAGACAGACGCTGCGCTGATTCTGCGCAGCTGAACTAAGGAAACGAATTGAGCAAGTCCCTGCAAGCCATTCGTGGCATGAACGATATTCTGCCGGCCCAGACGCCGGTCTGGCGCTACCTCGAGACGACCTTCGCACAGTTGCTCGATAGCTACGGTTACAGCGAGATTCGTCTGCCGATTCTTGAGTTCACCGATCTGTTCGCCCGTGGGATCGGTGAGGGGACCGACGTGGTCGACAAGGAAATGTACACCTTCCTAGACCGTAACGAGGAATCACTGACGCTGCGTCCAGAGGGCACTGCCGGTTGCGTGCGCGCGGTGCTCGAGCATGGCATGACTGGGGGCGGGCAGGTACAGAAACTCTGGTACGCGGGGCCCATGTTCCGCTATGAAAAGCCGCAGAAAGGCCGCTATCGTCAGTTTCACCAGATCGGCGTTGAGGTGTTCAATCAGCCGGGACCGGATATCGATGCCGAGCTGATCGTGCTTACGGCTCGTCTTTGGAAGAAGCTTGGCCTATCCGGTGCAGTCACCCTGCAGCTGAACAGCTTAGGTTCCAGCGAGGCGAGGGCGACCTATCGGGACGCACTGGTGGCGTACCTGCAACAGCATTTCGAGCAACTCGACGAAGACAGCCAGCGCCGTCTGACGAGCAACCCGCTGCGTATTCTCGACAGCAAGAATGCTCAGACCCAAGCACTGCTCGCCGATGCGCCGACCTTGCATGACTATCTCGACGAAGAGTCACGTACACATTTCGCGGGACTCAAGGCCCGTCTCGAAGTGGCAGGAATCGACTACCAGATCAATCCCAAGCTGGTGCGGGGCCTGGATTACTACGGCAGGACGGTGTTCGAGTGGGTGACCGATAAACTGGGCTCGCAAGGTACCGTTTGTGCGGGTGGTCGCTATGACGGGCTTGTCACTCAATTTGGCGGCAAGCCGACGCCGGGCGTAGGTTTCGCCATGGGCATCGAGCGTCTGGTGTTGCTACTCGAGACGCTCGGATTGGTGCCTGAGGAGCTTAATCAGCCGGCCCATGCGTACATCTGTGCCTTTGGTGAGGCGTCCGAACTGGCTGCACTCGGCCTCGCGGAGCGATTGCGCGATGCGTTGCCCGGCCTGCGCTTGCTGGTCAACGCGGGCGGCGGAAGTTTCAAGAGTCAGTTCAAGAAAGCTGACAAGAGCGGCGCCCGGTTCGCACTGATTCTGGGTGACGACGAACTGGCCGGTCGCGTGGTAGGTTGCAAGCCGCTGCGCGACGATAGCGAGCAACAAAGCATTGCCTGGGATGCTCTGCCCGAGTGTCTGGCTGCCTGTTTGGCGTGAGCAAACAGGTCCGATTTCAGCGAATGTAAGGAGTGACAGTGTGACCTCGGGTACCGAAGAAGAACAACTGGCGCAAATCAAGGAATGGTGGCAGCGGAACGGCAAACCATTGCTGATGGGGGGCGCGCTTGCTCTGGTGCTGGTATTTGGCTGGCAGTTCTGGCAGAAGCACCAGCTCAATCAGTCCCAGAGCGCCTCGACCATCTACCAGCAGTTGCTGAATGCCGCGTTGGAAGAAGGGAAAGCAGATACCGCCGAGATTTCGCGCTTGGGCAATCTGCTGCAGAAAGAATTTGCAGGTTCTCACTACGCTCAGTACGGCAGCCTCTTCGTCGCCAAGGTGGCGGTGGAGTCCGGACGTCTCGACGAGGCCGCAACAGAGTTGCAGGCGGTGCTGGACAAGCCTGCCGACAAAACTCTGGAAGAGCTGGCTCGCCAACGTTTGGCCCGTATTCTGGCGGCTCAGGACAAGGCTGAAGAAGGGCTCGCACTCTTGGAAGGCGACGCGGTTGAAGCATTTGCCGCCAGCCGCGAAGAGTTGCGGGGTGATCTGCTGGTCAAGCTTGAGCGTCCTGACGAGGCCCACGCTGCCTATTCCAAGGCGAAAGAATTGCTGTCGCAGGATGCTGCAATTGGTGGCCTGCAGCTGAAACTTGACGATCTGGCTCGTGGAGAGGCGTGAATTGATGCGTTGGAAAACTGCAGCATTGCTGACCCTGGCCGTCCTGGCGGCGGGTTGCAGCAGCAATGACAAGAAAGAACCCGAGCCCGCCGAACTGGTCAAGTTTGACGCTGAAATCCAGCTGAAAGAACAGTGGAGCCGCTCCATCGGCGATGGTCAGGGCGAGACCTATAATCTGCTGACTCCCGTTGTCTACGGTAACGAGATATTTGCTGCCGACGTTGAAGGGTTGGTCGTGGCAATGGACCGTACGACCGGCAAGGTCAACTGGAAGAACGACCTGGAAGTCCCGATCTCGGGTGCAGTGGGCGCTGGCTATGGTCTGGTTCTGGTCGGTACGCTACGGGGTGAGGTATTGGCGCTGGATGTTGCGACCGGCGAAGAACGTTGGCGCAGCCAGGTCAGCAGCGAGGTACTTGCTGCGCCTGCCGTGAACGGCGATGTCGTAGTGGTCCAGACTCAGGATGATCGCGTCATTGCGCTCGAAATCGACACCGGAGCGCAACGTTGGAGCTACGAAAGCTCGCCGGCGGTGCTGACGCTACGCGGTACTGGAGCGCCACTGCTGACCAATGAACTGGCAATCGCCGGCCTTTCCAGTGGAAAGGTGGTGGCGCTGGACACCCGTCGCGGGTTGCCGATCTGGGAGCAGCGGGTCGCCATTCCACAAGGTCGTTCCGAACTTGAACGCGTAGTCGATATCGACGGCGGGCTGCTACTTTCAGGCGGAACCTTGTATGTCGCGTCCTTCCAGGGCCGCGCCGCAGCGTTGGATCTGGAAAGCGGTCGGATTCTTTGGCAGCGCGATGCGTCCACCGCGACCGGCCTTGCGATGGGGTATGGCAGTGTCTACGTGAGCCAAGCCGACGGCACGGTGCTGGGCATCGATGAGCGATCGACAACCGTGCTGTGGAGCAACGATTCGCTGCTACGTCGGCAGCTTTCCGCTCCGGCGGTTTTTTCCAGCTACGTCGTGGTGGGAGACAAGGAGGGCTATTTGCACTTCCTCAGCCAGGTTGATGGGCGTTTCGTCGCGCGAACTCGCGTCGATAGCGCCGGGGTGCGAGCTCGACCCGTGGTCGAAGGTGACTGGCTGTATGCCTACGGTAACGATGGCAAACTCGTCGCGATGACCATTCGCCAGGCGGATTGACGGCCTCACGTCATGCGCCTTGTTCCGTCCAGACGGAACAACAAATATTCGGCCGCTGCCTTGCAGCGGCCTTCGTGTTTTCTGAAATATCGCAGTGGAGAGCCGTATGGTTCCCGTAATCGCCCTGGTGGGCCGCCCGAACGTTGGCAAGTCCACCCTGTTTAATCGTCTGACCAAAAGCCGTGACGCCATTGTCGCGGAATATGCCGGTCTGACCCGTGACCGCCAGTATGGCGAAGCCAAATGGCAGGGCCGCACTTACATCGTCATCGATACCGGCGGCCTTACCGGGGACGAGCAGGGCATTGACGCCAAGATGGCCGAGCAGTCTTTGCAAGCCATGCAAGAGGCCGATGCGGTCATGTTCATGGTCGATGCACGTGCCGGTATGACACCTGGCGACCAGATGATTGCCGAGCACCTGCGCAAGATGAACAAGCGCCACATCCTGGTGGCGAACAAGGTCGACAGCATCGATCCGGATATCGCCCGAGCGGAATTCAGCCCGTTGGGCCTGGGTGACGCCCTGCCGATCGCTGCTGCCCATGGCCGTGGTATCACCCATATGCTCGAGCAGGCACTCGGTGTGTTTCCCAAGGACAACGCCGAAGTTGCCGAAGACGAGGGTGAAGAGGGCGAGGCGGTTGCCGAAGGAGAAGAGCCCAAGCGCATCCCTGGACCAAGCGAAAAGGATGGCATCAAAATCGCCATCATCGGCCGGCCCAATGTGGGCAAATCGACGCTGGTCAATCGCATGCTCGGCGAGGAGCGGGTCATCGTTTATGACCAGGCCGGTACAACCCGCGACAGCATCTACATTCCGTTCGAGCGTGATGACGAAAAGTACACACTGATCGATACGGCCGGTGTGCGTCGCCGCGGCAAGATCTTCGAGGCCGTGGAAAAGTTCTCGGTGGTCAAGACGCTGCAGGCGATTCAGGACTCCAACGTCGTGATTTTCGTCATGGATGCCCGTGAGGGCGTGGTCGAACACGACCTGAACCTGCTTGGTTTCGTGCTAGAAAGCGGCCGCGCGCTGGTTATCGCGCTGAACAAGTGGGACGGCATGGAGCCGAGTGAGCGCGACTATGTGAAGACCGAGCTGGAGCGCCGATTGTTCTTCGTCGAGTTCGCCGACATCCATTTCATCTCCGCTAAACATGGCACTGGCGTTGGCAATTTGTATAAGTCGGTGCAGGCTTCGTTCGCTTCAGCCGTGACTCGATGGCCCACCAGCCGTTTGACGCAGATCCTTGAAGACGCGGTTCGCGAGCATGCGCCACCGATGGTCGCCAGCCGTCGAATCAAGCTTCGCTACGCACACCTGGGCGGCGCCAACCCGCCGCTTATCGTTATCCATGGCAACCAGGTCGACTCGATCCCCAAGTCGTACACTCGTTATTTGGAGAATACTTACCGACGCGTACTGAAGCTGGTCGGTACGCCCATCCGTATCGAGTACAAGGGCGGCGAAAACCCTTTCGAAGGCAAGAAGAACACCCTGACCGACCGTCAGGTAAACAAGAAGCGTCGCCTTATGTCCCACCACAAGAAGGCCGAGAAGAAGCGCCGCGACAAGCGCTAGTTTCTCAGGTCTCATCGAACGACTGGTCCATGTCCAAGGCCAGTCGTCCATGCCTCGGCTTGCCGACTTGGCGGGACGGGTTGCCTACCACGGTCGTGTGTGGTGAAACGGCTTGCAGCACCACGCTTCCGGCACCGACATTGGTGCCCTCGCCGATTGCGATATTGCCGAGTATCTTCGCTCCTGCGTCGATCATCACACCGCTGCGTATCTTAGGGTGCCGGTCGCTGCTCACCCTGCCGGCCCCGCCCAACTCTAGAAGCCAATGCCGCAGGCCCGGACGCCCTCGTACCCGCCCGCCATGATCGGCTATTCTGTTTTCCCCTGCCGAAGCCCCGTACGGCAGGCCTGTCGGAAGGCTGTCATGCTCATCAGTAAGTTGCCCAATGTCGGCACCACCATTTTCACCACCATGTCGCAGCTGGCGGCTGAAACCGGCGCGTTAAACTTGTCGCAGGGATTTCCCGACTTCGATGGGCCTGATGCGCTGCGCGAAGCGGTTGCCCGTCATGTGATGGAAGGGCACAACCAATACGCGCCAATGACCGGCTTACCGGCACTGCGCGAGCAGGTGGCACTTAAGGTCAGCTCGCTATATGGCCGTCAGGTCAGCGCCGAGGGCGAGGTAACGGTCACGCCCGGGGCGACGCAAGCAATCTTCTGTGCGATTCACGCGGTCATCCGTCCAGGCGATGAAGTCATCGTTTTCGACCCCTGCTATGACAGCTACGAACCTGCCGTGGAACTCGCCGGCGGCGTCTGTGTGCATCAGACGCTGAGCCTGCCGGACTTTGCCATCGACTGGCAGAAGCTCGCCGAGGCGATTACCCCACGCACCCGACTGATCGTGTTGAACACGCCGCACAATCCCAGTGGCGCCTTGATCGAAATGGCTGATCTGGATCGCCTGGCGGGGCTGATCCGCGACCGCGACATCTATCTGCTCAGCGACGAAGTCTACGAGCACTTGGTTTTTGACGGTCGGGAGCACGCCAGTGTGTTGCGTCATGCTGAGCTGTATCAGCGCGCCTTCGTCATCAGCTCTTTCGGCAAGACCTACCACGTCACCGGCTGGAAGACTGGATACGTAGTTGCGCCCGCCGAGCTCAGCAACGAGCTGCGCAAGGTGCATCAATACGTCAGCTTTACCGGCGTAACCCCGTTGCAGTGGGCGCTTGCCGATTTCATGGCGGCGCATCCCGAGCATCTGGCGGCACTGCCTGCGTTCTACCAGGCCAAGCGTGATCTGTTCTGCGATCTGCTGGCCAACTCGCGCTTCCGCTTCACGCGCGCCGCGGGCACCTATTTCCAATTGGCCGATTATTCCGCGATTCGCCCGGATCTCGACGACGTAGCCATGGCGGAATGGCTGACCCGTGAACACGGTGTGGCCAGTATTCCGATTTCGGTGTTCTACCAAACGCCTCCTGCAGAGTCGCGGCTCGTCCGCTTCTGCTTCGCCAAACGAGAGGAGACGCTGCGCCAAGCAGCAGAACGACTATGCGCGATCTGACTAATTTACCCGACCTTGAACTGGCCCTGATCCAGACGACGCTCGTCTGGCAGGACGCCTCTGCCAATCGTGAGCGCTTCATCGGGTTGCTGGATGATGCCCGCGGCGCGGACTTGATTGTGTTGCCCGAGATGTTCACCACGGCCTTTTCGATGAACTCCGCCGAGCTCGCCGAGCCTGAAGAAGGCCCGACCTACGCCTGGCTGCGCGAGCAGGCGGCCCGTATGGAGGCGGTGATCACCGGCAGCGTAATCATCGAGGCCGCCGATGGCAGCCATCGCAACCGTCTGCTCTGGGCCCGGCCGAACGGCGAAATTCTGCATTATGACAAGCGCCATCTGTTTCGCATGGCGGGGGAGCATAAGCACTACACGGCGGGCGAAAAACAGGCTCTGTTCGAACTCAACGGCTGGCACGTGCGCCCGCTGATCTGCTATGACCTGCGCTTTCCGGTGTGGAGCCGCGATCCCCATGACACCGACCTTCTCCTTTATACGGCCAATTGGCCGGCAGCCCGGCGTAATGCCTGGAATCGCCTGTTGCCAGCACGCGCGATCGAGAACCTCTGCTATGTCGCGGCGGTGAATCGGGTCGGGGAAGATGGTAAAGGCTACCCCTACAGTGGTGACAGCCAAGTACTGGACTATCTCGGTGACCCGCTGCTGAAGGCCGGTGACGCCGATGGGGTGTTTCGCGCTTCACTTCGCGCTGCCGATCTGGCCAAGTTCCGCAGCAAGTTTCCTGCCTACCACGATGGCGACGCGTTTGAACTGAGCCTATAGGCGCTCAGCCATGCTTACGATGGTATGGTTGCTAGCGCGGGCTAAACGGCTTCAGCGTTCTGCGGCGTGTCGGTGACGATTGCGCCACAGCAGGCCCCCGTAGATCAGTAGGTTGACGACGACCACCACGGCGGCCAGCAGGTACTGCACCGGTACGCTCAACCAGGCCGGATAGATCAGCGGCAGCAAATAGTGCTCGACGAAGCCGGCGTCGTAGCCTGCGTCCCCTGCCAGCCGCCTTAGCAGGTTTTCCCAATGGGTGAGTGGGCAGGGGCGCCCGCTCAGCTCTACAAATATTCCCCACGCCATCGCGGGCAGATGCAACAGCAAAAAGCCGCGCTTCCAGGCGACCAGCAAGCCCCCCAGCAATACGAAGAGGATAAAGCCGAGGTGCAGCATCAGCACGGCATCGGCCCCAATACGATAAAGCATGGCTTACTCAGCCCTGGCCGAACGCTCCAGCTGAGCGATGTGTTTGTCTTGAATGCGCGCCAGAAGGGTGACAGAGAGGCCTGCGCCGATCAGCGCCATGAGCATGTCCGACTGGGTATCCCATGGATCGCCCTGCGTTCCCAGGAAGTCCTCGGCACCTTGGCCTGCGACAAGCGCTACCCACCATTCGATCAGCTCATAAAAGGCACTGAATGCCAGGGCGACGCAAAGTGCTAAAAAGCCCAGCATCTTGCCGCCGGTAATGAAGCGATGACGCAGCAGAACTTCCCGCGCCAGCAAGGCGGGTGTTACGCCCTGAATGAAATGGCCCAGCTTGTCATAAGGGTTGCGGGCCAGATCAAACCAGTCCTGCACCCAGAACCCCGGCGGCACGCGGGCATAGGTATAGGTGCCACCAAGAATCAACACCAGCGCATGGATCGCGATCACCCAATAAAGCAGGTGGGTCAACGGAAAGCGCCGATGACTCCAGATCAGCAGTGGGGCGGCGATCAGCACTGGCGCTACCTCGAGCAGCCAGGTTGCGCGGTCGTAGGGTGCAACAGCGGAACAGATCAATGCCAGCAGTACACCCGATCCCAGCGCTGCGTAAAGCGTACGGTCTTGCATTGGCGTCGCCATGATTAACGGTAGAGCCGGCAGCATGCAGTGCTTGCCGGGTTAGCCGCAACTGTAAGCGCGGCGAGCCCCGGCTTGGCAAAGTGTGCCAGCTAACCTTCTCGGCCAGGTGCTGAGGCCGCACGCGAAAGCGAACGGCCGCAGCGCCGCAAATCGACTGCTCCGATGTATGGGTTGGCGTTGCCCTGAACGCAGGCGACGCTGCGGTTGCGCCACCGTTCCCACTCGTCGATTGGGAATTGGCGATTCCATATGTCATACAGGCGGCGATCCTGCTTCGACAGCCGCAGGCCGTAGCGCTCGCTCATGTACAGGTAAGTGCGGGCAATGGCGCCGCGGGCGTAGGCCGGTGGCATGGCCGTGCGTTGCTTGAAGTTCACCACGAAGGGGCAAGCGCCGTACTGGCTGGGCTTCTCGCTGAGCATGCCGAAGCCGTAATTGCTGCGGTCGCCGTTCACTTCACCAACCACCGGTACCAGATTGTGCAGATCCGCTTCGGCCTGGCTGAACACCGGGTCGGTAGACGTGCAGTGTTTGCGTCCACCGTCCTGCCAGCATTGGCGCTGATGGCCGATCACCCATGCGGGAACGATGTGCTCCCATTCCACCCTCGCGGCACGCTTGGGCTGCTTGCGCGGAATGTAGCCACAACTGGCCAGGTCGATCTGTTTGCCCTTGAAGGCACAGCGGCAATAGAAATCCACGGGTCGCTCGGCGTACAACTGCCAGGCGATTTTCTTGGCCTCGCGAAAGGTGCGTGGAGCGTCAGCGTGTAGCTGAACAGGAAAAAGCAGGGCGAGCAGAAGCAGGCTGTAACAGCGCATGGGATTCTCGACGACTGACTGAGAAATGCATCCATGCGGGGCGCGCTATCTTACCTATTGCTCTGATAAATCCACATATAACAATAACTTACATAATGTCATTGAGCCTGCGTGTGACCCAGCCGGTTGATCCGCAGCGACGCCAGGATGATCAGCCCGCCAACCGTCAGCAGCAGAAGATTGGTCTGCGTGCCCCAGAACAGCAGATTGAGCACCAGCCCCACAGGCACCGCCATGTTGTTCATCACCGCCAGGGTGCCGGCGTCCACCAAAGTGGCGCCCTTGTTCCAGCAGAATTGCCCGAGTGCGGTGGCCAGCACACCCATCCATATCAACACTGCCCATTGTTCGGTTGTGGTGGGCAGTTTTTCCGGGTTGCCGAACAGTAGCCAGGCCGGCAGTACGATCAGCAGCGCACCCATGAAGAAGTAGCCGAAGCGACGATGGAGTGGAATATCGGATGGATAACGCTGTGCCAGATGCTTGTAGCCAACCTGGCCGGCGGCAAAGGTGAAGTTAGCCAACTGCATCAGCAGGAAACCACCGAGAAAGTCGCGAGAAACACCGTCATAGCGAATCAGCCCGGCACCGAATACCGCAACGGCGGCTGCTACCAGTGCCCAGGGGTTGAAACGGCGGTTCAACGCGTCGTCAATCAACGTCACGTGCAACGGCGTCAGTACTGTGAATAAGAGGACTTCGGCGACCGTCAGTACGTTGAAGCTCAGGTACAGGCAGAGGTAGGTGACGCCGAACTGCAACGCGCCGACGAGCGTGACGCCCGCTATGAAGCCCGGTGCAACGCCGCGCCAGCGAGTCAGAGCCAGGAATACCAGGCCGGCCAGCACTACGCGGGTCAGCACAGCGAAATAGCTGTCCACCTGGCCAGCGAGGTAGGCGCCGATCAGGTTGAAGGAAAACGCCCACAGCAGGGTGACGAAAATCAGGTAGCGCATGCCGACTCCTCAGAAGGTCGGCGACCTTAGCGGCTCGGCGGCAAAGAGGGAAGGGCCGGTTTGAGCCCGCTATTTTTGATCACGGGCGCGCTTCGCCAGGCGCGCCCGTGGTGGACGGATTACGCAGACTTCAGCGAGGCCATGTCGATGACGAAGCGGTATTTCACGTCACTCTTGAGCATGCGGTCGTAGGCCTCGTTGATGGTCTGGATATCGATCATCTCGATATCCGAGACGATGTTGTGTTCGGCGCAAAAGTCGAGCATCTCCTGCGTTTCGGCAATGCCGCCAATCAGCGAGCCGGCCAAACGACGGCGCTTGAAAATCAAGCCGAACACGCTCGGCGAGGGATGCGGCGAAGCCGGTGCCCCCACCAGGGTCATGGTCGCGTCGCGCTTGAGCAGCGACAGGAAAGCATCAAGATTGTGGGGCGCTGCAACGGTATTGAGAATGAAGTCGAAGCTGTTCAGGTGCGCGCTCATCTCGTCCTGGTTCTTCGACACCACAACTTCGCTGGCGCCCAGACGCAGGGCGTCTTCCTTCTTGCCGGGCGAGGTGGTGAACAGCACGACATGCGCGCCCATGGCATTGGCGATCTTCACCGCCATATGCCCAAGGCCTCCGAGACCGACCACGCCGACCTTTTGACCAGGGCCAACCTTCCACTGGCGCAGCGGCGAATAGGTGGTGATGCCTGCACATAGCAAGGGCGCGACAGCGGCAAGCTTGTCTTCAGTATGTGAGATGCGCAGGACGAATTTCTCGTTCACCACGATGTTGTCGGAATAGCCGCCAAAGGTGTTCTCGCCACCGCCGAACGCGGGACCATTGTAGGTGCCGACAAAACCATTCTCGCAATACTGCTCGAGGCCCTCGCCGCAAGAGGGGCAGCTCTGACAGCTGTCGACCAGGCAGCCGACGCCAGCGATGTCGCCGACCTTGAAGCGGTTGACCGACTCGCCAACGGCACTGACCCGGCCAACGATCTCGTGGCCCGGAACGGAGGGGTAGAGGGTGTTGTGCCATTCGTTGCGGGCGGTGTGCAGATCCGAATGGCAGACGCCGCAGAAGAGAATGTCGATCTGCACATCGTTCGGCCCTACGGCACGGCGCGAGAAGGTATGAGGTGCGAGTGGTGTGCTTGGATCAAATGCGGCGTAACCGATGGTTGTGCTCATGAGCGCTCCTGTGGCGTTTTATCGGGTGGCGGAAGTGCTCAAGCCTATGCCTATAGCGAACAGGACCGGTTGCACAATCCTGCCGATGACTCACGCATTTCTGCTGGAATGAGATAGACCTGGCCCAGGCGCAGGTGTTCGGTACGTGATGCGCCGGGTTCTTTGGCGAGGGATTGATCGTCTGTCATGCTGCGACGAAACGCTGGGGCAGATGCTGCCGTCAGAGTAGCGGCAAGCGGTGGGCCATCGTGCCGCCTCCCAGGCGGCTCTAGTTGCAGCGTGGCGGGCCCTACGCAGAACCCGCCATTTCCGGTCAGGCTGCTTTCAGCTCGGCCTCACGCAGTGCCCGGTTGAGGGCGCTGAACAAGGCGCGAATGCTGGCGGTGGTGATGTTTTCGTCAATGCCGATGCCATGCAGCGGGCGCTCGCCATCCAGACGCACTTCGATATAGGCCGCGGCCCGTGCATTGCTGCCGGCACCGATCGAGTGCTCGTGGTAATCCATGATCTCCAGCTTCACCGGCAAGCCGGCGACCAGCGCTTCCAGCGGCCCCTTGCCGATCCCGCGCCAGTGCATGGTTTCACCCTCGCTGGTGACTTCCACCTCCACAGCGCTGGTGCCGTTTTCTTCCTGCAAACGATGGCTCTTCAGGGCGTACGGCGCCGTGGCTTGCAGGTATTCACCCTCCAGCAGGGAGTAGATCTGCTTGGCGTTCATCTCCAGTCCCAGACGATCGGTTTCCTTCTGCACCACCTGGCTGAACTCGATCTGCATCCGGCGCGGCAAGCTGATGCCGTACTCCTGCTCCAGCAAGTAGGTGATGCCGCCTTTGCCGGACTGACTGTTGACGCGAATCACCGCCTCGTAGCTGCGACCGATGTCAGCCGGGTCGATTGGCAGGTAGGGCACTTCCCACACGCCATTCGGATCCTGTTGGCTGAAGCCTTTGCGAATCGCGTCCTGGTGTGAGCCGGAGAAAGCTGTGTGAACCAGATCGCCGACGTAGGGATGGCGCGGATGGACCGGCAACTGGTTGCATTCCTCGACGACCTTGCGCACGGCATCGATGTCGGAAAAATCCAACTGCGGATCGACACCCTGGCTGTACATGTTCAGCGCTACGGTCACCAGATCGACATTGCCGGTGCGCTCGCCGTTGCCGAACAGGCAGCCCTCGACGCGATCCGCCCCGGCCATCAGGCCCAATTCGGTGGCAGCAACGCCCGTGCCGCGGTCGTTGTGGGTGTGCAGGCTAATCAGCACGCAGTCGCGCTTGTTGATCTGGCAGCCAAAATATTCAATCTGGTCGGCATAGATATTCGGAGTGGCGGCCTCAACGGTGGCCGGCAGGTTGAGGATCAGCTTCTTCTCAGGCGTCGGTTGGAATACGTCGATCACCGCGTTGCAGACCTCGACGGCGAAGTCGGTCTCAGTGGAGCTGAACACCTCGGGCGAATATTCGAAGCGCCAATCGGTTTCCGGCGCCGCATCGGCGAGACGCTTGACCACCTGCGCAGCGGCGACGGCGATGTTCACCACACCAGCCTTGTCTTGGTTGAACACGATGCGGCGGAAGCTCGGTGCCGTCGCGTTGTAGTAATGAACGATGGCCCGTTTGGCACCCTTGAGCGATTCGAAGGTGCGGGTGATCAGGTCCTCGCGAGCCTGGGTCAGCACTTGAATGGTGACGTCATCCGGAATATGCCCACCTTGGATCAGCTCGCGAACGAAATCAAAATCGGTCTGCGATGCCGAGGGAAAGCCCACTTCGATCTCCTTCAGGCCGATCTGCACCAGCGTCTTGAAGAAACGCATCTTCTTCGCCGCGTCCATCGGCTCGATCAGCGACTGGTTGCCGTCGCGCAAATCGGAGCTCAGCCAGATCGGAGCCTGAGTGATGGTCTGCGATGGCCAGGTACGGTCAGGCAGATTGATCACCGGAAACGCGCGATATTTGTTTGAAGGATCTTTGAGCATGGTCATGGCGATTTCCTTGAGCAGCTCCCCGAAGCGCGGCGCGAAGCAGGGAGGGCAGAGCAGGTCGATGCGTATTTATGGTC
Source organism: Pseudomonadaceae bacterium SI-3 (assembly GCA_004010935.1). Taxonomy (NCBI): domain Bacteria; kingdom Pseudomonadati; phylum Pseudomonadota; class Gammaproteobacteria; order Pseudomonadales; family Pseudomonadaceae; species Pseudomonadaceae bacterium SI-3. The sequence continues at coordinate 3,399,899 of CP026511.1, read as the reverse complement.
CGAATGTAGGGCGCAGCTATCGGGTATTGCAACCGTCTCCGAAAAAATGGTTAAAAACACTAATAAAAATCCATAAAGGAAAATAAACAGTCGATTGGTCGCCGTAATCGAAGATTGATTGCTCGGCTCGATTGCGGCCCCGTGTCGCACTCACCCTGCGCCTCGGGGCGTGCGATCATCCGGCCACGACGAGCAGTAGCCGATCCACGGCAGGATTTACGTGAGACGCAAAGGACAGTTCACAGCGGGTCTCTGGCTTGGCCTTTTTGCCATGCTGATGATCCATGTGGGACCGCTCTATTCAGCGTCGCAGCTTAAGGCTGCCCATCCCGACGCTGCAGCTCCGATCGCGCACCAGCATCATCATCACGATGCAAAAGGTCATCCGTCAGCGGTGCATTCTCCATCGCGCTCGGATAGCCAGCCGGCCTGGCTCGCTTCGCTCGACCTCTGTGGTTACTGTGAGCTGTTGACGCTGAGTCCGCCGTTGGTGCTGGCCTTCGCACCTGCGTTGCCTTATTTCCCGCCTGTTTACGCACGGCTGATTCCTCAACAGCCGCTGCCGGCCATGCCACGCCTCACCGGCGGATATGCGCGGGCCCCACCCGTATTCCACTGCTGATTTCCGAGCCGCTAACGCGCGGTTCCTCCTAAATCTCAGAAGTGGAAGATCTTTATGTCCAGAATCACCCCTGTGCGGGCGGTAGCCTCGCGTCTGCCCGTCAACCTTTCCCTGCATCCTTTGCGCTTGCGTTGGCAGTTGGCTCACCTCGCGCTGTTAAGCGCCTTGGCGGGCCAAGGCATGGCCGCTGAAGCCAACCCCGAATCGACCATCCAGCTCACGCCCATGATCATTACCGGCGTGGCGCAGCAATCCCCGCTTAAAGTGGTCACCGATCCCAAGATCCCGCGCCAGCCAATGCCGGCCAGCGAAGGCGCGGATTATCTGAAGACCATTCCGGGCTTCTCCGCGGTGCGCAACGGTGGAGTAAACGGCGATCCGGTGTTCCGCGGTATGTTCGGCTCTCGGTTGAAACTGCTCAGCAATGGCGGCGAAATGCTTGGTGCGTGTCCGAACCGCATGGATTCGCCGAGCTCCTATATCAGCCCGGACACTTTCGACAAGCTAACCGTCATCAAAGGGCCGCAAACCGTGCTCTGGGGGCCCGGCGCTTCGGCGGCCACGGTGCTTTTCGAGCGCGAGCCGGAGCAGTTCAGCGAACCCGACTACCGCCTCAACGCCAGTCTGCTGACCGGCTCTAACGGTCGCTTCGACCGCAACTTGGACGCCGCCGCCGGTAGCACACAGGGCTACGCGCGGCTGATGGCCAACAGCTCGCAGGCTGACGACTACGCGGACGGCGATGGCGATACCGTGCCGTCGCGCTATGACAAGTGGAACACCGATGTCGCGCTCGGCTGGACGCCGGATGCGGACACCTTGGTCGAGCTGACCGCAGGCCGTGGCGACGGCTTCGCCCGCTACGCTGGACGGGGCATGGATGGCAGCCAGTTCCAGCGTGAAAGTCTCGGGCTGCGCTTCGAGAAGACCAATATCGGCGAGACGTTCTACGGGCTGGAGGCGCAGGTCTATTACAACTACGCCGACCACGTCATGGACAACTACAGCCTGCGCGACTTCGTTCCGACAATGATGATGACCCAGCCGACCCTGTCGCGGGTCGACCGCCGCACGCTCGGTGGCCGACTGGTCGGCACCTGGCAATGGTCAGATGTCGCCTTGAAGGCCGGCATTGATGCGCAGCGCAGCGAGCATCGCAAGGTCATGAACCCGACCGGTGCAGTCAATCAGATGGTGGCGGCGGCGGGTAGCGACGCGCTGCCCTGGGTGCCGGATGCCGTCCTGCACAGCTACGGCCTGTTTGGCGAGCTGACCTGGCAGCTCAGCGAACGCGAGAAAGTCATCAGCGGTCTGCGGCTGGATCTGCACGAGGCGACCGATGAGCGAGCATTCTTCAACAGCCATCACCCGACGCTGAAGAACATGATGGGCATGCCGGTCAGTGAGGATTGGACCAATCCGACGGCAGGGGATACCCGGCGTGACACGCTCTACAGCGGCTTCATGCGCTATGAAAAAGAGCTCGCCAGCATGCCGGTCACCGGGTACGCCGGCCTCGGTCATGCCGAACGGTTCCCTGATTACTGGGAGCTGTTCGTCTCCAACCCCGGTCCGGTCGGTAGCGTGCAGCCGTTCGATTCTGTGCGGCCGGAGAAGACCACGCAGCTGGATATCGGCCTGCAGTACGCCGATGGCCTGCTGCAAGCCTGGGTCTCCGCGTACGCCGGCTTGGTCGAAGACTACATCCTGTTCAGCTATGTGCCCGGCGTGATGCCCAGCATGCTCCGCGCGGAGGTAAGCAACATTGACGCCGCCATTGCCGGTGGCGAGATGGGCGCAAGCTACCGGTTCACCCGCAACTGGAAAGGCGATGCGAGCCTTGCCTACGCATGGGGAAAGAACCGCAGCGATGACCGTGCCATGCCGCAGATCCCGCCGCTGGAGGGGCGGTTTGGCCTGACCTACGAGCGTGACGACTGGAGCACCAGTGGCCTCTGGCGAGTGGTCGCGTCGCAGGGCCGGGTTGCAAAAAACCAGGGCACCGTCGTCGGCAAGGACTTCGACGAGAGTGCCGGCTTTGGCGTGCTGGCGGTCAACGGTGCCTATCGTTTGGATCAGCACTTCAAGTTAAGCGCGGGAGTGGACAATCTGTTGGACAAAGCCTACAGCGAGCACCTCAACCTGGCCGGCAGCGCGGGCTTCGCCGACTACGGGCTCGACGCAACCCGTCGTGTCAACGAGCCGGGCCGCACCTATTGGGCGCGGGTCGACATGAGCTTCTGACACGCATTTTCAGCAGGCATGAAGCAGCCAGCGGTGGTCTTCCACTGCTGGCTGCAATCAGCCGTCCTGGATCTTGTCGTCGTCGAGCCGGTCGCTCGGTTGGGGCAACTGCGGCATCGGTCGGCTAAGCAGCTGGCTGACCGAGCCATAGCCCTCGCGCATGTCCGCACCGCTCGGGTGCTGGAACACGCGCAGGCCGAACTCGGGCAGGATCGCCAGTAGGTGATCGAAAATGTCTGACTGGATGGCCTCGTACTGGGTCCAGGCGACGGTGTTGGTGAAGCAGTAAATCTCGAGCGGCAAGCCGTCAGCGGTAGGGCTGAGCTGGCGCACCATCAGGGTCATGCCTTGGTGAATGCCTCCATGGCTGCGCAGGTAGCGCTCTACGTAGGCACGGAAGCTGCCAATGTTGGTGATGCGTCGAGTATTCACCGGCTCCTTGCCGCGCTCTTCAAGCTTGGCATTCCACTCGTCAATCTCTCGGCGTTTTTCGGTGAGGTATTCATCGAGCAGGTTGAAACGATGCAGGCGCTCGCATTCGTCGCTGCTGAGAAAATGCACGCTTTGCTGATCCAGAAATAGGCTGCGCTTGATCCTGCGGCCGCCGCTTTCCTGCATGCCCCGCCAGTTCTTGAACGAGTCGCTGATAAAGCGCTTGGTCGGGATGTTGCTGATGGTCTTGTCCCAGTTCTGCACCTTCACGGTATGCAGCGCGATGTCGATGACGTCGCCATCGACATTCAGCTGCGGCATTTCCACCCAGTCGCCGACGCGGATCAAATCGTTGGAGGTGATCTGTACGCTGGCCACCAGCGAAAGGATGGTGTCCTGGAAGATCAAAAGTAGGACCGCGGCCATGGCGCCGAGGCCGGACAGCAGGATCAGTGGTGAGCGATCGATCAGAGTGGCAATGATGAGAATGGTCGCGACCGCATAAATCACGATCTTGATGACTTGCAGATAGCCCTTGATCGGGTGCACATGCGCATCCGATCGGCGCCGGTACATCATATTGATGATGTCCAGCAGCGCGCCCAGAGCGAGCGCGATGGTGAGTACGATGAAACCACCACACACGTTGCGCACCACCGTGACAGCTGCTTCCGGCAAGCCCGGTACAGCGTTTACGCCAACGGAAAGCACCAGCGCCGGTACGATGTTGGACAGCCGACGGATAATGCCGAAATCCTGCAACTCGGTTTCACGTGAGCTGCGCAGCACCTTGTACAGGCCGCGGACGAGGATCCGTTTGACCACCCAGTTGGCGAGCCAGGCGGCGAATATCAGCGCGGCGCTGGACACAAGTGTCTGCAGCTCTGCATGTTCGCTCAGCCATGCCAGCCAGGTGTTCAATTCTTCTTGCATGCGTCCTCACTGTCATTTGGCGTCCGGCAAGCGGAGACCTAGAAGCTGCTCATATCAGCGAATGAACTCGCGGCTGATGGAACGGAATAGCTCGGTACCCGCCTGCTCCATCCATTCGAACGCGACCATCTCTCGCGAAACGATGCTGGCACCGGCCTGCTGCATGCGTGCCAGGCCCAGCGCCTTATCACTGGCGCGGCGCGATCCGACAGCCTCTTCGACCACGAATACCTGATTGCCGCGAGCCAGCAGGTCGAGCGCGGTCTGCAGTACGCAGATATGGGTTTCGATGCCGCTGATGATGACCTGCTTGCGGTCGCCACCGGGACGCCTGAACAGTTCGCCATCGCGCGCTGCGGAAAAATGCAGCTTCTCGATGATCGCCTCGTCAGCCATGCCATCGCGCAGGGCTGCGATCGTAGGCCCGAGGCCCTTGCTGTACTGCTCGGTGACCAGCACCGGCACACCGACGCGTTGGGCAACCTGGATCAGCCAGGCGCTGTGCTCGGCCAACGTGGTGTGGTCTTCGATGGCGGGAAATAGCCGTTCCTGAATGTCGATGATGACAAGCGTCGAATCCTGCGCATTGATGAGCATAAGGGGTCCTTGGGGCGGGTCAGGGTTTGAACGCACCGATGAAGATCGACGGGTCGACCCGTGCATCGTTTAGGCTGACGTTCCAGTGTAGATGCGGGCCGGTGGCTCGGCCGGTGGAGCCGACCTTGCCGAGCACGGCACCACGGGCAAGCTCGTCGCCGACCTTCACATCAATCTGCGACAAATGACAGAACATGCTGATCAGGCCTTGGCCGTGGTCGACGAACACGGTTTTGCCATTGAAGAAATAATTGCCAGTGAGAATGACCTTGCCGGCAGCCGGTGTCTTGATCGGTGTACCGGTCTTTGCTGCGAAATCCAGCCCGGAATGCGGATTGCGCTCTTCACCATTGAAGAAGCGGCGCAGCCCGAACGGCGAGGACAGCGGGCCGTTGACCGGCTTGTCGAACAACAGGTTACTGGGCTGGCGTGGGCTGAACTGCCTATAGGCCCGTGTCTGTTCGTCCAGTTCGCGCTCGATACGTTTGAGGTCGGCCGGGTTGGGGTTGACCTGGCGCTGGTTCTTTAAGGTGATGCGCTGTTCGCGGTAGGTGCGAGGTTCGACACGGAAGCCATGTGCTTGGCCGTCGACATCCAGCGACTGCTGACCGGCTTTGACCGACAGCGGAACGCCGACAATGGCGATCCAGCGCTTGTCATCTTCGCGAACCACCAGCACGGGTTTGCCGTCGTACCGTGCTGTTGGCGCGCTGGCATCGTTACCCAGGTCGATTACCGCGACGCCGCCGGGTACGGGTTTGTTGAGCAGGCGGGTGAGAAAACCTTCGGCGTGGACGGGAAGTGAAAGGCAGAGCAGCAAGGCAAGGGCAAAACGCATAAGAGTCCTGGGCAAAAAGTGGGTTAGTCCAGCAGTGACAAGGTGACGGGCGTTTGATGATTGTCTTCGACCCTGACGTCCAGCTCGCCTTCGCCCAGGCGCGCCTTGAGTCGTTGGCCGGGCTGGGTCTGGCCCGCATGCCGAATAGCCTGGCCGCGCTCGTCGAGCAGGATGCTGTAGCCACGTGACAAGGTGGCGAGCGGGCTGACGACATTCAGCGTCTGCGCCAGTCCCTGTAAATGTTGGCGATGGCCTTTCAGGGTGTCCTGCATTGCTCGGGGTAGGCGGCTGGACAGATGATCGAGGCGTTGGCGTAACAGGTTCAGGTTTCGGCCTGGGTGCTGGCCCGCAAGGCGTGTTTCGAAGCGGGCGAGGCGCTCCTGCCCGGCGCAGAGTCGACGGTCGATGCCGCGCAGCAGGCGATGTTCAAGATCGTCGATGCGCTGGGCCTGTTGTTGCAGGCGCTCGCCTGGGTGTCGCAGCCGGCGTGTCAGGCCTTCGAGGCGCGATGCCTCGCGGTGTAAACGGTCCCGCATCCGCAGCAGCAAGCGCTGGCGCAGGCCATCGAGTCGCTGGCGCACGTCGGCGCTGCTGGGTGCTAGGAGTTCGGCTGCCGCGGAAGGCGTCGGCGCGCGTACGTCGGCGACGAAGTCGGCAATGGAAACGTCGGTTTCATGGCCTACGGCGCAAACGATCGGCGTCTCGCAGGCTGCCACGGCGCGTGCGACCACTTCTTCGTTGAAGCACCACAGGTCTTCCAATGAGCCGCCGCCGCGCGCCAGGATCAGGGCATCGAAGCCGCCACGGTCAGCCAGTTCCAGCGCACGGACGATTTGTGCCGTCGCTTCGCGGCCCTGGACCGGGGTCGGTACCAGCGTCAGGGCAACATGCGGCGCCCGTCGACGGAACACCGAAATGATGTCGCGGATCACCGCACCGGTGGGCGAGCTGACGATGCCAATACGCTGCGGGTGAGCGGGCAGGGCGCGCTTGCCGGCGGCGTCGAACAAGCCTTCGGCGCTCAGCTTCTCCTTTAGCGCTTCGAATGCCAGGCGCAGCGAGCCGTCGCCCGCTGGCTCGACGTTGTCGAGAATCAGCTGATAGTCGCCGCGGCCCTCGAACAAGGACACCCGTCCGCGCACTTTTACCGCGAGGCCGTCGCGCAACGCCTGACGCACACGCAAGGCGTTCTGTCGGAATAGCGCGCAGCGCACCTGGGCGCTCTTGTCCTTCAGCGTGAAGTAGACGTGGCCGGATGCCGGCTTGGACAGATTGGATATTTCGCCTTCTACCCACACCTGGGCGAAGACATCTTCGAGCAGCAGCCGCGCGCGACCGTTGAGCTGGCTGACGGTCAGCACTTCACGGTCGAGATTGAGGCGTTGGAAAGGATCTTTGAGCATGCCGGGATGATAAGGGAAAAGTATGGTTAGGCGCTGAGGGCGAATGGCCAAACGGACAACAGGCGACGCCGCGTCGTTGACCTACGCTGAGTAGTCATTATGCTGCGCCGCTTTCTTCGCCTCCTTTCGAGTCAGTCATGAGTCACAGTCAAGCGATCGTCGTGCCGCGTATCTCATCCTTTCCTGGCCATGAGGCCAAGGCGCGAATGATCCTGCGTTGGCTTGCCGAGCGGCGCATCGTCGAGGCGCTGCCAACCACCTGTGGGCGCGGTGTTGGCGGCATGGCCTATGCGCTTGGATCGGGTGCGCGCAACGTTGTGCTGCACCCTGAGCGGTTGCCGTTCGCTGAGCCGATCAATGGCTTGGAGGTTGTGACCAAGCGCTGCATCTACACGCCGACCCGGGCGTTTGCCGAGGAGGCCGGATGCCCTGAATGTCGGCAAGAGATTGGTGAGGCGCTGTTCGAGAGTCTCGACGAGTGGATGCCTGCACAGACCGACACCTTCACCTGTCCGGAATGCGGGTACGAGGATGACATCAACGGCTTCCTGTTCATTCCGGCTTGCGGCTTTTCCAATCTTGGCTTCATCTTCAACGGTTGGGGCGAGGCTGTATTTGCCCAGCCCTTTCTTGACGAGTTCGCTGGACGGCTGGGATTCAAGGTGGCGGTGGTGGTTGCGTAGAGGTGACCGGTCAGTCATTTGTTCGACGTAGCGAAGCGGAACGCGCGCGGCGGACCTTACAACTGCATTGAGCGTAATGGTGTGCGTGGGTATAATGCCGCGCTTCCTTTTTCCCGCCTGGGAGCCCCCGCCATGCTGCGTATCAGCCAAGAAGCCCTGACTTTCGATGATGTTCTCCTGATCCCGGGTTATTCCGAGGTCTTGCCGAAGGATGTCAGCCTCAAGACCCGCCTGACCCGCGAAATCGAGCTGAACATTCCCCTCGTTTCGGCTGCAATGGACACCGTCACCGAAGCTCGCCTGGCCATCGCCATGGCGCAGGAAGGCGGCATCGGCATCATCCACAAGAACATGAATGTCGAGCAGCAGGCCGCCGAAGTGCGCAAGGTCAAGCGCCACGAAACGGCCATCGTTCACGATCCGGCGACCGTGACGCCTGAAACCAAGATCAGCGAACTGCTGCGCAAGGCGCGCGAGCTTGGTTTCTCTGGCTTCCCTGTGGTCTCGGGCAAAGAACTGGTGGGGATCGTCACCGGGCGCGACCTGCGCTTCACGCCGAACGTCGGTGATTCGGTTGCCGCGATCATGACGCCCAAGGAAAAGCTGATCACCGTTCAGGAAGGGACGGGGCTCGAGGAAATCAAAGCCAAGCTGCATGAGCATCGCATCGAGAAGATGCTCGTGGTCGACAGCAACTTCCACCTGCGTGGCCTGGTCACCTTCCGTGACATCGAAAAAGCCAAGACCTACCCGCTGGCCTCTAAGGACGGTGAAGGCCGCCTCCGTGTCGGCGCCGCCGTCGGCACAGGTGCCGATACCGCCGAGCGTGTCGAAGCCCTGGCTGCTGCCGGCGTCGATGTGATCGTCGTCGACACCGCACACGGCCACTCTCGCGGTGTGCTCGATCGCGTTCGTTGGGTCAAGGATAACTTCCCGCAGGTCCAGGTCATCGGCGGCAACATCGCCACTGCCGAAGCCGCGCTGGACCTGGTCAAGGCTGGCGCTGACGCGGTCAAGGTCGGCATCGGCCCAGGTTCGATCTGCACCACGCGCATCGTCGCTGGTGTCGGCGTGCCGCAAATTTCCGCGATCGCCAACGTCTCCGCCGCGCTCGAAGGCACCGGTGTGCCGATGATCGCCGATGGCGGCATCCGCTTCTCCGGTGATCTGTCCAAGGCCATCGTGGCCGGCGCCAATGCCGTGATGATGGGCTCGATGTTTGCCGGTACCGAGGAAGCTCCGGGCGAGATCGAGTTGTTCCAGGGCCGCTCCTACAAGGCCTACCGCGGCATGGGCTCGCTGGGCGCCATGTCCCAGGCGCAGGGTTCGTCGGATCGTTACTTTCAGGATTCCTCCGCTGGTGCCGAAAAGCTGGTGCCGGAAGGCATCGAAGGGCGCGTGCCGTACAAGGGCTCGCTGGCAGCAATCATTCACCAGCTGATGGGTGGCCTGCGCGCCTCCATGGGCTATACCGGTAGCGCGACCATCGATCACATGCGCACCCACCCGCAGTTCGTGCGCATCACCGGTGCCGGCATGGCCGAGTCCCATGTGCATGATGTGCAGATCACCAAGGAAGCGCCCAACTACCGGGTTGGTTGATATTTCTGTCGCTGGAGGCTGATCGCTGAGCGGCTGGATGGGCAATGTCTCGTTCAGCCGCTTGCGTTCAGCCTTCAGCCGTTTTTTCCAGGGGAAAAAAATGGCCCATCAAGACATTCACGCTCACCGCATCCTGATTCTGGACTTCGGCTCGCAGTACACCCAGCTGATCGCCCGTCGCGTGCGCGAACTCGGCGTCTACTGCGAATTGCATCCGTTCGACATGAGCGATGAGGACATTCGCGACTTCGCGCCGCGCGGCATCATCCTGGCTGGCGGCCCGGAGTCTGTGCACGCCGAAGGTAGCCCGCGCGCGCCGCAGGCCGTGTTCGATCTCGGCGTACCGCTGTTCGGTATCTGTTACGGCATGCAGACCATGTCGGAGCAGCTGGGCGGCAAGGTGCAGGGTTCAGATGAGCGCGAGTTTGGCTATGCGCGCGTCGACTTGGTCGGCAAGTCCAAGCTGTTCGACGGCATCGAAGATCACATGGACGACGACGGCGTGTTCGGCCTCGACGTCTGGATGAGTCACGGCGACAAGGTAACGACGCTGCCGGAAGGCTTCCACATCCTGGCCAGCACACCGAGCTGCCCGATTGCTGCCATGGGTGATGATGACCGTCGCTACTATGGCGTGCAGTTCCACCCGGAAGTGACCCATACCCGCCAGGGTGGGCGCATTCTGTCGCGTTTCCTGCTGGAAATCTGCGGCTGCGAAGCGCTGTGGACGCCGTCCAACATCGTCGATGATCTGGTCGAGCAGGTTCGCAATCAGGTCGGCTCGGCCAACGTGCTGTTGGGTCTGTCCGGTGGTGTCGACTCCTCGGTGGTTGCGGCGCTGTTGCACAAAGCCATCGGCGATCAGCTGACTTGCGTGTTCGTCGACAACGGCCTGCTGCGCTTGCACGAAGGCGACCAGGTGATGGCGATGTTCGCTGAGAACATGGGCGTTAAGGTGATCCGTGCCGACGCCGAAGCCCAGTTCCTCGACAATCTGGCTGGCGAAGCTGATCCGGAAAAGAAGCGCAAGATCATTGGTCGTACCTTTATCGACGTGTTCGACGCCCAGGCCAGCAAGCTGGACAACATCCAGTACCTCGCTCAGGGCACCATCTACCCGGACGTCATCGAGTCCGCTGGTGCCAAGAGCGGCAAGGCCCATGTAATCAAGTCGCACCACAACGTTGGTGGCCTGCCGGAGGAGATGAACCTCAAGTTGGTCGAGCCCCTGCGCGAGCTGTTCAAGGACGAAGTCCGCAAGATCGGCCTTGAACTCGGCCTGCCTTACGACATGGTCTACCGCCATCCCTTCCCAGGCCCGGGTCTGGGCGTGCGCATCCTCGGCGAAGTGAAGAAGGAATACGCCGACCTGCTGCGTCGTGCTGACCACATCTTCATCCAGGAACTGCGCAACTTCGACTGGTACCACAAGACCAGCCAGGCTTTCGTGGTGTTCCAGCCGGTTAAGTCGGTGGGTGTCGTCGGCGATGGCCGCCGCTACGCCTGGGTCGTCGCCCTGCGTGCGGTAGAAACCATCGACTTCATGACTGCACGCTGGGCACATCTGCCGTATGAGCTGCTGGAGAAGGTCTCCAACCGCATCATCAACGAAATCGACGGTATCTCACGCGTGACGTACGACGTATCGAGCAAGCCGCCGGCGACTATCGAGTGGGAATGATTCAGCAAGCGGTCTGATAAAAACCAAGAAGCCCCGGGTTGCCGGGGCTTCTGCTTTGCAGCGTGCCAGTCAGTGCATGACGGCCGGCGTATCGATACGGCGCCAAATCGCTTCGGAGAAGCTGTAAATAGCGAAGGCCACCAATCCAAGGCCAACCAGCGATAGCCAGAACGTGCCGAAGGGCAAGTTTTGCAGAGCATTCAGAGCATCTTCCAGGCCCGGTGGGTTGGTTGGCTCGTAGTGGCTGCCACCTGTGAAGAGCATGCCGGCAACTACCAGAAAGGCGACGCCGCGTGCGATGAGACCTGCGCGGGAAATGGGGCGAACCCATTTCATGACGTGTTCGGATGCGTAGAAGTACTTTTCGAACTTGGCTTTCCAGCCCTTGATGATGTGGGCAATACCAACGCCCAAGGGTACCAGCGCAACCAGATAGATCAGGTAATTCGAGTATTTCCAACTAAGCAGGCCCGAGAGGAAGTCGCCGCCTGACCCTCCGCTGCCGCCTGACCCTCCGCTGCCGCCTGATCCGCCGATGGAGCTACCAAGCAGCCCAAGGGTGAATAGGGCAAGCAGGGTATAGGCCACGGCACTTCCTACGAGACCTGCCCGGATCACTAAGCCCTTGGCATCGGTGCCATGGCCTTCCGGGTCGGTAATCGCCTGGGTTAGGCGCCACGCCACGTAAGCCACGAGTCCGACAACCATGATCCAGAGCAAGGTCTCCCCAAAGGGCTGCCCTAACAATTGTTGAATGGCGCCTTTGGTGCCGACGGTGTTTCCGCTGCCGATGCCGGCCATAAAGGCGAATATGCCGACGATCAGATAGACAACGCCTCGTGCGGCGTAGCCGCTTCGAGCGAGCCAGGTGATGCCTCGGCTGACTTCGCCTTTGGCCTGGGCTGCAGTGGGGTGCATGGCGCCTCCTCGATATGGATGTCTCCTTAGTAGACGCGCGATCAGGCGCTAGGGTTCGCTGTTATTAATTGAGGGGCTTGCTAGGGGCATTGCTTGCATGCTGCGACATAGCGCACGAAGCTGTAGCATGATGCAAATGCGAGCGATTCCAATCTAGTTGTTTGTGCCACTGCTCGTGCAGTTTTGATGAGAATGAAATGACTTTTACCCGAAGGAAAGTGCTGTCCGGGTTAGCTGGGCTAGCGGCGTTGGGCGTTGCCGGTGGCGGAGCACGCTATTGGCTTGGGCGTCCCGCTGATCCCGTGACCCATGATTACGAGCTGATCGCAGCTCCAGCTGAGATCGAGTTGATCGCCGGCACCAAGACCCCAGCATGGTGCTACGGTGGGCAGGCGCCGGGCGTCGAACTGCGCGCCAGACAGGGGGAGTGGTTGCGGGTGCGCTTCACCAATCACCTGCCGGAGCCCACCACTATCCATTGGCATGGCATCCGCCTGCCGCTGAATATGGATGGGGTTCCTTATGTTTCCCAGCTGCCTGTCTTGCCTGGCGAGTCGTTCGATTATTTGTTTCAAGTGCCGGACGCGGGTAGTTTCTGGTATCACCCACACACGTCGAGCGCCGAGCAGCTGGGGCGCGGCCTGGTAGGGCCGTTGATTGTCGAGGAGCGCGAGCCGAGCGGTTTTCGCCATGAGCGAACGCTAAGCCTTAAGAACTGGCATGTCGACAAGCAGGGACACTTCACCGATTTCAGCGTACCGCGAGAAGCTGCCCGAGGAGGAACACCTGGCGTATTGTCGACCATCAATGGGGAGCACGCGCCAACCCTTGAACTGCCGGCGGGCCAAGTGGTGCGTTTGCGCATCATCAATCTCACCAACACCGTCACCTACCGGCTGAACCTGCCGGGTGGTAGTGCGCGTATCTATGCAATCGATGGCAACCCGATCGCGCCGCGGCCTCTGGGGAAAGCCTATTGGCTGGGGCCGGGAATGCGCATCGATCTGGCCTTGAAAGTGCCGCCTGCTGGCGAGCAGCTATCCTTGCGCAATGGCCCATTGAGGCTGGCTACGCTCTCATCGATCGCCACGACAGAAGACGAGGGTAACTGGCCGGCACCGCTGCCAGCCAACCCAATCGCTGAACCGGACCTGCAGCGGGCCGAAACGCTGCGCTTCAACTTCGAGTGGGCCGGCACGTTGTCCAGCGACGCGGCGCAGGGCGACGCGTTCACGTTCTGGCAGATCAATGGTCAGGCTTGGGACATCAATGACAAGACCTGTGCGGATCGGCCCATTGCCACGTTGAAGAAAAACGGTCATTACATATTCGAGCTGCGCAACCTCAGCCAATATCAGCACCCGATTCATCTACACGGTATGACCTTCAAGGTCATCTCGTCTAACCGCAAACGAATCGATCCCTGGTATACCGACACTTACTTGCTCGGCAAGAACGAGACGGCCCGAATTGCGCTGGTGGCGGATAATCCTGGTGTATGGATGTTCCACTGTCATGTGATCGATCACATGGAAACCGGGCTGATGGCGGCGATTGAAGTGGTTTGATGGAAGCGACAGTCGGGTGGAATAGATGAAAAAGCCGGTGATCATTGATCGTTCTCGCGATGATGAGTTCATGCGCGAGGCGTTGTCGCTTGCGGCCGAAGGCGCAAGGCTAGGGGAGGTGCCGGTCGGTGCGGTGGTCGTAAAGGATGGCAAGGTTATCGGCCGCGGTTTCAATTGTCCGATCTCCACTCACGACCCCAGTGCTCACGCTGAGATGGTCGCTATTCGCGATGCAGCGGCGAGCCTGGAAAACTATCGGTTGCCGGGCAGCACGCTGTACGTGACGCTGGAGCCTTGCAGCATGTGCGCAGGCTTGATCGTCCACTCGCGTATTCAGCGGGTGGTGTATGGCGCCACGGAGCCCAAGGCTGGCGTTGCGGTCAGTCGCGGAGAGTTCTTTTCGCAGCATTTCCTCAACCACCGCGTATTAATCGAGGGCGGGGTGAGCGCGGACGCGTGCAGCCAGGTGCTGAGCGAGTTCTTCAAGGGGCGCCGCCTCAAGACACAAGGTGGCGAGGCGGTGCAAGGATCGTTGGAGGGCTAAGGCGAGGCGCAGCGCTGTCAGCGATCAGACGTTGCTGCTGTAGCGACGCACGCCCGCGTCTGGCAGCTTTTCATGGGCGGCCACGCTGCCCTGCGCAGGAAACACCACTAAATGGTCGGCAGCAATGGCAATACCGACTTCCTGGCCAGTCGGGTAGTCCGCGTGGCTGGGAAATATCCCCTCCAGCTGATTGCCGGTAGGCAGCTGCAGGCGATACAGCGTCGAGGCGCCAAGGAATGTCTTGCCGACGATGAGCGCCTTGAGTCTGCTTTCCGGCGAATAGACGATGTCATCCGGACGCAGCAGGACATCCACCGAGCTGCCAGCCGGCATGGTGTAGGCGCGGTTGCCGCGAATGACGCCCAGTTCGGTCTGTACTGTCTCCGGGTCAATCAGCTGGCCGCGGATGAAATACCCCTGGCCTATGAAACTCGCCACGAAGGGTGTAAGCGGCTCATGGTACAGGTTGAACGGCGTGTCCCACTGTTCCAGCCGACCATCCTTGAACACGCCGACCTGATCGCTGACAGCGAAGGCTTCTTCCTGATCGTGGGTGACGAGAATGGCGCTGGTGCCACGCGCCTTGAGAATTTCGCGAACTTCGTGGCTCAGGCGCCGGCGCAGGTCGCCATCGAGGTTGGAGAAAGGCTCGTCTAGTAAAAGCAGTTCCGGCTCGGGCGCAAGGGCTCGGGCGAGCGCAACACGCTGTTGCTGGCCGCCGGAAAGCTCGTGCGGATAGCGTTTGCCGAGCGGCGCGAGATGCACCAGGTCAAGCATTTCTCGCACGATGCGTTGCGATTGCGGATGCTTGCGGATACCGAAGCCAATGTTTTCCGTCACGGTCAGATGCGGGAACAGGGCATAGTCCTGAAACACCATGCCGACCCTGCGCTTCTCGGGCGCCAGGGTAAAACCACGGCGCGAAAGCACGGCGTCGCCGAGCTGGATCTCGCCTTCGTTGACGTGCTCGAATCCGGCGATAGCCCGCAATGTAGTGGTTTTACCGCAACCGGATGGCCCCAGGAGACAGCCGATATCGCCGCGATTCAGGTGCAGATTGAGACTCTGCACGATGCTCTGACCGCCATAGCCGCAGTCGAGGTTGCGCAGATGCAGCAGCGGTTCATGGCTCATGCGTGGTGGTAAGCCGGCTCGACCAGAAACTCAAGCAGGGCTTTTTGTACATGCAGACGGTTTTCGGCCTGTTGCCAAGCGACTGCTCGCTTGTCGTCGAGCAGGTCGTGGCTGATCTCCTCGCCGCGATGCGCCGGCAGGCAATGCATGAACAGGACGTCTTCGGCTGCCGCGTCGAGCAAGGCGCGGTCGACTTGGTAGGGGCGGAAGGTGGCAATACGAGCGGCGACTTCGTCTTCCTGGCCCATGGAGGCCCAGACGTCTGTGCTGACCAGGTGTGCACCCGCTACCGCTTCGCGTGGGTCACGGAAAACCTGCACTCGGTCTCCAGCCTTCGCGAGCAGCTCGCTCTTGGGCTCGTAGCCCGCCGGGCAAGCGATACGCAGCAGGAAATCGAATTGAAGCGCGGCCTCCATATAGGAGTTGCACATGTTGTTGCCATCCCCGACCCAGGCGACGGTCTTGCCCGCGATACTGCCGCGCAGCTCATGAAAAGTCTGCATGTCGGCCATCAGTTGGCAGGGGTGCAGATCGTCTGAAAGACCGTTGATCACCGGCACCGAGGAGTTCGCTGCAAACTCGGTCAGCGTTGAATGAGCGAAAGTGCGGATCATGACGGCGTCGAGCATGCTCGACATGACGATGGCTGAGTCGCTGATCGGTTCGCCGCGGCCCAATTGCGTGTCGCGCGGCGAGAGAAATACGGCTTGGCCGCCGAGCTGAATCATCCCCGCTTCGAAAGATAGTCTCGTGCGGGTCGAGGCTTTTTCGAAAATCATGCCCAGGACGCGGTTTTTCAGCGGCTCGAACAGAATGCCGCGCTCGCGCAGATCCTTCAGCTCGATGCCGCGACGGACCAGGCCTAACAGCTCCTGGGGCGTGCAATCCATCAGTGAGAGAAAATGCCTTGCGCTCATATCAACTACCTTTCATTGCCGCAGTCGAGGCCGTAGATTTCGACGAAAAAAGAAGGGCCTACGACAGGGGTCGCATAGATGGCGACGAAACGGGAAAGGCGCGATCTTATCCAGAAAGTCTCAGCCGGCGCAAATCGGCCTCAGCGCGCCAGATTCCGGCGCTGCAGGCGAGCTGTGCTGGATGCGAGCTGATAAAAGCCGAGCCCGCGACTCGGCTTTTAGGCTGCTGTTCTGTACAATGCGCGGCAACCGAGACTAGCCGAGGTGCCCCATGGATATCATCGAAACCATCAAAGAGCAGATCGAAAAGAACCCGGTGCTGCTTTATATGAAAGGCTCGCCCAACGCCCCGCAGTGTGGATTTTCTGCCCGTGCGACCCAGGCTGTGATGGGCTGTGGCGAGAAGTTCGCCTACGTCGACATCCTGCAAAATCCTGAAATCCGCACCAATCTGCCGAAGTATGCCAACTGGCCGACCTTCCCCCAGCTGTGGGTGGATGGCGAGTTGGTCGGTGGCAGCGACATCATCCTGGAAATGTTCGAAAAGGGTGAGCTGCAACCGCTGATCAAGCAGGCCGTCGAGAAAGCTGGCGCCTGATCGCGACTCCAAAAAGAGAACCCGCCTGGCCGCGGGTTTTTTTTCGTCTGCATTTCGGCTCGCTCAGGTCAAAAAGTGGCTCGTGTTTACAACGAGGTGCTAGGCAATAACGAAGAAACGGGAGCCGAGGCTCCCGTTTCATTACAGCTCGGACGCTTTTACTCGTCCATCTGCGACTGCAGATAGTTCTCCATGCCGACCTTGCCGATCAGGCTCAGCTGGGTTTCCAGCCAGTCGATATGTTCTTCTTCGGATTCCAAGATGTCTTCGAGCAATTCGCGAGTGCCGTAGTCACCGACGCTCTCACAGTAGGCGATCGCGACCTTGAGATCCTGGATGCCGCCCTGCTCGAGCTTGAGGTCACATTCGAGCATTTCGCGAGTGTTTTCACCAATCAGCAATTTGCCGAGGTCCTGCAGGTTAGGCAGGCCTTCGAGGAACAGGATGCGCTTGATCAGCTTGTCAGCATGCTTCATCTCGTCGATGGATTCTTTGTACTCATGCTTGCCGAGCTTGCCGAGTCCCCAGTCTTCATACATGCGCGCATGCAGGAAATACTGGTTGATTGCGACCAGTTCGTTGCCAAGGATCTTGTTCAGATGCTGAATGACCAGCTTGTCGCCTTTCATGTTGGTGTCCTGCGTCGAATCGGGTTCGTTGATAAGCGCAGTCTGGCCACGAACCTAGGTACTGTCAAACCTAAGTCCTTGAATGATAAAGGGTAAAGCGGAATAAGAATAAGTCTGTTCCGCGACTTGGCGCCAAGGCTTTGATTCGCGGGCAGAAAAAAGCCGGGCATGTGCCCGGCTCCGGAATATCGACAGGGTTTCAGGCAGGCGCAAAACCTGCAGGGTAAGCGAGAGAAGTGCTGGCACTCTGGATATCGCTCAGGGTTTCGCGAACAACCTGCTTGGCAACGCATGCGCATTTACCGCATTGCGTGGCCACGCCAGTAGCATCTCGCACTTCACGATAGCTGCAGCAACCTTCGTAGATGGCTTCACGGATCTGGCCGTCGGTAACGCCCTGGCAAAGACACACGTACATATGAACTACCCGTTGGGTCTGCGAATAAGCGGATGCTAAATATAATGAGAACGATTGTCAAAGAACGCTCGTCGGATTTTACCTTCTCCGGGCGGCGCGGGAACCCACGCTACGGTCGCCTCTGAGGCTGTGCCAATAGGCTAAACTGCGCCTCCTTTTGCCGCCTGGAGCTGTCATGGCCTTGCAAGCCACACCTTATAAGGTAGAGATCAATCTCACCGATCTTGACCGCCACGTGTATCAGGATCTGCGCTTCACTGTTGCTCGGCATCCCTCGGAAACCGAGGAGCGGCTGGTGGCACGGCTGATCGCCTACGTGCTTTGGTATGACGAAAAGCTCGCGTTCGGTCGGGGGCTGTCGGATGTCGATGAGCCGGCGCTCTGGGAAAAGAGCCTCGATGACCGCGTGCTGCACTGGATTGAGGTCGGCCAGCCGGATGCCGAGCGGATCACCTGGTGCTCGCGGCGCGCCGAACGTTTCAGCCTGGTGGCCTACGGCAATCTGCGGGTATGGCAGACGAAGGTGCTCGACAGCGTGCGCAGCCTGAAAAAGATCAACGTGGTAGCGGTGGGGCAAGAAGCGCTGGAAGCCGTCGCGCGCGATCTGCCAAGGTCGGTCAGCTGGAGCGTGATGGTCAGCGAGGGCGCACTGTTTATCACCGACGAGCGTGGCCAGCACGAAGTGCCGTTGGAGTGGTTGGTTGGTGAGCGCGGCTGAGCCTTCAGCGGCTGACAAGTCTGGCTTCTAGGCCTGAGCCAGGATTGTCAGTACTGCGCCTGCTCGGACACTTACAGGCTGGTCAGCCGTGCATGGTTTCGCGCCGCTGACGCCGTTAGTGCCACTGGGCGAGCAACAGCCGTTGCTCGCGTTGCGCGGCTTGCAGTGCCACCGGTTTCAATTGCACCTCGGTGCCTGGCAGGCACTGCGCCAGGCGTGCGACCGCAAGTGGTGTCAGCGCTCCCAGTCTCGGGTAGCCGCCAATCGTCTGCCGGTCATTGAGCAATACGATGGGCTGGCCATCTGGCGGGACCTGGATGGCGCCCAGCGGCACGCCTTCCGAAATCATTGTTTGCCGTGAACAGCGCAGCATTGGCCCTAGCAGACGAATGCCCATGCGGTCGGCACGCTGATCCACTGTCCATGAACAGTTGAACGCCTCGAACAGGCTCTGGCCGCTGAAGTCTCCGATCTGCGCCCCTAACACGACATGCAGCGGAGCGTCGGTAAACAATGCTGGGGTCTGTTCAGACTTCAATTCACGCCTGCTAGCTGGTGAGCCATTCCAGGCCAGAAGGTCGCCTGTAACCAGTGGCTGGCCATTGCCGTGCAAGCCGCCGAGTCCCTCTCTGCGTACCGTGGCGCAGCTGCCCAGAAGTTGCGGCGCCGTGAATCCGCCGGGGGCGGCGAGATAGGCGCGCACGCCCAGTTGCGGCGTGCCAAAACGCAGGCGCTGGCCCTTGCGGATGTTGAAGCTGCGTCCTGGCGTGATGGGTTGGTCTTCCAGCGTTGCGGCCAGGTCGGCGCCGCTCAAGGCCAGGCAGCCGTCCGCTTCGGCAAGCAGAACAAGATTGCCCAGGGTGATTTCCACGGTAGCGGCCTGAAGCGGATTACCCAGCAGCCAGTTGGCCGATGCTTGCGACACCCAATCGGCAGCGCCACCCTGAGTCACGCCCAGATGGCGGACGCCGAATCGACCGCCGTCCTGCAGACTGGCCAGGGCGCCGCTGCGCTCGATCAACAGGCTCATGGCGCTTCCTCGTAGGGCGTGTCGTCCCCGCCAAGCCGCAGGAATTCGGCGCGATCAATGGGCTGGAAACAGACCCGGTCACCGGGTTGCCAGATGCTGTAGCCGTCCAGCTGCCGGTCAAACAGGCGAGTCGGGCTGCGTCCGATGAGGTTCCAGCCGCCTGGCGATACCAGCGGGTAAATGGCCGTCTGGCGATCGGCGATCCCCAGGCTGCCAGCTGGCACTCGTTTACGCGGCGTTTGCAGGCGCGGGCTGGCGAGGCGTTCGTCGACCAAGCCCATGAAGGCGAAGCCCGGTGCAAAGCCCAGCGCAAAGACCTGATAGGTGCGCGCGCTATGCCTTTCGATCACGCCTGCCGTGCCGAGCCCGCTGCGTCGGCCCAATACCTCCAGTTCAGGTCCGACGCTCGGGTCGTACCACACCGGAATGTTCAGTTCGCGTACCTGTCCGCCTGTGTCCGGCTGCAGATCATGCAGCGCTTCAGCCACTCGCTGACGCGCCTGATCATCATCCAGTTGGCTCAGGTCGTAATGCACCAGCAAGGTTGTGTAGGAGGGCACGATATCTAGCAGCGCCCCACCGAACGCCTCGCGTAGCCGCCGGGCCGCTGCGAGTAGCCACGGCATGTGGGTTTCGTCGATCTCGTCGAACAGGCGCAGCATCAGACAATCGATGCCGACCACTTCGATTCGTGGCTTCATCCTGCCAGGCTCTGGAGTGTCTGGCGTATCCGCTGGACTGCGGCGACGGAGCCGACGTTGTCCCCATGTACGCAGAGGCTGTCGGCGCGCAGCACCAGCGCGCTGCCGTCGCTGGCGGTAAGTGCTTCGCCTTTAGCCAGGCGCAAGGCCTGGACCGCGACCGTGTCGGCGTCGTGATGAACGGCGCCGGGCTGACTGCGAGAGACCAGCATGCCGTCCGGGTCGTAGGCGCGGTCGGCGAACACTTCGAACCACAGGGTCACACCAAGCTCGTCGGCTAGCATCTGGGCAGTGCTGTTGTCACGGGTGGACATCAGCATCAAGGGCAGCGCCGGCGAGTAGGCGATGACCGCGTTCATCACCGCGCGGAGCAGCTCGGGCTTGCGCATCATGTCGTTGTAGAGCGCGCCGTGCGGTTTGACGTAGCGAACCTGAGTGCCTTCGGCGCGGCAGATGCCGTCCAGTGCGCCGATCTGATAGAGCAGCATGTTCTCCACTTCATCCGGGCTGCAGGCCATGGAGCGCCGACCGAAGCCGACCAGATCGGGGTAGGCGGGGTGCGCGCCGATCTTCACCTCATGTTGCGTTGCCAGGGCGACGGTGCGGCGCATGATCTGCGGGTCCGACGCGTGAAAGCCGCAGGCGATGTTGGCGCAATCGATGAAGGGCATGACCTCGGCGTCCAAGCCCATCGTCCAGGCCCCGAAACTCTCGCCGATATCGCAATTAAGTAGCAGGCGCTTCATGGCGGTCTCCGGGGTAATGGCGGGTTTCGTATTGGCCTAGTGCGGTCGCCACGATGATAAAGCATTGATCTGCGATTGCTGATCATTGGGCACACGTCGGCGGGCGGCCCGGCAACATTTCATTCCTGTATGCTTGCGGCCGGTCCAAGCGGCGCAGGTCGCGTCGGCGTTCCCGCTGCGACTGTCTGGCCATTTGCGCCAATAGCGACCCTGCCAGTCGCGTCTGCCACGTCCTGCGTTTGGCTGCCCGGCCCCGCTCGCTACATCAATGTCACTCACTTCAGTTGCACCGGATAATCAACAGATGCGCATCGAACCCCGTCCTCTTCCCGAACAGCTCCCCGACCTGGGCGACCTGCCGCCGCTGCTGACGCGTCTCTACGCAGCCCGTGGCGTGCAGTCGATCAGCGAGCTGGACAAAGGGCTGGCACGGCTGATTCCGTACGGCCAGCTCAGCGGGATCGACGCTGCCGTGGCGTTGCTGGTCGAGGCGCTGGAGAAGCGGCAGCGCATTCTCATCGTCGGCGACTTCGATGCCGACGGCGCCACCGCCAGCACTGTGGGTGTGCTGGGGCTGCGCCAGCTGGGCGCAGCGCATGTAGATTATCTGGTGCCCAATCGCTTCGAGTACGGCTACGGCCTGACGCCGGAGATCGTCGCCGTGGCGCTCGAGCGTCAGCCCGATCTGCTGGTGACGGTGGACAACGGCATCTCCAGCGTGGATGGCGTCGCGGCGGCCAAAGCCGCAGGGCTCAAGGTCCTGGTGACCGACCATCACCTGCCGGGTCCAGAACTGCCGGCGGCCGATGCCATCGTCAACCCCAATCAGCCGGAATGCGCCTTCCCGAGCAAGTGCATCGCCGGGGTCGGGGTGATTTTTTATGTGCTGCTGGCCTTGCGCGCCGCGCTACGTGAAAAAGGCTGGTTTACCCGCAATGGCTGGGCCGAGCCGAACCTGGCCGAGCTGCTGGACTTGGTTGCGCTCGGCAGCGTTGCCGATGTGGTGCCGCTGGACGCGAACAATCGAATCCTCGTTCATCAAGGTTTGGCTCGGATCCGTGCTGGTCGTGCACGGCCTGGGTTAAGGGCAATTCTGGAGGTTGCCGGGCGCGATCACAGCCGCATCACCTCGACCGATCTCGGCTTCATCCTTGGCCCGCGATTGAACGCGGCGGGGCGGCTGGACGACATGGCGCTGGGCATCGAATGCCTGCTCTGCGAAGACGAAGCGCTGGCGCGCGACATGGCCGTTCAGCTCGATCAGCTCAATCAGGATCGCAAGGGCATCGAGCAGGGCATGCAGCGCGAGGCGCTGGCGCAGTTGAAGGATTTGCCACTCGAAGACATGCCATTCGGCCTCTGCCTGTTCGAACCGGACTGGCACCAGGGCGTAATCGGCATCCTCGCTTCACGGCTCAAGGAACGCTATCACCGTCCGACCATCGCCTTTGCCGACGCTGGCGAGGGCGTGCTGAAAGGCTCCGCGCGTTCGGTGCCGGGCTTTCATATCCGTGATGCACTGGATGCTGTCGCGGCGCGCCATCCCGGCCTGATCAGCAAGTTCGGCGGCCACGCGATGGCGGCTGGTCTGTCGCTGCCGGAGGCGAATTTCGGCGCGTTCGCGGCGGCCTTTGACGCCGAAGTGCGGCGTCAGTTGTGCGAAGACGACCTCACCGGGCGATTGTTAACCGATGGGCAGCTGAGCATTCAGGAGTTCCATCTGGAACTGGCCAAGGCGTTGCGCAATGCTGGTCCGTGGGGGCAGCATTTTCCCGAGCCGGTGTTCCATGGTGTGTTCCAGCTGGTGCAGCAGCGACTGGTCGGCGAGAAGCACCTGAAGATGGTGCTCAAGAGCGAATGCGGCTCGCTGACCCTCGATGGCATTGCCTTCAACATCGATCGCGAGCTGTGGCCCAACCCCACCGTGCGCTGGGCCGATCTGGCCTACAAATTGGACGTGAACGAGTTTCGCGGTCGGGAAAGCGTGCAGCTACTGGTGGCGCATATCGCGGCGCGCTGACGATCGAATCTGCCCGCTGGGGATGTAAAGGTTAAGGAGCCTTAGGTGAGTTTCTGCTGCGTGGAGGCCTTGATCGCGAGCAAGCTCGCTCCTACAAGGTTAGCGGCTCGCTCCACATCGATGCTGCCAGCTTGTCGGTGACTCGGTGTTGGGATTGTCTCCGGCAGAAAGGCTGCACTCGCTACAAGGGTAAAGGGCTGAGCTGACGAAGATCGGTTATCTGAATCGCCCCATATATGCCACGACGTGCATGATTGGCGCCGGCCTGGCTCCGGCCTAGAGTGATTGGATTACAAGAACAATCCTCCGGAGCCTGCGATGAGCGAAACGACCCAGCACCACCGTGCCTGCCACCTGTGCGAGGCCATCTGTGGCCTGACCATCGAAACCCGCGATGAGCAGATCGTCTCCATCAAGGGCGACGCTCAGGACAGCTTCAGTCGCGGTCACATCTGCCCCAAGGCCGTCGCGTTGCAGGACATCCAGAACGATCCGGACCGCCTGCGCCATCCGATGCGTCGTGTCGGCAACGAGTGGCAGGCGATCGAGTGGGACGAGGCGTTTGCGCTGGTCGCCGAGCGCCTGGCTGAGATTCGCGAGCGGCATGGCAACAACGCCGTGGCGGTCTATCAGGGCAACCCCAGCGTGCACAACTACGGGCTGATGACCCACAGCAACTATTTTCTCGGTCAGCTGAAAACCCGCAATCGCTTCTCCGCTACCTCGGTCGACCAGCTGCCGCATCATTTGACCAGCCTGATGATGTACGGCCACGGCCTGCTAATCCCGATTCCAGACATTGACCATACCGATTTCATGCTGATCCTTGGCGGCAATCCGCTGGCCTCCAACGGCAGCATCATGACCGTCCCAGACGTGGAAAAGCGCCTCAAGGCCGTGCAGGCGCGCGGCGGCAAGCTGGTGGTAGTCGATCCGCGCCGTAGTGAAACCGCCGCTATTGCCGATCAGCATGTGTTCGTCCGCCCGGGTGAAGATGCGGCGTTGCTGTTCGGCTTGCTCAATACCTTGTTCGATGAAGGCCTGACACGTGCCAGCCATCTTCCGGTAGAGGGGCTGGATGAACTCCGACCCGCGGTTGCGCCGTTCACTGCGGAAGCGATGGGGCCGCGCTGCGGCGTGCCGGCGGAGCAGATTCGACAACTGGCGCGGGACTTCGCTGCCGCAGACAAAGCGGTCTGCTACGGGCGGATGGGCGTCTCTACTCAGGCGTTCGGGACGCTGTGTCAGTGGCTCGTGCAGTCGATCAACCTGGTGACAGGTAACCTGGATCGTGTGGGCGGCGCGCTTTGCACAGAGCCGGCGGTTGACCTGGTCGCGAGTACCTCAGGTGGGCACTTCAACCGCTGGCAGAGCCGCGTATCGGGCCTGCCGGAATACGGTGGTGAGTTGCCGGTGTCAGCGTTGGCCGAAGAAATGCTCACCGAAGGGGAAGGACAGATTCGGGCGCTGGTCACCGTTGCCGGAAATCCGGTGCTTTCCACGCCGAACGGGCGAAAAATGGAACAGGCGCTGGACGGATTGGAGTTCATGCTCAGCGTCGATTTTTACATCAACGAAACCACCCGCTACGCCGACCTGATCCTGCCGCCGACCGCGCCGCTGGAGCATGATCACTACGACACTACCTTCAACGTCTTCGCCGTGCGCAACGTTACCCGCTTCAACGAGCCGGTCCTCCACAAGCCGGCGGGTGCGCTGCATGACTGGGAAATATTCGTCGGTCTGGCCCGGGCCTTCGCAGCGCGTGTTGGCGCTGAGCTCAAGCCCACCATGGCGCCAGAACAGATGATTGACCGCAGCTTGCGGGCCGGCCCGTATGGAGAAAAAAGCGAGCTCGACTTGAGCCTCTCCAAGCTGCGCGACTATCCGCACGGGCTCGATCTCGGTGCGTTGAAGTCGAATCTGGCCAGCCGCTTGAAAACCGAGGGGCAGCGGGTCCAGGCGGCGCCATCGCTGTTCCTCGGTGATCTCCAGCGTTTCGCTGCGGCGACCAGTGTGCCTGCCGGTCAGCTGGTGCTGATTGGACGCCGCCACGTGCGCAGCAATAACTCCTGGATGCACAACTATCACCGTCTGGTGAAGGGTAAGCCGCGCCATCAGCTGCTGATGAATCCCGCAGATTTGAGCCGGCTGGGACTGCTTGATGGTCAGCGCGTGCGGGTGCGCTCGCGGGTTGGCATGATCGAAGTTGAAGTCGCCACCAGCGACGAGATGATGCCCGGTGTGGTCAGCCTGCCGCATGGCTGGGGCCATGGTCGTCCCGGCGTCCAGCTGGAGATCGCTAATCGTCAGCCGGGCGCCAGTGCCAACGACCTTACCGATGAGCGCCAGCTCGATGCCTTGTCTGGAAACGCAGCGCTCAATGGCGTGCCGGTCGAGGTTGAGGCGGCGTAACTGAAGGCGTTGGTTGATCGGGGCGGGCAACCCGATCTTCTGATGCTCTAACTCTTTCTAGACAAGCTGGAGCCCGTAGCCCGCGGCATTAGCCAACGTTGCGCGCGGCGCCGCCCCGGATGCATCTTCACGTTGTGCGAGCGTTGCGCCGCACCGGTGAAGGGATTTTGCTCGCGCACAGCTTGCAACACCCCGTCACCGATTCTTCAGCAAACACAGTCCAAGCCGAGCAAAGTCACCGAAACAGTCTGTACTGAAGGATGTCCAAAACGCATCCCATGCAGTCGAGGTTTCCATGACACAGCTCTTCCAGCCGCTCACCCTGCGCCAGCTGACCCTGCCCAATCGTATTGCCGTATCGCCCATGTGCCAGTACTCGGCAAAGGCTGGCATGGCCAACGATTGGCATCTGGTGCACCTGGGCAGTCGTGCGGTGGGTGGCGCGGGGCTGGTGATTATCGAGGCAACTGCAGTTACAGCCAGCGGGCGGATTTCACCCGAGGATCTCGGCATATGGTCGGATGAGCACGTGGAGCCGCTGCGGCGTATTACGCGCTTCATTGAGGCTCAGGGTTCGGTCGCGGGCATTCAGCTGGCACATGCTGGCCGCAAGGCCAGCACCTGGCAGCCGTGGCTCGGACGCCACGGTAGCGTTCCCATCGCCGCTGGAGGCTGGACACCGGTGGGGCCGTCGACCATTGCCTTCGACCCGGAGCATGCGGTGCCCACTGCGCTCGATGACGCAGGGATCGCAGACGTCATCCAGGCATTCGTTCGTGCCGCCGAGCGTTCTCTGGCGGCGGGCTTCAAGATCGCAGAGATACACGCCGCCCACGGCTACTTGCTGCATCAGTTCCTCTCACCGCTTTCCAACCAGCGTCAGGATGGCTATGGCGGTTCGTTTGAAAACCGCATTCGGCTGCTGCTGGAGGTTACCCAGGCGGTGCGCACCGTATGGCCGGAGGAGCTGCCGCTATTCGTTCGCCTGTCGGCAACCGACTGGGTTCAGGACGGATGGAATTCGGAAGAAACCGTCGAACTGGCGCGTCGGCTGAAGACGCTGGGCGTCGACTTGATCGACGTATCGTCCGGCGGTACAGCGGTCAACGCCGAGATTCCCGTTGGGCCGGGTTATCAAACCCAGTTTGCCGAGCAGGTCCGCCGCGAAGCGGGTATCGCCACTGGCACGGTCGGCATGATCACCGAGGCGGTCCAGGCCGAACACATTCTGCGCACCGGTCAGGCGGACCTGATCCTGCTCGCCCGCGAGCTGCTGCGCGACCCTTACTGGCCGCTGCACGCGGCCGAAGATCTGCGTGATAACTCGGTGCCCTGGCCTGCCCAATATGTACGTGCCGCCCATCGTAATACGCCGATCCGGCAAGTCCCCGATTCGCTCGACTAACCCCTCCATTCGTAAGCAGGAAATACCATGAAAGCCTCCGGTTTGCTCGATCAGCTGCTCAAGTCTGGGCAGGACCTTCTCCAAAAACATCAGAACTCCGTTACGCCTCCAGGCGCTCCGAAGGGCAGCAGCAGCGGCTCGCTCGGTGACATGCTTTCCGGCGCAGGCGGACCGCTTGGCAGCTTGCTCGGAGGTGCGGGCGGCGGTGGGAAAGGCGCGCTGGCAACCGGCGCGCTTGGCATGTTGCTCGGTAGCCGACGAGGGCGCCGCATGGGTGGCAAGGCCGTCACCTATGGCGGGCTGGCCGCGCTCGGCATGCTGGCCTACAAAGCCTACGGCAACTGGCAGGCACAACAGGCGCAGCAGGGCGGGGCCGGGGTGACTCAGCCGAACCCCGTTCAGACCGAGCCAAAGACAGTGGACCGGCTGCCACCCGAGCAAGTGGAAGAGCACAGCCGGGGCATCCTCAAGGCGCTGGTCGCCGCGGCCAAAGCCGACGGACACGTCGACGAGCAGGAACGCAAGATGATCGAGGCTGAACTGGCCCAGCTCACTGATGACCCAGCTTTGCAGCATTGGCTTGAAGCCGAGCTGAACAAGCCACTCGATCCGGTAGACGTTGCCGCGGCTGCTACCACGCCCGAAATGGCGTCGGAGATGTATATCGCCAGCGTGCTGATGGTGGACGAAGAACAGTTCATGGAGCGTGCCTACCTGGACGAACTGGGGCGCCAGTTGAAACTTGATGCTGGGCTGAAAGCCGAACTGGAAAGCCAGGTTCGCGGCGTCTCCGCCTGACCGCATGCGGGGCGGTCACTGGGCCGCCTCCGCTCGTTCCTAAACTAAGTCCGCTTGACTTTTGCCGCTCCGGCGGTCCCGTGTGGGCTGTCAGCGGCGGCCTGCTGCGCTATAATCGCCGGCTTTTCGCACCGTCCGATTGAGAGCTGCCGACCTATGGAAATCAACCCGATCCTCAACAGCATCAAGGACCTGTCCGAGCGCACCCAGTCAATTCGGGGGTATCTTTGACTACGATCAGAAGCATGATCGTCTCGTCGAAGTAAACCGCGAACTCGAAGACCCGAACGTCTGGAACAAACCTGAGTACGCCCAGAACCTGGGCCGCGAGCGCGCCACCCTGGCGCAGATCGTCGAGACCATCGACGACCTCGAGGGCGGCCTGGCCGATTCCCGCGACCTGCTCGACATGGCTGTCGAAGAAGACGACCAGAGCGCCGTGGACGATGTCGCCGCCGAACTCGACCGCCTGCGCGGCATCCTCGAAGGGCTGGAATTCCGTCGAATGTTCAGCGGCGAAATGGACCCCAACAACGCCTACCTCGACATCCAAGCCGGTTCCGGCGGCACCGAAGCCCAGGACTGGGCCAACATCTTGCTGCGCATGTACCTGCGCTGGGCCGACAAGCGCGGTTTCAGCGCCGAGATCGTCGAGCTGTCCGAGGGCGAAGTCGCCGGTATCAAGGGCGCCACCGTACACATCAAAGGCGAGTACGCCTTTGGTTGGTTGCGCACCGAGATCGGCGTGCACCGCCTGGTGCGCAAGAGCCCGTTCGACTCTGGCGCCCGCCGCCACACCTCATTCTCGGCAGTGTTCGTCTCGCCCGAGATCGACGACAGGGTCGAGATCGACATCAATCCGGCCGACCTGCGCATCGACACCTACCGCTCTTCCGGTGCCGGTGGTCAGCACGTCAACACCACCGACTCGGCGGTACGTATTACCCACGTACCAACCAACACGGTGGTGGCCTGCCAGAACGAGCGTTCCCAGCACGCCAACAAGGACACCGCCATGAAAATGCTGCGGGCCCGGTTGTACGAGCAGGAAATGCAGAAGCGCAACGCGGCCTCCCAGGCGCTGGAAGACACCAAATCCGATATCGGCTGGGGTCATCAGATTCGCTCCTATGTGCTCGACGATTCGCGCATCAAGGATTTGCGTACCGGCGTGGAACGTAGCGACTGCCAGAAGGTGCTGGACGGCGACATCGACCAGTACCTCGAAGCCAGTTTGAAGCAAGGGCTTTAACGCTACTGAGCTTGGCCAGCGTGGGTGGGCTGAAGCGGAACGCCGCCCGGCCCACCCAACTCGAGTTCCAGTGTCCAGATGTAGGGTGGGCTTCAGCCCACCAAAATAGGGGCAGGCCATGGTGGGCTGAAGTGAAACGCCTTCCAACACACCCTCCCCGGGATTCATTCATTCGATCTAGGCATTTTTAAACCATGAGCGAACAACCGCTGAACCAGCACGCCATCCACGAGGAAGAAAACAGCCTGATCCTTCAGCGCAAGGAAAAACTGGCTGCCGAACGCGCCAAGGGCGACGTTTTCCCCAACGACTTCCGTCGCGACAGCTATTGCAACGACCTGCAGCAGAAGTACGTCGACAAGACCAAGGAAGAGCTGGCTGAAGCGGCGATCCCGGTAAAGGTTGCCGGACGCATCATGCTCAATCGCGGCGCCTTCATGGTCCTGCAAGACATGACAGGGCGCATCCAGGTCTACGTCAATCGTAAGACGCTGCCGGCCGATACTCTGGAAGCGATCAAGCATTGGGACCTGGGCGACATCATCGCCGCTGAAGGCACCCTGGCGCGTTCAGGCAAGGGCGATCTTTATGTCGAGATGACCGACGTACGCCTGCTGACCAAATCGCTACGCCCGCTGCCGGACAAGCACCACGGCCTGACCGACACCGAGCAGCGCTACCGCCAGCGTTACGTCGACCTGATCGTCAACGAGGAGACTCGCCACACCTTCCGTGTTCGTTCGCAGGTGATCGGCCATATCCGCAAGTTCCTCAACGAGCGCGACTTCCTCGAAGTCGAAACGCCGATGCTGCAAACCATCCCCGGTGGCGCCGCGGCAAAGCCGTTCGAAACTCACCACAATGCGCTGGACCTGCCGATGTTCCTGCGTATCGCGCCGGAGCTGTACCTCAAGCGCCTGGTGGTCGGTGGCTTCGAGCGTGTCTTCGAGATCAACCGCAACTTCCGTAACGAAGGCGTCTCGACCCGGCATAACCCCGAGTTCACCATGCTCGAGTTCTACCAGGCCTACGCCGACTACGAAGACAACATGGACCTCACCGAAGAGCTGTTCCGCGAGCTGGCGCAGCTGGTCCTGGGCAGTACCGATGTGCCGTACGGCGACAAGCTGTTCCACTTCGGCGAGCCCTTCGCCCGGCTCTCGGTGTTCGATGCGATTCTGAAGTACAACCCCGAAATCAGCGCCGCCGACTTGCAGGACATCGACACCGCACGTGCCATCGCCAAAAAGGCCGGCGCCAAGGTGCTCGGCTTCGAAGGGCTGGGCAAGCTGCAGGTGATGATTTTTGAGGAGTTGGTCGAGCACAAGCTGGAGCAGCCGACCTTCATCACCCGTTACCCGTTCGAAGTCTCGCCGCTGGCGCGTCGTAGCAACGACGACCCAAGCGTCACCGACCGCTTCGAGCTGTTCATCGGCGGCCGTGAAATTGCCAACGCTTATTCCGAGTTGAACGATGCCGAAGACCAGGCCGAGCGCTTCCATGCACAGGTCCGCGATAAGGACGCTGGCGACGACGAGGCCATGCATTTCGATGCCGACTTCGTCCGTGCGCTGGAATACGGCATGCCGCCGACTGCGGGCGAAGGCATCGGCATCGACCGTCTGGTGATGCTGCTGACCAATTCGCCCTCGATCCGCGACGTGATCCTGTTTCCGCACATGCGTCCCGAAGTCTGACCATGGCGCGCAGCCGCTCGGATGTTCGGTCGAGCGGCCGTCTTACCCACGCTGTGATTTGAGATCGCGGCGCGGGGTACAGGGTGACTCCGCCAAGGTCATGCTCAGGCCTAGGCGGCATCGCTGGGGCTATCCAGCTGGCCTCTTCGGCCGGGTTCAGATCGGTCGATGTCCGCCGACACACTTCCATACGCTTAGCGGGCCGTTCGCGAACCGGGCACGGATTGCCATGGCCCGCTGGTGTATAACTTGAAGGCGACGGCTCATCACTGACGAGGTACGGATGAATACCCGCAACAACCTGGATGAATACCAACTCACGGTGCGCGGCCTGTCCGATCGCATCGTCGAGGCGCAAACCCCGGTGCGGGTGCTCGATGCGGTGAAGTGGGACGACAACGTCCGCCAGGGCTTTTTCGCCGCCGGCGGCCGTGAGCTGCCCAAGGTCGACCGCGCCTACTACGAGGGCCGTCCGCTGGGCTTCGATTCCAGCGCCAAGAAGGAAGAGTTCCAGAACATCGAGCGCGACATCACCCGTCAGCTGGGGCAATTCAACCCGGTCGGGCAGATCATGCGACGCATGTGCAAGGAATACCGCATGGTGATCCGCATGCTCGAGGCCCGCGGCACCGCCGATTTCGGCCTGATTTCCCAAGAGCTTTATGGTGCCGCTTCGGACGCCTTCCATGCCGGTGATCCGACGCTCGCCGACCTCGGGCTGATGCTTTCTGATTACCTGAACAATATCGCCGACCGCGGCGATCTGAAAGACGAAGCCAAGATCCTGACCGCACCGCAGGCGGTGGATATGCTCCAGCGCCGGCTGGACTTGGTGTTCGGTGAAGGCGAGGGCGTGATCCGGGTGTTCGAGTCCGACGGCATCCTCGCCGACGCCGCGGCCGGTGCCGACTACATCAAGATCCGCAGCGATGCCATGTTCAACGAGCGCGATGTGCGCGCGCTGGAAGTTCACGAAGGGTTGGTGCATGTCGGCACCACGCTCAACGGGCAGAACCAGCCGATCTGCACCTTCCTCGCCAAAGGTCCGCCATCGTCGACGGTGACCCAGGAAGGCCTCGCAATCCTGATGGAAGTCATCGCCTTTGCGTCTTACCCGACCCGCCTGCGCAAGCTCACCAACCGCACCCGCGCCATCCACATGGCCGAAGAGGGCGCGGATTTTCTGGATGTGTTCGGCTTCTTCCGTGAGCAGGGTTATTCGGAGGAAGACAGCTACGGCAATGCCAGCCGCGTCTTCCGCGGTTCGACACCCGATGGCTTGCCCTTCACCAAAGACCTGTCCTATCTCAAGGGCTTCATCATGATCTACAACTACATTCAGCTGGCGGTGCGCAAGGGCAAGCTGGAGCAGATTCCGCTGCTGTTCTGTGGCAAGACCACGCTGGAAGACATGCGCACCCTGCGCCAGTTGGTCGAGGAGGGCATGGTGGTGCCGCCCAAGTACCTGCCACAACAATTCCAGGACCTGAACGCACTGTCGGCCTGGATGTGTTTTTCCAACTTCCTCAATCACCTGAGCCTGGATCGGATCGAAGCGGATTACGCCAATATCATCTGACCGGAGCGCACAAAAAAGCCGGAGCTTTCGCTCCGGCTTTTTCGTTTCAGCGACCCGTCGTCAGAACAGCGTATTCGGCAGGTAGGTTGCGATCTCCGGGAATAGCATGATGATGCCCATGCCAATGATGTTGACGATCACGAAGGGTATGACCGACCAGTAGATGTCTTTCATGGTGATGCCGGGCGGCACGATGCCTTTCAGGTAGAACAGGTTGAACCCGAACGGTGGCGTCATGTAGCCGATTTCCATGTTGATCACGAACAGCACGCCGAACCAGATCGGATCGAAGCCGAGTGAAGCGACGATTGGCAGGAATACCGGCAGCGTGATCAGCATGATGCCGACGGGGTCGAGCAGCATGCCCATGACAAAGACGATCGCCATCATGACGATGATGATGGCCCAGCGGCCCCCAGGCAGATCCATCATCAGCCCTTCGATCAGCGACTGCGCGCCCATACCCTGATACGCCGAGCTGAACGCGTGGGCGGCGAACAGGATCCAGGCGATCATGCCGGTCAGTTTGAACGTGCGGATGGCGGCTTCCTGCAGCACAGGCCAGTTCAGCTTGCGGTAGACGGCAGCGGAGATCAGCGCGCCGAATACACCCATTGCGGCTGCCTCGGTCGGGGTCGTCAAGCCGCCAATGATCGAGCCGAGCACCATGACAACGATGCCGATGGGCAGCAGCACTGCACGTATCGCGCGCAGCTTGTCGCCCCAACTGCCTCGCTCTTCCTTAGGCAGTGCGGGTGCCAGATGGGGCTGCAGGAACGAGCGCACCAGCACGTAGGTAACGGTCAGCGCGACCAGTAGCAGACCCGGCAAGACGCCTGCCGCGAACATCTTGCCGACCGACTGGCCGCTGATCATCGCGTAAAGGATCATCATGATGCTTGGTGGAATCAGGATGCCCCAGCCGCCGCCGGTGTTGATGCAGCCGAGCACCATTCGTTTGTCGTAGCCGCGTTCGAGCATCGCAGGCAAGGCAATGGTGCCCATCGCCACGACCGCCGCGCCGCTGATACCGACCATGGCGCCGAACACCGCACAGATCCCCAGCGTGCCGATTGCCAGCCCGCCACGCATGCCGCCGCACCAAAGGTGCATCATGCGATAGAGGTCGCGTGCTACGCCGGTTCGTTCGAGCAGCATGGCCATGAATACGAAGAGCGGAATGGCCACCAGCGTGAAGCTTTCCATGGTGCCCCACATCTGCGAGGCGACCATATAGAAGGCGTCAACGCCCCAGGTGAAGTAAAGGAACAGCACCGAGACACCGCCCAACACAAAGGCCAGCGGCAAGCCGAGTACCAGAAAGAAGACCAGCGTCAGGAAGAACAGCAGCGTGGTGATTTCAATGCTCATTGCGCATCCCCCGCGTGACTGGTGTCGCTGGGTGATTCATGTCCTAGCGCAATAAGGATGTCCTGCAGCAGCTTGGCGATCCCCTGCAGCAACAACAGCAAGGTGCCCAGTGGGATCATCGCCTTGATCGGCCAGACCGGCGGATTCCAGGCGGAGTAGGAGGTTTCCATGCCTTGAACCGACTCCCAGGCCATGGAGCTGCCGAAATACAGCAGTGCAGCCATGAACAGGAAAAACATGCTTGAGGTGAAGATATCGACCCAAGCGCGTGTGCGCGGACCGAAGGAGGCGTAGAGCAAATCCACATTGACGTGGTCCCGGTGCGCCATGACATAGCCACCAGAAAGCACGACATAGGCCCCGAACAGCATCTGTCCGAGTTCGTTGGTCCAGGAGGTCGGGCTCGAGAACAGATAGCGCATGAAGACTTCGAGCAGCAGCAGCATGAAAATCAGGAAGATCAGATAGGCCACCCAGCGGCCAATGAATTCGTTGAGCCGGGTGATGCTGTTGATGTAGGCATGAATCAGGCGCATGACAGGCCCCACGAGCAAGGATTGAGCGAATCGCACCCCCGGCGCGCGATCGCGCCGAGGATGGGTCAGGCGAGGGGTTTACTGGTAGCCGAGGTCACTGAGGAAAGTCTTGAGCTTTTGCAGGGCTTCGGCCGACTTGTCACTGCGTTTGCCTTCTTCTTCCCAGGTCTTCTTCGCCACTTCGCGGAGCCGAGCCTGAACGTCTTCCGGCAATACGTTGACCGTTACGCCCTGTTCCTTAATGGCTTTCTGCAAGGCGATCTGTTCCTGATACAGGTACTCGTTGGTGCGATACCAGAACTGCTCATCGAGGATCTGTTTGACGATCTCCTGGTCGCGCTCGGAGAGCTTGTCCAGGGCTTTCTGGCTGATGATGATCACATCGGTGCCGGCGATGTTCAGTGCTGGCCGCACGTGATTCTTCGCCACTTCGTAGAAGCTCATGCTGGCGGCACCTTGCACGGCACCCCAATGGGCACCGTCAACCACGCCGGTATCGAGCGCCGGGTACAGTTCGCCGCCAGGCAGATAGGTGGTCGAAGCGCCAGCCTCGTCGAGAAACTTCTGCAGCGCACCGGATGAACGAATCTTTAGCTTGGTGAAATCCTCCCAGCTGTTGATCGGCTTCTTCACCACCATTTCAGTTGGGTAGACCTTGTCGGTCGACCAGTACACGCCGTGTTGCGCGGCTTCTTCACGAAGCATGTCCTCGAAGCCCATCTGCTTATGGAAGTACGCAGCCTCCCAGACATTCTGGAAAGCGAAGGGCAGGCCGGAGGCGATACCGGCGAGCGTCATCTTGTCCTGTGCGTAACCGGGGGAGATGGTGCCCATCTGGACGATACCGCGGCTGACGGCATTGAAGGTTTCCTGCGGCTTGAACAGCGCGCCGGACTCGAACAGTTGCAACTCCAGACGACCATCGGTGCGCCGCTCGATTTCGTTTTTGAGTCTGACGAGGCTGTCTTGATAGGAACTGCTGGCACTCGGCCAATGCGATTGCACGCGCCATTTGGTGACGTCTTGTGCGGCCGCCATCTGCGGAGCCATGGCGGAAACCGCCAGTGCTACCAGACCGGCGGGAACGAGTAGCTTTTTGAGCATGGATTTCATAACGCGTCCTCTTGTTGTAATTGTCTGGCTGAGGCCATCTTTGTATCACGTGCGTCGCATGCTTGTTTCGCACAGCAGAACTGACTTTTGCAGGGCTGATCGAAAGCTAACATAGCGCGGGGCTTTTTCAAGCGCTAGCAGAAGGCTATCGCGGCCTTTCTCGATAATGAGTTCGGCGTCCTGCGACTGGCTAATCGTTGCCTGTCCAGCAAAGGTTGAGCTTAGACGGTTCTGTTTGTGGGGCATCATAATTCTGCCTGATGGAACTGGATTCCGAATTGACGCAGTGTTTCAAGCATGCCAGCTTCAAAAAGAAGAGGACTCCCCACAAAAACAATCGAGAGGACTCGCCATGCGCCTCGACGCAAGAAACATCCAGACGCAATGTGCAGGCTCCGGTTCTGTCGCTGTTAGCGCCTACGCGGCAGTGGCGCGATGAAAGGGCAGGAGACGGAGCTGCCGGTTGACGACAGCCGGACGAATCATTTGCCGATCAGCGGAGGCAGCGACCTGCCTGGCTTTCACCAGGTGCTTGGCTATCGTCAGGTGTCCTGGACTGAAGACGAAGCCGTGATCGAGCTCGATGTGCAGGCCTGCCACCTGAATATGGCCGGCGTGCTTCATGGCGGCGTGATAACTGCGCTGCTGGATGTGGTGCTCGCGGAAGCTGGCACCTATTGCCCTTATCCGGGGCGCGTTCGCAAGGCCATCACCCTGGTGCTCAACACGACTTTTACCGGTCAATGCTCGGGCGGCGTGATACGCGCCATTGGTCGGCGACGTGCCGGTGGGACTCGCGTTTTCAACAGCTCTGGTGAGGTGCGCGACGCAGATGATCGCCTGCTGGCGATTGGTGAGGCGACCTTCCGACTGCGCTCCGGCAGCGAGCAGGCGCAAGGCGTGCCGATGGATTTCCTCGCACCTAACAACAAGAAGGAAGATGGCAATGTATGAACTGACCGGCAAGGCGCTGGAACTCCAGCAGCAACTCACGGCGTTCATGGATGAACATATCTACCCGAACGAACATGTCTTTCACGAGCAGGTTGCCACCGCCAACAATCGCTGGGCACCGCCGCCTATCCTCGAAACACTCAAGGCTAAAGCCCGAGCGCAGGGACTGTGGAATCTGTTCCTTCCGGAAAGCGAACACGGCGCCGGGCTGACCAATTTCGAGTATGCCCACCTCTGCGAGATCATGGGCCGCTCGCATGTCGCCGCCGAAGTCTTCAACTGCTCCGCACCGGATACCGGGAACATGGAAGTGCTGGCGCGCTACGGCACGCCAGAGCAGCAGGAACAGTGGCTCAAGCCGCTGCTCAACGGCGAGATTCGCTCCTGCTTCTCCATGACCGAACCCGAGGTTGCGTCATCCGACGCGACCAACATCGCCTGTGAGATCCGCCGTGAAGGCGACGAATATGTGATCAACGGGCAGAAGTGGTGGTCGTCAGGCGCAATGACCACCACCTGCAAGATCGCCATCGTCATGGGCAAGACCGATCCCTCGGGCGAGCGGCATCGGCAACAGTCGATGATCCTCGTGCCGCTGGATACGCCTGGCGTCGAGATCGTCCGTGCGCTCCACGTGTTTGGTTACGACCACGCGCCTCATGGCCATGCCGAAATCCACTACAACAATGTCCGGGTGCCTGCCAGCAACATGCTGCTCGGCGAAGGCCGCGGCTTCGAAATTGCCCAAGGGCGACTCGGCCCAGGGCGCATCCACCATTGCATGCGCACCATCGGCGTAGCCGAGCGGGCGTTGCAAGCCATGTGCGAGCGGGTGCATTCGCGCGTCGCGTTTGGTAAGCCGCTGGCTGACTTCGACTCGATCCGCAAGGACATCGCACGTTCGCGCATCGAAATCGAACAGACCCGCCTGCTGACGCTGAAAGCGGCACGCATGATGGACACCGTCGGCAACAAGGTAGCACGTCAGGAGATCGCGATGATCAAGGCCGCCGCACCGAGCATGGCGCTGCGGGTGCTGGACCGCGCGATTCAAGTCCATGGCGCCAAGGGTGTCAGCCAGGACAGTTTTCTGGCAGCGGCCTGGGCACACCAGCGGACCCTGCGTCTGGCCGACGGCCCGGACGAGGTACACCTGGACACCATCGCCAAGCTGGAACTGAAGAACTACGCCAGCAAGCGCTGAGCCTCCGACAAAACCAACAAAAGGATGCCGTCCGATGACCAACCCATTATTCGACCTGTCCGGAAAGGTGGCGCTGATCACTGGTTCGACTCGCGGTATCGGTCGCTCCATCGCCGAAGAAATGGCCCGTTGCGGCGCGCGCGTGGTGATTTCCAGTCGTAAGGCTGACGCCTGCGAAGCGGTGGCTGCCGAGCTGAACGCGGCTGGCTACGAGGCCATCGCCGTGCCGTGCCATGTGGGTCGCAAGGAAGACCTGCAGCGGCTGGTCGACACCACACTGCAGGCTTGGGGACGCATCGACGTGCTGGTCTGCAATGCCGCCACCAATCCGGTTTATGGCCCGACCAGCGAGCTGACCGACGACGCCTGGGACAAGATCATGGACACCAACGTCAAGGGCACCTTCTGGCTCTCGAACATGGTGTTGTCACAGATGGCCGAGCGAGGGGAGGGGGCGGTGATCATGCTCTCGAGCATCGCCGGGCTGCGCGGCAATACGGTGATCGGCACCTACGGCGTATCCAAGGCCGCCGAGGCGGCGCTGGCGCGCAATCTGGCGGCGGAGTGGGGGCCCAAAGGCATCCGCGTCAACGCCATCGCCCCGGGACTTGTACGTACCGATTTCGCCAAGGCGTTGCTCGATGATCCGGAGCGAGTCCGCCGTGCTGCCGAGAAAACGCCGCTGCGTCGTATCGGCGAACCGGTGGACATCGCCGGGCTGGCAGTCTTTCTCGCGGCGCCCGCCAGTGCCTACATTACCGGGCAGGTGATCGTCGCGGATGGCGGCGAAACCGCATGCTGAGGGCGAAGCGATGAACGAACCCGAACTGATCGACGTGCTTCCCGCGCATCGTTTTGATGAGGCGGCGCTGGCTCAATACCTTCGGCAGCAGCTGCCCGAATTGGGCCCCGAGCTAAAGGTTCGGCAGTTCCAGGGCGGCCAGTCCAACCCCACCTACCTTCTGGAAAGTGCCGGTCGCCGCTACGTATTGCGCAAGAAACCGCCGGGCAAGGTGCTGCCGTCTGCGCATATGGTCGAGCGTGAATACAAGGTGATCGGTGCCCTGTCCGAGCACACCACTGTTCCGGTGCCACGCGTACATCTGCTGTGCGAGGACGAAACCATCATCGGCACCGCCTTTTACGTCATGGATCACATAGAGGGACGGATCTTCGGCCATCCAGCGTTGAACGAACTGACTACCGCCGAACGCCGGCCGATCCATCTGGCCGCCATCGATACGATGGCCGAGCTTCATCAAGTTGACGTCGAAAAGGTGGGCCTGGGTGATTTTGGCAAGGCTCAGGGCTACTTCGCGCGCCAGGTGAAGCGCTGGTCCGGCCAGTATCAGGCGTCCCGGACCGGTGACATGCCGGCGATGGAACAGCTGATGCGCTGGTTGCCTGAGCAGGCGCCGCAGCGCGACGAGTGCGCCATTGCCCACGGTGACTACCGGCTCGGCAATCTGATTTTCGATCCGAGTGAGGCGAAGGTGGCGGCAATTCTCGACTGGGAACTGTCGACCCTCGGCCATCCGCTCGCAGACCTCGCCTACTTCTGCTTGCCGTATCACCTGCCGGCGGGTGTCGACGGACTGCGTGGATTGATCGGCATCGATCTGCAGGAGCAGGGCATTCCGTCCGAGCAATCGGTACTGCAACGGTATTGCCTGAGAAGCGGGCGCGACGCCATCGACGACTGGCATGTGTTCGTGGCGTTTTCACTGTTCCGGCTCGCGGCGATCCTGCAGGGCGTCTATGCGCGGGCGTTGCAGGGCAATGCCAGCAATGCCGATGCGTTGCAGGTTGGTCAGCGCGCCGGCCTGCTGGCTGAAGCAGGTTGGCGGATCGCCCAGAATGGCAGCGGGGTAACCGTATGAGCGCTCCGTTGCTACGTCGCGTTTTATTGACCAACGATGACGGTATTGCTGCGCCGGGGCTGGCGCTGCTCGAGCGGATCGCCGCGCAACTGGCCGAAGAGGTCTGGGTGGTGGCGCCCGAGCACGACCAGAGCGGTACCGGTCAGGGCATTTCCGTGCACGCGCCGCTGCGGGTGTATCACCATGGTGAGCGGCGTTTCGCCGTCTCGGGAACGCCATCAGATTGCGTGATGTTCGCCATGGCCGAATGGCTGCAGGACTCGCCGCCTGATCTGGTGCTGTCCGGCGTCAACAGCGGGGCGAACATCGGCGATTCGGTGCCTTATTCGGGCACCCTCGGCGCGGTACTCAGCGCCGACCTGCTGGGCATTCCGGCCATCGGCCTGAGCCAGGCCTTTCTTGATCGCACAGGGATCGATTGGTCCTGTGTCGAGACCTACGCGGAAACCACAATCCGTGCGCTCTGGGCGCGTCTTGAAGAAAACGGCTGTTGCTGGAACGTGAATTTCCCGGCTTGTTCGGCTGACCTCGTCAGCCATCTGCGAATGACCCAGCAATCGCGCGGCTCGATCACCCGGCCTCGTTTGCAGGCAGGGCGTGACGGGCGCGGCTTGCCGTACTGGTGGCTTGGCTTCGAGCATTCGTCTGCACATATCGTCGCCCCTGAGGCCGACGTCGCTGCGCTGCGTGAAAAGCGCATCGCGATCACACCCTTGCGCGACACCCGGGGCTGGCTCGAGTGGGGCGAAGAAAGGGCCATGGCCGACTTGGCCCTTTAACCGCGATTCAGGAGTTCAGAAATGTTCACTCGCCATCATGCGGTCTGGCCCGAGGATCTGCCTAAGCACCTGAGCGTGCCGGAAACCAGCCTGTTCACCAATCTCGAGATTTCCACGCGCCGTTTCCCGGACAAGACGGCGATGGTTTTCTACGACACCTTGATCACCTACGCTGAACTGCTGCGCGAAGTCGAAGCGATGGCCGGTTACCTTCAGCAGTTGGGCGTCGCCAAGGGCGATCGGGTGCTGCTGTATATGCAGAACTCGCCGCAGTTCACCATCGCCTACTACGCGATCCTGCGCGCGGATGCGGTGGTGGTACCGGTTAACCCGATGAACCACAGCGCCGAGCTGGAGCACTACCTGCACGACACGGGCGCGGCCGTATGTATTTGCGGTCAGGAGCTGACCGGCTTCATCGCACCGCTAGTCGGCACGGCGCAGCTGCGTCAGGTAATCGTTGCGGCCTACTCAGAGTATGTCCGCCAGCCCACCGACCTGGCACTGCCGGTCGAAGTGCAGGCGCCCGTCGCGGCGCCGACGTTCTCAGGCGGCACCGCGTGGCGCGAGGCTATCGCGGCCGGCCACGCACCCGGTCCGCACACGGCCGGTCCGGACGATCTCTGTGTGTTCCCTTACAGCTCCGGCACCACCGGCGCGCCCAAGGGCTGCATGCATACCCATCGTTCGGCGATGGCGACCATCATCCATCGCATCATCTGGACCAACAGCACCAGCGAATCGGTAATCCTCGCGACACTGCCTTACTTTCATGTCACGGGCATGCAGGGCGCCATGAGCGGGCCGATCTACAACGGTGGCACCGCCGTGATCATGACCCGCTGGGACCGCAAGGTTGCGGCGCAACTGATTGAGCGCCACGCCGTGACCGGCTGGGTGAATATCGCCACGATGGCCATCGACTTCCTCTCCGATCCGGACCTGGAGCGCTACAACCTGTCCAGCCTGGTCAGCGTCGGCGGCGGTGGCGCAGCAATGCCCAAGGCGGTTGAGGAGAAGCTGCATCGGCTTACCGGCCTGCGTTACATCGAAGGCTATGGACTTTCCGAAACCATCGCGGCCACCCATATCAACCCGGTGCCGCGACCCAAGGCGCAGTGCCTCGGGATTCCGGTATTCGACGTCGACAGCCGCGTCATCGATCTGAATACCGGGCAAGAGCTTGGCCCCAATGAGGTAGGCGAAATCATCAGCCGTGGGCCGCAGTTGTTCCAGGGTTACTGGAACCGTCCGGAAGAGACCGAGCGCGCATTCATCGAACTGGACGGCCACAGGTTTTTCCGCACCGGCGACATGGGCTACTACGATGAAGAGGGCTATTTCTTCCTGGTAGACCGGGTCAAGCGGATGATCAACGCGTCCGGCTTCAAAGTCTGGCCGTCGGAAGTGGAAAGCCTGATGTACCGCCACCCAGCGATCCAGGAGTGCTGCGTGATCTCGCGGCCCGACCCCAAGCGCGGTGAGACGGTCAAGGCCTGTGTCGTGCTGCGCGATGGGCAGGCCGGGCAGGTCAGCGAGCAGGACATCATCGACTGGTGCAAGGCCGAGATGGCCGCTTACAAGGCGCCGGTCTACGTGGAGTTCGTCGCGTCGTTGCCGCGGTCCTCCACGGGCAAGCTGATGTGGCGTGCGCTGCAGGAAGAAGAAAACCGCAAACACGCCGCCAGCACCGAGCAGGCCTGACGGCAGCGAAGCCATTGCAAGGCCACGCGCCGGCTGGCGCCTTCGAAATCAACGGAGCAGATGCTATGCAAGATTCAACCGCTACGAACCGGGAAGCCGAATGGCAGGTGCGCAAGGATCTGGCGGCGGCCTATCGACTGGTCGCGCATTTTGGCTGGGATGACCTGGTGTTCACCCATCTCTCCGCCCGCGTACCGGGGCCGGAACACCATTTTCTGATCAACCCCTACGGCCTGCTGTTTCAGGAGATCACCGCCTCGTCGCTGGTCAAGGTCGATCAGGAGGGGCAGATCGTTCAGAGCGGCAGCCTGCATCGGGTCAACCCGGCCGGTTTCACCATCCATAGCGCGGTACACATGGGCCGCGAAGATGCGGGTGCAGTCATGCACCTTCATGCCGCTGACGGCGTCGCGGTTTCGGCGCATCGCGATGGGCTCCTGCCGCTGAGCCAGACGGCGATGCTCTGCCTCGATCACCTCTGCTATCACGAGTACGAAGGCGTCGCGCTGGACCTGAGTGAGCGCGAGCGGCTGATCCGCGACCTCGGTGACAAGCGAATGATGATGCTGCGCAACCACGGCGTGCTGACAGCAGGCGGCACGGTCGCCGAAGCCTTCACCTACCTCTATTTCCTGATGAAGGCATGCGAGATTCAGGTGCGCGCTCAGGCCTGCGGCCCGACCCATATGCCTTCAGCGGCTGCCATCGAGACGACTCGCCAGCAATCGGCCGAGCTGGGCAGCGCCGCCAAACTGACCTGGCCCGCATTGTTGCGTCTGCTGGAAGCCAATGGTCATGTCTATGCGATATAGCGCTACGCTAGCGCGCTCCGGACGTCTTCCAAGGAATAAAGCTGAGTGACCATGAAAATCCTTTTCGTCGCCGCCGACCCCAAGCCAGAGCGTTGGACCAGTCTGATCCAGCAACACCTGCCAGACGCCGAAATCCAGGTGTGGCAGCCGGACAATCCGAGTTGCGCCGCTGACTACGCCATCGTCTGGCATCCGCCCGCGACGCTGTTCGACAAGGAGCCGCAACTGAAGGCGGTGTTCAACCTTGGCGCAGGCGTGGATGCGCTGGTGCGGATACCTAACCTGCCGCGCGATATCCCGATAGTGCGCCTGGAAGATGCGGGTATGGCGGTGCAGATGGCGGAGTACGTTGCCTATCACGTGATAGGCATCAGTCGCGACATGGACGCCTATCGTGAGCAGCAGGCGGCCGGACAGTGGAAGTTACGGCGGCCCATCGAGCGCAGCGAGTGGCCGATCGGTGTGCTCGGGCTCGGGCATATCGGCCAGCGGGTCGCCAAGACGCTTGCGACGCTGGATTACCCGGTTATGGGATGGTCGCGTTCCGCACATGGCATAGACGGGGTGCGCAGTTTTGCTGGCGAGGTGGAGCTCGATGACTTCCTCGCTGAAACGCGTGTGTTGGTCAACACGCTGCCGCTGACCGACAGTACGCGCGATCTGATCGACCACTCGCTGCTGTCGCGGCTAAGGCCTGACGCGGTAATCATCAACGTTGGGCGCGGCGAGCACCTGGTCGACGAAGATCTTTGCCGTGCCATCGAAGAGGGCAAGGTGACCCGTGCAGTGCTCGACGTGTTCCGGGAAGAACCGCTGCCGTCGTCGCATCCGTTCTGGCAGATGCCACAGGTCACTATCACTCCGCATGTCTCGGCGCGAACCCTGCGCGAAGCGACCATCGCCCAGATCGCGGACAAGATCGTGGCGCTGGAAGACGG
The DNA here is from genome assembly GCA_004010935.1 of Pseudomonadaceae bacterium SI-3. NCBI lineage: Bacteria > Pseudomonadati > Pseudomonadota > Gammaproteobacteria > Pseudomonadales > Pseudomonadaceae > Pseudomonadaceae bacterium SI-3. Next base: position 3,356,486 of record CP026511.1, on the reverse strand, counting down.
GCAATCTATCAGCGGCGTGATCGATATCCAGCGCGGATACTGATCAGCTTCGGCTGGAATTTATTCGCGGGGCTCGCCGGGACGCGGCCCTCACCCCGATACGATCCGCGAGTAATTGCACTCCGAATCCCATCGCGTGCAAGCCGCAGCGATGGGATGTACAGCAATTAGCGGTGATGGGTCAGCCGGCGGCGATCAATCAGCTGCTCCATGCTCGGCCAGGTATCGATCGCGAAGTTCCCGCTTGAGTATTTTGCCGATGGCGCTCCGCGGTAGCTCGTCGATCAGCTCCAGCCAAGCCAGTCGTTGCGTCTTGCCCACGCGGCTGTTGAACCAATCCAGCAGCGCCTCGGGCGCCTCCGTCTGACGCTCTGAAAGCACCACGAAGGCCACCGGCGTTTCGCCCCAACGCGTTGACGGCACGCCGACCACGGCGACGTCAGCTATGGCCGGATGATCACGCAGTATCGCCTCGAGATCGCTTGGATAGAGATTGAAGCCGCCGGAAATGATCATGTCTTTCTTGCGATCGACCAGCATCAGGAAGCCTTCAGTATCGAAGCGGCCAATGTCGCCGGTACGAATGAACCGCTTGCCGTCGTGGGCGAACCATTCGGCTTCAGCCGTTTTGTCCGGCTTGTTCAGGTAGCCGGTCATCATCGCTGGCGAATGCCCGACGATCTCGCCAATGGCACCTTCGGGTAATTCGTTACCCGCATCATCTATCACGCGGATGTCATGCCCCTCGGCTGGCTTGCCGACGGTGTGCAGTTTGTCCGGATGCTCGTGGGCGGCGAGGATGCAGGTTCCGCCGCCTTCGGTCATCCCATAGGTGTCGATCAGCCCGCCCGGCCAGCGAGCCAGAACATCCGCTTTCAACGCCGCGCCGAACGGCGCGCTGGTACACATCTTGTAGCGGAAGTGGCTGAGGTCGTATTGCGAGAAGTCCTCGCGTGCCATGAGCCGCTGGTACTGCACCGGCACCAACATCGTATGGGTCACGGCGTGCTGCTGGGCCAGGCGCAGGTATTCGCCAGCCTCGAACTTGCTCATCAGCACCACGCAGCCGCCCAGGGCCAGCGTTGGGAGAAAGGCCACCAGCGTGGTGTTGGAGTACAGCGGCGTGGAGATAAGCGTGGTGGCGTCATCGCCGTATCCGTACGCGGCACTGCGGCGTACATGGGCCCAACGCATGGCATGCGATTGCACGATGCCCTTGGGCTCGCCGGTGGTGCCGGAAGAATAAATGATGTTGAACGCCCATTCCGGCTGGGTCGCTACGGGCTCTGGCGCTGCATCACTCAGCCAGGCGGACAAGCCGTCCTCTGGCGTCTGCTCCAGGCGCAGGGCTGGGCAAGGAAGGCGCGCTGCCACCGGCTCCAGATGCTGGGCCGCATGGGTGTCGACGAACAGCAGGCGGGGCGCGGCGTCAGCCAGCATCGTCAGCAGACTTTCGGCGCTGGCCGAGGGCGCCAGAGGGGCTACTGCCACGCCTGCGCGCAACGCACCGAGAAACACGACGGCATATTCGATAGAGTTGTATGCACAGATCGCCAACACATCGCCGGCGTGCATCCCATCGCGCTGCAGGGCCGCAGCAACGCTGCTCATCTGCGCGTCGAGTTCGGCATAACTCACGCGGCGCTCATCCTGTATCAACGCGGCACGGTCGGGCCGATGCCGGGCCCAATAGGCGAGAAGGTCTGGGACCGCAGCGAATGGATGGTTCAGATCGAGAGCGTCGGGGCTGGCGGAAAGATCCATTGCGGACTCGTTCTATCGAAGGCAAGAGGACGCTTGCATGCAACGGCAAGCATGGCAGCACAGCAGATCGAACAACCTTCGGCAATTAGCGCCTGCGCGGGAAGCGCTATTCGCCTCGGCAATGACGGGTGATTACTGATATTCACGATTGCTGGCATTTGCATGGCGAACCCGCGATGCCAGACGCGCGCTTAGCTTGGTCGATTGGTGTCGGGCGGTCAGCGGATTTCGCGCTGAGGTCGTTATTTTTGCGACAATGCCGGCTCTTTGATCAGGCGAACCCGTCATGTCCGAACGCAACCCCATTCCGCTGATTCTCACCGCTATCGGCAGCGTCATCGGCACCGTTGCGGTGCTGTCCTACTACGGTTATGTGCACATCGCCAAGCCGGAAGACGCGCTGTTGCTGGCCGACTACACCATGCTCAAAACCGTTCCCGGTGAAGACTATCGGGTCTCGCTCAAACCCGCGCCACAGGTCGCAGAGTGCATTGACGGTGTGCTGGTGCTTTTCGATACCGAGCAGAAGGGCCTGTCCGGCGTGCTGGTTGACAATCGCAGGCGTGCGATCCGCTGTATGGGCCAGCAGGTACCAACCGAGAGGGCACCGGCAAACAAGCCATAGCGTCGCTGTTCAAAGCTGCAAAACAAGAAGCCCGCCATAACGGCGGGCTTCGGTGTCACGGTGCGGCTCGAACCGCTATTACTCCATTGATGAACGCGGTGCCACGCGCTGATTATCGTTGGAGATCGTCACTTCGACGCGGCGGTTCCTCGCCCGGCTGGCAGGCGAGTCGTTGCTCGCAACCGGATACGCTTCACCGTAACCGACGGTCTGGATTCGATCGATTTCTACACCGGAATGGACGAGCGCGCGGCGCACCGCTTCAGCTCGACGCTCGGACAGCTGCTGGTTGTACGAATCCGAGCCCGTGCTATCGGTATAGCCTTCGACCATGACCTTGCGCTCCGGATTCTCGTTGAGAAACTCGGCGAGCTTCTGGACGTCGCGCATACCGGCAGCCTTGAGCTCAGCCTTGTTCAGGTCGAACAGCACGTCGCCGAAGGTCACCAGGGTGCCGCGTTCAGTTTGCTTGGCCTGCAAATCCTGCTGTAGCTGGCGGATCTCGTTCTGCTGACGCTTGAGCATCGCTTCACGGGATTCCAGCCGCGCTTGTGCGCGCTGCGTGGAAGCCTGCTCGATCGCTTGCTCGGCCTTGCGCAGTTCGATGGTCTGTTCGGCCAGGTCAATCCGACGGTTGGCCAGGTAGGCGAGCTGGTTGACGCGCTCTTCATCCGCGTCGTTCAGATAGGCCTTGTTGGCTTCGTCGAGTTGCTTGGAGGCGTCCTGAGTTTCCAGAGCGGCGTATTTCTGTGACAGCGGATTGCTCTGCAGTGACGAGAACTCGCTGCGTGCCGTTTCCAGATTCTGGTTTGGCTGCGACGAGCAGGCAGCAAGGCCGATGCTCATGGCGATCGCTGTGGGGATGGCTACTAGCTTATGCATGTCGATTCATCCTCTGCTAAATGAGAGTGCGGAAGGGAAGGGGTTATTGCTGAAGGCCGCGCATGCTTTCTTCGCGCAGCTCCTGAATCCCCTTCTGAGCGTCCTCAACGGCCTTCTGGGCCTTGGCGGCTTGTGCCTTGCGCTCTGCAACCCGGGCGTCCCACTCGGCCTGCTGGGCGAGTCGACGGGCTTCCTCATAGTTTTCTTTCTGCATCGCGAGTTCGGCCTGCTTCCACTTTTCCTGAGCGGCGCGCATGTCCACAGGGGCGTATTGGGTGGCCCCAGCGCTCACCGCGCCACGCACGGCCGATTCGGTCACGGCGAACTGCTCGTTTGGTGGATTGCCGGCACAACCAACCAGCAACAGGCCCCCAAGTGCAACGGCTGCCAGCTTGGGCAGCTGAAATCGCGATAGAGGGCTTTCGATGGTGTTCATTTTCATGGCCAGTCTCCAGTGGGATATCGGATGGGATATCGAGAACAGTGCCCGTTAGGCTGTGCTTTGAACTCGTCAGGAGCGGTCAGCAAATAAAACGGGCATGTTTTTGTGAGGCCGGCTGGGCGTAATCGTTCCAGTAAAAACAAGCCCAACGAGTAGAAAAGGGCTGCCTAGAGCCATTTAGCAGGCGCGAGGGGACGATGACACGTCACCTCAGTACGCCCATTTGACGTTGGTGCCCACGTTCGAAATCGATCAGGCTTGCTCTGCGCGCTCGGCAAGCAGGCGCTCAAGATGCTTGCGTGACAAGGCCAGGAAGCGCGGCGTTGGCCCGATGTCTTCATAGATCGGGTCGCCTTGCTCGTCCGTCGAGATCACCTTGGAGCCCTGCTCGTAGGGGAGGCTGGTCTCAATCCCTTCGAGAGCCGCACCCACCAGTTCGCCTAACAGCTCTTCAGTGCTGCGCTTGGGATACATCTCGGCAAGCGCTGCCAGCCTTGCCGCGCTTTCGACATCCAGCGGAATGGTGTACTGCGCGGCGCTCATGCGGCCGGTGGCGCTGCTTTCCCATTCCCGGACCAGTTCTGAAATTTTCATCTAGCTCAATCCTTAGCTCGCTTGGCGAGCAATATTGGCGGGTATTGCGAGCCAGCATCGACAGGCTTGTTCTGCTATGCCTTGTCTTCGTCGTAGACGCTGTGCACTCTGTTTGGACGGTTCATACAGCGTAGCCGTTCAGCATGGGCAGCATTGTTTACGTGCGTCCGATGCGGCGGCCTGTAAAGAGAGGCGAACATGGCGAAGATCGACGCGCGTTTGCGCGAAAACGTTCATCTGCTCGGTGAGCTGCTGGGCAATGCAATTCGCGAGCAACACGGCGATGCCTTCTTCGACAAGATCGAGCGCATTCGCAAGGGCGCCAAAGGCGCGCGCCGTGGCTCGGCTGATGGGGCCCAGCTGTTGCAGGACACGCTCGACGGGCTGGGTGATGACGAGCTGCTGCCGATGACCCGCGCCTTTAGCCAGTTTCTCAACTTGGCCAATATCGCCGAGCAATATCACCAGGTGCGCAGGCGTGGACCTGACGAAGCGGCCCCGACCGAAGCTGGTGCATTAGGTGACCTGCTCGAGCGCCTGAAGGGTGAAGGCTTCGGTCAGGAGTTTCTGGCACGCCAGGTCGGCCGCCTGGACATCGAGCTGGTGTTGACCGCGCACCCGACTGAAGTCTCACGACGGACCCTGATCCAGAAATACGACGCCATCGCCGCGCAATTGGCGGCGCGGGACCACACCGATCTTGGCCAAGGAGAACTGGCCAAGATCGAGCTGCGTCTGCAGCGGCTTGTGGCCGAGGCCTGGCACACCGAGGAGATTCGTCGCAGCCGACCGACACCGGTAGAAGAGGCGAAGTGGGGCTTCGCCGTTATCGAGAATTCATTGTGGCAAGCGCTGCCGAACGTGCTGCGCCAGACCGATCAAGCACTCAAACGCAGCACCGGTCTGCACCTGCCGCTGGACGTCGCGCCGATCCGTTTCGCGTCCTGGATGGGCGGCGATCGTGACGGCAACCCCAATGTGACGGCGAAGGTGACCCGTGAGGTCTTGCTGTTGGCACGCTGGGTCGCGGCAGACCTGTTCCTGCGCGATATCGACGGCCTGATCACGGCATTGTCGATGCAGACCGCCAGCGATGAACTGCTCAACCGCAGCGGGCAGTCGGCCGAGCCTTACCGGACCTTGCTCAAGACCCTGCGCGAGCGCCTGCAAGCCACGCGTGACTGGGCGAACGGTGCAATCGAGCATGACCAGCCGGCACCAGCGCAAGTGTTGTTCGATAATCAGGACCTGTGCGAGCCGTTGGAGCTCTGTTACCACTCGCTGCACGCCTGCGGCATGGGCATGATCGCCGATGGCGACTTACTCGATACGTTGCGCCGGGCTGCTGCCTTCGGTCTGTTTCTGGTGCGCCTGGATGTCCGCCAGGACTCGTCCCGGCATGTTGCCGCGTTGGCCGAAATTACCGACTACCTGGGTATCGGCCATTACGATCAGTGGGACGAGCAGCAGCGTCTCGACTTCCTGCAATCGGAGTTGAACAACCGTCGGCCCTTGCTACCTCCGAACTTCCAGCCCTCGGCCGAAACGGCGGAAGTGCTGGATACCTGCCGCGTGGTGGCGCAGGCGCCCGGTGCATCGCTCGGCTCTTATGTCATCTCCATGGCCAGGGGCGCCTCGGATGTACTCGCCGTACAGCTGCTGCTCAAGGAAGCTGGGCTGCGACGGCCGATGCGGGTCGTGCCGCTGTTCGAGACGCTCGCCGATCTCGACAATGCCGGGCCGACCATCGACAAACTCCTCGGGTTGCCGGGGTATCGTCAGCGGCTCCACGGCCCGCAAGAGGTAATGATCGGCTACTCGGATTCGGCCAAGGACGCCGGCACCACTGCGGCTGCCTGGGCGCAATACCGTGCGCAGGAAAGCCTGGTCGAGATCTGCCGCGCTCATCAGGTTGAATTGCTGCTGTTCCATGGCCGTGGCGGCACGGTTGGGCGTGGCGGCGGACCGGCGCATGCGGCGATTCTTTCGCAGCCACCCGGATCGGTAGCGGGGCGATTCCGCACCACCGAGCAGGGCGAGATGATCCGCTTCAAGTTCGGCCTGCCGGATATCGCTGAGCAAAACCTCAGCCTGTATCTGGCTGCCGTGCTTGAAGCGACCCTGCTACCGCCGCCTATGCCCGAGCCGGACTGGCGCGAAACCATGGAGCAGCTTGCAGCGGACGGCGTGTCGACCTACCGCAGCGTGGTGCGCGATCACCCGCAGTTTGTCGAGTATTTCCGCCAGGCGACGCCCGAACAGGAGCTTGGGCGTCTGCCGCTGGGTAGCCGCCCATCGAAGCGCCGGGAAGGGGGTGTTGAAAGCCTGCGAGCGATCCCCTGGATCTTCGCCTGGACCCAGACAAGACTGATGCTGCCCGCCTGGCTGGGCTGGGAGCAGGCGCTGCGTGGGGCGCTGGAGCGAGGCGAAAGTGAACGCCTCAAGACAATGCGCCAGCACTGGCCGTTTTTTAGCACCCGCATCGACATGCTCGAAATGGTCCTGGCCAAGGCTGACGCGGAAATAGCCGAACGCTACGACGCGCGACTGGTCAGCGCAGAGCTACAACTGTTGGGGCGCGATTTACGTGACAGATTGTCGCAGGCTGTAGCGGCGGTGCTTGAATTGACCGAGCAGTCAGAGCTGCTGGCGCACAGCCCTACAACGTTGGAGGCGTTCAGTCTGCGCAACACCTATCTCGATCCGCTGCATCTGATGCAGACCGAACTGCTGGCGCGTTCACGGCAACAGCAAAGTCCGGCGGAAAGCCCTCTGGAGCAGGCCTTGCTGGTCAGCGTCGCGGGTATTGCCGCAGGGCTGCGCAACACTGGTTGATCCTTCGCAGTCTCGCTCAGGTGGCGTCTGGCAACCGCCACCATGGGCAGTGAGCGGCATTTTCTCGGCCCCTCACGCTGCGCGGGATCGGCATGCCAAGGCGCAATGGGCGCCGCTTGTCTGCATTCTGTGCGCTGTGTATCGTGTTCAACCTTTTGTCGCATGGCGGCAAACCAGAATTTTTGATTCGCCAGAGGTGAGGGTGCGTTGCATCGATCCTGGCGGCATCCCTTTGCAAACTTGAGGACTCACTCCATGCGCGTCATTCTGCTGGGAGCGCCGGGTGCCGGGAAAGGCACACAGGCACGCTTCATCACCGAGAAGTTCGCCGTCCCGCAAATCTCCACCGGCGACATGTTGCGTGCAGCGGTCAAGGCCGGCACGCCCCTGGGCCTGCAGGTCAAGGACGTGATGGATAGCGGTGGTCTGGTTTCCGACGAGATCATCATCGCGCTGATCCAGGAGCGTCTGCAGCAGCCCGATTGCGCCAACGGTTTCCTCTTCGATGGCTTTCCGCGCACCATTCCACAGGCCGAAGCGCTGCGTGATGCCGGCGTCAAGTTGGACCACGTACTGGAAATCGCAGTAGACGATGAAGAGATCGTGGGTCGCCTGTCCGGTCGCCGTGTGCATCCGGCTTCAGGTCGCGTCTATCACACCGAGCACAACCCGCCAAAGGTGCCTGGCGTCGATGACCTGACAGGCGAAGAGCTGATTCAGCGCAAGGACGATCTGGAAGAAACCATCCGCCACCGCCTGAGCCTTTATCATTCCCAGACCAAGCCGCTGGTTGCGTTCTATCAGAACCTCGAAGCGGCCCAAGGCACGCCGAAGTGCAGCCGCGTCGAAGGCGTCGGTTCCGTGGAACAGATCACCTCGAAGGTGATGGCTGCGCTCAGCTGATATCGCCTGATTCCCAAAACGGCCCGCTTGCGGGCCGTTTTCGTTTCTCCCAGATTTGCAGGACGGCGGGGCCGTCATTGTTCAATCGGCCCAAGCGCAACTGCTACAATCGCCGCTCTTTTTCCTGCTGACCGGAACATCTGATGACCACGCTGCTGGCCCTGGATACCGCCACCGAAGCCTGCTCCGTCGCGCTGCTGCATGACGGTCAGGTGCTGAGCCATTATGAGGTGATTCCGCGGCTGCATGCCCAGCGTCTTCTACCCATGATCCAGACGCTCCTGAGCGAGGCGGGCATCGCGCTGTCGGCAGTAGACGCCCTGGCATTCGGACGTGGTCCCGGCGCTTTTACCGGGGTGCGTATTGCCGTTGGTGTGGTGCAGGGCCTGGCGTTCGCCCTGGAGCGGCCGGTGCTGCCAGTCTCGACGCTGGCAACCATCGCCCAGCGCGCTTACCGCGAACAGGGTGCGGAGCAGGTGGCGGTGGCGATCGACGCGCGCATGGACGAGGTCTACTGGGGTTGCTATCGGGCGCAGCAGGGTGAAATGCAGCTGGCCGGCAGCGAGGCGGTGTTGCCACCGGAACAGGTCAGCCTTCCCCGTGGAAGCGAAGGGCAATGGTTCGGTACGGGTACGGGCTGGGGTTATGGCGCGCGTCTCGCCGTTCAGCCCTCTGCGAGCGACGCGACCCTGCTACCGCATGCTTTGGATCTGCTTACGTTGGCCGGCTTTGCCTGGCAGCGTGGGGAAGCGGTGGAAGCCGATCAGGCCCAGCCGATCTACCTGCGTGACAATGTCGCCACTCCCAAGGCCCCTCGGTGACAAGCGGCATTGCCAATTACGGAGCGGCTCGCTAGAGTCGGCGAACTTGAACAGGTGAATGATGCGCCTTAACGGTCTCGCCCCCTCTGCCTATCCCATTGAACGTCCTGCCCACCCTGGCAGTGCGCCGGTCCCTTATCGCGAAAGCGAAAGGGCTGCGGAGCAGGCACGCGAGTCCATCGTTACACCGGCTAGCCAAGCCGATGCCACCTACGAACACCTCGCACGACGCAATAAAAGCGAGTCGACTGACTACGGTTCGGTTATCTCCGGTGATTTTATGCCGGCGCGCTTCGAAGCCATGATGGAGCGACCGCTTACCAGCCGCGCCACCCAGGCGTTGCAGAGCTATGGCACCACCGCCAGCTTCACGGCTGACCTGGACGCTCACGAAGTGCTCGGCCTCGACCTCTATGCCTGAGGCGTAGTGAACCGCGTTTGAATCTTCCCTATTTTCTCGGCTGTCCCTCCTGGAACGATGCCGCCTGGCGTGGCTCGCTCTATCCGCCGGGCTTGCCCGCCAGTGAATACCTTGCGCGCTATTGCTCCGTATTCAACACGGTCGAGGGCAATACCACACTTTATGCCTGGCCTTCGGTGCAGAAGATCGAGCGGTGGGCAGCGCTGATGCCAGAGGGTTTCCGCTTCTGCGCCAAGCTGCCTCGCGAGATCAGTCAGGCGCCGAACCTGTACGAAGTCGAAGATCTGATCCGGTCGTTCCGCACCTTGTTGGCACCGCTTGGCGCGCGGGTGACGCCATTCTGGCTGCAGCTGCCTGCTTCGTTCGGCCCTGCTCGGCTGGCAGAGCTGGCGCAGTTGATCGAGACGCTAGACAGACCGCTTGCCGTGGAGGTGCGCCATAGTGCCTTTTTTGCCAAGGGTGAGGAGGAGCGGGCGCTGAACCGGTTGCTGCATGAGCGGGGTGTCGAACGAATCTGCATGGACACGCGCGCGCTGTTCAGCTGCCAGTCCAGCGATCCGGCTCTGCTGCATGCCCAGAGCAAGAAGCCACGGCTGCCGGTGCGGCCGGCGGCGTTCAGCGAGTCTCCGCAGCTTCGCTTCGTCGGGCATCCGGCATTGGAGGCCAATGACCGCTTCATGGCGCCTTGGCTAGGCAAGGTCGCGGAATGGATCGAAGCAGGGAAGCGCCCACACGTCTACTTGCATACCCCAGACAATCGCCTGGCGCCCGAGCTGGCCATGCGCTTCCATGAGCAGCTCAGCGAGCGGCTACCCGGCTTGCCACCGCTGACCGCGCCGCCCATGCAAACCGAGTCGCAGCTCTCCCTGCTCGGCGTGGCTGAGGAACGCTAACAGCACAGACCGCAATCGCCAGCGCTGCAACCTTCACGTCCCGACGTTGCCGAAACGGCTATGACATTTGGCCGTTTCTTTCTGCTGCTACTCGTCGCAGTGGCTGGGTTTGCCTACGCGGTGTGGCGCGGGCACGTCGATGTCCCGGCGAAGTGGAATCCTTGGGCACCTTTGGACATCCGCGAGGCGCCGAACCTGCTGACCTCCTACAAACTGCAACGGCTGCAGCAGAATCGTGCATTGTGTGAACAGGCTTTGAAAACGTCCGACCTAGACTACGTGGCCGTGCCCGACAGCACGCCGCAACCTGGCTGCCCGGTCGAGAACGCTGTTCGCGTCAGCGGTTCGGCAGTTCGCTTCAACGGCGCGTTTCTGGCCACCTGTCCTCTGGCCGCGGCGTATGCGATGTTTGAACGACATGGTTTGCAGCCTGCAGCACAGCGGATCTTCGGTCAGCCGGTTGCGCGAGTCGATCATTTCGGCAGCTTCGCCTGCCGCAACATTGCGCGAAGCAACAGGCGCAGTCAGCACGCCTCGGCCAATGCGCTGGATCTGGCCGGGTTTCGCCTGGAAGATGGCACGCGCATTACCGTTGCGCGGGACTGGAACGGCGACGACGATAAGGCGCGCTTTCTCCGCGAGGTCAAGGCAGCCGCCTGTGATGCGTTCAAGATCACCCTGAGCCCTGAGTACAACGCTGCCCATCACGATCATTTTCATGTGGATATGGGCGGTTTCGGCATGTGCCGCTGAGGCAGCCCGGCGTCGCCTCTGGCAAAATGCGCCGTTTTTCCGACCCCGAGTTTCCCTATGACCTCTTCTCCGTTGGTTCGCGTCGAAGCCCTCGCTCCTCGATTCGCCGAAGAGGCTGACGTCTGGGCGGTGCGGCTGGGCTTGCCGATACGAGCGGACGACGCGGAGTTCGCGCTCCAGCTTGGGGAAGACGGTCTGCAGCTGCAGTTGCTCGGGCCGAACGCGCCAGGGCCGGTGCGGGTGGATTTCGTCGAAGGCGGTGCTGCGCATCGTCGGCAGTTCGGCGGGGGCAGCGGGCAGATGATCGCCAAGGCGGTTGGCATCCAGTCCGGCATCCGTCCCAGCGTCTTGGACGCGACGGCTGGCCTGGGGCGCGATGCGTTCGTGCTGGCGACATTGGGCTGCGAAATGGTGCTATTCGAGCGGCAGCCGCTGATTGCCGCACTGTTGGAAGACGGTCTGAGGCGTGGTCGTGATGATGCCGAGGTGCGGCCCATCGTCGAATGCATGCGTTTGCAGCAGGGCAACGCCATCGAATTGATGGGGCACTGGCAGGGCGAACCGCCGCAGGTCGTCTATCTCGATCCGATGTTTCCGCACCGGGAAAAAAGCGCACTGGTGAAAAAGGAGATGCGCCTGTTCCGGCCTTTTGTTGGTGATGATCTGGATGCGGGCGTCTTGCTCGAACAGGCGCTGGCGCTGGCCAGTCACCGGGTGGTGGTGAAGCGGCCACGCAAGGCGCCGGCCATCGACGGGCGAAATCCGGGCTACAGCCTGGAGGGCAAATCGAGCCGTTACGATATCTACCCGAAGAAGAAACTGGCGTCCGGCAGCTGATTTACGTCTCGTAACGATCCGGCTGCATCAGGCCGATGATCACAAGCGAAACGCGACTTTCTTGGCCTTGCTTATTCTGCGCAATAGTGGCATTCCTAGATCAGGCCGTTTGTGGCTGAACGGTGGTTACCAGATCGCGTAGAAGGAAGAGCATATGCAGATCCAAGTTCATAGCGATAACCACATCGAAGGCAGCGCCCGTCTCGTAGATTGGGTCAGTGGCAGTGTTGCCGACAAGCTGGATCGATTCGACGATGAAGTCACCCGCGTCGTGGTGCACCTGAACGACGAGAACGGCGTGAAGGCCGGCGCGCAGGACAAGCGCTGCCAGATCGAGGCACGGCCGAAGGGCCAACAACCCGTTTCCGTTACGCACAAAGCAGCCTCGCTTGAGCTGGCGGTCGATGGTGCCATCGACAAGCTTAACAACGCGCTGAGTCACCAGTTCGGTAAGCTGCGCAGCAAGCGCGCCTCGGCGCCGACTCCCCTGGAAGGCGAGACCCTGGAAGTGGAAGGTCGCGACGCCTTGCTGGAAGAAGACTTCCTTGCCGACGAGCAGCTGCGCAGCTCTGATACCTAACGTCCTCTCGCAACAGGCAGGCATCGCCCCGCGAAGCCTGCCCCCTCGCTACACCTCGCCATCTGTTCTCACATGACCCCGTCGATCCGATGGCCGGGCCTCTGAGCGCTCGTTCCTGTGCTATACCCCATGGAGCTGCATTGGATGCCGGGCCGCCGTAGCGCGCTCGGGAATGTGCGGCAATTGGATGACGAAAAGGGGGATCATCAGGCACGTAGGCGAGCTCCAGTGGCTAACCCGTGCCACCAGCAGGCGAGGTGACACCATGACCATGATGCAGTGTGAGTACCGTGATCACGTCATTACCGCGGAGGTAATGGAACATCCCGGCACACCGACCCCTTGGGCCGGCGGGTGCCGTATCAGCAATTCCCAGGGGCAGACAACCCGGCGCATGGCGCTTCCGGTTGGGCACGCCTTTATGGCGGAACTCGAACAGGCACAGCGGGCATCCATCGCCCATGGCAAGTGGCTGGTCGATCAGTGCCTCGATCAGGGACGGCAGCTGTTCGATAGGGCTGCCTGACCCTTTGTAACCTGTCGCAGCCCATTGGCTGCGGCGGGTTTTTTGACTCCCTCGTGATACCCACAAAGCGCTGGCTTTGGCTCCTTGCCGGCTTCGGGTTGAACTGTGCGGTACTCCATCGTCTCTATCTAGAACAGGGATCGCCAGCGAGGCGGTCGAATTTTTCTGCATAGCCTGATGGAGCCCGCTCATGGAATTACCTAACAAAGATCTCGGTACACTTTTCGAACAGCTCGGCCTGCCGTCGGACCCGGCCAGCATCGATGCATTCATCGCCAGCCACCGCCCGATTCCCAATCATATGAAAGTCTCCGAGGCGCCATTCTGGAGCGAAGCGCAGGGCTCCTTTCTCAAGGAGCTGTTGATGGACGACGCCGAATGGGCGCCAGTGGTCGATGAACTCAACGTGCGCCTGCACGAGCAGGGCGAAGAATTGCCCTGAGTCGGAGCGGGCGGCTCCGCCTGGCCGGTCAGGTCAGGTGGACAACGCCTTGGCGTGCCAGTGAGCCAAGGCGCTCTGTATGCCCATCGCGATCGATTGACTAGAATCCGCCTTTCCGCGCGACTACCGCGCATCCGCTTCACAGGACGGACATGACTTCCCAGCAATTGCTCGATATCGACGCGCGCTATGCCGGCGCCAAAGCCCTTGCCCTCGAGGCCGCGCAGCTTGGCATGGACTTCTACCGCAAGCGCGAGGCACTGACCATCGAACACAAAGGCGACGACCTGCAGGATGTGGTCAGCATTGCCGACAAGCAGATCGAAGCCTTTATCCGCGAGCGACTGACCCAGCTTTTTCCCGAGGACGGATTCCTGGGGGAAGAAAGCGGTTCGGCCGATCTGGGCGCCCGCTGCGTCTGGGTCATCGACCCGATCGATGGCACTGCCTGCTTCGTCAACGGCCTGCATAACTGGTGCGTGTCGATCGGCCTGCTGATTGACGGTGAGCCGCACCTCGGTGCGATTGCCGACCCCAACCACAATGAACTGTTTCATGGTTGCTTGAGTAAGGGCGCCTTCGTCAACGACACCCCATTGAAAGTCAGCGCGGCGACCCACGTCGGCCAAGGCGTGACCGCAACTGGCACCTTTCATCCTCGCGGGAAAGAGCACTTCATTCCGTTCATGGAAAAGCTGTTGGCCGAAGGTGGCATGTTCTTCCGCAATGGCTCCGGCGCGCTGATGACCGCCTACGTGGCAGCGGGGCGGCTGCTCGGTTACTACGAGACCGAGCTGAAAAGCTGGGACTGCATGGCGGGGCTGGTGCTGGTGAAGGAGGCGGGCGGTCGGGTCAATGACTTCTTCCGTAACGACGGGCTACTGCTTGGCAATCCGTATCTCGTCGCCTGTCCGGGCGTTTATCCACAGTTGGCGGAGATGATCGGGCCATCGCTGGACGATTGAACGTGCCGTTAGCTGATCTCGCATTGGCAGCTAGGTTATTGGCGAAACTGGGGCGCGCGGGCTCTCGGTGCTACGGGGTGTCTGAAGGTTGATCGCGAGCAAGCTCGCTCCTACGGGTGTGTGCCGTGTTTTTGTAGGAGCCAGCTTGCTGGCGATCCGGGTCTGCGGGCTAAAGGTGCTACGAGGTGTCTGAAGGTTGATCGCGAGCAAGCTCGCTCCTACGGGTGTGCTCGGTGTTTTTGTAGGAGCCAGCTTTGCGGCGACCCGGGTTTGCGGGCTAAACGGTGCTACGAAGTGTCTGAAGGTTGATCGCGAGCAAGCTCGCTCCTACGGGTGTGCTCGGTGTTTTTGTAGGAGCCAGCTTTGCGGCGACCCGGGTTTGCAGGCTAACGGTGCTACGAGGCGCCTGAAGGTTGATCGCGAGCAAGCTCGCTCCTACGGGTGTTCGCGGTGTTCTTGTAGGAGCCAGCTTGCTGGCGATCCGGGTTTGCGGGCTAACGGTGCTACGAGGTGCCTGGAGCTGTTCGCGAGCAAGCTCGCGCGCCTACGGTGTGCGTGTGTTCTGGTAGGAGCCAGCTTGCTGGCGATCAGTGCCTGCCGAGTGACCAGCACCCGGCGAGGCCCACACCTTTATCAGGTACGTAGTTCAGGTGGAACGGTGCCGCCATGTTCGGCGAGCTTGTGCATCACGGTGCGATGCAGCCAGCTGTTCATCTGGGCCGAATCGCCCATCTTGTCTGACGGGCAGCCCAGTTCGGTGGCGAGCTCCTTGCGCGATTCCAAGCTGCTGTCCAGCCCCAACAGCTTGAGCAGATCGACGATCGAGGTGCGCCAGTTCAACGGCTCTGGATGGTTGGCAGCCATTGCGTCGAGCTTTGCTGGAACATCCACAGCACTGGTTGATTGGCCCGTCGAGTGAGCCACCCCTTCGGGGCTGGGCGCAGTTCCGGGTGGTGTCGTGGTGGCGTTGTGTGCAGCGGTCGGCCGCTCCGAATCAACCACGGTATCCGGCGCATGCTGGTTCGGCGTGTTGTTCGGATCGACCGGCTTGTGCGCTTCGTTGCTCACGCCGCCCATGCCGAGTTTTTCTTTGATCGTGTCGAACAGGCCCATTTCAATTCCTCTAGTCATTACGTGGTGATTTTTGGACCACCATGACATGTCGAGGATTCGGCGCCGCAGGTCGGGAAGCGCGCTGCTCCGGGCCTTAGCGACCAGAGGTCGCGGCCCGCTGCGTCGTATCGGTTGGTACTGTCGGCGACGGACCCTCGGTACCGCCGCCCAGCGCGATGTACAGGCTCACCAGGTTCTGAATCTGAGCACGCTTGACCTGAATAAACGCCTGTTCGGCATCGAACAGGTTGCGCTCTGCATCGAGCACCTGAAGGTAGTTCACCACGCCTTCGGCGTAGCGTTCGCGGGCGAGGTCGGCGATACGGCGTAGCGTGGCGACGTTCTCCGCTTGCGCGGCAACCTGCTCTGCGAGCCAGCGGCGGCCTGCCAGTGCATCGGCTACCTCGCGGAAGGCGGCCTCAATGGCGCTTTCGTACTGCGCCACCGCCGCGTTCTCGCGGGCCTCGGCGACGGTCAGGTTGCCGCGGTTGCGGCCGAAGTCGAACAACGGGAGGTAGAGGCTCGGGCCAATGCTCCAGGTGCGGTTGTCACGGCTGACCAGGTTGTCCAGCTCGTTGGAGATGTAGCCGAAGCTGCCAGTCAGCGAGATCTGCGGGAAGAACGCAGCTCTTGCCACGCCGATGTTGGCGCGGGCCGCACGCAGGTCCAGCTCGGCGCCCAGAATGTCCGGGCGTACCAGCAACAGCTCCGACGGTAGCCCCGCATCCAGGCGCAGCGGTTCGATCTGTTCGTTCAGCGGTAGCGGCTCCGGCAACGGCTGTTGCAGCGGCCCCCCTATCAGCTGGGTGAGGTAGTTGACCTGCTCGGCTCGGACCAGGTGCAGGTTGGCCAGCTCGGTCTTGGCCTGGGTCAGCAGCGCCTGTGCCTGGTTCAGATCCAAGGCCGAGGTGATCCCGGCCTCGAAGCGCACGCGGGCAATGCGCAGGCCGTCGCGGCGGCTTTGCAGGGTCGCTTCGGCCAAGTCAATGCGCGCCTCGGCGCCACGCACAGCGAGGTAGGTCAAGGCCACATCGGCTATCAACGACAGTCTGAAGGCCCGCTGTGCCTCGATGGTCGACAGGTATTGCGCGCGTGCAGCCTCGGTAAGGTTGCGCACTCGTCCCCAGAAATCGAGTTCGAACGCTGAGATACCGAGCCCTACGGAGAATTGCTCAGTGATCTGGCCACTCGATGTTCCCGAGGTCGCACCGCCTGCGGAGCCGCGACCGGCACTACCGGTTGGAAAGCGGCCACGGCTGGCATCGGCCGTTGCGGCCAGCGTCGGGTAGCGGTCGGCGCCTTGTACGCCGAACTGGCCGCGGGCCTCTGCAATTCGGGCTACGGCGATCTGCAGGTCCCGATTTCGCTGCAGGGCCGTTTCGATGTACAGCTCGAGGCGTGGGTCTTCAAGAAACTCGCGCCAGCCGATCTCGTTGGCCAACACCTCGCCGTCCATGGGCTGATAATCCGCCGGGTACTGCGCAGCGGTGGGCGAGGGCGGTGGCTCATGGGACGGCGCAAGCTGGCAGCCCGTCAGGGCGCCGATCAGCAGCAAGGGCGCAAACCTAGGCATTGTCTGGCGCCTCCTCTTCCTCGGCTGGGTGCGCCTTGTCTTCGGCAGTCGGCGGGCGACGCTTGGTCAGCCAGCGACGGACGGAGAGATAGAACAGCGGGATGTAGAACAGGCCCAGCAGCGTGGCGACGATCATGCCGCCCATGACGCCAGTACCGACCGCGACGCGGCCAGCCGCGCCGGCACCGGTGGACAACACCAGCGGCAGCATGCCGAGGATGAAGGTCAGCGACGTCATGAGGATCGGGCGGAAACGTAGACGTACCGCGTTCATCACGGCATCGGTCAGGCTCTTGCCGTGGCCTTCCTCTTCGATGGCGAACTCGACGATGAGAATTGCGTTTTTGGCCGACAGGCCGATGATGGTCACCAGGCCGACATTGAAATAGACGTCCGCCGGCAGGTCACGAAACATCGCGAACAGCACGGCGCCCAGTGCGCCGAAGGGCACCACCAGCAATACCGCGATGGGCACTGTCCAGCTTTCATACAGCGCTGCCAATACCATCAGCACCACCAGCAATGACAGCCCCAGCAGCATACCGACCTGCCCGGACGCCTGCTGTTCCTCCAGCGAGGCACCGGTCCATTCGTAGCTGAATCCGCCGGGCAGCTCGCTTGCCAGTCGTTCCATTTCGGTCATGGCTTCGCCGGTGGTCGAACCGGGCGCGGCGCTGCCGGACAAGGTAAGGGCAGGGTAGCCGTTGTAGCGCTGCAATTGAGTCGGCCCTTCGGTCCACTCCACAGTGGTAAAGGCGCCGAATGGCACGCTTTCGCCCTCGTCGTTGATCACCTTCAGGTCGAGCACATCCTGAGGCGTCATGCGATAGGGCGCATCCGCCTGCAGCAGCACCTGCAGGACGCGACCGTCACGGTTGAAGTCGTTGGCATAAGCGCTGCCGAAAGCGATAGCCAGTGTCGCGTTGACCTCGCTGATCGAAAGACCCAGTGCTCGGGCCTTGATACGGTCGATATTGACCCGCAGGCGCGGAGCGTCGTCAGCACCTTCTGGCCGGACGCTCTGCAACACCGGGCTTTCGCTCGCCTTACCCAACAACTGGTTTCGTGCATCGAGCAGTGCCTGGTAGCCCAGACCACCGCGGTCCTCGAGCTTGAAGGTGAATCCGCCGGCTACGCCCAGTCCGGGAATAGAGGGCGGGTTCAGGGCGAACACGCGGGCTTCGTTGATCTTCGAAAAACGGCCCATGGCCTCGCGTACCAATGCCTGGGCGGAGCTGCCCTCTTCGGTGCGTTGCTCCCACGGGATCAGTCGCACGAACGACATCGCATGGGCCTGGCCCTGGCCGAAGAAGCTGAAGCCGTAGACCGTAATGGCGTCGTCGACCAACGGATGATCGGCGTAGAACGCCTTGACCTGTTCGATGGCTTCTTCGGTCCGCTCGACCGTCGCGCCGGCGGGGGCCTGGATGACGGTCATCAACGAGCCTTGGTCTTCGTCCGGTAGGAAGGCACTGGGCATTCGCAGGTAGAGAAAGGCTGTCAGCGCCAGCAAGCCGACAAAGGCCAATAGAAACCAGATCGGCCGTGCGAGCATGCCGCCGACCGCATGGTGATAGTGGTCAGTGGTGCGCTCCATCCAACGGTTGAATGGACCGAAGATACGCTGGCCCAGTGCAGGCTTGCCATCGTCCGGCTGGCTTGGTTTCAGCAACGCTGCGCAGAGCGCGGGTGTCAGCACCAGCGCCAGAACCGTCGAGGTGGCCACGGCAATCGACAGTGTCACGGCAAACTGCCGATAGATGCCGCCGGTCGAGCCCGGGAAAAACGCCAGCGGCACGAACACCGCGATCAACGCCAGGGTCGTGCCGATGATGGGCGCGGTCACCTGCTCCATGGCTTTGACGGTCGCCTGATAGGGCGGCAGCTGCTCTTCGTCCATGATCCGTTTGACGTTTTCCACCACCACGATGGCATCGTCCACGAGGGTGCCGATCGCCAGGACCATGCCGAACAGGCTCAACAGATTGATCGAGAACCCGGCGATCCACAGGCCGAGGCAAGTACCGGCCAGGGTGATTGGGATGACGATGGTGGGGATGACCGTGGTGCGCCAGTTCTGCAGGAACAGCAGCATGACCAGCACCACCAATGCCATCGCCTGGAGCAGCGTGACGACCACTTGCTGGATCGACGAGGCGATAAAAGGGGTCGAGTCGAACGGTACCGTCCAGGAGACGTCCTCCGGAAAGCCCTCAGCCAGTTCTCGCATTCGCTGTTTGACGGCCGCCGCCGTATCCAGGGCATTGGCACCCGGCGACAGCTGCACGGCCAGGCCCGCTGCCGGCTGGCCGTTGAGCTCGCTGCGTGATGTGTAATTCTGCGCGCCAAGCTCCACCCGCGCGACGTCGCGCAGGCGTATTGCCGAACCGTCCGGGCCGGCACGCAGGATGATCGAGGCGAACTCTTCCGGGGTACTGAAGCGACCGCGGGTTTCCAGCGGCGCGTTGATCTCGATGCCCTCTGCCAGCGGCAGGGCGCCCAGTGCCCCGCCTGCGGACTGGCTGTTCTGCTCTTGCACCGCGGCCAGCACGTCGGCAGCGGAAAGGCCGAAGCTGGCGAGCCGATCCGGGTTGAGCCATATCCGCATGGCATAGGCGGTATAGAACTCGCGGATGTCACCCACGCCTTGCACACGGCGCAGCTCGTCGAGGACGTGGGTGGTCGCGAAATGGCCAAGCTCCAGCGTGCTCATGGTGCCGTTTTCGGAGAACAGCGAGATGATCAGCAGGAAATCCTGCGAGGCCTGGAAGACCTGGATACCCTGTCGCCGGACTTCCTCCGGCAGGCGTTGCTCGACCCGGCTCAGTCGGTTCTGCACCTCCATCTGGGCAATGTCGATGTCGGTGCCGGCCTCGAACGTCAGCTCGATCGACGCACTGCCATTGGAGCGGCTCGACGAGTCCATATAGAGGAAGCCTTCGACGCCATTGAGCTCCTGCTCGATCACCTGAGTGACGTTGGTTTCGAGCACCGATGCGTCTGCGCCTGGGTAGGTCACGCTGATGCGTAGCGTCGGCGGGGCAATGCTCGGGTATTGCTCGACGGGCAATGATCGCAGGGCCAACACGCCCCCCAGCAGGATGCCCAGCGCAATGACCCAGGCAAAGACCGGGCGCCGGATGAAGAACGCCGGCGTCATTGGCTGGACTCGGTCGCCATGGAGGACTCTGGCACTTCCGGTGGGCCCTCAGGTTGGTAAGGCGTGGTCCGTACCGCAGCACCGCTGCGGACACTGCCGCCGCCTTCGACGATCACTACTTCGCCTGCCTTCAGCCCCTCTCGAATGACCCATTTGCTGCCCTGGAGCTCGCCGAGCTCGATTTCACGCGAGACGACCTTGTCGTCCTCGCCCACGAGCAGCACGCGCGCGGCCTGGTCGTTGACCATGACGGCACGCTGCGGAATCAGCACGCCATCCGGCCGGATGCCGGCATTGATGCGCCCGCGAACGAACTGGCCGGGTAGGAGCAGTCTGTCCGGGTTGGGGAATTCGGCGCGCAAGGCCACGGTGCCGGTGTTCTCGTCGATGCTCATGGCGTAGAAGTTGACGTAGCCGGGATGCGGGTATTCGTGGCCATTCTCCAGGATCAGCTTGACCTCCACACGGCCTCCCTCCGGCAGCTCAAGGGCGCCGGAGGCGAGCCGTGCGCGGATCTGCAGGAGATCGGAGCTGGATTGGGCGAAGTTCACATAGACCGGGTCGAACTTCTCCACAGTGGTCAGCAGGGTGCCCTCGCTGGCGCTGACCAGCGCGCCTTCGGTGACCTGCGCGCGCCCAGCCCGACCTTCGATGGGGGACTCGACTGTGGTGTATTCCAATTCGAGCTCGGCCGATTGCACGTTGGCCTCGGCTTGCGATACATCCGCTTTGGCGGTGCGTAAGGTGGCCAGAGCGGTGTCGTATTCCTGCTGGCTGATGGCCTGTTTGGCGACCAGGCCTTTGTAGCGTTTGACGTCCTGCGCGGCATTCAACGCGGTGGCTTCGGCACGCTCTAGCGCTGCCTTGGCTGCCTTGAGGTTGGCGCGCATCTCTCGTGGGTCGATCTGGAACAGTGGCGTGCCGACCTCGACATCGGTGCCTTCTTCGTAAAGCCGTTCCTGGATGATGCCGTTGACCCGCGCGCGGATCTCGGCGATGCGAATGGCCTGGACGCGCCCTGGTAGCTCGATGATGTTGGGGATCGGCTTGGGATCGACCGTCACGACCTCCACCTTGGGCGGTGGCGGTGGCGGTGGCGGTGCGGCTTGCTTGGTTTTTTTGTCGTCGGAGCAGGCCGCCATGAGCAGCGCCGTGGCGCTGATCAGCACAGCGTTTTGCAGTAACTGCCTCATTCAGTCGGACCTTTTGTCTCGTACTGTCTTCGCCGCGGTATAGCGCGCTGACCTACACTCGACCGCGGGTGGCGGGCACGGTTCCGGTTAAATCCCCCGTCTCGGCTCGATAGCGGCCACGCTGCCGCAAATGCTCGACGCGATGGGCGGTCAGCTTTTCGGCGTATGCACCACGATGTGTTGTCGCGCCTGGTCCGGCAGCGCTATGCCGGCCGAGCGCAGCGCGGCGACCAGCGCCTTGCGCACCTCCGACGCGGTGGTGACGAAATCCGAGCGGCGCGAGTCGCACCAGAACAGGACGTCGAATACCAGCTGACTCTCGCCCAGATCGTTGAGCAGCACCTCGGCGTGCGGAGTGGCCAACACACCGGGCGTCTGCTGGGCGGCGTCGCGCATGACCACGCTGATAGCGTCGATATCGATGCCGTAATACAGCATGCAGACTACCTTGCCGCGGCGGATCGGCGCCGCTGTGTTGTTGGTGACGCGCGAGGTGAAGGTCTCAGCGTTGGGCACCAGTACCCGGCGCCCGTCATAGGTGCGGATCTGGGTGGCGCGCAGTTCGATGCGCTCCACGCTCCCTTCGGTTTCACCAATGATGATCTGGTCGCCCAGCTGAAACGGCCGCAGCGTCAGGATCAGCAGGCCGCTGACGAAGTTGGAGAGGATGTCCTTGAGGGCAAAACCCAGCGCCAGGCTGGTCAGGCCAAGCCCGGTGGCGAGGGTGCTCGGTTCCAAGCCAAAGGCGCTTGCGGCAACGATGATGCCGAGCACCCATATCGCGTAATAGCTCACCTGCCGGACCAGATTTTCGACGGTCAGGTCGTTGGCCAGACGGCTAACAATCTTCTTCATGAGCGCACGTACAGCGGTAGCCAGCCCCCAGAACAGCAGCAGCACCAGCAGCGCGGCCAGTACTCGCGGAATGATATTGATCGCTGACTCAAGCAGGCGCGCAAAAGCATTTTCGACGCTCGACTGGACCGAGGT
This sequence comes from Pseudomonadaceae bacterium SI-3, assembly GCA_004010935.1. Taxonomy (NCBI): domain Bacteria; kingdom Pseudomonadati; phylum Pseudomonadota; class Gammaproteobacteria; order Pseudomonadales; family Pseudomonadaceae; species Pseudomonadaceae bacterium SI-3. The sequence goes on along the minus strand of CP026511.1, from coordinate 3,334,174 downwards.
TATAAACCGTCCACGGTCCGAATCGCGGCGTTTGGCCGCCGTCGCCAGGGCCCGGTCGAGTATCGCTGCCCAGTCTCGGGCGAGCCGGTCGAGCGGTTGTCCATTGGCTTCGGCATCAGCTGGTGCGACCACCATCAATGGGCGGCCGGCCACGCTGATCTGCAGGCCGTCGTCGTCCTCGGCTTCGGTGGGCTCGATGCGCGCTTTCGTGATGCCCTTCGGCGTTTCCAGCACAGCCGCCAATTGTCGTTCGATCTGCCGTGCTCGCGGGCGCGCTTCAAGCTCTTCGTGGGGGCCGATGCGAAACAAGGCGCGGCCGTCCAGGCGTACGGTCGCGACGCCTTCCTGAGCCCAGACGAGGGTCGTCGGCAGCATGGCCGCGCAGAGCAGAGGCAGCAGGGCAAGCATTCTTAACAGGACGGGAAGCGCCGTCACGAGGCGAGGAGACAGGGTCATGGTTGATACGCCGTGGCCGGAAACAAACAGGCCGCCGGGTTGGCGGCGGCCTGTCGATGAAATCTACAACGTGCGGCTGTGCGTACCGAGCTGCCGTGGTTGCAAAGCGATCGTCTTCAGTTGGCGTTAGAAAATCAGCGCGAACAAGCCGATCACAACCAACAGACCGATCAGAAAGATGATGCCTACTGTGCTGCCCAGAAACTTCAGCATGAGGATGACTCCTTTGCATTGGGTTCACTGAATCCGACTGGGCATGCGCGCGAAACGTTCAGAAAACCGGGCGGCCGGTCGTAGCCGCTGCAGATTCAGAGGCTTTTCCAGATCAGCTGCAGCCCGGCCAGAAGCATGCCCACGCGGGCGATTCGGTAAAACAGTTTGTGGTCGATGCGCTTGTGCAACCAGAGCCCCGCCCAGACGCCGAACGGCACCACTGGTGCCAGCGTCAGGCTGATCAACAGGTTTTCGCGACTGAACTGGCCGAGCGCGGCATAGGGAATCAGCTTGATCGCGTTGGTCATCAGGAAGAACAGGTTGATAGTCGCCACATAGCGCAGCTTGTCCAGCTGCTGCGGCAGCAGGTGCATCATGATTGGCGGCCCGCCGGCGTGGGCGACGAAACTGGTGAAACCGGCAATCGAGGAAAGCAACGTACCGCGACCCCGCTGCAGCGGTCGCGGTTTGTCGTTGTTGGTGAGCAGGCCCAACAGCACGAAGCCGACCGCAATCGCGCCCATCATCAGCCCGATCATGCGCTCGTCGAGCATGCCGAAGGTCAGCGAACCCAGCGCGATACCGATCAACGCACCGGGCATCATCACTTTCAGGTTCGCCTTGTCCCAGTGACCGACATAGGCCTTGAGACCCACCACATCGGCCAGACAGAGAATCGGCAGCATTACCGCGGCGGCCTGTTTCGGCGAGATTGCCAAGGCCAGCAACGGTACGGCGATCCCGCCCAGAGCGCCACCGAAGCCGCCTTTGGACAGGCCGGTCAGAAAGATCGCCGGCAGGGCGAACAGCAGAAAGTCAGAAAGCGTCATGAGTGTGATCGGCCGGGCAGGGTCACGGGTTGGCTTCGTTGTGCATCATCGCATCTTCGCCACGTGCCTGGCCGCGGCAATGTGCGAGAGAGAGGATCGCTTGCAGTGGATCGTGGTCAGCATCTTTAACGCAGACTGACAGGTGATCCATGAGCCCATTTAACGCGATTCCATTTCACGCCTCCGCATGCATGGAGCCGTCCCGCGCGGCAGCTGGCGTTCTGCTGGTACTGGCGACAAGCCTGGCGTGCCAGGCGCAAGCTCAGGAGCCTCACCCATTGATTGGCTTGATAAACGAATTCCGTGAGGCGGAAGAAAGTTGCGGGGACGGCAAGGGCCAAACTGTCGGGCCTCTGGCGCCGAACGAGGCACTGAATGTGCAGCCGGCCGCCAGCGGCGCTCAGCTGCAGAAAGCGCTGCAAGCTGCGGACTATCGACCGGCCAAGCTGCAGGCCATGTCCGTTGCAGGCCCGGCGGACGCGAAAACAGCCATGCAAGCGTTGAAGCAGCGTTATTGCGCGCCGCTACGTAGTCACGAGTTCGCTGAGATCGGCGTGTCGCGCAAGGGCAACACCTGGCAGGTGCTACTGGCCCAGCCGCTGCTGTCGCCTGATCTAGGGGACTGGCAGCAGGTGGGCAAGAACATTCTGCAACGGGTCAACGAAGCGCGGTCCAAGCCGCGAACCTGCGGCAGCCGTTCCTTCAAGGCGGCTCCCGCACTGACCTGGAATGCCAAGCTGGGCGATGCCGCGCTCGCTCACAGCCGTGACATGGCAGCGCAGAATTACTTCAGCCATCGGGCTCCGGATGGCAGTCAGGTCAGCGACCGCGCCAGCCGTGCCGGCTATAGCTGGCAGCGGATCGGCGAAAACATTGCGGCTGGGCAAGGCTCGGAGAAGCAGGTGATGGCAGGTTGGCTGGCCAGCCCTGGGCACTGCAGCAACATCATGAACCCGGATTTCACCGAGATGGGCGCGGCCTATGCGATCGATAAGTCCAGCGCCGCCGGCAGCTACTGGACCCAGGTATTTGGCACGCCTCGCTAGGCTACTGGTGAGGGCGCGCGTTCAGTTCTGGCTCTCCAGCCAGTTGTGCGCTTCGGTGTTCTGGTTTTCGTCGAAGGCCTTGATCGTCAAACCGGGAAACAGTGCCCCCTCGATCTCGCTGGCCTTGCGTAGCCACTCCTTGCTGGACACCACTGCGCAGCGATCGAAACGGCGGATGAAGCGAAACAGTTGGGGAATTCGTGCCAGTTCGACACCCATCGCGCCCAGCGTCGGAACATCGAAGTCGCCGATGCGATAGAGCATCTGGCCGTGACTGATGCCTTCTGACTTTCGCAGCAGTTCGTCCAAGGCAAAGCGCATCTCGCTGCTGTCGAGCTTGCCGGAGAAATCCACGTCGATGCGTTTATCACCAATGCGGGTTACATGAAACATGACGAGTCCTCAATGAAATGGGTGGCAGCCAAGTAGCCCTGCCATTACCTGACCATAGTCGTTATGTGGCGTTCGGTTGAGCAAAAAAACTACTTCAACCAGCCTCTTTAGTGATCTGGATCAAGGCGCTGACCCGCCGGTCATGAGCGATTAAAATCGGCTCAAACCCTTGTGTGGCGGGCTTTTGCGAAAGTTTGTCTGTGGCTATCAAGTTGCCTCGGCTGCAGCCGAGAAGTGTGTAATCGCGATCCTTTCTGTCGACTGTGTCGCATCCTCTCCAGCAGTTGGATATCCCCATGACCAGCACCTTGGCGAACGTCATTCAATCTCTCTTGCGCGGGCTGGGTCTGCGTACCATCAATCAGCAATTCTTCTTTTCCTACAGCCTGATCTTTCTGTGCGCGGCGCTAACGGCCGGTGTGCTGTTCATGTCCAGTAAGGACGCCAGCCAGATCGACATGGCCGGTGCCCAGCGCATGCTCAGCCAGAAGATGATGAAAGAGGCGTTGCTGGCCGCACAGGGTATCGGTGGCCCGGCTGAAGTGGATAAAACCATCCAGCGCTTCGAGCAGTCTCATCGTCTCCTGCTCAATGGTGATGGTAGCCAGGGCATCGCCCCGGTGGAGTTGGCCAGCGCCAAGCCTCATCTGCAGCGCGTCGACCAGATATGGCAGCGCTATCGTCCAGCCGTACAGTTGTTGGCCGCTGGCCAGCAGGCTGACCTCAAAACGGTCGCGGCGGATGCCAATGAGATTCTCGCCGCCTCCAACGAGGTGGTGTCTCTGATTTCGGCTGAAGTGAACCGCAATACGACCCAGCAGCTCTGGGTTGCGATGGGTTCGACTCTGACCATTTTGTTATTGGTTGTCCTCGGTCGGGTGGCTGGCATGAACTGGTTGATGCGGCATGTCGATCAGCTCCGTGAGCGGCTGGAGAAGGTTAGCCAGGGCGACTTCTCTTCGCCTATGCAGGTGCGCTATGCCGACGACGAAATCGGCATGATCACCCTCGCTTACAACCGTCTGCTGGGAGAGGTTGGCGAGATGATCCGTGGCGTGCGCCAGGCCGCCGATGACGCTGATGGTCAGTGCGTGCGCATGGCAAGCCTGGCGGGCGACAGTGCGCGCAACGTTGAAAGTCAGCAGGCCGAGATCGATCAGGTCGCCACTGCCATGAACGAGATGCTCGCGACCTCGCAGGAAGTCGCGCGGAGCACTGTCGAAGCGGCCAGCGCCGCCGACGTCGCCGAGCAGGAAACCAGCGCTGGTAACGCAGTGATGAACCAATCGGTTACGGCTATTCGCGCCCTGACCGGGCATGTCGATGGCTTGGCCGGCGTGATGCAGCAGCTGGTGCAGGACAGCCACGAGATCGGCAAGGTGCTCAATGTGATCAGCGGCATCGCCGAGCAGACCAACCTGCTGGCGCTTAACGCTGCCATCGAGGCTGCGCGCGCGGGTGAGCAGGGTCGCGGCTTTGCCGTTGTGGCAGATGAGGTCCGCAGCCTGGCCAGCCGCACGCAGGATTCAGCCAAGGAAGTCAGTGTGTTGGTCGAGCGGCTTCAGAGCCAGGCTACACGTGCCGGCGAAGCCATGGACGCTTCACGGCAGAGCAGCACGACAACGCTTACACAGATCGAAGCGGCGCAACATGCCCTGGGACAGATTGTCGGCGCGGTGCAGACCATTCGCGGCATGACCAACCAGATTGCGACGGCGGCGGAGGAGCAGTCGCATGTTGCCGAGGACATGAATCAGTCGCTGACCCGTATCGCCCAGGTGGCCGATCAGGCGGCCAGCGCCACGCACGACACGGCGGCGTCAGGCAACACCATCATGCAGAGCATGAACGGGCTCAAGGCGTTGACGGGGCGTTTCCGTCTGCAGGCGTGATCATCAAGGTGGAGCGGGGAGGTGCTGCTTGGAGGAGGGCGCTTCTCTGCATCGGTAGCAAAGAGCGGCGCCCCCGCATTTGAGGTGCAGGGGCCGAGGGATCAGTCCTGGCGGCTGGTCACTTCCAGCAGGTGATAACCGAACTGGGTTTTCACTGGGCCTTGGACTTCATTGATTGGGGCGCTGAAAACTACGGTGTCGAATTCCTTGACCATCTGACCGGGGCCGAACGAGCCCAGGTCGCCGCCCTGACGGCTGGACGGGCAGGTGGAATTGTCCTTGGCAACCTGAGCGAAATCGGCACCGCCTTCGATGGCAGCCTTCAGCTCGTTGCACTTTGCTTCGGTGGGAACAAGGATGTGGCGGGCGGTGGCTCGTGCCATGTGGGTCTACTCCAGTGGGAAAGGTGCGAGCCTACCGGATTTGCTCAGCGATTCAAGCATCGGTTCAGTTCGGCTCGGGCGAGGGCTGCTTCGGTGAGTTCTGCAGGGTCGCCAGGCTGCGTTCGTATTGCTCGGCACTGAGTGGCATGTAGCCGGTGAAGTGAATCCAGCCGGGCAACCCCTGCAGATAGTGTTCAACGAATGCGCGGGTGATCGGTTTGCGCTGCAGGCTCTCTTCGTTCAGGTATACAAACAGCGGGCGCGTCAGTGGCTGATAGCGTCCTTCGCTGACCGTGGCGAGCGTCGGGTAAACCGGTCCGTTGCCGTTGTCCACGGCGAGCAACTTCAGTTCGTCCCAATGCCGATGGTACGCACCGATGCCAAAGAAACCGAGCGCATCGGGCTCGGCCGCAATCCCGGCGGCCAGTTGTTCCTCGTTTTCGCTGGCGGTGTAGTCCTGACGGCTGCGGTGCGTCGCGCCGACGATCTCGCGGGTAAAGACATCGTAGGTGCCCGAGTCCTGACCCCGTCCGAACAGTTTCACGGGGCGGTCAGGCCATTCGGGGCGGATCTGGTTCCAGCGCGTGACCCGACCTTCTGCATCCGGTGCCCATAGGGCCTTGAGTTCATCTACCGTGATGTCTTTCGCCCAGTGGTTGCTGGGATGTGCCACTACCGCAATGGAGTCCATGGCCAGGGGGATCTTGCGGTAGCGGACGCCATTCTTGGCGCACTCTGCCTGTTCTTCGGTGTTCATTTCGCGCGACGCATCATTGATATCCGTCTCGCCGGCGCAGAATCGACGAAAACCCGCGGTGGTCCCGGAAAACTCAACGTTGATCGGATGTCCGGGGCGGGCACGCTGAAACCGTTTTATCGCTTCACGGGTTAGCGGGTAAACCGTGCTCGATCCGTCGATGAGCAGCCCTTCGGATGCCGCTGCCTCCGTTGCTCCCTCGGCTGATGCGAGCGTGGTGTGCAGGGCAAGCAATAGGCTGATCAGCATTAAAGCGCTGGATTTGGCGATGTGCATGGAGAGTTCCTTCTACCGGCTCAGGATTTCGGTTTTAGCCAGTCAGCCTTGAGCGTGGTCCAGAACAGCTGAAGGCTGTTGAAGCGCGTGTCCACGGCATTGATGTAGTCATCCAGATGGTCGATTTCACGGTGTTGCGCTTGCTGTTCCTGTCCGTCGATGCGTTCGAGCTGGGCCTCGAGTTCGTTCAGCGATTCACGGAGTTCGCGGATGCGGTTCTCGGTCTGGATGCGGCGTTCGCTTTGCATGATTGGCTCCAGGCAGGATCAGAGTTGGCTGCCGCCAATAAGCAGCAACGGAAGGCCGAAGAACACGCCGCCGATATAGGCCCCGACATACAGCTTGTTGCGCTGAGCCAGGTCCGCGAGGAAGTTGGCAATCGCCGGAGGCACGCCGCGCAGGAACGGCAGCACGTAGATGATGGAGATCCCCAGGAGGTTGAACATCAGATGCACCAGCGCGATCTGCATCGCCAGTTCTGCCGTGGGGCCGGCGATTGCCGTGGCGGCCAGCAGGGCGGTGACGCAGGTGCCAATGTTCGTACCCAGGGTGAATGGATAGACCTGCCGGAGCGTGAACACGCCCGTGCCAGCCAACGGCACTATCAGTGCTGTTGTGGTGGATGACGATTGCACCAGTATGGTGATGACCGTTCCAGAGGCAATGCCGGACACCGGTCCGCGTCCGACGCTTGCATGCATGATGTCTTTCGCGCGACCCACCATCACCTTGCGCAGCACCTTGCCAATCGCCTGAACCACGAAGAGGATCAGCCCGATCCCGATGATGATCAGCCCGACGCCGGCCCACACCTTGCTGGGCAGCCAGGACACGCTGGCTTCGAGCAGCTCGCTGGCAGGGGTCAGTAGGGTCTTCATGAAGTTCATGCTCTTCATGTCGACGCCGGCACTGTCATGCACCAGCAGGCCCGCAAGCGCCTGTGACATGCGCTCCAGTGGATGAAAGAGCAACTCCACCGGCAGCAGGATGGTCACCGCTGTGATGTTGAAGGCGTCATGCACCGTGGCCGCAGCGAAGGCTCGGTGAAACTCTTCACCACTGCGGATATGGCCGAGGCTGACAATGGTGCTGGTCAGCGATGTGCCGATGTTTGCGCCCATGATCAACGGAATCGCGATAGGGATCGGCAGGCCACCGGCGACCATGCCCACGATGATGGAGGTCACCGTGCTGGAACTCTGAATCAGCGCCGTGGCAGCCAGGCCGATCATCAGCCCGACAAAGGGGTTGGTGGCGAAAGCGAACAATTCTTTTGCGTTGTCGCCCACCGCGGCTTTGAAGCCGTCGCCGATCGCGCCGACCGCAGCCAGCAGCAGATAGATCAGCGTGACCACCAGCAGCCAGGACAGCCATTGACGCGTAATCGGAGTGGAGGATTTTGCCGCCAGGGCACCGGCGTTCATCGTCATCAGGCAACTCCCGTGAGCGTGTCAGTTGCTCGACGGTGTGCCTCGGCTGTGAACACTTGATGACCGCAACGGCAGAGGGAGACTAACGGTCAGTGGGCGCAACGATAGGAATGCTATCTGAGCCCGCGCAGCGTCATTTCGCGCGGATTGCAGGCCGTAGGTGGTGCGTTGCTGACGGGAAAGGGAGGCAGGAGCCTGCCGCTAACAGGCTCCGTTCGCTACCGCTCGTGAGCCACGCTCAGGCAGCGTTGCTGCTGCGTGTGGCTTCGGCTGTGGGGCGCTCGACCAGATACCGTTCCAGGCGCGACTTGTCAGCGTCATCGAACGCCAGACCGAGCTTGGTCCGGCGCCAGAGGATATCGTCGAGCTGCGTCGCCCATTCTTCACGACGAAGGTAGTCGACTTCCAGGGCATACAGGCGCTGGCCGAGGTCTTCACCGAGTGCATCGATCGAGCGGGCATCGCCGAGCATGCGCCAAACGCGATTGCCGTAGAGGGTCGCCCAACGTTTGGCCAGGGGTTGATCGATGCCCTTCACCCCGGCCATCAACTCAGCAGCAAGCGCCTCGGCGGTGGTCATGCCTTCCCCGCCAGGCAACGTATCCTTGGCGGTCCAACTTGGGCCCATTTTCGGGAAAAATGGCTTGAGCTGAGCCATCGCCGATTCGGCGAGTTTGCGGTAGGTGGTCAGCTTGCCGCCGAACACAGAGAGCAAGGGCGCCTGCTTCTCTTCGGCAGCCAGAGACAAGGTGTAATCGCGCGTCACCGCCGATGGGTTATCCGACTCGTCGTCACACAATGGCCGAACACCGGCAAACGTATGAACGATGTCATCCGCTTTCAGCTGCTTGCGGAAATGGCTATTGGCGACGCCCAGGACATAGGCGATCTCTTCTTCACTGATGCTGACCGTGGCAGGGTCGCCGCGGTATTCGCGGTCGGTAGTTCCGATCATGGTGTAGCGGTCCAGGTACGGGATGGCGAAGACGATGCGCCGATCCTCGTTCTGCATGATGTAGGCCTGCTCACCTTCGTACAGTTTCGGCACGATGATGTGGCTGCCCTGAATCAGGCGGATGCCGTAAGGCGAGCGTTGCTGTAGGTTCTCACCGATGAACTGCGCCACCCAGGGCCCAGCCGCGTTGACCAGCGCCTTGGCGCGTAGGGAGAAACGGCTGCCATCCTGACGCTGCAGTTCGACATGCCAGATGCCGCCGGCGCGCTTGGCGCTCAGGCATTGGGTGCGGGTGTGGATGTGCGCGCCTTTTTCCCGCGCAGCCATGGCGTTAAGCACGACCAGTCGCGCATCGTCGACCCAGCAGTCGGAATATTCGAAGCCGCGCTTGATGGCGGGCTTGAGGGGGCTTTCACTACCAAAGCGCAGGCCGCGCGAAGCAGGCAGCTTCTCGCGCTTGCCAAGGTTGTCGTAGAGAAACAGCCCGGCGCGAATCATCCAGGCGGGGCGCAGGTGCGGACGATGCGGCAGGACGAAACGCATGGGTTTGACGATATGCGGCGCTTTCGCCAGGAGCACTTCACGCTCGGCCAGGGCTTCGCGCACGAGGCGGAATTCGTAGTGCTCCAGATAGCGAAGGCCACCATGAATCAGTTTGCTGCTGGCCGACGACGTGTGGCTGGCCAAATCATCACGCTCGCACAGAAACACCGACAAGCCGCGTCCGGCTGCATCAGCAGCGATGCCCACACCATTGATGCCACCGCCAATCACAGCGATGTCGTACAGCTCGGAGACGGTCTCAGTCACGGGATTCTCCTCAAGAACGAACATTAATTTTCGAATGTGAACATCCTAGCGCACATATGAATGGCTCTCTATAGCTGATGTTCATTTTTTATATCAAAAGAAAATAATCGAACCTATACGAGCAGATAATTGGTGCTTAGCCGGGCATTGAGATAATGCCGGTCAGCGAATGCGCGCCGTCAGTGTAGGCGTGAGAGGTTATGGCAATGCTATTGGTGGGCTGAAGCCCACCCTACTGCTGCGGCGGCTGACGATCATCGGCACGAAGGTATCGTCAGTTAGAGGGTAGGCTGCGGCCGAGTAGGGTGGGCTTCAGCCCACCGGTGCCGCCACTGCAAGGTCAGGTATTAGCCACCGTCAAATCAAGAGTCAGCGCGAGGTGCGCCATTAGACGCATGGTGCAGCGGAGGGCGGGACGGTGTTGGCCTTGCCGCGGGCTGACGAACACCGACACGAACGTATCGGCAGTTAGAGGGTAGGCTGCGGCCGAGTAGGGTGGGCTTCAGCCCACCGGTTCCGCCACTGCAAGGTTAGGTATTAGCCACCGTCAAATCAGGAGTCGTCGCGAGGTGCGCCATCAGGCGCATGGTGCAGCTAAGGGCGAGTCGGTGTTGGTCTCGCCGCGGGCTGACGAACACCGACACGAACGCTTCAGCCAGTCACTTCCAGTTTGACCTTGTGCCGGCTGAGCAACTCGAGAAACGCCTCGGGTGGCTGGGCCTCGGTAAACAACATGTCGATCTGTTCAAGCGAGCCGAGGCGGGTCATGGCGTTGCGGCCGAATTTGCTCGAGTCGGCGGCGAGGAAGACCTGGCGGGCGTTGTTGATGATGGCCTGCGAGACGCGCACTTCCTGGTAATCGAAGTCCAGCAGGGTGCCGTCCTCGTCGATCCCGCTGATGCCGATCAGTGCGAAGTCGACCTTGAACTGACCGATAAAATCCGCTGTGGCTTGGCCGACCACACCGCCATCGCTGCGCACGTTGCCGCCTGCAATCAACACGTCGAAATCTTCCTTGGGGCTGAGGATGCTCGCCACGTGCAGGTTGTTGGTGATGACTTTGAGATCGCGATGGTTGAGCAGGGCGTGGGCGATGGCTTCGGTGGTGGTGCCGATGTTGATGAACAGCGACGCCTGATCGGGAATGTGTGCAGCCATAGCGTCGGCGATGCGGCGCTTCTCGTCGCGCATCTGCCGGGCGCGTTGGGTATAGGCGGTGTTCTGTACGCTGGAATCGTGGGCGGCGCCGCCATGGTAGCGGCGAAGCAGGCCGGCTTCGCCTAGCTGGTTGATATCACGGCGGATGGTCTGGGGCGTGACTGCAAACTGCTGCGCCAGCTCTTCGATGCTGACGTAGCCGCGTTCGCGGACCAGTTCGAGAATGCTTTGCTGTCGTGGGGCCAGACTCATGGAGGCTTCCTTCTTATCGATATGCCGTGAAGGATGCCGCAGTCTGGGGTTTGATTAAAGAATTGTTCGTTTGCGAATAAGCGCGCCCGGCACGGTTAAGACCCGGGCCGGGCGCGAGGTGTGGTGCGTTTGGACGTCGAGGCTTATTCCTCTTCCCAGTCGCGGGTGCGGCCAACCGCCTTCTTCCAGCCTTTATAGAGTGCTTCGCGCTTCTCATCGTCGCAGGCCGGTTCGAACACGCGCTCGATGGTGGCCTTGCCGCGTAACTCGTCCAGGCTGCTCCAGAAGCCGGTCGCCAGGCCTGCCAGGTAGGCAGCACCGAGAGCGGTGGTTTCCTTCATTTCTGGGCGTTCGACTTGGGTGCCGAGCAGGTCGGCCTGGAACTGCATGAGGAAGTTGTTCGCCACCGCACCGCCATCCACGCGCAGTGAACGCAGGCGCTCGCCGGCGTCCTGCTGCATGGCGTCGAGCACGTCGCGGGTCTGGTAGGCGATGGATTCCAGCGCGGCGCGAATGATGTGGTCGACCTTTACACCCCGCGTCAGGCCGAACAGTGCGCCACGGGCGCGCGGATCCCAGTACGGCGCACCGAGCCCGGTGAACGCCGGCACCAGATAAACACCGTTGCTGTCTTGCACCTTGGTGGCGAAGTACTCGGAATCCAGCGAATCGTTGATCACCTTGAGCTCGTCGCGCAGCCACTGCACGGTGGAACCACCATTGAAGATGGCGCCTTCAAGGGCGTAGTTGACCTCGCCCTTAGGACCGCAGGCTATGGTGGTGAGTAGTCCGTGTTCGGACTGCACGGCCTTGGTGCCGGTGTTCATCAGCAGGAAGCAGCCGGTGCCGTAGGTGTTCTTCGCCTGGCCGGGCTCGACGCACATCTGGCCGAACAGCGCGGCCTGCTGATCGCCCGCGATGCCGGCGATGGGAATGCCGGTGCTCTGGCCGGAGCCGAGATAGGCGTGGCCGTAGACTTCTGAGGAGGAACGCACTTCCGGCAGCATTTCGCGCGGAATATCCAGCGTCTCCAGCATCACGGGGTCCCAGTCCAGCTTGTGGATGTCGAACAGCATGGTGCGCGAAGCGTTGGTGTAGTCGGTGACGTGGGCCTTGCCCTGGGTCATTTTCCAGATCAGCCAGCAATCAACGGTGCCGAACAGCAGCTCGCCTCGGCGCGCGCGCTCACGGCTGCCCTCGACGTGATCGAGGATCCACTTGATCTTGGTGCCGGAGAAGTAGGGGTCGATGACCAGGCCGGTGGTCTTGCGGATATGGTCTTGCATACCGTCGCGTTTGAGCTGATCGCAGATCGGCGTGCTCTGGCGGCTCTGCCAGACAATGGCGTTGTAGATCGGCCGGCCGGTGTTCTTGTCCCAGACAATGGTGGTTTCGCGCTGGTTGGTAATACCGATCGCGGCAACCTGCTCATTGGTGATGCCGGCCTGTGCCAGCGCCTCGACGAACACGCCGCTCTGAGTGGCCCAGATTTCCATAGGGTCATGCTCGACCCAGCTTGGTTGTGGGTAGATCTGTGCGAACTCGCGCTGAGCGATGGTGATCACGTTGGCGTTGCGGTCGAGCACGATGGCCCGCGAGCTGGTGGTCCCCTGGTCGAGGGCGACGATGAATTGCTTGTTGTTCTGGTTGCTCATGGTGTCGATTCCTTAACGAGCTTCTTGGGCAGTGACATCGTGTTTGGAGTAGCGGTCGGCCTCTGGTTTTGGTTCCGGTTCCGGAACAGCGCAAGCACCGCCAACGCCCGGTAGATGCTTGCAGATCAGTGCCTTGTAACCAGCGGCCCCGAGGCAGGCGCCAATGACCGGGGCGATCAGCGGGACCAGGAAGTAGGGGATATCCCGGCCGCCGGTGAATGCGACCTGTCCCCACCCTGCGAAGAAGGTCATCAGCTTGGGTCCGAAGTCGCGTGCCGGATTCATCGCGAACCCGGTCAGCGGCCCCATCGCGCCGCCGATCACCGCAATCAGGAGACCGATCAACAAGGGCGCCAGCGGGCCGCGGGGCAGACCGTTACCATCATCGGTCAGGGCCATGATCATCCCCAGCAGGATAGCGGTAATCACCACTTCCACCAGAAACGCCTGGCCGATCGAAAGCGAAGGGTGCGGGTAGGTGGAGAACACCGATGCGAGCTCGAGGCTGGCAACACTGCCGCGAGTCATCTGCTGGGCCTGTTCGAAATCGAAAAACAGGCTGCTGTAAAGTCCATAAACCAACGCAGCGGCACAGAAGGCGCCGGCGGTCTGGGCGAGGATATAAGCCGGCACCTTGTTACGCTCGAAAGTGCCGAACAGCCAGAGCGCAATGGATACCGCAGGGTTCAGGTGAGCACCGGATACACCGGCCGCGAGGTAGACGCCCATGCTCACGCCAATACCCCATATAACGCTTATTTCCCAAAGACCTAGATCTGCGCCGCCGAGCTTGAGTGCCGCCACGCAGCCGGTACCGAAGAAGATCAACAGGGCGGTGCCGAGAAACTCGGCGATGCATTGCCCCCGAAGCGTCGGGGTGGACGGGTTACTCATGCGCAGAACCTCTTTATGGGACTGTTGTTTTTATGATCCGAATACTGCGAGGGTTCGGAAATGTTCGGAAGTGAAAACTTAAAGTCAAAAGTACGGGCTGTCAAAGTAAAAAGCTGAACATTTCAACGGAAAGCTGACGAAACAGCGTAGTGTCTGTCGAGAGTGGCAAATTTCCGGCGCGCAAATGATGGCCTGAGCGGCTGGCGGCCAGGTTTTGATGTGGCAGCCGCTGGAACTTGCAGGCCGACAAAAGCACGGCCATTGACGCAGTCGGATCGCAACGACCTCGGAGGCCGGCTGCGATCCGCTGGTTGGAGGGGTTAACTGATCAGTGGTTCCTCGACCTGCGCGGCCCCACGCTCAGTTTTCTGCGGCATGGCTTCGAAGCTGTCTGCCTGGGCCATGCTCCAGATCCTGGCGAAGAACTCGCTGTCGATCTTTGGCTTCAACAGCGCACCGGGCTGGACGAAATAGTAGAGCTGCGAGAACAGCTTGATTTCCGTTGAGCTGACGCGCCGGATCAGGTGATGCGGGCCCAGTTCGGCAGGATGTGACAAGCCGGCAGCTGCAAGCAGTTCGGCCAGCGCGTGCACGGTGTTGCGGTGAAAGCTGAACACTCGATTGGCCTTATCCGGAACCAACAGAGCGCGTTGGCGCAGCGGGTCCTGGGTGGCAACGCCGGTGGGGCAGCGATTGGTGTGGCAATGCTGCGACTGAATGCAGCCGATCGCGAACATGAACCCACGAGCCGAGTTCACCCAGTCCGCGCCCATGGCCAGGACGCTGGCGATGTCGAAGGCGCTGACGATCTTGCCGCTGGCACCGATGCGAATGTGCTCGCGCAGATTGCAGCCGACCAGCACGTTATGCACGAACAGCAGGCATTCGCGCAGTGGCATGCCGATGTGGTTGGTGAACTCGACGGGCGCCGCGCCCGTGCCGCCTTCCTTACCGTCGACCACGATGAAATCCGGATAGATACCGCTCCCCAGCATCGCCTTGACGATGCCAACGAATTCCCACGGATGGCCGATGCACAGCTTGAAACCGACCGGCTTGCCGCCGGACAGTTCGCGCAGACGGGCGATAAAATTCATCAACTCCAAGGGTGTGCTGAAGGCGCTATGGCTCGCGGGGGAAATGCAGTCCACGCCCTCCGGCACGCCGCGGGTGGACGCGATTTCCGCGTTGACCTTGCGCCCCGGCAAGATGCCGCCGTGCCCTGGTTTGGCGCCTTGGCTCAGCTTTATCTCGATCATCTGGACCTGCGGATCCCGTGCCTGAACGGCGAAGCGATCCGGATCGAATGCACCGCTTTCGGTTCGACAGCCGAAATAACCGCTGCCCAGTTCCCAGACCAGATCCCCGCCGTGCTGGCGATGGTAGCTGCTGATGCTGCCTTCGCCTGTGTCGTGGTAGAAACCACCGAGTTTGGCGCCTCGGTTCAACGCCTGAATCGCATTGCCACTGAGCGAGCCGAAGCTCATCGCTGAAATGTTGAACACCGAAGCGGAGTAGGGCTGCTCACACTGCGGCCCGCCGATCGATACGCGGAAGGTTTCGGGATCGCTGACCGCTGCGGTGCGGATCGAATGGCCGATGCATTCGTATCCCGGTTCGTATACGTCGATAAGGGTGCCGAAGGGTTTGTCATCCACCTCGTTTTTCGCCCGTGCATAAACGAGCGAGCGTTGTGCGCGGGAAAACGGTACGCGCTCCTGATCGCTTTCAAGCAGGTACTGACGAATCTCCGGGCGGATGCCTTCGACCAGGTATCGGATGTTGCCGAGGATCGGGTAATTGCGCCGAACCGCATGTTCGCACTGGCGAAGATCACGAATGCCGATAAGGGTCAGCAGCGCCGTGACGACGAACAACGGCCACACCCAAGGGTGGCTCAGGAAAGGGAGGCAAAGCACGGCAGTGGCAGCGCACAGGACGAAAAAAGCGTAACGGCTGAACAGCGAGAGATTCATCTGTGCACCTCTGAGGGGCGGCGGACCTGCCATAAAGCGAGAAGCCTATCGTACCGGCCTCGGTCCGCCTATCGGAGGTCTGCGCCCGAGCCGCTTAACGATCCAAGCGTGATAGCGTCGCCGAGTCGGGATCGGCCGCGAAGAACGCATCCAGCACCGCTTGAAACGTCGACCGTTCAGGCGCAACGGCAGCGAACAGCGTCATGCTCGAGCGAAGCTTCATGTCATCGGGTGAACCCAGAATCTGCCGTGCCGGACGCTCGGCATGGGCGAGCAGTGCTTGCGCGCATTGCTCCAGGCGAGGCCCGAGCAGAGGGTGCTCTAGATACGCGGTCGCTTCGTCCGCATCCTTGATGGCGTAGCGACGCGCCATGTCGCTGTGGCCGAGGCCTGCTATCTGCGGAAAGATGAACCACATCCAGTGGCTTTGCTTGTGGCCGGCGTTGAGTTCCGCCAGCGCGCGGTCGTAGATCGATTGCTGGGCGTCGACGAATCGCTGCAGATCGTGTGGGTCGCTCATGGTGCCTCCCGATTGCTCAGACTGTCTTAATCAGAGCCGGGATGGCGGGGTTGATTCCCGAGATGGAGGGAGCGAGAGCCGGGTGTCGTCGATGGCAGGCCAGGTGAGTCAACGCCCGCGGGGCTTCATTGGGTTCATTGGCGTTCGTAGGGCCGAACACGTTCGGCCCTACGAACGCATGTCCGCTCGGCGCAGCGTCATGCTCAGCTGGCGTCACCCAGGCCGGCGAGGCGTGTGTTGGCAATATAGAACAGCTCGCCGCCGCGCACCGGGATTTCGTTGCCCGGGTTGATGATCGGTTGGGTCTGGTCCTTGGCTCGGTAGCCGATCAGCGTCGCGTTGTGCCGGTCTTTCAATTGCTTGTACAGCGCGCCGACCGTGCTTTCGTAGCTCTCGGGCAGTAGCAGGCGGTACTGGGTCGCGCCTTGGCCGACGCTCAGCAGCTCATTGATGATCACCGAGGAGCCTGGGTCCTGAGACGAACGCACCAGCATCTCGATGGCCATGCTGGAGGTGCATTCCAGTTTGGGCGCATAGCTGCGCGCCAGTCGGGCGGTCTCGCTGCTGCTGAAATGGGCAACCACATGACCGACCGGATTGAGCTGGTTGATGGTCAGCACGACCGCGAGCGTCAGGTCGTCCGAGCCGGTGCGCACCAGTGTGCGTTCGGCCCCTTTCACCCCGGCGCGCTGCAGCAGTGCCAGGGACGACAGGCTCTCGCCATGGATGAACTCAGTTTTGCCTGGCATCGGGTTTTCTTCAAGCGCCGTGTCGCAGATGACGATCAGGTGGTCGTTGGAGGTTTCGTCTTCATGCAGCAGCTCGACGACACGCTCGCTGATTTCGCCTTCCCAACCGATGACAACGGTATGGCCCGTGCAGGTGGCGAACGTTCCTTTGCCTTTCATGCCTTTCCTCCAGACTGCAATGATGGAATTGGTGGTTTTGCCGATGACGGCGGTCAGCAGCGCGATGCCGCCGACCATCAGCCAGGTGGAAACAAAGATGCGACCGCCAGCAGTCTGCGGTGAGAAGTCACCGTAGCCGACGGTCAGTGCGGTGGTCAGATAGAAGTAGATGAAGGTTTTCAGCTCGGTGAGCGGCGCTTCGGCGAACAGACGCAAACCGAGGTAGGACACGCCGGCATGCACTAAAAGCGCGAATAACAGTGCGGCCCAGCCAAATCGGCTGGTAACAGCCGCCAGTTGCCTGCGCAACTGAATAATGATCGACATCGGCCCTGACTCCATGGCTTTCGGTAATGGCCATCGTAACGAGGCTCTGAATGGTCCCGGTCACGCTATAGACCTGCCGCATCCTAAGGGCCGAAGCCGCAGCTTGCCAGCCTCGCTGCCCGCCATGGGCTAGCAGCGGTACCTGAGTGGCGTAGTGGTGTGCGTATGAGCGGCGGTTCCGCCAAGCGCCCGAACTGTCCTAGCGTTGCTCACGAAAACAGCTCTGGCACAGCCGAAACTTGCGTGCTGCCATCGGCATGGCCTTGCCACAGCCCTTGCAATTGCGGTTGTCGCCGGATCCGCGGCGGCGGTCCGAGCTGCGTGGCTTGCGCTGGCGTGAAAGCTCACGGGTGATGGCGCCATTAAGGAGACTGCGATGCTCTTCGGCCTGCTCCAGCGCCGGAAAATGCGCCGGCAGCGTGCGCGCCAGGTGCAGGTAGGTTTCGATGACGTGCAGCGAGCTTTCCAACGTGGCCAGGTCGGCATCGATGATCAGCCGCGGCAATGGGATCTCCTTGTCCTGCGCGACCTTCCTCAGCCATTGCTGGGCGAAAACGGCGGCCGGGCTGTCGAGACCTCCGCGTATTGGTGTGCAGGCAAATATCCAGCGCAACGGCAGGTCGATGGTCGGGTCGTCGATCAGCTTGATCCATTCCGCCAGCTCGTCGGGCAGGATCGATATGAATTCGTCGCCGTAGTTGATGTTGCGGTTGAACGTCAGCCAGGCCCGCAACAGGCTCGGCTCGTTCATCAGTTCGGAGATGGCTTGCAGGTGCTCGATGGAGGGCCTTACCTGGAACTGCGTCAGGTCCACCGGCAAGTCGTCGCTGTGGAACAGGCGCTTGATCGACTGCAGCGTCTGCCCGTCCAGCGCGGTGATGAGGCCGCTGTCGTGATGACCGAAGCGCCCGGCGCGGCCGCCGATCTGCTTGACCTCCTGCACCTTCAGCTGGCGGTTCTGGATGCCGTCGTACTTTTCGTCGGTGTAGAAGCACAGCGTGTGCGCCGGCAGGTTGAGGCCCATACCCACAGCATCCGTGGCGACCATGAGGTCTGCTTCGCCTTCGCGGAAGCGACGTGCCTGCTCGCGGCGAACTTCTGGTGACAGCGCACCGTAGACCACCGAGACGCTCTTGCCGGTCATCTCCAGTATCGCCTTGAGCTCCAGCACTGTCCTGCGGCTGAAGGCGACCAGCATCGAGCCGGCATCGAGCTGCTTGAGGTTGGTCGAGCGGCGCGCCACGTCCACGGGTGAAAGTCGTTTGGTGCGTTTGACTACCAGTTGGTCTTCGCAGAGATCACAGAGGGTTTTCAGCGACGGCTGGATCAGCTCGGGGCCGGTCATGATCAGGTCCTGGGTGTAGGCGCTGACCAGCGCATCGACCCAGGCCCAGCCGCGTTGCGAGTCGGCCATCATCTGCACTTCGTCGATCACCACCACGTCCCAGGACTCGTGACGGAAGCGGGCGAATTCCTCGACGGTGCAGCAATAGTGGGTCGCACCTTCGCGGATGATTTCCTCTTCGCCGGTGACCAACGAGCAAGGCACGCCCATGGATTCGATGCGTTCCTGGTTTTCCAGGGCCATCAGGCGCAGCGGCGACAGGTAGATGGCGTGGGTCACGCCGGTCATGGCCTGGATCGCCTGATAAGTCTTGCCGCTGTTGGTCGGGCCGAGCAGGGCGGTCCAGGTGCGAGTGATGCGCCGTGCGGCGTAGAGCTTGTGGTAATGGACGAAGCGCGGGTTGTTCTCCAGCAACACAGCGAAGGCCATCTTTTCGCGATTGTCCTCGCGGGCGAAACGGATGGTCCGGCGCAGCTTTTTCGGCTCCATCATGAAGACTTCGGTCAGACGCTTCTCGCCGAGCAGCTGCAGATCGAAGTCCTGCGCTTCCTCGATCATCATCTCGAACTTGGCATTCATCGCCTGACGGTCTTCGTCTTTGAGCTGCGCGACTTCTTGCTCGCTTAGCACATGGCCTTGGCCGCCCGGAATGCGCCTTTGCATGTCCAGGGCGACCTCGCCGTGGCGCAGCTCGACCACATAGCGCAGCTCGTGTTTGACCTCGTTGACGATGTCGACGGCGCGCGCCGCAAAATCGTCGAGGCGTGAAAGCCGCACGGGCAGGCGCTCCAGGCATTGGGCTTTCTGTTCTTCGCTGAGGCTGGTGAACGGCTTCTCCAAGACATGCAGGCGATCCCGGACCAGGGCCTGCACCGCAGCGCAGACGTTGCGTTCAAAGTCCTCGGTCGACTCGCTATCGTCGATGCGCAGCGCAAATTCGGGTTCCAGCAGGTTCTGCACCGGGCCGCAATCCAGCGATTTCTCAATACCGAAGATGTCGACGGTACAACTGAAATCGTTCACGTCCCGGTTCAGCAGTCGGCCGATCAGGTGAGTCGGGTCGGCGTGCTCAAGATTCGCCTCGACCGTAGGCTCGTCCAGCCCAAGCCAGAACAACCGCGCTGCACGGCCAATTTCGGGTGGCTGATGGCCGAGGTAGGTGCTGAACCATTTTTCCTGGTGATTTTTCTTCGGTACGAAATCGGGATGGCGCTCGGCGGCCCAGTCCAAAAAGCGCTGAAGTCTTTCGAGTTTGTGGGTGTGGCGTTGTTTGGCTTCGGCCTTGCGCATGATCGACGCCTCTCTGATCAGGGGTCCTGCAAGTTTGGACAATCGGGCCGCGCAATACGAGCGGCACGGCAGGCGGCCATGCGTCGGCTCGCAGACGAACGTATGGGGATGCTCGGAGTCGCAAATTCTATACGTCCGAAACCGACTCGCGGGAGACAACGGCTATGGTGCTTCGCAACGGAGAAAGCAGCTGCTCACTACAGGCCGTATCAGTGGGCGATGGTCCTTCATGGCGCGCCAACGATCTGTTCGGGCGGGTCATCTGTGCGGTCATGCTCGGGATGTTGATGCTGGCCGGTGCTGGCGTCGGGAGCGTTCAGGCTGAGGATCTGAAGCACCCCAGCGATCTCCTGCGGGTCACCAATTATCCGGGCGGTCTGGCGATAGCCGAACTCTCGCGCTGGCGTGAAGCAACGCCGGAAATAAAAGACATCATGATCCCATCCAGTGCCGACGATAGTGAGCAGGCGGCGCTGTTCTACGACTCAGGTTCAGACAAGGAAAAGCCCCTGCTCATGGTGCTGCACAGCTGGAGCACCGATTACCTGCAGAACATCGACATTCCGCTGGGCCAGTTCGCGATTGCGAACGACTGGGTGTTCATTCACCCGAACTTCCGAGGTCAGAACGATGGTCGTCCCGAGTCGACCGCCTCCGATCTGGCGATTTCTGACATGCAGGACGCGCTCGAATATGCGCGAGAACATGCTGAAATTGACGAGTCGCGAATCTATCTGCTCGGCTATTCGGGCGGCGCGATGAATGCACTGCACCTGGCGAGTCGTAATCCCGATGTGTTTGCCGGCGTTGCGGCTTGGGTGCCGGTTTATGACCTGGTGACCTGGCACCAGTGGAACAAAGCGCGCGGCGAAAAGTACGCCGGGGAAATCGAGCAGGCCTGTGGCGGCGAGCCGACCCAAGGCTCCAGCGCCTTTGATGAATGCCGCAAGCGCAGCCCGAGTCGCTATGTGCCGGAGGTGGCGGGCGATATTCGCATACTCATCGCTCACGGCATCAATGACACCACTGTCCCGCCTGAGCAGGCGCTTCATGCCTTCAACGACCTGGCGAAGGAAGAGGATCGAATCCCTCAGGAGCAGATCGACCAGTTGATGGAGACTCGCCAGGTCCCGGATGCCTTGCGTCAACGATCGGCCAACGGCAGCGATGAATTCCCGCAGTTCGCCGAGGCGGATGCTGATGTGTTGCTGTACCTGAAATCGGGCCCTACCGAGCTGGTGCTGTTCGAAGGCGAGCACGACATGCTTTACCGGCCTGGGCTGGATTGGCTTTCTCGTCAGCAGCGGTGATGCAAGGTTTAGATCGATACAAGGACTCCGAAGTCGCTATGAGCAGTCAACACATCAGCATGTCGAGTCACCTTTGCAGGCGGGTACTGGCGGCCTGCGGTCTGGCCGGATGGATGGTTTCTGCGGTCAACGCGGCGGACCGGGACTGGTCCAGCGTCACCGAGCCGCTACCCGGCGAGCCGCGAATAATCGGTAAGCATGGCGCAGCGTGTCTGGCTGGCGCGGTACAGCTGCCGCCCGAAGGTGAGGGTTACCAGGCCGTCGATATGCAGCGTAACCGTCACTACGGACATCCCGCGCTGCTTGATTACATCCAGGACCTTGGTCGCCGGCTGGATGGGGCTGGCATCGGGCCCATGCTCGTCGGCGATATGGCGCAGCCGCGCGGTGGCCCGATGTCCTATGGGCACGTTAGCCACCAGAGCGGTCTGGACGTCGACATCTGGTTCCGTCTGGACCTGCCGCCGCTGGCCCGCAGCGAGCGCGAGGGCCTCGAACAACCCATCCTCGTCGACGAAACGACCGGGGAACTGGACAGCGCTCGATGGACCGAACAGCACGCCGAGCTGATCCGCCTTGCCGCGCAAGATCCGCGGGTGACGCGCATCTTCGTCGATGCCGCGGTCAAGCGAGACCTCTGCGAGCGTGAGTGGGACGACCGCTCCTGGCTGCAACGCATCCGCCCATGGCCTTTTCATGACGAACATCTGCATGTTCGTCTGCGCTGTCCGGAGGGCTCGACAGAGTGTGTCGACCAGCCACCGCCGCCACCGGGCGAGGGCTGCAAAGCGATTCTCCCGACCCCGCGCCCCGTGGCAATGGCCAGCCCAAGTCGCCGCCTGCCCGCTGCCTGCGCCGCTGTGTTCAGTCAGTAGACGGTTGGGATGCAAAACGTAACGGGAGCGGTCCGGTGAGTATCGCCAGCGAAAAATCCTCCGTTCTGCTCGGCACCGCCGGTTGGAGCTTGCCGCGCGAGCAATGGCCGGCGTTTCCAGTGGAGGGCACGCACCTGCAGCGGTACGCGGCTCGTTTACCCGCTGTCGAGATCAACAGCTCGTTTTACCGTGCCCATCGGCCCACGACCTACGCCAAGTGGGCGGAAAGCGTGCCGGTCGGGTTTCGTTTCAGCGTCAAGGTACCCAAGCAGATCACCCATGAACGGCGCCTGGATGGCTGCGATCAACTGGTCGAACAGTTTCTGCACGAGTGCGGCCATTTGGCTGACAAGCTAGGCTGCCTGCTGGTGCAGCTGCCACCTTCGCTGGTTTACGAACCGAGCGTCGCCCGTGCATTCATCGACTCGTTGAGAGCACGTTATGACGGGTTGGTGGCGATCGAGCCGCGCCATCCGAGCTGGCTCGATGCCGAGCCAGTGCTTCAGGACGCTCGAATCGCACGGGTCGCGGCTGACCCGGCGCCTTTTCCAGCGGCGGCCGAGCCGGGCGGTTGGGATGGCTTCACTTATTACCGTCTGCATGGCTCGCCGCGCATCTATTACTCCTCGTATGGTGACGATTGGCTCGACGGTTTGACCGAGCGGCTGGCCGAGCGAAGCGCTACGCAACCAGCGGACACAGCCAGCTGGTGCATTTTCGACAACACCGCCAGCGGGGCGGCGACCGCTAATGCGCTAGCACTGCAGCATCGCCTCAAGCAAATCTGACCTGCTCGCAAGGTGGCGACACAAACCGAAATGGTCTGAAGGGAAGGCCAGCCGGTACGGTCTGGGTTTTCCGCTACCGTTGAACAGTCGTCTCACTGAGCAGGAACGCCTCCATGAACAAGACGTGTATTGCCCTGGCGCTGGCCGGGATGGTCGGTGCCGCTGAAGCGGCGGTGGTGGTCAAGCCACATGCCTATGAGATCGCCGGTGAAACCTATGAGGGGCTGCTCGTCTATGACGATTCGGTCACCACGCCGCGGCCCGGCTTGCTGATGGTGCCGAACTGGCTGGGCGTCACCGAGCGCTCCGCTGAAAAGGCGGCGCGCGCGGCCGGGGATAAGTACGTCGTGTTCATGGCTGACCTGTATGGCAAGTCGGTGCGGCCATCCAATCCGGATGAAGCCAAGGCCGCTGCCACATCGGTACGTGGCGATCGGCCACTGATGCGCAAACGGGCCCAGGCTGCGGTCGAGGCGTTCAGGTCGCAGCAGGTGGTGGCGCTGGATACCGGCAAGATGGCGGCGATCGGTTTCTGCTTTGGCGGCGGTGCAGTTCTTGAGTTGGCCCGGTCGGGCTCCGATCTGGACGCCTTTGTCTCGTTCCATGGCAACCTGGATACGCCGAACCCGGACGACGCCAAACAGATCAAGGCGCCGGTGCTGGTGTTGCATGGTGCGGATGACCCGGCGGTACCGAAAGAACAGGTCGATGCGTTCATCGCCGAGATGAAAGCCACCGATGCGGATTGGCAGATGAACATCTATGGCAACGCCGTGCATTCCTTCACCGACCCTTACGCCAACGTGCCTGGGCGCAACGAGTTCAATCCGGAAGTGGCCGAGCGGGCATTTCAGGCCATGAACAGTCTGCTCGACGAGGTGTTTGTCTCGCAGTGATGCGACCGGAGGTTGCGGTCGGTTGCGTCAGGTCAGCCGCTATTCAGAAAGATGGAGGCTGACCTGCGCGGGTCGGCAAATGATCTCAGCGCGGAACGATCCGCACACGCCCAGCCGTGTTGTCACGTCGCCCGGCCTTGTCGTTTTCGGCACGCCCGGGAATTGATCCGTCTGCTGCGCCGCGGTCACCGCTGGCCGTTCCGTCCAGTTTGCGTTCGTCGACACTGAGTGAGGTGGCATCGGGATAGCCGGTGGTCAGCGTTTCGGTGCTGGCGGTGACAGGGGTTGCTTCCTCTTCACCCCAGCTGGCGCTGCGCTCGTCGATATCGATCGCGCCGTTGCGCTCCATCAACTCTTCGACCATGGCGACTTCATCATCGGTATCCAGCGTGACGGTCACGATGGTCGAGCCGCGCCGGGCGGCTTCCGGGTAACGACCGGCGTGCTTGCTTGAGTCGTCACCGAAAACCTTGCCGAAGAAACTGCCGATTTTCTCCGCTACCGAGGCGTCATCGCCCGGCTCTTCGCCCACCACCTCGACGCGGCTGCTGTCGACGGTGTCCGGGTTGAAGGACGCGGAAATCTGTATGGCGTCGCTGGTTATTCCTTTGCTCAGAATTTCGGTTTTGACTTGCTCGGCTTCGGCGTAACGATCAAACGCCGCTATGAGGATCTGGGGCATGATTTCACCTTTCTCTGCAGGCTTGGCTGCGGTTGATATGCGCGGCGAGCGTTTCGACCTGTGAGTGCTCGCTGTCCTGTCTATTGGGCGAGACCAGCGAGGCGAAGGTTCCGTGCGTTCTCATTACGTGATGCTTCGGCTGCTCGCGTTGCCCGGTTACCGCAGTCGAATCGCCGCCATCGCTGGCTGCAGCTAGCCATTCACCACCTTGCCGCCGTTGATATGGATCGTCTGGCCGCTGACGTAGGACGAGTCCTCGCATGCCAAATAGACGTAGGCCGGGCCTAGCTCGGATGGCTGGCCGCAGCGCCCCATTGGCATCTGGCTGCCGAAGTCTTCGAGCAGTTCCGGGTCGTGCTTGCCCAGCGATGGCGGTTGCAGCGGGGTCCAGATCGGGCCGGGAGCGATCTGGTTGACGCGGATATCGCGTTCGATCAGTTGTTGCGACAGGGCGCGGGTAAACCCGTCGATGGCGCCCTTGGTCGAGGTGTAATCGACCAGCATCGGGTTGCCGATAAAGGAATTGATCGACGTAGTGTTGATGATCGAGGCGCCAGCCTTGAGGTGGGGCAGTGCAGCACGGGTGAGGTAGAAGTAGCCATGAATGTTGGTGGCGAACGTCTTCTCCCACTGCTCATCGGTGATGTCTTCGAGCCGCGTCTGGACTTCCTGGCGTCCGGCATTGTTCACCAGCACGTCCAGTTGGCCGAACGTCTTCACCGTTTGCTCCACCGCGTCGTTGCAGTGGCTGCTGTCGCGGATGTCGCCTGGCAGCAGCAGGCAGCGCTGCCCCTCGGCTTCGATCATGCGCTTGGCGTCTTCGGCATCCTGATGCTCATCGAGGTACATGATCGCTACGTCGGCGCCTTCTCGGGCGAAGTGCACCGCTGCCGCGCGGCCGATGCCGCTGTCTCCACCGCTGACCAATGCGACCTTGCCAGCGAGCTTTCCGCTGCCCTTGTAACTGTCGCGAATGAACTCGGCCGGTGGCTGCAGCTCGCGTTCCTGACCGGGCAAACGGTCCTGTTTCTGCGCGTGGATCTTCGGATAAGCCATAGGTACTCCAGACATGAAAGTGGGTTCTGTAAGTACGGCTGGTGCCTGGCGGGAAAGTTTCGGCAGAGTGCCGAGTGGACGTCCGGTGGTGACCGATGATCGGTAAAGGCGCTGTATCGCTAGATGGCGCTTGGCCATGTATTTGCGCTGGCCTATAGTGCCGCCCGCCACGGACGGCCGCAGCACCCCAGCGTAGGGATGTCATGGCCGTTCACGCCTACCATCTGCAAGGGAATGACCATGAAAACCAAGCAACTCCTGGCACTGCCGCTGCTCGCTGCGCTGTTGTCCGCCTGTACTGCCACCACTTCGCTGCGCTCCAGCGACCCGAGCCTCGCTGTCAAGATCAACGACGATGCTCCGCTGGTACTGAAAATCCCCGTAAACAAGACCTACAAGGCGACCAGCTTCGGTCAGTACCGCTTCCGCGCTACGCAGGACGGCATGGAACCGATGTACGGGATCGTCCCGCTCAAGTTCAACAGTGGCTATCTTGTCGCTGACATCCTGTTCTTCGCGCCGGCCGCGTTCTACAACCTGCGTGAGGTCTATCCGTTCTACGAGTTCGACGTGGCGCAAGGCGTGATTCGCTACAAGAAGAAAGAGCAGGATCAGTGGACCAGCTACAAGCCGACGGCTGCCGAGGTCGAGCGCGCCCGCGCTTACTTCAAGCAATAACCGGCACGCCTGAACCGCACCTCGCAGCGCCGCGAATGCCTTCGCTGGCATTGCCCCCTGTAGGAGCCAGCTTGCTGGCGATCTTTTCGGCACCGCGCAGGTGCGGATCGCCAGCAAGCTGGCTCCTACAAAAGCGTGATGTCGTAAGGGTTCGCGCAGTTCGCTACAGGTACGGGGCAGGTCTGCCACCAGTCGCGAGATGCCTGCTCGGCCTAACAGCGACCGACTGCAGAATCCGCACGCAGCGCAACGACTACCTTCGCTGGCGTTGTCCCCAGTAGGAGCCAGCTTGCTGGCGATCTTTTCGGCACCACAGAGGCGTGGATCGCCAGCAAGCTGGCTCCTACAACAGCGTGATCCGCGACTTGTCCATATCGTACGGGTTCGCGCAATTCGCTACAGGTGCGCTGCAGGGGCTTCCACCGGTCGCCAGATACTTTTCCGGCCTGACATCGACCGACTGCAGAATCCGCACGCAGCGCCACGACTACCTTCGCTGGCGTTGTTCCCTGTAGGAGCCAGCTTGCTGGCGATCTTTTCGGCACCACAGAGGCGTGGATCGCCAGCAAGCTGGCTCCTACAACAGCGAGATCCGCGACTTGTCCATGTCGTACCGGTGCGGACAGTTCGCTGCAGGTGCGCTGCAGGTCTGCCACCGGTCGCCAGATACTTTTCCGGCCTGACATCGACCGACTGCAGAAATCCGCACGCAGCGCCACGACTACCTTCGCTGGCGTTGTCCCCTGTAGGAGCCAGCTTGCTGGCGATCTTTTCGGCACCGCGCAGGCGCGGATCGCCAGCAACCTGGCTCCTACAACAGCCTGATCCGCGGCTTGTCCATGTCGTACCGGTGCGGACAGTTCGCTGCAGGTGCGCTGCAGGTCTGCCACCGGTCGCCAGATACTTTTCCGGCCTGACATCGACCGACTGCAGGCGTAGAATCCGCGCCGCTCCAGCTGTCCCTCTTCGCACCTCCAACGCTTACGCTGCCATCCTGCGTGCATTACCTGCGCCGCGGGCGATCTGCGTTGTGGCAAGTGATGGAACGGCCATCCCTTACACCTTCTTCGTCACACTGCACTGTGCCGTCCTGGCGCGTTGCGGTTGCCGAGTGAACAGCAGTTTTCAGACGTCGCACATGAACGAATCGCAAAGCTCCCACGGCGGGAGTTGGCTCAGCGTTATCGCGCTGGCCCTGGCCGCTTTTATTTTCAACACGACGGAATTCGTCCCGGTCGCCTTGCTTAGCGACATCGGTCGGTCGTTCGATATGCCGCCGTCTCAGGTCGGGCTGATGTTGACCATCTACGCTTGGGTGGTCGCGCTGATGTCGCTGCCGATGATGCTGCTGACCCGCAATGTCGAGCGGCGAACCCTGCTCATCTTCGTGTTCGTGGTGTTCATCGGCAGCCATCTGGTTTCCAGCGTAGCGTCGAGCTTCAGCATGCTGATGATCAGCCGCATCGGCATCGCGCTTTCACACGCCGTGTTCTGGTCGATCACCGCCTCGCTGGCGGTGCGCGTCGCCCCTGCCGGCAAGCAGGCGCAGGCGCTCGGCTTACTCGCGACCGGTAGCGCGCTGGCCATGGTGCTGGGCATTCCGCTGGGGCGGGTTGTCGGCGAGCTGCTGGACTGGCGTACCACCTTCCTGTCGATCGCAATAGTCGCTGCATTGGTCGTGCTCTGCCTGGCGCGCACCTTGCCGCTGCTTCCAAGCCAGAATTCCGGTTCTCTGCGCAGTTTGCCGATGCTGTTCAAACGGCCAGCGCTGGTGGCAGCCTATGTGCTGACCGCGCTGGTGATTACCGCGCAGTTCACCGCCTACACCTATATCGAACCCTTCGCGCAAACCATCGCGCATCTGAGTGGCAACATGACTACGGCGCTGCTGCTGCTGTTCGGTGGGGCCGGCATTCTCGGGACGGTGCTCTTCAGCCGTTACAGCAACCGTTATCCGAAAGGCTTCCTGATCGCGGCGATTTCGATCATGGCTATGTGCCTGTTGCTGCTGTTGCCCGCATCACGCGACAGCTCGCTGCTGGCTGCTCTGGTAGTGGTGTGGGGGATCGCCGGCATGTGCTTTGGCTTGGCGTTGCAGGCGAAGGTGCTGAATCTCGCCTCCGATGCGACGGATGTCGCCATGGCCTTGTTCTCAGGCATCTATAACGTGGGCATTGGCGGCGGCGCACTGCTGGGCAGCTTGGTCACCGCTCATCTTGGCCTCAGCGATGTTGGCATCGTTGGCGGTCTTTTGGCCCTGAGCGGCGTCGTGCTGTGCTGCTTTGCGACCTATCGCTTCGCCAGGCCGGTGGGCAGCGCAGCGCTCTGACGCGCAGGGGCAGAGGTCAGCGGGTCAGTAATCCTTCGTTGGTGCGGTTAGGCTTGGCCGAGGAGCTGGATGCTTCGTTGACGCCAACCGCTGGGCGACGTCGATTCCAGTATCAACCGTCAATGATGGGGGCTGGCGTATCGTAGCCAGCCATCCGGTCAATGCAGTTCGTTGGCGAAGCGACCCACTGCGCTGACGACCTGTTTGGCACCGTCCTGAATCTCGACGATGACCTCGCCGGCCTGATTCGCCAGCGACAGCCCTTGCGCTGCCTGCTCGCGGCTGTTGGCCATTTCCCGTACGGCTTCGTCGACCAGCGTCTGGTTCTTCTGCACCACGCTGACGATCTCTTCAGTAGCAGCGCTGGTGCGGCCGGCCAGTTGGCGAACTTCGTCGGCGACTACGGCAAACCCGCGACCCTGTTCACCGGCGCGTGCGGCTTCGATGGCGGCGTTGAGTGCAAGCAGGTTGGTTTGTGCAGCGATGCCGCCAATGGTCTGGACGATGGAGCTGATCAGGTGCGATTGCTGGCCCAGCGCCTCGATACCCTGGGTGGCCGATTCGACCTCCTCGGCGATGCGTTTCATGGTCGCAACCGTATCCTTGACCACCACGGCGCCGCGCTCGGCACTGGTGTCGGTCTTGCGCGACACGTCATAGGCGATGCTCGCTGCCTCCCGGACCTCTTCCTCACGTGCGACCTGATCGCTGACCACACTGGCGAACTTGACCACTTTGCACAGCTTGCCTTCGGTGTCATAGACGGGGTTGTAAGTCGCTTCGAGCCAGACGTCCCGGCCCATGCTGTCGATGCGCTTGAAGCGGTTCGCAACGAATTCGCCGCGATTTAGCGTTTGCCAGAAGGTCTTGTACTGCTGGGATGACGCTTCTTCCGGGGTGCAGAACATGCTGTGGT
The DNA here is from genome assembly GCA_004010935.1 of Pseudomonadaceae bacterium SI-3. NCBI lineage: Bacteria > Pseudomonadati > Pseudomonadota > Gammaproteobacteria > Pseudomonadales > Pseudomonadaceae > Pseudomonadaceae bacterium SI-3. Next base: position 3,304,878 of record CP026511.1, on the reverse strand, counting down.
GCTTGCCCACGATCTGCTTGAGCGAATAGCCCATGCCTTGCAGGAACTGTTCGTTGGCCGAGACTATGGTGCCGTCCAGATTGAACTGAATGACCGCGGTAGAACGCAGCAGCGCGTTGATGAACGCTTCGTTCTCCTTTGCCAGTTGCAGCTCTTTCGTCACTTCACGGGCGTATCCGCTCATGTGCAGCAACTTGCCTTGGGCGTTCAGGATCGGATACCAATCGATGTGCAGCCAGGCAAGGCTGCCGTCGGTGCGTAGAAAACGATAGTCGTCGCTGACGGGTTCGAGCTTGGACACAGCCGCTCGGAAATTATGAAAGCAGGGCAGGCTTTTTACATAGGCCGGGACGATATCCGCCATGGCGCGGCCTTGCAGTTGCTCGACCTTGTAGCCGAGCGTCTGCGCGAATTTCTGGTTGACGGCCGCCATTCGAAACTCGGTGTCGAGGGTGATCGACAGCATCGTTGCGTTCATTTGATCGCGAAGCTGCCGGAGCAGCGACAGTTCTAAAGCCTGGTCTTCGACTTGTTTTTTGAGGTGGCTGTTGAACATGAAAGCACCGGAAGCTGAGTGGACGTACCTCTCTATCGGCACGCCACTTCCATACTTGATGACCAACGTCGTTCGGTGCGCGTGCGTCAGTCGACCCGCTCCAAGCGCACCCGGATCACACCGGCGCGAGTGCTGGCGATGCGCTCAAACGCCGCTTTCGACAGATCGATAATCCGCCCTCGGACGAACGGCCCGCGGTCGTTAATATGCACCACGACGCTTTGGCCGTTACGGGTGTTGGTGACCCGTACCCGAGTGCCGAACGGCAGCGTGCGATGAGCCGCTGTCAGCGCGTTTTGGTCGAAGCGCTCGCCGCTGGCGGTCAGTTTGTTGTGGTGCTGGTTGCCGTAATACGAGGCCTTGCCTGAACCGATCAGTGCGCCCGTCTCGGTGGGCGCCTCCTGCGATGAGGGGGGCTTCGGTCGCGGAGTGGTACAGCCTGCAAGTGCTACGACCGTAAGCAGGGTGAACAACCAAACGGCTGGCCTTATGAGCATCGTCGATCCTTGTCTTCGTCATGAGGGATTCGGGCAGCGCCGTACGGAACGGCAAGGCGCGGCGCCATTTAAGAGTGTATCGGTGCCAGTAAGTTTTCGAGGTCAATCGTGCTTCAGCGATCAGCGATCAGCGATCAGCGCTCGCGCACCGGGGATCGTGCAAGCCGAGCGGTGTACCGCATAGCGGACCCGATCGCTCGGGTCCGCCCCGGCGCGCTTACTCGCTCGGTTTGGCCAACCAGGCGTCAGCGATGCGTTGGTATTCTCCAGTGGCCTTGGTCAGGTGCAGCCACTGATCGACGTAGGCCTTGAATGCCACATCACCGCGCGGCAGCAGGAAGGCCTTTTCGCTGTACTGCAGGGGTTTGTCGGGGTTAACCGCACACAGAGTCGGGTAGTTGCGCTGTTGATACTGCGCCTCCGACGAGTCTGTGATCATCACGTCGGCCTTGTTGTCGGCGACGGATTTGAAGATCACGGTGTTGTCGTGGAATAGCTCCAGCTGCGCCTTGGGCAGTTCGCGACGCACGAAGGCTTCGTTGGTGCCGCCTGGTGGCTCGATCAGGCGCACCGAGGGCTGGTTGAGCTGCTCGATGGTCTGGTACTTCTTGACCTCATCACAGCGGACGAAGGGGATCTTGCCGTCCACGGTGATCGGATTGCTGAAGAAGGCCTTCTTTTGCCGCTCGAGTGAAATGGAGACGCCGCCCACGGCCATGTCGCATTGAGCGAGGAAGTCTGGCATCAACGTCTTCCATGTGGTCGGTACCCACTCGATCTTGACGCCCAAGGACTTCGCCAGTGACTCGGCGAGGGCGATGTCGATGCCCTCGTAGCGCTTGTCGTCGCGCAGAAAGGTGTAGGGCTTGTAGTCGCCAGTCGTGCAGACCTTCAGCGTACCGCGCTGTTGGGCTTCATCGAGCACTGAAGAGGAGGGCGCGGCGAAGGCCGCGCCGCTGGCCAGCAAGATGCCAGCCGCAATTAGAGATCTCATGGGTGTTTCCTTGCAAGGGCATGCCTAGGTGGCCGCGGTTATTGTTCTGGCCCGTCAGTTGGAGTGGGCATGTCGAACGTACCGGACTGGAGACCGGCCTCACAAGGTTTAACTGAGTGGAGAGTTGCCACGGCTCGACGTCGGCTACCGCGGATGATCTACCTCAGGCGTGCGGCTTGCTACGGATCGTTTTCATCAGATCAGCCGGGGTGATGTGGCCGACCACGCTGCTGGCGCTGCCCGGCTGTGGCAGGTTGAGGATGTTGCCCTTGATCTTGCCGATCACGTGCATCTCGCAGGGCTTGCAGTCGAACTTCAGCGTCAGGACTTCATCGCCGTGAATCAGCTGCATCGGCGCAACCTTGGTGCGCACGCCCGTCACGCCCTTGGCCTGTTTCGGGCAGAGGTTGAAGGAGAAACGCAGGCAGTGCTTGGTGATCATCACCGGCACTTCGCCGGTTTCTTCATGGGCCTCGTAGGCCGCATCGATCAGTTGCACGCCGTAACGGTGATAGAAGGCGCGGGCTTTCTCGTTGTAGACGTTATAGAGGAACGACAGGTGCGCTTCCGGGTAGACCGGCGGCGGTACGCTGACCGCCTTGCGGCTGCCTAACGGCCGAATCGCTTCGCGGGCTTCGGTCAGTGCCTCGATGGCTTCGCGGCGCAGGGCCTTGAGTTGCGAGTTGGGGATGAAGAAGGCCTGCGGCGCATCCACGTCCACTTCTTCGGCGTGGTAGATCGTGGTGCCCAGCTGGCTCAGCAGGTCGGCGATCTGGCCAGGCACTTGTTCCGGCTTCTTCGCTTCGCCGAATGGGCCGGCCAGCGAGACGCTGGCATAGGCGCCTTCTTCGCTGGTGACATGCAACTCCAGCTCGTCGGCACGCAGCTTGGCCAACCAGCGCACACCGATGCGACGCTCGGCAGAAGTTTTCAGCAGCGCGTTCTGCCAGTTGTGGTCCAGGTTGCGGTTGAGCGGATGGTTCGGACGTAGCTGGCGGATCGCGTCGGGCATCTCGTTAGGCTCCACGCGGTATTGCCAGAGCGACTGACCGTCTTCCTCGAATTGCTTCAACGGCTCGACCACGCTGGCGCGGAAGCCCACCACCTCACGCTTGATCAGCACATTGAGGCCGTCGCCGTTGGACAGCGGCTCACGGGTCTGCACGGTCAGGTCATGCTTGCTGACCTTGAGCACTTCACCCACGGCGAGACCGGTGAAGGTCGGCGAGTCGAAGGCGCCAATGTCGATCTTGCGGTCGGTCACGAAGTAATCGGTGCTGCCACGATGGAAGGTCTTGTCCGGGTCCGGCACGAAGAAATGATCGGTGCGGCCGCTGGAGGCGCGGGCTAGATCAGGGCGGTCTTCGAGAATCTCGTCGAGTCGCTGGCGGTAGTAAGCGGTGATGTTCTTCACGTAGCTCACATCCTTGTAGCGCCCCTCGATCTTGAACGAACGCACGCCGGCATCGACCAGCGCGCGCAGGTTGGCGCTCTGGTTGTTGTCCTTCATCGACAGCAGATGCTTGTCGAAGGCAACGACGCGGCCCTGGTCATCCTTGAGCGTGTAGGGCAGGCGGCAGGCCTGGGAGCAATCGCCACGGTTGGCGCTGCGGCCGTTTTGCGCATGAGAAATGTTGCACTGCCCGGAAAACGCCACGCACAGGGCGCCGTGAATGAAGAACTCGATCGTCGCATCGGTGGCATCGCTGATCGCTCGGATTTCCTGCAGATTCAGCTCGCGGGCCAGCACCAGCTGTGAGAACCCGGCCTTGTCGAGAAAAGTGGCGCGTTCCAGGGTGCGGATGTCGGTCTGGGTGCTGGCGTGCAGTTCGATCGGCGGGATGTCCATTTCCATCACGCCCATGTCCTGCACGATTAGCGCATCGACACCGATCTCGTACAGCTGCCAGATCAGCGCCCGCGCCGCTTCCAACTCGTCGTCATGGAGGATGGTGTTGATCGTGACGAATACCCGTGCGTGGAACAGGTGCGCAAATCTCACCAGCTCGGCAATGTCCGCCACGCTGTTCTCGGCGTTGTGCCGCGCCCCGAAACTCGGCCCGCCGATGTACACCGCATCGGCGCCATGCAGGATGGCTTCGCGAGCAATGGTCGTGTCCCGGGCAGGGGAGAGCAGTTCGAGATGATGTTGGGGCAAGGACATGAGCGCGGACCGGGTGCAGATGGAAGCCGCGCATTGTAAAGACTTACGGGCCATTTGGGACTGGCCGCCGGGCGAGTGATCGAGTCCCGGCTATCGATTGCGATGATGAACGCCTCTGACTCGGCGATTCGCGCTACGGCGAGAGACGGCTACCTAACCAAGTGAACCCACCAGTTTTAGTGATCTGGACGAGAAAGTTTTTCGTTTAGTTAAATAAATGATTACTTATCTCATTCGCGATTGATTATTATCCGTTGCCCGCGACTCAATGTGACCTGATGTAACAAAAATCAGAAGACGCGGCTGCCACCCACTAAATACAGAGGACCTCAAGCATGACTGGTAGTAAGGCCGGGCTTTACAAGGCGCAGACACCTTGGCGACGTACCACCACCGCGTTTCTGTGCTGTGCGGTAGCCGCTCCCTTGAGCGTTAGCGCGCAAGAGTCGGCCCGTACGGATACTGAAGAGCCGTTTCGCCTGGCGCCCATCATCGTTAATGCCAATGCATCTGCGGGTGACGACTCCAGTACGGTCGTTGCTCAGGAGCTGTGGGTTGGCGGTAAGGTTCCTACCAGCATTCTCAACACGCCTGCTTCGGTTTCGGTAGTCACCCAAAAGGAAATCGAGCAGCGCAGTGCCAGCACCACAGAAGAAGTGCTGCAATACACCCCGGGCGTCATCACCGACTTTTACGGTACGGATGACCGCAACGATTACTTCAAGATCCGCGGCTTTCAGGCCACGACTTACCGTGATGGGCTGACCCTCGGCTCCATGCGCGGCGTCCGCGAAGAGCCCTTCGCCTATGAGCGCATCGAGATTCTTCGTGGCGCCAACTCCACGCTGTTCGGGCCTGCTGATCCGGGTGGCTCGGTGAACTTCGTCACTAAGCAGCCGCGGTTCGACAAGTTCGGCCAGGGCTACGTGACCTACGGTTCCTATGATCATGTTGAAACCGGCATCGATGTCGGGGACTCGTTGAACGAAGATCAGACGCTGGCCTACCGCTTCACGGGCAAGATCCAGAACAGTGATCGTGAGTACGATCACTCAGAGGACGACAACAAGTTCTTGATGGGCGGCCTGACTTGGGCACCGACGGCGTTCACCTCGGCAACTGTGATTCTCGACTACCTCAAGACAACCAGCACGCCCAACAGCGGCGGTTATCCGAAAGATAAGGAGTACGACCGCAGCAAATTCTATGGCGAGCCTGATTACAACTTTCATGATGTCGAACGCACCAGCCTAAGCGGCAACTTCACTCATGATTTCGACAATGGTTTCGTCCTGCGCAGCAATCTGCGTTACAGCGAGCTGACTGATGATTTTGGCTACGTGTACCTGAACGGCACGGGGACTGGAACCTTACTCAATCGTGATGCTTTTGGTACGGACACTGAAGCCGACCAGCTAAACGGGAACTTGATGCTTCAGTACGATGCCCGATTTGAAAACATTGATAGCAGCACCATGGTAGGGGTGGAGTATCGCGATGCCTCGTCCGAGGATAGTTCTGTCTATCAAGGCGTTTCTCCCATCGACATCGCTAATCCCGTTTACGGCGGTGCCCCGGTCGGTCTGGTCCCCTACAGCCGTAACAAACAGGACTACACCACCAAGTCGCTTTTCGTGCAGCAGAACCTGTCATTCTTCGAGCGCTTTATCGTTACGGGTGGTATCCGCAACGACTCACTGGATCTTTCCAGCACCGACATCACCAACGTTAGAGCCTCGGATACCTTCTCGGAGAACTCTGTTCGTGGGGCATTGACCTACATCGTGAACGACGAAGTTTCCACCTACGTCAGCATGGTGGAATCCGTCGCACCGCCAACCATCGGCGTCACCCCAGAGCGCGGCAAGCAGTACGAGATCGGTGTGAAGTACTCGCCCAGGAGCATGAATGCGCTGTTCTCTGCAGCCATTTACGATCTGACTCAGGAAGACATCACCGTCGCGGTCGTACAGCCTAATGGCACTATCGAACGGGAAACCATTGGTGAGTCGCGTGTGCGCGGTCTGGATCTGGAAGCCAAGGCTGAACTGACTGAAAACTTGAGCCTGATTGGTGGCTACTCCTACATGGAATCGGAGGTGCTCCGCGGAACGTTGCGTAGTGGCGCTTCGCTCGAGGGTAATGAGTTCGAAGCGGCGCCCAAGCACTCGGCATCACTTTGGAGCTACTACAACTTGCCAGGTACGAGAATGAGCGTCGGCTTGGGTGCCCGCTACACGGGCGCGTATTACTTCAACCCCGCCAACAGCGCTAAAAGCGATGCCACCACCCTATTTGATGCCGCTTTCAACTACCAGATCCTCAAAGACACCGATCTGGCCATCAACGTCAGCAACCTGCTCGATGAGCAGCACGTGGTCGGCTCGGGCACTGCGGACTACTACAACCCTGGCCGCGAGATCACGGCCAAGGTCAGCTATAACTGGTAAACGACAAGTCCTGTCTGGCGGCTCCAACGTCGGCCAGGCAGGACTGACGTAGACCTTGCTGCTTGCCGCCCCGGTGAGCAGCAGAGTTGGGAAGTATCAGATAGCTTGTCGCATCGTTTGATTGCGAGCCGATCCCTTCCAGGGCTTAGCGCCCACTTCTCGGTAAAGCCAGCTTGCAGACGAGCGAGCTGCACGTTACCGATGAAGCGAAACTATCCGGCCGTTACGCTCCTCTGACACGTCCCTCCAAGCGTTACTCCGTGCTCGGCGCCAATACCTTGCGGCTCGGCCGGCCCCCGTCCGATGATCCCTACATTTATCGGGTGAGGATCAGGGGAAGCATCGAGTCCGGTACATTCTTGCGTTCTACAGCGTTAACACCACCTGATGCCGCCCCCCATCCAGCGCGAGCCGTACATACCCGTCTGCACACTCGAGTGCCTCTTCATCCAACTGCGCATGCTTGATGCCGTGATTGCCCTGAGCAGGGTTTTCCACGCGAATGGCATAGCGGGTTTCACCCAGGGTGATGGTGGCTTCGAATCCGGGCCACTGACTGCTGATGCAGGGGTCGACGATCAACCATTCGCCTTCACGACGAATGCCGAGGATGCCCTCGATGCCGGCGCGGTGCATCCAGCCGGCCGCGCCGGTGTACCAGGTCCAGCCGCCGCGGCCGTTGTGCGGGGCGACGCCATAGACGTCTGCCGCTACCACGTAGGGTTCGACCTTGTAGCGTCGGCTTTCTTCAGGTGTCAGCGCGTGGTTGATTGGGTTGAGTAGCTTGAACATGCGGCACGCGGCATCGCCGCCACCGAGTTTGGCGAAGGCGAGCATGGCCCACATCGCGGCATGGCTATATTGCCCGCCGTTTTCGCGCAGGCCCGCTGGATAGCCCTTGATGTAACCCGGCTCCTTGTCGGTCTTGTCGAACGGTGGCGTGAACAGCAGCGCCAGCCCGTCGTCCTCACGGATCAGGTGCTTGCGCACCGAAGCCATGGCCTGCTTCGCACGGGCGGGGTCTGCCGCGCCGGACAGCACGGCCCAGGACTGGGCGATGGAGTCGATGCGGCACTCGTCACTGTCTTTGGAACCGAGCCAGGTGCCGTCATCAAAGGTCGCACGGCGATACCACTCGCCATCCCACGCCTTTTCTTCCAGCGAGTCGGTGAGCGCCACGGCGTGTTCACGCCAGCGCGTTGCGCGTTGCGCGTCCGCCACCGTGCCGCGCCCGTCCGCTAGCGGCGCGAACAGTTCGATAGTGCGCAGCAGCAACCAGCCAAGCCAGACGCTCTCGCCCTTGCCGTGTTCGCCGACGCGGTTCATGCCGTCGTTCCAGTCGCCGCCGCCAATCAGCGGCAGGCCGAGTTCGCCGTGCAGTTCCAGGCATTGATCCAGACCACGCGCGCAATGCTCGAACAGCGGTGCGGCATCGCCAGCCATCATCGGTTGGAAGAAGGCATCGTGCTCGCCAGGCTTGAGCAGCGGCCCTTCGAGGAAGGTGACTGGCTCGTCGAGAATCGCCAGATCGCCCGCGACCTGGATATAGGTCGCCGTGGCGAACGATAGCCAGACACGGTCATCGGAAATGCGCGTACGCACGCCCTGACCGGAGTGCGGCAGCCACCAGTGTTGTACGTCGCCCTCGGCGAACTGGCGGCTGGCCGCGCGCAGAATGTGGCTGCGGGTGGCCTCGGGCCGGGAGAAGGTCAGCGCCATGCCGTCCTGCAACTGGTCGCGGAAGCCGTAGGCGCCGCTGGCCTGATAGAACGCCGAGCGCGCCCAGATGCGGCAGGCGAGGGTCTGATACAGCAGCCAGCCGTTGAGCATGATGTCCATCGTGCGGTCAGGCGTTTTCACCTGGATGGCACCCAGTGCGGTGCGCCAGTGCTCGGTGACTTCCAGCAACACGGCATCCAGATCCGCTTGGCGATAACGCTCGACCAGTGCCCGCGCAGCCTCTGCCGATGGGCATTGACCGATAAAGGCGACGATTTCAATGCTTTCGCCGGCAGCCAGTTCGACGCTTGTCTGCAAGGCCGAGCAAGGGTCCATGCCGGCGCCTGTGATACCTGACAGCGGCGCACCCGCAAGAAGCGCCGCTGGCGTAGCGGGCCCGCTGTTGCGACCGAGAAATTCGCGGCGATTGGCCGTCCAGCCGGTTTGCCTACCGCCAAGGTCGGCAAAGGCTACGCGCCCAGGGAACGCACTGCTCCAGGGGTTGCGGGCGAGAAGCATGCCGTTGCTGTCATCGTGCCCGGTGATGATGAAGGGCGCGTTGGCGCCGCGCGCCGTACCGAGCACCCACTCGCTGTAGCGGGTGACCGACAACCGGCGCGGCACGGCCGACAGGTTGCGCAGGGTCAGGCGGGAGATCTTGATGGGATCGGCCAGCGGCACGTACTCCAGCAGGTCCATGGCGATGCCGTCGGCCTGGTGCTCGAAGCGGCTGTAGCCATGTCCATGCCGTGCGACATACAGTCCGCCATCACGAATCGGCTGTGCGGTCGGGCTGAATAGCGCGCCGCTGTCCTCGTCGTGAATGTAAAAGGCTTCGCCACAGGGGTCGGTAACCGGGTCGTTGGACCAGGGCGTCAGTTGGTTTTCCCGGCTGTTTTCAGCCCAGGTGTAGCCGCTGCCCTGCGCCGAAACCTGAAAGCCGAACTGCGGATTGGCGATCACGTTGATCCAGGGCGCGGGTGTGTTGGCGTCCGCTTCCAGCAGCGTCACGTACTCGCGGCCATCCTTGTCGAAACCGCCCAGCCCGTTAAAGCATTCAAGGTGGGAAATCTCGGCGGCCGAAGAACGTGCGGCAGCGGACGTCGCCATTCCAGTCGATCGGCGGTCGGCAAGGCGCGGCGGCATGACCGGCGCCTGAGACGCAACCAGTTGGTTGGTCAGCTGATTGGCGATCGGCCCGCGGCGGGCGATCAGCGAGACGCGAGCCACGCTGCGCAGCAACGCACGCGCCTCGGTGTTCAGCAGGTCGGAGCGCAGCATGTACACCGAACCCTGGGCGAGCTCGGCGCCGAAGCGCGGGCGCGACTGACTGCTGCGAACGGCGGTTTCGATCGCGATCTGCAGGTCCTGCAGGTAGGAGCTGGCGTGCTCGTTGAGAATCACCAGATCCACCGCCAGGCGCTTCATGCGCCAGTACTCATGGGCACGCAGCAGCTGGCGAACCTGGGCGATGTCCTGAATGTCGTCGATGCGCAGCAGGACGATGGGCAGGTCACCGGAGATCGCGTGCGGCCAGAGACCGGACTGGGCACCGGCGCCTTCGATGATTGCCGCCGAGGGCGCACGAAACTGCGGATCGGCATAGAGGATGGGCGCGGCCAGGCGCTGGAAGTCGGCTGCTTCAGCCGGCTTGATGTCCAGGTGACGCAGCTGAACCTGTGCTTGTGTCCAGGCCAGGGTTTTGGCGCGGTCGTAGGCGCTGCGGTCATGGTGTTTCTCGATCAGGTTGAGCAGCTCGTCGCGCGAGTTGGCCACCAACGTCCAGAACGCCACACGGGCGACCTTGCCCGGTGCGACCTTGACCCGGTATTTGAGCGCGAAGATCGGGTCGAGCACGGTGCCCACCGTATTCGACAGTGGCAGCCCTTCGGCAACCACCGCGGCAGCCGCAACGCTTGGCCGCTGGCCGATGAAGCGGGCCCGGTCGGTTTCATACTGCGGATCGGCCACGACTTCACCTTCGGCCACGGCAAAATGTGCGGCCCAGATCGGGCGCTCGCCCTCGCTGCGCAGGCGTCGGGTGGCCAGCAGCGCGCCGAACTCTGGCAGGTATTCGGTGACTACGAAGAGTTTGGCAAAGGCCGGGTGCGCGTTGTCGGTGGATGGCGTCGTAAGCACCACTTCGCTGTAGGAGGTCAGCTCGATCTCACGAGCGTCAGGGCCGCTGTTGGCGAGCGAGACGCGGCGTACTTCGCCGTCATCCTCACCGGACACCAGCACATCGAGGATGGTGGACAGGTCCTTGTCGTGACGAATGAACTCGGCACGATCCTCGCCGAATATCACCTCATGGCTCAGCGCATCGCTGCCAATGGGCTGCCCGCCTGCCGGCCAGACGCGGCCGTCTGCCGTATCACGGAGGAAGATGAACGAGCCGTAGTCATCACGGCTGGCATCTTCACGCCAGCGGGTGACCGCGATATCGCGCCAGCGGCTGTAACCTGCGCCGGCGGCGGTGAGCATAACGGCGTAACGGCCGTTGCTGAGCAGGTGGGTGACAGGGGCGGCTCCGGCGGCGGCCGTGTTGAGCCGGCGCAGGGCTTGCGGATCGCCGCTGCCCTCGACAGCACGGATCTTCACTTCTTCGGCGCGCGGATGGGCGATGGCCACGTCACGCGGCATGCGCTCCTGCAGGAGCAGTTCACAGGCCTGGATCATCGGCTCGCGATGGAAGCGGGCGCGCATCTGTCCGTCCAGCAGGGTGTTGGCGATGGCGACGATGGTCATGCCCTGATGGTGAGCCATGTAGTTGCGCACGATGACGAAGGACTGGCCGTCCGGCAGTCGCGCCGGGGTGAAGTCCAGTGCCTCGTAGAAACCGTAGCGGCCGACCGCGCCCATCGCTGCCATGCGGCGGAAGTTCGCTTGTGCGCCCGGAGCGTCGACCATGGTGGCAAGGCCGGTGGCGTAGGGCGCGATGACGAGGTTCTCCGCCAGCCCGCGCTTGAGGCCCAAGCCCGGCACGCCGAAGTTGGAATACTGATAGGTGAATTCCATGTCGCGGGCGTGATACGCCGACTCCGATACGCCCCACGGGACATTCCGGTCGTTGCCGTAATCCTGCTGGCGCTGCACCACGAGGCTGTTGGTCTGCTCCAGCAGACTGCCTGCCGGCGCGCGCATGACCAGCGAGGGCATCAGGTATTCGAACATCGAGCCCGACCAGGAAATCAGCGCTGAGCCGTTGCCCAGCGGTGTCGCGGTGCGGCCCAGGCGGAACCAGTGACGGGTGGTCACGTCGCCTTTGGCGATGGCGAACAGGCTGGCCAGACGCGCTTCCGATGCCAGCAAGTCGTAGCAACTGGGGTCGAGGCTGTTTTCGGCCAGTCCATAGCCGATCGACAACAGCTTGCGTTCGGGGTCGAGCAGAAAGGCGAAGTCCATCTCCAGCGCCATCTGCCGGGTGCTGCGCGAAAGTTCGCGCAGGCGGTTCTGCGCATCGCTCAGCGTTTCGCCTTGCAGCTGGCGGTCGCGAGCGTGCTCGGCCAGGGTCTGGCCCAATGCATCGATCCAGAATCGCAGGTCGGACGACTCGTCGCCTTCACCCGGCGGGCAGAGTTCCAGGCCCAGGCGAGCGGCCTTTTCGGCCCGTTGCTGGAGCGTCGCGGACAGCGTATCGAGCGCCTGCTCCTCGTCGAGCTGCGCGCTGATCTCGTCGAGCAGCTCGGAAAGTGGACGGCCACGCTCGCCACTGGCGGCCGGCAGCGCGGTCATAGCCTGGCGAATCAGTACCAGGGTGTCCTGCAGGCCCGCGCGTGCATTCGGTGCGGTGGGTGCCTCGAGCCACTCCTCGCAGGCATTGGCGAGGGCGATCAGGTGGCCGGCAAGGTTGCCGCTATCCACGGCCGACACATAAGGCGGCTCTAGCGCCCGCATGTCTTCGGTGGCGTACCAGTTGAAGAAGTGGCCGCGGTGGCGCTGCAGACGGCTCATGCTGTCCAGCGTTGCTTCCAGACGGTCGAGGGTTTGCAGGGTGCCGGCCCAGCCGAAATCACGCGCGGTGATGGCCGAGAGCAGGTAAAGGCCCATGTTGGTGGGCGAGGTCCGGCGGGCGACGACCGGCTTGGGGTCTTCCTGGAAATTGTCCGGCGGCAGCATGTTGTCGGCCGGCGTGACGAAGGTTTCAAAGAAGCGCCAGGTGCGTCGGGCGATCAGGCGCAGCTCTTCGGCGTCCGGTTCGGCAAGCGTCTGCCGGGGCGCGATGCGCGGTGAGCGGCTGGCCCACAGGGCGATCGCAGGTGCGCCCAGCCAGAGCAGGGCGAAGGGCAGCACCACGGGCCAGGAGCCGGGAGCGATCAGCAGCGCGAAGAGCGCAGCGCCAACGCCCAAGGCCGTGCCGCCGGCCATGCCGCGATAGAAACCGCTGAGCTTCAGGCGCGGGCTGATGGCCGATTGTGCGGCAGTGGTCCATTCCAGCAGATTGCGTCGGGACGATAGGCGAGACAGCGTCCGCACGATGGCATCGACCATGCGCCAGGCCTGGTCCGGCAAAAAGACCAGGTTCAACCCTGTTTGCGAGGCAGCCAGGCGCAGGTCGTCGCGCAGCCTTCGCAGGTGGCTTTGCATGCAAATGCCGCTGCGGGCGGGCAGCAGTGCAAAGCAGATCGGCAGTACGGCGGGAATGGCCATCGTCGCGAGTATGAGCAAGGTGCCAACCAGCGCGGCCGGGAGAGGCAGCAGCCAGCACAGCGTCAATGCGAGCAGGGTGAGCGGTGCGACCAATGAACGGCGCAGGTTGTCGAGCATCTTGAAGCGGCCAATATCCGGCAGCGCCTGAGTGCCGCTGCGGGCGCCGAATATCCATGGCAATAGCTGCCAGTCGCCACGGGTCCAGCGGTGCTGGCGCTTACCGGAGACGTCATAGCGTGACGGAAACTCCTCGACCACCTCCACATCCGTTGCCAGCCCTGCACGAGCAAAGACGCCCTCGAACAGGTCGTGGCTGAGCATGGTGTTTTCCGGTACCCGACCGGCGAGTGCCGCCTCGAACGCATCAATGTCATAGATGCCCTTGCCGGTGTACGAGCCTTCACCGAACAGGTCCTGATAGACATCGGAGACAGCCGCGGCGTAGGGGTCCATACCACCAGGGCTGGAGAAAACGCGCTGATAGAACGAACCTTCGCGCCCCACCGGCAGCGATGGCGTGACCCGTGGTTGAAGGATCGCGTACCCATTGACCACCCGTTGTTCGGACACGCTGAAGCGCGGGCGATTGAGCGGGTGCGCCATCTTGCCGATCAGGCGCATGGCGGCATCGCGCGGCAGCCGGGTGTCGGCGTCCAACGTGATCACATAACGCACATCGGTGGGCACCTGCTGCGTGCAACCGGCCAACGGCATATAGCTGGTGTCGGTGGCGCCGCGCAGCAGCTGGTTCAACTCATGCAGCTTGCCGCGCTTGCGCTCCCAGCCCATCCAGCGTCCCTCGCTGGGATTGAACTGGCGTCGGCGGTGCAAGATCAGAAAGCGGCTGCCGCCAGGTGCCGGGCCATAGCGTTCGTTCAGGGCGGCAATGGCGCCAACGGCGACGGCGAGCAGATGCGCATCGCCAGGCATGGTTTCCGACTCGGCATCCAGCCCATCGGTCAGCAGCGCAAAGGTGAGGTCACCACCAGCGCCCGCCAGGTGATGCACTTCGATGCGTTCGATCTGCTCCAGCAGGTCCGCTTCGTTGGTCAGCAACGTGGGTACGGCGACCAGGGTGCGTAGAGACTGTGGCACGCCGGTGGTCAGGTCCAGCCCGGGCAGGGTCATGGCACCGAAACGCCAGGTCACCACGCGGTTGACCAGCGTGGTGGCCACATCGGTGATCGGCAGGAATGCGACCACGGCCAGCAGTGCGAGCCATCCGGCACCAACGCCGACGCTGGTCAGCGCTTGCAGGCCGACCGACAGCAGCAGCGCGGCCACCAGCAGAATCGAGCCGACATAGCCGACGATCCCGAGCTGTATATGGAATCGGCTCAGGCGCAATCCCAGCGGCGGGCTGAAGCCGATGCTGCGTTCTAGGGCCAGGCGGCCCTCGCCGATCAGGTGATAGCCCGGATCGCCCACGCGCTCGTCCTGCGCGAGATCGTGCGTGGGGGCAGCCGCTGCGGCGCTGAGTGCGGCGCTGGCGACGTCCAGCTCGGTCGCGCTGGAGCCGCGCGCCAGTTGTTCGATAGCGCTGCGGTACAGGTTGCGTGTGGGGAAATCCATGATGGCGAAAGCGCTGCCGGCGCGCAGTCGCTCGTCGACCAGGCTGACGCTCTCGAACAGTTCGGTCCAGTCGATATCCGAGATCAGCCGCATGCTGGTCATCACGTTGCGCACACTGACGTTGGACGCGCCCTGGCGTTGCTGCGAATGCTGCACCACCTGATCGATGGAGCTGTCTTGCTGACCCAGTAGCTCTTCCAGCCAGCCCAGAGCAGGTGTGGTGTTCGGGTCCTGGTCGCGTAGCCGTTTGGCCAGTTCCGCGGCGAACACTTCGGACATCGGCGCGCTACCACGCGAGGCAATTTCGTCCTCCAGCGCTTTTTTCGCAGAGACGGCCGACAGCAACCGGTTGGCCATGTCATCGGCCGCAGCACGAGTGGCGCGGCCATCGGTGATCTGGTCGCTCAGGCGCCGCAGGTTTTCGATCAGCACGATGCGCAGGGTGATCGCCACCGCCCACAACTCACCGATGCTCAGCGGCTGGACTTGCTGGTAGGCGCTGATGAAGCGGCGCAGCGTCTCGGGATCGAAATGGCTGTCGGTATGGGCGACGAACGCCCAGGCGATGCCGAATACACGGGGATAACCGGTGAAGGGGCCTTCGGCCAGCTTCGGTAACTGGCGGTAGAAGCCCGGTGGTAAGTCGTCACGAATCTCGCGGATCTGCGCTTCGACCAGGTGATAGTTGTCCAGCAGCCATTCTGCGGCGGGTACCACGCTGCGCCCACTTTCCAGCTCCGCGGCGCTGGCGCGGTAAGCTGCCAGCAATACCGCCGCGTTGTCGTTCAGCCGCGCGTGCAGTGGCATGACGGCGGGTGGGCTGTCGGTGACGGGCTGGGCCGCGGCCAGGCTACGGGCGTGGTGTTCCAGCCGTTCGATACCGAACAGCTCGTCGCGCACGGGCGCACGGTCGTTCCAGAGGGGCGAGCGCTTGTGGCGTCCGAGAATGTGACGGAAAACTGAGGTCATGTGCGCCTGTCCGACTAGCGGATATAGGGGAGCAGGCGTAGAGGCGCCGGATCCTGTCGAGAGGAACCACGGCGGCAAGCTTTCGGAACAACGGGAAACCGATTGCCGGTTTCTGCCAAATCGCCGTACGGCCTCGTGAATACGCCACACCGCATGGCGGGATGGCAGAGGCGTCAAGATTCGGCGAGCCATGTAAGCGGAAGGGCGTAAAGGCCGCCCCGCTTGCAGGAAGAATGCTGTCGCAGCAATGGACTCACGATACAGCAACGTCGGTTTTATTGTCGGTGCTTGGTTGAGAGGCGATTTTGCCTGGTGGTCAGGTGAGGGCAGCGGCTGCCCAAACCAGTCCTCCCAACAGCGGCAGGCTCACGGCCAGGCGCGGCGCGTAGGGAAGTAATAACAGCAAGGCAAAGCCTGCCAGTGAGATAAGGCCGAACCAGCCAACCACCCCCATGCCGCCGGGCCAAACCTGGCAGGACGCATATATCGCGAGCCCGAGCAGGAGCCCGCCCAATGGCGCGCATAGCCGACGAAGCCCGGTTGGCACTCGCGGATTGACCAACTGCTTCCAGTGACGCTCTTTACCCAGGCAGAAACCCAGCATGCCGGCGTAGGCGAGCAGGAGGCTTGCGAACAGCGCGGAACCGTTCATGAGGAGGCTCCGGCAACGGAACGCTCAAGGCGAGCCGAGCGCGCCTTCCGCGCGGCAACCACTGTGGGGATTTTCCACACCGTCCAGCCCAGCAGCAGGCCCATCGAAGCCACGCTTGCTAAAAGGGACAGCCGCATGGTGTCCAGCGCCCCCTGGGTGGTCCAAAGGTCCAGCACTGGCAGCGTGACAGCCAGGAGTGCAGCGGCCATGAGCTGTTCGCGCCAAGCTGACAACGGCTTGCGGAGCCAGCCGTGCAGCCAACTGAGCGCCCAGACGCCGAAGAACAGCCGCAGCTCCCAGTTCTGACGTGCGGCCAGTTCTGCCGGTAGCAGCCGGTTGGCCCACAACAGCGTGATACAGGCCAGCAAAAGCCCGGCGACTACCGCTACGTTGAGGCTCTCTACCACGCGCAGGAATTGCGGGTTGGCCTTGGCCTGCTTGCGCTGTTTGACCGCGTACAGGATGACGCCTGTGCCGATCATGGCGCAGCTGACCAGGCCGCAGATGAAATACAGCCAGCGCATCGGATAGCCGCCGAACTGCGCGAAGTGCAGGCCCGCCATCACCCGTTGGGTCAGTTGGCTGGTGCGTGACGGCTCCGGCGCCTGGATCAGTTTGCCGCTGAGGCCGTCGAAGACCATGCCTTCGCCCTTGCTCAGTTCGATGCGGTTGCCCAGCACGGGGCGCGCCGTGACCTGGGCATTGGCTCGGCCGGGATTGCTCACCGTCAGGCTGCCGATCATGCCTTGACCATAGTGGGCCTCAGCCCTGCTGATTATCTCGCTAAGCGGTAGCAGCGGCGCCGCCGGTGCCGAGACGGCCTTGCTGCCACGGCCTTCGCCTCGCGGCGCCTGCTCGGCTGCTCGGCCCGATTGCCCCTCGCGGAAATAGGCTTGGCGATCACCGTCGTACAGGGCGTTCACCGCCGCTGGCATATAGAGCAGAAAGAAGATCGCCAGCCCCGTGTAGGTGATCATCAGGTGAAACGGCAACAGCAGCACGGCGCTGGCGTTATGCGCGTCGAGCCAGGATCGCTGGCCTTTGGCGGGACGGAAGGTGAAGAACTCCTTGAAGATCTTCTTGTGGATGATGATGCCGCTGATCAGCGCCACCAGCATTGCCATGGCCGCGAACCCCACCACCCATACGCCCAGCGTGCGCGGCAGGTGCAAGGTGTAATGGAAATGGAAGAAGAAGTTGCCGCCGATGGTTTCCCGCGGCTCGACAGTCTTCCCGCTCAACGGGTCGAGGTGGGTCACACCGCCGCCACCCCGGCGACGTTCACCGACCGAGACGGCCAGATCGGGCGCACGCGCGGTGGGCAGGCTGATATTCCAGTTCGTTTCGTCGGGGTGACGCTCTGCCAGCCAGCGCTGCGCCACATTGGCCGCAGCGGCAGGTGACAGCGCCTGATCGCTCAGCTCAGGTTGCATCCACCAGTTGATCTCCTTGTCGAACACCGCCAGGGTGCCGGTGAGAAAGATGGCGAAGAGCATCCAGCCGAGTAGAAGCCCGCACCAGGTATGCAGCCAGGACATCGATTGCGTCAGGCTACCTTTCATCCCAGCACCTCCAGCAGCTGCGGCCAGAAGCCTACGATGGCCAAGGGGATCGCGACCCCTACGGCCACCAGCACCCGCCGCAGCGAGGCTGCCGCGAACGCCCAGAGGATGAACACCAGATACACCACGAACGACAGCAGCGAAGCAGCGGTGACGGCGTCCACCGGGTCGAGCGGCAATAGTCGCGCTAGCGCGGCAGTAAAGGCGTAGGTGAAGGCGTAACCGCCGAGAAGGGCCAGTGCGATGCGGGCCGCGATGGCAGGCCAGGCGCTTCGCGATTGAATGGCAGAACGGGTCACGACGGAATTCCGAGCAAGGTCGTACGAAAAAATGCCCAACCGTCACAAGAGTCGGCCTGGCACAGATGCTGTGATGAACCGAGACGGGTATCACCCATACGCTCGGCCCAAATTGGCGATGGTTAGTGCAAGACTGGAGCGAAGCGAGCCGCCTTGCGCGGGCAGGGCGGCTCTTTCATCCATCACGCCTCAGAACGAAACGTTCATCCCGACCGTGTATCGACGCCCGTCGAGCACGGTTTCGTAGCTGTCGTATTCAATCTGCTCGTTGAAAACGTTGTAGACGCCAGCAAGCAGCTTGACGTTGCGGTTCACGTCATAGGTACCGCCCAGGTCAACCAGCGTGTAAGAAGGGGTGCTCTCCGCCATGCTGGTACGCGACAGGTACTCGGAGGTTTCGCTGCGGTAATTGAGTCGCGCCCAGGTGCCGAGGCGGTCGCTGGCCTGCCAGTCCAGCAGGGTGTTGAACATGTGCTTGGGCATCTGGTTGAGCGGTTCGCCCCGGAAGTCGCCGCTGCGCTGTTCCGATTCGGTGTAGGTGTAGTTGGCGCCCAGTGAGAGGGACTCGGTGATGTCCCAGTCAAAGGTAGCTTCGACACCGCGCATGCGAGCCTCGTCGACATTCACCCGGTCACTGATGAAGCGGTACGCCTCGCCATTGACCACACATTGGCCCGACGCATTGCCGGTGGTGTCCGAGCAACGGCGAAGCTCGGTGATCTTGTCTTCGAAGTCGGTGTTGAACAGTGTCACGCCGGCCGACAAACCGTTCAGGCTGTCCCACAGCACGCCGATTTCCTGGCTCAGGCTTTCCTCTGGCTTGAGCGCCGAGTTGCCCACAATCACGGCCGGGTCGCCCCGACCACCCCCGGTGATCTGCCCCCAGTTATCCACCGCGGCGCGGATGTCCGGCGAGCGATAGCCACTGGATACGCCGCCTTTTACTGTCCATTGCTCGGCCGCTTGCCATACGCCATAGACGCGCGGCGACCAATGAGTCCCGTAGTTTTCATCGCGATCCATACGCAGGCCGGTGGTGAGTGCGAAGCTGTCGGTCAGGCTCCATTCGTCCTCGGCAAAGAGCGCCCAAGACCAGCGTGTCAGTTGGGTCACGTCTTCGGCGCCGGCTAGCTGGTTGCCCTTGTCCGAGAGATCCTCGTATTTGTACTGGCCGCCGAGCGTGGCGATGTGGTCACCCAGGAAGAGCGAGGTCTGCGTGTTGAAGACGCTGTTCTCCAGGTCCATCTCGCGACCCGGGTTCTCGATGCGCTCCTGCTGCACGTAGCTTTCCGACTGGCCCGAATCCCAGCGCCCGGTATGGCTGATCGAGTAATGAGTACGGTCGTAATCCGACAGCGAATCGCTGTTACCCGTACCGGACCGGCCTACGCTGGCGTTGCGTTCCTGCTCGGTCTTGCCCACTTCCAGAACGATGTCGTTGGCCTCGTTCGGCGTGAACGACAATTTGGCCGTTGCGCTGTCGGTTTTCTGCTCGTTGAACCCGCGAGGGATGTCATCTTCGTCTCGGCGAGACGTCTGTCCATAGACCTGGAGTCCTAGCAGGCCGTCGACCAGGGGCCCGGAGAGATAGCCGTTGAGGGTGTGGTAATCACCGGAATCGGAGCGGTCCTGGAAGGTCTTTTCGGTCCGCACGCCGCCGCGCCAGGTGTCGGCTACCTTGCGCGTTATGATGTTGATCACGCCGCCCATGGCGTCGGAGCCATACAGGGAGGACATCGGCCCACGCACCACCTCGATGCGCTCGATGGCTTCCAGGGGCGGCGTCCAGCCTTGCTCGATGCCAGGGCCATCGCTGTTGGGGCGCGTCGCGCGTGACTCCATGCGTTTGCCGTCGATAAGAATCAGGGTGTACTTGGACGCCATGCCGCGAATGCTGATATCGCTGGAGCTGGCGCCGCCGGTGACAACGACACCCGGGATGTCCCGCAGGGCATCGGTGACGTCGCGATAGGATTTGTTTTCCAGTTCTTCCCGCGTGACGACGGAGATGGAGGCGGGGGCCTGCTTGATCTGTTGCTCGAAACCTGAAGCGGTCACGACGACGTTCGATAATTCGACTGGTTCTGCAGCGTTGGCTGGCAAGCTCGTCCAGGTTGCTAATGCGATCGCGCAAGCCAGCCGATGCCGATTGAAAGTCACCATGTAACTGCCATCTCCCTGAGAAAACTTACGTCATCTGCGGCCATGAACGACATGGCGCATGCATGTGAGCCGCGGTGCGAGCCGCAAGCCGACCGCAATGCTAAGTATTCTCATTTGAGAGTAAAGCGCATTTACAATCTATACAGTTTTCAACCGAATGGTCAGGCGCAGGCCGGGTTGGCTGTTCTCGGCCCAGATCGCACCGCCTTGCATCACCACCATACTGCGGGCGATGGCAAGGCCCAGCCCGAAGCCGTCACCTCCCGGGCGGGCTGCGCTGAGTCGCGCGAAGGGCCTGAAGATGACGGCCAGTTTCGCCTCTGGCACGCCTGGGCCCTGGTCTTGAATGCGCAGACGCCAGCTGTCCCCGTCTCGAGCGGCCGTAAGGCAAACCACGCCATGCGCGGGGGAATAGCGAATGGCATTGCGCAGGATATTTTCCATGGCTTGCGCCAATGCGTTGAGGTTGCCGAGCACCTGGCAGCCTTCCGGTATCTGCGCCTGGATGCGTTCACGCGGCCAGCCGGCCTCGAAACAAGCGTTCTCGCATAGCAGGTCCCAAAGCGCCGCCACATCCACAGGCTCGCACTCGAAGCGGGGCTGCTCGCTGTCCAGCCAGGCGAACTCCAGGGTGTTATCGACCAGTTGCTGCATGCTGTTGATTTCACGCTCGGTGCGGTTGCGCATGTCTCCGGCGCTCAGCTCGCTCTCGCAGGCGACACGCAGCCGGCTTAGTGGTGTGCGCAGCTCGTGGGACAGATCGCGTAACAGCTGTTGCTGCTGGGCGACCGAATCGCGCAGGCGCTGCGTGAGGTACTCCAGTGAACGGCCCAGTTCCCCCAGCTCATCGTTGCGCCGCGCAATGGAGGGCGGAAGCAACGAGTCGAGGCGGTTGCCGCGTAATGCGTTGGCCTGTCGGCGCAGGCGGTCCAGCGGTGAAACCAGCATCCGATAAAGCAGCCAGCAGAACAGCAGTGACAGCAGCACCAGCGGCAGATACACACCGCCCGCAGTCAGCAACGCATGGTTACGCCAGGGGCGGAAGCGTTCCGGCAGCTGGATGATCAACTGGGCACCGGTGCTCTCTAGCGGTACGGACACCAGGGGCAGGCCGTCATAGCGCCTGCTCATAGGCCAGTCGTAATGCCGCACAAACGTGAGCCTCTGCCGTTCCTCGTCGCTCAAGGACTGGCCGCCGAGAGGTTGCAGCTGTTCGTCCACCACCACCAGCCAAGTCGGCTCACGCTCCTTCATCGCCGCCAGCCATTGCGCCATCGCTTCTGGACCCGCTTGCAGAGCGGCTTGAGCTTCACTCGCATAGCCGCTGAGGGTGTCGCGCGCCTGTTCAGACAGAAAGGAGCTAGTCCTGTCGATATAACGGCTCACGTAGCCGCTGGCCCAGATCATCGACAGACAGAACCCGGCAACCAGCACCACGAGGCGCCAGAACAACGAATGACGATTGGGCATCAGCTCGCCTGCAGTTCCAGCACGTAGCCTTTGCCCCACACGGACTCCAGGCGCAGGGTTGCCACCTGTTCGCGCGCCAGCTTGCGGCGGATATTGCTGATATGCATGTCCAGGCTGCGATCATGCTGTGAATAGCCGCGGCGCAGCGCCTGCTGGTAGAGAAACGGCTTGCTCAACACTTCGCCAGCGGCGTCGTGCAGGACCTTCATCAGTCGATATTCGGTGGCCGTCAGGCCGATCCATCGGCCTTCGTACAGCAGGTCGCTGCGTTGGTCATCGAAGCGCACCGCATCCTGATTCGGCGTTGCAGGTACGCTGCGCTCATAGGCCACCCGCCGCAGGATGGCAGCGATGCGCACCTGCAACTCCTCGATACTGAATGGCTTGGGCAGGTAGTCGTCGGCGCCGCTGTCGAAGCCCTGTATGCGGTGCGCCTCGTTGCCCAACGCTGACATCATCAGCACAGGTGTGCGGCGTTGCTCGCGCAACCGGGTCAGCAACTCCATGCCGCTGAGTTCAGGCAGCATCACATCCAGCAGGATCAGGTCATACGTCGCTTCGCTGGCCAATGCGAGGCCGGTCGGGCCGTCATCGGCGAGGGTGACGTGAAAGCCACGATGTTCCAGAGAGGTTTTCAGGTGAGGGCCGAGGATCGGGTCGTCTTCGATCGCCAGTATCTGGCGAGCTGCGCAGGAGGTCATGCAGAGTTCCGGTGCAAATAAGAACGATTATAGATTGCGGCAGGGGCGGAACGGCAAGCATGTCCCTGGTTCAAGGGGTTGGTTCGCCACATGGGCTCGACTTCCGGGGCGTGCCCGGTGCATCTTCAGCGTCCGCATTCGTGCTATCTGGAGATCTTCATGCGCCTGCTTTCCCTCTCACTGCTTTTGGTAACGCTCACCGGCAGCGCTATGGCGATTGCGGCCAGCGCAGCGGAGGAGGCGCAATTGATCGAGACGATCAACGCCTACCGCAGTGAAGTACAGCGTTGCGAAGACCGGGCGAGTGAGGAGCTGACGGCCCTTTCGTCCGACCCGCGCCTGGTGTTGCCTGCCACTGGCGCCGGTGATCTGCAGGGCTCATTGGCCCGCAACGGTTATCCGATGGCCAACGTTCAGGCCGTCAGCCTGTCGGGGCCGCGTGATGCACAAGCCGCGATGCAGGCGCTGCGCGAAAGCTTCTGTCGCGTGGTGCTCGATCCGCAATACGCCGACATCGGCGTCAGTCGCGAGGGGCGCGACTGGCGCATCGTGCTGGCGCGGCCGATGCTCGGCGGGCATTTGAAAGACGCGCAGGCAGAAGGGCAGGCGCTACTCGACGAAATCAATCGCGTGCGTGCCAGCGCGCGCCAGTGTGCTGGCAAACCCTTCGCTGCAGCCGCTCCGCTTAACTGGAACACAACGCTTGCCGGCCTCTCCGAGGCCCACAGCCGAGCCATGGCCAACGGCAACTTCTTCAGCCACCTGGATCGGGATGGACGTACGCCGGGCGACAGGGCGGAGCTGGCCGGTTATCCCGGTGCGCCGGTCGCCCAGAACATCGCTGCCGCGCTGGATCGACCCCGCGAGATCGTTGAAGGCTGGCTGGCGAACCCAGGACACTGCGCCAATCTGATGAACCCGCAATTCAGTGAGCTGGGTGCGGCCTATGCGGTAGATCCGCAGAGCGATGCGGGCATCTACTGGGTCGCACTCTTCGGTGCGCCCTAACCGGTGCCGCGCGAACGCAACGCCTGACCTAAACGATGGCGAGTATTTTCGGATCCTGATCGGTCGCCTGCGAACATTTCGTAGAGAGGAGCGTTCGAACAACTGAGCTGTTCATCTTTCACGCAACAGATCAGGACCACTGACATGACCGACCCTAACGATCCACTCAAGGATGGCCTGACCCCACCAGACTATGACGAATATGGCGACGCGCCTGATTCGGGCGAAAACGACCCGGAGGAAACGGTAGAGCCCAAAGACGAGCCGAATGCTGGAGAGAGCCCGCTCGGATAGCCGGCGGCACCTGTTCCATTGGTCGCAGGGGGCCCTTCGCCAAGCAGCGTACTGGACAATTCGATCGGCCCAGCCTAAAAAGACGCGCCTCAAGCTCGGTAGCAACGTGCTAGTCAGCAGTCGTGTTTTTTTCAAAAGCAGGTAGATCGTGAGAAAGAAAAAGCCAGTAGACCCTGTTCGGCAAGCAGAAAAGAACCGTGCGCATCGGATCGGCTGGGCAATCGCCGTGGCCGGTATCGTCGCCGGTTTCATTCTAGTGATGATGAAGCCGGCGTGATCCCGCTGTACTGCTGTTCGGGCTCTATTTGCAGGCATCGACGACGGACGTCGGCTGGGTATCGCGCAATACGGTAATCGGTGCGTCGGCCGTGAGTGTTCCGGGCTATGCCGACGCCGCTACCGCGCGAGGTGCCCTGTGCTACACGCGAAAACGACTAACCATCGCCTGTAGCTCGTTGCCGAGGCGCGCCAGCTCGATACTCGATGCCGCAGTTTCATCACTGGCCGTTGCGGTCTGTTCGGAAATGTCGCGCACGTTCACTACGCTGCGGCTGATTTCCTCGGCTACCGCGCTCTGCTGTTCGGCCGCAGCGGCAATTTGTTGGTTCATCGCCTGGATGTTCGAGACCTTGGCGGTTATCCCGTTCAGCGCCAGCCCCGCCTGGCGGGTCAGCCCAACGCCGCTTTCGGTGAGGCTGTGGCTGTTGCGCATCGCGACCGCCGCCTGCTGCGTGCCCTGTTGCAGGCCGGCTACCAGTTGCTCGATCTCTTCGGTCGATTTCTGCGTGCGCTGCGCCAGGCTACGAACTTCATCAGCGACCACGGCGAAGCCACGACCCGCCTCACCGGCACGTGCGGCTTCGATGGCTGCATTGAGGGCCAGCAGGTTGGTCTGGTCTGCCACGGCCTTGATTACGTCCATGACGCTGCCGATCCGGTTGCTTTCCGACTCCAGCTCGGCCATCGCCCCGCTCGAGCGGAGCATCTCCTCGGACAGCCGCTCGATCTGAGCGATCGCCTCGGATACCACGGCGTCACCGGCACGCGCCTCACGATCAGCGTCCGTCGCGGCCATCGAAGCGTCCTGGGCATTACGCGCGACTTCCTGCACGGTGGCGGCCATCTCATGCATCGCAGTGGCGACCTGATCGGTTTCGATCTTCTGGCTGTTCATTCCCACGCTGGTCTGCTCGGTGATGGCCGACAGCTGCTCCGCAGCGCTGGCCATTTGTGTAACGCTGTCGCGGATCCCGCCGATAAGCTCACGCAGGGTCGCCGCCATGCCCATCACGCCCTGTTGCAGCGCGCCTATCTCGTCCTGTCGGTCGATGTGGTGGTGGTCGGTCAGGTCGCCCGCGGCGATGTTCCTGACAACCGCAAGAGTCTCGGCCAGGGGGCGGGTGATCTGCCGGGTGATCACCCAGGCGGCCAACAAGCCGATGAGCAACGCCAGCATGGTGACGGTGAGTTGGGTGACCTGAGCCTGCACGGTTTCCGCGTCGCGTTGAGCATCCTGGGTTTGGGTCAAACTCATGCCGAGATGGTTGATCTCATCTGTCTGGCTTGTCATTTGCTGGCGTGCCGCTGCGATGGCTTCGGTCTGGGCAACGACGGCATTGAGGGCGGCGAGATAGCCATCGAGCGCCTGTTCGGTAACGGCTACCTGGGCGGCGAAGCCGTTTCCAAGCACCGCCTGCAGGCGTGCCGCGGAGCGCCGGGCGTGGGCGATCTGCTGCTCGACCAGCGAAGCCACCTCGGCTGTGGGCGTCGTGTTGTAGCCTCGCATCTGGTAGCGCACCAGTTGCCAGTTCATGCGCAGGTCTGAGATGGCCTTGAAGGCTGTGTAGCGGTTGGGCGCGTCGTCCGGCATTTGCTCTACAGCCTTGCCCATGGCGTCGATTGGCTCGCTGGCGAGCTTGGCCTGCCTGCCCATCTCCGTGCGTGCAGCCTTGCCGGCGGCGTAGGCGTCACGCATCGTGTTCAGGGATTCGCCATAGCGCTGAATCAGTTCGCCTTGCTTGTGCAGGAGCGCCAGGTTCTCGGGCTGGGAGAAGCTTTTCGAGACCGCCTCGAGGCGAGACGAGAACCCGTCTATAGCCTCGTCGACCGCCTCGCCCGCTTGTGGATCACCATTTTCAAGCATGTAGTGCAGGCGCGCCACTTTCAGGTTGCTCAGCGATTCGTTCAGCGAAGCGATTTGCTCCATCAAGGCGCTGCGGTGCGTGACCCCCTTTAAGCCGAGCCAGCCGGAGGCGGCCAAGCCTGCGGTCAGTAGCAGCACCGAGCCGAAGCCGATCGCCAGCTTTCTGGTCATGCTGATATTGGCGAACCAATCCTTCATTTGATTTTCTCCTTACCTCAAAAGGGCGGCCGGGCCGAAGTGCCCGGCCGCCGCTGACGACTCGTGTGGCGTCTCCGCCCATGACCCGCTGTTCGGGCCATGGCAACGCCGTCAGTAGCCGAAAGTCAGCAACGCGTTGAAAACCAGGGCGGCAACGAAGCCCAGGGGCGCCGCTCGAAACAAGAGTTGCGGGAACAGTGAAGTGCGGCTCTGCTCCGTGGGACATGAGCCGAGAATCAGGCTGCCGCCAGAGGAGAACGGCGAGATCGAGGTGGCCTGCGCGCCGACCACGATGGCAACGAAAAGCACCATCGGGTCGATCCCGAGCGCCGCGGCAATCGGTGGCACCATCGGGAACAGCGCCGGTGTCACCACGCCCAGCGTGCTGGAGAACAGCGACATGAAGGCTGCGACGATACCGAAGACGATCGGCACCATGATCGGCGGAATGCTATTGCCCATCCATGAGGCAAGCAGGTCGATGGTCCCAGCCTTGATCGCGACCGAGATGAGCATGCCCACGCCGCAGATCATGATCAGTGTTGCCCAGGGCACCGAGGCCATGGCCTTGCGCTCGTCGCCCAGCTTGAGCAGCAGGGCGATCACGGAGAACAGGCTGGCGATTAGACCGATGTCCATCTTCGAGTTGATGAAGCTGACCGTTGCGTTATCCGGAAAGGCGATCTGGGTGATGGGCGCAGCCAGAACGATGGCCATCATCGTCAGCGTCAGCCACAGGGTAATCTTCTGTTCGCGGTTCAGCGGCGTTGGCTCGGCTGCCACGTACGCCGTAGCCTTCATCGCCTTGCCGTGTCCCGTGAAGAACACCAGCATGGAGATCACCACCAACGGAACCACCAGGGTGCTGACGAAGATCGCCGCAGCGTTGATGAAGGCCTCGTTTTCCGGGATGCCGGCGTTGACCATCAGGCCGCGAAAGATGATGCCGCTCTGGCTGGAGACGAAGTTCGCCCCGCTCAAGGCCCCGTAGTTCACCGCCATGCCTCCGGTGATTAGGCTCATCCCGGTGCGCTCGCACAGCAGCAGGGTGATTGGCGCCATGAATGCCAGCACCGTGTAATAACCCGCGCCCATTGCTGAAATCACCGTGGCGGTGAAAAAGACTGCGAAGGGCAGCAGCTGGGGCATGGTTCGGCAGCGGTAGATCAGGTGCTCGGCCAGCTTTTCCAGCGTGCCGTTGACGGTGGCGAAGCTGTAGAACAGGCACACCGCGAAGATGATAAAGAAGATCTTCAGCGGCCACATGCTGATGACCTCGGAGGGGCTGAGCCCCATTCCGAAACAGCCGATCAGATAGGCAAAGGCGATGGCGAACAGACCAATGTTGATCTTGGTCTTGTAGCCAAGGGCGACGGCAACCACGATTGCCGCGACGACGAGCAGGCTCATCATGAGAGAAGTCCTATTGTTGTTATGGATCGTTTAGCGGGAAACGCCGAAGCCGAACAGCTTTGCCGGGTTATCCAGCAGTACCTGGGCGCGTTCGTTCAGGTCCGGTAACAGCGCCGCGATGAAGGCGACCTGTCGGTCGTAGTCGGTCTGATCCTCGAACTGGGTGTTGGGCCAGTCGCTGCCCCAGAGGAAACGCGAGAGGCCACCGCCGGCCTCGCGCACTTGCGCCAGAACCCGCAGTGCCTGAGCCAGGTCCGACTGGCTGCGGTAGGGCGCAGACAGCTTGAGCCATAAGCGCTCGTTGCCGAGCAACGAGAGAAAGGCCACATGGTTGGGCTTGGTGCTGTCGATGCCGCCAGTGGGCAGGCCGAAGTGATCGATCACCACGTCGACGCCGCAGGCCAGGATGGCCGGAACGATCAATGCCACGTCATCGATGCCGCGCTGAATCTCGACCTGCCAGCCACGCTGGGCCAATCGCTGGAACAAGGCGCTCCAGGCGTGGCCACGGTAATCGGCCAATTTCTTGCCGATGAGGTTCAGACGAACACCCACGACGCCGGCCTCACCCAGTTCGTCCAGCTGCGCCTCGCTGACGTCCGGCTCGACTACCGCCACGGCACGCAGCCGCTGCGGATAACGGCGTAGCGCCTCGAGCAGGTGGCGGTTGTCGGTGCCGAGAAAACTGGGCTGGATTAGCACGCCGTGGGCCAGGCCGTGACGGTCGAGGTGTGCGAGGTAGTGCTCGATCAGCGCATCGTAGTGCGGGCTGTAGCGGCGCCCTGGCACCATTGGCAGATCCTGGCGGAAGATGTGCGCGTGTGCATCTATGCCGTGCAGTCCGGGCGGAAGGAGGCGATCCATAAGCAAAGACCCTGGTCGATTGTTGTTGTGACTGACGTAGACGGCAGGCCAAGAAGCGAGCCTAATCAGCGCTGACACTCAAGCTGGATAACTAGTCATATATATGAATGTATGACCATATCTGCAGTGCTAGATATCTGTCAATCGACGCCGCAGTGATAAAGTGGCTGCGCCTCGGATATGGACTGATCAATAGATGAACACCTCGACACTCGGATATGACGAGCGCCTGCCGCTCTATCAGCGCCTGAGAGAAGAAATGCTGGCCAAGATCGCAGCCGGGGAATGGACGCCCGGCGCACCAATTCCCACCGAAGCTGAGCTGACCCGGCATTACGGCGTAGCCATCGGCACGGTGCGCAAGGCGGTGGATACGCTGGTCAACGAGGGGCTGCTGTTGCGCAGTCAAGGCCGTGGCACCTTCGTGCGCCGCCCGAACTTCGATGCCTCGCTGGCGCGCTTCTTTCGTCAGGTAGATGCCAGTGGCGGACGGGAAATCCCCACCAGCCGCATCCTCTCCAAGACGCTGCAAAAGCCGTCGCAGGGGGTCACCAACGCTTTGGAATTAGGCAAGGGCGAGCAGGTCGTGCACATGGAGCGCCTGCGCATGATCGAAGGCCGCACGCTGTTTCACGAAGATATCTGGCTTCCGGCCAACCGTTTCGGTGCGCTGATGGATGTCGACCCCGAGGACTTTGGAGAGCTGCTCTATCCGTTCTACGAGCAGCAATGTGGCCAGTGCATCGCCTCGGCTAAGGAAACCCTCACCGTTGGCGCGGCCGACGGCGACATGGCTGCAACCCTTTCGATCGAAAAGGGCGCCCCGGTCGTCACCATCGAGCGCATCGCCTTGGGCTACGACCGATCACCGTTGGAATACCGCCTCACCCGTGCCGCGGCCGAGGGGTTTCGGTATCAGATCGATATCTCCTGAAACGCCAAGCGAGTGCGGGCTTCTCTATCTGGGAGTGAATCTTCAGCAGCGGATCAACAGGGTTTACGCGCCGCTCCAAATCCAGGGCCTGAGCGGGTGTTGTTGCCCTTGGCCAGGCGGTCGTAGAGCACCACGTTGACCGTCGCCGCCAAATTCATGCAGCCGTTGGTGGGGATGTAGACCACGTCTTCACACCAGTCGCGGATCTCTTTGCTCAGCGAGCCATCTTCGGCACCGAAGATGTACAGCGCGCGATCCGGATGGGTGTACTCGGGAAGAGGGCGCGCGCCCTCGACCAGCTCCACAGCCACCGGCACGCAGCCGAGTGGCAGGATCTTGCGCAGGTCATCGATGTTTATCAGTGGGATGTCCTGATGGACTTTCTTGGTGTCGGTGACGAAATCCCTGGCGCGGTCATAACGAGTACCGGTGTAGAACACCGAAGCCGCACCATAGCAACCGGCCGCTCGCATGATCGCGCCAACGTTGGATGGCGATTTCGGGTTGCTCAGGCCGATGCAGGCGTAACGTTTGTTGCTCACTGGAAAAGACTCGCGCGGAAAACGCGCGAGTATACGGGACAGCCCAATCGTCGGTGGGCCCGGAATACCCGGCTCCGATCAGGGGATGAGTTTGCTGGCGCGCAGCTTGGTGAACACGTCGAAGAACGCGTCGTCACTCGCCTGATAGTCCAGAAACCCGAGCTTTCGGCTCTTCGACATGTCTGTCACCACCTCGATAGGCCGACCCAGGTCTGCATCGGTGTGCCATGGCGAGGTGAGCTTGCCGATATCCGCTTCAGCCAAACCGAACTGCTTGGCCATCTTTGCCCAGACCTCGGCATCGTTTGCCATCTGCTGCTCCAGCGGAGCGGGTTGACCGTCGAAAGGCGCCGCCTCGATGCCGAACCACTCGGCAATGCGCGACCACATCCACTTCCAGCGGAACACGTCACCGTTGACGATGTTGAAGGCCTGGTTGGCGGCGGCCGGTGTGGTCGAAGCCCAGCGCAGGTGCCGTGCCAGCTGGCCCGCATCGGTCATGTCGGTCAGGCTGTTCCATTGGACTTCCGAGCCCGGAAAGCGGAAAGGCCGACCGGTCTGACGGCAGATCGAGGCGTACACGGCCAGCGTCGTTGCCATGTTCATCGCGTTGCCGACTGCGATTCCGGTGACGGTGTGGGGGCGGTGAACGCTCCAAGTGAAGCCATCGCGTTCGGCCGCCGCAAATACCTCGTCTTCCTGGGCGTAGTAGAAATTCTCGACGTCGAGCCGCCCTTGTTCCTCACGAAACGGCGTCTGTGGCAGCGTGCCCTTGCCGTAGGCTTCGAATGGGCCGAGGTAATGTTTAAGCCCGGTAACCAGCGCCACATGGCGAACCGAGCCTGAAGCTCGAACGGCTTCGAGCACATTGCGAATCATCAGTGCATTGACGCGGATATTCTCCGCTTCACTGGCTTGGCGCGCCCAGGTGGTCAGAAAGAGATGAGTGGGCGAAACGTCGGCCAGCGCCGAAGACAGCGCCGTCGGGTCCAGCAGGTCTGCGCTGATCGGAGTAACCCCGGATTCCTCGCTCGGCCGCCGTGCCAGGCCGGCGACTGCCCAGCCTTCCTCGGCCAACAGGCGAGACACCGCGCTGCCAACGATCCCACTCGAGCCGACCACCAGTGCTTGATTTGTCATGTTCAAAACCCCACAAAGCGAAACAGGCCTGCACCTTACTCACTCGAAAATGCCGATCCAAGTCGGCACCAAATGGTAACCAGCCCCCATGCAACCCGGCTCTGACGAAGAACAATGGCGTGAAGATTGCGCCCCAAGACGCGTGCTCGAGATCTTCTCCACCAAGTGGACCAGCATGATTCTGCACACTCTGCATGCCCGCCACGACGGCGTGGCGCGTAGCGGTGCGCTGCATCGCAGCTTGCCGGGAATCTCCAAAAAGATGCTGGTGCAAACGCTGCGAGAGCTGGAGGCCAGCGGCTTGATCGAACGCCACACGCTCGACTCCGTCCCGCCAGCGGTGAGCTACGCGCTCTCACCGCTCGGCAAGCTGATGGTCCAACCTATCGAAATGATCTACGACTGGGCGAGGCAAAACTCCAGCGCGCTGGATCAGCTGCAGCCGAGAAGCACGTCGCGCAGGCGGGGCTGAAGCCTTACAGCCGATGCGTTGCTGCCAGCGTTCGTCTTTCTACGGGCGCCCCGACACCGCTGTTTTATGGTGCATCGCTTCACACTTCCAGCACGCAGCGCTGTAGCTTCCGGCCTCTGCAAGGTTCGAGAAAGGTTGGGCGAATCCAATGCCGGGCTGAGCGGCGCATCAACGCGATTGTTTGCGGCGGGCTCAGACGCTGGTCGCAGACGCGGCCTGCGCTCATCTTCAAAACCAGAAAGGATTTACCGTGTTGATCAAGAAATCTCTGCGCGCGCTGCTATTGGGTTGCAGCCTGCTGAGTGCGACCTGCTGGGCGGATATGGCACCTTTGGAAATCATGAACATGGCCGGTCTGCAGCGTAGCCTGGGGCAGATTGTCGCCAAGGACTACCTCATGATCGGCGCCGGCGTGAAAGTGGACGAAGCCACCAAACAACGTGCCGCAAGCCTGGCCTTGTTCGAAGATCACCATGCCCAGCTCAAGGCGGCTGCGCCGAGTGACGCCATTCGCGTTGCGTTGAACGACGTGGAGCGCACCTGGGGCGATTACCGCGCTCTGGCGGCCAGTACGCCGGACAAGGCCCAGGCTCCGCTCGTACTGGCGAAGGCCGAAGAGCTGGTTCGCCAGACCCAGCAAGTCACCGATCTGTTCGAGCAACACAATGGCGATGCCGCGTCGCATTCGATCAACCGCAGTGGCTGGAACCGTGTGCTGACCCAGCGCACCGCCATGTTCTACATGGCCCGTGCCTGGGGCGTGCAGGATCCGGAGCTCGAAAAGGAGTTTGCAGCTTCGGTTGAAGAGTTCGGCGTCATCATGGCTGAGCTGCAGACAGCCGATGCGCCCAACGCAGAAATCGCCGAAGCCCTGCGCAAGACCGACGCCCGCTGGAAGTTCGCGAGCAAGGCGTTCACCTCCAAGCAGTTCGTGCCCACCATCGTGGCGGTGAATGCCGAGTCGATGTTCCGTCAGCTCAACGAAATGACCCGCCTCTACGCCGGACTGCACGACAACCAGCTTTGAATCCTGCTCCCGGTGCGTTTGACGATCAGGTGCGCCGGGATTCGCCAGCACCGTACCAGTCGGTCAGTCGCAGCGCATTCTGACGGCCCACTCGATCAGAGTTGGTCGCCAACAGCTGCCTTATCGATCACGGACCAGACGTTCCGGATCTTTCCCTCGCTGAACGCGTAGAACACGTTTTCGGTGAAGGCAACCCGTTTTCCGTTGACTGCAAAGCCGAACAAGTCCGCTATGGGCGTGCAGTCGAACAGCAGCTGCGCCGCCACGTGGGGCGGTTCGGCGATGAGCAGGCCAATCGTGAACTGCAAATCGGGAATCGCTCGAAAGTCCTCTTCAAGCATCCGGCGATAGCCACCCAGCCCCACGAAGTTGCCGTTGTAATGCACCTCGTCATGGACGAAGTGACCCAGCTCCGGCCAGTTCAGGCTGTTCAAGCAGGCGATGTAGCCTTCGTAGCAGTCGGTGATCTCGTCGCCAGTCATCATCGCTCCTCAGCGTCAGTCTGATAATCAGGCTAGCGACTTGCGCAATAGACGCCAGCCGCACGCTCAATGCGTTCGGCTGGCACGCCATAAACGGCAGTGTTAGCGGGTCAGTCGAGGACCACGGCGTGGCCTTCCAACGGATTGATATCGCCTTTGATCAAGGACTCGGACAGCGTTTGTGCCGCTTCAAGGCCGGCGTGCTCGTTCACCTGCATCCAGGGCTGCTGCGCATCGCTCACCCGAGCGATAAAGGCCAGCTGCGCTTCGTTGAAGCGGCGTGTCACCTCGGCAGGCCCCCAGTCGGCGTTGCGTTTCTTGATCTGGTAAGGCGCGAAATAGGGCTGTGGTTGCGGTCCGGCCAACGTCTGGTCACGTTTGCTGTATTCATGGCTTTGGGCAGACCCGGCGTAGCAGTCGTACACCAGAGCGTCTTTGAAATGTCCATGGATCTGCTGGCGAAGGCTGGCGCTACCAGAGAAGTCCACGTACAGCGTGAGCACGCTCGGGTCCAGCGAGGCGAGCTGGTCGTAGCCAAGCGCCTGGCGGTAGCAACCCAGGCGTTGTACGAAATCGATGTTGCCCGGGGAGGTGAGGCCGATCAGCTGCACGGCTGGATTGTCCTGCAGGCAGAACGCAGTCCCGTACGCCGTCTTGCTTGAGGCGCTGGAGACCAGGATCTGGCGCGCACCGAAGAAGGCGTTGTCATCGAGAAAGTCGGCCAGCATGAACGAGGTGATGAACAGCGGGCGCAACAACATCTGGTAGTTCTCGCTCTCGGCGCGATAGGCGTCATCGCTGCTGATGCGCTGGTACTGGTTGTAGGCTGACGTGAGTTCAAGTCGATGCTCGGCACCGTCGTAGAATCCGCGCTCGGAGACCCGCACCGGTTGCATGACCAGATGGCTGGCGATCGGCCAGAAGCCATAGAATCGCTCGCCCTTCGCCAGGCCATCGACGGTGCTCTCCACGACCTCGGCGAACCCCCAGGCAGGCATGTGAAACCACTCGGCATCGCCCGTCGGGAAGAAGTCCCAGTAGCGCAGGTGAGGGGTTTCGCCGAATGCGGCGTAAGTGACATTGTTCGTCGTCAGCGCCAGTCGGCTGATGCGCAGCAGGGCTTCGCCGGGTTTTAGCTCAGGCATCGCCTGGGTCTGAAGGCGAGTCTGCTCCATGTTTTTCTTGTTGTTCTGCAACTGGCGGATGACGCTCATCGATGGCACCTTGGGTTCGTAAATGGACGGCATTGACTGTAGCCCTTTCGTTTCTCCGCCGGGTTCGGATTTCATGAACACACGATTGCCGAGCGCCAAGCCGCTCAAACGGCCCACTCAGCAGCGCGCCAAGGTCACCGTTCAGGCGATTTTCGACAGCTATGTTCGGATATGGCAGCGCGACGGCTGGTCTCGATTGACGACCCGGGCGGTCGCGCTGGAAGCCGGTGTGGCCATCGGCACCCTGTACGACTATTTCCCGAGCAAACACGCGCTGCACTCAGGCTACGTGCGCTATTGCGTCGAGCAGTTGCTGGAGGCCATCGAGGCGCAAGCCGTAGCGCCAGTCGCCCTTGCCTGGCCCGAGCGCATCCGGCGCTTGGTGCGCACCTTGGCCGGGGCCGAACCTCAGCTGCCCTGGTTCCACCCGGACATGCTCGAACTGGAAACGCTGGTGGCTGAGCCCAAGCACCAGCGCCGGGTCTATGAGGATCTATTGGGCGCCTGGCAACGCGTCATTGACGCGGCGACCGACCTGCCGGCGCGCCCGTCTGCTGCAACCCTGGAAGCGCTTCATCTTTCGGTATGGGGCGGACGCCGCTACGCGATGCTGGTGCAGCTCGAAGCGGATCGGATGAGCGATTGGGCCGGCTGCATGGAACAGCTGTGCCTATACACGCTTGAGGGCACGCGCGGCTCAATTGGTCATGAATGACAGTGGTGATGACGTTTGCTGTGGCTCAGATCCCGAATCTGGGAAAAAGCAAATGTGATTGCCCTTGGAGCAGGCGATGCACCACGTTCACTGCCCCCGCGAGACTCATGCAGCCAGCGATGGGTATGTAGCGCACAGTCGCGAATTCCGTGCTCAGCGATCTACCCGCCGGTCGTTTCATCTTGCATGCGGGGATTATTCGATCGCTCGCATGTACATCCAAGCGTCGAGGCGAAACCTGCTGTTTGCATCAGCGGTGTTTCGGATGCTTACAAGCGGCTATGGGGAGATGCCTGCTATCGGCAGTAGTGGGCGTTCGCTGGGCTAAAGTCTTCATGGTGTTCGCTGCCGTCATCGACAGCGTCACGCCTGGCGCGACGCCGGTTTCAACTGGCGATATGATGCGCGCCCGCCAACGCTCCACGCATACTTCATCAGGCCATCATGCCCGGCACCGCCATCTATACCGACCTGTCGGGTTACTACGACCTCATGTGCGCCGATATCGACTACCGCGCGCAAAGCCACTGTGTTCATCGTCTGCAGAAGCTGTTCGGTAACGGCGGCAACCGACATCTGGATCTCGCCTGTGGCACAGGTCCGCATGTACGGCACTTTCTTGATGCTGGCTATCAGAGCAGTGGGCTCGATATCAATCAGCCCATGCTGGACAGGGCGGCCGTCCGCTGCCCGGAAGCTGAGTTTTCACGTCAGGACATGTGCGGCTTCACCGTGGCTCAGCCAGCCGATCTGATCACCTGCTTCTTGTATTCAATTCACTACAGTGCCGAAATCGCACGATTGCAGGCCTGCATCGCCAGCGTGCATGGCGCATTGGCAACCGGTGGGCTGTTTTGCTTCAACGCCGTCGACAAACACACCATCGACAACGCGTCATTCGTAGCGCACGACGCGAACCATCCCGATGGGTTGTTCAGCTTCAGCTCGGGTTGGCACTACGCTGGGGCGGGCGAGCAACAGCTGTTGAAACTGCGGATCGAAAGAACGACAGCAGGGCAAAGTCAGACATGGCACGACGAGCATCGCATGGTGGCGGTGAGTTTCGCCGAGCTGAGCAAGCTTTTGCAGCCGTACTTCGACGTGCACGTGCTGGAGCACGATTACGAAAAGATCCTGCCCTGGAACGGGACGTCCGGGAACGCAATCTTTGCGTGTGTGAAGGCGTAACGGGCTGGCATTGACGCGAGGTTTACCGTTTAGCACCCAAGTTAGGCTTTGCAACGATGGAGCTGTTTATCTAGTTTTCGGAACGCGCGATGCTTGTATATCAACAATAAAAAGCCCCGCATTTGCGGGGCCTTTTACATCTGCTTTCATCGACTGTCTAAGTCGAAAACTGAATCACCTGCGTACCGTTCATAGGGGCTGTCAGCGAGCGAGTTCGGTATTCGACACGGCCTTCTGGCCTTCGCTTTCAGCGACTTCGGTCAGCTTGGCACCGCCGACGAACACTCCCATTTTGATTGACTGGCGAACATAGTGGTTCTTGCCGCCTTGCGCGTTCAGCTCCAGCAGGTTGTCACTGAATTCCGATTCGGTGGCAAGCGTATGCGGGCCCGGCGAGACGAGGCGGTAGAAGTAAGTGTTTGCTGCAGTTTCGCCGATGACTTCTCCGTCTATCTTCACTGACTTCTTGAGCGCGGCTCCGAGCATTGAGTCGCGGAATATATACAGACCGGCCTGATCTTTCGGTGGTGCCGGGAAGGATTTGAACGCCTGGTCCTTCTCGGGAGATTCCATCGGTACCGACGCGCAGCCGGTCAGTACGGCGAAGCTCAGCGCTGCGGCGCTCATCATGAAGTGCTTGAACATATGTACTCGTTCCTGAGTGTAAGGCTGAAGCTGGTTAGCTATTAAATTGCCAGCACGCGCACATTAACCTTGGAACTTATACGGACAAGGCTTGCAAATCGATTTGGTGCTGTGGATCACGTTTTTCCAGGGGGACCGGATAGGCGGTGAACCAGTCAGCTAGGGATGCACAGTGACCGCGGCCGAATTAATTCCCGTCTCAAAAAGCATCTGTCAGCTGCATCGGATGGAAAGTAAACAGCCGTACGGCAAATGGGTTTGCATGCACAGTCAAATCAATGCAACCGATTGGCCGTCGAGGACGTCTGCGTCAGATGAATCGCCTGTTGAGCCAGCTCATCGAGTAATTGATCGCGGCTTTTTTCCGCGTCGCTCATGGCTTCGGCGCCGTGTTGTTTGACCAGATAGTTATGAATCTGGCGAACTTCCTCTGACTGGAAAATGGGCACCAGGTCCTGCACCGCCACCAGACCGCTGGACGCCTGGCTCCGGGTGTTCATGACGACCTGAGGGCCACGGGCCGCCAACGGCTGAAAGCCCAGCGATTGAAAGTACGGCACCTTGCTCGCCACGCACGCCACTTCTCCATGCGGATAACGCGCCAGCATCGCCTCGACCATGGCCCGCCCGATGCCCTGCCGGCGATGGCTGGATGGCACCGCCAGATAGAGCAGCGCACTGGCCTCTGGGTCGTCCACGTAAGGCAGATAGAGCGCAAAGCCGAGCAGACGCGCCGGGTCTTCGGCGTCCAGCGCCATGATCAGTTCGGGCTTGCCGTTCTGCGCGCCGTCCATGCTGTCCAGATAGCGATGCACCTCGAAGCCCACCACGTATTGATACAGCTGATACAGCGGGTTGCTGGATGGAAGCGAAACCGGGCTTATGTCGCTGAGATAGTCCACCACCATCTGCAGCAGCTGGCTCTCCATCGATTCCGGCGGTGGGGTATCCAGGTGGGCGAGGGTGAACATGGGCTTGGCTCCGGACGGGGTGGAACGCCGAATTGTACCGGGCGTCACAGGTGAACGACGACGCAGAAGAAGGATTCCCACTTATCTGCAGTGACATAGAGGGCAAACCTATCGTGGCGATAGGCAAATATGCTGTTCACCGCTTTGCATGCCGCGGCGCGCTATGAAGCCGCTTGATAGCAGCATGTTTAGAGCGTTTTAAAGATTATGGCGACAATAATCCGTTAGTTATGTCGTTCAGGCTGCCTGGGACTGTTTGCTAAGTTCTGTTCAGCGGCGCTCGAACGCGTCAACGACAACCCTAAGGAGCAGAATATGAATGCTGAAACTGGAGAAAACACTGGTGGCGGCTGCCCGTTCGGCCACGGCGCTGGTGCGCCACGCAAACGCCCGAGTAATAAAGACTGGTGGCCCGAGGCACTGAGCCTCAATTCACTCAACCAGCACTCGCCGCGCTCCAATCCTTATGGTGGCGATTTCGACTACGCGGCCGCGTTTAAATCCCTCGATCTTGATGCGGTGATCGCTGACCTGCATGCCCTGATGACTGACTCTCAGGACTGGTGGCCTGCAGATTTCGGCCACTACGGCGGCCTGTTCATCCGGCTCGCCTGGCATAGCGCCGGTACCTACCGGATCACCGATGGCCGCGGCGGCGCTGGCGGTGGCCAGCAGCGTTTCGCCCCGCTCAACAGCTGGCCGGACAACGCTTCGCTGGACAAGGCCCGGCGCCTGCTGTGGCCGATCAAGCAGAAATACGGGCGCAACCTCTCGTGGGCCGACCTCTACGTGCTCACCGGTAACGTGGCGCTGGAATCCATGGGCTTCAAAACCTTTGGCTTCGCTGGCGGCCGTGCCGACACCTGGGAGCCGGAAGAACTCTTCTGGGGGCCGGAAGGCACCTGGCTGGGCGACGAGCGCTACAGCGGCGAACGCCAGTTGCACCCGGGTCTCGGCGCCGTACAGATGGGCTTGATCTACGTGAACCCGGAAGGCCCGAACGGCAACCCGGACCCGAAAGCCTCAGCGATCGACATTCGTGAAACCTTCGCCCGCATGGCGATGGACGATTACGAAACCGTCGCGCTGATCGCCGGTGGTCACACCTTCGGCAAGACCCACGGTGCTGGCGACCCCTCGCTGCTGGGCCCGGACCCGGAAGGCGCTGTGATCGAAGATCAGGGCTTGGGCTGGCGCAGTCGGTTCCAGACCGGAGCGGGCGCAGACGCCATCACCTCTGGCCTCGAAGTCATTTGGAGCCAGACGCCGACCCAGTGGTCCAACTACTTCTTCGAAAACCTGTTCAACTTCGAATGGGAGCTGACCAAGAGCCCGGCCGGCGCGCACCAGTGGGTCGCCAAGGACGCACCGGAGGTCATGCCGGACCCGTTCGATCCGAACAAGAAGCGCAAGCCGACCATGCTCACCTCCGACCTGGCACTGCGCTTCGATCCAATCTACGAACCGATCTCGCGGCACTTCCTGGAGAACCCGGAGGAGTTCGCCGATGCGTTCGCCAAGGCCTGGTTCAAGCTGACCCACCGCGACATGGGGCCTATTGGCCGCTACCTCGGCCCGCTGGTGCCGCTGGAAACACAAATCTGGCAGGACCCGATTCCCGAGTGTGACCATCCTCTGATCGATGAAGCCGATATCGCTGCGCTGAAGCAGAAGATTCTGGGATTGGGCTTTTCCGTGTCTGAACTGGTGTCGGTGGCCTGGGCTTCGGCATCGACCTATCGCGGCTCGGACAAGCGCGGCGGCGCCAATGGCGCGCGTATCCGCTTCGCACCGCAGAAAGATTGGGAAACCAACAACCCGGCGCTGCTGGCACGTGTGCTGGAAAAACTGACCGAGGTCCAGACCGAGTTCAACGCGTCGGCAACCGGTGGCAAGAAGGTCTCCATGGCCGACCTGATCGTGCTGGCCGGCTGCGCCGCGATCGAAAAAGCGGCTCAGGATGGCGGTGTGAATGTCACCGTGCCGTTTACACCGGGTCGGATGGATGCCTCGGAAGAGTGGACCGATGCGCAATCCTTCGAAGCGCTACGCCCGGTCGCCGATGGCTTCCGCAACTACTACCACGAGTCGCATTTCATGGCGCCCGAGGAAGCGCTGGTCGACAAGGCGCACCTGCTTCGCCTCAGCGCGCCGGAAATGACCGCGCTGGTGGGCGGCATGCGGGTACTGGGCGCCAATGCAGACGGTGGCCAGGAGGGCGTCTTCACCGACCGCGTGGGGACACTGTCCAATGACTTCTTCGTCAACCTGCTGAGCATGCAGAGCGAGTGGGTCGCAACCGAGCACAAGAACCGCTACCAAGGGCTTGACCGCAAGACCCGCCAGCCCACCTGGACCGCCACCCGCGTGGACCTGATCTTTGGCGCGCAATCGGAGCTGCGTGCGCAGGCCGAGGTTTACGGCATGGCAGACGGCAACGAGAAGTTCGTGCAGGACTTCGTCAAAGCCTGGGACAAGGTGATGAACGCTGACCGGCTCGACATCGGCAAACCTGCCGATAACTTCAGCCAGAAGCTCTCAGCGTAAGGCAACAAGGCGGCGCCTTCGAGGCGCCGCCGACGCTGTCATGCACCGCGACGCAGAGCGGGCGACTGTAATGGTTGCCTGCGGCGAGCGGCTTCTTTTGATCCTTCCGGCGGTCCAGTCCTGGCCCGCCCATCGCGCAGCTGGCGGACGGCTCAGCTGTTCGGCCGACGCTGCCGTAGCACCAAGTCGATGCGCGGCCTGCGCATGTTCATTCAGGCAAACACGAAGTACTTGCGGACGGTCTCTACAACTTCCCAGGTGCCGGTCATGCCGGGTTCCACCACGAAGATGTCACCCGCCTTGAGGTGGATGGGCGCCAAGCCGTCGGGCGTGATGATGCAGTAGCCTTCCTGGAAGTGGCAGTACTCCCATTTGACGTATTCCACGCGCCATTTGCCGGGCGTGCAGATCCATGTCCCCATGATCTTGCTGCCGTCATCGGAGGTGTAGGCGTTGAGGTTGACGGTGTGCGGCTCGCCTTCGATTCGCTCCCACTTGCAGGCATCGACGACAGGCATGGGCTGGGTATCGCGCAGTACGGTGATCGGTGGGTTGGCCATGGGGCGCTCCGGGTAAGACGTGATCGGGCGCTTACCATAGGGCGCCGCTGCCTTTGCCGGTTGTCTGGGGTCGACGCCGGGATGCCCATCAGCGCAAGGAGCGTCGTTGGGCACGCGGTCGTCTTCTGCCAACGCGTAACCTGTCACAGCCGAGCGGGGCAGCCCCGAAGGGCTGGCCGCTTCAAGCGTTACTGCGTGCGGAAGCGCCCGACCAGCTGCCGGAGTGCGCTGCTGAGTTGCCGCTGCTGCTGGGAGTAGCTTTCGACCTCCGAGGCCTGGCTCGATACTTGGGCAACCGCGTCGCTGATGGCCACCACGTTCCGGTTGATGTCCTCGGTGACCAGATGCTGTTCCTCGGTGGCAGTGGCGACCTGCGTGGTCATGTCACGGATCATCTCGACTGCATTCTCGATCTCTTCGAACGCTCCCATGACCTCACCGGACAGCTCGATGGCTTTGCTCGATTCGGTCAGGCTGCGATCCATGCTCGCGGTCACCTCGCTGATGCGGCTGACTAGCAGGTTGAGGATCTTGTTGATTTCGCCGGTTGAATCCTGGGTGCGCCTGGCCAGATTACGCACCTCGTCGGCCACCACGGCGAAGCCGCGTCCCTGTTCGCCGGCACGTGCCGCTTCGATGGCCGCGTTGAGCGCCAGCAGGTTGGTCTGTTCGGCGATCTGCTGGATGCTCGACAGGATGGTGTTGATGCTCACCGTTTCGCGCTCGAGCTCTCGAATCACCTTGCTCGAACTCTGAATGCTGGCGCCAAGATCGTTCACCCCTGCGGTACTGCGAGCGATCACCTCCTTGCCATTGCGCGTCGCGTCCAGACCCTGCGCGGAGACTTCCGCCGTCTTGACACAGTTGTGTGCCACCTCGTTGGCCGCTGAGGCCATCTCAGTGACGGCGGTGACGATCTGCTCCACCGCGCTCGACTGGCGCTGCAAGCTGTCCGACATGGCGGTGGTGCGCTCGTTGGTCTGGCTTGAAACGCTGTCGATGCTCACCGCGTTGTCCTTGATGACGGTGATCATCGACTGCGTCGACTCGATGAACTGGTTGAACCACTTGGCCAATTCGCCGGTTTCGTCCCGGGCCAGCACGGGGAGGCGGTGGGTCAGATCACCCTCGCCCTGGGCAATCGTGCGCAGCCCGTCCTTGACCAGATTGATCGGAGTGACGATGCGGTTGGCAAATATGACCCCGGCGATACCGAACAGCACCACCAGCACGGCGCACGCCACCAGCGTCAACCACGCCAGCCTGCGCGCGCCGGCCAGGATTTCGTCGACCTGCATGAAGCCGATGAACTTCCAGCCCAGGGTCGGCGAGGTGAAGACGTTGGCCAGATAGTCGACGCCATCGATGTTTACCTCGATCAGGCCGTTCTCTGTGTTCGCGATGTTCGCGACGTAATCGCCTGGCAGCTCGCTGAGCTTCTTGAAGTTGTTCTCGGGTTGGTGGCCGTCGACCAGCAAGGTTCCGCTGTTTTCGACAAGCATGAAGAAACCGGTCTCGCCGAAGCGGGTTTTCTGGACCATGTCGGTCAGTGCCTTGAGCGACACGTCCGTCGCCACGACCCCAGCGAAGTTACCAGCCTGGTCCTTGAACGCTTTAATCACCGACACGTAGACGGCGTCGTCCGGTTCCCAGTAATAGCCATCCAGGCGCGTCAGCTGGAAATTGGCGTCCTTGCCCAGGGTAAACCAGGGACGTCCGCGTGGGTCCCAGTCGCCGTAGTCTGCGGTGCCCGGCCACTCTACGTAGCCACCCTGGGCGTCGCCCATGTAGACGTAGCCGAAGTTCGGGTTGTTGTTACCGATACCGGAGAAGTAATCGAAGATCTGTTTTTCGCGGCCGCCGTTAGCCGTGGCGGTGGCGCCGGGTTTGCTGGGTGATCCGAAGTAGGTGGTCAGCTCACCAGCCTCGGTGTCGCGGACGGCGGCAAAGTCGGCCATGGCCGACACGGTATGGCTGACCGAATCGAACAGGGTCACGAAGGTATTGTTCACCACTGGACGTCCAGGCTGCTGCTTTCCTGAAACTGGACCTTGGCCTCCTCGGTTACGTTGCGGATGGTGAACAGGGCGACGACAAGGACCGGAACAAGCGTCGCGACCAGAAAGCTTGCTAGCAGTTTGTGTTTTATTTTCATTGTTCAACGGCCTCTGGCCAGTTCATCAAGACGTCCACGCCGACCTGCGCTTCGTCCCTCGGGGAACCCTCGCGCAATCCAGTGCGCTTCGCGGCCGCGCACGCCCGATTCCTCGTCGAA
This sequence comes from Pseudomonadaceae bacterium SI-3, assembly GCA_004010935.1. Lineage (NCBI taxonomy): Bacteria > Pseudomonadati > Pseudomonadota > Gammaproteobacteria > Pseudomonadales > Pseudomonadaceae > Pseudomonadaceae bacterium SI-3. The sequence continues at coordinate 3,261,828 of CP026511.1, read as the reverse complement.
TCGATCGCTGGCGAGTCGCGGCCGGCAAGACGTTATCGGCACGGGTCTGTCAAGCCTTGAGGTGACCCCGCACTTTTCCGTCCGATGCGCTTATTGCGCCAGGACGCGGCATACAGGGACACCGGGTGTTTCGATGCACGTCACCTCACGGGCGCTCAGCCAAGCGCCATCGGCAGTTTCTCCAGGGGCCGTATCGGTCTGTGAAGTCTTGATCCGCTATCGCTGCTCAGTCTTCCGCGCTTCGGCGCTTATCGGTGGCCGATCTGCGGCCGGAGTGGTCGCGGTCCCGCAGCGACTTAAAGGCGGCACCCGGCGCTTATGGCGTCTCCCTTGCCGGTCACTTGTCCGCTACCAGGCAAGGCTTCGCGCCGGGGCGGGACGGTCCGGGCGATGCGGGGCGCCGACGCAGGCTCAGTCCGGCGTGAACCACCAGTGTCGCGATGACCAGCGCGCCGCCATAAAGCGTCGAGGTTGCGGGTGTCTCGTTCAGGAAATACCAGGCCCACAGCGATCCCAGCACGCTTTCCAATAGATAGAAGAGCGCGACTTCGGCAGACGGCAGATAGCGGGTCGCGTTATTGATCAGCAGCGTGGCCAGCGGCATCTGGATCAGGCCCATGATTGCCAGCGCCCAATAGCTCGTCGTACCCAGGCCCAACGGCTCGGCCTTGGGCCAGGCGATCAGCGCAGCCGCCAGGCCGCCGAGCGCGATGAGGGGCATCCGTTCGATAGCGCGATGGCGGCGCAGCAGGGTGAGATTGGCGCCCACCGCGGCGGAGGACAAAAGTGCATAACCGTTGCCAGCCAGATCGGTGGGGGTGAAGGCTCCGGCGAAGACCACCATGATCCCCAGCGCCGCCACGCCGATGGCCAGCCAGGTGTGCAACGCCACCGACTCGCCCAGGAAAAAGCGTGTAAACAGGGCGGCGAACAGGGGCGCTGTGCTGAGCACGACCACCACGTTGGCCACCGTGGTATGGATGACCGCGAGCACGAAAAAGATCGAAGTAAAGGCCAACAGCAAGGCCGAGGCGGCGCTGATCAGCGGTTGCGCCTTGAGACTCGCCCGGCTTTTGGTCGACAGCGAGAACGCACCCAGCGCCAGAAACATCAACAGGCCCCGCCAGAACACAATGCTCCAGCCATCGGCCTGTGCCAGGCGCACCAACAGGCCATCGAAGCTGAGTACGACGATGCCGCTGCTCACCAGAAGCAGGCCGCGCGTTGAATCGTTCAATCGTGGCTCCTCCGGTTACCGCTGCCCAGCGCCTGTCGTTGCCCGGGCGCGGCCTCCCTCTAAGCCGCGTCCGGACGCTGCGGCCATGATGGCTTCTTTGTTCGCCAAGCACCTACCCAGAAGCGCCCCGGCACACTGCAGTTCGCGACTTCAGGGGCTGCTATTGCTTGCCCTGCGGCGTGGCAGCCGATCCGTAAGCGGCCGTATTGGCCGGCGCATGTCACGCCGTCAGATCTCTCCCCACGAGCGCCTCGAAGGCCAAGTTATCCGTTCTTGCGGCTGATAAAGATTCGCATATACGAGCCGTTTCGCATGGCCCTATAATCCGCGACTCATTTTTTGAGGCGGCCAGACCATGGGCGTTCTTGAATCCCTCCATCATTACCTTGCCGAACCGCTGATCGAGCAGTTTCTCAGTGTTTTCGATCTGAATGGCCGTCTCGGCGTGCTGTTTCTTGCCATCTCCTACGCCACCGCTTATGGCCTGTTTCGCTTCCGATCGAGCCGCGGCCTGACTGACGCACCCTCGTTCTGGCAGTTCATCGGTGGGAATAGGGTGCACCTGCACCGTTCGGCCCTGCTCGATTACCGCTACTACTTTGTGCGCGGCGTCATAAAGGTGTTACTGGTGGTCCCCATCGTAGGCCTGGTTGACCCCTACATCCTCCGCTCGGGCGACTACATCAGCTTCTTCACCAACCTGTGGGGCGAGCGGCCACGGGTCGGGCACAACCTGTCGCTGGCGCTGCTGTATGGGCTCGGCGTATTCCTGATCAGCGACTTCACCCACTACTGGGTTCATCGCGCCTTTCACTGCAGTTGGCTGTGGGAGTTTCACAAGGTCCATCACTCGGCGCCGGTGATGGTTCCGCTGACGGCGAGCCGCGTCCATTTTCTGGAAAAAGTAGTCGGCAGGCTCGTCGATCTGGTTTTCCTCGGCGCCTATGCCGGTGCGTTCTGGTATGTCTGCGGCGGGGAGATCAGCCGCTACACCCTGTTCGGCGTGACCTATCTGGTATTCATCTTCAACGGCCTGGCCTCGAACCTGCGGCATAGCCATGTATGGCTATCATTCGGGCCGCGCCTCGAACACATCTTCAACAGCCCAGCCCAGCATCAGATTCACCACAGCGATGGCCCGCGGCATTTTCACAAGAACTTCAGCACCAACCTGTCACTGTGGGACTGGATGTTCGGCACCCTCTACGTCACCAGCCTGGTGCCGGAACGCATCGAATTCGGCACTGCCGAACGCGACTCGCATCGCTACCTGACGCTCTACAGCCTGATCGTGATGCCCTTCGTGGACACGGCACTCAAGCTCGTATCCCGCCGGCGCGCCTTCATTACGCCGAACAGCGCTCCCGACGCCTGAGATTGGCGCTGGCTTCTGCTCATAACTGGGCGAACGGGGCGGCTGTGTTGCTAGACGGGTTCGATCTGCCTCTGCTGATGGGAGCTCACCGGCGCCCTGGCAAGCGCCGCCTGCAGCTTCGCCACCCTCGCCCCCAACTTCACCTAGCAATTCGATAGCTGGCGCGAGGCAGTTAGATTCAACCGTTCGGTTTATGGTTGGCGGAGAAGCCGCAGGCTATGTTGCGCATGCCGCGCCGCAACAGGTCTGTATTCCCCAATCCTCGGCGGATTGGTTGTGGGAACAGGATGTGAACCACTATCCCAAATGGAGCTACACCATGTTCAATAAAAAGACCCTGCTCGCCCTTCTTATCTCTGCCGCTGCTGCCAATGCCATGGCCGCGTCCAGCGAAGCCTACGTAGACCAGGATGGCAACAATCAACAAGCTACCGTGACTCAGGAGGGCGGCGCCCAGCTCGCTCTGGTCTTCCAGGACGGTGAAGGCAACATCGGTACTACCTATCAAGCTGGCTCCGACAACCGTTCCGGTGTCTACCAGTCGGGCAATTTGAACACGGCTGCTGTTTCACAAAACAGCGTGAACTCGGACTCCACGGTCGCTCAATCTGGCATCGCGAACAACGCCGAGATCAAACAGGTTGCGGCTAACAACGCGTCGCTCGTTTTCCAAACGGGCGAAGCCAACAACGCCGAGGTTACTCACGGTGGCGGCGGCGGCCACTACTCCTTGGTGACTCAGAACGGCTTGAGCAACGATGCCACCCTGAAGCAAGGTGGCAATGGAAATTGGTCATATATCACCCAAGCCGGTAACGACAACAAGGCCAATGTCGGACAGTACGGTAATAACAACCTGTCAGACGTATCTCAGAACGGTAACGACAACGTCGCCACCGTCAGCCAGAAAGATACTGGTATCGTCAATGCCGACCAGATCGGAACGGGCAACGAGTTGCTCGTTACCCAAGGCGATTTGGCCGTCGCAGATATTCTCCAGACTGGTGAATTCAACGACGTTGAAATTGAGCAAAAAGGCAGTGGCAATTACGCCAATGTCGACCAGTACGGTCAGTCGAACAACGCCGAAATCGGCCAATCTGGCACCGATAATAATGCCTATATCGTTCAAAGCGGCGTGAGCAACATGGCCGTCGCTATGCAGTCTGGCGTGGGTGATCTGGCCTCTATCATCCAGGCTGGTTCGAACAACATGGCTACCGTTACTCAGAAGTAAAAGTTACTGCAGTGACACCCAGCCCGGCGAACGCCGGGCTTCTTGTTTTTAGCCGACGGAGAATTGCAGCGGCTATCGAAGCGGTTTGGCGCGCTTCGTCGACGCAGTACCGGTGGCCGCATGAACAGCTCTCGCTGAGCACGCGGCGTTGCAGCAAGCTGGCCGGCAGCGTGTGACCTCCTTGTCTGGAGCTGGTCTTCAAGGCTGGAATCGCGCAACGCCTGCTGCATCTGCTCAGTAGTTTGCGCTCAGCAAGCCTCAGCCTGTCGTTCGTAGGGCTGACTCAGAGGCGTCGCGTCAAGCGTCCCCTGTAGCTCCGCCACTAACACATTCACCTGACGCAACGCCTCGGCCACAGAGGCCGCCAACACGTCGCCGCCTGTTTCCTGCCCTTCGATGGCAATTTGGTGGATGCGGGTGATGCCGATGAAATTAAGAGCGGTCACCAGGTTCGGCTCCAGGTGGTTCATGTGCGCCATCTCGCCGCCGGGGCCGAAGCCGATGCCACCCCTTGCGCTGAGGATGACCGCATGCCGTGGTCGGTCCGCCAGCAAGGGTACGTAAGGTTCAGGTAGTTTGGTTTCGTCGACATCGACCGTCCGGCCCGGCCGCACGATCAGGTCAATCCAGGCCTTCAGCGCGGCGGGCATGCCGAAGTTGTAAAGCGGCGTGCCGATGACCAATACATCGGCGGCGATCAGCTCATCGACCAACTGGTCGCTTTCCGCCAATGTTTCCGTCATCCAAGGCTCACGGCGTTCTTCCGGCGTGAAACTGGAGGCGATCCAGTCATGGCTGATGTAAGAGGGCGGGTTCTGTCCGATGTCCCGGTAGGTCACGCTGTCCTGCGCGCGGCGGGCCAGCCACTGGCTGACGAAACGGTGGGTGAGATTACGGCTGTGGGAGCCGTGCTCGTCTTTGCCGGCAAAGCCGGGGCGGGCGCTGGCGTCGAGGTGCAGAAGGTGCGTCATGGTGGGTCTCCTCTGTGACTGAATTCATCTGTCATTCGCGATAGATCCAGCCTAGGGTTAGGCTGCATAGGCGACAAACGACCATTTCTTTCGGTTACAGATGAGGAAAACTCAACCATGGCGCACCGCTGGTTACCTTCGCTTTCTGCGCTACGTGCCTTCGAAGCCGCCGCCCGCCACGAGAGCGCCAAGCAGGCCGCCGAGGAGTTGAATGTCACCGCTACGGCCATCAGTCACCAGATTCGCTCGCTGGAAGAATCCCTCGGCGTGGCGCTGTTTCTGCGCAAACCCCGGCAGCTGGAACTCACCGCCCAAGGCCGTGACCTGCAGCAGACGCTGGAGACCGCGTTCGACAGCATCAGCGCCACGGTCGAACGCCTTAGTGCGGGGCCGTGCCGGCAGGCGATCACCCTCAGCACCACGCCGGCTATTGCCGTGCGCTGGCTGGTGCCCTGGGTCTGCCTGCTGCGCGATTCGCATCCCGATATCGACCTGCGCTTCCACACCTCGCACGAGCCGGTAGCGCTGGATGGCGTTACGGCGGATATCGCCATCCGCTACGGCGACGGGCGCTGGCCAGGGCTGGTGGCCGAGAAGCTGATCGACAACACCTTCGTCCCGGTCTGCAGCCCGCTGTTGGGCCTTCGCGACGTCGCCGACCTGCCCAACCACCCGCTGATCCACTTTCACGCGCGGGGTGCCGCCTCGGCTCCGATTCATTGGGCCTCGTGGCAAAAGCTCGCCAGCGTGCCGGGGCTGGACGTCAGCGCCGGGCTGGTCTTCTCCGACGAGACCCACGCCATCTCAGCCGCCATCGGCGCGCAGGGCGTGGCGCTGATGAGCCGTCAGTTGATCGAAGATGAATTGAGAGAAGGGCGGTTGGTGCAGCCGTTCGGCCCTGAGATGCCGGGCAAGCCGTTTCATCTGGTTTATCCCGAAAGCCGCCGAGATGATCCGACGGTGCTGGCGGTGAGGGAGTGGGTGATGAAGGTGCCGGGTGGGTTGTGTGAAGTGGGGGGTTGACGCCGCCAGCGCCTTGCAGCTGTAGGGTGGAAAACGGCGAAGCCTTTTCCACGCGTTACTTCCAGGCTACCTCGCTGTCTGTGGCTGTGTCCCGCTTGCCTCCCATGTCGTAACTGCCCGGCATTGGGGTCGTGATTGGTGTCTATCAAAACTTACCGGTCGGTATAGTCAACGACACACCCACGTCGGAGGGTCCAAAAATGGATAAAACCCGTAAGCGCCTGGTTGATGCCGCGCTAACTCTCTTTGTGTCGCAGGGCGTGCACATTACCGGTGTGGTGGCGATCGCAGCGTTGGCGGGCGTGACCAAAATGACGCTATACAGTCATTTCCCTTCCAAGGATGCGCTGATCGTGGCGTGCCTTGAAGAACGTGACCGTCGTTGGCGTGAAGAGGTGGTGAGCACCTTGGCGAAGCATGCCGAACCGATTAGCGGCATGCTTGCGTTCTTCGATTTGTATGAGCGCTTTCTGATGCACGACAGCGGCCGTGGCTGCGTGTTCGTCAACAGCGCAGCCGAATTCCCATCGTGTAGCCACCCGGTGCGTTTGGCCGTGAGTCGCCATAAGCAAGGGATTCGTGACAACCTCGCTGCACTGGCCATCAAGGCAGGCGTTAGCGACCCGACCTCGGTTGTCGATGGGCTGTTCATCTTGTTAGAAGGCAGTTTTGTCAGCGGCGCCATGGGCGAGACCACAAAGCAGTTCGACACAGCAAGACGCATGGCACTTTGCTGGATCACAGCGCAACGCGAGCAGGAGCAGAGCGCATGATAGTGGGATTGCTTGCTGCCATCGCCGCCACGTTTTCCTGGTCGCTGCTCTATATCTTTCCAAGCCTGATTGGCGAATACAGCCTCTTCGACCTTGCTGTTGTGAGCTATGGCTTCGCCGGGCTGGGTAGCCTGCTTGTTCTGTTCGTATATCGAAGCGAAGTCAAGAAACTCAAATTGACTGATTGGGCATGGGCCGCGCTATTGGGATTTCTGGGTTATATCGGATATTTCTTTCTGATTACCACCGCCGTTTTGGCAGCCGGGCCGGTGATCCCTCCAGTGATGATGGGTTCGGTACCCATCGTTCTCGCTATTGCTGGCAACATGCGCAGCGCCAGCGTGCCTTGGCGCGCCATTGCCGGCCCATTGATGGTGGCGGCTTTGGGTATAGGCCTGGTCAACTTGAGCGTGTTTGATTTCAGCAGTGCAACGCAAATGCGCTCTACCAGTTCGATACTGCTTGGGCTGTTAGTTTCCCTGCTGGCAATCGCCTCCTGGACTGGCTTCGGCTTGTTGAACGAAAGCGCCCTGGCCCGACGCCCAGGCATGTCACCCATGCTCTGGTCCGCCATGCTGATTTTTATGTGCAGCGTAGAGATGCTGGCTTTCATCCCGGTGGGGCTGTATCTGAAGCTTTCCAATTACGCCAGCCAACCAAGCGGGTTGGTTGGTACAGATGCGCTCTTTATATGCGGGTTGATCCAAGGATTCGGCGCGACGCTTGCCGGTGCCTGGGCGTGGTCTGTCGCAACCCGGCGTCTGCCTCTGGCGCTCAGCGCGCAGTTGATTGCCAGCCAAACGCTCTATGCAACCGTACTTGGCCTGCTCGTTCACGACCGCTGGCCCGCTCCCACCGAAGCCATCGGGACAGGCTTGCTCTTTTGCGGGGTGGTATGGGCCATTCAGGCCTTCTATCGCAGGCAGGCCCGCGCATACAGCATCGATGGTTCCCTGGCGAACGAAACGGCGACCTGATGCAGCCAGTGCGTATTCGGCAGCCGCTTTGCAAACGCGAACTTGTAGATATTCCAGCGCAGCGCTAAAGCGGCATCGCCGTCCGGTAGTGTTCAGAACCCATGCATGTGATCAGGCAGGACGACCCAGGCATCGATATGGACGGGGGCCGGTCATTAGTGGCGCGGACAGTTTCGCCTAGCAGATCGGCATGGCGGACCGAGTAGCTCGCGTCGACAGTTACGCAGATTGACCGTGAAGAGAGGTGGCACCTGGCACATCGGCGCGGGGGATCGGGACATGGCGGCTCATCCTTGAGCGTTGTGTTGGCGGGAGGTCCGTATCGGTGGATTAGCAAAGCGTTATCCACCCTCGTCATTTCACCTGACCTCACCCTGACGCATCGACGTTGCCGGACGGTAGGGTGGAAAACGGCGAAGCCTTTTCCACGTTTCTTCCAGGCTACTTCGCTTCCAGGCGAACTCCCTAAGTGGAACGCTCCGCGTCATGGCTTGCCTGCCGTGATGTAAGGCTCTTTGTCTTGGCCGCGAGAAGAGCAGCCTGAATCGCGGCCAGCGTGTTCTTGCCCGCCGGGTATTCAAACACTTTGCTCTCAGCCAGGGTGTAAACGCGCTCGCCGTTGTTCAGCGTCACCTGCAGAAATGCCAGGTGATCCGTCCACGAGCGATAACGGCGCACCATGAACAGGCTGTGTTTGGAGGTAACCGAGCGAATGCGGGTCAAGGGAATTTGCCGGTGGCCCCCGTCGCGGGAAATCACCAGTTCGTCGTTATGGATAAACGCAGGGCCACACTTCTTAAGGCGGACGTACTCAACGGCAAAGCGACCCCACAGGATGAAAAGCACCGGTACCACCACGGATATCTCGGAGCGCTTCATTTCCGGAAAAATGAATAACAAAAGAACACCGGTTGTCACGAAAATGGCGAGAGTAATAAATCGGTAGAAATAGACGTTCTGGAATTCCATGAGGGTTAGAAAACGGGTATCCATACGCGTGCTATCCCTCGAAGTTCTTTAATTGAGCCCTGATTGGCTATGGGTATTTCAGCAGAGCAGGACGCTGGCTGCGCTCCCCGATTTTGAAAAATGTGTTCTGCGCCCTGTTTCTCGTGGGTGCTTCTAAAGTGACGTCTGGTCGCAGCTTTTGAGTCGTTTGTATGAAGCTGTTGTACCCCATCGGTCGCCTCACTTCTTTGCTCCCAAGGCGCGGGCCGGTGCACAGAAAAGTAAGCAACGGAAACACGATCTGGACATATGGGTCTCGCCGCGCGAAAACCCCTCACCCCATCATTGCCCCGGCGTATCGGGGCACAGAGTAGGGCTTGTTTAATGCCCAGAAATAGGCAGCTGTTCGCCGCACCAGCCGGTGGGGTAGAGCCTCGCCTTCACGGCTCGGTGAAAGCTGGAGAAGGGCCAATCTGCAATGCGGGTAACCCACCCATGTTTCAATGGATTGAGGTGGACGTAGTCGACGTGGTGCCGGTAGTCGCGTTCGTCACGAATCAGATGTTCCCAATATCGCCGTTGCCAGATCCCTCGCTCACCGCGGGATCGTTGCGTTGCGGTCAGTACCTCCGTTTTCGGCAGCCGCCTTGCAAACGCGAACTTGATGACCTTCCAGCGCAGCGCGAAATCAGCGTCGCCATCCGGTAGCGTCCAGATGCAATGCATGTGATCAGGCAGGACGACCCAGGCGTCGATATGGAAGGGATGGCGGTCCTTGGTGGCGCGTACCGTCTCTCGAAGTAGGTCGATGTGACGGACAAGAATGTCGCTGCGGCGGTTACGCAGGTTAACCGTGAAGAAATAGGTTGCGCCCGGCACCTGGGCGCGGCGGTATCGAGACATGGCGGCTCATCCTTGAGCGTTGTGTTGGCGGGAGGTCCGTATCGGTGGATAAGCAAAGCGTTATCCACCCTACGCCATCTCACCCGCCCACACCGCCGACGCATCGACGTTGCCGGAACGTAGGGTGGAAAACGGCGAAGCCTTTTCCACGCGTTATTTCCAGGCTACCTCGCTCGCCATGCAAGGCGAAACCTGTCGGTTGGGCCGAGGAAAGCGTGTTGGAAATGCGAGCGAGTTGGGCCAGGAGAATAAATTTGCCCCTTTCGTGGTTAGTTGCTTTTATAGAGTCCTGCAATTTGTGTAATTTGCGAGAACATATTTCTGAATCCGCTGAAATCTATATTGCAAAATGGAGGTGCTCCGTTTGATATGTAATCAGCGAATTTGTTCTTGGATAGGGCAATATTTGCTTTTTTAGAAAGCTCGATTACGTTGTCATCGTATATTAATGTGTTTTTACTTATTCTGCAGAACAAGCCTGGCTCCAGTGTATGGCAGCCCAAAGAGTCAAATTCGTGCTTCGAATATAATCTGCGTCCGTGCGAATCCTTGATATAGATTGCTTCGTCTTTATACAAATGTTCGATGCATAGTGGTTCGTTTGCATCCCGGAAATCAGGCGTGGGTATGATCATGCTAAATACGTTATTAGTATGATCGCGGTAGTTGCTGGACGACCCGCCCATCTCTTTGATGATGTTGGGTTCGTCACGATCAAAAATGCATATGGTTAGTTGCTTTTGTGGGGCCACACTTAAGCTTTCGCACAGCGATTTCAGTGATGCGCTTCCGGGCTTTCTAGGAGTTTTTAAGACTAAATTTAAATTTGAAAATTCTTGGTTTTTCTTGAAGTTTTTCAGAGCGCTTTCAATGTGTTTCGTATCGGTTATCCCCTCCGTATATATATGTATTTCATCCGTCAGCGCGTGCAGTATTTTCTGCTCATCGATTTTATAGCTAGAATCAAGAGATTGGAGTCGTCGTGCCAGCGATAGAAACGTGGAGTCACTGTAGCCTTTGACATGAGCAATATGATTAATTTTACCTCTAATAACCCATCTTAATCGTGGTCCTTCTTTGTCTTCTTGGTTAAATCCATTTTTGGGATCAATATTTTTTCGCCAATAGTTCTCTGCTGCTTCTAGTCCAAAGCGTTCCCAAGCGTACAGGGCTGCTCTAACGGAGTTTAAAAATTCTTTGGGGATATTTGACTTTCGATTGACTATAATGCCGGTAACTATTTGTCGCTCAGAACGCATTCTTAGGGTTGTTTTACTTTTGTTTATTTGAAACCCAGAGGCGCTCACTATTTCTTGCAATGCGAGACTAAGCTCGGCAGTTCCTTCAAGGGTGCGTATTGCAATGGCTGAGGGAAAAACGCTGCCATTATTAGAGATAAAAATATCGTCTGCGTATCTTGAGTAATAGCATTTGTTTTTTGCAGCTAGCTCTTTAATTTTATAGTCGAGTCCTTTGCATAGCAGGTTGCTTATTACTGGGCTGGATGGAGATCCTTGGGTTAGACGACCATCTTTAGAGCAAATTCTGGCTATGGTTTCAGCAGGTCCTTTTGCGAGACTGTACGGAGGGCGGCGAAGTAAGCCTGAGATGCGTGATGTTTTTATTGTATGAAAAAAGTCTTTCAGATCAAATCGGAGGAGCCATCGTTGACCGATATGGATTGATGCATGTTCTACAATGCCTTTGCCTTGTACATATGCAAAAACACAGCTTCGTGGTTTGTATTGTTCGTAAAGATAAACTGAAATTGCCCTCTGGATATCTTTAAGTCCCTTAATTGGGGCTTCTATAAGCCTTGGATTGCCGTTTCGTTTTCTTATATTGAAAGACGTATATTTTTGCTCGTCTGGCAAGTAATAGGCGTAATAAGTCAGCCTAGCAACAGGAATTTTTAGTAGATTTGCAAGTTCAGTATTGTTTGAAATCTTATATGGAGGGTTAGGGATGAAGGGGTAAAAAGAATCCATACAATTCCCTGTTCTCGCCATGTTAGGTGGGTAACTCAGGACCCCAACAACCGCAAAGTAACCTTTGGCGGCAAATACGCGTTAGCGTCAGAGGTAAAAGCGCTACAAGCTGAGATGTATACATCTCAGGAATGCGGGTCCTGAGCCCCGTACAAATATTATCTTTCCCTGCTTGATTAATCAACAGTCAAGGTGGGTTTGATAGCGATCCATATTGTTTAGCTGAGGGCTGTGTCAAGGAAGTGTTTTTCAAAAAACAAAGCCGCCTAAGCGACTTTGTTCTTGTTTTGGTTATTAAGTATTTACCATCAATCCCAGCTCAACGCCCCACCAGTCTGATATTCAATCACCCGCGTCTCAAAGAAGTTCTTCTCCTTCTTGAGATCCATGATTTCCGACATCCACGGGAACGGGTTAGTAGTACCCGGATACTCTTCCTTCAAGCCAATCTGTGTCAGACGGCGGTTGGCGATGAACTTGAGGTAGTCCTCCATCATCGAGGCGTTCATGCCGAGGACGCCGCGGGGCATGGTGTCGCGGGCGTATTCGATTTCGAGCTGCGTACCCTGGAGGATCATCTGGGTCGCTTCGTCCTTCATGGCGGCGTCCCACAGGTGTGGGTTTTCGATCTTGATCTGGTTGATCACGTCGATGCCGAAGTTCAGGTGCATGGACTCGTCGCGCAGGATGTATTGGAACTGCTCGGCGGTGCCGGTCATCTTGTTGCGGCGGCCCATGGAGAGGATCTGGGTGAAGCCGCAGTAGAAGAAGATGCCTTCGAGTACGCAGTAGTAGGCGATGAGGTTGCGCAGGAACTCTTTGTCCGTCTCGACGGTGCCGGTCTGGAAGGTCGGGTCGGAGATGGAGCGGGTGTACTTGAGGCCCCAGGAGGCCTTCTTCGCGACGCTCGGGATCTCGTGGTACATGTTGAAGATCTCGCCTTCATCCATGCCCAGCGATTCGATGCAGTACTGGTAGGCGTGGGTGTGGATCGCCTCTTCGAAGGCCTGGCGCAGGATGTACTGGCGGCACTCGGGGTTGGTGATCAGGCGGTACACGGCCAGCACGAGGTTGTTGGCAACCAGGCTGTCGGCGGTGGAGAAGAAGCCGAGGTTGCGCTTGACGATGCGGCGCTCGTCCTCGGAGAGGCCGTCTGGCGTCTTCCACAGGGCGATGTCGGCGTTCATGTTCACTTCCTGCGGCATCCAGTGGTTGGCGCAACCATCCAGATACTTCTGCCAGGCCCAGTCGTACTTGAAGGGTACGAGCTGGTTGAGGTCGGCGCGGGCATTGATCATCTGCTTGTCGCCGACGTGAACGCGGGCGGATTCGCCTTCCAGTTCGTCGAGGCCTTCCTGGATGTCGAGGTCGTCCAGGGCTTTCTTGGCGCGAGCGACGGCAGCGGAGTCATCAGCGGCAACGGCGCGGGCTTCTTCGACAGAGCCTGCGGCGTCCTTGTCGAGCTTGGCCGGTGCGTCATTTGCGGCAGCGGCTTGGGGGGCGGCCTGCGCGGTGGTGGTGGTGTCTTCTTCGTCGAATTCGTCCCAGCTCAGCATGGCGGTTTCTCCTGATTGGGGACCGGTCGCGGCCGGTCGAAAATGTCTGGTGGCTTTTGGTTTGCACGCAAAAAAGCGGGTGTTTTGGTGGGGGAGGGTGGTGGTGCCCCGCGCCCTTTGTGTTCTGTATCAGGTCGGGGTTTGGCCCCGGCCTTTGTGTTGTCTGGTGGGCTGCCCCTCACCCTAGCCCTCTCCCCGGAGGGGCGAGGGGACTGGATTTGAGGTGGCGTCGGACTTGGTTAACGATCCAGACCCCGGCGTGGGCGAGTAGTGGATCGCGAGCAAGGACTAGGCGTCCCCCTCGCTCCTACAAAAGAGCAGCGCTTTTCAGCAGCAGCTCGGTGTGAGCGGTTTCCAGAGCGAGGCAGCGCTAGGCGCCTGGCGGGTCGGAGCCCCTGAGCGTACGCATGTACGTGATGGGGGCCGGCCTGCCGGGCAACAACGCGCGGTCCGCTCTGGGGACCGCGGCTTTCTACTACTTACTGGCAGGCTTCGCAGTCTGGTTCATCAATCGCACACGCCTTTGGCACCGGTGCTGGGCCGGCGGCCATTTCTGGCGCTGGTGCAGCTTTCGCCGGAGCAGGGCTGGCGCTGCCGTTGCCACCGCTGGACACGGCGTTGAGCTTGCCGGTGTTGACGGTGGACTTCTCGGTGCTGGTCGCGGCCAGGGCACGAAGGTAGTAGGTGGTTTTCAGGCCACGGAACCAGGCCATGCGGTAGGTCACGTCCAGCTTCTTGCCGCTGGCACCGGCGATGTAGAGGTTCAGCGACTGCGCCTGGTCGATCCACTTCTGGCGGCGGCTGGCAGCGTCGACGATCCACTTGGTTTCCACTTCGAAGGCGGTCGCGTAGAGGTCTTTCAACTCCTGCGGGATGCGCTCGATCTGCTGCACGGAACCGTCGTAGTACTTGAGGTCGTTGATCATGACCGCGTCCCACAGGCCGCGCGCCTTGAGGTCGCGAACCAGGTAGGGGTTGATCACGGTGAATTCGCCCGAGAGGTTCGATTTCACGTACAGGTTCTGGTAGGTCGGCTCGATGGACTGCGACACGCCGGTGATGTTGGCGATGGTCGCGGTCGGTGCGATCGCCATGATGTTCGAGTTACGGATGCCGTTCTTGACGCGAGCACGTACCGGGGCCCAGTCCAGGGACTCGGTCAGGTCGACGTCGATGTACTTCTGGCCACGCGCTTCGATGAGGATCTGCTGCGAATCCAGCGGCAGGACGCCCTGGCTCCACAACGAACCCTGGAAGGTTTCGTAGGCGCCGCGCTCGTCGGCCAGGTCACAGGAGGCCTGGATGGCGTAGTAGCTGACCGCTTCCATGGACTTGTCGGCGAAGTCGATGGCGGCATCGGAGCCGTAAGGGATGTGCTGCAGGTACAGCGCGTCCTGGAACCCCATGATGCCCAGGCCCACCGGGCGGTGCTTGAGGTTGGAGTTGCGCGCCTGCGGCACCGAGTAGTAGTTGATGTCGATGACGTTATCGAGCATCCGCACGGCGGTGCGCACGGTGCGCTCCAGCTTGGCGGTGTCCAGCTTGCCGTCGACGATGTGGCGCGGCAGGTTGATCGAGCCCAGGTTGCAGACGGCGATCTCGTCCTTGTTGGTGTTCAGCGTGATCTCGGTGCAGAGGTTAGAGCTGTGCACCACGCCGACGTGCTGCTGCGGGCTGCGCAGGTTGCACGGGTCCTTGAAGGTCAGCCATGGGTGGCCGGTTTCGAACAGCATGGAGAGCATCTTGCGCCACAGGTCTTTGGCCTGCAGGGTCTTGTGGTTCTTGATCTTGCCGTATTCGATCAGGGCTTCGTAGTACTCGTAGCGCTCCTCGAAGGCCTTGCCGGTGAGGTCGTGCAGGTCGGGTACTTCGCTTGGCGAGAACAGAGTCCACTTGCCGTCGTCGAAGACGCGCTTCATGAACAGGTCCGGAATCCAGTTGGCGGTGTTCATGTCGTGGGTACGGCGACGGTCGTCACCGGTGTTCTTGCGCAGCTCGAGGAATTCCTCGATGTCCAGGTGCCAGGTTTCCAGGTAGGCGCAGACCGCGCCCTTGCGCTTGCCGCCCTGGTTGACCGCGACGGCGGTGTCGTTGACCACTTTCAGGAAGGGCACGACGCCCTGGGATTTGCCGTTGGTGCCCTTGATGTAGGCGCCCAGTGCGCGCACCGGGGTCCAGTCGTTGCCCAGGCCGCCGGCGAACTTGGAGAGCAGGGCGTTATCGCGGATGGCGTCGTAGATGCCGCCCAGGTCGTCCGGCACGGTGGTCAGGTAGCACGAGGACAGCTGCGGACGCAGGGTGCCGGCGTTGAACAGGGTCGGCGTGGAGGCCATGTAGTCGAAGGACGACAGCAGGTTGTAGAACTCGATGGCGCGGGCTTCGCGGTTTTCTTCCTCGATGGCCAGGCCCATGGCGACGCGCATGAAGAAGATCTGCGGCAGCTCGAAACGCACGCCATCCTTGTGGATGAAGTAGCGGTCGTAGAGGGTCTGTAGGCCGAGGTAGGTGAACTGCTGGTCCTGCTCGTGGTTGATCGCAGCGCCCAGCTTGGCCAGGTCGTATTCCTTCAGGCGCGGGTCGAGCAGCTCGAACTGCACGCCTTTTTCTACGTAGGCCGGCAGCGCTTTGGCGTAGAGGTCAGCCATTTCGTGATGGGTGGCGGACTCGGCGACTTCCAGAAAGCTCAGGGCTTCGGCGCGCAGGGTGTCCATCAGCAGGCGAGCGGTAACGTAGGAGTAGTTCGGCTCACGCTCGACCAGGGTGCGGGCGGTCATCACCAGGGCGGTGTTGACGTCGGTCTGCTCGACACCGTCGTAGAGGTTCTTCAGGGTTTCTTTCTGGATCAGCGAGCCATCGACTTCTTCGAGGCCTTCGCAGGCTTCGGTGATGATGGTGTTCAGGCGACCCAGGTCCAGCGGCGCCAGGCTGCCGTCTGCACGCTTGATGCGGATGCTCGGATGCGCGTCGACCGGTGCGTCGACTGCGCCGCGCTTGCGCTCCTGGCTACGGGATTCGCGATAGATCACGTAGTCGCGGGCGACTTTCTGCTCGCCGGAACGCATCAGGGCCAATTCGACCTGGTCCTGGATTTCTTCGATATGGATGGTGCCGCCGGAGGGCATGCGGCGCTTGAAGGTAGCCGTGACCTGCTCGGTCAGGCGCGCGACGGTGTCATGGATGCGCGACGAGGCGGAGGCGCTGTTGCCTTCCACTGCGAGAAACGCCTTGGTGATGGCGACGGTGATCTTGTCATCGGTGTAGGGGACGACTGTACCGTTGCGCTTGATCACGCGCAGCTGGCCCGGCGCGGTGGCGGCCAGGTCCAGCGTGCTGTCGTTGGCGTGCGGGTTCTCGCGAATGGACTCGTTCTGCATGGGGTCTCCGGATTCTCTCTGTCTCGGTAGCACGTTAGGTGTCGGGCTCGCTTCGTGGGCGGCCCTGATCTGTATTGCGTGTCTCGTATTGCATGAACCATGCCCCGGCGAACCGGCCCATGGGTGACTCAAAACTGGAAACGATCCGGCACCTGAGGTGGCGAATCGAATGTGCCGAAGCATAGTCAGGCGTTGTGAAGATCACAACCTCAAAACACAACATGTAGTGTGACGCGCTTGGCGCATGCGCTACTGCTGGACTTGAGCGAAATCAACGTTGGGCTGCGCAGGATCGCGGTCTGTGGCGACGATCTATCGCGCCCGTGCGGACGCGGGCCGGGTAAAAATCAGAGCGAATTTATTTTGCTTGCTTTTTTCGGCGTTTGTGTCTGTTTGGCTTTCGACACCCAACATATGGGGTAAAAGGCGCCTGGAGCGACACGATAGTGGCGGTTCAGACACAGCGCAAGGCACTCAAAATGAACAACCTGTGGATAAGATGTGGGTGAGCTGTGCGCGATCAGGGCGCAGCCCGCGCCGTTTCGGGGCTGCACGATGTTCAGATGAAATGCGTGCTCGCCAGCGCTTTCGGATACCCGGCGGCGTTCAAGCGAAAACACTATATGTGGTGTTTTGTCAAAGACGGATTTATTGCGTTTTGCAGCCTGCAAGGCTTGATTTTGACGGAGCGGGCAACAGTGATGGCCCTTTGCTTAGCGCCGGACCGGGCGCAGCGATGTGCCAGTCCTGCGAAGCGGTCCTCACCGGGCGCAGCTTCCCTCGTTTCTTCTAGGTCGTGCGCCAAGCGGAGCATGTCAACCGCTGCCATCTGGCTATGCGCTGGCGCTACAATGCCGGCCGGTGTCTCGGGAGGGCGCATGGTGGATCAAGAGTCTTGGAACATCCTGATTGTCGAAGATGACCAGCGGTTGGCCGAGCTGACCCGTGAGTATCTTGAAAGTAACGGCATGCAGGTCTCCATCGAGGCGGACGGCGCCCAGGCGGCCGAACGCATCATTAATGAGCGTCCCGATCTGGTGGTGCTCGACCTGATGCTGCCCGGCGAAGATGGGTTGTCTATCTGCCGCAAGGTGCGCGATCGCTATGACGGGCCGATCCTGATGCTCACCGCGCGCGCCGACGATCTCGATCAGGTGCTCGGCCTGGAAATCGGTGCTGACGACTATGTCTGCAAGCCTGTGCGGCCGCGGTTGCTGCTGGCGCGCATCCGAGCCTTGTTGCGACGGCGTGAAGGGACAGAGGCACCGTCGACTGTGGGTGGAAAGCGCGTCCAGTACGGCCCATTGGTGGTCGACAACGCGTTGCGCGAGGCCTGGTTGCGCGGGGAGGGCATCGAGCTGACCGGCGCGGAGTTCGACCTGCTGTGGCTGCTGACCTCCAACCCGGGACGGATCATGTCCCGCGAACAGATCTTCTCTGAACTGCGCGGCATCGAATATGACGGGCAGGACCGTTCCATCGATGTGCGTATCTCACGCATCCGCCCGAAGATTGGTGACGACCCTGATCACCCACGGCTGATCAAGACAGTGCGGGGCAAGGGCTACCTGTTCGTCTCCGAAGCGGCTGAAGCGCTGCAGTGAATTCGATCTTCCTGCGCATCTACGGCGGCATGCTCGCCGTGCTGGTGCTGGTGGGGTTGCTGGGCGCGGGTGGTCTCCATCTGCTCAATCAGGTCCGGGCCGATCAGCATCGCGAGGCGCTGGCGGCCGGTACCTTTCGCCTGATGGCGCACAACATGAGCAGCATGACGCCCATCGAGCGGCGTCAGGCGGCGAACCTCTGGGGGCGGCTGCTGGGCATACCGCTGCGCGTGCGAACCCTGGAGGACATCAGGCTCGAGAGCGGCTTGGAGACGCGACTGCTGCGCGGCCAGGTTCTGGTGGAGCAGATCCGCCCTGGCAGCGTGACGATCTATTCCCTGGTCAGTGCTGAAGACCGTCTGGCGCTGACGGGCGAGGTCGAGCAGCTCAGCGAGCAACTGGCTCGCGCGACTATCTATCTGCTGATCGATGAGCTGATTCGCTACCCCGAAGCCGAACAACCCCAGCGCCTGGCCGAACTGAAGGCGGCGCGCGGTTTCGGCTATCCGCTGGAGCTGCTGACCCGCGACAGCGCCAGTCTCGATGATGATCAGCGGCGCCGGCTGGATGAAGGGGACACGGTGATGGCGCTGGTCAACGGCGGCGAGGCCATCCGGGTGTTCGCAGCAATTGCCGGAACCCCCTGGATCATGTCGCTGGGGCCGCTGCGTCAGCTCAATCCCTATCCGCCCGAGCTGCTGATTTTGATCGGTGTGCTGGGTCTGTCGTTGATCGGGCTGACGGTGTATCTGCTGGTGCGCCAGCTGGAGCGGCGTCTGCGAAGCGTCGAGCGCGCTGCCACGCGCATCGCGACCGGCCAGCTGGAAGCGCGCGTGCCGGATGCCGGCACCGATTCGGTGGGGCGATTGGCCAAAGCCTTCAATGGCATGGCGAGCCATCTGCAGCGCTTGCTCGCGGTGCAGCGGGAGATGGTCAGCGCGGTGGCCCATGAGCTGCGAACGCCAGTCGCCCGGTTGCGTTTCGGCCTGGAGATGGTCGGCTCGGCGCAGACGCCGGAAGCACGCCACCGCTATCTGGAAGACATGGACGGCGACATCGACGATCTGGATCGACTGGTGGACGAGATGCTGGTCTACACGCGCCTCGAGCGTGGATCGCCGGAGCTGACGTTCCAATCGGTCGACTTGAGCGCGCTGGTCGATCAGGTCATCGGGGAGCTGGCGCCTTTGCGCCCGGCGGTGTTGGTCGAGCGCGGGCCCTGTAAACCGGCATCGGACGGGAGCAGCGTGGTCGATGCCGAGCCGCACTACATGCGTCGCGCCTTGAGCAATCTGATCAGCAATGCCATGCGCCACGCCGAAACGCGGGTTGAGGTCAGCTTCGTCATCGATGCCGACCGGGCGAAGCTGGTAGTCGACGATGACGGCCCGGGCGTACCCGAGGAAGCGTGGGAGAAGGTCTTTGCACCTTTCCTGCGCCTGGATGACAGCCGCACCCGCGCCTCCGGCGGGCATGGTTTGGGCCTGTCCATCGTCCGGCGGATCACCTACTGGCACGGCGGTCGGTCGCAGATTGGGCACAGCGATCTGGGCGGCGCGCGTTTCACCCTGGTCTGGCCGCGCAAGCGGGTGAAGTAGGCATTGGGGACAGCGCCTTGCGCTTACTGAAAGGTCGTTGGGTGACCCACGCTGGGCTGAGCAAGCATTAGCCTCACGAGTCGGATTGAGGCGACTCGCGATGGATTTGCGCTTGGCTGTGAAGATCAGACCGGAATGCTTACAAGACTTAGCAGATAGTCATCGAATTGGACGAACTGGCCGTTCAGCTCAGCGCCGGTCTTCCAGTCTCCGGATAAATCAGTAAGCAGGCGCAGGCGGGCGTAGCCGCTGCTGTCGTGATGAATCAGTTCGGCTTCCTGAAAATAGAAGCGCTTGTTCACCAGCGGGTAGAGCGCCTTGAACAGGCTTTCCTTGAGGGAGAAGGTCAGGGTGACGCGCAGGGCGCGCTGGGTCTCGTCGAGCGCGGCGTAACCTTCCAATTCGTATGGGGTGAGGATTTCAGCGACCAGGCGGTCGGCCCGTGTGGTGGGGATCTGCTTCTCTACATCCAGCCCGATGCCGCGCCACTGCTCGCGCTGCGCCACTGCGGCCGCAGCCCAGCCGGCGCCATGGGTGATCGAACCGACCACCCCGGCAGGCCAACAGGGCGAGCGGTCTTCGTTCACGGCCGGGATGCACGGTGCGCCGGTCGCCCGGCGCAAGGCTTCGCAAGCGCATAGACGGCCGGCAAGAAATTCGGTCTGGCGCTTGCTCACCGCCGTCATGCCCGGCACGCCGCAGCGGGTGAAATCCTCGGGGTCGAGCAGGGCGGGGTCGAAGCGGGTGCTGATCAACTGCACGCCGGGCAAGGCGAGCGGCAGCGGCCAGTGATCGCTCAGGGGCGAGCAGCAGGCCGGATGATAAAGAGTAGAAGTCATGGGCGTTAGTTTGCCTCAGGGCCCGACCCGGCGCAGTCCCGACGATGCACTTCCCTTGTAGATGGGACGCTTCGCGCGCGAGCATCGCACCGATGCGGGCCAGGTTAACGCCACACGTTTAGGTAGGAGCGTGCCTGCTCGCGAACCAGGACACATCGACGGGTAATCATTCATCAAGCCCCCTCGGGCCGCGCAAGGATTTTCGGCGCCGCTTCGATGATCTGGCGGGACAGGCTTTCCATGCGCGGCGACTGCACCTTCCAGGTGTGCCAGTAAAGTGAGATGTCAAGCGGCGCGTCCACGGCCAGGTCGACCACGATGCCCTCGGCCAGTGCATCCTGCAGCAACGGCTGCGGCACCATGCCATAGCCCAGCCCGTAGCGGATCGCATTGAAGCGTGGCTCGGCGCCAGGCACGTAGTGGCAAGGGTAGGCGCCCTCGGGCAGGCCCAGCTGCCGCAGTAGGAACGAAGAGGTGAGGCGGTCCTTGTTGGTGTAGGCGACCACTGGCGCCTTGCGCGCGGCATTGCGGTTCAGGCCGTTGGGAAAGTACTGCTGCCGAAAGGCGGCGGACGCCACCAGGCGATAGCGCATGCTCCCCAGCGGGCTGGCCGTGCAGCCGCGCATGGGCTTGGGTTCGGTGCTAATACAGCCGATGGCAAGGCCGGTTTCCAGCAGGCTGTAGGTGTGGTCCTGATCTTCGACGGTGAGGTCCAACAGTACGCGCTCCTTGATCAGCACCTCGGCTAGAGCTGGAAAGAACCAGGTACCAAGACTATCGGCATTGAGTGCCGCGACGACCACCAGCGGGGCATCGCTACGTTCGGCAAGCTCTGCCATCAGATCCGCTTCCAGCAGCGTGGCGCGCTTGAGGTATTGCATCAGCCGCTGACCGGTTTCCGTGGGGCGGCAAGGCCGGCTACGTACAACCAGCGCGCTGCCCAAGGTACTTTCCAAGGCGCGCACCCGCTGCGATATCGCAGGCGGTGTCAGATGCAGGCGCAGGGCCGCTTGCTCGAAACTGCCCGTCTTGATCACGGTGCGGAAGGCTTCGGTCTGCTTGGGGTCGAGAATCAAGAGCTTCAACTCAGATTAAGTAAATATTGGTATAGCCTAAATTTACTTAGCCACACCGATTAAACAGGAGTGTGCCCCATAATTGCGCGCCTTTCAGCTTTATGCCCCACTTGGAGTCGCGCCGTGACCCTGTTACACATCATCTACCTTGTTGCCATCACGGCTGAAGCCATGTCTGGCGCCATCATGGGCATGCGCCGCGGCATGGATCTGTTCGGTATCTGCATGCTCGGCACGGTGACGGCGCTGGGCGGCGGCACGGCGCGCGATGTGCTGCTGGGGCATTACCCGATCGGCTGGATCGCCCACCCCGAGTACCTTGGTTTCACCGTGGGCGCGGCCATCGTTACGGCGATGGTTGCGCGGCACATGCATCACCTGCGGCAGGTGTTTCTGCTGGTCGACGGGCTCGGCCTGGTGGCCTTTACCGTGATCGGTTGCGGCGTGGCGATGGATATGGGCGTGCACCTTTCGATCGTCGTGCTGGCTGGGGTCATCACCGGCGTGTTTGGCGGGCTGCTGCGCGACATTCTCTGCAACCGGGTGCCGATGGTGTTGCGGCGCGAGCTCTATGCCACGGTGGCGCTGTTCACTGGCGTGCTCTACGTAACGCTGCTCTGGCTCGGGATCGACACCTCCATCGCCTCGCTGGCCACGCTCTGTGCGGGCTTCCTGTTCCGGGTGCTGGCGATGACCTTCCAGTGGCAGCTGCCGCACTTCCAGGAGCGCGACATCCGCGGGCTGGACTGAGTCCGCTACGCCAGGCGCCCAATCGGAACACGCCTGGTTCTGCCTGACACGCATTTGTCTTGCAACGCAGATTCCCGCCGTTCGAGCCGCTACACTAGCGCACTGGTCACCAGGGGAATGGAACCGTGCTGAAAGACCTAGGAATAAAGAGTCGGGTGCTGGTGCTGATCTTGTTGCCCAGCACGGTGCTAGCCGTGGCGCTGGGCATCTACTTCACCTGGATGCAGCTGTCGGAGATGCGCCATCAGCTCGATGCGCGCGGCCAGCTGATCGCCGAGCAGTTGGCCCCGTTGGCGGCGCCGGCCATGGCGCAGGGCTACGGCAAGCGGCTGCAGCGTATTCTCAATCAGGTGCTGGATCAGCCTGACGTGCGTGCGGTCTCCATCCTCGATGCCGAGCGCAATCTGCAGGCCCATGCCGGGCCAAACATGATCACCCCGTCGCCGCCAACCGATCCCGAAGCGCTGACTCAGGTCAGCAGCGTCGACACCACGCGCATCCTCCTGCCGGTGCTTGGCAAGCATCTGAATCTCGCCGAAGACAATCCCGACAACGACCTCCGCCTGATTGGCTGGCTGGAATTGGAGCTGTCGCACCAAGGCACGCTGCTGCGCGGTTACCGCAGCCTGTTTGCCAGCCTGTTGCTGATCGGCGCAGGGCTGATCATTACTGCCCTGCTGGCGCTGCGCATGAGTACGGCAATCAGCAAGCCGCTGCACAGGGTCAAGGTGGCCGTGGCGCAGCTCAAGGACGGTCACCTGGAGACTCGTTTGCCAGCGCTCGGCAGCCATGAAATGGACGAAGTCGCGGCAGGCATCAACCGTATGGCCGAAGCCTTGCTGGCCGCTCGTGAAGAATTGCAACAGAGCATCGACCAGGCCACCGAAGACGTGCAGCAGAACCTCGAGACCATCGAGATCCAGAACATCGAGCTGGACCTGGCGCGTAAGGAAGCGCTGGAGGCCAGTCGGATCAAGTCCGAGTTCCTGGCCAACATGAGCCACGAAATCCGCACGCCGCTCAACGGCATCCTCGGCTTTACCCATCTGCTGCAGAAAAGCGACCTGACGCCACGCCAGCAGGACTACTTGTCGACCATCGAAAAATCTGCTGACAGCCTGCTCGGGATCATCAACGAGATCCTCGACTTCTCGAAGATCGAGGCTGGCAAGCTGGTCCTCGACAACATCCCGTTCAATTTGCGCGATTTGATCGAGGACACCCTGACCATCCTCGGCCCTGCGGCGCACCAGAAGCATCTGGAGCTGGTTAGCCTGGTCTATCGCGACACGCCGCTGTCGCTGGTCGGCGATCCGCTGCGGCTCAAGCAGGTCCTGACCAACCTGGTCAGCAACGCCATCAAGTTCACCAATGAAGGCACCGTCATCGTCCGTGCGATGGTCGAGGATGAACGCTCCGACCGTGCGCAGTTGCGCATCAGCGTGCAGGACACCGGCATCGGTCTGACCGATCAGGACTTGCGTGCCTTGTTCCAGGCGTTCAGCCAGGCGGACAATTCGCTGTCGCGCCAACCCGGCGGTACCGGCCTCGGGCTGGTGATTTCCAAGCGGCTGATCGAGCAGATGGGCGGGGAAATCGGGGTCGACAGCATTCCTGAAGAGGGCTCCGAATTCTGGATCAGCCTGAGCCTGCCCAAAGCGCGTGACGATATCGAGGATCTGCCGCGCGCAGCGCTGCTCGGGCGCAAGGTCGGCTTGCTTGACCAGCATCCGCTGACACGTCAGGCCCTGCAGCATCAGCTGGAAAGCTGCGGCATGGAGGTGTTGCCGTTCGACAGTCTGGATCAGCTGCAGGCGGCGGTATTCGAGGCGCATACCAGCGATAAACCGATCGAAATAGCCGTGCTCGGCGTGACCCATCGAGAAATCGCACCGCAACAGCTATGCCTGCGGCTCTGGGAGTTCGAAGGGCTGGGCTGCAAATGCATCGTGCTTTGCCCGACCAGCGAGCAGGCGCAGTATCACGAGGCGTTGCCCGAATCGCACACCCATGCCCAGCTGCAAAGCAAGCCGGCCTGTACGCGCAAGTTGCAGCGAGTGCTGCTCGACCTGCTGCGCCCGCCACAGACCATGATCGAGAACGTCGCAGTGCCGGAAACCCGACCGCCACGTGTGCTGTGCGTCGATGACAACCCTGCCAACCTGCTGCTGCTGGAAACCTTGCTGACCGATATGGGCGGTGAAGTCGAAGCGGTGAGCAGCGGCGCCGAAGCATTGGAGGCGGTTAAGCACAAGCCCTTCGATCTGGTGTTCATGGACGTGCAGATGCCTGGCATGGACGGGCGCCAGACCACCGAGGCGATTCGTCGCTGGGAGGACGACAGCGCGCAGCCACCCATGCCGATTGTCGCGCTTACCGCTCACGCGCTGTCCAACGAAAAGCGCTCGCTCTTGCAAAGCGGTCTCGACGATTACCTGACCAAGCCGATCAGCGAGCGGCAGCTGGCCCAGGTGATCTTGAAGTGGACCGGTCTACCGCTGGCGCGCAGCTTTGTCGCAGCCCCCCCCGAGACACAGACGCCGGAAAACAACCTCAAAGTGCTCGATGCGGAAGAGGGATTGCGCCTGGCCGCCGGCAAAGCCGATCTGGCCGCGGACATGCTGAGCATGCTGCTGGCCTCGCTGGAGGATGATCGCCAGGTGATCCGCGAAACGCGTCTGGCCAATGACCGGCAGGCGACCATCGATCGTGTGCACCGTTTGCACGGCGCTACCCGCTATTGCGGTGTTCCGCAGCTGCGGGCAGCCTGCGAACGCAGCGAAACATTACTCAAGCAGAATCACCCGAGCGCGGCCCAGGCTCTGGATGAGCTGGACAGCGCCATCGAGCGGCTGGAGATCGAGGCGCGCGTGGTCTAGCGCAGAAGTCGTCCCTGAGTGCACTACCCGAAGGGGCTCCTCCGGCGGTGATGTTCATCACGCACTCGAACGTGCAGGGCCGCGCCCCGCGGCGACTGCCAGCCGCAGGGCTGCCTGACGGCAGGCAGTCGCCGAGGCGTTACTCGCCCATCACCACACCTTCGCGGCGCGGGTCGGCACCGCCGAACCAGCCGCTGTCGGTGCGTTGAATAGCTTGAAGTCCGCTGGTCATTTCCGTCTCGTTGACCTCATGGCCGCGTACTTTCAGCGCCTGTACTGTGCTAGCCGGAAAGCGTCCTGCTTCGAGCACCGTCGGGCCGTTGAAGCTGCCGAAGTTGGGCAGGTCGATCGCCCGTTGCGCATCCAGCCCCCACTCATACATGCCCAGCAGGGTCTTCGCGGTGAAGTGGATGATCGCCGCGCCGCCAGGGGAGCCGAGGCTCGCCAGAAACTGCTCGCCGGTGACGTCGAACACCAGCGTCGGGCTCATGCTCGAACGCGGACGCTTGTTCGGTTCGACCCGGTTGGCCACTTGCCGACCCATCGCGTCGTAAGGTTCGAAGGCAAAGTCGGTGAGTTCGTTGTTCAGCAGGTAGCCGCCGGGGAGGCCGGTGCCGCCATCGTTGAGCAGACGTGAGCCGAAGGCTTGCTCGATGGTTGTGGTCATCGCCAACGCGTTGCCCTCGGCGTCGACGATGCTGATATGGCTGGTGCCGTATTCCGGTTGTGCCGCCTGCGGGGCGAACACGATCGGCATTTCGCCGGGTTCGCCCGCTTCGGCAGTGCCCATGCTGCGCGGGCCGATCAGTGCGGCGCGCTGCTTGAGATAACTCGGTGCAAGCATGCTGTTCCAGGTGCGGCCCGGTACCGGCACGAAATCTGGGTCAGCCAGGTACTTGGCGCGGTCGGCATACGCCAGTCGTGAAGCCTCGGTATAGCGGTGCAGGAATTCGACAGAAGGCACGCCCTGATCGAGCGGCTGCACCGTCGGCAGCTGTTCCAGCATGCCGAGGATCTGCATCTGCGTAATGTGGCCCGACGACGGCGGCGGGAAACCGCAGACCTGATAGCGCTTCTGCCAGAGCGTGCAGATCGCGTCCCGCTCGCGCGGCTGGTATCCCTCGAGATCGTTCAGACTGATGCGGCCTGGGTTGGTCGGGTGAGTGTTCACCTGCAGGACCAGCGCGCGGGCGTTAGCGCCGGTGTAGAACGCCTCGCTGCCGCGTTCGGCGATGTCCTTGAGCAGTGCGGCAAGGGCCGGATTGCGCAAGCGATGGCCGACCGGCAGAGGCTTGCCATCGTCCTGGTAGTAGAACGCCGCGGCGCGCGGGTCCTTGCGCAGGGCCGGATCGCTGACCAGCAGGCCATGCAAGCGCGGGCTGACTTCGAAACCGTTTTCGGCAAGTTCGATAGCTGGTTGGAACAAGGCTTTCCAAGGCAAGTTGCCGTACTGGTCGTGCGCGCGCTCAAGCATCCTCACCACGCCTGGCACACCCACCGAACGACCACCGACGACGGCATCGAGAAATGCCATCGGCTTGCCGTCGGCAGTCAGGAACAGTCGTTCGTCGACCGCTGCCGGCGCGGTCTCCCGGCCATCCAGTGCTGCGATGTGTTCGCCATCCCAATGCAACAGAAAGGCACCGCCGCCAAGCCCGCTGGATTGCGGCTCGACCAGGCTCAACACCATCTGTACCGCCACGGCGGCGTCCATTGCGCTGCCGCCAGCCTTGAGCATTTCGTAGCCGGCTTCGGTCGCTAGCGGGTTGGCAGCGGCAACGGCAAAGCGTTCCAACGCCCAGCCTGGCTTGGCCGAGTAGCCGCTGGACGCTTCCGGGGCGGGTGGGATTTCGCTGGATGGGCCGTCCGGTTGAGTGCAGGCGGTGAGGCTGAACAACAGAATCGAGGGAACCAGGGCGGCTCGTCCGACATGCATGGGATGTTCCTTGTCTGGGCGGAAGGAAAAAGATTTAGCTGTTTACAGGGCTAGTTCACTGACCCCGGTTTGCCAAGCCTGATCGCCGCGGTTGGTAAAATCTTCGTACATTCGTCGTGCTGAGCCGTTCGTCTGCCTGCTTCGCCGAATGGGTGTGGCGTGTGGCGCATCGGCAGCGGTTTCATGGTCCCCACCTGACCGACACGAGGGTAGCGCGGTCTGCCCGTGGCCGATGGTTGCCGCTATCATGTGCGCCTCTCAAAGGCTGTGCGGTCCATCGAAGCCATGACAATTCAGTACCCGACCATTGCCGATTGTGTCGGCAACACGCCCCTGGTTCGCCTGCAGCGTCTGCCCGGCGAAACCAGCAACACCATCCTGGTAAAACTCGAAGGCAACAACCCGGCCGGCTCGGTCAAAGACCGTCCCGCGTTGTCGATGATCGCGCGGGCCGAAGCGCGGGGCGATATCAAACCCGGCAATACGCTGATCGAAGCCACGTCCGGCAACACCGGCATCGCCCTGGCCATGGCTGCGGCGATCAAGGGCTACAGGTTCATCCTGATCATGCCGGACAACTCCAGTGCCGAGCGCAAGGCGGCCATGACGGCCTATGGCGCCGAGCTGATTCTGGTGAGCAAGGAAGAGGGCATGGAAGGCGCTCGCGACCTGGCGGTGAAAATGGCTGCGGAAGGGCGCGGCAAGGTGCTCGATCAGTTCGCCAACGGCGACAATCCTGAGGCCCACTTCACCAGTACCGGGCCGGAACTGTGGCAGCAGACTCAGGGCAGCATCACCCATTTCGTCAGTTCGATGGGCACCACCGGCACCATCATGGGTGTCTCTCGCTACCTCAAGCAGCAGAATCCGGCCATCCAGATCGTCGGCCTGCAGCCCATGGAAGGTGCAGCGATCCCTGGCATCCGCCGCTGGCCGCAGGAGTACCTGCCTAAGATCTACCAGGCGGAACGCGTCGACCGCATTGTCGATATGGCGCAGGACGAGGCCGAGCACGTCATGCGCCGCTTGGCCCGCGAGGAAGGCATCTTTTGCGGCGTGTCGTCAGGTGGGTCAGTGGCGGCGGCGCTGCGTCTGTCCAAAGAGGTCGAGAACGCGGTGATCGTTGCGATCATCTGTGACCGTGGCGATCGCTACCTGTCGACAGGCGTCTATGACCAGCCCAATTGATCCTATCGTGCCGGTTGAAGGCGGTACTTGCTGATGGCCAAACGCAGTGGTGGCTTGCGCTTCCAGCCTAGCGGTGGCGAGAAGAAGCCTCAGGTTCCGACCGGCAAGAAGCAGCGGCTGAGCATTGAGCGGCTGGCGAACGATGGTCGCGGCATCGCCTTTGTCGATAACCGCACTTGGTTCGTCGAAGGGGCCTTGCCCGAGGAAGACGTCGAGGCTCGCGTACTGAACGCCCGCAGCCAGATCGTCGAAGCCCGTACCGAGCGGGTGCTGGCTGCCAGCGACCGGCGGCGTGCCGAGCCGTGCCCGCATGCGCGGGTTTGCGGAGGCTGCAACCTGCAGCACCTGAGCGCGGCCGATCAACTCGAACTGAAACAGCGCAGCCTCGCCGAGCAATTGTCCCGGGTGGCCTCGATCGAGCCGCAGCAATGGGCGGCGCCGCTCAGTGGCCCCGAGTTCGGCTATCGCCGGCGCGCGCGGTTGGCGGTGCGCTGGGACCACAAGGCGCGGCGGCTCGACGTCGGTTTTCGCGCCAGTGCCAGCCAGGATATTGTCGCCATTCGCGAATGTCAGGTGCTGGTACAACCCTTGCAGACGCTGTTGCCGGCTTTACTGGCCGTGTTGCACGCATTGGATAAGCCGCAAGCGATCGGGCATCTGGAGTTGTTCAGCGGGACGGCCGAGGCTGTGCTGGTACGCCATACCGCTGCGCTGGGGTCGGACGATCTTAAGCGTTTGGTCGACTTCGCGAATGAGCAGAACGTGCAGCTCTGGCTGCAAGGCGAGGGTCCGGCGCAGCCCCTGGACCCTGCGTACAGGTTGGGCTACCGCTTGCCGGCATGGGATCTGGAATTGGCCTGGCGACCAGGCGACTTTGTCCAGGTTAACGCGCCGGTCAACGAGGCGATGGTGACGCAAGCCCTTGAATGGCTGGCACCGGAACCGGGCGAGCGGGTGCTCGACCTGTTCTGCGGGCTGGGCAACTTCAGCTTGCCGCTGGCTCGAAAGGGTGCAGAAGTGGTGGCCGTCGAAGGTATTGGCGAGATGGTCGAGCGCGCGCGCACCAATGCGGAGCAAAACGGCCTTCAGAGTGCGCACTTTTATCAGGCGGACCTGTCGAAGCCGCTTATCGAGGCGCAGTGGGCCAAGGGCGGCTTCGCGGCGGTGCTGCTCGATCCGCCGCGTGATGGTGCGTTGGAAATTGTGCGGCAGATGGCGACTTTAGGCGCACGGCGCGTGGTCTATGTTTCGTGCAATCCTGCAACGCTGGCGCGCGATGCCGCTGAGTTGGTCGGGCAGGGCTATCAATTAAAGCAAGCAGGCGTGCTGGACATGTTTCCGCAAACCGCGCACGTCGAGGCCATGGCACTCTTCGAGCGGCCAGCGTAGTTCAGTTTTTTTGACAGGCGATCGGCCTGTGGTTCAACCGACCGGCTCCGAGAAAGCCGGCGTATTCGACGCAGATGATGCGTAGAGGGAAGGTATTAGATGGTCCAGGTCAGAGCGCTTCAGCCGATCAACACCGACGGCAGCATCAACCTCGATGGCTGGCTCGATCATGTGCTGGGGATGGACCCGGCACTCGACCGCGACGCACTCAAGCAGGCCTGCGAGTTCGCCCGAGCGGCGGAGCAGCAGGCGAACGCGGCAAAGAACCTCTGGAGTGAAGGCACCTCCAGTTACCAGATTGGGCTGGAAATCGCCGAGATTCTCGCCGACCTCAAGCTTGATCAGGACAGCCTGGTCGCGGCCGTCATCTACCGCGGCGTGCGCGAAGGCAAGATCCAGCTGGCCGAGGTGCACCAGCACTTCGGCCCGGTGGTGGCGAAGCTGATCGAAGGTGTGCTGCGCATGGCGGCCATCAGCGACAGTCTCAACCCGCGCGAGTCGCTGGTGCTGGGCACACAAACCCAAGTGGAAAACCTGCGCAAGATGCTGGTGGCGATGGTCGACGACGTCCGCGTCGCGCTGATCAAGCTGGCCGAGCGAACCTGCGCCATCCGCGCGGTAAAGAACGCCGATGACGACAAGCGCCACCGCGTTGCTCGGGAAGTGTTCGATATCTATGCACCGCTGGCCCATCGCCTGGGCATCGGTCACATCAAGTGGGAGCTGGAGGACCTGTCCTTCCGCTACCTTGAGCCTGAACAGTACAAGCAGATCGCTCAGTTGCTGCATGAGCGCCGGCTGGATCGTGAGCAGTACATCCAGAACGTGGTCCAGCAACTCAAGGACGAACTGACCGCCACCGGGATCCATCCCGAAATCGACGGGCGTGCCAAGCACATCTATTCGATCTGGCGGAAGATGCAGAAGAAAGGCCTGCAGTTCAGTCAGATCTACGACGTTCGCGCCGTTCGCGTGCTGGTGCCCGAGGTTCGCGATTGCTACACCGCGCTGGGTATCGTGCACACCCTGTGGCGACACATTCCCAAGGAGTTTGACGACTACATCGCCAACCCCAAGGAGAACGGCTACCGCTCGTTGCATACCGCGGTGCTAGGGCCGGAAGGCAAGGTGCTGGAAGTGCAGATCCGCACGCAGGCCATGCACGAAGAAGCCGAGCTGGGCGTTTGCGCGCACTGGCGTTACAAGGGCACCGACGTCAAGAGCACCTCGAACCACTACGAGGAAAAGATCTCCTGGCTGCGTCAGGTGCTCGAATGGCATGAAGAGCTGGGTGATATTGGCGGTCTGGCCGATCAGCTGCGCGTCGACATCGAACCCGATCGCGTCTACGTATTCACCCCGGACGGCCATGCCATCGATCTGCCCAAGGGCGCCACACCGCTGGACTTCGCCTACCGCGTGCACACCGAGATCGGCCACAACTGCCGGGGTGCCAAGATCAATGGGCGCATCGTGCCGCTCAATTACAGCCTGCAGACCGGCGAGCAGGTCGAGATCATCACCAGCAAGCACGGCTCGCCGAGCCGCGACTGGCTGAACCCCAACCTGGGTTACATCACCACCTCGCGCTCGCGGGCGAAGATCGTCCACTGGTTCAAGCTGCAGGCCCGCGACCAGAACGTTGCGGCTGGCAAGGCGTTGCTGGAACGCGAATTGGGTCGCCTCGATCTGCCGCCGGTGGACTTCGACAAACTGGCGGAAAAAGCCAACCTGAAGACCGCTGAAGACATGTTCGCCGCACTGGGTGCCGGCGACCTGCGTCTGGCGCAATTGGTCAATCATGCCCAGCAACTGGTGGAACCGGATAGCCATAGCGACGATCAGCTTGAGCTGATCCCGAAGCGCCCCACCAGCACCAAACCGGGCAAGCGCGGCGACGTGCAGATCCAGGGTGTCGGCAATCTGCTCACGCAAATGGCGGGCTGCTGCCAGCCGCTGCCGGGCGATCCGATTGTCGGTTACATCACCTTAGGGCGCGGCGTCAGCATCCACCGCCAGGATTGCGCCTCGGTGTTGCAGCTGTCCGGACGTGAGCCGGAGCGGATCATTCAGGTCAGCTGGGGGCCGATCCCCGAGAAGACCTATCCGGCAGACATCAGCATTCGCGCCTACGACCGTTCCGGCCTGCTGCGTGACGTTTCGCAGATCCTGCTCAACGAGCGGATCAACGTACTGGCCGTCAACACCCGCTCGAACAAGGAAGACAGCACAGCGCAGATGACGCTCACCATTGAGATACCTGGGCTTGATGCGCTGGGGCGACTACTCAGCCGAATCTCGCAGCTGCCCAATATTATCGAGGCCAAGCGCCAGCGTACCTCCTGACCTACTGCGCTCGGCCATACGGCGTTGCAAGCTTGCTGAAAAATGCTCATTGGCAGAAGCCAACTCCGCTTTTTCAGCTAGCTTGCGCCTTGTCTGGCCTTCGCTCGCGACGGTCAGGTCTGTTTTTGTTTGGTATCTGATCTGAGCTGCTGCGCTCGATCTGACGTTGTTGAAGCCCAACCGAAAAATGCTCATTGGCAACAGCCAACTCCGCTTTTTCGGTTGAGATTCGCCTAGCCAGCTCTTTGCTCGTGACGCTCGGGGCCGTACGGTCGCTGCAAGAGCTCGTAACACCGTAGGGTGGATGTCGCTTTTTACATCCACCATGACGACGCTGCGGTGGATGGATGAAGCGTCATCCACCCTACAATGGCCTCAGCTTCACTCTCAGGCTTTCACCGAGGAATCTCATGTACCAGCTCAATGACCTTCTGCACCTGATGGCCCGGCTGCGTGATCCGCAGCATGGCTGCCCGTGGGATCTGCAGCAGGATTACGCCAGCATCGTGCCGCATACTCTGGAAGAAGCCTATGAGGTGGCGGATGCCATCGAGAGCGGTGACTTCGATCATTTGCCGGGTGAGCTGGGCGACTTGCTGTTCCAGGTTGTCTATTACAGCCAACTGGCGAAGGAGGAGGGCCGCTTCGAGTTCGATGCGGTCGTTGATGGCATCACCCGCAAGCTGTTGCGTCGGCACCCGCACGTGTTCCCTGACGGCGATCTCTACGGCTCGCCGGAGTTGCCCCGTCTCGACGAAGCGCAGATCAAGCAGCGTTGGGAAGAAATCAAGGCCGAGGAACGCGCGGAGAAGTCAGCAGTGCCCGAGCAACTGTCGCTGCTTGATGATGTGCCCAGCGCGTTGCCCGCCTTGAGTCGCGCCGCCAAGCTGCAGAAGCGCACCGCTCAGGTCGGCTTCGACTGGCCGGACGCGTTGCCGGTGGTGGACAAGGTGCGTGAGGAACTCGACGAAGTCCTCGAGGCCATGAGCGAGAACGACCCGGAGGCCATTGCTGAGGAAATCGGCGATTTGCTGTTCGTCACGGTCAATCTGGCGCGGCACCTGAAGGTCGATCCGGAGAATGCATTGCGAGCGGCCAATCGCAAGTTTGAGCGACGCTTTCGCTTTATCGAACAAACCTTGCGGGATAGCGGCCGGCCCATTGAAAATTGCGACCTGGAAGAGCTCGACGCGCTATGGGGCGAGGCCAAGAAAGCCGAAAAGATACCGACCTGCGGTTGATAGCCGGAGCGTAATCGTGGAAGTTGTCAGGGCCACGACCCCGCTCGGTGGATCCTGGTTGATCCGCCCTTACGTCTAATTTGAATTCACGACGAGACGAGCCGACACATGAGTCTTTCCCTTCGCGATCAGCTGCTCAAAGCCGGGCTGGTCAATGAAAAACAGGCCAAGCAGGCCGGCAAGCAACAGCAGAAACAGCAGCGCCTGGTGAAGAAAGGCCAGGCTGAGCAGGACACCTCGCAACGCGATGCGGCACTTAAGGCTCATGCCGAAAAACTCGCCCGCGACCAGGAGCTGAACCGTCAGCAGCAGGAAAAAGCCGAACAGAAGGCCCGTATCGCGCAGGTCAAGCAACTGATCGAAGGCAGCCGCTTGCCTAAGTTGACCACCGAGGACTACTACAACTTCGTCGACGACAAGAAGGTCAAGCGCCTGTCGGTGAACAAGCTGATGCGCGACAAGCTCTCCAGTGGCTCGCTGGCTATCGTCCGCCATGGCGGCGGTTATGAAGTGATCCCGCGTGAGGCAGCACTGAAGATTCAGGAGCGCGACCCGCGCCGCATCGTGCAGCTCAATGTTCAGACCGAAGCGCCGGATGCCGATGATCCTTATGCCGCTTACCAGATCCCTGACGATCTGATGTGGTAAGAGCCCGCCGATCCTCAGTGCGGCCAGTCAGTAAGGCGTATTGCCGAGGCGGTCGACCTGTTGGCTGCCGTAAGGGTCACTGTCCTTGGCTAGTGCGTTCTGGGCTCACTGCGACCACCGCGCAGGCGCCTCTGTAGAGCCAGCTTGCTGGCGAATGCGTATATCGGTTCGCGAGCAAGCTCTTTTGGCGACTGCGCTTGCGGATGTAGCCGTTAGAAGCGTTCCCGAGCACCTCCGACGGGAGGATGGATTTATGGCCGCCTTGTGGCGTCTACTGCAATAGCCCGACCGGGCTTTCGGTTACAGCAGGAGGACTCAAATGGAAACCACACGTTATTCGGAAGAGATCGATACGCTCAGCTGGCAAGCCCACGGCGTGCCCGGTGACCCCGAAGAGCCTGGCGTGCCGGACCTGCCGAGCGAGCCCGGCGAGCCGACTATCCCGGATCAGCCGCCGCCAGACCCGGTAGCCTGACAGCCATCACCACGCCGGACCAGCGGCCCGCGCGAGCAGGTCGACCACCTGCTCGTCGCTGGTTTGTTCGAAGTTGCCGTAATGACAACCAACCCCGATGAACGGCTCGGGCATTGCCAGGCAGATCAGCTCGTCCACTTCTGTTTTCAACATTTCGATCACATCCCGTGGGCCCACTGGCGCGGCTAGGACCACGTGGCTCGGCTTCGATTGCTTGAGCCCCTTCAACGCTGCCCGCACCGTGGCACCGGTGGCGATGCCATCATCGATCACGATGACGCAGCGATCCGTGAGCACGGGGGCTGGTCGCTCGCCACAGTAGCGATGCCGACGGCGTTCCAGCTCGGTCAGTTGACGCTGCATTTCTTCTTCGAACCAGCTCGGTGGTGGTGCGATCTGGTTAAGCAATTCCTGGTTGATCACCCACTTCGGCTCGGCGCCGTCGATCACCGCGCCCAGCGCCAGCTCTTCGTTACCCGGCGCGCCGATCTTGCGCACCAGCACCAGATCCAGTGGCGCCCTCAAGCGCTGCGCCACTTCGAAGGCGACCGGAACCCCTCCGCGCGGCAGGGCCAGCACCAGAGGCGAATCCGCCGCAAGGTGCTGCAGGGCTTCGGCCAACTCCTGGCCGGCATGGGTGCGGTCGCGAAACAGTTGCGATTCGGGCATTAAGACGCGCATGACTCATTCTCCGAATGGGTAGGTATCCGGAACGCTCTCTTCATCGATCTGCTGGGGGCCGATCGGTTTGACCGCGTGGGTCTGTTCGAGCCAGAGTAGGGCGTCGAACTGTTCAGACAGTATGGCTTGGAAATAATGGCTCTGGCGTTCGGTAGCCGGACGGTAGATCACCCCAATGGCCCGCTCGAGGCGCGGCCTGGCCAGTGCTTTGCGGAGCTGCGGATCATCGCGCCACGTGGTTAGCGAAGCCGGTAGTTCAGTGCGCAAGAACAGCTGCTCCCAGCTGTCCGGGCGCGACGGCCGAACCTGTTTGACCTGCATGGGTTCGTCCCAGTTGTCAGCCGCTGCCACCTCGCCGCGGTCGGTACCCATGCCGATCAGCACCGCATCGCGACCGAAGGCGGTGCGGCACAGCTCACCGATATTGAATTCGCCGCCCCAGCCCATGGAGGTCGAAGCGGCGTTGCCGATGTGCGAGTTGTGCGCCCAGACCACCGCCTTGGCACCCTCACCGCGATGCGCCAGTAGGGCCTGCAAGGTGTCGAACATGTGCCGATCACGCAGGTTCCACGATTCGGTCGAGCCCTGGTACATGGCTCGGTAGTACTGCTCGGCGGCGAGCACGACGCGTGCATTCTGCTCGGCATTGAAGAAGCTGCTGCCGTCCTTCTTCATGTATTCCAGCCGCTGGTCGAGCAAGGCGCGTAGCTGTTCGACCACGGCGCTCTCGCAGGAGGGTTCGCCGCGCATCACGTTGCGACCGTAGATCGCCGGCTCGTCATGCCAAGGGCTGAGACAGCCATATCGGCGCCGCGCGGTCGCGGCGGCGTCCGGGTCGACCCGGTCGAGATAGCCGACCACCTCCTGGATCGAGGCACCCAGGCTGTAGACGTCCAGCCCGCGAAATTCCACCCGTTGTTCGGCGGGTAGGCCATCGTTGTGGTCACGCAGCCAACGGGCGAAATCAGCGACCTCCTGGTTGCGCCACATCCAGATCGGAAAGCGTTTGAAGCCTTCCTCGACCCAGGCGGGTGGCTGGTGTTGACGCACGTAGCGGTCGATCTTTGCCGCATCCGGCCAGTCGGCTTCGACGGCGACGATGCTGAAGCCGTGTCGCTCGATCAATCGGCGGGTTATCGCCGCTCGGGCGCGGTAGAACTCCGACGTGCCGTGGCTGGCTTCGCCGATCAACACCACCCGTGCGTCAGCGAACTGCTCGAAGGCGTCGGCAAATTCCGGATCATCAATGGCAGGCAATACGGTTGCGCTACGGCGCAGCAGCTCTACCAGCTGTTCCTCGGTCGTTTCTTTAGATCGTGGACGTGACTGGATCATGGTCTCGTCTCCTGGTCTGCTTTCTAGGATGACCGACGGCGGATTGCCCCGTTCAGACCGTCCGGCAG
The DNA here is from genome assembly GCA_004010935.1 of Pseudomonadaceae bacterium SI-3. Classification (NCBI taxonomy): domain Bacteria; kingdom Pseudomonadati; phylum Pseudomonadota; class Gammaproteobacteria; order Pseudomonadales; family Pseudomonadaceae; species Pseudomonadaceae bacterium SI-3. Next base: position 3,225,413 of record CP026511.1, on the reverse strand, counting down.
CTGATTCAACAAGCACAAGCGGCAGAACTGAATGCGACGAACTAGTCTCTAACCAAAGCGACGCCAATCTCGGCGAGCGAGTTTCCGCCGAAGGCGCTAAGACACGAGGGGCACCCATGACGACTTGGATCATCGCTTACAGCAAAGACGGCAATACCTCCATTCTGCGGACCGAATCCGATCGCCAGCCGGATATAGACGAGGCAGTAGAGCTGGTTACCCGCAAGGCCGAGCAGGATTACGCCGGAGAAGAAGATGCCTACGAGCACGACCCCGATGTGGAGGAGACCCCTGCCACACGTTTGAGCGAGCGCTTTGGTATCACCGTAACCGGCATCTCACAGGCTTAAACCCACGTCACGCCACCTGCCATACCCCATCACCCCCAACCACGAAAAGACGCCGGCCCGGGTCGGCGTCTACTTCCATCATTCCGGTGAAGCTGCCGAAGGCCGGCAGCAGGCTGACCCGCTCGCCTAGGCAGAAACAGGGTAGACGCAACGACTGACGGCCGCGTCCATGCAGGCGGAACGCCGGGTGCAGATGGCCTGCCAGGACGTGATGGCTGGGATGCGGATCGGGTTCGTGTTGCAGGGCGAACGGGCCGAGCAGCAGCGGTTCGGGGACCACGGTCATTGCCAGGCTGGCAGGCGGGTCGCCGGCGCGACGGTCGTGGTTGCCCCGTATCAGGGTCACCGCAAGCTCTGGGTGTCTGGCGCGCCAGTCGAGCAATTGGCTGAGCGTGGCGGGCGTCTGTGATTCCGGCGCATGGAGGAAATCACCGAGGAAAATCAGCTGCTCGCAGCGGTAGCGGTCGAGCAGGGCGTCGAGCCGTTGCAGGTTGGCCTGGGTGGTGCCGTGTGGCACCGGTTGGCCAAGACGACGATAGGCAGCGGCCTTGCCGAAATGGATATCGGCGATCAGCAGTGCTTTTCGATCAGGCCAATAGATGGCTTTGTCGGGGAGCAACCAGAGCTCCGTCTGCTCGAGTTCGATGGGTAGGTGCGGGGTCATGTGGCCGAGTTTATCGCGGGCGGTTGCGGGTTCCCATCGCTGGGCGGCGTTCGCGGGCAAGCTCGCTCCTACGGTTCCCTGCATGGGTCCCGAGGCCTCGAGAGCGCTCATGGGGGGCGGCAAAGTGATGTGTCCGATGGCGTATGCCAGTAGGCCGAGCGTGGATTAGCGGTGAACTGAGCGTACGCCGGCAAGCTTGCGCTTACCCGGGCGTCTCCTCACGTAGCAGCGGAGCGATCCATCGGGCGTGTCTATCGGGTGGCGCGTCGCGCCTTTTTCGGCCTTGGCGTGCCGTCCTTGGTTGCGCGCGGTTTGCGCTTGGGGCTGGTTTCCCGTTCCACGGCAATACTGGCGTCGCCCTCTGGCTGATAGCCACCGGGACCTGCTGCCTTGTCCAATTCCGCGACCATGCGGCGGATGCGATCAGCGAGCTTTTCCGAACTCATGCTTTCGCGGAAGCGTTCGACCATAAGCGGGAACGCAAGCGGCGTTGTGCGCTTGACCGGGTGAATGTCCAATTGCCGCTGTTGCAGACGGTTCATGGTCTGCTCCAGTCGCTCGACTTCCAACTCCTGGCGCAGCACTTCTTCCTCGGCCTGATTCAATAGGAGATTGGCCGGGTCGTACTGGCGAAACACGTCGAAGAACAGGCCGCTGGAGGCCTGCAGTTGGCGCGCGCTTTTCTGAGCCCCGGGGTAGCCGGAGAAGACCAGTCCGGCGATCCGCGCAATCTCCCGGAAACGACGGCGCGCCAGCTCACCGGCATTGAGGCTGGCAAGCACGTCATGCAGCAGATTGTCCTGACTGAACAGATCAGGCGTCAGCCACTGCAACCAGTCCACTTCGGTCGCCGAGAGCAGTTCGAACCCGTAGTCATTGACGGCGATGGAGAAGGTCAGCGGCTGGTGCTGGCCCATGCGCCAGGCCAGCAGGCTGGCGAGCCCCAGATGTACGTGGCGACCCGCGAAAGGGTAGAGGAAAAGGTGCCAGCCCTCGCGGGACTTCATCACCTCGGCCAGCAGGGTGGTTTCGGTGGGCAGCGCCGACCAGTCCATCTGCACGCGCAGCAACGGCTCGACCAGACGCATCTCGGGCGTGGTGAACTGCCCGCGCGAGGCGGCGCCGAGCTGCTCGACCACCGCATCGGCCAGTTCGCTGGACAGCGGCATCCGACCGCCGTTCCAGCGTGGCACGGCGGCTTTTTTGCCCGTGGCGCGACTGACGTAGGCGGTCATGTTCTCCACCCGCACCAGTTCCAGCAGGCGCCCACCGAAGAGAAAATTGTCGCCGGGCCGCAAGCGCGCGACGAACCCTTCCTCGATGGTGCCCAGCGAACGGCCGCCGCCTCCCTTGGCCCAGAATTTCACCGTCAGGCTGGCATCGCTGACGATGGTGCCGATGCCCATGCGATGACGCAGCGCCACGCGGCGGCTCGGGACCTTCCACAGCCCGGTCTCGTCCGGCTCGACACGCTGGTAATCCGGGTAGGCGGTTAGCGAATGCCCGCCATGACGGACGAAGGCCAGCGCCCACTGCCAGTGCTCGTCGTTCAGCTCCCGGTAGGACCAGGCCTGGCGCACTTCGGCAAACAACTCGTCAGGTCGAAAGCCTCCGCCCAGCGCCATACTCACCAAGTGTTGCACCAGCACATCGAGCGGTCGCTGCGGGGCGCTGCGGGCTTCGATCCGGCGTTCGGCAATGGCGACCTGCGCAGCGGCGGCTTCTATCACTTCCACGCTATGGGTGGGGACCAGCGTGACACGGGAGGTGCGCCCCGGTGCATGACCCGAGCGCCCGGCGCGCTGCATAAGCCGCGCCACGCCTTTAGGCGAACCGATCTGCAACACCCGCTCGACCGGGAGAAAGTCGACCCCAAGATCCAGGCTTGAGGTGCAAACGACAGCCTTGAGCGCGCCTTGCTTGAGGCCCAGTTCTACCCAGTCACGTACCTCGCGCGACAGCGAGCCATGGTGCAGCGCGATCAGCCCGGCCCAGTCCGGCCGCGCACCGAGAATCGCCTGATACCAGATCTCCGACTGAGAGCGGGTATTGGTAAAGACCAGTGTCGTGGCGGCGGAGTCGATCTCTTCGACCACCTGCGGCAGCATGCGCAGACCCAAGTGACCGGCCCAGGGGAAGCGCTCGATGCTCGCGGGCAGCAAGGTGTCGATCCGCAGATCCTTGTCGACCTTGCCTTGTACCAGCTTGCCGCTGTTCGGGTGCAGCAGCACCTCCGACGCATGCGGCTGATTTCCCAAGGTGGCCGATAGCCCCCAGACGATCAGTTCTGGCATCCATTGGCGCAGCCGCGCCAGCGCCAGTTGCAACTGCACGCCGCGCTTGTTGCCCAGCAACTCGTGCCACTCGTCCACTACCAACATGCGCAGCCCGGCGAATGCTTGGCGCGCGTCGGCGCGGGTCAGCAGCAGGGTGAGGCTTTCCGGGGTCGTGACCAGCGCACTGGGCAGCCTTCTTCCCTGGCGCGCCCGTTCTGAACTGCTGGTATCACCGGTTCGCAGGCCGATGCTCCAGTTGATGCCGAGGTCGTCCAACGGGGCTTGCAACGCGCGGGCCGTGTCAGCGGCCAGCGCGCGCATGGGTGTGATCCAGAGGACGGTGAGCGGCGCAGGTTTGTCCGATGGCTTGGCAGACGGCTGCGGGTCTTCTGTGGACCAATCGGCTACGGGAGAAGCGAATCGATTGAGCGCGCCAAGCCAGACGGCGTAAGTCTTGCCCGAGCCCGTGGTGGCATGGAGCACGCCCGATTCGCCCTTGTGTACTGCCTGCCAGACCTGCTGCTGGAAAGGGAACGGCTTCCAGTTGCGGTTGGCAAACCAACGGTCGGCAAGCGACGCGGGCGTCTTACTCATAACCTGAAGGCCACCCGATGAAAGCGAAGGGCGTGCTTCCGCTTTTCGTAGGAGCGAGCTTGCTCGCGAACCTCGGATTCCGCAGGGTTGCTGATCGCCAGCAAGCTGGCTCCTACAGGGGAGTCGTGCTTCGGCTTTTGGTAGGAGCGAGCTTGCTCGCGATCCTCGGATTCCGTGGGGGTGGTGATCGCCAGCAAGCTGGCTCCTACAGGGGAGTCGTGCTTCTGCTTTTCGTAGGAGCGAGCTTGCTCGCGATCCTCGGATTCCGCAGGATTGCTGATCGCCAGCAAGCTGGCTCCTACATGGGCGTCATGCTTCTGCTTTTCGTAGGAGCGAGCTTGCTCGCGAACCTCGGACTCCGCGCGGATGGTGATCGCCAGCAAGCTGGCTCCTACAGGGGACTCGTGCTTCCGCTTTTCGTAGGAGCGAGCTTGCTCGCGATCCTTGGGCTCCGCGCGGATGGTGCTCGCCAGCAAGCTGGCTCCTACATGGGCGTCATGCTTCTGCCCGACTTCTCTAGGCCGCTTCATCCGAGCAATTCCTTTAGCGTCTCCAGCGTATCGGCCTCATCCACCGGCTTGTCGAGACGCCAGCGCAGCATGCGGGGGAAGCGCACGGCGATGCCGCTTTTGTGTCGGCTGCTGGCGGCAATACCTTCGAAGCCCAATTCGAACACTAGCGTTGGCGTCACGCTGCGAACAGGGCCGAACTTCTCTACGGTGGTCTTGCGCACGATGGCGTCGACCTTGCGCATTTCCTCGTCGGTCAGCCCGGAATAGGCCTTGGCGAAGGGCACCAGCTTGCGCTCGGGGTCGCCTGGCTCGCCGTCCCAGACGGCAAAGGTGTAGTCGGTATAGAGGCTGGCGCGTCGCCCGTGCCCGCGTTGGGCGTAGATCAGCACGGCATCGATGGAATACGGATCGATCTTCCATTTCCACCAGACGCCGACGTCTTTGGTCCGGCCAACGCCATACTGCGCGGCACGCGCCTTGATCATCATGCCCTCGACGCCAAGCGCGCGTGACGCCTCGCGCTGGCGTGCCAGATCGGTCCAGTCACGGCCGGTCACCAGCGGCGACAGCATCAGCCGTGGATTGGGGCATTGCGCGACGACGGATTCGAGCTGTTGCCGACGTTCGTGGTGCGCTCGCTGGCGCCAGTCGTCGCCCTGCCATTCCAGGAGGTCATAACTGAGCACCGCAACCGGGGCGTCCTGCAGCACTTTGGCGGTCAGGTTCTTTCGGCCGATCCGCTGTTGCAGCAGGGCGAAGGGCTGCACGCCGAAGCGCTCGGTTGCTTCGCTATCGTCGCGAGTGGGCTGCTGGAAAAAGTCGGTCGCACGCTCGCCGGGCGCGTGCTTCCAGACCAGTATCTCGCCATCGATCACCGTGCCGTCCGGTAGGCAGCCGGCCAGCTCGCAGAGTTCCGGAAAGCGCTCGCTGACCAGCTCTTCGCCGCGCGACCAGACCCAGATCTGCCCGTCGCGCTTGACCAGCTGGGCGCGGATGCCGTCCCACTTCCACTCGATGAACCAGTTCTCTGGCGCACCGAGCAACGTGTCGAACTCCTCGACCGGCGCCTGCAACGGATGGGCGAGGAAAAACGGGTAGGGCTGGCCGCCGCGTTGTGCATGCTCGTGTTCGGACTCTTCGGCGACCAGTGCGCGGTAGCCTTCAGCGCTGGGACGATGAGACAGGTCGGTGTATCCCACCAGCCGTTGCGCGACGCGTTTGGGGTCGAGATCGCCCAGCGAGGCCAGCGCGCGGGTGACCAGTAGTTTCGACACGCCGACGCGAAAGGCGCCAGTGATCAGTTTGATGCAGACCATCAGGCTCAGTCGATCCAGCTGTGCCCAGAGTGCGGGCAGGCGTTCGGTCAGCTCTTCCGGCGGCAGGCCGCGCAGCGGCAGCAACTTGTCCTGCATCCACACGGCAAGCCCGTCGTCGGAACTGTGCTCGGCTTCGGGCATCAGCAGTGAGATGGTTTCGGCCATATCGCCGACCGCCTGGTAACTTTCCTCGAACAGCCATTCCGGCAACACAGAGGCATGCATGGCGGTTTCGCGCAGTACCCGTGTCGGGACCAGTTGGCGCGGGCGGCCGCCGGCCAGAAAGTAGACCGCCCAGGCCGCGTCGGCGGGATCGGCGTCGCGGAAGTAGTCCCGCATCGCCGCGAGCTTGGCGTTGCTTGAGGTGGTGGCATCGAGGCGGCTGTATAGAGTGGCGAAAGCTTTCATTTCGGCCCGCCTTTAGCGGCGGAGGCAGCCTCTTCGCGAGCAAGCTCGCTTCTGCGAGGGTGGTGGCGAAGCGCGGTGTTGATACTCTTTGGTAGGAGCCAGCTTGCTGGCGATCCATGGCGACGCAAGGGTTCCGGATCGCGAGCAAGCTCGCTCCTACAGGGGCGGCGTCGTATTTCAGCGGCGGTTTTCTTCCGTAGGAAGCGTAAGGCACGACTGCGGGTCATTCGGCCTCCTGGGACGTGGCGTCATCCTCATCACCGTATTCGGTCTCGAAGGCCTGGGCGTCGAGGCCGCGCATCTCACGCAGGTAGCGCACCAGGACCGCAACTGAACCATGGGTCACCATCACCCGCTCGGCGCCGGTCTGCTCGATGGCCCAGAGCAGGCCCGGCCAGTCGGCATGATCGGAGAGCACAAAGCCGCGGTCGACCCCGCGCCGGCGACGGGTGCCGCGCAGCATCATCCAGCCACTGGCAAAGGCGTCGGCGTAGTCACCGAAGCGGCGCATCCAGGTGCTGCCGCCGGCGGAGGGCGGGGCGAGGATGATGGCGTGCTTCAAACGCGGGTCACCTTTTTTCAGGTCGCCGGCATAGACGGTGGGTGGCAGATAGATGCCGCCTTCGCGGTAAACCTTGTTCAGCGGCTCGACGGCGCCATGGACGACGATGGTGCCGATGCTTTCGTCCAGGCCATGCAGGATGCGCTGCGCTTTGCCGAAGGCGTAGCAGAACAGCACGCTGGCGCGCCCGGCCGCCGCGTTGGCTCGCCACCAGTCGTTGATCTCGCGGAATATCTCGGCCTGGGAGGGCCATTTGTAGATCGGCAGACCAAAGGTCGATTCAGTGATGAAGGTGTGGCAGCGCACCGGCTCGAAGGGTGCGCAAGTGCCGTCCGGCTCCACCTTGTAGTCGCCCGAGGCGACCCAGACTTCGCCCTTGTATTCCAGTCGTACCTGGGCGGAACCGAGCACATGGCCGGCGGGATGGAAGCTGAGCCTGACCCCGTGGTGCTCGATGGACTCGCCATACGCCAGCGTCTGCAGTGGCATGTCAGCGGCGATGCGTGAGCGCAGGATGCCTTCGCTGTCGCGGGAGGCCAGGTAATGGCCCATGCCCCAGCGCGCGTGGTCGCCGTGGGCGTGGGTAATGACGGCGCGCTCTACCGGCCGCCATGGGTCGATGTAGAAATCACCAGGCGGGCAATACAGGCCTTCGGGGCGGGCAACGACAAGATCCATGAATACAGACACTTTGCGGGCTTGTAGCGTTGGAGCGCGGGTCGGCGTTGGGAGTTCGCCTGCAAGGTCGCGTCGGTGGGCTGAAGCCCACCCTACAGGGCCGGGAGGTCGCCTCTGGTCAGGTGGGTGGAGTAAAAGCCATCCTGCGGGGCGGGGATCAGTCCACCAACTTCAGATGGGAGGTGTCCGGCACAGGCGCATCGCTGGCACGGCGCCGTTCGCCCATATCGCTGCCCACCGGTGCCAGGCTGAACTGTGACAAGTCGACAACAGGCGGCTGCACGGGCGCGCGGGCGTCCTGAAGATCGACGCCGACCGGTGCAATGCCGAAGTCCGGCGCCTCGACGTCGACGAAGGCCGCCATGTATTCGTCGCGCGGAGCGACCCTCAACGGTTGTGGCGATGCTGCAGGGGCAGACGGCTGTTGTGCCGGAACTGCGTCTTCCGACGGCGGCGGGGCGAGCTCGATTTCCTCGACTTCCACCGGCATCGGTCGCACTTCGGCAATGGCACCCGCGCGGGCCATGGCCTGGCGATACTTCTCGACGCTGGCATGGTCGAGGTCCTGCTTGATCACGATCCGCCGACCGGAAAACAGCACGGCGATGCGCTGGGCGTCGGCCTGAAACAGGCGAGTCAGGTTGGCCTCGACCTGCTCCAGCTTTGCGCCCGGAGCGAGTTCGCCGGAAAACGATATTTCATAGCGGCTCATGATAGAGGCCCTTTTGACTGCCAAGGAAAGGATGCGCTGATCATAGAGCCTGGCACTGACGCTTGAAAGCCAGCGGGTTGGTCGTGCTGTCTGTGCTGCGACGTCGTTGGCATGCCGGGTCCGTCAGCCCCGATGGTGGTCTTCGACGGGCGACACAAAGGCTGTCCCGTATCAGCTGCCCAAAGCTTGGCTGGGTAATAATGCAACGCCGTCGGCACTTTCTCCCCGTCCAGCCCAAGGATCGCGAACTCATGGTGGTATTCGAAATCAAGTCGCTCAGCCCGGAAACCTACCGGCAGAAGACGCGACGCAGCACGCTGGTTGTCGCCGTGACCTTTGCAGTGCTGGCGATGGGGCTGGCGACCCTGGCCGTTGCGCTGTTCGGCGAGGCGGGTGCAGATAACCTGAAGTGGAACGTGGCAGGGGTCGTGGCCGGTTTGCTGCTGACTGCCGCATTGGTGCGCTTTGTCTATCTGCAGCAGTCCTGGATGGCTTGCGCTGCTTACGGCTGGAACCTCAAACGCAGCCTGATGAGCGTCACTAACGTCATGCACCATGTCACGGCGGGTGTGGCAGCAGGTGATCCCGAGGCGATAAAACTGCTGCGGTTCTACCATCTCGGGCTGACGCAGATGCATCAGCTGGATGGCAACAGCGCCTCGCTCAGCGAAGTGATAGAAGAAATCAATCAGCATCGCGACATGATGGAAGCGCGCGGGATGGATATTGATCAAAACCGTCTGGATGACGCCTGGCTAGCCTCCGTGAAGCGTTTCCCCGCAGGAAAGTGACCCTGTGAGGCGGGTCACTGACGAAGTGGTCCGATCCCGTCCATGCCAGCCGCGCTTGCCGATTGGCTGGCGTACCCCCCGGCGGCCTGATCAACTGATCGCTGCCGGTTCCTGGTGAGACGAACGGCGTGCCCCGCACACCTGTAATCCCGAATGCCCATAGCGGCGCGCTGCAATGGCTGCGCCGCCGTTGGATAGCGCTGGTTGTAATCCATCGGAAAACTCATACTCGGCAACGCTTAATCCGGCGATGCCAGAATCAGATGGTTCGTCCCATTAGCCTCTCAGGCTCAGGAATCTCCCAATAATGAAACGGCTGTTTATGCTCGGCCTGATGGCCGGTCTTTCGCTGCAATCCATCGCCGCCGAACCTCGTTCCCCTTTGCTGGATGACAAGCCGGCCTTTATCGCCAGCCTTATCGAGCAGATGACGCTGGAGGAGAAAATCGGCCAGTTGCGGTTGATCAGCATCGGCGGCGATATGCCGCGCGAACGCATCCTCGACGAACTGAAAGCGGGCCATATTGGCGGCACCTTCAATACCGTCACCCGCCACGACAACCGGCCGATGCAACAGGCAGCCCTGCGCAGCCGGATGAAGATCCCGATCTTCTTTGCCTATGACGTGGTGCATGGTCATCGGACGATCTTTCCCATCGGCCTGGGCCTGGCCTCAAGCTGGGATCTCGACACAATCGCCACCAGTGGCCGCGTGCAGGCCATCGAAGCCAGTGCTGACGGCCTGGACATGACCTTCGCGCCTATGGTCGACATTTCCCGAGATCCACGCTGGGGCCGTACATCCGAAGGCTTCGGCGAAGACCCTTATCTGGTTTCGGAAATCGCGCGCACCATGGTGCAGGCCTATCAGGGCGATTCGCCAGCTGCGGCGGACAGCGTGACCGCGAGCGTCAAGCATTTCGCCCTGTACGGTGCGGTCGAGGGCGGGCGTGACTACAACGTGGTGGATATGAGCCCGATGCGCATGCATCAGGACTACCTGCCGCCTTATCACGCTGCTATCGACGCCGGGGCGGGGGGCGTGATGGTGGCGCTGAATTCCATCAACGGAGTGCCAGCCAGCGCGAATACCTGGCTACTGCAGGATCTGCTACGGCGCGACTGGGGCTTCGACGGCGTTGCTCTCAGCGATCACGGGGCGATCAGCGAACTGATGCGTCATGGCGTAGCCAAAGACGGCCGCGAGGCGGCAAAGCTGGCGATCAAGGCCGGCATCGATATGAGCATGGCCGACTCGCTGTATCGCGAGGAACTGCCGGGGCTGGTGGCATCGGGTGAGGTCGGCATCGGCGAAATCGACACGGCTGTGCGCGAGGTGCTTGGCGCCAAGTACGACATGGGCCTGTTCCACGACCCGTTCCGACGCATCGGCTCGGCCAAAGACGATCCGGCGGACGTCAACGCGGAAAGCCGTTTGCATCGCGAGGCCGCCAGAGCCGTCGCGCGTGAATCGATCGTGCTGCTGGAAAACAAGGGTCAGACCTTGCCGCTGCAAAAGCGCGGCACCATTGCGCTGGTCGGTCCGCTGGCCGATTCGCCGGTCGACATGATGGGCAGCTGGTCCGCTGCAGGCGTCGCTAAACAGTCGGTGACCCTGCGCCAGGGCTTGCTCGACGCGTTGGGTGACAAAGCCGTTCTGCGTCACGCCCGCGGCGCCAATATTACCGACGACCCGCACATGGTCGAGTACCTGAACTTTCTCAACTGGGACAACCCCGAAGTAGTGCAAGACCCACGCTCACCCGAAACGATGGTTGCCGAAGCGGTCGCCATTGCCAAACAGGCCGACGTGATCGTTGCCGCAGTCGGTGAGTCGCGCGGCATGTCCCATGAAGCGTCGAGTCGCACCAGTCTGCAGATCCCGAAAAGCCAGCAAGCACTTCTGAAAGCGCTCAAGAAGACCGGCAAGCCGCTGGTGCTGGTGCTGATGAATGGCCGTCCGCTGGATCTCAACTGGGCGAAGGCCAACGCCGATGCAGTTGTAGAAACCTGGTTCAGTGGTACCGAAGGGGGACATGCCATCGCGGATGTGCTCTTTGGCGATCAGAATCCCGCCGGCAAGCTGCCGATCTCTTTCCCGCGTTCGGTGGGGCAGATTCCTACCTATTACAACCACCTGCGCGTCGGCCGGCCCTATGTCGAGGGCAAGCCGGGCAACTACACCTCGCAGTACTTTGAGGAGCCCAATGGGCCGCTCTATCCCTTCGGCTATGGCCTGAGCTACACCGACTTCGAATTGTCCGAGGTGCGCTTGTCCAGCCCGAACATGCCGCGCGGCGGCGGCCTGGAAGCAAGCGTGACGCTGAAAAACACCGGGTCGCGTGACGGTGCGACGGTCGTGCAGTTGTACGTTCGGGACGAGGTGGCATCGGTGATTCGTCCGGTGAAGGAGCTCAAAGGATTTCGCAAGGTTTTCCTCAAGGCCGGCGAGACGCGGGAGGTCCGATTCAAGCTCGAAGAGGAGGACCTGAAATTCGTTAACGCGCAACTCGAGCGGGTTGCTGAGCCCGGCGTGTTCGAGGTGCAGATAGGGTTGGATTCGGAACGGGTCAAGCGGGGGCAGTTCACGCTTCTGTAAGACATCGAACTGACCGCAGGTCGCCTGGCCTCAGCCCTTTACCGCCGGGCGTTAGGCGACGGCACGCAATGTGAAAAAAGACCTCTCCAGGTAGCTATCCGGCGCACATGCGGCGTGGGATGATTTGCCGCTTTGCTTGGCTCCGCAGGGAATCATTTGCCGCTGCGGAAGACCAACAACAGCAAACCGGGCCGCAACGCGGTCAGCGGTAATCGTGATTGCTCAGGAGGCGATGTGTCACGTACCTATCATTTCAAATCAGGGGCTCGCTCAGGTCGGGCACTGGGAATGACGTTGAGTCTGTGTTTGGGTCTGTTTGCCTGCAGTAGCTGGGCATTCAGCCTCGATGATGTCGCGGCCAAGGCGGAAAAACTGGCGGCCGAAGGCTATGCAGCGCCGAAGAGCAATCTGCCGCCCGTGTTCCGCAACATGGCGTTTGCTGACTATCAGCAGCTGCGCTTCCGCGGTGACAAGGCGCTCTGGCATGACGCGCCGACGCCTTTCGAAGTGCAGTTCTACCATCAGGGCATGCACTTCGATGTTCCGGTGCGAATCAACGAGATCACCGCCAAAGGCGTCGAGAAGGTGCGCTATAGCCCGGAGATGTTCGAGTTCGGCAACGTTGAGATCGAACCTGCTGCGCTGGAAAACCTTGGGTTTGCCGGTTTCAAAGTGCTTTATCCGCTGAACAAGCCGGATAAGGCCGATGAGCTGATGACGCTGCTTGGCGCCAGCTATTTCCGGGTCATCGGCAAGGATCAGGTATACGGCCTGTCTGCACGCGGTCTGGCTATCGATACAGCGCTGCCGAGCGGAGAGGAGTTTCCACGCTTCCGCGAATTCTGGATCGAACGCCCCGAAGCTGACCGTCGCAACCTGGTGATCTATGCGCTGCTTGACTCCCCGCGCGCCACCGGCGCTTATCGGATGGTGGTCACGCCCGGCAAGGACAGCACGGTCGATGTCAAAGCGCGCGTCTATCTGCGTGAGCCCGTGGAGAAGCTGGGCATCGCTGCGCTCACCAGCATGTATCTGTTCGGCGCCAACCAGCCAAGCGAACTGCTCAACTACCGGCCGCAGCTGCACGACTCCGAGGGGCTGGCGATTCATACCGGCGCTGACGAGTGGATCTGGCGGCCGCTGAACAATCCCAAGCGGCTGGCTATCAGCAGCTACGCGGTCGAAAACCCGCGCGGTTTTGGGCTGCTCCAGCGTACCCGCGACTTCGGCCGCTACGAGGATCTGGACGACCGCTACGAGCTGCGGCCCAGCGGCTGGGTCGAGCCCAAGGGCGATTGGGGCAAGGGTCGCGTGGAACTGATCGAGATTCCTACGCCTGACGAAACAAACGACAACATCGTTGCCTTCTGGGTCCCGGAGCAGCGACCGGAGCCCGGCGAGCCGCTGGATTTCGAGTACCGGCTGCACTTCACTATGGATGAACCCGCGCTGCATGATCCGAAACTTGCCTGGGTCAGCCAGACACGTCTGTCGGCAGGCGATGTCAAACAGTCCAACCTGATTCGCCAGCCTGACGGCAGCACGGCGCTGATCGTGGATTTCATCGGCCCCAACCTGGCCGAGCTGCCTGCAGACGCGCCGGTCAGCACGCGGGTCAGCATTGGTGACAATGCCGAGCTGGTGGAAAACAACCTGCGGCATAACCCGGTGACCGACGGCTGGCGTCTGACCTTGCGTTTGAAGGTTCGAGATCCCAAACAACCGGTTGAACTAAGGGCAGCGCTGGTGGATGGCGAGAAGACGCTTTCCGAAACCTGGAGCTACCAGATCCCGACCAATGAATAGTCCCGTGGACCCTTCGATAACAGGGCGCTATATCAGCCAGTTGCCCCTTGATGACCCGCAACGCCAAGCCCTGATCAAGAATATGGCTCAGGGCGATGGAGCGCTGGAGGATATTCATCGGGCATTGGGCCGGGCGGTGCCAACTGCCAGTGACGTGGAGCCGAGCGGAGGCGATTTGCTGGGCTCGGTCGCCGCTCGTCTGAAGCTTGGCTGGGGCGAAACCCTGGAGCGTGCCAAGGCGCTAACGCGCGACCATCAGGGGCGCGTCTGCATTGAGTCGACACCGCCCATCGTGCGCACGCGCATGGTGCCGGAGCCTTGGCATACCAACGTGTTACGACTCAGCTGGTGGCGCTTGCTGCGCAAGAAGAACCGCACGGTGGAAATGCCTCCGGCTCAGTCCGCCGATCGTTCGGGTTGGCGCCGGGTGGCGGCGGTCCGGCGCGCTACATTGCTGGTGCTGATGCTGCTGCAGACGGTGGTTGCCACTTGGCACATGAAATCGGTGCTGCCGTATCAGGGCTGGGCACTGGTCGATCTGCAGGAGGTGTTCCAGCAGCCGCTGCAAGAATCGGCACGGCAGATTCTTCCGTATGTTGTGCAAACCAGCATTCTGTTGCTGTTCGCCCTGTTGTTCTGCTGGGTGTCGGTGGGTTTCTGGACCGCGCTGATGGGCTTCTTTCAGCTGCTCAAGGGCAATGACCGCTACAACATTTCGGCGACTACCCTTGGCGACGAGCCAATCCCACGCGAGGCGCGCACGGCGTTGGTGATGCCGATTGCCAACGAGGATGTGCCGCGTGTATTCGCCGGGCTGCGCGCGACCTTCGAGTCGCTCAAGGCGACGGGACAGCTAGAACATTTCGACATCTTCGTGCTCAGCGACAGCAATGATCCCGACACCTGTGTCGCCGAGCAGAAGGCCTGGCTGGAGGTCTGTCGCGAAGTCGATGGCTTCGGCCATATCTTCTACCGACGTCGCCGCCGCCGGGTGAAGCGCAAGAGTGGCAACATCGATGACTTCTGCCGTCGCTGGGGCAGCAGCTACCGCTACATGGTGGTGCTCGATGCCGACAGCGTGATGAGCGGCGATTGCCTGACCAGTCTGGTGCGGCTGATGGAGGCCAACCCCGGCGCAGGTATCATCCAGACGGCGCCGAAGGCTTCGGGCATGGATACGCTGTACGCGCGCATGCAGCAGTTCGCCACACGGGTCTACGGTCCGCTGTTCACGGCCGGGCTCAATTTCTGGCAGCTGGGCGAGTCGCACTACTGGGGCCACAACGCGATCATTAGGGTCAAGCCGTTCATTGAGCATTGCGCCTTGGCGCCCTTGCCCGGCACGGGCTCGTTCGCTGGCGACATCCTCTCCCACGACTTCGTTGAAGCGGCGCTGATGCGTCGCGCGGGGTGGGGGGTGTGGATCGCCTATGACCTACCGGGCAGCTACGAGGAGTTGCCGCCCAACCTGCTTGACGAACTCAAGCGCGACCGCCGCTGGTGCCACGGCAACCTGATGAACTTCCGGCTGTTTCTGGTCAAGGGGATGCACACGGTGCATCGCTTTGTGTTCTTGACCGGGGTGATGTCCTACCTGTCTGCGCCGCTGTGGTTCGTCTTCCTGGCGTTGTCGACGGGGCTGCTGGCGATTCACACGCTGATGGTGCCGGAATATTTCCTGCAGCCGAACCAGCTGTATCCCTTGTGGCCGCAATGGCACCCGCAGGAAGCCATCGCGCTGTTCACGGCGACCTTGACCCTGCTGTTCCTGCCGAAGCTGCTCAGCGTATTGCTCATCTGTATTCAGGGCGCTCACGAGTACGGCGGGCGCACTCGTCTGTTGTTGTCGATGCTGCTGGAGAGCCTGTTCTCGATGCTGGCCGCGCCAGTGCGCATGTTGTTCCACACGGTATTCGTCAGCGCTGCGTTTCTAGGCTGGTCGGTGCAGTGGAATTCACCGCAGCGCGCCGATAACGCGACACCGTGGAGCGAAGCCTTGCGTCGACACGGCCCGCAAATGCTGCTGGGCGTGCTCTGGACGGCATTGGTGGGCTGGCTCGACCCTGCCTTCCTCTGGTGGCTGGCGCCAATCGTGGTTTCGCTGATCCTGTCGGCGCCTGTATCGGTGATCACCAGCCGTACCGGTCTCGGTCTTGCGGCGTTTCGCCGTAAGCTGTTTCTGATCCCGGAGGAGTTCAAGCCGCCGCAGGAGCTGGCGTCGACCGACCGCTATACGCGGGAGAACCAGGCCAATGCCCTGACGAAAGGCTTTATCGCAGCCACTGTCGATCCGATCTACAACGCGCTGGTGTGCGGGATGGCGCGGGCGCGGCATGCCAAGGTGGTGCCGGGTGCCGAGTTGCTGCGTGAGCAGCGGATGCAGCAGATCCTCGATGCAGGACCGAACGGTGCTGCCGAAGCGGCCCGCTGGCGCTTGCTGAACGATCCGGACGGTATGGCGCAGCTGCACTCGCGGGTCTGGCAAGATCAGCGCTACCAGGCCTGGCGCGACGCCTACCGCCAGCCTGACTTCGGTAAAGAAGCCTCCGGCATCGAACCAGTTGCAGCGTCCTAGGGCTAAACCGAAGGGCCTCCGCGGCGTCTGATCGAGACGCGGCGGGGCAGCCGATCAATGAGCGTGATCGCTGCCGTCGGCGTGACGGTGGATTTCAGGCTTGGCCTCCATCGCCCGATGATGCTCTTCAGCCGAGCGCATGTCGCCATGGTGATCGGCTGTAGCACCGGGTGCACCGCTGGGCATGTGAGTCTCGCCGCCGCCGTGATGATGGCCATTGCTGGTTGCCACCAGTGTTCTATATTCCATGGCTGTTAGCGCTGGCAGCTGCTCGAGCAGGGCGACCAGTTCCCAGATGTAGCGATCGTCCATGCTCTGGCCCCAGGCGGGCATGCCGGTGGCTTTGATCCCATGTTTGATCGTCCAGAAATCCTCGGCCGGGTCGCGCTTGCGGTTGGCGTCAGTCAGGTTCGGCGGCGCAGGGTTGAGGTTCTCGCTCAGTTCTGTCGGGCCGGACCCTGGCGCGAGATGGCAGGCGACGCACATGGCCTCGTAGTTACCGGCGCCCGAGCGAATCAGTTCAGCATCGCTCAGTTCTGGCACTTCTATAGCTTCGGCGCGAACCGCGACGGAGCGTTGGCGGGCCGTCTCCAATAGCGCCCGGATCGGCCCGCTATGCGGAACGTCGGCCGCGACATTGACGACTCCAAAGTACACCACGGCGGTAGCTGCCAGAATCAAGGCCAATGCAGCCAGTAGCAATGTCGTCAGGGTTTTGAGCATCATCCATTACCTCAGAACCAGAATCGGATGCCCGCCACCAGACGGGCCTCGCTTGTGTCTTCACCTTCAGCCCGCTGCAGCTCGGCGCTGTTGCCGTAAGCCCGGCTCCAGCTGACGCCCACGTAAGGCGCAAACTGTCGACTGATTTCATAGCGCAGCCGGAGCCCAATGCTGGCATCGCTGAGCCCGGAGCCGATGCCACGGGATTCGTCCGTGCGACCATGAAGATTGATCTCTGCCGTGGGCTGAAGCACCCAGCGCTGAGTCAGCAGCATGTCGTATTCGGCTTCCAACCGGAGCGCTGACTGGCCGCCCTCGCCAATAAACGCCGTGGCTTCGGTTTCCAGCCCATACAGTGGCATTCCCTGCAGGCCGAATGCAGCCCAGGTTTGCGGCGAGCCGGGTTTGAAGTCCTGGCGGACACCGGCGACGGTTTCCCACCAGGGTTCGATGGCATGGCTCCAGAGCAGCTGCAGTTCGGCTTCTTCGGTATGCCCATTGGTTCGCTCGCCTTCCGAGCGAAAGGCCAGCCGATCGATATCGCCGCCAGCCCAACCACTCAGATCCCAGGCCAGCGCGCTTCCGGCATCGGCGTCCTGCCATTCCAGCTCGTCGGCGACGAACATGAAATGGCTGCTGCCCTGATGCATGCCGTGTTCGGGCAGGTCGGGAAAGGCCGCCTCGATGTCGGCGGGACTAAGCGTCGGGACAGGCGGGCGATCTGCCTCGCCTGGCGGGATCCCCGTTGGGGGGGGGTGCGGCATGGCGTGATTTGAATGGTCTATCGTCCCATGATCCATAGCCTCATGATCCATCATGCCGCGGTCCGATTGCGTGTGGTTCGGCTGCGAGTGGTTCTGACCGTGACTTTCAGCGGGAACGGCGGCGGCCGGTGAGTGGTCGGCATGGCCGGAGTGGTCCATCGCTTCCTGCGCGTGGCTGGTGGCCGCAGCCAGGCAGAGCGCGCCGAGCAGCGCGACCTTAATGGTCATGCTGGGGGCTCTTTTCGTCGCTCCCTTGGGGTGGCTGCGGGCTCTTGCCCATGCTGCCGTGGTCCATCTGCCCGGACCCCATATGCTCTTTGTGCATCTGCATCATCTTGTCGTGATCCATGCCCTCATGGTCCATCCCCATCTCTTCACTGGGCACCATTCCACCTTGTTGCGTCTGCGGGTGGCCGGCCTTGGGAACGGATTGCTGCGGCGGGGCTCCTTCCGGATGGTGGCCGTCGTGCTCGGTCTGCGCCTGCAGCGCAGTAAAGGGCAACGCCGTGAGGAAGCCGAAAGCAATCAGCGAGTTGCGTTTGAAAATGCTCATGAGGTTCTCCTTCATTCTTCGACCCGGACTTCGCGGAACATCCCGAGGTCCATGTGCATCAGCATGTGGCAGTGATAGGCCCAGCGCCCCAGTGCGTCAGCCGTGACGCGATAGCTGCGTTTGGAACCGGGTGGCATGTCGATGGTGTGCTTGCGTACCTGGAAATGGCCGCTTTCGTCCTCCAGGTCGCTCCACAACCCGTGCAGGTGAATGGGGTGGTGCATCATGGTGTCGTTGACCAGCACGAAGCGCACCCGCTCGCCGTACTTAAGACGGATCGGCTCGGATTTCGCGTACGGAATGCCGTCGAATGACCAGGCGAAGCGCTCCATATGGCCGGTCAGGTGCAGCTCGATGGTGCGTGTCGGCTCACGGCCGTCCGGGTCAGGAAAGATGCTGCGCAGGTCAGCGTAGGTCAGTACTCGGCGGCCGTTGTCGCGCAGGCCGATACCCGGATCATCCAGCTTTGGCACCGGCATCATCGTCTGCATGTCGACCAGCGGATTGCCGCTCTCACTGGCAGGGTGCGTCTGCATCTGACCGCTGACCACGGCGCCGCCACCATGGCCCATAGCCGAATGATCCATGCCGCCCATGCTTGATGGTTGCATCTGGCTGTGGTCTATCTGGCCGTGTTGTGGCGCTTCGTGCTGCATGGACGGCTGGGCAGCATGCGCGTCGTGATCGCCATGGCCCATGTCTTCCATGCTCAGCTCAGGACGCGCGTCGGGCTCTGGCACCGGCGCGCTCAGGCCTTGGCGAACGGCCAGGGTGCCACGGGCGAAGCCGCTGCGGTCCATCGACTGGGCGAAAAGCGTGTAGGCCGGCTGGCTGCCGTCCGGCGAGACGATGACGTCGACCGTTTCGGCGACGGCCAGGCGCAGTTCGTCGACCTCGACCGGCTCGACATACTGGCCGTCGACAGCCACCACGGTGAGCTTCAGGCCGGGAATGCGAAAGTCGAAATAGGTCATCGCCGAGCCGTTGATCAGGCGCAGGCGCACCGGTTCGCCTGGCTCGAAAACGCCAGTCCAGTTGTCGTCCGGAGCCTGACCGTTGAGCAGGTATGTGTAAGTTTCGCCGCTGATGTCGGCGAGATCGGTGGGCGTCATCTTCATCTTCGCCCAGGCCCAGCGATTACTCATCGTCTCGCGCCAGCCCTGGTCCGCCACATCATTGATAAAGTCGCCCAAAGTCCGCCGTCCGCGGTTGTAGTAGTCGGACTGCTTTTTCAGCTTGTCGAGTACGCGCGCCGGGCCTTCATCGGTCCAGTCGGTGAGCATCACCACGTAGTCCCGCGCATATTCGAAGGGCTCGGGCTCGAGCGGATCGATAACCAGTGGTCCGTAGACACCAAGCTGTTCTTGGAAGGCCGAATGGCTGTGATACCAGTAGGTGCCGCTCTGTTTGACGTGAAACCGGTACTCGTACATGCCGTTCGGCGCGATGCCGGCGAAGCTGAAGCCCGGCACGCCATCCATGTTGGCGGGCAGCAGGATGCCGTGCCAGTGGATCGAGGTGTCCTGCGGCAGGCGGTTACGCACCCGTAGCGTCACGGTGTCGCCTTCGCGCCAGCGCAGCAGCGGGCCCGGGATGCTCCCGTTGATCGCCATCGCGGTGCGTTCACGGCCGCTGAAGTTCACGCCGAGCGAGTCGATGGTCAGGTCGAATTCGGTGCCTGCCAATATACCTTGGTCGTTCGACTGGCCGGGGCGTGCCACAGCCCATACGGGCTGACGCCAAACGCCCAGCCCGGCGACAAGGCCTCCGGCGGCCAGGCTTTTGACAAAGGTACGGCGCGAGGATGTACTGCGCATGGAGATCCTGTTTGGTCAGCTCTGAGTGCAATTACGCCCGCCAACGCTGAGGCAGGCGGGCGAAGAGGTTTCGGCCAGATTCACTCTGCCGGGTAGTCTGCCAGGACCAGGTCAGTGCCCTTGGCGGTCAGGCCGATGACCTGATAGGCCTGGGCCGGCTGGCCATAATCCATGCCGGGCGAGCCAGCTGGCATGCCGGGCGCAGCGACACCAAGCAGGTCGTCGCGCTGTTGCAGCTCACGGATCTGTGCGACTGGCACGTGTCCTTCAACGAATTTGCCGTCGATCACGCCGGTGTGGCACGAGCCTAGCCGCGGGGCGACGCCCAGGCGCTGCTTGACGGCTGACATGTTGCTTTCTACGTGGTCGCGGACTTCGTAGCCATTGTCCTGCAGGTACTTGACCCAGTCCTTACAGCAACCGCAGTTGGCGTCCCGGTGCACGTCGATCACATCGGCGGCATGGGCGCTGCCGGCCATGAACAGAGCGGCGATGATCGCGAGTTTGGGTTTGATGAAACGCATGACAGCTCTCCTGAATGAGAAATCAACGACAACCGCAGCCGCTGCCGCAGCCTTTCTTGGGTGCGGCGTCCGGGGTAGTCTGGGTCGCGAGCTGAGCGGGATAGCCGGCCTCGTCCAGCGCGGCAATCAGCGCAGCATTGTCGGCATCCCCGTCGACGCGTACCCGTCCGCTTTGCAGGTCGACCTCGACGGCATTGACTCCGCTAACGGTGTTCAACGCTTGAGTGACGTGTCGAACGCAGGCGCCGCACGTCATGCCTTGAACCTGAAGCTGGGTGAAATTCATGAGAAGCCCTCCGTTGGTGCCGGTCAGTCCGGCTAGGCTTGATCATCAACCTTGTCTTTATGGCAAGGTCAAGGTGCTACAACGAACGCTTTGTCTGAATACCAACATAGCCTGATGCGGCTTTCTGCAAGCTGAGCGGAACATTACTTTTCTGTCAGCTTGTGGTTCGTTAGCGGTGATACCGGCAGACTTGGACGATGGAAAAGAGGACGAGCCGAATGAAGCTTCTGGTCGCTGAAGACGAACCGAAAACCGGGACCTATCTGCAACAGGGCCTCAGTGAGGCAGGATTCTCCGTCGACCGTGTTACCAGCGGCACCGACGCCTTGCAGCATGTGCTGAGTACGCCTTACGACCTGCTGATCCTGGACGTGATGATGCCGGGGCTGGACGGATGGGAAGTGCTGCGTATGGTTCGTGCGGCAGGGCAGGAGGTGCCGGTGTTGTTTCTCACCGCGCGCGATCGAGTAGAGGACCGGGTCAAGGGGCTGGAACTGGGTGCTGATGACTACCTGATCAAACCCTTCGCCTTTTCCGAACTGCTGGCGCGGGTACGCACGTTGCTGCGCAGGGGCAGTGCGGCTGCCTTGCAGACCCAGCTGAGCATTGCCGATCTGGAGGTGGATCTGCTCAAGCGCCGCGCTATCCGTGCCGGTCAGCGCATTGACCTGACCGCCAAGGAGTTCGCCTTGCTGGAGCTGCTGCTGCGTCGGCGCGGCGAAGTACTCCCAAAATCGCTGATCGCGTCGCAGGTCTGGGACATGAATTTCGACAGCGACACCAACGTCATCGAGGTGGCGATTCGCAGGCTTCGCGCCAAAATCGACGATGGTTTTGAGCCCAAGCTCATCCACACCTCGCGAGGCATGGGCTACATGCTCGACGAGCCGGACCCAAGCTGATGAAGCAGTTGTCGCTAACCGCCAGGCTGAGCCTGATGTTCATGTTGGCGGTCACCGGCGTACTCGGCGCGGCGGGCTTCTTCTTCTATCAGCTGAGTCAGCACCATTTCGACGAACTGGACCGGCACACGCTGGAAGACAAGCTCCGGGCCGGCCGCGAGCTGCTGAAAGGCGTCGATGACCTAGCCCAATTCGATGCGCTGCGCCCGCAACTGCAGGCCTTGCTCGGCGGCCATAGTGATCTGGTGGTAAGGATTGTCGACGCCAAGGACAGGTTGCTGTTCGCCGCGAGCGGTGCCACTAGTTCGGCGAAAACGCATGCGCACGGCTCCGCCGACGGCGGGGTGCGGCGTGAAACCCGGGTATGGCGCCGCAAAGCCGGTGTGGTCGAGGTGGCGGGGAAGCCCCTGAGCATCGAGTTGGCGCTCGATATCACCACACACAAGGTGTTCTTGCGCACCCTTGCGGGTTGGCTTTGGGGGGCGTTGGTTCTCTGTGCGCTACTCAGTGGCGTGCTCGGCTGGCTGTTGGCGCGCAGCGGCCTGAAGCCGTTACGCGAGGTCACCCTGGTGGCGGCATCGGTGTCAGCGAAGTCACTCACCGAGCGCATTCCGACCGAGTCGACACCGGCCGAACTGCAGCAACTGGTGGTGGCCTTCAATGCGATGCTGGCGCGGTTGGAGGATGCCTTCGTGCGGCTGTCGAACTTCTCAGCCGACATCGCCCACGAGTTGCGCACGCCGCTGTCCAACCTGATGACGCACACCGAGGTGGTGCTGACCCGTGCACGCAGCCGCGAGGATTATCAGGAGAACCTCTATTCGAACCTGGAAGAATTGCGCCGCATGGCGCGGATGATCGACGACATGTTGTTCCTGGCGAAAGCTGATAACGGCCTGATCATCCCCGAGGAGCAATCGATCGAATTGCACGCGTTGTGCGAAAAACTGCTGGATTTCTACCAGCTGACCGCCGATGAGCGCGGTATCCGCTTCCTGCTATCAGGTGATGCGCAGCTCCGGGGCGATCCCGCCATGCTGCACCGGGCACTGTCGAATCTGCTGTCCAACGCACTGCGTTACACGCCCGATGGCGGCACGATCCGGCTGGATATCACGGCGACCGGCCAGAATGTGGCGTTGAGCATCGGCAATCCCGGTGCGAGCATCCCAGAACAGCACTTGCCGCGACTGTTCGACCGTTTCTATCGCGTCGACCCGGCGCGGCGTGAGGGCAACCCGAACAACGCTGGACTGGGCCTGGCCATCACCCGTTCGATCATCGAAGCGCACCATGGCGAGATCCATTGCAGCAGCCGCGACGGCTGGACGTCGTTCGACATCCTGTTCCACACCCGTGGCTGATCATGGGCGGTAGCGTTCGCTGGCTTTGGAGCGGTTCGTTAACGGTGAACACGTCGCTGATCGATACCCAGCACTGGCCAATCCGGGCTGCACGTGTTTGCATCGGTCTACCGCTTTACCTGCAACTTGCTGGCTATCCTGCTCGGCAAACAGACGCGGCGGATGGAGGTGCCATGAACATCGAACGATGCGAAGAGCTGCTCGACTGGACCAGCCACGCCCATACCCGACTGTCCACCTGCATGACCGAGGGCGCAGAGGACCGCAGCGACTCGTTGGCCAAGATGCTGCTGGTCTATCTCGCGCAGCACGAGCAAGAGTTGACCCGTACGATTGCACGGATCAAGGAACACGCCGACCCGCGCGCCCTGCAAGCCCGGCTGCCCGAGGCGCTAGAGGGTGACGTGGTTGCGCTGGACCTCGACGGTGAGGCCTATGCACAGATGGGTGTCGACGATATCTCACGAGAAGTGTTCGCCATCCACAACCGGATCATCGATCTGTATCGCTCGCTGGAAAAACGGCCTGGACTGGGCAAGGCGAGCGAGCTGCTCGGCGAGATGCTCCAGCTCGAGGAGCACGAGACCATGCGGCTGGCGCAACAGGTCAATCGTATGCACGAACTGTGATCGACACGCTCAGCTGAACGGGGTCAGACCACATAGCGCAGGATGGCCACGAAATGCAGCAGGCTGCCGCCGATGACAAACAGGTGCCAGATGCCGTGCCAGTGGCGGAAGCGCTGATCATAGGCAAAGAAGACGATGCCCACCGTATAGAGCACGCCGCCGGCAACCAGCCAGCTGAAGCCGGCAGTGCCGAGTGCGGCGAGCAGTGGTTTGACCGCCACCAGCACAATCCAGCCCATGACCGCGTAGATGACAATCGACAGCACCCGCGCTTCCGACCGCGGTTTGATCTCCTGCAGCATGCCGATGACCGCCAGTGACCAGACGATCCCGAACAGCCACCAGCCCCAGCTGCCGCGCAGGGTGACCAGGCAGAAGGGTGTGTAACTGCCGGCGATCAACAGATAGATCGACAGATGATCGAGCTTTTGCATCACCGCTTTGGCGCGGCCACGGACGCTGTGATAGAGCGTCGAAGTGCTGTACAGCAGCACCAGGGTGAAACCGTAGATGGCGACGCTGACGATCTTCGTCAGGTCTCCATCCATGGCTGCCAGGACCAGCAACCAGACCGTTCCGATGAGCGCTAGCACACCACCGGTCAGGTGCGTCCAGGCGTTGAATTTTTCTCCGTGATACATCGTGTGCAGCCTTGAAACCGTTGATCAATTACCCATCAATGCGCCGAACACCTTTTTCGCCACACTAGTGGCGGCCTGTGCTGGGTTCTGGCGAATGGCTGCCTCCTGTTCGGCAATGACGGTGAACAGCCCGTCGAGCGCCTGTTCGGCTACGTAGCCTTCGACAGTGCCGTACTTGGCGTCGATCGCGCCCAGCCCGGATGCCTTACCGGCCAGCGCGTTGTACTGCTGGGCGACGCCGACTTTGTCGGTCGCTTGCTTGATGATCGGCATGAACCTGGCACGAATCTCGTCTCGGCTGGTCTTGTTCAGGTATTGCGTTGCCGAGTCGTTGCCACCGGCAAGAATGGCCTTGGCGTCGGCTACGGTCATCTTCTTCACCGCATCCAGCAATAACGCCTGCGCTTGCGGTACAGCTGCTTCGGCGGCCTTGTTCATGCCGGTTTCCAACTGTTCGACCTGGTCGCCCATACCCATCATTTTCAGCATGCGCGAAGCCTTGCCGATGTTGCCCGGCAGCTCGATGCGCAGCTCCGGGTCATTGCCGAAACCGCCTGGTCGCCCAAGCTGCTGCACCGCGACTTTCGTCCCTTGGCTCAGCGCGTCTTTCAGTGCCTTGTTAGCATCGCCCTGACTTAGGTCGGACAGCGAAAGCGCCCAAGCGCTGGCGGAGAGGATCAAACCGGTGAGCAAAGCAGTGGTGCGTAGCATGGACAAATCCTCTGAGTGATGCAGCGAGCTTAATAGGCCGGGCGCGGCGTGCCAAACGGTGGCAGCAGCTTGTTTCGACCGTTTCGTTGACGCTTGTCCGCGCCATTCGCTGCCGGCCGGCGGCATCCAGCGATGTCTGCCGCTCGGTCTAGCGCAGGTGCGGGGCGCTATAACGGTCGCGTTGGTGCAACTTTTACCCGCTTCACGGCTACAAAAAGATCATCATGAGGCGGATTCATCAATCTGCCAAAGCGAACATCCGCTACGCGCTGACCGACGACACGATTGCGGCTGAACCTTCGCCGCGGATCCGTTCGAATACCAACCCGTGTAGAGGAATGAAACCATGCTCAAAGCACTCAAGTCGCTGTTCGACCGCAGTGGGGAAGATCAGCCTACGGGACACAGCGTTGAAGTGGCCGCAGCGGCGCTGCTGATCGAAGTCGGCCGTGCGGATTACGAAAGCGATGCAGGCGAACAAAAAGCCATTATCGAAGCCATCCGCCTCGGCTCGGGGTTGGAAGACGGCGAGCTCGAATCGCTGGTCGCCTCCGCGCAGGAATCCGCCGAGCGATCGACGTCACTGTATGAATTCACTACGCTGATCAACGCTCAATATTCGATGGACGAAAAATTTGTTCTGATCAAAACGCTATGGCGCGTCGCCGCCGCCGATGGCGATATCCACCGATACGAAGACCACCTGATCCGCCGTATCGCCGATCTGTTGTATGTGCCGCATTCAGACTTCATACGTGCCAAGCTGGAGGTGCTCGGCACCTGACTGCCGGCCATGCGGGTCAGAACTCGAAAGCGCCCGGGTCGCACTGCCGATCGTCACGCGGGTTGCCGCGCTGGTCGGTGTCCGGGCAAAGCACGCCGCCCATGTCGATGGGGTCGAAATAGGGGCTGTCTTCGAACGGCTCGCGCAGCGCGACGGTGCGGGTCGGACCTCCATTGTCCTGCAGTGATCCGAGCGCCAGGCGAACCCCTGCTTCGTCCGCGGTGGTGGGTGTGAAGCCGCAGCCACCCAGGAAGTCGAAGAGTCCTCCTCCGGAGCCACCGATGGCATTGAAGCTGCCACTGGTCAGCGCGCCACTGCAGAACGGCATGTCGCCGAAGGTGCGGATTTCGACCAGGCTGTTGGCCAGGCGGAACTCGCCAGTACCCGAATGGCTGAACAGCTGCGAGTGATTGCTGAAGGTCGCGTTGCGGACCGAGACTTTGCCGTCGATGTTGCCGATTTCTGCGGCTCGGACACCACCGGTGGTACTGCGATTGTCGACAAAGGTGCTGTTCAAAATGTCGACGGTGCCCTGATAGTTCAGCAGCCCACCCCAAAAGCGAGCGTCATTGGCGGTTATCAGGCTGTTGCGCAGATACAGCTGCGCCGCCGAGCCCATATTGGAAATGCCACCGCCATGGCCGGACTGGTGCCCGGTCGAATTCTGTTCGATGGTCGAGCGCGCCACCAGCGCCTGTCCCTCGTTGAACAATCCCGCGCCACGGTTGCACAGGCGTCGGCTGGGAAAGGCCGCGCAGGAGGTTTCCAGTTCATGGTCGATGGTGTTGCCACGTAACAGCATCCGGTCCATGCGCAGGTTGCCTCGATTCCATATCGCGCCGCCGCCGCTGCCCATGGGCCTGCCGTTTTCCAGCCGCAGATAGCTGAGCGTTACCGCCCTCGGCGCGGCAGCATAAATATCGAAAATCCGGTCGATGGCCCCGCCGTCGATGATGACTTGCAAGTCATCGTTTTTCGCGGCTCGCCCGAGGCCCGATAGCGTCAGACCGTCCGTGATGTCCAGATCGCCAACCGCGTCGTTCGGCACGTCTGCGGTCTCTGTGCCGGTCAACGAGAGCACGTAATGCCCTGACGGCACCTCTATCAAATCGTGGCCCTGGTGCGCGTTGCTCTCCATCACCGCCGCTCTCAGTGTGCAGCGATTTGAAATGGATCGGCAGTTGCCGTCGCCCGGCTCGGTATCCACCTCGTCGGCCGTACTATCCACACGCAGGGTCAGGCCGATGGAGGCGGCTCAATCACTGGGCAGCGGGTCGCCAGTGACGTTCATGACGTAACCGGAAGCTTCCGGAAAGCGTTTCTCATGGACGGTGCTCGAATAGCCGGAGCCGAGCCAGTTGCGGCGCTGATAACCGACACTGAAGTGATAGGGAATGTTGGTTTCGCAGGTGTCGGCGAAGTAGCCCACCGCGTATTGATCACTCGGCAACGGCATCATGGCCCAGGGCGTGCCATGGATGACCACGTTGACCTGTGCGATGCGATTGCCACGCCTATCCACTTGCGCTCGCAATGGGTAGAGCGGCACCGGTGAGCGGGCAACCGAGGAGGGTGTTAGGTTGGTCAGGCTGGGCGTCGCGCAACCGCCCATCCCCAAGACGAGTGACACGGCGATCACACGGCTGTGCGTCATACAGTCCCCTCTCGGCAGGTCGCCGACGTTTTCGGTGGGTGACCTGCTGAGTATGGGTGCCGCATCTGTCATCAATCGAACGTTTCGGCATTAAGCCTGGCCGTTTTTAGCGTGGTTGCCACTGAGGACTTGGCTGCGAGCGTCCGTGCTTGAGCTTCGAGCGCAATCAGTCCGAGGGGTGTTCCTCGTCGTGTCGCTCCAGCGCCACCTGGCGAATCGACAGGCGAATCTCAGCCGGGAGCACACGCTTGGCCACGCCTTCAGCCAGTTCGCCCAGCTTGGCGTGGTAGCCGAGCTTGCCCGCGCCGTCCTGCTGAAGCACGTCCTGGTCCAGCAGGCTCTTGATAAAGTGGCGGAACAGGCTCTTGTCGAAGAACTCCGGCGCGTTCAGGCCATGCAAGATCGACAGGCGCTGAGCCATGACCGTGCAGAGGTTTTCCAACTCTTCGGCGTCAAGGGTGTTCTGGCCGCTGTTGAGCAGCAGCGCAATGGCCATGTAGAAGCGTTGCAACGTCTGCATGATCGTCCGCGCCAGCAGGGTCAGCAGGACGAACTGACGCGAGCTTGGCGCCGGTCGCACGTAGGTTTCGCCGTCGCGCTTGAGCAGCCCCTGTTCGACGAAGGCTGCCAGCCATTGATCAATCACGGCGGGCAACTCTTCTGGCTCCCAGCGGATGAACAACTCGGCGCGCAGATAGGGATAGAGCGCCTCGGTGAAACGCAGAATTTGTTCTCGGCTGATGCGTGAGCTGCTCTGGAAGAAGCTCGCCAGCAACGCTGGCAGGGCGAAGATGTGCATTACGTTGTTGCGGTAATAGGTCATCAGAACGGCGTTTTGCTCATTCAGATAGAGGATGTTGCCCAGCGCATCCTTCTGTTCGGCCAGCAGGTCGAGTTCTTTCACGTAGCTGATCAGCGCCTCGCCATCACCGTCCGGCAGTGTGGTGTGGGGCGAGTAGGGCACGGCCCTCAGCAGGTTCTGGTAGAGGTCGAGGATTCGCGCCAGTGAACGGCGATCCAAGGCCTGACGGCTGGTGGAGAGCATCGCCAGCGCCACCAGGTTGACCGGGTTGACCGCGGCGGCTTCGTTGAGCCGCTGGGCGATGCGTTCGGACAGTTTATTGGTGGCCTCGTTGAGCCAGTCGGGGCGGAAGTTCGGTGCCAAATCCTGCTTGCGCCAGTCCGGCTGCTGCTGGTCGAGAAATTCGTTGAGTTTCAGCGGTTCACCGAAGTTCACCCAGACCTGGCCGAAGCGCTGCTTCAGCGCGCCGATGACCTTGAAGATGTCGAAGATCGATTCCTTTTTCTTCGCCGCGCCGCGTAATTCGCCCAGATAGGTGCGGCCTTCGAGCACTCGCTCGTAACCGATGTAGACTGGCACGAAGAGGATTGGCAGACGCGACGAGCGCAGGTAGCTGCGCAGGGTGATGGCGAGCATGCCGGTCTTTGGCTGCAACATCCGCCCGGTCCGTGAGCGACCGCCTTCAACGAAGTACTCGACCGGAAAGCCCCGGCTGAACAAGGTGTGCAGGTATTCGTTGAACACCGAGGTATAAAGCGGGTTGCCCTTGAACGAACGGCGCATGAAGAAGGCGCCGCCGCGGCGAAGCAGGCTGCCGATGACCGGCATGTTGAGGTTGATGCCGGCGGCGATGTGCGGCGGTGTCAGGCCGTTGCGGAACAGCAGGTAGGAGAGCAGCAGATAGTCAATATGGCTGCGGTGGCAAGGCACGTAGATGACCTCGTAACCCTGGACGGCTTCCTGCAGCGGCTCCAGATGATTGACCCGGATGCCGTCGTAGATCTTGTTCCAGAACCAGGACAGCACCACCTCGAGAAAGCGCACGGCGGTGTAGGCGTAGTCCGAGGCGATTTCGTTGCCGTAGCGCAGCGCACGGGCTTCGGCCTTTTCCAGTGAAATGTTTTCGCGCTCGGCCTCGTCCTTGATCGCCTGACGCACCTGCGGTGCGTGCACCAGACCCTTGACCAGGTTGCGACGGTGCGACAAGTCGGGACCGATCACCGCCGTCTTCTGGTGGCGGAAATGCACGCGCAGCATGCGATGGGCCATGCGCAGGGTGCGCTCGTGGCCCTTGTTCTGCGCGACCAGTTCGTTCAGTTGGATGGGCGCGGAAAACTGCACACGGGTCTGGCGCCCGAGCATGACGATGCTGAGCAGCTTGCGCATCCGTCCCGTCACGGCCCAGCTGTCGGCGAAAAGCAGCTTCCAGGCACTGGTCTCGCGAGCCGGCGAGCGACCCCAGAATACGGTCACCGGGATGATTTGCGCGTTGTCTACTGCGTTCTGTTCCAGTGCACCGACCAAGCGCACCAGTGGCTCTGGCGTAACAGCACGCGTGCGCGTGCCGAACCAGCTGGCGGCCGGGTTGAGAAAAATGAAGGCTGCCGGTTCGATGTGATCGCCCACCGCCACATCGGCCACCGGTCGCGGCAGCCCAGCTTTACTGCACTCATGATCGAGCACCGCCAGATCGCTCAGCGAGGCGCGTTGCAACACGTAGAACACCGGTTTGCTGCGGTCCAGCTTGAGCGTGAAAGCGGACTGGTTGATCGTCTCCGAGCGCACCCAGAAATAGAGCAGGCGACGCACGATGGAGAAGACGAGACGGCGGAGCGGGGAACGAGTCATACGGCAGATTCGACTGTAGAAGGGTTAATGCCCTTGAGGCGCGCAAGTGTGCCGCATGCGGTGTTGGTGAGCAAAATCTCTGGTAAGGGAAGGGCGCTGGTCAGTGTGCTGACGCGCCGGGGTAGAGGGAGGGTGTCGTCATTCAAAATCGCTGTTATCGGCCGTCCCGGCTCACTTCATGTTTTTCCATGCGTAGACGGCCGAGAACACCACCAGGCTTACGGCCGCTCCGAAATACAGTGTTTCCAGTTGTGCGCCCACTTCGACCGCATGCTCAAGAAACAGGATGACGATGATCACTACCGAAACCTGGATCAGGGTCTTCTTCAGGTCATGGAAAGATCTGATATCCAGCGGCCCGAGAGAGGCGCTTTGTTCTGCGGGCAGTGGTTTGACGAAAAGTCGGTACAGGCTGATGGCAATCAGCTGAAAGGTGATCGCGATCAGCAGGAGGTCCAGCAGCTTTAACAGTTTTACGGCGAGACTCTTGCTGTCGTTCGCGCTGCTAGGAAACTGCTGAGTCAGCTTTAGCAGCAGGTGAATCATGGTGTTCAGGCTGACCCCATACAGCAGCACGGCAGAGACCGCCGTCGTGGCAACGGCAACCAGTACCAGAAAGCGGCTGCTGCGAAAGATTCGTTCGATCATGTCGTGAGCTCCGCGTTGCTCGTTGCTTCGCTTGAGGCTAGTGCAAGTCGCGAAACTGCGATGAAGATATCGAACGCCCGCCCGGCCCGGTTGCAATAGCGCTGCGGCTCTCCTTATATTTCGGCGCGCATTGGGCCGGTCTCGCCTCACGTGGATACCGACCTGCTTGCCGATCGCATGTGGGTGCAAATCAATGATTTCTTTGGCCAGCGTATGCCCCAGCCCTGGGCAGACAACGGCACCTGCGTGATCAATGCGCTGGACAATTTGTCCGGCACCGATGCGTTGATCAGCGTGCGCTCACGAGGTCGATTCGCTCGCCCGTTTACAGTCGTCGAGGACTTACAGCGCCAGGCGGAGAATCGCTTTCGGGAGAAGGAAGAAGTGCTGCAGCAGCGTCTGGCTGCCACCGAGGC
Source organism: Pseudomonadaceae bacterium SI-3 (assembly GCA_004010935.1). Taxonomy (NCBI): domain Bacteria; kingdom Pseudomonadati; phylum Pseudomonadota; class Gammaproteobacteria; order Pseudomonadales; family Pseudomonadaceae; species Pseudomonadaceae bacterium SI-3. The sequence continues at coordinate 3,194,504 of CP026511.1, read as the reverse complement.
ACAACTCGCCGAGCTGCAGGAGCCGGACGCCGAAGGAGCTGTACAGCTGACGGCTGAGCAACAGGCCGCGCTGCAGGATTTCATGCAGCAGAAGCTGCTCATTCGCAAGGAGTTGCGTGAGGTGCGTTACCAGCTCAACGCGGACATCGAGGCGCTGGGGCGGGTGCTGAAATTCTTCAATATCGGTCTGGTGCCGCTGATACTCACGCTCGGGATGCTGCTGCTGTGGTTCTGGCGCAGGCGCCGATCAGTATGAGCGTGGTGAGCTGGCTGGCCTGGCGGTTTGCTTGGCTTGTGTTGCGTGCTGAGCGCCCCGACCCCAATCGGGCCGACGCTGATGCGCCGGCGAACGCCAGAAACGTACTTGTCATGGCCGCTGCGCTATATTTGGCGCTGGCGTTGATTCTAAGAAGATCACGCCTATCCGTTGATCCCCGAGCGGGAATAATAAGAATCGAGTTGGAGAAGTAGGATGGCTGAGCGCGAAACCGGAACCGTTAAGTGGTTCAACGATGCCAAGGGTTATGGATTCATCCAGCGTGGCAGTGGTGCGGATGTGTTTGTGCATTACCAGGCGATTCGTGGCGAAGGCCACCGCTCTCTGGCCGAGGGGCAACAGGTCGAGTTTTCGGTCACCCAGGGACAGAAGGGCCTGCAGGCGGAGGATGTGGCTGGGTTGTAACCGCCGGCTATTCGCTAAACAGCCCTTCGGCTGTTAGCGGAACTGTGACAGAGCCCTGGCCCAGGCCAGGGCTTTTCGTTTTCAGGGCTTTTTGCTAGGTGGCTGCGCTCTGGTGACCTTCTCGATGGAAGATGTTTCTTTCGCAGTCGCCGAAGTGGTGGATCTTAAAAAGCAAAACCCCGCCGAGGCGGGGTTCGCTAAGCTGCAGGGCAGCCTTATCACATGTTGGGGTAGTTTGGTCCCCCGGTGCCTTCCGGCGCGACCCAAACGATGTTCTGCGCCGGGTCTTTGATGTCACAGGTCTTGCAGTGCACGCAGTTCTGCGCGTTGATCTGGAAGCGTTTGCCACCGTCATCGCTGTCCACTACCTCGTAGACGCCGGCCGGGCAGTAACGCTGGGCAGGTTCGTCGTACATCGGCAGGTTCTTTTCGATCGGAATGCTCGGATCGATCAGTTTGAGGTGAACCGGCTGCTCCTCTTCATGGTTGGTGTTGGAGAGGAATACCGAACTCAGCTTGTCGAAGCTGAGCTTACCGTCCGGCTTGGGATAGTCGATCTTCTTCGACTCTGCGGCGGTCTTCAGGCACGCGTAGTCCGGCTTGGTGTCGTGCAGCGTGAACGGAATCTTACCGCTGAAGATGTTCTGGTCGATGAAGTTGAACGCACCGCCCTTGACGGCGCCCCACTTGTGAATCGCTGCGCCAAAATTGCGGCTGGCGTATAGCTCCTGGTAAAGCCAGCTGGCTTTGAAACCCTCTTCATAGCCGGTCAGCTCGTCGCCCCCTTCACGGCCGGCGAACAAGGCGTCCGCTACCGCTTCTGCCGCCAGCATGCCGGACTTCATGGCGGTATGGCTGCCCTTGATCTTGGCGAAGTTCAGGGTGCCGGCATCGCAACCGATCAATGCGCCGCCATTGAACACCATCTTCGGCAGCGAATTGATGCCGCCTTTGGCGATCGCCCGCGCGCCGTAGGAAACGCGCTTGCCGCCCTCCAGGTACTGCTTGATCACCGGATGATGCTTGTAGCGCTGGAACTCATCGAACGGGGAGAGGTACGGGTTGCTGTAGGAGAGATCGACGATCAGCCCGACCACGACCTGGTTGTTTTCCAGGTGATAAAGGAACGAGCCGCCGGTGTTGTCGTCGTTCAGTGGCCAGCCTGCAGTGTGCACGACCAAACCCTGCTCGTGCTTGGCTGGGTCGATGTCCCAGAGCTCCTTGATGCCTATCCCGTAGTGCTGCGGATCGACATTGGCGTTGAGCTGGAAGCGGTTGATCAGCTGCTTGCCGATATGCCCACGGCAGCCTTCGGCGAACAGGGTGTACTTGGCCCGAAGTTCCATGCCGGGGGTGTACATGCCTTCCTTCGGATTGCCTTCACGGTCCACGCCGAGGTCGCCGGTAAGGATGCCGCGAACCACACCCTGCTCGTCGATCAGCGCTTCCTGGGCTGCGAAGCCGGGATAGATCTCGACGCCGAGATTTTCAGCCTGCTGGGCCAGCCAGCGGCAAAAGTTGCCCAGCGAAATGATGTAATTGCCTTCGTTGTGCATGGTTTTGGGAACCAGCGCATTGGGCAGCTTGCGAGCGGCTTCGGCAGTCTTGAGCAGGTAGATGTCGTCACGCTTGACTGGCGTGTTGAGCGGCGCCTCCAGTTCTTTCCAGTTGGGAAAGAGTTCATTCAGCGCGCGCGGCTCGAACACCGCACCGGATAGGATGTGGGCGCCAACTTCGGAACCCTTCTCAACGACGCAGACGCTGATTTCCTTTCCGGCATCGGCGGCTCGCTGCTTCAGTCGGCAGGCAGCGGACAGGCCCGCGGGGCCGGCGCCGACGATGACTACGTCGAATTCCATGTATTCGCGTTCCATTGGCTATCTCCTACTCAAGGCTTGATTGTTTTATAGATAGTGGAGGGCTGGATCGTATCCCTGACCAAGCCGAGCTGCCGCATTATATATAGACGCCCGAAAGGGTCCAATACAAACGTTTGTTTGAATTTCTCTCAAGCCTGATAGAATCCGGAAACAGCGGCTTATAACGGGTCATTTGCGTTGTTGACCCCAGCTGTTGCCTGCAGTCAAGATACGGGCAGTTTTGTGCTCGCCGAACAGGTCCGAAGGCTAATGGCGGCCCGGTCCTTGAGCATGGCTCGGTTCGCCTCGGCGAAATTCTATTCACCGGAGAGTAACGAGGAATCCATGAAGATTCTTGTAGCTGTCAAACGAGTGGTCGATTACAACGTCAAGGTTCGCGTCAAGGCGGACAACTCCGGCGTCGACCTCGCCAACGTCAAAATGTCGATGAACCCCTTCTGCGAAATCGCTGTTGAAGAAGCCGTACGCCTGAAAGAGAAGGGCGTGGCGAGCGAAATCGTTGTGGTTTCCATCGGTCCGACCGCTGCGCAGGAGCAGCTGCGCACCGCGCTGGCACTGGGTGCCGACCGCGCCGTGCTGGTCGAGTCCAGCGAAGAGCTCAATTCCTTGGCCGTTGCCAAACTTCTGAAGGCTGTTGTCGACAAAGAGCAGCCGCAGCTGGTGATCCTTGGCAAACAGGCCATCGACAGTGACAACAACCAGACTGGCCAGATGCTCGGTGCGCTGACTGGGTTCGCTCAGGGCACTTTCGCCTCGAAAGTCGAAGTGTCGGGCGACAAGGTTAACGTTGAGCGCGAAATCGACGGCGGCGCGCAAACCGTTGCGTTGAATCTGCCGGCAATCGTGACCACCGATTTGCGCCTGAACGAGCCGCGCTATGCGTCGCTGCCTAACATCATGAAGGCCAAGAAGAAGCCGCTGGAAGTGCTGGCGCCGGACGCGCTCGGCGTAACCACCACTTCCACCGTGAAGACCCTGAAAGTCGAAGCGCCGGCCGCACGCAGCGCAGGTATCAAGGTCAAGTCCGTGGCTGAACTGGTCGAGAAACTGAAGAACGAGGCGAAGGTAATCTAAATGACTATCCTGGTTATCGCTGAACACAACAACGCCGTTCTGGCTGCTGCCACCCTGAACACCGTGGCCGCGGCCAAGGCGATCGGCGGCGACATTCATGTGCTGGTTGCCGGTGCCGGTTGCGCTGCGATCGGTGAGGCGGCAGCCAAGATCGAAGGCGTTTCCAAGGTACTGGTCGCCGACGATGCTGCTTACGCCAATCAGCTGCCGGAAAACGTAGCGCCGCTGATTGCCGATCTGGCGAAGGACTACAGCCACGTACTGGCTGCTGCCACTACCAACGGCAAGAACTTCCTGCCACGCGTCGCCGCCAAGCTGGACGTCGATCAGATCTCTGAAATCATCGCCGTTGAAAGCCCGGACACCTTCAAGCGTCCGATCTATGCCGGTAACGCCATTGCCACCGTGCAATCCAGCGCGGCGATCAAGGTTATTACCGTGCGTGCCACTGGTTTTGATCCGGTCAATGCTGAAGGGGGTTCGGCAGCTGTCGAGCAGGTTTCCGGTACTGGCGATGCGGGCATTTCCTCGTTCGTTGGTGAGGAACTGGCCAAGTCTGATCGTCCTGAGCTGACGGCTGCGAAGATCGTTGTCTCCGGTGGCCGCGGCATGCAGAACGGTGACAACTTCAAGCACCTCTACTCGCTGGCCGACAAGTTAGGCGCCGCCGTTGGTGCCTCGCGTGCCGCGGTCGATGCCGGTTTCGTGCCGAACGATATGCAGGTCGGTCAGACGGGCAAGATCGTTGCGCCGCAGCTGTACATCGCAGTCGGTATCTCTGGAGCGATCCAGCACCTCGCGGGCATGAAGGACTCCAAGGTAATCGTCGCGATCAACAAGGACGAGGAAGCGCCTATCTTCCAGGTTGCCGACTATGGCCTGGTTGGCGATCTATTCGAGATCCTGCCAGAGCTTGAAGAGCTGGTGTGACCGACTAGGTTGAAAAACCCGCTCTCGCAGCGGGTTTTTTTATGGGCGCTTGGCTGCGTTGCCCAATGGTAAGATTCCTGCAGGCGCGAGAAGGCGCCTGTCCGATTTTGAACAATGAGGTTTTCCATGCGCTGTGCCGTTCCGCTGATGTCCGCCTTGCTCGCCTTGTTGTTGGCAACACCTCTCGCGGCGCACGCGGCGGCAGCAAAGTGTGATCGGCTGATCGCGACTGGCGGTGCGGACAACCCACCTTTTCTCTGGCGTGATCCGCAAAACCCCAAGCGTCTAGTGGGTGCGAATGCCGATCTGCTGAAAAAGATTACCGACTCGCTCGATTTGAAACTTGACGTGCTCTACACAGGTGACGCGCCGAAGGCGCTTGAGCAAGTGCGCAGCGGCCGAGTGGACGTACTGGCCGATGCGGTACTGTCTCCCAGCGAGCTGGCCTATCTGGACTTTATCCATCCATCGATCACTAACTTGCAGATGTCTGCCTGGGTACGTCAAGAGCCGGGGTTCCTCTACTCTAATCGGGAGGATCTGGCAGGTCGCTCGGGCATTTATGTCACGACGGCTGGCTTTGGCAGTGCATTCGACAGCTATGCCAAAGACAACCTCAATCTGCGCTCGGTGCCGAGCCTGGCCAAGGCCCTAAGCGCACTGTTGGCGGGCAAAGCTGATTATGTACTGCACGAGCGCTACAGCCTGATTGCATATGCAGCCCGACAGGGATTGCTAGCCGATATACAGCGGTTGGACCCACCGGTTTTCATCCGCGGTTTGCATTTTGCGGTCGCTCACGACTCGGCCTGCAACGGGCCATGGCTACGCGGACAGCTGGCGATAAAAATGACAGAATTGCGAGCCGCGGGAGTGCCGCAGCAACTGCTGGTGGACAACATCGAGCGCTGGAAGCAGCAGTCAGCGTCGACACGCAATTCGCAACGGTAGGATTTTCACTTGATAAAACATCTTTGCGGCACGCTCGTGCTGTTCGCAATGGTTGGTTGTGCCAGCGATCCCGCTCCCATTGAACAGCTGCGACTTACCGAGCAGGCGTTGAACCAGGCACGCTCGTTGGGCGCTTCGGATCTGACACTGGCTGAGCAGAAACTGGCGGCTGCGGAGGCAGCGATGAAGAGCGAGCATTATCGAGAGGCACGCCTGCAAGCCGAGCAAGCCGAACTTGACTCGCGACTTGCCGAGGCCCGCTTGCTTAATGAGAAAAGTCAGCAGGGGCTGGCGGAGTTGCACCGCCGTATCGCGCGCTTGCGAGAACAGCTGGGAGCGTTGCAGTGAAGCCGGTCTATCTAATACCCGCGCTGCTGGTAGCGCTTGGCGCACTTTCAGGTTGCGCGACGCACGAGTCGCAGCAACAGCTGGAAGACGCAGCCATGACTTTTCAGAGCATCAGTGAAGTGCCGCAGATCCTTCAGGATGCGCCCAAGGACGTTATGCGGGCGGGCGAGTCACTGGAGCGCGCAAAGCGCTTCGCTGGCTACTGGGGTAGCGCAGAGGATGTCATTCATTATGCCTACCTCAGCAAACGTTATAGCGAGATTGCGCGCCAGCACAGCGAACAGTTACAGAATCAAAGGCGCGCGACCCAGCTGAGCATGGAGCTAGAGCGTCTACGTCAGGCTGTACAGGAAGCCAGGATGCTCGACATGCAACATCAGGGGCGCTGGCTGGAGGATCAGATGGTCAGCCTGGCGGCGGCCGAGACCGATCGCGGTCTGGTCATGACCCTGGGTGACGTGCTGTTCAGGGCGGCCAGTGCCGAACTAGGCGCATCCGCCAACCGCACGCTGCTCAAGGTCGTCCATTTCCTGCAGCTCAATCCCAAGCGGCGGGTCCGGATCGAGGGCTATACGGACAATCGCGGGGATGCGGCCGAAAACCTCGCCTTGTCCAAGGCGCGTGCGCAAACGGTCGGCGACTTCATGCAAAGCCTCGGGATCGATGCGGGGCGTATCGAGGTGGTCGGCTATGGCGAGCAATATCGCGTCGCCGAGAACGCGTCGGCGCGCGGACGTGCACAGAATCGGCGGGTCGAGGTTTTGTTTTCTGACGAGCAAGGACGTCTGAGCAGCCCCCGTTGAACTCAGATAGTTATAAAGGTAACTGACTGTGTCGGCGAGTTAGCGGGTAACTGTATTGGTCGTGCATAACGGTGTTGTACTACTGTTATGGTCCAGTTGGCGGAGACGGACGAAATGACCAATCTGTTGCTTTATCAGCGTATTGCACACCAGCTCGCCGACGATATCCGGCGAGGCGTCTATCGCCCGGGCGAGCGGGTGCCCTCGGTGCGCAAAATGAGCATGCAGCTGAACGTCAGCCACGCGACGGTCCTGCAGGCCTATGCCAATCTGGAAGACCAGGGCATGATCCGCGCCCGTCCGCAATCCGGTTTCTACGTTCATCACACTCCCGCACTGACCGCGCCCACACCGGATATCGCTCAGGTCGAACGGCCGACGTTGGTCACCCGCAGCAGCATCATCAATCAGGTGCTCAGTGAATCGCGCCGTGACGGGCTTATACCGCTAGGTGCCGCCGTACCGCACGTGGACTATCTACCGGCTCGTGCGTTACATCAACAGCTCGCCAAGGTCACTCGTTTCCAGAGTCAGCAGGCATTCAGCTACATGTTCAGCCCCGGCTACGAGCCGCTACGCCGGCAGGTGGCGATTCGCATGCGCGACGCGGGCGTGGTCGTCGGACCTGACGACGTGGTGATTACGCACGGCTGCGTCGATGCGCTGCAGATGTCCTTGCGCGTGCTGACCAAACCCGGCGATTTGATCGCAGCGGAGTCGCCCAGTTACTACGGTTTGCTGCAATTGGCCGATTTGCTCGGGCTCAAGGTGATCGAGATCCCTTGTGATCCGGATACCGGGCTTAGCCTCGAAGCGTTGCAGCTCGCGGCCAGCCAGTGGCCGATCAAGGCGCTGGTACTGACGGCGCGTTTAAGCAATCCGCTCGGTGGCAGTGTTCCCGACGTACGGCAGAAGCAGTTGCTGAAGCTGGCAGCGAATTTCGACATTCAGATTGTCGAAGACGATATCTACGGCGAGTTGTTGTTCGACGTCGGGTCGATCAGGGCGCTCAAATCCAATGATACCGAGGGGCGGGTGATTTATTGCTCAAGCTTCTCCAAGACCATTTCACCCGGTGTGCGTATTGGCTGGATTATTCCTGGCCGCTACCGTGAGGAGATTAAGCGTTTGCAGACCTTCAGCACGCATTCGGCCTGCAGCGTTACGCAGATGGGCGTTGCCGCGTATCTGGAAAATGGGGGTTATGACCGCCATTTGCGCTACATCCGCCACGAGTACCGAAAGAATCTCAGCGCTTTCCAATTGGCCGTGCAACGTTACTTCCCGGAAGGCACTCAGATGACTCGACCTACGGGCGGTTTCATTCTCTGGGTCAGTTTACCGGCCCGGGTGAATACCAAGGATCTGCATGTCCAGGCGTTGCAGCGGGGGATCAGCATCGCGCCGGGTCTGATTTTCAGCAACACTGAGCAGTTCAATCACTGTGTGCGGCTCAACTGCGCGCTGCCCTGGACGGCCGAGGCGGAGCGAGCATTGAAGACCTTGGGTGAGCTTGCTGGAGAGCTTTGCCGACAATCGAGCTAATTGATACGAGGAGGGCGGCAGATGAGATGGCTGATGCTGGTGGGGCTATCGCTCCTTGGCGCCTGCGACAAGGTTCCGGATCAGCCTGCGCCTCCTGCACCGCCCAAGGTCACTGTTTCGACGCCTGATACTGCTGCGCCGGTAATAGCCGAGCCCAAGCTGGATGCGAGGGATCGCCCGGAGAGCATCGAGATCGAAACCGAGTCGGCTTTGGTAGCGAACCCCGAACCATCACCAGCCGAACCCGCGGCCCCTCCGCCAAAGGTCAAGGGTGCACCCGCCGCTGCGCCAAAGACCAAGCTGGAGAAGGTGGAACTGCCCGAGCCGGATCTCGACCTGAGCCTACCGGAGGATTGGACCGAAAGCCTCGGTCCAGCGGACGAACCGACGTCCCTGAGTTTGCTTCCGCCGCTGTTCGAATCCAGTCAGGACTCTCGCTCGCTGCAGATGAGCGGCGAGCTTTTGCCAGGAATGGTCCAGGACGAAGCCATCATCGATGGGGCGCAGATCAATTTCGAACTCAAGCGTTGAATGTGCTGACGGATTATGGATTCGCCTCGTCGGCCGGACGGGCCTTGCTGAGCAACGCGCTGAGCTCCTTCGCGGGCAGCGGATGGCTCATGTGGAACCCTTGCAGTTCGCTACAACCGTCAGCCAGCAGTAGGTTCAGCTGTTCCAGCGTTTCCACACCTTCAGCGGTAACGCGCATACGCAAACCACGGCCGAGGTCGATCAACGCTTTGACAATGGAATGGTTTTCTACTGAGAGGGACATGCCCGCAATGAAACTGCCGTCGATCTTGATCATGTCGAACGGGTAGTTACGTAGGTTGCTCAGCGATGAGTAGCCAGTGCCGAAGTCATCCATTGCCAGTCGCAGGCCGAGCGATTTCAGCCGATTGAGCACACCCAGAGTGCTCTCGTTTTCCTGCAGCAACGCGGTTTCGGTAATCTCCAGTTCCAGTCGGTTTGCGGGCAAGCCACTATCACCGAGCGCGCTGAGTATCACCTGGTGGAGATCGCCAATGCGAAGTTGCAGCGGCGATAGATTGACAGACACAACCAGGTCATCACTCCAGTTTGCCGCCTCGAAGCAGGCCTCGCGCAGCACCCATTCGCCCAGTGGCACGATCAGCCCGGTCTCTTCTGCCAGCGGAATGAATTGTTCGGGTAGCAGCAGACCCCGGCTGGGATGGTGCCAGCGCAGCAACGCTTCAGCACCATTGATACGCATGTCTTCGCTCAGATAACGGGGCTGGTAATACGCTTCGAACTGACCTTCGGCAATCGCTTGGCGCAGCTCGTCTTCCTGACTGCGCCGTTCATGCAGTCGCTTGTCCATCTCAATGCCATAGAAGCACCAGGTGCCACGCCCGTCGGCCTTGGCCTGATACAAGGCGATGTCGGCGCACCGCAGCAGCTCGCTGGCCTGGCTGGCATCGGTAGGCGCCAAGGCAATTCCGACGCTGGCGCCTATGTGGATCTGCTTGTCCTCATAGCTGAATGGCTCGCTGATGGCACCGACAACGCGGGCACATAGCGCCTCGATGTCTTCGTTGTGTTGTAAGCGGCTCATCACCATGACGAACTCATCGCCGCCCAGGCGGGCGACCAGATCGTCACCTCGGATGCACTGTTTCAGACGGTTGGCGACACCGATAAGGACCTCGTCGCCGGCGCCATGACCGAGGGTGTCATTCACCGGCTTGAAGCGATCCAGATCGATATAGAGAACGGTCAGCCGCGACGCGGTGGTTAGCGAATTGAGTTTGCTCTCGAGGTAATCGCGCAGCCGATTTCGGTTGGGCAAGCCGGTCAAGGCGTCATGCTGAGACAAGTATTGGACACGAGCCTGTGCCTTGGTCTCTTCGGTGACATCGCTGGCAGTGCCGCGATATCCCAGCAGTCGGCCGCCATCGCGGATCTCCCGGGCAGACAGGCGACAATGCCGCACGCATCCATCCGCGGCGTGATAGCTGCAACGCAGCGGCACGTTGTGTTTACCGCTCAGCCATTCCTGCAGTGCGGCGTGATCAGTGACCAGCAGGCCGATCAGCGGGCGGCCAATCCAGGTCGCAGGCACATGCCCGGTAATTTCCTCGAAGCGAGCAGACAGGTAGGTGAGCTGGACATGATGGTCCGTTTCCCATATCCAGTCGGAAGCAGCTTCCGCCACGTCACGAAAGCGCTCTTCACTGGCCGCCAATGCGGTGCGGCTGATCACCAGGCGCCTGTAGCTGGCGTCCATGATGCGGACGGTTTTGAGTGCCTGGCACAACAGCAGCCAGGCCAGCAGGCTGAGCCCGAGAGTGACTGCACCGAGCACCGGCAACGTGATCCACAGCAGATATTCACCGGGTTGCGACACGCTCCAGGTAAAACGCACTGGCGAGCCATCGAGCCTGTTGAGTTCGACCTGTGCACCCTCGATATGCTCGTTGCCGCGGTCTACGCGCAGGCCTTCGACGGCGTAGGCTTCTCCGAGGTCAAGCAGCCACTCGGGGTCCATCAGGTCAACGAAGACCAATACCGAGGCAGGGCCGGGTTGCTCTTCGATATCGCTGCCCCCGGTGGTCATCACTGCAGCAGTCGCCATGGCCGGATGGCCTTCGGCGGTGAGTATGCCAGCGGACGTCTCGTCATCCTCAAGGGCTATCCGCGCATCGATCAGCAGCGTTTTTAGCCCGTTCTTGAGCCATTGCTGCGCATCGACCTGAACAAGTTCACCGCGAATGACCGAGTAGGTGGTTTTCCCGTCCGGATCGATCACGAAAACGGCGTCGTAGCCAAAATCCTGGTACAGCGAAGGCCCCAGGTTTTCTTGTTCGTATGCCCAGTTCAGGTTCACCCGACTGCTCAGATTGGCATAGGCATCACCCCAGAACGCGTTATCCGCTACGTGGCGGCTCATGCCGCGTTGGTGCGCTTCAAACGCCTTGCCCGTCAGGAAGCGCTCCCGCACAAGCGCATCACTGTCAATAGTGCTGGCGATTTGGATAACCGCAACCGCAGCCGCCAGAAGCGCGGCCGCCAATAGGCAGGCGATGCCGGGCAGGGTGCGACGAGCGAAGGCGCTTTTAGCGTTGGGGTCGAGGTTATCGGTGAGGGAGCGAGATGCTGACATTCAATCATCCTGTTGAGAGGATGAATGATCGCCTGAATCATGGCCAAAGGCCATCGATGGCCGCTGATTGCAGCACTTTATAGACGCGCGGTTCATGGGTGCCAAGCCGAGTGGACGCAGTGCTACGCAAGGCTGTGTTCAGCGATCCCGAGCGTCTTGGGCATCTGCCTCGGCATTACGCTGAGCGATGCGCTGTTTTTGCTCGTCGGTCAGCGGAATCTTGCGGGCCCCTGCGCGCAACATCAGCAAGCCGCCGATAATTGTTCCGATTACGAGAGCCAGTAAAAGCCAGATATACCAAGGCATGTGAGTTCTCCAGTAGCTTGATCGGTATGTACACCACCTTACGCCCGGCTGCAGCGTTAGGCCATCCCGGCGCGGACTGTGGCCTTGCGGGCGTCTGAGCAGCTCCGCCGGTTACCGGTTTTTCTGCGACAATACGTGCCGAATTTTGCCGAGGACGTGCCATGCCCTGCCACACTCCGATCATCGTTGCGCTCGATTTCCCCTCCCGTGATGCTGCGCTGGCATTGGCCGGCCAACTAGACCCGGCTCTGTGTCGCGTCAAGGTCGGCAAGGAACTGTTCACCCGTTGCGGCCCACCGGTGGTGGAAGCTTTGCAGGCCAAAGGCTTCGAGGTGTTTCTCGACTTGAAATTCCACGACATCCCCAACACCACGGCTATGGCCGTCAAGGCGGCAGCAGAGCTGGGCGTGTGGATGGTCAACGTGCATTGCTCGGGCGGCCTGCGGATGATGACTGCTTGCCGGGAAGCGCTGGATAAGCTGAGCGGGCAGAAGCCACTGCTGATCGGCGTTACGGTGTTGACCAGCATGGAGCAGGCAGACCTTGCTGACATCGGCCTGGATCTGCCACCGCAGCAGCAAGTATTGCGTCTCGCAGGGCTGGCTGAGAAGGCGGGCCTGGATGGGCTGGTCTGCTCGGCTCAGGAGGCGCAACCCTTGAAAGCGCAGTTCGCCGGTTTGCAGCTGGTGACGCCGGGCATTCGTCCCGCCGGCAGCGCAGCGGATGATCAGCGGCGCATTCTCACCCCTGCGCAGGCGATTACAGCAGGTTCAGATTATTTAGTGATCGGCCGTCCGATCGCCCAGGCCGCCGATCCAGCTCAGGCGTTGGCAGCAGTCGTTGCAGAACTGGCGTGATCAACTAGCCGGCCGCCATCGCGGCGACCGGCGATTTAGCGCGCTCAGCTGACCTTCAGCACCAGCTTGCCGAAGTTGCCGCCAGTGAACAGCTTCATCAATGTCTCTGGGAAAGTCTCCAGGCCCTCGACGACATCTTCCTTGCTCTTCAGCTCACCGCTCTGCATCCAGCCAGCCATGTCTTTCATGGCTTCTGGATAACGTGAGACATAATCCATCACCACCATGCCTTGCATACGTCCGCGGTTGACCAGCAACGACAGGTAGTTGGCCGGGCCTTTGACTGCCTCCTTGTTGTTGTACTGGCTGATAGCACCGCAGATCACGATGCGCGCGCCAACGGCAATGCGCGTCAGCACTGCATCAAGGATGTCGCCACCCACGTTGTCGAAGTACACGTCAACGCCTTTCGGGCATTCACGCTTCAGGCCTGCTGCCACATCCTCGCTCTTGTAATCGATGGCGGCGTCGAATCCGAGCTCCTCGGTGAGGAAGCGGCACTTGTCGGCGCCACCGGCGATCCCAACTACGCGACAGCCTTTGATTTTGGCGATCTGTCCCGCGACGCTGCCAACTGCTCCGGCTGCACCGGAAATCACCACCGTTTCGCCGGCTTTCGGCTCACCCACAGACAGCAGGCCGAAGTAGGCGGTCATGCCAGTCATGCCTAGCGCAGACAGGTAGCGAGGCAGCGGCGCCTGGTTCGGATCAACCTTGTAGAAGCCTTTCGGCTCGCCGAGGAAGTAGTCCTGCACGCCCAGCGCGCCATTGACGTAATCGCCTTCGGCAAACCCAGGATGTTGGGAAGCGATGACCTTTCCCACGCCGAGGGCACGCATCACCTCGCCAATGCCGACCGGGGGAATGTAGGACTTCGCATCGTTCATCCAGCCTCGCATGGCTGGGTCAAGCGACAGGTATTCGTTCTTGACCAGTATCTGGTTCTGGCCGAGTTCGCCCAGCGGTTTTTCCGCGTACTCGAAGGTTTCGCGGTTAGGTGCGCCGACCGGGCGCTTGGCCAGCAGGAACTGGCGATTGGTCTTGTCCATGGAAACCTCTTGTGTGTGCAAACCCTTGGTTTAGCCTCCCTGGAGCAGCACTGCAAGCAAGGCGGGCGTGCTGGAATGCATTGGCATCCGCGTGAGTGATATCGCCATCCCCTGCTTAATCGGAGGGAAGGATAGCGGTATAACCATGACCAGCGTTTGGCTTGCAGTCACATTCGGACTCGGCGCCTTCATTAAATCGATCAGGGTATCTAGCATGAGCATGTCTTTTTCCGGTCAGGTTGCATTGGTTACCGGCGGTGCGGCAGGCATTGGCCGCGCGACAGCATTGGCGTTCGCCGAGCAGGGGCTGAAGGTAGTCGTGGCTGATGTGGATGAGCAAGGCGGGGCGGCTTGCGCCGAAGCCATTCGTGAGGCTGGCGGCGAGGCTGTATTCGTGCGCTGTGACGTTACCCGCGACGCGGAGGTCAAGGCGATGGTCGAGCAGGCGGTGGCGACTTATGGTCGCATCGACTACGCCTTCAACAATGCCGGAATCGAAATCGAACAGGGCCGCCTGGCTGAAGGCAGTGAAGCCGAGTTCGACGCCATCATGGGGGTCAACGTCAAAGGCGTCTGGCTGTGCATGAAGCACCAGCTGCCGCTAATGCTCGCACAGGGCGGCGGCGCCATCGTCAATACGGCGTCGGTGGCAGGCCTGGGGGCAGCGCCGAAGATGAGCATCTATTCGGCGTCCAAGCATGCGGTCATCGGCCTGACCAAGTCGGCAGCCATCGAGTACGCCAAGAAGAAAATCAGGGTCAACGCCGTCTGCCCGGCGGTGATCGATACCGACATGTTTCGTCGTGCTTATGAGGCGGACCCACGCAAGGCAGAGTTTGCCGCTGCCATGCATCCGGTAGGTCGTGTAGGCAAGGTTGAAGAAATTGCCGCTGCAGTGCTCTATCTCTGCAGCGATGGTGCGGCCTTTACCACCGGCCACGCGCTGGCGGTCGACGGTGGTGCCACGGCAATCTGATTCGCTGGGGCGATTCAGGCCGATCCCTTGGGTGCGCTGACGATCAATAGCGTCAGCACACCCGCTACCAACCCCCACAGCGCTGAGCCGATGCCGAATAGGGTCAGGCCCGACGCCGTCACCATGAAGGTAATCAGCGCCGCTTCGCGTTCACGCGGTGTTTGCATGGCCTGGGTCAGGCCGCTCCCGATCGAGCCGAGCAGCGCCAATGCTGCGATGGATAACACCAGGGCAGCCGGGAAGGAGGCGAAGAGGGCGGCCAGGGTGGCGCCGAAAATTCCGGCGATGCCATAGAAGACGCCGCACCAGACGGCTGCGGTATAGCGCCTTGCCGGGTCCGGATGTGCTTCCGGGCCACTGCAGATGGCCATGGTGATCGCGGCCAGATGGATGCCATGAGAGCCAAAGGGTGCCAGCAGCACCGAGGCGATGCCGGTCACCGAGATCAGTGGCGATGCCGGCACCGGATAGCCCTCAGCGCGAAGCACGGCCAGCCCCGGCATGTTCTGCGAGGCCATGGCGATCACGAATAGCGGAATGCCAATACTGAAGATGGCGGCAAGCGATAGATCCGGTGTAGTCCAGACCGGCGCCGCGACTTCCAGGCTCAGCTCACTGAAGTTCAGTAGACCCATCATTGCCGACAGGCCACAGCCAATCAGCAGCGCCGAAAGCACCGCATAGCGGGGTTGAAAGCGCTTGGCGAGCAGGTAACTGAAGAACATACCCAGCACCAGCACTGGCTGGACTTCTACCGCGCGAAAAATCTCGCTGCCGATGTTGAACAGGACGCCCGCCAGCAACGCCGTTGCCAGCGACGCGGGCACCTTGCGCATCAGCCGCTCGAAGCTGCCGGCTAGCCCGCACAGGGCGATCAGCGCCGAGGCGAAGATGAAGGCACCGATCGCCTCGCCGTAAGGAACGCCCGGCAGGCTGCTGATCAACAGCGCCGCACCGGGCGTCGACCAGGCGATGACCACAGGCGTCCGGTAGCGCAATGACAGGCCAATACTGCAAATCGCCATGCCGATCGACAGTGCCCAGATCCAGGAGGAGATCTGTCCGCCGCTGAGCCCAGCGGCCTGCCCGGCCTGGAACATCAGCACCAGCGAGCTGGTGTAGCCGGTGAGCATGGCAATGAAGCCGGCCACGACGGTGGAGGCCGAGCTGTCCTTGAACAGGCGTTGAGATGGAGCGGCGGTGGCGGTCATCGTCGGCTTTGGGTCCGGATTCAGGGATGGATACGCAGGGGCGAAATCGCTGACGGACCGGGGCTTGGCCTACTTCAACGCATCGTGCCAGCGATACACGACAGGCTAGGGGGTTGCGCGCTTCGCGTCGCGGTACAGCCAGCAGCGTGATCAGCGTAACAGTGCCCTAACCCTGCTTGGCGCCGTTCGTCTCCCGCGCGGCAGCGGATCGGAATGGTCGTGCGGACACTGGCACCGATGTTGCTATTACTCCTGTGCCTGCTGCGAGGCGTCAAAAAAACCGCAGCTGTTGGAGGAATGATGAGTCAGGGTATTGAATTCAATCGCTTGATGCTGGAAATGCGGGCCATGCAGACCGATGCAATGGCACGCTCCAAGCCCGTGACTGCGGCTCCAGAAGTGGGCGCGGCGAGCTTTTCCGACATGCTCGGCCAAGCCGTCAATAAAGTGAACGAAACCCAGCAGGCTTCCAATCAGTTAGCTACCGCTTTCGAGATGGGCCAGGGTGGCATTGATCTGACCGAAGTCATGATCGCGTCACAGAAAGCCAGCGTTTCCTTTCAGGCCATGACCCAGGTCCGCAACAAGCTGGTCCAGGCGTATCAAGACATCATGCAGATGCCGGTCTAAGGCAGGATTTGAACTATGGCTGACGCGCTTAGCAATGCCCCGGTGCCGGTTGGTTCGGATGCTCCGAAGAAGCCTTTGCTGGGTCTTTCCTTTCTGGAAAACCTGTCTGAAATGTCGATGCTGCGGCAGATCGGCCTGCTGGTCGGTTTGGCGGCGAGCGTTGCTATCGGTTTTGCAGTCGTGCTTTGGTCGCAGCAGCCGGACTACCGGCCATTGCTGGGCAGCCTCGCCGGAATGGACGCCAACCAGGTGATGGAAACCTTGGCGGCCGCCGACATTTCCTACACGGTCGAGCCCAATTCCGGCGCCCTGCTGGTCAAGGCCGATGACCTTGCGCGTGCGCGGTTGAAGCTGGCCAGTGCTGGTATCGCTCCGACCGACAGCAATATCGGTTTTGAAATTCTCGACAAAGAGCAAGGCCTCGGCACGAGCCAGTTCATGGAAGCGACCCGCTATCGCCGTGGTCTTGAAGGCGAGCTGGGTCGCACCATTTCCAGTCTGAATAACGTCAAGGGCGCGCGCGTCCACCTGGCCATTCCGAAGAGCTCGGTATTCGTCCGCGACGAGCGCAAGCCGAGCGCATCGGTACTGGTCGAACTCTATCCGGGTCGCAATCTTGAGCCAAGCCAGGTGATGGCGATCATCAATCTGGTCGCGACCAGCGTGCCTGAGCTGACCAAGTCACAGATCACTGTAGTCGATCAGAAGGGCAACCTGCTATCCGATCAGCAGGAGTTGACCGAGCTGAGCATGGCCGGCAAGCAGTTCGACTACAGCCGTCGTATGGAGAGCCTTTACACCCAGCGCGTGCACAACATCCTGCAGCCGGTGCTGGGCAGCGGCCGCTACAAGGCTGAAGTGTCTGCTGATGTGGACTTCAGTGCAGTCGAATCCACGTCCGAGACCTTCAACCCCGATCAGCCCGCGCTGCGCAGCGAGCAGAGCGTCAGCGAGCAGCGTCAGAGCAGCCTCGGCCCGCAAGGTGTGCCTGGGGCCCTCAGCAATCAACCACCGGGCCCCGCTGCTGCGCCCGAGAATGCTGTTGCCGGGCAGGCCGGCGCGGCGGGTGCCATCGCTCCGGGCCAGCCGTTGCTGGATGCCAATGGTCAGCAAGTCATGGACCCCGCGACCGGGCAACCGATGTTGGCGCCGTATCCGGCAGACAAGCGTGAGCAGGCGACCCGCAACTATGAGTTGGATCGGTCGATCAGCTACACCAAGCAGCAACAGGGACGCCTGCGTCGGCTGTCGGTTGCCGTGGTGCTCGATGACCAGATGACCATTGCCGCTGACGGCACCACCACTCGGGTACCGCGTACCGCCGAAGAACTGGCGCGCTTCACCCGGCTGGTACAGGACGCGGTCGGTTTTGATGCAAGCCGTGGTGACAGCGTCAGTGTGATCAATGCGCCGTTCGCCGCTGACTCGCTCGACGAGACCTTTATTGAAAGTCCGTTCTACTCGCAGCCGTGGTTCTGGGACATCGTCAAGCAGGTGCTCGGTGTCCTGTTCATCCTGGTTCTGGTGTTCGGCGTGCTGCGGCCCGTGCTGAACAACCTGACCAACGCCGGCAAGAGCAAGGAACTGCAAACAGTGGGCGGTGATGCCGAGCTCGGTGACATGGAAGGCATCGACGGGGCGCTGTCCAATGATCGAGTCAGTTTGAGCGGGCCGCAGAGCATCATGCTGCCAAGCCCGACCGAGGGATACGATGCGCAATTGAATGCCATCAAGAATCTGGTAGCAGAAGATCCGGGCCGGGTGGCTCAGGTCGTCAAAGAGTGGATCAACGCAGATGAGTGATGCTCGAGTTCCGGTCAAGCTGAACAAAATCGACAAGGCGGCGGTCTTGCTGCTTTCGCTGGGCGAGGCCGACGCGGCGCAGGTGCTGCGTCATCTCGGCCCGAAGGAAGTACAGAAGGTCGGCACGGCAATGGCGCAATTGCGCAACGTGCAGAAGAACCAGATCGAACAGGTGATGGGTGAGTTTGTCGAGATCGTCGGCGACCAGACCAGCCTTGGCGTAGGTTCGGACGGCTATATCCGCAAGATGCTCACGCAGGCCCTCGGTGAGGACAAGGCGGGTGGCCTGATCGACCGCATCCTGCTCGGTGGTAATACCAGCGGCCTGGACAGCCTGAAGTGGATGGAGCCGCGTGCCGTTGCCGATGTGATCCGCTACGAACACCCGCAGATCCAGGCGATTGTGGTGGCCTATCTGGACCCCGATCAGGCTGGCGAGGTGCTCTCTCACTTCGACCATAAGGTGCGGCTGGACATCGTCCTGCGTGTATCGTCGCTCAACACGGTGCAGCCCGCCGCGCTGAAGGAGCTGAACCTGATCCTTGAGAAACAGTTCTCCGGCAACGCCAATACCACGCGAGCAACGCTGGGCGGCGTCAAGCGTGCCGCGGACATCATGAACTTCCTGGACAGCTCCGTTGAAGGCCAGTTGATGGACGCCATTCGCGATGTCGACGAGGATCTGTCGTCGCAGATCGAAGACCTGATGTTCGTCTTCGACAATCTCGCCGATGTCGACGACCGGGGCATTCAGGTGCTGCTGCGCGAAGTATCCTCCGATGTGCTGGTCATGGCGCTCAAGGGCGCTGACGAAGCGATCAAGGAAAAGGTCTTCAAGAACATGTCCAAGCGCGCCGGCGAACTGCTGCGCGACGACCTGGAAGCCAAGGGGCCGGTGCGCATCAGCGAAGTCGAAGGCGCCCAGAAAGAAATTCTCACCATCGCTCGCCGCATGGCCGAAGCCGGAGAAATCGTGCTCGGTGGCAAGGGCGGCGAGGAAATGGTCTAGCAAGGCACTGAAACCGAATGTCCAAGGAAAACCCCAGCGATGTGATCCGCGCGAAAGACGTCAACGTTTTCGATCGCTGGGCCTTGCCGAGCTTCGACCCCTTGGGCGCAGAGCCGGAAGCCGCGGAGATTGGCGAGGCGCCGGCCGAAGACGAAGAACTGTCACGCAGCGAAGACGTACCGGTCGAGGAAGTCAAACCGCTGACGCTCGACGAACTCGAGGCGATCCGTCAGGAGGCCTACAACGAAGGTTTCAGCACTGGCGAAAAGGATGGCTTTCACGCCGGTCAGCTCAAGGCCAGGCAGGAGGCAGAGGCGGCGCTGACGCCCAAGCTGGACAGCCTGGAAAAGCTGATGGGGCAGCTGCTCGAACCCATCGCCGAGCAGGACCGCAACCTCGAGCACGCCATGGTCACCCTGGTCAGCCAGCTGGCCCGCGAAGTGATTCAGCGCGACCTGCTGATCGATTCCAGCCAGATCCGTCAGGTGCTGCGCGAGGCGCTAAAATTGCTGCCCATGGGCGCCAGCAACGTGCGCATCTACATCAACCCGCAAGATTTCGACCTGGTCAAAGCGCTGCGCGAGCGTCACGAAGAGACCTGGAAGATCGTCGAGGACAGTGATCTGCTGCCGGGCGGCTGCCGGATCGAGACCGAGCAGAGCCGGATCGATGCCAGCGTCGAGACGCGCCTGGGACAGGCCATCACGCAGCTGTTCGAACAGCAGCGGGAAAACGCCACCAGCCCGCCGGACGCCGATCTGCACCTGGACCTGCACCCAGGCACGGAGCAGCCAGATGCGCCTTGAACGAACCAGTTTTGCCAAGCGCTTCGAAACCTATGGCGAGGCGATCAAGCTTCCCAGCCAACCGATCCTCGAGGGTCGGTTGTTGCGTATGGTCGGGCTGACGCTGGAAGCGGAAGGCTTGCGCGCCGCTGTCGGCAGCCGCTGCCTGGTGATCAACGAGGACAGCTACCATCCGACCCAGGTCGAAGCCGAGGTAATGGGATTTTCAGGCGGCAAGCTCTACCTGATGCCGGTCGGTAGCCTCGCCGGCATTGCCCCCGGTGCTCGGGTGGTGCCCTTGGCCAACACCGGCCGCCTGCCCATGGGCACCTCGATGTTGGGGCGCGTGCTGGATGGCGCCGGGCGTGCATTGGACGGCAAGGGTGGGATGAAGGCCGAAGACTGGGTGCCCATGGATGGCCCGGTGATCAACCCGCTCAAGCGTCACCCCATCAGCGAGCCACTGGACGTCGGCATCCGCAGCATCAATGGCCTCCTGACCGTCGGGCGCGGTCAGCGTCTCGGCCTGTTCGCGGGCACCGGCGTCGGTAAGTCGGTCCTGCTGGGCATGATGACGCGCTTCACCGAGGCCGACATCATTGTCGTCGGGCTGATTGGCGAGCGTGGCCGTGAAGTGAAGGAATTCATCGAGAACATCCTTACCGAGGAAAGTATCAAGCGTTCGGTGGTGGTGGCTTCGCCGGCAGACGATGCGCCGTTGATGCGTTTGCGCGCCGCCATGTATTGCACGCGCATCGCCGAGTATTTCCGCGACAAGGGCAAGAATGTGCTGCTGTTGATGGACTCGCTCACGCGATTCGCCCAGGCCCAGCGCGAGATCGCCCTGGCCATTGGCGAGCCGCCCGCGACCAAGGGCTACCCGCCATCGGTATTTGCCAAGCTACCAAGCTTGGTTGAGCGCGCGGGTAATGCGGAGGAGGGCGGCGGCTCGATCACCGCGTTCTATACCGTCCTGTCCGAAGGTGATGATCAGCAGGATCCGATCGCCGATGCGGCGCGCGGCGTGCTCGACGGCCATTTTGTGCTTTCTCGCCGCTTGGCTGAGGAGGGGCATTACCCGGCCATCGACATCGAGGCGTCAATCAGCCGAGTTATGCCGCAGGTGGTCAGCGCCGAGCATATGCGTAATGCCCAACGCTTCAAGCAGCTTTGGTCGCGCTTTCAACAGAGCCGCGACCTGATCAGCGTTGGCGCCTATGTACCCGGCGGTGATCCGGAAACCGACCTCGCCATCGCCCGGCAGGCCGAAATGGTTCGCTATCTACGGCAGGGCCTGAACGAGGCCGAGCACCTGGCGCAGAGCGAAGCGCTGCTGGCCAGCGTGTTCAACCCCAAGGCCGCGGGCTAATCCGTGGCAGCCAGCCGTGCGGCGCGTCTGGCGCCGGTGATTGAGATGGCCGAGCGTGCCGAGCGAGAGGCTGCGAAGCTGTTTGGACAAGGCCAGACGCAAGTTGCACAGGCCGAAGCCAAGCTGGGCGAGTTACGGCAGTACTTCGCCGATTACCAGCAGCAGTGGATGGCCCAAGGCAGCCAAGGCGTGTCCGGCCAGTGGCTGATGAACTACCAGCGTTTTCTCTCTCAGCTCGAGTCGGCCATCGGGCAACAGCAGCGCAGCCTGGACTGGCACCGCAACAACCTCGACAAGCTGCGCGAGCAATGGCAACAGCGACGTGCCCGGCTCGACGGCCTGCGCAAACTGGTCGAGCGCTATCTGCAGGAGGCCCGGACCGCAGCGGACAAGCGAGAGCAAAAATTGCTGGACGAATTTTCCCAGCGACTCTCGAGTCGCCCTAAACAGGATTGAGGCTTGCTGCGCTGGGCTTAGGGTGCTAAATCTTCATCAGCTTCTTTACATTAGCGCGGTTGGAATTGAAGCTGCAGGCCCTGGACGTGGCGCCACGCTGCGCGCCGGCACCAACCCAGCAATAACGACAGCCGTGGCGAAAGGCCACGACCTCGTTCGGATCAGGAGTGCTAGATGACCATCAGTTCACAGCTATCGGCAGATGGACAGGAGCTGACCATAACGATTCGAGGGCGCTTCGATTTCAACACGCACCAGGCTTTTCGCGATGCCTATCAATGCGCTGGGAGTTCGCCGCGACGCTATGTGGTCGACCTCAACGGCGCGACCTATCTCGACAGTTCTGCCCTTGGGATGTTGTTACTGTTGCGCGATCATGCGGGCAGCGATAAGGCCGATATTCGCCTGATCAATTGCAACCCTGATGTCCGCAAAGTCCTTTCGGTTTCCAACTTCGAACAACTGTTCGCGATCGCCTGATGCCTCGTCGGCTCTCCATACTCATTGCCGAGGATGGTGCGGCTGATCGCATGCTGTTGGCGGCTATCGTCCGCCGCCAGGGCCATCACGTGGTGACCGCCGCCAATGGCGCCGAAGCGGTGGAGCTGTTCGAGCGCGAGCGCCCACAGCTGGTATTGATGGATGCATTGATGCCGGTGATGGACGGCTTCGAAGCGGCGCAACAGATCAAGCAATTGGCTGGCAATGAGCTGGTGCCAATCATCTTTCTTACTTCGTTGACCGAAAACGAAGCGCTGGTTCGCTGTCTCGAGGCGGGCGGCGATGACTTTATCGCCAAGCCTTACAACCCGATCATTCTGGAGGCGAAGATCCAGGCCATGCATCGCTTGCGCCGACTGCAAGCGACGGTGCTGGAGCAGCGTGATCTGATCGGCCGCCGCAATCAGCAATTGCTCGACGAGCAGCGCGCGGCCAAGGCCATTTTCGATAAGGTCGCTCACGCCGGCTGTCTTAACGCCCCCAACATCCGTTATCGACAATCTCCTCGGGCGCTATTCAATGGCGACCTGCTGCTCGCTGCCCAAGCGCCGGCCGGTAGGATGTTCGTGCTACTTGGCGACTTCACCGGCCATGGTTTGCCGGCCGCGATCGGCGCCATGCCGCTGGCGGAAACTTTTTACGGAATGACCGCCAAGGGCTACTCGAGTAATCAGATCCTTCGCGATATCAACGCCAAGCTAAAGCTGATCCTGCCGGTCGAGATGTTCTGCTGCGCCACTTTTCTCGACATCAACCTCGAGCAAGGAATCTTGCGGGTGTGGAACGGTGGCTTGCCAGACGGTTATCTGATCAACGCCGTGGACGGCGCACGGTTGCCCTTGCGGTCCAGGCATTTGCCGCTAGGGGTACGAGAGGCGACGTCATTCGATGACACCTTCGAGACACTGCCTCTAGCGTTGGGCGATCGCCTGCTGTTGCTGTCGGACGGGTTGTTGGAGAGCTGCAACGCCGATGATCAGCTGTTCGGCGAGCAACGGCTGCTAGCCGTGTTGAAGTCCAACTCCGACCCCGCGACGCTGTTCGACGACATTCAGGAGGCGCTGCATGCCTTCCATGGTCAAATACTTGACGACCTGAGCTTGGTTGAAGTGAGCATGATCGCTGAGCCGGGCGCGGTTGCGCCTCATCCGCTTCATGTCTACCCACTCGGAAGCCGAGAGCTACGGCCGAGAGACTGGTCGACTTGCTTCGAACTACGACCCGGCAGCCTGCGCTCGGCTGACCCTTTGCCGATGGCGATGCAGCTTTTGCTGCAGATTTCGCCCCTGCGGTACCGTGTCGGCACCATTTTTACGGTGTTGACTGAGCTTTATGCCAACGCGGTGGAGCATGGGGTGTTGTTGCTCGATTCGTCCATCAAAGCTGACGCGGAAGGCTTTGCCAGCTATTACCAGGAACGCCAGCGGCGGCTGGACGCGCTTAGCGAAGGCTTCGTGTCTATCGAGTTTACCGTCAAGTCTGAAGGGGCCAAGGGCTACCTGCGCATCGCTGTTCGCGATAGCGGACCGGGCTTCGACGTGCAGCGTGCATTGAACCAGCAATATTGCAGCGAATACCTGGGAGGGCGAGGGCTACGCATGATTCGCCAGTTAAGCGAGCGATTTTATTGGCAGCCCGATGGGAAGGTGCTCAACGTGGAGTTTCACTGGTCCGGTCATGCATAATCCGCCGTTTACCGCCAGGAGCATCTCCGTGGCCGAGCATATCGACACCAGCGTGCTGGTAACCCTTCAGGAAGTGATGGAGGCGGAGTACCCGGTGCTGCTGGACACCTTTCTCGTCGATTCCGAAGAGCGACTGCGGCTGTTGCAGGCGGCCTGTCGGAGCGGCGAAGCAGAGAGCTTGCGTCAGGCTGCGCACAGTTTCAAAGGTAGCTGCAGCAACATGGGCGCCGCGCTGCTGGCAGAACTTTGTCGTGAAATGGAGGAATCTGCCAGGCGCGACCAACTGGATGAGGCGCCGGTCCTGATTGAGCGCATCGAGCGCGAATTTGCCATTGTGCGCATTCTCTATCGCGCCGAACGCCAGCGTTGGGGAGGACCTGGCTAACAGGAACCTTTTTGCCGCAGTCCCGCAGGGGGCGCGACGCTGCCGCTGAACCTTCATTCGCTACCGAGTGGCCCGGAGTTTGCTTGAGCATGAGTACGTCTCCATCCTCAGCGGAAAGATCCATGGCCGTTTCCCCCGATCTGTTGCTCAATATCAAGGCCCCGACCGCCGCCGCCAAGGCAGCGAACGCATCCCCCAAGCCTGCCCAACAATCCAGTCGTGACGAGGCCTCCAGCTTCGCTAACGTCTACGCGAAAGAGCGCCAGGGTAAGCCTGCCGAGGCGCAAAACGCGGCGGCGAAGCCGGCCCGGGACAAGTCGACTAGCGAGGAGCCGAGTCAGGAAACCGACAAGGCAAGCGGCACCGAAAAGCCGGCAACGGCCGAAACCGGCAATGACTTGCCTGCCAGCCTCGAGACGGTCGATGACAGCGTGCCGAACCCCGAGGCCGAGCTTGATCCGCTGTTGCTGTTCGGCATGGGCGGGCAGGGCGCTGTCAGCGAGGCGGCGCCCGTCGACGAACTGCCGCTGCCAGACAGCGAGTTACTGGTTGGCCTGGCACTGCCGGTTGTGGCTGCCGAGAGTCTCGAGGCAGAAGGCGAGACGGTACTGGCAGGGCAACGTACGCTGGAGCTTCAGTCGGCGACCCAGAAAAGCCCTGTCATGACTTCCGTCTTGGTTGAGGAAGGCGCGAGCGATGCGCAAGAAACCCTCCCCGCGGCTCTGCTTGAAGGCGAGGCCCTGGTCGACGAGAGCGAAGATCGCTCGCTGGAGGAAGGTTTCGGTGAACTGCTCGAGAAGTTGGACGCGTCGAAGGATAGTCGCCCAAGCGCCAGCGGAGAGGTGGCACTCAACCGGCTCAACCCATTGACTCAGGCGCTTGCTCAGCAGAATCAGACCCAGCAGCTGCAGCGGCCTACGATGGTGCCGGGACAACCTGTGCAGATGCAGCAGACCGGCTGGAGCGAAGCCGTGGTCGATCGAGTGATGTGGTTGTCCAGCCAGAACCTAAAGTCGGCCGAAATTCAGCTTGATCCGGCCGAGCTGGGCCGCATGGAGGTTCGTATCGACATGACCAAGGATCAAACCCAGGTGACCTTCCTCAGCCCCCATGCAGCCGTACGCGATGCGCTGGAAGGGCAGATGCAGCGGCTGCGCGATATGTTCACTCAGCAGGGGATGACGATGGACGTGAACGTTTCTGACCAGTCGCGAGGTTGGCGTGGTGACGGCGGCGGCGAGTCGCGTGATCGTGGCGCCGCCGGTGTATCGACTGCAGGGGATGATGAGGTCGTTCAGGGCAGCATGGAGATCAGCTCCGCGCGTACCGGTGGTGATCGCGGCTTGGTGGATTACTACGCGTGACCGTAACGTGCTGACAGGAACCGGGCTTTGCGCCCGGTTTTTTTTGCTCAGGGCAACCTGAGTCTCCGACTATTCGTCTACAAAAGACGGACGCGCCATGGCAATCGTTTACGCTGCCTGTTCGCTAGCCGATACTTTGGCACAGCAGTTGCTCGCTTCCTTAATGAGGCGAGTGAAAACACTTGTAATGACGGATATTTGGCATGGCAAAGAAACAAGGACCTCCGGACGTTCCGAGTCCTGCGGCTGCGACCGAAGAAAAGGGCAAACTCAAGCTGATCATTCTGATTGTCTTAGGATTGCTATTGGCCGTCGGGGTGTCAGTGGGCGCTACCTTGTACTTCATGTCTCAAGGCGAGGCAGATAAGCCGGCGGACGATGCTGCCAGCGAGGATGCTGCGCCCCAGCGCCAAGCGGCAATCTACGAAGTGCTGGCGCCGGCTTTCATTGTCAACTTCACCAATGCCGGTGGGCGCCAGCGCTACATGCAAGTCAGCGTTGCGCTGATGTCGCGTGATCAGGCAGCGCTCGACGGATTAAAGGAACACATGCCGTTGTTACGCAATCAACTGGTCATGTTGTTCTCCAGTCAGGACTTTGCCAGCCTGGCGACGCCTGTCGGCCAGGAGATGCTGCGGCAGCAGGCGACCGCCAGCGTGCAGGAGCTGGCGCAGAAGGAAATCGGCAAGCTCGCGATCGAGCAAGTCCTGTTCACCAACTTCGTATTGCAATAGGGGTCGTTTCAGATGGCTGTTCAAGACCTGCTCTCGCAAGACGAGATCGATGCGCTCCTGCACGGAGTCGATGACGGTCTGGTCGATACCGAAAGCGATTCCGAACCGGGCAGCATCAAGAGCTACGACCTGACCAGCCAGGACCGGATCGTCCGTGGGCGCATGCCTACCCTGGAAATGATCAACGAACGTTTTGCCCGCTACACACGCATCAGCATGTTCAACCTGCTGCGCCGTTCGGCAGACGTATCAGTAGGCGGTGTACAGGTGATGAAGTTTGGCGAGTACATTCACTCGCTGTATGTGCCGACCAGCCTCAATCTGGTGAAGATCAAGCCGCTGCGCGGAACGTCACTGTTCATCCTCGACGCCAAGCTGGTGTTCAAGCTGGTGGATAACTTCTTTGGCGGTGACGGGCGCCATGCAAAGATCGAGGGCCGTGAATTCACGCCCACCGAGCTGCGTGTGGTGCGCATGGTTCTGGACCAGGCATTCGTCGATCTGAAGGAAGCCTGGCACGCGGTACTCGACGTCAATTTCGAATACGTGCATTCGGAAGTGAACCCGGCGTTGGCCAACATCGTCAGCCCCAGCGAAGTGGTGGTCGTGTCGACGTTCCATATCGAGCTCGAGAGTGGCGGTGGCGATCTTCACATCACCATGCCGTATTCGATGATCGAGCCGATCCGCGAAATGCTCGATGCCGGTTTCCAGTCCGATGTAAGCGATCAGGACGAGCGCTGGGTAAACGCGCTGCGCGAGGACGTCCTCGATGTAAGCGTGCCGCTCAGTGCGACGGTGGTGCGGCGTCAGCTCAAGCTGCGCGAGATTCTCAATATGCAGCCGGGCGATGTGATCCCGGTGGAAATGCCGGAAGACATGATCATGCGCGCCAATGGCATGCCGGCTTTCAAGGTCAAGCTGGGTGCGCACAAGGGCAACCTGGCACTGCAAGTGCTCGAATCCGTATTGCGACCACGTTGATTCAGTCTTTATTCAATTACCCGCCGGTCGAGGATTAGCGATGGCAGACGAACACGAAAACACTTCCCCCGAGGAGCAGGCGCTGGCCGACGAGTGGGCTTCGGCACTGGCCGAGGCCGGTGACGCCAATCAGGATGATATCGATGCCATGCTGAGCCAGGGCCCGGCGGCAGCGCCGGCACCGCCTCGTGCGCCGCTGGAGGAGTTTGGTAGCAGCCCCAAGTCGGCTGCTGTGCCCGCAGGTCTCGAAGGGCCGAACCTGGACGTTATTCTGGATATCCCGGTGTCGATCTCGATGGAGGTCGGCAGTACCGAAATCAGCATTCGCAACCTGTTGCAGCTCAACCAGGGTTCGGTGGTCGAGCTCGACCGCCTGGCTGGCGAGCCGCTGGATGTGCTGGTCAACGGCACGCTGATTGCGCACGGCGAAGTGGTGGTGGTGAACGAAAAGTTTGGCATTCGTCTGACTGACGTGATCAGTCCGAGCGAACGCATCAAGAAGTTGCGCTGACATGCGGTTCCTGGCGCTCCCCTCGCTGTTACTGGCTTTGCCAGCGGTGGCCGCTGAGCCCGCAGCAAGCATGAGCAGCACTGGCATGGGCACACAAATGACCAAGTTGCTGCTTGGGCTGCTGCTGGTGATCGGCCTGATCTTTCTGCTTGCCTGGTTACTGCGCCGGATGCAGCAACTGAACCCGCGCAGCAACCAGGCGATCAAGCTGATTTCCAGCCACGCGCTGGGCCCTCGCGAGCGGCTAGTGCTGGTTCAGGTCGGCAGTGAACAAGTGCTGCTCGGCCTGAGCGCCGGTCGGATCACCCCACTGCATGTGCTTGAGGAACCGGTACACCTGCCGGATGCCGAGCCCGCCAACCCGGAGTTTGCCCAGCGCCTGATGGAGCTGCTCGGGCGGGACCATAAGGACAAGCCCTGATGCTTCGATTGTTGTTGGCGGCCCTGTTGATTCTGGCCGCCCCGTTCGCCGTGGGCCAGGATGCGGGTGGTTTGATCGCGCAGGGCGACAATCCTCTGTCGATACCGGCCATTACCCTAAGCACGGATGCCCAAGGACAGCAGGAATATTCGGTCAGCCTGCAGATTCTGCTGATCATGACAGCGCTGAGTTTCATCCCTGCGTTCGTCATGCTGATGACCAGTTTCACCCGCATCATCATTGTCTTTTCGATCTTGCGTCAGGCGCTGGGCCTGCAGCAGACGCCATCGAACCAGATCCTGGTGGGCCTCACCATTTTTCTGACGTTGTTCATCATGGCGCCGGTGTTCGAGCGCATTAACAACGAGGCGGTGCAGCCCTATCTAAATCAGCAGCTGTCGGCGCCAGAGGCGATTTCACGGGCCGAGGTGCCGTTGAAGAACTTCATGCTCGCGCAGACCCGCGAGAGCGATCTGGAGCTGTTCGTGCGGCTGTCGCGCCGGACCGATATCCAAACCCCGGACGCGGCGCCGCTGACCATCCTGGTTCCAGCATTCGTGACCTCCGAACTGAAAACCGCGTTCCAGATCGGCTTCATGATCTTCATCCCGTTCCTGATCATCGACATGGTGGTCGCCAGCGTGCTGATGGCGATGGG
The DNA here is from genome assembly GCA_004010935.1 of Pseudomonadaceae bacterium SI-3. Taxonomy (NCBI): domain Bacteria; kingdom Pseudomonadati; phylum Pseudomonadota; class Gammaproteobacteria; order Pseudomonadales; family Pseudomonadaceae; species Pseudomonadaceae bacterium SI-3. The sequence continues at coordinate 3,165,473 of CP026511.1, read as the reverse complement.
CATGATGATGCTCTCGCCGCTGATCATCTCGCTGCCGTTCAAGATCATGCTGTTCGTGCTGGTCGATGGCTGGGGTTTGATCATCGGTACGCTGGCCAGCAGTTTCGGCACACTCTAGGGTCTATACGGAGACACGCATGACACCCGAAGTCGCGGTTGACTTGTTTCGTGAGGCCCTCTGGATGACCGCCATGATCGTTGGCGTGCTGGTCGTGCCCAGTCTGCTGGTCGGCCTCGTGGTGGCGATGTTTCAGGCGGCCACCCAGATCAACGAACAAACCCTGAGTTTTCTGCCGCGCCTGTTGGTCATGCTGTTGACGCTGATCTGGGCCGGGCCTTGGCTGGTTCGAGAGCTGATGGAGTACACCCAGGGTCTGGTCCAGAACATTCCGCTGATCATCGGTTGACCCTGATGATCGATACTTCGCGCAAGGTGCGCGCCCGTGCTTGAACTCAGCGACGCGCAGATCGGCGCCTGGGTCGGGCAGTTTGTGCTGCCGTTGTTTCGCATTGCGGCACTGCTGATGAGCATGCCGATCATCGGTACCCAGCTGGTGCCGATGCGGGTTCGGCTCTATCTGGCGGTCGCGATTGCGGTCGTCCTCGTGCCTGGGCTGCCCGCAGTGCCGATGGTGGACGCGTTGAGCGGGCAGGCGCTGGTGTTGATTGCGGAGCAGATCCTGATTGGGGTGATGCTGGGCTTCGTGCTTCAGCTGTTCTTTCAGGTGTTCATCGTGTCCGGACAACTGCTCGCCATGCAGATGGGCTTGGGCTTCGCGTCAATGATCGATCCGGCTAATGGTGTTTCGGTGCCGGTGATCGGCCAGTTCTTCAATATGCTGGTGATTCTGCTGTTCTTCGCGATGAATGGGCACTTGGTGGTGCTGGAAATCCTCACCGAAAGCTTCGTTACTCTGCCGATCGGTGGCTGGCTGGTTGGCACCAACCATTTCTGGGAAGTGGCCGGCAAGCTTGGCTGGGTGCTCGGCGCCGGCCTGTTGTTGGTACTGCCAGCAATCACGGCACTGCTTGTGGTCAACCTGGCGTTCGGCCTGATGACCCGCGCTGCGCCGCAGCTGAACATTTTTTCGATCGGTTTTCCGCTGACGCTGGTGCTCGGCTTGATCATCGTCTGGATCGGCATGGCCGACATTCTTGCCCAATATCAGACCTTCGTCAGCGAAGCGCTGGCGATGCTGCGCGAACTGATCGGTCTACGCTGATGCTGATTCGTTCCTTAATGCTGCCGGAGGCCGTGCATGGCTGAGAGCGAAAGCGGTGCTGATAAAAGCGAGGAACCCACGGAGAAACGCATCCGTGAGTCCCGTGAAAAAGGCCAGCTGGCCCGCTCTCGTGAATTGAACACCGTAGCGGTGACGTTGGGTGGCATTGGCGGTTTATTGGCGTCTGGTGGCAGCCTGGCCGGCAGCCTGATGGCCATCATGCAGGGCAGCTTCGAACTCAGCCGCGAAACCCTGCTGGACGAAGGCTCCATGGTGAGGCTGTTGATGGGCAGCGGCATGATTGCGCTGGAAGCCATCATGCCGCTGCTGATCGTGCTGCTGCTCGTCTCGATCATTGGCCCGATTTCGCTGGGTGGCTGGCTTTTCTCAGCCAAGGCGATGGCGCCCAAGTTCAGCCGTATGAACCCCGGGCCGGGCCTCAAACGGATGTTCTCGACCAAAGCGCTGGTCGAGCTGCTAAAGGCGCTAGGTAAATTTGTCGTGGTGCTGATGGTGGCGCTTGCCGTACTCAGTGCCTATCAGGACGATCTGCTGTCGATCGCCAAACAGCCATTGGATCTGGCCATCATGCACAGTGTCGAGGTGGTGGGATGGTGTGCACTGTGGATGGCCTGCGGGCTGATTCTGATTGCCGCGGTGGATGTCCCTTTCCAGCTTTGGGACAACAAGCAGAAGCTGATGATGACCAAGCAGGAAGTGCGCGACGAGTACAAAGACAGCGAGGGTAAGCCCGAGGTCAAATCTCGAATTCGGCAGCTGCAACGTGATGCCGCCCAACGCAGGATGATGCAGGCCGTCCCTGACGCCGATGTGGTCATCACCAACCCGACCCACTTTGCCGTAGCGCTGAAATACGACGGCAGCAAAGGCGGGGCGCCGATGCTGGTGGCCAAGGGTGGGGACTTCGTCGCTTTGAAGATCCGCGAAATTGCCAACGAGCATAAGGTGACGGTGCTCGAATCCCCTGCTCTGGCCCGAGCGGTGTACTACTCAACCGAACTCGATCGGGAAATTCCAGCGGGGCTGTACCTCGCTGTGGCCCAGGTACTGGCGTACGTGTATCAGCTACGCCAGTACCGCTCCGGCAAGGGCAAGCGGCCAGATCCGTTGAGCAGCTTGCCGATTCCGCCAGACTTGCGCCGCGATGAATGATCGAGTGAAAACATGCTCGGCGTGAAGCGCGAACCTGGCGCCTTGCAGAGTGAATAAAAGCAGGGGTGAGTTCGCCAGAGGCAGATTGATTGGCCCGCCAGGCCAGGTTCTTTCTTCCTCTTTGGCCGAAGCCCACCCTGTATCCGCATTCGCGAAAACGCACCCACGGACAGGGCCCGGTAGGGTGGGCTTCAGCCCACCTGCTTTATGGCTTAAGGCGCCAGTGGCGTTACTCGATCACGCCGCAGGCCACCCGAGCGCCTCCACCGCCGAGCGGTTTGGGTTCATCAGAATAATTGTCGCCGCCTTCATGAACCATCAGCGCATGCCCTTTGAGATCGCCAAGGCTTTTCAGGCGGGGCGCCAGGACTGGCTGGTTGGCCTTGCCTCCGGCGTCAACTATCAGGACCGGCAGATCACCCATATGGCCTTCGCCCCAAGGTTCGCCGTGCTTGCCAGCATTCTTCGGATCCCAGTGGCCGCCGGCTGCAACGGCTGCGGCCTGCTTGCCGTCTTTCTCCGCGGGCTGGCAGCTGCCATTGGCGTGGACGTGGAAGCCATGCGCACCCGCGTTCAGGCCTGACAGATTCGGACGAAATACAAGACCCTGATCGGTGGTTTCGATCTTCACGGTGCCGACAGAGCTGGCAACGCCTTGATCGTTGACCTTGTTCATTTCGACTGAAAGGGTTTCGGCCTGTACGCCAACCGCGGCGCAGCTAGCCATTGCGGCGATTAACCACTGTTTCATAGCACGCTCCTGTTTGACTGAAGGAGGGCGGCGTCACGCCACCCGTCGACTGTCTGACTGCCTCAGCCCAGGCGCGTTCGATTGGCCCGTTATGGCCTGGTGGGGCCGTATCGATGCGGGATCAAAAATTGGACTCCTTCTTGCTATAGCTCGAACAGGATGCGTTTTCGCGTCAATTCTTTGTTCTTGTCTGACGGGGTCTACGTGGATCGCACGCAACTCATCAATTTCGGCAATGGCCTAGCGGGCGCAGGGCGGGGCAACCTGGGTGTGCCGCTGCTGTTGCTGGTGATGATGGGCATGATGATGTTGTCGGTGCCGCCGTTCCTTCTGGATCTGCTGTTCACCTTCAACATCGCCTTGTCGATCGTCGTGCTGCTGGTCAGCGTCTATGCATTGCGGCCGTTGGATTTCGCCGTGTTCCCGACGATTCTGCTGGTCGCCACGCTGATGCGTCTCGCGCTCAACGTGGCGTCGACGCGAGTGGTGCTGATCAACGGCCATGAGGGCGGATCGGCGGCGGGCCATGTGATCGAGGCCTTCGGTAACGTAGTAATCGGCGGCAACTACGTCGTCGGTATCGTCGTCTTCGCGATCCTGATGATCATCAACTTCGTCGTGGTCACCAAGGGTGCCGGGCGAATCTCCGAAGTTAGCGCGCGCTTCACCCTTGATGCCATGCCAGGCAAGCAAATGGCCATCGACGCCGACCTCAACGCCGGTTTGATTGATCAAACCGAAGCGAAGTTGCGCCGGGTCGAAGTCGCCTCCGAGGCGGATTTCTACGGCTCGATGGACGGTGCGAGCAAGTTTGTGCGTGGTGATGCCATCGCCGGACTGCTGATCCTGTTCATCAACCTGATCGGCGGTGTCGGCATTGGCATGGTGCAGCACGGCATGAGTTTCAGCGACGCAGGCCAGGTATATGCGCTTCTGACCATTGGCGACGGCCTTGTGGCGCAAATACCGTCGCTGTTGCTGTCGACCGCTGCAGCCATCATGGTGACCCGTGTCACCAGCTCCGAAGACATGGGGCAGCAGATCAACCGGCAGATGTTCGCATCGCCGAAAGCACTGGCTGTTTCGGCAGGCATCATGATCGCCATGGGTTTGGTGCCTGGCATGCCGCACATGTCCTTTCTTGGTCTCGGTGGAGCTGCAGCCGGCGCCGCTTACTGGATATGGCACCGCCAGAGGCAGGTCAAACAACTGGCCGAACAGGACGTACAGAAGCAGCAGGAAATGCTCCCTGCCCAGCGCACCGCCGAGACTAAAGAGTTGGGCTGGGATGATGTGACAGCGGTGGACATGGTTGGTCTGGAGGTCGGTTATCGGCTCATTCCGCTGGTCGACCGCAACCAGGGTGGACAGCTGCTGGCTCGAATCAAGGGTGTGCGCAAGAAGCTGTCCCAAGACCTCGGATTTTTAATGCCGTCGGTGCATATTCGCGACAATCTTGACTTGCTGCCCAACGCCTATCGCTTGACGCTGATGGGTGTAAGCCTGGCGGAAGCAGAGGTGTACCCGGATCGTGAGTTGGCGATCAATCCGGGTCAGGTGTTCGGCCCGCTCAACGGCATCGCCGCCAAGGATCCGGCCTTCGGCCTGGAAGCGGTGTGGATCGAGGCCAGCCAGCGCGATCAGGCGCAATCGCTCGGCTACACGGTGGTGGACGCCAGCACCGTGGTGGCGACCCACCTCAATCAGATACTGCACAAACATGCCCATGAACTGCTCGGCCACGAGGAAGTCCAGCAACTGCTGCAGTTGCTGGCCAAGAGCTCACCCAAGCTTGCCGAGGAGCTGGTGCCTGGGATGATCTCGCTGTCTACGTTGCTCAAAGTGCTGCAGGCGCTGCTGCAGGAGCAGGTGCCGGTGCGTGACATCCGAACCATCGCTGAGGCCATCGCCAACGTTGCCGCCAAGAGTCAAGATCCCGCCGCGATGGTGGCTGCGGTACGTGTCGCGCTGTCTCGTGCAATCGTGCAAAACGTTGTCGGGCTTGAGCCGCAGCTGCCTGTCATCACGCTTGAGCCCAGGTTGGAACAGATATTGCTCAATAGCCTTCAGAAGGCAGGACAAGGTTCGGAAGATGGCATCCTCCTCGAGCCGGGAATGGCCGAAAAGTTGCAACGTTCTCTGGTAGAAGCGGCACAGCGTCAAGAAATGTTAGGTAAGCCGGCGATTTTGCTGGTGGCAGGTCCGGTCCGCGCGATGCTGTCGCGATTCGCCCGGCTCGCTGTACCGAACATTCATGTCCTGGCCTATCAAGAAATACCGGATAACAAGCAGGTCACCATCGTTTCGACGGTGGGTCAGAATTAACTGAGGGCTACAGGCCATGCAGGTCAAACGTTTCTTCGCAGCCGACATGCGTATCGCCATGAAGATGATTCGTGACGAGCTGGGCGCCGATGCCGTGATCACGGGAAACCGTCGGGTCGCTGGTGGCGTCGAGTTGACCGCAGTGCTTGATTATCCGATGGAGTCGGCGGCGGCGAAGCAGCCGAACCCGGCCCTGGAAGCCGAGCTGCGCAAGACTCAGGCTCGTCTTGCCAGCGCGCATGCCGAAATGAGCGCGCCATCGCGTGGTTCGGTCGGCCAGGATCGTCAGCTGCTTGACGAAAAGCCGGCTGCGGCTGCCCAAGCAGCTCCGGTTGCCGCAACTTCGTCGTTCGAGTCGCGTGCGGTCGAGGCGATGCAGTCAGAGCTACAGGGGCTGCGCGAACTGATCGAAGTGCAGCTCGGTTCGATTGCCTGGGGACAGGAGCAGAGCCGCCGTCCACAACAGGCTGGCCTCTGGCGCCGCCTGCAGCGCATCGGTCTGCCTGCCGAACTGTCGCGCGCCTTGCTGGAAAAGGTTTCGACCGTATCGGAGCCACGTCAGGCCTGGCGGATGTTGTTGGCGTACCTGGCGCAATCGATCAAGGTCAGCAAGGTTGAGCCGCTGGAAGAGGGCGGCGTCATTGCCCTGGTCGGGCCGGCCGGTGCCGGCAAGACCACTACACTGGCCAAGCTCGCCGCGCGCTACGTGCTCAAGCACGGTCCGCAAAGCATCGCTTTGGCGAGCATGGATAACTACCGCATCGGAGCTCAGGAACAGCTGAAAACCCTAGGACGGATTCTCGACGTTCCGGTCATTCAGCTGGACCCCAGCCAGCCCTTGAGCAAAACCTTGGCGCCGCTGGCCCGTAAGCGCCTGATTCTTGTCGACACCGCCGGCCTGCCAGCGGGTGACTCGATGATGAAGGTGCAACTCGAGGCCCTGGCGGACCGCGGCATCAAAGCGAAGAATTATCTGGTCCTGCCTGCAACCAGCCAGAGTCAGGTGCTTAAGGCGACCTGGCACAACTACCGTCGTTGCGGGCTGGCAGGCTGCATTCTGACTAAACTGGATGAAGCCGGGAGCCTGGGTGACGTACTTGGTCTTATCATCAGTCAGCACCTGCCCATCGCTTACCTCGCTGATGGGCCGCGCATTCCTGATGACCTGCATCTGCCACGCAGTCACCAGTTGGTCAGCCGCGCGGTGAGCCTGCAATCGGAAGAGGCTCCTAGCGAGGAAACCATGGCTGACATGTTCTCCGATCTGTACAACGGTTCTAGGAAGGTCGGATGAACGCAATGCTCCGAGAGACACACAAAGAAGACGCGTTCCCGCTGAACGCATCGATGGCCCAAGGGCTCCAGCAAGAGATAGGCGTGTGAAAATGGGTATGCATCCCGTACAGGTTATTGCAGTGACCGGCGGCAAGGGTGGCGTCGGCAAGACCAACGTGTCGGTCAATCTGGCCTTGGCGCTGGCCGATCTCGGGCGTCGAGTGGTATTGCTCGACGCCGACCTTGGTCTGGCTAACGTCGACGTGTTGCTCGGCCTGACGACAAAACGCACCCTGGCTGATGTCATTTCCGGTGAATGTGACCTGCGCGATGTGCTGATTCAGGGGCCGGGCGGCATACGTGTTGTTCCGGCCGCTTCCGGCACTCAGAGCATGGTGCAGCTGTCGACGCTTCAACACTCCGGTTTGATCCAGGCTTTCAGCGACATCGGCGATGATATCGATGTGCTGATCATCGACACTGCCGCTGGCATTGGTGATGGTGTGGTGAGCTTTGTTCGCGCCGCGCAGGAAGTGTTGCTGGTGGTCACCGACGAGCCCACGTCAATCACCGATGCCTATGCGCTGATCAAACTGCTCAATCGTGACTACGGCATCAGCCGCTTCCGGGTCTTGGCCAACATGGCCCATGCGCCGCAGGAAGGGCGCAACCTGTTTGCCAAGCTGACCAAGGTGACTGAGCGCTTCTTGGACGTGGCGCTGCAGTACGTCGGCGCCATCCCGTATGACGAAGCTGTGCGCAAGGCCGTGCAGAAGCAGCGTGCCGTTTATGAGGCCTACCCGCGTGCAAAGTGCTCGCTGGCGTTCAGGGCTATCGCGCAGAAGGTGGACACTTGGCCGTTGCCGGCAACGCCACGCGGTCATCTGGAGTTCTTTGTGGAGCGCCTGGTTAGGCCCGCCGCAGAGCCTAACGAACAATAGCGGCTGGATTCGGTATGTATTACAGCAAAGCTCAGGCTAAAGACTCGCAATATCAACTCATTGATCAGTATGCACCGCTGGTCAAGCGCATTGCCTATCACCTCCTGGCGCGTTTGCCGGCAAGCGTGCAGGTCGACGACCTGATGCAGGCCGGCATGATCGGCTTGCTGGAGGCGTCAAAAAAATATGACGCCGGAAAAGGGGCGAGTTTCGAGACCTACGCCGGTATCCGCATCCGAGGCGCCATGCTCGACGAGGTGCGCAAAGGTGACTGGGCGCCGCGTTCGGTACACAGAAACTCGCGCATGGTCAGTGAGGCGATTCGGGCAATTGAGGCTAGAACAGGACGCGACGCTAAAGATCAGGACGTTGCGGCCGAACTTAAATTGAGTCTCGATGAGTACTACGGCATTCTGGGCGACACCCTGGGCAGCCGCCTGTTCAGCTTCGATGATCTGCTTCAGGAAGGCGAGCACGGGGAGTTCGAGGAGGATGCAGCCAGCACCCATCCGGAACCGTCCCGCGATCTTGAAGACGAGCGTTTCCAACAGGCGTTGGCCGAGGCCATCAGTAACCTGCCCGAACGTGAAAAGTTGGTGCTTTCGCTGTATTACGACGAAGAGTTGAACTTGAAGGAAATCGGTCAGGTACTGGGCGTCAGTGAATCACGGGTGAGCCAGTTGCACAGTCAGTGCGCGGCCCGTCTGCGGGCTCGTCTTGGCGAGTGGCGCGCGCGTTAACGACCGGTTTGCGACAAAAGCATTAGAGACCGCTTACGAGCTTCATTCATGAGGCTCGCAAACAGACCGTGAGCAGGTCTCGATTCGGGATTTACGGAGGTGTACTTGGACAAGAACATGAAAATCCTCATCGTCGACGATTTTTCGACCATGAGACGGATCATCAAGAACCTCTTGCGCGATCTGGGTTTTACCAACACTGCCGAGGCAGATGACGGCACCACTGCGCTGCCGATGCTCAAGAGCGGAAGTTTCGATTTCCTCGTCACCGACTGGAACATGCCCGGCATGAGCGGCATCGACCTGCTGCGCGCAGTGCGTGCCGACGAACGTCTCAAGCATCTGCCGGTATTGATGGTTACCGCTGAAGCCAAGCGCGACCAGATCATCGAAGCCGCGCAGGCTGGCGTTAACGGATACGTGGTCAAGCCATTCACGGCTCAAGTGCTCAAAGAGAAGATCGAAAAGATCTTCGAGCGCGTCAACGGCTGAAGCAGTAACGCCGCGAGGGCACTATGACGCAAGCAGACCAAACCCTGGCAGAGTTCGAAGCAACTCTGAAGGCTCACGCACCCCAATTGATTGAAAGTCTGCAACAGGGTCGTTTCGACGAAGCGACGCAGATGTTCAATGAGCTCAATCAGGCGCGCAATCACGGGATCTACCTGGAAGTTGGCAAGCTCACCCGCGAGCTGCACAACGCCATCGTAAAACTCGAGATGGACACCTGTGCCACCGGGGGGGATCCGTCACCGATCACCGATGCGACTGATCGGCTGTCGTACGTGGTGGAGATGACCGAGAAAGCGGCCAACCGCACCATGGACCTGGTTGAAGAATCGGCGCCCCTGGTCAATTACGTGAGTTACGAGGCGCAGAGCCTCACTGCTGATTGGCAGCGTTTCATGCGGCGCGATATGAACGCTGAACAGTTCCGTGAGCTGGTCAAGCGCATCGACCAGTTTCTCCAGCGCAGCATGAACGATGGCAGTCAGCTGTCGCAGAACCTTAGCGAAATCATGCTGGCTCAGGATTTCCAAGACCTTACCGGTCAGGTGATCAAAAGAGTGACCCGGCTCATTACCGAACTCGAAAGTAACCTGCTTAATCTGGTGCTGATGGCCGGCCAGGTTGACCGCGTGGCGGGCATCCAGCACGACCGCGACGCGATGCGCGCCGAGCAGGAAATGAAAAAACAAGAAAAACAGCCTTCCAATGGTGAAGGTCCGCAGATGCATGCCGATATACGTGAAGATGTCGTATCCGGGCAGGACGACGTTGATGATCTGCTTTCGAGCCTGGGCTTTTAGGGGAAGTTAAATATGAGCTTCGACGCCGATGAAGAAATCCTCCAGGATTTCCTGGTAGAGGCCGGCGAGATTCTCGAACTATTGTCAGAGCAGCTGGTGGAGCTGGAAAGCAGCCCCGATGACACAGCCTTGCTCAATGCGATTTTTCGCGGTTTCCATACGGTAAAAGGCGGTGCCGGGTTTCTCCAGCTGCATGAGTTGGTGGAGTGCTGCCACATCGCTGAAAACGTCTTCGACATCCTGCGCAAGGGTGAGCGTCGCGTCGACTCGGAATTGATGGATGTCGTGCTGCAGGCCTTGGACTCCGTCAATGAAATGTTTAGCCAGGTGCGCGAGCGTACCGAAGTAACCCCGGCGACGCCCGAGCTGCTGGCAGCGCTGGCCCGTTTGGCCGAGCCGGCCGGAGCGCAGGAGCCCATAGTCGAAGCGTCTGTCGAAACTGAGGCTGAGTCTGAGCCCGCTACGACCGTCGACACCGAGTTCGAGCAGTTTCTTGGCGCGCTAGACGAATCTGCCGAGGCGCCGTCTTCAAACGCCCCAGATGAAATTACCGACGAGGAGTTCGAATCGCTGCTCGATCAGCTCCATGGAAAGGGTCATTTCGCGACGGAGCAGCAATCGGCTCCGGTCGCTCCTGCTGCTCCGGTGGCGGGACGGTCTGCCAGCGACGAGATTACCGACGACGAATTCGAGGCATTGCTCGATCAACTGCATGGCAAAGGGCAGTTCGCCGAACCGGTTTCCGCTGCGCCTGCTGCCCCCGCCGGGTCCGTTGACAAGCCTGCCGCGGCGGGTGGCGATGACATCAGCGATGACGAATTCGAAGCGCTGCTGGACCAGCTGCATGGTAAGGGCAAGTTTGAACCCGATGCGGCCGCGCCAGTCGCGGCTGAAGCTGTTCCTGCCACCAAGCCCGCACCGGCTGCCGCGCCTGCCGAGAAAAAGGCTGCGCCAACGAAACCGGCAGCAAATGCCGTAGCGAGCAAGGCTGCTGCCCCGGCGAAAGCGGAGCTTGCGTCCAAGCCTGCTGCAGCTCCGGAGAAGCCCGCGAGCGAGGCTGAGACCACCGTTCGAGTCGACACTGCGCGGCTCGATGAAATCATGAACATGGTGGGTGAACTGGTACTGGTGCGTAACCGCTTGGTGCGCCTGGGGTCCAACAGCGCCGATGAAGCCATGGCCAAGGCCGTGTCGAACCTCGATGTAGTGACAGCCGACCTGCAGAGCGCCGTGATGAAGACGCGCATGCAACCGATCAAGAAGGTGTTCGGTCGCTTCCCCCGTCTTGTTCGTGATCTGGCTCGTAGCCTCAAGAAAGAAATCAATCTGGAACTGGTCGGCGAAGAAACCGACCTGGACAAGAATCTCGTCGAAGCCTTGGCTGATCCGCTGGTGCACTTGGTGCGCAACGCGGTGGATCACGGCATCGAGACACCGGAAGAGCGCGAAGCTGCCGGCAAGCCACGCACCGGCAAGGTCGTGCTCTCCGCCGAACAGGAAGGCGACCACATCCTGTTGCTGATCACCGATGACGGCAAAGGCATGGATGCAGATGTTCTGCGCGCCAAGGCAGTAGAGAAGGGCTTGCTCGATAAGGACGCCGCCGATCGCCTGAGCGATTTGGAATCCTACAATCTGATCTTTGCGCCGGGCTTCTCGACCAAGACGGAGATCTCCGACGTGTCCGGCCGCGGCGTTGGCATGGACGTGGTCAAGACCAAGATTTCGCAGCTCAACGGCACGGTCAACGTCTTCTCCAACAAAGGCCAGGGCTCACGCGTTGTAATCAAAGTGCCCCTGACGCTGGCGATCATGCCAACCCTGATGGTGATGCTGGGCAACCAGGCATTCGCTTTCCCGCTGGTCAGTGTTAACGAGATCTTCCACCTCGACCTGTCCCGTACCAACGTGGTTGATGGTCAGGAAGTGGTGATCGTTCGCGACAAGGCGCTGCCATTGTTCTATCTCAAGCGCTGGCTGGTGCGCGGTGCCGAGCTCGAAGAGCAACGTGAAGGGCACGTGGTGATCCTCAACGTCGGCAACCAGAGTATCGGCTTCGTCGTCGATCAGCTGGTGGGGCAGGAAGAGGTAGTGATCAAGCCGTTGGGCAAGATGCTGCAGGGCACTCCGGGAATGTCCGGTGCGACTATCACTGGCGACGGTCGTATCGCCTTGATCCTGGATGTCCCGAGCATGCTTAAGCGTTACGCACGCCGGATCTGATCAGTAGGCAGCGGTTTTTCACGGACCGCTGCCGCTAGGAGTTGTTTATGGCAGTCAAGGTCCTGGTGGTGGACGATTCCGGCTTTTTCCGCCGCCGTGTATCGGAGATCCTTTCTTCAGATTCGAATATCCAGGTGATCGGAACCGCGACCAACGGGCGCGAGGCAATCGACCAGGCGCTGGCGTTGAAACCGGACGTCATCACGATGGACTACGAGATGCCGATGATGGACGGCATTACCGCGGTCCGGCAAATCATGCAGCGCTGTCCAACACCCGTACTGATGTTCTCATCGCTAACCCACGAAGGCGCACGGGTCACACTCGACGCGCTGGATGCGGGAGCCGTCGACTTTCTGCCGAAGAACTTCGAGGACATCTCGCGAAATCCGGACAAGGTCAAGCAACTGCTTTGCGAAAAGGTTCACTCCATTTCGCGCAGCAATCGCCGCTTCAGCAGTACCAGTGTCGCTCCGGCTGCTACGGTGCCGGGCCCCCGGTCAGCTAGCGTCGTGTCGGGCACGGCTCCTGTTGCCCGGCATACGACGCCCGCCCATACGGCGCCGGCTTCGGCGCCTCGTCGGAAATCGTACCGGCTGGTCGCCATTGGCACTTCAACTGGTGGGCCGGTGGCGCTTCAGCGCGTGCTAACGCAGCTGCCCGGCAATTTTCCGGCGCCTATCGTGCTGATCCAGCACATGCCGGCCGCGTTTACCAAAGCCTTCGCCGAACGTCTGGACAAGCTCTGCAAGATCCGCGTCAAGGAGGCCGAAGACGGCGATCTATTACGTCCAGGCTTGGCACTGCTGGCGCCGGGCGGCAAACAAATGATGGTCGACGGGCGAGGTACGGTGCGTATCCTGCCGGGCGACGAACGCCTCAACTACAGGCCCTGCGTCGACGTCACCTTTGGATCAGCCGCCAAGGCGTACGGAGACAAGGTACTGGCGGTCGTGCTGACCGGTATGGGGGCTGATGGTCGTGAAGGCGCGCGGATGCTTAAGCAGAGCGGCAGCCAGGTCTGGGCGCAGGATGAGGCCAGTTGTGTGATTTATGGGATGCCGATGGCAGTGGTTAAGGCCAACCTCAGCGATGCCGTCTACGGGCTCGATGATATCGGTCGCCACTTGAGCGAGGCGTGCATCTGATGGATGTACTCAGCCTGATCGGGCTGGTCCTTGCGTTTGTTGCCATTGTCGGGGGTAACTTCCTCGAAGGCGGGCATGTGTCGGCGCTGCTCAATGGCCCGGCCGCACTGATCGTGCTTGGCGGTACGCTCGGTGCGGTGCTGCTGCAAACGCCAATGGCGGTATTCATGCGAGCGATGTCGGTGATGGGGTGGATTTTGTTTCCCCCGCGTATCGACATGGTCCGTGGTATCAGCTTGGTCACGAGCTGGAGCGCCACGGCGCGAAAGGAGGGTTTGCTGGGGCTTGAGCCGATCGCCGAAACCGAGCCTGATCCCTACGCACGCAAAGGCTTGCAGCTGCTGGTCGATGGTGCTGAGCCGGAAGTGATTCGCAGCATTCTCGAGGTTGACCTGTACACGCAGGAAACCCGCGATCTGAGGGCGGCTAAAGTATTCGAGAGCATGGGTGGCTATTCGCCCACGGTAGGCATCATCGGCGCGGTGATGGGGCTGATACATGTCATGGGCAATCTCGCCGATCCCAGTCAGCTGGGCAGTGGTATTGCGGTTGCATTCGTTGCCACGATTTACGGTGTGGCCTTTGCCAACCTGCTGGTTTTGCCGATGGGCAACAAGCTCAAAAGCGTGGTGCAGAAGCAGACCGCTTATCGCGAAATGTTGCTCGAAGGCGTTCTGTCGATTGCCGAAGGAGAAAACCCTCGTTCAATCGAAATGAAGCTCCAGGGTTTCATCGATTAACTGACGGAATGCCAACGGCACCCTTGCCGCTGCGGTCCTGGGAACGAAGATGGAAAAGGCTCCAGTCAAGACGATCATCCGCTCAGGCTCTGAAAAGCCTAGCTCGATGAGTTGCGCGCTAAACGCTGGAGGCATCTGAATGGCCCGTCGCCGCACTCACGAAGAGCCGGAGAATCACGAACGTTGGCTGGTGTCCTACGCGGATTTCATCACCCTGCTGTTTGCTTTCTTCGTGGTGATGTATTCGATCTCTTCGCTCAACGAGGGCAAATACAAGATTCTGTCCGATTCGTTGGTAGGCGTTTTCAATCAGGTCGACCGAGCGGTCAAGCCGATTCCGATCGGTGAAGAGAGACCACGCACCACGCAGCCGGATGCATCTCAGATCGACGAGCCGCAATCGTCTCAGCAGCCAATCGATCCGCTGCAAAGCATCATGCAGAGCATGCAGGCGGCCTTTGCCGATCTGATCGATTCGAAGCAACTGACGATTCGCGGCAACGAGCTCTGGGTTGAAATCGAACTGAATTCGAGCCTGCTGTTTCCCAGCGGCGATGCGTTGCCTAACGATCATGCGTTCGATCTGCTAGAGAAGATTGCCGGGATTCTGGCGCCTTTCGACAATCCCATCCATGTCGAAGGATTCACCGATAACCTGCCGATCAACACCGAAAAGTTTCCTACCAACTGGGAGCTTTCCGCCGCACGTGCAGGCAGTGTGGTGCGAATGCTAGCGGCCGACGGTGTCGACCCGGCACGCCTGGCCGCAGTGGGTTACGGCGAATTTCAACCCATTGCGGATAATTCGACCGCCGAGGGCAGGGCGCGTAATCGTCGGGTGATTCTGGTTGTTTCACGCAACCTGGACGTTCGCCGCAGCGTCAGTGGCGTGGGAAGTGGGAATGCTCGACCTGTCGGGGTGGCCCCGCAACCTGGCACACAACGTGCTGTTCCTTCTGATCGTTAGGTGCCGCTCGCGGCGTCGTCAATTCTCCGTCGCCGGCCAAGGCCGAGACGGCCGATCCCGGTCTGGTTCGATCCGGATGGAAAGACACATATGAGAGTCTGGGCTGTAGCCAATCAAAAAGGTGGAGTGGGCAAGACCACTACCTCCATAGCACTCGCCGGTTTGCTGGCCGATTCGGGCAAGCGGGTCGTGGCGCTGGATCTCGACCCCCATGGCTCGATGACGAGCTATTTCGGTCATGACCCGGATAACCTCGATCACAGCGTCTTCGATCTGTTCCAACACCAGGGCACGGTTCCCGAAGGTTTGCCTTGGCAACTGCTGCTGCCGACGAGCCACGAGCGCCTTTCCCTCTTGCCATCCAGCACGGTACTGGCGACGCTGGAGCGTCAGTCCCCCGGCCAGAACGGTCTCGGTCTGGTCATCGCCAAGAGTCTTTCTCAGCTCTGGCAGGATTTCGACTACGCCATCATCGATAGCCCGCCGCTGCTTGGGGTCCTGATGGTAAACGCGCTGGCAGCCAGCCAGCAGTTGATCATTCCGGTGCAGACTGAGTTTCTGGCTATGAAGGGCTTGGAGCGGATGGTCAGCACGCTGAGCATGATCAATCGGTCGCGCCGGCAGGCCTTGCCTTACACCATCGTGCCGACGATGTTCGATCGCCGCACTGCAGCCTCGATGAGCACACTCAGGGTCTTGCGTAATGGCTACCAGGACAACCTCTGGCAAGCCTTCATTCCGATCGATACACGTTTGCGCGATGCCAGTCGTGCCGGTTTGACGCCGTCCCAGCATGATCCGAGCAGCCGGGGCGTGCTCGCCTATCGCGCGCTGCTCAAAACACTGCTGGCGGCTCAAGCTTCGCCTCAGGAGGCCTGAATGACGACGTACGGCCGCGTTCGCCGTTCAAGTTCGACATGGGTGCGGCCGATAGCCTATCCAGTGGGTTCGCACGAGTTGGTTCCATGAGTAGTACCGTTCTTAAAGAAAGCCGATCGCAACAGACGCTGCAGTCATATCTCGACGCCCTGTTGCAGGACGCCGTCATTGGATTGGCCGAATCGGTCAGTGCAGACGAGTTTCAGGCTGCCGTGCTCGAGGAGCAACAGCGCGATACACAGCGGGTGGTTGCGCTGCGCCCGGTTACTCCGCCCGAACCCAAAGCTGTTGCCGTTCCGGTGATAGTCGAGGCGCAGCCGTTGCTCGAATTGCCACCCGAGTTACCCGCGAAAGCGCCGCCTGTACCAGTCGAACCCGTTGCTATTCTTGAGTCGCAGGGCCAAGCGCCGGGCGGTCCGCCAGCGATCCTGAGCCGCCAGCCAGAGTGGGGCGAGGAGCCGTTCGAGTGCCTATTGTTCGACGTGGCCGGGCTGACGCTGGCGGTGCCGCTGGTCAGTCTCGGCTCGATCTATCCGCTTGCCGGGCAGGAGCTGACGCCGTTGTTCGGCCAGCCGGCCTGGTTCCTCGGCATCTTGCCGAGCCAGGCTGGCAATCTGAAAGTCCTGGATACCGCACGCTGGGTGATGGCTGAGCGGTATCGCGATGATTTCCGCGACGGGCTTCAGTATGTGATTTCGGTGCAGGGCTATGAGTGGGGGCTGGCAGTGCATCAGGTCAGCCGCTCGATTCGTCTGGACCCGAAGGAAGTGAAGTGGCGCACTCAGCGTACTCAGCGCCCTTGGCTCGCTGGGACGGTGATTGACCACATGTGTGCGCTGGTGGACGTGACCGCGCTCGCCGAGCTGATCGCCAGTGGAGCGACCCGACATCTCAAGGGCGTTCCGTCGTAACGACTTGAACAAACAGAGGGGCACGCAAGCGCCCCGAGTAACCGATAGAATCAACCGCCAGTGCGGTACATGAAGAGGTGGGGCTATGAAGATGACTTCCGCACAGGGTTCCGATGATCCGGTCCTGCAATGGGTAACCTTCCGTCTGGATAATGAGACCTATGGCATCAACGTGATGCAGGTCCAGGAAGTGCTGCGCTATACCGAAATCGCCCCCGTGCCGGGTGCGCCCAGCTATGTGCTGGGCATCATCAACCTGCGCGGCAACGTCGTCACGGTGATCGATACGCGCCAGCGCTTTGGTCTCGACACGGCGCCGGTATCGGACAACACCCGTATTGTCATCATAGAGGCTGACCGCCAAGTGGTCGGCATCCTGGTCGACAGCGTTGCCGAGGTGGTCTACCTGCGCCAATCGGAGATCGAAACCGCACCGAACGTCGGTAACGATGAATCCGCGAAGTTTATCCAAGGCGTGTGCAACAAGAACAATGAGCTGCTGATTCTGGTCGAACTGGACAAGATGATGAGCGAAGAAGAATGGGCGGAACTTGAGAGCATCTGAAACATGATCGCGTCGCTGGTAGCGGCGGTCGTTGCGCTTGCCTTGTGCTGCCTCGCATTGCTCGGTTGCTGCATCTGGCTGTTCCGCCGCCAGCGCCAGCAGGCAGAAACGCAAGCGCTCGCAGACGCTGCCCGTGACCAGCGCATCAAGGCGCTCACCACCCGGTTGGATAACTACCTGGAAAGCAACGTTCGGATGGGCAAAGACCTGCATGAGCTGTCGCGCATCGTTGCCCCGTTGCCAGAAAAGCTGGGCCAGCTCGAGCAGCGCGATCCGAACAATTTCTCCTTTTCCCAAGCGGCGAAACTGGTTGGTATGGGTGCCAGCGTCGATGATTTGACGCAATCCTGCGGTCTGTCCCAGTCCGAAGCCGAGCTGATGCGCAAGTTGCATCAGGCGCGCCGCAATCGTGACTAGTGCCAGGAGGTATATCGCCGCCCTCCGGTGACAACCGTCGGCCCTCTGGCCGTGGGAGTGAACGATATGACTATTGCTTCCTCCAAACTGGACAAGGTTTCGCCATGTCTGGTGCAGCCCTGTGCCCGAGGGCAAGGAGGATGTGATGCTGCGCATTCTAATGCTGTGCCTGCTGGCGAGCCCTGCTTGGCTCTGCGCAGCGGAAGCGCCGGCGCAAGTAAATGGCGCAATGACCGTCAATGTTTACCAGGCTCGGCAGCTCCATGCGCTTGGCGCCGTGTTCATCGACGTGCGCCCGCGGCACGAGTGGGCCTGGGGCCACGTTGAGGGCGCGGTGCACATGAGTCTAGCGCGTGAGTTCTTCGGACTGTCGCGGACCGAATGGCCAAGAAGCGTCCCTCTGGTGGTCTACTGCAACAGCGAGGTCTGTCCGGCCAGTGCCGAGGCGGTTCGCCTCGCGGTCGCGTGGGGTTACCAGCACGTGTTTTACTTCCGAGAAGGCTATTTCGCGTGGATGCTGGCTGATTTTCCTCAGGAGAAGGGCCAGATCAACAGCATCGCAACGCTTAATGCCCAGGCCCATTGAGCCGCGGGACGTCCGGTGTGTCTTTGGGACCGCTAAAGCCTGGCGGACATTTGCCTTTCAGGTACCAGGCGAAGGCGATGATCTCGGCGATGGTGCGATAGAGCGCTTCCGGAATCGCATCGCCCAGTTCCAGGCGCGCCAGCAATTTAACCAGTTCGGCATTTTCGTAGATCGGCACGTCGTGTTCGCGGGCGATAGCCAGTATCGCTTCGGCCAATTCGTCGTCCCCCTTCGCTGAAAGGGTTGGTGCGGTGGCGCCATCATAGGTGAGAGCGATGGCCTGGCGCGATGTGCGGGTGGTCATGCGGTTTCATCCACGAAGCGTTGATCCAATGAAGTACGCGGCCCCTGCGGCGGCGTTCCCTGCCGGCAGGCCAGTTCGCCGACATTCAACCCGGCCGTGACCAGGCGTTGGCGTAGGTGCTCGAGCTCTGCCGAGATCAGCTCGGCGGTACCGCTGCGCTCGGCCCAGATCTGGCTCGAAAGGCTACCCTGAAGCAATTGTGCCTGGACTTGCAGCGGGCCGAGGGGAGCGACATCGAATGCGAGCTCGACCTTCCACAGCGTTTCCGGTTTGTCCTTGCGGTTTTGCTGAGACTCTTCTTCACGTTGGAATTTCACCTGCAGTGGCACGATATCGCGCTGGTCGCGCATCGGTACCTCAAGCTGCCAGGTTGTGACCTGGGTACCGTCCGGGTTGGTCTGCGTCTGGGCAAGGCTGGACAACTGATGTGTCTGTAGCCGCGACACTGCAGCCGCGGCCAGTTTTAGCAGGATCTCAAGGTCGGCTTCTTCATCGGCGTTGGGCAGCAGTCGGCTCGGCAAAGGGAAGTTTTGCGCCAACTGGCGCGGATTTGGCTGGCCAAGCGCACCGAGTGCATTACGGGCGAAAGCCGGCAGAGCCTGGCCGAGGTTTGCACCGGCCTGCGCCGCTGTTAGCGGCCCTCCACCCGGCAGGCCCGGTAGTTGCGCGATTAGGCGTAGCAGAGCGGCTTTCATGTCTGTCGGCAGATTGCTTGCTTCGCCACGCAGAAGACTACTTTCGAGAAACACCCCGCTGCGCGCCAATGCCTGCGCCAACGTCTTGGTATCGCCAAGCTGTTGCATATCCGGCACCAGGCCGAGCAGCCGCTCGGCTGCCCCGCGCAACTGGTCGGGCAGAGCCGAGCTGGATCCGAGCGCGCTGAGCAGCCCCTCAATCGAGCCTTGGCGGCCATGCTGCGCGGTCAGCTGTTGACCTAGCACCAACTGATCGAGGCGGCCACTCAGTGGCACGAAAGCCAACGACTGGTCGCCCTGAACGCGTGCTGTGATCAGGCTGCCCGGCGTGAGCGGCATAGCGGATTCGACGTTGAGCTTCTGTCCAGCGAGCGGCGAATTGAGCAGAGTGATCACGACCTTGAAAAGAACCTTGCCGTCCTGCTGGGTCTGCTGGCTGGCCGTCACCTTCCCTTGCACCACGCTGCCCATTGGCAGTTGCGAAAGATCGATGCTGCTCTGCGGCTGGCGATGGCCGGGCTGCAGCGTGGCCATCAGGCGCGAATCGGACACGGCGGTGATGAGCAGGGCGGCTCCGGGAGTGGCAGCCTTCGGGCTGGTCGTTTCGACCGTTGCCTGTCGTCCGTTGGTCAGGGTCAGGCGCAGCGTCAGCTGAAAGCTCTGCAGCGCCTCCTTGATACTGATGACTTCCGCCTCGGCACTCTCGCCAGCGGCAAGCAGTCCCTGCATCGGCTGTAGCAATTTCAACGCGAGGTCAGCAGGCGCCACTGCCGGGCGAGCTGGACCAGCGGCGGGAATTGCCTGAGTGCTTTTGATCTCGGTCATCTTACTTAAATGCTCTTACAACCTTTCTACGTTGTGGTCTTTGGCGCTAGGGTTCGGCATGTATAATTCCGCCGCCCGCCCGATCACGATGTAGCGGCCGGGCTCCTTTCATCTTGAGGTTGCCCTAGCGTGTCCAGTCCCTTTCTTGAAACTGTGGCGCTTTCCTGCGAGCGAGACTGGCGCCTGCTGTTCGAGAGGTTAGACCTGCAGATCGTCAAAGGGGAAATGTTGCAGATCGCCGGCCCCAATGGCAGTGGCAAGACGAGCTTGCTGCGGTTGCTGTCTGGCTTGATGCAGCCAACCGCCGGGGAGGTCTTGCTACAGGGGAAAACGCTAGAAAGCCAGCGCGGCGAATTGGCCCGCAATTTGTTGTGGATCGGTCATGCGGCTGGCATCAAGGGCTTGCTAAGCGCCGAGGAAAATCTCACCTGGCTATGCGCATTGCATCAGCCGGCGTCGCGTGATGCGATCTGGCAGGCGCTTGATGCTGTGGGGCTGCGCGGTTTCGAAGACGTGCCCTGCCATACGCTCTCCGCCGGTCAACAACGCCGGGTTGGGTTGGCCCGGCTGTACCTATCGCCGCCCCCTTTGTGGATTCTTGATGAGCCCTTCACGGCGCTCGATAAGGGTGGCGTGGCCCAGCTTGAACGGCATCTGGCGACCCACTGCGAACAAGGCGGCATGGTCGTGCTGACCACTCATCATTCGCTCGTTGAGAAACCCGCGGGCTTCCGCGAGATCGATCTGGGGCAGCGAGCCGTATGAGCAACGTCTTTACGCTGTTGCTGGCTCGCGAAAGTCGGCTGTTGTTCCGTCGACCGGCAGAACTGGCCAATCCATTGGTGTTCTTTGCCATCGTCATCGCGCTGTTCCCGCTGGCGGTCGGTCCTGAGTCGCAGCTGTTGCAGACTATTTCGCCCGGGCTGATCTGGGTCGCCGCGTTATTGGCAGTGCTGCTTTCGCTGGACGGCCTGTTTCGCAGTGATTTCGAAGATGGATCGCTTGAGCAGTGGGTCGTTTCGCCGCACCCCTTGGCGCTTCTGGTTCTCGCCAAGGTGCTGGCACACTGGATGTTCTCCGGATTGGCGCTGGTGCTTCTGGCGCCGTTGCTGGGCCTCATGCTGGGCATGCCGGTCAGCGCACTGCCGGTGCTGCTGATGTCGCTGCTGCTAGGTACGCCGGTGCTGAGCCTGTTGGGGGCAGTCGGGGCGGCCTTGACCGTCGGGCTCAAGCGCGGCGGTTTGCTGCTGGCGCTGCTTATCCTCCCGCTATATATCCCCGTTTTGATCCTGGGCAGCGGAGCATTGCAGGCAGCCCTGCAAGGGTTGCCTGCGCTCGGTTATCTGTTGTGGCTTTCCAGCTTGACTGCCCTGGCAGTTACCCTGACACCCTTTGCAATAGCGGCCGGCCTGAGAATCAGCGTCGGCGAATGACGGATTGGCAGAATGTTTCTATCCAATAGCGGAACGCAGTTAGCCGATGCGAGGCGAGCGGTTATCGCAACGATGGGTTTCATGATTCCGAACAAGCGGCGGTTGCCCCGTTTCGGCGCAGTATCGGCAAACGTAGCAGGCGTGAGGCAGGCTCTATGAACTGGACATGGTTCCACAAGCTGGGTTCGCCTAAATGGTTCTACGGCATCAGCGGTCGTTGGCTGCCATGGTTGACCTGGGCCGCATTGTTGTTGGTTGGGGTCGGGGTGGTCTGGGGCTTGGCGTTTGCGCCGCAGGATTATCAGCAGGGCAACAGTTTCCGGATTATCTATATCCACGTTCCGGCAGCGTTTCTAGCACAGTCTATTTATGTGATGCTGGCGGTGGCGGGGCTGGTCGGTCTGGTGTGGAAAATGAAACTGGCCGACGTTGCGCTCCAGCAAGCGGCGCCCATTGGTGCCTGGATGACCTTCATCGCATTGGTCACCGGTGCGGTGTGGGGCAAGCCCACCTGGGGGGCTTGGTGGGTGTGGGATGCACGTCTGACTTCGATGCTGATCCTGCTGTTTCTGTATTTCGGCATCATTGCGCTGGGGCAGGCCATCACCAATCGAGACAGCGCAGCCAAGGCTTGTGCCGTGCTCTCGATCGTGGGAGTAGTGAACATCCCGATCATCAAATATTCGGTGGAATGGTGGAACACGCTTCACCAACCGGCCACCTTCACCGTGACGGAAAAGCCGGCCATGCCGATGGAAATGTGGCTGCCTCTGCTGGTTATGGTGCTGGGCTTTTACTGTTTCTTTGCTGTGGTTCTGCTGATGCGCATGCGCCTCGAGGTGCTACGGCGTGAGTCGAGAAGCAGCTGGGTCAAAGCGGAAGTGAAAGCACTGGTGGGTAAAGCATGAATTTTTCGTCGTTTTCGGAATTCATCGCCATGGGTAACCATGGTCTGTACGTTTGGACGTCCTACGGCATCAGCCTGGCGGTTCTGATTCTCAACGTGGCGCTGCCAGTCATGGCGCGTCGGCGTTATCTGCAAGACGAGGCGCGTCGTTTGCGCCGGGAGGAAATGAAGTGAATCCTGTGCGCAAGAAGCGTCTGTTCATCATTCTGGCGATTCTGGCTGGCGTCGGTGTTGCGGTAACGCTGGCATTGTCCGCCCTGCAAGAGAATATCAACCTCTTCTACACACCGACGCAGATCGCGGCAGGCGAAGCGCCTGAAGGCACGCGAATTCGGGCAGGCGGTATGGTCGAAGAGGGCTCGGTACAACGCAGTAACGATTCGCTGACGGTGACCTTTCGTGTCACCGATTATGCCGAAGCGGTCACTATCCAGTACCAGGGGATCTTGCCTGATCTGTTTCGTGAGGGGCAGGGCATCGTTGCCTTGGGGCGCGTGAACGCGGACGGCGTCCTGGTCGCTGACGAAGTGCTGGCCAAGCATGACGAAAACTACATGCCGCCTGAAGTCACCGCAGCGCTGGAGAAAAGTGGCAAGAGCAAGCCCTACAGCGGTGGCGAGCAGGAGTACGCGAAATGATCCCTGAACTCGGTCATCTCGCGATGATTCTGGCGCTGTGTCTGGCCGTTGTGCAGGGCACGCTGCCGCTGATCGGTGCCTGGCGCGGCGACAGCCAATGGATGGGGCTGGCGCAACCGGCCGCCTGGGGCCAGTTTTCATTTTTGGCGTTTTCTTTCGCCTGTCTCACCTATGCCTTCATGGTGGACGATTTCTCCGTTGCTTACGTGGCGCAGAATTCCAACAGCGCTTTGCCCTGGTACTACAAGTTCAGCGCCGTATGGGGCGCACACGAGGGCTCGCTATTACTGTGGGCGTTCATTCTGTCCGGCTGGACCTTCGCGGTTGCGATCTTCTCGCGCCAGTTGCCGGAGGACATGCTGGCGCGGGTGTTGGGTGTAATGGGTCTGATTAGCATCGGCTTTTTGCTGTTCCTGATCGTCACGTCGAATCCGTTCGAGCGGCTGCTGCCGCAGGCGCCGATGGACGGGCGAGATCTCAACCCGCTGCTTCAGGACTTCGGGCTGGTGGTGCATCCACCCATGCTCTACATGGGCTATGTCGGCTTCTCGGTAGCTTTTGCGTTCGCCATCGCCGCATTGCTGGGTGGACGCCTGGACGCGGCCTGGGCGCGCTGGTCGCGTCCCTGGACGTTGATCGCCTGGGCCTTTCTGGGTACCGGTATCGCCCTGGGTTCCTGGTGGGCCTACTATGAGCTCGGCTGGGGCGGCTGGTGGTTCTGGGACCCAGTAGAAAACGCATCCTTCATGCCGTGGTTGGTGGGCACCGCTTTGATCCACTCGCTGGCGGTTACGGAAAAGCGTGGCGTGTTCAAAAGCTGGACCGTCTTGCTGGCAATCGCTGCTTTCTCGCTCAGCTTGCTAGGCACTTTTCTGGTCCGCTCTGGGGTGCTTACGTCGGTACATGCCTTCGCCACCGACCCGGCGCGCGGCGTCTTCATTCTGGCTTTTCTTCTGGTAGTGATCGGCGGCTCGCTCACGCTGTTTGCACTGCGTGCGCCGGTTGTAAAGAGCCAGATCGGTTTTGGCCTGTGGTCGCGTGAAACGCTGCTGCTGGTAAATAACCTGCTGTTGGTTGTTGCCACCTCGATGATTCTGCTGGGCACCTTGTATCCGCTGCTGCTAGACGCACTATCCGATACCAAGCTTTCGGTCGGCCCGCCTTATTTCAACGCGATGTTCCTGCCGCTGGTTGGCGCCCTGATGCTTGCCCTTGGTGTGGGCGTGCTGGTGCGCTGGAAGAACACGCCGGTCAAATGGTTGATCGGCATGCTGACCCCCGTGCTGATCACCAGCGCCATTCTTGGCGGTCTGGGCTCGATGCTCTTCGGTGACTTCCACTGGGCTGTGCTGGCTGTATGCATGCTTGCCGGCTGGGTGGTGAGCGCTGGTGTGCGCGATATCCTCGACAAGACCCGCCACAAGGGATTGCTGAAGGGATTGCGTAGCCTTGCGCCGAGTTACTGGGGCATGCAGCTAGCGCATTTCGGTCTGGTGGTCTGCGCGTTGGGTGTGGTGCTGACGAGTCAGCAGAGCGACGAGCGCGATCTGCGCCTGGCTCCAGGCGAGTCGCTGCAGCTCGGTGGTTACAGTTTCGTGTTCGACGGTGCCAAGCACTTCGAAGGTCCCAACTTCACCTCTGACAAAGGCACCATTCGCGTCTTCGAAGGTGACAAGCAGGTGGCGACACTGTATCCGGAGAAACGCCTCTACACCGTGCAACAGATGCCGATGACCGAAGCGGGCATTGACGCGGGCTTCACTCGGGATCTCTACGTGGCGTTGGGTGAGCCGCTGGAAAACGGTGCTTGGGCGGTCCGGGTGCATATCAAGCCGTTCGTGCGCTGGATCTGGTTAGGTGCGCTGATGATGTCGCTGGGGGGCGTGCTGTCGGTGAGCGACAAACGTTACCGGGTGAAGGTCAGGACCCGTGTACGCGAGGCGCTCGGTTTGGCGCAGCAAGGAGCCTGAGATGAAAAGATTGTTGATGTTGCTACCGCTGGCGATCTTCCTACTCGTCGCCGTGTTTCTTTATCGCGGTCTGTTTCTGGACCCGACCGAGTTGCCATCGGCGTTGATCGGCAAGCCGCTGCCTTCGTTCTCGCTGCCCTCGGTCGAGGATCCCCAGAGGGTCGTTACCGCCGAGGACATTAAGGGCAAGCCAGCGTTGGTTAACGTTTGGGCAACCTGGTGCGTCGCCTGCAAGGTCGAACACCCAGTGTTGAACAAGCTTGCAGAGCAGGGCGTGGTCATCCATGGCGTCAATTACAAGGATGACAATGCGGCAGCGCAGAAATGGCTTAAAGACTTTCACGATCCCTACCAGCTGAACATTCGCGACGAGCAGGGCAGCTTGGGGCTGGATCTGGGTGTGTATGGTGCGCCCGAAACCTTCTTCGTCGACAAGCAGGGCATCATCCGTCACAAGTATGTCGGCGTCATAGACGAGCGTGTTTGGCGTGAACAGCTTGCCGCGCTTTATCAACAACTGGTGGACGAATGAAGCAGCTGATTCAGGGGCTTCTGCTGACGCTGTGTCTGCTGGGCAGCGCGTCGGCTGCGATTGATGCCTACGAGTTCAAAAACGAGGCCGAGCGCGAGCGGTACCGGACGCTGGTGGAAGAGTTGCGCTGTCCGAAGTGCCAGAACCAGAACATTGCCGATTCCAATGCGCCGATCGCCATGGACCTGCGCCGTGAAATCTACCGCATGCTGGAAGAGGGGCAGAGCAACGAGCAGATCGTCGACTACCTGGTCGCCCGTTACGGCGACTTCGTTCTCTACAAACCGCCCGTCAATGCCAAAACGCTTGTTCTCTGGTATGGACCAATTGTCCTGCTGGTGATTGGATTCGCCGTCTTGGCGTTCATCCTGATACGTCGTCGCCGTGCGTCCGATAAGCCCGCGTCGAACACCCTTTCCGAGGCCGAGCGTGAGCGCCTGGCCACGTTGTTGGATAGAAAAGAACCATGATCGATTTCTGGATAGGTGCAGGCCTGCTGCTGCTGGCCGCCCTGGCGTTCCTGCTGCTGCCGTTGTTGCGTGGGCGTGGTGTACAGGCCGAAGAAGACCGGACGGCGTTGAATGTCGCGCTTTACCAGGAGCGGCTTGGAGAGCTGGCGGCGCAACAGGCGGCCGGAACCCTTGATTCAGAACAGCTCGAGGCCGGGCGCGCCGATGCGGCGCGCGAGTTGCTTGATGACACCGAGGGCACCACCACTACTCGCCACAATAACCATTTGGGTCGGGCTGTGCCGCTGATCGCGGCTATCCTTGTGCCTTTGGTTGGATATGGTCTCTACCTGCACTGGGGTGCGAGCGACAAGCTGCAGTTGGCGCGGGAGTTCACTGAGCAGCCCGCGACGATGGAGGAGATGGTCGGACGGCTGGAGCGTGCCGTGAAGGCTCAGCCCGAGTCTGCGGAGGCCTGGTATTTCCTGGCCAAGACCTATATGAACCGAGAGCGCCCAGCGGATGCTGCTACCGCTTTCGAGCAGGTCATCAAGCTGGCGGGGCGTCAGCCGGAACTCCTGGGTCAGTGGGCGCAGGCGCTCTATTTCGCTGGTGACCGTCAATGGTCCAAGCAGCTGCAGCAGCTGACCGACGAGGCATTAAGCGGTGATCCACACGAGGTCACTAGCCTCGGGCTGTTGGGTATCGCGGCCTACGAAGAAGAGCGGTTCGCGGAGGCGATAGGGTTTTGGGAGCGGTTGGTGGCAACGCTGCCTGCTGAAGATCCATCGCGTGATGCCATTCAGGGCGGTATCGCTCGTGCGCGCGAGCAGCTCGGCGAGTCGGCTCCGGCGAGCGTGACCAAACCGGCCGGCGAGATGGTTGCCGAGACCGGGGCGGGACTGACGGTCGAAGTGCAACTGGCTGCCGAGGTGGTCGACAAGGTTCGACCGACCGATGCCGTATTCATCTTCGCCCGTGCGTTGTCCGGCCCGCCGATGCCCTTGGCTGTGAAACGTATAACGGTTGCCGATTTACCCGCGACGGTTAACTTGAGTGATGCAGATGCAATGACTCCACAGCTTCGATTGTCCAACTTTGAACAAGTCAGATTGTTCGCCCGCGTATCCCGAGATGGGAACGCTACTCGCGGTGAGTGGCAAGGCAGTAGCGAACCGTTGGCGCCGGATGATGCGGATGCGGTCAAGCTGACTATCGACCAACCTGTAGCACCCTGATCGCAGGGGTTCGGGAGACGACTGATTATGCTGGAGGAGCGGGTTTCAACAAGGTTTCAGCGCCTGGCCAGAGTTAGCGCAGTAGTAACGCTGGCGTTGCTGCTTGGGGCCTGTGCGGGCAATCCTTACCAGGCGTCCGGACCTACACGCGACCCGGCACCGCCCGAATCGGCGCCGCCTCGCGAACCGGTTGCTACGCCTCCCCCAGTGCGCACCCCACCGGCACCGCGCCCGCCGGCAACCCAGAAAAGCCATCCACGTTATGCGCCGCCGCCTCATGCTGCTGCGCATTGGGACAACCGTCTGGGCGTCTACGTTGTGGAAGGGCAGGACTTGTTCTATCGCGAGCGTCTCTACTACCGCTGGGATGGCGACTGGTATTGCGCCGGTCGGCCTGGTGGTCCCTGGGAGCCGGTAGCGCCACCTAGCGTCCCAACGGGGCTGCGCAGCCTGCACTGACCGTACATTTTTCCGCTGTGGCAATTAAAGGCGACGTGGAGGTTGCCGATAAGGTATCAGGCGCCGCGGACAGAGGTTCAGGCGGTATCGGTTCGGCCTTGTTGCCAGTTCATTCGGAGCGGATTCATGAGTGCAGCAGTCAAACGTCTTGAGGAAACCGGCAACGCCTTGCGTGACGCCATGGCTCAGCAGGACTGGACAGCGATCAGCGTGCTTGACCTGCAATGCCGTCAAGTTGTTGAGGCTGCGATGGTCGAGCCTCGTGAGGACGACTCAGCAATTCGGCAGCGTCTGCAAGAGCTGGTGTATCTCTACCGTGAACTGGTCACCACTTGTCAGAGCGAGAAGCAGCGTGTTGCGGATGAGCTGATACAGCTCAACCAGTCGCAGCAAGGAGCCAACATTTACAAGTTATTCGGCTGATAGTTCCTGAAAGCTGCCGCGACCATTGGTCGCGGAGAGTTGCCGATTTTCACCGCCCGATTTTGACGGATCAGGTACACCAAAGCAGCTCAAACGCACGCGTTGGCGACGGTATTCTTAGCCGTACAGTTGAGCTTTCCGCTCGAAATCAGACGGTTCTGTCTCGATCTCCTGAGCTAGTCCAAACGCGCCAAAGCTGAACGCGTTATCTCCCGACTCGTTCCTAACGAGTTGCTCTACGTCAATAACAGAATGCATTCCTTGCTATTTTGTCGTTGAATCACGTCATAAATTTGACTCAGGCCGTTTTTTTTAATTAACTACCGGCTATCTGCCGATGGCGCTGCCGTTCTGCCAAGGACGAGTGCGGGCTTTCTTTCAGCCTCTAGAGCTATAAACAAGATGTGGCGTGAAACCAAAATTTTGTTGATAGACGACGATCAGGATCGTCGCCGGGATCTGACGGTCATTCTGAACTTTCTCAGCGAAGATCATTTGTCATGCGCCAGCAGCGATTGGCAGGCTGCGGTCGATTCACTGGAATCAAGCCGCAGCATACTCGGCGTGATGCTTGGTGATGTTGCAGCGAAGGGCGGCGCCGTGGAGTTGCTCAAGCAGATCAGCAAGTGGGACGAAAACCTGCCCCTGCTGTTGATTGGAGAGCCAGCACCGGCCGAATGGCCGGATGAGATACGCCAGCGCGTGCTAACTAGCCTCGAGATGCCGCCGAGCTACAACAAACTGCTCGATTCGCTTCACCGGGCCCAGATCTACCGGGACATGAACGATAAGGCGAAGGCGCGTGGTCGGCAGCGCGAGCCAAATCTGTTTCGTAGCCTGGTAGGCACCAGTCGTGCAGTTCAGCATGTACGTCAGATGATGCAGCAGGTTGCAGACACTGAAGCGAGCGTACTGATTCTCGGTGAGTCGGGAACCGGCAAAGAGGTTGTTGCACGCAACCTGCACTATCATTCCAAGCGTCGTAATGGGCCTTTCGTTCCTGTCAATTGCGGAGCGATTCCGGCGGAGTTGCTTGAGAGCGAGCTGTTCGGTCATGAAAAGGGGGCGTTTACCGGCGCGATCACCTCGCGAGCCGGTCGTTTCGAGCTGGCCGAAGGCGGGACGCTGTTCCTCGATGAGATCGGCGACATGCCGCTGCCTATGCAGGTCAAGCTGCTGCGCGTCCTGCAGGAGCGCACCTTCGAGCGCGTGGGCAGCAACCGTACGCAAAACGCCGACGTACGCATCATCGCTGCAACGCACAAAGACCTGGAAAAAATGATCGTGGATGGCAGCTTCCGCGAGGATCTCTATTACCGGCTTAACGTGTTTCCCATCGAAATGGCCCCTTTGCGCGAGCGCATCGAGGATATTCCGCTGCTGATGAACGAGCTCATCTCGCGCATGGAACACGAGAAGCGGGGCTCCATCCGTTTCAATTCGGCGGCGATCATGTCCCTCTGTCGCCACGATTGGCCCGGTAACGTACGGGAGCTGGCTAACCTCGTCGAGCGCATGGCCATCATGCACCCGTACGGCGTGATTGGTGTGATGGAGCTGCCAAAGAAATTCCGCCACGTCGATGACGACGATGAGCAGTACGCGACCAGCCTGCATGACGAGATGGAAGAGCGTGCAGCAATAAACGCCCCGATCATTCCGGCGGATGCGCATGCCATGCTTCCCGTAGAAGGCCTTGATTTGAAGGATTACCTGGGCAACCTAGAGCAAGGGCTTATCCAGCAGGCGCTGGAAGATGCAGGCGGCGTTGTGGCGCGTGCTGCAGAGCGTCTGCGGGTACGGCGAACCACGCTGGTAGAAAAGATGCGTAAATACGGAATGAACCGTCGCGAAGACGATCTCGACGAGTAATTTCCTTTGCCACGCCGCTCTTGCTTGCGGCGTGGCCCTTCCTTGATCTGTCATCTCGGGCATGATCCTTGCTGACCTTCACGTTACCGACCATCTTTTGACGGAAACGTGTGCCAGTGACTTCAGCGACCTGCTCTCCTGATCCCGTCCAATTCCCGGCCAAGGCCGGCTCAAGCGACGAGCTTGAACAATCGCTCGCACTGTTCCATCACATGTCCGGCCGGTTGGGCGAGTCCCAGTTCATGCTGCAGGCACGGGTAGCCGAGTTGAAGGATCAGCTTGCGGAGAGCGCTGCGCAGCGCCTGCAGGAATTCGACGAGAAGGAGCGCCTGGCGAGCCGCTTGCGAAGCCTGCTGGACCTGTTGCCTGGCGGTGTGATTGTCATCGACGGCCAGGGTATGGTTCGCGAAGCGAATCCGGTTGCGCTCGAGCTGCTTGGCGCACCGCTCGAAGGGGCGCTCTGGCGCGAGGTGATCGCGCGGAGTTTCTCGCCTCGTAGGGATGACGGTCACGAAATCTCATTGAGGGATGGGCGTCGCGTTTCTATCGCTACCCGTTCCTTGAACGTTGAGCCTGGGCAGCTGGTGCTGCTGACCGATCTGACGGAGACACGGCGGCTGCAAGAGCAACTGGCGCGTCATGAGCGTTTGTCTGCGCTGGGCCGTATGGTGGCGTCGCTGGCTCATCAGATCCGCACCCCGCTATCGACAGCACTGCTGTATGCAAGCCATCTGGAACAGGGCGGATTGTCGGTCGAGCATCAGCAGCGGTTTGCTGGTCGTTTGAAGGACCGGCTGAACGAGTTGGAACACCAGGTTCGTGACATGCTGGTTTTCGCGCGGGGTGATCTGCCGCTGGAGGACCGGCTAACACCCGCTGAGTTGCTGGGAGCGCTGCGTGCGGCGACCGAGATGAAGTTAGAGGGCGTCGCCGTTCGCTGGCAATGCGACGCCCGGACCGGTGCACTGTTGTGCAATCGCGACACCTTGGTCGGTGCACTGCTCAACCTGATCGAAAATGCGCTCCAGGCGGCGACTGGCGATACAAAACTGAAGGTTCATCTCTTTGCACGAGGTTCAATGCTGCGTATCAGCATCAGCGACAACGGTGTAGGCATCGATGCAGCGACCTTGGCCCGACTTGGCGAGCCCTTTTTCACCACACGGGCAACCGGGACCGGCCTCGGCCTGGCCGTCGTCAGCTCGGTAGCGCGAGCGCATTCGGGCGCGCTTGAACTGCGTTCTCGCCCGGGCAGAGGAACCTGCGCCACGTTGCAGCTACCGCTGCTTCCGCTGGCCTCGCTTGCACATTCGGAGTAGCCCTATGGGCGTTAAAGTTCTACTGGTCGAAGATGATCGTGCTTTGCGCGAAGCGCTGGGCGATACCCTCGAACTGGGCGGCTATGCCTACCGCGCGGTGGATTGCGCTGAGGCCGCGTTGCATGCGCTTGATCAGGAGAGTTTCGGCCTGCTGGTCAGTGATGTAAACATGCCTGGCATAGACGGCCATGCCTTGCAGGCAATTGTGCGCGAACGGTATCCGCAAACGCCTGTCTTGTTGATGACTGCCTATGGTGCCGTCGAGCGCGCCGTCGAGGCCATGCGCCTAGGGGCTGTGGATTACCTGGTCAAACCGTTCGAACCCAAGGTGTTGCTCGACCTGGTCGGCCGGCATGCCTTTGGCCAGCTTGGTGCGACCGAAATGCAGGGGCCTGTGGCGGTTGAACCTGCGAGTCGGCAACTGCTGGCGCTGGCGGCACGGGTGGCACAAAGCGATTCGACGGTGCTGGTTTCAGGAGAGTCGGGCACTGGCAAAGAAGTGCTAGCTCGTTTTATTCATCAGCAGTCATCGCGAGCCGACAAGCCGTTCGTGGCCATCAACTGCGCTGCGATTCCAGAAAACATGCTGGAGGCGACGCTCTTCGGTCATGAGAAGGGCGCCTTCACTGGTGCCATCGCGACGCAGCCAGGCAAGTTCGAGTTGGCTGATCACGGTACGCTACTGCTTGACGAGATCTCCGAAATGCCGCTGGCATTACAAGCCAAGTTGCTGCGTGTATTGCAGGAGCGTGAGGTCGAGCGTGTGGGTGGACGCAAGCCGATACCGCTCGACATCCGTATCGTCGCCACGACCAACCGTGATCTGGCTGAGGAGGTTCGCAGCGGGCGCTTCCGTGAAGACCTGTTCTACCGTCTCTCGGTCTTTCCGCTCGCCTGGCCGGCATTGCGCGATCGGCCGGCGGATATCGTGCCGCTGGCCGAGCGGTTGCTGGCCAATCATGCGGCAAAGATGCGTCAGCCAGGCGCGAGACTGACAGCTGAGGCGCGTCAGTGCCTGCTCGGATATTCCTGGCCCGGCAACGTGCGTGAGCTCGACAACGCGATTCAGCGAGCCCTTATCCTGCAGCAGGGCGGATTTATTCGGCCGGATGACCTCTATCTGACAGCTGCTGCCGGCTTCGCCTCGCTGGCGCGTACTGCCGCTAGCGCAATCGTGTCGACGCAATCTGCCCCGGCGACCGTTTCAGTGCCGGCCGAGGTCGCTGGCGCGTTGGGTGAAGACCTGCGCCGTCGTGAGTTCGAACTCATTCTCGAGACCCTGCGTGCCGAGCGCGGGCGCCGTAAGGAGACGGCTGACCGTCTAGGTATCAGTGCACGGACGCTTCGTTACAAACTGGCTCAGATGCGCGATGCCGGTATGGACCCGGAGTCGGCGCTGCGCTCCGGTTGAAGCGGGGTTCCGGACGAAGGTGGCTCTGATAAGCTCCCCGACCAACATCGCTCAAGAGGGTCTCTACATGGACGAAGCGTTCTGGCAGCGTCGCTGGGCACGTAACGAAATCGGCTTCCATCTAAACGAGGTCAACCCCTACCTGCGCCGCCATTGGCCCAGCTTGAAGTTAGCGCAAGGGACTCGTGTCCTGGTGCCGTTGTGTGGGAAAAGTCTCGACATGGCCTGGCTCGCCGATCAGGGTTTTGCGGTGTTGGGCGTAGAGCTGAGCGAGCGCGCAGCCGAGGATTTTTTCTCCGAGCACGGGCTAGTCCCGAACGTCAGCATCCAGGGTGAGTTCAAGGTTTACCGGGCAGGTATGGTGGAAATCCGCTGTGGCGATTTCTTCGCCATGACACCGGCTGATGTGGCCGACTGCCAGGCGCTATACGACCGCGCTGCGCTGATCGCATTGCCCGCCGACATGCGTCAGCGTTACGTCAACCATCTAGTCAGCATCCTTGCGCCAAACTGTCAGGGGCTGCTGATCACATTGGATTACCAGCAGGAGCAGATGTCCGGCCCGCCATTCGCTGTGAGTGATGCTGAAGTTCGAATGTCTTTGAGCGCGCACTGGAAAGTCGATCTGCTGGAGCGCGCCAACGTGTTGAACGAAAGCAATTGGAGATTTCTTCAGCGTGGCCTCACTCGCCTAGAAGAAAGCTGCTACCGACTCGGTGAACTCTCCTAGCGCGCATCGACTGTCGTGCTGATAGCTGTTGAGATGACGGGCGCGCCGCGGTGTGCCCGTTGTGGTTTTCGCCCGACCATTTCGCCACCAGCGTTAGCCGGTTATCTCGGTTATTGGTTGCGCTGGAGTTGACGGATAAACACGTCGGCTTCGTCTATGGCCCGTTGCATTTCAGCGAGGAGCTGATCGACATTCCCTTCCAGCGTGCGGTATTCGCCCTGCAAGGCGCCGATCGCGCGTGCGTTGAGGTTGTGCTTGAGAAACAGTACCTGGTCGCGCAATACGTCTAGCACCGGATCGATACGCTTTTCCGCTGCCTTCATGCGTTGCAGCAGCACACGATAATCTTTCTGGGTGCGTTCCAGATTTCGTTGACTGGCCGCTTTCAAGCTTGCGTTGCTGTACTCGCCGAGTTCCTGTTTCCATTCCTCGAAAAGCGCCTCGGCGACATCCTCGACGGCTTCGATCCTTTCCCGCACTTCGCGAGCGCTGTTTTCGCTGGCTTCGAACTCATTGTTCAGCGCCTCGTAGCGCTCTTCAAGCTCACCGCCCTTAACCTGAACCACACTGCGATAACGCTCCAAGGCATCCTTGAACTGCTCCTTGGCTTCCTGCTGTGAGTCGCGCGCATCCTCGACGCGGTCAACCAGAATGTCGCGCTTATGCAATCCGACCTTCTCCATTGCCGAGTAATAGGCGCTCTGGCAGCCGGCCAGGGTGAGCAGGGCGATGACGAGTAGAACGAAGCGGCGCATGTTGAGATGTTCCTTTTCTGAAGACGGCGCTTGCTTCGACAGGCATACAGCCACTACGTGCAAATCGCAGACGAAAAAAAAGGGCGGCTTGTGTATGCCGCCCTTGTTTCGGTTCGCTCGCTTAGCCGCGCTGGCGCAAGGCTTCGATACGATCTTCCAGCGTTGGGTGAGTCATCAGCAGGCCGGCCAGGCCGTTGCGCAGGGCACCGTTGATGCTGAAGGCCTTGAGGCTGTCCGGCATGTCGACTGGCACGCCCTGTTCTGCGCGCAGACGCTGCAGGGCGCCGATCATCGCGCTGGTCCCGGCAAGCTGAGCCCCCGCTTCGTCAGCGCGGAACTCACGCTTGCGTGAGAACCACATGACAATGATGCTGGCGAGGATCCCCAGCACAAGTTCGGCGAAGATCGTCGCAACGAAATAGCCGATGCCATGGCCATCTTCGTTCTTCAGGATCGCCTTATCGACGAAGCTGCCGAAGATGCGTGCAAAAAACATGACGAAGGTGTTTACCACGCCCTGGATCAATGCAAGCGTGACCATGTCGCCGTTGGAAACGTGGCCAATCTCGTGGGCCAGTACGGCCCTGACTTCGTCCGGGGAAAAGCGCTCGAGCAACCCTTGGCTGACTGCGACAAGCGCATCGTTCTTGTTCCAGCCGGTGGCGAAGGCGTTGGCTTCATAAGCAGGGAAGATACCCACTTCTGGCATCTTGATGCCGGCATCACGGGCCAGCTGCTCGACGGTTTGTAACAACCACTGTTCGTGACGCGTGCGCGGCTGGGTGATGATCTCTGTACGGGTACTCATTTTCGCCATCCATTTGGAGATGAACAGCGAAATCAGTGCACCAGCGAAACCAAAGACGGCGCAGAAAGCCAGCAGGCTGCCGTAGTTCTGACCCGTGTAGCGATCTACCCCAAGCAACTTGAGGGTGATGCTAGCGACGACCAGCACAGCCAGGTTGGTGGCCAGAAACAAGAAAATGCGCATCATGTTGCGGCAGACTCCAAGAGGAACAGTAAAGAACGATAGGCTATATAAGGGGCGGCCCGGCTCGATTCAACCGAGCGACTATTTCAAGCTATGTCGCCTGCCGCCCGGCTGGGCTTAGCTGCGCTCAGGCAGTGAGCTGTCGAACAGCTGGCGCGTCAGTTGTGCCAGCCGCTCGCTGTCCGCTTCACGCAACGCTTCGCGTAGCTGATGCGCCAGGCTGGACTGGACCCGACGGACACTCGGCGGCAGTGAGTCGAGACCGGCAAAGGCATCGCGGATGGTGGCAGTCAGTCGCAGGAATGCCTTCTCGGTGAGAACAGCCTGGTCGAGCGCCTGAAAATGAATGGTGCTCTCGAAGCGCAGATAGCCCTCCTCGGCGAGCCATATCAGCGCGCCGAGGCAGCCTTGGTGGCGCTTGCTGGGCAAGCCGAACTCATCGGGTTCTTCATGGCCGATGATGTCCTCGACGTACAGCGCGACTTTCCGCGGAAAGGCCTGATAGAGCGTCAGCAGGCCGGCCGCGGCGTCCCGGTAGAAGTCATCGATTTGCAGATCCATCCAACACTACTGGCTGTAGGTCTTGAGGAAGTTCCCGATTCGGCCAATAGCCTGCTCAAGGTCGTCCACGCGGGGCAGGGTGACCACGCGGAAGTGATCCGGCCACGGCCAATTGAAGGCCGTACCCTGAACAATCAGTAGCTTCTCTGATAACAGCAGGTCGAGGACGAATTTCTCGTCGTTGTGGATTGGGCAGATTTTCGGATCGATCCGTGGGAACGCATAAAGCGCACCCATCGGCTTGACGCAGCTGACGCCGGGAATGTCGTTGAGTAGTTCCCAGGTCCGGTTACGCTGCTCAAGCAGGCGGCCTGGTGGTAACACCAGATCGTTGATGCTCTGGTAGCCGCCCAAGGCGGTCTGGATGGCGTGCTGAGACGGCACGTTGGCACATAGGCGCATGTTGGCCAGGATGTCGATGCCTTCGATGTAGCTCTGCGCTTTGTGCTTGGGACCGGAGATCGCTACCCAGCCGGAGCGGAAGCCAGCAACGCGGTAGGACTTCGATAGCCCGTTGAAGGTTAGACACAGTACGTCAGGCGCAAGCGATGCGGTGCAGATGTGCACTGCCTCGTCATACAAAATCTTGTCGTAGATCTCGTCGGAGAAAAGCACCAGCTTGTGCTGACGGGCCAGCTCGACCATGCCTGCCAAAATTTCGCGTGGGTATACCGCACCGGTCGGGTTGTTCGGGTTGATCAGCACCAGCGCTTTGGTGTTGGGCGTGATTTTGGCTTTGATATCGGCCAGGTCCGGCCACCAGTTAGCCTGCTCGTCGCAAAGGTAATGCACCGGTTTGCCGCCCGCCAAGCTGACGGCGGCCGTCCACAGCGGGTAATCGGGGGCCGGGATCAGCACTTCATCGCCGTTGTTGAGCAAGGCCTGCATGGACATCACGATAAGCTCGGACACGCCGTTACCGAGATAGATGTCTTCGATGGTGATGCCTTCTACCTGCTTCTGCTGGTAGTACTGCATGATCGCCTTGCGTGCGCTGAATAGGCCTTTGGAATCGCTGTAGCCCTGCGCGGTGGGCAGATTGCGGATCACGTCCTGAAGGATTTCCTCAGGGGCTTCGAAACCGAATGGCGCCGGATTGCCGATGTTCAGCTTGAGGATGCGATGGCCTTCCTCTTCCAGGCGTTTG
Organism: Pseudomonadaceae bacterium SI-3; assembly: GCA_004010935.1. Lineage (NCBI taxonomy): Bacteria > Pseudomonadati > Pseudomonadota > Gammaproteobacteria > Pseudomonadales > Pseudomonadaceae > Pseudomonadaceae bacterium SI-3. The sequence goes on along the minus strand of CP026511.1, from coordinate 3,128,640 downwards.
GCGTGCTTGAGCACTGGCCCACGGATGTCATAACAGACATTGGCGAGCTTGTTCGATTTGCTGACCTGCATGATCCTTGTGTCCCGAAGTGATGACGCGCCTGCCGTTCTGAAGGGCTGGCTGCGTACGGCGTGAACCCGGGCGCCTTGGCAGTGTGAAACCCCGCTGCCAGACTAGGCGTCTTAAGAGCACCGCATCATACGTGCGGCCTGATCCCCGGAAAAGGTACAGAGGTGCCTTTTTAAGCTCATGAGGTGTACCGATGGATAAGCTTGAGAAACCGCTCGAAACCTGGCGTGAAGAACTTTCCGACGAGCAATTCCAGGTCTGCCGTCTGGGTGCGACCGAGCGACCGTTCACCGGCAAGTACAACGACACCAAGGCGCCCGGCATCTACCACTGCGCCTGCTGTGATGCACCGCTGTTCGATTCTGACGCCAAGTTCGATTCAGGCTGTGGCTGGCCGAGCTACTTTCAGCCGGTTAGCGATACAGCCATTGCCAGCATTGACGACTTCAGCCACGGCATGCATCGCATTGAGGTCAAGTGCGCTCGCTGTGATGCCCATTTGGGGCATGTATTCCCGGATGGCCCGGCACCGACCGGGCTGCGCTACTGCATCAATTCAGCGTCTCTCAATCACAAGCCGCGCGACGCGTAAAGGCGCTTCGCAACGCTTCAATGGAGCACCCCATGAACGATGCGCTCTTGGATATTCCCTGCGTCACGATCGATGGCCAACAGAAGACCTTGTCTGATTTTGGCGCCAAGGCTCTGCTGGTGGTTAATACGGCCAGTCAATGTGGCTTCACGTCCCAATACAAGGGGCTGGAAGCGCTCTGGAAGCGCTATCGCGAGCAGGGGCTGGTGGTGATCGGGTTTCCCTGTGATCAGTTCGGCCATCAGGAGCCGGGGGACGAGGCGCAGATCGCTGCGTTCTGCGAGCGTAACTTCGGCGTCAGCTTTCCGATGTTCGCCAAGATCCGGGTCAACGGAAGTGATGCTCACCCTTTGTTCCTGGAGTTGAAAAAGCGCGCGCCCGGTTTGCTGGGCAGCAAGGCGATCAAGTGGAATTTCACTAAGTTTCTGGTCACCGACGATGGGCGTTCGGTGAGGCGCTTTTCGTCTCGAACCTCGCCGGACGCGCTGACAGCGCATATCGAAGCTTGCCTGTAACCTATATTTCCCGGCCGCCACAGCGCTTTTGTACGTTGCAGCCGTGATCGTTTTGGAGACGTTGAATGGATGCCGAGCTCAAAGCTTTTTTACAGCGTGCTGATGCGCTGATGTCGCGCCTGGAACCCTTGCTTCCTGCGCAGCGTGCGCCGCTGGATTGGGATACGAGCTTGGCCGCGCGTTGGCATCGTGAAGGGCAGGGCGGCTACCTGCAGGCGCTAAATGTGTCGCTCGACATGAAGCTAAACGACTTGATCGGCATTGACCGGCAGTGCGAGCTGTTGTCGCGCAATACCCGTCAGTTCGTTTCAGGGCTGCCGGCGAATCATGTCCTGCTCTGGGGTGCGCGCGGTACCGGAAAATCTTCTTTGATCCGAGCATTGTTGGCTGAATATGCACCGGCGGGCCTGCGCCTTATAGAAATCGAACGCGACCATCTGGCTGATCTGCCGAAACTGGTCGATCAGCTTGCCGGGCAGGCACAACATTTCGTGGTGTTCTGTGATGATCTTTCGTTCGAGGCCGGCGAGGGCGACTATCGGGTCTTGAAAAGCGTGTTGGACGGCTCGCTGGAGCAGGCCCCCGAGAATGTCTTGCTGTATGCCACTTCGAATCGCCGGCACCTTGTGCCTGAGCGTCAGAGCGACAACGAAAACTGGCGGATGGTGGATGGAGAGCTGCATCCAAACGAGGCGGTAGAGGACAAGATCGCGCTGTCGGATCGCTTTGGACTTTGGCTGTCGTTCTACCCGTTCAGCCAGGCGCATTACCTCAACGTGGTGCGGCATTGGATCGGCTCGCTGGCGACACGGGCGGGGCTGAGCTGGAGCTGGGACGACGAGCTGGAAAAGGACGCCATTCGCTGGGCCACAGCTCGCGGCAATCGCAATGGCCGTTGCGCTTATCAGTTTGCTCGGCAGTGGGTGGGGATTCGCCTGCTGTAGGCAAGCGGTTAGGCTGCTGCCGGACCTCCAATTGACCAACGCGTGCGTTATAAACAGGCCATGCCCTGCGGGACACACCTGTTGGTGAGCCTCGGCGCTCTACTGCTCATTTGCGGGAGGCCCGCCTAGGAACCGAAGCTGGTGCTTGGTTCCGGGGCGGCGCGCGTCAGGTTCAGTTCGGCGGTGTTGGCCTTTTGCCCATTTCGATGAGCTTGGCGGTCATACGCTGCTCGCCGGGCAGCACGTTCTCTATCGATGCGCGTGCTTTCAAACGCGAGTAGTGCGCGACCAGGGCCGGCCAGCGACCCGCGTCGACCACCTCGCCGCCGTGTTCCATGTTGATCAGCTGGCACGCAACGGCGATGTCGGCCATCGACAGTTGCTCGCCAATGAAAAAGTCGTTCTCCCCCAGCTGACGCTCAAGGTAGTCGAAGTGCGGTGGCAGCTTCTCGTTCAATGCGGCCTGTACGGTTTCCTCGTTGCAGGGCTTGCCCGAGCTCGGCTTCAGGACGCGGTTGCGGAAAACCCCGAATGTCGTCAGCGGTGCGAGCTCGTAATCGGCATATTTTTCCAGCCAGCGTATCTGCGCTCGATCGGTCGGGTTAGCGCCATACAGCCGAACAGTTTGATCGTAAGCTTCGTCGAGGTATTGGCAGATCACGCTGGAGTCGGCCAGGCAGAGCTCGTCATCCTTCATGGCTGGGATGCGGCCGAGTGGATTGAGTTGCAGATACCATTCGGGCGGCGTGAATGGCATTACGACTTCTAGCCCATAGTCCAGGCCTTTTTCCTGCAGGCAAAGGCGAACCTTGCGAACGAAGGGCGATAGCGGGGCACCGAATACGGTTATGGGCATGACGAGTTCTCCACGGCAGGGCAGGGCAGCAGGCGGACGCCGGAGGATCAATTAACATGGCGCTCGGGCCGTCTCAATTCGTCCGCTCTGTACCTAGTAGATGTTGTTCTTTTTCCAATCGTCTTCGCTTTCGAGGCTCTTCAGACCTTCGGCGAGCTGGCTCGGTTCGTCAAGCTTCGGTTGTTGTTCCGTCTGCTCGAGCTTATTAGCGTGGCTGTAGCTCGCTTCGAGCTTGCTCAATTGGGTTTGATACTCGGCCGGGTTGGGCTGTTTGCGGATGTGCTGGATACCGCGCTCGAAAGCCAGGCGCGCTTTGTGCGCACTACCCTGCTGAAGCGACTGCTGACCGATATTGCTGAAGTATTCGACATGCAGCATCACCATCATCCGCTGGATCTGTTGGATCCAGCGCTTGGCTGCGGTGGTATCCAGCTGGTTCTGCTTGTTGGCCCAGACAATCTGAGCATGCAGGTCTTCCATAAGCAGGCGAATCTCCTTCGCTTGTGCTTCGGTGGTGACCTTGACTGGCGCGTTTGCTACGGGAATGTCTTCGCCTTCGGCAACAGCGCTACGTAGAGCAGCGAGCCGGGGGCCGAGCGTGGCGTTCTTCTTGTCTAGGGGAAGCAGCTGCTCGCCCAGACCCAGCTCCAGACGTGTCAGCAACAGCTTCAGTGCCGGCGTCATCATCTGGCCAGGAAAACTCTCGGAGAGGTTGGCACAGCGGCGCATGCGGTCGCTGAGTTCGGCGCGGACGCGCGCCTTTTCCAAGCCGTTCTTCTCTACGATCTGATTGATGACGCCAATTGCAATCAGGATGAACAGGCCGGCAATGACCAATCCAGTAATCAGAACTGGGGACACGAAACGCACCTCTCTGACCGAGCGATTTTTTCCGAGTGTAGAGCGTTGGCTGGCAAGCTGATAGCTCAACGCTTGCTATACGTTGGGTTCATAAAATATTTCTAGATGGTGCTTGACGACCATGAACGACCTCCATAGAATGCGCGCCACTTGCAGCGTGAAGCCTTAAAGCGAAACGTTGAAAGCCGGATAAAGCAGTAGCTTCCGGGCAGCGTCCCCTTCGTCTAGTGGCCTAGGACACCGCCCTTTCACGGCGGTAACAGGGGTTCGAGTCCCCTAGGGGACGCCATTATTTGCGGGAATAGCTCAGTTGGTAGAGCACGACCTTGCCAAGGTCGGGGTCGCGAGTTCGAGTCTCGTTTCCCGCTCCAAATTTGCTCCGATTCTTTTTGAAAGATATCGAAGCGCTAAGAAAGCGACCCTAAAGGGTCGCTTTTTTCGTTTCTGGACACTCGTTTATCCGCTTGCCGCTGCGGATATCTGGATGGTCCGGGTAGTCGCCTTCTGACGTTTCTTCGAAGGTTATGGCTATCTCACAGACGCCACTGCGCGCACCTTTTTGTTCAGGTGTACTTGGTAAAAATGCTGCGCACGCGCGCCAGCGTCTCGCCTGTGTCCTGAGCCTGATCGTGCATAGCCTCTTCAATCAGGCAAGTCAGCATCAGCCGATAGGCCTTGTCCAATGCGCTGCGAGCGGCGGAAAACTGCTGGGCTATCGATTCGCAGTCCTCGCCGCGTTTGATCATGGCCTGGATGCCCCGCACCTGCCCTTCAACCCTCGCCAGCCGTTTCAGCATGGCCTGCTGTTGATCCTGTAACTGTACGGATTCGGTGGGAGTTGTCTGATCATTCATGCTGATACCTGGCGTCACGAAAAGGGCGTCTGCTGACATGCTCGGTCGCCGGGATCGGTCAGCCTGGCATACCGGTAGGGGCATGCTATCGATGCCACCGCTTACGGCCAACTTCTTTTAGTCTATGGGGCATAACAATATATTGAAAAATATATTGTTATGCGATTAACTATGTTCATTGATGGGGACCAGGCTGGATAAGCCTGTGACGCTGTTGCGAACACTCCTCGGCATCGGGCGTCAGGGCGAACAGGCCCGTCGGAGAGGCGGGCTTCGGTGGTGTCGGCCATGACATCTCCCATTGCCACTTGTTTCGGAAATGGACCAGCTATGACGATCGATTGGGGCAACTTCACTCCTTGGACCGCGCTGTCCGGCGGCGTGCTGATTGGTGCGGCGGCCGGGCTGTTCGTTCTGCTCAATGGCCGTATCGCCGGTATCAGCGGTCTGCTCGCCAGCCTGCTGGAGCGCGATGCTGAGGGGCGGGGGGAAAAGTTGGTGTTCATTCTTGGCGTGTTGCTGGCGCCGTTGTTGTGGGTGTCGTTTACCCCCTTACCAGCCTTGGAGTTTCAGTCGGGTTGGCTTGGGCTAGGAGTGGCTGGGTTGCTGGTCGGCATCGGTACTCGTTATGGCTCCGGTTGCACCAGTGGCCATGGAGTGTGCGGCATCTCCCGGCTGTCCCCGCGCTCGATCGTGGCGACCCTGACCTTCATGGCTGCCGGTTTCGCTACCGTGTTTGTCCTTCGTCATCTTCTCCGGGGCTGACTATGCGTAAGCTGACCTCGTTTGCCGCCGGGCTGCTATTCGGGCTGGGGTTGCTGCTGTCGGGCATGGCCAACCCAGCCAAGGTGATTGGCTTTCTTGATCTGTTCGGCGCCTGGGATCCGTCGCTGGCGATGGTCATGGTCGGAGCGATCGGGACGGCGCTGGTGCCCTTCAGCCTGGCCAAGGCGCGCCAGCGCTCGTTGCTTGACGCCCCGATGCAATTGCCCAGCAAACGCGAGCTTGATGGTCGTTTGGTCGGCGGTAGTTTGCTGTTCGGTGTGGGCTGGGGCATCGCCGGTATTTGTCCGGGCCCGGCGATCGCCGTGTTGCTCAGCGGTCACTGGCAGGTGCTCTTGTTTGTCCTTGCCATGCTCGGCGGGATGTTGCTGTTCTCCGCGCTGGAACGCCGGCGCGCTTGCTGACCTGGAGGTCATTATGAAAGCCAACATCGGAACCATCGACCGCACACTGCGGATCGTCATCGGCCTTGCGCTAATCGGCCTTACTCTAGCTGGCATGATTGGCGTCTGGGGCTGGATTGGTCTGCTGCCCCTAGCCACCGGCCTTTTCCGCTTTTGCCCGGCCTATACGCTGCTCGGAATCAAGACTTGCAAGGCGTGCAGTACCAAGCCCTGACCAGGATGCGGAGGCAGGCTTGTCCAGCAGAAGACCGACGTTGACGTCGGTTTTCTGCTTTATGGACATACTGATTTTGCGAGGTTACTCAAAGCTCGGCAGGCTCGGTTTCGCTACCGGCTTGCCGGCTTCGGTCCAAGCATCGAAACCGCCGGCGATCGATTTCACGTGTAGATAGCCCATGTCTTGCAGCGATGCAGCTGACAGCGCTGCGCGGCCACTGGTCTTGCAGTAGAGCACGATGTTCATGTCTCGTGCGCCCAGCTCGGGTGTACCGCTTAGCTTGAATTCCAACAGGCCACGCGGAATGTTTGTGGCGCCATTGATATGGCCTTCGCGAAACTCATCGGCTTCGCGTACATCGATCACAATATCCGCCGCCTGGATTGCCGCTTCGGCATCGCCAAGGAGTATTTCCTGGATACGGGTCCGGGCCTGTTCGACGAGGTCGTGTGCATTTTTCATCTACGGTCTCCCATGCTGGTTCAGTTGCAACGTTGCCGTTCAAGGGCGTGTCGAGTGGTCTGCGAATCCAGGGCGAGCAGCGCTTCGTACTGGCTGATGAACACCTGCCCGCCGAAGTGTTCGAGGAAATCGGTGCGGCGCAGCCGGTCCATCACGGGCCCCTTTACTTCGGAGAGGTGAAGCTGGACGCCAGCAGTGTGAAGACGTGCGGAGATGGCTTCGAGGCTTTCCAGTGCGCTGGCATCTATCAGATTGACCCCGGGACACATCAGCACGAGATGCTCGGCGTGCGGGTATTGGCCCAACAGCTCGGCAATGCGGTCCTCGAGAAACCGCGCGTTGGGAAAATAGAGGCTTTCATCGACCCGCACCGAAAGCACCCTGGGGCTCTGTACCACGGCGAAACGCTCGATGTTGCGAAAGTGCTCGCTGCCGGGGAGCTGTCCTACGACCGCAATATGCGGTTGGCTGGTTCTCCAGAGAAACAGCAGCAATGATAGGCCCACGCCCATGATGATGCCGGTCTCGACGCCGATCAGCAGTACGCCGAGCATGGTGGCAGCCATGGCGGCCGCATCCTGGCGGGAGTAACGCCAAGTGCGGGTGAGCGCGGTGAGATCCACCAGGCTGAGTACGGCCACGATGATGGTGGCGGCCAACACAGCATGTGGCAGGTTGTGAAACAGCGGTGTGAAGAACAATACCGTCACGCCGATGCCGAATGCTGTTAGCGCACCAGCCAGTGGCGTCTGTGCACCGGCATCGAAGTTAACCACCGAGCGGGCGAAACCGCCGGTGACCGGAAAACCTCCGCTCAGCGCCGCGGCTATATTGGCACCACCCAGGGCGACTAGCTCCTGATTGGGTTCGATGCGTTCGCGGCGTTTGGCGGCCAGGGTTTGTGCCACTGAGACCGACTCGACGAAGCCAACCAGACTGATCAGCACTGCCGCAGGCAGAAGCTGAGCAATAAGGGCCAGGTCTAGCGGTGGCAGGCTCAATGATGGAAGCCCCTGGGGCACTTCGCCGACCACCCGAACCCCTGCAGCGGCGAGGTGAAAGCCGCTGACCGCCGCTATCGCCAGGAGCAGGGCAACGACCGGCCCGATTTTGGTCAGCGTGCCAGCGGTGCGGGCGTCCATGCCCAGCCGTTGCAGCCAGCGGCCCAGGCGGCTACGCACTAAAAACAGGAAAACCAGACTGCTGGTGCCGATGGCGAGTGTGGGCAGGTGCGTTTCTGGCAGGCCTTGGATCAATCCTCGTAGCAGCTGCAGCGCGTTGTCACCAGTGACTGGGATGCCGAGAATGTGCTTGAACTGACCGAGGGCAATCAGTATGCCCGAGGCGCTGATGAAGCCGGAGATCACCGGATGGCTAAGGAAATTGGCGAGGAAACCCAGCCGTAGAACCGCCATGGCCAGCAGGGTCGCGCCGGACATCAGTGCCAGCAGCAGTGCTGCGCCTGCATACGCGGCGCTGCCGGAAGCGAACAAAGGGCCGAGGGCGGCAGCCGTCATCAGCGATACCACGGCGACGGGGCCGACCGCCAAAGTGCGGCTGGTGCCGAAAAGCGTGTATGCGATCAGTGGCAGGATACTGGCGTACAGGCCTGCCACCGGTGGCAGGCCTGCAAGCATCGCGTAGGCCAGGCTCTGCGGGATCAGCATTAGCGTTACGATCAGCGCGGCCAGGCTGTCCTTGGCCGCATCGGCCTTGTCATACTGTTTCCCCCATTCCAGACACGGTAGGTGGCGGGCGAGCCGCTGCATCATCCTTTCTTCTCCTGAGTAAAATCACAGGCGTTGAGCGCCTCGGCTGGCCGTGGCTCGAAGTCCAGATGTTTCGGCTCGGCCAGCCACTCATGGCCCTTGAGCATCATGTCGAAGTAGATCGACGGCATCCACCGTGTTTTCAGTTTCCAGGCCAGACGCCGGGGCACCCTGGGGTCAAGGGGGAAAGTCGGCAACAGTTTGCCGCCGTATCCAAACTCGGCGAGGATCACTTTGCCAAACTCGACAGTTAGTGGGCAGGAGCCATAGCCGTCATAGATGGCTTGCGGTCCCTTGCCGCTGAGCACGCTCAGTACGTTCTCCGCCACAACCGGTGCTTGCTTGCGCACTGCTGCAGCAGTCTTCGCGTTTGGTGCAGAGCACACGTCACCGAGACTGAAGATATTGCCGAAGCGGGGGTGGCGAAGGGTTTCATGCTCGGCTTCGAACCAGCCATCGGCGTTGCTCAGTGGGCTTCGGCGAATGAAATCGGGTGCATGCTGCGGCGGCACGACGTGCAGCAGATCGAACTCGCGTTCGACCGTGCTGCTCTGGCCGGTTCCGTCAGACACCTTGAACCAGGCTTTACGCGCCGGGCCGTCTACTGCGATCAGGTTGTTATTGAAGTTGAGTGTGGCGCCGTAACGTTCCACGTAGCGCATCAGGTCAGGCACGAACTCGGCGACGCCGAACAGCACCGCCCCAGCTGAGCAGAAGTCCACCTGTATGTCCTTCAGCACGCTTCCCTTGAGCCAGTGGTCGCAGGATAGGTACATGGCCTTCTGCGGTGCACCGGCACACTTGATGGGCATGGGCGGCTGGGTGAACAGGGCTTTGCCATGGCGCAGATGCTGTACCAGTTGCCAGGTGTAAGGCGCCAGCTCGAAGGCGTAATTGGACGTCACGCCGAATTTTCCGAGACTGTCACGCACGCCTTCGATAGCGTCCCAGTCGAGGCTCAGGCCCGGACAGACCACCAGCGAGCGGTAACCGATGCGGCTGCCGTCCTCAAGCACCACCTGCTGATGCTCCGGATCGAAGGCCTCGACGGCTGCGCGAATCCACTGTGCCTTTGTCGGGATACAACGGCTCATGGCGCGTTCGGTGTTGGCGCGATCGAACACGCCGGCACCGACGAGCGTCCAGCCCGGCTGATAGTAATGCTGTTCCCGTGGTTCGATGATTGCGATGCGCAGGTCGGGATCGCGCTTGAGCAAACTGGCCGTCACGGCGCAGCCAGCCGCTCCGCCGCCGACTACCAGCACGTCATAACGTGGCGTGGCGGCGAACGTGGGGGTAGGGCTCAGCGGCGGTCCGCCCGCTGCATATTGCCAGTACTGCTCCAGGCGCGGTCGCAGGGCAGTCAAATCGTAATCAGCCTGTCGAGCGGTTTGGATGAGTTGATCAGGGTCCAGATGATGAGCCTCGGCCAACGCCCAGAGAGATGCTGAACGGGTGCCGGTCCGGCAGAACGCCAACACGGGGCCTTTGACCCGCTCCAGAAGCGCGCGAAAGGCTGCGACATCGGTATCGCTGATCTGCCCGGAAACTACCGGAAGGTGGTGGTACTCAAGGCCTGATTGCTCGGCCGCAGCGCGTATAGCATTACTGGACGGCTGGCCTTCGCCCTCGTTGTCCGGACGGTTGTTGATGACGCAGCGAAAGCCGCTTCCCGCCAGCAGGGCCATATCGGCCGGATCCAGCTGGGCGGCCACCGAGATGAAGGGTGTCAGGCGTTTTAAGGTTTGCATATGACGTCCTCCACAGAGGCAGTTACAGCGCGTCCAAAGGGATCTTCAAATAGCGAGTACCGTTGCTTTCAGGCGCTGGCAGCTCACCGCCACGCATGTTGATCTGCACCGACGGCAGAATCAGCGTGGGCATCGCCAGGGTGGCGTCGCGCGCGGTGCGCATGGCGACGAAGTCGTCTTCGCTGACGCCGCTGTGTACGTGGATGTTGTGCTCACGTTCGGCTGCAATGCTGGTCTCGTAGCGAAACTCTTCGCGTCCCGGTGCCTTGTAGTCGTGGCACATGAACACCCGGGTCTCGGCTGGTAGCGTGAACAGTTTCTGGATCGACTGGTACAGCGTCCGCGCATTTCCACCGGGGAAGTCGCAGCGCGCGGTGCCGTAATCTGGCATGAACAGGGTGTCGCCGACGAACGCGGCGTCGCCGATCACATAGGTCATGCAGGCTGGCGTGTGGCCTGGCGTATGAATCGCCCGCGCCTGGATGTGGCCAACCTGAAAGACATCACCGTCGTGGAAGAGACGATCGAACTGACGGCCATCCGTGGCGAACGCGCTACCAGCGTTGAACAGGGCGCCAAAGGTGTCCTGTACTACGGTGATCTGATCACCGATCGCCAACGTCCCACCCAGCCGCTGTTTTAGGTATGGCGCGGCGCTCAGGTGGTCGGCATGCACATGGGTTTCGAGCAGCCATTGCACCTTCAGGTCGTGCTCGCGCACATAGTCGACCAGGCGCTCAGCCCCAGCATGTGACGTACGGCCCGACGCCGGATCGTAATCCAGCACCGAGTCAATCAACGCACACTCACGCGTTTCTGGGTCGCTGACTACATAGCTGTACGTAAAGGTCGCGGGATCGAAGAACGCTTCAACACGGGCATTCATGGCTTGCTCCTTCGCTTGGCTTGATACGGGTGGGGGTATACCTGGAAGGATCTTAGCGCTAGATACGGTTATATGCTTAGATTTAATAGTTATTAAGAGGGGCGAGCCAATTCTGCCGGTATTTCAAGGCGAAGCTGAGTTCGCTGACGAAAGCTTTGACCGGCTCGGCCGGGGGCAGGGATCAGCGTGTTTCGGTGCGGGAGTGGTCGCTGACGATACGGCCATCAACCAATTGAATGGTTCGCGCGCAGTCGGCGGCCAGTCGCGGATCATGGGTCACAACCAGTACGGCGCAACCGAACTGGACATTAATACGGTGGAACAGCTCGAACACGCTTTGCGCGGTGCGAGTGTCGAGATTCCCGGTCGGCTCGTCGGCCAGCAGCAGCGGAGGGCGGGTAACCAGCGCGCGGGCAATCGCGACCCTTTGTTGCTGACCACCGGATATTTGCGTGGGTTTCTTGTCGGCGAACGCGTCGAGCCCGACTTCGTTCAACAGACTGCGGGCCAGGTCGATATCCGCACTCGAGGGCCTCCCATGGCGGATCATCAATGGCATCAGCACATTTTCCAGTACGTTGAATGCCGAAATCAGATGGTGAAACTGAAACACGAAACCGATGGCCTGATTGCGCAGACGTGTGCGGGTTTCATCATCACTGATGCGGGTGGGCTGGCCGAGCAGATAAAGCTCGCCTGAGCTGGGCGCGTCGAGCAGCCCGATCAGGTTGAGCAGGGTGCTTTTGCCGGAGCCGGATGGCCCGATGAGCGCGGTCAGTTCACCGCGGCACAGACGTAAGTCGATACCGTGCAGCACTTCCGTTTCCAGAGGGGTTCCGAAGTTGAATGCCTTGCGTACCTGTTCGAGACGCAGCACTTCTTCGACGTTCTGGCTGGCAGCGGATTCAGACATAGCGGATCGCCACGGCCGGGTCGTAGCGAGCCGCGCGGCGCGCTGGCATGGCGGCTGCCAGCACACCGGTAACTGTTGCGACCAGCATTGCCAGTGGTACCAGCGTCGGGTCGACCGGTATGAAAAATAGACGTGGCCCCGCTAGATTGAAGACCTGTACCAGACCCCAGCCGACCGCGCCGCCACAAGCCGAGCCGAGCAAACCGAGCAAGCCCCCTTGCAGCAGGAACACGCGGAGTATCTGCCCACGCGGGCTGCCCATCGCCCGCAGGATGCCGATCTCGCGGGTACGTTGGACGACACTCACGGCCAACACGCTGGCGATGCCAAAGGCAACGGAAATCCCGACAAAGATGCGGATCATCTCGGTGGTCATGCTTTGCGAACTGAGCGCGTTGAGCAGCTGACCGTTGGTTTCCATCCAACTTTCGGCACGCAGGCCGGTCAGGCGGGCCAGGCGTTTGGCAATGCGGTCGGCTTCGAAGATTTCACCGACGGTGGTGTCGATGACGGTGACGCCTCCAGCCAGGTCGAGCAGCGTCTGGGTTTGCTTCAGGTCGAGGTAGACATAGCGCGCATCCAGCTCGCGCACCCCTAGTTCGAAGATCCCGGCGATGTCGACCACCGCCTCGCGTCCTTCGCCGGCGTCTAGCTTTAGCTTGTCGCCGATGCCAAGGCCCAGGTCACGGGCGAGTTCTTTGCCGATCACCGCATTGCCGGCGCCGACTGTGAACTGGCCGGCTCTCAGGTCATCGGTCAGTGGGATGATCTGCTGATACCGCACCGGATCGATACCGAGCAGCGCGACGGATGCACGGGCGACGCCGCGCCGGGCGATAGCCGGACCGCTGATGACTGGCGACACGGCAAGTACCTGCGGATCTTCATCGAGCACGTCGCGAATGTCCTGCCAGTTGATGATCGAGCGCAGGCGCTGCGCTCGTGGATTCTCCAGTACCAGTGACCAGCTGCCATCGTCGATAGGTAGAACGCGGTTGACCTCATCGGGCGGCAGGATACGGATATGCGCCTGGGTGCCCAGGGTCCGTTCGATGACGTTGGCCTGCAGCCCAGTGATCAATGCGGTGATGAACACGATGACCGCAGAGCCGACTGCAATGCCGAAGATGATCAGAAGCGACTGCATGCGGTTGTCCAGGAGGAAGCGCAGGGCAATCAACCATTCCGTCCAGAGTGAATCCGCCAGGCGCACGGCAGTCAATCCTGGATGCCGCGAGGCATCGGTTGCTCACGAACTCGCACGCGCTGGCCAGCTTCGGCATCGCCAGCGAGCACCAGGTCGCCAGCAGCCAGGCCTTCGACCACCTCGCTCAGTGCAGTACCCAGCAGGCCCAGGCGAACATCGACGCGCTCGACCACACCGTCGTTTACCCGTAGCACCTGAGCGAGAGTGCCATTGCGGGCGAGGAGAGCATCGTTGGGCAACACCAGTGCCTGTTCACGGCGACCCGTCTCGATGTTCACCGATACCGTCATCCCCTGACGCAAGAAATCGGCTGGCCCCTGCAGGTCGAGGTGGACATCGATGGTGCCGCGAGCCGTATCGACGCTCGGGGCGATGAAGCTGACCCTCGCTTGCAGCACCCGTTCGGGATAAGCATCAGCGACGACTTTGGCTGCCTGCCCGAGCTCGACTGGCGCCAGGTTCTTCTCGTCCAGAGGCAGGAGGATTTCGCTGCTGCCGGAGCGCGCGATAGTCAGCAGTGTTCGGCCTGGCTGGACCAAGTCACCGGGTTCGACGTCGCGTGTCTGTACGATGCCCTCCACCTGCGCTTGGATGCGCGTTTTCGCCAGCGCCGCGCGTGCTGCTTCCAGGCGCTGGCGCTGCACCTGCTCTTCGCTACCGCCCGCGGCCAGCGCTGCAGCGGCGAACCGTGCACGATCACGCACAGCACGCGCCGTCAGTTCCGCGCGGCGCGCCTGTTCAAGCGGTTCGGAAGCCAGCAACTTGCGGTTGAACAGTACTTGCCGGCGTTTCAGCTCGCGGCTTGCCTGCTCGAAGTTGTGTTGGGTCTCGCGTGCTGATGCTTCTGCCTGCGGGCGAGTGGAGTCGATCAGTTGCTGCAGGGCAGCTTCGGCTTCGCGCAAACGGGCCCGCTGCTCGTCGTCGCGCAGCTCCAGCAGCAAGTCACCGGCTTTCACCGCATCGCCTTCACGCACATGCCGCTCGGCAACGACGCCAGTGATCTCGCTGCCGATCTGGACCAGCGACTGGGTGTCCACCTCTCCACTGGCGACCACGCGTTGAACCAATGGCCGTGTTTCCAACCGGTAACCAGGCAGCTCCGGTCCTTGCAACTGACGCCAGCCCAGCCAGCCTGCAATCAAAAGCAGCACAATGAGTAATACAAACGCGCGGCGGATTGATTTGGCGGCAGGCAAAACGGACCACTCCCTGTGCGGCACATGACGACCATCGGACGCCACAAGCTTACGGACAATCACGCGTTATGGGTACAGCGCGGGTATCACTCGGCGGAGACAGCCCAACAGCGTTGAATCATCAGCAGACTCTTGGGTTCAAACAGTGAGTCCCTTCGTAGTGCAGGACTATCACAGCCATAGCCTCGCCCTGATAAGAGGCTGCGTACAATCAATTTTCCCGCTGTCAGGATTTGCTGATCATGGCGTCAACCGCTCAAAGCCCCGCTGCCACTTTACGCTCCGTCTGGCTCGCTCAGGCCCAGGCCAGTCCGTGGATTACCTTCAGTCTTGCCGCTGCCGCGGTGGTCGTCCTCTTGCTGCTGGTGGCCGGTGGTGTCAACGCTTTCAATAATGAGTCCAGTCACGTTCGCTACGCCATGCTGGGCGGGAGCGCCGGTTTCGTTGCCACGGCTGTTGGCGCTTTTTTGGCGATCGGCCTGCGCGACCTCTCTACTCGCAGCCAGGACAGCATGCTGGGTTTCGCGGCCGGGATGATGCTGGCAGCCAGTGCATTTTCGTTGATCCTGCCCGGACTGGAAGCCGGCCGTGAGCTGTTTGGCAACGGGCTCGCTGCGGCTTTGACCGTAGTGGTCGGGCTTGGCCTCGGCGTTTTGCTGATGCTCGGGTTGGACCACTTCACACCGCATGAGCATGAGAGCACAGGACCCCGCGGCCCCGAATTCGCGCGGCTTAACCGAGTGTGGCTGTTCGTGCTCGCCATCGCCCTGCACAACATTCCAGAGGGCATGGCCATTGGCGTGAGTTTCGCCAATGGCGACCTGAGTGTCGGTCTGCCATTGACCACTGCGATCTCGATTCAGGACATCCCGGAGGGCCTTGCCGTTGCACTGGCGCTGCGCACGACAGGGTTGTCCGCGCGGGCCTCCGTGCTGATAGCGGCAGCCTCCGGGCTGATGGAACCCATCGGTGCGCTGGTTGGCATCGGCATGTCCAGCGGATTCGCCATTGCCTATCCGGTCAGTCTCGGCTTGGCGGCTGGCGCCATGATCTTCGTGGTGTCCCATGAAGTCATCCCTGAGACCCACCGCAACGGCCATCAGACGCCCGCGACGCTCGGATTGATGTTGGGCTTCGCCGTGATGATGTTTCTGGACACCGCGCTGGGTTGAGCTCAGCTAGCGCCGGGCTGCCGCATTTAGGCAGCCCGGCGGATGTGATCGAGCAGGTACAAGGCTTTGCTTATAGATTTTCCAGCAGCCGGCGGGCGGCTTCCTGGCCGCTGAGCCAGGCACCTTCGACCCGGCCGGACAGGCACCAGTCACCACATGCATACAGGCCCAGCCCGGCGTCGGCTAGCGCCGTCCACTCATGGGCCTGGGCTGGCCGGGCATACAGCCAGCGATGTGCCAGGGTGAACTCCGGTGCCGGCACTACGCAGTCGATCAGCTCCGCGAAAGCGCCGTGGAGGCGCTCGATCACCGCTTCCTTTGATAGGTCGAGATGCTGGCGGCTCCAGTTGCTGGTGCCGTGCAGCACCCAAGTGTCGAATTCACCGTCTCGCCCCGGTTTGCTGCGGTTGCGAGCGATCCAGTCCAGTGCATCGTCCTGAACGAAACAGCCTTCCACCTGGGTGCTCAACGGTGTGGCAAATCCCAGCGAAACCGCCCATGTCGGTTCCATAGCGACGCTTGCCGCAACGGCCGCGAGCTTGGGGGCGCTTGGTAGCAACGCCGCAGCCTGGGGTGCCGGAACCGCAACCACCACGTGGCTGAAGGGGCCGTGGCTGGCGCCGGAGGCGTCGACTAGTGTCCAAAACTGCTCACCGCGAAACACCTCTGTGATGCGGCAACTGAAGGTAACCGGCAGTTCGCCCAACAGGCCTCGGGTGATTGCGCTCATGGTCGGCGTGCCAACCCAGCGCACTTGCTCGTCGGCAGAAGGCGTCAGCTGTCCGTCGCGAGCCTGGAAAAGGCTCGGCGACCACTGGTCGACCCAGCCCTCGGCGTGCCACTGACGCAGGGCGTCGGTAAAGCGGCGATCCCTGGCGGTAAAGTACTGCGCGCCCAGATCGAGCGAGCCTGCATCGCTGCGTTTACTGGCCATGCGGCCACCACTGCCGCGGCTCTTGTCGAACAGATGTACGGGCTGCCCGGCATCGTGAAGTGTACGGGCTGCGGAAAGGCCCGCGATCCCGGTACCGATGATGGCGATTGGAGCCTTGCTCATGATTACCTCGTGTGCTGGTGCGATCAGCCGCACAAACGATTGGTTGCGGCATGATTTCATGACAAGCGTTCGATAGCGCTTAGCCTCCCCATCCTCGGACAGACGCCCGTCTTTGGCTAGAGGGTTTCGACGCAATGCGGTAAACAGCTCCCCGGTTTCCGGGGTTGCTGACCGACGGTCATGCGCCCGTTGAGCAGCGCATTCGGCCGGGGTATTCGCCGTTCGTAGGCGGTGGTTGTAAGTTGCTGATAAGCCGGTACAATGGCGCCGCTCGCCGCCAGGCGGGTTTGTCATGGTGGGCCCTGCCGGTCCCCCCGCAACGATCAGCCGTGAACCCGGTCAGGCCTGGAAGGGAGCAGCCGCAGCGGTGACATTGTGTGCCGGGGTGTGGCTGGTAGGGTTCACCTCCATGACGATAGTATTTTCCCCTCTTTATATTCCCCCCTAGCATCGGCTTCCGGTGAGCCGGAGCGAGTTCTCACGCCTTCTTATCGGCCTGATGGGCGACAGCTTACCGACTGCAATGCTCAAAAAAACGCATACAAGCTTGCCCGCGGAAGCAGCCGAGAGCGCTTGGCATTGTCGACACGCGGCTCGCTTTAAACGTGGTTGGTAGGCCGTTGGCAGTATTCTTTTGCAGGCATCCTGCAGGCACAAACAGCCTGGAACGGTTCATTCAAGGGGTTTCGTTTGTCAGTTAAAACAAGCTGGGACATCTTTTGCGTAGTCGTCGACAACTACGGTGACATCGGCGTGACCTGGCGGCTGGCGCGGCAGTTGGTGGCAGAGCACGGCCAGCGAGTGCGGCTGTGGGTCGATGATCTCGATACCTTCGCTAGGCTTTGTCCGGGCAGCAGCACCACCGCCGATCAGCAATGGCATGAAGGTGTAGAGGTGCGTCATTGGACACCTGTTTGGCCCGGCGCAGAGCCGGCCGATGTGGTGATTGAGGCTTTTGCCTGCCAGCTTCCCGACGCTTATATAAAGGAAATGGCTGGCAGCGGGCGCCGTATCCTCTGGCTCAACCTGGAATACCTCAGCGCAGAAGACTGGGTGGTGGGCTGCCATGCGCTGCCTTCTATGCAGCCCGATGGCTTGCAGAAGTATTTCTTCTTTCCGGGCTTCGAGCAGGGCACCGGCGGATTGATTCGCGAGGGCGATCTGCTGGCACGTCGGGAGGCGTTTCAAGCCAACCCGGTGCTACGTGAAGCCTTTCTGCAGAGCTTCGATTTGACCGCGCCGGCCGGCGCGCGCTTGCTCTCACTGTTCGCCTATGAGAATCGCGCCGTCGCCGGATGGCTCGATGCGCTGGCTGCTGATGCGCGCCCATCGCAGCTGCTGGTGCCTGAGGGCCGGGTTCTGGGCGACGTGGCTGCCTGGCTGGGGCTCGAGCAGCTGCGAGCCGGTGACCGTCATGCCCGTGGTGCGCTGCAGATTGCAGTGCTGCCGTTCATGACCCAGAACCAGTACGACATGCTGCTGTGGTGCTGCGATTTCAATGCCGTGCGCGGCGAGGAATCCTTCATCCGGGCGCAGTGGGCAGGGCGGCCGTTGGTCTGGCATATCTATCCTCAGGATGAAGATGCGCACTGGGACAAACTCAACGCTTATCTGGACCTATACGTCCGCGACCTTTCCCCGCAGGCCGAGCTAGCGCTACGTGAGTTCTGGCGGGCCTGGAACGAGGGCACAGGCAGCGGCAAGGCCTGGACCGCGATGTTGGAGCATGAGGCAGAGCTGCAGGCGCATGCTGACCGCTGGACACACAAGCAGGTTGCCAACGGCGATCTGGCCGGGAAACTGATGCTTTTTTACGCAGACTGGTTAGGGCCTGCTTCGGTCCGACCCGTGGCTGCTCCGGCTTGACCGTTCGGCAAGGCTGCCAATATAGGGGCGGCAACGGCGCCATACGTCGCAGTAACGCGGCTTGCGACGAAACAGGAACAGACCCTATGATACGCGGCCTGTTTTATGTCTCTAATTCCATTCGGATATTCGTATGAAAACCGCACAAGAGTTCCGTGCCGGCCAAGTGGCCGTTATCAACGGCGCACCCTGGATCATCCAGAAAGCCGAGTTCAACAAGTCCGGTCGTAACAGTGCCGTGGTCAAGATGAAGCTGAAGAACCTGCTCAATGGTTCGGCGACCGAGACCGTTTACAAGGCTGACGACAAGCTGGAGCCGGTCATTCTCGAGCGCAAGGAAGTGACCTATTCCTACTTCGCTGACCCGCTGTACGTCTTCATGGACGAAGAGTTCAACCAGTACGAAATCGAAAAAGATGACCTCGAAGGCGTGATGACCTTCATCGAAGACGGCATGAGTGACGTCTGCGAAGCTACTTTCTATAACGACAAGGTGATCTCGGTCGAACTGCCGAACACCATCGTTCGTGAAATCGTTTACACCGAGCCGTCCGTTCGCGGCGACACGTCCGGCAAGGTAATGAAGACTGCGCGCCTGAAGAATGGCGCCGAGCTGCAGGTTTCTGCTTTTTGCGAAATCGGCGACTCGATCGAAATCGACACTCGCACCGGCGAGTACAAGTCCCGTATCAAGGCCTGATTTCAGCCCTGCGCGGACAAGCCCGGCCTGGCGCCGGGTGACTTGAGACCGAACCCCGCTTAATGCGGGGTTTCGTTTTTTTTGGGGACGGTGACTAGTGGCGGCCGCCTGCACGGTGTCTGCGTTCATCGCGGTACGCAGGAAACGCGTCATGTAGAAGGTTTCATACTGAAGCGTGGAAGCTGGCATGAGAGGGGTGCGCTTACCCTGCGAAGAAGCGTTCCTTCACCTTGCTTCGGGAGGGGTGGCTATGATGCTCAGCCGAATAGGCGTGTCTCCAGCCCGGAACCCCAAGCAGCGACATTGCGACTGAGGTGAGCTCAGGTCCGCTGAACAGAGCAGCGGGGTACCGATTCCGGCGCTCTACCGGTTGAAACGAGTCGACGCGCTGGAGTATGGTTCGGACATCCTCTGGAGAACAGCATGCTGCTCAACCTGATTCCTTTGATCCTTGCAAATACTAGCGCCATGCGCTCGGCGTTGCTGCGTGGTCAGGCGATTACGGCTGACGGTTATTTTTTTGGGTATTGGTTTAGCCATCGGCGCGCCTGATACCCCACAGGCGCCCTAGCAACCAGGGTCGCCACCAGACAGTTTTCGAACCCCCGGTCGGCCACCCGACCGGGGGTTTTGTTTTTTTCTGGCCTGAGAAGGCCTCACGTACCGAGGGCAGCACCATGTACAACGACACCAGCGCTTACCGCACCTACCGCTATGACTGGCGATTTAGCAGCTTCACCGCCGCCGCACCCACACACCTAGACCGAACACTTCGCTAGCGCCGACGCGGCACAGATGCCGCGCCGGCCAAAGGACCGCCAGTCATGAATGCACCACTTAACGCTCCAGCCATCACCTGCAACGGTTCCTCCGCCCCAGCCAGACGTAGCGCTCTTCCATTACCAAGTCCCGCTTTACTGCGGCAACGGCTGCCCCTCAGCGCATCGCTTGACGAGCGCGTCCAAGATGATCGAAAGGCCATTCGCGCCGTACTCAACGGCGATGACCCGCGCTTGCTGGTGGTGGTTGGCCCTTGTTCGTTGCACGATCCGGTGTCCGCACTCGAATATGCGGCGCGGCTGGCTGAATTGGCCCCGCAGGTCAGCGATCAGCTGCTGCTGGTGATGCGTGCCTACGTCGAGAAACCACGTACAACGGTCGGCTGGAAGGGGCTGGTTTACGATCCGCAGCTCGATGGTAGCGGTGACATGGCGGAAGGGCTGCACATATCGCGCCGGTTGATGCTGGATATCCTGGCGTGTGGGCTGCCGATCGCCACCGAACTGTTACAACCCCTGGCCGCGGGCTATTTCGATGACCTGCTTGGCTGGGCGGCGATCGGAGCACGTACCAGCGAATCGCAAATCCATCGTGAAATGGTCAGCGGGCTCGACCTGCCGGTGGGTTTCAAGAACGGTACCGATGGCAGCCTCGGGATTGCTTGCGATGCCATGCGCTCGGCTGAGCATCCACATCAGCACTTCGGAATCGACGAGCTCGGGCATCCAGCGCTGCTGAGCACGAGCGGCAATGCCGATACCCACCTGGTGTTACGTGGCGGGCACTCGGGGCCAAACTATGATGAAGATAGCGTCGCAAAGGCGCGGGATACGTTGCAGCGCCAGGGTATTGCCCCGCGCATCATGGTCGACTGCAGTCATGCCAACAGCGGTAAAAACCCACTGAGTCAGCCAGCGGTGCTGGCGTCCGTTGTCGATCAGCGCACGGCTGGCGATTCGACTCTGCGTGGCGTGATGCTCGAAAGCCACCTGTTCGACGGCTGCCAGCCACTGTCCGGCGAGCTGAGATATGGAGTATCCATTACCGACGGCTGCCTTGGCTGGAGTGCGACCGAGCGGATGCTGCTTCGCGAGGCGGATCGACTGCGCCGCTAGGGTGAACGAGCCCGGCCGCGACGGTCGGGCTTGCGACGTTGGGTAGCCGAGGGCAACCTGTGCGGCTCGTTTCGATCGATGACTCAGGACTTGCATGCGCGACTACAAATGGCTGCACGAATACTGCCTCAATCGTTTCGGCTCGGCCGCAGCACTGGAGAGCCGCCTGCCGCAACCCAACAGTGGCGATGAGCTTCGCGCCATCGCGGATGACCGTTACCTTTCGCTGATCAGCCTCAGAATATTTCGGGCTGGACTCAAGCACAGTCTGGTCGACGCCAAGTGGCCGGCGTTCGAAGAGGTGTTCTTTCGTTTCGATCCCGAAAAGCTGGTGTTGATGGGAGGCGAACACATCGAGCGACTGATGCAGGACGCCCGCATCATCCGCCACCTAGGCAAACTCAAGAGCGTGCCGCGCAACGCCCAGTTCGTGCTAGACGTGGCGAAAGAGAAGGGGAGTTTCGGCAACCTGATCGCTGATTGGCCGGTCACCGATATCGTCGGCCTGTGGCGCTATCTGGCCAAGCACGGCACCCAGCTGGGAGGCCTGTCGGCGCCGCGTCTGCTGCGCATGGCGGGTAAAGATACGTTCATCCCCAGCAATGACGTTGTTGCTGCGCTCAAGGCGCAAAAGGTAGTGGACAAGGTGCCCAGCAGCCAGCGGGATCAGGCGGCCGTGCAATCGGTGTTCAACCAATGGCACAGCGAGAGTGGCCGACCCATGTCTCAGCTCTCGGCAATGCTGGCGTTTACGGTCAACCACTGACGAGCTGGGCCTACGAGCGGAGTGTCGAAGCCTGTACGCCTTGGCGTCGTTGGCCGGCGATGCCTCTCGTGACAGAAACAGCGCATAGCCCGATGTTCTGCGGCAGTTTGGCGCAGCGCCGCCCAAGCGCAGGCGGTGTACAGTCAAAACATGACCATCGTCAAAGACAAGCGTATTCAGATCATATGGGTGCTCTTCACGTGCATCCTGCTCAACGCTTTTGTCTGCAGTCTGAACCACGGCTCCCACATGGGATTCGAGCTGGCCATGGGGCAGGAGCCGTTCTGTGCCAGCACTGCATCGTCAGCTAGCGGCGATGCGTTCCCCGCCGATGTTCATGAGCTGGCTGAGCACGGGCTGGATTGCCCGCTATGCGGCTCGGTCTTTCTTGCCATTGCTGTGCTGTTTGCGCTGGGTTGGCTGGGGTTTGCGGCAACCGTGCCGCTGCCTCGACCTGGTCCGCAACAGCGTGGTCCGCGCTACCACTGGCCATCGCTGAATCCCCGCGCACCCTGATACCCGACCGGACTCCCTCGCCGTCCGAATGCAGCCTGGCTGCGCAGCGGACGAAAAGATCGTCGGTTACCCGACGGGATGGTCAATACAGGGGCTTTCACCATGGCCATGATGGAAAAATTCGCTCGCACCGAAGGCCGCATCGGCTTTCGGCTTCCCTTCCCGGATTACCCTAGCAATGCCCGCAGTTTTGTCCACCTGGACGCCCGGTTATTGCCGTACTGGCATGCCTTGTTCGACGTTTGCCCGAGGTTGCTCAAACTCGATCCGCCAGATGGCCTGAACGTCTTTCGTCAGTTCATGACCTGGGCCTACGGCTGCCAACTGGCGCTTGGCTGGACCTTTCACCTCGGCGTCTGCCGCTGGCTGCTGAGTTCCGGTTACCGGGATCTGGTCGAGCCGGAGCATATCGAAACCATGATGATCGCCGCTGCGGCGCGCTGGGTGGCCAGCGACGACAGCGCGGCAATCGGCATCGTGCTTGGCTGGCAAGGCGGTGATCAGCACGTATTCGACTGGAAGCCGCGGGTGCGCCTGGGGATGCGGCCACCCGCGGCCGAGCAGGAGGAGCTTCCTCCTGCTCCTTGGGACTTCGCCTGGAGCCCGCTTTCCACGACGAGTGGCAACGGCTTTCGACGCTGGCTGAGGGTGCCCTGACTGCGACAGTGCGCCGCGGGGGTGTTTTGGCGTTTGTCAGCCAGGCGTTGAGCGCGCGTTGTGATGTTGTGGCCAGACCTCGCGAGGCCTTCTAGCGGGCACCGTGCTGCCGATGTTGCGTCTGCTCCGGTCGCGTGGTTTGGCCGCGCTCGCGTGTGACGGCCTGCCTGCAGTCTGTGGTGTTGCTGGGGCGAGGCAGGTTGTCGCAGTTGCCGCTGTGACGGCCGCACCGGACACTTTCCCTGCCTCGGATCCGAGCAGAGTTCCACGGTAGATTCGAGGTAAAGCGATTGGGCCCGGGCCGCGACAACCGGGCTTCGGCCCCCTCCCCAAAGGGGGCTTCAATCGCCTCATGCGGTCGGAGTTCGATGCGCTCGCACAGGGTTCGACACTGAAATGCAAGGAGCTAGGCATGTTTAGGTCATCGCTCAGACGGGACATCGCGCTGGTTCTGCTGGTCAAGCTCGCGATCCTCATAACCATAAAAACGATCTGGTTCGATGCGCCCAGCACTCCGGAAAACGGCTCGGCGCGGGTTGCCGAGTATTTGCTTTATTCACGGGATTCTATCCCTGAGGGAGGACCGAGATGATCTCGGAAAGCGTTGTCGATCTGTCACGCCTGCAGTTCGCCATGACGGCGATGTATCACTTTCTTTTCGTGCCGCTGACCTTGGGGCTGGCCTTCCTGCTGGCCATCATGGAGTCGGTCTACGTCATGACCGGCAAGCAGGTCTACAAGGACATGACCCAGTTCTGGGGCAAGCTGTTCGGTATCAATTTCGCCCTCGGCGTCACCACCGGACTGACCATGGAGTTCCAGTTCGGCACCAACTGGGCCTACTACAGCCACTACGTGGGCGACATCTTTGGTGCCCCGCTGGCGATCGAAGGCCTGATGGCGTTCTTCCTCGAGTCGACCTTTATCGGCTTGTTCTTCTTCGGCTGGGATCGACTGAGCCGGGTGCAGCATCTGGCGGTCACCTGGTTGGTGGCGCTAGGGTCGAACCTGTCGGCATTGTGGATCCTGATCGCCAACGGCTGGATGCAAAATCCGGTTGGCTCGGAATTCAACTTCGAAACCATGCGCATGGAGCTGGTGGATTTCGGCGCGCTGCTGTTCAACCCGGTGGCACAAGTCAAATTCGTGCACACGGTGTCGGCCGGTTACGTCACCGGGGCGGTCTTCGTGTTGGCGATTTCGTCCTTCTATATGTTGAAGAAGCGTGACCTGGGCTTCGCTCGTCGCTCCTTCGCCATCGCTGCGGTGTTCGGCCTGGCTTCGACCCTCTCCGTGATCATCCTCGGCGACGAGTCCGGCTATGAGATTGGCGACGTGCAGAAGGTCAAGCTGGCGGCCATCGAGGCCGAGTGGGAAACCCACCCGGCGCCGGCCGGCTTCACCCTGTTCGGGTTGCCCAATCAGCAGGAACAGCGAACCGATTACGCGGTGAAGATTCCCTATGCGCTGGGGCTGATCGCGACGCGTTCGCTGGACGAGGAGGTCAAGGGCATCAAGCAGCTAGTCGCCGAGCATGAGTTGCGCATTCGTAACGGCATGCTGGCCTATCAGCGATTGCAAACACTCCGTAGCGGGGACAAGTCACCGCAGGCCATCGCCGCGTTCAACGAGGTCAAGCAGGACCTGGGTTACGGCCTGCTGCTCAAGCGCTATACCGACAAGGTGGTTGACGCAAGTGATGAGCAGATCCGCCTGGCCTCACTGGATACCATCCCCGATGTGTTCAGCCTGTTCTGGACCTTCCGCGCAATGGTTCTGGCGGGCTTCCTCATGTTGCTGCTATTTGGTCTGGCCAGCTGGGCTTCGATCAAGCGCAATGCCGAGAACAAACCCTGGTTGCTCAAGTTCGCGTTGTTCAGCCTGCCGCTGCCATGGATCGCAGCGCAAACCGGCTGGTACGTCGCCGAGCATGGCCGTCAGCCCTGGTCGATCGCCGAATTGCTGCCGACGCATCTGTCCGCCTCGACGTTGGCGGCGGGGGATATCTGGGGTTCGCTGGTGGCGCTGGTGGCTTTCTACACGCTGCTGCTGGTGGTGGAAATGTTCCTCATGATCCGTTTCGCCCGCCTCGGGCCAAGCAGCCTGCACACCGGCCGCTATCACTTCGAACTCGAAGCAGCCGCCGCCAACCACATGCGCAAGCTGCGCGACGCCGTTGCCGTGCCGAAAGCCGCAAAAGACGCGCCCACCGAACCGACCGCTGTGTGAGGTAAACAAGATGTTCGACTACGAAGTTCTCAAGCTCATCTGGTGGGTATTGATCGGCGTGCTGCTGATCGGCTTTGCCCTTACCGACGGCTTCGACATGGGCGCCATGGCGTTGATGCCTTTCGTCGGTAAGACCGATAACGAGCGTCGCGTGGCGATCAATACCATTGCGCCGCACTGGGATGGCAACCAGGTGTGGTTCATCACCGCTGGCGGTGCGCTGTTTGCAGCCTGGCCGATGGTCTATGCAGTGGCGTTTTCCGGGCTTTACTGGGCAATGCTGCTGGTGCTCTTCGCACTGTTCTGCCGGCCGGTGGGCTTCGACTACCGTAGCAAGGTGGAAGACCCGCGCTGGCGCAGCGCCTGGGACTGGGCCCTGTTCGTCGGAGGCGCGGTGCCAGCGCTGGTGTTCGGTGTGGCCTTCGGCAACCTGTTTCTCGGCCTGCCGTTCCAGCTCGACGAGCTGATGCGGTCCAGTTATCACGGCTCGTTCTTCGAATTGCTCAATCCCTTCGCGCTGCTTTGCGGCATCGTCAGCCTGAGCATGCTCTGCGCCCATGGCGGTGCCTGGCTGATGATGCGCACTGAAGGTGCACTGGGCGAGCGCTCGCGTCTGGCTACCCGCTTGTGTGCGCTGGTATTTCTGATTGGCTTCCTCGGGGCGGGCCTGTGGCTGGCGTTCGGCATTCAAGGCTTTAACCAGTTATCGGTCACGGATCCGGGGGCGGCGCTCAATCCCCTGCTGGACAAGCAGGTGATGCAGAACAACGCGGGTTGGCTGGGCAACTACAGCCGTTACCCCAGCACCCAGATCGCACCGATCGCCGGAATCATTGGCGCGCTGATAGCGCTGCTGGGCGTTCGTCGCAACAGCGGCGGGGTGAGCTTCCTCGGTACCAGTCTGATGATTGTCGGCAGCATCTGCACCGCGGGCTTCGCCCTGTTTCCCTTCGTCTTTCCGTCAAGCCTCGATCCGGCCTCCAGCCTCACCCTGTGGGACGCCGTATCGAGCTACAAGACGCTGGGCATCATGTTCGTCGTGGTCTGCATCTTCGTGCCGCTGATTCTCTGCTACACGCTGTGGAGCTATATCCGCATGTGGGGCCGGCTCAACGATAAGACCATCGAAGCCAATCCGCACGGTTTGTACTGAACCCCTGGCTTGGCGCCAGCGCGCCTGGCTCTGACGTCCCAACGGAGAAATCATCATGTGGTACTTCACCTGGATTCTCGGCGTACTGCTGGCTTGCAGTTTCGGCATCATCAGCGCGCTCTGGTTCGAAGCGACCCAAGACCTCGATGCGGAGCTGAGCAGTGATCGGCTCGGCCAATAGCGTCGTCTACAGCAGGCCCGGCTGCGTGCTCTCGCTGCTGCTGGCCACGCCGCTGGCCCTGCTGTTGTTGATTCACCCTGCGGCGATGCTCGACGGAGCAGGTGGATATGACCATTCGCGGCTGATGCTGGTGATGTGGGGCATATCGGCGGGCTTCATTCATGGCGTCGGCTTCGTGCCGCAGCATTGGCTATGGCGCCTGCTGTTCCATCCAGCCGCCGCCTGGCTGCTGATGGGGCTTGGCTACCTGATCCTGTGGCGGGCGCAGCAGTAGCGCGGCTGGCCGATCTGCCGCGGCGGCACAGTTCTTTGCAACCGTTTCGGCTTATTCAGAGGAGCAATACGTGAACGCAACCGTTGAACCCACTCCTTACCAGCAACTGGGCGGCGATACACCGCTACGCCAGCTGGTCGACCGCTTCTATGACGTCATGCTCAGCGAGCCCAGCGTCGAGACAGTGCGCGACATGCACTGCGCGGATACCACTCAGATCCGCGAGCGGCTCTTCGACTTTCTCTCCGGATGGCTGGGCGGCCCTTCCCGCTTCATTGAAAAGCACGGCCATCCGCGGCTGCGAATGCGACATCGCTTTTTCCAGATAGGTGAGGCCGAGCGCGACCAGTGGATGCTGTGCATGCGCCAAGCATTGGCAGAGATCACCATGGACACCACCCTGAGGGATCGCCTTGAGCAGGCGATCATGCAAATGGCCGAGATGCTGCGCAATGATGCGCCACGTACTTGCGATGGTGGCGGCTTCGGTTGCTCGGCCTCGACGCCTGGGGGCGAGCGCTGTGGGCGTTGAACAGCGGGACGATCATGGCTGAACGTTGGGATATCAAGTTGCGCCTGTTGCACTGGGCCGTCGCCGTGACCGCGATGTTCCAGCAGTTCAGCAGCTTGTGGATGTCCGATCCTGGTAGCCAATACCTGTTTCCCTGGCATCGGTTGGTCGGCATGCTGGCGGCACTGATCGTGCTGCTGTTCTGGCTTTACAGCTATGCCGTGTACGATCTGCAGCGCTTGTTTCCGTGGGGGCGCGACGGGCGCCGTATGGTGTTGCGTGAGGGTTTTGACCTGGTGCACGGCAAGTTGCCGCCAAGCGGCCCGCGTCGTGGACTTTCCAGCTTCGTGCATGGGCTGGGCCTGCTGGCACTCAGCGGCTGTGCAGCTACCGGTATGGTTCTGTTCGCGATGATCCCGCCCGGGCACGTCGGCCCACCAGCCGACGGTTTGGCGTTCACCCGCTACACCTTGCAGCATAAATTCTTCGGCCAGCTGCTCTGGTACTACTGGTATGGCCACGTAACGTTCGCTGTGGTCCACCAACTCAGAGGCGATAACCTGTTAGGGACGATCTTCGGTTTGGGCCGAGAAAATCGCCGCGACGGATGATCAACTGTGAGTTGAAGTGCAGGCCGCGTAGACGTTTTGCCGCAGCTAGTCGGTCACATTTTCCGCAATAGAATTTGCTCATCGGAACGATGGCAGGCATAGTTTCGCCACTTTCGACTTCCCGGCCTGTCAGTGCTATGCGCCAACGCCTCGCACCCCTGTTGCCCTTTGCTCTGATCACGTTGTTGACGGCTTGTGCCATGCAGCCGGAGCAAACCGAAAGTCCGCTGCTGACGCAGCGCTTTCAATTCGATTTCCTGATTGAAACGTCGGAGGCGGATGCCGACCCTGAAGCGGTAACAGCCGAACCCACCGAGCAGCAACTTTCTGAGTTCGCCGATGACGAGAGCTACGAGTTGCCGGCTCTGGCCGACAGCCTGCTTGAGCGCGGTTTCACGCTGGTGGGCACACCGTACCGCTACGGTGGTAGCTCCAGGAAAACTGGTTTTGATTGCAGTGGCTTCGTCAGCTTCCTGTTTCGCAAGGAGGCTGGCATCGAGCTGCCACGCTCGACCCGCGAAATGATCAATCTGGACGCGCCGAAGATCAAACGCAGCGAGCTGGAGCCGGGCGATGTGGTCTTCTTCAATAACCGCGGGCGCGGCCAGGTCAGCCATGCCGGCATCTACATTGGCGGTGACCGGTTCATTCACTCGTCCAGTAGTCGCAGCGGCGGCGTTCGCGTCGATAGCCTTGATGACAAGTACTGGCGCTCCAGCTTCATGCAAGCCAAGCGTGTCCTGGCGCTGGCCCATAATTCAAGCACCATTCCCACTCATCACTGAGTGTTGAGATAGGCCCGCATCAGGCTTGCATCCACTTCCGCATGCCGGCAGAGTGATGGCTCATTTGCCTGGACTGCTCTGCCATGCCTTCTCTGGCTCGTTCTACAGCTGTTCTGCTGGCCGCGATGCTGCTTGCTGCTTGTTCCAGCCAAGCGCCGGTCGAGCCCATAGTCGTCGCGCCTTCACCACCACCCCAACAGTTTCCCGGCACAGCTGAGGAGGTTCTGTTCTCCGCTTTGGGTCTGGTCGGTACGCCGTATCGCTACGGCGGCAACACACCGGATGGCGGCTTCGATTGCAGCGGTCTGATCAACTATGTCTACCGAGGCGCGGCCGGTGTCGCTTTGCCACGTACGACTCGCGAGATGAACGCCATGCGGGGCGCCACTATCAGGCGTAATGACTTGAAAGCGGGTGATCTGCTGTTCTTTGCCACCAGCGGCGGGCGTCGTGTCAGCCACGCGGCAATCTATGTCGGAGAAGGGCGTTTCGTCCATGCGCCCTCAACCGGCGGAACGGTACGTCTGGACAGTCTTTCCAACAGTTACTGGCAGAAGAACTACCTCAGCGCCAAGCGTGTACTCGACAGTGAGCGTCTCGCGCAAAATCCGTAACGCTGGCTGGAGCCGAACATGACAGGCGCGGTCACTTTTCTGTTTGGGGCTGCGACTGTGGAATCGTTAGATGACGCCTCTCCTGCGTTTGCCTGACCCACCTGAAGCGTGCGAGCTGTGCCTACGTCAGACGCCTTTGACCCGCCATCACCTGATTCCCAGGGCGTTGCATGGCAAAAGCTACGTACGCAAACGCTTCGGGCGCGAAGAACGAATCACCGCAACACTGTGGGTCTGCCGGCCCTGTCATAACCAGATTCATCGCCTGTTCAGCGAGAAGGAGCTGGCGCTCCGCTATAACAGCCGCGACGCATTATTAGCCGATCCAGGTCTGCGCACTTTTGTGGACTGGCTGTCGACCAAGCCGGCCGGGTTCGTGCCGCGCCATTAGTTTCGACAGCGTCTGGGTCAGCGCGTCGGAATAATTCGAAATATTCTCCTGTTTGACATTTGCCAGGTGTCGAGTTGTCGCACTTTGGCTATGATCGGCGCCCCAACTTCTCGGGTGCGCATCCTGCGCACAGACCGTCCCCCTTATGCCCTAGGTGCCCCATGCCTGAAATACTTCAGTACGTGCTGATCGGCCTTGCCGTTGCCGCTCTGCTCGGTGTCGTTCTTGAAGAAATCACCCACATCAACAAAGCCAAGGTCACGCTGTTTTTTGGCACCTTTGCTTGGATGTTGCTGTTCATTTTTTCCCCAGAAGGCGCCGAGCGCGATCTGGTTCTGGAAAGTCTCAACGAGAACATTGCCGAAATCGCCGGGCTGTGGATATTCCTCGTCGCCGCGATGACCTTCGTCGCCTATCTGAACAAGAAAGGGTTGATTGAAAACCTGATCTATCTGGTCCTGCCCAAACAAATCAGCGAACGGCAGTTGCTGTTCCTGACCGCGACGTTCTGCTTCGTGTTTTCCTCGTTGGCGGACAACATTACCGCCACGCTGGTATCGATCACGCTGATCATGTCGCTCAAGCTCAGCGCCGAAAAGACGATCAAATATGCGGCGCTGGTGGTGTTTGCGGTGAACTCGGGTGGCGTGGCGCTGATCACTGGTGACGTAACCACCTTGATGATCTTCCTTGCCGGGAAAGTACAGATTCTGCAATTGCTGCTGTTGGCACTTCCCGCGTTCCTGGCGGTCATGCTGCTGGCGGCGATGCTCTCGCTGGGCATGAACGGTCAGGTGGTGGTGGAAAGCCATCGCACCGATGTCCGCCGGGTCGATATTGCCATCGCGCTGATCTTCCTTGGCACCATTCTGTGCACCATCGCTGGTAACTTCTTCTTCCAGATACCGCCCGTGCTGACCTTCCTGACCGGCTTGTCGATTATGTTTCTGGTGGCGCGCTTCTTCAGCGATGACATTGAAACCGATCCGATTTTGGAATATGTGCGCCAAGTCGAATTCGAGACCCTGCTGTTCTTCCTCGGCATTCTGCTCTTGGTCGGCATGCTTAAGGAAATCCATGTGCTCGATGGGTTGGTGCAAATCTACGATCAGGTGCCTGCAGTGGTGGCCAACTACCTGATGGGCATCTTGTCCGCAGCGATCGACAACGTACCCCTGACTGCTGCACTGCTGAAGTCCGGGCTCGAGATGGGGATTGCTGAGTGGATGGTGCTGACCTATGCAGTCGGCGTGGGCGGTTCGCTGCTGGTCATCGGGTCCGCGGCGGGCATTGTGGCCATGAGCAAGGTGCCGGGGCTCACCTTCGGTAGCTATCTCAAGTACAGCCTGTACCTGTTTATCGCATTCAATCTTGGCTTCGCCGGCGTCTATCTGACCGGCCTGGTGGTGGCGGGCTCGCTGGGCTGAGTCGCGCTTGGGCGCGGCCGCTCATAGCCGTTGGATGAGCTGCCGCGCTTACCAGTGCAGGTTGAAGTGCGAGCCGAGCACGAATTGATCATCGAGCAGGTCCCAGCGTTCGACGCAGACCTTCTTGTCGACGCCAGGGTGCAGCTTCATACGATTGAACGAGTTCGGCGATGTCCCACGGACTCGTGATGACAGGGTGGTTCCGGCCTGAACCATCCAGATCTCCCGTGACAGCGCGGTGTACTGCTTGGACAACGGCAATACATAGGGCAGGTGGATGTGCCCGCCCATAACCAGGTCCAATCCTTCATCGGCCCAGCGGTGCAGCGCAGCATCGGCGTTGTGCTGCAGATTGCTCAGATCGCTCAGCACCATCGCGCCGAAAGGCTGGTGCGCCACGACAATACGCACCTTGTTCGGATCGCTCTGCTTGAGCCGCCGCGTGACGGCCTGCACTTGCTCGTCCGTCACCAGTCCATCCTTGTGCCGCCGTGGGTGGGTGGTATTGAGACCGATCACCAACATCTCGTCGTTCTCGAAGCTTGGCTCCAGATCCTCACCGAAGTGGCGGCGATAGTTGCGGTAGGGCATGAGGAAGCGAGCAAAGACGTTGTACAGCGGGATGTCATGGTTACCCGGAATCACCAGCGCTTCTGGGATGCCGTGACCATGCAGGCGCTTGACGAAGGCCTGGGCGTCGGCGAACTGTTCGGCCTTGGCGCGCTGCGTGATGTCGCCGGAAAAGATCAGCAGATCTGCGCCATGCTCGCGCACGTGGTCTTCCATGGCTTGCACGACGGCGGCCTGTTCGGTGCCGAAGTGGGTGTCGGAAATCTGCACGATGCTGGTCATGGGTGGGCGTCTTCTCGTCTGGTGTGCGTGACGGGGGGGCATTGTTGCATTCGAAGCCATTCGGCGCCCGGCGTTCCGGTAAATCGCAGGCAGCGGTATCGAAACCTGTTGCGGCGTTGGCCCTGATCGCTTTCGGTTGCGCTGTGCAGGGCCTTGGACTAACCTCCGCGCTGCTTCAGGTGCCCCCTGGCTAAAAGCCAGTGGGTGAAACAGGGAAGCCGGTTCATTCGATGAAGATTCCGGCGCTGCCCCCGCAACGGTAGGCGAGACAGGACACCGCTCACAGCCACTGTGCCACAGGCATGGGAAGGCCGCGGTTCCGGGATGCAAGGCATCCGCTCGCAAGCCCGGAGACCGGCCTGTCGCATTCCACGGCAGTGCGGCGGGCGCTGATCGGGGTGCGGCTGCTTGCACCTGCGCTCCTTTCGCATTCTCCGTCTGCCCTTATCGACTGATGTCGTGCGGCGGGCACGACGGAGACCTGAACTTGATCTGCAAGACCCTCAATACCTCAGCGGCGTGCCTGCTGCTTGGCTATGTTTCGCTTTCCCATGCTCAGCCGGTCCAACCGCTGAACCTCAACGACCAGGTGGTTACAGCCACGCGCACCGAGCAGGCGCTCAGCCGTATTGCTTCCACCAGCGTCATTACTCGCGAACAGATCGTACGCAGCCAGGCGCAGAGCGTTTCCGAGCTGCTGCGCGGCCTCGCGGGCGTCAATGTGGCCTCCAACGGCGGCCGTGGCAAGACTTCAGCCGTCTATGTACGTGGCACCAGCAGCCAGCATCTGCTGGTTTTGGTCGATGGGGTGAAAATCGGCTCGGCCACATCAGGTGGTGCATCGCTGGAGAACATTCCGGTCGAGCAAATCAAGCGCATTGAACTGGTCCGCGGCCCTCGTTCCAGTCTGTACGGTTCGGAAGCGGTAGGCGGCGTCATGCAGATCTTCACGCGGCGTGGAGAGGGCGAAGGGTTCAAACCCTATTTTTCCGCTGGCGCGGGCAGCCGCTCCAGCTTCGACGGCGCCGCGGGCATATCCGGTAGCCAGGGTGCCGGATGGTTCAATCTCGGCGTGGCGAGCGCGTCAACCGACGGTATCAATTCGAGGGCCTATCGGCCGTCAGCACCACGCTCCTACGAACCCGATGCGGACGGTTATCGCGAGCTGTCCGGAGCCTTGCGAGGTGGATATCGCTTCGACAATGGATTGGAGCTGGACGGCAGTTGGCTGCATGTCGACACCCACAGTGACTACGACTCTCGGTCTACCTCAGGTGCGACAGGTCGCTTCGCCTATAGCGACGGAAGCCAGCAAGTCATCGGTGGCCGGGCACGATTCAAGCCGCTCGAGCCGTGGTTGGTGACCCTGCAGGCCGGTCACAGCGAAGACAACACAGACAACTTCCGCGACGGTCGTTTCTATTCTCGCTTTGACACCAAGCGTGATTCTTTCAATTGGCAGAACGACTTCAGCGTGGCCGACGACCAGTTGCTCACTCTGGGTTTTGATTACCAGCAAGACCGCATCGACGTCACGGACGACTATGCAGTGGACGCCCGCGATAACAAGGGCGCCTACCTGCAGTACCAGGGCCGTTTTGGCCGCCACGGCTTGTTGGCTGGCCTGCGTCGCGATGACAACGAGCAGTTCGGGAACCATGACACCGGCAATCTCGGCTGGAGCTATGACCTGCGCGACAACCTGATGCTGAGCGCGTCCTACGGCACGGCTTTCAAAGCGCCCACTTTCAATGATCTCTACGCACCGGACACCGGCTTCACGGCGGGCAATCCTGATCTGCTGCCGGAAGAGTCGCAAAGCTATGAGCTGGGTCTGAAGGGTGAACAGCAATGGGGCGAGTGGAGCCTCAACGCGTTCGAAAACCAGATTGAGGATCTGATTGTCTGGACGGGAAGTAGTCCCATGCAGCCCCAGAACGTCGACGTGGCGCGCATTCGCGGGATCGAAGGCGTTGTCGGTACCGAGCTGCTGGGCTGGGATGTCGTGACCTCGGTGACCTTCCTCGACCCGCAGGATCGCAGCAAGGCCAATCACGGGCATCTGCTGCCGCGTCGCGCCAAACGGACGTTGAATGTCGACCTGGACCGTGCCATTGGGCGCTTTGCCGTCGGCACGACGCTGTACGCCGCAAGCGAGCGTTTCGACAAATCCAGCAACACCGACGCCGAGCGCTTGCCCGGCTATGCCCTGGTCGATCTGCGTGGCGAATACCGTCTCGATGATGCCTGGCGACTGCAGGCAAAACTGAGCAACCTGTTCGACCGCGATTACGAAACCGCCCAAACCTACGAACAGCCCGGCCGCGCGATCCATTTCACGGTTCGCTACCAGGCACTTTAATCGCGCTTCGGCGCTTCGCCCCAAGGAGAACACCGATGATCAAACTGTCCCCTAGAGCCCAACTGGCTGTCGGAATTGCGCTGGTCGCGCTGATGGCAATGACGCGCGGCCAGCACTTCGCTTCGGTCAACCTGCCAAGCGCCTCTTGGGCGGTGTTCTTCCTCGCGGGCGTGCTGTTGGCGCCGCGCTGGGTGTTTCCGGCTTTGTTCGTCGAGGCGTCGCTGCTGGATTTCGCCGCCATCGAATGGCAGGGCGTGAGCAGCTACTGCATGTCACCGGCGTACTGGATGCTGGTGCCTGCCTACGGCTCGCTGTGGTTCGGCGGACGGATGTATGCGCGGTTGCACCGTGACCACCTGAGTAGCCTGGCATTGCTGGCGGGCGTCGTGGTGCTCAGCGCCTTCGTCTGCTACTTGTTTTCGGGCGGCGGTTTCCTGTTTTTCTCCGGCCGCTATCCAGACCCGAGTCTGGCGCAGCTGGCCGAGCGCATTGGCGTCTACTACCCGCGCTACCTGGGTAATTTGGCGCTGTATGTGGGAACCGCAGCGGTCATGTTCGTCGGCCTGCGTGCTTGGAGCGCACAGCGTGAAGGCGCTCGCGCATGAGTGAGTCCAGCGCACGCGATGATCGCCATAAGGCACGGATGCAACGCAAGAAGGCAGTCATCGACGAGAAGATCGCCGAAGCGCAGGACGAGTACGGCCTGCTGCTGGTGCACACCGGTAACGGCAAAGGCAAGAGCAGCTCGGCGTTCGGCATGGTCGCCCGCGCACTCGGCCATGGCATCAAGGTGGGCGTGGTTCAGTTCATCAAGGGCGCGGCCAGTACTGGCGAAGAAAGCTTTTTTCGTCGATTTCCTGATGAGGTCCGCTACCACGTGATGGGGGAAGGCTTCACCTGGGAAACCCAGGACCGCCAGCGTGACATCGCCAAGGCAAAGGAGGCGTGGAACGTCGCCGCACAGCTACTGGCTGATCCGGACGTTGGTCTTGTCGTGCTGGATGAGCTGAACATTGCCCTTAAGTACGGCTATCTGGAGCTCGACCCGATCCTCGCTGACATCGAGTCGCGACCGCTATTGCAGCATGTGGTGGTCACCGGCCGCGGCGCGCCGCCGGGTTTGATCGAGGCAGCCGACACCGTGACTGAAATGAGCCTGATCAAACATGCCTTCAAAGCCGGCGTGAAGGCGCAGAAGGGAATCGAGTTCTGATGTTTGCAATCAAGGCATACGCAATTGCTGAGCGCTGGGGAGGGCAATGAATACGCCACATGATTGCCCGGCGCTGCTCATTGCCGCGCCAGCTTCCGGCCAGGGTAAAACGACCGTGACCGCTGGCCTGGCTCGCTTGCATACGCGCCAAGGCAAACGCGTGCGTGTCTTCAAGTGCGGCCCGGACTTCCTCGATCCCATGGTGCTGGCCCGTGCCAGTGGTCACCCGGTCTATCAACTCGATCTGTGGATGGTGGGGGAAGCTGAAAGCCGCCGCCTGCTATGGGAAGCGGCGCGTGATGCCGACCTGATCCTCATCGAAGGCGTGATGGGACTGTTTGACGGCACGCCGTCGGCTGCCGATCTGGCGCGGCAGTTTGGCGTGCCGGTATTGGCGGTGGTCGATGGATCGTCCATGGCGCAAACCTTCGGCGCGCTGGCTCACGGTTTGGCCAGCTATCAGCCGGATCTTCCGTTTGCCGGTGTGTTGGCCAATCGGGTCGGCAGCAGCCGCCATGGCGAGATCCTGCGCGACTGTTTGCCAAAGCAGATTGGTTGGTTCGGAGCCCTGCCACGCGGCGATTCGGTAGGCCTGCCCAGCCGCCACCTGGGTCTTGTACAGGCGCAGGAACTGGCAGATCTGGACGCCCGGCTCGACGCGGCTGCCGACGCTCTGGCGGCGAGCGCGGATTGCAGAATGCCGACGGCGATCAGCTTTCCGCCACCGGCACCCGAGACGTTGCCGAAACTGTTGAGCGGTGTGCGTATCGGTGTGGCACGTGACGCTGCCTTCTCCTTCGTCTATCAGGCTAACCTCGACCTGCTGCAAGCGCTCGGTGCAGAACTGTTGTTCTTCTCGCCACTGCGATTCGCCCGCCTGCCCGCAGTCGACAGTCTGTATCTTCCGGGCGGCTACCCGGAGCTGCATATGCGGGCATTGAGCCGTAACCGCACGATGGCTGAGGCGATACGCGCCCATCACGAGGCGGGCAAACCGACCCTTGCCGAGTGCGGGGGCATGCTCTATCTGCTCGACGGCCTGACCGGCCAGGATGGGGTGCGTGAGAGCATGCTTGGCCTGATGCCCGGCGAAGCGACGATGCAGAAGCGTTATACCGCGATGGCGCTGCAGGAAGTGCAGCTGCCGGAAGGGCGCCTGCGCGGCCACACCTTTCACCATTCCTCCCTTGAGTCGCCGATGCAGCCGCTGGCGCGAGGTGAATGTCCGAATTACAAGCGCACGGCCGAGGCGGTTTACCGGCAGGACCGGCTGACGGCTTCCTACATCCATTTCTACATGCCGTCCGATCCGTTCGCGGCTGCGGCGATGCTTAGTCCATGAGCGAGTTTGCCTTTACCGCGGAGCAGCGCGCTGGGGTTTACCGGGCGATTGGCGAGCGTCGCGATATGCGGCATTTCAGCGGAGGCGAGGTTGCCCCCGAGTTGCTGGCCCGCCTGCTCGAGGCCGCGCATCAGGCGCCCAGCGTGGGCTTGATGCAGCCCTGGCGGTTTCTTCGCATCAGCCGTCCCGAATTGCGCAGCGCCATTGCCAGGCTAGTCGAGGAGGAGCGTTTGCTCACTGCCGCTGCGCTGGGCGAGCAGGGCGAGGCATTCATGAAGCTCAAAGTCGAGGGCATTCACGATTGCGCCGAACTACTGGTCGTCGCGCTGATGGATGGCCGCGAAACACACGTGTTTGGTCGTCGCACGCTGCCGGAAATGGACGTCGCTTCGGCCGCCTGCGCGATCCAGAATCTCTGGCTCGCTGCGCGGGCCGAGGGCCTGGGCATGGGTTGGGTATCGCTGTTCGATCCGCAGGCACTGGCTGATCTGCTGCAGATGCCCGCTGGGGCTAAACCCGTTGCGGTGATCTGCTTGGGTCCGGTGGCTGAGTTTTATCCCGCGCCAATGCTCGCGCTCGAAGGCTGGACCAAGCCGCGACCGCTCTGTGAGTTGCTGTTCGACAACTTTTGGGGCCAGCAGTCGTGAGCGTTGCCCTGAGCTGCTTGGGCGGTGTTGCACTCGACGTACTGCTCGGCGAACCCCGTCGCGGTCATCCCCTGGTTGCGTTCGGCAAGCTGGCTGATTGGCTCGAGCATCACTTCAACGGGCCCGGCGGTCGTGGCTGGCGCAGCCATGGCGTTACCGCCTGGTGTCTCGCCGTGCTGCCGCTGACGGCAGTGGCGTGGCTGCTCGGTTCGTTGCCGACTGTTGGCTGGCTGGTTGAGATCTGCTTGCTCTACATGGCGTTGGGACTGCGCAGCCTTGGCGACCATCTGCTGCCGGTAGCCCGGGCGCTGCGTCAGGGTGATTTGGCTGAAGCGCGCCAGCGCGTCGGTTTCATTGTCAGCCGCGATACACGCGAACTCGACGAGCAGGGCGTCGCCCGAGCCGCGACCGAGTCGGCATTGGAGAATGGTAGCGATGCGGTATTTGCCGCGCTGTTCTGGTTCGTGCTGGCAGGCGCACCCGGTGTGGTGCTGTACCGGCTGAGCAATACGCTCGATGCTATGTGGGGCTACCGCAACGAGCGCTTCGAGCGATTCGGCTGGGCCGCGGCGCGTATCGATGATGTGTTGAATTTCATTCCGGCCAGGCTGGTTGCCCTCACATATGCGCTGTTGGGCCATACGCGCCGTGCCTGGCGTTGCTGGCGTTCTCAGGCACCG
This sequence comes from Pseudomonadaceae bacterium SI-3, assembly GCA_004010935.1. Taxonomy (NCBI): domain Bacteria; kingdom Pseudomonadati; phylum Pseudomonadota; class Gammaproteobacteria; order Pseudomonadales; family Pseudomonadaceae; species Pseudomonadaceae bacterium SI-3. Next base: position 3,090,460 of record CP026511.1, on the reverse strand, counting down.
CTGTGGGACAGCCCCAACGCCGGCCCCGTAATGGCTGCTGGCGCCGGTGCGTTAGGCGTGGCGTTGGGCGGTCCAGCCGTCTACCACGGCGAGGTGCATCACAGACCCATGCTCGGAGAAGGCGAAGCGCCTCAGGCTCGAGACATCGAGCGCGCACTGGACATGGTCTGGGCCGGCGTCGGTCTTTGGTTGCTGGCATTGCTGCTTGGAGGCTGGCTGCATGCTTGAGCACGGCGGGAAACTGCGTAGGGCGGCCGAGCATTTTGATATACCGCTGCAGGACTGGCTGGATCTATCTACAGGCATTGCGCCATACGGTTTCGATCTGCCAGCCATTCCCACCGAAGCCTGGCTACGCCTGCCGGAAACCGAAGACGAACTGGAGACAGCTGCGCAGGGCTATTTTGGTGCCGCCTCGCTGTTGCCAGTGGCTGGCTCTCAGGCTGCGATCCAGATGTTGCCGCGCTTGCGCAGGCCATTGCAGGTCGGAATCGTCTCGCCCTGTTATGCGGAACATGCCGAAGCCTGGCGCCGCGAAGGGCATCGTCTCAGCGAATTCAGCGAGGGCAGTGTGCCGCGGGCCCTCGACGGGCTTGACGTGCTGGTCGTGGTCAATCCCAACAACCCCACCGGCCGCCTTTTACCGCCGGAGCAACTGCTCGCCTGGCACGGCCGTCTCGCCGAGCGTGGCGGTTGGTTGATCGTTGACGAAGCGTTCATGGATCCGACCCCGTCTCACAGCCTGGCGCCCCATAGCCATTTGCCGGGGCTGATTGTGCTGCGCTCGTTCGGCAAGTTTTTTGGTATGGCCGGTGCGCGGCTTGGGTTCGTGCTGGCGGAACAGAGTCTGCTGTCTGTGCTGAGTGATGCACTCGGGCCATGGCCGATTGCCGGCCCGTCACGCTTCATTGGCACCGTATTGCTTGCCGATCGCGACGGGCAGCGTCGTCAACGCGAGCGCTTGCTCGGCGACAGCGCGCGTCTGGCGCAGCTGCTCTCAGAGCACGGGTTGCCACCTGCCGGCGGCTGCGGGCTTTTCCATTGGGTTGTGACGGAGGAGGCGACGATGCTCCGTGAGTTTCTAGCCTGCCAGGGCATTCTGGTGCGCCGCTTTCTGTATCCGCCGAGTGTGCGCTTCGGGCTGCCGGCGGACGAAGCGGGATGGGCGAGGCTGACGCGGGCGCTGAGCAGTTACCAGGCGTTGAACGCATGAGCACCTTGATGGTTCAGGGCACAACCTCCGATGCCGGCAAGAGCACCTTGGTGACCGCGCTGTGTCGCTGGCTCAAGCGCCAAGGTGTCGCCGTCGTGCCGTTCAAGCCGCAGAACATGGCACTGAACAGTGCGGTAACCGCTGACGGCGGCGAGATCGGCCGCGCACAAGCGGTGCAGGCCCAGGCCGCAGGATTGCCGCCGCATACCGACATGAATCCCATCCTGCTCAAGCCCAACAGCGATGTCGGTGCGCAGGTGATCATCCACGGTCGCGCCGTCAGCAACATGGATGCCGTGGCCTACCACGACTATAAGCGCGTGGCGATGGAGGCGGTGCTGGCTTCGCACCGGCGCCTGCGCGATGCCTATCAGGTGGTAATGGTCGAAGGCGCGGGTTCGCCGGCCGAGATCAATCTGCGCGCCCACGATATCGCCAACATGGGCTTCGCCGAAGCAGTCGACTGCCCGGTGATCCTGATCGCCGATATCGACAAGGGCGGCGTGTTCGCGCACCTGGTCGGCACGCTGGAATTGCTCAGCCCCAGTGAGCAGGCGCGGGTCAAAGGCTTCGTGATCAACCGTTTTCGCGGCGATATTGCGCTACTGCAGCCTGGCCTCGACTGGCTCGAACAGCGTACAGGCAAGCCCGTTCTCGGGGTGCTGCCGTACCTTATGGATTTCCACCTCGAAGCAGAGGACGCCGTTGACGTGCGTCAGTCCGCGAAGAACGAGCAGACCTTGAAGGTCGTGGTGCCGGTCCTGCCGCGTATCAGCAATCACACCGACTTCGATCCGCTGCGTTTGCATCCTCAGGTTGATCTCTGCTTTGTTGGGCCCGGACAAGCAGTGCCGCCTGCCGATCTGATTATCCTGCCGGGCTCGAAAAGCGTGCGCGCTGACCTCGCCTGGCTGCGCGAGCAAGGTTGGGAATCGGCGATACAGCGGCATCTGCGTTACGGCGGCAAGCTGCTCGGAATCTGCGGCGGGCTGCAAATGCTCGGCGAGTGCATTGCTGATCCGCTTGGCCTGGAAGGGCCGGCAGGGCAGAGCGACGGGTTGGGATTGCTTCGGTTCTCTACAACGCTGGCTGCCCACAAGCAGCTGCGGAACGTGCATGGACGACTGGGGATCGATGACGTCGAGATCAGCGGCTACGAGATTCACGCAGGAATCAGTGACGGACCGGCACTGGAGCGTGCCGCCGTACGACTCGACGACGGCCGCCTGGATGGTGCGATCAGCGAGGACGGTCAGGTGCTCGGCACCTACCTCCACGGCCTGTTCGAGTCACCAGCTGCCTGCGAGGCGCTGTTGCGCTGGGCGGGGCTGGAGAGTCCGCAGCGGGTCGACTACCAGGCATTGCGAGAACGCGACATCGAACGTCTGGCGGACCTGGTCGAGAAGCACTTGGATGTCGGGCGACTGCTGACGCTTTGCGGCCTACCAACGGAGACGGATGCATGATCGAACTTATCCTCGGCGGCGCGCGGTCCGGCAAGAGTCGTTTGGCCGAGCGGCTTGCGGTTGAAAGTGGCCTGGCGGTTACCTATATCGCCACGAGCCAGCCATTGGATGGCGAGATGAACGAACGCATCGCTCATCACCGTGCCCGGCGCCCCGCCAGCTGGGCCTTGATTGAAGAACCGCTGACGCTGGCGTCTGTCCTGCGTGAACACACCCGTGCGGACCGCTGCCTGCTGGTGGACTGCCTGACGCTTTGGCTGACCAATCTGCTGATGCTGGACGACCAGGTTCGCCTGACGGAAGAACGTGCGGCCTTGCTTGAGTGCCTCGCTGACCTACCGGGGCGGGTGCTATTGGTCAGTAACGAAACAGGGCTGGGCGTGGTGCCGCTGGGGGAGTTGACTCGCCGATATGTCGATGAGGCGGGCCTGTTGCACCAGGCCCTCGCCGAGCGTTGTCAGCGCGTGGTGTTCACCGTGGCGGGTTTGCCAATGACCCTGAAAGGAGCGGCGCTTTGAACAAGCAATGGTGGCTGGAACCCTGCCGGGTTCCGGACGAAGCGGCCCGCCAGGCGGCACGCCAGCGCGATGCCCAGTTGACCAAGCCGGCGGGTTCGCTGGGACGTATCGAAGCGGTAGTGCCGCAGTTGGCGGCTTTGCAGGGTCGCGCTCGTCCGTCAGCGGAGCACGTTTTCATCGCCATTTTTGCGGGTGATCATGGCGTTGCCGAAGAAGGCGTCTCGGCGTTCCCGCAATCGGTGACTGGGCAGATGCTTGCCAACTTCGTCAACGGTGGAGCAGCGATCAGTGTGCTGGCGAAGCAGCTCGAGGCGACCCTGGAAGTGGTTGATTTGGGGACAGCGGCACCGTTGTCGTTGCCTCGGGTGCGCCATCTTTCGCTGGGGCCGGGCACCCGCAATTTCGCCAGGGAATCGGCGATGAGTGCCGAGACCTGCCAGCTCGCCATGCAGGCCGGGCGCGACAGCGTGCTGCGGGCGCAACAGCAGCGGAGCGAGCTGTTTATTGGTGGCGAGATGGGCATCGGCAATACCACTACTGCGGCCGCGCTGGCCTGCGCTTTGCTGGGTTGCTCGCCGCACGAATTGGCCGGGCCGGGCACCGGCTTGGACCTGGCTGGAGTGGCGAATAAGCGTGCAGTCATCGCGCGGGCACTGGCGCTGCACGCGGGATCGCACGACACCCTCGGCTGGATGCAGCGGCTCGGTGGTTTCGAACTGGCTGCGCTCACTGGCGCCTATTTAGCGTGCGCACAGCAAGGCATCGTCGTGCTGGTCGACGGCTTTATCTGCAGTGTGGCGGCGCTGTGTGCGGTGCGTCTGAACCCAGCCTGTCGTGACTGGCTGCTGTTCGCCCACCGCTCGGCTGAGCCGGGCCATGCCGCTGTGCTCAGCGCATTGGATACTCAGCCGTTGCTCGACCTTGGCCTGCGTCTGGGCGAGGGCAGCGGCGCGGCGCTGGCGGTTCCGCTGCTCCGGATGGCCTGTGCGCTGCACGACGGTATGGCCACATTCGAAGAAGCCGCCGTTGCGGTGAAACACTCATGAGCGTGCAGCTGGAGTTGCTGCGTCACGGTGAAACTGAAGCCGGCGGCGGTTTTCGCGGGCGGCTGGATGATGCCCTTACCGCAACAGGCTGGCGGCAGTTGCGAGCAGCCGTTGTCGGCGCCGGGCCCTGGGACCGCATCATCAGTTCACCCCTGCGCCGCTGCGCGGATTTCGCAGCTGAGCTCGCCGAGCAACGGTCACTTGAGTTCGAACTTGAACCCGACCTTCGCGAACTGGACTTCGGCGATTGGGAAGGGCGCACCGCTGCGGATCTGATGGTGGATCAGAGCGAAGCCCTGGGCCGCTTCTGGAGCGACCCGTACGGCTTCACTCCTCCCGGCGCGGAGCCCGTCGCTGACTTCGAGGCGCGCGTGCTTGCAGCAATCGAGCGGCTGACCGATCGATGTGCAGGCGAACGCGTACTGCTGATCACGCATGCGGGCGTGATGCGGCTGCTGCTGGCGCAGGCGCGTGGGTTGCCGCGCGAAGGTCTGCTGCAGGTTGAGGTCAGTCATGGGGCGTTGTTCGGGCTGAGAACCGGTTTCGCCGACGCCACGCTCTGGCTGGAAGAACGATGCAGCCCTTTCTGATCGCGCTGCAGTTTCTCACCTGCCTCCCGGTACGGCTGCGCGGCATGCCCGAGCCGCAGCAAATCGGCAGGTCGCTGCTGTATTACCCGCTGGTGGGGTTGCTGCTCGGCAGCATGCTCTGTTTGCTCGGCGTGGCTCTCGGCAATGCGGCGCCACCCTTGAAGGCCGCTTTGCTGTTGGCCGCGTGGGTTTGGCTCACCGGTGCGCTGCACCTCGACGGCCTGGCCGACAGTGCGGATGCCTGGCTGGGCGGCTTCGGCGACCGGGAGCGAACCCTGGAGATCATGAAAGACCCCTGCAGCGGCCCGGTTGCGGTCGCCGTGCTGGTGTTAGTCCTGCTGCTAAAGTTCGTCGCGTTATGGACCCTGCTTGCGCAAGGCAATCCATGGGTGCTTTTGGCGGTGCCGCTGGTAGGGCGAAGCGTGATGTTGGGGTTGTTTCTGACTACGCCCTACGTGCGGCCCGGCGGTTTGGGACAAGCCCTGGCCGAGCACATGCCGCGATCAGAAGCGCGGGTGGTGTTGGGGCTGATCGTGCTCGGTGGCGTCCTGATGGGTGCTGGTGGTTGGGTTGCGCTGGCCGTTGCCGCTTGTGTGGGAGTGCTGGTGCGCCGCGCCCTGGTTCAGCGGTTGGGCGGTACCACGGGTGACACGGCCGGTGCGTTGTTGGAGTTGGTGGAGTGTGCGGTGCTGGTCGGCTTGGCGGTGCTGGGCTAGGGCGAGCCCTCAACCCAGCAATGCGACTGTCTTGATCTGCGCCCAGAGCGCCTTGCCCTCGGTAACTCCGAGCTGATCGGCCGAACGCCGCGTAATGCGCGCCAGCAGTGGTGTGCCTTGGGCGTCCAGGCGAACCAGAACATGGGCTGGCGTATCGGCGGTGACCACTTCAGCAACCCGCACCGGTAGCAGGTTGCTGATGCTGGTGCCTTCCGCACGTTCCAGCGTCAAGCTGACGTCCCGCGCATGGACGCGAAAGCGCAGCCGATGACCGACCGATTCGCTCCGTTGCGCCACCAGGACCTCACCGCCCTGAAACGTCAGGCGAGTGAGGTGGTAATCGGTATCGTGCCCAGCAATTTCCGATTCGATGACGACGCCTGCATCCTCACCGAACGCAGTCGGTAGATCGAGGCGTGCAAGGGTTTCGTGCAGCGGCCCCTGCGCAACGACCTGGCCCTCATCGAGCAGAACCAGGTGATCAGCCAGTCGCGCCACTTCGTCTGGTGCGTGGCTGACATAAAGCAGCGGTATCTCCAGCTCGTCGTGCAAACGTTCGAGGTACGGCAGGATTTCCTGTTTGCGCTTCACGTCGAGCGCAGCCAGAGGCTCGTCCATCAGCAGCAGACGGGGGCTGGTCAGCAGTGCGCGTGCGATGCCGACCCGTTGTCGCTCGCCACCGGAAAGTCGCTCTGGTATGCGATCCAGAAGATGCTCGATGCCCAGCAGTTCGACAGCCTTATTCCAGACGACACGCCGGTCCTGTGATGGGACGCGCTTCATGCCGAATTCGAGATTGCCTTTGACGGACAGATGGGCGAACAGATTGGCATCCTGAAACACATAACCAATCGGGCGCTGATGCGGTGGCACGAACCACTGGCGGCTCGAGTCTTGCCAGCAGTCACCATTGACCACCAGTGTTCCGGTGCTGCTGCGCTCGAGCCCGGCGATGCAGCGCAAGCAACTGGTCTTGCCCGAGCCCGAGGGGCCGAACAGGGCGCTCACACCACGGCCCGGTAGTTTGACGTCCACGTCGAGAGCGAAGCCCGGATGAGCCAGACGCAGCTGTGCATGTATCCCGCTCAGGTTGTTGTTCATCCGCGCCACCCCTGCCGCAGCGGGCTTGCATAGAGAACGAGTAGCACCAGAAAGGAAAACAGCAGCATCCCGCCGGCAAGCCAGTGCGCCTGGGCGTATTCCAGGGCTTCGACGTGATCGTAGATCTGTACGGACAACACGCGGGTTTTCTCGGGGATGTTCCCGCCGATCATCAGTACGACACCAAACTCGCCCACCGTATGGGCGAAGCCGAGAATGCTGGCCGTTACGAAACCTGGCCGTGCCAGCGGAAATACGACGGTGAAGAAGGTGTCCAGCGGGCCCGCACGCAAGGTTGCTGCGGCTTCTAAGGGACGTTCGCCAATCGCTTCGAAGGCGTTCTGCAACGGTTGCACCACGAAGGGCATCGAGTAGAAAACCGAGCCCACGACCAGGCCGGCAAAGGTGAACGGCAGGACGCCCAGACCGACCGTTTGGGTCAGTTGCCCAACGGGGCCATTGGGGCCCATCGCTACCAGCAGATAGAAGCCGAGCACACTAGGTGGAAGTACGAGGGGGAGCGCAACAACGGCGCCAATGGGGCCTTTCAGACGTGAGCGGGTCCTCGCCAGCCACCATGCGATGGGGGTTCCGAGTAGTAACAGCAGAACGGTGGTGATGCTGGCGAGTTTGAGCGTCAGCCAGATAGCCGAAAGACTGGCGTCATCCAGGGCGGGTATTTCCATCACCTACCGACCATAACCGTAGGCGTTGATCACCTCGGTTGCCTTTGCGCTTCGCAGGTAATCGAGCAGTGCGTGCGCCGCCGGGTTGTCGCGACCTTTGGTCAGCAGCAGAGCGTCCTGGCGAATCAGTGGATGATAGGTGGCGGGTACAACCCAGCCGGACCCCTGCCGGATTTCACCGCTTTCGATTACCTGAGAGAGCGCGACGAAGCCGAGTTCGGCGTTGCCGCTGGCGACGAATTGATGGGTTTGTGCAATGTTTTCGCCTTGCACCAGCTTGCCCCTGACCGAATCGGCAAGACCCAGCTTTGCCAGCGTCGCCATCGCTGCGGCGCCGTAGGGTGCGGTTTTCGGGTTGGCGATCGCGAGGTGACGATATGCCTGATGGGTAAGCACCTTGCCCTGATCGTCGACATAACCCTCGTTGGCTGACCACAACACCAATGTACCGATGGCGTAGGTGAAGCGGCTTCCAGCAACGCCCAACCCTTCGTCTTCCAGCCTGATTGGAATCTGTTCATCCGCTGCCAGCACTATTGAGAAAGGCGCACCGTTGCGAATCTGCGCGTAGAGCTTTCCAGTCGAGCCGAAGGACAGCAGTACCTTATGGCCGGTGTCGCGTTCGAACTCTTCAGTGATGACGCGCATGGGCGAGGTGAAGTTCGACGCCACCGCAACCTGGATTTCATCGGCATGGCCGGTCAAAGGCGCAAGTGCAGCGAGCGCTGCGACTAGGGTCATACGAATACGATTCATCATGCTCATCAATCTACCGCGATGATTACGTGAGAGGCTTTGATCAGCGCCGTACAGGGCTGACCGACGGCCAATCCGAGCGCTTCGGTGCTTTCATTGGTGATGACTGCCCCCAGCGTTCGGTTGCCGGGAAGTAGCAGCTTGACCTCGCAGCTGACCGCGCCAGGCGTGATGGTTCCGATGGTTCCGCTCAGGCGATTGCGGGCGCTGATCTTCACGTCGGGATCAGGTGACAGCAGGACAAAGCTGGCTTTGACCAAAGCCATGGCGATCTTGCCCGGTGCCAGCTGAAGCTCGTCGATACTGTCGTTGGTCAGCGTCGCGGTCATCGTTTGTCCGTCGCCGATATCCAGGCTGACGCTGCCGTTCACAGCGCCTCTTTCGACCTGGGTAATGCGGCCCCGAAACTGGTTGCGTGCGCTGGTCTTCATCGCGATTGCCCTGAGCAGCTTGTCGAAATCCTCGAACCCATCGATACCCTGGGCGACCTGCGCCAGGAAGCGTTCGTACTCGTGTTGCATGCGCTGCCAGATATGCAGCATCTCCCGACCGAATTCTGTCAGTTGCGTCCCGCCGCCCTTGGTGCCGCCCGCTGAGCGTATGACCAGCGGGCGCTCGGAGAGATTGTTCATGGCATCCACCGCATCCCAGGCCGCCTTGTAGCTGAGCTTGATGGCCTTGGCGGCGCGACTGATCGAGCCCGTCGCTTCGATCTGTTCGAGCAGCTCAATGCGCTTGCCACCGAGATAGCCCTTCTCGCCACGGTTGAACCAGAGCTGCCCGTCTATGCGCAACGGTTCGAATGGTCTCGGATCGCTCATGTCTGCCTCCCATAAGGAGCGGCCATTTTGGCAAGCGCTATATAGAATTGTATATAGCGTTATCGCGTGGGCCTCATATATTGAGATTGAGCGACCGTTGCTCCGGGTGCGACTCGGGAGTAGCGTGGCCTCGATACCGCTTTCTGGAGCTTCGTCATGAGAATTGAATGGGTTGCCGCCTCACTTGCGCTGCTCCTGTTGGCTGGTCCCGCAGCGGCCGAACAGTGCCCGGCGTTGCTGCAACATGAACTTCCGAAGCTGCGATCAAAGGAAACCATTGATCTGTGCGAGCAGTTTCAGGGTAAGGCGTTGGTTGTGGTCAATACCGCCAGCTTTTGTGGCTTCGCACCGCAGTTCAAGGGGCTGGAGGCGCTGTATCAGCGCTACAAAGATGATGGGTTGATGATTCTTGGCGTGCCGTCCGATGATTTCTTTCAGGAGTCAGACGATGCGGCAGAGACGGCTGAGGTCTGCTACGTAAACTACGGCGTGACCTTCCCGATGGCGCAGACACAGCCAGTGCGTGGCGGCGACGCAATTCCATTATTTCGCGAGCTGGCCGAGCAGGCCGGCGGGGCCCCGCGCTGGAATTTCTACAAGTACGTGGTCGATCGCAACGGCAAGGTGGTCGACTATTTTTCGAGCAAAGTCGAACCGGATGATCCGGAGCTGATCGCTGCGGTGGAAAAGGCGTTGGCGAAGTAGCGGAGGGATGCCCCGACCGAGCGGTCGGGGCGGGTACATCAGAAGCGGTAGGTCATGGCAGCGCCGAAACCGTGAGCTCTGTTCTTGTAGCTAGCATCGTAATTCGCTTCTAGCAGGCCACCTGAATAGGAACGGTCGCGGCTGATCTCGACCTCCTCCTCGCGGAGGTACGAGTAGGCAAGGTCAACGGTTACGTCTTCGGTCGGATTCCATGCCAGGCCCAAGCTGATTGCAGTGCGGTCGCCCGTTGGGATGCGCGGAGAACGATGGGTGTTATTGGTTGGGCTCTGATCAAACGCCAAACCGGTCCGCAGCGTCCACTCGCTGTTCAGCTTGTAAGCTGCGCCGATGGCATAGGACCAAGTGTCATGCCAATCCTGTTCCTCGACGATAGGTGCTAGGTTGCCCTGTAGGGGAGCAGGAATACCGTCGTTTTCAATGACGATTGCTTCGAAACGGCTCCAGCGTGTCCACATTGCCCCGCCGTACAGCGTCCACTGATCGTTGAGCTCATGGGTAAGCGACACGTCAACCGATTCGGGTGTGTCAAGTTCAAGCGACGCGTCGTAGTCGCGCGCTGCACCTGTCAGAGCAAAACTGCCACCGGAAAGCTCGGTGTCCCCCTCGAGCTTATAAGCGACTTTAGAGCGATAGGTTACGCCCGCGCGGGTTTGCGGTGTGAATTCATACAAGACCCCGGCGTTGAAGCCTAGCGCAGTGTCAGTGCCAGTCACCTTGACCCGACCGTCATTGGATCCCAGCGGGCCGACGGCGTTGGGAGACTTGCTTTGCAGCTCACCGTCAATACGGTTGATGGTCGGCCCGAAGCCTACCGACAGCTTTTCATTGAAGCGATAGCTAACAGTGGGCTGCACTGTGATCACGCGCACTTCGCTGTAATCGCCAAAATAGCGGCCCTGAAAGCCGCTTTCATAATCGGTCACTAGACCGAAAGGCACATAGATGCCAACCCCAACGGCCCATTTTTCGTCGATCGGTTTAACGTAGTAACCCATCGGAACAGCAGTGAATGGGACCATATCCCCGTCGCTACTTCCACTGTAGGGCAAAGTTGCCCCACCTAAGGCTGGGCCAGAAAAAGAGCCGGAACTATCGCTTATGTCAGTTTTGGCATGGATCGCCGCCATTCCCAAGCTCACCTGCTCGCGCTTCAGGAGCGCCATACCTGCAGGGTTTCCGAAAACGGTAGTGGCGTCATCGGCAGAAGAAGAGCGACCGGCGAATGAGGTGCCCATGCCGCTGATGCTTTGTTCGTTAAGCGCGAAGCCGGCAGCCATGACCTGAGTGGAAAGGGCACCTACGGCTACTGCAATCGCGGTCTTCAACCATGTTTTTTTCATTGTTGTACTCCAGGGGAAAAAGCGGCTCGGACCCTACCAAGCTTCTCTGATCTGTCGCAAACGAAAGAGTGCAATTTTTCGTAAAGAACGACGATCGGCGCCGATAAAAGGTCGAATTGCCGATAAAACCCGCTGGGCTGAAGCTGACCGATCAGTCGCGCTTGATCGCCTGGATCAGGCAATAGGTCGTTGTGGATCGGTGATCCATTCGCTCCAGGAACCTGGGTACAGTTTGGCCAGCGGGTAGCCGGCCAGGCAGAGGGCAAACAGGTTATGGCAGGCCGTCACGCCAGATCCGCAATAGGCCACCAGATCGTCTGCTGGCTGGTCGGCTAGGTGCCGGTCGAATCGTGAACGCAGCTGTTCGGGGGAGAGAAAATATCCGGCGGCATCAAGGTTTTCGGTAAACGGCACACAGCGAGCACCAGGAATATGCCCAGCCACAGGATCGATAGGCTCTTGTTCGCCGAGAAAGCGAGGCAGGGCACGCGCATCGAATAGGGTCAGACCAGGCTGCCCGAGGCGTTTTGCCAGCTGTTGCGTGGAAACCAGCAAAAGGTCGTCGGGAGCCCCGTGGAACTGGCCGGGCTGAGCGTTGGCCGGTTCTCCAGTTACTGGCCCGCTGGCATCATGCCAGGCTTTGAACCCACCATCCAGCAAATACACACCGCTGCGTTTGCCCAGCCATGCCAGCAGCCACCATGCCCTTGCGGCAAATGCGCCGGGGCCGTCGTCGTAGATCACGACTTCGCTGTCATCATTCAGGCCTGCCGCGCGGAGTCGCGCAACCAACTGCCCCGGCTGCGGCAACGGGTGTCGACCGGTCTGGCCGCGGACAACCGGGCCTGACAGGTCGTTTTCCAGATCGAGAAAGCGCGCACCGGGAATATGCGCCTGTTCGTAACTACGCCTCCCGTATTCAGGGTCTTCAAGGGCGAATCGGCAATCGAAAATGCACAGATTCGGCTGCGAAAGGCGTGCGGTCAGTTCCGCAGTGTCGATCAGTTGAGCAAGCGGCATGGCAGGGCTCCGTTCGAATTCGGGGGAAACGTTATCACGCAGGCGGACACGGCGATCAAAGCGCTGGAGTTGGGGGGCGCGATATATACTGCGTGCCTTTTCGCCCGCTCGTCGGTCGTAACATCGGACAACAAGGAGGGCCTAGTGGCCATCGAAACTCAATGGGTGCTGGATGATGCGCAACTGACCCGCCTGTGTGCCGAATGGCGCCAGCTGCCTTATATAGCAGTGGATACGGAGTTTATGCGGGTCGATACCTTCTACCCGATCGCCGCGCTGCTGCAGGTGGGTGATGGACGTTGTGCCTATCTGATCGATCCATTGCTGATTACCGATTGGGCTGCTTTTGCCGGTCTGCTGACGGATCCGGCGGTCGTGAAAGTCTTGCATGCGTGCAGTGAAGATCTGGAAGTGCTCTGGCGGTTGACCGGTAGCCTTCCGGTGCCGTTGTTCGATACGCAGCTGGCTGCTGGCTATCTGAATATCGGCTTTTCCATGGGCTACTCGCGGTTGGTGCAGAGCGTGCTGAACATCGAGCTGCCCAAAGGTGAGACGCGCTCCGATTGGCTTCAGCGGCCCTTGAGCGAGATGCAGGTGCGCTATGCAGCCGAAGACGCCCAGCATCTGGCTGAGCTGTACGAGGCCCTGCTGCCGAAGCTGTCCGACGAGAAGCGCGCCTGGGTCATACAAGACGGCGCCGAGTTGGTCGCCAATCTCCAGCGCGAGACCGATCCGGATGAAGCCTATCGTGACGTCAAGCAGGCCTGGCGATTGAAGCCGCGTCAGCTGGCGGTGTTGCGAGTCCTGACGGGGTGGCGTGAGCGGCAGGCGCGTGCACGTAACCAACCCCGTAATCGCGTATTGCGTGAACACAGCTTGTGGCCACTGGCCCGCACCCAGCCAACCGATCTGGTAAGCCTGGCGCGTATCGATGACATGCACCCGCGAACGGTACGCCAGGATGGCGAGGCGTTACTCGAGCTGATCCGTACTGCCGCTGCGACGCCCGAGCAGGACTGGCCTGAATCTTTACCGGAGCCATTGCCACTCGACGCGTCGGCGCTGCTGAAAAAATTGCGTACTGTCGGTCAGCGCGAAGCCCAAGCCATGAACATCGCGCCGGAATTGATGCTGCGCAAGAAGGTGCTGGAAGCCTTGTTGAAATCCGGATATCCCGACGGTCCTTATCAGTTGCCTGAGTCGCTGCGCGGTTGGCGCCGCGAACGAATGGGGCAAGCCCTTCTCGACGTGCTGGAAGAGAAATCATGAAACGCATCTGCTCCATCTATAGAAGCCCGCGTAAAAAAGGAATGTACCTGTACGTCGAGCGCAGCGAAGCGCTCGCCCGGGTGCCGGAAGCTTTGCTTGCCGCTTTCGGTCCGCCGCAGCTTGCCTTCGATATCGTCCTTACGCCTGAACGCAAGCTGGCGCAGGAGGACATCGCGACGGTGCTCGATAACCTCGAGAAACAGGGTTATCACCTGCAAATGCCACCGCCTGAGGATGACTATATCGAGCACCTGCCTGAAGAGCTTTTGCGCAGAAACGACCCGATGTAAACCGTACGCGTTACTGACGAGCGACAAGAAACAATAGCAGGGGCGGGCCTATGCTCAGATGACATCAACAAAACGGAGATGGCTCATGAACATTCGCTCTTGGATTATTGTTCCTGTTCTGACTGGTCTGGTAATGACAGCTCAGGCTCAGCCTGCGCCAGACTATGATGAGCAAGCTTGGCAGCAACACTGGCAGAAGATGCAGGAGTACCGTCAGGCTTGGGAGAATGCAAAGACACCTGATGAGAGGCAAAAGCTTCGCGATCAGCACTGGCAGAGCATGCAGTCAGGGTTCGGCATGATGGATGGCTGCCCGATGGGTGGGGCGGGTGCCGGCATGGGCAAGTCTGGAGGTAAGACCATGCAGGGCGGGATGAGCGGCGGTCGTATGATGGGCATGCAGCCTTCCAAGGAAATGCTGGACCTGCGCATCCAGCAGATGGAGCGGATGCTCGAGCAAATGCGGAGTCACCGGGATTTGCTGGACAAAAGTTGACGGTGCGAGGGCCGTCTTAGGAGTCAAAGGCGGCCTTGCATGTCGTTTGGTCTACCGGCAGGCCCTTTGCTATTGGCCGGCCGTCTGCTGCCGGCTAGACTCGCAAGTTTCCGAGATGGCTATTCATGGCAGCAAAAGTCGAACCCTTCTGGATGCGCAAGACTCTGGCCGAGCTGGACTCAGCCGAGTGGGAGTCGCTTTGCGATGGCTGTGGTCTTTGCTGTCTGCAAAAGCTTGAGGATGAAGAGGATGGAAGCGTTTACTACACCCGTATCGCCTGCAAACTGCTCGATCTGAAAAGCTGCCGTTGCACCGACTATCCCAACCGCCGCGCCAGTGTCCCTGACTGCGTCCAACTGACAGCGGTGGACGCTGCGCAATTCAAATGGCTGCCGCCTACCTGTGGCTACCGCCTCGTAGCCGAAGGTAAGGATCTACCGCTTTGGCATCATTTGGTGTGTGGCGATCCAGATGCCGTGCATGCCGAGCGGATTTCCCAATCGGGCCGGATGATTACCGAGGGCTCTGTGGCTGATGAGGACTGGGAAGACCATCTGATATTCCGGGCCGGTTGAATCTACCTCAGTCCGCGTCGTCATAGCACTGAACCCAATCTGGAGCCGCTCGATGTCCCGCCGTCAGTTACCGCTGCTTGCCGTTCTGTTGCTTTCGTTCGTTGCGCCACTTCAGGCGGCCAAGCGGGTCGACCTGAACTACACCGTCAAGTTCGTTCCCGAGCAGGGTATTGCGGAAGTGGAGCTCGCCCTCGAAGACGGCGGCGCGGTTAAATTTCTAGATCTGAATCTTGGCAAGGAACAGGCCTATAGCGATTTCCAGACCAACAGCGAAAGCAGCTGGGAGGAAGAGAGTGGGCGCGGAGTCTGGCGGCCAGGGCCTGGCAAAGCACATTTGCGTTATCAGGTTAAGGTCAGTCATCAGCGCAAAAGCGGCCGCTTCGATGCGCGGATGACGGATGACTGGACGTTACTGCGCGGAGACGATCTGGTGCCCGCCGGTCGCCTTGATCAGCAGGACGGAGTCAGACTGGTTTCTCGGCTGCAGTTCGAACTACCCAGCGGCTGGAAGAGCGTCGAGACCGGTTGGCCACGTATCGGGAAGAATCGCTTTCGCATCGACAATCCCGAGCGCCTGTTCGATCGCCCGACCGGATGGATCCTCGCCGGCAAGCTTGGCAGTCGCCGCGCCCGACTCGGTGAAACCGACGTGGCGGTTTCTGCCCCGGTGGGCGAAGGGATGCGCAGGATGGATATCCTTACGCTGCTGACCTTCGTCTGGCCCGAAATGCAGAACGTATTCCCGCGGGATCCTGAGAAGCTGCTGGTTGTCGGGGCCGGCGACCCGATGTGGAGAGGCGGTTTGTCTGGCCCCAATTCGCTGTTCATGCACGCCGACCGTCCACTGGTCAGCGAGAACGGGACCAGTTCGCTGGTGCATGAGCTGGTGCACGTGTTCAGTCGAATCTCCGATGCCGATCGCAGTGACTGGATAAGCGAAGGGCTGGCCGAGTATTACGCGATCGAGCTGATGCGCCGCGCCGGTGGCATGAGCGAGGATCGCTACCAGGCGGTTCGAGAGCATCTGACTGAATGGAGCCGCAAGGTCGATAGCCTGCGAACCGAGC
This sequence comes from Pseudomonadaceae bacterium SI-3, assembly GCA_004010935.1. Taxonomy (NCBI): domain Bacteria; kingdom Pseudomonadati; phylum Pseudomonadota; class Gammaproteobacteria; order Pseudomonadales; family Pseudomonadaceae; species Pseudomonadaceae bacterium SI-3. Next base: position 3,074,764 of record CP026511.1, on the reverse strand, counting down.
GATCCAGTGGTCCGGTCACAGCCAGAGCCGTGCTTCTGCTGCAGGAACTCGATCGGGAGATCCGCCAGCGCAGCAAAGGACGCCACTCGCTTGATGATGTTGCGCGGGGTTTGATGCGACTGGATCGGGTAACCACCGACGACTTCATCAACATCACTGAAACCATGCTGGGTGGCGGATCGAAGGTTCTTGATAGCCGGTTGTTGCGCTAGGGTCGGCGTGGTGCGTAGGCGGTGCCTGTGGTGATGAATCCATTCGACCAAAGGACCTTGTGATGAGTCTGATTGATCTCCGGAGCGATACGGTCACCCAGCCGACCTTGGGCATGCGCGACGCCATGCTGGGTGCAACCACTGGCGATGATGTGTATGGCGAGGATCCGACGGTCCGCCAGCTGGAACAGACGTTGGCGGCGCAGCTGGGTTTACAGGCTGGATTGTTTGTGCCCAGCGGAACCATGAGCAATTTGTTGGCGCTGATGGCGCATTGTGAGCGGGGCGATGAGTACATCGCTGGGCAGTTGGCGCACGCCTACAAGTACGAAGCCGGCGGTGCTGCAGTGCTTGGCTCGATCCAGCCGCAGCCGATCGAGATGGATCCGGATGGCTCGTTGGATCTGGCGCGCGTCGCGGCGGCGATCAAGCCGGACGACTTTCATTTCGCCCGCACGCGTTTGCTGGCGCTTGAAAACACGATGCACGGCAAGGTCCTGCCGCTCGCCTACCTGGCTGAGGCAAGAGCGTTCACGCATGAACGTGGGCTTGCACTTCATCTAGACGGGGCTCGCTTGTTCAACGCGGTGGTCAAGCTGGGTTGCACCGCTGGAGAGATAGGGCGCCACTTCGATTCGGTGTCGGTGTGTCTGTCAAAAGGCCTGGGGGCGCCTGTCGGTTCGGTGCTCTGTGGTGATGAGTCCTTTATTGTCAAGGCACGGCGATTGCGCAAGATGGTCGGCGGCGGCATGCGCCAGGCCGGAGTGCTGGCCGCGGCAGGCCTCTACGCTTTGGATCATCAGGTCCAACGTTTGGCAGACGACCACCAGCGCGCCAACGACATCGCCGAGGGGCTGCAAGCGCTGGGCTATCGCGTCGAGCCAGTCCAGACCAATATGGTCTACGTTGATATGGGTGACCGCGCAACGTCGCTGAAAGCGCTCTGTGCCGAGCGCGGCATCGTCATCACTGCTGCGCCTCGACTGCGGTTGGTGACGCATTTGGACGTGCTGCCAGAGCATGTCGATCCGATTCTCGAGAGCTTTGCAGCATTCCTCAAAGCATAGGTTCGAATCGCTGTCGAATAGCTTGATTCAATCTTATTTATCCTCTATGCGTGCGGCACAGGGCCGATATAATGCGGCCCTTTGCCGGCTATCCGTTTGGGTAGCTGTGAACCGGCTCCCGGTGCCGCCTCGCCGCGTCGTTTTGCAGCCGTTCGGCCGCAGTCCTCTGGAAGAGATCTATGAAAAGCGCAGAAATCCGTGAAGCCTTCCTCCGCTTCTTCGAAGAGAAGGGCCACACTCGCGTGGCCTCCAGTTCGCTGATTCCCGCGAACGATCCGACACTGCTGTTTACCAACGCCGGCATGAATCAGTTTAAAGACTGCTTCCTCGGGCTGGAAAAGCGCGCCTATACCCGCGCGACCACCAGCCAGAAATGCGTACGCGCCGGCGGCAAGCACAACGACCTGGAGAACGTCGGCTATACCGCACGCCATCACACCTTCTTCGAGATGCTCGGCAACTTCAGTTTTGGCGACTATTTCAAGCGCGACGCGATCACCTTCGCCTGGGAGTTTTTGACGTCCGATAAATGGCTGAGCCTGCCGAAAGAAAAGCTCTGGGTCACCGTCTACGCCAGCGATGACGAAGCCTATGACATCTGGACGAAAGAGGTGGGCGTGCCGGCCGAGCGCATGGTTCGCATCGGTGATAACAAGGGGGCGCCGTACGCGTCTGACAACTTCTGGGCAATGGGTGACACCGGGCCCTGCGGTCCTTGTACCGAGATCTTCTTCGACCATGGCGAACATATCTGGGGTGGCCCGCCGGGTTCGCCAGAAGAAGACGGCGACCGTTACATCGAGATCTGGAATAACGTCTTCATGCAATTCAATCGCACTGCGGATGGCGTGATGCATCCGCTGCCGGCGCCGAGTGTCGACACCGGTATGGGCCTGGAGCGCATCAGTGCGGTGCTGCAACACGTTAACTCGAATTACGAGATCGACCTCTTCCAGAGCTTGCTGAATGCCGCCGCTCAGGCCATCGGTTGCGGCAACGAGGGTCAGGCTTCGCTCAAGGTGGTTGCTGACCACATCCGCTCTTGTGGCTTCCTGATTGCCGACGGTGTGACGCCATCCAATGAAGGACGCGGTTATGTGCTTCGCCGCATCGTTCGTCGCGCCTGCCGCCATGGCAACAAGCTCGGCGCCAAGGGCAGCTTCTTTCACAAGATAGTCGCCGCGCTGGTGGCTGAGATGGGTGACGCTTTCTCCGAGCTGAAAACCCAGCAGGCGCACATAGAGCGCGTGCTGAAAACCGAAGAGGAGCAGTTCGCCAAGACACTGGAGCAAGGTCTGAGGATTCTCGAGCAGGATCTGGCCGATCTTCAGGGGAACGTGATTCCGGGCGAAGTGATATTCAAGCTGTATGACACCTACGGTTTTCCGATGGACCTGACCGGCGACATCGCCCGTGAGCGTGAGCTGACGCTGGACGAAGAAGGGTTCGAACGCGAGATGCAGGCGCAGCGTGAGCGGGCGCGTTCGGCCAGTGCCTTTGGCCTGGACTACAACAGCTTGGTCAAGGTCGAGGGCGAAACGCGTTTCACGGGTTACCTCGGTACATCCGGCAGCGGTAAGGTGCTGGCGCTGTTCAAAGAAGGCATGGCGGTGCAGAGCCTGTCGGCGGGCGAGGAGGGCGTGGTCGTGCTCGACCAGACGCCGTTCTACGCCGAGTCAGGTGGGCAGGTGGGCGATTGCGGATACCTCTCGGCGGACGGTCTGCGCTTCGATGTGCGTGACACCAGCAAGGCCGGCGGTGCGTTCCTGCACCACGGCATTCTGGACAGTGGCAGCCTGCAGGTCGGTGCGACCGTCGAAGCTACGGTCGACGCATCAGTACGTCAGTCCACTGCGTTGAACCACTCTGCGACTCACCTCCTGCACGCGGCACTGCGCCAGATTCTCGGTGAGCATGTCAGTCAGAAAGGGTCATTGGTTGACAGTCAGCGGCTACGCTTCGACTTCAGCCATTTCGAGGCGATTAAGCCTGAACAGTTGAAGGCCCTGGAAGACAAGGTCAATGCCGAAATTCGCGGCAACACGGCAGTGGAGATCGAGGAAACCGACATCGAAACTGCTAAGAGCAAAGGCGCTATGGCCCTGTTTGGCGAAAAGTATGGGGACCAGGTGCGCGTATTGACCATGGGGGGCGGCTTCTCAGTCGAGCTGTGCGGCGGAACTCACGTCAAGCGTACTGGAGACATCGGTCTGTTCAAGATCATCAGCGAAGGTGGTGTGGCTGCGGGTGTGCGACGCATTGAGGCAGTTACTGGCGAGCAGGCGCTGGCCTATCTGAACACTGCCGAAGAGCAGCTGAAAGAAGCAGCTTCGCTGGTCAGGGGCACTCGCGACAATGTGCTGGACAAGCTGGGCGCCGTCCTCGAGCGCAATCGGCAGTTGGAAAAGGAACTCGAGCAGCTCAAGGCCAAAGCGGCCAGCGCCACCGGCAATGACCTAGCCAGTTCCGCTGTCGAGGTGAAGGGCGTCAAAACCCTGGCCGCGCGCGTGGATGGCCTGGATGGCAAGGCGCTTCTGGCATTGGTCGATCAACTGAAGAACAAGCTTGGCAGCGGCGTCATTCTGCTCGGTGGCGTGCAGGATGAAAAAGTCGTACTGGTCGCTGGTGTCACGCAGGATCTCACCGGCCGTTTGAAGGCCGGCGATCTCATGAGACAGGCTGCTGCAGTTGTTGGTGGCAAAGGTGGTGGTCGCCCGGATATGGCGCAAGGCGGTGGGAGCGACGCGAATCGCCTCGACGAAGCATTAGCCATTGCCGCGGCGTTCGTCGAGCAGGGCGTGTAGCAGGAGCGTGTCAGGTTGGGTTGGTCGCGATGGGCTGTTCGTCTGGTGACCACCTAGGTCAGCGGCTGGTCCGGTCGCTGTCCGTAGGCATTTTGTGGTGCTGGGTTGATTGTTTAATAAGCGCCCTTGACGGGCTTAGGCGGCGATGAGATGGCTTTGATCGTACAGAAGTTTGGAGGTACCTCGGTGGGCTCCGTCGAGCGCATCGAGCAAGTGGCGGCGAAGGTCAAAAAATTCCGTGATAACGGAGACGACATTGTCGTGGTGGTCTCGGCCATGAGCGGTGAAACCAACCGACTGATCGATCTTGCCAAACAGGTCAGCGAACAGCCGGTCGCCCGCGAGTTGGACGTAATGGTGTCGACGGGCGAGCAGGTCACTATCGCTCTGCTCGCGATGGCGCTGATGAAGATCGGCGTCCCAGCGGTGTCCTATACGGGTGCCCAAGTCCGCATCCTGACCGACAGTGCCCATACCAAAGCGCGCATCCTGCAGATTGATTCGCAGCAGATTCAGAAGGAGCTCAAGGCCGGGCGAGTCGTGGTCGTGGCCGGATTCCAGGGCGTGGATGAAGCCGGCAATATCACCACGCTTGGCCGTGGCGGTTCAGACACTACCGGTGTGGCTCTCGCTGCAGCGTTGAAGGCAGACGAGTGCCAGATCTATACCGATGTCGATGGGGTTTACACGACCGATCCTCGCGTCGTTGCCAAGGCGCAGCGCCTGGACAAGATTACCTTTGAAGAAATGCTTGAGATGGCAAGTCTCGGGTCGAAAGTGTTACAGATTCGCGCCGTGGAATTCGCAGGTAAATACAGCGTTCCGTTGCGCGTGTTGCATAGTTTTCAAGAGGGTCCAGGAACCCTCATTACCCTTGATGAAGAGGAATCCATGGAACAGCCCATCATTTCCGGCATCGCTTTCAATCGTGATGAAGCCAAGCTGACCATTCGTGGTGTGCCGGATACCCCCGGGGTGGCCTTCAAGATCCTTGGCCCGGTCAGTGCGGCCAATGTCGAGGTGGACATGATCGTGCAGAACGTCGCGCACGATAACACCACGGATTTCACCTTCACTGTCCACCGGAACGATTACCATAACGCGCTGCAAGTGCTGGAAGGTATCGCCCGCGACATGGGCGCCCGCGAGGTCATTGGTGATATCGACATCGCCAAGGTATCGATTGTCGGCGTAGGTATGCGCTCTCATGCGGGCGTCGCGAGTCGGATGTTTGAGGCACTGGCGAAGGAGAACATCAACATACAGATGATCTCTACCTCTGAAATCAAGGTCTCGGTAGTGATTGAGGAAAAATACCTGGAATTGGCGGTACGGGCATTGCACACCGCATTCGAGCTGGATGCTCCCGCTGGCAAGGGGGAATGACGCGCTGACTGCGGACTGATTCGAGCCTTCCGTCGTTTTCGCCGGGGGCAAAGGAACTTTAGAGTCGTTGTTACTGGTCAATAGCTGGTGAAAGGCTCTAGGTCGATGTTTCACGGAACATTATCCGTCTTTATCTTTGCAGACTGTTTACTGAATTGAATCCGTTTTAAGGAGAAAGGAATGCTGATTCTGACTCGCCGGGTCGGAGAGACCCTGATGGTGGGTGACGATGTGACTGTCACTGTACTGGGTGTCAAAGGAAATCAAGTGCGTATAGGAGTGAATGCACCCAAAGAGGTAGCGGTGCATCGCGAGGAGATTTATCAACGGATCCAGAAAGAAAAAGATCAAGAACCAAGCCATTAATATTTATGTGATTTTTGGCTTTGCAAGCGGGGCGAAGATGGGTATCATGCGCCCCGTGTTGCGGAGAGGTGGCCGAGTGGCCGAAGGCGCTCCCCTGCTAAGGGAGTACATCTCAAAAGGGTGTCGGGGGTTCGAATCCCCCCCTCTCCGCCATTTTGCATGATTGGTTTGTGGGTCGGTTTTAGCGGTGCGGTTTGATAAAAAACATTGAACCAAAAAGCTTGACCACCGAGTTCACAAACTTATAATGCGCACCCTCAGTGCACTCATAGCTCAGCTGGATAGAGTACTCGGCTACGAACCGAGCGGTCGGAGGTTCGAATCCTCCTGAGTGCACCATATTGTCGGATCTCAGAAATGTGGTTCGTGTTGTAGCCAGCGGTGACCTGGTTTATCAATCGCCTTTGCACTCATAGCTCAGCTGGATAGAGTACTCGGCTACGAACCGAGCGGTCGGAGGTTCGAATCCTCCTGAGTGCACCAAATCGGAAAAGGGTCTGCAGCGATGCAGACCCTTTTTTCGTTTGGGGAGTTAGCGTTTCCCCCGAACGCAGCCGTTTTCATCGAAGGTGACGGTGCGTGTCCTGCCCTTATCGTTGCTGTAGCGGTACTGCATCTGGCCATTGCGAGTGGCCACCGTGTCGGGTGTGCCGAAGGTGCTCTCGATATCGGTGCGGGTCATGCCGGGATGAATCTGCTTTTTGATCAGCGCATCTCGCCTTGCGCTCCCGGTTATGCGGTTTCCGCATCCATCATCCTGTGCGCCTACAACGGTAAGGCTTCGCGCCGACTCTTTTTTTGACGTCTTACGTCGTCCTTTAGATTTGGCCAGAGGTACGGCTTTGCCGGAACTGGGTGTGGGATTCGCTGCCTCCTGAATCTGAGCGGTCTGATCGATCGGGCATCCCTGTCGAGTAAACGTGAGGTTCCCTGCGGCGTCACTGCAGCGATAGATGCTTGCAGCAAACGTTGGGGCGGTGGAGAGGAGAAGGGCACAGCAGCTTCCTGCGATCAGTTTGTTCATAGTCGTCCTCCTTGACGATGGGTCGAACCAGCCTAGCCAAATACCGCTTGGCTCGCAGCGGTGCCTTTCCGCAACGTGAATGCGTCCACATTGATAGCGCGATCCTTCGGTGGCGACGCGCAAGCGATTGTATTGCCTGTATTTCGCGGTCGTGCATCACAGTTGCGGTGGTATTATTGCGCGGTCCGCCCGTTTGGGCTTCTGGATCCGCCTCATGGATTTGCCCAGTAGTCGTATAAAACCCTCGCTTGCCAATCACGTTTTGAATGATTGATCCCCTGGCGCGCTCCAACCGCTGGGGGTGGAGTGCGCCATGACTGAAGTTGAAGCAAAAAAGCCGCAGGAAAGTCTCCAGGATCGTCTGGCGCAGGTCGTCGAGTTGCTCCACCGGCACAGGATCGTCGAGGATCTGGCGCATCGTCAGAGTCAGGAAGGGCAGCATCAGGATCTTGTCGAAAACCTGGTGCATCGTCAGAACCTCGTCGAACTGCAGCGCAAGCTGGAGGCGCTGCACCCCGCTGACATCGCGCATATCCTCGAAGCTTTGCCCCTTGATGACCGCCTGACGGTCTGGCAGCTGGTCAAGTCCGATCGCGATGGCGATATCTTGCTCGAGGTTTCCGACGCGGTCCGCGAGACGCTGATCGCCGACATGGACGATCACGAGCTCCTCGCTGCTGCCAAGGAAATGGACGCCGACGAACTGGCGGATCTGGCGGCCGAGTTGCCTCGAGACGTCGTTCACGAGCTAATGGAAACGCTGGATGCGCAACAGCGTGAGCGTGTCCGCTCGGCCTTGTCTTACGAGGAAGATCAGGTTGGCGCTCTGATGGACTTCGAGATGGTCACGATCCGCGAGGACGTAAGCCTTGAAGTGGTGCTGCGCTACCTGCGACGGCTGAAGGAGCTGCCCGGTCATACTGACAAGTTATTCGTAGTCGATTACGACGGCGTGCTCAAGGGCGTTCTACCCATCAAGCGATTGCTGGTCAATGATCCGGAGCGGCATGTGGCCGAGGTGATGGCCAGTGATCCAGTGACATTCCATCCGGATGAGGATGCGTATGAGGCGGCTCAGGCATTCGAGCGCTACGACTTGGTTTCGACACCGGTAGTAGACAAAAGCGGCAAGCTTATCGGGCGCCTGACCATCGACGAGATGGTTGACCTGATCCGTGAGGAGAGCGAAAGCGAAGTGCTCAATATGGCGGGTCTGCGCGAAGAAGAAGACATCTTCGCCTCGGTCTGGAAATCGCTGCGTAACCGTTGGGCCTGGCTTGCAGTCAATCTCATCACTGCCTTTGTTGCCTCGCGTGTGATCGGCCTATTCGATGGCTCGATCGAGAAGCTAGTTGCATTGGCTGCGCTGATGCCGATAGTCGCTGGCATTGGCGGCAATTCAGGCAATCAGACCATCACCATGATTGTCCGAGCAATGGCTCTGGACCAGATGGGTACCGGCAACAGTGCTCGCTTGCTGCGCAAGGAGGCTGGTGTTGGGATGCTGAATGGCTTGATATGGGGTGGGGTTATCGGTGTCGTGGTCTACTGGCTGTACGGCAGCTGGTCGTTGGGTGTGGTGATGACTGCGGCGATGACGCTCAATCTTTTGCTGGCGGCCTTGATGGGCGTGCTGATTCCGGTGACTTTGGCGCGAATGGGGCGAGACCCGGCGCTGGGTGCCAGTGTCATGATTACTGCCGTTACCGACAGTGGCGGTTTCTTTATTTTTCTCGGGCTCGCAACAATTTTTCTTCTCTGACTCGTTCCGCCTGCGTCGACTTGGCGTTTGCCTTGCGCCTGTTGTTCGGGCTACTGTTCTGAGGTTTCGCACTAGCGAAGGCCCTAACTCGAAGCGAATAACAGGCGGCTTGAGCCGCTGATAGAAAGGGAATCCCGATGACCCCCAGCGAACTCCTCCTAGAAGGCGTCGAACTTATGCTGTTCGGCTTAGGTTCCGTTTTTGTCTTCCTCGTGTTGTTGATTGCTTGCATTCGCCTGATGTCTTTTGTGATCGGCCGCTTCGACAGTGCGCCCACCGCTCAGTTGGCTTCCAGCGAACCCGCCGTGGCTGAAGTGGATGCCGATCTCATTACGGCAATCCAGACCGCTATCCATCAGCACCGCGCTCGTCGTGGTTGATTCAGAACAGGGAGTTCCCTTCATGACATCTGTCAAACAGCCGCTCGGCATTACCGATGTGGTGCTTCGTGATGCGCATCAATCCATTCTGGCTACCCGCGTTCGCCTTGAAGACATGCTACCGATTGCCGGCAAGCTCGATCAGGTTGGCTTCTGGTCGGTCGAGTCCTGGGGCGGGGCAACCTTTGATTCTTGCATTCGTTATCTGGGCGAAGATCCCTGGGAGCGCATCCGCGAACTGAAGAAGGCGATGCCCAACACTCGGCAGCAAATGCTGCTGCGTGGCCAGAACCTGCTGGGCTATCGGCATTACGCCGATGATGTGGTTGAAAAGTTCGTCGAGCGAGCTGCGGCTAACGGCGTCGATGTGTTCCGTGTGTTCGATGCGATGAACGATCCACGCAACCTGGAAACCGCTCTGCGCGCGGTCAAGCTGCAGGGCAAGCATGCGCAAGGTACCATTTCCTACACCACCAGCCCGGTGCATACCCTGGAAATGTGGGTCGACCTGGCCAAGCAGATCGAGGACATGGGTGCCGACTCGGTGGCGATCAAGGACATGGCCGGCATTCTCACGCCGTATATGGCCTATGAGCTGGTCTCGCGCTTGAAGGCAAGCCTGTCCATTCCGATCCATATGCAGTGTCACGCCACGGCGGGCCTTTCCACAGCTTCCATTCTCAAAGCGGTCGAGGCGGGGATCGATAATGTCGATACAGCCATTTCCTCCCTCTCAATGACCTATGGACATTCGCCAACCGAGTCGGTGGTGGCGATTTTCCAGGGCACCGAGCGCGATACCGGGCTCGATCTGCTGCTGCTGGAAGAGATCGCTGCGTACTTCCGCGAGGTGCGCAAGAAGTACGCAAAGTTCGAAGGCACGCTCAAGGGTGTTGACTCGCGCATCCTTGTGGCTCAGGTGCCGGGTGGCATGCTGACCAATATGGAAGGCCAATTAAAGGAGCAGGGCGCACTCGACAAGTTCGATGAGGTGCTCGCCGAGATTCCTCGCGTGCGTGAAGATCTCGGGTTCATTCCGTTGGTAACGCCGACCTCGCAAATCGTCGGTACCCAGGCCGTCATCAACGTGCTCACCGGTGAGCGCTTCAAATCTATTACCAAGGAAACCGCAGGCATCCTCAAGGGCGAGTACGGAGCGGCACCAGCCCCGTTCAATGTCGAACTGCAGCAGCGCGTCCTCGACGGTGCAGATGTCATCACCTGCCGCCCGGCCGACCTGCTGCAGCCGGAAATGGAGAAGCTAACGGCCGAGCTTAAGGGGTTGGCGCAGGAAAAAGGCATCAAGCTGGCCGAGAACGAGATTGATGACGTCCTCACCTATGCGTTGTTTCCTCAGATCGGCCTTAAGTTCCTTGAAAACCGAGGCAATGCCTCTGCTTTCGAACCGGTGCCGACCGGCAAGGAGCAAGCGCCACGGGAGGCGGGCGTACCCGAGGTCTACACCGTCGAAGTCAACGGCAAGTCCTTCGTAGTTCAGGTCAATGAAGGCGGTGACATAGAGGGCATCAAGGCTATTGGCAGTGGCTCCGCCGCCCCGTCGACGGTCGCTAGCGCGCCGGCGTCTGGTACAGGCGAACCTCAACCGGCTCCGTTAGCTGGCAATATCTTCAAGGTTCTCGTGCAGCCCGGTCAGCTGGTTCAGGAAGGAGATCTGGTGATCATCCTCGAAGCCATGAAGATGGAAACTGAAATCCGTGCGTTCAAAGCCGGTACCGTTTCAGGTGTGAACGTCAAGGTCGGCGACGCGGTGTCGGTGGGCGATAGCCTGCTGACCATCGCTTAAGGAGCGCTGCATGGATAAGTTGCTCAAGCTGTGGCACAGCACTGGTCTTTATCATATAGAGCCCGGTCAGCTGCTGATGATCGTGGTGTGTCTGGGGCTGATCTATCTGGCGATTCGCAAGGGGTTCGAACCTTTGCTGCTGATCCCAATCGGATTTGGCGGCGTGCTTGCCAATATTCCCGTTGCCAACATGGCCGAGGGTGCGGGCATCCTCCACCTGTTCTATGAAGTGGGTCTGCCGACCAGTGTGTTCCCGTTGTTGATATTCATGGGCGTCGGCGCCATGACAGACTTCGGTCCAATGCTGGCTAACCCCAAGACTTTGCTGCTCGGTGCGGCGGCGCAATTCGGTATCTTCGCCACCTTGCTTGGTGCCCTGTCGCTTGCGGCAATGGGGGTTCCGGGGATGGAATTCACACTGCGTGAGGCTGCTTCGATTGCGATCATTGGCGGTGCAGACGGCCCCACTTCAATCTTCGTGACGGCAAAGCTCGCTCCGCATCTGCTGGGGCCGATCGCTGTCGCGGCCTACTCTTACATGGCGCTGGTTCCGTTGATTCAGCCACCCATCATGCGAGCGCTGACGACCAAGGAAGAACGCGCCATTGTCATGACGCAGCTGCGCCATGTCGGTCAGGCAGAAAAGATCGTCTTTCCGCTCATGCTTGCTCTGATGGTGGGTTTGCTACTGCCGGATGCCGCGCCGCTAGTAGGCATGTTCGCCTTTGGTAACCTGTTGCGCGAGTGCGGGGTCGTGGATCGTCTGGCCGACACCTCGCGTAACGCGCTGATCAACATCGTGACCATCGCGTTGGGGCTGACTGTTGGCTCTAAGCTGTCCGCCGAAGCCTTTCTGCAGATGAAAACCCTTGGGATCTTGCTGCTTGGAATGGTTGCCTTCTGTGGCGGTACGGCGGCGGGCGTGCTGATGGCCAAGGTCATGAACATGTTCAGCGCGAACAAGATCAACCCGCTGATTGGGTCGGCCGGCGTTTCGGCAGTGCCAATGGCGGCGAGAGTATCGAACAAGGTCGGGCTTGAGGCGAATCCTCAGAACTTCCTGCTCATGCATGCCATGGGCCCGAACGTAGCGGGGGTGATTGGCTCGGCTGTTGCGGCGGGCGTTCTGCTTAGCTTTGTAGGCTAACGCCACTGCTGATGCGTGGCGTGGGAAAGAGGCACGAGAAAATGCCTACGCTGATAAGGCGTAGGCATTTTCGTTTCATGTTGCTGGTAAATCCACCCTATCGCCAAGGTGGCTAACAATGCGTCTTACCAAATGCAAACCGCCCTGTCGTGCTGTCAGGGCGGTTTGCGCTAGTCGTCAGCACTGAACGGATTCAATCTTCTTCTTTCGCAGCTTCGGCATCCTGCGCGATAAGGGCGATCAGTGCGTTTTGCTGACGGTGGGCCAACTGGCGAAAGCGTTGCAGCAGTTCGCGCTCATGCAGCGACAGTTCCGGGCTGTCCAGGCGCATTGCGGAATCGTCATCAAGCGCACCTTCTTGAAGAAGGCTTTGCTCTAGGCGTGCAATGATCTCGGAGTTCATGCTTCGATGGTGGTTCCGCGCAACCTCTGCAATGCGCTCTCGCATTCCGTCTGGGAGCCGAACCACGAATTTGTCAGCCGTACGGCTGGAGTAAACTGCCTGCTTCATTGGGCGCATATTAAACCGGTTAGTCAGGTGGGCGATGGTGGCTTATTGCCGTTCTAGTCACCGGTCTGACACCAAACAGCACATGCTGTTCCACGACCTGCGAAAAAGATGCTGGACAACTTAATGACGCCAATTATACGGCGACAAAAGCAGGAGTAAAGGCTCTGTGGTGGCCAATAGCCTTTATTGTGATCCAGCGCTTATCTCGTCTGCGTCGCTAGCGCAGCACTGGGTCGAATTTGATTCGCCGACCTAGCAGCAGCGTAATCGTAAACAGCACCGCGAATAGCACTGTGCCGCCTGTGACAAGCGTATCCCAGAACTCAGGAAGGGTTGAGCCGATACTCAGGGCGCCGCACAGTATGCCAAGCGCAAGGAATAGATATCCGTAAATAGACATTTTCATCTCCGATAAAGCCTGCACGCAGCCATCTTGGTCTAGAAAATCCAGCGCTGTGCCTGAGCGGGCTTGCTTTGCGCGCTGCTGCTAATGGTGCTTGCCGGCACAGAAAGCCTAGGTGTCGTCACCTGAGAGGGGTTCGATGCTGTCTTCATAAGGTCCGTCGGCATGGTCTCAAGCAGCGGAATTGCGACAGCGGCCAAAAGGGCGGTACTGAGTAGGTAGGCTGGGCGTGGCATCGGCGTCTCCTTCGCGTTACGGTCAGGTAATTAAGCACCTCTCGTGCCAACAGGTTGTTGTTAAATAACCGTTATATATCAATGACTTATCAGTGATTTTCAAATTTGACCAATGCGCTTTGCAAGATTTCCGGTTCTCGTTCATGCAAAATGCAATGGGTGGTGTGTGCTGTCATGGTTAGCCATTGGTCGTTGCTGCTTTATAAGTGGGGCGGGCATGACAAACGAGCCAATGCTCGCTAACATGCTGCCGCCCGCGTGTCCCAGTAGCTCAATTGGATAGAGCATCCCCCTCCTAAGGGGAAGGTTGTGAGTTCGAACCTCGCCTGGGACGCCACATGGGAGCATTCATCCACCTGGCCTAGATGGACAGCTCCTGCAGTCATTGCCTTTAGGTCTGCTTCGATGGCACATCTCCGTGCGGATTGAAGCCGGCTTCGGCCCCTCCGTTCCGGTCTATCCTCACAACTGCCGCTTAGTGCTGGATCTACGTACCTACTGCAGTGTCACAGCTGCACGGACGCTCGGCGGCTCCATAACGGACCGCGAACCAGCGGGTCCTTTCACGCTGTTGGCATGTTTCGGAGAAGGCGTGCCATTGCCATCGTCTCTGCTGCCACCGATCGGGTCGATCTCTGTCTCAGCCGACTACAGACGCCATCGACACGTACCGAGTGCCCGATAGCTCAGGCCTTCCAAGGTGGTCTGGACGTGCGGGGACGCGTTTGCGGGGGGCATTTGAAGATAGGCGCCAGGCATCACACTGGCTCAATATTCGAGCCTCTAGCTAATCACACCGTGCATAGGGTCAGCTATCAATACGAGCCGGTGTTTTGCGCTGTCGTTTTCTATGCGCAGGCTGACTCGCCGTTTGCTTTGGTCGCGAGCTGATGAGTAGGTGCCGGGTAGAGAGGGGGGGTAGCTTTTGATGAGCGCCGACCAGTAGCGTGCGTGTTGCTGTATCAACTAAACCGGTCGGTCACCTGATCACGTCGGGCTTCGCGTTGTAGCTGATAGACGAACCGTTCAACCTGTCTCTGCGTTAAACCGCTGATTCGGTGGAAGCGTATCCCGCAGAACGTCAGATCAAGTTTCTCATCGTAGATAACGTGGCGCAGCTCAGCTGCGGTTGTTATGGCGCCGAAAGGCAAGTCTACGGAAAGTTGATCATAGACTTGGCCGGACTTTAGGCCAGCTTGTAGATTCCCTGGGAAGCTCAGCTTGCAACCTGTTGCAGACATGTCCAGGACTTTGCCCACCAGCGGTTTCCTGATCGTCCTTCCGTTCAGTTGCGCTGCGATTGGCTGCCCGCTCAGTGTGGCGCGATAGGCGTTTCGCCGCTGGTGATAGAGAATTTCGTCTGGCAGGTGAGCCCAATAGCAGCGCGCATCGTCCAATTCGCCAAGATGAACCGGATGGGGATTATTCCAGGCAATTCGCACGCCCTCGTAAAAGCCTTCTATTTGGAAAGCTTCTCCTGACGCCATTAGTCGCTCACCATCGCTAGGTATCAGCTCGTCTAACGCAAGCCAGCCCTTTTCGCGGTTTATCTCTACCAGGTAAGTCTGGTACCGCTGAGCGCGCTCGGCAAAACGGACCTGCAGTGGGATATGGTTATCCAGCAGGGGGCGTAAATTTGCCTGAATTTCGACTGGAGTCTTGAGTATCTGAGGGGGCTGAGGGCCTTCTCCCTCGGCGAAAGGACTAGACACTTGGCGTTGCTCTCCGGCATGTAACGACGACAGCCCAATGATAGCACTTTGATGCTATCCGGCTGCGGATGGTTCAGGCCTGGCTGAGCGGGCGATGAGGAGTGCTTTTGGCTGCAGCTCCCCGGCGATCATAAACGTCCGGGGTCTGGGAGGTGCCTTGCAGTATTTGCAGCATGGTGCCTACGGCGCTCTGGTTGGCCCGGATAAGCTTGCCATTGCGTTCATTGGCTTTGCGGCAGTCCTCAAGGATGATCTCCAGCTGTTCTGCCTGGGCAAGGATCTCGCCGCCTATCTCTGAAGCTGCGGCAAACTGTGCCAAGCCGTTCCGGTCGGCGCTCAGCTGTGCCCTAGCTAATGCCTGGCTGCGTAGTGTGCCATGTTGGCCCAAAAGTGCCAGCAGTGCTTGCTTTTGCGTGAGCAGCTGCTCCAGTCCACCGAGATTACGCTCAGAGAGCGCCAGATATTCCGCGTCGGTGAGCTCGCGTAGCGTTCTGGCGGTGTCGATATCGTTGGTCAGCTGCTGGAGCAATTCGGAATCTAGCATAGTGGCCTCTGTTGCACTCACGCCCGCTCGCATTGGTGTCAGGCTCAGCGCTGGCTTTCGAACGACAGTAGCTTCGACGCCACTCGCTGGCTGTCCACCTGATAGCTACCATCGGCGATTGCCTGCTTGATCTGAGCAACACGCTCTTGATCAACGGCGGGCTGCTGGTTCAACTTCTCGGTGGTCTGCTGCAGGCGCTGGGCTTCGGGGCTCAGCTGAACGCTCTCCCCCGATACCGGGCTGTTGCCGGTGGTCTTTGCTTCGTCAGTGGAGGGCTGCTGAGCCGTTGGTCGCTCAGTGTTCTGGACGTTGCTGCTACGCCCATTGCTGGTTGAATTGACGGCGCTGTTGGGCCGATTGAAATCGATAACCATGATCGAAACCTCGAATAAGTCAGGACGCTTGCCTGCTTTTCGGCAAATCCAAATAAAACTTTAGTCTTTTTTCATATGGGCGGCTGGCGTAGCGGCGCCCGACTTCACATTGCGACTTCTACCTGCCCGGGACCAACGACGCGGGCTTTGATGGTTCGTCCGGAGCGCTGGTTTTTGACTCTGATCTGAGAGCCAAGCGCGCCGTCGGACAGCGCCTCACCAGGCATTCTTACATTTATCGTAGAGTTTTTCGCGCTGATTACCACCTGGTCGCCTTTTCGGACTATTTCAGCTGCGGATAAGTAGGTTGGAGATAGCACCTGGTCGGGGAGGGCGCTGCGGGTAATCTTATTGCCCAGCACTTGGTCGAACGAGGTCAGATAGCCTTGATTCAGCAAGCTGACGTCGCGCTCGGCAAGGGTGACATCGGCTAGCTCTACGACACTCTCTCGGGCCAGGGGTCGTTTGGCTACGATTACCTCGCGGAACAAATGGACCTGTGCAGGGACGAAAACGGACCAGGGCGAAGTAGCTTCACAGCTAACCCGCACGGTAATGCGACCAACGGGTTGTGCCGGGCTTTCGAGTCTGGTCGTCAATTCTTGATCGCAGGCCGCTAGCCGTAGGCGCGGGTCCAGTCTGTTCAGCTCGATCTCGTAGCGCGCCTGAATTTGACTACGCTGTAAATAGTCAGTTACTTCCTGCTCAAGAAAAGCGCGGGTCGCGTCGATAAGCTGTTCAGGTCGCGTAAAGCTTGCTGAGTCAGCCAACTGGCTGAGCCCGCACAGAGTCGCCAATAGAAACGTTTGGAAAAGCGTCTTGCACGGATGCCGGAAAAAAGTCGTCTGTCTGCTCATGTCTTGGTTGAAGCAAGGGGCGTGCCGTTTGCTGGTCGCTCAGAAACTGACTGAACAGGCGAGGCAGGTATTTTTGCAAACCCGTGTTGGTAATGCATGCCACTTCAGCGCCAGATAGTCTGAGCTACAGATGTCTGCCCGCCCATCTCACACGCAAGAGGAAACTGGCATGGCCGGTGTATTGGATTCGGTTAACCAGCGTACGCAGCTGGTGGGACAGAACCGTTTGGAGCTGCTGCTGTTCAGACTGGACGGCAAACAGCTTTATGGCATCAACGTGTTCAAGGTCAAAGAGGTGCTGCAGTGCCCTCGGCTCACGGTCATGCCTCGGTCGAGCCCGGTGGTGAGGGGGGTGGCAAACATTCGGGGAAGTACGCTTTCTATCCTCGATCTGTCCGCTGCTACCGGAAAGCCAGTGCTACAGGATTTGCCGAATAGCTTTGCCATCATTGTCGAATACAACACCAAGGTGCTTGGTTTTCTGGTCCGCTCGGTGGAGCGGATAGTCAACATGAACTGGGAAGATATTCTTCCGCCGCCTAAGGGTGTTGGGCACGACCATTATTTGACGGCCGTGACTCATGTAGATCAACAGATGGTAGAAATCATCGACGTTGAAAAGATACTCGCCGAAGTGGCGCCGGTGTCCGAAGTGCTCTCGGTCAGCATTGCGGACGAGGCAACCAGTAACAAGGCCTCAACCAGCCGGGTATTGATTGTCGATGACTCGTCTGTGGCGCGAAAGCAGATCATGCGTTGTCTACAAAATCTGGGAATCGAGGTCGTTGCGCACAATGATGGGCGGCAGGCGCTCACCTATCTGCGGAAGCTTGTAGCGGACGGCAAGAAGCCGTCTGACGAATTCATAATGATGATTTCCGATATCGAAATGCCAGAAATGGATGGTTACACCCTGACGACGGAGGTTCGTCAGGATCCGTCTATGCGTGATATGCATATTCTGCTGCATACTTCGCTTTCCGGTGTGTTCAACCAGAGCATGGTCAAGCGGGTCGGAGCGGACGATTTTCTCGCCAAGTTTCAGGCAGATGATCTGGCCAATCGAGTGATAGAGCGGATCCGGACTACGGATAAGAATTGAGGCTTCGTCCTCTTAATATGACTGGTGGGCATTATTAGTGTCAGGTGATCCGGATTTCGATCAGTTCCGAATATTCCTCGAGAAGACGTGCGGCATTCTGCTGGGCAGCAACAAGCAATACCTGGTGTCCAGCAGGTTGAACAAGCTTATGGAGCAACAAGGGCTCAAAACGCTTGGCGATTTGGTCAGGAAGATTCAGTCCCAGCCACGTAGCGGCCTGCGCGAGCAGGTCGTGGACGCCATGACAACCAACGAGACGCTCTGGTTTCGTGACACCTATCCTTTTGAGGTGATGAAAAACCGCGTTCTGCCTGAGCTGCTGAAAAACGCGCCGGGACAGCGCTTGCGTATCTGGTCGGCGGCTTGTTCATCGGGGCAAGAGCCTTACTCGCTGTCGATGACCATCGACGAGTACGAGCGCAGTAGTCCTAGCCAGCCGAAAACGGCAGTTCAGATCGTGGCTACTGAGTTGTCAGGCGCCATGCTTGCTGCATCGAAGGCAGCCGAATATGACAGTCTCGCTATCGCTCGAGGTTTATCCAGTGAGCGGCTGCAGCGTCATTTCGAGGTGAAAAGCCCGGGTCGTTGGGTGGTTAAGCCGGCAATTCGTAGTCGTGTTGAGTTTCGGGTGCAGAACCTTCTCGACAGCTATGCAGTGCTCGGCAAGTTCGATGTGGTGTTCTGCCGCAACGTGCTGATTTATTTTTCTGCTGATGTAAAGAAAGACATCCTCAAACGAATCCACGCGACGTTGAAGCCAGGCGGATACCTCTTTCTGGGAGCATCAGAAGCGCTGAACGGTCTTCCTGAGCTGTATCAGATGGTGCAATGCAGCCCGGGCATCATCTACAAAGCAAAGTAATGGTTAATTCATAGCAAAAGGCGGCAGGAATCTGTCGCTGTGGGCTGGATGAGCGGCAAAAACATAGGTCACGCTTTGCCGCTTTTGACGCCTAGGCCAATCCACTCTTCGTAAAAGTCTTATAGATCAGTCAGTTGCTGAAATGGCATGGGCTTTGCTGTAAGTTTGCTAAGCAGACTTGTACCCGGCAAAGGGCTAGATCATGAGCATCAGTTTCGACAAGGCACTCGGCATCCATGAGAAGGCGCTCGGTTTTCGCGCTCAGCGTGCCGAGGTGCTTGCCAACAACATTGCCAACGCTGACACCCCTAACTACAAAGCGCGTGATCTGGATTTCAGCTCGGTGCTTGCTGCGCAAAACAGCAAGAACCAGGGCGGATTCGGCGTGGCCGTGACCAGCAGCAAGCATATTGCCGCCGAAGGCATGGAGATTGCCGATCCCGGCTTGCGTTTCCGCACGCCGGCGCACGCTTCGCTCGATCAAAACACTGTTGATGCCCAGGTTGAGCAAGCGGCCTATGCCGAGAATGCTATCGACTTTCAGGCAAGTTTCACCTTGCTCAACAGTAAATTCCGGGGGCTCATGAGCGCCCTGCGCGGCGAATAAAAGGAGCAAAAACCATGTCCCTCAGCAGTGTATTCAGCATCGCCGGCAGCGGCATGAGTGCCCAGAGCACTCGTCTCAACACCATTTCCAGCAACATTGCTAACGCCGAAACGGTGTCGTCTAGCGTCGATCAGACTTATCGCGCGCGTCACCCCGTGTTCGCAACCGTGCTGCAGCAGGCCAACGGGTCGCCGAACGAGTCGTTGTTCGCTGAGCAGGACCAGGCAGGGGCAGGCGTGCAGGTGCTGGGAGTGGTGGAAGACCAGAGCGAACTGCAAGCCCGGTACGAGCCCAGCCATCCGGCGGCGAATGCCGAAGGCTACGTGTATTACCCGAACGTCAATGTCGTTGAAGAAATGGCCGACATGATTTCCGCCAGCCGGTCGTTTCAAACCAATGCTGAGCTGATGAATACAGCCAAAACCATGTTGCAGAAAGTACTGACCCTGGGCCAGTAACCACTACGAGATATAGCCATGAGCACGACAGGCGGCGTCAGCGGTACCGGCTCGGTACTTGACCAATACCAGATCAAAGATCGCGAAGTAAAAAGCAACGACCTCGGCAAAAACGAGTTTCTCGAGTTGCTGGTTACTCAGCTGAACAACCAGAACCCGCTGGAGCCGCAAGAGAACGGTGAGTTCATCGCGCAGCTGGCACAGTTCAGCACCGTTGAAGGTGTGGAAAAACTGAACTCGAGCATGGAAACCATGCTGTCCGGGTATCAGTCATCCCAGGCGCTGCAAGCATCGTCACTCGTCGGCCGCAAAGTAATCGTGCCAACCGATAAAGCCGTTGTGGATACCAGCGAAACCTTCAAGGCCAGCATCGTTCTCCCGACAACCAGCAGCAACGTGGCGGTCAACGTCTATGACAGCGCCGGTACGGTAGTGAATCGGATCAACATGGGTCAGCAGGAAGCTGGCAATGTTTCGTTTATGTGGGATGGCAAAGACTCGAGCGGCAAAACCTTGCCGCCGGGTACTTATCGATTCGAAGCACAAGCCACTTATCAAGGCGAGACGAAGGGGTTGTACACCTTGCTTCCTGCCAACGTAGACAGCGTCACTCTCGGACAAAACGGCGGTGAGCTTCAGCTCAATCTGGCCGGTGTCGGCAGCATCGGGCTATCTCAAGTCCAGGTTATCGGTCAGTAACTACCGGCGCGCCCGGTAACAGGAGCAATTCATGTCGTTCAATATCGGCCTTAGCGGCATGCGTGCCGCCAGCAAAGACCTCAATGTCACGGGTAACAACATTGCCAACGCTGGCACGGCGGGCTTCAAGCAGTCCCGTGCTGAGTTCGCGGATGTTTACGCGTCTTCAGTGCTAGGCACTGGCAAGAATCCTCAGGGCAGCGGGGTGCTTCTTGCAAACGTGTCGCAGCAGTTCAATCAGGGCAACATCAACTACACCCAGAACGCGCTGGACCTCGCTATCAACGGCAACGGCTTTTTCCAGGTTAGCAACAACGGTGCGTTGAGTTACACCCGCGCCGGCTATTTCGGAACGGACAAGGAAGGCAATCTGGTCGACAACTTTGGCTATAATCTTCAGGGCTACTCGGTCGACGACAACGGTAATATCCAGACTGGCCAAGTGAGCGACCTGAAGATTCAGACGGCCAGCCAAGAGCCCAAGGCCACTACTAAAGTAGTCCAGGGATTCAACCTGAACTCGACCAACGTTCAGCCGGTAAACACGCCGTTCAACCCGGCTGACCCGCTGAGCTATAACTCGTCCACCTCGACCAACATTTATGACCAGCAAGGTAACGCGCACGTGATGACGCAGTACTTTGTGAAAACCCCGACTGATGGCGCGACTCCACCTAACGACACGCCGAACACATGGACGATGCATGTGCTCATTGACGGCCGCAACCCTCAACAGCCAGCTGATGCGGACCCGGTTGTCGCAACAACGCCTAGCTCTACTCAGCTGACCTTTACTCCGTCCGGAGCGTTGCTCACCCCGACCGGAGGGATTACGCCTGTGGCCGGCTGGCAGCCTGCAGTCAAGAATACCGATGGCACCTGGGCGCTGAACAATGCCGCACCGGCAGGCGGCCTGGACGTAACGGTCGACATGCGTGGATCGACCCAGTACGCCAGCGCCTTCGCCGTCAACAGTGTGAGCCAGGATGGGTACACGACCGGAGAGCTAGCCGGCCTCGAGATCAGCGAAACCGGCGCCATCTTTGCTCGCTACACGAACGGCCAGTCCAAAGTACAGGGCCAGATCATTCTCGCCAACTTCGCCAACGTTCAGGGGCTCACTCCGGTCGGTAAGACGCAGTGGGTGCAGTCCTTCGAGTCGGGCGAGCCCGTGCGCAACCCGCCTGGTAGCGGCACCCTCGGTTCCCTTCAAGCCGGCGCACTGGAAGATTCCAACGTCGAGCTTTCAGATCAGCTCGTCAACCTGATCGTGGCGCAGCGCAACTACCAGGCGAACGCCAAGACCATCGAAACAGAAAGCGCGATTACCCAGACGATCATCAATCTGCGGTAATTGCTACCTAGCACTGCGCGGGGTGGCGGGAAACTGCCGCTTCGTTTTCAGAAGGCCCTTCGGGGCCTTTTTTTTGTAAACAAAAATCTTTTATTTCAAAGGCTTAAGCCTGATTTCAATGTTTGGCACATGGCTTGCTTTGTTTCGCTACATAAGTCTGATTAGTGTCAATTCGAGTGCAGCGGAGGTTCCATGGACAAGATGCTTTATGTGGCGATGACGGGAGCGAGCCAGAACGCTCAAGCCCAGCAGGCGCATGCCAACAACCTGGCAAACATCTCGACCACGGGCTTCCGGCGTGACTTCGAGCAGGCGCGCTCCATGCAGGTCTTTGGCGACACTTTTCCAGCACGTGTGTATGCCATGACCGAGCGGCCGGGTACGGACTTCAGCTCCGGCACCTTGCAAGAGACAGGTCGGGATCTGGACGTTGCGATCGAAGGGGATGGCTGGATTGCCGTGCAGGCGCCTGACGGCAGCGAAGCCTATGCCCGTACTGGCAGCCTGAACATCGACACACTAGGCATGCTCCGGACCGGCGATGGTTTGCCGGTACTCGGCAACGCCGGGCCGATTGCCGTGCCGCCGGAAGAGAAAGTGGAGATCGGCGCTGACGGCTCAATCAGCATCCGTGCGCTGGGTGAAGATCCGAACGTAGTGGTAACCGTCGATCGTCTCAAGTTGGTCAACCCTGATCTCAAACAGCTGGAAAAGGGCACCGACGGCCTTATACGTATGAAGAATGGACAGCCTGTCGAGGCTGACGCCGCGGTTCGTGTGACCTCAGGCTTCCTTGAGGCAAGTAACGTCAACGCTGTTGCCGAGATGACATCGATGCTGGCCCTGTCCCGGCAGTTCGAGCTGCACGTGAAAATGATGCGTACTGCCGAAGAAGATGGTGCCGCTGCGGCCCGAGTCTTGCAGATCAGCTAATTAAACTAGTCGGCGCGACCAGATTCCGGCGCCATAGGAGAACGACATGCTTCCAGCACTGTGGGTGAGTAAGACCGGTCTGTCCGCGCAGGATATGAACCTGACCACCATTTCCAACAACCTGGCGAACGTCTCGACCACCGGCTTCAAGAAAGATCGGGCTGAGTTCCAGGACTTGCTATATCAGATCCGCCGCCAGCCTGGTGGCCAGTCCAGCCAGGACAGTGAGCTGCCATCGGGTCTGCAATTGGGTACCGGTGTGCGGATCGTCGGTACGCAGAAGCAGTTCACCGCCGGCAGTCTGCAGACCACCGAACAGCCGCTCGACATGGCAATCAACGGCCGTGGCTTCTTTCAGGTGCTGCTGCCCGACGGCACGGTTTCCTACTCGCGTGACGGCAGTTTCCATCTGAATGCTGAAGGCCAGATCGTGACCTCGAACGGTTACTCACTGGAGCCGGCGATTGTCGTGCCGCCGGAAACGCAGACATTCACCGTAGGCGAGGACGGCACTGTTTCCGTCACAACGCTGGGTAACCCGGCACCACAAATCATTGGCAACATCCAGACCGCTGACTTCGTAAACCCGGCTGGTCTGCAGGCGATGGGCAGCAACCTGTTTCTGGAAACCGCCGCAAGCGGTGCGCCACAAGTCAGTACACCTGGTCTCAATGGCCTGGGTACCGTGCTGCAAAACACCTTGGAAAACTCCAACGTGAGTGTGGTCGAGGAACTGGTGAACATGATCACCACTCAGCGCGCCTATGAGATGAACTCGAAAGTCATCTCCACGGCCGACCAGATGCTGTCCTTTGTTACCCAGCAGCTTTAACCGCTGTCAGCCGCTGGATTGAGGTGAATATGCGCCGCTTGTTGATTGTCCTTCCGCTGGTGTCCGCCGTGATTGTGTCTGGTTGCATGGCGCCAGCTCCGAAGCCTAACGATCCTTACTACTCGCCAGTTCTGCCGCGCACACCGCTGCCTGCTGCGCAGAACAACGGGGCGATCTACCAGGCGGGCTTCGAGACTAATTTCTACGACGACCGGAAGGCCTACCGCGTTGGCGACATCATCACCGTCACGCTCAACGAGAAGACACAGGCCAGCAAAAATTCAAACTCGAAAATCTCCAAGGACAGCAGTGCCAACATCGGCCTTGGTTCCCTGTTTGGCGGCGCTGTTTCGATGGCCAATCCGCTGACCGACAACAAGATGACGTTGGGCGCTGAGTATGAAGCGGCGCGTGATACCTCTGGTTCTGGTCAGGCCGGGCAGAGCAACAGTCTCTCCGGTTCGATCACAGTGACCGTCTCGGACGTGCTGCCTAACGGCATCCTAGCGATCCGTGGAGAAAAATGGATGACGCTCAATACGGGCGATGAGCTGGTGCGAATTGCCGGTTTGGTACGTTCGGACGATATCGCCACCGACAACACCGTCCCGTCGACCCGTATCGCTGATGCCCGTATTACCTACTCTGGCACCGGCGCTTTCGCTGATGCCAGCCAGCCAGGTTGGCTGGACCGTTTCTTCATCAGCCCGTTGTGGCCGTTCTAAGCAGGTGCAGGCAATGAAACTGTTCAGCTCGATTCTGATTGCCTTGCTTTGCTTTGCAGTGCTTCCCGCCCATGCCGAGCGGTTGAAGGACATCGCCTCCATTCAAGGCGTACGTAGCAACCAGCTGATCGGTTACGGTCTTGTGGTTGGTTTGAACGGCAGCGGCGACCAGACGACCCAAACGCCTTTCACGGTGCAGACCTTCAATAACATGATGGCGCAGTTTGGTATCAAGGTGCCCGCGGGCGGCAACGTTCAGCTGAAAAACGTGGCGGCTGTGTCGATACACGCCGAGCTTCCGCCGTTCGCCAAGCCGGGCCAGACGATTGATATCACCGTTTCGTCGATCGGTAACGCCAAAAGCCTGCGCGGCGGCAGTCTGTTGATGGCACCGCTTAAAGGGATTGACGGAAACGTCTACGCCATTGCCCAGGGCAACCTGGTGGTTGGTGGTTTCGATGCGGGCGGCGCGGATGGTTCGCGGATCACCGTCAACATCCCGTCGGCCGGTCGGATCCCTGGAGGGGCGACTGTGGAGCGGCCAGTGCCGAGCGCATTCAACCAGGGTACGACCCTGACGATGAATCTCAATCGCCCCGACTTCACTACCGCCAAGAACGTTGTCGATCATATCAATGAGCTGCTCGGCCCAGGCGTGGCTCAGGCACTCGATGGTGGCTCGATCAGCATCACGGCACCGCTGGATCCAAGCCAACGTGTGGATTACCTGTCCATCCTGGAAAATCTGGAAGTGGACGTGGGTCAAGCGGTCGCAAAGGTCATCATCAATTCGCGCACCGGCACCATCGTGATCGGTCAGAACGTCCGAGTTCAACCTGCAGCTGTTACCCACGGCAGCCTGACGGTGACCATTTCGGAAGACCCGCAGGTGAGCCAACCGAACCCGCTTTCGGACGGCCAGACAGTCGTCGTCCCTAACTCCAAAGTGAAGGCGGAGCAGGAGGCCAAACCGATGTTCAAGTTCGGCCCTGGCACCACGCTCGATGAAATCGTCCGCGCCGTGAATCAGGTAGGTGCTGCCCCCAGCGACCTGATGGCGATCCTCGAAGCGCTCAAGCAAGCCGGTGCGCTGCAAGCCGACCTGATCGTTATCTGAGGAACGGGACATGGAAAATCGTCTGGGACTGGGTCGTCGTACCCCTGATAGCGGTAGTTACTCCGACCTCAACCGGCTGAACCAGCTCAAGGTTGGCAAGGACCGCGACGGCGCCGAGAACGTGCGCAAGGTCGCTCAGGAGTTCGAGTCCTTGTTCATGAACGAGATGCTCAAGTCGATGCGTTCGGCCACCGAGGTCATGGCGAAGGACAATCCGTTCAACAGCCAGGCCAGCAAGCAGTACCAAGATATGCATGACCAGCAGCTCTCAGTCACGCTGTCCAAGGAAGGCGGTGGCATAGGGCTGGCCGATGTACTGATTCGCCAGTTGAGCAAGGATCAGAAACCTGTCGAGAAGCCTAATCCGTTCGCACAGGTTGCACAGACTGAAGGTGCCAAATGGTCGAGCAACCCTAACGCCAACACGACGCTCGCTAAGGTTGACCCAGCCCGTAACGATACCCAGCTGCTCAACCAGCGTCGTCTGGCCCTGCCGGGCCGTCTGGCCGAGCGGGCGCAGGCGGATGTCGCTGCCGCGAGTCCCCAGGCCGAGCAAGCAAACCAAGCGGGAGTGACTCAGCCGTTGGTCAATCTCGACTGGAAGCCAGCCACCGCTTTCGCGGCGCCCAAAGAAGCAGCTTTGACCATCAATGGCGTCGAAGCGAGCGCCCCGAGCGCCCCGAGCAAGACGCGCTTCAGCTCTCCGGCTGAATTCATTGCGACCATGTTGCCCATGGCAGAAAAAGCAGCCAAGCGTCTCGGCGTAGAACCGCGTTTCCTCGTGGCCCAGGCTGCGCTCGAGACAGGTTGGGGCAAGTCGATGATCAAGCAGAAAGACGGCAGCAACAGCCACAACCTGTTTGGTATTAAGGCTAATGGCTGGAGCGGGGAGTCGGCGAAAGTCACCACGACCGAATACGTAAACGGCAAAGCGACCAAGCAGGTAGCCGGGTTCCGGGCTTACGACTCGTTTGAGCAGAGCTTCAACGATTACGTCCGGCTGTTGGAGAACAACGAGCGCTATAAGCCCGCGATCCAGGTCGCCAGCGTCTCTGGTGACTCCGAGCGTTTCGTCAACGAATTGCAGCGGGCCGGGTATGCAACCGATCCTCAGTACGCGAATAAGATCAATCAGATCGCCCGTAAGGTGCAGACCTATCAGGCTATCGCTGACGCCAGCACGTCGCCCGCAATGCGGACTAGGGGTTAAACATGGCTGACTTATTGAATATTGGCCTGTCCGGCCTGAGTGCCAGCAAAAGCCAGCTTTCCATTACCGGCCACAACATCAGCAACGTCAACACGCCAGGCTTCAGCCGTCAGGATGCCTCCCAAGCGACCCGCACGCCGCAATTCAGTGGCGCTGGATACGTCGGTTCAGGTACGACGCTTGTCGAGATCCGCCGTAGCTACAGCGAATTCCTCACCAGTCAGCTGCGCAGCAGCACGTCGCTGAGCAGTGACGTTGAAGCCTACAAAAGCCAGATTGACCAGCTTGATTCGTTGCTAGCCGGCAGCACGACAGGTATCACCCCATCGTTGCAGAAGTTCTTTTCAGCGCTGCAAACGGCGGCGGAAGACCCAGCCAATATTCCGGCACGTCAGCTGGTGTTGGCTGAAGCCGAAGGCTTGGCACGCCGTTTCAATACCGTGTCTGACCGTCTGACTGAGCAGAACAACTTCACCAATAAGCAGATGGCTGCAGTTACCGATCAGGTCAATCGCCTCGCTGGCAGTATCGGCAGCTTGAACAATGCGATCTCGATTGCCTCGGCCAACGGCCAGAAGCCCAACGACCTCCTTGACGCGCGGGACGAGGCGGTGCGTCAGTTATCCACGTACATTGGCGTCACGGTGACGCCTCAAGACGACAATAGCTTCAATATTTCAGTTGGAACGGGCCAGCCGCTCGTAGTGGGCAGCACGGTTAGTCGCCTCGAAGTCGTACCGGGCCAAGGCGATCCCAATCGTCACGAGATCCAATTCGTAAGCGGGAGCTCCCGTCAGGGCATTACCTCCCAGATCAGTGGCGGTGAGCTGGGCGGACTTATTCGCTACCGCAACGAAGTGCTGGACCCAACATTGAATTCACTGGGGCGACTGGCGCTGGCTGTCAGCGACCAGGTCGATACGCAGTTGGGGCAGGGCCTGGACCTTAAGGGCCAAGTGGGGAAGGCACTGTTCGGCGACTATAACGCTCCGGCGCTAGCGCAGCTCCGGGTTACCGCTTTTTCTGGCAACAGCTCCAATGCACAGCCAGCGCTAAACATTACCAATACCAGTGCACTGACCACCAGTGACTACCTCATGGAGTACGACGGTGCTGCCTATAAGGTACGTCGGCTAAGCGACAATCAGCTGATGACCGTAGCTGGAGCCCCGAGTGGCCCCTTGTCTTTTACCGACAAGGATGGTCGCGATCAGGGTTTCCAGGTTGCCTTGGGCAGCACGTTGCCGGCTGCGGGTGACAAGTTCAACCTTCAGCCAACCCGTCGTGGCGCGGCGGACGTCAGAGTGGCCCTGGATCAGGCCGATCAATTGGCCTTCGCTGCGGTAGCAAGCGGACAGAGCAATCTTCAAAATGGCGGAACGGGTGCTATCAGCCAACCGGATATGACGTCGGCTCCATCTCCGATTGACATCAGCTCCCTGAAAACGGCATTTGGCAGCGGGCTGAGCCTCACCACAACCGCCAACACCGACGGCACTTACACCTTGACCGATGCTGGCGCCCTACCCACAGGTTGGGCTTACGTGGATGCGAAGGGTAATCCGCTGGTCGACGGTGGTGGCAACCCACTGGCCCCAACGCTTCAGTCCGGTACGACCAACACTGTTCGCTTGGCATACACGGCCACGCCAGGAGAAACCTATCAGTTTGAATTCAATGTCAGCGGAAGACCCCAAACAAGCGACAGCTTTTCGCTGACCTACAATCAAGGTGGGGTTTCAGACAACCGCAACGCATTAAAGCTTGTTGACCTCCAAACGAAGCAGACCGTTGGAGTTGACCCAGGCTCAGTGGGGTCCGGTTTCAGTTTCACTGACGGCTACGGGGAGTTGGTCGAGCGCGTCGGGACGCTGACGGCTCAGGCTCGTATGGACAGCGAAGCGACCGGCGCGATTCTCAAGCAGGCCACAGATAATCGCGATTCGCTTTCGGCTGTTAACCTCGATGAGGAGGCCGCGAACTTGATTAAGTTCGAGCAGTACTACAACGCTTCGGCTCAGATCATTCAAGTTGCCCGCTCCTTGTTCGATACATTGATCAATACCTTTAGGTAACAGGCCCGCCCATGCGCATCTCGACTCTGCAAGCATTCAATAACGGCGTAGCCGGTATTCAGCGCAACTACTCCAATGCAACCCGCACACAGGAGCAGATCAGCACGGGCAATCGCATCCTGACGCCGGCGGACGATCCGGTTGCGTCAGTGCGTTTATTGCAACTTGAACAGCAACAGAATGTGCTGAGCCAATACAACTCCAATCTGACAGCGGCGAAGAACAGTTTGACCCAAGAAGAGGTGACGCTGAACTCCGTCAACACCGTACTACAGCGAGTGCGGGAGCTGGCTGTACAGGCAGGCAACGGGGCCCTAGATCCGCAGGATCGAAAGGCGATTGCCGCTGAGTTGGGCGAGCGCGAGGATGAGCTGTTATCGCTGATGAATACCCGAAACGCGCGAGGGGAATATTTGTTCTCTGGGTTTCAGGGCAAGACTCAGCCCTTTGTTCGAGGTGCGGACGGCAGCTACAGCTATCAGGGGGATGAGGGGCAGCGGAAGTTGCAAGTTGCGAGTTCGCTGAACGTACCTATCAGTGACAACGGTAAATCCATTTTCGAGAGCGTAACAAATGCTGGGCGGCTGAATAGTGCTCTCGCAACCGAGCCGACTGGATCAACTCTTCGTGTGTCCGCTCCACTTGTGCAAGACGAGGTTGCGTTCAGCGCGTTTCCAAGCGCTGGGATCGAAATCGTCTTCAACGATGCCCCTGATGAGCGGACTTATCGGGTTTTCGAGTATGGCGCCGACACAAGCACCGCGCCCCCCCTGGCAACGGGCAGAATGGATGACGATGCGGATAAATCGGACAAGCTAGTTTTTTCTGGCGTCGTGCTGCAGTTGGATGGGGCGTCGGTAGGTGGCGAGCGGGCAGTCGTTCTACCCGGAAAAATCAGTATTGATTCCGGGACCGGAGCTATAACGACCGGACCAGTAGCTAACAAGCAGGGCATTCTCGACACAATTGCGAGCTTGCGTATGGCTTTGGAAAGCCCTGCGACCAGTAGCAACGGCGTTCGCGATACCGTAGCCGTGGCCCTAACCAACCTTGACCACGGCATGGTCAGTGTTGACCAGGCGCGCGGAAACATCGGGGCTCGACTCAATGTAATCGAAACAACACAAACTGATAACGAAGATGTTGCGCTGGTCAACAAAGGCGTGCAGGCCGAGCTGCGTGAGCTCGACTACGCTGAAGCGCTGTCTCGGCTATCGATGCAGACGGTGGTGCTTGAAGCAGCCCAGCAGAGTTATGTGAAGATCGCGGGATTGAGTCTGTTCAACGTGATGCGTTGAGTCGCCCGGAGGGCACGGTTCACAGAATAAGCAGCCCGATTTGACTTGCTATTGGTGCGACTTAGAGTGTCATTGCGGCGCATGGAGTACCGCGTCGCTAATCTGACACTCATAAGGACATGAACAATGCTTAAGTCATTTATATCCGCTTCCATATTCGCTCTGCTCGCTAGCGTCTCTCTAAGCAGTTTCGCTGGCCCGACCAAGTCAGCTGACCCCGTAGTGGTTGCAGCGGCCCAGCAAGCAGCGCCGATCAACATCAATTCGGCCGACGCCGAAACCCTGACCCGCGAACTCAAGGGTATTGGCGCAACAAAGGCCAAGGCGATCGTTGCTTATCGCGAAGCGCATGGCCCATTCACCGCCGTCGACGAGCTCCTCGAAGTTAAAGGAATCGGTGCGGCCACTTTAGAAAAAAATCGAACAAAACTTGGCGTTAACTGATCCGCCTATTTTTGAATAAACGAAGCCGGTCATTCGACCGGCTTTTTTATGTCTGTAACGGTGCTGCGCAGACCCGCTCTCAAATCGGGCCGGTTCTGCTGCGTTGGCTATCCCGGTCCGGTAGGTAGGAGGAACGCGGGCCTACGCGCGCTGTCCTTGTTAGAACGCTCAGCTAGCTTTGTTTACCGCCTTTGAGGCCGAATTAGCCTTAAAAAGGCGTTGACATGTTACGGTTATTCACATTGATAACCGTCTTGTCTGAGAAGACACATGTACGCGGCGCAGCTACTCATTGGGTTTTTATAACTTACTGATTTGAAAAGATTTATTTGCGCT
Organism: Pseudomonadaceae bacterium SI-3; assembly: GCA_004010935.1. NCBI lineage: Bacteria > Pseudomonadati > Pseudomonadota > Gammaproteobacteria > Pseudomonadales > Pseudomonadaceae > Pseudomonadaceae bacterium SI-3. The sequence goes on along the minus strand of CP026511.1, from coordinate 3,044,123 downwards.
GAGTAAAGAGCCGCCGATCTGTTTAGAGGCCACGTCACGTGGGCGTTCCAGCCAGTCATCCAGCCGCTGTTCACAAGCTTATCCACAGGTTCTGTGGATACTTTTAGAGACCGGGCAAAGCAGCTCTAGTCGGAGGTATCTGATGAAAACACCTTGGAATTTCTTTAAATACCTACCGATGGCGCAACGTGTGCTCGCTCGGGGCCGGTTGCCTATCGTGCTCCTTGCGGTCGCGCGCAAACGCTCGGCTCAGGGTGGGTTGATGAAAGGTCTGCGTGAAGATCTTGGTTTGCTGCAGCAACTGTGTGTGGCGTGGTGGCGAGGCGAATATCGGCAGGTCAGCAGACCCGCGCTGGTGGCTGCGGTAGCTGGTTTGTTGTATTTCCTGTCCCCCTTGGACGCTATCCCCGACTGGATTCCAGGTCTTGGCTTCGTTGATGATCTGGCAGTACTGGGTTGGATAATCCGCAAGTGGTCTGGCGAGTTGCAGGCGTTTCGGACCTGGAGAGACAGCCAGTCAGCGGATATACGAGCAAGTATCGACCGGTTACCCTCCTTGGACGAGCCAATGGATAGCGACGTTAGCAACGGGCGGAATGTCGGGCGGTAAAAAGACCCTGGATTAGTTCTTTCGAATGGCTCGTGCAGCCCCGTTCCTCATTCTTTGGTGCGACCGGCTGGTGTCGAAAAAAATAGACGCGTGGACTGGTAAGATCCCGACTTTCCAATTTGAGACTACGGTCGGGGTAGCGGATGAGTGTTCAGGTCATCATGCGGGACGGTAAGCCAGAGTATGCCGTGCTGCCGTGGGAGGAGTATCAGACTCTGCTGACGAACGGGCGTGACGTAAGCGCCGCAAAGCCAGTGGAGGCAAGTGATACTGCTCTAGGCGCATTGCCAACTTTCGGAACGTTGCCGATGTTGCGGGAGGCTAAGGGGTTGAGCCAAGAAGCGCTGGCGCGCTCGGTGGGTATCAGCCCTGCTTATCTCGCCCTCATCGAAAGCGGTGAACGCGATCCCGATAATGCGATACGTCGCGCACTCGCCCGCGCATTGGAGATCGAAGGATGGCAGCAGGAGGCGTGACAGGCACCGCAGCGTCAATTCGCATCAGTCGTCCACATTGGCAGGCGTTGTTGGACGAGTTGGCTGAGGTGCGGCGACAGCGCCATCTGGTCACTTACCGCGCGTTGGTCGAGCGGCTCCAGTTACCGGCGCCTGCCATGCAAACCTTGACAGCCGCGCTGGAACATCTGGCTGCGCTGGATGCCCGTGCGGATAGGCCGCTACGTAGTGCGTTGGTGGTGAGCCAAGGGGCAAGTCGTCTGCCAAGAACCGGTTTTTTCGAATGTGCTACTCGCCTCGGGCGCTTTTCTGGTCCGGCAGACGGTTCTGCGGCCGCATCCTGGCACGCAGGTGAGGTTGCGCGAGTGTTCGAGTTTGATTATCCAGGGATTCCGTAATGCTGAATAATATCCGTGCGCGAGTCGGTTATCTGTTTGCTCGCAAATTGATGAGCTCACGTTGGGCCGTTCAGCAACCGAAACTGTGGCGCTGGATGGAGGGCCAATTTTCGCGCATGGCTGCGATTGGCGATTCGAAGGCGCAAAGCTTTTATGGCCATATCCTGCTGTTTCGAGGACAGGGATTTGGTGCTAGGCAGGAGGGTATACGTCTGCTGCGTCTGGCTGCCGAAAAGGGCGATGCCAAGGCCGCTTACCAGATGGGTGTCATCAGCCTGGGCGAAGACGCTACTCACGGGCCAGACGGTGCCAAGGCCGCGCATTGGTGGAAGCTTGCCGTCGAGGCAGGGCACCCCTTAGCGGCAACCAGGTTGGCTCAGCTGTACACGGCGGGAGGCCATGGCCTCGCACGAGACGTGCAGCAGGCGGAGCATTACAAGGCCAGTGCAGCCAGACTCGGACTTTGATTACTTGTGACTGAGATAAAGCGTCCGCGTTTGCAGGCTCAACCCTAGTACCTTTTGGCTTAGTGCCTGGTGTCGGATGCAGTCTGCCGATTGGCGTGACGCGCACATTTCTTACCATGGCTGGCGTCCGTACAATGCAGCGCTTTCTCGGTTGGGTCGTTTCTAATGCAGATCGCCTTGGCGCCTATGGAAGGGCTCGTTGATGACATTCTCCGCGACGTTCTCACCCGTGTTGGCGCTGTTGACTGGTGCGTGACCGAATTCATCCGTGTGTCGGATCGTCTGTTACCGGCATCTAGTTTTCTTAAGCTTGCTTCCGAGCTTGAACACGGCGCGGCAACCCGCGCAGGTACGCCGTTGCGTGTGCAGTTGCTGGGCTCGGATCCGCTCTGCCTGGCTGACAACGCGGCGTTTGCGTGTAGCCTCGGCGCCCCTGCAATCGATCTAAATTTCGGCTGCCCAGCCAAAACGGTCAATAAATCCCGCGGTGGCGCCGTTCTGCTCAGGGAGCCGGATCTGCTTCATTCCATCCTTCACGAAGTACGTAAGGCGGTTCCGGCGCATATACCGGTTACCGCGAAGATGCGTTTGGGTTTTGACCACAAGGGCGGCGCGCTCGACTGTGCCCGTGCACTGGTTGATGGCGGTGCTGCGCAGCTGGTTGTGCATGCGCGGACCAAGGTCGAGGGATACAAGCCTCCAGCGCATTGGGAGTGGGTGGCTAAGGTTAGGGACGTCGTCAATGTGCCGGTGTTTGCCAATGGCGATATTTGGTCGGTCGAGGACTGGCGACGTTGCCGTGAGGTCAGCGGAGTTGAGGACATCATGCTAGGCCGCGGACTGGTTTGTCGGCCGGATCTGGCTCGGCAGATCGCGGCGGCAAAGGCCGGTGCGCCGCTCGAGCCGCTGAGTTGGGAAGATCTGCAACCGCTTTTGGCCGATTTCTGGATGCAGGCGCGACGCAAGATGTCTCCGCGCTATGCGCCAGGTCGTTTCAAACAATGGTTATCCCTGCTTACCCGTAACTATCCGCAAGCCGTTACGCTGTTCGCTCAGGTTCGGCGGGAAAACGACTGCGATCGGCTCGACGCACTGCTGGGTCTAGACGTAAACGCGCAGGGTTTTAAGGCGGCTGTTTAGCGTCCTCCGCTCACATCAAGAAGAGCGCCGCTGGTGTAGCTGGCCTTGTCGCTGGCCAACCAGAGGATCGCTTCAGCGACCTCTTTCGCTTCACCGCCCCGGCCCATGGGCACGCTGCTCCTTACGCGCTCGATGCGATCGGGCTCGCCACCACTGGCGTGAATTTCTGTATGGATCACGCCAGGCCGTACGGCATTGACCCGGATGCCCTCTGCAGCCACTTCTTTGGCCAGCCCGAGGGTCATGCTATCTATCGCGCCCTTGGCGGCCGCGTAGTCGATGTACTCGTTGGGCGCGCCGAGTTTGGCTGCAATTGAGGAGACGTTGACGATGGCACCGCCGGTACCACCGTTGCGAGTGGACATGCGCTTGACCGCCTCGCGGGCGCAGAGAAAGCTACCGAATACATTTACCGCGAATACGCGCTCCAGGCGTGCTTTGTCCATGTCTTCCAGGCGCGTCTGGCGTTCGAGCATGCCGGCGTTATTGACTAGTACGTCGAGCCTGCCGAATTCGGCATCAAGCGCTTCGAACAAGCGTATGACTTGCGACTCCTCCGCTACGTCCGCCTCGACCGCAATTGCGCGCGCGCCCCGGCTGTGCAGCTCGTTCAATAGCTCGTCGGCTGCGTCCTGGCGCGATCGAAAGTTCAAGCACAACGCGTAGCCTTCAGCCGCTGCGACCCTGGCTGTGGCAGCGCCGATGCCACGGCTGGCCCCCGTTATCAACATTACTTTCGACATAAAAAATCCTCGACGATCGGTCTTGAAAACAGGCGAGCAGTTCCTATTTTGGGCATCACAGGATGCCGAATTCGGGTCCTGTATGAACCACTCGCTGAATATCAGGAGACAGCAAAATGACTAGTTTTTCGATGGCTCCACTGTTTCGTCAGTCCATTGGTTTCGATCGCTTCAACGATCTGTTCGAGTCCGCGCTGCGCAATGATGCAAACGGCTCGTTCCCGCCCTACAACGTGGAAAAGCACGGCGATGATCAGTACCGCATCATCGTAGCTGCCGCTGGGTTCCATGAGTCCGACCTGGATTTGCAGGTCGAGCGAGGCGTGCTGACTGTGAGCGGTGGCAAGCGTGAGAACAGTGGCGAAAACGTTACCTACCTGCACCAGGGTATCGCCCAGCGTGCTTTCAAGCTCTCGTTCCGCCTCGCCGACCATATTGAAGTGAAGGGCGCAGAGTTAAGAAATGGGCTTCTCAGCATCGAGCTCGAGCGTGTCGTGCCAGAGGAGGCCAAACCCAAGCGCATCCCAATTAACGGTGAGCGTTTGGCGTTGGAGGGCTGAGCGAGCCGCCAGCACGTAGCTTGAACAGTAACCCCGCCTGCGCAGTTCGCACGGCGGGGTTTTCGTTTTCTGGAAACGCCTTTCAGCTGAGTGAGTGAGTTTTGAGCAGTTCTCCGAAATCTGCCGGCGGAAGAGGGCGGCTGAAGAGATATCCCTGATACAGGTAGCAGCCTTGCGCTTGGAGCAGGTCAAGCTGCGCCTGTTGTTCGACCCCTTCGGCAATCACTTCCAGCCTTAGACTTCGCGCCATTGCGACAATGGCGCGAATGATCTCGGCGTCGTTTGGATCATCCAGTGCATCGCGAACGAAGGACTGATCGATCTTAAGGACATCGACTGGTAGCCGCTTCAGGTAGGTGAGGGAAGAGTAACCAGTGCCGAAATCGTCCATGGCGAAGCTCACGCCCTGTCGGCAGAGGCGGCGCATCTTGGCGATGGTGTCGTCCAGGTTCTGGATAACGATGCCTTCGGTGATTTCCAGTTTGATCATTGTGTGCGGAAGGCTGACGGCTTTGAGCGCTTCGAGAACCCGTTCGACGAAATCACTCTGGCGGAACTGCCGTGGACTGATGTTGACGCAGAGGCTGAAGCTGTCCGAATCAACGACGCCGTTGGCCAACAGCGATGCGGCGATGTGACAGGCCTCCCTGATGACCCAATTGCCCACTTCGACAATCAGGCCGCTTTCTTCGAGCACGTCGATGAACTGGGCAGGGGAACGCACGCCATCCACCGGGTGATGCCAGCGCAACAGGACCTCGGCGCCGATCACCCTGGCGGAGCGCGCATCGACCTGTGGTTGAAGGTACAACTCGAATTCGTTGCGCTGTAGGGCAAGACGCAGTTCGCTCTCAAGCTGGAGGCGTGCACTGGCTGCTTGTTGCATTGTGGTGCGGAACAGCTGAATCGCATTGCGTCCGGCGTCCTTTGCCCGATATAGCGCAATGTCGGCGCGCTTCAGCAGATCGGCAGGCGTCTCGCCGTGATCAGGCATCAAGGCGATACCGATACTGGGCGTTACCTGCAGCCTGTTGCCTTCGAACACCATAGGCTCGGCGAGGAGGGTGCGAAGTTTTTCGGCGACCTGACGGACATGGCGGGTCACCTCCGAGCGCTTGCCCGTCAAACCGGTGAGTAGCACAACGAATTCATCGCCACCCAAGCGGGCTACGGTGTCCTCCTGTCGGATGCTGGCCTCGAGGCGGGCAGTGATCATTTTCAATACCGCGTCACCGACCGGATGTCCAAGCGAGTCGTTGATGTGTTTGAAATGATCGAGGTCGAGAAACAGTAGGGCGCCACGCAGCTTGTGGCGTTTATGCAACGCCGTCTGCTGAGTCAGGCGATCCATTAACAGCGTTCGGTTAGGCAGGTTCGTCAACGGGTCGTGATAGGCCAGGTGGTGAATTTGCGCGTGGGCGGCCTTGAGTTGGCTGATGTCCCGTGCGGATAACAGCAGACAATCTGTGTTGTTCAGCACGATGGGTTCTACCGACACTTCAATGTGCTTTAAACGACCGTGACGATCCTGGCCGACCATCTCCCAGTTCGTCACCCGGCCGTCACGTTCGAGCCGTTCGAGAATCTCCTGGCGCTGCGTGCTGGGCCAGACGCCCAATTCATAAGAGGTTCTGCCGATGGCTTCTTCGGGACTGTAGCCTGAGAGGCGTTGGAAGCCTTCGTTAACCTCGATGAATCGTCCCGTGCCGCGCTCGCTGATGATGATGGCGTCGGGGCTCGAATGAAAAGCCTTGGCGAATTTAACCTCGCTGGCCTTCAGCGCCGCCTCGGCCTGTTGTCGTTTGGTAATGTCACGAAAAGTGGTGACGATGCACAGGCGGCGGTCGACGCGGATGAACCGGCTGGAAACCACGCAAGTGACGATCTGTCCTGTCCTGGTGCGGAACTGTGCCTCGGCGTTCTCCAGCCGCTGATCTCGCATCAGTTGCTCGAACAGTGATTTTCGCTGCCGTTCGTCCTGCCAGATGCCGATTTCCGGAGCAGATCGCCCGACGATATCGGTGCTCTCCCAGCCGAACACAACGCTAAAGCTCGGGTTGATCTCCATGAAAACTCCGTCGCGGATGCGGGACAGGGAGATCGGGTCTGGACTGCCTTGAAACAAGGCTGAGAATTTCGCTTCCGACGCCGCCAGGTGCTGCGCACGTAGTACCCGTTCGGTGGCGTCGATGATAATTCCGGCCATGCGCAAGGGCGCGCCATGCTCGTCTCGGTAGAGCTTGGCGGTGCTTTCGAGGTGCCGAATCGTGCCGTCTGGATGGTTGGCCTGGTACGTGGCCTGATAGGTTTGTCGACGCCCGGCGAGGAGGTCGCTGTATGCCGCCCGCATGGTCTTGCGGTCGTTCGCAGCGACGCTGCGGAAAAACTCACGAAACGATCCATCGAATGGGCCTTCTACCAGACCTTGCAGCTCGGAGGCCCTGGACGAGGCATAGAGCCGGTCGCTTGGAATGTGCCATTCCCAGTTGCCCAGCTCTGCGGAGGCGAGTGCCAGCTCAAGGCGTTCTTGGCTGTCTTCCAGCGCCTGCGCCTGAATGTGACGGTCGGTGATGTCGCGGATGACGCCCACCAGCGTCGTCTCCCCATTCTCATTGACCTGTCGTTGCCCATCGATTTCAAGCCACCGCACACTAGCGTCTGGCCAGCAGACGCGATGGCGGAAGCTGAACCGTGATTCGGCGCCAGTGAGCATCGAACATACTGCAGTCTCGATATGCTGTCGGTCTTCCGGTACGACGAGCTCGAGATACCGATCTGGAGAAAGCTCTACGAGCGGCGCGCTCAGGCCGAACAGCTTTCCCGTGCCGAGGGACCAATGCATGGCGTCGCGTTGAACATCCCAGGACCACAGGCCGAGCCCTGCACCGTCAAGCATCGATAGTAGGCGCGCAACGTCCTGCCATGGTTGTGGTGCACCTGGGGAGGCATCGGACGTGGCATCAGGCGGCAACATGAGCGGCCTCGAAGAGCTGGGTCTGCGTGATGTTTCGACGGTAGGCGATGCTCATGGCTCTCTTGGATCTTGTTGTTGTCCCGCGAACTTATCCGTAGCTAGTGGCAAAGTGCAAGTGCGCTTAGTCGGCCTCCAGCAGTGACATGAAGGCCTTTGCCGCGTTCGACAGGGTGCGCTCGGTATGGGTGATGTAGCCGAGCTCCCTCGCCAGTTGAATGCCCGAGAGGGGCAATCGTACTACCTGATCATCAAGCATGGTGCGGGGCAACACACTCCAGGCGATCCCAATCGAAACCATCATCTTGATGGTCTCCATGTAATTGGTGCTCATCGTGATATTAGGCGTCAGCCTCTCACGTTCGAAAAGCCGGTGGGCGATGTGATGGGTGAACGTGTTGCCGCCTGGAAATACCGCGGGAAAGCCGGCGACGTCGGCCAGCGTTATGTCAGGCTTCTGGGCTAGCGGATGTTCGGGAGCGACGACGAAGTCCAGTGGGTCATCCCAGACCTTGACCGCGCGAATCGGCGATGCAGTCTGCGGCGCCAGCGTGATTACGGCCAGTTCGGCTCGACCGTGCAGAACTTCATCGTAAGCGACCTCCGAATCAAGGAAACGAATATCCAGATTCACCTTCGGATAGGCACGCGTGAAGGCTCTCAGCAACGGTGGTAGACGATGCAGCCCGATGTGGTGACTGGTGGCCAGGCTCAGTTGTCCGCTGACGTCGCCGTTGAGGTTGGTCAGTGCACGACGGGTATCGTCCAGCACGTTGAGGATCTGATAAGCGCGAGGTAGCAGCGCGCGGCCAGCTTCAGTCAGCCCGATTTCCCGGCCAAGCCGATCAAAAAGTCGCACGCTCAGCTGTGATTCCAGCGAAGCCAGGCGCTTGCTCACGGCCGGCTGAGTCAGATGCAGACGCTCAGCGGCGAGGGAGAAGCTGCCCATCTCGGCGATCGCTATAAAAGCGTTAAGGCTGGCGAGGTCCATGGCTGGCTCCGGTCATCGGTGTTGGACTGACGTCATTAGCATGAGGATAGGTGTCAGTATTCCGTTAAGGAATGAGTAAGATGAAAAATATGAATTTGAGTAATCCATTGCAAGTCCCTAGCATGACCTCATAAGCAAAAGGGCTATTGCCCAACGCACTGATGAGGAAAGTCCGATGGCCGGCAAAACGCTCTACGACAAGCTCTGGGAAATGCACGAGGTCAAGCGCCGCGATGATGGCTCGTCACTGATTTATATCGACCGTCATATCCTGCACGAAGTGACCTCACCGCAAGCGTTTGAAGGGCTTCGCCTGGCCGGGCGCAAGCCATGGCGCATCGATGCCAACATTGCCACCCCGGATCACAATGTGCCGACTACCAAGGGCGAGCGTCAGGGCGGCCTGGAAGCGATCGCCGATGAGGTTTCCCGTATCCAAGTGCAGACTTTGGACGAGAACTGCGACGACTTTGGCATTCTTGAATTCAAGATGAACGACGTTCGTCAGGGCATCGTTCATGTGATCGGCCCAGAGCAGGGCGCAACCCTGCCGGGGATGACAGTGGTCTGCGGGGACTCGCACACCTCTACGCATGGCGCTTTCGCTGCACTGGCCCATGGCATCGGCACTTCGGAAGTCGAGCATGTGCTCGCCACGCAGTGCCTGGTCGCTAAAAAAATGAAGAACATGCAGGTGCGCGTCGAGGGCAAGCTGCCCTTTGGCGTGACTGCCAAAGACATCGTTCTGGCCGTGATTGGCAAGATCGGCACGGCCGGTGGCAACGGTCATGCGCTGGAGTTCGCTGGCAGTGCCATCCGTGACCTTTCGATGGAAGGGCGCATGACCATCTGCAATATGTCCATCGAGGCCGGGGCGCGCGTGGGGATGGTGGCTGCAGACGAGAAAACCATCGCTTATGTGGAAGGTAGGCCCTTTGCGCCCAAAGGGGCCGATTGGGAGCGGGCTGTCGAACTCTGGACGACGCTGGTTTCCGACGAAGACGCCGTATTTGACACGGTCGTGGAGTTGAATGCCGAAGACATTAAGCCACAGGTTAGCTGGGGCACTTCACCTGAAATGGTGCTGGCGGTTGACCAGAACGTGCCGGATCCGGCTGTTGAAGCTGACCCTGTCAAGCGTGACTCCATCACTCGTGCGCTGAAGTACATGGGGCTGCAAGCCAACCAACCGATCACTGACATTCAACTCGATCGCGTTTTCATCGGTTCTTGCACCAACTCCCGGATCGAAGACCTGCGCGCCGCAGCGGAAGTGGCGAAGGGTCGTAAGGTTGCCGCAACGGTCAAGCAAGCGATGGTGGTGCCGGGGTCCGGGCTGGTCAAGCGGCAGGCCGAGGCGGAGGGGTTGGACAAGATCTTCGTTGAGGCAGGTTTTGAATGGCGCGAGCCGGGCTGCTCCATGTGTCTGGCGATGAACCCGGACAAGCTGGGCAGTGGCGAGCACTGCGCGTCCACGTCCAACCGCAACTTCGAAGGTCGGCAGGGTGCCGGTGGCAGGACGCATCTGGTGAGCCCGGCAATGGCGGCCGCGGCTGCGGTGACTGGTCGTTTCGTAGACGTTCGTGAATTGATGCAGGCCTGAGGAGACCACCATGAGAGCATTTACCCAGCACACCGGTCTCGTCGCGCCGCTCGACCGCGCCAACGTCGACACCGATCAGATCATCCCCAAGCAGTTTCTCAAGTCGATCAAACGCACCGGTTTCGGGCCCAATCTGTTCGATGAGTGGCGCTATCTGGATGTCGGGCAGCCCAATCAGGATTGTTCGACTCGCCCCGTGAACCAGGATTTCGTGTTGAATTTTCCGCGTTATCAGGGGGCTAGCGTCCTGCTTGCGCGTGAGAACTTCGGTTGCGGTTCATCCCGTGAGCACGCGCCCTGGGCGCTGGAAGAATATGGCTTCCGGACGATCATCGCGCCGAGCTTTGCCGACATCTTCTACAACAACAGCTTCAAGAATGGCCTGCTGCCGATCGTCCTGAAGGAAGAAGAGGTCGACGAACTGTTTGAACAGGCAGAGGCCACTGAGGGTTATCAGCTCACTGTAGACCTTGCTGCTCAGACGGTTACCCGTCCGGACGGTGTTCAGTACGGCTTCGAGGTCGATGCATTTCGCAAGCACTGCCTGCTTAACGGATTGGATGATATCGGCCTGACTCTGCAAGACGCTGAGGCCATCAAGACGTTTGAAACCCGTCATCAACAGAACCAGCCCTGGTTGTTTGGCGCTATTAAGTAAATAAAGAAGCGGCGAGCTCAAGCCACTTGCTCGTGGCTTTCAGTTATTCCAAAGGGAAATTTATCAATGTCCAAGCAGATTTTAATTCTTCCGGGCGACGGTATCGGCCCTGAAATCATGGCCGAAGCGGTCAAGGTGCTGGAACTGGCCAACCACAAGTTTCAACTCGATTTCGAGTTGAGCTATGACGAGCTGGGTGGCGCGGCGGTCGATAAATATGGCGTACCACTGGCTGACGAGACGCTGGAGCGTGCTCGTGCGGCGGACGCCATTCTGCTGGGCGCGGTTGGCGGGCCGAAGTGGGACGCCATCGATCCGGCCATCCGCCCCGAGCGTGGCTTGTTGAAAATTCGCTCCCAGCTGGGCCTCTTCGGGAATCTGCGACCGGCGCTGCTGTACCCGCAGCTGGCGGCTGCCTCTAGCCTTAAGCCGGAGATCGTGTCCGGTCTGGATATTCTCATTGTCCGGGAGCTGACTGGCGGCATCTATTTCGGCCAGCCCCGTGAGAGCAAAACGCTGGAAAATGGCGAGCGTATGGCGTTCGATACGCTGCCCTACAGCGAAAGCGAGATCCGCCGCATAGCCAAGGTCGGTTTCGACATGGCTCTTGTTCGAGGCAAGAAGCTCTGCTCGGTGGACAAGGCGAACGTACTGGCATCCAGTCAGCTGTGGCGCGCTGTTGTGGAGGAGGTCGGCAAAGATTATCCGGATGTCGAGCTTAGCCATATGTATGTCGATAACGCAGCGATGCAGTTGGTACGCTCGCCGAAGCAGTTCGACGTGATCGTCACCGACAACATGTTCGGCGACATTCTGTCGGACGAAGCTTCCATGTTGACCGGCTCGATCGGCATGCTGCCTTCTGCTTCGCTCGACTCGAACAATAAAGGCATGTTCGAGCCTTGCCATGGTTCAGCTCCGGATATAGCCGGGAAGGGTATCGCCAATCCGCTGGCAACGATCCTCTCGGTGTCGATGATGCTTCGCTACAGCTTCAACCAGGTCGCTGCCGCAGATGCGATCGAGAAGGCAGTCAGCAACGTGCTCGACCAGGGATTGCGAACAGGTGATATCTGGTCCGAAGGTTGTGAAAAAGCGAATACTCAGGTGATGGGCGATGCGGTAGTCGCGGCGCTCGCGAAGTTGTAATCTCTCTGGCCCCATTGCACCGGCCGTTGATAGCGCTAGCGGGCGACGGCTAGGCGGAAACGCCGAATAGTGCGAGGCGTGGTGTTTGATGTGTATGAACAACGCGCCCGCGCTTTTGAACCCGAAAGCGTCTTTGTTTATCGACGGCCCGTCCCGCGGGCCACATATATATAGGTGTAGTTGCGATGAAACGTGTAGGTCTGATCGGTTGGCGCGGTATGGTTGGTTCCGTGCTCATGCAGCGGATGCTGGAGGAGCGGGATTTCGACCTGATCGAGCCGGTGTTCTTTACCACCTCCAACGTCGGCGGTCAGGGTCCTTCGATCGGCAAGGAAATAGCGCCGCTGGAGGATGCCTACAGCATCGACGAGCTGAAAACTCTCGATGTAGTTCTCACTTGCCAAGGTGGCGACTACACCAGTGAAGTCTTCCCGAAGCTGCGTGAGGCGGGCTGGAAGGGCTACTGGATCGATGCGGCGTCCACGCTGCGCATGCACGACGACGCGGTTATCGTGCTGGACCCGGTGAACCGCAAGGTCATCGACCATCAGCTGGATGCGGGCACGCGCAATTACATCGGTGGCAATTGCACCGTCAGCTTGATGCTGATGGGGCTTGGCGGTCTGTTCGAGCATGGGCTGGTCGACTGGATGAGTGCGATGACTTATCAGGCCGCGTCTGGTGCCGGTGCGCAGAACATGCGTGAGCTGATCAAGCAGATGGGAAGTATCAATGCTTCGGTCGCTGACGAGCTTGCTGACCCGGCTAGTGCCATTCTGGACATCGATCGAAAAGTTGCCGAATGCCAGCGCTCGGAGGCGTTCCCGGTCGATAACTTTGGCGTTCCACTCGCCGGTAGCTTGATCCCTTACATCGACAAGGAGCTACCGAACGGGCAGAGCCGCGAAGAATGGAAGGCCCAGGCGGAAACCAACAAGATCCTGGGTCGATTCAAAAGCCCGATTCCGGTGGATGGTATTTGTGTTCGTGTCGGCGCCATGCGTTGCCACAGCCAAGCGTTGACCATCAAGCTGAACAAGGACGTGCCTATCTCCGATATCGAAGGCATGATTAGCCAGCACAACCCTTGGGTAAAGCTTGTTCTGAACCATCGTGACTCAAGCATGCAGGAGCTGAGCCCGACTTCGGTGACTGGCACATTGAGTGTCCCGGTCGGCCGCCTGCGCAAGCTGAACATGGGGTCGCATTACCTCGGTGCATTTACCGTCGGCGATCAGCTGCTTTGGGGGGCGGCCGAGCCGTTACGCCGCATGTTGCGCATTCTCCTAGAGCGTTAATCCTAGACAAAAGCGATACCAGAAGCGCCTCGGCAACCCCGCGGCGCTTTTTTTGTGCCGGAACCCACCGAGACGCATGCGGAATGGCATAGTCGAGGTGGCGTTTCCCTGGTATTTCGTCGGGTTAAGTCTCGAATGTTCAGTGTCAAGAATGCTTTCCGCTACAGTGGTGCGCTTAAGTGGTTTGAAAAAGCCAGCACTCGGCGAACGCAGGTCGCCAGCAGTTGCGACTTGCTTGAAGCCCGCGGAGCTAATTTGTGGATTGGGTCTGATAACGTGCGAAAAGGCGTAGTGGGCAACGCTGCCTGGTCTGGTGAGTTGTTGATAAAACACTATCTGTAAAAGATACTTGCTGGAAGTTCGAAGAATTATTCTAGCTAACAACGCTGTTTAGGCTTATCGCTGACGGGGGACCGCCACCTGGCGGGCGCAGGCAGTGACTATAAGACCCTCTCGAAGATCCGAGAAAAGTTAAAAAACAAGGATTTACACAATGGTTCGGGTTCGCAATCTGGTGCTGGCAATCGCGGCTGCTACCGCGCTGACTTCCGAAATGGCTTATGCGCTGGGCTTGGGCGAGGTCACGCTGAAGTCCTCGCTGAATCAACCGCTGGTGGCTGAAATCGAACTGCTGGACGCGAAAACGTTAGCGCCCGGTGAAGTTGTGCCGGTTCTGGCGTCCGCTGAAGACTTCAATCGGGCAGGTGTCGATCGCCAATACTTCCTGACGGACCTGACTTTTACTCCGATTTTGCGCCCAGACGGCAAAAGCGTCATTCGGGTGTCTTCGACCAAACCGGTCCGCGAACCCTATCTAAATTTCCTGATCGAAGTGCTCTGGCCAAGCGGGCGGCTCCTGCGTGAGTACACGTTGCTTCTGGACCCGCCACTTTACTCGCCGGAGATTGCCGCTTCGGTCGCGCCGCAACTGCCTGTGGCTGCTCCGATTTCCCGGCCTGCCGCAGCGCCGCAGGTCGCGACACGACCTACTTCTACGCCCGCCTCCAGCGCTGCCTCCTCAAGCGACCAGTACAAGGTCACGCCTAACGACACGCTGTGGGAGATCGCTGAGCGTGCACGCCAGGGCGGCACGGTCCATCAAACAATGTTGGCCATTCAGGATCTTAATCCCAACGCCTTTATTGGCAATAACATCAACCGCATGAAGAATGGTCAGGTGCTCCGTCTCCCTACTGCCGAGCAAATTGGCAGTCGTTCGCAAGCCGAGGCTATTCAGCAGGTCGCGCAGCAGAACGCGAGCTGGCGCCAGGCTTCAGGCTCGGCAGCACCAGCTGCTCGTCAGCTCGACGCCACTCAGCGTGGCTCGGCAGGTGCTGCGCCTTCGCGCAGCGAACAGGGTGACAATCTCCGGCTAGTTGCTCCAGAACCTGGCAAGTCGACCGTTGGAAGTGATGAAGGGGCTGGTGGTGATGCGGCCGCATTGCGCGACAAGCTAGCTGTTAGCGAAGAGAGCCTCGATTCCAGCCGTCGCGAAAATCTTGACCTGAAGGATCGTCTCAGCGACCTGCAGGGGCAGCTGGACAAGCTGCAGCGTCTGATGCAGCTGAAAGACGACCAGTTAGCAAAATTGCAGGCACAGCTCGCGGCCGGGACGGAAGCAGGAGCAGGTGTCGCTGCGCCTTTGACCCCTTCGGCCGAAGAGACTGGCACAAGCGCTGAGCTTGCGCCCGAGGCTGCTGAAGGAGATTCTCAGCTTGGTGCTGGGGCCGATGCGAGCCCGGACGCAGCGTCGCAGGCCCCTCAGAGCGAAACCATAGAGCCTCCTACGCAGGCCGAGCAAGCACCTGTTGTGCCGGCCGAGCCGGTTGCCGCTCCGCAAGAGCCAGAGACCGACGGCTACATCGACGAGTTGTTGGCCAGTCCCGTTCTGCTCGGTGTTCTGGGCGGCAGCGCGTTACTGCTGTTACTGGTCGGATTAACGGTGCTATCACGTCGTAACGCGATGAAAGAGGCCGAACTGCAGGAAAGCCTTCTTGCCGACAATTCGACTGATAATTTTTATGTCGCTCAGGCGGAGCTGGAGTCGGCTGAGAGCGATTCGGCCGATCTAGGCGCCGCGCACGATGCTGAACAGGTCTCAGCAGATTCGCTTGCTGGCGCGGGTAATGATCCCTTGGCCGAGGCGGATATTTATATTGCTTACGGTCGTTTTAATCAGGCTGCCGAACTGCTACAGAACGCGTTGAACGACGAGCCGCAGCGTAGCGACCTGCGGCTGAAGCTCATGGAGGTCTATGCCGAACTGGGCGATCGAGATGGATTCGCGAGGCAAGAGGCTGAGCTTCGCGAAATAGGTGGTTCGTTTGCGGAGATCGAGCAGACAAAGGCCCGTTATCCAGCGATGGCGGCGGCCGGTTTTGGTGCTGCGGCTGCCTCTGCCTCTACAAGCGATGATTTTGACACCTTCAGTCTGGATGATCTCGAGCTGGAAGAGCCAGCCCCGGTGACGGAGCAAAAGGCGGACGATGACTTCGATCTGAGCCTCGATGATCTCGAGCTGGACGATGACCTGGCGGTTGCACCCGTAGCGCCAGCTAGCGAAGCCACGCCGGAATTGGATGATGTCAACTTCGACGAAATCAGTCTCGAGGTCGCAGCCCAAGAGCAATCTGCCGACGATTTCTCCTTCGATCTAGACGAGCCGGCAGCAACCGAGAATGTGTCATTGGACGATGAGCTGGCCGGCTTCTCGCTTGATCTAGACGAGCAGCCCAGCAGTTCTACTCGTGATGAAGACCTGATGCTGGGTTTCGGTGACGAGGCAAAGCCAGCCTCGACCGAGTCGGTGGATGAGTTTGACTTTGAGCTTACTGACGCAGCGCAGCCCGCTGACATGCCGGACGAGTTCGACCTGTCGTTGGATGACGAGCCTGTAGCACCGGCAGCACCAGAAACCTTGTCATCAGAATTGGAAGTGGTAGAGGCCGAGCTTGAGGATCTGTCGCGGGACTTCAATGAGCCGGTTGATCCGTCGCCCGAAGTGGCGGCGGCTGCAGCAGAGCCTGCCGCTTCGGCGCCTGAGGCTCTGGATGACGATTTCGACTTCTTTGCCGATACCGATGAGACCACTACCAAGCTGGACCTCGCGCGGGCTTACATCGACATGGGCGATGCCGAAGGCGCTCGCGATATTCTTGACGAGGTCATGAGCGAGGGAAGTGACACCCAGCAGCAAGAAGCGCGAGAGATGCTCGCTAAACTAGCCTGACTATGATCGAAGCAGTACACCAAGCGGCAGCCTCATCGGCTGCCGCTGACGTTTTCAGAATTGCCCTCGGGGTTGAATACAAAGGCGCCCGGTATCGTGGCTTCCAAAGGCAGCGTGACGGCGTGCCCTCCATTCAGCTGTCTTTAGAAAACGCCTTGAGCAAGGTCGCCGGGGGGCATTCGGTCACGTTGAGTTGTGCTGGGCGTACCGATGCGCTCGTTCATGCGTGTGCCCAGGTCGTGCATTTCGATACGCCGGTAAAACGATCCATGCACGCCTGGGTGATGGGTGCGAATCAAAACCTGCCCAGCGATATCAGCGTGGCTTGGGCCAAGGAGATGCCGAGCAGCTTCGATGCACGGTTCAGCGCCATGGCCCGCCGTTACCGTTACGTGATTTACAACGATCATATCCGGCCTGCCCACCTAGCAGAGGAAGTGACCTGGAATCACCGTCCCCTGGATATCGCACTCATGCGTGAAGCGGCGAAGACCTTCGTCGGAACTCATGACTTCAGCGCATTTCGGGCGCGCCAATGCCAGGCAAAGTCGCCCATCAAGACGATTCATCATTTTGAATTGCTCCAGCATGGCAGGCTTATTGTGCTCGACGTACGTGCTAACGCTTTTCTGCATCATATGGTCCGGAACTTCGCTGGCGTGCTCATGACAATCGGCGCCGGCGAGCAACCTGTCAAATGGGCGCGGGAGGTATTGGAGTCACGTGTAAGGCGAACTGGTGGGGTGACGGCTCACCCTTTTGGGCTGTACCTCGTCCAGGTGGACTATCCCGATCAGTTCCAATTACCTGAACGCTATTTGGGGCCGCACTTTCTGTCCGGCCTGCCGGATGTGCGGGCACTCCCGCGCTGAGGCAAAAAGCCCAAACTGAAACTGGCGCGGCGCAGGTGGTGATGCGGCTGAACGATGCAGGTTGCAGCCTCTGGTGCTTTTGTTACCATCCTGGGTCTTCTATCGCAGGTGTCCGCCGTTGCCTATCGTTCGTAGCAAGATATGTGGAATAACCCGAGTCGAGGATGCGCTTGTCGCAGCTGATGCCGGGGCGGACGCAATCGGCCTTGTGTTCTATGCCAAAAGCCCTCGGGCCGTCAGCATTCAGCAGGCGCAGAGAATCGTTGTCGCACTGCCGCCGTTCGTCACCACTGTAGGCTTATTCGTTAACGCGTCGCGTTGCGAGATCAACGAAACGTTAGATGCGGTGCCGCTGGACATGCTTCAGTTTCACGGTGACGAAGCCCCCGCCGACTGCGAAGGGTTCTGTCGGCCTTGGTACAAGGCACTCCGAGTCCAGGCGGGCGAGGATGTTCGACGGCAGGCTGCGCGCTATGCGGGCGCCAGTGCCATTCTGCTTGATACGTTCGTTGCAGGCGTTCCAGGTGGGACTGGAGAGGTTTTCGACTGGTCACTGATCCCGACTGATCTGCCCAAGCCCTTGATACTCGCTGGCGGGCTCACGTGCCAAAACGTCCAGCAGGCTGTGGCCGAAGTGCGGCCATATGCCGTCGATGTCAGCGGCGGAGTGGAGCTCAGCAAAGGCATTAAAGATCCTGATTGTGTGATGGAATTCGTTCGGTTGATAAGGGCGTCGATGTGACGAACCTAGGACGTTTGCCGTCCAGTTACAGTTCGCTGTGCTGGCGAGCCGCCATTCATGCATCGCCGTAGATGCGCGATGACTCGAGTCTCAGCGACAGCGCCTTAAGGCCTATCGCTTACGCGACGCAGTGAACTCCGATTGGAGACCGGTCGCAACGATGAATTTGCCGGTGCGTGCAGACGTTACGCGCGGGACTGACAAGCTGTGGAGAATAAAAGCATGAGCAACTGGCTGGTAGACAAGCTGATCCCCTCGATCATGCGCTCGGAAACGCAGAAAAGCTCAGTGCCCGAAGGGTTGTGGCACAAATGCCCGTCGTGTGAGGCAGTCCTCTATCGGCCGGAGCTTGAAAAAACTCTGGACGTTTGCCCGAAGTGTCAGCATCACATGCGGATTGACGCACGCACCCGTCTGGACATCTTCCTTGATAAGGAAGGGCGTGAAGAAATAGCTGCGGACCTCGAGCCTGTTGACCGATTGAAATTCCGGGACAGCAAAAAGTATAAGGATCGCCTCTCCGCTGCGCAGAAACAAACCGGGGAAAAGGATGCTCTGATTGCGATGCGCGGAACCTTGATGCATATGCCAGTAGTAGCCTGTGCATTCGAGTTTTCCTTCATGGGCGGCTCCATGGGCGCAATAGTTGGCGAGCGTTTTGTGCGTGCTGCGAACGCTGCGCTTGAGCAGCGTTGCCCTCTGGTCTGCTTCGCAGCATCCGGTGGTGCTCGTATGCAAGAGGCGCTGATCTCGTTGATGCAGATGGCCAAGACCTCCGCTGTCCTGGCTCGTATGCGCGAAGAGGGGTTGCCATTCATCTCCGTCCTCACCGACCCGGTTTATGGTGGCGTATCGGCGAGTCTGGCCATGCTGGGGGATGTCATTGTTGCGGAGCCTAAAGCGCTCATCGGTTTTGCTGGCCCGCGTGTGATCGAGCAGACTGTGCGCGAAAAACTTCCGGAAGGGTTCCAGCGCAGTGAGTTCTTGCTTGATCACGGCGCTATTGACCTGATCGTTCCTCGTTCCGAGTTGCGCGCTCGTCTGTCGCGTCTGCTGGCTCAGCTGCAGCAAATGCCTACTCCAGGTGAGCCCGCTTTGGTCACGGCTGACGCATGACCCAGCGGAGCCTGGAGGACTGGCTCGGATACCTTGAACAGCTGCATCCCGTTGCCATTGATATGGGCCTTGAACGATGCCAAGAGGTGGCCGCGAGGCTAGGGCTAACGCGTCCAGCTCGCCAGGTCGTCACCGTTACAGGTACCAATGGCAAGGGATCCACCTGCGCCTTCATTGCTCGAATGTTGGTGGGGCAGGGCAAGACGGTGGGTGTCTACAGCTCGCCGCATCTGTTGCGCTACAACGAGCGGGTTCGTTTCAACCAAGTCGATGCGACAGACGAGGCATTGTGCGAAGCGTTCGAGGCGGTCGAGCAAGCGCGTGGCTCTGTTTCTCTCACCTATTTCGAAATGGGCACGCTGGCTGCTTTCTGGCTTTTCGAGCGTGAGGCGCTCGATGCCGTGGTATTGGAGGTCGGGCTTGGTGGGCGTCTCGACGCGGTGAATATCGTGGATGCCGACGTGGCAGTGGTAACCAATATCGGCTTGGATCATGCCGAATGGCTTGGAACGACCCGCGAAAGCGTGGCGTTTGAAAAGGCCGGAATATTTCGTGCTGCAAAGCCCGCGGTATGTGGTGACGCCGACCCTCCAGAATCGATGCTGGAAAGCGCGGCTCGGTCCGCTGTGCCGCTTATGGTCCGTGGGCGCGATTTCGACCTGCGTAGGGAAGCAGCCTGCTGGCATTGGCGTGGTATAGACGCCCAAGGCGCCGTCCGAGAGCTGTCAGATCTGCCGATGCTGACCCTGCCACTGGATAACGCTGCGCTAGCGCTACAGGCGTTTGCATTGCTCGAGTCGTCTTGGCAGCCTGAGCGACTGGTCGAGGCGCTACAGAGCACCCGAGTTACCGGACGCCTGGATCGCCGTACCGTCTACTGCCGCGGCGTTGAGCTTTCGGTAATTCTAGACGTTGGGCATAACCCGCACGCAGCTGTCTATCTGGCTGAGCAGCTCCATCGGGAGTCGAAGCCCGGTCGCCGCCTCGCGGTGTTCGGTCTTTTGGCTGACAAGGATCTCTCGGGTGTCATTGACGCGCTGGCGACTGTTTTTGATGCTTGGGCAGTCGCACCATTACCCACCCATCGCTCGCGCTCTGCGGACGAGTTGCGATCGGCATTGATGGAGCGCGGCGAGGCGGTCACTATCTACACTGGCATCTCCGAGGCGCTCCAGCGGCAATGTGATGAGGCGCGCGAGGGCGATGAGATAGTGGTGTTTGGTTCTTTTTATTGCGTGGCTGAAGCGCTGGCCTGGCTTGATCGGCACGCATCTGGTGGAGGGCATGCTCTTGGTGGATAGAGGATTGTTGCAACGTATCGTCGGCGCGTTGGTGCTTGTTGCGCTGGCCGTGATATTCGTGCCGATGCTTTTCAATCGTGATGATGCGGGCCAGCAGGTTGCCGTCGATCCGCCCGCAATGCCTGAAACACCGGCTACACCGGCAATCGAGACACAGCCTGTAGAGGTACCTGAGCCAGAGGTCGACCCGATCCCAGAAAATTACGAAATTATCGAAGAAGGGCCTGTGGCTGAATCCAATAGCCCGGCGGACCCCATCAATCCTGCTCCTGTGGGATCACAGCCTGCTCCGGTCACTCCCGAGTCGGCAAGCGCTCCGCCTCCACCGGTCAAGCCGGCAGCGACTGATGAGCAGCGGTTGGACGCAGCCAATCTGCCGGTCAGTTGGTCTGTTCAGCTGGCCAGCCTTTCCAGCCGTGAAAACGCCGACAAGCTCGAGAAAACACTACGATCTCAAGGCTACAACGCCTACATACGTACTGCTGACGGGATGAACCGGGTTTTCGTGGGGCCTTTGGTGGAGCGGGCGGAAGCCAATCGTCTGCGGGACCAATTGCAGCGACAGCAGAAGCTCGACGGGTTCGTTGTACGTTTCAAGCCAGAGCAAGGCTGACACATTACGGCCTTCCAGTTCGTTTAACCGGCAGCCGGGAGGGCACCTACGCGGTGCTTACTCCCTAGCTTGCGCTCTGGTAAAATGCGCCGCCTTTCTCCTTTGCAGGAAACCCTGTGGCATTCACCTGGGTCGATTGGGCGTTCATCGCCGTTGTGGTCATTTCCAGCCTGATCAGTTTGAAACGCGGTTTCGTCAAGGAAGCGCTTTCCCTGCTCACCTGGATCATTGCCGGCGTCATCGCCTGGATGTTCGGTGGTGCGCTTTCGCACCATCTCGCGGACTTCATCAGCACACCTTCCTTTCAAGTCATCGCAGCGTGCGTAATTCTGTTTGTAGTGACGTTACTAGTTGGCGCACTGGTTAATTTTCTCGTGGGAGAGCTGGTGCGCGTCACCGGCCTGTCCGGTACGGATCGCTTTCTTGGAATGGTATTCGGCGCAGCTCGAGGGGGCTTGCTGGTCGTGGTGTTGGTTGGTCTGCTCAGCCTCGCCCCGGTCCAGCAGGATCCCTGGTGGCGAGAGTCAGCGTTGCTACCGCATTTTCTGTTGGTTGCTGACTGGTCGAAGAACCTGATCCTTGGGTTTGGAAGCCAGTGGGTGGCCGGCTCGCTCGATGCTTCAAGCTAAGACGAGCAATCTTTAGAAGGACTCGGCACGGCTAAAACCTGTGTGATGTCCGGATCAGCCTGTAACAACTGAGAGGTTCCTTGCATGTGTGGCATTGTCGGCATTGTCGGTAAGTCGAACGTCAATCAGGCGTTGTATGACGCGCTTACCGTTCTGCAACATCGTGGGCAGGACGCAGCCGGAATCGTGACCAGCGACAGCGGCAAGCTGTTTCTGCGCAAGGACAACGGGCTGGTTCGGGACGTGTTTCAGCAGCGTCACATGCAGCGACTTGTGGGCAACATGGGTATCGGTCACGTGCGTTACCCCACCGCGGGCAGCTCTAGCTCCGCGGAAGCACAGCCGTTTTATGTGAACTCGCCTTATGGCATCACACTGGCGCATAACGGCAACTTGACCAACGTCGACCAGTTGACCAAGGAGATTTACGAGTCCGACCTGCGCCATGTAAACACCAATTCTGACTCGGAAGTGCTGCTCAACGTCTTCGCCCATGAGCTGGCAGTGCGCGGCAAGCTGCAGCCCACCGAGGAGGATGTGTTTGCTGCCGTGGCCAAGGTGCATGAGCGTTGTGTAGGTGGTTATGCAGTGGTGGCCATGGTGACCGGCTATGGCATCGTTGGCTTCCGCGATCCGCATGCAATCCGTCCGATCGTGTTCGGGCAGCGGCACACCGATCAGGGTGTGGAGTACATGATTGCCTCCGAAAGCGTTGCGCTGGACGTGCTGGGCTTCTCGCTGATCCGCGATCTGGCACCGGGCGAGGCCGTATACATCACAGCAGATGGCAAGCTGCATACCCGTCAGTGCGCGCCGAATCCGAGCTACGCGCCTTGTATCTTCGAGCATGTCTATCTTGCGCGTTCAGACTCGCTAATGGATGGCGTTTCCGTATACAAAGCGCGCCTGCGCATGGGCGAGAAGCTGGCCGACAAGATCCTCCGGGAGCGGCCCGAGCACGATATTGACGTCGTCATTCCAATTCCCGACACCAGCCGTACGGCTGCATTGGAACTGGCCAACCGACTGGGCGTGAAGTTCCGCGAAGGCTTCGTCAAAAATCGCTACATCGGTCGGACCTTCATCATGCCCGGCCAGGCCGCACGCAAGAAATCGGTACGGCAAAAGCTCAACGCCATCGACCTTGAGTTTCGCGGTAAGAACGTCATGCTCGTGGACGACTCCATCGTCCGGGGAACGACCTGCAAACAGATCATTCAGATGGCCCGGGAAGCTGGGGCGAAAAACGTCTATTTCTGTTCTGCAGCGCCAGCCGTTCGCTACCCGAACGTTTATGGGATCGACATGCCCAGTGCACACGAACTCATCGCGCACAATCGCAGCACCGAGGAGGTCGCAGAGCTGATAGGCGCCGACTGGCTGATCTATCAGGATCTGCCGGACCTGATCGATGCAGTTGGTGGCGGTAAGGTAAAGATAGAGAACTTCGATTGCGCAGTGTTTGACGGTAAGTATGTGACTGGCGACATCGATGATGTCTATTTGCACAAGATCGAACAGGCTCGCAATGACCTCAGCAAGAGCAAGGGTGTCGCTGGCAGCGCAATAATCGACCTCTATAACAACTGATCGACAACCTGGCGGCCATGCCGCCTCGGTTCAAGGTGGAAAACGACTATGACAACCGACTGGGACGCAGGCCGGCTGGACAGTGATTTGTCTGGTGCGAGCATGGATACGCTGGCTGTTCGAGCGGGCCAGCGCCGCTCGCCTGAGGGTGAGCATGGCGAAGCGCTGTTCTTCACCTCCAGCTATGTGTTCCGAAGTGCCGCTGACGCTGCCTCACGTTTTTCCGGTGAGGTGTCGGGTAATGTCTATTCACGCTATACCAAT
The DNA here is from genome assembly GCA_004010935.1 of Pseudomonadaceae bacterium SI-3. Taxonomy (NCBI): domain Bacteria; kingdom Pseudomonadati; phylum Pseudomonadota; class Gammaproteobacteria; order Pseudomonadales; family Pseudomonadaceae; species Pseudomonadaceae bacterium SI-3. The sequence goes on along the minus strand of CP026511.1, from coordinate 3,020,724 downwards.
CCCACCGTACGAGCGTTCGAAGAGCGTATCGCTGCTATGGAGGGCGCCGAGCAGGCGGTAGCGACCGCCTCTGGGATGTCTGCGATTCTGGCCATGGTGATGAGCTTGTGTTCTGCTGGCGATCATGTGCTCGTGTCGCGCAGCGTTTTCGGTGCTACGGTTTCGTTGTTCGAAAAATATCTCAAGCGCTTCGGGCTCGAGGTCGACTACGTACCGCTTACCGAGCTTGCAGCCTGGGCGCCGGCATTCAAGCCCAACACCAAGTTGGTCTTCGTCGAGTCGCCATCCAACCCGCTGGCTGAGTTGGTCGACATCGCTGAACTGGCGGCGTTGTGTCACAGCAATGGTGCGATGCTCGCCGTGGATAATTGTTTCTGCACGCCAATTCTCCAGCAGCCTTTGGCACTGGGTGCTGACATCGTCATTCATTCCGCCACGAAGTACATAGATGGTCAGGGCCGTTGTTTGGGCGGTGTGGTTGCCGGTCGTGCGGAGCAGATGAAGGAAGTCGTGGGCTTTTTGCGCACCGCAGGGCCAACACTGAGCCCGTTCAACGCCTGGGTATTTCTCAAGGGCCTGGAAACGCTGCGCCTGCGTATGCAGGCCCATTGCGCCAGCGCTCGTACGTTAGCCGAGTGGCTAGAGCAACAACCGGGGATTGAGAAAGTCTACTACGCAGGCTTGCCCAGCCACCCTCAACACGAATTGGCCAAGCGTCAACAGAAAGACTTTGGCGCGGTGCTGAGCTTTGAGGTAGCGGGGGGCAAGGAGGGTGCCTGGCGTTTCATCGATGCCACCCGCTTGATTTCCATCACGGCGAACCTGGGCGATAGCAAAACCACCATCACCCATCCTGGCTCGACCACCCACGGGCGGCTTTCTGCCGAAGACCGTGCCAAAGCAGGCATTCGCGATAGCTTGATAAGGGTGGCAGTGGGACTTGAGGACGTGGTTGATCTACAAGCTGATCTCGCCCGAGGGTTGGCGGCGCTCTAAATCAAAACGCTCAAGCAAAAAGGACCCCGCTAAGAGGAGGGTCCTTTTTTTGATGGAACACGGGTCAGTGCGAGCGTCGTGTGCTGAAGTTGCGATTTCAGTCTTTTGCCGGCTCGAAATTCACCACGAAACCGTCAAGACGCTGTTCAGTCGCCAGTTCTTCTCGAACCCGATTGGCCTCCTGGCGACTGTCTATCGGACCCACGAACACCCGATGCGTACGGCCGGTAATGCGCAGGTAGGCGTCAAAGCCCTCCTCGCGAAGCTTGCTCGCCAGCGCCTGAGCACTGTCACCGTTTTGCAGGCTTGCCAGTTGCACTGCCCAGCCTGAGCGAGAGGACGCCTGAATCGGCGGCTGCGTTTGCGGTGTGAAGCTTTGCGGTGCACGTTGCGTTGCGGGAGTAGAGGGCATGCGGCTGCGTTGCTCGGGCTCGTTGGAGCGCAGGTCGATCGCCGGGGCTGGTTGTCCCTGTCCATCGAATAAGCCTTCCGGGGTGGCCGGAAGAATGGTCGGGCTGCCGGGGTTGGTTTCGATGACTCGGATGTCGCTGTACTTCTTACCCGACAATGCTGCCAGACCAGCACGGTCGCGAATCACGGTCGGTCGCAAAAACACCATCAAATTGCGTTTGATATGACTTTCCTGCGTTGAGCGGAACAGCGCTCCTAGCAGTGGGATGTCGCCAAGCAGAGGCACCTTCGAATCGGTTCGGGTCACATCGTCCTGAATCAATCCCCCCAGTACGATGACCTGGCCATCCTCAGCGAGGATAGTGCTCTTGATGGATCGTTTGTTGGTGACCAGGTCGACAGCCTGAGCAGAAAGGCTGGCGGATGGCGCAATCGAGGAGATCTCCTGCTCGATCTCCAGGCGTAGCGTGGCGCCCTCATTGATATGCGGAACCACCTTGAGCGTGACACCAATGTCCTCCCGCTCAATGGTCGTAAATGGGTTGTTTGCGCCGGAAGCGTCGGTTGTGTAGGTGCCGGTTTGGAACGGCACGTTCTGGCCAACCAGTATTTCGGCTTCCTGATTGTCCAGCGTCAACAAGCTTGGGGTGGAGAGTAGGTTGCTTTTGCTGTTGGCGGAGAGTGCGGTGATCAGTGCACCAAAGCTCCGGGTGCCAACGCCAATGATCGCGCCGTCAGGCAGATTGTTGGGGATTTCATTGTCATTGATGGCGTTGAGCACGGTACCAATGGAAAGGCCTGTATTGCCAAAACTGACTCCGCCTACGCCGCCCGTGCCACCTCGTGCATCTACGGCCCACTGCACGCCAAGGGCGTCGGTGATATCGCCTGATACCTCAACGATGGCCGCCTCCACCATCACCTGCGCCCGCGGCACATCGAGCTGGCGCACGATTGATTCGAGAGTCGAGATCAGTTCGGGCTCCGCCAGCATGACCAGTGCGTTGAGGCTCTCGTCCGCGCGAATGAGAATGTTCTGCTGACGTCCCGCTCCCCCTTGGACCTCGCCATCCCCCTGTTCGGCGAGGCCTTCGGAAATGTCGCCGAGCATCTCGGCCAGCGACTTGGCGTCATTGTGGCGAAGGCGAATCACCCGCGTATTGGCTGAGCGCGTGCTGGGCGTATCGAGTGTCTTGGCCAGGCTGGCCAGCTTCTGGCGCGCCAGTTCCGGTCCGGTGAAGATCAGGCGATTGGTGCGCGAATCGGCAATGATCTGCGCACCTGCGGTGTCCTTGGCCTCGCCGCGTGCCAGGGTATTGCGCAGGACTTCAGCGATGTCGACGGCCCAGCCATATTGCAGATTCACCACTGAGTAATCGTCGTTCTGGGCTTGGTCGAGCTGTCGGACCAGCTCTTCGATGCGTGCGATGTTGGCGCTACGGTCGCTGATGATCAACGCGTTCGCCGAGCTGACCGCAGCGAGATGTCCGTACTGTGGAACCAGTGGGCGGATCAGTGGGATCAGCTCGGTCGCGGAGGTGTGTTGGACCTGGATGACGCGGGTTTCCAGCAGATCCCCTCCAGTCGGACCGCCACCGGCCTCCGATTTCGCTTCGGCATTCGGCACAATTCTGGCGACCTCACCCTGTGTGAGTACGCTGAAGCCGTGAGTTGCCATGACCGACAGGAACAATTGGTAGACCTCTTCCAGCGAGAGGGTCGTAGACGATACGACGCTCACCTGACCCTTTACGCGAGGATCAACGATGAAGGTCTGTCCGGTCAGTTGGCTGATCTGGTCAATGAAGGCCCGAATGTCGGCGTCCTTAAGGTTGATCGTCCAGCCGTCCTGTTGGGTCTCGCTTGGTTCGATTCCGGGATCGGCCGCGTATAGGGGCAGGGGGGCGGCGAGCAGACCGGCGGCGATCAATGCAATGAGCGGGCGGGAGGAAAAAGGCAGCATCGGTCAGTTGTCTTCCGTGGTCTGTTCGTCGGAGGGCATGGTTTCTAGCGGGCTTGTAGCAGCCCCTTCCATTTGTTGCCGGAGTGCTTCCATTTGCTGTTGAAGCATCTCCGCTTGCGGATCGGGAGCTTCCATCTCCGCTGGTTCACTGTAGTCGGGCAGGCTATCGGGCACGGCCGTCGGAGAACGGACGCTTGGGAAGAACAGGCTGTCAATACGACCGCCACGCTTTACCTCAACCCTGTCAGGTTGAACGCTGTACAGGCGCACCCCTGACTCCAGTTCTTGATCGACCCGATAAAGCTGTGGCGGTTGGCCGCTTAACTGAATGATCGCAGTCGACCGAGCGGGGTCGGCATGAACGAAGCTGCCTAGCAAGGTTAGATCAGAACTCGATTTGCCGGGCGTATAGCTTTGTCCGCTCGAGGCCGGGGAACCGAACAACCCTTCCATTCGCTCCAGATCAGGCGCGGCCCCGGCGGGTTGGCTGCTGTCCGTGATGGCTGCAGGCGGCGTTTGGGTCAGTCTGAGCCAGGCCATGACCTGACTGGCCAGGTAGAGACCAAATAGCACGACAATGACTGCGCTGAGGATCAGGGGCGCAAACCGGCGAATTTTCTGCAGTGCTGCGGGGAAAGCCAAGCTAGGCACTCCGTGAAACCAAATGTTTGATGGTCATGAACGCTGACTCGCGGCGGCGGTTGCTGACAATATGAACAGCGGGCTTGAGTGCCAGTGTAGACCCGGACCATGACAAAGAAGCACTTGAGTATGCCAGTGCAACTGACTGTTTTTCAGGCAAAAGGTGCCCGGAGGTCGTGGAATGAGCGATGGGGCCACGAGGGCTTGGAATATTTTTGAAAAAATCGCGACACACTGTTGACTTGATTTCCCTTGGTGCGTAAATTGCGCGCCTCGCAGGGCGATCAGCCATCAGCCTTAACGGTTGACACTAAACGCCTTGCGAGTCGGACGAAAGTCCAGCCGACGCGCAGCGGTAGTTCAGTCGGTTAGAATACCGGCCTGTCACGCCGGGGGTCGCGGGTTCGAGTCCCGTCCGCTGCGCCATATTTGCTTCCCTTCTGCGGAAGCCACGCGAAAAGCGGCCTTAGGGCCGCTTTTTTCGTTTCTATCGTCTGTATTCCTTCTTCGCTTCATCTTGCGTCAGGCGCTTGCGTCTGGCCGCGATGTGCTTGCCTGTCGTCAACTCCGACGACCCTCAAAAAAAATTGTACATCGTAGATTTAAAGTAGCGGTTTGCACTGCTCGGATGGTGTTCTAGCGCCGAAAAGTCGGCTGTTTTCGATCCTAAGAGCAAAATACTTGTACAAAGATATGTCATTGTGACATCTTGTTGTACAAGTTATGGGTGGCCTAGAGCTTTCTCTCGCCGCGGCGTAACGACATTCATCCCCGGCTGCCGCGCAGCACATATGCAGAGACTCTCAATGAACAAGCAGATGTCAGTATCCAAGCGCCTCGGTCTCGGATTTTTCGTCATTCTCGCGTTGATGGCAGTCGTGGCCATGGTCAGTGCGCTCAAGGTCGACACGATCGATCGGACCATGAAGAGCATCAGCTCTCAGGCGGGTCTGAAGCAGCGCTACGCGATCAACTTCCGGGGAAGCGTTCATGATCGCGCAATTGCCGTACGGGACGCGGTTAGCGCGGCTGACGCTGACTTCGCACGAGGTCGGATAGCGGAGATCGATCATCTTGCAAAGTTATATGCCGACTCCGCCGGCCCGATGAAGGCGATGCTTGCGCAGCGCACGGCTGACCCGGTCGAGCTTCAGCTGATGGGGCAGATCGAAGCGATCGAAGCGAAGACCAACGACCTGACCCGAAAAGTCGTCGACATGCGTTTCGCTCAAGGCTCGGAGCAGGCTTATGCCTTTCTCTTGGAAAATGTCGCTGGCGCTTACAGCGAGTGGCTTCGGCTGATCAATGCCTTTATCGACCACCAAGAAACGTCGATAAGCGAGCAAGTGACTGTGGTGCGCGATACGGCTAGCGGTTTTCTAGTGCTTATCATCACAGTCACTGGTCTAGCGATTTTGCTGGGCACAGCTATCGCTATGCTGATCATCCGCAAGTTGCGATCGACCCTTGGTGCTGAGCCTGATGAAGTGGCGCGGGTAATTGGCAACCTTGCCGACGGCGATCTCGGCCAGGTGATCCTCACCCGCTACCCGGACAGCGTAATGGGGGCAACTGCGAAGATGGCCGGTCGACTGACCGGGATCATCGCCGAGGTTCGTGCTGCCGCTGACGGGCTGGGTGTCGCGTCGGGAGAACTGCTTACCTCATCGTCCAACAGCAGTCAGCAGATTCAGCAGCAGTCCGCGGAGGCTGAGCAGGTGGCGACCGCCATCAATCAGATGGCGGCGACTGTCAGTGAAGTCGCAAACTTTGCGGCCCGGGCCGCGATGGCCGCCAAGAGCGCCGACGAGCAAGTCGAGACCGGCACGCGAGTGGTGGGTGAAACGGCGATATCGATCCACAATCTGGCCAAGGTGCTTGAGCAAGCCACCGAGACGGTTAGCCAGGTTTCCAAGCAAAGCGGCAGCATCGAAAAGATTCTTCAGGTCATTACCGCCATTGCGGAGCAGACCAATTTGCTGGCGCTTAATGCTGCCATCGAGGCCGCGCGCGCCGGTGAGCATGGGCGAGGCTTTGCAGTGGTGGCGGACGAGGTGCGGTCGTTGGCTAACCGGACTCAGCAATCGTCAAGCGAGATCAGCGAAATGATCGAGTCGTTGCAGTCGGGAGCAAGCAAGGCGGCTGAGGTGATGCAAACCAGCAAGCGAATGGCGCAGCAGACGGTCGAGCAGACCCTCGAGGCGGAGGGCGCTCTGTCGAAGATCCGCCATGAGGTTGGCTCGATCAACGAAATGAATGCTCAGATCGCCACGGCATCCGAGGAGCAGAGCGCGGTGGCCGAGGAGGTCAACCAGAGCGTGACGCGCATTCATGACTCCGCCGTGGCCAGCTCGGCCGCCTCTAATCAGGTTGCCGCTTCGAGCAGAGACCTGACGACGCTCGCCCAGGAATTGAATCGAAAGGTTGGTTACTTCCGGGGCTGATGCAGGAGGCCCAAGCCTTGCTGGTGCACGGCATAGTGACCTTCGGACGCGTTAGGCGTATTGCCGGCGCGGCTGATGGCCGCAGCTGAGCCACAAAAAAGGCCAAAGTGGAGGGGCATGGCCACATCCTTGGCTGTTTTACCTTGACCTGCGTCAACCTGTAACGGGGTATCCGGCGCACCCTTGCGGTTAAATGCTGTCAGTAATGCGTGTTGTGACTAACAAGCCAGGGGCTGATGGCGTACTGACGAGGGGTGGTTAATGTTCGGTTTGGAAGCGCTTGAACTTGCGCGGATCCAGTTTGCTTTCACGATTTCCTTCCACATCATCTTTCCAGCGATCACCATCGGGTTGGCGAGTTTCCTGGCAGTGCTGGAAGGGTTGTGGCTGAAAACCAAGCGCCAGGTCTATCGAGACCTCTACCATTTCTGGCTCAAGATATTCGCCGTCAACTTCGGAATGGGTGTGGTATCGGGGATCGTCATGGCCTACCAGTTCGGTACGAACTGGAGCGCCTATTCCGAATTCGCTGGAAGCGTCACGGGGCCATTGCTGGCTTACGAGGTGCTGACCGCTTTCTTCCTTGAAGCCGGTTTCCTCGGCGTCATGCTGTTTGGCTGGAATCGCGTGGGCGCCGGGCTGCATTTCTTTTCGACGCTGATGGTGGCAGTCGGCACCCTGATCTCCACGTTCTGGATCCTGGCTTCGAACAGCTGGATGCACACACCGCAAGGGCACGAGATCATCGATGGCATCGTGATCCCAGTGGACTGGTTTGCCATCGTATTCAACCCCTCGTTCCCGTACCGTCTGACGCACATGGCGATTGCTGCCTTTCTCGCGACTGCGTTCATGGTCGGCGCATCTGCCGCCTGGCACCTGCTGCGCGGCAATGACAACCCGGCGGTGCGAAAGATGCTTTCCATGGCAATGTGGATGGCGCTGATTGTTGCGCCGATTCAGGCCGTGGTCGGAGATTTTCACGGGCTCAACACGCTTGAATACCAGCCGGCGAAAATCGCCGCGATGGAAGGTCATTGGGACAACTCGTCAGGTGAGCCTACTCCGTTGTTGCTGTTTGGCTGGCCGGATATGGAGCGCGAAGAAACCCGCTACAAGGTCGAAGTTCCGTACCTTGGTAGCCTGATTCTCAAGCACAGCCTGACCGAGCAGATCCCGGCGCTGAAGGATTTCCCCAAAGAAGACCGGCCCAATTCCACCATTGTGTTCTGGACCTTCCGTGTGATGGTCGCGCTCGGTCTGCTGATGATCTTCACAGGCTTCTGGAGTCTGTGGCTGCGTCGGGGTGGCAGGCTGTTCCACTCCAAGCCTTTCTTGCGACTCGCATTGCTGATGGGCCCGTCGGGGATTCTCGCAATTCTCGCCGGCTGGTTTACCACCGAGGTTGGGCGGCAGCCGTGGGTGGTGTACGGGATCATGCGGACCGCCGATGCGGTATCCAACCATGGCGCCGGGCAGCTTGGTCTCACCCTGGCGATGTTCGTCCTGATCTACTTTGCGGTGTTCGGCATCGGGTTCGTCTACGTCCTGCGTCTGATCGGCAAAGGACCAATCATTAACGAGGGAGACGAGAAGGGCGCTGGTGGGCCGGGGGAGAAGCGCACGCCAATGCGGCCGCTGTCTGCCGCAGACGAGGCGATACCGCACGATCATGGCGACAAACTGGGCGAGAGGAACTGAGTTATGGGTATTGATCTTTCGCTGATCTGGGCCGTCATCATCATCTTCGGCATCATGATGTACGTGGTGATGGACGGGTTCGATCTGGGTATCGGCATTCTCTTTCCGTTCCTGGCCGATACCTCCGAGCGGGACGTCGCGATGAACACCGTGGCGCCAATTTGGGACGGCAACGAGACATGGCTAGTACTGGGCGGTGCAGGGCTGTTCGCAGCGTTCCCGCTTGCCTATTCCGTCGTACTTTCGGCGCTCTACCTGCCGATCATCTTCATGCTGATGGGGTTGATCTTCCGTGGTGTGGCGTTCGAATTTCGCTTCAAGGCCAGCGCGTCTCGTCAGCATGTGTGGGACAAGGCCTTCGTTGGCGGCTCGCTGGCGGCGACCTTCTTCCAGGGTGTCGCACTTGGCGCCTTCATTCATGGCTTCCCCGTGGTCGATCGAGCTTATGCCGGTGGTCCGCTGGACTGGCTGACACCGTTCTCGGTGTTCTGCGGTGTGGCGCTAATCGCGGCGTATGCCTTGCTGGGCTGCACCTGGCTGATCATGAAGACCGCTGGTGATCTGCAAAAGCGCATGCATGACATCGGCATTCCGCTGGTCTGGGCCGTGCTGGCCGTAACCGGGATCGTCAGTATCTGGACACCGCTGACCCATCCGGATATCGCTGAGCGCTGGTTCAGCATGCCGAACCTGATCCTGTTCTTGCCGGTGCCGATTCTGGTGCTCGCATGTACGTTCGGGCTGCTTCGATCGATCAAGCGTTACGCTCACTACTCGCCATTCCTGTTCACCCTTGCGCTGATTTTCCTGGGCTACAGCGGACTCGGAATCAGCCTCTGGCCGAACATCATTCCACCGTCCATCAGTATCTGGGACGCCGCCGCACCGCCTCAGAGCCAGGGGTTCACCCTGGTCGGGGCGCTGCTGATCATCCCGCTGATCCTGATGTACACCGCGTGGAGTTACTACGTATTCCGCGGCAAGGTCAGTGCAGACGACGGCTACCACTGAAACGGGCCGTCACGGAGCGATATATGCAAAACAAGCACGAAAGCGGTGCAGCCAGGCCCAAACCGCTGTGGAAGCGTATGACCTGGTTGGTTTTGATCTGGTCAGCGAGCGTTCTCGCGCTGGGCGTGGTTGCCTGGCTGCTGCGCCAGGCGATGACCGCGGCGGGTCTGACATCGCCCTAACCGCCGCGCTAGAGCCTATCTGCGGCCTGCGGCGATATGGCGCGTTGTGGCAGCAGCCCGCTCGGGCTATTTATTGGTCATCCGCCGTGTGAAGCGCTTCATGTTTCGGTCATGTACGCAGGTTAGTTTCGCTGGCATGGACTTTGAAACGCAGAACTGGGCAAACCGAAAAAGAGGATCGTTTCTATGGATGACTATCAAGACGAAATTCTCGAGTGGCACGCATCTGAGCAGGACGGGCCGGAGCCTGCTGACGACGCCTTCGAGCTTTGACGGAATCAGTCGGCGCGCCGTTGTACGCGCCGATATTCTCCCGGTGTCTGGCCGCTCCAGCGTTTGAATGCGCGTTGGAAGGCTTCCGCCGAAGAGAATCCGAGTAACCAGGCAATCTCGCCGAACGCCGATTCGGTGTCCCGAATGTAGGCCATGGCAAGATCGCGGCGAGTGTCGTTGAGAATCGCGCGGTAACTGGTGCCTTCTTCATCCAGCTTTCGACGCAGCGTCCAGGGCGGTAACTGCAATCGTCCTGCAACTTGCTGCAGATCGGGCTCCTGGCCCTTGAGCATCGCCCCGAGGAGCTGAGCCACTCGCTCGCGGATGCTGCGGGTTCGAGTGCGAACCTCCAGTTCCGCCTCGCAGAGTTCGAGAAGCTGGCGCCAGGTACCCGGGCAGTGCTCCGGGTTGCGGAGCGCCAGTGTCGCCTGGTCCAGTCGCAGTTGATTGTGCTCGGCGCCGAATTCGATCTGTCTTGCGAAGAACGCTTCGTAGCGTGCAGCGTAATCGGGGCGTTGAAATTCAATTTGCACTGCAACCGGGGTCAACGGCTGGCCCGCGACCGCGCCAAGTTGCGTAACCCAGCTGGCCAAGACGGTGTCCACGACGAACCGGTTGTAGCTGTTGTACGGGCTGATCGAATAGAACCTGAGCCAGGCACCAGATGCATCCTCGTGGAACCCTGAGGCGCCCCGGTAATTGGACGCATAAAGCGGCTCGTAGCGAATCAGTGCACGTGCGGCTTCGCGCACCGTAGGGGCTTGCGTCGAGGTCACGCCGACGAGGCCAAGGTGGCCGGCCTTGCGCAGCCGCCCCATTTCAAGCCCTAGCCCAGGGTCGCCCGCCAGCTGCATGGCCGCATGACCCAGACGCATGTAGCGAGGAATCGACAGCCGCGCTCGCGGCTCCGATAGCCGCGCATGATCGAGGCCATACGCATCCAGCAGCGGTTGGGGGTCGATCTGCTTTTCCTGCAGGGCACTGACCAGGCTGTGCACGAAGCCAACCGAGAGATCACCAAGGCGGACCCGTTGACGGTTCATGGTCGATTCGGCAGCCACTGGTTGCGCAAACGCACCGGCTCGCCGTGATGGTGTCGTGTCGGTCTGCGAGGCGAACCGACGAGATTCCAGGGCAGCCCCAGCGTATGCACATCCATCCGCGCCAGTTTTGCAGTTACGCCCAGGTTCTCGCCGCAGGTGGCCAGCGGTTCGTCACGTGCGCCCGATACTGCAATCAGCTCCGCTTCGTCGGCAACATGCCGTGCATAGGCATCGCAGCCGAGCAAAACGATCAACCGACCGGCCGGCGTCTGGAGTACCGATGGCGCCTGACCTTCGAGCGCTTCGCTGTAACGGCGCTCATAACGACTCAGTTTCTGCTTGTACTGCAGTGGCCCCAGTACCTCGCCGTCCGGCGTGAAACTGAGGCTGACCTGCCGAAGCGGCCCGGTACCGCTCCGTAGTCGACCCTCGTCCAGATAGGGTTCGGGCAGCACGATCGAGCCGGCGACGAGTGTCACACCGTACGCCTTCGCCAGGCCTCCGAAAATTAGCTGATAGTCATCAGCCATCTTCCGTGCCTTGATCTTTAGAACGGCCTCAGTACGGTGATCATCCCCTTCGTTGCCCAGCAGCGCACGCAAGTAGTCCCAAGGGTTGCTCAGCGCCATCCACTGCACGGCGTCGCGCAGCGTGCGGGCCTGCTGGACTTCAGGCTTCTCGCCGAGGGCGAACAGGCCCGTGCCGACATGCTCTGGCAGCACGACAACCGTTCGGGGATTGAGCAGTCCCGCTTTTCGCGCCTGGTCCAGGTAGGTGGCGAACTTCAATTGCAACCGCTCGCGGCTCTGGTAGTCCGCCGGCATCAGTCGGGTTTCGATCCCGAGCAGGTTGCCGGTTTCACCCGGCTGGCCCTGGCTCTCGATAGGAAGAACCCGAAGGTCAGACAGCAGAGGGCCGCTGCCCCGGTCTTGGGTCCAGTCGAGGTAGATAAGGAGCGCCACGAGGGCGAGCACGGCGAGGCCGAGCAACTTGCTATAGGTGCGCATGGGTTACAGAGCTGGATGTGTTCCCGCAGAGACTAGGCATCGCACAGCCGCTTGCCAAGCGTTTTGCGCATTTGAGTCATGTAGTTGTGATTTTCGGTCATTGAGCGCGTGGCGGGTGCTGTTTATCGTCACGGCACTGCGACTGCGCCCGACAGAGGCGCGGCGATCCGACCGACGAATTCTGGCACTGGCTGTGCCGCCTGATCGAGGAACGAACATGACTGCTTTTCCGCATCTGCTGGCTCCGCTGGACCTGGGGTTTACCACGCTGCGCAACCGCACGCTGATGGGCTCGATGCATACAGGGCTGGAAGAAATGCCCAATGGTTTCGAGCGCATGGCCGCGTTCTTCGCCGAGCGGGCACGTGGAGGCGTGGGCCTGATTGTCACGGGTGGGGTAGGGCCGAACGAGGAAGGTTCGGTGCGCGCCGGAGCAGCTAAGTTGTCGACCCTCGAGGAAGCCGAAGAGCACAAGGTGGTCACTCAGGCGGTGCACGAGGCAGGTGGCAAGATCTGCATGCAGATTCTCCACGCCGGGCGTTATGCCTACAGCCCTCAGCTGGTGGGCCCAAGCGCCATCCAGGCGCCGATCAATCCCTTTACCCCACGCGAGCTGGACGAAGAGGGCATCGAGAAGCAGATCCGTGACTTCGTCAATTGCGCAGGTTTGGCTCAAAAGGCTGGCTATGACGGCGTCGAGATCATGGGATCGGAAGGCTACTTCATTAACCAGTTCTTGGTGTCTCATACCAATCACCGCACCGACCGTTGGGGCGGCAGCTACGAAAACCGTATGCGTCTGCCTGTAGAAATCGTCCGCCGTGTACGTGAAGCGGTAGGCCGCGAGTTCATCATCATCTATCGCCTGTCGATGCTCGATCTAATGGAAGGCGGCAGTACCTGGGACGAGGTGCTGATGCTGGCCAAGGCCATAGAACAGGCCGGTGCCACCTTGATCAATACCGGCATTGGCTGGCACGAGGCCCGCATTCCCACTATCGCCACCAAGGTGCCACGCGCGGCGTTTACCAAGGTAACGGCGAAACTGCGCGGCCACGTCGGCATCCCGCTGGTAACGACGAACCGCATCAACACGCCGGAAGTCGCCGAGCAGGTCTTGGCAGAAGGTGATGCAGACATGGTCTCCATGGCTCGTCCGTTCCTTGCCGATCCAGATTTCGTCAACAAGGCAGCAGCGGACCGCAGCGACACTATTAACACCTGTATCGGCTGCAACCAGGCCTGCCTGGATCACACGTTCAGCGGCAAACTGACCACCTGCCTGGTCAACCCACGGGCGTGCTACGAAACAGAGCTGAATTACATCCCCACCACCACGATCAAGAAAATTGCCGTTGTGGGAGCCGGCCCGGCTGGCCTGGCAGCTGCTACCGTAGCGGCGGAGCGCGGTCATCAGGTAACGCTGTTCGATTCCGCCAATGAGATTGGTGGTCAGTTCAATATCGCCAAGCTCGTGCCGGGCAAGGAAGAGTTCTTCGAAACCCTACGCTACTTCAAGAGCAAGCTGCAGAGCACTGGCGTTGACGTCCGCCTGAACACCCGGGTTAGCGCTGCCGATCTGCTAGCCGGCGGTTTTGATGAGATCATCCTGGCAACCGGGATTGCGCCACGCACGCCCGATATCCCAGGTATCGATCATCCAATGGTGATCAGCTACATCGACGCAATCCTGCAACGTAAACCCGTTGGCCAGCACGTAGCAGTCATCGGTGCCGGCGGGATCGGCTTCGATGTGTCGGAGTTCATCACTCACAACGGCCTCTCGACCAGTCTCGACAGGGAGGCGTTCTGGCGCGAGTGGGGTATCGACCTCGCGCTGGAAGCTCGAGGTGGGGTGGCCGGCGTTCAGCCTGAGCCACACGCACCGGCACGGCAGGTGTATCTGCTGCAACGCAAGAAGTCCAAGGTTGGTAACGGCCTGGGCAAGACGACCGGTTGGATTCACCGCACTGGGCTGAAGAACAAGCACGTGCAGATGATCAGCGCCGTCGATTATCTGGGGGTCGACGATAAGGGCCTGCATATCCGTGTGGCAGATGGTGAGCCGCAGGTGCTTGCAGTCGATACGGTCATCGTCTGTGCCGGCCAGGACCCGTTGCGGGAGCTGCAAGCCGAACTGGAGGCGGCTGGGCGCAAGGTCCATCTGATCGGAGGGGCCGACGTTGCCGCAGAGCTCGATGCCAAGCGCGCCATCAATCAGGGTTCGCGGCTAGCCGCCGAAGTGTAATGCCGAAGCCCCGCTTTCAAGCGGGGCTTTTTGTACAGGAGCAACGACGTGAGCACATCTCTTCCGCTACACCCGGCCGCTGCTGCGACCTTACAGCGCTGGCATCAGATGATTGCAGCTGGCGATCTCAGTCGGTTACCCGAGCTGCTGCACCCGCAGGCGGTGTTTCGCTCGCCGATGGCCTTCACCCCCTATGAGAGCGCTGCGGCGGTCAATCTGATCCTCAATACCGTGGTCAGGGTATTCGAAGACTTCGCCTATCAGCGCGAGCTGGCCAGCACCGATGGCACAGACGTCGTGTTGGAGTTCAGCGCTCGGGTCGGTGATCGTCAGCTCAAGGGTATCGACATGATTCGCTTCGATGAGGCTGGGCTAATTACCGATTTCGAAGTCATGATCCGGCCGATGAGTGGGCTGCAGGCGCTCGGTGAGGAAATGGGCAGGCGTCTCGCACCTCAGCTTGCCGCAATGAAGGGCCGACCGGCTTAGTCCAACCCGTTCACAGTTTGCCGGTGGCGTTTCGATAGCCAATCCTGGCGCCGAAGTCGCTGCCAACCCAGTCACATTGCCGGTTTCGCTTTTTCCCCTACACTTCGGCCCAACCATGGGCTAGCGAGCGCCGAGCGCCTGCAGCGCGGATATCCCGCGGGCCGTTCAAGTTGTTGAGGAACCGAGCATGCAGATCAAACCGCAGACGGTCGAAGCCGTACTGTTCTTCAATGATGGCGGCGTCTGCAAGGAAATGCTCTACCCAGAATTCGAGGCCATGCTCGATGGGGTGGTGAGCATGCTGGAGTTCGCCGATCAGCAGATGCGGGTCGCGTATGTGCTGGTCAATGCACGGCTGCAGATTCGCGCAGCGGTGTTCTTCTACCTCGATTTCAACGAGGACGGATCAGCCGACAGCGGCTGGAATATCCCGCTGCGCAGCCTTGCCGAACGCACCGGGCGCGGGCCGGATCTCGGTGCTGGGCCGATCCGCCTGGCCTGTCGCAGCCAGTGCCCGGTGTCCTGGCACCAGATGCACTTGTGGGACCCGGACCTGACGCCCGGCAAGAACCACTTTGTCATGTTGCGTGATCGCATCAAGCGCAACCAGCTGGGACTGCTGGTGGAAGAAGAGGCACCACAAACCCTGCCCACCGAGCGTCTGCAAATGGTGGCTGAAGACACTTGGTACGCGCCGGATGCGGCCAAGCAGGCTGCGACTCGCCGTACTGAGCAGCTCGAAAAGGAACAGCGGCTCAAGGCTGCGCAGTTGATCAAGCAGCAGCGTTTGCGCATTGCCAGCCTGGAACAAATGCGCGAGGCCGACCTCGCCAAACTGCGGGATCTGGCCGCCCAACAGCAGGCAACGCTGCAAAATGAAATCACCCGATTGCGTGGGCAGCTGCTTGAGCGTGAGCAGCAAACAGTGAACCTTCGCGCCCAGCTCGCAGAACAGGCCGAGGGCTTCCAGAAGACCCGTGAAGAGATGAGCCAGCAGCTGCGCGCGGTTGAGCAGAACAGTCGTGACGAAGCCGATGCTGCACGGACGCGCTTCAACACCGAGCTGCAGGTGCAGGTCGCCGCAGCGGTTGCTGAATACAAGGAGCAGATTGCTATTCGGGACGTCGAGCTGGCTTATCGCAACGAGCTGGATGCGCAACTGCAGGAAGAGATCGAAACGCTACAGAAGCAGGTGGGCGTGCTGGCCGAGCAATCGGGGGACCGAGTGCTCGAAAGGCTGTCGCGGATCGGCGTGGTGTTCATGGCTTATCATCCCGGCGCCGGACATCTGACGATCGCGCTTCAGGATATGGCGCGCTATCAGGAGAATCCGCTAGCGTACGCCGCCGCTAAATGTGCGGTCTCCGAGGAGCAGTACGGCAAGTGGGTTCAGCATTATCAACAACCTAGCTGCGTGGCCAGCCTCTCGACTGGGGAGCGCTGCAACATGCCCTTGGACAAAGTCGACTCGCCTGCACGCTTCGTGATCGGCGAGTCCAATTGTTGCGCCAGGCACCGGTCTCAGGATCGACTGCGTACCGGTAGCTGACAGGGTTTCTATCATTTCTGCATTTATCCCCAGCCTGGCCTCAGTGCCGCTGCAGCGGCTTGATCTGCGCTGGCTACGCAAGGCCGATGTTCAGGTTGCCGTGCTGCGGCTGGATCTGGTCGATCCGGAGCTTTCCGGGAACAAGTGGTTCAAGCTCGCTCATCACCTAAATGCGGCACAAGCCAGCGGCGCGTCAGGGTTGATTAGCCTTGGCGGCCCTCACTCGAATCATTTGCACGCGCTAGCCGCAGCGGCCAAGCGTTACGGCCTAGCCAGCGTCGGGCTACTGCGTGGCAATCCGCAGCAGACAGCCACTGTCGGAGACTTGCAGCGCTTCGGCATGCAGCTGCACTGGCTAGGTTATGGCGGCTATCGCGAACGGCACCGGGCGGATTTCTTCAATTCCTGGCAGGAGCGGTTCCCCGGTTACTACTGCGTACCCGAAGGCGGCGGCGGGCTTGCTGGAGCACGGGGTTGCACCCCGCTGGTCGACCACGTGCAAACTCGCCTGGCCGCCATCGGTTGGGATGATTATGACGGCTGGTGGCTTGCCGCGGGTACGGGTACCACCTTGGCTGGGTTAGTGATCGGCGAGGCGCAGCGGCGCAGAAGGATGGTCCACGGAGCGCTGGCAGGCCCGCCTTCGCACGGCGTTGCAGACGAAGTCAGCCGGCTGTTGGTAGACGCCGGCACTGCTGACTCCGGGTATCAGCTGGTCGACGCCAGTCGTGGAGGCTTTGGTCGATTCGACGAGCTGCTGGCTCGGTTTCTGCTGGAGACTGAAGCGGTTTCAGGCGTTCCTCTGGAGCCTGTTTACACGGCTAAGGCGATGATGGCATTGCGCCTTTACGTGCAGGGCGGTTATTTTGCCTGCGGCACGCGGCTCATCTTCGTGCATACCGGCGGTCTGCAGGGCCGGAGAGCTGCCCAGGCGCAGCTGGACGAGCTGCTGCGCTGACCTCTCGCCCCTTTGGAACTCATGGATGAATAAGCTGCTGCCTCCCGATCTTCTCCACCGCCTGGTTCCGCTCAACACACTGTCGCCTCGATATCTGCAAGAGATTCGCCATCAATTGGTGCCGCGCGCCCTGGGAGCAGGCGAAGTGCTGTTCGATAAGCAGACGCCATCGGGTTTGAGCTATTTCCTGCTCAGCGGCGTCCTTTCGCTGCATACGCCGGAAGGCGAGCGGCGGTTGGTTGCTGGCTCGTCTGAAAGTTGCCATATGTTGGTTTCCGGCGCCCGGCTGAGCAGAGCCTGCGCGCTGGAAGATGTCAGCGTGCTGTGCATCGACAGTGAACAGCTCAATCGTCTAGTGTCCTGGCAGCATGCCAATGCCGATCTGCTACTGGAGCTGGCGACGGCAGGCGAGTTGACCGACTGGCTTGAGACGTTGCTGGAGAATCCGCTGTTCGCCAAAGTGCCTCCTGCAAACGTACGCGACATGCTCGGCAGACTTGAGGCCATCGATATGCCAGCCGGCCATGTGCTGTTGCGCGAGGGTGAGGCCGGCGATTGTTGCTACTTCCTCAAGAGCGGCCGCGCCGAGGTCATGATCGGCCTTGGCAGCGCCGGGCAAGTGGTAGCGGAGCTGGACGTCGGGGCCTGCTTCGGTGAAGAGGCGCTGCTTACCGACGGACCGCGCAATGCTACCGTTACGCTGATCGAGGATGCGTGTGTGCTGAAGCTGGCACGCGAGAACTTCGTTTCGCTATTGAAGGCGCCGGTAGTCGATGAGCTCAGCCTGGAACAGGCGAATGCGCTGATCGAGCAGGGCGCCCAATGGCTGGATGTTCGGCTGTTGGAGGAGTATCAACAGGGACATGCTCCGCAAGCGCTGACGATGCCGCTGCATCTGTTGCGGCTCAAGGCGCGATTGCTGAAGCAGGATCGGCTGTATCTTTGCTACTGCGACAGCGGCAAACGCAGCGCCAGCGCGGTGTTCCTGCTGACGCAGCTGGGCTTCAGCGCTTATCCGCTGCGAGGCGGCCTCGACGGGCTGTCGGCCGAGGATTATGCGATCTTGCTCTGTGAGCAGGGCAACGGTTATCTCGCGCGTTCCGGCGGGCGAACCGAACGCAGCGGCTGAGCCGACGAGAGTCTAGCTCAGCATGGCGAGCAACCAGCCGGCGATGCCGCCAGCCAGTACCACCAGCCAGGGCGGCAACTTCCACACCATCAAGGCAGCTAAAGCAATGGCCGCCAAGACAAAATCGCCTGGGCCAAAAATCGCGCTGGTCCAGACCGGATCGTATAGCGCTGCCAGCAGCAGCCCGACGACCGCGGCATTCACACCGCCCAGCGCTGCTTGCATGCGCCGATTGGCACGCAACCGGTCCCAGAACGGCATGGCGCCGAACACCAGCAGAAACGATGGTATGAATACGGCGATCAGGCACAGCGCGGCGTTGATCAGGCTGCTACTGCCGCCCTGAATCGAGGCCCCAAGAAAGGCAGAAAACGTGAATAGCGGCCCTGGTACTGCTTGGGCTGCGCCGTAGCCGGCCATAAAAATGTCATTGCTGACCCAGCCGTTGGGCACGACTTCTGCTTCCAGCAGCGGGAGCACCACATGGCCGCCACCGAATACCAACGCGCCAGCGCGATAGAAGCTATCGAACATTTCCAGTAGCTGGCTGGACGAGGCGGCAGCCAATGCTGGCAGCACAAGCAGCAAGGCAAAGAACAGCAGCAACGCCAGGGCGCCGGTTGTTTGCCCCACGCGAGGCCGAAAAGGGGTGAGGTTGGACATGGCAGCAGGGCGAAACAACACCAATCCAGCCAGGCCGGCGATTGCGATGACGGCCAGCTGCGCCCAGGCATTGGCCAACAGCAGAACAGCGCAGGCAGCCAGCAGCGCGATTGCGATTCGCGGGCCATCGGTGCATAGGTTACGTGCCATACCCCAAACCGCCTGAGCGACTACGGCGACCGCGACGATTTTAAGGCCGTGGAGAAGCCCCTCGGGCAAACCATCGCCCAAGTGGCCGATGCCCAGCGCGAACAACGCCAAGGCGACCGCTGAAGGCAGCGTGAATCCTGTCCAGGCCGCCAGCGAACCGCGATAGCCACCCCTCAGCAGGCCGATGGCAATTCCGACCTGGCTGCTCGCCGGGCCGGGTAGAAACTGACAGAGGGCTACCAGATCCGCATAGCCCTGCTCGTCAAGCCAGCGCTGGCGGTGAACGAACTCTTCACGAAAATAGCTCAAGTGGGCCACCGGACCGCCGAATGACGTCAGCCCGAGGCGCAGGAATAGCAAGAAAATTGTCCACGGACTCGATTGTTCCGGTGCGAATGACTGGACCTGGTCCGAATTCATCGAGCTGACCCTGACGGTGGAAGAAGGTGCTGTTGCCGCACAAGTCTGCCGGATGCAGATGACGTTTTCACGTCACGAGCAGTTCAGCGGACCGGCCAGGTGCTTGGGACCAGGAACAGACGCTCCTGTTCGAGCCAGTGTCCATCTGCGTGCTCCTCCAGGCGTACCAGCATTTTCGCCTGACGTTGGCCCTTGACGTCGATGACCCACCGATCGAAATCGGGACGCTGCCAGACGGCGCTCCACGGCACGCGAGCGGGAGCCAACCAGGCATGGCGGGGCAAGGGTTGCCAGACTGTTTCGTGGTCGCTTCCAGCGAATGCCGGCCAATCGTGGTGACGCAGCCAGCGCCCGCCTAGGTGATGGGGGCTGGCGCCGGCAGGCGGGGAGCAGGCGCTTGCTAGCGGCTGGAACAGATAGCCGCCTAGCCACAGCGCGCTGTTGATCGGGGCGCTGGTCAGTTCGCTGAGCAATAGTTGCGCGGCGGGCACCGAGGGCAGCCTCAACTGGTGGTCACAGAGGCGCCTCAGCTTGATGTCGAGTCGGTCGTGGCTGCCGGGGCCCAGCCAGCGATCGTGCCGCGCGCTGTCGTCGCCCCGTCCGAGGTAGAACTTGACGGCCAGTTCCAGATGATGGACACCTTCCCGGTCACGCAGAAGCAGGTCAATCTCGCCCAGGGTATGGCCGCCATGGCGAATCGGCAGGTTCGCCACCAGCAGATCGACATCGGGCGCCTGACACAGGGCGAATTGCCAGAGCCGCTCGTAGTAAAGCCCCAACCGCCTGATGCTGCGTTGCGCGAGCCAGGCCTCGAGGATCCCCGGCTGCGCGTCGAGCAGGCGCAGCCAGTCGGCCAGTTCTTCAGGGTGCTCAGCCCAGCGGCTGACCGTTAAAGGGTGTCGTTGTTGCGCCGGGGCCTCGCTCAGCAACGGTGGTGAGAGCAGCGCCCAAGCGAGATCCCGCACGGCCGGGTGCATCAGGCTAGGGAGCAGATCGCCAAGATAGGGAAGGTTCATGCAAGCAGCATAGCCGAGGTTGGTTTGCTGCCACTTCCAGCTTTCGCCCATAATCCGCCGGCTGCACTGCAACGGGGAGTCCGAGCCGACCAGTTTGTTGAACTCGAACGTGCCTGCGCGACACCAAACTGATGCCAGATACGTTTCGGCCGATTGGTGTTTCTCCTGTCCCGCAACCGCTTTCACCCGTCTCGCCTACAGGGAGCTTCAATGGACCAGTTCCGCAATATCGGCATCATCGGTCGCCTGGGCAGCTCCCAGGTGCTGGATACCATCCGCCGGTTGAAGAGATTCCTCGTGGAGCGCCACCTGCACGTGATTCTCGAAGAAAACATCGCCGAGGTGCTGCCTGGCCATGGCATGCAAACCTCCTCGCGGCAGCGCCTCGGCGACTCCTGCGATCTGGTGATCGTAGTGGGCGGTGACGGCAGCCTGCTAGGCGCGGCGCGGGCGCTGGCCAAGCATCGGGTGCCGGTGTTGGGGATCAACCGGGGCAGCCTCGGGTTCCTGACCGACATTCGCCCGGATGAGCTGGAAGAGAAGGTCGCCGAGGTGTTGAGCGGGCAATACACGCTGGAGAATCGCTTCCTGCTCGAGGCCCAGGTGCGGCGCTTCGAGGAGTCCATTGGCGAAGGCGACGCGCTCAACGACGTGGTGCTGCATCCCGGCAAGTCGACCCGGATGATCGAATTCGAGCTGTATATCGATGGTCAGTTCGTCTGCAGTCAGAAGGCCGATGGGCTGATCATCGCCACCCCCACGGGCTCAACTGCGTACGCACTTTCCGCTGGTGGGCCGATCATGCACCCCCGACTGGATGCGATCGTGGTTGTTCCGATGTATCCGCACACTTTGTCGAGCCGGCCCATCGTGGTGGATGGCAACAGCGAACTGAAAATCGTCGTCTCGCCGAACATGCAGATCTACCCGCAGGTCTCCTGCGATGGCCAGAACCATTTCACCTGCGCGCCAGGCGATACCGTCACGGTGCGCAAGAAACCGCAGAAGCTTCACCTGATCCACCCGCTCGACCACAACTATTACGAGGTCTGCCGTACCAAGCTTGGCTGGGGTAGTCGCCTCGGTGGAGGGGAATAGTGCTTGTCGACCCGGAGCGCAACTACGACCTGATTGGGGACGTGCATGGTTGCGCCCATACATTGGCTCGTCTGCTTGAACAGCTGGGCTATAGCCGGCACGGCGACGTGTGGCGGCATCCTCGTCGGCAAGTGATCTTTCTTGGCGACATCATTGATCGCGGTCCTCGGATTCGCGAAGCGCTGCACCTGGTCCATGCAATGGTCGACGCGGGGCAGGCGCATTGCATCATGGGCAATCACGAGTTCAACGCACTGGGCTGGTACGCCCCGGCGCCCCCCGAGAGCGGCAAGGCCTTCGTTCGCGATCACACGCCGCGGTACGCCATGCTATTGCAGCATACCTTTCAGCAGTTCGAGCACTATCCGCAAGAATGGGCCGACTTCCGTGAATGGTTCATGACGTTGCCGCTGTACCTTGAAAACGAGCGTTTTCGGGTCGTTCATGCCTGCTGGGACAATGCGGTGATCAGTCAGCTGCGCGAGCGGTTGGTCAATGGATGCGTTGATCCCGCATTCTTGCGGGACGCGGCGTTCGCCCAAGGCTTCGCTGCCAAAGCACTGGACCGCCTGCTGCGCGGCACCGACATGCCGTTGCCCGAAGGGCTGACGCTGACCAGCGCGGAGGGCTTCACCCGCAGCTTCTTCCGGACGAAATTCTGGGAAGAAAATCCCCAGACCTACGGCGACATCGTCTTCCAACCCGACGGCCTACCGGAAAAGGCCGCGCGGGTGCCACTCAGTGATAGCCAGAAGAGCAAACTGTTTCTCTATGGCCCGGATGACCCGCTATTGTTCGTCGGGCACTACTGGCGTAGCGGAACACCCGCGCCGATCCGGCCCAACCTGGCCTGTCTCGATTACAGCGCAGTGAAATACGGCAAGCTCGTCGCCTACCGGCTCGATGAGGAAACCAGACTCGACCCGGCGAAGTTCGTCTGGGTGGACGTGGAGCGATAGATGGCCATCATTGAGGCGTTGCGCCTGCCATTGTCAGAGGACCTAAGCGGTTTCATCGCCTTGTTGCAGCGGTTGCAGGTGCCTTGCCGCGTCTCCGAGGAGTCTGGCGAGCAGGTGTTGCGGGTCCCGGCAGAGACGGCCGAGCAGGTCCGCGAGCTCTACCAGCGCTATCCCCGGGGCGACGGCGCCGTGGTGGCCGAACAACCGCCACGGCGCGGCGGCGGTTTTGTCGCCAGCCTTCGCCGCAGTCCGCTGACTGCAGCGGTATTGCTGCTGACGATGATCGCAGCCGCCATCACCATGCTTGGCGAGAACTTCGAGACCATTCGCTGGTTCAGCTTCGGTGACTTCCGCATCGACGGTGAGTACGCCTACTTTGCGACGCTCGAACAAACCCTCGCCGCTGGGGAGTGGTGGCGGCTGGTCACGCCAATCTTCGTGCATTTCGGCTTCCTGCACCTGGCCATGAACTCGATGTGGTACTGGGAGCTTGGGCGGCGCATCGAATATCGACAAGGCGCGCTGATGTTGCTTGGCCTGACGCTGGTGTTCGGCGTCGTTTCCAATGTGGCTCAATACACTTACGGTGGCCCCGGGATTTTCGGAGGATTATCCGGCGTTCTGTACGGGCTGCTCGGGCATTGCTGGCTATTCCAAAAACTCTCTCCCGATGAGGCCTATCGGCTGCCGCCCGGCGTTGTGGTGCTGATGCTGGTCTGGCTGGTGGTCTGCCTGACGGGCGTGATCGAAGTGGTGAGCTTCGGCGCATTGGCGATCGCCAACGCAGCGCATGTTGGCGGTCTGGTTGCCGGCTGTTTGACCGGCGTTCTGGGCGGGCTGCTGTCCCGTCGCAGAGCGGTGCGCATGGGCGACTGAAAGGCTGATCGGTTTTTCCCTAAAGCTGCGCTGCTCGGTAGAATGCGCGCTTGATTCCCTGGGAGCCGGCCATGTCGTCCTTTATCGAAGCCATCGAAAACATCACCCCCGAAATCTACGAAAACCTCAAAACCGCCGTCGAGCTGGGCAAGTGGAGCGACGGGCGCAAGCTGACGCCCGAGCAGAAAGAGACCTGCCTCGGTGCGATGATTGCCTGGGAGATGAAGAACCTGCCGGAAGAAGAGCGCACTGGCTATATGGGCGGCCAGGAGTGCGCCTCCAAGAGCAAGAACAAGGCGCCTATCGACACCAGCCTGTTTTCACCCGCTTCGGGAACGCGTCACTGATGCTTGAGCTGGGACGCGGCGCGCTGAGCAAGATGTCGATTCAGCTGGGCGAGCAGGCACAGTATTCATTCCGTCTGAACGACCAGTTGGTGCCGGTCAATCCGCTGATCGGCAAGACCCTACGGTTGGAATATCTGGGTGCCATTCACTGCAGCCATTGTGGACGCAAGACCAACAAGAGTTTCAGCCAGGGCTATTGCTACCCCTGCTTCAAGAAACTGCCGCAGTGCGATATCTGCATCATGAGCCCGGAAAAATGCCACCACGACTTCGGCACCTGCCGTGACCCGCAGTGGGGCATGGATTTCTGCATGACCGACCACGTGGTGTATCTGGCCAACTCCTCGGGTATCAAGGTCGGCATCACCCGCGCCACCCAACTGCCCACGCGCTGGCTCGATCAGGGTGCCAGCCAGGCGCTGCCAATCATGCGCGTTGCGACTCGCCAGCAGTCAGGAATGGTCGAAGACCTGTTGCGCAGCCAAGTGGCAGATCGCACCAACTGGCGCGCACTGCTCAAGGGTGATGCCGAACCCATCGACCTGATCGAGATCCGCGAACAGATCTTCGATGCCTGCGCTGAGGGGTTGCGAGAACTACAGCAGCGCTACGGGTTGCAAGCGATCCAGCCAGTGGCCGATGCCGAGGTGCTTGAGATCCGCTATCCGGTCGAGGCCTACCCGACCAAGATCGTCAGCCTGGATCTGGAAAAGACGCCGGTCGTCGAAGGCACCCTGCGCGGTATCAAGGGTCAATATTTGATCCTTGATACGGGGGTTATCAATATCCGCAAGTTCACCTCGTATCAGATCGCAGCCAGCAGCACAGCCTGAATGCGAGGCGGGTAGCGGGGGTAGGGTGGACAACGGCGCGGCCTTGTCCACCGATAAGCGCTGGCTGCCAACGCCAGGCTCAAGGATGCACGGCCTGGAACAAACGCGTCGAAAAGCCTAAGCCGTTTTCCACCCTACTAGTCAGCCGCGACAGACGCTAAGCTCGAAGTCATCCTCCGCCCGGCCACCGGGCGGGCAGTCCATTGCCCCATTACAGCTTGAAGCTTGCCGCTTGAAGCTCAGCCGACGAGGTTTCCATGCGCACCGAACAACCGAAAGTCATTCATCTAAAGGATTATCAAGTTCCGGACTACTTGATCGATGAAACCCACCTGACCTTCGAGCTGTACGAAGACCGCACCCTGGTGCATGCCCAGCTGGTCATGCGGCGCAATCCGGAGGCCGGTGCCGGGCTGCCGCCTTTGCAGCTTCACGGCCAGGATCTCGAGCTGATTTCCCTGGCGCTGAATGACCGCCAGCTCGGCCTGGGCGACTACGAAGTGGCCGAGGAAAGCCTGACACTGCAGCCCGATTCCGCCAGCTTCACCCTCGACAGCACTGTGGTAATCCATCCGGAGAGCAACACCGCGCTGGAAGGTTTGTACAAATCCGGCAGCATGTTCTGCACTCAGTGCGAGGCCGAAGGCTTCCGCAAGATCACCTATTACCTCGACCGCCCGGACGTGATGAGCAAGTTCACCACCACCGTCAGCGCCGAGAAGCATGCCTATCCGATCCTTCTCTCCAACGGCAACCCGATCGCCAGCGGCGAAGAAGACGATGGGCGTCATTGGACGACTTGGGAAGATCCCTTCAAGAAACCCGCGTACCTGTTCGCCTTGGTCGCCGGTGATCTCTGGTGCGTCGAGGACAGCTTCACCACCATGAGCGGTCGCGACGTGGCGCTGCGCATCTATGTCGAGCCGGAAAACATCGACAAATGCCAGCACGCCATGGACAGCCTGAAGAAATCGATGACGTGGGACGAAGAGGCCTACGGTCGCGAGTACGACCTGGACATCTTCATGATCGTCGCGGTCAACGACTTCAACATGGGCGCCATGGAAAACAAGGGGCTCAACATCTTCAACTCCAGCGCTGTGCTGGCGCGCGCCGAAACGGCCACCGATGCTGCGCACCAGCGGGTCGAGGCAATCGTCGCCCACGAATACTTCCACAACTGGTCGGGCAACCGCGTGACCTGCCGCGACTGGTTCCAGCTGTCGCTCAAAGAGGGCTTCACCGTCTTCCGCGATTCGCAATTCTCCGCTGACATGAACTCGCCGACCGTCAAGCGCGTCGAGGATGTGTCCTACCTGCGTACTCACCAGTTCGCCGAGGATGCCGGCCCGATGGCCCACTCGGTGCGCCCGGAATCCTTCATCGAGATCTCCAACTTCTACACCCTGACCGTTTACGAGAAGGGCGCTGAAGTGGTGCGCATGATCCAGACGCTGCTGGGTGAGGAGGGCTTCCGCAAAGGCAGCGATCTCTACTTCGAGCGGCACGATGGCCAGGCGGTGACCGTCGATGATTTCGTCAAGGCGATGGAAGACGCAAATGGTGCCGACCTGACGCAGTTCAAACGCTGGTACAGCCAGGCGGGCACGCCGCGACTGGCCGTCAGTGAGCAGTACGACGCCGCCGCAAAAACCTACAGCCTGACATTCCGCCAAAGCTGCCCGCCAACGCCGGGGCAAAGCGAGAAGCTGGCGTTCGTCATCCCAGTTTCGCTGGGCCTGCTGGATGGGCAGGGCAACGAGATTGCACTACGCCTGCAAGGTGAAGACGCACCGGTCGGTACCACCCGCGTGCTGGCCGTCGACCAGCCCGAGCAGACCTTCACCTTTGTCGACGTGCCAGAGCAACCATTGCCTTCGCTGCTGCGTGGTTTCTCCGCTCCGGTGAAGCTGGACTTCCCCTACAGCCGCGATCAGCTCATGTTCCTGATGCAGCACGATTCCGACGGGTTCAACCGCTGGGAGGCGGGGCAGCAGCTGTCGGTCCAGGTGCTGCAAGAGATGATCGGGCAGCATCAGCGCGGCGAAGCGCTGCAGCTGGATCAGCGTCTGGTCGCTGCACTGCGCAGCCAGCTCGAGGACGAAAGCCTCGATCAGGCGATGGTCGCGGAAATGCTGTCGCTGCCGAGCGAGGCCTACCTGACCGAGATCAGCGAGATCGCCGATGTCGATGCCATTCACGCCGCGCGTGACTTCGCTCGTCAAAGCATCGCCACCGCATTGTTCGAGCTGTTCTGGAAGCGTTACCAGGCCAATCGCGAGGTTTCGCGGCAGACGCCCTATGTTGCCGAAGCGGGCCACTTCGCTCGTCGTGCCCTGCAGAACATCGCTTTGTCGTACCTGATGCTCAACGGAAAGCCCGAAGTGGTCGCCGCCTGCGTCGAGCAGTTCGAGGACGCGGACAACATGACCGAGCGGCTCACGGCGTTAGCAGTGCTGGTTAACTCTGGCTTCGAAGCCGAGCGTGACAAGGCACTGGCCTCGTTTGCCGAGCACTTCAAGGACAACCCGCTGGTCATGGATCAGTGGTTCAGCGTGCAGGCTGGTAACACCCAGCCGGGTGGTCTGGAGCGCATTCAGCATCTGATGCAGCACCCGGCGTTCACGCTGAAGAATCCGAACAAGGTTCGCGCCTTGATCGGCGCCTTCGCCAACCAGAACCTGGTGAACTTCCACCGTGCTGATGGCGCTGGTTATCGCTTCCTGGCCGACCAGGTCATTGTGCTCAACAAGCTCAACCCACAAATTGCATCGCGCTTGTTGGCGCCCTTGACCCGCTGGCGCAAATACGACGTAAGTCGTCAGGGACTGATGAAGACCGAGCTGGAGCGGATTCTGGCGTCCGGTGAGTTGTCGAGCGACGTGTACGAGGTGGTCAGCAAAAGCCTTGCCTGATCAGGCCTGCGACGCTAGATCGTGACAAACGAAAATCCCGCACTTGATGCGGGATTTTCGCTTTCAGAAGACTGAGAAGGCCTGGTCAGACGCCCCCTTCCGATGCGTGACGTGAAGGACGCAAAGCGCCATGCCATAAGGCCCACCTATCACGCAACATCATTGAGCCATGCTTAACAAAACATAACGTCCAGGCAATTGCCGCCGCTTTCGAAAGCCCTATAGCATGGCCTCGCCTGTCTCCATACGCAGGCCCTACCTAATAAAAATAAAGGGGGTATGTATGAGTGAGCCCGTCATGTGGCGCACACCGGTTGGCCGCGCGAAAAAAACTTCCCGCACGCCGATGTTTAGTAGTCAATCGCCGCTGGCAAGAACGCTCTCGCTCTGCAGTGTTCTCTCCATTTTATTTCTAGCCGCGCCTGCTCAGGCCCAAAGCCCTGCCGAGCCAGGCGTTCGCTATTCGATCGAATCGCAGAAAGCCGCAACCAGCTTGCTTCTCGATATTGCCCATGCTGGCAAACGTCTGGTTGCAGCCGGTGATCGCGGCCACATCCTTTATTCCGACGACGGTGGCGCCAGCTGGACCCAGGCCAAGGTGCCCACCCGGCAGCTGCTTACGGCGGTGTATTTTGCTGATGACAAACATGGCTGGGCGGTTGGGCATGACGCGCTGATCCTGGGCACGACGGACGGCGGCCAGACCTGGACGCAGCAGTACGAAAACCGCGAAGGCGAAGTGCCGCTGCTCGACGTCTGGTTCGAAAATGCCCAGCACGGTTTTGCCACCGGCGCTTACGGCGTCCTGTTGGAAACCACCGATGGCGGGGAAAACTGGGAAGACGTAGCTGATCGCCTCGATAACGAGGACGGTTCCCACCTCAACGCCATTGCCGAGATTCCCGGGTCCGGCCTGTTCATCGTCGGCGAGATGGGTGGCATGTTCCGCTCCGCTGACATGGGCGAAACCTGGGAGCGCGTCGAGTCGCCCTATCAGGGCTCGTTCTTCGGCGTTGTTGGCGGCGGCGAGCCGGGCGTCGTCGTCGCGTTTGGCCTGCGTGGCAATCTGTTCCGCTCAACCGATTTTGGCGACAGCTGGCAGGCGATCGAGCTGCTGGATGACGGTGATGCCGTGGAATCGGGTCTGGCTGATGGCAACCGGTTGGCCGATGGACGCATCGTCGTGGTCGGCCATGGCGGCACCGTGCTCAGCAGCGAGGACGACGGACAAAGCTTCAAGCTGTTCAGCCGCCCTGACCGACGCTCCTTGTCGGGCGTCGTCGGCAACTCGGATGGCAATCTGGTCCTCGTCGGGCAGAGCGGCGTCCGGATCGTTTCGCCGACCGGCGCCAACCTGCCCGTACAACAACAATAAGCCGGAGCCAACATGACCAAGCATCAGCAGAAGCCGGCGTCTTTTCTCGAGCGCCTGATATTCAACAATCGACCGGCAGTGATCCTCGTCTGCCTGTTGATCAGCGTGTTCCTGTTCTACCAGGCTGCCCAGGTTCGTCCTTCGACCAGCTTCGAAAAGATGATCCCGCTGGGACATCCCTACATTCAGAATATGCTCCAGCATCGCGATGATCTGGCCAACCTGGGCAACACGGTGCGGATCTCCGTGGCAGCCAAGGACGGTGACATCTTCGCTAAGGACTACATGGAAACACTGCGTCAGATTCATGACGAAGTGTTCTATATCCAGGGTGTTGATCGCTCCAACATGAAGTCGCTTTGGAGTCCCAGCGTTCGCTGGACCGAGGTGACGGAGCAAGGCTTCGCCGGCGGTGAGGTCATCCCGCAGACCTATGACGGGTCGCCGGAAAGCCTCGATGACCTTCGCAGCAACATCCTCAAATCCGGTCAGGTTGGGCGTCTGGTTGCCAACGACTTCAGGTCCAGCATCATCGATGTGCCGCTGATGGAGTCCTACTCGGATCCGGAAGATCGCAGCAAGCAGATCAAGCTCGACTACCAGAAGTTCTCTCATGAGCTGGAAGAGAAGATTCGCGACAAGTACGAGGCGCAGAATCCGAATGTGGAGATTCACATCATCGGTTTCGCCAAGAAGGTCGGTGATCTGATTGATGGTCTGGTCGGCGTTGCGCTGTTCTTCTTTGTCGCCATCGGCATCACCCTGGCGCTGCTGCTGTGGTTCACCCGCTGCTTCAAGAGCACCATCGCGGTCGTCGTGACCACGCTTATCGCCGTTGCCTGGCAGCTCGGTCTGCTGCACACGCTGGGCTTCGGGCTCGATCCTTACTCGATGCTGGTCCCGTTCCTGGTATTCGCCATCGGTATTTCCCACGGCGTGCAGAAGATCAACGGCATCGCCATGGCTTCCGGCGAAACCGACGATCCGCTTGCGGCCGCGCGGATGGCATTCCGTCAACTGTTCATCCCCGGCATGGTGGCGCTGGCCTCCGATGCCGTTGGCTTCGTGACGCTGCTACTGATCGACATCGGTGTGATCCGCGAACTGGCGATCGGTGCTTCGCTGGGTGTGGCGGTCATCATTCTGACCAACCTGATCCTGTTGCCGGTGGCGATTTCCTACATGGGCATCAGCCAGCGCGCAGTCAAGCAGGCTCGAGATGAGGCCGCGCGTAACCATCCGTTCTGGCGCCTGCTGTCCAACTTTGCCAATCCGATCGTCGCGCCGATATCCATTGTCATCGCGCTGCTCGCCGTGGGTGGAGGACTCTGGTACGGACAGAACCTGAAGATCGGCGATCTCGACCAGGGCGCACCGGAACTGCACCCGGATTCGCGCTACAACCTCGACAACGATTTCGTCATCAGCAACTACTCGACCAGTTCGGATGTGTTGGTGGTGATGGTGAAAACGGCGCCAGAGGGCTGTGCCCACTACGACACGCTCGCCGCCATGGACGAGCTGATGTGGAAAATGGAAAACACCGAGGGTGTCCAGTCAGCGGTGTCGATGGTCACCGTGGCACGGCAGAGCATCAAGGGCATGAACGAGGGCAGCCTGAAGTGGGAAACGCTGTCGCGTAACCAGTTCGTACTGAACAGCTCCATTGCTCGTGCCGAAGGCATGTACAACAGCGATTGCTCTCTGGCGCCGGTGCTGGTGTTCCTCAATGACCACAAAGCCGAGACGCTTGAGCATGTGGTGTCCGCGGCGCGTGAATTCGCTGAGGAAAACAACCGCGAAGGTTTGGAGTTCGTCCTGGCTGCGGGCAACGCCGGTATTGAAGCAGCGACCAACGAAGTCATCGCCGCTTCTGAAACCACCATGCTGATTGCGGTCTACGCCGCGGTGAGTTTCATGTGCCTGCTGACCTTCCGCTCCGTCGCGGCGACTCTGTGTATCATTCTGCCGCTGGTGCTGACCTCCATTCTCGGCAACGCGCTGATGGCCTTCATGGGGATTGGCGTAAAAGTCGCGACGTTGCCGGTGATCGCACTCGGGGTGGGTATTGGTGTGGACTACGGCATCTATATCTACAGCCGTTTGGAATCCTACCTGCGGCAAGGCATGACGCTGCAGGATGCCTATTACGAAACCCTGAAATCGACGGGCAAGGCGGTCATCTTCACCGGTATCTGCCTGGCGATCGGCGTGTTCACCTGGGTGTTCTCGGCGATCAAGTTCCAGGCGGACATGGGCCTGATGCTGACCTTCATGTTCCTCTGGAACATGGTCGGCGCGATCTGGCTGCTGCCTGCACTGGCGCGCTTCCTGATCAAGCCGGAGAAGCTGCGGCAGAAAGCGTGACATAGCCAGGCGCTAAACTAAGAACCCCGCAAAGCGGGGCTCTTAGTATCCAGCGCTGGGGACGCGGAGTCTGCCATCACGTCGCTCGACCATCGCGGGCTGTCTGGTGCGCTGAAGCCCACCCTACCTTAGGGTCACGCCCTGCTGGGCATTCGCTGCCCGAACCTCAGAGTAGGGTGGGCCGGGCGGCGCTCCGCTTCAGCCCACCGTTCCCCGGTAGGACGGTACGGTGATATGGACCCCTACGTGCTGAGTGTCAGCTCCAGCTTCGACCATCCGGTCCAACGTATCAGCAGCTACCTATCACGCAATCTGGCTTAGCCCCTGCGTAACGGCTTGCGCGGCGACTTCGCCGATGACCAGGATGGCTGGGCTCTTCAACCGGAACGCGGCAGCATCCGTGCACATAGCCCCCAGTTGCGAACGGCATTCGCGCTGTTGCGGCAGCGAGGCGTTTTCAATCATCGCCACCGGAGTGCTGGCAGGCAGGCCGCCTTCCATGAGGCCGGCCTGTACCTGCTGCAAGCTGCTCACGCCCATGTAGACGACCAGCGTGGTGCCGGTCTTGGCCAAGGCATGCCACTCGGGGCTGCTGCCGTCCAGGGTATGTGCGGTGACCAGGGTGACGCCGCGCGCTACGCCGCGTTGGGTGAGTGAGATACCGCATTGGGTGGCGCCGGCCAGGCCTGCGGTGATGCCATTGACCAGCTCGACCTCGACGCCGCGCTCCGCCAGCCATTCGGCTTCCTCGCCACCACGGCCGAAGATGCAGGGGTCACCCCCTTTGAGCCGCACCACGCATTTGCCCTGGCGTGCGTAGCGCAGCATCAGCCGATGGATGAATGCCTGTGGCGTCGAGCGGCAGCCGCCGCGCTTGCCAACCGGGATTACCCGTGCGTTCGGGCAATGCTCGAGTACTGCAGGGTTGACCAGATCATCGATCAGCACCACCTGGGCCTCGCCCATGGCGCGTACGGCCTTGAGCGTCAGCAGTTCCGGATCACCGGGCCCTGCGCCAACCAGCCAGACTTTTGCGCTCATGTCTCTACCTCTCATGCTGCTGTAATGGTGTCGGCGACACGCCAAGCATCGCCAGCTGTCTATTGGTGGAGCCGTTCAGGCCACCGCTGGCTGCTTCACCAGCAACCGCTTGATTTCCGGTACACAGGACCCGCAGCTGGTGCCGCAACCCAGCTCCCGCTTCAAACCACTGAGGTCGAGGCCGCGATCTATGCCGGCACAGATCGCGGCCTCGCCAACGTTCATGCAGTTGCACAGGGTCTTGGCCGCGCGGACTCCTCCGCTCGGCGGTGTGCTCAGTGGCGCCAGCAGCCAGCGACGCAGTGCCTGATCGGCCGTGCCGTCGTGCCAGAGCTGTTTCAGCCAGTCGCGTGCGGCAGTTTCGCCTGACAGGCTGAGGGCGACGATGCGACCGTCCTCGATACGCACCCGCTTGCCGACAGCACGTCGTGGGTCGTCGTAAGCCACCACCGGGCCTTCATCCAACCCCAGCAGCTGTTCGATCTGCGCCAGTTGCGTCGCATCCGGGGCTTCGTTACAGGCGGCGCGGATGACCAGCGCTGATCGGTCTCGCCCGGTCAGGCTGAAACTGGCATAGGCGAAGCCTTCAAATAATGGGCGCAATGCCTCGAAGCGTTTCTGCACACCGCCTTCTACCAGGGCAAAGAATTGCCAGGGCAGTTCGACCTTTTCCACCTCGATACCGGCGTGCTTGAGCTCCGGCTGTTTGGAGGCGGGATCGAAGTCGGGCAGCGTCAGCACATTCACGCCCATTCCCTTGAGGAAACGATCTCCCCAATGCATCGGCATAAAGGCCTGGCCGGGTCGCAGGCTGTCGTCCTTCTGTACCGGTAACAGCAGCTCGCCGCGGCGGCTGCGGACCTTGACCAGCTGGCCGTCGAGCAGACGGCGACGGTGCATGTCGTCGGCGCTCATGCTCAGCAGTGCTTCCTCGACGTGGCCGAACAGGCGCGCCGCGGTGCCAGTGCGGCTCATGCCGTGCCAATGGTCGCGCAAGCGACCGGTGTTCAGCGTGAGCGGGAAGCGCGCCTCGCGTCGTTCCTTTGGCGCCTGGTACTGCTCGGTGAGAAAGCGTGCGCGGCCGTTGTCCGTAGGGAAGACCCCGTCGCCATAAAGGCGCGTGGTGCCCTCTGTGCTGCCGGCGGGGAAGGGCCATTGCTGCGGCCCGAGCCGGTCGATCAATGCGTGGCTGAGCCCGGACAGATCCAGGTCGCGGCCCGCAGTGAGGAGCTTGTATTCCTCGAATATCGCCGACGGAGTATCGAACGCGAACAGGCTGGCCTGGCCCGGACGCATCAGCGTTTCCAGGCGGTGGGCGAAGTCACAGGTGATCGACCAATCGGCGCGCGCCTCGCCTGGCGCGGCGATGGCGGGGCGCACGTGGCTGACTCGGCGCTCCGAGTTGGTCACCGTGCCTTCCTTCTCGCCCCAGCTGGCGGCGGGCAGAAGGAGATCGGCGTAGCGACAAGTTTCGGTGGTGAAAAAGGCTTCCTGCACCACCACGAAAGGGCAGGCGGCCAAGGCCTCGCGAACTTTCTGCTGGTCCGGCATGGATTGCGCTGGGTTGGTACAGGCGATCCACAGCGCCTTGACCTTGCCGCTGCGCACCGCCTCGAACAACTCGATGGCGGACAGGCCTGGCGCCTCCGGCAATGCTGGCACGTTCCAATAGTCAGCCACTTCGGCGCGATGCACCGCATTGCCCGCTTCTCGATGACCGGGCAGCAGGTTGGACAGGCTGCCGGTTTCGCGACCGCCCATGGCGTTGGGTTGACCGGTCAGGGAAAAGGGGCCGGCGCCGGGCTTGCCAATCTGGCCGGTGGCCAGGTGCAGGTTGATCAGCGCGCTGTTTTTGGCGCTGCCAGCGGTGGACTGGTTGACGCCCATGCACCAGAGCGAAAGGAAGCGCTTCGACGTGCCGATGAGGCGGGCGGTGGTCTGCAGTTCATCGACGCCAATGCCGCAGAGGTCCGCCACCATGGCCGGGCTGTAGTCGCGCACCATGCGCTTGAGGTCGTCGAAGCCATCGGTATGAGCGTCGATGAAGTCACGGTCAATCCAGCCTTCCCAGAGCAGGATGTGAAGGATGCCGTGGAACAGCGCAACGTCAGTCCCCGGCAGGATCGCCAGGTGCATGTCCGCCAGGTCGCAGGTGTCGGTGCGGCGTGGGTCGACGACGATGACCTTCATCTCCGGGCGCTTGGCCTTGGCTTCTTCGAGACGCCGGAACAGTACCGGATGGGCGTAGGCCATGTTGCTGCCGACGATCAGCAGGCAATCGCTCTGTTCGATGTCCTCGTAGCTGCACGGCGGGGCATCGGCGCCGAGGCTGCGCTTGTAGCCGACTACGGCGGATGACATGCACAGCCGCGAGTTCGAATCGATGTTGTTGGTGCCAACCAGGGCGCGGGCGAGCTTGTTGAAGGCGTAGTAATCCTCGGTCAGCAGCTGGCCGGAGATGTAGAAGGCCACGCTGTCCGTGCCATGCTCGGCGATGGTTTCGGCGAATACGTTGGCGGCATGGTCCAGGGCGCTGTCCCAGTCGGTGCGTGCGCGGGCCAGCCCCTTGGCCAGCCGCAGTTCCGGATAGTGCGCGCGGGCGTCCAGGTCGCCGGTCAGGTGCAGCGTCGCACCCTTGCTGCACAGCTTGCCGAAGTTGGCGGGATGATTCGGGTCGCCGGCGACATCGAGGATGCGCTCGCCGTCGTGCTCGATCAGTACGCCGCAGCCCACGCCGCAGTAGCAGCAGGTCGAAGCGGTTGTCTGGCGCATGGCGTCGGTTCCTAGGAAGTGTGGCTTCGTAGGGTGGGCTTTAGCCCACCGTTATTTATTGGTACAGCGGTGCATCGTTGCCCGAGCTCGCGTCCTTCGGGGAAACCCTGCGGTGTTCGGGCCAGTTCATAGGGTGGGCTGAAGCCCACCCTACGATGTGTGCCGCCGTGCGGTCGGGTAGGGTGGGCCGGGCGGCGCTCCGCTTTAGCCACCTGTCTGGCTGTTAAGCGAAAGCAGCACGCGACCGTTCTCGATCCGCGCTTCGTGTCGATGCGCGCAACCCACATCCGGCGCCACGGCTTCGCCGCTGTCGAGATTGATCTGCCAGTTGTGCAGCGGGCAGGCGACCTGCTTGCCGAAGACGATGCCCTGGGACAGCGGGCCGCCCTTGTGCGGGCAGCGGTCGTCCAGTGCGAACACCTGATCGTCCGCAGTGCGGAAGACCGCGATGTCACCCTTCGGCCCGGCGACGATGCGCGCGCCAAGTGGGTTGATCTCATCCAGGGAGCAGATGTCGAACCATTTCATGGTTGTTTCCTCGCAATTCGGTTGATCAAGCAGCTTTCCGGTGGCGGCGAATCGTCACGCGGGCTCGATCTGGGCCAACTGGATGGTTTCGTATTCTTTCTTCAACGATTGCTCGGCGATGGCCTTCTTCCAGCCATCGCCCTCGAAACTCAGCGAGAACATCAGCCGCTGGGCCAGCGCCTTGCGCCGGGTTTCGTCTTCCAGAACTATTTTCTTGATGTATTCCAAGCCGACGCGCTGCATGTAGTGCACGGTGCGTTCGAGGTAGAAGCCTTCCTCGCGGTAGAGCTGGAGAAAGGCGAAGCTGTATTCGGCGACTTCCTCGGCGGTCTTGACCTTGACGAAAAACTCGCCGGCCTCGGTCTTGATGCCGCCGTTGCCACCGACGTACAGCTCCCAGCCGGAATCGACGCCGATGATGCCGACGTCCTTGATACCGGATTCGGCGCAGTTGCGCGGGCAGGCGGAGACGGCCAGCTTGACCTTGTGCGGCGAGTACATCCCGAACAGTGCCTTCTCCAGATCGATGCCCAGCCCGGTCGAATTCTGAGTGCCGAAACGGCAGAACTCCTTGCCGACGCAGGTCTTTACCGTGCGAATGGATTTGCCGTAGGCGTGGCCATCGGGCATGTCTAGGTCCTTCCAGACGTTTGGCAGGTCATCCTTCTTGATGCCCAGCAGGTCGATGCGCTGGCCGCCGGTGACCTTCACCATCGGCACCTGGTACTTGTCGGCGACGTCAGCGATGCGGCGCAGCTCGGCGGCATTGGTCACGCCGCCGAACATCCGCGGGACGACTGAATAGGTTCCGTCCTTCTGGATATTGGCGTGGGCGCGCTCGTTGATGAAGCGCGACTGTGGATCGTCCTTGGCTTCGCCGGGCCATGAAGAGATCAAGTAATAGTTCAGGGCCGGGCGGCAGGTGGCGCAGCCGTTGGGCGTGCGCCAGTTCAGATAGCTCATCACCGCCGGGATGCTGATCAGGTGTTCGTCGACAATGGCCTTGCGCACTTGGCCGTGGTTCAGGTCACTGCAGCCGCAGATGGCTTTTTCACTTTTCGGTTTCACGTCCGCAGCGCCGCCGACGGTACTCATCAGAATCTGTTCCACCAGCCCAGCGCAGGAGCCGCAGGAACTGGCGGCCTTGGTGTGCTTTTTCACATCGTCGACCGAGAACAGCCCGTGCTCCTGTATCGCCTTGACGATCTCGCCTTTGCACACGCCATTGCATCCGCAGACTTCCATGCTGTCGGGCATCGCCATGGCCTTGTTCTGGCCCTGGTGACCGGTGTCGCCGATGGCACCTTCGCCGAACATCAGGTGATCGCGGATTTCGCTGACGTTATGGCCTTCGCGCACCTGACGGAAGTACCAGCCACCGTCCGCGGTGTCGCCGTACAGGCAGGCCCCGACGAGGATGTTGTCCTTGATCACCAGCTTCTTGTACACGCCGCCGATGGGGTCGGAGAGGGTGATGGTTTCGGTGCCTTCGCCGCCGAGGAAATCGCCTGCGGAGAACAGGTCGATGCCGGTGACCTTCAGCTTGGTCGACGTCACCGATCCCAGGTAACGCGAGAAACCCAGCATTGCCAGATGGTTTGCGCAGACCTTGGCCTGCTCGAACAGCGGCGCCACCAGTCCGTAGGCGGTGCCGCGATGACTGGCGCATTCACCAACTGCATAGACACGCGGGTCGTAGGTTTGCAGGGTGTCATTGACCAGGATGCCGCGGTTGCAGGGAATTCCAGACTGTTCAGCGAGTTCGCTGTTGGGACGGATGCCAGCGGCCATCACCACCAGATCCGCGTCAATCACTTCGTCATCGGCGAAACGCACGGCTCGTACTCGGCCCTGATCGTTGCCGATCAGCTCGGCGGTCTGCTTCTGCATCTTGAAGTTGAGCCCACGG
Organism: Pseudomonadaceae bacterium SI-3; assembly: GCA_004010935.1. Lineage (NCBI taxonomy): Bacteria > Pseudomonadati > Pseudomonadota > Gammaproteobacteria > Pseudomonadales > Pseudomonadaceae > Pseudomonadaceae bacterium SI-3. The sequence goes on along the minus strand of CP026511.1, from coordinate 2,983,409 downwards.
GCTTCCAGTGCCTGCTGCAGCAGGGTGCCGGCTGTCTTGTCGAGCTGACGCTCCATCGGCCATTCGCCGATATGCACTACGGTGACCTCCATGCCGCGCAGCTTCAGGCCATTGGCCGCTTCCAGTCCGAGCAAGCCACCGCCGATGACCACGGCGTGCTTGTGGGTCTTGGCGGTGTCCATCATCTTCTGGGTGTCAGCAATGTCGCGGTAGCCGATCACGCCGTCGAGCTGGTTGCCCGGGATCGGCAGGATGAAGGGGTTTGAGCCGGTGGCGATCAGCAGGCGGTCGTACTCGGCCTCGCTGCCGTCTTCGGCGATCACGCGGCGCTTGGCGCGGTCGATCTCGACCACCTTGCGGTTGAGCATCAGACGAATGTTGTTTTCGGCGTACCAGCTGAGATCGTTGAGCACGATTTCCTCGAAGGTCTGTTCGCCGGCCAATACGGGGGAAAGCAGGATGCGGTTGTAGTTCGGATGGGGCTCAGCACCGAACACCGTGATGTCGTAGAGCTCAGGGGCGAGCTTGAGCAACTCTTCAAGGGTGCGAACCCCGGCCATGCCATTGCCAATCATCACCAGCTTGAGTTTCTTCATGCTGTTCTCCGTGCCGGGCCGGCGCGCTGAATGCTGTCGGGCCATGCCGTTGAAATATCCAACAACGAAAAAGGCGTCCCACTGATCTCCCAGTGAGGACGCCTTTGTCCTTGTTTTCCGTATTCGGAGCCTGACCCTCCACGTTGAAGGTCCGGCTTGATGTAAGCCTGACAATGCAGAGGCTGTGCCAACCTGATCGCGGTTCAGCGGCTGGCCGCGGTCAGCCGTAGCGCGCATGTCGCCCTGCACAACGTCTTCGTCGCGCAGCCCAGCACTGACGGGCGCCTGGCACGGAGCGAACCGGTACAGGCGCACGTAATGCTGCGTTGTCTTATCGTTTCGCCAAGCCTGCGCAACCGGGCCGAAGCGACTTGCAGCTGCACCCCTATATAGCAAGCTGCGCAGTACTGGTGCGTCGGAGGACTGCTGCGAGTCTTTTTGGTGGGCTGAAGCCCACCCTACGCATTGAGGCCGTGTGTCGTGACGGCTTTCGGTGGTTGAGACCCGTAGGGTGGGCTTCAGCCCACCATCACGGAGGGATCCGCGGGCTGCATGGCGAAATTGACCGTTGACAGCCGCCGGCCCGCTTTTCTATTGTTTCGCCCATGCGCCGATTTAGTCAGCTACTTGCGGGGCGCCTGGAGCCAAGGCTTCGAAATACCGCTAAAGCGCTGGTTCGGTGTCGCCTCCCACCGCTGCCCAGCGGAATTTTCGAGGCGGGACTTCTCCCAATGAATGCACTGCAACGCGCCCCTCTACGTTTGGCCCCTATCACCAGTGGGCTGGTCCGCAGCAACCCGAAAATCCTCCTTGGCGGTAGCCATCAACCCTCGCTGTTGCGCTATCTCGACGGCTGGCCGAAGCGCTGGGGCAGGCCGCGTGCCTTTCAGGTTCAGTTCACCGGGGTCGATGAGTCGCTGGCGCACTTTGCATCGAACAGTTTCGATATGGCCGTGATCCAGGCGCCGAGCGCTGAACGTCTCGAAGACTGCGTGCGGCAACTGACGCGTGTGGCCCGGCAAGGTTTGATCGTCCGGCGCGTGTCGGTCTGATCGCAAGGTGATTGGTTAGCTGCCTTTCGCCAGCCAGACCAGCAGCATCATGTTCAGCAGCAGTGAAATCAGGGCCAGCCCACGCCAGACCTTCAGCGGTTCGCGTTCCAGCAGCGGTAGTGTTGCCGTGTTGCTGGCCAGCCGCTCCCCCTGTTCCAAGGTCAGCAGCCATTCTTCCGCGGTTTCGAAGCGCTGCGAGGGGTCAACCGCGACGGCGCGCCTGAGCATGTCATCCAGCCACTGGGGCAGATCAGGGCGATACCGGTTTGCTGGCACAGGGCTGCCGAAACGGGGCCGCTGGAAAGCCTCGACTTCGCCATAGGGAAAACGGCCGGTCAGCAGGAAGTAGAGGGTGACGCCTGCCGCATAGAGGTCCTGCTCCCGGCTCGGCGCTTCGCCGCTAAAGGCCTCGGGCGCGATGTAGCTTGGGGTGCCCGGAAGATGATGCGGCAGGTCTCGGGACAAACCTGGGCAATAGGCGAGGCCGAAATCCAGCAGGCGCAACTCGCCCTTGTCATCCAGATGCAGATTCTCGGGCTTGATATCGCGGTGCAGGATGTTGCGCCGGTGCAGCATGCCCAATGCTCGGACCAGGCATGGGGCCATCTGCAGCCAATCGGTCAGTGCCAGCGGGCCCTGCTGACAGAATTGCTGGGCGAGGGTCTGGCCACGGTATTCACGCTGCACGTAGTACAGGTGCTGGCGCTGCGGCAGTCCGTGGACTTCGGGAAAGGCACGACCTGCGACGCGGCGCAAAAACCACTCTTCCTGCAGCAGGGCTGGCCCGGCTTCGGGTTCATCGTCGCGGCTGGCCGGCAGCGTTTTCAGCAACCAGGGCTGACCCTGCTGATCGCTCACGCGGTAGACCAGTGACTGGCGCGATTCGGCCAGCAGCGAGTCGACGGTCCAGCCTTCGAACACCTGGCCGGGGCGTAGCTTGGGTGGCAACAGCCAATCTGCCAGCTGTGCGAGCGAATCGGCCAATGCCGCTTCCGGCAGTTCGTCGACCCGCAGCAGCAGGGCGCTGGCGTTGTCCTGGCTGCCGGTCTGGTGGGCTAGATGGACCAGCGCCCTAGCCACGCTGGTCAGATCAGGTTCGGCGCTGAGCACATTCCGGATATCGCCTTCGGTAATGCTGGCCCAGACACCATCACTCAGCAGCAAAAAGGATTCGCCGAGGCGCAGTTCGCCGTCGAGGTAATCCACCACCAGATGCTGGTCCAGGCCCATGGCACGCTTGAGCACGTGCTGCATGTTCGGCTGTTCCCACACGTGGTCCTCGCTGAGTCGCTGCAGCTCGCCATCGAGCCAGCGATAGGCGCGACAGTCGCCGACATGGGCGAGTGTGAAGCGACGGCCGCGCAGCACCAGTGCGGTCAGCGTGGTCAGCAGCGGCTGCCCGCCACCGTTGGCCTGCAGCCAGCGATTGTGGGCGACCAGCAGCCGGTCAAGGGACTGCGCGACAGTCCAGGTCTCCGGCGTGGCGTAGTAGTCGGTGGCCAACGCCTGCAAGGTGGCCCGAGCGGCAAGGCCGCCATCAGCGCACTGGCTGACGCCGTCAGCAATCGCGAACAGCGCACCCTTGCTCGCGGCGAGCCCCGGCGTTGGTGTGACGATCCGCAGCGCGTCCTGATTCTCCTCACGCGGGCCGGTTGCGGTGGCTTCGCCAAACGAGAGCTGCAACGGCATGAGGGACTACTCCAAAGGCACGCCAAGTGAACGGTAAAGGCAGGTCGGGGGGCCTGCCTTGTAGTCAGCGTATTCGAACTCAGACGCGTGCGGCGGTCATCGCAGCGGAACCCCAGGTGGTTCTCCAGCGACGCTTGACACCATAGAGCCCGAACCAGGCCAGCGCACCGAGGCTGGCGAACAGCCACAGGCCCATCTGGTAGTCACCGGTGGCCTGCTTGACGGCGCCCAGGCCTGCGGTGAGCAGGAAGCCGCCTATGCCACCGGCCATGCCGACCAGTCCGGTCATCACGCCAATTTCCTTGTTGAAGCGCTGCGGCACCAGTTGGAACACCGCGCCATTGCCAGCACCCAGGCTGAGCATGGCGACAACGAATAGCGCCAGCGCCGCCGTCGAGCTTGGCAGGTTGAAGCCAACCACGAACAGGCACGCCGCGGCGACGGTGTACATCACCAGCAGCGAGCGAATACCGCCGATGCGGTCCGCCAGTGCACCGCCCAACGGGCGCAGCAGGCTGCCGGCGAATACGCAGGCAGCCGTGTAATAACCGGCCTTGACCGGGTCGAAGGCGTACTGGTCGTGAAAGTAGCCGGGGAGGGTGCTGGCCAGGCCAAGGAAGCCGCCGAAGGTCACGCTGTAGAAGAACATGAACCACCAGCTGTCGCGATCGCCCAGTGCCTTCATGTAATCGGCGAAGGACTTCGGCGCAGGGCGGTTCGGCGCATTCTTGGCGAGCGAGGCAAAGATGATCAGCGTCAGCACCAGCGGAATCAGTGCCAGACCGAACACGTTGCTCCAGCCGAACATCGTGGCCAGTACCGGTGCGAACAGCGCCGCGAGCACCGTGCCGGAATTACCCGCTCCGGCGATACCCATTGCTTTGCCCTGATGCTGCGGCGGATACCACTGCGAGGCCAGGGGTAGCGCCACGGCGAACGAAGCGCCGGCCATGCCGAGGAACAGGCCGAGCAGCAGCGCTTGCTCATAGCTGTGAATGCCATGCAGCCAGGCGATGAACAAGGCGGCGATCACCACGACCTGGCCGAACAACCCTGCGGTCTTCGGTGAGGTGCGATCGGCCAGCATGCCCAGCACCAGTCTGAGCACGGCACCGGAGAGAATGGGTGTGGCGACCATGAAGGCACGCTGTTGCGTAGTCAGCCCCAGGTCGGCGGCGATCTGCACGCCCATGGGGCCGAGCACGTACCAGACCATGAAACTCAAGTCGAAATAGAGAAAGGCGGAGAACAGTGTCGGGGTGTGGCCGGCTTTCCAGAAACTGGTATTCATCGGGTAGGCTCCAGGCATTCATCTAGTGCAAAAGAGGCCGCCCCAGCTTCGAGGCGAAAACAAAAAGGCGCCGCAGCACGCCTGCCGGAGCAGGAATGTTGCGACGCCTTTGTCATAACGTGGAGACCGCCGTTGGCCTACCGTGCCGAGAGCCAAGCACCTAGCGTGCCAGTCTGCTGGCGGCCGCGTTTTACGTAGTAGTGATGCTGGGCACGCCCGCCCGGCCGGCGTCGGCTGCACAACCGTTGTGCGATGAGCGCCATTTCGGGGCAGTGCTTTGGTGAATGTCTTTACCCTCTCGGGGGCTGCTAGGCTTGGCCTGCAAAGCTTCGAGGAGTGATCGATGCCCGTTATTGCCACCCTGACCCTGAACCCGGCAATGGATCTGTCCGTCAGCACTACGCGGGTGACCAGCACCGAGAAGTTGCGCTGCTCGCTGCCGCGCCATGACCCGGGCGGCGGAGGGATCAACGTCGCGCGGGTGGTCGATACGCTGGGGGGCGATGCGGTGGCCATCTATCCCGCAGGCGGTCCGTTCGGTGATCTGCTCACGCGTGCGCTGGATCAGCTGGGCCTGGCGCACCGCCCCGTTCCGATCGTTGGCGACACGCGTGAAAGTTTCACGGTGGACGAGTTCGAGACTGGGCTGCAGTACCGTTTCGTGCTGCCTGGCCCTTCATTGTCCTCAGATGAGCTGACCCGCTGCCTCGACGCATTGGCCTCGCTGGATCCAGCGCCGAGGTATCTGGTGCTGAGCGGGAGCTTTCCGCCGGGTGTGACGCTTACGTTCTACGATGATCTGCTCAGACTGACGCGACGCATCGGTGCCAGGCTGGTCGTCGACCTGTCCGGCGAGCCCCTGGCATACGCTGCAGGCCGGGGCGGTGCATACCTGCTGAAACCGAGCCTCAACGAGCTGTCGACTCTGGTGGGTCGCGCGATCACGAGCGAAGTGGAACAGGAGCAAGCGCTACGCGGCCTGATGGCGAACGGTTGTGCGCAAATGATTGTGCTCTCGCTGGGCGCGGAAGGGGCGCTGGTGGCTTGCGGCGAGCAATTGCAGCGGCTGAGCTCGCCCCAGGTTCCGGTGGTCAGTGCGGTAGGCGCAGGCGACAGCATGCTCGGTGCCATCGTGCTGGCGCTCGCCGAAGGGAGCAGCTTGGACGAGGCTGTGCGCTACGGTATCGCCGCCGGGACCGCCACCGTGATGCGCCCCGGTACCGAGCTCTGCCATCGCGAGGATGTGCAGCGACTGCTGCAGCTCGGCGATGGCGAATGTTGGGCTAATTGATCCGGTTGACCCGCGGGAATTTGGTGGCAAATGCGTCAGGCATGGCGACGACACGGCTTTGCGAATAGTCGTAAAAAACGAAGCCGGATTTGGCCATGGCAATCAGGGTGCCATCGGCCGGCCGGGTAATACGGAAGGTGATGTCGCCACCGTACTTGTTGAAATCCATGACGCCGACCTCGAACAACAAGGCATCCCGTGCATGGGCTTCGGCTTTGTAGGTGGTGGCCAGGTCGGTGACGATAATTCCACCACCGTCCTTGTTGGTCTCGGCGATGCCATAGGCAAACAGGAAGCGCGCGCGGGCCTCTGAAATCATCGAGATCATCGAGTCGTTCGCCAGGTGGTTGCCGGCGTTGATATCGGTGATACGTACCGTCAGTTGGGTGGTGAAACAGAACTGGTCTTCTGGAAACTGCAGAGTCAGGCGGGCCATGGTGCTCTCGTGGGCTGGATGCGTGGCGCCGTTTCAGCGCAACGTGCGGGACGCGGATTGTACGCGTCCGCCGACCAGGCCCAAGTCCGACAATCGTCTCAAGAGGCCGCGCCCTTTGCTGTCATACCTATTAGGCGATGCTATGGCGAATACCCTGCAGGCGCTCATCAATAATCGGCGTGATCAACGCGTAGCATTCGGCCGGCGCGAGGTTGATTCGCGGCGCATTGATCAGGTTCTGCTCCAGGTGTTCGATGAGGCTGCTCAGCGTCTTGCCGCCAATCGGGTCGGCCAGTCGCTGGCACAGGTAGCGCATTTGGATCTGCATATCCAGCGGGCAGGTGTCGAAATTGGCCGCACGCACCGCGAGGCCGCGCAACCGGCCAAGGTCTTCCAGTGCGCGGCAGGCTTCGCATAGGCCGGTGACCTGTGGATTGCCCTGGTAGGCCAGGCGCAGCTCCAGTACGTGAATGCTCTCGAGCACCTGTTCGATGAGGATGCAGTGCGGCTCGAAGTCGGCCGGGTTCGGGCGAACCTGCTGCCACAGCGCGCGCATCGCGGGGCGGTTTTCGTCGCCATTCCATTCCTGCCAGAGCCGGTCGAGCCGGCCAGCCACTTCCAGGCGCTGCGTTGCTGCCGAGGCATCCCGTTGACCACCGAGGCCGCGATGCTTCTGGACGAACTGTAGAACTTCCAGCGCCTGCTGCAGCGCCTGGACGTCGGTGGTGCTGATTCGTTTGCGATGCCGCTCGGCCGCGACGCGGCTCAGATGGTTGCCAAGCAGGACTAGGCAGGCAGCCAGGGTCAGGGCAATTGATACTTCCATGGTCAGGCTTCCGTACGGCTGAGGCGGGTGAGATAGAGGGTCAGGCTGTGCAGTTCTTCGGCCTGGGCGCGCTGCTGATCGACGCCTGTTTCGACGTGCTCAAGCTGGACGCGAAGCAGGTGATTGCTGTTGCGCTGTTCATCAAGGGCCGCATGCAAATGGTCGAGTTCGGCGAGGCTCTGCTGACTGCGTCGCGCCAACTGATCGAGTTCGGTCGCCAGCGCGCTGCTCTGCTGGCCGCTTTGCTCGAGCAACTGCTGATGCTGAACGACCTCGACTTCCACACGGCGGACAGCAGCGCCTGTGGTTGCAACCACACGGGTGATGTCCTGAGCGGCCCGGTCGCTGGTCAGCGCCAACTGACGAACCTCGTCAGCGACGACTGCAAAGCCGCGGCCATGCTCGCCGGCGCGCGCGGCTTCGATCGAGGCATTCAAGGCGAGCAGCTGGGTTTGTTTGGCGACGTTCTGGATGCTTAACGCGGCGTTGCCCACCGCGGCGGTGTCCAGAAGCAGCTGGCCGACCGCATCGGCGGTGCGTTGCATGCTTTCGCGGACATCGCTCATCGAATGGCTGACAGTCAGAGCGCGGTCGCGACCGGCTTGGCTGTCACGATGGCTTTCGGCAAAGGCCTGCATGGCTTGCTGGCCCAGCGTGTCGACACGCGCGAGGTTGTCGCTCAGCGCTTTGCTGGCGTCACTGATTGCCAGGACGCGCTGACCCTGGTCGATGCTGCTGTGCTCGGCTGCCCCGGCCATGCGCTCCAGAGCATCACTGGCGAATTGCACCTCGCTGCGCAGACGTTCGCTGCGCAGCGACTGGGCACTGAAAGCGGCGACCAGATCCTCGCGCGGCTCGCTGAGGCGCTGTTGCCGGCCAAGCAGCCTCAACAGGTGGTCGCTATGACGCTGGCTTGCGCGCCGTTTGCGCTGCTGGCCGAGTTGCATGCCTCCGGCAACGCAACCGAGCGTCAGCGACAGCAGCGGCTGCTGCCAGAGGGCTGCGAGACAGGCGCCCGCCCAGGCGGCCAGCAGCAGCCAGTCCAGGTGCTGGTTTATCGCAGTGCCTGGCTCCGCTTTGAAGCCTTCTGTCGTCTGGCTGGTCCCGATCAATGCTCTGTCCATGTCGTTGATTCCGGTTCGATTTGCTGAGGGCTGTGCGAGCTCGAACTGAACTCGCTTCGCGAGCAACTTCATTGATACGAAAAGTGTCGGCGCGGCGCGCCATTCAAGGCAAAACTGAGCCGTGTGGCGGTCATGCCGCGGGCCGCTGCTGACGCTGGTAGAGGAACTCGAGGACTTGCGCGCGGTAAGCGTGGTACTGGGCGTCGTGTGCCAACGTCATGCGGTCGCGTGGATGCGGGAGCTCAACACGCAGGATGTCGCCGATGGTGGCCGAGGGGCCATTGGTCATCATCACGATACGGTCGGAGAGCAGGACGGCCTCGTCGACGTCGTGGGTGATCATGATCACTGTGTTACCGAGGTCGGCATGGATCTCCATCAGCGAGTCCTGCAGGTGCGCACGAGTCAGCGCGTCGAGCGCGCCGAAGGGCTCGTCCATCAGCAGCACCTTGGGTTGCATGGCCAGCGCGCGGGCGATGCCGATGCGCTGCTTCATGCCGCCGGAGATCTCGCTGGGGCGCTTGTCGCGGGCGTAGGTCATGTGCACCAGTTCGAGGTTGTGCTCGATCCAGTCGCGCATTTCACGTCTGTTCTTCTGGCCCTTGAAGACTTGGCGCACCGCCAGTTCGACGTTCTCATAGCAGGAAAGCCAGGGCAGCAAGCTGTGGTTCTGGAACACCACGGCGCGCTCCGGGCCGGGCTCGTTGACCTCTCGGCCGTCGAGGATCACGCCGCCGGTGGTGGCCTGATAGAGGCCAGCGACGATATTCAGCACCGTCGACTTGCCGCAGCCGGAGTGACCGATCAGCGAAACGAATTCGCCTTTGGCGATGCGCAGATTGACGTTCTGCAGGGCGCAGTAGAGGCCCTTGTCGGTGGGGAAGCTGATACCGACGCCGGTGAGTTCGAGATGGGTAGGGTTCATCGTGGTTTCCTCAGCGCAGGTCTGCGTTCTTGTCCCAGCTCACGCGGCGCTGGAGCATCAGCATGATGCGATCCAAGGCGAAGCCGATCAGGCCGATGACGATCACTGCGACCATGATCCGGCCGAGTGAGTTGGAGCTGCCGTTCTGGAACTCGTCCCAGATGAATTTGCCGAGGCCGGGGTTCTGCGCCAGCATTTCCGCAGCGATCAGCACCATCCAACCGGTTGCCAGCGACAGGCGCAGGCCGGTGAAGATCATCGGAATGGCAGCGGGCAGGACGATGCGACGCACGTGACTAAGTGGTGACAGACGCAGCACGCGGCTGACGTTCTGCAGATCCTTATCGAGGTTGGCGACGCCCACCGTGGTGTTGATCACCGTGGGCCACAGGCAGCACAGCGCGACGGTGATGGCCGAGGTGACGAAGGATTTCGCCACCAGCGGGTCGTCACTGACATAGACGGCGCTGACCACCATGGTCACCAGAGGCAGCCAGGCCAGCGGCGACACCGGCTTGAAGATCTGGATCAGCGGATTGACGGCGCTGTACACCGTCTTGCTCAGCCCGCAGACGATGCCCAGCGGCACGGCGATCAGCGAGGCAATGGCAAAGCCGGTCATCACCGTGTAGAGGCTGGTGAAGATCTGCTCGAAGAAGGTCGGCTTGCCGGTGTAAGAGCGAATCTTCACATCGGCGTCCGGGTTCTTCGCCAACTTGGCGGCGTTGCGTTCCTCTTGGCGCTGGTAGAAGGCATCGGCTTTCTCCCGCGATTGAAGATGCGCATCGACCAGCCCGTTGAACTGCTCGGCTACCTGGCTGGGCCCTGGAAACTGGCCGAGGCTAGTCTGGATATTGGTCGCCACCAGCTGCCAGAACAGCAGGAAGGCCAGAATGCCCACCAGCGGCATGATTACCTGCGGCAGCCAGCGCTTGAGCCGGGCCTGACGGCCGGCCTCGAGCGTTTGCTTGATGTTTTTTGCGACGGCTGGATTGCTCATCGACGTGTCCTCTCCGGGTATCGGGAGCCGCAACGGCTCCCTGGTGGCGGGGTCAGAGGGTGGTATCGCCTTTCAGGCCGATCGCGAACTGTTCGAGATAGGCGTTGGGCGTGTGGCCGTCGTAGGTGATGCCATCAATGGTGTCGGCCAGCGGCTCGCGGATGCCGTCTTCATCGGCTGCGGGAAAGTCGTCCGCAGTGAGTAGGCCATCCTCAATCAGCGCGGCGGCGGCTTCGCGGTAGATGTCGGGGCGATAGACCTGTTTGGCGGTCTCCAGATACCAGCTGTCCGGCTTGGCTTCGGCGATCTGGCCCCAGCGGCGCATCTGAGTCAGGTACCAGATGGCGTCGGAGTAGTAGGGGTAGGTGGCGTGGTAACGGAAGAAGACGTTGAAGTCCGGCACCTCGCGCTTGTCGCCTTTTTCGAACTCGAAGGTGCCGGTCATGGAATTGGCGATCACCTTGGCATCGGCACCGACGTACTCGGGCCGCGAGAGTATTTCCACTGCTTCCTGGCGGTTGGCGTTGTTGTCTTCATCGAGCCACTTGCCGGCTCGAATCAGCGCCTTGACCAGCCGTTTGTGAGTTTCCGGGTTGGCTTCGGCCCAGGCCTTGGAGACGCCGAAGACTTTTTCCGACATGTTCTTGCGGATCGCGTAATCGGCCACCACTGGTACACCGATACCCTTGAAAACCGCCTGCTGGTTCCACGGCTCGCCGACGCTGTAGCCATGGATGGTGCCGGCTTCCATGGTTGACGGCATCTGCGGCGGCGGCGTTACCGAGAGCAAGGCTTGGGCGTCGATCTGGCCGCTGATGTCGCCCTTGTTCGGTGCGTAGTAGCCGGGATGAATGCCGCCAGCGGCGAGCCAGTAGCGCAGCTCGTAATTGTGGGTGGAGACCGGGAACACCATGCCCAGGTTGAAGGACTTGCCGCTGGCGTTGAGCTGCTCGATCACCGGCTTCAACGCGTCGGCCTTGATCGGATGCTGCGGTTTGCCATCGACCATGGGCACGTTGGGTTTCATCTGCTCCCAGACGGCGTTAGACATCGTGATGGCATTGCCATTGAGGTCCATGGTGAAGGCCGTGATGATGTCGGCCTTGGTGCCAAAGCCGATGGTGGCGCCGATCGGCTGGCCGGAGAGCATGTGCGCGCCGTCCAGCTCACCGTCGATGACACGGTCCAGCAACACCTTCCAGTTGGCTTGAGCTTCGAGCGTGACATAGAGGCCCTCATCTTCGAAAAAGCCCTTTTCGTAGGCGATGGCCAGGGGCGCCATGTCAGTGAGCTTGATGAAGCCAAGCTTCAGCTCTTCTTTCTCCGGTTCGGCAGCCCAGGCGGTCATCGGTACCAATTGCAGCAGGGCAGAGCATCCGAGGCTGGCAACCAGTGTTTTCAGCAGCGTACGGCGAGTCTTGCGCATGATTCTTCCCTCAATCGCGAAACGAAAAAAAGGCGTAACGGACGCACCCTCTGCATGAGCAGAGCGAGCACCGTTGACGCCTTTGTCAATTCGTCCCGATCACCGCCGTTGGCGACCCGAAGACGTGGTAACAGAGGGTTTGCAAGGGGCAGGCCAGTTCGCGCGATACCGGGATTCAAGACGATGAAAAATCAAAAAGATCAATCAATACAATGATTTGCGTATCGATCCAGTCATGGGCGGCTTGCCGCCGTCTCGGCACGCTGCAACTCGGTTCGGCGCGATAGGCGTGCAGCCAGCGCACCCCTTGGCTCCGTTTTGGTTCGTTTGAACGGAGCGCAGGTGTGCTGCTCATCGAGGCGAAAAGTGGGCTTGGCTGTCTAGGCGTTGTTGCGGGGGCGAGGGCAGTGCGGTTCGGCCCAGAACCGCGTGGTTTGAGAAGCGAACAAATCCGTACGAGGGACGCTTAGTGCAAGCCTCAGCACTGGGCTCTTACCTGACACCCGGCATGGTGTTGCACGGCCGAATTTATTCGGCCATTTGGCTAGGCTAACGCTAGGAGAGGGCCGAAACGCCGCCGCAGGTTACTGCCCCAGCAGGTCGTTCATCGCAATGATCTGTTCAGCCACCTGAATCAGCTTTTGCTGGCGGCTCATGGCCTGGCGGCGCATCAGGGTGTAGGCCTCTTCCTCGTTGCAGCTGCGCATCTTCATCAGCATGCCCTTGGCGAGTTCGATGCGCTTGCGCTCGACCAGTTGCTGGTCGCGCGCGTGCAGTTGCGCACGGATCGCCTGGTCACTTTCGAAGCGGGCCATGGCCACGTCGAGGATCGGTTTCAGCCGCTGGGCCTGGATGCCTTCGACGATATAGGCGCTGACGCCGGCGCGGATGGCCTGGCGCATCGCGTTGGGGTTGTTGTCGTCGGTGAACATGACGATGGGTCGCGGCTGGTCACGGCTGACCATCACCACTTGTTCCATTACGTCGCGGCCGGGGGAGTCGGTGTCGATCAGCACCACATCCGGGCGAATCGCCTCGACCCGTTCGGGCAGGTCGATGGTCAGACCGGATTCCTCTATCACCTCGAATCCGGCTTCGATCAGAGCGCTGCGCAAGCGGCCGACCTTGCGCGGGGTATCGTCGATCAGGAGAACGCGAAGCATGACAGTCTCCCTTTTCAAGGCTTGGGGTGCAGTGCGGTGCCGGCCAGAGCATGCAACGCGAAGCTGCGTGCGTAACCCGCCGGATCGCTGCCATCCCAGCGACTGCCGTCCATGAGAATGGCGTTGCGCATGGGTGAGTCGGGCACAGGGATGTTCAAGGCAGTCGCCGCGTCACGGTAGAGGCTGGTCTGCTGCACGCTTTGCGCCACGGCGAGATAGTCCGGATCTTCACGCAGCAGGCCCCAACGGCGTAGCTGAGTCATGAACCAGAGGCCGTCGGAGTGGTAGGGCATGTTCACTTCGCCGTTGCCAAAGAAGCGCAGCGGGTGCTTGTCCAGCCAGGCATGGCCGAGGCCGTCTTCATATTGACCGAGAAAACGCGGCTCGATGGCCGCAACGGGCGCATCGACATAGTCGCTACCGGCGATCAGCTGTGCGGTGCTGCGGCGGTTTTCCTGGCTCTCGTCTATGAAACGGCTGGCCTCGAGGATGGCCATGACCAGCGCACGAGCGGTATTGGGGTACTGATCGACGAACTCTCGCGTGCAGCCGAGCACTTTTTCCGGATGGTCCGGCCAGATCGATTGGCTGGTCGCGATGGTGAAGCCCATGTCTTCTTCAATGGCCTGCGCCCCCCAAGGCTCGCCGGCGCAGAAACCATCGATGCGACGCGCCCGTAAATGGGCCACCATCAAGGACGGCGGCACCACCAGCGTGCGCACGTCGGCCAACGGGTGAATGCCGTAGGCGGCCAGCCAGTAGTAGAGCCAGAGTGCATGAGTACCGGTTGGAAATGTCTGCGCGAGGGTGAGTTTTGCACCACTCTGGCGCACGCATCTGCCGAGCGCATCGGGATCGGTCACGCCGGCGGCCTTCAGCTCACGGGAGAGGCTGATGCTCTGACCGTTTTGCGCCAGCCCCATCAGCACCGCCATGTCCTTCGGTGCACCGCCTCCGATGCCCAGATGCACGGCGTATATCAGCCCGTAAAGCCCATGAGCGGCATCCAGTTCGCCTTCGACGAGTTTGTCTCGCACGCTGGACCAGGAACTCTGCCGTTGCAGGTTGAGCGTGAGGCCGTAGGGCTGGGCAAAGCCCTGGGTGGCGGCGACGATCAATGATGCAGCATCGGTCAACGCCATGAAACCAAGGTTCACGACATGCTTTTCTGGCGCGTCGCTGCCGGCGACCCAGGCTTTGGCGTCAGGGCGGAGCGAAGGGGTGGGATCGGTCATGCTGAGGGGAACCTTTGCCATACGAAGCGCACACCGTCCGGAAGGGGTTCGGTGCGAGCCGGGATACCTGACTCAGGTTTAGCAAGCCACATGCCAAGCGCAGGACACGACGCGTCTATCTAGTCAGCGCACGAACCAGCGGCAGCGGCGAATGGACTGGCCGCCACCCCGGAACTGGGTCCCCAATTCAGCGCGGGTACAACGGCGGCAGTGCGCTGGCTTCCCGTTCTGCATCGCCAGCCTGTCTTGCCGGCAGGCTCTGAATGGCCTGCCACAAGGCTTCGCCTTGCCAGCGTTGACCGGTCTCGCTGTACAGCGCACCGTTCAGCCCGTCGAGTGCATCGGACAGCGGCTCGAAGCGCGCCGCCATATCGGCCAGCGTCTCGGGCTGCTGACGCGCCCAGGCATCAAGTGCATGGCGGGTAGCCTGGGTGTCATTGGCCAGGCAAGCCCGTTTCAGGTCATCGAGCAGGCTGCGCGGGGTCGGACCGGTCTGCACGGTGCGGATCACCGCAGGCTGGCTACGCGCATGCAGCCACAGGCCAAAACCGAGCAGGGTGGTCAGCGCCAGCAAGGCGCTGCTCAGCTGCCAGGGCCACAGCCGACGCGCTTCACGCTGTTCAGGCACGTCTGGTGCGTCGATGGCGGGCTGTTGAATGTTCGGGTTGTCGGCCACCAGCAGGTTCCGCCCAGGCAGAGTGCTGCGCTCCAGGCGATCCTCAAGGGTGTTCCACCAGACCACTTCAACGGGTGGGAGCTGGAAATCACCGGTGCGCGTCGCGACCAGGGCTTCGCGCTGCTCGCGACTGCCGCTGACGCCGTTGGCGGTGATTTCGTTGTTCAGGGTCGGCTGGTCGGGGTAGCTGCGCAGGCCTGGAACCTCGGTCGAACCGATGGGTGGCAGCTGGCTACTGGTCAATCCGTCGGCTTTCAGCAAAAGGCTGCGGGTCAGGGCTTCACCCAGTTGAGCCTCCGCCGGCTCCGGACTCCAGGCTTCGACCAGCGTCAGGCTTCGGGCAGGCAGCCAGGGGACGTCGGCGGGATACTCAGCTGGCTTGGCTTTGACCGTCAACGGAATGGTGGGAGATTTCACCTGGGTCGAACGCCCGAATCTGGAGCCGTACTGATCACCGGTCGCGGGTGCGACCGTGGTGGCGCTGAACAGCTGTGCGGGGATCGTCAGCTCGCCGCTCTTCTGCGGAAACAGCGCGTAGCGGATTTCGATCACGCCGTGGCGAACCCCATTGATGTCTTTTTCATAGGTGCGTGGTTCGCCCAGCCGCTCTACCA
Source organism: Pseudomonadaceae bacterium SI-3 (assembly GCA_004010935.1). Lineage (NCBI taxonomy): Bacteria > Pseudomonadati > Pseudomonadota > Gammaproteobacteria > Pseudomonadales > Pseudomonadaceae > Pseudomonadaceae bacterium SI-3. The sequence goes on along the minus strand of CP026511.1, from coordinate 2,968,065 downwards.
GCGCGTCGCTCATTTGCAGCGGGGACAAGGTGCTGTCGTCGTAGAGCGATACGGAATGGTAGATACGCAGGGTCAGCAACACCTGTGCCTGCACATAGGCCACTTCCTGATCGAGGCTGGCGTCGATGAAAATCGGAGCAAGAAGGTCGCTATTTCCGGCGCTGGGCTCGGTGACATGCAAGGTGATGGGTTCGCTACGGGCATCGCCAAGTTCCAGAGGGGGAATGACGACATAGCCGGTCTGCAGTGGCTGGAGCGTGACCTGCCATTGGGTTATCGCCTTCGCTTCGCCATTGGCGCCGGCAAGCTGGTTGCTCTGGCGAGTACCGGACACCTTGAAAAGCCCGTCGAGTGGCTGCAAGTCGGGCTTGCCAAAGGCGGTGCCGTCGGCCGTTTCCAGAGTGAGTTCGACCGTTTCGTCCAGGCTCAATTCGGTGCGGTCGACCCGAGCGAGCAAGGTGGCGGCGTTCGTCTGCAGGCCCAGCAGGAGCAGAAACACCAATGTCATCCAGCGCATCATCGATTCAATTCCTGCCGTTTGCGTTGTTCATAAAGAAACTTGCGCCTTAGCAGCTCGCCGGGATCGTCCGGAATCTTGCGCAGCCACTGGTCCATTGCCTGATCCTGCTCGGGATCGACGGGCACTTGCTGCGCTTGTGCGATCGGCTGGTCGGTCGCTTCTGAGTTGGACTCGGGAGGGGCCTCGTTCTGTGTTTCGCTCGACACCTCGCCCGCTTGGCTTGGCGGGGCCTGCGTCGTGGCTTGATCCGTCGAGGCAGGCGATGCGGCTGGCCCGTTGCTTCCGCGCGCCTGCTTGTGCTGGGCGGCTTCAGGTGGCCGTTCTTGCGGTGTCGACTCGTCGGGATTGGCTTCTTCCTGAGTCTGTTGCTGGTGTAGGGCTGCTTCGACTGCGGCTTTATTACGCCGCGCAACGTCCAGGCCGGGGTCCAGTTCCAAGGCTTGCTCATAAGCCTCGATGGCGGCTTTCAGCTCATCATTGCGTGCCAAGGCATTGCCGCGGTTGTAGTGGTCTGCTGCGGAGTCGCCCTGGCTGAATTGTTCGGCGGCGCCGGCAAAGTCTCCGGCCTGGTAGCGGGCATAGCCCTGCCACTGGTGATTTTTGAAGTGCTTCGCGGCTTCGTCTGGACGAGAAGACTCCAGCAGGCGCATGCCCTGCTGATCGGGGCGCAGCCAGAGGTCGTCAAAGCTTAGAGCGCTGGCAGGTTGCGGGACGAACAGGAAGAGTGGCAAGCAGAAAAGCCAGCCCCGTCGTCCGGCACAGGCTGCAAGCAACAATAGGGGCAGTAGCAGCCAGTAGCCTTGGTCATGCCAGGTGTCGAGCCGGGTGGTCTCGTCTTGGGCCACGAGCTTGCCGTTGCGTTCGAGTAAACCGAGGTTGCGCAGGTCCGCATCATCGACTCGAGCCTGCTGATAGCGCCCGCCGATACGGCTGGCAAAACGCCGCATGGCAGTTTCGTCCAGCCGAGGAATGATGATGGCGCCTTTATCATCTTTAAAGAAACTGCCGTCCTCACGGGGAATCGGAGCGCCCTGTTCGGTGCCGATGCCGAGCAGGAGCAGCGACTGATCGCTGTCTTCGAGCAGTTGCTCGATTGCTGTGCGTTCTGGCGCGCTCAGGCTGCTGCCGATCAGCAGCAAGCGGCCGCGGCCGTTGGCGCCCTGCTGGAGCAGTTCGATGCCTTGCATCACCGCCAGATCAGCGCGGTAACCAGGTTCGGGCATAAGGTCGGGTTTCAATGCATCCAGAAGGTTTTGCGTGGTGGCCATGTCGTTGGTCAGCGGCACCAAGGTGTGAGCGCTGCCGGCGAATACTACCACCGCCGTCTGCGCGTCCTGACGGGTCTGGAGCAAATCGATGATCTTGCGTTTGGCCTGCTCGAGCCGGCTTGGGCGCACATCGGTTGCCAACATGGCCGGGGTGGTCTCCAGCAAGATCACCAGCGGGTCCGTGCGTGACAGGCTGGGCTGCTCGACCTGTTGCCAGCTTGGCCCCAACAGCGCCAGACAGCTTAAAAGCCAGGCGGAGCCAAGCAGAAGCCAAGGGAGCTTGCTGTTACGCAGCTTGCCGCGGGTGAGCAGAACGCTATGAAAGGCTTCGGGCAACAGGCGCTGCCAGCGGCCTGTCTGGCGCTGTCGATGCCATAACCGCCACAACAGCCATATCGGTAGTGGCAATAGGATTAACCAGAACGGTCTGAGCAAATGCGGCAGAAGTTCGCTCATGATGGCGTGCTCCGCCGGCCGAGTTGACGCAGCGATAGCGGCCAGATGCTGCGCGCGACCAGCAGCCAGCTGAACAGCAGCGCGCCCCCCAGAGGCCAGGCATAGAGCGCAGTGGCCACGCGTGCCTGAGCCGGCTGTTGGGCTGCAGGTTCGAGTTGGTCGAGTGTGGTACCGACTGCTTCAAGTTCTTCATGCGTACGCGCTCGGAAATACTCGCCGCCGGTTTCATGGGCAATCGCGCGCAGGGTCGTTTCGTCCAGATCGCCGCCGGGGTTGAAACCGAAGCGATTAAGCGTGCTGTCACTCGCTTCTGCACCGATGCCGATGGTATGCACCTTGACGCCTGCCGCCGCGGCGAGGCGAGCTGCGAGCAAGGGGTCGACTTCGCCACCGTTATTTGCGCCGTCGGTAATCAGCACCAACACGCGACTTTTCGCTGGCCGTTCGCGCAGGCGCTTGACGGCTAGGCCGATGGCGTCGCCGAGGGCAGTGTTGTTCCCGGCGATGCCGATCACAGCCTCATCGAGCCAGGTGCGTACCGTTTGCCGGTCGAAGGTCAGTGGTGCCTGCAGGTAGGCCTTGCTGCCGAATAGGATCAGCCCGACGCGGTCGCCGCGCCGCTCGGCAATGAAGTCACCGAGCAGGTGTTTGACCAGTTCCAGCCGGCTGACCTCTTCGCCTTGCCATTGCATGTCCGGGTAGTCCATGGACCCGGACACGTCGACCGCGAGCAATAGGTCGCGACCATTGGTGGGAAGCGGCAGCGGTTCGCCAAGCCATTGTGGCCGCGCGGCCGCGAATACCAGCAGAAGCCAAATGAGCAGATAGGGTAGCTGCTGTCGCCAGGCGGGCAGGGCGATGGCGGCCCGGCGGCCGGCAAGGGCTTCCAGTTCGGCCAGAAAACCAACCTTCAGCGCCGCGTCGCCGCTTTCGGATACTGGCAAAAGCCAGCGCAACAGCCAGGGCAGTGGCAACAGGAGCCAGACCCACGGCCAGGCCAGCTCAAACATGCTTGCGAATCCAGATCTGCACGGACTGCTCTAGGCCTTGGATGGCCTTGTCGTCCAGCCGGCACTCGGCGCGGTAAGTGCCTTCAACCAACACCATCCAGCGCGTCAATCCGGCCGCTGGACACCGATTGTCAAGAAACGCCAGCCAGGCACGACCGCTCAACGTATGTGGATGATCGTCCGGATAGCGTATCCGACACAGGCGTTTGAGCAGCGCATTGAGTTGCTGCAGCCAGTGGCTGGCTGGTTGGCCATTGTAGGGCTTGTCCAACTGGGCAAGTTCCAGCAGTGCAATCTGGCGCTGAGGGTCGAGGGGTTGTTCGTGTTGGGTCAAATCGCCTCGTTTCCCGCGCTGGAGTCGCTTCCAGGGTCGGAATTTCAGCAGAAGAACAACGCTGAGCAGCAGGGCGGCGAGGAACCACCAGCCGGCCGCCAGCGGCCACCAGCTTACAGCCGCTGGGGTAATGAGGGGTTCAAGCTCAAGGGTGCTCATCGGGGCGCGCCTTTATGCTGCCCGATGAGGTGCTCGCGCATCTGCTCAACTAGTTCACGCGAGGTATTCAGCGGCATTAACGGCAGGCGTAAACGGTCAGCCAGACGTTTCCAGCGCGCACTGCGCGCTTCGCCTTGCAGTCGGTAGGTATGTCGCAGCGCGGCGTCATGGGTGTCCAGCTCCAGCCGAGCGCCGAACTGCGCAAAACGCAACAGCCCGGCTGCCGGTAACGCATGATCGAGTGGGTCACAGACCGGGATCAGCAGCAGGTCGACATGCCGCGCAAGCAAGGTCATCTGCTGTTCCGCGGCATCGCTCAGGGCGCGTTCGTCACAGATGATGACCGCCAGGCTACCCGGACGTAGCACTTCGCGTGCTCGCCTGAGGGCCAGGCCAAAGGCCTCGGGGTCATCGGGCTGGTCGGCTTCTAGACTGGCATTGGCGCGGGCCAGGCGGTCCAACAGTTGCAGCAGGCTCTGCTTGCTGCGCCGGGGTTTGATTTCTTGCTGTTCGCCGCGCCCGAAGACGAGACCGCCGACGCGGTCGTTGTGACTTAGCGCGGCCCAACCCACCAGGCTGGCGGCCTGGGCAACCACCACTGATTTGAAGGCCCGCTCGCTACCGAAGAACAACCGTGGACTTTGTTCTACGAGCAGATAGATGGGTCGTTCGCGTTCTTCATGAAACAGCTTGGTATGCGGCTCCTGCGTGCGTGCAGTGACTCGCCAGTCAATGGTGCGGACATCATCACCGGCCTGGTAGATGCGCACCTGATCGAAATCTACCCCACGCCCGCGCAGCTTCGAGTGGTGCAGGCCGACCAACTGGCTGCGCCGATGCGGGCTGGTAAACAAGGGCACTTCACGGACGCGATGACGCATGTCGATCAGCTCGGCAAGGCTCACCCGGATCCCATCGTCGGGCTTCGTAGGCGGCGACCTGTCGTCGGCGGACCGCGAGGGTTGCATCAGGCCACCGCGACCACGTCGAGGATGCGCTGCAGGACGCGATCCTGATCGATACCGGCGGCTTCCGCTTCGAACGAAAGGATCAAGCGATGACGCAACACATCGAACAGCACGGCCTGAATGTCTTCAGGGCTGACGAAGTCCCGGCCAGCCAGCCAGGCGTGGGCGCGTGCACAGCGATCCAGCGAGATCGAACCGCGCGGGCTGGAGCCGTAAGCGATCCAGCCAGCCAGCTCTGCGTCGAACTTCGCGGGGGTGCGCGTCGCCATGACCAGCTGCACCAGGTATTCCTCCACCGCGTCGGCCATGTACAGGCCAAGGATTTCCTTGCGCGCGGCAAAAATTGCCTGCTGAGACACTCGGTGCTCGGGCGCGGTTTCGCCATTGATTGCTTCACCGCGCGCCTGTTGCAGGATGCGTCGTTCCACCGAAGCGTCGGGAAAGCCCAACTTAACGTGCAGCAGGAAACGGTCCAGCTGCGCTTCGGGCAGAGGATAGGTGCCTTCCTGTTCGATGGGGTTCTGTGTGGCCATCACCAGAAAGAGTGGCGACAGGTCGTAGGTGCTGCGGCCGACGCTGACCTGCCGCTCGGCCATGGCTTCGAGCAGCGCCGACTGGACCTTCGCAGGCGCTCGGTTGATTTCATCCGCCAGCACCAGGTTGTGAAAGATGGGGCCCTGCTGAAATACGAAACTGCCGGTTTCCGGCCGGTAGATCTCGGTACCGGTGATGTCGGCAGGGAGCAGATCCGGCGTGAACTGGATGCGATGGAATTCCGCTTCGAGGCCACCTGCAAGCTCTTTGATCGCCCGCGTCTTAGCCAGTCCCGGGGCGCCTTCGACGAGCATGTGGCCATCAGCCAGCAAGGCGATCAGCAGACGCTCGATCAGCCGTTCCTGACCAAGAATCTGAGTTGAAAGAAAGTGTCGCAATGCGACTATGGCTTCACGGTGGTCCATCGCTTGGCTCTTCTGCAGGGGCGTGTCGGGGCGGGCGCTCGACCGGCACGACTTTAATTCATTAGCGAGGGGCCGGCTATGCGCGGCTCGGCAAGTTCGTCACACCAGATCAGCCAGTGGTCTGCACTGGCCGGCGCCGTGCATTGTTCGTCATGCGCCTGAATTAAATGTGACTGCTGGGTCGCTGGCGTCGCCAGACTAAGGAGACCAGAGTGGGGTGCATTCCCGGTCCGCTGAACTAACGTTGAACTTACAGGTTGCGTTGCCGGTCAGGTCCCGCGACTGCCCAAGTCGAATTCCAAGCCAGAATGGAGCGAAAAAATGGCGTTCTTTACAGCTGCCAGCAAAGCCGATTTTCAGCAACAACTGAAAGTGGCCCTGGCACAGCATGTCGACGAGAAACTCCTGCCACAAGTGGGACTCTTCGCCGAACAGTTTTTCGGAATCGTCGCATTGCCCGAGCTGACCCAGCGGCGCATGACCGACCTGGTTGGCTCGACGCTGGCCAGTTGGCGTCTGCTGGAGCGTTTTGACCCGAGCAGCCCTGTCGTTCAGGTATTCAACCCCGATTATGAAAAGCACGGTTGGCAGTCGACCCACAGCGTGGTCGAGGTGCTGCACCCGGATATGCCATTTCTGGTCGACTCGGTGCGCATGGAACTGACCCGTCGTGGCTATGCCATTCACACCCTGCAGAACAGCGTGCTGCAGGTCCGCCGTGACGGGGATGGCAGCCTGGTCGAATTACTACCCAAGGGCAGCTCAGGTGAAGGCAGCGAAGCCGAGTCGTTGATCTTCGTCGAAATCGATCGCTGCGCCAGTGCCGCGGCTCTGCATGAGCTGGAGCAGTCGCTGCATGGCGTGCTGGCTGAGGTACGCCTGGCCGTCACCGATTTTCCGGCGATGAAGGCGAAGGCTGAGGAGCACCATGCCCGTCTGGCGATGTTGCAAACGGCTGATAATGCCCAACTGGCTGAAAGCATGGATTTTATGCGCTGGCTGGCTGACGATCATTTCACCTTCCTCGGATACGAAGAGTTCACGGTTGTCGACCAGGGCGAGGGCGGTCGCATTATTTATGACGAGGCGTCGCTACTAGGTCTGTCGCGCCATCTACGCACTGGCCTTGAAGCTGACGATCAACTGATCATGCCGCCGGCCTTGGCCTATCTGCGCGAGCCGCTGCTGCTGTCATTCGCCAAGGCGGCTACTCCGAGCCGGGTGCACCGGCCGGCTTATCCGGATTTCGTCTCCATTCGTGAATTCGACGAGCACGGGCGGGTTACCCGTGAGTGCCGCTTCCTCGGACTGTTCACGTCCTCGGTCTACACCCAGAGCGTGCGGCGGATACCCTATATTCGGAGCAAGGTGGCGGAGGTGATCGAGCGGTCGCACTTCGATGATTCGGCGCATCTGGCCAAGGAGCTGACTCAGGTATTGGAAGTGCTGCCGCGCGACGAGTTGTTCCAGATGACGCTCGATCAGCTGTTCAGCACCGCTATTGCCATCGTGCAAATCCAGGAGCGCAACAAGCTGCGCCTGTTCCTGCGTATCGATCCGTATGGGCGCTTCTGCTACTGCCTGGCCTATGTCCCCCGCGACAGTTATTCGACCGAGACCCGCCTGCGCATCCAGCAGGTGCTGGTGGACCGCCTGGAAGCCAGCGGCTGTGAATTTTCCACCTACTTCTCCGAGTCCGTGCTGATCCGCGTGCAGTTCCTGCTGCGTCTGGATCCGCACAAGCAGGTGCAGTTCGATCCAGTCCAGTTGGAAAACGAGGTGGTTCAGGCCTGCCGAACCTGGCAGGACGACTACTCAAACGTGGTCATCGAGCGTTTTGGCGAAGCCCAGGGTACCGGGATACTCGCCGACTTCCCGAAAGGCTTCCCCGCTGGATATCGCGAACGTTTCGCGCCGCAATCGGCGGCTGTTGATATGCAGCACGTGCTCAGTCTCAGCGGACAACGGCCATTGGTGATGAGCTTCTATCAGCCAATCACGGCTGTGGAAAACCGCCTGCACTGCAAGCTCTATCACCTGGATACACCGCTGCCGTTGTCCGACATGCTGCCGATTCTGGAGAACCTCGGGCTACGTGTTCTGGGAGAGTTTCCCTTCCATCTGCGGCGCAAGGATGGCCGTGAATACTGGATTCACGATTTCGCGTTCACCTATGCAGAAGGGCTCGAGATCGATCTGATGGAGATCAACGAGCCGCTGCAGGACGCGTTCATTGCCATCAATAACGGCCAGGCGGAAAATGACGCGTTCAACAGGCTGGTACTGACCGCCGGGCTCACCTGGCGCGAAGTCGCGCTGTTGCGCGCCTACGGCCGGTACCTTAAGCAGATTCGCATGGGCTTCGATCTGGGCTATATCGCCAGCGCTTTGCTCAACCACACCGACATCGCACGCGAACTGGTGCGGCTGTTCAAGATGCGGTTCTACCTGGCGCGCAAACTCGGCGAAGAGGACCTCGCTGATAAACAGGCGCGGCTGGAACAGGCCATCATCACGGCTCTGGATGACGTTGCGGTGCTCAACGAGGACCGCATCCTGCGGCGCTATCTGGCGCTGATCAAGGCAACGCTGCGAACCAACTTCTATCAGGCCGATGCCAGCGGCAAACCGAAGAGCTATTTCAGCTTCAAGCTAGACTCGCGATCGATTCCAGAGATGCCGCGCCCGGCGCCAAAATTCGAAATATTCGTCTATTCGCCACGTGTGGAAGGCGTACACCTGCGAGGCGGCAAAGTCGCGCGAGGCGGCTTGCGCTGGTCCGATCGGGAAGAGGACTACCGCACCGAGGTGCTAGGGCTGGTTAAGGCGCAGCAGGTGAAGAACGCCATCATCGTGCCGGGGGGCGCCAAGGGTGGTTTCGTGCCACGGCGTCTGCCTACCAACGGCTCGCGCGATGAGGTGCTGGCCGAGGGCATCGCTTGCTATCGGATCTTTATCAGCGGCCTGCTAGACATCACCGATAACCTCAAAGAAGGCGTCGTCGTACCGCCTGTCAACGTACTGCGCTACGACGAGGATGACCCTTACCTGGTGGTTGCCGCTGACAAGGGCACCGCAACCTTTTCCGACATTGCCAATGGCATCGCCGCGGAGTACGACTTCTGGTTGGGCGACGCCTTCGCATCGGGTGGTTCTGCTGGCTACGACCACAAAAAGATGGGCATCACTGCCAAGGGCGCCTGGGTCTCGGTGCAGCGGCACTTCCGCGAGCGGGGCATCGATGTCCAGCGCGACAACGTCAGCGTGATTGGCATTGGAGACATGGCTGGCGATGTGTTCGGCAACGGCTTGCTGATGTCCGAAACCTTGCAGCTGGTAGCCGCTTTCAACCATCTGCATATCTTCATCGATCCCGACCCGGACGCTGCGCGCAGCTTTGTCGAGCGGCAGCGCCTGTTCGATATGCCGCGCTCATCCTGGACCGATTACGATTCTTCATTGATTTCCGCCGGCGGTGGCGTGTTTCCCCGTTCAGCTAAGCGTATCGCGATCACGCCACAGATGAAGGCGCGGTTCGAGATCGAGGCGGATCAGCTGACCCCGGCCGAACTGATTCATGCTTTGCTCAAGGCGCCGGTCGATTTGCTATGGAACGGCGGCATTGGCACCTATGTGAAGAGCACGGCGGAGACCCATGCAGACGTTGGGGACAAGGCCAACGACATCCTGCGGGTCAACGGGAACGAGCTGCGTGCCAAGGTCATCGGCGAAGGCGGCAACCTGGGCATCACCCAGTTGGGGCGCGTCGAGTACTGCTTGCAGGGCGGCGCGGCAAATACGGACTTCATTGACAATGCCGGTGGGGTGAACTGCTCCGACCACGAGGTCAACATCAAGATTCTCCTCAACGAGATCGTCAGTGCTGGAGACATGACCGGCAAGCAGCGCGACCAGTTGTTGTTCGAGATGACCGACGCCGTGGCCGAACTGGTGCTGCATGACAACTACAAGCAGACCCAGGCGCTATCGCAGGCCGAACGTCGCGCCCATGAGAGCGGCAGTGAATACAAGCGACTGATCACTTCCCTTGAAGCGGACGGCTTGCTGGATCGCGCGCTTGAATTTCTGCCGAGCGACGAAGTGCTGGCCGAGCGCGCAAACCTGGGCAAGGGATTGACGCGACCTGAGCTGTCGGTGCTGATTTCATACAGCAAGATCGAACTGAAGGAGGCGCTGCTGCAGTCTCGCGTGCCGGACGATGCCTATCTTGCTCGGGAGATGGAAAGCGCATTCCCGCAGTTGCTAGCCGAGCAGTATCGCCCGGCGATGCTGCAACACCGTCTCAAGCGCGAGATTGTCAGCACGCAGATCGCCAACGACCTGATCAATAACATGGGGATCACCTTCGTTCAGCGGCTCAGAGAGGCGACCGGCCTGAGTGTCGCCAACGTTGCGGGTGCTTATGTAATTGTGCGGGACATCTTCCATCTACCCCATTGGTTCCGCCAGATCGAAGCGCTCGATTACAAGGTCCCGTCCGAATTGCAGCTCAACCTCATGGATGAACTGATGCGGCTGGGGCGGCGAGCGACCCGCTGGTTCCTGCGCAACCGTCGAAGCGAGCTGGACGCCGCACGTGACGTCGGGCACTTCGGGCCGCGGGTCGCGGCGCTCGGGTTAAAGCTCGATGAGCTGTTGCAGGGCGGAACACGCGAGCTTTGGCAGGCGCGTTACGAGCGGTACACCGACGCCGGGGTGCCCGAGTTATTGGCGCGAATGGTGGCCGGCACCAATCATCTCTATACGCTGCTTCCAATACTGGAAGCCGCTGATGAAACAGGGCAGCCACCCGCTGAAGTTGCAGCGGCCTACTTCGCTGTCGGCGGCGCGTTGGAGTTGCCCTGGTATCTTCAGCAGGTGACGGGTCTGCCGGTGGACAACAACTGGCAAGCCCTGGCTCGGGAAAGCTTCCGCGATGATTTGGACAGTCAGCAGCGCGCCATTACGGTATCGGTGTTGCAGATGGCCGACGCGCCTGAAAACCTGGATGCACGCGTTCAGCTTTGGCTGGAGCAACGGGAATATCAGGTCGAGCGTTGGCGGCGAATGCTGGTCGAGCTGCGCAGCGCCAGCAGTGTGGATTACGCCATGTACGCTGTTGCGGGTCGCGAGCTACAAGACCTCGCGCTGGAAAGTGCGAGACGCTAGGTGCGATTCACCGCCGGGTTTCCTGGCGGCTGATTTCGTCTGAGATGAAACGCCGGTGCCTTGTGCATCGGCGTTTTTTTTCAGCTGCAAAATGGTGCTGGTCGGCGAGGGGGTGTCTGAGTTCCGACGCAGCTGCGTCGGATAGATCAGTCCGCTTGTACCGTCCGATTGCCGAGGCGGAAACGCGTAATCTGCGGCAGGTCGCGCAAGTAGCGAACCATATCCGGAGCGCCGGCGAGCTTGAGTCCTTCTCCCAATGCATTCGCAGCGGGTTGCCCCTTGTCCAGCAAGAGCAGCTCGGAGTTATTAGCGTTGCGCAGCAGCGTCAAGCGCGCATAGGGAATCTTCGCTTCGAGCAGCAGGCCCATGAATCCTCGGTCGCTCCACGCTTGTGCTGGCATGGTGACTGCGTGGTAGTCACTATCGAGGGCCTGTAGACCGGCTGCATCGAGCCGGTAATCGGTGAGTTCGCAAGGAAGGTTGACCTCCAGCCCCCGCAGCCGTGCGTAGGCGATGGCACAGGCGAAGGCTTCGGCATGGTGCTCGCCGCTCCAGTAAATCCGCTCGCCGAGCCAGCTGGCTTGACGAAGCTCGATTGGTGCCTGTTCGTTATAGCCCGGCAGCGCAGCGGTGATGGTCCGTATGAAATCCTTGTAGCTGATCACGCGTAACTGGCGACAAGCGGGTGTAGCGGCCAGTGCTTCGAAGGTCGGGTAGACTGCTCCGTCAGTACTTTGCCCACCGAGACCGTCAACCTGACGTAAGTCGAGCGATGGATAAGCGCTCTGTTCCTGACGCACGAGCCGCGTCAACGCAGCGTGAGCCTTGGCTTTGTCTTCCTGAATCGGGCCGGATAGGGCGCTTCTCGGTAGATCAGCGAATCGCTGCAGACAAGGGCCGTCGTGCCAGAAGATGCTCGGCGCCGGCTCGGAGAGCGGGGCAAAGGGTAAGTTGATCTGGCTGGCGTGCTCGAGGACCTGACGCGGCGATTTGCCGGTCAATCCAAGGCGTTGGGCAAATCTGACGATTCGTGAAGTCACGGGCGGCATCGGCTCGGGCAGACTCATCATGGTAGATGAACGCATAGGGCAACGGTCGAAGTGTGGCAGAGCCGTCCACGCTGCGCACCGTATTTGCCGAGCTTTTCTATGGCGAGTTCGGCAACCAACAGCAGTGACAGGTCACTGCTAGAGAGCCGGTATGGCAAAATCGCTGCGCTGATCAATGAGGGAGCCTCCATGCCAAGCCTCTTGCTGGATATTGCACTGCCCGCCGATAAGCTGCTGGCGGTCTATCAGGGGCGCGCCAATCGTATCCTGATCAAAAGCCGGGAAGGGAAGAGCGTCAGCTTGCCGGCACATCATCTGCGACCCTTTCTGACAACTGCCGGTGTGTTTGGTTCATTCGAGATGGAGTTTGCTCCGGAAGGCAAATTGATTCGTTTGCGCAGACTCGAATAGACGCCTTTCTTTGGATGATCCAGATAAGGGCGCTACGTTGCGCCCGCTATGAGTACTGCCCGCCTGCTATACTCTCGCGCCACTCTTTCCAGGATCTTGGCTGCGTATGTATAACCTGGCCCGCCAGCTGCTTTTCAAGTTTACGCCTGAGACGTCCCATGAACTGTCGCTTGATCTTATCGGCGCGGGCGGCCGTCTAGGCCTTAACGCCATGCTGAACAAGGCACCGGCTAGCTTGCCGGTGCGGGTGATGGGATTGGATTTCCCTAACCCGGTGGGACTGGCGGCCGGACTGGATAAGAACGGCGAGGCGATTTGCGGAATGTCGCAGCTCGGATTCGGGTTTGTCGAAGTGGGTACTGTGACGCCGAGGCCGCAACCTGGTAATCCAAAGCCGCGCATTTTTCGGCTGCCCGAAGCCGAAGCCATCATAAACCGTATGGGTTTCAACAATCACGGCGTCGATGCCTTGCTGGAGCGGGTCGATGCGGCTCGTTTCAAGGGCATCCTGGGTATCAACATCGGCAAGAATTTCGACACGCCGGTCAAGCGCGCTCAGGATGATTACCTGTTGTGCCTGGACAAGGTTTATCACCAGGCGAGTTACGTCACTGTGAACGTCAGTTCGCCCAATACACCGGGGCTGCGCAGCCTGCAGTTCGGTGACTCGCTCAAGCAGCTGCTTGACGCGCTTGGCCAGCGCCGCGAAGACCTCGAAGTGCTTCATGGCAAGCGTGTGCCGCTGGCCATCAAGATCGCGCCGGATATGACCGACGAGGAAACCAGGCTGGTTGCCGAAGCGATATTCCAGGCCGGAATGGACGCAGTTATCGCGACCAACACGACGCTGGGTCGTGACGGTGTGGCGGGGCTTGCCCATGCCGATGAGGCGGGCGGGCTTTCTGGTGCTCCGGTGCGAGAAAAGAGCACCCACACCGTTCGGGTGTTGGCCGAAACCCTGGCGGGCCGCTTGCCTATCATTGCCGTTGGTGGGATCACGCAAGGGCGCCATGCGGCAGAAAAAATCGAGGCCGGAGCAAGTCTGGTCCAACTTTACACGGGTTTTATATACAAGGGGCCAGCGCTGATTCGCGAGGCTGTAGACGCCATCGCTGCACTGCAATCTCGGAAGGGAACGAATAGTTAAGCTGTTCTTCGGTGGGGCTCCCGATGGGAGCCCCGGGCTTCAAGCCCGCCGCCCGGATGGGGCGTGCCAGTCGAAGTCGGTGTGATTGTGTCAGCCGACCGCGTGAAGTTCGTTCAATCGGTGGAGACCGGCCGCGCCGGTCAGACCGTCCCAATTGTCGCCGCGACCCTCCCGCCAGCCGTTAATCCAGGCTTGGCGTACTTCGGGATGAGAAAAAGGACAGAGATCGCGAGATTTACCGTGTATGCCATGCTGATAACCGCGTAGAAATGCTCGTTCCATCGGATCACGCTTGAGTCTTCTCATTGGGTATTGCCCTCAGTGGTTGACTGGTGTTTCCGTTGTCCTCATGGCGAGGTTGGCAGATAGACTGCCGGTGAAGCCCGCTGCCGGCGTGGCGGGTTCTTCCAGCATCGTTGCGATGCCGGACTGAGTCGAGTTCTAACCCAATGACTGCAAAGCGGGAATGATCGTTTTGTAATAAGTAGGTCACCAAACCGTAGCACCGCCTATAAGGCAGGCAGGGAGCGCTCCCGGCGCTGCCAATGTTGTACCGCAGCGTCAGCTTCGCGACGAAAAGACAGTCGGAAACCGCGCGATATATCGAATCGAGATTCGGAAGTCTGCCCAACCGAATCGAACAATTGACTGGACATGCTATGACTGATCGCCACGAACTTATCCTCACGTGCCCCAAAGGTCTTGAAGGCCTGCTGCTCGAAGAAGCCAAAGAGCTCGGGCTCGAGGAGACGCGTGAGCAAACCGCGGCAATTCGCGGCTATGCCAGCATGGAGGTTGCCTATCGGTTGTGCCTCTGGTCTCGGCTGGCCAACCGAGTACTGCTGGTGATCGAGCGCTTCGCCACGGTCAACGCCGAAACGCTCTATGAAGGTGTGCACCAGGTCGACTGGTCGGAGCATCTCGCGGCGACCGGTAGCCTGGCGGTCGAATTCAGCGGTCATGGATCTGGTATCGACAATACTCATTTCGGCGCGCTCAAGGTCAAGGATGCCATCGTCGATCGACTCCGTACGGCGACCGGCGAACGACCCAGTGTCGATAAGTTGAATCCGGACCTGCGTGTCCATCTTCGTTTGGATCGTGGGCAGGCGGTGCTATCTCTGGATCTGTCCGGACACAGCCTGCATCAGCGCGGCTACCGTCTTCAGCAGGGCGCGGCGCCGTTGAAGGAGAACCTTGCAGCCGCCGTATTGATTCGTGCGGGCTGGCCTCGCATCGCTGCTGCTGGCGGCGCTCTAACCGACCCGATGTGTGGCGTCGGCACCTTTCTTGTCGAAGGCGCAATGATGGCGGCTGATATTGCGCCTAATCTTCGCCGCGAACGCTGGGGCTTCAGTGCCTGGCTCGGACATGTGCCGGCACTGTGGAACCGTCTGCATGCCGAAGCACAGGCGCGTGCCGAAGCGGGCATGGCCAGGCCGCCATTATGGATCCGTGGCTACGAGGCGGACCCGCGCCTGATCCAACCGGCGAAGAACAATATAGAGCGAGCGGGGCTGGCGAGTTGGATCCGTGTCTATCAGGGTGATGTAGCGACGTTCGAGCCTCGGCCTGACCAGAATCAGAAAGGCCTGGTCATCTGCAATCCTCCGTATGGCGAGCGTTTGGGCGATGAGGCGAGTCTGGTCTATCTCTACCAGAACCTCGGTGAGCGACTGCGACAGGCGTGCCTCGGCTGGGAAGCGGCGGTGTTGACCTCAGCACCGGAGCTGGGCAAGCGCATGGGCATCCGCAGCCACAAGCAATACGCCTTCTGGAACGGTGCGCTGCCTTGCAAATTGTTGTTGATAAAGGTCGAACTGGACCAGTTCGTCACTGGCCAACGGTCGTCCGCTACTGAGCCAAAGAACGAAGACAAACCCGTGCAGGAGTTGGCGCGCCTCAGTGAAGGCGGGCAGATGTTCGCTAACCGGCTGCAGAAAAATTTGAAGCTTCTGGGCAAATGGGCCCGCAAGCAAGGTATCCAGTGCTACCGCCTGTACGATGCCGACATGCCCGAGTATGCCCTGGCGATCGATCTATATGGCGACTGGGTGCATGTGCAGGAATACGCGCCGCCGCGCTCGATTGACCCTGAGAAAGCCCAGGCGCGACTGTACGACGCGTTGGGCGCCATCCCTCAGGCGCTGGGCATTTCCCAGGACCGTGTTGTGGTCAAGCGTCGTGAGCGCCAGAGTGGAACGCGGCAGTACGAGCGTCAGGCCAGTCAGGGAACCTTTCTTGAAGTTACCGAGGGCGATGTCAAGCTATTGGTGAATCTCACCGACTACCTCGATACCGGGTTGTTTCTTGACCATCGGCCGATGCGGCAACGTATCGCGCGCGAGGCGGCTGGCAAGCGTTTCTTGAATCTGTATTGCTACACCGCAACTGCAACCGTTCACGCGGCCAAGGGCGGCGCTCGCAGCACGACCAGTGTTGATCTGTCGAAAACCTATCTGGATTGGGCGCGACGCAATCTGGCACTGAATGGCCTGTCAGATCGACAACGTCTGGAGCAGGCTGACGTTATGGCCTGGCTAGAGGAGGATCGTGGCGAATACGATCTGATCTTTATCGACCCGCCGACGTTCTCCAACTCGAAGCGCATGGAGGGGGTGTTCGATGTCCAGCGCGATCATGTCGCTTTGCTCGACCTGGCGATGGCGAGATTGGCTGCTGGCGGCACGTTGTATTTTTCCAACAACTTCCGCAAGTTCGTGCTCGACGCGGGCGTGGCCGAGCGCTACGCCGTGGAGGAAATTACCAGTGCCACACTGGATGAGGATTTTCGTCGCAACAGCAAGATCCATCGTGCTTGGGAACTGCAGGCACGCTGATTGACGGTGGGGTGGGCGCTACGGCGTTGCGGTCCCAGCGCCGCGCACGAGTGACACCTGCGGCGGTTACCTAGCGTTGCTGCCGTAAGTCCAGCGTCGGCGGTGGCCTCCGACGCCAGCACTTAATTGACTAACGTTGCGCGGTATTCTCGTTGGCCGGACGGTTGTACAGACTCACCAGTACCTGATCCAGCACCGAGGAAGCGCCCCACGGGCGAGGATGGTTGAGTATCGCGACGACGGCCCAGGTATTGCCGTCGTTGTCGCGGCTATAGCCTGCAATTGCACGCACTGTGTTCAACGTTCCGGTCTTGACATGCGCCTTGCCGGCAACCCCTGTATTGCGCAGGCGCTTGCGCATGGTGCCGTCCACTGCGGCCAGCGGCATGGATGATATGAACTCTGCCGCGTATGGGCTTTTCCAAGCGGCTTGTAGCAGGCTGGCCAATTCGCGTGCGCTGACGCGTTCGGCCCGCGACAGGCCGGATCCGTTCTCGATGACCAAGTGCGGCGAAATCAAACCCTTTTTCGCCAGCCACTGCCGGATGACCCGCTGCGCGGCCATGGAATCATCTGCATCCGCTCCGTTACGGAATTCGGCGCCCAAACTCAGGAACAACTGCCTTGCCATGGTGTTGTTACTGTACTTGTTGATGTCGCGAATGATCTCAACCAGATCTGGCGAGTAGGCTCGTGCAATCATTTTTGCATCCTTGGCCACTGGCGCTACTCGATCCCCGCCGAGAATAGTGCCGCCAAGCTCCTTCCAGATCGCCCGTACCGCACCGGCGGCATAGCGCTGGTGGTCGAGTACTGAGAGGTAAGTCTGTCCGCTGCATCCAGCCGGCAGCTTGCCGGTGACGACCACGGTTACCCCATTACCGTTTTCGATCGGGTTGTAGCGGATGTCGGGCCAGCCCGGGCATTTGGCTTTTGGCAATGCCTGAATGCGATTGTCGATCTGAACGGTGGCAATTGGCGGCTCGACCAAGACTTTGACGTTGCCGTCATCGTTGCGGGCGATGAAGCGAAGTGCCTTGAGGTTGACCAAGAGTGCATCTGGTCCGACCAGGAAAGGCTTGTTCTTGTCATTGCCATCGTCGTCGAAGACCGGCAACGTCGGTTGCACGAAATGGCTGCGGTCGAGGATAAGATCGCCCGTAACGGTCTCTACGCCGTTGGCTCGCAGGTCTCGCAGCAACAACCAGAGCTTTTCCATGTTGAGCTTCGGATCACCGCCGCCCTTGAGGTAAAGGTTGCCATTTAGCGTGCCGTTCTCGACCGGTCCGTCAGCATAGAACTCTGTCTTCCACTGGTGGTTAGGACCCAGTAGTTCCAGCGCGGCGTACGTCGTGACCAGCTTCATGGTCGAGGCTGGGTTAACCGAGACGTCCGCATTTACGAACGTCGGTGATCCGGTACCGTTGAGCGGTAGCATGACGACGGATAGCGCGCTGTTCTCGATCTTGTTTGCCTTGAGCGCCTGCGCCACGCGGGGCGGTAAGGTCTGATTGACGGTTTCGGCGAAGGCGGGAAACGCCAGCGGCAGCGCTAGCGCGGCAGCGGCGACACGGGAGAGGAACTGGCTAATCGCGCCGCTCCGATTGGCTGGGGCAGACAGACTCGAGATCAATGACATACAGGTTCCCTACAGCGTTCAGGGAAGAATGGCGGGCCATTATGCCCACGTCCGAGAAGTGACGTGCTTCTCATCCGACAAGCGTAGACGTCTGGCTCCCTTCCCTGCAAATAAAGACTTAGCGAGCTGTCGTTGTTTTGGAAATATTGGTCTAGCAGGCCGGCCCGGCAATCGCACTAGCCGTCCGTTGCTGTTAGAGTGCGCGCCGTTATTATCGTTATGTAAGGACCGAATCAATGGCTACCAATCGCTCGCGTCGTTTGCGCAAAAAACTTTGTGTCGATGAATTCCAGGAATTGGGTTTCGAGGTCAGTCTGACCTACCGTGATGGTCTCGAAGCCAAGGCGGTCGATGCGTTTCTGGAAGCCTTCCTGAACGAAGCCATCGAGGTCAACGGTCTGGGCTATATTGGCGGCGAAGATTACGGTTTCGTCTGCCTGGCCACTCGCGGTTCGGTCAATGAAGAGCAGCGCGGTCAGGTAGAGGCTTGGCTCAAGGGCCGTGAAGAGCTGTCCGAATTCAACGTGAGCCCGTTGATGGACGTTTGGTATCCGGAAAACGAGATCAACGCTAAGGCGTGATCGAATCATCCCTGCCCTGATCGGTTGCGGCTGGATGCCTGGATTTGCGCAACGCAATCCGGGTAGCCAGCCGGCGCAGTAAGTACATGAGTAAGGTAACAACCAGCGCCACGCCCACGCCAATGGCGGCATTGATCAGACGCAGCTGTGGCAAACCCCAATCTTGCGCCAACGTTTCGGCCAGCAGAACGAAGCTCAAGGTTGTCTGCAGAACGAATAACCCATAGTGGTGCGACTGGAATGCCCGGCTGAGCATTACCAACGGCAGCATGATCATGACCATCATGGGTGGATCGGCCAGGCTGTGGCCCATATAGATCAACACCGCCGCTGCACAGAAGATCCCGATGCTGGCTTGCAGGGCGCGAACGAAGCTGCGCTGAAGGTCCATCTGCAGAGTGGTGAACACCGCAAGCGTCAGCCAGTAGCCTCGGGGTAGATCTGCCAGGGTTACGATCAGACCGCCAATCGCTGCTGCCAGGACGTAGCTAATCGCGTGCAGCCGCCACTGGCGAATGGGTGTGCGCCGTGCTCGGCGGCGCAACACTTTCAACAAGCTCAACAGTCGTGGCATATACGGCCACATACGCAAGCCATGCATGCCTCGAAGACCGAAAGCTAGAAGAGTGACCCAAAGGCCGCCCAGGGCAAACAGCGCGGCAATCGCCTGAGGATTGTTGAAATCGCCAACGCCATGCTGGCCCTGGCCCAGACACAAGCAGATGGCCAGACCTATCCCGAGCTTACCGGCCTCGCTGCCGTATCGTTGCAGCCATGCGAGCAACAGGCCGTAGAAGGCAAACAGGCCGAGACTGATCAGGGGGTGTGTCGCTGACCAGAAGCCGAGCCCGGCGCTACCGGCGCCAAGCCCAATCAAGAGCAGCATTCGCAGCATGCCGAGGCGGTGGAGCGGGTTCGCCTTTGCCGCCTGGAATGCACCAACCGTCGCCCACAGGAAGCCGGGATGGCCGCTAAACAGTCCCAGCAGCAAGGGCAGGGCGCAACCCAGACCGGCGACTGCGGCAGCACCCCAGGCGGGGCGCCCAGGCTGCCAGCCGACATACTTCCATAGCGACTTCTTCATCAGGCTCACGTCGGGCTCGAGCGTCCGGTCATTTCGCTGGCCATCTCGGTCGCGTAGCTGTCAGTCATGCCTGCGATGAAGTCGATCATTCGAATAAACGATTGATACAGCGGCCAGTCAGGATCTGGTGCGTTGTTTCCGAGCAGATCCAAGATGCGGCGATTCTTGAACGATAGTGTGCGACCCCCGTGTTGCTCCAGTGCTGCCCCACAGAACGCGTTGAGCAGTATTTCGAGCGTCGTATAGGCGCCAATCTCGTGCAGTGTCTTGCGCTTGTCTTGGAAAATCTTTTCCCGGGCCATGGCCTTGGCCTGCAGGACGCATTGCTTGGCTGGGCCATGCATATGCTCGACCAAATCTCCAGTAAGGTGACCGGTCAGCAACGCCTGCTGTTGTTCGACGAAAGCTTCCGCGGCGGCATTGGTGAGATGCTCAATGGCCTTGCCCCTGAGGATCGCCAGCTTGCGCCGACGTGAGCCTTCGGGACCCAGCTGCCGGTAGGTCTCAGGCACGTCATCGCCCACCAGATTCAAAAGTAGGGCTTCAACCTCGCCATACTCCAGAAGGTCCATCTCAAGGCCATCTTCGAGATCGATGAGCCCATAGCAAATATCGTCGGCAGCCTCCATCAGATAGACCAGGGGGTGTCGCGCCCAGCGCTGCTCGTCCAGCTTTGGAAGGCCGAGCTTAGCGGCTATCTGCTCCAGTAACGGCAGCTCGCTCTGGTAGCAACCGAACTTGTGTTTCTTGTACCCAAGCGCCTCTGCATGACGCGATGTCCAGGGGTACTTGAGGTAGGTTCCCAGCGTTGCGTAGGTCAGGCGCGTGCCGCCGTCGAACTGATGGTACTCGAGCTGGGTGAGCACCCGGAAGCCTTGGGCGTTGCCCTCGAAATTGAGAAAATCAGCGCGTTCGGCATCGCTCATGTCATCCAGCCAACCGCGTGCGGCAGCCTGTTGAAACCAATGGCGGATGGCATCCTCTCCGGAGTGGCCGAACGGTGGATTGCCGATATCATGAGCCAAACAGGCGGACTGGATCACCATGCCGAGGTCTGCTGGGCTGCACCACTCTGGCATGTCATCGCGAAGCACTTCACCCACGCGCATGCCGAGCGAGCGGCCAACGCAGCTGACCTCCAGCGAATGGGTAAGGCGTGTGTGAATATGGTCGTTGCTTGATACCGGATGCACCTGGGTTTTGCGCCCAAGCCGGCGGAACGCACCGGAAAAGATGATCCTGTCGTGGTCCTTGTGGAACGGACTCCGACCAAGCTCTTCATTGCTACGTACAGATTTTCCGAGCCGCTCACGATTGAGCAGCGTGTGCCAGTCCAAAGAGCAACCTCCTTGATGTCGCCAGTGGGGGAGGCTTGCTCAGCGGATCAGATTCCTCTGTACGCACAACTGAGCAGCCTGATAACCATTCCTGTAGAAGGCTGCCAGCCTACAGGAGTTGCTGGCCGCGAGACCATCAGCATTTAGCTGGGAGGCGTATCACCTGAGTCACGCACAAAGACCATTTCTACGTCTAGTGCCGCAGCCTGCGGATCAGGGGGTAGAGCATTATGCCTACCCTGGCCAGTCTGCCGACCTTGCCCAGTCGACGGCCGAAGAGGGTAAGCCCCACAGTCGCGGCAATCATCAGTGGGCCTTTCCCACTATGGTGCTCCGAGGTCGTGCCACGGCTCGCGACCATTCCCTTGAATCGTTGGAAAGGGTGGACTAACGGCTGTGAGTGATACAGGACTTGTTGGCGGTTCATTTCCATGCGCAAGCGAACCAGGTCCTTACGCATGGCTAGATCGCCGGAGCTGCTGAGTGGAAGGCTCATGGCAGTAAACGCTCCCGGTTGCGGGCCAATTCTTCGACCGTCGCTTGAAAAGGCGAGACGCTTTCTTTGGCGAGACGTATGGCGCGGCTGATGCAGACGGCCAGTACAACCGCATAAATAGCGCAGAGAACCAGAATCGCCGCGATAGGGTTGCTGTCCCAAAAGGCGATCACAATTGCCGCCGACAGCCCAACGAGAATCAGCAACCCAAGGATCAAGCTGAGACTGGCCAGAAGAAACAGCTTGAAGACCCGCGCCCGCTCTTCCTGAATCTCAATTCCGATGAGCTCCAGATGCCCTTGTACGAGGCCTGCAACCGCGCTGCCCATCTTCTTGATGGACGGCGCAGGGGCGTCTTCAGCGTGTCTGGTTTCCATTGGATCCGTTCCCCACATTATTAGCGGCGGGTAATCAGGCCGAAGAGAAAGCCAACTCCCGCCGCAATACCGATCGATTGCCATGGGTGAGTATGAACATACTCCTCGGTGCACTGGATGGCGGCCTGGCCCTGTTCCTTCAGGGTACCTTCCTGATCCTTAAGCATCTGGCGGGCCCGACTGAGGTTGGCGTTGATCTTACCGCGGAGCTCTTCAGTCTGGGTGCCGGCAGTATCCTGCGTGTGTTTCAACAGGCGCTCGGTATCGCCTATGAGGGTATGGAATTCTTCGATGAGCGCATTCTGAGCTGCCTGCAGATTGCGACGATGAGCGGGCTTATCGATCAGGGACGAGTTGTGGGTTTCGGTTGTTCCGTCAGGGATTGGCGTGTTGTCGCTGGTGCCGAAAGTCGATTCGGTAGACATCTGCAGTTCCTCTTGAGTCTCGCAGGGACGATAGGTCCCGGTGCTTAGGGTTTCGAGCGTGCAGGCGGTGCAAGGTTCCCGTTTCGGTTGAAAGCGCTTGGAGCATCCATTTATCCGAAGTTCACAATGGCTCCGCAGCATGAGAAAAGACCAGCAAAAAGAAAACCCGCCGAAGCGGGTTTCCCTCTCTACTGCGTTTTCACGCTGCAGCCGCTATTACATCAGCGGGATAGTGTAGCTGACGATCAGGCGGTTCTGATCGATATCGCGAGTGCTATTGCTGCGATAAGTACCGTTACGCCATTTCACGCCCAGGTTCTTCAGGGCGCCTTCCTGGAAGACATAGGCGATATCTGTATCGCGCTCCCATTCCTTACCATTGCCACCTGCGCCGAAGTCGTCGCCGGTTACATAGCGGGTCATAAAGGTCAGGCCAGGAATCCCGATCGCAGCGAAGTTATAGTCATAACGAGCCTGCCAAGACTCTTCATTCGCGTTAGCAAAATCCGCAGCGATCATAACGTAATTGACGAGAAATGGGTCTGTACCGCTCAGGTAAGCAAAGCCGGTGTCGCCTTTCATTTCCTGATAGGCAAGACCGAAGCTGTGGCCGCTAACCGAGTAGGTCACCATTCCACCTAACGCTTTGTTGTCAACTGTTGAAGAGCCGTCATCGCTAGAACGGGCATAACGAAGATCAGTTTTCAGTGACTGACCTTCTCCAAGCGGCTGCACGTGAACGAGGTTGAACGAGTGCTGCTTGTAGGCTTCTTCCAGATTGCTGTAGTAGTAGCTGCCGGTGAGGTTGTCTAACAGCTTGTAGCTAGCGCCAGCAAAGATAAAATTGTCTATATCGTTGGCGGTGGTGCCGCCTTTCAAAGCGCCTTTGAGATCCTCGTAGTGTGAGTCGTTTCGCTCATTCACTTCGGTTAGATAGCCTAGGTCAACTGTCAATCCTTTCACTTCTTGCGAGATTAGCTGGCCGCCCTTGAAAGTCTGCGGCAGCAAGCGAGAATCGCTCCGTGCAACTGCCATATTCTTCGGTTCAAGCGTGCCGACTTTCAATACGGTGCTGGAGATCTTAGCTTTGGCTGTGAGTCCCAGTTCAGAATATTCATCTGGAGCAGAACCGTCGTTATCAGTAGGCAGTAGCCCGGTCCCAGTACGCCCGCGTCCGGAATCCAACTTCACACCCAGGAGGCCTAGTGCGTCTACGCCGAAACCGACCGTGCCTTCTGTATAGCCAGACTCTGCTCTCAGCAAAAAGCCCTGCGCCCATTCTTCACTCTTCGATTGAGACGAGGAAGGAACGGAACGGTTGTCAGAATTCATGTAGAAGTTACGCAGTTCCAAACCAGCCTTGGTGTCCTCAACGAACGCAGCCTGAGCCATGGTTGGAATAGCCAGTGTTGCTCCCAGAGTGGCAAGGGCCACGCCCCGGGCGATTGGGGTCTTGAGCATTTCTTATTTCTCCTCGTTGGATGATGCTCTGAAGTCGCTCTTTGGCGCCGTGTAATAAAACACTACCTCAGTATTTGAGCCTTTAGACCTTAGTCTTTAAGGCTTAAGTGTGGGGCGTTGGTAGCTCTTCTGATAGCTGTTTCTGACCAATTAAACGCCGGCCAGAAATACTACCGATGCGTGCCTAAGCCTCCGGCCCTGCGGCTCTGGGGTCGCTTGGGCTGCCGCATCCTAGCCGTTTGCCAGCGTCGCGTCGATTCGCAAAATCAAACCGTTGTTTGAGTGGGTTCAAGGTCACACTTTTTTATTCGGACTAGGTCCAGAGAACGAGACGCTGTGGGCGGTCTGCTGCATCGTGACGGGCCTGCTAGAATTGCGCTGCCCCTTAATGAGCTCCTGACTATGTATCTTCCAGAATGTCAGCTATTCGGAACGCTGGGTTGCCACCTGTGTGAGCAAGCCGAGGCGGTAGTGCTGCCGCTCGTAGAGAATGGGTTGCTAGTTGAACTGCTGGATATAGCGGAGCGTCCGGATTGGTTTGACAGCTATGGCCTTCGTATACCCGTGCTCCGTCGTGTCGACACGGGCGCTGAACTGGATTGGCCGTTCGAGGTAGAGCAAGTCGTTTGGTTCTTGCGGAGCTAGCGTACGCTAGCTTCGATGAAGCGTGGTGGATGAGCCCGAGTCAGCCGTGACGAATCGATATCAAAAGGGGCGAGGGAGGTAAACCTAGGCAATGCCTTATGGTTCAAAGCAAAAAAAACCGGCCATAGGGCCGGTTTTTTTCAAGACTGATATAAGCCTGAGCGGGATTTTGGTCGGAGCGACTGGATTCGAACCAGCGACCTTCTCGTCCCGAACGAGACGCGCTACCAAGCTGCGCTACGCTCCGAAGATGGCGCGCATTTTACATAAAAAGTTTTGCTTCACAAGCGTCTAGCGAAGGCTTTTTCACCAGTGCCAAGGATGATGCGTCGCCCGTAAGAGCGGTGAGCTAGAGCTCTTGGACGGTGCGAACCTGATCCTTATTTACTCTGCCCGGTTTCCCGTCAATGCCTTCAAATTCATAGAAGCCTGCTTCGTCGTCATATTCAGGCTGGTCCAGCGTTTGAATTTCGCGACCGTCGTTGAGCGTGATGACGCTGGGGCTCGAGCAACCGGTAAGGAGGGTCATTCCGACCAGGGCGGCCAAGGCGGGCCCGGTAATTGTACGCATATTGAAACTCCTCTGTAGTTGCGTCTGTGACGGCGTTTGACGCGCCTAAGTTCCCTCTGGAGGCGCCTGCTGCGAAAGCAGCTCCGGTGAGTTTAGATTGGCCAGGCGCGGGTCGTCTGGATGGAGATCAAGGGCGCGCACTTGCAGCGTCAGTAGCGCCTTCAAATTGCTTCGTTCGCCCATTTGCCAGGCGGCCTCGATAGCGGGGGCAAGTTTGACCGGGATGATGCAGAACAATGGTTCCCACTGTGCGCCTCTTCGAGTCATCAAAGGCGTGTCGGGGTCTTGTTGTGCCGTTTCGTACAGTTGTCTTAGTAATGCTTCGTCTATCAGGGGTGCGTCGCAGGGCAGCACCATCATCCAATGGTGGTAAGCCGCTGCGAGCCCGGCTCGTATGCCTGCAAGCGGTCCCGGAAAATCCGGCTCATCGTCATTAACCAGCCGGTCGGCAAAAGCGGCGTAACGCGTTTGGTTGCGGTTGCAAGAAATAAGGAGATCATCCGTCAGGGGGCGAGCTATGCGATGCGGCCACGCCAAAAGGGGCTTGCCGTGCCAGTCTACGAGCCCCTTGTCTCGCCCGCCCATGCGCTGTCCTCGCCCGCCCGCCAACAGCAGAATCGAGCAATTCGCAAACCTGCCTTGAACCATCGAATGCTCCTTCAAAATTCTGTCTATAACACCCGGTCGCAGTATCCAACAACCGTAAGGTGGGGGACGCGATGACCTAATCGGTCGTCGTTCTGTTGGATATCGAACGAAAAGGGAGGGCGGGGTAGGCAGGATTTAGCTTCAGGCGCCCTCGTCTGCAGCCTCGGTGAATGGGAGTCTTGAGAGCTACCAGTCTGCATCGTTTGGGCAATGCTGTACTCAGTGAATTTTACGTCGAGTGGCCCTTAGTTAATGGCTGAATCAGCAATGGACCGGATGTCTGCCGTGACCCCAAGGCTCAAGGCATTACGTCGGACATCGTCGCCCCTCGCTGCCGGCGACAAACTGATCGGATTTTTTACTGTCTACCTTTCCCGTCTTTGCCAACTCTGGCTGTGATGTGTCTGGTATTGCCCATAACCAAGGAGAAATATGATGCAGGAGAGAAATGCCTGGGTCGATTACGCCAAAGCCATTGGGATCATTCTGGTGGTCTACGGACATGTCGCGCGTGGAGTCTTCAACGCCGGTTTGTCGATGGATCAAGACAAGTATCTTCTCGTCGATAGCGTCATCTATAGCTTCCACATGCCACTGTTTTTCTTCCTGTCGGGTTTGTTCTTTTACGACTCACTGGTTAAGCGAGGGAAAACCGGACTGGTCGTGAACAAGATCGATACCATTGTTTACCCCTTCATCGTGTGGTCTTTGTTGCAGGGCGTGGTAGAGGTCGTGCTATCAAACTACACGAACGGTGATGTGACGTTAGGGGAGGTGTTCTCGTTGCTCTGGTCGCCACGGGCTCAGTTCTGGTTCCTCTATGCGCTGTTCCTGGTCTTCGTTGTCTGCTCCTTGGTTTACGCCAAGACCGACCGTCGTTACTTTCTGCCGCTTTTGCTGGTCTTCGGTGTGCTTTATGTGCTCAGTCAAGATCTGGCTGTCGGCAGTATCGGCAAGTTTATCTTCGGCAATGCTGTGTTCTTTGCGCTCGGTATTTGGTTCAACGAGATCAAGGCGTACTTCCTTGCCCGGTATGTCCCTCTCACCTTGTTGCTCGGGGCGTCATTTCTAATTGGGCAGTACCTGTTTCACGTAACGTTCGGCTTGAATTGGGAGGTGGGCGGCTTGTCGGTGCTTGCGCTGGCGACTGTTTCGATCCTGTTCGTGATCGCCCTTTCGATGTGGCTCGGCCGGTTTCGCATGGGCTGGCTGCTATTCATTGGCGCCTCATCCATGACGATCTACCTGATGCATATTCTGGCGGGGAGCGGTATCCGAGTGGTCCTTGGCAGCTTTATGGGCATCGACTCCATAGCTGTCCATTTGATTGTCGGAACCTTGATCGGGCTTGTCGCGCCCTTGCTGGCTCAGATGATCATCAAGCGGTACGACCTGTATTTCTTGTTGGCTCCGCCAAAGTCGTTTTCCGCGAGCCACCTGCTGGCACGCAGGGCAATGGCACATTGATTGGGTAGATTTATAGGTGTAACGGTTGGCCTTGCCTGCGCCCCGTGTCGTTTTACTGCCAGGATCCGAAAGGCTTTCGGATCTTTTGCGGCCAGTAGCGGTTTTGCTTAACCACAGCTGACTCGTAGAATTTCAAGCGATTCGTCTGTCGTCAGGGTTAGCCGCTGAGCGTTGTATTCCATTGTCACAACGTCTCCCGGTCGAACGATTCGAGCAATGGCGGCCTTGCTTTTTCGTCGGGCCTGATCGAGAAGCTCCGGGCTGGCCTGCTCCCCAATAAGCGTCTGGATAGGAGAAGCATCGCATTTACCGGCATTGCTTCTTGTCGGTTGCACGGTGCCGAATGGCGGCTGACAGCCAGTTAGGATGGCGCTGCATGCCATCAGAGCAGCTATGGGTACAATGTTCATATCGGTCTCCTTCGGTTTTGACGTTGTTGATAACAGTCACGAGTCCGCAAATCCAGTCGAGCCGCTGGCGCAAACCACCGCGGGCAAAGGGAACTGGCGGAACAGTCGCCCCGTCTTACTGTTGAAGGCACATTGCGCACCGCACTGGCCGCAAACAAAAATCAAGGAATTCCGCCATGTTTAACTCGTCCGTGATGAAGCGTGTTGCCACCCTTTTAGCAGCGATGCATTTCATGCTGTTCGCACAGATTCCACTGGCCCAGGCGGCAATGATCGGCAGTGCGGAAATAATTGCCGAACAACAGCAGCAGGTAGATCGCCAGCAATTGCTGACAATGCTTGAGAATCAAGACGTCCAGAAAAAACTAGTCTCAATGGGCGTTGAGCAGGATCAGGTCGAGCAGCGAATCAACAGCCTGACACCTGCAGAACTTGCACAGTTCAATCAGCAACTGGATCAAGCGCCGGCCGGTGCAGGGGTGGTTGGGATTATCGTGCTGTTTCTCGTCATCTTCATCGTGACCGACCTCCTGTGCGCTACGAACATCTTTAACTTCGTCAACTGCATCAACCGTTAATGCAGCGACTGCTATTGCTGTTTGCCGTACTCCTTCTCGGGGCGTGTGCGCGAGCGCCGATCGTCCCGGTTGGAGTCGCGGGTCTCCCCGAGCAGATTGAGTTGGACGAAGTTCCATTCTTTCCGCAAGAAGACTATCAATGCGGGCCTGCTGCGCTCGCGACTATGCTTACCCAGCGTGGCATCGCTACCCGGCCGGAGCAGCTAGTCGAGCGGGTTTATCTTCCGCAGCGCAAGGGCAGCCTGCAGGTTGAAATGGTTGCGGCTGCCAGGGCTCACGATTTGCTGGTTTATCCGTTAGAGCCCCGGCTTGAAGCGGTGCTGACCGAAGTGGCAGCTGGAAATCCTGTTCTGGTGCTGCAGAACCTTGCCTTTGATCGCTGGCCTCAATGGCATTTTGCGGTGGTGGTGGGGTATGACCTGGCGACGCAGACCCTCGTGCTGCGCTCCGGGACTACTCGACGCTGGACCGGAACTTTTCGCCAGTTCGAGCGAAGCTGGGCCAAGGGCAAGCGTTGGGCTGTGGTGACGGTTTCGCCCGATCAGTTGCCTCGTACTGCGCAGGAAGCTGTCTGGCTGAAGGCTGGGAACGATCTTGAGCAAATCGGGCGTGATGGTGCGGCTTTGAACGCTTATGAAACGGCTGCGCAACATTGGTCTAGTGGCTTGTCATGGTTCGTGCTCGCCAATGCTCGGTACGCGCTAGGCGACGGGCATGCTGCGGAGCAAGCCCTGCGGACCAGTGTTCAGCGTGACAACTCTTTCGCACCTGCCTGGTTCAACCTTTCGCAGGTGATGGCGGAGCGGGGATGCCGTATTCAGGCATCTGCATCCCAGGCGTGCGCGGTGCAGCTGGCGCCGAAGGACCGCCGATTCAGAGCAGAGCTACCCCCAGGGCCGGACGAGCCTGGCGCCTGTGAGGCCGCTCCAGCTTGCCCCGTTCAGTGATGCGTCAGAAGCCGATCCTATCGCGCAGGCTGTAATAGAGCGCACCGAGCGCACTTATTGGCGCGCTGAACTTCTGACCACCAGGAAAGGGGTAATGCGGCAAGCTGGCAAAGGCGTCGAATCGCTCTGCCTGGCCCCGTAGTGCTTCGGCGATAACTTTCCCGGCGACATGGGTGTAGGTGACACCATGACCGCTGCAGCCTTGGGAATAATAAATGTTATCGCCGAGTCGGCCGACTTGCGGTAAGCGCGATAGTGTCATCAGAAAGTTGCCGGTCCAGGCGAAATCCGTCTTGATGTGTTCGAGTTGAGGGAAGGTTTTGAGCATTTTCGGTCGGATGATCGAATCAATATCGGCTGGATCGCGCGCGCCGTAGACCACTCCACCGCCATAGATCAGCCGCTTGTCGGCGGATAGCCGAAAGTAGTCGAGCAGGTAGTTGCTGTCTTCTACGCAGTAGTCTTGTGGGAGCAGGGCCGCTGCTAACTCAGGGTCGAGGGGCTCTGTAGCAATCACTTGGGTTCCGCAGGGCATGGATTTAGCTGCCAATTCCGGAATCAGTCCTCCGAGATAGGCATTTCCCGCAACGACGACGAACTTCGCGGTCACTTGGCCGTGCTGAGTATGAACACGCGGATTGCTTCCTCGATCGATACGGACTGCAGGGGTTTGTTCGTGGATCACGCCGCCCAGCGATTCGACGGCTGCTGCTTCGCCTAGTGCAAGGTTGAGCGGATGGATGTGGCCGCCGCCATGATCCAGCAGTCCGCCTGCGTATCGCTCGCACGCAACAACCTTTCTGATGCCGACGTGGTCGAGCATCTCAAGTTGATCGTAGCCGTAACGCTCCCAGAGCGCTTTTTGCGACTCGAGATGGTGCATCTGCTTGATATTGAATGCGGCAAATACGCCTCCGCTTTTCAGATCGCAGTCGATGCCATAACGTGCCACTCGCTCGCGGATGATGCGCCCACCCTCGAAAGCCATGGCCCCGATTAGCCGTGCAGCTTCAGCACTGGCAGTGCGCTCGACTGTGTCGATATCGCGGCTGTAACTGTTGACGATCTGCCCGCCATTGCGTCCGGAGGCGCCAAAGCCGACCTTGGCGGCCTCCAGTACGACGACGCGAAATCCTTGCTCGAGAAGGAACAGCGCTGTCGACAGCCCGGTATAGCCAGCGCCGATTATGCAGACATCCGTCTCAATGTCGGTTTTCAGGGGGGTGCGAACTGGAGCCGGGTTCGCTGAGGCCGCGTAATAGGACGCCGGGTATGAGGTGTGCGACATTATGGTTGTCCTGTTGTAAATACTTGACGCCGATGCTATCTCGAGAGTGCTGCGCGCGCTATAGCAGCATTAGGTTCCTATTCGTTAGGCCAAAAATTACAAATATCAGTGGCTTAGCGAAAAAGCGCTTGACTCTTTCAGGCGAGTCTCTAGAATGCGCGTCCATCGGAGGCACATAGCTCAGTTGGTTAGAGCACCACCTTGACATGGTGGGGGTCGTTGGTTCGAATCCAATTGTGCCTACCAATTCCGAAAAGGGTCGCGCTAGCGACCCTTTTTTTATGCCTTGCTTGTCAGTGCGGCGGCTTTCTGAAAGCATCCGCGCTCCCGTATTTCCAGTGACTTCGGTCCGTCTCGATCGCCTTAGGGCTCCTGCCAATGTGCGGCAGGTTATTCGGCGGGTCGCTTTCCTGGCTCATCCCAACCCATGTGGCCTTTGGTAGGGGTCACCACTAGGAGAGGAGGCGCCATGCCCACCATTACTCTTCCTGACGGCAGTCAGCGTTCGTTCGATCAACCGGTCTCCGTTGCTGAAGTGGCGCAATCCATTGGCGCCGGTTTAGCCAAGGCGACTCTTGCCGGTAAGGTCAATGGTCGTCTGGTTGATGCCTGTGACCTGATCGAGACCGATGCGAGCCTGCAGATCATCACGCCGAAGGATGAAGAGGGGCTGGAGATCATCCGCCACTCCTGCGCTCACCTGGTTGGTCACGCTGTCAAGCAGCTCTATCCAACTGCGAAGATGGTTATTGGTCCGGTCATTGCCGAAGGTTTCTATTACGATATCGCCTTCGAGCGGCCGTTTACCCCGGATGATATGGCTGCTATCGAGCAGCGCATGAAGCAGTTGATTGATACCGAATACGATGTGATCAAAAAGGTTACGCCTCGTACTGAGGTTATCGAAGTATTCCGGTCGCGTGGTGAGGACTACAAGCTACGTCTGGTTGATGACATGCCTGACGAGCAGGCCATGGGTCTCTACTACCACGAAGAATACGTCGACATGTGTCGTGGTCCGCATGTGCCAAATACTCGTTTCCTCAAGTCATTCAAGCTGACCAAGTTGTCCGGTGCCTACTGGCGTGGCGATGCGAAGAATGAACAGCTTCAGCGCGTCTACGGCACTGCCTGGGCGGACAAGAAGCAGCTCGCTGCTTACATTCAGCGAATTGAAGAAGCCGAAAAGCGCGATCATCGCAAGATTGGCAAGCGCCTTGATCTCTTCCATACCCAGGAAGAGGCGCCTGGCATGGTGTTCTGGCACCCGAATGGCTGGACCATCTACCAAGTGCTTGAACAGTACATGCGCGGCGTGCAGCGTGTGAACGGCTACCAAGAGATCAAAACACCGCAAGTTGTAGATCGCAGCCTGTGGGAGAGATCCGGGCACTGGGGTAACTACGCTGAAAACATGTTTACCACTGAGTCGGAAAGCCGCGATTACGCGATCAAGCCTATGAACTGTCCCTGTCACGTTCAGGTGTTCAATCAGGGGCTCAAAAGTTACCGTGAGCTGCCGCTGCGTCTTGCAGAGTTTGGCTCTTGCCACCGCAACGAGCCCTCTGGTGCGCTGCACGGAATCATGCGTGTCCGGGGTTTTACCCAGGATGACGCGCACATTTTCTGCACTGAGGAGCAGGTCAGTGCTGAGGCAGCTGATTTCATCAGGCTGACCATGCAGGTCTATGCTGATTTCGGTTTCAGTGACATCAAATTGAAGTTGTCAACGCGGCCTGAGAAGCGCGTCGGAGACGATGCGTTCTGGGATCGCGCCGAAGCAGCCTTGGCAGGTGCGCTGGATGCGGCTGGTTTGCCTTGGGAGTATTTGCCGGGGGAGGGTGCGTTCTACGGTCCGAAGATCGAGTTCACGTTGCTCGACTGCCTGGGTCGTTCCTGGCAGTGCGGCACCTTGCAGTACGATCCGAACATGCCCCAGCGTCTCGATGCGAGTTACGTGGCGGAGGATAACAGTCGAAAAACTCCAGTCATGCTGCATCGCGCGATCCTTGGTTCGTTCGAGCGCTTTATAGGTATTCTTATCGAGCACTATGAGGGCGCGTTCCCGGCCTGGCTGGCTCCGACGCAAGCTGTGGTCATGAATATCACCGATAAGCAGGCTGATTTCGCACAGGAAGTGGAGAAAACACTTACCCAAAGCGGCTTCCGTGCCAAGTCCGACTTGAGAAACGAAAAGATCGGCTTTAAAATCCGCGAGCATACCTTGCTCAAGGTTCCCTATCTCTTGGTTATCGGAGATCGGGAAGTAGAGACACGAGCCGTTGCTGTGCGCACCCGTGAAGGCGTCGATCTGGGCTCCATGCCCTTGGATGACTTCGCGCAGCTGCTGACACAAGCGGTTTCCCGGCGTGGTCGCCAAGAATTGGAGTAATGACTATTAAGCGTGAAATGAGACAGGATAAACGAGCTGCACCCAAGGCCCCGATCAACGAGAATATCTCGGCTCGTGAGGTCCGTTTGATTGGTGCTGATGGCGAGCAGGTTGGCATCGTCTCGATTGATGAAGCGCTTCGTATAGCTGAAGAAGCCAAGCTGGATCTGGTGGAAATTTCCGCCGATGCGGTTCCTCCTGTGTGCCGGATCATGGATTACGGCAAGCACCTCTTCGAAAAGAAGAAGCAGGTTGCTGCAGCGAAGAAGAACCAGAAGCAGATTCAGGTTAAAGAAATAAAGTTTCGTCCAGGGACGGAAGAAGGGGACTACCAGGTCAAGCTACGCAACCTGGTTCGTTTCCTGAGTGAAGGGGACAGGGCCAAGGTATCGTTGAGATTCCGCGGTCGTGAGATGGCGCATCAGGAGCTGGGGATGGAACTGTTGAAGCGGGTCGAGGCTGATCTCGTGGAGTACGGTTCGGTCGAACAGCATCCAAAGATGGAAGGACGCCAGCTGATCATGGTCATCGCTCCCAAGAAAAAGAAGTAACCACCAGGGCACTGGCAGGCCTTGCGGTTATTTGAAATCACCCACACTGTGGAGTACCGAACATGCCAAAGATGAAGACTAAAAGTGGCGCTGCAAAGCGCTTCAAAAAGACGGCGAATGGCTACAAGCACAAGCACGCTTTCAAAAGCCACATCCTGACCAAAATGTCTACCAAGCGTAAGCGTCAGCTGCGTGGTACATCTCTGATGCACCCGGCCGACAAAGCAAAAGTAGAGCGCATGCTGCGCGTTCGTTAATTCGGTCAAGACTCAGAGGAATAACTCATGGCTCGTGTTAAGCGTGGCGTCGTCGCTCGTCGCCGTCACAAGAAAATTCTGAAACTCGCTAAAGGCTACTATGGCGCTCGTTCAAGAGTGTTCCGTGTTGCCAAGCAGGCGGTAATCAAGGCTGGCCAATATGCCTACCGTGACCGCCGTCAGCGGAAGCGTCAGTTCCGCGCTCTGTGGATTGCTCGTATCAACGCCGGCGCTCGTGTAAATGGTCTGTCCTACAGCCGTTTCATTGCTGGTCTGAAAAAAGCAGCCATTGAGATCGATCGTAAGGTCCTGGCCGAGTTGGCAGTGAATGAAAAAGCAGCTTTTGCTGCAATTGTCGAAAAAGCCAAAGCTTCTCTGGCCTAAGCCCATCGACAATCGAATCTTCGGATTCGTAGCGTCACCGATAGGGGAAGAGCCTTGTGCTCTTCCCCTATTTCGTATCTGAAGGGGCATTTGCAAAAATGCACCTCGCGTAAAGCCTAAGCGCTGATCGTCTGGTGCGGTTCTGCAAGAACCTCTGGAGGTTGTACATGGAAAACCTGGATGCACTGGTCTCGCAAGCGCTTGAGGCGGTGCAACATAGCCAACACATCAACGCCCTGGAGCAGATCCGGGTTCAGTATCTCGGCAAGAAAGGCGAGCTGACCCAAGTCATGCAGACCCTGGGCAAACTTTCCGCGGATGAACGCCCCAAAGCCGGTGCGCTCATCAATGCAGCGAAGAGCCGTGTTCAGGATGAGCTGAATGCCAAGAAGGCGGATCTGGAGCAAGCTGCGCTGAGCGCCAAGCTCGCTGCCGAGCGGATCGATGTGACATTGCTAGGTCGGGGAGAGGCCTCCGGTGGGCTGCATCCGGTGACGCGTACACTAGAGCGGATCGAACAATTCTTCAGCCATATCGGTTATAGCGTTGCCGAGGGGCCGGAGGTCGAAGACGACTACCACAACTTTGAAGCGCTCAATATCCCCGGCCATCATCCTGCCCGGGCGATGCACGACACCTTCTATTTCAACGCCAACATGCTGTTGCGTACCCATACCTCGCCCGTTCAGGTGCGCACGATGGAGTCGCAGCAACCACCCATCCGCATCGTTTGCCCGGGGCGTGTCTACCGATGCGACTCGGATATCACCCATTCGCCTATGTTTCATCAGGTTGAGGGCTTGCTTGTCGATGAGGGTATTAGCTTTGCGGATCTAAAAGGCACCATCGAGCAGTTCTTGCGGGTGTTCTTCGAAAAGCCGCTGGGCGTCCGTTTCCGGCCCTCGTTCTTCCCGTTTACCGAGCCGTCGGCCGAAGTGGACATGCAATGCGTCATGTGCAGCGGAAAGGGATGTCGCGTCTGCAAGCAGACCGGCTGGCTCGAGGTGATGGGCTGCGGCATGGTGCATCCGAATGTGTTGCGCATGTCCGGTATCGATCCGGAAAAATACCAGGGCTTCGCTTTCGGTATGGGAGCCGAGCGGCTTGCCATGCTGCGCTATGGCGTCAACGACTTACGCCTGTTCTTCGATAACGACCTGAGGTTCCTAGCTCAATTTCGCTAGGTCCAGAGTCCAGTCAAAGAAATTTTAGGAGAGCAGGATGAAATTCAGCGAGCAGTGGTTGCGTACTTGGGTCAATCCGCAAGTTTCTCGTGAGGAACTGGTGGCGAGGCTGTCGATGGTCGGCCTCGAAGTGGATGCGGTCACACCGGTGGCCGGTGAGTTCAGTGGCGTTATCGTCGGTGAGGTGCAGAGCACCGAGCAACATCCGGATGCGGACAAGCTGCGCGTCTGCCAGGTCAGCAACGGCAGCGAAACCTTTCAGGTAGTCTGTGGTGCGCCCAACGTGCGCCCGGGCTTGAAGATTCCTTTTGCGCAGATCGGCGCTCAGCTGCCGGGCGACTTCGAGATCAAGAAAGCGAAGCTTCGCGGCGTCGAGTCCAACGGCATGCTCTGCTCGGAAACCGAGCTACAAGTTGGTACAGACGACAGTGGACTGATGGAGCTGGCTGGCGATGCCCCGGTTGGTAGCGATTTGCGAGTGTATCTCGGCCTGGACGACGCGAGCATCGAGATAGGCCTGACGCCGAACCGTGGCGACTGCCTCTCTGTCGCAGGGCTAGCGCGTGAGGTAGGCGCTATCTACGGCGCGACGGTCGCTCCAGTCGATATCGTTCCGGTGGCTGCGAGCCACGATGAGGTACGCCCGGTCGAGGTATGGGCACCCACAGCCTGTCCGCGTTATCTCGGACGCGTGATTCGTGATGTAGACCTGTCGCGGCCCACTCCGCTGTGGATCGTCGAGCGGTTGCGTCGTTCCGATATCCGCAGCATCGATGCGGTGGTAGATGTCACCAACTACGT
Organism: Pseudomonadaceae bacterium SI-3; assembly: GCA_004010935.1. NCBI lineage: Bacteria > Pseudomonadati > Pseudomonadota > Gammaproteobacteria > Pseudomonadales > Pseudomonadaceae > Pseudomonadaceae bacterium SI-3. The sequence goes on along the minus strand of CP026511.1, from coordinate 2,932,252 downwards.
AATGCTTGAGCTTGGGCAGCCACTGCACGCGTTTGACCTGGCCGAGATCCATGGAGGCATCAGGGTTCGGATGGCTGAGGATCAGGAGAAGCTCGTCCTGCTCGATGGGCAGGAAGTGACCCTGCGCAGCGATACCTTGGTTATCGCTGATCATCAGCGTGCCCTCGCGATCGCTGGGGTCATGGGTGGTGAGCACAGCGGCGTGAGTGCAGCAACACAGGATCTGTTTCTGGAGAGCGCCTTCTTCGACACCATTGCCCTTGCCGGCAAGGCGCGCTCCTATGGTTTGCATACCGACGCCTCGCATCGTTACGAGCGAGGGGTAGACTCTCAGCTGGCCCGCCGGGCCATGGAGCGGGCGACTGCACTGTTGTTGGATATTGTCGGCGGTAGCGCCGGGCCCGTAATCGAAGCTGCCAGCGACGCCGATCTCCCGCGCGTTGCACCGATTCAGCTACGCAAGGATCGAATCGAGCAGATGCTGGGGTTGAGTATGGCGGGCGATCAGGTCGTCTCGCTGCTGTCAGCTCTGGGTCTGGGTGTTGCCGAACAGGGCGAAGAGTCATGGGAAGTCAGCGTTCCCAGTCACCGATTCGATATCAGTCTAGAGGTAGATCTGATCGAGGAGTTGGGGCGTCTGTATGGCTACGACCGCTTACCGGTGCGTTATCCCCAGGCACGTCTGGCGCCTGAGGCCAACCCTGAATCCCGAGCCGAACTGCCCGCCCTGCGCCGCTTGCTGGTTGCCCGTGGCTACCAGGAAGCGATCACCTACAGCTTCATCGACCCAAAAATGTTCGAGCTGTTCAGCCCTGGCGTCGAGCCGCTGCAATTGACAAACCCGATCTCGTCGGACATGGCGGCGATGCGCGCGACGCTATGGCCAGGATTGATCAAGGCATTGCAGTACAACCTGAACCGACAACAGACGCGGGTGCGTCTGTTCGAGAGCGGCCTACGTTTCGTCGGTCAGCTTGACCAGTTGAAGCAAGAGCCGATGCTGGCCGGTGTCATCACCGGCAGCCGTTTGCCGGAGGGTTGGGGCAACGATAGAGCCGCAGCTGATTTCTATGACATGAAAGCCGACGTCGAAGCCTTGCTTGGATATGCCGGTGACTCTACCGCCTATGGCTTTGCCGCCACCGAGCATCCTGCTCTACATCCTGGACAGACTGCTCGAATCGAGCGGGAAGGGCGTCTGGTCGGCTATATCGGAAGTCTTCATCCTGAGGTGGCCGCCACGCTGGGTATAGATCAGCCCGTCTATCTGTTCGAGCTGTTGGTCGCCGAAATCAGCGAAGGCCGGCTGCCGCGTTTTAGTGAGCTGTCCCGTTTTCCTGAAGTGCGTCGCGACCTGGCGATTCTGGTGACACGTGAGGTTCCTGCTGCCGATGTGTTGCTATGCATTCGTAAGGCCGCGGGCGAGAACCTGACGGACCTCAAGCTATTTGATGTGTATCAGGGTAAAGGTATTGATCCTCTTAGCAAAAGTGTGGCAGTCGGCTTGACCTGGCAACACCCTTCGCGCACTCTAAACGACGACGAGGTGAGTGGTGCGATGCAGCAAATCCTCTCCTCCTTGGAAGAAAGGTTCAACGCCACGTTAAGGAAATAGCGTATGGGGGCTCTGACGAAAGCTGAAATGGCGGAACGTCTATTTGAAGAGCTAGGCTTGAATAAGCGCGAGGCAAAAGAGTTGGTCGAGCTCTTTTTCGAGGAGATTCGCCAGGCGCTTGAGCACAACGAGCAGGTGAAGTTGTCCGGGTTCGGCAACTTCGACCTGCGCGACAAGCGACAGCGTCCTGGGCGTAACCCGAAGACCGGCGAAGAAATTCCCATCACGGCGCGTCGTGTCGTGACATTCCGGCCCGGCCAAAAATTAAAAGCCAGAGTCGAAGCATATGCTGGAACCAAGTCATAACGACGAACTGCCAACGATACCTGGCAAGCGCTATTTCACTATAGGTGAAGTGAGTGAGCTATGTGCAGTTAAGCCGCATGTGCTGCGCTATTGGGAGCAGGAATTTCCACAGCTGAATCCTGTGAAGCGTCGTGGAAACCGGCGCTACTATCAGCGTCAGGATGTGCTGATGATCCGGCAAATCCGTTCGTTGCTTTACGAGCAGGGCTTTACCATTGGCGGTGCTCGCCAGCGGATGTCAGGCGATGAGGCTCGTGAGGACACTACCCAATACAAGCAGCTCATCAGGCAGATGATAACTGAGCTTGAAGACGTGCTTCAGGTGCTTAAAACCTAAGCCCTGGTGACGAAAAAACTTTCACATATTCAGTCGCTTAATGTATAGTTCGTTCCGTTTTCAGCGAACCTGAAGATGCAGTCGGGGCGTAGCGCAGCCTGGTAGCGCACTTGCATGGGGTGCAAGGGGTCGAGTGTTCGAATCACTCCGTCCCGACCAAAAGTCCCCAGAAAATCCAGTCACTTAACGGTGACTGGATTTTTTTATTTCTGAGGTTTTGTGATGCCTCAGAGTTTTCCCGCTTTCTGCTTGCCGCTGAGGTCTGCCGGGTTTGTGAGCGCTCGGGCTACAAATCTAACAGCGCCTGCTGGGTGGCGATGCGTGGTAATGGTTTTGTCGCTTCGGTATGGCTCTCTGACGGCAAAATTGCGGTAGCTCGAGGCGCACAACTCTTCAGTGGTGTTGTGTCGTTTGCGGCTAGCGGCCTCATCATATCCCTCCTCGTTGTCCCAGTGCTGAGGAAGGCGCCCTCACTCCTTTAGTGTCAGCGAGTCGTGCTACTGCCCGGCTGTGCCTGGGAGCGCCCCAAGCTTCGCCGGCTTGGATTCATGCTTGTACTGGTGCAACTTTTGCAGCGTGCGCCCTTGGCTGGCTGTAGGACATAAAATGCAGCCGGTTCTGGGGCGCTAAGGTCTGGGGCGGCAAGCTGGACGTAGCGATGCGTCAGGAAGCGGCGCGGAGGGGAAAGCTGCTCGTCGATTTTTTGTGTCACTCACTCGTGCCCGCTATCGGGCGCCTGCCTCGGCTCAGGCGTGCTATGTATTAATTCTCGCTCGGGACGCCAGTGCTGCAGCCGAGCTAAATCAGCGCATCCAGCGCGGCATGGGTGATGAGGGTTGCGGCTATCATCAGGGCGTTCTGAGTGAGTCAGCGAAAATGAGGTGCTGCCTCGGCCGCACCACGGTCTCGATCGGCTCGTAAGCTAGGTGTGGAGTGATCGGCAATCACAATGGTGGGTGCGGACCGATTCGGTCCAGAAATAAAAAAAACGCCCAGTGCGCTGCACTGGGCGTTGAGGTAGCTGACCCTAAAAAGCTGTAGGTCTATTCAGGGTAAGGCGGTTCGCGCTGCCTTAGCGATTCAGGTCCCGTTGCGGGTGGCCGGTGTACAGCTGGCGTGGACGACCGATCTTCTGACCCATCGCAATCATTTCTTTCCAGTGCGAGATCCAGCCGACAGTACGTGCAAGCGCGAAGATCACGGTGAACATACTGGTTGGAATGCCGATCGCCTTGAGAATGATGCCGGAGTAGAAGTCAACGTTCGGGTAGAGATTGCGTTCGGCGAAGTAGGGATCGTTTAGTGCGATCTCTTCAAGCTTCATTGCAAGTTCGAGCTGCGGGTCGTTGATGCCGAGTTCGCTGAGTACTTCGTCGCAGGTCTGCTTCATGACCTTGGCGCGTGGGTCGAAGTTTTTGTAGACGCGGTGGCCGAAGCCCATCAGTTTGAACGGATCGTTTTTGTCCTTGGCCTTGGCAAGGAATTTTTCGATGTTCGAAACGTCGCCAATTTCGTCCAGCATTGTTAGTACGGCTTCGTTGGCGCCGCCATGTGCCGGGCCCCACAGCGCTGCAATGCCAGCAGCAATGCAGGCGAACGGGTTGGCGCCGGTCGAGCCGGCCAGGCGTACGGTGGACGTCGAGGCGTTTTGCTCGTGGTCCGCATGCAGAATGAAGATGCGGTCCATGGCTTTTGCAAGAACCGGGCTGATCGGCTTCACTTCGCAAGGTGTGTTAAACATCATGTGAAGGAAGTTTTCAGCGTAATTCAGATCGTTACGCGGGTACATCATCGGCTGGCCCATGGAGTATTTGTAAACCATGGCGGCCAGTGTTGGCATCTTCGCGACCAAGCGAACCGCCGAAATTTCGCGGTGGTGCGGGTCGTTAATATCCAGAGAGTCGTGATAGAAGGCCGAGAGCGCGCCTACAACACCGCACATGATGGCCATCGGGTGCGCATCACGACGGAAGCCGTTGAGGAAAGACTTGAGCTGTTCATGAACCATCGTGTGGTTCTTGACGGTGCTGATGAACTTTGCTTTTTCCTCAGCAGTAGGCAGCTCGCCGTTCAGCAAGAGGTAGCAGGTTTCGAGGTAATCGGCTTTTTCGGCCAGCTGCTCGATCGGGTAGCCGCGATGAAGCAAAATTCCTTTGTCACCGTCGATATAGGTGATCTTGGATTCGCAAGAGGCGGTGGACATAAAGCCGGGGTCGAAGGTAAAGCGACCCGTGGAGGTCAAGCCTCGTACGTCGATTACGTCGGGCCCTACGGTGCCGGATAGAACGGGCAGTTCGATGGCGTCTGCGCCTTCGATGATCAACTGCGCTTTTTTGTCAGCCATGTATGGCCTCCTGTTTTATGCTTGGAATCATCATGGCCCCCCACGCAGGGCCCGCATCACTATAGTGAGATAAATCACAAAGTCAATTTGGGCGAGCGGCCAGTTGTAGAGGGGGTTAGGGGTGAATTCGCAACACAGAAAAAGCTATTTACGCGAATTACAAACCGAGGCGCCATCCGCCTTTAGTGGCACTTCACCACATTGTCATTAGCGACCTAACTGTTTATAATCGGCGACCGACCGGCAGGGGCCTTACAGGCAGTTTCCTGTGGGTTGTCACTCGTGGGTGGCGGGTACCGCTGCGTGCTCTTCCCAACAACTTTGCCCTGCGGTTTCGGGGCTCTCAAGTGTGAAAAAAAGCCGTGAAAAGCCAACGACCTGTAAACCTAGATCTTAGGACAATAAAACTCCCAATCACTGCTTACACCTCAATCCTTCACCGCATTTCTGGCGTGATCTTGTTTGTTGGTGTGGCCGTCCTGCTGCTTGCGCTTGATGTCTCTTTGTCTTCTGTCGAAGGCTTTGAAGAGGTGAAGGCGTATCTCGGTAGTCCGCTGGCGAAGCTGGTGGTCTGGGCTTTGCTCTCTGCGTTGCTGTATCACCTGGTGGCCGGTGTGCGCCATCTGGTCATGGATACCGGCCATGGCGAAACGCTGGAAGGCGGGAAGCTGGGCTCGAAAATCGTTTTGGCCGTATCGGCGGTGCTGATCGTTCTGGCGGGAGTTTGGATATGGTAACCAATGTCACCAACTTTTCCCGTTCGGGTCTGTATGACTGGATGGCCCAGCGCGTTTCAGCGGTGGTCCTGGCGGCTTATTTTCTCTTTCTGATTGGATACCTCATTGCGAATCCGGGGCTGGATTACGCTCAGTGGCATGCGCTGTTCTCCGCTCAGTGGATGCGCATCTTCAGTCTCCTTGCACTCGTTGCCCTCAGTGTTCATGCATGGGTTGGTATGTGGACGATTTCCACCGACTACCTGACCAGCATGGCAATCGGTAAGTGGGCTACCGGCGTGCGTTTTCTCTTCCAGGCGGTGTGTGGCATAGCTATGTTCACCTTCTTCGTCTGGGGCGTGCAGATTCTTTGGGGTATCTGATCCATGGCTAGCATTCGTACTCTTTCTTATGACGCCATCATTATTGGTGGCGGTGGTGCGGGCATGCGCGCCGCACTGCAGTTGGCCCAAGGTGGTCACAAAACTGCTGTGGTAACCAAGGTTTTCCCGACCCGCTCGCATACCGTATCCGCACAAGGTGGCATCACCTGTGCGATCGCTTCGGCTGACCCGAACGATGATTGGCGCTGGCACATGTACGATACCGTTAAGGGCTCCGATTACATCGGCGACCAAGATGCTATCGAATATATGTGTTCCGTTGGTCCGGAGGCTGTTTTCGAGCTGGAACACATGGGCTTGCCGTTCTCCCGAACCGAGCAGGGTCGCATCTACCAGCGTCCGTTCGGTGGTCAGTCGAAAGACTATGGCAAAGGTGGGCAGGCTGCTCGCACTTGCGCGGCCGCTGACCGTACTGGTCATGCGCTGCTGCACACTCTGTATCAGGCCAACCTGAAGGCGGGCACGTCCTTCCTCAACGAATGGTATGGCGTGGATCTGGTGAAGAATCAGGATGGCGCCATCGTGGGCATCATCGCGATCTGCATCGAAAATGGCGAAACGGTCTATATCCGGTCCAAGGCTGTGGTCTTGGCTACCGGAGGTGCGGGGCGTATCTACGCATCGACCACTAACGCGCTGATTAACACCGGTGACGGTATTGGCATGGCGTTGCGCGCAGGTGTGCCGGTTCAGGATATTGAGATGTGGCAATTCCATCCGACCGGTATCGCTGGTGCCGGTGTGCTGGTAACCGAAGGTTGCCGTGGTGAAGGTGGATACCTGATCAATAAGCACGGCGAGCGCTTTATGGAGCGTTACGCGCCGAACGCGAAAGATCTGGCGGGTCGTGACGTAGTTGCTCGCTCCATGGTTAAAGAAATCCTGGCTGGCAATGGCTGTGGTCCAGATGGCGACCACGTGATGCTGAAGCTCGATCACCTGGGCGAGGAAGTACTGCACAGCCGTCTGCCGGGCATCTGCGAGCTGTCGAAAACCTTTGCGCATGTCGATCCTGTCACTGCTCCGGTGCCTGTAGTTCCGACCTGTCACTACATGATGGGTGGTGTCGCCACTAACATCCACGGCCAGGCAATGACCCAGGATGCCAATGGGAATGACAAGATCATTGAAGGGCTGTTCGCGGTAGGCGAAGTGGCGTGCGTATCGGTTCATGGCGCCAACCGTCTGGGTGGCAACTCTCTGCTTGACCTCGTTGTATTCGGTCGCGCCGCCGGTCTTCATCTAGAAAAAGCTCTGAAGGACGGTATCGAGCACCGCGGTGCCACTGAGACCGATCTGGACGTTGCGCTGAGTCGTCTCGCCAGCTTGAACGAGCGGACCGAAGGCGAAGACGTCGCTTCGCTGCGTAAAGAGCTGCAAAGCTGCATGCAGAACTACTTCGGTGTATTCCGTACCGGCGAGTACATGCAGAAGGGCATTGCCCAGCTTGCTGATCTCCGTCAGCGCATCGCCAATGTGAAGATTTCTGACAAGAGCCAGGCCTTCAATACCGCCCGTATCGAAGCGCTGGAGCTGCAGAATCTGCTGGAAGTGGCTGAAGCAACTGCCATCGCTGCAGAGAATCGCAAAGAATCGCGCGGCGCGCATGCCCGCGAGGATTTCGAGGAGCGTGATGACGAGAACTGGCTGTGCCACACCCTGTACTTCCCGGGTGAGAAGCGCGTAGCCAAGCGTGCCGTGAACTTCTCTCCGAAGACTGTTCCGACTTTCGAACCTAAGGTTCGGACTTACTGAGGTCGCTGATATGTTGCAAGTGAGCGTATATCGCTATAACCCGGATAAAGACGCCAAGCCCTACATGCAGGACTTTCAGGTCAATACCGATGGTAAGGACCTGATGGTGCTGGACGTGCTCGCCCTCATCAAGGAACAGGACGAAGGCTTCTCTTATCGTCGTTCATGCCGTGAGGGGGTTTGTGGCTCTGACGGCATGAACCTGAACGGCAAGAATGGGCTGGCCTGCATCACACCACTCTCGTCTGTAGTCAAAGGCAACAAGCTTGTGGTTCGTCCGCTACCTGGTTTGCCAGTTATTCGTGACTTGGCGGTGGATATGGGCATCTTCTATAAGCAGTACGAGAAGGTTCGCCCTTATTTGATGAACGATACACCGGCTCCGGCTATCGAACGTCTGCAGAGTCCGGAAGATCGAGAGAAGCTCGACGGTCTGTACGAGTGCATCCTTTGCGCTTGTTGTTCGACGAGCTGCCCGTCCTTCTGGTGGAATCCAGATAAGTTCCTCGGGCCCGCTGCGCTGCTGCAGGCATATCGCTTCCTGGCCGACAGCCGCGACACCGAAACCGAGAGCCGTCTGTCTGCGTTGGACGATCCGTTCAGCGTGTTTCGCTGCCGGGGTATCATGAACTGCGTCAGCGTCTGTCCGAAAGGGTTGAATCCGACCAAGGCTATTGGCCATGTTCGGAACATGCTGCTGCAGAGCGCAACCTGATGCCCCCGAGGTGTCTGCGGTTATTGATGGTAGTTGCAGATCCTTAATGCTTCACCGCGACACCTACGGCGCCAGAGTTCAAACTCGGCGCCGTAGTCTTAGTAGGAATCCCAGCTCACAAAGCCGGGGTTTCGCTCTGAAAATTTGATGACCAGCAGGGGCATCCGGGGTGGTTCTCGGAAACTATCTGCGCGGTCCGTAGTGGCTTTACCTGGGTCGCTGCTTCAGAACTTGGGAAGTCATGCTGCGGTCTCCACGCTGGTGGTGTCTCCTTATCGAAGGTGACCAGACATGCAAGAAAGCGTAATGCAGCGCATGTGGGACAGTGCCCACCTATCCGGTGGTAACGCTGCCTATGTGGAAGAGCTCTACGAGCTCTACCTGCACGATCCCAACGCTGTGCCCGAAGAGTGGCGCACCTATTTCCAGAAGCTGCCGGTCAGCGGTGGCGCTGCGGCCGATGTATCGCATTCGACAATCCGCGATCACTTCGTATTGTTGGCCAAGAACCAACGTCGTGCTCAGCCTGCTTCAGCCGCTAGCGTCAGTAGCGAGCATGAGAAGAAACAGGTCGAAGTCCTGCGTCTGATCCAAGCTTATCGGATGCGTGGCCATCAGACTGCTCAGCTCGACCCGCTTGGGTTGCAACAGCGCCCGGCTCCAGCTGATCTGGCTATCAATAACTATGGCTTGACCGACGCAGATCTGGATACGGTGTTCCGTACCGGCGACCTTGCCATGGGCAAAGATCAGGCCACCTTGCGTGAGATTCACCAGGCGCTGCAAGAGACTTATTGCCGCACTATCGGGGCTGAATTTACCCATATCGTCGATTCAGACCAGCGCACCTGGTTTATCCAGCGGCTCGAGAGCGTTCGTGGACGTCCGTCCTTTTCGCCTGAAATCAAGAGCCACCTGCTTGAGCGCCTTACAGCTGCTGAAGGTCTCGAAAAGTACTTGGGTACCAAGTATCCGGGTACCAAGCGTTTTGGTCTGGAAGGTGGTGAGAGCCTTATTCCGTTGCTGGACGAAATTATCCAGCGATCAGGCTCTTACGGCACCAAGGAAATCGTCATTGGCATGGCCCACCGCGGCCGTCTCAACGTGCTGGTCAATACCTTCGGTAAAAACCCACGCGACCTCTTCGACGAGTTCGAAGGCAAGAAGGTCGAAGGGCTCAGCTCCGGTGATGTTAAGTATCACCAGGGCTTCTCCTCGAACGTCATGACTCCGGGTGGCGAAATACACCTGGCGATGGCGTTTAACCCTTCGCACCTGGAAATTGTTTCGCCAGTGGTTGAGGGCTCAGTTCGCGCTCGTCAAGATCGTCGTTGCGATGCGGTGGGTGACAAGGTACTGCCGGTCACCATCCACGGTGACGCCGCCGTTGCGGGGCAGGGCGTCGTTATGGAAACCTTCCAGATGTCCCAAACTCGTGCATACCGCACGGGCGGCACCATCCGGATCGTGATTAATAACCAGGTTGGCTTCACCACCAACAAGCAGGAGGACGCGCGCTCCACCGAGTACGCGACCGACGTCGCAAAGATGATTCAGGCGCCGATCTTCCACGTGAACGCGGATGATCCTGAAGCGGTTCTGTTTGTCACCCAGCTTGCTGTTGACTACCGGATGCAGTTCAAGCGCGATATCGTCATCGACCTGATCTGCTATCGGCGTCGCGGTCACAACGAAGCGGACGAGCCCAGCGGCACTCAGCCGCTCATGTATCAGAAAATCGCCAAACAGCGCACCACGCGTGAGCTGTATGCCGATGCTCTAACGCAATCGAGCGTGCTCGACAATGATCAGGTCCAGGCCAAGGTCGACGAATACCGCGCCGCGCTTGATAACGGTCTTCACGTGGTCAAGAGCTTGGTCAAGGAGCCGAACAAGGAGCTGTTCGTCGATTGGCGGCCGTACTTGGGCCATACCTGGACTGCTCGATACGACACGCGTTTCGAGCTAAAAGCGCTGCAGGAATTGTCCAGCAAGATGCTGGCGGTGCCGGAAGGCTTCGTCGTTCAACGTCAAGTGTCGAAAATTCTCGAAGACCGCCAGAAGATGGGTGCCGGTGCGCTTGCCATCAACTGGGGCTATGCCGAGACACTGGCTTACGCGACCCTGCTGTTCGAAGGTCATCCAGTTCGCATCAGTGGCCAGGACGTTGGCCGCGGGACCTTCTCGCACCGCCACGCGGCGTTGCACAACCAGAAGGATGGCAGCACTTACATCCCGCTCCAGCATCTCTACGAAGGCCAGCCTCGCTTCGACCTGTACGACTCCTTCCTGTCGGAAGAGGCGGTACTGGCGTTCGAGTACGGCTATGCCACCACCATGCCTAACGCATTGGTAGTATGGGAGGCGCAGTTCGGTGACTTTGCCAACGGTGCTCAGGTCGTCATCGACCAATTCATCACCAGTGGCGAGCACAAGTGGGGCCGTCTGTGCGGATTGACGATGCTGCTGCCGCACGGTTACGAAGGCCAGGGGCCGGAGCATTCGTCCGCGCGCCTGGAGCGTTACCTGCAGCTGTGCGCCGAGCACAACATTCAGGTATGCGTGCCGACAACGCCCGCTCAGGTCTATCACATGTTGCGCCGCCAGGCGATCCGCCCGCTGCGCAAGCCTCTGGTAGCGCTGACGCCGAAGTCGTTGCTGCGTCACAAGCTGGCAACGTCGACCCTGGAAGACTTGACCCAAGGTTCGTTCCTGACTGTGATTCCGGAAATCGATCAGATCGATCCGATCAAGGTCGAACGCGTTGTCATGTGCAGCGGCAAGGTCTATTACGATCTGCTGGATAGGCGTCGCAACGAAGGCCGCGAAGACATCGCCATTGTTCGCCTGGAGCAGCTATATCCGTTCCCGGAAGATGATCTGGCTGAGGTGCTAGCGCCTTACCAGAACGTCAAGAGCATCGTCTGGTGCCAGGAAGAGCCGATGAACCAGGGTGCCTGGTATTGCAGCCAACATCATATGCGTCGCGTTGCCGTCGCGCATAAGAAGGAGCTGTTCCTGCAATACGCGGGTCGTGAAGCCTCTGCAGCACCTGCAGTCGGTTATGCCTCCATGCACGCCGAACAGCAGGAAAAACTGCTGCAGGACGCCTTCACCATTTAATCATTCTTGCAAGAGGCCGCGGACACCGCGGCCTCGATGTAAAAACCGAATCAAATAGGACCCAGCTAATGGCTATCGAGATCAAAGCCCCTCAATTTCCGGAATCGGTTGCTGACGGCACCGTTGCGACCTGGCACAAGCAACCGGGCGATGCGGTAAAGCGTGACGAACTGATTGTCGACATCGAGACCGACAAGGTTGTTATGGAAGTGCTAGCCGAAGCGGATGGCGTGCTGACCGAAATCGCCAAAAACGAAGGCGACACTGTGCTCAGCGGTGAGCTGCTTGGCAAGCTGGACGCTGGCGCTACGGCTTCAGCTCCAGCTGCTGCGCCTGCAGAAGCCGCCGCTCCGGCAGCCGCTCCAGCATCGGCACCTGCAGCGGGTGGAGAAGACGCGATCCTCGCGCCTGCCGCGCGCAAGCTGGCCGAAGAAAACGGCATCGATCCGAACAGCGTAAAGGGCACTGGCAAGGATGGGCGGGTAACCAAAGAAGATCTGGTTGCTGCCATCGAGGCCAAAAAATCGGCTCCGGCAGCCGCCAAGCCCGCCACTAGTGCAGCATCGGCCCCTGTTTCTGCTGCTGGTGACCGCACCGAGAAGCGCGTGCCGATGACGCGCCTTCGCGCGAAGGTTGCCGAGCGCCTGGTTGAAGCACAGTCGAACATGGCGATGCTGACCACCTTCAACGAAGTCGACATGACCGAAGTCATGGCGCTGCGCTCGAAGTACAAGGATCTGTTCGAAAAGACCCACAACGGCGTGCGTCTGGGCTTCATGTCCTTTTTCGTCAAGGCTTCCGTCGAGGCTCTGAAGCGCTTCCCCGCGGTCAACGCGTCGATCGACGGTACCGACATCGTCTACCACGGCTATCAGGACATCGGCGTCGCTGTCTCCAGCGATCGTGGTCTGGTCGTTCCGGTGCTGCGCAATGCCGAGCTGATGAACCTGGCCGAAGTTGAAAGCGGCATCGCCACTTTTGGCAAGAAAGCGCGTGATGGCAAACTGTCGATTGATGAGATGACTGGCGGCACCTTCACCATCACCAACGGCGGCACCTTCGGTTCGATGATGTCGACCCCGATTGTCAACCCGCCGCAAGCCGCTATCCTGGGCATGCACAACATTCTGCAGCGTCCGATGGCCGTTAACGGCCAGGTGGTCATCCGACCGATGATGTATCTGGCGTTGTCCTACGACCATCGCCTTATCGATGGCAAGGAAGCGGTCAGCTTCCTGGTGACCATCAAAAACCTGCTGGAAGATCCGGCCCGTTTGCTGCTGGACATCTAACAAGCGTCACGGGCTGCAGTTGGCAGGCTAGGCAAGTGCCGGGCCTGCTGTCTGCGGCCTTTGATTTTTTAGCTGCACTCAAGAGGATTCGTAATGAGCCAGAAATTCGACGTCGTCGTGATCGGTGCCGGCCCCGGCGGTTATGTTGCAGCCATTCGCGCAGCGCAACTGGGTCTGAAGACCGCCTGTATCGAAAAATATCAGGGCAAGGAAGGCAAGACCGCGCTTGGCGGAACCTGTCTGAACGTCGGTTGCATTCCGTCCAAGGCGCTTCTGGACAGCTCCTACAAGTTCCATGAAGCCCACGAGAGCTTCAAGGTTCACGGCATCAGCACTGGCGAAGTGGCCATGGACGTTCCGACCATGGTGGCCCGTAAGGACCAGATCGTTAAAAACCTGACTGGCGGTGTTGCCGGTCTTATGAAGGCGAACGGTGTAACCGTGTTCGAGGGTCACGGCAAGCTTCTCAGTGGGAAGCAGGTCGAGGTCACTGGCCTGGATGGCAACACGCAGGTACTCGGTGCGGAGAGTGTAATCCTCGCCTCCGGTTCCAAGCCCGTCGATATCCCGCCGGCGCCGGTCGATCAGAAGATCATTGTCGACTCGACAGGCGCTCTGGACTTCCAGAGCGTGCCGAAGAAGCTTGGCGTTATCGGCGCCGGTGTCATTGGCCTCGAGCTGGGATCGGTCTGGGCTCGCCTGGGTGCAGAAGTCACCGTCCTCGAAGCCATGGACAAGTTCCTGCCGGCCGCCGACGAACAAATTTCCAAGGAAGCCTTCAAGGTCCTGAGCAAACAGGGCCTGAATATTCTGCTGGGCGCCCGTGTGACCGGTTCGGAAGTGAAGGGTGACGAGGTCACCGTCAACTTCACCAACGCTGAGGGAGAGCAGCAGCAGACCTTCGACAAACTGATCGTTGCAGTTGGTCGCCGTCCTGTGACCACCGATCTGCTGGCCGCTGATGCAGGCGTCGACATGGATGAGCGTGGCTTCATCTTTGTCGACGACCAGTGCGCGACCAGTGTTCCAGGCGTTTATGCCATTGGTGACGTGGTCCGTGGCGCGATGCTCGCGCATAAGGCATCGGAAGAGGGTGTGATGGTTGCCGAGCGGATCGCGGGCCACAAATCGCAAATGAACTACGACCTGGTTCCGTCGGTCATCTATACCCATCCGGAAATCGCATGGGTCGGTAAGACTGAGCAGGCGCTGAAAAGCGAAGGCGTAGAAATCAACGTGGGCACCTTCCCGTTCGCAGCCAGTGGCCGTGCCATGGCTGCCAACGATACGGCGGGCCTGGTCAAGGTCATCGCTGACGCCAAGACCGACCGTGTACTGGGTGTGCATGTCATGGGGCCGGCTGCAGCCGAACTGGTTCAGCAGGGCGCCATCGGCATGGAGTTCGGCACCAGCGCCGAAGATCTGGGCATGATGGTCTTCTCGCACCCGACCATGTCCGAAGCGCTGCACGAAGCTGCGCTGGCGGTGAATGGTCACGCGATTCACATCGCTAACCGCAAGAAGCGCTAATAGCGCAGCAACGAGCAGCGGCTCGCGCTGGGCTTTTATAGGCCTGGCGCGGCCGTCGAATACCTTCAAGCAAGGTATGACAGGTCCCTGAAAGGTATCTTCGATAGTTTTCAGCGACTTGAGGTGACGCCGCTGCAATGTGGCGTCTGATGCACATCAAACCGAACGGTAGCTAAGATGAATCTTCACGAATATCAGGGTAAGCAACTGTTTGCCGAGTACGGATTGCCGGTTTCCAAGGGTTATGCGATCGACAGCCCCAAAGAAGCGGCTGAAGCCTGTGATCAGATTGGCGGTACCGAGTGGGTAGTTAAGGCTCAGGTACATGCTGGCGGTCGTGGCAAGGCGGGTGGCGTCAAGCTGGTCCGTAGCAAGGACGAAGCCCGCGCATTCGCCGAGCAGTGGCTAGACAAGCGCTTGGTGACCTATCAAACCGACGCCAATGGACAACCGGTCAGCAAGATTCTCGTTGAAGCCTGCACAGACATCGATAGAGAACTGTACTTGGGCGCCGTGGTTGACCGTGCTACTCGTCGGGTGGTCTTCATGGCCTCCACCGAAGGTGGCGTCGACATCGAAAAGGTCGCTCACGACACGCCGGAAAAAATCCTCAAGGCAACCATCGATCCGCTCGTCGGCGCTCAGCCGTTCCAGGGCCGCGAGTTGGCATTCCAGCTCGGCCTGAAGGGTGATCAGGTCAAGCAGTTCGTCCACATTTTCGTGGGCCTGGCCAAGCTGTTCGTCGACTACGATCTGGCTCTGCTCGAAGTCAATCCGCTGGTCGTCAAGAAAGACGGCAATCTGCACTGCCTTGATGCCAAGTTGAATATCGATAGCAACGCGATCTATCGCCAGCCCAAGCTGCGCGGTATGCAGGACCCGTCCCAGGATGACCCGCGCGAAGCTCACGCAGCGAAGTGGGAGCTCAACTACGTTGCACTGGAAGGCAACATCGGCTGCATGGTCAATGGTGCAGGTCTGGCCATGGGCACCATGGATATCGTCAATCTGCACGGCGGCAAGCCGGCGAACTTCCTCGACGTCGGCGGCGGCGCTACAGAAGAGCGCGTGACTGAAGCGTTCAAAATCATCCTGTCCGATGAAAACGTCGCGGCTGTCCTGGTTAACATCTTCGGCGGCATCGTCCGTTGCGACATGATTGCTGAAGGCATTATCGGTGCGGTCAAGGAAGTCGGCGTCAAGGTTCCTGTGGTCGTCCGTCTCGAAGGCAACAATGCTGAACTCGGCGCCAAGATGCTGGGTGAAAGTGGTCTGAATATCATCGGTGCGACGAGCCTGACCGATGCGGCCATTCAAGTCGTCAAAGCCGCGGAGGGCAAGTAATGAGCGTCCTGATCAATAAAGACACCAAAGTTATCTGCCAGGGTTTCACCGGTTCGCAAGGTACCTTCCACTCCGAGCAGGCCATCGAATACGGCACCAAAATGGTCGGTGGCGTGACTCCTGGCAAGGGCGGCACAACTCATCTGGGCCTGCCGGTATTCAACACGGTTAAAGAAGCAGTCGAAGCGACTGGCGCGGATGCATCAGTGATCTATGTTCCGGCACCGTTTTGCAAGGACTCCATTCTTGAAGCAGTGTTCGGCGGTATCAAGCTGATCGTCTGCATCACCGAAGGCATCCCAACTCTCGACATGCTCGAAGTGAAGATCAAGTGTGACGAAATGGGTGTTCGCCTGATTGGCCCGAACTGCCCAGGTGTGATTACGCCTGGCGAGTGCAAGATCGGTATCCAGCCGGGTCACATCCACATGCCGGGTAAGGTTGGCATCGTGTCTCGTTCGGGCACTCTGACCTACGAAGCGGTCAAGCAGACCACCGACGCTGGTTTCGGTCAGTCCACCTGTGTGGGTATCGGTGGCGATCCTATTCCAGGATCGACCTTCATCGACATCCTCAAGTTGTTCCAGGAAGACCCGCAGACCGAAGCGATCGTCATGATCGGTGAAATCGGCGGTTCCGCCGAAGAGGAGGCAGCCGCCTATATCAAGGCCAATGTCACCAAGCCGGTGGTCTCCTACATTGCTGGTGTGACGGCTCCGGCGGGCAAGCGCATGGGGCATGCCGGTGCGATCATTTCCGGCGGCAAGGGCACCGCGGACGAGAAATTCGCTGCGCTGCAAGACGCTGGCGTGAAGACTGTTCGTTCGCTCGCCGATATCGGCAAGGCGCTGGCGGAAGTCACTGGCTGGGACGCCAAGCAGGCCTGATCCCCACCTAGTGGCACCCGATGCCAGTCAGCTTCTCTGACTGGCATCTTCGTTTCTGCAGGACGATAACGGCGTTCTGGCTTGGTCCGAGCGAATATGCCTAGCGGCGTCCGTCTTCTCGCACCATCTCGTTTTGGGGAGTACGACTCCTCGCCCTCGCTAGTCATTTCGATTAAGGTGCGTGCTTTTTTCGCGCGGCGCAGCATGAGCCGTATCCGGGAGTTCACGCTTGGTGCGTGTCGTGCCAGAACCTTCTGTAGTGGGATAGTTCAATGATTCGACTGAAAGGCCTTGATCTGCTGGCCCTAGGCTTCATGACGTTCGCGCTGTTTCTCGGCGCAGGCAATATTATCTTTCCACCCAGTGCCGGGCTGGCTGCAGGGCACTCGCTCTGGTTTGCAGCACTGGGGTTTCTGTTGACTGGCGTCGGGTTGCCTTTGTTGACTGTGGTCGCGCTGGCACGGGTCGGCGGCGGCATGGATCGCTTAACCGCCCCGCTGGGGCGTGGCGCCGGCACGCTGCTGGCGGTAGCGGTGTACCTGGCCATTGGTCCACTGTTCGCTACGCCTCGGACGGCAGTGGTGTCGTTTGAAATGGGCGTTGCGCCCTTTACCGGCAACGCAGCTATCCCCCTTTTCGTTTATACGGTTCTGTTTTTTTCGGCGACATTGTTCCTGGCGATAAATCCAGGTCAGTTGGTGAACCGGGTCGGCAAGTTCATCACGCCTGTATTACTGGCTGCGTTGCTGGTGCTGGGCGGCGCTGCGGTGTTCGCGCCGGCTGGCGACATCGGGACCACAGCTGAGAGCTACCGTAACGGTCCCCTGCTGAAAGGATTTCTAGAAGGCTATCTGACCATGGATACCTTGGGCGCGCTGGTATTCGGCATTGTGATCGCGACCGCCATCCGTGATCGAGGCGTATCCGAGCCGGCGCTGGTGACCCGTTACTCGATGATTGCTGGCGCCATAGCCGCGCTTGGTCTGTCGCTGGTGTACCTCGCGCTGTTCTACCTGGGCGCAACTAGTCAGGGCATTGCCGGTGAGGCGCAAAACGGCGTGCAGATCCTTACGACTTACGTGCAACACACCTTTGGTACTACGGGCAGTCTGCTGCTTGCAGTCGTGATTACGCTGGCCTGCCTGACAACCGCAGTCGGTTTGACGACCGCCTGTGGCGAATTCTTCAGCGGCTTGATGCCCGTCGGCTATCGCACTGTCGCCGTGGTATTCACGCTTTTCAGCCTGTTGGTGGCCAATCAGGGCCTGACCCAGCTGATCAGTGTGTCAGTGCCCGTGCTGGTCGGGCTCTACCCGCTGGCGATCATGTTGGTCGCATTGAGTCTGCTGGATCGCTGCTGGGTTTCGCCCAGTCGGGTGTTCATCCCGGTAATGGCCGTCACGCTGGTGTTCGGTGTTGCCGATGGGATGTCGGCAGCGGGCTTCACCGACCTGGTTCCCGTGTTGTTTACCAGGCTCCCCTTGGCCGCGCAGAGCATGGGTTGGCTGGTTCCAGTGCTGGTGACTCTGGCGATCGCGTTCGCCGTGGATCGGCTGCTTGGTCAACGCCGACTCGCATCAGATGCCGGTTGACTCGGCCGCACGATTGGTTCTCGAGACGTCTAGCAAGCGGTTTCGCTGGCTATAATCAGGCGCATGCGTCCAGAGGGTTCTACATGCTCATTCCCAATCATTTGCTGCCTCATCTGGTTGCTGTCGCGTGGTTCGTACTGTGCTGGGCCGGCTACACCCGCTACGCAAGCTGGCGGGGCAGGGACACCGCATGCCTCGCCAGTGTCCTGCATTTGTATCGGCAGGACTGGATGCGGCGCATGCTGCTGCGCGATAACCGCATCGCCGATGCCAATGTGATCGGCAACCTGGAGCGCAACGCGGCATTTTTCGCATCCAGCACCTTGATCATCCTGGCTGGCATACTGACCGCGCTGGGCGCGTCCGAACGTGCTGTTTCGCTGTTGGCGGATCTGCCGTTCGCACAACCGGTCAGCCGTGGGCTTTCGGAAATCAAGCTGTTGGCGTTGGCGGTGGTGTTCGTTTATGCGTTTTTCACTTTCAGCTGGTGCATGCGGCAGTACAACTTCGCTGCTGTGCTGATTGCCTCGGCGCCGATGGCGGGTGAGCGCAATGTGAATGACCTTGAGCGCAAGTCATTCGCCGAGCGGGCTGCAAGGGTCATCTCGATGGCGGCAAACCAGTTCAACTTCGGCCTGAGGGCTTATTACTTCGGAATGGCCACCTTATCCTGGTTCATTCATCCCTGGTTCTTCATGACCGTAACGACCGGGGTGGTACTGGTCTTGTATCGCCGAGAGTTTCATTCCGATGTGCTTGAAGTCATGGTGTTCACGCCAACCTTGCCTATCGAGCCGCCCAAGGAGTGAGGGGCTAGCCAGTAGAGCCGGTAAACTCTGTGGTTTGGACTTTTGAGAGTTCGCATGAGCGATAGTTTGATATTGGAGCGCACCCAGCGCTTTCTTTCCCTGTTACGCCACTGTCAGGTCCTGGGCATGCGTGTCGAGCATGCGAGCGCCAAGGGGCTCACGTTGTGCCTTCCTTATAGTGAAAAGATCGTCAGCAATCCTGAGACCGGACGCGTCCACGGCGGGGCGATCACGACATTGATGGACACCACTTGCGGTATCTCCACGGCGTGCGCACTGCCTGAGCTCGAGATCTGTCCCACGCTTGATCTACGCATTGATTACATGCATCCCGCCGAACCAAATCATGATGTGTTTGGCTTTGCTGAGTGCTACCGCGTAACACCGACAGTCATTTTCACCCGTGGAGTCGCTTATCAGCGTGATATCAACGAACCGATTGCACACGTTGTGGGTGCTTTTATGCGCATGGGCAAGAACAGCCTAATGAAAGCACCGGAGGCACCGCAATGAGTGTTCCGGACCTGGACGCGTTGGTCCGTGAGGCTCACGCCAGCAATGATTACGATGTGCTTCTGAACATGGTGCCGTACGCCAGGCTCATCGGTATCGAGTGCTTGCGGCTGGGCGATGAGATGGTGTTTCGGCTGCCAAAGAACCAGGACAATATCGGCAATCCTACGCTTCCAGCCATCCACGGCGGCGTGATTGCTGGCTTCATGGAGCATGCGGCAATGCTCCATCTGCTGATGTTCATGGGCGCGCCACATTTGCCCAAAATCATCGACTTCTCGATAGATTATCTTCGAGCGGGTCACTATCGTGACACCTTCGCCGCCTGCCAGGTCTGGCGCCAGGGCCGCCGTGTGGCCAATGTTGCCGTGACGGCCTGGCAAACCAATCAGGCCGAACCGATCGCTACTGCACGTTGCCACTTCAAGGTCAACGAGCCCTGATAGGCCTGGCCGGTGCCACTAGTAGTTGTCTCGAAGGTGTTGAATGGATGCGTTGCTGATACTGGGTGGGCTACTGCTGATTGTAGCGGGTCTGGTCTGGTTGATCGTTCTGGCGTTCGGTACGGGCTTGTTGTGGGGCGTCGGCTGTCTGCTACCCCCGGTGACTCTGCTCTATATCGCGCGCCACTGGAATAACGCCCGGAAGGCGGTGGGGCTGTCCGCTTTGGGCTTTATCCCTCTTGTAGTTGGGTTTACGTTGCTTGCTAACCACGATCCGGAGCGAATCGCAGCCATCACGAGCCTTGAATGGCTCGAGTCGGATGAGAAGCAGGACCAGCAGCTGAGTTTTCGCTTGCACGGGCAGCTCGATGGCAGGCCCTTCGAGCCTAGGGTTGGCAGCTTCACGGATGGCGTACTCATACTGCGTGATGGGGATCAGCTGTTTGCCCAGCAGGAAGTGAGCATTCGCCTTGGCGAAAAGCCGCCTGGAGCTGTGCAGGTCGATGTGCTTCCCGAGGACACCGGTGCTGTCCCGGAGATAGAAATCAACTGGATGCGTCCAGAACAACAGCTACCTGAGGCGCGCCGAGTTCGAAGCGGCTACACCTTACATCTGGATCTGCAGCCGGTGCCGCCGAACAAGCTGGCCGGTGACTTCCATCTGGTCTTGCCGGCCCATTACCACACGAGCCTCAGTGGACACATCGAACTGTTCACCGACAACCTGCGTTATCGTTCGGGCCAGGTGGATCTGACGCATGACTCGGCTGACACACTCGCTTATGTGGCCAAGGATCATCTGCAGCGACGCTTCGAGACGCGGGCAGTGACCATCGGGGCGCTGCCTGCTGTTACCTTCCCTGCGCCGAGCATGATCCTCTCGGTGCAAGCCGAAGTTGAAGGTTCGCCGAGTCTTTTCGAACTCAATATGCACAAGGGTGACCAAGGCTGGGAGGTCGTCGACGATACCTATCCGCCGCTGAAGGCTACAGTCGAAACCCAGCCAAAGGTTGCTACGACCCAAGCAACACCACTGCCCGATAGCGCCGCTTCGGCCCGAATCGATCGCCGCCAGCGGTTCTCTCTGGCGCGGTTGCTGCGCAATCCGGAACGCTACGAACATCTGCAAATACGCGCCCATACCAAGCGCGGTGGTGTTGCGGAAGGGCGCTTCAAAGGGCTTGATCGGGACGGCAACCTGTCTATTAGGCAACGGCTGAAAGGGCCGGGGGAGGCAGTGTTCAATCTCAGCCCCGACGATATCGTTCGGCTTGAGCTACTCGAGCCTTAGTGGGCCTAGCAGGAAGTCGCTGTACAAGGTCTGCAATGGCACCCAGGCATGCATTGCACTTGAATTTTAGCGCCAAGCCCCCATCTGCTTGTCATCGCCGCAGTCGCGGTCCGTGCCATTGACGATGTGGAGTTTGCAAGACGATGAGTGTGGAGACTCAAAACAAAGAAACCCTGGGCTTCCAGACCGAAGTGAAGCAGCTGCTTCACCTGATGATCCATTCCTTGTATTCAAATAAGGAGATCTTCCTTCGCGAGCTGATTTCCAACGCCTCGGATGCTGCTGACAAGCTTCGCTTCGAGGCGCTGGCCAAGCCTGAGCTGCTTGAGGGTGGAGCCGATCTGAAGATTCGTGTCAGCTTCGATAAAGATGCCAAGACCGTCACTCTCGAAGACAACGGCATCGGCATGAACCGTGAAGACGTCATCACCCATCTGGGCACTATCGCCAAATCGGGTACGGCTGATTTCATGAAGCACCTGACCGGTGACCAGAAGAAGGATTCACACCTGATCGGTCAGTTCGGCGTGGGCTTCTATTCCGCCTTCATCGTCGCGGAGCAGGTTGAGGTGTTCAGCCGCCGCGCCGGTACGTCTGCAGAAGAAGGCGTGTATTGGTCCTCGAAAGGCGAGGGCGATTTCGAGGTTGCGAACATCGAAAAGCCGGAACGTGGCACTCGCATCGTTCTGCACCTCAAGTCTGGCGAAGAAGAGTTTGCCGACGGTTGGCGCCTTCGCAACATCATCAAGAAATACTCCGACCACATTGCGCTGCCGATCGAATTGCCGAAAGAGTTTCATGGTGAGGAGAAAGACAAGCCGGCCGAGACCGAGTGGGAAACCGTCAACCGAGCCAGCGCCCTCTGGACCCGTCCACGCACCGAGGTGAAGGACGAGGAATACCAGGAGTTCTATAAGCACGTCGGGCACGACTTCGAGAATCCGTTGGCCTGGAGTCATAACAAAGTTGAGGGCAAGCTCGAATACACGTCGTTGTTGTTCGTTCCTGGCCGCGCGCCGTTCGACCTGTATCAGCGAGAAGCACCCAAAGGACTGAAACTCTATGTCCAGCGGGTCTTCATCATGGATCAGGCCGATGAGTTCCTGCCGTTGTACCTGCGCTTCATCAAAGGGGTAGTCGATTCCAACGACCTATCGTTGAACGTGTCCCGCGAGATCCTGCAGAAGGATCCGGTGATCGATTCGATGAAGTCGGCACTGACCAAGCGCGTGCTGGACATGCTGGACAAGCTGGCCAAGGACAAGCCGGAGGACTACAAGAACTTCTGGAAGCAGTTCGGTCAGGTATTGAAAGAAGGCCCGGCGGAAGATTTCGCGAACAAGGAGAAGATAGCCAGTCTGCTGCGTTTCGCTTCCACCCACGATGGTTCCGGCGAGCAAAGCGTGTCGCTGGCTGAGTACCTAGCTCGCGTCAAGGATGGGCAGGACAAGGTCTACTACCTCACCGGCGAGTCGTATGCGCAGGTCAAGAACAGCCCGCATCTGGAAGTCTTCCGCAAGAAGGGTATCGAGGTGTTGCTGCTGACCGATCGTATCGACGAGTGGCTGATGAGCTACCTGACCGAATTCGATGGCAAGCAGTTCGTTGATGTCGCCCGCGGTGATCTGGACCTCGGCAAGCTGGACTCCGAAGAGGACAAGAAGGCTCAGGAAGAGATCGCCAAAGCAAAGGAAGGCCTGGTAGAGCGCCTCAAGACAGCGCTTGGTGATGAGGTTGCTGAAGTGCGCGTATCGCACCGTCTGACTGATTCGCCGGCAATTCTGGCGATTGGTGAGCAAGACCTGGGCTTGCAGATGCGCCAGATCCTCGAGGCCAGCGGACAGAAGGTGCCGGAATCGAAGCCGATTTTCGAGATCAACCCGGCACACCCGCTGATTGAAAAACTCGACGCCGAGCCGGATGAAGACCGCTTCGCCGATCTTTCGCACATCCTCTTCGATCAGGCTGCGCTGGCGGCAGGGGACAGCTTGAAGGACCCTGCAGCTTATGTGCAGCGCCTCAACAAGCTGCTGGTTGAGTTATCCGCTTAACCTGATCTGCCGCAAAAAAGGCCCGTCACTGACGGGCCTTTTTCGTTCAGCTGCGTTTGCTGAAAGAATCAGGGTAAACCAGGCATTAAACGCGGCTCGCTTGTAACAGCGTTATCGCGTTATGAACCGCCAAGCGACTGGACGGTCTATCTGCGTGCTCATCAGGAGGACATCGGTTGCTCAACATACGAAACTGTCTCGCCGCGTTTTGCCTGGTTGTCTCGGCTGCACCGGTACAGGCACGGGACTACCACTATAGCGACGCCCATCTGCATTTCGTCGACTTTTTCCAGGAAAGCGATGGCATGGACCAGCTGCTTAAAGCCATGGACAAGGGCGACATTGATCACGTGATGATCAGCGGTATACCGGTCGCTAAGAAATGGCACGAGAACGAGCCCAAACGCCCTCGCTACTACGCGGGCGATGACGCGGCCGTCTACTGGTACAGCGCGACCGATGTGGTGGTCGCTGCGGCGCTCAAGGAGTTAGACGAAGAGCAGCGCAAGCGCTTCCATCCGTTTCTGTCGGGCTTCAATCCGAATGACAAGAACGCCGACGCGCATATCCGTCGGATGCTCGATATGGACCCAGGTCTGTGGCAGGGACTTGGTGAGATCTTCACTCGGCATGATGATGTGACGGCTCTGACTCAGGGCGATACGCCCCGTGCCAACAACGAAGCGTTAACGCGGGTCTACCACCTGGCAGCCGAGTTCGATCTGCCGGTCATGCTGCACTCAAACATCACCTCCAAGCGCGAGCGCAATCCGCTCTATCTGGCTGAATTGGAAGAGCCGCTGCGTAACCACCCGCATACACGCTTTATCTGGGCGCATGCTGGTACCAGCAAGGAGCTTCATCGTCACCAGAAGAAGCTGGACTTCCTGTTACCTACCGTCAAACGCCTGCTCGATGACTATCCGAATCTATACGTCGATTTGTCATGGACCATGCTTCGTCCGTATCTGCTGGACAGCGCAGGCGCACCCGATCCCGACTGGGTGGCTTTGGTCGCGCGGCATCCTACGCGCTTCATGATTGGTTCAGATGTTGTGGGGCGCTTCGAAGGTTTGGGAGAGGCGATGCACGCATTTGATCCTTTCCTCGATGCGTTGCCCGAGGCCGTGGCACGCAAAGTGGCGCGTGACAATTTTCTCGCTGTACTTCCGCGTAAGCGGCAGGCGGAGGTGCGGTAAACACTGAAGTGGCGCCAGTTGGCCGTCGGATGGCTCCATGTGCCGCTCTTCACGCCTTCTCAACGCCAAGATTTCAAGATGCCCGTTCCTGCTGATTGATGAAGATTCGTGACCTGTCTCTTCAGCCATCTTTGGGTTCTAACCAGGCCAGCGCCCCGAGCCAGGAGCGGGCATCGCTGGGATTAATCTAAACGAGCGGGTAGTACGATTTACCATCTGGCCCGCTTTGTTTCGGCGACGCCCTGCAAGGGGCTTCGTGTTCTGCACTGTGCTACAAGGTGTCAGTCCATCCGTTTTGCCCCGAAGCTGGGCAGATCGGGTGGAGATGCGTACCATCCGGCGTTTTTCGCAGGGCTTCGGCTGTCGCTTCCAGGGCGATGGGCCTCGCCTGATCCAGCCGTCTACGCCGAGACTTCGCTATGTCCAATCCCTCATCTCCTCTAATTCGAGCTTATAACCGTATCGGTCTGGTCACGCAGATTGTGGTCGGCCTTGTTGCGGGCTGTCTTCTGGCCTGGCTGTGGCCCGAGGCCGCAGCGTCAGTCAGCTTGCTGGGAAGTCTGTTCGTCGCAGGATTGAAGGCGGTTGCGCCGGTATTGGTGTTCGTTCTGGTCACTGCGTCGCTAGCCAACCACAAGCGCGGACAGCCGACGCACATTCGTCCGGTTCTGATGCTCTATGCGTTGGGCACGGTCAGTGCGGCAGCCGTAGCTGTTATCGCCAGCTTCATGTTCCCGACAAGCCTGACGTTGGTCAGCCAGGCAAATGACGTCGTACCGCCTGCAGGTGTCGGGGCTGTTTTGAAAACGTTACTGTTCAACGTCGTGGATAACCCGATCCATGCGCTGATCGAAGGTAATTTCATCGGCATCCTGGCGTGGGCGATTGGACTTGGGTTTGCGTTTAGGCACGCGCGTCAGAGCACTCGCGATCTGATCGCCGATGTCTCGGAAGGCGTTACCTTGATCGTCAAGGTCGTCATCGGGTTTGCTCCGCTGGGTATCTTTGGTCTGGTAGCGGGGACCTTAGCCGAGTCCGGCTTTGCCGCGCTGGCCGGTTACCTGCAGCTCCTGATGGTGCTGGTGGGCAGCATGCTGTTCATGGCGCTGGTGGTTAACCCCTTGATCGTGTTCTGGCAGATTCGCCGCAACCCTTACCCGTTGGTGTTCACCTGCTTGCGGGAGAGCGGTATCACTGCGTTCTTTACCCGCAGCTCCGCAGCCAACATCCCGGTGAACATGCAATTGTGCGAGCGCCTCGGGCTGCATAAGGACACCTACTCGGTTTCGATCCCGCTTGGTGCGACCATCAATATGGGTGGGGCGGCTATTACCATTACGGTGCTGACATTGGCAGCCGTGAACACGCTGGGCATCGTTGTGGATATCCCGACGGCGATCTTGCTCAGCCTGCTCGCGGCGGTTTGTGCCTGCGGTGCCTCTGGTGTCGCTGGCGGTTCGCTGTTGCTGATTCCGCTGGCTTGCAGCCTGTTTGGGATTTCCAACGATTTGGCGATGCAGGTCGTCGCTGTCGGCTTCATCATCGGAGTAATTCAGGATTCGGCCGAGACTGCGCTGAACTCCTCGACGGATGCGCTCTTTACAGCCGCATCATGCATAGCGCATGGGGATGTGGAAGGACAGATGCAGGCTTCCTGATCTACTGATTTTGTCCAGGTCGCGTTCCGGTTTGGTTACGCGATCTGATGATGGCGACATATAAACATCCACAAACAACAACGGCGCCCTGAGGCGCCGTTGTCGTTTACCAGCTGTGGTGATCAGCCTTTCCAGCGCTTCAGTACCAACGTTGCGTTGGTGCCGCCGAAGCCAAAGCTGTTACTCATGACGGTGTCGATCTTGGCATCTTCGCGGGTTTCGCGAACGATCGGCAGATCCGCGACTTCTGCATCGAGCTCTTCGATGTTGGCCGAGCCGGCAATGAAGTTGCCCTGCATCATCAGCATGCAATAGATCGCTTCGTGAACACCTGCGGCGCCCAGTGAGTGGCCTGACAGGCTCTTGGTCGAGCTGATGGCTGGGATCTTGTCACCGAACATGTTGCGTACGGCCTTGCTCTCAGCGACGTCGCCCACAGGAGTGGAGGTGCCATGGGTGTTCAGGTAATCGACATCACCTTCAACCGTGGCCATCGCCTGCTGCATGCAGCGCAGCGCGCCTTCGCCGCTCGGTGCGACCATGTCGTAGCCATCGGAGGTCGCGCCGTAGCCGACAATTTCCGCGTAGATTTTAGCGCCGCGCTTGAGCGCATGCTCCAGCTCTTCGACCACCACCATGCCGCCGCCACCCGCGATGACGAAGCCGTCACGCTTGGCATCATAGGCGCGCGAGGCCTTTTCCGGCGTCTCGTTGTACTGGCTGGAGAGGGCGCCCATGGCGTCGAACAGGCAGCTCTGGCTCCAGTGCTCTTCCTCTCCGCCGCCGGCAAAGACGACGTCCTGCTTGCCCATTTGGATCTGTTCCATCGCATGGCCGATGCAGTGTGCGCTGGTGGCGCAGGCCGAGGCGATGGAGTAGTTGATGCCCTTGATGCGGAACGGCGTCGCCAGGCAAGCGGAAACCGTGCTGCTCATGGTACGCGGTACACGGTATGGCCCGATGCGCTTGACGCCCTTCTCGCGAAGGATGTCGATGGCTTCCATCTGATTGATGGTAGAGGCGCCACCGGATCCTGCAATGAGGCCGATGCGCGGGTTGGAAATATCCTCGGCGCTGAGGCCTGAGTCTTCCAGGGCCTGTTGCATCGCCAGATAGGCGTAAGCTGCCGCATCGCCCATGAAGCGCAGAACCTTGCGGTCGATCAGCTCTTCGAGGTTCAGATCAACCGAGCCGGAGACCTGGCTACGCAGGCCCATATCGGCATAGGCCTGATTGAAGCGAATACCGGGGCGACTGGCCCGTAGGTTGGCGGAAACGGTGTCTTTGTCATTGCCGAGGCAGGAAACGATACCCAGGCCGGTGATTACGACGCGACGCATGCGGAAGTCCTTCAGAAGCTATCAGTAGATGTAAACAGGCCGACACGCAAACCTTCGGCACTGTAAATCTCGCGACCATCCACGCTGACGGTGCCATCGGCGATACCGAGTACCAGAGAGCGGCTGATGGTGCGTTTGATATGGATGTTATAGGTAACCTTCTTGGCGGTCGGCAGGACCTGACCAAAGAATTTGACCTCGCCAGAACCCAGCGCACGACCACGGCCCGGGTTGCCCTGCCAGCCCAGATAGAAGCCGACCAGCTGCCACATGGCATCGAGGCCCAGGCAGCCAGGCATGACCGGGTCACCTTCGAAGTGGCAGGCAAAGAACCAGAGATCAGGGTTGATATCCAGCTCTGCAACCAGCTCGCCCTTGCCGTACTTGCCGCCGACTTCGCTGATATGAACGATGCGGTCAACCATTAGCATGTTCGGCGCGGGCAGTTGCGCATTACCGGGGCCGAACAGCTCGCCGCGGCTGCAACGGAGCAGATCTTCCCGAGTAAAGGCCTGTTGTTTGGTCATGCGTATTCCTCAATGGTCCCTTTATGGAGGGCTTGCTGCGTTCATCCGACTCGAATAAGCGAGTCCGGCCATAAGACTAGTCATAGACTGCCGCCTTGCGCTGAAAGTCACAGCACAGGGACATGGGTACCGCTCGTTTCGACCAACCACGAGACCACCACGGTAGAAACGGGCCGATACTTTAACACTCCTGATCCGTGACAACGACCATGTGACGTTCTGCCTCTTATAGACCATTGGGGAATGCCGCCCCAGGATGCTGACAACGCAAGCCTGGCCACACGGTCTTTCGCTGTCGCTCGGCGCGACCGGAAATTGTAATCGGATGATTCTGCTGGCATCAGGGTTTGCACTGGTTGCGTGCGGAGCGCTACGTATAATGCTGACCATTGCACTCTGTGCCTAAACGGATCCCCCATGACTGAACAGCAACCCATAGCGGTGCTTGGCGGCGGCAGCTTCGGAACCGCTATCGCAAACCTGCTTGCCGAGAACGGCCACAGCGTCCGTTTGTGGATGCGCGATGCCGAGCAGGCCGAGAGCATTCGCACGCACCGCCAGAATCCGCGATATCTGAAAGGTGTGACGCTGCTGCCAGGCGTCTGCCCTGTCACCGATCTTGGGCAGACGTTGGCTGACTGTCAGCTGATCTTCGTCGCATTGCCTTCCAGCGCCTTGCGCCAGGCCTTGGCCCCTTTCGCTGATCATCTATCGGGGAAGATGTTGGTTAGCACTACGAAAGGTATCGAGGCCCAGGGCTTCATGCTGATGAGCCAGATCCTGGAAGAAATCGCGCCACAGGCCCGAATCGGGGTGATTTCAGGACCTAACCTGGCGCGAGAAGTAGCCGAGCATGCACTGACCGCGACGGTTGTCGCCAGCGACGATGAGGCGCTTTGCCGTTGCGTGCAGCAGGCGCTGCATGGGCGCACGTTTCGTGTCTATGCCAGTTCTGACCGGTTTGGCGTCGAGCTTGGCGGAGCATTGAAAAATGTGTACGCGATCATGGCTGGTATGGCCGCAGCCCTCGGCATGGGCGAAAACACCCGCAGTATGCTGATCACGCGCGCCCTGGCTGAAATGACTCGCTTTGCTGTTAGGCTCGGCGCAAATCCGATGACGTTTCTCGGGCTGGCAGGGGTGGGAGACCTGATCGTCACGTGCACCTCGACGAAGAGTCGCAACTTTCAGGTGGGCCATGCTCTTGGTGAGGGGTTGAGTCTCGATGAGGCGGTGTCGCGGCTGGGTGAAGTGGCCGAAGGCGTCAATACCATCAAGGTATTGAAGACCAAGGCCGAGGAGCTACAGGTCTACATGCCACTGGTCGCGGGTCTGCATGCCATTCTGTTTGAGGGGCGTACGCTGGATCAGGTGATTGCGCTGCTGATGCGCGGTGAACCGAAGACCGACGTGGATTTCATTTCCACCGACGGTTTCTGATACGACAACGGAGCTACCAATGAACACATCACACCGCAGCGCAGAGCGCGAGTCGCTGATTCTGCGCGCACTCTGGATGCTGATTTTCTTTTTTGTCTGGCAGTTGGCCGAACTGGCCCTGCTGGTTGTAATCGTGGCGCAGTTGGTGCTGCAGGCGGTGAACGGCAAGGCCAACGACAGCTTACTGGAGTTCGGTGACAGCCTCAGCCAGTACGTGGCGCAGATAGGCCGTTTCGGCACGTTCAATACCGATCGCAAGCCTTGGCCGATGTCCGATTGGCCGAAACCGCGTCCGGCCGATAGGGAAGCGGTGCCTCCAGTACAGCCGGCCCCACCAAAACAGGAGCCGCAGCCATGATGTTGTGGCTGTTGCGCCACGGCGAAGCCGAGCCCCGCAACCGGACCGATGCCGAGCGTAACCTCACCGCTGCGGGTCGAGTCGAAGTGGAGCGCGCCGCCGCGCATCTACAAGGGCAACCGCTGCAGGCCATTCTGGCAAGTCCCTATCAGCGAGCCCAACAGACCGCTGAGATCGTCCGGCAGGCGCTCGGTTTTAGCCGATCGGTGGAAACCGTACCCTGGTTGACGCCGGAATCTGATCCGGCCGATGCGCTGCTTTATCTCGATCGTCGTAGCGAACAGCACGTGTTGCTGGTCACCCATCAGCCCTTTGTCGGTGTGTTCGGCGGGTGGCTGGTCAGTGGTCACCGCGACGCGCCCATTCCGATGGCAACCGCTAGCCTGGCTGAGTTGGAAGGGGAGCACGTTGCGGCGGGGTTGATGCGCCTGGTTGCGCTGCGGCATCCAGTCTAATTGCACTAGCTACTATCGATGCTGCGCTTGCAACTGCAAGTGACTTGCGCAGACAAAACAAAAACAGGAGCGATACGTGAGCATTTGGCAGCGACCACCGAGCCTCGAACAACTCAACGCCAACCGTCAGAACACCATTGTCGAGCTGCTAGATATTCGTTTCGAAGCAGTCGAAGAGGATTGCCTCACAGCCAGCATGGTCGTTGACTCCCGTACTCACCAGCCCTATGGGTTGCTGCACGGCGGTGCTTCGGTAGTGCTCGCTGAGACCGTTGGGTCCATGGCCAGCTACCAATGCATCGACCCGAGCCGATTTTATTGTGTCGGCCTCGAAGTGAACGCCAACCATATCCGCGCGGTACGCAGCGGTCGTGTCACCGCGGTCTGTCGTCCGGTTCATCTGGGACGGTCCAGCCACGTCTGGGACATACGGCTGCACGGGGATGACGGCAAGCTGAGCTGCATTTCGCGTTTGACTGTTGCGGTCGTGCCGATTGGCGAAAACAGTCCGCAGCCTATGGAGGCGTCGTAGGCGCTCTGTTTGGCAGGACTGCCTTTGCTTCTGCCGCTTCGGCCGATTGCCGTTAAGGGAAGGGGCGCCAGACAATGGCCGTCGTGTCCATCCAGCGCCTATAACTCATGACGCAACGCATTTTTTTCGCTCACGCCAACGGTTTTCCATCTGCCACCTATCGCAAGCTGTTTGAAGACCTGACGCCCGAGTACGCAGTCACCCACCTCGATCAGCACGGTCATGACCCGCGCTTCCCGGTCGATGACAACTGGCAGAACCTGGTGCAGGAGCTGATTGAACAGCTAGCGGCGTTGCAGGAGCCGGTCTGGGGAGTCGGGCATTCGCTTGGTGGAATGCTGCACTATCACGCCGCCTTACAACGCCCGGAGCTTTATCGCGGGGTGGTCATGCTCGATTCGCCTATGCCGACCTGGCTGGATCAAACCTTGATCTGGGCGGGTAAACGCTTTGGTTTCATTGATCGTCTGACGCCCGCGGGGCGTACCCTTGGTCGTCGCGAACAGTTCAGTTGCGTCGACGAAGCGCGGCGTTACTTCGCCAGCAAAGCACTGTTTCGCGCTTTCGATCCTGCCTGCCTGGATGCGTATGTCGAGCATGGGCTCGAGCCGACTGCTCAAGGGGTGCGTTTGCGCTTCGACCCGGAGACTGAAATTCGTATCTATCGCAGCGTGCCGCATGTGACGCCCGGCTGGCCCCATGCGCTGAAGATGCCACTGGCTGTCGTGCGGGGACGTGAAAGCCGAGTTGTGCTGCCCCATCATCTTTATCTGCTACGACTGGTCGCCCACGGCGAGGCGCATACCTTGCCCGGCGGGCATATGTTTCCGCTCGAGCGACCGGGTGAAACCGCGGCCCTGCTCAGGCAGTTGTTCGGTCGCTGGACCGAACTGGACAGGCGGGGTGCCGCATGAGTGTCACGTTCGAAGAGATCCGCCTGAGCCTTCCACATATCGAGGTAGCGGCTCACCTGTACGGTCCGGAGGACGGTCAGCCGGTCATTGCTTTGCACGGCTGGCTGGACAATGCGGCCACCTTTTCGCGTTTGGCGCCGTTGCTTGAGGGCGTCCGGATCGTTGCGCTAGACCTGCCAGGGCACGGGCATTCCGATCATCGACCGCTTGGGGCGGCGTACAACATCTGGGACTACGCGCACGACGTCTTGCAGACGGCCGAACAGTTTGGCTGGAAGCGGTTTTCTTTATTGGGGCACTCGATGGGCGCCATCGTGTCGGTGTTGCTGGCCGGTGCCATGCCTGATCGGGTCGAGCGACTGGCCCTGATCGACGGGGTGATCCCCTATACCGGCGAAGCCGAAACGGCGCCGCAGAAGCTTGGGGAATCGCTGCAAAAGTTGCTTGTCGTCGACGACAAGCGAAAGCCGGTCTACGCCAGCTTCGAGCAGGCTGTCGCGGCGCGCATGAAAGGCGTGGGGGCTGTCAGCCATGAGGCAGCCGAGCGGCTCGCGCAGCGAGGGTTGATGCCGGTTCCCGGTGGTTATACCTGGCGCACTGATGCGCGTTTGATGCTGCCGTCGTCGATGCGCCTGACTCGTGCCCACGCGTTGGCATTCGTGCATGGCGTGGCCTGTCCGGCGAGCCTGGTGCTGGCAGAACAAGGTTTGCTGACCCAGCCGGCCATGCTCGAACTGACCCAGGCCTTGCCATTCGTGCTGCATCGGTTGCCCGGCGGCCATCACCTGCACTTGGACGATGAAGTCGGGGCCGAAGCGGTGGCGGCAGTTTTCAACCCGTTCTTCGCAGGGTGAATCGAGGCAGGACGGGATTACGCAAGAATCTGTCGCAAAGCCCCGCTTGACTTGCATTTGCCAACTGGTGACGCTGGGCTATCGCCTCAGCAGGGAACACCGCAATGATCAACCTCCATACCACTGCCACCTCTAAGGGTCTGGACCTGCCGTCGGTGGTGACCCATTGAGGTGTCGTATGCGAGTTAGATGGGTAACAGCGCTGATCTTGGCTATCAGCACCGCTGATGCGGCGGATCTTCCGGGCAGCAGAGACTTCGACTTGCTTCCGCGATACCCGCAATCTGAAATCGTGGGCTTCAAAGAGCGGGACGTGCTGGACCGAACCTATCCGCTGGATTCGATACGGCGTATCAGCGGGCGGCTACGCATGAGCGATCAGATCGCCGCCAGCGGCCACCTGACGGCCGTTACCTATCTTCTGCCCGATGTCCATACCGGCATCGAAGCGTTCGAGCGTGGACGAAATCGTCTGTTGAACGAGGGCGCTGAACTGCTCTTCTGGTGTGAGGGGCGTGAGTGCGGATCG
This sequence comes from Pseudomonadaceae bacterium SI-3, assembly GCA_004010935.1. Classification (NCBI taxonomy): domain Bacteria; kingdom Pseudomonadati; phylum Pseudomonadota; class Gammaproteobacteria; order Pseudomonadales; family Pseudomonadaceae; species Pseudomonadaceae bacterium SI-3. The sequence continues at coordinate 2,899,379 of CP026511.1, read as the reverse complement.
AGCAGTCTATGGGCTAACGAGGTGTTTCATCGCTCTACGCTGTACGGCCCAGAGGCGAGGCAAGCCTATTTGCTGGCGCGCCTGCCAGGCGATTCGGATCGGCTGATGGCGCTATACGGTGTAACCCGTGGCAACGGTCGTCCTTATCTGCACGTGGAGCAGTTCGTGCCTGATCAGCCGCTCGGTATCATCCTGCCAAATCCGGGCACCCTGTTGCGTCAGTTGAAAAGCACTGGCGAACTCTGGCTGCCTCGATTGCCGCAAGAGCCGACGGCAGAGTGGGGCGCGCTGCTGGCCAATGTCCTGCGGCTCGACAGCACGATACGGGTCTCGCTGAAAGGCAAAGGCGTTGCGGCTTGGTACGAAGCGCTTACCCAGGAGCGAATCAAGGCGCGGCGCATGGAGGCGGAGGCCTCCGACGAGGATGGGCTACGTATGACGCTGTTGCGTTGAGGGTATATTTCAGACTGCAATAGCCACTGCTTCTGGTGCACTTTGCTCCAAAGTGCACCGCCTTCTTCCATAGGTAACACCATGCTTAACAACGATCGTCTGCTGGTGCAGATTCTGCTCCTGGTGCTGCTCGGTGCCTGTGTGTGGGTGCTGGCCCCGTTTGCCTCGGCGCTATTCTGGGCAGCGGTGCTGGCATTCGCCAGCTGGCCGATCATGCGCGTGCTGACCCGTTGGCTGAAGGGCAATTCCACGCTTGCCGCAACCCTGTTGACCGGCGGTTGGATGGTGCTGGTGGCCGTGCCGCTGGTCTGGCTCGGATTCAACATTGCCGACCAGATCCGCGAGTTCAACGTGCTAGTGCACAACCTGCAAGTGCAGGGACTGCCAGCACCGCCGGCGTGGCTCGCTGAGCTGCCACTGATCGGCGACAACCTGTTGAATATCTGGAACACGCTGGACGAGCAAGGGACGGCCTTCTTTGCGACGATCCGGCCCTATGTCGGTCAGGTCGGCAACTGGTTGCTGGTGCGCAGCGCGCGCGTAGGCGGGGGGATGCTGGAACTCGCGCTCAGCCTGGTACTCGTGTTCTTTTTCTATCGCGACGGGCCAAAACTGGCGGCATTCGTCCATAGCCTGCTGCACCGTTTGATCGGTGATCGCGCTGATCATTACCTGGAGCTGGTGGCTGGGACAGTTCAGCGCGTCGTCAACGGTGTGATCGGCACTGCTGCTGCCCAGGCGATTCTGGCGTACGTCGGCTTCAGCATTGCAGGCGTACCCGGTGCACTGATCCTCGGTCTGCTGACGTTCGCTTTCAGTTTCCTGATGGTCCCACCCTTGGTCTGGGGCCCTGCCACACTCTGGCTCGCCTGGCAGGGGCAGTACGGCATGGCGATATTCCTGGGTATCTGGGGAATGTTCATTATCAGTGGGGTGGACAACGTGCTGAAACCCTACCTGATCAGTCGCGGAGGCAACCTGCCATTGGTGGTGGTGCTGCTTGGCGTGTTTGGTGGCGTGCTGGCGTTCGGTTTCATGGGGCTGTTCCTCGGCCCGACGCTGCTGGCAGTTGCCTACAGCCTCCTGGAAGACTGGCTGGTCAAGGAAGTGCCTGGGGTCGTCACGCCAGCAAAACTACCGGGCAATCAATCCAACGATGCAGCAGTCCGCGACTAGCCGGCTGTTGCTGATTGTCGGGTCCCTGTTTAGAGCTGTTCGCGCTCGTACTTATCAAGCGCGTCGCTGGCAATTATCTGCCCCAGCTTGATCAGCTCCGGTGCTTTGTAAAACTCGTAGAAACGGCAAGCGCGCTTGGGAATGTTGACCAGCACGTTGGGTGGGTAGCCGGCAATCTTGTATTGCGTCAGTGAGGATTGCATCACCTCGAAGCTCTGGTTGATGAGTTCCAGCAAGGATGCCGGGCCACCCACGTCGATCACCATCGAACCCTCGGCTGACTTCGGTGCGCTTTGCCCAGACGGGGCGCCCGGCGGCTGGCTCGCGCCAGGCCCATCGACAGCAGTGAGTTCGGCTATATGCTCTTCAAGCCCCTTGCTGCGCCAGAACGGAAGGTGCGAGCTGATCGAGCTGACCATGGCATCGAAGCGCCCTGGTCGGACCATTTCCGGCAGGGGGTATTGTCGATGGTTATTGGCGTTGAGGTTGACGGCGATGATGATGTCGCTGTGGCTTGAGACCACCGGCACGATTGGTAATGGGTTGAGTATCCCGCCGTCGACCAGCATTCGGTTGCCTTGCATGACCGGCGTGAACAGGCTTGGGATGGCTGCTGAGGCACGCATGGCCAGTTCCAAGTTGCCCTCCTGGAACCAGATCTCCTGCTGGTTCGTCAGATCGGTCGCAACGGCCGTGAACGGAATCGGCAAATCCTCAATGTTGACCGATCCGAGCATCTCTCGGATCCGTCCGAAGATCTTCTCGCCGCGTATCGCCCCGAGGCTGAAACTCGGATCGACCAATCGCAGCATGTCGAAGTAATCCAGGCTTTCGATCCATTCGCGGTACTCTTCCAACTTGCCTGCTGCGTAAATACCGCCTACGACTGCACCCATCGAACAACCTGCGACGCAGGTGATCTCGTACCCCCGGGTTTCGAGTTCTTCGATCACGCCGATATGCGCATAACCGCGTGCGCCTCCCGAACCCAGTACCAGTGCGACCTTGTTGCCCATGTGATTCTCCCTTTGGCATGGGGCGGTAGCTTCAAGCTTCGGGCTGCAAGCTTCAAGCTAAAGCCGCAGAGCCGGCCGCTTCATTGCAACCCTATTGGCCATGGCGCAGCGATGCGGTGACCAGCCTTGCTACAATCGTCACCCGTTTTGCCAGCATCACGAGACCTTTCCCAGATGAGCGAACCCATCCGCCTCACCCAATACAGCCACGGTGCCGGCTGCGGCTGCAAGATTTCACCCAAGGTGCTGGACGTGATCCTCGCCGGCAGCGGGGCACAGAATCTCGATCCGCGTTTGTGGGTCGGAAACGCCTCGCGTGATGATGCTGCGGTGTATGGCATCGATGAAGAGCGCGGGGTTGTATCGACTACGGATTTCTTCATGCCGATCGTCGATGATCCCTTCGATTTCGGCCGCATCGCCGCGACCAATGCCATCAGTGACATATACGCCATGGGCGGGGACCCGCTGATGGCGATCGCCATCCTTGGCTGGCCCGTCAATGTGCTGCCGCCGGAAATAGCCCGCGACGTCATCGCAGGCGGTCGCGCCGTGTGTGAAGCCGCGGGCATTCCACTGGCAGGCGGGCATTCAATCGACGCGCCTGAGCCGATCTTTGGTCTAGCGGTCACCGGCCTGGTCAACAAGAGCCAGATGAAGCGCAACGACACGGCCACGGTTGGATGCAAACTCTACCTGACCAAGCCCTTGGGAATCGGCATCCTCACCACTGCGGAGAAAAAGGCCAAGTTGCGACCCGAGGATGTCGGCAGGGCGCGTGACTGGATGTGCACGCTCAACACGCCCGGCAGCCACTTCGGCAAGCTTGACGGCGTGCGGGCAATGACCGATGTCACCGGTTTCGGGTTGCTTGGCCATTTGGTCGAAATGGCCGATGGCAGCTCTGTGACCGCGCGCATTGACTACGCCTGTGTCCCGCGTCTGGACGGCGTCGAGTACTACCTCGAACAAGGCTGTGTGCCCGGTGGCACCGGCCGTAACTTCGACAGTTATGGCGACCGCATCGCGGCCATTGACGAGGAGCAGAAACAGCTGCTTTGCGACCCGCAAACCAGTGGCGGATTGCTGGTTGCGGTCGCGCCGGAAGGCGAGGCGGAGTTCCTCGCGGTTGCCGCCGAACTCGGCCTGACGCTCAAGCCCATCGGTGAAGTGATCGAAGCCGGCGCCTATGCCGTTGAGGTACGTTGATGCGTGGTGATACCGAAAATTTCGCTGAGCTGTTCCTTAACGATGTGCCGATGATGGATGCGCGAGCGCCTGTGGAATTTGCCAAAGGCGCATTCCCCGGCGTGGTCAACCTGCCGCTGATGAACGATCTCGAGCGGCAGAAGGTTGGCACCTGTTATAAGCAGCATGGGCAACAAGCGGCGATTGAACTCGGCCACCGGTTGGTGAGTGGTCAAGTCAAGGCCGACCGCATTCAAGGTTGGGCCGACTTCGCGCGCAACAACCCTCAGGGCTACATCTACTGTTTCCGCGGCGGGTTGCGTTCACAGCTGGTGCAGCAGTGGCTCAAAACCGAGGCGGGGATCGACTATCCGCGCGTGACCGGTGGCTATAAAGCGATGCGGCACTTTTTGCTTGAAACCATTGAGCATGCCGCCGCGCATGACAATTTCGTGCTGGTCGGCGGTATGACTGGGACGGGTAAAACCGAGGTGCTGGCACGCCTGGACGACGGAGTCGATCTGGAAGGCATTGCCAATCATCGCGGTTCAAGCTTCGGCAAGCGCGCCACTCCGCAGCCGGTGCAGATCGACTTCGAGAACGCCCTGGCGATTCGCTTGTTGAAGATGCAGAAAGCGGGTGCGAGGCAGTTCGTTTTGGAGGATGAAGCGCGGCTGGTCGGTCGTTGTTCGATTCCGCTGCCCTTATTTCAGGGGATGCAGCACTATCCGCTGGTCTGGCTCGAAGACAGTTTCGATGGACGGGTGGACCGCATCCTCAAGGATTATGTGATCGACCTCTGTGCAGAGTTCACCGTTGAGTACGGCGCAGAAGGATTCACCGCATTTGCCGAGCGTTTGCAGCAAAGTCTGGTCAATATCAGCAGGCGGCTTGGCGGCGAATGCTATACACGGCTGGCGGCAATCATGAATCAGGCGCTTGCCGAGCAAGCGAGTACCGGCTCGGTTGATCTCCACCGCGAGTGGATTGAGACGTTGTTAAGGCAGTACTACGATCCGATGTACGCCTACCAGCGTGAAAGCAAGGCCGCCCGGATCGAATTCGCAGGTGAACAGGACGCGGTCGTGGAATTCTTGCGCGAGCGCGCCGCGGTTCAACAAAACTGAGCAGGTCTCGGAAAAGAGGATGTATCGATGAAGAACATTATCTGTCTATCGCTGTTGGCACTTGCCCTTACCGGTTGCGCAGCCAAGACGGCCTATCGAGACAGCTGCGCATCTCAGCTGAACGCCGCTTGGGAAGAGCAGAGCCTGGCCGAGGCGGAAGGGTTCGCCGGCACGGTTAGCTATTCCAAGGCGATGGCACTGCTGACTGGCGCCAAGACCCAGCAACAATTCGAGGCTTACCAGGGCTGCGTGGAGAAGGCCAAGAAGGCGCGCTTCTATCTGCGTGAATCGCGCGCAGGCCGCTAATACCGCTGCGATTCTGTGGCAGCCGTCCGGCTGCCACTTCTTATCCATCGGTTCTGGCCGAGTGCCAGACCGACTCAGTAGGAATCCGCATGCTGCTCGATTTTTCCAACCTGGCGCCGGTCGAGGCCTACCGCTGGCTGGCGTCCACCATCACACCCCGACCGATTGCCTGGGTCTCGACGTGTTCGACCGCAGGCGTCAGCAATCTTGCGCCTTTCAGTTTTTTCCAGGTGATCAGCAGCAACCCGCCAACGCTGCTGATCAACGTCGGACTCAAGGACGGCCTGCCGAAAGACACCGCTCGCAACGCGCACGAAACGGGGGAGCTCGTTGTGCAGCTTGTCAGTGCAGAGCAAGCCGAAGCGATGAACGCCTCTGCGGCTGCATTGCCTCATGGCATCAGCGAATTTGAACACTGCGGGATTGCCAGCGAATCCGCGAGCCTTGTGAAGGTACAGCGGGTCGCTGGCGCACCCGTTGCCTTCGAATGCCGTGTCGCGCAAATCCTGCCGTACCCTTCCGAGTCGCCCAATTGTCAGCTCATCTTCGCTGAGGTGTTGTTGGCGCATATCGATGACCGCGTGCTAGATGAGCGTGGTCGTGTTGATTCCGCGCGGCTCGATCTAGTCGGCAGGCTCGGCGGTGCTGCATATAGCTATACGCGCGAGCGTTTCGAGATGCAGCGACCCTAGTGGGCGCGTACGTTTCCGACCGTTTGAGTGATGGCGCGCGATCCGGGCTTTGATGAGGCACAACGTCAGCGCACAGGATCAAGCGTCATATCACAAGTTCGTAACACCAGGTTTTCACCGCTTTGCTTGAGCTAGGCCGGGTCAGTAGGATCGACGGATAAAACAAAGGAGAGTTGCATGCGCACCCGATTGGATGTCTGTCTGCGGGCGATCAATGAAGTGCTGCTCGGCAAGCAATCGCAGGTGCGATTGGCCATGGCTTGCCTGCTGGCGAGGGGGCATCTGCTGGTGGAAGACCTGCCTGGCATGGGCAAGACGACGTTGAGCCATGCGCTTGCAAAGGTCATGGGGCTGGACTTCCAGCGCATCCAGTTCACCTCCGACCTGCTGCCCGGCGATATCCTCGGTACCTCTGTTTTCGACAAGGATAGCGGTCAGTTCGTATTCCACCCTGGACCGATCTTCGCCGAGTTGGTGCTGGCTGACGAAATCAACCGGGCCACACCGAAAAGCCAGAGCGCGCTGCTTGAAGCCATGGAAGAAGGGCAGGTAACGATTGAGGGCGCGACGCGACCTTTGCCGGAGCCCTTCTTCGTGGTCGCCACGCAGAACCCGGTCAGCTCTGGCGGCACCTTCGCGTTACCCGAATCCCAGCTGGATCGCTTCCTCATGCGCCTTTCGCTGGGCTACCCGGCCAAAGCGGCGGAGAAAGCGTTGCTGCTCGGTGATTCGCGTCGTGATTTGCTCACTCGGTTACAACCCCAGCTGGATCGCGCCGAGCTAGCTGCTATCCAGCAGACGGTGAGCGCCGTTCGCGTCAGTGATGCTCTGGTCGATTACGTCCTGCGCTTGGTCGAGGCCACGCGCACCCAGCCGCAATTCGCCTGGGGCTTGTCACCTCGCGCCAGCCTGGCGCTGCTGGCGGCAGCCCGTGCCTGGGCCTTTCTCGACGGCCGAGATTACGTGATTCCGGAAGACGTCCAGGCGGTGCTGCCCTCGGTGGTTGGCCATCGGTTGCGCGAACGCGCCGATGCCACCGGGCATGGCGGCGGCGCGCTGGTGCAATGGCTGTTGCGCGAAGTGCCGGCGCTTTGATGCCGCCGCTGCTGGGCTGACGGGGGGCGCTATGCGAGTGCTACCACGGATACGAGACCGCTGGCTGCTGAAACGCATCCCTCCGGGTCCTAGCGTACGCCTCAACCAGCGGCGTATCTTCATCATGCCCACAGCGGTCGGGATGAGCTTCCTGGTCGCGCTGCTGTTGATGCTGCTTGCCGCGATCAACTACGAGAACAGTCTGGCTTATGCCCTGACGTTTTTGCTGGGCTCGGTATTTGTCGTGGCGATTTTGCATACCTGGCGCAACCTGGCGGGTCTCGAATTGCAAGCAGGGGGCGCGGAGGCAGTTTTTCTTGGCGAGCAGGCGTGTTTGCGGGTGCGCCTGGAGAGTCGCGGACGCCTTTACCAAGCCGTCTCGGTCGGATGGCCCAAAAGCGGCCTGCAGTTGGTTGACGTACCGGCCGCAGGCACCTGCGAACTGCAGCTTAGCCTGCCCACCGAGCGCCGTGGCTGGCTACGACCAGGACGGTTGCGCGTTGAGAGTAGATTTCCCTTGGGCATTCTCGTGGCGTGGAGCTGGGTGGATTTGCAGCTCGCCGCGCTGGTGTACCCACGCCCACTCGCGGGTGATCTGCCCCAGGCCGTCGGGCTGGACGAAGAGAGCGGTGAAGGTTCGCGGGCGCTGGGCAGCGGCATCGACGATTACCAGGGCTTGCGTCCCTGGCAACCAGGCGACTCGAAAAGACGATTGCACTGGAAAGCCTATTCCCGCGGTCAAGGCTTGCTGGTGAAGGATTTCACTGCGCTGTCCGGTGAGGACCCGCTACTGGATTTCGATGAACTCGCCGGTGATATCGAATCCCGGTTGTCGTTGCTCTGTCATTGGGTCGTAGAACTGTCGTCGCGCCAGCAACCCTTCGCCCTCCGAATAGCGGATACCACCATCGAGGCCGCTGTGGGCGTGGAGCACCGTAACCGTTGTCTGCGAGCACTGGCGCTATTCGGCCAAGAATCGGCGGCGCCGCAATGAGCAGCTTGCAGCCTATCCCACGCAACGGCCTGGTCTGGCTGTTGGTCGCGCAGGTGCTGGTCATCCTGCCGCATCTGGCTCATCTGCCACTGTGGATCATCGGTCTCTGGCTGGGTTGCGCGATCTGGCGGGTGCAGATCTTCCGCATGCGCGCTCCATACCCGCGGAGCTGGATAAAGGCACTGATGATGCTGGGCGCCGCATTTGGCGTTTATTTCTCACGCGGGGGGCTGATCGGGCTCGATGCAGGCGTGGTGCTGCTGATCGCGGCGTTTATTCTCAAACTGGTGGAAATGCGCAGTCGTCGCGATGCGTTGGTACTGGTCTTTCTTGGCTTCTTTGCCGTGGTCACCAGCTATCTGTTCAATGACGGCCTGCTCGCCGGGATCTACAGCCTGGCGCCGATCATCGCGCTGCTGGCGGCGATGATCGGCTTACAGCAGAGTCCTGCGGGCACTCATCCCTGGCCGACGTTGCGACTGGCCGGTTCGTTGCTCCTGCAGGCGATCCCACTGATGCTGGTGCTGTTCGTCCTGTTTCCGCGCCTAGGGCCGCTTTGGTCATTGCCTCAGCCGAAGGATCGCGGCGTCACCGGTCTGGCTGACAGCATGTCGCCAGGCGATATGGCCGAGCTGAGTCGCTCGAGTGCCCTGGCATTTCGCGCCAGCTTCGAGGGCCCGATCCCTGATAGGGATCAGCTGTACTGGCGAGCAGTAACCTTTGAGCGTTTCGATGGACGGCGATGGTCGCAGTCTTTCAAATCGCAGCTTCCGCAGACCCCAGAATGGTCACCGCGGGGCGCACCGGTTGCATACAGCATCGTCATGCAGCCCAGTGGGCGGCCATGGTTGTATGGATTGGACGTAGCGCAGGTCGACGCGGGCGATGTGCGACTGATGAGTGATTTCCACCTGGCGCGCCCTCGGCCAGTCGACAAACCGCTGTTGTACCAAGCGACTTCCTGGCCGGAGGCACTGCGCGAGCCAAATGCTGGACCTGCTGTTCTGGGAAGGGCTTTGGAACTGCCGGCCACAGGCAACTTACGCAGTAGGGCCTGGGCGGCGGAGCTGCGACGCGCGCATCAGACGCCCAAGGCAACAGTGCAAGCGCTGCTCAGCCATTTCAACCAGCAGCCGTACAGCTATACCTTGCGACCTTCGCCGGTGGGCGAGGACATCGTCGACGGTTTTCTCTTCGATACGCTGAACGGATTCTGCATTCATTACGCAGGCGCGATGACCTTCGTGCTGCGCGCGTCCGGTATCCCCGCGCGGGTGGTCGCTGGCTATCAGGGTGGGGAGGTCAACCCTTCGGGCAACTACCTGTCGGTGCGTCAACTTGATGCCCATGCCTGGGTTGAATATTGGGAGGCGGGCAGCGGTTGGGTCAGTGTGGATCCGACATTCCAGGTCGCGCCGGAACGGATCGAGCGCGGGCTGGAGGAGGCGCTTGACGCTGAGCAGGATCTGATCGAAGGCGCCATCATGGACCTCCGGCGCTACCGCGACATTGGTTGGCTGAACGACCTGCGTTTCGGCTGGGACAGCCTCAATTACGGCTGGCAGCGCTGGGTCCTTAATTACCAGGGCGAACGTCAGCTGGAAGTACTGCAAGGATTGTTCGGCAAAGTCGACTCCCGCAAGCTCGGTCTACTGATGGTCGCCACGGGGGCGTTGCTGGTTGTCCTGCTGGCGCTTCTGCTCCTGAAGCCTTGGCGCCGGGAACAAGATGCGCAACTGCGCCAGTTTCAGGGCTTCGAACGATTGCTGGCGCGGCATGGCGTGGCGCGGCAGGCAGGCGAGGGTGCGCGCGACTTCGCCCAACGTGCAGCGGTGTGGCTGCCAGGTGCTGCCGCCCAGATTCAAGCGTTCGCTGGACTGTACGAACAGGCCCGCTATGCGGGTCAGCCAACTGACCTGGCCGAGATGAAGGCTGCACTCCGCAGCTTGCGACGCCAGCTGCCTTGGCGTGCCACCGTGAGCAAGCCTCGGGGTGGTATCGACGGCGACAACCTATAGCTGCTCGAGATGGCATGACATCACCAACTGTTCGGCGATGCCTCCGCTGGTCCGCGCAGCGATAAGATGAACCGCAATAACAACGAGTCGAGGTAGGAATGACCCTGTCCGAACTGCTACAAGCCGTGCGTGAAACCCCTCAAGATGTCGTCGTGCCTGCCAGCTGGGGGCAAGGCCGGGCCGGTTTTGGAGGGTTGGCCGCGGCGCTGGTATTTGAGGCCATGCACGCCAAAGTGCCGAGTGATCGTCCGGTGCGGTCGCTGTCGATCACCTTTGTTGGGCCGCTTGCGGTTGATGCGCCCGTCAGCTTCGAGGCTGAAGTGCTGCGTGAAGGCAAGGCGGTCAGTCAGGTACTTGGCCGTGCCATCCAGAACGGTCAGGTGGTGACGCTGGTGCAAGGCAGCTTCGGCGCAGCGCGCGTCTCCGCCGTCAGGGTGGAGGCTGAGCCGGCCCCAGAACTGCCGCCGGTGGAGGCCTGCCAGGAGCTGCCCTACATCAGCGGTGCAACACCTGAGTTCACCCGCCATCTGGTCATGCGCTGGGGCATTGGCGGTCTGCCTTTCTCAGGTAATACATCGCGAGAAATGGGCGGATGGGTTCGTCAGCGTGGCGAGGTCGACCGGGAGCCAGTAACCGTCTCGCATCTGCTTGCGCTCGTCGACGCATGGCCACCGGCCGTGCTGCCACACCTGAACAGTTTCGCGCCGGGCAGCTCGCTGACCTGGACCATCGAGTTTGTCCAGCCACTGCCAATACTCGATACCCACGAATGGTGCCGGTACCGCGCGGTGATCGAGCACGCTCAGGACGGCTACGGTCATTGCGCGGCCGCGTTATGGACCGGCAGCGGTGAACTGGTTGCATTGAGTCGACAGACGGTAACCGTCTTCGGATAAGCAGAGCGCCGCCCGCTGGCTCTTACGCCGGCGGGCCAATAGGCCATCCGTACACGCTGATGCGGTCAAAGCTTGAGCTGGTGAATCGCTTTGCTGAGTTCGCCGGAGAGCGCCGCGAGTTCTGCGCTGGTGTTTGCCGATTCGACGGTTTGCTGGACAGTTCGCTCGGTGACGTCGCGAATGCCGGTGACTGAGCGGTTCAGCTCCTCGGCAACTTCGCTCTGTTGTTCAGCGGCCACGGCAATTTGCGTGTTGCTTTCGCGCATCTGTGCGACTGCCGCAGTAATGGCTTCGAGCGCGAGTCCTGCCTCGCGTGCTTCGCGCACGCAGTCGTCTGCCTTGAGTGAGCTTTCCTGCATGAATTCGACGGCGTCGCGGGTCATGGTTTGCAGGCCGGTGATCATCTGGGTGATTTCGTCAGTCGATACCTGAACGCGTTTGGCCAGGCTGCGCACTTCATCTGCAACCACAGCGAAGCCGCGGCCCATTTCACCGGCACGTGCGGCTTCAATCGCCGCGTTCAGTGCTAGCAGGTTGGTTTGTTCGGCGATGCTGTGGATAACGCTGACCACGCCGTTGATTTTCTGGCTGTCGGCCGCAAGCTGGCCGATCGTTTCGGCCGTTTGCTGGACGCCCTGCGACAGGCTGGATATAGAGCGCTCGACCCGTCCCACGACATTTTGCCCGTTGCCCGCGAGGCGGTCGGCACTCTGAGACTGGTCGCGTGTTTCCCTGGCGTGTTCGGCGATGTGGTGGACAGTGGCGGTCATCTCGTTGATTGCAGTTGCTGCCTGGTCGGTTTCGCTCTGCTGGCCGAGCATGCCCTGGCGGACCTCGCTCATGCTTGATGCCAGCCGAGCGGCTCCGTCATCGAGCCGGGTCGCCGCCTGGGCAACGGTGCTGACAATGCGTTGGTAACCGGCTTGCATTGCGTTGAATGCCGCAGCCATCTCGCCGACTTCATCACCGCTGGCCAAAGGTACTCGCATCGACAGGTCGCCGCTGCGCTCGACATGCACCATTACGTTCTTGAGCGTGTTGAGATGGCTTAGCAGGAAGTGGATCAACAACTGTGATGCGGCCAGCAGCACCAACATCAACACAGCAACAGCAACGGCATAGCTGAAGAAATGTTCACCCAGCAGCTGCATGGTGCTGGGCACACGAGCCAGCACGGCCAGAGTGTCCCCGCCCGGTCGGGCTACCAGTTGGGTGCCCACGATCGGTGTCTTGCCGAACAGCTGGTCATGCTCGATTGCAACCCACCCTTGGCGGGCGGTTACAGGTTGCCCCTCGATCGCAACTGCCTGACCAGCCGGAAATACCTGAATGTCGGCGTCCCTGGGTATTGCGGAGCCTTCTGGCCAGGCCTGTAGTAGAGCCCCCAATTGCTGCGCATTGTTCTGAGCATCGTGGCTTCGCGACTGCTGTTCGAGTTGTAGGGCAAAGAGCACCAGTAGCAGCGTGGTAGCGAACGACACCAGGTTCAGCGCCCAGAACTTGTACTTCAGTGAGAGATCGCGAATCCATAAAGCCATTGCATGCTCTTCTTATGTCGATGACCGGAACGTTCGTCGCGCAGTGGCATCGCCGCCTTTTTGCGAACCCGTTCTGTTAACGGCCGAAAGTGGTTGGGCTTGAGCCAGTTCAGTGTTCATTCAGCGGCTCGATGCGGAAGAATTCCTGAGCACAGCGGGTCGTGCTCTGCGCCAGCTGTTCCTCGCTGACACCTCGATGCTGCGCCACTTCACGGAGTACTTCAGGAAGAAATGCCGGCTCGTTCTGGCCACCTTTAGGTTTCGGCCGCAGCGTGCGTGGCAGCAGGTAGGGTGCATCGCTTTCGAGCATCAAGCGAGCTTCAGGGATTTCGCGCACCAGTGGATGCAGGTGAGTGCCGCGGCGCTCATCACATATCCAGCCAGTGATGCCGATGTGGAGGTCGAGATCGAGGTAGGCATAGAGCGCGCGTTTCTCGCCGGTAAAGCAGTGCACGACCGCAGCGCTGAGCTTGTCACGGAACGGCCGAAGTATTTGTACCAGACGCTGGTCGGCGTCGCGCTCGTGAAGAAACACCGGCAGGCCGGTTTCTACTGCCAGCTGCAGGTGTTCTTCCAGGACCCGTTCCTGCTGTGCGCGAGGGGACAGATCCCGGTTGAAATCCAGTCCGCACTCGCCGACCGCGCGCGTCTCGGGTTCGGCGAGTAGGGCTTTGAGCTGTGCACTGGTACTGGATGCCCATTGGCTCGAGTCATGAGGGTGGATACCCGCGGTACAGAACAACCGTTGCCGGCCTTCATCCAGCTCCCGGCAGAGGGCCAGTGCTGCTTCGCTTTCAGCAAGGCTAGTGCCGGTCAAAACCAATTGTGTGACGCCCGCCGTGTAGGCGCGCTGCACAACTGCACGGGGATCACGGGCAAACGTTGGGTGGGTGAGGTTGACGCCGATGTCGACAAGTTGCATGAAGCGTCTCGCTTATAAGATCAAATTATATAGATAAAAATCATGTAGTTGCAGCTGTTAATTAAAGACCATTAGAAGGTGTCGCTGGCGGCCGGGCGAAGGCTATGAGAGTCTTCGCCACCTTGCGGCAGGGTGCCGCTGTGCATTTTGTCTCATTCGAGCCGATACCCGGAAATGACCCGATTATTTTCCCTGCTGCTGTGTCTGCTGGTGCTTGCACCCTGGCCGGCGGTTGCACGGGTGATGGGGCCTCCAGCCTGGCAGTCGGCGGATACCGTACGCGATCTCGCTGATATTCGCCGCAGTGGCGTTCTTAGGGTTCTGGTCAATCAAAGCCGCAACAGTTCCGGCGAGGTCAAAGGCGAGCCCATCGGTGTGGAATACGTGCGCCTGCGCGCCTTCGAGCAGTATCTCAATCGTGGTTCGAAGGGCACGCCGATCAGCTTGAAGATCATTCCCAAGGCTAAGGACCAGCTGCTCGGTGCGCTGCAACGCGGTGAGGGTGATCTGGTTGCCCCTGGAGAGATCTTGCCGCAAGGCGCGGCGCGCCGGATAAGCCGTAGCCGTGCTGTGATCGCTCAGGTGCCGATGGTGTTGGTGAGTCGACAGGGTGGCCCTCGTTATAAGAGCTTCGAGCAACTATCAGGTCGTAGCCTGGCGCTGTCGGCCGGCAGTGCCGCGGGTCCTGCGCTGGACAAGCTAAATCGGAGCCTGATGCAGGCCGGACGGGCACCGATCGCTGTCGAGTGGGTTGACCCCACGTTGGCGGTGGAGGACGTACTGGAGATGGTACAGGCTGGCGTCTATCCGGCTACCGTGGTGGAGCAGCCCATTGCAGAGCGCTGGGCAAAAGTATTGCCTAAGCTGCGCATCGAATCGCAGCTGACACTGGGCGACCCCGCCGATATGCATTGGTTTGTGCAAAAGGATGCGGGAATGCTAAGTGCGAGCGTCGACCGTTTCCTCCAAACCTACAGCGCGCCTGATAACCAGGATGCAGCATTCGTTCGCGTCTATCGCAGACTCTATCGGGTGCAGTATCCACTGGATCGTGTCGGCAGACAGCGCCTGGAAAAAGTCCGTCCGACCTTGCAGCGGCATGCCCAGCAGCAACAGATCGATTGGCTCAACCTGGCTGCGCTAGCCTTCAAAGAGTCGACGCTCGATCCGTCGGCGCGCGGTGCGGGCGGAGCCACCGGGCTGATGCAAGTGACGCCGGCGACCGCTCGTAGCATGGGTGTGAAGGATATCGGTCAACTGGATAACAACGTGCTTGCCAGCGCGAAGTATCTGGCAAATATCCGCCAAACCTTCTTTTCCAGTCCCAGGCTGAATGAGCGCGAGCGCATGGCGTTTGTGCTCGCGGCCTACAACCTCGGACCGCAGCGGGTCCAGAGCCTGCGTGCCGAGGCCCGCCGTCGAGGCCTTAACCCGGACCAGTGGTTTTTCCAGGTTGAGCGCGTTGCCATGTCGAGCATGGGTATGGGTGTGGTCAGCTATGTCAATGCCGTGAACAAGTACTACCTGGCCTACACCCGGGAGCGGTACCTCCTCGAAGGCGGTCCGCAGAGCGCTTCCAGCAATTGAATCCTTAGCCGCGCTTAGCGGCGAGCAGCTGCTCAGCAGCTTGCAGCCGTTGGCGCTCGTTCTCATTGAATTGCTCGGCCGCCAAGCGGGCGATGGCGGCACGTTTATCCGCCTCGCCGAGTCCCTGGCTGCGTTCAATCCGGCGTTTCGCCTGGTTATAGGCGGTGAGCCGGCTTTGCCATGCCTGGCGCTGACGGTCGAGCTCCTCCAGGCGGGCTGCGGCTGCGTTGCCAACCAGCTGCTGGCGTAGCTGTCGTAGATCGGCCGGGTTGCCACCGTTGGCTGCCAGCGCACGTGTCTGCTCGCTCAGTTGCCTTTGCATCTGTACCGCCACTGTATCCTGCAGTTCCGCTGGCAGACTGTCTTGCAACCTGTCCAATGCCGCGCCTTTGCCCGACGCGTCGAGCGTTGCGTCGTGCCGAATGGCCAGGCGTTCTAGCGTGAAGTGGTCAGTCGCCTCGTCTAGCGCGAAGAATGCTTGGTGGACCCGATCATCGAAGATTCCCGCACGCAGCTGCTGAACCGCGCGAAGGCGATCGCGCATGGCGTCTATGTCGGCCTGTTGCGTATGGTGCTGCTCCAGCAACAGCAGCTGCCTTTTGTAATCTAGGTACTGGCTCAGCAGCTGGATGGCATGGTCCGCTGCAGGCTCGGGGAGCTGCGTTTCGATGTAGCGACGTAGCCTGGCGACACTGGTTTTGAGCGGTTCCTCACCAATTGAGGCCAGGAAGTAATCGAAGACACGGCGTATCTCCGCATCGATGATCAGATTTCCGCCCGCGTCAGCCCGCAGTCGCCCGTCCACCCGTGTACCTGCAAAAGAGTCCGGTAGACGGGCAATCGCGTCAGTCCGCGGCAGCTTCCGGGTGGGTGTTGGGCTTTGTTGCGGACTGACCTCGCTAGTGTTGATCTGAACGGGCTGAGGGCGGCCAAGGGCTTGAGCAGGCGTAGGGGCGGGCGGGACACCTCCGTACATCGCGACGCCGAGGATAAGTGTCAATACGAACAGGACGGCAAGCATTTTCATCAGGATGCCTTGTGGTCAGGAGGTGGGGCCGAGCGGCCCCACCGGAGCCTCAGAGGCCTGCGTTCTTCAGGCGGTTGGCGTGCTGGCGGTAAATGGTCACCGGATCGGTTTCGAACAGGCTGGTCAGTCCAAGCACCTGGTTGACCTCATCCAGGTGGTTCATCCGATAGTTATCACGGATGACCATGCCCAAATGCGAGCTGCAGCGGCCAACCAAGCCGTCATTGGCTTCGTCAAAGGCCAGCGAGCCGGCGCCCAGCATGGCGTCACTCACATCTAGCGGGTTGGTCAGCGGGCTGGTGCCGCTCCAGGAGTAATAGCGCACCCCATTGACCTTGTACGCGCCTTCGCCGCAGGCGCTGGTCGGAACCCCTTGCGGATATTTCGCGTTGAAACGGGCGGCGCCTTCGCTGTTGAGTGATTCAAGTGAGCCGAGCGAATTCTGTGGTTCGGTACTGGGGCTTCCCGAAAGGAAATGGATCAATGCCCCCATGCCGTTGGTGAGCCCGGCGAGTATGGCTTCGCCACCCGAGCCCTCGGGGATCTTGCGCAACAGGTCGGCAACGTCGGAGCCTTTGTGCGGCGCGCCTACGCTGGTGACCGACGCGACCAGGTCGGGACGAACGGCGGCAACATAGCGCACGGTTGGCCCACCGTGGCTGTGGCCGACCAGATTCACTTTCGGTTTGCCACTGATCGCAACGATTTCCTCGACCTGTTGAAGAAGTTCCTCTCCACGCAGCTCCGAGGTGTTGAGTTGGCTGACTTCGGTAACGTAAACCTGTGCGCCATCACGTCGAAGCGCCTGGGGAATGCCGTACCAGTAGTCGATGCCAAGCATGCTGTCGAAGCCGAGCATGCCATGTGCCAGCACGATCGGGTAACGCGTCTGGGTGTAGCCGCTGGAGCTGAATAGGCCGGCCTGGGCTTGGCTTGAAATTGCCACGAAGGTTCCGAGGCATAGAGCGAACACAGTCTTGTTCTTATTCATGAATGCACTCAATCAAGGGTGACTGGACATTGGGCAATCCCTCGCCATTCACCGCGCGTAGCGCGTACTGCAGTGGCTACAGGCGCAGCATTCGTGCCAGTTTGCCAGGCGATATAGATAGGAGGCTCTAGCGCAGGCGTTCCGCCTGCGGGATGGTCGCCGGGCGTGGTGGCGGCCACCGAGGCGTCTGTTACCAGATGGAACATCTGGCTGGGTAGGAAAGTGATGATTTGTAAATTAGCCGAAATTAACCGCTAGATCCAAGAAGTACGTGACTGATAGGTCTTAAAATAACTGGCTGGTCATGGGTAGTCGATCGCGACGATGTACCAGAGTTTTGGTCCGGTGGGCGTTTGCACCTGGACTTCAGCATCCAGCGTTTTTCCAACCAAGGCGCGCGCCAACGGCGAATCGATGCTGATCAGCCCCTGGCGCAGGTCCAGCTCATCTGGCCCAACAATACGGTAGCGGGCCTGTGCGCCATCTTCGTCCTCGACTGTCACCCAGGCGCCAAAATAAACCTTGCCGGGGTCGCTGGGTCGTTCACCGACGACCTTGAGTTTTTCCAGTCGTTTGGTCAAAAAACGTACGCGGCTGTCGATTTCGCGCAGCATCTTCTTACCGTAGGTGTATTCGGCGTTTTCCGAACGGTCGCCTTGCGCCGCCGCCTCGCTGACCGACTGGGTGACCTGTGGACGCTTCACGTGCCACAGCTCGTGCAGTTCGGCTCGTAGCCGTGCCTCGCCTTCGGGGGTGATCAGAGGGGTTCCGGCAGGGCGAGGTGGACGATAACGGCTCATGGAGTTTCCAGTTCAGGCACGGGTTGGGCATTCTACAGGTTGTCAAACGCGCAGCCTGCTCCGGTCAATTTTCACGCAGGACGTTCAGTGGGCTGGCATTGAGGGCTCGCCGCGTCCCCAGCACCCCCGCCGCACCGACCAGCAGCGCGCCGATCAGCGGTAGCAGTAGCAGCCATGGATGCGGCTGCCAGCGAAGATCGAAGACGAAGTGATAGAGCAGGGCGCTGACCAGTTCACAACCCAATGCGGCAAGTACACCGCTGGCGGCACCCAATACCCCAAATTCGGTACGTCTGGCTCTGATCAATAACGTTCGCTCCGCTCCGAGTGCTCGGAGCAGTGCACCTTGACGAATCCGCTCGTCCAGCGTCGCTTGTAGACCGGCGAACAATACCGCCAGGCCTGCCGCCAACACGAACATCAGCACATATTCGACCGCTAGCGAAACCTGCGACAGGATGCTGCGCAACTGGCTGAGCAAGGCTTCCACCTGCAATATCGTTGCGGACGGAAAATCCCTGGCTAGCTGTACCAGCTCGCGATCCTTTCCTTCGGCCAGATGAAAGCTGGTCATGTAGGTGGCGGGTATATCCTCCAAGGTCTGTGGCTCGAAGATCATGTAGAAGTTGGGTTGGAAGCTGTCCCAGTTGACTTCCCGCAGGCTGGTCACGCTGACGTCGCGGGTGAGCCCGCCAACTGTGAAGCTGAGCCGGTCACCCAGCTGCACCTGAAGACTCTCGGCCAGCTCGGCTTCCACTGACACGCCAGGCAGTTCGCCTCGCGCTGAAGGCCACCATTGGCCGGCGGTTAGGCGATTGTCGGCAGGTATTTCCTGGGCCCAGGTCAGGCTCAGGTCCCGACGAATCGCGCGCTCGCCCTGGCTTTCCTTGCTGACCAGCTGGCGCACCGGCTCGCCGTTGATGGCAACCAAGCGACCCGGCACCACCGGATACAAAGGCGCGACGTGATCGGAGAGTGCCTCGATGCGTGCGGCGAATGCGTCCCGGTCGGCGGGCAGGACATTCAGAACAAAATGGTTGGGGGCGTCATCCGGCAATTGGTTCTGCCAGGTGTCGAGCAATTCGCCGCGCAGCAGCCCTATTAGCGCCATGGCGAGCAGGATCAGGCCGAAAGCCAGCGACTGACCAGCCGCCGCCAGCGGGTGTCGGAGCAGTTGCCCGAGCCCTAAACGCCATGTCAGCGACGCCCCGGAAAGCGCTCGACGCAGCCCTTTCAGTGCCAGCAAAAGCAATCCGCCAAGGATCGCGGTGGCGAGCAGACCACCCCCCAGCAGCGCGAGGGTAATCTTCAGGTCCAGACTGAGCCGCCACATGATCACGCCAAGGGCGATGACGGCGGCGCCATACACCAGCCAGGAGCTTGGCGGGATCGGCAGCATGTCGCGGCGCAGTACCCGCAGCGGTGGCACACGACCGAGCGCTGCCAGGGGCGGTAGTGCGAAACCGGCCAGTGCAACCAGGCCGGTTGCAATTCCCGCCAGGGCCGGCCAGAGCGTGGCCGGTGGCACTTCGCTGACCACAAGTTCGCGCAGGAGGAAGAACAACCCATGTTGCGCTGCCCAGCCCAGCAGTGCGCCAACCGTGCTGGCAAACAGGCCGAGGTAGGCGAGTTGCAGGGAATAGAGCATTAGTGCTTCGCGGCGTGACAGACCGAGGCAGCGCAACAGCGCGCTGGCATCGAAGCGGCGCGCCGCGAAACGCGCCGCCGATAAGGCCACTGCGACACCCGCGAGCAGCACGGCGGCCAGGCTGGCCAGGTTCAGGTAGCGCTCGGCGCGCCCCAGCGCACCCCCGATTTGGCGGTTGCCGTCTTTGGCTGTCTCGATGCGTTGATGTGGTTGGAGCTCGGCTTTAATGCGCTCTTCATAAGCTCCCAGCTGTTCGGGCGAGCCGCGCCAGAGTTCGCGATAGCTTACACGGCTACCGGGCTGGACCACGCCGGTGGCCTCGAGATCGTCGAGATGCATCAGCACGCGTGGCGTCAAGCTGTAGAAATCGCCGACGCGATCAGGTTCGTAAGTCAGTACGCGGGTCAGCCGCAGCGGCTTGTTACCCACCTTTATTTGATCGCCGATCTGCAGGTCCAGGGCGGCGAACAGGCGCGCTTCGGCCCAGGCTTCGCCTGGCTGCGGGCCAGGACCTGGTTGTTCTGGCTGGTAGGGCGCTGCTGCACTGCGAAGCTCTCCGCGTAACGGATAGCTATCGTCAGCGGCTTTGACGCTGGTCAGCTGCAGGTTGTCATCCGTTGCGACGACGCTGGAGAACTCAACCACCCGAGCGTGCTGGAGTTGTAGTTGCTCGCCTGCCTTGACCTGTTCGGGTTCGGCCGGCGCGCTGCCGCGCAGCACGAGATCGGCGCCCAGAAACTCGGTTGCACGCAGCAGCATGGCGTCGTTCAGGCGAGCGCCGAAATAGCCAATAGCCGTGCTGGCTGCGACCGCGATCAACAGCGCGAAGAACAATACGCGTAACTCACCGGCGCGCGCATCGCGCAACAGCTGACGCAGCGCTAGCGTTGCCAAGCGGCTGGCGGGTACATTTTTCATCGGCTCAACTCGTCGAGGAGTTGGCGACCGCCTTCCAGGCGGAGCAGATGCTGACAGCGCTGTGCCAAGCGTTCGTCATGAGTCACCAGCACTAACGTCGTGCCGCGTTCGCGGTTGAGCTCGAACAACAGTTCGGTGATGGTTGCGCCCGTATGACTGTCGAGGTTGCCGGTCGGCTCATCAGCGAACAGCACCGCCGGTTCCGCGGCGAATGCGCGGGCCACGGCGACACGCTGTTGTTCGCCACCTGACAGTTGCCTCGGGTAATGGTGCAAACGCGCGCCTAGGCCAACCCGGTCGAGCAATTCTGTAGCTTTCGCCTGTGCGTCACGCCGGCCATGCAGTTCCAGCGGCAGCATGACGTTCTCCAGGGCGTTGAGACTGTCGAGCAGCTGAAACGATTGAAAGACGAAACCGACGTGTTCAGCTCGCACGCGTGCTCGCTGGTCTTCGTCGAGAGCGCCAAGCAGGTGGCCGGCCAGGTGGACCTCCCCAGAGCTGGGCAGGTCCAGGCCAGCCAACAAGCCGAGCAGTGTCGATTTACCAGAACCGGAAGTGCCGACTATCGCAAGGCTGTCGCCCTTGTCGAGACTCAACGACACATCGTCTAGTATCGCCAGCTCGCCTTCCGCGCTGGGTACCGCTTTGCTAAGGTTCCGGGCGTAAAGAATGCTGGCGCTCATGGAGATTCCGATGCGAAATTGGTTGAAAGGTGGGGTCCTGGTTTTGCTGTGCTGGGCTCACGGCGCCTTGGCGGGAACGGTGCTGGTGGTCGGGGATAGTATCAGCGCCGCTTTCGGGCTGGAAACCAGCCAGGGCTGGGTACAGCTGCTTCAGCAACGCCTTGATACAGAGAATCTCGATCATCGCGTCGTGAACGCTTCGATCAGCGGTGACACCAGCGCTGGAGGGCTGGCGAGGTTGCCTGCGCTGCTGGAGGAATATGATCCGGAAGTAGTCATTATCGAATTAGGTGGCAACGACGGGCTCCGTGGTCAGCCGCCGAAACAACTGAATCAAAACCTGTCAGCCATGGTCGACCTATCACGCGAGGCCGATGCCAAGATCGTGTTGCTCGGTATGCGCTTGCCTCCCAACCTGGGGCAACGTTACACAAGTGCATTTGCCGACGCGTTCGACTCGCTTGCAGACGAGCAGAACCTTCCATACGTCCCGTTTTTTCTCGAAGGTGTAGGGGGCGTTGAGGGCATGATGCAAGCCGATCGAATCCATCCCACTGCGAGTGCGCAGCAGCAGTTGCTGGACAACGTCTGGCCGGTGCTCGAACCCTTGCTTTGAAACGTGCGCGCGGCTACTGTCGCGCCCCTCGAATCGGAGCCTCAGATGCCGCGCCCAGCCTGGACCCTTTTTGCCTATCGCCTCATCGTTCCAGACGAGCAGTTCGATCTGTTTGCCTGCCGCGAAAATCGGCTGCACTTGGCATTACGGCAACTTGAGTTGAATGGTCAGGTTGATCGCACGCTTTGTGGCGGTTTTCTTCCAGCGCGCCCGCTCTGGCAAGACATAGAGCGCTCGATTCTGAAAGATCGCCGCCTCTGTCCCGCTTGCCGTGAAGCACTTAGCGCACAGCGTAAAGGCCTTCCGTCTGCCGTCAGCGCCTGGTAGCTCGGCGGCCGTCAGCGGTTCGAGTACAATCGCCGCCAACACGAACACTTTCCCAAGGAAACCCCTGAATGCTTTCGCGTGCGTTTGCAGTCGCCTCCAGTGTGTCACTCGCAGCCTTGCTTTCGGCCGGCCAGTCTGTCGCTCTCGAACTACCGCTACCTCCAGAGGGTGAGGACGTGGTTGGGCAGATTCAGGTGATCAAGGCCAATTACGAGGACACGTTTGCTGCACTCGGCGAGACGCATGACCTGGGCTATCTGGAACTGGTTGCGGCAAACCCAGGCGTGGATCCCTGGTTACCGGGTGAAGGAACCGACATTATCCTACCGACGCGGTACATTCTGCCGCCCGGACCGCGAGAAGGCGTCGTGATCAACCTTGCGGAGTACCGTCTGTATTACTACCCGGAAGGCGAAAACGTGGTGCACACTTTTCCGCTCGGCATCGGGCGTGAGGGGTGGGGCTCCCCGGTGGGCAATACACGGATTTCAGCCATGACAAGCAATCCGGCTTGGTACCCGCCGCAATCTATCCGCGATGAACACGCTGCCGATGGCGATCCTTTGCCAAAGGTCGTGCCGCCAGGACCTGATAATCCGCTTGGTCCTTACAAGATGAGCCTCGCGTTGCCCGGGTATCTCATCCACGGTTCAAACAAGAAATTCGGTATCGGCATGCGCGTCAGTCATGGCTGTTTCCGTATGCTCAACCACAACGTGCTAGAGCTGGCGGGCTTGGTCAAGGTCGGCACCCCGGTGCGGATCATCGATGAGCCATACAAATTTGGTGTGAGCCAGGGCAAGATCTATCTGGAAGCACACACGCCACTTCAAGACGAAGAGAAACCGATGACACTCATGGACAAGCATGCGGTGGTTATCAATACATTGCTCAAGCGTGATGAGGCTTCAGGTTCCCTCCAGCTGGATTGGGAAATGGTTCGTGAGATCATCGCTGGCGAGGATGGCCTGCCTATCCAGATTGCCGAGCGGGGCCAAGCGCTGGCCACTCATGAAGAGCACGTCTTCTAGAATCCGCGCCTGTATATCGCGTCAGGAGAATCTGGCGCGCATAAAAAAGCCGACCTGATGGCAGGTCGGCTTTTTCTTTGCCTGAAGCTTACTTGCGGCTGGCGCGTTCCAGCATACGCAGTGCACGCTCATTGGCTTCGTCAGCAGTCTGCTGGGCCTTCTGAGCAGCCTGCAGTGCCTCGTCGGCACGGCTGTACGCTTCGTCGGCACGCGCTTGAGCGCGGGCAGAGGCGTCTTCGGTCGCGGTCAGGCGGGCTTCGCTTTCTTTGGTCATGCTGTTGCTGCAACCAGTGGCCAGAACTGCGGCGAAAGCCAGAGCAGAAAATTTCAGAACGTTGTTCATCGTGTTCCCCTTAAGGATGAAATCCATGGCAACTCCCGTTATGGAAAGTTGGCGCGCACATACTACCGATTAGTTGCGCTAAGTAAACTGAGCCAAGCAGCCGCTACCACATTTTTTCTGCATGCTCATTCATTTAACGGCAACTGCTGGTCAAACTGGCTGAAAAACAGCCAGAGTCAGCCGCTGCACTCGATACATGGACCGGTGTGAGTACCGAAAAGTTGCAGTTTTCATCTGCGTCGGTCATTTGATTACGGCTCGTTCGGCTTATTGCGCGGCGGCTACTGATTTAAGCAATTGAAGCCAAGTCTTACCTGGCGGTAGCATGCGTCGTCCAGCTAACAATAAGAACGGAGAATACGTGTGGACGCTGCACGTAGTTTCCAAACAAACAGGGCAGGTCAAGCC
This sequence comes from Pseudomonadaceae bacterium SI-3, assembly GCA_004010935.1. Classification (NCBI taxonomy): domain Bacteria; kingdom Pseudomonadati; phylum Pseudomonadota; class Gammaproteobacteria; order Pseudomonadales; family Pseudomonadaceae; species Pseudomonadaceae bacterium SI-3. Next base: position 2,875,579 of record CP026511.1, on the reverse strand, counting down.
TGCAGAGGAGGCGAGATGACCGAACAGCTAAACATCCATCATGATCGAACGAGCCATCAGTTCGAGACCACCGTGGATGGTCACCGCGCGTATCTGGCCTATGTTGATCTAGGCAAACAAACTCTGGATATCTACCGGACCTTCGTACCCGATGCGCTGCGTGGTCGAGGTATTGCGGCCGTATTGACCCAGCATGCGCTGGATTACGCCGCGAGGGAGGGCTATACGGTTATTCCATCCTGTTCGTATGTGGAGTGGTACATCGAACGGCAGGGTGCTTCCTCGGACGGTCTCGACCGGGAATAAAAAACGCCGGCAAGCCGGCGTTTTTTCGATTCTGACAGCGTCAGCTGCGGGCGCGGTTGGGCAGTACGTCCTTCAGTTTCGTGTGCATGCCAATAACGGCTTTTTCAGTTGCTTCCCAGTCAATACAGGCATCGGTGATCGAGACACCGTATTTCAGATCGCCGAGGTCCTTGGGAATGGGCTGGTTGCCCCAGCCCAGGTGACTTTCCACCATCAACCCAACGATCGAATTGTTACCCTCCAGGATCTGATTGGCCACGTTGTCCATCACCAGTGGCTGCAAGGCTGGGTCTTTGTTTGAATTGGCATGGCTGCAGTCCACCATGATGTTGGGCTTGATGCCGGCTTTGCTCAGTTCCTGTTCGCAGACTGCGACGCTGACCGAATCATAGTTCGGCTTGCCATTCCCGCCACGCAACACCACATGACCATAGGCGTTGCCCTTGGTCGTGACGATGGAGACCCCGCCGGACTGGTTGATACCCAGGAAACGGTGTGGGCTGGATACGGATTGCAGCGCATTGATCGCTACGGTCAAGCTGCCATCGGTGCCATTTTTGAAACCCACCGAAGACGACAGCCCTGATGCCATTTCCCGGTGAGTCTGGGATTCGGTTGTCCGCGCACCGATGGCCGACCAGCTGATCAGGTCCTGCAGGTATTGCGGCGAGATTGGGTCCAAGGCTTCGGTAGCGGTCGGCAAGCCCATTTCTGCGAGATCGAGCAGTAGCTGACGGCCAATATGCAGGCCATCCTGAATCTTGAACGAGTCATCCATGTACGGATCGTTGATCAGGCCCTTCCAGCCGACCGTGGTGCGTGGCTTCTCGAAGTAGACACGCATAACCAGGAACAGAGTATCCGAGACCTTGTCGGCAAGCACTTTTAGACGCTCGGCATATTCATGCGCGGCTTTCAGGTCATGAATCGAGCAGGGGCCTATCACGACGAACAGGCGATGATCCTTGCCGTCGAGAATGTCGCGTATTACCTGGCGCCCTTCGGAGACGGTCGCCAGCGCTGCAGTGGTCAGCGGAATATCACGCTTCAACTGCTCAGGCGTAATGAGTGTCTCGTTGGAAGAAACGTTAAGGTCATCGATCGGTAAATCAGCCATCGTGTTCTCGTCAATCACAGATGCCGTCCGCCAGCCAATCCCGGTGCGGCGGAGCAGAGCTTGAGGGCGCAGCGGGGAAGCGGAACCTTATCGCGTATTGCGCTGCCTCGACAATCATCTTGAAGTCGGACTGCCATATCGCCGGTGGCTGGCGTGCCAGGCAGCTATCCATAGCTGCTGGGCGCTGCCTGGGGACACTGATAAGGTGACCGTTTAACGTGCGCCAACCATGGCGTCCCACTGATCTGTAGTTGGAGTTCCCGCATGACTGCTCCCAAATCTCGAATCGGAATTATCGGTGCTGGCGCTATTGGCGGCTTTTACGGCGTGATGCTCGCCCGGGCTGGTTACGATGTGCATTTCCTTTTGCGAAGCGAATACGAGGCGGTTCTGCAGAATGGGCTGCAGATAAACAGTGCGGTGCATGGCTCGATGCACCTGGACTCGGTACAGGCCTACCGCGCTGCTGCGCAAATGCCCAAGTGCGACTGGCTGCTGATTGGCGCGAAAAGCACCAGCAATTCGGACTTGGCTCCCCTGATCGCCGAGGCTGCAGCGGAAAATGCCAAAGTTGTGGTGTTGCAGAACGGCCTGGGGGTTGAGGAGACCCTGCGCCAGGTGCTGTCAGACAACATCCATCTGCTGGGCGGTCTCTGTTTCATCTGCGCCTATCGATCAGCGTTAGGCGTTGTGGAGCACCAGGCGCTTGGTGGAGTGAATCTTGGCTACCACTCCGGCCCGGCCAGCGCCGCTGAGCAGCAGAGCTTGGTTGAAGAGGGTGTTTCAATGTTTCGTGCGGCGGGTGTCGACTCTAATGTGGCTACGAACCTCGCGCAGGCGCGTTGGCAGAAGCTGGTCTGGAATCTGCCGTATAACGGTCTTTCCGTATTGCTCGACGCCGGTACGGAACCCTTGATGAAAGATCCTAACAGCCGAGCGCTGGTTAGATCGATCATGCTGGAAGCCTGTGGAGCTGCTGCCGCCTGTGGCGAACCGCTGCCCGATGCGCTGGTGGACCGAATGTTGATGGCCACCGATCACATGCCCAACTATCTGCCGAGCATGTATCACGATCATGTACACGGTCGCCCGATGGAGCTTGATGCGATCTACGCCGCTCCGCTGGCTGCTGCGGCAGGCGCGGGATTCGCAATGCCGAAGACCGAGGCGCTTTACCAGGCTCTGCGCTTCCTGTCAGCACGCGCGCTCTGACGATTTTCGCCAACCCGCCCGGCGGGTCATGTCCGCTGGGCGGTTCTCGGTGCCGTAGTGGTTCGCTTCTCGGCTGCTAAGCTCAATAGGACCGCCAGATACGGGTTATGTGACTGGCCCGGAAATGCGATTGGGTTGGCGGACCTATAACGAGCGAGGGTTGGGCTTGTCGCTCTGCCTTGGCGAAGGGCGGAAGCAGTCTATGGCTCGATATCTGCAGGCGACTCATACGGAAATGGCCTAGAATTCCGCCGTTCTGGTGCTTAAAGTTATAAAAATATGGGTGGCGTCCGGGCGCCATTGGCCTTTGAGGGATCTCTATGAAGCTTCAGCAACTGCGTTACATCTGGGAGGTGGCGCATCATGACCTCAATGTCTCGGCAACAGCGCAAAGCCTGTTCACCTCGCAGCCTGGTATCAGCAAACAGATTCGTTTGCTCGAAGATGAGTTGGGCGTAGAGGTTTTCGCGCGCAGCGGAAAGCATCTGACCAGGGTTACGCCAGCTGGTGAGCGGATCATCACCACCGCTGGAGAGATCCTTCGCAAATGCGAAAGCATCAAACAGATCGCCCAGGAGTTCTCCAACGAGAAGCGCGGCACGCTGAGCATCGCGACCACCCATACGCAAGCGCGTTACGCACTGCCGCCCGTGATCAGTGCATTCATCAAGCAATACCCGGACGTTTCGCTGCATATGCACCAAGGCACGCCAATGCAGATCGCAGAGATGGCCGCAGATGGAACCGTCGATTTCGCTATTGCTACCGAGGGGCTGGAACTGTTCGGCGACCTGGTCATGATGCCGTGCTATCGCTGGAACCGTTGCGTCGTCGTGCCGCAAGGGCATCCGCTGGCAAAACTGGAGAAGCTCACGCTGGAAGCCTTGGCCGAGCATCCAATCGTGACCTACGTGTTCGGTTTCACCGGACGGTCCAAGCTGGACGAGGCGTTCAGCCACAGGGGGCTGTCACCGAAGGTGGTCTTTACTGCCGCTGATGCCGACGTCATCAAGACCTATGTGCGCCTCGGATTGGGTGTCGGAATCGTTGCGCGCATGGCCGTCGATGCAAAGCTCGACCCGGACCTGGTTGTGCTCGATGCGAGCGAGCTGTTCGAACCAAGCGTGACCAAAATCGGATTCCGTCGCGGCACATTTCTGCGCGGTTTCATGTGCGACTTCATTGAAACTTTTGCGCCGCATCTCGACCGCGAAATGCTCGAGAAAGCCGTGCATTGCAAAAATAAGGTCGAGCTGGATGAATTGTTCATGAACGTCGACCTGCCAACCTTTTAGGCCCATCTCGACAAGAGGCAGGGAGCGGGCGAAACGGGAACGTTCGGTGCCAAGCTGTGACGAGGGACCATTCGTACGCCCCTTCATCGAGAAAGGCTAGCGTCGGTCGTTAGCTTTTAGCGATCAGGTTGCCAGCGTGTAAACCGCATTCCTTCTGGGTCGACTCTTCCCACCACCAGCGTCCCTCACGTTCGTGCTGATTGGGCAGCACCGGACGTGTGCACGGCTCGCAACCAATGCTGATAAACCCGCGCTCGTGCAGGCTGTTATATGGCAGCTCGAGCATGCGGATGTAGCCCCACACTTCTTCGCTGGACATCTGCGCCAGTGGGTTGAACTTGTACAGGCTGTGGCTGGGTGTGGAAAATGCGCTGTCAATCTCGAGCACCGAAACCTGGCTGCGCGTACCCGGGCTCTGATCGCGGCGCTGGCCTGTTGCCCAAGCGCGAACGCCGGACAACTTGCGACGCAGGGGTTCGATCTTACGAATTCCGCAGCACTCGCCATGGCCGTCGCGGTAGAAACTGAACAGCCCCTTTTCGTTGATCATAGGTTGTAGCAGTGCTGGATCGGGCGTCATGATTTCGATGGGAATACCGTAGTGCTCGCGAACCTGCTCGATGAAGCGATAGGTCTCGCTGTGCAGTCGTCCGGTATCGAGGCTGAACACTTTCACGCTCTTGTTCAGCTTCCAGGCCATGTCGACCAGCACGACATCCTCAGCCCCGCTGAACGAGATCCACAGATCATCACCGAAAAGGTCAAAGGCCAGTTTGAGAATGTCCTGCGGGGATTTGCCGGCATAGGAGGCTGCCAGCGCGGCTACATCAATGGGTTGGCTCATCAGGCGGCTTCCTTGGTTGGCGCTTGGCGCGCTCTGCTGGCGACGATGTTAACAAACAGTTGTTATGACGCTAAATAACGTTTCAGGTCTACGGACCGCTCTTTGTGGAATAAGCGACGCGTTGCTTCGCTGGGTCCATGCCGTTAGAGTGCCGCTTCAATTTTTCTGCTGTAAGGAGCGCGCCCGTGGAAATAGCCTGTCTCGACCTGGAAGGTGTTTTGGTTCCGGAAATCTGGATTGCCTTCGCCGAGGCCACCGGAATCGAATCGCTGCGGGCGACCACGCGCGACATTCCTGATTACGACGTGCTGATGAAACAGCGACTGAGGATTCTGGACGAGCACAATCTGAAGCTCTCGGACATCCAGAAAGTCATCGCCACGTTGAAGCCGCTCGATGGCGCCGTCGATTTCGTGGACTGGCTGCGAGAGCGTTTCCAGGTGGTGATTCTGTCCGATACCTTTTACGAGTTCTCGCAGCCACTGATGCGTCAGCTGGGTTTCCCCACGCTGCTCTGCCATCGCTTGATCACTGACGACTCGGACCGCGTCGTGGACTACCAGCTGCGCCAGAAAGATCCCAAGCGACAGTCTGTGATCGCCCTGAAGAGCCTCTACTACCGCATCATCGCAGCAGGCGACTCGTACAACGACACCACCATGCTCTCCGAGGCGCATGCCGGCATCCTCTTCCATGCGCCGGACAACGTCATCCGAGAGTTCCCTCAGTTTCCCGCGGTGCATACCTTCGATGCGCTCAAGCAAGAATTCATCAAGGCATCTAGCCGCAAGCTGACGCTGTAAAAAAATGGCTCCACGGCAGCATGCCCAGCCGCCGTGGAGCCTTATGCTTCTAGCGTTGTCTCCAGCGTTCCCAGCAACACGCTCACCTTATCCAGGGTTTCCTGATACTCAGCCTGCCAGGCTGAATCTGCCACGATGCCCCCGCCGCCCCAGCAGTAGACGTCTTCTTTTCGGAACAGCAGGGTGCGGATCGCAATAGAGCTATCCATTTCGCCACGCACATCCAGGTAAAGTAGCGAGCCACAGTAAATGGCGCGGCGAGTCGGCTCTAGCTCTCCAATGATCTCCATCGCGCGGATCTTCGGTGCGCCTGTAATCGATCCGCCGGGAAAGGCGCCGGTGAGCAGATCGAGCGCATCCTTGCCCGTTGCAAGTCGCCCGCTGACGCTGCTAACCAAGTGATGCACATTGGGGTAGGTTTCCAGGGAAAACAGCTCCGGCACGCGGATACTTCCGATTTCGCAGCTGCGGCCGAGGTCGTTGCGAAGCAGGTCGACAATCATCAGATTCTCTGCCCGGTCCTTTGTGCTGGCCATCAGCGCGTCGGCTTGTGCCTGATCGCTTTGAGGATCGAGCTTTCTAGGGCGAGTGCCCTTGATCGGGCGGGTCTCGACTGTCCTGTCGCTCACGCGCAGGAAGCGCTCAGGGGAGACGCTGACAATGGCTCCTTCTTCGGTCGCCATAAAGCCAGCGAAGGGGGTCGGACATGCGTCGCGCAGGAGGCGGAACGCCGGCCACGGGTCGCCTCTATAGGTGGCTTGAAAGCGTTGGGCGAAGTTCACCTGATAGCAGTCACCTGCTTGGATGTAATGCTGGATACGCTCGATCGCGTCTTGATACTTGCTGGGTATCAGGTCGGCTGTGAAGGCAGATGACAGGCTGAACGTTACTGGTGGAGATTGCCAATCCGTTTCGAATAGCGTGGTCAGGCGATCGCGCTCCGTCTGATCCATTGATGGATGAAAGACCAGGTGCGTGGATTGACGCTGATGATCGTTCACCACTGCCCAGGCATAGATGCCGAACCGAGCACCGGGAAGACCCAGGTCGTCGGCCGCATCATTTGAAAACTTTTCCAATCGTGAGCCGAAGTCATAGCTGAGATAGCCCAGCAGGCCGCCTATAAAGGGAAGATCGGCGTTCGGCGGCGCTTCAGCATCACCTAATGAACGGAGCGCCTCACGCAGCCTCGAAAAAAAACCAACGCCCGTTTCCGACGCGCTAGGTTCGAGAACCTGTATTGGCCATGCGCTGAGCAAGTCGAATCGGCCACGTTCGGCAATCGGCCGGCCGGAATCGAGCAGCACTGCGCCGGGCGCATGGCGGATGCGCTCGAACCAGAAAGCTGGGTCGGGGCGATAGGGAAGGGCATGGAGCGTGCAGAGGGGCATGATCTGTTTCGTTCGGAGGAAGCCCGGCCAGTGAGCCGGGCTCAGGCTCAGTCGTGAGCCGGGATGTGGCCAAACAGCTCCTGAGCGAATCGCACTCGCTCTTCGGGGGTTTCCTGCACCCCATCCTTCTTGAGCTCGTCGACCCGCTTTTCCACGGCGTGGGCGCGGTGGGTCAGGCCACAGTCGTTAGCGATCTGAATGTTGAGGCCGGGGCGAGCGTTGAGCTCGAGAATCAGCGGCCCCTTATCCTCGTCCAACACCATGTCGACACCGATATAGCCAAGGCCGCAGAGCTCGTAGCAGCCGGCTGCAAGTTTCATGAAGCCGTCCCAGTTCGGCAGTTGTACGCCGTCCACGGCGTTGGTGGTGTCCGGATGTTTAGTGATTTTATTGTTCAGCCAGGTGCCGCGTAGCGTAATCCCTGTTGCCAGGTCTACTCCAACGCCGATGGCGCCCTGGTGCAGGTTGGCCTTGCCGCCAGACTGTCGGGTCGGCAGGCGCAGCATGGCCATTACCGGGTAGCCCAACAGGACAATGATGCGGATGTCCGGAACCCCTTCGTAGCTGATGCTCTTAAAAATCGGGTCAGGGGTAACGCGGTATTCGATCAGAGCGCGGTCACGGTGCCCACCGAGCGAATACAGCCCGGTGAGGATATTGGAAATCTGATGCTCGATCTCGTCGTGAGTAAGGATCTTTCCTGACACCGTCCGGTAACGACCCTCGAAACGATCGGCTATGACGAGAATGCCGTCACCGCCCGCACCCTGCGCAGGCTTGACCACAAAGTCGGTATGGTCCTTGACGATATCCTTGAGCTTCACTATATCGCGCTCGGTTTCGATGATCCCGTACATTTCCGGGACATCGATACCAGCCTCGATTGCGCGCTCCTTGGTGATGATCTTGTCATCGACGATCGGGTACAGGTTGCGCTTGTTGTACTTGAGCACGTAGTCCGCATTGCGGCGGTTGATGCCCATGATGCCTTTGGCTTCGAGGGCCTTCCACGTCTTGATTAGACCGAACATGGCTCAATCCTTCAAAAAGGCTTTGAAACGAAACAGTTCGGTCAGGCGGTAGCCGCGATAACGACCCATCGCAAGCATGAAGCCGACCATGATCAGCAGGACCGCCGGGAAAGTGAAGATGAAGTAGGTCAGTTCCGGAATGTTCATCAGAACGAACGCCAGCGCAGCTGCGATGAGTGTACCGACCGCAACCTTGAATGCATGGCCGCCGCCGCGTTCTTCCCAGGTGATGGAGAGGCGTTCGATGGTCATGGTCAGGATGACCATCGGGAACAGTGAAACGGACAACCCGCGCTCAAGTCCGAGCTTGTGGCTAAACAGGCTGATCACCGCGATCAGCACCACGACGAACGTGAGCACAACGGACAGGCGCGGCAGCATTTGAAGTTTCAAATGCTCCAAATACGAGCGCAGCGACAGGCCCATGGCTGTAATGATGGTGAACAGGATGATGCCGAAACCGATCTGGGTTTCACGGAAGGCCAGCGCAATCAGCACTGGCGTAAAGGTACCCAGTGTTTGCAAACCGCCGAGGTTGCGCAGAATCAGAATCACCAGAACACCGATCGGAATCATGATCATGATCTGGTAGGTCTGCTGAGTTTGCAGTGGCAGGCCGTAAAGCGAATATTCGAGGAAGTCGGCGTCGGTATTTTCGTCAGTCAGTTTTGCCAGACGGATGGCATTCATTTCGCTGCTGTTGAGCGTAAAGGTAACTTGCGGGTTGCGCCCACCTTCGAGGTTCAGCAGCGGCTCGTTACCGGTCCACCAGACCAGACGGTCATCAGGCAAACCTTGCTCGCCGGTTTCCGGATTGAAATACAGCCATTTGTCGCCGTTGAAGCTCCGCAGCCAGAGTTCGGGGGACTGAGCCATGTCTGCCTGCAGTCGAACCGTATGAACGCGCTCCATAGGCACGTGCGCTATGGACAGCAGCAGCTCGATTACCCGTGCCTTGTTCGGCGTGGAAGCGTCACCGCCAAGCAGCAGCTTGACGTTGTCATCGTTGGCATTGTTGACACGCTTTATGGCTTCGCTGATGAAGGTCTCAACGTCGGCCGAATGCTGGCGTATCGGTGAAAGCAATGCTTCTGCGGCGATCTTTTCAGCGCCTTCAACCGGAATGCTGTCGCGGAAAATCGGGCCGGTAGCCTTGGTCTGTTCACCGCTGTAGCGCCTGGTCAGGACCAGTCGGTAGTAAAGCGTCTGCTTGCCATTGACGCGCCGCGCTGACCAGGTAACCCGGCGGTTGCCATCGGCGCGGTTGATGCTCACACCATAGTTGTTGGAAATGAAACTCTCGTTGAGGCTGACGAATTCCTGGTTAAGCGGAGGCACGTACATCTGCAGCTTCACCGGCTCGCGCGGGTTGGCCTGAAATTCAACCTTGGCGTCTATGTTCCAAAGGTCATCGGTTTCATCTTCAGTAACCGGGATGCCCAAAATGAATATCTGGTAGGCAGTGATTGCGATGCCCAGCGTGACGAGCAAAAGAATCAATATTTTCAGGTGCAGTGTAAGGGCGCGCATGGGGTTACTCGTCAGCTTCGGATTCGATAATGCAGCCGGGCTTGCCAGCAGCGTACTTAAGGCCAGGGTCGACCAGGGCACCGAAGCGAGCAAGCGCTTCAGAACCGATTAGAAGTGGGTATTGGAATGCGCTTCGGTCCGTGAGGTTCACTTCAATGCTTCGTTTAGCCTTGCCCATACAGAGATTGAGTTCAACAACCGGGCGAGGTGTATAGGTTTTTTCTTCCTCTGGATCGAAGTCGCCAGCGCGACGTTTGATCTTGCTGATGCGCTGCAAGGGGAGTTCGATGGGCCGGTTATGGGCCTCATCAATAGCCAGGTAGAAGCGTACCCAGTTTTTTCCGTTGCGCTTGAAGCGCTCGATGTCGCGGGCGCTGAGCGAGGCAGTCTGTGCGCCTGTATCGAGTTTGGCTGGCACCTCAAGACCGAAATCGGGCAACGCCACGTGCTCATTCAGGCCGTAGATCGTTTTTTCATCGGCCTGTGCCCAAAACGGAGCGCTTACGAGACAGAGCAATAGAAGGCGGGTTTTGGTGCTCATAAATCCAGGTAGTCGAGTCGAGGAAGTGGCCGGGACAACAGCCATAGTGAAGCACGTCGAGGCGAGCGCCGGGCGTGGCATATACAGCGGCGCATTCTAGCATGGGCGGCTGATCGCGAGGCTAGGCTCAAGCCGTGCTGCGGCGTTAGGCGTGCCGTGGTTAGCTCTTGTAGGTGGATAGATTGTCGACAATCTACTTTTGTATTATTGACCTGCCGCGTTTTCAGGGGCTAACGTATGGCTATTAAGGTTGAGGTGTCGACAATATGCTGGATACGCTGGAAGTCCCTCGCTCCGATCAGGTGGACAGCGGTACGCTCTCCGAGCACGTTTTCCGACGGATTCAGGCAGCCATCGTAAAAGGCGATATCGCACCGGGCAGCAAAATATCGGAACCTGAGCTCGCGCGTACCTATGGCATCAGTCGCGGCCCGCTGCGTGAAGCAATACATCGTCTCGAGGGGCAGAAGCTGCTAGTCCGTGTGCCGCACGTTGGCGCCAGGGTGGTATCGCTCAACCATGCCGAGCTGATCGAGCTATACGAGATCCGCGAGTCCTTGGAAGGCATGGCTTGCCGACTCGCCGCCGAGCGCATGAGTGAGGCGGAAATCGATGAGCTGCGGCGCGTTCTGGATACCCATGAGCGAGACGAGGCATTCCAGGCGGGCGTCGGCTATTACCAGCAGGAAGGCGACTTCGACTTCCACTATCGGATCATTCAGGGCAGCGGCAATCGCACGCTGACTCAGATGTTGTGTGGGGAGCTGTATCAGTTGGTGCGTATGTACCGCATCCAGTTCTCCGCAACGCCCAACCGCCCGCGTCAGGCATTCGCCGAGCACCACCGGATTCTCGACGCCATCGCCGACCGCGACGGCGAGCTGGCCGAGCTGCTGATGCGGCGCCACATCTGCGCTTCCAAGCGCAATATCGAGCGGCATTATTTGGCTGCTCAGCAACAGACATCACAACCAAGAGGTGAGGCATGACACTTCCTACCCCAGGTCAGCGTTTCCGTGACGCGGTGGCCAGCGAGCATCCCCTGCAGGTGGTCGGCGCTATCAACGCCAACCACGCTCTGCTGGCCCAGCGTGCTGGCTTCAAGGCTATCTACTTATCGGGTGGCGGCGTGGCGGCCGGCTCGCTCGGCCTGCCTGACCTCGGCATAACCGGGCTTGATGACGTACTGACGGATGTGCGCCGTATCACCGATGTCTGCGACTTGCCGCTGTTGGTTGATGTCGATACTGGCTTCGGTTCCTCGGCCTTCAACGTGGCACGTACGGTCAAGTCGATGATCAAGTTCGGCGCTGCGGCTATCCATATCGAAGACCAGGTGGGCGCCAAGCGCTGTGGTCACCGCCCCAACAAGGAAATCGTTTCGCAGCAGGAGATGGTTGATCGGATCAAGGCGGCTGTGGACGCGCGAACCGATGACAGCTTCGTGATCATGGCGCGTACCGATGCGCTGGCCGTAGAAGGGCTGGAATCGGCGCTTGACCGTGCGCAAGCCTGTATCGAGGCGGGCGCTGACATGGTCTTTCCCGAAGCCATCACCGAACTGGCGATGTACAAAACGTTCGCAGATCGGGTGAAAGCTCCGATCCTGGCCAATATCACTGAGTTCGGTGCAACGCCTCTGTACACCACCGAGGAACTCGCGAGTGTCGATGTCTCGCTGGTGCTGTACCCGCTTTCCGCGTTCCGCGCGATGAACAAGGCGGCCGAGAACGTCTATACGGCGTTGCGCCGTGACGGTACGCAGAAAAACGTAATCGACACCATGCAGACCCGCATGGAGCTTTACGATCGCATCAATTACCACGCGTTCGAGCAGCATCTCGATTCGTTGTTCGCACAGAAGAAAAGCTAACGCGGGGGCGCAATCGCCCCGTCCGGCTTGATGAGCAGTTTGCAGTATCCAGAACAAATCCAATTAAGGAGAAGGCAATGGCTGAAGCAAAAGTATTGAGTGGCGCCGGCCTGCGTGGCCAGGTTGCCGGGCAGACCGCTCTTTGCACGGTTGGCAAGACCGGCGCAGGACTGACCTACCGTGGTTACGACGTGCGTGATCTGGCCGCACAGGCCGAGTTCGAGGAAGTCGCTTATCTGCTGTTCTACGGTGGGCTGCCGACCGCACAGCAGCTGAGTGAATACAAGGCGCGACTCAAGACGATGCGGGATCTGCCTGCCGCCCTGAAGGAAGTGCTGGAGCGAATCCCCGCCGACGCTCACCCGATGGACGTGATGCGGACCGGCGCTTCCATGCTCGGTACGCTAGAGCCCGAGCACTCCTTCGAGCAGCAGCGGGATGTGGCCGAACGTTTGATGGCGGCTTTCCCGGCAATCATGTGCTACTGGTACCGCTTCACTCACGAACAGGCGCGGATCGAATGCAGCAGCGATGAGGACACCCTGGGTGGGCATTTCCTGGCCTTGTTACATGGCAAGAAGCCGAGCGAGTTGCACGTCAAGGTGATGAACGTGTCGCTGATCCTGTACGCCGAGCACGAGTTCAACGCTTCGACCTTCACTGCGCGCGTCTGTGCTTCGACTCTGTCGGATATGTATTCCTGCGTCACCGGCGCGATCGGTTCGCTGCGCGGTCCGCTGCATGGCGGTGCTAACGAAGCGGCCATGGATATGATCCAGCAGTGGAAATCCCCGGAAGAAGCGGTTCAGGGCATCCTCGGCATGCTCGAGCGCAAAGACAAGATTATGGGTTTCGGTCACGCGATCTATAAGGAGTCCGATCCACGCAACGAAGTCATCAAGGTGTGGGCGAAGAAGCTCGCTGACGAAGTCGGCGACACCGTTCTCTATCCGGTGTCGGTCGCTGTCGACGAAACCATGTGGGCGCAGAAGAAGCTGTTCCCCAACGCCGATTTCTACCACGCCTCTGCCTATCACTTCATGGGTATCCCAACCAAGTTGTTCACGCCGATCTTCGTTTGCTCGCGTGTCACTGGCTGGGCGTCCCATGTAATCGAACAGCGGGCCAACAACCGCATCATTCGGCCGAGTGCCGATTATGTCGGCCCAGAACAGCGCAAGGTCGTCCCGCTCGCTGAGCGTTGATCGTCAGGGGGCTCCGCCGGTCGGCGCTCCCTCGCCTTGCCCTACGAATTTATTGGATGGTCCTTCCGGCATGAATACAGAACACCGCAAACCTTTGCCAGGCACTGGGCTTGACTACTTCGACACCCGCGAGGCGATCGAGGCCATTCAGCCGGGTGCCTACAACAAGCTGCCCTATACCTCCCGCGTCCTGGCCGAACAGCTGGTGCGTCGCTGTGAGCCCGAAGCGCTGACCGACTCGCTGAAGCAGATCATTGAACGCAAGCGCGACCTCGACTTTCCATGGTATCCGGCGCGCGTCGTCTGCCATGACATCCTCGGCCAGACCGCGCTGGTCGATCTCGCCGGCTTGCGTGACGCGATCGCGGAGCAGGGCGGCGACCCGGCGAAGGTCAACCCGGTTGTTCCGACTCAGCTAATCGTCGACCACTCCCTGGCGGTCGAATTTGCAGGCTTCGATCCGGATGCGTTCGAGAAGAACCGTGCCGTTGAGGAGCGCCGCAACGAGGACCGCTTCCACTTCATCGAGTGGACCAAGACCGCGTTCAAGAACGTCGACGTCATCCCGGCCGGCAACGGCATCATGCACCAGATCAACCTGGAGAAGATGTCGCCGGTGATTCAGGCGCGCGGTGGCGTGGCCTTCCCGGATACCTGCGTCGGCACTGACTCGCATACGCCGCACGTCGATGCGCTAGGTGTGATCGCCATTGGCGTCGGCGGTCTGGAAGCCGAAACCGTGATGCTCGGCCTGCCGTCGATGATGCGCCTGCCCGACATCGTCGGCGTTCAGCTCACTGGCAAGCGCCAGCCGGGTATCACCGCCACCGACATCGTACTGGCGATCACCGAGTTCCTGCGTAAGGAGCGCGTGGTCGGGGCCTGGGTAGAATTCTTCGGTGAAGGCGCTGACAGCTTGACGATTGGCGACCGCGCGACGATCTCCAATATGTGTCCGGAATATGGCGCAACGGCTTCGATGTTCTACATCGACCAACAGACTATCGATTACCTCAAACTGACTGGCCGCGAGCCGGAGCAGGTCGCGCTGGTCGAGCAGTACGCCAAGGAAACCGGCTTGTGGGCGACGGCGCTGGAAGGGGCCGAGTACGAGCGCGTATTGGAGTTTGACCTGTCCAGTGTAGTGCGCAACATGGCTGGCCCGTCCAACCCGCACAAGCGTCTGCCGACCTCGGCGCTGCACGAGCGCGGCATTGCTGACGAAGATATGCTGGCTGCGGCGCGGGCCGAAGAGGCTGAAGGGTTGCTGCCGGACGGGGCAGTGATCATCGCGGCCATCACCAGCTGCACCAACACTTCCAACCCGCGCAACGTGGTCGCGGCCGGCCTGCTGGCGAAGAAGGCCAACGAGTTGGGTCTGGTGCGCAAATCCTGGGTCAAGACTTCATTCGCTCCAGGTTCCAAGGTCGCCAAGCTGTACCTGGAAGACGCCGGCCTTCTGACTGAACTGGAAAAGCTCGGTTTCGGCATCGTCGCCTACGCCTGTACGACCTGTAATGGCATGTCCGGTGCGCTGGATCCAAAGATCCATAAGGAAATCATCGACCGTGATCTGTACGCCACGGCCGTACTTTCAGGCAACCGTAACTTCGATGGTCGCATCCACCCGTACGCCAAGCAGGCGTTCCTGGCGTCGCCACCCTTGGTAGTCGCCTATGCCATCGCAGGCACTGTGCGCTTCGACATTGAACAGGACGTGCTTGGCACCGATCAGCATGGCAATCCGGTCACGCTCAAGGACCTCTGGCCATCTGACGAGGAAATCGACGCCATTGTTGCTGCGTCGGTGAAGCCCGAGCAGTTCCGTCAAATCTACATCCCGATGTTCGACCTCGGCACCATCGAGGAAGCTGAAAGCCCGCTCTACGACTGGCGGCCGACATCTACTTACATCCGCCGTCCCCCGTATTGGGAAGGTGCGCTGGCTGGTGAACGCACGCTGAAAAGCATGCGTCCGCTGGCGATCCTGCCGGATAACATCACTACTGATCACCTGTCGCCATCGAATGCCATCCTGCTGGACTCAGCAGCCGGTGAGTATCTGGCGAAGATGGGCCTGCCGGAGGAGGACTTCAACTCCTACGCCACCCACCGCGGCGACCACCTGACTGCACAGCGGGCAACGTTCGCCAACCCGCAGCTGGTCAACGAGATGGCTGTGGTCGACGGCAAGGTGCAGAAGGGCTCGCTCGCCCGCGTCGAGCCCGAAGGTAAGGTGATGCGCATGTGGGAAGCCATCGAAACCTACATGAACCGCAAGCAAAACCTGATCATCGTCGCTGGTGCCGACTACGGTCAGGGCAGTTCGCGTGACTGGGCGGCCAAGGGCGTGCGACTAGCCGGTGTCGAGGTGATCGTGGCCGAAGGCTTCGAGCGTATTCATCGCACCAACCTGGTCGGCATGGGCGTATTGCCGGTCGAGTTCAAGCCGGGTACTACCCGCTTGACCCTTGGCCTCGATGGCACCGAAACATACGACATCGAAGGCGAACTGTCGCCGCGCTGCGACCTGACTCTGGTCATTCACCACAACAATGGTGAAGAAACTCGCGTGCCGGTCATCTGCCGCCTCGACACCGCGGCCGAGGTGGGCGTCTACCAGGCGGGTGGCGTGCTGCAGCGTTTCGCTCAGGACTTCCTCGCGTCAACCACTGCGTGAACCCGTCGGGTGGATGGCCTGCTTCCACCCACCGTGCCGGTCCCGGTGGGCCGGCCGAGCCTGATCCACCCGACCGTTCATTCATTTTCCAGCCAGGACTCACCCATGGCGCAACAATCCCAGATCAAGATTCCCGCAACCTACATGCGTGGCGGCACCAGCAAAGGCGTGTTCTTCCGCCTGCAAGATTTGCCGGAAAGCTGCCAAGTACCTGGCGCTGCGCGCGACAGGCTGTTCATGCGTGTTATCGGCAGCCCCGATCCTTACTCGGCGCATATCGACGGCATGGGCGGTGCGACCTCCAGTACCAGCAAATGCGTCATCCTGTCGAAGAGCAGCCGGCCTGATCACGACGTCGAGTACCTCTATGGTCAGGTGTCGATCGATAAGCCCTTCGTCGACTGGAGCGGCAACTGCGGCAACCTTTCAACCGGCGCCGGTGCGTTCGCGCTGCATGCCGGCCTGGTGGACGTCGAGCGTATTCCGCAGAACGGCACCTGCGTGGTGCGGATCTGGCAGGCCAACATTGGCAAGACCATCATCGCCCATGTGCCGGTCATCAACGGCCAGGTGCAGGAGACCGGCGATTTCGAACTGGACGGCGTGACCTTCCCGGCTGCCGAGATCGTGCTGGAATTCCTCGATCCGTCCGACGACGGCGAGGAGGGCGGTTCGATGTTCCCAACCGGCAATCTGGTCGATGATCTTGAGGTTCCCGGCATCGGTACGCTCACGGCGACCATGATCAGTGCGGGTATCCCAACGGTTTTCGTCAATGCCGAGGACATCGGTTACCAGGGCACCGAACTGCGGGAAGACATCAATGGCACTTCCGAGGCGTTGGCGCGGTTGGAAGCGATTCGAGTTGCCGGTGCGTTGCGTATGGGGTTGATCAGGACAGCGGAAGAGGCCTTGACCCGCCAGCACACGCCAAAGGTTGCGTTTGTCTCGGGGCCGAAAACCTATCGAGCGTCATCCGGCAAGACCATCGAAGCAGGCGAGGTTGATCTGCTGGTGCGCGCATTGTCCATGGGCAAGTTGCACCACGCCATGATGGGGACCTGTGCGGTTGCTATCGGTGCGGCTGCGGCAGTGCCCGGTACTCTCGTTAACCTGGCTGCCGGTGGCGGCGAGCTGACGGCAGTGCGCTTTGGGCATCCTTCCGGCACGCTTCGCGTCGGCGCCGAGGCGGAGCAGGCTGAAGGAAAATGGTCAGTAACCAAGGCGATCATGAGTCGGAGCGCCAGGGTTCTTATGGAGGGGTGGGTGCGTGTTCCAGGCGACGCGTTCTAAGCGGTTGCCGACACAATGATGCAACTCGGCGTTGGCAAAGCTCAAATTTGTTGAGCACGAAAAACAAAAAGTCCGCACTAAGCGGGCTTTTTGTTGTCTAGCAGAACGGTGCTTATTTGAGTCGACGCTCTACGCCTTTTTCCACGAGGATTTTGGCGGATATCTCTTCTACGGAGAAATGCGTGGAGTTGATGTAGTTGATGTTTTCGCGGCGGAAGAGGTTCTCTACCTCGCGAACTTCAAACTCGCATTGGGCGTAGCTGGCATATCGGCTGTTGGGTTTGCGCTCGTTGCGAATGGCGGTCAAGCGGTCCGGGTCGATGGTCAGGCCGAACAGTTTGTCGCGGTGGGTTTTGAGCGCGCTCGGAAGTTGCAGTCTCTCCATGTCGTCTTCGGTCAGCGGATAGTTGGCGGCCCGGATGCCGTACTGCATCGCCATGTACAAGCAGGTGGGCGTTTTGCCGCACCTGGAGACGCCGACCAAAATCAGATCCGCCTTGTCGTAGTAGTGCGTGCGGGCACCGTCATCGTTGTCCAGGGCGAAGTTGACGGCGTCAATTCGCTCCATGTAGTTGGCGTTATGGCTGATCGAATGGGATTTGCCGACAGAATAGGAAGAACGTGACATCAGTTCATGTTCCAGCGGGGCAAGGAAGGAAGAAAAGATGTCGATCATGAAGCCATTGGATTCTGCCAGGATGTCGCGGATTTCCTGGTTTACCAGCGTATCGAATATGATCGGCCGCGCGCCGTCGCTTTCCGCCGCTTTATTGATTTGCTGTACCATTGCTCGCGCTTTTTCAGCCGTATCGATATATGGCCGCGTGAGCTTGGTAAACGTGATGGTTTCGAACTGTGCCAACAGGCTTTGGCCGAGCGTTTCGGCTGTAATCCCGGTACCGTCGGATATGAAAAATGCAGTTCGTTTCATTGCGCATGGGACCTTAAGTCAAGAACGGTTCTCAGCTATAGTAGGCCCCTTCGCCGAGCCTCGATCGGCTGGCATTGTTACTTATTTTGCAGGGCCAGGCCACCGTGCCGCGGATGGGCACGAACCGAGTTTCCAACACAACGTGGAGAGATCACCTTGGTAGAGTACGTAGTTTCCCTCGATAAGCTCGGCAATCATGATGTTGAGCGTGTAGGGGGCAAGAACGCCTCCCTCGGCGAGATGATCAGCAACCTTGCAGGTGCGGGAGTTTCGGTACCTGGTGGTTTCGCCACTACCGCCCAGGCCTACCGTGACTTCATGGAGCTCAGCGGTCTCAACGAGCAAATTCACGCGCTTCTCGATGCGCTGGACGTGGACGACGTCAATGCCCTTGCCAAAGCCGGCGCACAGATTCGCGGCTGGGTCATGGAAGCCGAATTCCCTCCCAAGCTCGATGCCGACATTCGTGCCGCATTCGCTGAGATGGCCGGTGGCAATGATCACATGGCGGTCGCGGTTCGCTCTTCGGCGACGGCTGAAGACCTGCCGGACGCCTCATTCGCAGGCCAGCAGGAAACCTTCCTGAATATACGCGGCGTGGATAACGTGATTCGTGCCGCCAAGGAGGTCTTTGCATCCCTCTTCAACGACCGTGCGATTGCCTACCGCGTCCACCAGGGCTTCGACCACAAGCTGGTTGCGCTGTCCGCAGGCGTTCAGCGCATGGTGCGGTCCGAGACCGGCACGGCTGGCGTGATGTTTACCCTGGACACCGAATCAGGCTTTCGTGACGTCGTGTTTATCACGGGTGCCTATGGCCTCGGCGAAACTGTCGTACAGGGTGCCGTCAACCCAGACGAGTTCTACGTACACAAGCACACCCTTGAAGCCGGACGCCCTGCCATTTTGCGTCGTAATCTCGGCAGCAAGGCAATCAAGATGGTGTATGGCGAGGAGGCCAGCGCCGGCAAGTCGGTCAAAACCGTCGAGGTTGATCAGGCTGAGCGTATGCGCTTCTGCCTGACCGATGAGGAAGTGACCAATCTCGCCCATCAGGCGATGACCATCGAGAAGCACTATGGCCGTCCGATGGACATTGAGTGGGCCAAAGATGGCGATGATAACCAGCTTTACATCGTCCAGGCTCGCCCGGAAACGGTTAAGAGCCGCAGCAGCGGGAACGTCATGGAGCGCTACCTGCTGAAGGAGAAAGGAAAAGTACTGGTCGAAGGCCGTGCTATCGGCCAGCGCATCGGCGCCGGTCCGGTCAAGATCATTCACGACGTCTCCGAGATGGACAAGGTTCAGCCGGGCGACGTGCTGGTTTCCGACATGACCGACCCAGATTGGGAACCTGTGATGAAGCGCGCCAGCGCCATCGTCACTAACCGTGGTGGTCGTACCTGTCACGCAGCCATCATTGCTCGCGAGCTGGGTATTCCCGCCGTTGTTGGTTGCGGTAATGCCACCGAGTTGCTGCAGGATGGCCAGCGCGTCACGGTCACCTGTGCCGAGGGCGATACCGGTCTGATTTTCGAGGGCGAACTGGGCTTCGATATCCGCCAGAACTCTATCGATGCGATGCCAGAACTGCCGTTCAAGATCATGATGAACGTCGGTAACCCGGACCGCGCGTTCGATTTTGCCCAGCTACCCAACGAAGGCGTCGGTCTGGCGCGTCTCGAATTCATCATCAACCGGATGATTGGTGTTCACCCTAAGGCGCTGCTCAATTTCGATGGCCTGCCGGCCGACGTGAAGAGCAGTGTCGAAAAGCGCATTGCCGGCTACGGCGACCCGGTCGACTTCTACGTCGAGAAGCTGGTTGAAGGTGTCAGTACACTGGCTGCGGCATTCTGGCCGAAAAAGGTCATCGTGCGGCTGTCTGACTTCAAGTCCAACGAATACGCCAACCTGATCGGAGGCAAGCTCTACGAGCCGGAAGAAGAGAACCCGATGCTCGGGTTCCGCGGTGCATCGCGTTACATCAGCGAATCCTTCCGCGACTGCTTCGAACTCGAATGCCGTGCCATGCGTAAGGTTCGCGACGTGATGGGGCTGACCAATGTCGAGCTGATGGTGCCGTTCGTGCGCACCCTGGGCGAAGCCTCGCAGGTCATCGACATTCTCGGTCAGTTCGGACTCAAGCGTGGCGAGAACGGCCTGCGCATCATCATGATGTGCGAGCTGCCTTCCAACGCTTTGTTGGCCGATGAGTTTCTCGAGTTCTTTGATGGCTTCTCCATTGGCTCGAACGACATGACCCAGCTAACGCTTGGTCTGGATCGTGACTCCGGCATCATTGCCCACCTGTTCGATGAGCGTAACCCTGCAGTCAAGAAGCTGCTGGCGAATGCGATTGAAGCCTGTAACAAAGCGGGCAAGTACATTGGCATTTGTGGTCAGGGGCCTTCCGATCACCCAGACCTGGCCAAGTGGCTGATGGAGCAGGGTATTGAGAGCGTATCGCTGAACCCGGACTCGGTGCTCGATACCTGGTTCTTCCTGGCTGACGCCGAGATCAAATAAGCACAGCACGGCAAAAAGGGCGGTTTCCGCCCTTTTTTGCGTTAAGCAAAAGCGGGGCTATCTGCCAATGCCATTATCTCTGTCGCGACGCATGCCGCTTCCGCTAATGCTGCTATAGCCATTTTGGCTGGAAACCAGTGCGGGTAGGCAAATTGCTTATCTTTGAAGCATGGTGGCGACCGAGCCTGACGCGTTTCATGTTTGAGGAGATTTACCATGCAATACATCACGCCTGATCTATGCGATGCCTACCCTGAGTTGGTCCAGGTGGTGGAGCCGATGTTCAGCAATTTTGGTGGTCGCGACTCCTTCGGTGGTCAGATCGTCACGATCAAATGCTTCGAAGACAATTCATTGGTCAAGGAGCAGGTAGATGTAAACGGCGCAGGCAAGGTGCTGGTGGTAGACGGTGGCGGCTCGCTGCGTCGTGCATTGCTCGGGGACATGCTTGCTGAGAAAGCAGCGCGCAATGGATGGGAGGGGCTGGTGATCTATGGTTGCATCCGTGATGTCGACGTGATTGCGCAAACGGAATTGGGCGTCCAGGCGCTGGCCACCCATCCCATGAAAACCGACAAGCGCGGAATCGGCGACCTCAATGTACCGGTGACCTTTTGTGGAGTGACTTTCCGCCCTGGTGAATACGTTTATGCCGACAACAACGGCATTATCGTTTCGCCCGAAGAGCTGAAGTTGCCCGACTAGCCGGTGGCGGTTGGTTGATCAAGCCCGGCTATGCCGGGCTTTTTTACGATTTTTAGGAGGCGGGACCGTTGCCTGACGAAATAGGTCGTACAGGGCTTCTACATGCCCTTGTGTTAGACGGGCAAGGTGGTGCGCGCAGAATTGCCTATTCAGACATTTCCTCTTTGGAGTTAGCCGCGCATGAAAGCTTGTGGCTTCATTGGGATCGCAGTCAGGCTCAGGCCCAGGCTTGGTTGCGCGACCGGAGCGGCCTGAGCGCGTTCGCATGCGACGTGTTACTGGAAGAAAATACTCGTCCACGTTTGCTTGCGCTGCCTGGCGACGAGTTGCTGCTATTTCTGCGAGGCGTCAACCTGAATCCCGACGCGGAGCCCGAGGACATGGTTTCGCTACGGGTATTCGCAGATGCGCGCAGGGTTATTTCGTTGCGCCTGCGGCCGTTGCGCTCGACCGAAGTGGTGCTCCAGCAGCTTGATGCTGGTGTCGGCCCGAAAACGGCATCCGAAGTATTGCTTGCCCTGGCAGACGCGCTGACCGAGCGGGTTGATGAGCTCGTTGCCGTTCTGACAGAAAAGCTGGATGGAGAAGAAGACCGCGTCGAGACGGATGAACGATATACACCACCTCAAGACAAGTTGCTGTCGTTGCGGCGCCAGGCGGCTGGTCTGCGCCGTTTTCTGTTACCGCAGCGCGAGATATACGCGCAGCTCACGCGCAATCGTCTGCCGTGGTTTGTTGATGACGATACAGATTACTGGAACGAGCTGAGCAACCGGTTGATTCGCTACCTGGAGGAGTTGGAGCTGGTCCGTGAGCGAGTCAATCTAGTGCTAGAAGCAGAAGAAAGGCGAATGCGCGAGCGGATGAACAGAACCATGTACCTGCTCGGCATCATTACCGGCTTTTTTCTGCCGATGAGCTTTCTCACGGGCTTGCTTGGGATAAACGTGGGCGGCATCCCAGGGTCCGACCATCCTTACGGATTTGCAGTGGCTTGTGTGCTCATTGGTGCGGTGGCCTGTTTCCAATGGTGGATCTTCCGCCGATTGAAATGGGTGTGATGTGACTACTGATATGGCTGTGCCGTCAGAGTCTCACTGTTGCAGAGGTAAACATGCACGATCCCTTTGAAGAATCCCTGCGGGACATGCTTAACACGCAGTCGGAGCGTCATGACGACACCCGCTTGGATCGTGTACTGAAAACGGCCAACCGACAGGTGGGCGCTGGCGACCTGTTTGGCCTGATGGGGCATTGGCTACAGGCTGTGCTGATCGCGTTTAGCGCCGGCGCACCGCACACATCGGCTGTGACTCGACGCCATTCCGGTTCCCGTACTACTTTCAATAAGGTCGACTGATCATGGAACTCGATCCCTGGAGCCAGAGCTTGCTGGGTGCTATGAGCGCCCTTTGGCAACCTATCGCTGCCTTCATTCCTCGTTTGTTCGGGGCGCTCTTGCTAGTGGCTGTTGGTTTTGTCGTCGCCAAGTTACTGGACACTCTGTTGTCGAAGGTCCTGGCAAAACTGGGTCTGGACCGGTTGGTTGCCGGTACCGGGGCGACCAAGTTGCTTGGGCGTGCCGGTATTCGCATGCCGATCTCGGCCTTGATTGGCAAGATCGTATATTGGTTCGTATTGCTGATCTTTCTGGTGTCGGCTGCGGAATCTCTGGGACTCGCTCGCGTTTCGGCGACGCTCGATATGCTCGCGCTATACGTGCCCAAGGTGTTCGGGGCGGGGCTGATCCTGTTGGTTGGGATACTCTTGGCGCAGCTGGTCAACGGTTTGGTGCGAGGCGCTGCTGAAAGCGTTGGCCTTGAATATTCCGCCGGGCTTGGACGAATCGCGCAGGGGTTAGTGATCATCATCATTATCTCCGTCGCAATCGGCCAGCTGGAGGTTAAGACCGAGCTTCTTAATTACGTCAT
The DNA here is from genome assembly GCA_004010935.1 of Pseudomonadaceae bacterium SI-3. NCBI lineage: Bacteria > Pseudomonadati > Pseudomonadota > Gammaproteobacteria > Pseudomonadales > Pseudomonadaceae > Pseudomonadaceae bacterium SI-3. The sequence continues at coordinate 2,852,362 of CP026511.1, read as the reverse complement.
CGCAATTGCACTGATCTCTGTCGGGCTGGCGGTTGCGTTGGCTTTCGGTCTCGGTAGCCGAGAGTTGGTGAGTCAGATTCTCGCCGGCATTTACGTTCGTGAACTTTACGAGGTTGGCCAAAGGGTGCGCATCGAGGGACTGGAGGGTTCGATCGAAGAGATTGGAACCGCAAAGACCTTGCTGCTTACCGATGAAGGTGAGCTGATCTCGGTTGCAAATAGAGTGCTGCTAGAGCAGCGCGTAGGCAGCCGTTAGGCCCGGTATTCTGTTAAAGTGCGCAGCCTCTTCTGCGGGTTACCGCGAACGGCGGCCACGATTATTGCCGGTTCGAAGCGCCTTGACTAAAACCCATCCGCCGACCATGAGCTACGACCCCCGCCAGCTCTCCGATGAGGAGCTGGTGCAGCGCGCCCATGCGGAGCTGTTTCATGTAACGAGGGCCTATGAAGAGCTGATGCGCCGTTATCAGCGTACACTCTTCAACGTATGCGCGCGTTATTTAGGAAACGACCGAGACGCTGATGACGTTTGTCAGGAAGTCATGCTCAAGGTTTTATATGGTTTAAAGAACTTTGAAGGTAAATCGAAGTTCAAGACATGGCTATATAGCATTACATACAACGAGTGTATTACTCAGTACCGGAAAGAGCGCCGCAAGCGCCGCTTACTTGATGCTTTGAGCCTTGATCCTGTGGAAGAGGCGTCTGAGGAAAAGGCGCCGAACGTTGAAGAAAGGCCGGAGCTAGACAAGTGGCTGGTCCATGTGAACCAGATCGATCGGGAGATTCTCGTTCTGCGCTTTGTGGCAGAACTGGAGTTCCAGGAAATTGCCGACATCATGCACATGGGACTAAGCGCAACAAAGATGCGTTACAAGCGGGCGCTAGATAAATTACGCGAAAAATATTCGGGAATCGCTGAAACTTAACGGCATTAAGCTGTCCTATTGTTAGCGAACAGCTTGGGCTTGCAGTTAGCCGGTTTCCTTAGATTGTTCTGATACTCACCACCAGATGGGGATTTACGGATGAAGCTTAAAAACACCTTAGGCGTTGTAATTGGTTCTTTGGTTGCCGCCACTTCTATTAGCGCGCTGGCCCAGGGCCAAGGTGCCGTAGAGGTGGAAGCATTCGGTAAGCATTACTTCACCGATAGCTCGCGCGATGTTCAGCGTGACGGCGAACTGTACGGAGCTGGCGCTAGCTACTTCCTGACTGATGACGTTTCGCTTGGTCTGTCGTACGGCGAATACCACGACTTGACGTCCCAGGACCCGGTCGGCGCAGGCGGGCACAAAGATATCAAGGGTAGCCTGACTTCTCTGGACGCCACTTACCACTTCGGCCAGCCGGGCGTTGGTTTGCGTCCTTACGTATCCGCAGGTGCCGCTCACCAAAGCATTGGTCAGGCTGCACGTGGCGGTCGTGATCACAGCACCTTCGCCAACATCGGTACTGGCGTGAAGTATTACTTCACCGAAAACTTCTTCGCCAAGGCAAGTGTTGACGGCATGTACAACATCGATGCGGACGAAGCTGAGTGGATGGCTGGCGTAGGTGTCGGTCTGAACTTCGGTGGTGGTGCTCAGCAGCAGGTAGCACAGGTCGAGCCGACCCCTGCGCCAGCACCGGCGCCAATGGTCGACAACGAGCCAGAGCCAGAGCCGGAACTCGTTCGCGTCGAGCTGGACGTCAAGTTTGATTTTGACAAAGCCCGCGTTCGCGAAGAGAGCTACAACGACATCAAGAACCTGGCTGATTTCATGCAGCAGTACCCTCAGACCAACACCACCGTTGAAGGTCACACCGACTCGGTGGGCACCGATCAATATAACCAGCGTCTGTCCGAGCGTCGTGCTCAGGCTGTTCGCGAGGTGCTGGTCAACCAGTACGGCGTTGAGAGCCAGCGTGTCGATTCGGTCGGTTACGGCGAAACCCGCCCGGTTGCTGACAACAGCACTGAGGAAGGTCGTCAGATCAACCGTCGTGTAGAAGCTGAAGTCGAAACACAGGTTCGTTAATTCGTATCTTGTTTCGCTAGCTGGTAGGTGCCCTGCTTAGTCTTGGGCTCCTTCTAAGCTTTTCAAAAAATCCGATGCCAGATTCTGGCATCGGATTTTTTTTGCTTTAGCTACGTCCCTTGTAGACCTGAAGGTCTACCTATCGGTGGGCTGTGCATGCGAGATCAGATATACCTTTCATCTGGCTGATACAGCGTTCACGCTGGCTCGCCAGCTTGTTGATGCAGCGCCGTCAGCGCCGTCGTGTGCATCACATCACAGCTAAGGAAGCAGTGGCGGCGAGCATGCCTACTGAGATCGTCTAGAGATCTCCACGCCGTCGTGCAAGTTGTGAGCGCCGCGATGAATGCAGAACGCCTGTGATCGGCTTGTCGGTAGTGCCCTGTCTGGGCGGGGGTGACCAGCGGCGATGCGAGAGGAGGGGGCGGCGGTTAGCTAGGTCTCGTGTGCGCGTCGTACACAAACAAAAAAGCCGCTCCATATCGGGGCAGCTTTAATGCAGATGCCAAGACATCTGTTACACCATTGACCCAGGCGGTGCCTGGGCCATATTCAGCTCTTAGTGGAACTGGTTCATGGTGTTGTCTTTACCGCTTGCCTTCAGAGCCGCTTCGCCAGCGAAGTACTCCTTGTGGTTGTCGCCGATGTCGGAGCCGGCCATGTTCTGATGCTTGACGCAGGCGATACCCTGACGCAGCTCTTCACGCTGTACACCTTTGACGTAGGCCAGCATGCCCTGATCAGCGAAGTACCCTTTTGCCAGGTTGTCGGTCGACAGTGCGGCAGTGTGGTAAGTCGGCAAGGTGATCAGGTGGTGGAAGATACCAGCATGAGCGGACCCATCCTTCTGGAAGGTACGGATCTTCTCGTCGGCAACTTGAGCCAGTTCGGTTTCGTCGTACTCGACGCTCATCAGCTTGGCGCGATCGTAGGCGGAAACATCTTTGCCTTCGGCAGCGAATGCATCGAACACCTGCTGGCGGAAGTTGAGGGTCCAGTTGAAGGACGGGCTGTTGTTGTAGACCAGCTTGGCATTCGGGATCTCTTTGCGGATCTCGTCAACCATGGCTGCGATCTGACCAACATGAGGCTTCTCAGTCTCGATCCAAAGCAGGTCCGCGCCGTTCTGCAGCGAAGTGATGCAGTCGAGGACGCAGCGCGCTTCGCCGGTGCCTTTGCGGAACTGGAACAGGTTACTCGGCAGGCGCTTAGGACGCAGCAGTTTGCCTTCACGCTTGATCACAACGTCGCCGTTGCCGAGGTCGGCTTCGGTGATCTCTTCGCAGTCAAGGAAGGAGTTGTACAGGTCACCCAGGTCGCCCGGCTCTTTGGTCACTGCGATCTGCTTGGTCAGACCGGCGCCCAGAGAGTCGGTACGCGCAACGATGACGCCGTTGTCGATGCCCAGCTCGAGAAATGCATAGCGGACGGCGGCAATCTTGGCCAGGAAGTCGGCATGAGGAACGGTTACCTTGCCGTCCTGGTGTCCGCACTGCTTCTCATCGGAAACCTGGTTCTCGATCTGGATGCAGCATGCGCCGGCTTCGATCATGCGCTTGGCCAGCAGGTAGGTGGCTTCCGGGTTACCGAAACCAGCGTCAATGTCGGCAATGATCGGGACGATGTGGGTTTCGTAGTTGTCGATCTGCGACTGGATCTCGGCGGCCTTGGCAGTGTCGCCGGCTTCGCGAGCGGCGTCCAAAGCGGTGAACAGCAGGTCCAGCTCGCGGCTGTCGGCCTGGCGCAGGAAGGTGTACAGCTCTTCGATCAGGTCGGAGACTGCGGTCTTCTCGTGCATCGACTGGTCCGGCAGCGGGCCGAACTCGGAGCGCAGTGCGGCAACCATCCAGCCCGACAGGTAGAGGTAACGCTTATTGGTGGTTTTCAGATGCTTCTTGATGGAGATCAGTTTCTGCTGACCGATGAAGCCATGCCAGCAGCCTAGCGACTGGGTGTAGGCGGACGTATCGGCGTCGTACTCAGCCATGTCCTTGCGCATAATGTCGGCAGTGTACTGCGCGATTTCCAGACCGGTCTTGAAACGGTTCTGTGTACGCATACGTGCTACGGATTCGGGGTTAATCGCGCTCCAGCTGCTTCCAGCTGCTTCTTTCAGAGCGGCAACGGCCTTGATGTCGTTTTGATAAGCGGACATGGTCAATCCTTCAAAGAAATTCGTGTTTGGTTGAGCACCGACTTTTCCCACTGAAACCTACGTGCTTGCGCTGATGAAGCGGGCAACACGTGGCAGAGCGTCGAAATATCGACCGAGACGAGGATTGAACCAAGAGGAGGAGGGTATGCAGTTACGACCGCAAGAGGATTCGGTTAGCTGTGGAATGATCGTGGCATTCCAACACACAGCGGCGCGGGGCCGTTGAGTGGATCAGCGAACTTATGTCTCGAGCTGATGCGTTAATCGCTTCCCCGTCCCTCAGGACGACTCGTTCCAGTCGCAACCTCGTCAGTCCGCCTTGTGGGCAGTACAGTCACGGAACGCCTCTGCTGGTTGGCTGAGCGCGATCCGGAGACCCTTTCAGAGTCTCTGGTTAGCGGGAGCGGGGCCATGATGCTCCGGCTAAAATGGTTCGTCAAATGTTTTTGTAGTGAACTTTGGTAAGCACTACATTTCTTAACCGAGCGTTATTTGTCTGCTGAACTTTCTTAATTCAGCGTATCTACTTTCAGTCGTAGGGAAAGGTCTTGACTGCCGGCTGTGGAATATCTGCGTAGCATTCCGTTCTCGCTGGAGTTTGCAGATTCGTCAACGCCGCCGAGCTCAATCCATTCGCCGAGCCGCCCGCTGACCCGAGTATCGGTTTGCTGGACGTTGATTGCGCCTGGCTGGGATGCGCTCATACGGTCGTTATGGCTGCTGATCGTAACCTGCACCCGGTCCCCCTGTACCGTAGCGGTGGCGTAGAAACCGCGAGTGACATCCCGATACTGAGTTTGTTGATAGATCTGCCCGTAGCCATCGGCCCCCGTGGTGGTGATTGGTACGCTTTGGCCTATCTGAATCAATGCAGGATAACCCTCGGTGGCTTGGACCTGTTGAACACCTCCGCCTTGGCTGTTGGTGCTGCGACGAATGATGCGCGCCTGGTCTCTGCCTCTCTTCTCGCCGTCGCCACTCTGGATTTCAACGTCACCGATGCGGGTTGTGCCGTCGACCCGATAGCCACTTTCGCTGCCTGCGGCCGAATTTTGGGTATCGACACTTATAAGCAGCCGGCGAGGTTCGGTATCTAGCTTGGACAGCACATCGCGCAGCTCAGTGATCACAGCGGACGGCGCGTTTACAATCAGCTGGTTGCCATATGCGTTGACTTTGCCCTTATCCCCTACAACTGATTGGGCGATCGGTAGCACGTCCTCCGCCATTCGGAAGTCCAGCGGAATTACCTCTGTCGCAGCACTAAGTGCCGAGCTAACGACTAACAGGCAAGCAGCGAAAAAACGACGAGTCATAGCAAAAAGCTCCGCATATCGGGATCAGGAAGGCTACGGTCCCAGGCGGCGTCGAATAGCCTTAGTTGTTGGCGAGCGCGACCAGGGTCTCGGTATAACGCATGCCCAGAGAATTGATCCGCATTCGGGCGAATCAGCATGCCGCACGCATCGACCACGAGGAACGCGGTGGTTTGTAGTTGATAATCCTGATGGGTGCGGCGAATGTGCAAGTTGCTAGTCAATCTGCGGCTCAGAGTGACCAGGCGGTGGCCTTCTTTGACTGCGCGAGACGAGTCGCCCACCAAGATACGCAAGTGGTTGCGTGGATGGGCCCGTAAAAACTGCGAGCATGCCTTTTGAATGCAGCTGTGGTTGTACAGCCAAGGTTCCAGGTCCGGCGTATAGATGCTCAGGCTGCGCGTAACCTGCTCGATCAGCGCAAGCGCATGCTTACGAGCTTCGCCCATGTCATTGAAAGCTTGAACTGTAGTGCTGACGCCTAGCGTAAACGGCGCGGCCTGCCATTCTTGTTGGAGAGCAGGCTGTGCCGCTGGGTTATCAATCTGGAAGCGACCCGGTGATTGGAACTCGATCATCGACGGGGCGTCTTCGCTGATAGAGTGATCCGGGTCGTCATGCATCATATGCTAGTGGCTCTTTCGTAGCATATCGACGTGGGGAAGGCCGGCCTCGAGGAACTCTTCGCTGACTACTTCGAAGCCAAGGCGTTCATAGAACGATGTGGCATGCACTTGGGCGGTGAGTCGCTGTTCGTTGAGGCCGCGCCGCTCGGCTTCTTCAATGACCGCTTTCATCAGTGCGCCGCCGACGTTCATTCCGCGCCAGTCGCGTAATACCGAAACGCGACCGATATGCCCGTCATTAAGCAGTCGCGCGGTACCAATCGGATAGCCGCTTTCCAAGGCAAGGAAATGCACGGCCTCGACATCGTCTGCGTCCCACTCCAGTTCCGGGGGCACGGACTGTTCAGCAATGAACACAGTTTCCCTAATCCGGCGTAGGTCGGCGTTATCCTGCTGCCAGTCGGCGATGCGAACTTCTATGTCACTCATCAGCAAACTCCAGACTTCCCTGTTTGACCAGTTGCAGCACGAGATTACGCCCATCCTCGTCGCTCAGCCAGCCAGCGAGATTTTCGGCATGGAGCGCATCGGCTGAACAGACCATTTTCAATAGCTCCTTCAGATGACCTGGAAGCAACCGACTTTGACCGCTGGCAAACAGCAACAAGCCGATGTCCACTTCACTCCAGGCCAGGCGCGCACTCAGGTTTCGCACGAGTATGGCGCCATCATCCAATGCTGCGAGCATTGCCTGCTCGTCGATTTCCGGACCCTGCACTCGCTCCGGATAGCGCGGTTCGGTCATGAACTGGCCGAACCAGGTTAGCAGCAATCGCTCGTCGCCCATATGCTCGGTGAGCATCGCGCGCAGGCGATCCAGCGCGTCGCTTTGGATCTGGTGCGGGTCTTCGATCGGAAGCATATCGGCATCGCTGTAGCGTTCCTCATCAGGCAGGAACTGCGCCAGGAAGTCAGTGAAATGGGTGAGGACTTCCGCTGCGCTGGGAGCCCTGAAGCCTAGCGAGTAGGTCATGCACGCATCCTCGGCGGTACCGAAATGAGCGAGTCTTGGCGGCAGGTAAAGCATGTCGCCTGGCTCGAGCACCCATTCGTCGGTGCCTTGAAAATCCGCGAGTATGCGCAGGTCGGCATGCTTGAGCATTTTGCTCTCGCTGTCGCACATCTGACCTACGCGCCAGCGACGCTGGCCATGCGCTTGGAGGAGGAATACATCGTAATTGTCGAAGTGCGGACCCACACCGCCCCCCGGCGCTGCAAAGCTGACCATGACGTCATCGATCCGCCAATTGGGCAGGAAGCGAAAGTGCTCGATAAGCTCGGCAACTTCCGGCACCAATTGGTCGACGGCCTGGACGAGCAACGTCCAGTCACGCTCCGGCAGGTTCTGGTAACTATCTTCGCTGAAGGGGCCGCGGCGCAGCTCCCACGGAGTTTCGCCATGTTCGATGACCAGGCGGGACTCGACTTCCTCCTCCAGAGACAAACCGGCCAACTCGTCTGGGGAAACCGGGCTTTCGAACCCGGGAATTGCCTGGCGGACCAGTAGAGGTTTTTTCTGCCAATAATCACGAAGAAACTCGCGCGCGCTGATCCCGCCAAGGATTTGCAAAGGGGTGTCGGAAGTCATGCCAGGTACCTTGCTCTGTTTAAGAGCTGCAAATAAAAACGCCCGGCACAGCCGGGCGTGCAAATAATGGGTTCGCTCAGATCCGCTTGGCCTGATCGGCGGCGTTGCCTATGTAGGCGGCCGGGGTCAGTTTGCGCAGCGCCTGCTTGGCTTCGGCCGGCATATCCAGGCCTTCGATGAAAGTCTGCAGCGCCTCCGGGCTGATGCCTTTGCCTCGGGTCAACTCCTTGAGTTTCTCGTAGGGATTCTCAATGGCATACCGACGCATGACGGTCTGGATCGGCTCGGCCAGTACTTCCCAGCAAGCGTCGAGGTCCTCGGCAATTCGCGCTTCGTTGAGCTCCAGTTTACCGATGCCTTTGAGGCTGGCCTCGTACGCAATGATGCTATGGGCAAAGCCAACTCCCAGATTGCGCAGTACTGTGGAGTCGGTCAGGTCACGCTGCCAGCGAGAGATGGGCAGCTTGCTCGCCAAGTGACTCAGCAGTGCGTTGGCAATACCGAGATTGCCTTCCGAGTTCTCGAAATCGATCGGGTTGACCTTGTGCGGCATGGTCGAGGAGCCAATTTCGCCAGCAACGGTGCGCTGCTTGAAATAGCCCAGCGAAATATAGCCCCAGATGTCGCGATCAAAATCTATAAGAATCGTGTTGAATCGAGCCACGGCATCGAACAGCTCGGCGATGTAATCGTGAGGCTCGATCTGTGTGGTGTAAGGGTTCCAGAAGAGTCCAAGGTCACCTTCGATGAATTCTCGCGCGTTAGCTTCCCAGTCAACGTCGGGATAAGCCGACAGGTGAGCATTGTAGTTGCCGACGGCGCCATTGATCTTGCCGAGCAGCGGTACCGCCGCAACCTGCGCAATCTGACGCTCCAGGCGATAGACCACGTTAGCCAGTTCCTTGCCCAAGGTGGTGGGCGAAGCGGGCTGACCATGGGTACGGGAGAGCATTGGTACGTCTGCATGCGCAACAGCCAAGGCGCGGATTGCGTCCGCTAACTGGCGCATTAGGGGCAGCAAAACCTCATCTCGACCCTGGCGTAGCATCAGAGCATGGGACAGGTTGTTGATGTCCTCGCTGGTACATGCGAAATGGATGAACTCATTGACCTTGGCCAGCTCCGGTAACTGCTTGGCCTGCTCCTTGAGGAGGTATTCCACCGCTTTTACGTCGTGGTTGGTGGTTCGCTCGAATTCCTTAACACGCTCGGCATGTTCCAGCTGGAAGTCTTCGGCAAGCTGATTGAGTAGTGCGTTAGCCACTTCCGAGAAAGGCGCCACCTCTGGAATTCCGGCATGTGCAGCCAGGCGCTGCAGCCAGCGGACCTCAACCTGAACGCGGCAGCGAATCAGGCCGAATTCGCTGAAAATGGGGCGCAGGGCGCTGGTTTTGCCGGCGTAGCGGCCATCGACAGGGGAAACCGCGGTGAGCGAGGAAAGCTGCATAGAGGGCATTCTCGGACAGTCGAGCGACGAAAAGAGGGCGAAGATTATACACGAAGCGGACGGCTAATTGCCGCTGTGGCCAGTAAGCACGTTGCGCTCCGCGTTGCGGTTATTCAGATTTCAGCATGGGATATAGCGCGTCGAGCATTTTGCGCCGGCTGAATACCATCTGCCAACGGTGCCCGCCGAGCTGGCGCCAGAGCCGCGCTGAACGAATCCCTGCCAGCAGAAGTGCGCGTATTTTTGCTGCGTTGTCGTTCTGCTGAAGATGGCGCATGTCGCCTTGGACCTGAATGCGCTGGCGAAAGGTGCTCAGTGTGTCCTGGTACAAACCGCCAAAAGAGGCGATTACGTTTTCGTGGGTCAGCCCAAAGTGATCGGCCTGCTGCTGTATCTGGTCCAGGCGGCTTCCGATCACCTGCAACAGGTCACGGCGTTTATCCAGCTGTCGTTCCAGGCCGATCATCGCCAGCGCATAGCGCAGCGGCTCGCGTTGCAGGCTGCTGGTGTCTCGCTCCAGTGCGCCGACAAGGGCGCGATAGCCCTCGCGGAGATTCAAGTCATCTCCGCCATAGATCTCCAAAGCCGGTTTGTCCTCTCGCACCAACAGGCTGCCCAACAGGTTCGCCAGGGCTGCGTTCGGCACTTGACCGGTTCGGGCTATTCGATCGACCAGTGCTGCAGCTTCGAATACAGCCCCAAGAGCTACTAGTTGTTCCTGTCGTGGCGTCATGGGCGGGCTCCGGCGAACCAGGGCTCTGCGGTCTCGATCACGCCACCACCGAGGCAAACGTCGCCATCGTAGAACACCACGGATTGGCCAGGCGTTACGGCGCGTTGAGGTTCGTCGAACACCGCTCGATAGCCGTTGGCGGTCTGTTCCAATGTGCAGGTCTGGTCGCTCTGCCGATAGCGAACCTTCGCCGTGAGCCGCAGGGGGGCGGTCAGTTCGATCGGATTGACCCAGTAGATTTCTGAGGCGAGCAGGGCGCGCGAGAACAGCCAGGGATGGTCGTTGCCTTGACCTACTACAAGCACGTTGCGCTCCAGATCCTTGCTTAACACGTACCAAGGCTCGTCGCTCGCGTCCTTAAGGCCGCCGATACCCAAACCCTGCCGCTGGCCGATGGTGTGATACATAAGGCCGTGATGGCGACCTATGGTTTCGCCGTCTATCGTTTCGATGTTGCCCGGTTGAGCAGGCAGATATTGCTTGAGAAAATCGCTGAAACGGCGCTCGCCGATGAAGCAAATTCCGGTCGAGTCTTTCTTTTTCGCCGTCGCCAACCCGTGCTTTTCGGCAGCTGCCCGGACCGCTGGCTTTTCCAGCTCCCCCACCGGGAATAAGGTTTTGCTCAGCTGCTCGCCGCCAACAGCGTGAAGGAAATAGCTTTGGTCCTTGTTCGAGTCCAGTCCTTTGAGCAGCTCGCTACGCCCATCGATGTCTCGTCGCCGTACGTAGTGTCCGGTCGCGATCAGGTCGGCGCCGAGCGCCAGGGCATAATCAAGGAACGCCTTAAATTTGATCTCGCGGTTGCAAAGGATGTCGGGATTCGGCGTCCTGCCTGCTTTGTACTCAGCGAGAAAGTGCTCGAACACGTTGTCCCAGTACTCAGCGGCAAAGTTTGCCGTGTGCAGTTTAATGCCGATCCTGTCGCAGACGGCCTGGGCGTCGGCTAGATCCTCCCGAGCAGTGCAATACTCGGTTCCGTCATCTTCCTCCCAGTTCTTCATGAACAGGCCTTCGACCTGGTACCCCTGTTCGAGGAGAAGCAGAGCGGAAACTGACGAGTCGACACCGCCGGACATGCCGACAATGACGCGCAGGTTTTCAGGGGCAACGAACGGTGAATCAGGCATAAAGACTCAGGGTTAACTGCAAAGCGTGCAATTCTAACAGGCCGGTCAAGCCAGCGGTTAAGGTCGCTCAGTCTCGTATCACGGCGAGATCGTGTGGCGGGCCAGCCAGATAGTCATCAATGCAGCGCAGGATCAGCTCGCTGCGCCAACGTTCCGGTTGGTCGGCCAGTTCGTCTCGAGTCATCCAGAGCGCTGCGACAATGCCGCTGTCGAGTTCGCGGTGCGGCTCATGGCGAACCGGAGTGGCCGCAAAGCAGACGCGTTGGTAGGTCACGCCGTTGCTAGGTGCAGTGTATAGGTAGATACCTACTACACCCGCGAGCGCGACCTCCCAGCCGGTTTCCTCTAGGGTTTCGCGCACCGCGGCTTGGCGTAATGTTTCGTGGGGTTCAAGGTGCCCCGCCGGTTGATTCAGTACCAAACGGCCGCCTTTTGATTCTTCGACCATAAGGAAGCGGCCATCGACCTCGACAATCGTCGCCACGGTTATGTGTGGATGCCAGCTCATGTTCGGCCTCAGCTCGTCTATAGATTTCGATGGTAGCGTTCGCGGGCACTGTAAAAAGAAACCCCGGCCTAGCGCCGGGGTTTCTTTGTCTCATGCAGCAGTACCGCCAGCGAAGATCAAGCCAGGGCGGCTAGCGCGGCGTTGAACGTTGCGCTAGGACGCATCGCTTTGCTGGTCAGCTCAGGATTGGAGCGGTAATAGCCGCCGATCTCCACGGGCTTGCCCTGAACCTCGGCCAGTTCAGCGAGAATGGCTTGCTCGTTGTCTTGTAGCTGCTTCGCCAGGGGCGCGAAACGGGCCTGCAGTTGAGTATCTTCGGTTTGTGCTGCTAGCTCCTGCGCCCAGTACAGCGCCAGGTAGAAGTGGCTGCCGCGGTTGTCCAGCTCACCGGTACGACGAGAGGGCGACTTGTTGTTGTCGAGCAGCTTGCCGGTTGCAGCATCCAGCGTTCTGCCCAGCAGTTTGGCTTTGACGTTGTCGGTCTTGATGCCCGTCTCTTCCAGCGACACGGCCAACGCCAGGAACTCACCGAGCGAGTCCCAGCGGAGGTGGTTTTCTTCGATCAACTGCTGGACATGCTTGGGTGCGGACCCACCGGCGCCGGTCTCGTACATGCCACCGCCTGCCATCAGGGGAACGATCGACAGCATCTTTGCCGAGGTGCCGAGTTCCATGATCGGGAACAGGTCGGTCAGGTAATCGCGCAGCACGTTGCCGGTCACGGAAATGGTGTCCTGGCCACGAATCAAGCGCTCCATGCTCACGCGGATGGCTTCGTTGTAGCCCATGATGCGAATATCCAAGTCGCTCAGGTCATGCTCCTGCAGATAGGCTTCAACCTTCTTCTGCAGTTCACGATCGTGCGCGCGCTCTGGGTCAAGCCAGAAGATGGCCGGCGTGCCCGATTGGCGCGCGCGGGTAACGGCCAGCTTGACCCAGTCGCGAATCGGTGCGTCCTTGGTTTGGCACGCGCGCCAGATGTCACCTTTCTCCACTTCGTGCTGCATCAGCACGGTGCCATCGGCCAACACGACGCGCATGGTGCCGTCAGCTTGCATTTCGAAGGTCTTGTCATGGGAGCCGTACTCTTCGGCCTTCTGCGCCATCAGGCCGACGTTCGGTACGCTGCCCATGGTTACCGGATCGAAAGCACCGTTGGTCTTACAGAAGTTGATCATCTCCTGATAGATGCGGGCATAGGTGCTCTCTGGCATCACCGCCTTGGTGTCTTTCTGCTTTCCGTCTTTGCCCCACATCTGACCCGAGTTGCGGATCATGGCGGGCATGGACGCATCAACGATCACATCGCTCGGAATGTGCAGGTTTGTGATGCCTTTGACAGAGTCCACCATCGCCATTTCAGGGCGCTCGGCGTAGCAGGCGTGGATGTCGTGAAGAATCTCTTCCTGCTGGGAGTCGGGCAGCGACTTGATCTTGTCGTAGACGCTGCTGATGCCATTGTTTGGATTGACGCCTAGTTCTTTGAACAGCTCGCCGTACTTGTCGAAGACGTCCTTGTAGTAAACGCTAACGGCGTGGCCGAAGACGATCGGGTGCGAGATTTTCATCATGGTCGCCTTGACATGCAGGGACCACATAACGCCGGTTTCTTTGCAGTCCTGCAGCGTTTGCTCGAAAAACTCACGCAGCTTGTTGCAGCTCATGAACATGCCGTCGAGCACTTCGCCTTCCTGCAAGGCTAGCTGCTTCTTGACTTCAACCTTGCCATCCTTGCCGACAAACTCGATGCGCACATCGCCGGCTGCTTCCATGGTGATGGACTGTTCGCTGGAGAAGAAATCGCCGCCGCGCATGTAGTCCGCATGCGACTGCGACGCCTTGCTCCACTTGCCCATCGAGTGCGGATGCTTGCGAGCAAAGGTTTTTACCGCTGCGGGGGCGCGTCGGTCCGAGTTGCCTTCGCGCAGAACCGGGTTAACGGCGCTACCGAGCACCTTGCCGTAACGCGCACGCACTTCTTTGTCGGCTTCCGTCTGCGGGTCTTCTGGAAAGTTGGGAATGCCATAACCCAATGCTTGCAGTTCAGCGATGGCCGCCTTGAGTTGAGGCACGGAGGCGCTGATGTTGGGGAGCTTAATGATGTTGGCGTCCGGCTGATTAGTCAGCTCGGCAAGCTTGGCCAGGTCATCTTCAACCGCTTTGTCGGCACCCAGCTGATCGGAAAAGCTTGCAAGGATGCGCCCTGCGAGAGAGATGTCACGTGTTTCGACGGCTATATCAGCGGAGGCGGCAAAGGCTTCTACAATGGGCAGAAGCGAATAGGTGGCCAGCGCCGGGGCTTCGTCGGTGAAGGTATAGATAATCTTCGAGCGGGTGGACATGTAGAGTTGACTCTCTCTTGCTGAGCGTGCACAGAACTTCGATTTGCGCAGGTAGGCGCCCTGGCTGCGTTAGCCGTGCCAGTTTCGAGGTTCGCCGCGATGATGTTGGATGCAGCACCACTGGAGTGTTGAGTATTTGACCGACCGGCTGCGGTTGGCAGCCTGGCAGTTCAGGGGCGAGGATCTCGTCGGAGATTAGCTGCCTCTCATGACTCGTTAGTCACCTAAGCAGTATATCACTGCCGCCCGTTGTCAAAGAATGCCCTGGCCATACGACGAACGAACATATGGTTTAGGCCGATTCAACTGGGTTACTCTTCGAAGATGACCACTGTTTAATGTTTAACCACAGAAACGGAGTCCAGCATGGGATACCAAAAGATCCAGGTGCCTGCCAGCGGTGACAAAATCACCGTCAATACCGATAACACCCTGAACGTACCCAACAATCCGATCATTCCTTATATAGAAGGTGACGGTATTGGCGTGGACATCAGCCCAGTGATGATCAAGGTAGTCGATGCTGCCGTAGAGAAGGCTTACGGCGGTGAGCGCAAGATCGCTTGGATGGAAATCTATGCGGGCGAGAAGGCGACGCAGGTGTATGACCAGGATACCTGGCTGCCCAAGGAGACGCTGGAGGTCGTGCGCGATTTTGTGGTGTCGATCAAGGGCCCTCTGACCACCCCGGTCGGCGGTGGCATTCGCTCGCTGAACGTTGCGCTACGCCAAGAGCTTGATCTCTATGTCTGTCAGCGCCCCGTACGCTGGTTCACAGGCGTACCCAGCCCGGTGAAGAAGCCCGCAGACGTCGATATGGTTATCTTCCGTGAGAATTCTGAAGACATCTACGCAGGGGTAGAGTGGAAGGCCGGCTCGCCTGAGTGCGAAAAGGTTATCAAGTTTCTTACTGAAGAGATGGGTGTCAAGAAGATCCGCTTCACTGAAAATTGCGGCATAGGCATCAAGCCGGTTTCTCTGGAAGGGACGAAGCGTCTGGTGCGCAAGGCGCTGCAATACGCAGTCGACAATGATCGCAGGTCAGTGACCATTGTCCACAAGGGCAACATCATGAAGTTCACCGAAGGCGCATTCAAAGAATGGGGCTACGAGGTGGCGCGCGACGAGTTCGGTGCAGAGTTGCTGGACGGCGGTCCATGGATGCAGTTCAAAAACCCTAATACAGGCAAGAACATTGTCGTCAAAGATGCCATTGCTGACGCGATGCTTCAGCAGATTCTGCTGCGCCCTGCCGAGTACGATGTGATCGCCACACTTAATCTGAACGGTGACTACCTGTCAGATGCTCTAGCGGCTGAAGTGGGTGGCATCGGTATTGCTCCGGGGGCGAATCTCTCGGACACAATTGCGATGTTCGAGGCCACGCACGGCACGGCGCCGAAGTATGCGGGGCAGGACAAGGTCAACCCAGGGTCGTTGATCCTTTCGGCGGAAATGATGTTGCGTCACATGGGTTGGGTGGAAGCAGCCGACCTGATCATCAAATCGACCGAAAGCGCTATCGCTGCCAAGACGGTGACATACGATTTCGAGCGTCTGATGGACGGAGCCAAGCTGATGTCCTGCTCGGAGTTCGGTGATGCCATGATCTCCCACATGTAGTTTTGAGGGAGCAACACAAAAAGGCCGATCAATGATCGGCCTTTTTGTTGCCTGGCATCAGGCGTCTACGGTCGAGCCCTGTGAGGCAGATGCAACCGCCTCCGCAGTGGTCTGCAGCGACCGAATGTTGGTTGCGTGCAGGCCCTTGGGACCTTGCAGTATGTCGAACATGACCGCTTGCCCAGCTTTCAGAGTTCTGTACCCTTCCATTTGAATGGCAGAGTAGTGGGCGAACAGGTCCTCATCGCCGCCGTCTGCTACGATAAATCCATAGCCTTTAGCGTTGTTGAACCACTTGACCTTACCGCTTAGCATGCTGTTATCCCTCTGCAAAGGAGTCCATCACTGGAGTAACATCCATTTCATTCCGCGCTGATGCAGCACATGGCCCACATGCGCAGCCCGTTGCCGTTGTGGCACATACTGTTTGTATCATCGTTTTGCCGATAGTCAAGGCGACTCGTCAGGTGGCTGTGAAGCCCTTCTATTTACCCGGCCTCGGCGCCCCGATCTAGAACTGTTATACGCATGCGTGCATTTCCAGAGATTCGACTAGTATTCAATCAAGATCGTCCGAAGCCATCGGACGACGACTCCTCTGGCCTGGCGGTCGAAGAAGCCAAGCCGCAGCTGAAGGCACCACCGATGTTCAAAGTTGTCATGTTTAATGATGACTACACGCCGATGGATTTCGTCGTGGAGGTGCTGGAAGGAATTTTCAATCACAATCGGGAGCTAGCCACCAAGATCATGCTGGCGGTTCATACCGAAGGGCGGGCCGTTTGTGGCGTCTACACTCGCGACGTCGCTGAAACCAAAGCAATGCAGGTCAATCAATATGCAAGGGAATGCCAGCATCCTTTGCTTTGTGAGATCGAGAAGGACGGTTAACCCGACTGCTGGGTAAGAGGTGAAAGCTATGTTGAACCGTGAGCTCGAAGTCACTCTGAATCTGGCTTTCAAGGAGGCACGTACCAAGCGTCATGAGTTCATGACGGTTGAGCACCTTCTGCTAGCCCTGCTGGACAATGAAGCGGCCGCAACGGTGTTGCGCGCCTGCGGAGCCAGCCTCGATAAACTGCGTCATGACCTACAGGAGTTCATCGACTCCACTACGCCTCTGATTCCGCAGCACGATGACGAGCGCGAAACCCAGCCGACCCTAGGCTTCCAGCGAGTGTTGCAACGGGCGGTGTTCCACGTTCAAAGCTCCGGCAAGCGTGAGGTCACTGGCGCTAATGTGCTGGTTGCGATTTTCAGTGAGCAGGAAAGCCAGGCGGTGTTTTTGCTCAAGCAGCAGAATGTCGCCCGCATCGACGTCGTCAATTACATTGCCCATGGCATTTCCAAGGTGCCCGGTAACAACGGCAATCCTGAAAGCGACGGGGAAATGCAAGACGAGGAGGGCGGCGATTCGTCCGCAGCCGGGAATCCACTCGATGCCTATGCAAGCAATTTGAATGATCTGGCGCGTCAAGGCCGTATCGACCCATTGGTTGGGCGTGAACATGAGGTCGAGCGGGTCGCGCAGATTTTGGCTCGCCGTCGCAAGAACAATCCGTTGCTCGTTGGTGAGGCCGGTGTGGGTAAGACGGCGATTGCCGAGGGCCTGGCCAAGCGTATCGTAGATAACCAGGTGCCCGAGCTGCTCGCCAACAGTGTCGTTTATTCGCTTGATCTGGGGGCTTTGCTCGCTGGTACAAAATATCGCGGGGATTTCGAGAAGCGCTTCAAGGCGCTGTTGAACGAGCTTCGCAAGCGTCCGCAAGCTGTCCTGTTCATAGACGAAATTCACACCATTATCGGTGCAGGCGCGGCCTCTGGCGGGGTAATGGACGCGTCCAATCTTCTCAAGCCGTTGCTGTCTTCTGGCGAGATCAGATGCATTGGCTCGACTACCTTCCAGGAATTTCGCGGCATCTTCGAGAAGGACCGTGCACTGGCGCGGCGCTTCCAGAAGGTCGATGTGTCCGAGCCATCGGTTGAAGACACCATTGGCATCTTGCGTGGGTTGAAGGGTCGATTCGAGCAGCACCACAACATCGAATACAGCGATGAGTCTCTCCGCGCTGCGGCAGAGCTTGCGTCCCGCTACATCAATGATCGTCATATGCCTGACAAGGCCATCGATGTCATCGATGAAGCGGGCGCTTATCAGCGGCTTCAGCCCGAGGACAAGCGCGTCGCTCGAATCGAAGTCGAGCAGGTCGAGGATATCGTAGCGAAGATCGCTCGCATTCCCCCCAAGCATGTAAGTACATCAGACAAGGAGCTGCTGCGAAACCTGGAGCGCGACTTGAAGCTGACGGTGTTTGGTCAGGATGACGCAATCGACTCTCTGGCGACGGCAATCAAGCTGTCACGGGCAGGGCTCAAAGCTCCAGACAAGCCAGTAGGTTCGTTTCTCTTCGCTGGTCCCACCGGTGTGGGTAAAACAGAAGCTGCCCGCCAGTTGGCGCGGGCTCTCGGGATCGAGTTAGTACGCTTCGATATGTCCGAGTACATGGAGCGGCATACCGTATCTCGACTCATCGGCGCGCCACCTGGCTATGTCGGTTTCGACCAGGGTGGGTTGCTGACAGAGGCCATCACCAAACAGCCGCATTGCGTATTGCTGCTTGATGAGATCGAGAAAGCGCATCCGGAGGTTTTCAACCTGCTGCTTCAGGTCATGGACCATGGCACGTTGACGGATAACAACGGCCGTAAAGCTGATTTCCGTAACGTGATCGTGATCATGACCACTAATGCGGGTGCGGAGACTGCTGCACGAGCGTCCATTGGCTTTACACATCAGGATCACGCTTCCGACGCCATGGAAGTAATCAAGAAGAGCTTCACGCCTGAGTTCCGCAACCGTCTGGATACCATCATCCAGTTCGGTCGTCTTAGCCATGAGGTCATCAAGAGCATTGTTGACAAATTCCTCATCGAGCTACAGACGCAGCTCGAGGACAAGCATGTCACGCTCGAAGTGTCCGATGCGGCACGCGGCTGGCTGGCTGAGCACGGCTACGACGTGCAAATGGGGGCGCGACCAATGGCTCGGCTGATTCAGGACAAGATCAAGCGGCCACTGGCTGAGGAGATCCTGTTCGGTGAACTGGCCGAACACGGCGGTGTCGTGCACATCGATATTCGTGATGGCGAGCCCAACTTTGACTTTGAGACGTCTGCCGAGTTGGCTTAACGCATTGAGGTAATGGAAGCAAAAAAAACGCCCGGCATAGCCGGGCGTTTTTGTCTGATCAAGGTGGCGAAGCGCAAAGCTGGGGCTACCCAGCGCTTTGCATTCTGTCGCTTGAGATGATCGAGGTCGTGGCATGAGCACAAACAAAAAGCCCGGACTATGCCGGGCGTTCATGCTCGCGTCCTGTCAGCGGGCGCGGTAGGTGATGCGGCCTTTGCTCAGGTCGTAAGGCGTAAGTTCCACGCGAACCTTGTCACCGGTAAGAATCCGGATGTAGTTCTTGCGCATCTTTCCGGAGATGTGCGCAGTAACGACGTGCCCATTTTCCAACTCCACACGAAACATGGTGTTAGGCAGGGTGTCGACGACAGTACCTTCCATTTCGAAGCTGTCTTCTTTCGACATTCAGTAAAACCCTCGGTGTCCAATGATAGACCCGGTACGAAGAATGCCCGGGTAAAAGCGGCAAGTATTGTGCCTGAAAGGGCCCCGAGAGCCAAGGGCTCAGGTTAGAGTTATCCAGCGCTGGTTAACCAACAGTTCAATCGGCCTATATTCGGTTTTGTAGTTCATTTTGCGGCAGTTTTTGATCCAGTAGCCTAGGTAGATTGCTTTCAGCCCGAGGCGGGCAGCTTCACCAACCTGCCAAAGAATTGCAAAGCGACCAAGGCTACGGCGTTCCTCGCTGGGGTCGTAAAAGGTGTAAACGGCGGAAAGCCCATTGGGCAGCAGGTCGGTCACTGCCAGAGCGAGCAGGCGGCCTTCCAGGCGGAACTCGTAAAAGCGAGAAAAGGGCAGATCACGCACTAGGAATGTATGGAACTGGTCTCTGCTTGGCGGGTACATGTCGCCGTCTGCATGGCGCTGTTCGATATAGTTTGCGTAGAGCGCGTAGTACTCTTCGCTGAACGAAGGGCGGACGTCGCTCACAGTCAGGTCGGCGTTGCGCTTGAGGATGCGTTTCTGCTGCCGATTGAGCTGTAACCCGTCGGCCGGTATCCGCGCAGGGATGCATGCTGTGCAACGTTGACAATGCGGGCGGTAGAGGTGGTCCCCGCTGCGGCGGAAGCCCATTTCGGACAGCTCTGCGTACACCTGTACGTCCATCGGCTGGCTGGGGTCGAGGAAGAGCGTGGTGGCCTGTTCGTCGGGCAGGTAGCTGCAGGCGTGAGGCTGGGTGGCGTAGAACTTGAGACGAGCCAGTGAAGTCATGGTCAGCTCTCGAAAATCTTGAAGTCAGTGTAGGTCAGCTTGGCTTCGTCGACTAGGACTCCCATCGGGCTGTACTGGGTTCATCCAGATAGCTGGCGAGCGTATTGGCGAAGGTTTGCCTGGGTACGGGTCTCGCGCCAAAACTGGCCAGGTGTTGCGTGTGCATCTGGCAGTCAATCAGTTTGAATCCCCAGTCTCTGAGACGTTCCACTAGTGCCACAAATCCCGCCTTGGATGCGTCGGTCGTACGGCTGAACATCGATTCGCCAAAGAATAGTTGACCCATTGCGAGGCCATAGAGGCCGCCGACCAACCGTTCGTCTTGCCAGACTTCGACTGAGTGAGCGATGCCGAGTCGATGCAGCTCCAGATAAGCGTCTTGCATCGGCATGGTGATCCATGTGCCGTCAGTGTAGTTGCGCGGGCCGGCACAACCTTCGATGACGTCTCGAAACGCTTGGTCGAGGGTGATGCTGAATGTTCCTTGCCGTAACTTCTTGCGCAGGCTGCGGGCGACATGCAGCTCTTCGGGATAGAGCACTGTGCGTGGGTCGGGTGACCACCACAGCAGTGGCTGTCCTTCCTGATACCAAGGGAAGCAGCCATGACGGTAGGCCGCCAGCAAGCGTTCAGGCGATAAGTCGCCTCCTGCAGCGAGCAGCCCGTTGGGCTCGCGCATGGCTTTTTCGAGTGGGGGGAACGACAGGTTGTCGCGCTGCAGCCAGGTCAGCATATCGATAGCCACGGGGCGGATGGGAGCATCCGCCCTGAGAAGGGTTACAGGTCCAGAAACTTTTCGGCATCGAGCGCGGCCATGCAGCCGGCGCCGGCTGAAGTGATGGCCTGGCGATAAACGTGATCGGCCACATCGCCCGCAGCAAATACGCCTGGGATGGTGGTGCTGGTAGCATCTCCCTCGTTGCCGCCCTTGATGACGAGGTAGCCGTCTCTCATTTCAAGTTGGCCTTGGAAAAGATCGGTGTTGGGCTTGTGCCCGATAGCAATGAAGACACCTGCCAGTTCAAGGTTCCGCTCGTCGCCGGACTCGGTGCTCTTCAGTCTTACGCCTGTTACGCCACTCGCATCACCAAGCACTTCTTCCAGCGTGTGGTTCCAATGCAGGCGAATATTGCCGTTGGCTGCCTTCTCCATGATCTTGTCCTGCAAAATCTTCTCGGAGCGAAGCTTGTCGCGACGGTGGATCAAGTGAACTTCTTTGGCGATATTCGAGAGATACAGCGCTTCTTCCACAGCGGTATTGCCGCCACCGATCACCGCCACAACCTGGTTGCGGTAGAAGAACCCGTCACAGGTGGCGCATGCCGACACGCCACGTCCGGCGAACGCTTCCTCTGAGGGTAAGCCGAGGTACTGGGCGGATGCTCCGGTGGCGATGATCAACGCATCGCAGCTGTACGTTGCGCTATCGCCCTTGAGAATAAAGGGCCGCTGCTGCAGTTCAGCTGTGTGGATATGGTCGAACACGACCTCGGTGTCGAAGCGCTCTGCGTGTTTCTGCATCCGCTCCATCAACGCTGGGCCAGTCAAACCTTCGACGTCTCCCGGCCAGTTGTCGACTTCAGTGGTGGTGGTCAGCTGGCCGCCGGGCTGAATGCCGGTGATCATTACCGGTTTCAGGTTGGCCCGGGCCGCGTATACGGCCGCGGTATAACCGGCCGGGCCCGAGCCGAGGATGATCAGACGTGAATGCTTGACTTCATTCATAAAAAGCCCTCATAAGCCTTTGTTACCAATAGAGAAGCGTGCTCCAGTCGAGTCACGTTTTAAAAACTGGCGTTTATGCTACACCGAAGCACGGACAAAAGCCCAAGCCGGCACGGAACCGGCATGCCATCGAATCGACAAACCCGTACAATGTCCAGGTTCAGGCTGACTACGGTTCATAGAGCGCGCCGCGGGCGCAGGAAATAAAGCGTTTTGAAGAATACCTCCTCTACCGCGCCAGCTTCCGTCTGGCGACAGCAGTTGCATTACCGCCTCAAAGAAGGGGCACTGATCGCGCTCGGCGCGCTTTGTGCCTACCTCTGGATGGCGCTGCTTACCTACGATCCCTCCGATCCTGGTTGGACCCATACCAGCAACGTTCAGCAGGTCCAGAATGCCGCCGGCCGCGCCGGCGCCTGGTTTGCCGATGTGCTGTTCATGGCGCTCGGCTACTTTGCTTTCCTGTTTCCGTTGTTGCTAGGCGTCAAGACCTGGCAGGTCTTTCGCGCACGGCACCAACCCTGGAGCTGGAACGGGTGGCTGTTTTCCTGGAGGCTGATCGGGCTCGTCTTTCTGATTCTTTCCGGATCTGCGCTCGCCTATATTCACTTTCAGTTTGCGGATGGTTTGCCTGCTTCGGCGGGCGGCGCTTTGGGCGAAAGCCTGGGACAGCTCGCCGAGGCCGCGCTGAACGTTCAGGGCAGCACGCTGCTGCTGCTGGCATTCTTCCTGTTCGGTTTGACGGTGTTTACGGACCTTTCATGGTTCAAGGTGATGGACCTGACCGGCAAGATTACGCTCGACCTGGTAGAGCTGATACAGAGTTTCTTTAGCCGCTGGTGGTCCGCTCGTAACGAGCGTAAGCAGGTCGTTGCGCAGCTGCGCGAAGCCGATGATGTGGTAAACGACGTCGCCGGATCGCTCCCAGATCATCGAGAGCGCGCCAAGGTCAAGGAACGGCTGCTTGAGCGCGAGGAGTCGTTGAGCAAACACATGAGCGAGCGCGATAAGCGCCCGCCTCCAGTAATTCCTGCAGCTGCACCGCCCAAGCCGGTCGAGCAGAGCAAGCGAGTGCTGAAGGAAAAGCAGGCCAATTTGTTCGTTGATCCGCTAATCGAAGGCAGCGTCCCACCGTTGTCGTTGCTGGACGCGGCGGAAAAGCAGCAGAAGCAGTACTCACCAGAGTCGCTCGAAGCCATGTCGCGGTTGCTGGAAATCAAGCTGAAGGAGTTTGGCGTCGAGGTCATCGTCGAGTCGGTTCATCCGGGCCCGGTGATCACTCGTTTCGAAATCCAGCCAGCCGCCGGGGTCAAGGTCAGCCGCATCTCCAACCTGGCGAAGGATCTGGCCCGCTCGCTAGCGGTTATCAGCGTGCGCGTCGTTGAGGTGATCCCCGGCAAGACTACCGTTGGTATCGAGATCCCCAACGAGGACCGACAAATTGTTCGGTTCTCGGAGGTGCTGTCGTCCGCGCCGTACGACGATGCCAAGTCGCCAGTCACCATTGCGCTTGGCCACGACATCGGCGGCAAGCCGGTGATTGCTGACCTGGCAAAGATGCCGCACCTCCTGGTTGCCGGTACCACCGGTTCGGGTAAGTCGGTCGGCGTGAACGCGATGATCCTGTCGATCCTGTTCAAGTCGACCCCCGAAGACGCACGGCTGATCATGATCGACCCGAAAATGCTCGAGCTGTCGATCTATGAGGGCATCCCGCACCTTTTGTGCCCGGTTGTGACGGATATGAAAGAAGCGGCCAACGCACTGCGCTGGAGCGTCGCCGAAATGGAGCGGCGCTATAAGCTGATGGCGGCCATGGGTGTGCGTAACCTGGCCGGCTTCAACCGTAAGGTGAAGGACGCGGAGGATGCCGGTACGCCGCTGACCGACCCGCTGTATCGCCGCGAAAGCATGGAAGACGAAGCGCCACTCCTGAAGAAGCTGCCAACCATTGTCGTCGTGGTGGACGAATTCGCCGACATGATGATGATCGTCGGCAAGAAGGTCGAAGAGCTGATTGCACGTATTGCCCAAAAGGCACGGGCGGCAGGTATCCATCTAATCCTGGCGACCCAGCGGCCGTCGGTGGATGTGATCACCGGCCTGATCAAGGCCAACATTCCGACTCGAATGGCGTTTCAGGTATCAAGCAAAATCGACTCGCGGACCATTCTCGACCAGGGCGGTGCCGAGCAACTGCTCGGACACGGTGACATGCTTTACTTGCCGCCGGGAACCGGTCTGCCAATTCGGGTCCATGGCGCGTTCGTTTCCGATGAAGAGGTACATCGTGTTGTCGAGGCCTGGAAGGCTCGCGGTGCCCCGGATTACATCGAAGAGATCCTGGTCGGCGTGGAAGACTCGGGAAGTGGCTTCGATGGTGGAGGCGAGGGTGGCGGCGGTGAGGACAGTGAAGACGATCCGCTTTACGATGAGGCGGTACGCTTCGTCACTGAAAGTCGCCGGGCTTCCATCTCTGCCGTTCAGCGCAAGCTCAAGATCGGCTACAACCGCGCCGCACGGATGATCGAATCCATGGAAATGGCGGGCGTCGTGACCTCTATGAACACCAACGGCTCGCGCGAAGTGCTCGCGCCGCCTCCTACCCGCGACTAGGTCGCCGAGGGCTTCATGCAATTGATTCGTGCGTTGTTTGCATCCGCTCTGCTGTTCACACTGGTTCCGGCTCACGCTGACCAGGCCGCCTCTGTGCAACGCCTGACCGGCCTACTGCAGAAGGCAGAAACCTTGACCGGCCGCTTTTCCCAGCTGTCTCTGGATGGCACCGGAACCCAGCTGCAGGAGACCTCCGGTGAAATGGCGCTCAAGCGCCCGGGCCAGTTTCGTTGGCATACCGATGAACCGATGGAGCAGTTGCTGGTTTCTAACGGTAAGAAAGTCTGGTTGTACGATCCGGATCTCGAGCAAGTTACCATCCAGACGCTCGACCAGCGCTTGACCCATACCCCGGCACTGCTGTTGTCGGGCGATGTATCGGCAATCAATGAGAATTTCGAGGTGTCGCACCAGCAGGCGGGGGAAGTGGTCGATTTCACGCTCAAGCCGAAAGCCAAGGACACACTGTTCGACAGCCTTCGTCTTTCGTTTCGCGGTGGCGTGATCAACGACATGCAAATGGTTGACGGCGTTGGCCAACGCACCAACATCCTGTTCCAAGGCGTAAAGTTGAACCAGCCACTCAAGGCCGAGCTGTTCACCTTCGAAGTTCCTGATGGGGCCGACGTCATCTCCGAGTAACAGGCATTCGCTTTTCCGTTTACCCACACGGCCTGCTTTCCCGCAGGCCGTTTGCATCAGAGGCTTCCGTCGCCGATGGACCTGTTCAGCCGTGAACCTGTCGCTCAACCTCTAGCCGCACGCCTGCGCGCCGCCAGCCTTGACGAATATGTCGGGCAGGAGCACCTATTGGCGCGTGGCAAACCGTTGCGTGAGGCGCTGGAGCAGGGTGCGTTGCACTCGATGGTCTTCTGGGGGCCGCCGGGAGTCGGCAAGACCACCCTAGCGCGCCTGCTGGCCAAAGTGTCTGACGCGCACTTCGAGACCGTCTCGGCGGTGTTGGCGGGCGTCAAGGAGATTCGCCAGGCCGTGGAGATTGCAAAGCAGCAAGCGGCCCAATACGGACGGCGTACGATCTTGTTCGTTGATGAGGTGCATCGCTTCAACAAGTCTCAGCAGGACGCTTTTTTACCCTACGTTGAAGATGGCACGCTGATTTTCATCGGTGCCACCACCGAAAACCCGTCGTTCGAGCTTAACAATGCCTTGTTGTCGCGTGCCCGGGTCTATGTGCTCAAGAGCCTCGACGAGGCTGCGCTACGCAGGCTGGTCACGCGCGCATTGACCGAGTCTAAGGGATTGGGCGACCTCCATCTGAGCCTGCCGGATGAGAGTTTTCAGATCCTCATGGCAGCTGCTGATGGTGATGGACGACGGCTATTGAACCTGCTGGAAAACGCCTCGGACCTGGCCGAAGAGGGCGGCGAGATCAGCGTCGAGCTGCTGCAGGATCTGCTGGGCGACAGCCGGCGGCGCTTCGACAAGGGGGGGGAGGCCTTCTACGACCAGATCTCGGCTTTGCATAAGTCGGTCCGCGGTTCGAATCCGGATGCCTCGTTGTACTGGTTTGCACGAATGATCGACGGTGGTTGCGATCCGCTGTATATCGCCAGGCGTGTGGTCCGTATGGCCAGTGAAGAAGTTGGCAATGCCGACCCTCGGGCGCTGAGCCTGTGTCTGTCGGCTTGGGATGTGCAGGAGCGGCTGGGAAGTCCGGAGGGCGAATTGGCCGTCGCTCAGGCGATCGTCTACCTTGCTTGCGCGCCGAAGAGCAACGCGGTCTACAGCGCCTTCAATGCAGCGATGCGGGACGTTCGGGAAAACGGCTCGGCGGAGGTTCCGTTGCACCTGCGTAATGCGCCGACCCGGCTGATGAAAGAGCTGGGTTACGGCAACGAATATCGCTACGCCCATGATGAGCCTGACGCCTACGCTGCGGGTGAGGACTATTTTCCAGAAGCAATAGAGCCGCGCCATTATTACGACCCCGTACCGCGTGGTCTGGAGAGCAAAATCCGCGACAAACTTGAGCATCTGGCACGTCTCGATCAGCAAAGCCCGCGGCAGCGGAGAAAAACATGATTCGCATGGTTCTGGCCGTGGCCGCCGGCGGTGTTGTAGGTACGTTGATCAGATTCGGCGTCTCGACATGGGTCTCCACTCAGTGGCCTAGGCACTTTTTCTTAGCAACCCTCGCAGTGAATCTGCTTGGCTGTCTGCTGATTGGCTATCTGTACGCCTCTTTTCTGCACCGTCCCGAACTGTCCCCGGAGATGCGCAGCGGGTTGATCGTTGGCTTTCTCGGTGCGTTAACGACGTTTTCTAGCTTCTCGCTGGACGGTTTGCGCCTGCTGGAAAGTGGCCAACCCGCGACAGCCTTCGGTTACATCGGCGTGAGTGTGCTCGGTGGTCTGTTGGCCGCCTGGCTCGGACTTACGCTTGGCAGGTTATGAACCTGGCCTGGATCACAGTAAACTTCGCTTCTTGGCCTTTCCTCAAAGCTTCCATAGACGAGACCCACCATGCTTGATTCGAAACTGGTACGCACACAGCTGCAAGACGTGGCCGACCGCCTCGCGACCCGCGGCTACCAGCTGGATGTGGCGCGTATCGAGGCGCTTGAAGCCCAGCGCAAGACCGTGCAGACCCGTACCGAGCAACTTCAGGCCGAGCGCAACGCTCGCTCCAAATCCATCGGTCAGGCCAAACAGCGTGGTGAAGACATTGCGCCGTTGCTCGCCGATGTCGACCGTATGGGCTCAGAACTCGAAGCCGGAAAAGTTGAGCTGGAAGGCATCCAGAGCGAGCTGGATCAGTTGATGCTGAGCCTGCCGAACCTGCCGCACGAATCGGTTCCAGTTGGCAAAGATGAAGATGAGAACGTCGAAGTTCGCCGCTGGGGTGCGCCCAAGGCCTTCGACTTCGAAGTGAAAGACCACGTCGCATTGGGCGAGCAGCACGGCTGGCTGGACTTCGAGACCGCGGCCAAGCTATCCGGTGCGCGCTTTGCGCTGATGCGCGGGCCGATCGCCCGTCTGCATCGCGCCTTGGCGCAGTTCATGCTGGATCTGCACACCCGCGAGCACGGATACGAAGAGGCTTATACGCCTTATCTGGTCCAGGCCCCGGCGCTGCAGGGTACCGGCCAGCTTCCGAAGTTCGAAGAGGACCTGTTCAAGATCAGCCGTGAGAACGAAGCTGACCTTTATCTGATTCCCACCGCCGAGGTCTCGCTGACCAACATCGTTGCCGGCGAAATCCTGGATGCCAAGCAGCTGCCGTTGAAATTCGTCGCGCATACGCCGTGTTTCCGCAGCGAAGCGGGCGCTTCTGGCCGTGACACCCGCGGGATGATCCGTCAGCACCAGTTCGACAAGGTCGAGATGGTTCAGATCGTCGAGCCGGGTCAGTCGTTCGAAGCGCTGGAAGGCTTGACGGCCAACGCCGAGAAGGTACTGCAGCTGCTGGAACTGCCGTATCGCGTTTTGGCGCTGTGCACGGGTGACATGGGCTTCGGTGCGACTAAGACCTACGATCTCGAAGTCTGGGTGCCGAGTCAGGACAAGTATCGTGAAATCTCTTCCTGCTCCAACTGCGGCGACTTTCAGGCGCGCCGCATGCAGGCACGCTACCGCAATCCGGAAACGGGCAAGCCCGAACTGGTCCATACGCTGAATGGCTCCGGGCTGGCCGTAGGTCGTACGCTGGTCGCAGTGCTGGAAAACTACCAGCAGGCCGATGGCAGCGTCCGCGTGCCGGCGGCACTCAAGCCCTACATGGGCGGTATCGAAGTGATCGGTTGACCCTTCGATAGCGTGCCGACGCAGGTGCAGAGAGACGGGTGATGTGCTTCGCAGGGAAATGGCCGAACGACCATCCGGGCTCTCTTGATTCTCGACAAGGGCCGTCACAGCCGTAAGGTTTGAGATGGCTCTATCTCATATTTTCACCAGGACGGGTCCATGGATTTTTTGCCGCTTTTCCACAATCTGAAGGGCCGTCCGGTACTGGTCGTCGGCGGTGGGGAGATTGCGCTGCGCAAGGCTCGCTTGTTGTCAGAAGCGGGCGCCGTGCTGCGGGTTGTCGCCCCGGAAGTAGAGGCGCAGTTGAGCGAACTGGTAGCGCAAGGCGGCGGACAGACAATCATTCGAGGTTATCTCGCTGGCGACTTGTCAGGCTGCGTGTTGGCGATCGCTGCGACCGATGACGAGCCGCTGAATGAGCAGGTATCCAAAGATGCCCAGGCGCTTGGCATGCCGGTCAACGTGGTGGATTCGCCGCAGCTGTGTACGGTGATTTTTCCAGCTATTGTCGATCGCTCGCCGCTGATGATCGCTGTTTCCAGCGGTGGTGATGCTCCCGTGCTGGCGCGCCTCATGCGAGCGCGCATCGAGACCTGGGTGCCAGCGGTCTATGGCGAACTGGCAGGCCTGGCGAAGAAATTCCGCAGCCAGGTCAAGGCCAAATTTGCAGACGTACAGCAGCGGCGTGTGTTCTGGGAAGAAGTCTTCCAGGGCAGCGTCGCGGAGCGTGCGCTCGCTGGTCAGGCGCAAGAGGCCGAGCGGCTCTTGGCGGAAAAACTGTCCGGTGCGGAGCCGAAAACCCTGGGCGAGGTCTATCTGGTCGGTGCCGGACCGGGCGATCCTGATCTGCTGACTTTCCGTGCCCTGCGCCTGATGCAGCAGGCCGACGTGGTCCTCTACGACCGCTTGGTTGCGCCCGCTATCCTCGACCTGTGCCGGCGCGATGCCGATCGCATCTATGTCGGTAAACAGCGCGCAGCGCATGCGGTGCCGCAGGATCAGATCAACCAGTTGCTGGTTACCCTGGCCAAAGAAGGCAAGCGCGTGTTGCGGCTCAAAGGTGGCGATCCGTTCATATTCGGGCGAGGCGGCGAAGAGATCGAAGAGCTGGCGGCGCACGACGTGCCGTTCCAGGTCGTTCCCGGGATCACCGCGGCCAGTGGCTGCGCGGCCTATGCCGGTATTCCGCTGACCCATCGTGATCATGCTCAGTCGGTACGCTTCGTGACGGGGCATTTGAAGGATGGAAGTTGCGATTTGCCGTGGTCAGAACTGGTCGCGCCCAGCCAGACCCTGGTGTTCTACATGGGGCTGGTCGGTCTGCCGGTTATCTGCCAACAGCTGATCGCACACGGTCGCGCGGCCGATACCCCCGCTGCCTTGGTCCAGCAGGGAACCACGATCAATCAACGAGTGTTTACCGGAACGCTCGCCAACCTGGCCGAGCGAGTGGCCAACGAACAGGTGCAGGCGCCAACGCTCGTCATCATTGGCGAGGTGGTGCAGTTACGCGAAAAACTTGCATGGTTCGAAGGCGCTCAGAACCGCGACAGGTAACTATCGCGGCCTCCGAGACGGTCGCGGCCTTAGCGCGACCAGATGCCCTTTCCGGCCAGGCGATCCCGATCATGCGCGCGGTCCAGCGACAGCTCTGGGCCTTTGGGTACGATGCCGTTGCCGTTGATATGCCGGTGACTGGCGTAGTAGTGGTGCTTGATGTGGGTGAAGTCGACGGTCTCGGCAATCCCCGGCCCCTGGTACAGCTCTCGTAGCCAGTTCGAAAGGTTGGGATAGTCCTCGATCCGTCGCAAGTTGCATTTGAAGTGACCGTGGTAGACGGCATC
The DNA here is from genome assembly GCA_004010935.1 of Pseudomonadaceae bacterium SI-3. Classification (NCBI taxonomy): domain Bacteria; kingdom Pseudomonadati; phylum Pseudomonadota; class Gammaproteobacteria; order Pseudomonadales; family Pseudomonadaceae; species Pseudomonadaceae bacterium SI-3. The sequence goes on along the minus strand of CP026511.1, from coordinate 2,822,525 downwards.
GAAGCGAACGATGGTGGTGAACAGACGCCAATCCGCCTCCGTCAGGTATTCGCCGGTCAGGTAACGATGCTCGTTGAGACGCTGTTCGAGCCAATCGAGCTCGGCGAACAATTCATCGAATGCTGCTTCGTAGGCCTTCTGCGTTGACGCAAACCCGGCCCGGTAGACGCCATTGTTGACGCGTGGATAGATGCGCTCGTTGAGGACGTCGATCTCGGCACGTAGCGGCTCTGGGTAGAGATCCAGCCTCGAGCCAGTCAGATCATCGAAAGCGCCGTTGAAGATGCGAATGAGCTCGGCCGATTCGTTGTTGACGATGCGTTGCTCCTGCTTATCCCAAAGCACCGGAACCGTCACACGGCCGGTGTACTGAGCGTCATCAGCGGTATAGCGCTGATGCAGATAGCTCAGGCTATCCAGCGCATCACCAGTCGAGCCGCGTTGCTTGTCGAATGTCCAGCCGTGCTCCGCCATCAGCCAGCTGACCACCGAAACGTCGATCAACGGCTCGAGCTGTTTGAGTTTGCGATAAATCAGGGTGCGATGAGCCCAGGGGCAGGCCAGCGAGACATAGAGATGATAGCGACCTGCTTGTGCCTGAACGGCGGGGCGGTTATCTGGCCCTGGCGAACCGTCCGTGGTGACCCAGTCTCGCCGTTGGGCCTGCTCTCGCTGGAATTCTCCATCGTTACTGTTTTCGTACCAGCGGTCTTGCCACTGGCCGTCGACCAGAAGTCCCATGCTCACCTCCACGGTTTCGAATTAAAAACAGTGTAGGTGTCACGGCTCGATTGATGAGTCGTAAAGCCCGGTCAAACCAATCGTTCAGGTCGATAGATTCCGATGCGCCCAGAACTCACGAGCCTGATCGAACGCTGCTTCACGCGGGTGGCCGAGGCCTCGGAGTGCCAAGGCCATCGTCGCAACGACTGCAAGCTCGCCGTAGGCATCTTCGGCACCTTGCCAGACAGCAACCAGATACTGCGGATCGAGCTGCGCAGGTTTGACGTGACGTTGCGGCGAAAGCGCCGGCCAGTCTTCGTCCCAAGACTCGCCCGCCTGGGTACCGTACAGGTGCGCAACGCCATCGGGGTTGACCTCGATCTCGCCCCCTTCGCCCTTGATCACGATTGAGGTGTCGCCCAGTAGCCGACTGGCTTCCCTGTGATTTGCCTGATAGCCCGGGTGGAAAATGCTCTGCAGTCCGCAGCGGGCACTCAGTGGATTGAGGATGCGAGCCAGCGAATGGATAGGGGAACGCAGACCGAGAATGTTGCGCTGATCGATCATGCGCTGAAGCCCCGGCATCCAAGCACCGAGTGGCATGAAAGCGAGGTTGTCTTTATCCAGAGCATTGGCAGTTTCAGCCCAGTCGCGGCAACTAGCGATACCTAATAGCTCGAGCTGCTGCTCGGTATACATCCGACCTGCGGTGTGTGCGCCACCGCCATGCATCAGAATCCGAATGCCGTTGTGTGCCAGGCATTTTGCAGCAAGCAAATACCAGGGCAGATGACGCTTCTTGCCGGCATAGCTTGGCCAATCAATATCCACCGCGATTGCTGGCGCTTGCAGGCGCTCGCGCACGGCTTCGGTGAATCCTGCCAGTTCTTCGGCACTTTCTTCCTTGTGCCGTAACAGCATGAGAAAGGCGCCGAGCTGCGTGTCTTCCGCCTTGCCGTCAAGCAGCATACCCATGGCTTCGCGCGCTTCTTCGCGGGTCAAGTCACGGGCGCCGCGCTTGCCTTTGCCGAGAATGCGGACGAACACGGCGAAAGGATGTTCGGCAGGGGTGACCAGGCTCATATGCAATTGCTCGGTTTCGGCAGGCCTGCCAGCTTTGCAGCCAGCTTGGCAGGGGTGCCTTTGAATAGGCGGTTCAGATGCATGCTGTTGCCCTTTTCCGGGCCAAGTTTCAATGCGGTGTACTTGATCAGCGGACGCGTTGCGGGCGACAGCTGAAACTCCTGATAAAACTCGCGCAGCACCCGGAGAATTTCCCAGTGTTCGGCTTGGAGGGTGATCCCTTCAGCGTTCGCCAGTGCTTCTGCGACCGGCTCGCTCCAATCGTTGAGATCAACCAGGAAGCCTTCCTGATCCACAGCAACGCTTATGCCATTGATGATCAGCCCGTTCATAGCCAAGAATTGGTCCGGTCATAACGACAGCAGAGCTCGACGAAGCCGTCATAGTCGACCTGCTGCAGGCGCGACGGCAGGGAGTTGATGCCACGGGCGGCCACGTCTTCGTCCAGCGCGAACAGTGCGATGCTCTCGGGCATCAGATCCAACGCTTTCCGCTGGGCCGTGCCGTCCTTCAGTGCATATACCGCATCCCCACAAAGCAACAGCGCATCGTCGGCAGTGACTAGATGCAAGCAGCTGGCCAGGCGGCTATCTGCAAACGGGGAGTGTGAAAGCAAGTGGAGAGTTGCCATCAGAGCGTGATCACATGGTCGTAGCGGTTAATAAGGGCGCGCAGGCCGGCATCGTCCAATAACTCTACCGTCAGCGACAGCGTGGCCTCATCCAGCCCGCGCTCGCTGAGGCTGCGCTTGGCCGCGTACAGCGCGTCGATGCCAAATATGGGAAGTGCCTGCAGGTTGGCCGTCAGGTCCTTTTGCTGCAGCTGGGTGGCCTGCTGATCAGGCGCTAGCTGAAATACCCCATCATCGAGAAACAACAGCCCAAGTGGCAATTCGAACGCGCCGCCGGCCAGAACGATATCCAGTGCCTCGCGTGCCGAAGGACCGGACCACGGCGACTGCCGAGTGATGATGAGCATCGAGCGCGCCATCAGTGGCCTCCAAAGCAGACCAGGCGGTCGGCGTGCTGGCTGGCTTCATGCAGCTGCCCCAGACCGGACAGCTCCCAACCCGCTGCAAGGTTCGCTGCAGGGCGCTGGTGGCGTTTGGCTTCTTGTTCATCCAGTACGCCACGGCGCAGACCCGCGGCGATGCAGACCACACCGTCGAGCCCGTGGAGGCTGATGAGTTGACGCCATTGCTCTGCGACATCCAGTTCGTCTTGCGCGGTCACTGTGTTGGCCGACGCGCTGTGTACACCATCCTGATAAAGGAACAGCCGGACAACCTCGTGCCCGCCCGTCAGCACCGCCTCGGTGAAACGCAAGGCGCGGCGTGAGGCAGGGGAGTGGGCGGGGGAAAACAGAGCAATTGCGAATTTCATGGGCCACCGTTGCATGACTGCCTGACATGATACGCCAGCTTTAGAAACGAAAAAGCCCGCCGAAGCGGGCTGATTCGATGGGTACTGATCAGTCGTCGCCACCCATGATACCCATCAGCTGCAGCAGGCTGATGAACAGGTTGTACAGCGAAACGTACAGGCCGATGGTGGCCATGATGTAGTTACGCTCGCCGCCATGGATGATCGCGCTGGTCTGGTAGAGGATGCACACCGACGAGAACAGCACGAAGCCCGCGCTGATCGCCAGCTGCAGACCACTTATCTCGAAGAAGAAACCAGCGACCATTGCGCCGAGCAGGACGAAGAAACCGGCGGTGATAAAACCGCTAAGGAAGCTCATGTCCTTACGGGTGATCAGCACGAACGCCGACAGGCCAAAGAAGACCAGAGCGGTCATCGACAGCGCCGAGGCAATCAGTTCACCACCGTTGGCAGTGCCCAGGTACATGTTGAGGATCGGTCCAAGCGTGTAACCCATGAAACCGGTCAAGGCGAAAGTCGAAAGCAGACCCCACGCGGAATTGCGCAGCTTCACGGTCAGGAAGAACAGGCCGTAGAAGCCGATCAGCACCACGAAGATGTTCGGGTAGGCTGCGTTGGCTTGCATCGCCATGTAGGCGACGAAGGCGCTGAAGCCCAGGGTGATGGCCAGCAGGCCGTAGGTGTTGCGCAGAACGCGGCTGACTTCCTTCTGTTCAACCTGCGTATGCGTAGGTGCGTACTGTTGCTTGAGCATGGCGACACTCCTGTAGATGTATTCAGCCTAAGGTGAATTGCCCCGGATCATAGCAGAGCTTTTGTTTCCTCCTAACGACAGTGTTTGACAGACTGTTTCGTTCGGGTACTATTGCGCCCGCTCTCTGCGGAGGAGTGGCAGAGCGGTTGAATGCAACGGTCTTGAAAACCGTCGAAGGGGAAACTCTTCCGTGAGTTCGAATCTCACCTCCTCCGCCATATCACGAACTGAAGGCCCCGTATTACGGGGCCTTCAGCGTTTCTGGGGTACGGGAACGGCTGTGTAAGCGTTCCCAGATTGGTCCCAAGGGAGCGAGTGCGGCAGGACGAAAGCCGACCTAAGACGCCAAAGCCGCGATTCTCGCCTGCCCCAGCTAGTGTGTGAGGCGTTGAGTGATGGCGCACTGCGTGAACCCTTCAGATGGGATAATTTGAGCGAGCTCGTGGCCTCTGCCCAACGATTGACGTGACCCCGTGCTTAAACGTGAGGTGGTTGGCGTTTCTTTGGCGAGCGATGGGTGCGCTTGGTAACTAAAATTTCCGCTCGGACAAAAGGAATTGTCAGATGATCCGGATTAGGCTGCCCGAGGCTTTGGCGCTCGTGCAGGAACACTTCAGGCCGCTGTTGTTCACGGCCTCAATGGATTCTCCTCAGACCATCCAGGCGATGCTGCTGGATGAGTTGACAGGGGAGTCGTTGGTCTTGACCGGGCTCCCGTGTGGCGTATCGGTTACGCGAGCGCAATTAGCAGGGTTGATTAGCGTGATCGAACTCGACGTCATTGCACTACGGCCGGCTCTGCTCGAGCGCTTGAGAGAACGACAAATCGCCATTTAGCTGAACGTTTGTCTAAGGCGTCATCCAAGATAGGCGGCGGCGTCGAATCGCACTGACCCTGCCACTCTCAAGTAAAAAGGCCCCATGTTCTGGGGCCTTTTTCGTTTGAGTCCATGAAGCAACTCGCGGGCCTGACTCGCCTCAGGCTACCGAAGCGGTTTGGGGTACCGAGCCCACCTCCTCGGCGTAGTGGCAGGCCACCAGCCTGTCGTCCAAAGGGCGGAATGCCGGGACTTCTGAACTGCAGCGTTCGGTAGCGTGAGGGCAGCGGGTGTGGAAAACGCAGCCGGTAGGTGGGTCGAGCGGGTTGGGCAGTTCGCCGCTGACCTTGATTTTTGGCTTCGTCAAGTCAGGCCGAATGCTAGGCGTCGCGGCCAGCAGCACCTGAGTGTAGGGGTGTAGCGGGCGGGTGTAGATCAGCTCGGCTGGCCCCATTTCCATCGGGCTGCCGAAATACATCACCAGTACCTTATCGGCCACATGACGGACAACAGCCAAGTCATGGGAGATGAAGACATAGCCGGCGTTGAACTGCTCCTGCAGATCCATGAAGAGGTTCAGCACCTGCGCTTGAATCGACACATCCAGCGCCGAAGTCGGCTCGTCGGCAATCAGCACCTTCGGATTGAGCATCATGGCCCGCGCAAGGGCGATGCGCTGGCGCTGGCCGCCGGAGAACATATGCGGATAGCGCTGGTAGTGCTCGGGACGCAGCCCGACCTGCTGCATCATCGCCTGCACGCGCTCCCGGCGTTCGCTGCGTGACAGCCCGGTATTGATAACAAGCGGTTCAGCCAACTGGTCGCCGATCTTCTGCCTTGGGTTCAACGAGGCGTAGGGATTCTGGAACACCATCTGCACGTCGCGGCGTAGCTGTTTGCGTTGAGCCTTGTCTGCGCCTGCCACTTCCTGCCCGGCAATCTGCAGCGATCCGGACGTCGGCTCCTCGATGAGTGTCAAAGCCCGTGCAAGCGTGGACTTGCCGCAGCCGGATTCGCCCACCACCGCAAGCGTTTCGCCGGACGCCAGTTCGAAGGACACGCCGTTGAGCGCGCGTACGGTGGCGTGTGGTTTGAACAGCCCACGTGAGATTTGGTAGTGGCGGGTCAGCTCGCGTGCGGACAGCACGCTGCCTGTCGACGGCTCAGTAGGCATGGTGTTCTCCGGGTGGCTGAATAGGTCGTTGCGACTCCGGCAGCACTTCAGGTGCTTCGCCAGGTGTCATGTTGCGCGGGTAAAAGCAGCGCACCTCGCCGCGGTCGTAGGGTTCCAGTGCCGGTCGTTCTCCGCAGCGTGGTTGAGCGTAAGGGCAACGTGGCGAGAGCAGGCAGCCCGCCGGGCGGTCGTATCGACCTGGGACGATGCCCGGCAAGGTCGCAAGACGCCGGCTATTCGAATGTTCTGGTATGGAGGCGAGCAACGCTTCGGTGTACGGATGAGCGGGTGCGTCAAACAGCTCTGGTACGCGCCCGGTCTCGACCGCTTGGCCCGCATACATCACACAGACGCGTTGAGCGGTTTCGGCTACCACGGCCAGGTCGTGAGTGATTAGGATGAGTGCCATATTCTGGTCGCGCTGCAAGCTCAGCAGCAGATCCATGATCTGTGCCTGGATGGTCACGTCGAGTGCTGTGGTCGGCTCGTCGGCGATCAACAGCTGTGGCTCGCCTGCGATAGCCATGGCGATAGCCACCCGCTGGCTCATGCCGCCGGACAGCTGATGTGGGTAGGCGTCCAGACGACTGGCGGCGCCGGGGATCTCAACCCGCTCGAGCAGCTCGAGTGCTCGCTGCCGAGCGGCTTTGCCCTTGAGGCCCAGATGCTGTCGCAGCACCTCTTCAATCTGGAAACCCACGGTGTAGCTTGGATTGAGCGCGGTCATCGGGTCCTGAAAGACCATGGCCAAGTCCTTGCCGATCACTCGACGGCGCTGGCGCCCCTTGAGAGTCAACAAGTCCTGGCCAGCGAATTGGAGACGATCAGCCGCCACTTTGCCCGGCGCATCGACCAGTCCCATCAAGGCCATCATCGTGACTGACTTTCCAGAGCCGGATTCACCGACGATGGCCAGCACTTCACCTTTGTCGACGCTGAGGTCTAGCCCGCCCACCACAGGTGGCGCGCCGTCTTCTCCAAAGCGCACCGACAGATTTTGAATCTCGAGGAGGCTCATGGGCGGTTGTCCCTTGTGTCCGTAAGTTCTAAACGAAGCATCTATGGACTCCTCACGCGGCGTTCTTGAGCTTGGGATCAAGCGCATCGCGCAGCCCGTCACCGAAGAGGTTGATGGCCAGAACGCTGAGCAGGATCGCCAAGCCAGGGAGGGATACGACCCACCAGGCACGCTCGATGTAATCGCGCGCCGAGGCCAGCATGGTTCCCCATTCGGGCGTCGGCGGCTGCACGCCAAGGCCGAGAAAGCCCAGTGCAGCGGCATCGAGGATCGCCGAGGAAAAACTCAGCGTGGCCTGGACGATCAGCGGCGCCATGCAGTTCGGCAACACGCTGATAAACATCAAGCGCAAGGTGCCGGCGCCGGCCAGTTTCGAGGCTGTCACGTAGTCGCGGTTGAGTTCTGTCATCACCGCCGCCCGGGTCAGCCGCACGTAGGATGGCAGGGAGACGATGGCGATGGCGAAGATGGTATTGATCAAACCTGGGCCAAGGATCGCCACGATCGCTACCGCCAACAGCAGCGAGGGCAGGGCTAGCATGATGTCCATCAAGCGCATGATGAACGGCCCCAGCCGCGTTGGGGAAAAGCCTGCCAGCAGGCCGAGCAGGATGCCGGGCAGCAGCGAAAAGACGACCGAAGCGAGGCCGATCAGCAGCGACAGCCGCGCCCCGTGGATCAGCCGCGAAAGCATGTCCCGCCCGAGCTCGTCGGTGCCAAGTATGAATTGCGCCGTCCCGCCTTCCTGCCATGCCGGCGGGGTGAGCAAAAAGTCGCGAAATTGTTCGCTGGGGTTGTATGGCGCCAAAGCCGGTGCGAACAGGGCGCAGGCAACCAGCAACACCATATAGATCAGGCCACCCAGTGCACCCTTGTTGCGGCGAAAGGCACTCCAGAACTCCCGAAGGGGTGACGGGTAATAAGCAGTCGGTTCGGCGGCCGGCAGGGTTTCGATGCTGTTCATGCTTCGGCCTCCTTAGCGCTGGTGGCGAATACGGGGGTTGGCCAGGCCGTAGAGGATGTCCACGGTGAAATTGACCAGGATGACGAGGCAGGCGACCAGCAAGATGCCGTTCTGCACTACTGGGTAGTCGCGGGCGCCGATGGATTCGATCAGCCACTTGCCAATGCCCGGCCAGGAGAAGATGGTCTCGGTCAGTACGGCTCCGGCCAGCAGGGTGCCGATCTGCAAGCCGAACACGGTCAGGACGGGGATCAGCGCGTTGCGCAGCCCATGAACGAACACCACTCGGTTCGGCGATAAACCTTTCGCCCGAGCCGTGCGGACATAATCTTCGCGTAGCACTTCGAGCATCGCCGAGCGCGTCATCCGTGCGATGACCGCCAGGGGAATCGTTGCCAGCACCACAGCCGGAAGAATCATGTGGTGAAGAGCGTCCAGAAATGCGCCTTCTTCTTCGCTGAGCAGGGTGTCGATCAGCATGAAGCCGGTGACGGGCGGTACGTCGTAGAGCAGGTCGATTCGCCCCGAAACAGGCGTCCAGCCAAGGCCTACAGAGAAAAACATGATGAGAATCAGCCCCCACCAGAAGATAGGCATCGAGTAACCCACCAGCGAAACGCCCATGACGCCGTGGTCGAACAGCGAGCCGCGTTTAAGTGCTGCGACCACGCCAGCCAGCAGGCCCAGGGTGCCGGCGATGATCAGCGCCGCGAAGGCAAGCTCGAGGGTGGCGGGAAACAGGGTAGTGAACTCTTTCCAGACGCTGGTGCGCGTACGCAGCGACTCGCCGAGATCGCCTTGCGCCAGATTGCCGATGTAATCGAAATACTGCAGGTAAAGCGGCTTGTTCAGACCCAGCCGCTCCATCGCCTGGGCATGCATCTCCGGATCGACTTTTCGCTCTCCCATCATCACTTCCACCGGGTCCCCGGGGATCATGCGAATCAGGGCAAAGGTGAGTAGCGTGATCCCGAAAAAGGTGGGTATCAGCAGACCCACGCGGCGGGCTATGAAGCTGAACATTGCAGAACTCCTGGTAAAACTATGGCTACGCAACAGCACAGCCTCGATCGCCGTACTCAAGTTCGCGACTATCGTTGGGCTGATGACGCTTGGCTGTGCGGACCGGCAGTCAAAAAACGTGCAAAGGAGGTCAGCCAGGCAAGCCCGAGAGCAGGCCTGGCTTCGCTACTATCAACGCTTGTTTTCTACGCCATAGAAGGAGTTGCGCCCGAAGGGGCTGATCTCGAAGCCCTCCACGCTGTTGCGCATCGGTTGGTAGACGGTGGAGTGGGCGATAGGCGTGATGGGCACCTGCTCCTGAATGATCTGCTGCGCCTGTTCATACAGCTTTGTGCGTTCAGCCTGATCTGTAATGCGCTTGGCATCCTTGACCACTTTGTCGTATGTCGCGTCGCACCATCTGGACCAGTTGTTGCCATTTACCGCATCACAGCCGTACAGAGTGTTCATCCAGTTGTCTGGGTCACCATTGTCCCCAGTCCAGCCTATCAGCATGGCGTCATGTTCCCCCGCATGGCCGCGCTTGATGTATTCGCCCCATTCGTAGCTCACGATGCGTGCCTTGATCCCGATCTTGGCCCAGTCAGCCTGGATCATTTGCGCCATCAGCTTGGCGTTGGGGTTGTAGGGGCGCTGCACGGGCATTGCCCACAGGGTGATTTCGGTGCCTTCCTTGACGCCTGCCTGTTTAAGCAATTCGCGCGCTTTTTCCGGGTTGTATTCGGTGCCCTTGATGCTCTCGTCGTAAGACCACTGGGTGGGCGGAAGGGCGTTCACTGCTAATTGGCCGGCCCCCTGATAGACGGCCTCGATGATCGATTTCTTGTCGACGGCCATGTCCAACGCCTTGCGCACCTCAAGCTTGCCGAGTGGCTCGTGCTCAACGTTGTAGGCGATGTAACCGAGGTTAAAGCCGGGTTGGCTCGGCACCTCGATGTTGGGATCTTTCTGCAACGCTTCGATGTCCGCCGGGCGAGGGTTGAGCGTGACTTGGCATTCCCCGGCACGAAGCTTCTGCGCGCGGACCGAGGCGTCGGTCGTGATCGCGAAAATCAAGTTATCGATCTTCACTTCTTCGGGTTTCCAGTATTCCTTGTTGCCCTTGAAGCGGATCTGAGCGTCTTTCTGGTAGCGGCTGAACACGAACGGCCCAGTGCCAATCGGCTTCTGGTTGATCTGTTCACTGTTGCCGGCTTGGAGCAACTGATCGGCATATTCAGCTGAATGGATCGCGGCAAAGTTCATTGCGAGGTTCTGTATGAAGGCGGCATCTACTTTGTCGAGGGTAAAGCGGACCGTCATGTCGTCGAGCTTCTCGACCTTGGTGATGTTCTTGTCCATGCCCATGTCGACGAAATAGGGAAACTCGCTGGCGTACGCCTTGCGGAACGGATGCTCCTTGTCGAGCATGCGCTGGAAAGTGAAGAGGACGTCGTCGGCATTGAACTCGCGGCTGGGCTTGAAGTAGTCAGTGGTATGAAACTTGACCCCGGGCCGCAGATGGAAGGTATAGGTGAGGCCGTCATCGCTGACCTCCCATTTGGTCGCCAGCGCGGGGAGGGCGCGAGTGCCGCCTCGTTCGAATTGGGCGAGACGATTGAATACAGTTTCCGAGGCGGCGTCGAAGTCAGTACCGGTGGTGTACTGACCGGGATCGAAACCGGCGGGGCTGCCCTCGGAGCAGTACACCACGCTGCTGGCGGCGAAGCTGAGGGGCGAGCTGAGGATCAGTCCCGCGGCGAGCAATGCTCGGATGGAGAGAGTGTTTCGCATGCAAACCTCATTCTTTTTTATGTTCATCGAGGGTTGGTCTCGTGGACCGAACAGTGGCTCACTGCACGCCGGTGTCGCCGTGGGGGTTCGCCCGCTCGGCGCAGAACACTGTTGGCGGCTGCGTCCTAAAGATCACAGCCTAGCCTGCCTCGAAATTAAGTCATGCTGAAAACCCGGTCAACAGAAATTAAGCGCTGCTAAATTTCGTTGGCGAGCTTCAGGTATCGAGATCAAGCAATAGCGGTGCCAGCTAGCGGGTGGTCAAATCGTCGAACAGGCCCATGGTCGTTACGGTGAGCACTTCGGCCGGTTGATCGCCTACGTTGGCGAGGTGGTGAGGCTTGCCCGCATCGAAATGTATGGAGTCGCCGCTGGCCAACGGATAGTCGCGGCCATCGACCGTGTAGATGATCCGTCCGGAGAGGACATAGGCGAATTCGGCGCCTTCGTGGGCAATGAGTTCGGACTGGTAACCCACTGGCATGCTGACTTTGACGGCGTTCAGCAGATTGCCTGGAAAGCTTGTAGACAGGCGCTCGTACGCCAGCGGCTGGCCTTCGATGGTGTAACGAACTCGTTCGCCCTGGTGGGAATCTGGCTGCGGTTGGCTGGGCTGATCAAACAGCGAATTGAGCGGGACGCCGAGCGATTTTGCGATGTTCGCCAGCGACGAAATCGAGACACCCGTAAGGTTACGTTCGGCCTGGGACAGGAAGCTCGCCGTCAGCCCCGACTCCTTGGCTACCTGATTCAGGGTCTTGTTCGCGGCACGCCTGTGACGACGCAATCGCTCACCGATACGGTCGACTGTCATGAAATTCGCCTTGTGAAAGTGGCCAGTATACGGCCAGCGGGACAGACTCGCGCCAGCCTTGATTTTGGCTTTTTCACGGCACCGCAGAAAAAAGCTTTGCCAGAAAAATTAAGCTGTACTTAAATTCGGCGAACATTTTCGGCTGGTTTCGGAGAGCAGGCATGACCATCGGTGTCGGCGTCAGTACGCAGGAAGAAGCGCTTGGGCGCTTGCGCAACATGCTGGATGGCGTCGAGCCAATAGCGCAAGACGAGTACCTGGACCGTATCGACAAGGCGCAGCGTCGCATGAGGCAGCTTGGCCTCGACGCCGTTTTTCTCAGCGCGGGCGCCAACCTCGAGTACTTCACCGGCGTGCGCTGGAGCCCGAGCGAGCGCATGGTTGGTGCAATCCTGCCCGCCGATGGTGCGCTGGAGTACCTGGCACCGGCCTTCGAAGAGGGCACGATTCGCGACTTCATGGTGGTTGATGGTGCAGTCAACGGGTGGCAGGAGCATGAAAGTCCCTATCGTTTGTTGCTCGACTGTTTGCAGCGCATAGGCATCCAGCCGAACACCAGTCTCCGCCCGTGCATCGGTCTTTGTCCGTCTTTGCCGTTTTTCATGTTCGACGGCCTGCGCTTGCTGGATCCAGGCTACGCCTTCACCGATGCGAGCGCCGTGACAAGCTATTGCCGGCAGCGTAAATCGAGTGCTGAGATCGCCTTGATGCAACGGGCTAAGGACATGACGCTGGAAGTGCACAAAGCGGCGGCGAGCATCCTGCGTGAGGGCATCAGCACCACCGAAGTGGTTCGGTTTATCGAGCTGGCGCACCGGGCAGTCGGTGCGCCAGGGTCAACCTTCTGCATCGTGCTGTTCGGCGAGGCGAGTGCGTTTCCCCATGGTGTGAAGTACCCGCAGACGCTCAAGCGCGGTGACATGGTCCTGATCGACACGGGCTGTCGTGTGCACAGTTACCTGTCGGACATTACGCGCAGTTACGTCTTCGGCGAGCCGAGCGAACACCAGCGAGCATTGTGGACCTTCGAAAAGGACGCACAGTTGGCCGCCTTTGCTGCGGCCCGACTGGGTGCGCGCTGTGAAGAAGTGGACGAGGCGGCGCGAGGCGCGCTCGAAGCCTGCGGCCTCGGTCCCGATTATCAATTGCCGGGCCTTCCTCATCGCACCGGTCACGGGATCGGGCTGGAAATCCATGAAAGTCCCTATCTGGTCCGCGGCGACCGGACACCCATCGACGTCGGCATGTGTTTCAGCAATGAACCAATGATCTGCGTGCCCGGTGAGTTCGGCATTCGCCTGGAGGACCACTTCTACATGAGCGAGAGTGGGCCGCGCTGGTTCACCGAGCCGAGCCACAGCATTGATGATCCCTTCGGCCTCAATAATGGCTAAGCGGAGAGGCGGTGCGCCTAACTGCACCGCTAAACAAATGGCTGACTGTGCTTATTCTTGGCTAAGTGGGCTATCTAGAATGGTCGATCCCACCACCCGCTCGGGCCTCACGTCATGTCTTCGCGCCGCTTTCCGCTGCTGCTCGTGGGCGCTTTTGCCGCCCTGTATCTGATCTGGGGTTCGACCTATTTTGTAATTCGTATCGGCGTCCAGTCGTGGCCGCCAATGCTGTTGGCCGGGCTGCGTTTCGTCGTTGCCGGTAGCCTGATGTTTGCCTGGTTGCGCTGGCGCGGTGTCCCGATGCCGACCGCCAAGGAGTGGCGGTCATGTGCACTCCTCGGCTTCCTTCTGCTCAGTTGCGGCAATGGCGGCGTCACCATTGCCGAGCACCTTGGGGTAGCGTCGGCGGTTGCGGCGCTGGCGATTGCAACCGTGCCGCTGTTTGCCTTGCTGTTCGGCTTGATCTGGGGCCAGCGAACCACGGGTCTGGAGTGGGGCGGGATCCTGCTGGGGCTGATCGGCATCGGCTTGCTCAATCTTGGACACAACCTTCAGGCCAGCCCTCTGGGCGCGGTGATCGTGTTGCTCGCAGCGGCGAGCTGGGCGTTCGGTTCGATGTGGAGTCGCCACCTCAGCCTGCCGAACGGTGCAATGGCGAGTGCCGCACAGATGCTCGTCGGTGGTGCCGTGTTGTTGTTCGGCAGCCTGGTGAGTGGCGAACGCCTGCAGCAGATGCCAGACATGGGCGGCTGGCTTGCGTTGGTCTACTTGACGTTTCTCGGGTCCATCGTCGCGTTCAGCGCCTACCTGTATCTGCTCAAGCATGTGCGACCGGCAGCGGCGACCAGTTACGCCTATGTGAATCCGGTGGTGGCGGTCCTGCTGGGTATTACGTTTGCCGGTGAGCGCATCGGGCCTGAGGAGTGGTTGGCGATGACGGTTATCGTCAGCGCGGTAATCCTGATCGGTTTGCCCCAATGGCGCCGGCCGAAGGTCGCAGCTGTGGCGAGCGAGACCTGAATCGAGCGCGCCATCGGCCTGACGGTGGTTGTATGATGACTTCCGCTTGGGCAAGATCGGACCAATCACTTAGTGGTCCTAACCTCGGACGACCCGCGCGCTACCTCGGCGCTCCATAGGCGCCGGGGTCGGTTTGGCCGCCGTGTCATCTTCCTACCGCTCATCTCAACAGGCGATCCGATGCCCGCTGCGAAACCTCCTGCCAACGACACCTTCTTCATCCTGTCTCTGGTGGTGTTCAACTTCATCTCGTTCATTTCCATCGGCATTCCGTTGGCGTCGCTGCCGGGCTACATCCACGAAAATCTCGGATTCAGCACTGCTATCGCCGGCATCGTGATCGGTGCGCAGTACCTGACCACCTTGCTCTGCCGCCCGCTTGCCGGACGGTTGGCGGACGAGCGAGGGGCGAAGAAAACCGTGTTGATCGGCATGGCGTCCGGGTTGCTGAGTGGCCTGTTGCTGCTCGCGTCGGCGTTGCTGGAATCCTGGCCGATGGCAAGCATCGCCGTGATGGTCGGCAGCCGGTTGATTCTCGGGTTTGCGCAGAGCTTGATCGGCATATCGGCGATCAGCTGGGGCATCAGCCGACTGGGTGCGGAAAGCACAGCGCGAATGATCTCCTGGAATGGCGTGGCGGCTTACGGCGGCGTCGGGATCGGCGCACCGCTTGGTGTCTTTCTCACTCAATCCTTGGGCCTGTGGAGCCTGGGTGTCGTGACGATGGCGCTTGCCTCGACGGGCCTCGCATTGGCTTGGCGGCGTGGTGATGCACCGCTGAATCCGGGCAAGCGCTTGCCGTTCGGCAAAGTGCTGTGGAAGGTCGCACCGCCTGGTATCAGTCTGGCGTTGGCCACCATTGGCTACGGCACGCTGACCGCGTTCATCGCGTTGTATTACAACGCCCGCGGTTGGGATGGCGCGGCCTGGTGCCTCACCGCGTTCGCGTTTGCCTTTATCGGGACGCGATTGCTGTTTCCGAACCTTATCAACCGTGTCGGCGGATATTCGGTGGCGATGGTGTGCCTGGTGGTGGAAATTTTCGGCCTCCTGTTGCTGTGGCTCGCGGAGGCGCCCAGCTTTGCCCTGGCAGGCTCCGCGTTGACCGGCTGCGGGCTGTCCTTGCTCTATCCCGCGCTGGGGGTTGGCGTAGTGTCACGCGTGGGAACGGCAAACCGCAGCTCGGGCCTCAGCGTGTTCGCCATGTTCTTCGACCTGTCGCTGGGTCTGTCTGGCGCGATCATGGGCGTGCTAGCGGCTTACATCGGCATGCAGAGCATCTTTCTTGGCGCTGCGGTGGTGGCAGTAGGCGCGCTCGGAATCGTCTGGCTTTTGCTCCGTCAGGAGCGCGCCACTCAGGCGTGAGCGATGATCAAACCGCTGCAGAAGCCTCTGCTCACTCCTCGATCACAGGCTCGATTGACTCGCCGGTGGGCTCCGCCTGGTCCAGCGAAATGCCGCCCAAATCTGCCTGAAGCTTGCTCAGGTAGTGCAGGAAGTTGACGCTGTCATCGAAGCTGAAGCCCTTCAAGCCCTGCTCGTAGAACTCGGCGATACGCTGCTGCAGCGCCTCCCAGTACGTGCGTCCCGCCGCAGTCAGTCTGACCAGCCTCGCACGCCCATCGTCGGGATGCGGCACGCGCTCGACATGGTTTTCCCGCTCCATGCGTTTCAGGACGCCGTCGAGGCTCTGGCGACTAACCACCAGATAGTCCGTCAGCTGATTGAAGGAGATGCCCTGTTCATAGCCTGGACGGGACAAGGCGCCCAACACCGCCCACTGAACGGTGCTGATGCCCATCTCTTTCTGTACTTGCCTCTGCAACACGTTGCCGGTCTGAAACAACCGGAAGAAAAGCCGGTTGGGGATGCTCTTGGTTTCAATCTCGGTCATCAGAATTCCTAGCAGGTGGCGGCGGGCTACCTGGGTATGCATTCGCGGGCGATGATATTTTTCATGATCTGCGCCGTGCCGTCACCAATCTGCAGCCCCAACACGTCTCGCATGCGCTGCGAGAAGGGCAGATCTTCGCCCCAGCCGGTATGGCCGTGGGCAAGCATGCACTGCTTCACAACGTCGAAGGCGAGTTTTGGTCCCCACCATTTGTTCATCGCCGCTTCGGCGTTGTGGCGCTGCCCCGAATCCTTCAACCAGAGCGCGTAATAGCATTGCAGCCGCGCGGCCTGAACGTACGTCTGGTACTCGGCGAGCGGATGCGTAAGACCCTGAAAAGCCGCGAGCTTCTGCCCGAAGGCATCGCGCTCGGTCAGCCATTGCCAGGTTTCGTCCAGCGACTGCTGGGCCGTGGCCAGGCACTGTAGGCCGATCAGCGCGCGGCTGTAGTCGAACCCCTGCATGACCTGCTTGAAGCCCTGGCCCTCATCGCCCAGACGATGGCTGGCCGGCACCCGGACGTTGTCGAAGAAGATCGACCCACGACCGATGCAGCGTTGACCGGCGTCATCGAAACGAGTGGTGCTGATGCCGGGCGAGTCCATCGGGACGAGAAAGGCGCTGATGCCATTGGCGCGCGATTCGTGCGTGCCAGTGCGCGCAAACACCACCGCCACGTCCGCCTGGTCAGCCATGGAAATCGAAGTTTTTTCGCCGTTGAGGATGTAGCCGTCGCCGCTGTGTTCGGCCTTGAGTCGCAGGTTTGCCGCATCCGAGCCGCCGCTGGGTTCAGTCAGGGCAATGCACACAACCTTGCGGCCGGCGGTGATTTCGCCGAGCCATTCACGCGCCAGTTCGGGAGCGGCATGCTGCGCGATGATCTGGCCATTCAGCGACGCCAGTAACGGGATGTAGCCCACGTTGAAGTCGCCGCGTGAGATTTCTTCGATGATGATGCCGGCCGTGACGCAATCCAGACCGCTGCCGCCGAACATCTCTGGCAGTTCGCCACCGAGCAGGCCCATTCCCCCCATCTGCTCGATCAGCGACCGCTCGATGACTCCTTCACGCTCGCGACGTCGGTAGCCGGGCATGAGCACATCGACGCTGAAGCGTGCCACGCTGTCGCGAATGGCGGTCTGTTGCTCGTTGAAACCGAAATTCATGGTGTTCTCCAGCCATAAGCTTGTGACAGAGCCGGGCTCCGGCTCCGTGCGGGACGCGCTACTTGTAAAACTGACGGAAGTTCGGTTTGCGCTTTTCCTTGAACGCAGCGGTCCCTTCCTTGGCTTCGTCGGTGTCGTAGTACAGGCTCAGTGCCTGCATCCCGAGCCCGCCGATCCCGCCAATATTGGCGCTGTCGGCATTGAACGAGCGCTTGGCGATGGAGAGGGCGGTCGGGCTCTTTTCCAGAATTTCGTCGCACCACTTGCTCACTTCGGCATCGAGTTCATCGTGGGGCACCACGGCGTTGACCAGGCCCCAGTCATACGCTTGCTGCGCGCTGTACTTACGGCACAGGTACCAAATCTCCCTCGCGCGTTTCTCTCCGATCACCCGGCTGAGGTACGCGGTGCCGTACCCCGGATCGACCGAGCCGACCTTTGGACCGACTTGGCCGAAGATGGCGCCTTCCGAGGCGATGCTCAGGTCGCAGACCACGTGCAGTACGTGCCCGCCGCCAATGGCGAATCCGTTGACGCGCGCGATAACGGGCTTGGGCACTTCGCGAATCAGATTCTGCAACTCTTCGACGGGCAGTCCGATCAGGCCGCGACCGTCGTATTGGCCTTCATGCGCACCTTGGTCGCCGCCCGTGCAGAAGGCTTTGTCGCCGGCACCGGTGAATACGATGACGCCAATGGCCTTGTTCCAGCCGGCCCGGTTGAAGGCGTCGAGCAGCTCCATGCAGGTCTGGCCGCGAAACGCGTTGTAGCGCTCGGGGCGGTTGATGGTGATGGTCGCGACGCCGTCGGCTTCGCTGTAGAGGATGTCTTCGTAATTCATGTTGAGCTCCTGTTCAGCCAGCCATGGTCAGGCCGCCGGATACGCTGATGACTTGTCCAGTGATGAAGTCGGCATCGTCGCTAGCAAGTAAACAGACGATCCCGGGATAGTCTTCCGGTTGGCCAAGCCGACGCTTCGGAACGGCGTTCTTGAACGCTTCAAGCAGCTTCTCCGGATTATTCGAAGTGGCCGCCACGCTTTTCAGCAGCGCGGTATCGGTGGGGCCGGGGCAGACCACGTTGAAATTGATGTTCTTGCTGGCAAGCTCTCGCGCCAGGGTTTTCGACAGACCGATCAAGCCCGCTTTACAGGCCGCATAGACCGCTTCCCCGGACGAGCCGACGCGCGCGGCATCGGAGGCGATGTTGATCACCTTGCCGCCGCCGGCTTCGAGTATTTTCGGCAGCACCACGTGGTGCATGTTGAGCGCGCCGGTCAGGTTGATGTCGATCAGCTGCTGCCACATGCCCGGCTCGGTCTTGAGAAACGGCATGAAGCGGTCGAAGCCCGCGTTGTTGACGAGGATGGTCGGCACGCCCAGTTCGCGCTCAACTTTGTCTACCGTTTCGACGATGGTGGCGTAGTCGGTAATGTCCGCCGCGTAGGCCACTGCCTGGCCGCCGGCTTCGGTGACAAGCTCGGCTGTGCTCTGCGCAGCTGCCTCGTCACGATCGAGCACCGCGACTCGGCTGCCCTCGGCGGCAAAGCGCAGGCAGAGCGCGCGGCCAATGCCACCGCCACCGCCGGTGATGATGACGGTTTTTCCAGCTAGGCCTTTCATATCGGTTCTCCAGCGAATGCAGGGTTGTAGTGTTCAGGCGGGCTTGGCTGCCGGAAGGCTGATGCCCTTGGCTTGCTCACGCAGTTTGAATTTCTGGATTTTCCCGGACGGTGTGCGTGGCAATTCAGGCAGCACTTCGAGGTATTCCGGTAAGTAGTTGCGGGTTAGGCGCTGCTCCGTTAGGAAACGGACAGCCTCCTGCAGACTGAGCGACTGATGCCCGTCATGGAGGGTGACGTAGGCACAAAGCCGCTCGCCCAGACGGTCATCAGGGCATCCCACCAGCGCGACGGCGGAAATCGCCGGGTGTTTGTAGAGCAGGTTTTCGATTTCAACGACCGGTACGTTTTCGCCACCGCGGATCACCACGTCCTTCGTGCGTCCCGTGATCCGGATGTAGCCCTGAGCGTCCATCCGCGCCAGGTCGCCGGTGGGAAACCAGCCGTCCTCATCCACGTCGTAAAGGTCCGGGCGCTTCAGGTAACCCACAAACAGGCTGGCGCCCCGAACGAGCAGGTTGCCTTCGGTGCCGCGCGGTACGTCTTCGCCGTTCTCATCAACCACGCGTACTGCCATATGCGGCACTGCGACGCCGTCGCTGTTGATCGCGCGTTCCGGCTCGTCTTCGGGCCGGGTCATGGTTACGGCACCGTTTTCAGTCATCCCCCACGCGGAGACAATCTTGGCCTGGATGGCGGCGGCCGCGCGCTCCACGAGCGCCCCCGGTATTGGCGCACCGGCTGAGACGAAGATGCGCAGCGAGGACAGTTCTTCGGGGTGCTGCGGCGCGATCTCGATCAGGTCGGCCAGAAATGGCGTCGACGCCATGGTGAAGGTCGGTCGCTCGGCCTTGGCAACCTTGACGGCAAACGTCGGGTCCCATACGTCCTGCAGCACAGACGCGCTCTTCAAGTAGATGGGCATCATCAGACCGTAAAGAAAGCCGGTCTGATGAGCCAGCGGCGACGCCATGAACATGATGTCGTCGCTGCCCAGATGCAGGCGTTCGGCGTAGGGACGGATATTGCTGAATAGCGTATTGCTGGTGTGCAGGACGCCCTTGGGCTGGCCCGTAGTACCGGATGTGTAGAGCAGCTGGACGACGTCGTCGCCGTGCGGCTTCCGGTCGGCGAATAGCGCTTGGGTATCGGTTTCTTCTTCCCAGGCTCGATCCAGTAGTACTCGCTGGAACGAACGACTCTCGTCGTCGCTGTCGATCACCAGTACGTGCTCAAGCGCCGGCAGTTCGCCGCGCAACCCGTCCACCATTTCTGCGTAATCAAAGCCGCGGAACGACTGAGGGATCACCAATACACGGCTCTGCGCATAGCCCAGCATGAAGCGCAGTTCGTGCTCGCGAAAAATCGGCATTAACGGATTGAGCACCGCGCCGATGCGTACGCACGCCAGGTGCAGGGCAGTCATCTCCCACCAGTTGGGCAATTGACAGGACACCACTGCACCTTTGCTCACACCTAGCGCTGCCAGGCCGGCGGCGATGCGCCGAACCACATGATCAATCTCGGCATAGCTGAATGCGCACCTCACGTTCTGGTTTACACGGTATGCGATGAGGGCAGGGGCGTCAGCACTGCTTGATACAGCCTGATCCAAATAGTCTGTAATGATCATGTCATTCCAGGCGCCGGTCTCGATCATTGATGCGCGGCGTTCGGATGGCACCGTTGCGGTGATGTTCATGAATTTATTCACCTATACATTTCGAATATTTGTTCTTTTCTACGGGCGAAGGGAAATCGTTATCGCTGATATGCAGTTAAATCCTAGACGGTAAGTATGTCAAGACGTTGTCGTAATCGGTGCGGATGTGATGGCCGCCTTCAGCCGGCCGGGCTGATGGTCTGCTTAGCGATTTGCGGAAACGGCCGTCGGCTTGAGGGGGCGAAAGATGAACTGAAGAGCGCTCTGTGGTGCGAAGCCTTAGGCGGCAGAATCGTGCAGGCTGTGCCAAAGCCGATCGGCGGAAGAGATTGCGTCGACGCTGTTCAAGAGAGTGTCTTGTAGACAGTTCATACCAGCCCGTGAAAGAAGGCGGGCGTGGGCAGTGGAAAGCTTGCCACGGCAGACTGGTCTTAGGAGGGAATGGCGAACAGCTAAAAGCGCGCGCCTGCGGGCTCAACGCTGAGCCCGTTTCTGTTTGTTCTGTTGCGACGTAAGGGCGACGTACGGTGTATGCCGGCTAGACGATGCTTATCGGCCGGCCGCGCAGCACTCGAGGTCCATCGACGCACGCCTCGCCAGTGCCGCCGCGCTTGGGCGATAGTCAGTCTTACAGCGCCGCAGCTGCCTCCAGAACTCAAGCGGCTGCTTGGGGTTGAGGTCGGATCGCTTGACCAGGGTTTCTAGAGTTTTGCTGCTCATGTGGCCTCCAATGTCTCGGTCGAGTGGTTGGTGGTCCTGAAAAAAGTCGCATCCTTGCGCCAGCCGTCGTGGCTTTCCATGGCTCCGAGACTGCCCGGATTCGGTTACAGGTTGTTGACAAACTCAGCCCGTTTCGGCGCGCCGATGAACGGCGTTTTCGGATCGCATACCTTGATCGTTGGTGCTCGCCGAGTGTGGAAAAAGTATATATAGCGGTGTAACTGGCGCGGGTGGGGCATCTAGCGTTTCGTTGCTATCTAAATGCAATTATTTATTGTCCATGTGTTGCGCTTGTAATGGCAGTTTGAACTGTACGCCGTTCATCTAGATATACTTTTTTTTTAGAACTCTCGGGCCGCTCTTGTCCTCCGAGATAGTGAGGCGGCTGCAGAGCGGTCGCCATTTCAAGTACCACCAAGTAACTGGAGTAATCTCATGTCGAACGATAAGAGCGGAAATCCGGGTAACTTTGCAAACGATCGCGAAAAGGCCTCCGAAGCTGGGCAAAAAGGCGGTCACAACAGCGGCGGCAACTTTGCCAACGATCCGCAGCGCGCCTCCGAAGCCGGCCAGAAGGGCGGCCAGAACAGCGGCGGCAACTTCGCTAACGACCGCGAGAAAGCTTCTGAAGCCGGCCAGAAAGGCGGCCAGAACAGCGGTGGCAACTTTGCCAACGACCGCGAGAAGGCTTCTGAAGCTGGTAAGAAAGGCGGCGAAAACAGCCATGGTGGCGGCCGCAAATCGTAATACGTTAACGCATTAATGTTAACGTAAGCGAACATAAGCGGAACTTGCTAAGCAAGTTCCGTTTTTTTATGCCGTTTGATTAAGCGGCACGGCAATGATGGCAAGTCGCATGGTTGTAATTTGTACAAGTTTTGTGCAACAAAGCTGTGACTGTACTTTGCTGTTTCGATCGCAAATAACTTGCTGTAGCTCATCAGAGGATTATGTCAGCGGGACAGTGCTTTAAGTGTCGCAGCAGGCATCCTGCCGTATCTACAGCCCTACTGCGACGAGGAGGACCGCATGACTGAGACCAACAAGCGCGAACACGAACATGACTGTCTTGAACAAGTGATCGACGGTGTCGTCGAGTTAGGCGATAACCAAACTAAGGTATCGGTTGGTGACATTCAGAACACAATCGGTCAGCGCAGTTTCGGGCCGTTCCTGTTCGTTCCCGCAATCATCGAGATCAGCCCGGTCGGCGGTATCCCCGGCGTGCCGAGCATGCTCGCACTGATCGTCGCGTTGTTCGCCATCCAGATGTTGTTTGGTCGGCATCATTTCTGGATGCCCGGATTTCTCGCGCATCGCTCGGTCAGCGGTCAGAAGCTTGAGAAGGGCCTGAACAAAATCCGTCCGGTTGTGCGCTGGCTGGACAAAGTGAGCAACAAGCGTTTGGCCTGGGCCACCAGCAATAGCTTTCTACGAGTGATTGCGGTGCTCTGCGTAGTGCTTGCGACCTCGGTGCCTCCGCTTGAACTGTTGCCCTTCGCCAGCACCGCGCCGTTCTCGGCCATCTGCCTGTTCGGTCTGGGTATCACCACCCGAGACGGAGCAGCCATCGTTCTCGGGATAATCGTGGCGGTTGGCGCCTTCGTGCTTGCGGGGATGGGGCTGATTGGCTGATCGGCTCGTCCCAACGCGGTCCGCCCGTTTCGTTCTATTGGCTCAGCCAGATTACTCGTCCAGGTGAGCGCTACCTTGCGGCGCTGCGCCGGGATGGCGTGAATACAGATGCGACAGCGGTGCCGCAGACACGCCGTGAATCATGATCGATGCGAAGATCAACGCGCTCGCCGCATGCCAATAGAGCGGATCGTGCAGATGGCTATGTGCGAGCGCGGCGTAGTAGATCGCGGCGATACCCAGCGGGCCGAACCAGCCGAGGTAGAGCGAGTCGCGGGAATTGAGCGAATGGCTCCAGGTGCTGGACATCACCATCACCACCGGAGGCCTGCGCAACAACAGGACCAGCAACGCAAGCGCCACCAGCGGCCATCCCAGCGCTACCCACTCGTGCAAGGGAAGAGCGATGCCGAAGATCACAAACATCGGCAGCGTGAATAGCTTTGCCACTGCTTCCTGGATGTTTTCTTCTTCCTGCTCTTCGTGCTTCTCGCTGAAGAGGTTGAACGCCAGCCCCGCTGCGAATACCGCCAGCACCCCATCTGTCTGCAGCAGCTTGGCGAGTCCCAGCGTCAATAGTGAGAACGCCACGGTGTAGCCCAGCAGAGAGGAACTGGCTACCAGCTTCTTGTGCTCTGCAAAGGCCAGCAGCTTGGCTGCTGCAAAACCCACAATTGCGCCCATCAGCGCGGCACCACCGATGCCGATCAGTACCGACTCGATGAGCCAGCGCGACCAGGCCTGATTAGGCGAATGGCTGAGCATGAGAATTGGCAGCATGACGAAGGCGTAGGCCAGGCCGTCGTTGGCTCCGGATTCCGCCGACAGGGTGTCGCGCAGCCGCAAGGGGAGGTGCTGTTTTGCGAACTTGCCGGTCACGATCGAGCTGGCGACTACCGGGTCGGTGGGTGTGACCACTGCACCCAGCAGCAGGGCTGCCCACAGCGACAACCCCAGCAGCCAACCGGCCAACAAGGATGACACCAGCCACATACCGAGCATGACGAAGGTCAGCAAGAGCATGACGGGCTTGAGCATGGCCTTGAGCGCCGCACGCTGCAGGCGCAGGGCAACACCCATCAGCCCGATTGCCAGCGTCAGCCGCGCCGCTTGCTCGAGAATGCTGAAGGTGTCGCCCCAGCGCGCGAGATCGAGCCAACTCAAGCCATATGGGCCGACGGCAAGGCCGACCAGCACGGCGAGCGCCGGCTCGGATACAGGGCTACGCTTGATCAGCGCCGACAGCAACGCAATACAGACGGCAACGCCGCCCATGATGGCAAGTGCAATGTTCAGCTGGGACATAACGGCTCCGAGTTCGCAATACCAGTACTGCGAGGGGTTGCCGGTGACAAATGTTCCCGCTAATGGCCTGCGCGTTTCATGCACGCCAGATGTCGATCATTGACTCGATTGGCAAACCAGGCGGTCGTCAGGTTGCGTGTGATCTTCGGACTTTCCAGCCGAATGCCAGGCAGCACCGCGCGGGGCAGAGGCTTTCCTGCACGCTTATCAGCCAAAGCGAAGACGCGCTCATACAGCGTGGTTTTCTCGAATCCGTGCGTATCGCCGCGCTCCAGGGCGTTGCGAATCGCTGTCTCGCTCATGTCGAGCTTGCCCGCCAGCGAGCGAACCGCACGCTCGGTCTGGCCGGCTTTGCTGCTGCCATGAATGATCAGATCGCCATCGAGGGTCAGCTTGATCCCGCTCGCGCGGCTGACCGCGGCCTGAAACGCGGCGTTGCGGCTGGCATACCAGCCGGCATTGAAATCTGCGAAGCGGTACAGCGGCTGGGTGTAACTAGCGGGGTAGTCCAGCAGATGTGCAATGCCGAAGTACATACCGCCGCGGCGAGTGAACACCTCATCCCGGATAGAGCCTTCACGGCGGTAGGGATAGTCGCGTGCGCGGTCTTCGGCGAAGGCGATACTGACTTGCATGGGGCCACCGGTCTTGACCGGGTTGAGCGTGCCGAACAGCTGTTTGCCGAGCGGCATGATGCCGAGGAAGTCGTCGAAGATTGCGCTCAGCTGTTCTTCAGTGCGCACCGCCGCGAGGCGCTGGCTGTAGGTCTTGCCGTTGGGTGATTGGACGTCCAAGGCCGCATCTACGATGAAGCGTGGGACATGGAGTCGAGACGCGCGACGGTAGATCTCATCGCGGGCGATTTTCGCCAGGCCTGGAACCGGTGGGGTCGCCTGGAAAGTGGATTCCTGCACCGTAACGGCCAGGACGGCGCAGAGGTTCTCGTTAGTCGGCGGGATCGCCAGCGCATCGAAGGCGGCGTAGATGTCGGTGGCCCAGCCCTGTCGATTCGGGATGTTGCTGGGGATCAGCCGGACGATCTTGGCGCGTACTTCGTCCGGCCGGGGCGCAGGCACCTCCGGTTTTTGCGTGCCGCAGCCGGCCAGGCCGAGCATCAAGGCGCTGGTGAGCGTAACGGCGAGTCGGCGCGCAGCCTGGCTGGAGAGAGTCGGCGTTGGCGCGTGCGAGTCAACAGTCGAACGCTGTCGATTTGAGAACTGGAAAATCATGCGGTCCCATCTGGATACGTGGTTCAGGTTCCGACAGTAAAACAGACGCAGCCGTTCTGCAGCCGCTGAGGTGCTGATTATTGCCAGTGAACTTGCGAGGTCCCTGCTGTCCGAAACCTGACGAGCCACCGGGCGTGCCGGTGGCGTCAAACACCGACGAGCACCTGACCTCATGAGCGAATCGCACTTCGACGTTCGGCGACTCGAACGCTACGACAGCACCACCCGTGAATACCTGCTGGCCATCATCACAGATGAAGACCACGCGTCCCAGGTTGAACTGGATAGCGGCCAAATCGCCTGGCAATCGACCCTGCGCCATGATCGACTGCACCGTGACGTCGACCTGCAAACGGGCAAGCCAAACTACCGTTTCGAGGACATCCCTGAGCATGAGGGTGGCGAGTTCCAGCTGGTCAGCCTGATCGCCGAGGGTGGGCGCGGCGCTGAATTCTCCGAGCTGGCCATGTTCGGCAAGCGCTTGGTGACCTTTGACGACCGCACCGGATTGGTCTGTGAGATCCGCGACCAGAACCAGCTGGTGCCTCGAAACATTCTCATGACAGGTAGTGGTGACGAGGCCTTCAAGGGTTTCAAAGCGGAGTGGGCAACACTCTATAACGACCAATTGGTCGTCGGCAGCCACGGCAAAAGGGCCTCTGAGGAGTGGGTAAAGCTGCTCGACCGCCACTACGCCGTACAGAGCGTGGACTGGTCGGAGCGCTATCAACGCATCCGCGACGCGCTGGGCGTCGGGCCGGACGGCTATGTGATCCACGAGGCGGCCGAGTGGCACCCGTATCGCCGTGAATGGCTTTTCTTTCCGCGCAAGATCTCGACCGAGCCATTCGACGAAACGATCGATGAGCGGGAGCGTGGCGCCAACACCTTGATTATTGCCAACGAAGACTTCAGCCAGATCCGAACCCTTGAGGTCGGTCTGCGGGTTCCCGAGCGGGGTATTTCATCGTTCAAGATCCTGCCGGGCCATCCCAACGAGTGCGTTGGCCTGAAGAGCGTCGAGATCGGTGATCGAACCGAGAGCTACCTGTTCTGCTTCAACCTCGACGGCGAGGTGCTGCAGGACGATATCTTCATCGGTGATTACAAGTGCGAGGGGCTGGAAATCCTCTGACGGCCGTTCCCGTTGCCCCGAAGGCCATTGCTGGCCTTGCCGAAACACAGCAGTTTGCCAATCAATCGCCCCGTTTTCGGCTACGCTGAGGTTCCCAACTGCCGTTACAGATTCGACCATGCATCAGCACGTCCTCGCCCAGTCTCGTTCAGCGTCGGAGTCCAGTTTCTGGCGCGATGAGGCGCTGCCGTTCATCGAGTCGCGCACTGTGGAAGATGGCCGCCGCGTCTGTTATGCGCGGCACAGCCATGAAACCTTCTCCATCGGGTTGATCGACAGCGGTGCCAGTACCTACATCAACGGCGATCATCAGTGCCGCGTCGAAGCCGGCACGCTGGTGCTAATGAACCCCGGCGATGTACACGCCTGCAATCCAATCCAGCATCAGCCATGGGCGTATCGCATGCTTTATGTCGATGCTGGCTGGTTGAGCCAGTTGCAGGACGACCTGGGGATGGGGGGCGGCGGTTTCCGCTGCTTCGCCCCAATAATGACCCGCGATCCGCTGCTACAGTCGGGCTTTCGCCGCTTTCATACGGTGCTCATCGACGACAACGCCGACTTGCTGCAAAAGGAAACCGCCGCCGTATCTTTGTTCTCTCTGCTGCACGAGCGACTGGGGCTCGAAGTCGGCGTCCCGGAGAGTGACCTGAAACTGCAGCGCGCCGCCGAGTTCATTGCCGACAATTATCAGCGCTCCCTCAAGCTGGGCGAGATCAGCCTCATGGCAGGCGTCTCACCGTCGAGCCTCATTCGCGCTTTCAAAAAACAGTTCGGGATGACGCCACATGCCTATCTGACCAATCGGCGCGTGCAGTTTGCGCGCGCCGAGCTGCGGCGTGGCCGGCCTATTGCAGATGTGGCGCTGGATGCGGGGTTTGCTGACCAGGCGCACCTGCAGCGCGCCTTCAAGCAACTGCTGGCCGCCACGCCCGGGCACTATCGGACAGGAAGCCGAAACGTGCGCCACGACACCCGTCAGGTCAGCAGCAGGTAAGCCGCGCTGGCGACCAGCAGCGCTGCCATCACCCGATTGAACAGCCGTACCCGTGCGGGCTTGTCGAGATGTTGCCGCAGGAAGGTGCCCGCATACGCCCAACACGCCAGTGAGGCATAGCAGATCACGAAGTAGATCGCTGCGAAGCGCCAGACTGAGGGCGCGTCGCCCGCGGCAGCGAACAAGCCCATGCCCGCTACCGAGGCCAGCCAGGCTTTGGGATTGAGCCACTGCATCGCTGCGCCATACAGCAGCGTCGGCCGCATCGCAGGCTTGTCTGCATTCAGGCGACCGTTGTCTGCGGCCAGCCGAAACGCCATGTACAGCAGAAATGCCACGCCAGCCAGCTTGATCGATTCGGTCAGCCAGGGCCAATGATCGAGAAGTTCGTTCAGGCCCAGCCCGATCAGCAACAGTAGCAGCGTGAAGCCAATGGTTGCGCCGCTGACGTGACGCATGGCTGGCCGCAAACCGAACTGCGCGCCAGCGCTTAGCGCGACGATGTTGACCGGGCCGGGCGATATGGAAGAAGCCAGCGCGAAGGCGGCCATGGATAGCAAAAGACTCATCGAAAGCTCCTGAAAGTACGCATGAACATCAGCGCGACGATAGGAGCGGGAACTGCCGCGGTATTGAAGAAAATGCGCGTATGCGGCTTACCAACGCAACAGCCGTGGGCCGAGGAGGGCGCCGACGGCGGTGGGGATGAGCATGCCGAGCACATACCAGACGGCCCAGAAGGCGACACTCATCTCAGGACAATGCAGGCTGTAGGCTAGGGTTGCCATCGAACCGGCCAACAACCCCCCGGCTGCGCCGGCAAGACGCAACCGGGTCGGCGCAAAGCCGCGGATAGCCCAGAACACGCAGACGAACGCTGGAATCGACAGTAGCGCGATGTTCACCGGGCAGACTCGCCAGGTTTCCCCAAAAATCAGTGCCCAACGGTTATTGGCCGAAACGCTGAACAACAGGCCCAACGCCGCCAGCCAAACCGCTACCACCGGCGCTGCGACAGTGACCCAGCCGTTGCCCACAGGCGCTCCCGGTCTGGCCAGCCGCGTGGTTACCAGCAGAGCACCCGCAAGCAGGCTCGCCGGCAGCGCAAGCTTGGCCCAGAACAGCGGGGTCGCCGCGGCTTGCCCAATGTCCGGGCGAACGCCGAAGACCGTCAGTAACACCAGCAATGCCAGCGCCAGCCCGATGGCCAGGGCTGTACCAAAGCGGCGCGTGACGATCTGCCGATCCACGGGCGGTGCGTGGTTGGCGAGCATGTTGATCAGCTCGTCGGTCTTCATCGATGACCTCCAATCAGGGCGGCCAGCGCTTTCAGTCCGCGGTGAACGCCCACCTTGACTGCTGAAGCCGAAAGTCCGGTGCGTCGAGCGGTTTCTTCCACCGAAAGCCCCTGTAATTTGACGTGAAAAATAGGCAAGCGTTGCTTGTCCGGCAGTTGTTCGAGCAGCCGCGCCAGGTCCCGCTGCGCCTGTTGGGCCTGGTGATCTTCGTCGGCCAGCAGCTCTGCCTGGTCGCTAAGGGGATCATTCAAGGCGTCGTGCCTTGCATGGGCCCGGAAATGATCCATCAGTTTGTAGCGGGCAATCGCCTGTACCCAGGCTGTCACCGGTTGCTCGGACCGATAGGTATGCCGCGCGTTGTGCACCGCAAGCAACGCTTCCTGGAGTAGGTCTTCGACCTCGGGCGATTGCAGCCTGCGCCTGAGAAAACTGCGCAGATGTGCGCTGAGCAGCGTCAGGAATTGCCGGTACGCCGCCTCGTCGCCGTCCAGCCCCAGCAGTAGCAGCTGTTGCAGATGGGCTTCGCGTGCCTTCAACGCCTCGTGACTGGTAGTTCGTTGCATCGGTCGCTCTGGTTACACGCAAGGAAAAAATCGATGCTGCCCGTCCTTTGCCTCCAGCCAACGGCAGGGCGGGGCGCGCCGCTACGGTAGGTCGAGACGGAAGAATTCTCAAAAATATATTTCTTGCTCCTGCTGTAACCAATCGACCGTACCCGGCGAACTACTGGTCGAGCTGCCAGTAAAACCACTGGCAGCAACACCGCATGGAGAAACAACCGATGAACAATCTCGCCCTTGCTGCTGCAGCCGTTGCGCTTGCATCCATCGCCGCCGGTGCCACGGCTGCGGAAAAGACCGAAGGTGCCATGGAGAAATGCTACGGCGTCGCGCTCGCTGGTCAGAACGATTGCAAGGCTGGTGCGGGCACCAGCTGCGCCGGCAGTTCGAAGGTGGATTACCAGGGCAATGCCTGGAAGAACGTACCCGCAGGGACCTGCACCTCGATCAAGACGCCCGAAGGCATGGGTTCGCTGACGCCGATCGAATCCTGATAGGAGGTTCCGCATGAGCGTGTTGGCTCTGGGAGCAGGCCTGGGACTCAAGCCCGAGCACTATGAGGCGGCGCACGACTGTGCAGCGCCGGGGCTCTGGTTCGAAGTGCACCCGGAGAACTACATGCTCGGCGGCGGTCCTCGTCTGGCCTGGCTAGACGCTATCGGCGAGCGCCATCCGCTTTCACTGCATGGCGTATCGCTGTCGCTGGCGGCCGATTGCCTGCCGGACGAGGCCCATCTGCAACACCTCAGGACGCTGGTCGAGCGCGTTCAGCCGGTCCTGGTTTCCGAACACCTGGCCTGGTCCGCCTGGCGAGGTCAGTACAATCCCGATCTCCTGCCGTTTCCGCGTACCGGTGCGGCCTTGAACCGTATCGTCGACAACGTTCAGCGCACTCAGGAACGCCTCGGGCGACAGATTGTGGTGGAAAATCCCAGCCACTACCTGCACCTCGACGGGCATGAGTGGGATGAAATCGAGTTTCTCGCCGAGCTGTCGCGCCGCAGTGGCTGCGGCCTGTTGCTAGACGTCAACAACGTACACGTCAGCGCGCACAATCTCGGCTTCGATGCCGCTGCCTATATCGATGGTTTTCCCGCTGAAGCCTTACTGGAAGTGCATCTGGCCGGACATAGGCAGGACAGCTCGGAGCTCTCAGGGCTATTGATCGACTCCCACGATGCGCCGATAGCTGACGCCGTCTGGTCGCTTTATGAACGGTTGATCGAGCGCATCGGCTCGCGTCCAACACTGATCGAACGTGACGACCAGTTGCCAACCTTCGCCGAACTGTTGGTCGAGCGCGACCAGGCGCAGTGGCTGCTGGAAAGGAGGCGGGCGGTATGACGCGCTCGCTCGCCGAGTTTCAGGATGGCTTGACCGAAGCGCTATGGGCCAGCGAACCCATGGCGACTACCTCCACCGCTGCCGCCCCCTCCGTTGATTGGCTGGCGAGGCTTATCGCGCAGCCGGGGTTCGCGGTGTACCGCAACACCGTGATGAAAGGGTGTGTAGATGCCTTGCGCGCGAACTTTCCGACGGTCGAGCGGCTGGTAGGCGCCGAGTGGATGAGCGCAGCGGCCTGCGTTTTCGCGCAGCAGTGCCCTC
This sequence comes from Pseudomonadaceae bacterium SI-3, assembly GCA_004010935.1. Taxonomy (NCBI): domain Bacteria; kingdom Pseudomonadati; phylum Pseudomonadota; class Gammaproteobacteria; order Pseudomonadales; family Pseudomonadaceae; species Pseudomonadaceae bacterium SI-3. Next base: position 2,791,754 of record CP026511.1, on the reverse strand, counting down.
CGACCCAGCCGCAGTTGATCAGCTATGGCGATGGCTTTGCAGACTTTCTGCAGCGTTTCGAACCTGCCCGCGATTTACCGTACCTCGCCGAGATTGCGCGCCTCGATCGCCTGTGGCTTGAGGCGTTTGCCGCGGCGGAAGAACCTCGGCTGGAACTGCATACGTTGAGCTCGATGACGCCGACCCAGCTGGCCGGATTGCATTTGCGACCCCATGCAGCGTCGCGCTGGCATTGGTCCGTTTTGCCGGCGTTCAGCCTATGGCGTTGCAACCGCGAAGGCATCGAACTGCCTGATCCGCTGCTCTGGCAGGGCGAGGGCACGTTGCTCTGCCGGCGAGAGAACCGTGTCGTCTGGCAGCCCTTGAGCGTCGGCGGCTGTACCTTTCTCGACGCCTGCGCCGATGGCCATACGCTTGCCAGCGCATCGGATCTCGCGCTCGAGGCCCAGCCCGCGCTGGATTTCAATGCGCTGCTGGCGGGCCTGTTTGCCGCTCGGGTCTTCGCCATCGATTGATCAGCAACTGGAGTGACCGACATGCACACCCTGCACAGGAACCCAGCCAGCCCGACATCGAGTCCGTTGCAGCACTGGAATCGACTCGCCGTATGGCTGCAACACCACATCAGCAACTCGATGTTGGGCCTGGTGGCGCGCTTGGCCATCGCCACGGTGTTCTTTTATTCCGGGCGGACCAAGGTCAGCGGCTTTCTTACAATCAAACCCAGCACCTTCGGCCTGTTCGAAACCGAATACGCGCTGCCGCTGTTGTCGCCTTACCTTGCCGCGCATCTGGCCACCTATGCCGAGCATCTGTTCCCACTGCTGCTGGTGCTCGGCCTGTTGGCGCGGCTATCGGCCTTGGCCCTGCTGGGCATGACGCTGGTTATTCAGCTCTTCGTTTACCCCGATGCCTGGCCTACGCACCTGACCTGGATCGGCCTGATGCTGGTCGTTATTGGCCGTGGCGCTGGGCGTTGGTCGGCTGACCGGATGTTGGGCATTCGCTGAGGCGGCGTGGTTGAGCGGTCGCTGTATGGTCGCAGGCTAAACTCAGCGCACCGTTTGCAGTCCAAGGCGCTGTCTCCAAACCGGAGTCGTCGCGCCGTTCTGCGCATTCACAACGGGAGATTCGATGGCCTCTATCGACTTGCTGATCAGCGACTGCGACGGTGTGATCGTCGACAGTGAAATCATCAGCCACCGCGTCCTGTTCGAGGCCCTGAGCCTGTATGTACCCGCCGAGCAGCTGCATGCCGCGCTGGAAGGTACCTTCGGTCTGACCGTTCCGAGCATCATCGATCTGATTGAAAAACGTTTCGACCTGACCATGCCGGAGACTTTCGATGCCGATCTACGCCGGCAGAGCGAGAAGGTCGTGGCGGAAGAAGTCCAGGCAATCCCGGGCGTGCGCGAAGCGCTGTTGGCCATCAAGCTGCCGCTGGCGGTGGCATCCAATAGCCGTTTGCACAACGTTCAAGCATCGCTGCAGCGTGCCGGCCTGACCGAACGGGTGGCTGGCAATATCTTCTGCGCCGAAATGGTCCGCTCACCGAAACCGGCGCCCGACGTGTACTTGCTGGCTGCCGAGCGCATGGGCGTCGCGCCGGGTCATTGTCTGGTCGTCGAAGACAGCCCGACTGGCGTGCTGGCGGCGCGTACGGCAGGCATGCAGGTGATCGGCTTTACTGGCGCCAGCCACATCCCGGCCGGGCATGACCAGGCATTGCGGGAGCTGGGTGTGGTCGCCGTGATCAATCACATGCATGACCTGCCCGCAACGGTCGAGGCGCTGGCCCGCTAAGCGCTGGCGACCGGGGCGGCAAGAAACCGCCAAGCCTACGCAACGGTCCCTCAGCGCGCTTGTCTGTAGTGAAACGGACGTATTGCGAGCAACAGATGATTGAGCGTTGGAAGTGGTTTGTCATCCGCATCAGTAAGCGGCCCTGGTTCCGGGCCAGCTTGTATTCGGTATTGGGAATTGCTACCGCGCTGGTGGCGCTGGTGGCAGCGCCTTATATTCCCGACGACGTGCCGACCAAGATCGGTTCCGATGCGGTCGACAACATTCTCGGCGTGTTGGCATCCAGCATGCTCGCCGTCACCACCTTCTCCCTGAGCATCATGGTGGCGGCCTACGGCTCGGCAACGAACAACGTCACGCCGCGCGCGATTTCCCTGTTGGTCGAAGACCCGACCACACAAAACACGCTCTCAACCTTTGTCGGCTCGTTCATTTTCAGCCTGGTTGGCATCATCGCGTTAAGCACCGGCCTTTACGGCGACAACGGGCGCGTAGTGCTGTTCGCGGCGACGATCTTCGTGGTCATCCTGGTGGTGTACGCGCTGTTGCGCTGGATTGATCAATTGTCCGGGCTGGGCCGCGTTGCCGAAACCACGGCCAGGGTCGAGAAGGCCGCCACCCAGGCGCTGTGCCAACGAATGGAGCAACCCTTTCTGGGCGGACGACCGCTGGAAGTCGATCCCAAAGCCCTGCCGGGCGCGCGCCCGTTGTATCCGCAAAAGATCGGCTTCGTGCAGCATGTCGACATGCCTGCGCTGGGCGAACTGACCCAGTCGGAGGATCGCGCGGTTTATATATGCGTACTTCCCGGGATATTTGTGGAGCCGTCGCAGCCGATCGCCTGGTCGGTGGGGATCGGTGAAGACTGCGACGACGCGCTGCGCGATGCTTTTGTCATCGGCGCGCAGCGGACCTTCGACCGAGACCCCCGGTACGGCATCATCGTCATGGCCGAGGTCGCCTCGCGTGCGCTGTCGCCCGCCATCAACGACCAAGGCACCGCAGTTGATGTGATTGGGCGGGGCGTTCGCGTGCTGTCGCACTTGTCCAGGCCGACGCCGCCAGAAGATCCAAAGTTCGACCGCGTATTCGCGCCGGGGCTGAGCGCAGCGGACATGCTCGACGATTTCTTTACACCCATCGCACGGGACGGCGCTGCGATCATCGAGGTGTGCATACGATTGCAGCAAGCGCTGGCGTCATTGGGTCGACTCGGCGATGCGGCGGTTGCTCTTGCAGCGAACCGACATGCCTCGACTGCACTCAGACGTGCAGAGGCGGCGCTGACAATGCCGGACGACTATCAGCGGGTGTGTCAGGCTGCAGACGCCGCCGGACTGTTGGACACCTCAAACCAGCAGGGGAAATAGAGCTTTGTGACGCTGAATGCGAGGGCGCTGCTGTTGAAACCTTACTTTTCCTTTACACCCGCTACACACGAAGCTGACTGTCTTCGGCGTAAAGTCTGGTTCAGGCTGACGGAACAGCCAGCTCCCTTGGGTGGGTTTGCCGCAAACCGGCTGTCAGCTTAGAGTCAGCCATTGTGCATGCGGCAACCCGCTGCTTTTTTTGACCAGGAATCGGCTGTGGCGCGAGACCGGTCGTTTTTAACCCCATTTTTTCATCGTGGAGAGACCAGTCCCTATGATTCTTCGTAGAAACTTCCTGGCTGCCGTGGCCGGTGTGGCGCTGTTTGGACAGACGCTCATTGCCCACGCTGACCTGCCGGACTTTACGCCTCTGGTGGAGGATGCTTCGCCCGCAGTGGTGAACATCAGCACCAAGCAGAAGCAGCCGATGCGCGGCCACGCGCAGGCACAAATGCCTGATCTAGAGGGCATTCCGCCCATGTTTCGTGAGTTTTTCGAGCGCGGAATGCCTCAGCAGCCCGAGCGTCGCCGCGAAGCTCAATCGCTAGGTTCGGGTTTCATCATTTCTGAGGACGGCTATGTCCTGACCAATAACCACGTCGTGGCCGACGCTGATGAGATCATGGTGCGCTTGCCGGATCGTAGCGAGATGCAGGCCAAGCTCGTAGGAGCCGACCCGCGCAGCGACGTGGCCTTGCTGAAAATCGAAGGGGACGGCCTGCCGACCGTGAAGATTGGCAGCTCCGAAGAGTTGAAAGCAGGCGAGTGGGTTGTCGCGATCGGTTCGCCGTTCGGTTTCGATCACACGGTGACAGCAGGCGTGGTCAGCGCCAAAGGTCGCAGCTTGCCGAACGAAAGCTACGTTCCGTTCATTCAGACCGACGTGGCGATCAATCCGGGTAACTCGGGCGGCCCGCTGTTCAATCTCGACGGCGAGGTTGTTGGCATCAACTCGCAGATCTTCACCCGTTCCGGTGGGTTCATGGGCCTGTCGTTCGCGATCCCGATCGACGTCGCAATGGACGTGGCCAATCAGCTGCGTGAAGACGGCAAGGTCAGCCGCGGTTGGCTTGGTGTCGTCATTCAGGAAGTGAACAAGGACCTCGCCGAATCCTTCGGCCTGGAACGTCCTGCTGGTGCGCTCGTCGCCCAGGTGATGGATGGCGGTCCGGCTGCCAAGGGCGGCCTGAAAGTTGGCGACGTGATCTTGAGCGTTGATGGCAAGTCGATCGATATGTCCGGTGATTTGCCGCATCTGGTTGGCGCGATGAAACCAGGCAGCAAGGCTAAGCTGGAAGTGGTGCGCGATGGCCAGCGCAAGACGCTGAACATCGACATCGGTGCGCTGCCTGAGGATGGCGACGTGCTGGCCTCTGCAGATGGTTCGAGCACCAAGAGCCAGAGCAATAACCGCCTGGGTGTATCGGTGACCGAACTCTCCGACGCGCAACGTCAGGCGCTGGAGATCTCCGGTGGCGTAGTGATCAACGACATCAGCCAGGGCCCGGCAGCGATGATCGGCCTGCGTCCGGGGGATGTCATCACGCACCTGAACAACGAAGCGATAGATTCCGTTAAGACGTTCAGCCAGGTGGTCAAGGACCTGCCGAAGAACCGTTCAGTATCGATGCGGGTACTGCGCGACGGCCGCGCCAGCTTCATCACCTTCAAACTGCCGAAGTAAGCAGTCGCAAGCAAGACCAGAAGGCCCGCCATGTGCGGGCCTTCTTGCATCTCCAGGGGCGATATTGGTTCGTAAGCGCCCGGCTCGGCGGCACAGCAGGCGAACTCCTCGGCCCGGCAGTGGCTCCATATGGTTTGAGTAAAGCTCTGGAGGTTTCTATGAACCCGTCTCTGACGCTGGGATTATTGCTGCTACCGGCGGTGGCCATGGCTGAGCCGCTGCACCTTGAACGTGAGCTGAATGAATTGCGTGTCGATGTCGAGGTCAGTGAGCTCGAAACCGACACCCAACCCGGTATCGAGTCCGGGCTGGTGCAGGTCCTGATTACCAATCACGAACGCTTCAAGGTGGCGTGCCAGCTCCATCCCGGCGAAACCGAAGCCTCGCCAGGCCTGGATACCACGCCCATCACCATCATCGCGCCGGAGGGTCGCCGTGCGCTCACCATGAGCGGTGAGTACGGTGACTCAACGCTGAATGCGCTGTTGACGTGCATTCGGGACGAGTGACGCCCGAACGGCCCGGTAAATGGCCTGGGGAAAGCGCCTTCCCCGATTCGGGAGGTAGATCAGCATTGCAACACTCAAAGCTTGGGCGAAGTTCAAGCATGGGGCTGGCTCCTGGCTGATTTTTGATGTTGATGCATTCCTGCTCGGGTGTGGCACGGCACCGTCCAAGGCAAATGGAACCTGTTTGGCACCCGAGTTTCCAAGTGCAATGCGCGCCGTTAAACGATCGCTTAAGCTAGCGCGCCGCGCACCACGCTGTACTCGTTTCGGCAGAATTTCGCGGCTGATCCGTCTGGGCGTCAAAGGAAGTCATATCTTGAATCACGCAACGGGAGCCAAATCAGGACGGTCGGTACCGTTGCGCAGCCGCCTGTTGACCATTGCATTGGCAGGGATTCTGCCGCTGGCCCTGGTGGCCGGGCTGGGCATGCTCTCGATCGTCTCTGAACAGACGGAGTTGGCCAAGCAGCGCAGCCTTGAAGCTACGCGCCTCGCCGCGACGGCTGTGGAGGTCGAGCTGAGCCGATCGCTCAACGTGCTCCAGGCACTGTCGCAGTCGCCCCTGCTGGATAACGGCGATATTGATGGCTTCGCCGATATGGTTCGCCGCGTGTTGCCCTCGGTCCCCAGCTGGTACGCCTTGCTGATCCTGAGTCCGGAAGGCGAGGTGCTAAGGCGGGTGTCGCTGCACAATCCTCCAGCTTCCAGAACCATGGCCGAGCTGCGCAGCTTTACCGAGCTGATTCGAACGGGCAAACCGCAGGTCGGGAGCATCAGCCGGGGACCTGGCGGTATCTGGGGTGTCCCTCTGCGTGTGCCGGTCCAGCAAGGCGACGTGGTTCAGTATGTATTGACCGCCGTGCTTAAGCCGCAAGCTGTGGCTGATGTGATTGCAAACCGGAGGCTGCCGACCGGTTGGGTCAACACCGTGCTGGATTCCAACGGAACGCGTATCGCGCGATCGCTGCACCACGAAGAGACGCTCGGGTTGCCAGCATCGTCCACACTGGCGGCCATCCTGCAGGAGAACGCCGGCGAAGAAGGGATTGGCCTGTCCACAACCATGGAAGGCAATTCGGTCTACACCTCTTTTGTGAGATTGCAACCGTCCGGCTGGGTCGTGGCGACCGGTGTGCCCACTGAAGTTGTCGAAGCCGGGGCGACGCGTGTCTATACGCATTACGGTGGCGGGTTGCTGCTGTCGCTGGTGTTTGCGGTGACGGCGGCCCTGTTCGCAACACGTCGGATCAATGTCCCGATGCGGCATCTGCGGCGAGCGGCTCAGGCGATTGGTCACGGGCAGGCGTTCAAGGCGCCTGAAAGCGAGATCGAAGAAATCCGTGAAGTTGGGCGAGCGCTCGAAAGCGCCGCGCAGGCGCGTCTGTCGAGTGAGGCCGAGCGTGACAACATGCTTTCGCGGCTGGAGCTGGCGCAGCAGGATCTGACCCAGCAGGTCAGCGATCTGGAGTTGGTCCAGGACCTGAGTAATCGCCTGCTACAGATGCCTGCATTGGGCGACCAGTTGCAAGCGATTATTGACGCCCTGTGCACGCTGCACGGCGCCGCACATGGGCTGCTGGCGCTCAGCGACGGTTCGGCCGCCTTGCGCATTCATGCCTCGAGGGGCTTCTCAGTTGCTTCGTTGGCGATCATGGATGAAGCGCAGCCCGGCCTGGGTGCCTGTGGTATAGCGGTGCAACGAGGGGAGCGAGTGGTGGTGACTGATACCGAAGCCGACCCCTGCTTCCGTGAGTTTGTCTCCGTTGCGCGCAGCGAGGGATTTCGTTCGGTTCACAGCACGCCCATTCGGCACAGCGACAACAGCGTACTCGGGACGCTTACGGTACAGCTCAAAGAGGCGCGATCCCCAACGGAACGAGAGATTCGGTTGTCCGATGTCGTAGCGGGCCTGGCCGCAGTATTCATCGACCGGGCGCGGGCGCAGACCAAGGCGGGCATGTTGGAGCAGCGCCTACAGGTAGCGCTGAACTCGTCCACCGTGCCCTTTGCAGTCCTGTCTCCCCATCGGAACCCGGCGGGCGAGGTGGACGACTTCCGCTTCGATTTCATCAACCTCACCGGCGCATCCAGCCTGCGCGGAACAGTCGACGAGCTGACTGGGCGGCGACTGCGCGAGGTGCTTGGCGAGGCCGCCAATCCGCAAGCATTGAAGACCTTGCTGGAGGTGGCCCGGTTTCAGCAACCGCGTGATCTGGAACTGCGCAGCACCGCGTTTGACAGCGAACGCTGGGTGCGTTTGATCGCGACGCCGTTCGATCAAAGCCTGGCCGTATGGTTCGCTGACGTATCCCAGGCCAAGCATCACGAACAGGAAATACGTGAATCTGCACGGCGCAAGGATGAGTTTCTCGCGACCCTGGCCCATGAGCTGCGCAACCCGCTGGCACCCATTCGCCTGGCTGCCGGCATTTTTGGTTCTGCGGCGGCAAGCGATGCGCAAAAGCTCCGTAGCCAACAAATCATCGAGCGGCAGGTGCGGCATATGGCGCTGCTGCTCGACGATCTGTTCGACATCTCCCGCATCACGCTTGGCAAGCTGGTTCTGCGCAAGGAGCAGGTGGATCTGCGAACCATCATCGAGGCGGCCATCGAGACCGCCCGAGAGAAAATCGAGGCAAAGCAACATGAGCTGGTCGTGGCGCTGCCGGCCAGTCCTATTGTGCTGGACGCCGATCCGCTTCGCCTCGAGCAGATTCTGACTAACCTGCTCAACAACGCCGCTAAATTCACCCCCAACGGTGGCTGCATTCGCATCACGGCGACACGGGATGGTGACACCGCCAAGGTGTCGGTCATCGATAACGGCCTGGGTATCGCGCGGGAACACCTCAGATTGATCTTCGAACGGTTTGCGCAGGTGCCCGTCGCCGGGACGCACATCAATTCCGGCCTGGGGATCGGCCTGGCACTGGCCAAAGGCCTGGCGAAGCTGCACGGAGCGGACCTTCGGGTACGCAGCGAAGGGCTAGGCCACGGCGCGGAGTTCAGCCTGACCCTGCCGGTTCTGCCTTCCAGCACCGCTGGCGCAAGCCGTGACGTCAGCGAAAGCGTCACGCTGAACAAGCGGCTCGTTCTGGTTGCCGACGATAACCGGGACATTGCCGAAACCATGGCCGAGATCCTTCGGCTGGAGGGCCACGAGGTGCACTTGGCGTTTGACGGCAGCGAAGCGTTCGAACGTTATCTGCAGCTCAAGCCAGAGGTTGTGGTGCTGGACATTGGCATGCCCGGCCAACGGGGTGACGAAGTGGCGCGGATGATCCGCGCCCATCCCACCGGCGCCAATGTGCGGTTGATCGCCATCACCGGCTGGGGCCAGCCGAGTGATCGAGAGCAGGCCTTGGCGGCAGGCTTCGATATTCATATGACCAAGCCGGTCGACCTGAGCCAGCTGATTGATATAGTCGGCGGCTGAGGCCAAGCAACGATGGGGCGGGGCTATCTTCTGTCCCGGAACTGCGGTAGAAACGCGCATGTAGCTGCAACGCGCGCTGATTGTCGCACCGTAGCTGTGCAATTTCAGGTTCGGTAGAGCGGCTGCAGCCAGCCGCGGCGAGCGAGTGTCGCTTGGCGCGCATTGTGCAAAAGCTGTAATGGTAGAACCGCCGTGAGCAGCAGCTCATGGCAAAGAAGTGATATCGGGAGAGACTGCAGCGGCTTGGTCGTGTGCAGCGCCGAAGGAGCAACCGCCCCGGAAACTCTCAGGCAAAAGGACCGTTATCACAGGTGAACTCTGAAGAGCCGCCGGGCCCGTCGTCGCCCGTCGCACCGAAGGAGCAAGCGAGCGCCGCTCGTGAAACTCTCAGGTCCAGAACAGAGGGGGCGCCTGATCCGCATGTCGCGGACGGGCTCTGACCCTTGACGTTCTGGAGCTGCACGCATGAAAAAGATAGCTGTCATTGGTGGCGGTATCACCGGTATCACCACTGCCTACGCGCTGGCCAAGCGTGGTTTCGCCGTCACTCTTTTGGAGAAGCATCGCTACGCAGCGATGGAAACCTCGTTTGCCAATGGCGGTCAGCTGTCCGCCTCCAACGCCGAAGTTTGGAATCACTGGTCGACCATTCTCAAGGGCATCAAGTGGATGCTCAAAAGCGATGCACCGCTGCTGGTCAATCCCAAGCCCAGCTGGCACAAGCTGTCCTGGTTCGCTGAGTTCATCGGCTCCATACCGCAATATCGCCAAAACACCATCGAAACGGCTCGCATGGCTATTGCCGCTCGGGAGCACCTGTTCGCCTGGGCCGAGGAAGAGGGCATTGATTTCGACCTGAAAAAGGCCGGCATCTTGCACATCTACCGCGACAAGGCCGGTTTCGAGCATGCCGGCAAAGTCTCGATATTGCTGGCTCAGGGCGGTTTACCCCGGCGCAGCGTGACACCAGACGAAATGCGTGCCATCGAGCCGACGCTGGCAGGGCAATACTATGGCGGCTACTACACGGAGTGCGATTCCACGGGCGACATCCACATGTTCACCAACGGCCTCGCGGCAGCCGCCATACGCTTAGGCGTCGACTGCCGTTACGACCAGAACGTGAAAGCCGTTGCCACCGATGGCAAGGGTGCCAGCGTGACCGTCGCGGCTTCGGGTGGCGAAGAGCGCCTGCAGTTCGATGGCATCGTTGTCTGCGCCGGAACCGCCAGCCGCGCGTTGGCCGCCCAACTTGGCGATCGGGTGAACATCTATCCGGTGAAGGGCTACTCGATCACGGTCAACCTCAACGACGAGACCAGCCGCGCAGCAGCGCCTACCGTCAGCTTGCTGGACGATGAAACCAAGCTGGTCACCAGCCGCCTGGGTGACAGCCGCCTTCGGGTAGCCGGCACCGCCGAGTTCAACGGCTATAACCGCGACATCCGCGCCGATCGGATCCGTCCGCTAGTGGATTGGGTGGCTGAATGTTTCCCCGGCGTCAGTACTCAGAGCGTGGTGCCTTGGGCTGGCCTGCGGCCGATGATGCCGAACATGATGCCCAAGGTCGGACGCGGCAGCTCACCCTGTGTGTTCTACAACACCGGCCACGGCCATCTCGGCTGGACGCTCTGCGCGATTACTGCCGACATGTTGGGTGACGTGGTGAGCGAGTCCATGGGCAGCGCCCGGTCGTCGACTCCTGCCGCTAGCGGTCAACCGGCCCACGCCTGACCTGCTTGACGGCTGCGCCTCGGGCTGCAGCCGTCATCGGTGCGAATACGTCTGTTTGTGTAGCGGCCGCTGAACGGGCCGCTCTCTTTGTTCTGCCGCAGATGGCCGCCGCAGGTTTTGGTTTTCCTGCTCAGACATCACTCTCATGTTCAGTCGTCACGGGTCAGCACTTCCAGCAGCTCGATCTCGAACAGCAGGTTCGAGTTCGGCGCGATGTGCTCACCTACCTGCCGGTCGCCATAGGCGAGGTGGGCGGGGACGAAAAGCTTGCGCTTGCCGCCAACCTTCATGCCCATGAGCCCCAGGTCCCAACCCTTGATAACGCGACCGGTGCCGATCACGCACTGAAACGGCTTACCGCGATCATAGGACGAATCAAAGGTACGGCCGTCTTCGAGTTGGCCACGGTATTGCGTGGTGATCAGGGCGCCTTTGACCACGGCCTTGCCGTCGCCGAGCTGGATGTCTTCAATCCGCAGTTCGTTGCCCATCGTGTCTCTCGTGATGTCTTTTCTGGCTACGCCTTTAAACCAGCAATTGACGGGTGCTGGCGATAAGTTGGTGCACCTGCTTTTCCACCTCAGGTGTCGTGGGGATTTCCGGACCGCGGCCGCGCGGGCAGGGCAGGCTGGCCGTGGTGCCGAACAGCCGACAGATCAATGGGCGCTGTTCGTAAGCCTCGCAGCCGTTTGGCCCGAGGTGTACGCAGTTCCAGTGCGCCATCGCCGCGTCATGCGCGGCAACGCTCCTGTGCGGCAAGCGGGCCATTTCTTCGGAGGAGGCAGTGACCGGGCCACAGCAATCGTGGCAGCCGGGTTCGCAGGCGAAACCCGGAATCTGCCGGCGAAGGTGATCGATCTTGCGGTTGGTACAGGTCATGCGAAGCGCTTCGGTTCAGGGGCCGGCATGGTACTCGCCTGAGAGGTAAATGCTTGCCCCTCCGCGTGCTTTTATTGCGCGGCGATGATGTCGTCCCAATCGTGATGCTTCTTCACATAGGCCGCAACGAACTCACACATCGGCACGATGCGCTTGCCGCGACGACGGGCGTCATCTAGCGCCTCGCGAACCAGTTTGCTGCCCATGCCCTGGCCCTCCAAACTCGGATCGACCTCCGTGTGGGTAAAGACCTGACGGTCGCTCTCGTCCTGATAACTGGCGACGCCCAGTTCCTTGCCGTCGACTTCAAGGACATAGCGCTGCTGCGACTCGTCGTGTCGTACGACCGCGTTGTTGTCGTTCATGGAATGGATTCTCCCGATGGTCTGGTTGATCTGGCCGCATGCTGCAGCCAGTGACTGTTCAGAGGTTTGGCGGACGCGGGTCAGAGCCCGTCGACCAGCCGCTTGCCCAGCGCCGTGCCATGCGCCAAGGCTTCGTCGTAGCTGCGGTAATGCTGCGTCTGGTCGACGCTCACCGGGACGACGATTTCCAATTCTTTGACCACCTCGGCACCCACGGCCCAGAGGGTCTCGCCGAAGGTCTCGTACTCGTAGCCGGTGAGGTGGACGATCACATCGTAGTCGCGGTACACGAGCCGGTGGCTGTGCGGAATCTGGTGATCGCTACCGCCAGGAATATGGGCAGGGGCGTCGAAGTAGGGTTGTTCGGCGTCCGGTTTGACTGCCTTGGTCATCGCTGGGCCTCCCGTTTGGGTTGTCTAGCTTGGGCCCGGTGACGGCGTGCATCGTTCCGTGCCGAAGGCGTTGCGCGACGGGCGCACATCGGACCGGGTGAAAACGATCGCTCACGGCTGACGATCAGAATCTAAGACTGAAGTACTGTCGTTCCAGCCAGCAAGTCGCATGGCGGGGGCGCGAGCGGCGGATAGCATGGCTGTATAACAACAGCCAAGGGGCATCCATGACTCGCTGCGCCAGCCTTCTTTTCCGCATGCTTGTGCTGCTGAGCGTGCTGGCTAGCCCGACGCTGCTCGCACAGGGGCTGGACGGGCAGATACAGCAGCTTTTTCCTAAAGCCACGCGAATCGAGCCGAAGCAGGACAATCCGCCTGTGCACAGCGTCTATCAGCTGGACGAATTGCTCGGCTATGCCTTCGAGTCCACCGATTATTCAAACCTGCAGGGATTTTCCGGCAAACCGATCCGTCTGCTGATCGGCATGGACACCCAGGGTGTGCTGGCCGGGGTGAAGGTTCTGGAACATCACGAGCCGGTTTTCCTGCACGGGCTCGGGGAACAGCCGCTGTTCGACTTCGTCGACCAGTACCAACAGAAATCGATTGGCATACCCATTGTGGTGGGCGGTGCACAGGGCGGGGCGAGCGGAAGTGAGTCGATTGCCCGCATCGATGGGGTGAGCAAGGCTACGGTGTCGGTAGTGATCCTCAACGAGACCGTGTTGCTGTCAGCCCTGAGCGTGGCCCGCAAGCTGCTCGAAGGATTTGCCAGCGGACCCTTGGCCACGGCAAAGCCCGACCTCTATGAACCGCTCGACTGGTCACAGTTGCTGCAGCGCGGCTATCTCCAGCATTGGACGATCAGCCGCGAGGAGGTCGAACGCGGCTTGGGTCATTCCATTGAGGGTTACCTGGGTATCGAGCCGGAGAGCGATACGCAGCCCTTCACCGACCTCTACTTCGCCTACCTGAACGCGCCAAGCATTGGCCGCAATCTGTTGGGCGACGCCGGCTTCGCCAAGCTCAACGAGGAATTGAAAGCCGGCGAGCAAGCGGTGCTGGTGCTCTCCTCGGGTATCTATCGCCATGTGCCGGACGACTTCGTGCCAGCCACATCGCCCAGCCGGTTGGTACTGATGCAGAACGGCCACGCCATTGACCTGTATGACATGAATTTCAACAACGGCGCGGTGATGGACCTGCTCGACGCGCCGCTCGATGAGGTCGAGGCGCAGATCTTCCGCATCAAGACACATAGCGCGTTCAACCCTGCCGAGCCTGCCGGGTTGCGATTGAACGTGAACCTGCAGCGCAACCATCTGGTGCAAAGCAGCACGCAGTTCACCCGTGACTTTCAGCTCGACCAGCAGCTGTTCAACATTGAAGAGGCGCAGATTGCTGCCGAGCCGGCGCCCATCTGGATGCGCATGTGGCAGGAGCGCATGTGGCAGATCGGCGTGCTTGTCGTATCGCTGATCCTGCTGAGCGCCGTGTTCATCTGGCAGCATCGCATCAGCCGGCACAGCCGTGGCTTCCATCTGTTCCGTGCCGGTTTTTTGTTGTTCACGCTGGTGTTCATAGGCCTGTATGCCCAGGGCCAGCTCTCAGTAGTGAACATCTTCACCTTGTTATTGGCGCTGGGGGAGAACTTCGATATCCGGGTGTTCCTGATGGATCCGGTGATCTTCATCCTCTGGAGCTTCACCTTTGTCAGCCTGTTCATCTGGGGTCGTGGCGTGTTCTGTGGCTGGCTCTGTCCGTTTGGTGCGCTGCAGGAAATGCTCGGCTGGCTGGCCAAGCGCCTGCGTATCCGCCAGTGGAAAATCTCTGATCGGCGCCATCAGCGCTTGCAGTGGTTGAAGTACCTGATTCTCATCGGTCTGGTGCCGACCGCCTTCTATTCGCTGACGCTGGCCGAGCGGCTCGCCGAAGTGGAGCCGTTCAAGACCAGCATCACACTATTCTTCGTCCGCTCCTGGCCGTTCGTGCTCTATGCCGTTGTTCTGCTCGGGCTGGGTCTGTTCGTGCACAAGTTCTATTGCCGCTACGTCTGTCCACTGGGCGCAGGGTTGGCGATGCTTGGCAAGTTCCACCTGTTCTCCTGGCTCAAGCGTATCGATGCGTGCGGTCAACCCTGCCAGCACTGCAAGAACCACTGCGAGATCGGCGCGATTAAGCGTGACGGGCGCATCGACTATGACGAGTGTATTCAGTGTCTGGAGTGCATCGTCATCCTCAACAACGATGACCAGTGCGTGGCCACCATCAGTGCGCGCAAACGGGCAGATAAGGCCGGGCGCCACGCCCATGGCGAGCTGATCGCCACCGATGCCATGGCGCCGTAACCGCTGCCGGCGCCATGAGCTGGTCACCCAGCCACGCCTTAGTCGCCTGACTTTTCAGATTAGCGAATCAGGCTGACCGCCCGGTTCTGCAATGCTGCACAGCAGTTCTGCGCCAATGGCTATTGTTCCGCAGCCGGACTTCGCTAGGATCGGGCGACTCCGCGCGCCGGTTCCTGGCGGCGCGCCTGATTCCTGCTTCGAAGAGGCCCCCATGGCTGAACGTGAAATCGTCGTTGTCGGTGCCGTGCGCACCCCGATTGGCTCCTTTGGCGGTGCGCTGAAGGATGTCGACCTGATCGCCCTTGCCACCACGGCCTGCCGCGGCGTGCTTGAACGCTCCGGTACGCCCGCTGACGCTGTGGGCCACGTGGTGATGGGCAACGTGATCCCCACTGAACCGCGCGATGGTTACCTGGCGCGCGTGGCAGCGGTGGATGCCGGTATTCCGCTGGAAACCCCGGCCTTCAACGTCAACCGCTTGTGCGGCTCGGGTTTGCAGGCGGTAATTTCGGCGGCGCAGTCGATCCTGCTGGGCGATACCGACGTAGCCATTGGTGGCGGCGCAGAAAGTATGAGCCGCGGTCCGTTCATCCTGCCGAACCTGCGCTGGGGTGCGCGCCTCGGCGACAGCCAGGCGATCGACTACATGAATACCCTGCTGCATGACCCCTGGGGCAAGTTCCACATGGGCGTGACCGCGGAAAATGTCGCCGAGCGCTATGGCATCAGCCGTGAACAGCAGGATGCGCTGGCACTGGAAAGCCAACGGCGGGCCGTTCGCGCGGTGGAGCAGGGCCGCTTCCGTGAGCAAATCGTCCCGGTCGCCGTTGCCACCCGCAAGGGGACCGTGCAATTCGAGGCCGACGAACATATCCGCGGGGACCTGACCGCCGAGCGCCTCGCGGCGCTGAAACCGGTGTTCAAGAAGGACAACGGCACCGTGACCGCGGGCAACGCCTCCGGGCTCAACGATGGTGCTGCGGCGCTGGTGCTGGCCGAGGCCGGGCGTGCGCAGGCGCTGGGGCTCAAGCCCATGGCGAGGCTGGTCGGGTATGCCCATGCGGGCGTGGACCCGGCCTACATGGGCATCGGCCCGGTGCCGGCCGTGCGCAAGGTGCTGGAGCGCACCGGGATCAGCCTCGACAAGATCGACGTGATCGAAGCCAACGAAGCCTTCGCCGCCCAGGCCTGTGCGGTGATACAAGAGCTGGGCATGGACCCGGCGCGGGTCAATCCCAACGGTTCAGGTATCTCCCTCGGTCATCCGGTGGGCGCGACCGGCGCAATCATTGCGGTCAAGGCGATCCACGAACTGCAGCGCATTCAGGGGCGCTACGCGCTGGTGACCATGTGCATTGGCGGTGGGCAGGGCATTGCGGCGGTTTTCGAGCGCTGTTGAGTCACGGGGAGCGGTTGCTATTCGTCGGGCCTGCGCCGATTCCACTGAAGATTTGCGCGCGGCTGCCGACAAGGCTGTAGCGAGGTTACATCTCGGCACGAGACCGGCTTTCCACAGGACCATTCATGAACAACGCATCCGCTACCGACGCCTTATCGCTTTTGCTGTTCACGCTGCGCAGCGGCAAGCAGATGGCGATCAACTTGTTGAAGGTCAGCGAAATCATTCCGACGCCGTCGCTCACTCGGTTGCCCGAATCGCATCCCCACGTCCGAGGCGTCGCGACGCTGCGGGGCCAGCCGTTGTCGGTGATCGACCTCAGCCTGGCAATCGGCATGGCGCCGTTGCAGGACCCCAAAGGCGGCTGCCTGATCGTTACCGAGATCAGCCGCTCCAAACAGGGCTTGCACGTCCAGGCGGTGGTCAAGATCGTGCATATCCAGACGTCGAAAATCCTGCCGCCGCCTTACGGCGCGCGCGCCAACTCGTTCATTACCGGGACGGCGGAAGTGGATGGCGAACTGATCCAGATCCTCGACGTGGAAAAGGTCATTCACAACATCGCCCCGGTTCCGGGAGAGGCCGACATTTCTCATCTGGACGACCAGGACGCGCAATTGCTCACTGAAACCCGCGCGCTGATCGTCGATGACAGCCAGGTGGCCATTCACATGTCGGTATCGGCGCTGACCAAGATGGGCATCACGTGCCATGCGGTGCGCAGCGCCCGCGAAGCCTTCGAGAAACTCGACAGCCTCAAGGATAGCTACGAGGCGATCAACTGCGTGGTCTCGGATATCGAGATGCCTGAAATGGACGGGTATTCCTTCACCCAGGCACTGCGCAAGCATCCCGACTACGCCTCTATCTATGTGCTTCTGCACACCTCGCTGGACAGCACCATCAGCACCGACAAGGCCAAGGCCGCCGGTGCCAATGACATCCTGACCAAGTTTTCACCGCCCGAAATGACCAAGTGCATGCTGCGCGCGGCGCGGGTGATCCATTTGGGCGAGGATGCGTCGGTCGCGTGAGCGAGTAGAACGTTCGGGTCGCAAGCCAACCTATAGGAGCGAGCGTGCTTATGAATGCGTTGAACCTGGTGGGGCAGCTCTTCGCATGCACGCTCGCTTCTACCTAAGCTAGGTCGGTTGAAAGGAACGGCGCCCGCTCAGCTGCCGTACTTGCCGAAGCTCGCGTCGCGCGTGTTGACGTAGAGCGCATACAGCGAATGGCTGCTGGCCATGAACAGGCGGTTGCCCTTGGCGCCCCCGAAGCACAGATTGGCGCAGCGTTCCGGCAGCCGGATCTTGCCGATGGCCTTGCCCGCTGGGTTGAAAATCATCACGCCATCGAGGTCGGCGGTCACCGCTTCCGGGGCGCCTGAGCTACCCCAACCGCACCACAAATTACCGTCTTCGTCGCACTTGATGCCATCCAGTGCGCCATACGCCGATGCCTCGATGTGCTTGCGGCGTTCGCCCAGCGTGCCATCCTCATTGACCGGGTAGGCCCAGATCAGCCGGTTCGGTTTGGCGCGCCCTTCAACTACATAGAGCGTGTTCTGGTCGGGTGAGAAGCACAGCCCGTTGGGACCGGAGATCGAGTCGATCACTCGGGTCACGGCGCCGCTTGCCCCGTCGATGCGGTAGACCGCGTCTGGCAGCTCGGTCTCGATCTTGTGCCCTTCATAATAGTTGCCGGTCTGAAAGGGTGGGTCGGTGAACCACACCGAGCCGTCCTGATGCACCGCCAGGTCATTGGGCGAATTGAAGCGTTTGCCCTCGAACCGATCGGCCAGCACCGTGATGCTGCCGTCGGGCTCGGTGCGGGTCACACGGCGACCGATATCGTTGGTCGTTGAGCCTTCGCACGTCAGCAGCCGACCCTGTAGGTCGCGCGCCAAGCCGTTGGAGTGATTCGAGGGCTGGCGATAGACATCGAACGAGCCAGTGATCTCATCCCAGCGCATGATGCGGTTTTCCGGGATATCGCTGACCAGCAGGTAGCGAGCATCGCCCACCCAGACCGGACCTTCAGCCCAGCGCATACCGCTGGCGATCTTCTCGACGCTGGCGTTGAACAGCCTGTACTTGGCGAAGCTCTCGTCGAGAATCTCCACCAGCTCGTCTGGATAGCGCTGGGTCAAGGGTTCGGCGACGGCGAGCCGGGACAGGCCCAGGCTGCCCATGGAGGCGACACCGGCCGACACCATCAAGGAAGACTTCAGAAAAGCGCGGCGTTCACCGTTGGTGGTGAAGTCGTTGTTACGTTCTGTCATGGCGGAATCCTTCAGGCTTATCAGGGGAGGCGTGATGTCGAGCGGATGCAGGCGCGACTGCCCGCAGAAAGGCGTTTGGGCTCGCGAATGGTGGGCTGTGAACAGAACAGGGCGACAGCGAGAGACAGGCCGGTGGCGGCGTACTGGCGTAAGGCATGGTGATTCCATTGTTATTATTAGGTCAGTCATCGTACAACCTCGTCGAGTATCGACAGTGATTTGCAGCCTGTCAAAGCGATAAGGCGATAAACACGCCATTGAGGAGGGCCAAGAAGAGCACCAGCCAGAAATGACATCGTATGAGTTGCCGCGTCGCGCTGCCGCCCTTGATGCGCTGATGCCACGTAGAATGGGCGGCTTCGAATGGGTGAGGTATGCGAACGGTGGATCTGCAGCAGGGCTTCGTGCTGACCCGGCATTGGCGAGATACGGCGGCCGGCACCGAAGTGGAGTTCTGGCTGGCGACTGATACCGGCCCACGTCGCTTGCGCGTGCCGTACCAGCCTTCGGTTGCCTTCATTCCGGCGACGCAGCAGCGCAAGGTCGAATTGCTGCTCAAAGGCGAGCGCGACGTCGAACTGCGGCCGCTGAACCTGATCGATTTCCGCCATCGCCCGGTGGTCGGCCTGTATTGCAAGCAGCACCGTCAGTTGATGAATCTCGAGAAGCGCCTGCGCGGTGCAGGACTGGATGTGTACGAGGGCGACATTCGCCCGCCGGAGCGCTACCTGATGGAGCGCTTCATCACCGCACCGGTGAGCTTTACCGGCCAGCCGGATGCCGACGGTGTGCTGTTGGAGGCGCAGATCAAACCGGCACCGGACTATCGCCCGCAGCTCCGGCTCGTCTCGCTGGATATCGAAACCACGATGCGCGGCGAGCTGTATTCCATTGCGTTGGAGGGCTGCGGCCAGCGGCAGGTCTACATGCTCGGCCCGGCCAACGGAGATGGCTCCGGCGTGGATTTCGAACTGGAATATTGCGACAGCCGCAAACAGCTGATCGAACGGTTGAACGGCTGGATGGCGCGGCATGACCCAGACGGCATCATCGGCTGGAACCTGGTGCAGTTCGATCTGCGGGTGCTGCGTGATCAGGCTCAGCGCTACCAGGTGCCGCTACGCTTGGGCCGCGGCGGGGAGGAAATGGCCTGGCGCGAGCACGGCAGCCGAGGCAACCACTTTTTCGCCGCAGCGGCGGGGCGGCTGATCATCGATGGCATCGAGGCCCTGCGTTCGGCCACCTGGAGCTTCCCCTCGTTCAGCCTGGAAAATGTCGCGCAGACCTTGCTCGGTGAGGGCAAGGCGATCGACACGCCGTACCAGCGCATGGACGAAATCAACCGCATGTTCGCCGAGGACAAGCCGGCTTTGGCGCGCTACAACCTCAAGGACTGCGAACTGGTCACGCGCATCTTCGCCAAGACCGAACTGCTGACGTTTTTGCTCGAACGGGCCACCGTCACCGGGTTGCCACCCGACCGTAGCGGCGGGTCGGTGGCTGCCTTCGAACACCTCTACATCCCGCTGATGCACCGTCAGGGCTTCGTCGCGCCGAATCTCGGCGAGCGGCCGCCCGAGGCCAGCCCTGGCGGCTTCGTCATGAATTCTCAGCCGGGCCTGTACGAATCGGTGCTGGTGTTGGACTACAAGAGCCTCTACCCCTCGATCATCCGTACCTTTCTCATCGATCCGGTGGGGCTGGTCGAAGGCATGCGCCAACCGGAAGACAGCGACTCGGTGCCGGGCTTCCGTGGTGCGCGCTTCTCGCGTACGCGCCATTGCCTGCCGGCCATCGTCGAGCGCGTCTGGGAAGGCCGCGAGTCGGCCAAGCGTGAAGGCAACAAGCCGCTGTCCCAGGCGCTGAAAATCATCATGAACGCCTTCTACGGCGTACTCGGCTCCAGCGGCTGCCGATTCTTCGATCCGCGGCTGGCGTCGTCGATTACCCTGCGCGGCCACGAGATCATGCGGCGCACCCGCGAGCTGATCGAAGCCGAGGGCTACAGCGTGATCTACGGCGATACCGATTCCACCTTCGTCTGGCTAAAGCGCGCCCACAGCGACGAGGACGCGGCGCGCATCGGCAAGGGGTTGGTGCAGCAGATCAACCAGTGGTGGCGCGAGCACTTGCAGCGCGAATTCGGTCTGCATAGCGCCTTGGAGTTGCAGTTCGAGAGCCACTTCAAGCGCTTTCTGATGCCGACCATTCGCGGCGCGGAGGAGGGTAGCAAGAAGCGCTATGCCGGGCTGGTCACCCGCGCCGATGGCAGTGATGGCCTGGTCTTCAAAGGGCTGGAAACGGTGCGCACCGACTGGTCGCCATTGGCCCAGCAGTTTCAGCAGGAACTGTATCGACTGATCTTCAATCGCGAGCCCTACCAAGACTACGTACGCAGCTACGTCCAGCGGACGTTGGCCGGCGAGCTGGACGAGCTGCTGATCTTCCGCAAGCGTCTGCGTCGGCGCCTGGATGACTACGAGCGCAACGTGCCGCCGCATGTGCGCGCCGCCCGTATCGCCGATGAATACAACCTGCAGCAGGGTCGCCAGCGGCAGTACCAGAATGGCGGCTGGATCAGCTACTTGATCACCGTGGCCGGCCCGGAACCACTGGAAGTGCGGCGCGCACCGATCGACTATGACCATTACGTCAGCCGCCAGCTGCAACCCATCGCCGATGCCATCCTGCCGTTCGTCAACGATAGTTTCAGCGCGTTGATCGACGAACAACTCGGGTTGTTTTGACCGCGCTCAGCCGAGCTGGCTTTTGCCGAGCACCATGGCCACGCCGGCGAAATACAAGCCGATCAAGGTGACGCTTTCGAACCCGATCTTGCCCAGCCCGTGCTTCTCTCGGCGCAGCAGGCCCATGAGCAACACGCCGGTCATCAATATCGACAGGGCCACCCAGAGCAGGACATTGCTGGAAATATGGTGGTAGATCGAACCGTCGCGATAGGCGACATCCGAGGCAGCGACGAACAGCGTGTCGAACGCGTTGCCACCGATGATGCCGCCGACGGCCAGCGTCAGGGCGCCACGCCTGACAGCCGCGACCGAAGTGACCAGTTCTGGCAGGGACGTCACCACGGCGGTCAATAGGACGCCCACTGCCGCTTCGCTAAGCCAGGTATGCAAAGCAATCTCGCTGGCCGACGCTTCCAGCAGCCAGCCGCTGATACCGAGTATCGCAGCCATGATCACGAAGCGAACCCAGAGCGAAGTCAGCGAGCGGTTCGTTGACTGTTCGTCCGGGGTGTCCTCACGGGTCTCGCGGGTCCGCGCTGGCAACCACATGGCTTCGTTTTGGCCCTTTGCTATTACGCGCAAGCCATAGAGGTAGCCGAGCAGCAGCAGCGGAGTGACCGGGTGGATCGCCCACACGGTGACATCTGGCGAAAAACTGCCGACGAGGATCAGAGACAGCAGACACAACACCAGCGTGCCTTGCATGAGGTTGCCGATGGAAGCAGCTGCGTGTTCGAGGTTGACTCGCCGCAAGGCAAGGTCGGCCACCGTCAGAAATAACGTTTGCACCGCGATGCCACCCAGTGCGTTGCTCATCGCCAATTCTGGCTGCCCTTGCCAGGCAGCTGTAACGGACAGGACAATTCCGGACAGGGACGTCGCCATTCCCAGCAGGATCGCGCCAGCCATCGCTTCGCCCATGCCGGTGCGGTCGGCGAGTTCATCGACTACCCGCGTCAGACGGGTACCTACGATGCCAATCACGACTGCGCAGACCAATAGCAGGCCCACGCTCATCGACAATCCCATTGCCTGAAGTTGTGGCAAAAACAGGCCCTCTGGTGCGGCCGCTTGATTGCGGCAATGACTAAGTAGAGCGGCTCGATTGGCCTGGGTTCAGCTCGCGAGGTCCGAAGAAGGGCAACTCGGATGGCCAAGGGATGCGATTGGGCGCGCTGCCAAGCCGCTACGAACTGGTCGGGAATGGCCGATCTTGAGCCTGGTCAAGTTCAGCCAGCAGAGGTCTGTTTAGCCTAAGGGCTTCTATCAAGCGAATCCCGAGGCCTGATGGCCAAGAAATTCCCACTCAACCCGCCGCATCCCGAGCGCATCTGCTGGGGTTGTGATCGCTATTGCCCCGCCGACTCCCTGGCCTGCGGCAATGGCGCCGGCAGGACTCAGCATCCGGCTGAAATGATGGGCGACGACTGGTACGAGTTCGGCGACTGGGGAGACCTGATCGCGGCTGACAAGGCTGGCAAGAACCAGAAATAGCGTCGCTGGTGCTTCTGCCCGATCAGTCCGCAGCGAGAGTTGCTGACTGATCGAGCAGCTGCCGCACTTTGCCGAGCAACTCGTCGATCTGGAATGGCTTGACCACCATGTCCATTCCGGCAGCGAGAAAGCGATCTCGGCGCACCGCGTTCTCGGCGTAACCCGTCATGAACAGCACAGGTAGAGCCGGGCGATAAGTTCGCGCTGCGTCAGCCAGGTCCCGCCCGGAAAGCTGTGGAAGCCCCACGTCCGTCAAAAGCAGATCGACGCTGGTGTCGTCCTGCAACACCGACAACGCAGTGGCGACATCGGCGGCTTGGCTGCATCGATAGCCAGCCTCGCTCAGCATCTCGGCTACCAACATGCGGATTGCCGGCATGTCCTCGACGATCAGTACGTGCTCGCCGTTGCCCAGCGGCGTGTCGCTGACCGAGGCAGCAGCCGGCTGGGTGGCAGTGGCGGCGGGCAGCACCAGCGAGACTTCCGTGCCTTCGCCGACAACACTGCTAAGCCTGGCTTCGCCACCGGATTGCCGGGCGAACCCGTAGATCGATGACAATCCCAGGCCTGTGCCCTGGCCAAGCGGCTTGGTGGTGAAGAAGGGGTCGAACACCTTGCCAAGCACTTCCGGTGCGATACCGGTGCCGTCATCCTCCACTGTCAGCACGACGTAGTTTCCATCTGCCAGGTCCGCATCGCCCTCTGACCGCAAGCTCGCGGTGCGGATGGTGATCTTGCCGCCACGGGGCAGGGCATCGCGTGCGTTGATAACCAGATTGAGGATGGCGCTTTCGAGCTGGTTGGCGTCAACCTGTGCCACCGCGCCTTGCTCGGACAGCTCCAGATTCAGCGATATATGCTCGCCAATGGTTCGCTGCAACAGCTCCTCGAGCGAGCGGATCTGGTCGTTGAGGTCCGCTGGCCGTGCATCCAAGGGTTGCTGGCGGGCAAAGGCCAGCAGACGATTGGTCATCGATGCGGCGCTGCGGGCCGAATTCAGCGCGGTGTCGGCAAAGCGCAGGACCGCATCGGTGCGGCCTTCGTGCACGCGTCTCTTCAGCAGCTCGATGCCGGTGATGATCCCAGTCAGCAGATTATTGAAATCATGCGCGATGCCGCCGGTCAGCTTGCCCAGCGCGTCCATTTTCTGCGCCTGCATCAGCTGCCCTTCGGTGCGGACGCGCTCGGCAACTTCTCGGGCAAGCTCGTTGGTGGCGTTGTCGAGTTGCTGCCGTTGCGAACGCTCACGTTGACGCTGCTCGGTAATGTCTTCGATAACGACCAGCCCGAGTTCAGAGGCCCGGTATGGCGAAACCTGCCACTTGGTCTCGCGACGCTCCCCAGCCACCTGAATGAACAACGTGTCATGCCAGCGAGCACCACTCGCGAGGCTTGCCCGCAGCGACAGCAGCTTGGCTTCCTGCCCCTCGGCAAGGCTTGCCGTAAGCGCAGAGGGTTCCGGCTGATTGCCCAACAGCAGGGACAGCGCACGGTTGCTTTCGTGGATTTGCAGCCGCGGGTCGATCACCGCGATGGGCGCCGCTACCTGGGAAAAGATTTCACGAAAGCGTGCCTCGCTTTCACGCAGGGCATGCTCGGTGTCCCGCACCCGCAACAGTGTGCGCAGCGTAGCCAGGAGCACGTCCGGATCGACAGGGTGAATGAGGTAGGCGTCGGCCCCCGCATCCAGGCCGGTGATGATATCGCCGGTCTGAATAGACGCTGCGGAAACGTGAATGACCGGCAGCAGCCGCGTGCGGTCATCGGTTCGCAGCTGCCGTACGATGTCGAAGCCGCTCATGTCCGGCAGATTCACATCGAGAATCAGCGCGTCGATCGCTTCGGTGGCAATCAGGTCCAGTCCTTCGGTGCCCGTTCCGGCTTCGAGCACGGCATAACCGTGGCGCTCAAGCACCCGGCGTATCGCGTAGCGCGTGGCCGCGTTGTCGTCGACGACCAGCAGCTGGCTCTTATGCTCCATCAGCGCGCTCCGCGGAGATCGCGACGGGAATGACTACATAGAACGTCGACCCCACCCCCGGCTTGCTGTCGACGCCAACGCGGCCACCCAGCAGTTCGGCGAAGCGCTTGCACAGCGACAGTCCCAGGCCGGTGCCGCGCAGACGCTTTTGCAATGGCGTATCGATCTGAACGAAGTCTTCGAACAGGTTGCCGTGCAAGTCTTCCGGAATGCCGATGCCTGTGTCCGTCACGGCGAAGCGAACCTCGCCGTCACCCTCGGCACAGGCGGAAATGCGTACTTCGCCGTTCTGGGTGAACTTGAGCGCATTGGAGATGAAGTTACGCAAAATTTGCGCGAGCTTCTTGTCGTCCGTGTACAGCCGCGGCATGTCGTGCGGCTCCTCGAAAATCAGATCCACCGCGTTGGCATCGACGATCGGGCGAAACATTCCGCGCAAGGCGGCGAACAAATCCAGCATGTCGAACCAGGCGGGCGATATGGTGATGCGGCCGGCTTCGATCTTGGCGAGATCGAGCAGGTCGTCGACCATGTCGCTGAGTTCCCCAGCAGCGCCATTGATGAACGACACCTGCTTGTGCTGTTCCGGGCTGAGCGGGCCGTCCAGCTCATCGCTGAGCAGACGGGTAATGCTGCGAATGGAACCCAAGGGCGTACGGAACTCGTGGCTCATGTAGGACAAGAAGCGGCTTTTCAGGTCCGACGCCTGTCTGAGCTGCTCGGCCTGGGTGTCGAGTTCGGCATAGAGCGCGAGGACGCCCTGGTTGGTTTCCTCGAGTTCGGCGCGCAGCAGATCGTTCTCGCTGCGCAGCTGTTCGATGAGGTCGTTCGTGTTCGAGTCAGTCACCGAGTTCCTCCAGCGCAATCACCATAACGGTCACGTCATCTCGACCACGGCAGAAGTCGCGGTGCAACAGCGCTGCAATAATCGCCGGGTGACGGTGCACCAGGCCGGGGTAGTCGCGCAGGTCCCAACGCGACTGCAAGCCGTCGCTGTACATGATCAATAATTGTTGACCGTCGACCGGATAATCGAAGGCTACAGCCTTGCGGAACTGCGAGCCGACGATACCGGGGTGCGAGGCCAGGCCGCGGCTTTTTTCAGGGGTCAGCAGGCAGGCACCGATGTTTCCGATTCCGGCGAAACGCACCTTGCCCACGTCATACAGGGCGATAGCTGCTGCGCCGCCCCGCGTGCCGGTCATCGCCCGGTGCATGTCGAGCATGCTGATCGTTGGGTCGGCAAACGGGTCCTCGGCGAACGCGGCGGCCCCAGCCAGGCCGGCCGCCTCGGCATCTTCGCCATGTCCGATACCGTCGATGACCAACGCGCTGAGACGCGAGCCATCGACAGCCAGATGCCAGACGTCGCCGCAGGCCGGATCGTTCTTCAGTGAATGCTGACTGACCCCGAACCGAAGGGGCAGGGCCGAGACGTGGCGAGGGTACAGCTGCGCCAGTACCACTGAGCCTCTGCTGTCGGAATGGATATCGAACAACTGTGCCTGACGCATCAACGCACCGAGCCCGGTCCCCTGAGTGCCGCCGGTGGAAAAACCATCGGCCAGGCATTCGTTGGGGTTGAAGCCGGGACCACGGTCGATCGCGATCAGCTCAATGCCCTGTCCGCTCTGCGCCGGGATTCTGCGCAGGTGCAAAGCCCCATGCTGCGCATGTTTGAGCAAGTTGGTTGCCAGCTCCGTAGCCACCAGAGCGACGCGTCCGGCATCGGTCTCATCGAATGCACACCCAACGGCCAGCGATTGCGCGACGCGTCGCGCATGGCCGACCTGGCTTTCGTCTTCGATCGGCAGGACGGTGGTCATTGACCCCTGAATGTTCATGACCATTTAGTGATGCTGATGCGTGTGCCGACGCCGGGCGTGCTGTCGAGCTCGAAGTCGTCCACTAAGCGCTTGGCACCAGTTAGCCCAAGCCCAAGGCCGCCGCCAGAGGTCCAGCCATCGGTCAAGGCCAGCTTAATGTCAGCAATGCCTGGACCCTCGTCACGGAAGGTCAGCCGAATGCCGGTTCGGGTGCCTTCGTCCAGGACCTCCCAGTCCATATCGCCGCCGCCGCCGTAAACCACGGTGTTACGGGCCAATTCGCTGACTGCGGTGACCAGCTTGGTTTGATCGATCAAGCGCATGCCGCAATCCTGAGCCAGCTTGCGGACTGCCTGCCGTGCCAGTACCACGTCCTGTTCGATCCGTACTGGAGTGCTGCCGCTACGGCGCACGGTCATTTATCGGCCATCCGCTTATGCAGCAACTGCATGCCTCTCTCGACATTGAGCGCTGTGCTGACGCCCTGCAATGTCAGGCCCAGTTCGACCAGGGTAATCGCAACGGCGGGTTGCATGCCGACCACTACTGTCTCCGCGTCCATAATGCTCGACAGGCCGGAGATCGAACTGATCATGCGGCCAATGAACGAGTCGACCATGTCCAGCGCGGAAATGTCGATCAGCACGGCCTTGGCAGAGGTGCTGCTGATGCGCTCGGCGAGATCATCCTGCAAGGTCATCGCCAGTTGGTCGTGCATGTCGACCTGAATGGTGACGAGGAGAAACTCGCCCATTCGCAATATCGGAATGCGTTCCATCATACCGCCTTCGTGACAGTCAGCCCGGAGCGACGCAGCGCAAGCGCCAGCGCGTCGGCGAGAGAAGCCTTAGTAACAATGCCCTGAAGGTCGAGACCCAGGTGCACGATAGTCTGCGCGATCTGCGGACGTACTCCGCTGATGATGCAGTCAGCGCCCATCAGGCGGATCGCAGTGACGGTTTTTAGGAGGTGCTGCGCCACCAGTGTGTCCACGGTTGGCACGCCGGTGATGTCGATGATGGCAATTTCCGAACCGGTATCGACGATGCGCTGCAGCAGCGACTCCATCACCACCTGGGTGCGTTGCGAGTCGAGGGTGCCGATCATCGGCAGCGCGAGGACGCCATCCCACAGCTTGACCACAGGTGTGGACAGCTCGAGCAGTTCTTCTTGCTGGCGCTTGATGACCGCTTCTCGGGATTTCTGGAAGGCGCGCACCGTGTGCAGGCCGAGTTGGTCGATTAGCTCGGACAGTGCCCAAAGTTGCTCGCCCAGCATCCCCGGCTCATCGGCGTATTCGGTCTGCAACAGCGGCAGCAATGGACGCTTGAACGAGAAGATGAAGCCAGCGGTTTGCTGCGAATCGAACCCCAGCAGGACGCGGCTGTGGGACAGCTGCTCGAGGAATAGGCGCATCTCTTCCCAGTTTCCCGCCCGCAGATCAGTGGATTCTGCCTGGCCAGCGCCTTCGATGAGCAAACGGAGGAAGTCGGTAGTCTGCTGGCGAAACTCTTCGATCTTGACGTTGCGGTACAAGCCGCTGGCTTCGAGTTCGCGGGTCCAGCTGTCGAGCAGCTCATGCTCTTTCTTGGCGATTACGTTGAATGTGCGTTGTTGTAATGCTGCCATTAGCGCTTTTCCTTATGGGAGTGCCGCAGTAGCCGAGTTTGATCCACATTTTCCGCAGGTGTTCCGGTAGCGCAAAACTACCGTCGCGCGCTGCACATCGTCGGTGCGGCAGTTGGATCGGGCTGGATGAAAAGCGGAGCAATGCCACGGTCTGTTTGGTGGCCGCAGCTATGAGTGTTGTCCGCTCGGTTTGGAGGGTGCTGTCCGCCAGGCTAGAAGCGCAGGGACCTGTGTATGACGAAGGTTTCGCATTTCGCCTCAAGTTGACGGTTCGGTCAAGCCGTAGGCGGACGCTTCACACCGAATGATGGGCAGAAAGCCAGCAGAACGCCGCTCGGTAGATACTGATCTGCGTCAGCTTGAAGAAACAGGGCATGAGCCGAAACAGCGTTGAATGTGATCGCGTACACGGTGTCGTCTTACGGTATCGGACTGATGGCACTTCGCCTTTATTGGCTTTTCGGTCAAGATTCGCGCTCTTCGCTTAAGGTAGTCAGGCCAATGCTGGTCGGTAGTTACAACAATATCCTCGTGTTCTTCTCGTTCGTTGTGGCGGTTCTGGCTTCCTATACCGCCCTCGACATGGCCGGCAGGGTGGCTACTTCGTCGGGTCGAGCGGCGCAGCTGTGGTGGATCGGCGGCGCGTTTGCCATGGGACTGGGTATCTGGTCCATGCATTTCATCGGCATGCTGGCCTTCAGTCTGCCGTTTGCTCTGGGCTACGACCCGCTGATTACTGCCGGCTCGCTGGTGCTCGCCATCGTCGCGTCGGCACTGGCCCTGTGGCTGGTGTGCCAGCGTGAGTTGCGCTGGACCCACCTGGTATATGGCTCGCTGTTGATTGGTGCCGGCATCGCGGCGATGCACTACAGCGGCATGGCCGCCATGCGCATTCAGCCAGGGATCGTATACGACCCCGGCTGGCTGATCGTTTCGGTCGCAATAGCGGTGATGGCTTCCGGCGCCGCGCTGTGGCTGGCCTTTCGGTTACGCGCCGACCTGCAGCATGTACGGGTCTGGCGCGGCGCCGCGGCGCTGGTCATGGGCTTGGCGATCGCGGGCATGCATTACACGGGGATGGCGGCGGCAAGCTTTCCGGAGGGCAGTTTCTGCGGCGCTGCGAACGGTGTGGATACCAACTGGCTGGCATTGCTGGTCATCGTCGTGACGCTTGCTGTCCTGGCGATCACGCTGATCGTTTCGGTGCTCGACGCGCGCCTGCAGGCGCGCACCTCGGTACTGGCCAATTCGCTGGAGAAGGCCAACGGCGAGCTCATGCAGCTGGCGCTGCATGACAATCTAACCCGTCTACCGAACCGTCTTCTGTTGGAGGATCGCCTGAGCCAGGCGCTCAAAATGGCGCAGCGTGAACAGACGTGCTTTGCCGTGATGTTCATGGATCTTGACGGCTTCAAGGCGGTGAACGATGCCTACGGGCACCACCTCGGCGATCAGCTGCTGATCGGTGTCACTGATCGTCTGCGCGCCTGCATAAGGGAGCAGGACACCCTGGCTCGTCTCGGTGGGGACGAATTCGTGCTACTTACGAGTATTTCCAGCCCGGACGATGCCGCGACCGTCGCCGCCAAGCTGGTGCATTGCATTGCCGAGCCCTTCGTGCTGTCGCGCCACCAGCTCAGCGTATCGCTGAGCGTCGGTATCGCGGTATTTCCGGGCGACGGGGAGGTCGAACGGGATCTGCTGCTGCACGCCGATGCGGCCATGTATCACACCAAGAGTGCAGGGCGGAACGGCTACAGCTTTTTTGAAGCATCGATGAACGCCAACGCGGTGGAGCATTTGCAATTGCTCAATGATCTGCGTCTGGCGGAGGCGCGCGGTGAGCTACGGCTGCATTACCAGCCCAAGTTCGAGGCGCCTGCCGGTCCGGTACGCGGCTTCGAGGCGCTGCTGCGCTGGCAGCATTCGCAGCGTGGCATGCTCTCGCCAGACGTTTTCCTACCGCTGGCGGAAAAAACCGGGCTGATCGTGCCGATCGGCAAATGGGTAGTAAACGAGGCCTGTCGGCAGCTGAGCGAGTGGCACGGCCAAGGTCTGACGCACTGGACGGTCGCGGTCAATCTGTCAGCCGTGCAGTTCGAACAGCCGGATCTGCTTGAGGTGGTGGTCGATGCCATCAGACGCCACGGCATCCCGCCTGCAATGCTCACAGTCGAAATTACTGAAAGCGTTGCCATGCGCAGCCCGGAAAGCACCATCGAGACGCTGCAGAAGCTCACCGATATGGGTGTAAAGGCCTCCATCGATGACTTCGGTACCGGCTATTCGAGCCTGCTTTATCTCAAGCGGCTGCCCGCCAGCGAGCTGAAGATTGACAGGGCTTTCGTCCGCGAAATGAGCGCCGGCAACGAGGACTCGGTGATCGTATCGGCGATCATCGCGCTGGCCAAGGCGCTGGGGCTTGAAGTCGTGGCCGAAGGCGTGGAGACCGCCGATCAGCAGATGTTCCTCACCCGCCTGGGCTGCGAGACCCTGCAAGGCTTCCTGCTCGACCGGCCGATGACACCGGGCCAAATCCGTGCGCGCATCGAGCATGCACTGCCCGGCGAGTCGGTCTTCGCCACGGGGCGTCAGTTGCTGACTGAGCCGGCCTGATTTGCCCGGGACTCAGGCTCAGAACCAGCGATCGTTGCGCTTTCGGCCACGGGTCATGGCTGGAAGGATCAGCCCGACCAGCAGCCCCGCGCCGGCGATACTGCCGCCGTAGACCATGTAGCGCATCAACACCTGATTGTTTTCGTCGCCTAACCGCGCCTGGGCGTCACGCAATTCAGATTCGGTGGCGGTGAGGGCTTCATCCAGGGCCAGGCGGCGTGCTTCCAGTTCATCGATCAGCGTCTTGCGCGAATCTAGGGTCTCTTGCATGCCCTGCACGCGCGTCTTCCAGGACTCATCGATGGTTTTCAGTTCTTCGCTTAGCTCGGCAACCTGTTGCTCGAGTTGCGGCAGGCGTTCGGCCTGGCCAGGGACTTCCTGCAGGTCGCTGCTGCGGATCCAGACACGGTCGCCGTTCTCACCGCGAACCTGGCTGTAGTCTCCGCTGGTATCCAGCAGCTCGACCTTCTGACCGGAGGTGAGGCTGCCAACGATGCGATAGCCGTCGGTGGGCCCGCTGCGGACATAGGTGCTCAAGGTGTCGCTGACCCAGCGGTCGTTGCCTGCTTCTTGAGCGTGGGCTGGCGTGATGACCGCCAACAGCGTACCCATCAGGCCGGCGCTGAAGGCGCGGCGTTGAGTAGCGGACCAGGAAATACGGGATAAAAGTGCAACGAGATGACGTGATAGGGACATGAATAGTGTTCGCGCTGGCAAAAATGGAGGCCCTGATGAACGGGCCGAACATAAGCGGAGTTCCGGGCTGGCGAGGTGCGCCAGCAGCGCGTTTCGACAAGTCGAACAGTAGGCGCCGGATGTGCCGATCGTAAGCGGGAGGATGCTTTCTCCCTGGGTTGGGCCAGTGACCCTGTAGTCCTGCAGACTGGACTGACAGCGCGCAGCCATCGGGGTTCATTAAATTTTCATGGTTTTGTGCAGGGCTGGGTAACGTGGAATGAGGCTCGAATCCAATCTCCGGCTGCGAAGGCAGTTGCGGACAGGCCGCCGTGCTTCTCACTGAGCGGATCAGAAAAGAAAGGAGCGCCGCTTTACAGCAGTTCGACCTGCTGGGCGCGGATCAAGATATGTTCCTGACGAAAGCGGGTCTCCAATGACGCGCGATAATCCGTCCACCAGGCACGGTCCAGCTCTGGCGTCATCACCTCATAAATAACCAGATCGTCGCGCACGGCATGGCTGCCGTCTTCTTGCCATAGTCCGTCGACAGGGGCGCGGCTGTGGGCGGTCAGGCCACCAAACTTATGGATGAGGCCGTCTCGGACCTCAGAGAACAGCGACTTCGGTAATGGCTGCTGGTCGTTGTCGTACAGCGGCAGAAAGAGATGGATCAGGTACATGCTTAGGGTCCGAGCAATAGCGTTCTTTCTGATATGACCACTGGGCGAGTGCGCGATGCGATGGCTCGGATCGACGGCATCTCAGCGCTGTCGACTGAGGACCAACCAATGCATGCCGTGAGTGAGGCCAATAGTGGACGCGATGAATTCCGAGCATGAGCAAGCGGCCTTTCCGTGCGCGCCATGGCAGCTTCGAGGTGCGGCGTGCTTGTCTATGTGGAAACTGCCGGAGACAGCGCTGGGCCAGCTCGCGCCAGATCCTGGTTTGCCTATCCTGAAGATCGCTGGCAACGCGTTTATTGCAACGATCTGGGCCCAATACAGCGGCGGCACACTGCGCTATGACGAGTTGGCGGTTGCGGTATTGGTTCGAGGAAAAGGGCTGCTGGTGCCGGCAGGCTCGGTGGCCGCGATCTGGGTAAACGACGCTATGTCGGCGGAGGGCGGCCGCCGCCTCTGGCATATCCCCAAAGTGTTGGCGCGTTTCGAAACGCTGGCCTCTGAGCGCGCGTTCACCGGGACGATGATGCTTGATGATCAATTCGTAGCCGCTTTGAGCTTCGAAGCAGATGCTGCCTTGCCAGTAAGGCCGCGAATGAGCGGTTTCGTCATCCAGCCTGGCATCGGCGGGCCGCTGCGCACCCGGTGCACGGTCAAGGGCGCGCTTTGTCTGGGGCGGGCACACTGGACAATCGATCCGGCCGGTCCGCTGGCCGCTCTCCATGGTCGTCGGCCACTGCTCAGCGTCGGGCTTAGGGCGATGGATGCTGCGTTTGGAGTCTAGAAGCCATCGGGGCCGTCACTGCGCCTGAGCCATTTGGTAAGGCCTCCGGGCACCGGTGTCGGTAACGCCAGCTTCGCTGTGATGCCGCGCTCTGCCAGCAGCTGTTCGGCCGCGAGCGCTCCCGCACGGGTAGCGCTTTCCATGCAGAACGGTAGGCCGGTGTCGACCCAGTCGCCCGCGATGAACAGGCCTTTTTCCTGATGTATTGCCGGTCGGCTGGTTTCGATTCCGGGGGCCGCGCAGGGAACCGACATCGGGATGTGGTGCACCGCTGCGCCTATCAGATTGGCCTGTCGTGCTGCGGGGGCGAAGTCGGCGATTTCCGCAAGCGTTGCGTCGATGATTTCCCGATCCGACAGCTCGGCGGCGCGGTGGCTCCAGATGATGTTGGTGGCGAGCATGGAGCCAGGCCCGGTGGTGCCGTCACGGATGTTCGACAGGTCGTAGAAGTCCGTGTTGAAGCAACCCGGCGACCAGGGGCGCGCCCAGAAGCGAGCGTCGCTGAGCATGCGGTCGAACCACAGGTAGCAACTGATGTAAGGGCTGGGCTCGAAGACTGCCGCGGTCATCGTTAGCGAGTGTTGCCGAGGCAGCACCGATTCGATAGCGGTGGGCGGCACGGCCAGCACCACCGCTGGCGCTTCGACGCCGGAACCATCGGCAAGCGTTACTCTGGTTACGTTCGAGCCGTGTCGAACCAGGCCATTTATAGCGCAGCCGAAGCGTACCTCGCTGCCGTTGCGCTGTAGCACTTGAATCGCTGGCCAGGCATAGAGGTCGCTGAGCCCGACCTTTGGAAAGCCGAAGGCCAGGTCGTTGTGCCCCAGGCCCTGCGCCAGCAGGCGCATCAGTGAGGCGGCCGAGCATTTCTCGACCGGCACATTCAGGGTTGCCATCGCCGCCGACGCCCAGAACCAGTCGATAAAGCCGGGGTTGACGCCGGCGCTCAGCAAGTAGTCGCGCCCGCTTTGGTCATCCAGCGCCATCAGTTCGCGCGGTGAGCTGCGCATGGTGCGCCAGCCCAAACGGATGTTGCTCAGCAGGTGACGCAGCGGGACGTTGCGCAGCACCTGCGGCAGGTTGCGTACATAGTGCAGCGGTGCGGGTAGACCGCCGACCTTGAATCGCAGGTGCTTGCCCCTGTCGAGTACCGTCAGCAATTCCTCCGTTTGCCAGCAAATCTGATGAGCCGTGCCCAGGCGTTCCAGCAATGCCTGCATGTTTGCGTATTTATTGAGCAGCACATGGGGGCCGATATCCACCTCGAAACCGGTGGCGGGGTCGGCCCAGCTGCGAGCGCGACCGCCCGGTACGTCACTGCTTTCCAGCACGACGACGCGCAGTCCAGCATCGGCCAGGTGCACTGCACAGGAAAGACCGGCGATGCCTGCGCCGACGATGACGACATCGGCCAGTTGGCCGGGAGGAGTGGGAGTCAAAGTCAGGCCTCGCCATAGGTGTGCTGAAAGATCAAAGCAACAACCAAAACAAGGCTGTTTCAGATCTGGCAGCTTATCTTCTGCAGACGTTCCGATCAGGGGCCGAACGGCAACCTGGCCAATCGCTAGGTCTTCTTCGGTTAGCGGCACCTGCAGCGATCGCGCGTCGGCTGATCGGCGGGGCGAATTTGCGATCGCGGCCGGACTCCAAGCAATACAAGCATTAGCTAGAGGTAACCCGAAAATGGAATCGTCCAACCCCTCGGTGACCGCGCTGCAGAAAGCTCAGGACATCACTTCACGCTGGGCCGATGGCGAGCTGGGCGCCGAAGAGGCACAACATGCGCTCAAATCGGTCTTCGATCAGTGGCAGCCCGCTGATGCCACGACCGAGGCCGAGCAGGTCGCCGAGTCCTCACTGGCGGCGGCGCGTATCGCCTTTCAGGATTGGCAACAGCGTGGCGAGAATTGCGAGGAGCTGGTGACCCAGCTGCGCTGGATTCTCGATCCGTCGAAGGACGGCGTCACCGATCCCGCGCTTAACGTGTACGCGCCACATCGTTCCGAGTGAGGCGGTTGCTTAACGAACCAGCAGCACGATCACGGTAATTGCCAGCACCAAAGACACACCTTTCCAGAACAGCACCGGGTTGCGCTCCAGAAGTGGCGGGCGCGCCTTGTTCAGAAAAGCCTGGTTCGGCTGGCGCAGCTCGAAGACGAACTCCGACAGGTCCTCATAGCGTTTGTAAGGGTCCGGATGCAGCGCTTTGCGCAGTACGTCATCAATCCACGCCGGCACGCCGCGATCGCGTTCGCGGATCGGTTGATAGCTGAGCTTGTTCTGCGCCGCACGGGTGCGGCAGCTGGCGACCTGAGTGCCGTAGGGCAGGGCACCGGTCAGCATCTGGTAAGTGATCACCGCCAGCGAAAACAGGTCGGATCGGGTGCTGCCACCTTCACCCAAAAAGTATTCCGGCGCCGTGTACTGGGCGGTGCCCAACAGCTCGTTGCGCTCGATGGGCGAAGCCACTTCCATAATGCCGGCAACGCGAGTGGAACCGAAGTCGATGATTTTCGCCGTTCCGGTGGCGTCGATCATGATGTTGGCCGGGCGCAGATCCTGATGCAGCATTTCCAGCCGGTGGAAGGCGCGAACGCCCTTGGCGACTTGCTCGACGATGCCGCGCACGATTTCCAGATCCGGGCGGGGATTGTCGATCATCCATTGCGCCAGCGTCTGGCCTTCAATGTATTCGCTGACGCTGTACAGGTAGTTGCGTTTGCGGGTCTGCAAGCATGGCTTGGCTACATGCGCGCTGTTGATGCGTCGCGCCACCCAGTCTTCCGTGAGAAACCGCTCCAGGTACTGCACGTCTCGTTGCAGGTCCATCGAGGGCGTCTTGATGATCACCGGCGTTTGGGTTTCATCATCGGTGGCGAGATACACATGGCTGCGGCTGCTGGCGTGCACCTCGCGCACGATGGTGTAGCCGTCGAATGCCGCGCGGGCTTCGAGAATGGGCGGGAAGGGCAGTTCGGTCAGTTGTTGCAGCAGCTCGTCCGGCTGCTGCAAGGGAAGCGTGTCGATACGCAGAATCTGCACGGTGAGGTTGTCGTCGCTGCCCTGTTCCAGTGCCTGCGCGACGATCGCCCGAGCGGCTGCATCGAGATCATCCATGTTGTGGGCGATAGCGCCGAGCATCGACGACGCGCTGATGTACTCATAGACGCCGTCGGTGGCCAGGATGAAGGTGTCGCCCACTTCTACAGGTTCGGCGCGGTAATCCAGGTCTAGCTGCGGGTGGATGCCCAATGCGCGGCTCAGGTAACTCTTGTCTTCCGAGACCCACATGCGGTGGTCATTGGTCAGTTGCTCCAGCGCAGCGCCCTGGACGCGGTAGATACGCGAGTCGCCCGCATGAAAGAGGTGCGCCGTGGTCGATTTGATGACCATCGCGCTGAAAGTGCAAACGTAGCCACGATCCGGATCGAAACGATAGGGGCTCTGTTGCCCCTGTGAGTGCAGCCAGGAATTGGTTGCCATTAGCACTCGTTGCGCCGAGGTTTTCACTGACCAGGCGTCGGACGTGCAGTAGTAGTCAGCGAAAAAGCCGCTGACGGCTGACTCGCTGGCAATGTGACTGACGGCGCTGCTGCTGATGCCATCCGCTAAGGCAATGGCGATGCCCTTGCTGCTCAGCTGTGGCTCTTTCGGAATGTAGACGCCGTGGAAATCCTGGTTGGTTTCCTTGGTGCCCTTGTCGGTGTATTGGCCCACCGAGACCTTGAGTTGACTGCTCATTAGATGCAGTGAACCCCGGTTGCCCGGGGTTCACCATCAATCAGCGTACCAACGCGCGCTTCGGTGCGGTCCGCACGTGGGTGGTGTAGAGCGTCAGGCCGGTGAAGGCCAGGCCGCCGACCAGGTTGCCCAGCGCCGTGGGAATTTCGTTCCAGACCATGTAATCCATGATCGAGAAGTTGCCGCCCATGATCATCGCCGAGGGGAACAGGAACATGTTCACCACCGAATGCTCGAAGCCCATGAAGAAGAACAGCATGATCGGCATCCACATGGCGATGACCTTGCCGCTGACCGAGGTGGAGATCATCGCGCCGACCACGCCCATCGAGACCATCCAATTGCACAGCATGCCGCGCAGGAAGATGGTGAACCAGCCAGCGGCGCCGAACTCGGCATAGCCCAGCGTCCGCGCTTCGCCGACGTGCGAGATCTTTTCGCCCACAGGACCCGGATCGGTGGAGAAGCCCATGGTGAAGACGAAGGCCATCATGAAGGCGACGGTGAGCGCACCGCCGAAGTTACCCAGAAACACCAGCCCCCAGTTGCGCAGCACGCCGTTGACGGTTACGCCCGGTCGCTTGTCCAGCAAGGCCAGCGGCGTGAGGACGAACACGCCGGTGAGCAGGTCGAACCCCATCAGGTAAAGCATGACGAAACCGACCGGGAACAACATTGCGCCCACCAGCGGCGAGCCGGTCTGCACGGTGATGGTCACGGCGAACACCGCAGCCAGTGCCAGGATGGCGCCCGCCATGAAGGCACGTATCAACGTGTCCCGCGTGGACATGAAAACCTTTGATTCACCGGCGTCGACCATTTTGGTGACGAATTCCGAGGGCACGATGTAGGACATTTTTCGGTTCTCTGGTTGTGTTGGCAAAGCAGGGGCATCCCTGCCGTAGGCGTATCGCTGCTCGTTGTGCCGGGCCGCGGTCAGGCCGCGGCGATCTCCACCGCATCGCCATTGAGGCGTACTGGCCAGACTTGCAATTGCTGTTCCGGGTATTCCAGACAGCTGCCGTCAGCCAAGCGGAAGTGCTGCTTGTACAGCGGTGAGGCGATCACCAGGTCGCCCTTGAGCTGCCCCAGAATGCCGCGGCCGATGACATTGGCGCCCGATTTCGGGTCCTTGTTGGCGATGGCGAAGACCTGTTCACCCGTCTCGGTTTCGGGCAGGTGAAACAGTGCGACCTGCTCGTCATCGAGCCAGGCGACCACGCCTGAATTGGCGACCAGATCGCGACGGCTGCAGAGCGCCCGCCAGCTGACGTTTTCACTCGGTTGCATGCGTACGGCGTTGGACTGGCTCATCAGAGCACCTCCTCGGTAACGGGAATCAGGTGAAGTTCGTGTGCATGTGCTGGGCGGCGCTGGCCGCGTTCCCTGACGAAGTGAACGTCCGGGTCGCCGCGCTGGTCGTTGACGAAGGTGCGGAAACGCTTGAGCTTCTCCGGATCCTTGATGGCGTTGGCCCACTCGCATTCGTAGCGGTCGACCACCAACTGGATCTGCGCTTCCAGCTCAGCGGCGAGATTCAGGCTGTCGTCGATGACGACTTCCTTGAGATAGTCGAGTCCGCCTTCGAGGGATTCGCGCCACACCGAGGTACGTTGCAGCTTGTCCGCGGTGCGGATGTAGAACATCAGGAAGCGGTCGATGTAGCGAATCAGCGTTTCATCATCGAGGTCGGTGGCGAACAGCTCGGCGTGACGTGGGCGCATGCCGCCGTTGCCGGCCACGTACAGGTTCCAGCCGTTTTCGGTAGCGATGACGCCGATGTCCTTGCTCTGTGCCTCGGCGCATTCGCGGGTGCAGCCGGAGACACCAAACTTGATTTTGTGCGGCGAGCGCAGGCCCTTGTAGCGATCCTCCAGGCGCAGCGCCATGCCGACGCTGTCTTGCACGCCGTAGCGGCACCAGGTGCTGCCGACACAGGATTTCACCGTGCGCAGGGATTTGCCGTAGGCGTGGCCGGTTTCGAAGCCGGCCTCGATCAGCTCACCCCAGATATCCGGCAGCTCGTGCAGCTGCGCGCCGAACAGGTCGATGCGCTGGCCACCGGTGATCTTGGTGTAGAGGTCATATTTCTTCGCGACTGCACCGAGGGCGATCAGCTTGTCCGGGGTGATCTCACCGCCGGCGATGCGCGGCACCACCGAATAGGTGCCGTTCTTCTGCATGTTCGCCATGAAGGTGTCGTTGGTGTCCTGTAGCGGGATCAGCCCCGGGTCGGTGATCGGCTGGTTCCAGCAAGACGCGAGGATCGAGCCCACCGCCGGCTTGCAGATGTCGCAGCCGGTATGACCTCGACCATGCTTGGCCAACAGCTCAGCGAAACTGATGATGCCTTCGACTCGCACGATGCCGTACAGCTCCTGGCGGGTATGGCCGAAGTGTTCGCAGAGGCTCTTGTCGACTTCGACGCCACGAGCGGTCAGCTCGTGCTCGAACACCTGCTTGAGCAGCGCGCTGCAACCCCCGCAGCCGGTGCCGGCCTTGGTCGCGGCTTTCAGTTCGCCGAGATCGGTGATGCCCGCGTCGACCTGGCAGCACACCGCGCCCTTGGTGACGTTGTGGCAGGAGCAGAGGGTTGCGGTGTCGGGCAGGGCATCGGCGCCCAAGGTCGGTGCGCCATCCGACAGCGGCAGGATCAGGCTGGACGGATCTGCCGGCAGCTTGATGCCGTTCTGCGCGTACTGCAGCAGGGTGTCGTAGTAACTGTTGTCGCCGATCAGCACGGCTCCGATGACGCGCTTGCCATCTTCGGACAGCACCAGGCGGCGGTAGCTGGCGTTGGCTTCGTCGATGAAGCGATAACTCTTGGCGCCGGGTGTGGCGGCGTGGGCATCGCCGATGGAGCCGACGTCGACGCCGAGCAGCTTGAGCTTGGTCGACATGTCCGCACCGCTGAAGGGCTGGTGCGGCTCGCCGCAGAGCAGGGCGGCCAGATTGCGCGCCATGGTGTACCCCGGCGCGACCAGCCCATAGACCATGGCGTTCCAGGAGGCGCATTCGCCGATGGCGAAGATTGACGGGTCGTTGGTGCGGTAGTCAGCGTCGATCACGATGCCACCGCGCGGTGCGACGTCGAGTTCGGCGCTGCGGGCCAGCGCGTCCTGCGGGCGGATACCAGCGGAGAAGACAATCAGATCGGTTTCCAGATGGTCGCCATCGTTGAAGTTCATCCGGTAGGCGTATTCCTCACCGATGACGATTTCCTGCGTGGCGCGGGACAGATGCACGCCGACGCCCAGCGCTTCGATGCGGGCCTTGAGCGCCTTGCCGGCTTCCTCGTCCAGCTGCACCGGCATCAGGCGTGGGGCGAACTCGACCACATGGGCTTCGAGGCCGAGCGATTTGAGCGCATTGGCCGCTTCCAGCCCGAGCAGTCCGCCACCAACGACCACGCCGCGCTTGGCGTTGCTGGCGGCGGCGCGGATGGCGTCCAGATCATCCAGGGTGCGGTAGACCAGTCGCGAATTGCCCTCGGCGCCCGGAATTGGCGGTACGAACGGGTAGGAACCAGTCGCCAGAACCAGCTTGTCGTAGGGCTGGCGGCCTTCGCGGGTGACCACTTCTTTGCGTTCACGGTCGATTTCCAACACCTGCACGCCAAGGTGCATATGCACGCCGTGGGCGGCGTAATAGTCGGCATCGCACATGGCCAGTGAGTCGGCATCACGGCCGCCGAAGTATTCGGACAGGTGCACCCGGTCGTAGGCGCGCTGACGCTCTTCACCGTAGACATGCAATTGGTACTGGCTCAGTGCGCCGCGCTCGATCAGTTGCTCGACGCAGTGGTGACCCACCATCCCGTTGCCGATGACGACCAGCGTTTCACTTTTGAGCGGGGTGACGATTGCGTTCATGACCGGTTCCTCCGTCGACACCGCGTGCGGTGTCGTCGTACAAAAACAAAAAAGGCGCCTGGAGCTGTCGTGCAGCTCCAGGCGCCTTTGCCTGGTATTAGGATTTGTGGGGTGCTGGCGAGCGACGTTGCCCGGTGCACCCGTCCCGTGCCACTCGTGGCTGATGGTCTTCGTTGACCGCGGGAGATGCTGCCGAATTGGTCGGCAGGCTTTGCATAGGCCATAGCAGGTTGCGTGCCAGCGACCTTAAAGCAGGGCGTGAGGGCGGAGCTGCACGGGGTTGGTGGGCTGAAGCCCACCCTACGGGGCAAGGCTTTTGTAGGGTGGGCTTCAGCCCACAGTCAAAGCTGAACCACAAAGGTGCGGTCTTCGCGAAAAGCTCCCTTTTTTGGGGCGATTCGCCAAGCGTTGCGATCAGGGAGCAGAACCTTGCGTCCTGGGACCGGTCAGTACACGACCTTCCGGTCGCGGCATCGTTATCCTTGCGGCTGGCCTCATCCCCTGACGAAACTGGAGATCACTTGAACAAGGTCGTCGAACAACCTCTTTTGCTGGGCATGATGCGCCTGATGCAATACCCCGAACTGGCGCAGCCGCAGGCGCTGCTGGGCTTCATCGAGCGCTGTGTGGAGCGCGGCCTGAGCGGTTTCGATCACGCCGATATCTATGGTGCTGGTGAGTGCGAGGCGCATTTTGGCGCAGCATTGCAACTGCGCCCGGCGTTGCGCGAGCAGGTCCAGCTGATCGGCAAGGCCGACATCGTGCCCGCTGCGCAGGACAGCTCGCGCTGGCAGGTCAAGCACTACAACACCCGGGCGGACTACCTCACCCAGGCGGTGGAGGGCTCGTTGAAGCGGTTGGGCGTGGAGCGCCTCGACGGCTTTCTGCTGCACCGCCCCGATCCCTTGCTGCGGGTCGATGAAGTCGCGCGGGCGCTGGATGATCTGGTCGGCAGCGGCAAGATCGGCTGGCTCGGGGTCTCCAATGCGGAGTTGTTGCACTGCCAGACGCTGGCGCGGGAGCTGCCGCTGCGTTGCAACCAGATCGAGCTGTCACTGCAGGCGCAGGACGCCGCGTGGGATGGTCGGTTGCACGCCATGGAGAGCGAAGGAGTGCATGTGCTGGCGTGGTCGCCGATGGGCGGTGGACGTTTCGGTCCTGAATTGCTGCGTGCGCTCGACGAGGTTGGCGCGGCGTTGAATGCCACAGCCAATCAGGTCGCCCTGGCCTGGCTGCGCAAGCTGCCCGGCAAGCCGGTCCCGATCCTCGGTAGCCTACGCTGGGAGCGAATCGAGGAAGCGCTACTGGGCGCCGAGCTGCAACTTGATACTCAGACCTGGTTCTATCTCGCTCAGGCGGCGCGAGGGCATGAGGTCGCCTGACGCGCTTTGGGGCTAGGCGTAAGGTGCTTTTCGCCGAACGGTGCCGGCGTAATGACGCTTATTCAGCTATAGCCATATTCCTGACACAGTGACTTTCTAAGGTGGTTCTCCGGTGCCAGAGTGCCGCGCATGTCGCACGGCGCAGGCTCCAAACGGATGGAGACACCCAACATGCGAATCCCGAAGCCGCTGGTCGTGGCGCTTGCCGCTGCGATCTCTGCCCCCGCCATGGCTGCCACCAATACCCTGGAGGGTTGGGCGATGATGCCTGCCGATACGTTCTCCGACGGCCCGACGTCGGGTCAGATGGCCAACGCGAACCCCTACGGCACCTTCGCGCCACCCTATGAAAACCGCCAGCCGGTACAGGGCTTTTCCGCCGTGCTGCCGGGCGCAGATGAAAACAGCTTTATATTCATGACCGACAACGGCTTCGGTGGGCAAACGAACTCTGCCGATGCGCTGTTGCGGCTCTACAGCGTGCGGCCGGATTTCCGTACCGCCAGCGGCGGCAGCGGCAAGGTCAGCGCCAGCGACTATCTCAGTGGTGCGCCGCTGGCTCGCTTCACTCATCCGTCGCGCCTGACGCTCAACGACATCAATCAAAAGCTGGAACTGCCGATTCAGGCCGACTACCGCTTCTATTACAACGACGGCTCCAAGCCGCG
The DNA here is from genome assembly GCA_004010935.1 of Pseudomonadaceae bacterium SI-3. Lineage (NCBI taxonomy): Bacteria > Pseudomonadati > Pseudomonadota > Gammaproteobacteria > Pseudomonadales > Pseudomonadaceae > Pseudomonadaceae bacterium SI-3. The sequence continues at coordinate 2,749,453 of CP026511.1, read as the reverse complement.
CGTAGACAGTGCCATCGATTTCGGTCGCCTGCTGACGGGCGCCGACCTGGACGTCGAGTCCGTGCGCCGCGACAAGAACTGCGCCATGTGGTTTGGTGATGAGTTCGGTCCGTACCTGGTGAAGACCGATGCCTCCGGCACCGTTACCCGTAGCGCCATCTCGCTACCGGGCGTTTACGCGCCGCAGCATGCGGACGTAGTGGCTGGGCGCGCAACCGCCAATCTGGGTGGGTCAGGTGGCTTCGAAGGCATGGCGATCAACCCGCGCGGCGATCGGCTGTACGCGCTGTTGGAAAAGTCCGTCAGCGGCGATCCGGCCGGCACACTGCGAATCAACGAGTTCGACATCGATCAGGAGCGCTATAGCGGCAAGGTGTTCTTCTATCGCCTGCAGGCGCCGGAGCACGCCATCGGTGACATGACCGCCATCGACGAGACACGCTTTCTTGTCATCGAGCGCAATGGCGCTACCGCAACCAACGGCACCCCGTTCAAGAAGATCTACCTGATCGACATCCGTGGTGTCGCCAGTGGTGGTGCCGTGCATAAAACCGAAGTGGTCGACCTCATGCAGCTGGCCGACCCCGACGACCTGAACGGCGACGGCCAGCGGTCGTTCACCTTTCCCTACGTGACCATCGAAAGCGTGCTGCCGCTGGATGCGCGCACCTTGCTAGTCACCAACGACAACAACTTTCCTTATGGAGGAGGGCGGGGCCTCAATGCGGACGTTACCGAGTTCCTGAAGATTCGCTTGGCCAAGCCGATCCCTGGCGTGCGGCCGCCGCATCTGCAACAGGCTAGGGATGCGCGCCGCTGCGAACTGTCTGCTGGGCTAGGTCAAGGCTGAGCAGGCCCGATTCGCTTGATGGTTGAGTACGGATCGCGAGCAAGCTCGCTCCTACAAAATCATGCGGTTTCGCTGGTGCAGCGTTAGGCGCGACGGGAACGCCGAGTCCTTGCTCGCGAAAATAATGAGGCGGCGGCTGCCCACGGATAGTTGGGCGCCGCCGACTCCTACTTCGGCCGTTGAGCGGGGCGGGTGACGTTCCGCTTCTATCCACCAAACGAGCCGTGCTTACCCGCGCCGAACGGCTAGAAAGGCGTTAGGCCTCGCAAACCTGCACCACCAGTTTCCCGAAATTCTTGCCTTCGAGCAGGCCGATAAACGCCTCGGGCGCATTTTCCAATCCCTGGACGACCTGCTCGCGATACTTGATCTTGCCCTCGGCGTACCACGCGCTCATGTCACGGGCGAATTCGTCGTAGCGGTGCCCGTAGTCGTTGAAGATGATGAAGCCCTGCATGCGCATGCGCTTCTTGAGGATGGTATCGAGCAGCAATGGCAAACGGTCCGGGCCGTCTGGCAGGTCGGTGCTGTTGTACTGCGCAACGACGCCACAGACCGGTACCCGTGCGCTGGTATTGAGAAGTGGCAGCACGGCATCGAATACTTTGCCGCCGACGTTCTCGAAATACACATCGATCCCGTCTGGGCAGTTGTCCGCCAATTGCTGCGCAAAACCTTCGGCGTGATGATCGATACAGGCGTCAAAGCCAAGCGTTTCGACCGCATGCCGACATTTATCAGCACCACCGGCGATGCCTACAACCCGGCAGCCTTTCAGCTTACCGATCTGTCCGACAGTAGCGCCAACGGGGCCGGTGGCTGCGGCCACCACCAGCGTTTCGCCGGCCTTGGGCTGGCCGATATCGAGCAAACCCATGTAGGCGGTGAAACCGGGCATGCCCAGCACACCGAGGGCATGGGAAGGGTGCTGCATGTCCTGGCTAAGTTTGAGCACGCCGGTCCCATCGGAAACAGCATAGTCCTGCCAGCCGTTGCCACTGAGCACCCAGTCGCCTTCCTTGTAGTCGGCATGGCGGGACTCTACGACCCGGCAAACCGTACCGCCGACCATCACATCGCCCACTTCCAAGGGTGGCGCGTAGGACGGCCCGGCACTCATGCGGCCGCGCATATAGGGGTCCAGCGAGAGATAAACGGTACGCAGCAACAGCTGCCCGTCGTTGGGGCTCGGCACCGGACCGGTTTCCAACCGAAAGTTATCGGCGGTGGGTGCACCGTGCGGGCGCGAGGCGAGGTGGATGCTGCGGTTGTGTTGCGATTGTTGTGTCATTGAGGTTCTCCCATTGATCGATCAGCAGACCAAAAATGGGAGCCTGTCTTGCGCGGGACGTTCCATCCATTGGCGCGATGACTGGCTTCGCGCTGGAGAAAGTCGAAGCCCGAAAACACGACCGCCCCCATGAGGGGGCGGCTGCTACATCACGATTGAAGCTAACGCGGCAACGTCAGACGTCGAGCCAGCCTTCATCGCCGGCGTCATCACGGAAGCGGTTGTACTCTTCCTCGTTCCAGTCGCCGCTCTTGTCGCGGTCATAGCTGTTGTAGACGCCTTGGCCATATTCCTCATCGGAGAGTGTGCCGTTTCGATCAGCATCCCAACGGGAAAACATCCCTTGATTGTCGAACCCGGTGTCCCACTCGTTGTAGTCCACGGAGCCGGACTTATCGGCATCCCAGGTGTTGTAGTCCATATCCGCCGCGTAAGTCATGGCCGAGCCGCCTGCAAGGGCCGCTGCCAGGGCGATACCACCAACTGCTTTTTGCCATTTCATGTTCATGCTGCTTCTCCTCTGCAAATTACTGGGTAGTCATCACCAGAGGATGGCGCTGACATAGTTTTCGTACCCCGTCAGCTCTGAGAGTTCTAAAAAAAATTCAGTTATCGACATGAGGTCATACAGCCGCAACGGTTACTGCCCAATCAGATTGATGGTGTTGTTGATGGGCATGTCCTCAACCGATTGGGCCTGTGCCAGCAATTGCGAAACCATCGAAAGGACGGCCCCGGACTGTCCGCCGTCTGCCCCCTTGGGGATCCAGTATTCGTCGCCCGCAAATTCGGCGCGGACCATCGCGTTCATCGTCATTCCTTGCTCCACGCGGATGATCGGCTGCTGCCCGGCGTGGGTTCTGACGGTTAGCAAGGTGCCGTTGGCTTCCTGCTCCCGCACGCACTCGCCCAGATAGTCGAACACTTCGGCGAGTGAGCGGGTGTGCAACTCGACCTTGCCGATGCCCTCGGCTTCGAAATACACACGGCCGCCACCGACGCTGCCGAAGAAGTCCGGGTCGCCCAGCTGGAACTCCTTTCGGCTTTCCAGTTTGCACCGGGCAAGCTGGAACAGGTTCTCCTGAGGACGGACGAAGCAGAACCGGGCGCTTTCAACCGATTCGGTGAGCTGGTAGCGATTATTGCCTCGCGTGCTGACGGCCAGGTTCTCTTTACGTGCGGAAATCAACTGGTCGATGGAGGGCGCTTGCTTGAGTTCAAGTTCTGGCCCGTAGCGGCTGACGAGAAAGGCGCTTTCCATGGTGATGCCTTGGTCGACAAGGCGGCTCACCACTTGCTGGAATCGTTTGAAATCGCTGATCTTCGACGGATTGTTGTAGAAGCGCTCCGTTCCGTTCGGACCTTGGAAATGCACGCTTTCAAGGAACAGGGACAGAATCAGCTCCGGTGCGTAGTCCTGGCGCAGCATGAAAGCAAGAGAGGTGGTGCTGATCGGCGCCACATAGCCGCGGTAAAACTCCTGGTTGTCCTGGGTCGACACGTCGAACCCTGGCCCTTGTTCGATCGCCATGTGGGGGTTGAAGCTGAAGTCTGATGGCGCGTCGCCCCCGAACGGCAGCGTCAGGTTGGCGCCAGCCGAAAGGCGGCTGCGGCCACGGATGGTCGTCACGGTAGTGAAGTGGGCGGGTAACGAAACGCTGCGGCGCACGATGTTGAGCAGCAAGGCTTCGTCCTGTAGGCGGCTGTAGTCCCGGTTGATTGTTGCCATTGCTGTGTCGAGACGTTCGGTCCCGGCGCAGCCAGCCAAGAGAAGGCTGATCGACAAAGCGGTGATCAGTCGTCCAGCCAGCATCGAGCGGCTCATTGAATGCTTTCCTGAATCGGCCATTGAGCCAAGTTTGTTGAGCGGAATTGGCCAGTTGGCCGAGCCATCGCCGAACGACATGAGGTCGGGCGGCGCTGGCGCTGCGTCTGGCTCTAGTGGTGGGCTGTGAGAGGCCCCAAGCGCCGTTTCAGTATCGTCGACACGTGGGGCTCACTGGCTAAGCAAACGCTTCCCATCATTTGCCGTTGGGCTACTCCAGCTCGCCAGGCGTCGCGGAGTAGTGCGATTCGTCCTCTGTCACTGTTTCCTGCTCGGTCTTGTGCAGGTTGCGGTTCGGGACGCTGTCGCGCTCCGGCATGCCTTGAACTAGCCGGCCGTCCTCGGTGACGATCTGTCCTCGCTCATTGCGGTGGGTTTCAAGCTTTTTCATGGGCGTAGGAACACCCATAGGGCTTGGGCGCGAACCGGTGTCTTCTCGCGGGGTGCCGGCTGGCCACTGGGCCAAGGCCGGTTGTGCGGCGGCGGCAAGCAACGTGGTCACTGCCAGTGACGTAAAAAAGGATTTGTTCATGACGGTCTCCTGATGAAGTGTGCCGACCAAGCGGCGTGTCGGGGTTGCCGTACCTGATTCCGATCATTGCCAACCGAAGCTATACGCCCTCCGGCTGGCACACCAACAAGGCAATCGGACCACCACTCGAATACTTGCCGGGCACCCTGGCCACGGCTTGCTCGTTTGGGCTAATCGACATTGCGGGCGCAGCGGTCATCACGGTTTCCTCGGGTAAGGCGTGGAACTGGCACGACGCAATTTCCTGGCTGTGGTTGGTAATCTTGACGGCGGGGACGCCGCGCAAATCGACTTTGTCCGAGGACGCTTGCGGTACTCCCAGTTCTTCCACTTCCAGGTTCATACCGTTCAAACGTTTGACGACCAGAGGCTCCTGAGCGAGGGCAGGCAGAGCGAACGCCAAGCTGATAAGCGCTATAAAAGGTCTCTTCATTCTGCTTCTCCGTTTTGGTGGCTTATTCATCTGAACAGGGCAGGCGCGTTGAGTTCGAGGATTGCTCGATGCTGCCATCAGATCCTCGGGCAGGCCGCTGCTGGTAGCGTCCCCACACGCTGCGAATAACCTGGGCCTGAGTTCAGCTTGATGCCCCAGGCGATAGGAAGCCGGTGCGTCAGCGGCCATTCGGCTTTCTCACAAGGATCGGCGTTGGTGCGATCTAGTCCGCCATATTTGGTTGCAATTCACTGAACCCCGTTGATCTTCCTAGGTCAGAGCTGAGCGTAGTGGCTCAAGCCCATCACGCACCGCAGCGCCCGCGACCGCCAAAGAGTCGGGTCGTCTGTCGGGTTTAGACCCAACCTCCTTATTCGGATGCCGAGCGCTCTAATGGATCAGATATACGCTGTCGTGCTGTCGTACAAACGCAAGGATTTGCTCAAGCGCTGTCTGGAAGGGATCAGTGCTCAGAGCCGTCCGTGTGACGCCATCATCGTGGTCGACAACGCCAGCAACGATGGGACCGAAGAGGTGTTGCTCGACTCAGAAGTTGCCAATCTCAAGGTGTACGTGCTGTCCCGCAATACCGGCGCCTCGGGTGGTTTCAGTGCCGGGTTTCGTATGGCCTATCAGCAGGGCGCTGATTTTGTCTGGATGATGGATGACGATGTCATCCCTGAACCGGATGCCTTGGAAAAACTGCTCGAGGCTGATCAGCGACTCGCTGAGCACAAACAGCCACGCTCCTTCTTGCTGTCGAGGGCGTTTACCGAGGCGGGTTTGCTCACCAACGTGCCGCGAATCGATGAGCGTACCAACGCCATTGATTACGAAAACTGGCCCGCGTTGCTGCACCTCGGTGTAGTGCCGGTGCGACCAGCCACCTATGTATCGATCCTGGTACCGCGAGAAACATTGGCCCGGCACGGCGTGCCGTTGGCCCCGATGTTCATGTGGGGAGACGACACTGAGTTTACTTTGCGTATCAGCCAGGACACGCCGGGTTACCTCGTGGTTGCTAGCAAGGTCCTGCACCTGCGGCGTGTCAGCGGTGCCATCGACATTCTGCGCGAGCCCGACCCCAGTCGGATTGCGCTGCATCGGCACCTGGTACGCAACGAGCTGTTCGTGGCGCGCCGGTATTTCCGTAAGCGACGGGTGCTAGGCCTGTTCACATCACGGTTAGGCCTGGTTGCTGCGATGCTGGTGCGAGGTCAGTTTGCCAAGGCACGCATCATCCTTACCGGGCTGATGGAGAGCTTCAGCTTCGCACCGGTTCCTGAGGCCGCTGACGCCCCGGTTGAGGCGCTGGGTGTGAGCGTGCGTGAGCTAATCCCAAAGCGGTCAGGCGAGGCAGCTGAGCAGACCATCCAACAGCCGCCAGATACCGCCCCAGTAGCGGTTACCCGCACCGATGCGTTGGCCGATACGCCTATCCGTACGGGGCACACCAACATGCGGGTTCTCGTCTGTGGCGCGGAAGGGCAGGTCGGCTATTGTCTGACCAATCAGGCTGCCAGCTTCGGGCTGGATGCCATCGGCTTGTCTCGCCAGGCATTGGACATTACCCGCGCGGAGCACATTCGCGAGGCCATCGAGCGTTATAAGCCTGCCCTTATCATCAACGCAGCGGCGTACACCAACCTGGATCACGCCGAAGCGGAAGTGGCACAGGCTCAGGCGGTCAACCGCGACGGCGCTGCCAACCTGGCTGCAGCCGCCCGACAGTTCGGTATTCCCTTGTTCCATCTGTCGAGTGAATACGTATTTTCCGGTGACGCTGACAAGCCCTACCGTGAAACCGACCAGGCGATGCCGAACAGCGTGTACGGCTCCACACGTCTCGCGGGCGAACAGGTCATCAGCCAGACGCTTGACCGCTACCTCATTCTGCGGACCAGCTGGATCTACGGTGAACGCGGAAACAACTTCGTCAAAACGATGCTCAATCTGGGCAACAAGACGGAGGAGATCTCCGTCGTCAGCGATCAGATCGGTTGCCCGACCCGAGCCCGCAGCGTTGCACGCGTACTGATCGAACTGGCTTTGCGCTATTGCCGTGACGGCGATCTCCAGTGGGGCCTGTATCACTATAGCGGCGCGTCTCCGTGCAGCTGGGCCGAGTTCGCCACTCAGGTGTTCCAGGAAGCCGAATCGGCGGGGTTGATCGATACGGCCCCCCGTGTGCAGTCGGTGCCTAGCTCGAGCCTGCCTCGGGCTGCGTTGCGGCCAGCCTGGTCCGTGCTCGATTGTTCGCTCATCGAGGAGGCATTTGGTATCCGGCCCAAGCACTGGCGAGATGAATTGCGGCATGTGATTCGGCGAATCAGCGATATGCCGGTCGTGCCGTTCGGGCCTTCGCCCAGCCGCGTTCCGTTCAAGGCGTATCCGTTTTGTATCCAAGAGCAGCCCGCGCAGCTGTCGGCGTCCAGGCGGTCCGCTACAGGCGAATAAACACTCGGACAAATCAAAAACTTTTTCTAAATATTACGGTCCGAGGCTCAGGACTTTTCCGAAGGGATTTCACCATGACAGATGCAATGATCAAGAGAGTAGGTGTTTCGGGTACAGGGATGATCTCGCACTGTTTCGTTCGTCTGATCATGCAGCACTACAAGGATCTTAGAATCAGCCGGGTCTTGACCCGTAGAAGCGTCGCCACGCTGAGTAGCTTTCCGCTGGCCGACGCGCTGACCAACTCCATTGACGATCTCATTGCTAACTCGGATGTGATCGTCGAGTGCACAGGTGACGTCTTTTTCGGTACCGAAGTGATCGAGCGCGCCTTCGAAGCCGGGGTGCCGGTGGTTACCATCAACGCCGAGCTACAGGTCACGACCGGGTCTTACCTGTCCGGCAAGGGATTCCTGACCGAAGCCGAAGGGGACCAGCCAGGATCGCTCGCCGCTTTGCGCGAAGAAGCCTTGCAGATGGGCTTTCAGCCGCTGGTCTACGGCAACATGAAGGGCTACCTGAACCACAACCCCAGTCCTGAAGACATGGCTTACTGGTCCAAGCGCCAGGGCATCAGCATTGAGCAGACCACATCCTTCACCGATGGCACCAAGGTGCAGATCGAGCAGGTCGTGGTAGGTAACGGGTTTGGTGCGACTATCACCAGGCGCGGTCTGGAAGGGCTGGCGTCGACCGATCTCAACGTCAGCGGCAACGTTCTAGGGCTGATCGCAGACGGCGTCGGACAGCCAATTGTCGACTACGTATTGCCCAATGGCTATTCGGCGGGCGGCGTGTTTCTAGTGTGCCGGCACGATGAAATGCAGGCGCCAGCAATCGAATACTTCAAGCTCGGGCCTGGGCCGTATTACGTGCTGACACGACCCTTTCACCTCTGCTCGCTCGAAGTCGGCAAGACCGTACGGCGGGTGCTTGCCGGTGGCGGGGTGCTGCTGAACAACTCTGTTTCACCCACCTTGGGTGTCGCAGCAATCGCCAAACGTGAGATGAAGGCGGGAGAGATGATCGGCCGCGGGATAGGTGGGTTCGACGTTCGCGGCGAAGCGGTCAAACTTGCCGACGAGCTCGATCACGTGCCGATCGGGCTGCTGCGCAACATGGTTCTCAAGAGAGCTGTCGAGCCGGGGCAGCTGATCACGTTCGACGACATCGAAGTTCAGCCCAGCCGCGTGCTGGACATCATCTTCCAGCAACAACAAAAAGTGCTGCAGCGGATCGAAACAGACGCTCAGCCAGCGCTGTTGCACCAGGCACTGCAGTGAGAGCCCAGGACGAGGCGGAGGTCTGGGCCGACGGATACGGTTTCGTGGAGTTTCAGCGGACCGGGATTGGCCTCGTCCCGTATCACCACGAATCTCGCACTGTGCAAGAGACTCTGCCAATCGCAGCGCCCATGCAGTTGACTGAAGAAGATTCAGCGGGTGACGGCACTGCCTTCACCCTGCTGGCATGATCGACCGACTTGCCAGCTCACGCGAGCTGAGATTGGTCCCCGATCATGCTGCCTTCAGCGGTCATATTTAGAGTGTTCCAGAGGCTGCAGGCAAGGCGCACCACGGCGCCGCCGAAGCCGCTGGCTTCTGTTTGAGCATCCAGCTCGTTGTCAAAAACCGCTAACACGCTACCGTAGGAATAAACGACTCCCCACCGATCCGGGTTTCCGCTATCTGCCTTGATGATATCCACGACCGTCTCCCAAAATGTCACGAGATGTGACAAAAATACGGCGCATAGATACCACGGCGTCATAAAGTCGACAACTGCCGTTCGGCGGGACTCTAATCAGCCCTGGCTAAAGGGCCATCAGTGCCGCTTTTTATGCCGGCACGGCCCCACCGCCTAGTTGCACTGGAGCAGCACAGTTGATTGGAGGGCGTTCGGCCGTCGCAGCATCTCACTACGTGCCACGGCGCTCCCCCGGATGCGTTTCATGCCCCATTGGCGTGGCATCAGGTAAGTTCACATCCGGCTCGGCGAAGTCTGGGCTGTGTACTTCAGAGTCCAATGGCATGTGACTGTAGCGCTGCTTGTCGGCGGTTACCTGGCGTGGCTGCGGCTCGCTAGCGGTCAGGATACGTTTGGCCTCGCAACGCCCACTGATGCCGCGCGCTAAGGCCATGCCACCTATCGCCAGCTGCAACAGGCCGCTCAGTCCGCCGCGACGCAATCCTCTGCCCAGCATAACCAGCCCGCCCGCAACGGAGGCGCTGCGTTCCCAGCCGTGCACGTTTTGCGGGGCGCTCTTGTCGAAAAGTCGATTCATGGTCGTTCCTTTTTGTTCAGCCGTTGAATATGACGCCCGCTTGAGGGCGTAGCGGGCGGGACAGGTGATGCTCGTCGGATAAACGCGATGTTCTGGCCACAGCAGAGCCTGTTTGCCTCGTTTCGTTAGCCATAGATTCGGCAGCGTCGCAGCGGTATTCGTTCGAGGCGGGAGATAAGCGGCACGCGACATGGGCTTGACAGTTGGACATGCGTCCCGCAGATTTCGCTAAACGTAATTCGATTACGCAAAAAAATAATAGAGCGCCGCGTAGAAACGGCGCGCCTTCTGTGCAGCCATGGCAGCGAATATGGGTTCATCCGCTTTTTTCCAGTTCACCGCGTCCGCTCGACTTCGGACCGTCCAGGGGGCCGCCAGGTCGTTGAGCTTGGCCGGTCCGGTGAAGCCGTTGCGCGCTGGCGGAGCTAGTCTGTCCAGCAGGCTAAAGCGCAGCCAGGAAGGCAGGCCGATGGCCGCGTCTGACGTTCGGATGAGCTGCTGAAATGAAGATCTTGGGCTTTCGATTGACCCTGGGCGACCATCTGGGTCGCAGCGTCCGTGGGATTTCCTGTGCGCCGCCGAGTTGACCTTCGCATAACGTCAATTTCGCTAACGTACCGTTATTCCAAGGAGCCAATCATGGCCGACCTGTTTGAAAATCCCATGGGCCTTATGGGCTTCGAGTTCATCGAATTTGCCTCGCCCACCCCGAACGTCATCGAGCCGGTACTGGAAAGCATGGGCTTTACCCATGTCGCCAACCACCGATCCAAAGATGTGGCGCTGTACCGTCAGGGTGAGATCAACGCCATCGTCAATCGCGAGGCGAAAGGCCTGCCAGCTTATTTCGCGGCTGAGCATGGGCCTTCAGTATGTGGCATGGCGTTCCGTGTAAAGGATGCGCAGAAGGCCTATACCCGCGCGCTGGAGCTGGGTGCTCAGGCTATCGAGCTGCCCACCGGTCCGATGGAGCTGCGCCTGCCGGCAATCAAGGGTATCGGCGGAGCGCCGTTGTATCTGATCGACCGTTTCGGTGAGGGCAGCTCGATTTATGACATCGATTTCGTGTTCCTGGAGGGCGTCGAGCGTCATCCGGTCGGCGCTGGCCTGAAGCTCATCGACCATCTGACCCACAACGTTTACCGCGGTCGCATGGCTTACTGGGCGGACTTCTACGAGAAGCTGTTCAACTTCCGTGAGATCCGTTACTTCGACATCAAGGGTGAGTACACCGGCCTGACATCCAAGGCCATGACCGCGCCGGACGGCATGATCCGCATCCCCCTCAACGAGGAGTCGTCGAAGGGCGCTGGGCAGATCGAGGAATTCCTCATGCAGTTCAACGGTGAGGGTATCCAGCACGTCGCCTTCCTCACCGACAACCTGATCGAGACCTGGGACAAGCTGAAGGCCAGCGGCACCGTCTTCATGACTGCGCCGCCGGAAACCTACTACGAGATGCTTGAGGGGCGGCTGCCCAACCACGGCGAGCCGGTAGAAGAGCTGAAATCCCGCGGCATTCTGCTGGACGGTGCAGTTGAGGACGGCGAGCAGCGCCTGCTGCTGCAAATCTTCTCCGGCACCGTGCTGGGTCCGGTGTTCTTCGAGTTCATTCAGCGCAAAGGTGATAGCGGCTTCGGCGAGGGCAACTTCAAGGCGCTGTTCGAATCCATCGAGCGTGATCAGATTAAGCGCGGCGTGCTCAGCACCACTGAGTAACCACCGAGACGGCAACCGACTCCGGTTGCCGTTCCAATCGATCCAGTTGTTTCACCGCGCTTTCAAGCGCACCGGCGACGGCACAAGGCCGCTGCCGGTGCGGCTTCGCCATGTGTGTAATTAGCGAAACGATCAGGCCAGATGATCCCGTCCTTGATCTGGCCGAAGCGAAGCGAGACACGTAATCACCGAACGGGGCTGTGATGAATAGCCGTCGCGGTCAATGCGTGCGTTTACAAGAACAGGGCCCAAGTGACTACGCAGATTGCAGAGCGACCAAATGTCTTATTGATTGCTTCTGCGTTGCCGCATAGGCTGAGCCCATGACCGTCAACATGCGTTCCTTCCTTATCCTGCTGCTGGTACTTACGCTTCCGATCAATGGGATGGCGCAACTACTCATGCCGGCAACATCGTCGGTGCATCACCAGATGGCTGATATGGAAGGCATGAACGGCATGGACGACGCTGATCAAGATTGTCGTGAAGGAAAGGATCAAGGCCCAACGACCGTCTGCAAGAACGGGCAAGAATGCAAAACCTCCAGCCTCGTTCAGATTGCAGCGGCCAAGGCGGACGTGATTTCTGCAGCCAAGCCCGTGACTACACCCTATAACGACCAGATCCCTTCCCGTCTTCTGGACGCCGTCTGGCACCCACCCCGCGTCTGATTCCGATCGAATTCTAGAAACCCGCCCGAATGTGAGCATTCGGGTCGGTTACCGCGCGCCCTTTGGCCCGCATGGAAGATCAGGAATCCTTTAAATGAAACCCCTTATTCGCTGGGCGCCCCATCAAGTGGCCGCCTTGATCATGGGCGCGCTCTCGTTTCCCGGGCTCGTGTCAGCTCTAACGTTGGAACAGGCCTTGAGCCTGGCCGAGCAGCAGGCACCTTCGTTAGCCGCGCAAACTGCCAACCTCCACGCTGCTCGTAGCGCTGCGATTCCGGCAGGCGAGCTCCCGGATCCGAAGCTCAGGCTTGGGCTGCAAAACGTACCCATCGAAGGCGACACACGCTGGCGGCTCGATGAAGAGGCCATGACCATGCAAATGGTCGGCGTCATGCAAGATGTACCGAATCGGGCGAAACGGCGCGCTCGGATCGAGGCTGCGCAGGCAGGTGTCGCGCTTGCAGGCGTGCAGCAGTCCATCGAGCGTCTCAGTGTTCGTCAAGCGACCGCCGAGGCCTGGATCGCTAGCTTCGCGGTCGAGCAGCAGCTGAGTCTTTTCAAACAGTTCTACGGCGAGAACAAGCTGTTTTCCCAGGCTGTGCAGGCGCGTATTGCTGGCGGGCGCGGCCAGACCGCCGACAGCGTGCTTCCCAAGCAGGAAGCTGCCTTGCTGGCAGAACAGGAAGATGAGTTGGTACGCAACCAGGCGGTTGCACGGGCCGAATTACGCCGGTGGATAGGCGAGCCGGCTGACCAGCCGCTGACAGGCGTCTGGCCGCAATGGCCCGCCGACGCTGTTCACTACCAGCACAACCTCGACCGCCATCCGGCACTGCTGGCATTCGGGCCGATGACGCGCGAGGCCGAGGCAAACGTCAGCCAGGCCATCGCCGAAAAAACTCCGGACTGGAGTTGGGGCGTCGACTACCTGCGTCGGGGTCGGGAGTACGGCGACATGGTGAACCTCAGCGTTAGCTTCGACCTGCCGATGTTCACCGGCTCGCGACAGGACCCGAAGATCGCTGCCGAGCGGGCACGGCTCGCGCAGATCGAGGCTCAGCGCCAGGCGACGTTACGTATGCATGACCAGGAGCTGACCGCCAACCTCGCTGAGCATCAGCGCTTGTCTCGGGTACTGACGCGCCTCGAACAAACCCTGCTGCCGCTCGCAGAACAGAAGGTTGATCTGGCCATGGCCGATTACCGCGCTGGGAAAGGCGAATTGATCGCTGTGATCGATGCGCGCCGCCAGCTCGTCGAAACCCGTCTGCGTCGCATCGACACGTCTCGTGACCTTTCGCTGAGCAACGCCCGCCTGCATTTCGCCTTTGGAGATACCCAACCATGAGCTTCCACACACAACAGCTGGCGCTCGTACTCAGCGTGATGATTGGTGCGACCGCAGCAGCCGTGATGCCCACCGCAGCCTTGGCACAAGCAGCTGATGATGAGGGCAGGGCCGTGCTCTATTGGTACGACCCTATGGTCCCGCAGCAGAAATTCGACAAACCGGGCAAGTCACCCTTCATGGATATGGAGCTCGTCCCGCGTTATGCCGATGAAGGCAGCGACGGGGCATCGATGAAGATCGACCCGAGCGTCACGCAGAATCTTGGCATTCGTCTGGCGACGGCTGTGCGTGAGTCGATCAGTCAGTCGCTTGAAGCCACCGGAGCATTGATGTTCGACGAGCGCGACGTGGCGGTGGTGCAGGCGCGCGCTGGAGGCTTCGTCGAGCGCGTTTACGATCGGGCACCTGAGGATGTGATCGACAAGGGGGCGCCGCTGGCCGATCTGCTCATACCGGAATGGGCCGCGGCACAGGAAGAGTACCTGGCGCTCCGAGACGTTGGTGAACCCCAGCTGTTGGCCGCGGCGCGGCAACGGTTACGCCTCGCCGGTATGCCGGCAGACGTCATTGCGCAACTGCAACGGAGCGGCAAGACACGCGCGGTCTGGACCGTAACCAGCCCGATTGCTGGCGTGTTGAGCAGTCTCGATGTTCGCGAGGGCATGACAGTACCTGCCGGCGCATCACTTGCACGCATCAATGGACTGAGCACCGTTTGGTTGGAGGTGGCGGTGCCTGAGGCCCAGGTCGGTCATCTGGCACAAGGGCAGAAAGTAACCGCGCGCTTGCCGGCCTTTGCCGGTGAATCCTTGGAAGGGACGACTCAGGCCGTGCTGCCGCAAGCCAACCTGGATAGCCGTACGGTGCGTGTCCGGGTCGAGCTGCCTAACCCACAACAGCGACTACGCCCCGGCATGACGGCGCAAGTGACCTTGAATCGCGACGTCGAGCAGGCTTTGGTCATTCCTTCCGAGGCGGTCATTCGGACCGGTCGCCGGGCATTGGTCATGCTGGCGGAGGATGAAGGCCGTTACCGTCCCGTCGAGGTGCGTATCGGTCGGGAATTCGATGACAGAACCGAGATACTTGAAGGGCTCGAAGCCGGCCAGAAGGTCGTTGCGTCCGGCCAGTTCCTGCTTGATTCCGAGGCGAGTCTGCGCGGACTGACCGCGCAAAGCCTGGAACAGCCGAAGTCCTCCTTCGAATCTGCATTGCACGAGGCTGAAGGCACGATTGTGGGGCTGGAAGACGGCATGGTTGGCCTGTCGCATGGCCCGTTCAAGACCTTGAACATGCCTGGGATGACCATGGCCTTTCCGGTTGCCGATCCATCGCTTACCTCAGGCTTGCAGTCGGGTGACCGTGTCCGCGTTGGCGTGCGTGAAACTGACGAGGGCCTGATCATCGAGCGCATCGTGAAGCTCGGGGGCCAGCCATGATTGCAGCCATGATTCGCTGGTCCGTCGCCAACCGATTTTTGGTTCTGCTGGCCACTGTTTTCGCGGTGGCCTGGGGCGTCTGGGCGGTCAAGAACACAGCGGTCGATGCCTTGCCTGACCTTTCCGATGTCCAGGTCATCATCCGCACCCCATACCCGGGCCAGGCGCCTCAGATCGTCGAAAACCAGGTCACCTATCCACTGACCACAACGATGTTGTCGGTGCCAGGCGCGAAGACGGTGCGCGGCTACTCGTTCTTTGGAGACAGCTACGTGTACGTCCTGTTCGAGGACGGCACTGACCTCTACTGGGCCCGCTCGCGGGTACTGGAATACCTGAGTCAGGTACAAAGCCGGCTGCCCGCCGCGGCCAAGCCCGCCTTAGGCCCAGATGCCACGGGTGTCGGCTGGATCTACCAATATGTGCTGGTGGATCGCACGGGCAGGCATGACCTCTCGCAGCTGCGCTCTCTGCAGGACTGGTTCCTGCGCTATGAACTCAAGACACTGCCCAACGTGGCGGAAGTCGCGCCCATCGGCGGGATGGTCAAGCAGTACCAGGTGGTACTCGACCCGGTACGCATGGCCAGCCGGGGCGTGACACAGCAGCAGATTGCAACGGCCATCGACGAGGCGAACCGTGAAACCGGCGGGAGTGTTCTGGAACTGGCAGAAACCGAGTTCATGGTTCGTGCGACCGGCTATTTGCAGACATTGAGCGATTTTCGAGCCATTCCGCTGCGTCTCGATGGTGGCGTGCCGGTAACCCTTGGAGACGTTGCGCACGTTCAGCTCGGCCCAGAGATGCGCCGCGGCATTGCCGAGCTTGATGGCGAGGGGGAAGTGGTCGGTGGAGTGGTCATTCTGCGCAGCGGCAAAAACGCGCGGGAAACCATCGCCGCGGTCCAGACCAAGCTCGACGAACTCAAAGCGAGCTTGCCTCCGGGTGTTGAAATCGTCACGACCTACGACCGCAGCAAATTGATCGACAGCGCCGTTGAAAACCTCACCCACAAGCTCATCGAGGAGTTCATCGTTGTTGCATTGGTTTGCGCGCTGTTTCTTTGGCATTTGCGCTCGTCTCTGGTGGCAATCGTTTCGTTGCCAATCGGCATCCTGATCGCGTTCGTGATCATGCAGCGGCAGGGTATCAACGCCAACATCATGTCCCTGGGCGGCATCGCCATTGCCATCGGAGCGATGGTCGACGCAGCTATCGTC
Organism: Pseudomonadaceae bacterium SI-3; assembly: GCA_004010935.1. Taxonomy (NCBI): domain Bacteria; kingdom Pseudomonadati; phylum Pseudomonadota; class Gammaproteobacteria; order Pseudomonadales; family Pseudomonadaceae; species Pseudomonadaceae bacterium SI-3. Next base: position 2,733,381 of record CP026511.1, on the reverse strand, counting down.
ATGATCGAAAACGCTCACAAGCACATTGAGGCGTGGCACAAGCGCTACCCAGATTCCACCCTTAAAGGCCAGGAGCATTGGAAGGTCATCACCGAGGCGGCCGTCGAGGTCGGACCGGCCCTGTTCTTCAGCCTGCTGATCATCACCCTGTCGTTCATTCCAGTGTTCACCCTTGAGGCGCAGGAAGGTCGGCTGTTCGGTCCGCTGGCCTTCACCAAAACCTATGCAATGGCGGCCGCTGCCGGGTTGTCCGTCACGCTGGTTCCGGTCCTCATGGGCTACTGGATACGGGGCAACATCCCGGATGAACACCGCAATCCGCTCAATCGAGGCCTCATCTGGATCTACAAGCCTGCCTTGGACGCGGTGCTGCGTTGGCCAAAGACAACGTTGCTGGTGGCGGTTCTGGTCTTTCTGACGGGCTTGTGGCCTGCCAGTCGCCTCGGTGGTGAGTTCTTGCCACCGTTGGACGAAGGTGACCTGCTCTATATGCCCACTGCACTTCCGGGCCTCTCGGCGCAGAAGGCATCCGAGCTGTTACAGCAGACCGACCGGCTAATCAAAACGGTTCCAGAGGTTGCCCGCGTGTTTGGCAAGGCGGGGCGAGCCGACACCGCAACCGATCCTGCGCCGCTGGAAATGTTCGAAACGACCATTCAGTTCAAGCCGAAGGATCAGTGGCGCGAAGGAATGACGTCCGAAAAACTGGTGGAGGAGCTGGACCGCACGGTGCAAGTGCCTGGGTTGGCCAACCTCTGGATCCCGCCCATTCGAAACCGCATCGACATGCTGGCGACCGGTATCAAGAGCCCGATCGGGGTGAAGGTGTATGGCACCGAGTTGGCGAAGATCGATAACGCCACCTTGGCCATCGAGAAAATCGCCAAAACCGTGCCCGGTGTCAGCTCGGCGTTGGCCGAGCGACTGACCGGCGGGCGCTATATCGATGTGGACATCGATCGTGTCGCGGCGGCACGTTACGGCTTGAACATAGCGGATGTGCAATCGATCGTGGCCGGTGCCATCGGAGGCCAGACCGTCGGTGAGACTGTCGAAGGGCTTGCGCGGTATCCGATCAACCTTCGCTACGGTCGAGAGTGGCGCGACTCGCTGACGGATCTGCGCGACCTGCCTATCTACACGCCGCAGGGCAGTCAGATCACCCTGGGCACGGTTGCCGAGGTCAAGGTGACCGACGGCCCACCGATGCTCAAAAGCGAAAACGCCAGGCTGTCGGGCTGGGTCTACGTCGATGTCCGTGGTCGTGACATGGCCGCTGTGGTGAGCGATCTGAGGCAAAGGGTCAGCGAAAGTGTTCAGCTCGAGTCCGGCATGAGCATCAGCTACTCCGGTCAATTCGAGTTCATGGAGCGCGCCAACGCCAAGTTGAAACTGGTGGTGCCGGCGACCTTGCTGATCATCTTTGTTCTGCTCTACCACACGTTTTCCCGCTTCGGCGAGGCGCTGTTGATCATGGCCACGCTGCCATTCGCCCTGACCGGAGGTGTCTGGTTTCTGTATCTACTGGGCTACAACCTCTCCGTCGCGACCGGTATTGGCTTCATCGCGCTCGCCGGGGTTTCCGCTGAGTTCGGCGTCATCATGTTGCTGTACCTGACGAACGCCTGGCGAGACCGCCTCAACGCCGGTGCGCGAGATGAAGCCGACCTGCTCGACGCGATCCGCGAGGGCGCCGTACAGCGCGTGCGCCCCAAGGCCATGACAGTGGCAGTCATCATCGCCGGTCTGTTGCCCATCCTTTTGGGGGGCGGAACCGGCAGCGAAATCATGAGCCGCATCGCCGCGCCCATGGTCGGCGGGATGATTACCGCGCCCTTGCTTTCCCTGTTCGTGCTGCCTGCGGCGTACTTGCTGATGCGCCGCCGTCAATTGCCGACCATCCCACACCACCCCATCAACTCCGCAGGAGCACACTCATGAACATTAAGCACATCTGTCTTGCGACGTTCTTCCTAGTACCTGTTGCCTATGCCGCCGACAAGCAGCCCATGAACGGCATGCCGATGGATCACAAAGGCATGAACATGCAAACGGACCAGCAGGTGGCCGGAGGACAGGCCGCTACCGCCACCGGTAGGGTCAAGAAGGTGAACCTGGAAAAGGGCTCGGTCATCATCGCTCACGGCCCGGTCGAAGCACTCGGCTGGCCATCCATGACCATGGGCTTCAAGGCAACGCCGGATCAACTCCGGACCTTGCATCAGGGTGACCAGGTTGAGTTCGACTTTGTTTCGAAAGGGATGAACGCCGTCGTCACTCGAATCGACAAACAGTAACAGGCTGGGTCACATCCCTCGGCACCGTGGATGCACCGCGCGGTGCCTTGGCTTCGAATATCGGCTGTGCTGCGGCGAGCGATCCGGATGGCCGAAGGGTCTCTTTAGGTCTGCAACTCGGGGGGCGGGTCGTCAGCGTTGGTATCACGGTCCCGTTCGTGCCGCGTGAGCGGAAACAACGGCAACCAGGCCTCGCGACGAACCGTCCAACTTTCGTAACTGGGCATCAGTTGATCAGGAGCGTCGAGGGAACCCAGATGCACTTCGATTTCGTCTGCTGTGCGTGCGAAAACGGACGAGCCACAGCGGGGGCAGAAATGTCGCCCGGCATAGTCCTGCGCTTCGCCGGTGATCGTCACGGCATCCTGCGCAAACACCGCGGCGGCGTAGAAGAGGGCACCGTGATGCTTTCGGCAGTCGAGGCAATGGCATAGGCCAACGCGCTTCGGGCGGCCCGTCGCCACAAACCGCAGGTTGCCGCACAGGCAACCACCGGTGAATCGCTCCATCTGGCTTCCTCTGGTCAATGGTCGGATCGAACCTGTCCCGACAGTCATAGCTGAAAAACAGATGACCGGCGTACTAAAGGTCGCTTCATTGGCTGCGACCGTGTTTGCCCGTACGGATGCAGGTCTCCGTCGGCTGCCGCAGGCAGACGACCTGCTTCTGCTGGTTGCCAAAAGCCGTACTGATCAAGCGACCTCGGTGCATAACCGGACGGTCTGGCTGCGTTGGGCATTCGAACGGCCTTGGCTTGCGAGCATCGAACAGAGGACAGGGTTAATCGAAGTGACAGGGCAGTCGCCACTCCGGAAGAGGCTATGGCAATGGCGCGTAAGGGCACGGCGCTTGTGGCGATGGCGGCGCTTTGCTGGGGAATATCGGGCGGGATCGCCGGTGTTCTCTTGAACGATGGCTGGGATGCGTTCGTCGTTTCGTTCTTTCGAGGCGCCATCGGGTTGTTGTTTGTTCTCCTCTGGCTAGCGTTGCGACCAGGTGCCAGCGGACTGGCAAACCGCAAACTCTGGTTCTGGTCGGTGATCGCAGGGCTCGGTGTAGCCGGCAACTTCGCTTTCTATTTCCTAAGCATCAGGCAAAGCAGCGTAGCCGTTGCAGCGACGCTGATGTATTGCGCGCCAGTGTTCGTTTACCTGGTGTCATTCGTTCTCAAACTGGAACGATCGACTCCACTGAAGTGGGTCGCGATCGGGATGGTGATGCTTGGCATCGTGCTGCTGACAGGCGTCTACGAGAATGGCGCGGGTGGCGTCACGTTGATCGGCGCGGGCGCCGGACTGCTTGCAGGGCTGTCCTACGCGGTATTCATTTTCGGCTTCAAATATGCGGCGCCGCACGGCACCCCACAGGCGATTCTTGTCATCGCTTTCGCCGCGCTTGTTACGGTATTTATCTGGCTTGTCGAGGCCAACCAGGTGATGGCTGTTTTCCGTTCGCCGAGCTGGCCGCTGTTCATGCTACTGGGCGTGCTTGGCGCGGGGTTGTCCTTCACGCTGTATATCATCGGCCTGCACCATACCGCGCCATCTGTCGCCTCGGTGGTGGCAATGGTTGAGCCGGTGAGTGCGACGCTGTTCGGCGTCGCAGTTTTGAACGAAAGCCTGGCGGGCCTGCAGATTGTCGGCATGGGGCTGATCCTGATCACGGCTACCGCGCTGGCCTTCTATTCAAGCGCGCGATAAACCGCCCACTCCCAGCAGCCCTACTTCCCCCTGCTCTTGGAGAAAGCGGGCAACCGTCTCGATTACTGCCTCAGGCCGCTCACGATGAGGAACGTGCTGACAGCCGTCGAGCGGAAGCTTCTGCACGCTGCCGCTCCCCAGCGCAGCGACACGGTGAAGATGATCCAGCGAACCGTATTCGTCTTCCCGGCCATGAATGGCCAGTAACGGGCAGGCGAAGCCCGGGGCGCTTTCTTCGATTGTCCAGTTGGCATAACTGTCCGAAAGCCAGGTGTCGATCCACGCCCAGAGAATCCACTCGGCCTTTGCGCCGTGGTATTTCCGTAGGCGGTCGACCTGGCCCGGTTCGGCAAATGCTGCCTGAGTGGCGCGGATGCCTTGCAAGGTTCGATCTTCGACAAAGGCAAGGGCGGCGATGGTGATTAGCGCGTGACAATTGTCAGGGTGATGGGCGGCTAGGCTGGCGGCCATGATGCCGCCTACGCTGTGGCCGAGCGCGATGAAATGCTCGATATCCAGCGCGTGCCGCACTGGCGGAAAGTACCGCTCGGCTTCGTCGCGAATGAAGCTGTTCGACCAGCCACCCGGATGCGCTGCGGAGCGACCAAAGCCGAGCCGGTCGTAGGCAATGACGTCGCGCTCGGTGGCCACAGCAAGGCGCTCGGGAAAGTCGCGCCACAGCTCGACGCAGCCGAGGGAATCGTGCATCAGGACGATGGGCGTTCTACGCGAATGACGGGTGCGCCAGCGCCGCGTGAATACGTCGCCGTGCTCGGTGGGCAGCATGCGGTCTTCGGTCGAAACGGTCATGAGAATCCTAATATCGCCGGCTCAGGTTGGTATCCCTCGGCGCGAGTGTGGGCAGCCGTCATGCCGGCTGCCAAAAAGAAGCGGCCACCTGGGCCGCCGAAGGCTTACGCCACGCTGATAGCATTTACTGGCGGGGCCTGACGCCGCCGGGTTGTAAGGTGCCGACCGTCTGGGTTCAGCTCGCCGCTGCTGTTGTGGTTTGCTGCGCTGTCTTTTCCCGGTCGCGCAGCAGGAATCGCTGAATTTTTCCGCTCGGGGTCTTCGGAAGTTCGCTGACGAACTCGATTTCGCGCGGGTAGGCGTGGGCGGAAAGGCGCTGACGCACGTGTTGTTGCAGCTCGTCGGCCAATGCTGGATCGGCATTGTGGCTCGCATGCAGCACAACGAAGGCCTTCACCAATTCGGTGCGCTCTGGATCGGGCTTGCCGATCACCGCCGCTTCGATCACGGCCGGGTGTTCCACCAGGGCGCTTTCCACGTCGAAAGGGCCGACCCGGTAGCCGGATGTGGTGATCACGTCATCGGCGCGGCCAACGAAGCTGATGCTGCCGTCGTCATTGAGCTCGACGGTGTCGCCGCTCAGGTAGTAATGCCCGACGAAGGCTTTGGTGCGGGTGCCCGCATAACCGTTGAACCACAGCAGGGGAGACTGGTTGCGGTCCAGCGCGAGCATTCCTGGTTTGCCGGGCTCCAGCTCGCGTTGTTGATCATCGATCACCACGACGCGGTGCCCGGGCATCGCGTAGCCCGCCGTGCCGATGCGTACGGTATGGCTCAGCGCATGGTGGTTGCACAGGACCATGCCGAGTTCGGTCTGTCCGTAATGGTCGTGGATCGTGCAGCCAAGGCCGCTGCTGAACCAGCGGATCACTTCGGGGGTGAGCGGCTCGCCTGCGCTGCTCACGGCGCGCAGGCGACCCTTGATCTTGCCCTCGACCTCGTCCTTGGCCGCCAACAGCAGGCGAAACGCGGTGGGTGAGCCTGCCATGTTGGTGATCTTGTATTCATTGACGACGCGACAAGTGCTGTCGACGGTGAAGCCGCCTTCATAAAACAAAGTGGAATGGCCCATGGCGAGCGGCCCGGTGACGGCGTAATACAGGCCGTACGCCCAACCCGGATCAGCGATGTTCCAGAAATTGTCCTCGGGTCGCAGGTCGACCGCATCGCGCATGTAGGTGACGAACGCGACAATGGCCTTGAGCGGCACATGCAGCTGCTTTGCCGGTCCGGTGGTGCCGGAGGTGAACATGGCGAGAAAGGGTGCGTCACCCGCCAGCAGCACCGGCTCGAATTCGCTCGATTGCTGGTTGACCTGGGTCCAGAAGTCGTCGGCGCCATCGCCTACGACCAGGCGGCGCGGGGCGCTTTCAATGGCGTCCAGCTTCTCGCTGTTGGCGGCATCGGTGACGACCAGCTTGGCGCCGGATTCCTTGACTCGATGCTCGACCGCTTTTGGGCCGAAGGCGGTAAACAGCGGCTGATAGATAGCGCCAGCGCGCCATGTGCCAACAATGGTGACGAGCAATTCGGGGGTGCGCGGCAACAGACCGGCTACGGTATCGCCCGGCTTGATGCCATAACTGTCCAACAGATTGGCGAAGCGCGCCGAGGCTTCCTTGAGCTGTGCGAAGGTCCAGGTGGCTCGCTGGCCGTCGCGGCCTTCCCAGATAAGTGCGACCTTGTCCGAATCGGCGTGACGGTCACAACACTCGACGCAGGCATTCATGGCGGAGAGATCACCGCTGAGGATGGCCGAGACCGTCTGCTGAAAGTCGAATTCGCTGGCCGCAGTGGCATGATCGCGCATGGCTGGCTCCTGGATCTTGTTGTTATTGGGTTGTCCGGATATTGGCGCTGCGTGGTGCCCGCAACAATGGCAAATGCCACCAAGGTGGATGAGCGGTTTGGACAAACTCTGCGGCACGACCTGTGGCTGGCACCAATCACCCGCAACTGCATCGAATCTTGGAACCACGTATGGTTAACGGGAGGTGTTCCATGAGTATCGATCCGCTTGACAGACCCCACAATCAACAACCGGTGCCGGGACAGGACCAGAACCCCAGCCATTCTCCTGAGCCTGATTTCATTACCGATAATCCAGATGTCCAACCCGGTTCTGGACATGACAAGGGCACCCAGCCCTCAGACCCGCCGAAAAGCACGCCCGATATCGACCCGAACGAGCCGGGGTTAGGTAACCCGTTGCCCTGACGCTATAAAAGGTTCATTGCGCCTGGCCGAGGGAGAGCAGCCGTGATCGTGAGGTCGCGTTCCGGGGCTGGGAGCCGTTTGCTCGCACGTATCGCTATCCTGGGCCGGGCTGCTCTTCCTGGCGCTGGATGAGTGTCCTGGTCGGTTAGGGCGCTCCTAGACGTTTCCGTTATTGCGGCGCTGCGCCTTGCGGTCGCGTCGCGCTGTTCGTTACGCGCCCTCGGCGAAGAGTGTTGGTCTATCGCCCGCGGCTCCTTAAAGCCGGCTATCTAGATCGGTGTTGCGCGCCGTCAATGACATTCTGATGCATGGCTTTATGCTGGCTTCGTAGGTGGCGGCGTTGCGACGCTGAGCGTATGTCTTGAGCAGTATTGCCAAAGCTGCGCCCGCCAACGGCCGCTCGGCTCGCGCTTCTGTGTGCCAACGGGTCATTGATAACGGAGCGGTAGCGTGAGCGTCTCAGCGAGCATGTCCTATGTATTGATTGCCTATAACGAGCCCTGGCGCGCTGACGAGCTTGCCCGCCTGGTCGTAGCACTTCGTCCAGGAATCCGGACTGTTCAGGTTAATGATGGCCAGTCGGCACTCAGGGTCTGTCGAAAGCAACCGCCGAGCTTCTTGATGGCTGACGGTGAGCTGGCGCAATTGGATGCTCGAAACCTACTGCACGAGCTGCGCAATCACCAAGCGACGCGGCTGTTGCCCGCCATAGTCATCAGCGACCGGGTGGACGGCGTCAGTGTGCGTGCCGTGCGTCCGTTGGCACCGAAAGCCTATTTGAAAAAGCCTTACAGCCTGGCCGACTTGCGAGTTCGCCTGAACTCGCTGTTGCCCGGTCCCCGCATAGTAAGCACACAGACCGCTAGCGCAACCGGGACGCTAAGCGGCTTTCTAGACCGAATGCGCTCCAACAACGCCGGTGCGCCGGTTTTGGAGTCGGTGCAGGTTGCGGTCGCGGCCTGCATGCAGACGGAAGACTGGGACCTCGCGATGCTGGAATCGAAGCTATCGTCAGATCCTCAGATTACGGCGCGCCTGGTGTCCATTGCCAACAGTGCTGGGCAGCACAACGGCGCTGTGTGCAAGACACTTGGCCAGGCTTTGCCGCGCCTTGGTGTGAAGCGAGCACTGAATCTAACCTTGCAGCTAGCGGTTCAGAACAATGCCACCTTGTCGGATCCCCGCTTAAAGCATCAGGCAGCTTCCAGCGCCGAGTATGCCCAGCGCGCCGCCGATCTTGCTCATTGGCTTGCAAGCAGACTCAAGCTCGACACGGAGCTCTCCTACACGGCCGGGCTGCTGCACAACATCGGCGAGCTTGCTCTGCTTAGAAGCTTGCAGGAGTGGCTGGATAGCGGTGGTGAGCTGACGGAGGACGAAATTCACTGCGCATTGCGCGAACGCTCCGCCAGCTTTGGATCAGCCCTTCGAGCGCAATGGAGATTACCGTTGGGGTTACGCCAGCTTATCGCCGCGTTCTATTCCCTGGGCGCGGAGGTTTTCACCCGTGAAGCGCTGGTGCTCAACGTGACCGGATCATTGCTGCGCTTACCACCTTCCAGCCCCATTGACGATTTGCTCCAAGACCGAGCAGTTCGACTGCTTCGACTCGATGAGGCGATTCTTGAGCGAGCGCCGCGCGAACGAGCCTGAGGACTAAAGTCTGATCCATCGCCACTACCAGTCCAGAGCGTGTGCAGCTCGACACGTGGGGAATGAGCCTGGAACAAGGCAGCAGCATTCGGGCCAACGTGAGGCCAGACGTGTCTGGATGCCTAGGCCCACGAATCCGTCTGTTTTTCGTTCCGCTAGCCATGCGGCACCATCTTTTTGGAAATTATTTTTGACGGTTTGATTAAGGGTGATAGCATTTTGACTCTACGGCTCTATAGCGCTGTCATTCGATAGCCCTACAGGTATTTCGCTGTCTTGGTGGACGCGTACTTGCCCAACTGTATAGACGCCGCTCTGGAGATTGAAATTGGTCCGACGTCGCTCTACCGAGGCTCAGGCCGGGCTCGTAGTTATCGCTGCGCTGTTGGCGACGCTGGTCCCTATGTGGGCCATTCTTAACGCTTGGCTAAAACATGAAAGTGAGCTGGTAGAACAAGCCGCGCGCAATGACGCGATGAATCTGGCGATAGCGTTCGAAGAGCATGTACGCAGTGTCGTCCGTTACGCCGACGCCTTGATACAGGACGTGCGTGAGGAGCTGGTAAAGGACCCTGACGCGTTTCAGATGATAGCCAAAACAAAACTTCCACGGTACGAGACTCTGGTCGGCCAGCTCGCACTGATAGATGCAGATGGATGGTTGGTTGGCTCGTCTCTGGACTCGCTGGCCAGAAAAGTCGACCTGAGCGATCGCGAACATTTTCGCGTGCACCGAGACAACCTTGGGCAAGACCAGCTGTTTGTGAGTAAACCGATACTCGGCCGCGTCTCGGAAATCTGGTCCATACAGTTAACCAGACCGGTTATTAAGGACGGAGAGTTTTCCGGGGTGGTCGTTCTTTCGATCCCGGTTGCGTTCTTCACCGATTTCTACAAACAGATCAACATCGGGAGCCATGGGCTAATCGCTCTGGTCGGTCTGGACCGGGTGCCACGCGCAGCGGCCTCTTCGATCAACCTTGATGCGCGCCTGGACGGAATGGTGGTGCCTGGGGATCGTCCCTATTTCGATAGCACGAAACCCGACAATGGCTTTTATCGAGGACCGAGCGCCATCGATCAGCTTGATCGCCTGACCGCGTATCGACGTCTGAAGGAAGCCGGCCTGGTCGTCATCGTTCAGCTTTCACCCGCCGAATACTTGGCAGCGTTTCGGGAACGAAGCCAATTCCTGATTTCCTGTGCTGCTGCAATCTCGATCTTACTGCTCGCTTTCGCTTCATTTCTCTACTTCGCTACGCAGCGGCACCTAAAAAGCACGGCGGCGCTAAAGCGTGCACATGACTCGCTGCGAGAAATCATCAGCATTGATCTGCTGACAGGGGCTCGGAGCCGGCGTGATTTTCTTGAGACTTTGGAAAGCGAACTAGGCCGTTCGCTGCGCCACGACGCACCGCTCAGCCTGGTGTTGCTTGACATCGACTTCTTCAAACAGGTGAACGATACGTACGGGCATCCGATTGGCGACGTCGTATTGAAAGAGTTGTCGTCGCTCTGCAGCGCCGTGCTCCGCACGCATGACGTATTCGGCAGACTTGGAGGAGAGGAGTTTGGCTTGATTCTCCCTCATACAGACGCAGAAGGCGCCGTGCTCGTTGCTGAAAAGCTGCGGGTGGCGGTTGAGAATGCCGTTATTCCTACTGACCGCGGCCCGGTGCGAATCACGGTAAGCGTAGGGGTTGCGTCCGCCATACCAGCAGTGGATGACTCCAGTAGCTTGATTGTCCGGGCTGACGATGCGCTATACACCGCCAAGCAAACTGGTCGAAACAGAGTTTGCTTCGCGTCTTCGGGCTGAGCTACCACCACAACGATGTCGAGCTGGACGGTGAGGAGCTCAATGTCTACGAGCACAGCGGGTTGGGCACGACCCTGGGCGACACCGGGATCGGTTTTGCCGAATATCGTGCAACTGACAGACTGAGCTACGGCTGGCAGGGCCGCTTCGTCACGGCTGTCGATTCGCTGCGGACCGGTGTGGGCACCCTCGACAAACCCGGTTACGGCGTGCACGACCTTTATGCCCAGTGGTCGGCGTTAAGCGATGACCGACTCGTAATCAACCTGGACGCTGAAGAACCTGTTCGACAAGCAGTACCTGGATCACACCAGCAACGAAGATTCCGAAAGCATTCCCGGCTATGAAGGCATTCACGGCAGTTACGAGCCTGGCCGCGAATTGCGACTGGGCGTTGCGCTGCGTATCTGAGGATGGTTTCGGCGGACGTTAGCCAAGGGAAGGCAGGGTGCTGGTACTGCTACATGCAACCCTGCCTGATGCGATCAGCCAGCTCGGCTGTGGAGTTGAAGGTCGGTGGCGACGTCGGGTAGTTGATGGGGCGCTGATAGGCGCGACTCGAGGAGCTGAACGAAAGCTCGGGCCTCGGACTCGCTGCGAAACGTGACCTTGTTTCGGTCCAAGCGAACCTCCCAGCTGCTGCCTTCGAATGACGTAAGCGGTCGGATTTGAATATCCATGATGCCTCCGGGTCTGGAAAAGACAGACGAACGCTAGACCTTTGCCGGCCACCGGTCAATTTGCGCCATTGACGCAGGAGCATTCGCTGCTGCCGTTCCTCCTGTTTGCCGTTAGGCACCCATCCGCGCGCTGATCTTGCGCGCGACTGCCAGCAGTCGCTTCGCCGCCGCGCCATCCGCTTCGGCCATGAAGCCGGGCTCGCCACCGACGATGGTGATCACGCCTGCCAACCGCTGGTCGCCACTGAACAGCGGCGCGGAGAGTGCGTTGACGCCAGCCATCAACAGGCCGTGGACGGGCTGGATGTGGGTGCGTTGCAGTTCGCTCATGGCGGCGAGCAGAGCTGCAGGGGTGGGCGCCGAGGGAAGCTTCAGTTCCTCTTCGCGCAATTGCGCGGTCTCGGCGTTGGGCATGAAGGCGTTGAACACTAGCCCGGTCGATGAGCCCAGCAAAGGCAGCACAGAGCCCACCTGCGTCACCAGCGTCACGGCGCGCACGGCTTGCTCCACGTGCACGACGGCGGGACCGCGGTTGCCCCAAACCGCAAGGAAGCAGGTTTCGTTGAGTTCATCACGCAGTTGCGCCAGATGCGGCGTTGCCAGTTTGACCACGTCCAGTCGGCCCAACGCGGCCAGCCCCACGAACAGCGCAGCGCGGCCCAGCCCGTAATGGTTCGTCAACGGATCCTGCTCGGCGAAGCCGCTGGCCATCAGGGCCTGCAAGTAGCGGTGGACCTTGCTGGCAGGCATCCCGACATGTTCGGCCAGGCGCGATAGGGAGGTCGCCGGGGCCAGTTCGGCCAGAGCAGTGAGAATGTCAGTACCTACCTCTGCGGCCTGTACCTTCTGCCGCCGTGGCGCTGTGTCCGCGTTGCTGTCTGCCATGAATTCAAATGCCTGTTCGTGCGGGCTCACTTATCGAGGCGCTGTTTATAGCTTGACGCCCTGGTGAGTTCAAATTACTTTTTGCGTAAACGCATTACGCGAAATGAGAGAAGGCTATGCAACCACAACAACAAATGGGCGAAACCTCTCGATACCTGTCCGGCTTCGGCAACGAGTTCAGCAGCGAGGCCCTGCTGGGTGCATTGCCGGTCGGGCAGAATTCGCCGCAAAAGGTGCCCTACGGCCTATATACCGAATTGCTCTCCGGCACCGCTTTTACGGTGGCGCGCAGCGAAGCACGGCGAACCTGGCTGTACCGTATTCGACCATCGGCCCATCACGGCCCTTATCAGCGTCTGGAGCGGCAACTCAGCGCAGAGCTGGGTCCCGTCACGCCCAATCGACTGCGTTGGAATCCGCAACCCTTTCCCGAGACCGCGACTGATTTCCTCGACGGCCTGACGTGCGTCGTGGCCAATGCTGAACCCAACCAGCCTGCGGGGGCGAGCATCTACCGGTACGCGGCGAATCAGTCGATGGAGCGGGTGTTCTTCAATGCCGATGGCGAGCTGTTGATCGTGCCGCAGCAGGGCGTGCTGAAGCTGGTCACGGAGTTGGGCGTGCTTGAGGTCGCGCCGCTGGAGATTGCAGTGATTCCGCGTGGTATGCGGTTTAGGGTCGAGCTGCTGGATTCGACGGCGCGCGGCTATGTCTGCGAGAACCATGGCTGTGCGCTGCGCCTGCCCGATCTGGGGCCGATCGGCAGTAATGGTCTGGCTAACCCGCGCGATTTCCTGACGCCGGTGGCGCATTACGAGGAGCGTGACGAGCCGGTACAGCTGGTGCAGAAGTTTCTCGGTGAACTCTGGGTAACCGAACTGGATCACTCCCCACTGGACGTGGTCGCCTGGCATGGCAACAACGTGCCGTACAAATACGACCTGCGCCGTTTCAACACCATCGGCACCGTCAGTTTCGATCATCCCGATCCGTCGATCTTCACTGTGCTCACGTCACCCAGTGCCATTCATGGCATGGCTAATATCGACTTCGTGATCTTTCCGCCGCGCTGGATGGTGGCGGAGAACACATTCCGCCCGCCATGGTTCCACCGCAACCTGATGAACGAGTTCATGGGACTGATCGATGGCGCCTACGACGCCAAGGCCGATGGCTTCTCGCCGGGCGGTGCCTCGTTGCACAACTGCATGAGTGCCCACGGCCCGGATCATGTGTCGACTGAACAGGCGATCAAGGCCGAACTCAAACCGCACAAGATCGAGAACACCATGGCCTTTATGTTCGAGACCGGCCAGGTGCTCCGTGCCACCCGTCAGGCGTTGGAAAGCCCGCAGCTGCAGAGCGATTACGACAGCTGCTGGGCCGGCCTGACCAAGACATTCGATAAAAACGGGAAATGACATGACCGCACAACAAGAGCAACGCAGCTGGGTCGAGTCGGCCAAGGGCCATTCGGATTTCCCCCTCGCCAATCTGCCCTTGGGCGTATTCAGCCGTGACGGCGACCAGCCACGCGGTGGCGTCGCCATTGGTAATTACATTCTCGACTTACGCGCCGCCTGCGAAGCCAGCTTGTTCGACGGCCAGGCCCTAGAAGCGGCGAAAGCGGCCAGCGACAGCAGCCTCAACACCTTCTTTGCGCTCGGTGCGCCTGCACGCAAGGCGCTGCGAGGTGCACTGCTGGATCTGCTCGGCGAGGGTAGCGCGCAGCGTGAAAGTCTTCAGGGCATGGGCGAGACGTTATTGCAGCCCATGGACCGTTGCCAGATGCATCTACCGGCCAAAGTGGGCGACTACACCGACTTCTATGTCGGCATCCATCACGCCAACAACGTCGGCAAGCTGTTCCGGCCGGACAATCCCTTGCTGCCCAACTACAAGTACGTGCCCATCGGTTATCACGGGCGTGCCTCGACGGTTGACGTGTCCGGCGTAACCGTCAAGCGGCCCAACGGCCAGACCCTGCCACCGGGCGCCAGCGAGCCGAGCTTTGGCCCGAGCAAGCGGCTCGACCATGAGCTTGAACTGGGCATCTGGATCGGTGCAGGCAATGCCCGTGGCGAATCGATCCCGATCGGTGAAGCCAGCAGTCACGTCGCCGGGTTCTGCCTGCTCAATGACTGGTCGGCGCGTGATCTTCAGGCTTGGGAATATCAGCCGCTTGGCCCGTTCCTCTCGAAGAGCTTCGCCACTAGCGTGTCGCCATGGGTGGTAACGCCGGAAGCACTCGAGCCGTTCCGTTGTGCACAACCGGCGCGGCCCGAAGGCGATCCGCAGCCGCTGCCGTACCTGTTTGATGAGCAGGACCAGCAGCAGGGCGCGCTGGATATCGAACTCGAAGTGCTGCTGCTGACCGAGGCCATGCGCGACAAGGGCCAGCCTGCACAGCGCATCGCACTGAGCAGCACGACGAACATGTACTGGACCGTGGCGCAGATGGTCGCGCACCACAGCGTCAACGGCTGCAGCCTGCAACCCGGCGATCTGTTCGGCTCCGGAACCTTGTCCGGTAGCAGCCCTGAAAGCCTCGGCAGCCTGTTGGAGATCACCCAGGGCGGCAAACAGCCATTGGAACTGCCCAGCGGCGAAACTCGCACCTTTCTGGAAGATGGTGACGAAATCATCCTCAAGGCACGTTGCCGTCAGGATGGACAGGCGTCCATCGGCTTTGGCGAATGTCGCGGTCGCGTGATGCCTGCTTAACGTAAATGTGTTTAGCAAAAAGCCCGGGCATGTGCAGACAGCCAGGGCTTTTTGATTTCGACGGCAGCCAGTCAGGGCAGCTTCGCGGTTTCCAGCGTCGAGGATGGGGCAGGCGCGATTGCGGCGTCGCGCATCTGCTCGGCCAGGGCTGCGGTGAATCCCTGGACGACTGACCAGCGCAGGTGTACCGCGTCGACAAAGGAGGACACCGGCGTATTCCAGTCTTTGTCGGCATTCCAGTAGGTGCCACCGGTGGCGTTTAGGGTTTCCATGATTTGCTTGTCGAAGTCGGCCAGGAACGTACCGTCTGGATCGTACTTTTCCTTCCACTGCGGGTGCAGCGGTGTGGAGACGACCATCAGCTCTCGGCCTTCCTGCGCCAGGCGCGCGCTCATCTTGCCCAGTGCCGCGAAGCAGCTGGCATCCAACGGCTCGGGTCGGCCATACAGCAGCTCACGGGTATTGCTGGTCACCAGCGGGCCATCACCGAACCGATTGAATACGAGCGGGTCCCACTCGATTTCTCCGGCGCGCTGAGCCTTGACCGTCAACGCGTTGCGCGCCAACGACTTCGGCGAGAAATAACGCATGTAGTGGCCCCAAGGTGAGGCGTTTTCATAAACGTAAGGGTCGACGTGCTCACGGTTGAGCACCGCTGTAGGTACACGCCAGCAACCGGCGAAATCCTGTGGGTCGGCAATCATCACCACACTGCGAATGCTGGGTTGGCGGTCTAGCAACCAATGCCCTACGTAGGTCGACTGGTTGGCGAACAATCCACAAAAGGCGCCGTTCATGGGGCGCACCCCGGGCAATGCCTCGGTCAGCACATGGCCGTCCACGTGGCGCCAGGCCACGGAAGACCCGATGATCAGCAGATTAGGCGACTGGATCGGGTTGTCGCGCAAGAAGCTGAGTTTTTCATCGACACAGGAAATATTGGAGAACGCCGGGGGTGGCAGGTTGCCGGTCCGGTTCAGCGCGAACAGCGTTAGGCAAAATATCGCCAGTGCGCCGAACAGCCCGGCAAACAACGACAGCAGATACCGCGAACGTACCCGGCCCGGCACGCTGGCCGCGCTGGTTGCTCCCTGTTCGGCATCGCTCCCGTCCCTGGGCACATCTGCTGTCTGGATCATGAATTATTTCCCCTCCAGCTTAGCGCTGATGACTTGGGCGAAATGGCCGACGTTGCGCAGCGACTCGAGCTCCGCCGTCCGAAACTTGATGCCGAAGCGTTGTTCGGCGGCGACCGTGAGCATCACGTGGGTCTGGCTGTCCCAGCCCTCGATGTCGTTGGCGGTCATTTCTGGCGACAGCACAATGCTGTCGTCATCGAACACATCATGGAAAACCGGGGTGAGTTGCTTGAGTACTTCTGCTTCGGTCATGCCGATACCTCGATGTAATGGTTGGGCGTGCGAGGGGAGGTGAATTCGTACCGCCAGAAGGTGGCGTCGCGGGTGCTGTCAGCGGGAGCGGGATGCTGGACGAAGCCCAGACGGGGGAAATGCTCCGCGACCATGCCGTTACGTTCGGTTGGCCGGTACTCACCGATCAGTGCGCGATAGCCGGCAGCGGTGGCGGCGTTAGTCAGCACATCGAGCACCGCGTCTTCGACCTGGCGACCCAGTACACGGCAGCTCATCAGCCAGCTGTCGATCAGCAGCGTGTCGCTAGCGACAGCTGCATCCGGGCGCGCCAGGACGACGCTGATCAGGCCGTTATCACCGAACTTGTCGGCCAGGCGGATTGCCAGTGCCACCGCCGCCGGGTCGCTGGCGATGCGCTCGACTTCCGCCTCGCTATAGCGGCGCGTGGTGAGGTTGAACTGGTTGGTCTTGTTGATCAGCTGCGTGCTGCGGGCCAGCTCGGCGGCGCCGATCGGGGTGGCGGTCAGCACCATCTCCAGGCCGCGCAAATAACCTTCCATGTCGGTGGCCTGGCTCATCGCGGCTTTGCGCTCAGCGTTCAAGGCATAGTTGCGCCCGCGTGTGGCGTCGTCCGAGGTGAAGGAGACGGCCTCGAAGTACCCGGCGGCGGCCACGCGTGCCGGGTAGTCGGCCACGTCATCCGGCAGTTCCGGCACCGCGACTTCCGGCAGCTCGCGACGCACGATGTCGCGCTCGGCGGGGTTGTCGTCGACGAACACCAGGCTGTCGAGCCCAATGTCGAGCATCGAGGCGATGCGCCGCAGGTTGCCAGCCTTGTCTTCCCAGTTGGCGACGAAGGCCGCGATGTCGCCGCGCTTGAGCGCCATCTCGGGATGATTGAACGCCGCTTCGGCCACGCTCAGATCATTCTTGCTGCACACCGCGAGGATGATGCCGCGGCGCGCCAGCTGTGCTGCGTAGCGCTGGAAGGCGAGGAAGGCTTCGCCGCTGGGCGAACCCTGGCCGAGATGGATGCCGTCTACACCATCGTCACCGACCACGCCGCCCCACAGGGTGTTGTCCAGGTCCAGCACCAGGCATTTGCGCGACAGACCGATGCTGGCGGCCGCGATGCGAGCCAGTTGGTCGCCATACAGCGGCGCCAGGTTCGGACTGACCAATTGCTTGGCCTGATGCCAGCGCACCGGTTCGGCCAGGCCGTCGCCATAACTGCCACGGGCGGCTTCCCAGGCAAGGTCCATCAGTAATACGCCGTCTTCTCGGGCTGCAGCACGGATGGCCGCATTGAGGCGATCGATGAGTGCGTAGGGTGAGGCCGGAACCAGCGCTTCGAATGAACCAAAAATCGGAGGGTCGGCGGGCACGATGGTTTGCTGGACGACCTGGGCGGCATAGCGCTCGCGTGCCCGGCGCCACAGCAGGCGCAACTCGTCGACCCGTTCGGCGACCGCGGCGTCGACGTCTGCCTGCGAGGCTTCGAGCGGCAACTGCAGGGGCGCGTCTCGCGCATCCAGCGCCAGGACGATCAGTTGCGGGGCAAAGTTGGCGAGCTCGGCGTCGTCCATCAGCAGCGCCTGACGGTACATGCCATAGGGCGCGACGTGCACCGAGAGCGCCAGGCGACGCTGCAGCCCCGCGACACGAATCGCTGGCACCAGATGATCCACGGTATGCGATGACAGCAGGGCGATGCGCAACGGTCGCAGCCCGCTGCTGGTCGTTTCGCCGTTCGCGAGCGCGCGCAAGCCTTCGCTTGCGAGCCGGTCCAGCCGGGTGGTGAGCGTGAAATCGCGGCGGTAGCCGGCCAGCTTCGCGGCCAGATCCAGACGCGTGAAGGGGTCGGCTTCGCGTTTGGCCTCGCCGATAGCGCTGCCAAGATCAGGGTGTTGCGCTAACCAGAGAAGCTGATCCATTAGCGTGTCACTCCTTACTTGTAGACGGTTTCAGAACTGGAAATAGAGGAATTCGGTAGGGGCCACGGAAAACGCCACGGCCAGGGCGAAGAAGCCCAGCACGCCCACGGCCAAGCCGATGACCGGCGTCGGGCTCCATACCGCGATCGGGAACCAGCGCAGCAGCCAGTTCTCGCGCGGTTGGGCGTCCAGGGCAGTGCGGAAGCCGGCCATCCATTGCTGCACGTTGGGCATGAACCAGACAAAGGCGAGCAGCACGGCGACGGTGAGGTAGTCGGACTTATCGAACTTGGTGCTCAGTTCGCTCAAGCCAGCCATGCCTGACAGCATCGCCATCGCCGCGGTCACGCTGTTGGCCCGGAAAAACACCATGGCCACGACGACGCAGAAGAAAGTCAACAGGACTGCGCCGGTGTGATGCCAGAGCTTGTCGCTGTCCAGCGGCAAACCACGGCGCGCCTTGTAGGCGCGGAAGCCGTGGACGACGACCAGATAGAAGCCGTGCAACAGACCGAACACCACGAACTGCCAGCCCGCACCGTGCCAGACGCCCGAGATGAACATGGTCAGCACGGTGGGGTAGGCGATCAGTACGACAAAGGTCCCAAGGCTCATCTTGCCTCGCCGTGGCAACGGCTTACCGGCGGCCATCCGTGCGCGGGTGATGCGCATCACGATGGGGTTATAGATGTAGGCCGTGAGGAAGCGCGTCAGCGTCATGTGCCAGCGCGACCAATAGTCGATGACGTTATGCGCCTTGAACGGGCTGTTGAAATTGACCGGCAGGCGAAGGCCGAACATCAATCCCAGGCCGATCGCCATGTCGCTGTAGCCCGAAAAGTCGAAGTAGATCTGCAACGTATAGCTGAGCGCGCCGTACCAGGCGTCGTATAGCGAAGGCACCGTTCCATCGGCGGCAATCGCGAAGATTGGCGAGGCGTTTTCCCCCAGCGGGTCGGCGAGGATCACCTTCTTGAACAGGCCGAGCACGAAGACAGTCAGGCCCAGCGAGATATTGTCGAGCCGCGGGCGGAAGGTGCTGCTGTCGTTGAACTGCTTGAGCATTTCGCCGTGATGGGTGATGGGACCAGCGATCAGCTGCGGGAAGAAACTGATGAAGAGGCAGTAATTGACGAAATCATGCTCGGCGACCTCACCGTCGTGCGCGTCGACCAGATAGGCGATCTGCTGGAACGTGAAGAACGAGATCGCCAGCGGCAGGATGATGTCGCCCACGGACCATCCGAGGTCGAAGGCGCTGTCGAGCGTGCCGAAGAGAAAGCCGGTGTACTTGTAGTAGCCCAGCAACGCGACATTGGCCGCCACACCGAGAACCAGCAGGCTCCGCGAGGGCCGCCGCATCAGGTAACCACCTATCAGGTAGTTGACCACCATGCTGCCCACCAGCAGCGGCACGTAAGCGGGGTTCCACCAGCCATAGAACACCAGTGATGCTAGCGTCAGCCAGATCGCGGCGTAACGTTGTCTGCCGGAGCCTGCGAGGAGAATGAAGCCCAGAAGCACCACCGGAAGGAACCCGGCGATGAACACCATCGAATTGAAGAGCATCGTTCTTTTTCCCTATCCCTGAACAATTAACAACCGTCCCTTAGAACGGTGAACGTCGACCCACTCCATATCGAACAAGAGCCGTTGGCGTACTACTGGAAGTCACTCGCGCCAGCTTCAACGCAGCTCTGTTGCGAACAGTTGCAACTACACAAAACCAGTGCATGGTCTGTTAACTGCGACACAGAGTTGTTAGAAGAAGTTGCGCCGTTTATCTGTTCGGATAACCAATCCGGACGGGCGGAAAAGCCTGTGAAATCAAGCGAAACGGCTGTTCTAGAGCACTTGCGGGATATTGGGGAAGCGGGTGGTAATTAGAGGCGTCAGGTTGCCGCACGCACAACAATCGCGCACCGATGGAGGGCGCTCGGTTTCGGCTGTCCGCGGCTCATGAAAAAAATCACGGCTATGAAGGAAAGCGTTGGCGAAGGCTATTTTCCGAAAAGTGCGCTGTTCGTCGCTTGATCGACCAGAGACGATTTTTCGGCGTCAAGTTCCCGCCTGGTCAGCCGATGACTCATCAGTACTCACACATCTTGGATGCCACTCCATGCGTCTCACCTTGAAAATTAAAGTCCTGCTTCTCGCACTGGTGCCCGTCACGCTGTTCGCGTTGGTTCTCAGCGGTGCGGCTGCCCAGATCCTTCATTCCCTGGCTGAAGAAGAGATCGAGACCGTCCGCGAGCGGATGATCGACGACGCTCGGACACGACTCGAGGATTACATGCGGATTGGTGTGAGCAGCGTGTCTCACCTCTACGAGCCGGCCGCGCAAGGGGATCTGGCCAGTCGTGCCGAGGCCATCGCCATCCTCCGGAAGATCAAGTTCGGCAAGGACGGTTACTTCTTCGGCCATGATTCCAATGTGGTTCGGCTGTTCCGCGGCGAGAGTCCGGTGGATGTAGGCTCCAACCTGAGCGACCGTCGCGACTCCAACGGCGTCTACATCAACCGTGAGTTGGTGGCCGTAGCGAAAAACAACACCTACTTCGTGAATTACTCATCGCCGTTGCCCGGTAACGACAAGGTATCGGTGCCGAAACTTGCCTACAGCTACTACCTGCCCAAGTGGGACCTGGCGCTGGGTACGGCGATCAACCTGGACAACATTGAATCGGCCTTGAGCGAGGTGAGGACGGAAATCGATGGCCGGGTCAACTCGATCCTTACCAGCATCCTGGTCATCGCTGGCGTGATGCTGGCAGCGCTGTGTATCGCTGGCGTGGTGATCAGCAACTCCATCGTCAAGCCGATCCAGGTCATTCGCGCCCAGCTTGATGACATCGCGGCTGGTGATGGTGACCTGACTCACCGCCTGCCGGAAGATCGCAGTGACGAACTTGGCCAGCTGGCCGGCTCGTTCAACCGCTTTGTCGGCAAGATCCACACCATGGTCAGCCAGGTCGCGGATTTGACCGGCCAACTGACCGGCATGGTCGCCGAGGTCGCTTCCCAGGCACAGCGCTCCGAGAAGGCCATGGAGACCCAGCGCCAGGAAACCGATCAGGTCGCCACGGCAATCAACGAGATGTCGGCCGCGGCGCAGGAAGTCGCCCATAGCGCCCAAGGCGCCGCTGAAGCTGCACAAAAAACCGATCAGGAAGGCCAACAGGCGAAAGCCGTGGTGGATTCCAGCATTCGCCAGATCCACTCGCTGGTTGAAGAGATCCGCAGCAGCGGCACTTCACTGGATGCGCTGCAGCAGGACGTGCATGCCATCGTGGGTGTGCTCGACGTGATCCGTTCGATCGCCGAGCAAACCAACCTGTTGGCGCTCAACGCTGCCATCGAGGCGGCGCGTGCCGGTGAGGCGGGGCGCGGCTTTGCGGTCGTAGCCGACGAGGTTCGTGCGCTGGCTAGCCGCACCCAACAGAGCACCCAGGAAATCCAGGGCATGATCGATCGCCTGCAGACCGGCGCCAAACAGGCCGTCGCCGCCATGGGTCGCTCCAGCGAAGCGGGTGATGCCAGCAGTGCCCAGGCCAACCAGGCAGGCGCTTCGTTGGATGCCATCGCTCACCTCATCGCCACCATCAACGGCATGAACGCGCAAATCGCCAGCGCGGCGGAAGAGCAGACCGCAGTGGCTGAAGAGATCAACCGCAGCGTCCATCAAATCGCCACAGCCGTTGAGAACGTTGCTGAAGAAACTCAGCAGGGCGCGCAGACCGCACGCAACCTGGCCAATGTGGGTGAACGTCTGGGTGGGTTGGTGCGCCAGTTCCGCATCTGACGCGGCCTGATCTCGCCAGATCAAATTGGACTCAAGGAAAACCCCGCATTTGCGGGGTTTTCCGTTAGCGCAGGCCAGCCCTCAAAGTGCCGGCCTTAGCCTATCAGCCGAAGACAATTCGGCAGCCCTTCAATAGCGCTACAGCCCCTGGCCCACCCATCCCCATGCTCACGTAGGGTGGATCACGCTTCACCGATCCACCGGATGGCGAAACACCAGGTGACGACCACCGGGTGACGATCCACCTAGCGATGTCACGGTGGATGTAAAAAGCGACATCCACCCTACCGAGCTGAAGAGAACGTTCCCATCTGCGCAGTCTCCTTGCTCACGTAGGGTGGATCACGCTTCACCGATCCACCGGGTGGCGATCCACCGAGCGGTCACGGTGGTTGTAAAAAGCGACATCCACCCTACCGGACTTCGCATCAGCCGAAGAAATACAGACAGCCTGAAATGACGATGCCCGAGTACACCAGCATCAGCAGGCAATAGCCCATGATGTCGCGTGCACCGAGCCCGACGATGCCGAGAATGGGCAGCGCCCAGAATGGCTGGATCATGTTGGTCCAGGCATCGCCCCAGGCAATCGCCATGGCCGTGACGGCGGGCGTCACACCCAGCGCCTGGCCGGCTGGCAGCATGATTGGCCCTTGCACCGCCCACTGACCGCCACCCGACGGTACGAACACGTTGACCAGACCGGCGCTGAGGAAAGCCAAGACTGGGAAGGTATCGGCCGATGACCAGGCGATGAAGGTGTCGGTGATCTGCCGACCCAGCGACAGCCCTTCGGCATTGGCGCCAATCATCATCCCCATGATCCCGGCGTAGAACGGGAACTGGATAACGATGCCGCTGATGCCGCCGATGCCGTCTTGCACCGCGCGCATGTAGCGCTCCGGCGAGCCGTGCAGTGCCAGACCGATGAACAGAAACAGGCCGATGACAATATTCAGCGTCAGGGCAAAGCCGTTCTCGGCGAAGTAGTAGCCGAAATAGACCACAGCCAGCGCAATGATGATCAGGTTGAGGATGCGGCTGTCGTCCATGCGCTGCGCAAGGGTGTTGCGCGGCAGGGCCTCATGGGCGGGATCGAGCAGTTTCGCCGGGTCCGCGACCTTCGGGTCTTTGGGATGCATGGCCCAGTTAAGGATCGGCAAACCGATCACCAGCAGCGCGATGATCGTCAGGTTCATGGCGGTGAACAGGGTGTCACCGACGCCGATGGCGGTCGTCACGACACCGCCAGACATGCGCTCCAGATCCGCGCCGCCGGTGGCCAGCGAAAGCGGGATTGAACCGGACAGGCCGCCGTGCCAGATCAGAAAGCCCGAATAAGCTGCGGCGACCAGCAGCGGGTAATCGACGCCTTTTACTTCACGGGCCAGCGCGCGGGCGAACACCGCGCCAATCACCAGACCGAAACCCCAGTTGATCCAGGAGCCGGCCAAGGCCACCAGCGTGACCAGCACCACGGCGCGGCCCGGTGTGCGTGCGGTCCGTGCCAGGCCTGCAAGCAGGCGATGGATGGCGGGCGCGCTGGCCAGGGCGTGGCCGGTCACCAAAATCAGCGCCATTTGCATGGCGAAGGTGAGCAGGTTCCAGAAGCCGGTGCCCCAGTGTTTCGCCATTGAAGGCAGGCCCTGGCCGGTGACGAGCATGCTTGCGGCAAGCACGATGAGGCTGAGGAGAATCGCAAAAACGAAGGGCGAGGGTAGGTATCGCTGAATGAGCTTGACGCTCAAGGCGGTAACGGTACTGAGCATGGTTGTTGATCCTGTGTTGTTGTTCTTTTTTATAGGCGGCGCACGTGCGTGGCGTGCGCCGATTTATTGCTAGGGTTTGGTGAGCCTGCACGGCGTGGTGTCGGTCCTCCTCTATAAGCCGGCGTTGTCCGTTTAGTGACGTTCGAGGGCCAGCGCGACGCCCTGACCGCCACCGATGCAGAGCGTGGCAAGGCCCTTCTTCGCGTCGCGGCGGATCATTTCGTGTAGGAGCGTGACCAGTACGCGGCAGCCCGATGCGCCGATGGGATGGCCCAGGGCTATGGCCCCGCCGTTGACGTTGACCTTGCTCGCATCCCAGCCCAGCTCCTGACCAACCGACAACGCCTGCGCGGCGAACGCCTCATTGGCCTCGATCAGGTCCAGCTGGTCCAGCGACCAACCCGCCTTGTCCAAACAGCGGCGGGTGGCCGAAACCGGCGCGATGCCCATGATCGCCGGGTCGACGCCAGCATTGGCGTAGGCCTTGATCGTGGCTAGCACCGGCAAACCGAGGGCTTTGGCCTTGTCCGCGCTCATCAGTAGCACCGCTGCGGCGCCATCGTTGAGGCTGGAGGCATTGCCGGCGGTAACCGAGCCATCCTTCTTGAACGCCGGCTTGAGTTTGGCCAGCGACTCGGCGGTCGTGCCGGCACGTGGCTGCTCATCGGTGTCGAAGCGCAGGGGGTCGCCTTTGCGCTGCGGAATCTCGATGGGCGTGATCTCGTCCTTGAAACGCCCGGCCTCGATGGCTGCGACAGCCTTCTGCTGCGATGACGCGGCGAAGGCATCCTGGGCTTCGCGGCTGATCCCGTACTTGTCGACCAGGTTCTCGGCGGTGATGCCCATGTGGAAATCATTGAAGGCATCCCAGAGGCCGTCGCTGATCATCGAGTCGACCAGCTCGGCGTGGCCCATGCGCAACCCGGTACGGGCCTTGGGCAGCACGTAGGGCGCCAGGCTCATGTTTTCCTGACCGCCGGCAATGATCACCTCGGCGTCGCCGCAGCGAATCGCCTGCGTCGCCAGGTGCAGCGCCTTGAGGCCCGAGCCGCAGACCTTGTTCAGGGTGAAGGAGGGTACTGCATGGGGCAGGCCCGCCTTGATCGACGCCTGACGGGCGGGGTTCTGTCCGGAACCGGCAGTGAGTACCTGGCCGAGAATGACTTCATCGACTTCGGCGGGATTCAGCCCGGTCTGTTCGAGTAGGCGTTTGATTACCGCTGCGCCCAGATCAGGCGCGGCGATGTTGGCCAGGCTGCCTTGAAAGGCGCCGATGGCGGTGCGGGTGGCGGCGACGATGACGACGTCTTGCATGTTCGGGCTCCAGTTTGAATTGGATGTTGTTGTGATGGCGGTGTGTCATTTTCTAAATCACGGGGCTGGTTAACGCATGCGTTGCCGAACTCGCACGCTGCCGTAGGAGCCAGCTTGCTGGCAATCACGAGCCGCTAACCCTCACAATCGCGATGGGTCTGGCTTGCGTTCCCAAAGGAATGCATGCGTATTTAGAACGTCATCTCCGGTACGTGATCCGGCACCACCAGTTCACCTGCGGTCTTGGCCACGATTTCCTCGACGCTCACACCAGGCGCGCGCTCCTTGAGGACAAAGGCACCGTTCTCGATTTCCAGGTAGGCCAGATCGGTCAGCACGCGCTTGATGCAGCCGGCGCCGGTCAGCGGCAGGGTGCACTTGGGCAGCAGCTTGGACTCGCCATCCTTGGAGGCGTGCGTCATCAGTACGATGATGTTCTCGGCGCCGGCGACCAGGTCCATGGCGCCGCCCATGCCTTTGACCAGCTTGCCGGGGATCATCCAGGACGCGATGTTGCCCTGGACGTCGACCTCGAAGGCGCCGAGCACGGTGAGGTCGATATGCCCGCCGCGGATCATCGCGAAGGATTCGGCGGAGTTGAAAATGGAGGCGCCGACGCGTGCGGTGACGGTCTGTTTGCCGGCGTTGATCATGTCGGCATCGAGTTCTTCTTCTGTGGGAAACGCGCCCATGCCGAGCAGGCCGTTCTCCGATTGCAGCATCACTTCCATGCCCTCGGGCACGTAATTGGCGACCAGGGTCGGGATGCCGATGCCGAGGTTCACGTAGAAGCCGTCCTGCAGCTCACGGGCGACGCGCTGGGCCATTTGTTCACGGGAAAGTGCCATCGTCGATTCCTCTTATTCTTTTGATTAAGTGCGGACGGTGCGCTTTTCGATGCGCTTCTCGAAGGTGCCGCAGATGATGCGGTCGACGTAGATGCCGGGCGTGTGGATCTGGGTGGGGTCGATCTCACCGGGCTCGACGATTTCCTCGACCTCGACGACCGTGACCTTGCCTGCGGCGGCAGCCAGCGGGTTGAAGTTCTGCGCGGTGTGGCGGTAGATGACGTTGCCGTAGCGGTCGGCCTTCCAGCCTTTGACGATGGCGAAGTCGCCGGTGATGGCGTGCTCGAGGATGTGCGGACGGCCGTTGAATTCACGCACGTCCTTGCCATCGGCGATGGGGGTGCCGTATCCGGTAGCGGTGTAGAAGGCGGGAATGCCGGCGCCGCCTGCGCGCATCTTTTCAGCCAGCGTGCCCTGAGGCGTCAGTTCGACCTCCAGCTCGCCATCCAGCAGCTGCTTTTCGAACAGCGCGTTTTCGCCCACGTAGGAGGCGATCATCTTGCGGATCTGCCGGTCCTCCAGCAGCACACCCAGGCCGAAGCCGTCGACGCCGCAGTTGTTGGAAACCACGGTAAGGTCGCGGGTGCCCTTGCGCTTGATCTCGGCGATCAGGTTCTCGGGAATGCCGCACAGACCGAAGCCACCGGCCAGAACGGTCATGCCGTCCTCGAGCCCGTCGAGCGCCTCGGCATAGGAATTCACGCGCTTGTCGAAACCAGCCATAAACATTTCCTTTTTGTTGTTGGGTTGTCTTTGGTGAGCTGCAATCGAGTGTTCCCTTGTGTGACTGATTTGTTAAGTTGATTTTTAAGCGCGATTGATTGATAAAACGAAACAAAGCGCCGTCATGCGCTCTCCCGGATCCGAGTCAATGACCGTCAAACAACTCCGTGCGTTTCTCGCTGTGGCCCACACCCTGAGCTTCGCTCAGGCCTGCGAACGGCTGCACCTGTCGCAATCGGCGCTGAGCCTGACCATCAAGGCGCTGGAGGACGGGCTCGGAGGTCGCCTGTTCAGTCGTACCACGCGGGCCGTCAGTCTGACGCCCGAAGGCGAGGCGCTGCTGCCCCTGGCGCGTCGGTTGCTCGCCGACTGGGACAACGCCGAGGACGAGCTGCGCCAGCGTTTCACCTTGAAACAGGGCAGGGTGACGCTGGCCTCGATGCCGTCCTTCGCCGGTAATCTGCTGCCAGCCGTACTGCGCACCTTTCGCGACCGCTACCCCTCGATCAGCGTCACCGTGCATGACGTGATCAACGAGCAGGTGATGGAAATGGTCCGTGACCGCCAGGTAGAAATCGGGATCGCCTTCGAGCCTGAACCCAGCACGCCTCTGACATTCACCCCGCTGTACACCGACCGTTTCGTGGCGGTGGTGCCGGCCGATTCGGTGCTGGCAAGCCAGGCCGAAGTGAGCTGGGACGCTTTGCTCGAGCATCCCTTCATTACCTTGCAGCGGCCATCGACGGTGCGCGTCATGCTCGAAGACCATCTGCGTCCGCGCGGTCGTCAGTTGCCGGTGCAGTTCGAGAGTCATCAATTGGCAACGGTCGGACGTATGGTCGCCAGCGGCCTGGGTGTCAGCGCCGTGCCGGCGTTATGTCGGGCGCAGATGCTCGAACTCGGCGCACGCTGTGTGGCGCTGAGCGATCCGGTGATCGAGAAGCCGGTGGGCATCCTGACCAAGCCCGGCCACGAGCTTTCTGTTGCAGCGCAGGCGATCGCCGATGCGTTACGTGCTGCCACGGGATATCCGGCAGGCTGCGAAAGGGTTGTTATTGATGGCCAGAACCACCACTAGCCATCAACTTGTTTTATTTCAATAAATAGATCAGCGGCAGTGAAGAACCGGCGAGTTCTACCGATAAGTGAGCATGGACCGGTGCGGCCGGTCCGCCAGCACCAAGGCGTCGACGCCTTCCGGTGCGCAGTTGGCTCATTCAAGGATAAGTGACTCATGTTTCTACGAAATATCGGTATTGCCGCCCGCGCTGCGCTTGGCTTCGGCTTGGTTGCGCTTCTGTTGTTCTGCATAGGCATGTTTTCACTGACGCAGATGGCGAAGATGGACAGTGCTGCGGATGACATCAATGACAATTGGATGCCTTCACTGTCGACGCTGAAAGACATAAACCAGTCGGTCCTGCGTCAACGGATTTTTATGCTTCGATTACTGGTGCTCACAGATCAGGCAGCGCTGACCAAAAACAAAGCAAACATAGCTGAGCTGAAACAACACGTGGGGCAGCTCACTGATACCTACAAGGGCTTTATTGTTGGGGCAGAGGAACAGCGTTTGTTCGAGACATTCACGCAGGCTTATTCCATCTATCAAAACGATCAACAGCAGATAATCGACTTTGTCGACCAAGGGCGTCTCGATAATGCACGTGACTACCTAAACACGACGTTGCTGACCAATGCCGATGCGTTGATGAAGACCCTCATTGCCCTTGGCGACTTCAACAACGCAGGTGTAAACACTGCGGCCAATATTACGGCCGAAGCCTACGACAGTTCGCGCATCGCCGTGATCGCTGCGATCATCGTCTCCATGTTGGTCACGGCGCTTCTGGCCTGGCTGCTGATTCGCAGCATCGTTCAGCCATTGGCTGAAGCTCTACGAGTAACAGAGATCGTAGCGTCCGGTGATCTGACCAAGACTATCAGGGTGGTCGGGAAGGACGAGCCAGCTCGCCTGCTGGAGTCGATGAAAGGCATGCAGGCCCGTCTGCGTGAAACCATCATGAGCATTTCAGACTCGTCCACACAGCTTGCGTCTGCCGCTGAAGAACTCAACGTGGTTACAGAGGATTCGAGCCGCGGCCTGGCCCAGCAGAACAGCGAAATTGAGCAGGCCGCTACGGCTGTAAACCAGATGACGGCCGCAGTCGATGAAGTCGCTCGCAACGCGGTGGCGACCGCCGAAGCATCCAAGCAGTCGGAGCAGTCGGAGCAGTCGGGTCGGGAGGGGCAGCAGCAAGTTAGCCGCACCGTTCAGTCCATCAACGAACTGGCGCAAGGCGTCACCAAAACAGCCGGGCAAGTCGGCGAGCTGGCAGATAAGGTGCGGGATATCACCAAGGTGCTGGACGTGATCCGCGCGATCGCAGAGCAAACTAACCTGCTGGCACTCAACGCCGCTATCGAAGCTGCCCGTGCCGGTGATGCCGGACGAGGCTTCGCTGTCGTTGCTGACGAGGTACGTGCCCTGGCGCACCGCACCCAACAGTCAACTCAGGAAATCGAAGCGATGATCGGGGGCATCCAGCACGGGACCGAAAGTGCGGTGCAGGCCATGCAGCAAAGCAATCAGCAAGCTCATTCCACCCTCGTTGTGGCCGAGGCGGCTGGACATGCACTGGATCAGATCGCCGCCGCGATCGCCACCATCAGCGAGCGCAACCTGGTGGTTGCAAGCGCGTCCGAGGAGCAGGCGCAGGTCTCTCGTGAAGTGGATCGGAATCTGATGAACATCCGCGACCTCTCCATGCAAACCTCCTCGGGTGCCAACCAGACCAGCGCTGCCAGCCGGGAACTGGCGCAGCTTGCCGTCGGGCTTCGGGCGCTGGTTGGCCGCTTCTCCGTTTAATAGCCGAAGCAGGCCTTGTGACAGGCTCGGACGCTTCGTACACCTCTTGGCGGGGCCGGCCTGTGGATGGCGGCCCTGATTCATCCTTTTCCGGCACCTCACGGGCATCGCTGCCAGTGAACTTCGGTGCTGCGCCGAGCGATACAGAAGCCAAACCGGAGTGATTCCGTAGTAGTTGTTGCGTTGTGGTGGATGTGCTTTTGTGACTATCGAGCTGTTGGTCGATAATCGCCCATCGCTTATCCGCCAAGGACGCCCGCCATGAACGACGAATCCCGCTCCAATCTCCCGTCCATGGCGCCGGCCATCGTGGCGTCGCCGGCCAAACGCATCGAGGCCCTGACTGGCGACCCGAACTTCATGACCTCCCTGGCGCGGGGGCTGGCCGTGATTCATGCGTTTCAGGAACGCAAGCGCCATCTGACCATTGCTCAGATCAGCCACCGCACAGAGATCCCCCGTGCGGCAGTGCGGCGTTGCCTGTACACGCTGATCAAGCTGGGCTACGCGACCACCGATGGACGCACCTATTCGCTGCTGCCCAAGGTTCTGACGCTCGGCCATGCGTACCTCTCATCAACACCCTTGGCCGTGACTGCCCAGCCGATTCTGGATCGGCTCAGCAACGAGCTGCACGAAGCTTGCTCCATGGCCACGCTGGAGGGCGATGAAGTGCTCTACGTGGCGCGTTCTGCCACGCCACAGCGGCTGATTTCAGTCGACCTCAGCGTGGGTAGCCGGCTGCCGGCTTATTGCACCTCCATGGGCCGCATCCTGCTGGCGGCGCTGGACGATGCCGCGCTGGACGACTATCTGGAACACGCCAACCTGCAGGTCAAGACCAGCCGCACACTGCATACGCCTGAAGCCATCCGTGCCTCGATCGCCGAGGTCAGGCAGCAGGGCTGGGTGATCATTGACCAGGAACTGGAGGTCGGCCTGCGTTCGCTGGCGGTGCCGTTGAAGGATTCCGCTGGCCAAGTGCTGGCCGCGCTGAACGTTGGTACCCACGCCAGCCGCATGACCAAGCAGGAGCTCGAAACGCGCTTCCTGCCGGTGTTGCTGGAGGCGAGCAAGGAACTGAGCACCCGTTTGTTCCACTGATACGCCGGTTGGCCAAGGGCAGGCCAGCCTTGGATGGTTAACGGTTTGTGTTCGCTAATCGCACAGCTAGTCGATCATCGGATTGTTCTGCTGGGGCTCGATGGCTAGTGTGGATCGCAAGCGCATCACGCGCATTCGCTATCTACACGAGACAGACCCATGGCCGAACTCCTGTCCCTTCGCGAAGCAGTGGATCGCTTCGTCAGCAACGGCGATACCGTTGCGCTTGAAGGCTTCACGCACCTGATTCCCACCGCTGCCGCCCACGAGCTTATCCGCCAGGACAAGAAAGACCTGACCCTGGTACGGATGACCCCGGATCTGGTCTATGACCTGCTGATCGGCGCGGGCTGCGCGAAGAAACTGGTGTTTTCCTGGGGCGGCAATCCCGGCGTCGGCTCGCTGCACCGCCTGCGTGACGCCGTGGAAAAGCAGTGGCCGCTGCCGCTGGAAATTGAAGAACGCAGCCATGCGGATCTGGCCAATGCTTATGTCGCTGGCGCGTCCGGCCTGCCGTTCGCCGTGCTGCGCGCCTACCTCGGTTCCGATCTGCCGAAGGTCAACCCGATGATCAAATTCATCGACTGTCCTTTCACTGGCGAAACGCTGGCGGCGGTCCCCAGCGTGCGCCCGGACGTGACCGTGATCCACGCGCAGAAGGCTGACCGCAAGGGCAACGTACTGATCGCCGGCATTCTCGGCGTGCAGAAGGAAGCGGCCCTGGCCGCCAAGCGCTGCATCGTCACCGTCGAGGAAATCGTCGATGACCTGCAGGCGCCAATGAATGCCTGCGTCTTGCCCAGCTGGGCCCTGAGCGCCGTGTGCCTGGTGCCCGGTGGCGCGCATCCTTCCTACGCGCATGGCTATTACGAGCGCGACAACCGCTTCTACCAGCAGTGGGACCCGATCGCTCGCGACCGCGACACCTTCACCGCCTGGATCGATGAATTCATTCGCGGTACCGAAGATTTTCCAGCGTTTCAGGTCAAGCTGGCTGCGCAGCAGGAGGCCAAGTGATGAGCGCTCAGGTCAAGGACTACAGCACCAATGAAATGATGACGGTGGCCGCGTCTCGCAGCTTGGGAAATGGCAGCGTCTGCTTCGTCGGCATTGGTCTGCCATCCAAGGCCGCCAACCTGGCGCGCCTGACTCACGCGCCGGACGTGGTGCTGATCTACGAGTCCGGCCCGATCGGCGCGAAGCCATCGGTGCTGCCGCTTTCCATCGGAGACGGCGAACTGGCGGAGACCGCCGACACCGTGGTCCCCACCGCAGAGATTTTCCGCTACTGGCTGCAAGGCGGACGCATTGACGTGGGCTTTCTCGGTGCTGCCCAGGTGGACAGGTACGGCAACATCAACACCACGGTGATCGGCGACTATCACCAACCGAAAGTTCGCTTGCCAGGGGCAGGCGGCGCGCCGGAAATTGCCGGGTCGGCGAAAAAGGTGCTGATCATCCTCAAGCAGTCGCACCGCACCTTTGTCGACAAGCTGGCGTTCATCACCTCGGTCGGTTTCGGCGAAGGCGGTGAGCACCGCAAGCAGCTCGGGCTGCCCGGCAATGGCCCGGTTGGGATCATCACTGACCTCTGCATCATGGAGCCCGAAGCGGGGTCCAACGAATTCGTGGTGAGCTCGCTGCATCCGGGCGTGACCCGCGAACAGGTGACCGAGAACACCGGCTGGGCCATTCGTTTCGCCGCTCAACTGGGCGAAACCGTGGCACCGACCGAAACTGAACTGCAAGCGCTGCGCGCCCTGGAAGCACGCACCGCTGCCGCCCATGGACAAGCTGGAGGTGACGAGTGACACGCGACGTCTTTATCTGTGATGCAGTCCGTACGCCTATTGGCCGCTTCGGCGGCGCGTTGGCCGCTGTGCGAACTGACGATCTGGCTGCCACGCCAATCAAGGCGCTGCTCGAACGCAACCCCGGGCTCGACCCGGCGGCGGTCGAAGAGGTCTTCATGGGCAGCGCCAACCAGGCCGGCGAGGACAACCGCAACGTCGCGCGTATGGCCGCGCTGCTAGCCGGGCTGCCGGAAACCGTGCCAGGTGTGACGCTCAATCGTCTTTGCGCCTCGGGCATGGACGCGGTGGGCAGCGCCTTTCGCGCCATCGCTTGCGGTGAAATGGAGCTGGCCATTGCCGGTGGCGTTGAATCCATGACCCGCGCACCCTACGTAATGGGCAAGGCCGATACCGCCTTCGGCCGGACCCAGAAAATCGAGGACACCACAATTGGCTGGCGCTTCATCAATCCCAAGATGAAGGAGATGTACGGCGTCGATGCCATGCCGCAGACTGCGGACAATGTCGCCGAGGAGCACAGGATCAGCCGCGAGGACCAGGATGCCTTCGCGCTGCGCAGCCAGCAGCGCACCGGCAAGGCGCAGACGGCTGGTTTCTTCGCCGAAGAGATCGTGCCGGTGGTGATCAAAGGCCGCAAGGGCGACACAGTGGTCGACACCGACGAGCATCCACGTCCGGATACATCTGCCGAGGCGCTAGCCAAACTCAAGCCGGTCAATGGGCCGGACAAAACCGTCACCGCAGGCAATGCCTCGGGCGTCAATGACGGTGCGGCGGCGATGATCCTGGCCAGTGCCGACGCGGTGCGGAAATATGGCCTCACGCCTCGAGCTAAGGTGCTCGGTATGGCCAGTGCCGGTGTAGCGCCGCGGGTCATGGGTTACGGGCCGGTGCCGGCGGTACGCAAGCTGTGCGAGCGCCTGAATCTGGCCGTAAGCGACTTCGACGTGATCGAACTCAACGAAGCCTTCGCCGCCCAGGCGCTGGCCGTCACTCGCGATCTGGGCCTCGAAGACGACAGCCCGAAGGTCAACCCGCAGGGCGGTGCCATTGCCCTCGGTCATCCGCTGGGCATGAGCGGTGCGCGGCTGGTGCTGACCACCGTGCATGCGCTGGAGAAGAGCGGCGGCAAGCTCGGGCTTGCGACCATGTGCGTCGGTGTGGGGCAGGGCCTGGCCTTGGCGGTTGAAAGGGTTTGATCGGCGCGGCCATGGTGGGCTGAAGCCCACCCTACAGGAACTGTGCTGCGCGCTGGTAGGGTGGACTTCAGCCCACCATTGCTCTCACAGCTGTGGTGGGCTTGGCCTCGGCATGATTTGTACAACGGCCGTCTTACTCATTCGCGGATACCTATAAATCCGACTTCCAGGAGGGTCAGTAGGGTGGGCTTCAGCCCACCAGCGCTACCCACGACTGCGTTTGCCGCGCCACGGCACTGGTGTGATTGCAGGCACAGCATCTTCCTTGCACGTGCGCTGCCACCTCTAACTCGACGTTCAGGAGGGCTCCCATGCCCAGCATCAAACTCGCAGACGGCGAACTGTTCTACCGCTTCGATGGCCCGGTGGATGCGCCTGTGCTGGTGCTTTCCAACTCTCTGGGCACGACATTCGAGATGTGGGATGCACAGGTCCCCGCGTTCAGCGAACACTTTCGCGTACTGCGCTATGACACCCGCGGTCACGGCAGCTCGTCCGTCACGCCTGGCCCTTACACCATCGCGCAGCTCGGACAGGACGTGCTCGACCTGGCAGATGCCTTGTCCATCGATCGCTTCGCTTTCTGCGGTCTGTCCATGAGCGGCCTGATCGGCCAATGGCTGGGTATCCATGCCGGTGAACGCCTGACCCACCTTGTGCTCTGCAATACGGGCGCGAAGATCGGCACGGATGAAGCCTGGAACGAGCGTGTCGACGTCGTATTGCACGGTGGCGAGCAGGCCATGTGCGACATGCGTGACGCCTCTGTCGCACGCTGGTTCACGCCCGACTTTGCGGCGCAGCATCCCGTCGAGGTGGGTCGCATCACCCAGATGGTCGCCAACACCTCACCAGTCGGCTATGCCGCCAACTGCGCGGCCGTGCGTGATGCCGATTACCGCGAGCAGCTGGGTGCGATCAAGGTGCCGACGCTGGTTGTCTGCGGTAGCAAGGATCCGGTCACGACGCCTGAGCACGGGCGCTTTATCCAAGCGCATGTCGCCGGGGCGAGGCTGGTCGAGCTGGATGCTGCGCACCTGTCCAATGTCGAGGCGGGCGACGCCTTCACCCAGCCGGTAATGGCGTTTCTCTGTGATTGAGCCGCAAGGTTGATTTGGATGAAAAAAGCCGGGCCGCAAGGGCCCGGTAAAGGATCAACGAGGAGGTATTGCGGTGCTGCTCAGGACGCTTACCAGAGCGCCAGGGTGTAGCTAAGGATCACCCGAGTTTCGTTGATGTCGCTGCCAAAGTTGCTGCGTACCGTAGCGTTACGCACTTTCATGGCGAGGTTCTTCAACGGTCCGTTCTGGACCACATAAGCGATGTCGGTGTCGCGTTCCCACTCTTCACCTTCGCCGCCGCCGGCCAGGTTGACGTTGTCACCGGACACGTAGCGGGTCATCAGGCTCAGCCCGGGTATACCAGCTGCAGCAAAGTCATAGTCATAGCGGACCTGCCATGACTTCTCATCTTCGTTACCGAAGTCATTGATCTGCAAAAGGTTGATCAGCATGTTGTCGCCACCGCTGACGTACGCAAACCCGGTGTCGCCGCTCAGGGTCTGATAACCGCCAGTGAAGCCATGGCCGCCGATCTTGTAGGTGAACAGCGCGCCGAACGCGTTGTTATCGACGTTGCTGCCGCCGTCATCGGTGGAGCGCACGTAGCGCAGGTCGGTTTTGAAGCTCTGGTTCTCACCGAGCGGCATGATGTGGACCAGCTGCGTGTTGTGCTGCTTGTAGATGCCATCCAGGCCGCCGTAGTAATAGCTACCGGTCAGTTCGGGCCTGAACTGGTATTTGCCGCCAGCGAACATAAACTCGTCGCTGGTTTTGGCATTGCCCAACACGATGTTGCGTGCTCCCGCGGTGAATACGGTCATCTCTTCGTAGTCCGAGGAGTCACGGTAGCTGGTGCGGTCGAGCATGCCGAGGTCGAGCGTAAGCCCGTCGACTTCTTTGCTCTGCAACCAGGCACCGCGATAGACGTTGGGCAGCAGACGACTGTCGTTGCGCATCACCACCGGGATGATCGGCTGCAGGGTGCCAACGTGCAGGGTCGTGTCGGACATCTTCGCTTTGGCGGTCAGGCCGGCAGTGCCGTAGTCATCAGACGGCTGACCGGACGAATCGCGCTGCAAGATGCCAGTGCCGGAACGATCCGGGCTGGAGTCGAGCTTGACGCCCAACAGGCCGATCGCATCCACGCCGAAGCCGACTGGGCCGTCGGTGTAACCCGACTCGATTTTCATGATGAAGCCTTGGGCCCACTCGTCCGCCTCAGACTGCGGTGCGCCACTCTGGCGGAAATCACGGTTCATGTAGAAGTTGCGCAGCTCGACGCTGGCTTTGCTGTCATCGAGGAACGCAGCGCTGGCCGGGCCGGTGATGCTCAGTGCAACGCTGGCACAGAGCAGGTTGCGGGCGAAGAAATTGCGGAGGTCTGTCATGGTGCTTCCTTTTGTTGTTATTGGTTCGGTGTCGCCAGGTTTCCCTTCAACGAATAGCGAATGCCGTGCCAGGCGCACCGGCAGAGCCGGCATTCCACCGCTATCGGGCGCGGAGCTCTAGCCAGAGCCCTGCAGCCACTACCTCAAGGACCGCACGGCCACAAAACGGGTAGGGCAGCACTGTCTGTCCGGCTGGACATGTTCGCCTGGGCAGGCCAAACGCTGTCCAATCGGCTGGAAGCCGGTCGCCGCGCACCACCAGGTGCTGCGTGGGGCGCGGCGTTATGCGGCTCTAGTTGAGGCCTATGTGGCTCTTCACGCAGACAAAGCTGGAGGCATCGTTAACATCGCCGCGCCGCTTGTACTTCGGCCAGCCCGGGTATTCGCAAAGTGGGCGGGTGCGACCGGGTACGGCGATGGTGTCGGTGACGACCTGGCGCTTGGGTGTCACGCCGCGTTCGACCCAGTTTTCTAGCGCGGTCAGCGAATCCCAGGCGGCATTGAAGACGGTGCTGGCCGCGTGTGCGTAGCCGGGAATCTCGTAGTAGCGCATGAACCGGCGGGTCTGCCCGACGCCCATGTCCTGCTGCAGGCGCCGGTAATATTCAGCCGTGGCGCGGGTGCTGACCAGCTGATCTGAGGTGCCATGGGCCATTAGAATCTTGCCGCCGTTGGCAACGAACGCCGACAGATCGGTCTGGTTAACGTCCTGACGCAGCGACAGTGCATCGACTCGCGCCTGCCACGGACCGAGATCGGTCGGGTCCAGCGTCAGGGAGTTGAATGCCGGGTTGCGGGTCACGAAGTAGCGCACCCACTCGTCCCAGAATCCTGAATGGTAGGGCGCGCCTTCGGCGAAGCCGGTGCCATGCACGGGCATCGGATAATCGGGTTGCAGGGTATTCAGCCCCAGCCGATTGACCACCAGTTGCAGGCCTTCGCCGGGACGGCCCAGGTCGGTGCCCCAGGTATTGAAGCCGGGATAGCCGCGTTCACCACTGGCCAATGGTTGGCTGAAACGAATCGGCGTATCGAACACTTTGAGCGCGTTGATCTGTGCATCGGACAAGCAGCTGCTACCTGTGTCAGCCCCGTCACGGCAGCGCAAGGGACGGCCGTTGAGCTTGGCTGTTGCCGGATCGAATTGGGCATTGCATGCCGCCTGATGACTGATCACCCGATCATGCACGCCATCGAGCCCGTCACAGGCCTGGATCGCGGCTTCCAGTAGCGCGGCACGCTTTTCCAGGCTGGGATAGGCGCCTGGCGCGGCCAAGGCGCGGGTAATGCGGCCAAACTGCAAATCCAGTGCGGCGGCGTTGTATGCCGGGTAGAGCACGATTGCACCGTGAAAATCCTTCGGCCATTGCTGCACCACCGCCAGCGCCTCTCGGCCACCAGTGGAGCCACCGGCAAAATAGCTGCGAACCGGGGGCTGACCGTAACGTTGCTCGATCAGATACATCGCCGTATCACGGGTTTTCTTCAGGGCGTCGTGCCCGTAGTTGGCCAAGGCTTCCTCGTTCCAGGCGAAGTCACCTGGATGAACCGGGTTGGCGACGTGGCCCGAATCGCTGGCAAATACCGCATAGCCGCGGCCCAGTGGCGTCGGCTGGTCGATCGGCCCGGCTGGGACGTTGCCGGCAACATTGGGGACAGTGCCGTTGTAGCCGCCACCGCCATACATCATCGCTTTGCTGTTCCATTGTTCAGGCAGGACGATGCGCATCTTGATGCTGGGTGCGCTTGGGTCGACCGGAGCGATGTCCACGCTCAGATCGCAATGTGGGCCAAATGTCTGTGGTGCGCTGCCACCGCCTGGGTTCAGGGTCGCGGCTGTGACCCTCGCGCCCGATGTAGGTAGAGCGATTGCCGAGGCAGGTATTTGCGCACCGGATAATTCGCTGCAGTTAGCGGCTAGGGTTGGCTCGGCTATCACTAACGCCAGCAGGGCGGGCGATGCCAACAGCAGCCGCGGAGAGGCTGCGCTGCGAAAACGCTTTGCACGGGATGCTTTCATGTGGGTTTCCTTGTTCTTGTTGTCATGCCTTCATGACTGACGCCACGAGGTGATGCCCGAGAACCACTGGCCGGGCGTAGTGGCTGAGCCAAAGCTGTGCCAGCTCAACAGAGCAAGGTTCAGCCGCCGATGACCGGTCACGAGATTGCAGCCGGACCGCTCTAGCATGAAGACGGTCAGGCTGAATGCAGCGCTGCGACGAAGTTGTTTTCTGTCCAGTCCACGGGACATAGGTAGCCGCGTTGTCGTCGCGGCTGGACACTCTGTATGGCGGCTTGGACTTATTCGACGGGCGGTGCGGCCGTTAATTGAGAAATGCCGCCCCGAGGCGTGACGGGGTGCCGGCACGGTGACGTCTGTGCTTTAGCACCCGGGGAGTGGCGGTCGCAGCGTTTAGTTCGGACGGATCTGAACACCGAAGCGGATATTCCAAAACCTCCTGACTATACTTTCGTCGTATGTGCGCAACGGTCGCACGCCCCGCCTATTTTTCCTGTCGAGACCAGCCCGCCCCATGGAAACGCTTTACCTCATCTTCCTGCTGCTGCTTGCAGTGGGTGCAAGCCGCATTCTGGCCAATGTCGTTCCGCTGCCACTGCCCATTCTGCAGATCATCATGGGTAGCCTGCTGGCGCTCCCACCGTTTGGCATGGGCGTCGAGCTAAGGCCCGAGATATTCATGCTGCTGTTCATTCCACCGTTGCTGTTTTATGACGGCTGGAAGATACCCAAGCGCGAGTTCACCGAGCACGGCGCGGAAATGACCGCCATGGCGCTGGTGCTCGTGCTGATCATTCTGGTGGTGGTGGGCTATTTCATTCACTGGCTGCTGCCAGCCATTCCGCTCGGGGCGAGCTTCGCTCTGGCCGCCATCCTGTCGCCGACCGATGCGCTGGCGGTGATCGCCATTGCCCAGGGACGGCTGCCGCGGCATATGTCTCACCAGCTGGAAGGTGAGGCGATGATGAACGATGCCACCGGCCTGGTTTCCTTCAAGTTCGCGTTGGCTGCGGCTATCACCGGCTCTTTCTCGTTGGTCACCGTTACCGGCGAGTTCTTCGTCATCGCGCTGGGCGGTCTCGCGATTGGTGCGGGACTGAGCTGGTCGGTCGGCAAGGCCAAACAGTGGATGACCGCACGAGATCTGTTTGATCCTTCGACTTACGTGGTGATGATTCTCCTGCTGCCATTCGCCGCGTTCTTCCTGGCCGAACATGCCGGGATGTCCGGCATTCTCTCGGCGGTAGCGGCGGGGATGGTGCAGAGCCGTATCGACATGCTGCCGGTCAAGACCAGTACCCGGATCCTCAATCGCAGCATCTGGGAGATGCTCGACTTCAGCTTTAACGGCCTGGTATTCCTGCTGCTGGGTCTGCAGTTTCCGCGGATCGTCGAGCGCGTCTGGGAAGCGGCTGGGCACGAGTCCTACAGCATGCCGATGCTGGTTTTCAGCGCGCTGGCGATCATGGCGTTGCTGTTGGTGGTGCGCTTTGTCTTCGTCTTCGCCTATCACTGGAGCGAGGCACGTGTGCGTCGCATGCTCGGCAAGACCGTCCAGCCCAAATCCCTTCGCTTGTTCTCAGCGCTGAGCGCCGTCGCCGGCGTGCGTGGTGCGATTACCCTGGCAGGTGTGCTGTCGATCCCGTTGATGATCGGCGATACACCGTTTCCAGGCCGTGATCTGATGATCTTCCTCGCCGCCGCAGTGATCATTTTGTCCTTGCTGATCGGTGCGCTGGGCATTCCCTATTTCCTCAAGCAGCTACCCAACAACGATTTTGAAGAACATAGGGAAGAGCTGAAAAAGGCACGACGGCTGGCCGCTCAGGCAGCGGTCAGCTGGCTGGAGGGCTGGAAGCAGGCCAACCCGGTGGAAGATGCGGATAGCGCATTGCTGCGCAGCGAGGTGACCGCGCGGGTCACCGAGTCATACCGTCACGACATCGAAGCGTTGATGGACCATCACGGTCGAGCAAACCAGGCCCGTGAAACCATGACGTTGGAGCGGGTCATTCGCGTTCAAGCCATCGCGGTGCAGCGCAAGGAAATGTACCGCATGAGGAAACGGCACGAGATCGACGAGCAGATGCTGCAAACCCTGCTGCGCGAACTCGATTATGAAGAGGCCGCGCTGGGGGCGGGTGAAACGGCTTAACGGCCGGCCAGGTCTTGCTGCGGTTCGGGTTCAAGCACGGCGATCGTATGGTCGCTGTGCTTGAACGTCACCAGCTGGGTCAGCCAGGCCTGCAGCACAGGCGATGGTGCTTTCTGGTTGCGCATCGCGATCGCAAGGATTTCCCGGGCGATGGTCACCACCGCGCTTTTGCTGCCGAGAAAGTGCCAGTTGAACCAGCCATCGCCGTAGGTCAGCGGCGTTTTCTGCCCTGACGGCAAGGGGATGTACACCTTGACCGAAAGATCGAAAAGCACTTCGGGCTTGGAGATGATCAGCAGCTTCACGTCCGCTACCTTGCTCAACCAGTAGCGATGATCGAAGCGTCCTCCCGTCAGTTCCGCAGACTGGCTCAAGGCATCGTTGATCAACGCTCGGTTATCGATGAGTTGCACGGTAAGGGCTTCCGTCTGCAGGGTGGGTGTTCCGCATTCGAGCTGACGCGATCGATACGAAACAGTACGAAATCGGTGAAATAGACGCCGCGCGTGGCCGACAGCTTGGAGCCGTGCACGCCTCGCTTGGCATGTCGGGTTATCGGTTGATCGAGGTTTTTGTTTAGCCTCGCGTGAGTGAAAAGTTCGTTCGTCCAACAGCCCTTACCGATGGCGAACCCTGTCT
The DNA here is from genome assembly GCA_004010935.1 of Pseudomonadaceae bacterium SI-3. Taxonomy (NCBI): domain Bacteria; kingdom Pseudomonadati; phylum Pseudomonadota; class Gammaproteobacteria; order Pseudomonadales; family Pseudomonadaceae; species Pseudomonadaceae bacterium SI-3. Next base: position 2,692,584 of record CP026511.1, on the reverse strand, counting down.
AACAAGCGGCCTAGGCGCAAAAAGGCCGGTCGATGAACCAAGCTCATCGACCGGCTTTTTGCCGTAGCGGTTACTGGGCGCTGGCTTGCGCGGCTTCTGTGATCAGCGCAGCCACTTCATCTGGATGCGAGGTCATCACGACGTGGGAGGCGCCGGGGATGCTCAGGGTTTTCTTCGATCCCGCGCGGTCGGCCATGAACTTCAGCGCCGCCTCGGGGATGTTCTTGTCGCCGGTACCGTAGACGAACCAGGAAGGCACGTACTCCCAGGCGGTGTTCTGGCTTTCTTCGTTCAACGCGGCGGCGGTTATCGGGCGCTGCGTAGCGGCCATCAAGGCCGCCTCGGCCGCCGGCACATCGGAAGCAAACTGTTCGGCAAACTTGTCCTGCTGGATGTAGAGATCCTGGTTGCCGTCGCTCAGCTGAACGGGTTCGGCCAGGGTCGGACCAAGCGTTCCGCCTGGAAACTTGCCGGCCAGCGTGGCAGCACTTTCGCCGGCTGCCGGTGCGAATGCAGCGACGTACACCAGCGCTTTGACCTTGTCGCTTCCATTCACTGCGTTGGTGATGACGCTACCGCCGTAGGAATGACCAACCAGCACGATAGGGCCTGAGGTGTGCTCGATGATGTCGGAGACGTATTTGGCATCGTTGGCCACGCCACGCAGCGGGTTGGCGGCGGCGATGACCGGATAACCTTGTCCAATCAGCCGGGTGGCCACGCCGTTCCAGCTTGCTGCTTCGGCAAATGCACCGTGCACCAGAATCACGGTCGGTTTGTCGGCGGCGAAGCTGGCGACGCTGCCCAGGGTAGTGGCGGCGGCGAGAAGGGTGGCGGCTGCGGCGTTGCGGGTTTTCGATGCAGTGGTCATGACGTTGTTCTACCTTTTCGATTAGATACGGTTCGGGTTGTTGTGTCGGTGGCGGGCTCTGCTCAGCAGGCCGGAGCACCCACACAGGAAACGGCTTGGGACTTCGGAGCGACTTGCGTCAGGTGCAGGGTCATAATGCGCAGTCGGGTTGTCGTAAAGGACTCAAATCGTCTTCAATATGCAACTAATCGTCTAATCGAGGCAGGTAACCATGGATCGTCTATCGAGTCTGCTGTGCCACTTCGGCATGCACGCGGGCCTGTATCACAGCGGAGATCTCTGTGGCGTTGCGGCCTTCGAGACTGCGGACCAGGTGGGCTACATCCATGTGCTGCGCGAAGGCGCCATGACGTTGCGTCTGGCGGACAACAGCGAGGTGCGGTTGGCGGAGCCGACGGTTATGGTATTTCCCCGTCCGTATCGGCACCGGATGCTCGCCAACGAAGCGGATGGCGCGCGGCTGGTGTGCGCGACGCTGCAGTTCGACGGCGGGGCTAACAATCCGCTGGCCGCGGCGTTGCCTGATGTCTTGCTGCTGCCGGTGGCCGAAGCGCCGATCCTCGACGGTGCGCTGGCCTGGCTGTTTGAGGAAGCGGTCGCCGGCTACTGTGGCCGTGAGGCGGTCATGGGGCGCCTGTTCGAACTGCTCATCGTGCAGATGCTGCGCCACTTGATGGCCAGTCAGACGATGAGTTCGGGAATGATGGCCGGGCTTGCCGACTTGCGCCTGGCGCGAGCGATCACGCTGATGCACGCCGAACCCGAGCGTGCATGGTCGGTGGCCGAACTGGCTGCCGAATCGAACATGTCACGGGCCAGCTTTGCCGCCAGTTTCCGCTCGGTGGTCGGGCAGACGCCCGCGGATTACCTCACCAGTTGGCGCATCAGCCTGGCACAGAAGCGCTTGCGCGAAGGTCGGCCGATCGCCCTGATTGCCGATGAGGTGGGTTACGAAAGCCCATCGGCGTTGGCTCGCGCCTTCCGCCGCAAGACCGGCGCCAGTCCGCGCGAATGGCAGGCCGCAGCGAGCGCGTGACGGCGTGGCGGGGTACTCCCCGGCATTATCGGTCCGTCCGCGCTGCGTTACTTGCCCCATGAGTTGATTGGCAGCGGCACAGCTCATTTGGCGAACAGCTGACTCATGTCCTTGAATGCCTTGAATTCCAACGCGTTGCCGCAGGGGTCGAAGAGAAACATGGTCGCCTGCTCGCCGACCTGGCCCCGGAAGCGTACATAGGGCTCGATAACGAATTTGGTAGCCCGTGCGCGCAGACGTTCGGCCAACGCTTCCCACTCCGGCCAGCTGAGCACGATGCCGAAGTGCGGCACCGGAACGTCGTGACCGTCTACGGCATTGGTGTGTGCAGCTTGCTGCGATGGCGTCTGCGGGTGCTCATGGATGACCAGTTGATGGCCGTAGAAATCGAAGTCGACCCAATGCTCGGACGAGCGGCCTTCGGCGAGACCGAAGACTTCGCCATAGAAGCGGCGCGCGGCGGGTAGGTCATGGACAGGGATCGCAAGGTGAAAAGGAGAGAGGGTCATCAAGGCTACCTTCTGTTGTGGGGCCGTAACGATCATGTTGCCGATTTGTCGCCCTCATCAACAGCGGATATCGTTGGTGTCGAGCCTCGAATATTTCGATCAATCCAGGTCCCTATGATCCGCGAATTGAAAACCTTCCTTGCGATCGCCCGGTGCGGCAGCTTCGCCGCTGCAGGCCACAGAATCGGGCTGACCCAGTCTGCGGTCAGCGCTCAGATCAAGAATCTTGAGGAGGCGCTGGGCCTGCGCCTATTCGATCGAACAGGCCGCTCGGCGTATCTCAATGCGGCGGGCCTGCGGGCGCTGCCGCTGGCCGAGCAGATCCTCGAGACGTTCAGCTTGATGGGACAACCGGAGTCGCTCGAAGACTACCGGGGCGAACTGCGAATCGGTGCCATCGGTACGGTACAGACCGGCCTTCTGCCGCGGGTGCTGCTCCGTCTGCTGAAACAGGCGCCGGGCGTCGCGCCAAAGCTGGTTCCCGGTGTCTCGTTGAATCTGTTATCGCAAGTCGATGCCGGCGAGATCGATCTGGCGATCATGATCCGACCGCCGTTTTCGCTGCCCAAGGAGCTCCATGCCGAGTTGGTTCAGCGCGAGCCGTTCGTGCTGATCACGCCGCTCGACGTGGCCGGTGATGACCCGCTGCAGCTCCTTGTCGAGCAGCCGTTTGTGCGTTACGACCGCAGCTCCTTTGGCGGTCGGCAGGTGAGTCAGTTCTTGCGCAAACATCACCTGGACGTCCGCCCTGGCCTGGAACTCGACGAGTTGGATGCCATCGTCAAGATGGTCGCCTGCGGGCTGGGTGTAGCCCTGGTGCCAGAAGCCGGGTTATGGCTCGAAAGTACGCCGATTGTCCGCGTTCTCCGACTGGGCGGCGCAACCTTCTACCGGGAGCTGGTACTGATCGGCCGCCACAGCGCCCGGCAGCTGCCGGTGCTGCAGCTGTTTCACCGCTGTGTGCGTGAAGTGTTGGCGGAGCAGGGCAATCCGACTCTGGATTAGCGCGTCCGCTGAGGAAAAGCGCCCGCCAGCCACACCGAACGTCGGTTATAGACGCCTTGGCAGGGGGATATCGGGGCCGTGCACTACCCTTGATAGAGCGAGGATTCAACAATGGCTACGTATATCGGTCTAGCTCAGAACGGTGGCCAGCTCTATGGGTCCAAGTAGAAGCTCGCTTTACACACTTTTTGGATAACAGCATGGCCCAACCAGATCTGCAATCCCGGCTTGCTTTCACGCTGCAATCGGCTGGCTTGCTGGAGTGGTACGTCGAGCTGGACGATTCGCTGAACGATACCCAGGCGACGGTCGAGGCCGTCACCCATGCGCTCGATGCCTGTGCATTGGGCAGCACCTCGCTCACCGAATTTCTGGAGCACATCCATCCCGATGATCGCGATCCGGTCGCCGAGCACGTGGCTGTCGCCCTCTCGACCGGTGACGAGGTGCGCTTCGAATGCCGTGTTCTGGTCGGCGACAGCAGTGTGCAAATGGTCAGCGTGACCGGTCGCTCCACCGCTCATCCCGAGCTGCGGGCGCTGCACTTCGTCAGTCAGGACGTGACCGACTGCCGCCGCTCCGAGGCCATAGCCGAAGGGCAGATGCGCTCACTGGAGCTGGCGGTGGCCGGTGCGCCCTTGACCGAAGTGTTGGTTGAACTTACCCGCTCGGCCCAAAGGCAGTCGGCTGGGACCATTCGCGCAGCCATCATGCGCCTGGATGAGGATGGCAGGCTGCGATTCGTTGAAGCATCCAGCCTTCCTTCAGATTTCGTCGCTGCGCTCGATGCAATGGACGCAGGTTCCGATGAAACCACCTGCAGCGTGTCGGTACGCACCGGCAAGCCAAGTGTTGCCGTGGATATTGCCAGCGATCCTTACTGGGCCCGGCACCGGGACAAGGCGCTTGAGCACGGCCTACGCGCTTGCTGGTCCACACCCGTTCTTTCTGACCGCGGCGAGGTGATGGGCACCATTGCCTGTTACAGCAGCGTATACGCAGCGCCGTCGTCTTTGGAGCAAGAAGGAATCACCCTGCTCGCCAATACGGCGGCGCTGGTGGTGCAGCGCGATCGAGCCAACCGGGCACGGATCAAGGCCGAGCGAGAGATGGCAGCCAACGAGCGCCGCTTCAAGGGGCTGGTGAAGGCCACCAACAGTTTGGTCTGGTCGACCAGCCCCGAAGTGGACATCGTTGAGCTACAGCCCGACTGGAATGAGTTCACTGGCCAGACGTTCGAGCAATCGCGCGGGAAGGGCTGGCTCGAAGCCGTGCATCCGGAAGATCGTCCCGCGCTTGAAGCCATCATTGAGGAAATGTGTTCGGTTTATAGCAACAAGCGCGCGGAATACCGCATCCGCCGGGCGGACGGCCAGTATCGGCATATGACCGGTCACGCCGTGCCCATCTTCGATGACCACGGGAATATGAAGGAGTGGTCCGGCGGGTTGACGGACATCACGGACCGCAAGCAGGTCGAGCACCGACTGCACCACATGGCCACTCATGACTCGTTGACGGGGCTGCCCAACCGAACCTATCTCAATGATCACCTGCGGGAACTGGTCAATTTCATTCCGGAAAATCAGCAGTTGATGATCATGCTGATCGACCTTGATCGCTTCAAGGAAGTGAACGACTCGATGGGGCATGGCTACGGCGACGTCCTCTTGGTGCAGATCGCCCATCGGCTGCGCGAGGCGCTGCCGTCCGGTGATCTGGTGGCGCGCCTGGGCGGTGACGAGTTTGTGGTAGTGGCTCATCTACCTGACGGCGTGCGCTCGGCCGAGCGGCTGGCAGCTGATCTGCTGCGGGCGATCCAAGTGCCCTGCGATGTGCTTGGCACACGTTACTACCCCTCGGCATCGATGGGCATGTGTCTGTATCCGGACCCGGACACCAGCATCGATGAGCTGCTGCAGCACGCCGATATCGCCATGTATCGCGCCAAGGATGCCGGCGGCACCGGGATGCAGTTCTTCTCGGCCGAGATGAGCATCGAGACCAAGAACCGCATGGCGCTCGAACTCGACCTGCGAGAAGCGCTGGAGCGCAATGAATTCGTGCTGCATTACCAGCCGCGTATTTGCCTGGACGATGACATTGCATGCGGTGTGGAGGCGCTGATCCGCTGGAACCACCCAAGCAAAGGGCTGGTATCCCCGGCGGTGTTCATACCCATCGCCGAAACCACGGGGCTGATCTGCAAAATCGGCAACTGGGTGCTGCAGCAGGCGTGCAAAGACATCCAGCAATTGACCGAACGCATCGGTACCGAGCTGATGCTGTCGGTGAACGTGTCACCGGTGCAGCTCAAATCGCCGACGCTGTGCAGCGAAGTCAGCGGGGCATTGCAGACAGCCGGGATGGATACGCACCGTCTCGAACTGGAGCTGACCGAGTCCGGGTTGATCGAAGACACCGACGCTTCGCACCAGCTCCTGAGAAACCTGCGAACCATCGGCGTCAGGCTTGCAATCGATGATTTCGGCACCGGGTACGCCGGCATCGCCTATTTACGCCAATATCCGATCGATGTTGTGAAGCTTGATCGGACCTTCCTTTGCCCAGCCGCGAAGGCTGATAACTGTCTCGATTTCATCAAGGCGGTGACCGAAATGTGCCATTCGCTTGGCATGCGCGTCGTGGCCGAAGGCGTAGAGGACGCCGATATGCTGCGGCAGCTGATGCGGTCGGCATGCGACGAGGCACAGGGTTACCTGTTCGCAAAGCCTATGCCGCTGGCCCAGCTGGGTGACTACATCATCGATCGTCGGGCAAGTTGAGCCATTCGACGTTTGGACTGCGCTGAAGTCGCAACTCAATATTTGTCTGAATCGGATGCACGGTGTCTTCTGCCCGCACGGCCGGCTCTGTACCATTTGTCGACGCTACTACTCCCAAGCTGGCCAAGCTGTCGTGGAGCCTGACTGTGGGGCTCTTGCGCAATCAAGCACAGCATCGCCTTCAGCCTTTGTGGCCGGCTTATCTATCGATTCTTCAAAGCAGAAGTTTGAGTGCTAAACGGACGCGAAGGGAAACCTCACCTGCTCCTAACTACAGGAAGAGCACCGACGTGACTGCTGACATTTCATCCGAGGCCAGGCGGCTATTGATTGGCACCGGCTGTGGCGTCGATTTCTCTCGCCTGGTCCAACTGCTGGACGAAGAGGGGTATGAACTCGCTTTCTGCTCCGATAGCGAGAGCCTGTTTCAACAATTGGATCACCGAGTGGGTGCGGTGATCGCCACCGATCGATTCCTCGCTTCGGCGATGGCGAGCGGGCCCGCCGTCACCGAGCAAGGTGACGGGGCGGACATCCCCTTTATTGTGGTCACAGATACGCAGAGCGAATCCCGCGCTGATTTTCTGGCAGTCAAGAAGCGGTTACCCGGGTGGGTAGCGGACCTGGTCATTCTCGAACAGCCAATCAGACCGGCAGCCCTGCTGAGCACCGTGGCGATGGCCTGGCGCTCTCGCCTCCGTCAGTTCGAGATTGCAGACCGTCTCGTGGAGCTCGCTGAGCAGCAAGCAACGCTTGAGAGCCTGGTCGAACACCTTCCGGTTGGCATCTGCCTGATCGATACAAACGGGACCACCGTGCTCAGCAATCCTACCTACGAGCGGTACGTCCCCAACCGAAGAATCCCATCCACTGATGGTCGGCATGCTCAGCGATGGGTGGGCCTCGATAGCCAGGGTCAACGGATCCCGCCGGATCAATTTGCAGGCGCCCGGGCTCTGCGCGGCGAAATGGTGGAAGGTGCTGACTTCCGCTACTACCCCGACGACGGGCCTGAGCTGTGGACACGCGTCAATGCGGTGCCGCTGTACGACAGCCAAGGGGAGATCCGAGGCGCCGCCTTGGTCGTCATTGATATAAATGCTGAAAAGCAGAACGAAGAAATGTTGCGCCGGTTCAACGATGATCTTGAGTTTCAGGTCAAGGTTCGTACCCGTGCGCTGGAAGAGGCGTTAGAGAAACTGACGCTGGAAAGCCAAGAACGAGCCCGAACCGAAGACCAGCTGCGCCAATCCATGAAGATGGACGCGGTGGGCCAGCTCACCGGTGGCATCGCTCACGATTTCAACAACATGCTTACGGGTGTCATCGGCGCATTGGACCTGATGCGACTCCGTATAGGCCGGCAGCAATACGGTGATCTGGATCGTTACATGACGGCCGCCCATACGTCCGCCAGCCGAGCGGCAGCCTTGACCCAGCGCTTGTTGGCGTTCTCCCGTCGGCAGTCGCTCGAAGCCCGCACCGTTTCAGTGAATCCGCTGATCTTGTCGCTAAGCGACCTACTTAAACGGACGCTGACGGAGCGGATCAAGCTTGAGCTGCAGCTTGATGACGGTGCCGGCTTGGCATTAGTCGATCCCAACCAGCTTGAAAACGCCTTGTTGAACCTAAGCATCAATGCGCGTGATGCCATGCCAGATGGCGGCATTCTGGCGATTGCTACCAGCCGAGCCGATATCGACGAGACCGAGGCTGCTCGTCTGGGTGGTCACAGGGGGCGCTACGTCAGCATCAGGGTATCGGACACGGGGGTCGGTATTCCCGAGCCCGTGCTGGGGAAGATATTCGAACCCTTCTTCACCACCAAACCCTTGGGGCAAGGCACCGGGTTGGGTCTGTCCATGGTCTACGGATTCGTTCAACAGAGCAGCGGTTTCGTCTCGGTGACCAGCGAGGAGGGGGCCGGTACCTCGATCACCTTGTACATACCCCTGGCGCAGTCGTCTGCAGTCGAGAATGGGGCGATCGCCGCGTCCGTGGATCTGACCTCCGGACGAGGGCAGACGATCCTTGTGGTGGAGGATGATGATTCGGTACGCCTGTTGCTCGCCGCCGCGCTGGAGGACTTCGGCTACCAGGTGCACCTCGCTGAAGATGGTCAGCAGGCGCTGAGTTTGCTCGATGGCTTGCTTACGCTGGACCTGTTGATAACCGACGTCGGACTGCCCGGTCTGAACGGTCGCCAACTGGCCGAAATCATCCAGCAGAAACGGCCGGATCTGCCCGTTCTGTTCATCAGCGGTTACGCCGAAAAACGCCGCGATTCGCTCGGAGTTTCTCGGGGCGGGCATGAGTATGATGACCAAGCCGTTCACGCTTGAGCATCTGGCTGAAACAGTATCAGCCGCCTTGGACGCGCAGGCTGAAACGGGCGCTATTGAGGGCGCAAGGCCAGGTCCCGCGGGATGGCCTGTCCGTACGGGTTCGACGAGCGCTTAGCGTCCGCCCGCCGAGATGACACTTGCCACCTGGGCATCGGCCAGAACCTGCTGGAACAGCAGCGGTGACATGGGCCGGCCGAGGTAGAAGCCCTGAGTCGCAGTGTGTTCGCCGGCGCTGACGCCAGTTGGTTGCACTACGGGACCTACGCGCTGCTGTTCTTTCTCATCGCGGTTCCTTGTCTATGCGCATGGGCGGCGTTGGGGCAGGGGGCAGTGCGGCTGCTGAAATCAGCGCAGTCGATCAGACGTTTCAATCGGTGCATGGCGTTGTTGCTGCTGGCCTCTGCCTGGAGCAGCTTGCTCGTCTGATCTTCGGTCGGCAGCGGAACCTCAACCCGCCATCTTCGCGGCACGGCCGGCGCGCTCTATCATGCGCCACCGCTGCGCATGCGCTTTCGATGCAACTGTGGGGAACCAAAGCCCGAGGGTGCATGGTCGAAGCGCGTAGATAAGTGCCGGTTGCCACCGTCATTTTGCGTTCGACACCCTCGGCAGAACTCAGGGTTCTGCCTGAATTGACCTACTGATCTTCCAAAGGAACGACTGATGAGCCTCGACCTCAACGCAGGACGCCTCCCCGCCGAGCACACCTTGACCAATATTCCGCGACTGATTTCGCGGTATTACAGCGAGCGCCCTGATCCATCCGATCCGGCGCAGCAAGTCGCTTTCGGCACCTCCGGCCACCGCGGCTCGTCACTGAAGAACAGCTTCAACGAGTGGCATATCCTGGCAACCACACAAGCGATTTGCGACTACCGCCGAGAGCAGGGCATCGACGGCCCGATCTTCGTCGGCATGGACACCCACGCGCTGTCCGAGCCGGCATTCGTATCCGCCCTGGAAGTGTTGGCAGCCAACGGCGTCGAGACACGCATCGACGCTGGCTGCAGCGAAACCAATGGCGAGCCCGGATACACACCGACCCCGGCCATCTCCAACGCCATCCTCGAATACAACGCTGGCCGCAGCAGCGGCCTGGCTGACGGCATCGTCATCACGCCGTCGCATAATCCGCCTGCCGACGGCGGCTTCAAGTACAACCCCACCAATGGCGGCCCGGCCGACACCGGCGTAACCAAGTGGATCCAGGAGCGCGCCAACGCGCTGCTGGTTGCCGGGCTCAAAGGCGTGCAGCGGATGGACTATTCGCAAGCGTTGAAGGCAGCCACCACCCAACGCTTCGATTTCATCGAACATTACGTAGGCGGTCTGGAACAGGTGATCGACCTGGAGGCCATCCGCAACTCCGGCCTGAAGTTTGGCGTTGACCCACTCGGCGGCGCCGGCGTGCATTACTGGACGCGCATTGCCGAACGCTACGGCCTGCCGCTCGAAGTGCTCTCGACCCGCGTCGATCCGACCTTCCGCTTCATGCGCCTGGACTGGGACGGCAAGATCCGCATGGATTGCAGCTCGCCCCACGCCATGGCCGGTCTGATCGAGAACAAGGACCGCTTTGACGTCTCCTTCGCCTGCGACACCGACCATGACCGCCATGGCATCGTCGCGCGATCGGTCGGGCTGCTGAACCCCAATCACTACCTGGCCGTCGCCATCGAATACCTGTTCACTCATCGCCCAGAATGGAGCGCGCAGGCGGGTATCGGCAAGACCTTGGTGTCGTCCTCGATGATCGACCGTGTCGCCAAGGGCATTGACCGCAAGGTGGTGGAGGTGCCGGTGGGCTTCAAGTGGTTCGTTGATGGCTTGATGGACGGCAGCCTGGGCTTCGGCGGTGAAGAATCCGCTGGCGCTTCTTTCCTGCGCAAGCAAGGCGGTGCGTGGTCCACCGACAAGGATGGTCTGATTCTCGGCCTGCTGGCTGCGGAGATCACCGCGGTGACTGGCAAGGATCCTGGCGAGCGCTACCAGGCGCTGACGGAGCGCTTCGGTTCCCCGGTCTATCAACGCATCGATGCCGCCGCAGACCGCGAGCAGAAGGCCAAGCTCGGCAAACTGTCGGCTTCGCAGGTCACCGCCAGCGAGCTGGCCGGCCAGCCAATCACCCAGATTCTCACCGAAGCGCCGGGCAACGGCGCCGCAATTGGCGGCCTCAAGGTCGTGACCGACAACGGCTGGTTTGCGGCGCGGCCGTCCGGCACCGAGGACGTCTACAAGATCTACGCGGAGAGCTTCGAGGGCGAGGCGCACCTCAAGCGCATCCAGGAAGAGGCCAAGGCGCTGGTGGATAGTGTGTTGGCAGGATGAGGGTCAGTTCGCGCAACTACTGCCATGGCGGTGATGCGTGCTGAAGTCGTGGACGGATCTGGCTGCGTGGAGGTTGGGTGAGATTGCAACCGGCGCCGACTGGCGGTGTGACCCTCCTCGTATTGGCGCGGCCAGGCAAACCTCTGGGTCGTTGTTGGCGCATAAACGTCCCAGGCCGTCGACAGGTCAGCCGGTGGTTGTGCTCGTGTGGCGCTAACCTCGACAATTGCAGACAGGTTGTCTAACCCGCCAGATCGTGGGGAACGGTCCGTCATCGTTATCAGATTGAGATAGGTATCGCGTTGAAAGACCTTACCCGTGAGGCGCTTGAGGCAGAAGTCGTGCGTCTGCGCACCGTCCTTGAGAACGCAGGGATCTGCGCGGAGCAACAGACGCGGCGCGACGTCCATCAGCCGGATTCCTGCTCGAGCTGCCAACCGGCAAGCGCGGCCGACCCGATGACGCTACAAGCACTGGCAGCAGAGCTCGCAGCCAGCCAGGCTGCGCTGACCAGTAGCGAAGCACGCCAACGCGCAGTGTTCGACAGCATCACCGAGCTCGCCATTGTCCTGACTGATCCAGCTGGAATCATTACCGACTGGAACCTGGGTGCCGAGCAGGTGATGGGGTGGAGCGCCACGGAAATGCTTGGCCAGAGCAGCGAGCGGATCTTCACGGTGACCGATCGAGCCACAGGCCGGGCCAAGCATGAGATGGAAGATGTGCTGCGTCGTGGGCGCGTGACAAACGAGCGCTGGCACTTGCGCAAAGACGGTCAACAATTCTGGGCATCGGAGGCGATGTCGCCACTGTATGGCCCAAATCACAGCCATCTTGGCTATATGAAGATCCTGCATGACCACACCAGCGAGCACATGGCAGGCCGCGCCATTGAGGAATCTCAGCAACGCTATCGTCTGGCTGCGAAAGCTACTAATGATGCCGTTTGGGACTGGGATCTGAACACCAATCATGTGCTCTGGAACGATGCACTGGAGCAGGCATACGGCTACCCACTTGCGGACGTCGACAGTTCTGGAGACTGGTGGATCGAGCGCATCCATGCAGAGGACCGCGCGCGCATCCACTCATCGATTCGCGCCGTTATCGATGGGAGCGGTACCACCTGGACGGGTGAATACCGCTTCCGGCGTCAGGACGGGACCTACGCCGAGGTGATCGACCGCGGCCAGGTTATCCGCAACGCCGAAGGTGAGGCCGTGCGTATGATCGGCGCGATGCTTGATCTGACACGCATGCGCGCTGTGGAAATAGCGCTGCGCCAGAGTGAGGAGCGGTTCAAAACCATACTGGAGTCTATCGAAGCGGCGTTCGCGATCGTTCAGGTCAAGTTCGACGCGAACGACCAGCCCGTGGACTATCTGTTTGTTGAGGCCAACCCGGCGTTCGAGCGCCAGGCAGGCGTCGACCTGCGGGGCAAGTGGGTTACCGAATTCGCACCGGATCTGGAGCAATTCTGGTTCGAAACCTACGGCCACGTTGCGAAAACCGGGGAGCCGGCCAGTTTCGAGAATTACGCTGAAGCGTTCGAGCGTTGGTTCGACGTTCGGGCCGTTCGAGTCGGCGACCCCGCCGAGCGCCAGATTGCGATTCTCTTCAGCGATGTAACCCAGAGGCGACGTGCCGAAGAGCGCCTGCGTGTCAGTGAATCGCTTGCGCGAGAAAACGTCCAGCGCGTTCAGCTTGCCCTCGCGGCCGGCGCGATCATCGGAACCTGGAATTGGCATCTGCCTACCGACCGGTTCACGGTCGATGAAGGCTTCGCTGTCGCCTTTGGTCTTGACCCCGCCCTCGGCCGAGAAGGGCTCAGCCTTGAGCAGATAATCGCTACCGTGCACACCGAAGACCGGGAGGGGCTGAAGGCTGCGATAGCCGAAGCGATCTCCCGCGGTGGCGCCTACGCCCATCAGTACCGGGTACGGCGTGCTGATGGCAGGTATTACTGGATCGAAGCGAACGGACGTGTCGATCTCGCGGAAGACCGCACGCCTCATAATTTCCCAGGCGTACTGATTGACGTCGAACACCGGCGGTCCATCGAGGCGGAGCGTGACAGGGCCACTGCGGCGTTGAGAGCGCTCAATGAGACCCTGGAGCAACGCGTGGCCGAGCGGACGGCAGCGCTGATCCAGACCGAGGATAAGCTGCGACAGTCACAGAAAATGGAGGCTGTCGGTCAACTCACCGGGGGCCTTGCACACGACTTCAACAACCTGCTCGCAGGAATTTCGGGCGCGTTAGAGCTGATGAGTCTGCGGTTGTCCCAGGGGCGGTTTGACGATATCGATAGGTACATGGCGTCAGCTCAGGGGGCGGCGAAACGTGCCGCAGCCGTGACGCACCGTCTCCTGGCGTTTTCGCGGCGCCAGACGCTCGACCCGCGGCCGATCGACGTGAATGTGCTGATGGAGGGTATGACGGAGCTGATCCAGCGCACGGTCGGCCCCGGTATTCGGGTTGAAACCGTCAGTGGCATGCACCTCTGGTCGGCGTCCGTCGATGCGAGCCAGCTCGAGAATGCCATCCTCAACCTGTGCATCAATTCCCGCGATGCCATGCCGGACGGCGGGCGTATCACCATCGAGACGTCCAACCGATGGCTGGCGGGTGATATCGCTCGGGCATACGACCTTCCCGAGGGTCAGTATCTCTCGCTGAGCGTAGCGGACTCCGGAACGGGCATGACACCAGCCGTTATCGCCAAGGCGTTTGACCCCTTCTTCACCACCAAGCCGATCGGCCAGGGCACAGGCCTGGGGCTATCGATGATCTACGGATTTGCCAAGCAGTCCGGTGGCCAGGTTCGCATTGATTCAGAGAAGGGGCAGGGCACCCAGGTATCCATCTTCCTGCCGCGTTACATCGGTGAAGCGGCCGAAGCCGCAACCGTGCCGACGATGACGAATACCGTTCCCGGCGAGGCCCGCGGGACGATTCTGATCGTGGACGACGAACCGACCGTGCGTCTGCTCCTGATGGATGTTCTAGGTGACCTTGGCTACACGTTGATTGAGGCGGCTGACAGTGTCAGCGGGCTGAAAGTGTTGCAATCCGAAGTAAACATCGACTTGCTGATCACAGACGTCGGCCTGCCGGGGGGTATGAACGGACGACAGATGGCCGACGCGGGTCGGGAGATACGCACGGGCCTGAAGACCCTCTTCATTACAGGCTATGCAGAAAGCGCAGCGCTTGGAAACAACTCCCTGGGTGCGGGCATGCAGGTCCTGACGAAACCCTTCGCGATCGATACCCTTGCCATCCGCGTCCAGGAAATGCTGGCTTTGTAGGCATCAAGGAACGTCGCTAAGTCCCGCCTGGGGCTGCCTTGACCAAACATGGCCAGGCCGCCGGGGGCCACCCTGAGTGGTGTGCCCGGCAGAAAACGGCATTACTTCTTGGTTGATCTGCAGAAACGCGGCCGGTGAATCCCGAATCGGTTTAACGGCGCTACGCGGACCGGGCGGACAGGCATGGGTCCAGTCATCCGGACATATCGTCGTGAAGGCAGTACGTCGAAATGGGCATGTACACGAATCTGTACATTAGCGTGATGCGCCGTTGTCCCGTCGGTCGTCCACTCACCTCGGTTTGGCAGCTGTAAGTCAGCGAAACCAAGGCCTAGGAACCATTTCTGCTGGCCGCGTCTGGATTGGCATGGCTTTCGCTCTGACAAAGTCTCTCTTTGCTCGTTGAAGCTGATGCATCCGAGCGAGGCGACAAGAACAACAAGGAAAACCGCAGATGACTCCTTCTTTTAGTTCTGGCCGTTGTGCCAGCCACTCGTCCAGTACCCTGCCTGTCAGCGCCCCCGTCATGGTCTGTGAAGGCCGCTTTGCTGGCAATCAACGCGTCGGTTTTGGCCGCGCTGTTCCAGTTGCGCAACCCGATCGGAGCACGCCATGACACTCAACGCTAAGACTGCTCTCGTGACGGGTTCGACCAGTGGTATCGGCCTGGGCATTGCCTGCAAGCTGGCCGAGGCCGGGGCCGACGTGATGCTCAACGGTTTCGGCGATGTTGATGCCGCCCTCGAACGCGTCTCGGCATACGGCACGCGCGTGCTGCACCATCCTGCCGACGTGTCCGATGTGGATCAGATCGCCGATTTGGTCAGCCGGACGGAGCGCGACCTCGGCTCAGTCGATGTGCTGGTCAACAATGCTGGCATCCAGCATGTCGCTCCCATCGAAACATTCCCCGTGGAGCGCTGGGACACCATCATTGCCATCAACCTGTCCTCGGCGTTTCACACCATGCGCCTCGCCTTGCCGGGCATGCGTGAGCGCAACTGGGGGCGGATCATCAACATCGCCTCGGTTCATGGCCTGGTGGCCTCGGCGCAGAAGGCTGCTTATGTGGCCGCCAAGCATGGCCTGGTCGGTCTGACCAAAACCGTGGCGTTGGAAACAGCTACCACCGGCATTACCTGTAACGCGCTTTGTCCTGGCTGGGTATTGACGCCCCTGGTGCAGCAGCAGATCGATAGCAAGGCCCAGGCCCACGGCGACCCGAGCCAGGCGACCCGCGAGCTGCTAATGGAAAAACAACCGTCGCTGGATTTCGTGACGCCGGAACAGCTGGGCGAGCTGGCCGTCTTCCTGTGCAGCGATGCTGCTCGCCAGGTCCGCGGCGTTGCCTGGAATGTCGACGGCGGCTGGCTGGCGCAATAGTCATTCGGGCCATCCATGGCCGCAGCGGGTGTGTCGTCTGCGGCTACCGGTGGCAAAACAGTTTGTCATTGCCCTGCCGATGGCGGGTTGCGACGGAGATGAACTAACGCGATGCGTTCACCGGCCCGACTCTGTCTTTCCTCGATCGCGAATGGCACGAACCCGAGCTTCGGATAGAGCAGCAGGCCCGCTGTGTTCAGGCTGAAACAGGAGATCTGCACCTGGGCGGCCGCAAATTTCGAGAAGGCAACCGCGCAAAGGTGGTCGACGAGGAAACCTGCAGCCCCGGACCTGCGCGCGTTCGGCGCAACGATCACGTTCCCGATTGAACAAACCCCACCCTGATCCCATCGGTAGAAGTTCGCGAATGCTACGGGCCTGCCTGATTGGACGACGACGGACGACTCGGCGCGTTGAGCGATCGCCTCGAGCAGTTGGCCCTCAGTGAGTGGGTAATGAGCTTTTGGAAAGCAATAGAAGAGTTCGGCTTCGTCCTGCGGCCATTCACAGATAGCCGGCAGATCTTCGTGGCAAACCGGGCGAATCGTAAATGTCATTCTTTGCGCATCCTGCGACAGTCAACGGTTCGTTACGTTAACGACGGACATCAGCCGCAGCAAGGCACCCATCATTGCTTACGAACTTCTAGCTATCGCGCTACCGTTCGCTCAGTCCATGTAACTGCAACTTCGAATACAGACTGGCTCGGGATATGCCCAGCTCCGTCGCGGCTCGGCGGCGGTTGCCTTTGCAGGCGAGCAGGGCGGTCTGCAAGGCGCGGCGCTCGGCCTGGGCGACGCTTTCGGCGAGACGTTGCAATGGTGCGTTGGGTTCCGGTGCCGGTTCAGCAAGCATCGGCTCACTGGGCATGGCGGCAGCCTGCGGCGCGGCGGTGGTCGTCGAGCCCAGCAGCGGCGAGAAATGGCGTGCTTCCAGCGGGCTGCCATCCGTGCTCAGCTGGGCGCGTTCCAGCAGATTGCCCAGCTCGCGTACGTTGCCCCGCCACGGCTGGTTGCACAGCAATGCGATGGCGCTCGGTGCAAGTTCCATGGGTGCCTGACCGGAGCGGTTGGCAATGTCGTCGAGCAGGTGTTCGATTACGGCTGGGATGTCAGCAGCGCGTTCGCGCAGCGGTGGCACCTGTAGCGCCAGGACGTTGAGCCGGTAGTAAAGGTCATCGCGGAACTCGCCCGCGGCGACCTTGGCTTCCAGGTCGATGTGCGTGGCAGCGATCACCCGCACATTCAGCGGCTTGACCTGGTTGGAGCCCAGCGGCTCGATTTCCTGTTCCTGCAGCACGCGCAACAGCTTGGCCTGCAGTGCCAACGGCAGGTCGCCGATTTCATCGAGGAAGAGGGTGCCGCCGTTCGCCACTTCGAACTTGCCGATGCGCGCTTTGCGATCAGCGCCTGTGAAGGCGCCGGGCGCAGTGCCGAACAACTCGGCTTCAACCAGCGTTTCCGGAATTGCCGCGACGTTGACTGCAACAAAAGGTCCATTGGCACGCGGCGACAGGTTGTGGATGCCCTGGGCCAACAGCTCCTTGCCTGTACCGGTCTCGCCACGGATCAGCACTGTGGCGTCCAGCTGGGCGGCACGCCGTGCTTGGCGTTTCACTTCGCTGGCGGCCGGGCTGGTGCCGATGAAGCCGGCGATGGTGTAGCGCGCTCGGCGAGCCTTGGCCAGTTCGTTCTGGGTGGCGACCAGCTGCGTCTGCAGCGTGGTGAACTTGGACATCAACGGCTTGAGATGTCGGGCGCGGTCGAACAGGACGAAACCCAGCGCGCCGACCAGGGTGCCGTCTTCGTCACGAAGCGGAATGCGAGTGACGACGAAATGCTCGCTGCCGAAGGCCATCAGGTCGAGCATGCTCGGCTGGCCGCTTTCCACTACCTCGCGCAAGCGGCTGGCGGGCAGCACCTCTTCGATTTCCTTGCCGAGTACGCTACGCGGGTCGCTGATGCCGATCTTCTCGGCGTACTTATCGTTGATCCAGACAATGCGTGCCTGGCGGTTGACCGCGATGGTGCCTTCGCATTGGGCATTGAGGTGGTCGAATAGCAGCGGCATGGCCACCGCACGGAAACGTTCGGGAGATACGCCGATGGTCAGGCCGTTGAGATCAAGGTCGTTGCGGGCGATTGCCATGGGTTCGAGCTGTCCGGTGAGGTTCGGCCGATTATGGAAGGCGCCGGCTGCCAGGGGCAAGGCAGCCGGGTCCGGGCTCAGAGTCCGTACACCTCGTTGGGCAGCCATGTCGCCAATGGCGCGAAGAAGAAAACCAGTGCCAGGCCCAGCAGCTGGATCAGGATGTAGGGCATGACGCCGAGATAGACGTCCCGCGTCGTGACTTCCGGCGGGCAGACTCCCTTGATATAGAACAACGCGAAGCCCACCGGCGGGGTAAGAAACGAGGTCTGCAGGCACAGCGCGAAGAGCACGGCAAACCACAGCGGATCCACGCCCATGGAAAACAGCACCGGCGCCACCAGCGGCAGGATGATCAGGGTGATCTCCACCCAATCCAGGAAAAAGCCCAGCAAGAACGTGATGAACAGGACGGTCAGCAACACCCCAGTCTGGCCGAATGGCAGGCCGGTGAGCGCCGCGCGGATCACGTCATCGCCGCCCAGTCCACGCAACACGGCGGCGAACACCGTGGCACCGATGAAGATGCCGAAGATGAATGCTGAGGTGCGGCTGGTCTGGTAGAGCGCTTCCTTCAGCACCGCCATGTTCAACTTACGGCTGAGGGCAGCCATCAATACCGCGCCGAATGCACCTACAGCAGAGGCCTCGGTGGTGGTGGCGATGCCGAAGAAGATCGAGCCCAGCACGGCCAGAATCAGGACGAAGGGTGGCACCACCGCCCAGAACACATCGATCAGCGCCTTTGCATCGAGCTTTTGGCGATTGGCCGGAGCAGGCGCAAAGTCCTTCTTCAGCCACGACACCACAACGATGTAGAGGATGTACATCAGTGCCAGCATCATCCCGGGTATCAGCGCACCCATGAACAGCTTGCCCACTGAGGCTTCCGACGTACCGAGTCGGTCGGCCATCAGGACCAACATGATGCTTGGCGGAATCAGAATGCCCAGGGTGCCAACCGAACAGGCGGTGCCGACGGCGAGGCTCTTGTTGTACTTGGCCTGCAGCATCGGCCCAATCGAGAGCATGCCGAGCAGGGCCACCGAGGCGCCGACGATACCGGTGGATGCGGCCAGCAGGATGCCCACCAGCACGACCGTTACGGCGTAACCGCCACGCAACGGACCGAGTATGCGAACGAGGCTGTGCATCAGTCGCTCGGCGATACCGGAGCGGTCAAGCATGATGCCCATAAAGATGAACAGCGGCAGAGCGACCATCAGCTCATTGGCGACGATGCCGTAGATGCGGGCATCCAGAACGCCGATGGTACCGTCCCAGGTGAACCAGAGATCGGCGTCGAAGTGTTCGACCATCACGTGGCCGAGCACGGCGAACAGCAGCCCGATGCCGGCCAGCGACCAGGCAACGGGGAAGCCAAGCAGCAGCAGCCCCATGAAGGTGGCGAACATGCTGATGACGAGAATTTCTTCCAGACCCATGATTACGGCTACTCCATCAGGGCTGCGAATGGCCGCGGTCGCGGACATGCGTCGGGGCTACAAAGGCCCGCGGAAAATTGAACAGCAGCGTGCTGCAACGAGTGGCCCGTGAAAGCAGCGCCAGTGCTACTAGCGTCAGGCCTATGGGCAATACGCTTTTGAAAATGTAACGATGTGGCAGGCCGCTCGGCGCCTGCGAGCGCTCGTCATAGATGAAAGCCTGGTAGGCGAACGGCACCAGTGCGTCGACCATCAGCACCACGATCGGCAATGCCAGTATCAGGATCGCCAGCAGTTCGATGATGGCCTGGCTGCGCAGCGTGAATTTCTCACGCAGTACATCGACGCGGACATGGTCATCTCGCACTACGGCGTACGCCAGGGCGAGCATCAGGGCTGCACCGAACAGGTGCCAGGACAGTTCTTCCAGCGCGATCGAGCCGCGAGAGAGGACAAAGCGGCTGAACACGTTGGTCAACACGACCGCCAAAACCAATAGCCAAATCCATGCACTGGCTTCGCCGATGGCGACCAGTGCTTTGTCCAGCCACCAGGACAGCTTGTTGTGAGGCAATGCATCCGTTTGAGCGGCGGGCACGGCTTCGTTAGGGGAAACGGGATGAGCGGACACGGCCACCTCGGAGATCCGAAACCAGGGGAAGACACGGCACGCAGGCCGTGCCGCTAGAGCTTGTCAGGTCGGCCAGATTCTTCACCTGTTGTGCTAAGACTGCGTGACTGCGCTTCGGCAGTTGCCAACCGACCGCAGAGAACCTCAGCACACCAGGCCATACGTAACTGACAAGGCAACCCTAGCGGGCGCTAGGCTTTGATGAGTGGATCACTCGTACTTGTAATAATCGCGCGGCAAGTAGCCTTTGCCGTGCCAGATCGAGTGGTGCTTCATGAAGTCACGCTGGCTGGTCAGGACGCGATTGAACATTTCGTCCTTGGCCGCGATTTCATCGAGCACTTCGTTGGTCACGCGCTCCAGCTCACGCAGCACTTCTTCTGGCAACACCTGCGCTTTCACGCCCTGCTTTTCGTACTCGCGCAAGGCGGTCGGCTGGGCCCATTCGCTTTCGGCAAAACCTTTGAGGGTGGCCGATTCGCAACCCATTTCGATCAGCGCGCGGCTCTGTGGCTCAAGTTTGTCCCAGACACCCTTGTTCACCAACAGGTGCGAAGTGGTCAGCGTCTGGTGCCAGCCGGGCATGATGTAGTTCTTGATGATCTGATCAAGGCCCAACATCTTGTCGATCGCCGGCTGCGAGAACTCGGTGGCGTCGATGGTCTTGCGCTCCAGCGCCTGATAGATCTCGCCACCAGGGATCATCGTGACCGAGGCGCCGAGTTTTTCCAGCACCTTGCCGCCGATGCCGGCAAAGCGGATACGCAGGCCGTCGAAGTCTTCCAGCTTCTCGACTGGCTTGGCGAACCAGCCGGCGCCTTCCGGCCCGATGATGCTGCAGAGCATCGGGTGGATGTTGCGCTCAGCATAGATTTCTTCCAGCAGTTTCTTGCCGTCACCCTCGTAGTACCAGGCCAGATAGGCTGGCGGCTCCATGTTGAACGGCGCGCCGGAGTACAGAGGCAGTGACGCAATGGTGCCCTGATCGTAGCCGATCCAGGTATAGCCAGCCGGGTACTTGCCGTTGCTGACCGCATCCATGATTTCGAACGGCGGCACCAGTTCGCCGGGCTCGTAATAGCGCAGCTGGATATCGCCGCCAGAAATGGCCTTGAGCGACTCGGACAGGTGTTTGATTGGAGTGGTTAGACCGACCAGGTGCGACGGGAAGGCCAACGGCACTTGCCAGCGGATCTTCTCGACAGCCATGGCGTCAGCGCTGATCAGGCTGGCGCTGAGAACGGTAGTGGCACCGATGGCGCAGGCGAGACGGGACAGCTTTTTGGATATCGACATTGCAGGTTTCCTTCTTTTTTTTGTTTTGGTAACCAGAGGCGCAGACCGGCATTCAGTAGGCCGGAAAGCAGGACGGGAGCAGCAGCGCTTTTTCGTCCCGCCAGGTGTTCTGGCGTCGTGCATGTATTACTTAGCAGGTTTTGTGCCTGACTGTTAGAAAACCTGGTAACCCGTGGGCCAGGGGCTTCTCGGGGTGCTGCCGAATTGACGGGTGTCCAATTGGCCGGACACTCATCAGGGTCGATAGGAGGGCTGTCCAGATCGTTGGACTGGTGTCTATTTATCTGGACGGTGACAACTGGTAAGCCAGCAGCCATTGCGACGCCATTTGGCGCCCAGGCTGACCTCAAACAATGACGATTCGGTGGGAGGCGTCAGATGCGAATGACGGAAGCGTTAGCCGAGCTCAGCCCGCATCTTTGTCCACGGTCGCTTTAAGGGCGGTGAGGCAGCGTTCTTCTGCGGTATCGAGTTCCAGCTGCATCTGCTGGATATCAAGCAGCTGTTGTTCGAGCTGTTGGCGGCGTTCAGCAATCATGCCGAGCATGATGTTCAGCTGTTTCTGATTGCCGGCCTTGGGGTCGTAGAGTTCGATCAGCGTCTTGCATTCGGCGAGGGAGAAGCCGATACGTTTGCCGCGCAAGATGAGCTTCAGGGCAACACGATCCTTGGGGGTGTAGATGCGCTCCTGACCGCGCCGCTTCGGCGAGAGCATGCCTTGTTCTTCGTAGAAGCGTATGGCGCGGGTGGTGATATCGAGCTCGTTGGCCAAATCGGAAATGCTGTACGTCTGCTTTGCCATGAAGGTATCCAGTCCTGCCTATCCACCCACGGCTCGCGATGAGCCGGGCGCGCGTTTACTACGGTTTAAAGCGAGTCAAGGCTACACGCTGCGCTGGCCCGATGCACAGTGGCACCGGGCCATATTGCGGCGCTCAGTGCTGGATTGTGCAGCCGGTGGCGTCTTGCATCTCCTCGAAGCTAACGCCGTCGGCCAGCTCCACCAGTTTCAAACCCTGCTCGGTAACATCCAGCACACCCAGGTCGGTGATGATCCGGTCGACTACCCCGACGCCGGTCAGCGGCAGGTCGCACTGCTTGATGATCTTGTGCGCGCCCTTGGCGGTGTGCTCCATCAGCACGACGACACGCTTGACCCCGGCCACCAGATCCATCGCGCCGCCCATGCCCTTGACCATCTTGCCGGGGATCATCCAGTTCGCCAGGTCGCCTTTTTCGGAAACCTGCATGGCGCCGAGAATTGCCAGGTTGATATGGCCGCCGCGGATCATGCCGAAGCTCATGGCGTTGTCGAAAAAGGCACTCCCGGGCAGGGCGGTGACGGTCTGCTTGCCGGCGTTGATCAGATCCGGGTCGATCTCGTCCTCGGTGGGGAAGGGGCCGATGCCGAGCAGCCCATTCTCGCTCTGCAGCCAGACGTCCATACCGTCGGGAATGTAGTTGGCCACGAGGGTTGGCAAGCCGATGCCGAGGTTGACGTAGAAGCCGTCCTGCAATTCCTGTGCGGCGCGTTGCGCCATCTGTTCGCGTGTCCAGGCCATGATCAGCTCCTCACCGTACGCTTTTCGATGCGCTTCTCAGCGTTCGGGTTGTGGATGACGCGCTGCACGTAGATGCCCGGCAGGTGAATCTGGTCGGCGTCCAGTTCGCCGGTTTCGACCAGATGATCGACCTCCACCACACAAACCTTGCCGGCCATCGCGGCGAGCGGGTTGAAGTTGCGCGCGGTCTTGTTGAATACAAGATTGCCAGCCTTGTCGGCCTTGAAGGCTTTGACCAGCGATACATCGGCGGGCAGCGACTCTTCCATCACGTACCACTCACCGTTGAATTGGCGAGTTTCCTTGCCCTCGGCGATCAGCGTGCCGTAACCGGTGCGGGTGTAGAACGCCGGTATGCCCGAGCCTGCGGCGCGTAGCTTCTCGGCCAGAGTGCCTTGCGGCGTGAATTCGAGTTCTAGTTCGCCGGCCAGGTACTGGCGCTCGAACTCCTTGTTCTCACCGACGTAGGAGGAAACCATTTTGCGCACTTGGCGCGTCTCGAGCAGCAGGCCGAGGCCGAAGCCGTCGACGCCGGCATTGTTGCTGATCACCGTGAGGTCTTTCTTGCCGGTGTCGCGCAGTGCTTCGATCAGCGCTTCGGGAATGCCGCACAGGCCGAAACCGCCAACGGCAAGTGTCATGCCGTTTTCGACTAGGCCGTCGAGTGCCTGCTGGGCGTTGGGGTAGATCTTGTTCATGGAGGCCTCTTGTTATTTGAGTGAGGGCGATGGCGTTGGGTTATTGCGCGGCCAGACGCGCCCGAGCGACCCGTGATCCGTTGGGACGACCCAGTACGTCACTGATGCGTTGCCCTGCGGCGATCAGCATGTCCAGGTCAATCCCGGTCTCGATACCCAGGCCGTTAAGCATGTAGAGCACGTCTTCGCTGGCGACGTTGCCACTCGCGCCTTTGGCGTACGGGCAGCCGCCGAGCCCGGCGACCGAACTGTCGAAGGTACAGACGCCCTCTTGCAGGCTGGCATAGATGTTCGCCAGCGCCTGCCCATAGGTATCGTGGAAATGCCCGGCGAGCTTGTCACGCGGGACCTCACGGGCAACGGCTTCGAACAGCTGACGGGTCTTGCCTGGGGTGCCGGTGCCGATGGTGTCGCCCAGCGATACCTCATAGCAGCCCATGGCGAACAGCTCATGCGCGACATGCGCGACACGCTTAGGGTCGACCTCGCCTTCGTAAGGGCAGCCCAACACGCAAGAGACGTAGCCGCGTACCTGAATGCCGTTCTCACGCGCGGCGATCATCAGCGGGGCAAAGCGCGCCAGGCTCTCATCAATGGAGCAGTTGATGTTCTTCTGCGAAAACGCTTCCGAGGCGGCGCCAAACACGGCCACTTCGCTGACGCCGGCTTCGATGGCAGCTTCCAGCCCCTTCAGGTTCGGCGTCAACGCCGCGTAGGTCACGCCAGGCTTCTGCCTGATCTGAGCGAAAACGTCAGACGAGCCCGCCATTTGCGGCACCCACTTAGGCGACACGAAGCTACCCACCTCGATATAGCGCACCCCGGCAGCACTCAGGTCGTCCACCAGGTGCACCTTGTCTGCGACGCTGATCGGCTGTTTTTCGTTCTGCAAGCCGTCTCGCGGGCCGACTTCAACCAGGCGAACCCGGCGTGGCATTTCAGTGGTAGTGGTCATCGGTTTTCCTCATGACAAGTACGGGTGCCTTCCCGGTAAAAGGGGGTTGACCATCGGGTCATACAGAGACCGTCAATGCTCAAGTTCCGAACAGCGTGGCAGATAAGGTTAGAAGACCCGGCCCTTCCGGGGCACCACGTCCGAGAATCGCCATGCTACGCAAATTGAAAATCTCCCATCGCACGCTGTTGTTCTTTGCGCTTGTAGCTGTGCTGCTGACTGCGCTTGGGTTGTTCAGTCTGATGCAGATGGCGGCTATACGTGCGGCGGGCAGCGAAATCGACTCCGACTGGATGCCAAGCCAGGCAGCCGCAGACGACATGGCGTTGCACTTCGCTCACGTACGGATCGAGTCCATGCGTCAGCTTGCCTTTCACGATGCCGAAACGCTTCGTAAGAGTGGTGAGCAAATCGCTGCTGCAATGAATGAGATCGGTCAGCTGATGGTTCGTTACGAAAGCCACATTTCCGACCCTGACGAGGCTCGTACGTTTGGCGTCGTCAAAGAGGTATACGCGACCTATCCCAAGGCGCTTCAGGAACGGCAGCGCGTGATGGATAGCAACGCGAGCGCTGAGCAGATCGCCACGGCTAACGCGCGGGTTACCGAGCTGAGCCACCAGTTCGAGCAGGCCTTGTCGAAGCTTCGATCCTTCAACGAAGAGGGCGCTCACCATGCTGTAGAGGCGGCCACTGCCGTTTACCAAAAAGCTCAGATCGTGATCGCGTTGGTGATCCTCGTTGCGCTGATCTTCACCGTAGCGTTGGCCGTGCTGTTGACCGCCAGTATCGTGCGGCCCATGCGCCGGGCGGTCGCTGTTTCTAATCAGATTGCCAAAGGAGACCTGACGCATGATGTGCATGTCGATGGCCATGATGAAGCCACCGAGCTGCTGACCTCGCTGAGCGAAATGCAGACCAACCTGCGCGATATCATTGGCCAAATCAACGACTCGGCCCATGTGCTGACGGCCTCGGCGGAAGAGATGAGCGCTGTCATGCTGGACAGTACCGAGGGCCTGCAAAGGCAGAACGACCAGATTGAACAGGCCGCCACGGCGGTGAATGAAATGACTTGTGCGGTCGAAGAGGTAGCCAGCAACGCGGTGTCGACCTCTGAGGCGTCGCGGGCGTCGAGCGAGTCGGCCCAGCAGGGACGCAAACAGCTTGAAGACGCCATCGCGTCGATCCAGGCGTTGGCGGACGACGTGGTCAGCGCTTCGGCACGTGCCGGCGATCTGGCCAATCAGACCCACAACATCACTCGAGTGCTGGATGTGATCCGCGCCGTTGCCGAACAAACCAACCTGCTCGCGCTCAACGCGGCCATTGAAGCTGCGCGCGCCGGAGATGCCGGTCGTGGATTCGCCGTTGTGGCGGACGAAGTGCGAGCGCTGGCGAAGCGCACCGGGGAGTCGACCCGCGAGATCGAGTCGATGATTGGCAGCATCCAGAACGGCACGACGCTGACGGTTGAAGCATTGCAACAAGGTGCCTCTCGCGCTCAGGGCACGCTCGATAAAGCCGAGGCTGCAGGGGTTGCCCTGGCGCGGATTGCCGAGACGGTGGCCGGAATCAACGAGCGCAACCTGGTTATCGCCAGTGCCTCTGAGGAGCAGGCGCAAGTCGCCCGTGAAATTGACCGGAACCTGGTCAGCATTCGCGAACTCTCGGTGCAAACGTCCGCTGGCGCCCAGCAGACCAGTGTGGCGACGCAGGAACTGTCGCGCCTGGCGGTGGGGTTGAACGGACTGGTACGCCGTTTCCGGATGTAGCCGCGCGGCAACGTTGGTGCGTTGGCAGCGCCGAGGGGGACGCTTATCCAAGCCGCATTTGCGAGCAAGCGCCTCTCTATCGCAGGCTTTTTTAACGTGGGTCGAGCGTGCACGTCGACCGCCACCGCGCGGCAAAAACGGCGGTCGATGCCCGGTTTGCCGGCCGCCAGTAGCGGTCATTACTCAAGCTCCACCAGCGTCGTGCCTTCGCTGATCATTTCGCCTTCGGCGCAGTAGACGGCTTTTACCACGCCTGCTTCGGCGGCTCGGATGCTGTGCTCCATCTTCATCGCTTCAAGCACGACCAATGTGGCGCCGGCCTCGACACTTTGCCCGGCCTCGACCAGCACACGAACGATGCTGCCGTTCATGGGCGCGGTGAGGCCGCCGTGGTGTTGGTGGCTGGCTTCGACGTCGGCGATGGGGTCGAATGCGGTGACGGCTTGCAGCTCGCCATTCCATTCCAGATACAGGGTTTGGTCCTTGCGAATCACTTTGGGCTGGCGGCTGACATTTGAAGGGGCACGCTCGCTGGTGTTGGCGGCCGCATCGATGCGCACCAACCGGCTTTCACCGTTGCATTGCAGATGCACACCAATTCGCGCCGGCATACCGAAGCGCAGGCCGTCGCGCTTTGCCCAGGGCGAATGGAGGTCGTCCTCGCGGATCTTCGCCGGTTCGGTCTGCACGAACAGCTCGCCCGCCTGCTGCCAGAAGTCATCCGGAAGTTCGCCGGGTGTGCGCATCAGGTCGGGTTCGTGGCGTGGGATGAAGCCTGTATCGAGCTCGGCGGCGGCAAAAGCCGGGTGTCCGACCACACGGCGCAGGAAGGCAAGGTTGGTACGCACGCCGCCAACGCAGGTTTCATCGAGCATCGCCAGCAAACGCAGGCGTGCTTCCTCGCGGTTCTCGCCCCAGGCAATCAACTTGCCGAGCATCGGATCGTAGAAGGGTGACACCTGGTCGCCTTCGGCCACGCCGCTGTCGACGCGTCGACCCGGTCCAGCAGCGGATTCGCGGTAAAGGTCTAACGTGCCGGTGGCGGGGAGGAAGTCATTGTCCGGGTCTTCGGCATACAGCCGCACTTCGATGGCGTGACCGTTGAGCGGCACCTGATCCTGTGTGATCGGCAGCGGCTCGCCACGCGCGACACGGATCTGCCAGGCCACCAGATCCAGGCCGGTGATGGCTTCGGTCACGGGGTGTTCGACCTGCAGGCGGGTGTTCATCTCCATGAAGAAGAATTCACCGCGCGCGTCGAGCAAAAATTCCACCGTGCCGGCGCCCACATAGCCGATGGCTTGAGCCGCTTTGACCGCTGCTTCGCCCATGGCGCGACGCAGCTCGGGCGAAAGTCCTGGCGCGGGAGCTTCCTCGACGACCTTCTGGTGGCGGCGCTGGATCGAACAGTCACGCTCGTTCAGGTACAGGCAGTTACCGTGCTGATCGGCAAATACCTGGATCTCCACGTGGCGCGGTTTGAGCACGTATTTCTCGACCAGCATCCGCGAGTCGCCAAAGGACGACTGCGCCTCACGCTGAGCCGATTGCAGCGCTTCGGCCAGATCCGTTTCACGCTCAACCACCTTCATGCCTTTGCCGCCGCCACCGGCGGTGGCCTTGAGCAGCACTGGGTAGCCAATCTTTTCTGCAGCGACGCGGAAGGTTTCCACGTCCTGCGCTTCACCGTGATAGCCAGGCACGAGCGGCACGCCGGCTTTTTCCATCAGCGCCTTGGCGGCGGATTTGCTGCCCATGGCATCAATGGCCGAGGCGGGCGGGCCGAGGAAGATTAGGCCGGCATCCTCAATGGCGCGAGCGAAGCCCGCGTTCTCCGAGAGGAAGCCGTAGCCGGGATGGATCGCTTGTGCGCCGCTGGCTTTGGCGGCGTCGATCAGCTTGTCGATCATAAGGTAACTGTCGGCCGGCTTGGCGCCGCCGAGGTCAACACGAATGTCTGCCTCGCGGGCATGCCTCGCATCGCGGTCGATGGCGCTGTGCACGGCAACGGTGGTCAGGCCCATGGCCTTGGCGGTGCGCATCACGCGGCAGGCGATTTCGCCCCGGTTCGCGACCAGCAGGGTGGTTATCATTGTTCTGGCTCCTGCGTCCAATTCGGTTTGCGCTTTTCGAGAAAGGCATTGAGGCCTTCCTGTCCTTCGGGGCTGACCCGTATGCGCGCAATGGCGTTTTCGGTGTAGCGGCGTAGCGCGGGGCTCAGCGAAATACTGGCGGCTTCGCGCAACAGGTCCTTGCTGGCACGCATGGCTTGCGGGCTGTTAAGCAGTAGGTTGTCGAGCCAGCCGAGCAAGGCATCGTCCAGTTCGGCGGCGGCGTAGGTTTCTGACAACAGACCGAGGTCGCGGGCGCGCTCGCCACTGAAGCGCTCGCCGGTCATGGCGTAGCGACGCGTGGCGCGTTCACCCATGGCCTTGACGACGAAGGGGCTGATGACTGCCGGCGCAAGGCCGATGCGCACTTCGGAAAGGGAAAACAACGCATCATGCGCACCGATGGCCATGTCGCAGCAGGCAACCAGCCCGACCGCACCACCGAAGGCTGCGCCTTGCACCACTGCCAACGTGGGCAGCTTGAGGTGGTAGAGGCTGTACATCAGTTCGGCCAGCTCACGGGCGTCGGTGAGGTTGGCATCGAAATCCAGCTTCGCCGACTGTTGCATCCAGGCCAGATCCGCCCCGGCCGAAAAATGCTTGCCACGGCCGCGCAGCAGCAAGAAGCGCAGGCTCTTGTCCGCCTGCACCGCGTCGATTGCCAGTACCAGCTCGCGAATCATTTCGGCGTTGAAGGCGTTGTTCTTTTCCGGTCGGTTGAGCCATAGGGTGGCGAAGCCGCGCGGGTCTTTGTTCAATTCGATGGTCTGGAAATCGGTCATCTGCTTCTCCTGTACGAGCCAGCCTGCGGTCAATACGCGCCGCGACCGGCCGCTTTGGCCAGCGCACTGCGCGCGGGATCGCAGGCTTACATCCGGAATACGCCGAATCGGGTCGGTTCGATCGGTGCGTTGAGACTCGCTGAGAGTGCCAGGCCCAGTAGATCGCGCGTCTGCGCCGGATCAATAACACCGTCATCCCACAGTCGGGCACTGGAATAGTAGGGATGCCCCTGGCGCTCGTATTGCTCAAGGATCGGCTGTTTGAGCTGCGACTCGTCTTGTTCTGAGAAGGTCTGTCCGCTGCGTTCGGCCTGTTCACGCTTGACCTGCACCAGCACGCCAGCGGCTTGCTCGCCACCCATCACGCCGATTCTCGCGTTGGGCCACATCCACAGAAAGCGCGGATCATAGGCACGACCGCACATGCCGTAGTTGCCGGCGCCGAAGCTGCCGCCAATCACCACGGTGAACTTAGGCACCTGAGCGCAGGCCACCGCTGTGACCAGCTTGGCGCCGTGCTTGGCGATACCGCCGGTCTCGTACTTCTGGCCAACCATGAAGCCGGTGATGTTCTGCAGGAACAACAGCGGGATGCCACGCTGGCAGGCCAGCTCGATGAAGTGAGCGCCTTTCTGAGCGGCTTCGGCGAAGAGGATCCCGTTGTTCGCCAGAATCGCGATCGGATAGCCGTGCAATGTGGCGAACCCGCAGACCAGGGTGGTGCCGAACAGCGCCTTGAATTCATCGAACTCGCTGCCGTCGACGAGCCGCGCGATGACTTCGCGCACGTCGTAGGGCTGCTTGGATTGTGCCGGAATCACACCATAAAGCTCGTCCGCGGCATAGAGGGGTACACGCGGTTGGCGGGTCTGCACCTGGCCAAGCTTTTTCCAGTTGAGGTTGGCGACGCAGCGCCGGGCGATCGCCAGCGCGTGCTCGTCGTTCTCGGCGTAATGGTCGGCCACACCGGACGTTTTACAGTGCACATCGGCACCGCCGAGATCTTCGGCGGTGACCACTTCGCCCGTCGCGGCTTTGACCAACGGCGGGCCGGCGAGAAAGATCGTCGCCTGGTTGCGCACCATGATGGTTTCGTCAGCCATGGCTGGCACATAGGCGCCACCGGCGGTGCAGGAGCCCATCACCACCGCGAGCTGCGGGATGCCCATGGCACTCATGTTGGCCTGGTTGAAGAAGATGCGACCGAAGTGTTCACGGTCCGGGAACACCTCATCCTGGCGCGGCAGGTTGGCGCCGCCGGAATCCACCAGATAGATGCACGGCAAACGATTCTGCTGGGCGATGGATTGCGCGCGCAGGTGTTTTTTCACCGTGAGTGGGTAGTAGCTGCCACCTTTTACCGTGGCGTCATTGGCGATGATCACGCATTCGACGCCCTCGACTCGGCCGATGCCAGCCACCACGCCCGCAGCAGCAACGTCTTCACCGTAGACCTCGTAAGCCGCCAGGGGTGCGACTTCGAGAAAGGCCGAACCGGGGTCGAGGAGGGCGTTGATGCGGTCACGCACCAGCAGCTTGCCGCGCGAGACATGGCGCTGCTGCGCTTTCTCGCCGCCACCTTCGCTGACGCGCCCGAGCAGCGTGCGCAGGTTGGTCACCTGTTCGAGCATCGCGGCGCTGTTGGCCGCGAACTCCGGTGAACGGGTATTGATCTGGGTATTCAGGATGGCCATAGAACCCTCGAAAAGAGCGCTGGAGGCTGGAGCTGGACGATGGCCGAAGTGGCACTTCATCCTGGGTAGGGTGGGCTTCAGCCCACCACCTCCGGGAATGGTGGGCTGAAGCCCACCCTACGGTTACCGCGTTCCGCCTCTGCTGCTTTGTCTTATTTGGTTTCGTTGAACAGTTCGCGGCCAATCAGCATCCGGCGAATCTCGCTGGTGCCGGCGCCGATTTCGTAAAGCTTGGCGTCGCGCAGCAGGCGGCCGGTAGGAAATTCGTTGATGTAGCCGTTGCCGCCGAGAATCTGGATCGCCTGCAAGGCCATCTGCGTCGCCGCTTCGGCGGTGTAGAGGATCACCCCGGCGGCATCCTTGCGAGTGGTCTCGCCACGGTCGCAGGCTTGCGCCACGGTGTAGAGGTAAGCGCGGCTGGCGTTGAGCTGGGTGTACATGTCGGCCACCTTGCCCTGGATGAACTGGAACTCGCCGATGCTTTGGCCGAATTGCTTGCGGTCGTGGATGTAGGGCACCACCACATCGAGGCACGCCTGCATGATCCCGACCGGGCCGCCTGCCAGCACCACGCGCTCGTAGTCCAGGCCGCTCATCAGCACCTTCACGCCACCATTTTCGACGCCAAGCACGTTCTCTTCCGGAACCTCGACGTCATCGAAGAACAGCTCGCAGGTGTTGGAGCCGCGCATGCCGAGCTTGTCGAACTTGCTGCCGCGCGAGAAACCCTTCCAGTCGCGCTCGACGATGAACGCGGTGATGCCGTGCGCGCCTTTATCCAGGTCAGTTTTCGCGTAGATGACGTAGGTGTTGGCATCCGGCCCGTTGGTGATCCAGGTCTTGCTGCCGTTGAGGACGAAGCGGTCACCCTTGCGATCGGCCCGCAGCTTCATCGAAACCACGTCGGAACCGGCATTCGGCTCGCTCATCGCTAGCGCACCGACGTGCTCACCGGATACCAGTTTGGGCAGGTATTTCGCTTTCTGCTCCGCCGTACCGTTGCGGTTGATCTGGTTGACGCAAAGGTTGGAGTGCGCGCCGTACGACAGACCCACCGAGGCCGAGCCACGGCTGATTTCTTCGATAGCGATGACATGTGCCAAGTAACCCATGCCAGCGCCGCCGTATTCCTCGTCTATGGTGATACCGAGCAGGCCCATGTCGCCAAACTTGCGCCACATGTCGCTGGGGAAGAGGTTGTCACGGTCGATGGCTTCGGCGCGGGGCGCCAGTTCGTTCGCAACGAAACCGCGGATCTGGTCGCGGAGCATGTCCACGGTTTCACCGAGCGCGAAGTTGAGGCCTGAATAGTTCATGTGCCACCTGTCTATTTTGTAGTTGTTCTGATCCGACCGCCGATCAAAAGCTGGATTTCGCCTGCGGCTCAGCCTGTTGTTTGTCACGCTTGCGCACCGACTTTTGGCGTAGGGTGCGGTGGGTTGTCACGCTGTTACCTTTACGTTAACGTAACCACGTCCCGAATGACTGTCAACAACAGCGCGCGGGACAGTAAGGCCTCATAACAAACATAAGACTGAGGAATTTCGACATGAGTCTTCCGAGCTACACCTGCGGACCGCAGACCAAACCCCTGTTGCCGATGACCATCGGTGCGGCGTTCGACCGGGCTGTCGAGCGGTTCTCCGACCGTGAGGCCTTGGTCGTTCGTCACCAGAACCTGCGCTACACCTGGGCCCAGCTGGCCGAAGAGGTGGACCGTTGCGCACGGGGCTTGCTGGCACTCGGCCTCAAACCTGGCGAGCGGGTGGGCATCTGGTCGCCTAACAATGCGCAGTGGTGCATCGCTCAGTTTGCGACCGCCAAGGTGGGTGTGGTGCTGGTTAACATCAACCCGGCCTATCGCCTCAACGAACTCGAATATGCCCTTAAGCAGTCCGGCTGCCGCTGGTTGATTTGCGCCGATGCGTTCAAGACATCCGACTATCACGCGATGCTGCATGAGCTGCTGCCGGAGCTGGAGCGCTCGGCCATCGGCGCCTTGCAGAGCCACATGCTGCCCGAGCTGCGTGGGGTGATCAGCCTGTGCGACACGCCGGTTGACGGCATGCTCCTGTGGAAAGGGCTGATGGACATGGCGGAGAACGTCGGCCCGGAGCAGCTGCGCCAATGCGGCGAGCAGCTGCAATTCGATGACCCGATCAATATTCAGTACACGTCCGGCACCACGGGTTTCCCCAAGGGCGCCACGCTCAGTCACTACAACATCCTTAATAACGGCTACATGGTCGGTGAGAGCCTCAAGCTCAGCGAGCACGACCGGCTGGTAATTCCAGTCCCGCTTTATCACTGCTTCGGCATGGTCATGGGCAATCTTGGCTGCGTCACCCATGGCACCACGATGATCTATCCGAGCGCCGCCTTCGAACCGCTCGCGGCGCTGCAAGCGGCAGCCGAAGAAAAGGCCACCGGTATGTACGGCGTGCCGACCATGTTCATCGCCATGCTCGACCACCCGGAGCGTCAATCGCTGGATCTGAGCAATCTGCGCACCGGGATCATGGCCGGTTCCACCTGTCCGATCGAAGTCATGAAGCGGGTCATCGACGACATGCACCTGGCTGAGATGCAGATCGCGTACGGCATGACCGAAACCAGCCCCGTCTCGACTCAGACCGGCCCGGATGATGACCTTGAACGCCGTGTCACCAGTGTCGGGCGCACCCAGCCGCACCTGGAAAGTAAGGTAGTCGACGAACACAACCGCATCGTCCCGCGCGGGCAGATCGGCGAACTCTGCACCCGCGGTTACAGCGTCATGCTCGGTTACTGGAACAATCCGGAGGCCACCGCCGGTGCTATCGACGGCGCGCGCTGGATGCACACCGGCGACCTGGCGACCATGGACGAGGAGGGCTACATCAAAATCGTCGGCCGCAACAAAGACATGATCATTCGCGGCGGTGAGAACGTATATCCACGGGAAGTCGAGGAGTTCCTGTTTACCCACGCGGCGGTGGCTGACGTGCAGGTGATCGGCGTACCAGACAAGACTTACGGTGAGGAGATCGTTGCGTGGGTCAAGTTGCACCCGGGGCATTCAGCAACTGCCGACGATCTGCGCGAGTTCTGTAAAGGGCGGATCGCACATTTCAAGACGCCGCGACATATCAAGTTCGTCGATGAGTTCCCGATGACGATCAGCGGCAAGGTGCAGAAGTTCAAGATGCGCGAGGTCAGCGTCGCAGAGCTCGGCATTGCCGAGTGATGACCCAGCGGCTGGTTTCGACTAGCCGCTTCATTTGCTGAACGATACGGAGCCCTCCATGACCCAGCCCATCAGTCGTTTTCCGCTCGTCGATGACTTCGCTTCGCTGCCGGACGATGTGCGTGAGCGCGTTCTGGCGGTAGAAGAGAAAGCCGGCTTCATACCCAATGTTTTTCTGATGTTGGCCCATAGACCAGATGAATTCAGGGCTTTTTTTGCCTATCACGATGCGCTGATGGAGCGAGAATCGGACAGTCTGACCAAAGCCGAGAAAGAAATGATCGTGGTGGCGGTGAGCGCCGATCATGGCTGTCTGTACTGCGTAGTGGCGCATGGTGCGATTCTGCGAATCCTGGCCAAGGATCCACTGATTGCCGATCAGATTGCAGTGAACTACCACACCGCCGGGCTCAGCGAGCGCCAGCGGGTCATGCTCGATTTTGCGCTGCACTTGGCTGCACAACGTGGCGTACTGGATGACGCTTGGCAGGCGCGATTGGAAAAGATGGGCTTCACTCAGAGCGACATCTGGGACATTGGCGCGATTGCTGCGCTGTTTGGTCTTTCCAACCGTCTGGTGTCGATGGCGCGAACGCCGCCCAACGACGAATTTTATTTGCTGGGTCGCGTGCCCAGAGCTGCCGCGAACTGAGCGGTAGCCATGGATTTACCGCATAACGCGGTAAACGAGACCCGACAGGAGCGAGGTCGGGTCCATCAGCTGCATCAACCAAGACAATAACAAGAGAGATGATCATGCAATTGAAACCCCTGAGCCGTTTCTTCCTCTTCAGCAGCCTGGCAGCTTCAGCGCTGGGCACCTCAACCATGGCATCCGCCGCGTTCCTCGATGACAGCAAAGCCAGCGTCGAGCTGCGCAATTTCTACATGAACCGTGATTTCCGCCAGTCCGGCGCGTCTCAATCCAAGGCCGACGAATGGGCGCAGGGCTTCATCCTGAAGATGGAATCGGGCTACACCGAAGGGCCGGTCGGCTTTGGCGTGGATGCGCTCGGCTTGCTGGGCGTCAAGCTCGATTCCAGCCCGGATCGTTCCGGTACTGGCATCCTGCAGCGCGATTCGTCTGGTCAGCCGTCTGATGACTACGGCACTGCCGGCCTGACCGCTAAAGCGAAGATGTCCAACACGACCCTGCACGTCGGCACCCTGCAGCCGATCATCCCGGTGGTGATGCGCAACGACAGCCGCCTGCTGCCCAGCATCTTCCGTGGGGGCTGGTTGCAGAGCAAGGAAATCGAGGGTCTGACCGTTGATGTCGGTATGCTCGATCGCATCAGCTACCGTGACTCGTCGGATTATGAAGAGCTGACGGTGTTCAATGGTGGTGCTCGGAATATTCAATTGGGCAGCGCCAAAACCAGCGACGAGTTCCTGTTCGCCGGTGGCCGCTACCAGATCATGCCGGAGCTTACCGCTAACTATTACTACGGCGGCATGGATGGCATCTACAAGCAACACAACACGCAGTTGGTCCACATCATGCCGCTCGGTGAGAACCAGAGCTTCAAGACCGACCTGCGCTACGTGCGCTCCACCGATGACGGCGGCAGCAACGTCGATAACAACGCCTTTGGCGCGCTGTTCACCTACAAGATCGGCGGCCATGGCTTTACTGGCGGTTACCAGACGTTGAGCGGCGACACCGGCTTTGCGTACGTCAGCGGCGGCGACAACATGCTGATCAACCTGTTGCAGATCAATGACTTCGGTAACGAAGATGAGAAGTCATGGCAGGTCCGCTATGACTATGACTTTGCTGCAGCTGGTATCCCCGGGCTGAGCCTGATGACCCGCTACGTGTCCGGTGACAACGTCAACCTGGCCGGCGGCGGCGAAGGTGAAGAGTGGGAACGCGACACGGATATCGCCTATGTGGTCCAGAACGGACCGTTGAAGAACCTCGCCATGAAAGTGCGTAACGCTACGGTACGCAGCAACTTTGGCAGCGACATCAACGAAACTCGCGTGATCCTTAGCTACACCCTGGCGCTCTGGTAAGCGCCCTGAGCAGCACCGCAATACCTCCTCGTTGATCCTTTACCGGGCCCTTGCGGCCCGGCTTTTTTCAGCAGTCTCCATGCGTACGGCAATGCCGCACAAGCCGCATCGCTACCCACTTTTTTACTCAAGCGAGCGTTTGAAAACGATGCTTGCAACAGCTTGCAAACGATTGTTATCGTTTACGTAAAGGTCATCCACAGACCTGCGCCATAACCAACAACAATAATCAAGGTTAGAGGGCATCCCATGGCACCTGAGTTCGTGCTGGAAACGCGCGGTCTGACCAAGGAATTTCGCGGCTTCACCGCAGTGGATTCCGTCGATCTGCGTGTGCAGAAGGGACACATCCACGCATTGATCGGCCCCAACGGTGCCGGCAAGACCACAGTGTTCAACCTCCTTACCAAGTTTCTGACGCCCACACGCGGCGAGATCCTCTATCGCGGCAAAGCGATCACGTCGATGAAGGCCAACCAGATTGCCCGCCTCGGGCTGGTTCGCTCGTTCCAGATCTCGGCGGTGTTCGGTCACATGAGCGTGTTGGAAAACGTTCGTGTCGCCCTGCAGCAAAAGCTCGGCACGTCCTATCACTTCTGGAAGTCCGAACGGTCACTGCGCGAGCTCGATGAGCGAGTCATGCAGTTGCTCGCCGAAGTGGACTTGGAATCCTACGCCCAGACGCTCGCCATCGAGCTGCCCTATGGCCGAAAGCGCGCTCTGGAACTGGCGACCACGCTGGCGCTGGACCCGGTCGTGCTGCTGCTCGATGAACCTACGCAGGGCATGGGCGGTGAAGACGTCGACATGGTCGTAGCCCTGGTCCGCCGGGCTGCGGTGAACCGCACGGTGCTGATGGTCGAGCACAACCTGAGCGTCGTCAGCCGGCTCTGTGACCGCATCACCGTACTGGCACGGGGTTCGGTTCTGGCCGAAGGCGATTACGAAAGCGTTTCGGCAAATCCCGAGGTGCGCGAGGCCTACATGGGCAGCGAAGCCGACGCAGAGGAGGCTCACGCATGACGCCCAAAGCTGACCGCGACCAGCTGCGGGTCGACGACCTGCATGCGTTCTACGGTGAATCGCACATCCTGCATGGGGTCGACCTGGTGGTCGGGCGCGGCGAACTCGTCACCCTGCTGGGGCGCAACGGCTCAGGCCGTAGCACCACGCTGCGCGCCATCATGAACATGGTGGGACGGCGGACCGGCTCCATCATCGTCAATGGCAATGAAACCATCGACATACCCGCCCACCAGATCCCCAGACTTGGCGTGGGCTATTGCCCGGAAGAACGCGGGATCTTTTCCAGCCTCAATGTCGAGGAAAACCTGTTGCTTCCGCCCACCGTGCGCAGTGGCGGCATGGGATTGGACGAGCTTTACGACATGTTCCCCAACCTCTACGAGCGCCGTTTCAGCCAAGGCACCCGGTTGTCCGGCGGCGAGCAGCAGATGCTGGCCATGGCGCGAATCCTGCGCACCGGTGCCAATCTGCTACTGCTTGATGAGATCACCGAAGGGCTAGCCCCGGTGATCGTGCAGAAGCTCGCCGAGGTCCTGATCAAGCTGAAGAAACGCGGCCTGACCATCGTGCTGGTAGAGCAGAATTTCCGCTTCGCCGCGCCACTGGCCGACCGTCATTACGTGATGGAGCACGGGCAAATCATCGAAGAGATCAGCGCCGCCGACCTGGATTCGAAAAAGGAGTTTTTGAATAGCTGTCTGGGGGTCTGACCGCCCTCGTCATGGAAGCCAGCCGGTCTGCAGTACATGCCGGTGATCAATAGCCACAACAAAAACAATCACAGTGGGTGAATATGAAAATGCTCAAGAAAACCGCAGCCGCCGTCCTCGTCTCCAGCATGATCGCCAGTGCTGCCCAGGCCGAAATCAGCAACGACGAAATCCGCATCGGCTATCTCGCTGACATGTCCGGCACCTACCGCGATCTGTCCGGTCCCGGTGGTCTCGAAGCGCTGAACATGGCCATCGAAGATTTCGGCGGCACGGTCGATGGCAAGAAAATCGTTACCTTCAACGCCGACGACCTGAACAAGCCGGATGTTGGCGCCAATACTGTGCGGCAGTGGATCGATGAACGTAATGTCGACATGGTCACCGGACTGGTGGCCAGCTCCGTGGTGCTGGCGGCAGCCAAGGTGGTGGAGCAGGGCGGCAAACTTGCACTGATTTCCGGTGCCGCCGCATCGAGCATTACCAACGAGTTCTGTTCGCCCAATCATATCCACTGGACGTACGACACCTTCGCCCTGGCCAACGGTACGGCCAACGCGGTCCTCAAGGATGGCGGCAAGAGCTGGTTCATCCTGACCGCCGACTACGCCTTCGGCCACGCAATGGAGGCCGATATCAAGAAGGTCGTCGAAGCCGAAGGCGGCAGCGTGGTCGGCACGGTCCGCCACCCGTTCCCGAGCAGCGACTTCTCGTCATATATCCTTCAGGCGCAGGGTTCCGGTGCTGATGTTATCGCCCTGGCCAACGCGGGCGCAGATACCGTCAATTCGCTGAAGACCGCGAGCGAATTCGGCGTGACGCAGTCCGGACAGCGTCTTGCTGGCATGGTCGTGTTCCTTAACGACATTCACGCCATGGGGCTGGACGTCACGCAAGGCCTGATGCTGACCACCGGCTGGTATTGGGACATGGACGAAGAAGCCCGCGCTTGGGCCAAGCGCTACGAAGAGCGTGTAGGCAGTATGCCGACCATGGTCCATGCCGGCATCTATTCAGCCGCCACTCACTATTTGAACGCGGTGAAGGAAACCGGTAGCGACGACACCGCAACCGTGCGCGCGCAAATGGCCAAGACTCCGGTCAACGATATGTTTGCCAAGAACGGCAAGATTCGCGAAGACGGCCGCATGGTGCATGACATGTACCTGGTGCAGGTCAAGACGCCAGCGGAGTCGAAAGGTGAATGGGACCTTTACAAGGTCATCAGAACCATCCCAGGCGATGAAGCCTTCCGTCCACTCTCAGACAGTCAGTGCAAGCTGGTCACCCAGAACTGATCGGCCTGCCCCAAGCCATTCCCCGGCCGCTTGGCCGGGGCGTCACGGACTTTTCTGGGTAGTGAATCATGACTCTCGTTTTCGGCGTTCCCCTGAGCGTACTGTTCGGGCAGCTGCTGCTCGGTCTGATCAACGGGTCGTTCTACGCGCTGTTGAGCCTTGGTCTGGCGATCATTTTCGGTTTGCTACGGATCATCAATTTCGCCCACGGTGCGCAATACATGCTCGGCGCTTTCGCCGCGTTCCTCGGGCTGAACTATCTGGGCATCAATTACTGGGCCGCATTGTTGCTCTCGCCTCTGCTGATCGGTCTGCTGGGCATTGGAATCGAGCGCGGTCTGCTGCGTCGCATTGCCGGCGAGGATCACCTGTATGGTCTGCTGCTGACCTTCGGCCTGGCGCTGATCGTCGAAGGTAGCTTCGTCAAGCTGTTCGGCGTGTCCGGCTCGTCCTACCCGATGCCGGAATTGCTCAAAGGCGGGCACAACCTCGGGTTCATGTTCCTGCCAACCTATCGTGCCTGGGTCATCGTCGCCGCGCTGACGGTGTGCTTTGCGACCTGGTACATGATCGAGCGGACTCGGCTTGGCTCCTATCTGCGCGCCGGGACGGAGAACCCCAAGTTGATGCAGGCTTTCGGCATCAACGTCCCGCTGCTGGTCACCCTCACGTATGGCTATGGCGTTGCGCTGGCCGCATTCGCCGGCGTGCTTGCCGCGCCCATCTACGCTGTCACGCCGGGAATGGGCTCCAATTTATTGATCGTGGTGTTCGCGGTCGTCGTGATTGGCGGGATGGGCTCGATCATGGGCGCGATCGTCACAGGGCTTGCGATGGGTCTGATCGAAGGGCTCACCAAGGTGTTCTATCCGGAGGCGGCCAACACGGTGATCTTCGTGATCATGGTGCTGGTCCTGTTGATGCGGCCGGCCGGTTTGTTCGGAAAGGAGGCATGAACATGTCGACTCAGGAAAATGTTCAAGCCTCTGGCTTGCAGGCGACCTCCACCCAAGTCAGAGCCAATGCCGAGCGCGAACGTCGCCGTGCAGCTCGGCGGCGCATGTCCATTTTCTACGGCGTCTTGCTAGCCGTGGCGATGGTGGCACCGCTGATGGTCTATCCGGTGTTCCTTATGAAGCTGCTGTGCTTCGCACTGTTTGCCTGCGCCTTCAATCTGCTGCTGGGATACGCCGGGCTGCTGTCGTTCGGTCACGCAGCATTCTTCGCCTGTGGCGGCTACATCACCGGTTACATGCTCAGCACGTACAGCGGGTTGAGTACTGAGCTGGGCATTCTGGTCGGTACGCTGGCCTCCACCGTGCTGGGGTTGATCTTCGGTTTGCTGGCGATCCGCAGGCAGGGCATCTACTTCGCGATGATCACGCTGGCATTGGCACAGATGGCGTTTTTCGTCTTCGTCCAGGCGCCTTTCACAGGCGGCGAGAACGGTATGCAGGGCGTGCCGCGTGGCTATCTGCTGGGCCTGTTCGACATGCAGAACAACATGGCTTTGTATTACTTCGTGTTGACGGTGTTCGTGATCGGGTTTGCCATCATCCAGCGCACCATTCATTCCCCATACGGGCAGGTGCTCAAGGCGATTCGAGAAAACGAGCCGCGGGCAATTTCACTGGGCTACAACGTTGACGGTCACAAACTGCTGGCCTTTGTGATCTCCGCGGCGCTGACCGGGCTGGCTGGCTCAACCAAGACGGTGGTGTTCCAGCTCGCCTCGCTGACCGATGCACACTGGCACATGTCGGGTGAAGTGATTTTGATGACGCTACTGGGCGGCGTTGGCACCATTCTCGGGCCGATCGTGGGCGCAACCGTGGTGGTCACGCTGCAGAGCTCGCTGTCCAACGGGCCGTTGGGCGAGTGGGTGCACGTGATTCTCGGAGTGATCTTCGTGCTCTGCGTGCTGCTGTTCCGCTCGGGGATCGTGGGATGGGTGGAGCGGCTGATCAAGCGCAATTTCAAGTAGTACGCTGGCTATGACGGGGAGGGTGATGGTCTCCGGCCCCGCTTGAGCGGGGCCGGTTTCGGCCTCAGGCGTTCTGCCACGTGGCGCTGCGTTTTTCCAGGAAGGCATTGACCCCTTCTTTCTGGTCATGCGTGTCGAACAACTCGGCGAACAGCTCGCGCTCAGCTGCCCAGCCGGCGGCTTGCGGTGCCTGCCGCGCATTCATCACCAAGCGCTTGCAGCGACTGACGGAGGAGGGGCTTTGCTGATCCACCAGGGCCGCCAGTTTGAGCGCCGCCTCGAGTGACTCGCCGCGACCGACCACCTCTTCAACCAGGCCAATCTTCTCGGCTTTCTGTGCGCTGATGCGCTCGCCACAGAGAATCATCCGCTTGGCCCAACCTTCGCCTACCAGCCATGGCAGATTCTGCGTACCGCCTGCGCAGGGCAGCAGCCCAACCTTGGCTTCCGGAAGTGCCATTTGTGCCTGCTCTTCGGCGATGCGTATGTCGCAGGCCAACGCGC
This sequence comes from Pseudomonadaceae bacterium SI-3, assembly GCA_004010935.1. NCBI lineage: Bacteria > Pseudomonadati > Pseudomonadota > Gammaproteobacteria > Pseudomonadales > Pseudomonadaceae > Pseudomonadaceae bacterium SI-3. The sequence goes on along the minus strand of CP026511.1, from coordinate 2,651,146 downwards.
ATTCGAGTCCACCACCCATGGCGTAGCCATTGATGGCGGCAATCGACACACCACGGAAATGACTCAAGGCTTCAAAGGCACGCCCGAACAATGCAGCGATTTCCTGCGCACCTTGCTTGTCGCCATCGGCAAACTGTTTCAGGTCGGCGCCGGCGGAAAAGAATTTTTCGCCGGCTCCGGTGATCACCAAGGCATACACGTCGGGATTGTCGTTGAGCTGGCCGATGGTTTGTTCCAACGCAGCCAGAGACTCGCGATCCCATGTGTTGGCTGGTGGATTGGCGATGGTCAGCAGCGCCGTGTGGTCGCGCATTTCGAGCTGGATCTTTTGGCTCATGTCGGTTCCTTGTGCTTGGAATGATGCGGATGTCGTGAGGCGAAACGGAGTTCGATAGCGAGCCTAGCAGCGTAAAAATAGTAAACCCATGGTGCGAAATGCAGAGGTATTCTGTGTTTTTGCACAGCGTGCCGCGGACGGCACGCGTCAATTCGATGGATCTGGAGTCTGCAGTGGACTGGGACAACCTGCGTTTTTTTCTCGAACTCTCGCGTGCGGGCAAGTTGACGGTCGCCGCGAGGCGATTGGCTGTAGACCACACCACGGTGGCCCGACGGGTGCAGGCGCTGGAAAAAAGCCTGGATCGACAGCTCTTCATCCGCGCCAAGGCAGGCTATCGACTGTCCGAAGCGGGCCGCGAATTGCTGGCCCAAGCCGAGGCGATGGAAAGCGCCATCACCTCCATCGAACAGCCGAGCCTGACCGCCGATAAGCTGTCCGGTCAGGTTCGCATTGGCGCCACCGAGGGGTACGGCACCGTGATGCTGGCGGGCCAGCTCGCCAACCTGACCCGTGATTACCCGCATCTCGGCGTGGATCTGCTGGCGGTGCCACGCTCGGTCAGGCTGGCGCGACATGAGGCGGACATCGTCATCACCCTGGAGCGTCCCGAGCGCGGCCCCTACGTGATCACCAAGCTCACCGACTACGTGCTGCGGCTCTACGCGTCAGAAACCTACCTGGCGTCACACCCGTCTATCCGCAGCCGGGAAGACCTCAGCGGCCATGTGTTCGTCAGCTACATCGAGGACCTGCTGTACAGCAAGGAGCTGTTCTACCTCGACGAGATCGTTCGCCCCCGTCAGCACTCGTTGCGCAGCACCAGCATCCTCGCCCAGCAGGAAGCTGTTGCCGCCGGGGCTGGGCTGGCAATCCTGCCGGCGTTCCTGGCAGCCAGGGAGCCGTTGCTCAAGGAGGTTCTGGTCGGCGAGGTCGAATTCACTCGAACCTTCTGGATGTTGATGCCCGTAGAAAACAAGGACCTGGCGCGGATGCGTGTGTGTTGGGACTTCCTGCGGGATGTGGCTGCCAACAGTCATGACGTGATGATGGGGCGCGCATGAACCGCGACGGCAAAAACACCATTTCCATCCGGCTGGTGGAGGAGGCGCTGCAGGGTTTCATCTCGTCTTCGCAATCAGCCGAAGAGCTGCTGCGCCAGCTTGAGCTCGGCGCTATTGACCTGGCCGATAGCGAAGCGCGTGTCGATGTGGCTGATTTCAGCAAGCTATGGCGGCGCCTGGCGCGGCAGTTCGACGATGAGTTTTTCGGTATGGATGCGCGGCGTATGCGCACCGGCAGTTTCGCCTTCGTCTGCCGTGCCGCCATGGCCCAGCCGACACTCGATACAGCGCTTCGTGTGGCGCTGGATTTCTTCAGGCTGACCTTCGAAGGCTTCCGCGGCGAGCTGTTTCGCAGCGAAAGCCTGGCGGAGATCACGCTGTCGGAGCCGGAAGATGCACCGCCGCTCAGAGCCTTTAGCTACTTCACTTTCTGGATGCTGCTGCACGGTCTGGCCTGTTGGCTGGTAGGGCGGCGTATCCCGCTGCTAGCCGTCGAGCTGCGTTGCGATGAGCCGGCCTATACCGATGACTACCGGGTGATGTTCTCGCGCAACCTGCGTTTCGCACGGCCCAGCACGCGGGTCATCTTCGCTGCCGAGGTGCTCGACCTGCCAGTGCGCCGCAGCGAGCAGGAGCTGCACGGGTTCCTGGCCCATGCGCCTTCCAACATCCTGGTCAAATACCGCGACACCACGAGCCTCGCCAGCCGCATCAAGGCGCAGCTGCGTGAACTGCCCGCCGAACAGTGGCCGACCAGTGAAGCGCTGGCGCGGACGTTGTGCGTATCAGCCTCAACTCTGCGCCGCCGATTGGCCGAGGCAGGGCAGACCTACCAGGCCATAAAGGACCAGGTGCGCCAGGAAATGGCCACCCTGTGGCTGGCGGACGCCTCGATCACCTACGCCGAAATTGCCGAGCGCCTGGGTTTCGCCGACGTCAGTTCGTTCTACAAGGCATTTCGCAAATGGTCCGGAACCAATCCAGGGCAGTATCGCAGCCTGATCTTGCGTGGCGATGAAGGGCCATAGCCCAGTTGTAGGTGCTAGTGGGGCCTAGTCCTTGCTGGTGATCCGGCCTATTGGTTCGGCCTTGGATCGCCAGCAAGCTGGCTCCTACAGGACTGGCGGGGCGAGGACAGACGTCAGCTCCTCGCCGTCGCGCTTTTCGTAGGAGCGAGCTCGCTTGCGATCAGGCGTTAACTCAATTAACGCGGGACGGTGAAGCACGGATCGCCAGCAAGCTGGCTCCTACAGGACTGGCAGGGCTAGTACGGGCGTCAGCCGCTCGCCGTCGCGCTTTTCGTAGGAGCGAGCTCGCTCGCGATCAGGCGCTAGCTGAGTTTGCGCGGGATGGCGAAGCACGGATCGCCAGCAAGCTGGCTCCTACAGGACTGGCGGGGCGAGTAGAGACGTCAGCCGCTCGCCGTCGCGCTTTTCGTAGGAGCGAGCTCGCTCGCGATCAGGCGCTAGCTCAGTTTGCGCGGGATGGCGAAGCACGGATCGCCAGCAAGCTGGCTCCTACAGGGCTGGCAGGGCGACTACAGACGTCAGCCACTCGCCGTCGCGCTTTTCGTAGGAGCGAGCTCGCTCGCGATCAGGCGTTTAACTCAATTCACGCGGGACGGTGAAAGCACGGATCGCCAGCAAGCTGGCTCCTACAGGACTGGCAGGACGAGTACAGACGTCAGCCGCTCGCCGTCGCGCTTTTCGTAGGAGCGAGCTCGCTCGCGATCAGGCGTTAGCTCAATTCACGCGGGACGGTGAAGCACGGATCGCCAGCAACCTAGCTCCTACAGGACTGGCAGGGCTAGTACAGACGTCAGCCGCTCGCAGTCGCGCTTTTCGTAGGAGCGAGCTCGCTCGCGATCAGGCGTTTAACTCAATTCACGCGCTACGGTGAAGGACGGATCGCCAGCAAACTAGCTCCTACAAAGGCAATCATGGACCCGCACGGCCCATAGCGTGCACCCGTGCCAGCTGCCTTGGCCAAACCAGTCACCGCGATTGCCCGTAACGACCATTGTCCGTACCCCCCGGTCTGAAGAAGATGAACTCAGATGGACCCGGCAGCTCGCCTGCCGCGATACCTAACATCTTCTCGAGGTCGTGCTGTGGATATTCAAGGCAAAGTCTTCCTGATTACAGGCGGTGCGTCCGGCCTGGGCGCTGCGGCTGCCGAAGCGCTGGTCGCAGCCGGTGCCAAGGTGGTACTGGCGGACATCAATCAAGCATTGCTGAACGAACGCAGTGAAGCGCTGGGGGCGAACGCCATCGGCGTGGTGACCAACGTGTGTGACGAGACCGCCGCTCAGGCTGCCGTGAACGCAGCGGTCGAGCATTTCGGCGGTCTGCACGGGCTGGTCAACTGCGCCGGCGTCGCCAGCGGCGAAAGGATTCTGGGTCGCCAAGGCCCGCACGGACTGGACAGTTTCAGCAAGGTCATCGGTCTCAACCTGATCGGCAGCTTCAACATGTTGCGTCTGGCGGCAGAAGCCATTTCCAGGGGCGAGCCGGACGAGCAGGAAAATCGCGGCGTGATCATCAATACAGCCTCCGTCGCGGCCTACGACGGCCAGATTGGCCAGGCCGCCTATGCGGCCTCCAAGGGCGGCGTGGTCGCGATGACGCTACCAGCGGCCCGCGAACTGGCGCGTCACGGTATTCGCGTGATGACCATCGCCCCGGGTGTGTTCGAGACGCCGATGATGGCCGGTATGCCACAGGAAGTCCGCGACTCGTTGGCGGCTGGCGTGCCATTCCCACCGCGTCTTGGGCGCGCCAGTGAATACGCAGCGCTGGTACGCCATATCATCGAAAACGACATGCTCAACGGCGAAGTGATCCGCCTCGACGGCGCGCTGCGCATGGCCGCGAAATAATCGGAGACAGCAATGCACAACGATCCAATCGTGATACTGGGCTCGGCCCGTACGCCCATGGGCGGTTTCCAGGGCGATCTCAAGAGCCTCAGCGCGCCGGAACTGGGCGCGGCAGCGATTCGCGCAGCGGTAGAGCGCAGCGGTGTCTCGGCTGAACAGGTTCAGGAAGTGCTGATGGGCTGCGTGCTGCCAGCCGGTCTCGGTCAGGCACCGGCGCGCCAGGCCGCACTTGGTGCGGGACTGGGCAAGGCAACCGCTTCCACCACCCTGAACAAGATGTGTGGCTCAGGCATGCAGGCGGCCATTCTGGCGCACGACGCGTTGCGCGCCGGCAGCGTCGATTTGATCGTCGCGGGTGGCATGGAGAGCATGTCCAACGCGCCTTATCTGCTGGAAAAGGCCCGCAGCGGCTATCGCATGGGACATGGCAAGGTGCTTGACCACATGTTCCTCGATGGCCTTGAAGATGCCTATGACAAGGGCCGCCTGATGGGCACCTTTGCCGAGGACTGCGCGCAGAACCACGGCTTCACCCGTGAAGAACAGGACGCCTACGCCCTGACATCGCTGCAGCGTGCGCGCGACGCCATCACCGCCGGCCGCTTCGCCAGCGAGATCGTCCCGCTGGACGTCACCCAAGGGCGCGAGCAACGGACCATTCGCGACGACGAACAGCCGCCCAAGGCGATGCCGGACAAAATTCCGTCCCTAAAGCCAGCGTTCCGCGAAGGCGGCACCGTTACCGCCGCGAACTCCAGCTCCATCTCCGATGGCGCCGCTGCTCTGGTACTAACACGGCGCTCCCAGGCAGAGCAGCTTGGCCTGAAGCCGAAAGCGGTGATTCATGGCCATGCGGTGTTCGCCGATGCGCCCAACCTGTTCCCGACCGCGCCCATTGGTGCCATCCACAAGTTGCTGGAGCGTACTGGCTGGCGTCTTGATGAGGTGGACCTGTTCGAGATCAACGAGGCTTTTGCCGTGGTCAGCATGGTCACCATGCGCGAACTCGGCCTGGATCACGCCAAGGTCAACGTCAACGGCGGCGCCTGCGCCCTCGGCCACCCGATCGGTGCGTCCGGGGCTCGCATCCTGGTGACCCTGATCGCGGCCCTGCGCGACCGTGGCCTGCGCAAAGGTATCGCGGCGATCTGCATCGGTGGTGGCGAGGCGACCGCCATGGCCGTCGAACTGCTCGACTGAGGATTTTCCATGCTGCTCAATGATGACCAGACCAGTATTCGCGACATGGCCCGGCAGTTCGCCCAGGAGCGGCTGAAACCCTTCGCCGCCGAGTGGGACCGCGAACACCGTTATCCGGCCGAAGCGATTGCCGAAATGGCCGAACTCGGCTTCTTCGGCATGCTGTGCCCGGAGCAATGGGGCGGCAGCGACACCGGCTACATTGCCTACGCATTGGCGCTGGAAGAGATTGCCGCTGGCGATGGCGCTTGCTCGACCATCATGAGCGTGCACAACTCGGTGGGCTGCGTGCCGATCCTGCGGTTCGGCAACGAGGAGCAGAAGCAGCGCTACCTGATGCCGCTGGCCAGTGGCGAGCAGATCGGTGCCTTTGCCCTGACCGAGCCCCACGCTGGGTCCGACGCCAGCAGCCTGCGTACCCGCGCCCGGCGTGACGGCGACAGTTACGTTATCAACGGTGCCAAACAGTTCATAACGTCCGGGCAGCATGCCGGCACGGTGATCGTATTTGCCGTGACCGATCCGGACGCCGGCAAGCGCGGCATCAGCGCGTTTATCGTGCCGACCGACACACCGGGCTATCAGGTGGTACGGGTCGAGGACAAACTCGGCCAGCACGCCTCCGATACTTGCCAACTGGCGTTCGAAAACATGCGCGTGCACGAATCTCAGCGCCTGGGCGAGGAGGGCGAGGGCTATCGCATCGCGCTGGCGAATCTGGAAGGTGGCCGCATCGGCATCGCCGCTCAGGCGGTCGGTATGGCCCGCGCAGCCTTCGAGGCTGCACGCGATTACGCTCGCGAGCGTGAAGCGTTCGGCAAAGCCATTAGCGAACACCAGGCCGTCGCCTTTCGCCTCGCCGACATGGCCACTCAGATCGCCGTTGCCCGTCAGATGGTGCTTCACGCCGCCGCATTGCGCGAAGCTGGCCAACCCGCACTGGTCGAAGCCTCCATGGCCAAGCTGTTCGCCTCGGAAATGGCGGAGAAGGTCTGCTCGGCTGCGATCCAGACACTGGGCGGCTACGGTTACCTTAAGGATTTCCCGGTGGAGCGCATCTACCGTGATGTGCGGGTCTGCCAGATCTACGAAGGCACCAGTGATATCCAACGCTTGGTGATCGCGCGCAATCTAGGCGAGTGAACCGGATGCTCTCAAAACTAGCTCATCTTTAAAGCTAGTCGCTGTGCTTTCCAGCAGCGTGAGCGAGTTCGCCGGGCCTCCGCGATCTTCTGTTGCTGCCCGTGCGCCGATCATGGGCCGTTGATCTCGCCGCCAGCAATTTCAGCCAACGATCCGATCCGGCCCAGCCGCTCATGCACCCATAACCGACTGGTGATTGTGCTCGGTCAGCTCGTGGCGTCCCAATCTTATCTAGACTCTGAGCAACCGCGTGTACCAAGCGCTAGCGAAGAGGTATCAGGATGGAGTCATTGCTGGCCCATGGGCCTTATGTCGAATTGGCGGTGCTGTTGATGTTCTCGGCGGCCGCCGGTGCGGTGGCCGTGCGGCTTCGGCAGCCGGTGTTGATCGCCTACATCGTCGTCGGCATTCTGGTCGGGCCGGCGGTATTCGGCCTAGTCAGGGCGCATGACCAGATCGATCTTCTAGCGGAAATTGGGGTGACGGTGTTGCTGTTCGTGGTCGGACTGAAGCTCGATCTCCAACACGTACGGCATATCGGCCCAGTGGCGCTGGCCACCGGGCTTGGCCAACTGACGTTCACCATCTGCTTCGGGTTCATTCTGACGCTCGCCATGGGCAAGACCCCGATTGAGGCAATCTACATTGCCGTCGCGCTAACTTTTTCCAGCACCATCATCATCGTCAAGCTGCTCTCAGACAAACGCGAGCTGGACTCGCTTCACGGGCGCATCGCGGTCGGTTTCCTGATTGTTCAGGATCTGGCTGTGGTGCTGGCAATGATGGCCATGAGCGCGCTGCGGGGCGCTGGCGACGCGGACATGCTGGACGTGGCGGGTTCTTTGATCCTGCGCTTGGTGCTCGCCGCTTTACTGATGTTCTTATTGATGCGCTACGTGCTTCCGAAAGTGATGGCCGCCATGGCTCGCTCTCAGGAGTTGTTGCTGATCTTTGCCATTGCTTGGGGCTGTGGGCTCGCAGCACTTGGCGAGTGGGCTGGCTTCAGCAAGGAAGCCGGCGCGTTCATTGCCGGATTCTCACTGGCCTCTACCGGCTATCGCGAGGCGATGAATGCGCGGTTGACCGGCATTCGCGATTTTATGCTGCTGTTCTTCTTCATCGATCTAGGCGCCAAGCTGGATTTTTCCACCTTAGGTGGCGAACTGCTCCCCGCAGCGGTGCTATCGCTTTTCGTGCTGATCGGAAATCCGCTTATCGTCATGGCGATCATGGGTTATATGGGCTACCGCAAGCGCACTGGCTTTCTGGCCGGGCTGACGGTGGCGCAGATCAGCGAGTTCTCCATCGTGTTCGTTGCCATGGGCATCACCCTGGGGCACGTCGATACCCAAGCGTTGGGGCTTACTACCTTGGTCGGGCTGGTAACTATCATGCTGTCGACCTACATGATCCTTTTCTCGCAACCACTTTATGAGCGCTTGATGCCCTGGCTCGGTGTGTTCGAGCGCAAGCGCCCTTTTCGCGAACTGGAGGTGGAGCAGCCGTTGCGGCCGGAAGGCCAGCCGCGAGTCCTGGTGTTCGGCATGGGGCGCTACGGCGCGCGTTTGCTGCGGCAGCTTGATGATGCGGGTATCACGGTGATGGGCGTGGATTTCGATCCAGAGGCCGTGCGGATACTGGCCCAAAGCGGCTTGAATGTGCGCTTCGGTGACGGGGAGGACCCGGGCTTGTTGATGAGTCTGCCGTTGCAACATGCCGACTGGGTCGTGACCACCTTTCCACAATGGGAATCGAACCGGGCATTTCTGCATGCGTTACATGTCGCTGGCTTCAACGGTCGTGTGGCCGGGGTGGTGAGGGATGATCAGCACGGCCAGGCACTCGACAATGCTGGTGTCGCACTGGTGCTCAATCCCTTTACAGACGCCGCAGACTTCGCGGCGAGGTGGCTGGTGAACGAGCTGCAGGAGGGCGCGGAGCGCTAGACCTGTCGCGCTTTCGCTTAGTCAGCACGCGGCATGCAGGCGGCTTTAGCCCAAGTGGCAGCGAGCTGAATTCTGCATATCGCTGAGCCTAGTAATCGGCCTCACGCCAATCCTGGCCTCGCTAAGGACTGGATACCTAGGCTGGTGTCTCAGCCCCAGTCTATCGTGTCTTGTACCGACTCCCTGACCGCACCTGGTGTCCGCGAGAAACGTGGCGCGGGTGCGGCGTGCAGAACGCCGTCGATGTCGCAATAAACGCGACGTTGTTGCATGTGCGGGTGCTGCGCGGCTTCTTCCTGGGTGAGCACCGGGGCGAAACAGGCGTCGGTCCCTTCAAGCAGTGCGCGCCATTTGGCATGGGATCGGCTGGCGAACAGCGTGGCAATCTGTTCGCTTAGCTCCCGCCATTTCGCCGGGTCGTTGCAGCCTTCTCGAGTTCCAATTGCAGACAGTGCGCCAATAATGGCGACGTAATTGATGTCGTGGCCTGCGCTGTTGGCCAATGGGCCGTTCTGGCCCCATCCGGTCATGCAACCGTAGACCAGTTGCGGATCAGTAGTCATTAGTCGTCTCTGGGCAGACCTACTCATTCAGAGCCCTCGGCCCTAAGCATTGCTCGAATCCCACGCAGCGCTTGGCGGATGCGGCTCTGGTTTTCTATCAACGCAAAACGCACATGATCATCGCCATACTCGCCGAAACCGATCCCAGGAGAAACCGCCACCTTAGCCTCTACCATCAGCTTTTTGGCGAACTCCAGCGAACCCAGATGCTGGTACTGTTCAGGAATTTTCGCCCAGACATACATGGTCGCTTTGGGTTGCTCGACCATCCAGCCGATGGCTCGTAATCCTGAAACCAGCACATCTCGGCGGGCTTGGTAGGTTTCGGCTATCGCCTTCACGCAGCTTTGGTCGCCCTCCAGTGCCGCTATTGCGGCGACCTGAAGCGGGGTAAACATGCCGTAGTCGTGGTAGCTCTTGATACGAGCCAGGGCATTAACGAGTTCGGCGTTACCCACCATGAAACCAACGCGCCATCCGGCCATGTTGTAGCTTTTCGAAAGCGTAAAGAATTCGACCGCAACATCCTTGGCGCCAGGCACCTGCATGATCGAGGGGGCTTGCCAGCCATCAAATACGATGTCCGCATAAGCAAGGTCATGCACGACCAAAATGTCGTATTGCTTGGCAAGCGCGATTACCCGTTCAAAGAAATCGAGTTCGACACATTGCGCGGTTGGGTTCGAAGGAAAGCCGAAGATCATCATCTTTGGCGTCGGAATGGATTCACGAATGGCCCGTTCCAGCTCGATGAAAAAATCCACGCCTGAAACAAGTGGAACGGAGCGGACTTGAGCGCCCGCGATCACCGCACCATAGATATGGATCGGATAACTTGGGTTCGGCACGAGTACCGTGTCGCCTGCATCCAGGGTCGCGAGCATCAAGTGCGCCAGGCCTTCCTTGGAGCCGATTGTAACGATTGCCTCGGTTTCTGGATCGATCTCGACGTTGTATCTGTTCTGGTACCACTGGGCGATCGTGCGGCGCAGCCGGTGAATGCCTTTTGAACTCGAATACCCGTGGGTGTCGTCCCGCTGAGCGACCTCGCAGAGCTTTGCCACGATGTGTGGCGGCGTTGCGCCGTCCGGGTTGCCCATGCTGAGATCGACGATGTCCTCCCCTCGGCGTCTCGCTTCGAGCTTCAGCTCTGCGGTGACATTAAAAACATACGCAGGTAGACGATCGATTCGACTGAATGCCATTTTGGATGGCAAGGCGGTTGATTGACTGTTAGTGGGCATCTGGGTCTCGATAAGAAAGCGAATATCTGAACGGGAGCTCGTTTTACGAGCGGCTGGATTCCGGCCCGCTCAGTCGTTTGGCCCAGGATTCAACCGAGCTGGTCTTGATCCGATTCGCCACAATCTTCTGCCAGGAGGGCGGCAAACGAAGCGACTGCAAACGCACCAGTGCGTCCAGGTCCATCGTGTTGAGGTAGAGGAGTTGCAGCACCCTGCTTAGTGGCCACTCGGGGTGTGGACGGTCGAGCAGGTTCAGCGGCGCGCCGGCTTCGATGACGCCCGGCTCAAGCACTCGGTAGTACCAGCCGACTTTGCCGCTACGCTGCATTTCGAGTGCTGCGCCTTTGGTGTCAAGCCGATCATCGAGCTTCCAGCAGGGCTGGCGAGTCTGCGAAACCTCCAGCACTGTGGTACCGCACGAGAGGATGTCGCCCATGCAGATGTTTTCTTCGGTCAGCCCTACGGTCGATAGGTTTTCACCGAAGGCGCCAGGAGCACTTAGTAGCTCTCGATCCCCGAACGTTTGCCTCCAGTGGCGATAATGCTCGTAGGGGTAGTGGTGGATGGCCTTGTCCGGCCCGCCATGCACACGCCTATCACCTTGCTCGTCACCTTCGAGCCCCTCAAACCCGACACTGACCGACCCTGTGCGCGGTCTTTTATCGATCCCACTAAAGGTCTCGGGCCGGGTGAATGGCACAGCTGCTCCGGTCATGATGGTTTGAATCTTCCCGATTAGCATCGATGCGGCTCCGTCAGTTCCTATCCAGCCAGGACGCAAAAACCGTCTGCGCGGCCGCGAGCAGTTCGTCTGTGCATGCCTGGGCCTGATCTCTGATGACGCGCGGATCGAGCTTGATGCTGTCGAGCTCACCTGCATGGCCGACCAGCCAGTGCTCGATACGCCGCGGATTGGCCTCAAGGTGGAATTGCAGGGCGAGAACCGAGTTACCTACGGAAAACGCCTGGTTCGGGCAGGTGTCGGTTGCCGCCAGACGCGTCGCTCCGGCTGGAACTTCGAACTGATCGCCATGCCAGTGCAGTACCGGCACGCCGCTACTCAAGGACTCCAGGCAGGACTGCAGGCCCTCGTCCGTGAGCGATATTGGCGCAAAACCGATCTCTTTCTTTTCCATTGGACCAACGTTGCTGCCCAGCGCCCGTGCTATCAGCTGAGCGCCAAGGCAAACTCCCAGTATTTTCTTACCGCACTGGAGGCGTTGTTCGACGAATGAGAGGACGGGCTTCAGGAATGGGTACTTCGCTTCGTCGAAAGCCCCTATTGGGCCGCCGAGAACAATGACCAGGTCAGGGATCGTCGGATCGAGGCCGGCAAACGAGTCGAGGTTCGCGTCCAGTGTCTCGATCTGGTATCCCCGATCATCAAGAATCTGCTGCAGCGAGCCGAGATCTTCAAAAGCGAGAAAGCGAATAACAAGGGCGGCTTTCATTTATGTACCAATACAATATACTGAATGTATGAATACAATAGCTAGCGGATCGACCGCTGTCGAGATCGCTGAGTCGATCGAGCAACAAATTCGTTCGGGTTTTTACCGGGATGGCGCCTTACTGCCTGCCGTCAGATCACTCGCGCAGCAGCTTCAAGTCAGCCCAAACACAGTGGCGGCGGCCTATAAGCTGCTGCGTGATGCGGCCTTGATAGTTACCGACGGACGGCGTGGAACACGTGTGGCGGGTGAGATGCCCATGGCCGAAAACCGGACCACTATTCCGGAGGGTTTGAGAGACATGGCCTCTGGAAATATCGATGGAGCCACGCTCCCAGCGATTGATGCTGGCTGGCTTACAGAGAGTCAGTCCGGCTACGACGTGCAAAGTAATGACCCGCAGCTGCTCGATGTCGCAGGCCGGTGGCTGGCTGACCAGCGAATCCCTTGCCAGCAGCTGGGTATTTATTCGGGAGCCCTCGATGCCGTGGAGCGTGCGCTCCGCCTACGTTGCCGGCCCGGCAACAAAGTGATCGTGGAAGATCCGTGCTGGCCGCCGGCGCTCGCGTTATTGGCAAGCCTGCGACTCAAGGCCGTTCCCGTTCCGGTGGACGAGGAAGGCGCGTTGGTTCCATCTGCCGAAGTCCTTCGCTCGGCCGCCGCCGTCATTCTGACCCCGCGTGCCCACAACCCCACCGGGTTTTGCATAAGCGAGCGCCGGTGGAAAGAATGGCTCGACAAGCTTGCAGACGCACCCGATACGCTGCTGATTCTTGATGATCACTGGGGGCCGCTCAGTGCTGCCAAACCCTTGAGTTTCACTCGCGAACCTCTCAGTTGGCTCTACGTGGTGTCGGTCAGCAAGTTCCTGGGGCCTGACCTGCGCGTTTCGGTGGTAACTGGCAGTCCCAGCGTGCTCAAGAGCATGCATCAGCAGCAGACGCTTGGCCCCCGCTGGGTCAGCCTGTTGCTGCAAAGGCTTGCAGGGCACCTGTGGCAAAAGATGATCGATAGTAGTCGCCTATCGGCGGTGGGGGCAGAGTACTTGGGGAGGCGTTCGGCGCTGATTCAGGGGCTCAGAGATTTAGGCGTCGCTGTGCCTACTCAGGGGGAGGGCTTGCACGTGTGGCTGCCTGTCTCGGACGAAACCTCCGTCGTGCAGACGCTGGCATCGCTGGGGTGGGCCATCCAGGCGGGATCGCCGTTCAGGCTAGAAAGCCCGGCGGCCGTAAGGATCAGTATCGGTAACCTGAACCCTATCAGCGTGCCGGCATTGGCACGCGATGTTGCGCACGCGTTGCAGCAGCGTCGTCGCACGGTGAACTGAGCAGGGGCAGTAACCGCTCGGGGAGCCGAGTCAGTGGATACAGAGACTTAGATCTTCGGCGAAGCGGGCGGCCTGGTCCGCGTCCATCATCGAGATGGTTATACGGATGCCACGCACCGGCTCTTGAACCGTGAAGCCCGTGCCGCTGCGCACGACCCAGCCCCGCTGGGCCAGATGCAGAATGACTGGCTCGACGTCTTGGTCGATCGGCACCCAAACATTGAGCCCGTCACATGGCTGCAGGGCCTGGATTTTATGGCTACTCAGCGCACCGATCAGAAGATCTCTGCGTCGCGTGTAATCCGCTCGAGCCCGCTCGATCTGCTCTCCGACCTGAGACGAAGTCAGGCACGTATGCGCAATATCCTGCAGAAGATGGCTTACCCAGGTGGTGCCTGAAGCCAGTCGTAACCGAAGCCGCAACGATGTTTCCCGGTCGCTGCCGACGACAGCGAGCCGGAGATCAGGCCCTAGCGCTTTGGATACAGAGCGGATCAGCGCCCAACGCCGGCTGGAGGGAGGGATGACTTGATGGAACTTCGCGTCGGATAGCAATGCGAAGTGATCATCGACGAGCACTAGAACCTGCGGGTATCGGTCAAGCACGGCGCGGATCTGTGCAGCCCGCTCGGCGCTCACGCTCGCGCCGGTGGGGTTGTGAGCGCGAGGGGTGATCAGCACCGCCTGCACGCCCTTCGCTAAAGCAGCCTCCAGCGGGGCAGCTTGCATCCCGTGCTCGTCGACAGGGACGCCAACCGCCTGCAAGCCGGCGATGCGCAGCGTGTTGATGCTACTGATGAAGCAAGGGCTCTCGACGGCAACCTTGTCACCTGCAACAAGATAGGCCGCCAGCAGACGTTCGACAGCGTCCACGGCCCCGTGGGCCAGGTCAATCTCCGGAGGCGAGGGGCAATCGTCGGTCAGCCATCGACAGGCCACGTCGTGAAAGCCCGGGTCAACCGGCTCGTCACCATAGAGCCGCAGGCGCGGTTGTTGCTGTGTCAGTGCGAGGGCCGGGTCGGGCAACCACATCGGATTCGGGTTGCCGCTCGACAATTCGAACAGTCGCGAATGACCAATGCCACCCTCTTGCTCGCCGGGCGCAGCGGTTTGGCAGATCACAGTCCCGTGGCGTCCTCTGGTCTCAGCAATGCCTGCAGCAACCAAGCGCTTGTAAGCAGCCGCGACAGTATTGCGATTAACCCCCAGCTCCTGCGCCAGTTGGCGCACTGGTGGGAGCATTTGACCTGGGCTCAACTGTTGCGTCCGCACCCTTGATCTGATCGTTTCGAAAATGTCAGCCGATGTCTTGTTCATAACGTCTTTTTTGTCCTATGCCAATGTTTACTTAGACACAGGACAACTTTACACTGATGCCTGATGTAGCCAACTTGTTTGAAGTCGATTGTTACCCCGCTGGGTGCTTTTTTGCCAAAAGCAGCGTCAGCGGAGAGGAAGTGCTAATGACCGTCGGAAATGATTGCGCCGTTTCGATTAAACAACCGCTTCCAATAGACGTGATTTCGATTCAATCGCAGGTAGTCTACGGGTGCGTTGGTAACAGCATCGCCGTGCCTGTGCTGCATGCCAGTGGCTTTTCTGTCGGCGCCATACCCACCGTCTTGCTCAGCAATACTCCTCACTACGCCACCTGTCATGGAGGTGCGCTTCCGATCAGCTGGTTCGCCGGTTACCTGAAAGATCTGGAGGCCCGAGAGGTTTTGCGTTCGGTAAAAACTGTGCTTGTGGGTTACCTCGGCAACACAACGCAGGCGGCGGTACTTGCCCGTTGGCTGGGCACGGTGCTGGAGAAGTACCCGGACATACGCGTTCAGCTGGACCCTGTGCTGGGTGATGATGACTGTGGCATGTATGTAGAGCCTGCAATGGTGGGTGCCTTCCAGACTCATTTGCTCCGGTTCGCCCATGGCATCACGCCAAACGCGTTCGAGCTGGCTCGTCTTTCCGGCCGCTGTGTTGACACTGTTGAGCAGGTTATCGACGCCGCACGCTGCCTGCTCACCGGGCGCACCCAATGGGTCGTTGTTACCAGTGCAGCTCAACACGAGTGGCCAGGCGAGCGAATGTACGTGGTGGTGGTGACGAAAAAACACGCGCAGGTGATTGAGCACGAGCGCGTCAACGTGTCGCCCAAAGGCACAGGTGATTTTTTCAGTGCGGCTCTGGCCGCCTCACTGTTGAAGGGAGTGGAGCTTACCAAAGCCGTTGAGTTTGCCAGCCGCCAGGTAATTGCTTCTCTTGCTCTCACGCTTCAAAGCAACTCGGCCGAGCTGCGCTTACCAGAGGCCGAATTCTCTCTCAGCGCCAAGGGATTACCGTCATGCCCATCTATCGTCTGAACATTCATCGTGACCAAAAGCACCTTGGTCATTTTGAATCCGATACGCCATGGGCCTTAGCGGCCGTACATGACATCGCTCAACGTCTGCCTGCAGCTGAAGGCTATAGCATCGAGATGCAGGTGTCCGAAGGCGAGCGGCGCTACCTGGAGGTTGGGCCCGGCGGGATTCGAGTACTGGGAACGGAGCATAGCTTCCGGTCAGTAACGCCGCGTCCTTCGCTTCTAGCTCCGGTGAAGTGAGGATTCATGGACGATCAAAATTCACACCTGATGCATGCCTATGCCAGACAGCCGGTTTACTTCACCCGAGGGCAGGGGGCACGGCTCTGGGACGCTCAAGGGCGCGAATATCTCGATGCGATTGCGGGAGTAGCCGTAACCAATCTCGGCCACTCTCACCCTGAAATAACCGCAGCCATTGCCGATCAGGCGGGCCGCTTGATGCATACCTCGAATCTTTTCGGCATCGAGTGGCAGGACTCACTCGGTACGCGGCTTTGTGCGATATCCGGGATGCGTCGAGCGTTTTTCTGCAATTCGGGAGCTGAGGCAAACGAGACGGCGCTGAAGCTGGCACGCCTGCACGCAACCCGCCGTGGCATAACCCATCCGGTCGTGGCGGTAATGGAAAACAGTTTTCATGGCCGCACGCTCGCAACGCTCGCCGCAACCGGCAACCCAAGCGTGCATCGGGGCTTCGAGCCGCTTATGCCGGGCTTCATGCGGGTGCCATACGCTGATATTGACGCTGTGACGGCGCTTGCATCGCAGTTCTCCAATATCGTCGCGGTGCTGGTCGAGCCAGTGCAAGGCGAGAGCGGCGTACGCATTGCGCCGATTGAATATATGCAGTCGCTGCGCAATCTGTGCACAGCGAACGACTGGTTGTTCATGGTCGACGAGGTGCAGACCGGCTTAGGGCGTACGGGTGCATGGTTTGGGTATCAGCATGCGGGAGTGTTGCCGGACGTGATCACCTTGGCCAAGGGCCTCGGCAACGGCTATCCCGTCGGTGCGTGCTTAGCCAGAGGCGCCGCAGCGGACCTTTTTTCGCCCGGTCACCACGGCTCAACCTTCGGCGGTAATCCAATGGCCTGTCGAATCGGCTGCACCGTCATCGATGTGATGGAGCGAGATGGCGTACCTCAACGTGCGAGCGTTATGGGGCAGCGCTTGGAAGGCGCCCTTCGACGAGGGCTCGCAGGTTGTGAAGGCGTCGCAGCGATTCGCGCACTCGGTTTGATGATAGGCGTCGAACTGGATCGCCCCTGTACCGAGCTTTTGTCCTGCGCATTGAAGGATGAAGCCTTGTTGATCAGCGTCTCGCGGGAAAGAACGATCCGCCTGTTGCCGGCGTTGATCTGCTCCGAAGCGGAGATTGCCGAAATTGCCGACCGCGTGTCTCGCGTCGTTTGGCAATGGTCGCGCCGGTGTGAGGCGTCACGATTATCTGATACAGCCTAGAGTTTCTGACAGTCCTCTCCAGGAGGTATGTCTGCTTTTTGGCAACGGCTCGGGCAAGCCACTCGTTTGGATTCGCTCAATCCCAACCTTCTACCACCTTGACGGAATCTCTGATCGACCCCGGCGTCCGTGAAAAGCGTGGCGCTGGGGCGGCGTGCAGGGCGCCGTCGATGTCGCGATAGACGCCACGTTGTTGCATGTGCGGGTGCTGCGCGGCTTCTTCCAGAGTGAGCACTGGGGCAAAGCAGGCGTCGGTCCCTTCGAGTACGGCGCACCAGTCTGCCCGGCTGCGGCTGGCGAACAGCGCGGCGAGCTGTTCGCTTAACTCCGGCCATTGCGCCGGATCATTGCAGCCTTCGCGCAAGGATTCGGGCGCCTCGATGTGTTGCATCAGTTCGGTCAGGAACTGAGGTTCCAGCGGCCCGATGGCGATGTCGCGGCCGTCGGCGCAGGTGTAACAGCGGTAATGCGGTGCGGCGCCCGACAGCAGATTGCGGTCGCGTTCAAGGGAGATGGCGCCGCTGGGCAGGAGCCCCGCGAAGAAGCTCATCATCGAGGACACGCCATCAACGATCGCGGCGTCGACCACCTGACCCTGGCCTGACCTTTCGCGCTCCCACAATGCGGCCATGATCCCGAACGCCAGATACAGCGAGCCGCCGCCGAAGTCGCCAACCAGGTTGAGTGGCGGAATCGCTGGGCCTTCGCGATTGCCGATCGCAGCCAGTGCGCCGGTGATCGCCAGATAGTTGATATCGTGGCCGGCACGCTTGGCTAGCGGTCCGGTCTGGCCCCAACCGGTCATGCGGCCATAAACCAAACGCGGGTTGCGCCCGTGAACCTGCTCAGGTCCGAGCCCCAAGCGTTCCATCACGCCGGGCCGAAAGCCTTCGATCAGCACATCCGCGCCTTCGGCCAGCGCCAGGCAGCGTTCGCGTCCGGTGTCGGTGCGGATGTCCAGCGTGAGGCGCTTGCGGCCGCGATCAACCACCGGATTGGGCCAGCCATTGCCGCCCTCGCGCTCGATGCACATCACCTCGGCGCCAAGGTCAGCCAGTAGCATCGCGCAGTGTGGACCGGGCCCGATACTGGCGAACTCCAGCACGCGCAGGCCGAGCAGCGGGCCTTGGCGGGGTGTGGCGGTGGCGGTCGACATAAGGCGCGTTCCTGTTGGTGATGGGATCCATGGCGCCCGTACGTGCAGGTGGACTGAAACCCGCCCTAAGGGTCGCCAGGTGGCTCGCCGGAGATGACTGGGTGAATCCGCAAAACGGCGCGGCCCGCTACGTTCGCTCGGCTGGGTGAAATCGGTGGGCTGAAGCCCACCCTACGGTAGCGACGGCCCCGTCCCCCAGGTTCTGCCGCGCTAAAGGCTCGCCGCGTCAGCTGCGTTTTCCTCCAGCTCTATCAAGTGGTCGCGGTAGCGGTCGCGCAGGGTTTTCTTGTCGATCTTGCCGGTCGCGGTCAGCGGGACGGTATCGATGATGACGGCGTCGGGCATCCACCATTTGACGATTTGCGGCTCCAAGTAGGCGAGTACCGTGTCGATGCAGATGTCGGCCTCGTCGTGGGGTTCGATGATGAGGATCGGGCGTTCTTCCCATTTCTCGTGGGCCACACCGACCACCGCTGCGATGCGTACACCCGGGCAGGCCACGGCGATGTTCTCGATATCGATGGAGCTGATCCACTCACCGCCGGACTTGATCACGTCCTTGCTACGGTCGGTGATGCGCATGTAGCCATTGGGGTCGAGGGTGGCGATGTCGCCGGTGTCGAACCAGCCATCGGCATCCAGTGCGCTGGTTTCGCTGCGGAAATAGCGCTCGACCGTCCAAGGGCCACGAACAAGCAGCGCACCGGACGTGACGCCGTCATGCGGCAATTCGTTGCCCGCCTCATCGACGATCTTCAGTTCGATGCCGAATTGCAGGCGCCCCTGGCGGGTCCAGATCGCTTCGTTGGTGGCTGCTTCGCCCATGGCCGCGAGCTTGGGCGTCGGGGTGGCGACCACGCCGAGGGGGCTGGTTTCAGTCATGCCCCAGAGCTGGCGAACGCTGACGCCATAACGCGTCTCGAACTTCTCGGCCAGCGCACGGGGGACGGCCGAACCGGCGATCACCAGGCATTTGAGCTGGCCGGTGTCTTCGCCCGTGCGCTCTAGATGATTGAGGTACATGGTCCAGATGGTCGGCACGCCGCCGGAGAATGTCACGCCCTCGTTCTGAATCAGCTCCTGCAGGCTGGCTCCGTCCATCTTGTCGCACGGCAGCACGAACTTGCAGCCGTTGATGGCGGCCGTGAAGGGCACGCCCCAGGCGGTGGCGTGGTAGAGAGACGAGCAAGGCATGATGCAGTCGAATGCGGAGAAGCCGAAGGCGCCGGTGAGGCCAGCCGCCATGGCGTGCAGGACGACGGAGCGGTGGCTGTAGACCACGCCTTTCGGGTTGCCGGTGGTGCCGGAGGTGTAGCAGAGCATCGCGCCGGCGTTTTCGTCGAACTGCGGCCAGTCGGTGACCGGCTGTTCCTGCGCGATCAGCGTTTCGTAACTCAGCGCGCCGACCTCGCCTGCTTCGGTGCGCTGGGCATCGGACAACATGATGAAGGTGTGGGCTTTTTCCAGGTGCGGGCGCACACGCTCGACCAAGGCCAGGAAGCTGCGGTCGAACAGAAGCACGCCACTGCCGGCGTGGTTCAGGGTGTAGATGATCTGCTCGTCCGACAGCCGTGGATTGGCCGTGTGCAGCACCGCGCCAATGCCGGGCACGGCGAAGAACAGCTCGAAGTGGCGATGGGTATTCCAGGCAAGCGACGACACCAGGTCGCCGGGCTTCACCCCCAGCTTGCGTAACATGCTGGCGGCTTGGCCGGCGCGTTTGGCGAGCCCGGCGTAGTCGTACCGCCAGATGGGCTCATCCACCAGCCGAGAGACGATCTCGCGGTCGCCGTGGGCGAGGGCTGCATGGGTCAGGATGCCGCTGATCATCAGCGGGGTCTGCTGCATCGTACCTTTGAGCATCGTCGTATCCTTTTTATTGTTGTCTGGATAGCGGTCGCGCTTGCCGCCATCTCGCTCGGGATTACTGCCTCGGGGTGTTTCGTTCTTCAGCTTCTCTGATAGTCGGGTCTTTGATCGCCAGCAAGCTGGCTCCTACAAGAGCAGGTGATAGCGAAGACAATCAGGCGGCTCATGAATTGCCGTCCGCGGAAACTTCAGGGATCAGCTGATCCCTGACAAAACCTGATGCTGCCTTCACGCTTATAGGGGTTGATCACAACCCGTAGTTATTCAACTCCCTCGCAATCAACAGCCGCTGAATTTCGCTCGATCCTTCATATATCTGGGTGATGCGCGCATCCCGGTAATAACGCTCGACGGGGTAGTCCTCCAGGTAGCCGTAGCCGCCGTGGATCTGCATGGCCTTTGAACACACGTATTCGGCAACTTCCGAGGCGAACAGCTTGGCCTGGGACGCCTCGGACAGGCAGGGCAGGTTGGCGCTGCGCAGGCGCGCGGCATGCAGGATCAACAGGCGCGCGGCATTCAACCGGGTGTGCATGTCCGCCAGCATGTTCGCCACGCTCTGGTGCTCGATGATCGGCTTGTCGAACTGGATGCGCTCACGGGCATAACCCAGCGCTGCTTCGAACGCCGCGCGGGCGATGCCCAGCGCCTGGGCACCAATGCCGATGCGGCCGCCTTCGAGGTTGGAAAGGGCGATAGCCAGTCCCTTGCCGCGCGGCCCGAGTAAGTTGGCTTCTGGAATGCGGCAGTCGCGCAAGGTGACGCCGCAGGTGTCCGAGGCGCGGATGCCCATCTTCTTTTCCATGCGATCGACAACAAAGCCGGGGTTGTCGGTGGGGACCAGAAACGCGGACAGGCCTTTTTTACCGAGCTCGGGATCGGTAACGGCGAAGACGATGGCGATCCTGGCGCGCTTGCCGTTGCTGACGAATTGTTTGGCGCCATTGATCACCCACTCGCCATTTTCCAGCACGGCGCGGGTGCGCAGGTTGTGTGCCTCGGAGCCGGCCTGAGGTTCGGTGAGGGCAAAGCAACCGATGGCGCGACCTGCCGCCAGATCCGGTAGCCATTCGTCCTGTTGTTCCGGCGTGCCGTACTTGAGGATCGGGCCGCAGCCGACCGAGCTGTGAATGCTCATCAACGCCCCAATGGCGCCGTCACCTGCCGAAATTTCCTCGACCGCCAGGGCGTACGCAACGTAGTCGATATAGGTGCCGCCCCATTGCTCGGGCACGATCATGCCCAGCAGCCCCAGCTCGCCCAGCTGGGTCACGGCTTCGTCGCCGATCCAACCGACCTGTTCCCACGCTTGGGCCTTCGGCGCGATCTCGGCGCGGGCGAAGTCGCGCGCCATGTCGCGGATCATCCGTTGCTCTTCGCTCAGTTCGATGTCGTGCATAAAATCAGTTCCTAGTCGGCGAAGAAGGCCGCCACGCGTGCTGGCGTCACTTCCTCCAGCGTAGGCGGGTTCCAGCGCGGGTTCTTATCCTTGTCGACGATCAGAGCCCGGACGCCTTCGATGATGTCGCCCTGATCGAACCACTGTCGGTCCAGATGCAGCTCCATGGCGAAGCAGTCGGCCAGCGACAGGGTGCGTCCGCGGCGGAGCATCTCTAGCGTGACGCTGACCGAAAGCGGCGAACGGCTGTCGATCACCCTCAAGGTCTCGGCCGCCCAGTCGCGGTACTCGGGGCGCTCTTCGGCGGCCAGCGACTGGCGAATCGCAGCGACGCTGTCATGGGCGAAATGCTTTTCGATGGCCGGGAATAAGGCTTTGAATGGTGCATCCGGCAGTTCGGTGCAGCCCATCGAAACCAGAAAGTTGGTCTGCGCCTGCAGTGGCGGCATCGACCAGTCCTGCTGGTCGAGGCATCGTTCGAGTTCGGCGAATTGCTCGTGCGGCACGCTGTAATCGGCAAGCCCGGCATACAGCGCATCAGCAGCATTCACATGGTTGCCGGTCAGGCCCATGTAAATGCCAAGGTTATTTGGCAGGCGCGACAAGAAGTAGCTGCCGCCGACATCAGGGAAATAGCCGATACCGACTTCCGGCATGCCCATGCGCGTGCGCTCGGAGATAACCCGCAGCGAGGCGCCCTGAACCAGCCCCATGCCGCCGCCCAGGACGAAGCCATTCATCAGCGCCATCAGGGGTTTGGTATACGCATGAATGTACTGATCGAGCGCGTATTCCTCCTCGAAAAACTCGCGGTGCAGGCTGTCGCCGCTTTTGTAGCTGTCGTAGAGCGAGCGGATGTCACCACCGGCGCAGAAGGCTTTCTCGCCTGCGCCGCGCAGTACCACGGCCACCACGTCTTGGTCGTCAGCCCACTGCTGCAACTGGCGGTGCAGCATCCTCACCATCTCCAGGGTGACGGCATTCAGCCCGGCGGGGCGGTTGAGCGTGAGATAGCCGACGCGATTGCGTACCTCGATCAGTACCGGCGCTTCTGCCTGGGTCATGTCTAGTCCTCTTGGCGGTAAAGTTTGATGATCGCGGAGAAGTCCAGCCCACCGTGGCCTTGCATGCTAAATGCCTGGTACAGCTGCTGCGCGAGACCACCGAGGATAACCGGCTGGCGCACTTGTTTGGCTGCTTCGCTGGCCAGCCCAAGGTCCTTGAGCATCAGGTCGGTGCCAAACCCGCCGCTGTAGCCACGCGAGGCCGGGCCGTTTTCCAGCACGCCAGGGAAGGGGTTGTTGATCTCCGATGCCCAGCAACGTCCGCTCGACGAGTTGATTATTCCGGCCAGCACCTTTGCGTCCATCCCCAGGGCCACGCCCAGCGACATGGCTTCGGCCACGCCGATCATCGAGATGCCCAGCAGCATGTTGTTTGCAACCTTGGCGACCTGACCATTACCCGTGTCGCCGCAGTGGACGATGTTCTTGCCCATTGCGGCGAGGATCGGCTGCGCTTTTTGGAAATCCGCCTCGCTGCCGCCGACCATAAACGTCAGGGTGCCGGCTGCGGCGCCGACCGTGCCGCCGGATACCGGGGCATCGAGCATGGGGTTGCCATGCTGCGCGGCGGCCGCTGCGACCTCCCGCGCGGACATCGGGTCGATGGTGGAGGAGTCGATCAGCAGTACGCCGGCCGGTACATGCGCGAGCAGCCCGTCCTCACCGAGGTAGACCTGCTTCACATGGGCAGCCGCAGGCAGCATGGTGATGATGGTTTCGACACCTGCCTGGGCGATTGCAGCCGGCGATGTGGCCTCTTTGGCACCCGCTTCGACCAGCCCGGAGACCGCCGTGGCGGAAAGATCGAAGACAGTGACCTCATGCCCGGCCTTGAGCAGGTTGCGGGCCATGGGCCCGCCCATGTTGCCGAGTCCGAGAAATCCGATATGCATGGCCGTTTCCTTCTTGTTATTGGCGGCTGATTCGACGCCCTGCGTGCAGGGCGTCGTAGCGGTTACTTGAGGTTGATGGTGGTGTTCACCGGGCCGCCGACTTCGTTCTCGTCGAACCAGCGCTGGGTGACGGTCTTGGTTTGAGTGTAGAACTGCACCACCTGCTTGCCATACGGGCCGAGGTCGCCGAGTTTCGAGGCGCGCGAACCCGTGAAGGAGAACATCGGCACCGGCACCGGGATCGGCACGTTGATGCCCACCTGGCCGACATCGATTTCTTCCTGGAAATGCCGGGCTGCCGCGCCGGAACGGGTGAAGAGGGCGGTGCCGTTGCCGTTGGGGTTGGCGTTGATCAGTTCGATGGCTTCATCGAGCGTGTCGGCCTGCATCACGCAGAGCACCGGCCCGAAGATCTCTTCGCGGTAGATGCTCATTTCGGGCTTCACGCCGGAGAAAATGGTTGGCCCGACGAAGTTGCCGTTGTCGTAGCCGGAAACCTGAGGGTTGCGGCCGTCCAGCACCAGTTCCGCGCCTTCCGATACACCGCGTTCGATCAGCGAGCTGATGCGATCCAGCGCTGCGCAGGAAACCACCGGACCGACATCGGTGCCGCTTTCAGCGCCTGCGTTGATCTTCAAAGTCTTGGCTTTGGCGATCAGATCCGGCAGCCAGCTCTGCGCCTCGCCCACAAGGATCAGCACTGAAAGCGCCATGCAGCGCTGACCGGCCGCGCCGAATGCAGCGCCCGTGAGGTTGTTAAGGGTCTGCTCCTTGTGGGCGTCCGGCAGGATGATGCCGTGGTTCTTCGCGCCCATCATGCACTGCACGCGCTTGCCGGCCTGGCTGGCGCGGTTGTAGACGTGTGTGCCGACTTTTGTCGAGCCGACGAAGGAGACGGCCTTGATATCCGGGTGGTCGCAGATCAGGTTCACCGCATCGGCGCCGCCATGGATGACGTTAAGCACGCCCGGCGGTACACCCGCTTCAAGCGCCAGTTCGGCGAGACGCATGGTCACCATCGGGTCCTGCTCGGACGGCTTGAGGACGAAGGTATTACCTGTGGCGATTGCCATCGGAAACATCCACAGCGGGATCATCGCCGGGAAGTTGAACGGTGTAATCCCGGCGCAGACGCCCAACGGCTGCAGCAAGGTGTAGGTGTCCACACCCGTTGCGACGTTGTTGGCCAGCTCGCCCAGCTGCAGGTTGCCAATCCCGGCGGCGTGCTCGACGACTTCCAGCCCGCGGAACACGTCGCCCTCGGCATCGGGCAGCGTCTTGCCCTGTTCCGCCGTGAGGATCGCTGCCAGCTCCTTCATGTTTTCACGGATCAGCTGCTGGTACTTGAGGAAGATTCGCGAGCGTGCGCCGATGGGGGTCTTGCGCCAGGTCTTGAAGGCTTCCTTGGCACTGGCAACGGCGGCATTCATTTCCGCTTCGGTAGCGAAAGGCACGCGGGCCAGGACCTCCTGAGTCGCCGGGTTGATGATGTCGCGCCACTCGCTGGTGGACGACTCCATCAGCTCACCGCCGATCAGGAGTTTGACTGTGGGGATGGCACTTGACTGGGTCATGGCGTGTCCTAGCGATTGTTGTTATTCGGATAGGCAAGTCGATGGAGCTGTCCTGATCCTAGAGTGCATATTTGTCAACATCAATGCGGCTCGATGCATAGCTTGTCTGCATAAATACACAGGCTATGCTTGCAGCGAATGTGGCGGGCTGCTGAAACCCGCCGCCTCGCTTGGTTCAGTAAACTCTGCTAGCGGGAACCCATCGACCGGCGTGAAAGGTGCTAATGCAGATTGCAAATATCCCCGGCGCGAACCCGGCAACCGATTCTCTTGCGGATTCGCTGCCGTTCGATGATCCCGTACTCGACGTCATGCCCATGGGCGTGTGCGTGCTCGACGCCAACGGCGCTGTGCAGCGCTACAACCGGATGGCCGATCAGCTGTGCGGCGGGGTGCTAGCCAGTCACGGACGCCTGCGGGTGGTGCGAAACGATGGCGAGCTGATGCCGCTTGCCGATACACCGCTGGCTTACACGATTCGCACCGGTCGCTCCGCTCAGGACGTCGTGCTGCTGATCGAGCGGCCCGATGGCATTTCAGCCGCTGTGTTGGCCAATATCGAAGCGCTGCGCAACGACACCGGACAGATCACCGGCGCAGTTGTGTGCTTTCAGGCCATTACGCCTGCGCGGCAGTCAAGCGCCGATCGGCGACGTAATGTCGACTGGTTGAGCGCGATGGTGAACCACACGCCCGAATGCGTGAAGGTGGTTGATCGCGACGGGACGCTGGTACAAATGAACCCGGCAGGCCTGCAAATGCTGGCAGCGAACGCGCCGGAGGACGTGGAGGGTGCCTGCGTATTTGAGCTGATCGCGCCTGAACATCGAGCCTCATGGCAGGAGCAGCACCTTCGGGTTTGCGATGGTGAAAAACTCAGTTGGGAGTTCGACATCATCAATCTCGCTGGACAACGGCGGCACATGGAAACCCACGCGGTGCCCATGACGATGCCAGATGGCAGCAACGGATCCAGCGGCGGTTACGTACAACTGGCAATCGCTCGCGACATTACCGAACGCAAGCAACTGGAGGCAGCCAATCGGGAGGCGGAACAGCGCTTGCGCGACCTTCTGGAGGCCTTGCCTTCGGCCGTTTACACCACCGATGCGAATGGCAAAGTCAGCTACTTCAACCAGGCTTGTGTCGATCTGACCGGGCGTGTGCCGATCATTGGTAGCGATGAGTGGTGCGTAACCTGGCGGTTGTACTGGCCAGACGGCACACCGATGCGTCACGAGGAGTGCCCAATGGCCGTGGCGGTGATCGAAAACAGCGCTATCCAGGGTGCCGAGGCGTTGGCTGAGCGCCCGGACGGAACCCGCGTGCCGTTTCTCGCGTATCCCGCTCCGCTGCGTAACAGCGCCGGCGAGCTGATTGGCGCGGTCAACATGCTGGTCGACATTACCGAGCGAAAGGTCGC
This sequence comes from Pseudomonadaceae bacterium SI-3, assembly GCA_004010935.1. Lineage (NCBI taxonomy): Bacteria > Pseudomonadati > Pseudomonadota > Gammaproteobacteria > Pseudomonadales > Pseudomonadaceae > Pseudomonadaceae bacterium SI-3. The sequence goes on along the minus strand of CP026511.1, from coordinate 2,624,789 downwards.
CGACGATCATCGCCAATTGCTGCTCAATGAGCTTAACCATCGGGTCAAGAACACACTCGCGACGGTCCAGTCGATTGCTGCGCAGAGCTTTCGCCGCGATGCCAGCAACCAAAGCTATCAGTGGTTTGAAGGGCGCTTGATCGCGCTATCCAAGGCGCACGACGTGCTGTCGCGGGAGAACTGGCAAGCCGCAGACCTGCGTGATGTTATCGAGCAGGCCGTCGCGCCGTTCCGGGTCGATGGCCAGCAACGTTTCGTCAGCGAGGGGCCGGCGCAGCGGTTGCGGCCCAAGCAAGCGTTGGCGCTGGCTATGGCACTGCATGAACTGTGCACCAATGCGGCCAAATACGGAGCGTTGTCCAGCGACTCAGGCCAGGTGCGCATCGCCTGGGAGGTGTCACTGTCGGAGCAGACACCCACTCTCCGGTTGCACTGGGAGGAGGTCGGTGGCCCGGTCGTTACCCCACCCGTACGCAAAGGGTTCGGGTCGAGGTTGCTTGAACGCGGGTTGGGTGGTGAGTTGGACGCCGAGGTACGTTTGGCCTATCTCGCCGGCGGCGTTGTTTGCGATATAGAGGTGCCGTTGCAATGAGTGGTCTGTGTTCGAAGGTACTGGTCATCGAGGATGAAGCGCTGATCGGCATGCTGCTGGAAGACATGCTGCAGGACATCGGCTGCGAACATGTGGAACTGGTGCCACGCTTTGCGGAAGGCATGCAGGCAGCCGAGAGCGGTGATTTCGACCTGGCAGTGCTGGACGTCAACCTGGACGGGGTCAATAGCTTTCCGATTGCGGATCGCCTGATCGACCGCCACATCCCGTTGGTGTTCGCGACCGGCTATGGCTCGGTCGGCATGGACCCGCGCTACGCGCACATTCCGACGCTGCAAAAGCCATTTTTCTTCAGTGACCTCGAGCGAGTCGTGCGCCAGGCCTTGGCGATTGACTGAGAGGGCAGGCCACGTTCTGAATGGCCTGCCACTGCACGTATGCTGCTGCGAGTGGGCGAAGCTGCAGCTGGGCGTAGGGTGTTACGGTCCCTGCGTAACGAACGCCGAATTGCCTGTACCGTTCTGCATGATGGCCGCGTCGTACTGCTGCACGTTGTCCCATGCACCCGTTTGCACCAGCGACGCGTAATTCTCCGTGCCAACCTGCTCAATGGTGCCGCTGCTGTAGTAGCCCATCTGAACCACGTCTATCTCGTTGGCCGTTCCGTTCTGGTCAATGACAAGGCTGCTGCCGTCGAAATCCTGCTCGATATCGACCCGGTTGGAATTACCCGTAGAGCGCCCAACGACTGACGTCGAGCGTCCGCCTTGCTCTGCAGTCAGCACGTTGCCGATGCCGTCCTGGGTAAAGGAGAACGAAGAGAAGCCACCAGATTCCACCACATCTGCGACGTTGTCCGTGCCGATCTGAACCAACGCCACATCTCCTGAGGAATAACGGCCGCCTGAGCGCTGGTCGAGCGTCGCCTTGTTCCCGGTGCCGTTCTGGCTAATGGACGCATAGGCGCCATAAGGGAAGCCGTCCTGAGTGAGTCTGATGACGTTGGCTGTGCCGGTCTGCTCGGTATCGGCAGAGGCACTGCCAGACTGTTCGATGTAGGCGGTATTGCCGTCACCATTCTGGACGCCCGTGTAGCGTTTGCTCAGGCGCCCAACCTGGAAAACCTCGGTGGCATTGCGCTGTCCGTTCTGACTGATCGTTGCGGCGTTCCCTGCGCCGTCCTGCTGTTCGATGTATGCAAGGTTGCTGATCCCTGCCTGCGAAATGGCGGCCGACTGGCCTACGCCCACCGAAGATTGAAGGATGGTCGCCAGGTTGTATTGACCGTCTTGACTGATCGCCACGCTGCCGTTGGAACCACTCTGATCGGTAACAGAGATATTGCCGCTGCCGACCTGATCGCTCTCGGTCGTCAGTCCGACACCGCGTTGCTCGGTGAAGACAACGTTGGCCGTGCCGTTCTGACGCTGGTTGACGCTGCTGGAATCGCCTTGCTGAACGACATCGGCGACGTTATCAGTACCCGTCTGGTCCTGAACCGACTCGCTTGCGGCATAGGCGTGGTTGGCGATCAGCAGTGAAATGGCGGCCGCCAGGATTGTTCTTTTTGTTTGCATGTCAGTATCCCTCCGCTGCAGGAGCCTGACTTCTATGCGTCAGGTTTGCAGTTGTGTATCCACCGGAAAGACGATCTGGCATGGGCGGAGAATTAATACCTCCAGCACAACGCGGCATTAAACGAAGGCCTTGATATCCGGGCCCGATTTGCCAGCATTCTGCTTTGTATTGTTTGGAAATAACGAGATGACGAGCGGGTGCGAACGGGACTATGCCGGTTCTGGCGGGCGGCAGTCGGCGAGCAGCTGCTTGGTGAATAACGTCTGTTGCGACTTGAGGTTGAACAGTTCAGGCGAGAACAGCCAGCTGTGGGTAATGCCCATAAGGCTTGCATAGACAAATAGCGCGCGGCTGTGTGGCTTGGCTGTGCCAGGGTCGATGCTTGGGCTTGCGGCTTCGATGAGCGTTTCCAGCAGCGTAACGATGTCGCGTGTCAGTTTGCGCTCACGCGCGAGGGTATCGGCCATCTGCTCGGTGAATTCGGTCTTGTTCAACAAGATCTCGAATGACTGCCGGTGCCAGCGATCCTCCAGCAACAGGCGAAACCATTCGCTGACGAAATGCTCGAGCGCCTCCAGCGGCCGCTCGGCCATGCTCTGGCTCTGGGTAATCAGTTTTTCCAACGGCTGCTGGGAAAATCCCAGAACCGCCTGGTACAACTCATCCTTGTTCTTGAAGTGCCAGTAGATCGGTCCGCGGCTGAAGCCTGCCTCATCGGCGATCATCGCCAGGGTCGTGTTGGAATAGCCGTTTTTGCTGAACAGCTCCAGCGCGGCGGCGATAATCTTCAGGCGGGTTTGTTCGGCGTCTTCTTTGGTACGGCGCATGAGCTTGATCGTTGAGAGTGGGGGCGAGCGAACGCGAGCTGCCAGCTTCAGGTAGAACCAGCTTCAGGTAGAAGCTGGCAGCCGGCACCTTTTACAACTTTCCGTCCGCCGCCATCTGCATGTAGGTGGTATCGAAGCGCAGTTTGACGTTGGCATCGGAGCCGAGCAACTTGTCGCCCGGCATGGCGATGCCGACGAAATCTACCGAGTCGGCGCCGTCGCCTAGCAAGCCGTGATCGAAGGAGAACTGGCGAACGCTGTCCATGGCTTGGTAGGCCTCGTCGCTTTCGATGAAGGCCAGCGAATCGGCCGGCTTCCAGAACATCTTCATGCCCTTGAGCTGGCTTTCGTAACCGGCTTGATCGGTGCCCGATGCTTGTCCCAGGGCTGCTCGTGCCTTGGCGCCTTCCTCGGTATCGCTTTCGAGGATGCCCATCACCTCATACCAGGCGCCTACCAGCGCTTTGCCGAAGTCCGGGTTGTCCGCCAGGGTTTCGCTGTTGACGATGGTCAGGTCCTTGATATGGCCCGGGATCTGGCTGGAGTCGAAGGCCTTGTGCGCGCCGGGCATGGCAGCGACTTCATCGAGCAGCGGGTTCCAGGTGACGACGTTGCGCACGTCGTCGGTGCTGAACGCCGCGACCAGGTCGGCATCCGAGGTGTTCACCACCTGCACGTCGCGCTCGCTCATGCCCACACTGTCCAGTGCCTGGGCCAGCAGGTAATGCGAGACCGACAGCTCGACCAGATGAATCTGCTGGCCTTCGAGGGATTTCAGATCGGCAGTGCCCTTCATCACCAAGCCGTCGTTGCCGTTGGAGTAGTCCCCGACGATCAGGGCCGTGGTGTCTACGCCGCCGGCAGCCGGGATCGAGAGCGCATCCATGCTGGTGGCGACTACGCCGTCGAACTGGCCGGCGGTGTACTGGTTGATCGATTCGACGTAGTCGTTGATCTGGGTGATGTTCACCTCGATTCCGTACTTGTCTGCCCATTTCTTCATGATTCCCGACTCGTCGGCGTACTTCCACGGCATCCAGCCGGCGTAGATCGTCCAGGCGATGTCGAAGGTTTTCTTTTCCTCGGCCTGCGCAGCAAAAGGCGAAAGGGCTGCAATGATCACGGCGCCGGCACAGAGTGCCCGCTTGAACGTATTGGCTTGCATGGTGAATCTCCTTTTCATCGAGTCAGAAGAATTTCAGGTAGCGCTGGATTTCCCAGTCGGAAACATGGGTGTGGTAGGCATTCCATTCGTCGCGCTTGTAGTCGACGAAGGCCTGGTACATGGCGTCGCCGAAGACCTGGCGGGACAGCGGGTCGGCTTCGAAGGCGTCGATGGCTTCGGACAGCGTGCGCGGCAGGGTCTCGATGCCCATGTCCGCGACGTCCTTTTCGCTGTAGTCGTACATGTTCTCGCGGTGCGGCTGGCCTGGCTCAAGCTTTTCACGGACCCCTTCGAGACCTGCGGCAAGGATCATCGCGGCGCCGAGATAAGGGTTGCAGCCGATATCGGCGGCGCGACATTCCACGCGCGCGCCTTGGGACGGAATACGCAGCATGTTGGTGCGGTTGTTGTTGCCGTAGCAGACGAACACCGGTGCCCAGGTCGAGCCGGACATGGCGCCTTTGCGAATCAGCCGCTTGTAGCTGTTCACGGTGGGCGCGATCACTGCGCAAATGGCCTTGGCGTGTTTCAGGATGCCAGCGATGAAGTGGTAGGCGAGCGGGGAGACACCACAGCCGTGCGGGTCATCACCGTCCACCTCAAAGAGATTCTTGCCAGACGCCAGATCCGCCAGCGACATGTTGTAGTGCGCGCCGCTACCGGTGCGCTGCGCCGAGGGCTTGGGCATGAAGGTCGCGAAGGCACCATGCTTGCGGGCGATCTCATTGGCCATCATGCGGAAGAACACGAAGCGGTCGGCCATGGTCAACGCGTCCGAGTACTTGAAGTCGGTTTCGAACTGGCCGTTGGCGTCCTCGTGGTCGAAGGAGTAGACGCCCCAGCCCATCTCGTTCATGGCCTCCACCAGTTCGTCGATTACCGGCAGGTTGTCCATCAGCAGGCGCGGGTCGTAGCAGGGTTTGGCTGCGGTATCGCGATCGCTGAGCGGGGCGAAGCCGCCGTCCGGGGTGTCCTTATAGAGGAAGAATTCGGTCTCAATGCCCAGATTGAAGCTGTAGCCCATCTCGGCTGCAGCCTCGGTTTGGCGCTTGAGAATGCCGCGCGAGCAGGCGTCGAACGGCTTGCCGTCCAGGTACAGATCACTGGCGAACCAGGCCAGGCTGCGGTTCCAGCTGCACTGGGTGGCGCTGGCCGGGTCCGGCATGGCGGCGACTTCGTTGTCGCTGATCTGCTGCGGGACGCCGTCCAGCGCCGCCCCGGTATACAGCTCCGAGCCACGCAGCATCTGGCCGAGATGCGCCAGTGGCACGAATTTGCCTTTGATCACGCCGTGCATGTCCACGTAGCTGGCCATGGCGTACTTGACGCCTTTGTCCTGCAGGCTCTGTTTGAGTTCGTCGATCTGGGAAAGCGGAAAGGTCGTCATGGTGGGAATCCCTTGCTGAATTCGGGCCAGCGTTACGCGCTGTGGCACGAATCCTTCATCCAATATACATGCCAGCGTGTATAGAAAAGCTGCTGCAAGACCTGCCGGGACACCCGCCAATGCTGCTCAGAGGAACTGCAAGTGCTTGAGATAGAAAGGGAAAAAAGACTCATCGAACTGGGCGATCTAGCGCTTGAAAGCGGCCAGACGTTGCAGAAAGCGCGGCTCTGCTATCAGGTCGTCGGCTCGCCGAATGCACAGCGAGACAACATCGTGCTGATTCCCAGCTACTACGGTGGATCGCATTGGGGCAGTCTGCCCCTGCTTGGTGCAGGCAGCCCCCTGGCCAATGGTGACTACTGCGTGGTGTTGACCAATCTGTTCGGTGCCGGCTGGTCCAGCTCGCCGAGCAATGCCACCGCAGGGCAGGGCGGCGCGGAATTTCCGCACATAACGCTGGCGGACAACGTGCGTGCGCAACGCATGTTGCTCGACCAGCTGTTTGGCCCAACATGGCAATTGCACTTGGTGACGGGTTGGTCCATGGGCGGGATGCAGGCGCTTTACTGGGCATTGTTGTTCCCTGAAAAGGTGCAACGCATCCTGCCGTTTTGCTGCACGGCGCGCTGCTGGCCGCACAATTTCGTCTTCCTTGAAGGTGTTAAGGCAGCTCTGCAGGCCGATTCGGCGTGGCAGGGTGGGCGTTATATCGAGGCGCCCGAGCGCGGCTTGCGAGCCTTCGGCCGCGCGTACGCTGGCTGGGCTTACTCGCAGGCGTTCTTTCGCGCCGAGCTATGGCGTGAGCTGGGTTTCACCAGTCTCGACGCCTTGCTCGATTATTGGGAACAGGACCACCTGGAGCAGGACGCCAACGATCTGCTTTGCGTGCTCGATACCTGGCAGTCAGCCGATCCGTCCGCGCTGCCCGGGTTTGGCAGCCTGGACGAGGCGCTGTCCCAGCTTTCTGCTCGGGCGATCATCATGCCCAGCAGCAGTGATCTCTATTTCACCGTTGAAGACGCGCGACACGAAGCCTCGTTGATGCCAAACGCCGAGCTGCGTGTACTTGAGTCTGACTGGGGCCACTGCGCTGGCGGGCCGGGGCGCAGTCCGCAGGCTATGGCGCAGGTCTTCGCCGCCATGCATGACCTGCTGGCGTCCTGATGTGAGCGCTAGGACGGCTGGCACGGTTCTGGCTAATAGCTAAAAGCCAGCGCCGCCAGGTGCTGTGCTTTCCACCGCCTCTGCGGACACCTGCCATGGGATGCGTATGCCGAAAGACTCGATCGATATTCTCTGGGTCGTGCTGTGCGCCGGTCTGGTCTTCAACATGCAGATTGGGTTTTTGTGCCTGGAAGCCGGCCTGACGCGAAGCAAGAACGCCATCAACGTCGCGACCAAGAACATGGCTGACCTGTGCATCGCCTTGCTGCTCTATTGGTCATTCGGTTTCGCGCTTATGTTCGGCACCAGTCAGGACGGGGTGATGGGCACGGGTCTGTTCATGCTTGAACTTGCGGTCGACGACAGTTGGCCGCTGGCTTTTTTCCTGTTCCAGGCAATGTTCTGTACGACCGCCGCCACCATCGTTTCGGGCGCGGCCGCCGAACGTATGCGCTTCAACGCCTACCTGATCGTCGCCGCGCTGTCGGCTGGTCTGATCTACCCCTTGTTCGGCCATTGGGCATGGGGCGGCGCCTTGCGTGAAGGTCAGGGTTGGCTCGCGCAGCAAGGATTTGTCGACTTTGCGGGCTCGACCGTGGTGCACGGCGTAGGCGGGTGGATCGCGCTGGCAACGGTGATGGTCATCGGCCCGCGCGCGGGCCGCTTCGATAGCAAATGGCTGCGACAGAACATGCCGGGCTCTAACCTGCCACTGGCGATGCTCGGCGGCTTGCTGTTGCTGTTCGGCTGGTTCGGCTTCAACGGTGGCAGCACCTTGAGTTTCGATGGGCGCGTGCCGGGAATCGTCGTCAATACCGTTGTGGCAGGCATGGCTGGCATGGCGTTGGCGATGCTGTTATCGCAATGGCGGCACGGCTACGTGGAGCCCGTTGCGTTGCTCAACGGCATGCTGGCGGGGTTAGTGGCAATCACCGCGAGTGCTCATGCGGTCAGCATTGCCGACTCCCTGCTGATCGGGGCAGGCGGCGGCCTGGCGATGTGGCTGGCAGACCGGCTGTTGGTGCGCTGCGCCATCGATGATGCGGTCGGCGCGGTTCCGGTTCACCTGGCGGCTGGCTTGTGGGGCACTGTGGCGGTAGCGCTGTGTGGTGACCCGCTGCTGCTCGGCACCGGCCTGAGTCGCTTCGATCAACTGATGGTTCAGTTGCAGGGCGTGCTGGTTTGCGCGGTCTGGGCGTTCGGCGTCACCTATCTGCTGTTGCGGCTGATCAATCGGTACTACCCGATGCGGGTGAACCCCGATGATGAGCGCGTGGGATTGAACGTCAGCGAACATGGCGCACGCACCGAACTGATCGAACTGCTCGACGCCATGGCTGAACACCAACGTCTGGGGCAGTTCCAGCGCGAAGTGGATGTTGAGCCGTTCACCGAGGTCGGGCAGATCGCCGAGCAATACAACAAGGTGATCCGTGCCCTGCAACACGCAGTGGCGAAGACGCAGAGCATCGTGCGGGACATCCGCGACGGCATCGTCACCTATGGCCATGACGGCATTCTGACCAGCTGCAACCCCGGCGCGGAGCGGCTGTTCGGTTTACCGGCCGAGCAGATTGTCGGGCAACCCTTTCAACGTTTTGTCGTGGGCAACAGTGCGTCGCTGTTGCCGGAAGCCGGCGGCGAGCTGAAAACCGAATTGATGCTCCACGGTAAAGACGGCGAGTTGTTTGCCGCGGAGCTGACCGCCAGCCAGGGAAACCGCCCGCAGGACGCCTTCGTTTGCATGGTGCGAGACATCACCGAACGCCGACAGATCGAGGAGCAGTTGTTCGCGGAGAAAATGCTCGCCCAGGTCACGCTCGCTTCCATCGGCGATGGCGTGATCACCACCGACAGGGCCGGGCGCGTGCGCTATCTCAACCCCAGCGCCGAGCGGCTGATTGGCTGGAGCCAGGCCGCCGCGCAGGGGCTGGTGCTTGACGAGGTCTACCAGCTATTCGACGAGGCCACCGGTGCGCGGCTGCTCAATGCCGCCAGCCTCGGCCTTCGGCGCAGAAGTGACCGTCAGGATCGCACCGAGCGTGCGCCGGGCATCCTTCATCGACCTGATGGCACGCAATTGGCTGTACAGGATGCGGTTGCGCCCATCCGCGACGCCGAGGGTGCCGTCATCGGTACTGTGCTGACCTTTCGTGATGTCACGGTCACCCGCCAGCTGGCTCACAAGCTGACGTTCCAGGCCAATCACGACAACCTGACCGGGCTGGTCAATCGCTCCGCGTTCGAGCGCCAGATCGAGTCGCTGCTGCGCGAATACACCGGTGGCGAGCATGTTCTCTGCTACATGGACCTGGACCAGTTCAAGGTGGTGAACGACACCTGCGGCCATGCCGCCGGTGACGAGCTGCTGCGCCAACTGGGTCAGCTACTGAGAGGCCGTGTGCGGGGCAGTGATCTGCTGGCGCGCCTGGGCGGCGATGAGTTCGGCATCCTCTTCAATGAGTGTTCGTTGATTCAGGCGGTGCGGATTGCCGAAGACATACGCCACGCGGTTGACGAGTTTCGCTTCAGTTGGGAGGGCAAGAGTTTCGCGGTTGGCGCCAGCATCGGTCTGGTGGCCATCGACGAGCACGCGAAAACGCTCGGCCCCTTGCTTGGTGCTGCCGACAGTGCCTGTTATGCGGCCAAGGACGGCGGTCGCAACCGCGTGCATGTGTATCAGGCGGACGACCAACAGCTGATGGAACGCCGCGGCGAGATGCAATGGACGCACCGGCTACGGCAAGCACTGGATGGCGACCTGCTGCGTTTGTTCGTGCAGCCGATCGTGCGTGCCGCAGGCGACGACGGTTCGCAGCGCTATGAAGTGCTGGTACGCATGCAGGGCGAGGATGGCAGCATCATTCCCCCCGGCGCCTTCATGCCCGCGGCTGAACGTTACGATCTGGCACCGGCGGTGGATCGCTGGGTGGTCGGCAATTTCCTGGCATGGGTCGGCGATCTACGTCGTCGTCCCGGTGCGTCGCTGGGGCATTATTCGATCAACCTGTCGGCAACCTCGCTGGGTGAGGAAAGCTTTCTCGAATTCGTCCTGTCGGCCATCGAGCGTCACCAGATCCCCGCCAATTGCCTGTGTTTTGAAATCACCGAAACCGCGGCGATCGCCAACCTCAGCCGTGCCATGACCTTCATGAACAGCCTCAAGGCTGTGGGTTGCAGCTTCGCACTGGACGACTTTGGCTCTGGCCTGTCGTCGTTCGGGTACCTCAAAACCCTGCCGGTGGATTATCTGAAGATCGACGGCAGTTTCGTTCGGGACATTGATCGCGATCCCATCGCGCGGGCAATGGTGGCGTCGATCAACAACATCGGCCATGAAATGGGGCTGAGTACCGTGGCGGAGTTCGTTGAGTCAGCGGCTATCCTCGAGTGCCTGCAGGATATCGGCGTTGACTACGTGCAGGGTTACCACCTGGGCCGGCCGGGACCGCTCGCCGAGCTCTCCGGCGTGCGGATGATGCCGCGCTGAACGACGATGCGATCTGGACCGGTAGGGTGGGCCTGGCGGCGTCCCGCTTTAGCCCACCGCAGGCTGCTCAGCGGGTACTGAAGGGGACAGCTGCACAACCCGGTCGATAGTAGGGTGGGCTTCAGCCCACCGTGGATGCTAACCCGCGATCGCTGTCAGTTTCTGGAGCTGGTCGAGATCGGTCTGCATGCCTGACGTCTCCCTGATGCGCGTCAGGATCTCGCGTTTCAACGCGGTAAATTCGGGCGACAGCTTCATGTCTTGGTTGCGCTGCGCTGGCAGCGGCACCTCATAGATAGAATCGATGCGCCCAGGCCGTGGCGCCATCAGCACCACACGATAGCTGCCCTTAGAGAACGTCTAACGGGCCCCTCAACTTGCGTCAGGCGACCTTGAAGCGGCCTGCCATTGCTGCGCAAAACAATGCCATTAGTCGTAAGCGGGGTAAATCATCTTCACGTTTTGCTGACCGCGTCGATACAGCGTTACTTTCAACAGTTTCGTTGCGCTCACGCCTAGGGTCGGATCATGAAGTTACGCGCTTTCCGCTCAATGGCTGGCTGGGTTGATGGACACCGAATCGCCGTTGTTCTGGCTGCATTGCTGGTTGGGCTTGCTATCACATTCGCTTCTTATCAAAGCGTCCGATCCAAAGAGGCCGAAGCAGCCCGCCTGAGATTCGATCGCATAGTGTCCGACACCGCCCGCGACATTGGCGAAGCAATGAAGCAGTACGAGCGCTTGCTACAGGCTGCGAGCAGCCATCTCTATAGTCGCGGCGGAATCGAGCGAGGCGACTGGAAAAAGTTCGCGGAGCACTTACAGCTTCAGGATCGATATCCAGGGTTGTTAGGACTTGGCTATACGCCAGCGATTCCGGGAAATTACTTGGAGCAGCATATACAGGCCATTCGAGCGGAGGGCTTTCCCTCTTACACGGTGATTCCGTCTGGGGTAAGGGATCTCCATACGCCTGTGGCGTATCTGGAACCCTTCTCGGGAAGGAATCTGAAGGCTTTCGGCTTCGATATGTATTCTGAAGAGGTTAGACGTGCCGCAATGGAAACCGCGCGTGACGGCGGCGCCGCGGCGTTATCCGGAAAAGTTTGGCTTGTTCAGGAAGGCGAGAACCCACAGCCCGGAACTATCATGTTTCAACCAATCTACCGAGACGATAGTGCTCCGCTGACGGTAGAAGTCCGCCGTGCGGCGCTTCAGGGCTTCGTCTATTCTGCGTTTCGAATGCCAGACCTGATGCACGCGGCTTTAGGAAATCGGGTCGGTAACATGGCTCTACAGCTGTTCGACGGTGACTCGGCTGCTCAGGGTGCACTTTTATACGAGCGACGTATCGACGTGCTTTCGGATATCCCGTCCTACAAGCCCGCATTCGATGAGGACATTCTGATTGTAGTAGGCCAGCGCACTTGGAAGCTCCGCTTAGTTACCCTGCCTGCGTTTGATGTCGCTATGCCCGCAAGCCGCTCCCCTACGATACTAGGCGCCGGAATCGTGCTCAGCATTCTACTCAGCGCCTTGTTGTCGTCAGCTTTGACGATGCGTGCTCGTGCCCAAGCGTTGGCTGATCATATGACTATAGCGCTCAAAGATTCCGAAGCAGCAACACGCTCAATAGTCGAAAGCGCAGCGGAGGGTATTGTCGTTACGGACTGTAATCCTGAGATGGCGATTCAGACCTGCAACGAAGCAGCTGAACGCATGTTTGGTTGGCTCGGATTGTCCAGATTAAATCAACCCTTTATGCATCTGCTTAGTTTCGATGAGATGCAGAAAAAATTGCTAGCAGATCTTCGGAGCGGCCAGCGAGCCAGTGCACGCTTTGACATCTATCGTCCAGATAGCGGTGGCGAGGTAGTTGAACTGAGCCTTTCCGCAACAGTATCTGTAAGGTCAGGCATACGAAGCGTCATCATCATAGTTGCCGACTTAACTGATCTACATGCCGCTCAGCGACAAGCGTTGCAAGCTAGCCTCCAAAGTCAGTCAATCATCTTACATTCCCCTTTCGCGATCATGTCTACAGACCTCGCGGGCATTGTGACAGCCGTTAACCCTGCCGGTGTACAACTTGTCGGCTACGCCGAGAGCGATCTAGTGCGCACGAGCATCTTGCAACTTCATGATCCCATAGAGCTATCCGAGCGATGCGCGAAACTGAGCGAGGAACTGGGTCAGCTTAAAAGTCCGGCGGATCTCATTTTGAATGAACCGTTGCGGGATGAAGGCAAAGAGGCGGAATGGACATATGTGCACCAGAGCGGAAAGCGAATTCCAATCTGCGTAAAGGTCAGTGTCATCCGTAACGCTGACAGTCAGGCCACTGGCCTTGTTTACATGGCCTATGACATCACTGAACGCAAACGCACTGAAGATCAGATTCGGCACCTAGCACTTCATGACCCTCTGACCGGGTTACCAAACCGGAACTTAATGCACGACCGAATGAACATGGCGATAAACAGAGCCATGCGTAACAATCAGCGCGTGGGAGTCATGCTGCTCGACTTGGACCATTTCAAGCAGATCAATGATCAACATGGTCACCAGATTGGAGATGAGGTGCTGAAGGCGGCAGCCCAACGCATATCAGGGGCGGTGAGGCAGATCGACACAGTGATTCGCACTGGAGGCGATGAATTCGTAGTTGTTCTTGGCGAACTCAGTCGCGACGAGGATGTTCAGCGAATTGCGGAGTCTATTATCGAAGCAATGCGTGCCGAATTAGTGCTGCCTGGGCTGCACCTCAACCTGTCGACTAGCATTGGGATCGCAATATATCCCTACCATGGGCTTGACTTGGATTCCCTGTTGCACGTGGCTGATCAGTCTATGTACGAGGCAAAAAGAAACGGACGCAACACCTTCAAGCTACCTGCGATAGCCCAACCTTAAGTGAGACGCGCTGATTCTGCGATCTACAAAGTCCCCCGTCCGGAGCGACCGCCCCGGTCGGTATGAACGGCTGGCTTCGGTAGGTGGCTGGTAAGCGCTGTTGCTTCCGGCTTACAAAGTCCTGAAAGTCTGCTTTCGGCCAAAAGCGGACATTCACGGGGTGACGGAGGAACAAGGGGCGGCTCACTTTTGTTCGGATAACGATTAAGCTAAAGGGCCGGCTTTAGCCGGTCTCAGTGAGCGCATTGTTAGCCATGTGTGGGTGTTATTTTTTTACTGCTTCGCGCAGCATGAATATATGGTGTAATAACTATATTTGCCAATATTACAGAATAAAGTGCTTTTATGTTGTAAGTCTCGGTTATGGCGACAGCCCAAACCCCAGCAAGAGATCCAATCATGATTATTGTGTAAAGAAAGCTTGAATTAACTATCGATGGATAGCTTTTCGCGGCATCTGCAAATTCTTGATTTTCAATTTTTGTTATTAATGAACAGCAGCGCTTGACTGCAAAATTCATATAAACGCCTGTAACTAAAAAGAAAAATGCCGAAATCGAAACAAAGCGTTCCCTCGAGTCTATATTTATATCAATAATTGGTATTTTTGCTTGCCCAACTCCCTCGGGGTTAAAAGCTACAAAAATTGCCAAAAAAGAAATCAGCATCCCAAGGTTAAACATCCTTTGAGAAAGCTTCAGTGAGTCAATGAAGTTATTGACTCTTAGTTCGTCAGTGGTCACATTATTCTCGTAATGGCTAACGTTTGGTTAAGGGGCGGGCTTTAGCCCGTCCCAGCGAGCGGCGCGAGCGATTTGAACCAGTTGCTATGTGGCTTACTCGTAATCATCGTAATATGGTTCAATGGTTCCGAAATGAATTGTTTTTATAGGACTTACAACCTCGACCTCATCTATGGCAAGCTCTTTAATCGGGCCATCTAGGTTGCCCGATATCGTAATCAATATTTCAGACTCAAATTCTTCGGTGACTGTTACTGTTACACCGCCCATATGCACGTGATCTCTATCAATGGAGTCATACATAGACAGTGAAAATTCGCCTTCGGCTTCGACTGTTATATTGGAAAGGGCTTCCAATACTACCCAATCATCGTCTTTATCAATTATCCGAAATTCGTGGCCTAGCAACTCAAAATCTTTAAACCATCCATGGCTACCTTCAGGCTCCCAATAAAGATGAGAGTCAGCTTCTTGATCTGGAGTGAACCCATCAAGGACAGACTGAAGGCAAGAGCCTATAGACGAAAGAAATTGATCAGCTGTTCCGGAATTTAATGCAGATTCAATATTCGCTAATAACGCATAAGGAGCATTTTCTCTGTTGAAGTGTTCTAGCCCTCGGGAAAAATCTTCTTGGTAGTCAATTCTAGCGGAGCTTTCACAGTAATTTTGCCAGTCACCATCCTTTGCGACTGCAAGCACTGCAATATCATTCTGCTCCGCCCAAGCTTCGACGGCCATTAGGACTATCGCATCAGGGAATTCATTTTTCTTTTTCCCGGTCTCAGCAAATGGTGGCTTGTTAGAGAAATAACTAATAAGCAGATCTGAGACTGACACGAAATTTCCTGTTTCAAGAACGAGTGCGCCTGTAGATTCTATGAATTGTTCAACGCGGCTCTCGGCAAGCCCCTCAATTTCTTTACTGTCGATGAGGATTTTTTTTGCGTCGTTTAATTCGCTGCCTTCAAAAAACAGATGGTCTCCGGCATCGTTCAGCGCTTTTTCTAGTGCGGATCGAGAAATCTTTATTTTATTTTCTAGATGACTTTTAACTTCGTTCTTTATTACGTCGGGGAAGATATATTCAATTGGGCTTTTTTTGAATTGCGCGAGCTTACCCAATAAACCTTTCTCAAGCTTCAGTGCGTGGTTATCAAAGATTGATGTATCGACCAAAATAGCGCCATATTTTTTGTCTACCTCATCCACTGAACTCTCCTTGACACATAACGCCGGCGTAATAGGCGCGAGCTTGCGAGCGTCCTAATTGACGCCTTTGTTAAGTGCTTACACATAGTAGTCATGATTTAGTGCTTGAACTGCACCCTCGAAATCTGGGAATAGGCTTTCCGTCTGAATGTTCATGTGTTCTAAAACTACGCGTAGGCCTTTGTGAAATTTTTCCGGTATTATGAATTTCACAACCCCTATATATTTCACAAGCTCATCACTACTAAACTCGTCAATATAGCCACGCTTATAGGGGGCCTCAAAGTCACAAAAGCCATCTTTAACTTCGGTATCACAATCACCAAGAAACACTTCAGACAGGTTATCCATAAAGGATCTATTTATGTTTAGAGGAGCCAAAAACTCGCCTTGCTGGGCAAATAGCCTTTGGTTCTGTCTAAAGGGATAAAGAATTGAGACTCCTTTAAAATCAGGTCTTTTGGTAATCGCGTATTTCGCAATAATTCGATCTTTTTCATGAACCGAGATTCCTGAAGGAATTTCTAGAGCGGAATATATTTTTCTCATTTTAAAACGCTCTAACTTTCCTAAATGAATACCCCAAACAGCAGCATCACAATTAGATTTAGCATCGTACCTTGTAGCGAAATAGCATGCGACGAAGATAGATCGAGAAAAATCAACTAATCTAGTTCTAGCGCCATGATGTTGTAACAACGCGAGCCACTCAAGATAATCATCGCTTGCAGGAATATTATTCCGGATTAATGTATGGGCTCGACGCTGGATTTCTAGTATTTTATTTTCTTCGTAATCACCTATGATATGCCTTTCGTTCAAATAAGGCCTCATCTTACGCTCTATTCCAGATGCGATTGGCCAATCACAGTCCATTTGCCCTCGAAATGTTAAGCTATTCCGAAAGTAGTTAGATTTTTTCAGGTACTGATAGAAGTCATCAACGTCCCTAATAATAATTTCTGCATATACGTTTTGCACTGCGACTCCAATGACACTTAACGTTTGGTTAAGGGGCGGGCTTTAGCCCTTCCCAGCGAGCGGAGCGAGCGATTTGAACCGATTGTTATGCTCTTGGCGCCAAAGTAAGTTCACTTGTTATTTGAATTTTAGCGGTTCGTTGATTGGTTTTGTGCGAGATAAATTTTTTAAATACTACCAGACTCCAATGCTAATACAGTTTCTATATGATTCATCACTGTTGTTTTCAGCCCATTCAAGCTTGGATTTGTCGATGCTTAATTTTGCGCTATGAAGCGATAGGGTTGAATCATGGAAGAAGCTTAGCTTGTTCTGGGTAATAGTTTTTTGATTTGGATAGTCGACTTCGTTATATGGTTTGTTATTGTAATAAATGGCTAGGTATTCAATGTCTGTGCCTTCAATCCTTTTCTTTTCAATTTCTACCAAATCGTAAGCTACTAATGATTCGCTTTTCGATCGGGGTCCGTATCCGACTCCGAAAGTCTTTGGATATTTTAAGTTGTACTCGAAGGCTACCTTTGTTTCCTTGCCTAGAAAATTTGCAGTGCACTCAATTCTGAAAGCATTTGTTTCAGCTGAGCAAATAGGACTGCTTAAAATTAAAATGGAGCAGAGTAGTTTTTTCATGTGGGAGATGGTTGTCATTGTTGTTAAGCTATTTGATGGTTTGGTTTAAGTGTGTTTGCGCATAACAGTGATTAGACCGAACGCTCGACTAATACGCAGCCTAACATTCCGCTAACAATATTGAGTTTTCACTTGCAGATC
Source organism: Pseudomonadaceae bacterium SI-3 (assembly GCA_004010935.1). NCBI lineage: Bacteria > Pseudomonadati > Pseudomonadota > Gammaproteobacteria > Pseudomonadales > Pseudomonadaceae > Pseudomonadaceae bacterium SI-3. The sequence continues at coordinate 2,608,005 of CP026511.1, read as the reverse complement.
AGTGTCTTATGCATCTTTCACTCCCTTCTGCTGCGACGTTATATCGAACGCGCTATAAGTCCGTTATAGCCAAATGCGGCATAAGCCCGCGCTTCACAGCAGGTCGCCATAGGTGGGAGGAATGAATGCTTGTATGAAATAAGCAAGGCATCCATGCCGCCGAAGATGGGACTGCGCGTGAGCAGTTGTTTCCATAATGCTTTTCCTGCTGTTAATTGCCAAGAGTTTGATGGCAATTAGTGGCCGCTTTTGGCCGATGGCGGCCATTCTCGGATGCCGCGTTAAGCATCGGGTCAAACGGGCCGCGCAGGTGGAGAGATCGCACGGCAAGGCAATGGATTAGCCGGCAATGGCCGTGAGTTTGGCCAGTTGATCGAGATCGGTCTGCATGCCTGACGTCTCCCTGATGCGCGTCCAGGATCTCGCGTTTCAACGCGGTGAATTCGGGCGAAAGTTTCATGTCCTGGTCGCGCTGTGCTGGCAGCGGCACCTCATAGATGGAATCGATTCGCCCTGGACCTGGCGCCATCAGCACCACACGGCTGCCGAGGCAGATGGCTTCTTCAACATCGTGGGTGACGAACAGAATCGTGGTTTTCTCGAGCTTGTGCACGTGACGGATAAGGTCGTGCATCACCTCACGCGTCTGGGCGTTCAGTGGAAAAGGGGACGTATTGGTTTATCGGACACCGGCCGCTTTATTTGCGCTGCCAAAGATCACGCTCCTGCGCTTCATTGAGTAGATCGCAGGCACCGCCTCATCGTTGGCGCGGACCAAGGGCTGCTGTTTAGCAGTTTAAGAGGCGCTGGAATTGGTCTGATACGTCTTGGTAGCGGAACGGCTTTCTTAGGACAGTCTGCTCGTTATATCGGGCCGGTACTCCCTCCGCGCCAAATCCGGTTGCAAACATGAAGGGTACGCAGCGCGCGATGAGCGCGTCGGCGATGGGAAAGCTTTTGATCCCGTGTAGGTTGACGTCCAATGTCGCGGCGTCGAAGTCTTTCTCGTCGATCAAAGCAAGTGCTTGCTCAACAGTTGCGGCTGACGTGATGGAGGTACACCCGAGTTCGGCCAGCATGTCCTCGACGAGCATCAAAATCATCAACTCGTCTTCGACGACCAAGATGCGCCGACCGGCAAGCGGCTTACTCGACATGGGCACGATCGGGTGCCGGAATATCGATCGTGCAAACCGCGCCTTCTTCCGGAAAGTCGAGATGCACGGTCCCTGCCAGCTCATGACACAACCCACGCTCGATCACCTGCGAACCGAACCCTTTGCGCGACGGCGGAGCCACAGTTGGGCCGTCCTTTTCCTGCCAACGAATAATCAGCCTGTTGCCCGCCGGCATGGGCGCGACCGCCCACTCGATCAGGACGCATCCTGCTTCGTTGGATAAGGCACCGTACTTCAGGGCGTTTGTCGCGAGTTCGTTGAGCGCGACACCAAGCGCCAGCGCCGTCTGCGGTGAAATGCGGACATTTCGACCCGCGATGACGAAGCGGGCCGCGCCATCGCCTGCGACCCCAAACGGCTCCAATACCTCGTTCACTAAATCGCGAAAACTCACGCCGTTCCAATGCTCACGGGTAAGGAGATCATGCGATCGAGAAAGAGCAAAGAGGCGCGAATCGATAGACTCTCGAACAATATGGGTATCGGATGATTTTTTGAACGACTGCCAGACTATCGCCTGCACCGTGGCTAAAGTGTTTTTTACGCGATGATTAAGCTCATCGATAAACATCTTTGACTTTTCTTGCGCCTCTTTATGCTTGGTTATATCGATAAACGAAACGAAATGCTGCATGACCTGGCCGCTCTCGTCCCGCACTGGGCTTATGAAAACCGAGACGAACAACGTACTGCCGTCCTTCCGGTTATAGTCGATATCCAGGTTATTGTCGTGATTCTCACTTTTCTCGAATTCGGACTTGATCTTCTCGATGACCTCAGGGTCGACGCGCTGTTCCAGTAAGGAATTGAAACTCTGGCCCAATGCCTCGTTCCGATCGTACCCAGTCAGCTTTAGAAAGCTGTCGTTTGCGTAAACGATCGGGTCGCCGGGTGCCTTCGCGTCGGTAAAAAGCATTGCCATGCGTGTCGTCTCCGCAGCAACAACAAAAGGTCCAAGGTCCTTTCGGAAATTGTCGACGGCGGCCTCAGCGTCTTCCTGCTTTTCGGATTTTGGCTGGACTTCAGACATATCAAAGCTCCACTCAAATTGTCTGCTAGACCCTATACCGCCTGGCAGCGAATCAAACCTCCTACATGAACTATCACAATAGACGATCATCCACGGTTTCTTGGTGCCAACATTCGTCATGTGTCCGCGCTTGGCGCAATTAGGCGAGCATCCAATGCGATGACCCAGCCACGCAAACAGGATATAGCCGGCGAAGATTACGGTCAGGATCACTCCGCCGATCACGGAGCCAATAGGTCCTGCTGCGGGTAACAGCCTTCGTGATGCTTGAGGTTACGCTCGGTCCCGAATGACCGCTCCTGGTCAGTGGCGTCCATTGTCGGATGACGCGTTAAGCATCAGGTCAAACGGGCCACGCAGGCGGGGAGTTCGCGCGGCCAGTCGATAGATTACCCGGCAATGGCCGTGAGTTTGGCCAATTGATCGAGATCGGTCTGCATGCCTGACGTCTCCCTGATGCGCGTCAGGATCTCGCGTTTCAGGGCGGTGAATTCGGGCGACAGCTTCATGTCTTGGTTGCGCTGCGCTGGCAGCGGCACCTCATAGATGGAATCGATTCGCCCTGGCCGTGGCGCCATCAGCACCACACGACTGCCGAGGTAGATGGCTTCTTCAACATCGTGGGTGACGAACAGAATTGTGGTTTTCTCGAGCTTGTGCACGTGACGGATCAGGTCGTGCATCACCTCACGCGTCTGGGCGTCCAGTGCGCCGAAGGGTTCGTCCATCAGCAATGTCGCTGGCTTGGGCATCAACGCGCGGGCGATGGCCACGCGCTGCTGCATACCGCCGGACAGCTGGCTTGGAAAGGCATCGGCAAAGTTCGTCAGGCCCATCAGGCTGAGCAGGGCGTCGGCTCGCCCACTAGCAGTTTCAACGTCGCCATCGCCACGCACGGTGTCAGAAATCACTTTGAGTTGGCGGCAGAACTTGATGTTTTTCATGACCGTAAGCCATGGGTAGAGGCTGTAGTGCTGAAAGACCATCGCGCGGTCGACGCCGGGGCCATCCACGGGGTTGCCATCGAGCAGGATTTCGCCGCAACTCAGGGTTTCCAGGCCGGCAATGATGCGCAGCAGGGTGGACTTGCCGCAGCCCGAGGCGCCGACGAAGGTGATGAATTCGTTTGGGCGCACATCCAGGCTGACCGATTGCAGCGCCTCGACCTCGCGCGTGTCGCTGATAAAGGTTTTGCCTACCTGCTGAATACAAATCTTGGCGTCGGTCATGCTTGTGTCCTCCACGGGAAGGCGCGGCGGGAAAGCCAGCGGAAGGCCTGGTCGGTGAGCAAGCCGATCAGCCCGATCAGCAGGATGCCGGCGAAGATCTTGTCGGTGTGCATGTAGCGCTGAGCCTTGAGAATGGCGTAGCCGAGGCCCGAATTGGCGGCGACCAGCTCGGCAACGACCAGGTAGGTCCAGGCCCAGCCGCAGGTGATGCGCAGGGTGTCGAGGATTGCCGGTCGCGCAGACGGGAGGATCACCAGCTTGACGACTTCGCTGCGATTGGCGCCCATGGTCTGGGCGGCCTCGATCTGGGTCATCGGCACGCGGCGGACGTCTTCGGCGACCATCAACACCATCTGGAAGAAGGTGCCGATAAAAATGATCAGCACCTTCGAGCCTTCGTCGATGCCCACCCACAACATCACCAGCGGTATGAAGGCCACCGCCGGCATGTAGCGGATGAAGTCGGTCAGAGGTTCGAGAAAAGCCTGCACCGGGCGATAGGTGCCGATATACAGCCCCAGCGGCAACGCCAGTAAAGCCGAGGCGCCGAACCCGGCCATGACCCGCCAGACGCTGATGCCAATGTCGGTGAGCAGCCCCTCGCTCGACCACCAGCGGCCTAATCGCTCCAGCACGGCGCCCGGGCTGGGCATGAACATCGGGTCGGCCAGCCCTAGCGCGGTATAGGCCCACCAGAGAATGAACGGTGAAATCAGGCCCGCTGCGGCCAGTGTCCAAACCGTGGTTTTCGGCAGATCGCCACGAATGCGCCACCAGCGGGCGCGGCGCGTTTTGGCAACGGGCGCGGGTTCTGCGCTGACCGGCTGCGCTGCGACCGCCACGCGCGGCTCCAGGTTCGTGTTCGCGCTAAGGGACAAATGCGCCGTCATGCGACTACCTCCTGAACGAGAGCTGAAATCGGATTCGCCACGCTGACCCAGCCGAGCGTAGGTGGGAATTGGCCAATGCGGGCCAGGTCCCCTTCGGGAATACCGGCGGGTTGGCTGAAATTCCAGTAGCTCGGCAGCAGGTTGTCGCCGACACGCCCCGGCAAGGTCGAGTGGCTGATCATCCAGGGCGTCGCGCCGTTGCGTTGGCGGCCGAAGGATATTTCACAGGCGAGCAGTTCGAGGCGTTTTGCCGGAGTGGCGCGGGCGAGTTGGTCGCGTAGTTGCCCACCTTCGGGGTCCAACGGCGCAGGCCTGTCGGCAACGAACATGAAGTAATCCCCGGCAACCAGCAGGCAGGCCTGGCGCTCAGGTTCATCGGCTGACCGCAGCCACAGTCCCCAGTTGGTGCCGCTTGATTCGGGCACACGCTGCCAGACTTCGTGATAGCGGCCGTCCAGGCCATCTTCGAGCAACCGATCGGGTCCCTCGAAGCGCATGCGGCCGATGTCGGGTGAGCCGCTGGGCGGCTGGTAGTCGATCAGCCGATGCCATTGGCAAGTGTCGCCATCCACCATGGTCAAGCCGGCAAAGCCAGCCTGTTCGCACAGGGCCAGCTGTTGTGAATGCGTGCACGTGGTAAGCGAGGCAGCGGTGGTTGGGGGATGGGGGATGCGCACGTCGGCGTGCAAATGGGCCGTCTGCAGCCAGTAAACATCGCTGGTTTCGTCGCGGCATCCGTCGGTGGTGGTCAACAGGCGACGGCGCCATACGCCCAGGTAGGTTTCGGGAACGCTGTTCATGCGTGGTACTCCGGGAATCGTTTGAGGGTTCGCCAGAAGGCCATGTCGTGGTTCGGCCACAACTCAGCCCCGCTATCGGCGGCCAATCCCTTGAGCTTGCGGATGCTGTCCAGCGCCATGTCTTCGCGGTCCTGCCAGCAGAGACCGGGCGCTATTTCATCGGTGAGGTTTTCTTCCAGGTCCGCCGCGTCTCCGGTCAGGATGACGGGCTTGCCGTGCGGCAGTTCGATCAGCAGAGACATGTGCCCAGCGGTGTGGCCGGGCGTGTTGATTGCCTGCACGCCGGGCACCAGTTGGTATTCCTCGCGCTGGAGACTCCAGCGGTTCTGGTCAACGAAGGGGCCGGTGAAATCGTCGGCGAAGTAGGCATCGTCGGCCTCGGCGAGAGCGGCCGCCAGCTCGGCCTCGTGCACATGCACGTCGCAGCCGCACAGCTCGCAAAGCCCGCCGGCGTGGTCGAAATGCAAGTGACTGAGAAACACCAGGTCGATGTCGGCCGGCGTCAGGCCGTGCCGGGCCAGGTGAGCCGGCAGACGCTGGTCGTCATGCATGTCCGGTGGCCCCATCGGGAACTCCAGCGGATCGAACCAGCGCGCTTTGAGTGCCGGGTTGTTGATCTTGGCGTAGTCGCAGCCGACATCGAAGAGGATGCGTCCCTGCCGGGTCTCGATCAGGAACGCCAGGATTGGCGCCTCGATCAGGGTGCCGTGGCCACGGTTGCGGGTGGAAATCGATTTGTCGTAGCGATGGGTGGCAGTCAGCAGCGGCCAGAGCTTGAGCACGTCGGTCATGCGGGCATCTCCAGCAAGGCGATTAGCGCATCGCTGGTGATGACTTCGCCGAACAGTCCGCCTTCGACGCCGATCATCGACAGTGCTGCGGCATGCAGCGCCGGGTAAGCAGAGCCGCAAGCGTCAGCGACCGTGAGGCAGGAGTAGCCGAGATCCACTGCCTGGCGCAGCGTTGAGGAAACGCAGACCTCGGTGGTTACACCAGTCAGGATCAATTGACCGATCCCGCGGTTTTGCAGCAGCAGTTGCAGGTCGGTATGAGCGAAGGCGCTATAGCCGGGCTTGTCGATCACCGGCTCGCCCGGTTCGGGCATGAGCTCCTCGATCAGCGCGTTGCCAGGTTCGCCTCGCACCAGAAGACGGCCCAACGGACCGGGGCTGCCGATTGGCGCGCCGCTGGCCTCGGCACGCCGGCGCTTGGTATTGGGGAGGTCGCTGAGGTCGGCGCGATGGCCTTCGCGGGTGTGCACGACCAACAACCCGCATCGTCGCGCCGCCACCAGCAGCTGGCGGATAGGTTCGATGGGCGCGCGCAGGCGCTCGATGTCCAGCCCAGCCTGATCGGCATAGCCGCCCGGCGCGCAGAAGTCGCGCTGCATGTCGATCACCAGCAGCGCGGTATGCGCCAGTGCGAGGTTCACTGCAGGTTCCCCAGGTCGAACTCATGGCAGACCGCCGCAGCGATACCGCTGACAATGTCGTCGGCCATGCGCTGTCCCTTGTCCGCTGTCGACCCCTTGGCCGAAGACAGCACGCCTGAAGGTGGCACCCATTCAGTGCGGGGCGGATACATGTCGTACAGTGGAAAGTCTGCGGGGGCTTCCTCCGGGATGCGCTCCAGCGCTACCAGGCTGGGGTAGTAATGCAGCATCAGTGAGGTTTCGATGACGGCCGCGTGTTCAAGGGCAAAGCCTGGAAAGCCGTCTGGGAACACGTCAGCCAGGGTCTGCTCACGGCAGAAGTCCCAATGCTCCAGGCGCATGACCTCGATATCTGCATCCGGGCCCAGTTCACGCAGCGCCAGTTGAATGCCTTCGCCGACGAACCACTGGTTCTCGTAATGCCCGACCACCAACACCAGACGCTTGACGCCGTGCCGGTGAAATTCACGCACCGCGTCGCGGACCAGCGCGCTCAGCGTGGCGCCATCCAGGCTGGTGGTCCCGCAAAAGTGCTGACCGCCGCCACATTTGGGCTGTGATTTGTAGCCGTAAGACAGGGCGGGTGCGACCAGCCCGTCGACGCGTTGCGCCACATCGGCACAGATGGCGCTGGCGAGCAGCGCGTCGGTGCCCAGCGGCAGATGCGGCCCGTGCTGTTCGGTGGCACCGCAGGGCAGGAAGAGCACAGCGCCATCACGCACGCGGCGTTCGTATTCGACCCAACTGAGTTGATCCATGTGCACGCTGTTCATAGCGAAGGGCTCCGAATTACGGTCAGGGCCGGGCGTTCCGGCCAGCTGGCGATCAGTGCGGCAAAGGTCACAAGCGCCGCGCCTAGCCATTCATGTGTGGTGATGGCCTGGCTACCGAACCAGGCGGAGGAGAGCACCGCGGCCACCAACTCGAAGACGACCAGCACTGCCGCACGGCCGGCTTCGATATGGCTGACGCCGTACTGCACCGCGGCCATGCTCAACAGCCAGCCGAGGGCCATCAAACCGATCTGCCAGCTCAGCGTAAGGCTCAGCGGCGGCGGGTAATCGCCCAGCAATGGGCAGAGCACGGCGGCAATCAGAGCGCTACCGACGAAAGGCGCCAAGGTCTTGCTGGCCAGCGGCACCCGGTCGGCGGCGCGGGTAGCGAGATTGTTCAGACTGAAACCGAGGCCGGCCGCCAATGCGAGCCAGTCGTTGCCACTCAGCGGACGGATCAGCTCGCGGCTGACGCCAAGGGTCAGGGCGATGCCGAGCATGGCTACCAACAGCGCGCCGATTCGTAGCGCTGTCAGGCGTTCGCCCAACAACAGCCAGCCACCCAGCACGCCCCAGACCGGCGCCAGGTAGAACAACAGCATCACCCGCACCACGTCGCCGGTGGCCAGGGCCGTGACCAGCGCGGCGGTCGCACCGCCACCGCAGATGGCGATAGCCAGCAGACCATTGCGCTGCGCTGCCCAGGCATGACGCTCGCGCCAGACCACCGGCAGGGCGATCAGGCTGAGCAGTCCGTAGACCAGCAACACCAACGGCATGCCGACCAGGCCAACGCTGGCGAAATGGTGCAGGGGCAACCAGCCGAGGCCCCAGGCGACGGCGCCTGTGACCAGCAGGACCTGTGGCAACAGGGTCATCATGCGCCCATCCAGGAACCGCCGTTGGGCCCAAGTATTTGTCCGGTGAAATAGCTGGCCTGTGGCGAGAGCAGGAAAATGATGGCTGCCGCCACTTCATCAGGCGTGCCGAGTCGGGCCATGGGAATGTCCAGTTCCTTGGCCATCCATTCGGCACTCATGTTTTCTGCTGAGACCATCGCCGTGGCGATGGGGCCTGGCGCGACGGCATTTATCCGTATGCCGCTGGCGGCGAATTCACGCGCCAGCGAGCGGGTCAGGCCGATCACGCCGGCCTTGGCGGTGCAGTAGGCGGCGTAGTCGCTGCGGCCGAGAAAGCCGAGGTCTGAAGCTACATTGACGATGGCGCCGCAACCACGCGGCTGCATATGCCGCAGCGCCTGCTGTGTGCATCGATAGACCCCGTGAAGATCGACGTCCAGTACCCGTGCCCAGTCCTGCTCTGTGGTGTCGAGAAAGGGTTGTTCCAGAATGATGCCGGCGTTGTTCACCAGCAGGTCTAGCGGCCCTTCGGCGAGGATTTGCTCGAACATCCCGGCCACTGCCGCCGCTGACGCGACGTCCGCTTCTACGCAACGTGCTCGGCCGCCAAGCGCATCGACCGCCGCGCACAGTTGCTCTGCCAATTCCAGTTGGCCGAGGTGGTTGATCCAGACGCTCGCGCCCACTTGCGCCAGGCCCAGCACGGTGGCCCGACCAATCCCGGTTGCCGCGCCGGTGACCAGCGCCACTTTGCCTTTCAGTGGCTGGCGATTCATCAATGCATCACCTCGCCATGGCTGACCGACAGCGCCTGCCCGGTGAGCGCCGCCGCCAGCGGCGAGCCGAGAAACAAGAAGGTGCCGGACAGGTCCGCCGGGGTCAGCAGCTCCGGAATCGCCTGGGCCGCCAGTACCGCGACCAGCTCTTCGGCTTCGCTGCGGCCGTTTTCTGCCGCCATGATGCGCAGCGAACGCATCGCCGCATCGGTGCCGATCCAGCCTGGGCAGACGGCATTGACGCGGATGCGCCGCGGTCCCAATTCCCAGGCCAGTGAGCGGGTCAGGCCGATCACCGCATGCTTGCTGGCCGCATAGGCGGAAAAGCCCGGTACGCCTTTCAGCCCCCAGATCGAGGCCTGGTTGATCACACTGGCACCGGCACGAAGACGAGGCAGCAGCGCGCGGGTCAGTCGCTGCATGGACGACACATTGTTGTCGAGCAAATGCGTCCAGCAGGCGTCAGCCTTGGCGCCAGGGTCGGTAATGGGCGTCTGGTATTCGATACCGGCATTGTTGACCAGCACTTCGACCGAGCGGTTACGGCAGGCCAGATCGTCAGCGAAGTGCTGCACGGCGTGCCAGTCTCCGAGTTCCAGCGTGGTGGCGTGCAGCGGCCCCTCCGGTTGCAGGCTTTCGGCCAGTTCGGCCAGTGCATCGGGGTCGCGATCGACCAGCTCCAGCGTGGCGCCGGCCTCGGCGTAGGTCTTTGCCAGCTGCCGGCCTATACCGCCAGCAGCACCGGTGAGGACGACGCAACGTCCGCGATAATCGAGCGCTTTATGCATTTCACACCGCCGTGAGGAAAGACACGCCAACTGCACCGTAGAATCCGTCGGCCTTCTGCGGCCCTTCACCGACCGAGCCATAGTCGTCATCCAGCACACGACGCAGGCGATAGCGGTGGAAGCTGCCGAGCAGGTCGCGCATCGGAATGACCTGGTTGTAGGCGCTGCCGTACAGCTCGGCATGCAGCGCGGGCAGGCGATACCAGGGCGCGACCGGTTTCTCGTGATGGGCGTTGTGGTAGGGGAAGTTGAGCAGCAGCAGATTCAGCGATGGCCAGCGTGCGGACACCACATTGCTGAAGGTATTGAGTTGCTCGTAGGCGCGGTCGCGTTGCTTGTTTTCCGGCACCTGGCCGTCCTCGAGCACAGCGAAGGCGTCATAGGTGTGCTGGTAGGCGTCGGCGAAGCGCAGCACAGTGACCATCAGCGTCCAGGCCACGGCATACAGCACCAGAGCTTTCAGCGAGAACCAGCCAAGCAGCCCGAACAGCAGCGCGCGGATAAGCATGATCTGGGCGACCTTGCCGCGGCGCGCACGGTGCTTTTCGTTGCGGGTGACGAAGGGCAACACGATCACGTAGCCGTGCATGATCAATTCGACTGCCGGCACGTAGGCCCACTCCAGCGCTACAACCAGCTTCTGGAACCACTGGGGGCGGGCCTTGAGAAAGGCCTTGCTGTCGAAGGTGATCACGTCGGCACGGTCGACGTGGTGACGCATGTGTTTCTTACGCAGGTCCTGAAAGTCGGCATAGCAGCTGCCGGCCAGCCAGCTGCAGGCATTGCCCGCCCACTGATTGTGCTTGGGCACGCTGAAAATGGTGCCGTGAGCGAACTCATGAATCAGGTAGGCGGCAATGATCATTGCGTGACCAAGCAGTAGCGTACCCAACGCATTCAACCACCCATTGGCCGGGAACAGCATCACCAGCCCTGCGATGTAGCCGAGCAGGGCATAGGTCATGGCCAGGCTGTTTGGCACTCGACCATCGGCATAACGGAAAAGCGGCTTGCGGGTTTTCATACGGGTCTCCTGTCGGGGCGAGCGCGGCTCGCCCCGGCGCGCATTACTTGGCGAGTGCTTCGGTGAACTGCGCGTCGTAGGTGTCGCTGAAATCCGGGGCGGAGGGGATCTGGCCGTTATCCACCAGCAGCTTGGCAATGATCGCGCCGCTGCCATGGAAGGAATGGGTGTCGTCACTGGGCGCGAAGCTCTTGCTCATTTCCGCGAGCGGGATGTTGTAGGCACCGGACATCTGTTCAGTGGCTTCTTCGGCGCTGACGCCCAGCACCTCGCCAATGATGTCTGCCGACTCCTCGGGATGCGCCTGCATGTAGGCGAGCCCGTCGAGGTAACCCTGGATCATCGCCTTGATGGCGGCGGGTTTCTTGGCGATCACCGCTTCGTCGAACACCAGCACGTCGGTGATTAGGCCGGGCGCATCCTTGGAGGAATACACGACCTTGAATTTGTCGCCGCTGCTCATGGAGAGGATCTGCGACACGTTGGGCTCGTAGGTCACGCCGACCGGCAGGTTGCCTGAGGCCATGGCACCGGGAATGCCTTCGGGCGTCATGTTGACCGGCTGGATATCCTTCTCGGTCATACCGTTCTGTTGCAGCGCGTAGGCGAGCAGGAAGTCGGACGGCGAGAGCGGGTTGTAGCCAACTTTCTTGCCTTTGAAATCGGCCACAGAGTTGATCGACGCATCGGCGACGATGGCGTCACCACCGTTGGAGAAGTCGATGGGCATCACCACGCGGTGCTTGAGGCCTTTGGCGACAGAGGCAACGACTTGGTCATAGGTCAGCATGCCGCCATCGAGTGCGCGGCTGAGCATGGCGGTGGGAATCAGGGCCGGGTCGTTGAAGAACTGCAACTCCACGTCCAGGCCGTGAGGTTTGAACAGGTCTTTCTTGTCGGCCACGTAGAACGGCCCGTAACCGGCCCAGACCACGGTGCCGATCTTCAGTTTTTCCGCCGCCTGAACCACCAGCGGCGCGAATAGGGTCGCGACGGCCAAGGTGGCGCCGAGCAGGGTCTTGTGCAGCGAAGGAAACAGCGGACCTGTCATGGTGAAACTCCTACACAGTGGAAGAACCGGCACGGGATGACATCGCGTCCTCCCGGGCTTTTATCCCGCCGTGTAGTCCCAATCCTTGGGACCGGAGAACTCTCGGACCAGCGCTCATCTGCATGAGCCGGAACCCTAGTTCGCCTGTTGTGTAGCTCCTGTGTGCCGAGCGATGTGAGCGCTGCCGCGACTCATCCCGTTCTGTTCTGTGTAGAGCAGGTTGCGTGCCAGTTCGTCTTTCAAACAAATACGGCTTTTGTATCAATCAGATGAAGGCATTAATTAGAAATTTTCTAGGCCTGGGCCGGCTTGCAATCTGCGCTCAAATGGTGAGGCGTGCGCCGCGATGGTGCTGTCGGTTGGCATTGGACCAGGCCATCCGAGCGGGTCGGATAAGTTTCGATATACGGGTGCAGTGGTCTTTTCCGGGGCGGCATCTTCTCCCGACGGCTATGCGCCCTCGATCACGTCGGACGACTGAATTAGTCCCTATAGGGATGCGTCAAAATGCATCGGCGAGCGTGTTCGGCCGCGGAACCCACGCAGGGATCACATAGCCGACCAAGCCCGACCTTAACCGCGTGCCAAGAAGTCAATGTTCCTTTGGCACCGGCACGTCTTCAGGCAGCAGCTGCTTGTCCTTTAGCGCCCGCCAGAACTCGGCCGGTATGTCGGCCTCGAACTGTTGCACGTACTGTGCAGGACGCTTCGGGTTGCTGGTGCCCGGAATGGCTGACAGGACGGCGGGATGCGCGAGGCAGAACTGCAGCGCTGCAGCCCGGATATCTACTTCGAACTCCTGACACACCGCTTCGATCTGCCCGGTCTTCTGGCGGATATCATCAGGCGCGGCCGCATAGTCGTAGTGCTCGCCACCGGCCAGTACACCGGAGTTGAACGGCCCGCCGACAACGATCCCGACGCCACGCTCCACGCATGTGGGAAATAGCGTATCCAGCGCTTCGCGGTGGTCGAGTAGAGAATAGCGGCCGGCCAGCAGGAACACGTCCGGGTCGGATTGCTCAAGGGCCATGCGGCAGGGTTCGACGAGGTTCACGCCAAGCCCCCAACCGTGGATCAGGCCTTCCTCACGCATCTGCGTCAGCGCTTTCGCCGCGCCTTGCATGGCCTGTTGGAAATACTCGGTCCACTGTGGGCCCCACTGGTCTTCGGACACGTCATGGATGAAGGCGACATCGATACGATTCACGCCCATACGCTCCAGGCTGTCCTCGATGGAGCGTCGTGCGCCGTCAGCGGAGTAGTCGACGACGCGCTTGTTCGGCAGCTCATCGACAAAGGACGGGGCGTTTTCCGGCCTGCTGGTTGGCTGCAGCAAGCGGCCAACCTTGGTACTCAGGACGAATTCATCGCGGGGCTTTTTGCTGAGTAAGCGCCCGAAGCGTTGCTCGGCCAGGCCGGCGCCATAGTGCGGTGACGTGTCGTAATAACGGATGCCGGCATCCCAGGCAGCCTTGAGCGTAGCGTCGGCGGTGGTTTCGTCGAGCGGGGCGAACATGTTGCCCAACGGCGCGCCGCCAAAACCGAGACGTGGAAGGGTGATGCGCATGGAACCTCCTCTGATGCAAATAGAGCCGACTATTCGGCGTCGCTTTGCATCGGAGGACGTCTTAGAGGCGATGTTCCGGACGTTACGGCAGGACTTACCCGTACCGAAACACAGCGTTTGGCGACCCCGCTCAGCTACGGCTCTTCATATAGGCTCGCCAGCCACCGTACTTGCTGATATCGACGGCACCCTGCAAACCGTACGCTTCACAGATGAAGCCGGTTTCCCAGCTGCCGTCGGCCAGTTGTACCTTGCCCAGCCCGAGAGGTGCCGGGATGCCGGTGAGGAAGGAGCCCAGTTCACTGCTCGGGACTTCCCAGATTTCCACCTCAATGGCGACGCCTTCATCGGCAACACGCACCATGCCCGGGCGGAACGGTGGGCCGCCGGCCAACGCGTACAGTTTGTAGTGCGCTGCGCTGCGGGTTGCTTCGAGCAGTCGACCGCCGCGCTGTTTGAGCTGCCAGTTCAGGGGCAAGCCATCCAGATGCGCGCCACAGACCACGACACGGGCGCGGTCGCTGCGTGCCGCATTCTGTGGGGCAGGCGAGGTGATCGACTGCCCACCGATCAATGCGATGCGATGTTGCCGTTGCAGCATGTCGGCCAGGCTCAGTAGGTACTGATCGGTGAATACTCGCCCGAACAAGGTCACGCCCCAGGGCAGGCCGTTCTGCATCACGCCCGCTGGCACCGCCACGGCGGCGTAGTCCAGCATGTTCATGAAATTGGTGTAGTAGCCCAGGTCCGAATTGCGCTTGACCGGCTCGGCGTGCAGTTCGTCCAGCGTGACCGGGCGCGGGTAGGCCGGGGTCAGTACACAATCCACCGTAGCCATGATCCGGTCGCAGATGGCCTTGAGCTGTTGCAGCCGGTACTCGGCCTGGAACAGCTGCACGGCAGTGGTGCCGGGTGCCTTTTCCAGCACCGCCTTGATCACCGGCAGCACGGCGTCGGGCTGTTGCTCGATCAACGCGCCGGCAACGCTGTAGCGTTCGGCAACCCAGGGGCCTTCATAGAGCAGCCGCGCGGCTTCAAGGAAGGGCGCGAAATCGATCTCCACTGGCTCGCCGCCGATAGCTTTCAGGTGCTCAATGGTAGCGGCGAACAGCGCCGGGCTTTCCGGGCAGCCGAGAAATTCCGGTTGTTTGGGCACGCCGAAACGGAAGGATTTGACTTGGCCAAACGCCGAACCGTCGTTCCACAGCGGATTGGCGCGGCTGTATTCGTCGCGTGGGTCGAGTTCGGCGGTCAGGGCTAGCAGCTGGCTGGCTTCGGCCGCGGTAGCGGTGAAGAAGGTGACGCAATCCAGCGTACGGCACGCCGGGACTACGCCCGCAGTGGAGATCAAGCCCTTGCTCGCCTTGAGGCCGATCAGGTTGTTCAACGCGGCCGGCACCCGACCGGAACCGGCGGTGTCCGTGCCCAATGCGAAGCTCGCCAGGCCGAGTGCCACGGCCAGGGACGAACCGGCGCTGGAGCCGCCCGACGGATACTTCGGATGCACGCTGTTGCGGCACTCGCCGTAGGGCGAACGGGTGCCGTTGAGGCCGGTGGCGAACTGGTCGAGGTTGGTCTTGCCCAGCGGGATGGCACCGAAGGCGATCAGTTGTTCGACGATGGTCGCGCTGGTGTCCGGTGTATAGGCAAAGGCGGGGCAGGCTGCCGTGGTCGGGATGCCGGCCAGGTCGATATTGTCCTTGATGGCGAAGGGGATGCCGTAGAGGGGCAGCTCGGCTGGGGATTTGCTGTCCAGGGCTGCGAGGTAGGGCTCGAGTTCATCCTTCGTTAGCAGATGAATGAAGAGGTTGAATTCGGCCTGGAGGTTGGTAGCTTGGTCGTGCACTGCAGCGATGAGTGTGCGCGGTGACAGCTTGGCATTGGAGTAAGCCGCGCGCAGTGTGTCGAGGCGTAGGTCAAAGTCGGTTGTCATGTCGTATTCCTCGTAGGGTGGAAAACGGCAACGCCTTTTCCACGCGTAATGTCTGAGATGGCCCGGTGGCCGGTGGGCTGGTTGGTGGATCGGTGAGGCGTGATCCACCCTACGGTCATCTGTTGGGCAGGGAGCCTTACGCGCCCTCGATCACCACCACCCGCTGACCGGCACGCACGGGGGAGCCAGGCTGTACACGGATGTCCTTCACCACGCCGGAAACAGGTGCGGTGAGCGGGATTTCCATCTTCATGCTCTCGAGGATCACCAGCACGTCGCCGGCTTCTACCCGAGCGCCCTCGGTCACGGATACCTGCCAGAGATTCCCGGCAATGTGGCTTTCGATGCCATGCTCGCCGGCGCCCAGCGGGGCGTCTTCACCGAGCTCAGCGGCGACTTCCTCGCTCTCGAAGTGCGACTGGCCGGACGCGATCCAGCGTTGGCGTTCGGCGTCGAAAGCAGCGCGCTGCTGGCTGCGGAAGGCGTCGATACCCGCGGCTTCCTTAGCCAGAAATTCCTGATAGTCGGACAGGCGCAGCTCGGTCTCTTCGATCGTCAGCGGGTAGCGGCCCAACGGGAAATCGCGGCGGATCTTCAAAAGCTCCTCGGCGGAAACCGGGTAGAAGCGGATCTGGTCGAAGAAGCGCAGCAGCCAGGGCTGACCGCCGAACGCCTCCACCGCGCGGTAGCGGTTCCACATCTGCAGTGTGCGTCCAACGAACTGGTAGCCGCCCGGGCCCTCCATGCCGTAGACGCACATGTAGGCGCCACCGATGCCGACCGAGTTTTCCGCGGTCCAGGTGCGCGCTGGGTTGTATTTGGTGGTGACCAAGCGATGCCGCGGGTCCAGGGGGGTTGCCACTGGCGCGCCGAGATAGACGTCGCCCAGGCCCATCACCAGATAACTGGCTTCGAACACTGTGCGATGCACCTCGTCGAGGTTCGGCAGATCGTTGATGCGACGGATGAATTCCAAATTGCTCGGGCACCAGGGAGCGTCCTTGCGCACCGTGGTCATGTACTTGTCGATTGCCAGCTGACAGGCCGGGTCGTCCCAGGAAAGTGGCAGATGCACGATGCGCGACGGGACTCGGAGATCTTGCGCCGAGCACACCGCGTCCCAGAGGCCGGCGACGGTGTCGAGTAGGCTCTGAAGCGGCAGGGTCTCCGGCTGGTAATGGACCTGCAGGGAACGGATGCCGGGGGTGAGGTCGATCACGCCGTTGAGGTTCTTCGCCTCCAGCGCCTGCATCAATGCGTGGCCACGGAAGCGCAGGACAAGGTCCAGTTCGGGCGCGCCGATTTCCAACAGCAAATGGGTGTCGCCGGAGAGTCGGGCGACCAGGCGGGTGTCGTCGTTCCCCAGATCGAGGACGATGGGCGAGGTGAGGGCTTGTGCTGTTGTAGGAGCCAGCTTGCTGGCGATCCTTTCGCATGGCTGATCGCGAGCAAGCTCACTCCTACAAAGGTTGGCGCACTCAAGATTTTGGGTCTTAGCCAACTCACGCGCCATAGTCACATCCACCGACACGAAGCGCACCTTGTCGCCAGCCTTGAGCTGGCCGATCTGCCAGAGGTCTGCCTCGATGATAGTCACTGGACAGACAAAGCCGCCGAGGCTCGGGCCGTCCGGGCCGAGGATGACCGGCATGTCGCCGGTGAAGTCCACGGCACCGATGGCGTAAGGGTTGTCGTGGATGTTCGAGGGGTGAAGGCCGGCCTCGCCGCCGCTGTCACGCACCCACTCGGGCTTCGGGCCTATGAGACGAACGCCGGTGCGGCTGGAGTTGAAATGCACTTCCCAGTCGGTGGCGAAGAATCGCTCGATATAGCCTTCCGTGAAGTATTCCGGCGCACCGTGCGGGCCGTAAATCACTCGGATCTCGCGTACCGATGGCAGCGGCGAGCAGAGCTCGACAGGCAGGCTGGCGCCGGCGCTGCGGTCGGCGAGTTCAGGAATATGCAGTACATCACCGGCGCGTAACGCGCGTCCGGCATGGCCACCGAACTGGCCAAGGGTAAAGGTGCTCTTGCTGCCCAGGTAATCGGGCACCTGCAGCCCGCCGCGTACACACAGGTAGCTGCGCGCACCGGCGCCGGCGATGGTGCCGAGCGCAAGCGTGCTGCCAGCCTTGACCAGAATCGCTGTGCACATTGCTTGCTCGACGTCGTCGAGCTTCACCGGAATGTCGGCGCCAGTTACCGCGACCACCGCGTCGGTATTGAAGCGCAGGATCGGCCCGCTCATGGTGATTTCCAGGCCCGCTGCATCGGTCGGATTACCCAGCAGCGCATTGCCCAGGCGCAGCGCACGGCTGTCCATCGGCCCGGACGGAGGCACGCCGACAGCCCAGTAACCGAGCCGGCCGGGGTGATCCTGTACGGTGGTCTGGGTGCCAGCGGTGAGTACCTCGAAAGTGGTCGCCTGGTAAGTCAGGCCGTCCAGGCAGCGGGTCCAGGGATTGCCTTCGGCAAACGGGGCATACGCGAGGATCTGGCACAGGTAGTCGCGGTTGGTCTCGACGCCATACAGCAGGCTGTCGGCTAAGGCCTGATCGAGCGCAGCCTTGGCTGCCTCACGGGTCGACGCGTAGGTGATGAGCTTGGCGATCATCGGGTCGAAGTAGGGCGGAATTTCGCAACCTGCTTCGACCCAAGTATCGATGCGCAGTGCTTTGCCGTCGGCAGCTGGAAACTGGACCGCGGTCAGCAGGCCAGGGCTCGGCTGAAAATCGCGCCCCGGGTCCTCTGCATAGAGCCGCGCCTGGATGGCGTGGCCCTCGGGCTTCAAGCTCTTGGCCAGCTCGGTCAGCGGCGGCAGATCACCGGCCGCCAGTTCGATCATCCAGCGCACCAGATCGACGCCCCAAACCTGCTCGGTGACGCCATGCTCGACCTGCAGACGGGTATTCACTTCGAGGAAGTAGAACTGCTCGGCCTCGCTGTCATAGACGAACTCGACCGTGCCGGCGCTGCGATAGCTAACCGCCTTGGCCAGCTTGATCGCCGCCTCGCACAGCGCATCGGCCATGCCTGCGGGTAGGTTCGGCGCCGGGGTTTCCTCCAACACCTTCTGGTTGCGCCGCTGCACAGAGCAGTCGCGCACGCCGAGGGCGATCACATCGCCCTCACCATCACCGAATACCTGCACTTCCAGATGGCGGGCGCGCTGGATGTATTTCTCGATGAACACGCCGGCGTCGCTGAAATTGTTTTGCCCCAACCGTTTGACTGCGTCGAAGGCATCCGCCAGTTCAGCTGCGTCACGGCAAACCCGCATGCCGATGCCGCCGCCGCCAGCGGTGCTCTTGAGCATGACCGGATAGCCGACCTGGTCGGCTGCGCCTAACGCATCGGTGAGGCTGTCGAGCAGCTCGGTGCCTTCGAGCATCGGCACACCGTGCTGCTTGGCCAGCGCGCGCGCGGTGTGCTTGAGGCCAAATACCCGGAGCTGCTCTGGCGTCGGCCCGACGAAGGCGATACCGGCCGCCTCGCAGGCTTCGGCGAACGCGGCGTTTTCGGAGAGGAAGCCATAGCCGGGGTGGATCGCTTTCGCACCGGTTCGATGCGCAATGGCGAGGATCTTGTCGACCGCCAGATAGGTGTTCGAGGCAGCGCCTTCGCCGAGGCTATGGGCTTCACTGGCCTGTTGGATATGCAAGCTGGCGGCATCGGCCTCCGAGTAGACGGCAACGCCTTTCACGTCCAAGGCACGCAGCGTACGCAGGATGCGGCAGGCAATGGCGCCGCGGTTGGCGATCAGGAGTGTGTCGAACATCTTCAGTCCCTCTGGGGGAGGCGGGCCGTCCCGCTTATATTCATTCATCGCCCCCGGCCGTCCGGGGGTTCATCCATTGGTAGGGTGGGCTTCAGCCCACCATGTGGACGTACTGCTAACGGTGGGCTGAAGCCCACCCTACGACGCTCAAGCAGGGCGCCGCGCGGCCCATCCCTCTGTGCTACTGGGCCGCGCGATGATCATCCTTCCCCCGCGCATCCGGCTTGGGTTTGGTGGGCCGCTGCCCGGCACGTGCTTGCATCAACGGCAGCAGGTAGCGGCGCAACCAGCGCATCAGTCCCATACCAGCACCTCGGCCGGCGTGGGGTTCCAGCCGTTGCACGGGTTGTTGAGTTGCGGGCAATTGGAGATCAGCACGATCACATCCTGCTCGGCCCTCAGCTCGACATATTTGCCAGGGGCGGAGATGCCGTCCGCGAAGGTCAGGCCGCCCTCGGGCGTTACCGGCACGTTCATGAAGAAGTTGATGTTGGCGCCGATGTCGCGCTTCTCCAGGCGACCGTCGTGCAGGCTGGCGCGCAGGAAGTTATCGCGGCAGCTATGCATGTAGCGCTTGTCCAGGGCGTAACGCACCACATTGCTTTCCTGCGCACAGGCCCCGCCGAGCGTGTCGTGACGGCCACAGGTGTCGGCGACGATGGTCAGCAGCGGGTTGCCAAGGTTCGAGTAGAGCACCGTGCCGGTGGTGAGATAGACCTTGTTCTGCCGGCGCAGGGTGCGCTGCGGATCGAAACGCTCACGCGGATTCATGGCGCTGAAAAACAGGGTGTCGACCGCCTGGTTGCCTTCCAGATCGAGCAGGCGCAGGGTCTGGCCGGCCTTCACTTCGAACAGATAGGGCTCGCCAGCCGGAATCACGTGCCGGAAAGTGGCGGCTTCGGGGTGCAGGTTGCTTTCGTGGATGGTCATTTGGGCACCCCTCCTCAGATGTAGAGTCGTTCGGTGTTGTGAAAGCCGCGGCTATTTTCCGGGCGCGAGGTACGGCAGAGAACGCTGATGCCATCGCTGTCGACGCGGTGCCAGCTGAGCTGTACGGGTTTCGGTGCGTACTCGGGGTTCGGGTCCATTGGGTGTGGCAATGCGGTCAGCACAACCAGCGTGTCCATTGGCGCGTACAGCTCCACGGCGTCGCCGGCCTTGCTGTTGCCGGCCTCGAAGGCGAAGCCGCCGTCGGCATCCACGGTGACCTTGCTGAACAGATTGAGTGTCATCAGCAGGTCCTGCAGATTCAGGTTCCACTTGCCCATTTCCACCAGCAGATTGTCCGTGCCGTTGCGGAAGAAGCCGTTGCGCAGTTCCTGATAGCGACCCTGGCCGTATTTCTCGGCGACTTCGTCAGCGTTCAGTACGCCACCGAAACTGTCATGCCAGCCGCAGGTATCGGCTGTGATGCAGGCCAGCACCCGACCCATGTCCGAATAGAGGCAATGGCCAGTGGTGAGCTTGGCGGTGTGCTGGCACTTGAGCGTGTCCGGCAGGTTGAGACGCTCGCTTTTTTCATGCGCGTTGAACATCAGCAAACTGACGTTGGCGCCGCCTTCGAGGTCGGTCAGGCGCAACAGCTGACCGCGCTTGAGCACGAAGGAGGTGTGGCCGCCGCCGGGTAGGGTTTCTTCATAAAGCATGGGGCGGATCGCGAGTGAAGCGCTCATGTCAGACTCCTTGATTGACGGTATGCAGGTGGCCTAGCTGCGGTGGCAGGTCGCCAGCGGCGGCGCGCGCGACTCGGCGATCGCTGTTCAGCGGGATGTCATAGGTGACGCGTGCGCCGTAGGCGCCAGGGGCGTGAGGGTCGAGGCGGGTCTTGTCGAACACCAGGATGCGCGTTCCGAGGGTGAAGCCTTCGGATAGGTCGTGGGTGACCATGAACACCGTCAGTTGGGTCTCCCGCCAGAGTTGCAGAAGCAGCTCATGCATGTCCTTGCGAATGCCGGGATCGAGTGCGCCGAAGGGCTCGTCGAGCAATAACACACGGGGCTTCATAACGAGTGCCTGGGCGATGGCCAGACGCTGCTGCATGCCGCCGGAGAGCTGTGCCGGGTACTTATCCAGCGAGTGACCAAGGCCCACTTTGCGCAGGATGACTTCGGCCTGCTCGCGTGCTTCGCGCTTGCTACGGCCGAACAGGCGGCCCAGTAGCGGGGATCTGGGCAACTCCAGGCCGAGGGCGACGTTGTCCAGTACCGACAGGTGTGGAAAGACCGAATAACGCTGGAACACCACGCCACGGCTGGCGTCGGGCTCGCCGGCGATGGGTGCGCCATCGAGCAGGATGTCGCCGCGGCTGGGCCGTTCCTGACCGAGCAAGAGGCGCAGAAAGGTGGATTTTCCGCAGCCGGACGCGCCGACCAGGGTGCAAAATTCACCTTCATTGACGCTCAGGTTCAGCCGTTCCAGCACCACCTGATCGCCATATTCCTGCCAGACATTGTTGACCTGAATGAAAGGGTTGGTTGGCCGTTCGCCAGCCGGGCGGATGACATGACTCATGCCTTGGCTCCTTCGTACCAGGGGAAGGCCAGCTGGGTGAGCTTGCGTAGACCGAAATCCATGCTCCAGGCGAGCAGGGTTATCCAGGCCACGTACGGCAGGATTACGTCCATCGCCAGATAGCGGCGGACCAGAAAGATGCGGTAGCCAAGCCCGTCGGTGGAGGCGATGGCCTCGGCGGCGATGAGAAACAGCCAGGCTGAACCGAGCACCAGGCGCAGTGCAATCAACAGGCGCGGCAGTAATTGCGGTAGCACCACCCGCAGGATCAGCGTCCAGGTGTTGGCGCCCAGCGTCTGCGCTTTGATCAACAGCTCCGGCGGCAACTCTCGGGCGCGCTGTTCCAGATCGCGGGCCAGCACCGGGGTCACGCCAATGACGATCAACATCACCTTGGACAGCTCGCCGAGACCGAAGACGATGAACAGAATCGGCAGGATCGCCAGCGGCGGGACCATCGACAGTACCGTCAGCAACGGCGATAGGGGCGCGCTGAAGAGCGGCAGCGTCCCAGCGGCAACACCGAGGCACAGCCCGGCAACGGCGGCGATGCCGAGGCCGACGCCGAGGCGCTTGAGGCTGGACGCGGTGTCCTGCCAGAACAGGTAGTCGCCACTGCGTTTGTCCGGTGTGAAGGCAAGGCGCTCCACAGCGCTGGACATCTGCGTGAAGCTAGGCAAGAGCTTGTCGTTGGGGTTGGTCTCGAGCCGTTGTGCAGAGCTGACCAGATAGGCGAACAGCAGAATTGCGAAGGGCAGCATCACCAGCAGCGTCCAGCCGGTGCGGCCCGGAACACGATTGATCAGGCGCATGGAGAGGTCCCCCTTTCGATCGGGGGGTGTTGCCGCGGGTCGGTCGTGTTGTCGAAGCCGAGCAGGGGCATAAAAGGCCTCCAGTGAGTGGACATGGCAATAGGAGCTGCGTGTCGAACGCCGTCTCCCGGGCTTTTATCCCGCCGTGTAACCTCACTGGAGGTCGCCAACTCTCGGACCAGCCACTCGCAACCGCGAGCCGGAACCCTAGTCAGCTATTTCTGAATTTTCTCGTCCTTGAGCCGCAGCTTCCTGGCAATAGGGTTTTGCAAGAGCAGTGCCAACCACAGACCTGCATGTTACGGCGCTTGCGGCGGGGTTAAGCAGCGCTGGCGCGCTTTAATAGTGCAGGACGAGCGTTCCATGCCCCCTTTCGGGACGCCAGCTGGTAGATCCAGAGCAGCGTAGGCGAGGGGTGCATCAAAACCTGTCTGGCAGCGAAGCCGCCTGGGACTTTTGCTTGCAAGGCGGAAACCGCGCATGCGGAGCTGAGCACTAAAGACAGGTCGCTAAGGGGATCTTCTAGGGTGCTACCGCACACCAAGATCAACCGGCGCGAGGACGTCAGACGATTGATCGCCCGAGGACACACAGGCAATAGTCGGCAGCCACCTGGTGCTGTCGTGCCAGTCTGCTTGTCTTGATCAGGGTTTCTGTTGCGCAAGTGCAGGTGAGATTGAAAGCCTACCGGCTCAGGCGAATGTCACGAACGCGCGGTATGGAAGCTTTCGCCTTGCGGCTATAGGGCAGGTGGAATCAGGCGGGGATAAGCAGGAGCGGGAAGGTCCGAGCAGGCGCTGCGTCCGTGAGGACGTCAGCGGCCCGGTTTCCTGGGATGCAGTGACTTAGTTCACTGCGTCCTTCAGCGACTTGCCTGGCTTGAAGCCTGGCAGCTTTGCTGCGGAGATCTTGATCGTTGCGCCAGTCTGCGGATTGCGGCCATCACGGGCTGCACGCTCTTTGACGGCAAAGGTGCCGAAGCCGACCAGCGTCACGCTGTCGCCGTTCTGCAGGGTGTTGGTCACGCTTTCGGTGAAGGCATCCAACACGCGGGTGGCGGTGCTCTTCGGTACATCGGCGGAGGCGGCGATCGCTTCAATCAACTCGGCTTTATTCACGGGTGTGGCTCCAGATTGGAATGGGTGGTCAGTATAAGCAGCGTCTCGCTCTGCCGCCTGCGGCAAATTTCCTCTTTTTCAAAAATATCCGGTGCGGGGCGACAAATCGTTTGTTTGCCTAATCCAGACGCTTTTGTCTGGACAGCGGGATTTTGGCTCCGGTTCATTGCCCTCCCGACCATTGGTAGGGTTGCCGTCGGCAGGATGCATCAAAAGCGATCCATGCGCGGCTAACCAGGTCGCGCCAAGCGCAAAACGCCCATGAGCCGGCCGATCAACAGGCTGATTGGCTCGCATTCGACTTTAGTAGTGAATGTCGACGTCGATCTCACTGGGCTTGTCGCCTAGTACTTCGAACCGGCTCTCCTCGAATGCTGGCGGACCCATGACCTTGGGGTTATTGGACAGTCCATAGCCTTCGGTAGGAAACATGCCAAATCGGAGGTCCAGCTCGCCGTTAGCGTTTTCGTCGTGGTAGGCCATCACCGCGTACTGACCGGCTGGTACGTCATCGAACACCAGTGTGACCGTTCCGGTCTTGGCTGGCGATTCGCTCGAGGCAAATGCCTGGTCCGCTTTACGGAACGTCTTTGGGTCCGAGAACAGAGCCACGCGAACCGTGCCACGGTCGTGTTCGATGTTGTTCAGTTTGACCGTCAGCGGCTGGCCGTCGGCGAAAGCCGCTTGACCTACCGCCATTGCTACCAAAGTTAGCGCTACGCGCAGTGTCATCGATTCGCTCCTGGTTGGCGTGCATCTCGGATGGATTGGATGGCGCGGACATATCAAGCGTGCCCGGAACAGCATGGCGATAGTGCCGCGCTTCTAACGGATCGACCAGCCTCTACGGTTGATTAGTCAGCCTCGGCTTAGCACACGTAGGTGCCCATATCGATTGAGAAGGACGCCGTGGCTCTAGAAACGCCGCAATGCGATGCTAGTCGCCAAACGCCTTACTGACCGAGCCCGCATGAACAAGACCCATCTTCAGACGCTGATCATCGACAAGCTGCAGGCCGACCTGGCTGTTGCAAAGGATGCACTGAAGGCCTCTCACGAGGCGGCGACGCACGCCGAAAGCAAAGCGGAGAACAAGTACGACACCCGTGGTCTGGAGGCGGCCTACCTGGCTGATGGCCAACGGCGACGCGTTCATGAAATAGAAACAGCGCTCTCCAGCTATCGAAACCTGCCGGTGCGATCGCATCGCAATGCAGCGATTACCCTGGGCGCTTTGGTTTCGTTGGAGTCCGCTGACAATTGCCGCTGGGTGTTCCTCGGGCCGGATGCCGCTGGGCTGACTGTGACGATTGAAGGAGAAGAGGTGCTGGTGATCTCTCCGCGCTCACCGCTGGGCAGAGCGCTGCTGGGCTGCGAGGAAGGTGATGAGGCCGAGATTCGTGTCGAAGGACAATCCATCCGCTACAGCGTTATCAGCGTCAGCTGATCTGCTTTCACCGCCCGAAACAGAAAGGGCATCTCAGCGAATTTCTAATAGCCATAATTTACTGCTATATCAATCAGATATGAACCTGATCTGATGTGGATTGTACGGTTTGTGTTTCTGCTTTTGCTCGGTGGGTGTGAGGCGCAAGGCCATTTGATAAGTCATATCAATAAACGTCTCTATCCTGCTGATTCTAAAGGATAAAAAGTTATAGAGTGGCTCATTTTAGCCGCTACCTTTAGCTCTCGCACCCAACCGTTCTACCGCACTGTTTCTACCTTGCTGCTGGCGTCTCAGCGTCGCTTGGTGCCGGCAAAATGCCACCCCTCATTCCGTTCAGAAACAATTTGACGCATCCAGTCGAGCTGACTATCGTGCCGCATGCAGATGATAAGCAATCTCATTAGTATTTGCGGAGGTGGTGGTGAACGCATTGACTCGCGTCGCCTACGACGGGCCTGAGGCAGGGTACAAATTCCCGCCGTCGTACCGATTCTACTCACCGGCTGGGGGTATTGAAGCCAGCGGTTGTTTCAAAGTGATAGACACGCCGGCGGAGGGTGCCGGGCCGGGCCTTGAAAGGGACGTCCAGCGCGGTTTCGCCGAAGCCCAGGCAGCCGGGCTGCGCAATCCAGTGCTGGTTGGTGTAATTCCTTTCGATAAGCAGCAACCTTCAAATTTATTCATTCCGCGACACGTCAGTCATCTCCCGCCGACGGCACCGCCTACCTCAATTTGTGGATTTGCTTGTGGTAACGCACGCCAGTGCATCGAGCAGCCCAACCAGGCTGGCTTCCAGCAGGCGGTCAACCGAGCGCTTGGCGCGCTGCGCAACGGACGGCTCGACAAAGCGGTGCTGTCGCGTCTGTTGCAGCTTGAGTTCGATGAGCCGCCCTGTGCCGCGACGATCTTCCAGGGGCTGCGTCAGCAGAATCCCGAGGCATACCACTTCTTCACCGACCTGCCTGGCGGCGGCGTCTTGATCGGCGCCAGCCCCGAGCTTCTACTTCGCAAAACCGGCCAGCGTCTGGAAACCAACCCACTGGCGGGCTCAGCCCGGCGTCATGCCGATCGAATCGAAGACGAGTACTCGGCACAGTGCCTGCTCGATTCCGCCAAGGACCAGCACGAGCACCGCTTGGTGATCCGCGATATGGAACGCCAGCTTCGCCCCTTGTGCCGAGAGCTGCACATCCCAGGCGCACCATCTCTAATGAGCACGGCAAAGCTGTGGCACCTGTCGACGCGGATCGAAGGCGAGCTCGCCGAGCCCGTATCGGCGCTCAAACTGGCGTGCCAGCTGCACCCGACTCCCGCGCTCTGCGGTTTCCCTACCGCCGCAGCCAAGCAACTGATTGCAGAACTCGAACCCTTCGATCGAGGCGTCTTTGGCGGCATTGTCGGCTGGTGCGACGCGGCAGGTAACGGTGAGTGGGCCGTAGTGATCCGCTGCGGCGTGATCGATGACCGCAGTGTTCGGTTGTTCGCCGGGGCTGGGCTGGTATCGGAATCTTGTCCTGAGTCGGAGTGGCGCGAGACCGGCACCAAGCTCGGCACCATGCTCGCAGCGTTTGGTCTCGATCGGGAGGCGGTATGAGCCTGGTTCCGTTTACGCGCTGGCCTGATGAATTCGTAGAGCGCTATCGTCGGGCCGGCCACTGGCGTGGCGAACCGCTGAGCAAGATGCTAGTCGAGCAGGCCAGCACCCAGCCGGACGCCGTTGCGGTAGTCGACGGTAGCGGAGCATTGAGCTATGCCGACCTGGACCGGGCTTCGACCAACCTGGCGCAGCGGCTGGCGAACCGCGGCCTGGGGCAGGGCGACCGCGCACTCGTGCAGCTGGGTAATCAGGCTGAGCTGTACGTTGTGTTCTTTGCATTGTTGAAAGCCGGCATAGCGCCGGTCAATGCACTGTTCAGTCACAACCGTCTGGAGCTGGTGGCCTATGCCGCGCAGGTCCGACCTCGGCTGCTGATTGCCAGTCGGGCCCATTCGCTGTTCATGGGCGATGCGTTTGTTGAGGAACTGACCGAACTTATTCCCGAGCTGGATACCGTCTTGCTGCACGACGATCCCCACCCTGAGCTGCGTCTGCAGAGCTGGTGCGTGCAAGCGAAGGCACTGCGATCATTCAGCCCGACGCCGGCCGGCGAAGTGGCCTTCTTTCAGCTCTCCGGTGGCAGTACCGGGACGCCAAAGCTGATCCCGCGCACCCATGACGACTATCTCTACAGCGTCCGTCGCAGCGTCGAGATCTGTCAGTTCGACCGCGAAACCCGTTACCTCTGCGCACTACCGGCAGCGCACAACTTTCCGTTGAGCTCCCCCGGCGCGTTGGGTGTGTTTCTCGCTGGCGGTCGTGTCGTGCTGAGTCCAGACCCCGGTCCCGCCAGTTGCTTCCCTTTGGTTGCACAGCAGCAGGTCAACATTACCGCGCTGGTGCCGTCTGCCCTGGCCATGTGGTTACAGGCCGCGCCCGGCTATCACCATGAACTCGCATCGCTGCAGTGGGTACAGGTGGGCGGCGCAAAACTGCCAGAGTCCCAGGCCAGGCGGGTTCCCCAGGTATTGGGATGCCGGCTGCAACAGGTCTTTGGCATGGCTGAAGGGCTGGTCAACTACACCCGACTGGATGACAGCGACGAGCATGTCTACCTGACCCAGGGCCAGCCGATGAGCCCGGATGACGAGATCAAGGTCGTCGACCGTGAGGGTCATCCAGTGGCTGCTGGCGAAATCGGGGCACTGATGACGCGCGGGCCGTACACGATCCGCGGCTACTTCCAGAGCCCCGAGCACAACGCCGCCGCATTCGATGCCGAGGGTTTTTACCGCTCCGGTGATCTGGTCCGCCAGCGAGACGATGGCTACCTCGTCGTCGTCGGCCGGATCAAGGATCAAATCAATCGTGGCGGCGAAAAGATCGCCGCCGAAGAGGTGGAAAACCTGCTGATGGCGCATCCCGCCGTAGCGCAGGCGGCGCTGGTTTCAGTGCCCGACGAGGCCATGGGCGAGAAGAGCTGCGCCTACATCGTCAGCCCCGACCCAACGCTCAAGGGAATCGTGCTGCGCCGGTTTCTGCGCGGGCTCGGCTTGGCCGACTACAAGCTTCCCGACCGATTCGTACACATCGACGCGCTGCCAGTGACCGCTGTTGGCAAGGTGGACAAGAACCGCCTGCGCCGTCGCGTCGCTGAACAACTGACCGTTACCGAATAAGGATTCGTTTCATGGCAATTCCCACTCTGACGCCATACCGCCTGCCCAGCGAATGGAGCGCGAACAAAGTGCAGTGGTCGCTCGAACCGGATCGCGCGGTCCTGCTGATTCATGACATGCAAGCGTACTTCTGTGATTTCTGGGGGCAGGACAGCGCCTTTATCGATGAACTGGTCTCGCGTCTGGCACAAGTTCGTCAGCGCTGCAAAGCACTGGGGATTCCCGTCATCTACACAGCCCAGCCAGGTGAGCAAGCCGATGCGGACAGGGCGCTGCTGACCGACATGTGGGGGCCGGGCATTACGCAATATCCCGAGCGTCAGGCGATCGTCCCGGGCCTGGTGCCTGCTGACGACGACACGGTTCTGGTGAAATGGCGCTACAGCGCGTTTCAGCGTTCACCGCTGGAACACATGATGAACGAGCTCGGTCGCGACCAGCTGATCATTGGTGGCATATACGGCCATATCGGCTGCCTGATGACGGCGTGCGATGCGTTCATGCGAGACATCCAGCCCTTCATGCTGGCCGACGGCATCGCAGACTTCGGCGCGACCGAGCACGAGATGGCGTTGAACTACGTGGCGACGCGGTGCGGCAAGGTCGTGACATGCCGCGAAGTGCTCGAGCTGGGCGCTGCCAACCGGTCATTGCCGAGTCAGGAGGGGCTGGAAGCCCGGTTGCTGTCGATGCTCGACGAGATGGATGAACCCTTCGACCCCGACGAAAACCTCCTCGACTACGGCTTGGATTCGATTCAGATCATGACCCTGCTGAGCGAATGGCGGGAGCAGGGGCTGGAACTGAGTTTCACCGATCTGGCCAAGACCCCGACGTTGAATGGCTGGTGGGCTCTGCTCAACGAGCACGGAGGTGTCCGATGAGGTCGCTCGGGACTGCCCAGCAAGGGCTCTGGTCCGGCTACCTGCTCAACGAAGACCGCGCCATGTTCAATACCGCAGAATGCATCGCGTTCGCCGGCAAGATTCACGCGGCGACGATGATCGCCTCGGTGCAACAGGCGGTGCGGGAGTGCGAGGCGCTATCCGGAGTGTTCGTGGCCGATGAAGACGCGGTGTTCTTCAAACCCTGCGAACTGCCAGTGGTCGTTCAACAGGTGCAGGTTCCGGCAGGGACGGATGCGGAAGGCTGGGTCCGTGACTGGGCCATGCGCGACATTCGCATCGCGATCGATCTCCAACGCGAGTTGCCGTGCCGTTTCGTGTTGCTGCAGGCCGAAGGGCGCGACTTTCTGTACAGCTGTGTGCATCACATAGCCCTGGATGGATACGGCACCAACCTGCTGTACCAGCGAATCGCCGAGCTCTACGGCGCTGCGATGAGCGGTGACCCGGTGCCAGCCAGTGAGTTTGGCCGATATGAAGATGTGCTCAAGGAAGACGCCGAGCGGGACGCTCAGGGCCGTACCGCCGCTGCACGCGGTTACTGGCTGGAAACATTGTCACGCATGCCGGAGCCTGCCAGCTTCAGTGAACGCAGTGCGCCGATATCGGCCACGTTCGTCCGTCACGGCGCTCCGTTCACAGCGCCTCTGTGGCAGGCACTGAATCAGGTTGCCGAAGCTCATGGCATCGGCTGGCCGGACCTGCTGCTGGCCGGTGTCTCAGCTCATCTCCGGCAGGTAAGCGGTGTCCGCTCCCAGGTACTGGGTTTGATGGTGATGAATCGCATCGGCTCGGCCTCGTTCAATGTGCCGTGCATGCAGATGAACATTGCGCCCTTGTGCCTGGATCTGCCGGACGATGCCGATCTGATCGCCTGCGCCAAGGCCATCGGCAAGCTACGTCGTAGCAGCCGCAAGCATCAGCACTACCGCTACGAATCCCTGCGCCGAGACCTGGGTCGTGTTGGAGGAGAACAGCGTCTGTTCGGCCCGCTGATCAATATCATGCCGTTCGACCGTCCGCTGACTTACGGCAACTGCCCGGCGCGAACGCTGAACCTGAGCGCAGGTCCGGTGGAGGACCTGACGCTGGAAGTCCAGATTGGCGCCGACGGCATGCCGGTACTCGACTACGACGCCAACCCGGCCTGCTACAGCCTCGACCAGGTGCGCAGCCTCCAAGAAGAACTGTTCGATCTGCTCGAATGCTGGCTGGCCGAGCCGCAGCAGCCACGCGCCGTGCTGCTCGAAGAGCTGTTTGCAGTTCGCCGAGCCTGGCAAGTCCTCAAGACCCCTGGTCGCGCCTCCCACGTGCAACCGAGCAATGTGCTGGAGGCGATACGCCTACAGGCACAGAGCAGGCCTGAGCACATCGCGCTGGTTCAGCATGAGCAGGCGCTGAGTTACGGCGAACTGCAGGCTCGGGCCGAGATGGTCGCGGCCGCGCTTGTCGAACAGGGGATTGAGCCGGGCCAGCGCGTCGGTGTGATGCTGAGCCGTTCGCCACAAGCAATCCTTGCCCAGTTGGGGGTGCTGCTCGCTGGTGCGGTCTACGTACCGCTGGACCCGGAGCAGCCTGCCGATAGGCAACGGCTGATCTGCGAGACGGCCGAGCTGGAGCTGGTCATCACGGAGGCCGCCTATCGGCATCGGTTGGCGGACATCCATCCTGGTGCGATCCAGCTGATTGGGTTGCTGACTTCGGCCAACCGGACCTATAGCCCACGCGACAACGATGCGGCCTGCTACCTGATGTTCACCTCCGGTTCGACGGGTGCGCCGAAGGGCGTCGAAGTCAGCCATCGCGCATTGGCGCATTTCGCTGAGGCGGCTCGGCAGCGCTACGGCATTGGTTCAGCCGATAGCGTCCTGCAATTCGCGCCGTTCAACTTCGATGCGAGCATCGAGGAGGTCTTCGTCAGCTTGTCGGCCGGGGCGACGTTGGTGCTGCGGACCGACCCGATGTTGCAGTCAATGGCCTCGTTCGTAGAGGGACTCGAGCGACTGGCGATCAGCGTGCTCGACCTGCCCACAGCGTTCTGGAACGAGTGGGTCGTGGCATTGCGCAGCGGCCAGGTGCGGATCCCGGCATCGCTTAAGACGGTGATCATCGGTGGCGAAGCGGTATACCCCGAGCAACTACAGGCCTGGCAACGTGTTGGGCGGCCCGATGTTCGTTTGATCAACACCTACGGTCCGACCGAGACCACGGTGGTCGCGAGCAGCTGCGATTTGCAGAACCTCGACCCCAACTGCGAACGGCTGCCTATCGGTCGACCACTGGCAGGTGTCGAGGCGCTGTTACTGGAGCGTGGCAATCGCCCTGGATCGGAAGGTGAGCTGGTGCTGTTTGGCCCACAGCTGGCCAACGGTTACCTCAACAGCGACTCGCCGGCCTTTGCCCATCTACGCATTGGTGAGGAGACGATGCGGGTCTACCGAACCGGTGACCGGGTGCGGCTGGTCGATGGTCAGCTGGTGTACCTCGGTCGGCTGGACAACGAGTTCAAGATCAGCGGCTATCGCATCCAGCCGGGAGAGGTCGAAGCACGGATGCTGGCACTGTCGGGTATCGACGAGGCCTGCGTGCTAGGCCTGGAACTTGATGCCGGAGTGCGCCGGCTGGTGGCGTTCTTCGCTGGCTCGCGGGACGACGTCCGAGCGATCAAGCGCGAGCTGAGCGCCGTGCTGCCAGCAGCGATGGTGCCTACCGATTACCGTCATTTCGCCGTCTTGCCTCGTACCAGTAGCAACAAGATGGACCGTAAACGCTTGCAGCAGGCCTATCTGCAAGGCTCGACCGAGCGCGTGCTGAACGACGAGACGCAGCGGCGCGTCAGCGCTATTTGGCAGCAGATCCTCGGTGTCAGCGGCATTCAGCCGGAAGACAACTTCTTCGAGCTCGGTGGGCAGTCGCTGCAGACCATCCAGATCGTCAATCGCCTGGGCGCCGAGTTCGGCACCGCCGTGAAGGTTTCCGATGTCTTCGATCACCCGCAACTGGCGGACTTCTGCAGTTTTTTGGACAGCCGACTGCAACAGCGCGAAGAACTCGTGGAAATGGTTTGGTGAAGGGGCGGGCAAATGAACGATCAGATGAGTTTCAGCGGGCAGAGCGTTTGGGTGACCGGTGCCGGGCAGGGGATCGGCCGCGCCGTGGCCGAAGGCTTTGCACGGCTGGGTGCGCAGGTCGTCGGTTTCGACCGCGCCTTTTCCGAAGGTGACTACGGCTTCACGACCTACCTGCTTGATGTCGGCGATGCGGGCGCGGTGCGCCATGCGTGCGGCGAGCTGCTGGGTGGACAACAGCGGGTTGATGTCTTCGCCAGCGTTGCCGGCATCTTGCGGCTCGGGGCTATTGAGGATCTGAGTTCGGCTGATTGGGACGAGTCGATACGGGTCAACGTGTCCGGTGCCTTTTATCTGCTGCGCGAACTGATCCCGCGTTTCAAGGTGCAGGGCAGCGGAGCGGTAGTGGCGGTGAGCAGCAATGCGACTCACGTTCCACGCATGCAGATGGCCGCGTACAGCGCATCCAAAGCTGCGCTTACCAGCCTGATCCGAACAGCGGGCCTGGAGCTGGCTGAGCACGGCGTGCGCTGCAATCTGGTCTCGCCGGGCTCCACCGATACCGCCATGCAGCGTGGCATGTGGCACAGCGAGGATGCGCGAGAGCGGACCATCGCCGGCTTCCCAGAGCAGTACAAGCTGGGTATCCCGCTGCGCAAGATCGCCACGCCAGAAGAGGTCGCCCGTACCGTGCTGTTCCTCGCATCGGACCTGGCGAGCCACATCACCCTGCAGGACATCGTCGTCGACGGCGGCGCCACCCTGGCGGCCTGAGATTCCGAGAGGTAGCAGATGCAAAACAACATAATTGGCCTGCTGAAGCACTTGGCTCAGCAGGGCGTGCAGCTTGCGCTCAACGATCAGCAGCAGCTGGTTTCGCAGTCGAGCAAAGAGGCCGTGACCCCCGCGCTCGGGCAGCAGATTCGGGACAATCGCGACGCCATCATCGAATGCCTGAGGGCTCAGCGCGCATTCGACGCTCCTATCGCGCCACAAGACCTCAGCGTCGGCCCGCTGTCGTCATCGCAGAGCGGGCTTTGGTTCATTGAGCAGTACGAACAGGATTCGCACCTGTACAACATGCCCGTCTTCTTCCGCCTGACCGGCGAGCTGGACGTGGCGGCACTGGAGTTCGCCTTCGATGCGCTGGTCGCCCGTCACGCCAGTTTGCGCACGCGCTTCCAGCGTAGCGCCGAGGGCCGGGGGGAGCAGGAGATACTGCTGCACACCGGCTTTCATCTGGCGCGGGAAAATCTCAGCCATCTCGAGCCGCAGGCGATTGAGGAGCGGGTTGCGCAGCGAGTGCGGGAAGAGATTGAACGTCCATTCGACATCACCAGCGGGCAGCTGACGCGTGTCACCTTGCTAACGCTGGGCGAGCGCGAGCACGTGTTGATGATCAACCAGCACCACATCATCTCGGATGGCTGGTCGGTGAAGAACATGTTCGCCGACCTGAAGACTGCGTTTCTCGCTTATCAGAATCGTGAGCCGCTGATTTGGGACGAGCCCGCGCTGACCTACAT
Source organism: Pseudomonadaceae bacterium SI-3 (assembly GCA_004010935.1). Classification (NCBI taxonomy): domain Bacteria; kingdom Pseudomonadati; phylum Pseudomonadota; class Gammaproteobacteria; order Pseudomonadales; family Pseudomonadaceae; species Pseudomonadaceae bacterium SI-3. Next base: position 2,574,287 of record CP026511.1, on the reverse strand, counting down.
CGACTACGCATGCTGGTTCAACTCGCGCTTATTCCGGGACTATCACGAGCAGTACAAACCCTTCTGGGTCGAACGCCTGGCGGGTATCCCCGAAGTGCACAGCCTGCCGCTAGACAAGCCACGGCCTGCCCAACCGGCCAGCGGCGGCGAAGTGGTGTTCTCGACTATCGACAATGCGCTCTGGGATCGTTTCAAAGGGCTGTGCCAGCAACACAACACTTCGCCCTTCATCGGCCTACATGCGCTGTTCGCGCTGCTGCTGGCACGTCATTCCGGTGAGCGCGATATTGTCGTTGGCACCCCCTTGGCCTACCGCGAGCGGGCGGATGTCGAGCCTTTGGTAGGTTTTTTCGTCAACACGCTGGTGTTACGTACGCAGCTTCCCGAACAGCAAAGCTTTGTCGAGTATTTGCGCCAGTGCCGTACTGACGATCTTCAGGCGTTCGATCATCAGCTCTATCGGTTCGAGGCCCTGAGCGAAGCGCTGGGCATGGACCGCCATACCGCGATCAACCCGATCTTTCAGATCATGCTGGTCTACCAGGCGCGGGTCGACTTCAACGACCTGATCCCCGGCTGTGACGCGGTGGAGGAGACCTCTCCGGTACTGCCTGCCAAGACCGACATTTCGGTCAAAGTCACCGAGCTGATTGATTCGGTAAGGGTTGATTGGTTATATGCCACGGCGTTGTTCGAACGCAGCAGTATCGAAGGCTATGCGAGCCGACTGCTGAACATGCTGAAGGCGGTGGTTGATGCGCCAGAGCAGGACATCTGGCAGTTACCCATGCACGATCCTTCGTTGCTGGACCAGACCGCTGAGCGCCTGTCGTCGTTGCCCGCGCTCTATCCCGACGGACTGACCGCGCTTTCGCTGTTCACAGACATGGCTCAGCTACATCCGAATCGACCCGCGCTGCGGCAGGGGGAAGGCTACGTCAGCTATGCGGAGCTAGACGCCCGTGCCAGCCGGCTTGCCAATTGGTTGCAGGCTCAGGGCTGTGCGCCAGGCGACCTGATCGGTGTTCTGGCCCGGCGAGAAAACGCGTTTGCGGTCGCGTTGCTCGCGTGCTGGAAAGTCGGCGCGGCCTATGTCCCGCTGGACCCGAACTATCCCCAGCAGCGCCTCAGCCACATCATGCGGGACGCCAATTTGCAGCTCGTCATCGGTCAGGGCGTGGCGCCATTCGAGCTGGAGCCAGGTGCGCGTTGGGTCGATCTAGATAGCCATGAAACCCAGGCGCAGCTAGATGCCCAGTCGCCATGTGCGCCGCCGCTCCTGCATGACCCGCAACGACTCGCCCAGGTGATCTACACCTCTGGATCGACCGGAATGCCGAAGGGCGTGATGATCGAACAGGGATCACTGGTCAACCTGCTACTCGATCACGGTCGCCGGCTCGATGTCGCGCCGGGTGATCGAATGCTGGCCTGCATGTCCTTGTCGTTCGATGCCGGCAACATGTGTGCGCTGGTGCCGTTGGTTCACGGTGCATGTCTACTCTGGGCCGATCCCGGTGAGAGCCTGCTGGATGAGATCGAGCGCACCGAAACCACACACATGATTTTCGCGACGGCCTTGCTCGCGACGCTGCCGGAGCGGCCATTGCCGGCGATGAAAGCGGTGGGCTTCGGTGGCGAGGCCTGCCCACCTACGATCCCACAGCGTTGGGCGTCCCAGTTCCGTCTGATCGATATGTACGGGCCGACCGAAGCCACCGTTACAGCGCTGACCAAGACGCTCGCGGCAGGCACTCGCCTGACCATCGGCCAACCTATCGATGGCATGCAGGCGGTGATCCTGGATCGGCACGGCGCGGTGTGCCCGGTTGGTGTTCCGGGTGAGCTCTGTCTGGCGGGACTAGGGTTGGCCCGCGGATACCTCAACCAGCCGGAGCGCACAGCTGAGGCCTTTCGTGAGCATGATTTCGCCGGGGTGAAGGTACGGATGTATCACACCGGAGACCGCGCACGGCTGCTGGCCAACGGTGAATACGAGTACCTGGGCCGTCTGGATGCGCAGATCAAACTACGCGGCTACCGCATCGAACCGGGCGAGATCGAAGCTCTACTGCATGCCAGCTGCTCAAGCCTGCAGGAAATAAAGGTCTTGGTCGTCAGCCAGGGCACACGTCAGGCGCTGGTGGCCTACGCTACGGTAACCGCGGGCGAAGCGACACCCGAGCCAGACGCAGTATTGCAGGCCGCAGCCCATCGACTGCCTGAATACATGGTGCCTCAGCGTCTGATCATCCTCGACAAGATGCCGCTTACGGCCAACGGCAAACTGGATCAGCGGCAGCTGCCCACGGTTGAGCTGGCCGAAGCTGAACAGCTGGTGCCGCCCGCTGGCGATCTGGAGCGACACGTGCTGGAGATCTGGCAGGGTGTGCTGGAGCAGCCGCTGGGCGTAGATAGCGATTTCTTCCGGTTGGGCGGTGATTCGATTCTGAGCATCCAGCTGGCGACACGTCTGCGCGATGCCGGCTACCCCTGTAGCGTCAAAGAGGTGTTCGAGGCAAAGACCGTGCGCCGGCTGTGCCGCGTGCTCGAAGGGCCACGCGAGAACCAGGCGATCCGCGCCGAGCAAGGTCTGCTGACCGGCGATTTCCCTCTGCAGCCCATCCAGCAATGGTTCTTTGAGCAGCCCTTCGCTCAACCCCAGCATTGGAACCAGGGCGTTGTGCTGAGCCTGCCGGCCGAGGTGAGTCAGCTCCAGCTGATGGACTACATCCGCCAATTGTTGGCGCAGCACGATGCGCTGCGGCTGATCGTCATTCCGTCTGGCCAGTGTTATCGGGATTTCCTGCCCTTACCCGAGCCTGCCCAACTGGATGCCGCGGAGCTGGGCGAATCGGGGTTACAGCACGCGCTAACCGAGCTGCAATCCCACCTCGATCCGGCCAGCGCTCGAACGCTCGCCTGGGCCGTCATCGAGAACTTGCCGAACGGCCAGCGAGGGCTGTTTATTGCGTTTCACCATCAGGTCATTGATGCGGTGTCGTGGCGCATTCTGGTGGAAGACCTGCAGAGACTGGCCCGCGGCGATGGGTTGCCCGACAAGACCAGCAGCTACCGCCATTGGGGCGAGGGGCTCGCTGCCTATGCGCAGCGTGCTGAAGCGCAGCTGCCGTACTGGCGTGAGCAAGTCGGTGCGATGGGCCAGGCATTTACCAATCAAACCGTTCCCCAAGAATGGTCGTCCAGCGAGCACTCCGAGCCGCAACTGTTGCAGCTGGATGAAGTCACCACTCGGCAACTGACTCAGATAACGACCAGGCGATTGCAGGTCGACGTCCGCGAGTTGCTGCTGGCTGCGCTGACCCGGTCGCTGATGGAGCTGGGGCTCGGCGAGCAGCAGTTGATCATGCTGGAAGGTCACGGCCGCGAACCGATTGATGCCGGGTTGGACGTCAGCCGCACGGTTGGCTGGTTCACCAGCATGTTCCCGGTCAGGGTGCATAACCAGGCGGACTGGCCGGCGCTGGTTCAGCACGCTGCCGAGCAGTTGCGCCAGGTGCCGGACAAGGGTGTTGGCTATCTGCCGCTGCGCAGCAATCCGGCGCATCGTGACAGTCTTCCGCTGCCCGCCGTCGCGCTGAATTACCTCGGCAATTACCAGAGCGGAGCAGGCGAGTGGCAGCCATTGCCGTTGCCACCGGGCAACCCGAGCGGTGCTGGCAACCTGTCTGCAGAACTGATCAGCCTGCATGGTGGCGTGTTTGACGGCTTGCTGACCTTGCGACAGATCGGCAGCCTGCGCTCGGACCTCGGTGCCCGCTTTTTGCAGTCGTTACGAACTAACCTGCAAACCCTGGCTGCGCTGGCGGGAGAGCTGCAATGACGTCACTGAACCTACAGCTCGCCCACGTTTTCGCCCGTCACGCCGAGCGCCCGGCGCTAGGGTGCCTCGGCGCCAGTTTCAGCTACGCCGAGTTGCAGGCACGCGTCGCGGCCATCGTGTTGCAACTGCGCGCAGACGGATTGACTGCAGGTGATCGCGTCGGGCTGCATCTTTCCCGTGGGCCGGATCTGATCGCCGCGCTGCTCGCTTGCCTGCATGAAGGGCTTTGTTTCGTACCACTCGAGCCGGAGTTTCCGCTTGACCGACTGCAGGGCATCGCCGACGACGCATGCCTGCACCGCATCATTCAGGATGAACAGCCGTCGCGCTCGCTGGCACCTTCGCTGCGCCTGAGACCCGGTCTGGCAGCGATGCCCGAGCCGCTGGTGCTCGATGACCAGCTGCCTGCGTACATGATGTTCACCTCCGGCTCTACAGGAAAACCCAAGGGCGTCGTGATTGGCCGGGCTGCCTTAAGCAACTTCCTCGACGCCGCGACCCGGCGTGTCGGGATCGGGCCGGACACACGTTGGCTGTTCACCACCACGCCGGCTTTCGATATCTCTCTGCTGGAGATGCTCGGGCCACTTTGGGTAGGCGGCTATGTCGAAGTGGTCTGCGCACCAGCTCACAAAGACCCGGTGGCGCTGCTGCAGTTGCTCGACAGCCGGCTGGACCTGAACACCCTGCAGGCCACGCCTGCATTCTGGCGAATGCTGCTCAAAGCGGGATGGCAAGGGCGTGAAGGTCTGACCGCGCTCTGTGGTGGTGAAGCTCTCGACGCTACGCTCGCGGCACGGCTCAGCGTGTCGGTGGGGCAGCTGTGGAACTGCTATGGCCCCACCGAGGCGACCGTCTGGTCGATGATGGCGCAGGTCGAACAGCCATTGGCGGACCATGGTGTGCGGCTCAAGCGTTCACTCGATGGCTACCGACACTGGATTCTCGACGAGAACGGCAATGACATCGGGCCGGGCTGCGAGGGTGAACTGTGCATTGAAGGGGTCTCGCTGGCACAGGGTTACTGGCAACGCAGCGATCTGAGCGAGCAGGCCTTCATCAGCTGGCAAGGGCGGCGTCTGTACCGTACCGGAGATCGGGTTCGCCGCATCGGCGACGACGAATTCCAATACCTTGGACGTCGTGACGATCAGATCAAGTTGCGCGGTTTTCGAATCGAACTGGGCGAAATTGAAGCCAACCTGCGGCGCATCGAGGGGGTACAGGATGCTGCGGTACGGTTGCTGGGTAAAGGCGACGAGGCCTGCCTGGTTGGCTATGTGGAGACACGAGGCGAAGGTGCGCCCGGGCGGGTTCAGATCCGCCGGGCACTGCATCTGAGTCTGCCGCACTATATGGTTCCGAGTCGCATCGTGCTGCTGGACTCGCTGCCGAAAACTCCGAGTGGCAAGATCGACCGTAAGCGGTTGCCCGAGCCGGTCTGATCGAGTGCGCTAGCCCGTGGCCCGGGCGGCCACGGGGCAATCTGCGTTAGTTTTTCGCGACCGGCTCAGCGTCTGTTTTGCCGACGATGGATTCCACATCTTCGATCACCTGCAGGGCAGCCATTGGCCCACCCAACGAGGTCCATAGCGACCCATCGACGGCGGCGAAACGCTTGGCCTCGATAGACGAGAGCTGGCGGAACGCCGGTGTTTCTTCAGCCTGGCTAAGCGCCTCGACGGCTTCGCCGCTGGTGGCCAGAGTCCCGATCACCAGCCAGTCCGCATCCAGTAGTTCAAGGGATTCAAGGCTCAGTGCCATGGAATGAGTGTGGCCTGGGTCCTGCTGGTGAACCGGGCGGACCAGGCCGACGTCTTCCACCACAGTGCTGGAGAACGCGTCCTTGAACATGTAGGACGGGCCCTTCGGGTTCCAGCGAACGATACTGAACGTCTCGCCTTGATGGTCCTTCAGACGCTCACGCGCCTCGGCTGCACGTGCTTCGTAGCGGTCCAGAAAAGCCTTGGCTTCATCATTCTTGTTCAGCACATGAGCGGTTCGCTGCATGCTGGACTGCCAAGGTTCGGCCCATTTAAAGGTCGTGACGGTCGGCGCGATCTCGTTGAGTATCGCCAGCTGCTCTGGCTTGACCGGACCGGTAAGGATCAGATCCGGTTCCAGCTCAAGCAGTGTCTCCAGGTTGGGGTTGTCCAGATCGCCGACGACCTTGATGCCTGTTGGCACCTTGCCTTCCAGGTAACGCGGCGGTGCAGCCTGGCCGCGTCCGTTAACGGTGCCGATCGGCGTCACCCCCAGTGTCAGCGCCGTATCCAGATCGATTTCGTTGAGCGTGACAACACGCTCAGGCTCGGCCGGAACGGTGACGGTGTTGCCGAACGCATCTTCCACCTGACGGGTAGCGGCGTGCGCACTGAGCGTCATCAACCCCGCTATAAGTGCGATGGTGAGGTTCCAGGGGGTTCGTTTGATCATTGGGTTGTGTCCTTTTGAGCGGGTTCGGGCACCGCTGGGGTGCGGGTGGCTGATGGCGCAGAGGCGGGAAGCGCAGACTCGGCGAGCGAACGGCGACGCGGGACGATCACCGGAGCGCCGTCACCGGGCGCCGGCAGGATGTCCACCTCGGTCTGGTAAAGGCGGTCCACCAGCGCTTTGGTCATCACGTCGCGGGCAGGCCCCATGGCCTGAATCTGCCCGTCGGCGATGGCAATCAGTTCATCGCAATAGCGCGCGGCGATGCCCAGGTCATGGATGACGATCAGCACCGTGCGGCCTTCGGCTGCGATCCGGTGAACCGCTTCCATGACTTCGGCCTGATGGCCGATATCCAGTGCGCTGGTGGGTTCGTCGAGCAGGATCAGATCGGTGTTCTGCGCCAGGATCATGCCCAGCCACGCACGCTGCGCCTGCCCGCCAGAGAGCGAAGAGGCCTGGCGATGCCAGATAGCGTCGAGCTGCATGGCCGCGCGAGCGCGAGCGACCTGGCGAGCATCCTCGTCGCTCCACTGGTTGAACCATCCCTGATGCGGATGCCGACCGTATTGCACCAGCTGTTCGACGCGAATCCCCTCGGCCATTACGGGGCGCTGGGGAAGAAACGCCAACTGACGGGCCAGGCTTTTTATTGAGTAACGAGACAGCGACTGCCCATGGATGTGGATTTCGCCACGTTGCAAGGGCAGCTGACGCGCCAACAGCTTGAGCAAGGTCGATTTACCGCTGCCGTTGGGCCCGACGATGCCAATCAACCGGCCTTTGGGCAGGGAGAAGGTAAGGTCGTCCAGAACCACCTTGTCCTGATAGGCGAAATGAAGGTTTTCGACGCTCAGTACGGTCATCAGTCAGCCCCTCGTCTGTCCTTGAGTAGCAACGCAAGCAGCAGAATGCCGCCGAGTAGCCTTGTCATGATGCCGGTGGGGATCTCTTCCGGCTGCGCCAGCACCCGCACCAGCGTGTCGCTACCCAGTAGCAGCACCGCTCCGCAAAGGGCCGATAGCCAAAGCGGGGCAAGGTTATCGCGCGCCAGCCAGGACGCCAGGATCGGTGCGGCCATGGCGATGAATACGACCGGCCCGCCAATCGCTGTGCCCAGCGAGGCCACCAGAATGGCCAGGCCCAACACGCCGAGTTGCACCAGCGGCACGCGGATGCCCAGGTTCTGCGCAGTGGCATCGCCAAAGCGCAACAAAGCCAGGGGGCGGTTGACCAAGGCCAACAGCGGACACAGCGCCAGCAGGACCAGCGCGATCGGGTTGACGGTCTGGTAGCTGACCCCAGCGAAGTGACCCATGGTCCAGAGATAGAGACTGCCCAGGTGTACCAGCGGCTGCGTCGACATGGCGAAGTCGCCGATCGCGCCGAGCAGCTCCGACAGCGCGATACCGATGACGATGAACAGATAGCCTTGCTCTCCGGGGCGGCGGCACAGGGTGAACAGCGCTACGGCGGCCAATACCGCGCCCAGGGGAGAGGCCCACCAGGGCCAGCTGCCCAGCGTCAGGTATAAGGAAAAACCGACAACCGCCAGCGAGGCGCCTTCGTTCACACCGATCATGTCTGGCGTTGCGAGGCGGTTGCGCACCAGCGTCTGGATCAGGCAGCCGGCCATGCCCATGGCAAAGCCGGCAACAATGGCCGCGGCGACCCGCGGCATGCGGATCTTGAACACCATGATCTCGTGCAGCTTGCTGCCATTGCCAAGCAGGGTGGCGAGCACGTCTCGCATGCCCATCTGGCCGGAGCCCAGGCTGATCGCCAGCGTAGCCAGTATGGCAAGCAGCAGCGTGAGCAGGCCGCACATCAGCCAATTGCGTCGGTGCAGCAGCAAACTCAGGCTGCCCATGCGCAGCGTCCACACGCCGCTGGGAGTGATGGATGCCATGCTTACCTCACCGCCAGCAGGGATCGGAAGCCACCGCGCAAGACGATAGCAATCAGCGCCGGTGCGCCGAGTGCGGCCAGCAAGGTGCCGACCGGCAGCTCGAAGGGTTGCAACAGCCAGCGCGCCAGCACATCAGCCGCCAAGAGGAACACCATGCCGAACAGCGTCGAGAACAGCAGCTGTCGGAGCAGTGCCACCGGTTCGATCAGTCGAGCGCAGTAAGCTGCCAGAAATCCTACAAAGCCAACTGGCCCGGCCAGGGAGATTGCGCAGGCCGTCAGCAATGTCGAGGCGACCAGGACGCCCAGTCGCACCCAGGTGGTGTGAATGCCCAGCGCCCGCGCCTGGCTGTCACCCATTTGCATCAGGGTCAGTTGTCGGCAGAGCAGGCCGGCAAGTGCCAGGCCCAGCAGCGCGACGGGCGTGACGGTGCCCACCGCGTCGAGCCGGGTGGCCGAGAGGGAGCCCAGGTTCCAGAACCGAAATTGCTCCAAGGCCACACGTGTCGACAGCAACATGAAATTCGACAGACCGCCGAATATTGCAGCCAGCGCGACGCCGGCGAGGATGAGTTTCAGTGGGCTGGCCTGACCCAGCATCAAGCCGATGCCGAGCACCACAAGGTTGCCCAGCAGGGCGCCGGCACCGGACCAGAGCAGATAGCCCCGTGTCGATTCGACGCCGTAGAAAATGAGACCGATGACCAGCCCCAGCACTGCGCCGGCATTAACGCCGAGCAAGCCGGGTTCGGCCAGCGGATTACGTGTTGCGCTTTGCAGCAGCGAGGCGGCGATGGCAAGACTTCCGCCAACAACGAGCGCTGCCAGCGTACGCGGCAAACGCAGTGTCTCTACCACCATGGCCAGTTTTTCATCCGCCACGGCGAGTTGGTTTCCGAGAAGATAGTGCAGCACCTCGACCGCGCCGTAGACGCCCGCGCCGGTGCTCATCGAGAGCGCCAGCAAGCCCAGCAGAAGCGCGCCGCCAGCCATGAGGACCGCTTGCTGGTAGCCGGGGAAGGTCGAATCAATTCGTGTCATTGGTTTCGAGCAAACTCCTGAAACCCGGCAGCCAGGCTGCCGGGCAATGGCGGGTATCAGATGTCGTAGCTGAAGCCAACGAACACTGTACGGCCCATGAGGATGTTATCGACCGACTGGGCGACATCGTCGCGCTTCTCGTTGGTCAGGTTGTTCATGCCGGCTTTCAGCGACAACTCGCGGGTGGCCTGGTACTTCGCACCGAGATTCAGTTGATGGAACGCACCGCTCTCAACATTTGGCTGCGCTGCCGACACGTAGAGGAGTTGGCTGCCGGTGTACTGGTAGTCCAGATTCAGCCCCAGATCGGGCATGGCCTGCCAGTCGAAACCGATATTGGCGACGTGCTGCGGGGTGTTGCGCAGTTGTTCATCGGTATCGAGGTCTTCGGCATCCGAATAGGTGTAGTTCGCGCGCACTCCCATGGTGTCGCTCAGGTTGTAACGACCTTGCAATTCGTAGCCTTGCACGCGCGCCTTGCTGACGTTGCTATAGGTCATCACGGCAGGTCGATATCCGACTCGCCATGTATCGGTGATGATCATGTCGTCGATATCGTTGTTGAACAATATGACGCCTGCTTCGAGACGCTCGTTCTGGTAGAGCGTACCGATCTCGTAGCTGGTCGCGGTTTCGGGCTTGAGGTTCGGGTTGCCGACCAGCGTACACATGCCGCGGCAGGCCAATACGCCATAGGTGTCGTCAGACTGATAGATGCTTGGTGCCTTGAACGAGCGCCCAACGCCACCTTTGATCACCCAGTTGTCGGTGAGGTTGTACACGCCGTAGGCCCGCGGACTGAATTCGCTGCCGAAGCTGTCGTGGTCATCCAGGCGTCCACCCAGGGTCACGTCCAGATCACCGATAGAAAACTCGTCTTGCAGGTAGACGGCCTTCTGGTCCACCTCGGTTTCGCTGCCAAGATTCTGGTTGTGTGTCAGCTCGGTACGACGCAACTCACTGCCGAGGGTAAGGAGGTGGCTGCCGAGAAATGCAGTCACCTGGCCGTCGACGGTGTGGTTTTTTTGCTCGATGTCGCCCTTCATGCCGCGCAGCGTCGTCATGATCTGCGAATCGTCCATCAACTCGACGTTTTCGTAGTAATAACGCACCCGCGTGTTGAAGCCGTCCCAGTTGCCGGTATGGCCGAGTCCAAAGCTCCAGCGCTCCATCTCCTGCACGTTCAGGACCACCGCACCGAAGTTGTTCCACTCGGCCTCGCGATCGTCCTTGCGGTGGGTGATGTCCAGGTCGATGGTCTGACGTTCGTCCAGCAACCAGCTGAGGGAACCGTAGGCGCTGCTAGCCTGACGCTGTTCCGCGGCATCGGTATTCGGATTGACCGTTTGTTCGCTGAGCCAGGCGGCCTGGTCAGTGGTTTCCAGAATCAGATTGCCGAGCAGCTTGTTCTCGATCAGCGAACCACTGACGTAGCCGCTGGCCTTATGGCCATCACCCGACTCGCCCTCGGTGGGGTGCTCGTAGGTGTAGGCGATACCGGCTTTCGTCTCTTCGGTGGGCTGGCGCAGGATCACGTTGACCACACCGCCCAGTGCATCTGCACCGTACAGCGACGACATCGGGCCGCGTATCACTTCGATGCGCTCGATGGCCGCCATCGGGATCGAGGACAGATCGAAGTCGTTGGCATAGTTGGAGGACAGCGCATCGCGCGAATTGATCCGGCGGCCGTTGACCAGCAACAGCGTGTAATCCGAGTCCATTCCGCGCAGCTTGATTTCCTGCCGGCCGTACGTGGACGACGGGTTGAGGTGCACACCGGGCAGGTATTTCACTGCATCGGCCAGGTTGTAAACCGGTCTCTGCTCAAGCTCCTCACGGGTCACCACCGATACGCTGGCCGGCGCGCTGAGCTCGCTGTGCGCCGTCTGGGTGGCGGTGATGACTTGCTGCTCCAGAGTAACAGGCTCGGCCGCGAGTGCGGCAAGCGGCATAAGGCTGGCCAGGATGGTCAGGGATAGGTGACGGGGACGGCTGATACCCCGGTTTAGTGCGATTGACATAGCATGCTCCGTTGCTGCTCGAGGGTCGAAAGGACTGATCACGTATCCGCGACGGGTTAGCCCGCCTGTTGTTTGGTTGAGGTGAGGCACATGTCGCGCTGTCTGATGCCATGAAGCAGATAAAGCACGCCGATACCCGCCACGACGCCCGCTACTGCATAGAAGGCGGCTAGGTGTTCGAAGCCGATCACTTGGTGTTGAGGCCCTTCGCTCAGATAGCGCGCTGAAAACAAACTGCCGAGTCCGGCTGCGACATTCGAAACCGTTCCCTGAAACGCCATGAATGCTGCGCGTTGGTGAGCATGGGGAACGCCGGCGGCAATGGTCATGGTGCTGTTGGTACGCACGGCACTCAGCGCCATGAACAGCGTGAAGATGACGTAGAGGGAGATGCCCACCGGTGCGGCGAACCCAAGCAAGGTCACCAGCGAGAGGCAGCCGCTGCTGACAAGCACCACTGTTACCGCGCTGCCGCGATCGATCCAGGCGCCGCCAATCCGCATGGCCGCAAGGCTGGCGACGCCGCCGAGCAGATACAGCAGACCCAGATGCGGGCGCGGAAAATCCAGGTTGAATTCAAAGTAAGTGGCGAAATGGGGCACCAGTAGGAAGTGCCCAAACATCTGCAATGACGTGATGCCGAGTGCGACCAGGCAGAGGCGCGAACCCAACAGCGATCGGACCGAGGCTTTTGGCCGTTCCACGACCGCGGGCTTGGGCAGCAACAACTGGCACAGCAGCGCCAGCAGCAGCCCCGTCCCGCCCAACAGGAAAAAAGGTGCCGTCCAGTTCCAGCGAATCGAACATTCCAAGGCCAGCGGAATGATCAGAATCGCGGCGAGTGAAAAGCCCATCCCGACATAGGCAAGCTGACGGCCACGCTCCGCAGGCGGTATCAGGTCGAGCATGGTGGCCATCAGAATCGCGCCCATCGGACCCGCCACCAGGCCGGACAGCACGAAGATTGCGATCAGCTGGCTGGGGCCGGTCGCCCAGGCACAGCTCAGCAGCAGGGCAAATCGCAGGACGAGGAGGGTGATCAGCGCGCGCTTGCGGTCGAAACGATCCAGCCAGGGTGCACTGACGAACCCACTTAGCGCGGCAGCCAAGGTTGCGCCGCCGCTGATGTAGCCAACGTGGCTGGCCTCCATGCCGAGCTCGCGCACGAGGTCCGGCCCAAGCGGCATGACCATCATCAGGCTGCCAATGGACAGCATGTTGATCAGCATCGCTAGGTGAACAGAGATCCTCGTATGGACGGCAACTTTCATTGGATTGCGGCACGCTCGGTTTGTCAGGCGGCTGCATCCTAAGTCAAGCTGAAAGCTATATCAAACACAAATCGTTCGCATTACCATAATCAGGTAATCGCAGCTGATCTTCTGAGCTCGGCAGGACAAGTGCACGTTGAAATCAGACGATCCAACAGCGTGCGAAAACCGGCGGGGCCGTTACAGCCGATAAACTGTGTTGGTCAGCCGATGGTCATCAGACTCGCATTGCCGCCCGCCGCAGCGGTATTGATGCTCAACGCGCGCTCAATCAACAGCCGCTCCAGAGGAATGTCGGTATCGCCGCTGGCCATTCCCTGCACACCGACAATCGGACCGCTGCGTTGCGACAGCCGCTGGCTGACGTCGAGCAGCTGGTCGGGCCCGCCGTGGTACAGCACCAAATCGAAACGCGTCGCGTCGCTGGTCCAGTCCGAGGTCAAGGTGATCCTGGCTTGGACCGTCTGAGGGAGCGAGGCGTGAAGCGCTCGCGCCGGCGGGACATCCGGTAGCACGGCCTCGGTGCCAACGGCCAATACCGCCGCCAGCTGGATCATCAGGTCACCTTCATCGTCTGCCAGACACAGCACATGCTCGCGTGGCAGCAGGCTGTAGCTGTTGCGCTCACCGGTTGGGCCGTTGAGCAAGCGAGTGGTACCGCTCTGGGATTGGTTGGCGTAGCGCTCACAGAGGGCAGCAATTGCTTCCCGGCCGGTTTGCCGAGCCCAGTCCTGGAACTGCCGGGCGGCGTCGGCCTGGGCGGGGGCGCGACGCACCTCGGGTAGCGTCTGCGTACCGCCGAAGTTCAGTGCGCGCAACAGCGCGTCGTGTGGCCGCTCCGATAGCAGGCGATACAGATACAGCGGGCCGCCAGCCTTGGGTCCGGTACCGGAAAGGCCTTCACCACCGAACGGCTGCACCCCTACTACTGCGCCAACAATGTTGCGGTTGACGTAGAGGTTGCCGACCTTGGCACGTTCGATGACCTTGGCGATGGTTTCATCGATGCGGGTATGCACACCCAAGGTCAATCCGTAGCCCGCCGCGTTGATCTGGTCCAGAAGTTGGTCCATCTCCGTGCGGCGATAGCGCAATACGTGCAGCACCGGGCCGAAGACTTCCTGCTGCAGCTCGTCAAGACGTTCGAGTTCGATCAGCGTGGGCGTCACGAAGGTGCCATGCGCGCATTCCTTCTCGTCGACACGGGCCAACTGATGCACGCGTCGGCCTTTGTCGCGCATGGCCTGCAAGTGGCGCTCGATGGTGTCGCGCGCTTCACTATCAATGACCGGGCCTACATCCACTGACAGGCGCTGCGGATTACCCATGCGTGCTTCGGCCATCGCGCCCTTGAGCATGCCGATGACTCGTTCAGCGACATCTTCCTGTATGCAAAACACCCGCAAGGCGGAGCAGCGTTGACCGGCGCTGTCGAAGGCCGACGCCATCACATCCATGACGACTTGTTCGGCCAACGCTGAGGAGTCAACGATCATCGCGTTCTGACCGCCGGTTTCGGCGATCAACGGAATGCTACGTCCACGCTCGTCCAGGCGACCGGCGATGCTGCGTTGCAAGATCGAGGCGACAGCTGTGGAACCGGTGAACATCACGCCGCGGATACGTTCGTCAGCGACCAGCTGGGCACCGACGGTTTCGCCGCGCCCTGGCAGCAGCTGCAGCGCGCCCTTGGGAATGCCAGCTTCATGCAAGATCTGCACGCCCAGCATGGCAATCAAGGGTGTTTGCTCCGCCGGCTTGGCCAGTACGGTATTGCCGGCGCCCAGCGCGGCGCAGATCTGTCCAGTGAAGATCGCAAGAGGGAAATTCCACGGGCTGATGCAGACCACCGGGCCAAGTGGTACATGGGTGTCGTTGTGGAAGTTGTCGCGCACTTCGGCGCCGTAGAAACGCAGAAAATCGACGGCTTCGCGCACTTCCGCAATGGCGTTGGCGTATGACTTACCTGCTTCGCGGATAAGTACTCCCAGCAGCTGTTGCATGCGCTGTTCCATCAGATCCGCGGCCTTTGCTAATGCAGCTGCGCGCTCTGCGGGCGGGGTGCTTCTCCAAGCGCTGGCGCAGTCGAGGGCGCAGCGCAGGGCATTGTCGACATCCGCTTCGCTGGCTTCCTGAACGTGACCGACCGTATCCCGATGATCAGCTGGGTTGAGCAAGGGCGCGGCGGAATTCGTCGAAACGGCGTCACAGCCGAGTAGTGGAGCAGCAGTCAGGCGTTGGCGTGCCCCGGCAAGCAAGGCGGACGAAAGCGAGGCCAGCCGTTGCTCGTTGGACAGATCAAGCCCGCAGGCGTTGAGCCGACCGGGCCCATACAGGTGCTGGGGCAGCGGAATCCGGGGGTGCGGCAGGCCGAGTGTGCCTTCCGAGGCGAACATCTGTTCAACCGTCGTCACCGGGTCTGCGACAAGCTCTTCGAGCGAGATGCTCTTGTCTGCGATGCGGTTGACGAAGGAGGTATTGGCGCCGTTTTCCAGCAGCCGGCGGACCAGATAGGCCAACAGGGTTTCGTGGCTGCCAACGGGAGCATAGATGCGGCAGGGCCGGTTGAGACGTCCGTCCTCTTTGCCCACGACCTGCTCGTAAAGCGGCTCGCCCATGCCGTGCAGGCACTGGAATTCATATTGACCGGGGTAGTAGTTCTGCCCGGCCAGGTGATAAACCGCGGCCAGGGTATGCGCATTGTGTGTGGCGAATTGCGGATAGATGGCTTCGGGCGCGGCAAGCAGCTTGCGCGCGCAAGCAATGAACGACACGTCGGTATAGGCCTTGCGCGTATAGACCGGATAGCCCTCAAGGCCATTGAGCTGCGCCAGCTTGATCTCGCTGTCCCAGTAAGCGCCCTTGACCAGGCGGATCATCAACCGATGGTGGCTGCGCTTGGCCAGATCGATCAGGAAATCCACGGTATAGGGGCAGCGCTTCTGGTAAGCCTGGATGACGAAACCGATGCCGTTCCAGTCGGCCAATGACGGCTCGAAGCAAAGCCGTTCGAGTAGTTCCAGGGACAACTCAAGGCGATCCGCTTCCTCGGCATCGATGTTGATGCCAATGTCATAGCGCCGCGCCAGTTCAGTCAGTGACACCAGGACAGGGTAGAGCTCATCCATCACCCGGTCGTACTGCGCACGGCTGTAGCGCGGGTGTAGAGCCGACAGTTTGATCGAGATGCCTGGGCCCTCGTAAATGCCACGACCGCGCGAAGCCATGCCGATGGAATGGATCGCCTGTTCGTACGAGGCCAGATAGCGCCGCGCATCTGCGGCGGTGAGCGCAGCTTCGCCAAGCATGTCGTAGGAATATCTGAACCCTTTGGCTTCCATGGTTTGGGCATTGGTCAGCGCTTCGTTGATGGTTTCGCCTGTGACGAACTGCTCGCCCATCAACCGCATCGCCATGTCCACGCCCTTGCGGATGAGCGGCTCGCCACCTTTGCCGATCAGGCGGTTCAGTGATGATGAAAGGCTGGTTTCGTTATGCGTGGCGACCAGCCGGCCGGTGAGCATCAAACCCCAGGTGGCGGCGTTCACGAATACCGACTGGCTGTTGCCCAGGTGCGGTTGCCAGTTGCCGGTGCTGATCTTGTCGCGAATCAACGCATCCCGAGTGCCCCTGTCCGGCACTCTCAGCAAGGCCTCAGCCAGGCACATTAAGGCGACGCCTTCCTGGGATGACAATGAGAATTCCTGTAGCAACCCCTGCACCAGGCCTTGCCGCCCACCGGCGCTTTTCTGGTTGCGCAGCTTCTCGGCGATGCGTAGCGCAAGCCGGCGGGTCGCTTCGGCCTTTTCCGGCGACAGCCGCGCCTGCTCCAATAGCATCGGCAACGCCTCCGGCTCAGGGCGGCGATAGGCAGCGGTGATGGCTGCGCGGAGCACCGACTGCGGCAGAATGCTCTGTGCAAATTCGATGAACGGCTGGCTGCCAGGAACAAGATTGGCCGTTTGATCCTCCCCGACGTGCGACACCGCCTCGGCCTCGGGCGGACTCGTGTCGCGTTCGACCTCCTCGAGGTAGCGGAGCAGTGCCTGCTCGATCACCCACTGTGGCGGGCGCTCGATCCGTCTGGCTGCGTCCTCGAGTCGATCGCGAGTTGCCTCGTCGAGCGTGATGCCGAGTGTGCTGGTGACCATGTGGCTGTCCTCCGTGGTGCGGTAGGCGGGATACCTCGGCGGCTGCGCAGCAAGCTGCGATCTGTCATCTCCACCAGTAGACAAGCCCGTGCGGCTTATCCATCTGTCTCTCCTCAGCGTAGACCCTCGCTGTGCATTGATCCGGCGCATCCGGCAGATGACGCCTCGCCGATGATTGCTGGCTCTGGACTCTCACGAAACAATGCGTCTAGCGACGCAGTTCAATTGGGTCTACGAGATCTGAAAGCGCTGGACCGCGCCTCCACAGATGCAGGATCGCTCTCCGGGGCGCTGCTCGAAGCCAGCACACGCGTCGCTGGGTTCAGTGTTTTTCCGGCTCCGGCACGTCGGACTCGCTGACCCCTTCTTTGCGGATCTTTTCCTCCGCCTCATCTTCATCTTCTGCGTCGCCCTGCAGGCTCTGTTGTTCGGGCGCTGGGTCATATTGCAATTCGACCAATACAGGAAAATGGTCGGAACCGAACTCGGGCAGGCGTTGGATGCGTACCAGCTGGAAGTGATGGCTATGAAACAAGTGATCCAGCGGCCAGCGGAGAAACCAGTGCTGAGCGTGGAAACTGTTGACCATACCGCGACCGACGCGTGGGTCCAGCAATCCGCTGATCTTGCGAAACAGTCGTGTGTTGGGTGACCAGGCTACATCGTTGAGGTCGCCGGTGACGATGACCGGAATGTCTTCCAGATCGTCCCGAACGCTCTCGGCTACTACCAGCAGTTCGACGTCGCGCTCGGTTGATTCGTCGTTTTCCGTGGGGCTAGGCGGGGCGGGGTGCAGGAAGTGCATGCGGATCGCCAACTGATCATTCAGACGGACCTTGGCGTGCATCGACGGCACATCGTCTTCGACGAGGAAACGGGTTTCCGCATTTTCCAACGGCAAACGGGACCAGACATGCATGCCGTAAAGGTTGTCCAGCGGGCACCGGCAGGAGTAGGGGTATTCATCGCTCAGTTCCTCGAGTTGATCCTCCCACCATTGGTCAGTTTCGAGCGTCACCAAGATATCGGGGCGGTGCTCGCGGACCAGCGCTTTGAGCTTGTCGGTCTGGCGGTTCGGCGTCAGGACGTTCGCCGCCATAACGCGTATGCGGGGTTTTTCGCGGGCAGGGACAGCGGTCTTTACCTCGGGACGCCACAGACGGGTGTAGGGAATGATCCACCAGGCCTGGTAGGCAAGGCACAGGATCGACAGAGCACTGATCAGAACTTGAAGCGGTTTGGCGTAAGACAGCAATAGCGCCTGGGCCAATAGCAATGCAAAGGCGAGTACGCACAGTTGCAAGCGGGGGAAATCGAGCCCGCGTACCCACCAGACGGGGTTCTTCCAGAGTGGTAGAAAAGTCAGCACGACCAGCAGACCAGTCGCTGCCAACAGGATTTCTTCCGTCATGACCGATCCTCGGTGCTATTCGGCGCGACGTCATATCGGCCGTTCGGGTAGCTGTAAGCAGGCATAACGAATTCGTCCCGTCTACGCGTTGATTGGTTCCGCTTGTTTTGTGATGAAGAGGTGGGGAGAGGGTGTAGGCCTCCTGCGGGCCCGCTGAGTAAGGAGAGCCAACAAAAAAGGCCTGACACGCAAAACGTGTCAGGCCTTCGCTAGAGTTAGAGTAGCGGCCGCTTGAGGTTACAGCGGTTCGCCAATGGCTGCGCAGCTGTTCGGAGTCGCGGCATGCTTTCTCAGCACCGCTAGCTGCGGCTGCTCCGCGCCGCCCGCTACGTCGAGTGCAAGGATGTAGTTGCCCCACCATGGACCACCGGCCCAGTAGGTCAGCGGAACGCAGTTCTCGCGCAGATAGCCGAGCAGGTTATCCATCGCGACGATCGCGTCGGGCGCATACTTCGGCACGCCCATCTCGCCGATGAAGCCGCGCAGGTTGTTGGTCCTCAGCCAGTCCACGAAGGGTTTGGCGCGATTGATGCCGAGCTCCGGTGCGAAGGTTTCGGTCTTGTCCACATACATCCCCGACGTATCCCGGTCGAGGTACATGTGGGCTTCGAAGATCAGGTTATTGTTCGGGTCGCGCATCCAGGGATCGGCGATGAGCTGGGTGTTTGATTGCGGCCAGTGCCAGGCGCTGGAGAACCGATCTCCGGCAACGTAGATCCAGTTAGTGCGGTCGACCTTGCGGATTTCCTTGGCGGCCGCCAGCGCAGCTTGCGGCCAGAGCCCTTTGGTGTTCGGCTCGTTCATCAGACCGTAGCCGCTGAGTGCCGGATGTTTGCCGACTTTCAGCGCGATACGCTTCCAGGTATTGGCGAACGACTGGATCGATACCGTTTCGGAACCTATCGGCTGGCGGTAGTAACGATAGTAGTTATGCATGTCCAACACGACCTTCACGCCATGCTTGTGGGCAAAGTCGAGCGATTGGGTGAGCAGTGCCAGTTGCGCAGTGTCGAGCTCGGTGTCCAGCTTCGGCTGTATGCGCTCCCAGAGAAAAGGCAGACGCACCAGCTTCAAACCCTGCTCGGCGTATTTCTTGTAGTAGGACTCGGCTGGATAGATGTAATTGGTCCCGTGTTTTCCCGGCAAGACCGAAGGACCGAAGGCGGCGCCAGACAGCGCAACACCGACAAGGCGTACCGGCTCGATTGCCGGCAGCGTGACCTCCGCAATCGGCGCCGAAGGCGCGGCGGGCAGGATGACCGGAGCCGCTACCAGGCTGAGTTTGTTCGGATAACCAATGCGATTGCCATCGAGCACTGGGCCATCCATAAACACCGTAAGGGCGCCGCTGGCGGGCTTTACCGAGGTGATGGTGCGCACCTGACCGTCGGCCGTACGTACCGATGCGCCAACTACGAAGGCCGCCTTGTTCTGTGCGGTCGCGGCGACCGAAACGCCTGCCGACGCACGCCAGGAGCCGTTCAGCCAGTAGCTGTTGGTGAATTTGTTGATCAGCGCCGCATGGCTCGGCGAGGCAACCGGCGCGGGGCTCGGCGAGGCTGGCACGGGTAGCGTGCTCGCCACGGTGCTCACGCGGAGCCTGTTGGGATAACCGACCAGATTGCCGTCGAGCACCGGACCATTCATGAATACGGTCAGGGCGCCGCTGGCCGGTTTGAGCGCGGTGACCGTGCGAATCTGCCCATCTGCCGTACGCACCGAGGTGCCGACTCGAAACGCTGTCATGTTCTGTTGAGTCGCGGCGACCGAAACGCCTGCCGAGGCGCGCCAGGAGCCGTTCTGCCAGTAGCTGTTGGTGAACTTATTGACCAATGCCGAGTAAGACAGGCTCGACGCGCTCGTATCCACGGCATTAGCAGCGTAAGCGTCGCCTACAGGGAACAAGCCCAACAGCGTGGCCAGGGCCATTGCAGGCATGAGGCCTTTGCTGGGCCTCGGGGGAAAATGGTTAAACATCGGCTCACCGTGATCATGAACACCGAACTAGGTTTCGGTGTAGCGACAAGGGGAGGTTGATCAATAAGCGGCGCTGCAACGGCAGGCGGTATCCCACAAACAGAACGAACCAATCAGTAAAACGACCGGGGCTGTGAAAGCTCCCGTTTCGTTTGCGTACTTATAATTTATTTTGCGAATCGCTAAAACTTTTAGCGACCTTGTATTGGCGCCAATAAATAGACTATCTCAGCGGTTAATAGCAGTTTGATATTAAGTCGCCACGCTATTGTCCATGCGCGCCGGTCTGGAGACCTTTAGTTATAAGGGCTGCGCGGATGATGGCGTCATTTTTTTGAATTAACCGTTAACGTTGTCTCCCTTCTAGCTAAGGAAGTAATCCGATAAACGGTAATTTATTTGTTGAACTATTCTGAAATTTCGGTTGCTGGTTGCGCGGGGTTTCAGGGCAACGGCAACTGCATGTAAGCGGCACTGGGTTCGAGGCGTTTCGCTGTAGGCGGCCGAGCTGGGAGGACGCTTTGGTTGTTGTAAAGCGCTCAAGCTTCGGGCAGGGTCAAAGTCAGGCCTCTATCTGCGGAGTCATTCCATGTCGGAGCTATACCCTCGCGTTGATCCCGATGGGCTGATCGAATACTCGGTCGTCTACACGGACCGATCGCTGAACCACATGTCCCGGTCGTTCCAGAGCGTGATGAACGACATCTCCAGCACGCTGAAATCTGTCTACAACGCCCACTCAGTCGCAGTGGTGCCGGGCAGCGGCACCTTTGGAATGGAAGCGGTGGCACGTCAGCTGGCCCACGACCGCAACTGCCTGGTGATTCGCAACGGCTGGTTCAGCTATCGATGGACGCAGATATTCGACATGGGCCGGATTCCGGCGCAGTCCACCGTGCTCAAGGCGCGACCACTGGATCAGACTGCGCAAGCTGCGTTCACACCGCCGCCTATAGATGAAGTGGTCGCCAGCATTTCCACCAACAAGCCGGACCTGGTATTTGCTCCCCATGTGGAAACCTCGTCCGGGATCATCCTGCCGGATGACTACCTGCGCGCAATCGGCGACGCCGTGCATGCGGTGGGTGGGCTGTTCGTACTTGATTGCATTGCCTCCGGTGCGCTCTGGGTTGATATGCAGGCGAGCGGCGTGGACGTGCTGATCAGCGCGCCTCAAAAAGGCTGGAGCGCTTCACCCTGTTGCGCACTGGTGATGCTCAGCGAGGCTGCCCAGGCACGCGTCGAGGCGACTCAGAGCAGCAGCTTCGCCTGCGACCTGAAGAAATGGCTGCAGATCATGCAGGCCTACGAGCAGGGCGGTCACGCCTATCACGCCACCATGCCGAGCGACGCCTTGGCGCGCTTTCGCGATGTCATGCTGGAAACTCGAGACTACGGATTTGAAACCGTTCGTGCGCAGCAGCTGGAGCTTGGGCAGCGTGTCCGATCATTGCTGGCGCAGAAGGGCTTCAAGAGCGTGGCTGCCCCTGGGTTCGAAGCGCCTGGCGTGGTGGTCTGTTACACCGACGATGCTGGCATCAAGAACGGCAGCAAATTTGCCGCACAAGGTCTGCAGATTGCCGCCGGTGTCCCGCTGCAGTGTGATGAGCCTGCGGACTTCCAGACCTTCCGCATGGGGCTGTTTGGCCTCGAGAAGCTGAAAAACGTCGATCGGACTATCGATATCTTGCAGGGCGCCCTCGAGCAGATCGTCGCCGGCTAGGCTCCGGCGAGTGCAACGGTCAGGCGAAATCTAGACCGCTCGTCGAACAATCGGGGGCGTTGCGACTGATTCGCAAGTCGGCCGTTTCGGCGCGTCACGCGCGAAATGGCTTGCGATTACGGTCATTGGGAGGGGTAAGAGGTGCTAGAACCGGCGAGCTAGACACATTCCTGAAACAAAAATGTGTTTGCACGAACCGTTATGCTGGCTACGCTGAAATTGTACAAAGCTTATTACAACAAGAAAGAGGGGCTAACTATGACCAACAACCAGAATGCTCAGGTCGTTGCACTCGAGTTGTGGCGCTTTTGCGCTCACTGCGTTGCTGCCATCGTTGTTGTAGGAGCGGTACTGATTGGGTTCCTTGGATCATGGGAGCTGGGCCTCAAGGTCGGTGTCTTGCCGTTACTTGCACTCGTTGCAGCGGACATCTTGGCCAGACGGCGGGAGCATGACATTCAACTAAGGAATTCCTGACCACCTGCCATCCTGCGCGAGCTGGTGGAGTTCGTGCAGGATATTCACTCATTCAAGATGAACATCCCGGGTACGTTTGCCACCCGTTATCGGTGCGTTAACTCGTAAAGGGTCGCCCAATCAGACACCTGGTCTGCCGGCATGGGTGGCGCTATACCGTATCCCTGGGCCAGATAGCAGCCCATCCCCAGTAGCATTTTCTCTTGCAGGTCCGTTTCTACGCCTTCCGCAATCACTTCTCGTTCGAACGTCCGCGACAGGTTGATGATTGCCTCGGATAAAGCGAGGTCCTCCTTGTCGTGAAGAATGTCACGCACGAACGACTTGTCGATCTTGATCGTTTGTGCCGGTAATCGCTTGAGATAGTTGAGTGATGAAAAGCCCGTGCCGAAGTCATCCAGCGAAAAGGTGACCCCCATCTGCTGGCAGTCGATCAGGCATTGGCTGACGTGCTCGAGATTGTCGATGGCCGTGGACTCTACAATCTCGAGATCAAGTAACCGCGGTTCGACATCCGAATGTTTGGCCAGCAGGCGCTGCAAGCGATCGACGAAATTGGGCAGCTGGAAATGCCGCGCCGCGATGTTCACGCTCGTCGGCCAATGATGTCCGTCGGCGGCCCAGATGCGTAGCTGGCGTAACGTCTGATCCATCACCCAGTCTCCGATATCTATGATGACATCGGTCCGCTCCACAGCCGGTAGGAACGCGTCAGGCGGCAATAGACCCAGCTCCGGGTGCTGCCACCGCAGCAGTGCTTCGAAACCGATTACCGTGCCGTTGCGCAGGTTCACCTTGGGCTGGTAGTGCAGGCGCAGCTCATCATTCTCCAGCGCATGTTTCACGCACTCGATGTTCTTGAAGGCTGCCTGCGTCTTCTGACTGATCGACACGTCAAAGAAGCGAAAGCGTGCTTGGCTTCGTACATCGCTTGATCAGCATGGCGTAACAAAGTATCGGGGCCTTCGTTATCCTGTGGGTAGATGGTTACGCCGAGAGAGCCGGCAACCTTCATAACGTATCCGTCGATGTGGAAGGGCACGGCGATGACGTCCAGGACGCGCTGCAACGCGGCAGGAAGCAGCGTTTCATCGACTTGATCCAGCAGCAACACGAATTCGTCTCCGCCTAGACGCGCAAGAAGATCTTCCGTGCGCAATTCCCGCGTCAGCCGGTTTGCCACTTCGACGAGTAGCAAATCGCCCGTGGCGTGCCCGTAGCGGTCGTTCACTGCCTTGAAACCGTCGAGATCGAGAATGCATACCGCAAGCGACCGGCCATGACGCTGCGCTGCCGAGATGGCTTGATGCAGCCGGTCGTGCAGATACACCCGGTTCGGGAGTGTAGTGAGCACGTCGTGGGACGCACGCCACTGCATGGCCTCGAGTAACTCCTGCTTTTCCGTCACATCGAACCGGATCGAAATGTACTTCTCGACGTGTTGCGCCAGGTCGTCCTTGATCGGGACGATGGTGCTGTTGACCCAGTAGAGCGAGCCGTCCTTGCGGCGGTTGCATATCTCGCCCTTCCAGATATGGCCACTTGAAATGGTGCGCCATAACGTCCGAAAAAATTCGGGAGGGTGCTGACCAGAATTGAGCAGGCGGTGGTTCGTGCCGATCAGTTCGCCCTTGGTGTAGCCAGATATTGCACAGAATTGATCGTTGATATGAGTAATGGTCCCGCGGAGATCCGTCTCTGAATAAATCGCCGCAGCGTCTACAGCGGTCCGATATTTATCTTCATTCATTGGCTAACCACGCTAACGACCACTGGCTTAGGGGTACCTGAATGATTACGGCCCCTTTGGATTAATACTGACTCGGCGCGGTAGGGAAAGTGCAGCGGGGGAGTAGGGTATTGGCTCTCTGCAGCGTAGCCGGCGTTACGGTCCTGAGAAGTCACACTGTTTCAGGAACGGGTTGTCTGCTTGGAACTCCGATGAATAAGCGCAGCAGCAGACCCAACGTCCTGCCTATTCAACCCGGTAGTACCTCTATGTCCCCAACCCGCCTGACCTCCGCACGTGCCTGGCTCGATCGCCTTGATAAGTCGCGTCACGCCATGCCGCTGCTGTTTGTAGCGTCCATGATGGAGACGCTGCTCATCCCGATTCCCATCGAGGTGATTCTCATCCCCTGGATGCTCTGTCACGCCGACCGTAAATGGCGGATCGCAACGGTCGCGCTGGCTGGAAATCTCACGGCCGCCACGCTGGGTTACTACCTGGGTGTATTCGCGATGGATCAGTGGGGCGATACGCTGGTTGGACTGTTTGGTGGACAGGAAGCCTACGACGCGTTTGATCAGCAGTTCCGGGAGGATGGGTTCACCGCGATCCTGGCGATTGGCATCATCCCGATCCCCTTCCAGATCGCCGTGCTCGTGGCGGGCGCCAGCGCCTACCCGATCTTTCTGTTTCTGGCGGCCGCCTGTCTCGCCCGGGGTGCCCGTTACTACGGCCTTGCATTGTTGATCGCGGTGGCGGGCAAAGCAGCATTGGATATCTGGAATCGCCATGCCAAGCCGATAGGCATCGCCGGGCTCGTATTATTTGCGGTGTGGCTGTGGTTCAAGTTGGCGCCCTGAACCACTGCGCGAATCGAGATCACAGCCGCTGCATGACGCGGCAGGGAGACCGCTAGGCGGCGCGCCTCTCTAGGTACTCACGGTAATAGTCCAACGTGGCGAGATTCTTGTCCTTGGCTTCGAACATCATGTCGAAACGGTCGAGGAATTCACGGGCGTAGAGATTGGTCCAGCGATTCCACATGCGCTTGCTGTGGCTGTAGAGGTCGCGCTTGCTCAGCGTTTCGAGGAGGGCTGGCATCTCCATTTTCTCATCGGCGGAAAAGCCCATTTCCATCAGTCGCTCCGGCGGCTGCGAATAGTGCATGGTTGGCCTTACGCCGTGCCAGCTGTCGATAATGCGCGCCACGCGTGGGTCGTGTGGGTCGATATACCGGTCTTCGTTGATCCAGCAGTGGTGGATATCCAGCACCACGGGCGCCAGGTCGGCGAGCTGCAGGCAATCATCGACGCCGTAGGTCTTCTCCTCGTTCTCGAAGGTGATGCAGTGGCGCGCTTCCTGCGATAACCGTGGCCATATCGAACGAATGCCTTCGACGCCCAGGCGACCTGCGATGTGCACGTTGCACTTGAAGTCCTGGAACTGCCGGCCGAAGCCCATCATCCGGATCATGTCGGCGTGATACTCAAATTCCGCCAGGCTGTTTTCCACCACCTGAGGCTTGTCCGAAGCCAGCACACAATACTGGCCGGGGTGCAGCGACAGGCGAATGCCCAAGGCTCTGGCTCGCTCGCCGATCTGTGCGAAGCCCGTTTCGATCGCGTTACGCACGTCCGCCTGGCGATAGAAATCCGCCACCTCCGGATGGCTGTAGAAGGGCAACAGATCGCTGCTCAGACGCAGCATGCGCAGCGGCTCCGGCAGTGTGCTGACGTAATCGATCAGCCGAACCTGCGCCGCCAGGTTGTGCTCGATGATGTCGTTCAGCTTTTCCCGCGCTACCTCCTGCGACACGCTGTTGAGCCAGCGCAGCGTGGTCGCGCGCGGATTGAAAGTGCGCTCGATTGCTTCCAGCTCCTTTAGCGATTCGCTGTGGCTGGGATGGCGGTACATGCAGGCGAAACCGATTCTGTACATAACGACCTATGTTTGGCAGCGCTTGGAACTGCGCGCCGTAGATGACTGTTCTGTTTAGTACCTCGACGATGCGCCGCGTGCGATGCATCTGATGAACTGTCGATTACGGAAACGAGAACGGGGCCCGAAGGCCCCGTATGCGTGCCGCTATTCAAATCAACCGCAATGGTAGCTCGGCGCCAGTTTGTAGACCGAAGTGTCCAGCCCCTCGAATCGGGCCTTCAACTGCAGGGCCAGGTAAAGCGAATAATGCCGCGACTGGTGCAGGTTGCCGCCATGGAACCAAAGGTTCTGCTGCTGTGTGGGCTTCCACATGTTGCGCAGTTCGCCTTCGTATGGGCCCGGATCCTTGGTGGTGCCGGACCCCAGTCCCCAGCAACGGCCGACCTTGTCAGCGACATCCTGAGAGATCAGTTTGGCCGCCCAGCCGTTCATCGAACCGTAGCCCGTGGCATAGACGATAAGATCTGCCGGCAAACGGCTGCCATCGCTGAGCAGCACGGCGTCCGCCTCGATCCGCTCGACGTTCAGCCCTGGTCCGCTCTTCAACTTGATGGTGCCATTGGCGATCAGCTCAGAGGCGCCGACGTCGATGTAGTACCCCGAGCCGCGACGCACGTACTTGAGAAACAAGCCGGACTCATCGTCACCGAAGTCGAGCATGAAGCCGGCAGCCGCGAGGCGATCGTAGAATGCCCTGTCGCGCTCTTTTACCTGCTCGAAGGCCTGGCGATGGAATTCGGGTAGAACCTTGTAAGGGATGGAGGCGAAGAGCATGTCGGCTTTGTCGGTGGTCAGCCCGCTTTCGAGCGCATCCTCGGAGTAGAGCGGGCCGAAGACGATATCCATCAGCGAGTCGGAACGCACGATGTGAGTGCTGGAGCGCTGGACCATGGTTACCTCAGCGCCGTTTTCCACCAGATCGGCGCAGATGTCATGTGCCGAGTTGTTCGCGCCAATGACCACGGCGCGCTTGCCGCGCCAGGCATCGCCACCCGGATGCTGGCTGGAGTGGTGCTGCTGACCTGCGAAACTTTGCGCACCGGCATACACCGGGACGTTGGGCACACCTGACATGCCGGTGGCCAGGATCAGCTGCGTGGGCTTGAGCGTTAGCGGCTTGCCGTCGCGCAGCACCTGAACGGTCCAGTGGCCTTCGTTTTCATCGAAACTGGCGCTGACGCACTCGGTCTTGGCCCAGTAGTTGAGTTCCATGACCTTGGCATACATTTCCAGCCAGTCGCCGATCTGATCCTTCGGTGTAAACACCGGCCAATGTTCCGGAAACGGCAGATAAGGCATGTGGTCGTACCAGACCGGATCATGCAGGCACAGCGACTTGTAGCGACCGCGCCATTGGTCGCCGGGCCGCTCGGCTTTGTCGATGATCAGCGAGGGTACACCCAGTCGCTTGAGTCGTGCGCCCAGCCCCAGCCCACCCTGGCCGCCACCGATCACCAGGCAATAGGGCTGTTCGGTGATGCCGAGTGCGGCTTCTTCATCGCGGCGCTTTTCCAGCCAGTTGCGCCGGTCGACACGCCCATGGCCGTGCTCGGCACCCATCGGCCTGCGGCGCCCGGTCGGCTCCTCGAAACTCTTGAGTTCACGCATGGTGGTGAGCAGTGTCCAGCACAGGCCGTCCTTCAGTCGCACGTAACCTTTGCCGCGCGCGACTTCGGTTTCCAGGCTGATCCAGCCTTCCAGCACACCGTCAGTAAATGTCGCTTCACCTTCGACTTTCCAGCTCTCCGGTTTGGTCTCCTCAAGACGGGCTTCAAGCATGTCGCGGATATCGGCCTTGCCCTCGAGCGTGACCAGATTCCAGCTGAACAGGACCAGATCCCGCCAATGGCAGTCCTCGGCAAAGAGATCGAGTGCGCCGTCGATGTCACGTTGCGCGAGGCGCTGGCCGAGGCGTTCGACCCAAGCGGCGAGCTGGGCAGTGGGTGTCTCGGCAGGGGTCATGGAGTCGATACTGATGTTCATGGGTATGTCCTTGCGAAGGTTCTTGTTATCTATGCAGCGTGCAGTCGTTCAGCGCTCCCACGAAGCCGGTTGGCATGCGTTGAAGCTGGAGTCTGCGAGCGCAACCGCGTGGTGTCCGCTTGGGTCAGTCGATGGCCCGTTCAGGGCCGGGAAGCGAAAGGGGCATGGGATTCTCCTGATCATTGTTGTTGTGGCCGGATACCACATCGATCAGAGCAAAGGCCGGGCCAGGGATCGGGAACGCGCGTTATAGACGGCTTTGTTGCACGGACCACGTCGCTGACGGAGCGTGGCTGTATCAGATCTGACACAGTCCGCTGTGGCAGTCTGTCTCCTGTTTGGGACGGCATGCGCTGCGCGACTGATTGGCCTATGCTGGCGCAAACCGCTCATGAATCAGCGCGGAGAAAAACAACAATGACGTCACCGCACATCGCTCGACATGCCCATCAGGTTCTCAGTTTCGGTGAAGGACTGAGCGCGGCCCATGGGCCTGCTTCCGACCCCGCCATCGCTCGCTCCTGGCGGCGTTGCCTGGATCAGCACCGTCTCGACCCAACGAGCGCACGTGCAACCTGCGTAGTCGAGCAGACGCGCCTGCGCGAGCACCGCGAACGGTTGCAGCAGGTGGTCGGTGTGGCGCACTGGCAGATGAACAGCCTGCATCAGCAACTGGGCGGCGCTGGTCATGCGGTCCTGCTGACGGACGCGCGTGGCGTAGTGATCGACAGCGTTTCCAGCGAGGCGGAGCGCACGGAATTCCAGCGCGCCGGCCTGTGGCTCGGAGCTGTATGGGACGAGGCGGTCGAAGGCACCAACGGCGTCGGAATGTGCCTGCTCGAACGCCAGGCCTTGACCATCTGCCGTGACGAACACTTTCGTGGCCGTCATGCCAGGCTGACCTGTTCGGCCAGCCCGGTGTTCGATCCGCAGGGCGAATTACTGGCGGTACTGAACGTGTCATCGGCGCGCGAAGAGCTGTCGCACCAGCAGCGTTTTCACACCATGGCGCTGACCAATCTGTCGGCGAAGCTGATCGAAAGCTGCTTCTTTCTGCAGCATTGCGAGGGCGCCTATCTGCTGCGCTTTCACGCTCAGCCCGAATACATCGGTCTGCTCAGCGAAGGGCTGCTGGCGTTCGATGGTGGGGGCCGAATAAGCGCCGCCAACGATACGGCACTGGGGTTGCTTGGCGCTGGTCGTAACGCCTTGCTGGGGATGTCGCTGGAGCAGGTGTTGGATATTCGTCTGGACGAACTGCTGCAACGCGCCACACCGCAGCCAGGCACCTGCTGGCCGCTTCGCACATTGGACGGCCAGCTGCTGCATGGCCAGCTACGCGGTCCGAAAATGCGCGTGATTCCGGCTCGGGGCAAATGCGCGGAACCACAAACAGCGGGGTTGTGCCTCGAGGACCCATCGCTGCGAAGCCGCTTTCAACGAGCGCTCAAGGTCATGGAGCGGGACGTGCCGGTGCTTCTGCACGGCGAGACTGGAACGGGCAAGGAGGCGTTCGCCGCCGCTCTTCATCGCGCCAGTTCGCGGGCGCAAAAGCCGTTCGTTGCGCTTAACTGCGCCGCTATTCCCGAAACGCTGATCGAGAGCGAGCTGTTCGGCTATCGCGGCGGCAGTTTCACCGGGGCACGCAAGGAAGGCATGGCGGGCAAGCTACAGCAGGCCAACGGTGGCATTCTCTTCCTCGATGAGATCGGTGACATGCCGCTGGCCCTGCAAACCCGGTTGCTGCGTGTATTGGAGGAGCGCCAAGTCTTACCACTGGGCGCTGTCGTGCCGACGCCGCTGGACGTGCGGCTGATCAGCGCCAGTCACCGCGACCTGCAAGGATTGGTCGCCGAAGGGCGCTTTCGCGAAGACCTTTTCTATCGTCTCAACGGGCTAACGGTGGAGCTTTCACCGGTACGAGCGCGCAGCGATCGTGATGCGTTGCTTGATCACCTTACCGAGAAGGAAGCACGGGGGGAGGCCGTACAGCTGGACGCCAGGGCACGCCAGCTGCTCCTTTCTTATGACTGGCCCGGCAACGTTCGGCAGATGCGCAACGTGCTCAGAACCTTGATTGCCTTGGCTGAAAACGGTTCTATCGGCGGCGCTGACGTTGAGGCTGTGCTTCCTGCATACCCGCCGTTAACGATGCACGAGCCAGCCCAGGATCCGCTGGGTCAGGCCGAGCGCGAGGCCTTGTTAGCGGTTCTCGACGCGCGGCAGTGGCACGTCAGTCGCGCTGCGCAACAGCTGGGGATCAGCCGTAACACGCTGTACCGAAAACTTCGCAAGTACGGAATCACTCGAAGCTGACCGGGTACTGCGGGAACACTTGGCGGGCTTGTCGCCTGGAGCCCAGCCGCAAGGCAAAAACCCGTACCATATCGGCCACCTGTCTAGCCCCGGTTGGTTGTTCATGCTGTCTGCCGTCAAGCGCTACAAGCTGCTGGTGTCCAGTGCGCTCGCGCGTTGTTTTCCGCGTACCTCTGCGTACGTTCAGTCTGAAGATGATCTGATTCTGCGTCGCTGGCCGGACGCCGGGGTAAAGTCCGGCGGCAAGTCGGGGCATCCAGGCAAAAAGGTCAGGAAAGCCAAGTCAGCCGCTAAGCCAACGCGCCTTGCAGATACGGCTGCCAGTACCGCGCCCAAGGTCGCGTCCAAGCCCCGAACGAAGGCGCGCAAGCCGGCCGGTGACGGTATCTACGGCCCTGCGAAACTCTGCGTGAACGAGCAACAAATCCAGGCCATGCGCCTGCGAGTAGGGCGGGCGGTGGACGCAGGCGTGATCCGAGCGCCGTCCGACGAGCAATGGGCGATGATTCTTGAAGAGTCGCCAGCAACACGGATATTCGCAGGGGCGGGCTCGGGCAAATCCACGACGCTGGTGTTGCGCGTGGTGTTCATGCTCTGCCATCTGGACATCCCGCCCGAGCGGCTCACGGTGATTTCCTTCACCAATGCCTCGTGCGCCGAGTTGCGCGAGCAATTGATCCGAGTGCTGGGCTTCTGGAATTTCGACTTTGATCCGGCCCGCGCACGTCAGTGCGTTCGTACCTTCCACTCGGCCATGGCGGTGCTGGCCAAGGACCTGCTCGGCAAGCCGCAGTGGTTCGAACAACTGGACGAGAAGGGGGCTTCGCCCACAGAGCTGGACAACCCGCTCACCGCGTCGCGCTTACGGGCCGGCCAGTTGCGGTTGCTGAAAGAGGCGTACCAGCGCTGTTACGCCGAAGACCAACGTTTCCGAGAGCTGGTGCATACCTTGCTAGGTCTCGCTCCGCCGCCCGAGTCTGGCACCCGGCGGGCGGTTCCGCGTGCGCCCTTGGACGGCTGCAAGCTGACCGGCGAGTACAGTGCAGCGCCGTTGTTCGAGGCGTTTTATGTCCAAGCCGGCTTCATCGAAAGCATCGGCATTCGCATCGACCAGATTCAACTGACACGGCTGGCGTGCAAGGAACCCGAGCGTAACTTCATCGAAGTGCTGCAGCTGTTCTGGCGGCATTTCCAGAGCGCTCTGGAAGCCCAGGGCTTGATGACGTTCAACGGTGCGTTCCAAGCCCTCACTCAGCAGCTGAACGGCGGTGGCAAGGTTTCCGGCGATGCGCTGGCACCGTTCAGCCATCTGCTGATCGACGAGTTTCAGGATATATCGCCACAGATCGTTCAGTGGCTGCAGGCGTTGCACGGCACCCTTGCGAGACAGGGTGAAACGGTCAGCCTGATGGCAATCGGTGATGACTGGCAGTCGATCTATGGCTGGCGGGGCAGTTCGCCGGAGCTGTTCATGGACTTCGACAAGTACTTCCCGGCCAAGGGCGGGGCGAAGCAAAGTCGGACGTTGATGCTGGAAACCAACTATCGTTCCATCGAACCGGTAATCCGCGACGGCGAAGCCGTGCTGGCGGGCGTTGCGGTCAAACAGGCCAAAGCCAGCAAGGCGAGCCGCCCAACGCAGCCAGGCGATCACGGCGTGAAACTGATTACCCGTTTCGATATCAAGACCCGTCTGCCCGATCTGATCCGCGATATCCAGACCCAGTGCGACCACGTTGCCGGGCTGCCGAACGCCGACCGCAATGCCGTACTGGTTCTCAGCCGCCGCAACGAGCCCTTGCGGGCCATCGAGGCGCAGCTGGATCGCAAGCTGCCGGTCAAGGCATACACCATCCACCGCGCCAAAGGCCTGCAGGCGGAAGTTGCGATCATCGTCGATGACTGCCTGCCGAGTGAACGCCACCCGCTGCGCAGTGCGTTGTACGCCTACAGTGGCTTCTTTCGGAACAGCTATGACCAGGCCATGGCGGATGAAAACCTGCGGCTGGCGTACGTGGCAATCACTCGCGGTGTAAGCCGGGTGTTCTGGTACACGCAGAAAGCGCAGGGTGCGACGCGGCTGCTTGCTGACAAAGGTAAGGCCCGTTAAGCAGCGGCAATTTACAGCTAGGGTTGAGCGTTGACTGATCGACTAAAGAACAGGAGCGAATCGCATGTTGAAACTCTGGGGCCGAGCGAACTCGACCAATGTGAAGAAGGCGCTCTGGTGCCTTGAAGAGCTGGATGTTCCCTACACACGAATCGATGCAGGCGGCGCCTTCGGAGTCGTAAGCGACGCAGACTATATCGCCAAGAATCCCAACCAGCTGGTGCCATGCCTGGAAGACGGCGCGTTGGTGCTGTGGGAGTCCAATGCCATAGTCCGCTATCTGGCCGCTCGTTATGGGGAAGGAACACTCTGGAGCGCAGACCCTGCCGAGCGCGCAGAGGCGGACAAATGGATGGACTGGGTCACCTCGTCGCTGGCCGCTCCCTTCCGCACGGTGTTCTGGAACATGGTGCGCACTGCGCCGGATCAACGCGATATGCCAGCAGTACAGATGGCAATCGGCGAGTGCGGAAGGTTGTTGGCTATCGCTGACCATGCCCTCTCGAAACAACCCTATCTGGGTGGCGTCTCGTTCGGCATGGGCGACATCCCGCTCGGCTGCTTCGCCTACGCCTGGTTCGAGATGCCCATCGAGCGCCCGGACCTACCGCACCTGCGCAGCTGGTATGAGCGACTGCTAGAGCGTCCGGCCTATCAGGCGGCGGTGGTCACGCCACTGACCTGAAGCGTGTGGCTCTGCAGCCAGGCTGGTACGGCGCTCAGCGGTCACCAAAGGCCAGCTCGACCAGTGGTGGCAGCTGCTCACCAGCGAGCCCTGCCAACGCAAATTCCCGCTCGCTGTGATCGGTATTTGGCTGCGGGTTGACGTGGACCACTACGGCTCCGGCCCGCCAGGCCAGTCCCGGGACTTCAGCAGCGGGGTAGACCATCCCGGAGGTGCCGACCGAAATGAGCAGATCGCAGGTCTCTGCGGCAGCGAAGGCGGTATTCAGTGCTTCGGTCGGCAGGCTTTCGCCAAACCAGACGACGCCGGGGCGCAGCTTTGCGCCGCAGGCATTGCAGCGCGGCGGCTCCAGTCGGCGTCCACCTTCGGGCTCGTCCGGCATACCCAGCGGTGTGTCGGGGCGCTCGCCGCAGTTGAAACAACGTGGCTGATGCAGGCTGCCATGCAGGTGAATGACGTCGGTGCTGCCCGCGCGCTCGTGGAGGTCGTCGACGTTCTGGGTGACAAGCGTGAGGTGAGGGACGTGGCGGGCCAGTTCGGCAATGGCCACGTGCGCAAGGTTCGGCTGGGCCTGCAGCACCTTCATCCGACGCCACTCATACCAACCCCAGACCAGAGGCGGATCGGCTAGGAAGGCTTCGGGCGTTGCCAGCGACGCCGCGTCGAAACGCTCCCATAACCCGGTGAGTGAGTCGCGAAAGGTCGGAATACCGCTTTCTGCCGACACGCCTGCGCCTGTAAAAACCACAACGTGCCTGGCACTACGCAGCGTGTCGACCAATGAGGCTGGGATCATGAGCTGACTCCTCTGTGCGGCGATTGAGCTGAAAGCGACCAATACCATTCAAGGCACCCAGGTGCCAAAAAAAAGACGGTCACTCCATAGCGACTGCCAGTGAGGCCATTCGTTACTCAAGCTCCAACGTTTCAGAGTATCGGCGTCGCTACGCTCGTGGGTAATCGCTGTGGGCGCGGGCATAGGCTAGACGGCTGCATCGTTAGTAGATGCTGCGGACCGTAGCTTGTATGTCGCCAAACGTAGAGGGCGAGACCAGGTAAGCGTCGCGATCCTTGACTCACGCACCGTTCGGGAATGACCGGCCCCTGAGGTTTGATAGCGGCTTCGTACGGCTGATGTTCCGCACTGTAGTCACTCCCAAGGGGCTGATAGCAGGGAAGGCCGCGGGCTCCGGTGTACAACCGAAGCCCTGATGTCATTTATGAACGAACGGCGAAGCGTCCGCTGAGCGTGCCCAGTCGTGAGGCCAGCGCAGTCAAGCCAACGCTGTCCTGCTCCAGCTTGCTGGCATCTACAGCGTTCTGCTCGGCGATCTGCTGAACGCTCTGCAGGTGGCTGGCGATATCCGCGGAAACCGCAGTCTGCTCATGGGTTGCGGCAGCGATCAGCTCGTTCATATGACTGATGGATTCGATCTCCTGTGCCATGGATTCCAGCAGCACCGTCGTGTGCTGGCTGTCTTCGACGCAACGGGCCACGCTCTGCCGGCTGACCTGCATCGAATCGGCGGCTTTGCGGCTGCTTTGCTGCAGGCGCGTGATGATCTCTTGAATCTCGCGAGTAGAAGTCGCCGTTTTCTGCGCGAGGTTACGCACCTCATCGGCAACCACCGCAAAGCCTCGGCCTTGTTCCCCGGCCCGAGCGGCCTCGATGGCGGCGTTCAAGGCCAGCAGGTTGGTCTGTTCGGCGATGCTACGGATCACTTCGAGCACGCGCCCGATCTGCTCGGACTGGGCGGCCAGGTCTTGCATGACCTCGTCGGTTCCGTCGATGCGCTGCGCCAGCTGGGCAATTTCCTGACGGCTGGTCGCGACCGATTGCCGGCCCTGTCCCGCCTTCGCGTTTGCGGCTTGTGCCGCTTGTGCCGCCCGATCGGCATGACCGGCGACTTCTTCGATGGCGGTCGACATCTGCTGCATTGCATCGACCATTTGTGCGGTTTCGCCCAGTTGTAGATCGGCACCGTCGCGCATTTGCCGGGTTGCGGCGCTCAGGCTGCCAGCCGTCCCGTCGAGCCCGCGTGCATCGATTACCACCGCACTGACCAATTCGGACAGTTGATCAAGCAGCTGATTGAACCGCTCGCCTACCGGCCCGCTGGCTGCGGAGCGATGGTTGAGGTCGATCCGTTCAGGGTTGCGGGTGATCTCGGCCGCAGCGCTCAGCAGCGCTTCGCCTTCGCGCGCTTCGGCGTTTCCGCGTATCGCCAGATAAATGAGGATGGCACTCTCAAGTACCACATAAAACGCATGCAGGAAGACTTCACCCCAGGTGCCATGGGGCATCAGGAACACCTCGGCACCTTGCTGCTGTAGTGCAAAGAACGCCAGGTGATGCACCGCGATGGTCGCAGCAGCCACGACGATGGGCAGCCAGTCCCGGTAATACACCAGGAACGCGAGCAGGGCGAAGATGCCGAAGTGCATCTCCAGCATGCCGTGCTCCTGGTTGATGTGCAGCGCTGACATGACCATGAACGCAGCGCCGATGAGGCAGCGCATCAGCCGCTCGCCTGAAATCAGTGCGTTGAGCACTGTCATCGCGAGCGCGGTACCGCCACCCACGACGATGGCCTGTGCCCAGCTGCCGCTCATTGCTGCCAAACCGAGCGCGTATACGAAGAGAAACCACAGCACGCCGAGCATGATTCGATCGGCCTTGCGGTAGTAGTCTTGCATGGTGAAGGTCGTGCTGTTCATCGAATGCCTCTCGTAAAGCGCTCGGGCGCGCATCGCTATATCGGCTGGCTTTTAACTGGAACTCAGACCGCTCATCGGCTCATGGCCGGTTCGTGGCATGGAAGACTCGGGGTGCTGTGTGAGTTGCGTTCAACCCCGGTTGCCCAGCGCATCGGCCACCCGCATCGCACTGACCACGCCGTCTTCATGAAAGCCATCACCCCAGTAGGCGCCACAGAAGTAGCTGTGATTCGGGCCGCACAGTTCATCGGCGCGATTTTGTGCAGCGATTCCGTCCAGGCTGTATTGCGGATGAGCATAGGTGTAGCGCCCGAGAATCCGCGAAGGGTCGATGAAGCGGGTCTGGTTCAGGCTGAGGCAAAACGTTTCCGGCGCTTCGATACCCTGCAGTAGGTTCATGTTGTAGGTGACCGCTGCCAGCTGCTCGCCCGGACTGCCGAGGCGGTAGTTCCAGCTGGCCCATGCCAGCGGGCGCTTTGGCAACAGCCGGGTATCGGTGTGCAGCACCACGTCGTTATCGGCATAACGCAGTGCGGCCAGAATCTGCTGTTCGGCCGAAGTCGGTGCGTTTAGCAGCCTCAACGCCTGGTCGCTGTGACAGGCAAAGATGACTTTGTCGAAACGCTCGGCACCCTGCGCACTGACGACCGTCACGCCCAGGCGATCGCGGTTCACTTCGAATACCGGGCAGTTGAGCCGGACGCGCTGGCTGAAGCCCTGGGTCAGCGGTCCGACATAGGCACTTGATCCACCCTCGATCACATACCACCGAGGCCGTTGGCTGACCGGCAGTAACCCGTGGTTCTTGAAGAAACGAACGAAGAACAGCAGCGGGAAACCGAGCATTTCATGCAGCGACATCGACCAGATTGCAGCCCCCATGGGCACGATGTAGTGATCGATCAAACGTTGGCTATAGCCGCCCCAACGCAGGTATTCGCCGAGCGTGACGTGCGGGGCTATGCGCTGATTGGCGTAGTCGTCGAGGCTCTCCTTGTTGAAGCGCAGAATGTCGCGGACCATGTTCCAGAAGGAGGGCGACAAGAGGTTGCTGCGCTGGGCGAAAAGACTGTTTAGGTTATTGCCGTTGTATTCCAGGCCGGATAACGGATCGCTCACCGAGAAGCTCATTTCGGTCGGTTTGAAGGCCACGCCGAGACGCTCGATCAGTTCGATGAAGTTGGGATAGGCCCGTTCATTGAATACGATAAAGCCGGTATCGATTGCGTAATCCCGACCCAGCAGACTGACGTCCACCGTATGCGTATGTCCGCCAAGCCAGCCAGCTGCCTCGAACAGGGTGATGTCGTGCTCGCGATGCAGCAGGTGCGCGCTCGTCAGGCCGGAGATACCGCCTCCGATGATCGCCACTTTCATGACCGTTTTCCTTGATCAACGGCGCGCCATGCGCTGGCCCAGTGCGTACTGCAGGCGTGCCGGTAGTAGAGAGGTGGAACGCAGTGCGGCGACAAACGCCGCCAGAAAGACGATGCCATGCGGCTGCCGATCAAGCTTGCCGGCGATTTGGCGTGCTGCCCGTTCTGCTGGCCAGCGCTTGGGCATTGGGAAGCCCTGCTGACCGGCCAATGCCTGACCAGGCCCGCGGCTCGCGCTGGTCAGCCAAAGGCATTGCGACGGGCTCATGCGATTCTCCGGTGCAACCAGCGAATCATCGATCCGACAACGGGAACGTGTTGATAAATCAAGGCGCCTGCGTCGAAATAATCGCGATGACGCACCACCTTGCCAGCCGCATTCCAGCGCAGCATGGTGCAACCTTCCAGGCTGATGAGCTGGCCTTGATTGAGGCGGGGATGGCGAAAGCTCATGACCCAGCGGAGATAACCTTCGCCTTCCCGCACCTCGTCGAAGGCGAAAAACTCGAAGTCGAGTGACGTGAGATCGGCGTACAGCTCTGCAAAATAATCGTGCAGCTGGGTTAGCCCGCAGATTTCATGCAACGGGTCTGTGAAATGGATGTTGTCGGCATAGAGCTCGGCAAGGCGGTCGAGATTGCGTACATCGAGCCGCGCGAAGTTGGCCGAAAACTGCTGCAGAAAGCCGCTCACAGCACCTCTCCCAATTGCCTGAATGCTGAAAGCGCACGCTCACGGCTCATTGGCAGATCGATGATAGGAGACGGGTACTCGACGCCTGAAAACAGCCCGTTCAGCTTCGCCGGGTTGTGGATTCCGCGTTTGTCCAATTCCGCCAGCTCGGGCAGCCAACGCCGCAGGAACCGGCCGTCCGGGTCGAATTTGGCCGACTGACTTTGCGGGTTGAACAAGCGGAAATAAGGCACCGAATCGGTCCCCGTCGAGGCGCTCCACTGCCATCCGCCATTATTGGCGGCGAGGTCGCCATCGATCAGGTGCTGCATGAACCAACGCTCACCTTCGCGCCAGTCGATCAACAGGTTTTTGCTCAGAAACATGGCGACGATCATGCGCAGGCGATTGTGCATCCAGCCCGTGGCCAGCAATTGGCGCATGGCGGCATCGATGATCGGAAATCCGGTACGGCCCTGCTGCCAGGCCGCCAGCTCATCCGGTGCGTGACGCCAGGGCAGGGTATCGGTTTCTCGCCGGAACCCCCGGCCCATCGAGACGTGTGGATAGCCGACCAGTACATGTTTGTAGAACTCTCGCCAGAGCAGTTCATTGATCCAGGTGACCGCACCGGGATTGCCGCTGTCGTGTTCGCCCCGATTAGCTCTTAAAGCGGCATGCAGGCATTGCCGAGGGGAAATGACGCCTGCAGCCAGGTAGGCGGAAACTTGGCTGGTACCCGGCTCGGCGGGGAAGTCGCGACGTTGTTGATAGTCCGCCAGGTCGTCTTCGGCGAACTTTGCAAGGCGAAGTTGGGCGAAGTCTTCGCCAGCCGGCCACAGCGAACGCAGATAGTCGCTGGGTTGGGCGAAACCATCGACTGCCTGCGGCACCGAGTCGCTGACAACCAGCAGCGATGCCTGGCGATCCGGGACGGGGAGACACGCGGGAAGTGACTGTGTCAGCCGGGCATAACACACCTTTCGGAACTGGCTGAAGACCTTGAAGTAACCACCCGACAGCGTCGTGATGGTCCCTGGTGCAAACAACAGCTGATCAAGGTGGCGACGCATGTCGGTGGGCGTTTTTCGCAGCGCTCCGGCGACCGCCTCGTCACGGCGCTGCTCGTTCACACCGTACTCGTCGTTGACGTGCAGGGTACTGATCTCATGGGTGTGGCAAATATCAACAATCACCGCCGGCACTGCCTGCCAGTCTTCAACGGTGCGGATCAGCAGCGGGACGTTCAGTTCCGAGAGGCGTATCGACAGTTCGGCCAGATTGCGTAGCCAGAAATCGACCTTGCACGGCGCGTCGTCATGGGCGAGCCACTGCCCAGGTGTAATCAGATAGAGCGCCACGGTCGGACCGGTGCTCATCGCGGCAGCCAAGGCGCTATTGTCACTGACGCGCAAATCGGTGCGTAGCCAGAGAAGCTGGTTCATTCCCGATACCCTTTGAGATTTTCAAGCAGCGGCCCATCCTGCAGGACTTCGAGGGCGGCGAGGGGGTCGATGGCGAGGGTCAGGCCAGGTACGTCGCGCAGTTCGGCCAGGTGGATGCTGGCTGCAGGCCCTGCCAACAGCAGCGGCATACCGTGCGGGTCGGCCAGGCGCGGCAGTTGGCGCTTGAGGTAGCCACTATCCAGCGACTGGCTGGCATAGAGCAGCAGGCCACGCGGTTTGATCCGTTCCAGCGCCAGCGGCAGTTCCGCCAGCGGCACCGACCACTCGATTACCTCGGCAGGGCAACCGGCGCTGGAGACCAGCCAGGCGCTGAGCCACAAGCCCGGCTCGAAGCGCTGCTCGCATAGGGTCATTAACAACAACGGAGCGCCGTTGTGCTGGCGGTTGCTGTGATAGATGCGGGTGCCGAGCTTAGTTCGCAGCCATGAACAGAACAATCCACGCTCGAGCTCCGCACCGAACGAGCTGGTCCAGCGTTGTTCGAGGCTCAGCAGCAAGGGCATTAGCAGGTGCTTGCACAGGGTAAGTGGTGGATATAGAGACAGCGCACGGTTGAAGCTGTCGTCTAGCTGTCGCTCGGAAAGGTCGGTGACGGCCTGATACATCTGGTCGTGCATTCCGGCCCACTGGTTATGTTCGGTGGGATTGGTGCTCTGGCGGGCGTCCAGCAACTGCTTGACTTGACCGACTGCAACGCCCCGGTTGAGCCACTTGAGAATGCTCTGGATGCGCTTGACGTGACTGTCGTCATAGAGCCGATGGCCCTTGGGCGTGCGACGCGGCACGATCAGCCCGTAACGACGTTCCCAAGCCCGCAGGGTGACCGGATTGACTCCAGTAAGGCGCGCGACCTCCCTGATCGGAAACCAGCCGTCTTCACGACTGGGGTCGATCTCATCATCAATATTCAGGGTCATGTTTAGATGCCGTTGCGTAGGCTGAGGTCTTCTGGATGGGGCTGCATATACACCTGGCTGGCCACGTAACGGTCCGGATGACGGCGGAAGTGGTGCTTGAGCAGCGTCATCGGTACGACGAGGGGCACGATGCCCTCGCGGTATTGGCTGATGAGACGTTGCAGCTCCTGCTTGTCGTCGCCGCAAAGATCGTTCTTCAGATAGCCGCTCAAGTGCTGCAGGACATTGCTGTGCGTGCCGCGCGAAGCTGTGGTTTTGAGCGCTGCCATCAGCCGGCTGAAATAGACCGGTGCGAACTCGTCCAGCGGCTTAGTGCCGACCGTCCCGACCAGCCGACCGAGGGCTTTGTATTGCAAGGGGTTGGTCGCCATCAGCTGGTACTTGTGTCGCGAATGGAATTCGACCAACGCCTTGCGGGTCAGCCCGGCTTCGAGCAAACGCTGCCATTCGGCGTAGGCAAAGATTCGGGTAAGGAAATTTTCCCGCAGCACAGGGTCGTTTAGCCGGCCGTCTTCTTCAATGGGCAGGTCCGGCCGCGCTTCCATTAGTGCATGAGCGAACAGGCCGGAGCCGCCACCGTCGATGGGATGCCCATTGGCCTGGTAGACCTTGACCCGCTCCATTCCGCAGGAGGGGGATTTCTGCATCAGGATATAACCGCTGATATCACCCAGTTCGCGGGCGATCTGCTTGCCGTAAGCGGTCAGGGCTTCACTGACATCCAGCTCCGGGTGCACGGTGCCAACTGCGCGAGGGCTGTCGGGATCGCCGACCAGGCGGATTGGCTCACGTGGCGTACCGAGACCTATGGCGACCTCCGGGCAGACCGCCACGAACTCGAAATGTTTGGCCAGCGTTTCGCTGCATAGCCGCGATTCCTTATGGCCGCCATTGAACCGCACCGGGCTGCCGAGCAGGCAGGCACTGATACCGACTTTGATTGCGGGACGAGAGGCATTGGGCATGGGGATGACCTCACTGTGTTCCTGTACAGATAAGAGGTTCTGTACAATATGTGGAGATCATAAGCGCTTACTTGTACAGGTCAATAGCCCGTGTACAAGAAGTGTTGATGCGGCTATCGCCTAGCGAGCGCGACGGTTCGTTACCGCCAGCCAAACAGCCATTGCTGATCGTCTTGCAGCGCGTGCCAATCAATCCATTGGCTGCGTCGAGTGAGGACGGCCTGCAGCTCCACCTTCAGCAAAACGTCATCTTCATCCCGTAGGAGCTCCGTGACGAGAAAGTGTTTTTCCTTGTTCTGTGGTCGAGTAGCTGTCCATTTAGAAAGCAGCAGCTTGTCTGGATTGAATCGATTCATAGCGACTGGACGCCGGTGAGAGACTGGATGTGCATTGGCCACCTGTTTGCCAAGTTGTACATGGACTACGCTTGCACTACTAAGTTATACAGCAATCGATGGCTGTATAGGTGTAACATCAGAACGTAGCAGCTCGCGGAGTCATAGGCGCGAGCCCACAGCTGACTTGCGGAGGCCGCAATGAACATATTGCTCACCGGCGGGACCGGCCTGATCGGTCGTGCACTGTGTAAACACTGGTTGTCTCAGGGCCATCAGCTCTGGGTCTGGAGTCGGTCACCCGAGCAGGTGGCGGACCGTTGCGGCGAGTCAGTAACGGGCATCGGCGATCTGGGCGAGCTCGATCAGGTCCGGCTTGACGCGGTTATCAACCTTGCAGGTGCGCCGATTGCTGATCGTCCCTGGACCAAATCCCGCCGTCTGTTGCTTTGGAACAGCCGTATCAAGCTAACCGAGCAGTTGGTTGAATGGCTTGCAACCAGGCAACAAAAGCCTGCCCTGCTGATTTCCGGCTCGGCCGTTGGCTGGTATGGCAACGGTGGTGAACGAGAACTGAGCGAGGA
This sequence comes from Pseudomonadaceae bacterium SI-3, assembly GCA_004010935.1. NCBI lineage: Bacteria > Pseudomonadati > Pseudomonadota > Gammaproteobacteria > Pseudomonadales > Pseudomonadaceae > Pseudomonadaceae bacterium SI-3. The sequence continues at coordinate 2,532,230 of CP026511.1, read as the reverse complement.
TGACAGCGCGGTTAGCAACGATTTCGCTAGCCAGCTCTGCGCCGCCTGGGAGGAAAGTGCCACGCGAGCTGAGTCGTTGGGCATTCGTGTGGTGCTGGTCCGAACGGGGCTGGTGTTGGCAGCTCATGGCGGGTTCCTACAACGGCTCAGACCCTTGTTCGCGCTCGGGCTGGGAGGCAGACAAGGTAGTGGTCGTCAGTGGATGCCGTGGATTCACATGAACGACCAGATCGGTCTGATAGATTTTCTGTTGCACCAGCCAGGTGCTGCTGGGCCCTACAATGCCTGCGCACCTCAGCCAGTGCGTAATGCCGACTTTGCCAAGGCGTTCGCAGCGAGTTTGGGGCGACCAGCAGTTCTGCCGGTACCGGCGCTGGCCTTGAAGGTCGGTCTGGGTGAGCTGTCGGGTTTGATTCTAGGCGGTCAGAAAGCCCAGCCGTTGCGATTGCAGGCCGCGGGGTTCCAGTTTCGCTTCGTGACGTTGGATGCGGCATTGGCGGACCTGCGCAAGGCGTAGTCGCTATGTGAAAATAGCGCCGCGGCCAACGGGTTGCGGCGCGCTCCATTAAATCAGTAGTTGGAAATGTGCATGTCAGAGCAGGCGTTGTTGTTGGTCAATCTGGGTTCCCCGGCGTCCACTGAAGTGGCTGATGTACGCCGCTATCTCAACCAGTTTCTGATGGATCCCTATGTCATCGACCTGCCTTGGCCAGTTCGCCGGTTGCTGGTCTCGCTGATCCTGATCAAGCGCCCGGAACAGTCCGCACATGCCTATGCTTCCATCTGGTGGCCAGAAGGATCACCACTGGTGGTGCTCAGTCAACGCCTTACCGACGCCGTCCGCCCGTATTGGAAAGAGGGCTCCGTGGAACTGGCGATGCGCTATGGCGAGCTGTCCATTGAGCGCTCGCTGCTGAAATTGGCTGGGCAGGGCATCCGGCAGGTCACTTTGGCGCCGTTGTATCCACAGTTCGCCGACAGCACCACGACCACCGTCATCGAAGAGGCGCGGCGGGTGATTCGTGAGCGAAAGCTCGACATTCAGCTGTCGATACTGCAGCCGTTTTTCGACCAGCCGGAGTACCTCGATGCGCTGGTTGCGAGCGCTCAACCGCACCTGGAACAACCCTTCGACCACCTGCTGCTGAGCTTTCACGGCTTGCCTGAGCGGCATCTGCGCAAGACGGATCCAACCGGCGCGCATTGTCTGAAAACCGTTGATTGCTGCCAGCGTGCCGAAGGTGCCGTCCTTGCCAGTTGCTACCGCGCGCAGTGCATCCAGAGCGCCGCTGCGTTCGCCGAGCGCGCCGGCTTGCAGCCCGAACAGTGGTCGGTGTCGTTTCAGTCGCGACTAGGGCGTGCCAAGTGGATCGAACCCTATACCGAGGCGCACCTTGAAGAGCTGGCTGCCAGGGGGGTTAAGAAGTTGTTGGTGATGTGCCCAGCGTTCGTGGCCGACTGCATCGAAACGCTGGAGGAAATCGGTGATCGAGGCCGCGAACAGTTCGTGGCGGCCGGAGGCATGGATCTGCAGTTGGTCCCTTGCCTGAACACTCATGAGCAGTGGGTGCAGGCTTTGATTACTCTGTGCCGTCGGGCGCCGCTGGCGTTGTAAGCGGCCCGTCTCGGCGTGAGGGTGCGGAAACGACCCTCACGTCACGGGTTCTAGCGCGAGCGCTTCGAATGCTTCCAGCGGAACGGGGCGGCTGAACAGGTAACCCTGAAACATGTCGCAGCCATTGGCGATCAGCAATGTCCGCTGTTCCTCCGTCTCGACCCCTTCGGCAATCACCTCCAGCTTGAGCCCGGACGCGAGTGCACAGGTGGCTCGGATGATGGTCTGGCTGCTGGCATCTTCGACCAGCTGACGGACGAACGACTGGTCGATCTTCAGTTGATCAAGTGGTAGTCGCTGCAGGTAGGCCATTGATGAGTAACCTGTGCCGAAGTCGTCAATCGAGAACCGAATGCCGTGCTGCTTCAGGGTTCTCATCCGAACCACCGCTTCTTCCATGTCATCGAGTAACAAGGACTCGGTGATTTCAAGCTTCAGCAGTCGCGGATTGGCGCCGGTACGCTGCAGCAAGGCTAGCACCCGATCCACGAAGTCGGCTTGGTAGAGCAGGCTCGCACTGAGGTTGACCGCGAGCGTCAGTGCCGCCTGGGATGGCTGTTTGGCCCACGTGGCGAGCTGCTCGCAAGCCTGGGTGAGGACTACGAAATCCAGTGCTTCGATCAGCCCCGCACGCTCTGCAGGCCCGATGAAGTGAACTGGGGTGAGCAAGCCGCGTTGCGGATGTTGCCAGCGCACCAGCACTTCAGCACCGACGAGTCCACGATGACGTTCGATCTGGGGCTGGAAATGAATCACGAACTCGCCGGCCGTCAAACCACGCCGGATCTCGTCTTCCAGGCGCAGGCGCTCTTGCACGGCTAGCTGCATGCGCGGGTCGAAGAAGCGCAGGGCGTTTTTGCCGGCTTGTTTGGCTTCGTACATCGACATGTCGGCGCGCTTCATCAGCTCTTCCGCGTCACCGTCGTTGCTGTTGAGCAGTACCACACCAATGCTGGCGCTGCTATGCACCAGTAGCGAGCCCAGTCGGTAAGGCTGACCAAGGGCCGAAAGGATCCTTTCGCCTATCTGCTCGGCCTGGGCTGCTGCGTATTCCGCCTTGGCATCCAGGTCCTCGAGCATGACTACGAACTCATCACCTCCGAGGCGGGCAACTGTGTTGACACCGCGGACCTCACCGCTCAGTCGTTCGGCCACCATACAGAGCAACTGGTCGCCGGCCTGGTGACCATGAAGATCATTGATGTTCTTGAAGTTATCAAGATCGATGAACATCAACGCGCCGTATTGCTGGCTGCGTACAGTGGCGGCCAGGGCCTGCTTGAGACGATCGAGCAGCAGCCGGCGGTTGGGCAGGCCGCTCAGGGGGTCGTAGAACGCAAGGTTATGGATGCGCTCTTCGGCTTGCTTGCGCTCGGTGATATCGGTAAAGGCGGCCACGTAGTTGGAAATGGCGCCCTGGGCGTCGAGCACTGTGCTGATCGACAGCCATTCAGGGTACACCTCGCCGGTCTTACGACGGTTCCAGATTTCACCCTGCCAGGCGCCGGTCTGCTGGATGCTGCGCCACATGGCCAGATAGAAATCGGGCGAGTGACGGCCCGAGGCGAGTAGGCGCGTGTCCTGTCCGATGGCCTCGTCTGCACTGTAGCCGCTGATCTCAGTGAATGCCTGGTTGACCCGCAAGATGCGGTTCTTGGCATCGGTGATGATCATGCCCTGCTGTGACTCGAACGCGATCGAGGCGATGCGACGCTCCTGTTCGGCGCTGGCACGCTCGCTGATATCCCGGCTCAGGCACACCACCGCTGGCTTGTACGGTTGCGCCAGCTGCAAGCGCTGCGCGCGCACTTCAAATACCTTCAGGCCGTCCACCGTCTGGGTGGAATATTCGAGCAGGCCGGGTGCGCCGAGGGAAAGTGTTTCACGAATCAATTCGCGGAAGCGTTCTGCCTGACGGGGTGGGAGTACGTCCTCCACTGTCTTTCCGATCAGGCTTTGGTCACCTTCTTGAAGCGGCGCGGAGCCGTTGGAGATCACTTCCAGGTAGCGGCCATCCTCATCGAGCACCAACAGCACGTCGGGAATCGCCTGGGTGATGGCCCTCAAACGCGCCTCACTGAGATGCATTGCTCGTTCGATCTGGTCGCGTTTGAGCAGATCTGCCAAGAGCAAGCCCAACAGCATTACCGCCATTGGTAGTACCAGCAACATAGGCACCGCAACCTGCTCAAGGGTAGGAGCTACCAGATGTGCGGGTAACAGCAGCAGCGAGGCTACGACACCGCCATGTAACACCAGTCCAAAAAGTAGCAGCTGGAAGATACCAATCCCGATCTGGCCCCGGCGGTGGAAATGGCGATAGACAAGGCCCAAGACGATCGGCAGCAGTACGTTGATCAACCCGACCCAGACGCCCGCGCCGCCGACCCAAAGCCGATACGCGCCGGCAATCAGCCCAGCGATGCCCGCAGCGATCGGGCCTCCGAACAAGGCCGCCATGCTCAGCACGACAGTGCGTGCATCGAAGATGACCCCGTCCTGCACGGAAATAGGCATCAGCATGCCGACAATGCAGGCACCGCCGAACCAGATGCCAGCTGTGCATTGCGCCCATCGCTGATGGCTCTGCCCCCAATGACGCGCTGTAACGGAAAGCAGCCAGCAAAGCGCAAGGAGCACCGTTGCGTTTTCAACGAAAGCATAGGAAGTCAAGGAAGCGGATCCGGATTCAGCCGCCGTCCAGGTTGGCGGGAATGTAGTGGCAGATGGCAATTATTCGTGTTTTCCCGGCAGTCTGCATCAATAAATGCACCTGCCGGTCACAAACAAGGTGCCGCGACCTCAGGGTGTGGCTTATACCAAGCCTTATCGGCACCCCTGAAGCAGGCTGAAGCGTCGTCGGGTGATAACTGACCTACGGTAAGCCGGTTAGCTCTGCAGGGCCGCCAGTTGCTCTCGGAGCTGCTGGACTTCGGCTTCAAGCTCGCGGACCCGCTGCTTGGCCTCGACTTCAGGGGTGACGTCTTTCTGGATGCCGATGTAATAGGTGAGCTGGTCACCTTCGTTGAATACGGGCGTGATGGACAGTTCGTTCCAGAACGCACTGCCATCCTTGCGGTAGTTTCGGATGATCTGGCGGCACGGCGTGTTGTTGCGAACCGCTTCGCGTATTGCCGCAAGACCTGGCTGGTCGCGGTCATCCGCCTGCAGGAAGCGGCAATCCTGGTAAAGGATGTCGTCGACCTCGTATCCCGTCAGGCGCTGAAATGCGGGATTAGCGTAGATCAGGATATTGTCGTCACCTTCCTGCTCGGCTACCACGATACCGTCGTTGGAGGCTTCGATTACCAGTTGCAGCAGCTTGGCGTTGATCATCAGGGTGTCTCTTGTGCGTTTCACGGCATTCTAGAACAACTACCTGAAAGCTGGCACACGGCTTTTTGTAGCGAGGCGGTTCTGCCCTTTGGCCGCAACCATTGGCCGCCGAACAACTGGCCGCGAAAGAGGTGTTCGCGAAACGGCGGAACTGCTCGCTACGACGTGGCCGCCGTCGGCTGAAGTGCGGGGCGTCAATGCCGAGTCCTCGGCGCGGGATAGGCAGCATGCCGGCGCCGAGCCAGAACGGTAGCAAGAATATTGATAACGAAAAGGCATCGGCGCGTATCGGATAGAGGGTTAGCCGCAGGTTGTCGTTCAGTTATCAAACGGCCTCAGCGGCTCCCGGCAAGTGTGATCGAAACCGATTCGGCAAACCGCAGTGCGTGCGGCTTGTCGACCTCGACCTCGGCGTACTCGACGCTGGGCCGGCTCATGACCAAGTCCAGGATCTCCTGGGTCATGCGTTCCAGCAGGCTGAACCGGTTGCTCTCGACGTGGCCAATGACCGCTTTGGTCAGGGTCCGATAGTTCAGTGCGGTGTCTATGTCGTTGTCGCGTACCGCATCGACTGCCTTGTAGAGGACCGTCAGGTTGATCAGCACGTCCTGCTTGTTGAGGATTTCATCTTCGTTGATGCCGATGTAGGTGCGCAGACGCAAATCCTTTACCCGGATACGCGCCAAACCGGGTTCCAGCCGAGACATCAGCGATTTCCTCCGATCAGCTGCAGGAACTCCATCCGGGTGGTACAGGATTCGCGGAACGCACCCAGCATCACCGAGGTGTTCATTAGCGAGTTCTGCTTCTCAACCCCGCGCATCATCATGCACATGTGCTTGGCTTCGATGACCACCGCAACGCCAGCCGCACGCGTCACTTCCTGAATCGCCTCGGCGATCTGGCGGGTGAGGTTTTCCTGAATTTGCAGGCGGCGTGCATACATGTCGACGATGCGTGCAATCTTAGACAATCCGAGTACCTTGCCGGTCGGGATGTAAGCCACGTGTGCTTTGCCAATAAAGGGCAGCATATGGTGTTCGCAGAGAGAATAGAGCTCGATGTCTCGTACGATGATCATCTCGTCGCTGTCCGAGGCGAACAGGGCTCCGTTGACCACTTCCTCCAGGCTCTTGCCATATCCATTGCACAAATACTGCATGGCCTTGGCGGCGCGTTTCGGGGTGTCGAGTAAGCCTTCGCGCTGTGGGTCTTCACCGACCCCCAGAAGTATTTGGTGAAAATGGCCGGGTAGTTCGTTCATGAGTGATCCTCTGGGAAGCCGTCCATAGGCAAACCATGCATGTTATTCGTGGCAAAGGCGCCAGCTGAGCGCGGACCTGATCCTCGTCACTGGTTGATGCAAAGCTATACCAAATATTAATGCTGTACAAGAATTAGCGGAAATCTGGCGCGCTGGAACTGTCGCTAGGTTTCTCGTAAACCTTTGTTCACGGGGCGGCTGGCGATCCCGAGCAAATGCAGGACGAACGGTGCGGGCTCAAGCGAGCTTGCAGACTGTAGAGGTTTCGTTGCGCAACGGACTGGGAGTCAACGAGGACCGCAACGGTCCGTGCAGCGGCTGCTGCCGTCGGGATGGGGTAGCCAGCCGAGATAAGGCCGCGCCAGACTGAACAGCCAATAGGCAAGCAGCAGCAATGGCCGTAACGGCCGCCAGCCTAGCGGCGCGGCCCATTTCCCGAGGCCTGCCGCGCGCCAGCTCCAGTAGGTTGCGTCGAGGCCAGTCAGCCAGTGTCCGTCGGCGCTGCGCGCATGTAACTTACTGCGGAGCTGGTCGACGGATCGGTCCTCGCTGACGAAACCAGGCGTGCTGATATCCACCAGCTGCAGGCACTCCTGCGTGGCATGACGCCGCAGCCAGATGACCTCGCGGGCGCAGAGCGGGCAGGCACCGTCGACATAGAGCGTAAGCGGTAGTTTCGGAGGCATTGCACAATCCTGTACTTGTATAACCTCTGTACAGCCTATGCCTGCAGACCCTGAGTTACAATGCGCCCATTCCCTTGCATGAGCTGTCCGCGTCATGACTGAATTTGCCCGTGCTTCTTCGCTACTTTCGTCTTCATCGCTCAAGCAGGAAGAGTTGTTCCCGATCCGAGAGGTATCACGCCTGACCGGTGTCAATCCGGTCACCCTGCGTGCCTGGGAGCGCCGCTATGGCTTGATCCAACCGACCCGCACCGAGAGCGGCCATCGTCTGTATTCGATGGCCGATGTCGAAGCGGTGCGCAGTATAGTGGCATGGACGGAGCGCGGCGTGGCGGTGAGCAAAGTGGGCAGCATTCTGTCGCGCAGTGCCGCAACCCGAGCGGCGGTGCCACCCGAGCAGCAGGAGGCTGTCGCTGGCGAATGGGGCGAATGGCAGGCTCAGGTGCAGCGGGCAATAAGCAGTTTCGACGAGAGCCGCCTCGATCGGGTCTATGGACAGATCTTCTCGACCTATCCATTACCGGTCGTTTTTCAGGATGTGCTGTTGCCGTTGTGGCAGCAGTTACTGGTGCGCCAGGATGAGTTCGGTCGGACCAGCGAGTGGCTCTTTTTGGACAATTTCTTGCGTGCCCGCGTGCTGCAGCGACTGCAACTTGCGCGAGCCCAGGCGGAAGATCGCGTGCTGCTGGCGGCTGTGCCAGGACAATGCCGCGAGCTGGAGCTATTGATTGCCGGCCTGCTGCTTTCCGGTGACGAGGTTGCCGCCAGTGTGTTGGCCATCGGCCAACCGCTGGATGAGCTGACCCTGATCTGCGAAAAGGTTCGCCCGCGCGCATTGGTGCTGTATTCCAATGTTCCGCCCAACGCAGCCTTGCTCAAGCAGTTTGCCAAGCTTGCACTCAGCCTCGACTGTCCTCTGGCTATGGCGGGTGAGGCCGCCGAGTTTTCCCAGGAAGGACTGCGCGGGTCGCCCATTGCCTGCCTGGGTAATGCCGGCAAGCTGATGCAGCGCCGTCTGCTGCAGTTCCTCGATGGGCATCTGGACACCTGAAGACGGCCGGACTTGCGGAGCTGGCCCCAGGGTTTGATGCTTAAGCATCATTGTGCCAAGCGAACCTCGGCGCGATCCTCCCAGACTCACAGCCGGAACACGTCGCCCAATGCACTCGTCAGCCGATCCTGTCCAGCAGCCGTCGCAAACTGTTCTTCCCAATGGGCTGCGCGTGCGCCTGATGCCGTTGCTTGGCAGCTCGCAGGCCGCAGCACTGGTGCGAGTCCACGCCGGTTCGCATGACGCGCCGAGTGCCTATCCTGGGTTGGCGCATTTTCTTGAGCATCTGCTGTTTCTCGGCAGCCGGAATTACACTGCGGCAGAAGGTCTGATGCCCTTCGTTCAAGGATGTGGAGGGCAGCTGAACGCATCGACCCGTGAACGACATACCGACTTTTTCTTTCAGCTGCCAGCCGACCAGCTCGAAGAGGGCTTGCGTCGTCTCGTAGATATGCTCGCCAATCCGTTGCTGGACCCTGGTGCGCAGCTGCGTGAACGCGAGGTGCTGCAGGCCGAATACCAAGCGCGTGCGCAGGACGCAGAAACGCTATGCGACGCGGCGCTTGGACACGCGATCGACCCAACCCATCCGTTCGCTGGCTTTCATGCAGGCAACCGCGACACGCTCCCGGTAGAGGACGCAGCCTTTCAGGAGGCTCTGCTTGGCTATCATCGGCGGTTTTACCACGCCGGCCAGATCGAGCTGCTACTGGCCGGGCCTCAGCACGAAGAGGTCTTGCAGTGTCTCGCCGAGCAAATGGACGCTGGGCTCGCCAGCCATCCCTTGGTGCGGCGCGAAGTCCCGCCTTTGCGCTGTAAGGCTAACGGCTGGTTTCGCTTGCAGCTCAGCACTGCTCAGCCACGCTTGTTGCTGGCGTTCGCGCTTGACGGATTGCCGGAGCACGCCGTACCGGCGCTGGATTACCTGTCCGCCTGGCTCGCGTCCGAAGCGCCAGGTGGGCTCACCCAACGCCTGCGTGATGCCGAATTGGTTCAATCGGTAAAGCTGCGCATTCCTTATTGGTATGCGGGGCAGGGCGTTGTGGTCGTCGAGCTGTTGCCGACGGAGCGAGGAATGGCGGCACCGGCTGAGCTGGTCGAAGCCGTGCTCGACTGGTTGCGTTTCTTTTCCGACGATGCACGTTGGCAGCCATGTCATGAGGAATATCAACGCATCCGCCATCGAAGCCTGCAGAATGCCGAACCGCTGACACGGCTACGGTACTGGGTGGATCCGCTGGCCTGGAACCTCAACAGCGATGAAGCTGCGATCAAACAGGCGCTTTCATTGCTCTCGGCGCAGATGCTCGGTTGCGCGCCGCTGGTCCTTATCACCGACAAGACCAGCTGCGCGGCCATTGAAACCAGCGGCTTTCCGCTGCGCCTGCAGTCCGAACCGCCGCAGCGGACAGTGCCCGCTGACTGGGGCTGGCAACAGCCAGCTGCGAATCCCTGGTTAACACCCGGATTGCTGCGCTATGAAGCGGCTGATATCCCGCCTGCACTGCGTTGGCAGGGTCCGGAAGACATGAGCGGACAGGGCGCTTTGTTTTTACGCTGGCAGTTCATGCGAGGCGAGTCTTTCCCCGCCTTGTCGCATACCCTGACGCATGCGCTGCAGTCAGCTGCTTGGGCTGCCCAACAAGCCGGTGTAGCGCTGCGTTTCGAGGATCTCGGGGATGCCTGGTGCCTCAGGCTGGAAGGCTTTGCCGAGGCCATACCGGCAATTCTGAGCGACATAACGCCCGTGCTTAGCGCGCCGCCAGCCGCGGCGTTTACCGAGGGCCAAGCACTGGCTGAACGCGACGCGGCACTCAGCAGCGATGTGATGCTGGTTCGGCAGCTGCTCAATCGCCTGCCTCGGCTGCTGATGGATCCGACTGCGGCCCCAGGCCAGACCGCAGCTTCATCCTCACTGGCTCGGCTGTGGCAAACGGCACAGTGGCAAGGCCTGGCCATCGGCTTCGCGTCGTCCATAAGCGGACCGCTGACCGATGCGATCCACACGCTGCCAGGAACACCCGCGCTATTCCCGGTCGCTCGCAGCGTGCCAGCAACGGTGAAACGCTGGCATGACGTCAGTGGCGCCGCCGCGATGCCCGAAACGGCATTTCTGCTGTTCTGCCCGTTGCCAGACCGTACCGCCAAATGCGAGGCCTCCTGGCGTGTGTTGGGGCGGCTGATCGAAGCGGACTTCTTCCGACGGTTACGGAGCGAGCTGCAACTGGGGTACGCCGTGTTCAGTCGCTTCTGTCAGTTCGACGAGCACGCCGGGATGCTGTTCGCCGTGCAGTCACCGACCGCCTCGGCGAACGAGATTCTCGATCACGTCGAGCAATTCCTCAGCGACAGCACAGTGAAACTGGCCGAACAAGATGAAGATGTGATCGAGCGAGCCGCACGCCAAGCCAGCGACCGGCACGTAGCCAGCGCATCGGACTTCCGCGCCCAGGCCGAACAGGCATGGCAGAGTCTGCAAGCAGGACATGAGATTGATCGACCCATCGAGATTGCCGCTGCGATGCGGACCCTTCAGCGACAGGATCTGACGGCGGCCCTGGAGGCACTGCGCTTGGCCCGCGCGGGCTGGGTGGCTGTCGCCAATGCGCCAGCACCTGATTCAGGCTGGACCTGACGCCCAATCCCACCGCAACTTCACTCGGCAGTTTCGCTTTCTGACCAGCCTCCGGCGGCTTCGGCGCTGTTGTCTTGCGTCTGATGATCGACCTAAGCGTAACGGTGTACGACCTAAGCGCTAGTCCGAACGGAACGGCAGGGAGGGCCTTTCCGCTCGCATCAGTGGTCGTGGCGAAAGTAGTAGCCAGTCGCCGCTATTGGAGCGTATGGCCCTTCGGTTGTGCTTTCGATAATCCGCCTCGACACGACTGCCTGTCGTCACATCAGCGGAGAGCGCCATGCACAACAAGAAGAAAGCGGTTACCACCTTACTGCCGTTGGCCTTAGCCAGCGCGATTGGCATGACCCTTAGCCAGTCGGCCGTTGCCGAAATCATGCTTTATGACAAGGATGACACCACCTTTACCGTCGACGGCTACTTCAACACCTTCTACGTCAGCAGTGATGTCGATCGCGCCGGGGAGCGGTTCGACCGGGACCAGTCCCGCGTGAAGATGGGTTTCCTGCCTAACTACATCGGTTTCAACTTCGGCAAGCAGCTCGAAGAACTCAAGGTCGGCGGTCGCTCCTCCTTCTGGGTCACGATCAACGACAGCGATACCAACGGCACCGAGACCGGTATCGACGTGCGCCAGTTCTACGGCACGGCGTCGAACGATCAGTGGGGCGAGGTGCTCTTCGGTAAGGATTTCGGCTTGTTCGGCCGGTCCAACATATTCCTTGACGAGATGCTGACCGGATACGGCCAGGTCAGCGACACCCTGGGCCTGGTGGATTTCGGCGGCGTGTCCTTCGGCAACATCGGCACGGGTTACCCGTACCCGTTCCCGACTTCCCAGGTGACCTATCGCTCGCCAGTGATGAGCGGCCTGCGTGTGGCAGTCGGCATCATGGACCCGGTCGATACCACGAACGATGCCAGCAGCGCGCTGGACGAGGCCTATCAGGACAGTCCTCGTTTCGAAACCGAGATCACCTACCAGTTCGAAGTGGCAGGCGCTCAGATCTATTCGTGGGTCAACGGCATGCAGCAGACCTCGAAGAACACCGACAGCACCGTCGACGAGGTCGACTCCCAGGGCATCGGCTACGGCGTACAGGCCAAGATGGCTGGGTTCTCCGTCACTGCGTCAGGCTTCCAGGCCGAGGGTATCAACCCGTTCTATACCAACAACGCAGGCGAAGCCCAGCTGCGTGACGTCGACAGCGACGGCTACCTGCTGCAAGGCTCGTACTCGTTCGGCAAGAACCGCATCGCGCTGTCATCTGGCAAGACCAAGGATGACGGCAATGGTCTGGGAACGGCGGCCGATTACGAAACCCGGGGCATCGCGTATTTCCGCACCATCAATGACAACCTGAAACTGGTGGCGGAAGTGAACCAGTTCGAGTTGACCGGTCGGGATACCAGCGCCATCGACGAGGACACGCGTACCTACGCCATTGGTGCCGCGTTGAGCTTCTAACCCAGCCTGCGACAACCAGACGGATGCCTTTCTAGGGCATCCGTTTTTTTTTATTCAGTGCGCCACGAGCAGCTGCGGCAATAAGCCCCGTACTGTTTCGCCGCTTTGCTACCTTGGCAGGCCGCAGGTGGTACTGAAGTAGCATGTTCGTACCCTATGCCCTGACCAAGAATGGGGTCATACGATAACGGTGTATGGGGTGGCGTGCGTGGTCGAGCAAGAATCCTTAGCGGTGCGCACAGCGATGTCTGAATCGGGGGACGCCGAAACGGTGGCCCAGGACCTGGCTCGCCAGCTGATTCACCCGTATCTCGGCTTCGTCTTGTTTTTCTGCTCTGCCGAGTACGATTTGCCAGCACTGGGTAATGCGCTGCACCAGTACTTCGGTGGTGTACGCATGGTGGGCTGTACATCGGCTGGAGAGATCACCCCCCAGGGCTACGGCCGCAGCTGCGTAACGGCGGTCGGCTTCGACCACCGCAACTTTTCCATCGCCTGCGAGCTGATCGACGAGATGGACCGGTTCAGCCTCACCGATGCGCAGCAACTGGTCGAACGGCTGGGCAGCGATTGCCGCAGCAACTCGCTGGCGCCGATCAAGGATCACAGTTTTGCCCTGACCCTGCTTGATGGGCTGTCCAGCCGCGAGGAGATCGTGCTGTCGGCGCTCAGTGCCGCCTTTGGCAGCATTCCGCATTTCGGCGGCTCGGCCGGCGATGACAATCACCTGACCGACACTCATGTCTATTACGACGGCAAGTTTCACAGCGGGGCGGCGGCGGTCGTGCTGATCAACACCTGGATGGATTTCGAGGTGTTCACCACACATCACATGCTGCCGCGCACTGAGAAGCTGGTGGTGACGCGCGTGGACAGTCACGCGCGTCGCGTCTACGAACTGAACGCAGAACCCGCTGCCGAGGAATATGCACGGCTGGTCGGCGTCGAGGTCAGCGATCTCGATCACCAACTGTTCGCTGCGCATCCGCTGGCAGTGCGCATCAACGAGAACTACTACGTCCGCTCGATCCAGAAGGTCAACGATGACCTCAGCCTGACGTTTTACTGCGCCGTGGAGAACGGCATCGTGATGACCGCGATGCGTCCTGGCCCGCTGATGCCCAACCTCGAAGCCGTATTTGAACGTCTCGAACAGCGTCTCGGCCCGCCCTTGCTGACCATCGGCTGCGACTGCTTTCTGCGGCGGCTGGAGATCGACGGTAACGGCTCCAGCGACGACATCTCAGCCTTCCTACGACGCCAGCAGGTGATTGGCTTCAACACCTATGGAGAGCAGTTCAATGGCATGCATATCAACCAGACCTTCACCGGCGTCGCCATCGGACGGCCAGGTGGACGTGCTGGAGAAAAAAGTGCTCGTTGAGCGACTCGATCGGCAGGCCGAACTCGAGCGCGAAAACCACAAGCTGCGGCGGATCAATGCGGCACTGATCGAGCGTATCGAGTCCAGCAGTACCGGGCGCGATGCGTCTTACGCCGCCTTCCAGCATTCAGTCGAACTGGCTGAACAAGTGCGCGAACGCACCGATGCGTTGAATCAGGCGATGGCAGAACTGAAGGCCAGCAACCGTTTGCTCAGCGACGCACGCCTGAGGGCGGAAACCGCTCATCAGCATTTGGTCGACGCGATCGAGAGCATTTCCGATGCCTTCGTGCTGTTCGACAAGGATCAGCGCATCGTTCTGTTCAATAAGCGCTTCAAGTCGCTCTGGAGCAGAACGCGCGCGCGCATCAACAGCGGTACGCGGCTGTCGGAGCTCAAGCGGTTGGCCGAGAGCAGCGGGCTGATCGCCGAGGAACATCGCGGTAAGGCCAACGAGCCCACCGTCTACCGGCTGCAGAATGGCCGCTGGGTGCAGGTCAGCGAGCGTCCCACGCGCGAAGGTGGCCTGGTGATGCTCTACACCGATATCACCGAGGTGAAGATCAGCGAGACGATGCGTCGCGAGCAGGCCCTGGCGCAGAAGTCCCGCTTGTTGCAGCGTGCCGTAGATAACCTCTCGCAGGGCGTGGCGATGGTCAGCGCCGATGGGGGGCTGGAGCTGTGGAACGGCCGCTTCCTGGAACTCTGCGGCTTGGCGCCCATCGAGGCACACCGGCCATTCGATGAAGTGATGGCTGACAGTGAGCTGAAACTGCTGACACCCAACACTCGGGACGCCGATGGTCAGCCTCTGACTGAGCTCGAACAGCACCTGTTCGATGGTCGCACGCTTGAGGTCCGCACCCATCCGCTACCCACCGGCGGCTTCGTCAACACCTTTACCGACATCACTGAGCGTTACCGCCACGCCGAGGCGCTGCGCGAGAGCGAGCGCTGGATCCGCCTGATTACTGACCACGTGCCGGCGCTGATCGCCTATGTCTCGGCTGACCTGACTTACGAATTCACCAACAAGGTATACGAGGAGTGGTATCGCTGGCCCAGCGAAGGCATGCTCGGCCAATCGTTGCGTGACATCCACAGCGGTGAGCACTGGCAGCAGCTCGAACCCTATATCGACCGTGCTTTGTGCGGCGAAAGCGTCAGCTTCGAGATGGCCGAGCACAACCACTCGGGGCAGCAGCGTTACATGCTGCGCTCTTACGTACCGAACCGTCAGGCTAGCGGCGAGGTCGTCGGCATCTTCGTGCTGATTCAAGACATCACGGATCGCCGGCGCACCGCGGAGGCGCTGCACCAGGCCTACCAGAACCTCGAACAACGCGTCCGTGAGCGCACGGCTGAGCTCACCAGCCTGAACGACCAGCTGCTGTGTGAAATCGACGAACGCGCCCATGCCGAGGCGCGGCTGCGTGAAGCCAAGCGGGAGGCGGAGCTGGCCAACCTGTCGAAAACCAAGTTTCTTGCCGCAGTGAGTCACGACCTGCTGCAGCCGTTGAACGCTGCTCGGCTGTTCACCAGCGCATTGCTGGAGCAACCCACCGCACCCAGTGGCGGGCTGATCCGCAACATCAGCAACTCCCTGGAAGACGTCGAAAACCTGCTTGGCACGCTGGTCGATATATCAAAGCTAGATGCCGGCGTGATCAAGCCGGATATCGCCCCGTTTGCCGTCAGCCAGTTGCTGGAAAACCTGGCGGCGGAGTTTCACCAGATCGCAGGCAGTGAGCAGCTGCAGCTGGACTTCATACCCTGTTCAGCGCTGGTGCGCAGCGATATCCAGTTGTTGGCGCGGATCCTGCGCAACTTGCTGACCAATGCCATTCGCTACACCCCGCATGGCCGCGTGATGCTGGGTTGCCGCCGCCGCAGGCAGAGCCTGTCGATCGAGGTATGGGACACCGGCATCGGCATTCCTGAGGACAAGCTCGAAGAGATCTTTCACGAATTCAAACGCGGCGAGGGCGTGCGTCCTCAGCAGGATCGCGGGCTTGGTCTGGGTCTGGCGATTGTGGAGAAGATCGCGCGCATGCTCGGTCATCGGATTCAGGTGAAGTCGGTTCCGGGGAAGGGGTCCAAATTCGCTATTGAAGTGCCGCTGGCCAAGCGGGCGCCGAAGGCGAGCGTGGAGCCGTCTGTTACGGATCTGCTACTCGAACGGCTCAAAGGTGCGCGGGTCTGGGTGCTGGATAACGACACCGCGATCTGTGCCGGCATGCGCACCCTATTGGAGGGCTGGGGGTGTCATGTTGTGACGGCGTTGTCGGAGCAGGATTTGGCCGGGCAGGTCGATAACTTCCATGCCGATGCAGATCTAATCATCGCCGACTACCACCTCGACAACGGCTGCAACGGCGTCGATGTGGTCGAGACGGTCAACGCGCGGCGTGCCAGTCCACTACCGGCGCTGATGATTACGGCCAACTACAGCAATGAACTCAAGCAGCAGGTCCGGGAGTTGGGCCACATGCTGATGCACAAGCCGGTGCGGCCGATGAAGCTGAAGACTGCCATGTGCCACATGATGGAACACGGCCATTCTTAGAACAGCGCCAGGCTCGATCGACAAGTGCTCGGCGTCGCTGACGCCGTTAGCCAATCGCTAGGCGCGAGCCCCGTGATTGCCAGCAAGCTGGCTCCTACATAGGGTGGCGGAGACCGTATCGTATTACGGGAGGTCCTGCGTTTACGACTTGGTGAACGTCACGCACAAAGCAGACGGTAGGGCGCAGTCTCGTTGGAGCGAGCTTGCTCGCGATCCGCTGCTACGCGGGATCCCCTTGATCGCCAGCAAGCTGGCTCCTACGGGATGCGGCGTCAGCCAGTGATCCGGGTCCTACAAGGGATTAGGTTTATCGCAGAGGCGAGCGTAGCTGCGTGGGTGTTGGTTATCACCTGCGCAGATACGCGGTGAAGTCGATATCACCCGCCGAGAGGATGGCTTGTACGCGGTTGTGCACGTTGAGCTTGCGCAGGATAGCCGAGACATGAGCCTTGACCGTGGTTTCGGCGATATCGAGGTTGTAGGCAATCTGCTTGTTGGATTCGCCCTTGGTCATGCGTTCGAGCACCAGTAGCTGCTTGCGGGTCAGTGCCTGCAACAGCTCGGGCGCGATGCTCTGTTCGTTGTGCTGGGAGCGGCGGGTATTGGCTTTCTGGCTGCGGATGATGTCCGAAGGCAGGTAGACATTGCCGTTGAGGATTTGCTCGATGGCTTCGGTCATCTGCGCGCGTGGCGATGACTTGGTGATGAAGCCGCACGCGCCGTAGGTGATGGCCTGCAGCACCACTTGCTTGTCCTGCTCGGCAGACACGATCACCACTGGAATGGTCGGCGCCTCGTTGCGCATGTTGATCAGGCCGTTCAGGCCGTGCATGCCGGGCATATTCAGGTCGAGCAGCACCAGGTCGAGATCGTCATTTTCCAGCGTCATCGCCAGCGCACTGTCCAGATCGGCGGTTTCAAGGATCTCGCTGCCTGGAAAGCCGTCCTGGATGACGTTATGGATGGCTTCACGAAAAAGCGGGTGGTCATCAGCGATCAGTATCTTGTACATGGCCGGTCACCTCATTGTTGTGATTATGGTGGGGTAGATCGGAAGAGACCTTTAGTGTGCGCGGCTTCGGTCGACAATGGCAGCCATTGTGCGGCGCCTATTCGATCAGAAGCTGTTCACCCACAAGCTTGCCCAGTCCGGGGAAAGAAAACCATCGGCGCAAACAGCCGTGGCGTCTTCTGCACTGCAAGCCCCTGCGATCTGCAGCGAACCCGGTTGGCTTTGGCATGCCCAGCTTTTCAGTACTTCGGTCGGCCACATTACAGTGCAAAGTGCAGCGGTTTGAAATCCTACGATCGACAGGGAAATCAGTACTAAAGTAGCAGAGAACGGCTTAGGTAGCCCGGCGTAGCGCGGCGTGCTGCGGATTGAAACTGAGCACCGCAAGCAGACTGAAGAGCAGCGTCAGGCCAAGGCACACCGCCAGCGCCAGCGGATTGAGCCGTTCATACAGTGCAAAGCGAACCAACTCCACCGCGTAGGTAAAGGGGTTAAACGAGCAGATCCAGAACAACCATTCACTGGCTTCGCGCATTTTCCAGAGTGGATAGAGCGCCGACGACAGAAAAAACATCGGGAAGATGACGAAATTCATCACCCCGGCGAAGTTTTCCAGCTGCCGAATGCCGTTGGATAACAACAGCCCCAGCGCACTCAGCAGCAGCGCCACCAGCAAGAGGGCTGGTAGCGCTGTCAGCAGGCCGGCCGCAGGCGGTTGGACGCCGTAGAACCAGGCGATAAGTAGGAACGCATAGACCTGCAGCAGCGAGATCAGCGCAGTCGCCAATAGCTTGCTCGCCAGCAGAAAACTGCGCGGCAGCGGACTGGTCAGCAGCACGCGCATGCTGCCCATCTCGCGGTCATACACCATCGAGAGGGAGCCCTGCATGCCGTTGAACAGCAGGATCATGCAGGCCAGGCCCGGCACGATCCAGGTCTCGTAGGTGATATAGGTCTCGTAGGGTTCGATAATGGCGATGCCCAAGGCGGCGCGAAATCCGGCAGCGAACACCACCAGCCAGAGCAGCGGGCGCACCAGGGCGCTGAAGAACCGTGAGCGCTGCTGAACGAAGCGCAGCCACTCGCG
The DNA here is from genome assembly GCA_004010935.1 of Pseudomonadaceae bacterium SI-3. Taxonomy (NCBI): domain Bacteria; kingdom Pseudomonadati; phylum Pseudomonadota; class Gammaproteobacteria; order Pseudomonadales; family Pseudomonadaceae; species Pseudomonadaceae bacterium SI-3. The sequence goes on along the minus strand of CP026511.1, from coordinate 2,514,126 downwards.
AAACACGATTGCTCGCAGGCATTCCCAATAGGGGGTCATGGCCGGGATTCCTGAATTGAGGCGGGGCATACGGCTTGAACGGGACACATCACGCCGGCACCGCGTTGCGAGTGAGACGGGCAAAGGTCTGCTGCAGGCTGCCATCGGCAGCAGCCAGCTCATCAGCGCGACCCTGCGCTACGAGGTTGCCGCGATTGAGGATGATCAGCTCGTCACTTGCCTGGACCTCGTCGAGCAGGTGGGTCGTCCAGAGCACGCTCATGCCTTGCTCGTTGCAAAGCGATCTCACATGATCGTTGAGGTTCTGGCGGCTGGCCGGATCGAGCCCCGCACTGGCTTCATCGAGCAGCAGCAGGCTCGGCTTGTGGAGGAGGGCACGGGCGATTTCCACTCTTCGGCGATGGCCGCCATTGAGTTCGCGCACCTTGCTTTTGCGGCGCTCGCTCAATTGCTGGCGATCCAGCTCCACTTCGATCCGGTCATTGGCAACCTTGCGCGGCATGCCATGCAGGGCGGCGTGGTAGCGCAGGTTCTGCTCGACGCTGAGATCCAGATCCAGCGTGCTTTGCTGGAAGACCACCCCAAGTCGCCGCAAGGCTTCGCGCGGCTGGCTGCGCAGACTGAAGCCGGCCACCTGGATGTCGCCCTGCTGCAAGTCGTACAGGCGCGTCAGCAACGCGATTAGTGTCGATTTGCCAGCTCCGTTGGGGCCGAGCAGGGCGGTAAAGCCTCCGGACGCCGTGTTGAAACTCACATCGTGCAGCGCCTGACGTTCCCCGTAGGCGAAGCTGACACGCTCAACCCGCAGCGCGGTCATGGCGCGACCACCACGCCCCAGGGGTAACGTCCGACCTTGATCGATTTAATCACCTTGAGCGAGTCCACATCGATCACTGAAACATCGCCGCTGACGCCATTGGTGGTCAGCAATTGACTCTCATCGAGGTTGAACGCCATGTGCCAGACCCGGCGGCCCACCAGCAGGTAGTCGAGCACCTCATAAGTCTTCGCATCGACCACGGCGATATGGTTGGCCGGGCCGAGCGCGACGAACGCGTATTTGCCGTCCGAACTTAGCTTGATGCCGACCGGCTGGACCTTGTCCGGATGCACGCCTTTGACCTTGAAGTTCAGCGTCTTGATGATTTCGCGCTTTTCAACGTCGACGACGCTTACCGTTCCGCCAATCTCCGACGAGGCCCAGAGCAGCGTGCTGTCCTTGTTGAACTCGACATGGCGCGGGCGCTGGTCGACCAGGGTGTTGTCCACCAGCTGGTTGGTACTGGTGTCGATCCAGTGCAGCATGTTGGTGGTTTCGCTGGTGTTCACCGCCCATTTGCCGTCTGGGCTTACGCCCATGCCCTCTGGCTCGACGCCAACGTCGATCTGCGCCAGTACCTCCTCGTTGTCGACGTCGACCACCGTTACCAGCGCATCGTCCTCGTTGGAGATGTACAGCCACTTGTTGTTCGGGTGCAGGGCGAACTGCTCGGGATCCGCGCCGGATGGCAGTTGCTTGATGATCTTCCGGGTTGCCAGGTCCATGACCTGAACCGTGTCCGAGTCGCTGGCGCAGATGTAGAGCAGCTTGTTGTCGCGTGACAACGTCAGCCCGCGCGGACGCTGGCCAACCTCGAGCGTCTCGACCGTTTCCAGCGTATCCAGATCGATCACACTGACGGTGTCGTCTTTTTCGTTCGACACATAGGCAGTGGCCGCCAGAGCGGATGCACTGGTGCAAGCGAACGCGCAGGAAATGGCAGCAGCAAGGAGTGTTCGGGGCATGGATAGATTCTCTTGTTGTTGTGTTAACCGCTCAGCGGGCAATTTGATTCGGTGACTGATCCATACGCAGCAAGTATTCGTCCGCTTCGCTCTGACCGCCTTCGGATGCACGTTCCAGCCACATTCGCGCGGCCTTCGGGTCTTTTTTCACACCGCGCCCTTCGGCTAGCGCTGTACCCCAGTGGTACCGGGCCAGGCTCACATAGCTGGCCTCATCGGGCTGATTGGCGCCGCGTTCCATGAGCGCAGCGGCTTTGTCCAGATCCACCGGCACGCCCGACCCAGACTCGTACATCTGCGCCAGCCAGATCATCGAATACACGTCGTTCCAGCGCGCGATGCAGTCCTCGAATATCTGCCTGGCAACGTCGAAATTTCCGGTCTTGGCAGTGACGTAGCCGTACATGCATTTGATCCGCTTCGGGCTGTCGATGTAGGCGTCATACCCCAGCTCGCTGGCGCTCGCGGTGTGCGCCAAACCGCTAAATAACAGACCGCAGATGCAGCGGGACATGACTCTCATCGGCTCGCCTCGCTCAACCGGCATTTGCTCTCCGGACGATCGAACCCCAGGGTATCCAGTTCACTGGTGGGGTGCAGGAAGCCCTCCTGGGGCGAGTTGGATACCAGACCACGTGGATGCACGAGCGGGATCGGCTGGCGCAGCTGGCCGTTCCAGGGCCGGAACGTCAGCTTGCGGCCTTTGAATCCATCGACCGGCAGCGTCTCGCTCAGCGATATCTGGCGTATTGCGTCGGGGTCGGCGGTGCCGAGCTTGGTGATTGCCGTGGCGAGGCTGCGCACGCCGATCCAGACAGCGAAATCGCGGTCGTTCATCCAGCGATTGGCATGTGCTTCGAAGCGCTTCTGGAGCTGCGCAGCGCCATAGGTTTCGACCGTTTTATGCCAGCCTGTCGGGATCAGGCCCTGCGTGCCCACTACCGGCCGCGGAAGCCAGGTGTGGTAGGGCACGTACTCGCCGAAGTCGCCGCGCTCATCAGCCACCACGACCACGTCGTACTCGCCAGCTTGAGTGAACAGGGGCATGTCGGCTTGAGCTGTGCGCCGCTGGTCGTTATCGAAGGTCCAGGGCTTCTCTTCGATGATCTTGTGGCCGAACCGTTTGGCGGCACGCTTGATCGCCTCGGCATAGGCCTGATCCTCCTCGGTCGGCCCGCTGATCAACAGCCAGCGGTTCCAACGGCGCACGGCAAGGAACTGCCCCAGCGCGTCGGCCAACATACTGCGGCTTGGAAGGGTATGCAGCACGTTACCCAGGCAGCGGGTCGTTCGCAGTTCGTCATCGGGGCTGCCGGCGTTGATCAGCAGGCTGTCCGGCATGGCAGAGGCTAGCGCTTCCAGGCTTTTAGCGGGCGCATTCACGACGAACAATCGAACCCCCTGATCATGCAGCTGCCGGGCCTCGTTCTGGAGTTGCTCTGGTGTTTCGGCCGTGATGCTATTCAAGGCATAGCTGTGTTTGAGGAAACGTCCTGTGCTGTTGCTGTCGGCAATGGCCAGTTCGGCACCGCTCAAGCCGGCATCAACCGGCTCGGGGATCACGTTGGATAGCAGAGGGCCTGGGTCCGGGCGGTAGCCTAGGTAACCGATGCGCACCGAGAGTTCTGGCTCCGCTGCGCCTGCGTCACTGACGAAAGCGGCGCAACAGGCGAGGGTGATCAAGCAACGGATGCGGAAAGAAAGAGGGCGCATGGACGACTCCTATGGCGTTGCGGTCAGCATAGGAACCCTGTCGGGGCGGGGGAATATGCAGAAAGTACCAGCTGCTGTGTACCAAGGTAGTAAACCGGCGCCCGGCGGCCGCCTCTAGCATAGAACCGTGCATAACAATAACGAGAAGACCCCATGCCTCCATTCAAAGCGCTCACCCTTCAGCTCCTGTTGATTGCCAGCCTGATCGGCTTCGATCAGGTGCTTGCCGCCGGTGACCTTACCCGTCGCACGCAATCGCTGCCGGATCTCAGATTCGGTTCCGAAGAAAGCGATTACGCGGTCTCGCAGAAGGAGTACCAACTCGAGACCGGCGTGGCCTATCAACTCAAGGTCATCGCCGAAGGCCAGAAAGAATGCGCTTTCCAGGCACCGGAGTTTTCGCAGGCAATCTTCCTGCGCAAGGTCGAAGCCGGAGGCGTGGAAATCAAGGCTGTGACTTTGGTCGAGCTTGAATTCGAAGAAGCCGGTGAGGCGGAAATCTTTTTCCTGCCGATCAAGCCCGGCCGTTACCCCTTCTATTGCAAAGGGCTGCAGAACAAGGGCATGGAAGGAAGCTTCTTGGTCAAGTAGCGCATCAACCTGCTGCCCTTAAAAGCGGACATTGAGCATGTCAGCACTCTGGCGTATCAGCCTGCTGGTCTCGCTGTTTTTTAGCCTGGTTGCGGCCGTCTGCTTGGCTGTACTGCTGCGTCAGGCCAGTCAAGACGTCAGCCGCGAACTGGCGGCGGCGGGTGCCGTGCTCAGCTATCTCACCGATGTAGCGGAGCGCGATCCCGCTGCACTCCAGCCTGAGCTGACGCGGCACTTGCGGCATGTTCAGGTTCGCTGGTTGGGCCCAGGTGTCCCAAGCCGCGAGGTCCGCCCGCAGCGAAGCACCTGGCTCGAGATCCTGTTGTATCCCGCCGAGCTGCCCCCGCCGCTGACTGTGCAGATGCCAGAGGGTCGAACCTTGCAACTGAGCGTCGATCCCCGAGACGAGATCGAGGAAGTCGAGGAATCCCTGCTACAGCTGTTGGCATGGTTCGGCAGTGCGTTATTGCTGAGCCTGCTGGCGATCCGGTGGGCTGTCAGGCCTGCGCTGGGCGTGCTGAACGAGTTGCTTGCCGCCTTTGGCCAGGTTTCCCAAGGCCGTCTCGATATGCGTCTGCCGAGCCACTCCCTGCTGGAGGCACAGCAGTTATCCGGGCATTTCAACCGCATGGTCAGCGCCTTGGAGTACACCCGGCGAGAAAACGATGACCTGACGCGCTCGTTACTGGAGCTGCAGGAGCGTGAGCGCACACAGCTCGCCCAGGCGCTGCATGATGATCTTGGGCAATACCTGGCCGGTATCCGCGCCCAGGCTTGCTTGCTACAGGCGATAAAAGACCAGCCGCAACTGGTCAGCACAACCGCACGCACTCTGGATGATCACTGCGAACAATTGCAGGACGGTTTTCGCAGGCTGACGCGCGAGCTCTATCCCGTGATGCTCGACCATTTGGAATTGCCTGAAGCAATACACCTGTTGGCCGAGCAGTGGCAGAGCGCGCAAGGGATCACGTTGCGCGTGCAGATCGACCGGCGCATTCCCTCCCTTGCGCTGAACAAGAAAGAACAGCTGTACCGTTTGCTGCAGGAATCGCTCACAAATGTGGCCAAGCATGCCTGTGCCAGCTTCGTGTTCATTCGCCTGCGCATGAACGGCGGTCGGCTGCGGCTGCTCGTGCGTGACAATGGCCACGGACACGGCGCACCCGGACGGCCCGGCATTGGCCTGCGTTCGATGCATGAACGTGCCCGGGCGCTGGATGGCCGGTTGATCGCGTGCGGGCGAGTAGGTTACGGCTGGGTGGTCTATCTGGACATTCCGATCAGGGAGTCATGCTCCAATGAAGATCCTTCTCGTTGACGATCACGCCGTAGTCCGCCAGGGCTACGCTGCGCTACTACGCGTCTTGCTACCCGACGTTCAGGTCATTGAGGCCTGCGATGGCGAGGAGGCCTTGGCCAAAGCTCTGGAGGTGGCCCCAAGCCTGGTCATCATGGATGTCGGACTACCCGGCATCAGCGGCGTCGAAACCACACGGCGCCTGTTGCAGCGGCTGCCACAACTGCGCGTGCTGTTCTTTAGCATGCACGACGAATTACCCCTGGTGCGCCAGGCACTGGATGCCGGAGCCGCCGGCTATATCACCAAGAGCTCATCGCCGGAGGTGCTCTTGGACGCGGTACGCCGTACCTTGGCCGGTCACGCCTACATCGAACAGACGCTGGCCACCCAATTGGCACGCAACCCGGTGGCGGCTAATGCGCAGGATCCACGCTTGCAAGGAATGACACAGCGTGAATTCGAAATCTTCGTAATGCTCGCCAAGGGCACACCGGCGCGACTGATCGCCGAACGGCTTTGCATCAGTGGTAAGACGGTGTCCAACTACCTGACGCTCCTCAAGAGCAAGCTGCAGGTCAGCTCGCATGCGGAGCTGGTTCATCTGGCCATTGATACCGGTATTGTGCGGGTAGGTGATCGAGCAGCCAGTTAGCTCGGTTCGCAGCGTTTTGATGGGCCTGACTTCGCTGGTAACGGTGCGGGTTAGCAGTACGTTCTGTAAAAACCTTAATCCTCTGCGATTGTCAGAGCTCGGGCATTTCGGTGTCGTATCTGGCCGACGATGCTGCTTTGGAAACGGTAGCAAGCGATCCCATTTCTCCACTCTCTAGATAGAGGCAAATGAGCATGATCAAAGTCAGCGTGATGTACCCCAATACCCCTGGTGCGAGGTTCGATCACGATTACTATCGCGACAAGCACCTACCGTTGCTCAAGGCCCGTATGGGCGATGCCTGCCTCTATTACACGATCGACAAGGCCATTTCCGGGCGCACTCCAGATGAACCGGCGCCCTACGTTGCGATGTGCCACATTTTCAGCGAATCGGTCGAAGCCTTTCTGGCGGGTATCGGTCCTCATGCAGAGGAGATTGTTGCGGACATCGCCAATTACACCGACCTGACGCCGGTCCGGCAGATCAGTGAGGTAGTGGTAGGGCACTGACGGTCGCTTGGACAGCGCCGGGCATCGCCATGACCCGGTTCCGTCCGCCGTCCTTGGCCAGGTAAAGCTGCCTGTCGGCGTGCTGCATGAGGCCGTCCAGGTCACTGGCCTGTAAAGGAAAATGCGCGACGCCGACCGACATGGTCAGGCGAAGCAGTCCGGCACGAGTCGCCAGTGATTGAGCCGCGAACTGCCGGCAAAGCTGAGCCAGCTTTTCCAAGGCTTCGGCCGGCTGAGTACACGGCAATACCAGCAAAAACTCCTCTCCACCGATACGAAAGACCGCATCGGTGTTGCGCAACCTACTCAACAGAAATGCGGCCACGCCCTTTAATGCGTCATCGCCAGCTGCGTGACCATGGGTGTCGTTCAGTCGCTTGAAATGATCCAAGTCGACCATCGCCAATGCGATAGGCGTGTCATCACGCTGCGCACGGGCCGCTTCGCGGGCGAAGAACTCTTCCAGGTGACGGCGGTTGTACAAGTCCGTCAGTGGATCACGGAGAGCCTGGTCCTGTAGGGTTCTATGAAGGCTGGAAATAGTCTCCAGCTGCTGTTTGCTAAGTGCCAATGCTTCTGCCAGTTGCTGCTGGCTGCGCTGGAATTCAGTGATATCGCGCAGATAAAGCATCTGCCCTAGGGTCACCGTTCCTTCGCGTGTCGAGCGACAAATCGCACGGACACGTACCTCGAAGTGCTGTTGCCGTGCGTCGACGCTTACCTGCTGCGGTGCGCCTCCAGGCTCCGTCTGCTGCAATATGCCGTCCAGCGTGTCGCCTATATAGGGCCATTGCGCCAACGCGCAGCCATGCCAGCCCTTTTTCAGGTCCGCCATGCGAAGTGCAGCTGGGTTGGCCTCGATTACTCGGCGTTGTGGGTCGATCACCAATACCGGGTCCATCAGCGCATCGAGCAGCAGGTGGCGCGCCACTGGCAGCAGGTCGAACAGCCGCAGCCCGCCGATCAGCCAGCCGAAACCCGCAACGGTCAATGCGAAGCTGAACGGTGTCGGATCGAAGCCGAATAGGGTCCAGCCAAAAGCGACATAACTGATATTGGCAGCCCAGGGAATCGTGGTCAGCATCAGGAAAATCAGGTAGTGCCGTCGATGCAAGCCGCTGCTGAGCGCCGCTGCACGCAGCGTGATACCGATGCAGAAAACCATGAAGGGGTAGCCGTAAGCCGCCGCCAGATAGAATAACGGCCCGTGCTGGTAGGCAATCGGCGCATTGGGCTCTGATGAGATCGGCGAGCTGTCCAAGCCGTAGAACAGTAAATGCCAGGGGTTGCTCACTGCCAGCAACCAGAACACCACTGGCATCACCATCGAGGCAATGACGGGGAGCGGTCTTAAGGGGCTACGGATGCTGTGGACGTATTGCCAGAGAAATACCGACCAGAACGTCGGGACGCCGAGAATGGCGGGCCAGGCCATGCCTGCCCAGAACATTTTGCAAGCCTGCTGGTGAACACTCATTTCCAACGCAGCAACGCCGAGCCACCAGAGGATGGCCAGATGCATCAAGGTGAAAGCGGAGCTGCCGGCAAATTGTGGCTGATGGCGGACCCAGCGTGCCAATACCGCGACGCCGAGGCCAACTAGCAGCGCCATCAGCACGGGGGCTGAAAAACTCCACTCTGAATTCAAGCAGGCCGACATCGAGCCGTCCTCTGGCAAGTCGATACGTGCGCGGATGCGCGAATTGTGCGCGGCGAAGATACCTGAAAGCGATGTTACTGACATGAATGATTGTAGTGGCGTTGTGCCTGCTCTGTTGGTTCAGCCACTGGAAAGCGCTAACCGGCTCTGAACTAACAACGGCTGGCTACTTCATAACTTCTGAACACTATGCGATGGAGCAATACGGCGGCCCTATGGTTTTTCTTGTCTTGGGAATTTTGCTTTTTCTGTTCACGGCGGCAGATATCACCAAAACCACGCTGTCGACGCGCGGTGGTGGGACTATCACCAATATCGTTTCCAAGAGCGTATGGCGTTGTTTCTTCGCCGCGGCCGGTCGGCGAGGGGAGGCGAAGTTGCTGGAGTATGCAGGCCAATGCGTGCTGCTGTTGGTGCTGCTGACCTGGATTGCCTGTCTATGGCTCAGTCTGTTTCTGATGCTTGCGTCGGACCCGGCCTCGGTGATCAATGGCACGACCAAGGCGGCCGCGGACCTCTGGGAAACCTTCTACTACGCCGGCTTTACGCTTTCGACGCTGGGCGTAGGCGATTTCGCAGCCTCAAACGACGCCTGGCGGGTATTGACCAGTGCTGCAGCCTTTTGTGGGCTGACCTTCATCACGGCTGCGATCACCTACATCGTTCCGGTACTGTCGGCTGTCAGCTTGCAAAACCAGCTTAGTCTGCTCATCAGTAGCATGGGACGGACACCGCAGGAGATCTTGGTCAACAGTTGGAACGGGTCTGATTTTTCGCGTTTTTATGACAATGCCAGCGACATACGGCAGATGCTGGTCGAGCACACCCTCAACCATCACGCCTATCCGGTGATTCGTTGCTTTCATAACAAACAAGCAGAAAAGAACGTCATCCCCGCTGTGGCGAGCCTGAACGAGGTGCTGCAGTTGCTTGAAGAGGTCGCTGACGACGTACCGCAGGACACGCTGAAACACAAGATGCTCGTGTCGGCGCTGGACCAGCATGTTGAGATGCAGCGTTCCAACTACCTCGGCCAGGTGAATAGCCACGCCCAGCTTCCGATCATGGATCTCGCGTCGCTGAGCGATGCCGGAATACCGCTTAAATCGAATGCGGCTCAAATGCTCAACGCACCGGAGCGGCGCCGGTTGTTGGCCGCATTACTGGAAGCGGATGGCTGGGAATGGCACCACGTTTACCCGCGCGACTGACGAGGCGGTGCGTCAATACCAAAGCTTCGATGGCCTAAAGCTCAATGTTCCGGGGGCCCGGCGTCATGACCCCGGATAGGCTCGAACGGCTATCGCGAGAACCTTTTTTGATCACACTGAAGCTGCCATCGGTCTCCAGAATGACCGCTTCAACCTCATCGATAGCAGAGAATCCGCTAGAGCGTATCGCCGAGCGGACCTCATCTTCAGTGACCCGAGCCGCGCGCATGGCACTGCCTAGCATCTGCCCTTGATATAGCAGCAGCGCTGGTTCGCCAGTGACCAGCTTGCGTACCCAACCGACTCTTACGCTGGACCAGGTGACGAGATACTGCAATCCGATCAGCAGCGCCAATGCCAGGGTGCCTTCGGCAAGCGATACATCGCGGTTCAGCAAAATGGTGGCGAACGTCGATCCCAGGGCTACCGTGACGATCAGGTCGAATGCGTTCATCTTGGAGAGCGTACGGCGGCCGGAAATACGCAACAGTACGATCAGGTTGATATAAGCCAGGATGCCAATGACCAGGGTGCGGACCAGTGTCGACCAGCCGCTGAAAAACATACCTTCCACATCTATCTCCTTTGGAGTCTGCCCTTGGTAGACGCCATCGAGGTAGATGGGTTGCACCTTCAGTAGGAGGAAGAAGGTATTCCTTCGTATCGACCAGCTGCGCTGTCAGCTGTCCAGCTGTTTGGCCGGGACGATCCGGTCATGCAGAACGCGTTCGGCGTCGTCGCCCAAGGCAAGGAATACGCTAAGTGCGGCGTAGGCATCGTTCGCCGCATACAGCCGCTGCGCATCGGTAAGAGAACGGTTGCTCCAGTTCGACGTGGATACGCTGCGCGATTTGCTCACTCGCGTACCCAATACCGCTGCAACCGCGCCGCGTAGTCCGACCTGTCCCTTTTTGCCCTGGTAGCGCAGGGTTGTGCCCAGGTCGATGAAGTGCACCATCTCGATACCCAGGCGGTTGCGCAATCGGCTGCGGTCGGTACTCAGCCCGAACCCCACCTTCAATACCTGAGTTGACTGGAGCACCGCTCTGACGGCTTCGCTACAGCCATCCAAGCCGACCTTGAACAGGTAGCCTTTCTCGGGGCTGGCAAACTGAATCAAATGCGGCCCCGTCGATACTTCACCCACCTTGAAGGTCGGTTTGGACTCGGTATCGAAGCCGACCTGCGGCCAACCGAGCAGCTCGTCCTTGGCTTGGCTGAAGGCTTCGGGGGTTTCGGGGGTGATGATCTGGTCCAGGTGAAGGCCATCGAAGCGGGGCAGGGCGTCCAGTTCGACGACCTGTGGGATACGGATGATGCTCATGAGGGGTTCCGGCGAGCGCTGACTAAAGCAGCAAAGTGCAGTGGTGTCGTTGATGCAGGCGAGACTAGCGCACAACGTCACCAGACGCATGTTTGATGCGGATGACGAGGCCGGCGTACCCCTTACTTTTCCCAGTCAATCGGGCAATCGATGCAGCTTTCCATATGGGTGCCTTGAAAGGTTGCATAGTGACGGCGTGCCCCGGTCAGGGTGGCCTCTGCGAGGTTGGCATCGTTGAACTTGCCTTCTTGCAGGTTCGCGTCGGTCAGCGTTGCGCGTGCGAGATCGGCCTTGCTGAGCCAACTCATTTCCAGGTTGGCGGCAGTTAGATTTGCACCCTGCAATTTCGCCCCACTCAAACGCGCAAACTCGAGGTTTGCTGCGGTCAGGTTGGCCCCGTTGAAGCGTGCGGCCTGAGCGAACAGGCCCCATCCCTGAATCGCGACCAGGTGCGCATTGGTGAGATTCGCCACCCGCAGGTTGGCTTGTTGCAGGCTGGCGCGGGTGAGGGTGGCGCCGGTCAGGTCTGCCTTTTCCAGATTGGCCAGATCGAGATTGGCATGACGCAGGTTGGCAGCGGACAGATTGGCACCGGCCAGGTCCATCTTGCGCATGTCCTGATTGCTCAGGTCGGCGTTACGAAGGTCGGCGTTGCGGCATCTGCTTTCCGGCTGGATGACGCAGCCATTGATGATGATCGGCTGATCGTCATCAGCGAGAAGGGACGTGCTGGCGAGCAGTGCAAGGGGCAGCAAAAGAAGAGTCGGGTTCATGGCAGTTCCGTATTCGAAGGGGAAAGGGACAGCCGACGTGTGACGGATCGGTGAACCGGAGAGCGCCAACCCTTGCGGTTCAACCGAGTTGGCTACGCCAGCTGTGCAACGCGAGAGGCTGCGCCGCACCACGGCGCAGCCCAGACTTAGCGTTTAGCGGTCGAGTTGTCCCAACTCGGGATCCGGAACACCCAGAACGAGCCGCCTTGCGCGACAGGCTTGGTCAGCGCTGCCATGTCGCCGCCCCACAGCGGCACGGCGCCACCGTAGCCGACGGTCACTCCGATGAATTGCTCACCGTCCTGCTCCCAGGTGATGGGCGGGGCGATGATTCCGCTGCCGGTCTGGAATTTCCACAGCTCTTCGCCGGTTTTAGCGTTGAACGCTTTCAGGTAACCATCACCGGTCCCGGTGAATACCAGGTTGCCCTGGGTGGCAAGCACACCCGCCCAGAGCGGCAGCGGCTCCTTGTGCTCCCAGGCAACTTTGCCCGTGGTGGGATCCATGGCGCGAAGAATGCCGACGTGATCGTCGTACATGCGCTTGATGCGGAAGCCCTGACCGAGATAGGCATTACCCTTCTTGTAGCTGACCTCTTCGGTCCAGTAGTCCTCTTTCCAATGGTTGGCGGGGACGTAGAACAGCCCGGTGTCCTGGCTGTAGGCCATGGGGTTCCAGTTTTTACCGCCCAGAAAGGGCGGTGAAACCTCGACTGACTTGCCGTGCGCTTCGCCTGGCTCCGGCAGCGGTGGGCGCTGACCTTCATTCTCGACAGGTCGTCCGGTCTTCATGTCGATGTGGCTGGCCCAGGTGATGTTGTCGACGAAAGGGAAGGCGTTCTGCAACTTGCCATCCTCGCGATCGACCACGTAGAAGAAGCCATTGCGGTCGGCATGAGCCGTCGCCTTGACGGTTTTCCCATCCTTGTTTTTGTAGTCGAACAGCACCAGCTCATTGTTGCCAGAGAAATCCCAGGCATCGTTGGGGGTGTGCTGATAGAACCACTTCACTTCGCCCGTGGTGGCGTCGACACCGACCTGCCCGGAGGTATAGAGGCTGTCGTAGTCCTTCGGCTCGCCGCCATCGGCGGTGCGCGCCCAACCGTTCCAGGGCGCCGGGTTTCCCGCACCGACGATGATGGTGTTGGTCTCGGCATCGAAGCTCGCGCTCTGCCAAGGCGCGCCGCCACCCTGGCTCCAGGCCTCTTTCTTGCCAGTGGGCGAATTGGGGTCATCAGGCCAGGAGGGCGCTTTGACGTCCCCGGTCGGTGTGCTGTCTTTGCCGTTGAGACGGCCCACATGGCCCTCGACGAAGGGACGCATCCAGACTTCCTCGCCGGTCTCTGGATCGCGGGCGAACAGCTTGCCGACGATTCCGAATTCGTCGCCCGAGCTGCCATGAATCAACAGCACCTTGCCGCTTTTCTGGTCCTTGATCAGGGTTGGTGCGCCAGTCATGGTGTAGCCCGCGCCGTGGTCACCGAACTTCTTCTTCCAGACGACCTTGCCGGTGTCCTTGTTCAGCGCGACCACCTGGGCATCCAGCGTGCCGAAGTAGATCTTGTCACCATAAATCGCCGCACCTCGGTTGACGACGTCGCAGCACGGGCGGATGTCCGCAGGCAATCGGTGCGCGTAGCTCCAAAGCCGTTTGCCTGTGCGCGAATCGAGCGCGAACACGCGCGAGTAAGAGCCCGTCACGTAGATCACACCGTCATGCACGATGGCCTGGGATTCCTGTCCCCGCTGCTTCTCGTCACCAAAGGAAAAGGACCAGGCCGGCGTCAGTTTGAAGACGTTTTCATCATTCACCTGATTCAGCGGGCTCCAGCGCTGGGCATTGGTGCCCAGGCCGTACTGCAATACGTTTCCGGTCGAAAGATGGTCGTTGGCGATGTCGTCCCAGGTGACGTTCTTGGCGTCTGCCAAGCCGCTGAGTGAGAGACCGCCAATCAGAACGGCGATGGCGAGAGGGCGTTTGCTGCCCAGGGGGGGTGTTGTTGTCATGGTTGGTTTCCCTTGGTCGATTCGGACGAGGCCAGTTGCTGTGCTCGCTACACGAGTTGTGCGAGAGGCTGGTCAGGCGATTCGATTATTGGGATGGGATCGCGGCGGCTGATACGGAAAAGCTCCCGCTGATTTAGGGAAAACTTCCCAATCCGCCTGTGTTTTCGTTCTGCTACCTGGGTTCTGCGCCGATGCCGCATGAGGCCCTACTACCAAGGGAGGAGAATCCGACAACCAAAGCACGATTCTGCCACGTGGGCGTAATGCCCAAGATGACCACCATGCGCTCCAAGTGGGGCTGCCTTGCTCAGGTATTCGAAAACAACGGTGGTAGTCATGAATAATAAAACTGAACTGCGCGCACTTTTTGCTGCTGGTCTGCTCGGCTTCGCCGGCTTTGCCTTCGCCCACGGTGACGTCACGCCGCAGAAGGTGGAGACCAAGGGGTTGTCCCCGCTGGGTGAAGAGTGGGTCGATGAAAACCCGTACCGGGCGCCCAGTGAAGACCATGACAGGGCCGTTGAAATTGGCTCATCGGCCTACAACCAGAACTGCGCCCGCTGCCATGGCCTCGAGGCAATCTCTGGCGGCATCGCACCGGATCTGCGTGAACTGGAAGCCAGCTATGACGGCGACGAGTGGTACAAGGAGCGCGTGATCAACGGTGCTGTTCGCGATGGCGCCGTCTACATGCCCCGCATGGCCGATTACCTCAGCCAGGAAGCGCTCTGGGCCATCCGTACCTACATCGAAAGCGAAGCTGCCAAGCGGTGACTACGATGCGCCAGTTGCTTGCGGGGCTCTGCTTGTGGATGGCTTGCGCGCTGGTACAGGCGGAGGTGGTCACGGTGCGCGCGTTCGATGACATCATCGATTCGGGCGTGCTCAAGGTGGCGATGTACGAGAACTTTCCGCCCTACAGCTTCATGGCCGATGGCAAGCCGCGCGGGGTCGATTTCGAACTCGCGCAAAAACTGGCGTCGGAACTCGGGCTGAAGGTCGAGGTGTTGTGGGTAAGGCCTGACGAGACACTCGATGACGACCTGCGCAACTTCATCTGGAAAGGGCATTACCTGCGACCGAACGTATTGGCCGACGTGATGATGCGCGTGCCCTACGACCGCGAGTTTTCCTACAAGCAGAACGAGCTGGGCGAGCTGATCAACGAGCTGGTGGTCATGTTCGGCCCATACCAGCGCGAGCGCTGGCAGTCCGCCTACGATGATCGACGCCTCGAAGAGCTTTCCAGCGTGGCCGTGTTCCGTTACCACCCGGTCGGGGTGGAAGTGGAAAGCGTCCCCTCGTTCTATCTGTCATCGGTATTCAACGGCAGCATTGCCAAGATGCTGCATCACTACCCAACCGCGCAGGCCGCATTTGCCGCGATGCAGGCGGGCGAAGTAGACGCGACCATGGCCATGCGCGGTGAGATCGACTGGATGCTCAGCCAGGCCAACGACAGTCATCTCAAGGCCGCGCAGAACGCCTATCCCAACATGGGCAAACAGGTCTGGGAGCTCGGCATGGCCGTGCATGAATCCAACCGTCAGCTGGCTTACGCGCTGGAAGGCGAGTTGGAAGGCCTGATCAAGGCGGGCACTGTCAAAGCCATCTACGAAGGCTACGGCCTGCAGTATGAGCTGCCCGAGCTGTACCAGGTGCAGCTGGGCGAGAACTGACGCCCGACGGTCTAAATTGCCCTTTCGATTGGTATTGCCATCCTCATGATGGCGCTGTACAGGCTGCTTCAACCGGACGCCGCCAGGTGTTGGGTTGAAGCTGCGCTTAAGCACATCCGGCCAGGCCGATGTGCGTGCATGAGCACCAGCCGAGTCCTTAAAAAATACGCTTTCTTTACGCCGCTGCGCTGAAGGCGCAATCGAATCTTTACGCCCCTCGCTCTGAAACTCTCCGTACCGCACTGATGCGACCTACGGAGCTGATCCCCATGACATTTCTCGACGGGCTATCGCTGGCCTTGGCCATCGCCCTGTTCATCTACCTCCTGGTTGCGCTGTTGCGCGCCGAACGCAGCTAGGAGAGCCAATGAACACTCACGATTACTGGATGATCGCGGCCTTCTTTGCGCTGGTCCTGATACCTGCCCCCTGGTTGGGGCGCTACCTGTTTCGAGCCATGGAGGGTGAACGTACCTGGCTGACGCCTGTTCTCGGACCCATCGAGCGCATCTGCTACCGCACTGCAGGGATTGACGAGCACAGCGAGCAGGATTGGAAAAGCTACAGCCTGGCGTTATTGGCGCTGACTGCGGTGAGCCTGTTAGCGCTGTTTGCGATTCTGATGATGCAAGCCAGTCTTCCGCTCAACCCGCAAGCAGTGCCGGGCATGACGTGGGATCTTGCGCTCAATACCGCTGTGAGCTTCGTGACCAATACCAACTGGCAGGCCTACAGCGGCGAGGCCCAGCTCAGCTATTTCAGCCAGATGGTCGGCCTTGGCGTGCAGAACTTCGTCAGTCCGGCAGTGGGGCTGGCCGTGTTGGTGGTGCTTTGTCGCGCACTATCACGGCGATCAGCGAATGCAATCGGAAATTTCTGGGTCGATCTGACCCGAGCGGTTCTTTATTGCCTGTTGCCGTTCTGCGTTGTGCTCGCGCTGGTTCTGGTCTGGCAGGGGGTGCCGCAGAGTTTTGCGAGCTACGTTCAGGCCGTCACGCTGCAAGGCGGCGAGCAGACGATTCCTCTGGGGCCAGCGGCCAGCCAGATCGCAATCAAGCAACTGGGGACCAACGGCGGCGGTTTCTTCGGCGTCAACTCAGCGCATCCCTTCGAGAACCCGACCGCCTGGAGCAACCTGTTCGAGATGGTCTCGATCATCCTGATTCCCGCCGCGTTGGTCTTCATGTTCGGCCATTACGTGCGAGACCTGCGGCAGAGTCGGGCCATTCTTGCCTGCATGCTGACCGTGTTCGTCCTGGGCCTGGGTGTCACGCTGGCCGCCGAGCATCAACCGAATCCAATGCTGTCCAGCCTGGCGGTTGAGCAGGTCGGGTCGATGGAGGGCAAGGAGAGCCGACTCGGTATCGCGGCCTCGACGCTATGGGCGACAACAACGAGCGCGGCGTCCAATGGCTCGGTCAACGCAATGCATGACAGCTTCAGCGCGCTGGGCGGCATGGTGCCTCTGGTCAATATGATGCTGGGCGAAATCATCTTCGGCGGCGTCGGCGCCGGGCTGTACGGCATGCTGCTGTTTGTGCTGATCACGGTGTTCCTGGCTGGCCTGATGATTGGTCGCACGCCTGAATATCTGGGCAAGAAACTTGAAGCGCGCGAGGTTCGCCTGCTGGTCGCAACGCTGCTGGTGATGCCGGTGGGTGTGCTTGTGCTCACCGCTCTCGGCGTCAGTCTTTCAGGCCCTGCCGAGTCGATCACCAATCCGGGGCCGCACGGCCTCAGCCAAATCCTTTACGCCTATACCTCTGGCACCGGAAACAACGGCTCGGCCTTCGCCGGGTTTGGCGCGGCCACGCCTTACCACAACCTCATGATCGCGTTCGCCATGCTGTTGGGCCGCTTTGGTTTCATCCTGCCGGTGCTCGCCATTGCAGGTGGCCTCGCGGCCAAGAACCGTGCGCCGATCGATGCAAACAGTTTCCCCACCCACGGGCCCCTGTTCGTGATCCTGCTGACGCTGGTGATTCTGTTCGTCGGCGGGCTCACGTTTTTGCCTGCGCTGGCACTCGGGCCGGTCGCCGAACATTTCTTGCTACAGGGCTTCTGAGGAGCGTGATGATGAACGTCCATCAAACGGCACTCGAGGGTGCCGAGCAAACCACCGCCACGTCCTTCGCTTCGCTGGGCAAGCCTGCGCTGCGCCAGGCCTTCATCAAGCTTGATCCACGGACATTGGCACGTTCGCCGGTGATGCTGGTGGTAGAGCTCACCGCGGTGCTGACCAGCGTGCTGTGCCTGCTGCCCAACGCGGCGGTCAGCACGGGTGTCGCTGTGCAGATCGCACTCTGGTTGTGGTTCACGGTGCTCTTTGCCAACTTTGCCGAGGCGCTGGCTGAAGGCCGCGGCAAAGCCCGCGCGGATAGCCTGAAAGCGGGATCGCAGGGGCTGGAGGCGCATTTGCGCACGGAGACCGGCGCGTTCCGGAGCGTTGCCGCCGGCAGCTTGCGCCGCGGAGATGTGGTGAGAGTCGAGGCCGGTGAACTGATACCGGGCGATGGCGAAGTCATCGAGGGCATCGCCGCCGTCAACGAGGCAGCGATCACCGGTGAATCGGCCCCGGTGATCCGCGAATCGGGCGGCGACCGCTCGGCGGTCACCGGCAATACGCGCGTGGTCTCCGACTGGTTGCTGGTGCGTATCAGCAGCGATCCAGGCGAGTCCACACTGGACCGTATGATTGCGCTGGTGGAAGGCGCCAAACGACAGAAGACACCCAACGAGGTTGCGCTCGACGTTTTGCTGATCGGGCTCACGCTGATCTTTCTTGTCGTGGTTGCCACGCTGCAACCCTTTGCACGGTTCGCAGGCGGGGATCTCCCGCTGGTGTACCTGGTGGCGCTGCTGGTCACGCTCATTCCTACCACCATTGGTGGTCTGCTTTCTGCCATCGGGATCGCAGGCATGGACCGGCTGGTGCGGCTCAACGTGATCGCCAAGTCTGGACGGGCAGTGGAGGCCGCCGGCGATGTTCAGGTGTTGCTGCTAGACAAGACCGGCACCATCACCTTTGGCAATCGTCGTTGCACGGCCATGTTCAAGGCGCCAGGCGTTTCATCGACCGAGCTCTCATGGGCAGCGCTGCTCTCATCGCTGGCCGACGACACGGCAGAAGGCAAATCCATCGTTGAATACCTGCGCGGCCTTGACCCGGTAAAGGCGCCGGCTGGGCATGAAGTGGCCGGTATCCCGTTCACTGCCGAAACCCGTTTGTCGGGTGCGGATCATGAGGGTCACTGCTACCGCAAAGGCGCTGTCGATGCCGTGCTGGGTTATCTGGGGCTTGTGCGCGAGCAGATTCCAGCAGTGCTGGCGAGAGAGATTCAAACGATTGCACAGAGCGGGGGGACGCCCTTGCTGGTATGCGCGGATGACCGCGTGCTCGGCGCGATCCATCTCAAGGACGTAGTCAAGCCAGGCATCAAAGAGCGCTTTGCCCAGCTTCGCCAACTGGGTATACGGACCGTCATGGTCACCGGAGACAACCCCCTGACGGCGGCTGCAATCGCTGCCGAAGCGGGCGTTGATGACGTGATTGCCGAAGCGACGCCGGAAAAGAAGCTGCAGCGGATTCGCCAGGAACAGGCCGATGGCAAGATGGTTGCGATGTGCGGTGATGGAGCCAACGACGCGCCTGCGCTGGCTCAGGCGGACGTGGGCATGGCCATGAACGATGGCACCCAGGCAGCGCGCGAGGCTGCGAATCTCGTCGACCTCGACTCAGACCCGACCAAACTGCTGGATGTGGTGCAGGTGGGCAAGCAACTGCTGGTAACCCGAGGCGCACTGACCACGTTCTCGATTGCCAATGACGTGGCGAAGTACTTCGCCATCCTGCCGGCTCTTTTCATTGGCCTATACCCGCAACTTGCCGCGCTGAATGTGATGCAGCTTCACAGCGCATCGAGCGCGATCCTATCAGCCATTGTCTTCAACGCACTGATCATCATTGCCTTGATTCCGCTGGCGCTGCGGGGCGTCAACGTCAAGGCCGCCGACTCGGCCAGCCTGTTGCGGCGCAACTTGCTGGTCTATGGCCTGGGTGGGCTGGTCGCGCCCTTCATTGGGATCAAGCTGATCGACATGCTGCTGACCGCGGTAGGTCTGGTCTGAACTCTGCCGCGCCTGACGGCGCGGCTTTTGGAGAAAAAACATGTTCAAACACATCCGTCCGGCGCTTGCAGCGCTGATCCTGATGACGCTGATAACCGGCGTGCTCTATCCACTGTCTGTTACGGCCTTGGCGCAGTTGGCGTTCGCCGAGCAGGCCAACGGAAGCTTGGTGCGCGACCGGGAGGGGCAGGTGAGAGGCAGTGCGTTGCTGGCCCAGCCTTTCGAAGGGCCAGAATGGTTTCACCCACGTCCGTCTGCCGCCAACTATGCAACTGTTGCCAGCGGCGCGAGTAATCTGGCTCCCAGCAACCCGCAGTTGGCCGATCAGGCCCGCGAGCGCGTCAGCGAGTGGAACGGAACGGCACAACAGCCCGTGCCGATGGAGTTGGTTACGACGTCTGCTAGCGGCCTGGACCCGCACCTCAGCTTGGCCGCCGCGAAGTTTCAGGCTGTCCGTGTCGCTGCCGCTCGAGGGATCTCTGAGCAAGCGCTGGATCGCCTGATCCTGGCGCAGCTGACGACGCCCCTTGTAGGCCCCGCCATCGTCAACGTGCTGGCTCTGAACCTCGCCCTGGCGGACAATCCGCAGCCTGATTCCGGCGAGTGAAATCAATGAGCGACGCTCAACGTGCCGATGCCCTGCTTGATGACGCGCCCCGCGAAGGTCGCGGGCGACTCAAGGTATTCCTCGGCGCGGCACCTGGCGTAGGCAAGACCTACGCGATGCTTCAGGCCGCACAGCGCCAGCGACAGCTAGGGCGCGATGTGCGGGTAGGGGTGGTCGAGACCCACGGTCGGGCGGAAACCGAGGCGATGCGGGTCGGATTGGCGGAACAGCCGATGCGCCGCAGCGAGTATCGAGGCGTGACGCTGTTCGAAATGGACCTAGACGGCCTGCTGCAAGAGCAGCCAAGTCTTGCGCTGGTCGATGAGCTGGCGCACAGCAACGCGCCCGGCAGCCGGCATGCCAAACGCTGGCAGGATGTCCTTGAGCTGCTCGAAGCGGGTATCGATGTCTACACCACCGTCAACGTTCAGCACCTCGAGAGTCTCAACGACCAGGTGCGCGGTATAACCGGTGTGCAGGTCAGGGAAACGGTCCCGGACTGGGTGCTTCATCAAGCCGATGACATTCTGCTGATCGATCTGCCTCCGCGTGAGCTGTTGGAGCGCCTTCGTGAGGGTAAGGTTTACGTGCCGGAGCAGGCACGTGCCGCGATCGATGCCTTCTTCACTCAAACCAACCTGACCGCGCTCCGCGAATTGGCGATGCAGACCGCAGCGGCGCGAGTGGATGCAGACTTGTATCGACGCCACCGGTTGCAGGGGCAAACCGCTCCGGCAGTCCGTGGCCGCTTGCTGGTAGGGATCGATGGTGATGACTATGCGGAAGGGCTGGTCAGGCATGCAGCCCGGGTCGCTGAGCGCCGGCATCTCCCATGGTCAGTCGTGCATGTCGACACCGGCGCGAGTCGAGGCGAGATTCAGCTGGGTTATCTCCAGTCCGCCCAGCAACTCGCCGAGCGTCTTGGTGGAGAGGTTGTGGAGCTGCGTGACGAGCGGGTCGCTCGAACGCTCATCGAACATGCTGTTGAGCGACGCGCCACCCTCGTGTTGGTAGGCAGCGGCGGCCGAATGCGTCGGGGTTGGACGTTCTCGGTGCGCCGATCGGTAGCTGAGCAACTGATCAAGGGTGGGCGCGGACTGGAGATCAGTGTGCTTGGTCAAGAGCTTGCACTGGCGGCAGCACCCGTGAGAACCACCGCCACTCTGGATTGGCGTCAGTATTTGCTTGCTGCGCTGGCGACCTTGACCGCCACAGGCGTGGCATTGATGTTGTCCCGCTATCTGGCGTTGCCTAACATTTCGCTGGTATTCCTCGCGGCCGTGCTGGTGGTTGCCGTGCGCAGCAGTCTGGGGCCGGCACTGGCATGTGCGGGGCTGTCATTTCTTCTTTACGATTTTCTGTTCATTCCGCCGACGTTCACGTTCATCGTCGCGCGTCAGGAGGACGTCCTGACGCTCCTGTTTTTCCTGTTGATGGCGGTGCTCGCGGGCAATCTTGCCAGCCGCCAACGGCGACAGCTTCAGGCGTTGCGTCAGACTCAGGCGGAGACCACCGCTTTGCTCGATCTCTCGCGACAGTTGAGTGCTGCCACCGATGTTCAGGCCGTAGGCGCGGCCGCTGTTCGCCAGTTGCAACTGGTGGCGAAGCTGGAAGCCGTCATCGCGACGCGCGGCAAGCAGGGCAAATGGATCTTCATCGGATCTGAGCCGCTGCTGGCCGAGCAGGAGCGGGGGGCTGCTGAATGGGCGTTCAAGCATGGTCAGCCAGCGGGGAAGGGAACGGATACCTTGCCGAGTGGGCAATGGTGGTGGTTGCCCTTGAGTGGCGACGGTCAGCCGCTGGGCTTGCTTGGCATTCGCCAGCTGGGCGCAGACCAGGCAGGGCTACAGAAACGTCGCCTGATCGCTGCGCTCGCTCAACCCTTGGCGCAAGCACTGGGGCGCGCCACGCTGGCCCAGGAGTTGGAGGCGGCCCGACTGCACGGGCAGACCGAGGAGCTGCGCAGCGCGTTACTTGCATCCGTGTCCCACGATCTGCGCACGCCGCTTACAGCCATGCGTGGCTCTATCGACAGCCTGGCGAGCCTGGGGCACAGCATGAGCGAGGCGGATCGGCAGGAGCTGCTTGAGGCGACGCGTGACGAAGCCGAGCGCCTTGACCGCTACATTCAAAATTTATTGGACATGACACGCCTCGGTCACGGCGGCCTGAAGCTGATCCGTGACTGGACGACACCTGCCGACATCGTTGCCAGTGCGCTGCAACGCCTGCACCGTGTGCTGGCAGAGCTGCGGCATGAGGTGCTGGTACCCGATGATCTGCCGCTTTTGTACGTCCACCCTGCATTGGTCGAGCAGGCGCTGGTCAATGTACTGGAGAACGCGGCCCGTTTTTCTCCACCTCAAGGCAGGCTGCAGATTGCTGTCGCGACAGGAGCCAGCACCCTGCGTTTCATCGTCAGCGATGAGGGCCCAGGCGTGCCCGAGGCCGAACGTGAACGTATTTTCGACATGTTCTATACGGCAGCGCGCGGTGATCGGGGCGGGCCGGGCACCGGGCTCGGCCTCGCCATCTGCCAGGGCATGATCGGCGCGCATGGGGGACGGGTGTTCGTTGGAGACGGGCTCGGCGGACGAGGCGCGAGCGTCACCCTGGAGCTTCCGCTACAGCCTCAGCCTGAGATGGAAAAGGACCTCACGTGAGTCAGCAAACCAGCATATTGATCATCGACGACGAGCCGCAGATCAGGAAATTCCTTCGCATCAGCCTCGGCTCGCAGGGCTATCGCGTGAGCGAGAGTGGAGACGGTCAGGACGGTCTGGCCTCGGCAGCCTTGAACAAACCTGACCTGGTCGTGCTCGATCTAGGCCTCCCGGACATGGACGGTCAGACTGTGCTGCGCGAATTGCGCGAATGGAGTCAGGTGCCGGTGATCGTACTGTCGGTACGGTCGAGCGAGGCCGAGAAGGTCATGGCGCTTGATGGCGGAGCGAATGACTACGTGACCAAACCATTCAGCATCCAGGAGTTCCTCGCCCGGGTCCGTGCACTGCTGCGTCAGAACCAAGGCGCGTCGAGCGGGCCGGCGCAGGCGATGTCTGGTCCTCTATGCATCGACTTCGCGTACCGACGGGTTAGCGTGGACGGGCAGGAGGTCAGCCTGACACGCAAGGAGTATGCAGTACTGGCTGAGCTTGCCCAGCACACAGGCCGGGTCGTCACGCAGCAGCAGCTGCTCAAAGACATATGGGGCCCCAGCCACAGCGGCGATACCCATTACCTGCGCGTGGTCGTCGGGCATCTGCGGCGCAAGCTCGGGGATGACCCGTCCGCGCCGAGGTTCATCATTACCGAGGCGGGAGTGGGCTACCGCTTGGTCGCGGACTAGTCGTTCCGGGGTACATCTGAGGCTCGTTGGCCTGGGTGTCGGTTCGCAGCGCGATTCTCTATCGGTCAGGCTGGCTGCATCCGCGGATGCCGGAAAAACCAAAACGCCAATGGCGTGGCGAGTGCGATGACTACCCAGCCGAGCAAGCTGATTGCGACAGGCAGGCCATAGTGATCGGCGACCCAGCCGACGCCGAGCAACGGCACGATGCTGCCAACGTAGCCGCACACCAGGTAGGTTGAAATCAGGCCCGAACGCTCGGCGGGGCTCGCGATGCGGTTGACCATGCTGATGCCGGCCAACAGACACATGCCATGTCCCGCCGCTGCAGCGCAGACGCCGATGATGAACACCAGCGAAGAGCCAGCGGTAAAGTTGAGTACAAGCATCGCGTTGCTCAACACAACCGACAGCAGGCCGAGCAAGCCGCACCAGCGCAGACTCATCCGGGCACAGGCCAACTGCATCATGGCCGAAGCCAGCAGAATGACCCCGATGGACGTGCCGCTCACTACCGGTCCATGCCAGGGCAGCATTTTCTCCAGGAACAGCGGTGCCATCGACGCGTAGATGCCGAACACGCCAAACGCAAAAAACGGACAGGCACACGTCAGCATGAACGCCAGCGAATCAGGGCGGGTGGCCCAGGTCAGCCGCGGGATGAACGTACGCAAACCGAGCGGTGCAGCTGCGCTGAGTTCGGGATGCGGTTTGAGCTGCACGCGCAGCAAGGCATATACCCCCAGCACGCCGAGGATCAGGGTGGGCACGTAAGTGGCCGTCAGCGGAAACGGCAGCCACTGGCCAATGACGCCTCCGGTCAGCGGGCCGAGGCCGAAGCCAAAGGCGAGCAGAAAGCTGGTGATCATCGATATCCGCTGGGATGCTCCGTCCCGGGAAATCTGTACCAGGCCGACCGACGCGCTGGTCACGATCAGGCTGGAAGAGAGGCCAACTGCAAAACGACCGATGTTGAGGCTAGGCAGGTTCCACGCCAGCATCGTCACCAGGGTCCCGGCCCAGC
The DNA here is from genome assembly GCA_004010935.1 of Pseudomonadaceae bacterium SI-3. Taxonomy (NCBI): domain Bacteria; kingdom Pseudomonadati; phylum Pseudomonadota; class Gammaproteobacteria; order Pseudomonadales; family Pseudomonadaceae; species Pseudomonadaceae bacterium SI-3. The sequence continues at coordinate 2,489,809 of CP026511.1, read as the reverse complement.
CAAGCAGCAAGCCGGTGAGCATCACTTTGCGAAAGCCCAGGGTGTCTGACAGGCGGCCCATGAACAACAGCCCGAACAGCGCGCCCGCCATGTAGACGACATAGATCATTGAGATGTCGCTGGTACGAAGCTGCCACGCTTGTTGATAGAGCGGATACAACGGGGAAATGAGCGCCGTACCCATGACACCGACGCACATGGCGAAGCACACCCACGGAAACGGGGACCACGTTTGTTTCATTGAAAGAACCCAGCTTGACGAAAGAATGGCGTTATCCGTATTGCCTAGCGTGGCGGGATGACGCCCTGGTCATTAGGTGCCTACTGTATCGGCTCGGCGTGATCTCCGCGCAGCCATTCGTTCCGTGATTAGCAACCCATTGGGTCAGGCTCGCCGACCCGCAGCCCTCTTGCGACAGACGGTACGGTGCTATTGCTAGCGCAAGCTCAGCTCGTCACCGCGTTCCTCCTGCCACTCGTCAAGGCTCGGGGCCGCCGCTTCGCCGTCCATGCGATGGATGATGTTGAAGTAATCCTGCTTGAACCTGTCCTGCATGATTTCGCTACGCGAGCGGACCCGTACCGCATAGATGCTCTGTACATTCTGATGGTCGAAGCTGCGCCAGTACTGTTCGTCCTTGAGCAGGCTGTAGCGGTGATCTTCCAGCGCCTTGATGATCTTTTCGCTGTGCAGACTGCCCGCGCGCTGAGCGGCTGCGGCCCATTGCTGAACGATGGCGTAGGCCGAGGCGGCAGTACTGTCCGGGTAGCGCTGATGCTGAGCGATATAGGCATCGACGAATGCTTGGCCCTGTTCGCTTTTAACCAGCGCAGGAACGCGCCAGGTCCAGGCTGCCGTGCCAATGACATGCTCCATTACCTGCGGGCCGGCCTGCTCGACGATGCTGCCGGTCAGGTTGGGCACGATAATCTGCATCCGCTGGTCGAGCTTGAGGTCATGCGCCAGACGCATGGTCTGCACCAGATCCTGGCCGAGCAAGACGATGACCAATACATCCGCGTCGCTGGAGGCGGCTTTTTTCAGCGCTGCGAGGTACTCCTCATGGTGCGCACCCCTGGCGCTGATCCGCGAGAATCCATGGCGTGCTCGGTCACGGCTGCGGGTGGCTTCGCGCAGTGCCTGCTCCATGCTGTGGCCCCAGTTGTCGTCGAGGCTGACGTAGTGGTAGCGGCGGTTCGGCAGGTGCCAGCTGAGGTACTCGCCAAGCACGCGCGCACTCATCCAGGCACTGTTGGTTTCACGAAACAGGTAACGCTGGCCGTCGTGTCCGGTGATTGCGTTGGCGTAACCCAGCGTGGGGAAGAACAGCAGGCCCAGCTCGCGGGCGCGCTGGCCGGCGGCTATGGCCTCTTCGCTGGTAGCGCCGCCGAATGCCATCGCGGCGCCCTCGGCCGCGAATTTTTCGATGTTGGCTCGCGCCTTCTCTTCGCGGGCGGCCGTGTTGCGGCTGATCAGCTCGAGCGGCCGGCCCAGTACGCCGCCCTGTCGATTGAGGGTCTCGATAGCGAGCAAGGCGCCGCGGCGAAGCTCCAGACCTTCGCTTTTGTAGTTACCGGTGCTTGGGTAATTCAAGCCCAGCCGAATCGGCTGGGCGGCGTTGGCAGTGGCGGCCAATACCAACAGGAAGCTGCAGATCATCAGGCGGCGCATGGCTCGTGTCCTTGTGAGCGGAGGGGCGTACGTTGTAAGGCTCGAGCATTGCGCTAGGAATTGTCTTTTCGGGCACACCGGCTTCAACTTCGGTGCCGGTGCGGTAGCCCGGTTTGGCCATCATGGCGCAAGGATGACGGGCCCTTCGTGGAGTATTGCTACCAAGGGAGGAGGAAAATCGGTACTGCGTGTAATTGTTACAGGAGCGGCTAGATCTAAGAATCGCTACTAGACCGGGAAAAGTTCCCGGCGACGATAACAATGAACCCGTAGAGGTAGCCGCAATGAAGCACACCGGTCTTCGCAAGCCCTTCGCCCTGACAGCGCTTTGCGCCGCCATGGCCGTGTCCAGCGTGTCGGCATGGGCAGTCACCGATCAGGAAATCCTCGATGACGCCAAGTCCACCGATCAGATCGTTACTAACGGCCTGGGGCTGCAAGGCCAGCGCTACAGCACACTCGATGCACTGAACACTGAGAACGTCAGCCAGCTGCGCCCGGTTTGGGGTTTTTCCCTGGGGGGTGAAAAACAACGTGGCCAGGAAGCGCAGCCGCTGATTAAAGATGGTGTGATGTACGTCACCGGCTCCTACTCGCGCGTATTTGCGATCGACGCCCGTACCGGCAAGGAACTGTGGCAGTACGACGCCCGCCTGCCGGACGGCATCATGCCTTGCTGTGACGTGATCAACCGTGGCGTGGCGCTGTATGACGACCTGGTGATCTTCGGCACGTTGGATGCCAAGCTGGTCGCGCTGAACAAGGACACCGGCAAGGTCGTCTGGAAAAAGACCGTCGCTGACTACAAGGCTGGCTACTCGATTTCTGCCGCGCCGATGGTGGTAAAAGGCAAGTTGATCACTGGCCTGGCCGGCGGTGAGTTCGGCGTAGTCGGCATGATCCAGGCGTTCGACCCCAAGAATGGTGAGTTGCTGTGGTCCCGTCCGACCGTCGAAGGTCACATGGGCTACGTGATGAAGGATGGCAAAAAGGTCGATAACGGCATCTCTGGCGGCGAAGCCGGTAAAACCTGGCCGGGCGATCTTTGGAAGACCGGCGGTGCAGCGCCTTGGCTGGGTGGCTACTACGACGCAGACACCGATTCGCTGCTGTTCGGTACCGGCAACCCCTCACCGTGGAACTCGCACCTGCGCCCAGGCGACAACCTGTATTCGTCTTCGCGTTTGGCGCTGGACCCGGACGACGGCTCGATCAAGTGGCACTTCCAGTCTACGCCGCATGACGGCTGGGACTATGACGGTGTCAACGAACTGATCTCCTTCGACTACCAGGATGGTGGTAAGACCATCAAGGCCGCTGGTACCGCGGACCGTAACGGCTTCTTCTACGTGCTCGATCGGACCAACGGCAAATTCATTCGCGGCTTCCCGTTCGTGGACAAGATCACCTGGGCCAAGGGTTTGGATAAGGATGGACGTCCGATCTATGACGACGCCAACCGTCCTGGCGCACCAGGCGATGCGGACAAGGGCAAGTCCGTGACTGTTGCGCCGTCTTTCCTCGGCGGTAAGAACTGGATGCCAATGGCGTACAGCCAGGACACCGGACTGTTCTACGTGCCGTCTAACGAATGGGCCATGGACATCTGGAACGAAGGCGTCGCCTACAAGAAAGGCGCGGCTTACCTGGGCGCTGGCTTCACTATCCACCCGCTGAACGAGGAATACATTGGCGTGCTTCGCGCCATTGACCCGAAAACCGGCAAGGAAGTCTGGCGTTACAAGAACTACGCGCCACTGTGGGGCGGCGTTCTGGCAACCAAGGGCAACCTGGTGTTCACCGGTAACCCGGAAGGCTTCCTGATGGCGTTCAACGCCAAGACGGGTGAGAAGGTCTACGAGTTCAACACCGGCTCCGGCGTGATCGGTTCTCCGGTTACCTGGGAAATGGATGGCGAACAGTACGTATCGGTCCTTTCTGGCTGGGGCGGTGCAGTTCCACTGTGGGGTGGCGAGGTTGCCAAGCGCATCAAAGACTTCAACCAGGGCGGCATGGTCTGGACCTTCAAACTGCCGAAGGAGCAGGTAGTCGCCAAGCGCTGATTAAGCACCAAGAAAACGAGGCCGGCTTATGTCGGCCTTTTTTTATGGGAAATTTACGGGTATTGGGCGGCAGCGTTGATCCTCGAACAGCCAACTTTGCGGATGGCCAAGCTCCTGTGCGGCTTTGCTTAGCCCGGACTCATCCGCATAGCCGCCGAGCAAGCCATGGCCCCTGACGCATCAGGGCTCCATGCACCTGGATAAGCTGGGCCCCTGCGTCGAGGCGCGCCTGGAGGTGGCCTGCGGTCTGTACTCCTCCGACCGAGATCAACGCCAGATCGGTGCCGCACAGTCGGTGCAACTGTTCGATCTGCATGCAGGCTTGCATCTGTTGACGGTCATCCTGCCAGGCGCGGTAACGCTGCCGTGTCGCTGGCGGCCCTGGGTCATGCGCAGCGATCAAGCCGTCGAAACCCAACTCCAGCAGCACTTCGGTTAGGTACTCAGGCACCTGTTCCGGCAGGCAACGCAACTTTGCGAGCAGGGGCACACTGCGATTTCCCGCTGTGTTCAGCGCGTGTTGCTGATGTCGCAACAGCGAGAGCAGTCGGTGCAACCGATCAGGGTCTTGGACCAGCCGGACGCTGGCAGGGCCGATCAGATTGAGCACCAGATAGTCCGCGAGCGGCCAGGCAGTCTGTAGCAGGGCGCAGGTCTCAGTCCAAGATTGGCTGGCGTCCAGAGTCAGGTTCAGGCCTAGACGTGCTTGACCATGCTTTACAGGCGACAGCCTGGCGAGACCATCTGCCGTCAGGCTGCCCACTTCATTGAAACCAAAGCCCAGCAACGCCGCGCGGCGACCGAGCCTGCTGTAACGGTCGAATCCTGCGGCGATACCTAACGGCGAGGGGAACGGCAGGCCCATTACCGTGACCGGTTGATTGGCTTGATAAGTCGAGAAGTGACATGCCAAGCAGCAAAGGTCCATCGCGAGCCTTTGCGCCAGACGGCTGCTGATTGTCCGGACACTGTTCGGCTTAGCCATGACGGCTCTCGAAATCACGCATGAAGGCGACCAGTCGATCCACTCCCGCCAGAGGCATGGCGTTGTAAAGACTGGCGCGGACGCCGCCAACATGGCTGTGCCCCTGCAGATAAAACAGGCCGTTGCGCTCTGCATCGGCAAGAAAGGGCTGGAGCAATCGCGCATCTGCCAGTTCAAAGCAGACATTGACGCTCGAGCGATCCGCGGCCTGTTGGCGGCAGCGGTAGAAGCTTCCAGCCTCAATGCAGCGGTATAACCGCTGACTCTTTTCGCGCGCATGTGCTGCCATTACGGCGAGTCCGCCCTGATCCTCGATCCAGCGCAGCATCAACGCAGCGACATACAGGGCGAAGGTCGGTGGCGTGTTGAAGCGGCTCTGTTGCTCGGCCTGTACCTTGTAGCTGAATACCGCTGGGAGGCCACGCTGCGGTGATCGCAAAAGATCCTCGCGCACGATCAGTAGACAGAGCCCGGCGATGCCGAAGTTCTTCTGAGCGCTGGCGTAGATCAGGCCGAAGCGCTCTACCGGAATGGGCCGGGTAAGAAAGTCCGACGTCATGTCAGCCACCAGCGGCACCGGCACTTCTGGAAATTCGCGTAGCTGAAGCCCGTTTCCAGTTTCGTTGCTAGTGATGTGGCAATAACCGGCGTGAGGATCGAGCTGCCAGTATTCCCGCTTCGGCAGGGCGCTGAAGCCATCTGCCGCACCGCTGGCGATGACATTGACCGGGGAATGTCGACGCGCCTCGACAATCGCTTTGCGCCCCCAGTGGCCACTCTCGAGATAGTCGGCGCTCTGCCCGGGCTGCAGCAGGTTGAGCGGCACCAGGCCGAACTGCGCCGAGGCGCCACCTTGAACAAAGAGCACCCGATAGTTGTGAGGAACCGACAGCAGCTTGCGTAAGTTCTGTTCGGTTTCGGCCATCAGCTGCTTGAACGCGGGGCTGGTGAACGGTTGTTCAAGTAAGGAGAAGCCGCTGTGGTTCCAGTCCGGCAATTCATTCTGAATCTGCGTTAGCACTGCACTCGGCAGCATTGCCGGGCCGGCGGCAAAACTGTAGCGCTCGGTCGGCTCAGAAGAGATGCAGGCCATGACCACCACTCGCCATGAGGAACAGCAGGGGAAAGGACAGGATCGTGTTGCTGCGGGACGAGAGGAAGGTTATCCGCGAGCAGCGCACACGCTCTTCGAGAGTCGCCGGGATGAAGCCGAGCAGCTTCTTCTGATGCGGCCAGAGCACCAGCCAGAGGTTGAGCAACATCAGCGTGCCAATCCAGGCGCCCAGGCCGATCACCGCCAGCGGACCCTGCAGCAGCAGCGCATCGACCAGCCAGCCGCGTTGCCAGAGCATGAACATGCCGGACACCCAGACCACCACGGAGGCATAGCGGAATATGCCGTGCTCACGTTTCATCCGCGCTTCCAGATCGTGGTTCAACGTGGCGGTGTCGATGCCGTTCTGCAGTGGCACGAAGCGTGGGTTCTGGATGAAGTTGGCATAGTTGTGGCCGACCCAGACCAACGCGAACAGCAGGTGCGCGTAGCGGGCCAGCAGATCGAGGATCAGCATCTGCATGCTCAGTTCACCAGCCAGAAACGCAGCAGCAAGTAGCAACCGAGCGTGAGTGCGAGGCCGGCGCTGACAGTGCCGCTGAACGAATCATGGGGCAGTTTCAAGTTCCACCCCCTGACTGGCCTGTCGGGCGATCAGCGTGCCTTGCGGGCGCGTGGCATCCTGCGCCAATTCAACGGCCTGGCGAATCAGCTGGTGATGTGGGGATTTACTGCAGGCCGGATCGGTGTTGGCGCCGTTGCCGGTCAGCAGCAGCGCCTGGCAGCGGCACCCGCCGAAATCCTTTTCCTTATCGTCACAGCTGCGGCAGGGTTCTGGCATCCAGGTGTCGCCACGGTAGAGGTTGAACACCGGCGAGTCGTGCCAGATCTGCTCCAGTCGTTGCTGCCGCACGTTGGGGAAGGCGAGGTCTTTGAAGGTGCTGGCCTGGGAGCAGGGCAGCACGTTGCCGTTTGGCGCGATGGTGACGTGAATCGCGCCCCAGCCGTTCATGCACGCCTTGGGACGACCTTCGTAATAGTCGGGGATGACGAAGAAGATGGTCAGGCGATCACCGAACCGCTCGCGTGCCTTGCGCACCTCATCTTCGGCTTTCTGCAGTTCGGCATGGGTCGGCATCAGCGCGTCGCGGTTGAGCAGCGCCCAGTTGTAGTACTGCACGTTCGCCAGCTCGAGGTACTCGACTCCCAGTTCGACGGCGAACTCGATGATGTCCGGCACCTGAGCGATGTTCTGCCGGGTGATCGGTACGTTGAGCACCATGGGGAAGTCCATTGACTTGATCAGCCGCGCCATGCGCAGTTTGCGCTCCCAGGCGTCGACACCGGCCAGTTCACGCGCCACGTCACGGTCGGTGGACTGAAAACCGAGCTGGATGTGGCGCAACCCGGCATCCTTCAGGACGCGCAGGCGCGCCTCGGTCAGGCCGATGCCGGAAGTGATCAGGTTGGTGTAGTAGCCCATGCGGTCAGCCTCGGCGACCAGCGTTTCGAGGTCCTTGCGCAGCGTGGGCTCGCCGCCCGAGAAGCCGATCTGCATCGCACCCATGGCGCGGGCCTGGGCCATTACATCGATCCACTCGGTGGTGCTCAGCTCGTCTTGGCGGTAATCGGCGAAGTTGCGTGGATTGCTGCAGAACACGCATTGCAGCGGGCACTGATAGGTCAGCTCGAGCAGCAGCCAGACGGGGTTGCCGTTGCCATCAAGCCTTAGCGCGGATCCAGCCTTTGCCATGAGATACCTCCAGGAAATTCAGGACACCGTTACGGATCGCGTCGATATCGGATGCGTTGTAGCTTTGGGCCAATTGCTCGATTAGCTCAACGACACGGGTCTTGCCGTCGCAGCGCTTCAATATCTCTCCACCGGTGGCGTTCAGCTTGACGATGCCCTCGGGATAGAGCAGTACGTGCGCTTGCTGCGATTCTTCCCAGCGAAACAGAAAGGGCGAGCGAATCTCATAGCAGCTCAGCGGCGAAATACTTGTTGCGGTCATGTCCATTTCCTCGCTCGACCGGCGTGAAGGCGGTTGCGAACACGCCGGTGGGGGCTCAGCGCACGTAAACGTACGCGGTGACTTCAAAGCCCAGACGCAAGTCGCAGAAGTCCGGATCGATCCACTGCATGGCATATCTCCTTAAGCAAACGTTTTGGGAAAACCAATGTTGCGGCTCGAAGCTAAGGCGCTTTTGACGCTCGACTAATGAGACTTTCGGGCCGTTTTTCCGGGCATTTGGTCGCGTTTTTGTTGCATGAAAAAAACATTCGCTGGGCAGCGGACTGCCCTTGCGCATGGTCAATTGCATGTGAGCTGGGGCGCCCTAATCTGGCGGTTTTTTTCAGGCGCATGGCGCGCCTTTTGGGGCACCCGGTGCCCGTGGTGGCGGCGCACCGGTTTTGGCATGTACTACCAAATGAGGAGCGCATCTGTTCCTTGGGGGCATTCCGGGCAAGCGGTTTGGCTGCCTAAGATCGTTCCATGTCCTGTCCATGTCCGGTCAGGCTCCGACAAGCAGAAAAATTAGAGAGGCCGCTCATGATCTACGCCCAACCCGGTACGGAAGGCTCCGTCATTTCCTTCAAGCCACGCTATGGCAACTACATCGGCGGTGAGTTTGTCCCGCCGGTCAAGGGTGAGTATTTCGTCAACACCTCGCCGGTCAATGGTGAAGTCATCGCCGAATTCCCGCGCTCCGGGGGCGAGGATGTCGAGCATGCTCTGGATGCCGCCCATGCCGCCGCCGATGCCTGGGGCAAAACCTCGGTACAGAACCGCGCCCTGGTGCTGCTGAAAATCGCCGACCGTATCGAAGCCAACCTCGAACTGCTGGCCGTGGCCGAAACCTGGGACAACGGCAAGGCTGTGCGCGAAACCCTGAACGCCGACGTGCCCCTGGCCGCCGACCACTTCCGTTACTACGCCGGTTGCATTCGCGCCCAGGAAGGCAGCGCCGCCGAGATCGACGAACACACCGCCGCCTATCACTTCCACGAGCCGCTGGGTGTGGTTGGTCAGATCATTCCATGGAACTTCCCGCTGCTGATGGCCGCCTGGAAGCTCGCACCGGCCCTGGCCGCCGGCAACTGCATCGTGCTCAAGCCGGCCGAGCAGACCCCGCTGTCGATCACCGTGCTGATGGAGGTGATCGGCGACCTGCTGCCGCCAGGCGTGCTCAACGTAGTGCAGGGCTACGGCCGCGAAGCCGGTGAGGCCCTGGCCACCAGCAAGCGTATCGCCAAGATCGCCTTTACCGGTTCCACCCCGGTCGGTTCGCACATCCTCAAGTGCGCCGCCGAGAACATCATCCCGTCGACCGTGGAGCTGGGCGGCAAGTCGCCGAACATCTTCTTTGAAGACATCATGAACGCCGAGCCGCAGTTCATCGAAAAAGCCGCCGAAGGCCTGGTACTGGCGTTCTTCAACCAGGGCGAAGTGTGCACCTGCCCATCCCGCGCCCTGGTGCAGGAGTCGATCTACGACGCCTTCATGGTCGAGGTGATGAAGAAGATCAAGGTGATCAAACGCGGCAACCCGCTGGACACCGAGACCATGGTCGGTGCCCAGGCCTCCGAGCAGCAGTACGACAAGATCCTCAGCTACCTGCAGATCGCCCAGGACGAAGGCGCCGAGCTGCTCACTGGCGGCGCGGCCGAGCGTCTGGAAGGTGATTTGGCCAGCGGTTACTACATCCAGCCGACCCTGCTCAAGGGCAACAACAAGATGCGCGTGTTCCAGGAAGAGATCTTCGGCCCGGTGGTCGGTATCACCACCTTCAAGGATGAAGCCGAAGCCCTGGCGATTGCCAACGACACCGAGTTCGGCCTGGGTGCCGGCCTGTGGACCCGCGACATCAACCGCGCTTACCGCATGGGCCGGGCGATCAAGGCTGGTCGCGTATGGACCAACTGCTACCACCTGTACCCGGCGCACGCCGCCTTCGGTGGCTACAAGAAGTCCGGTGTCGGTCGCGAAACGCACAAGATGATGCTCGATCACTACCAGCAGACCAAGAACCTGCTGATCAGCTACGACATCAATCCGCTGGGCTTCTTCTAAGCCCGGTACTGCAACTCGTAGGACCCGGCGCGTTCGCTCCAGCGCGCCGGCTGACTTGCTCGCACGCTATCAGTGCGGGGACCACTGACCGACCGGGTTCGGGCGGTGGTCCATCAACGCAACGCGGCCCCAAAGGCCGCGTTTTTTTATGCGTGGCTAAAGCCCAGCGATCGCACGCAGCGAACTCCAACGCCCGTTGCACCTCAGATTCAGCACGACCCATGTTTCATGAGGACTTGCTGATGCCCCAATTGCTCGAACCCGCCCAGCTGAATCAGCTGCGCCTACTCAACCGCGCCGTGCTGGCTCCGATGACTCGCGTCAGCGCTGAGCCGGAAGGGCAATCCAACGAACTGATGCGCGACTATTACCAGGCATTCGCAGAGGGCGGCTTCGGCATGTTGATTACCGAAGGCACCTATACGGACACCGCCTACAGCCAGGGATATTTGAACCAGCCGGGCCTGGCCACCGAGGTTCAGCGTGACAGCTGGGTGCCGATCGTCAGCGCGGTACACCAGGCGGGAGCGGCGATCATCGCTCAGCTGATGCATGGCGGCGCGCAGGCTCAAGGCAATATCCACCACGCCCGCCACGTCGCGCCGTCGGCGGTCCAGCCGGGCGGACGACAGTTGAGCTTCTACGGCGGCGAAGGCCCGTATGCGACACCGGCAGAGATGACCGAAGCGGAAATCCATGAAGCGATTGCCGGCTTCGTCCAGGCTGCGAAACATGCGCGTGACGCCGGTTTCGATGGGGTGGAGTTGCATGGCGCCAATGGCTACCTGCTGCACGAATTCATGACCGCCGAGTTCAATCAGCGCACCGACCGCTGGGGCGGTGACTACAAGGCCAGACTGGCCCTGCCGCTGGAAGTCATCCGTGCGGTACGCGAGGCGGTCGGGGCGGGGTTCGTCGTCGGTATGCGGCTGTCGCAAAGCATGGTTACGGACAGCCAGCTTAAATGGGACGGTGGGGTTGAAGCGGCGCGCTATCGTTTCGCCACGCTAGCCTCCGCGGGGCTCGACTATATCCACGTGACCGAAGGCGACATAAGTGCACCGGCGTTCGAGGAAGGCGAAAGCCTGGCGGCAATCGCCAAAGGTGCCGTCGAGATCCCGATCATCGGCAATGGCGCCATCGGCACGGGCGAACAGGCGCAGCAATTGCTCGACGCCGGCGTGCTGGATTTCCTGGCGATCGGCAAGGCGGCGCTGGCGAACCATGATTGGCCGTTGCGGGTACAGGAAAAGGCACCCCTGAGCGCATTCGACTACGAGATGTTCTCGCCAATGGCGACCATCACCAACGAACTGGCCTGGCGGGGCACCCATGGTCGTTCCGCCGTGCGCCGCTGAATGCACGGGTCATCTCGCGTTACTTGAAAACCGGCGACAGCCAAGGCACTACCAATGCAGAGCGCTGTCTCCTTCCAAAGTACCATTCCGCTTTTGACGGGGTAGGGTGCTTAATGAGTTGTCGGAATACTTCCGTCATCACAAAAGAGAGGAATCAGCCATGTGGACTAAACCTGCTTTTACCGACCTGCGCATTGGTTTCGAAGTCACCATGTACTTCGCCAATCGCTGATTGATCGGCCCCGGCCCCGGTCGGGGCTCCGTTTTTTTGGGAGCTGCCCATGTTCATCCAGATTTTAGGTTCGGCTGCTGGCGGCGGCTTTCCTCAGTGGAACTGTAATTGCGTCAACTGTGCCGGGCTGCGCAACGGTAGCTTGCGTGCCAAAGCCCGCACTCAATCGTCGATTGCAATCAGTGATGACGGCGAGAACTGGATTCTCTGCAACGCCTCGCCGGACATTCGCGCTCAGCTTGAGTCCTTCCCTAAGCTACAACCGGCTCGCGGCCCCCGAGACACCGCGATTGGTGCGATCATCCTGCTCGACAGCCAGATCGATCACACTACCGGCCTGCTGACGCTGCGTGAGGGCTGCCCACACGAAGTCTGGTGCACCGAGATGGTTCATCAGGACCTGAGCACCGGCTTTCCGCTGTTCAAGATGCTTGAACACTGGAACGGCGGTCTGCGCTGGAATCCGATCGCGTTGGAAGGCAGTTTCACCATCGCGACCTGCCCAAACCTGAACATCACCCCGATCCCGCTGCGCAGTTCAGCGCCGCCCTATTCGCCGCACCGCAACGACCCGCATCCCGGCGACAACATAGGTCTGTTGATCGAAGACCGTAAAACCGGCGGCACGCTGTTTTACGCGCCGGGTCTGGGCCAGGTCAGCCCTGAACTGCTGAAACTGATGCGCAGTGCCGATTGCCTGCTCGTCGACGGCACCCTGTGGCGCGATGACGAAATGCGCGTGCGCGAAGTCGGCACCAAACTGGGCAGCGAAATGGGCCACCTTCATCAGAGCGGCCCAGGCGGCATGATCGAGGTGCTCGACGGCATGCCGGCGGCGCGCAAGATTCTCATCCATATCAACAACACCAATCCGATCCTCGACGAAGACTCCGCCGAACGGGCGGTGCTCGACGAGCACGGGATTGAAGTCTCGTTCGATGGCATGAGTATCGAGCTGTAGGGCAGAGCGACCCGCAGTTCGCCGAAATCAGTGGCTGAAGGCGCTTACCTGTGCCTGAAGGAACAGCCCGCACAACCGTAAGGAAGTTCTTATGACCCTGCCAGCCATGACTCCGTCCGAGTTCGAAGCAGCGCTACGCGCGAAGGGCGACTACTACCACATCCATCATCCCTTCCACCGCGCCATGTACGAAGGCCGCTCGACCCGTGAGCAGATTCAGGGCTGGGTCGCGAACCGCTTCTACTATCAGGTCTGCATTCCGGTGAAGGATGCAGCGATCATGGCTAACTGCCCGGATCGCGATACTCGCCGCGAATGGGTCCAGCGGATCATTGACCACGATGGCAGCCCAGGCGAGGAGGGTGGTATCGAAGCCTGGCTGCGCCTGGCTGAATCCGTGGGCCTGGACCGTGAGCAGGTGTTGTCGCAGGAGCTGGTGCTGCCGGGCGTGCGCTTCGCCGTAGACGCCTATGTCAATTTCGCCCGCCGCGCCGTATGGCAGGAGGCGGCCAGCAGCTCGCTCACCGAGCTGTTCGCCCCGACCATCCATCAGTCCCGCCTAGACGCCTGGCCCCAGCATTACAGCTGGATAGATGCATCCGGTTACGACTACTTCCGCAAACGCCTGAAGGAAGCACGCCGCGACGTCGAGCACGGCCTGCGGATCACGCTGGAACACTACAAGACGCGGGAAAGCCAGGAGCGCATGCTGAACATTCTTCAATTCAAACTCGATGTCTTGTGGAGCATGCTGGATGCCATGAGCATGGCCTACGAACTGGATCGTCCGCCATACCACACGGTGACGAGCGAGCGTGTCTGGCACAAGGGCATCACGTTCTAACTGCTTGACTGAGCGACCTGTGATCGAGTGGCGGCAGCCCTCGCATATAAGCTGTAGGGTGGGCTTCAGCCCACCAGTCCTTACCGATGATGTATTCACTGGCGAGACAGAGGACCATGAGCGATATCCAACTGACCCAGATCCCGGTTTTTCGCCGCGGTTTCCGCTTCCAATGGGAACCGGCGCAGAACTGCCATGTGCTGCTGTATCCCGAGGGCATGATCAAGCTGAACGAGAGCGCATCGGCGGTCTTGGGCGAAGTGGATGGCACCCGGAGTGTCGGCGCAATTGTCTCCATCCTGCAGAGCCGCTTCCCCGATGCGGAGGGCATCGAGGAAGACATCGTTGCATTTCTGGAGGTCGCCGTTGAACGGTTCTGGATCGAGCTTCGCTAAACCAGGTTTCGAGCCTGGCCCGCCGCTGTGGCTGCTGGCGGAGCTGACCTATCGCTGCCCACTGCAATGCCCGTATTGCTCCAATCCGCTGGATTTCGCTCGCAGCCACGATGAGCTGAGCACTGCCGAGTGGATCGAGGTGTTCCGCCAGGCGCGCGAGATGGGCGCGGCGCAGCTGGGTTTCTCCGGTGGCGAACCCTTGGTCCGTCAGGATCTGGCCGAGCTGATCAAGGCGGCACGGGACTTGGGCTATTACACCAACCTGATCACCTCAGGCATCGGCCTGACCGAGGAGAAGATCGCCTCGTTCGCCGACGCAGGGCTCGACCACATTCAAATCAGTTTTCAGGCCGCTGACGAGGAAGTGAACAACTTGCTCGCCGGGTCGAAAAAGGCGTTCGCTCAGAAGCTTGCCATGGCGCGGGCGGTCAAGGCGCACGGCTATCCGATGGTGCTTAACTTTGTCACCCATCGGCACAATATCGACAACATCGACCGCATCATTCAGCTCTGCCTGGAGCTCGAAGCTGACTTTGTCGAGCTCGCGACCTGTCAGTTCTATGGCTGGGCCGAGCTCAACCGCGCCGGGCTGTTACCTAGCAAGGAACAACTGGTACGTGCCGAGCGGATCACCAATGAATGGCGTGACAAGCTCGCCGCCGAGAATCACCCCTGCAAGCTGATCTTCGTCACGCCCGATTATTACGAAGAGCGTCCCAAGGGCTGCATGAACGGTTGGGGCAATCTGTTTCTCGACATCACACCTGACGGCACAGCGCTGCCTTGCCACAGTGCACGCCAACTGCCGATCACCTTTCCCAACGTGCGTGAGCAAAGCATCGAGCAGATATGGAAGCACTCGATGGGCTTCAACAAGTTTCGCGGCTTCGACTGGATGCCCGAGCCGTGCCAATCCTGCGATGAAAAGGAAAAGGACTTTGGCGGCTGCCGCTGCCAGGCCTTCATGCTCACCGGCGACGCCGCCAATGCGGATCCGGTATGCAGCAAATCCGCGCATCATGGCAAGATTCTCGCTGCACGCATCGAGGCCGAGCAGGCCCCGCGCGGGCTGGATGAGCTGACTTTCCGTAACGAGAAGGCGTCCAAGCTGATTCTCAAGGTATAGGTCCGTTTGGGGCATGCCTGACCGACCGGAACCGATCGATATGAGCAAAACCGAAACGCCGTATGGCTTCTGGAGCAGCGAGTGGACCGCCGAAAAAGCCGCCTCGGCCAGCCGCGACTTCGCAGAGCTGCGTGCCGGACATGGCGGCTTGTTCTGGATTCAGTACGATCCCGCCGATGCGCGTTGCACCCTATGGTACTGGCGCGACGGCACGGCGCAGTGCCTGACACCGGCTGAGTTTTCCCTGCGCAGTCGGGTATACGAATACGGTGGTGGTGCGCTTTGCCTCACCGATAAAGGTGTTGCTTTCGTCAATGAAAGCGACCAACAGATCTATCTGCAACCGCTTGCCGGTACGAGGGCTGGCCAGCCGGCGGCGCTCACCTCGCGTCCTCGCTGCCGTTATGGCAACCTGCAATACGATCACCGCCGAGGTGCAATCGTCGCGGTGGAGGAAACCCACCATGACAAGGGCGTCGAGCATCGACTGGTGAGCGTTTCGCTTGTAGGCGAGCACAAGCTGCTTGCCGAAGGCGCTGACTTCTATGCTGCGCCAACACTGGATGCCGCTGGCGAGCGTTTGGCCTGGATTCAGTGGCATCGCCCCGAGCAGCCCTGGACGGCCACCAGCCTCTGGATGGCCGACTACCTGCCTGACGGGCGGCTCGATCAGCCGGTGTGCCTAGCAGGCGCCGACGGTACGGAATCGCTGCAACAGCCTCGCTTCGCCGGGGACGGCACGCTGTTTTGCCTGACCGACCGCACCGGTTGGTGGCAACCCTGGCAGAGCCAGGGCGATTCAATGGTGCCGGTGGATCGCTTTGTCCGCCATCGCTTCGACCACGCTCCCGCGCCTTGGCAATTAGCGACCGTCAGCTACCTTCCGCTAATCGAGGGCGCCTGGTTGTCGACCCGACTGGTAGACGGTTACGGCTTGCTGTTCGAGCATGACACTGAGGGCTGCGAGCGACAGCTCGCGACCGAGTACAGCCGTTGTCGCCAGTTGGCCGGGGATGACCACCATTACTATTGCCTTGCCGGAGCGCCGGACCGGGTGCCCGCCGTACTGGCAATCAACCGTCTCAACGGCGAGACCACGATACTGGCCGGCGGCGAGCAACCATTGCCGGCTGAGCAGCTGTCTCGTGCACAACCGTTCAGTTTTGCCACCGGGCAGGAGGAAGTCGCGCACGCTTTCTTCTATCCGCCATGTAATGCGGACCACCGCGGCTTGCCCGGGGAGAAGCCACCGCTGGTTGTGTTCATGCATGGCGGGCCGACCTCGGCCAGCTATCCGGTCTTCGATCCGCGCATTCAGTACTGGACCCAACGCGGTTTCGCCGTCGCCGACATCAATTACCGTGGCAGCAGCGGGTTTGGGCGTGCCTACCGGCAGCGCTTGCGCGGCAACTGGGGTGTGGTGGAAGTCGAGGATGCCTGCGCGGCGGTGCAGTCGTTGGCCGTGCGCGGTCAGATCGATCCGGCGCAGACCTTCATTCGTGGCTCCAGCGCCGGCGGCTATAGCGCACTCTGCGCATTGGTCGCCGATGCCGGATTTACAGGCGGCGCCAGCCTGTACGGGGTCAGCGATCCACTGGCGTTGCGTCGGGTCACCCACAAATTCGAGGCGGACTACCTGGATTGGCTGATCGGTGATCCGGTGCGCGACGCCGAGCGGTACCGGGAACGCACGCCGCTAAACAACGCGGCACAGATTCGGGTTCCGATGATCTTCCTGCAAGGCGGTCAGGACGTTGTGGTGCTTCCCGAGCAGACCGAGTCAATGGTTGCAGCGCTGCGCGAGCAGGGCCTGCGGGTGGAATATTGCCTCTATCCAGACGAGCGCCACGGCTTTCGCCAGGCAAGCAATCTGTCCGATGCGCTGCAGCGCGAATGTCACTTCTATCAGGGCCTGCTTGCCTGATCGAAAGACCGTGCCCGCTGCATGGTCGAGACATGCGCCTTTTGTTTGATTGCTTTGGTGCGGGAAAGCAGTAGGCTTGCCGAAAGTAACAAATAATAACCAGAGGCCGCCGTATGAGCCCTAATCTGAGCCTGCACCGTAAGTTTGTCTCGCCCGAGATCGTGTTTGGTGCAGGCTGTCGGCATAGCGCCGGCAACTATGCGAAGAATTTTGGCGCGCGCAAGGTGCTGCTGGTGTCCGATCCGGGGGTGGTCGCTGCCGGATGGGTCGGCGATGTCCAGGCGAGTCTGGCACGCCAGGGCATCGAGTTTCACTTGTTCACTCAGGTCTCGGCCAATCCTCGCTCCGAGGAAGTGATGCTCGGCGCCGAGGTGTATGGCAGCGAAGGTTGTAACGTCATCGTAGCGGTCGGTGGCGGGAGCCCGATGGATTGCGCCAAGGGCATCGGCATCGCGGTGGCCCACGGTCGCAATATCGTTGAGTTCGAGGGTGTCGATACGTTACGGGTGCCCAGCCCGCCGCTGATCCTGATCCCAACGACTGCCGGCACATCGGCCGATGTGTCGCAGTTCGTGATCATTTCCAACCAGACCGAACGGATGAAGTTCTCCATCGTCAGCAAGGGCGCCGTACCGGACGTCTCGCTGATCGATCCGGAAACCACCCTCAGCATGGATCCGTTCCTGTCTGCCTGTACGGGTATTGACGCGCTGGTACATGCCATCGAGGCCTTTGTTTCGACGGGCCATGGCCCGCTGACCGATCCTCACGCCTTGGAAGCGATGCGGCTGATCAACGGCCATCTGGTGGAAATGATCGCCAATCCGACCGATATTCAACTGCGCGAAAAGATCATGCTCGGCAGCATGCAGGCCGGCTTGGCCTTCTCCAATGCGATTCTCGGCGCAGTGCATGCGATGTCTCACAGCCTTGGCGGATATCTGGATTTGCCGCATGGCCTGTGCAATGCGGTTTTGGTCGAACATGTCGTGGCGTTCAACTACGATTCGGCGCCGGATCGCTTCAAGGTGGTGGCGGAAACCCTGGGCATAGACAGCCGCGGGCTGAGCCATCGGCAGATTCGTGAACGACTCATGCAACATCTGATCAGCCTCAAGCAGGCCATTGGCTTCAACGAAACGCTCGGCTTACACGGGGTGAATCTCTCCGACATCCCGTTCCTCTCGCAGCATGCAATGCAAGATCCTTGCATCCTAACCAATCCCCGTTCGTCGACCCAGCGCGACGTCGAAGTGGTCTATGCCGAAGCACTCTGAACAGGACGATGCTCTTGCCGGGCTGCTCGGGTTAGGCACTCATTCGGCCCGCAAAAGCCACTACCCAGAACTGGTCGCTCGCCTTGAAGAGCTGGAGGCCGAGCGCAACCGATACAAATGGCTGTTCGAACACGCCGTACACGGCATTTTCCAGGCCAGCCTGCAGGAAGGTATTCGCGCAGCCAATCCGGCGCTGGCAAGGATGCTTGGTTACGAAAGCCCAGACGAAACGTTGTGGCGCCTGACCGACCTGTCACATCACCTGTTCATTGGTGGCGAAGACGAGCTTCGGCAGATTCGGCGTACCCTGACTACCCAGCAAGGCTTGTTCGGATATGAGACCCGTCTGCGGCGCAAGGACGGCAGTCCCATCGACGTCATGATGAACCTGCTGCTCAAGCCGGAAGAAGATGGCCTGGTTGAAGGCTTCGTTGCCGACATCACCGAGCGCAAGCTGGCGCAGATGCGCTTGCTACAGCTCAACGAACAGTTGGAACACCGGGTCGCCGAGCGCACCTGCGAGCTGCGCAAGGCCCGAGACGCGGCCGAGCAAGCCAACCACAGCAAGGACAAATACCTAGCCGCTGCCAGCCATGACCTGTTGCAGCCGCTCAATGCGGCGCGCCTTTTGATCTCGACATTGCGTGAGCGCGGCTTACCGGATGCTGAAGCGAACCTGGTGGAGCGAGCACATCAGGCGCTCGAGGGCGCCGAAGACTTGCTGACTGATTTGCTGGACATCTCCAAACTGGATCAGCAGGCGATCAAGCCCGACATCGAGGTTTATCGCCTCGACGAAGTGTTGTTGCCCCTCGTGTCCGAATTCCAGTCAGTAGCCGAAGCCGCAGGCCTCGGTTTCGATCACTACATCCCAGCGTATGCGCTAAGCAGCGATTTCCGGCTGCTGACGCGCATTTTGCGCAACTTTCTCAGCAATGCCTGCCGCTACACCGATCAAGGCCGAGTGCTGCTGGGCGCGCGCAAGCGCGGCGAACACCTGCGTATCGAGGTCTGGGACACGGGGCGAGGCATCGAGTCGGATCAGATGCAGTCGATCTTCCTCGAGTTCAATCAGCTGGGTGTGCAGCGCGCCACCGAACGCGCCGGGGTCGGGCTCGGCCTGGCCATCGTCGATCGTATTGCCTCGATGCTGGCTTATCCGATTCAGGTGCGTTCGCAGTTGGGGCGAGGCTCTGTGTTCAGCATTGATGTACCGCTGGCGGATCTGCCTGAGCAGACGCCTGCCGAAGCGCCAATGCAGATGCCGGTACTTGGCAATCCGTTACCGGGCCGTCGCTTGCTGGTCCTGGATAACGAGCTGAGCATCCTGCACAGCATGGCCGCGTTGCTGGGGCAGTGGGGTTGCGAGGTATTGACAGCCACTGACCTAGAAGCGGCGTTGGCGGTGCTCGGCGGATCACCGCCGGAGGTGATTCTCGCCGACTACCACCTCGATCAGGGTGTAACGGGATGGGACGTGGTCACTGCGCTGAGGCAACACTTTGCGCAGGCGATCCCAGCGGTCATGGTGACGGCCGATCGCAGTGACCAATGTCGCCGGCAGCTGCAAGGGTTTGGTGTCCCGGTGCTGAACAAACCGGTCAAGGCCGGGAAGCTGCGCTCAGTTCTGAGTCACTTGCTCAGCGACGGCCCCGCACGCACCTAAACCAGCTGAAGGAAGCGGAACAGGCTGCACTCAACTGTCTTGCGGGACTGCCTGATGACGACGGGGCAGGCCCATCGATATCAATGCGGCCAGCAGCACGAAGGCGCTCGATACCCATAAGCAGGCCTCAAGCCCATACGCTTGGTAGACCCAACCGGACAGCAGGGTGCCGACCAGCCGGCCCAACGCGTTTGACATGTAATAGAAGCCGACGTCCAACGACACGCCGTCGGCCTTGGCATAGGACACGATGAGATAGCTGTGCAGCGACGAGTTTATGGCGAAGATCGCGCCGAACAGCAGTAAGCCCCCAAGCAGTACCGTCTGGGACGACCACTCCGTACCCAGCCCTAGCGCTATTCCTGCCGGCAGGCCCGCCAACAGCATCGCCCAAACGAACGCCGAGCGGCCGTCCGGCACCTCACCACGGTTCTTGCCCGTGATAGCCGGAGCCAGCGACTGGATGATGCCGTATCCGATCACCCATAGCGCGAGAAAGCCGCCTACCTGCCAGAAATCCCAACCAAATACGGCAGAGAGATAGACCGGCAGCGCCACCACGAACCAGACATCACGCGCGCCGAACAGGAACAGCCTGGCTGCTGACAGAACGTTTATGGCTCGGCTCTTGGAAAGCAATTCGCGAAACTTCGGTTTCGCCTTGGCCTTGCCCAAGTCTTTTTTCAGCAGCACAAGACTGGAAAACCAGATCAGCGACAGCGCAGCGGCCATGATCAGCAAAGCCCCGCGGAAGCCGATAGCCGCAAGCAGGGCGCCGCCGAGGAAAAAGCCAACACCTTTGAGTGCATTCTTTGATCCGGTCAGGACGGCCACCCACCGGTACAGCGTGCCTTGCTGGCCGTCTGGCACCAGGAGTTTGATTGAGCTCTTGGCGCTCATCTTGTTCAGGTCCTTGGCGATGCCTGACAGCGCTTGCGCACCCATCACCCATGGAATAGTCAGCCATGTGGCGGGCACGGTGAGCATCAGCAACGCCACGACTTGCATGGCCAGGCCGATGTTCATGGTGCGATTGAGCCCAAGCCTTGCCCCCAGGTAGCCGCCGACCAGATTGGTAATGACACCGAACACTTCGTAGAAGAGAAACAGGGCCGCGATTTGCAACGGGGTGTAGCCGAGCGCGTGAAAATGCAACACGACCAGCATGCGCAGCGCGCCGTCGGTCAGGGTGAAAGCCCAATAATTTCCGGTCACCAGCAGATACTGGCGAACCTCCGGTGCGAGGCGGGAGAGGGCGTGCATGATGGAGTTCCGTTGCGTTATGGAATGAGCGCAAGGCCGCTGGAACCCCAGCGCCCTGCGTTCGGGTCAATCGGCCAGGCCCATCTTGCGTGCAAGTTCCACGGTGCGGTTGGCGTAACCCCACTCGTTGTCATACCAGGCGTAGAGCTTCACCTGTGTGCCGTTGACGACCATGGTCGACAGGGCATCGATGATCGACGAGCGTGGATCGGTGCGGTAATCGATTGAGACCAGCGGGCGCTCTTCGTAACCGAGAATGCCCTTGAGCGGACCTTCGCTGGCCGCGGCGCTCAGAAGCTGATTGACCTCATCGACAGAGGTGGCTCGCTCGACTTCGAAAACGCAGTCGGTCAGTGAGGCGTTAGCCAGCGGGACCCGCACCGCATGGCCGTTGAGCTTGCCGCGCAGCTCGGGGAATATCTCTGCAATCGCCGTCGCCGAACCGGTAGTAGTCGGGATCAGGCTCATGCCTGAGGCTCGGGCGCGGCGCAGATCCTTGTGTGGCTGATCGAGGATGCTCTGGGTGTTGGTCAGGTCGTGGATGGTTGTGATCGAACCATGGCGGATGCCGAGGTGTTCATGGATGACCTTGACCACCGGTGCAAGGCAATTGGTGGTGCAGGAGGCCGCGGTAACGATCCGGTGCTGTGCCGGATCGTACAGCGCGTCATTAACCCCCATGACGATATTGAGCGCTCCGGCTTCCTTGACCGGCGCGCTGACCACAACACGCTTGACCCCCTGGTCCAGATAGCCCTGAAGCACGGCCACAGTCTTCATCTTGCCACTGGCTTCGATTACCAGATCGCAGCCGGACCAGTCGGTATCTGCAATGGCCTTGTTTGCAGTGACTCGGACGCGCTTGCCATCGACGACAACGCAGTCGCCGTCACTGCTCGCTTCGTGCTGCCAGCGGCCGTGCACCGAGTCGAAGTTCAGCAGGTGGGCGTGGGTGGCTGCGTCGCCGGCGGGATCGTTGATCTGGACGAACTCCAGCTCTGGCCAATCCCAGGCTGCGCGCAGTGCCAGACGTCCAATCCGGCCGAAGCCGTTGATACCAACTTTGATTGTCATGGTTGATTCCCCTAAGTCAGGCGCCGCGAGGCGCGAACATGATGATGGCCATGCCTAGCAGTGCGATGGCCGAACCCAGCAGATCCCAGCCGGTAGGCCTGATGCCGTCGACGATCCACAGCCAGACGATTGCAGCGCCGATGTAAACGCCGCCATAGGCGGCATACACGCGTCCTGCGGCTGTCGGGTGCAGCGATAACAGCCAGGCAAACAGCACCAGTGATGCCGCAGCAGGTACCAGCAGCCAGGCGCTTTTGCCTTGACGAAGCCACAGGTAGGGCAGATAGCAGCCGACGATCTCGGCGAGTGCCGTGATGGCGAACAAGCCAAAGGTCTTCAGCATCAGATCAGTCGCCAAATTGTGCGAGCCAGCCAAACATGGACCTCGTTTTGCCTGGCGCCACGAGCCCTGGGGCATGGTGCAAAATTCAAGCGAGTTGTCTGCTGCTGAATATCGAGAACCTCATTGGGATGCGGCATGGTTGATCTTCCTGGCTTCAAATCGAGCGCTGGTTGACACGCGCTGACAGAGCTTCGGCCGATTCCTTGCGCTCCGAGTAGCGATCGACAAGGTAGCCGCCGCGGCCACGCACCAACAGTGTGAACTTGACCAGTTCCTCCATCACGTCTACGACCCGGTCGTAATAGGCCGACGGTTTCATTCGACCGGCGTCGTCGAACTCCAGAAACGCCTTGGGTACCGATGACTGGTTGGGGATCGTGACCATGCGCATCCAGCGACCTAACACGCGCATCTGATTCACCGCGTTGAAGGATTGCGAGCCACCACAGACCTGCATCAGCGCGAGCGTCTTGCCCTGTGTCGGGCGGACCGCACCCATGCTAAGCGGCACCCAATCTATCTGCGCCTTGAACACCGCGCTCATCGCCCCGTGACGTTCCGGCGAGCACCACACCTGACCTTCGGACCAGATAACCAGATCGCGAAGCTCCTGGACCTTCGGGTGAGACTCCGGGGCGTCGTCAGGCAGTGGCAGGCCGGAGGGGTCGAAGATCCGCGTCTCGCAACCCATTGTCTCCAACAGGCGCGCAGCCTCTTGGCTCATCAAGCGGCTGAACGAGCGTTCACGGTTCGAGCCATACAGCAACAGGATGCGTGGCTTGTGTTCCAGATCGTTCGGCAGGCCGAGCTTTTCCAGGCTGGGCAGGTCGAGGCGCTCGGAATCGATATTGGGCAAATCGTCGTTCATGTGTGTTCTCGCATCAGGGTGCCGATACGCGCCAACTCATCTTTGAGGGCGCTTGCATCAAACCGGTCGAGGGGAGGAGGGCGAGCAACGCCGCGATCCGTGCTTGGATGATCGACAGCGTGTCGTCCAATGCGCGCGCTACCGCTGACTCAGCCACAGGCTGTCGCTCGGCCAGGCCGATCGCGCATGCGCTCAAGGCGCTCCGCGTCGGGGCTCAACCATCGTTTATTGGCATTCAGAATGACTTGCAGCACATCGTGTACCCAATCGGGCAGATGCGGGTGCAAGCGGTAGTACACCCACTGGCCTTGGCGTCGATCCTCAAGAATCGCGCAGCTTCTCAGTTGGGATAGGTGCCTCGAAACCTTCGGCTGGCTTTCCTCGAGCGCAGTAGTCAGCTCACAAACACACAATTCACCCTCGCTTGCGATGAGCAAGGTCATGCGCGCTCGGGTTTCGTCGGAGAGGCATTTGAAAACCGTGTCTGGCGTTAGATGTTCGATCATGAATTTCACGGTTTGAGCAAGGTGATTGACATGGAGCATTCCCCAGCCAGGAAAAGGCGAATATATTGTTCTGCGTATATGCTGTAAAGCGAATATGCTCAGATAAATCTGCAGAGCAGAGCGTCATGCTGGCTGAGCCCCTGCAAAGGAATGCCGTATCCGGGTAGTGAGATATATTGAGGTGAACGTACTGACTGACGACCGCGCTAAACCGGCTGATCCTGACGTAATCCTGGTCGGAGGCGGGCAGTCAGCTTTGGCGACTGCGTACTTCCTGCGCCGCACGAACCGATCATTCTTGATCCTGGACGACCAGGTGCGGGCTGGCGGTGCCTGGCTGCATGGCTGGTCGTCGCTAAGACTGTTCTCGCCTGCGGCCTGGAGCTCGATTGCGGGCTGGCAGATGCCGAGCCCGCAGACGGATACACCGACCCGCGACGACGTGATCGACTATTTGTCGCGCTATGAACAGCGGTACCAATTTCCTATCGTGCGCCCGGCCCATGTCAGATCGGTTACCAGGATCGGTGATCAGCTCGAGGTGCGCGCTGCGGATCGAACGTGGCGTTGCCGAGCGCTGGTCAACGCGACCGGCACCTGGCGCCAGCCTGTTGTGCCGGAATATGCGGGCCGAGAGCTGTATCAGGGGCTGCAGATACACTCTGCCCATTATGTGAATGCAGAGCCGTTTGCGGGCAAGCGGGTAATGGTGGTCGGAGGCGGCAATTCCGGCGCGCAGATTCTCGCCGAACTATCGCTTGTAGCCGAGACGATATGGATTACCCAGCAGGAGCCCGCATTCCTGCCGGATGACGTTGATGGACGCGTTCTGTTCGAGCGCGCCACCGAACGCTGGAGAGCGCAGCAAGAAGGTCGCAGCGTTGAGGATCCAACCGGCGGGTTTGGTGAGATTGTCATGGTCGAACCCGTCAAAGACGCCCGCGCACGGGGCGTGTTAGCGGCGCAGCGACCGTTTGCTCGCTTTACGGCAAGCGGGGTCGAATGGGATGACGGGCATTACGAGCAGATCGATGCGGTAGTTTGGTGCACCGGTTTCAAACCCGCGTTAGCCCACCTCGACCACCTGGGCGTCATCGAACCGGATGGCAGAGTTGAGGTAGACGGAACCCGATCAGTGAAGCAACCCAACCTGTGGCTAATGGGCTACGGCGACTGGACAGGGCCCGCGTCAGCCACCTTGATCGGGGTGACACGCTACGCGCGAGCCACCGTCGAGCAGATTGATCAGATGCTGGCAGAGCCGTTACCTGCTTCCGGCGCCTTAGAACCCTCTCAAATGAGATAAAGAGACGCTTCATGTCTACTCAATGCGAAACCATAGGAAAAAAGGCTGCAGGTGCGCCGATCGGTTTCTTCGAGCGTTACCTAACCCTTTGGGTCTTTCTCTGCATCATCGCTGGGACGCTCATTGGTCTATTTGCCCCGGAGGCTTCACAGACGGTTGGTGCGATGGAGCTGGCCAATGTGAACATCCCGGTTGGGTTGCTGATCTGGGTGATGATCATCCCGATGTTGATGAAGATCGACTTCAGTGCACTCCATGAAGTCTTTGAGCACCGCGCGGGGATGGGTGTGACCTTGCTCGTGAATTGGGCAATCAAGCCGTTCACCATGGCATTTCTTGCCTGGCTGTTTCTGCGGCATGTCTTCGCCGACTGGCTAACGGCGGACCAGATCGATAGCTACGTTGCCGGGCTAATTCTGCTCGGTGCGGCGCCCTGCACGGCCATGGTGTTTGTCTGGAGCAACCTGTGTAACGGCAACGCCAACTTCACGCTTACGCAAGTGGCAGTCAACGACCTGATAATGGTGTTCGCCTTTGCGCCCATCGTGGCGTTGCTGCTGGGCGTCTCCTCGATTCCTGTGCCCTGGGACACGCTGATCCTTTCTGTCGTGATGTACATCGTCATTCCGCTGACGATCGCTCAGCTCATCCGCAGCCGCCTTCGCAGAGGGGGTGAACACAGGTTTCACGAAGCCTTGGCACGCATTCAGCCGTTCTCGATCATGGCCCTGCTGGCGACGCTGGTGCTGCTGTTCTCTTTCCAGGGCGAAGCGATTGTCGAACAACCGCTGGTGATCGCCATGCTGGCGGTGCCGATCCTGCTGCAAACCCTCGTAATCGCGGCATTGGGTTACTGGCTCAACCGACAGCTGAAAGTGCGCCATGACATCGCGGGGCCGTCCGCCATGATCGGCGCGTCGAATTTTTTCGAGCTCGCCGTGGCGGTCGCTATCGTTCTATACGGTTTCAACTCGGGTGCCGCCTTGGCGACGGTCGTCGGTGTGCTCATCGAGGTGCCGGTGATGCTTTGGCTGGTTCGTACCGTCAACAAAAGCCGAAGCTGGTATGAACGGGCGCTGCCGCAGGGCTGATGGGAGAAGCAGGTGGATGCTTTTAAGTGGCTCAATGACCAGCTGTTACGCATGGACTGGCTTTCCTATCTGGTGCGTTTACTGGTTGAGGAAGTGTTCGGACTAGACTTGGCTAGCCGTCTAGGTGGCAGCCTGCACTTCTTCATATACGACGTAATCAAGATTTTCATTCTGCTGTCAGCTTTGATCTTCCTGATTTCGTGGATACAAAGTTACTTTCCACCGGAACGCACCCGGCGGATTCTCGGCGGCATGCATGGTTATAAGGCAAACCTCACAGGGGCATTGCTTGGGACGGTCACGCCTTTTTGCTCCTGCTCTTCGATCCCGTTGTTCATCGGCTTTACCAGCTCCGGGCTGCCGCTGGCCGTGACCTTCTCCTTTCTCATTTCCTCGCCGCTGGTGGATCTGGCCTCGATGATCCTGTTGGCAAGCGTGTTCAATTGGTCCATCGCGCTGGCTTACGTAGTGGTCGGTATCATCCTGGCGGTAGTTGGCGGGACGCTGATTGGTAAGGCGCAGATGGAGCAGTACGTCGAAGCCTTCGTAACCCAGCACAAGGTTCTTGAGCTTCCGGCAGAGCAACTGACATTGCGCTATCGGCTCGCCTATGCACGCGATCAGGTCAGCGAAATCGCCCAAAGAGTCTGGCTCTACGTACTGCTTGGGGTCGGCGTTGGCGCGGCGATACACAACTGGATTCCAGAAGACGTGATCACTGCCGCAATAGGGCAGGACCACTGGTGGTCGGTGCCGCTGGCCGCGCTCGTCGGTGTGCCAATGTACGCCGACATTTTTGGCACCCTGCCTATTGCAGAGGCGCTGGTCGGAAAAGGTGTCGGTATTGGCACTGTGCTCGCGTTCATGATGGCGGTTACTGCGCTCTCCCTGCCGTCTCTCATCATGCTAAAAAAGGTCGTGAAGGCGCCGCTGCTGGCACTTTTTTTTGGCATTGTGATAGTCGGAATCATGCTGATCGGCTATCTCTTCAACAGCTTCAGTTACCTGCTCCTCTGACCCACTCAGGAATCATTCCATGATCATCAAGATCCTTGGTACCGGCTGTAAGAAGTGCGTTGCACTCACCGAAAATACTCAACAAGCCGTCAGCAACCTCGGTCTCGAAGTACAGATCGACAAGGTCACCGATGTCGCGGAGATAGCCGCTCACGGGGTTATGTCGACTCCAGCTCTAGCCGTTGACGATAAAGTGGTGTCGATGGGGAAGGTGCTGACACCAGGGGAAATCGAGCGACTGTTGAAGGCTCGCTGAGCTGAGGAGTTGCTCATGGTTGATTCGCGCGTTCTCCCGGCTTACCTCGCGG
Source organism: Pseudomonadaceae bacterium SI-3 (assembly GCA_004010935.1). NCBI lineage: Bacteria > Pseudomonadati > Pseudomonadota > Gammaproteobacteria > Pseudomonadales > Pseudomonadaceae > Pseudomonadaceae bacterium SI-3. The sequence goes on along the minus strand of CP026511.1, from coordinate 2,462,400 downwards.
GTCGTGCGGGCCGGTCTGAGTCCTGTCGCGCCACAGCTAGCTGCCCTGAACGCTGAGCAGCAGGACCGAATAGCCGACCGAGCCGAGTAGAAAGGCACTGAAGCGGCTGTCGCGCTCTTCGGGTAGTTCCTCTTTCAGAACGTTCAGTATGATCGATCCACCTACGAATGCCGTCAGTGCCGAAACGGCGAGCTCCGAAATCTCGGTAGCAAGACCTAGCGTCCAGCCGGCAAGCGGCATCGCAGCGAGGAGCCAGCGACCGCGACGCCTGAATAAACCCTTGTGATCACTCTGAAGGGCGAAGTCGTTGACTAAGAAATGCAGACTCATCGCGACGCAATAGAGCATCAGTGTCGTCAGGCTACTGTTCTCACCGTGAATCAACAGGTAACCGATCAGCCCGTTGTATACCGCAAACGCGCCAATGTGTAGCCAGAACACACCGGCATGGGGCTCCTGATCCGCTGGGAGACGACGGCGATGCACCTTGATCAGACGCTCGACGCCATAGAAGGTGGCCAACCCAAGCAACGCCAACAGCCAGACATGATGCTCAAGATAACTGAGCAACCACCAGTCGCTTCCGCCCAGCACTTCCTGGCCACGAGCCAGCTCCGGCAGCAGATGAACGAACACGTAAGCTACCGAAACCCCGCCAGCCATGGAGAGCCAGCGGCTGCGAGGAAGACGGTTGAGTTGACGCAGACGTCCAGCAAACACATGAACGGACGCCAAAACGAAGGCTGCGACTAAGCTGCTAATCAAGAGCGATATCGCCTATTGATAGGGTTGCGATCAATAAGACAGACTTCGGCCCACCGGCACACGTTCACCTTAATATCTCGTCGTTAGGTGGGACCGGTGATGGCTCTATGCCACTGTGCGATGTATGGTCTGGGTAAGGCGGCAAATTTTTTGTTAAAGTTCGCCGCTTACGAAGCGAGCAGTCAGCCAGCTTCAGATTTGTACAGAACGAGGTGTCTGCTTGATTAGGGTGCTTGTGGTCGATGACCACGATCTGGTACGCACAGGCATTTCCCGCATGCTTGCCGATATCGACGGCCTGCAAGTGGTAGGTCAGGCGGAATCCGGTGAGGTGGCGATCAAGAAGTCCCGCGACCTCAAGCCGGACGTTGTGTTGATGGACGTCAAGATGCCAGGCATCGGCGGCCTCGAGGCGACGCGTAAGCTGCTGCGTAGCAACCCGGACCTAAAGGTCATTGCGGTCACGATCTGCGAAGAAGATCCTTTTCCTACCCGACTGCTCCAGGCCGGTGCCGCCGGCTACCTGACCAAAGGTGCCGCACTGGATGAAATGATTCAGGCAATCCGGATGGTTTTTGCAGGCCAGCGCTACATCAGTCCCCAGATCGCCCAGCAACTCGCACTGAAGTCCTTTCAGCCCAAGGTTAACGGTTCTCCTTTCGACCTGCTGTCCGAACGGGAGATCCAGATCGCGCTTATGATCGCGAACTGTCAGAAGGTCCAGGCTATTTCCGACAAACTCTGTTTGTCGCCCAAGACCGTCAATACCTATCGCTATCGCATCTACGAAAAGCTTTCGATCACCAGTGATGTCGAGCTGGCGTTGTTGGCTGTCCGGCACGGCATGGTCGACACCATCAATTGATGAGCGGCTTTGATTCCTCAGCGTTCCTTGCTTCTTGCAGTGGGCGTCCCGGTGTCTACCGGATGTTCGACGCCGAAGCCAAGCTGCTCTATGTCGGGAAAGCGAAGAATCTCAAGAAGCGCCTGGCCAGTTATTTCCGTAAGGTCGGGCAAGCGCCGAAAACGGCCGCGCTCGTGGCCAGGATCGCCCAGGTCGAAACAACGATCACGGCCAACGAAACCGAAGCGCTGCTGCTCGAGCAAACGCTCATCAAGCAATGGCGGCCGCCATACAACATCCTGCTACGCGACGATAAGTCGTATCCCTATGTGTTTCTTTCAAGTGGCGATTTTCCTCGGCTCAGCATCCACCGAGGCGCCAAGAAAGAGATCGGCCGTTATTTCGGCCCGTATCCCAGCGCCGGCGCGATTCGTGAAAGCCTGAGCTTGTTGCAGAAAGCTTTTTTTGTACGCCAGTGTGAAGATAGCTATTACCGAAATCGCACCCGTCCATGCCTGCAGTATCAGATCAAGCGATGCAAGGCTCCATGCGTAAACCTCGTTGACGCGGATGAATATGCCGAAGACGTTCGTCATTCGGTCATGTTTCTGGAAGGGCGCAGCAATGCCCTGGCGGAGGAGCTTTCCAAGAACATGGAAAAGGCCGCTATGGAGCTTAATTTCGAGCGTGCCGCGGAGATACGGGACCAGATTGGCATCCTGCGACGCGTCCAGGACCAGCAGAGCATGGAGGGTGGCAGCGGCAACGTTGATATCGTCTCCGCTGTAGTGAGCCCGGGTGGCGCCTGTGTTCATCTAATCAGCGTGCGCGGCGGTCGAGTACTGGGCAGCAAGAATTTCTTTCCTCAGGTTGCCATCGAAGAAAGCGTCAGCGACGTGCTCCAGGCGTTCTTGGAGCAGTATTACCTCAGCTCCATGGAGCGCGATCTGCCCTCCGAGCTGATCGTCAATGCGGTACATGAAGACTTCCAAACCCTGATTAGCGCGGTTTCTGAGCTGCGTGACGTCGAGTTGATCATCACCTATCGAGTTCGCGGTACTCGGGCGCGTTGGCAACAGCTGGCGCTAACCAACGCCGAACAAGCGCTCGGCGCGAGACTGGCGAGCCGTCAGCATCTGGCTGCACGGTTCCAGGCACTCGCTGAGGCGTTGGATATGGATGAGCAGCCGAGCCGGCTGGAATGTTTCGACATCAGCCACTCCAGTGGCGAAGCGACCGTCGCATCCTGTGTGGTTTTCGGCCCGGAAGGGCCACTGAAGTCCGACTACCGGCGCTACAACATCGAAGGCGTCACTGCTGGTGACGATTATGCGGCGATGCACCAGGCGCTCTCGCGCCGCTTTAAGAAAGCCGCCGAGGGGGAGGGCAAGCTGCCCGACATCCTGCTGGTGGACGGCGGTAAGGGCCAGATGAACATGGCTCGCGAAGTGCTACAGGAGCTGGCAGTGCCTGACTTGATTTTGTTGGGCGTGGCGAAGGGCGTTACCCGCAAGCCGGGTCTCGAGACGCTGTACCTGAACGATGCAGCACATGAATTTACATTGCCGGGCGATTCACCTGCGCTCCATCTGATCCAACAGGTGCGCGACGAAGCCCACCGTTTCGCAATCACCGGTCACAGAGCGCGGAGAGGAAAAGCGCGTACAACCTCGACTTTGGAAGGTGTGCCTGGCATCGGACCGAAACGCCGTCGAGAACTGCTCAAGCACTTCGGTGGTCTTCAAGAACTCAGCCGTGCGAGCCTTGACGAAATCGCCAAGGCTCCAAGTATCAGTAAAAAGCTTGCCGAGTCGATTTATGCCGCTCTGCACAGTGAGTAGAATCCCCTCCTAAATCCGCGGACCAGTGGTATCGATGAACATCCCAAACATTCTCACCGTGCTACGCGTACTGCTGATACCGATCATCATCCTGTTGTTCTATTTGCCTTTTAAGTGGAGTTATCTGGCCGCAAGCGCCGTTTTCGCCATCGCCGCCGTCACTGACTGGCTGGACGGATACCTCGCTCGTAAACTTCAACAAAGCACACCCTTCGGCGCTTTTCTTGATCCGGTCGCGGACAAGCTGATGGTTGCCGTGGCCCTGGTTCTGCTGGTCGAGGAACATTCGAACCTTTGGCTGACCCTGCCGGCCGCGATCATCATCGGCCGGGAGATCGTGATTTCAGCGCTGCGCGAATGGATGGCAGAACTGGGCGCTCGAGCGCAGGTGGCGGTGTCCAATCTGGGCAAGTGGAAGACAGCAGCACAAATGGTGGCGCTCATCATCCTGCTCGCCAATCCTCCGCTGACGACCGTCTGGGTTGGATTGGGGTATGCGTTGCTCATAGTCGCCGCAGGACTGACACTGTGGTCGATGGTGAATTACCTGATGGCCGCCTGGCCCCATCTCAGCCCTACGGAAAAGAAATAAAAACTTTTTTAATCAAGGGCTTGACGGGGCGTCCTGAAACTATAAAATGGCGCCCGTCACCAAGACGATGCGGGAATAGCTCAGTTGGTAGAGCACGACCTTGCCAAGGTCGGGGTCGCGAGTTCGAGTCTCGTTTCCCGCTCCAGTTTGTTGACGATGACGCCGCTGCATGCGGCGTTATCGTTTTGAGGCCGGTTGGCAGAGTGGTTATGCAGCGGATTGCAAATCCGTGTACGCCGGTTCGATTCCGACATCGGCCTCCAGTAATAAAGAAACCGCTGGCGAAAGCTTGCGGTTTTTTTATGCGTTCAATATGAGTTCAATTTGTAGCTCGCCAAACTTTCGCGTTATCTGACTAGCGTCATTGGCGAAACGCATCCGCTCTAACTCGGAACTGTAGCGCCTCGGGCGGTGACTGAAACATAGAGAGTCTGTTTAGGGGACGTCTATGTCAGATGTAATGAGCTACCTCGCAATTGCGCTTGCCGGCATCGTTATCGTGCTGGATCTGTTAGCAATCATCAGTGTATTCAAAAGTGATCGAAGCGTAGGGGCGAAAGCACTATGGGCGCTGGGCATCGCTATCTTTCCAATACTCGGACTGGTGTTCTGGCTGATCGTCGGTGTTCGCCGTCGGCATTGAATCGACGACGTTGAGCTATTGGTCCATGCCCGCTAAGCCCTATATAGACGCGCCGTTGTGCCGTTCGGGTTGCGCCTTGACCAGAGCCTCGTTATAGTCCTGCGCCGCGATTGTGATCGCGCATCACCGTCCCGCCCGGATGGCGAAACTGGTAGACGCAAGGGACTTAAAATCCCTCATCCGAAAGGGTATGCGGGTTCGATTCCCGCTCCGGGCACCATCGGGACACACTGATACCTTGGTATCTAAACCGGCCATCGCAGCCGGTTTTTTCGTTTTGAGCCTCAATCCCCGACGCCATTGGCGCATTGCATGTGACCAGTGGCAATGCATCTTCGTGAACGCGAGACCGCCTCACTCCTCTTATCTGTAAGCATTCGCTGCGCGAAGGAGATCAAGAGATGGGCAACAAACCAGATGATCTATCGACCCAGAATAACGATGCATCAAGGTCTGAACGTGTTCCGATAGATGACGTGATCGTCCCTGGCTCGCCACCGCCACTAGGATCCGAGCGGACGGATGTCAGCCCTGGCGGCGAAGCCGGAGTGGACGAGTTACCGCAAAATGACGGCACTACACCACGAAACAATCCCAAGGAAGGGCCGGTGATGGGCGGTGTGCCTGACATCGATCCAGATAGTGCAGAACTGGATGACGCGCCGAACCCACGTTAGTAATCGCGCAATAAAAAGCCCCGCACGAGGCGGGGCTGTAGGCGTCTAGCCAGTCGTTCCGTTGTCCTTTGATTCGCATGCCTGCGAATGGTCCTTTTCGGGCCTCCCTGTCCCGCTGCGCCTCCTGCGCTACTGGTGAACAGAGTAGGGGAGGCACGAGCAAAGCGAAATCATCTAACTTCACCGCTGTGGGTCAGCCAAAGCTTACGCGCAGTAGGCGATCAACGAATCGGTGTAGCAAATCGAGCGAGACATTCAGCCAATGTTCAAAAACACTTATCGCATCAGCCTTACCGTAGGAGCCGTACTGACACTGGTTGGCTGCAGTGGTTTTGAGACCGTATCGCCAGCGCAGCCGTCCGATGAGTACGTTTTCGCCTGCGACAAGGCCGGCCAAGCAGGTTGCAGGACTCGCGCGGATGAAATCTGCCCAGGAGGCTACGACACGCTCAGCAGTGAGGAGGATTTTGAACGAAAGGAAATGCGAGTCAGATGCCTAGGCGGCGCCAACCCGCCTTAGCGAAGACGGCCAGCGCGTGGGCTGGCCATCCATTAGCGACGATTACTGAGCAGAGTCGAGCAACGCCTGTGCTTGTTCAAGAACCTGGAGTGACTGGGTGTGATCTCCCGCTTTATGCAGCTGCTCTCCTTCCGCTCGTAATTCCTTTACCTTCTCCAGCGTTGCCGGATCGCTTGGCGGATTGCTTTCTAATTGCTTGTCGATCTTGGCCATGTCCATTGGGCAGTGCATTGCCCAGACTGGCGCAGAAAGAGCGGCTGCTGCGAGGAATAAGAGTAAGCGGCGCATGATCCTACCTCCGGTTGAGTGGCATTCGTGAGTATAGGAGCGGTGTGGAAACCGTGCGGCTTTTCGATATATGGTTGTGGAGCGCTCAGTTGGTGAGCGTTGCGATAGTTATCGTACAACTGCTGGGCTATGATAGGCCCCAGTCCGCTTCATAGAGATCGATGTGTCCATGGAAAACGAGATCGCTCAGCCACGTGTTCGCCGTAAGCATCGCAGCCTCGCACAGGAACTTGTGACCGAGCTGTCGCAGCAGATCCGCGACGGCGTCATCAAGCGCGGCGACAAGTTGCCGACTGAGTCAGCGATCATGCAGGCCCAGGGCGTGAGCAGGACGGTTGTGCGTGAGGCAATCTCGCGTCTTCAGGCGTCTGGCCTGGTTGAGACTCGCCATGGCATTGGCACTTTCGTGCTCGATACTCCAAGCACCACCGGCCTACGCATCGACCCGGCCACTATCGGGACGCTACGTGACGTATTGTCGATTCTGGAGCTGCGGATCAGCCTTGAAGTCGAGTCCGCCGGCTTGGCAGCGCAGCGACGGACTCCTGAGCAATTGGCGGCAATGCGCGACTTTTTGGATTCACTACAGCGAAGTGCGGCGCTTTCCAGTGAAGCGGCCGTGTCGGACTTCCAGTTCCATTTGCAGATCGCCGAAGCAACCGGCAACCGCTACTTCACGGACATCATGAATCACCTGGGCACGGCGATCATTCCTCGCAGCCGGCTCAACTCGGCACGCCTGGCTCATGATGACCAGCCGCACTATCAGCAGCGCTTGGGTCGCGAACATGAGCAGATCTACGACGCTATCGCCCGTCAGGACGCAGAGTCCGCTCGAGCTGCAATGCGTCTGCATCTGACCAATAGCCGCGAGCGACTGCGTCAGGCTCATGAAGAGGCGGAGACCGACAAGGTCAGCTGACTCCGACTCTCAGAATCGAACCCGCCGCCGATCTCGTGCTTCGCTGTCGGTCTCTGCCGATGGAGCTTTGTGGATTGAATGTCCCCGGTTGGCGCAAGCGCGCCAACTCCCCTCGGGTTGGCTTGCTCAGTTCTTGCGGTACGCCAGCAGGACGATACCCCCGACCACAATCAGGCCACCCAGTATCTGCATGGGGGCCAGCAACTGGCCAAGCACCAACCAGCCAAGCAGCATTCCCGCGACCGGCTCCATGTTCATGACGGGTGCATTGCGAGCGATGTTAAGCCGCGGCATGCAGATGAAGAGCGTGGAAAACGCCGCGCCATAGAGAAGCACCAGGCAACCCAATGCGATCCAACCAGCCGTTGCGCTGGGCAGGCCTAGGCTACCTGGTATAACGCCGCTTGCGCCGAGCAGGGCAGAGGCGCCAAACACCACAACTAGTGTCAGCATGCTTCGCACCGAGCCGGCCATGCCCGATAGCTTATGCTCGGTGACCCACAGCGCCAGCGCGAATACCCCGGCTGCGGTAAGGCTGAACAGGATGCCAGCGGTCCATTGAGCGTCAGGCGCCTCGCTGGTCATCAGACGTGTGGGAACGTCCAGAACCAGTACCAGGCCGACCAGGATCAGTCCCATGATCGCCAGCGCGTGGCGTGTCGGTCTCGGCCCGCCCAGCGCCCATGTGAGCAGTGCAAGCAGGATGGGCGAGAGATTGACGACCAGCAGAGCCAGAGCAACCGGAATGCGCGCGACCGCTGAGTAGATGCAAAAGCTCTGAACCGTAATCAGAAGCCCAAGAAGGATCTGCCAACGCCACGTGGTGCGACTCAAGCGCAGGGATTCGCGCCTCCAGAATACAAGCGCAGTCAAAGCCAGCAGCGTCACGCCGGCGCGGCAGAGCATGGCCAGCAACAGCCCGGTATCGTGATCGAACGCGATGCGTGCAGCGATATGGTTGGCTGCGAACGAGCAAGCCAAGGTGGCCAGAATCTGTACGGCAATATGACGTGGAAACGGTGTAGCAGCTTGCATCGGGTCAATCCTGTGTTAAGCAGCATCACGGTGTTCGGGCGCCGTTTGCAACGGCGGTGGCAGTGTTTCATTGCTGATCGTTCGGGCCTGCAAAGCAAAAACGCCGCCCGGGTGGGCGGCGTCGGAGTTTGCGTTAGTGGACTATCAGAGCACTACGCTGGGCAACCAGAGTGAGATCGCGGGGATATAGGTAACCGCGAGCAGCACCATGAACAGCGCCACATAGAAGGGCAGCAGTGCCTTGACGGTGTTCTCGATAGTGACCTTGCCGATCGCCGCGCCGACGAAGAGTACCGCGCCTACCGGTGGCGTGATCAGTCCGATGCCGAGGTTCACCAGCATGATCATGCCAAAGTGCACTGGATCGACACCAATACCGGTGATGACAGGCATCAGAATCGGCGTGAGGATCAGGATCAGCGGCGCCATGTCCATCAGCGTGCCAAGGACCAGCAGCATCATGTTGATGCACATCAGGATCACATAGCGGTTGTCCGACAGGGTCAGGAACATCGTGGTGATCTTCGACGGGATCTGCATCAACGTCATGATGTAGCCGAAGCTTGCCGCGAACGCGATCAGGATCATCACCACCGAGAGGGTACGAACGGTGCGGTGCAGCAGCTTCGGCAGCTCACGCCATTTGTAGTCACGGTAGATGAACATGGTGACGAAGAAGGCCCATACCACCGCGATGGACGCTGATTCGGTCGCCGTGAATACACCCGAAAGAATGCCGCCCAGGATGATGACCATGGTCATCAGGCCCCACAGCGCTTCGACACAGATCTTCAACGCCTGCTTGAGCGGAACGACCTCGCCCTTAGGGTAGTTGCGGATCCGGGCAAAGATCAGGCACATGGTCATCATCACGGCGCTGAGCAACAAACCAGGCCCGATACCGGCGATGAATAGGGACGAGATCGAAACGGTGCCGCCAGCGGCCAGCGAATACAGCACCGAGTTGTGGCTGGGTGGAGTCAGCAGCGCCTGGACAGAGCCACTGACAGTAACGGCCGTGGAAAACTCGCGAGGGTAGCCCTTTTTCTCCATTTCCGGGATCAACACCGAACCTACCGAAGCAGTGTCCGCCAGTGACGAGCCGGAGATCGCGCCGAAAAAGGTCGACGCCATGATGTTAACCAAGGACAGGCCGCCGCGCACGAAGCCAACCAGTACCGCAGCGAAGGCCACCAGGCGCCGGGACATTCCGCCCTCGGCCATGATCGCACCGGCCAGAACAAAGAACGGAATTGCCAGCAGGGAGAACTTGTTGACGCCGCCGGCGACTTGGATCATCACCGCATCGAACGGAATATCAATCCACCAGGCGCCGATCAGCGCTGACATGCCCAATGCGTATGCCACTGGCATCCGCAGCAGAAAGAGTACGGCAAAGCTGCCGAGTAGAATCAGCGCGTCCATTTACACGGCCTCCTTGCTGTCTTCGACCAGCTCGTAATTGACCGCACGCCGGTGGCTCTGGTCGCCGAAGATAATGCGTTCGATGACAAACAACAGCGTGATAGCGCCACCGATTGGGATGGGTGAGTAGGTAATGCCAACACGAAGGGTCGGCAGCGTGCTCATGAACTGATTCCAGGTCGCGATGCACAGCTTGATGCCCCAGATGGTCATGAACAGGCAGATGATGCCCATCAGGATCTGTACCAGCAGTTCGATATGCCGATGCAGATGCTCAGGCAGGCGGTCGGTGAACATGGTCACCGCCATATGCGCGCCGGCGCGGTAGCTCGCCGCAGCGCCGAGAAAGGTAAAGATCACCATAAGCAGGATGGCCACGGGTTCAGGCCAGCCGCCACCAGAGCCCAGCACGTAGCGCGCGAAGATCCCCCAGGGGATGATCATGGACATGACCACGATGGCCAGCCCCGCGACCCAAACACAGGTCTTGTAGATCGCGTCGTTGACGCGCAGCAGCGTGTTTTTCATCAGACTTCACCACAGGCGCGGCGGCGAGCGAAGCTCGTCGCCGCGAGGTTTTTCAGAGGGAACGGATTACTGAACGGCTTCGATACGCTTGATCAGCTCGGCGTAAGGTGCGCCGTACTTTTCGCGAACCGGGGCGGTCGCATCGTAGAAGGGCTTCTTGTCGACTTCGATGAAGGTGACGCCTTCCTCCTTGAGCTTGGCTTCGCTGCTAGCGGTCTTCTCGTCCCACAGCTTGCGCTCTTCCATCTGCGCTTCCTTGGCGTATTTCATGACGATCTCCTGCTGCTCCGGGGTGAGCTTGTTCCAGGTCGTCTTCGACATCACGATCGGCTCAGGAAGGATCAGGTGACCGGTTAGCGAGTAGTTTTTCGCGGCGCGGAAGTGATTGTGCTCAAGCATGGTCGGCGGGTTGTTCTCAGCACCATCGACCACACCGGTCTGCAGGGCGCTGAAGATTTCGCCGGTGTTCATCGCAACGCCCTGGGCACCCATGGCGTTCAACGTATCGATGAACAATGGATTGCCCATAACGCGGATTTTCATGCCCTTGAGGTCTTCAAGGTTACGCACGGGCTCTTTGGTGTAGAGATTGCGTACGCCACCGTCCATCCATGCCAAGCCGACCATGTTGAAATCGGAGTTGGTGATCTTGTCGAGGATTTCCTGGCCGATCTCACCATCGATAACTTTGCGCATGTGTTCGTGATCGCGGAACACAAACGGCATGTTGAAGGCGTTGACGTCCGGAACGACCGGACCGAGTGTGCCGAGGCTGACACGGGTCATCTGCACCGCGCCGAGTTGAACCTGTTCGACGACTTCTTTCTCCGAACCCAGCACGCCGCCTGAGAACATGCGGAACTTGAGTTCACCGTCGGTGGCTTCTTCGATTTTCTTGCCCATGTTTTCCTGAGCGACCACGGTCGGATAACCGGCAGGGTGGATCTCAGCGATTTTCAGCGTCATCTCCGCGTAGGCGGTGCTCGACAGGCAGAAGGCCAGCGGAAGTGCAGCGATGAGCAACTTGCGTTTGAAGTCCATGTGAATCTCCGTCTTGTTTTTGTTGGTATGCAGCGTTGCGAGCGTCAAGACCGGGACACTGCGTGCCCGTCCTTATGGGTGAAGCGTTAGCGGAAGCGGGGTTCCTCCAGTCCGGCGACGCCGGGTTGCAGGGCGAATACACCACCTGCCAAGGGCTGATCGGAGAGATCACCGCCCGGGCGGATGGATGTGACAAACAGGGTGTCGAGGCCGGAGCCACCGAAGGCGCACATGGCTGGCTTCTTCACTGGCACTTCCAGCGAGCGATCGAGGCGTCCATCCGGGGTGAAACGGTGGATAAGGCCGGCATCGTTACCGCAAATCCAGTAGCAGCCATCAACATCAACCGCCGCGCCGTCGGGTCGGCCGGCATGCTGGTTCATGTCGACGAACAGCCGGCGGTTGCTCGGCGTGCCACTGTCGATGTCGTAATCGAAGGCCCAGATGGCCTGCACGCTGGGGTGCGAGTCGGAAAGGTACATGGTGCGCCCGTCGGGGCTGAATCCCAGCCCGTTGGGTACGATGAAATCCTGCAGCTGAGCCGCGAGCGATTCGCGGCCAGTCGAACCATCGATCTGGTAGAGCGCGCCGGCCCGAGTGCCAGCGGCCATATCCATAACCATGGTGCCAGCCCAGAAGCGGCCCTGACGGTCGCAGCGCCCGTCATTGAATCTCATGTTGCTCGCGCCATGCTGCACGCCAGCAAGGCGGGTGCTGCTGAGTGTGCCGTCGTTCTGCGGGGCGACTTCGAAAATGCCGTCTTCCATACCGGCAACCCAGCGATTCGCATCTCCTTCGTGGCTAGCGATACAGGCGATCATCTGATCACCGGTCCAGCGCGTCACAGAAGCATCTGAGGCCTTCCAGCGAAGCAGCTGCCTGTTGGGTATGTCGACCCAATAGAGCGCCTGCTCGGAGGCCACCCAGACCGGGCTCTCGCCCGTTGCATTCTGTGCGTCGACTATCAGTTCTGCTGAGTTTGCCATGGCGATTCTCTTATTATTTTCGCGGCGTGGCGGGGATCAGTCGTCGAACGGGCCTGCTTCGCAGAAGGCGCCACCCTGGTAAATCAGCGCTGGATCATTGGGCGCATAGGGCGGTTGCTGTTCGATTTTTTCGCGGAAGGCTTCGGAGGTGTCCTGCGGCTCGAAACCCAGGTGCGTGGCCATGTGGTTGTCCCACCACAGGTCACGGTTCGCCGAGGCGCCGTAGACAACGGTGTGCTTTACGTTCGGGGTGAACAGCGAGCGCTCGATCAGGTTGGTCAGATCGCGATAGCTGAGGTAGGTGGCCATCATCCGGCGGTTGAGTGGCTCGGGGAACGAGGAGCCGATGCGGATGCTGACGGTCTCGATGCCGTAGCGATCGAAGTAGAAGCTCGCCATGTCCTCGCCATAGGATTTGGACAACCCGTAATAACTGTCCGGACGACGGGGAGCGTTGGCATCGATGGTTTCAGTCTGCTTGTGAAACCCGATCACATGGTTGGAGCTGGCAAAGATCACACGCTTGATGCCGTGCTTGCGTGCCGCTTCGTAGATATGGAATACGCCCTTGATGTTGGCTTCGAGAATTTCCTCGAAAGGACGTTCTACCGAAACGCCACCGAAGTGGGCGATTGCATCAACGCCTTCGCAGAGGGCGTGCACAGCGGCTTTATCTGCAAGATTGCACTGCACCACTTCTTCGTGATCGCCGGTAGGAGCATCCATGGGGGCGATATCGGAGAGGCGGATGATCTTGGCGTAGGGGCGAAGCGTTTCACGTAATACCTTGCCCAATCCTCCTGCGGCGCCTGTCAGCAGGAGGCGATTCAAGGGTGTGGGAGCGGTCGTCGTGCTTGTCATTGAGGTCTGCCCATCGCTTATTGTTTTTGGTGTCATCGGTTGTCAGATGACTTGATTCGATTATTTCTGCGGTTATGGGCTTTTGTCAACCTGACAAGTCGATTGTTTCAAGCTTGCGCAAGTTGTCTTACTCCGCGGTATCGAGTCTGAAAATAGCCCCCAAAGCCACTGGTTTCGCCGCTTAAAGCACTTATCTTGCGCCATGAAAAGGTCACGCTAGCGAGCCTGCGGGTCTATTCACATACCACTAAAGTCGAGTGCGGCGCCGTTCAGTAATGGGGCCGAGCCCGACAGCCGCGGGGATTGAGGTTGTATGATGACATTGCGACGCTAGCCGGACCGTCCTCTAGAGTGGAACGCAGTGCAAAGGGGCACGTTTGGCAAGCATTCCTAACCTGAACGAGGACAACCGATGGCTATTCAACCGAACACGGTGCTGGCGGATGATGGCATCTGCTGGGTCAAGCTGCGGACAGTAACCTTGCCGCTGCGCAAGGCCGTCAGCGATGCAAAGGTTTTGACCGGGCGGCAGAAGCCCCTTGAGTCAGTCAGCCTGCTGTTTGCGGAAATTGAAACCAGCCAGGGGTATAGCGGGCTCGGCTTTAGTTATAGCCTGCGTACGGGAGGCCCAGCGCAATATGCCCATGCTCGGGAAATCGCGCCGCTTCTGCTCGGGGAAGACCCCAACGACATTTCTCGACTCTGGAGCAAAATGATCTGGGCCAGCGCGTCGGTCGGTCGTGGCGGCGTTGCGGCGCAGGCGATTGCCGCAATCGATACAGCGCTGTGGGATCTGAAGGCACGGCGTGCAGCGCTGCCGCTGTCCAAATTGCTTGGCGCGCACCGCAGCGCCGTGCCTTGCTACAACACCTCGGGTGGCTATCTGCAGGCCTCCATCGATGAAGTGCTCGACAAGGCTACCCAGTCGCGGGAGCGCGGCATTGGCGGCATCAAGATGAAGGTCGGCCAGCCGAACCGGCGTCTGGATCTGCAGCGCGTCGAGGCCTTACGCAAGCATCTAGGCGAAGACGTACCGCTGATGGTTGACGTCAACCAGCAATGGGACCGCATCACTGCACTGCGAATGGGGCGCGAGCTCGAGCAGTACCAGCTCGAATGGATCGAAGAGCCGCTAGACGCACACGACGTCGCCGGTCACGCCGCATTGGCTGCACAGCTGGATACGCCGATCGGTACGGGCGAAATGCTCACCAGCGCTACCGAAGCGCTGGGTTATGTCGATACCGGCGCGGTGGACGTGATCATGCATGACGCCCCACGCCTGGGCGGTATCACGCCGTTTCTCAAGGTGGCGCATGCGGCCGAGCAGCGCGGCATGGTTATGGCCCCACACTTCGTCATGGAAATTCACCTGCATCTGGCGGCTGCCTATGAGCACCAAACCTGGGTGGAGCACTTTGAATGGCTGGAGCCGGCATTTAATGAGCGCCTGGAGATCCGCGACGGGAAGATGATCGTCCCGAACCGACCCGGTTTGGGGTTGAGCCTGAGTGACCAGATAGGGGGATGGACGCTGGCTGAAGTGGAGATCGGTAAGCGCGCCTGAACGAAACACCGCGCCCTCAGGCGCGGTGTCGAAACCGCTTAAGTACCGCTTAGCCCAGCGTCGCTTTCTAAGCTGCGCTGACTCAGGTTTCCTGCAGCCTGGCCGCAGTATTTTTCCGGCTACGCAGCGCGCTGAACAGGTGCCAGGCCACCGACGCCAGCGCCAGGAACAGGAAAGTCGCGGAAATGGGATTGCTGAGAAAGCCCATGAAGTTGCCGTCGGACAACATCAAGCCCCGCCGCAGATTCGTTTCAGCCATTGGCCCCAAGATGAAGCCGATAATGAACGGCGCGGCCGGCATCCCGCCCTTGACGAAGCCGTAACCAATCAGGCCGAACAGCAGAATGGTCCAAACGTCGAACACCCGACTGCTCAGACCGAACGCACCCACAACGCAAAGCACAAGGATGATCGGCAGGAGGATGTGCTTGGGCACCGCCAGCAGCTTGATGAAGATGCGCAGACCGTAGAATTCCAGAACCAGCATCATCACCGAGGCGAGAATCAGCGCGGCGAAGATGGTGTACACCAACGCACCCTGGCTGATGAACAGCAGCGGGCCCGGCTGGATGCCATGGATCATGAAGCCGCCGAGGAGAATCGCGGTCACGGTGTCGCCCGGAATGCCGAGCGTCATCAGCGGAATCATGGCGCTACCGATGCCCGCGTTGTTGGCGGTTTCACTGGCGACGACCCCTTCCACAGCCCCCTTGCCGAACAGCTCGGGATGCTTGGAACGTTTTTTCGCGATGATGTAGGACACGATGTTCGAGGTACCCGCACCGATGCCCGGCAAGATGCCAATCCCGATACCGATCAGTCCAGAGCGAAACGCGTTAGGAATCTGCCCGAAGAATTCCTTCAGGGAGAAACCAAAGCCTTTCACGCCTTTCATGCTCACTGAGGCGATCTTGCTTTTGTGTGCCGCTCTGCCGGTCTCAGCGATCTTGATCACTTCCGCCACGGCAAACATGCCGATCATCACCGTCAGCATGGCGAAACCGCCGTTGAGGTTCGGCGAATCGAATGTGAAGCGGCGGATGGCGTCGACCGGGGCGATGCCCACCGTGGAAAACGCGAAACCAAGCGTGCCAGCGTAGATGCCTTTAAGCAGCGAGCCGGTGGACAGCGTGGCGATCAGCGTCAGTGAAAAGATTGCGATGGAAAAGTATTCATGGGGCCCGAAGCGCAAGGCAATTTTTGCCAGCGAGGGCGCAATGGACATCAGCGCAACGATGCTGAAAATGGTGCCGAGAAAGGAAAACACGACACCGACGCCCAGCGCCTTCAGCCCTTCGCCTTTTTCCATCATCGGGCCGCCGTCGAACGTCGTGGCGATGGAGGCGGGCGTGCCGGGAATCTTCAACAGGATGGCGGAGATCAGGCCGCCGGAGGTCGCGCCGATGAACAGTGCCACCAACAGTGACAGGCCCGCAGCAGGGCCCATGGTGTATGTCAGCGGCAAACACAGCGCGATCGCCATGGTAGCCGAGAGCCCAGGAACCGCACCGAAGACGATGCCCACGGCAACGCCAAGGGTAATCAGGATAAAGATATAGGGCGAGAAAACCGCGCCAAAGCCGGCCTGCAGTAGTTCGAACATGGCCGCCTCCTAGATTTTCAGAAAGCCGGTCGGGAGCATCAGATCGAAGCCCTGCCGGAAGGTGAAGAAGATCAAAGCGGAGGTCACCACCGCGATGACGATGTAGGTGATGTGGTTGACCTTCTGCTCGCGCGGTGTGATGACGATGAACTGCGCGTAGAGATAGAGCACGGTCATGATCGGGAAGCCGACCTTTTGCAGCAGGGCAACATAGACCGCGATCAATCCGAGCGTTTTGAATACCGTTGGATAGTCCGGCGGCGTTGCAGCCGATGAGTCCGCATCCGCATCCGCATCGGGATCAGCGGGAGGCGGGGTTGCCTTGGTCGCGGTCAACAACTGCAGCGCGCCCAACAGGCACAGCCCAACGGATAGGACATAGGGAACGGTGGAGGCGTCGATAAAACCTTTGCGCGGAAGATTGATCGTCAGGAACAGGTAGAACAGGCCGGCACCCAGCATCAGGGCTCCGACCAGTAACTCCTTTCTCTTGTAGGTATCCATGGGACTGCTCTCGATTCAGAGGGAAGGCTGCCGGGCGCAGCGGCTACGCCCGGCATCGTGCCGCGGGCGTTACTTGCTCTGACGCAGTTCGTCCTTGTACTTCATGAAGTCTTCGCGGGTGTTCGTCAGGCGGTCGATCGACTGATTGGTATCGAAATAGCTGACCGGCTGCTTGAAGGTCTTGCGCAGCTCTTCCTCGTACTCAGGCATCTCGGTGATCTGTTTCACGATGCCTGACATCTTCTCGATGATTGCCGGATCAGTACCGTCCGGGAACGCCACGATGTAGGGCTTCTCCATGACGAAGTCGACGCCTTGCTCCTTGAACGTCGGCACGTCACCGAGCAGTGGGTTGCGCTCCGCGTTGGGCTGGCCCAGGGCAACCATCTCGCCACTGGTCACGTAATCCTGCACCGAGCCGTAGCTGATCGCAGCGAGGTCGATACGGTCACCCAGCAGGGCGACGACTTTCTCGGAGACTGTGCCAGCGTCGACCATTTTCAGCTTGGTGTCGGTCAGGCCTTCGAACATCAGACCCTGCAGGTGGGAGTAGCTGCCCATCTCGGTGCCGTAGGTGACGCTGCTCGGCTCGGCTTTGGATTTGGAGATCAGGTCTTCCAGCGTCTTCAGCCCTGAGCTTTTCGAGGCAACGAATACGGTGCCTTTGTCCACACCCGCGATACAGCAGATATCGAAGGCGTCCAGGCTGTCCTCGGTCAGGCCGGCGACCTCATTGACGATCATCTGCCCGGTATGGGTGAAGAGGATGGTGTTGCCATCCGGATCGGCCTGCTTGACCTGTTCGGCTGCGAGCGTTCCGCCACCGCCAGCGACGTTGGTGATGACCATCGCCTTGCCGGTGAGCTTGGTGAAGTACTTGGCCATGGTGCGGGCATTGAAGTCGGTGTCGCCGCCAGCGTTGGCAATGACGACGACCTGTACCGGGCGAGTGGGCCATTCGGTTTCAGCAGCAAAGGCACTGCTGACGGCAGTGGCGAGAAGGGCAGAAACGAGGGAGGCGCTGATAGCTTTTTTCATTGTATGTCTCTCCGGTGGTTGGGGTTGCGGCGCTTCTTTGGTCTTCTTGTTAGCGGCCCAGGCTTGGTTGCTTGGGGTCGTACTTCCAGCCAGGGACCAGGTACTGCATGGCCATGGCATCGTCTCGGGCGCCGGTGGCGACCTTGTTGTACAGCTCATGGGCGGCCATGATCCGGTCCATATCCGGTTCGATGCCAAGGCCCGGCTTGTCTGGCACCTGAACCGCGCCACCCACGATCTGCAGCGGTTCACGGGTCAGACGCTCCTGGCCTTCCTGCCAGATCCAGTGGGTGTCGATGGCCGTGATGTTGCCCGGTGCTGCGGCCGCAGCATGGGTGAACATCGCCAGCGAGACGTCGAAGTGATTGTTCGAATGCGAACCCCAGGTCAGACCGAACTGCTCGCACATTTGCGCCAGTCGTACTGAGCCCTGCATGGTCCAGAAGTGTGGATCGGCCAATGGGATGTCGACCGCTTCGAGGCGCAGCGAGTGGCCCATCTGCCGCCAGTCGGTGGCGACCATGTTGGTGGCGGTGGGAATGCCAGTAGCGCGCTTGAATTCGGCCATGATCTCGCGACCGGAGTAGCCGTTCTCTGGGCCGCACGGGTCTTCTGCGTAGGACAGGATATGGCCTTGGCCTTTGCACAGCTCGATTGCTTCGGCCAGTGACCAGGCCCCATTGGGATCAAGCGTGACGCGGGCGTCAGGGAAGCGCGACTTGATGCCGGCAATCGCCTGCATCTCTTCGCTACCACGCATTACACCGCCCTTGAGCTTGAAGTCTTTGAAACCGTAGCGGGCGGTAGCGGCCTCAGCCAGCCGGACGATGGCGGCCGGAGTCACCGCTTCCTGATGACGAATGTGGTACCAGTCATCCGCCGAACCGGTACCGGCCAGGTAGGGCAGGTCGGTACGTTTGCGATCTCCTATATAGAAGAGGTACGCCAGCATTGGCACGCTGGTCCGCTGCTGGCCGCTGCCGAGCAGCTCGGCAACCGGCACATCGAGATGTTGACCGAGCAGGTCGAGAAGCGCGGCTTCCACTGCTGTGATGACATTGTCCAGGCGCAGATTGATCTCATGCGGCTGCTTCAGGACCGCCGCTTCCGCTTCGGAGGTCACCTCGTGCTGCGTAGCCTGCGGGCCCGTCGCTGACCCGCCAGCTATGCCGCGACGCAATGCGTTGAGTATCCCGTTGTAGCGGCCGATCGGCTGGCCAATAACCAGACCTTTTGTTCGCTCCAAGGCTTGCCTGATGCCTTCGCCACCCGGCACTTCGCCAATACCGCTGCGGCCGGCGCTGTCCTTGAGGATCACCAGGTTGCGAGTGAAGTAGGGCGCGTGGGCACCACACAAGTTCAGCAGCATGCTGTCGTAACCCGCAACCGGGATGACATGCATCTCCTTCACTACTGGCGTCGTCGCCGTTCGAGTGTCTTGCATCTGTCGTCTTGCTCCTGATTGTTTTTATGAGCGAATGTAGGTGGCAGCGCCTATCGGCGGGATGGGTTCTCTAAAGGTCGACGGCCTGCGCAGGCTCGCGGGTCATGATCAACTGACCCGCAACGAAGGGCGGGTTTGACTGCGCGTGCCGCGGCCTGCAGCGGCTGCGGTCGAAGACAATGGCGCGGTGGCGCTGACCGGCCGCCGTGCGGACTACGTTCGATGGATTAACCAGGGTGCGGCAGAGCGGGGAGTTTGCAGGGCGGCATACCGCTGATTGATTCATGGCTTTCAGGCTCTGGTTGTTGTAGATGTCGTACGTTGTCGTATGACTTGCTGAGATTTTTATCAGCGCGATTCATGGTTGTCAAATCGGTGAAACAAACTAATCGGCCCCGTATGACCGGCCGGTCATTTATTTGTTTCAATGGGGTCGACCCAGATTCACATCGGGACATTTCATCGGCTAGCTTTGTCAGTGCAAGAGAGAAGCCTGAGGCGCATGAGGACCGAGACGGCAAGGCAACAATCTTCGATAAAGAGGTAGCGTAGCCATAAGTTGTACGATAACGTATCTCCAAGGCCGAGGCCCTACTTCATCTACTCTTAGTTTCACAGGATGCTCGAACAATGAACCCACAAGAACTGAAGGCCATCCTCTCTTCTGGTTTGCTGTCCTTTCCGGTCACTGACTTTGACCAGCAGGGCGACTTCAGCCGTGCCGGCTACATCAAGCGACTCGAGTGGCTGGCACCTTATGGCGCAACAGCGCTGTTTGCCGCGGGCGGTACGGGCGAGTTCTTCTCGCTGACCCCGCAGGAATACCCGGACATCATCAAGACTGCCGTCGATACCTGTGCCGGTCAGGTGCCCATCCTCGCGGGTGTAGGCGGTCCGACCCGTCAGGCGATCGCCTACGCTCAAGAGGCTGAACGCCTTGGTGCGAAAGGGCTTTTGTTGCTTCCGCATTACCTGACCGAAGCGAGCCAGGAAGGCGTCGCTCGGCATGTAGAGGAGGTGTGCAAGTCGGTCAACATTGGCGTCGTGGTCTATAACCGCAACGTCTGCCGCCTGACCGCGCCGCTGCTCGAGCAGCTGACCGAGCGCTGCCCGAACCTGATCGGCTACAAGGACGGTCTGGGCGACATCGAACTGATGGTCTCCATTCGTCGTCGCCTCGGTGAGCGCCTGACCTACCTCGGCGGCCTGCCGACTGCAGAAGTCTACGCCGCGGCCTACAAAGCGCTGGGCGTACCCGTGTACTCATCGGCCGTCTTCAACTTCGTGCCGAAGTTGGCCATGGACTTCTACGGTGCAATCTCTCGCGACGACCATGAAACCGTCGGCAAGCTGATCGATGATTTCTTCCTGCCTTATCTCGATATCCGCAACCGTCGCAAAGGCTACGCGGTCAGCATCGTCAAGGCTGGCGCGAAAATCGCCGGTTACGACGCCGGCCCAGTTCGTGCACCACTGACGGACCTGCTGCCGGACGAGTACGAAGCGCTTGCCGCGCTGATCGAGAAGCAGGGCGCGCAGTAACGTACGTCAGACCTATCACTCGCCCCAACCGCCGTTAACGATGCCTTCATTCATACCAGGCAGTGCGGCGGACCTCACGAAGGAGAGCGCTACGTGGCAGACGCAAAGCGATATGACAACTACATCGATGGCCAATGGGTAGCTGGCAAGAATTACCAGGCCAACATCAACCCGTCCGATCTGTCGGACGTTATCGGCGAATATGCCCAAGCGGACGCTTCGCAGGTCGAAGCCGCCATCGCTGCAGCACGCAAAGCATTCCCGGCGTGGTCAACGTCCGGCATCCAGGCACGTGCCGATGCACTGGAAAAGGTCGGTTTGGAAATCCTCGCTCGCCGAGAAGAGCTGGGTAACCTGCTGGCGCGTGAAGAAGGCAAGACCCTGCCGGAAGCCATCGGTGAAGTGTCCCGTGCCGGGAACATCTTCAAGTACTTCGCCGGCGAGTGCCTGCGTCAGGCTGGCGAGACCCTGCAGTCGGTCCGTCCGGGTGTCAGCGTTGAAGTCACCCGCGAGCCCCTGGGCGTGATCGGCCTGATCACCCCGTGGAACTTCCCGATTGCCATTCCTGCTTGGAAAATTGCGCCCGCGCTCGCCTATGGCAACTGCGTGGTGATCAAACCAGCCGATCTGGTTCCAGGTTGCGCCTGGGCCGTCGCTGACATCATCTCGCGCGCAGGCTTCCCGGCCGGCGTGTTCAACCTGGTGATGGGCAAGGGCCGCGAAGTCGGCGAAGCCATCGTCAACGACAAGCGCGTCGATGGCGTCAGCTTTACCGGCTCGGTTGGCGTTGGTCGTGGCATCGCGGCGACCTGCGTCGGGCGTCAGGCCAAGGTTCAGCTGGAAATGGGCGGCAAGAATCCGCAGATCATTCTGGACGATGCCGACCTCAACACTGCCGTAGAACTGGCGACGCAAAGCGCGTTTTACTCCACCGGCCAGCGTTGCACCGCATCCAGCCGCATCATCGTTACCGAAGGCATCTACGACCGTTTCGTCGAGGCCATGATCGAGCGCATCAAGAAGATCAAGGTCGGTTCGGCATTGGAGCAGGGCGTGGATGTCGGCCCGGTCGTATCCCAGGCGCAGCTCGATCAGGACCTGAAGTACATCGAGATCGGCAAGCAAGAAGGCGCACGCCTGGCCTGCGGCGGCGAGCGCGTCAGCTGCGACACTGAAGGTTACTACCTGGCGCCGACTTTGTTCGTCGACAGCACCGCCGACATGCGCATCAGCCGTGAAGAGATTTTCGGCCCGGTCGCCAACGTGGTAAAGGTCAAGGACTACGACGAAGCGCTGGCCATGGCCAACGACACCGAGTTCGGTCTTTCGGCGGGCATCTGCACCACCTCGTTGAAGTACGCCAATCACTTCAAGCGTCATTCCCAGGCCGGGATGGTGATGGTCAATCTTCCCACCGCTGGCGTGGATTACCACGTGCCGTTCGGCGGTCGCAAAGGCTCGTCCTACGGTCCGCGTGAGCAAGGCCGTTACGCCCAGGAGTTCTACACCACGGTGAAGACCACGTACATCGGCTGATCAGCCGAGTCGTCCTATGACGCGCAATCCGTCCGAGTCGCTCAGCGGCTCGGCGATTCGCGGGCGGCAAACAGATCGATACACCGCAACGCGGACCATAAGAACAAAAGAGAGACGCATATGAACGATTCTATGAATCAAGGTGCTCCGGTCATCACCGAACTTCGAGTGGTTCCGGTCGCAGGGCAAGACAGCATGCTGCTCAACCTGAGTGGCGCTCATGGTCCGTACTTCACCCGCAACATCCTCATTCTCAAGGACAGCGCCGGCAACACAGGTGTCGGCGAGGTCCCCGGTGGCGAGGCGATCCGCAAGACGCTGGACGACGCTCGCGCCATTCTGATCGGGCAATCGGTTGGCAATTTCAATGGTCTGCTGAACCAGGCGCGCAAGGCATTCGCTGACCGCGATGTCGCGGGCCGCGGCTTGCAGACCTTCGACCTGCGCATCGCTATTCACGCCATCACGGCGATCGAGTCGGCGCTGCTCGATCTGCTCGGCCAGCACCTCAACGTGCCGGTTGCCGCACTGCTCGGTGACGGACAGCAGCGCGAAGAAGTCGAGATGCTCGGTTATCTGTTCTTCATCGCCGATCGCAACAAAACCGACCTCGGCTACCGCGACGAGTCGAATGCCAGCGATAGCTGGTTCCGCGTGCGCAACGAAGAAGCATTGACCCCCGAAACCGTTGTGCGTCAGGCCGAAGCGGCCTACGAGCGCTATGGTTTCAAGGATTTCAAACTCAAGGGCGGCGTATTGCCAGGCAGCGAAGAGGTCAAGGCCATCCGTGCGCTGGCCGAGCGCTTCCCCGATGCCCGCATCACCCTGGACCCCAACGGTGCCTGGTCACTGGCCGAGGCAATCGATCTGTGCAAGGACCTGCACGGCGTGCTGGCCTATGCCGAAGACCCTTGCGGTGCCGAGAACGGCTACTCGGGGCGCGAAGTGATGGCCGAGTTCCGTCGCGCGACCGGCCTGCCGACCGCGACCAACATGATCGCAACCGATTGGCGGCAAATGGGCCACACCATCAGCCTGCAATCGGTGGACATTCCGCTAGCCGACCCACATTTCTGGACCATGAGCGGCTCGGTGCGGGTTGCGCAGATGTGCAACGACTGGGGGTTGACCTGGGGATCGCACTCCAACAACCACTTCGACATTTCGCTGGCCATGTTCACTCACGTGGCCGCGGCCGCGCCGGGCAAGATCACCGCGATCGACACCCATTGGATCTGGCAGGACGGCCAATACCTGACCCGCGATCCGCTGCAGATCGTCGGCGGCAAGGTCGCTGTGCCGGCCAAGTCGGGCCTGGGCGTGGAGCTGGATGAAGATGCGCTGCAGAAGGCTCATGAGCTGTACCTGGCCAAAGGCCTGGGCGCTCGCGACGATGCCATCGCCATGCAGTACCTGATTCCGGATTGGACGTTCAACAACAAGAAGCCGTGCATGGTGCGTTGAGACCAGCGCGAGAAACCGCGTTAGGGCGGAGTGGGCGGCCAAGGGGAAATACCGCGGCCGCGGAGGCGAGTAGGGTGGGCTTCAGCCCATCGCTTGCAGCCCAAACATTCACCTTGGTGAGCGGAAGCCCACCCTACCGCGCTGCGAACGAACCAGACCAGAACAACAACCGGCCTGACCGGAGACCGAGATGAACGACACCGTGGAACTGATTCAGCATCAAGATTCACCGCGTTACATCCGCCTCAACGATGCGGACAACGTGGCTGTGGTGGTTAACGATGGCGGTGTGCCGACCGGTGCCCGGTTCGAGGACGGGCTGGTCACGGTCGAATCAGTGCCGCAAAGCCACAAGGTTGCGCTGGTGGATATTGCGGTCGACCAGCCTGTGCGCCGCTACGGACAGATCATTGGTTATGCGCTAGAGCCCATCGCGCGAGGGTCCTGGGTCAAGGAAACGCAGCTGCGCATGCCCTCAGCTCCACCCCTCGACAGCCTGCCAATGGCCGATGCTGTCCCGGAGCGCCTCGAGCCGCTTGAGGGCTTTACCTTTGAAGGCTACCGCAACGCAGACGGCACGGTTGGTACGCGCAACGTGCTCGGTATCACCACCACCGTTCAATGCGTGACGGGCGTGCTCGATCACGCTGTTGCGCGCATTCGTAAGGAGCTTCTGCCGAAGTTCCCGAACGTCGATGACGTGGTCGCGCTGACCCACAGCTACGGTTGCGGCGTGGCGATCAATGCCAAGGACGCCTACATCCCGATCCGTACCGTCCGCAACCTGGCGCGCAACCCCAACCTCGGCGGCGAAGCGCTGGTCATCAGCCTTGGCTGCGAAAAGCTGCAGGCAGAGCAGGTGATGCACGAGGGCGACGCATCGGTCGATCTCAGCGAACCCTGGCTGTACCGTTTGCAGGACTCCAACACCGGTTTCGGCGAGATGATCGAACAGATCATGGCGCTGGCCGAGTCGCGTCTGCAAAAGCTCAACCGCCGCCAGCGCGAAACCGTTCCGGCCTCAGAGCTTGTGCTGGGCATGCAATGCGGCGGCAGCGATGCCTTCTCGGGAATCACCGCCAATCCAGCCTTGGGCTACGCCTCGGACCTGCTGATCCGCGCAGGCGCGACAGTGATGTTTTCTGAAGTCACCGAAGTGCGCGATGCGATCTATA
This sequence comes from Pseudomonadaceae bacterium SI-3, assembly GCA_004010935.1. Lineage (NCBI taxonomy): Bacteria > Pseudomonadati > Pseudomonadota > Gammaproteobacteria > Pseudomonadales > Pseudomonadaceae > Pseudomonadaceae bacterium SI-3. The sequence continues at coordinate 2,437,559 of CP026511.1, read as the reverse complement.
TGCTTACGTCGCGGGCTGAAACGCCGGAGGTTGCCGAAGCCTTGGTCCGCGAGATGGACTGGTACGACCAGTATCTGGAGCGCGGCGCAGCCGATCGCAGCGCCAACACCACGCCTGGTAACAAGAAAGGCGGGTTGTCCAACATTGTCGAGAAGTCTCTTGGCTCTATCGTCAAATCCGGCAGCAGTGCGATCAACGGCGTACTCGGCCCAGGCGAGCGGTTCAGCAGCAAAGGCCTGATCTACTGCGCGACCCCAGCCAGCGACTTTGTCTGCGGCACGTTGCAGTTGGCGGCCGGCATGAACCTGCATGTGTTCACCACCGGGCGGGGCACCCCATATGGTCTGGCCATGGCACCGGTCGTGAAAGTCTCTACCCGCACCGAGCTGGCCGAGCGCTGGCCTGACCTGATTGACGTAGATGCCGGGCGTATTGCCACTGGCCGTTCCAGTATCGAGGAGCTGGGTTGGGAGCTGTTCCACTACTACCTGGACGTCGCCAGTGGGCGCAAGAAGACTTGGGCCGAGCAGCACCAGATCCACAACGACATCACCTTGTTCAACCCGGCACCGATCACCTGAACCCAGCTATGTCAGCGCATCGAAGCGGTGCGCTGTTCCATGATCAGTCGCAGGAGAACGAGATGAGTGCGCTGCCGGATGACTTCATCCGCGAGATCGAAGCGGTCGTCGGTGCCGTCGGCATGGTCTGTGATGCCGAACGCATGCAAAGCTACCTGAGCGATTGGCGGAATGCCTACCGCGGTGAAGCCGCACTGGTGGTGCGTCCGGCCAGCACCGAAGAGGTAGCCGCCGTAGTGCGGCTGTGCAATCAATACGACATTGCACTGGTACCGCAAGGGGGCAATACCGGGCTGTGTGGCGGTTCGATTCCGGACGCCAGTGGCACTCAAGTGGTGCTGTCCCTGACGCGCATGACCAACATCCGCGAAGTCGATAGCGAAAACGAGACCATTACTGTCGAGGCCGGCGCCATCCTGCAAACCGTAAAAGAGGCCGCTGCCGAAGTGGGGCGGCTGTTCCCTTTGTCCCTCGGCGCGGAAGGCAGTTGCACCGTGGGCGGTAATCTCGCCACCAACGCCGGCGGAACCGCCGTGCTGCGTTACGGCAACATGCGCGACCTCACGCTGGGCCTGGAAGTGGTGCTGCCGGACGGGCAGATCTGGAATGGCCTACGCGGGCTGCGCAAGGACAATACAGGGTACGACCTCAAACACCTGTTCATCGGCTCGGAAGGCACACTCGGCATCATCACCGCAGCCGTGCTCAAGCTATATCCTGCGGTGCGCAGCGTGACGACGGCCTGGGTTGCATTACCCGGCGCGCATGCAGCGGTCCAGCTGATCGGCATCATCCGTGGCCTATGTGGCGATCGGCTGACCGGGTTCGAGCTGATGTCGCGGCAAAGCGTTGATTTCGTGCTGCGTCACGTCGGCGGCTGCTCCGATCCCTTCGCCGAGACTCATCCCTGGTATGTGCTGATCGAGCTTAGCGACACCCAACCTGATGCGCCGCTCAACGAGCTGCTTGAACTGGGGATCGGCGAAGCCCTGGAGCGTGGCCTGGTGACCGATGCTGTGCTGGCCAGCAGCGAGGCTCAGGTCGCGGCGTTGTGGGCGATGCGTGAGGGGATTTCCGAGGCGCAGAACCATGAGGGTCCAAGTCTCAAACATGACATCAGCGTGCCGGTGAGCTGCATTCCGGCGTTCATTCAGACGACCGATCAGCGCTTGCTCGACCAGTTTCCGGGCGTGCGCATCGTCGCTTATGGCCATGTCGGTGATGGGAACCTTCACTACAACGTCAGCAAGCCGATCGGATCTGACGATACGGCCTTCAAGGCGCAGCAAGACGCGATCATGCACGTCATCTACGAGGCCACTACTCGGTTTCAGGGCAGTATCAGCGCAGAGCATGGGCTGGGTCAGGCCAAGCGCGCCGCGGCCAAGCACTACAAGGACCCGCTGGAACTGGCGCTGATGCGCGCGATCAAGACAACGCTTGATCCAAAAGGCCTGATGAACCCCGGCAAGGTGCTCTGACATCGGCTCCACGCGTTCCCACTTTTCGAGGTAATCACCATGACCTGCATACTCCAGATCGGCCCCCTGACTGAACGTTTCAACCGTGGCCTTGCTGCGGAGCATGAGGTGCTGCGTTTCTGGGAGGAGGGTGCCGATGAGTTGGTTAACCAGCATGCTCAGCGCATTGATGTCGTGGTGACCTCCGGTCGTTTCGGCTGCACGGCGGAGCTGATCGAGCGCCTGCCCAACCTGCAAGCGATCATCAGTTTCGGCGTCGGCTACGACGCAATCGACGTCGCGGCAGCGCGCGCACGCAACATCCCGCTGAGCAATACGCCGGACGTGCTCAATGATTGCGTGGCGGACTTGGCCTTTGGGCTGATTATCGACAGCGCCAGGCAAATGTCCCGTGCCGACCGTTTCGTACGCGCGGGCGAGTGGCCCTCCGGCGGCCTGCCGCTTGCGAAGCAGGTGAGCGGGAAACGACTGGGCATTGTCGGCATGGGGCGCATTGGTGAAACGGTGGCCAAGCGCTCCAGTGGTTTTGATATGCAGGTGCGCTACCACAACCGTCGACCGGTAGAGGGCAGTGCCTATGGCTATGAATCCAATCTCGTCGAGTTGGCGCAGTGGAGCGACTTTCTCGTTCTGACCTGTCCTGGTGGCGAGAGCACCCGCAACCTCATCAATCGAGACGTCCTCGAGGCGCTTGGGTCGAAAGGCATTTTGATCAACGTTGCCCGCGGCTCGGTGGTGGACGAACCGGCATTGATCGAGGCGTTGACTGAAGGACGGCTGGGCGGGGCGGGTCTCGACGTTTATGCCCAGGAGCCCAACGTACCTCAGGCCCTTGTCGATCTGCCCAATGTCGTGCTGCTGCCGCACATCGGCAGTGCCACCGAGGAAACCCGGCTGGCAATGGAAGAATTGCTGTTGGCCAATCTGCGTGCGTTTCTCGAACGCGGTGAGCTGCTGACGGCTGTCTGAGCGCACACACCCGCGCGATTCAGATGACAGGCGGCCTCGGTCGCCGATGGCCCTGGCCCTGGCCTGGGTCAGATAACTTCAGAGCAACATCATTAGGGCGCCGAACGCCGCGAGCCACAAGCACGCAGCCGCGAGGCGCCATTTCAATTCAAGTCAGCGAGCCATTCGGCTCGCCTAAGAGGCCGTGCGATGCCTGAACTTCAACCGAATCTGACCGAGGTCGAGCTTCTGCGCGGCCCGCTGAGACTGTCGGCGTGCCCCGGGCTGGGCGGTGCAATCACTCAACTGAGCATCGATGGCATCGATCTGCTGCGCCCTTGGGACGGCACGGACAGCGTGCGGCGGACGGGCTGCTTCATTCTTGCGCCTTTCTCCAATCGAGTCGGCGATGGCGCCTTCGAGCATGACGGTCAACGCTACCCGTTGCGCAGTCTATCTGCTGAACATCCTTTACCGATTCACGGCGTCGCCTGGAAGCGTGCGTGGACGATAACGGAACGGAGCCCGACCAGCCTTTGCCTGACGCTCATTCATCGGCCCGAGGGCGAGGGCGTACTTGACTGGCCGTTCGCGTTCGAACTCGAGCACCAGATCAAACTCGACGATGGCGGCGTTGCGCTGCAACTGACGCTGCGCAACATCGACAACCGCTCGATGCCCGCCGGGCTTGGCTGGCATCCGTATTTCCTCCGGCACGACGCTTGTTGGTTGCGGTTCGATACGAGTGCGGTCTGGCGCAACGACACCCGAAACCTGCCATCACAGAAGACGCCCATCCCAACGGAATGGGACTTTTCAACGGAAGCGCCGCTGCAGGAACCCGGCCTGGACAACTGCTTCGTTGGGCGTACCGGGCCCGTTACCATCCACTGGCCGAACGAAGGGGTAGCGCTGACCATGCATCCCAGCGAGGCACTCGATCATCTGGTCGTGTTTACGCCGCCGGCAGAGATGGGCTTCTTTGCGGTCGAGCCGGTTTCGCATGCCAACAATGCGCTTTGCATGGACGATCCGGCCGCGAACGGCATTCGTACGCTCGACCCCGGCGAAACCATGCAGGTCAGTTGCAAACTGCAGATTCAGCGTACGGCTCGTACCGTCCAGTAGCGTCTCACCCAGGTGTCGATAGCTTAGAGTCGAAAGGCGGGCGAGGGGTGGGAGCGCCCATTCAAGAGCGCTCCCGGATGGTCACGCCGGGCTAATGTTTTGGTTGATGCGGAAGAGATTCGTTGGGTCGAACTTCCTTTTCAGATCCACCAGTCGCTGGTAGCTCGTGCCATAAGCGAAGGCGGTGCGCTCAGCTTCATCACTGGTCAGGAAGTTCACGTAAGCGCCACCACTGGCAAACGACTGCGTACGGTCAAAAAACTCCCGCGCCCAGGCAATGCAACGAGCATCCTCATCCACCGTTTCCCAGCGGACATGCACGTTCATCACATAATTGGCGTCACGACTCGAGTAAGCCATGGCGTCAGGCTTGGTTCGTCCTGTTTCGCCACCTATCGTAGCGACGAATATCTCGCATTGCGGTGAAGGCAGTGCATTGGCGTATTCGATGACGGTATCAATCAACCCCTCGTCGATCTCTGAGAAATTGTGAGATTTCCAGTAGTTTCGGGAGCCCGGAGTCAATAGCGGATCGAAGACCTGCTGCCAATCAACATACGGCTGCACGCCGATGTGCTCGCCGTAGGCAGAACCGAACTGCCTCAGTGTCTCCACATGTTCCATGCCCTCATCGGGGTCGCCTGCGTAACAAACGGCCAGCACAACGATTTCTTTGCCGTGGACCTCTTCGGCCAGGAACGGCAACGGCGGCGCCTTGCGGGCAATCATCCAGACGTTGAGCTCGTCCGGCATCGTTTCGGTGAAACAAGCGAACTGGGTGATAACGGATTTCGCCTGTTCAAACGGAAAAACGATGAGGCCGCACAACACGTCCGGCCCCACCGGGTGCAGCCGAAATTCGAAACGGGTGACGATGCCGAAATTCCCGCCGCCGCCGCGAAGCCCCCAGAACAGATCCGGGTTTTCGGATTCACTGGCGTGCAGCTGACGGCCATCGGCGACTATCACATCCGCACCCAGCAGGCTGTCTACGGTCATGCCGTACTTTCGGCTGAGCCAACCAAAGCCGCCGCCAAGGGTCAGTCCGGCCACGCCAGTGGTGGAGTTTATGCCCAGAGGCGTGGCCAAGCCGTGTGCTTGTGCAGCCGCATCGAAGTCAGCCAGTGTGCAGCCCGGCTCGACATAGCCTCGATGTTGTTCCGGATCGATACTGACGTCTTTCATAAGCGAGAGATCGATCATCAGGCCGCCGTCACAAACTGCATTCCCAGCAATATTGTGTCCGCCGCCGCGGATAGAGAAAGGCAGGTCATGTTGGCGAACGAAGTCCAAAGACCGAACCACGTCGTCAGCTGAACCGCAGCGGGCGATCAGCGAAGGACGGCGGTCGATCATGCCGTTCCAGATCTGGCGCACGTCGTTGTATTGGGGATCTTCGGGGAAAACGAGCGTGCCCGCAAAGGCCGCCTGGAATGCGTCCGTCGCGGTGTGGGAAAGCTGATTCATAACGATCACCGTTGGGTATGCCGGTAGGCACGCACAAGGCCTGCCCACGGCTGTGAAGGGGAGACTGCGACCTGTCTGGCGATAGTCGATGCCTCACAGCACCCCACAACTCGGCATTCGTCAGCGGATACGCACAGTATAGGCCTTCAAGTCAATAGCGCCCGACCGTTTGAGAGGTTTCGGTGCACGGGATGGGCTGTCTCGCTCTGCTAAGCACTACAAGCGGCAAAAAAAAGCCCGTCACAAAGACGGGCGAAAGTTTCCGCAACAGGAGCGAGGAGTGTTGCGTCCAGCGTGGTGGTGACGCTTAGAGAATCGAGATCGGGTAGTTAATGATCAGACGATTCTCGTCGAACTCGTTGGAGCTATAGTCACGACGCATGCTGGAGTTGCGCCACTTGATGTTCAGGTTCTTCAGTGCACCGCTCTGTACGGTGTAAGCCAGTTCCGACTCGCGACCCCATTCCTCACCGTCATCGCCGGTAGCGGTCCGGATGTTGTCGCCGCTGATGTAGCGGTTCATCAACACCAGGCCTGGAATACCAACGCCAGCGAAGTTGTAATCATGACGGAGCTGCCACGAACGCTCTTCAGCCGCATCGTAGGCAGAGTTGAAGCTGTCGTTCGCCAGCGACCCGCCGCTGGTTCCGTTGACGCGCATCCACTGATCACCGCTGACTTTCTGCAGACCCACGTAGAAGGTGTTGGCACCGGCTTGCAGACCGAACAGACCGGAGTAGGTCTTGTTGTCCATATCCCCAGCCAGGGCGCTGCCTTCATCCTTACCGGTGAAGTAGCCGAGGTTTGCAGTAAAAGCAAGGTCCTCTCCGAGCGGCTGTACGTGCAGCAACTGGACGTAGCTCTGCTGGTAGATGTCTTCGAGACGGGCGTGCCATAGGCCGACCTTGGTCTTGTCAGTGAACGAGTATTCACCGCCAGCGAAGTTGAAGCGATCCGAGCTGGCACCGCCGAAGAACATGTCCTCCATGCTGGCGTCATCTCGCGTGCTGTTCTGACGCATCTGGCCGCCGTATAGAGCCAGATTCTTGATTTCCTTAGAGGTGACCATCCCGCCCTGGAAGGTTTGCGGCAGCGAGCGGCCATCATCGGCACGCAGCACCGGCACAACGACCTGCCATTCACCGACACGCAGCTCGGTTTCCGACATTTTTGCCTTGGCGGCTACCGCTATCCGGCCGAAGTCATCTGCAGGATGGCGATCAGCACCAGTGCCGTGAGTCGGAAGCAGACCTGTACCGTAGGTGCCGCCACCGCCGTCGAGCTTGACTGCCAGGCCCGCAAGCACATCGACGCCAAACCCGACAGGCCCAGGCGTATAGCCGGACTGAGCATTCAGAATGAAGCTCTGGGTCCATTCTTCAGCCTTGTTCTGGCCGCCGTTATAGGCTGGGTCGACAAAATTACGATTAATGTAGAAGTTACGAGCGTTCAGCGTGACTTTGCTGCCTTCGACAAAGCCATCCGCCGCATGGGCAACGGCAGGAATGCCAAGTGCTAGCGACAGGGTGCCTGCAAAAACGGCGGCAGACAGAGGATTGCGTGGGGTCATTGTTGTTGTGCTCCCTTTTTTAAGTAGTCCACCCCGTGCGGCCAGAGCCCAAGACGAGGGGGGGTGTAGCAGGGCCGCAGATAAAGCGACGCTTGCCGAAACAACAAATATGTTATCAGTTGTCATACGACGTATCGGATTATGGCCGCCGAGCATGGCTTGTCAATCCAATTTGTAAAGAATTGTTAGGGTCTTCGACTTTCGTCTAGTGCCGTTTCAAAGGGGTTGGCTGGTCAATATCCGGCAAAGTCCTGGATCGAACAGCTCAGCCGTTAAAACGCAGAGAGATGTGACGACTTGGAAAATCGATGAGGCTAACTCGGAGATCCCCACCAAGCAGGCAATAGTCGTCTGATCTCTCGTCTGCCGAAGCGGTCATCGATCAGGTGTACGACGCCGACGTCTTCGGTTGTACGAATGACGCGGCCTGCGGCCTGCACCACCTTCTGCAACCCGGGATAGAGGTAGGTGTAGTCGTAGCCCGTGCCGAACAAATGATCCATCCGCGCCTTCATCTGCTCATTGACGGGATTGACCTGCGGCAGTCCCAGCGTGGCAACAAACGCACCAATCAGTCGCTTACCCGGCAGGTCGATGCCCTCGGAAAAAGCACCGCCCAGCACGGCGAAACCAATACCGCAGCTCTCATCCGTGAAACGCGCAAGAAAGGCGTTGCGCGCCCCTTCATCCATGCTGCGCGTCTGCTCCCAGTAGGGCAGCTCAGGGTGTTGGGCACGGAGGAGGCTAGTGACCTGCTGTAAGTAGTCAAAGCTGCTGAAGAACGCCAAGTAGTTGCCAGGGCGCGTCTGATATTGCTGGGCAAGCAGGTCGACGACAGCTTGAAGCGAGGCGCTGCGATGCTGGTAGCGAGTGGAGATGTGCTGTGCAAGGCGTATCTGCAACTGCTCCGCGCGAAACGGAGATTCGACGTCGACCCATACCCGATTGGCCGGCACGCCGAGGGTGTCGGCGTAAAAGCGCTGCGGTGTCAGGGTCGCGGAAAACAGTACGCAGGAGCGGGTCTCACGAATGCGGGGGGCCAGGAAGGGGGCGGGAATCACGTTGCGCAAGCAAAGGACAGATGCTTTGGCATTGCTGCGGCCGTGCGCTGGCAGCAGCGTGCAGTCGATCAGTGAATGGTCGCCGAACAGCTCTGCCAGTTTGCAGAATTGCATAGCGTCGAAGTAGGCCGACTGCAACGCCGAGTCTACCCCCGCAGGGTTCTCGCCGAGGTAGTCGGTGATTGCGCTTACGGCGCGCTGAAGCGCGTTGATGAGCACCTGCGGCAGCCCTGGCAGAACCTGATAGGCGCCTGCCTGCAGGCGGTGCACATCGCCCCAGCAACGAAGCACGCGTTCGATCGGCTTCTTCAACACGATCGGAAGAGTTTTTCGTAAACCTTTGAAAGTAAGCAGATTAAGTTCTGCGCTGTACATCGATCGGCCGCGCTCGAGCAGATTGTGCGCCTCGTCCACCAGCACCCCGATGCGCCACTGGTTGAGCAACGCCAGGCTGTAGAGCAGAGCGCTCAAATCGAAGTAGTAGTTGTAGTCACCCACCACCACATCGGCCCAGCGGGCCATTTCCTGGCTCAGATAGTAGGGACACACCTGGTGCGCCAAGGCCATCTCGCGCAGTGTTGCCTGATCGAGAAACGGGCGAGTAATGGCCTCGTCGCGTGCGGCCGGTAGCCGGTCGTAGAAGCCGCGAGCGAGCGGGCAGGATTCACCGTGACAAGCCTTGTCCGGATGCTCACACGCTTTATCCCGCGCGATAAGTTCCAACACTCGTAGAGGCGTTTGCTGGCCCGCCAAGCTGTCGAGTGCATTCAACGCCAGTTGCCGCCCCGAGGTTTTAGCGGTGAGGAAATACAGCTTGTCGAGCTGCTGGCCGGGCATGGCCTTCAATTGCGGAAATAGGGTAGCCAGGGTCTTGCCAATACCGGTCGGTGCCTGAGCCATCAGGTGGGTGCCGGTGCAAGCGGCCTTGTATACCGCTTCGGCCAGTTGCCGCTGGCCGCTGCGAAATTCACCGTAGGGGAACGCCAGGCTACGCAGCGCCTGGTCACGCTCGGCTCGGTGGGCCAGTTCCTGATCAGCCCAGGCGATGAAGTATTGACATTGGGTTTCGAAAAAAGCCCGAAGGTGTTTGGCGGTACAGGTTTCGACCAGCAGGGTTTCCTTCTGGCTGACCACATCGAAATACACCAGCGCGATCTCCAGCGACTCCAACGTGCGTGCCTCGCAGAGCAGCCAGCCGTAGACCTTGGCTTGCGCCCAGTGTAGGTGACGGTGGTTGGCCGGCTGCCGAGCGAGGTCTCCGCGGTAGGTCTTGATTTCCTCCAGCCGGTTCTTCGTCGGGTCATAACCGTCCGCACGGCCGCGGACTGTAAGGTTGCGATAGTTGGCTTCAAGCGTGACTTCTCGCTCGTATCCATCGCCGCGACGCGACGTGACCGTGGCGTGTCCGGCCATGCCCTCTAGCGCGGTAGGCGAGGGCGTGAAACGAAGATCCAGATCGCCTCGTTTTGCGGTGAATTCGCACAACGCACGGACTGCGACCCGATAACTCAAGGTGCAGCCTCCGACCACTGTACGTAGCAGACCGCGATCGGCACCTGATGACGCAACGCAAAGTCGATCCAGCGCTTCTGATTGTCCTGCAACCGGTCGCCTGGGCCTTTTACTTCGATCAATCGATAACGCTGCTCGCCGGGCCATAGCTGAACGAGGTCTGGCAGACCGCTACGATGGTTGGGTACGTCTTGCAGGATGCGCTGAAAAAAAGCATGCAGATGTTCGGCAGGGATGCACACCAGTGCCAGCTCCAGCAATGCCTCGTCGAACAGGCCCCAGCTGACGAAGTGCGACTGCAGCCCGAACTTGTCCCGAAACGCGCGGCGGATGCAGTCACGGTACTCGCCAGTGCCGAGTCTGCTCAGGCATTCATCAAACAATCCTGCCCGGCGAGCATGGAAGTCAGGTCGCGCGAGATCGGCCGGGCCAGCGTGAAACGGGTGAAAGAACGCACCGGGCAACGGCGCAAAGATGACATCCCAACAGAGCAGGCCAAGCAGCGAATTGATCAGCGCGTTTTCAACGTAATAAACCGGCGCATCGCTTCGGCTGAGGTGTTCACGCACGGCCTGTTCGACGCTCATCCCCTCGGGCCGAGGCAGGGTCAGATCTATGCGCTCTGGTTGTGTGAGGCTCACGCGGCGCGTGATGGGTTCGCCCAGGGTTCGTAGCAGGCGCGGCAGGATGCGTTGCAGTTGCTGGGCTTCGTGCTCGCTTTCAGGCACAGCTTGCGCCGTCAGCGCGAGTCTCATGGCGGCCTCTGGTTGGCCGCAACGCTCCAGCACGCGGATCGCACGTTCGCGAGCGCCCGGATAGCGGTTGGCAGCATGCAGGCGCAGCGCCAAGGGCAAATCACCGTTGCGCTCGCACTGCCTGGCGATGCTCAGCAGCAACTTGCCGCGGCGATTTTCCAGCCATTCGTTGGCGTACGGTGTCGATGGAATGTCCTGCAGGACGGCTTCAGCGGCGTCACCCGCCTCGAAGCGTTCTCGGCAGCGATGCAGATGCAGGTAGGCATCCACATCGGCGCGTTCATGGAAGGCCCGTGAAGCGGGGGAGAAGGCGACTCGCTCGTAACGAAAAATACCCAGGTCGGCGAGAACGAACTCGGACCAGTCTTGATGGATGTTGCCGAAGAACATCAGCCGCAAGCGGTCGCACAGATCGCCAATGGTCAGCGCAAATGCTGCATCGTCAAAACCTTCACACCAGCTGGCGAAAGGCTTTGGCTGAGAGTGCTCGGCCAGCATGGCCTGGAGCAAATCGATCTTGCGCTGGTTATTGGTCGCAGCATTACCGCATACACGAAGCAGTTCGTCTTTTTTCAACAAACCGAATAGCTGAGCCACATCCAGCATTGGATTAGTCTCGACCCAGCCGTGCTCGATGAGTGCGACGGATGCCTGCATCGGGCAGCCAATCTCTGTGTAGCGCAGCTTGCTGGCACGAAACAGTGTGCCTTTGCGCATCACCATGCGCACCAGCAAGGCCTGCGACGCTTGAGGAACCTGGTGGAAACGGTCGAGAAACGCGCGCTCGTGATCGTGCAGCAGATCACCGTGGCGCTCACCAACCCAGGCGAGCACTTGGCGGAAGTTGTCGAGGTAATAGAAGGGGTTTTCCAGCGCCTGGCGCATCGAACGTCCGGTTCGGTCGAGCATGGGCACAGCGGCCCACAAGGCTGTGTATTTATACAGTCGCCACTGATTTTGGCAATGCCTGGACGATCAGCGGTGACGGACTGTAGGCTCGGGAGCACGCATTGGCGTAGCGGCGCTCAACCCAACCGTTGGCTGGCTGGGTTGAGCGCAGTGAGGATCAAACGGTGCGGGAAAAACGGCCGCGCTGTTCACCGCCCAGGTAGGCATCGAAGGCCATGGCAACGTTGCGCAACATCAATTGACCCTGGGGCAGCAACACAAGGGCGTCGTCGTTGATTTCCACCAGCCCGTCGGCGATATGCTCGTCCAGCTTGGCCAGTGAATCGGCGAAATACGCCTTGAAGTCGATGCCGTAGCGCTGTTCGATTTCGGCGTAATCGATGCGTCCATGGCACATCAACGAAACGATCACGTCACGGCGCAAGCGGTCGTCTTCACTGAGCTGGTAGCCACGGTGCACCGGTAACATGCCTTCGTTCAGCCGTGCGTAATACTGCGACAGCTCCTTCACGTTCTGGCTGTAACTGTTGCCGACCTTACCGATAGACGAAATGCCGAGGCCGATCAGGTCGCAATCGGCGTGGGTCGAGTAGCCTTGGAAATTACGTTGCAACGTGCCGTTGGCGCGGGCGAGGGTCAGTTCGTCGTCTGGCAGGGAGAAGTGGTCCATGCCTATATAGACGTAGCCCGCATCGGTCAGTCTTTGAATGGTCAGTTCCAACAGCTCCAGCTTTCGCTCGGGCGGCGGCATATCCTCGGGGCGAATCAGCTTCTGCGCCCGGACGAGATCCGGCAGATGCGCATAGCTATAGGCCGCGATGCGATCCGGGCGGATGTCGATGATCTTGTCCAATGTAACGCCGAAGCTTTCCACGGTCTGCAGAGGCAGACCGTAGATCAAATCAACGCTGACCGACTTGAAATGGGCATCCCGTGCGGCCTGAACCAATTCTCGGGTCTGTTCCTCGGTCTGGATGCGGTTGACTGCGATCTGCACCTGTTCGTCGAAGTCCTGCACGCCAAAGCTCAAGCGGTTGAAGCCCAGCTCGCGCAGTTGATGAATCTGAGCCGGGGTAACGGTCCGCGGGTCGACCTCCAGCGAAAATTCGTGATTGTCGCTGTCGTCCATGTTGAAGGCGTCGTGCAGTGTCGCCATCAGATCAGCCAGCTGTTCGCTGGTGAGGTAGGTCGGTGTACCGCCGCCGAGATGCAGCTGAGTCAGCTTGCGTGAGCGATCGAACAGCGAAGCCTGCATCTTGATCTCGCGCTTGAGGTAGTCGAGGTATTCGACGGCGCGATCCGTTTTGTGGGTAATGATTTTGTTACAGGCGCAGTAGTAGCAAAGGCTTTTGCAAAACGGGATATGGATGTACACCGACAGCGGCTTGGGCTCCGCCGCCACATTGGTCGACTGCGCGGCACTGCGGTAGTCGTCCATGGCAAAGGCCTGATGGAACTGGGGAGCAGTGGGGTAGGACGTGTAGCGAGGACCGGGACGGTCATATTTTTCGACCAGGGCGCGGTTAAAGCTCGGCGTTTGGTCCATGTAGGGTTTCACCTTGATTGCATGATTGGGAGTGGCTGGGTCGGGCAGTGCCGTCCGCAGCCTGCGACATCTTGGCGCGAATTATCGCGTTTCCCCGGCCTGCCTGGGCCTGTCCCAGATCAAGAACCGGCCAGGCTGAAGCGCGGGCGCCAAGCGGTCAATACATGAATATTAGGCCAAGCAGCCGAGCTGCGTGTGCTCGGCTGCCTGTCATCCTTGATTACAACCGGAACTGGCTAACCAGACGATTCAGCTCGGCCGCGAGCTGAACCAGTTCCTCACTGATCTGCGAGGTTTGAGATGCATCAGCCAGGGTAGTGTCAGCAATGGTGCTAATCGTGGTGATGTTGCGGTTGATCTCTTCGGCAACCGCGCTCTGCTCTTCGGCCGCTGTGGCGATTTGGGTGTTCATGCCATTGATGGTGTTCACTTCACCCGCGATCACGGTGAGGCTCTGTGCGGTCTTGGCTACACAGTCCGAACCCGAGTGAGCGCGAACCTGCGCCCCTTCCATGGCGTGTACGGCGTTACGCACACCGTTTTGCAGTTGCTCGATGGTGCGCTGGATTTCTTCGGTGGACTTCTGTGTGCGAGAGGCGAGGGTGCGCACCTCATCAGCGACCACAGCGAAACCACGGCCCTGTTCCCCGGCGCGGGCGGCCTCGATGGCAGCATTCAGTGCGAGGAGATTGGTCTGCTCGGCGATCCCGTTGATGACGTTCAATACCATGCCAATGCTGACACTGTCCGTTTCGACCTGCTTGATCACCTGCGCCGCTTTCTCGATGTCCTGAATCAGCACCTCAATACCATCCAGCGCCTCGGTTGCCAGCGTGACGCCAACTCGCGACTCCTCATCGGCACCGCTCGATGCAGACGCGGTCTCGTTAGCATGCCGCGCCACCTCCTGAACGGTTGCGCTCATTTCATTCATGGCCGAGGCAACCATATCGGTTTCGCTGCGCTGTTCCATGACTGCAGTCTGGGTCTTCTCGGCGACGCTCGAGACTCGATTCGACACCTCTCCCAACTGGTGGGTTACAGCGGCCACCGCCTCCAGGCTGTTACGGAATTTGAAAATCATGCGGTTGAAGGCAGTGCCCATGGCGCCGACTTCATCCTGGGCGTGAACAGCGACAGTACGGCTGAGGTCTTCGTCGGCAGTCATCGCCTCCATGGTGTGCCGCATCTCATTGATACGGCTGATAATCACCCGGCGGATGATGTAGCCCATGACGATCAGACCCGCCAGTAGAAGCAGCGCCTGGATCACGGCTGAAGTCAGAATGTTGCGATGCACCTCGCCGTCCAGTGCGGACAGGTCATAGCTGATGCGGACTGCCCCCATCACTGTGTTTTGCGGGACCTGATGGCAGGTCAGGCAATTGGTGCCGCGGTAATCCTGTTGCGCATGGATCGGATTGATCACTGTCAGCACACGCCCATTCGCACCATCACTCACTTCGACGGTGGCGTCGCCGGCAAGCGCACGTCTGTCCAACTCGTCCTTGGGTGCCTGATGCTCGAACCCAGGTCCGAACAGCTTGGTTACCGGCTCGCCGCGGACGATACGTGCATCGATGACTCCCGGCCGGGCAAGGATCTTGTTACGCAGCACCTCACGCTGGCCCATGGTGCCGGTCAGCATCATGGTGTTGATACTGTCGAAATAGGAGTCGGCCGTATCCTTGGTCTGTTGCTCCACGACATCGAGTATCAGCTGTTTCTCTGAACCTGCCGAATAGAGGAGGGAGGCTGCCAGGACCAGGGCGAACACCACCAACAGGGCCAGGTTGATTTTTGTTTGAACGGACATTTGCCGAGCTGGGGAGGTGCTGTTCATCCTGTTCCTTAGCTACTACTACACGAAAACGAAACCTTCGCCGGGGACGCGACGGACCACTGCGGGCCATCTGGCTCAGGGCTTAGCCGCTTTATCTGCCTTAACTTATCGGCCGGAAACCCCTTCGCTTAACAAGGTTTTTCAACTGCCGGCTGAGTGAAGGCACCGTGCCACTAACGAGGCCGGCGACATCCTAGTCGCTGTTCAACGGCGCAGAGCCATGACCCGCGATGAAAGGAAATCAATTTCCAATTCTGTTGATGTAGATCAATAAAACTCGAAAGGCCATCGCGCGAACTGCGACGGTTATCTCTTCATCTGATCCATTCAGCAACGGAGGGCCATTCACGAGCTATTCCGTTCTTGAGGCGTTTGACGACTGCAGCGGCAATCTTTTTCGTTAAGCCGCTTGGCAATTTCTGCTAGTCAGGCCACGCTATGCCGAAGCTATGTCAACAGCCATCCGTCAGGTTGCTGGCATGGCCGAATTAGCCCAGCAGCAGTCGAACCCCGAACCGTTTCGGCGGTCGTAGCCTCTAGTCAGTCGCCGTTGGCGGGACATGCAGGGTATGGCTGCTGACCGATCCAGGCGCAGTGCATCAATCGGACTCATCTTTTCAAGGACTCACATGATCAAGAAATGCCTTTTTCCTGCGGCCGGATATGGCACGCGCTTCCTTCCTGCAACCAAGGCTATGCCCAAGGAGATGTTGCCGGTAGTGAACAAGCCCCTGATTCAATATGGGGTTGAGGAGGCACTGGCTGCTGGGCTGAGCCAGATTGCGATTGTTACTGGCCGCGGTAAGCGATCCCTGGAAGACCACTTCGACATCAGCTACGAGCTCGAACATCAGATCCGCAACACCGACAAGGAAAAGTACCTGGTCGGTATCCGCAAACTGATCGATGAATGCAGCTTCTCGTATACCCGCCAGGTCGAAATGAAAGGCCTGGGCCATGCGATTCTCAGCGGTCGTCCATTGATTGGTGACGAACCCTTTGCTGTCGTTCTGGCGGACGACCTGTGCATCAACCTAAACGGTGATCCAGTCCTGGCCCAGATGGTCAAGCTGTACAACCAGTTCCGCTGCTCGATCGTCGCAATCCAGGAAGTACCACCGGAAGAAACCAGCAAATATGGCGTGATTGCCGGCGAGATGATCCGTGACGACATTTTCCGTGTCAGCCACATGGTCGAGAAACCCAAGCCCGAAGATGCACCGTCCAATCTCGCCATCATCGGCCGTTACATCCTCACGCCGGATATCTTTGACCTGATCGAGCAGACCGAGCCAGGCAAAGGCGGCGAAATCCAGATCACCGACGCGCTGATGCGCCAGGCCCAGGACGGTTGCGTACTGGCGTACAAGTTCAAGGGCCAGCGTTTCGACTGCGGTAGCGCCGAGGGCTATATCGCAGCGACCAACTTCTGCTACGAGAACTTCTACCTGACCGGTAAAGCTTTCTAAGCACCAGTGCTGTGCATAAAGCCACCTTCGGGTGGCTTTTGCGTTTCAGGGAGCGGGCATTTCTTCCGCGCCTGGACCGAGAGGCTGACCGTAGCTGAACTCGACATAGTGACCGGCCGGATCACGAACGCCACAGTAGTAGCCAACCGGGTAGGGCTCGTCCCTGGGTTCCCAGATCAGGCAGCCAACCTGACGAGCCCTGTCTGCAAGCGCATCGACCTCCGCGCGGCTCGCCAGAGCAAAGCCGAAATGGCTGTAGTCGTTGTCGGCCAGTGCACGGTCCTGCCCTCCCGGCATGATCACGAAAATGAACTCGCGCTCCTTTCCTGGCTCGGCCATCCAGACGATGCGAGATCCTTTTCCAGCGCGCTCGTGAAACACGTGCATCCCGCAGAATTGCTCGTAGAAGGCGATGCAGGCGTCCAGGTCGGGCACGTGCAACGCGAGATGAGTGAGGGTAGGGCGCATGCGATGCTCCTCCAATGAATCCGGCCAACGGCCTGGGTTATGCTGTGCGATCTACAAGGGAGACAACAGTTCATGGCTTACGACTTCGATCTATTCGTCATCGGCGCGGGTTCCGGTGGCGTCCGTGCCGCCCGTTTTGCTGCTGGCTATGGCGCCCGCGTGGCGGTAGCCGAAAGCCGTTACCTGGGCGGCACCTGCGTAAACGTCGGCTGTGTGCCGAAAAAATTGCTGGTCTACGGCGCCCACTATGCCGAAGACATCCACGAAGCCGAAGGCTACGGCTGGACCATCGACGGCGCCAGGTTCGATTGGGCTTCGCTCATAGCCAACAAGGATCGCGAGATCCAGCGCCTCAACGGCATATACAAGAACCTGCTAACCGACAGCGGCGTGACGCTACTACAGGCCCATGCACGCCTGGTCGACGCCCATACCGTAGAGGTCGACGGCAAGCACTACAGCGCCGAGCACATTTTGATTGCCACTGGCGGCTGGCCGTTCGTGCCAGAGATTCCCGGTCGCGAGCATGCCATCACCTCCAACGAGGCCTTCTACCTGGACGCGTTGCCACGTCGCGTTCTGGTGGTCGGCGGCGGCTATATCGCAGTGGAGTTCGCCTCGATCTTCCACGGCTGCGGCGCCGATACCAAGCTGCTGTATCGAGGGGAATTGTTTCTACGCGGTTTCGATGGCGCTTTGCGCGACCACCTCAAGGATGAGCTGATCAAAAAAGGCCTTGATCTCCAGTTCAACGCCGACATCGCCCGCATCGACAAACAGGCAGACGGAACGCTGCTCGCCACGCTTGAAGATGGTCGTACGCTGGAAGCCGATTGCATTTTCTACGCCACAGGTCGCCGACCGATGCTCGACGGCCTGGGATTGGAGAACGTCGATGTGGCGCTGGACAAGCGCGGCTTCATTGCCATCGACGAACAGTTCCGCACATCCACGCCCTCGATTCTGGCAATCGGGGACGTGATCGGCAGGATCCAGCTGACGCCCGTGGCGCTCGCCGAGGGTATGGCCGTGGCCCGACAGCTGTTCAAACCCGAGGAGTATCGGCCGGTCGATTACCATAACATCGCCACGGCTGTGTTCAGCCTTCCAAACATGGCGACGGTCGGTTTGACCGAAGAACAAGCGCGCGAACAAGGCCACAAGGTTGTGCTGTTCGAAAGCCGTTTCCGACCGATGAAGCAGACCATGACCGATAGCCTCGAGCGAAGCCTGATGAAACTGGTGGTCGACGCGGATACGGACAAGGTCCTGGGCTGCCATATGGCCGGCCCGGAGGCGGGGGAAATCATCCAGGGCTTGGCCGTTGCGCTGAAGGCCGGCGCAACCAAACGAATCTTCGATGATACGGTCGGCATTCACCCAACCGCCGCCGAAGAGTTCGTCACCATGCGCACGCCGACAGGGATCTGATCAAACAATCGGAGCTGGCGGCAGCGCGCTTGCCGATCCAGTGGCAGCTAACCCCGAACGCAGCGGAACAAGTTAGGGAGAAGAAGGAGAGGGGGCCGGTAACATCGGCCCCTGTTACGGGCTCGGACTTCGTCTGATCGCCGTTGTGCCAAACGCAGTCCGTAATGGTCGATCAGTGCTGCATGTGCTCGTGACCGCTTGGTTCTGGGGCCTGGTCCTGGATGGACACATCAACGGTCACTTCGCCCGCGTGCTCGAATTCGAGGGTCAGCGGGAAGCGTTCGCCAGCCACGAGTGGGGCGCTCAGTTCGAAGAGCATGACGTGGTTGCTGCCTGGCTTGAACTCGACCTGGCCACCGGCAGGCACCTCGATCGAATCGATCTGCTTCATGCGCATCATCTCGCCTTCGTGCACATGGGTATGCAGTTCGGCCTTCTTCGCGCGCGGCGTGTGCACGCCTAACAGCCGATCCGGTGAATCGCCTGGGTTTTGTAACGTGAAATAGACTGCACCGGTGGGTGCGGTGGGCGGCATGGCACGCGACCACACTTGAGTGGCCTCAAGTGGTGCACCCATCATCTGATGATGAGCATGGTTCTGATCGGATGCGGTTGCAGACAGGCATGCCGTGCCGAGTGCAACGAGGGTTACCAGGCGAAGCAACATGGAGATCTCCGAGCTGTTTTGGAGCGCAGCACATTAGCATGCTGCGTCCTACTGTCGTTGATCTGCGTCCTGACAGCACTGCAGAGTGCTAGATGCCAAGTGCCCGCCACATCAGTTGAACTGCGACGCACATTCAACGGAACCTGCAGCGCGGCATCGTTTCTGTTTGAATGACCTACGTAAATTCCTATGGGAGATGCATCAACACAATGGAACGCAGTCGCTGGAGTCACAGGTTACTGTCTGGCGGAACGGAACCCGATCCGCGCTTTACCCTGGCCAACGAACGGACCTTTCTGGCGTGGATACGAACGTCCCTGGCGGTATTGGCGGGTGGTGTGGCGGTCGAGGCCTTTGCCAGCGAAATTTTCCCGCTGGAGATACGCAAGGTCCTCTCGATTTCGCTGTTGCTACTGGCGATGTTCATCAGCTCGACGGCTTGCTTCCGCTGGCTGACCATCGAGCGTGCGATGCGTCACCAGGGGCCGTTGCCGTTTCCACTGTTGATCCCGATCCTGTCCATCGGCGGCACACTGGTGACGCTGGTACTGATCGCCTTTGTCGCATTACGCAACTGATCGATCACCGATGCATATTTCCTTCCGCCGCCGTCTGGAGCCCAAACCAGCGCCACCACCGCTGCACGAAGACCCCGGTCTGCAACCCGAACGTACATCGCTGGCCTGGGGGCGGACCCTGCTGACGATGATTACAGTAAGCGCACTGTTTCTGCGCTGGATGCCTTACCACGGCACCTTCGTCGCGGTGTTGGTCGCGCTATCCTTAGCCACTGCGCTGGGCATCTGGACGACTCAACAGCGACGCTACACGCGCAGTGCCAGCGGGGTAAAAAGCGGGCGAATCCAAGCTGATGCACTGTCGGTTTTGTGGATTGGCGCATCGGTCTTTGCGCTTGGCGTGCTTGGGCTCTATACCGTAATTTTCCTGCCAATCAGTAGCTAGGCAGTATCCATAGAGAGGCTTTGATGAGCAGCGCCAATCAACAATTCGCCAGTGACAACTATTCCGGCATCTGTCCGGAAGCCTGGGAGGCAATGGCTCGGGCAAACCAGGGGCATGACCGGGCCTACGGGGACGACCAATGGACGTCACGTGCGGCTGACCATTTCCGCCAACTGTTCGAAACCGACTGCGAAGTATTCTTCGCCTTTAACGGCACAGCGGCCAACTCGCTGGCCTTGTCATCGCTGTGCCAGAGCTACCACAGCGTGATCTGCGGCGACATTGCGCACATCGAAACCGATGAATGCGGCGCGCCGGAGTTCTTTTCCAACGGCTCCAAGCTGCTGGTGGCGCGAACCGAACAGGGCAAGCTGACGCCTGCGGCCATCCGCGAGATAGCCTTGAAACGCAAGGACATCCATTACCCCAAACCACGCGTCGTCAGCCTGACCCAGGCCACCGAAATCGGTACCGTCTACCAGCCGGATGAGCTCCGAGCCATCAGTGACACCTGTAAGGAGCTGGGGCTGCACCTGCATATGGATGGTGCACGCTTTGCCAATGCCTGTGCGTTTCTCGGACTGTCACCGGCCGAACTAAGCTGGAAAACCGGTGTTGACGTGCTCTGTTTTGGTGGCACAAAAAATGGCATGGCAGTCGGCGAGGCCATCCTGTTTTTCAACCGCGATCTCGCCGAGGATTTCGAATACCGCTGCAAGCAGGCTGGGCAGCTTGCATCGAAGATGCGTTTTTTGTCCGCACCCTGGGTAGGTTTGTTGGAAGGCGGCGCCTGGATGAAATACGCCAAACACGCGAACAGCTGCGCGCAGTTACTGGCCAGCCTGATCGGCGACGTGCCCGGTGTAGAACTAATGTTTCCGGTGCAGGCCAATGGCGTCTTCGTCAGCATCCCACCGTTGGCACTCGAAGCACTGAGAAGCCGCGGCTGGATGTTCTACACATTCATCGGTGTCGGCGGCGCGCGCTTCATGTGCTCGTGGGACACCAGTGAAGAACGCGTCCGCCAACTGGCAGACGACATACGCAGTGTCGTCATGGAAAACCAGTAGCTCACAAAGGAGAACCGCACATGTCGTCCCAAAAGAGGAGACGTGTGCTGCGAAGGTGAAGCTGGATCGGAAGGCAATGTCATGACTCACATTGCTCAATACACTGTTTAACATAATATACATTATGCGTACCTTGCGATCCGTATACAGCGGACTCTCATCAGCAGCTACGCCCACGCTTTGGCTACTGTGGTCAGTCACCATTGGCGCCAATTTCAGTCAATAAATCGGAGAACGCCGTACCGCAGTGGTTACAAGGCTTTTTTTGCATAGAACCCCAGCCTAAGACGGACTTTGCGTCACGTCGAGATAGCGATTTTTTGCATCTCTGGAACGTTAAGGTGGCTAACAGGGACGTCGATTTGTGCTCTGCATGGCAACGTGCTCATAAAAAGAATCGCATTGAGATCTGAAAAGTCATAGAAAATTACAGCGGCGTCCGTTTCACCTTTGATTTCGTTGAAGTTTTAAAATTAAAGTCACTAAAAAAGAGAGAAAGCACACGTGAGCCGTCAGGCTGACCTTAGCTAGCGTGGCGGTAATCGCTGCTCGGGGGTATGAGCGCGGCAGATGTGGATATCTGATGTTCAGGCCGTCAAGCAGTGCATCCCGAATAGTTGTTTTGTTGGCCCACGGATTTCTTGCGATACACCGATGCCAATTGCCATAGGCTGGATAAGCTCACACCCACCTACCTTGGCAATGCTTCGGTTAGGGCTTTGCCAGTCGTCGCGTTCCGGGGGGTTGTAGCTGCATCTAGACGGACTTAGGGTCGCCCGTTCACAGACCTGTTCAGCCTGAATGCCTTGCCTAGGTCCAAATGCGGGAAACAGCCAAGGAGTTGCTTACCGAATCTTCGCACGGGCCTATGGCATCATCCAGACGCGATATCCGATAATCACCAGACCCGGATATTACTCTATACTGGCGGGGAGTACCTATTTAGGCGCATCTACCCAGGCTGGCCATTTTTATGTCGCAACGTCCCCAACCGTTCTTCGAGACATTTGATCGCTTTCACGAACTCAACTTCCTCCACCTCAATGGCGAGCTTCCGGTGGTTCGGGACTTCCTCCTTGGTTTTGGTGATGGGCTTGAGGCGGCTGAGGGGTATCGCGCCGTCCGGGGTTTTCTGAAGTCCTACGCTGGCAACGAAGCTACTTACAACTCTTACAGAACCCATGTTGAGCGCCTGTTGCTCTGGTCCCTGCTAGTGGCCGGTAAACCCATCGTCGAGTTGCGTCGACGAGACGCCGAAGCTTTCATGGAATTCTGCCTCAATCCACCGTCTGACTGGATTGGTCCTGTGGTGAAATCCCGCTTCTTGCGCTTGGGCAGCCGCAAGAAACTCGACACTGACAGCTACATTATCAATGAGCAATGGCGGCCCTTCAGCCACACCGTGGCGAAGCGCGAGCGCAAGATCGCCAGAGAGGCCGTGGCCACCCTTCCCTCCCGTCCCTATCGCATGTCCCAGGGCTCCGTGGCCCAGGTGTTTGCGGTATGTGGCAGCTTCTTCCAGCACGCCATTGATGAAGGCCTGACCGAGGTCAACCCGTTCCGGGCGGTGAAGCAGAAATCCATCTATAAGCAACGCAACACTCTAGATGTCGCTTCTCGCTCACTGACTCAGTTGCAGTGGAGCTATGTGATCGAAACCGCCGAGCAGATGGCTGTCGCTAATCCGCTGCACGAGCGCACTCTGTTCATCGTTGCCACTCTGTTTTCCATGTATCTACGGGTGTCCGATCTGGTGGGGCGGGATAACTGGAGGCCCACGATGGGTGATATCCGCCGCGATAGCATGGGTAACTGGTGGTTTCATGTGGTGGGTAAGGGAAACAAGGCGGCGAAGATCAGCATCCGCGACGATTACATCCAGAACTACCTAGTGCGTTATCGTCGGCACCTGCAGCTCTCTTCCCTCCCCTCCGCCCACGAAAAAACGTCGTTGATCAGCACGCTTAAGGGTCGAGGCGGCCTTTCCGACCGTCATATCCGGCTTCTTCTGCAAGAAGTGTTCGACAGTACCCTGGTGCGCATGGCCCAGGAAGGTTGGAACAACGATGAGATCGACCAGTTGCGTTCGGCGTCATTGCACTGGCTGCGACACACATCGGCCACCTTCGATGCGCCGCATCGGGACATGAAGGATCTGCAGGCCGATCTTCGCCATAACAGCCTCAGCACCACCCAGAATACCTACTACAACTCACTTGACGAACAGCGAGCTCACTCCGTGAAGGGGCTCAAAATAAAAAACTGAGAGTGCTCTCGCCTCAAACTCGCAGGTGAGCGACAACAAGGATTCAATATCCCCAATTCAATTAAACGTCGAGGCGATATAGCGTGACTCCTCGGCAATCGATCTCTGTCGTTGTTCCGCCTTATCGACGGCGGCGCTTCCGTGCAAATGGAGTGAATCTTTGAGAAAGTTCACGGCGCACTTTTCAGCCAGTTCCCAGTTCCTTAGCAAAAGATAGGGAGCGTCAGGTAGCCACTGCGCATCGTCAACGTTGACAGTGCGCTTATCTGGCTAGCCCCGAAGCTTCATTCGTCAGCGGTGCTGAACTGATGGTCGACGGCGGCTTTACTGCCTAAGGAGCAAGCCTATGAGCATTAGCATTATTGGAGCCGGTGCCATTGGCACCGCACTTGCCCGATTACTTGGTAACCGTCCGCCGAACCCATCTCCCCGCTTCTTCCAGATAGCGGCATGGTGTGCACCTATTTTTGGTGGACACCATTTCAAGCCACTTTCTGGAGGGTTTCGTGTCTCGACAGCGCCGTACATTCCCCAAGGCTTTCAAGGCCCAGGTCATCGAAGAGTGCGCCCAGTCCGGTGCTTCCGTCGCCGGCGTGGCGCTCAGCCACGGGCTCAATGCCAACCTGGTGCATAAATGGATTCGTAAGCAGCGCGAGCCGCTACCGGTCGTATCTGCACGCTTTATCCCGGTGCCGCTCGGCATCCTGCCTTCAGAGCAGGCCAGCTCTGAAGAGCTGACGATACGAATCGAAATCCCCTACCACGCCGGCAGTCTGTCGGTGCACTGGCCGGTGCAGGACGGCGAAGGCTGTACACGCTTGCTGCGCGGGCTGCTCGCATGATTCGCATCGATCGCATCTGGCTGGCCACCGAGCCGATGGACATGCGCGCCGGCACCGAAACCGCATTGGCCCGTGTAGTGGCGGTATTCGGTGCGGCGAAGCCGCACTGTGCTTATCTGTTCGCCAACCGCCGCGCCAACCGCATGAAAGTGTTGGTGCATGACGGTGTAGGGATCTGGCTGGCCGCGCGGCGATTGAACCAAGGCAAGTTTCACTGGCCAGGCATCCACCGCGGCTTGGAAGTTGAACTCGACACCGAGCAGCTTCAGGCTTTGGTGCTCGGTTTACCCTGGCAGCGGGTTGGTGCAGCCGGTGCGATCACAATGCTGTAGCGCCGGCCATTAGCCTATCGCTTTATCTGCGCGGATCGCCTGCTCTGGCACAATCAGCGGCATGACTTCCTTGCCCAATCTCGACCAACTAACACCTGAGCAACTGCGCGCACTGGCCGCCCAGTTGCTCACGCAGGTCGATGCGATGGGCAAAAAGATCCACCGTGATCAAACCATCATCGAGCAGCTCACCCACGAAATCGCCTGGTTCAAGCGCCACAAGTTCGCCAAGCGTAGCGAGCAACTAAGCCCTGAACAGGGCAGCCTGCTGGATGATTTGCTCGACACGGACATCGCCGCCATCGAGGCGGAACTGAAAACCCTCAATCCTCCGGCTGAACCCCGCCAACAGCCCAAGCGCGCGCCGCTGCCAGCCCAGTTTCCGCGTACTGTGATCCGTCACGAGCCGCAGAACACTCAATGCGCCTGCGGCTGCCCGCTGCAACGCATCGGCGAAGACATCAGCGAAAAGCTGGATTACACGCCTGGCGTGTTCACCGTCGAACAGCATGTGCGTGGCAAGTGGGCCTGCCGCCAGTGCGAAACATTGATCCAGGCGCCGGTACCAGCCCAGGTGATCGACAAGGGCATCCCGACTGCCGGCTTGCTGGCTCATGTCATGGTGGCCAAATACGCCGATCATCTGCCGCTGTACCGGCAAGAGAAGATCTTTGGCCGTGCGGGTCTGGCTATCGCGCGTTCGACATTGGCGCAGTGGGTCGGACAAACCGGCGTACAGCTCCAACCATTGGTCGATGCCCTGCGCGAGGCGGTACTGGCGCAGGCGTGATCCATGCCGACGAAACCCCCGTGCAAATGCTGGCCCCTGGCGAGAAGAAAACCCACCGGGCTTACGTCTGGGCATACTGCACCACACCCTTCGCCGACCTGAAGGCCGTGGTCTATGACTTCAGCCCAAGCCGTGCAGGTGAGCATGCGCGCAATTTTATGGGTCAGTGGAATGGCAAACTGGTCTGCGACGACTTCGCCGGCTACAAGGCCAGCTTCGAGCAGGGCATCACCGAAATTGGCTGCATGGCCCACGCCCGCCGCAAATTTTTCGATCTGCACTCAGCGAACAAAAGCCAGTTAGCCGAACAGGCGCTGCACTCCATTGCCGGGCTGTATGAAATCGAGCGGCAAGCACGGCACATGAGCGATGAAGAACGCTGGCGAATACGCCAGGAAAAGTCTTCACCGATCCTCGATGCGCTGCATGACTGGATGCTGGCCCAGCGTGATCGGGTGCCCAATGGATCAGCCACGGCAAAAGCCCTGGATTACAGCCTAAAACGCTGGCTAGCGCTGACGCGCTATCTGGAAGATGGAGCCGTGCCCATCGACAACAATCAGGTCGAGAACCAGATTCGGCCTTGGGCATTGGGGCGCTCGAACTGGCTGTTTGCCGGTTCACTACGCAGCGGCAAACGGGCGGCTGCGATCATGAGCCTGATCCAGTCAGCACGCCTCAACGGTCACGATCCGTACGCCTACCTGAAGGACGTGCTCATGCGGCTACCAACGCAGCGGGCAAGCGAAATCAGTCAACTGCTGCCGCATCAGTGGATACAGCCTGAAGCAGGCATGTAACCACAGCGGTGTATCACCCCAAACAGCCTACCCGTAATAGTCTCGCACTGATTTTTTGGGCGTTCACGGGGTCATGCCGAGATAAAGGAAAAATTCACTCACTTCTCTTCTATCTACATGATTTGTTTGGGTTTTCTAAAATGTGGACATTTTCATTGCCGAATTAAGAAAAGCTGTAGCAATGAAGCGATTCTGACGTTTAGATGGGGCATGCCGAGAAAAAGCAAAAATTAGGATATATGCTCTGTAACTTGCTGTATTTAAACGAGTAGATTGGAAGTCCTGCTCAAGCGAAGGCCGCTTCGCGCCCAATTGCTTCAGCCATCCATGGAGGAAGGTTGGATCTATGCGATTTCAAGATCTGCCAATCGCTACTCGACAGGCACACGCGTAGCTTTGCGACTGTCTCTTGGGCGTGAGGTTTTCCCAGCCAGGCAAGCGCACGTACAGCGTCGCCAGCAATGGTCGCTCCGAGGGCGACTTGCCACTGTGGCGCATGCTCGATTCTCACCTGAGTCTTGCCTAACTGCAGGATTCTCGGCCGTCCGCTGGTGACAAATACCTCCCGAATCGACATCTGTTGCGTCAGCCCTAGCGCGTTCGCCGCACGGGCACCGCCCAACGCGATTACCTGATGGCTTTTCGAAGCCATTGCGCTGATGACCTTCTCCGTCGCCGGCGCACGTTTGCCGAAGCGACCGGTGACCGGAGCCACATAGAGGCCACGAGAAACTCGCATCAACTTCCCGCCTTTGACTAATCGGGAGAATGCTTGGTCCACCGCCGCTCGGCTAGCCAAATAAAGAAACTCTTTTGGCGCAAGAGCCCCTCCTTCAGGGAGAAGTCTGCTGTGCTCGATGATCGTCTCGGGAAGGGATTTCATGATGAAGGCTAGCTTTTGAGATATGTCAGAAACCTAGCAACATTTCTGACATTGATCAAACGAAGAGCGGCCTCGTACAGGTGTAGGAACAGTTCTCCTCATGTGCTACGTGCACCATCGCTGTTCGCAAGCGACGCCCCGAGTAGCTTCAGCTGTGTAGTCGCTTCGACCAAGCGCTCCTGCAGGCCCTGCGCTTGCTGCGCCTGGGTCGCGGAGGCTTCGCCCAGCCGGGACACCTCCTCCTGCAATGTGCTGCAACGCTGTTCCAGGGCTTCATTCGCTCGCTCAGTGCCGGTCAACGCGCTCTGGGCGGCTTCCAAAGCCTGGACCTTCTGCGCCAGTAGCTGTTGCTGCGCATGCTGCTCTTTTTGCAACTGCCGCGCCTCGGCGAGCAGGCGCGCATTGTCGCGGTTCAACTGGGTCAACTCGTCCTGCTTGATTATCAAGGTCTGCTGCAGTTGCCGCAGTTCCAGTTGCAGCTGCTGTACCTGCGACTCGTGTCGACGTTGTTCCTGCTCACGCTGCTCCTTGCTGGCCTGTCGGTAGTGTTCCAAGGCGTCGCGTGCGTGCTGATGTTTTTCCTCCAGCGAACGAATCTGCCCATCGCGGTCCTGCAGGCGCTCCTCCAAATCGCGGTTGGCCTGCAATAGGCGGGCATTCTCAACCTCGGCCTGTTGGCGTTGCTGCTGCTCCTGCTGTAGCGCTTGCTGAACAGCCTGAAGCTGTTCCGTGAGCCCGCCGCATTGACTTTCCAACTGCTGGATGCGGCTTTCGGCTTGCCGAGCCTGGTTCTGGTAGCCGAGCCGCTCACGTGCCAGTTGCTCGCGCTCTTGGGCCACGGCGGCCTGCGCATCCTCCTTTAGCTGATCCGCTAACTGGCCGACCAGGTTGGCCAGCTGTTCGCTGAGCGGGATCGAGGCCGCAACCCGGCCGCGCTCGGCATCTTCGAGTTCTTTTAGATAGCGGTGAATGGTGGTTTTCGAGCCGGTATTGCCTAGTTCGACTCGTACAGCATCGATGCTGGGGTTCTCGCCCCGCGCCAGGATGGCTTGTCGCGCCTTCTGAACCAGTGCCTTGTTGATGCCGCCGCGAGCCATGGTTTGCTCCTACGATTTCGTAGTGGATTACATACCATGTATTTACATTCCAAAACGATCCGATGTAAAGCGATTCTCAAGTGTATAAATCAGATAAAATAATGGAGCGTTATCCAATAAGATCGGCACAAACGGTCGCTTAGCTGCCGTTTTCAAGTACACAAAGGGCATTTCGAGCGATGAAAGACGTCGGGCGCTATCTGCAAGCCGGTACGCGGGAAAACACCCGCCGCAGCTACCAGTCGGCCATCGAGCACTTCGAAGTGACGTGGGGTGGCTTTCTGCCTGCCACCAGCGATAGCATCGTGCGCTACCTGGTGGACTACGCCGACACCCTAAGCAGCAACACGCTCAAACAGCGCTTGGCCGCTCTGGCTCAGTGGCATATCACCCAGGGCTTTCCTGATCCGACCAAGACGCCCACGGTGCGTCAGGTGCTCAAAGGCATCCGCACATTGCATCCGGCGCAAACGAAGCAGGCTGCACCGCTGCAGTTGCAGCACCTGGAGCAAGCAATTCAATGGCTGAATCAGGAAGCCGAACGGGCTCAGCAGTCCGGCAATTTGGCAAGCCTGCTGCGCAGCCGGCGCGATGCGGCGCTGCTGCAAATCGGCTTCTGGCGGGGTTTTCGCAGCGACGAACTCTGTCGACTGCAGGTCGAGCATATCCAAGCCGAAGCCGGTGCGGGCATGAGCCTATTCCTGCCGCAGAGCAAGGGTGACCGGGAAAACCTCGGCACGACTCATTACGTACCAGCCTTGAAATGCCTCTGTCCTGTGCAGGCTTATCTCGACTGGATCAGTGCCGCCGGCATTGCCCGTGGCGCAGTGTTCTGTCGCCTGGATCGCTGGGGGCATCTGGGCAGCGAGGCCCTGCACCCCGGCAGCCTGATCAGCTTGTTGCGTCACATCCTGCAACGCGCCGGTGTCTCGGCCGAGTTGTACACCAGCCATTCGCTACGCCGAGGCTTCGCCACCTGGGCCACGGCAAATGGCTGGGATCTCAAGGCCTTGATGACCTATGTAGGCTGGAAAGACATCAAGTCCGCCATGCGCTACATCGACCCCGCCATATCCTTTGGTGGCCTTGCAGCTAAACCTGCCCTTGAGCTTCATGCTGGACCTCTGGGCCAAATTTCAGCTTCTCATTAACACCGGTACACATCAGGGACAACGGCGCCGTATGAACCGCAATCGGACTCGCTGCTGGCGTTTACAGGCAGCTGAGCCGCTCTAGAATGAACTTTATAGGCCTTTATAGTCGATTATAGAATCCTATTCTGGACGCCCGATTCACGCTGCCCGGCGAGCTGGGGCTGACGATTCGCACCCTGTTCGTCTGCACCTTCGTGCTGATCTTTGCGGTCTGGGCGGTGCCCGTGCAGCAAATTGCCGAGGTCAACCAGCGCAACCTGCTGTGGCTTGGCCTTTCCGGCATCACCACGGCGCTGTCTTGGATCTTCTACTACAAGGCGTTGAAGCTGGGGGACGTAGCCACGGTGGCGCTGATCGACAAGGGCAGCGTCGTGGTAGCGATGCTGATGGCCTGGCTACTGCTGCGCGAAGTGATCACGCTGCGGATGCTGGCCGGTGCCGGGTTGATCGTGGCCGGGCTTTTGGTTATTGCCAAAAAGCCCTGACCTGTGATCCTAGGCCTCGTGCTGTTGAAAGGCTGCCGCCAGCGTGAGCTGTGCACGGGCCTCGATGATCTCGATCAGTTCGAAGTGCTTGGGGAACTCTCGCTGAGGCAGCCGCTGGGCACGAAGTGATGATCCAGGTGAACCGCGGTGCTTTGGCCTTCGACAGTCGCTCCGTGATAGTCAGGATGCCATTCCCAGCTCCGTACAGCGCCATTGTCACGAATGCCGGCCATGCTGCGCGGGCAGCAGCAAAGCAATCCCAGTCGGGCAAAGCAGAATCTCTAAGCGAGTTGCCCTAGTAGGGTGAAGGTTTTGCCCCAAGGTGAATTCTGCAATACACCCAGCGACCTGAGCTGCCTCTATGACCATTCCGATAGCCAGGGCCGTATAGTGCGAATCCAGATGCTGATGCAACTCACTCAGGTCTAGGAACTGATCGATACAGCACAACAGGTGATTGGCTGGAATGTGATCGTCCAGATTGAACGTGTAGAACAGAGGGGCCTGAGCGGCCTGCTGACGTCCCACCATCGTGGAGAACTCCACTGAGCTGATGGAGGTTGAGTGAGCCAGCTTCAGCCAGCTCACTCAACCTAGTTTTTCAATGGAATAGGCCAAAAGCGGACTGCCAGGTAAGCGGGCCTCCTCAGCCCATCTGTTCAGACCGATTAACCGCCAAACGCATGTAAGTGCGCCAACGCGTGCTTGCTTGTCAGATCCCCTTACCTAGCATCTTGCCGTTAACGGTTTCGCCGTAAAGGTTCACGCCGTCATTGGCATGGTATTTATCACGGGTTTTCTCGACTGAGCCATCGACCAGGCGCGGGTCTTGCGGTCGCTCGTGGCTATTCATAAATGCCGCCACGTTCCAAGCGTCTTCGTCTGACAGGGTGCCGCCTTTGCCCAGTGGCATGTTTTCCTTGATAAACGCCGCGGCTGTGTTGATCCGATGCATGCCTGCACCCCAGTTGAACGAGTCCGCCCCCCATAGTGGCGGGAATACATAAAGGTCACCAGACTTCTGTCCTTCCCCGTTCGGCCCATGACAGACGGCGCATTGTGCGTCGTAGACCTGTTCTCCCTTTGCCAGGTCGTATCCGCCTTCGGGTTGTGGCACTTCCGGATAGGCCCGACCTGGTAGCTCTTGCGCCGTGGGTGCTCCGGTTGCAAGCCAGTATGAATAGGCTGAAAGCGCGGCGATAACGGGGCCGTCAGCCTCGGGTGCCTTGCCGTTCATACTGAACTGGAAACAGCCCTGAAGGCGCTCGGCATAACTATTCACCTTGTCGTTCTTCTTTCGGTACGCCGGGTACATGGTGTAGGCGG
Source organism: Pseudomonadaceae bacterium SI-3 (assembly GCA_004010935.1). Classification (NCBI taxonomy): domain Bacteria; kingdom Pseudomonadati; phylum Pseudomonadota; class Gammaproteobacteria; order Pseudomonadales; family Pseudomonadaceae; species Pseudomonadaceae bacterium SI-3. The sequence continues at coordinate 2,406,715 of CP026511.1, read as the reverse complement.
CCCAGAGCGGTGCAGAGTTGGCTTTCCGGCCCTGTTCGAGGTGGCAGTTCGCACAGGCTAGGCCGTTGCCCACATAGTCGGGCGCATGCGTCTTGGTATCGACGAATATGGCCCGACCTTGCTGTACCAGTTGCCCGTAGGCGTTGTCAGGCAGTTCGCTTTCCTTTGGCGGTTGGAAGTACTTGCTGCTAGCGGGATCACCGGCCCCGGTCAGGATCTGCGACTGATCTTCCATCGCGATGTCGTCCGCGAGCACCGGGAAGGCCAATGACATCAACAGCAGTGCGGTTGTATGGGTCTTCATTTGGCTGCTCCTTTGTCGGTCAGGCCTGCGAAGTACGTCGAGACCGCCGTTACCTCGTCCTCGGTCAAGCTACGTGCGATGTGGCCCATCAAGTCGTTGGGGTCGTTCTTGCGGGTGCCCTGTCGCCAGGCGGTCAGCTGCGACGACAGGTACTGTGCCGACTGCCCGGCCAGCGGTGGGAAGGCGTCGCCGACTCCTGTTCCGCTGGGACCGTGGCAGGCGACACATTCTGGAATATTGCGATCCCACGCACCGCGCAGGGCAAGTGTCTCGCCAGGTCCATCGGCCAAAGCGGTACGGTCGACTCGATCAGGCTGCGGATGCGGCTTGCCGGCCAACATGGTTGTGACCGCATCGGCTTCGTCGGCGCTCAACGCCGCGGCAATGGGTTGCATGATTGGGTTGGCGCGTGCACCGGATGCGAAATCAGCCAGCTGCTTACGCATGTACTCGGCTGACAGGCCCGCAAGGCGGGGGAAGCCCGCAGCGGCCATCCCCCCACCCTCGGCTCCGTGACAGGTAACACACGCCATGGCGGCGGGGTTGGCCCCGCCTTTGCTGTAAACCGCAGTCGCATCCGCAGCTTGCGCGGACACGGAAACCACAAGAAAGAGCCCAGCCAAGGGCAATAGGGGGACGTTCATATAGCCTCCATATCATTATTATTTTATGCAGCATCGGTGCTGGCGGACCTTTGCCGATCTAGCGCTTTGACAACGGCCCCATGATCTCATTCAATGCATCGGGGCGAGGCGCGCCCTGATGTTGCTGCAGCCGTCCGTCATCGTCCAGGTAATAAATCGCTGGCGTAGCCGAGGCGCCCATTTCACCCATCAGGGTGAGGTTCGCCTCTAGCTGCTCATTCACTGTTGGCGAGATGCCCTCGATCGGCTTGAGCGTGCTCGCCTTACCCGCTGCTTCGTGTACATTGAGGGCCGCCTCGGGATCCTTGGCGGCCAGCAACGCGGCGGCTTTACCGGCGCTGTCCGGACGCAGCATGCCAACCATGACGTGACGAAGCTGAACGTCACCCGCTTCGACCCAGGGCCGCGCCTGTTTCCAGAACATGTTGCAGAATGGGCAGTTCGGATCGGAAAACATGTAGATGACCCGTGGCGCTTCGGCCGCGCCGTCAGCTATCCAGGTGCTGCTCTCCAGCCGCTGCCACATCTCGCTGCTCATCGGCTCATACACCAGTTTTTCAAGCGGTGCCTTGGTCAGGTCTTCACCCGCGGCATCCAGCAAACTGCCGATCACGACATGATCGCCGTCCGGTGTCAGGTACAGCGCGATGCCCTCTCCGTTATAACGCGCCGCATAGCCCTTCAATCCGCCCGGTGCGTCGAAGCTGCCGACTACTTTGGCTCCACGCGCTTCAATGGCCTGAACCGCAGGAGGCAGGGCCTCTGCCAGCACCAGGGGTGCCGGTAGCAAGGCCAGCGTAGAAATGAAAAAGGAAAGTGATCGTACGGATTTCATGGCTGGTTTTTTACCTTAAATTGCTCAAGAGCGCGCGCCAGACTGGCATGAGAAAGCTCACCGAGATGACTGCCAACCTGGCGTCCCTCGGCGTCATAGAAAAGCGTGGTGGGCAGTGCTGCAGAACCTACATGCTGGCCGAGGCGACCGCCGGTGTCGAGCAGGACGTTTTCCAGGCTGAGCCCTTCGGCGTCAAGGAAGTCGGCGATCAATCGCTCGCCCTCACCCTGGTTGACGAACAGGAAATTCACCTCGGTGTTGTCTTGCTGCGCCTTCGCAAGGACCGGCATTTCCCGCCTGCAGGGAGGGCACCAGGTGGCCCACAGGTTGACCACAAGCGGCTTGCCGACGTAATCCTGCAAGGCGGCCGGCTTGCCCTGGATGTCTCGCAACCCCATCTCGGGCAGCCGCGTGCCCTGCTCGAAGGCATGCAATGCGAATGTCCCAAATCCCCAACTGAGCATACCTACCATCACCGCAGCGCCAAGTGGTCTACGCAAACCGCTATCGCGCCAGGCAAGCCAAGTACCCAACAGCACCGCCACCAACAAGCCTGGCCAGGCAATAAACCCGCCGTCACGTATGTCGATCACGCGCCAGGGCTCTTCTCGGAAATGCTCGACATACACCAGCACGAAGGCCAGCCGAGCGACCAGTAGCGCCACCAGCAGCAGCCTGAACAGCTGCTGTTCCGGATTCCGCTCGCTGCGCCGCCCGACCCACCAGCCGGTGAGCATCGCCAGAAACAGGCTCACCAACATGAGCGCATGCGGAACGGCGAGTGCCAAGGGCCCCGCATTAATTGTCAGCATCAGCCTCGCTCCATTGTTTCGTTCCATCTGCTTAGAAATTGGATCGCATCGACCTCGCCGGTGATGCGCTGCGTGCGTCGCTCCACTCCGTCCGGGCCGATAAAGAGCAGCGTTGGCGGCCCCATGACCTGATAGCGGTTCAGCAGCTCGCGACTGGCGGGATCGGTTCGCGTCACATCCGGCCGCAGAATCCGCACGCCAGTGAGCGCGGCTTGCACCTGCGCGTCGCCAAACACTTCCTTCTCCATGACCTTGCAGGACACGCACCAGTCCGCGTAGTAGTCCACCAATACCCACTGGCCGGCGGCTTTGGCGGCAACCAGTTCACGATCAAGAACAGCCGGCTCGCTGAAACCGACAAATCCGTGTGCAGACTCTATACCTTGAACGGACGCAACGCCGCCTGTGAACACACCGAGCGGTCGCATGACATCCTGCGCGCCGCCTGCCGCCCCCAGCAGCAGCGCCACGCCCCATACCCCGGCTAGCGCCGCGACTGACCGGCTGAACGCCTGATGCCGCACCAATTGACGCGACAGTTGCAGCAATCCACTGGCGCCCACCACCAGCAGCGCACCCCACAGCCCCACCCACAAGGAGTCAGACAACAGCGGACGGAGCACATAAAGGGCCGCGACCAGAAACAGGAAACCGAAGGAAACTTTGACGCGATCCATCCACGGCCCAGGCTTGGGCAGGAAGCGATTGCCCGCTGTCACCAGCAACACCAGCGGCGTACCGATCCCTAATCCCAGCGCAAACAGCACGAGGCCACCGTTCACGGCGTTACCGCTTTGCGCGATGTAAAGCAGCGCCGCGGCCAGTGGTGCGGTCATGCAAGGTCCTACCAGCAACCCGGACAGCACGCCCAACGCACTGGCCCCCGCGAGGCTTCCCCCCTTACGCTTGCGTCCGGCCTGTTCCAGCCGATCGCGCAGGCCCGTCGGCAGTTGCAGCTCGAAGAATCCGAACATGGGCAAGGACAGCAGCACGAAAAGCCCAGCGAAGCTCGCGATCAGCCAAGGCTGCATCAGCCATCCCTGCAGATTCGCGCCAAGCAGCGCCGCCAACACACCAAGGGCGGCATAGACCAACGCCATGCTGACGACATAGGATCCAGCCAACGCCATGCCGCGGCGAGGCCCGGCCTGGCTGCCCACCACAATGCCCGCCAGAATTGGCAACATCGGCAGCGAACAGGGTGCAAAGGCAAGCAGCAGGCCCAGTCCGAAGAAGATCAGCAGGCTCCAGCCGAGCGACTGCTGCTGCAAACCACTCACCAAAGCTTGATCATCAGCCTGAACAGGCGCGGGCGGAGGAGAGCTGCTGCCCGTCAGTTCTACCGTGCGAGTTTGCGGTGGATAGCACAGCCCGGCATCGGCACAGCCTTGCCAGCCGAGTTCGAGCGTCGAAACATCTCCATCTGGGATCTCAACTTCCAGACTGTCGCGATAGATTCGCGAGTCGCCAAAATACTCGTCATGGTAAGGCTCGCCCGGCGGTAACACGGGCTCGCTCGCCGATGGCAGCCCTACGAATCTGAGCCGCTCCTTGTAAAGGTAGTAGCCGGGAGCAATGTCCCATCGAAGCACGGCGCCGCCAGCGTCGGGCCTTTCGATGTGCAGTGTGAACGCCTGGTCCACTGGCAGGAAGTCCTCCTGCTTTGGACCAAGCGTGAACGGCGAAGCGTTCGCCAGTTGCATGACCCAGAGCCAACAGGCCAAAAAGATAATGATCGCTCGCATGCACCACATCCGGTTACCGATTCGGAGGCGAGCTTGGCGGTTCGGGATTAAGAGGCGATTAACAAGGCGTGTCCGAACACAATCAGTAAGGCGGTGAAGCGTTTAGGCATGATCAGCTCGGCGTACCATCTGCTAACGCGCCGTTAATCCAGGCGGATCATACTGACCGCTGTATATCTAGCGATCCCACCTATGTACGTATTGCTGACAGAAGACAACGCACTCATCGCCAGTGGCATCGTCGCTGGGCTCGAAGCCCAGGGCTTCAGCGTGGCCCATGCTGCTACGGCCGGACAGGCCGAGTCGCTGCTGCGCACCGCCAGGTTTGACCTGATGATTCTCGATCTGGGCTTGCCAGACGAAGACGGCCTGCGCTTTCTCCAGCGCCTGCGCCGTCGGGGCCTCGAGCTGCCAGTACTCATTCTTACCGCTCGGGATGCAGTGGCCGAGCGTGTCTCCGGGCTCCAGGCAGGCGCTGACGATTACCTCGTCAAACCCTTCGACCTGCGTGAACTCGCCGCCCGCCTGCATGCCCTGCTGCGCCGTGCTGCCGGCCGGGCAACGCAAGTTATCGAGCACGGTCCGCTGAGCTACAACCCAGCCGCCTGCACGGCGTTCATGGCCGGCGAACCCGTCGACCTGTCGCGCCGCGAACAGGCACTGCTGCAGGCGCTGCTACAAAACCCCAGCCACGTGCTATCGGCCGAGCAGCTCAAGGACGCGATTTACGGTCTTGCCGATGACGTCGAAAGCAACGCCCTGAATGTCCACATCCACCATCTGAGGCGCAAGCTCGGTAATGGCATCGTCGAAACCGTCAGAGGGCTTGGTTATCGCCTGGGGCCTGCCGGCCATGCGCCAGGCCCCACCGGGGCACCCGACCAATGAGCTTGCGCCTTCGCCTGACCCTAACCCTTGGCTCTGCCTTCGTGCTGCTCTGGGCGCTGGCCGCGACCTGGATGCTCTTTGATGTGCGCAATCAATTGATGCAGTCTCTCGATCAGCGCCTTGCCGCGTCGGCCCGAATGGTGGCGGGTCTGCTCGTGCAATTACCGCCGCCGCAACTGGGCAAAGGCGGTATTACGCGTCTGAGCGCAGAGCAGCTGGGTATCGAGAACGGGCTGGCCTGCCAGGTCAGCTCCTTGCGGGGTGAGATCTTAGCGCGTAGCCATGCCGCGCCCGATAGCGCTCTCGATGCCCAGCGCACCGGCTTTCAAAACCAACTGATTGGCGATACCGCCTGGCGTAGCTTTACTTTCATCCAGAACGGCATGCGCATCACCACCGCCGATCGCCTCGACGAGCGCACCACGTTGCAGCGTTCGGTGCTTCTGGCTGCGGCGCTGCCGGTTTTCGTCGCGTTGCTAGGCAGCCTGATCGTGTTGTGGATCGGAATTGGCAACGGCCTTGCGCCGCTCAGACGAATACGCATGGCCCTGGCGCAACGCAGCGCCGATTCAGTGGAGCCGTTGCACATCGATCGGTTGCCGCGAGAACTGACGCCCCTGGTCGAAACACAGAACCAGTTGTTTGCACGAATCGCGCAAATGCTCGAGCGCGAACGTCGGCTGACCGATGACGCCGCCCATGAACTGCGCAGCCCGCTGACCGCCATCAAGACCCACCTGCAGGTGGCGGCCATGACCGAGGGCGACACCGCGAAACGGGCATTGGCCCAGGCCGAGATCGGCACGGATCGCCTGCAGCGGATCCTGGAGCAGTTGCTCATGCTGGCACGGGTGGAGGGTCGCGTGTCCTTTGATGACGGGCTCCGGTGCACGGCCGTCGAAGTCGCGCAGCTGGCGATCGCTGACGCCAGTCAGCAGCCTGGGCCGCGCATCGAACTGTGCGGGGCGCAAGACGTTTCGCTCTGTCCTCTGACGATACCGTCAACGTTGGCAGTCGCAGCATTGCGCAACCTGCTCGACAACGCCCGCCGCCATACCCGTGATGCCACAGTCGTCCGCTTGGCGCTCACACAGCTGGACGAAAGCAGGGTTCGCTTCAGCGTGCAGGACCACGGACCGGGCGTCGCACCGGAAATGATCGAGCGCCTGACAGAACGCTTCTGGCGGAGTGGCGACGGTGAAGGCAGTGGGCTGGGCCTGTCCATCGTCAAGGCGATCGCTGAGCGCTGTGGCTGCGACCTGCGTTTCGCGGCGCATGCGGATGGCCTCGTCGTCGAGTTGGTTGTCAGCCTGCAACCCACCGATCAATCTGAAGATGAAACGTCGATAGCCTGAACGTCCGGCCATCCACACCGTCCGAATAGTTAACTGAACAATCCTGTTAACCATCATCGGAGGCGGCGATGCTTGTTTTCGAGCCTGTTTATACGGACGGCGTGGCGCAGATTTCCTATCTGGTTGGCGACAGCAAAGCGGCCGTGGCTGCGGTCATCGATCCCCGTCGCGATATCGACGTCTACCTGCGAATGGCGAAAGCGCGGGGTCTGCGAATTGCCTATGCCATCGAAACACATATCCATGCGGACTTCGTTTCAGGTGCCCAAGCGTTAGCGAAGCGCACCGGGGCGCAAATCATCGGTGGCCGCTCGGATAGCTATCAGTTCGACCTTCATCAGGCCAGCGATGGAGAGACGATAGAGCTCGGGCAGGTGAGGCTGCAGGTTATGCATTCGCCGGGACATACGCCTGAGCACATTTCCCTGCAGCTGTTTGACGCCCAGCAGGGAAACCAGCCATTCGCGCTATTTACCGGCGACACCCTATTCAATCTGGACGTAGGGCGGCCCGACCTGCTCGGCGAAGGCAGCGAACGAAAGCTGGCTGGCGAGCTATACCGCACCTTGTTCGATCATTACCTGCCGCTTGGCGACCGGACGGAAATTTACCCCTGCCACGGCGCCGGCTCGGCCTGCGGCAAGTCTATCGGCGACCGACGCCACTCCACGCTCGGCAGCGAGCGTCTCTTCAACCCCGCGTTGCGCGAGCAGCGGAGCGAGGGCGCGTTCATCGATTGGCTACTGGCGGACATGCCGGAACCACCCCGTCACTACGCGCGCCTGAAAAAACTGAACGTGCGTCCCGCCGTACAGATGGAAGGACCTTCGATTCCGCCACCCCTCGCGCCGTCCGACTTCGAGGCACTTGCCGCGCAAGACGTGCAGGTCGTAGACCTCCGCTCGATCCTCGCGTTTGGTGGCGGGCATGTGCCCGGGGCGATCAACATTGCGTTGCGTAACGAATTCGTGAACTGGGCTGGCTGGATGCTCGATGACACTCGCCCGATCCTACTGGTAGGCGAGTCGGCTGACGATGTTCATGAGGCTGTCACCCAGCTCTACCGGATAGGCCTGGACGATATTAAGGGCTATTTGCGTAATGGCATGACGGACTGGCAGAACGCGGCGCTGCCCCTTGAGTCCATTGGTGAATGGTCAGTCCATGAGCTCGATCGCAAACGAAACGATTCGGATGTGATGTTGCTTGATGTGCGCAGTCCTGCTGAATACGAGGCAGGCCATATCCCCAATGCCCATCATGCGTTCGTCGCTCATATAGACACAGCCCTTGGCAACCTGGACCGGGATAAAACTATCGCAACGTATTGCGGTTCTGGATACCGAGCATCGATCGCGGCGAGCATTTTGAAAAAGAACGGTTTTAAAAAAGTAGTCAATGTGCCTGGCTCATGGGCTGCCTGGAGGGCAGCAGACTTGCCTGTGGCATAACAAACCAAGCAACAAGAAAAGAGGATGAAAAACATGCAGCCAGAAACTTTTTCGCTGAAAACAACCTATCAGCGTCCGCCCGCTTGCGGAAAATATTTAGTTCAGCAGAACAGGAAAGTTTTCTGCATCGCAACCATGGCGGTAGTCTCGGGCTGTACCGGTTTCGGCACGGTCAGCTCGTCAACTGAACCGGCTGGAAGAGCAGAATCTACCAAAACCAATGTTTTGGAGGCAGGAGCAGCCATGCTCCAAACGGATTCGCCTCTGGATCCCATGAACGTCTATTTGGTCGGCTTTCATCCCATGAAAGATGATCCATCACATCAAATGGAAGCGCATCATTTTTGCACTCAAGCCAACGAAGATTTTGCGCAATGCGCATTGTTCGATGGAAACACACGAAGCGCGAATTTGAACGGTATCGAATACATAATTTCTGAAAAGATTTTCGAAAGTTTACCGGAATCAGAAAAACAGTATTGGCATCCCCATAATGGAGAGATTCTTTCGGGACAGCTGGTTGCACCTGGCCTGCCGGTTAAAGCAGACCATGAACTTATGAAAAGCAAAATGAACAGCTACGGTAAGACTTGGCATACGTGGGATGCAACCCATGGCAAGCCAGGCGAGTCGTTGCCATTTGGAGAACCGAAGCTCGCATGGTCGTTTAATCGGATTGGTGAGGCCAAAAAGGGATTGGTGGAAAGCCGAGACAAGCGTATGGATATCAATACGGAGGAACGTCGTAACGCCAGACAGGACCTTTTGCCACTGGCCAAGCCCCAGAGCGGCGTGGATGCGCTCAAGGGCCAATTTGAACGCCCCACCCGATCCATTCCCGGTGTTGTTGATAAAAAAACCACAAATCAGTCCGAGGCGCTGTCGGAATCGGATTCTAGATAGAGGTCAGTCGTTTGCCGATATAAAGGCTTTTCTCTCCTGAGGAGACTGATTACGGTATCTGTTCGAAGCCGTGCAGTAATGCGCCTTATTCCTGCGCTATTTCCAGAAGCGCTTGGCCGGCTGATCCTGCCAAACCAAGCGCAGCTCTGCCGTTGCAGCGCTAAAACCAAGCATATGCCCGGATAACCTACGTCAATACCGGATGCTTTCGATCATCAAGGCGACCGCTGCAATAAATGCAATCAACCCAAAGCCTTTCTGAAGCCTCTTGCCGTCCAAGCGCGCAGAAATTGATTGCCCCGTCAGCATTCCTGCAATCGCACCCGCAGAAAATGGAAGAGCAACTGTCCAGTCAAGATTGCCAGCTAACACTGAAGACGATACGCCGCTAACCGACACAAGCCCTATGACTGCCAATGATGTTGCAGTAACAGATCGCATAGACAGATCGCTGTAACGGCCCAGTGCCGGTACCAGGACAAATCCCCCGCCTACGCCGAGAAGCCCGGAGAGGAAACCAGCCAGCGAACCCGACGCTGAGACAATTGCTGCGCAGCGAGACGTCCAACGAAACCGCCCCGTCTGAGGATTGAGCTGACAAGGAATTGCTCGCGCATGAATAGCATGACGGCTTGGCTGCCGGACGGAACGGAACGCTACGTAAAACAAAACAAGAGCGAACAGCATGGCAAGCATGCTGTGCTCTAATCTTCCCGCAGCCCAGACACCCGCAGGAGCAAGCAACATGCCGCAGAAGGCCATCAGTACAGCCGCCTTGTAGCGAACTATTCCTTCCCTAAGACCGATAACCGCCCCCACCCAGGCCGCCAAACCAACAGCAAGCAAGCCAATAGGTGCCGCTTGAGGCAAACCAAGGCCCATCACAAACACCAACAAGGGGACCGTCAGGATGCCTCCCCCCGCCCCTGTAAGCGCTAGGACAATGCCAACGAGCAAGCCGAGTCCAAACTCAATGACCATAAGCCGCCCTGTCCGGGCGCCTCGGCCGAGTCATGCGGATACTAACGCAGCTAATCACTGCGGCTTATCCGCTAAGCGAGTCTGCAGCTCGTACAGCGCCATGTAGTGGTCTACTAAACCCGGACACCTATTTAGGGCGAGAATGCTCGCCATAGAAAGAGGTGTCTAAATGAGCAAACAACGTCGTACGTTCACGCCCGAATTCAAGCGAGAGGCTGCCTGCTTGGTGCTCGACCAGGGCTACAGCCATATCGAAGCGGCTCGCTCGCTTGGGCTCGTTGAGTCGGCTCTGCGCCGATGGGTTAGTCAGCTCCAAGAAGAGCGAAACGGCATTACCCCGACCAGCAAAGCGCTGACGCCCGAGCAGCAAAAGATTCAGGAGCTGGAAGCCCGGATCAATCGCCTGGAACGGGAAAAATCGATCCTAAAAAAGGCCACCGCGCTCTTGATGGCCGAGGAGCACGAGCGTTCGCGTTGATTGATCAGTTCCGGTCTGAAGAGCCGATTGATCTGTTGTGCTCGGTGTTTGAAGTCCCCCGTTCCTGCTATTACGCGCACTGCCGCAAGCGCCGATCTCCTGACGTTGAGCGGCTGCTTTTGCGAAGCCGCGTGAACGAGCTTTTTACCCAAAGCCGCAGTGCGGCGGGAAGCCGAAGCATCATGTTCATGATGCGCGAAGACGGGATCGAGATTGGACGGTTCAAGGTACGTAAACTGATGAGCGATATGAAACTAATCAGCAAGCAGCCCGGTTCGCACGCTTATAAAAAGGCGACGGTCGAGCGGCCGGATATCCCGAACATACTGGATCGGGAGTTCACCGTATCCGCACCGAATGAAGTCTGGTGCGGTGACATCACGTATGTGTGGGCTCAAGGTCGTTGGCACTATGTGGCGGCTGTGCTCGATCTCTTTTCCCGCCGCGTAGTGGGCTGGGCGTTTTCATCGAAGCCCGATGCCGACCTGGTCATCAAGGCCTTGGATGTGGCCTACGAGCAGCGTGGCCGCCCACAGAACGTGCTGTTTCACAGCGATCAGGGCAGCCAATATGGAAGTCGCAGTTTCCGCCAGCGCCTGTGGCGTTACCGGTTCAAACAGAGCATGAGTCGGCGCGGAAACTGCCATGACAATGCGCCAATGGAGCGGTTGTTCCGGAGCTTGAAAACGGAATGGGTGCCGAGCGTGGGCTACATGAGCCCTGCGCTGGCACAGCAAGATATCGGTCGGTATCTGATGCAACGCTACAACTGGCAACGGCCACATCAATTCAATGGCGGGCTACCGCCCGCCGTCGCTGAGGAAAAACTTAACGCAGTGTCCGGGATTAGTTGACCACTACACAACGCACATGCGCTGAGTGTGATGCTCTTGGGGTTTGGGGTGGCTGGTTTTATCGGGAATATGTTTGGGGGTTGGGCTGTCGGTAAAAGTCCTCAATCAGCGCTAGTGCTGGCATCAGCTCTAGTCGGCGTCCCGTTATTGCTGCTAGTGGTCTTGCCGATCAATACGTTGGTGACAATAGGGCTGGTAATGGTTTGGGGGCTGGGTTTTGGCCTGCTTCCAACAGCCATGCAGGGCTGGCTTTTCACCATTGCACCGGACCGCTTAGAGCTGATGGGTGCACTTCTTGTTTCCAGTGTTCAGATGTCGGTTGGATTGGGTGCCCTATTAGGGGGGCTGCTAGTTGACCACTACAGCCTGCAGAGTACATTTGTTCTAGGAGGAATACTGGCTACGATTGCGACAGTGGTAGTGGCTAAAAGCGATACTCAGACCGATAGTAAGCGGCAACCGGCTTTCGCTAGTTTTGAGCGGGGCACACGGAACACCATTCAAAAAGACGTGGCAGTGATGTTGCGAAACTAATCTTTGTGCAACATACGCACGCGACGGGTATCGTCAAAATGCCATATATGCAGGAAATAAGCATGGAGCTGAGGGATATGAATTCCGCCGGCTTGGAAAACGCTTCGCTAGGTTTCAGCTGTAAATGCTGTGTCGCCTGGACCAGCCGAAACTCTATTGAAGGGTTGTAGCACATGCCGGATAACTTAAAAGTCGTTAAATGCTCTAGTGCCTGCAAACGGTCAGACTCCCCCGAAAGCATCCTAATCGCGCCCGATCCTCTGGTGCTGGCTGGTCCGGCACTGTGATCGGGGCTTGTAGCACGGCCAGTCTTACGAAGAGGGGCGAAAGGGAAAGAATAATTACTATTGATCTTGCCGCGCCTAGGATCTCGTCACTTTCTGTATAGTCGACCGCGATGATCGCGGCGCCCAGCATCAGTGGGTGAGGAATGCTAAGTGCGATCATTCAGTGCAGCCATTTCGCAATGGTACCCTGCGGCTCGTGCGTCAATATCACTCTCCTGATCAGATGCCCACAGCAGGAACGCAAGCGCTATACGAATAGCTCTGCAAGTGAAACTGAAAAATCGTTTTTGAGAAGGCAGACCTTCTGCTTAGGCTATTGGACATTCCCCGCAGAAGGCCGCCTTAGGGCAGCTAAAAAGCGATGCTCTTCGCTTGAGCGGAGGCCTTCTACTTAACAGCCCAAACCTCGTCCGCCAGCTGACCCTTCCGATAGGTCATGGTTTGAATAACCTGAAGCTCTTTTTGGCCTTTATACAGGACCCTGGCAGAGACAGTTGTTTCGTCCACAGATGCTTTCTCAACCAGCTCTTCTATGTTTGCGGATAGCGGACCTTGGCCTTCCACGAACTTTTGCCACACTTTTTCGATCGAGTCTGTACCGTCATACGATCCCTGCAATGGCCCACCTTTCCAGGAAAGATGGGCATAGGGTGCATACTGGCCTAGCAACGCTGGCAGGTCATTTTCCGCTATTGCCCGGATGTGTAGCCTGGCGTCATCTTCAGCCGTGCCGGCTTGTGCAAGACCTGCAGAGGCCAGGAGAAAGAGAGTCATGGGGAGTGCTTTGATATTCATAGGGGCGTCCTAAAAGGAAAGAACCAGCGTACTCCGTGTGAGCACACGCTAGTACTACGCCCCGCTAAGGTTTTTATTCCGAATTTTTTCTGGAGACTGGAATAATTTGCTCACCTGATCGTCTAGCGTCTGACAGCTAACCAAGCAGGCCTCTAATCAAATGACGCAAGGGATCACAGACGAACAGTTCCGAGAGCTTCTTCCTCGTCTTCGCCGTTTTGCTCTATGGCTCACGCGAAACAGCGCTACCGCTGACGACCTAGTGCAGTCTTCGGTCGAGAAGGCTTTAACTTGGCGCGGTACGCGTCAGGAAGACGGCGATCTACGCGCTTGGTTGTTCACCATTTTGTATCGGCAGTTCATCGACGGCCAGCGTCGCCAGCGTCGCTATGCTCGAATACTTTCAATTTTCACTTATGTTGACGAAGAGACCAGCGCTACTGAGGATGTAGCCGAAGCGCAATCCACGCTTGAAGCTTTCGGCAAGCTCACAGCTGAGCAACGAGCATTGCTCCTCATCGTAGGAGTTGAAGGGCTAAGTTACCGCGAAGCGGCAGAAAGCCTGGGTATTCCTATCGGGACCGTAATGTCCCGGCTGGCCCGCGCCCGCCAAGCGCTACGCGTTTTAAGCGAAGGGCAGATTAATCTTCCATATATGCGGTTACTGAAATGAAGCCGACCCTACCGACCTCAGATGAATTGAGCGCTTTCATAGATGGCGAACTCCCACCACGTCGAATGGCAGAAATCGAATCGTTAGCGGCCAAGGACTCAGAGCTAGCTCAAAAAGTCGCCTCGCTTGAATACGATGCTCAGCAGCTTCGGGCAGCGTTAGCTGGGCTTCCTACAAGTGCGCCTGCGATTGAGTTAGATCCGGCACGGCTTCGAGTTGAAATAAAGCAACGGCGGCAACGGCTCGTTGCGACTGCGGCTTCGCTAGTCCTAGCGCTAACGCTTGGCATCACTGGGGGGTGGCATGGTCGAGGAGCATTCACTCCATCAACTGGCCTGCCGATGGCTGACGCTGTTGAAGCCTATCGCTTATTTAACAGCGTTAGCTCTCCGGCCGTTGATCTCGCTACCCATGAAACCAGCACACTGCAGCGTTGGCTTGATTCGCACTTTGAGGCCGCAGCACCCATGCCGGACTTCGAACCGTACGGATTTCGGCCGGTCGGCGCGCGCTTGATGGCCACCGACCAAGGAGCCGCCGCCATGGTGCTGTATAGGGATGATCGAGGCGAGACCATACTGTTTTACGTTCGGCCTCCAGGGCACAAAACTATTGGCCGAGGTAGCCGACGAGCTGAGGGCTTAGTCGCCCAATACTGGGCGGACGGGACGTATCACTATGCTGTTGTGAGCCAAGGCACCAGTCCAAGATCCGCAGCCGTACAGCAAGCTATAGCTCCTTTGATATAGCGCGAATCGATAGAGCAGGTCCGGTGTAAGGTTCAGACGTGAGGAATGATAACGGCCTGTAAGCAAATATTAACAACTGGCCTATGAATGCGATATTCCAGGCAAAGGCGCGTGAGAAGCTCTGGGCGATATCTCGAAGACTGGAACCAGCCGGCCGCTTACAGATGACGGAATTAGGGATTCCTCTACCGCCCCTGCAGCGAGTCCATCCGGACGCTTAGAGTGGGTTGAGGCGTTCCGATGTGAGGCCGAACTGCGCTTCGGCAAGCTCCACCATCGTCCGAGTCGAGTTCGCCAGTGCAGTGGGCCGGGGTAGCTTCCGCATCCGTGCTCAGTGTCGATCAGGTATTTTGAAGAGTGGGCAAAGTAGGCCTAGCCGCTTGGCACCCCGAGAGCGCGGCCCTGTCATTGTTCGGCGCCCCCTTACTCTCAGTGATCCGCACTGGCATGTCGCGCTGAGGCGAGCCTGCCAGTTCGCGGCGGGGGTTGTCGGAGCTGCTTTAGACATCCCCTGGCCCGTGGTGTGCGCAACAGCATCAAAGCTGCGCCCAAGCTGAAGTAAAGTGTCCAAAGTGCGATATCCGATCGAACCACCCACAACATGTGCAGCAGCACTAAGCCGAGTATCAGGTAGACCAGCCGGTGCAGTGTTTTCCAGCGAGCACCAAGCATACGCATGCTAAAACGGTTAGATGTCGCCGCGAGCACGAGCAGACTCAGCCACGCCAGTGCTCCAACGATGATGTAGGGACGCTCGGTCAGCTCTGTACTGAGCTGCGACCATTCCTCCCCTAAGATAAACAGCAGATACGACACCAGGTGTAAGCATCCATAGGCGAAAGTCCATAGGCCGAGCTGTCTTCGGACTAGAGACCAGCCGGCCCAGCGCGTCACCCATTGCAAAGGCGACAGCGACAGCGTGAGGAGCAGGAGAATTAGGCCTCCAAGCCCTAGCCGCTCGACCAGTACTTTCCCCGGGTCAGGCCCGAGCGCAGAAGTCCACGCCTGATAGAGCCATAGCAGCGGCCAGACGGCCGCAGCGATGAACACTGCGCTGCGAAAGACCGGATGCTTCATCAGTAGAACTTGCTCAGATCCATCCCCTGATAAAGGCTCGCCACCTCGTCCTCGTATCCATTGAACATTAGCGTGTCGCGTACGTTCGGGCTGAAGAGATTGGTAGGCAGGCGCCGCTCGCGGGATTGCGTCCAGCGCGGGTGATCCACCTTGGGATTAACATTGGCGTAAAAGCCATACTCCTGAGGCGCAAGATTCTGCCAAGTCGTGTACGGTTGCTCTTCAACGAGGCTGATGCGCACTATCGACTTGATGCTTTTGAAGCCGTATTTCCAAGGTACGACCAGCCGCATCGGCGCACCGTTTTGCTCGGCTAGGACGCGACCATACATGCCGACCGCCATAATCGTAAGGGGATGCATGGCTTCATCCATTCGCAGCCCTTCGCGATACGGCCAGTCAATCAGACCAAAGCGTGACTTCACGGCTGGCATCACTTCGGGCAAAACCGCCGTCTGGAAGCTCACATACTTGGCGCCACCCGTGGGTTCGGCACGCTTGATCAGCTCAGCGAGGGGGAAGCCCAGCCAGGGAATAACCATCGACCAGGCTTCCACACAACGCAGCCGATAGATGCGCTCCTCAAGCCGGTGGGGCTGCACGAGGTCTTCAATACTATAGGTGCCAGGCTTGCCTACCGCGCCGTCTATTTCAACCGTCCAAGGCTGCGTATCCATTGCACCGGCACGTTTCGCCGGGTCATCCTTGTTTGCGCCAAATTCATAAAAATTGTTATAGCCAGTTGCGTCGTCGAAGGGCGTAATGGCTTCTCCACTGGCTATCATTGCCTTCCACCGAGCGGCCTGCAGTTTGTTGGAAAACCAAGCCGGTTGCTTGCCTGGCACCTGAACGTCATATGGCCCCGCTCCCTGCTCCGCGCGGCAAAGCCCCGGCAAGGCGATTGCAGCGACGCCAGCAGCACCTGCTATGAACCGCCGCCTAGATAGATATAAAGCTTCCGGAGTGATCTCCGATGGCTGGCAACGGGAATTGCTTGGTATCTCTACTAGCATGAAGGCCTCGCTATGATTCGTTGGCCTTGCAGCGATCCACTGCGGGCCTTGACCCGTCCGATGCCGCTCCGATTGCGCGTTGCAGGCGTACCTGCCCCAGCCGGGATAACTGCAGCATCAAGTCGGCTGGGATTATGAACGCACTCGGTTGCATACCGGCGTACTCGTATTACGAGCGCCACTACGATTTATTCCCAAAAGCGTTAGGCTTCATCGAAATCTCTTTTCATGGGCATCCAGTGCCTGGAACGAGGACTGCTTCGTAGTCCACTGACGTCAAATGCGAGCAAGGACACTCACCGATGCCAGCCCACCACCGGTCAGAAGGACAAACAGGCACAGCGCGAGAGCAAACGGTTTGATCCCCAATGCAGCCAGCTTTTCCAGCCGCGTCTCGTATCCCAGCGCCGCCATGGCCATGGTTAGCGCGACCTGACCGGCCAGCACCAACCCGTCATGTAGTGCTGTCGGCAGATGCACAATGCTGTTAAAGCCAACCATCACCAGGAACCCAAAGGCGAACCAAGGGATCACCAAGGTCCCCCGCCTGGTGCTATCCGCCGCGGTTCGCCGCTTGAGCCACCATTGGCCTACCAGCAACAGGAAGGGGACCAGCAGCATGACGCGTACGAGCTTGACGATCACAGCGTTGGCCAAGGCCGCTGGTCCCACTGCGTCGCCAGCGGCGATAACCTGCGCCACCTCGTGAATCGTTGCTCCGAGGTAAACGCCAAACTGAGCTTCGTCCATTCCGGTGAGCGGGTACAGCAGTGGATACACGAGCATCGCCAGCGAGCCGAACAACACTACGGTTGCCACGGCCATCGAAGTCGCCGCAGGACGTGCGCGAATGGTCGCTTCGGTCGCCAGTACCGCAGCCGCCCCACAAATCGCACTGCCTGCGCAGGTTAGCAGCGTGGTCTCGCAATCAAGCCCGAGCACCCGGGTGCCGAATTGATACCCGACCAACATCACGGTTCCGATGACGAGTACGTCGAGGAGCAGGATAGACGGACCCAGTGCGCCGATCTGCTGCAGCGTCATCGACAGGCCGAACAGCACGATGCCACCCCGCAGCAACCAGCGCGTAGCGAAATGCAGGCCGGGGCGCGCTGCCGACGCCAGCCGTTCGAGACGGGGCAGATTACCCATAATCAGGCCCAGCAAAAGCGCAAACACCAATGGACTGAATCCGCTCTCGCGCAGCCCAGGGATTAGCTTTAAGCCGTAGCCGCCGGCAGTCAGGATTCCACAGAGCATTAGCCCCTGCCACATAGTCGCTCTCCTCTGGCGCTTGTCGTTGCCCAAGGCTAGGTGCAAGGTAACGGCTATGTGAAAGTGGTTATAACGATATAACTAGTCGGAAAAAACACTATGCATTTAGGAGTTAGTTTTCGTCACCTACAGGTTTTCGTCGCCGTAACGCGCGCCGGCACAGTCAGCGCGGCCTCGCAAAACCTGAGTCTGTCGCAGTCGGCCACCAGCCAGTCGCTTGCCGATCTCGAGAAACACCTCGGCGTGCCCCTCTTCGAGCGACTCGGCAAGCGGTTGCAACTTAATGAGCTAGGCCGTCGACTGCTGCCCAAGGCCGAGCAACTGCTATATGACTTGGACACCTTCGTCGAGTCCGCTCGCGAGCCAGATGGTGAACTCCAAGGCATGCTGACCGTTGCGGCCAGTGCAACTATCGGAACCTACTTACTGCCTGGGCTGGCTGGGCGGTTCAGCGAGCGACACCCAGCGGTGGACCTTCAGATACGGCTTCGCAATACCGGCGAAGTGATCGCTGACCTGTTGCGGCTTGAGGCTGACCTGGGCCTGATCGAAGGCCAGTGCAGAGATCCGAAGCTCAAATCTGAAGTCTGGCGGCACGACGAGATGGTGGTAGTTTGCAACCCGGCGCACTCACTTGCCTCGCAAGGGCGTCTAGCCGACTCGGACATTCCGACCGAGCCTTGGATCTTGCGTGAACCCGGCTCGGGTTCGCGTGCGGTATTCGAAGCGGCCGTCCGTCCGCTCGTCGAGCGCATTAGGGTGCGAATGGAGCTGAGCCAGCACGAGGCCATCAAGCAAGCCGTACGTACCGGCTTCGGGTTGGGCTGCCTGCCGCGGCTAAGCGTGGCTGGTGAACTGGGGCGCGGCGAGCTGGTAGCGCTGGAGACAGACTTGCCGCTGACCCGCACCTTCTCGCTCGTATGGCACCCTGAGCGCTATCGCAGCCCGTTGTGGCAAGCCTTTAAGGTGTTTCTGCAGGAAGACGACCAGACGCTCGCAAAGCAAAAAGCCACCCAGTCAACGGCCAACCAGGTCAGGTCACTTTAATCTCGACCATTAGGCCAGCGATGCACAGCGCGGTGGCCATGAAGCCATCATTCAGGCGCCGCAAGGGAGCGGCGCTTTAGTGTGGCAGGTCGCTTTTCAATCCGTCCTCTCGGCCTGCTTCAGCTGGCCAAAGCCTGTTCATGGGATAAATCCGCGCACCGTTCGTACTCCGTCGGCCCTCTGGCACAAGGTGCCCGTCCTCGAAGATTTCTACGAAACCCTCAATCCGGGCGGCGGTTCGACACATGACTTCATAGGCCAGATATTCTTTGCGTGCTTATAACAAGGAAGGTGTACGCGGATGATGTAGGGGTAGCATGGCGGTGATCGTCCAGCATTTGAAACCCGTTTAGATATCCAGTAGTGAGCTTGGTGATAGCTACGCATGCTGCCGAAAAAGAACTCTTGTCCCTACCTCTAGCTTACCCAGCTCTCTGTGCCGGTGGCTTTACGGTGCGAGGAATGAACGGCTCCGCCCAGTAAGCTTGCTGGCTGAGCACATTGCAGGATCACCGCTGACCTAGTTACAGGCGCGCCAACATGGTAAGCAGCTGACGATACGGTATCAGCGGCGTCGATAATCACCATAACTAGACTTTCTTCTGCATCAGCCAGCGAAACATGATGATGAAGGCATTGGGTAACTCCGCCCGCTTCGACAGAGGATCTATGCCATGAATCATTTTGCCGCCATCGCCAGCATCGTCAATGCATCTTCATTCGCCAGTTTGGCAACCGCTGAGCCCTACCAAAAACCCAACAGCAGCACCGCGCGCGCCTACCGTTCTTGACTCGCAATTGGATCGCCGCACGGTCAGTGATAAGAGTCCAACCAAGTGAACGCCAACGCTCATCTAACCGATCTCAAGACCTACGGCATAACTCATGCCCACATAGACGAGCGCGCAATTCATTATGAGTCTTAGCTCGCCGTGCAGATGGCGGATGGCGGATGGCGGATGGCGGATGGATCAATGGCTATTCTTCACATGCCCACCAGCTTAGGGGAGCGCCGAGCAATTAAGCGCGCTTTGTTTTGTATCAATCCATGCATTAACTTCTCGCGCACAGGTAAGGCATCAGCTAGGCCATCACAACTAGATGACCAGCCTGCCAGCATTCGAATCAGATGATAACGAGCTATGCCTCGCTTTTCTATCAACTTGATCGGCGGAACTTACGGGAAAAATTATATGGTACCGCTGGCTTTGGTCACGCTTGTTCGACTCCGGTAGCTGTGCCTCGGTCCGTTGCGATGAGGCAAAAGCACGCACCGAGTATTTTTTTCAGCCCATTACGCTTATATTGATGATGTTCCACGTCTAGCTGTTACCACAATTTATTGATTATGGGTTATGAAATGTCAAAGATCGCGGAGTATCGGGCGCTAGAGGCTCAGATTGGAGAACAACTAAAGCGCCTGGAGGCCCTGAAAGCCGATAGTGCGCTGAAGAAAGAAATAGAGTTCGAGCAGAAGCTCAAAGCCCTTCTCGAAAAATATGACATGAGCCTGAAAGATATTATCGGCATCTTCGAACCAGACGCCGGCGGGAATGCGCGTAAGGGCGCAGCGCCCACGGCTAAAATTTCCCGTCGTGAGCGGATCGTTAAACGTTATAAGAACCCGAGCAACGGTGAGATTGTTGAGACGAAGGGCGGCAACCACAAGGTACTTAAAGCTTGGAAGAAAGAATATGGAAATGACACGGTTGAGAGTTGGCGACAATAATTAGGCCTGTTGGATGAGCCGCGCTTGCCTTAGCTCTTTGAGCGCACCCGTTCAACCTTGAACGGGTGCAGTCCTACACGACCGACCCAAACCAGTGAACTACAAGCGATATTGGATAAACGTTCTTTAGTTCCCTTATCTGCGGCCGACCGCCTGGTCTAGATCCGCGCGTGCTAGGTTACAGGACTTGGCGTTGAATGATATCGCCCAGCTTATCGGCACTGCCGGCGACTATCACTAGGTAACGTTTGAGCCCTTCCTTCGGCTGACTGACGACCTGCCTGATTGGTCCGACAGCGTTTACGATAGCAGCGCCTGCTGGATTGCTGTTAAACGAAGCCAAAGGCTGCAAATGTCCTGTTCCATCCGACCGTTCAGCAAACGCAAGCGTATATGGGTGCTTAGGCTCCAACCCTGTCACCGAAGCCTGTAAGACTTGCGTTAGGCCCTGTTCGAATAGGGTGACTGTAGTCGGGACAGCTTCACTATCTTTTCGTCCAGAAGGAGCAAGCTTTAGCTGAACGGTCTGCGCCGCGAGACCGAGCGGTTGGAGATTTGCCTTTCCATCTCCTTCAGGCACAGCGTTAGGAACGTACACAACCGCCTGAGGTGCTTGGCCTATCGCGATGTTTTTTACGACCTTATTCGTCTTGGTGTCAATTACAGCGAGCGCATCAGCATTTTCTAAACCAACGTACATACGACTGCCGTCACCAGATGGCCAAAGACCATGCGGAAGATGCCCTACGTCGATCGTAGTCAGAAGGTCGAAAGTGTCAGTGTCGAATACTTGAACCTGATTGAGACCACCCACGGTGACATATGCTCGGGTACGCCCATCAACGTGAGCGAGATTAACGTGGTTGGTTATAGGTCCCGTATCAAGTGTCCGCATCAGCTTGAAGGGTGGCCTTGCGTCAAATACCTGGACCTTGCCAACATCTTTGAGAGTAAGCCATAGCTGTTTGCCGTCGGGGGACGCTGCTAGATCGGGGCAGAAAGGGCTTGCCTGTGGGAGCGTTCCGACAACCTTATGGTTAGCTAGATCGATTACGCTAGTTTCAGGGCTGAATGACGAGCAGACATATCCGTACTTACCGTCCGGAGAAAATATCTGCATTCCAGGCCCCGCGGGGACTTTGATCCGTGTCTTCTGCTCAAAGGTCTTCGTATCGATCACAGCGATGTAATCTTCCCCGCGGACTGTCACCCACACTTCCTTCCCGTCAGGGGTAAAAAAAGCTTCGTGAGGTGAACGGCCTAGATAAGTCACGTGCTTGATTGAGTTGGTTGCAGTATCAATAAAGCTGACCGAATTTGAGCCGATTGAAACGACCGCTAGCGTGCGGTGATCCGGTGAGAAGCCCAAACCATGTACTAATACCTGGCCACGATACAAAGGACTGAGATTTCCCGGCTGTGGATCGCCAAGACGTATTACCCCCAACAGTTCATTGCTGGCTGGGTCAGTAACAGAAACCGTATTGGAAAATTGTTCTGCAGCATAAACACGGTCACGATGGCTGATTGGGATGTCGGGCTTGTTGGTTGAGCCGGGAACTTGTCCAGCGAACAATGGCGCCGAGAGCGTTACCAAGGCGGCCGCAATCGCCGCGCGGAGACGTAAGCGATGTGTCATAGATAGCTCCGATTTAGTGGGGGGTATGGTGCGGATTGGTAGGAGATTGCTGAACCGAAGCAGTAGTTTGTGTCGGCAATGGATCGCCGATAGCGAGTCTCATTGCAAAGATTTCTTGCTCCTGAGTGATGATGATTTCTTGAGCTAAGCGCTTCAGGGGTTCGCTAGTCCCGTAGCGGAGCATGGCTTGCGCCATGTCTATCGCACCCTGATGGTGCGGAACCATCATCTCAACGAAATCGCGATCAACGTCGCCTGTTGGAGATACGTGCATGGCTTCCATCATGCGTGCCATGGCAGCATCGTTATCCGCTACAAAACCAGATGGTGCTGAAGAGTGGTCCGTATGACCTTCACAAGCGAAAGCGGTGGTGCTGCAAGCTAAAACACTGAGAAACAGTACTAGCTGGGCAGTTGGGTATGTCGGTAGCGCTTTGGTTGTCATCGCTCGATCCTGAAGTGCGTTGTGTGCAGTCAGGACGAACCGCGTGCGTATATATTCCGCGGGAGCAAACTTATTTTGGCGGCGGCGATTGGTAGCGTCGGTCGCAAGCGAAAGTCTGACGCTACGCAGCCGTTGACCTTTGCGAACGAGCTCTATTGGCCGGTTAGCGACGGCTTGGCCGTGGCCGTCGCTATGCATCGCACGGTCAAACTTCGGTAAGCTCCGCCATCTCCAAGGCGTCGTCTATCTCGGTCCCGAGGTATCGGACAGTGCTTTCCAGCTTCGTATGACCGAGCAGCAGTTGAACCGCTCTCAAGTTTTTCGTCCTGCGATAGATCAGGGAAGCCTTGGTACGTCTCATTGTGTGAATGCCATACATGGCAGGATCAAGACCAATAACCTTCACACAAGCTTTAACGATACGAGCGTATTGCCGAGTGGATAGGTGTTCAGAGGGGCGCAGCCGGCTCGGGAAAAGATAGTCCTCGCTGCGGAGCTGTGCCTGGTGCATCCAAGTTTCGAGAGCCGTCCTTGTTTGCTCTGTGATCAGGAACTGAACTGGTCTCTGGGTTTTCTGTTGCATCACGATGGCTCGCGATGCAACGTGCTTACCATGGGCAACATCACGAACACGGAGCCTGGTTAAGTAAAAGGCTCGCAATTTACTGTCAATGGCTAAGTCGAAGAGCGCCAGATCTCGGGTTTTGTTGGCGATTTGCAGCCGCAACCGAATCGCCCAGATATCTCTAAGGCGGAGCGGCGCTTTCTGCCCGATCAATTTTACTTTGTCCCAGGGCTGATGGCTGTAGGTAGCATTATTATTCATGGGGTTGTCCTCCTCGTACGGGAAGACAAGGATGGTTAGCTAGGGCAAGGGGCGCTAACGGCCAGAGGCTGCCAATACTTCTGACCGGCTCCGGCAGGGTCAATGAACGGCACTTCAATGGTCTGTTGCCGCCCGTTTACCTGCATACGCTTGAGAGATCCACTCAGCGGTTCGCTGGGCGTAATCGATACGGGTTCAATCCTGCTTCAGACTTTGATGTGTTCCACAGGCCCTAGTTGTGAGAGTACGGTCAGGCACTTCTCGATTAAGACACTACTTAGCGGGAGCGCCTCGTCTGGCATTCCCGGTAAGCACTACAGAACAAAGTCTGCACTACTGGCAAGTCGGTTGTCATAAGCAGCGAAAGCCCATTCCCGAAGGCTGACGTCGTGTAGATTGCCGCTACGGTCTCAGCCATCAGGGAACACAGCGTCGTGTTTCGGCTCCTGGCTGATAGCCGTGGGTTACGAATGGCAGGTAAGCCGTTAGTTACTTGACCGCCTGCTCCAGCCGCTGCTGGCTAAGCCAAGCCTTGGGCGAGATGCCGCACTGTGATTTGAATGCGCGCGAAAGGGCAGACTCCCCGCTATAGCCCGCTTCCTCAGCAATCAGTCTGAGTGGCTGACCGTTCTTCAGCCATTTTTGAACGAGCCCGATTCGCCAGCATTGCAGGTAACTAGCAGGCGTCTCACCCAGTGCGTCGCGAAATCGATTGGCGAATACGCTACGGGACATCCCCGCGATACCTGCAAGCGACTCGACCGACCAATTTTTTTCTGGCGCCTCATGAATGGCGACGATTGCGCGCCGTAACTGAACGTGTGCAAGGCCGGCGAGCAAGCCGATGTGGGCGCTGCCGCTTTCCATCAGCTGCCTGAGCAGTTGGATGAGCAACACCTCGAATAATCGGTTGAGCATGGATTGACGCCCGCAGTTGGCCGCTTCTGCTTCTGCAAACAGCAGCGTCAGCACCGGCACACTGTCGGGCATCTGCGACAACGGAAGGCACACGCACGTGGGCAGAGATACTTACCCCGTCAACGCAACTACCTCTTACTGATCGACGTTAGGAACCGACCATGCCTACTTTCAAATCCCTTTTGTCCACCACCCTTGCCTCAGCGGTGGCTGTAATAGCCCTCAGTGGAACTGCCGTTGCACAACCCGATAACGCCCTGAGCGCTGGCCCGATTCCAGCAATAGCCCAGGCCAGTGCAGCAAGCGAAGCCTATTCCTACGGAACACAGCTGGACATCAGTCAGGTGATATCGCTGACCGAAAACAGCAGCAACTGCGGTTTGGTAGATGCCGAGATGACCTACCTGGATTCCGACGGGAAAAAGCGCGTCCTGGTGTACCGCAAGTTGTCCGCGACCTGCAGCGACGGCTGATTGTGACTGCTGCTCATTAACTACCGCTCCGACCCCATCATTTCAGAACAAAGGATACGATCATGACCATCAAAACTCTCTCTGCTGCATGTCTGCTCACCGTTCTCAGCATCGGCGCGATGCCGGCTATGGCACAGGGCAATGCTACAAGCGAAACCTATGCGTACGGCACTCAGTTGGACATCAGCCAGGTGATCTGTAACCGTCCGCCGAACCCATCTCCCCGCTTCTTCCAGATAGCGGCATGGTGTGCACCTATTTTTGGTGGACACCATTTCAAGCCACTTTCTGGAGGGTTTCGTGTCTCGACAGCGCCGTACATTCCCCAAGGCTTTCAAGGCCCAGGTCATCGAAGAGTGCGCCCAGTCCGGTGCTTCCGTCGCCGGCGTGGCGCTCAGCCACGGGCTCAATGCCAACCTGGTGCATAAATGGATTCGTAAGCAGCGCGAGCCGCTACCGGTCGTATCTGCACGCTTTATCCCGGTGCCGCTCGGCATCCTGCCTTCAGAGCAGGCCAGCTCTGAAGAGCTGACGATACGAATCGAAATCCCCTACCACGCCGGCAGTCTGTCGGTGCACTGGCCGGTGCAGGACGGCGAAGGCTGTACACGCTTGCTGCGCGGGCTGCTCGCATGATTCGCATCGATCGCATCTGGCTGGCCACCGAGCCGATGGACATGCGCGCCGGCACCGAAACCGCATTGGCCCGTGTAGTGGCGGTATTCGGTGCGGCGAAGCCGCACTGTGCTTATCTGTTCGCCAACCGCCGCGCCAACCGCATGAAAGTGTTGGTGCATGACGGTGTAGGGATCTGGCTGGCCGCGCGGCGATTGAACCAAGGCAAGTTTCACTGGCCAGGCATCCACCGCGGCTTGGAAGTTGAACTCGACACCGAGCAGCTTCAGGCTTTGGTGCTCGGTTTACCCTGGCAGCGGGTTGGTGCAGCCGGTGCGATCACAATGCTGTAGCGCCGGCCATTAGCCTATCGCTTTATCTGCGCGGATCGCCTGCTCTGGCACAATCAGCGGCATGACTTCCTTGCCCAATCTCGACCAACTAACACCTGAGCAACTGCGCGCACTGGCCGCCCAGTTGCTCACGCAGGTCGATGCGATGGGCAAAAAGATCCACCGTGATCAAACCATCATCGAGCAGCTCACCCACGAAATCGCCTGGTTCAAGCGCCACAAGTTCGCCAAGCGTAGCGAGCAACTAAGCCCTGAACAGGGCAGCCTGCTGGATGATTTGCTCGACACGGACATCGCCGCCATCGAGGCGGAACTGAAAACCCTCAATCCTCCGGCTGAACCCCGCCAACAGCCCAAGCGCGCGCCGCTGCCAGCCCAGTTTCCGCGTACTGTGATCCGTCACGAGCCGCAGAACACTCAATGCGCCTGCGGCTGCCCGCTGCAACGCATCGGCGAAGACATCAGCGAAAAGCTGGATTACACGCCTGGCGTGTTCACCGTCGAACAGCATGTGCGTGGCAAGTGGGCCTGCCGCCAGTGCGAAACATTGATCCAGGCGCCGGTACCAGCCCAGGTGATCGACAAGGGCATCCCGACTGCCGGCTTGCTGGCTCATGTCATGGTGGCCAAATACGCCGATCATCTGCCGCTGTACCGGCAAGAGAAGATCTTTGGCCGTGCGGGTCTGGCTATCGCGCGTTCGACATTGGCGCAGTGGGTCGGACAAACCGGCGTACAGCTCCAACCATTGGTCGATGCCCTGCGCGAGGCGGTACTGGCGCAAGGCGTGATCCATGCCGACGAAACCCCCGTGCAAATGCTGGCCCCTGGCGAGAAGAAAACCCACCGGGCTTACGTCTGGGCATACTGCACCACACCCTTCGCCGACCTGAAGGCCGTGGTCTATGACTTCAGCCCAAGCCGTGCAGGTGAGCATGCGCGCAATTTTATGGGTCAGTGGAATGGCAAACTGGTCTGCGACGACTTCGCCGGCTACAAGGCCAGCTTCGAGCAGGGCATCACCGAAATTGGCTGCATGGCCCACGCCCGCCGCAAATTTTTCGATCTGCACTCAGCGAACAAAAGCCAGTTAGCCGAACAGGCGCTGCACTCCATTGCCGGGCTGTATGAAATCGAGCGGCAAGCACGGCACATGAGCGATGAAGAACGCTGGCGAATACGCCAGGAAAAGTCTTCACCGATCCTCGATGCGCTGCATGACTGGATGCTGGCCCAGCGTGATCGGGTGCCCAATGGATCAGCCACGGCAAAAGCCCTGGATTACAGCCTAAAACGCTGGCTAGCGCTGACGCGCTATCTGGAAGATGGAGCCGTGCCCATCGACAACAATCAGGTCGAGAACCAGATTCGGCCTTGGGCATTGGGGCGCTCGAACTGGCTGTTTGCCGGTTCACTACGCAGCGGCAAACGGGCGGCTGCGATCATGAGCCTGATCCAGTCAGCACGCCTCAACGGTCACGATCCGTACGCCTACCTGAAGGACGTGCTCATGCGGCTACCAACGCAGCGGGCAAGCGAAATCAGTCAACTGCTGCCGCATCAGTGGATACAGCCTGAAGCAGGCATGTAACCACAGCGGTGTATCACCCCAAACAGCCTACCCGTAATAGTCTCGCACTGATTTTTTGGGCGTTCACGATGTGATACACGGTAAGCGTTCAGCGTGTGATACAGCTACCCGTGCAGCCTGTGATACAGATACGCAAGGTGAGTTAGCTAGACGCTTACCCTCCTAAGGCGCAATAGCCAGGCCATGAGAGCGTCCGCTTCTGGCCCGAAAGTGGCCTAACGATTAGTCACACGCGATCGCGGGCTGCTATACACGAACGAGGCACCACCACCATAGCTGCGCGAGCAGGATCACTTCACTAAAGGCTCATCCATGACTATGCGAGCAGTATCGGGAGCGACGAAGAATCGGTACGCGGTACCGAAAAAAGAAGACGGAAAGGTTCTTGTGTAATTGATGTGACCAGGAGAGGCGCTCGGCGTGAGTGTCGAAATAGTCGCCCCGGGGTGCGGTTGCGGTCGTAGCCCTGAAACTGGTCGAAACGATAGCGGTCGCCCGATTGCACCATACCGCACTGGACCACTGCGTTCGATCGATAGGATTGTTTGCAGCCTACGGGAGGATGACAAATGACCGGATTGGCGCTATGCCGGCCGATAAAGCCACTAAGTTCTGTCATGACGTCTAAGATCTTTTCTAGCGACTGCACAGATCACCTTCGCGTGGCGCTCAGGTTGGTAGATTACTCAGCCATGAACCCATTCGATCTCCCGCTTCAAGGACGATGACCACAACTGAATAGGTCAACGGCGCTCAAAACTGGCTTACGCCGTTTAGCGTGATTGCTCATTACGATACAGCAGGTAGCTTAGGATCGACCGCAGCTTTCCAGCTTTGACCGGTTTGTTCAGCACCGGGACTCCGACGCCTTGCAGTTGACGGCGGCACTGGTCGCTGCGGTCAGCGGTAATCATCACCACCGGGATCGGGACGCCGAAATGTACCCGCAAGGCCTGCGCCACGTTCCAGCCGGTCGCACCCTGATCCAAATGGTAGTCGGCAAGAATCAACTCGGGCGGCAGCTCATTCAGAGCCGCCAGAGCAGCCGCCTCGTCGGAGGCGACTAGCACCTCGCAACCCCATTGCCCGAGTAGCGCGGCCATGCTGTGCAAAATGCTCAGATCGTTATCCAGTACCAACAATCGGCGCCCTGGCAGCGGATCGCCCATCATTGGCATCATCAAAGGCGCTTCGCTGACTGATTCCCACGGCACCGCGACCAGGGGCACGTCAATGCTGAATACCGAGCCGCGACCCGGCTGCGAGCGAACATGTATGTGGTAGTCGAGCATGGTGGCGATCCGGTCGACGATGGCTAGTCCCAGGCCGACCCCCGCGCGTTCAGCGGCGCGCTGAACGCCCAGTTGGTTGAATTCCAGAAAGATTGACTGCATCTGATCCGCCTCGATGCCGCAGCCGGTGCGCAGCGCATACGCCGGGATGTAATGGTCGAAGCCAAGACCTTCCGATTCCGCCACCGATTGGAATTCGGAAACCAGCGGCAGCAGCACTTCATCCAGACGGTACACCTCGATGTCCGGCTTGATCGCTCGTTGATCGAGCTTGGAAATGTCCAGCAAGTCGGTGAGTAAATCTTCCGCACCTTCCAGCGCCTGATGCGCTCGCTCGACGAGATTCCGTTCCGCGCCGGGCAAACTCCGCTCGCGCAAGGTCGATATCAACAGGCGCGCCGCGTTGAGCGGCTGCAACAGATCGTGGCTGGCCGCCGCTAGATACTTGTCCTTGCTTTGGTTGGCCGCCTCGGCTGCATCACGGGCCTTGCGCAGTTCGACAGTTCGTTCGGCGACGCGCTGTTCCAACTGCTCGTTGAGCTGCAGCAACCGCAGCTGAGCCAATTTGCGCTCGGTGATATCGGCAACGAAACCCTCGACCAAACCATCTTCATCCGGTTTGAGCAGCAAGTTCATTATTACGTCGATCGCGCTACCGTCCTTGCGACGCAAGCGGGTCTCATAGCCAAACAGGCCCCGTTGATCACTAAGAATGCGGCGGATGCGGTTCAGCTCTTCCTCACCGCCGACGAATAGATGATGCGATAGATCGGTTAGCCCCCAGAGCGCGTCCGAGGGGCTGTCGTAGCCGAGCATACCTGCCAATGCGGGATTGGCCGCGCGGATGCCTTCCTGCAGGCTGGCTTGAAAGATGCCATGCACTGCATGTTCGAACAGCCATTTGTAGCGATTGCGCTCGGCTTCCAGCTCTTCGAGGCGCGCAACCAGTTCTGGATAGTGACTTTTACGAGCCGAATGCGTGCCAAGCCCAAGCAGGCCAGCGAGAGCGTCGTCCTGCTCAGAGTGCTTCGGCATATACCACTTCGACGTCGCGCTGGGTCGACGAGCGAGGATTGGTCAGGATGCAGGGGTCCTGCATAGCGTGCCGCGACAGGAAAGGGATGTCCGAAAGATTCACGCCATGCAACCCCAGCGTTTCGTTGAAACCAATGGCTTGCTTGAGCTGAACCAGATGAGCGACCAGACCATCGCGAATCTGCGCATGGGTCATGCCGCGCGTATCGATGCCGAATGTTTGCGCCACAATTTTGAAACGCTCGGGCGCAGCGCTGTAATTGAACGCCACTACATGCTCGACCAACACTGCGTTGCACAAGCCATGCGGGAGGTCGAGATAGCCGCCAAGGCTATGGGACATCGCATGCACTGCACCGAGAATCGCATTGGAAAACGCCAGCCCGGCCTGCATGCTGCCGAGCATGATTTTCTCGCGCAGCTCGATATCTGCCGGATTGGCGATCATCTGCACTAGATGACCATTGATGAGGCGCATCGCTTCCAATGCGTGCGGGTCGGTCAGCGGCCCGTTGCCGGTCGAGACGAAGGCTTCGATGGCATGCACCAGCGCATCAATGCCGGTACAGGCCGAGAGGAACGGATCCATGCTGAGGGTCGTTTCCGGATCGATCAGCGACACATCGGGTACGGCGCCCTTGCTGACGATGGAAAACTTCATCCGCTCGGTCTGGTTGGAGATGATCACGAACTGCGAAACATCTGCGGAGGTGCCGGCCGTGGTTGGGATCAGAATCAGCGGCGGGCTCGGCACGCGCAGCGTGTCGACGCCTTCGAATTCAATGATGTTGCGACCATGTGCGACCGCAATACCGATGCCCTTGGCGCAGTCCATCGGGCTGCCACCGCCTACCGCGACGATGACGTTGCAGCCTTCGTTGCGATAGACCTCAGCGCCCAGCATCACTTCCTCGGAACGAGGATTGGCCGAGACCTGGGTAAACAGATGGTAGTCAATGTCCTGGCGGGTCAGGCTTGCCTGGACGTCGCCGATCCACCCTGCGGCAACCACACCTGGGTCGGAAACCAGCAGCACCTTGCGTGCGCCAAAGTTCTTCGCGTAGTTGCCAGCACTGTGCCGACAACCCGCACCAAACACGATCTCGGGGGAAACGAATTTGCGCTGCAGACTAAGATTGGGGCTCATACAACGGCCTATAGTTATTATTTTGTTACGTTCGCCAAGCCTACTGTTTTCTACGATCAAAGCAATCCACAACGGTGCATACGGCCATGAATGCCAGCCGGCTCAGCGAAGAAGCTCCGGATAGAAGCGACATTCCCGCTCCAGCGCATCGGCCAGGTTGGTCGCCTGCCGGAAGCCGTGGCGCTCTTCTGGATAAAAACAATATTCGACTGTCACGCCTCGTTCGCGCAGAGCGGCAACCATGGACTCGGTCTGCTCGGGTAGCACCACCGCGTCTTGCCCGCCTTGAAAGAAGACCACCGGCACCCGAATCAGCCCCGCATTGAGTAACGGCGTCCGCTGCCGGTAGCGCTCGGCGTAGAGCTCTGGATCGCCTATCAGCCAATCCAGATAATCGGCTTCAAACTTGTGCGTAACCCGGCGCAACGCCAACGGATCACTGACGCCGTAGAGGCTGGCACCGCCGCTAAAATCAGCATTAGCAGCCAGTGCGCAGAGCGCGCTGTAACCGCCCGCGCTCGAACCCCGGATGAACGTTCGCGTCGGATCGATCTGGCCGTTCGTGGCGAGCGCCTGTACCGCGGCGCAGGCGTCTTCCACTTCGATCACACCCCATTCGCCTCGCAACTGCTGACGATAAGCACGCCCGAAACCGCTGCTGCCGCGGTAGTTGATATCAGCCACGGCGAAACCGCGCTGAGTCCAATATTGGATGCGCGGATCGAAGACCGGGTAGCTGGCGGACGTAGGCCCGCCATGCATGAACACCACGAGCGATGGCTGTTCTTGTGAAGGACCTTGGCACTGTGCATTGCTCGGCGGGTAGAAAAATGCGTGCGCCACCTCGCCTTGCCCGGTAGCGAAACTGAACGCCTGGGGGCACGACAACTGATCGGCCGCCAAAGGCTGTTCGCCTCCGGCGAGCATTTCGATGCAGCTGGTAACCCTGTCGATTGCTAACACGGCAGGCGTCAGGCCCGACGAGCCTGCTATGCAGTAAAAGTGTCGCTCGCCGGCAGCAAGTTGGCGGCAACGGCTGAATTCCATCGCCAGCTGGCGTTCATTACCTTGGCTGTCTTGTTCGAACAACAGTCCGTAGCCATCCATTATGCGTGTCAACAGCAAAGCGCCGTCCGCCGAGGGTAGATAGCTCACCGTTCCCAGCTGCCAGGGCGCCGGGGCATGATCACACCCAGCCGCAGCCGCGCCGGTTACCGGAACAAGGCTGTCGTCCTGCATTCTCCAAGGCTGCCACCAGCCTTCGCGGTCAGTCAGGCAATACAAGGCGCCATCCGGAGCGAAGCGCGGCTGTTGCAGCGACTCATTTCCCGCTGCGCCGGCCAGGCACCGCGGCGCTCCCCAGCGATCATTTTCGGTACGTTCGGCAATCCAGAGGCTGGTGGACGTCCAAGGTTGTTCGGGGCGTTGCCACTCGATCCAGGCAAGACGTTGGCCTGTCGCATCCAAGGTCGGTGACGAGTAAAAGTCGCTCCCCTCGATAAGTACGCTTCGGCTGCCATCAACCAGCGAAACGCTGACCAGACGATGCTCTGAGCGAGCTTCTTCGGCGGTTTCTTCCACGGCGAGAATGGCCCGCTGGCGCGTGTCGAACTGCAGATCACCGTACCGGCAAGCGTCGTCATCGGTCAGCGCGATGGGCGGCGTCGCTGCGTCCGTAGATAGGCCCTGCAGGTAGATTTGCTGATCCTGCTCGTTGACGAACGCAACCCCGGCGTCGGTCAGGCAGAAGGCACCGCCGCCGTATTCGTATACACGGCTGCGAAGCGAGAACCCGGGCGGCGTGAGGCTACGCAAGCCGCGAGCGTGCCAATACCACAACGTGGAACGCACATCGGCCGGATCGTACTGAACCCAGAACACGCCCCCATGGCCAGCGCGAAGCTCGGCAAAGTCACAACTTGCAGAGGCGGCATCTTCGGCAGTCCAGTCGCTGGGCCAGAAGCCATAGGGGATTGCGGTCTTGGTCATCCAAACGGTTCCAGTCGGTTAGGCGTCGATCGATGACCTTATACCCTGAGGATCAGCTTCGATGCCTTCTCGTTACGAAAGGTCAGCTCATCAAGCCCGCGTGGCGCTTCTTCGGCCTCGGTGCGGGCGGCAAGAATCTTGTCGTGGTGCGCAGACTTGCTGCACACCGGATCGGCATTGGCCGCATCGCCAGTGAGCATGAAAGCCTGGCAGCGGCAGCCGCCGAAGTCCTTTTCCTTCTCGCCGCAGGATTGGCAAGGCTCGGGCATCCAATCGAAACCGCGAAACTTGTTGAAGCCAAAAGAATGCTTCCAGATCTGCTCGATGCTCTGCTCGCGAACGTTAGGGAAGCTGATCGGCAGTTGACGCGCGCTGTGACAAGGTAGCGCTGTGCCGTCCGGTGTGATGTCGAGAAACAGGTTGCCCCAGCCGTTCATGCAGCCCTTGGGACGCTCTTCGTAATAATCGGGCGTGACGAAGATCAGCTTGCAGGGATGGTTTTCGGCGGCGAGTTTGCCGCGCCACTGGTTGGTGATGCGCTCGGCACGCACCAACTGATCCTTGCTTGGTAGCAGCCCGGCGCGATTGAGTTCGGCCCAGCCATAGAACTGACAGATGGCGAGCTCCACGAAGTCGGCTTCCAATTCCAGACACAGCTGGATGATGCGCTCGATGTTGTCGATGTTGTGCCGGTGGGTAACGAAGTTCAGCACCATCGGATAGCCATGCGCTTTTACCGCTCGTGCCATGGCGAGCTTCTGCGCGAAAGCCTTCTTCGAGCCGGCGAGCAGGTTGTTCACCTCCTCATCGGCGGCCTGAAAGCTGATCTGGATGTGGTCGAGCCCGGCGTCGGCGAACGAAGCGATCTTCTCTTCGGTCAGGCCGATGCCCGAGGTGATCAGATTGGTGTAATAGCCGAGGTCTCGCGCCGCTTTGATCAGCTCGGCCAGATCTTGCCGGACCAGCGGCTCACCGCCGGAAAAGCCCAGTTGCGCCGCGCCCATCTCGCGGGCCTGTCGGAACACCTCGATCCACTCGGCAGTGCTCAGCTCGTCCTTGCTGCGGGCGAAATCCAGCGGGTTCGAGCAGTACGGGCATTGCAGCGGGCAACGATAAGTCAGCTCCGCCAGCAGCCACAGCGGCGGACCGGGCTCAAAGCCGGGCTTAGCGAAGCTCGATCCAGAACCGTTCAACGGCCACCTCCAGAAACGCGACGATATCTTCCTCAATCCCTTCTGCATCCGGGAAGCGCGCCTGCAGATCGGCGACGATGGCGCCGACGGTGCGAGCCCCATCAACTTCAGCCAGTACCGCCGCGGCACTTTCGTTGAGCTTGATCATGCCTTCGGGATAAAGCAGAACGCCCTTGCTGCGACGTGGTCAACCGCGGCGCTGCTATCTACGGCGACAAGATTTACTTCGGCACCCTCGACGCTCAGGTGGTGGCGCTGAACAAGGACACCGGCAAGGTCGTCTGGAAGAAGAAATTCGGCGAGCACGGCGCGGGTTACACGATGACCGGCGCGCCCACCCTGATCAAGGATCAGAAGAGCGGGAAGGTTTTGCTAATCCACGGCAGCTCCGGCGATGAATTCGGCGTTGTCGGCAAGTTGTTCGCACGCGATCCGGACACGGGTGAAGAAGTCTGGATGCGGCCCTTCGTCGAAGGTCACGTTGGCCGACTGAACGGCAAGGAGAGCACGCCGACCGGCGACATCAAGGCGCCCTCCTGGCCGGATGACCCGAACTCACCCACCGGCAAGAAGGAAGCCTGGAGCCAGGGCGGCGGCGCTCCGTGGCAGAGCGCGAGCTTCGACGCCGAAACCAATACCATCATCGTCGGCGCGGGCAATCCGGCGCCCTGGAACGGCTGGGCACGCACCGCCGATGGCGGAGATCCGAAGGATTACGACAGCCTCTATACCTCTGGGCAGGTTGGCGTCGACGCCACCACTGGCGAAGTGAAGTGGTTCTACCAGCACACACCGAACGATGCCTGGGACTTCTCCGGCAACAATGAGCTGGTCCTGTTCGATTACAAGAACAAAGATGGCAAGACCGTCAAAGCCACGGCCCACGCCGACCGCAACGGCTTTTTCTATGTGGTCAACCGCGAGGACGGCAAACTGCAGAACGCCTTCCCCTTCGTCGACAACATCACCTGGGCCAGCCACATCGACCTGAAGACCGGGCGGCCGGTGGAGAACGAGGGCCAGCGCCCGCCGAAGCCTGAGCCCGGCGAGGCGCACGGCAAATCAGTGGAAGTCTCACCGCCCTTCCTCGGCGGCAAGAACTGGAACCCCATGGCTTACAGCCAGGATACTGGCCTGTTCTACGTTCCCGCCAACCATTGGAAAGAGGACTACTGGACCGAGGAGGTCAGCTACAAGAAAGGCAACGCTTACCTCGGCCAAGGCTTCCGCATCAAGCGCATGTATGACGATCACGTCGGGATTCTGCGTGCCATGGACCCCACCACCGGCAAGGTCGCCTGGGAGCACAAGGAACCGCTGCCGCTCTGGGCCGGCGTCCTCGCCACCAAGGGCAACCTAGTGTTCACCGGTACAGGTGATGGCTACCTGAAGGCCTTCAACGCGAAAACCGGCGAGGAGCTCTGGAAATTCCAGACCGGTAGCGGAATCATCGCGCCGCCGATCACCTGGGAACAGGACGGCGAGCAGTTCATTGGCGTGACCGTTGGCTACGGCGGCGCTGTGCCGCTGTGGGGCGGCGACATGGCTGTGCTGACCAAGCCGGTTGCTCAAGGCGGCTCGTTCTGGGCGTTTCGAATCCCTAGTTGGGAAAACCAGACCGCCAAACGATAAGACGCCGGCTGTGCTCGATGAGCGAGCACAGCCGCACACGGAACAGCTGGCGGGACATGAACTGGATTGGCCTACAGAGTTGGCGCTCTCCTGGCCTGACGGTCCTCGCCTGAGCCGGCTGCTCTTTCTTCACCTATCGAACATGGGAACCGCCATGAACATATCCCGCTATCTGCTGCCCATCGCAGTGATCCTCAGCGCGCCGCTGCACGCTGACGACCAGCCGCCCACCATCAATGGCTGTGTCATCCAGCCAGAAAGCAAATGTGCCAACGCCGATCTTCGCGGCGCCGACCTGAGCAACCAGGACATGCGCAAGATGGATCTGACCGGCGCCGATCTCACCGGGGCCAACCTGAGGCATGCCAATCTCGACCTGGCCAATCTGGAGAAGGCCAACTTGACCGGCGCCACCCTCACCCGCGCCAGTCTTCAACAAGCCAACCTGCGTCTGGCGAACTTCACCGATGCGCAATTGGTGGCCATTCAGGGTTGGGGACTGTTCGCGCAGGCCGCGCGATTCAATGGGGCCAACCTGACTGCGGCCAATCTCGAATTCGCTCGTTTGAGCGGTGCGAAGTTGCATGGTGCCAACCTCACCGCCGCCAACCTGGAAATGACCTGGCTAAGCAAGGCCGACCTCGACCATGCGAATCTGACCGACGCTAATTTGCAGGAAGGCAAGCTCAACGATGCCAATCTCGGCAACGCGACCCTGACTGGCGCACGCCGACACTATGCAACCTTTCAAGGCAGCAATATGGACGGTTGCTTCGATTGCCCAGTGGACTGGGAGAAGTAATACGACGGGTGCATCGAACCAGCGCGCCATGCGCTTTAATGGCAGGTGCGCGCCCGTTCCCAGGGGCGACGATTCAGCGGCTTGAAGTGGAGGCCCTATCGATATCCGCATTCCCCAGTTGACCGACCTCGAGCGCCTGCCCCGCTTCGACGGTCTCGCCCTCGACCGTATCGTCACGCCGTCGACGCCCGAGGAATTCGCCCAGGCCGTCGACGACATCCTGACCTTTGCACAGATCGGGTTCGATACCGAATCCAAACCCACCTTCACAGTAGGCGAGCTGTCCAGCGGGCCTCACCTCATTCAGTTCGCAACGCCAACAAAAGCCTATCTTTTTCAGATCGGAATACCCGGTTGCGTCGAGGCCGCTAAGCGGGTGCTGGAGACGGACCAAGTATTGAAAGTCGGATTCGGTCTGGCGTCCGATCGCAGCCGTCTACGCACCCGGTTGGGGATCGAATTGCGGCACAGCGTCGATCTTGGTTCGGCGCTGAGATATCACGGCAAGAAGGGTCAGGTCGGGCTTCGCGGTGCGGTGGCGGCGGTACTGG
The DNA here is from genome assembly GCA_004010935.1 of Pseudomonadaceae bacterium SI-3. NCBI lineage: Bacteria > Pseudomonadati > Pseudomonadota > Gammaproteobacteria > Pseudomonadales > Pseudomonadaceae > Pseudomonadaceae bacterium SI-3. Next base: position 2,369,785 of record CP026511.1, on the reverse strand, counting down.
GTGCCGGTATAAGCAAGTCACGCAGCGTGTCGACTTCCAACTGGGCTAACAAAAATCTGGCCGAAGCGCAGCAGCGTTATGCCGCCAACGATGCCTATGCCGCGCTGATGGTATTTCTTGCATTGGATGCGCAGTCGCGAGCGTTGCTACTGGATCGAGTGATATGAGGCTCGGCCTGGACGACGGACCGTCCGGCCTGAAATGCATACTCAACGAAGGATTGCCGGGTTCCTTTCGCCATCCCTGCCCCAACGTCTATCCGGCGCTGGATGTCCTTTCGCACGTTGTGTTGCAGCTTGAACCGAGATCTGGCTGACCTCTCCGCGACTGCTGAGAGGTCCGGCCAATGATTTTATCGTCGACACGCACCTCCCTGTGCCGTCGTTTTTTACGCTTACAACGCATCCCAAACGTAACGTACGCCCAACCAGCCAGCACGCGGCGCACCGGGCGCGATGAACTGCTCGTGGCGCCACTCCTCCGGGTCGGTTTCGAAGGCATTGCCAGCGCCTACGAAAGGGTTTTCGGCCAAGGCGCCGCTCGTGGCATAGCGCTTGTCGAACAGGTTGTCGACCCGACCGAACAGAGTCCAGTCACGAGCGAAGCGGTAATCGGCACTCAGATTGACCACCGCATAACCCGGCAGTGTGCCGCTGCCCTCGACCTCGTCGTTGGACTGATGACGATTGTTCTCATTGCCCCGCACATACTGCTCGGAATACGCCAGCACAGTTGTACCGATACGAAGCCGATCGTTCAGATTCCAGTCCAAGCCGAGCTTGAGGTTGTGTTTCGGCAACCCTGGCAGGTAGTCGCCACGGGAGATGTGAATCTCGTCATCCGGGCAGCCGCCCTCGCCCTCGGTGCTGTTGTTCTCGGCCAGGATGCATGCAGAGGACTGTAACGTGGCGTGCAAGTAGGTGTAATCCACCCGCCAATCGACCGGCCCTTGCTCGCCGGCCAGGCCCAGCTCGATACCTTGGCGCCTTGTGCGGCCGAAGTTGGTGAAGTAACCCTTGCTACCACCGGTTCCGACGAACAGCAGATCATCGTGGTTAAGGCTGCGGAAGGCCGTGACGTTCCATTCGGTGCCGCTGGCCAGCTGGCCGCGCACGCCAAATTCCAGGGTGCGAGTGACGACCTGTTCCAGGAATGGATCGGCGGCCATGGCGTTGGGCAGGCTGCAGGGATTTTCCGGATCGGCACAACCCAGTTCGATCGGCGTCGGCGCCCGATTGCCTTGGGAGTAACCTCCGTAGAGGGTCACCGCGGGCTGTAACTGCCAGGCGAACCCCAGCGCCGGGTTCAGCTTGCGATAGGTGAAATCGCCATTGAGGTCATCTCCCATGCGATCGGTGTTGACTACCCGGGTGCGGTTGTAGCGTAGCGAGCCGGTCAGCTGCAGCGCGTCGGTTAGCGACCATGTGTCGGTGGCGTAGAGACTGGAAGTGCGGGTGCGACCCAACAGGCTATTGGCTGGGTCTTCGGCCTCGGTGGCAAGAATGCCGCGCTTATCGGTCAGCTCACCGCCTTGCTCGCTCTGGTGAAAGCTGGCGCGGGTGTTGTCGTGGGACAGGCCAAAGGCGAACTGGTGGGCCCCGGCATGACGGGACCACTGCAGGGCCAGGCCGTAGGCGCGCTGGCTAGTACGGGTGCGGTTCAGCACGCCGGTTTCCGGACCCTCGCCGGCCAGGAAGCCGTCGTCTTCCCACTCTTCATATTCGTCTTCGTACTCATCGTTTCCGTCACCGTTAAGGGTCGCTGTGCGGGTGCGCCGCAAATAGACGGTGCCGGACAGCCGGTCGCTATCGCTCAGCCAGTGACTGCCGGAAAACGCCATTAGGTGGCTACGGTTCTCAGTCTGGTCGGGATAGGTAAAAATCGCGTCGCGGTCCTGCTCATGCATGCTTTCGGGGATCAGTCCGTTACCAATCAGATCGTTGTCAGCATGAGCCAGCGTCAGGGCCAGGTCCGTGCTGTCTGTGGTCCAGGCGAATTTGCCGAACAGCTGGCCTACCTCAGACGGCGAATGGTCGCGCCAGCCGTCTTCATCCATCCCTTCGGCCGCCAAGTACCAGGAAAACTCCTCATGTTGGCCGCCATGCTCCACTGAGCCACCGTAGCGGCCAAAGGAGCCGCCGTAGAGTTGCGCCGCGCCGCCAGGATGAGTGTCGCCCCGCTTGGTTTCCAGCGCCAGGGCGCCGCCGAGTGTGTTGAGGCCGTACAGTGGGTTGGAGCCAGGCACCAGAGCCGCCCCAGCGATGGCGGTCTGGGGAATAAGGTCCCAGTGCACCACGTCGCCGAACGCTTCATTGATGCGCACGCCGTCGAGAAACACCGATAGGCCTTGGGCCGTGCCCAGTAGCGGCGAAGCGGTGAAGCCCCGGTAATTCAGGTCTGCCTGATAGGGGTTGCCCTGGGTCTCGTTGAGGTTGACGCTCGGCAGACCGCGCTGCAGTTTTTCTGCCAGAGACTGCCCTCCCAGCTTGCGCAGGCGCTCGTCGTCCAGGGTTTGAATGTTGGCCGGAACCCGATCCTTCGGCAGATCGATGCCGGGCAGCGGAGTCGTGGCGACAACCTCATCACTCTTGAGCTCGAGTGGCTCCTCAGCCTGGGCGAAACCAGGCAACAAGCCGGCAACGGCGAGCGAAAGCAGCGTGCGACGGGGCGTCCAGCTGCGGCAGATCTGATATTGCATGGGCATTCCTTGTTCTTGTTTGGCGGATCGTGCCGGGGCGGGTTTGCGGGCGACTCTCCATGCTGGCCGATGTCGGCTGGCAAACTGCCAGAACTGATTATCGAGAGCTTCCGCGCACCGCCGATAGGGAAAAATTCCCGGTGCTGCCGGGAATTTTTCCCGACCCCGTGGCGATTGGTCTTACTACCGCCGGAGTAATCCGGAACGAAGGCCTTCGAACCAGATGCTCGATGCAATGCCGGCTCTGGCCTGCTGATCGCCGACCGTCCATACGATTTTTTGGAATACCGGGGCCCTGGTGAGGCTGGCCTTTCTATTGGCTTCAGCTAGTCGACCTGAGGCAGTGCGGATTTTCGAAAAAGGGCGCGTGCGCCTGACGTCGAGCGCTAGAAAAAATTATCAGGAATCGCTACGGACGGGAGCGTGCAGCGCTGACCTGCGTAGCCTCGACCTACCATTTTGCGGGCGCTATCAGAGATATCGGCAAGGCGATTGGCCTTCCGCCTGACCAGGTGGATGCGTTAGCAAAATGCTGCGGTGCCTGGAGCGATCAGATGCCGCCACCGGAAAGGCTTCGAGAAGCGGGCTTTGACCCAGACAATCAGACCATCCGGATGGTGCTCATCCTAACTGACCTCCTTGTTGGGTTTCCTCGTCATCTGTCTCAGCACCCTGGGGGGTTCGTTATTTCGGAGCATCCGTTGTCCACACTGGTACCGGTAGAAAATGCTGCCATGGCGGATCGCACAGTAATCCAGCGCCATCGTTCAGCGCCTGCGAGAAAGCCGGCATGAGCACGTTGGGGATGCCTTCTTCCAGACCTATTCCAGCCATCACGATATGGATGAACGTGTCGGGGGTGGCCGCGGTGAGCGCACTGTTGAGGGCAAGCTCCGGTCGCACGCTGAGAGGCGTCGTTGCGCTTTTGTAGTGGCATGACCCGCAGGCTGCCCAGTACAGGACGGCTCCGGCGTCGGGTTCCAGGCGGCTGCCGAGAGCGGAGGTCGCCAGCGCTTTGGCCAGCGCTTCATCGCTGCCTGTCTTCAGTGCGGAGGAGCCGTTGAGGTCGGCAAAATAGACGGCTATTGCCTGGATATCGGCGTCGGGAAGCCTGCCCAGGTCGTGCACGACGTCCGACATCTTGCCCGCGGCAACGCCGTGCAGGGCAGTCGCTCCGCTGCGCAGGTAGGTGAACAGCTCGTCTTGGGTCCAGGGTAGCGGTGTGGTATTGGCAGCCGTCAGTGCCGGCGCGAACCAGCCTTCGATCATCGCGCCCGCGTAGCTGTCGTCAGCGGCTTTCTCGGCGCCCAGCACGTTGCGTGGCGTGTGGCAGGCGGCGCAATGGCTCAAGCCCTCGGCGAGATAGGCGCCGCGGTTCCATGCTTTGCTCTTGCCGGCGACCGGCCGATAGCGGCCCTGGTCCATAAACAGCAGCTTCCAGCCGGCTTGCAGGACGCGGATGTTGAAGGGGAACGGCAGGGTATTGCGCTGCGCCGGCGCGCTCACCGGCTCACGCGTCATGAGGAAGGCATAGAGTGCCCTCACATCCTCGTCGGCGACCTTGGTGAAGTGGGGGTCGTCTCAGAAAACGGAAAATAAAGCACGCTAAGCCGGTTGCAGAGGCCGTAGCGGCCTGAACTTCCCCGCGCCGATCTTGGCGCTGCTGCGCCATAGGTAATCACCGGTCAGGTTGATGTGCTCCCAGCCGAGTGGCGACAGGTACTGCAATAGCGAGTCATCGACGGCATGACCATTGCCGCGCAACGCATGCGCCGCACGCTCCAGGTAGACCGTGTTCCACAGCACGATGGCCGCCGTCACCAGGTTGAGGCCGCTGGCCCGGTAGCGCTGCTGCTCGAAACTGCGGTCACGGATTTCACCAAGGCGGTTGAAGAACACGGCACGGGCCAGCGCATTGCGCGCCTCGCCCTTGTTCAGCCCGGCATGCACGCGGCGGCGTAGCTCGACGCTTTGCAGCCAGTCGAGGATGAACAGCGTGCGCTCGATGCGGCCCAACTCGCGCAGCGCGACGGCCAAGCCGTTCTGGCGCGGGTAGCTGCCGAGTTTCCTGAGCATCAGCGAGGCCGTCACCGTGCCCTGCTTGATCGAGGTGGCCAGCCGCAGGATTTCGTCCCAATGGGCGCGGACGTGCTTGATGTTGAGCGTGCCGCCGATCATCGGCTTGAGCGCGTCATAGGCGGCATCGCCCTTCGGGATGTAGAGCTTGGTGTCGCCCAGGTCGCGGATGCGCGGCGCGAAGCGGAAGCCCAAGAGGTGCATCAGGGCGAAGACGTGATCGGTGAAGCCCGCCGTGTCGGTGTAGTGCTCCTCGATCCGCAGGTCGGATTCGTGGTACAGCAGGCCGTCGAGCACGTAGGTTGAGTCGCGCAGGCCGACATTGACCACCTTGGTGTGGAATGGCGCGTATTGGTCGGAGATGTGGGTGTAGAAAGTCCGTCCTGGGCTGCTGCCATATTTTGGGTTGATGTGCCCCGTGCTCTTTGCCTTGCTAGCGGTTCGGAAATTCTGTCCGTCCGATGATGATGTGGTGCCATCGCCCCAGTGCCCGGCAAAGGGATGCCGAAACTGAGCGTTGACCAGTTCAGCCAACGCTGTCGAGTACGTTTCGTCGCGGGTATGCCAGGCTTGCAGCCAAGCGAGCTTCGCGTAGGTCGTGCCGGGGCAGGACTCGGCCATCTTGGTCAGGCCCAGGTTGATCGCGTCGGCCAGGATCGTGGTCAACAACAGGTTCTTGTCCTTGGCCAGATCGCCCGATTTCAAGTGCGTGAAGTGCCGGGTGAAGCCCGTCCACTCATCGACTTCGAGCAGCAGTTCGGTGATCTTGACGTGCGGCAGGACCATGGCTGTCTGGGGCTGTCTGGTCTATCAGCGCCTGCGCGGTGTCGGGCACCGCCGCATCCAGCGGCGTGATCTTCAAGCCCGACTCGGTGATGATGGCATCCGGCAGGTCGTTGGCTGCCGCCATGCGGTTGACGGTGGCAAGTTGTGCTTCCAGCAGCGTCAGCCGCTCATGCAGATATTGTTCGCAGTCGGTGGCCACGGCCAGCGGCAATTCGCTGGACTGCTTGAGGCTGGTGAACTTCTCGGGCGGTACCAGGTAGTCCTCGAAGTCCTTGAACTGGCGTGAACCCTGCACCCAGATGTCGCCCGAGCGCAGGGAGTTCTTCAACTCGGACAGCGCGCACAGTTCGTAGTAGCGCCGGTCGATGCCGGCGTCGGTCATCACCAGTTTCTGCCAGCGCGGCTTGATGAAGCCGGTCGGTGCATCGGCTGGCAGCTTGCGGGCGTTGTCGGTGTTCATGCCGCGCAGCACCTCAATGGCATCAAGCACGTTTTTGGCGGCGGGCGCGGCCCGCAGCTTGAGCACGGCAAGGAATTCCGGTGCATAGCGGCGCAGGGTGGCGTAGCTCTCGCCGATGCGATGCAGGAAATCGAAGTCATCGGGTTGCGCGAGCTTCTGCGCCTCGGTGACGCTCTCGGCAAAGGAATCCCAGGACATGACGGCCTCGATGGCGGCAAACGCATCGCGGCCTGATTGCTTGGCGTCGATCAGCGCCTGACCGATGCGCCCGTACAGACGTACCTTGGCGTTGATGGCCTTGCCTGACGCCTGGAACTGCTGCTGATGCTTATTCTTGGCAGCGTTAAACAGCTTACCCAGGATGCGGTCGTGCAGGTCGATGATTTCGTCGGTGACGGTGGCCATGCCCTCGGTGGCCAGCGCCACGAGAGTGGCGTAGCGCCGTTGCGGCTCGAATTTGGCCAGGTCGGCGGGTGTCATCTGGCCGCCCTCGCGGGCAATCTTGAGCAGGCGGTTCTGGTGAACCAGCCGCTCGATGCCGGTAGGCAGATCGAGTGCCTGCCATGCCTTGAGGCGTTCGATGTGTTCCAGCATATGCCGCGAATTTGGCTTGGCCGGAGACTGGCGCAACCAAGCCAACCAGGTCGTCTTGCCGTTGTCCCGGCGCTTGAGCAGATCGTCGAGGCGGCGGCGATGCGCGTCCGCCAGTGGTTCGGCCAAGGCGTCGTAGATGCGCCGGTTAGCACGGGTGATCGCCTCGGCACTCGCCCGCTCGACGGCGTTGAGGGCGGGCAGAATGACCGACTGCCGCCGCAGGTGCCCGATCAAGGCGCTGGCCAGCACGATGCCTTTGTCGGTTTGCATCGCCAGCTCGGTCAGCATCTGGACGGCCTGCCGGTAATGGCTCATGGTGAAGGGCCGGAAACCGAACACGGTTTGCAGCTCGCTCAGGTGCTCGCGCCGGGTCTGCTCCCGCTGGCCGTACTCGTTCCAGCTTTCGACGCCGACCTTGAGCTGGTCGGCGACCAGCTTCAACAAGGGCGGGAACGGTAGTTCATCGACGCCCAGGATGACGCCGGGAAAGCGCAGGTAACAGAGCTGCACCGCGAAGCCCAGCCGATTGGCTGGCCCGCGCCGCTGTCGGATGATCGAGAGGTCGGTATCGTTGAATGTGTAATGTCGGATCAGGTCGTCCTTGGAGTCCGGCAACGCCAGCAGGCTTTCCCGCTCGGCGGCGGACAGGATGGAACGACGTGGCATATTTACTGATCCGTTCTCAAGTATTGATACAGGGTTTCGCGACTGATTCCGAATTCACGAGCAAGCTTGGTCTTTTGCTCGCCAGCCTCGACACGTTGGCGCAGTTCGGCAATACGCTCAGACGACAGGGATTTCTTCCTGCCACGGTAAGCCCCGCGTTGCTTGGCGAGCGCAATACCCTCGCGCTGACGCTCGCGGATCAGGGCGCGCTCGAACTCGGCGAACGCGCCCATCACCGAGAGCATCAGGTTCGCCATCGGAGAGTCTTCGCCAGTAAAACTGAGGTGTTCCTTGACGAATTCGATATGCACGCCGCGTTGTGTCAGCGTTTGCACGATCCGGCGCAAATCATCGAGATTGCGCGCCAGGCGATCCATGCTATGCACCACCACGGTGTCGCCGGTGCGGGCGAAGCTTATCAGCGCTTCCAGTTGCGGACGCTTGACATCCTTGCCGGATGCCTTGTCGCTAAAAGCGCGATCAACCTTGACGCCTTCCAGTTGCCGTTCCGGGTTCTGGTCGAAGGTGCTGACCCTGATATACCCAATGCGCTGTCCAGTCATGGAATTCCCTGCAAAATGTCAGGGAAGACTCTATGACCTTCAACGAGATATGTCAATAAATTCAAAATTCAATCCTATCCTGACGCAATTTACACATGGCATCTGACATCAGGTTAGGGTATGCCTCAACCTGACGGCGGCGAATCACAAGCGTCCGGTTTGACGCTGGTTTCGGTCGCAGTGCTGGCCCGCGCCTGGAAGCGCTGATAGCACTCCAGCCCGCAGAAATGCTCCACGTACTCGGCCCCTTCCGGCGTGAAGGCGGCATCGAGCGGGATTTCCTTGCAGCACACGCAGCAACTGGTGCTCGGTTCATTGGCGTTCATGGTGGTGTTCCTCCATTGGTTGACGAAGCCGACGAAGGCCGCCGCCGGCATCGGCCTGGCGAACAGGAAACCCTGCACCGTGTCGCAACCCGCCTGCCGCAACCACGCAAGGCAGTCGGGTGTTTCCACACCCTCGGCTACCACCTCCATGCCCAGCCCGTGCGCGAGCTGGATCACCGCCCGCACGATAGTTTGGTCACGGGCATCATCCGGGAGCCTGGCGACAAAGGATTGGTCGATTTTCAATGTGGTGATGGGGCAGCATTTCAGATGTTGCAGGCAGGAATAGCCGGTGCCGAAGTCGTCGGCGGCGAAGCGCACGCCGATGGCGCGCAAGGCGTCGAAACTGGCGAACAGGGCTGGATTGCCGAATGCGACCGATTCGGTCAGTTCGATCTCCAGAAGCTCGGCGGGCAGGGCCATATCGGCCAGCACCCGCTTTACCTCGTCGTCGAACGTTGGCCCAACCTGGCTGGCGGACACATTGACGGCAAGACGGAACGGTTGCCATGCCGGTCCTTGCCACTTGTGCATCTGGCGACAGGCCTCGCCCAGCACCCACGCGCCTATTTCCGGCATCAGGCCGAACGACTCGGCCAGCGGCAGGAACTGGCCGGGCGGCAACAGGCCAAGCCTCGGATGCCGCCAGCGCATCAACGCTTCCGCGCCAGCGATCCGGTGATCGCGCAGATCGACCAGCGGCTGGTAATGCAGGTCAAGCTGTCCGCGCGCCGCCGCCTGCGCCAACTCGGCCGCCGTCCATCCGGCGGGCTGCGAACTCGTCATGATCCGCCCCGGAAGGCGCGCAGCAGCCGCGTTACGGCCAGAACGAACAAGCCGGTCAGCGCGAGCGCGGCAACACCCCAATGCTCGCCAAGGAAGGCACCGGCGGTCGTCCCGGCCAGCACGGCGGCGAGAATCGGCAGATGGCAGGGGCAGGTCAACACGGCCAGCGCACCCCACAGGTAGCCGGAAACGGGTTGGCGCGTCTCGGGCGGCAGTTTGTCAGGGGCGTTCACGGCAATGCCTCCTCGTGCGCCCGCTCGGCTGGCATGGAGGCCAGTTGCGCGTCCAGATGGGCCAACGCCGCGCGCCGCCGCTCGACCAACTGGCGCAGCACGGCAAGCTGCGCTGCGGCTTGTGCGCCGTCCGCTGCGTCGAGCGCACGGCACAGCCGCGCCAGGGCATCCAGGCCGATACCCGCCTCGAAGGCCGCGCGCACGAAGCACAGCCGTTGCAAGGCCGCATCGTCGAACACGCCGTAGCCGCCCGTGGTGCAGGCCACCGGCCGTAACAAGCCGCGCACCAGGTAGTCGCGCACGATATGTACGCTCACCCCAGCGTTATGGGCCAGTTGCGATACCGTGTAGGCGCTCATCGCACACCTCCTTGTCCTCACCCGGCGCAGCAGGAAAGCTGCTTCACATCCTTGTTGAAGGTCTGCGCCGCGAGCTTCAACCCTTCGACCATCGTCAGGTAGGGGAACAACTGGTCGGCCAGTTCCTGCACCGTCATCCGGTTGCGAATCGCCAGTGCGGCCGTCTGGATCAGTTCGCCCGCTTCCGGGGCCACTGCCTGCACGCCGATCAGTCGTCCGCTGCCTTCTTCAACCACCAGTTTGATGAAGCCGCGCGTGTCGAAGTTGGCGAGCGCGCGCGGCACGTTGTCCAGCGTTAGCGTGCGACTATCAGTTTTGATGCCGTCATGGTGCGCTTCCGCCTCGCTGTAGCCTACGGTCGCCACTTGCGGGTCGGTGAACACCACGGCCGGCATCGCGGTCAGGTTCAGGGCCGCGTCACCGCCGGTCATGTTGATCGCGGCGCGAGTGCCGGCCGCTGCCGCCACATAGACGAACTGCGGCTGGTCGGTGCAGTCGCCTGCGGCGTAGATGTGTTCCACGCTTGTACGCATGCCGGGGTCGATGACGATAGCGCCTTGCGGGGTGAGCGTGACGCCCGTCGCATCCAGTGCCAGCTTGCGTGTGTTGGGCGCGCGGCCGGTGGCGACCAGCAGCTTGTCGGCGCGCAGTTCGCCGTGCGCCGTGGTGAGCACGAATTCGCCGTCCCCTTCACCATTGATATACGCGACCTGGCTGGCCTGGGTGTGTTCCCTCACCTCGATGCCCTCCATGCGGAATGCGGCCGTGACGGCTTCGCCTATAGCTGGGTCTTCGCGGAAGAACAGCGTGCTGCGAGCCAGGATCGTCACCTTCGCTCCGAGTCGGGCGAACGCCTGCGCCAGCTCCAGCGCCACCACTGATGAGCCAATCACGGCCAGGCGCTTAGGAATCGTCTCGCTGACCAGCGCTTCAGTGGAAGTCCAGTACGGAGTGTCTTTCAGGCCGGGAATCGGCGGCACGGCCGGGCTCGCGCCGGTGGCGATCAGGCAGCGGTCGAATGCCACCACGCGCTCGCCGCCGTCGTTGAGTTGCACGATCAGGTTGCGATTGTCCTTAAAGCGGGCGGAGCCGTGCAGCACAGTGATCGCCGGATTGCCCTCCAAGATGCCTTCGTACTTGGCGTGGCGCAGTTCATCGACGCGGGCCTGCTGCTGGGCCAGCAGCGCCGTGCGCTGGATGGTCGGCGTGGTAGCGGCGATGCCGCCATCGAACGGGCTTTCCCGGCGCAGATGGGCGATATGGGCGGCGCGGATCATGATCTTGGACGGCACACAACCGACATTGACGCAGGTGCCGCCGATGGTGCCGCGCTCGATCAGCGTGACACGTGCGCCTTGCTCGACGGCCTTCAGCGCCGCTGCCATCGCGGCCCCGCCGCTGCCGATGACGGCGATATGCAATGCGCCGCTGCTACCCGTCTTGTCGTTTCTGCCCAGCAGATCGCGCATCTTGTCGAGCAATCCGCCCGGCGTCGAAACTGAGGGGGCATCGGCCAGCGTGGCCCGATAACCGAGTCCAGCTACAGCGGCCGTCAGCGCGTCGGGTGACGTGCCGACCTCAATGGCGAGCTTGGCGCTGCCCTTGGCGTAGGAGACATCCGCTGATTGCACGCCGGGCACTTTCTCCAGGGCGTCCTTGACATGCACTGCGCACGAGTCGCAAGTCATGCCGGTGATTTTGAGAGTGCTCATACCATCGTTCCTTATTCGTGTGGGCCGCCGTGTCGCACGGTCAGCCGTCTTTCACAAGCGCTTGGCGGGGAGTTCGCAGCCGTCCGGTCCGCAACGGCGATGCGCCGGCGACACGAAGTCCCAGATCGACACCCCAATCATCAAGGCCAGGCCGACGTACATCAGGTTCGCCGTCCACCAGTTGCCGAGCAGCCAGACCGTGGCCGCAAACACGATGGCCGGGCCGATCATGCCGAGCAGACTGCGCAGCCATTGCCGATGACTGAACCAACCCAGCGCGTTCGCCAGGAAGGCCAGCGCGGCAAACAGCGGCAGCAGGCGGCTGATGAACAGTCCCTCGTACTGGCTCAAGAAGCCCAGCCCGATGGCCGCGCCGAAGCTGGCGAGGGCTGGAAAGCAGGCGGCGCAGCCCATCGCGGAAACGACGCTGCCGAGCGCGCCGGTTTTATCGGCAATGCGTGTCATCAGTCCCATGAAGCGGCTCTCGCTGTTGTCGTTGGCTTGCTGGCTCACTGCTTGACGCTGGACGGATAGCCGGCGTCTGCGGTGGCCTTGGTCAGCTTCTGTACGCTGGCCTTGGTGTCGTCAAAAGTGACGACGGCCTCGCGCTTCTCGAAGCCCACATCGACCTTGCTCACGCCTTCGACCTTGGAGAGCGCTTTCTTGACTGTGATCGGGCAGGCGGCGCAAGTCATGCCGGGAACCGCTAGCGTGACGGTCTGGGTAGCGGCCCACACCGGGGCAACAGCGGCGGCGAGGGCAAGGGAGGCAAACAGTTTCTTCATGATGAACTCCTGGTTAATAGAAAAATGGAACGACATAGGGAAATCCAAGCGCGACCAGGACCAGCACGGCCACGATCCAGAAAATCAGCTTGTAGGTGGCGCGCACCTGCGGAATCGCGCAGACCTCACCTGGCTTGCATGCCTGCACGGGCCGGTAAATCCGCTTCCAGGCGAAGAACAGCGCCACTAGCGCCGCGCCGATGAACAACGGTCGATAGGGTTCCAGCACCGTCAGGTTGCCGATCCAAGCACCGGAGAAGCCCAGGGCGACCAGTACTAGCGGCCCCAGGCAGCAGGTCGATGCAAGAATGGCGGCCAGCCCGCCGGCGAAGAGCGCACCGCGCCCGTTTTGTGGTTCAGACATACGTTGGCCCTTTTGAATTTGGATTGGATAGCGTAACCTTACTTCCGTACTCATGTACGGAGTCAAGCGATATGGAAAATAATTTGGAAAACCTGACCATTGGCGTTTTTGCCAAGGCGGCCGGGGTCAACGTGGAGACAATCCGCTTCTATCAGCGCAAGGGCCTGTTGCCGGAACCGGACAAGCCTTACGGCAGCATCCGCCGCTATGGGGAGGCGGACGTGGTTCGGGTGAAATTCGTGAAATCGGCACAGCGGCTGGGGTTCAGTCTGGACGAGATTGCCGAGCTGTTGCGGCTCGACGATGGCACCCACTGCGAGGAGGCCAGCAGCCTGGCCGAACACAAGCTCAAGGACGTGCGCGAGAAGATGGCCGACTTGGCGCGCATGGAAACCGTGCTGTCTGAACTCGTGTGCGCCTGCCATGCACGAAAGGGGAATGTTTCCTGCCCGTTGATCGCGTCACTACAGGGCGAAGCAGGCCTGGCAAGGTCAGCTATGCCTTAGCGTGCTTTATTTTCCGTTTTCTGAGGTGCCCCCTAACCGCAATGAATCCTCAACGTTCAGGCATGACCTGGAACCTGCTGCTGCTAACCTGGCTGGTCGCACTGGTATCGACCCTATCCGCGCTGTTCATTGGCGAGGTGATGGGCCAGGCACCCTGTGTTTTGTGCTGGTTCCAGCGCGCCTTTATGTTTCCGCTGGCGGTGATCCTGGCCATCGCCTGCTACCGCTCGGATTTCACAGTCTGGCGTTACGCCCTACCGCTGACCGCTATCGGTGCGGCGCTGGCATTTGTTCACACGCTGCTCTATGCAGGGCTGATTCCACAGCCGATCCAGCCCTGCACGGCCACCGGTCCATCCTGCTCGGGCGCCGGAATGACACTCTTCGGCGTGGTGCCCCTGCCGGCACTCGCCTTGTTCGCCTTTATCCTGATCGCCATCCTGCTCATTCTCATCCGTCGGAGAACAACTTCATGAATCGCCGTTCCGTGGTCCTGATCACCAGTGCCGTGATCCTGGCCGTTTTTGCCGCCGCCGCATTCTTCTATTCCCCCTCGCAGTCACCTCAACAGGCCCAAGCTCCCGGTTCGACAGCCCAAGAGACCGCGACACAACCCAAACAGAACGGTGGCCAACTGGTTCGCTTCCACTCGCCGGTGTTCGGCCCAACGCAAGCGCCAGTAACCATTGTCGAGTTCTTCGATCCTTCATGCGAGGCATGCCGCGCCTTCCATCCCTATGTGAAGCAGATCCTCGCCGAGAACCCGGAAGATGTACGTCTGGTGCTGCGCTATGTACTGTTTCATCAAGGTTCGGAAGAAGTGGCGCGGATGCTTGAGGCGGCGCGCAAGCAAAATCTCCATGAACAAGTGCTGGAGGCTGTGCTGGAGACCCAGCCCGGTTGGCACGACGACCCCAAGGTAACGCAGGCATGGGCTGCTGCCGAGCGCGTCGGTTTGAACTTGGAGCAGGCCCGCCAGGACATGCATACGCCTAGCGTCAACGCCGTGCTTGAAACGGACATGCAGGACGTCAAGGCCGTTGGGATTCGTGGCACCCCGACCTTTTTTGTAAATGGTCGTGCGCTCAGCGAGTTCGGCCCGGAGCCGCTGCGCCGATTAGTGAGCAGCGAAGTGGCCAAGGCACGGGAATGACACTATGAGCGCGCTGGAGAACCGCGTGCCACCGCTGCTCGTAGCGGGCCTGATCGCTCTGCTGATGGGGTTGTCGGGACCCAGATTGCCGAGCATCGAACTGACATGGACCGCGCGTCTGACCGTCGCTTTGCCGGTACTGTTCCTGGGGCTCGGCGTGTGTTTCGCCGGCGTACTGTCGTTTCGCCGCGCACGTACTACTGTCAATCCATTGCAGCCGCAGCAGGCTTCGGCATTGGTGGAGGCTGGCATCTACCATTACAGCCGCAACCCCATGTACTTAGGCTTCGCCATTACTCTGGCGGCTTGGGCGCTGGCCTTGGCCTCGCCTCTAACCCTGCTGGGCGTGGTTGCTTTCGTGCTGTACATGAACCGTTTCCAGATCGCAGCTGAAGAGTGGGCGCTGGAAGCTGCGCCTGGCGCCCGCAACGCGCGAATCGATTAGCCAGTCGCTCGAAGCGACAGGCGGTTGATGTTTGACGAGCGAGACGTGGCGGTTGTCCGCTGTCTTGCTGGCTGAATACGGAGCAGCTCCCAGCTTACGGCGCACCTTGTCGAGTTCAGAAAGTTCACTTTGCTACTCTGGTCAGCCCGTCGAATGGGTTGATGGGTGTGAGTTGAGCGGAGCAAGAAAGCATGAGCTACAGGGTTGATCTTGGCTTAGGAGGCGAGAGCATTGGGTGATAAGTGCGCTCTACCGTCCGACTTAACCTCGGGAATGCGCTACAAGACGTTTCTGACAAGGGTGATGGCTTTACTAGCCGGAGGCGCCATGCCGCTTGCCTTTGCCCCTGTGGGCTGGGCATGGATTGCGGTGATGGCTCTTGCCGCATTGTTTGTCCTGGTCGCGCAATCTTCAAGGCGTCAGGCGCTATGGTCGGCCTACATATTTGGCCTTGGTTACTTCGGCGTAGGTGTCTCCTGGGTCTACATCAGCATCAGCCAGTACGGCAATGGCCCCGTGGTGGCAGTGTTAGCCACAACGGCCTTTGTCTCGCTGCTAGCTCTCTTCCCATGGGGCGTCGCGTATCTCGTACGCCGCCTGCACCCTGAGATCGATGCGACGGCGCTCTGGCTAGGGCTACCAGCGGCATGGGTGTTGAGTGAATGGATGCGCACCTGGTTCTTAACCGGCTTTCCTTGGCTTTTTATCGGCTACAGCCAGACCGACACCACACTTGCCACTATCGCTCCTGTCTTTGGTGTGCTTGGCGTGAGTTTTCTGGTGGCCTTGCTCGCTGGCGGGCTTGCGTGGGTTATCTTGGGCTTAAGCCTGCACCGTGCGACGGTAGCCGGTGCCGTGTTAATCGCTACTCTCGCCAGCTTGCAGATTCTGGATCGTGAGTGGACGCAGCCAGCCGCTGGCCCTATCAATATTGCCCTCTTGCAGGGAAACATCACGCAAGACAAAAAATGGGACCCGGATTCCCGGGAAATCACGCTTGACCGCTATCAGACGCTTACGAAGCAGCATCTCGGGGCCGACATCGTGATTTGGCCAGAAGCGGCAATCCCGATGTGGCATGACCAGGCTAGAGAATATCTTGCTGAGCTCGAGGTGTTAGCCGATCAGGCCGGCACCTCGTTAATGATTGGCGTCCCTATACGCGAGACGGACGGTCGCACCTACAACGCGGTGATAAGCCTCTCAGATCCCGCAGGGTACTACTACAAACGCCACCTGGTGCCATTCGGTGAATATGTTCCGCTCCGGAACTTCTTGGGTTCGGCCCTCGACGTGCTCGGGGCGCCTATGTCCGATTTCACACCAGGACGGGAAGCGCACGTCCTTAACGCAGCGGGTGTGCCCGTCGGAGCACTCATCTGCTACGAGGCGGTCTTTGGTGCTGAAGTCACGGAACTTCTGCCCGAAGCGCAGTTACTGGTGAATGTCAGCAACGATGCTTGGTTCGGCAGCTCAATCGGCCCTCTCCAGCACTTCCAGATGGTCCGCATGCGTGCCATCGAAACCGGACGTGACCTACTGCGAGCCACGAACACGGGCATCACAGCAACTGTCAGCTATGAGGGAAAGGTCCTTACACGCGCTCCTCAATTCCGCGTAGCCACCCTCAGCGCCGAAGTGACCCCCCGAACTGGCGCGACCCCTTATGTGCGCTGGCGGGATTGGCCTATCCTTGGCGTGATCGCACTCGGACTCGGTTTGCTCCTGCTTCGTCGAATTCGGCAGTATCATCGGTTGGATACATAACGCTTGCCATTCTCACAGCGAGCAGACTCTGTATCGGGTGAGAAGGAAGGGATTTGTCTACATATGGCATTGGCTCGCAGGAAAAAGCTCCAAAGCCGGGCTGGAGAAACATGAGCTGGCTGCCGGCATCCTGGCTGTGATCAACGGCCACCTGGGTGACCACGGCCTGTCGCTGCGCCAAGGCACTATCGTCGATGCCACACTGATCAACGCGCCGAGTTCAACCAAGAACAAGGACGGCAAGCGCGACCCGGAGATGCACCAGACCAAGAAAGGCCAGCAATACTACTTCGGCATGAAGGCGCACATCGGCGTGGATGACGAATCGGGCTTGGTGCACAGCGTGGTGGGCACGGCGGCCAACGTGGCGGATGTCACCCAGGTCGATAAGCTGCTGCACGGCGACGAGAATGTGGTTTGCGCCGACGCTGGTTACACCGGCGTTGAGAAGCGTCCCGAGCATGAGGGGCGTCAGGTGATCTGGCAGGTTGCGGCACGCCGCATCACCTACAAGAAGCTCGATAAGCGCAGCGCGCTATACAAAGCCAAGCGCAAGATCGAGAAGGCCAAAGCCCCAAGTACGCGCCAAGGTCGAGCACCCGTTCCGCGTGATCAAGCGGCAGTTTGGCTATACCAAGGTGCGCTTCCGCGGGCTGGTGAAGAACACCGCTCAGTTGGTCACGCTGTTCGCGCTGTCGAATCTGTGGAAGGCGCGCCGACGGTTACTGACCAACGCGGGAGAGGTGCGCCTGTAATGCGGGGAATGGCCGCCGCGAGGTGCTCGCGGCGGCTAAAAACACAGAAATGAGCGGTGATCTGATCATTTTTGGTCGATTTTCCGCTTTCAAAATCGGCGGAAGCTGAAGTCAGCCAGAAATACATGGCTACTTCAGACCATCCCTAGGGGATTGTTTATAGGCCATTACTTATTCTTGAGAGGACCAGTAGGCTCGGTGCGTGCAGCTGCTCATTGAGCGATTGTGGGCCTCAGCGTGAACAGACTTATATTTAGTTGTTGGCTAGTCGTATGAAAATGGTAAGCCGCTAGGTTTTTAGCATACCCAGAGTGGCACTAACCAAGCATCTGCCTCGCCTGTGTAAAATTCTTTAATGTCATCTCAGCTCTTCGCGATGCCTGAAGCCGATGCGATAATCGTTACCGATAGCTGACGTTTGCCAATAACTCAAAGGACGGGGTCTATATGGAGAAGAGATATGAGCACTCAAAAAATCTGCTATTTAAGTATGCAAGCAGCCAATGGCGGGGTCAGACCGGACGTTCCGGCCAGGAAGGGTGGGAAGGGGCTGGGAATAGCTGAGTGATGGATCAAATTCCCTCTTTACTCATCGCCGGCCAGCTCTTAATGGCGATAGTGGCAGGTTTGCTGCTCAACCTGACGCCCTGCGTTTTGCCTGCAATTCCCATTAAGGTCCGGACCATCTTACGAGAGGCGGGCAGCCAACGATCGCACCGCGTGCTGGCGGCATTGGCGTTCACCGCAGGAACGCTCGCGTTTTTCCTGACGTTGGGCGGACTGACCGCACTTCTGCAGTGGAGCTGGGGCACTTTGTTTCAGTCTGCGGTGTTCGTTGGTGTCCTTGTTGCCTTGATGGTCGGGTTTGCGGTGGTCACCTGGCTGGATTTGCCCATCCCGATCCCGGCGTTCGCCGCCTCGGTCCATGGCCGGCGCTACTTTGAAGCATTCGTATCTGGGTTATTGAGTGCGGTTTTGGCCGCACCCTGCGCCGGTCCTTTCCTTGGTGGAGTCCTAGCCTTTGCCGTTACCCAGCCGACGCCGGTAAGTATGGGGATATTCGGCAGTATCGGGCTGGGGTTGTCGCTGCCCTACGCAGCATTGATGCTCAAACCCGATTGGCTGAGCCGGTTGCCCAAGGCGGGGCCCTGGACCCTGGTCATTAGAGAAGTGCTCGCGTTGGTCTTGCTGGCCGCAGCCGTCTTTTTCAGCGCGAGCCTGGTGCCCAAAGCGGTTTATACCTGGCTATGGTGGTCTTGGCTGGCCCTGGTGCTGGCCTGGGGTGCCCGCCGTTTCGTCCAGGGTAATGGTACCGTGCGTGTGATCACCACAACGGCGGCAGGCCTTGCCCTTGCGATGACTGTGGAATTCGCATCCCCGCTGGGCAACAGCGAAGACGAACTCGTCTGGCAACCCTACTCCGCAAAACTACTGACGGAGACAAAAGCCCAGGGCACACCCTATTTGCTGGAGTTCACCGCCGACTGGTGCATCAACTGCAAGATACTTGAGCGCACGGTCTACCAGGAGGCCGCTGTGGCCGAAGCCGTGCGGCGCACCAAGATGGTGCCCATACAAGTTGACGTGACAGCGAGCAACCCAGAAAAAGATGCGCTATTAACTGCGACCGGCGGGCAGGCCTTACCCTTCGCAGTGGTTGTTGACCGTGACGACACCGTTATCGCCCGTTTCACGGGGCTTTTTGACACCGACAGCTTGGTCGAAGCTATCAATCGCACCGGAAACCCACAACCTTAGATACTGGAGACCCAATCATGGTGATTCGACAAAAAGGATTGCTAGCTGGAGTAGTGGTTTTTGCGATCGCGATCGCTGCGTTCATGTTGATCGACACCAACGGAAACAACCTCGACGCTGCCCAGACTGAACGTGCCGGTCTTGAAGTCCCGGTGCCGACCCGAGCAGGGTTGGCAAATTCCGCTGATAAGGTCCGCCTCACTGTTGCGGGAGGCGCCGCAGCAATGGCGGGAAAGACGGGTGATTTCGTTTTAACACTGAACATTCAACCGGGCTGGCATGTGAATGCAAATCCGGCCTCCATGGAATTCCTGATTCCCACCGTCGTCAGCTCTTCAGTCAACGGCCAGGCGCTTATAATCCCGACGCAGTACCCGCGCGGCCGGGTCAGTGACATTGTGCTGAGTGACACCGCCCTAGAGGTGTATGACGACGGTGCAAGTATTCGGCTGCGGCCCGACGAAAAACAGACCGCCGTGCTGGAAAAGGCAGGCAGGCTCGAAATGATTGTACGGGTGCAGGCCTGCAGTGACGAGGGCATTTGTCTGGCACCGACTGACCTGCCCGTTGCGCTGAATCTGGACGATACCAAGCGACAATAAGTCAGAACGGCCCTCGGAAATGACTCAATTGGGGAATGACTGTGAACAGCTTATTCTGAGTATTCCCCGATTGCCGTGGTTGCGCTGGGCAGCTCAACGCCATGCCCCACCGTTCATATCTTGAGATGGGCGAGACTCGCTTCGTTAAACACCAAACTTACATTGTGATTCGCGCATTCCGCATGACGAAGTGGCTTCGGGGCAGTGCCGGCAATCGGTCCCAGGTGATTGATAGATCCTGTTCGGGAACCTCATATTGGAGCGAGCGAGCCAGGAAGCGAACAGCAACGCTCATCAATGCGACGGCGACGCCTTCACCTGGACAGCGATGGTTAACATGCGGGTCGCCTGGTCCTTGTGGGATGAAGCAGTATGGCGACGGAGAGTTGGATCGAAAGCGCTCAGGCTTGAAACGATCTGCCTCCTCCCAGAGCTGGGAATCGTGATTGGTTCCGTATAAGTCCAGCAGGACTAAGGTGCCCCTGCCAAAGGCAAATCCTTCCCATAGAAAATCTTCTTTCACGCGAGCGCTGATCGCTGGGAAGAAGGGGTAGAAACGCCGCACTTCCTGCACAAAGCAACCTATATCTCTTTCATCTCCCGACTGCAGGTTTCTCAGACAGAACGGGTGCTTGTGCAGCGCTAGCGCTGCAAAGGTTATGAATACAGAGACGGCTACCGTCGGCCGCAGCAGATTTAGTAGTTCCACTGATGCGGTATGTAGATCCAACGGCTGTCCGTGCTGGTCCTTGTAATGGGCGATGCGTTCGAGAGGCGATTGCTCGGGTGTAGGGGGAGCGGCGCGAGTGGACTCGACAAGTTCTGCCGCCCATTGCTCCAATCGGCGACGTGCCTTCCGTGCCTGCCAGTGCTGCAGACCGATCGCGCCGGCGTGCTCATAGAGAGCTGCAAGATCTTGAGTCCATTGTTGAACATCTCTTTCAGCGATTGGAGCACCGGCCCAGTCGCATACGGTGCGGCATAGAATTTCGCGAGCAATCTCGTAGAGGACGATTGACTCACCGGGACGCCAAGTTCGCGCATACTCCCTCCAACGAACCTCGCTCAACTCTGCTAGTTCCTGCACGTTCGCGGGTGTGAGCACTCCCATGAAGAGGGCCTTTCGGTGACGATGCGCATCACCGTCCAAACCTTGGACACCGTCTTGTCCGAATAAGGTTTTTTGCAGTCGCTTGGGCGCAGCGTTCTGGCGAACGAATCGGTCAGGGTCGCAAATCAAGCGAGCAGCTTCGGCACCTGTTAGGCACAGAGTTTTCTGTAACATCAAGCGAGTTTGAAACACCGGCGATTGATGAAACTGACTGCGCGCAAAGATAAATCGGTAGGGATCTCGCAAGAAGGCCCAAGTACTGTCCAATCCGGTGTCACGCGGTATGTTTGGCATCGCTTGTACTCCCGTTGAGACTCCACCCGTTCTAGCTACGTATTGCGGCTTTCATCCTGTTCTAAAGAATTGTGACCGGCCGGGTAAGCAGATGTTGGACGAAGAGGATCAATAAATTGCCCGAAATAATTTCTGGGGTAGTCCTTTTCATGCAGCCCAACCTCAGCTTTGCCCAGCTTCCCGGCACTGTCATAGAAGGTTCCGAATAGCCGATCCCACACGGTTGAAAACTCACCGAAGTTGACCTGGGCGTCTTCGAAGTCGCGCTTATGGTGCCAACGATGGACCTCAGCAACCCCTAGCACATGCCGCAGCCAACCCACGCTGTAGTCCAGGTTCGAATGCTGAAAGGCCAGATGGACGGTTAGGATCCCAAACCACGTTGCGACTACGGCAGACGGAGCTCCAGATATGAGCAAAACCACCAGCCCCGGCCCGGCCATCAACGCCGCATGCAGAGGATGTCGACGTTCTCCGTTCATCCAGTAGAGCCGCTCAGCGCTGTGATGGATCATGTGAAAGCGCCACAGCCAATGCACCCGGTGGCTGATGCGGTGCATCACATACAGGCTCAAGTCGAGCACGGCGGCGACTAGTAGCAATTGCAGCCACAATGGGCTCTCGATCGGAAAGAGCCGAACCGAAGCCGGTACCGCATCGCCTAACTTAGCCAGAAATTCTGCAGTAAATTGAATGACAGACAGGTTCACCAGCATGTGCAGCAGATCCGTCAGGGTGTCCTGATGATCTTCCAGCCAGGCTCGCCGAAAAGGCTGGATGCGCTCCAAGCCAGCAATGAGTAGCAGCCCCGCCGCGGCGACTATGGGTGTGGTGGGCCAATACGGTATACCTGCATACAGCGCCCAAATCATGAAGGAGGCACAGCCGCCAAACACAAGTGGATAGCTCAGCCACCGTATGGCGAATCGCAAGGGAATAGACATCGCTCAGCTCCTGAGTAGGGAGCCATGACTGTATGTGGGAAGGTCCGCTTTCGGCTTGAACGAAAGAGCTACGACCCCTGAAGATCGACTTCAGCCAGGGCGGAGGAAGGATCGATGCCCAGCAGTGCCCGGAATGTCCGGGAGAAATGTGCCGAGTCAGAAAAGCCCGCCTCATGGGCCGCTTCAGTGAGTAGACCCCCTTTGGCTAGGTGCTGTAGGGCTTGTGTGAGACGTAACCATTTCGCATAGCTGCGCAGCGGCAAGCCTGTCTGTTCCACGAACCAATGGGAAAACCGTGTAAGGGATAAATGCACCAACGCGGCCATTTCTTCGCGCCTCATTTGGCCTCTATGCAGCGCTTCAATCACCTTTGTCAAGCGAGGATCTGGAATCGGTGGATCGGGTAGCCGCAGTGCCTGGCGCACCCCCGTCCTAACCTGGAGAGCGGTATGTCCTGTCTCGCGCAGCATATCGATAATCGCTACTACGTCCGCCGGGGCGATCACGACTACCCTTGCTTCTTCGGTACCCCGCATAGTTGGGGCTTCATCGGATAGTGCATCCAGATAGATCGACAGCACTCGACCAGCACTGATCCGGTGTTTCAGGCCCGCGGCGATGAAGATGGCAGCCCCTGTTTGAATGCCCAACGGGGTTTCAACCGATACAGGTGAATCGAGGCCCACTGAAATCTGATGCGCCTGATGGTGGTGCCACTCCTGGTGGCCGGCACGGCCATGAAAGATGCCGATGCCGGGCCCTATCCAGGCCTGGCCTGCCCAGCGTACGGTATCCGTTGAGAGCGAGCCTTTCATTCGTTGACTCGGCCGGCTTCCGCATTTGGGCTTAGCAAACTGCTCAGGATCAACATGGCGGCGCCACCGACGATAGCAATATCCGCCAGGTTAAACGCAGGCCAATGCCAGGACAGCCAGTAAAAATCCAGGTAGTCGATTACATGGCCTCGAAATGCGCGATCAATCAGATTCCCAACTGCCCCGCCCAAGATAAGGCTATAGCCTAGGGCTTCGCTTTTGGCTCTGCGTTTACGCAATATCAGAGCCAGCACGATCGAAACGACCAAAGCTATGACAATGAAGAAGTAACGCTGCCAACCACCCGCGTCAGCCAGGAAGCTGAACGCTGCACCGGTATTCCAGAAGTGAACCAGGTTGAAGAACGGGGTGAGAGGAATCACGGTGCCGACCGGGAGCGAACCCGTAATTGCGCTTTTCAACGCTAGGTCGGCCGAGGCAATGGCTAGCGATAGCATCCACCAGAACCCAGGAGCAACAAGAGGTGATCTAGGAGACGACCTCATTGCATTTCTCCTTGGAGAAGTCGCTGCAGCTCCGGTGAAATAGGCATCGGCGCAAAAGCACTGACCCTGGCGCGCCCGCTGTTTCCGAGCGGCACCCAGATCTTCGAGAACAGCAGGGCCGCCATGATTCGCGGTACTTGGCTGAGCACCTTTCGTAAGTCGCGCAACTGCCAGCCGGCCCTCAGCATCAGCCAATGGCTCTGAGCATGAAGAATAGGCATTCGCTGGCTCAATATGTGGGCTCGCTCCAGCCAGGAGAAAGCCTCGGTTGGCGCCTCTTCATTAAGTGCTTTCCTAGCCTGGAAGAAGGCCTCATCAATGGCAATGCTGAGAGCGGTATTCATCTGGATCTCACTTACGCAGTAGATGCCCGAGTGAACACCCTATAGCTGCTATAGGGTCAAGCGCTATGGGCGATTCAAGACGACGCAAAAATGACTTTATGCCGGATTACGAAAGAGGTTTGTCGCCCCCCAGCAGGCCCGAAAGTATCCCGCAGTCCAGACTTTGTCGTTCGTTATCGCAGCAACCTCGCAACGTCACCAGCTGGTTTTCGAGAGCATGTAAGGATGCGATCTGAGCCCTTACCTGTGCGATATGTCTATCAAGGAGCTCATTGACCGCAACGCAGGGTTGCTGCGGCTGTTCCTGATAGCTCTGCAAAACACCAATTTCTTCCAGTGACATGCCAAAAGAGCGGCATCGGCGAATGAACAGCAGTTTGTCCGCATGGCCTGCTTTATAGGTTCGATAGCCATTGTCCTCGCGTTCGGGCGGTGGAAGCAGTCCCTGACGTTCATAAAAACGAATCGTCTGAGTGTCCACTCCTGTCTGCTGTGCAAGTTGACCGATGCGCATGGTCTGTCCCTTGGTAAAAAAGCCAGTATATCCAGGCTTGACCCTATAGCCACTACATGGTTTTTAATCGGTAGAATCAAGTCCTATAGGAGAGGCGAGTCATGACTTCTTGTGATAAATCCTGTGGCTGTGGCCCTGAGCCGGTAAGCACTGAAGCGGCAGCCGCGCCTTCGAATGAAGGGACTTGGGTCAGCAGTTTTTCTGTGCCCAAAATGGATTGCCCGTCAGAAGAGCGAATGATTCGGCTCGCGCTCAATGGCTTTTCTGAACTCAATTCGCTGTCCTTTGATCTGAGCAGCAGACAGGTACGCGCTTTCCATGACGGTCCGGTTGACCAGATCGCGACCAAGCTGGAATCACTTGGTTTGGGGGCAACATTGCTCGGCACTCAACCGGCCAGCCAGGAAGCAGCTTCGGCCAATAGCGCCAGTGAAGAGCTGACTGCTTCCAAGGAGGCTGGCACGCTCAAAATCCTGCTCGGTATCAATGCCACGATGTTTGTCATCGAGTTGGGCGTAGGCTTGATTGCTCAGTCGACGGGTCTGATCGCCGACTCGCTGGACATGTTTGCTGATGCTGCCGTCTATGGTCTGGCTCTCTTTGCGGTCGGTCGGGCTGCGCAGCTGCAGGTTCGCGCTGCGCACCTGGCGGGTTTTTTCCAGATCGTGTTGGCCCTTGGGGTACTTGTAGAGGTGGCTAGACGGTTCATCTATGGCAGCGAACCTGCGTCGATGCTGATGATGGGAATTGGCTTAGTTGCCCTCGTCGCAAACGTCAGCTGTCTCTTGATGATATATGGCCATCGCGAAGGCGGTGCACACATGAAAGCGAGTTGGATTTTTTCGGCCAACGATGTGCTCGCGAATATTGGCGTTATCGCCGCAGGAGCTCTGGTTGCGTGGACAGGCTCTTCCTATCCAGATTTGGTGATTGGTACGGTAGTTGGCCTCATCGTACTCAACGGTGCGCGCCGAATCCTGGCATTGAAAGCCTGACCAACCGGATCGACAGCACCCCCATTTTCCAAACAGAGACGCGTAGCTTGTGAGTGACGTTGAGACGGCTGAGATAGAACAGCTGATGGCTGGATTGGACGGCAAAATCTCCTCGCCTATGCTGCTGCGAAAACTCGGCTCCTATAGTCGGCGCAACAAGCTCTACCATGCGGCCCAGGCACTGGGCAGCGTGATCCGCACGATCTTCCTGCTCAACTGGATCGGCAGCCGCGAGTTGCGCCAGGAAGTCACCGCGAACACCAACAAGATCGAGTCCTACAACGGATTCTCCAAGTGGTTGTCCTTCGGCGGTGATGTGATTGCCGAAAACGATCCGGATGAGCAGCAGAAGCGGCTGCGCTACAACGACATGGTGGCCTCGTCCGTGATCCTGCAGAACACTGTGGACATGATGCGCATCCTGCAGAAGCTGGCCCGCGAGGGCTGGCAGTTCACCGATGAGGACGTGTCGTTCCTCAGTCCCTATCTAACCAGCAACGTCAAGCGCTTCGGCGAGTTCAGCCTCAAGCTCAACCGGCCACCGGAGCCCTGGATCAAGGACTCGGTGTTCCAACAAGCTGCCGGCTCGCTGCGGGTGATCACACCTCGCCAGCTAGATACCGAGAAAACTACATGATCAATGTTCCTCCCGCATCCTTTCGCGTTACACCGTACGGCGAAGTCGATGCGGTGGCGTTGGAAAACCTGCGCGACGGCTTCGACACCTCTCAACTGCTCCGGCTGGTTGATCGATTGGACGCCTGCTTGTTGGAACTGGGTGGAACCACCGCCATTCGCGACGAGCTGCTGAGATTGCATGCGATGGCTCTGACGATGGTTGAGAGCATCGCTCTTACGGTGCCTGCCGAGAGTGCTTGTATCTGGGCAGAAGCCGAATCTCTACAGATGGATCTTGAGGCACTGGTTTCTTGGGCGCGCTCCGCTCAGCTCATCATTGCGCCGCTGATCAATCTTGCTCCACAGCACGAGGCATGAGCGCTCTCGCCGATTTCGACGAGGCTCAACTGTTTCTGACCATGGCTGGAATCGCCCGTAAGTAGATCAATTCACCAATCAGTTCTACGAGTGTCTGAGTAATCACAGCCGCCGCGGCCAGCGCGCGAATGGACTCCGGGAGCGCTAGGGCCAGGGGAAGCACTACAAGCGAGTTGCGAGTGCCTGAGCTAAAGGCCACTGCCCGTGCGGCAGAAGCCTCCAAGCCAAATAGCCGGGAGCTGAGTACGCCGAGGGCCGGAGCGAGTAGTAGAAACGCTCCGTATACCGGAAGCAACGGCGCCAGGATGTCGAGTTGGTACACGACGGCCTCGATCTGCGAACCCACCACCACGATTAGAACCAGGGCCATTGCAGGTACTGGCAGCCAGGCCCAACCTGCGCTCCATGCGCGAACCAGCAGAGATCGGCGCCCGCCAGATTCGGTGAGCACAGCCGCTACCAAGGGTAGGACTATCAGTAACAGAAAGGCTTCTGCGAAGGGCCACAGCTCGATCACTGTGCCTGCTTGGGAACCAAGGATTAGCTGCAAGTAGAGGGGTAGCAGCAGAAGCTGGAGCAACAGCAGCAATGGCGTCGCCGCGAGCACCAGACGAGAGTCCCCTTTGCCCAGGTGGGTGAAGACCACCACGTAATCGATACAAGGCGTCAGCAGGACAAGCAGCGCGCCGACCAACAAGGCCTGGTTCGATGAGAGCGGCCACGTCACCAACCACACCATTAATGGAACCAACAGGAAGTTGGCCAGCAACAAGGCACCGACGAAGCGGCGGTTGGCAAAAGCTTCTCGCAGCTCCAAAAAAGGAATCTGCAGAAACATGGCATACATCAGCACGGCAATCGCCGGTGTGATGGCCATGGCCGCCACACCGGTGAATTGCGCAGAGCTCAGGCCTGCAATGGCAGCGGCCACCACCGCCGCGAAATAAAATGCTATCTGGTGTTCTTCCAGCCAGTCCCGCGACATCTGATATCTTTCCTTGTTGCGCAAGGGCGACATTCTCGCACTGGCATCGGATTTAACCCAGCGTTGAGGCTGGTTGCGCAGCGGGCTGCCTGGTTGCTTTTCGCTTTGTGGCGGTGGGCGAAGGTCTACAAAGCTCCTAACAAGTATTGCCGACAAGAGGAAGCATGGTGTTTCGAAAAAACCGGATGGCGGGTCTGACGCAAGTGTTCTTCACCGCCAGGAGCTAACCGAGATGAATCCTCAACCTTCAGGCATGACCTGGAATCTCCTGCTGCTAACCTGGCTGGTCGCACTGATATCGACCTTGTCCGCGCTGTTCATTGGCGAGGTGATGGGCCAGGCACCCTGCGTGTTGTGCTGGTTCCAGCGTGCCTTCATGTTTCCGCTGGCGGTGATCCTGGCCATCGCCTGCTACCGCTCGGATTTCACCGTCTGGCACTATGCCCTGCCGCTGACCGCTATCGGTGCGGCACTGGCATTTGTTCACACGCTGCTCTATGCAGGGCTGATTCCACAGCCGATCCAGCCCTGCACGGCCACTGGTCCATCCTGCTCAGGCGCCGGAATGACCCTCTTCGGCGTGGTGCCCCTGCCGGCACTCGCCTTGTTCGCTTTTATCCTTATCGCCATCCTGCTCATAATCATCCGTCGGAGAACCACCCCATGAATCGCCGTTCCGTGGTCCTGATCGTCAGTGTCGTGATCCTGGCCGTCTTTGCTGCCGCCGCATTCTTCTATTCCCCCTCGCAATCGCCTCAACAGGCCCAGGCTCCCGGTTCGACAGCCCAAGAGACCGCGACACAACCCAAACAGAACGGCGGCCAGTTGGTTCGCTTCCACTCACCAGTGTTCGGCCCGGCGCAAGCGCCAGTGACCATCGTCGAATTCTTTGACCCTTCCTGCGAGGCATGCCGCGCCTTCCACCCCTATGTGAAGCAGATCCTCGCCGAGAACCCGGAAGACGTGCGTTTGGTGCTGCGCTATGTACTGTTCCATCAAGGCTCCGAAGAGGTGGCGCGAATGCTGGAGGCGGCGCGTAAGCAAAATCTCCATGAACAAGTGTTGGGGGCTGTGCTGGAAGCCCAACCCGGTTGGCACGACGACCCCAAGGTAACGCAGGCATGGGCTGCTGCAGAGCGCGTCGGTTTGAACTTGGAACAGGCCCGCCAGGACATGCATACGCCTGGCGTCAACGCCGTGCTGGAAACGGACATGCAGGACGTTAAAGCCGTTGGGGTTCGTGGCACGCCGACTTTTTTTGTCAATGGTCGTGCGCTCAGCGAGTTTGGCCCGGAGCCGCTGCGCCAGTTGGTGAACAGCGAAGTGGCCAAGGCACGAGAATGACACTATGAGCGCGCTGGAAAACCGCGTGCCACCGCTGCTCGTGGCCGGCCTGATCGCTGTGCTGATGGGTTTGTCGGGAACCAAATTGCCGGGTTTCGAACTGGCATGGACCGCGCGCCTGACCTTCGCTTTGCCAATACTGCTCCTGGGGCTCGGCGTGTGCCTCGCCGGCGTCCTGTCGTTTCGCCGCGCGCGTACTACGGTTAATCCATTGCAGCCGCAGCAGGCTTCTGCATTAGTGGAGGCTGGCATCTACCGGTACAGCCGCAACCCCATGTACTTAGGCTTTGCCATTATCCTGGCGGCTTGGGCGCTGGTCTTGGCCTCGCCTCTAACCCTGCTTGGCGTAGTTGCTTTCGTGCTGTACATGAACCGTTTCCAGATCCCAGCCGAAGAGTGGGCGCTGGAAACATTGTTCGGCGAATCATTTGCCCGCTACCGTGCACGAGTCCGCCGCTGGCTCTGAGCGTCCGCGGCGGTAGCGACTGGCGGGGCTTGCTCGTCGCGGCAGCCTGCCGAAGGTGCCACGACCTAGCCTGATCTCCTCGTGACGAGCTGCTTTGGCCACATGCCGCTAGCATGTCTCTGGTCGAAGACATAGCGCCAACGAGTGATGTCGCAAGTTCACTCCGTTGATATCGAGATAACTGTCTAGCAACAGCGGTGAGCGCAAAGCAGGCTTATGCTTCGCTGCGATGACTGTCGGCCTGCCTGGTGTCGATACAAACACTGCCGTCTAGCTCCATTTCAAGTGTCGAGTGGCTGACTTTGAATCGCTCATGAAGTACACGTTTTAAATCAGTCTTCACTCGTTCAATTTCGGGCAGGCTAGCCTTCTTGATGACAACGTGAGCTTCCAATGCAGTTGAATGTTCGGCAATTTCCCAGACATGTACGTGGTGAACACTCACAACGTCGTCCACTTGCTCCATGACATTGATTATATCAGTGATGGAAACTCCTTCTGGTGCGCCCTCCATTAACAAGTGAATGGTTTTAGGTAGCATGCTAAAGCCCTGCCATAGCACGTAACCAGCAATCATCAGCGTCAGTACAGTATCTGTCCAATACCAGTCATACAGAAGGATTAATGTTCCGGCAATAATAACACCGACGGAGGCCAGCGCATCCGACACATTGTGCAAGAATGCCGCCTTTATATTCATGCTATTCTTAGACATTGTGTAGGTGAGCAAGGCCGTGACGACATCTACAATCAAGGCTATTCCCGCCACCACGACCACTGTCCATCCTTCAATGGGCTGTGGGGCAAAAAACCGACCTATAGCTTCGTAGATGAGGTAGAGACCAACGATAATCAGCGTGACCAAGTTAATCAAAGCCGCTATGGTTTCACTGCGTCGGTAGCCGAAGGTTTTAAAAGCATCTGGCGGTTTGCGACCGATTTTACGTGCGATGAGCGCAATAACCAGTGATGCGGCATCGCTCAAGTTATGTAGCGCGTCAGCTATGAGCGATAAACTGCCAGAAAGTATTCCTCCAACAACTTGTGCCAGAGTTAGCACAGTATTAACGCCAATGGCAGCGATTAAACGCTTATCGCCTATGGCTTCGGTGTTATGGTTATGTTCGTGAGCCATTGGTTTTTAACCGTCCTTAAATAACATAAGACAAGGATAGGGAGCCCAAAAAAGTAATAGATAATACTAGCACCAATACCATCTGGCCTTCCAAACCACACTGACAGAAATGCGACCACTCTCAAGCGAGTTCGTGCATTATCGTCTGAAACTTGCCGATAACTGGCCGATCCCTCTCAAACGTTAAACGACGTTGCTCGCTAATGATAGATGATGCGGCGTCAATCCGAAGATGACAAAATTGTAATCTTCCAATCATTCTTTTCGTAGGATAGGCCCTTGCAGATTGGTGCGCCTCGGTGCTGACATGACGAAGCAAGGCGCTCATGTCACCGCGCAATGGAAGCATTACATTTCAATAATGTAATGCTTGGCTCATGCTGCTGTTAACTTCAATCACGCAAAATTCATTCGAACCTGCAGGGCTCAGCGAGAAAGCTCAGCAAGCCACCTTTGAATTTAGCGAGGACTGCCCTATGAATCTGTTGAAAGCTATTGTTGTTGGTTTGGTAATCTGCGGCTCCGCATTGTCTTATGCAGAAGATGGTTACGACCGCTCAATTAAATTTAATGAAAAATTCCGAGCAGATCAAAAACGAATTCACGGAACCGAATCCGCCAAACGAAAAATAGACGAATTACAGATTAAGGATACCCGCCAAGATCAGAACAATACGGAAAGCAAGAAAGAAACCAAAGCTGACTAACCGCTTCATATCTGAACGATATTCGCCTCCGGCAGCTTCCAATCTCCTTTGGAAGCAGTTGCACTCTAAGCGCCCTTCGGGGCGCTTTTTTGTTTCCATAACTTGCCCGCAACATCGCTACCAGCGAATCGCCCGGAATTTATATAAGCCGTTTCGTTTAAGTCAGGCCGCCATTGCCTGATCTGTTGTTATTAGCCTTCGCAAGGATCATGTCCGAGTGAGCTGAACAGACGCTGTGGCGTACAGCGCACCCATGTCTGGGTCGCTATCTCAAAGGCCTCACGGTTCGCCCATGATTGACGGTGTCAGCTCGGCCTTGCACAGCCCGCTGATCGTTCCAGCCAGGGCTTTGTCGTAGCTATCGCCCTTTGCTGCCGACCGGGGCAGGTCAGTCGCTGTTTGCATAATCCTTCGTCAGCTCACCGTGGGTGAAAGCCATCAGGTCAAGGACGCGTATGTAGCGAAAGTCATACGCACTAAGCGCTGAGCAATTTTTTATTTACCGCTTAGATGCATCAGACTGCGCCACAAAGGCTGTGCTGTCCGCTGCGCCGCTAATGAAACTGCGCTCCGATAATTAACGCGCCCCGTTCTCGCTAGCTAGCAAGAACGGGGCGTTGTGTGCCGCCATCCAATCTCTAGCTTGTTCTGTCAGCGGCCAACGCGATTTCTTGCTCCTCCAATTCGTCTTCGCGTCGATGAGCCATCTGGTAGAGCAACGGCAAAACTAATAGCGTTAGCACCGTTGAGGAGAGAATCCCCCCGATCACCACCGTCGCAAGGGGACGTTGTACCTCTGCACCGGTACCCACATTCAAGGCCATTGGAACGAACCCGAGTGAAGCCACTAAGGCTGTCATCAATACCGGTCGTAGCCGGGTAAGGGCACCTTCGCGGATCGCAGTGTCCAGAGGTAAACCTTGCTCCCGTAGGCTACGGATGAAGGAGATCATTACCAGGCCATTTAGAACGGCGACGCCTGACAGAGCAATAAAGCCAACACCTGCTGAAATGGACAATGGGATATCTCTGAGCCACAGCGCAACAATGCCTCCGGTGAGCGCAAATGGAATCCCTGTAAAGACCAACAAACCGTCTTTGACATTGTTGAACATCATGAAAAGCAGAATGAAGACCAGGAGCAGCGCCACGGGGACGACAATCTGCAGCCGCTTCGTTGCCGATTCAAGCTGCTCAAAGGTACCGCCCCAGTCGATCCAATAACCTGCCGGGATATCTACCTGGGCCTGGATTTTCTGTTCTGCCTCAGATACGAATGATCCAATGTCACGACCACGGACGTTTGCACTGACGACAATTCGCCGTTTCCCTTCTTCTCTACTGATCTGATTCGGACCGGGGGCCAAATCCAGGGTGGCCACCTCGCCGAGGGGGATATAACTTATGGTGCTGTTTAATTCCCTTGGAAGGGCAATTGGAAGCCGCTCAATTGCGGCGAGATCGCTGCGTATCTCGTCCGGTAAACGAACCACGATATCGAAACGCCGATCTCCTTGAAACAAGGTGCCTGCCTCTCGGCCACCGATAGCTACTGCAACCGCTTGCTGGACGGTATCTAGACTCAGGCCGTATCGTGCGATCTGATCGCGATCGATATCAATCGTGAGCATGGGAAGGCCAGTCGTCTGCTCGACCGTAACCTCTGAAGCGCCTGGTACTTGTCCTAGCACCTCGGATACTTCCGCCGCCGTGCTGTTAAGAACGTCCATGTCATCACCATAGATTTTCACGGCTACCGCGGCACGAACTCCGGAAATCAGCTCGTTGAAACGCAGCTGAATCGGCTGGGAAAACTCGTAGTTATTGCCCGGCAACTCAGCGGCGGATGCTTGCACCTCGCTTAAGAGCTGATTACGCGACTTGCCTGGATCCGGCCACTGTTCTTGTGGCTTCAGCATGACGTACCCGTCAGAGATATTTGGAGGCATAGCATCCGATGCCACTTCCGCAGTGCCAGTTCGCGCAAATATGCGTTCAATCTCCGGAAACTCATCCATAAGCTTTCGCTCCAGCTGCTGCTGCATCTCTACAGACTGACTAAGACTGGTAGCTGGTACACGAAGGGCTTGGATAGCGAAGTCTCCCTCGTTGAGGCTAGGCACGAATTCACTGCCCATACGTGACCCTACGAGGCCAGAAAGTATGACTACAACTACCGCAAAGGTGAGCACTGCTGGCTTGTTGGCCATTACCGCATCGAGCGCAGGTGCGTAGGCCCGTTTAGCATTGCGGATTAGAAAGTTTTCCTTCTCCGTAACCCGCTTACCGATAAAGAGCGCAACGGCCGCCGGGACGAACGTCACCGAAAGGATTATCGCCCCGAATAGCGCTGTCACTACGGTAAACGCCATGGGCGTGAACATCTTACCTTCTACCCCTGTAAGGGCGAATATCGGCAGATACACGATCATAATGATCAGCTGCCCATACAATAGAGGCCGACGCACTTCCTTTGCCGCAGCGAATACTTCATGAAGCCGTTCGGACAGTGTTAATGCCCGTCCGTGATGGGACTGAGCGTGTGCAAGTCGACGCACGCAGTTCTCAACAATCACCACGGCTCCATCGATAATGATGCCGAAATCCAATGCGCCTAGGCTCATCAGGTTGGCGCTGACCTGATTGGCTACCATGCCGGTGAACGTGAAGAGCATAGAAAGCGGTATCACAAGCGCGGTTAGGATCGCCGCCCGGATATTGCCTAAGAAGAGAAAAAGTATAACCACAACAAGAATGGCACCCTCAGTGAGGTTCTTCTTAACGGTGGATATAGCTTTGTCTACGAGTACAGTTCGATCGTAGACAGTAATTGCCTTTACGCCTTCCGGAAGCGAAAGGTTTATCTCTTTCATCTTGTCGTCGACAGCCCTTGAAACTACTCGGCTATTTTCACCGATAAGCATGAAGGCCGTACCTAGTACCACTTCGCGGCCATTCTCGGTGGCTGCGCCAGTGCGGAGCTCCTTTCCAACCTCGACCGTCGCAACGTCGCGGATACGCACTGGGGTACCGTCAACGTTGCTAATAAGGGTATCGCGGATGTCCTCCACAGACTGCATTTGTCCTGGAGCGCGAACAAGATACTGCTCGCCGCGCTTTTCAATATATCCGGCACCTAGATTGTTATTGTTTTGCTCAACCGCCTCGATCAAATCTTGTAGTGTTAGTCCAAACGACCGCAAAGTGTCTGGGTTGGGGGCGATCTGATATTCCTTTGCATATCCTCCGATCGTATTGATCTCAGTAACACCAGGTACATTTCGGACTTGCGGTTTGATGATCCAATCTTGAATCTCACGCAAGTCAGCAGGGGTATACGGCGTACCGTCCGATTTGGTGGCACCTTCCTCAGCTTCAACCGTCCAAAAATAGATTTCGCCAAGCCCAGTGGAAATAGGGCCAAGTGTTGGAGTGACGCCATCTGGGAGCTGATCTTTGGCCCCTCCCAGGCGCTCGTTCACAAGTTGGCGGGCAAAATAGATGTCAGTGCCTTCCTCAAAAATAACTGTGATCTGAGAAAGTCCATATCGAGACAAGGATCGTGTCTGCTCGAGCTTGGGCAGCCCAGCCATTACCGTCTCGAGCGGGTAGGTAATACGCTGCTCCACTTCCAGCGGGGAATAACCTGGCGCCGCAGTGTTGATTTGCACCTGTACGTTGGTGATATCCGGGACAGCATCGATAGGCAGCTTTTGGTAGCTGTAAGCTCCTAACGCTGCCATGCCAAGCACGGCTAGCATAACCAACCAGCGATGCTCGATAGAAAAACGAATGATACGTTCGAACACGATTCTATAACTCCGTATCAGTGAGCATGCGAGGCGCTGGCTTTGCCAAGCTCGGACTTGATGATGAAGCTGTTATCCAAGGCATAGCGCGCTCCGGGCTGGAGGCCTTCCTTGATTTCGACCGCGTCACTATCGCTGCGGCCACTCACGATTGGCTGAGCAGCAAAGCCATGGTCGGTCCGTACAAACACCACCGGCTTTTCTTCCAATGTGTGGATCGCATCAGGACTTAC
The DNA here is from genome assembly GCA_004010935.1 of Pseudomonadaceae bacterium SI-3. NCBI lineage: Bacteria > Pseudomonadati > Pseudomonadota > Gammaproteobacteria > Pseudomonadales > Pseudomonadaceae > Pseudomonadaceae bacterium SI-3. Next base: position 2,335,193 of record CP026511.1, on the reverse strand, counting down.
TGCGACTGGCACGGATGCTTCGCCAGCGCCTACCTGCACTTTGACGAACAGGCCGGGGCGCCAAACCCCTTCAGGGTTGGGAAGTGTGACCCGGGCGGTAGCGGCGCGGCTTTGCTGACCAACAAGTGAGCCGACATAAGAAACGGTTCCATTGGCACTGGACTCGAATGCTGTGGCCTCGATAACGGCATTGCTGCCTACTCGTACCGCGCTGAGTGCATTGGCAGGAACGCTGATATCTGCCCACACGGTGGAGAGATCGGAAATGATGAATATCTGGTCATCGGTATTGACTGACTCACCGAGCGTGATGTCCTTCTCAACGATCATCCCATCGAACGGCGCCCTGAGTTCGTAGCGGCTCAATGCGTCTGGCTTGCCAGCATCACTGCCAAGCGCTTGTAGCTGTGCGTTTGCATTCGCAACAGTCAGCTCTGCTTCCCGTAAAGCCTGTTGTGCCTGTAAATAATCCTGTTCCGCAGAAATACGCTCTTCCCATAGCTCCTTTTCGCGTCGATAGGTTTTTTGAGCCAATGCAAGACGTTTTTGCGCCGCGTAGAACTCGCTTCTACGTTCCGACAGGTCTGTACTCGCGATCACAGCAAGTACTTGCCCCTGTTTCACCTGTTCGCCCAAATCGACTTTGACCGCTTCAACGACACCTGAGAGACGAGGCACAACTTGCGCTGTGCGGTCTTGGTTGAATGTAATTTCGCCAGGCAGCTCAATTGCGCTTTTTATCTTTGCGGGCTGAGCAGTTGCCAGTGAGATGCCGGCGGCTAGGATTTGTGTCTCTGAGAGTTCTACCTCTGCTGTTTCAGTATGCTCCGCTCCCTCGGGCTCATCTTCATGCTCATCTTTCTCTGCCGCACCGACCTCGTGATCGCTATCGGCGCCTCCTTCATCATGGCCATGATCTCCTTCGGCTTCTGCATCCTCATCCGAATGCCCTTCATCCTCATGCTCCGATTCGTCACCATGCTCGCTATGTGCGTCGCCCGCATCGGGCACAGCTGGACTACTGCGAAGAAGCAATCCGCCAAGCATAAGTGCCACGCTTAATATGACGACGATCCAAAAAATCTGCTTCTTGTGACCAGCCAAGGAAGATGTATTCGATTTACTTTTCATATGGATTCCTATGGCTGAGTGGCCGAGGTGATAACGGCCGACCCATCTCCGACAATTCGCGAGATTTCTGCCGCCGCCTGGTTAGCTTGTGATAGCGCAGACAGGTACTGAGATCGGGCTTGGAAAAGCGTGCGTTGAGCATCCAGTACGTCAAGGAACGTGAATTTTCCAAGTTCGAACCCCTTGCTGGCAGCTTCATAAGCGCTTTGGGCACTGGGGAGCATATCGTTGCGCAACAGTTCAAACTGCTGGCGAGCAGTGCGCAGCCGCATGTGCGCTTGGGAAAGTTCGCTTTTCAGGCGTATATGGACGGCGTTGAGCTCGTCCTGCGCCTGGTAGGCCCGTTCCTGTGCTGCTCCGATGTTGCCTTGGTTTCGATCAAACAACGGCAGGGGCATCGAGATACTCACCAGTCCCAGCGTGCCGTTATATTCATCTGAGCGTTGGGCACCTACGCTAACCGTCACGTTAGAAAAGCGATTCGTCCTTTCCAGCTCCAACGCAGCCCGACGTCTTTCAGCCTCCCGACGCGCGCGGGTTAGTTGGGCGGAATCGTTCAAACGGCTATAAAGCTCAGCTAGCTCGGGAAGAGGAGGCACTGCCTCTACCGGCTCTTTTACTCGCTCAAAGCGTGGCTGTGGATTTCCCCAGTTGGCCGCCAGCCGAGTGCGCGCAGCTTCGAGTTCAGCTGTGGCCTGGGCAAGCTCTACTTGCACTCCAGTAGCCGCAACCCGCGCCCGGGTTTCCTCTACGGGAGAGACCATGCCGGCCCTCACACGTCGATTGGCCACGTTCACTGCTTGCTTCGCAAGCTTTGAAGCAGCCTGAGCGAGGTCCAGCCGTTCTTGAGCAGTAAGCACATCGTAGTATGCACCCATCACTGCCCCCCTCAGTCGAGCTTGGGCGTCCTGTAGGTCGGCGGCCGCTACGTCCATGGCGCGTTGCGCTGCCTCAATACGAGCCGAACGTTTACCACCCAGCTCTATTTCTTGGCTCAGTTCAAGCGTGGTCTCCGGGGCATCGCCCCGGATTCCCTCCTGGCTAGCGGACAATATTGGATTCGGACGTGCTCCTGCTTGGCTAATCAATGCGCGAGAAGCAGCCAGCTCACGTCTTGCAGCAGCCAGTTCAGGGCTTGCAGAGCTAGCGAGTTCCAAGGCGCGTACAAAGCTTATGGAGTCGACAGACTCAACGGGGAAGGTATTTGACACACTGACAGGTAAGGTCTGTGTGAAGGTCGGCAACTCTAAAGGCTGCGCAGAGGCGAGGTTGCACGACAACATCGTCAACCCCAGCGGTAAAAGAACTTTTCGCACCGAAATCTCCTAGAAAAGGGAAGGTTCGGTGAGACGTCAGATACAGATAAATGGCGTCCTACTGGTTAATCTGGCGTCTCACCGGCTTTGCACCGATGCGCCAATTAGGTTTTTCAGGACGCCCGGCTTCAGCCGATGCGTAGCTAGCAGAAGAAAACGGTTTCAAGCTTATTGATAATACCGAACCGGGAGAAATCCCTTTCGTTATAAGCGGCTTGATATGGTCGCCATGAAAGACACAGTCTCCATCCAGACTGATTTTTTTTGCGGCTTTTGACGATCCTTCCTCGTCAGCACCCAGAGACTCGTGCGAATGTTCGTGATGTCCAAGATGATTTGCTGCCGAACCATCCTCATGTCTGCAGCTCGTGCTAACAACTGCCCATGATGATTGCAATGGGAACAGGGCTAGCAACAACAGCAGAACTATTTTTCTCATCCAAGGCAAAACGATGACTTCCTGGTTTAGATGTCGAATCCAATCATAGAGCTACCCCCGCCAAGACGCGGAACACAGCGCCGCTACTGCGACAGTGATTCGTCCTGGGTTTAGGACACAATACACGAAAGCGTTTTTATCAGCCTCGCCAAGCCGGGGAGATAACTGATGGCCATGGGGCTGACTTTAAAGAAGAGTGGATAACGACCGCGTGACCGCAACATTACAAATCTGTAATCGAGGATATGCGCGATTGCTTGCCTCTCAGATAACAAAATAGTAATTTGCCGCTAATCCTGCGGTCATCTGCAGGGAAGAACTTGCCTAAGCGCTAAAAAAAAGCGAAAGGCGTCATTTGAGCACTGACCTGCCGTACACCAGGAGCATCATCATGAGCAAAATGGCCGTTTTTTCACTAACAGCCCTTTCACTGGCATTGGGCAGCGCCCCGGTCTTTGCCCAATCGGAAACAGCGGAGGGCTTCATCGAAGGCAGCACGCTATCGCTGATAAATCGCAACTATTATTTCAATCGAGATTTTCGCGACGGTGAGAGTGCGACCGGCAATGGCTACTCTGAGGAGTGGGCTCACGGGCTGATGGCCTTCTTCGAGTCCGGATATACCCAAGGCTCGGTGGGGATCGGCGTCGACGCTTTCGCCATGCTCGGCCTCAAGCTCGATTCTGGATCAGGACGTTCCGGTGCTGGCGGAACCGTCGATCTTCTCCCCTACAATAGCGCCGGCGATGCCGAGGATGACTTTTCTCGAGTAGGGGGGGCCGTGAAAGCACGGTTCTTGGGCACCGAGATCAAGGCAGGCGATGTATTTCCCGCTACTCCTGTCGTGCACTTTGGTGACGCACGGCTGCTGCCGGAGTCTTTCAAGGGTGTCACCGTTGTGAACAACTCGCTGGACGACCTCACCCTCCAGGGCGGCCGCCTGCACGCGATGAGCCAGCCCAATACCAGCAACACGAACGATGACTTCGTCACGTTTTATGGCGGCGGCGTCGACTCGCCTTGGCTCGGCTACGCAGGCGGCGACTATAGCGTCAACGAAAATCTTAGTCTTAGCCTGTATACCAGCCGGCTCAAGGATGCCTGGAACCAACATTACTTCGGTCTATCGGCCACCTATCCGCTTTCCGATGTCGTCGCGTTGCTGGGCAGTTTCAACTACTACAAGGCAACCGACGAAGGCCGCGAGTTGCTGGGCGAGTTCAACAACAACATCTGGAGCTCCAGCCTGGGTGTCGCCTTCGGCGCGCACACCGTCACGGCGTCGTATCAGCGAAACAACGGTAACAACGACTTTGACTACTTGCGCCAGGCGGACTCGATCTACCTGAATAACTCCATCCAGTACAGTGATTTCAACTCACCTAAAGAGCAGTCCTGGATGCTGCGCTACGACCTGAACATGGCGGGTTACGGCATACCTGGGCTTACGTTCATGACTCGCTACGCCCGCGGCTGGGGCGCCGATTACAGCAACGCAAATGAGGTATATATGCGCCAAGACGATAACGGCGCGCCTCTGTCCGGACAGAAGCGCTGGGAACGCGACGTCGAAGCACGCTACGTTGTACAGACAGGCTCGTTCAAGGACCTCTCTCTGCGGGTGCGCCAGGCTACCACGCGGGCGACTGCTTTCGAGTCCGACCTCGATGAGGTCCGATTCATCGCCGAGTACCCTCTCTCGATCTTGTGAAACACCATGAGCAACACCACATCTTCTTTAGTTTTGCTCCCTTGGTTTGAAGATGTGTTTCAGGCGCCCATCAGGGCGCCTTTTTTCGTTTGGTGCACCCGCTCGCGCTGCGGGTCAACCAAATGACCGGTAGATTACAAATTCGCAAGATAGCCCTCACAGGGCTTTTACCGCGTTAAAGTGCTTCCCGCTTCCCTGGGCAGATCTTTTCGCCTCTGCCTTTCACGCTAGAGCCAAGCCGCTTTCGTCTTGACCTAGTTACTACATGGATTTTTTTGGTTCCGCTTACCGCGCACCTCCTTGCCGAGTTACCTCAAAACATGCGCATCCTGGTTGTCGAAGACGAGATCAAAGCTGCGGAATACTTGCAGCAGGGTCTTATCGAATGTGGTTACTTGGTCGATTGCGTAAGTGATGGCCTCGATGGGTTTCACCTGGCACTGCAGAACGACTATGACATCGTGCTGCTAGATGTGAATCTGCCAACCATGGATGGGTGGGAGGTTCTCGAACTCATCAGGCGGCGTAAGCAGACACGCGTCATCATGCTGACTGCCAATGGCCGCTTAGAGCAAAAAGTCCGCGGCTTGGAATCGGGCGCCGACGACTATCTGGTCAAGCCGTTCCAGTTCCCCGAGCTGCTTGCCCGTATCCGGACACTGTTGCGGCGAGGCGAGGCAGTCACACTTCCGAGCAACCTGCGTGTAGCCGACCTCGAACTGGACCCGGCCCGGCATAGGGCTTACCGGAGCGGTCAGCGTATCGACCTCACCAGCAAAGAATTTGCGTTATTGCATCTGCTCATGCGCCGGACTGGCGAAGTCCTCACGCGTACGGAAATAACTGCCATGGTGTGGGACATCAATTTCGACTGCGATACCAATGTGGTGGATGTTGCGATTCGTCGCCTGCGGATGAAAGTGGACGAACCCTTCGGCGATCGCCTGATACACACCATCCGGGGTGTGGGCTACGTGCTGGAGGCGCGGCCTTGAAGCCACTCAGCCTCGCATCGCGTCTCGCGCTTCAAATCACACTGACCGGCGCCGCTTTGGTCGCGCTGCTGATTGCACTGAGCTACTGGGTACTGGTGCGCCAACTGGAACTGCGCGCCCAGGAGGAAGTGACGGCCAAGCTCTCTCAGATCGATCATGGACTCCTCGAAGACACCAAAGCCCGTATGGGCCGCTCCTGGCAACACGCATTGAGCGATACCGTACTCGGCCATGACAACCTTTCGATTACGGTCATCGGCGATACAGCGAAATCACCCATTTTCAGTATCGGCCGATTCGCCAATGCGCCGCAGCAGCTGGATCTCGTGAGCAGGGACGGCGACTATCTTGGCTGGACAACGAAAGATGGCGTGCAGATGCTAACCGGGCGCAAGCAAATCCAAGTCCCGGGACTGGCTCCAATGACGCTTTTACTTTCGCAAGATCGCAGTGCCGATCAACGGCTGGTGGCTGCATTCCTGCGCTCGGCCTTAGTGACCGTGCCGATGCTACTGATATTGATCGGATTGGCTGGATGGCTAATCGCCCAAAATGGCTTGCGGCCGCTTCGCAAGTTCCGGGCCTTGGCGACTAAGGTATCTACACAGGATCTATCACCTCGAATCCGCACCGATCGGCTTCCGCAAGAGCTCCAGGCATTGGCGCACAGCCTCAACGTAATGCTTCATCGACTCGATGACGGCGTTCAGCAACTGTCACAATTCTCGGACGATGTGGCTCATGAGTTAAAAACTCCGCTGAACAACCTGATAGGCAAGGCGCAGGTGACTTTGGTGCGTGAGCGAAGCAAGGAGCATTATCGGGAGGTGATCGAGTCGTCGGTTGAAGAACTCGAACGCATGGATCGAATCGTGTCAGACATGCTGTTTCTCGCCCAGGCCAGCCACGCCAGCCCAGCACTGAAGCTCGAACAATTATCTTTAGGAAGCGAGGCGAGGCGCGTATGTGAATACTTCGAAGTCCTTGCCGAAGAAGCGGGAGTCGCTACGACAGTAACGGGCGATGCCATGATTTTGGGAAATCGACTTATGGTCCAGCGGGCCATTTCCAACCTGCTATCCAACGCGCTGCGGCATTCAAATACTGGCAGTACGGTCGAACTTAAGATCCTTGAGGAGGACGTAGACATCGTCTCGCTGGCTGTCACCAATCATGGCGCGACTATCGAATCGGATCATCTCCCACATCTGTTCGACCGCTTTTACCGCGTTAACGGCATACAACCTCGCGGGGCAGGATTGGGGCTAGCGATTGTCCGCTCAGTGATGAACCTCCACAAAGGCCACGTGGCCGTCGCCAGCAAAGACGGTCGGACCACGTTTGAACTCACGTTTCCTCGGCAGGCCTGACTCAAAGTGATACCGCACGGAGACAGCCATCACTACGAAGGGGCAAAAACCACAGGGACAAACAACCATTTCGAGGGCATGCGCGTTGGCCGGGTAACCAGGCCCGCAAGCCCCAACGCCGTTCATTTAATGCATGCGTCCTCGCTAATTCCGGCGAGAATGCCGCAAGCCTCAACTTCCCGCCCATCGTTGCAATTAGCCCGCAGTGAAACGAGTTGTCGTTCGAGTGATTGCAGAGCGGTTATCTGGGATCTGACTTGAGAAATGTGATCATCGAGTAAGGCATTGACGGCCGTACAAGGCTGGCGAGGGTCATCCTGGTAGCTTTGGAGTGCGTGAATCTCTGGAAGTGACAGATTCAAGATTCGGCAGCGCCGGATGAAAGCTAGCCGCTCGCCATGCTTCTCGGTGTAGACACGATAGCCGTTCGCCTGGCGATCAGGCGGTGGCAACAAGCCCTGCTGCTCATAGAAGCGGATCGTCTGTGTATCAATCCCTATTAGCCTTGCTAACTGACCAATGCGCATCGTGTGAATCCTCATCGGCTCTGCGTTATTGACCTTATAGTAGCTATAAGGCTTTTAATGATCCCATCTTCGATTTCAAGTGGAGCCGTATCATGAGCAAGTCCGATGGTCCCTGCGGCTGCGATGCGACACCAGCCGCTGATGCCGATATGCAAAACCCTTCCGATACGACGGGGCAATGGGTCAGTGTTTACGCCGTGCCCAAGATGGATTGTCCATCAGAAGAGCGAATGATCCGCTTGGCGCTGAATGGTTTGGACGGAGTTCGGAAGCTGACTTTTGATCTGTCGGACCGTCGGTTAGATGTCATGCATGACAGTGCCGTTGAGCCCATAACCAAAAAGCTGGCGACGTTAGGGCTAGGCGCCACTCTTCAGAAAACTGTCGCGGCAGACCCTGAGATGATCAAAGCCGCCGAGAATCCGGCGAACTCTACACAGGAATCCCGCTCCCTACGTTTACTGTTAGGCATCAACGCCTTCATGTTCGTGGTAGAGATGACTGCTGGCCTGATTGCCAGGTCCGCGGGTCTGATTGCCGATTCGCTCGACATGTTCGCTGACGCGGCAGTGTACGGCCTGGCCCTTTATGCGGTTGGGCGCAGCGTCAATCTGCAGGTGCGTGCTGCACACCTTGCTGGTGTGCTCCAGCTGATTTTGGCCCTCGGCGTGCTCGTAGAGGTGATCAGACGCTTTATATTCGGCAGCGAGCCCGAGTCGCTGATAATGATGGCCGTCGCGTTCCTGGCATTGCTCGCCAACACGGGTTGTTTGCTGCTGATTTCCAAACACCGGGAAGGTGGTGCTCACATGAAAGCGAGCTGGATATTCTCCGCCAATGATGTGGTCATCAACATGGGCGTCATAGTCGCCGGAGCGCTCGTCGCTTGGACTGGGTCCAACTACCCAGACCTGATTATCGGTACCGTCGTGGGATTCATCGTTCTCAACGGCGCTCGGCGTATTCTGGCGCTCAAGGGTTGAAGGAGCTCCCGTTACAGAAAAAGGGTGTCTTCATGCCTGTAAGCCATCCGGGTCTAGCGGCGTCAGCTAAAACTGGCGACGCCGCTTTAGCCGTTGGCGGATGGTGGGTATTGCAGAACGTGGGCTGCAAAGTCCATCAGCGAGACGAAGCCGCACTGATCGGCTTTTCCTTCACGCTGTAGGTGGTAGCCCCGCATGCCTTGCCCAATTGGACCAAGCATATCGGCTTGCAACGTGTCACCGATCATTGCGATAGCGGAGGCTTCGCAGCCAAGCTGTTCGATCATCTGACGATAGATTGCGGGCTCAGGCTTTATTGTCCCAACCTCAAAGCTCCATCCGTAAACATCGAACGACGGCAGTAACAGTTTGGCCGGAATCGCATATGGGGCTGCGAGATTGGAGCACAACGCGAGATTCAGGCCGGCGTCCTTTAGCTGATTTAGCGACTCCAACGCATCATCGAAAAGGCGAACGCTGGCCAGCTCGGTGAAAAGGTCGCTTTCAAGGCTAGCTAACTCAGAGTTGCTCAACTGCGCACCGAAATAATCGGCAGCTCCAGCCAAGCCCAGATTTCGAGTCATCAGAGTCCGTGCGTCATCCGGCCTTGGTGTTTTGCCCTGAAGCCGCAGGTTCTGCATCAGTTGGCGGAAAGGATGGCGGCGCTCACCTATCTGGAGAAGCGTGCCAAACACATCGAAAACTACTGCTTGTATCATGCCGGTACCTCTACCGTTGGAGGCGAACCGCCCACCCGAAGAGCGATGCCGCCCCTCTCAGTTTTCTGAACTGGATTTCTTCAGAGGTGGCACGAAGAAGATGGGTCTTTGCGGGGGCGCTATCAGGATATCTGTCGACTTGATGCTTGTGCCTTTTCGACGCCTTGTTTTGCCGTTCTTGTCGACCGCCAGCAGATCACCGGTCGCGACAGCAATGTCGAGTGCCTGCTTTACGCGAAGCTCGTCAGCCATGGTGTAGTTGGTCAATCCGCTCATCAGGCCCAAAAAAGGTTGCCGTTCTACCTCGTAGACCTGTTTGGGCAAGAGCTCCGAAAGTTCTCCTCGGATGCGGTCATTGGTAGCATCGTCGAAATAATGCTCATCCAACAGCAAATCGTGCTGACCTGTCACGGCGATATCCCGATTGGCGTCGTAGCCGAAAAAGCTGGAAGGCGACAGCATATGGGAAAAGTTGTTGCCGTATTTCCAGTGGATCTTCTTCATCACATCGTTAGCGCGGTAGTTGTTCGCCAGATGGATAAACCAATAGGCCATCGGGTTGCTGCCGGCCGGACGAATGAAGAAGACGGTCATGTACTGGGCACCGCTTTCCTGCTTGATCCCCTCGGACAGATAGCGCTGGATCAGGTATTGCCAGCTCCGTGGCTGATGCGCCTTCAGCTGTTTAAGCATGTCCCATGGCACATGCTGATCCAAGCCGATATTTGCAATGGCTTTCCGGTTCGCTTGGCGGTCGGCTAGATACGTAACCAAAAAATCGACATTGAAGGTCAGCAGGACCTCGGCTTTGTTGAGATTCTGGAAAATCCATTTGATCTTAGGGAACGGCACATCGCCATAACCGTACTGATCCAGCAGGAAGAGCACACGCTCACCCTTGCCGAAATGCTTGAGCTTTTGAGCGATGGTCGGCAATGCTTCTGTGAATTCAGCGCTATGCAGATGCACATCCTGGCCAAGCCGAGGAGCATGACCACGCGCGGCCAATACTGAATGCAAGCAGGCAATGTTCTCGGGCTTCACATCCACGAAATAGTGCTGGGAGCGGATGGGGCGCGGCTTGATGCGCTCTAGGTTGTTGCGGACCTCCGAAGCCTGAATCGCCTCCAGTGCAATCACGGGAGAGCCGAAGTGATTCCGACCTAAGCCGTCGTGGTAGATACCTCCACCACTGAAGCCATCGACGATCGACAAGCCCAGTTCTGGCATCAGTTGGTTGCGCATCAGCACGTCGATGTAAGTCTGGATGTACTCATCGATGATCTGATGTTTGATCTTGCTGTGCGGGTCGATGGTTGGGAAGGTTTGTGTACCCCAATCCCAACGGTATTTCTCATCATCCTTGGCCATGCCGTATTCCTTGTGCTGGTATCAGGCGAGGTTGAGCAGCGGGATTTCATCCCAGGTCTGGCCGTTCAACAGTCGACCGTTGGCTTTCTTCGAGCGTTTCACCCCATCAGCACCCCATCCGCCCCATTGCTTGAAGAAGAAAGCTGAGCCAGAGGCGTCGCACTGGCGATGAATATTGTCGACCCATTCTTGTTTCATCGGGCGGGCCTTAGGCCCCGACTCGCCGCCGACAATGACCCAGTGGATATCGGTCAGGTCCAGCTCACCCAAATTTTCCAACAGCGGCTCGGCAGAGAGGAAGCGAATCGTGGCATCAACTTGGCGTAGACAGTCGATCCTTGGCACACCATATTCGCGGTCCTCAACCGACACGCCCAGCCAGGCATTCGCTGGAGGTGTCCGTTTACTGAAATATTCGGCCAGGCGCTCGGCACGCTTGGTCAGGATCTGGAAGGTGTGTTGGGAAGCTTTTTGGATCACCTCGAATACCTGGTCGATGTATTCGTCCGGTACATGCTCGTGGAACAGGTCAGACATCGAGTTGACGAAGTAAATGGTCGGTTTCTTGCGCTGTAGCGGCTCCTGCAACTTTTCCGGCCGCAGGCTCAGGCGAAAGCCGTTCTCGTAACCCGGCGTTCCCATGGCCTGCAGCCGATAGGCCATGTTCTCCGCATAGCAGTGTTTGCATCCGGGCGACACCTTGGTGCAACCCACGATGGGGTTCCAGGTCATTTCCGTCCATTCGATGCTGGTCTGCGTACTCATTTCACCGTCACTCCTGTCGTGCAGCGATGTTAGTGAGAAGCTGGCAGCTGAGTCAAAGTGCCAGCATTGAATTCAACAGCGGGCCTGACCGCCAGGCCACCAAATGAAATAGCGGGATCGATGTACCGCATGGCCGACTTGATGTCTTTCCAGCCCACATAGGTCATCAAGGCCTTGAGGTCCCATCCATTGGCCGAGGCCCACGTAGCAAAGCCGCGGCGCAAGGAGTGGCTGGTATACAGTTCAGCGGGAATTCCGGCGCGTTGCAGAATCTGGCGCAGCAAGCTGATCAGGCTACCCGGATGTAAAGCATCCTCGCTGAGATGCCCCCAGCGATCCAGGCGGCGGAACACGGCTCCTCGAACGATACCTGCAGCATTGATCCAGTCGAGATAGGCCTGTACCGGGCATAGTCGCTTTAGCGCCGGCGTGTAGTGCGTCGTACCGAGGTTTTCTCGGTCGCCCTTGCTCTGCGGCAGGAACAGACGCATGCCTGCGCCTGTTTCGGCCTGAATATGCTCGACCTGCAACCGGCAGAGCTCATCACTGCGAAAGCCCCGCCAGAAGCCGATCAGCAGCAATGCCATGTCGCGCCGGCAGCGCAACAGACTCGCTAAATCGTCCCGCATCCGAGCTCGCTCTGACTCAAGTGCCAGCCACTGTACCGCCTGTTCCAAGTGCTGCAGTTGCAAAGGGGCGGCTTGCTTGACCTGTGCCGGGTGCAGGGTGCGGATGCCCTTGAGCACCTGACGCACTGTGGGAGTCTTCGTTGGGTCGGGAAAGCCTTGGGTAATATGCCATTGAGCGAGAGCAGCCAGGCGTTGCTTCAACGTGTTCATGCTCAGCGTATCCGCATAATCCACCAAGTAGCGCACCACGCTATCGCCTGTCGCGGGCAGAAAGCCGCCCCACGACACTTCGAAGTGCTCGATGGCCGACTGATAGCTGCGGCGGGTGTTTTCCCGCGTACCGGCTTGTAGGTAGCGCCCGACGTCTTTCATCGCCCTGAGATGCCCTTTATGTACTGCAAAACGGCCACTGGACGACCGTTTGTGCCATTCATATTGAATAATTCATGATTATCCAATCTTTGACGGGCTTTAACCTAGCACAAATCCGATCGTTCAGTACCATGTAACTACATAGTATGTAATATGGTACGAAATCGTAGGAGATCAACATGGCACGCGGCGGCATTAACAAGGCGGTGGTGCAAAAGGCACGAACCGCCCTCCTCGCCCGTGGCGAGCACCCCAGCATTGATGCGATACGGATTGAGCTTGGCAATACCGGCTCAAAGACCACTATTCACCGCTACCTGAAAGAAATAGAAGAGACTGAGCGCGGCCGGCAAACGGCTCCGTCTCTCAGCGAGCAATTGGCCAACCTTGTGAACCAGCTAGCCGATCGGTTGCAGGAAGAAGCGCATGCAGCCGTCGCGGTAGAGCGGGAGCAGCTTGGCCGCGAGATGATCGATTACCGGAATCAAATTAGACAGACCGAGAACCGCCTTCAGCAATTGGAAGACCAGACGGCAATGGACGCCAAACGACTTTTCAAAACCGATAAAGAGCTAATGCATGCGAGCCAAAAACTCCAGCAGGCCGAGATTGAAATTTCCCGTCTGCAGCAAGCTAATCGAGATATGAGGGACCGAGTAAAGGATCGCGACGCACAGATCGGTTCGCTTGAGGAAAAACACAAACATGCGCGTGACGCGCTAGAGCACTACCGCCAGGCCAGCAAGGAACAGCGCGAACAAGAACAGCGCCGACATGGATCGCAGCTACAGCAATCTCAGATGGAAGTACGTCAATTGCAGCAGACGCTGATCGTCAAGCAGGACGAATTAACCCAGCTGAATCGTGACAACGAACGTCTTCTCACCGAGGCAAGACTATCGCAGAGGGATCAACAGGCCCAGAAGCGCCTGCTCGATCAGAACATTCAAGCCCGGGAAGCCCTACAGAGTCAGCTGAATGTCGCAGAAGCTGTCAAGCTGGCTTGTGAGCAACGAAATGAAGAGCTACAAACTAAACTGGACAGCTTGAGCAAGACGAAAATCAGGCAAAGCAGCCGCCAAAAGTCTCGCCGAGATGAGCGTGTAATTGGCGGCGCAGAGAAACCATCTCTGCCAGCGAAAAGAAGAAAGGGTCCAAGCGACTAGGTCAGCACCCTACCCGGACAGGGCGTAAATAGCATAACAACGGTCTCATGCGAGCTGATCTGCGTCCGGTAAGGATTACCCGCGGTGATACTAACTTCACCGCGTTCGATCGCCCATGTAGCTGCTATCAGCAGATAGCAGGTCAGCGCGGTGCGTCCTGAGAACCTTCCTTTCCATTCAGAATCCCAACTGTTTCAGCTCTGCGACCAATGTCGACTGCAGGTCGTCCGCACCCACTTGATTCTTGAGTATGTAAGTCGCCGCCACCAGCGTCACAGGGTGCATCCCGAGTAGTTTACTGAGCTCATCGAGCTTTTCCAGGGTCGGGGATTTCAATCCGCGCTCAAGCTGACTTATGTAGGTTCGGCTGCTTATGCGAGTGAAATCTTCTTGCGTTCGTCCTGCGGCCTGCCTCGAAATTCTGAGGGCCTGCCCGAATGCCGTATTCAGTTCCATTTGCCATACCTGCAAAAGGAACTATAAAGCGATGTTGAACGCTATAATGCTACAAACTATAGTGTTCATTTGCGAAGGTATGCCACCATGTTCCTCACGTTTGATCACGCGGAAGTCCCTGTAGGCTCTCTTCTACGTGGGGCCCATACATGGCGGTACGTTGAGTATCTTGCCTCCTTCCCCTATTTTCATGTCTCTGCGGTTGATCAAGATGACGAGGGCATACGCCCAACGACCTTACTGATCTATACGGTGCAGGACCTCGTGGATTTGGCTGCCGCGAAAACCAATGGATGGAAAATTGAGCAAGTCCAGCTTGTTAGTCCGGGACGTATGAACGGCACTGGTGAATGGCGGATGGATGAGCTCAGGGCAGTCGAGGGTACAGATCTGGCGCGAGGAACGAGTTATGCCTATGTGCTTAAATCCGGCGCGACGTACTTTGACCATGAATCATCGAAGAACCTACCACCGCAACGCTGGCGATTGACCTTTAGCGCCGATGGCGGGAATTGAGCATGGTCCCAAGTCCCAAAGCGGACTCATAGCGTATGCCGCTAGGACTCACTGACAATCGTGCACCGGTGGAACTGAAGTCGGCTTGAGGACAACAACCACTATCGATCTCAATAGCCTATACATCAAATGTGGCTTACCAGCATACGAGCAGTTAACGGCCCCTTCCGTCATCTCCAACGCACATTGTGGCGAGCAGAGCGGGCGAATCGAATAGCGGTGTAATCTATGGACTATGTGGTCTTGCTCAATCAGGTCATCGATAGGGTCGTAGCGGCATCTGCGTTGTTGGCAGCAGAGTGGCTTCTTCCAAACGGACCCCGCGGGAGTGGTGACAAGGCCGAGGTGGACTTGGAAATTGAGTGCTTTCTGCGCCGCGATTTACTCGCTCTGCTCGACTGCGACTTTTGGGGAGAAGAGACCGGCAACTCCTTGACTGGTGCGGAATACTGCTGGGTCGTCGACCCTAACGACGGCACGAGTGATTTTCTGAAGGGGCATAAGGGTTCGGCTGTTTCGGTCGGTCTCCTGCGGAACGCGGTACCTGTACTGGGCGTGGTTTGTGCCCCTGTCACTGAGGACCGCGGAGCCGACTGCATCGCATGGGCAGAAGGCTTGAATACCGTCCTCCGCAACGACCTAGAAGTTTCATGGAGACTAAATGATCGGGACCTAGATAAACAAAGCAAGGTAATGGTGAGCATGGCTGCGGCTGCGAAGCCAAGTGTAAATGCTGAGCTGTGTGCACCGGCCGACTTTGTCGCCATGCCGAGCATCGCTTATCGCTTAGCGCGAGTAGCGGCCGGGGATGGAATAGCGGCCGTTTCGCTTGTAACAGTGTCCGCACACGATGTTGTCGCAGGTCACGCACTGCTAAAGGGAGCTGGCGGTGTATTGCTCAATCAGGAGGGCAAAACGGTCGGCTATCAAACGAAAGCAAATCTCACCGAAGTTGCACAGCGTTGCTTTGGTGGCGCCCCATCCGCGTGCCGAAAGCTGATTCTTCGCGACTGGGGAAAAGTGTTCGAGTAGGTAACGCTAAAAGCATGACTCGCTCAGCGGCTTGAAGACGCGTTTTAACCATGCGCTAGATAGCAGCAACGTTTCGCCCTGCTCGAAACATCGCAACGCAACCTACCAAGGCTTTTCGCTACGCCCTGAGCTCAGCACAGCCATTTTCAGCCCTGCCCCAAGGAGCAGGCTGCGAAGACGAGTACTCGGAGTGCCGTTATGACCCATGACCCCATGAGGCAATGGCTCGGGTAGCGCAGACAGGTGAATGGCCTAATAGGGTCTGCTCCGTCAGCACGACCGCCCGCAAGAGCCAAAAGCCCAAAAGCCAATCGATTCCGGTTTTGATCTGCACATTTATTTGCATATAACTTCAGGGCTGCGACGCCAGCAATAACGGTCCCTTCAAGGACTTTTTGCCGTCGCCGATGCATGTTTATCTGCAGATTTTTAATCGCATTTTTCCAAAAAGACAGCGCTCGACCCGCTAACAGTCGGACCATCCGAATCATTTGCCGGCCAGTTCCCATTCAATTCTTCGTGGACATGGATTAGAGCTGTGCTAGAAGAACAATCCTGAGTAACTCCGAGTGATTCGATGCCAGGGTCGTGCCTTATCCAAACGAAAAGCTTGGGTTGGCAGTCATTGTAGATAACTTCGAACGGGATGCCGATTTTATTGGTAAGGAGCAGGTATCGCCGTCGTCTGGAGTTTCGAGTATTTGGCGTCTCTCCAGGAGGCACGTAGAAGGGGGCGTGCTTCCCTCATGGATACCGTATTGTTTCAGGTCTTCTGGTTACTTTTGTTTGCGCCGCAGCTGGTTGGTTTGAGGCGGACGTGTACTACGTTCCGGTCAGGGCAATTGAGATCTTGCGAGAACGTCCAATGATTGGGGCTGTGGTCTTCCAGACCCAGCGGGCAGAACCAGCGATAAGCTAGTTCAGATGCACCTCGCCGCTCATCACCGCTCAGAGCGGATGCCATAACAGGGGTCGATAAAAAACGCGCACCATCATCTCAGCCTCAATTGGGGGCGACCAAATGGGCTGTAGATACCCACAGGCCTCTAAGATTCAAGCCTTGTATGATGCTTCTACGGATATACTGGGCAGTACGTAATCTTCCGATTTGACCGAGTATCATAGCTGCTGCTGTTCTCTCTTTAACTGTCCATAATAGTATTCGGCTCCAGGCGTGCTAATAAAGCAACAGCCAATGGCATAAGGAACCCACTAATTTTTCAGCAGCGGCGGCCCGATACAGCCATTCACTTCTGAGTACTTTAAAGTCAGTGCGAACATTCTGGCGCTTGGCTTAACGATACTGAGGAGCTGGGGGCCCATTGTACTTTGGGGACTCTCGAGCACTCGAGCTGTGCAATATGTGATCATATGCATTCAGAAACAGAACCTGCCGAAGTATCATATAGGTCGGAATGACGGAGCGAGTACACCTGCCCTTCAAGTACGCAGCACCTCAGCCCCACCCATATTGAATGAACTATCATCAAGTGCTCTGAAGACCACTGGGATAGTTACGTATCAAGATGAGTACCGCTATATAAAACTTCCCTGGGAAGGCCTAGCTTAGGCCCGAACTTGAAATGGGAAAAAACGGTACCGCCAGTCATTGCTATTTCAATATCGCTCAGCTTATATCTGCCGCACTTTCAAGCTTGAAGCATGGCAGATGGCGATAATAATATAAACAAACTTCTGAATGAACGCCTATTACCAATAACTGCTTTAAATCTACCTTAGGATCGTTACGAGCATCTTATCTGATGCCACTGACTAGGTGAGTTAAAGCCTGTTTTATTGTTCGTAATTACGTGATTAAGGAAGCGTGAAGCCCAATCTATCGTGGTTTTTGTTTTGGCCGCCTTTAAAAAGGGCGATAGTACATTACAGACTTGCCTGTTGTTTTCCACATGAAGTACGGAATCGACCAAATCTGCTAACGAACGCGGCCACAGAAATCCTCTCTGGCGCGACAGCTTGTCTAGCCAAGCAATTTCATCATCACTATACAAACCGACAAGATTGCCAAGCAGAAGCAATGCACACATTCTCTGAGCCGGAAGCCCTGTCAACCATCCTATATCTTCCAATTTATCAACAGGGACGTAATCGGGATACCACGAATCCCGACGATAACCAAACAAGTATCTAGCCAAGCCCCGTTTATATTTGCGTGACGGAACTCGAAGCAGCCGTTTAAGTAAGAGATCGACACACTGTAACATTTCCCTAGCGTGCGGGTGAGTAAGGTTATTTCTGGATAAAACATAGAGACGATTTATCCAGAGCTGAACTCGAATAGCCAGAAAGTTACGGATTAAGACGAGTGTCGTTTCGCTTTGAAACTTTCGACTCCCAAAATCACCAAGATTTTCATCCAGACTAACAAAAGCGGCGCATGCTTTAGCCGGACTAACATCTGCAGACACCGAGAGCAGACGTTTATGTATGAGGCAAAACGGAGCATGGACGTAGCACCAACTTCGACGCCACGCAGGTAGGCCAAAATGAGTAATATCATCCTTTAAACACTCTGCACAGTAGGCTGAGCGAAACATTGGGTCGAGGAGATTTTTTTGTTCGTAACCGAAAAGCTTATCGACAGCTTGGGCTGATAACTTGTAATGTTTGACAATTTTCTTAAATAGCTCATTTGATATGTCAAAATCAAACGACGGGTTCGAAAGATCACTTCCTGAGTTCAGGTCCAGTGCTTTGGGTATGAACACTAATCCGTCCAAATCAAGAGTAGTGATCACCTCGCATGATGGATCATAAGCGCAGCGATAGGTCCAGGACGCGATTGTTTCATCGTGCACAATACGAGGACCTTTCCAATATCGTTGCACAGTTAGTAACTCCAACGCGTCGCAAAACCCTTTTCAATCAGTTCTTTGGTTATCTTTTCCTCACCGGTCAATACGGCCTGTATAGCTGCCCATTTTACGCCCTTGACCACAAAGTCCATCACGCCGTTAGAGTGAAGCAGCAATGTCTTCGCTATATCATCTCTGTATAGCCTTGAGTCTTCTCTGAGCGGTAGCTCGTTTTCCCAAGAGGCCAGAAAATTTCGAAACTCATCGTCCAACGTCCAACGCTGAAGCTCCAAGATTTCGTAGCGGCGGCTGAGTTGAGCATCGACACTCAAAGCATTTTTTGCAGCTGAGGTGCCAAAAGCGATAATTGATAGTCGATAAGGAGCTCCTGACAATGCCTTGATCAAGAGCAGATTCCGCTCTTGCTCGCCTCTACTGACTGTAAGAGAAGATTGCATTTCATCTATAATCAGAGCTCTAATATTACTTTGACGTACGTATTTGACGATGTCTGGAGGCAAAAGTGCTCTCGTAGTTGCTCGCCCGGGTAAGATAGGCACACCTAACGCGCTCATAACGAGGTCGCTAAATTTGAGCATTCCGGGATTATCTGCCAAAGACATGAATCTAATTGCCTCACTTCGGTCTTTTGAAGACATTTTCAGTTCATTAATCAGCGCAGTTTTTCCGAACCCGCCCTCTCCGCACACAAGCATACATGGAGCAGGCTCTACATCCTTAAGCTTAAGAATATTATCTACCGTCTTAGTTATACTCTGATGTCTGGGGCAACTAATCCAAATATCGCGCCCAATCACCTCGATACGTTTCAAATCAGATGCGCCGCAATATTTCTCTCGCCTGGTTTTGCGTAAGCCTTCAGCCGTCATTGTCTATTCCTTAACCGGATAAATTGTTGGAATAAACTTGCGTCCGTCTAGCTCAGACGCATCACTAAGCTCCGCCTCGGAGCTCGGTCCTGGAATATAAGAATTCGCCAGCTCATAATTCTCTTTTTTTGCTTTGCTGACATTCCTCTTTCTGATCAGCTTTTCCGCTTCAAATCTAACAGCGTAACCTTGCTCACTGGTTAGCCAAGGAGGTTGCTTAGTAGGCTTGCTCGCCAGCATCACCTCTGCAAGGCTCATGTCCGGTCTGGTCATGCCATAATCAGCTTCTATATAATTGTTATCTATATACGCCCATATTTTTTTCATTTTGAAGGGATCATATTTAATGATTACATCTTTTCTGCCAACATGAAGCGCCAATGCCTGAGATGAATAAAAATTTCTTTTAAACTGAATTCCTCTGGAGGTGATGCTTCTCCGGTCTTCTGGCATAAAATCAAGCTTGAACTTAAACGGGTCAGCGATGAGGGGTGGGTAAATGGGGCTACCGTTATCGGTTTGGAAAGCTTCGAACCAAACGTTAGCGGGAGATCGGCCTTGAAGGCCTCTATGGGATGTATTGTGGTAAATCTCGATTTGCAGGGTCAGCCAAACTAATAGCCTAGGGAAAGTTACAGTGGCATTTATTTCGCCTTGAGGCCTTTGGCTGACACTCGACATAGTAGTCCCAGGTAGGGAGTGTACTTTTCGCATCAATGTCCCAATGACACGCTCCACAATACCACCCCAATGTTTTTTCCCTATGGGTCGCCATTCTACCCGAATATTATTTAGGGAGCAGGCTCGTACAAATTTTGAACTACGAAATTCAACAGCATTATCAACAAATATCAACTCTGGTTTGCCATAGAAAGGGTAAGTTGCCGAGCTTGCTCCGATCGCATTTAGAAAGCTAGCTTTTGTAAAGCACGCCATCGATAACGCTGCTGCAACTGATACCGCCGATGGCGGATGTAGAGCAAGATAAAAGCCTAGTATTACTCGTGTATAGCTGTCGATCACGACCGTGAGCCAAGGTCTCACTGCACGCTCACCGTCTTCGGTACCTGCCAATAATATATCGACTTCCGTGTGATCAATCTGCACTTGTTCCAGCGGGCGAGATAATACTAACTTACCGGTTTTGAGCCCTAACTTTTCCTTGGCATAATCAGCGCCGTGGATCGCGGTCATTTTCTCGAGCGGACTGAGCTTTCTAACCCTACGCTGCACGGTGCTCAGGCTGGGCGGGGATAATTCTAATCGCCTGCACTCTTCAATTATACTGAGGTGAATTTTTTTTACTGTAGCGCCTTTCCCTCTATAATTTTTTGAAATTGCGGCATCCATAACTGCCTCAACCGGCGCCTGTAATGCGCTAAGACCCAACTTTCTCCCTTTTTTATTCGCCAGTAAAGCCATGACGCCGTCCTCCTTTGCGAAGCTACGGCGAAGTTTGTAAATTGTGGATACTGATAGATCGAGTTCTTCGGCTGCTTGAGATACGGTTATTTCATTATTGACACACTTGTTTAGTACCACATACCTCTTTTGAGCGATCTCTGCACTTTCGATAGAGGTATCGTGAAATCTGTACATTGCTTCCGAAAGTCGCGGCTTCGGAACTGAATCTTTCTCGGACAAATTAATGAGTTCTATTTCATCAATCGTAAGAACATGGCGGGATCTATCCTTTTTTAGCTGAATTTCAACCTTTCCGTTAGGCATAAGCTTATTGACGAAAGCCAGCGCTCCCAACGCGATTACAGGCATTCCCTCGGCCAAGGTGATTTCCATACCTTCTCCCGTGCTATCAACGAACCGAATACGCTTTCGGCAGAAGTCATAGAATGCGCTAGAAAAGCTGTAATCGGAGCTGATTTTCCAGCATTCAGTGAGTTTTTTATAAGATATATCGGAAAATCAATTACTTATCGGCGTGGCTAATTTCGTGACTCACCACACCAGGCAGCTGGCGGATTGGTACCTAGAAAAGCAATCTGCTCCCCGTCACCAACGCTCGGCGCCGAATGTCGGTCTGGAATCATCGCAGCGCCGCGAATCGGTTATTCGCATCAGTTACGACATTCGAGCATCCTGCTCAGGCTTGGCCGCCCAACCGCCAACGATGCAACCTGGCAGCCCAGGTCTGTGGACGTTTGGCTGTATGCGCGCGCCGCCAGGCCTCCGCAACCGCGAGGCTGGCCTCAGCCAAGGTCGGATTGATGTGTACGGTACGGCGCAGTTTGTTCAGTCCCAGTTTATGTTTCATCGCCAAAACGAACACGGCGAGCGTTTCACTCGCTCCGTCCCCAACAAGCGTGACGCCGATGATGCGGTCGCGCCCGCGTTCGGTGAGGACCTTGAGGAAACCGCTGCTGCCGGCGCTCATCTGTGCCGCCTCCAGCGAATCGAGGTTCAGCAAGGTCACCTCGTATTCCAGTTCAGCCAACTTCGCCTGGGCCTCAGTCAAGCCCACGCTGGCGATTTCGGGTGAGGTAAAGGCCACGCGCGGGACCACTCGGTCGCTGACCATGAAACGGCGGAATCCGGAAAAAAGGCCATTGGCAGCGGCATACCAGGCATGGTGCGTAGCGCTTTGAAAAGAGCTGTCCGGACCGGTCACTGCGCCCACGGCATAGATGTTTGGGTAGCGCGTAGCCAGGTATTCATCCACCTCCAGGCTACCGTCTTCGCGAGTGTTCAGCTCCAGCGCTTCAAGCCCTAGGTCATCCAGATGGGCCTGGCGCCCCAACGCCAGCAACACCTCATCAAATGGCAAGGAGTGGTTTTGCTCCTCGAACAAACAGACCAGGCGGCGCTCGTTTCCAGCCACTTCGACATGTTGTGGCGCTACCTGCAGCAGAATCTGGACCCCATCCGCACAAAGGGCGTCATAAACAGCTTGGCGTGCCTCTGGTTCGACCGCAGCCAACAACATGTCGCCCTCAACGACCAGCGTAACCTGACAGCCGAGGCGCTGGAACGCCTGTGCCAGTTCACAGGCATTGGCTTCGCCGCCCATGATCAGCAGTCGATCCGGCCGTTGCTGCAGATCCCAGATGCTCTCGCAGGTCAGCGGCTCGACCTTCTCGAGCCCCGGTATTGGCGGGATGACGGGTTGGCTTCCCGTGGCGATGACGATGGCGCGACTGTAAAGGGTGCGATCGCCTATCTGAACCGACCAGGGTGAAGTCAGCTGAGCCCTACCCCGAATCATCTCAACACCGGTGGCCTTGCATGATTCAGCCGTGGCCTGCCCTTGTGCCTCGTCGAGCGTGCGGCGCACCTGTTGCATGACCTCAGCAAAATCAACTTCGGTGTGCATCTGGATGCCCAGCGTACCGCCCTGGCGCAATGCGTGATTCATATTGGCCGCCCGCATCAGCGCCCTGGCCGGGACGCTGCCACTGTGCAGCGCCGCGCCGCCGAGCCGCTCGCGCTCCACCAATGCCACCCTAGCCTTCATCGAGGCAGCAATTCGAGCAGCGGCCAGCCCCCCGCTCCCGCCACCGACGACCAGCAGGTTGTACTCATAGCTTTCCGGCTTCTGCCAACCGCTGTAGACCTTGCGCGCTTTGTAGAGCGTTAACAGCTTGGTAGCGGCCAGCGGAAACACGGCAAGCAGAGCCAGCGTCCCGATCAAGCTCGGCGAGAGAATGTCGGAAATTTCGCGGATACGCGCCAGCTGGCGTCCGGCCCCTACATAGATTGCGTGGCCTGGGAGCATGCCTGCCTGGGTTGTCCACCAGAACGTCCACATGCTTACTCGCGTCAGCCCGAGCGCAGGATTCAATAGAACGAAGGGAACGAGAGGTATCAACCGGAGCGAGAAAAGGTAAAAGGCTCCGTCCCGCTCGAGCCCCCGATTGATACTTGCGATCTGTTTGGCGAACCGTTTCTGAATCCAGTCACGTAACAGGAACCGGCTAATGAGCATCGCAACCAGCGCACCGATATTACTGGCAAAGGACACCATCAAGGTTCCGCCAACCAGGCCGAACAAGGCGCCGGCTAGCAACGTCAGCACCACGGTACCGGGGAACGACATGACCGTCAGGGCCACGTAAGCGGCAAAGAACACCGAGCCTGCCCACCAGGGGTGCGCCTGGACCTGGTCCCGCAGCGCCCCACTCTTCGCCTGGATCATTTCCAGCGTCAGGTATTGCTCAAGATCGAACCAGAAAAAACAGGCCGCCGCGACCACAAACAAAAGCACGATCAGCCAACGGGTGAACTTCATGGATGCCAGTACTCCGCGGCGCGTTGGAAGCGGTCGCTTCTGACAGAGGGATAGGTGAGTTGAAGTCCAGGCGTCAGTGGCGTCGGCTGGCAATCGCAAGGGGAACAGCAAATCATCAGGAAAACTCTTGTCTGGGCCATAACTTGGAGCTGACCGGACTGAGGATGTTCCGAGAGAGCCGACGATCAGCCCGCCTCGTTATTTCATGCCTAGCCGTTCGCGCATCTCAGCGGTGATTTGCTGCCCTGTCTCGTCTATCCCCGTCCATGGGTCTTCGCCCTGCTCTTCCAGGCGCGGCATGAGATTTCGAATGGTCCAGATATTCGCGCCCTTGAGATCGGCCAGCTCGTCGCGGTGAATGGGCACTGAAACGGCAAGTCCCTCACGCGCCCGAACCGAATAAGCGGCGACGGTGCTCGCGCCCTTACTGTTGCGCAGGTAGTCGATGAAGATTTTGCCAATCCGGTTCTTGGGGCCGCTGACCGCTGAAAAATGCTGCGGCATGAGCTTGGCCATGTACTGCGCTATGGCCTGACTGAAGGCTTTGACCTCGGTCCAGCTGTGGACCGGCTCCAATGGCACCATCACGTGCAGCCCTTTGCCACCACTGGTCTTGAGATAAGACTGCAGACCCAGTTCGTCCAGCAAGGTCTGGGTGAGTTGAGTGGCCTCTACCATGCGCTTCCAGGGCAACGCAGGATCCGGGTCGAGATCGAGCACGAAGCGATCCGGGTGATCGAGCACCGGCGCCACGGCATTCCAGGTGTGCACTTCGATGGTGCCCATCTGCGCCGCGCTGATCAGCGCTTCGGCGGTGTCGATGGTCATCAATGCCGCATGGTTGGGAAACAACGCGGTGTCCAATTGGGTGATATGCGGAATGCTCAGCTTCTCGGTGTGCTTTTGGAAAAACAGCTCACCGTCAATTCCCTCTGGTGCTCGGACCAGGGCAAGCGGCCGCTGTGCCAGGTGAGGCAACGCCCATGGGGCGACTTCGGCATAAAAGCGCGCCAGCTCCATTTTGGTTGCACCGATAGACTTGTCGATGATGCGTTCGGGGTTCGAGATCTTGATCTTGCCGCCCGCCGTGTTTGATGCGGGATTGCGTTGTTTCGGCTTATCCGGGCTAGACGCCTTGGCTGCTTTCGCTGGGCGCTCGTGGGTGATGGCTTTAGCCGGCTTGTCCGAGCGCAGGCCATGAAAAACCGAATGGCGCACCACGCCCTGACGGGTCATCTCCGCATAGGCGACCTCGCACATCAGCTCAGGCTTGAGCCAATGAGCACCGCGTACGTCGGCAGCTGGTGGCGCCTTTGCCAAGGGGCTCTTGTCGACTTCGAGCGGTTTGAGCTTGGCATGCAGGCTCTCCAGAGTGGCATGGTTGAAGCCAGTGCCCACCTTGCCGGCGTATAACAGCTGACCTTGTTCGTCGTGCAGCCCCAGCAGCAGCGCACCGAAGCCACTGCGCGCGCCCTTCGGGTCGGTGTAGCCGACGATGACGAATTCCTGACGGTTCTTGCACTTGATCTTGGCCCAGCTGTTGCTGCGCCGGGACACGTAGGTACTGCCTGCACGCTTGCCGATCAGCCCTTCCAGCTTCATCTGGCAAGCGCTCTCGAGCATGCTCTCCGGCTGTTCGGTGAAATCAGCGGAGAAGCGCAACAACTCGCTTTCGTCAGCATCCAGCACCTGACTCAGGGCCGCTCGGCGCTCCTCCAGTGGGACCTCACGCAAGTCCATGCCATTCAGATAGGGCATATCGAACAGGTAATAGAGAATGCTGCCGCTACGGCCAGCTTCGAAGGCGTTCTGCAGCGCTTGGAAATCCGGCGTGCCGTCGTCGTCGGGTACCACCACTTCGCCGTCCAGCCAGGCCGATTCCAAACCAAGCCCAGCGAGCGCTTCGGCCTGCTGTGGCATCTTCTGCGTCCAGTCGTGACCGTTACGCGTGAAAAGCTGCACCTTGCCCGACTCGATGCGAGCCATGATGCGGTAACCGTCGAACTTGATTTCGTAGCGCCAATCCCCGTCAGGGACTGATTCAACCAACGTCGCGAGTTGAGGCTTGAAGCTCTCCGGTAAAGGCGCCTGCTTGGCGCCGGTCAACGTCGCGTTCGGCGCGTCCTTGCGGCTGCGTCTACGCGCGGGTGTTTTGACCGCTTTGGCTGCGGCTGCCGGTTTGGCTTTACCACGCTTGCGGGGTATCAGGGTCCGATCGCTCAGCACGCTGTCGGGCAGCTCTTCGACGATGTCATATTCGCTCTCTGGCCTGGCAGCGTCGTCGTTGGACTTGATCAGAAACCATTGTTCCTTTCCCCCGTCCATGCGCGTGCGAACCAGATTCCAGGTGCCGCTCAGCTTTTCACCTTCGAGACTGAACTTCAGTTTCCCCTTGCGATAACCCTCTTGCGGGTCGCCTTCGGGAATCCAGACACCGCGATCCCAGACGATCACATCTCCCGCGCCGTAATGACCTTTCGGAATGCTTCCTTCGAACGTCGCGTACTCAAGCGGATGATCTTCGACATGCACGGCCAGACGGCGCGATTTCGGATCGAGGGAAGGTCCCTTCGGGACAGCCCAACTTTTCAGCGTCCCGTCGAGCTCGAGTCGGAAGTCATAGTGCAGCCGCGTCGCGTCGTGCTTCTGGATGCAGTACTGAAGCGCACGAGCCTTGGGGCGTTTGCGCGTACCGTTTTCGCCATCAGGCTCAGGGGTCGCAGCGAAGTCGCGCTTTCGGTTGTACTCATCCAGGGCCATGGCAGCGACTCCGTTATCGATTTGTCCGAGCTGTGAGCCTTCTGCCAAGCGGCGACGTAACGATGTTTACATCTCGGCAGGGCCTGCTAGCGTTTGTAGATGTTGAAAAAACAAGGCAGCGCCGACTCGGCGCGAGCCCCGTTCCATATGCAGACATTGATGGGAGGAAGGATCATGGCTACACGTCTACCTCTGCTCACCATAGAGAACATCCTTCGCGGTTATCTCCACCCCTTCCGCTGTGACTGCCATGCTCAAGAAGACAGCCATCTCACCGTCCGGCTCTACGAAGACATCGCTGGCGGTGAGGAACTAACCGTATTTGGCATCACCGACGATCAGTGTCGGGATGCAGCGAACCTTGTCCGACTGGCTCAGGAGCTACGCTTCGAGCTCTACGCCACCCGCAGCGGCATGCCAGTCGCTGCGGATGATGCCGCCAAGGTTGTCGGAGGCTAACCAATCGGCATTGCCTTGATCTACAACCTGGGTGGCCCGCGGGTGGCCGAAGCGATCAACGCTTCGCTTCGGTATGCGGCTCGGCTGCCCGAGTCAGATAGGCTTGCGTCAGCTCGGCCAGGTGGCTGCGCATCCACTCTGCCATCGCCACCTCTTCTGCCAGGATGCGCGTGCAGATGTCGGCTGTTTCGGTGTCGCCTACGGCTTTGGCCGCTGCAATTAGAATCTCATAAGAGGCGATCTCCAGATTCTCGAAGACGTAGCCCATCTGCGCGCCTTTAACGATTTCGTCGTTGACCATCATGCCGCCCATGGCCTGCCCCATCGCTGTCATCTTGCCGCCCAGATCCTTTAAGCCGGAGTAGGACTTGTCGTAACGGTGCAAGCAGGTTTCGATGAGCTTCGCCTGATTCTGCGTTTCGGTTATGTGTTGCTCGATCCGCGCCTTCAGCTGTGGGTAATGCTCGATGCGGCTGGCCTGCTTGTTCAGCATGGTCTCTGCCTGGGCCTCCATGGCATGCGCGTCGCGCAGCCATTCGATCAGTCGCTCGATGCGAATATCATTTCCCGTCTGTGCGCTTTGCATATGTTCTCTCCCACTGGTTTGGATAGCCATCAGGGCCTCATTGCCGCCCTCTTGTTATGTGTGAGAGACGGCAAGGCAGCGGAGTTCCGCAGACCCGACTGGCTGCACCTGCCATGAACTTTGCATAGGGGCACCAGTCCCTCATGCAATGGATTAAACGGAGCAGGCCTCATCGAATTTCTAGATCCCCTCCTCCAGTGGGAGAACTACATCACCGAACCGGCGCTGCGCACGATCCTGGTGTCCGCCTTCGTCGTGGTCTTGCTCAGCGTATTCAGTCGGGTACTGACGGCAGTGATGTTGCGGCTGGGCCGCGGATTTCTGCTCACCAAGGCCGTGTCAGAACAGCTGGAAAAGCCCATCAGCGTGTTGCTGCCACTGCTCGGCCTGCAAGCTGTGCTGGCGGCGGCCAGCGACGAACTGGCGCTGATCAGCCTCGCCCGGCGCCTCACCGCGCTGGTGATGATCGCCTGCTTCACCTGGCTGGCTATGCGGCTGGTTCGCGGGCTTGAGCACGCGGTGCGGTTGAGAAACCCCGTCGACGTCAGCGACAACCTGCGCGCACGGCAGATCCAGACCCAGTCGCGGGTGCTATTGCGGACACTGAGCTTCTTCATCCTCTTGATCGGTGCCGCGGGAATGCTCATGACCTTTCCGGGCGCTCGCCAGTTCGGCGCTAGTCTGCTCGCTTCGGCGGGTCTCGCGGGCCTGGCCGTTGGCTTCGCCGCTCGCCCGGTCCTGGCGAACCTGATCGCAGGGATACAGATTGCGATTACCCAGCCGATTCGCCTGGATGACGTGGTGATCGTTGAAAACGAGTGGGGGCGAATCGAGGAGATCACCGGCACCTACGTAGTGGTGCGTATCTGGGATGACCGGCGGCTGGTGGTGCCGCTGCAATACTTCATCGAAAAGCCCTTCCAGAACTGGACACGGCGTAATTCAAGCATCATCGGCTCGATATTTATTTGGGTCGATTATTCGCTGCCGTTGGAGCCCGTGCGTGAGGAACTGCGTCGGCTGTGCCAGGAGGTGCCGGAGCTGTGGGACGGTCGTGTGATCGTGCTGCAGGTCACCGATAGCAGTGAAAAGTCGATACAGGTACGGGTACTGGTCAGTTCACCGGACTCATCGCGTAATTGGGACCTGCGCTGCCACCTGCGAGAGGCCTTGATCAAATTCATCCAGCGCGAATATCCCGGCTGCCTTCCGCAGCTGCGAGCGGACCTCAACGTGGGCCGAAAACCAAGTGTCGAACACCCAGTTCCCGATCATGTCGAGCCCGAGCGTCAGCCGCCGGTATGACGGCAGTACCGATGCACCGGCTGTGCTGCAATACAGGGCATTACGCGAAGAATTGTCGTGTGTCGGTGCGTGAAGGCCGTCGATATCGAGTCATTCGTGCTCCCGCAGTTTACGCAGCAGCTGCTCGTATTTGCTCGGCAACTGCTCTAGCCCGTAGCGAGCCGCCTGCTTACGAATAGACACGCGATCACCTTCGAACTGAACGGTCTCGCTGATGCTCACTTGGCGCTCCCCTTGCATCAGTGCGTAGGCGTAGCACTGCGTGCCACCGGCGTCCTCCTCGTTGTCGTCGGCCACGCCAGTGTTTGCAATGGCAATGTCGGCGACGCTGGCGTTCAGCGCACCGATGGCCATTTCGGTGGCGACCTCTTCGCTGGTAAGGCCAAAGGTTTCGATGGTTTCGAAACTGACATGCAGCAGACGATTTTTCGCCTTCGGCGAATAGACGACAAATCCGCTGTCGAGCGCTTTGCCACAACCTGGGATGTCGCCTAACAGGGAGGCCATCAGGCCACAAGTGCAGGATTCCGCAGTGGTCAACATCATCTGTTTGTCACGAAGAAACCGCACGATTTCAGCAAGGTTTTGCATGGTATTGGCTCCGGCTTTCAGCTTGAAAAAGCTCGCGTCAGTCAGATTTCCGAGGCGATCCCCTAAGGCAAAGTTCCAACCCTCCGTATTCCGTCTAAAGGCGAGAACTATTTCACAGCGTCCGGGTCTGGTTTCAAGTAGGGCCAGCGCAGCTCTACGCCGCTCCTCGCGCGGCTCCAGTACAAAAAATCAGCTTTGCCGTGCTCATGGTTTGCAGCGCTCCGAGTGGTGCTGCGTGGAAGAAACGTGCTTATAGCAGGCCTGCTAGAGACGCTGGCCGCTTGGGGAGAGGTAAATTATGAGTATTGCTGCTGTGGACACCCGCCCTGTCCGCTTTAACATTGCACAACGCCTGGCGCCGCCAGCTGAACGTCCCTTGCTGCAATTGCGCAGCACCCAGGACGAGAAGAAAAAAATTCTTTTTGTGACGTCCGAATTGACCGACCTGGTCAAGACCGGCGGCCTGGCCGATGTGTCCGCAGCCCTGCCCCGGGCCCTCGGTGATCGGCATGACGTGCGCGTGCTCATTCCTGGCTACACACAAGTGATGCAGTGCGGCGAGCCGATTCGTATCGTTGGCAGCGTGATCTCCCACGCTGATCTGCCACCAAGCCGAATCGGCCGCCTAGACATGCCGGATGGCCTGATCATCTACGTGGTGGTTTGCCCGGAACTCTACGAGCGCGACGGCCTACCGTATGGCGATGAGCATGGCCAGGATTGGCCGGATAATCCGGTGCGCTTTGCCCGCCTGTGCATGGCAGCAACCGATATTGCCGATGGCACGGCAGGTATTCGCTGGACGCCTGATCTGGTCCATGCCCACGACTGGCCGACTGGGCTCACACCCGCCTACATGCACTGGCGTGGTCTGACCACGCCAAGCGTATTCACCATTCACAACCTGGCGTACCAGGGCAACATCGACATGAGCCTGCGCCGGTCGTTGGCAATTCCGCTGGAAGGCTGCGGGCCTGAGCGCATGGAATTTTACGGTGCCCTGTCGCTGCTCAAGGCCGGTATCGCATATGCGAACCACGTCACCACAGTCAGCGCGACCTACGCGCAGGAAATCACCACGCCGGAATTCGGCTGCGGCATGGAAGGTTTCCTCAGCATGAAGGCGCGCCAGGGCCTGCTCACCGGCTTGCTCAACGGCATCGAAGAAAGCTGGGAGCCGCGCAGCTGCTCTCATCTGGTCAGCCCTTTCGGCCCAAATGACTGGTCCGGCAAAGACGCAAACGCGGCACACGTACGTGAACTCTTTGGCCTGGTCGAAGGCAACGGTCCATTGTTTTCGGTGGTTTCCCGCCTGGTGCACCAGAAAGGCATCGACCTGACCATCGCGGTTGCCGAAACCATCGTCGAGAACGGCGGCCAGCTGGCCATTCTCGGCCGTGGTGATCCGCATATCGAAGACGAAGTGCGGCGCCTAGTCGAACGTTTCCCCGGCCATGTCGGCGCGCATATTGGCTTCAACGAAACCGATGCTCGACGCCTGTTCGCTGGCAGCGACTTCCTACTCATGCCGTCACGCTACGAGCCTTGCGGCCTGAGCCAAATGTACGCCCAGCGCTTTGCGTCATTGCCGATAGCCCACCGCACCGGCGGCCTGGCGGACAGCATTGATGACGGCGTCACCGGGTTCCTGTTCAGCGAAGCCACCGTCGACAGCTATCACGGCGCCGTCGAACGCGCCCTGGCGGTGCATCAGAACGCCCAATTGCTCAATGCCATGCGCTGCCGTGCAATGAGCGGGGGATTTTTCTGGAGCCACGCGATCGAACCTTATGACCGGTTGTACCAACGCCTGTTGGGCGGACGACGCGAGGTCAGTGCCACTATCTAATGAGGTTGATCAATGCAGAATAGGCCCGCCCGCAACGGGCAACACGGACCGGTGCTACTGGATGATTCCCGTACCCGGTTCAGGCTCTGGGCACCAGACGCGCAAAGCGTCAGCCTGGTGGTAGCTGGCGGCGATACGCTGCCCATGCAGGAAGGCGCTGATGGCTGGTACAGCGTCGAGGCCGATGTCGGCGCCGGCACACAGTACAGTTTCCTGATCGACAATGAGCTCCAGGTGCCGGATCCGGCGTCTCGAGCGCAGTCGGCCGACATTCACGATCCGAGCGTCGTGATCGATCCTGCTGCCTACCAGTGGCACCATTCAGACTGGCAAGGCCGACCCTGGCACGAAACCGTGCTCTACGAGCTACACGTTGGCAGCTATGGCGGCTATGCTCGGATCGAACAACGTCTTCAGGCGCTGGCTGATCTCGGCGTCACGGCTATCGAGTTGATGCCGCTCGCCGAATTTCCGGGTGACCGTAACTGGGGCTACGACGGCGTCCTGATCTACGCGCCGGAGGCCTCCTACGGCACACCCGATGAGCTCAAGCACCTGGTCGACACCGCCCATGGCCTGGGCCTGATGGTGTTCATCGACGTGGTCTACAACCACTTCGGCCCGGACGGCAATTATCTGCACCGTTACGCCAAGCATTTCTTCCGCCACGACCAGCAGACGCCTTGGGGGGACGGGATCGATTTCCGCCGCCGCGAAGTGCGCGATTTCTTCATCGACAACGCGCTGATGTGGTTGATGGACTATCGCTTCGACGGGCTGCGCATGGACGCTGTCCACGCCATTCCAGACCGGACCTTCCTGCCTGAACTGGCTGAACGCGTGCGTGCGGAAGTGGAGCCTGGTCGCCATGTGCATTTGGTACTTGAGAACGAACACAACCTAGCCAGCCTGCTCGCGGACGATTTTACGGCCCAGTGGAACGACGACGGCCATAACGTCCTGCACACCCTGCTCACCGACGAGAGCCAGGGCTATTACGGCGACTACCATAAGGACTCGACCAACAAGCTGGTGCGCTTCCTGGGCGAAGGATTCATCTACCAGGGCCATGAGAATCGGCGAGGCGAGTCGCGTGGCGAACCGAGCGGCCACCTGCCCCCCACTTCGTTCGTCCTGTTTCTGCAGAACCACGACCAGACGGGTAACCGGGCATTCGGCGAACGCCTGATCAACCTGGCGCCAGCGGATGCCTTGAAGGCGGCGACTACCGTGCTGCTGCTCTCCCCCATGGTGCCGCTGCTGTTCATGGGCGAGGAATGGGGCGCACGCGAGCCCTTCCTGTTCTTCACCAGCCACCACGGCGAGCTAGCCGATGCCGTACGCGAGGGGCGCCGCGGCGAGTTTGCGGAATTTGCCGAATTCGCCGACGAGCACACCCGCGAGCGCATTCCCGATCCAAACGCGCTGGAGACATACGAGGCCTCCAAACCTGATTTCAGCAAGCGCGACGAGCCTGAACACGCCGAATGGCTGCGCCTGTATCGCCAGCTGCTCCAGCTTCGCCACGCCGAAATCGTGCCGCGCCTGGAAGGCTCGCGCTTCCTCGGCGCTGAAGCCTTGGGCGAAGCCGCTGCGTTGGCGCGTTGGCAACTGGGCGACGGCAGCGAATTGCGCCTGGAGCTCAATTTGAGCGGCAAGGACCTTGCCGTTACGCCGCCCGCTGCGAATACGCGCTTACTGCACAGCAGCCGTGAAGGCGATTCAGGCGGCACTGACACGATACCTGCGCACACCGCCAGGATGTATTTGCTTGATTCTGCAGGAGTGTCTTAATGAGCGATGAACGACTGAACCGCCTGGCCGAGGCGGCTGGCCTGTCCATCGAATGGGTTGATGCAGACGGCAAGGATCAACGGGTCAAGCCGGAGGTTTTGCGTGCAGTGCTTGACGGGCTGGGGCTACCAGCCGAAAGCGATGATCAGATCGAACGCAGCCTGGACAAACTTGACACCGGCGCAGGGGCGGCCAGCGTGCCACCGCTGCTGACATTCGACCAGAATGCACCGCTGGACCTCAGTCAGTACTTTGAACCATCGTCCCGTTACAGCCTGACGCTCGAAGACGGGAGCCAGCAGAACGGCACCCTGGACGCCCAGTCACGCCTTGCCGCCATTGATGTGCCCGGCTATCACCAGCTGAACATCGCCGACCAGCAGCTGACGCTCGCCGTTGCGCCAGTCGCCTGCCCAAGCGTCGAGGACGTGGCTGGCCCGGCTGCCTGGGGAGTCACGGTGCAGCTTTACGGGCTGCGGCGTTCGGGTGACGGCGGGCTCGGCGATACCCAGGCGCTCGAAGCGGTTGCGCGCAACGCGGCGGCACACGGAGCCGACGCTTTGGGCATCAGCCCTGTGCATGCGATGTTCACAGGCAACAGCCAGCAATACAGCCCGTACTCACCGTCGAGCCGGCTGTTCTACAACATTCTGCACAGCGCACCTGGCAGCGTGCTGGGTGAAAAGCCGCTGCGCATGGCAATCGAGTCCTGCGGACTTGCCGACGAGCTGGAGCGCCTCGAGTCGCTCGAACTGATCGACTGGGACGCCGCCTCGCAAGCCCGACAGTGCCTACTGCGCACGCTGTACGAGGATTTCTCCACAGGCGGCAACGCTCAGCAGGCAGACTTCGACAGCTTCCGCGACGCGGGTGGTGAAGCGCTGGAAAACCACTGCCGCTTCGAGGCGCTACACGCCGCCCTCCTCAGTCCCGAAGGCTATCCGCAACACTGGCGTGACTGGCCTGAGGAATACCGCACGCCCCAGGGCCCCGCCGTCGAACAATTCGCTCAACAAAACGCCTCCGACGTGAGCTATTACGCGTTCTGCCAATGGTTGATCGCCCGTGGACTTGAGCGGGCCCAGATTGCCGCGCGCAGTGCCGGAATGAAGATCGGCCTGATCAGCGATCTGGCCGTCGGAGCCGACGGTGGCGGCAGTCAGGCCTGGAGCCGCCAGGATGAAGTGCTGGCAGCGCTCAGCGTGGGTGCACCGCCAGACATCATCAATCGCCAGGGGCAGAGCTGGGGAATCTCAGCGTTCTCCCCATGGGGCTTGAAGGCCCATGGTTACCGCGCGTTCATCGAAATGGTAAGGGCTAATTTGGCGCATGCCGGTGGCATACGCATTGACCATGTGATGGGCCTGATGCGCCTGTGGGTGATGCCGGCGGGCGCTGGCCCTACCGAAGGCGCTTACCTCAACTACCCGTTCGATGACCTGCTGCGCCTGCTCACGCTGGAAGCCTGGCGGCGCAACGCCGTAGTGCTCGGTGAAGACCTCGGCACCGTGCCCGAAGGGCTGCGTGGAAAGTTAGCGGCGCGCAAGCTGCTGGGCATGCGTGTGTTGTTCTTCGAACGCGATGACAACGGCACTTTCAAGCCGCTCGAAGAATGGCCCGCCAGCGCAATCGCTACGTCCACCACGCATGACCTGCCCACCATCGAAGGTTGGTGGAAGGCCCACGATATCGACTGGCGTATCCGCGTCGGCCAGCACCGTGAAGACGAGCGCCCGGCGCAGCTGGAGGAACGCGAGCGCGAGCGCGCCGGGCTGCTGCGGCTGTTGCGACAGTATGCGCCGAGCATCAAGGGCGACCTCGCCGATCCCGACGTCCTGGCCGACGCCTGCGCGGTATGCCTCGGACGCTCGCCAGCGCCGTTGGTGCTGTTTCCGGTCGAAGACGCCCTGGGCCTGCTCGAACAACCGAACATGCCCGGTATCGTCGACACCCATCCCAATTGGCGGCGCCGCTACCCCAGCGATAGCGCCACCCTGCTTGACGACCCCGCCTGTTCGCACCGCCTGGAGCTTCTCTCCAATGCGCGCAAGCAGGCCATTGGAAGCAAACATTGATGAGAGACCTTAGCGCCACGTTGCGACTGCAGTTCCATCGTGACTTCACCCTCGACGATGCCACTGCACTGGTCGATTACTTCGCTGACCTGGGCATCAGTCATTTGTACGCGTCGCCTCTGTTGACGGCCCGCCCCGGCTCGATGCACGGATACGATGTCATCGACCCTACCCGGATCAATCCCGAGCTGGGCGGCGAGCCGGCACTACGCCGCCTGGTCGACGCCCTTCGGGCCAAAGGGATGGGCCTGATACTCGATATCGTCTCCAACCACATGGCGGTGGGTGGCTCGGGCAATCCCTGGTGGCTCGACGTGCTCGAATGGGGCCGCCGTAGCCCCTATGCGCAGTTCTTCGACATTCAGTGGAACTCGCCTGATCCGCTGCTTGAAGGCCAACTGCTGGTTCCGTTCCTCGGCAGTGACTACGGCGAAGCCTTGCAGCAAGGCAAGATCCCCCTAAAGCTGGACATCGATAACGGCGCCTTCTATGCCGAGCACTACGAGCACCGCTTCCCGATTTCGCCACCGACCTACGGCGAAATCCTGCGCCTGACCGACCAACCGGAATTGCGCACCCTGGCGCAGCATTTCGACGCGTTGAAGACCGAGCCCGCGCCGTACCAAACCGCCCGCCAGCTGCGCGCGGATCTGGCGCGACTGCTGGAAGACAGCGCCACACGGCAGACACTCGAAAGTGCGCTGCGGCACTACGACTCCACCACCGAAGACGGCTTCAAGCGGCTTCACGGGCTGCTCGAGCGGCAGCACTATCGTCTGGCCAGCTGGCGCACCGCAGGCGACGACATAAACTGGCGCCGCTTTTTCGATATCAACGAGCTGGGTGGCCTGCGTGTCGAACGGCCGGTGGTATTCGAGGAAACCCACGCGAAGATCTTCGAGCTGATCAGCGAAGGATTGGTCGACGGACTGCGCATCGACCATATCGACGGCTTGGCCAATCCGCGCGGTTACTGCCGCCGTCTGCGGCGCCGTGTCGACCGGCTGAATGCCGCGCGTCCCCAAGGCGCGGAACAGGATCATGTGCCGATCTACGTCGAGAAGATTCTCGCAGAAGGTGAGCGCCTGCATGATGACTGGGGTGTTGATGGCACCACCGGCTATGAGTTCATGAATCAGGTGTCCTTGCTGCAGCACGATCCAGCTGGCAAATCCGTCCTCTGCTCGCTGTGGAGCGAAACCGCCGACCGCCCCGCCGATTTCATGGAAGAGGTCCGCCAGGCTCGGCAACTGGTACTCACCGGACCGCTGGCCGGCGACTTCGAAACCGTCGCCCAGGCACTGCTACAGGTTGCGCGGCATGACGTAATGACCCGGGACATCACCTTGGGCGCTATCCGCCGCGCGTTGCTCGAGCTGATCGTTCACTTCCCCGTGTATCGCACCTACATTGCCGCGCGCGGTCGGCGCGAGGCCGACGAGCCGTTCTTCCAACAAGCGTTGGCCGCAGCCCGCACCACACTGGGAGAGGCCGATTGGCCGCTACTCGATCACCTTGATCGATGGTTGGGCGGCGAAGACCTTCGCTCGTTGCCGCCGGGACCTGCACGGCGCATCCGCCGATATGCCTGCACACGGTTCCAGCAGCTAACCTCGCCGGCTGCCGCCAAGGCCGTGGAAGACACCGCCTGCTACCGCTCCGGCGCGCTGCTGTCGCGCAACGACGTTGGCTTCGATCCGCAGACCTTCAGCGCGCCTGTCGACACCTTTCATGCCGAGTGCCTGGCGCGTGCCGAACATTTCCCTCGAAATTTGCTGACGACGGCCACCCACGACCACAAACGCGGCGAAGACACCCGTGCTCGGATGACCGTGATCAGCGAGCGTGCCGAATGGTACGCCAGCAAAGTGCGCCACTGGCGCCAACTCGCCTATGGCCAGCGTCAGGAACTGCCCGATGGGCCGGCGCCTTCTGCTGGCGATGAAACGCTGCTGTTTCAGGTGTTGCTCGGCTGCTGGCCGCTGGATCTGAACACCGACGACAAGCCGGCCATGGAGACCTTCTGCGAGCGGATGATCCAATGGCAGGAAAAGGCCGTACGCGAGGCCAAGTTGCGCAGCACCTGGACCGATCCAAACAGTGACTACGAAGGTGCGTGCCAGCATTACCTGCGAGCGCTGCTTCTGGGTGACGAGTGCAAAACGCTGCGGGACGACATCGCGGCGGCTGCCCACGAGCTGGCGCCTGCCGGCGCGCTGAACAGCCTTACTCAAACGCTCCTGCGAATGACCACTCCAGGCGTGCCCGACCTCTATCAAGGTACGGACTACTGGGATTTCAGTCTGGTCGACCCTGACAACCGCCGCCCGGTCGATTTCGATAGCCGTCGCGCCACCTTCCAACCGGATGCCCAGCCGACCGAACTGATGAAGAACTGGCAGGACGGGCGCATCAAGCAATGGCTGATCGCGCGCACGCTAAAGCTGCGTCGGGCCCAACCTCAGCTGTTCACCGCGGGCCGCTACCTGCCGTTGAAGGTCGAGGGCGAGCACGCCGAGAGCCTCATCGCCTTTGCCCGTGAGCTCGATGGCAGTTGGTTGATTGTGGTAGCAGCGCGTCTGGCCAGCGGCCTGCTCGGCGACAGCACGACACCCAGTATTCCGGCCGCGAGCTGGGGCGACACCCACGTTCGATTGCCCGATGCGCTGAGCGGTCATGCGATGGAGCGACTTTTTGACGGAATGGCAGTCACACCCAAACAAGAAGGGTTGAGCGTGACTGAAATTTTGCAGCATCTGCCTTTTGCGCTTTTACAGCTAACAAACAGTTCAACAGGAGAATCAGAACGATGACTAAACAAGAGCAGCGCATTCGCGAACTGGCGTATGACATCTGGGTATCAGAAGGCCGTCCGCACGGTGAAGATGCACGCCATTGGGCGATGGCACGCAAGCTGGCCGAGGCGGAAAACGACACTTCCGATACCAAGCCAGCAAAAACCCGCAAGGCAGTCACCAAACCAACGGATGCAACGCCTGCTGACAAACCAGCCAAGGCGACCAAAGCAGCCAAGCCTGCAAAGGACAGCAAAGAACCGAAAGACGTCAAACCAGCCAAGCCAGCGGTCGCCCCAACCAAGGGAGCTGCGCGCCCTAAAGCCAAGGCGGGTACCGACGCTGCCGAAGGCACACCGGAAGGCGTGAAGAAGACTCGCGCGCCCCGAGCCAAGAAAGAAAGCTGAAAGACACCGCGCCACGAATCCGAACCAGCCCTCGCAGAGGGTTGGCGGGCTGTGACGACTCTTCACCTTGCACAGCACCTACCTAGCGTTGCCATCGGAGATTTCATGAGTAGAAACAAACCTGCGGCGCCTCAAATTCTGGTGCCTTCGCGTATTCGCGAAGGACAGCCCTTCCCGCTTGGCGCCACCTGGGACGGATTAGGGGTTAACTTCGCGATCTTTTCCGCGAATGCCACAAGGGTTGAGCTGTGTCTGTTCGATACCGATGGTGAAACCGAACTCGAGCGAATCGAGCTGCCCGAATACACCGATGAGATCTGGCACGGTTACCTGCCTGATGCTCATCCGGGCCAGATCTATGGCTACCGTGTGCATGGACCTTACGAGCCGGATGCTGGCCACCGATTCAACCCGAACAAACTGCTGATCGATCCCTATGCCAAGCAGCTGGTCGGTGGGCTGAAATGGTCCGAGGCGCTCTTTGGCTACACCATCGGCCATGCCGATGCTGACCTGAGCTACGACGAGCGCGACAGTGCGCCCTTCGTACCGAAGTCGAAAGTCATCGACCCGGCGTTCACTTGGGGTCATGACCGACCGGTTCAGGTCCCTTGGGACCGCACAATCATTTATGAAACCCACGTGCGCGGTTTCACCATGCAGCACCCTTCAGTACCCGAAGACATGCGCGGGACATTTGGCGGTTTCAAGACGCCGGACGTCATTGATTACATCCGCAAGCTCGGCGTCTCTTCAGTGGAATTCCTGCCCATCCATGCATTTGTCCAGGACCAACACCTGCTCGAAAAGGGCATGACCAACTACTGGGGCTACAACAGCATCGCCTTCTTCGCGCCTCATCCGAAGTACCTGGCAAGCGGTAAGATCAGCGAATTCAAGGAAATGGTCGCACACCTGCATAACGCTGATCTGGAGGTCATTCTCGACGTGGTCTACAACCACACCGCCGAGGGCAACGAGATGGGTCCCACCCTGTCCATGCGCGGCATCGACAACGCCTCCTACTACCGCCTGATGCCCGACGAGAAGCGCTACTACATCAACGATTCCGGCACTGGTAACACCCTGGACATGAGCCACCCATGCGTGGTGCAGATGGTTACCGACTCACTGCGCTACTGGGCTGAGGAAATGCATGTCGACGGCTTCCGCTTCGACCTGGCAACCATCTTGGGGCGGGAACATGACGGCTACGACGAGCGCCACGGCTTCCTCGTAGCGTGCCGCCAGGACCCGGTCCTGGCCAAGACCAAACTCATTGCAGAGCCTTGGGATTGCGGCCCTGGTGGCTATCAGGTCGGCGGCTTCCCGCCGGGTTGGGCCGAATGGAATGACCAGTATCGCGACACCGTTCGTGCCTTCTGGAAAGGTGATGGCGACCAGTTGCCGGACTTCGCCGCTCGTCTGACGGGGTCGGGCGATCTGTTCAACCAGCGGGGTCGTCGCCCATTCAGCTCGGTGAATTTCATCACTGCGCATGACGGCTTCACCCTGAACGACTTGGTTTCGTACGACGACAAACACAACGAAGCCAACGACGAAGACAACCGCGATGGCAGTAGCAACAACATCTCGTGGAACCACGGCGTCGAAGGTCCGACTGACGACCCGGAAATCCACGAGCTGCGCTTCCGTCAGATGCGCAACTTCTTTGCAACGTTGCTGTTCTCCCAGGGCACCCCGATGATCGTGGCCGGCGACGAGTTCGCTCGCACACAACATGGCAACAACAACGCCTATTGCCAGGACAGCGAAATCGGTTGGGTCAACTGGGAAATCCCGGAAGAAGGCCGAACACTGCAATCCTTCGTCCGGAAACTGATTCGCCTGCGTCAACGCTACCCGATGCTGCGCCGTGGACGCTTTCTGGTCGGCGCCTACAACGAAGAACTGGGCGTCAAGGACGTGAGCTGGATTGCACCTCACGCAGAAGAAATGACAATCGAGCACTGGGAGGATGGCAACAACCGCTGCATGGGCATGCTGCTGGACGGCCGTGCCCAGCCTACCGGCATCCGCAAGACCGGTTCGGACGCGACCCTGCTGATAATCGTCAACGCCCATCATGACGTGGTGAACTTCACCCTGCCGGAAGTGCCGCAAGGCATCTACTGGAATCGCCTGATTGACACAAACAACCCCAACGCGCGCGCCGAGCGATTCGATTTCAACAATGAATACGCACTGACCGGCCGTTCGCTGCTGTTGTTCGAGCTGATCAAAGAAGAAGAGTGAAGCTAAAGCGCTAGCCTTGGCCTGAGTCGAAGTAATTGAAGAAGCCCCGGATAACGGGGCTTTTTCATATCTACAGAGCACTATCGATGTAATCACTCAACCGTTCGTTTGATCTCGACGTGCGGTATTGAACCCCGCAATGCGCCCCAAGTCCCAACCCACAGCGCGGTGTTCATGAACCCAACGGATTTGTTCCTGCCAGCCGCGGGCAGAGTGTCCCTTCCGTGACGGATCACTTTTTTTATGCAACTTACTCGGCTGATCTCTTTCGTCCTTCTAACCTTGTGCTCGCTCGCCACCCTGCCCTCGCTTGCCGGCGGGACCATCAGCAACGCGACGCTCCCCGCCGCCAAGCCCGGCACTGTGAAGCTGTTCGTCAACCGGATCGGGTCGGGCAAAGCGATGGATGTGCGCAACGATACGGACGTTCCCGTCGAAGTCGTGTTGCGCCTGACGCACATGGTCAATGTCACGGGCGTTGGCAAAGGCGTGGTTCGCAAGACGGTCCCCGCACGGACCCGCATGCGCATTGCCACGCTTCGCAAACGCCAAGCCGGCTATCCACTGATGTACCAGCAGTCGTTCAGCTATTCGTTGATCTACTCACCGGAGCCAGGCAAGAAGGGTTCTGTTGGCGGTTATGCCTATGCCCTGCCTTGGAAAGGCGGTCCGTTCTCCATTTCCCAGGGCGCTGGCGGGGATTACAGCCACACCTCACCCAAAGGCCGCTACGCCGTCGATATAGCCATGCCGGAAGGCACACCAATCGCTGCGGCGCGCGCGGGAACGGTATTGAAAGCGCGCGATGGACAGCACGGGCGGATGCCCAACCCGGCGGGCAACTACGTGCGAATCCTGCACGATGACGGTACGCATAGCGCCTATCTGCACCTGAAGCGTGGTTCGGTAAAGGTCAAGCCAGGGCAACAGGTGAAGGTCGGCAGCCTGCTTGGCCACTCCGGCAATACGGGCCGCAGCACCGGCCCGCACCTGCATTTTGTCGTGCAGAAAGCCTATGGCGACTCGATGTTGTCGATTCCCTTCCGTTTCTCGCAGCCGGTCAGCACGCTGCCGAATTTCGCCAGTAACAATTGAGCGCTACGGTGCGTCAGCACGCTGCCAGGCGAAACTGAAGGTCTCGCCGGCCGACATGCGCTCTAGATGATCGGCCACTACGGTTTCCATTCGCGCCAACAGCTCCTCGTCCTGCGTCTGCAACTTTGCCATCAGGCTGTTATCTCCGGCCGTCAACCAGCATTGGGTGGCGCCTAACACGATATGCCCCTGATGATCATCGAAGTCCACCTCGAACTTGTGGCTCCAATGTTTGCAGAGGCGGCGGATCAGGCGACTCGGATCGGATGTCTGGATTTGTACGGTAGAGCTCAGCATGATGAATCCTCTTTCTTAAAATGGGCTGATGAATCAGCCAAACCGATAGGCTGACAGCGTCGTATGCATGACGCGGTCGGTGAATATCCTGCGCCCGGCACTATCGCCCGCAGCGCCGGCCGCCACCATCAGC
This sequence comes from Pseudomonadaceae bacterium SI-3, assembly GCA_004010935.1. Classification (NCBI taxonomy): domain Bacteria; kingdom Pseudomonadati; phylum Pseudomonadota; class Gammaproteobacteria; order Pseudomonadales; family Pseudomonadaceae; species Pseudomonadaceae bacterium SI-3. The sequence continues at coordinate 2,293,344 of CP026511.1, read as the reverse complement.
GGCAATAGATGTTCTTCGCCGCCCGGCGGATGACAGAGCCGCGCCGAAGGCGCCTGCTCCCAGTGCTGGAGCAACGCCTCGCGACGCGCGGGCGGTGCGCTGACGGCGTCGCTCAACCATTGATCAAAGGCATCCGAAATCGGCGCAAAACGCGGATCGCCATAGCCACGCATGTTATGGAAGCTCATGCCGCTGCCGACGATCAGCACGCCGTCGTCGCGCAACGGAGCGATGGCGCGACCAATGGCAAGATGGGCTGCAGCATCTAGATCGCGCTGCAGCGACAACTGCACCACCGGCACGTCAGCCTCTGCAAACATAAGTTTCAGCGGAATGAAGGTGCCATGGTCGAAGCCGCGCAGACCATCTTCGCCCGCCGGAATGCCAGCTGGGCCGAGCAACTCGACCAGACGTGCAGCCAGCGGCGGATCGCCTGGCGCCGGGTAGTCTAATGCGTAGGTGTGCGCCGGAAAGCCTTTGTAGTCGTAGATGAGTTCAGGCCGTGCGTTTGCGGTAACCGTGGCCCTGGGCTCCATCCAATGCCCGGAGATCAGCACAATCGCGCGAGGGCGCCGCGGCAACGTTGCGGCGACAGACCTCAGGAAGGCAGCCATCGCGTCCCAGGCATCGATCGGGTTCCACTCCATGAAGAAGCACGGACCGGCGCCGTGCGGCACGAAAAGCGTTGGCATCCGAGCCGGTGGCGTCCTGTTGGCGTGTTCGTTCATGGCATCGTGATCCTGAGCGGGCGGACGCACAGTATGGATTACACTCGTTTTGAGCTGAACAAGGGAATCCACGTCAACAGTTTCAACTGAGAGTAGGAGCTTCAATGCTCGACCGAATCACCGGCATGCGGGTGTTTGCGCGTGCGGCCAGTGCTGGCAGCCTCTCCGCCGCTGCACGCCATCTGGGACTGTCGCCGGCCATGGCAACCAAGCACGTCGATGCGTTGGAAGCACGCCTAGGAGTCAAGCTGTTCCACCGCAGCACCCGAAGGCTAAGCCTGACTGCCGCAGGAAGCAGTTACCTCGAGGCGTGTCTGCGCATCCTGCCGGAAATCGACGAAGCCGAGGCCAGCGTAGCCTCACAGCGGGTCGAGGCTTCAGGTCTGCTGCGCATGAACGTACCACTGTCGTTCGGCACCCGCTTCATCGCGCCATTGATGCCTGCTTTCAGTCAGCGACATCCTGCGGTCAAAGTCGAACTGGGGCTCACCGACAGTCAGGTCGACCTGATCGATGGCAGCTGGGACATGGCGGTGCGGATTGGTCGGCTCACCGATAGCCCGCTACAGGCCAGGCGCCTGGCGGATTGCCCGATGCTGGTATGCGCCTCGCCCGGTTACCTGGCCCAGCATGGAGTGCCAAGACGGGTGAGCGACCTGTCTCAACATAATTGCCTGGGGTACAGCCTGTCGAACCTGCTGGGCGGCCGAGAATGGGCATTTGGTCCGGCAGGAGAATTCCGCGTGCCGATTCAGGGCAACTTGATGGCTAACAACGGCGCGGCGCTGGTCGCTGCTGCCGTCGGCGACCAAGGGCTGATTTACCAACCGCAGTTCATCGTGGCCGCGGCCCTCGGCCGGGGCCAGCTGGAAGTCGTTGAACTCGATCAGCCACCGCTCGGCCTTGGCGGCATCCACGTCGTCTACCCACCAGAGCGCCGCCCGCCAGCCAAAGTGAGGGCCATGATCGACTACCTGGTCGAAGCCTTTGCTGGCGACCTTCCATGGAATCGCCCGCTCCGTTGACCTTGCCGAAGCTGTAACCCGCCTCCCAAACCTGAACAGGCGCTCGATACCGAGCGTCCTAGGGTGCCGTGCAGCCGAAAAAAAGATGAACCGGGCAAGCCACCGTCAGTCCGAATGAAGGGAGCCGATTGCGTACGCAACGTGCCACGGATCGCGCCGCCTGTAGAGGCTGGCGCATTCCTGAGGATTCTTCAGCCCAGCTGTACCAGCTCGGCTGAACTACAGGATGTCACTGATCATTCGTTCAGCCCAATCGAAGCCCGGCCAGGCGCGATTGGGACCGTTTATGGAGACGCCCATGAAAGCTGTTGTGTATCACGGTGTCGGCGACATACGCCTCGAAGACGTACCCGACCCCAAGATCGAAGCCCCGACCGACGCCATTGTCCGAATCACCGCTTCCGCCATTTGCGGAACGGATTTGCACTTCGTTCGCGGCACCTTCAGCGGCATGAAGCCCGGCACCATTCTTGGCCATGAAGCGGTCGGCATCGTTGAAGAGCTCGGTGAAGACGTTCGCAATCTGCAGGTCGGCGACCGCGTGGTGATTCCCTCGACCATCGCGTGCGGCAACTGCTCGTACTGCCGGTCGGGCTATTTCGCCCAGTGCGACGTGGCCAATCCCAACGGCAAGGAAGCAGGCACCTCGTTCTTCGGCGGTCCGGCGGCAACCGGTCCGTTCCACGGACTGCAAGCCGAAAAGGCGCGCATTCCCTTTGCCAATATCGGCCTGGTAAAGCTGCCTCCGGAAATCAGTGATGATCAGGCAATTCTGCTCTCGGACATCTTCCCGACCGGCTATTTCGGCGCCGAGATGGCCGAAATCGAGGCCGGTGACACGGTAGCGGTATTTGGCTGCGGCCCGGTGGGCCAATTCGCCATTGCCAGCGCCAAACTGCTGGGCGCCGGGCGCATCTTTGCCATCGACCAGTACGACGACCGTTTACGCATGGCCCAGAGTCAGGGCGCCGAGATCATCGATTTCAATCGCGAAGACCCAATCGAAACGCTCAAGCGTTTGACCGGTGGGATTGGCGTCGACCGCGTGATCGATGCCGTAGGCGTCGATGCGGAACACGGTTGCTGCGGTGGCAAACCTGCTGACGGCGCGAACCTTGATCAGAACGCCAAATGGCAACCGGGCGATGCTCCGTCGCAGGCGCTCGAATGGAGCGTGCAGAGTTTGGCGAAGGCCGGCACCTTGTCGATCATTGGGGTTTATCCGCCAGATGCGACGACCTTTCCCATCGGCATGGCGATGAACAAGAACATCACCATGAACATGGGTAACTGCCACCACCGCAAGTACATCCCGCGGCTCATCGAAATGATCCAGGCGCGGCGCATCGACCCGACCAAGATTCTTACGCAGGTCAAGCCGATGACCGACGTCATAGCGGCATTCGAGGCGTTTGATCGTCGCGAAGGTGGCTGGATCAAGGTCGAGCTCAAGCCCCAACGCGAGGGCTCGGGCGTTAACGGGTCGGAAGAAAATCTGGTCGACGAGGCCATCGCCGACACCTTCCCGGCCAGCGATCCAACCAGCATGCAGAACCCCCGTTAGGCCACAGGAGCAGGCGATGGCAGCCATCCATATAGGCATTTCCGGCTGGCGCTACGCACCCTGGCGAGGCGACTTCTACCCTAAGGGGCTCGTGCAGAAGCACGAGCTGAAGTTCGCCTCGCGAGCCGTGAGCAGCATCGAGATCAATGGCTCGTTCTACTCGCTGCAAAAGCCGGAGCTCTATGCCGGCTGGTATGACGAGACGCCCGAGGGCTTCGTTTTCAGCGTCAAAGCGCCCCGCTACATCACCCATGTGCTGCGCCTTCGGGACGTGGAGAAGCCCATCGCCAACTTTCTCGCTTCCGGTGTCCTTGCGCTCAAAGACAAGCTCGGCCCGATGCTCTGGCAATTCCCTCCGTCGTTCAAATTCGATCCCGAGCGTTTCGAAACCTTCCTCGCTTTACTGCCGCATGACACCGAAGCGGCATTGGAAATGGCGAAAGGGTGTGAAGCGCGCATGGAGGGACGTAGCTATCTGCAAATCGATCGCAAACGTCCCCTTCGACATGCGGTCGAAATACGTAACGACAGCTTTGTCGATCCGGCGTTTGTGGCGTTGCTGCGCAAGTACAAGGTTGCACTGGTCGTCGCCGATACGGCCGGCAAGTGGCCCTATCGAGAGGACCTAACGAGCGATTTCGTCTATATCCGCCTCCACGGAGCGGAAGAGCTTTATACCAGCGGCTACACCGATGAGGCGCTGGACTACTGGGCTCAGCGCATCACCCTCTGGAGCAACGGCAGCCAGCCTGACGACGCTCACCTGATCAGCTCCAGCAAACCACCGGCGCGCAAGCGGCGCGCCGTCTACTGCTATTTCGATAACGATGTAAAGGTCCGGGCGCCGTATGACGCGCGACAGTTGTTGCGCCGGCTCGGACTGGATAAAGACCTGGAACCCACTCCAGGCCAGTTGGAAGGAGCATTGGCGTGAATCTGGACAAGAACCATCCCCTCGACAGCAGCGATCTCGACGCGCACATGTCCACCGCGGTCAACACGGTCCGCCTGCTGACCGTGAACACCCACAAGGGCTTCACCGCCCTCAATCGGCGGTTCATCCTGCCGGAGTTGCGCGAGGCAGTCAGGGCGGTATCGGCCGACGTCGTGTTCTTACAGGAAGTGCTCGGCACGCATGAAAAACACGCGTTGCGCTTCCACGACTGGCCCAAGATGTCGCAGTACGAGTTTCTGGCCGACAGCATCTGGACCGATTTCGCCTATGGTCGCAATGCCGTCTACCCCGACGGTGACCACGGCAACGCCCTGCTGTCGAAATTCCCGATCACGCGCTACGAGAACCTCGACATTTCCATTGCCGGGCCGGAACGACGCGGCCTTTTGCACAGCGTGTTGCAAGTGCCGGGGCATGAGGAGTTTCACGCGATTTGCGTACACCTGGGCCTGCGCGAAGCCCATCGTCAGCAGCAACTGCGCCTCCTCTGCGACCTGCTCGACTCACTGCCATCGGATGCGCCGGTGGTTGTCGCAGGGGACTTCAACGACTGGCGACTCAAGGGTGCGCAGGTGCTTGATCGCTGCGCGGGCATGCACGAGGTATTCGCGGTGGCCCAAGGCAAGGTGGCCAAGACCTTTCCGGCACGCTGGCCAGTGCTGCGCCTGGACCGCATCTATGTGCGAAATGCCACGAGCCACAAAGCGAGAATACTGAGCAACAAACCTTGGACACACTTGTCCGATCATCTGCCCTTGGCGGTGGAGATACACCTATGAATTTTCACTGGAGAGACGGGAATCGTCTTCAGTTGCTGGAAAACGGTGAGGAATTCTTTCCCGCCGTCTTCGAGGCCATTGCAGCCGCGGAAAAGGAAGTCCTGCTGGAAACCTTCATTTTCTTCAAGGACAAGGTGGGACAGGAGCTGCAACAGACGCTGATTGCCGCAGCGGAGCGCGGAGTCAGTGTGGACGTCACCGTAGACGGTTATGGCTCGGCTGATCTGGACGGTGATTTTGCCGCGGCGATGGCGCGCGCCGGTGTACGTATCCATGTCTTCGATCCAGGCAAACGGCTGCTCGGCAAGCGGATCAATGTGTTCCGACGCATGCACCGCAAGATTGTCGTGATAGACGGCGAGTTTGCGTTCATTGGCGGCATCAATTTCTCTGCAGATCACCTGGGCGATTTTGGCCCTGCTGCAAAGCAGGACTACGCGATGCGGGTTGAAGGCCCCGTGGTGCATGACATCCACCGCTTCGCACTGAGCGCTATCGGTCCTGCCCAATCGGGCCGGCGCTGGTGGCACCGGCGAATGCGAACGCAAAGCAACGGTTTTGTCGGGGTAAGCCGGGGCGAAGCGCGTGCGCTTTTCGTTACCCGTGACAACAACGACCATCGCAACGATATCGAGCAGCACTACCTGCAGGCCATCCGCGACGCCCGCTCGCGCCTGCTGATTGCCAACGCCTATTTCTTCCCAGGTTACCGAGTGCTGCGGGAGATTCGCAACGCCGCACGGCGCGGCGTTCGGGTCCGACTGATTCTGCAGGGCGAACCGGACATGCCCATCGCCAAATTTGGCGCGCGGATGCTCTACAACTACCTGATGAGCGACGGTGTGGAGATCCACGAATATTGCCGCCGGCCACTGCACGGCAAAGTCGCACTGGCCGACTACGAATGGTCCACGGTGGGTTCGAGCAACCTTGATCCGCTAAGCCTGTCGCTCAATCTTGAGGCGAACCTGATCATTCGCGATCACACGTTCAATCGCCAACTTCATGAGAATCTGGACCGGCTGCTGCAACACGACTGCCGCCGCATTCCGTTGGAACGCATCATCCGCGGCTACTGGTGGCGCGCGCCGCTGGCCTTCATCATCTTCCACTTTCTGCGTCACTTCCCTCAGTGGGTGGGCCTGTTGCCGGCCCATAAACCAAGGTTGCAGTTGCTCGATCCGGAACCGCTTGAGCCCAGCCCTGCCCCCTTGCAGCGAGACCACCAATGACCGAGCGCCAGCAGCAGTCGCAGAGTGGGTGGCGCCGACGCTGGCCGCTGATCAAGAAGATCCTGACCTACTGCTTCTTCATTCTTGTCGCCGGGCTATTGATCGGGCTGGCGCGCAACGTCAACTGGAGCGAGGTCTACCAAACGCTGCGCAATTACAGCGCCCGAACCCTGTGGTTGGCTGGCGCAGCCACCGCAGTGAGTTATGCGGTGTATTGCTGTTTCGACATACTCGGCAAACGTTATGCGCAGCACGACCTGCCGATCCGGCAAATCGTCCCGGTGACCTTCGTCTGCTACGCCTTCAACCTCAACCTGAGCGCCTGGGTGGGAGGTATCGCGCTGCGCTATCGGCTCTATTCTCGGTTTGGCCTGCGCACCTCGCAGATCACCCGGGTGTTTACCATGAGCGTGCTGACCAACTGGCTTGGTTATCTCTGGTTGGCCGGCCTGATCTTCGCCTTGGGCTGGATCACGCCGCCCGCCGATTGGGAGATCGGACGTACCGCATTGCGTGTACTGGGCGCCGGGCTGCTGCTGGCGTCGGCGATTTACCTCTGGGCCTGCGGCTTTTCCAAACGCCGCCACTGGACGATCCGCAAGCACGAAATCTATCTGCCGACCCTACGCCTAGCGGTCGTCCAGATGCTGCTCGGCGCGAGCAACTGGGCGCTAATGGCGCTGGTGGTGTATTTCATGCTGTCGCAGCAGGCCCCCTACCCCGTTGTGCTAGGCATCCTGATGATCAGCAGCGTAGCCGGCGTGATTGCCCACATCCCGGCGGGTCTGGGTGTGATCGAAGCGGTATTCGTGACGATGCTGGGCGGTGGCGAGCTGAGCCAGGCCAGCATCGTGGCGGGGTTGATTGGCTACCGGGTGGTGTACTTCCTCATCCCGTTGCTGTTCGCCACGGTTGTCTACGTGATCTTGGAGATACGGGCCAAGAAGCTGCGCTCCAATAACCAGACTCTCCCCAATGACGATGCGCAAGAGGAGCACCCACCCACCGCCGCCTGATAGGTGTGCTCTTCTAGCCGGGGAACCCGCACAAGCACCAGACACAATAAAGCCGGAGCGATCACCGCTCCGGCTTTATTGTGTCGGCGCCTGCATGTCAGGCGCTGTCTGCCAGGTAAGTTATCCCTGGGGTCGAAGGATGACCACACCGAGCGGAGGCAGCGTCAGCGCCAGCGAAACGTCCTGGCCATGCGCCGGAATCTGCTCGGGGAGCATGCCGCCGCCATTGCCCACGTTGGAACCGCCGTAGCACTCGGCATCGCTGTTGAAGATTTCCACCCAGCGGCTGTCTTCAGGCACCCCTACCCGATAGTTCTCACGCACCACGGGCGTGAAGTTACCCACCACCAGCAGCGGATCGCACGTGGAGCTTTTGCGCAGCCAGGCAAACACGCTGTTGGCACGGTCGTCGCCAATCAGCCACTGGAAGCCGGCCGGGTCTGCATCGAGCTCATGCAGGGCAGGCTCGTGGCTATACAGACGGTTCAGATCGCGCACTAGATTCTGCGTGCCGCGGTGGTCTGGCTCATCCAGCAAATGCCAATCAAGCTCGCGGTCATGGTTCCATTCGCGCCACTGGCCGAACTCGCAGCCCATGAACAGCAACTTCTTGCCCGGATGGGTCCACATGAACGAGAGGTAAGCACGAAGATTGGCAAACTTCTGCCAACGGTCCCCCGGCATTTTCTCAATCAAAGAACCTTTGCCATGCACCACTTCGTCGTGCGAAATCGGCAGCACGAAGTGCTCCGAATAGGCGTACACCATGCCGAAGGTCAGCTTGTCATGATGGTACTGCCGGTTGATCGGATCTTCTTGAATGTACTGAAGGGTGTCGTGCATCCAACCCATGTTCCACTTGTAAGCAAAGCCCAAACCGTTCTCGGACGTCGGCTTGCTGACGCCTGGGAATGCTGTGGACTCTTCCGCGATGACCAGCGCACCGGGAGTCTCAGTAGCCACAACGTCGTTCAGGTGACGTAGAAAGTCGATGGCTTCGAGGTTCTCTCGACCGCCGTGACGGTTGGGAATCCACTCGCCTTCCTTGCGTGAGTAGTCTCGATAGAGCATCGAGGCCACCGCATCTACGCGCAGTGCGTCGACGTGGAATTCCCGCAGCCAATGCAGCGCCGACGCGAGCATGAAGCCATGCACTTCGGTACGTCCCAGGTTATAGATGTAGGTATCCCAATCCTGGTGGAACCCCTCGAACGGGTGTGCGTACTCGTATAGCGCAGTGCCATCGAACTCGCCCAAGCCGTGAGCATCTGTCGGGAAGTGTGCCGGAACCCAGTCGAGAATCACGCCGATACCGGCTGCGTGACAGGCATCGATAAAGGCTGCGAAATCGTGTGCATTCCCGTAGCGCGCACTGGGTGCGAACTGCGACAGCAGCTGATAACCCCAGGAGCCGCCGAAGGGATGCTCCATGATGGGCATCAGTTCGATATGGGTGAAGCCCAGGTCGACCACATAGGGGATCAGCCGCTCGGCCAGCTCATGCCAGTCGTACAGGCGACCGTCATCGCCACCATCGCGGCGCCACGAGCCTGCGTGCAGCTCGTAAATGCTCATCGGGGCTTTTACCGATTGTTGCGCTGCCCGCTGCTGCAGCCAGGCCTCGTCTTTCCACTCATACTCGAGCGGGTGCGAAATCACCGATGCGGTGCCCGGTGGGAGCTCGGTGGCCAGCGCAATCGGATCAGCCTTTAACGGCAGAATGCCGTTTGGCCCGAGAATCTCGTATTTGTAGGATTCTCCCGGCTGCAGACGCGGGATGAAAATCTCCCAGACGCCGGACGGGAAGCGCAGGCGCATCGGATGCCGACGCCCGTCCCAGCCGTTGAAGCTGCCGACCACCGAAACGCGGCGCGCATTGGGCGCCCATACTGCGAAGCGGACGCCCTGTACGCCCTCGACTTCCATGGGCTGAGCACCGAACACGCGACCGACCTGACGATGGTTACCCTCGGAGAACAGATACATGTCCATTTCGCCGAGTTGGGGACCAAAGCTGAAGGGGTCCTCAGTAATCTGTTCGCCACTTGCCCAGCGAATCTTCAGTAGGTACGGCTGTTGATTGGTCAGCCGGGTGAAAAAGAAGCCGGGTACCTGACCCTGCTCCATTGCTGCCAGTACCCGCCCTCCGCTGCGCTCGAGCACCTCGACGCCCAATGCGTTAGGCAGATAAGCCCGCACGACCAGGCCATCGCCGTCAGGATGTGGGCCAAGGATGGAAAACGGATTGCCATGTTCGGCGCGCACCAGCGCATCGACATCGGCATCGGTTGGCAGCAGGTTTTCACCGGGCATTGTCACGGCCGGACGATCAATCATTGGGAACCTCCATCGGAAATCTGTTGTGCCAGCGCCGCCAGCCCCTGAAGCGGGACAGACAGCCAAGCCGGGCGGTTCTCTGCCTCATAGGCCACTTCATACGCGGTCTTTTCCAGGCTGAACAGGGCCAGCGCCGCATCGGCCCCAGCGGCGTCCTTCCAGGCGTGAGGCAACTCGGCGGTCGCTTCACGGTAGGCTTCGAGGAATACCGCACGTGCGCTTTGCTGATAGGTATCGGAAATGTTGCGTCGTGCCTGACCGGCCGCCTCTGAGCTGTCGCTGGATTGAGCGTTGCGCAGGGTCATGGCGGTGGCGTACTCGAAAGAGCGCAACACCCCGGCGACATCTTTGAACGGGCTCAGCTTGCTGCGCCGCTCTTCGAGCGAGCGCGCCGGCTCGCCTTCGAAGTCGATGAAATAGGCATCGCCTTGCGCAACCAGTATCTGCCCAAGGTGCAGGTCACCGTGGACGCGGGTGCGCAGCCCACCAAGGGTACGATCGGCCAGCCGCTTGACCTCTGCGACCAGCTGTTTACGTTGACCAAGCAGCTGGTCGACCAGCGCGGTGGCCTTGCGGTCCAGATCGCCACGGCGGGCTTGCAACAGATCAAGCGCATGCTCGACCTGCCCGGAGATCAACTGCGTCCACTCCTTGGCGTCCGTAGACTTGGTCGGCTCGGCGGCAAAAGCCTGGTTATCAGTCTGCACTGCCAAGGTCATGTGCATCTCACCGAGACGCTGTCCAAGCAAGCGGTTGAAGGCCTCCAGCTCCTCCAGCGCACTGAACTGGTTTTCATGCAGCGAGACGCCGCCTGCAATCTGGTCGCGCACCGCCCGATCGAGTGTGTTCAGCGTCCATTCCCAGGCATCGCCCTGGTTGTCGAGGAAGCGCTGCACGACCATCAGGGCGTATTGCTCGCCATTCTTGTCGAAGCGGCTCACCTGACCCAGCATGGCGGAAATATGTGTGAAACCCTGTTCGGTCAGGAAGCTGCCCATCTCCAGTTCAGGGTGCATCCCTGCCGAGACGCGACGCAGCACCTTGATCATCATGCTGCCCCCGACAATCGCCGAGCTGTTGGACTGCTCAGCGGTGAGATAACGCACCTCAGCCTCAGCAGGCAGGTCAATATCGGCAAGCTGCGCCATCGGCTGGAAACGTATCTCGCCGTCACCGCATGGCAGCACTTGCTCGTCGCGTAGCCCTTGAATGACCCCAAGCACAAACTGCTTGAGCGCGAAAGCATCTGTCAGCAGGCCTACCTGCGGGCCGCGGCGAACACGTGCCATGGCCAGCTGCTGTGGCAGTGCAATGTCGAAATCACCTTCGTCCAGGAAGCCCAGCGGTAACTGGTAAAAATCCGTACGCCCACCCGCCTCGACTGCGATCTCACTCAGCAATACCGGACGTTGTGGGTCGCCAAATGGCACGCTGTAGCAGATCTTGATCGAATTGATCGTCGCATCCTTGCTAGCGAACCAACGCCGCTTCGGCAGGTACGCGGGTAGAGACTCGGTTTCCAGAATCCTTTTATTGGAAGCAGTAAGCGTATCCAGGCGCTTGAGCACCAGCGTTTGAAAGTCAGGCATGGTTTCCACCGGTTCCTGGTGCCAGCTGGGCATCTGATGACTGGTTGCCAGCTGGAACCAGTAGAAGCCGTAAGGTGGCAAGGTCAGCAGATACGGAAGTTGGCCAATCGGCGGAAAGGCGCTACCGCCGACCATTTCCACCGGCACCATTCCTGCGTAATGCGACAGCTCCAGCTCTGCAGCCTGTGCAGAGCGCGACACGTTGGCGACGCAAAAAATCACTTCCGTCTCGCCAGTTGCCGTCGTGAACTCGCGGATGTACGCAAGAATCCGTCGGTTGCTCGGTGCGAGCATCTTGAGGGTGCCACGACCGAAAGCCTTGAATTGCTTGCGGATCGACAGCAGACGACGCGTCCAGTTGAGCAGCGAATGCGGATCACGCTGCTGAGCCTCGACGTTGATCGCCTGGTAGCCATACAGCGGATCCATGATCGGCGGTAGCACCAGGCTTGGCGGGTCGGCTCGGGAGAAGCCGCCGTTACGATCGACCGACCACTGCATCGGCGTACGTACACCATCCCGGTCACCGAGAAAGATGTTGTCCCCCATGCCAATCTCGTCACCGTAATAAATCACCGGTGTGCCGGGCATCGACAGCAGCAAACTGTTTAGCAATTCGATTCGACGGCGATCCCGCTCAAGCAGCGGCGCCAAGCGACGACGGATGCCGAGGTTGATCCGTGCGCGCTTGTCCGAGGCGTAATAATTCCAGAGGTAGTCGCGCTCCTTGTCGGTCACCATTTCCAGCGTCAACTCGTCATGGTTGCGCAGGAAAATCGCCCACTGACAGTTTTCCGGAATGTCCGGCGTCTGCCTGAGGATGTCGGTGATCGGAAAGCGGTCTTCCTGCGCCAGCGCCATGTACATGCGCGGCATCAGTGGGAAGTGGAACGCCATATGGCATTCGTCGCCCAGGCCGCCATCTTCCCCACCGAAGTACAACTGTGTGTCTTCAGGCCATTGATTGGCCTCCGCCAACAGCATGCGGTCGGGGTAATTGGCGTCGATCTCGGCGCGGATCTGCTTCAGTACAACGTGGGTCTCCGGCAGGTTCTCGTTGTTGGTGCCGTCGCGCTCGACCAGATAGGGAATGGCATCCAGACGCAGACCGTCGATCCCTAGGTCCAGCCAGTAGCGCATCACGCTGAGCACTGCCTTCATCACCTGCGGATTGTCGAAGTTGAGGTCGGGCTGGTGAGAATAGAACCGGTGCCAGAAGTACTGCTGGGCAACCGGGTCCCACGTCCAGTTCGAGGTTTCGGTATCGAGAAAGATGATCCGTGTGCCGTCGTACTTGTCGTCGGTATCGGACCAGACGTAGAAGTCGCGAGCGGCGGAGCCCTTCTTCGCCTTGCGGGCGCGTTGGAACCATGGATGCTGGTCGGAGGTATGGTTGATGACCAGCTCGGTGATGACCCGCAGGCCACGCTTGTGCGCTTCGGCGATAAAGCGCCTGGCGTCAGCCATGGTGCCGTAGTCCGGATGCACGCCGCGGTATTCGGCAATGTCGTAGCCATCGTCCCGGCGCGGCGACGGATAGAACGGCAACAGCCAGATGGTGTTCACCCCCAGGTCAGCGATGTAATCGAGCTTGTCGATCAAGCCTTGAAAATCACCGACACCGTCATTGTTCGAGTCGAAGAAGGATTTCAGGTGGACCTGGTAGACCACCGCATCCTTGTACCAAAGAGGATCCTTGATAAAGGCAGCAGGTTTACGCGCTCTGGCCATGGTCTTGTTCCCTTTCATCTGCCCCCATGACTGGCCCATATGTCTGGCCAGCCGAGGCGGAAAAGTAAGCCAGTCGATTTATAAACTGGATAATGAATAGCCTATAAGCAGCTGATATATCTAGTTTTTAGGACATTCTTTAGACATCACTTTAAGTCAGGATCCATGGCATCCGAACTGATACGCCAAATGCCGAATGGCTGGTGCCAAGGCTCGATTCGCATCCACTGAGTCTTGCCGTACCAAGTCCAGCGATGCCCGTTCATAAGGTCTTCGCCTCGGGTTTCGGCATGGTCCGGCAGCCCCATCTCCCATAGCGGAAGCTCGAAATGTGCTTCCTGAGCGTTATGCGGATCGAGGCTGATTGCGACGAGAATGAAGTTCGTGCGATCCGGCGTGCGTTTGCCGAAGAACAAGATGTTGTCGTTGTAAGCCGTGTACGCCTTAAAACCCAGGTGGGTCTGCAGGGCCGGGTTTTGCCGACGGATGCGGTTGAGCTGAGCGATCTCCGCGACAATGTTGCCCGGTGCGTGATAATCCCGGACCCGTATCTGGTACTTCTCGGAATCCAGATACTCCTCCTTGCCGGGGATTGCCGCGGACTCGCATAGTTCGAAGCCCGAGTACATGCCCCACAGCCCGGAACCCATGGTTGCCAGCGCCGCCCGGATGAGAAATCCCGCTCGCCCGGAGTCATGCAGGAAGAACGGATTGATGTCCGGCGTATTGACGAAGAAATTCGGCCGATAGCAGTCACGCAGCGGATGCTCGTTCAGCTCGGTGAAGTACTCGCTCAGCTCCGCCTTGTTGTTGCGCCAGGTGAAGTAGGTGTAGCTCTGGTTGAATCCGACTTTGCCCAAGCGCGCCATCATGGCCGGCTTGGTGAAGGCCTCAGAGAGGAACATCACGTCTGGATCGCGCTCGCGGATGTCGGCGATCATCCACTCCCAGAATGGCAGCGGCTTGGTGTGTGGGTTGTCGACGCGGAAGATCTTCACGCCCTGCTCGACCCAATGCCAGACCACATCACGTAGAGCGATCCACAGGCCGGGCATGGCGTCTTCGGCGTAGAAATCGACGTTGACGATGTCCTGGTATTTCTTCGGCGGGTTTTCCGCATAACGGATGGTCCCGTCCGGCCGCCAGGAGAACCAGCCCGGATGCTCATTGAGCCATGGGTGGTCCTGAGAGCACTGGATGGCGAAGTCGAGGGCGATCTCCAAACCGTGCTCGCGTGCGGCAGCTACCAGGTCGCGGAAGTCATCGAGCGTGCCGAGATCGGGATGAACTGCATCGTGCCCACCGGCTTCGCTACCGATGGCATACGGGCTACCGGGATCATTCGGGCCAGCGTGCAACGTGTTGTTCGGCCCTTTGCGATGCTGTCGGCCAATTGGGTGAATCGGCGTGAAATACAGGACGTCGAAGCCCATGTCCCGAATTGATGGCAAACGCTTATGCACGTCACGGAAAGTACCGTGACGGTTAGGGTCATCGGTTTCAGAGCGCGGAAACAGTTCGTACCAGCTGGCAAACAACGCAAGTGGGCGCTCGACCTCAATCGGGAACACCTCACTCTGGCTGCAATGCTCGCGGGGGTCTGCGTCAGCCATCGCGGCAGCCGTTTCACTGGCCAGCATCACCGAGACACGTTCATCGTCCAGGTGCGCCATGCTCAACCGATGCAGCAGATCATCGATGATGGCTTTGGTCTCGCCTTGGGCACGCTGGCTGGCGCGCTCGAGCAGCAGGCGACCTTCTTCGAGTTCAAGCTGAACCGGTACGCCAGCGTTGTGCTTCTTCGACAGCTCGTAGCGGTAGGTCTCGTAGATATCCCACCAAGCTTCGATCATGAACTCGTGCGAAGCGACTTGCGTCGGGGTGAACTGCCCTTCCCAGCTGTCATTGCCGATCAACTTGAGCCGTGCCCGGCGCCAGGTGGTTTCATCCTTGGTCCGCCAGCAGATCGATGCGGCTAGCTGATCGTGCCCATCGGCAAAGATCTTGCTCGTCACATTGATCGGGTGGCCGATGGTTGCCTTTGCCGCAAATCGTCCGCCTTCCAGTACGGGCTGGGTCGATTCAATGGCAATGCGCGGCATCTGCAATGCCTGTTCAAGTCGGGGGTGAATCACCGGATGGGGCTTTGCATCGGTCATTGAACGGGGCTCCTAGGCGAAATTGCAGCGAAACGGCAAACCTACCCCGCTCGTGACTGGCAATCGAGCGTGGCTGGTTGTACCGATGGAAAACCCGTCATGCGGGCTTTCTCGGGCTCTGTTCTTTCCGAACCAAAGGAGGCCTGAAAAGTTCAGCTTAAAGGCCGCTACCGCTTGCCACAGCCGGCGTTGCGCTTGTTTTAGGCCAAATACGAGACGGATGATTTGGCGGGGAGGCAGGCCGCTCCTGTATGAGCCAGCTTGTTGACGATCAAACACAACGCGAACACCGCTGATCGCCACCAAGGTGGCTTCTACAAACGCGTACTGTGGCGAACATAGAGAGCCAAGCTACGGCCAAGCCCCTACTTGTAGGAGCCAGCTTGCTGGCGATCCGAAACCACGCGAATATCACTGATCGTCACTAGGCTTGTTCATGCTTGAGCCATAGCCTGGTGCGCTACTCACCACCTGCGATCAATAACGGGTTGTAACCGCTACGGCCATATTCGCCCTGTTCGGCCAACAAGATGTCGAGCGCGAGGCTTGCCAGGTCGTCCGCCACGGGTTCGGCGCGTCCGTGTTCTTCACGCAGCATGACCTTCAGATAGCTATGACACTCGCCGCAAGATTCCGCCTGGACCGGCATCGCCGGTTTGCCCTGCTCGTCATCCAGCGTGAGGTACAGCAGTTTTGCGCCGCTGTCGCAAACGCTGCACTTAAGTCGTTCCAGATGCCACTCGGTGGCGCACAGAGAGCAATGCAGATAGCGTACGCCAGCACGATGGCGCTCGTTGTGGATGACACTGGCGACCGGTGGCGAACCGCAGCAAGGGCATAGCCCCTTGGCTTCCCCCTCCGGCTTATCAGGCGGTCGAGGCAGGGCTATCGCCAGCCTCATCCAACTGATCTGCAGGGCAGCGGCAACCAATGGCAGCAGCGGTCGGGTTGTTTCATCGCCGGGGCGCGCTTCTAGGACATCGTCGGCTAACGTATCCAACTGCTCCTGAGACAGCTCCCTCAACGCCCTGAGAAAGGGCCGCTGAGCCTCGCCCACATGAAGCTCCATGGCATCGAGCATAGACAGAAGGTCCTCCTGCCACGGCACGTCACGTTTCAAGGCCTGAAAACCAAGCGGCGGCAGGCCATGTCTAAGCGCCTGATCGAACGCATCCTCAGCCGGGCGCCAGGATGGTTCGCGTTCGTTGAGCACCTGATGCTGGGCTTGTACCAGTCGTGCCATAAAGGAGAGAAACTCATCCAGCGGTGGAACCTGCAGGACAAGCTCCCGTAACCGCGTAGCGCGTTTGCTGAACACCTTGGCATTCGGCAACACCACATTTGGCGCCTCCATGATCCCCGAAGGCGCACTTCCATAAGAGTGGTTCACTGCAACTCCTTAAGTTCGTTTCGACGGCACGTCACGATCAGGCGAAAGACCACCCGGATCGTCATAACCTTCCTTACGGCGTACCTCGTCATACCAGAGACCGTGGTGGTGACGCGCCCAGGCGTGGCTTACACGGCCCTGGGTCATTGCGCGTACCGAGCCCTTCACCCAGATTGCCGAGTAGACGTGAATCACCAGCGTGATGATCGCGATGAAGGCGGTATAGGCATGGATGGTCACCGCCCAGCGCAGCGCCCAAACCGGCATCTCATCGGCGACCCAGGGCCGCCACAGGACGATGCCGGTCACCAGCAATACCGGCACGGTGGCGAGGAAGATCCAATACACCAGCTTCTGCCCGGCGTTGTTCTTGCCCACTGGAGGTAACCGCTCGTCGCGGTTGCCCAGCACATCGCGGATCTGCTTCATCCATTGCACGTCGTGGCGACGGATCAGGTTATCGCCGAAGAAGCGCACAGCCTGGATGACGAAGAACAGCGACATGAACACGCCGATGTACGGATGCACGATGCGTGTGGGTTCCGGACCGCCGAACAGCCCGGTGAGGCCGAAGAAGAACGGATAGAACAACGCCAACCCGCTCAGCACGAGCAATACGAAGCTGATCGCGATAAGCCAGTGATTCACCCGTGTCCACCAGCCATAACGCAGGATGCCGTGCTTAACGTTTGAGTGGCTCATAGCCGGTCCTCCCCGCGCTTATCGATGTCGCGGGCGTCATGGGCTTTTACTGGATCAGGATCGTCCTCCGGCTCTTCTTTCGGCCCCTTCATCACATAATGGAAGAAGCCCGCCAGTACCGACATGCCCAAGGCCACCGACATGATCGGCTTGGTCACTCCCTTCCATAGCTCGACCGTAGGGCTGATGTGCGGATCGCGCGGCAAGCCGCTGTAGATTTCAGGCTTGTCGCTGTGCTGCAGCACATAGACGACATGGGTGCCGCCAACGCCTTGTGGATCATAGATACCGGCGTTTTCGTAGCCGCGATCCTTGAGGTCCGCGACCCGATGGGCGCCGTAGTCGAGCATGTCTTCCTTGGTGCCAAACATGATCGCCGAGGTCGGACAGCTCTTGACGCACGCGGGCTCAAGCCCGTGATAGACGCGATCTGAACAGAGCGTGCACTTATAGGCCTTGTTATCCCGCTCCGAGATCCGCGGAATGTCGAAGGGGCACCCCGCGATGCAGTAGCCGCAGCCAATGCAGTGCTCGGAATTAAAGTCGACGATACCGTTTGCGTACTGCACGATCGCCCCGGGCGACGGGCATGCCTTGAGGCAGCCCGGCTCGGCGCAATGCATGCAGTTGTCCTTGCGGATCAGCCACTCGAGGTTGCCCTGCTCGTCCTCGTACTCGCTGAAACGCATGACCTCGAACGACTCGGCGGTGAGGTCAATAGGGTTATCATAGACGCCGTGGCAGTGGCCAACCTCGTCACGCAGGTCGTTCCACTCCGAACAAGCGACCTGGCAGGCCTTGCAGCCGATGCAGACCGACACGTCGATCAATTTGGCGACAGGCTCCACACCGCCTTGGCGGACTTGGGGAGAAGGCGTCGTCGTCGCTGATCGCGCGACGATGTTCTGCAGGTTGATCTGGTCTCCTCGCATAGCCTTCTCCTAGAGCTTCTCGACGTCCACCAGGAACGACTTGAATTCCGGTGTCTGCGTATTGCCGTCACCCACGAAGGGGGTCAGGGAGTTGGTCAGGTGGGCCTTGCGGGCGACGCCCTTGAAGCCGAAGTGCAGCGGGATGCCGATTTGATGCACGGTCCTTCCATCTACCTGCAACGGCACCATGCGCTTGGTCACCACAGCGACCGCCTCGATGAAGCCCCGCTTGGAACGCACTCGCACCCGTTCGCCCTGAACAATGCCGAGCTCGGCCGCCAGTACCTCGCTGATCTCGATGAATTTCTCGGGTTGCATGATCGAGTTCAACAGCGCGTGGGTCGTCCAGAAATGGAAATGTTCGGTCAGCCGGTATGTCGTCGCCGCGTACGGATACTCCTTGTTCGAACCGAAATCGTCACGGTCCTGCGGGAACACCCGAACGATGGGGTTGTGGAACGCCAAGGGGTTGTTCGGGTGCAACGGATTGCGGTCGATCGGACTTTCCATCGGCTCGTAGTGCTCTGGGAACGGCCCCTCGTTCAGCCACTCGCTGGCAAAGAAGTGTCCGGTCCCAGTCTGCGTGACGATGAAGGGGCCAACACCGGCTGACGGTGGCGTAAATATCGGGTAGTCCGGCACGTCGGCACCGATCCACCGTTCACCGTTCCACCAGATGAAGGCCTTGTTCGCCGCCCAGGGCGTACCGTCCGGTCGCGCCGAGGCGCGGTTGTAGAGCAGCC
The DNA here is from genome assembly GCA_004010935.1 of Pseudomonadaceae bacterium SI-3. Taxonomy (NCBI): domain Bacteria; kingdom Pseudomonadati; phylum Pseudomonadota; class Gammaproteobacteria; order Pseudomonadales; family Pseudomonadaceae; species Pseudomonadaceae bacterium SI-3. The sequence continues at coordinate 2,274,462 of CP026511.1, read as the reverse complement.
GCCGGTTCATCGGCCAGGCCCAGGCCCAACCCAATGTGGTGCCGGTGTCGTACGGGTCGCTGTTATCACGCCGCGCCATCATGTTGCCGGCCTCGGTGTATGCACCCGAGTAGATCCAGCAACCGCAGGCAGTGCTGCCGTCATCGCGCAGCTGGGTGAAATCATCCAGCAGCTCTCCGGCGCGCTTGATGATGTTGCCTTGATCGTCGGTGAGGTTGACCAGCGCCCTGCCGTTGTACTCCTTCGCCAGTTCCTCGGCAGACGGATATAACGGGTTGGTGTAGTCCCAGGAGAGATTGAGGATTGGATCAGGAAAGGCTCCGCCCTCCTCCTGATACATCGCCTTCAGACGGACCATCACCTGCGCCAGGATCGCTGTATCGGTCATGGCTTCACCCGGTGGCGGAGCGGCCTTCACATGCCACTGCAGCCAGCGCGAGCTGTTGGTGATCGAGCCGTCATCCTCAGCGAAGCAGGTCGTCGGCAGGCGGAAGACCTCGGTGGCGATTTCCGCCGGATTGACCGGGTTGTATTCGCCATAGTTCTTCCAGAACTCGCCGGTCTCGACTTCCAGCGGGTCCATGATCACCAGCCACTTGAGCTTGGACAGCCCCTCGGTCACCTTCCGCTTGTTCGGGAACGACGCAAGGATATTGAAGCCCTGGCAGAAGGCCCCAGTCATCTCGCCCTTGGTCATCTGGTTGACCGCGTAGAGCACGTCGTACAGCGGTGCGGACAGCTTTGGCAGCCAGTCATAGCACCAGTTGTTTTCCTCGGTGGCCACGTCACCGTACCAGTCCTTCATCAGGCTTACATGGAAGCGCTCGTAGTACTTCCAGTAGGACACCTCGCCCGGCAGCAGCGGCTGCTTGACGCGGGTTTTCATGTAGTCCTGATAGTTCTGCAGGTTCGCCGACGGCAGATTCATGTAGCCCGGCAACAGATTCGATAGCAACCCGATGTCCGTCAGGCCCTGGATGTTGGAGTGGCCGCGCAAAGCGTTCACACCGCCGCCGGGCATGCCCATGTTGCCCAGCAGCAGCTGAACCATGGCGCCTGTGCGTATGATCTGCGACCCGATGGTGTGCTGGGTCCAGCCCAGCGCATAAAGGATCGTCATGGTCTTGTCAGGCGCTGCGGTGGTGGCGATCAAGTCCCAGATCGTCAGCACCTTGTCACGCGGCATCCCCGTGATGTTTTCCACCTGATCCAACGTGTAGCGGCTGTAGTGCTTGCGCATCAGCTGGAATACGCAGCGTGGGTGCTCGAGCGTGGGATCGGTTTTGGCAAAGCCATCCTCACCGAGCTCGAAGTTCCAGGTGCTGCGATCGTAGGTGCGGTCTTCCGGATTGAAGCCGGTGAACAACCCATCCTCGAAGCCGAAGCCTTCTTTCACGAGCAAAGCCGCGTCTGTGTAGTTCAGGACGTACTCGTGGTGATAACGGCCGGTTTCGATCAGGTAATTGATCAGCCCGCCAAGCCAGACGATGTCCGTCCCGGTGCGCAGCCAGCCATGGATATCCGATACCGCTGTAGTGCGGTTGTACCGTGGGTCCACGGAGATCAGGCGCGCGTCGTTGCGCTTCTTCGCGTGCATCACCCAGCGGAAACCGACCGGATGCGCTTCCGCGGAATTGCCACCCATGGACAGGATGACGTTGGCGTTACCGATGTCGACCCAATGGTTGGTCATGGCACCGCGACCAAATGAAGGGGCAAGACCTGCCACCGTCGGTCCGTGTCATACGCGTGCCTGGTTGTCCATCGTAAGAATGCCGAGGGCTCGCGTGACCTTCTGCGTGAGATACGCGGTTTCGTTGGTACAGGCCGAAGCCGCAACCATCGATGTCGTCATCCAGCGATTGACCAAGCGACCTTCTTCGTCGTGGGTCTGGAAGTTGCGGTCGCGGTCTTCCTTCATTTTCCGGGCGATGCGATCGTAGGCCTCGTCCCAGCTGATGCGCTTCCATTCGTTGGTATACGGCTCGCGCACTTCCGGATATTTGACGCGCGAAGGGCTATTGATGAAGTCCAGAACACCTGCGCCACGTGGACATAGCGAGCCGCGACTGACCGGATGGTCCGGGTCGCCCTCGACGTGGTAGATCTGCTCGATCACGTTGATCGAACCGTCACCACGTGAGTAGAGCAACATGCCGCAACCTACCGAGCAGTAGGTGCAGATGTTGCGGGTCATTTTGGCGCCGGTCAGTTTGAAGTGACGAATCGACGCGACGGCTTCATCAGGCGCAAATCCCATCATGGCCATGCTCGACGCGCCCACACCGGCCGCACCGAACTTCAGGAACTGTCGCCGGGATACTCGCACGGTCATCGGTATCTCCTGTTACTTATTATGTCTGCCCATCTAACCACATCGACTGAACCGCTCTGGAATGGTTCCTCCGGCGGGACAGACGGGGCGGCGTATTCGCTACGCCAGTACGAGGCTAGTCCAGTAAACCGGCCACAGACAGGTCACCCGTCGCGTCATTGACGCGCAGCGAGATCCTTCAACAGCTGCGCTGAAAGGCTCTGACGGGTCGTGGCGTAGTCGGCCCATGGATCGAGCTTCAGGCTCTTGAGGCGTTCATGGAGATTGAGGATGTTCCACTGATCGGCGCCGCTGACCTGGTCCAGCTCCTCCCGGGTGATGGGCACCGAGACGGGCAGCCCTGGGCGTGCTCGTGCGGAAAAAGCAGCAACCGTGCTAGCGCCTCGCTGGTTGCGCAGGTAGTCGACGAAGATCTTGCCGACCCGATTCTTCGGCCCCATCTTTGCGACGATCTGCTCAGGTGACTCTTTGGCCAGGCGAACCGTGACCATACGGGCGAATTCGTTGGCGCAATCCCAACTCTGACGACGATCGATCGGCACTACGACATGCATGCCGCGCCCACCGCTGGTTTTGATGAAGGCCTTGAGCCCGAGTTGATCAAGCAGCTCAAGGGTCATGTTCGTCGCCTCGACCATGCTTGACCACGGCAGCTCCGGGTCAGGATCCAGATCGAAGACCACCCGGTCCGGCTTGTCGATGCGGTCGCTGCGCGCATTCCAAGTGTGAAACTCGACGGTGCCCATCTGCACCGCCTCGACGACCGCGCTGATACTGTCCGCCTGGATCAGGCGTGCATGCTCCGGATCGAGGGACTTATCCAGCACGTGCATGTGCGGCATTTTCAGCCGCCCGCAGTGGCGCTGGAAGAAGCTATCTCCGTTGACTCCATCCGGCGCCCGGACGATGGACAGCGGACGCTTGGCCAGATGAGGTACGAGCCATTCGCCCACTGCCAGATAGTATTCAGCGAGCTGCAGCTTGGTGGCACCACTTGCCGGATCGATGACCCGTTGCGGATTACTGATGCCGATACCGCCTACAACGGGGCGATTTTTGGCAGCTTTTTCAGCCATGCACGCTCCTTATGAGGTCAGCTCGCTTTTTTGCTGTTGGACTTACTGGCAGCCGGTTTACTGGTGCTAGTCTTGCGGGCCGTCGCGGTTTTGCTGGTCGAGGATTTGCTGGCTGTGGACTTGGCCGGTGCATTCGATTTGATGGCTGTAGTTTTGCTCGTGGTCCGCTTGGCAGGCGATGCCTCTTCGCTGTCTTCGTCGTCGTCAACGTCTTCAGTCGGGGCAGCTTTCTTAGCGGAAGATTTGCCGGCCAGGCTACGTTTGAGCAGTTCGGTCAGGTCGATGACATCGGCGCTGCGACGATCCACTGCTTCTTCCGGCCCGCCCACGGCTTCGAGTTTGCCTTCGCGAGCCTTGGTCTCCACCAGATCCATGATCTGGTCTTGGAAGGTGTCCTTGTATTGCTCGGGGTTCCAATCCTCACTCATGTCCTCGACCAGCCGCTTGGCCATGTCGAGTTCCTTCGGGTTGAGGTCGGCATTAAGCGCCTCGTCCTTCATTTCGAGGTACTCCACGCCCCTGACCTCATCGGCCCAGCGCAGCGTATTCATCACCAGTGCCTTGCCCAGCGGCATCACCACGGCCAGATGTTGCTTGTTGCGCAGCACCACGTTGGCGATGCCGACCTTGCCAGTCTGAGTCAGGGTTTCGCGCAGCAGCGCGTAAACCTTCTCACCCCGCCGATCCGGGGTGAGGTAGTAGGGTGTAGCGATGTACAGGAAGGAAATGTCCTTGGCGTCGACAAAGGCAACAATGTCTACCGTCTGCGTGGCTTCTGGGTGAGCGGCCTTGATTTCGTCGTCGCTGATAACTACGTAGTTACCCTTCTCGTATTCCACGCCTTTGACGATGTTCTCGCTCTCGATGTCCTCGCCGGTGGTCTTGTTGATGCGCTTGTAGCCCACCCGGTCCATGCTGCGTTTGTCCAGCCAGTCAAAATCTATACCCGAGCGCGTGGTCGCAGGTACCAAGGCGACGGGGATGTGAACCAGGCCGAAACTGACGGCGCCTTTCCAGATCGTACGGGGCATAAGCCTTCCCTCCTGTAGACAGTCGTTCGGTCAGCCGTTGACCACGGTGCCGCCGTTCACATGGATCACCTGGCCACTGACATAGGAAGCGTCGCTGCTGGCCAGATACACGTATGCCGGCGCGACTTCATCGGGCTGGCCGGGACGCTCCATGGGCACGTTGGCGCCGAATTTCTCGACCTTGTCTTCGTCGAAGGTCGACGGAATCAGCGGCGTCCAGATCGGCCCGGGTGCGACCCCGTTCACGCGAATGCCGCGGTCGGCGATGTTCATTGACAGCGAGCGGGTAAAGGCAGTGATGGCGCCCTTGGTCGATGAGTAATCCAGCAGCTGTGGGCTGCCTTTGTAGGCCGTCACCGACGTGGTGTTGATGATAGAGGCGCCTTTTTTCAGGTGCGGCAGTGCAGCCTTGGTCATCTGGAACATGCCGAAAATGTTGGTGCGGAAGGTCTTCTCCCACTGCTCTTCGCTGATGTCTTCAAGCTTTTCCTGGGGATGCTGCTCGGCGGCGTTATTGACCAAAATATCGAGCTTGCCGAAGGCGCTCACCGTTTCGTCAATCACCTTGCGGCACACGTCGCGGTCCGCCACGTCGCCGGCGAAAGCCAGACATTTGCGTCCCTGCTCTTCCACTGCACGCTTGGTTTCCTCGGCGTCTTGGTGTTGATCCAGATAGAGAATCGCTACATCGGCGCCTTCACGCGCAAACAGCACCGCTACCGAGCGGCCGATGCCGCTGTCGCCGCCAGTGATGATTGCGACCTTGTCCTGGAGCTTACCGGCCGCTTTGTAGTCCTCGCCACGGTACTCGGGCCTCGGGGTCATCTCGCTTTCTTTGCCCGGTTCAGCCTGTTGCTGCGGGGGGAGCGTCTGGTTTTCGTCGGGCATGCAAAATCCTCCGTCAAGGGATCAAACCTGTATTCGGAGGACTTGGCGCGGGTGGGAAAAGTTTCTATGAAGCGATGAGAGGCCCCAATGCAGAGGCCTCGAAGAATCAATCGACGCGCAGTACGACCCGGCCGCGCGGGACACCGCTTTCGACGTATTCGTGGGCTGCCACGACGTCGTCGAAGCCGAATACCTTGTCGACCTGCGGCGTGATCAGGCGGTCGGCCGTGAGCTGGTTGATGTGCAGCAAGGCATTCTGGACCGCCTCGCGGTTTTGCTCGATGCCCAGCTCGGGTTGCCCGGTGAAGTCGCACAAGCAATGCAGGAAGAACTTGAAGTTCTTCTTGAACGCCGCGCAGGCTGGAAACGCCGTTTCGTTACCACCGTTGAGCCCATAAAGAATCAGCTTGCCACGCGGCGCGATAACGTCACCAAGCAGCTTCATCTGTGAGCCACCGCAACCGTCGAGCACAACTTCGACGCCTGCTCCGCCGGTGATCTTTTGCAGCCGGCCGACGAGATCCTCCTCTTCGGTGACGATGACGGTCTCGGCCCCCAGCTCACGCAGGAAGTCACGATCCTCTGCCGTGTCGCAGGTGGCAATTACCCGTCCGCCAAGCGCTTTCGCCATTTGCACGGCCGAAGGACCGGTGCAATGCCGTGCTTCGGTCACCAGCACGTATTGTCCGGGTTCGAGCTGAGCCAGCTCGACCAGAGCGAAATACGACACCAGGGCCGGCGTGTAATGCACACACGCCTCGGCGGCGCTGAGCATCTCCGGATGGTGGACCAAGGACGCCTGCGGCAGCAGCACCTGCTCGCCGTAGAGCGGGTACTGGTTGAGATCATGCGCAGGGAAACTGGCGACACGATCACCAATCGCGAAGCCGTCCACGTCCTCGCCCACCGCAAGCACTTCGCCGGCGATCTCGCTGCCGAGCCCGGCCGGGAGCTTGGCGTGACGCGGCGCCAGATCCTGCCGCCAGAGCACGTCATTCCAGCTGACGCCGATCGCCTTGACGTCGACAAGCACTTCGCCAGGCCCCGGCCGTGGGACTTCTCGCTGTTCGTAGCGCAATACGTCCGCGGGCCCGAACTGGTGGAAACGGATGATGCGGGACATGAAAAAGACCCCTCGATTACTACTGTGTCTGTGACTTTATCTGCAGTATTGGCACAACTCCAGCAGCGATCCCTGCATTCCGCTCGATAGTCGCCATGCGTGGGAATGATGATGTGCTGTATGTAAGGCCACTCCGCCTGCTGCAGGTTTGTGTCATTGCAAAGCGGGAATGGACATGCCGACGTCACTCCGATCTGTCTAGAATGCAGACGCAACCCTCATTTCGGTCAGCCGCGCCTTATGTCTGACCACAGCTTGAAGTGAAAGGCATGAATCGCAACGACCTTCGCCGCGTAGACCTGAACCTGTTGATCGTCTTCGAAACGCTGATGCACGAGCGCAGCGTGACCCGTGCCGCGGAGAAACTCTTTCTCGGCCAGCCGGCGATCAGTGCTGCACTGGCGCGCCTGCGCACGCTGTTCGACGACCCGTTGTTCGTACGCACCGGCCGCAGCATGGAGCCGACTGCACGCGCGCAGGAGATCGCCGGTCTGCTGTCGCCGGCGCTGGACTCGATCTCCACGGCTGTCAGCCGCGCCTCCACGTTCGATCCCGCCACCAGCGAGCTGGTGTTTCGTATCGGTCTGACTGATGAGGTCGAGTTCGCCCTGCTCCCGCAGTTGCTCAGGCGTGTGCGCGCCGAGGCGCCCGATGTAGTGCTGGTGGTAAGGCGCGCCAACTATCTGCTGATGCCGGGCCTGCTTGCCTCTGGCGAGATCTCGGTGGGCGTCTGCTACACAGAGGAACTGCCAGCGAACGCCAAGCGTAAAATCTTGCGCAGGCCGAAACCAATGCTGCTCCGCGCTGACAGCATCCCCGGCCGCATGACGATGGAAGACTACTGCTCGCGCCCACATGCCATGGTTTCCTTTGCCGGCGATTTGAATGGCTACATCGATGACGAACTGGCGCTCCACGGCTGCAAACGCAAGGTCGTGCTCGCCGTACCGCAGTTCAACGGGCTGGCCAGCCTGCTGGCGGGCACTGACTTGGTCGCGACGGTACCGGATTACGCCGCGGCGGCCCTGGCCGCTAACGGGGGTGTGCGTGCCGAGCCGCTGCCATTCGACACTAGCCAGGACTTCGAACTGTCCATGGCCTGGCGCGGCGCCCAGGATAACGACCCGGCCGAGCGCTGGCTGCGTTCGCGAATTCAGATGTTCGTAGGCGACCCGGACAGTCTCTAAACCGCCGTTTTTCTCTTAAGCAAAGCGCTTGCCGTGGTGGGCTGAAACCACCCTACCTGAGCCCTGCTTTCGACCCGCAGCTGGTGGGCTGAAGCCAGCCTAATATCAGACCCTGCACATCCCCGTCGTAGGGTGGGCTTCAGCCCACCAGCCCGGCCGAAACCACCTCAGTCGATTGGGCACCAATGCCGCTGCAATCCCGTACTCAACATCGATGACAAATGCTGCAACATCATCGCGGATGATATTTACATTCGCCTCGTTCGATTTCTGCTTGTAAAGGCCAACCCCCACACTTCCGCCATCGATAAAAACCCGAGTTGCGGAGTCAAGCATGGATCGTTCACTCAAAGCCTTGCGTTACCCATTGGTTGCGATTGCTGCCGCCCTTGTAGGCGCATGCGGAAAAGCGCCTGAAGCCACCGAAGCGGCTATGCCGGCCCCCGCCGTCAGCGTTGCTGAGGTCATTGAGCAGCAGGTAACCGAATGGGACGAACTTACCGGCCGCCTGGAGGCGCCCGAGTCGGTCGATATTCGTCCACGCGTGTCGGGCTTCATCGACAAGGTCGCGTTCGAAGAAGGCTCGCTGGTGAAGAAAGGCGATCTGCTGTTCCAGATTGACCCGCGCCCGTTCGAAGCCCAGGTCAAACGCTTGCAGGCCGAGCTGCAACAGGCTCGCGCTACTGAGCGCCGGACCGCAAGCGAGGCCGAACGCGGTGAGCGACTGCGCGCCAATAACGCTATTTCCGCCGAACTGGCTGATGCGAGGGCCAGCGCCGCCAGCGAAGCGAAGTCCGCCGTCGCGGCCATCCAGGCTCAGCTCGATGCAGCCAAGCTGGATCTCGGTTTCACCCGCGTCACTGCCCCCATCGATGGCCGCGCAGGTCGTGCGCTGATCACCGCGGGCAATTTGGTTAATGCTGGCGAAGCCTTGCTGACGACGCTTGTTTCGACCGACAAGGTCTATGCCTACTTCGAGGCAGATGAACGCACCTACCTGAAATACCGCGAGCTGGCCCGTGACGGTGAGCGTGGCGAGGAAACCCCTGTCTACCTTGGTCTTTCCGATGAAGACGGTCACCCGCATCTGGGTCACATGGACTTCATCGATAACCAGGTTGATCCCCGCACCGGCACCATTCGCGGTCGCGCCGTGTTCGACAACCGTGACGGCAGCTTCACGCCAGGGCTTTATGCGCGCCTGAAGCTGGTCGGCAGCGCCACCTACGATGCCGTCCTGATCAAGGATGTCGCGGTCGGAACCGATCTGGGCAAGAAGTTCGTCCTGGTCCTCGGGGAGGACGACACCGTCAACTATCGCTCCATCGAGCTCGGCCCGAAGCTTGAGGGCCTGCGCATCGTGCGTGACGGTCTGAAGGAAGGTGAAACCATCGTGGTGAACGGCCTGCAGCGCGTTCGTCCGGGCAACGCCGTGCAGCCCCAAAATGTGCCAATGGCCGACGCTGACACCCTCGCCGCGCTGAAAGAACAGAACCGTGCAATCTCCGCCGCGATGAAGCCGCAGGTGGTCGACCGCACGCTGGCGCGCGGACCGAGCAGTTGATTTTCAACACGTCCAGCTGACCGGCGCCGAGGCGCCACACCATAAAAACTGATTCCGCCAGGGTGCGTCATGCGCACCCTCTCCCCCGGAGTGCGTCATGAATTTCTCTCAGTTCTTCATTCAACGGCCAATCTTCGCCGCGGTGCTGTCGCTGATCATCCTGATCGGTGGTGCCATCTCGCTGTTCCAATTGCCGATCAGCGAATATCCCGAGGTGGTGCCGCCGACGGTTGTGGTCCGCGCCAGCTTCCCGGGTGCGAACCCCAAAGTCATCGGCGAAACCGTCGCGTCCCCGCTGGAACAGGCCATTACGGGCGTCGAGGGCATGCTCTACATGTCGTCCCAGGCGACCGCCGATGGCAAGCTGACCCTGACCATTACGTTTGCGCTGGGAACCGATCTGGACAACGCCCAGGTGCAGGTGCAGAACCGCGTCACGCGCACCCAACCGACGCTACCGACCGAAGTGCAGCGCCTCGGCGTTACGGTGGACAAGGCCTCCCCGGACCTGACGATGGTGGTGCACCTGACCTCGCCGGACGAACGCTACGACATGCTTTATCTGTCCAACTATGCGGCGCTCAACGTCAAGGACGAGCTGGCGCGGCTGGACGGGATTGGTGATGTGCAGCTGTTCGGCATGGGCGATTACTCGCTTCGCGTCTGGCTCGATCCAAACAAGGTGGCCTCGCGCAACCTCACCGCAACTGACGTGGTCAACGCGATCCGCGAGCAGAATCGCCAGGTCGCAGCCGGTTCGCTGGGTGCGCCGCCTGCACCGGGCGCGACGGACTTCCAGCTATCGATCAACACCCAAGGCCGACTGGTTAGCGAGGAGGAGTTCGAGAACATCATCATCCGCGCCGGCGAAGACGGCTCGATCACTCGCCTGCGGGACATCGCACGTATCGAACTGGGTTCCAGCCAGTACGCGCTGCGCTCCTTGCTCAACAACCAACCGGCCGTCGCCATTCCGGTGTTTCAGCGCCCTGGCTCGAACGCGATTGAAATCTCCGACTCGGTGCGTGCTCGCATGGCCGAACTGAAGAAGGATTTCCCCGAAGGCGTGGACTACGAAATTGTCTACGACCCGACCATCTTCGTGCGCGGCTCCATCGAGGCGGTGGTGCATACCCTGCTCGAGGCCATCGTGCTGGTGGTACTGGTGGTCATCCTGTTCCTGCAGACCTGGCGCGCCTCGATCATCCCGCTGGCCGCCGTGCCGGTGTCGCTGATCGGCACATTCGCCGTGATGCACATGCTGGGGTTCTCGCTCAACGCGCTGTCGCTGTTTGGTCTGGTGTTGGCGATCGGCATCGTGGTGGACGACGCCATCGTGGTAGTGGAGAACGTCGAGCGGAATATTGGCCTCGGCAAGTCTCCGGTCGAAGCCACCAAGCAGGCGATGAAGGAAGTGACGGGGCCAATCATTGCGACGGCGCTTGTGCTCTGCGCCGTTTTCATCCCGACCGCGTTCATTTCCGGCCTCACCGGGCAGTTCTACCAGCAGTTCGCGTTGACCATTGCCATTTCGACGGTCATTTCCGCCTTCAACTCCCTAACTCTGTCCCCAGCCTTGGCGGCCGCATTGCTGCGCAGCCATGACGCGCCGAAAGACGGCTTCTCGCGGCTGCTGGACAAATTGTTCGGCGGCTGGCTGTTCGCGCCGTTCAACCGCGTATTCGAGCGTGCGAGTCACGGCTACGTCGGTGCGGTTAAACGCATCCTGCGCGGCAGCGGCATCGCCCTGGTGGTTTATGTCGGTCTGGTCGGACTCGGATACCTGGGATTCGCCAGTACTCCGACCGGTTTCGTGCCGCCGCAGGACAAGCAGTACCTGGTGGCCTTCGCGCAACTGCCGGATGCGGCCACGCTGGATCGCACCGAGGATGTCATCAAACGCATGTCGCAAATCGCAGCCGAGCATCCCGGTGTCGAAAACACCGTGGCCTTCCCGGGCCTGTCAATCAACGGCTTCACCAACAGCCCGAACAGCGGGATCGTCTTCACCCCACTCAAGCCCTTCGATGAGCGCAGTGATCCCTCGCTGTCCGCCAACGCCATCGCGGCTGATCTGAACGGCCAGTTCGCGCAAATCCAGGACGCCTTCATCGCGATCTTCCCGCCGCCGCCGGTACAAGGGCTGGGCACCATCGGCGGCTTCCGCGTGCAGGTGCAGGACCGCGGCAACCTCGGCTATGAGGAGCTCTACAAGCAGGTACAGAACGTCATCGCCAAGAGTGCCGACTACCCCGAGCTGGCCGGGCTGTTCACCAGTTACCAGGTGAACGTGCCGCAGATCGATGCCGACATCGACCGGGAAAAAGCCAAGACTCATGGCGTGGCTATCGATCAGATCTTCGACACCATGCAGGTCTACCTCGGCTCGCTGTATGCCAACGACTTCAACCGCTTTGGCCGCACTTACCAGGTCAACGTCCAGGCCGAGCAGAAGTTTCGCCTGACGCCCGACCAGATCGGTCAGCTGAAGGTGCGCAACAACCGTGGCGAGATGGTGCCCCTGTCGACCTTCGTCAAGGTCAGTGACAGTTCCGGCCCGGATCGCGTGATGCACTACAACGGCTTCTTGACCGCTGAAATCAACGGCGCGGCCGCCCCCGGCTACAGCTCCGGTCAGGCCGAAGCGGCGATGGAGCGGCTGCTGCAAGCAGAGCTACCGAACGGCATGAGCTTCGAATGGACCGAGCTGACCTATCAGCAGATCCTGGCGGGGAACACCGCGATGTTCGTCTTCCCGCTCTGCGTGCTGCTGGCCTTCCTGGTATTGGCGGCGCAGTACGAAAGCTGGAGCCTGCCACTGGCGGTGATTCTGATCGTACCGATGACACTGCTCTCGGCCATCACCGGGGTGATCCTCTCTGGCGGCGACAACAACGTGTTTACCCAGATCGGCCTGATCGTCCTCGTCGGCCTGGCATGCAAGAACGCGATTCTTATCGTCGAGTTCGCCAAGGATAAACAGGAAGAAGGCATGGACCGTCTATCCGCTGTGCTCGAGGCCTGCCGCCTACGGCTGCGCCCGATTCTGATGACCAGCTTCGCGTTCATCATGGGTGTGGTTCCGTTGGTGCTCTCCTCCGGCGCGGGTGCCGAGATGCGTCACGCCATGGGCGTTGCGGTGTTCAGCGGCATGCTCGGGGTAACCTTCTTCGGCCTGCTGCTGACGCCGGTGTTCTACCTGGTCATACGCGCCTACGTTGAACGGCGCGCAGAGAAGAAAGCGGTACTGAAGGAGGCGCACGTATGAAGGCTGTCATTTCCACTCCGTTACTGCTTGCGGCTGTTCTCGCCTTAAGCGCCTGCGCAGTGGGGCCGGATTACCGCGTCCCGGAGGTTGCGCCCGCACAGATTGAGCGTGCTGCGGCGGTGGGCTTCGATCAGTCACGATTCCAGGCAGCCTGGTGGCGCCAGTTCGATGATCCGACGCTCGATGCACTGGTGGGTGAAGCATTGTCCGAGAACCGCGAACTGCGCATCGCATTCGCCCGGCTCCGCGCCGCTCGTTCCATTCGCGATGACGTGACCAATGATCGCTTCCCTACCGTAACCGCAGGGGCCGGTGCCGAGTATGGCGAGGCTCAGCAGCCGGGCTTCGGCGAGGAGCGCAGCAGCATCGAGCGCTACGATCTGGGGCTGGACATGGCCTGGGAACTCGACCTGTTCGGCCGGGTGCAGCGGCGTATCGAAGCCAGCGAGGCGCAAAGTGAAGCTGCGGAAGCGGAGCTCTACCAGCTACAGGTCAGCCTGATTGCCGAACTGGTCGATGCCTATGGCCAGCTGCGCGGGGCGCAACTGCGTGAACGCATCGCCCGGGAAAACCTTGAGAACCAGCGCAACTCGCATCGCCTGACCGAGCAGCTGCGCGACGCTGGCGTAGGTAGCGAACTTGACGTGCTGCGCGCCGATGCACGGCTGGCGGCAACCGAGGCCAGCTTGCCGCAACTGCAGGCGCAGCAGACCCGTGCGACCAATCGCATCGCAACCCTGCTCGGTCAGCGCGCCGATAGGCTGAGTGTCGACCTTGCGCCGCGTGAGTTGCCTGCCATCGCGAAGGCGCTGCCGATCGGTGACCCCACCGAGCTGTTACGTCGCCGACCGGACATTCTTGCGGCTGAACGGCAGCTGGCAGCGGCGACCGCCAACGTGGGCGTAGCGACGGCTGATCTGTTTCCACGGGTGAGCCTGAGCGGCTTCTTGGGCTTTATTGCGGGGCGCGGTTCGCAGATCGGTTCGAGCGCGGCTCAGGCTTGGGGCGTCGCACCGAGCATCACCTGGGCAGCGTTCGACATGGGCAGCGTTCGCGCCAGATTGCGCGGTGCGAAAGCGGATGCCGAGGGGGCGTTGGCCAGCTACGAGCAGCAGGTACTGCTGGCGTTGGAGGAATCGGAGAACGCATTCAGCGACTATGCGAGAGCTCAGGAGCGGTTGCTCGCCCTGTTGCGTCAGTCCGGCGCCAGCCGCGCGGCAGCAGAGCAAGCAGCGATCCGTTACCGGGAAGGCACGGTGGACTTTCTGGTACTGCTGGATGCCGAGCGTGAGCGTCTCGCTGCCGAAGATGCACAGGCCCAGGCCGAAGTCGAGGTCTACCGTGGCGTCGTAGGCCTTTACAAGGCACTCGGCGGCGGTTGGCAGCTGGCCAACGGCTGATCGACAACGGCTCTGCGCTGCAGTCTAGCGGCGCAGAGCCGCCCCTATCTGCGGCGAAAGTGTGACCTGTTGCAACTCCCGCTGCCTCAATTATGAATTCTGTGAGAAAGCCCTTTTTACGGTGCGGCTTATTTGGCATAACGCTTCATTGAAGCTCAATCACATCTGCTTCTCGGATGTCATGCCAACCCACCAAAAACAAAGAGCCTTTTCATGATCAAGCCGATCATCACCCTCGCCGGCCTGGTGCTGGCGTTGACCGCGACCGCGGTCGAAGCTGAGCCGATCGTCATCAAGTTCTCGCACGTCGTCGCTGAAGACACCCCGAAAGGCAAGGGTGCCCTGCTGTTCAAGAAACTGGTTGAAGAGCGTCTGCCCGGCCAGGTAAGCGTCGAGGTCTACCCCAACTCGACGTTGTTCGGCGATGCCAACGAGCTTGAGGCGCTGGCCAATGACGAGGTGCAGCTGCTAGCGCCTTCGTTAGCGAAGTTCGAGAAGTACACCAAGCAGGTGCAAGTATTCGACCTGCCTTTCCTGTTCGATGACCTGGAGGCCGTCAACCGTTTCCAGAAGCGCGCCAAGGGACGCCAACTACTGCGCTCGATGGAGAAGGAGAACATCACCGGTCTGGCTTACTGGCACAACGGCATGAAGCAGCTCTCGGCAACAAAGGCGCTGCGCCTGCCAAGCGATGCAATGGGACTGGCTTTCCGTATCCAGCCCTCCGCCGTTCTGGAGTCGCAATTCGCACAGGTCGGAGCGCCGACCAAGAAGATTCCTTTCGCCGAGGTCTACGGTTCGCTGCAGAACGGGACCGTTCAAGGTGCAGAAAACCCCTGGTCGAATATCTACAGCAAGAAGATGCACACGGTGCAGCCTTACATCACCGAATCCAACCATGGCGTGCTCGACTACATGCTGGTGAGCAATACGCGGTTCTGGTTCGGCATACCGCATCAGGTGCGCACCGAGTTGGAAGGCATTATCGACGAGGTCACATTCGAGGTTAACCGCGCCGCGGAAGAAGCCAACCAGGCCGACCGCGAGCGTATCCGCAAGGCGGGCACGTCCGAGATCATCGAACTGACCCCGGAACAACGCGAAGCCTGGCGCGAAGCCATGCGGCCGGTGTGGCAGGAATTCGAACCGGTGATCGGCGCCGATATCATCAAGGCAGCACAGACGGTTAACCGCAAGCAGCGCGACTGACCTCCCCGCCTCACCTTCCAACCGCGGCAGCAACGCCGCGGTTTCCCCAAAGCCGCTCGGCGAGATTACCGCCCCCCCCATACGCAGCGCACCCTCCAGCAGCCACGAATGTCATTTGGGCCCGCACGTTGGCGCCGTTGGGTTATCAGCGCTCAGGCGTCTCTAGCAGCGGTTCGAAATCCAGCTGCGTTTCTTCCCAACCGCCGCCTAACGCTGCGATCAGTTGAACGCTGGCAGCGAGTTGATCGCCCAGCAGGGTCAGGTAGGTGCGTTCGTTGTTCAGGGCGCTGGTTTGCACGGTGGCGACGCTGAGGAAGTCGACTGTACCGGCGCGGTACTGGTTCTGGATCAGACGTAACGATTCCTGGGCGGCTTCCAGCGCTTGCCGTTGAACCACCGCTTCAGCGGCGAGGACGCGCAATTGCACCAGGTTGTCCTCAACCTCACGAAAGCTGTCTAGCACGGTCTGACGGTAATTGGCCACTGTCAGGTCATAGTTGGCCTCTGCCGCTTCGAGGTCGGCACGCCGGCCACCGAAATCAAGCAGTGTGGCGGCCAGCTGCGGGCCTAATGACCAGAAGCGGTTGGGTAGACTGATCAGGTCGCTAAAGCTGCTGTTTCGATAGCCACCGCTCGCGCTCAGTGTCAGGTCCGGATACCAGGCGGCTTCGGCCACGCCAATTTGCGCGTTTGCCGCAATCACTTGCCGTTCAGCCGACGCGATATCCGGGCGGCGTTCGAGCAATTGCGAAGGCAGGGCCAGCGGCACTGTTGGTAAATCGGGGATTTCATCACGTTCCTCGATGTCCAGCTCCGACGGTGGTACCCCAATCAGCACCGCAATAGCGTGCTCCATCTGGGCCCGTTGCCATTGCAGGTCGATGGCCTGAGCCTCCGTGCTTCTGAGCTGAGTCAGCGCCTGGGTCACATCTGACTTGGGCACGATGCCCGCACGATACTGGTTTTCAGTGAGGCGCAATGATCGCGCAAAGGCTTCGACCGTCTGGTTCAGTAGCCGCTGCTGTTCGTCCATCACGCGCAACTGCAAATAGGTCTGGACCAGTTCGGATTGCAGGCTCAGCCGCACAGCAGCGAGATCCGCTGCTGTGGCCTGCATGTTGGCTCGATTGGCTTCAAGGTTGCGCCGCAGACGGCCCCATATATCCAGCTCCCAGGCCGCATCGAGCCCCACGCTGTAACTCTCGCTGATGCCGCTGAGGCCGTTTCCGCTCTGTGCGGCTGAGCTGGTCGAACTGCCCTGTCCGGCACGCGTCGCGCCGGCGCTGCCCCCCACTGTCGGGAACAGCTGAGAGCGAGCCCCCCGCACCAGCGCGCGCGCCTGTCGGTACTG
This sequence comes from Pseudomonadaceae bacterium SI-3, assembly GCA_004010935.1. NCBI lineage: Bacteria > Pseudomonadati > Pseudomonadota > Gammaproteobacteria > Pseudomonadales > Pseudomonadaceae > Pseudomonadaceae bacterium SI-3. The sequence goes on along the minus strand of CP026511.1, from coordinate 2,258,030 downwards.
CGCTTCGGCCGCCGCCAGGTTCTGGTTGGACGCGTTCAGCCGTTCGACCAATGCATCCAACTTCGCATCACCGTATAGCCGCCACCAACTGCCGCGCTCCAGCACGTCGGCCGGGTTGGCGACCTTCCAACCTTCGGCCCGCTTGAATTCCGCGGCCATTGGCAGCTCGGGTCGCTGGTAGTCAGGACCCAAGGTGCAGGCACCTAGAGAAAAAGTCATGACGACGATGGCCAGCGGGCGTAGGGAGTTTTTCAGGGACAACGAACTCATAGCGGTCTTTCCAGGGCGGCATCGGTGCGTACACCGCGCCAGCGGTTGAAACGGTGGCGCGCGCGGTCCAGATAGAGGTAGACCACCGGCGTGGTGTAGAGCGTTAGGATCTGGCTGAGGATCAGGCCACCAATGATGGTCAGGCCCAACGGCTGGCGCATTTCTGCCCCCTCCGCCCCCCCGAGCAGCAACGGCAATGCGCCAAGGATCGCCGCCATAGTGGTCATCAGGATCGGCCGAAAACGCAACAGGCAAGCCCGGCGAATCGACTCGTCCGGCGCGAGATGATCGTTACGCTCGAACTGCAGCGCCAGATCGATCATCAAAATCGCGTTCTTTTTCACCACTCCGATGAGCAGAAACAGCCCGAGCAGCGAGATCAGGCTGAACTCTTCGCCCGTCAGAATAATGGCCAGCAACGCGCCAACACCGGCTGAAGGCAGTGTGGACAGGATCGTCAGCGGGTGGATGTAACTCTCGTACAGGACACCCAGCACGATATAGACGAGCAGCAACGCGCCCAGAATCATCAATGGCTGGCTGTCCTGCGTAGACTGGAAGACGTCACCCGTACCGCCGAGGCGCCCCTGAACCTCACTCGGCAGACCGATCGCCGCAACCGCACGCTCGATAGCCCGCGTCGCCTGATCGAGGCTGACGCCCGGCGCCAGATCGAAATCGATGTTCTCGGCGGCGAACTGCCCGTCGTGACTGACGCTGTCCTCTTCCAGGCTCCGCTCGTAACGTGCGAAGGCAGCTAGCGGAACACGCCGACCATCGCTGGTGATGACCTGAATCTGCTCCAGCACCTCGGGATGTTGGGCGTAGCTTGGATCGATCTCCATCACCACTCGGTACTGGTTCAGCGATTCGTAGATGGTAGAGATCTGCCGCTGGCTGAAGGCATTGTTGAGCATCGTCGTCACAGTGCTCATGTCGATGCCGAGCCGCTTGGCGGCATCGCGGTCGATCTTCAGGCTGATCTGCTGTGCGCCCTCGCCTTCATTGGCGTCGATGCTGGTCAGCTCTGGCAAGGCCATCAATGCTCGGGTCACTTGCGGCACCCAGGTTCGGAGATCGGCCAGATCGCTGGCCAGCAGGTTGTAGGAATAGGCCGAGCTGCTCTGCCGACCGCCCCCGAATTGCAAATCCTGATCGGCCATCAGAAACATCCGACCACCCGGTACCTTCGGCTGGTTCTTGCGGATACGCTCGATCACTTTTTGCGCGGAAATCTTGCGTTCATCCAGCGGCTTGAGCCGGACAATCATGAAGGCATTGTTGATGCCGCCCTGCCCGCCAATGAAGCCTGCCACGCTTTCCACGGCCGGATCGGCCAGCACCGCCTTGCGGTAGGTCTCCATCTTCGGCTGCATGACCTGGAACGACAGGCCGTCATCGCCGCGAATGAAGCCGGTCAGCTGGCCGGTATCCTGTTGCGGGAGGAAGGTTTTCGGAACCTGCACATACAAAAAGACGTTGAGACCGATGGTCGCCAGCAAAGTAAACAGTGTGATCCGATGATGCCGCAGCGCCCAGCCTAGGGACCTGTCGTAATGGCCTAACAACCACTGGTGGGCCTTGTGGCTCCAGCGATACAGACGGCCGTCATGCTCGGGCTGATGAGGCTTCAACCAGCGCGCACAGAGCATCGGCGTCAACGTCAGCGAGACCAGCAGCGAGACCAGAATCGCCGCTGCCAGGGTGATGGAGAACTCGCGGAACAGCCGCTCGACAATGCCGCCCATGAACAGGATCGAGACGAATACGACCACCAGCGACAGATTCATCGACAACAGGGTGAAGCCCACCTCGCGCGTACCGATATAGGCGGCACGCAACGGCGGAACCCCCTCGTCGATGTGCCGAGCGATGTTTTCCAGCACCACGATAGCGTCATCCACCACCAGCCCGGCGGCAAGGATCAAGGCCATCAGCGACAGCACATTAAGCGAGAAGCCGAACAGGTACATAACGGCAAAGGTGCCAACCAGCGAAACCGGAACTGCCAGCGCTGGGATCAGCGCGGTACGCAACCGGCCAAGAAAGAGAAATACCAGCACGATCACAAGGCCCACCGCGATCAGCAAGGTCCGTTCGGCCTCGTGGAGGGTGGCACGGATGACCGGCGAACGATCCATCGCCACTGCCATGTTGACGCTGCCGGGCACGATCGCCTGCAGTGCCGGCAGCTCGTTGCGGATGCCCTCGATGGTTTCGATGATATTGGCGCCGGCCTGGCGATTAATCACCAGCAGTACGGCACGGTCGTTGTTGAAAAAACCGTCGTTGTAGCGATCTTCAACCCCGTCTTTGACCTTCGCCACATCGCTCAGACGCAGCGCCGCGCCGTCCTGGTAACGGATGATCAGCGGCAGATAGTCAGCGGCTTCATGCAGTTGGTCGCTGGCCAGCACCTGCCAGTGGCGATGGTCGTCTTCGACCATCCCCTTGGGTCGCCGAACATTCGCATTGGCGATGGTATTGCGCACCTCATCGAGCGAGACGCCGTACTGCTCGAGCTGCTGAGGCTGCAGCTCGACCCGTACCGCAGGCAACGAACTCCCGCCCACCTGCACCTCGCCCACGCCTGGAACCTGCGACAACTTCTGCGCCAAGATTGTCGAGCCGATGTCGTAGAGCTGCCCCTTGCTGAGCACGTCGGAGGTTAGCGACAGCACCATGATCGGTGCTTGTGCAGGGTTGATCTTGCGGTAGGTCGGCATGCTGCGCATCCCGCTGGGCAGCAGATTGCGCGAAGCGTTGATTGCCGCCTGAACATCGCGGGCGGCACCATTGATATCCCGCTCAAGATCGAACTGGATGATGATGCGCGTCGAGCCCTGACTGCTGCGGCTGCTCATCTGGCTGACGCCTGCGATGCTCCCAAGGGAGCGCTCCAACGGCGTCGCCACGCTGGATGCCATGATTTCAGGGCTGGCGCCGGGCAGGCTGGCTTGTACCGTAATCACCGGAAAATCCATGTTCGGCAGCGGCGACACCGGCAACAGACCGAAGCTGACCCCACCCAGCAATAGAATCGCCAGGCTCAGCAGCATGGTGGCGACCGGGCGCGCGATAAAGGGGGCGGACAGGTTCATGGCTTAAAGGCCAGGGAAAGCTCGAAACTCATAGCGCCGCCTCTTGAGCTGAAGCGGATTTGCGCCCGAACCGGCTGCCCAGCCGATCGAAAAACAGATAAATCACTGGCGTGGTAAACAGTGTCAGCAACTGGCTGAGCAGCAGACCGCCGACCAGCACCAGCCCCAGCGGTTGACGCAATTCGGCCCCTGAGCCCGAGGCGAGCATCAGCGGTACCGCGCCGAACAGCGCCGCCAGCGTCGTCATCAGGATCGGTCGGAAGCGCAGCAAGGCGGCGCGATAGATCGCGTCCTGCGGACTCATGCCCTGATTGCGCTCGGCCTCGAGGGCGAAGTCGATCATCATGATGGCGTTCTTCTTGACGATGCCAATCAGCAGGATGATGCCGATGATGGCGATCAACCCCAGATCGTTGCCGGTTAACAGCAACGCCAGCAAGGCGCCGACCGCTGCCGAGGGTAGCGTCGACAGGATGGTGATCGGGTGGATGTAGCTCTCGTAGAGCACACCCAGCACGATGTACATGGTGACCACCGCTGCGAGGATCAGCAGCAGCGTACTCGACAGCGAGGCGCGGAACGCTTCGGCAGCGCCTTGGAACCGGCTCTGAATTCCAGCAGGCAAGCCGATTTCCGCCTCGACGCTCTCGATGACTTCCACCGCTTTACCCAGCGAAACGCCATCGGCCAGGTTGAATGACAGCGTCACCGCTGGAAATTGGCCGATGTGGTTGATCAGCAGGGGCGCGTTGCGTTGTTCAAGCGTTGCTAAGCTCGACAACCTGACCGGCGTGCCGCCTTCGCTCTGCACGAACAACTGGTCAAGCGCCTGCGCGCCGAGGCGGTCGCCTGCCTCCGCCTCGAGCACCACGCGGTACTGACTGGCTTGAGTGAAAATTGTGGAAATCTGCCGCTGACCGAATGCGTCATATAACGCATCGGTGATGGCCGATATCTGAATACCCAGGCGCGCCGCCGCATCTCGGTCGATATCCAGGAATATTTGCAGGCCATCGCTTTGCAGGTCGCTCGCGACATCGGTCAGTTCCGATCGCTCGCGCAAAGCTGCGACCAGCCGCGGGGTCCATTCTTCGAGCAATTCTCCGTCGGGCGACTCCAGACTGAATTGGAACTGCGTGCGACTGACCCGATCTTCGATGGACAGGTCCTGCACCGGCTGCATGTACAGCTCGATGCCCGGCAGTTTGGCCAGCTCCGGCCGCAACCGGTCGATGACCTGGCTGGCGGTGACATCGCGTTCATCGTGAGGTTTGAGATTGATCAGCATCCGCCCGCTGTTAAGCGTTACGTTATCGCCATCAACGCCAATGTAGGACGACAGGCTGGCAACAGCGGGGTCCGCGAGAATCACGCGGGACAGCGACTGCTGGCGCTCGCTCATGGCCCGGAAAGAGATGGATTGAGGGGCCTCACTGATGCCTTGTATCACCCCGGTGTCCTGCACCGGAAAGAAGCCCTTCGGCACCGCCAGATACAGCACCACCGTAAGGCCAAGCGTGGCCACGGCGACCAGCAAGGTCAGCGTCTGATGGCCCAACACCCAGGTCAGCCAACGTGCATAACCGCCAATCAGCCGCTCGACCCAGTCCGGTGCCGATTTTTCAGCCGCGGCGGGCTTGAGCAACTTGGCACACATCATCGGCGTCAACGTCAGCGAGACCACCAGCGAGATCATGATCGCGACGGCCAGGGTGATGGCGAACTCGCGGAACAGACGCCCCACCACGTCTTGCATAAACAACAGCGGAATCAGCACGGCAATCAGCGACAGCGTCAGCGATATCAACGTGAAGCCGATCTGCTTCGCCCCCTTGAGCGCGGCTTGCAGCGGCGTCTCGCCGTCTTCCACATGGCGAGCGATGTTTTCGAGCATGACAATGGCGTCGTCTACCACGAACCCGGTCGCAATGGTCAGCGCCATCAACGTCAGGTTGTTCAGCGAAAAACCGGCGAGGTGCATCACGGCAAAGGTACCGATCAGCGACAGCGGCACCGCGATGGAGGGAATGATGGTCGCCGACAAACGCTTGAGGAAAACGAAGGTGACCATCACCACCAGAAACGTGGCCATCAGCAATTCATGCTGGACGTCAGTGATGGCAGCCCGGATCGTCTGCGTACGATCGGTGAGCACCACCACGTCCAGGCCGGTCGGCATGCTCGCCGTGACCTCTGGCATCAGCGCCTGAATGCGCTCGACCACTTCAATCACGTTAGCGCCGGGCTGGCGCTGGATGTTCAAAAGGACTGCCTGGCTTTGATTGGCCCAGGCCGCGAGGCGCTCGTTCTCGGCGCCGTCGATGATGTCGGCGACATCTTTCAAGCGGAGTGCCGCGCCGTCCTCGTAGGCCAAAATAAGTTCGGCGTATTCTTCTGGGGTTTTCAGCTGATCGTTGGCATCGAGCATCGAGACGCGCGTCGGGCCGTCGAAATTACCCTTGGGTTGATTGACGTTGGAGCTAGTTACCAATGAGCGAACGTCAGCGAGCGACAGACCGTAGGACGCAAGCGCCTCCGGATTGACTCGAATACGCACCGCAGGGCGCTGGCCTCCGGCGATGCTGACCATGCCCACGCCACTGATCTGCGCAAGCTTCTGCGCCATGCGCGTATCGACCAGGTCGTGCAGCTCCGGCAGAGCCAGGCTTTCAGAGGTGATGGCCAGCGTCATGACCGGGGTGTCCGCTGGGTTGACCTTGTTGTACACCGGCGGTGCTGGCAGATCGTTGGGCAGCAGATTGCTTCCGGCGTTGATAGCGGCCTGGACTTCCTGCTCGGCCACATCCAGCTCGACTTCGAGCGAGAAGCGCAAGGTGATCACCGAAGCGCCACCGGAGCTGGTGGACGACATCTGCGTCAGCCCCGGCATCTGCCCGAACTGCCGCTCCAGCGGAGCCGTCACGGCGCTGGTCATGACTTCCGGGCTGGCGCCGGGATACAGCGTCATCACCCGAATGGTCGGATAGTCCACCTGGGGCAAGGCTGAAACCGGCAGCATGCGGTAGGCAATCAGGCCGGCCAGCAGGATCGCGATCATCGTCAGGGTGGTTGCCACGGGCCGAAGAATGAACAGCCGCGAGATGTTCATCGCGCTGGACGCTCCTTGGCGCTCTGAGGCTCAACCTTCGGATTCTCAGCGGCCTCTTCGGCGAGCTTCTGACGATCCACCACTTCGACCTCGCTGCCATCGCGCAGGCGGTCGGTGCCCTCCATGACGATTCGTTCGCCGACGCTCAATCCGCTGGTGACGACCGTTCGGTCGCCGTTGCTTGGGCCTACTTCAAGGACTCGCAGCTCCACCTTGGAGTCCTCGCCGACGACGTATGCGTAATTGCCCCGCGAGCCGAATTGCAGCGCGGCCGAGGGAATCAGGACCGCATCAGGCAAGGTTTCCACCCGTAGGCGAACGTTGACGAACTGGTTGGGTATCAGCAGTTCGTCCTCGTTATCGAAGCGCGCCTTCATCTTCAGCGTGCCGGTGGTCGTATCAATCAGGTTATCGACGCTTTCCAGTACGCCCTCACCGAGTAGGATGTGTTCGCCACGGTCCCAGGCCTGTACGGACAGCTCTTCACCGCGGCGGAACCGGGCAATGACTGGCGGCAGCTCGCTTTCAGGCAGGGTAAAACTGATCGCCATGGGTTGGGTCTGGGTAATGACGACCAACGGCGTGGTGTCGTTGGCCGCCACAAGGTTGCCTTGATCCAGCTGACGCAGGCCGACGCGACCGTCGATTGGCGCGCGAATTTGTGTGAACTGCAGGTTCAGCTTGGCCTCGTTGACGGCGGCCTGGTTAGCGGCGAGTGTGCCTTTGTATTGATTCACCAATGCCTGCTGCGTATCGAGCGTCTGTTTGGCAATGCTGTCGTCGGCGAACAGGCCTCGATAGCGATCAAGGTCGACCTGCGCGTTCTGCAACAAGGCGCGGTTCTGCTGGAGAGTGCCTTCGGCCTGCTGCAGCGCCACCTCATAAGCACGAGGGTCGATGACGGCAAGCAGGTCGCCGGCCTTGACTCGCTGGCCCTCGTCGAATCGAATCTCGACCAGCTCTCCTGCCACGCGGCTGCGCACGTTGACTGTATTCAACGGTGTGACGGTGCCGAGCGCCTTGGCATAAACCTCGAATGGACCTTGCTCCACCGGGGCAACCCGCACCGGTGTCGGGCCGCCGAAGGCACCGAACGCTGGCCGACCGCCCGCTCGCTGTGACGGCGCCTCGGCAGTGGTTGGCCATAGCCACCAGAGCAGCAGCGCAATCGCAACAACCACGCCGCCGATGATTAGCCAGCGCCGCACGGAGCCGGCAGAAGAAGTAGTTGCCTCGGACATGAACTGGGTTCGCCTGAAAATGAGCGTGAACCATAAGCAGTCGCGCTCCGCTCGCAAAGGGGATTTACGGCATTTTTACGTATCCGGCGTTGTCGCAACCAAAACCGATCGCATAAAGCGCAGCACCGGCGCAGGAACCATGCTTGAGCCATTCAGTCTATGTACCGTTCGCTCGGTGCCTGACAAGGGTGGCGTACCGGACCACCTGCACACGATGGGATATGCCGCTATTTATCAGGCCGTCCGATAATGGCCTGCACAGGATCAAGGAATGAACGCATCACTGGTCATCCTGGCGCTAACCGTCGCCAGTTTTCTATTGGGTTTTCTACGCGACCTGTTCATCGCCAAGTCCTTCGGACTGAGCTGGGAAGCGGACCTGATATTCGTCGCATTGATCCTGCCGATGTTTTTCGAGAACTTCCTCGGCCTCGCCCTGCGCGACGCGATGATTCCGTACCTGCAAAAGCTGCGCAGCCAATCCGAAGCCCTGTTTGAAGCCGTCAGCCGCTGGCTTTATTGGCGGGTCATGCTCATGGGCGCAGCTGTGAGTGCCCTCGCCATCATTGCAAGCTATTGGCTTCTGAACATGCTGGCGCCCGGCTGGACGGACGCTCAGGTTGCCGCCGGCCAGATCGTATTCTGCGTAGGGGCGGTACTGGTCGCCGTTCAGGCGGTTTTGTATTGCCAGGGTGCACTGCTCAACATGGATGAGGTATTCATCCTGCCGATGACACGGACGGTGCTGCTCAACGCTGGCGCGATCGTCGGCATCCTGCTGTTCCAACCCACCGGGATGGTGATTTTCATTGGCATGCTGCTGCCCCAGCTGGCGTTGATTCTGGTCCAGCACCGGCGTATCGCGTACCTGCGCGGAGGCAACAAAGTCGAGACGAAGGGGCATGCAGGTGGCTTCGGTCTCGCGTTCGCACCGGTACTGCTAGCGGCTGGCGCGCAACAAGCCTGCATTCTTGCTGAGCGAATGTTCGCCTCCTACCTGGAGGAAGGCAGCATCACGATGCTGTCGTTTGCGTTTCGCATCGTCACCATACCGCTCACGCTTTACGCCTTGTCCGTGCTCTCGGTGCTCTTCCCCCGCTTCGTCTCGAGCTGGAATGATGGCGACCTCAGCGGCCATGCTGCTGTTATCCGCAAGGGATTGCTGGCGACGCTGCTGTTCCTGGTTCCGGCGTCCGTCGTGCTCTGTTCATTCCCGCAACCGGTGGTCTCGGTGCTACTGGAGCGGGGCCAGTTCGGCGCAACGCAAACCGATGCCACGGCCTCGTTGGTGGTTCTGTATGCCCTCGGTCTCCCTGCGATGGGCTTAGCGCTGCTATGGGGACGCGCGCTCTTAGCGCAGCATCAATCACGGTTATTTCTGGTGATCATGCTGGTCAGTTCCGCATTTACGATCGGCCTCGATGCGCTGCTCTACGGTCCATATGGCGCCGAAGGCCTGGCAGTATCGTTCTCTGCCGGCGTGACCTTGCAGGCGCTTTTCATGGGGCTATACGTTTATCGCGCGTCGCCGGCCGGCCTGGCTCCAGGTGTTCTCGGGCGCTGGATCGCCACAGCCGTCACTGTTGCGACGGCGCTGCACTGGTTACCCTCACCGCAAGGGCTGTTGCAGTTGTGTCTGTATATCGGGCTGGTGCTCTGTGCTTTCGCAATAGGTGTACTGCTGCTCGGCGAGCGGGATCTATTTAAGCCGGCCTATTGGTCTATGAAAAAGGCGTGACGGCTAATTCTGCGGAACCGTTGAACGGCTAGCTAGCCACTAACTTCTGTCTCTGCAGATGCAAACTATGCTAACTTTGCATCTACAGATTCAAAGTGAGCATATTAGCCATGGCAGCAGTTCTTCAAGCACAGGCGTTAACGAAAGATCAATGCGCAACCGGTCTCAAGGCTGCGGTAAATATCTTGGAAAGATGGCAGGCAACCACCGATCAAGCCTGCAACATTCTGCGCATTTCACGGAGCACGCATGCCCGAGCAAAGTCGGGTGACGCCTCTTGGTCGGTCAGCCTCGATCCGGACCAGATGCAACGCATCAGTTTCGTTCTTAATATTCATGCCGCGCTCCGGCTGATCTTCGACAATCCGGAAAACGTGTACGGGTTCGCGGCAATGGCCAACCACAACGAATTCTTTAACGGGCGTTCCCCATTGGAAATCATGGCCCAAGGCGACATGATTTCCTTATATGAATCGTTCCGTCGCATCGATAGCCTGCGAGGCGCGCAGTGGTGAACCCGGGCCAGCTACCGGACCTGGTTGATGCCCAACGGCAGGCCTATCGGCTAGTCAACTCCAAGTTTCCGCCCATCGCCTTGTTCGATGATGTCGCCGATGCCGACGAGTTTGAAACGCTCTACCAACTACAAGCGCTGACCAATCCGCGGCTCCGAAACGAAACTGGACGTTTGGAGCTGATCTCGCGGTCTGAAATACCCTTCGGCATACCAGGCTGCTCATACGCTACTGCGCCGTTTACCCACGTGAACCCAGCTGGATCGCGGTTCAGTGACGGTAGCTATGGGGTACTTTATCTGGCCAGCACGATGGACACCGCGCTTGCCGAAGTTCGCCATCACCAGAACCGCTATTGGTCGAACGTGCCTGGGCTGAGCTATGAACGCTTTGTTTTTCGAGGCTTGTCGTGCCGCTTCAACGAGGCCGGAATGCTCGATGCAACGTCAATTCCGATGACCGATCCGCTCTACGACCCGGACGACTATACGAGTAGCCATCGCTTTGGGCGCCTGCTGAAAAAAAACCGGACACCCGGTTTGCGCTACCACTCCGTGCGCAAGGCGGGCCAACACTGCTGGGCACTGATGACCCCAAAGCCCGTGATTTCGATCATCCAAAGCGAGCATTACGAGATGGTCTGGAACGGTGGCATTTCGAGTGTCAGCTCGATAAGCGCTATCTGAACATCGCCAGCTAGCCATCGCTCAAATAAGTGCAGGCCAAGCGGTTGCTCTCAGGAGGTAATTTCACGCTCCTGGAGCAAAAGAGCAAAGCCACTCGCTTGCCCGTAACGCCCTCCCCCTAGGCTCAGCCACGATCCGCTCCCCAAACTCCTTGCAGCAGAACGCCTTTCGGGCTGGTCCGATCCATAACGGCGGCTGAGTCTCGCCGAATCGCCAGAGGGACGGATATGCAACACCTTGATCTGCAAGTAATCGATCAGGCGCTTCAATGGGTAGCGGACGAACATGAGGTATGGTTTTGCACCGTATTGTCGACTTATGGATCGGCGCCGCGAGCCCCCGGTGCGCTGCTAGTAGCCCGGGCCAATGGCGCTCATGTGGGCTCGTTGTCCGGCGGATGCGTCGAGGAAGAGTTCCTCGACAGCCTGGCGCAGGGCGAACTGCAAGCACCCGCGCAGATCGTTCGCTACGGCGAAACCGATGACGACCGGCGTCGCCTACGGTTGCCCTGCGGCGGCATCCTGCAGGTGCTGGTGGAGCACCACAGACCGACCCCCACATGGCACTCCCATCTACGCACGCTACAGGCGACCCTGCTAGGCCAACAGCGCTTGCTGCGGCGAGTAGATCTGACGTCCGGCGCTGCCGACCTACTGCCGGACCACGGCGGTGAGCAGACCTGCCTTAAGGGTGAACAAGTGGATATTCGTATCGGCCCCGCGCTTCGGCTTCTACTTGCAGGGGTATCCCCCGTCGCACAGGCGTGCGCCAGCTTTGCCCGAGCGCTTGGCTGCGAAGTAATTGCCTGTGACCCGCGCGAGGAAATGCAGGGCACGCTGATTGAAGGCATCGAAGTGCAGCCAGTGTTGCCGTCGGTATTTATTGCGTCCGGCGCGTGTCACGAAGCCACCGCCGTGGTCGCACTGACCCATGATCCACGTATTGATGACCTCGCACTGATGGAAGCGGTACGAACCCCCGCGTTTTATATCGGCGCCATGGGTTCGCGCCAGACCTCTGCCAAGCGGGCCGAGCGATTGCAGCGCGTCGGTGGGCTCGACGAAAAACAAATCGAGCGCATCCACATGCCCATCGGACTGGACCTCGGCAGCAAGACGCCGGCTGAGATCGCCCTTTCAGTGATGGCTGACGTGCTGCGCGTCTACCGAGGCAAAACGCGGGAAGCGCTTTAAACGCGCAAATTAATGCTGCAAGCCCCGCCGCGTTTGGGTTCGGAGTGTTATCCACAAAAGCTGTGGATAACACTGTGAACATAGTCTGAATTACTCGGCCAAATGCCCGTCTGATGCGGGCTACGAACAGATCGACGAGTTTTTGCTCATAACTTTTTAGTTCTTTAGATTCAATAACTTAAGATATTTACTCGAAACAAACGAAACGGCTTGATATGACAAATGCTACAGCGAGGCCTCAATGTGCATAACAATTTCTTGTCAACCATTTTTTAAGACAGATTCGTCGCCAATTCACTAGACAAATCAAATTTGCCGTTCTATGTGCGATGGCTTGTAATAGTCCTATGATTTGCAAGATGTAGCCGTAAAGACTTCCCCCCAGATGAGGTCAGAGACCGATCGGCACGCTTGCACAAGAGGCATCGCGGCTCCCAATTGAGAACTCGCTCACCCTTGTTATTTGGTCGCTTGGCACTGCGCTGGCCTATGATGGCCTTGCAATGTTCAACCTCTCTCCAGAACCGACCATTGCTTCCCCGCGCTTCCTGGCGCGGTTTTTTTTGGCCATCGCGTAGGGCCTGGCGGGTTTGCGAGCAAACCCCAATTCATCTTGGCTACAGCTTTAGACACAGTACGCGACCGTTCGCAAACCCCGCATCAGGACAATGCGTTGCGCTGTCCTAGCGATGCCTTCAGTTAGGTGAGCGGCGACCGCAGCCGCCGTCTTGTTCAGTTAGATATAGACTTGGCGAGCGGCGCCGCAGGGAAGACGATTTCGACCCGGTAACTGCGCCAGTCGTTGATGCCATTCGGCACGGGGCGATATCGATGGCGTTGGCGTTGCGTGCTCGGCGATCGCTTTAGCATGCTTCGCGCTCTTTGCAGCGGCCCTGAGTTCGGCGAGGCTTGGGCTTTTGCGCACAGGTTCACTGGCGCTTCTTTCAAGGGTGCGAAGACAAAGTTTGCATGAAACCTTGGTTGAATCGTGAGTACTGGTCAGGTTCGATCCGATGCGTCCGCATGCCACAGCTCCTTCGGACACGGAGTGATGAATGGCCAATGTGTTGTCTCCTGCTTTTTGGGGCGCGGGATTCTACATGGTCATCTTTTACTAATCGGATTTTTTTGGTTGAGGCCGCCGCTCGGATCCGGCTATTCAAACGTGCCGCAAGCAAGGTTCCAAGTGAGCATCATCGTCAAGCTACTGCTAGGTGCTGGCGAACGGGATCAGCTAACTGTGTCGTTCCTTGGATTCACGAGTACCATCCGATACGAATGACCAACCACCTCTAAAGAAAGCTTAAGTTCTGTTGGCTTTAAAAACCGATCCGTTGATATTGGATTTCAAGGTGCGTCTTTTCGCCAGTTCTTCGTGGAATTGGCGTCAGCTAGATAAAGCTTCTAAAGATATCTCCTGTGGGCTCGTGCCGAGCCCGCGTCAGAGCACTGCTGGACGCCGACTACCGGGAGTTGCCAATGACAGGGCAACATTGCATCGCAGCGGCCGCCCTTCCGCCCATACACAAAGATCCATTTGATCGAATGCTGATCGGGCAAGCGCTTTCAGCCGCACGCGTGAAACTCATCATTTCCGCAACGCGGGCGCAAAACCAAATAACCCTCGAGCTACAGAAAAGCGCTGACTCACCCGTTTGGACGCTTGGATTGCGAAAGCTTGTCTTCTTCGCCGACGAACCTAGTCCAGACTCGGTACAATTTGCGTCCAATTACGCTGGGCCATGAAGATGGCTGTATCGAACAAGGAACTCACCACGATGGCGTCTCCTAAAAAGCAGCAAAAGCGCGCCCAGCGGGCTAAGGTCAAGGCCCAGCAGAACCGTTCGGGGACGGGGAAGGTTAATCTCCCGCATCCGTTGCTGGCCAATCCGTTGATCAATGAGCCGTTCGATGATGTCGAGATCGACCTGAGCACATTCGACTTCAAAGACATTGAAGAGAACGGTTTTGACCCGGGCCAATTTGACGATCTGTTCCAAGCCATGAAAGCCGCCGAAGGCATCAGCCTGCTAGCAATGTGCCTCGTGTTCCTGCAATACCCGGTGCTGGAGTTGGTGGTCGCCGAGGAAGCGGAAGACGCTGCCGTCGACTTCATGATGGGCTTGTTGATTGTCTATCGCGGGATATTTCACGGTGAGGACGAAGACACAGCATTGAACTGGGTTGGAGGCGACGCCTTCCAGAGCGCCTACAACGAAGCATCCGTAATTCTGCAGAAGAAGAACGCTCGGCGCACTTCGGCAACCCGGGACTAGCCGCGCACGCCACCTCCTTACCCCATTCTTTTAAAGCCTCGCGATCACCGTGGCCGCAACGCCGAACGCCGCTGCAGCCAATAGCGGCACTTGGACCGGTGCGAGGCCTGATACATAGAAGGCTCTACCAAGGCGACAGCAGTAGTTCTCGCCGGGGCCCCTCGCCGCTCCTAACAGAACAGCCATACATAGACTGGACCATGAACGACGCGATGCTCATAAGGACGGTCAGTGTCGCTGCGTTGATGAATGCTGTTTTAAGGATTTAAGGTCTGTAACGAGCGCGGCGCCGACTTCAGCGATGGCCGCGTCGCGCTCCTCCAGCGTCAGAGTCGTTCCGGTCAGATAGACAGCCACTATTACCGGTTCAGAGGTCGGGGCGTTGCTCCCCTGAGGCCAGATCACGGCGATGACACCGCGTGAACCATAGCCACCCGACCCAGTGCGATCGGCAATTTTCCAGCTCTCTGGGAGACTCGCGCGCAGTAAGGGGCCGCCAACTTTGTTGTTAATCAACCAAGCTTTCAGTTGCTCACGGGAGTGAGTGGAGAGACTGTCACCCAACAGCAGTGTCTCCAAGCTTCTTGCGGCAGCCATCGGAGTCGTAGTGTCACGTTCCTCGCCAGGACCGACATCGTTAAGCTCTGGCTCATAGCGGTCTAGACGGGTTACCGCATCCCCAATGGATCGCATGAAAGTCGTGAACCCCTGCGGTCCTCCGGTGTTGCGAAGAATGAGGTTTGCAGCCGTGTTATCGCTCATCGAAGTTGTTGCGCTACACAAATCAAAAAGGGACATGCCGCTTCTGCCGACACGATCCTTGGTAATAGGCGAATAGCTCTGAAGATCCGTTTCATCGAAACGAACGCGCGTATCGAGCTTGATCTCATCTCTATCAGCCAGAGCAAGTAGGTGGCCGCACGAAAACGCCTTGAAGGTGCTGGCAATTGGAAAACGCTCGTCGCCTCGATGGCTCCAAGACTGTCCGCTCTCCAGGGCAGTGACGCTGACTCCGATGTGGCCGCCGGTGCGCGCTTCAATCGAGGCCACGGTCTCCCTAAGCGCAGAGCCAAATCCGAACGAGGATGCCGAAATCGCCTGGTTAGAGCTCACGAGAACAGCGGCTCCCAAAGCCAGCGAAAGTGCGTGGCGTCGCAGGCGCCTCTTGGTTATGTATTTAGTGTTCAAGCTATTCTTCCTAAGCGCCACGGCAGGCAGGTGGACGACAAGGCACATTCGCGACGCCTTATGACTAGACAACCCTGGGAGCACTAACGCCTCCGGCGGCCCTTCGGGAGCTCGGCGAGGCCAGGGATGATAGGAGCAAAACGCTCCTCTGATCCTTAGCGAAGAGTATTGGTACAGCGGTGGGTTCAAGGGTTCGCTCTGCCCGTACCTCCGTTCGCCGGACAGGTGAAGCGCTTGTCCGACGAGCCTGGGGTGCGGCCCTTGACCTACGCATCGACACCGACGTCATTGCCGACCTGAAACACTGATATCAGGTTCTCGTTACCCTTCCTGCGTCATCGACTGGTCGCTCCCGTCAGCGGTGTCGTTCATCACATCTCTTTGCTGGAGCAGCGCCCCGGAACACTTCGTCGAGCTCACTACCGGTAGGTGAACTTGGAAACGCATCGAACCGGCCATGTTTCAGCGCTTGGGCCGCGCTGTAAAAGCCGCTCCATGCGGCGCGCGCCAGCGCGCCGCCTACACTGATTCGTCTGACGCCCATGGCTGACAGTTCTTTAACCGTCAGGTCACTGTTCCAGCCAATTAGTACGTTGACCGGCTTGGGCGCCACGGCCAAGACGACCGCAGCGATGTCGTCACGCGTCTTGATCCCGGGTGCGTAAAGGCAGTCGGCACCGGCTTCGGCGTAGGCCTGCAGCCGCTTGATGGTGTCCGGCAGATCGGGACGGCCAACGAAAAAGTTTTCCGCACGAGCGACCAGGAGCGTCTTGGAGCCGCTTGCATCAATAGCATCCCGTGCCGCACAGACACGTTCGACCGCCTCCTGCATATTCCTGACAGGTGCGTACGGATCCCCTGTCGAATCCTCGATGGAAAAGCCTGCAACGCCGGTCACCACCGCAAGCTGTGCGCTTTCGAACACCTCACGGGATGATTGGCCGAACCCGTCTTCAAAATCTGCATTGATAGGCAGATCAGTGGCCTCAACGATGCTCCGCATATAGTCCAGCACAGCGTCGCGCTGCATAGAGCCGTCGGGCTTTGCGCAGGACCAGGCATGGCCGGAGCTGGTCGTCGCCAGTGCCTTGAACCCCATGCCGGCGAGCAGTTGCGCGCTGCCTGCATCCCACGGATTAGGAAGCACAAAGCACCCGGACTCATGCAGCGTCCAGAACGCTTCGCACTTCTGTTCGACGGTAAGTTTGGCCATAACAGCTACCTCTCTTTGCGTTTCTAGCACCACCGAGAACTGTCTACGCAGCGACGCCGGTCATACTGCGCGAGGTCCCAAGTCGTCTTGATACCCAAGGGCTCCAACTGAGCCGTCAACCGCCGGCCGACACCCGTACCTTATCCACTTCGGTGAATATAAGCAGCTTGTCTCGTCGTGCCGGGTCGCGCAGGTCGATGACGCCGCCTGATCCGCCCTGGGTTTTTGCCGCCCAATTGGCAAGCGCTATGGACATGCCTCCATTCCTACTCACACTTCCATCTAAACCCGCGTCTGGTTGTCATGCGAGGACGCCGTTTTCGTGCGATATGGATCGGTCGTTTCCATGGGTAACCCAATCGTGCTCATGGACCGTTTTGCATTGGCTTCGACCACGGAGTTCAGTTTTCCTCGACGCGTCGACAGTAGAGACGCGATAGGCAGAGAACGGCCAAAAGCGGCCTTAACGGGAGCCGTCATGTGCCAGCAATTTTGGGACTGAGGAACTCTTTTACCTCTTCAGACAGGCGTGCCTACGACCGCTTTCAGATGCGGGGCTAAAAGGGCTTGAGCGCGGGCATTTGGATCCTCAGGGGCTATGGCAATGCGCTGGTAGAGTCCGTCGCAGATGATGACCTTCTCAACTGACGGCCGCCTCTTCAGCGCCCTTATACCCACCCTGGGTACGCCACAGGGCACTGCGCGGATGGGCGAGAAAGGCCAGCCCATCTCCCTCGGCGACTGTGTACGCCTTCTCCTTGGGCTTAGCTTGGACGTATCGCCGTATCGGTGAGAGCCACGGGTACATCTCCCGAACTGGAACTCGTGATGGACGCATTTTTGTACCCAGAGGATCGCGTTCGTACGGACTTTTATGAGGTGCCCTGAGAAAACGACAGGCACAAAAAAGCCCCATCTAAGGGGCTTTCAGGGATTTTCCAAACCTCGTAAGAGGTCAGGAAATCATGTGATGGTGCGGACGGAGAGACTCGAACTCTCACACCTTGCGGCGCCAGAACCTAAATCTGGTGTGTCTACCAATTTCACCACGTCCGCAAACTTCTAAACGAAAACGCCAGGCTGCGCCTGGCGTTTCGGAATATGGGGTGGACGATGGGGTTCGAACCCACGACCGCAGGAGCCACAATCCTGTGCTCTACCAACTGAGCTACGCCCACCATATTGCATTTGCTTGTACCAACCGGAATGGCGCACCCGGCAGGACTCGAACCTGCGACCATCCGCTTAGAAGGCGGATGCTCTATCCAACTGAGCTACGGGCGCTTTTATCTGCATTCGATCAGAGCGCAGACTTCAAGCTCCGGCCAGTGAAGGGGGTTGCCCCTCAAAAGCCGTCTTACCCAGCAGCAAGCTGTGCTCGACAAGCGGGGCGAATCTTAATGGCCTGCCTTCACATCGTCAACAGCAAAACCAAAAAAATTTCAGCCTGGTAAAGGAGTTACGGGAATCCTCCCCCGTGTCGCCTTTGCCGAACGGTGCCGTCGTGCGAGAATGCGCGTCCTTTTTCAGTCCTTCTCGATGGTTAACCACGCGTCATGACCGCAAAACTGATCGACGGTAAACAGATCGCTGCCAATGTCCGCCAGCAAATCGCGGGCCGAGTTGCCGAGCGATCCAAGCAAGGTTTACGAGTACCTGGCCTGGCAGTGATTCTCGTGGGCATGGACCCGGCCTCTCAGGTCTATGTGGCGCACAAGCGCAAGGATTGCGAGGAGGTGGGGTTCAAGTCCACCGCTCATGACCTGCCCGCTTCAACCAGCCAGGATGAACTGCTGGGATTGATCGATCAGCTTAATGACGACCCGTCGATTGACGGCATTCTCGTGCAGCTACCATTGCCTAAGCACCTGGATGCATCGCAACTGCTCGAACGTATTCGCCCCGACAAGGATGTGGATGGTTTCCATCCCTACAACATTGGCCGTCTCGCTCAGCGTATGCCGCTGCTCCGCCCCTGTACGCCGAAAGGCATCATGGCATTGCTCGATAGCACTGGCGTCGATCTGCATGGACTAAACGCGGTTGTGGTGGGTGCGTCCAACATCGTCGGCAGGCCCATGGCGCTTGAGTTATTGCTGGCAGGCTGCACGACCACTGTCACCCATCGCTTTACTCATGATCTGGCCGACCACGTCAAACGTGCCGATCTGATCGTGGTCGCGACAGGTATAACCGGTCTGGTCAAAGGTGACTGGATAAAGGAAGGCGCCATCGTGATCGACGTGGGCATCAATCGCCAAGCCGACGGCAAGCTCGTCGGTGATGTCGAGTTCGATGTCGCCGTGCAACGCGCTAGCTGGATTACGCCAGTGCCAGGCGGTGTGGGTCCGATGACCCGGGCTTGTCTACTGGAAAACACGTTGCATGCCGCTGAACATCTGCACGGTTAAGCTACGCAGCGACAAAGGCAAACAACACGCAAAACGGCACCCTCGGGTGCCGTTTTGTTTACCCGGTACAGCCCACTACCTCTTCTGCTCCCAAGACTTGATCAGTTCGTCATAGTTGACGGTCTGCCCCTGAGGCTTTTCATCTTGCAGTTTGGGCTTCGGCGCCCCAGGTTGGCTCAGCCAATACTCGGGATCCCGCGGCTCGTTCAACTTCGGTCCGCACTTAGGCTGCACGTTAGCTCGTTCCAGCCGCGCCATCATGGTGTCTTGCGCTTCGGCAAGCCCGTCCAGAGCCTCCTGAGGGGTCTTGTCACCACTGGCTGCTTCGGCGATGTACTGCCACCAGAGCTGAGCGAGACGCGGATAATCCGGCACATTGGTCCCGGTCGGCGTCCATTGCACTCGCGCGGGGCTGCGGTAAAACTCCACCAGACCACCCAGTTTTGGCGCAGCCTCGGTCATGGCGTCTGAGTTGATATCCGACTCACGGATCGGGGTAAGCCCCACCAGGGTCTTTTTCAGCGACACGGTTTTCGCCACGGTGAACTGCGCGTAGAGCCATGCAGCCAGACGGCGCTGCTCCGGAGTCGAGTTGAGGAAGGTCCAGGATCCTGCATCCTGATAGCCGAGCTTCATGCCCTCCTCCCAATATGGCCCCTTCGGCGACGGCGCCATCCGCCACTTCGGCGTGCCGTCCTCATTCACCACCGGCAGACCCGGCTTGGTCATGTCGGCCGTGAATGCGGTGTACCAGAAAATCTGCTGAGCAATGTTGCCTTGCGCCGGCACCGGGCCCGCCTCGGAAAAGGTCATGCCTTGGGCTTCGCGCGGGGCGTATTCGCGCATCCAGTCGACATATTTTTGTGTCGCATAGACCGCAGCTGGACCGTTTGTGGCACCGCCGCGTGACACGCTCGAGCCAACCGGGTGGCAGTCCTCAACACGAATTCCCCACTCATCTACCGGCAAACCGTTTGGAAGCCCTTTGTCGCCGGCGCCCGCCATGGAGAACCAAGCATCGGTGAAGCGCCAGCCAAGCGACGGGTCCTTCTTGCCGTAGTCCATGTGGCCATAAACGCGCTGCCCATCGATCTCCTTGACGTGCTTGCTGAAGAACTCGGCAATGTCTTCATAAGCAGACCAATTCACTGGCACACCAAGCTCATACCCGTAGCGCTCTTTGAACTGCTTTTTCAGTTCAGGCCGCTCGAACCAGTCGGCGCGAAACCAATAGAGGTTGGCGAACTGCTGCACTGGCAACTGATAGAGCTTGCCGTCCGGGCCCGTGGTGAAAGAAATCCCGATGAAATCATCCAGATCAAGTGTTGGCAGCGTGTAGTCCTTGGCTTCACCTTCGATCATGTCGCTGATCGCAACTGCTTTGCCGTAACGGAAGTGCGTGCCGATCAGATCAGAGTCGTTGATATACCCATCGTAGATGTTCTTGCCCGACTGCATCTGGGTCTGCAGCTTCTCTACAACATCCCCTTCCTGCATCAAGTCGTGACGCAGCTTGATGCCGGTGATCTCGCTAAACGCAAGCGCCAAGGTCTTGGACTCATATTCGTGCGTCGTGATGGTTTCCGAAGCAACGTTGATTTCCATGCCACGGAACGGCTCGGCGGCTTTGATGAACCAGCGCAGCTCTTCCATCTGCTGCTCAGGCGTAAGGGTCGACGGGTTGAATTCTGATTCGATCCATTTCTTCGCCGCGTCTTCATAGGCGTCGGCCCAGGCCGATCCAGAAATGCCGGACAACGTCAGCAAGGCCGCGAGCGCCATGCCATGTCGGGTGTTGTTTTTATTCTCGGACATAAACACCTCCTTTGGGTTTTTCGGAGGGGTGAGCCGAAAGGCTCAACCCCAGCGCATCACTGCAAACAACCAGACGAGAGACAGCGCGGACGCTATCCAGATGCTCCAGTCGGTCAGCCCTATCAGCAACAGATGCCAATAGGCGCTGCCCAGAAGTCCAATGAACAGCCGATCGCCACGAGTGGTAACGATAGGCAGGATGCCCTTGCGCGGCACGCAGGGTCGCCTCAGTTCCCAGGCGCTCATCAGCGCCAGCAGTACACCGATGACGGCGAAGAAAGCCGCGGTCGGCCCGGTCCATGCCATCCAGCTCATGAGCGACTCCTATACGCGCCCAAGGGCGAAGCCCTTGGCGACATGATTACGGACGAACCAGATCACCAGCATGCCGGGCAGAATAGTCAGCACACCGGCGGCGGCCAGAACGCCCCAGTCGATTCCCGATGCCGAGACGGTTCGTGTCATCACCGAAACGATCGGCTTGGCGTCAACCGAAGTCAGCGTGCGCGCCAGCAGCAGTTCGACCCAGGAAAACATGAAGCAGAAGAACGCAGTAACGCCGATGCCCGAACCGATCAGCGGGATGAAAAGCTTTACGAAGAACTTCGGAAAGCTGTAACCGTCGATGTACGCCGTTTCATCGATCTCCTTGGGCACACCGGACATGAATCCCTCAAGGATCCAGACAGCCAAAGGCACATTGAACAGGCAGTGAGCGAGCGCCACAGCGATGTGCGTGTCGAACAACCCAATTGATGAGTAAAGCTGAAAGAACGGCAGCAGAAAGACGGCGGGTGGCGCCATCCGATTGGTCAGCAACCAGAAGAACAGGTGCTTGTCCCCGAGAAAACGAAATCGGGAGAAGGCATAGGCCGCCGGCAACGCCACGGTTAGCGAGATGATCGTGTTCAGGCACACGTAGTACAGTGAATTGATGTAACCGCTGTACCAGCTTCGATCGGTGAAGATGACCTTGTAGTTAGCCAGCGTAAGGTCGCGAGGCCAGAGCGTCAGCCCGCCGAGGATCTCGGTATTGCTCTTGAATGACATGTTTATGAGCCAGTAGATCGGCACCATCAGAAACGCGATGTAGAGGATCAATACCACTCGCTTGCGCAGGTTCATCAGCGGCCCCCTTTCATTTCTGGTCGCCGTGAGTCATGGCGGTATAGAACAGCCAGGACACCAGCAGGATGATCAGGAAGTAGATCAGCGAGAACGCCGCTGCCGGGCCGAGATCGAACTGTCCGACCGCCATCTTGGTGAGCGTCTGGCTGAGGAACGTCGTTGCGTTGCCCGGTCCACCGCCGGTGAGCACGAAGGGCTCGGTATAGATCATGAAGCTGTCCATGAAGCGCAGCATCACGGCGATCAGCAGCACGCTTTTCAGCTTCGGCAACTGGATGTAGCGGAACACCGCCCAGGCGGACGCCCTGTCGATACGAGCCGCCTGGTAGTACGCATCCGGAATGGCCCTTAGACCCGAGTAGCAGAGCAGCGCAACCAAGGACGTCCAATGCCAGACGTCCATCACCAGCACCGTCAGCCAGGCGTCCCGAGTGTTGGAGGCGTAGTTGTAGCTGATGCCCAGCTCGCGGAGCCCGTAACCCAGCAGGCCGATATCGGCACGCCCGAAGATCTGCCAGATGGTCCCGACTACGTTCCATGGGATCAGCAGGGGAATCGCCATCACGATCAGGCACAGCGACGCCCAGCGGCCACGGGTCGGCATCGCCAGCGCAACCGCAATTCCGAGCGGGATCTCGATCAACAGTACGCAGCCCGAAAAGATGAACTGCCGCAGCAGTGAGTCGTGCAGCCGAGGATCGTTGAGTATCTGCCGATACCAATCCGCGCCAACGAAGAATCGCGTTGAAGAATCGAAGATGTCCTGCACCGAGTAATTCACTACGGTCATCATCGGCAGGATGGCACTGAAAGCCACCAGCAGGAAAACCGGCAGGACCAGCCACCACGCGCGGTTGTCATGCGTCTTGGTCATGGCAGCACCTCAACCAGCCGATCATCGGCATAGAGCATCAGCCACTGTGCCGGGAAGCCCACCCAGGCCTGGCCTTTCGGCACCGCTTGATCCTCAGGCAGACGCGCCTTGATCAGATGCCCTTGCAGACGAAGCGTAAGAATCTTGTATGTACCCAGGTCCTCGACTCGCACGGCCTCGGCCTGCATCCCACCGGCACCCGGCTCCTCGCTGACCTGAACGAACTCAGGTCGGATGCCAATCTGCAAGCGACTCGATGCTAATTCCGGCAGTCGTGCAGCCAGCACACCCGGTAGCGGCAGATGCAGATCACCGAAACCGACCCCGCTTTCTCGGGCATCCACCTCGATCAGATTCATCCCCGGGCTGCCCACGAAATAACCAACAAAGGTGTGTTGTGGCCGCTCGAACAACTCACGCGGCGTGCCGAACTGGACGATCTGCCCGCCGTACATCACCGCAATCTTGTCAGCGAAGGTCGAAGCCTCGAGCTGGTCGTGGGTGACGTAGATCATGGTGATGTTGAACTGCTCATGGATCTGCTTGAGTTTGCGTCGAAGCTTCCACTTCAAATGCGGGTCGATGACTGTGAGTGGCTCGTCGAATAGGATCGCCGACACGTCGTCTCGGACCAGCCCGCGCCCCATTGAGACCTTCTGCTTTTCATCGGCAGTCAGGTTGTGGGCCTTTCGTTTGAGCAGCGGATGGAGGTCGAGCACCTCGGCAATTTCGTGAACCTTGCTTGTGATTCGCGCCTCGGCGATGCCTTGGTTGCGCAGCGGGAAGGCCAGATTGTCGAAGACGGTCATGGTGTCGTAGACGACCGGAAACTGAAAAACCTGCGCGATGTTGCGCTGCTCCGGCGTTAGCGTGTTCACCTTGCGTGTGTCGAACAGCACCTCTCCCTCTGACGGGCTGAGCAACCCCGAGATAATGTTGAGCAAGGTGGACTTGCCGCACCCAGACGGCCCCAACAGCGCGTAAGCGCCGCCCTGTTCCCACACGTGGTCCATCTCACGGATCGCATAGTCAGCAGCGCCCTGGGGTTGGCTGTTATAGCTGTGAGCAAGATTCTGCAAACGGATTTCTGCCATAACGATTTCCTCAGGCACGTCGAGCCGGTGCCTGGGCCAGACGGCCCGAAGCATCGAAAACGAATAACTTGTGAGTCGGGATGTAGACGCGGATGGGCGAGTCGACGAGGTAGTCGTGAACCCCTTGCAGGTGCAGCACCAAGCTGAGGTGCTCGTTCCGCACATGGAGAAAGGTTTCAGAACCGCTGATTTCTGCCAGCTCGACAGTGCCAGACACTTCCAAATCATCATCGTTGGAAGGCACCAGCCCGATATGACTGGGGCGGATCCCGAAGCGATACTCGCCTTTGTCCAGCCCGCTCAGATCGGTGTTAAGCGGGAAATGCATGCAGTCTTGAAAACTGACCTCGTTCGCCGCGATTCGCCCTGGCAACAAGTTGATCGGCGGCTCGGAGAACAGTTCGGCACTGAGCACCTGGCTGGGACGGTGATACACCTCCGACGTCGGCCCGCTCTGAATCACCCGACCTTCATGCAATACGGTTGCTGTTCCGCCTAGCGCCAAAGCCTCGTTCGGCTCCGTGGTCGCATATACGGCGATGCTGCGGCGAGTTTTAAACAGCTCACGCATTTCCTGGCGGAGCTCTTCGCGCAATTTGTAATCGAGGTTCACCAGCGGCTCGTCAAACAGGACCAGATCGGCGTCCTTTACCAACGCCCTGGCCATTGCAGTACGTTGCTGCTGCCCCCCGGAGAGTTCCAGCGGGTGTTTCTTCAGGAAGGCTTCGATGTGCAGCATCTCGGCGGTTTCGCGCACCTTGCGCTCGATCTCGGCTTTACTGAATCCGGCCTGTCGCAACGGTGAAGCGATGTTCTCGTACACGGTCAACGTCGGATAGTTGATGAACTGCTGGTACACCATCGACACGTTGCGCTTGCGCACCGGAACCCCGGTTACGTCGGCGCCGTTCATTAAGATTCGCCCCCGAGTCGGCTTGTCGAGCCCCGCCATGAGTCGCATCAACGAGGTCTTGCCCGACAGGGTTCGACCGATCAGCACATTGAACGAGCCAGGTTCGAAAATGACGCTGGCGTCGTCGATATGCAGCTGGCCATCGACAGTTTTAGTGACGTGTTCCAGGGTGAGGGACATGCCGCATCCTTCTAGTTGTTATGGAAGGATTCAGAGCGATATCCATGCCAGCTAAGCTAAACCGCTCTAGCCCGTGGCGCTTTGTGCAGGCCGCTGTTGTTAAGTGTTCAAAATGAACAGTTGTGAACATTGACAGTGAACAAAAATGAACAAGACTGTTCATGGCACCGACGGTGACAAACACAAAACAACAAGAACGTACCGCGACAGAGAGGCGACATGGCCAACCCAGCCCAGCCCATCTCACACCAGGCTTTGGTAGAAGGCTCGTGGAGCCGTTGCGAACGCTACGGACTACACCCGCTCAGCATCCCCAGCTTTGGCGACCCAGCGGAGAGAGACGTCAATGCCCTGCTGGAACGTCAGCGAAACCTGGTCCAGACCACGCAGCGTGAAGTGCTGCCTTATTACGAGAACATCCTTTCGAATTCGAGCTGCCTGATTCTGCTTGCCGACAGCGGCGGACAGTTGCTTGAGTCCTGGGGTGACAGGCGCTTCGTCGACCCCGCGCAGCAACGCGGATTCAAGCCGGGCGCCAGCTGGATGGAGCGAGATACTGGAACCAATGCGATCGGCACCGCACTGGCCAGCGGGCAAGCCGTGCATATCCAACGGGACGAGCACTTCCTCCAGGCCAACCGATATCTGTCCGGCGCGGCGTCGCCCATTTACGACGCCCAACGACAGCTGATCGCGGTGCTCGACGTGTCCAGCGACAGCTACCTCCCGCCATCGCACACGCTGGGCATGGTCAAGATGATGAGCCAGTCGGTTGAAAACAGGCTGATCTTGAATCTGTTCCGCGATGATTATTTCCAGCTGACGTTCAATACCGGCCAGGACAATCTTGATAGTCAGTGGGCCGGTCTATTGGTCTTCGACGAATCGGGGCTGATCGTTTCAGCCAATCGACGTGCAGACAATTTGCTGGGCTTGGCGCTTACTCGTAGCCGCATCGACCGGCTGTTCGACGTCCCGCTGCGGCAGCTGCTCAGCCAGCCCGAGGACCAGCCGATGCTGCTGCGGACAGCGGGCAATCATCGCTTTCATGGCCTTGTTCGACGCCCGCAGAAGCCGCGTATTCAGGCCCGTGATTTTCGGACACCGGATAGCCGACCGGAACACGCCATCGACCTAGCACGCATCGATCAGGGAGACCCGCAGGTTCATAAGGTGATTCGCCAGGCTCAGCTCATGCTCGAAAAAGACATTCCGATTCTGGTGAACGGCGAAACGGGTGTCGGAAAGGAAGTGCTGGTCAAAGCATTGCATGCGGCCAGTTCACGGGCGAACGCCCCGCTGATAGCCGTGAATTGCGCAGCGATTCCCAGCGAGCTGATCGAGTCGGAACTCTTCGGCTACGAAAAAGGTGCATTCACCGGCGCGCACCAGAAAGGCAGCCTGGGCCTGATCCGCAAGGCAGATGGTGGTGTGCTGTTCCTCGATGAAATCGGCGATATGCCGCTGAGCTTGCAGGCGCGTCTATTGCGTGTCCTGCAGGAACGCAGCGTCCAGCCGCTGGGCGGCGGTGAGCCCTACCCAGTCGACTTTCGATTGATCTGCGCAACTAACCGTTCGCTACGCCAGGAGGTCGAAAAGGGTCGCTTTCGTCAGGATTTGTTCTACCGGGTCAGCGGCCTCGGCGTTGAATTGCCCCCCCTCCGCGCGCGTTATGACAAGCACGCCCTTTTCCAGCGGGTATGGGAACAGCACCGCGAACCACAGCAGTGGGCCGGTCTCAGTCCCGACGTGCTGCGCCTGTTCGACAGCCACCCTTGGCCGGGGAACATACGTCAGCTGAGCAGCGTTGTGCAGGTCGCGCTAGCGCTGGCCCAGGACCAACCGATCCGAGTGGAACATTTACCAGATGATTTCCTTGCCGATGCGGACGTAAGGCTGACGGCTCAAGGTAGAACCGGGGCCTCCGCCTCGACAAGCGAAACAGTGCCGTTCCCAATGCTTGCGAATGAGCCTCTGCGTGCTCAGTTCGAAGCCTGTCGCGGCAACGTTTCGCACTTGGCCCGCCATCTCGGCGTGAGCCGCAACACCTTGTACAAGCGTTTGCGCGCCGAAGGGTTGTACCCGACATAAGCGCGTTGGTCAGCCAGGCTTCCCAGGTAGGTTAACGAGTTGATAGGCCGTGGATCCGCGCCTACTGGCCAGCAGGCTGTGCAGATGGTTGTCGCAGCAAAAACGGCCCCTGCAGACAACAGACGAAAAAAAGCCGCACTTCAGGGATAAACGCTGACGTGCGGCCTTAGCAGCGGATACGAGTTACTCGCCAAGACGCCAGGTCGTGCCGCCCTTCCCGTCTTCAAGAACCACACCCATAGCCGTCAGTTGATCGCGAATCCGATCGGATTCAGCCCAGTTCTTATCGGCGCGAGCCTGAAGGCGTGCAGCAATCAGCGCTTCCACCTGGGCGGCATCCACCTTGCCCTCAACCCCGGCCTGCAAGAAGGTGTCGGGATCCATCTGCAATATGCCGAGCACGCTGGCCAGCG
The DNA here is from genome assembly GCA_004010935.1 of Pseudomonadaceae bacterium SI-3. Taxonomy (NCBI): domain Bacteria; kingdom Pseudomonadati; phylum Pseudomonadota; class Gammaproteobacteria; order Pseudomonadales; family Pseudomonadaceae; species Pseudomonadaceae bacterium SI-3. Next base: position 2,230,581 of record CP026511.1, on the reverse strand, counting down.
CTTTGAGCTGCGCAGCAAGGCCGGCCGCTGCCTGCATATCCGTATCGCGTAGACGGTTGATCTCGCGAACCATTTCGAACAGCACCGCGCACGCTTCGGGCGAATTGAAGTCGTCATCCATTGCCTCGCCGAAGCGAGCCACGAACGTATCGCCACCCTGAGCGGTGGCCTCAGGTAGACCTCTGAGTGCGGTATAGAAGCGCTCAAGGGCGCCCTTGGCGTCTTTCAAACTGTCTTCGGAATAGTTGATCGGGCTGCGGTAGTGGCTGGAGACCAGCAGGTAGCGCACCACTTCCGGCTGGTATTTCTCCAGCACTTCACGAATGGTGAAGAAGTTGCCCAGCGACTTGGACATCTTCTCACCATCAACCCGGACGGCGCCGGCGTGCATCCAGGCATTGGCGTACAGCTTGCCGGTTGCCGCTTCACTCTGTGCGATCTCATTCTCATGATGCGGAAATACCAGGTCAGGGCCGCCGCCATGAATGTCGAAGGTCTCACCCAGGCAGCAGGTTGACATGACCGAGCACTCGATGTGCCAGCCCGGACGCCCTGCGCCCCAAGGCGACCCCCAACTCGGCTCTCCCGGTTTGGCAGCCTTCCATAGCACGAAATCCAAAGGGTCCTCTTTGGCCTCGTCGACCTCGATTCGCACGCCAATCTTGAGGTCCTCTATCTTGCGCCGCGACAGCTTGCCGTAGCCGACGAACTTGCCAACCCGGTAGTACACGTCACCATTGCCCGGTGCGTAGGCAAAGCCCTTGTCGATCAAGGTCTGGATCATGCCGTGCATGCCAGCAATATGGTCGGTTGCGCGAGGCTCGATGTCTGGACGTAGCACGTTGAGCCGTGCCTCGTCCTCATGCATCGCAGCGATCATGCGCCTGGTCAGCGCCTCGAACGTCTCGCCATTTTCCTGGGCTCGCCGGATGATCTTGTCGTCGATGTCAGTGATGTTGCGCACATAGGTCAATTCGTAGCCACGCTGGCGCAACCAGCGCGAAACGACATCGAATGCCACCATGACGCGTGCATGACCGATATGACAAAAGTCATAAACGGTCATGCCGCAGACATACATGCGCACCTGATTTGCGATCAGAGGCTTGAGCGGCTCCTTGGTTTTGGTCAGCGTGTTGTAAATCGCCAGCGCCATTACTGGCCTCCCCAGGAATCACGCAGCGTCACGGTACGGTTGAACACCATTGCGTCGGGCCGGCTGTCTTTGCGATCAACGCAGAAATAGCCTTCGCGCTCGAACTGGAAGCGATCCTCAGCTTCGGCCGAGGCCAACGACGGCTCGGCGCGGCAACCCTTCAACACCACCAGCGACTCCGGGTTGATGTTGTCCAGGAAGCTACCGCCATCTTCATCCTTCTCGGGATTGGCCGAGCGGAACAGACGATCGTACAAGCGCACTTCGCATTCGACGCTCTCAGCAGCCGGCACCCAATGAATGACGCCTTTGACCTTGCGACCCTCCGGGTTCTTGCCCAGCGTGTTCTCGTCGTAGGAGCAGCGCAGCTCAACAATGTTGCCTTGCTCGTCCTTGACCGCTTCATCCGCACGAATCACGTAGCTGCCACGTAGGCGCACTTCCCCACCCGGAATCAGGCGTTTGAACCCGGCCGGAGGTACTTCTTCGAAATCGGTGGCATCGATATAAATCTCCCGCGAGAACGGCAGCTGGCGCACGCCGATGTCCTGCTTCGGATGACGAGGCAGTTCGAGCGTCTCGGTCTTGTCCTCAGGATAGTTGGTGATGACCACTTTCAACGGCTTGAGGACGCACATGGCGCGCGGGGCATTGGCGTCCAGGTCTTCGCGAATGGCGAACTCGAGCATGCCTACATCCACTACACCGCCGGCGCGATTGACCCCGATCATGTCGCAGAACGTACGAATCGACGCCGGCGTGTAGCCACGACGACGGTAGCCACTGAGCGTCGACATGCGAGGATCATCCCAGCCACTGACGTGCTTTTCGTCCACGAGCTGCTTGAGCTTGCGCTTGCTGGTGATGGTGTAGTTGAGGTTAAGGCGCGCGAATTCGTACTGACGCGGACGTGCCGGAACCGGGAGGTTTTCCAGGAACCACTCGTAGAGAGGGCGGTGGTCTTCGAACTCAAGGGTGCAAATCGAGTGCGTGACGCCTTCTATGGCATCCGACTGGCCATGGGTGAAGTCATAGCTTGGATAGATGCACCAGTCGCTCCCGGTCTGGTGGTGATGCGCATGGCGAATCCGATAGAGGATCGGGTCGCGAAGATTCATGTTTGGCGAGGCCATATCGATTTTGGCCCGGAGTGCCTTTGCGCCGTCCGGAAACTCGCCAGCTTTCATCCGCGCGAACAGGTCCAGGTTTTCTTCCATGGAACGGTCGCGGAACGGACTGTTCTTGCCCGGTTCGGTCAGGCTGCCGCGGTACTCTCGGGCCTGCTCGGATGTCAGGTCGCAGACGTAAGCCTTGCCCGCTTTGATCAGCTCGATGGCCCAGTCATGCAGCTGCGAAAAATAGTTGGAGGCGTAACGCTCCTCCCCAGCCCACTCGAAGCCGAGCCACTGAACATCGCTTTTGATTGCATCGATGTATTCCTGATCTTCTTTCGCCGGATTGGTGTCGTCGAAACGAAGATTGCACTCGCCACCAAATTCTTTCGCCAGGCCGAAATTCAGGCAGATCGACTTGGCATGACCGATGTGCAGGTAGCCATTGGGCTCCGGTGGAAAGCGCGTCACGATCTTCGCGTGCTTGCCTGATTGCAGGTCGGCCTGAACGATCGGGCGGAGAAAATTTGTGGCTGCGGTAGTCTCAGGCTTGCTCATGGTGTCCTTAACGATCTGCGAGTGCGTGCCTCAGGGTAGGCCCGCCAAATCAAAGCGCTTATCATAGCGGACCCGTCAACCCCCTGACAGAGCAAAGCGCCCTGCCGCGCTATGCGCCGTAGCCGCGAGTCTTCGGGGCCGTCACGCCGGTCGCGTTGCCGCGACACATATTTCTCCCTCATTTAGGAAGGCATTCAATGATCAAGCTGCATACCAATCACGGCGTCATCACCGTCAAGCTGTTCGAAGACAAGGCACCCGAGACCACCGCCAACTTCAAGGAATACGTAAAGAGCGGTCACTACGACGGCACCATTTTCCACCGTGTGATTAGCAATTTCATGATCCAGGGCGGCGGCTTCGAGACCGGCATGAAGCAGAAAGCTACCCGCGGCCAGATCAAGAACGAAGCTAACAACGGCCTTTCCAACAAGACCGGCACCCTGGCCATGGCACGCACCATGGAGCCTCACTCGGCCTCTGCGCAGTTCTTCATCAACGTTAAAGACAATGATTTCCTCGACCACACGGCGCCGACCGTTCAAGGCTGGGGCTACACAGTATTTGGCGAAGTGGTCGAAGGCATGGACGTAGTTGAAAAGATCAAAGGCGTGCCCACCACGATGAAGTCTGGCCATCAGGACGTTCCGGTAGAAGACGTCGTGATCGAGAAAGCCGAAATCGTCGAGTAAATCGCATTGATCCTGTTGATCTCAGATCTGCATCTCGAAGAAAAACGCCCGGAGCTTACCCGGGCGTTTCTTCGTTTCCTCGAGACTCGCGCAATCGAAGCCGAGGCACTCTATATCCTCGGTGACTTTTTCGAAGTCTGGGTCGGCGATGACGGCATGACGCCTTTTCAGCATGAGATAGCCCGAGCGCTGAAAGCGCTGAGCCTGCATGGGACGCGCATCTATCTGATGCACGGCAATCGTGACTTCATGATCGGAAAAGCCTTTTGCCGCGAGGCCGGATGCACGCTGCTGGCCGACCCGCATATCGCGCAGCTCGCTGGCGAGCGCGTGTTGTTGATGCATGGCGACAGCCTATGCACGCGTGACGAAGGCTACATGCGGCTACGCCGCTGGCTGCGCAACCCGGTAAGTCTCTTCATCCTGCATAACCTTTCGCTTGCCAAGCGTCAGAAGCTGGCGCAAAAACTGCGTTCCAGCAGTAAGGAAGAGACGCGAATGAAGGCCAGGGATATCGTCGACGTAACACCCGACGAAGTGGCGAGCATCATGCAACGCTACAAAGTCCGAACCTTAATTCACGGCCACACCCACCGGCCAGCAACCCATTCGTTGCAGATCGATGGTCAAGCGGCCATCCGGATCGTCCTGGGTGACTGGGATCGCCAGGGTTGGGCGTTACAGGTCGACGAGGCAGGCCTTCACCAAGCGCCATTCGACCTGACCTGAACCGTCAAGCGGCGCTTGGTACGCCGCTGTGGAAGCGGAACTCGGAGTCAGGGCTTTCGATCAGTTCGCGCTCACGTTCACGAACGCGAACGATGGTTGCATCGATGTCCGCCGCCTCTCCATAGAGGTAGGCCAGCTTCAGGTAATCCTGAAAGTGCCTCGCTTCAGACTTTAGCAGCCCGTGGTAGAACCGCCCGAGCTCGTCGTCGAGGTGTGGCACCAGCATCGCAAAACGCTCACAAGAGCGAGCTTCGATGAATGCGCCAATCACCAGCGTATCGGTGAGCCGGTAGGGTTCGTGGTTACGCACCAACTCGCGCAAACCGGCCGCATAACGGGACGAGCCGATATTGCGCAGACTGATTTCACGCTTGCGGATGATCGAGAGCACCTGCTCGAAATGTCGCAACTCCTCCCTGGCCAGGCGCGACATCTTGTTCTGCAGATCCGGCTTATCGACATAGCGAAACATCAACTGAAAGGCAGCGCCCGCAGCCTTCTTCTCGCAGTTGCCATGATCGATCAACATCACATCCTGGTTCTGCAGCGCAACGTCGACCCACGCCGAAGGTGTCGCACAGCCAAGAAATTCGTTCAGTTCGGGGAGCATGAGGTCTTGGTATTCATGAAGGAAATGAAAGCAGCGAACAGCACGAAGTCGCTGGGCCGCCGCGCATTATACGAGCCCAGCAAGTAACGGCCAGCACTGCTTGATATAGGTCAGTGGCTGCCCTGAAGCCCTTGTCTATAGTGAAACCATCTGATCACCCAAACGGAGCCGATCATGCAAGCCATACGCTGTATCCTCGTGGTAATTGACCCAAAACTTTCCGAAAATCTGGCACTGAAAAGGGCGCGCTTGATTTCCAGCGTCAGCCAGTCCCGGCTGCACTTGCTGATCTGCGACGCCAAACAGGATCACAGCAGCTACCTAGAGCGCTTGCGCCAAGAACTCGAAGATCAGGGCCACGTCGTTACGGCTCGGCAGGCCTGGCATGAAAACCTGCACCAGACCATCATCAGCGCTCAGCAAGCCGAAGGCTGCGGCTTGGTGATCAAACAGCACATTGCCGACAACCCGCTGAAACGCGCCCTGCTGACGCCCGATGACTGGAAGCTATTGCGTTATTGCCCCTGCCCGGTGCTGATGGTCAAAACCGAAGCGCCCTGGACGGGCGGCAACATTCTGGCCGCAGTGGACGTCGGCAATGCTGACATCGAACACCGCACGCTTCATTCCAGCATCATCAATTACGGCTACCAGATTGCCTCGCTCGCTGAGGGCACACTGCATGTGATCAGCGCGCACCCTTCAGCCATGCTGTCCTCCGCTGATCCCGCGTTCCAGCTCAAGGAAACGATCGAAGCGCGTTACCGCAACGCCTGCCGGCAGTTTCAGACCGAGTTCGATATCCCTGACGGCCAACTGCATATCGAGGAAGGGCCCGCAGACGCCTTGATCCCTCGCGTCTGCCACCAGCTTCAGGCTGCCGTAACGGTCATCGGCACTGTCGCCCGCACCGGATTGTCCGGGGCTTTGATGGGCAATACCGCGGAGGTCGTGCTCGATACATTGGAAAGCGATGTGCTGGTGCTGAAGCCAGAGGACATCATCGACCACCTTGAGGAGCTCGTAGCGCAGCGCTAGGGTCATCAGCTCAGCCGAGGCTGGATATCGCCTTCCTCGGCTGTATTGAATGCCTAGCGAGCCATGTCCTGAACAAATCGAGGGGCGATATAACGCTGGTAATGCGCTTCGGAAAGGAGAAAGAACTCCCGATCGATTGCATCACGAAGCTCAGGCAAGGACCAATCACGAAACTCCGGCAGCAGCACGACGCCATAGGCTTCGAGTTGCTGAATCACGCGCGCGCCGCGTGCGATCAGTTGATAGGCCCAGCAGTAGGGTGACTGGTCGGCAACGAAGCGGATCTGTCGGCTTTCCAGCTGAGAACGCAACAGCGGCGCATCGAAAACCTCCAGCTTTGCCGCCATCACTTGCGCTAGCAATATCTCCAGGCGCTGCCAGACCGAGCGCTTGACCTCATCGCTATAGCCGTTCCAGCTCACCACTTCATGATGAAACCGTTTGCATCCGCGGCAGACGAGATCGCCGTAAACGGTGGAGCAAAGGCCTACGCAAGGGGTTTTGATTCGCTGATTGGACATGACGGACGATGAATCGAAGAACAGCGCCGCATCTTAGACTTTTGTCCAAGCCGGGTCACTGACCAATCCGGACCATGCCTCAAAAAGAGAGTCTGCAGCCCACAGATTGCGGGCCTAAGCCGAAACTGCGACATGTCCGTTGGCGGCCTCGCCATCGCTGTGCCCTGGCGTTTCACTTAACTTTGCGGGCACGTTCCAGTAGAATCGGCCCGCCGTTTTAGGCGCCATAATCCGCAAGAAGCTGTTTTCAAAGCGTCACGAGCACAGTTGACCGGCTACTTTCCGGGTGCGCAGATCCCTCTAACCTGCGTACCCGGCACCAAACCCGGCGTAAAACTTTGAAAACAGCTTCCGGATGCGCGTCCCGAGACACCCATGGGACCAATGATGAGGGTATAAAACTGTGCTTGAAGCCTATCGCAAACACGTAGAAGAGCGTGCCGCTCAGGGCGTCGTGCCCCAGCCGCTGAACGCCGAGCAGACCGCAGGCCTGGTCGAACTCCTGAAAAATCCGCCAGCTGGCGAAGAACAATTCCTCCTCGACCTGATCACCAACCGCGTTCCCGCGGGCGTGGACGAAGCCGCCTATGTCAAGGCTGGATTCCTCGCCGCTATCGCCAAGGGCGAAGCCACCTCTCCGCTGATCAGCAAGCAGCACGCTGTTGAACTGCTGGGCACCATGCAAGGTGGTTACAACATCGTCACGCTGGTCGACCTGCTCGACGACCCAGAACTTTCCGACACTACCGCAAAAGAGCTGAAGCACACCCTGCTGATGTTCGACGCGTTCCACGACGTTGCAGAGAAAGCCAAGGCTGGCAACGCGAACGCCAAAGCCGTCCTGCAGTCCTGGGCTGAAGGCGAGTGGTTCAAGAACCGCGCCCCGGTTGCCGAAAAAGTCACCTTGACCGTATTCAAGGTCACTGGCGAAACCAACACCGACGATCTGTCGCCGGCGCCTGACGCCTGGTCGCGCCCCGACATCCCGCTGCACGCACTGGCCATGCTGAAGATGGCTCGCGACGGCATCAACCCCGACGTTCCTGGCTCGGTTGGTCCACTCAAGCAGATGGAAGAACTGGCCACCAAAGGCTTCCCGGTCGCCTATGTGGGTGACGTGGTCGGTACCGGCTCTTCGCGTAAGTCCGCTACTAACTCGGTGCTGTGGTTCTTCGGCGACGACATTCCGAACGTGCCGAACAAGCGTGCCGGCGGTTTCTGCTTCGGCACCAAGATTGCGCCAATCTTCTACAACACCATGGAAGACGCCGGCGCACTGCCGATCGAGTTCGACTGCTCCGATTTGGCAATGGGCGACATCATCGATGTCTACCCCTACAAAGGCGAAGTCCGCCGCCACGGCAGCGATGAGCTGGTCACCACCTTCCAGTTGAAGACCGATGTCCTGCTCGACGAAGTTCGCGCTGGCGGTCGTATTCCGCTGATCATTGGTCGCGGCCTGACCGAAAAGGCACGTGCCGAGCTGGACATGGGCCCGTCGGACCTGTTCAAGAAGCCAGAAGCCCCCGCCGAGAGCGACAAGGGCTTTACCCTGGCACAGAAGATGGTCGGTCGCGCCTGCGGTCTGCCGGAAGGCAAAGGCGTCCGCCCGGGCACCTACTGCGAACCAAAGATGACCACCGTTGGCTCCCAGGACACCACTGGCCCGATGACCCGTGACGAGCTGAAAGACCTGGCTTGCCTGGGCTTCTCCGCTGATCTGGTCATGCAGTCGTTCTGCCACACAGCCGCTTATCCGAAGCCGATCGACGTCACCACGCATCACACCCTGCCGGACTTCATCATGACCCGCGGCGGCGTTTCCTTGCGTCCAGGCGACGGCATCATCCACAGCTGGTTGAACCGCATGCTGCTGCCGGACACTGTCGGTACCGGCGGTGACTCGCACACCCGCTTCCCGATGGGCATCTCCTTCCCGGCCGGTTCCGGCCTGGTCGCCTTCGCCGCAGCCACTGGCGTCATGCCGCTGGACATGCCGGAGTCGGTACTGGTTCGTTTCAAGGGCAAGATGCAGCCTGGCATCACGCTGCGTGACCTGGTTCATGCGATTCCCTACTACGCGATCCAGAAAGGTCTGCTGACCGTCGAGAAGAAAGGCAAGAAGAACATCTTCTCCGGCCGTATTCTCGAAATCGAAGGCCTGAACGACCTGACCGTCGAGCAAGCGTTCGAGCTGTCTGACGCTTCTGCCGAGCGTTCCGCTGCGGGTTGCACCATCAAACTGCCGGAAGCTGCGATCGCTGAGTACCTGCAGTCGAACATTACCCTGCTGCGCTGGATGATCAGTGAAGGTTACGGCGATGCTCGTACGTTGGAGCGTCGTGCTCAGGCCATGGAAGCTTGGTTGGCCAAGCCGGAACTGCTGGCTGCCGATGCAGACGCCGAATACGCCGAGATCATCGAGATCGACCTGTCCGAAGTGAACGAGCCTGTGCTCTGTGCACCTAACGACCCGGACGATGCGCGTCTGCTCTCGACCGTTCAGGGTGAGAAGATCGATGAAGTATTCATCGGCTCGTGCATGACCAACATTGGTCACTTCCGCGCCGCTGGCAAGCTGCTGGATAAAGTTGAAGGTGCTCTGCCAACTCGCCTGTGGCTGTCTCCGCCGACCAAGATGGACCAGCACCAGCTGACCGAAGAAGGCTACTACGGCATCTACGGCCGCGCTGGTGCACGCTTGGAAATGCCAGGTTGCTCGCTGTGCATGGGCAACCAAGCACGGGTTGAGACCGGCTCGACAGTCGTCTCCACCTCGACTCGTAACTTCCCTAACCGTCTGGGCGACGCGACCAACGTGTACCTGGCTTCTGCCGAACTGGCAGCAGTCGCCTCGATCCTGGGTCGCCTGCCGACCGTTGAGGAGTACATGGTCTACGCTGCTCAGATCGACACCATGGCGGCTGATGTCTACCGCTACCTGAGCTTCGATCAGATTGCCGAGTTCCGCGAGTCTGCGGCCAAAGCAAAGATCGACGTGGTCGCTGTCTGATGTTCTGACGCGCCACGCAGGTAAAACAAACGCCCCGACTGGTTCGGGGCGTTTGCATTTACGGAGTGTCATGCAACTGCCGACAGACCTATGCGACAATAGCGCCCAATGTCTGGCATCAACCCCCGCATTTCTCCCAACAGCTCGCCATAATGCGCCGCGGCTGCCGCTACTGCCTGTCCGCCGGGTCACTTTAGACTCCGCTCTAGCCGCAGTATCGCGCACCATTCAGCACCATCTGCAAGCTCCAAGTTATTGATAGGTAACCCCCTTTGATTTCCACCGCTAACATCACCATGCAGTTCGGCGCCAAGCCGCTGTTCGAAAACGTGTCAGTCAAGTTCGGCAACGGCAATCGCTACGGCCTGATCGGTGCCAACGGGTCCGGCAAGTCGACCTTCATGAAAATTCTCGGTGGCGATTTGGAGCCATCGGCCGGCCAGGTCATGCTCGAACCGAACGTGCGCCTGGGTAAGCTGCGGCAGGATCAGTTTGCCTACGAAGACTTCAATGTCATCGACACGGTGATCATGGGTCACGAGGAACTGTGGAAGGTCAAGGCCGAACGCGAACGCATCTACTCGCTGCCAGAGATGAGCGAAGACGACGGCATGGCGGTGGCAGAACTGGAAACCGAGTTCGCCGAGATGGACGGCTACACCGCCGAGTCCCGAGCTGGTGAGCTGCTGCTGGGCCTGGGTATTCCGCTGGATCAGCATTTCGGCCCGATGAGCGAGGTTGCACCCGGCTGGAAGCTCCGCGTGCTATTGGCGCAGGCGCTGTTTTCCGATCCGGAAGTGCTGCTGCTCGACGAGCCGACCAACCACCTGGACATTCACACGATCCGCTGGTTGGAAAACATACTCACGGCGCGCAACAGCACCATGATCATCATTTCCCACGACCGGCACTTCCTGAACAGTGTGTGCACGCACATGGCTGACCTGGATTACTGCGAGCTGCGCCTGTTCCCCGGTAACTACGATGAGTACATGACCGCGGCCACTCAATCTCGCGAACAGCTGCTATCGGATAACGCCAAAAAGAAGGCGCAGATTGCCGAGCTGCAGACTTTCGTCAGCCGCTTCTCGGCGAACGCTTCGAAAGCCAAGCAGGCCACCTCACGCGCCAAGCAGATCGACAAAATCCAGCTAGCTGAAGTTAAACCATCCAGCCGCGTCAGCCCCTTCATCCGCTTCGAGCAGACCAAGAAACTGCATCGCCAGGCGGTAACCGTGGAAAACGTTGCCAAAGGCTTCGACGGCAAAACATTGTTCAAGAACTTCAGTTTCACCGTCGAGGCCGGTGAGCGCGTCGCTATCATCGGCCCCAACGGCATTGGCAAGACGACCCTGTTGCGCACGTTGGTCGGCGAGCTGCAACCCGATGCCGGTGCGGTGAAGTGGACCGAGAGCGCCGAGCTTGGCTATTACGCCCAGGACCACGCAGATGATTTCGAGGACGACGTAACCCTGTTCGACTGGATGAGTCAGTGGACGCAAGGCGGCGAACAGGTCGTGCGCGGCACCCTCGGCCGCATGCTGTTTTCCAACGACGAGATCCTGAAGTCGGTTCGGGTGATTTCCGGTGGCGAACAGGGCCGCATGCTGTTTGGCAAGCTGATCCTGAAGAAGCCCAACGTGCTGCTGATGGACGAGCCGACCAACCACCTGGATATGGAATCGATCGAGGCGCTGAACCTAGCGCTGGAGAACTATCCGGGCACGCTGATTTTTGTCAGCCATGATCGGGAATTCGTTGGCTCTCTGGCGACCCGTATCATCGAGCTATCCGACTCGGGCGTGACCGACTTCAGCGGCACCTATGACGACTACCTGCGCAGTCTTGGCGTGTTCTAAACCTCGTTGAGGTAACGAAACGCCCCGCCAACGCGGGGCGTTTTTTGCATCGACGAATCATCATCGCGTACGGCTCGGTCAGTGCTCAAATTTCTAGCAATAACCCATACAGCCGCTGGACATATAGGTAGTCGAGCCATGCGAGCTGATGCACGACGACGATCAGCCAGAACACCAGCTGGAACGACAACTTGCGGGTCTTGTGGCGAAACGCTTGCTGAGCGATCAATGCCCCCGGCCAGCCACCAAGCAACTCAACAAGATGCAGGCGAGCCTCGGGTGTACGCCAGCCGCTACGCAGTGCGCTGCGCTTGTCGTGCAGGTAGAAGCCAAAAGCCAACAGGCTACCCGAGAGATAGGCATAGAGCGGCCAGTAACTACCCTGCCCCGCCAGACGAGCAAGCCCGAGCGCCGGTGACAGACACAGCAGGACGAGCGCTAGAAGCTTCGGTAGCAGCCACCTTATCGACCCATTGTGCCGTGGATGCGCTTTGGGCTTAGCGCGTGCTTGGAAGCTTCTGTTTTGTTCGGACTGGATCGCTACCGCAGGCGGTTTTCGTCGAATCGCCGGCTCGTCTAGAGACAGCCCCGAATCCAGGCGGATATGCGTGGCACCCAAACGCCCGTTCTCGTCCCGTTCGCTGATATAGAGCACCCGGTCGCCCTGCGCCGGGCGGCGAGCGCCGCGCATAGCCGAAATATGGGCGAAGATTTCCTCGCCGCCCTGTTCCGGCCGAATGAAACCGAATCCCTTCTGATCGTTCCAGCTTTTCAGCTGACCGCGTAATTCCATAGCAAGTGATCCGGCGGTAAAACCGGGGATTCTAGCCGCTTACTTTTGGAGCTACGAGCCGCAAGCAGCTATCGGGCATGGGTGTAGCGGCGCTCAAGAAAACTGAGAAGCAGCCTATTGACCTGCTCGGGCTGCTCGCTCTGTATCCAATGGCCACAGTCTTCGATGAGGTGCTGCTCAAGGTCCGGTACCCAGCTGGGCATTTTCTGCAGCGTATGAGCTTCCAGAGTGCCGACCGGGTCCTTGTCGCCTAGTAGGAAAAGCGCCGGCTGCTCCACCTTGCGCTCGGCTAACGGTGCAGTGCGCTCCCAGTTCCGCTCGAAATTGCGGTACCAGTTCAGTGCGCCACGAAAGCCGCGCCCCTCGAACGTAGCGACGTAGACGGCGAACGCGTCCGAGCCGCACCAAGCCGGCGGCGCGCCGGGGTCTCGCATCCCTTGATAAAGCGAACTGCCGACCGGCTTGTCCTGCAGGAACAAATCCTTGGGGACCGCTGCCGAGGTGTTATGCATCATCATCCGCAAAGTACGCGGAATGTCCTGATCAAGCTCGGCCTCGGCAACGCCGGACTGCTGGAAATACAGAATATAGTTGAAGCGATCGGCGAACTGGCTGCGGATGATGTCGATCGCGGGTCTCTTCGGACGGCCGCCATAAGGCACCGCCATAGCTGCGACAACGTTGACTCGCTGCGGCTCGAGCAAGGCCAGATGCCAAGCCACCGGTGCGCCCCAATCATGGCCCACCACCGCTACCGAGCAGTGACCAAGCAGGTCCATTGCCGCCTGGATGTCCGCGCAGACGGTTATCAGGTCATAGCTGGCGATATCATCCGGCGCGCTGCTTTGGCCATAGCCGCGCATCTCCGGAATCACCACACGGTAGCCTGCATCCGCCAACGCCTGGATCTGATGTCGCCACGAGTACCAGCTTTCGGGAAACCCGTGGAGCAACCAGATCACCGGGCCTTGCTCAGGCCCGGCGCAGTAAAGGCTGAGGGTGATGCCATTGATGGGCAACAGTCGGTGTTCGAATGCGTGCACAGGGCACTCCTCTGCTGTGTGCGTTGCGCGTCAGCCCGCCGCGGTACTCCAGTCGATCAAGCTGAACTGCCAAGTAGCCAAGATGATGATGCCGAAGATGATCCGGTACCAGGCAAATGCGGCATAGCTATGGTTGCCTATAAATTTCAACAGGGCGCGCACCGCCAGCATGGCGAAAATGAACGAGGTGATGAACCCAATCGCAAAGATCGGCAAGTCGCCAGGCTGAAACAGGTCGCGGTACTTGTAACCCGAATACACTGCGGCACCGACCATAGTCGGCATGGCCAGAAAGAACGAAAACTCGGTGGCAGCCTTGCGGGACAGCCCAAACAACAGCCCACCGATGATTGTCGCGCCGGACCGTGAAGTGCCGGGGATGAGCGCCAGACATTGTGCGAAGCCTACCTTCAAGGCGTGGGACCAGTGCATATCGTCGACGGTTTCGGCCTGTACTTCATGCTCGCGCTTTTCGGCCCAGAGCATCACGACCCCGCCAATGACCAACGCCGTCGCTACCGTGATCGGATTAAACAAGTATTCGTGAATGAGATCAGCGAAGGTAATTCCCAGCACTACCGCAGGGAAGAACGCGACCAACAGATTCCCGGTGAACTTCTGCGCCTGTTTCTCCCTTGGCAAACCAACGACCACATCGAAAATCTTACGACGGTACTCCCACACCACCGCCAAGATCGCACCCAACTGGATGATGATGTTGAACGCGAGCGCCCTCTCGCCGCCAAACCCAATCAGATCGGCCACGATGATCTGATGCCCGGTGCTGGATATCGGCAGAAATTCTGTAATGCCTTCCACCACCCCGAGAAGCAACGCCTGAAAGGCAATCCAAAGGTCCATCTATTCCCCAATAACGGTGCAACTCACCGCGGCTGAATACAACAAAGGTATATGTCAGATAGCCATCTGAGCGCTGTTCTGACTCGCTTGAGGCGAGTAAATTCATTGAGCCGACACGGCCGCCCTCATCTTTTTTCAGCAACGGCCGAAACCCTATGCATGGGCCATGACAAACAACCACTGCCATAGCTGATTTTCAAGGCAGACCGTGTCGCCGCGCTCCACCCCTCTATTCGAATAATAAAGAACACAAGTACCAACAGGAGCATACAACCCTATGAATCTGCTACGAAATCTTCCAATCAGCAAGCGTCTCTGGCTGATTCCGCTAGTGGCGGTTGCCATGCTCTTCATTCTTGGCCTGCTGATGATCCAGCAAGTTCGTACCGACCTGTACAGGGGCAAGCAGGTCATGACGCAAAACATCGTCGAGACTGCGCGCGGCGTGCTGACCTACTATCAGCAGCTCGAAGCCAGCGGAAGCATGACGACCGCCGAGGCGCAGAAAGCCGCGATGGACCAGGTTCGCATGATTCGCTATGGCCAGAATGACTACTTCTGGATCAACGACATGCAGCCGGTCATGGTCATGCACCCGATAAAGCCGGAGCTAGAGGGACAGGATCTTTCCAAGGTCAAAGATCCGAACGGCAAAGAGCTGTTCAACGAAATGGTCAAGGTAGCCCAACTCAAAGGAGCTGGCCTGGTTGACTACCAATGGGCGAAGCCCGGCGAAAAAGACCCTGTGCCGAAGATCTCCTATGTCGAACTATTCAAGCCATGGGGCTGGATTATCGGTTCGGGAATCTACGTTGATGATGTCGAAGCGGAGTTCCAGAACTATCTGGTCCGTTTCTCGCTCATCGGTCTGGCAATCGCTGCGCTGATGGCGGTACTGGTCGCTATTCTTATCCGCAGCATCACACAGCCGCTGCGTCACTCTATGCAGGCCATGGCCAACATCGCCAGCGGTGAAGCCGACCTGACGCGGAATCTTGACGTATCGGGTAATGACGAGCTGACCACCCTTAGCCGCGACTTCAATACTTTCACCCAAAAACTGCGCACGGTGATCGGGCAGTTGTTCGAAACCTCCGACTCACTGGAATCATCCTCCAATGCCCTGGGGGGGTTGGCCGGGCAAGCGCACAAGCAAAGTCAGCAGCAGTCACAACAGATGGAGCTGGTCGCTACTGCAGTCAACGAGGTGACCTACGCCGTTCAGGAAGTGGCAAAGAATGCCGAGCAGGCATCGAACGAAGTGGGTGACGCGGAGAAGCAGGCCGGGTTGGGGCAACGGAATATCGAAGCCAGCCTGCAGCAAATAGATCAGCTTTCGATCACCATTAACGAAGCTGTCGGGGTCATACAGTCCTTAGCGGACGAAACCACGAAGATCGGGTCAGTGCTTGAGGTCATTGGATCGATCGCCGATCAGACCAACCTCCTCGCGCTGAACGCAGCGATTGAGGCTGCCCGTGCCGGCGAACAAGGCCGCGGTTTTGCTGTAGTGGCCGACGAGGTTCGCCTGCTCGCCCAACGCACCCAGACCTCAACGGCTGAGATTCACACGATGATCGAGGGCTTGCAGAAGAATTCGGGCGCTGCAGTTAAGGTGATCATGGAAAGCAGCCGAGCATCCCAAGCCACCGTTGAACAAGCCAGCCAAGCCGGAGCCAGCCTCGTTCAGATTGCCCAGGCGCTGCGCAACCTGTCGGGGTTGAACGCATCGATAGCCAGCGCAACACTGCAACAGACCCACGTCGTTGAAGACATTAATCAGAACGTTACCCAGGCTGCCGGACTGGCTCAGCAAAGCACACACGCGGCGGAACAATCGAGTGCGGCGGGTGAGCGACTAGGCGAGCTGGCAGAGCAATTGAACCGTCTGCTCAAGCAGTTCAAAGTCTAGCCGAGCTCTACAAGCGAACTTGTATACAACGGCCAGCTCCCGAACCGGATCTGGCCGTTTTCTTTTGCCACGCCAGTTGCGGCTTTTCGCCACAGCTCAAAAGGCAGCAGACTGATGGGCTCTAAGAAGCCGTGCTCTTAGCCAAACCCGCAAAGCCAACGAAAACAGATAGTTAGCCCGAGATTAAGCTGACCATCCAAGTTGCGCCTAATGCTAGACCTTTGGCTAATTGCAAAAAAAAATCACAAAACACGAAACGACCCTGTGACTTATCAGTCCTCTGTGTACATCAATGGATATGTAAGGCCAACGCCGGCAGCCTGGCGGCAGGCTCAATATCCGATTTTTGGTTACCACACAGAGAGACATGCCTGATGAACAGCCCGCTTCGCTTCAACGACGCCCTCCTTATCACTGACCGTGCGTTTAAGCCGTTCCAGTGCGTCGCCTGGACGCTGCTCGAAGGCAATGGCGAACTCAGCATCACGGTCCTGGATGGCAGCGAATCGCGCACCGTGGGCCATTGCAAATTGGCGAGCAACGTCTACTCCGACCCGATCAAGCTCGGTCAGTCGCTGGAGCAGGCACGCGCCGATCTGAGTCGTCAGGGTATGCATCTCGCGCCTTGGCAGATGCCTGAGTAAGTCACTCCTTCTTGATAAGGCCCGGTTGCGCAAGCGCCGGGCCTTTTTCGTTGCATTTCGCTTGGCCACCAATGATGGCGCCGCTAGGAAAAAACGGACCCATTCGATTGTTCAACGGTCCCAGCAATAAGCGAATAAACGAAGGAGTGATCCATGAAAGGTGCAGAAGCCTACGTCAACGATCAATGGCACAGCAGCGGACTGGCCGATTTGCCGGAGGGCGCCCAAAGCCATTGCGTTTCCCTGAAGTTCATCATCCCTCGCGACACACAGTCCACGGGGCTGATCACGCATATCCGTGATGTGGCGCAGAAACGTCTGAGCGAGTTTTACAAAGGCCGTCAGGTGATGCACAGACCGGTACAAGGCTCGGTCGTCGGAGACGGCAGCGGCGATGGGATAAACCTCGTCTTCGACGTCGCACCGGCGAAATAGATAGTCGCCTCGGCGGTGCATGCTGATGACCAAAACGCCTGCAATTGATGAAGCCAGGCGCATCAGCGAGGTGCCCTTCTCACTCTGCCGTGCGACCACTCAGCCGACCATGAGGGCAGCAGCTTCTCGCTACGAGTCACCAACGCAGCGGGTGGCGAAGCTCCGTCGATTTCGCATGTCACACGGCCCTCTATACAACACCTAATTACCTGCTGGCTTGCTGGAGAACGCACGGCGCCAGCAGCGCAAGGATGGCGCCCAGTTAAGCGCGTGGTCCACGCCTGCGCAGCCCAGCGTGACGGGATGACGTCTAGCTCGTAAGCACCAACCGTACAACCGACTGGTCTTTTACTGCCACCAATAGCCTCAGCAATATCGAGCGGGGCGGCCGATCATTACGCGTCAACAAGAAGCTTTGCGCGGTCGCACCAAACCGTTCATACCGACGCTTGCACGCGGTCCGAACCCCTTTCAGTTGCGTCGGTCTCTTATTGAGACAAGCACTGTGCCCCTTCAGCCCAGCTGCCTTTTCTCATCCGCAACCCAGGAGCGCTTACATGATCGGAGACTATTCCTCGATAAATGACCATCTGGAAAGTGCACGACGGCTGGCTGACAGCGCAGAAACCAAGGCAGACCCAGCTATCTACCGAGAGGCAATTGACGAACTGGTTGCCGCGATAAGGCTGTTGATGCGTAACAGCCAGGAAAGCGAAGACTGACACTGTCTTCAGTCCTGCGCATCGCCACCGGCCACCCAGGGATAGCCTGGCTGCACTCATCTAAGATTCGTTAATGCGGCCAGGCTTTACCAGGCCGGGCCGCGGCCCTTCAGGAGCATGCATGCTGATCGATCAGGACAGCGAGACGGCTTTGCACTTAGCGGAAGGTGTGCGTGCGCTTCCGGCGGACGAGCAATTGGATACCGGCACCGCCCTCTGCCCTGAGCTACCAGCCGATCTGCATTATGTAGACGACCACGTTCCAGGTATCAGTCGACGAAAGCTCGGCGGCAAATTCGCTTACTTCCTGCCGACCGGAGAACGTATTCGGGATACGCATGAGATAACGCGCATCAACAAGCTGGCCATTCCCCCGGCCTACTCTGACGTCTGGATCTGCCCGGATCCGCAAGGCCATATGCAAGCAACTGGACGAGATGCTCGCGGACGCAAGCAATATCGTTATCACCCCCGCTGGCGAGAAATCCGGGACGACAACAAGTACGAGCGGGTTCTGTCGTTCGGTACTGCCCTTCCGCGAATGCGCGAGCGCCTGGAGGAGCACTTGGCTTTGCGCGGCATGCCGCGACAAAAAGTGATGGCCTTGCTGGTGCAATTGCTTGAGTCGACGCTGATCCGAGTTGGCAACCCACGTTATGCAAAGGAAAACCGTTCCTACGGGCTCACCACTCTACGAACCCGTCATGTCGATGTACGAGGCTCTGCGATCCGCTTTCAGTTCCGTGGCAAAAGCGGTGTAGAGCATCGCGTAACGCTAAGGAACCAGCGGCTGGCGCGCATCGTGCGCCGCTGCATGGAGCTACCTGGCCAGCACCTGTTTCAATACCTGGACGAAAACGGGATGCGGCACCCAGTGAATTCAAGCGACGTCAACGCGTTCATCCACGAGATGACCGGGGGCGACTTCACAGCCAAGGATTATCGAACTTGGGCAGGCAGTGCGCTGGCGTTGGACTATCTGCGCAAACGTGAGTGGCGACCAGAGACGGTGGCGCGGCGCAATCTGGTCGAAGTGGTCAAGCTAGTGTCTCACCAGCTCGGCAATACTCCCGCCGTGTGTCGCCAGTGCTACATTCATCCCGACGTGCTTGAAGCCTTTGCTACTGGCGAACTGGCGCAGCTGGGCAAGGCCAGAAAGCGCAAATGGATGAGCAGCGAGGAAGTCACCTTGCTGAAATTCCTGAGCAGCCGCACTGCGCCCACCGCAGCATCCTAGCGGTACAGGGTGACCTGATTGCGCCCTGAGGCTTTCGAAGAATACAGAGCAATATCCGCACGTTCGATCAGTTGCGCATAGCCATTGGTGGGCTCGCTGAGATCCGCGATCCCGAGACTGACGGTAAAGCGAATGCTGCGCCCTTCGTGGACGACCTCATGCGCTTCGATGGATTGCCGTAGCCGCTCGGCGAACGTCACCGCCCCCTCGCTATCGGTATCCGGCAGCAGCACCACGAACTCTTCACCGCCGTAGCGTCCGGCAATGTCCGCATCGCGCGTGCTCTGTCGAACCAGTTCGGCAGTCTGCTGGATGACCGCATCACCCGCCTGATGACCGTAGCTGTCGTTGATCTTCTTGAAGTGGTCGATATCGAACATCACCAACGCGGCATTGCGCTCGTAGCGCCGATGCCGGGCGTAGTCTTGACGCAACATCTCCTCCCAATGGCCCCGGTTGAACAGGCCAGTCAGGCGGTCGGTGCTGGAGAGGCGCTGCAGTTCTTGATTCGCCGCTTGCAACTGGCGGCGGTTGGTCGCCACGTCGGTAACGTCGTAGATGATCAGGCAGACCTGCTCGATGCTGCCATTGAGCGCCTTCAACGGCATCAAGGTGGTGTTCTGGTACATGAAGTCTTCCAGCCCGGTGATCGGCTGGTAATTCTTGAATCGCAGCAGGTAAGGCCGCTGTTCCCAGATGGTGAACGATGGCGTCCCGAGTGTCGCAACGTTTTCCACCTTGCGCCGAAACCACTGCTCGTCGACTTCTGGAAAGAGCTCGAAGAAAGTCTTCTTGCGCGCCTCTTCTGGCAGCCGTCCGGAGCGGTTCTCCATGAAGGTATTCCACACATCGATGCGGTACTCGCGATCAAGCACCACGACACCGACATCAATGCTCTGGACGATAGCCAGCAACCAGTGGAGTTCACTCAGATCGTTCGAGTCGGGCATGGTCAGTTCATCTCAAGGGCGAGTTTGCGCGACAGCAGCTCAACCGAGTCTTCGGTGAACAGCAAGAGCAGGTCGAAATGAATGTCGTGACCTTCCAGGCTGTAGCTGATCTCCACCGCCAGGGTGTTTTTCCAACGTTGCCGGTTGACGCGAATGAGCTCGTCGATCGAAGCATGCTGGCCGAGCACCTGTGGGTGACCCTGAGAAAACACCACATCGATTTGGTCTGCGATGCCACTGAGGCACGCACTGATTAGCAGACTGGAAAGATCGAGCAGCATCTCAAGTTCGAGATATTCGTCGGCGCGCATCAGACGCGCCATATCGGCAATCTCCGAATCATGGAAGATCAACAGCGCCTCGCCGGCGATGCCCCCGCCGATATAGCCCTGGCACACCGCTGACAACTTGTCGCCCTGAGCCGCATCGGCCAGCGCCATGTGCAATTCGCCGACTTCGAGGATATTCACATTGGGAATCGGCAGCTGTACGAACACCCCCAACACCTTGGCGAGCAACGCCGCCGCGCGTCCCATCGCAACGTTGACCACCTCGCGGAATGCGTCGCGGAACGAGACCTGCCCCACGCTCCGCTCCCCGAGCGCTGGGAGCTCGCTACCCACGACCCCGAGGCCCGCCAGGGTCTGTTGCAAATGCAGCGGATCGGCAGGCTTGCGGATGAATGCCAGCGCCCCCAGCCCGAGCACCCGGCGCACCGCCTCTTCCTGAACGTCCGCCGATATCACGATGACCTTGCATCCCAGTTGCTCTTGGCGAAGAGCAGCCAGAACCTGGTAGCCGTCCATGTCCGGCATGGTCAGATCAAGCAGCAAGACGTCCACGCCGCCTTCACGAATTCGTTCCAGCGCCTCGCGACCGCTGGCAGCCTGGAGAATGTCCAGCGGCCACGCAGCCGGCAGCGCGCGCAGCAGTTGCTTGCGCGCCAGGCTTGAATCATCGCAAATCAATACGGTAACGGCAGACATGCAGCGCTCGCTCACTTGGCCAGGCCCCTGGAACCTGGACAGCTTATCTCAGCTAACGAGCGCCGTGGTGGGGACACATGAAGATAGTGGCATTTTGCCAGCAAAGTGACCGATACGACCACCGTTTAGGCTGTTACCACTTAATAGTAAGCATTGTCCCGATTGGTGTGGTCGGTCACGTCACGAACGCCCTTCAGCTCCGGAATCCGCTCCAGCAAGGTCTTTTCGATACCTTCCTTGAGCGTTACATCAGCCTGGCCACAGCCTTGGCACCCGCCGCCAAACTGGAGTACCGCCACGCCCTCATCCACGACATCGATCAATGTCACCTGCCCGCCATGGCTCGCAAGACCAGGATTGATTTCGGTCTGCAGGTAGTAATTGATGCGCTCGTTGAGCGGGCTGTCTTCGTTGACCATCGGCACCTTGGCGTTGGGTGCCTTGATCGTCAGCTGGCCGCCCATGCGGTCGGTGGCGTAGTCAACCAGGGCGTCTTCCAGGAAGGGCTCGCTGATACCGTCGATCCAAGCGGTGAAGCTTTTCAGGGAAATCGCGATGTCATCCGGCTTTTCCTCTCCCGGCTTGCAATAGGCAATGCAGGTCTCAGCGTAGGGCGTGCCGGGCTGAGTGATGAAGACCCGGATGCCAATCCCGGTGGTGTTCTGCTTTTCAAGCAGGTCGGCCAGGTAATCATGTGCAGCTTCGGTAATGGTAATGGCGCTCATGGGAACTCCTCTCATACATGCCCAGCAGTGTACGCCAACCACTGCGCTGGATAAAGTCCTAGCGTTTTAGTAGGAATTGCCTGATAGAAGGTAGTTAATCGGTACACCCGATCGGACCCTCGAGGTATCTAAGCAGGTGGATAGCGGTACTCGTATCCGAACAGGGACACGATACCTGATACCACTGCGTAACCTGATCAGTCACGCCGACCACAGGGTCCTGCCAGTTATACACGACGCCGCACCAACATGAGCATTGCTCATGTAAATCGCCGGATGATCAAAAAGCGTGCAGCTTTGCTATTATTCGCGGTCCTCGCCACCAGCTTCAGGTAGTCCCCATGCTCGACCGCAACGCCCGTCTCCAGGCACTCCAGCAGGCCCTCAAGGAGCGCATCCTGATTCTCGACGGCGGCATGGGCACGATGATCCAGAGCTATAAACTGGAAGAGTCGGACTATCGCGGCGAGCGCTTCGCTGACTGGCCACAAGATCTCAAGGGCAACAATGACCTCTTGATCCTCACCCGGCCGGACGCCATTAGCGCCATTGAAAAAGCCTACTTCGATGCCGGTGCGGATATCGTCGAGACCAACACCTTCAACGCCACCCGCGTTTCTCAGGCCGATTACGGCATGGAAGAGTTGGTCTATGAGCTCAACGTCGAAGGCGCCCGCCTCGCCCGCCAGGCAGCCGATGCAAAGACGGCAGAAACGCCGGACCGTCCGCGATTCGTAGCAGGCGTGCTAGGGCCGACCAGCCGGACCTGCTCGCTCTCGCCCGACGTGAATAATCCAGGCTACCGCAACGTCACCTTCGACGAACTGGTGGAGAACTACACCGAAGCCACCCGCGGCCTGATCGAAGGCGGCTCGGACCTGATCCTGATCGAGACCATCTTCGATACGCTCAATGCCAAAGCGGCGATCTTCGCCGTGCAGGAAGTCTTCGAAGAGATCGGTTTCGAGCTGCCGATCATGATTTCCGGCACCATCACCGACGCCTCCGGCCGCACCCTGTCCGGCCAGACCACCGAGGCCTTCTGGAACTCGGTACGCCACGCCAACCCGATCTCGGTAGGCCTTAACTGTGCGCTGGGTGCGAAAGAGCTGCGCCCTTATCTGGAAGAGCTGTCGAACAAGGCCGAAACCCACGTGTCGGCGCACCCCAACGCGGGCTTGCCCAACGCTTTTGGTGAGTACGATGAAAGCCCGGCGGAAATGGCCCAGGTGGTTGAGGAATTCGCCGCCAGTGGATTCCTCAACATCGTTGGTGGTTGTTGCGGCACTACGCCTGCGCACATCGAAGCCATCGCCAACGCCGTAGCCAAATACGCGCCACGTGCAATACCGAATATTCAAAAGGCCTGTCGCCTGTCGGGTCTCGAGCCCTTCACGATCGATCGCAGCTCGCTGTTCGTCAACGTGGGCGAACGGACCAACATCACCGGCTCCGCTCGTTTTGCCCGCCTGATCCGTGAAGACAACTACACCGAGGCCCTGGAAGTCGCCCTGCAGCAGGTAGAAGCCGGCGCGCAGGTGATCGACATCAACATGGATGAGGGCATGCTGGATTCAGAGAAGGCCATGGTGACCTTCCTCAATCTGATCGCTGGCGAGCCAGACATCTCCCGCGTGCCGATCATGATCGACTCCTCCAAGTGGGAGGTGATCGAGGCCGGACTCAAGTGCATCCAGGGCAAGGGCATCGTCAACTCGATCTCCATGAAGGAAGGCGTCGATGCGTTCAAGCACCATGCCCGCCTTTGCAAGCGCTACGGTGCCGCCGTGGTGGTCATGGCGTTCGACGAAGCTGGTCAGGCTGACACGGCGGACCGCAAGCGCGAGATCTGCAAACGTTCATACGACATTCTTGTAAATGAAGTGGGCTTCCCGCCGGAAGACATCATCTTCGACCCGAATATCTTTGCGGTCGCCACCGGCATCGAAGAGCACAACAATTATGCCGTGGACTTCATCGAAGCCTGCGCCTACATCCGCGATAACCTCCCCTATGCGCTGACCTCAGGCGGCGTCTCGAACGTGTCCTTCTCGTTCCGCGGCAACAACCCGGTGCGCGAGGCCATCCACTCGGTCTTCCTGTACTACGCCATCCAGAACGGCCTGACGATGGGTATCGTCAACGCCGGCCAGCTGGAAATCTACGACGAGATCCCCAAGAAGCTGCGTGACGCCGTCGAGGACGTCGTGCTCAACCGCACCCCCAACGGCACCGAAGCGCTGCTCGCGATCGCCGACGAGTTCAAAGGCGACGGCAGCGTCAAGGAGGCGGAAACCGAAGAGTGGCGCGGCTACACCGTTCAGAAGCGGCTGGAGCATGCGCTGGTCAAGGGCATCACGACCCACATCGTTCAGGACACCGAGGAGTTCCGCCAGCAGTGCGCGCGCCCCATCGAGGTCATTGAAGGCCCGCTGATGTCCGGCATGAACGTGGTGGGCGACCTGTTTGGCTCGGGCAAGATGTTCCTGCCGCAGGTGGTCAAGTCAGCCCGTGTTATGAAGCAGGCCGTTGCGCACCTGATCCCCTTCATCGAAGCCGAGAAAGGCGACAAGCCGGAAGCCAAGGGCAAGATCCTGATGGCGACCGTCAAGGGCGACGTGCACGACATCGGCAAGAACATCGTCGGCGTGGTGCTCGGTTGTAACGGCTATGACGTCGTAGACATGGGGGTCATGGTCCCGGCGGAAAAAATCCTGCAGACCGCCATCGCCGAAAAGTGCGACATCATCGGCCTGTCCGGCCTGATCACGCCGTCGCTGGACGAAATGGTCCACGTTGCGCGCGAAATGCAGCGCCAGAATTTCCATCTGCCGCTGATGATTGGCGGCGCGACCACCTCCAAGGCTCACACGGCGGTTAAGATTGATCCGCATTACAAGAACGATGCCGTGGTCTATGTGACCGACGCGTCGCGAGCCGTCGGGGTCGCGACAACATTGCTGTCGAAGGAGCTGAAGCCGGTTTTCGTCCAGAAGATCCGCGAAGAGTACGCGATGATCCGCGAGCGTACCGCCAACCGCAGCGCACGCACCGAGCGTCTGACTTACCCCGAAGCGATTGCGGTCAAGCCGAAGTTCGATTGGGCCGATTACTCGCCAGTCAAACCAACCTTCACCGGCCGCAAGGTATTAGAGGACATCGATCTGCGCACGCTGGTGGACTATATCGACTGGACGCCCTTCTTCATCTCTTGGGATCTCGCTGGCAAGTATCCACGCATTCTTGAAGACGAAATCGTTGGCGAAGCAGCTACGTCGCTATTCAACGATGCCCAGGCGATGCTCACCAAGCTGGTCGATGAGAAGCTGATCAGGGCCCGCGCTGTCTTCGGCTTCTGGCCGGCCAATCAGGTCGACGAAGACGATATCCAAGTCTATGGCGACGACGGCGAAGCCCTCGCCACCCTGCACCACCTGCGGCAACAAACGGTGAAGACCGACGGCAAGCCGAACTTCTCGCTCGCCGACTTCGTCGCACCGAAAAGCAGCGGCGTGACCGATTACGTGGGCGGTTTCATTACCACTGCGGGCATCGGTGCCGAGGAAGTGGCCAAGGCTTATCAGGACGCCGGCGACGATTACAACTCGATCATGGTCAAGGCCCTGGCCGACCGCCTCGCCGAGGCCTGTGCCGAGTGGCTGCATCAGCAGGTCCGTAAGCAATGGTGGGGCTATGACCCTGAAGAACAGCTGAGCAACGAAGAGCTGATCAAGGAACAGTACAAAGGTATCCGTCCAGCGCCAGGCTACCCCGCCTGCCCCGACCATACGGAGAAAGGCACGCTGTTCCAGCTACTCGATGCCGACGGCATCAGCCAGGTCACGCTGACCGAGCACTACGCCATGTTCCCGACAGCTGCAGTCAGTGGTTGGTATTTCGCGCATCCTCAGGCGCAATATTTCGCGGTCGGCAAAATAGACAAGGACCAGGCCGAGCGCTACAGCACTCGCAAAGGCCAAGACATCGCCGTCACCGAACGCTGGCTGATGCCGAACCTCGGCTACGACAACTAGACTACCGCTGGCCGCCGCATCTCTATGAGGCGGCCTTGCGACTGAAATCAACAACCCCATGCGAAGCGCGCAATGTCTACCGAACCCCGTTACCTGCTCAATGAATTGGAAACCGCCGACATGCTCGAAGTCGACGGTCTGCACGCCTGGCAATTCACCCTTAACGATGCGCTACTGGACCGTGCCGACGCGGCCGCAGTCGCAAGTGAGCCCTTCGCCAGTGATGAAATCGTTGTTCAAATAGAGTCGGTCGACGGCCGTGAGCGGCGCCAATGGTCGTTCAGCTATAACAGTGTGATGGAAGCAGTGTATTGCGAAGATGAGCAGTATTGGACGGTCGGGAGCTCACCGGAGAGCCGCCTTCGCTGTCTTGGCGCGGTAAGCGCAAGCGCTGACGACGAGTGAACCGCGAACCGTCTACTGCCTCGGGAATAGCCAAGGAATGAGTCGAAAATGATGCTCGTCAGTCAGATGTCGTACCTCGCCTGAGCAGTAGTCCGATAGCGAGAATGACCAACAAGCTGCCCGGTAGCCACTGCCAACCCATTCGTTGCGGCTGCTCTACAAACAGCAGCACCATCGATACGAAGGGCACCAGATAGCTATAGGCGGTTACCGCACCCGGCGTCAGGACAGCGGTCGCGCGCTGCTGCAGAAAGAAAGTCATGCCACTGGAAAAGACACCAAGGTACGCCACTAGCGCGACGTCTTCGGTCGTCATATACGCGAGCGCGCTGGGTCGCTCCCAGATCAAGCCCAAGGCGCCGATCAGCAATGCGCCCATCAGCAGGCTCCAAAAGGTCCGCAGCACGGCCTGCGGCGCCAGCCAGCCGCGGTGCAATCCCCATTTGCTCAGCACTGGATACAGTGCTGACGCCACACAGCCGAAGAAGAACGCCAGCTCGCCGAAACCCAGCTGCAATCCCGAAAAGTGACCGCCGTTCTCGGCCCAGGCCAGACCCAATGCGCCAACGGCGCCCAACGCAAGGATCGCCAGCAATCGTCCGGCTGGTCGCTCCACGCCGAGCCCGCGCCCGATGCAATAGGCAAGCAGCGGCACGCTGACAAATAACGTCGCCATCGACAAAGCACTGATTCGATGAGCCGCCCAGAACATGGTGCCGAAGAACCCAGCCAGGCTCAGCCCCATCAACGCGTAGAGCAGCAGCCCACGCGGACTCGGCCATCGCTCGGGCTGTCGCCATAACAATGGGAACAGCGCCAAGGCGGCAATCATGAAGCGAATCGCCGTTAGTAACAGAGGCGGCAAACCTTCGGTCATGAGCCCCACTGCCGGAAAGGACAACCCGACAAAAAGCGCCCAGAGCAACATGCCAAGATGCGCGAGCGTGACTCTCCGCCTGGTCTCAGTCATTGTGCCCCTCCTCCAGCGCTAACAGCAGCGTGCGCAACCCGGCCGCCAGTGCCTGTTTTTGCTGGACATCCAGCGGCGCCTGCATCCCGTGCAGGGTGGCGAGATATTCATCAAGGCACCCAAGCAGTACCTTCTGCCCTTCATCGCTCAGACGAATCAACAAGCTGCGGCGGTCTTCCGGATTCGGTACTCGCTGAATCAACCCGGCAGCTTCCAGGCGGTCTAGCCGATTTGTCATTGCCCCTGAGCTGAGTACCGCAGCGTGACGTAACGCGTTGGGCGTAAGCCCCTGCGGCTGGCCGCTGCGGTAGAGGGTGGCGAGCAGGTCGAACTCGCCATCGTGCAATCCATGTCGGCGGAACACCGAGGCCACGCTGCGATTGAGGTATTTGGAAAGGCGGTACAGGCGGGTGAATATCGCCATGGGCGATACATCTGCGCCGGGTTGTACTGCGCGCCATTGCGCGAGCACGCGATCCACATGGTCGCTGCGTTGCCTCTCTGACATAGATAGTTCCAGAACAAGAATCTTCACGTGAAGATAATCTGGCGCATCGAAAGAAGCAAGCTTCCGGAACACCGGCACGGGCCCGATCGATGGATGGCCATCAATCGAGTCGCAACGGAGCGCTCAGCGCAATAAAGGGAGACTAGGAGGCTTTCAGCGGAGCTCGGAGGGCGAGTTGCGAACGATCTTGATCGAGTGGGTCAAGGCCGGCTTGCGCGTGACGCTGACGGCCCTGCGCGTCACCGTATCGATGGTGATGTTCCAGAAGCCGGTGTTGGGCACTTTGATCCGTGCCGGGAAATTGTCGAACGCACCGCCGTGATAGATGTGTCGCCCGCCATTCTTGAAACTACGAAAATTCTTGTCGTTCATCAGGCGGATGTTGCAAGGCTGCGAGCATTCAATAATCACGAAATCGTCTTCATTGAGGTGTTCGCGCTGGTGAATGAACTTCATGTACCGCTCCGGGGCCGCATGTTGGCAAAGGCGAAGATTACCATGAGCGTCCGGCCCGCTCGATGGTTTGAGCGGGCAGTTCCAACTAGCACTAGCTGCACTGCGGCCCAAGGTAAGGCTGCCGTCGCAGTTCTTTGACACAATGCGCGCCGCAGCCCGTCACGCGACGCATGAACGCGGCCCCCCGTTAGAGCAAGGACACCTGAGATGCCTGCGGCTACTACGCCCGTTAATGCAACCTCACCTATCGCGCGCCGCGCGACACGCATCGGCTTTTTCATGGCCGGATTCGGTCTGTCGATCTGGGCACCGCTGGTGCCGTACGTGCGCGAACGCATCGAGATGAGCGACGCAGTGTTCGGTACGTTGCTGCTGTGTATCGGTGTCGGTTCGCTGACCTGGATGCCACTGTCCGGACTGCTCGTAACACGACGCGGCATCCGTCCGGTGGTGCTCTGCAGTGTCGTCCTGCTGCTGTTCGCCCTGTTGGGCATGGCCTTCAGCCAATCGCTCGCAGTGCTGGCCCTCGCGCTTTTCTGTTTCGGCGGCAGCCTTGGCGTGATCGACGTAGTGCTCAACATCCAGGGCGTAGTGATCGAGCGAGACACGGGCAAGCGTCACATGTCGAACTTTCACGGCATGTTCAGCTTAGGTTCGATCAGCGGCGCACTTTCACTTACCGGCGCGTTGACGCTTGGCCTCGCCCCTGCCACCGGCACCCTGCTAATGATCGCAGTCATCGCCCTCGCCAATCTCGCAGTGAGCCCTGGTTATCTCCGGGACAAGGCGCCAGCCGGCGGAGTCGCCTTCATTCGACCGACAGGCGCGGTGCTGTTGGTCGGCGCCATGACCTTCGTCGTCTATCTGGCCGAAGGCGCAGTGTTGGATTGGAGCGCGCTTTATCTGACTGAGCAGAAGGCACTGGAAACCGCCAAAGGAGGACTGGGATACGCCAGCTTCGCCCTGATGGTGACAGTTGGACGTTTCGCCGGCGCGCCGGTGATCAACAGCCTGGGCACCGCCAGAGTGATCGGCCTGGGTGGATTGCTGGCTGCTTTCGGCATTGGCTTGACCATTCTCACCGAGCATTGGGGGCTTGCCCTGCTCGGTTATGCGCTCTGCGGGCTTGGCTGCGCCAACGTCTCGCCGGTATTGATTTCGTCGTTGAGCCGACAGAACGCCATGCCTGTCCATCAAGCCATTACTGCAGCGACCACCATCGGGTTTGCAGGGGTGCTCGCAGGCCCGGCGCTGATCGGTGTGATTGCTCACTACGCATCGCTGACGCTGGCCTTCGCCCTGCTTGCGGCGCTATTGATCATGCTAGCGCTTGGGAGCCATCGGTTCAGAGACTAACCGCTCTGCGATGCATGAGGTCTGGCATCAGCACCGCGTAAAGGGCTACAGACCGGACAATGACGTTTGGCTAGAATGCGCGACCTATGCGTATCCAAGACATACACCAGCAGCTCGCCTCGATCGGCGCCAAGCCCATCCACATTGGCCGGGTGACCCGTGCCTGGCTGAATGGCACACCGCTGGACACCGGCACGCGCCACCAGCGGACGGAAGACTTCCTCCCGTTGTCCGTACGCAACGGCCTGCATGAGGTGAGCCAGTCAATCGAAGGGCTGGCCCGCCTGAGTTCTGAGCATCCGGGCTCGGATGGTTCGGCACGGTTGCTGGTGGCGCTGGCTGACGGTCAGATGGTCGAAAGCGTGCTGCTGCCCAGAGCCGGTCTCTGCGTATCGAGTCAGGTCGGGTGCGCCGTGGGCTGCGTCTTTTGCATGACTGGCAAGAGTGGCTTGTTGCGCCAATTGGGCAGCGCCGAGATCGTCGCTCAGGTCGCCCTCGCGCGACGTTTCCGCCCGGTCAAGAAAGTCGTCTTCATGGGCATGGGCGAGCCTGCTCACAACCTGGACAACGTGCTCGACGCCATCGACTTGCTGGGCACCGATGGAGGCATCGGGCACAAGAACCTGGTGTTTTCCACGGTTGGCGACCGGCGCGTATTTGAGCGCTTGCCACAGCAGAAAGTGAAACCCGCTCTGGCCCTGTCTTTACACAGCACCGACGCCGCATTGCGCCGCGAGTTGCTGCCGCGGGCGCCTCAGTTCGATCCCGCCGAGCTTGTCGAGCTGGGCGAAGCCTATGCCCGCCTCGTCGACTATCCGATTCAATATCAGTGGACGCTGCTCAAAGGCATCAATGACAGCCAGGACGAGATGGACGGGATCATCCGCTTGCTGCGCGGCAAGTTCGCGATCATGAACGTCATCCCCTACAACAGCCTCGATGACGACGAGTTTCAGCGGCCAGAGGCGGATCGCATCCATCAGATCATGCGCTATCTGCATGAAAACGGGGTGCTGACGAAGGTGCGCAACTCGGCGGGACAGGACATCGATGGCGGCTGCGGACAACTGCGCGCCCGTGCGGAGCGCGTGATCCGTGCACGCCAGCGTCCGGCTGAATCGCCCGTGCTAGACGGTAATTGAACGGGTTACAGCGCGCAGTGTCCTAGCGCATTGACCCAATTCCCGGCTCCGACCGAATGCGAGAGCACGCATGCACACCTTGGCACAACTTGAACGCGGCGACCTCGCCGGAACAACCCGCCTGGACCTGTCAGAACAGCTCGAGACTTTCCCTCGAGCCATATTCGACCTGGCTGATAGCCTGGAAATTCTCAACCTTTCAGGGAACCAGCTCAGCAGTTTGCCTGACGATTTGTCGCGCCTGCACAAGCTGCGCATCCTATTCTGCTCGGACAACCCGTTCACCGAGCTGTCCGCCTCGATCGGCCACTGCGCTAGGCTGGAGATGGTTGGGTTCAAAGCCAATCGCATCCGCCACGTGCCCGCCGAAGCGCTGCCGCCCAGGCTGCGCTGGCTGATCCTGACCGACAACCAGCTCGAAGCGGTGCCTGACGAAATTGGACGCTGCGACCGCCTGCAGAAGCTGATGCTCGCCGGCAACCAGCTAGCCGCATTGCCCGAATCGCTTGCTCGCTGCCGCCAGTTAGAGTTGCTGCGCATTGCCGCCAATCACTTGCCAGCATTGCCGCAGTGGCTGTTGTCGATGCCGCGCCTCAGCTGGCTGGCGTTCGCCGGCAACCCGTTCAGCGATGCGCTGGAATCGCAGACCTTGGCGCAGCATCCGCTGCCACCGGTCGACCGCAGGCAGATCATGTTCGGCGACGTGCTTGGCCAGGGCGCATCCGGCGTCGTTCATCGTGCTGACTGGCAAGCGTCCGGCCAGCCGAGCCGTGCCATGGCAGCCAAACTGTTCAAAGGCAGCCTGACCAGCGATGGGCTGCCTCACAGCGAGATGGCGGCCTGTATCGCCGCTGGCGAACATCCCAACCTGATCGGCATTGCTGGACCACTGGCCGAGCACACCGATGCGCTACCGGGCTTGCTGATGGAGCTCATCGATCCTTCTTACCGTGTGCTCGCCGATCCGCCATCACTAGCCAGTTGTACCCGTGACTGTTACGCACCCGGGCAGCGGTTCTCCGCCGAACAGCTGCTGCGGATCGCGACAGGTGCAGCTTCTGCAACCAGCCACCTCCACACGCGCGGCATCCTGCATGGCGACCTCTACGCACATAACCTGCTGGTCGATTCGCGCGGCCAAACACTGCTCAGCGATTTCGGTGCAGCCTCGTTCTTCGATCCGGAGACCACTGCGGGTCAGGCGCTACGGCGTATTGAAGCGCGTGCGTTCGGCTGTTTGCTCGAGGAGTTACTGGACCGCTGCGATGCATACGGTCAGGACGAGCGCCTGACAACCCTTGCCACCCTGCAGCGTCAGTGCATGCAGGAAAACCCCAGCCACCGCCCCGATTTCGACCAACTGGTCGAGCAGTTGCAGCAAATATCAGCGCAACAGAGCGTTTCGGCCAGGTAGTTGCATAAGCGATCGTCTCTCTCGCTTCCCGACGGCAACCTGACGCTATGCTCGCTCCAGAATCCAAACCCGATGAAGCATCTGAACGCTACGCCTGCACCCAGGACACCGTCACGCTCGACCAGGACCCGTTCGTGGTTGGACTCAAGCAACGGCTTCCTGAAGAGCTGCGCGAGACGTTCACACCGCAGCAGCTAGATGCTTTACGCAATGCCTTCGCCACCCGCTCGTGGGCCAGGCACAAGCTCGATCTGCGCGGTACCTTCAGCCTGTGGAGCAACCAGTACTATTTCGTGTTGGTTGGCGGGCGAAACAAACGCAGCCTGAGCCGAGCTCAACGGAGCCTGTCGCTGGCGGCCAAAGCCGGAGCAATCACTGCGTTCCTGTTCTTCTCGGTACTGATCGGCCTGGTCGCGCTCTATCTGGTCAAGTCGGCACTCGGAATCAATCTGCTGCCGAACTATTCGCTGGGGCTGTGGGATTGGTTCAAGGGATGACCGACAGCAGGCCTGCAGATGAAGAGTCTGCAACCTGCATCAATCGCCGATCAGGATCAGCTTGCCGGTGGCCGGATCACGGTAAACCTGGCCAACGCTCTCAAGCCCTTGCCCGCTGTCACCTTCAACACTGTCAGGTAGCTTTGGAAGCTCCCGCCCGCGTTCGACGGCAACCGGCTGTTTCGCAGCATTCAACTGTTGGAGCAGGTCCGTCTGTGCGACAAGCGCAGCGATCAGCCCACAGGCGAATACCAGCACGACATCGACCATATTTGCCAGTGGCCCCAGCGGATCGTCGTCGCCAGAGGCGAACCGACTAGAGCGCCAGCGCCGGCTCATCGTCGCGCTCCTTAATCGACCGGGCTTCGAGTTCGTCCAGTAGTTCGTCGTACCAACGCCGGCGCAAGCGGCCCAGTGCGAAACCGAGTACGCCGATCAGCAAACCAAGCACCGTCGTGTCGAAGGCTACGCGCATAGCCACGCTGAGGATCTGCACGTTGCCATCTCCCAGGGCCGCCAAGCCGGGGCCCAGCGGGATCAGCGTTCCCATCAGTCCGAGCATGGGGCCAATCCGCGCCACTAGATCGGCTCGATCAAGCCTTCGACGCGCGCGCCGCTCGATCTCCGCAGCGGGCAGCTGGCGCCAGCGCCTCAGCCCACCCAGGCGCTCACCCATTGCGACACCGGCATCGCAAATGGCCAACGCCAAAAGCCCGAACAGGCCCCAGGTCACAGGCTGCAACAGCCAGCCCACCAGCAGATGCAGCCAACTGAACAATTGATTGTCGAACACGCTACGCAACTCCCCTCGGCCGAGGCCCACGACCACGCCAGATGCCAAGCCCTAATAGCAGCAGAACGATCAGTGCAGCCAGCCAAAGGTATCGGCTAGCGCTTTGATCACCTTGTGTTTCAGTTTGATCTGGCGCGGCTTGTGGCATGTCCGTCGCCTCCGGCTGAATCTCGCTGATACTGCTCGGTGGGTTCGTTTGCGGCGCCGCGCGCAGTGCCGAATCGAGCCGAGCCTGCAGTGCGTCGCGCAATGGGTCGGATAGCTTCGGCATCAGCCACTCGAACATCGGATGATCCGGCCGGGTATGCCCACTTCCCGGCAAGCCGTGCTCAGCAACCAGGGCTGCGAACTGCTCGGCCAGCGCGTACTGGGTCGCCTCGTCGGCCTTCCAAAAGCCCTTCTGAATCGCCACCAGCATGATTGCGAGCATGTTGCTTTTGACATGGACGTTGGCGCCTTTCTCGAGAAAGGCGTCGACTCCAAGCGCGTGCTTGTCATCCAGATACACCGCCTTCACCTCTTCCCAGGCGCTGTCCTTGATGATGTCCGGATTGGTGACCTGCCAGCCCCAGAGGTACTCCAGGAACTCGCTGCCCATGGTCCGCGCGCCGGCGTAGTCATGCTGCATCAACGCCTTGATCCAGGCCGGATTCAGGAATCGCCCGCGCAATTCAGCCAACAGCGCCTGCTGCAGTGGCTCAAGACGAACCTTCCGCGGATCGTTGTGCCAGCTGACGAAATTCTCCGGCGCTTTTCCGCTCAGGTGCTCCACGGCCATGCTCAACCCGCCGAGGTAGTCAAACGCATCGTTGTTGTCCATCAGCCCATACAGATTGCTCGAACGGCCGAGATAGGTGCGGGTGACGTGTTTCAGGCTGTCTTCGAAGACCGCCTGCACGGGCTCGCCCTGGTGGTTCATGCCATACGCATGCCCCATGCGATTGACGTAGCTACGTGCAAGCTCACCGCGGTCCTGCCAGCTTCCGGAACGCTCGACAAGCGTATTGACCCCAGCACCGTAAGCGCCCGGTGCGACACCGAAGAGCCGCAACGCGGCGAGGCTACCGGCTTGCTCAGGCTCAGCGCCTGAGTCGAGTCGCTGCGCGGCGTCCCGCACCCAATTAGCCGCCACCAGATTCAACGCCAGACTTTCATCGCCGCCACTTGCGAGCGCACCGAGCGGTTGCAGTGCCGCATCCAACGACGTACGCAGGGCAGGGTAGTCACGGCGAATGGTTTCGCTGGCGCCGTCCAGCGCTAGCAGTACTCCGCGTTCGAGCAGTGCAAGCTGATCGGCATAGAGATCGCGAAACAAACCGGAGGTGGTGAACATCAGGTCGCGTCGCTCGCGCCCGGCTGAAGCAGGTATTCGCTTGATGCCTTCGACGATGCCCCGGCTGTTCCACACAGGTTCTACGCCAAGCAGGTCCAGTCCGAAGGCGATCATGGCGCCTTCATCACGGACGGTATCGGATGCCCAGAGAATGACGGCCTCGCGTCCGCCCTGCTCCATTGGCCGCTGTCGCGCACGGTCGGCCAGCTCGCTGCCGATACTCCAGCCGATGCGACTCGGGATCAGGCTACTGTCGAGCGCATGGAAATTGCGCCCGGTCGGTAACGCCTCCGGCGTACGGATCGGATCGTTGCCTTTGCCTGGCTCGACGAATCGGCCGTTGAGCGCGTCGACCAGCGCCTGCATTTCCGCATCCGGTGAATCAATCAGTGCCTGCCGGTAACGCGACTCTTCGGTATTCATGGACGCCAGCAAGGTGTCCACGGCTTCCGGCGCCCAGGGCTGGCCGAACACATGCAGGCCAAGCGGCATGAAGCGCTCCTGAATATTCGTCAGGTAATGCCCGACCTCGTGCACCAGCAAGTCATCATCCACCTGTTCGAAATCGATACCGCGCGCTGCCAGCGGCTCGGCCATGGACTCACGAAGCTCGGGTTCCAGCCCGGAACGAGTCACCAACCGCTTGATCTCTGCAATGGTGGCGCGCCGCGCCGGCCCTTCGCTGCTGCCAGTGCCCGTCTCGAAGCTCTCGATCAATTGGCGCAACTTGAGCAGATCGTCATAAAGCGGCGTAGCCACCAGCGGCGGAGTCAGGTGATCGATCATGACGGCCAGCCCACGACGCTTGGCCTGAATCCCTTCGCCAACCCCATCGACGATGTAGGGATAGATGCTCGGCAGGTCACCGACGATCTGCGTCGGGTAGTCTTCGGCACTGAGCCCTGCTCGACGACGCGGCAGAAACTCATAGGTGGAGTGACGACCCAGGTGGATCAGCGCATCAGCCCTGAACTCGTCACGCAACCAGTGATACAGGGCCAGGTACTGATGGGGTGGCGGGAACACCAGGTTGGCATGGAGCAGTTCCTCGTCGACTTCCCAGCCCCTGGGGGGCTGCGGCCCGATGAAGATGTTGCCAAACTGCACCCCCGGCAGCACCATCTGGCCGTCATGCACCATGACCTGACCCGGCGCCTCTCCCCACCCGCGCAACCCCTCAATGCCCGTCTCTGCCAGCGCCTGAATGAGGCTGTCAGCCTGGCCCCAATCAGCCAGCCCGGGCTGGCTCAGCGCCTGCTCATAAAAGGTTTCGAGCTGGGCTAACAGATCCAACGCGCGCTCGCGTGCCGGATGGTCGACACCGTCGAGCACATGGTGCAGCTCGCTGGAACCGTTTTTCAGAGTCAATCTGGCGATGTCCAGCTGTGAGGCTTGTAACGCGCGGCGCATTTGCGCATTCCAATATCCCAGCGGGCCTAGGACCATCTCCGCCTGCAATGCCGACGGCAGCGAATGAAACCAGCGACGGTAATCATCGGTATCGACCGTAACGGCCTTGCGTGCCATCGCAGCCAGCGCATCGCCCTGTTCCGGCAGGTTGACGCCCTGCTCTTGCAGCAGCTCCAGCAGCTGCTCGGGCGAGCCTGGCAGCATTCCAGTGTCGTAGCCTTCAGTTTTCAAACGCTGAAGGATGGCAAACAGCGATTGCGGTACATCGAGGTTATCCGCGCCGATGTTGTGCCGCCCCGGTGGGTGGTTGTAGTAGACGATCGCCAAGCGCTTGTCCGCATTCGCCTTCGTCTGCAGCTGCTGCCAACGGCCCAGGCGAGCCGCCATGGCCTCGACACGAGAAGGTAACGGTTGACTGAAGCCAAAGCGAATCCCCGAATTTGGGTCGATCTGGGACGACTCCCAAGCCGCGAGCACCATCGGTTGACCGGTACCCTGCAATTCGGGCATCGCCAGCCGGTAATGCACCTTGTCACGACCGAGCCCATCGCTGGAAAGCTGCCACGCGTTCTCGTCGCGGTCGTCCAGACGCAGCGCCTTGAATACAGGCACATTGAGCTGTTTGAGGAGTTCGGTTGCCTCCTCGCGCCCCTCACCGCCGCCGAGGACGAAATCCTGCAGCACAACCACCGCTGCCAGCGGTGGGTGCGCAGCGTCGTTTAGCCAATGTAACGCCTGCAGCGTGCCCTCACCCCAGTTGGCAAAGAGGCTGACGCACGCGATGTCGCGTTGCTGCAGGGTCTGACACAATGCATCGTTGAGGTCGGCATCTCCGCGTCGATCAGCACGGCCATGGTCAATCACCGCAACCATTCGCTCGCCGCGCCAGGCGAGATCCTGAGCTTCCCTTACCGCGCCGTCCTGATAGAGGCGCATCGCCGGCCGAGCCTGTGCAGGCTCGGCAGTGCCACCTGGGTTGTCGCGGTCCGTCAGCCACACCAGCAACCGCGCAATATTATCGCTACCACCGGCCAGCCAATAACTGCGCGCTTCGATCCATTGGGCTTGAATCGGGTTGGCGGCCGCTAGCGACTGCACCCACGCATCCAGATCACCAGCGGGTTTTTCAGCCCCCAGGCTTACCGCCTGATCACGGTTGGCAAACACCATGCGGTCATTGGTGCGACTCATCGCCACCAACGCCTGATCGCTATGCATGATGAAACGCTCGCCCATGCTGTGTCGCTCGATCAACGGTCGCAAACGCTCGACTTCCGCCCCGAATACACCCACCACGAGCAAACGCCTTCCACTGGCAAGCCATTGGGCGATCGCGGCGTCGTCCAGCTCTGCCAGCTGCTCCGGAGTACGGGCACTAACGGTACGCTCAGGGAATCGCTGCTTTAGCAAAGCGGCAGCTGAAGCGAACTCGGCAGCGCTGTATTGGGAAATGATCGCGTTGATCTGACTGGCACTGACCGGTGCCACTTGCGTCAGTAACAGAAGCGCTAGTGCCACGCAGCGAAAGGCGAAAGACATGCCCACTCCATCCGGGTGCAGTGGGCAACAGATAAGGCGCCTAGCCAAACCGGCACAGCGACAAAACTGAGGACGTCGCCCACCGCGACAGTTCCTGGGAAGTACGGGCTGGTATCGGGCTCAGTCGGATCGACTCTACCGTTGCGGGGGCAGCATCAGCTTGCACTGATTTCCCATTTAACCCGGACCATGATCCGGGCACCACGCACTTCAATTGTTCAACCGCTAGGCGGCCGAGGCGCGAACCTTACGCGCCGACTTAGGCAAGATCAAGCAACGACAAGCGTGACGACCCGTTGATGTCGCTAACCATCGGATTGATCTCTCCAGAAGCAGGATTGCTGACTAGACTTCAGGCACTCAGCCTCACGGAGACACTTAATGGACGACGATAGGCAACCCA
Organism: Pseudomonadaceae bacterium SI-3; assembly: GCA_004010935.1. Taxonomy (NCBI): domain Bacteria; kingdom Pseudomonadati; phylum Pseudomonadota; class Gammaproteobacteria; order Pseudomonadales; family Pseudomonadaceae; species Pseudomonadaceae bacterium SI-3. The sequence goes on along the minus strand of CP026511.1, from coordinate 2,192,725 downwards.
AATCGCTCACGCTACGGCAGATGCTTCAAAGCATGCTGGCCGGCGCTTTGGGCGTGCAGAGCGGGAAGAATCGAGTGCGGGATTTCAGCCACGGTAAACCCAGCCATTTCATTCTGCTCGGCGTCGGCTTCACCGTAGCGTTCGTCCTGGTGATTCTGGGTATCGTCAAGCTGGTGCTCTATCTAGTCGGCGTTTAACCCGGTTATGTAGAGGCCGCCAGGTTATTGGTGGCTAACCCAGAACACTGCTGTCGCCACTGCGAGCAGGATCAGAAAGAAGATCGCGGCGGCATCTGCGCGGCTGTCATTATCATGGCGTTTCAAATGCTCTGACACAGCGGTATACCTTGTCGTTGAGGATCGCATTGATTGCAGTTAAGACCATGCATACGGAGCGCTCAAGGCCAGCGATTGAAATGCCTGAAAAGCAGCGTTTCGTTCTAAACATATTCCCAAACATCACTTTTGCGCATAAACGCTAGCTGGTATCGTGCCGGCCTCCCATCAACGGGTGCGCGGCCGTGCGCGCAGAAGCTGTAGACAGCCTGAAAAAACAGGACATTTATGTACGTATACGACCAGTATGACCAACACATCATCGAGGATCGCGTGCGTCAGTTCCGTGACCAGATTCGCCGCTATCTCGCCGGTGAACTGACTGACGCAGAATTGTTGCCTCTTCGCCTGCAGAACGGTCTGTACATCCAGCGCTATGCGCCGATGCTGCGCATTGCTGTGCCTTATGGGCTGTTGTCGTCTACTCAGATCCGCAAGCTGGCCGACATCACCCGTCGGTACGATAAGGGCTATGCCCACATCAGTACCCGTACCAACGTGCAGCTAAACTGGCCCGAGCTGGAGGATGTCCCTGACATTCTCGCCGAACTGGCAACCGTGCAGATGCACGCCATCCAGACCAGCGGCAACTGCATCCGCAATACCACCACCGACCAGTTCGCCGGCGTGGCCAAAGACGAGCTAGTCGACCCCCGCCCCTGGTGCGAGATCATTCGTCAGTGGTCGACCTTCCATCCAGAGTTCGCATTCCTGCCACGCAAGTTCAAGATTGCGGTGAACGGCGCTGCGAGTGACCGTGCAGCCATCGAGGTCCATGACATCGGGCTCGAAGCGGTCAACAACGAGGCAGGCGAGCTGGGCTTCCGCGTATCCGTGGGTGGCGGTCTTGGCCGTACGCCGATCGTGGGCAGCTTTATCAATGAGTTCCTGCCATGGCAGCACCTGTTGACCTATCTCGATGCGATTCTGCGGGTGTACAACCGCTATGGCCGCCGGGACAACAAGTTCAAGGCGCGCATCAAGATTCTGGTCAAGGCCCTAACTCCGGAAGTGTTTGCCGAGCGTGTAGAGGCCGAGTGGTCGTATTTGAAAGACGGCGCGAATACTTTGACCGAAGCCGAGGTCGAGCGGGTCAGCAAATTCTTCGTCGACCCGGCGTACAAATCTCTCGAAGACCAGAGCGCTGTGCTCGCCCAGCTTGATGCCGAGCACCCAGGCTTCGCTCGCTGGCGTGAGCGCAACGTTGTCGCTCACAAGAAATCCGGTTACGCAGCGGTCACGTTGTCACTGAAAAGCACCGGCGTAGCGCCAGGTGACGTGACAGACAAGCAGCTCGATACCATTGCCGATCTGGCGGATAGATACAGCTTTGGCGAAGTACGCAACTCCCACGAGCAGAACATGATCCTGGCCGATGTCGAGCAGTCACGTCTGTTCGAGCTGTGGCATGAGTTACGCGAACTAGGAGTCGCCACGCCAAACATCGGCTTGCTGACCGACATCATCTGCTGCCCAGGTGGCGATTTCTGCTCCCTGGCGAATGCCAAATCGATCCCGATCGCCGAAGCCATTCAACGCCGCTTCGATGACATGGATTATTTGTTCGACATCGGCGATATCGACCTGAACATCTCCGGTTGCATGAACGCATGCGGACACCACCATGTGGGTCACATCGGCATTCTTGGCGTAGATAAGAAAGGCGCGGAGTTCTATCAGGTTTCGCTCGGCGGCAGCTCAGGGCGAAATGCGAGCCTCGGCCAGATCCTCGGTCCATCCTTTGCCCAGGATGTCATGCCCGACGTGATCGAAAAGGTCATCGGCGTCTACGTGGAGCAGCGTACAGAAGATGAACAGTTTCTCGATACTTACCGCCGAATCGGTATCGACCCCTTCAAGGAGCGCGTCTATGCAGCGAATCATTAAGGACGGCCAGGTCATCGACGAGACCTGGCACCTGCTGCCCAAGGATGTGACCCTTGATGGCTTGTCCAATTGCGACGATCTGATCGTGCCGTTCCAGCTATGGCTCGATCACGCCCACGCCCTGAAGGTTCGTGACGGCGGTCTCGGCATCTGGCTGGACTCCGACGAGGCCGTGGAAGAGATTGCCGATGATCTGGAACATTTTCAGGTCATCGCACTGAACTTCCCCGCGTTCACCGACGGCCGTCATTACTCGACTGCGCGACTGCTACGAGATCGCTACGGTTACAAAGGCGAAATTCGCGCGATTGGAGATGTGCTGCGTGATCAGCTGTTCTACATGCGCCGTTGTGGCTTTGACGCCTTCGCCGTACGCCCTGATCGCGATCCCTATGACGCGCTGGAAGGGTTGAATGATTTCTCAGTCACTTACCAGGCCGCCGCAGACGAACCTCTTCCGCTGTTTCGCCGCAGATAAGGCAGCCCCAACGATACGCTGTAAAAAAACCCGCCTATTTGGCGGGTTTTTTCGTTACTGGTACATCCAAAAGTTCGGGTGCTCTACCCGCTCAATTGCGATCGTAGCGTTCTTACCGAAGGCTGCCTTGATTTTCTCTGTCAGTGTTTTCATGAGCGGCTCCTGCTGCGTTGAAGTAGCGTTAGCTTCTCTCAATCGATAACAGCGGAGAAATCGGTTTTTACTATACTCAACAAGCAAAACGCTAATGGCGCCGCGTCTGCCCATACGCTCAGTCGAGTCGAACCAACATCCTTCCGGTTTGCTGACCAGCCAAGGTACGCTCGATCGCTTCAGGCAACTGTTCCAGCGAAATCTCCTGCACCAAATCGTCTAGATTAGGCAGCTTCCACTGCACTGAAAGCTTGTCCCACATCGAAGCTTTGACGACCAGAGGGATCTCAACCGAATCGACGCCCAGTAGATTCACCCCACGCAAAATGAACGGCAGTACGTTAGCCTGAAAATTCGTTCCCGCGGTCAAGCCGCAACATGCCACGCTCGCACCGCGCTGCAGCGACTTCACCACGTTGAACAGAATATCGCCACCGACAGTATCGACCGCCCCCGCCCATTGCTCTTTGAGCAGGGGCTTCTCGGCGCCAGCCTGTAACGCGCTACGCTCAACGATTTGGGTCGCGCCAAGCTTGCGAAGGAAGTCGCCTTGCTCGGCCTTGCCCGTCACTGCCGCCACCTTGTATCCCAAGCGGGACAACAGGGCTATCGCTATGCTGCCGACCCCGCCGGTCGCGCCCGTTACCAGGATCGGCGCGTCAGTTGGCTCGAGACCTGCTTGCTCAAGTTTGTCTATGCACAGTGCAGCGGTCAGGCCAGCCGTGCCGAGCGCCATGGCCTCACGCAGCGAAAGCCCTACCGGGCGCTTAATGACCCACGCTGCCGGCACCCGAACATACTGGCCGAAACCACCAGCGGTATTCATTCCAAGGTCATAACCGGTGACGATCACTTCATCACCTACGGAAAAGTCGGCCACACTTGACTCGGCAACTGTCCCTGCTGCATCGATACCGGGTGTGTGTGGAAAGTTGCGAGTGACGCCGCGATTGCCACTCGCCGATAAGGCATCCTTGTAGTTGAGCGACGAGTAGCTGACTCGAATCAGTACTTCGCCTGCTGGCAACTCGTCAGTGTCCCGTTCGATCAGGCAAGTTTCGAAACGACCACCGTTTTCATTGGTTTGCAGTGCTTTGAAGCGAGCCATTAGTAAACCCCTTATTGCCAGAAACGTTGTTCATTAAGACGCGTCCAACCCTTCAACACACCGTGCTCAAGGACCGTGCTTGCAGCCATGCCGAATCGCTCAGGCAGGCTTTTCTTCTCTGCGTAATGCAGCTGGAACAGATCAGCTTCACGGGCCCGGGAGGCCAGGTATTCATCGCTAGTCTGCAATTCATCAACCAGCTGCTTGCCGAGCGCCGCGATCCCGAGCCACACCTCGCCCGTAGCGACCTCATCAATGCTCAGCTGCTGGCGATACCGCGCGACAAAGTTCTTAAACAACTCGTGAGTGGTTTCCAGATCGTCTTGAAATTTCTCCCGGCCCTTCTCAGTGTTTTCACCGAAGATGGTCAGGGTGCGCTTGTACTCACCGGCGGTCAGCACCTCGACATCGACGTCATGCTTTTTGAGCAGGCGATGCAGATTAGGCAGTTGCGCAACCACACCGATGGAACCGAGAATCGCAAATGGCGTGCTGAGGATCTTCTGACCGATGCAGGCCATCATGTAACCGCCACTCGCAGCAACCTTGTCGACACATACCGTTAGCGGCACGCCGGCATCGCGGATGCGCACCAGCTGTGAAGCAGCAAGCCCATAACCGTGGACCATACCACCACCGCTTTCGAGCCGTAGAACGACTTCATCCTTCGGTGTGGCCATGGTCAACAGAGCAGTGATCTCGTGACGGAGGCTCTCGACGGCCGATGCCTTGATGTCACCGTCGAAATCGAGCACAAACACTCGGGAACGGTCTTCTGGATTTTTCTTGGCCAGCTTGGCTGCCTTCGTTTCTTGTTTGCGCAGGAGTTTCAGCTGATCCTTTTCAATCATTGATTGCTCGAGACGCTCGCGCATCGATTTGTAGAAATCGTTGAGCTTGTGTACTTCCAGATGGCCACCCGTTTGCTTGGACCGCCCACGACGTAGCGAAGCAAGCGCCATCAGCACTACCAAGACAGCGGCTACCAGCGTCACCGTCTTCGCCAGAAAGCTTGCATAGTCAGCAAGAAATTCCACAGACCCTCCTTAATTAACCACGGTCGCCAGCAGGAACCCAAGTTGGCGAAAATCGCTCAAGCATACCGATTCCATTACCGGCTGAGCCAGCGGAACCAGATTCAAACGAACGTATGATTTATCGTTGACACTCCACTACGATGCCCCTACGCTCGCGAAAACTGGGTGCCGGAGCAACGCATGGGCAGTATCTACCTGATCAGACATGGCCAGGCGTCGTTTGGCGCAGAAAACTATGACGTGCTGTCTCCAGTCGGCTTCCAGCAATCGGCAGCCCTAGGTGATTATCTGGATCAAATGGGTATTCGCTTTGATCGCTGCGTAAGTGGGGAGTTGAATCGACAACAGGACACCGCGCGCGCAACGCTCCAGCGAATGACTCCTCCTCTCGAAAGCCCACTGCCGGCTATACAGATTGACGCTGCCTTCAATGAGTTTCGCGCCGACGAAGTGATTCGCGCACATATGGACGATCTCTTGGCCGTTGAGCCAGGTGCCATTCAGGTCTTTGGCAATGCAGCCAATCATCGTGCGGAGTTTCAGCGACTGTTCAAATATGTCATTCAGCGATGGGTCTCTGGCGATCACGAAAAGCAGGGGCTTGAAAGCTGGCAGAGTTTTGTAAACCGCGTTCAGGCTGGATTGAGTCGGTTGCTCGAACAGGCAAGCAAAAAAGATCACATCGCCGTGTTCACGTCTGGCGGTACGATCACAGCGTTGCTGCAATTGATCGTCGGCGTACCCCCTATCAAGGCGTTCGAGCTGAACTGGCAGATCGTCAATACGTCAATTAGCCGCCTGAAGTTTCGTGATCAGGACGTCGCCTTGGCATCATTCAATAGCCACGCACACCTAGAAATGCTGAAGAATCCGGAGCTCGTCACCTATCGATAAGCTCCAGCCGACCGCGGCCCCATAGCCGCACGTTTTTCCCCACGACAATAAAGGGTCAATCCGATGAGCAATGTCGACGAAACCATCCAGGGCATGAAGGCCAAATTCAACCCCAGCGCTGCGGCCGGCTTGGATCTGGTTTTTCAGTTCAATATCACCGATGCCGAAAACTACTACCTGGTCGTAAAAGACGGTACCTGTGACTTTCATAAGGGCGAATCGGCTGATGCCAACGTTACGCTGATCATGGATAGCGAAACCATGCAGGGCGTCATCAGCGGTGAAACCGACGGCATGCAGGCCTTCATGGCAGGCAAGCTGCGCGCCGAAGGCGACATGATGCTAGCGCTGAAGCTGAGCGAGCTGTTTCCGGCCTGATCTACCTTGACGTAAAAAGCCGAAGTCCCACGACTTCGGCTTTTTTATGCGCTTTTTTTAGGATTTTACAAGCATCAGGCGCCTTGATTACGCGGCAACACCCCGGCCAATAACGGCCGACTTCCCTTGGTGATGCTCAATGCGGGCATTAGATTAGGATCGTCGGATGGTCAATGGCGCAGTGGCTCGAAGCCTGCGATAGCTGGCCATTAAGGCATCGATAATAGAAAAGGGACAAGCATGGCGCTTACTGATCAGACCAGCCGTATACGTGACGGCGAAGAACTGCCCACCGAGGCCATCGACCAGTACCTGAAAGCCCACATTCCGGGACTAGAAGGTATGCCGAGTATTTCGCAGTTTCCAGGGGGGGCGTCCAACCTCACCTATCTGCTGGAATACCCGAAGCAGGAATTCGTGCTCCGCCGTCCTCCCTTTGGTCATAAGGCCAAGTCCGCACATGACATGGGACGGGAATACCGAATCCTCAACCAGCTCAACGCTGGCTTTCCGTACTGTCCGAAGGCCTACGCCTATTGCACCGACGAGACGCTTATCGGGGCCGAGTTTTACGTGATGGAGCGGGTCAAGGGCATCATTCTCCGTGAGGACATGCCCGCCGAACTTGGATTCACGCCGGAGCAGACCACCGCGCTGTGCAAGAGCTTCATCGACAAATTCGTCGACTTGCACAATGTTGACTACAACGCCTGTGGCCTAGGTGATCTGGGCAAGCCCGAAGGTTACGTCCAGCGGCAGATAAATGGCTGGATCGATCGGTACGAGCGAGCGATTACGGCTGACGCGCCAGGATGGGAGCCGGTTAAGGCTTGGCTGCGGGACAAGATGCCAGCCGATCACCACAAGCCGGGCATCATCCACAATGACTACCGCTTCGATAATGTAATCCTCAATCCGGATAACCCCATGGAGATCATCGGCGTTCTGGATTGGGAGATGACTACGCTGGGTGATCCTCTAATGGATTTGGGCAATACGCTTGCCTATTGGATTGAAGCGACGGACCCGGCGCCGATGCAGTTGATTCGCAAACAGCCCAGCAACGCGCCCGGCATGCTGACTCGTCAGCAATTTGTCGACTACTACGCCGAGCGCGCGGGTATCCGCATCGACAACTTTGACTATTACTACACCTATGGCCTGTTCCGCCTGGCGGCGATTGTTCAACAAATCTACTACCGCTACTTCCACGGTCAGACCCAGGACAAGCGGTTCGCCAAGTTCGTACAAATGAACGCCCTGCTCGAGCAAGTGAGCCTGCAGGTTATTAACAACTCGAAGCTGTAACACAGCTCACCAAGAGGAACCGACTCCATGAGTAAGACCAACCTATTTGACCTGGACGGCAAGATTGCCTTCGTATCCGGCGCCAGCCGTGGCATTGGCGAAGCCATCGCCAAACTGCTGGCTCAGCAAGGCGCCCACGTTATTGTTTCAAGCCGCAAAATTGATGGCTGCCAGGCGGTTGCTGATGCGATCAACGCCGACGGTGGCAAGGCCACAGCCGTCGCGTGCCATATCGGTGAACTCGAACAGATCCAGGCCGTATTCGCTCAAATTCGCGAACAGTTCGGTCGGCTGGACATCTTGGTCAACAACGCGGCTACCAATCCGCAGTTCTGCCATATTCTGGATACAGACGTGTCAGCCTTCCAGAAAACGGTTGATGTGAATATCCGAGGCTATTTCTTCATGTCCGTTGAGGCCGGCAAATTGATGCGTGAGCATGGGGGCGGCAGTATTATCAACGTAGCCTCGATCAATGGCGTCACGCCGGGCAACTTCCAGGGTATTTACTCGGTCACCAAAGCAGCGGTGATCAACATGACCAAGGCTTTCGCCAAGGAGTGCGCCCCCCAAGGCATTCGCTGCAATGCGCTGCTTCCAGGCCTCACGGACACCAAGTTTGCCTCAGCCCTGGTCAAGAACGACTCGATCCGCGAAGAAGCGCTACGTCACATCCCACTACACCGTGTTGCGGATCCCAGCGAAATGGCGGGTGCTGTGCTCTATCTCGCCAGCGATGCATCGAGCTACACCACCGGTCTGTCGCTCAATGTAGACGGTGGCTACCTCGCCTGATCAAGCGACTTATACAAAAAAGGGAACCATTAGGTTCCCTTTTTTTGCGGAGCTTTCTGGCTACCAGCCCTTCATCGCCTGTTCTGCTGCGACGCTTGCCGGTTTCGCCAACAGCCCAGCAGGGGTCATCTCGACTGTATAAACGGCGTTGTCAGCGATCGGTAGATAGCTAACTCGGCGCAGTTGCGCATCGAGCATTAGCGGAGTGCACTCGCACCGATGCAACCACGCCCAGAAATCCACCCCCGCCCGGCTGTTTCCCAGCTGCACATAGGGACGACGCGCCTGATCCTGTTGCTCGACGGCCAGGTAGCGACCTGAAAGGCGCTCCAGCCGATAGCCAGGCTCCAACCCAATGAGCGCCGCCAGCCCCTTCCAATGAAGTGCTCGTAAGTCGAGCTGCCAGAGATCGCCTTCAAGCGTGACAAAGCGAGTGCTCTGCCCCTCTTGCACCTGCACCCGATAACGCTGAAGACCATCGGCCTGAAAGGTCAGCGAAGCCAACGGCGTGCCATCACTCAACGGCTGATAAGTCGTGACGTCCCAGGCGACTAGGCCAACTAGGCCAGCCAGCGAAAGTACCAGCATTCCGAGGGTGCCACGCAACCAGCCCAGCAACCAGTGCCCACCCACAAGTAACCGCACCGCGACCAAGCCACTGAGCAGTGCAAGTAACGCGACAACCACCGCAAGCCCTATATATTGCATTGCCCGCAAATCCACCGAAATCCGACGGAGCATTATCGATACGGTCAATCAGAGCAGCCAGTACCAGAAAGGAACACTGGAGACGAGTCGACATTCTGTTGTTTGCCATTCGCTCAACCAACCCGTACCACGGCATTAGGAGGCGCTTGTCGTTGGCTTTACAAAAGCGCAACCGGCATGATGCGCCATCTCCGTTACCGATTTTGCTATGAGTGTTTCACATGCTGACCTTTGAGCTTGCGACGGACCCATTGGTATTGGCCGCCCTCATGGCCGTCGCCTTTCTTGCCGGCTTTATTGATGCCATAGCCGGCGGAGGTGGGCTATTGACGCTTCCCGCTCTGCTCACCGCCGGCTTGCCGCCACATCTGGTTCTAGGCACCAACAAACTGTGCGCAACCTTTGGCTCAGCTACGGCAAGCTTCACTTTCTATCGCAGGAAACTATTTCATCCACAGCAATGGCGATCCGCGCTCTTAGCGACTGCTATAGGGGCAGCGCTGGGCGCCGGTTTGGCACATATGATCCCGGCACGCTGGCTCAATCAGGCCCTACCTTTGGTGGTATTTGCCTGCGGGCTGTATCTGCTTTTCGGGCGGATGCCAACCACACCTCGACCGGGCGCTGAGCCAATAGCCCAACATAGACAATGGCCACAAGGCCTGACTCTGGGCTTTTATGACGGCCTAGCGGGGCCCGGCACGGGAGCGTTCTGGACCGTCAGCAACATGTTGCTCTACCCGCTCGACTTGCTAAAAGCCAGCGGCGTGGCTCGCAGCATGAACTTCGTCAGCAACGGTGTTGCACTTGCCGTATTCATTGCTGGCGGGCAAGTCGCCTGGGGGCTAGGCATCGGCATGGGGCTCGCCTTGATGGTCGGCGCATACCTTGGGGCGCGCACTGCAATCCAGGGCGGATCGAAATTCATCCGACCGATCTTTATATCGGTGGTGCTGGTACTGAGTCTGCGGCTAGCCTGGCAGCACTGGTTCGGTGCGGCCTAAGCGCCGAGCCAGATACAGATCAATCAAGTAACGGGCGATGGATTTGTGAGCAGGCAGCGCAGGCAGATCGTGGATAGAAAACCAGCTTGCATCCTCAATCTCTTCAGGCTGCATCACGATCTCTCCCGATGCATACTCGGCGTGAAAGCCAAGCATCAAAGAGTGTGGAAACGGCCATCCCTGACTGCAGATGTACTGGGGCTCATGGATAGACACCCCAACCTCCTCGTGGACTTCCCGCCTGACGCACTGTTCGACTGACTCGCCGGGCTCAACGAACCCTGCAAGCGTGCTGTATACCCCGGGGGCAAAGCGCGGTGAACGAGCCAGTAGCAGCTCGTCGCCTCGCGTTACCAAAACAATCATGCTCGGCGAGATGCGAGGGTAGTGGTGAATGCCACAACTCTCGCACTGCATCGCACGCTCCGTAGCATGCTGGCGCATCGGGTTGCCGCAGCTGCCGCAGAAGCGATGATGGCTCGCCCAAGTGCCAATCTGCGCAGCGAAACCGAGCATACGAAACCTTTCGGTATCGTCATCATGCATCATGAATTGACGCAGCCCCTGCCAGCCAGCGCCGGGCACTTCGACCGGGTGCGCCAACTCCATTAGAAACACTTGGTCGCCATCGAAATAACCCAAGCCTTGCTCGCTGAGCAACGGTAGGTCGAGGCGTTTTAGCCAATCTCTGGGGAACAGCACGCCATTTGCATCACAAAGAAACCCCTGCTGGCAATGCACGACGGCCCATCCACCGCCCATAGCCGGATCAAGCAATGCTGGCTGCCACCGTAAACTCATCAGGCAGCCACCGGCAGACCCAGTGCCCGTACACTTTCGGTCGCGAGATCCAACACGCTGATCCGTGATTCGTCGCGCCGCAGTATTGCCCCCCCGTCGAGGTAATATTCGAGGCTGGTCAATGCGTCGGCCAGAGTCTCAAGCATTTGCTCTGGTGGCATTTGCACACCCTCGAGCATCTGCTTCTGAATAAAGTCGGCACAGGCACCAATCAATTCAGCGGCGCGATCCTGTTCTAGAAAACGCAGCCCACCACGAACAGCCATCAAACTGAAAGGGACATTGGCCAAATGCAACTTTTCCCCGTTTGATTCCAGATAGGCTGTGATGGCGCGCTTGGCCAAGGCCAAACCTGCGGTCGCCTCGCCGATCACCACGATGCAAGCTTCAGCGAGCTGATGGTTGGCAAATGCCTCAGCCTCTTGGCCTGGCTGTGCAATCTGTGGACGCGAATCAAAGCGCTCGCCGCGCTCCAGGCTCGCCACCATGCTCTCGACATAGAGCACCGCATCGGCCAATTTCAACAGCGCGTGGGGCTCGGGCAGTTGTTCGACGCTCCAGCCGGACACCACCGAGAGCTGGGCATGCAAGGTACTCGATGCCGAGGACAACCCCACCATCCCCAACGTCTTCGCAAGTTTGCCTAGCAGACTATGCAGGTTTGGATACGACTCAGCCGGTGCGGTCTGGCGCTCGATGAGATCCAGCAAGTCTTTGAGACTCGCCAGCTCTTCACGGATCGCCGACGACAGGGAGCGCATCACAGCCTGGCCGGGGCCCGCCAACCGCTGGGATTCATCCTCAAGAAGATGGTCGGTGAAGGGTAACGAGCCAAGCGAAAACGTTTCCCGTACCTGACTTGCTAACGGCCCATTGCTTTCGGCTAATGCAACGAGATACAGCAGCTCCTTGAGCAGAACCCGCGGAGGTTCATAGGCATCATGACCGCTGAGCTGCCGAAGTTCTCGGTCAAGCCTGGAAAACAATTGCTTGCGTGATTGGCGCGGCAACAGTTGGCCATCCAGCTGGGCCTCCAAAGCTGCGCTCCCCAGCCAACACAGGCGACCGCCCGCCGAGTTTGCGAACAGCAGATCCAACCGGCCCAGCGCACGCGCCATAAGCTTAAGGCTGGCCGAGGCATTGTCTTCACGAATGAAGCCGAGCAAGCCCACCTGGTACATTTGACGCAACCGGCGCGCCTCGGCCGCACGCGCAGCGGGCTCGCGCACCGCAGCCTCGATTGGCGGACGCGCATGATCGAGGCGGACGCTGAAGAAGAAACTTTCGGGTAACGGCGACTGGCCACTAACCAACCGCAAAGCATTGATCGGCGGCAGCAGCAGTTCGGGCATTTCCTGCCGGCTGGCGTCGACGCTTTCGAGATAACGTCCAAGCACATACAGCGCATTACTCAGCGCTGCCAACTGACTGTCTCGATCTTCCCCCGCCCCTACGGGGATGTCTGTCGCCAGCTGGAGTATTTCCTGCGCGAGCAGTTCGGCGCCGGTCAACTCGATGAGCCGCAGCGTGCCGCGAACCTGCTTGAGATTCTCGACAGCCTGCTGCAACAGACCGCTATTGTTTCGGTCGATGATGAAATGCTCGAGGCTCTGCTCGGCTTCTTCCATGGTAGCGAACAACTCATCGCGAACCAGGCTGAGTGAAGTAGCTCCGGTAACCATGCCTAGCGCGCCTCCCGCGCAACGTTTGAATGATGCATCAGTCAGCGAAATCCGGTTTCTGCTTGCTCATATGGGCCGCCATGGCCACCTTCAGGTCAGCCGACTGAAGCATCGCTGCATTCCAGGTGGCGATGTACTCGAGGCCATCATCGACACGGTGGTCGCGCATATAGCGAATCATCTCCTTGGTCCCACGAATGGCGACTGGTGACTTCGCGGCGATATCGGCCGCCAGAGCGAAAACCCCAGCCATAAGGGATGGTTGGTCGGTGTAAGTTTGATTGACCAGGCCGATGGCCTTCGCTTCCTGCCCGTCAACGTTACGCCCGGTGTATGCGAGCTCGCGCATCATGCCGTCGCCGATGATTCGCGGTAGTCGCTGCAGCGTACCGACATCCGCCGCCATCCCCATATCGATTTCCTTGATCGAAAACTGCGCATCGAGCGTGCAGTAACGCATATCGCAGGCAGCGATGAGATCGATCGCACCGCCAATGCAGTACCCTTGGATCGCCGCTATGACCGGCTTGCGGCAATTATCCACCGCGTTGAACGAGCTCTGAAGCTTGAGAATCTGGCGACGCAGGCGTTCGGCGTTGCGGCCCACATCGCTGCCCATCTGGGTCGCGGCTTGCGCCAATAGTTGAAGATCAATACCCGCTGAAAAATGCTTTCCCTCGCCCGAGAGCACCACGACCCGAATGTCGTCCGTATCATCGATCCATTGGAAGATATCGACAATTTCGCTCCAGAATGCAGCATTCATGGCGTTGACCTTGTCAGGTCGGTTAATCGCTACATGGGCGATCTTGTTCTTCAACTCCACACGGAAGGCTTGGTAGTCGGTCACGCTATCATCCTCGACAGCCGAGGCACTCAGTGCCTGAACGGGTTCGACAGCCCCACACAGGGAGGACTGCTCTCAGCCGAGCAACTATAACAACAGCCGAGTGAAAGTCGATGCGGGACGATGTGAAGCAGCCCACGCCCTCGCACATGATCTTCTTTGACAAGCTGCGATACCGGCTGGATGGGCCGAGTCATACGCTCTACCCCTCGAGGATGCAATCGACTGTATAACCTACCCCGTCCGGATGCTCCTCGTGCTGCAGCCCATGTACATCAGCATCAAATCCAGGAAATTGCGCGGCGAACCTCTGAGCGAAAGCTAGATAGTCGAGAATCGAGCGCGTTTCGGAGGTGAAGCGCTCGCCCGGCATGATCAGCGGAATCCCTGGAGGGTACGGCACCAGCATGACCGCGGCGATGCGACCTTCCAACGCCTCGATGGAGACTGCCTCAACCTCGCCGCGTACCAGCTTGTCGTAAGCCTCGGCCGGCTTCATTGCCAACGCAGGCAGGGCGGTATACATCCGCCTCATCGCTCTTGCGGTGGCGTTCTTGCGGTAACAATCATGGAGCGAGTCGCATAGATCCCTCAGCCCCATCCCCAAGTATTGGCTGCCGCCTGCCTGCACCACAGTCGGCAACGCATCGCATAACGGTACGTTGTCGTCGTAGTGTCGTTTGAATTCCAGTAACTCGGTCAGCAAAGTGCTCCATTTACCCTTGGTGATACCCATGGAAAACAGCACCAGAATAGAATAGAGACCGGTTTTCTCGACGACCAGCCCCCGTTCCCAGAGAAACTTGCTGACCACTGCCGCTGGAATGCCCCGCTCGCTCAACTTGCCACCGGCGGTCAGACCGGGCGTTACCAGCGTGACCTTGATCGGATCGAGCAGCACGTAATCATGGGCGACGTCCCCGAAACCGTGCCAATCCGCTTCCGGCTGCAGCAGCCAGTCGCTGGTGACCAGTTCGTCCGCCCCATCTGCCGAAGCAGGCTGCCAGATGCTAAACCACCAATCATCTGGCGCCAGATGCTGTCGCAGATTAGCCAACGCGCGGCGAAAGCTCAGCGCCTCGTCGAAGGTTTCCTGGATCAGTGAGCGACCCGCGGGGCCCTCCATCATCGCCGAGGCGACATCGAGCGAGGCAAGGATGCCGTACTGCGGGGACGTGGAGATATGCATCATGAAGGCTTCGTTGAAGCGATCACGATCCAGCTGTCGCTGCTCACTGTCGAGGACATGAATCATTGATGCCTGGCTGAAAGCCGCGAGCACCTTGTGTGTCGAATGGGTGGTGAATACCAGCGGCCCCTGCTCGCGAGTGTCCATCCCGTAACGCCCGTCGTAGAACTCGTGAAACGCGGCGTAGGCGTACCAGGCCTCGTCAAAATGCAAGACATCTACGCTATTGCCGAGGGTCCTCTTGATCAGGTTAGCGTTGTAGCAAAGGCCGTCGTAGGTGGAGTTGGTCACGACCGCCAGCTTCACTCTTGGCGAGCGCCCACGGGTGAGTGGGTTGGCATCGATTTTGGCCTGAATCGATTCCGGGGAAAACTCCTCGAGTGGAATCGGACCAATGATTCCGAGTTCGTTGCGTGAGGGAGTTAGATAAAGAGGAATTGCGCCGGTCATGATGATCGAATGCAGTATCGACTTGTGGCAGTTACGATCCACCAGCACCAGGTCGTCCCGGGCCACCATTGAGTGCCAAACGATCTTGTTTGCTGTAGAGGTTCCGTTGATTACGAAAAACGTGTGATCTGCACCGAAGTTTCGGGCCGCTCGGGCCTCGGCCGCTGCCAACGGACCAGTGTGATCGAGCAGCGAGCCAAGCTCAGGCACCGACACCGACAGGTCGGAGCGCAGCGTGTTCTCGCCAAAGAATTGATGGAATGCCTGCCCGACCGGGCTCTTGCGAAAAGCGACACCACCGCCATGGCCAGGCGTGTGCCACGAGTAGTTGGAGTCTCCCGTATGCTGCACCAGCGCGCGGAAAAACGGCGGCAACAACCCATCCAAATAGCTCCGCGCAGCGCGAGCGACTTGCCGTGCGAGGAACGGGACGGTGTCCTCGAATAGATAGAGCAACCCGCGCAGCTCGTTCAGGTCCGCCATCGCCTCAGCTGGCGCATTCTCGATGGTGATCTGCTCACCAAGCGCAAAAATTGGTAGCTGAGGCGCACGCCGGCGTGCGACTCGTATCAGCCCCACGACATCCTGTAATAACCGTTGGTTTTCGCCAGCGCCTTCTGCAGCAACCAGGATGCAGGCCAGCCCGTGATGGGTTGACGCGACAATTCGACCCTCTGCAGCACTTCCCGTGGGGAGAATATGAAAGCCGTCCCGCTCAAGCTCGGCTGCTATTTCTCGTACTCGCTCGCCGGCGACCGTATCGGCCTTGATGTCACGGTGAACAATGAGGATGGGGAATTTGAGGTCTTTGTACATGAGGGCGTCCTGGAGGGAGTCCTCTCCAGCGTAGAGGCTCTACCCGCAAGCACCAAGCTAGAATTTATTGCGTGGCGCGCCGAAGCGTCTGTGAGCGCGTCGACGCCGACGCCTCAGACCGGCAATGCTTCCGCCTCGTTGTGGACGGGTTGCTCCAACTGAACCCAGAGTGGCACGGCACCCGCTGCCCTCTCGATCGCCTGCATGCGTGCCGCATGCGCAGCGACTTCTTCGGCATTGGCGCGGATCACCAAGGTACCGGGGCGGTCAGCTGGCAACCGGCGGATAGGCGCAGGCTGCTGACGGCCGCCACTTTCGGAGCCGGCACCGTCACCCGCCAGGGACAGGTTGGTTTGCCCACCCGTCATTGTCAGGTAAACGTCGGCGAGGATCTCCGCATCGAGCAGCGCGCCGTGAAGATCGCGACCCGAGTTGTCGACCCCATAGCGTTTACACAACGCATCAAGGCTGTTGCGCTGGCCAGGATGCCGTTCACGGGCCATCAGCAGGGTATCGAGGATGCTGCAGTGATCGCTTAGCTCGGTACGATCCTGCTGACCAAGCAGGGCAAATTCGTTATTGATGAATCCAACGTCGAACGCTGCATTATGGATGATTAGTTGGGCGCCCTTTATGAATTCGAAGAACTCATCGGCAACCTCCCTGAACCGAGGCTTATCGGTCAGAAACTCATTAGTTATCCCGTGAACAGCGATGGCGCCCTCGTCCACCTCACGATCCGGCTGCAGATAGACGTGATAATGCCGGCCGGTAAGGCGCCGGCCGATGACCTCAACACAGCCTATCTCGATGATCCGGTGACCATCGGTTACTGGCATACCAGTGGTTTCGGTATCGAGTACTACGCTACGCATATTTCACATTACTCAGGCAGGTTGTCGTTTGGCTTGTACTACGCCGCGATTGGCCAGGAGATCGGCGTGCTCGTTCCCCGGGTGCCCCGTATGTCCACGGACCCACTGCCAACTCACCTGATGGCGATTGACCTGCTCATCCAACAGCCGCCAGAGATCAGCATTTTTGACAGGTTGTTTGGCGGCGGTCTTCCAGCCGCGCTTCTTCCAGTTGGGCATCCAGTCATTGATGCCCTGCATAACGTATTGGGAGTCGGTTACCAACTTTACCTGGCAAGGCCGCTTCAGCTCTTCCAGTGCACGGATGGCAGCCATCAACTCCATGCGGTTGTTGGTGGTTTCCGCCTCGCCACCCCAGAGTTCTCGCTCCACGCCCTTGTAGAGCAGCAGCGCACCCCAGCCGCCCGGGCCAGGATTGCCCTTGCAGGCGCCGTCCGTATAGATCTCGACCGTTTCGTCACTCATGAGAAATTCTTTGCCTTTTACTGTTCGGCATCCCGGCGACTGACTTTCGCTACGGGCATCGGTAGCAGCTGCCCCATGCGCTCACGACGGCTTTGCCGCACTGGTCGCAGGCCTACCATGAGCTTTCGTGCCACTAGCAGGTAGAAACCGCCCGTAGGCAATTGCGACCTTTGTGCCGCTGTCTCCAGGCCGGATAACCGCGCCCGCCATTGGCTCGACGAAAGCGGCGGACAATAGCATCCGAACTGCCGTTTCTCCAGCGAGAATCCAAGCAGGTTCAACCAGTCACCTACTCGCGTCGGACGGATGCAACGAGCGTGGCGAAACGCCTTGCGTGACAGCAAGCGTGTCGCACCCCAGGCACTCCAAGGATTGATCCCAACGATCAGCAAATGCCCTCCCGGCCGGACGCTGCGGGCGGCTTCACGCAGCAGGGCATGCGGCGACAAGCTGAAATCCAGACCATGCTGAAGCACAACAACGTCAGCAGCATGTTCGCCGATCGGCCAGGATTGCTCCTCGCAGATGATTTCAACACCTCCAAGTGGCGGCCCTAGGCGAACGCTGCGTTTGATCTTCTGCGGCTCGATCGCCGTATTGGCAAATGGCCCGTAATGCACCAGGTAGCTGCCAAAACACCGCGACAGCTGCTGATTGATCACCAACTGCTCGTGTTCAAGCAGTTGTCGCCCTGACGGACCAGCGAACCAAGCACTGGCATTGTCCATCAGCGACAGCCAGCGTTCGTCCGACTTTGCACAAGACTCACTCATGGCTAGCCTCCATTCGTCGGTTTGGCGGACCCGATCAATACGCCCTATCGGTTCAACTCTCCAGTTCGGCTGTTAGGATGCGCTTTTGCTAATGACTTGGCGACCCGTGCATATGTTGAAGATAGACGCTCTGCCCGCCTTCACCGACAACTACATCTGGTTGCTTCAGGATCCTCAAAGGCGTCTCTGCGCAGCGGTAGACCCGGGTGAGGCTAGCCCTGTTCAGCAGTGGCTGGACGCTCGCCCCGGCTGGCAATTGACTGACATTCTGATCACTCATCACCACCACGACCATGTAGGCGGCGTCGAGCAGCTCAAGGCCCAATATGGCGCGACGGTCTATGGCCCAGCGAACGAAAATATACCGGCCAGAGATCATGCGCTGGTCGACGGGCAGCGCATCCGCATTCTCGGCCAGGAATTAGAAGTTTTTGAGGTTCCGGGGCATACCAGCGGTCACATTGCCTATTTTCATGATGACGCCAAAGCGCCCTGGTTATTGAGCGGCGATACGCTGTTTGCCGCAGGTTGTGGCCGCCTGTTCGAGGGCACCGCCATCCAAATGTTCACATCACTGCAACGGCTTGCCGCACTGCCTGCAACTACCAAGATCTATTGCACCCATGAATACACGCTGAGCAATCTGCGGTTTGCTCAGGCAGTCGAACCGGAAAACCTTGATATCGCTGAACGCCTCGAACAGGTCGTCCGCCTGCGTGAGGCAAAGCGCATCACGCTGCCTTCGGACTTGGGTGCCGAACAAACCACCAACCCCTTCCTGCGCTGCAGGGAGCCCGGAGTGGTAGCCGCAGCAAATCGGCATGCCGATCGGCCACTGGAGACAGCGGAAGCCGTGTTCACAGTACTTCGAGGGTGGAAAGACAGCTTTTAATGAAGATCGACCAGTCGCCAAAAACCGAGGCGTCGGGTTGACCCACCGGAGCGGCGTTCCTACACTCCCTCGAATTTGCGCCTAGGGAGCCCATCAGCCAATGCCGTCTGACTCTACGAACAGCCCACAGCCGGACGCCTTGGCAGCCTCCGGCCGGGCCCTGGCGCTAGCAATCTGTGTCGCTATAACCGGCTGCCAGAGCACCTCCCCCCGAGCCCCGACGGACAGCGATGCCCGCACCAGGGCAGTGCCGATGGTGCAGGACACCCTGTGGCTCACGGAGAAAGCGCCGGCAGAGCCGACCCATGCGGACATATGGGATCGCATCAGGCATGGATTCAAGCTACAGGACCATCTGGAAAGCAATCCGCGCATCGAGCAACAGCGCCTCCTTTTTTCCAGCCGACCGAATTCCATCGAGATGGCAAGCGAGCGAGGCAGCCCTTACATCCATTACATCGTGGAACAGCTCGAAGAAC
Organism: Pseudomonadaceae bacterium SI-3; assembly: GCA_004010935.1. NCBI lineage: Bacteria > Pseudomonadati > Pseudomonadota > Gammaproteobacteria > Pseudomonadales > Pseudomonadaceae > Pseudomonadaceae bacterium SI-3. Next base: position 2,173,371 of record CP026511.1, on the reverse strand, counting down.
GCGACATGCCCCTCGAGCTGGCACTGCTGCCCATTATCGAGAGCGCGTACAACCCGTTTGCTTATTCTCCGGCTCAGGCAGTCGGCCTTTGGCAGTTCATCCCTTCAACAGGCCGCCACTTTAATCTGCAACAGACCAGCTGGTATGACGGCAGACGCGACATCACTGCGTCCACCACCGCAGCGCTGCGCTATCTGACCTATCTACATGGCCTGTTCAGCGACGACTGGTTGCTTGCGCTGGCTGCCTATAATGCCGGCGAGGGAACCGTCAGCCGCGCCATAGAGCGAAACCAGAAACTCGGCCTGCCGACGGACTACTGGAATCTGCCCCTTCCTCGAGAAACTCGCGATTACGTACCAAAACTGCTGGCGCTTTCGCAGATGGTGCAAAGCCCTGATGCATATGGACTAAATCTGAACCCCATCGCTAACGAGCCTTATTTTGAAGTAGTCGCGTTGAAACAGCGCATGGAGCTCGCCAGGGTCGCCGACATGGTGGATCTGGACGAAGACGAGATCTACCAGCTGAACCCTGCGTTTACTCGGCGCATTACGCTGGACGGCCCGCAGCACCTGCTGGTCCCAAGCGACAAGGCCGAGATGTTTGCGGCCAACCTTGCGCTGATGAAACCGCAGGATATGGTTGACTGGCAGCAATACAAGGTACGTCCTGGTGACACGCTGGGCGCAATCGCCAACCGGCATCGCCTATCAGTCAACATCATTCGTGATATCAATCGCCTGCGCAGCGATCACCTGCAGATCGGGCAAGTGCTGAGCATTCCGCAATCAGCCGGCGCGGCACAGTCTCAGGAATTGCTCCACGCGGTTGCGAGAAGCCAGCCGGCACCGCGTAGCTACCGCGTGCGCCAAGGTGACAACCTCTGGGAAATCGCCAAAGCACAGAAGGTTTCGGTCCGTGATCTGCAGCGCTGGAACAACCTGTCAGGCAGCAATCTCAAAGTTGGACAGGCACTCTTTCTCCAGGCTGCCGGCAATAACCAGCAGACCAAACCCGCGCCGACCTACTACAAGGTCAAGAAAGGTGATTCGCTTTATGTGATCGCTAAACGCTTCAATGTTCAAGTCAACAACTTGAAGACCTGGAACCCCAGAGACAGCGCGATGCTGAAACCGGGCCAGACCCTTACGCTGTACATTCCACGCTGAGCTTCGGCGCGCAAAGGTTTAGGCGGCCCTGCTCAATTGCGCTTGCTCAGTGCATCGAGACAGCGCCCGGCCAGCTGGGTAAATCGCTGAAAGGCGACAAACTGCTCGTGTTTCAGCGCTCTACCGGATACGCGATTGTCGGCATAGAGCACGCCGATCTCACGCGTGCCCGCCATTAATGGCGCAATGAAAAACATGCCTTTTCCCAACTGTTGGCGAAGCGGCAAACTCACCAGCTCGTCGAGGTTATAGCTTGCCGGAATGCCCATCCACAGTGGCTGACGCTGGCGCAGTACATAACTGAAGATGTGCGACTGGCCTGACGGATCAACGGGCAACACGAATTGCTCAAGCCAGGACTGAGTTTGATCACCCACTGCACACTTAGCACGGAACGACCGCTGCTGATCGGCAAGAACGGTGAGCATAACGCGCTCCAGCCCTGCGCCTTGGTGCAGCCCCTTGAGCAACGTATCGAGTATCAAACCGACATCACCCCGATTGGTGGCCATCATGCCGAGGTCCTGCATGGCCTGCTGCATCAATAGCAGGTCAGGCTGCAAGAGGCTCGCGGCGCGCTGTGCCTGCTGCAATTGAACCTGTTCCGGGTCAGTGGACGGTATCAGCTTGCCCAGTCGACTGGCACCAAAAGTAGTCGCAACGTTCACCGCCTCGTCCGCGCTAGCAAGGACTTGCTGCATCGCATCCGCTTCAGAGATGCCGCTGAAATCGGCTAACTCCTTGACCAGCCCTTCCATTTCCGGGCAGCCCCACCCATTCAAGGCCGCTGCGCCAATGCGAACCCCCAGGCTTACGGAGTGCACTGCGGGATCCCGAAGATTGCCCGCCCCATGAGCGAAGCTTGCCAACTCACCGATATTCCAGCTCTTGATCAGACCGAGGTTAAGCTGGCGAAAACTGGTACCAAGCACCTGCTCGACAGCTTGATCGTGATCCGTGCCGGCCGCCAAGGCATCACCCAACTCATCGGCCTGCTGGCCACCGCAGCCCCAGAACGCGAGCTCGCCCACCTCGTGCAGCAACGCGGCGATGAAAACCTCTTCCTCATGCTTGGTCAGAACGTAGCCGGCAATGTTGCGTGCCTGCACCGCCGCATGAAAGGACCGGGCGAGCAATTCCTGCAGCTGTTGTCGCGGCGTACGATCCAGTAAACCGTCGATCAGGCTGACCGAAAGACTGATCAGCCGGACGTTATCGAAGCCGATCATGACGATGGCTCGAGAGATGGTCTTGATCGTTTCCTGGGACGGGTTGTAGTAACTGCTATTGCCAACCCGAAGCACCTTCGACGTCAGGGCTGCATCGCGCAGGAGCACGTCCGCCAGCTGCTGAACAGACGCATGCTCTTGCTCGGTAATCCGCTGAAGATCCTGCACGACCGCCGCCAACGCCGGCAGTTCGGATTGGTTCAGGCGGTCTATCCAGGCCTGCAGACCGTAACTGGTTTCACTCAAAATTTGAGACCTCACCCAAGGATCGGGCGGCTGAAGGGAAAGGCAGTTTGCCCAGATGGCCGGCCTTTTTCCAGCGGATACAAGCTGTTACTGTAGCCGGCCGAAAAGACCGAAAGCGCCATGGATCGGATTCACCGTTTGATGCGACCCATCCTATTACTGTTGAGCTGTCTGGGACTGAGCTTTCCGTCGTTCGCCACCATCAGCGAAAGCCACGGTTATGCGCAGTTCGGCACCCTTAAATATGCGGAAGACTTTACTCATTTCGATTGGGTGAACCCCGATGCGCCTAAGGGTGGCAACGTGCGGCTGATGGCTTCCGGCACGTTTGACACGCTGAATCCTTACACATTCAAGGGAACCAGCCCAACCGCAACACCTGGCTTTTTCCAGTATGGCGTCTCTGAACTGAACGAGCCGCTGATGGTTGGGACAGGCGTCTATGATCCATCAGGCGACGAACCCGCTTCAGCGTACGGCCTGATCGCCGAGACCATCGAGTATAGCGACAACCATAGTTGGGTGGTTTTCAACCTGCGCGACTCGGCGCGCTTTCACGACGGTCGCCCGATCACGGCTTACGACGTTGCATTTTCTTATCGGCTGTTGATCAAAGATGGTCACCCGAGCTACCGCACCGATCTGCAGGGCGTTGATCGCGTCGACATACTTAATCGCCATCGCATTCGTTTCGTGTTCGACAAACCGGGCCAGCCGTTGCTGATTATGCGCCTGGGTGAATTGCCGGTGCTGCCGCAACACTATTGGAAGGACCGGGATTTCCGCGCAACCACGTTCGAGCCACCATTGGGCAGTGGCCCTTACAGAATCAGCGATGTTCAGCCAGGACGGCGCGTCACCTTCGAGAAAGTGAAGAACTGGTGGGGTAGTGATCTCCCCGCCAATCGCGGTAAGTACAACTTCAATCGGGTCGACGTGGAGTTCTATCGCGACACGACTGTCGCCTTCGAAGCCTTTAAGGTCGGTGAGTTCGACTACTACATCGAGCACCAAGCAAAAAACTGGGCCAATGGCTATCAATTCCCTGCGGTTCTGCGCGGTGACGTGATTCGCGCAGAGATTCCGCACGAAATCCCTACCCAGACCCAGGCAATGTTCATGAACGCGCGTCGTTCGACCTTTGCCGACATCAGGGTGCGGCAGGCTTTGGGCCTGCTGTTCGACTTCGAGTGGACTAACCGCGCCCTGTTCTATGGGGCCTACCAGCGCAGCGAAAGCTACTATCCGAACAGCGTGTTCTCCGCGACCGGCACACCAGAAGGTGGGGAATGGCTCCTGCTCTCGCCATTCAGGGAGCAACTTCCGGCGCAGCTCTTCACCGAGCCATTCAAATTACCGAAAACGGACGGGCGCGGAATTCCACGCGACACTTTGCGCAAGGCGCTGGCTTTGCTCGGGGATGCCGGCTGGAAGCTGACGCCCGACGGCCTTCGAGACAAGGCGGGGCGCCCATTCAGCTTCGAGATTCTGCTGGTCAATCCGGGGCTCGAGCGGATACTTCAGCCCTATGTGGAAAACCTGTCGCGGATCGGCATATCAGCCCGCCTGCGAACTGTCGATGGCGCGCAGTACAAGCAGCGGCTTGATCAGTATGACTACGACATGATCTTGACCACACTCGGGCAGAGTCTCAGCCCTGGGCTGGAACAGTGGCTGTATTTCCATTCAAGCCAGGTGAACGTAAAGGGCGGTCGCAACTACGCCGGCGTCGCCAACCCCATCGTCGACTCAATGATCGAGAAGCTGCTTGCGGCGAAGACCCGTGACGAGCAGATAGCCGCCACACGCGCTATCGACCGCGTTCTGCTCTGGAATCACTACACCATCCCCAATTGGTACATCAGTTACCACCGTCTGGCATACCGTAATCGGTTTGCCCACGTCACCACACCGCCCTACACGCTGGGATTGCGCGCGTGGTGGTTGAAGGACCTGGAGGAGAAGGCTCAATGACAAGCAAGATACGTCGGGTGTTTCTACAAGCGGGCACCTTCGCCCTACTCTCCCTCACGGGCCTGGCCGAAGCGGCACCGCAGCATGCGCTGACCTTGTATGGTGAGCTGCCCAAATATCCGTCTGACTTTTCTCATTTTGAGTATGTCAATCCGGACGCCCCCAAAGGCGGAACGCTGCGCCAGGCAGGTTTCGGCAGTTTTGATTCGCTCAACCCGTTCATCAACAAAGGCGTAGCTGCGGATGACATAGGCCTTGTCTATGACACGCTGACGACTAACAGCCTTGACGAGCCCTTCACGGTTTATGGCCTGCTCGCAGAAAAGATCGAGAAAGGACCAAACAATGAGTGGGTGCGTTTCTACCTGCGGCCCGAGGCGAAGTTTCATGACGGCGAGCCGGTTGAAGCTGAGGACGTCGTGTTCACTTTCGAAACGCTGATCAGCAAGGGCGCGCCGCATTACCGTGGCTACTACGCTGACGTCGAAAAAGCCGTGATAGAAGGCCCGCGTCGCGTCCGGTTCGATTTCAAGCATGCAGGGAATCGAGAGCTGCCGCTGATCCTCGGCCAGCTGCCCGTCCTGCCGAAGCATTGGTGGGCAGACAAAGATTTCGCCTCTGGCAGCATGGAAGCCCCGTTGGGCAGCGGGCCCTATCGCATCGAGCGAGCAGAAGCGGGTCGCTCAGTCCGTTATGCCCGCGTCGAAGATTACTGGGGCAAAAACCTCGCGGTGAACCGAGGTTTCTATAACTTTGATCACGTCAACATCGATTACTACCGCGATAACACCGTAGCGCTCCAGGCTTTCAAGGCTGGTCACTTCGATTACTGGCTGGAGACGAGCGCGAAGAACTGGGCCACTGCCTATGATATCGAGGCCGTCAAAGACGGGCGGATCCTCAAGGAGGAGATCGCCAATCACAATCCCCAAGGCATGCAGGGATTCATATTCAACACCCGCAGAGGCCGATTGCAGGATCAAAGGGTTCGAGAAGCCCTGGCGCTGCTCTTCGATTTCGAATGGACAAATCGCCAATTATTCAATGGTGCCTACACACGCACCACCAGCTATTTCGATAACTCCGAGCTGGCGTCCTCGGGCCTGCCCAGTGAGCAGGAGTTGAGCATCCTCGAACCACTACGCGGCAAAATTCCGGATCAGGTATTCGAAAAACCTTTCGAACTGCCACAAACCAACGCCGATGGCATCATCCGAGCACAGCAGCGCCGGGCCTACGAGCTGCTTACGGCAGCCGGCTGGAAGATTGAAAACGACCAGATGGTGGACGCCAAGGGCAAGCCGGTCAAACTCGAGTTTCTGTTATTGCAAGCAGACTTCGAGCGCGTGCTGCTGCCCTACAAGCGTAACCTCGCCAGCCTGGGCATCGACCTTGAGCTCCGCCGCGTCGACGTATCGCAATACATCAACCGGCTGCGTTCTCGTGACTACGACATGATTGTCAGCGGGTTCGGTCAGTCGAGCTCGCCAGGCAATGAGCAACGTGAATACTGGCATTCGGCGAGTGCCGATAATCCAGGAAGCCGCAATTACATCGGGCTGAAAGACCCCGCCATCGATGTGCTAGTCGAAAAGCTGATTGCCGCTGACTCGCGGGACGAGTTGATTACACGCACTCGTGCGCTGGACCGTGTATTGCTCGCAGGTCACTACGTAATTCCGAACTGGCACATCAAGACCTGGCGTGTCGCGTACTGGAACCATCTCGCACACCCAGAGATAACGCCACGTTATGATGTCGCCCTGATGACCTGGTGGAACAAGCCAGACGTAGACAAGCCCGAGCCGGAACCGCTTGAAGACGAGCCAGCGACCGAAACCGATACCAGCGTCACCCGTACGACGGAACAATAGGCATGCTCGCGTACATTTTCCGGCGCCTACTGCTGATCATCCCAACTCTGTTCGGCATCTTGCTGATCAATTTCATCATCATTCAGGCCGCACCTGGCGGCCCCGTCGAACAGGCGATTGCCAAGCTGGAGGGCTTCGAAGGCGCAACCAGCCGGATCGCCGGCGGAGGATCCGAAGTCGCGACTGGGAGCAACAGCTATCGAGGCGGGCAAGGCCTGGACCCTGACCTGATAGCCGAAATCGAACGCCTGTACGGCTTCGACAAGCCGGCACCAGAACGCTTCTGGATCATGCTCAGCAACTACTTGCGGCTGGATTTCGGTGAAAGTTTTTTCCGCGATGCCAGCGTGACCGATCTGATTATCGAAAAAATGCCGGTGTCGATCTCGCTGGGGCTATGGAGCACGCTCATCATGTACTTGGCATCGATCCCACTAGGGATCGCTAAGGCAACTCGACATGGCAGTGCATTCGACGTCTGGACCAGTTCGGCCATCATCATTGGCTATGCAATACCTGCGTTCCTGTTCGCCATCCTGCTGATCGTGCTGTTCGCCGGAGGCAGTTATTGGAACTGGTTCCCACTGAGGGGGCTGACCTCCGGAAACTTTGAAGAGCTTTCGCTCACCGGCAAGATCATCGACTACTTCTGGCATCTTGCGCTTCCCGTTACGGCATTGGTGATCGGAAATTTCGCGACGCTCACCTTGCTGACGAAAAACAGCTTCCTCGATGAAATAAACAAGCAGTACGTCATCACGGCACGCGCCAAAGGCTTGAGCAAAAATCGCGTGTTGTATGGCCACGTGTTCCGTAACGCAATGCTGATCATTATTGCTGGCTTCCCCTCAGCATTTATCGGCATGTTTTTCACCGGCTCACTGCTGATCGAGGTCATTTTCTCGCTAGACGGCCTTGGCCTGCTTAGTTTCGAGGCAGCCATCAATCGTGATTATCCCGTCGTGTTCGGCACGCTTTTCCTCTTCACCTTGCTCGGTCTGGTGGTCAAGCTCATCGGCGACCTGACCTATACGCTCGTCGATCCCCGAATCGACTTCGAAAGCAGGGAGGCTTGAGATGAAGCTTTCGCCGCTGAACCAGCGCCGGTTCGCCCTGTTCAAGGCCCACAAGCGCGGCTGGTGGTCACTGTGGATCTTTCTGACCCTGTTCGTACTCAGCCTAGGCGCCGAGCTGATTGCCAACGACAAGCCGATCGTGGTTCGTTTCGATGGCGACTGGTATGTGCCCGTGTTCAAGCGCTATCCAGAGACCGTCTTCGGGGGCGAGTTTCCACTGCAGGCCAACTACAAAGGACCTTACATTCAGGAACTGATCGAGAAGAAAGGTGGCTGGATGGTCTGGCCGCCGATTCCCTTTCATCATTCCAGTATCAACTACGATCTGCAGGTACCCGCTCCCGCCCCGCCATCCTGGGAGAACTGGCTAGGCACCGATGACCAGGGGCGCGACGTGCTCGCAAGAGTCATCTACGGCTTTCGGATCTCGGTTTTGTTTGCGCTGACCCTGACACTTATCAGCTCGGTGATCGGCGTAATTGCCGGCGCGCTGCAGGGTTTCTACGGCGGCTGGGTCGACCTCGTTGGTCAGCGAGTCCTGGAAATATGGTCCGGCCTGCCGGTGCTCTATCTGCTGATCATCCTTGCAAGCTTTGTGCAGCCGAACTTCTGGTGGCTGCTCGGCATCATGCTGTTGTTCTCCTGGATGAGCCTGGTCGATGTAGTTCGGGCTGAGTTCCTACGCGGCCGTAATCTCGAATACGTACGGGCAGCACGCGCCCTGGGCATGCGCAACGGCGCAATCATGTTCCGCCACATTCTGCCCAACGCGATGGTGTCGACCATGACCTTCATGCCATTCATCCTCACAGGAGCGATCGGCACCCTGACCGCCTTGGATTTCCTTGGCTTCGGCTTGCCGCCTGGCGCGCCTTCGCTGGGTGAGCTAGTCGCACAAGGCAAGGCGAATCTGCAGGCGCCGTGGCTGGGCATTAGCGCATTCATGGTGCTAGCCGTCATGCTGACCCTCCTGGTGTTTATCGGAGAGGCTGCTCGCGATGCTTTCGACCCAAGGAAATAGCATGACCGAGAACCTTATCGAGGTCCGCGATCTGGCCGTCGAGTTCGTCACGAATGGTCAGGCCCAGCGCGTGGTGACGGGTGTGAGCTTCGATATCCGCAAAGGCGAGACGCTGGCGCTGGTTGGCGAAAGCGGATCCGGCAAATCCGTCACGGCGCACTCGATCCTGCGGCTGCTGCCATACCCCCTCGCACAGCATCCGGTAGGTGAAATTCGCTATGGTGGTGAGGACTTGCTCAAAGCGAGCGAAAAACGCATGCGCGGTATACGCGGCGACCGCATCGCGATGGTGTTCCAGGAGCCGATGACCTCGCTGAACCCGCTGCACACCATTGGCAAGCAGATCAATGAGGTGCTGCAGATTCACAAGGGGCTCAACGGCAAGGCAGCTACAGCCCGTACCCTTGAGCTGCTTGAGCTGGTTGGAATACCCGAGCCTACCAAGCGAATCCGAGCCTACCCTCACGAACTTTCGGGCGGCCAGCGCCAGCGCGTCGTAATCGCCATGGCTCTGGCAAACGAACCCGAGTTACTGATCGCCGACGAACCCACCACTGCACTGGACGTCACAGTGCAACTGAAAATACTCGAGCTGCTCAAGGAGCTGCAGGCCCGACTAGGCATGGCTCTGCTGCTGATCAGTCACGACCTGAACCTGGTTCGCCGAATCGCTCACCATGTATGTGTCATGAAGAGCGGTTGTGTCGTCGAACAGGCACCTTGCGAGGAATTGTTCCGATCACCGCAGCATCCCTATACACGGGAACTGCTCGGGGCAGAACCTAGCGGCGGACCGGTGCCGGTTGAGCCCTCGTCGGCATCACTGCTGGAAGTGAATGATCTGCGGGTCTGGTTCCCTATCAAGAAGGGGCTTTTCAGGCACACCGTCGACCATATCAAGGCAGTAGATGGCGTCACGTTCAACCTGCCGAAAGGTCAGACGCTGGGCATCGTCGGCGAAAGCGGCTCGGGGAAATCCACGCTGGGTTTGGCTATTCTGCGTCTGCTTTCGAGCAGCGGCGAAATCCGCTTCCAGGGCCATGCGCTTGAGGCGATGTCACAACGGGCGGTACGTCCATTGCGCCGGCAAATGCAGGTCGTGTTTCAGGATCCTTTCGGCAGTCTGAGCCCTCGCATGTCGGTGGGGCAGATCGTTGGAGAGGGGCTCAGTATCCATGGCTTGGGTTCGGCCGAGGAGCAAGCGCAAGCAATCATCGATGCACTGGTCGAGGTTGGACTCGACCCAGAAAGTCGGCACCGTTACCCCCATGAGTTTTCGGGAGGCCAACGGCAGCGAATCGCCATTGCCAGGGCCTTGGTCCTCAAGCCTGATCTGATCCTGCTTGATGAACCAACCTCGGCATTGGATCGAACCGTACAGCGGCAAGTAGTCGAGCTACTGCGCTCACTTCAGGCCAAGTACAACCTGACCTACCTGTTCATCAGCCACGACTTGGCAGTGGTTCGGGCGCTGAGCCATCAGATGATGGTGGTCAAGCAAGGTAAGGTCGTTGAGCAGGGAATGGCAGAAGCAATCTTCGCCGCTCCCCAACATCCATATACACAACAGTTACTGGAATCAGCGTTCATGGTCCCAGCTACTGATGAACAACCAGAAGAGGGACAAGCACATGGGTTTTCTAACCGGTAAGCGCGTATTGATCGTCGGCGTCGCCAGCAAGCTGTCGATTGCCTCCGGAATCGCCGCGGCCATGCATCGTGAGGGCGCCGAGCTGGCTTTCACCTATCAAAATGAAAAGCTCAAGGGCCGCGTCGAGGAGTTCGCTGCTGGCTGGGGCTCGGGGCCGGAGTTGTGCTTTCCTTGTGATGTCGCCAGCGACGACGAGATCGTCAAGGTATTCGAAGAGCTCGGCAAAAAGTGGGACGGTCTGGACGGTATCGTTCACTCAGTCGGCTTTGCTCCGGGCGATCAGCTCGACGGCGACTTTACCGAGGTCACTACACGTGACGGCTTCCGCATCGCCCATGACATCAGCGCCTACAGCCTCGTCGCGCTGGCCAAGGCTGGACGTCCGATGATGAAGGGGCGCAATGGCAGCATCCTCACGCTCTCCTACCTCGGCGCTGAACGCACCATGCCCAACTACAACGTAATGGGCATGGCCAAGGCCAGTCTCGAGGCAGGTGTTCGCTACCTCGCCGGCAGCCTGGGCCCAGAGGGCACTCGCGTCAACGCTGTGTCCGCTGGCCCAATCCGTACGCTGGCAGCCTCTGGGATCAAAAGCTTCCGCAAGATGCTGGCGGCCAACGAAAAGCAGACGCCGCTACGCCGCAATGTCACCATTGACGAGGTCGGCAATGCGGGTGCCTTCCTCTGTTCAGATCTGGCTTCCGGTATTAGTGGCGAAGTTCTCTATGTCGACGGTGGTTTCAACACCACTGCGATGGGCGCAATGGAAGACTGATCCACCCGGCGCTATAAAAAAACCCGCATATGGATGCGGGTTTTTTTTGCGCTAGGACTTCCTCAGAAGGTCTCGATCTCAGCGTCCGCATGGAGCATCTGACGGTAGGCAGCGAAATCTTGCTGGCCACTCCGCGACGCCAGGAAACGACGATAGTTCTGCTTGTCTTCCTGCGAGAGTTCCGCTTTGGGCTCGCTTACACCGCTCAGACGAACCACGACGAGATCTCCGTCGGGCATGCGAACACTGCTGTAGCTCGGCTTGTCGCCTTCCACCGGTTTCGGCATCCGAAACACTTGTTGGAGTACTGCCGGCTCAACCCCTTCCTGGTTGCGCGAGGCGGCTTCGACAGGCTGCCACTGCTGCTGAACCTGTCCGCCATCACGTAGGGTAGCGATCAGCTGCTCACCGGCTTCAATTGCTTGTTCTGCTGCCTTACTGCGCTTGAGTTGAGTGATGATGTCGTCCTTCACTGTATCGAAAGGCAGCACTTCGGGTTTCAGGTGTTCCTTCACTCGCACAGCAACGACGGTGTCCGGATCCAGTTCGATCACACCGCTATTAGCACCGTCGATCAGAACCTCATCACTAAACGCAGCCTGGATGACCTGCCGATTTGATGCGACGTCAGCTCCACCTTCACGGCCGAACGCCTCGGTCGTTTGTACCGAAAGACCCAATTCCTGTGCCGGCTGGGCAAGATCGGCAGATTCGAATGCGGTGTCCTCGAGCTGCTTGCTGGCCTCGACGAAGCGCTGCTCAACCTGTTGAGCTTTGAGTTCCCGCACCAGTTCAGGTTTTAGGCTTTCCAGTGTTGGGATCTCTGGCGACTGAACATCCAGAAGCTTAATCAAGTGCCAGCCGAAATCGGAGCGAACCGGCGCAGAGACATGGCCCTCCTCCAAAGCGTAGAGCGCCTCCTCGAAAGCAGGGTCGTAAACGCCTGGACCAGCAAAGCCGAGGTCGCCCCCTTCACTCGCGGATCCCGGATCTTCGGAAACCTCCTTAGCCAACGCTGAGAAGTCCTGGCCTGAGGCCAAACGCTTAGCGACCTCGTCGATCTTCTCCCTGGCGCTTGCATCGCCAGCCTCATCGGTCTCGATCAAGATATGCGCCGCACGGCGTTGTTCTGCCAGGTTAGCGATACGCTGCTGATACAGATCCTGCACCTCCTCCTCCGACACCTCGACCTGGTCAAAGAAGGACTCCTTATTCAGCTCGACATACTCGACGATGACCTGCTCGGGCGAGCGAAAGCGGTCGGTATTTTGTTCGTAATACTCGCGCGCCTCGTCACTGCTCACTTCAACGGCGTCGGTATCAGCCGGCACGGTGATGGTTGCGAAATCACGTGTCTGCTGCTCAAGCCGAGCGAAGGCTTCGATCTGGTCATCTGTGACGAAACCGGAACCGGAAATGCCGGCGCGAAGTTGGCCAATCAACATTTCCTGTTTCAACAGCTCGCGGAACTGCAGCCGGGTATAACCCATTTGCTGAATTACCTGATCGAAACGCGCAGCATTAAATGCGCCGTCCACGGCAAACTCAGGAGTTTGCAGGATCAGCTGATCAAGCGCCGTTTCGGAGAAGGCGAAATCCGCATCGCGGGCACCTTGCAGCAAAAGCGCACGGTCAATGAGCGCGCGTAGTGATGACTCGCGTACCAGCTTGTCGTCCAGCATCGACGGGTCGAAGTTACCTCCTAGCTGCTGAGCCAGTTGGCGACGCTGCATGTTCATGGCCTGGTTGAGCTCGTCCAGTGAGATTTCCTCACCGTTGACCTCAGCGGCATTTCGGCTGTTGCTGGCGGCATTGAAAATGGCGTCAAAGCCGGTCAAAGCCAGCAGCATCACGATGATGCCTATGATGGTTTTGGCAATCCAGCCTTGTGAATTGTCCCTGATATTCTGAAGCATGCGTCCCCCAGGAGTCAGCTGCGCAGTCGTCGCTGCAGCGCGGGAATCCGGATAAAAAGAAAGGCGCATCCAGGGATGCGCCTTCTCGGAGCTTTTGGAGCAGCTGGGCCTAATCCCCCAAGCCCGAACGCAACAAGCAGTGCCTGTTCGAATAACCGCCCCAAGCCAGGGCCAGCGCTAACTGGCAACTGGCCGGATCGAAAACGCTTAGTTGACAGCGTCTTTCAGAGCCTTACCTGCCTTGAATCCCGGGATCTTGGCCGCGGCGATGTCGATCGGCTTGCCAGTCTGGGGATTGCGGCCAGTGCGAGCAGCGCGCTCCTTGACAGCGAAAGTACCGAAACCAACCAGCACCACGGAATCACCAGCCTTCAGAGCGCCTGTAACGGATTCAATTACTGCATCCAGCGCGCGGCCAGCAACAGCTTTCGGGATATCAGCAGATGCGGCGATAGCATCGATCAGTTCCGACTTGTTCACTCTAAGTCCCCTTATTTCTGTTGAGTCGTATCTATAATTTTTAGGTGTAAGCAAAGCGGTGCCGAAATAGCAACTACACAAAAGGCCGGCTTATATCAAGGCCACCGAAAATGTGTCAACCAAGCCTCTCGGACTAATGCGTGCTGATTCGCTCCTTGGAATCAGACTCGCGCTTGTCATCCTTTGCAACGATATCTGGAGCCGCATCGGGCAAGGGCTCCGGCGCGTATTGCAGCGCAATTTGGAGGACTTCGTCAATCCACTTGACCGGTTTAATCTGCAGGTCCTGCTTAATATTCTCAGGAATCTCTTTCAGATCACGCTGGTTTTCTTCAGGAATGATCACTGTCTTGATACCGCCGCGGTGTGCCGCGAGCAGTTTCTCTTTCAAACCGCCAATCGCCAGCACCTGCCCGCGCAGGGTAATCTCGCCGGTCATGGCAACTTCGGCCCTAACAGGAATCTGGGTCATTGCCGAAACCAGCGCCGTGCACATGCCGATGCCTGCGCTAGGACCATCCTTCGGCGTAGCGCCTTCCGGGACATGGATATGAATATCCTGTTTTTCGTGGAAATCGACAGGGATACCGAGACTCTTCGCGCGGCTACGCACCACGGTTAACGCTGCGGTGATGGACTCACCCATCACATCGCCCAGCGACCCAGTTTTGGTCAGCCGCCCCTTCCCTGGAACGACGGCTGCTTCGATGGTGAGCAACTCGCCACCAACCTGAGTCCATGCCAAGCCGGTGACCTGACCGACCTGATCTTGCAGCTCGGCAAGCCCGTAGCGGAATTTGCGAACCCCCAGGAAGTGCTCCAGCGATTCGGCTGTAACACTGACTTCAAAGCGCTTCTCTGCGGCATGCTCCTTCACCACCTTGCGGCATACCTTGGCTATCTGACGCTCCAGTCCGCGAACGCCGGCCTCGCGAGTGTAGTAACGAATGATGTCGCGAATAGCTTCATCATCGAACAGCAACTCGGTCTTTTTAAGGCCATTGGCCTGAACCTGCTTCGGGACCAGATAGCGGGTGGCAATATTGATCTTCTCGTCTTCCGTATAGCCGGGCAGACGAATGATCTCCATACGATCAAGCAGTGGCGCCGGGATGTTCATGGAGTTGGCTGTGCAAAGGAACATCACGTCTGACAGGTCGTAGTCGACCTCGAGATAGTGATCGTTGAAGTTGTGGTTCTGCTCAGGGTCTAGCACCTCAAGCAGAGCAGACGCAGGGTCTCCGCGCATGTCGTTACCCATCTTGTCGATCTCGTCGAGTAGGAACAACGGATTGCGCACACCGACCTTGCTCATCTTCTGGATCAACCGACCCGGCATGGAGCCGATATAGGTACGACGGTGTCCACGGATCTCGGCTTCGTCCCGCACCCCACCCAGCGCCATGCGCACGAACTTGCGATTCGTCGAGCGCGCAATGGACTCGGCCAGCGAGGTCTTACCCACGCCTGGTGGACCGACCAGGCACAAAACCGGACCTTTTAGTTTCTTCACACGTTTCTGCACTGCGAGGTACTCAAGAATCCGATCCTTGACCTCTTCGAGGCCGTAGTGATCGGCATCAAGCACTTCCTCAGCCTTGGCGAGATCAAGGCGAACCTTGCTGGCCGCTTTCCACGGTACGTTGACCAGCCAATCGATGTAGGTCCTGACCACGGTAGCCTCAGCCGACATCGGTGACATCTGCTTGAGTTTGTTCAGCTCGGTGGTCGCCTTGGCATAGGCGTCCTTGCTCAGGCCGGCATTCTCGATGCGCTTCTTGAGATCATCGATTTCATTGTGGCCTTCGTCGATATCGCCCAGCTCTTTTTGAATGGCCTTCATCTGCTCATTCAAATAGTACTCGCGCTGGCTGCGCTCCATCTGCTTCTTGACTCGGCCACGAATGCGTTTTTCCACCTGTAGCAGATCGATTTCAGCATCAAGTAAGGCCAACACATGTTCGACTCGCGCCGGCAAATCGGTGATTTCGAGAATTGCCTGCTTCTGTTCGATTTTTAGCGCCATGTGCGCAGCCATGGTATCGACCAGACGCGCCGGCTCGTCGATGCTGGCAAGCGAGGACAGCACCTCGGAGGGCACCTTTTTGCCCAACTGAACATATTGCTCGAACTGGCTCAAAAGGCTGCGGGTGAAGACTTCGGCTTCACGCTCTTCGATCTCCGATTCGTCGATCAGTGAGACCTCGGCCCGGCAATGGTCTTCAACGTCGAAAAACCGGTCTATGACGCCACGCTGTTCGCCTTCGACAAGCACTTTTACTGTGCCATCCGGCAGCTTCAGCAGTTGCAGCACCGTTGCGACCGTACCCACACGATAGAGCCCCTCTTCGCTCGGGTCGTCATCGGCTGGGTTCTTCTGGGCCAAGAGCAAAATCTGCTTGTCGCCAGCCATTGCTGCTTCAAGGGCCTCAATGGATTTTTCCCGCCCAACGAACAGCGGAATCACCATATGCGGGTAGACCACTACGTCGCGCAGCGGCAAAAGGGGCAATTCGATGGTTGTCTTCATAAATTCAGCTCTACGACGGCCATACGGCGGTAAACGGGAAATTCATACCCTTGGCAATCAAGATGAGGGCGCGCAACGCAAAAAACAAGGAGACTGTAGAAAAGCAAAGGGGCCCGGAGGCCCCCTTGTTCTATCACGCGTCCGGCGCGGCCTTGGCAGGCGGCTCGCTGTTCTCGTATATGAGCAGCGGCTGAGAAGTCCCTTCGATGACGCTCTCGTCGATGACTACCTTGCTGACATCCTTCTGAGAAGGAATCTCATACATGGTATCCAGCAATACGCCTTCGAGGATTGAACGTAGCCCTCGAGCACCTGTTTTGCGCTCCAGCGCACGAGCTGCGACTGCTTTCAGTGCGTCGGCACGGAATTCCAGATCGACACCTTCAAGCTCGAAAAGCTTGCCGTATTGCTTGGTGAGCGCGTTCTTCGGCTCGGTGAGGATCTGAATCAGCGCCGCCTCGTCGAGTTCGTCGAGCGTAGCGATTACCGGCAGACGACCGACGAACTCGGGAATCAAACCAAACTTCACTAGATCGTCCGGCTCAACCGAACGCAGCGACTCGCCAATCTTTTTGCCCGGCTCCGTACTGCGGACCTCTGCATTGAAGCCGATGCCGCCTTTGGTTGCACGACCCTGAATAACCTTCTCGAGTCCGGCAAACGCACCGCCGCAGATAAACAGAATGTTTCGCGTGTCCACCTGCAGGAATTCCTGCTGCGGATGCTTACGTCCACCTTGCGGTGGTACGGAGGCAACCGTGCCTTCGATCAGCTTCAGCAACGCCTGCTGCACACCTTCGCCAGAGACGTCACGGGTGATCGAGGGATTGTCAGACTTACGCGAGATCTTATCGATCTCGTCGATATAGACAATGCCCATCTGGGCCTTCTCCACATCGTAATCACACTTTTGCAGCAGTTTCTGAATGATGTTTTCAACGTCTTCGCCCACGTAACCGGCTTCAGTCAGCGTAGTAGCGTCAGCGATAGTGAAGGGAACATTCAACAAACGGGCCAGCGTTTCCGCAAGCAACGTCTTACCAGAACCGGTCGGTCCGATGAGCAGTATGTTGCTCTTGCCCAGCTCGACTTCTTCCTTCTTATCGCGCTGGTTGAGTCGCTTGTAATGGTTGTACACAGCCACAGCCAGGATCTTCTTGGCTCGCTCCTGACCAATTACGTACTGGTCAAGGATGCCGCTGATTTCCTTGGGTGCGGGCAGCTTTTGCGATGTGCTCTCAGCCTGTGCCTCTTGCACCTCCTCACGGATGATGTCATTGCACAGGTCGACGCACTCGTCGCAGATAAAAACCGAGGGCCCGGCAATCAATTTGCGTACTTCATGCTGGCTTTTGCCGCAGAAAGAGCAATAGAGCAGCTTGCCGGAATCCTCGCCGTTGCGGGTGTCAGTCATTCGATCGATCCAATCGGGGAAGGCTTGTAATACAAGATGAAGGCAAATGCAGGCATTTTCAAGGGCGCGCAAAGCGCACATGACGGATGCCCGCTAACTACGCCCTCCTAGACCAGCGTTAGACCGGCAGCTGCCGCTTCTCATGAACTGCATCGACAACGCCATATTCCAGCGCTCGTGTAGCACTCATGAAGTAGTCACGATTGGTATCGCGCTCGATCGTTTCCAAATCCTGGCCGGTATGGTGAGCCAGCAACTGGTTCAGCCTCTCGCGAATGTAGAGGATTTCGCGGGCATGAATATCGATATCCGACGCCTGCCCCTGAAAACCACCCAATGGCTGGTGGATCATCACTCGGGCGTTTGGCAGACAGAAACGCTTGCCTTTGGCCCCGCCAGCGAGAAGGAACGCACCCATGCTGCACGCTTGACCGATACAGGTAGTAGAAACGTCAGCCTTGATAAACTGCATGGTGTCGTAGATAGCCATACCAGCAGTCACCGACCCACCAGGGGAGTTGATGTACAGGTGAATGTCCTTCTCAGGGTTTTCCGCCTCAAGGAATAGCATCTGCGCGACAATCAGGTTGGCCATATAGTCTTCAACTTGGCCAACCATGAAAATCACCCGCTCCTTAAGGAGACGGGAATAAATGTCATACGCCCGCTCGCCACGAGCGGACTGCTCGACGACCATCGGCACGAGGCCGCCAGCGGCCTGAATGTCTGGTGCTTGCATAAACGGATTGCCGGACATGTCCAACGATACTCCCTATGTTACGCCGCAAAGACATAAGCCAGCTCGAGGCTGGCTTATGAATGTGCATTAAACGATTAAAGAAACTCAGGCAGCTTGCGGGGCTTCCGCAGGCTTCACTGCTTCTTCGTAGGAGACCGATTTGTCGGTCACTTTAGCCTGCTGCAGGACAGTATCTACAACTTGCTCTTCGAGCACAACAGACCGGACTTCGTTCAACTGCTCGTCGTTCTTGTAGTACCAGGACACGACCTGTTCCGGCTCTTGATAGGCGGAGGCCATTTCCTCGATCAGCTCGCGAACGCGCGCATCATCAGGCTTGAGCTCGTACTGCTTGACCACTTCGGCAACGATCAGACCCAGCACAACACGACGCTTGGCCTGTTCCTCGAACAACTCGGCAGGCAGCTGATCAGGCTTGATATTACCGCCGAACTGTTGAACAGCCTGAACGCGCAGACGGTTCACTTCGTTATCGATCAGGGCCTTTGGCACTTCGATCGGGTTGGCGCTAACCAGACCGTCCATAACCTGGTTCTTGACCTTGGTCTTGATGGCCTGGCGCAGCTCGCGCTCCATGTTCTTTTTAACTTCGGCACGGAAGCCTTCCAGACCACCTTCCTGCACGCCGAACTGGGCGAAGAACTCATCATTCAGCTCTGGTAGTTGCGGGGCTTCTACGCCGTTCACGGTAACAGTGAACTCAGCCGTTTTGCCTGCCAGGTCGAGGTTCTGGTAGTCCTCAGGGAACGCTGGGTTGATAACCCGCTCTTCACCAGCCTTGGCGCCAACGAGTGCGGATTCGAAGCCGGGAATCATGCGACCGGAACCCAAGACCAGCTGCGTGCCCTGAGCGGACCCGCCAGCGAAGGCCTCGCCATCGATTTTGCCAACGAAATCGATGTTCAGCTGATCGCCGTCTTCGGCAGCACGGTCAACCTTTTCGAAACGTGTGTTCTGCTTGCGCAGAATCTCAAGCATGTTGTCGACATCGGAATCCGCCACTTCGGCCTGCAGACGCTCGACTTCGATGGCGTCCAGACCAGCCACCTTGAACTCTGGGAACACTTCGAATGTGGCTACGTACTCGAGATCCTTACCCTTTTCGAACACCTTAGGCTCGACCGCTGGCGCGCCGGCAGGGTTCAGCTTTTCCGCAACGACAGCTTCATAGAAGGTCGCTTGAATCAGGTCGCCTAATGCTTCCTGGCGGGCAGCCGCTTCGTAACGCTGGCGAATGACGCTCATCGGCACCTTGCCGGGACGGAAGCCTGGAATCTTTGCACGACTGGCGGTCTGTTGCAGACGCTTGTTGACTTCGGTCTCGATGCGCTCGACCGGCACGCCAATGGTCATGCGGCGCTCAAGAGCGGAGGTGCTTTCAACAGAAACTTGCATGGATTTTCCTCGTTGCACAGACATAAGCCGGCGTTCCGGCCCCAGAATGGGCAAGCATTCTAGTGGCTCGTACCAGAGAAGTCACCCTGCCTATCAGGCCGCAACCAAACACAGCAGCGAGTGGTTCAGTTGCAGCGGCCGGAACGCAACCTGAGCGCTGGCAGCTGTACACAAATTGCTGTAGCTGATAGGAGATTGATCTGATCTCAAACGCACACGGAGGCTGCGGTCGATGACGATTCGCCATGCACGCAGCATTCACCGACGTACCTCGTAGCTGGAACGAGCAACGGGGCCTCCCTATGACGCCTAGTTCTTAGGAACTTGCCGGAGCATCCACCCTCTCAGTGGTCTATCTTTTGAGTAGCGTTACGACCGATCCTGAGCGCGAAGGATGAAACGAACCATGACCGATGATCTGGGCAAACTGGTATTAAGGGTTTCGGTGGGTGTACTGATTCTCTTGCATGGCATCTTCAAGTTGCAAAACGGAGTCGACGGCATTGCCGGCATGCTCGGTAATAATGGCCTACCCGCGTTTTTGGCTTATGGCGTTTATATAGGCGAAGTAGTCGGACCAGCCCTGGTCATTCTGGGTGTGTTTACCCGGATTGGCGCATTACTCATAGCGGGCAACATGCTCGTCGCGTTTCTACTCGCCCACATGCAGGAGCTTTTCTCGCTCGGCAAAATGGGTGGCTGGGCACTCGAGCTACAAGGCATGTTTTTGCTTGGCGCGATTGCGATAGCCCTGCTTGGCGCCGGCAGATTCAGCGTTGGGGGCATTGCGGGGCGCTACAACTAATGAACGTGTATCGATAGCCCGCTTCGGCAACAAGAATCGGACGTCGATCGCTATAGGGCATAAGCCTTCTTGCAAACACTGACGCGCTTCGCCCTTATCAAAACTCACATGGTCTCCGATCGCTTCGTCGGCGCAGCAAACACATGATCGTAGCTATTATCAGCCCATGACCGCCTCCGTGCCGATCCGTCAACCCTGCCCGCCTGCCGCCTGCATCTGCGGGCGCGAGCAGTTGCTGGAAGACCCAAGCAAAGCCGACCTGCGCATTCTGCGGCTGACCCGCCAAGAGGAGAATCGCCTGCTAGCGCGCCTGGAGAACATTGAAAATCTGGCTGACCTTGAGCGCATGCAGCAACGAATCTACGAACAACTGGGGATTCGCCTGCATATTGCGCCGGGCATCAACGAAGTGCGCAGCATGCGCGGCATTCGCATCGATATGTCTGAGCTGCCTGGCTTGTGTCGCAAAACCCGGCAATCTATTCCGGCTGCGATCCGTCGCGGCTTGGAAAAGCGCCCGGAAATTGCCTTCAGCCTGCTCAACGCACACGACCTTTTGCGCGATGCCTGACTAGCGCTCGCACTCCGACGAAAGATGAGCTATCCGCAATGGCACTCACCGTTGCCATCTGCGATAGTTGTACGACCAGTCGAATCCGGCCGGTATGCCACCTGCCCACAAGGCCGGCGGCAACTGTGACGCCTTGCGAGTCTCGCTGCTTCCTATCCGCACGCAGCCTACCGCGTCCTTCGCGCAACCCGCGCGTTTCGATGGTTTACCAGCCATCGTCGAGCCGAGCACTATGCTCAGTGCCGACCGTTCGCCAATAAAAATTCCGATCCGAACAAGGACGCCCCATGAAACTGACCCGCTGCTTGACCGCGCTGGCTGCCGCTGCTGCGCTTTCTGTTACTTTTGCCGCTTCGGCTCGTGAGTATTCCGTTTCCACTGTGCTTTCCGACGCCTTCCCCTGGGGACAAGCCGCCCAGAAGTGGGCTGACCTGGTCGAGGAGCGGTCGAATGGCGAGATAACTCTGCGCGTATACCCCAACGCGCAATTGGTTGCAGGCGACCAGACCAAGGAATTTTCCGCCATGCGCTCCGGCTTGATCGACATGGCTGTCGGTTCGACCATCAACTGGTCACCACAAGTACCAGAGCTGAATCTTTTTTCCCTGCCCTTTTTAATGGCCGACAGCACCGATCTCGACGCCATCACTCAGGGTGAGGCTGGCAAGCAGACGTTCGCTGCTATCGAGAAACGAGGCATTGTCCCGCTCGCGTGGGGTGAGAACGGATTTCGCGAGATTTCCAACTCGGTCAAGCCTGTGAAGACGCCCGCCGACCTGAAGGGGTTGAAGATTCGCGTAGTCGGTTCGCCGCTTTTTCAGGACACCTTCACCGCCCTGGGCGCCAACCCGACGCAGATGAGCTGGGCCGATGCCAAACCGGCGCTGACCACCGGCGCAGTTGATGGCCAGGAAAACCCGCTCTCGGTGTTCGATGTGGCGCGGGTCGATCAGGTTGGGCAGAAGTACCTGACGCTCTGGCATTACATGGCCGACCCGTTGATCTTCGCGGTCAACCAGCGTGTCTGGAAGGAACTGCCGGAGGCCGACCGCGAGCTGCTGCGCCAGGCCGCCATCGACGCTGGCAAGTGGGAAATCGAGCTATCGCGCAACGCCGAAGCCAAGCGATTGAAAGACATCCGCGCTCGCGGCGTCGAAGTCACCGAACTGAGCGAGGCCGAGCATCAAGCGTTCGTCGATGCGACTCGCAGCGTGCAAGAGAAGTGGACATCTAAGATCGGCGCCGATCTGGTCGAAGCAGCCCGCACGGCCGTAGCAAAGTAAAAACCGTTCTACCCGGCGGCGCGATGCCGCCGGGATTCGAGGAAACCCATGAACAATCGACAGGACGCGCGCCTTGAGCGCGTGCTGGCTACCCTAGCGCTGGTGATCATCAGCCTGATCAGCCTGGCCAACGTGGTAGTGCGCTATTTCACCGATGCCTCCTTCGCCTTTACCGAAGAAATTTCCGTTTTTCTCCTTGTGATTCTCACCTTCGCCGGCGCCTCGGTGGCCATGCGCAGTAACCGCCACATCCGCATAGGCTTTGCCGAGCGGATGTTTCCGCGCCTGCGTACGCCGCTGATCCTGTTGCAGTGGCTGGCCAGCGTATTGGTGCTCGGTATGGTCCTCTGGTACGGCGGGCAGTTCGCGCTGGAGGAATACCAGTGGGAATCCGAGTCTCCCGGCCTGGGGCTGCCGAACTGGTGGTATGTGGTCTGGCTGCCACTGCTGGCGCTGATGATGCTTATACGCCTGACCCAGATGACGATCGACAGGCTGCGTGGGAGGCTCACCGATGAGCCCTGATCTCTGGATGCTCGCAAGCTTTCTAGTGTTGTTGCTGATTGGCGTACCGGTTGCATTTTCCCTGGCGCTCTCCGGCGCCATTGGCATCCTTGCTGGTCTATCACCGGACATGCTCGCCACGCTCGGCACCAACACCTACAACGGCGTAGCCAAATATCCCCTGATTGCCATTCCGCTGTTCATCCTCACCGGCCTCGTATTCGAGAAATCCGGCGTGGCGCTACGTCTGGTGCGCTTCGCCCAGGCCCTGATCGGCCCGCGCCACGGCGGCCTGGCGATGGTCGCCATCCTGGTCTGCCTGATCATGGGTGGCATGAGCGGCTCCGGCCCCGCCGATGCTGCCGCGGTGGCCATGGTGATGTTGCCGAGCATGACCCGCGCCGGCTACCCCAAGCCATTCTCAGCCACGCTGATCGCCGCATCCGCCTCGACGGCAATTCTGATTCCGCCTTCCATTGCGCTGATCCTCTATTCCATCGTGGTTCCCGGCGTCGACCTGAGAGCCTTGTTTGCAGCCGGACTTTTCCCGGGAATACTTGCAGGCCTTGTGTTGCTGCTACCTGCCTGGCTGTTGGCGCGCCGCTACGGTTGGGAAAATCCAGAAGGTGCTGAACGTCCACCGCTGGCTGACAGTTTCCGCCAGGCATTGCCAGCGCTCTTTGCCCCTGTACTGATTCTGGGTGGCCTTCGCAGCGGCCTTTTCACGCCGACCGAGGCAGCGGTTGCCGGCGTGACCTATGGCGTGGTCATCGGCTTGTTCGTTACGCGCGAATTGGACTGGCGCAACCTCTGGCGGCTCTGTGGCGAGGCAGCGGTGATCTCTGGCGTAGTGATGTTGATTATCGCGTTGGCGGGCATCTTCGCCTGGGCTGGCACGATGCTCGGCACCTTCCGCCACCTCGCCGAATGGCTGATTTCGCTGTCAGATAGCGGAGCGGTACTGCTCATCCTGGTGATGGTCGCAGTGTTGCTGGCCGGCATGCTGCTAGATGCAATTTCCATCTACCTGATTCTGATGCCGATCCTGATTCCCGTGATGCAGCACTTCGGCTGGAACCCGGTGTGGTTCGGTATTTTGCTCGCGATGAACATTGCCATCGGCCAATTCACCCCACCGGTCGCAATTAATCTTATGGTGACCGCGGAAGTCGCCAAGATCCGCCTGGAGCAAACGGTTGGTTGGGCCTTGCTGTTCGTTCTGGTGATGGGCAGTGCACTGATCCTAGTGGCGGTTTTTCCGGAAATCGCCCTTTGGCTGCCTAGGATGCTTGGCTATGCGGTCTAGTTGAGCTGGAGCTCCTACCCGAGCGCACGAGTCAGTCGTCGGAACGGCTGCAACAACAGCCGATCCCGGTCACCGAGATCGGCTGTTCTCGACGCGTGAAATTAGGGTGGTGCTCCGAACGCTTGAACTAACAGAAAAACAGTCGGCTGGCTTTCGCTCAGTACTGGTCAGCTGTCAGCTGCCCATCACCGCCAAAGCGGCGCGCCCATGGTCGGCCGGCGGTTTCTGCAGAACGCTTGCCCCAGATGCAGCGCGCTGTTGCATGACGATGTCTAGAGCACGACTGGGCAGGATATCGACGTCATCGAAGGTGATGAGCTGCCCCGGCTCGACCGCCCTCCTCAATGCAGTCTTGCGCAACAGGCCGATCGGGACATGATCGGGATGCTGATCGAGCTTTAGGGCCTCGCCGCGAAATTGGAATCCGCCGATGCCTCGCTCGATCAGCTCACCTGGGCGCATGGCTCGCTTGGCAATTGCGCCCACACCCAGAGTCGGTGTGACTGAGTTGTTCAGCAGCACATCACCACCACTGAGCACTCGGCGCACGGTTTTACCGACTTCCAGCGAACAGAGATGGAATGGGCGCACCAGCGTGTAATACGGGCCGGGGCCGAGCTTGAAATACTCGATGGCAGCGCGCTGATCGTCATCATGGCGACAGACCAGGAAAACACCGCCCGCGGGATAACCGGAAGGAATCAGATAATCCACAAAGGGTTGCCCCAGCCGCTCGGCCATCATGCCAAGCAGGTTGCCCGATTCCGTCAAATTGGTCGAAGCCAAGCCTTCCAGCCCCTGCTTGGTGATCGTTGCGCCCAGGCCGTTGCCGACTATTGCCTGTTCGATCTGCACTTTGGTGCCGTCGGTGAACGAAGTGGTCTGGTCTACGCTTATGCCTTGGCGCTTTGCCCAGTACCGCATGTCCTCAACCGAGGGATCGTGGTTCAGGTAGCCCTTCATGTTGCCGTAGACCAACGGTTTGAAGCCCATCATCAACGCTTCTTCATGAAGCGCCGCTAATGACCCCGGCTGGTCGCCCTCGGCCTCGGTAATGAAGCCCTTGCCAGCCAAGTACGAACCCGTGGTGACCTGAAGCTCAGCATTGATTGTCACAACCGGCAAGCCAGCCTCGAACGCTCGCTCGATGACCTCGGTGCCATGAAAGACATCACCGCTGCACTCGACGATCAAGTCAGAATCAGCGATCAGATGATCAATCGAATTGGTAAGGCGTTCAGACAGCGGAAAATCAGTGAAGGAATTCAATGGGCGGCGAGTCAGAACTCGCGAGATTTCCAGATCGTGATAGTGCTGCTTGATCAGCCGGATGAAGCAGTGCGCGATCATCCCTGTGCCGGATACACCGATCTTTTTCTTGATGTGCGAGCTAGACATAAGCGAATCCATTCAATAGGCAACGAATGCTCTGACCGCAGCGACAGAAAAAGATTTTACGGTGCTGCAAATCAGCGCCTGTCGCCGTTGCCTGGCACGGCTGCGTTTGGAAAACCACGTACTGAAGCTAAGCGTCAGTAGGGTTATTCAGCCAATTGATTAATGGCAAAGAAGAGGTGCGGCTGGGGTGTATTTTTGTCGTCAGATTTCAGAGACAAAGGAAGCGGCGTTGCACCGCTTCCTATTGGCAGCGCTTATTTAAGCGCCGCAATCGCAGCGTCGTAGTCCGGCTCGGAACCGATCTCGGCAACCAGCTCGCTGTGAAGCACCTGGTCCTGTTCATCCAGCACTACGACAGCGCGAGCCGACACACCGGCAAGCGGGCCGCTCGCGATCAGTACACCGTAGTTCTCCAGGAACTCGCGCCCGCGCATGGTGGATAGGTTGATGACATTATCCAGGCCTTCAGAGCCGCAGAAGCGCTTTTGCGCGAAAGGCAAATCGGCAGAGATACACAGCACCACTGTATTAGCCAGTTCGTTGGCCTGTGCATTGAACTTGCGCACCGAGGTGGCACAGGTCGGCGTATCGATGCTTGGGAAGATGTTCAAGATCTTTCGCTTAGCCGCGAAGCTCGCAAGCGTCACGTCGGACAGATCTCCGCCTACCAGGCTGAACGGCGCCGCCTTCTGGCCAGCCTGCGGAAAGTTGCCGGCAACCTGGATCGGATTGCCTTTCAGGGTTACTTCAGTCATGCGAACTCCTCTCAGTCATGGGCCGCGGGCGTACCCGCGGCGCGGGTTTTAAGCGGCGTGTGTGCGGGCAAAGTATTCCTTGGTCAACTTGACCACCACCGGGCTCAGCAGCAGCAGCGCGACGAGGTTAGGAATTGCCATCAGGCCATTCAGGGTGTCCGCCAACAGCCAGGCGAAATCGAGCTGAGCGATCGCGCCGAACGGAACAGCCAGGACCCAGATGACCCGGAACGGCCAGATCGCCTTGGTACCGACCAAGAACTCCCAGCACTTTTCGCCGAAATAGCTCCAGCCCAGGATCGTGGTGAACGCGAACACCACCAGTGCAATAGTTAACAACGCCGCACCAACACCAGGCATTGCCGACTCGAAGGCTGCTGCAGACAGCGCCGCACCGCTTTCGCCACCGGTCCAGACACCGGAGCAGATGATCGCCAGGCCGGTGATCGAGCAGATGATGATGGTGTCGATAAAGGTACCCATCATGCCGATAAGACCCGAGCGTACCGAGCTTTTGGTGGTGCCGGCGGCCTGCGCGATACCTGCAGTGCCCAGCCCCGCTTCGTTGGAGAAGATGCCACGCGCCACGCCGAAGCGAATCGCAGCCATCACAGCCGCACCGGCAAAGCCGCCGGTCGCAGCGATTGGCGAGAAGGCGTGCGTGAAGATCAAGTCGAACGCAGCCGGCAGCTCAGCAGCGTGCACCACCAGCACCACGATGCCGGCGATGACATAGGCCACGCACATGAACGGCACCAACGCTGCGGCTACCGCACCGATGCGCTTGATGCCGCCAAGAATGACCAGCCCAACGAACAGCATGGTGACCAGACCGGTGACCCACAGCGGTACTGAGAAAGTGGCCTCCAGCGCCAGCGCCATGCTGTTGACCTGCACCATGTTGCCGATACCGAACCCAGCCAAGCCGCCAAAGATGGCAAAGGCGCCGCCCAGCCATAACCAACGCTTGTGCAAGCCGTTCTTGATGGCGTACATCGGTCCGCCGACATGCTCGCCGCGGTCATCCTTTTCCCGGTAATGCACCGCCAGCACGACTTCGCAGTACTTGGTCGCCATTCCCACCAGCGCCGTGCACCACATCCAGAACAGCGCGCCAGGCCCGCCGAGAAAAATTGCGGTGGCGACACCGGCAATGTTGCCGGTGCCCACGGTTGCGGCCAGACACGTCATCAGCGCTTGAAACGGGCTGATTTCCCCTGTGTCGTCGTCGCCTTTTGTACGTCCGCGCCAAATCAGTGCGAAACCAGTACCTATGCGCACCAGCGGCATGAACTTGAGCAGGACCATAAGGAAAAGACCGGTACCGAGAATCAGCACCAGCATGGGCGGTCCCCAGACGAGACCGTTGACGCTATTAACCAGGTTTTGCAGGAATTCCATTCAAAGCACCCTTATTGATTATGTTAGACATCCTTGCCCGAGCGGGCCGAGTCGGTACGAACACTGAACGGCGCGTGGAGAACGCGACTTCAACTGCTGCCCGAACGACCCGGTAATACTCCGACTTCAATGTCCGGAGCGTTACCGACAACCTGCAAGACTCATGCTAGAGCCTCGCATCAGCCGCCATGCAAGGAGCGACCGAGCGATCCTACCACCACCTTTAGCCCTTGGCGCCACACCCTTTGTGTGGGATCTGTAGCGTATGAGCGGGACGAGCGAGCGACCGGTTAGTCAGCCTGCGAACCCGCGCCAGGTTGCCGCATACGGAAGCCTGTGAGCGTAGCCTAGCGCAGCGCCAATGCCAGTCGAACCGCGGCATTATTTTGGGGGAAATGATCAGAAATCCCGCCTGTAAAAGACGTCCAATGAACTGGCGAGCCCGCTGGCCGCTTCGAGGAAAATCCGCTTGGTCAGCTGATAGCGCAACGCAACCGTATTGGCAGGCTCGAACACCCCTACGCCATAACGTAAGGTCAGCCGATCCGTTAGCTTCCCGCTCGCGACTACACTGGTGTCTGCACCGCTACCTTCAGTGTCCAGCTGAAAATCCTCGATACCCAGGCGTTGCGCGACGTTGCCGGTAATCGACGCGCTGCCGGCCAAGCCGAGTCCAAGGGCCGCTTGGGCCAGCAGATTGCTGTCACCCGTCTCGGCGCCAAGGGGCCGGCCAAGCACCAGGTAGGACAATGCCTGCTCCTGACTCATGGCGGGTTCGGCAAATACATCGACGCGTGGCTGCTCTGCACTGCCGGTAATACGCAGGCCCGCAATGACATTCTCGTCTTCGATACGCCGAATGGCTTCGATATCCAGGTAGGGTTGCGACAGCACACCGGTGAACAACAACCGGGCACGGCGGATCGTCAGGCGCTGGCCGTAAGCGCGGTAACGACCCTTGTTGAGGCTGAGCTCACCACGCGCATCGAAGTCGTCGCCTATGTGCAGGTAGCCGGCAAGATCCGCCGTTAGACCGAAGCCGGAAAAGCGCAGCCTGTCCTGCCCAACTTCAACGTCGACATCCATGCGAATGGCCATGGGTGGCTTGTTCTCTTCCGCTTCGGCGCCGACGATGACCGCATCCTCAGACACCTTCACCGTCGAGGGCGGCAGCTCGCGGACGGTAATTTCGCCGCGTGGCACACGAAGCTTCCCGCTTACGGCCAGCTGCTCGTCAGCCAACTGAATGCGTAGATCGGGCGCGATTTCGAGCTCAGCATAGGGCTCGACTATCACAGGCAACTGACTGCCGCTGATTCGCAGATCGAGGTCCAGCGCCTGTGCCCAATCGATCGTTCCTGCAATATGCCCCTGGCCCTGCTCGCCGCTGCGCCAGTCACCGTCGACACGAACCCGCTCGCCGTCGATGATGGCCGTGACCTGCAGCTGCTCGAAGCTGACCGGCAGCTCAGCGCCCGCAATCTCGCCTTCAGTAAGCCTCAGTTCTCCGTTGATCTGTGGCTGTTGCAGCGTGCCCGAGATCTGGCCATTGCCGTTCAGTTGTCCGTCGAGTCGCTCGACCTGCACAACAAAAGGCTTGATAACAGACAGATCGAAATTGCTTAGCTGGAAATTGCCAGAGATTGGCTTGACCTCACCACTGGGGTCTACCCGCAGTCGGGCATCCAGATCGCCAAGATCACCTCCCTCGAATCGCAGCCTGCTATCCACCTGTTTCGGGGCTAGTTGGCTAGTCAACGACAAGGTCTGGTACGGGAAATCGAGCCACTGCTCACCGTCGCGCATGCGCAACATGCCAGGGCCGGCGTCGACACGGATAGACCCGCTTGGACCCGCACTCGGCAGATCCAGCGCTAGATCCGCATTGACTTCGCCCTGCCAGATCAGATTGTCCGGCAGGTATTCGGCAAGCGACTCGAGCGGAAAGTCGCGCAGGCGGTAGCGCAACTGTGGGTCAGGTTGCAGCCGCTGATCGTCGGCACACAGCGTGGCTTGCCCTGAGAGCCAGCAGTGCGCGCCGAACGTAATCCGGCCGTTCTCCAGGCGCTGCAGGGTCGCTGGGTCCCGCAAGGCCCACTGCTGCCCCTGAGCATCCAGTTCGGCTTCTACCAACCGGCCCCGCCAATCGCCACCTTTGAGCCCGCCGGTCAACGCCAACGACAAGTCGAGCAATGGCCCTTGTAGCAGCAGGCTCGCCTGGTGGTCGGTTTGCGTGCCTTCGGCGCTCAGTTGCAACTGACCCACTTCGGTCGCTCCGGCCTGGAAGCCTGTTGCGTCCAGGCTGAGCTGGCCGCGCTCGCCCTCCGAGAGACTGGCGGCAAGTTGCAAGCGCTGGATTCGATTGTTCTGGAACGCAACATCAGCGCCGCTCAGCGCCAGCTTTCCCTGAGGTGCGTCTGGCGTGCCTGCCAGGTCGAGGTTACCCGTCAGTTTGCCGCTCAGGTCAGGCCAAAGCTGGCCCAGACGCAAGAGATCGAGCGCCAGGTTCGCCTCAAGCGTCTCAGCCCAGCGGCCACTGCCCTGGATGCGGTTGTCGCCAAGACGCAGATCGACCGTCGGCAGGTTCCAGGTGGCGTTTTCGCCGCTCGCCTGTAGCTGAAGCTTGAGCGGCTGTTTGCGCAACGTGCCATTCAAGTCGAGAGCGGCCTCAGCCTGCAGATTTTCGTTTCGCAAGGCTCCGCTACTGCTCAACGTGCCGCCGATCTGCCCTGGCAGCTCCGCGACCCAATAAGACGGATCGAATTCGCTCAGCTTAAGCCGAGTCGTCCAGTCGACGCCGTCTGCGAACCCGACGCTGAGGTTTCCTTCGGCTCTGCCCTGTCCGGCTTGCAGTTCCAGCTGCGGGAGGTGCACCACTTCGAGGTTGCCGCTGACAGGGCTCTGCAGCGTGAAATCACCGGAAGGGCCTGTCAGCGCAGCATTGAAATTCCCGAGGTAGTTACCGTCGTCATACTGGATCTGCGCATCGAGGGTTCGCAGCGCAACAGGTGGTTCCTCAATATCGGGATAGAGGCGGCGCCATGGGAAATTACGCCAAGCCAACTGGGCTTGTGCATCCAGACCGTCCTGCCAGCTAACGGCACCGCTCAAGTCGACGCCCTGCTGCTCGCCCGCATCCAGGCTAAAGGCCTCGATCTCTGCGTGCACTTTGTCCACCAGGCCGTTCAGCGCAACAGCCACCGCACCGCCCTCGCCTTGTAGGCTCCCGTTACCGTCCAAGCGGTAGCCCTGTTCCATATCGCCTTTGACGGTCAGCTCCAGCGCCTCCAGACGCAAGGCATCTGGCAGCTCCGGTGCGGCCTTGAAATTCTCCAACGCCAACAGCAGATTTGCTGGCACGTCCGGTTCAAGCGGGCGCACCCAGCCGCTGAGTTTGGCGTCCAGGTAGCCCTGGCTTTGCACGTCGACCATCAAATGTTCGCGCAGCTCGCCATCAACCTCGAACTTCAACGCCCAGGGCTGCGCGTTTGGCGAGCGGATCGCCGCGGTCCCCTCCAGCGCCAGCGGCCAGTCGGCTTTGGTCAGTAGGCGGCCCGCAAGCTCGAGCACAACGTCATCACGGCGAACCGTCAAAGACCTGATGGCGAGCCCCTGCTCGTCCCAGTCTGCCTGCAGTTCGGCCCCCTGCAACTGTTGAACGCCGTTGAGCTTGACCGCACCGATGTCGACTCGCTCGATACGCAGCTCGAGCGGCAGATCAAGCTCAGGCAATTGGAAGGGCTCGCTTGCTGTCTCTTCTTCGTCAGCAGGAGGAAACTGCAAATCGATATCGCCAGTGACCAGCTCTTCAATGCAAAGGGTCTTACGCAGCAAGCAACTGGGCGACCAGCTCATCTGCGGCGACGCCACCTCGACCCGGCGACTATCTTGTTCCCATACCAGACCGTCCGCCTGCCAACGGCCGCCTAGACGCCCGCTGAATGCTTCGACCTGCAGCCCAGGGACTTTGCCCAACACCCAACGACTACCGGCTTCGGTACCGACCAGCAGGCCAACCGCCAGAACGATGGCCATGAGCAGGGCCAACGGAAACAGCAGAACCCAGCTGACTATTTTCGCACTACGCCTCAAAGCTCCGGCCCCATGGAAAAATGCAACCGAACACCACCTTCCCCATCCAGCGGATGAGCCAGATCCACGCGAATCGGCCCAACCGGCGAGACCCAGCGCACGCCGACACCTACGCTGCTTTTGAGGCTCGGCAGCTCTAACGAGT
This sequence comes from Pseudomonadaceae bacterium SI-3, assembly GCA_004010935.1. Lineage (NCBI taxonomy): Bacteria > Pseudomonadati > Pseudomonadota > Gammaproteobacteria > Pseudomonadales > Pseudomonadaceae > Pseudomonadaceae bacterium SI-3. The sequence goes on along the minus strand of CP026511.1, from coordinate 2,141,598 downwards.
TGAACGAATTACCCTGATCGACAAAGGTCGCCAGGCGCCATTTCTCGGTCAGTGAATACTGGTACTCGGCGCTGACCGCGAGCTGGTAACGCCCGCCGATTCGGTCGCCATCGGAGTTGGTCGGTGACAGGCTCTGGTAGTCGTAGCCCCGCACGCTTTGGTCACCACCGGCGAAATAGCGCAGCGATGGCGGCACGTTGGTGTATTCGTCCGTCCAGTTGCCGCCCACTTCCACCCGCCCGAGAAAGCGATGCCGAGCGCCCAGCGTGGTCAGGCCCTTGACCGTCGCGTTGGCATGGACCAGATCAGCATCCGAGAACACGCCTTCCTTCGCCGCGCCCAGCTCGAACCTCAAGCGATAGCCATGACTGGGATCGAGGCGGTTGTCGCTGCGCAGAAAGCTGTAGGCCACACCAGGCATCAACAAGGTGCTGACCCCAGAATCATCGCCCAGCTCGTACTGCTCATGGCGCCACTTCAACGCCCAAACGCGCTGCCAGCCGCTGGGCAACCTGCGGTGCCACTCGGGGCCAACCGTCAGTAGTCGACTCAGGCTATCTTTGTCGCTCAGCTCTTCGTACTGATAGCCAGCCGCGTAGCGCAGTTTGTCGGTCAAAGGTGGGTCCAGCGGCACGTCATAGAAGACGCCGACGTTCTGCCGCGGGGCGGACAGTTCGGACTCGATGCCGTAGCTGTGGCCCTGCGGGTTGACCCAATGACGGGTGAAATCGAAGCGTATACGCGGACCGACGTCGGTCGAGTAGCCCAATCCAAGTCCGAGCGTGCGCGGCTCTCGCGTGGTCAACTGCACAGCGACGGGAATGCGCTGTTGATTGGCGTTGGCCGGATTGGCATCGACCCGCACACCTTCAAAATAGCCGCTGGACTGCATCGCCTGGTTGAGCTCGGCAATCAGCTCCGAGTCATACGGCGTGCCGGGTTCGAAAGGCACCATGCGCGTCAGCAGATCCGGGTCAAACGGCGAGTCACCCTCGAACCCAACATCGCCGAGCAGATAGCGCGGCCCGCTGTTGAAGACCAACTCGACGTCAGCGGCATTCGTGTCGGGGTTGATCTCCAGACGTTGGCGCTCGAAACGTCCGTCGAAAAACCCATAACGCGAGGCCTGGTTGAGAATCCGTTGTTTGACCGCTTCGTACTGCCCGTGATTGAGCACAGCGCCTGGTTTCAATGTGTTGCGCGGCACCCGAAACGTCTGCAGCTCGGCGGCCGGTCCGTTGACCTGCACCTTGATATCTCGCAGACGAACCGGCTCGCCGGGCCTGATTCGCAGCGCTAACTGCGGATTTTCCCCATCGGTGACCCTGGTTTCGATTTCAGCATGGTAATAGCCCAACGCCTGGAGGGCTTTGTTCGCCTGCTCCTGGGCGATACGGCTGTAGCGCAGCAGTTCTTCTTCGTTGCGATCGCCTAGCTCGCCGATGTAGTTCTCGACGTTTTCCCGCAGCGCATCGTTTGATGGCGTGAGCTTGACGTCGAGTTCAGCTGCGTACACCGCTGATGCACAGCACAACATGAGGCCTGTCGGAACGACACGGCGAAGGAGAGAAATAGGCATGGCCAAGGATGCTAGCACGCTGCGCACTGGGCTTTGGCGAAGTGTCGATGCGTGTAGCTCGGCATTTACAGCGTCAGACGAGAGCATGGGAGCACTTCTTTGGACAACATCAGTACGACTGTCGCCCCGGCGCAAAATTCGCTCTATGCAGTAGATGATTCGACCTGTCGCGGCGCCGGATGGAAGAACACATGCTCAACGACCGGGCCGATCGCCACCTGGCCAATGTCTTGGTAGCCCTGACGTTCATAAAAATGCAGGTAGCGCGGGTTGCCAGTGTCGATCACGAGGCCTTCCGATGCCGAGTCCGCAGCACACCAGTTATGCAGCGCTTCAAGCAGCTGTTCGCCGTAGTGTTGCCCCTGGCACTTGGGATGAACCGCCATCAGCGGCAATACATGATAGGAGCCCGGCGGCAGACAACCCAGCACCGCGGCGTGGTAATCAAGGTAACGCCGCGTACAGCGAAAGCCCGCTGTGAGCAGCATGCGCATTCGCCAGGCCCAGCTTTCGGTAATGTCCAGCCGACGCTGCGGTGGCGCAATCAGCGCGGCAGCGATCAGCCGATCATCGAGCAACAGCCCAAGCGCGGGCTGATCCTGCAGCAGGTGCTGATTGACCAGCTCGCGGACGGTTGCGCGGACACGCTGCTCGTAGCCGGGGCGATCAGCTTCGAATAGATAGGCGAAGGTCGGTTCGTGTCGGTAAGCGTTGTACAGAAGCGAGCGTATTTCCCTGGCGTAACCACTGTCGAGCATTCGTACTTCTGCAGTCATCGGCATAGCGGTTCTCTTGTTATGTCCTCGGAGCTTGTTTCACGTTAGCACCCGTATCGGAGTTCTGCCGGACGAGAACCGGATCGATTATTACGGCTCGCCGTAGCACCGCCATACCAGTAGAATTGCGGTTTTGCCGGAGCCGCTGCCGATGAAGCTTGTTTCTTTTAATATCAATGGCTTAAGAGCTAGACCTCATCAGCTTTCTGCCATTATTGAGAAGCATCAGCCCGACGTGATCGGTCTGCAGGAAACCAAAGTGGCGGACGAGCAGTTTCCTCAAGCCGAAATCGAAGCCCTTGGCTATCACGTTCATTTTCATGGCCAAAAAGGGCACTACGGTGTCGCGCTGTTATCTCGACAGGCTCCACTTGAGATCCACAAAGGCTTTCCCGGCGACGGCGAAGAATCGCAGAAGCGTTTCATCTGGGGCCGCTTTGCCGATGCCAACGGCGAGCCGGTTACCGTCATGAACGGTTATTTCCCACAAGGCGAAAGCCGCATTCATCCCACCAAGTTTCCCGCCAAAACCAAGTTCTACGCAGATCTTCAGGCGCTGCTCGAAGAGCGCTTTACCCCGGAGCAATCCGTAGCCGTGATGGGCGACTTCAACATCTCGCCCGAAGACTGTGACATCGGCATTGGGGAGGTGAACGCCAAGCGCTGGCTGCGCACCGGCAAATGCAGCTTTCTGCCGGAAGAACGCGAGTGGTTAGCTCGCCTGAAGAACTGGGGATTGCAAGACAGCTTCCGTACGCTCAACCCTGAAGTCGTCGATCGTTTCAGCTGGTTCGATTACCGCAGCCGCGGATTCGAAGATGACCCACGCCGAGGGCTGCGCATCGACCTGATCCTGACCACTGCAGGCCTGCATGAGCGCGTCACAGATTGCGGTGTCGACTATGACATCCGCAGCATGGAAAAACCCTCGGACCACTGCCCCGTGTGGATCGCGCTGCGCTGATCATCATGCTGCCGATGCCGCAGTTGGGTGAGCCTGCACATAGTTTTGCGATCTGATCGACAACCTCGACCCGCCGCGGCCGACTGTCACATAACGGTAAGCAAAGCGTCTTAATCTCCCCGCTTCTTTGAAAGGGAGAGTCATCGCATGACAGGTTCAGCGTCCGTAAGCGGCAAGGGAAAACGGGCGCTGCGCCTGTGGGCCTTCGGCCTACTTTGCGCCAGCCCGCTCGCGCTAGGCGAGCCATTGGCTACCCCCGTAAACAACAGTCCGGTCCTGCGTATTCAGGGATCCAACACGGTCGGTGCGAAGCTCGCACCGATGCTGCTGGCCGGCCTCTTCGAAGCGCAGGGCCTGAGTTCGGTGCGAATCAGCCCGGCCGGCAAGGAGAACGAACAGCGCATCAGTGCCATCGACAGCTCCGGCCGAGCGGTTCATGCCCTTGTTGCAGCACACGGCACCGGCACCGGTTTCGCCGGGCTTAAAGACGGCTCCTCCGATCTCGCGGCTGCTTCGCGCCCCATCAAGGACAGCGAGTATGCAAGCCTCTCCGCCCTCGGCGACTTGCGCAGCGCAGCAGCCGAGCAGGTGATTGCGATCGACGGACTGGCAATCATCGTAAACCCCGACAACCCAGTCTCCTCACTCAGCGTTGAGCAGGTCGCCAACCTGTTTGCCGGTGAAATCCGCAACTGGAAAGCGCTCGGCGGCAAAGACATACCTGTGGAGCTGCACGCGCGGGATGACCAGTCCGGCACCTTCGACACCTTCAAGGAGCTGGTGCTCGGAGCACAGGGGAAGACGTTGGCCGCCGATGCCGCCCGCTATGAATCCAATGACCAACTCTCACAGATCGTCAGTGGTCGCCCCGGCGCGATTGGTTTCGTCGGCCTCGCATCGGTGGGTAAAGCCCGCGCACTGGCAATAGCAGACGGTGATTCGCAGCCCATGCTACCCAGCACAGCACTGGTGGCGACCGAGGACTATCCATTGTCGCGGCGGTTGTTTTTCTATGCGAACCCGGCTCAGCAGTCGGAGTGGACCCGAACCTTTCTAAGCTTCGTGCACAGTGCTGCTGGCCAAGCCATCGTCGCCAAGTCGGGCTACATCGGGCAAGCAATCAACGCGATCACCCTCTCTCCATCGCCTGGCATGCCGCAGCCGTACCAAAACCTCGCCAGCCAGGCGCAGCGTCTGACGGTTAACTTCCGCTTCGATGAAGGTAGCGCGCGCTTGGACAACAAGGCGCAACGTGACGTCGAGCGGCTGATCGAGTACCTGCAGAGCACCAACAAAACGATGAGCGCGGCGGTCCTGGTTGGATTCGGAGACGCTTCGGGCGACCCGGCGCGTACCGCTTTGCTCTCCAAACTTCGTGCCATGGCGGTTCGTAGAGAGCTCGCCCGGGGCGGAATACTCGTTAGAGAAATCAACGGTTTAGGCGACGAACTTCCAGTAGCCTCGAACACGCATAGCGGTCGCGTAAAGAACCGCCGTGTCGAGGTATGGGTGTATTGAGCGGCGTCGGACCTGTGCAAAATCGTATCGATCGATAGCCTGCGGCGTACTGTTATGTCGCGACGGCCACGATTAAGCTCAAACGATTTCCAGCAGCGGAAATGATCATGTATCTGGTTTGTGGCGAAGCCCTGTTCGACGTTTTTGTAGCGCCCGGGGGCACCCTGCGCAACCGCTTGAGTCTCGACGCGGTGGCTGGCGGCTCGCCCTTTAACGTAGCGGTCGGCCTCTCCCGCCTCGGGACGCCGTCGGCTTTGCTCACGGGCATGTCCCGAGACCACTTGGGGCAGCAACTGCGGCAAGTGCTTGAGGACGAAGGAGTCAATACGCGCTATCTGATCGACTTCGATGCACCCACCACACTGGCGATGGTCGCCCTGGGTGCCAACGGTTCACCCGTCTACAGCTTTCGCGGCGAAGGCTGTGCCGATCGCCTCCCACGCGACGAGCATCTCGCCTCGCTCAGCGATGAGATCCGCGGCATTCACGTCGGCTCCTACTCCATCGTCACCGCCCCGATCGCTGACACCCTGCTGTCGCTGGTCCGCCGCGAAAGCGAGCGCCGGCTCATTTCCTTCGATCCCAACATCCGCCTAAACGTCGAACCGGACCTGGCCCGCTGGCGCGAGCGTGTCGAGGCGATCGCTGCGCTTGCGCATCTCATCAAGGTCAGCGATGAGGATCTGGCTCTGCTTTATCCTGGCGAAACCCCCGAATCCATCGCCCGGCGCTGGTTGCAAGGAGGCTGCGAACTGGTGGTGTTGACCCGAGGCAGAGAAGGCGCACAGTTGTTCAGCCGCCGCCAGGGCGAGTTTTATGTGGAGGCAAAACCTGTGAACGTGCGCGATACGGTTGGTGCCGGCGATACCTTCCAGGCCGCGCTGCTCAGCTACCTGCACGAACACAAGCTGGATACAGCCGCAGCCCTGGCGCAGATTCAGCGCGACCAGTTGCAGGCCATGCTGGCGTTTGCCGTTCAGGCAGCGGCGATCACCTGTTCCCGTCGCGGCCCGGACCTGCCCTACCGATACGAAATTGTCTGACGGTTGGCCACAACAGCGCGAACGTCTATAACCCCAAGGGGATAACAATAAGGACGACGGAAACGGGCATGAAAGCGTTAAAGATCTCTGACCCATCCTACGAACTGATGGACGATCACCACGGCAACTCGCTGATCTACCGTGAACATGGTTTTCCGTGCCCGCTGGTGCGCTGGCACAATCACAAGGAATACGAACTGCATTTGATCGTCGCCAGTTCGGGCAAGGTCTTCGTTGGGGATTATGTCGGCAATTTCGGTCCCAACAGCCTGTTCTTGACCGGCCCGAATCTGCCACACAACTGGATCAGCCAGGTCGATGAGGGTGAAGCGGTCGCCAAGCGCGACATGCTCGTCAATTTCACCGACGAACTGTTCGAAGCGGGCCACAACGTGTTTTCCGAACTACGCAGTTTGACGCCGATGCTCGAGCGTTCACGCTATGGGATCGAGTACCGCTGTCCGCAGACCATTGCCGAGGCCAGCAGGCTGATGCATCGGGTCGCCGGCAGCAGCGGGGCCACCCGCCTCGGCTATTTCCTGATCATGCTAGAGCTGCTGGCCAGCTGCGACGACTATCAGCTGCTCTCCGGCGCCACCTCGTCGCAGCTGGGAGATGAGCACCACGCCGACCGCACCAACATGGCGGTCAACTACATCTTCGACCATTACATGCGCGAACTGCCGCTCGAAGAAGTCGCGAGTCACCTGGGCATGAAGCCCACCTATTTTTCACGCTTTTTCAAACGCGCCACGGGCCGCTGTTATGTCGAGTTCGTCAACAGCCTGCGCATCAGCAAGTCCTGCGAGCTGCTGCTGGACAACGACAAACCGGTCACCGACGTCTGCTTTGAGTCAGGCTTCAATAACCTGTCCAATTTCAATCGGCGCTTTCAGCAGCTCAAGGGCATGACCCCCTCCTGCTACCGCCGTCTGGTTGAGCAGCGGTTGACCGAGCAGAACCTCGCCAGCTGATACGCTTCGTCGCTGCGTGTCACATGAGGATCTCCCGCCGCCATGAACGGTTAAAGGCCGGTCGCACCGCTTTTCCCCGAGGTTTCAGAGCGCTAGCCCCCACTAAGCGAGCGTTTGCACAGGTACCGAATCAACCTCATCGATCAACCGTAACGGTGCAAAAAAGTACCAGATGATGTGCAGTCAGGGCTTTGTGAGCCTGACACTCCCAGAGTTGTAATGCTCGCGAGCCGCTCGTACCGCAGTACGCGAGCCACAACAAAAACAATAAGTGCTTCCGCCCTCCGGCCGCGGAAGAGGAGCCCTCGATGAAATTTGCGAAGTTGCTAATCGGAACCACCTGTTTTGCCATGATCGGCGCGACTCAGGCTGTCGCCGAGACGCTGACCGTTGCGACCGTCAACAACGCTGACATGATCCGCATGCAGCGCCTCTCCAAGACCTTCGAAGAGCAACATCCCGACATCGACCTCAACTGGGTCGTGCTCGAAGAAAATGTCCTGCGCCAGCGCCTGACCACCGACATCGCCACCCAAGGCGGTCAATTCGATGTACTCACCATTGGCATGTACGAAGCTTCACTCTGGGGCGACAAAGGCTGGTTGGCCCCCATGACCAACCTGCCTGATGACTACAACCTCGATGACGTCTTCCCCTCGGTGCGTGAGGGCCTGTCGGTCGATGGCACTCTGTATGCGCTGCCGTTCTATGCCGAAAGCTCGATGACCTACTACCGCAAGGACCTGTTCGAGCAGGCCGGGCTGGAGATGCCGGAGCATCCGACCTGGACACAGATGGCCGAATTCGCTGAGAAGCTGCACAAGCCCAGCGAAGAGCAATACGGCATCTGCCTGCGCGGCAAGGCCGGTTGGGGTGAGAACATGGCGCTGGTCACCACCGTTGCCAATTCCTTCGGCGCGCGCTGGTTCAATGAGAAATGGCAGCCGGAATTCAACGGACCCGAATGGACCAAAGCAGCCAACTTCTACGTGGACCTGCTGAGCAAGTACGGCCCGCCAGGTGCTTCCAGCAACGGCTTCAACGAAAACCTGGCGCTGTTCAACAGCGGCAAATGCGCCATGTGGGTCGATGCCACCGTAGCCGGTTCATTCGTCACCGATGCCTCACAGAGCAAGGTGGCGGACAAAGTCGGCTTCACCTTCGCGCCTCAACAAACGACCGATAAAGGCTCCGCCTGGCTTTACTCCTGGGCGCTGGCCATTCCTGCTAGCTCGAACAAGCAGGAAGCCGCCAAGACCTTCGCAGCCTGGGCCACCTCGCAGGACTATGCCGAACTGGTTGCCGAGACCGACGGCGTCGCTAACGTACCGCCGGGCACTCGCGAGTCCACCTACAGCAATGAATACATGGCCGCCGCGCCGTTCGCGAAGATCACGCTGGAGTCGCTGAAACAGGCTGATCCCGCCTCGCCGTCCGCCAAACCTGTGCCCTATGTCGGCATCCAGCTGGTGACCATTCCCGAATTCCAGGCCATTGGCACTCAGGTCGGCAAAATGTTCGCAGCCGCCCTCACCGGCCAGATGCCAGTCGAGCAGATGCTCACGGCCGTGCAGCAGTCGACCACGCGGGAAATGAAGCGCGCCGGCTACCCCAAATAGGCACCGCAAGCAGGCAACGTCCCTTCCTCACCGAAGGTGAACACCAGGCAGGGCTCGCCCGAGCCCTCATGGCCTTCTTTCAGCCGGAGCACAGCCATGGCTACCACCTCAACAGCCTTGCCCAAGGCGCCCCTTACCGATATGGCAAGCGAGCCGAGCGAGCGCAAGCCGCGCCGGTTCGGCCCCAGCTGGTTTCTCGTCAGCCCGTCCGTTGCGCTGTTGCTGCTGTGGATGCTGGTTCCGCTGTCGATGACCGTCTACTTTTCGGTGATTCGCTACAACCTGCTTTACCCCGGCGAGAATGATTTCGTCGGGCTGGAGAATTTTCACTACTTTCTGACCGACGCTGGCTTCATGCCCGGCATGACCAACACCTTGTTGTTGGTTGGCAGCGTGCTGCTGATCAGCGTCGTGCTCGGTGTGCTGATCTCGGCACTATTGGAAGCGGCGGATTTCACTGGCCGCGGCATCGTCCGCGTCATGTTGATCTCGCCGTTCTTCATCATGCCGACCGTCAGTGCGCTGGTCTGGAAGAACCTGATCTACCACCCCGTCTCGGGAATCCTAGCGGCCGTCTGGAAGTTCTTTGGTGCACAACCGGTGGACTGGCTGGCTCAGCATCCGCTGCTCTCGATCATCATCATCGTGTCCTGGCAATGGCTGCCCTTCGCGATCCTTATCTTGATGACCGCCATGCAGTCCCTCGACCAGGAACAAAAGGAAGCCGCCCGCCTCGATGGTGCCGGTCCAATCGCCATTTTCTGGCACCTGACCCTGCCACACCTGGCGCGGCCCATCGCGGTAGTGGTGATGATCGAAACCATCTTTCTGCTTTCCGTCTTCGCCGAGATCTTCACCACCACCAGCGGTGGTCCCGGATACGCCTCGACCAACCTTGCCTACCTGATCTACACCCAGGCGCTGCTGCAATTCGACGTCGGCATGGCATCGGCCGGTGGCCTGATCGCGGTGGTGATCGCCAACATCGCGGCGATCATCCTGGTGCGGATGCTCGGCAAGAATCTCACCGAAAAGTACTGAGGACAGACCGATGCTGACGCTCAAACAAAGTCGCCGCCTCAATACGCTATTGGTCGGGCTGTTCGCCTGGGCAATCGCGCTACTGTTGTTCTTCCCGATCTTCTGGATGCTGCTGACCAGCCTGAAGACGGAGATCGACGCCTTCGCCACGCCGCCGCAGTTCATCTTCACGCCGACACTGGAAAACTACCTGCAGATCCAGGACCGCAGCGGCTACTTCAAGTACGCCTGGAACTCGGTGACCATCTCCTTCGGCGCCACTGCACTGGGCATGCTGATCGCAATCCCGGCGGCCTATTCGATGGCCTTCTACGAAACCAAACGGACCAAGGGCACGCTGCTGTGGATGCTTTCCACCAAGATGCTGCCGCCCGTGGGCGTGCTGGTACCGATCTATCTGTTGGCCAAGCAATTCGGCCTGCTCGACAGCCGCACGGTGCTGATCATCATCTACACGCTGATCAACCTGCCGATCCTCGTCTGGATGATCTACACCTACTTCAAGGACATTCCCCGCGACATCCTCGAAGCGGCCCGCATGGACGGCGCCACCCTGATGCAGGAAATGGTTCGCGTACTGCTGCCGATCAGCAAGGGCGGCCTCGCCTCCACCATGCTGCTCTCGCTGATCCTGTGCTGGAACGAGGCCTTCTGGTCGCTGAACCTCACATCGTCCAGCGCGGCTCCGCTGACCGCGCTGATCGCCTCCTATTCCAGTCCCGAAGGGCTGTTCTGGGCCAAGCTCTCGGCCGTCTCCACCCTCGCCTGCGCGCCCATCCTGATATTCGGCTGGATCAGCCAGAAGCAGCTGGTCCGCGGCCTGTCGTTCGGCGCTGTGAAGTAACGCGCTGAGCTGAGAAGAACAACAGAGGATTCCGAACATGGCAGATTTGAAAGTCCACAACCTGAAGAAAAGCTTCGATGGCAACGACATCATCAAGGGCATCGACCTGGACATTCGCGACCGTGAGTTCGTGGTCTTCGTAGGCCCTTCCGGCTGCGGCAAGTCAACCCTGCTGCGACTGATCGCGGGGTTGGAAGAAGTCAGCAGCGGCAAGATCGAACTCGACGGCCGGGACATCACCGATCTCAGCCCGGCCAAGCGCGACCTGGCCATGGTGTTCCAGACCTATGCGCTGTATCCGCACATGACGGTGCGCAAGAACATGTCCTTTGCCCTCGATCTGGCTGGCGCAGATAAGAAAGAAGTCGCCAGCAAGATCGAAGCTGCAGCACGCACGCTTGAATTGGAGCCATTGCTCGAGCGCAAACCACGTCAGCTCTCCGGTGGACAGCGCCAGCGCGTCGCGATCGGCCGCGCCATCGTGCGTAACCCCAAGGTATTTCTCTTCGACGAACCCCTGTCGAACCTCGACGCGGCGCTGCGCGTGCAGATGCGCCTTGAGCTGTCACGCCTGCATCAGGAGTTGCAGGCGACCATGATCTACGTGACCCACGACCAGGTCGAAGCCATGACCCTGGCCGACAAAGTCGTGGTGCTCAACGGTGGTCGCATCGAGCAGGTCGGCTCGCCCATGGAGCTCTACCACCATCCAGCCAATCTGTTCGTGGCCGGGTTTCTCGGCACGCCGAAGATGGGCTTTCTCAAAGGGCGAATTAACCGCGTCGACACCGCAGGCTGCGAAGTCGAGCTGGAAGCCGGCTGCCAGTTGTATCTCCCGCTGGGGGGAAGCGCGCTCACGGTGGGCGACCCTGTGACCCTGGGTATTCGTCCGGAGCACCTCAGCCGCGGCAGCGAAGGCAGCTGCCAACTAACCGTCAAGGCAGACGTCAGCGAGCGGCTGGGCAGCGACACCTATTGCCATGTGAATACCCAGACCGGCGAGCCGTTGACCATGCGCATCCGCGGCGACTTCACGCCGCGTTATGGCGAGGCACTGTCTCTCACACTCGATGCTTCTCACTGCCACCTGTTCGACAGCGGTGGCCTGGCGGTCGGCCAGCCGTTGCAACAGGTCGCCTGACACCCCGATCTGCAGGAAGCAATTCTTTCGCAAATCGCTGCCTATCCAGGCAGCGATCGCGCCCCCGGCTTATCCATTCTCATGCCCAGCGAGGCCTGACATGAAGTTGAAAGAACAGAATCTGCCGCAACTTCCAGCGCACATTGCCCAGCCGACCTATGCGTTGAAAGAGGTTACGGCCGGCATCGCCCACATTGGCGTGGGTGGTTTTCATCGTGCTCACCAGGCGGCCTACACCGATGCGCTGATGAACACCGGTGAAGGGCTCGAGTGGGGCATCTGCGGGATCGGCACGCGTATCGATGAGCTGTCCATGCGCGATGCCCTCGCCTCGCAGGACTATCTCTACACGTTGGTCGAGCTCGACGACCGACCCGATACCGAAGTCCGCGTGATTGGCTGCATTCGCGACATGCTGCTGGTCGGGGTGGATGGCTCAGAAGCCGTCGTTGCCCGACTGGCCGACCCGGCGATTCGCATCGTCTCGCTGACCATCACCGAAGGCGGCTATTGCCTGGACGATAGCACCGGCCAGTTCAACGCCACGCTGCCGCACATCAAGCACGACCTGGAAAACCCGCGCACCCCGATCAGCGTTTTCGGCCTGCTTTGCGCAGCACTTGCCAGGCGCCGCGGCGAAGGTCACGGCCCTTTCACGATCATGTCCTGCGATAACCTGCCGCACAACGGCGACGTCACCCGCAAGGCCACACTGGCCTTCGCCAATCTGGTTGATGCGGACTTGGCTAGCTGGATCGTCCATAACGTCAGCTTCCCCAATGCCATGGTCGACCGCATTACGCCGATGACCAGCGCCGCGCACCGCAAGGATCTGCGACAGAAACACGGTATCGATGACGCCTGGCCCGTGGTCTGCGAGCCCTTCGTCCAATGGGTGCTGGAAGACACGTTCGTCGCCGGGCGGCCAGCCTGGGAAAAGGTCGGTGTGCAGTTCACTGATGACGTCTCGCCCTATGAAGAGATGAAGATCAAACTGCTCAACGGCAGCCACCTTGCCCTGACCTACCTGGGCTTTCTGCGCGGCTACCGCTTCGTTCACGAAACCATGGCCGATCCGCTGTTCGTCGACTACATCCGCCAATATATGGACGAAGATGTGACGCCGCAGTTGGCGCCTGTGCCGGGCATTGATCTGACGCAGTACAAGCAGACGCTGATCGACCGCTTCTCCAATTGCGCCATCGCCGATCAGCTGGAGCGCGTCTGCTCCGACGGCTCGTCGAAGTTTCCCAAGTTCAGCGTACCAACGATCAACCGCCTGATCGCAGACAGTGCCCAGCTTGAACGGGCTGCACTGGTTGTGGCGGCGTGGGCGCTGTATTTGCGCGGCGTCGATGAAAACGGCGACACCTACCGGATTCCAGACCCGCGCGCGGAGTTCTGCCAGTCGCTGGTTGAGGAAGACGAAGGTCTCACCGAACGGTTACTTGGCCGGGAGGAGATCTTTGGTGCTCAGATCCCTCGCTCGCCCGCGTTTCGCGACGCCTTCGAGCGCAACCTACTCCGGTTGAAGACACTCGGTGTCAGCGGCACGCTCGAACTGCTGTTGACCCGCTGACGGAGGCCCCATGTTCTTAGGTATCGATTGCGGCACCCAGGGAACTAAGGCACTGCTGCTCGACGCCGCCAGCGGTCGAGTACTGGGCCAGGGCTCGGCCAGTCATGTGCTCATCAGTGGCCCAAACGGTCGTCGCGAACAGGGTACCGAGCAATGGACCTCTGCCTTCGCGACCGCCACTGCAGCAGCGCTGACCGAGGCGGGGGTGGACGGCAGCGCCGTGCTGGGCATCGGTGTTTCCGGACAGCAGCATGGCCTTGTGACGCTCGATGCAGACGGTCAGGTGTTGCGCCCGGCCAAGCTCTGGTGCGACACGGAGTCTGCCAAGGAGAACCAGCGGCTCCTCGATTGGCTGGGCGGCGAACAGGGCTCGCTGCAACGCCTCGGGGTCGTCATCGCCCCTGGCTACACAGTGTCCAAACTCTTGTGGATGAAGGAGCAGCATGCCGAACTGTTCGAACGCATCGCCCATATCCTGCTGCCCCACGACTACCTCAACTACTGGCTGACCGGACGCTGTACCAGCGAATACGGCGACGCGTCAGGGACGGGTTATTTCAATGTCCGCTGCCGGCAATGGGATTACACCATTCTGCGCCAGATCGATCCAACGGGCCGGCTCGAAGCCGCACTGCCCGAGCTGATCGAGCCCTACCAGCCGGCCGGGCGAATACACCCTGAACTGGCCGCCCAGCTGGGCCTGAATCCTCAGGCGCTCGTGGCCAGCGGCGGCGGCGACAACATGATGGGCGCTATAGGCACCGGCAATATCAGCCCAGGCGCGATCACCATGAGCCTCGGCACCTCCGGCACCTTGTACGCATTCGCAGAAGAACCCCGGATCAGCCCGCAGCCCTCAGTCGCCACCTTCTGCTCGTCCAGCGGCGGCTGGTTGCCACTGATCTGCACCATGAACCTGACCAACGCGAACGGCGCCATTCGCGATCTGCTCCAGCTGGACCTCGATCAATTCAATGTTCTGGTGGCGCAGGCGCCGATTGGAGCCGAAGGCGTCACCCTGCTGCCATTCCTGAATGGCGAGCGCGTGCCTGCCCTGCCCCAGGCCACAGCCAGCCTGCACGGCCTGACTGCAGACAACCTGACTCGGGCCAATCTCTGTCGTGCCGTGGTCGAGGGCGTAACCTTTGGCCTGCGCTATGGGTTGGATCTGTTGCGGGAAAGCGGGATTCGCAGCGAACGCATCCAACTTATTGGCGGCGGCGCGCAGAGTCCGCAGTGGCGGCAGATGGTTGCCGACATGATGGCGACACCGGTGGTCTGTACCACCCATAGCGAGGCCGCCGCGCTCGGCGGTGCAATTCAGGCTGCATGGTGCCATGCGAGACAGAGCGATTCGCATGCCAGCCTCGCAGCCCTTTGCGAGCGCTGCGTCAGTATTGACGAGGCATCCGCGGTCGAGCCTGAACCCAGCGCAGTTCAGAGCTATGAACGGGCCTACCGGCGGTATCGAGGACTGGTTAGCAGCACCTACGGTCAGAACACACCGCCGGGTCTGACGACGGTTGCGCCGTGATGAATTGAGCGTGGTAATTACCTTGAGAAGCGAAGCTCGTAGGTCCGGGGCTGACGTCTGCGATTTTTCGCCCCCTGATCGCGAGCAAGCTCGCTCCTACAAAAGCGACTCAGTTGTTCACCTGTAGGAGCCAGCTTGCTGGCGATCCGAGCCGTCTGCTGCTGGGCCGAATGTGCTCGCGAACCAACGCCACCGCACCGCAGGTGCCGGCAGACGCAAGCTAACTCTCCATATCCCGCTTGTAGCGCAAAAACAAACACAAAAAAGGCAGAGCCATGTTCTACGGCTCTGCCTTCTTGGTAACGCCAGCTAACCGTCAGCGGCTACGCAACATTTCCCGCGGGAAGTACTTACCCAGTTCATGCTTGGCGATCGAAGCGCGGTGTACCTCGTCCGGGCCGTCCGCCAGACGCAGGGTGCGCTGCATGGCCCACCAGTGGGCCAGCGGGAAGTCTTCGGACACACCGGCACCACCATGAATCTGAATAGCGCGGTCGATCACCTTCAGCGCAACGTTTGGCGCCACAACCTTGATCTGCGCAATTTCGCTCGCCGCGATCTTGTTGCCCACCGTGTCCATCATGTACGCGGCATTGAGCGTCAGCAGGCGCGCCATGTTGATCTCGATGCGGCACTCAGCGATGTGGTCGAGGTTGGCACCCAGGCGCGCCAGCGGCTTGCCGAACGCCGTGCGGTTCACCGAGCGCTCGCACATCAGCTTCAATGCGCGCTCGGCTACGCCGACGGAGCGCATGCAGTGGTGAATACGGCCCGGGCCGAGGCGGCCCTGA
This sequence comes from Pseudomonadaceae bacterium SI-3, assembly GCA_004010935.1. Classification (NCBI taxonomy): domain Bacteria; kingdom Pseudomonadati; phylum Pseudomonadota; class Gammaproteobacteria; order Pseudomonadales; family Pseudomonadaceae; species Pseudomonadaceae bacterium SI-3. The sequence goes on along the minus strand of CP026511.1, from coordinate 2,126,195 downwards.
GCAATCTCGAAGCCACGGCCCTCACCCAGCAGCACGTTCTCGTATGGCACGCGAACGTTTTCCAGCAGCACTTCAGCGTGGCCGTGCGGGGCATCGTCGTAGCCGAACACCGGCAGCGGACGCAGCACTTTCAGACCCGGCGCATCCATCGGTACGAGGATCATCGAGTGCTGCTGGTGGCGCGGCGCGTCCGGGTTGGTAAGGCCCATGAAGATCATGACCTTGCAGCGCGGATCGCAGGCACCGGAGGTCCACCACTTGCGGCCGTTGATGACCCATTCGTCACCCTCGCGAACAGCGCGGGCTTCCATGTTCGTGGCGTCGGACGAAGCTACGCCTGGCTCGGTCATGCCGAAGGCGGAACGGATCTCGCCGCGCAGCAACGGCTCCAGCCACTGCTTCTTATGCGCTTCGCTGCCGTAGCGAACCAGCACCTCCATGTTGCCGGTGTCCGGCGCCGAGCAGTTGAACGCCTCCGGGCCAAGGCCCGAGCTGCCCATGATTTCTGCCAGCGGCGCATATTCGGTGTTGGTCAGGCCGGCGCCCAGCTCGGAATCTGGCAGAAACAGGTTCCATAGGCCCTCGGCTTTAGCCTTGGCCTTAAGCTCCTCGACGATAGCGGTCGGCTGCCAGCGGTCACCCTCTGCAACCTGCTGATAGAAGACCTTTTCGGCGGGATAGACGTGAGCATCCATGAACGCTTGCACGCGCTCTCTCAGCTCTTGAACCTTCGGGGAGTAGGCGAAATCCATGGGCGACAACCTTCTGGCAGGTAATGTTTTGTAGTTTTGAATGCTAGAGGAGGCCTGGTGATTTATCTAAGCTATTTTCCTCGTGTATAAACATTCATCACCGATATATGATCGGCGAATTCCGATACACGCCGGAGAGCACAACAATGAACCTGAACAAGGTCGATCTGAATCTTTTCATCGTCTTCGATGCCATTTACACCGAAGCGAACCTGACCCGCGCCGGGCAGATCGTCGGCATCACCCAGCCAGCCGTTTCGAACGCCCTGGCCCGCCTGCGGGAAACCTTCAACGACCCGCTATTTGTGCGCACCGCGCAAGGCATGGTGCCGACGCCGATGGCGCAGAACATCATCGGCCCTGTGCGCAACGCGCTGCAGTTGCTGCGCGTCTCGGTGCAGGAAAGCCGCACCTTCAACCCGCTGCAGGCAAACAAGACCTTTCGAATCAGCATGACCGACCTAACCGAGGCCGTGGTGCTGCCGCCGCTGTTCCAGCGCCTGCGTCGACTGGCGCCAAACGTGAAAATCGAAAGCATGCTCGCCAAGCGCCGCGAAACCACGAAGGAATTGGCGGCCGGACGCCTGGATTTCGCCATGGACGCGCCGTTGAATACCGATCCGCAGGTGCGCCACGTCAAGCTGCTGGAGGACCGCTACGTCTGTGCCATGCGCCGCGGACATCCACTGGCTAAGGACAAGCTCAGCGTCGAGGAATACCTGTCGTTGTCGCACATCCATATTTCCAGCCGTCGCAGCGGGCTCGGCATGGTTGACCTGGCACTCGGCAAGATGGGCCAACAGCGCAAAATCGCCTTGCGCTCGCAGCACTACATGATGGCCACCCAGGTGATTCAACAGACCGATATGGCGGTGACCGTTCCCGAGCGTTTCGCCCGGCGTCATGACCTGTATCAGGTGCCACTGCCGGTGGATATCCCACCGTTGGAAACACACATCTACTGGCACGAGAGCACCGATCAGGACCCGGCCAACCGCTGGATGCGCGAACAAATGATTGAGATCGCTCAGCAGGTTACGGCGGCGCAGCAGGCCGACTGATTTGCCCGCTTAAATGCCAGATCGGACGGCACGTGCAATGCGTGCCGGTTTGACTCATGCGCTTTCGCGCATCACCACTTCAAAACCTACATCGATACGCCGCTGCGGTGGCGACTCGCCGCGCATCAGGCTCAACAGCATTTGCCCAGCCAGCTTGCCAATCTCGCCGCGGATGGTGCGGACCGTGGTCAGCGCCGGGTGCATCCAGGCCGCGGCCGGCAAGTCGTTGAACCCGGCAACCGCCAGCCGCTCCGGCACGGCCAAGTTCAGCTGGCGAGCACGAAACAGTGCGCCCAACGCCAAGTCATCGTTGTTGAAGAAAATCGCATCGATTTCTGGATGCTGCGCCAGTAACCGATCGAGCAACTCGGCGCCCAGCCCGATGGATGAAACCTGCGGTGTGAGCACCTCAAGTGCGGCATCGTAACGCGAGGCCGCGCGCATGACCTGCCGATAACCTTCGGCACGTTGCAAGGTTCGGGGGTCAAGTTGCGCGGCCGCAAACGCGATGTTGCGATAGCCGCGTTCGAGCAGCTTGCGGGTCATGGCCGCACCGGCTTCCAACTGCGAAAAACCGACGCAGTACTCTTCCTCGCCATCGCTCAGCTCCATCAAGGTCACGATCGGGCTGGTGTAGCTGCCAAGCACTTCGCGCGCGGCATCGCTGCGCTCGAAGCCGGTGACCAGCAGCCCCGCCGGTTGATGCGCGAGGTAGGCACGCAACAGGCGTTCGTCTTCTTCGGGATGGTAATGGCTGACGCCGATCATCAGCTCGTAGCCCGCCGGCATTAGCACACGCTGAATGGCTTCAACGGTGTCGACAAATACTGCGTTCGACAATGAAGGAATGATCACCGCGACAAGATTCGAACGTGCGCTCGCCAGGTTTCGCGCAGCCGTGTGCGGGACGTAACCCAAGGTTTTGACCGCTGCCATCACCCGCTCGCGCAAGGCGTCCGACACCCGTTCGGGTTGCGACAGCGCACGCGAGGCGGACATCAGCGAACAACCGGCAGTGCGAGCCACATCGGATAATGTGGCCCGCTCCAGCGAACGGCGACGGCGAGAGCTCATAGCGGGATCCAGCAGCGAGGGGGCGGAGATTCTATACGGGAAGGCGCCCCGAAGCAGGCCATGCGAACGCTATTGCTCGCTGGGTTTTACATGGCCTGCATGGGGCGCGTCCGATTACTTCGGGGCTTTCTCGACCGCTGCCTGTACTTCGTTGAACAACGGCTCGCCAACCGTATCGATGACGGTCTGGATGGCCGGTTTAGCCTGTTCCCGCATGCGCTGGATCTCTTCCGGGCTGACCTTGTTCACCTCCATACCCTGCTCCTTGATCTTGGCCAGGGCCTCGCGGGCTTCGGCGCGAGTGTCCTCACGTTCGAAATCACGAGCCGTCTGCGCCGCCTTCATGATGATGTCCTGCTCAGTTTTCGACAGGCCATCCCACCAGCGCTTGGATGCCGTGACGATCCATGGGCTGTACACGTGATTGGTCACGCTCAGGTACTTCTGTACCTCGTAGAACTTGGACGAGAGGATGGTGTTATAGGGATTTTCCTGACCGTCGACTGCCTTGGTTTCCAGTGCCGTGAACAGCTCGGAGAACGGCAGCGGGACAGCGTTGGCGCCCATCAGCTTGAAGGTATCGATGAACACGGGGTTTGGCATCACGCGCAGCTTGATGCCGTCGAAGTCTTCCAGCTTCTCGACAGGACGCACGTTGTTGGTCAGGTTACGGAAGCCGTTTTCCCAATACGCCAAGCCAACGAGGCCCTTTTCTTCCAGCGCATCCATGACCTTCTGACCGACCGGGCCATCCAGCACGTGGTCGGCCTGCTTCTCGCTCTCGAACAGGAACGGCGTGTCCCAGACCGCCATTTCTTCGGCAACACCGACCAGGGTGGCCGTCGAGCCGACCATCATTTCCTGCGCGCCGCCCATCAGCGCGTTCTGCATCTGATCATCGGACCCCAGGCTGGCAGAACCGAAAGTGCGAACCTTGAGCTTGCCATCAGATGCCTTGGCGATCTCCTCGGCCAGCAGCTTCGCGGCGCGCCCCTGATTGCTGTCTTCGTTGAGCCCGTAGCCGAAGCGAATCATCCGTGGCCGGATATCGTCGGCGGCCTGAGCGGTCACTGCGGTGATAGCGCTGCTAAGCGTAGTGGCGGCCAGGGCCGCGATGAGAAATCGTTTCATGTTCACTTACCTTTTGTTGTTGTGGATGAAGGGTTGAAGCTCGAGCCTCGTGTCCGTCACCGCAGCCATTCCAACGGCACGGTGATGATCGACGGCACTGCTATCAGCAGAACAACGATGGCCAGATAGATGAGGAAGAACGGGATGACACCGCGCACCAGCGTTTCCATGCGCAGCCGCCCTATTCCGCCGACAACGTTGAGTACCGTGCCAACGGGCGGCGTGATCAGCCCGATCGAGCCGATCAGCACGAACATCACGCCGAAGTACACCGGGTTGATCCCGGCCTTCACTGCAATCGGCGCCAACACCGGCCCGAGAATCAGGATGGTCGGGGTCAGGTCGAGCACCATGCCGATCGCGATCATCAACACCATGATGGCGACCATCAGCAGCTTGGGATCTTCGGCCAATGGGCCGAGCATCGAAGCGATCTCGTCCGGCAACTGGGCCAGCGTAATCATGTAGGCGGAGACGATTGCCGCTGCGCAAAGGAACATGACCGACGCCGTGGTGCGGCTGGCGCGGGTCAACACCTCAATCACACCGTTCCAGCTCAGTTCGCGGTACAGCAGCGTCGACACCAGCAATGCATAGACAGCAGCCACCACAGCCGCCTCGGTCGGCGTGAACAGACCGAAACGCAAGCCGCCCACGATGATCACCGGCAGCATCAGCGCAGCCGCGCCATCGACCAGTGCCTTACGGCGTTCAGCTCCGCTGGCTTTTTCCTGTGGGGGTTCATCGATCCGGCGGGCGATCATCGTCCAGGCCACCACCAGTCCTACTCCCATGATCAGGCCCGGCACCATACCGGCAAGGAACAGCTGGCTGATGGAGGTATTGGTGACAACGCCGTAGATCACGAACGGCATCGACGGCGGGATGATCGGCGCGATGATGCCGCCGGCGGCCACCAAGCCCGAAGACGAGCTCAGCGGGTAACCGCGCTCACGCATCATTGGGAGCAACAGTGTTGCCAGCGCGGCGGTATCCGCCAGGGCCGAGCCGGACATGCTTGCCAGCAGGACCGACGCCGCAATGGCCACGTAGCCAAGGCCACCGCGCTTATGGCCGAAGTAGGCCTGCGCCATGTTGATGATCCGGCGCGAGATGCCGCCCGCATTCATCAGTTCGCCAGCCAGGATGAAGAATGGCACTGCCAATAGCGGGAAGCTGTCGGCACCAGCCTGAAGGTTCTGCGCCAGCAGCTGCACATCCCAGAAATCCAGGTACCACATCAGCACCGCGCCGGTAAGAATCAGCGCGAAGGCAATCGGCATACCGAAGGCCATGAAGCCAAACAATGACGATAAGAAGACGACGACAGTCATGTACGGACCTCGGGTGGGCGCATGCCCTTGTTGTTATCGGGGATCAATCGGCCGTTACGTTGGCTTCGGCGATGGGTAACGGCGGCTGTCGGCGCCAGACATTCACCAGCTGGATCAGCGCAAGGACGGCGAGAGCGACCATGCTGGCCGCAACCGGAACCATGGCCACGGCCAGCGGATACCCCACCACCGGGCTGTTGATGGTCCAGCCGAACTGCATCTGATTCCATCCGCCCATTGCGGCCAACGCACTGGCCACTGCGACCATGATCCAGCTGACCGAGTCCACCAAGCGGCGGAGCAGATGGGGAAACCGGTCACGAATCATGCTGAACGCCATCAGCTCGCCTCGGCGCATGCTCGAAGCCACACCGACGAACACCAGCCAGACGAAGGCCAGCCTCGAGAGCTCTTCTGCGCCCGTCCAACCAGTACCGAAGGCATAGCGCAAGACCACACTGCTGAACACCACGATGACCATGAAGGCCAGCAGCGCTGCCATCAGCCAGTCAGTGATCCGGTCGAAACCTTGAGCGAACTTGCCGCCGTAGATCGGCTGAGTAGTCAGCTCGGCGCCCTTGGGCTCGACGTCCTGACTATCCACCATCTTGGCAGGCTCGCTACTGCGCTGACTGCCGTGCGCGCCGCCGCGCTTGTTAGCGCTATCAAGCGGAGCCGCGGAAAGGTCTTCCTTGGCATTAATAGCCAAGCCGCTGTCCTGATTCATCCAGCGGGTGATCTCGTTCAGAACCTGCTCTCGCGGCTGGCTGGCATCGACCACAAGCACGTGGGGCTCGCCTGCCGGCGACTCGAGCGTCGCGAACTGGCTGTCCACCAGCGAAATCGGCATGAAATGACCGGCCCGCCCACCAACGCGCTGGATAGCCGTGTCGTAATCGATGGAAAGATGCGCAAAGCACAGGCCAGGCACGGCGTCGCGCAACAGGTCGCGGTAACGGCGCTTCAGGGCAGAACAGGCGAGAACGAAGCCAACGTCGTCGTCGATGGCACGCTGCATTTCGATGACGAGCCTTTGCAGCCACTCGACCCGGTCGGCATCCGACAAAGGCGTGCCGGCACGCATGCGCGCAACGTTTTCTTCGGGATGGAAATGATCGGCTTCGATGTGTCGAAAGCCCAGTGCATCAGCCACGGCATGGCTGGTTTCGGTCTTGCCCGAACCACTGACGCCCATGACCACCAATGCGCGGCGATTTGCGGGAAATTCGCTGTGGGAGTGGTAATCCACTGTCGGTCTCCGGCGGCATCGTTGTGCCACATTATGTTTGTGGACCGGATGGTAGCGCTAACATATAGCAACCATAAACACCGTTCGTCGGGTTTGTTTGCAGACCAAAGGTCGATCCCATTCGATTCCCGCTTCGGTTTCCCGGGCTGGATGACTACAATCGCCGCCGCATCCGAGGAGATTCACAATGCCCAAAGCCATGGCCCGCCACATCCTGGTCAAGACCGAAGCTGAAGCCGCGCAGCTGAAAAAGCGCATCGCCAACGGCGAAGCCTTCGATGTGCTAGCAAGGAAGTTTTCGACCTGCCCGTCGGGCAAGAAAGGCGGTGATCTAGGCGAAGTTCGACCGGGGCAAATGGTGCGCAGCATCGATCAGGTGATTTTCAAAAAGCCGCTGCGTGAAGTGCATGGTCCAATCAAAAGCCAGTTCGGTTATCACCTCGTGCAGGTGTTCTACCGCGACTGAGGCTCAATCGGCCCTACCGAAACGCTGCAACTGCATCTCGCGCAATCGGCTCAGCGTGCGGCGAAAGGCAAACGACAGATAGCCCTCGGTGTAAAGCTCGTCCATGGCAACCCGGGCTTCGAGATACAGCGGCACCCCCCGGTCATAGCATTCATCCACCAGAGCGATGAATCGCCGGACACTATCATCGTGAGCAGCCAACTTAGGTAGCTCACGATCCCCCGCTGCCACCCGCGCCGCACCATCCTCGGTTCCACGAGCGATGCGTCCTTCACGCTGTTCACTGCCCAAACGCGGCACGTCGCCAATCAGGATCGACTGGTAGCGATCGCATAGCTCGATGAAATCCAACGCCGAGAATGGCTGTGCGCACAGGTCTGCAAAGCGACACCAGAGTACGGAGTCGCTGCTGCACACAACTTGAAGCGGCCGGCGTCCGATGAGGACCGGCTCGGTCGTAGTGGTCGCCCCGCCGTTCAACCTGTCGAAGACCGAACGTAGCACCCCGTCTTCGTGGGGATCACGCACCCAGTAACGCTGCTCGCCCACACCTGGACGCAAGCGATGATCAGCACCACCGTCCACGTTTACTACATGCATGTGGCGCTCGATTGCATCGATGGCAGGCAGGAAGCGCTCGCGGTTGAAACCGTCAGCATAAAGCTGATGAGGTGGCTGGTTGGACGTCGCAACGATGACCACGCCCTGTTCGAACATCACCTGAAACAGGCGGCCCAGGATAATCGCATCGCCGATATCCGCCACGAACAGCTCGTCGAAACACAGCACCCGCACGTCTTCGCTCAGCTCCGTCGCTAACGCCTGTAGCGGATCTGACGTGCCGTTGAGCTGAAACAGACGAATGTGTACCCAGCGCATGAAGTGGTGAAAATGCTGACGCCTCGCCGGCACTTTGAGGCTGCGATGGAACATGTCCATCAGCCAGGTCTTGCCGCGCCCGACCGGTCCCCACAGATAGACACCGCAGCGCAATTCACGGGCCACGTTGCCATGCAGCGTCTCGTAGCAGTGCTGCAGCCGTTCCACCGTGCGCAGCTGAGCTGCATCACTGACGTAGCCCTCACGGGCGATGGCTTGCCGATACATGGCAAGCGGAGCGCTGGTGTTCATTTAAGCGGCCGTTCCGAAACAGGGCTGTGATGGTACCGCAGAGATAAAACACGTACCGCTCGTCGACCGCGAAAACCTGTGTCATAAAGCTGTCGCACGCCGCACATAACGTCACAGTCCCGTCGATTACCTATGGAGCTGCACCGTGACTGACGATAGTCAAAACATACTGTTCGGCAACGGCGATGAACTGCCAAGTAACCATTCCGCCAACCCTCACATCCAGGATGTCATCAACCAAGGCCGTCGCAAGGTCGTGGCGAGCGGAGCAGCGTTCGGTGCGCTTGCCTTTCTGGGCGGCCTGCCTTCGATAGCAGGAGCAGCCGAGCCGGCCAAGATCGGCAGTGGTCAGCCCTTCCAGCTGCGTAATCGCCTCCCCTTTGGTGCAGTGCCGGTAACCCGCGCCGACACCATCACCGTGCCCGCCGGTTTTTCCGCCAAGACGTTCATTCCGTGGGGCACGCCAATCTGCGGTAGCTACCCCGCTTTTCTGGAAGACGCCAGCAACAGTGCAGAAGACCAGGCTCAGCAGACCGGCATGCATCACGACGGCATGCATTTCTTCCCGATGGACGCGCGCTTCAAGGGCCGTAAAAGTGATCACGGTCTGCTCGTACTGAATCATGAGTACATTGATGCCCCGCTGCTGCATCCCAACGGCCCAACGGTGGTCAATGGCAAACGCGTGGATGCCGATGAAGTGCGCAAGGAGATCAACGCGCACGGTGTTTCGGTCGTCGAGGTACGCCGTGGCCCTCAGGGAGAATGGTCGGTACTGCCATCCGCACGCAACCGCCGCATAACCGGCGCGACGCCGATGCATATCGAAGGTCCGGCTCGTGGCCATGAGCTGATGCAAACCCGCTACAGCCCAAGCGGTACGTCGACCCGCGGTACGCTGAACAACTGCTCGAATGGCTACACGCCATGGGGCACCTACCTAACGTGCGAAGAAAACTGGGCGGGCTATTTCGCAGTGCGCGACGCTGAATTGCCTCGCCACCTGGAGCGCTACGGCCTTCGTTCGAGCGGGCGTTACGGCTGGGAGACGGTTCGCGGCGACGAATTCGAGCGTTTCGATGCGACCGCGACAGCCGCAGACGCGCGAGCCGACTATCGTAACGAACCGAATACGTTTGGCTGGATTGTCGAAATCGATCCCTTCGACCCGGATTCCACTCCGGTCAAGCACACTGCCCTGGGCCGCTTTGGTCACGAAGGCTTGGTGTTTGCACCTACCAAACCGGGCTGGCCGCTCGTCTGCTACTCCGGCGACGATTCGCAGAACGAATACATCTACAAGTACATCAGTCGCGACAAGTACCGCCCGCAGCGCAGCGACGGCCGGCTACTCGACGATGGCACGCTGTACGTCGCGCGCTTCAACCCGGACGGCAGCGGCGACTGGCTGGCGTTGGATATCGAAGACGCGGCCTTCCAGCAGGCTTGCGCTGCAGCAAACGTCAGCTTTGCTGATCAGGGCGAGGTACTGATCAATACTCGTCTGGCAGCGGACGTCGTTGGCGCGACCAAAATGGACCGCCCTGAGTGGGGCGCCGTTCATCCCGACACCGGTGAGGTGTATTTCACGCTCACCAACAACAGCTCGCGGGAGGAAGCCGACGCAGCCAACCCTCGCGCGCCGAACCCCACCGGACACATCATTCGTTGGCGTGAGCTTGGCAAGAATCAGATTGGCACGCAGTTCCAGTGGGATCTGTATTTGCTCGCTGGGCCACAGAGTGACAGCCGAGATCCGCGCGGTCGGCCACTGACTGACGAAAACATCATGGCGAGCCCGGACGGGCTTTGGTTCGACGAGGAAGGACGACTCTGGATCCAGACCGACATGAGCGGAAGTCAGCTCAGAAGCGGCCCCTTCGGCAACAACCAGATGCTGATATCGGACCCGAAGAGCGGCGAGACCAAGCGCTTCCTGGTCGGACCCCTGGGAGCCGAAGTGACCGGTATCACCGCGACTCCGGACTTCCGCACGCTGTTTGTGAACATCCAGCACCCAGGGGAAGGATCAACGCCAACGGAATACACCAGCACCTGGCCCGACGGCCCTGGCCGCAGACCGCGTTCGGCGACGGTGATCATCACGCGTGACTATGGCGGGCGTATTCTCTAGCCCAAGAGCGGCGTCCGGCTCCGCCCGGACGCCTACTCGGGTGTAGGTTTAGCGTCAGGGGTGATGAACAAGGCCCACGACGACATGAACAAGGCAGCAATCAGCGGCCCGATGACGAAGCCATTCAGGCCAAACAGGGCGAGACCGCCCAACGTCGAGATTAGCACCAGATAGTCAGGCATCTTGGTGTCCTTACCCACCAGGACCGGCCTGAGGAAATTGTCTACCAGTCCAATCACCAGAATCCCGTAGAGCGTCAGGATCACGCTCTGGATGACCATGCCCTGTACCAGAAAGTAGATCGCAACCGGCGTCCAGATCAGGCCGGCACCGATAGCTGGCAGCAAGGATAGAAACGCCATCAGCACGCCCCAGAGCAACGATGCCGGTATCCCAAGAATCGCAAAGATCACCCCGCCGAGAAATCCCTGAGTAGCTGCCACCACGATGTTGCCTTTGACAGTGGCGCGAACCACTCGGGTGAACTTGCTGAACAGCCTGCGTTTCTGGTTATCGCTTAGCGGCAGCGCGCGGCGGATTTTCAGAACCAGCTCGCGCCCGTCCCGGATGAAGAAGAACAGCAAATACAGCATCACAAAAAAGCTGACGAGGAACTGGAAGGTGCCCTGTCCGAAACTGAACGCCTTGGTCGCGAGGTACTGGCTGCCCTGCAACGCGCCACTGGCAAGGCGTTCACGCATCTGATCCAGATTGCCAAAACCGAAGCGTTGCAGCTGCTGCTGCAGCGAGTCCGGCAGCAGGTCCTTCATCCCACCCACGAACTGGCCGACGTCAAGCTCACCACTTTCCATCTGTTGGTAGAGTGACGAACCTTCCTGGACCAGAAGACCGGTAATTAGAATCACCGGCAGCACTGCAACGATCAGGCAAACCAATAAGGTAATGATCGCTGTCAGGTTTCGCCGGTACCCCATATGGCGTTGCAAGCGGCGTTGCAGCGGCGAAAAGATGATTGCCAGAATGACGGCCCAAAATACCGCCCCGTAGAACGGATAAAGTATCCAGCCAAAGGCAATGCTCACGACGAGCAACAGAGCAAGAAAGACTTTCTGCTCAAGGGTTGATTTCACGGATGCATCCTATCGCTGCGGTTGTATCCGTTAGTCAGCGATTGTTGTCAGGAGTGCTAACAGAGATGGAGTGAACGCGCCGTTGCAACAACGACGCGTACGGCACCTGGGAAGCGTTAGAGCGTCATTGCGGCAATCCAGCCGAATGCGAGTAGCGGCAGGTTGTAGTGCAGGAAGGTCGGCACCACGGTGTCCCAGATATGGTTGTGCTGGCCATCAGCATTCAACCCGGCGGTTGGGCCAAGGGTCGAGTCCGATGCTGGCGAACCGGCGTCTCCGAGCGCACCAGCCGTACCCACCAGGCTGACGATTGCCAGCGGACTGAAGCCGAGTTCCAACCCGAGCGGAACGAAGATCGCTGCGATGATTGGCACAGTCGAGAAAGAGGAACCGATGCCGATGGTGACCAGCAACCCCACCAGTAGCATCAGCAGCGCGCCGACGGCTTTGCTGTTGCCAATCCAGGCTGCAGACGCATCGACAAGGGTTTTTACCTCGCCGGTCTCGCGCATCACTTCAGCAAATCCCGCTGCAGCAATCATGATGAAGCCAATCATGGCCATCATCTTCATGCCCTCGGTAAACAGGTCATCGGCCTCCTTCCAGCGCACCACGCCGGATACGGAAAACGTCACGAAACCGACCAGCGCACCGATGATCATCGAGTCCAACCACAGCTGAACAACAAAAGCGGCTGCGACCGCTAGCCCTGCAACCAACAAGGTCAGCGGGCTGTAGCTGACACTGATTGCCTTTGACTGGTCGACTTTGGTCAGGTCGTACGTTCGCGACTTGCGATAGCTGAACATGGCGATCAGCAGTCCGGTCAGCATGCCGATAGCTGGAATCAACATGGCCTGGCTTACGTTGATCCCGGCGATGTCAGCACCGCTCTTGGCTACGTTCGCCAGCAGAATCTCGTGCAGAAAGATGCTGCCGAAGCCCACCGGCAGGAACATGTAGGGTGTGACCAGACCGAACGCCAGCACGCAAGCAATCAGACGTCTGTCGATCTGCAGTTTGCTCAGCACGTAAAGCAACGGCGGCACCAGCAGCGGGATGAAGGCGATATGGATCGGCAGGATATTCTGCGACGATACAGCGACCGCCAGCAGCAGCCCGATCATCAACCACTTCACGGCTCCAGCCGACTCCGATTCGCGTTTGCCTACCATGGCCAGTGCCCGATCAGCCAGCGCGTGGGCCAACCCGCTCTTGCCGATCGCAACAGCGAACGCACCCAGCAAAGCGTAAGAAAGCGCTACCGTCGCGCCGCCACCCAGCCCCTTGTTGAACGCGGCGAGGGTCCCTTCCAGCCCCAACCCACCCAAAACGCCGCCAGCTAGAGCGCCCGCAATCAGCGCCACCACCACATGGACCCTGCACAGGCTAAGAATCAGCATGATGCCGACTGCCGCTACCACTGCATTCATTTCAACTCCCCGAAAGCGGCGAACGCCGATAAAAAGCCGGGCACTTTGCCCCAAGCTTGAGGGAGTGTCAAAAGCACCGCGCAAGCAGTGGTGAAGTTGCACCTTGCAGGCTGCTGTCCAGCAACGACAGCTGAGTACAAACCAGTAGAATGCCGCCTTTCGCCCTTATCCGGATGCACCAGTGGAAATATTCAAAGAGTTCACCTTCGAGTCCGCCCACCGCTTGCCCCACGTACCCGAGGGGCACAAGTGTGGCCGTTTGCACGGGCACTCGTTCCGAGTCGCGATTTATCTCGAGGGCGAGGTGAACGCCCAGACAGGCTGGATCCGCGATTTCAGCGAGATCAAGCAGATTTTCAACCCCATCTACGAACGGCTCGACCATCACTATCTGAACGATCTGCCGGGCCTCGACAACCCGACCAGCGAAAATCTCGCGATATGGATCTGGAACGAGCTGAAGCCGTTATTACCGGAGCTCTCACGGATACGCATCCATGAAACCTGCACCAGTGGCTGCGAATACCGCGGCCAGTGATAGCGAAAGGCTAGGTCAGCGCTGTTTTGCCCGCTTCACCGGGCGCGTAAAGCAGTGAACAAATGGCGCCCCGTTAGCAACCTGAGCGACCTTCGCTTCCATGGCCACGTAGCGGGACCTGCCATGCAGGTCCCAGCCGCGCACCGATTGACGGCTAGCTTTCGAGGCTGGCAAGGCGCTTTAGAAAGGACGCTTCGTCGTCCACTTCCAGCCCCAGTTCGTTGGCTTTAGCTAACTTGGACCCGGCACCCGGCCCAGCCACCACGACACTTGTCTTCGCCGAAACAGAGCCAGAAACTTTTGCGCCCAAGGCTTCCAGCCTTGCCTTAGCGTCGTCCCGGCTCATGCTTTCCAGCGTGCCCGTCAGCACCCAAGTCTGGCCGGCCAGCGGCAAGCCTTCCGCGGCCTTTCTTTCGCTCTCCCAATGCATGCCGAATTCCTTCAGCTGGGCTTCGATGGCACGAGCGCGCGCAGCATTTGCCGGGTCGTCGAAATAGTCGCGCAGGGCGCGGGCCGCTTTTTCGTTGAGCCGTTCAACCTGACGCAGATCCAGCCAGTCGGCTTCGATAATATTCTGCAGACTGCCGAAACGATCAGCGAGACGTTGGGCGCCGGTGGCGGCAATAAAGGGGATATTCAGCTTGTCGAGCAATCCGGCGAGCGTCGCACAAGCTGCGAACTCAGGATGCACGTCACCCTCCTCCTGCAGCTGCACACCGCGCGTGCGTAACTGCGCGATGACGGATTGGTTATGGTCATCGTCGAAGAAGCTGTGAATTTCGTGTGCGACCTCCAGGCCGATATCCGGCAGATAAACCAGCACATCGGGCAATGCTCGACTGATGCGATCCAGCGACCCCAAGGCACGCGCCAACAATTTCGCAGTGCCTTCGCCAACATCAGGGATACCCAGGGCAAAGACGAAGCGCGCCAGGGACGGCGTGCGGCTGGCGTCGATCGACTTGAGCAGATTGCGGCTCGAAACCTCGGCGAAGCCCTCCAATGCCAGAACTTGCTCGAAGCTCAGGCAATAGAGATCTGCCGGCGAACTGACCAGCCCTGCATCGACCAGCTGCTCGACAATCTTGTCACCCAGGCCATCAATGTCCATGGCCCGGCGGGAGACGAAATGGATGATTGCCTGCTTGAGCTGAGCCTGACACGCCAGGCGGCCAACGCAACGATAGATCGAACCTTCACTTACCGATTCCCGCCCCTTGCTACGCTTGATCAGCTGGGTGCGTTCGACGGCTGAGCCGCAAACAGGACAGTGCTCCGGCACATGCACGGCACGCGCACTGTCGGGCCGGCGCTCCGGAATGACCCCGAGGATCTGCGGAATGACATCACCGGCGCGACGCACGATCACCGTATCGCCGATCATGACACCCAGCCGGGCGACCTCGTCCATGTTGTGCAATGTGGCATTGGATACCGTCACGCCGGCGACCTGTATCGGCTGCAGCCGCGCAACCGGCGTGATGGCGCCCGTGCGGCCGACCTGAAACTCCACATCGAGCAGTTCGGTCACTTCTTCTCGTGCCGGGAATTTGTGCGCGATCGCCCAACGTGGCTCGCGAGCACGAAAGCCCAGCTCGCGTTGCTGAGCCGTCGAGTTGACCTTGAACACCACGCCGTCGATTTCATAAGGCAGCGCGTCGCGCTTCGCCCCAATAGCCTGGTAGTAGTCACGGCATTGCTGCACGCCTTTGGCCATTTTGAGCTCTCGGCTGATCGGCAAGCCCCAGCCCTTGAGCGCCTCGAGGATGCCGATATGGGTATCAGGCAAATCCCCGTCGCTGCGGCCGATGCCATAGGCACAGAGCTCCAGAGGGCGGTTGGCAGTAATCTTTGAATCAAGCTGGCGCAGGCTGCCCGCGGCGGCGTTTCGCGGGTTGGCAAACGGCTTGTTACCCGCCTCCAGCTGACGTGCATTCAACGCCTCGAAGCCTGCCTTGGGCATGTAGATCTCGCCACGCACTTCCAATACCGCAGGCCAGCCGTCGCCGTGGAGCTTCAGCGGAATATTGCGCACTGTGCGTACGTTCGCGCTGATGTCCTCTCCGGTACTGCCGTCACCGCGAGTCGCACCTCGCACCAGCTTGCCGTTTTCGTAGAGCAGGCTTACGGCCAGACCGTCGAGCTTGGGCTCACAGCTGTACTCCAGCTCGACGCCATCGCCGAACAGGTCGCCTGAAGGTAGGTCCAGGCCTTCGCGGGCGCGACGATCGAAGTCGATCAGGTCCTGTTCTTCGAATGCATTGCCCAGGCTGAGCATTGGCATCTCATGGCGAACCTGGCCGAAGGCCGCCAACGCCGCGCCGCCGACGCGCTGGGTAGGCGAGTCCGGGCTGACCAGCTCAGGATGCTCGGCTTCGAGTGCTTTGAGTTCATTGAACAGGCGGTCATATTCAGCGTCGGGGACGCTGGGCTCGTCGAGCACGTAATACCGGTAGTTGTGGGCGTCGATTTCGCTGCGCAGTTCGGCAATGCGTTCTGCGGCGGTCTGGGCGGACGTCATGGTATTGGGGCCATAGCTGCAGGCCGGACCGAGCACAGAAGCAGCGCGCCGGTCGACCTTAAGTGGATGTTCTACGCAGGATTTTAGCCTGTTTGCGTGATGGCATGGAGCGTCGGGCGGGAGGGGGTCGGCCACCAGCAGAGCTAAGCGAAAAGGCTTCGGTGGGCTGAAGCCCACCCTACGAGGCTCGATGAGGCCAGACGGATCAATACCCTAAAAAAAACCGCTCCTGGGAGCGGTTTTCTGGATCAACGCTTGGTCGTCATTTGCCTGCGTTCATAATCGACGATGCGCTGGCGATAATGCTCGATGGTCTGAGCTGTCAGCACGCTGCGCTGATCATCCTTGAGTTCGCCGTTCAGCTCCTGCGACAACTTCCGAGCGGCGGCGACCATGACATCGAAAGCCTGTTTCGGATGACGCGGACCGGGCAGACCTAGGAAGAAGCTCACGGCTGGCGTAGTGAAATGGTCAATGTCGTCCAGATCGAAGGTTCCAGGCTTGACCGCATTGGCCATGGAGAAGAGCACTTCACCGTTACCCGCCATGCTCTCGTGGCGATGGAAGATGTCCATCTCGCCAAAGCGCAAACCGCTTTCAAGAATATTCTGCAGCAGAGCGGGACCACGGAAGCCATGCGAATCGCGGGAGATCACATTGATAACCAGCACTTCCTCTACCGGAGGCAGGTCCTCATTGGGCTCGCTGAGTTTGTTTTCATCATCCGCTACCGGGTCAAGCAGCGTAGGGACTGGGGCATCATCGCTGGAAAAATGCAGGTCGCCTTGGCGTGGTTCTGCAGTGCGACGCTTACCGGTCTCACGTGCGCTCATCGAGGGAAGATCGGTTTCGTCCAGTGAGGGCTCGTTGTTGCGACTCACGACACGCGGCGGGCCCAACAGCTCGTTCGGCTCGTCTTCATCAGGAAGATTGCTCGCGATATTGCTGTCCAGCTTGAATTTCAACTTGCCCTTGCTACCACGCATCCGCCGCCAGCCGTCAAAAAGAATGCCGGCGATGACAATGATGCCGATGACGATCAGCCACTCGCGCAGACCGATATCCATTAATGCTTGAACCCCTGAAATCGATGATAAAGACGCAGATTCACAGCCGCTGAACAGGCTCATCTGCGCATCGTAAAAATTGCGCTCTAAACTATCACGACGAACGGTAGATTTGCACCGCCCGGCGCGGCTCTTTTATTGGTCAATGAACACCTTCTACTGCGCTTTAAACTGCGCTCCCCTCAAGCCTCCACGAGCGCCACCGCCTGCTCCACATCAACCGCGACCAGCCGTGAACAACCCGGCTCGTGCATGGTGACTCCCATCAGCTGGTCGGCCATTTCCATCGCGATCTTGTTGTGCGTGATGTAAATGAACTGCACCTTTTCCGACATCTCCTTGACCAGACGCGCATAGCGCCCGACGTTAGCGTCGTCCAAAGGCGCGTCCACTTCGTCCAGCATGCAAAACGGTGCCGGGTTGAGCTGAAAGATCGCAAACACCAATGCCAGCGCGGTCAGTGCCTTCTCACCGCCAGACAGGAGGTGGATGGTGCTGTTCTTCTTCCCGGGTGGTCGCGCCATGATCGCCACCCCGGTATCGAGTAAATCTTCCCCGGTAAGTTCCAGATAAGCGTTGCCGCCGCCGAAAACCTTTGGGAAAAGCGCCTGCAGACCACTGTTGATCTGATCAAACGTCTCCTTGAAGCGATTTCGCGTTTCCTTGTCGATCTTGCGAATAACGTTTTCCAGCGTATCGAGCGCTTCGGCAAGGTCGTCGTTCTGTGCATCGAGGTAGCGTTTACGTTCCGATTGCTGCTGATATTCATCGATCGCCGCGAGGTTGATCGGCCCGAGGCGCTGGATGCGGGCACCCAGACGCTCGAGCTCGACTTCCCACTCGGCCTCGCCGGCCTCGGCGGGCAGCGTCGCCAGTACGCCATGCAGATCGAAGCCCTCCTCATGCAACTGGTCCTGTACCGTCTTACGCCGAACGCTAAGGGCCTGCCAGTCCATCCGCTGCTGCTCAAGCTGGCCACGCAGCAACTGCGCCTGCTGCTCGGCCTGGGTTCGGCGCTTCTCGGCATCTCGCAATTCGCGATCAGCATCTTCGAGGGCCAAGCGTGCCAGCTTGAGCTCGTCTTCAACGCCCATGCGCCGCTCCAGCAGCTCCTCGAGCTTGATGCGCAGCTCTTCGAGTGGCGCCTCGCCCTCTTCCAGATTCAAGCTCAGTTGTTCGCGGCGTTCGACCGCACGCTCGAATTGCTGCTCAAGACGCTCAAGCGCTTGGCGGATCGAATCATGCTGGGCTCTTAGCGAACCGATTCGGACGGCCAGTTGATGCGCGTGATCCTTGTGCTGTCGCGCTTCCTGGCGAACCCGGTCCAACTGCTCGCGAATGCCGTCACGGCTTGCCAACAGCGACTCGCGCTGCTCGGTATCGGCGGCCATCGCGTCGAGCGCATCTTGCAGATGCAGGCGCGACTCGCCCAGTTGCTCGGTTTCCAACGCGCGCTGCGCGGAAAGCTCGACGAGCTCTTCGTCCAGCCGGCGGCAGCGCAAGCTCAACTGTTCCAGCCTGGCCTGGCTAGCCGACAGGCGAGCGTTCAATTCGCCTTGCTGACGAGACAGATCCTGATGCTGACGGCGCTGCTGTTCCCGGCATTCCTCTTGTTCGCGTTGTGCCTCGCGCAGCTGGCCGAGTTGCTCCGTCAGCTGCTCAAGACTCGCCTCGCACTCATCACGTTCGGCTTGCAACCGCGCCAGTTCCTGGCCGCGCGCCAGCACTCCGGACTCGGCCTCTCCAGCCCGTCTGATTCTTAGAAAATGTCGACCAACCCAGTAGCCATCACGACTGATCAGACTGTCGCCATCACCAAGCGAGCCTCGCGCAGCCAACGCCTGATCGAGGTCGTCCACAGTGCGCACCCGGCCGAGCCAAGGCGAGAGATCCGTGGCGGACTCGACCTTATCCAACAGGCTTCCGCTGATCACGCCGGCACGCTGCGTGGCGCTGACCAGACGCAGATCGCCCTGCTCGAAGCCGTTCAGGTCCAATTCGTCGAAGCTGTCCAGCAGCACGGCTTGCAGATCTGCGCCCAGCACGGTCTCGACCGCAAGCTCCCATCCCGGCTCTACGCGAAGCCCTTCGGCCAGACGCGGTCGCTGGTCGAGCCCTCGCACATGCAGCCAATCGGAAACGCCTTTGCCCGGGTCCATGGCAGCCTGCTGCAAGGCCTCAAGCGAAGCGATGCGGCCACCCATACGCTGCAACTGGCCTAGCGCTTCCTGCTCGGTGCGACTCGCCTGCTGCAGTTGCTCGCGGAGCAGCTCAAGCTGTTGCTCGGTTTGTTCTTGCGCCGCGGATAGCTCTTCCACATTCAGCTCGCCAATGGCCAGCTGCTCACTTATCTCGGCCACCGCGGCGTCCTCTGGATCGCCGGCGAGCGAGGCGCGCTCGTCCTCAAGGCGCCGCTGACGTTCTGCCAAGCGCTCTAGGCTTTGTTCCAGTTGCTGGATGCGCGACTGCTGGACTTCCGCCGCCCGGCGCGGCTCGGCGCTCTGCTGATTAAACCGCTCCCACTGTTCCTGCCAGAGCTGCATTGCCGCCTCGGCTTCTTCGAGCTGGGCGGCAGATTCTTCGGCCGTCGCGCCTGCGATTTCCTGCTCCGGCTCGAGCATGGCCAGCTCTTCGCCAAGCGTGGCGAGCACGTTGCGGTCATGCCCCAGGTGGGATTCAGTTTCCAGCCGGGCTCGCTCGGCTTCGCGCAGATCATCTTGCAGCTGGCGCAAGCGCTGTTGACCATGCTGAATGCTCTGCTCGACCCGGGCGATATCGCCGCCGACGGAATAGAAGCGGCCCTGGACCAGGTTGAAGCGCTCCGACAGGTCATGGTGGCCGTCGCGCAAGCGCTCGATGCTGGCGTCGGCGTTGCGCTGTTCGGCTATTAACGCCTCGAAACTGACCTCCTGATCGCCGATCACTTGCTCGCGTTGGCCGACCTGTTCGTTCAAAGCCTGCCAGCGCAACGCCGACAGCTGGGCCTTCAGCTGGCGCTCCTCGGCTTTGTACTCCTGATATTTCTCCGCCGACTGCGCCTGACGATGCAAGCGCTCCAGCTGGCGTTCCAGCTCTTCCCGCAGATCGGTCAGGCGAGCCAGGTTTTCATGAGTACGGCGGATACGGGTTTCGGTTTCGCGGCGGCGCTCCTTGTATTTGGAGATGCCGGCCGCCTCTTCGATGAAGTTACGCAGGTCTTCCGGCTTGGCCTCGATCAGCTTGGAGATCATGCCTTGCTCGATGATCGAATAGCTGCGTGGCCCCAGACCAGTACCCAGGAAGATGTCGGTGATGTCGCGCCGACGACATTTCACACCGTTGAGAAAATAAGTGTTCTGAGCGTCACGCGTGACCCGCCGGCGGATAGAGATTTCTGTGAACGCCGCGTATTCGCCCAGCAACGTACCGTCCGAGTTATCGAAGATCAGTTCGATGCTGGCCTGGGTCACTGGCTTGCGGGTGTTCGAGCCGTTGAAGATGACATCGGTCATCGACTCGCCGCGCAGGTTCTTCGCCGAGCTTTCGCCCATCACCCAGCGCACGGCATCGATGATGTTGGACTTTCCGCAACCATTGGGGCCGACCACTGCCGCCATGTTGCTGGGAAAGCTGACCGTGGTGGGATCGACGAAGGATTTGAAGCCGGCAAGCTTGATGCTTTTCAGACGCATTGAGGCCTATCCGTGGCAGTCAGCGTAGGGATGAACAAGCAGAGTCGCCGTGAACATCGGAAGTCCTGGAGTCGGGTGGGTGCTGGCATAAAGCCGCGGAGTCTATCACGCCGCTTTTACCGCATCCTGCGTAGCAGTGCAGCAATCTCGACCTTGCAGGCTGGACGTAGATACCGTCTTCCCCATTACCGAGCAAGGGCCAGTTGAGGGTCGAAACGCTGGCCCGATTTAAGTACCCCATAGGCGATGTGCAGCAGCTTGCGCATCGCTGCACAGACGATTTGTTTTCCGGATTTTCCTTTTGCACTCAGACGCTCGCGTAGAGCACTAATGGCCGGGTTGTGTGTGAGCGAGCAGACCGCCGGCATGTAGAGCCCAGCCCTCAAGCGAGACGATCCTGTGCGGGATATGCGCGTCTGGCCTTTGTAGGAGCCAGACTCCTGAAGGCGGGGGTTCAGCCCGGCATAAGCGGTGATCGCGCGTGAGCTGGCGAAGCGTAACGGATCGCCCAGCTCAGCCAGCAACAGGGCTGCGGAACGATCGCCGATGCCATCAATGCTGGTCAGCAGGTCGCGTTTGTTGCGCAGGTCCGGGTCATCATCGATGTGGTCTCGGATCGCACGGAGCGTCTCTCCGATCTGCCGCTCGACATGGTGCAGCACTGAGTAGATTGAAGCCTGCACACTAGCGTCGGCCAGATCCAAGCGGTTGCGTTCCATTTGTTGGATCTCCTGCAGATCCTCCAAGCGCCGCACTAATGCTTTCAAGCGCCGGACGGCGGGAGGCTCAGGCTGCCAGGCCCGCAGATCGCTCTGGTGCCGCTCGCCATACTCAGCGATGAGTTTGGCGTCGACTTTGTCGGTCTTTACGCGCTGGAGCTGGCTTCGAGCGTAATAGGCGACCTGTGCAGGATTGAGCACGCAGACCTGATAGCCTTTATCGTGAAGCCAGGTCGCGAGCGCTTCATGGTAAGCGCCGGTCGCTTCCATCACGATCCAGGCTTGGGCATTGGCGTGCTTGAGCAGCCACTGCTGGAGCGCTTCGAAACCGGCCACCTCGTTAGGCAATTTGGCCTTGGTGCGGTACTTGCCATTGGGCTGCTGGGTGGCGATGTCGAACGTGCGTTTGGCGATATCGATGCCGATGACGCTGGGCATAAGAACTCCTCCTGCTGGTTCAGAAAGATCAATACTTCACTCAGCTCTACCTTGCTGATGCGAGCTCTCGCCGGAGGCGGGCTCTGGATACCGTTCGAGCTGTAAGAGTGAGTATGGAAGGCCGCAGCGCTATCTACGTCGCAGGCTCAAAGCCTAAGGGTGGATACGGCTTTCTGACCTTCCCCCGATGATCAGTCGGGAACTATCACCCCAACATAGCGTGGTAGTCGAGATACAAGGGTGGGCTTCAGCCCACCAGTGATCACATATCAGGCGGCCTGAAGCGGAGCGTTGCTCCACCCGCCTTACAGCCAATTCAATGCGGGTCGGCAGGAATGAGTGATGAGCCACGGTGGATGAAAAAAGCGTCATCCACCCTACGAGCAGTCCGGGCATCAAGCGCGACGTGGGGTGGGCTTCAGCCCACCGATAACGATGTATCACGTGGGCTGAAGCAGAAGCCGTCGGGCCCATGCTAGCCCTATCAGGTGGGCTGAAGCCCACCCTACTGTCGGTCTGCGATGCCGGCTGCCTCAACCGCCCGTCATGCTCATGAAGCGCACCACCTGGACCTGCTCGTCCGTGCGGAATTCATGTTTCTCAGGCTTGAGCTGCAGCGCATCGACCAACGCCTGGCGCAGCCGCTCACTGTCGCCGGGGTAGCGACGCATCAAGGTCTTGAGATCCAGCGCGCCTTCGTGACCGAGGCAGAGCACCAGCTTGCCTTCGGCGGTGACGCGTACCCGGTTGCAACTGCCACAGAAGTTATTGCTATGAGGCGAAATGAAGCCCACCTGGGTATCGCTTCCGGCGACTTGCCAATAGCGTGACGGGCCTCCGGTGGTGTGGCTGCTTCGTACCAGCTGGTGGCCGGCTTCGATACGCTCGCGCACTTCCTCGCTGGAGCAGAAAGTAATCTCGCGCTCATGGCTGGATACGTTGCCCAGCGGCATTTCCTCGATAAAGCTGATATCCAGCCCGCGCTCGATGGCGAAATTCACCAGATCCAGGACTTCGTCGTCGTTACGGCCTTTCTGGATCACGCTGTTGAGCTTGATTCGGTCGAATCCGGCACTGCGAGCAGCATCGATGCCAGCGATCACCTGCGCAAGCATGTCGCGGCGCGTGAGTTCAGCGAAACGTTCACGCTTGAGCGAATCCAGACTGATATTCAGACGCTTGACGCCAGCATCACGAAGCACGAGCGCGAGGGTCGACAGTTGCGAGCCGTTAGTCGTGATCGACAGATCTTCCAGCTCTTCACGGGCACCCAGACGACTCAGCAGGCTCGGCAATCCCTTGCGCACCAGCGGCTCGCCACCGGTCACACGGATACGCTTGACGCCCAGACTGATAAACGCATCAGCCACCGCATAGAGCTCTTCTAGCGTGAGGATCTGAGCGCGCGGTGCGAAGACCATGTCCTCGCTCATGCAATAGGTGCAACGAAAATCGCACCGGTCGGTCACCGACAATCTCAGGTAGGTGATGCGTCGGCCGAACGGATCGACCAACTTCGAATCTGGCATTTCGCACTCCAGCGGATTGATGCGCTTGGCGCAAGACTATGCCTGAAAGTGATCCGAGGCAAAGCCAGCTGACCAGACGGTGGGCTTTGGCCAGTGCAAAGCAGAGCCGATCATCACTGAGGAAGCGTACTCTGCAATAGCGCCTGCAAACCGTTTCGATGGCGCCCCTGGCGATACGTTCGCAACGATGCTTTGAATGCGCGAGTCTTAGTCGACAATAATCCAAGTCTTTGCCGAACCGGGAGCCTGAGCAGATGGATAACGAAGCCCTCCGATCGATGGGCTGGCGCGAGCGCCTCTACGTCATCATTTTTTTTACCAACACGTCGGCCGGCAAGCGATTCGACACCTGGCTGCTGATATTCATCATGGCCAGCCTTCTGGTTGTAATGTTCGACAGCATTGCGGCCTACCGAGAAGCGCACGGGACGCTGCTGGCGGGTCTCGAGTGGTTCTTCACGGCCGTATTCGCCATCGAATATCTGCTGCGCATCTATACCCACCCAGAGCCACGCAAGTACATCTTCAGTTTCTACGGTGCGATCGACCTGCTCTCCGTACTGCCAGCATTCATCGCTTTGCTGCTTCCTGATGCCCAATACCTGCTTGTGATTCGCGCGATCCGGATGCTTCGGGTGTTCCGCGTGCTCAAGCTGACGCAATACCTGAGCCAAGCCAATTTCCTGCTGGTAGCGCTTAGGGGCAGCAAGCAGAAAATTATCGTGTTCCTGCTTAGCGTCACCACCATGGTGTTGATCTACGGCACGCTGATGTACGTGATAGAAGGGCCTGCCAACGGCTTTACCAGCATCCCGATGAGTATCTACTGGGCGGTAGTGACCCTCACGACCGTCGGCTTCGGCGACATCGTGCCCCTCACCCCTCTGGGAAAGGCGCTGGCTACATTGGTGATGATCACCGGTTACTCGATCATCGCCGTCCCAACGGGCATTTTCACTGCGGAACTGGCGACCGCTATGCGTGAGGACAGTCTTCACTATCGCTGCCCGAGCTGCGAAAAGCTTAGCCATGAACCCAACGCGTCGTTCTGTAGCCGCTGCGGTACACAACTATTCAGTCGTAAGTCACTGCAGGACGAGAACGTCCAGACCGCGCATGACCCCGAAGCCGACTGAAGCGGGTAGTTCCGACTAAACCTCAAACCAGACGCTACGCATTGGCCCCGAACCGCTCCGGCACGAGGTTGTCACAACCTCTGACTTGCCGCGGGCTGGACGGAGACATGCATGCCCTTGCTCAAACTGGTGCACTTCGCGGGCTTGCTCTGCTGGTGCGGCACCCTGCTCTACCTGCCGGCGCTAATTGCCGCGGGCACTCGACGCAGCGACCCACTCTTCTACCGTGACCATGCCCACCTGACGCGCATGGTGTTCAACCTGATCGGAACGCCGGCCGCCCTGGTCGCCATCGGCTCGGGTACGGCGCTGTTTCTGAGCCAGGGCCTGGTCGCCGGCTGGCTGATCGTCAAGCTCAGCACCGTGGCTGGAATGGTGCTCTGCCACGCCCTGTGCGGCGTTTTGGTGCTGCATGTTGAGCGGGCGCCTGAGCAGAGCGTCAGCATTCGTTGTCGTTTTCTCGGTGTAGTCGCCGCAACGTTTGTCACCGCGACGCTTTGGCTAGTGCTGGCGAAGCCTTTTTAGCCCATGCCCCGAACCGCTCGATCAACTCGAAGATGCCCATGACCGAACGATCCCAAGCCCCGTCTTATTCTGGATCAGACCTTATCCAGATCGACCCCGACAGCATGCTCGTAGACCAGCCGGCCGCCGAGATACGCCGCGAGGGAAATCAGTACGGCAGTGATCGCCGACAGGTACAGCGCCCAGAGCTGCATGCTTTGGGCATCGTTCTGGTAGCGCAGCAGCCAGTTCAGCGAAGCCAGCGACAACATCATCACGGCGAGGATCGCATGACACCACGCCGTGATCTTCTGACGGATCTCACGCACGGTCACCAGATCGATCAAACCGAAAATGCTGGCGACCCAGCCACCCAGTGCACCCACACCGGACAGCCACAAGCCGGCACGCCACCAGAAATCGTCAAGGGTCCAGAGGTGAGCGAGATCGACCGGCAGCAAGCCGGTCAGAGCGGCAACTGGAAAGTGGATCAGCATCGGGTGCAGCGGGTGGCCGGCTATCGCAGCGCGGCTGTGGATGGAGTCTCTGTATCGGGCCATTCGACGCTCCGGCAGCATTTTTCGGGAGTAGGCAGCCGAGCCAGACGAGCCGGCAACCTCTTGAAATGGACCACGCTGGCGCTATCAGTTCCTTTTTTGACCGCCTGCGGCGGTCCGCTGTCATCGCTCAACCCAGCCAGTCATATGGCACGCCAGATCGCTCATGTCTGGTGGGGCATGTTTGCCTTCGCCACGCTGGTATTGGTAGCAGTCAGCGCCATCTGGATCTATGCACTGGCACGCAAGCCGCGGGAGACCAGCAAAGAACAGGCAGTGAGAATCAACCGACGCTGGGTCATTGGTGGTGGCATCGTGCTGCCCAGCCTGAGCATCGTCGTCCTGCTGGTTTTCGGCATCCCCACCGGGCGCAGCATGATGCCATTGCCGGTCGAGGGTCAGCAGCCGTTGAAGGTTGAGGTCACCGGGCACCAGTGGTGGTGGGAAGTGCACTACCCGGACAGCGGCGTCACGACCGCGAACCAGCTGATCATCCCGGCTGGACGGCTGATAGACGTAAACGTCACCAGCGCCGACGTCATCCATTCGTTCTGGATTCCGCGACTCGGCGGCAAAATGGACATGATCCCAGGACGCACCAACGTCATTCGCCTGCAGGCGGGCCATACCGGCGTCTTCCACGGTCAGTGTTCGGAATTCTGCGGTTTACAACACGCGCACATGAAGCTTCATGTCGAAGCGCTGGACGATGCCGGTTTCGACAACTGGATCGCAGCGCGGGAGAACCTCAGTTTCACCCAGCGCGCACCGGGCGAAGCCGGCAAGGTATTCGATGAGCGCTGCGGTCAATGCCATCGTGTCGCGGGGATCACCAACGGCAGTCGCGCACCGGACCTCTCGGACCTTGCCACACGACCGAGCCTCGGCGCTGGCGTGATCGACAACGACCATGACGGATTGCGTCAGTGGCTCCGTGAACACAAGACGCTCAAATTCGGCAACGGTATGCCCGCGCATGACGACGTTCCGCCGCAAACCCTCGATCAGATTGCCGACTGGCTGGAGACGCTCGCTCCATGACTCAACTCGACCAAAGCAGCAAACCCAGCACGGATCCGGATCAACTGCACGACCAGTTCAACGAAGTCTGGGGCAATCCGCGCGGCTGGCGCGCGCTGACCATTGTCAACCACACCACGATTGGCCTGCGTTTTCTGGTCACCGGCGCCGTGTTCTTTTTGATTGGCGGGCTGATGGCCATGCTCATCCGCACACAACTGGCCCTGCCCGGGTATGTGCTGATGGAGCCGGAGGTTTACAACCAGGTCTTCACCATGCACGGCTCGGTGATGATGTTCCTCTTCGCCGTGCCAATGATGGAAGGCCTGGCGGTCTACCTGATTCCGAAGATGATCGGCGCACGGGACTTGATCTTCCCGCGTCTTTCGTCACTCGGCTACTTCTGCTACCTGTTCGGCGGCATCATCCTGTTGTCCAGCGTGTTTCTCGGCGTCGCGCCAAAAGCGGGCTGGTTCATGTATACGCCGCTGTCGAGCTCGGCACACATGCCGGGCGTCAACTCGGACTTCTGGCTCCTCGGCATCACCTTCGTGGAGATCTCTGCGGTCAGTGCCGGCGTCGAGCTGGTGGTCTCGATCCTGCGCACGCGCACCAACGGCATGGCGCTGCACAAGATGCCGCTGTACGCCTGGTACATCCTGGTCATGGCATTGATGATCGTGTTCGGTTTCCCGCCACTGATCCTGGGCAGCATTCTGCTGGAGCTGGAGCGCGCTGCCGGAATGCCGTTTTTCGATCCAGCCAAGGGCGGCGATCCGGTGCTTTGGCAGCACCTGTTCTGGCTGTTCGGCCACCCAGAGGTGTACATCATCTTCCTGCCCGGGGCCGGCATCGTCTCGACCTTGCTACCCGTGTTCTGTCAGCGACCACTGGTGGGGTATCGCTGGGTGGTGCTTGGCGTGCTGACCACCGGGTTCCTGAGTTTTGGGTTGTGGGTGCATCACATGTTCACCGTCGGCATTCCGGCATTGGCGCTGGGGTTCTTCTCCGCGGCGAGCATGCTCGTGGCAATACCCACTGGCGTGCAGATCTTTGCCTGGATCGCGACGTTATGGCTGGGTAAACCGGTCTATCACGTACCGATGCTCTGGCTGGTCGGATTCCTGATCGTATTCGTCTGTGGCGGCCTCACCGGGGTGATGGTGGCGCTAGTGCCCTTCGACTGGCAGGTGCATGACACCCACTTCATCGTCGCGCACATGCATTACGTGCTGGTGGGCGGGATGTTCTTTCCGTTGATGGCCGGGCTCTACTATTGGCTGCCGCACTTCTCTGGCCGTATGCCGTCTGTGCGTCTGGGCCGTTGGGGCTTCTGGCTGGTGTTCATCGGCTTCAACACCACGTTCCTGATCATGCACTGGACTGGCCTGCTCGGCATGCCGCGACGGGTCTACACCTACGACACCGGTCTGGGCTGGGACCTGCCCAACCTGGTTTCCTCGATCGGCAGCTTCATCATGGCCATCGGCATCGGCACAATTTTGCTGGATATCGTGCTGCACTTCCGCTTCGGTCAACCGGCAAAAACCAACCCCTGGAATGCCGACACCCTGGAGTGGGCCACGTGCCTGCCGCCGAGCCCGTACAACTTCGTCAGCTTGCCAGACATCACCGACCGTCATCCGCTATGGAAAGACCCCGACCTGCCCCACAGCATCGCCCGCGGCGAGCATTCCTTGAAGGCTATCGACCATGGCCGTCGTGAAACCTGGGGCTCGGACCCGCTGAGCGGCAAAGTCCGCGAAATCATTCATTTGCCCGGCAACAGTTGGTGGCCATTCGTGGCTTCGGTGTTCCTGGCGGTGCTCTGTCTGAGCCTGCTGAACAAGTTCTATTGGGTCGCGTTGATCGCTACGGTCGCCACGTTGATCGTGCTGTTCCGCTGGTCCTGGGAGAACGGTGCCCACCCCGCCGCCGCGCCCGATGCGCAAACACAACCTGGCGAGCCACCGCTGCACTCGCGGACCTTTGACGGACCCGGCCTCTGGGGAATGGGCGTCACCCTACTGGCCAATGGCACCCTTTACTTGTCGTTGCTGTTCGGCTGGTTCTACCTATGGACAGTCTCACCCGAATGGATGGTGCCGGAGCATTCCGACCTGAACGGCTGGCTGATGCTTGCAAGTGCCGTGCTGCTGACGATTGGGACAATGTGGATGCGACTCGTGCCCGGCCGGTTGCGTCGGGGAAGCGGCGGACAGTTGATGCTCAACCTTGGCGCCATCACGGCGATAGGCGCCGTGCAGTGGGCCATGTTGCTGTGGCTGCTGCTGACGGCGAACCTGAAGGTGACTGAGACGGCGCACGACGCGGTGGTCTTCGTGATTCTGGCGTACGGCCTGATTCATTGCGGGCTGGCGACGATTCTCACGCTGCTGCAGACCCTGCGGGTGATGTACGGCTACGTTGGCGACAAAGCGCCCTATGAAGTGGTGGTCGTCGAGCAGCTCTGGTACTACAACCTCGGCGTGATATGGAGCGCGTACGCCGCGATTGTCCTGTTCCCGAATGCGTGGGGAGGTGCCTGATGAAGTACAACCGCACGTCCGTCTTTCATCCCATTCAGATTCCGTTTGGGCTAACCATCTGGAGCCTCTGGTTCGCCGCCATGTACGGATCGCACGCGGTGGTCTGCGGCATCGCGCCACCGGACCCCAGCCAGGGAGTATTCAACTGGCTGAACGCAAGCTTCGGCCTGTTCACAGTGCTGGTGATTGTGCTGCTGCTGTGGCTAGGGCGCCGGACCTGGAAGCTGGCACACGAACCCAACGATCTAAATGATCGGCAGGTTTTCGTGCTCAAGGTGTCGTCCGGGATTCACGTCATCGCGGCGTTGGCGACGGTCTTCGTCGGCATGCAGCTGGTGTTTCTGCCTCCCTGCGTCTGAACGAGGCGCCCGTATGTTGCGAGGCGTTCAGTCGAGCTTCTTGCGGATCCAGTACAGATAAGTGCCGTCGTCAGCGTGCTGGTCGACCAGCTCATGGCCAAGAAACACGCAAAACTTGGGAATATCGCGCTGGGTCGATGGATCGGTCGCAATGACTTTCAAGACGTCGCCCGCAGGCAGATCGCGCACCTTGTTGTGCAGCATCATGACCGGCTCAGGGCAGTTGAGGCCGCTGGCATCGAGCAGCGCATCAGCGGACAGTTCGGTAGTTCGAGACATCAGGGGCTCCAGAAAACAGGACGGTATTGTCGCGCAGCAGGCGGCAGTGGTTACAACCGACGCAGATGGCAAGTCACTTCCTCGCGGTCATGGTATAGCTGTTTGCAGCCGATGCTCGCCTTCACTCCTCGTTCGGCAAGCCCGTCGGCGATGCGTTCCAAGAGCCGCTTCACCTCGGCGTAGCGCTGCTTCATTGGAAGCTTCAGGTTGACCACAGCCTCACGGCACAAACCCTCGCCGATCCAGGTTTCAAGCAAAGCGGCATTCTTTGCGGGCTTCTCGACGATGTCGCAAACCATCCAATTCACAGGGCGCTTGGGGCGAAAGGCAAAGCCATCCGCACGGTAATGGCCGACCAGACCGGACTCGAGCAGCTCTTCGTTCATTGGCCCGTTGTCCACCGCCATTACCTCGATTTCCCGGTTGACCAGCTGCCACGTCCAGCCGCCCGGGGAGGCGCCGAGGTCAACGGCTGTCATGCCTGGGGCCAAGCGCTCATCCCACTGCTCGCGAGGAATAAAATGGTGCCACGCCTCCTCGAGTTTCAAAGTCGAACGACTCGGCGCCTGGCGGGGGAATTTCAGCCGAGGGATACCCATCGGCCACATAGCGCTGTTGTCCGCCTCGGCCAGGCCAACAAAGACCTCACGACCACTCTTGAACGTAAGCAACAGGCGCGGCCCCTGACCGCCCTCCTTCAATCTGCCAACCTTTTCCAGCGCCTTGCGCAACGGACCCTCGAATTTTCGGCAGAAGTTGGAAAGCTCCTTGCCATCGTTGGTGTCCACCACTTCCAGCCACAGGCTGCTGCACACCGGCATTGATTTGAGGCGTTCGAGCAACACACCGATCCGGTCGGTTTCCGGCAGCGCCAGCCATTCGCCGCGCGCCCACTGCCGGGGAAATATCAGCCGAGCGAACCGCGCACCACGCATCATGCGCTCTGGTCCTGCTGCGTCGTTGCAGATGAACTCGGCACAGGCACTGTCGGCTTTGGCCTTGGCGTAGCCGGCCACATCGAGGCGAGCGGCCTGGTCGCTGATTTCGGCGCACACCTCGTTCTCGAAACCGGGGCGGCAATGCAGCAGCAATGTATTCATGATACGAACCCTATAAGCGGCGCAAAGCGCATCGGCGCCAGCACCCCCTACGACAAAAGGCGCACATGATAGCCGAGTGGGGAACCACGGGCTTACTGGTTCGGTCCAGTGAACAGTTGCAGGAGTCGTTTGCACCCCGGCAAGCAGCGCCTTTAGGCGGCTGCAAACACGCTGTCGCGGCCCGACTCCCGCACTCTTCGCCATTTCGATTGGCGGCCAGTTTCGTGGCGAACCCTTTCGCCAGGCGCTAGGTTCTAAAGAACGCTCCCGACTCAATCAGCCCGGCCGTGCGGGCACAAGGAGAGACCAATGCCATCCCTGGACAGCCTGAATTGCCGTCGCAGCCTCGACGTTAACGGCAAAACCTACCACTACTACAGCCTCCCCGAAGCGGCGAAGCAGCTCGGCGACATCAGCCGTTTGCCGACCTCGCTCAAGGTGCTGCTGGAAAACCTGCTGCGCTGGGAAGATGACGTGACGGTTCGCGCCGATGACTTCAACTCGCTGGCGGTGTGGCTTCAGACGCATACCTCCGAACGAGAGATCCAGTACCGCCCGGCACGTGTATTGATGCAGGACTTTACCGGCGTGCCCGCCGTGGTCGATCTGACTGCCATGCGAGATGCGGTTTCCCGTGCCGGTGCCGACCCACAGCGGATCAACCCGTTGTCGCCGGTGGATCTGGTAATCGACCACTCGGTGATGGTCGACCGCTTCGGTACCGACAAGGCGTTCGAGCAGAATGTCGATATCGAGATGCAGCGCAACGGTGAACGTTACGAGTTCCTACGCTGGGGCCAGCAGGCCTTCGACAATTTTCGCGTGGTACCGCCGGGCACCGGCATCTGCCACCAGGTGAATTTGGAATATCTAGGCCAGGTCGTCTGGACCAAGGAAGAGAACGGCGAAACCATTGCCTACCCTGACACGCTGGTCGGCACTGACTCACACACCACCATGATTAACGGCCTTGGCGTCCTCGGCTGGGGCGTGGGCGGCATCGAGGCGGAAGCGGCGATGCTCGGCCAGCCGGTCTCGATGCTGATCCCGGAAGTGATCGGCATGCGCCTGACCGGCAAGCTCAACGAAGGCGTGACGGCCACCGATCTGGTGCTGACCGTGACGCAGATCCTGCGCAAGCACGGTGTCGTGGGCAAATTCGTCGAGTTCTTTGGTCCAGGCCTGGACCACCTCCCCCTCGCCGATCGCGCCACCATCGGCAACATGGCACCCGAATATGGCGCGACCTGCGGCTTCTTCCCCGTTGACCAGATCACCATCGATTACCTGCGCCTGACCGGTCGTGACGAAGACCGTATCGCCCTGGTCGAGGCTTATAGCAAGGCTCAGGGCATGTGGCGCGACACCAACTCGCCGGATCCGGTGTTTACCGCCACGCTGGAACTGGATCTGGCCGAAGTCAAACCATCACTGGCCGGTCCGAAGCGTCCGCAGGACAGGGTAACGCTAGGCGACATCGGCGCGAATTTCGATCTGCTCCTGGAAACCAGCGGCAAGACGCAGCAGATCGACGCATCGTTCCCGGTTACCGGCGAAGAGTACGGCCTCAAGCATGGCGCTGTGGTTATTGCAGCCATCACCTCTTGCACCAACACCTCCAACCCGAACGTACTGATGGCTGCAGGCCTAGTGGCCAAGAAAGCACTGGAGCGTGGCTTGCAGCGAGCGCCATGGGTGAAGTCCTCGCTGGCCCCCGGCTCCAAGGTGGTCACCGATTACCTTGAACGCGCTGAGTTGACCACCTACCTCGATCAGCTGGGCTTCAATCTGGTCGGCTACGGGTGCACCACCTGCATCGGCAACTCCGGCCCCCTACCTGACGCCATTGGCCAGGCCATCACCGACAACGATCTGGTGGTGTCTTCGGTGCTGTCCGGCAACCGTAACTTTGAAGGCCGCGTGCATCCGCTGGTCAAAGCCAATTGGCTGGCTTCGCCGCCACTGGTAGTGGCTTTCGCCCTGGCCGGCACCACGCGGATCAACATGGACAAGGATCCGATCGGCTACGACAAACAGAACCAGCCGGTCTATCTCAAGGACATCTGGCCGACCAGCGCGGAGGTGGACGAAGCGGTCAGCAAGATCGACGGACAGATGTTCCGCACGCGCTACGCCGATGTATTCAGTGGCGACGAGCACTGGCAGTCCATCGAGTTCACCGAAGGCGACACCTACACATGGAACAACAACTCCAGCTATGTGCAGAACCCGCCGTTCTTTGAAGACATCGGGCAACGCCTGACGCCGCCCGCGGACGTCGAGAATGCGCGGATCCTGGCCCTGTTCGGCGATTCCATCACCACTGACCACATTTCCCCTGCAGGCAATATCAAGGCCAGCTCTCCGGCCGGTGTTTATCTTCAGGAGCTGGGCGTTCAACCGGAGGACTTCAACTCCTATGGCTCACGCCGCGGTAACCATGAAGTGATGATGCGTGGCACCTTCGCAAACATCCGCATCAAGAACGAGATGCTCGGCGGTGAGGAAGGCGGAAACACGCTGTACCAGCCAAACGGGGATCGCATGTCGATCTATGACGCCGCCATGCGCTACCAGGCTGAAGGCGTGCCGCTGGTGGTCATTGCGGGCAAGGAGTACGGCACCGGCTCCAGCCGCGACTGGGCCGCCAAAGGCACCAACCTGCTAGGCGTGAAAGCCGTTATTGCTGAAAGCTTCGAGCGTATCCATCGGTCGAACCTGATCGGCATGGGTGTATTGGCGTTGCAATTCGTAGGTGACCAGACTCGGCAAACACTGGGTCTGACCGGTAATGAAAAACTATCGATCCGCGGTCTGAGCGCGGACATCAAGCCCCGCGAACTGCTGACCGTCGACATCGAGCGCGCCGACGGTGCACGCGACAGCTTCCAGGTCCTGTGCCGTATCGACACGCTCAACGAAGTGGAGTACTTCAAGGCCGGCGGCATTCTGCACTTTGTGCTTCGTCAATTGATCGAAGGTTGATCGGCGAGCCGCTACTGCGCCACACAAAACCCGCTGCAGAGCCTGCAGCGGGTTTTTTATTTCCGCCGATTGTCGGGTTGACGCTTAAGTCCTTGGTAAATCAGCCGTTACGTTGCTCAGCACACTGGTCACAGATTTGACGTCAATTTGACATCACTCTGAAGACGCCGATCAAACGGCCGGACCAGGACGATACATGTGGCTACGGCCACCTCGACTGCCAGGCGTACCCCTCATGCGAAACAACCAGCCCGTCACCCAGCGCGAGTATGCATTTCCCGATCAGCAACGGCTGATCTCAACCACCGATCTCACCGGGACCATCACCTACTGCAACGATATCTTTGCGGAAGTCAGCGGTTTTGAACGTGGCGATCTGATCGGCGCGCCGCACAACCTGATTCGCCATCCTGACGTCCCTTCGGCCGTATTCGCGCACATGTGGGCCACGCTCAAGGATGGCAAGCCGTGGATGGGGATCGTCAAGAATCGACGCAATAACGGTGACCACTACTGGGTCAACGCTTATGTCACGCCGGTACTGGATGTTCAGCGCAAGGTCATAGGGTATGAGTCGGTCCGCACCAAGCCAACCCGTGAGCAAGTCGGGCGCGCCGAAGCGCTCTATGCACGACTCAACGCAGGGAAGAGTGGCGTTCCGCAGCGCGACAGGTGGCTGCCCATCGTAGTTAATTGGCTGCCTTTTATCGTCATTAGCCAGATCAGTTTTATGATCGGCGCCTGGCACGATCATGGCTGGGGTTTCGCGCTTGCTGCTTTGCTATCGATTCCACTCGGTCTCGCCGGCCGTCATTGGCAGATGCGCGGAATAAGGCGGCTGTTGCGTCTGGCCGAACAGTCGAACAGCGATCCGCTGATTGCGCAGATGTACACCGACAGCCAGGGTGACGAAGCACGGCTGGAGATGGCTCTGCTCAGCGAGCATGCACGCCTGAAGACCTGCCTGACCCGCCTGCAAGACAGCGCCGTACAACTGCAACAGCAGGCCAAGCGCGCAGAACAACTTGCCCACAGTTGCTCCGAAGGGCTGTCGCGCCAGCATCACGAGACCGAACAGGTCGCTGCGGCGATTACCCAGATGGCGGCTACCACACAAGAAGTCGCCAGCAATGTGGCACTGGCCGCAGAGGCAACCGAGCAAGCCAACCAGCTCACCGCGCATGGCCAGAAAATTGGCTCGGATACGCGCAAGGCCATCGAGCTGTTGGCCGCGGCCGTCACCGAAACCGGTGATGCCGTTTCCGCACTGGCACAGAACAGCAACGAGATCGGCACCGTGGTCGACGTGATCAAGAGCATCGCCGACCAGACCAACCTGCTTGCACTGAACGCAGCCATCGAAGCGGCACGGGCCGGTGAAAGCGGCCGTGGCTTTGCGGTGGTGGCGGATGAAGTACGTCAACTGGCCCAACGTACCGCAGCGGCCACCGGGCAGATCCATCAGTTGATCGAAAAACTGCAACAGCAGGCACGCCAGGCGGTTGAGACGACAGAGCAAGGGCGCAGCCAGGCAAACCAAGGGGTCAAGCGGGTAGTCGACGCCGACAAAGCGCTGGTCGGCATCAGCGAGGCGGTGGGTCGCATCATCGACATGACCTCACAGATCGCCTCCGCTACCGAACAGCAAAGCGCAGTGGCCGACGAGATCAGCCAGAACGTCGGCAACATCGCCCGGCTCGCCGATCAGACCTCAGGCGACGCCCAGAGCTCGGCGCTGCTGTCAGAAGACCTCGCGGCCACTGCGCAGTCACAATACAGCCTGGTGGAACGCTTCAACCGGTAACTGAAGCGAGCGCCGGTGCGCCATCATCAGCGCCCGCTACAGCATCGCTGTAGCGGGCATTTGGTGTTACCGGGAAGGACAACCAAGGAATGCCGCAACGGCATCGGCGGCACTGTCCAGGTGTTGTCCGTGCGTGATTCCGGACCGCTTAAGCGGCTTGAGATCGTGGTCCGCCTCAGCCAGCCAATCAAGACGAATCGCCGGCGATAGGGCGTAGCCGGCCACGGTACTGCGGCAGCCCAAGGCGTCGCGTTCACCCTGAATGATCAGTGTGGGCGTTTGCAGCTCCGCCAGGTGTGCCACGCGTGGCTTTTCCGGCTTGCCTACGGCATAGAACGGATAGCCCAGGCATACCAGCGCATCAGCCGCGAGCTCATCGGCCAGCAAGCTCGCCATCCGACCACCCATCGACTTGCCGCCAACGGCCAATCGCCCTGCGGCCTGCTGTCGCACCGTTCGATAAACCGCACGCCATTTCTGCAGCAGCTGCGCCTGAGGATTGGGCGGCCGCTTGCGCCCGCTCTGACGTCGCTCAGCCATATAAGCGAACTCGAAGCGATAGACCGCGACGCCCCGCGCGACCAGCCGTTCAGTCATCTGCTCCATGAAAGGACTGTCCATCGGAGCGCCCGCTCCATGCGCCAGAATCAAGCTGGCACAAACCTCCGCTTCCGGTTGATCACGCCGGACGAATGGAATTTCGTCGCTCTGTGAGTATTGACCGGCGTCAATACCGGCCATTTGCCCAGTGCCCATCCTTGCCCCCGCTTTCTATTGAAAGAAATCTCTGCTCAGCGCAACAAAAAACATGCTCATTACCGTGGATGGAAGCCCATACATGAACACAGCAACCAGTACCGCCTATGACTACAAGGTGGTCCGCCAATTCGCCATCATGACGGTGGTGTGGGGAATCGTCGGGATGGGGCTCGGCGTTTTCATCGCAGCACAATTGGCCTGGCCGTTTCTCAACTTCGACCTCCCATGGACCAGTTTCGGTCGTCTACGCCCATTGCACACCAACGCGGTGATCTTCGCCTTCGGCGGCTGTGCATTGTTCGCGACCTCCTACTACTCGGTCCAGCGCACCTGTCAGACCACACTGTTCGCGCCGAAACTGGCCGCGTTCACGTTCTGGGGTTGGCAGCTGGTCATCCTGCTCGCCGCGATCTCCCTGCCGCTGGGTTTCACCAGCTCCAAGGAATACGCGGAGCTGGAGTGGCCGATCGACATTCTGATCACCATCGTCTGGGTGTCCTACGCGGTCGTGTTCTTCGGCACGCTGGCCACGCGTAAGGTCAAGCACATCTACGTCGGCAACTGGTTCTTCGGCGCATTCATCCTGACTGTGGCGATTCTGCATCTCGTCAACAACCTGGAAATCCCGGTCACGGCGATGAAGTCCTACTCGGTGTATGCCGGTGCGACCGATGCGATGGTGCAGTGGTGGTACGGCCATAACGCCGTTGGCTTCTTCCTCACCGCTGGCTTCCTCGGAATCATGTATTACTTCGTGCCGAAGCAGGCCGAACGTCCGGTGTATTCCTATCGCCTGTCGATCGTCCACTTCTGGGCGCTGATCACCGTCTACATCTGGGCCGGCCCACACCACCTGCACTACACCGCGCTGCCTGATTGGGCGCAGTCGCTGGGCATGGTGATGTCGCTGATCCTCTTGGCACCGAGCTGGGGCGGCATGATCAACGGCATGATGACCCTGTCCGGCGCCTGGCATAAGCTGCGCAGCGACCCGATCCTGCGGTTCCTGGTGGTGTCGCTGGCGTTCTACGGCATGTCGACCTTCGAAGGCCCGATGATGGCAATCAAGACCGTCAACGCTCTGTCCCACTACACCGACTGGACCATCGGCCACGTTCATGCCGGTGCGCTCGGCTGGGTTGCCATGGTGTCCATCGGTGCGCTCTATCACCTGATCCCGAAAGTGTTCGGCCGCACCCAGATGCACAGCATTGGCCTGATCAACGCGCACTTCTGGCTCGCCACCATCGGCACCGTGCTCTACATCGCCTCGATGTGGGTGAACGGTATCGCTCAGGGTCTGATGTGGCGTGCAATCAACGAAGACGGCACGCTCACCTACTCCTTCGTCGAAGCGCTTGAAGCCAGCCATCCGGGCTTTGTGGTGCGCATGATCGGTGGTGCGATCTTCTTCACCGGCATGTTGCTGATGGCCTACAACACCTGGCGCACCGTGCAGGCCTCCAAGCCGGCCGAATACGAAGCCGCCGCGCAGATCGCCTGAGGAGCTGACTGATGAAGAAGCACGAAATACTCGAAAAGAACGTCGGCCTGCTGACTCTGTTCATGATTCTGGCAGTGAGCATCGGCGGTCTGACGCAGATCGTTCCGCTGTTCTTTCAGGACGTGGTCAACGAGCCGGTAGAAGGCATGAAGCCCTACACCGCGCTGCAGCTGGAAGGCCGTGACATTTACATTCGCGAAGGCTGCGTCGGCTGTCACTCGCAGATGATCCGTCCGTTCCGCGCCGAAACCGAGCGCTACGGTCATTATTCGGTCGCCGGTGAAAGCGTTTACGACCACCCTTTCCTGTGGGGCTCCAAGCGTACCGGTCCGGACCTGGCCCGCGTCGGCGGCCGCTACTCCGATGACTGGCACCGTGCGCACCTCTACAACCCGCGCAACGTCGTGCCTGAGTCGAAGATGCCGTCCTATCCGTGGCTGGTAGAGGACACCCTTAGCGGACAGGACACCGCGGCGAAGATGAAAGCGCTGCGCACCGTTGGCGTGCCTTATAGCGAAGAAGACATCGCCGCTGCGGGAGACGCCGTCAAGGGCAAGACTGAGATGGACGCTCTGGTGGCCTACCTGCAGGTGCTCGGTACCGCGCTGCAGAACAAGCGCTGATATCGACTGCCAGCTTTCGAGAACGACGCGCTGCAGGGCAGCCGTCAGGGAACCAACATCGCGGGCAGTTCGAGCGTTCGGGCTGCCCAGGAGTAACAGATGAACGCATTCTGGAGTGGATACATCGCCCTGCTGACGCTGGGCACTATTGTCGCTCTGTTCTGGCTGATCTTCGCCACCCGTAAGGGCGAGTCCGAAGGCACGACCGACAAGACCATGGGACATTCCTTCGACGGTATCGAGGAATATGACAACCCGCTACCCCGGTGGTGGTTCATGCTGTTCATCGGCACTTTGGTGTTCGGCATTTTCTATCTGGTGCTCTACCCGGGCCTGGGTAACTGGAAAGGGGTCATGCCGGGCTATGAAGACGGCTGGACGCAGGACAAGCAGTGGCAGCGTGAAGTTGATCAGGCTGACGCGAAATTCGGTCCGATCTTTGCCAAATATTCCGCCATGTCTGTGGCGCAGGTCGCTCAGGACGAGCGGGCGCTGAAGATCGGTGGCCGGCTCTTCGCCAACTATTGCTCGGTTTGCCACGGATCGGACGCCAAAGGCGCGGTCGGCTTCCCGAACCTGGCGGATAGCGACTGGCGCTGGGGCGGCGATGCCGAGACCATCAAGACGACTATCCTCCACGGTCGGGTTGCAGCGATGCCGGCCTGGGGCCAGGTCATCGGTGAAGAAGGCGTGAAGAACGTCGCAGCCTATGTACGCACTGGTCTGGCCGGTCTTCCCCTGCCAGAAGGCAGCGACGCAGACGCCGTAGCGGGTGGTCAGGTCTATGCTCAGACCTGCTCGGTCTGCCACGGTGCAAATGGGGAAGGCATGGCCGCCCTGGGCGCACCGAAACTGACCAACCCTGCCGGCTGGATCTACGGTTCCAGTCTGCCGCAGCTGCAGCAGACCATTCGTCACGGCCGCAACGGACAGATGCCTGCGCAGGAACAATACCTGGGCAACGACAAAGTGCACCTCCTGGCCGCCTACGTTTACAGCCTTTCGCAAAAGCCGGAACGCGTAGCCAAGCAGTAACGCTTTACAGGGCGATACCCGGTATCGCCCTGTTCCCGATCAACTTTCTGGTATATGCGACGCTCTGTCGCAGACCGTCCACTCCCTCCTCCGTTTGCCCTTCCCTCCCGCTGCTCTAATATCCTTTCCTACTCGCCGAAGTTGCGCAGAACTATAAGGCGAAGCCCTCGATTCAACACATCGGCATGATGTGCTAAACGACCCTGCAAAAAGCATGGAAACCGCTTGAAGCCAGGGTCCGAACGGCATGAGACGGCCTGGGCCTTGATTGCATTGCCCCCCTCCTTTCTCCATACTTGCCGCCGTTTTTGCCCCCTTGAAATGCCATTAGCGTGGAAGCCTTGCATGAGCACAGCAATAAGTGAGACTGCATATAACTATAAGGTGGTTCGCCAATTCGCCATCATGACGGTGGTGTGGGGAATTATCGGAATGGGCCTGGGTGTGTTTATCGCCGCACAGCTGGTATGGCCTCAACTCAACTTCGACCTGCCTTGGACCAGTTTTGGTCGTTTGCGCCCTCTTCACACCAACGCGGTGATTTTCGCCTTCGGTGGTTGTGCCCTGATGGCCACGTCCTTTTACGTGGTACAGCGCACCTCTCAGGCCCGCCTGTTCTCGGATGGCCTCGCGTCATTCGTCTTCTGGGGCTGGCAGGCGGTGATCGTTCTCGCTGTCATCACGTTGCCGCAAGGCTTCACCAGCTCGAAGGAATATGCCGAGCTTGAGTGGCCAATCGACATCCTGATCACCCTCGTATGGGTCAGCTATGCCGTGGTGTTCTTCGGCACGATCATGAAGCGCAAGGCTGCTCATATCTATGTAGGTAACTGGTTCTACGGTGCCTTCATCCTGGTCACGGCGATGTTGCATATCGTCAACAACCTGGAAGTACCGGTGAGCTGGTTCAAGTCGTACTCGATCTATTCGGGTGCAACCGATGCGATGGTTCAGTGGTGGTATGGCCACAATGCCGTAGGCTTCTTCCTGACCACCGGCTTCCTGGGGATGATGTATTACTTCGTACCCAAGCAGGCTGGCCGTCCGGTTTATTCCTACCGCCTCTCAATCGTGCATTTCTGGGCATTGATCACCCTCTACATCTGGGCGGGTCCGCACCACTTGCACTACACCGCTTTGCCGGAATGGGCACAGAGCCTGGGCATGGTGATGTCGATCATCCTGCTGGCACCGAGCTGGGGCGGCATGATCAACGGCATGATGACCCTGTCCGGCGCCTGGCATAAGCTGCGCACCGATCCGATCTTGCGCTTCCTGGTGGTTTCCCTGGCGTTTTACGGCATGTCGACCTTTGAAGGTCCGATGATGGCCATCAAGACCGTCAATGCGCTGTCTCACTACACCGACTGGACCATCGGCCACGTTCACGCTGGTGCACTTGGCTGGGTCGCGATGATCTCCATCGGCTCCCTGTACCACCTGATTCCGAAGGTCTTCGCTCGCGAACAGATGTACAGCATCGGCCTGATCAACGCTCACTTCTGGCTGGCCACTATCGGCACCGTTCTCTACATCGCTTCGATGTGGGTCAACGGCATCACTCAGGGCCTGATGTGGCGCGCAATCAACGAAGACGGCACGCTGACCTATTCCTTCGTCGAGGCACTGGAAGCCAGTCATCCGGGATTCATCGTGCGAGCATTGGGCGGCGCTTTCTTCCTCGCCGGCATGCTGCTGATGGCTTACAACACCTGGCGCACTGTGCGTGCCGCCAAGTCGGCTGAAATCGAAGCCGCTGCGCAGATCGCCTGAGGGAACCGATAAATGAAGAATCACGAAGTACTCGAAAAGAACATCGGTCTGCTGACCCTATTCATGGTCCTGGCAGTAAGCATCGGTGGTCTGACCCAGATCGTTCCGCTGTTCTTTCAGGACGTGGTCAACGAGCCCGTGGAAGGAATGAAACCCTACACAGCGTTGCAGCTCGAGGGTCGCGACATCTATATCCGCGAAGGCTGCGTTGGCTGTCATTCGCAGATGGTTCGTCCGTTCCGCGCTGAAACCGAGCGCTACGGTCATTACTCGGTAGCCGGTGAAAGTGTCTACGACCACCCGTTCTTGTGGGGCTCCAAGCGCACCGGTCCGGATCTGGCGCGTGTCGGCGGTCGCTACTCCGATGACTGGCATCGTGCGCACCTCTACAACCCACGCAACGTAGTGCCGGAATCGAAGATGCCTTCGTACCCCTGGCTGGTCGAGCACGCCCTCGACGGCAAATACACCGCCGACAAGATGGTTGCACTGCGCAGCGTTGGCGTGCCTTACACCGAAGAAGACATCGCCGGCGCTAAAGAAGCGGTCAAAGGCAAATCCGAAATGGATGCCCTCGTCGCCTATCTGCAAGTGCTCGGCACTGCACTCACCAACAAACGGTAACGCACCATGGATATCGGGACTCTTCGCGGCCTGGGCACAATTCTCGTTTTCGTCGCAATGATAGCCATCATCCTTTGGGCTTATAGCAGCAAGCGCAAGAAAAGCTTCGACGAAGCGGCCAACCTGCCCTTCGCGGACGAGCCCGACGCCAACAAGCGTGATGAAGAAGCTTCCAGGAGTAAGAAATAAATGACCTCGTTTTGGAGTTGGTACATCACCCTGCTGAGCTTGGGGACCATTGCCGCACTGGTCTGGCTGCTGCTCGCGACTCGCAAGGGACAACGCCACGACAGCACCGAAGAAACCGTCGGCCATTCCTACGATGGAATCGAGGAATACGACAACCCGCTCCCGCGCTGGTGGTTCCTGCTGTTCGTTGCCACGGTGATCTTCGCTCTGGGTTACTTGGCACTGTATCCGGGGCTGGGCAACTGGAAGGGCGTGCTGCCCGGCTACGAGGGCGGCTGGACCCAAGTGAAGGAATGGCAGCGCGAAATGGACAAGGCGGACGAGCAGTACGGTCCGCTTTATGCGAAGTTCGCGGCGATGCCCGTAGAGCAAGTCGCTCAGGATCCGCAAGCCCTGAAAATGGGTGGCCGCCTGTTCGCTTCCAACTGCTCCGTCTGCCATGGTTCGGATGCCAAGG
This sequence comes from Pseudomonadaceae bacterium SI-3, assembly GCA_004010935.1. Lineage (NCBI taxonomy): Bacteria > Pseudomonadati > Pseudomonadota > Gammaproteobacteria > Pseudomonadales > Pseudomonadaceae > Pseudomonadaceae bacterium SI-3. Next base: position 2,083,599 of record CP026511.1, on the reverse strand, counting down.
GTGCCTACGGCTTCCCCAACCTGACCGACGGCGACTGGCTGTGGGGCGGCGCGCCTGAAACCATCAAGACCACCATCATGGGCGGACGGCAGGCAGCCATGCCTGCATGGCGTGACGTGATCGGCGAAGATGGCATCCGCAATGTAACCGGTTACGTTCGCAGCCTGTCCGGTCGCGATACCCCCGAGGGTATCAACGTCGACATTGAGCAGGGTCAAAAAATCTTCGCAGCCAATTGTGTAGCTTGTCATGGTCCTGCAGGCAAAGGCACCCAGGCCATGGGCGCGCCTAATCTGACCGACAACGTCTGGCTTTACGGCTCGAGCTTCGGACAGATTCAGCAGACCCTACGCTACGGTCGGAATGGCCGGATGCCAGCCCAGGAACACATTCTTGGAAACGACAAGGTGCACCTGCTGGCAGCTTATGTGTATAGCCTCTCGCAAGAGTCGGAGGACTGATCCAATCGGTCCAGGCGCGACCCAAGGTCGCACCTTGCTTCGACTGACGAGGCGTACCATTCGCAGCAGCAGGTAAGCAAAAGATCCCGGTCGGCATGTATCGACCGGGACACTCACCCTCCGCCGTGGTACGCACTAGATGACTGAGCAGATCCCCGTTCGCAACGTAACACCTCCCTCCAAGTCCGAAGCATCGGGCGACCTCTACGCAGCGCGCGAAAAGATCTACACCCGAGCCTTCAGCGGCCTGTTTCGCAACTTGCGACTCGTCGGTGGGGCACTGCTGTTCGTACTCTACTTTGGCACCGTGTGGCTGACCTGGAACGGTCGGCAAGCGGTTTGGTGGGACTTGCCAGAGCGCAAGTTCTACATCTTCGGCGCGACCTTCTGGCCGCAGGACTTCATCCTGCTATCGGCACTGCTGATCATTTGCGCATTCGGCCTGTTCTTCATCACTGTATTCGCCGGGCGCGTCTGGTGTGGCTATACCTGCCCCCAAAGCGTTTTCACCTGGGTCTTCATGTGGGCGGAGAAGGTTACCGAGGGCGACCGGAACCAGCGCATGAAGCTCGACAAAGCTCCCATGAGCGCCGACAAATTTTTGCGTAAAGCGGCCAAGCATTCGATCTGGTTGGCGGTTTCCCTGGCGATCGGCATTACCTTTGTCGGCTATTTCACCCCGATCAGGGATTTGGTGCCTGATCTTGTGACGCTACAGGTGGGCGGCTGGGCGTTGTTCTGGGTGGGCTTCTTCACCCTCGCCACCTACGGTAATGCCGGCTATCTGCGCGAGCAGGTCTGTATCTATATGTGCCCGTACGCTCGTTTCCAGAGTGTGATGTTCGACAAGGACACCCTAATCGTCTCTTACGACCCACGTCGCGGCGAGCGTCGTGGCCCGCGGAAAAAGGACGCCGACTACAAAGCGATGGGCCTCGGAGATTGCATCGATTGCACCATGTGTGTGCAGGTCTGCCCTACCGGCATCGACATCCGCGACGGCCTGCAGATTGAATGCATTGGGTGCGCCGCGTGTATCGATGCTTGCGACACCATCATGGACAAGATGAATTACCCGCGTGGCCTGATCAGCTATACCACCGAGCACAATCTGTCCGGACAGAAGACCCATCTGGTGCGGCCGCGGCTGATCGGTTATGCCGTGGCGCTGACAGCAATGATGGGCGTGTTCGCCTATGCGGTCTCGGATCGCGCACTGGTCAAGCTCGACGTCCTAAAGGATCGCGTGCTCTATCGAGAGAATGAGCAAGGACGGATCGAGAACGTTTATACGCTCAAGGTAATGAACAAGGCTCAAACCGAGCAGACCTTCATCATTGAAGCCGTTGGCCTGGAAGGCTTGAAATACGAGGGGCGCAACGAGATTCGTGCTGAGGCAGGCGAGCTGGTTACCGTTCCAGTGGAGCTGTCAATGGCACCGGAGCAGCTACCATCGAGCACTAACGAAGTCGTCTTCCACATCAGGTCGGTGGATGATTCCTCTATTGAAGATGAAGCGGAAAGCCGCTTCATTGGCCCAAGCATCCGCTAAACAGGTAGTTCATGAGCAATTCCGAGCACGAAAGCACACGTTGGTATAAGCAGTTCTGGGCCTGGTTCGTGATCGGCATTCTGTTGATGTCGGTCATCCTCGGCACCTCAATGCTGACCATTGCGATCCGCAATGCCGATACGTTGGTCTCCGACAACTATTACGATGCTGGCAAGGGTATAAACCAGTCACTGGAACGCGAGAAGCTCGCTGAGCGCCTGCAAATGCAGGCGCAACTCAACCTCAACGACGAACGTGGACTCGCCGAGCTCCAACTGAGCGGTGCGAGCCGCCCGCAACAGGTAATACTCAACCTGCTCTCCCCTACGCAGCCAGAACGCGACCGTCGTATCGTTCTCCAGCCTCAGGGCGATGGCTTCTATCAGGGACAGATGCAGGAGCCAGTCACCGGCAGGCGTTTCGTTGAGCTGCTCGGCCGAGAGGGCGACCAGGATTGGCGACTATTCGAGGAAGAGGAAATCGCGAGCGGTCAGACGATTGATCTGAGCTACTGACCGAACGATGGCAAGCCCCATTCCCTGCTACCACTGCGGGCTGCCAGTACCTGCTGGTAGTGCATATCACGCCCGCGTGCTGAACGAGCAGCGGGCGCTATGCTGTCCTGGCTGCCAGGCGGTCGCAGAGGCGATCGTCAAGGGCGGTCTGGAAAGCTACTACTCGCATCGCAGCGATGCATCTATCAATCCAGATACCCTGCCGCAAGCGCTTAGCGAAGAGCTGGAGCTGTACGATCGCAAGGACGTGCAAGCGCCATTCGTCCGCCATGAAGGTGAGCTGGCCGATGCTTCACTGATGATCGAAGGCATCAGCTGTGCCGCTTGCGGTTGGTTGATCGAAAAACACCTACGCCGGCTCGACGGGATTTCAGAAGCTAGCCTGAACCTCTCCAACCATCGCCTGCGTGTGCGCTGGGATGACGCTGCCTTGCCGCTCAGCGAATTGCTCGCCGAGCTTCGCCGTATCGGGTACGCCGCTCATCCCTATCAAGCTGACCAGGCGGCGGAGCGGCTTGCGCAGGACAACCGTCGCAGCATGCGCCAACTGGGCGTAGCCGGGTTGCTCTGGATGCAGGTGATGATGGCGACCATGGCGACTTGGCCCGAATTCAACATCGACCTCTCGCCAGGCATGGACAGCATTCTTCGCTGGACCGCTCTGCTGCTGACCACGCCGATCGTCTTCTATTGCTGCACCGATTTCTTTAAAGGTGCACTGCGTGATCTACGCACCCGCCATCTGACCATGGACGTTTCTGTTTCGCTGGCGATTGGTGGCGCCTATGTCGCCGGTATCTGGTCGACGGTCACCGGTCAGGGCGAGCTGTATTTCGATGCGGTGGGCATGTTCGCCCTGTTTCTTCTGGCCGGACGCTTTCTCGAGCGCCGCGCGCGGGAACGCACCGCCGCGGCGACCGCACAGCTGGTAAATCTGCTGCCGGCTTCTTGCCTGAAATTGGCCGCCAATGGCCAGACTGCACGGATTCTGCTTCGAGAGTTGCAACTCGGCGATCGAGTGCTGGTTCAACCCGGCGCGCTAATCCCGGCCGATGGTCGTATCCTCAGCGGACAATCGAGCGTCGATGAATCGGTGCTCACTGGCGAATACCTGCCGCAGGCTCGAATGGTTGGCGATGCCGTCACTGCGGGAACCCTCAACGTCGAAGGCGCCCTGACCGTCGAGGTGCAGGCGCTCGGCGACAATACTCGGCTTTCCGCGATTGTCGGCCTACTGGAACGCGCCCAGTCGGACAAACCGCGCCTGGCCGAGCTGGCCGACCGGGTTTCGCAGTGGTTCCTGGTGATCGTACTGCTGACCGCCGCTGTGGTTGGTATCGTATGGTGGCAGATCGACCCGCAACGCGCGTTCTGGATCGTTCTTGCCTTGCTGGTAGCCACCTGCCCCTGTGCCTTGTCGCTGGCTACACCGACCGCTTTGACCACCGCCACTGGCACGCTGCACAAGCTTGGCTTGTTGCTCACCCGGGGGCATGTGCTGGAAGGCCTCACTCACATCGACACGGTGATTTTCGACAAGACCGGAACCTTGACCGAAGGTCGCCTGACCCTGAGTGAGGTGCGACCACTGGCTGAGCTGGATGCCAACGCCTGTCTGGAGCTGGCTGCTGCCCTGGAAAACCGCTCCGAGCACCCAATTGCCCGGGCGTTCGGCCGAGCGCCCCAGGCAGCCGAAGCCGTAAACAGCGTTCCCGGCCTGGGTCTACAAGGTTCGGTCGGGGAACGTACGCTACGTATCGGTCAGCCCGATTTCGTAGCGGCTGGCTATGCCGGCGCAGCGCCCGAGATTCCCAGCAAAGAGGGCCAATGGTTGCTGTTGGGCGACACTCTGGGGCCTCTGGCGTGGCTGGTGCTCAACGACCGCTTGCGTGATGACGCCCCGGCTCTGCTGCAAGCGTGCAAGTCCCGTGGCTGGAAAACGGTTCTGTTGTCCGGCGACAGTTCGCCGATGGTAGGCGAAATCGCTCAGCGGCTCGGCATCGAAGATGCACACGGCGGAATGACGCCAACCGACAAGCTAACTCACCTGCAGCGACTGCAAGCCAAAGGTCATCGCGTGCTGATGCTCGGCGATGGCGTTAATGATGCACCGGTCCTCGCGGCAGCCGACATCAGCGTGGCCATGGGTTCAGCGACCGATCTTGCCAAGACAAGCGCTGACGCTGTCCTGCTAAGCAACCGTCTCGACAGCCTCGTGCAAGCATTCAGCGTGGCGCGCCGCAGCCGCCACATCATCATCGAAAATCTGACCTGGGCGAGCCTGTACAACGGTTTGATCTTGCCATTCGCGGCTATCGGCTGGGTGACACCGCTGTGGGCGGCACTGGGCATGTCTGCCAGTTCGCTGCTGGTGGTGCTGAACGCGTTGCGGCTGAGCCGACTGCCGAGTCAGCGGCGCCCCGACAGTCTGCCCTGACTGGCGTACGATAGGTAACGCGCCTACTCGGGCTTGCCTTGACCCACCGTTACTGGAGGCATTTTTGGCCGCACTTTACATTTTGATTCCCGTCGCCGTGGTACTGGTCGCATTGGCTATTTGGGTCTTTTTCTGGGCCGTCGACAGCGGCCAGTACGATGACCTGGACGGCCCGGCCCATAGCATCCTTTTCGACGAGGAGGACCCCAAGCACCGGGCAGGCATTGAGCAGGCAGACAAGGGTCGCGATGAAGGGAATCCTGATCATGAATGACTTGTTGCCACTGCTGATATCGGCTCTGGTACTCGGCCTGCTCGGTGGAGGCCACTGTTTAGGTATGTGTGGTGGTTTGATGGGTGCTCTGACCATGGCTATCCCTGCTGAGCAGCGCGGCAAACGACTGCGCCTGCTCGTGGCTTATAACCTGGGGAGAGTACTGAGCTACGCTTTTGCCGGTCTGCTGATCGGACTGGCTGGTTGGGCCGTTGCCAAAAGCCCTGCTGCGATGGCATTGCGGATTCTAGCTGCACTACTGCTGATCAGTATGGGCTTGTATCTAGCCGGCTGGTGGGCGGGCCTGACCCGTGTCGAAGCGATTGGACGAGGCCTTTGGCGCCATATCCAACCATTTGCCAGTCGGCTGATGCCGGTTAAGAGTGTTCCACGAGCGTTGCTGCTCGGCGCTCTATGGGGTTGGCTGCCGTGCGGACTTGTCTACAGCACCTTGCTATGGGCGGCGAGCCAGGGCGATGCGCTCGACAGCGCCCTATTGATGCTGGCATTCGGCATCGGTACCTGGCCAGTGCTTCTGGCAACCGGCCTGGCTGCCGAGCGACTTACCGCAGTGCTTCGTAAACGCGGCGTGCGAATGCTCGGCGGTGTCACCGTGATTCTTTTTGGCCTTTGGACGCTTCCAGGCCCTCATCAGCAATGGCTGATGGGCCATGGCCATGTTGGTGATGCGTCCCTGCAGCAAGCGCCCTCGCACGTTCATCAATGAACCGCCACTGACCCGAGAGAGCCCACCGAAACGCCGGCTTCCGTTCACGCCTGCATTTCGCTCAGGGCTCTTTCGGTAGCTGGCGCTTGTGCGCCGACTTATCGTAGGTATCGATGATGATGCGAGCCGCCTCGTCAGGTACCGCTCGGCCTTGCAGAAAGGCATCGATATTTTGATAGCTCACCCCATGAGCATCTTCGTCCGGCTTACCGGGTGAAAGCTCTTCGAGATCGGCAGTAGGGACTTTTTTTACCAGCTGTTCAGGTGCACCCAATGCAGCCGCCAGCTCACGGACCTGATGCTTGACCAAACCGGCCAGCGGCGTCAGGTCGCAAGCCCCATCGCCAAACTTGGTGAAGAATCCCATCACTGCTTCTGCCGCATGATCGGTCCCGATAACCAGTCCTTGTCGCGCGTTGGCAATGGTGTACTGAGCCACCATGCGCATCCGCGCCTTGGTATTGCCAATCACGAAGTCGCGCTTTTCCGGAGTCAAGTCATCAAGCGCCTCGGTAGCTCGCGTCAAGCCTTGCACGGCGGCTCCGATGTTGACCGTATGGCACTCATCCGGCTTGATCGAATCGACAGCAAGCTGCGCTTCGTCTTCGTCATGCTGAACTTGATAAGGCAGCCGGACAGCAATGAATCGGTAGTCACCCTCGCCCGCTTCACGCATTCCTTCGACTGCACGCTGCGCGAGCAACCCGGCGGTGGTCGAGTCGACACCCCCACTGATTCCCAGCACCAAGGTTTTGAGACCGGACTCGCGCAGACATTGCTGGATGAAGGCAACTCGCCGATCAATCTCGGCCTGTATTGCTGCTGCCCCATCGAAAGGGGCGCAAACGTTAAGCGCAGCAGCGATTTCTTGCTGACGACGATGCATGGGTTTCTCCTTGCAGTTGGATAAGGCTGGGAACGACCGTAGCTAATCCGACCATAATTCAGCGAATAAATCTCCTTCTGCGTACCGTCGGTCTCGGGCGCCGCAGCAGGGTCTGGACTCGCTTGATACAGGTCAAGTCTAAGCAGCGACACCCGCCCTAGAATCCGGCCACCGCAGTCAACCCGAGACCGTATGATGCTCGACGCCATTCGCTGGGATGCCGACCTGATTCATCGTTACGATCAGGACGGGCCGCGCTATACCGCTTATCCGACACCCCTTCAGTTCAACTGCAAACTGGGCTCATTCGACCTATTGCATGCACTGCGCAGCAGCCGCCAGGCGGCCAGGCCGCTGTCACTGTACGTCCACCTGCCATTCTGTGCGGACATCTGCTATCACTGCCAGCGCAACAAGGTCATCGCCAAAGATCGTGGGCGGGCATTGCCGTACCTTACGCGGCTGGAAAAAGAAATCGAGCTGATCGGTTGCCACCTCAGCCCGGAACAGGTTGTGGAGCAACTGCATTTCGGCGGTGGCACGCCGACCTTTCTCGGCCATGCCGAGCTGCGCAGATTGATGAGTCATTTGCGTAAGCACTTCAATCTGCAAAACGACGATCATGGCGATTTCAGCATCGATATCGATCCACGCGCAGCGGACTGGCCAACGATGGGGCTATTGCGGGAGCTTGGATTCAATCGCATCAATATCGGCCTGCAGGATCTTGACCCTGATGTGCAACGAGCCATCAACCGCATGCAGACGTTGAAACAGACACAGACGGTTATCGAGGCTGCCCGAACCCTGCAGTTCCGTTCAATACAGATCGATTTAATCTACGGTTTACCACTGCAAACGCCCGAGCGGTTTGCTCACACGATGGCCGCCGTGATTGCCCTGCAGCCGGAGCGTGTGTCAGTTGCCAGCTATGTGCATCTACCCGAACGGTACATGGCGCAGAGAAAGATCAACCCCGCAGAGCTACCAACCCAGCCGAACAAGCTGACGATGCTGCAACACAGCGTGGAGCAGCTGACTCGCGCCGGCTATCGCTATATCGGTATGGATCTTTTCGCCCTGCCTGACGATGAGCTGGCAATGGCCCAGGAGGATGGGGCACTTCAACGCAGCTTCCATGGCTATACAACTCATGGGCATTGCGATCTGGTTGGCCTGGGCGTTTCAGCGATCAGCCAGGTCGGCGATTTGTACTGCCAGAACAACAGCGACATTACTCTCTACCAGCAGTCGCTGGGACAAGGTCAGCTCGCCACTACCCGTGGCCTGCGATGCAATGAGGACGATCAGATCCGGCGCTACACGATCCAGGCGTTATTCTGTGATTTCGAGCTGCGTTTCGACGAGATTGAAAGCATCTTCGGCGTCAGCTTCAAGAGCTATTTCGCGCAAACCTGGCCAGCCTTGGAGCAGATGGCTGCCGACGGGCTGATCCAACTGAATGCGGAGGCGATGACCATTCTGCCGGCCGGACGGCTGCTTGCGCATGCAGTGTGCATGCAGTTCGACCACTGCTTGCCGCCCCGCCCTGCCTCGCGGTTTTCCCACGCTATGTGAGTAACGACCCGAGCCGCCGACCGCACTGCGACCCTTGTACCGATTGGCCTAAGGTGCCTGCGTGAGTTAGTCTTGCGCACCGTAAGGTTTATCAGGATCCCGCAATGTCCGAGCCCATCAAGGTCCGCAAGCAGCCGCAGGCTAATTGCAAGGATTGCAGCCTCTCTGGCCTCTGCCTGCCGCTTTCGTTGAATATGCAGGACATGGAATCGCTGGACGAAATCGTCAAGCGCGGACGTCCCCTGAAGAAAGGCGAAACACTGTTTCGTCAGGGTGACGCGTTCAGTTCCGTGTTCGCCATCCGCGCCGGTGCCCTACGCACCTTCAGTGTCACGGATGCCGGCGAGGAGCAGATCACCGGTTTCCACCTGCCGAGCGAGCTGGTTGGTCTGTCCGGCATGGACACCGAAACTTACCCGGTATCCGCACAAGCCCTTGAAACCACTTCGGTGTGCGAAATCCCCTTCGAACGCCTCGATGAGCTTAGCGTGCTGTTACCGCAGCTGCGCCGCCAGCTAATGCGCATCATGAGCCGCGAGATTCGCGATGATCAGCAGATGATGATGCTGCTGTCGAAGAAGACAGCTGACGAACGCATCGCGACCTTTCTGATCAATCTGTCGGCCCGGTTCAGCGCGCGCGGATTTTCCGCCAATCAGTTCCGCCTGCCCATGTCACGCAACGAAATAGGCAACTACCTCGGTCTCGCGGTAGAGACGGTTTCGCGCGTATTTACCCGCTGCCAGGCGAGTGGCCTGTTGGAAGCGGAAGGCAAGGAAGTCCGAATTCTTGATTCGATCCGGTTGTGCGCCCTGGCGGGCGGAAACATGGACGCCTAACGGAGCTCGTATGATCTTTGATGAATTCGCCATCAAAACCCTGATTAGACCGGTCCCGGACTTCCCCAAGCCTGGCGTAGTGTTCCGTGACATCACGCCGCTGTTGCAGTCGCCGAAAGCGCTACGCATGGTGGCGGACAGCCTGATCCAGCGCTACGTCGAAAGTGATTTTAGCCATGTCGGTGCGCTGGATGCCCGCGGCTTTATCATCGGCTCGATCATTGCCTACGAGCTGAACCGGCCATTAATTCTGTTCCGCAAAAAGGGCAAGCTCCCTGCCGACGTACTGGCGGCGTCCTATCGCACCGAGTATGGCGACGCCTACCTTGAAGTGCACGCCGACAGCCTCTGCGAAGGGGATTCGGTTTTGCTGTTGGATGACCTGATCGCCACGGGCGGCACACTGGTCGCCGCTGCTCAGCTGGTCCGCCGCATGGGCGCTCAGATCCACGAAGCCGCAGCGATCATCGACCTGCCGGAGCTCGGGGGTTCTCGCAAGTTGCAGGACATGGGCATTCCCACGTTCACCCTGACTGCATTCGAGCTGAACGAGCGCTAGTCTTGACCCGCAGAAGGACCTCGGCGATACGCTGCGCAGCAATGCTCGGCCTGCTGGCGTTCTGCTCATCTTCGCTTGCGGTCGACCGCGAAGCCATGCTGGAAGAGGCTAACCTGCTGATCCTTCCGCGCGAGCGGCAATTGCCTGATGTCGAACTCATAGACGAGCAGGGACAGACTGTTACAACCGAAGGGCTAAGCGACCACTGGTATCTGTTGTTTTTCGGTTTCACGGCCTGCCCAGACGTCTGCCCTACAACCTTGAGCGACATGCGCCGCCTACTCGGCCAGCTACCGCCTGACGTACGTGAACAGGTGCAGGTGATCCTTATCAGCGCCGATCCTGCGCGCGATACGCCCGAAGCACTGCGTACCTACCTTGGTTACTACCGGGCGAATTTCAAAGGACTGACAGGCGAAATCCCAGAGCTGCAGAAAATGTCTAAAGCACTAGGGCTTCCTTTCGTTGCAGCAACGAGCATGGAAGGCGACTACAACGTGAGCCATAGTAGCAACCTGGCCATTGTCGGCCCGAATGGGACCCTGAGGGGGCATATCCGAGCGCCTTTGAAACTGGACGGGCTGCTTCAGTTCTTGCCACAGCTAATCGAGGCCAAGTGACTCCTACCTGATGCAGGCCTCAGTGGCAATCAAGCGTGTCGGCTAGCACGTAGGCTTGAAAGGCAATCTCGTCGATCCAGTGTTGCGTAACCTCGGCTAACGCCCCCTCCCCTTGCTTGCTGGCGGTGAACTGTTCGATTCGCTGCTGCAGCGCTGTATCGGCTGCCTCGATTCGCAATGTCAGAGGTTTGTTCTCTAGCTTTGGCAGCAATCGATCAAAGCGACGCCATTCGGGTAGTTCCGCAATCTGCTGGAGCAACACCCTGTCTCCCACTACCGCCTGACATTCTCCGAGTTTCAGTCCGATTAGCGCTTGGGCCGCGCTGGGGTAGGTTCGTGCGACACCGCCAAAGCGGGACACCACCAGGTCTGTGTGGGGGCTTTCTTCTGTCACGCAAAAAGGCTCGCCGGCAAGATCAGGCCAATCGGTAGGCCCTGCTTCGTTTGCCGCCAGCGCCGTGACTTCACTGGAATAGTAAGCCGCACCAGAATCCAGCTTACCGAAGCGAAGGTAGCCTTTTGCGGAGGCATCGATCAGGGCAACCTCGCGGCCCAAGGCTTCGCCCAAACGCGCAAGCCAAGCGGCCTCGAACCCTTCCCTGACCGACTCGGCCTCCGCCGCCTTGAGCGGGCGGTAAGCATCAACCGGGGCAGCTTCGATGACTCCAGCCTGGGTGCCAACCGGCACCACCAGCATGAGCATGAGCCGTAACAGGCGTATCTTCACGGTGCCCTCTCAGACGTACTGGTAGCGCAGCATCCGTTGCTTGAATTTCTCCAGGACAACCTGATCGATCAAGGTCGCGAGAATAGCGATGACCAGAATATTCATCATCACCCCGGCCATGTCGGCAATTTCCCCGGAGTACGCAAGCGAGCGTCCCAGCCCCTGGCCGAAGCCGATCAGCATTTCCGCCGAGATCAGTGCCCGCCAGGCATTGCCGAAAGCCAGCTGCGCGCCGGTGATCAGCTCGGGCATCACGGCCGGTAGATAAACACGTCGCACCAGTTGCCAACGCGATGCGCCCATTACCCGAGCCGCGGCAACCTGGACCGGCTGCACGCTTTCGGTGGCATTCATGACGGACAACGCCATCGGGAAGAACGCCGCAAGTGCGACCACGACGATGATCGGCAGGTTGCCGAAGCCCATCACGATCAAGAACAGCGGTACCCAGGCGATCGATGGTATTGACTGCAATATGACGATGGCCGAACGCAGGATCTCGCGAAAGAAGAACAGTACGCCCCCCAGCAACCCAAAGCCGATACCAAACAGCATTGCGAAGCTATAACCACTCCCCAACCGACTCATGCTGCCGTAAAGCCCTTCGCGAAAATCTGGCTCGTAAACCGTGGTCAGCAGCCTTTCGAACACAACGGGAATGCCGGGCATCAAGAACGCAGGAAGGCTCCATGCAGCGATTTGCCAGATCAGCAGAATGAACAGAATCGCCAACACCACGGCGAGGTACTTCTTCGGACCGGTCAGACGACGTCCCTGACTCATCAGTGTCCTACCTCCGTCTTAATGCCTAACAACCGAAGGATCTCGCGCCGCTCAGCGGCGAACTCGGAAAGATCGTGGCTCTTCTCGCAATGGATGAAGTTGAATGTTTTCAGCACTTTGGCTGGGCGGGCGCTGAACACCAGCACGTGATCCGCCAGATACAACGCTTCATCAACGTCATGGGTGACCAGCAATACAGTAGGCTGATGCTCGTCGATCAGCTCTCGCAGAACGTCCTGCAAAGCCATGCGTGTAAGCGCATCAAGCGCACCGAAAGGCTCATCGAGTAGCAACACTTCCGGCTTGGCAATAAACGCGCGAGCCAGTGCCGTGCGCTGACGCATGCCGCCGGACACCTGATGCGGGTAGTAATGTTCGAAGCCATCTAGGCTGACCCGAGCGAGCCAGACCTTTGCTTGATCGAATGCATCAGCCTTGGCGACTCCTTGAAGCTCAAGCGCCATGGCCACATTGGCCTGTAACGAAAGCCAGGGATACAGCGCATGCTCTTGGAAAACCAGCGTACGCCGAGGGCTTGGGCCAGGAATCTTCTCGTCATCGGCGAGCACGCGCCCTGCGGTTGGTTTTTCAAGTCCGGCAACCAGGTGCAGTAAGGTTGATTTCCCACAACCAGAAGGCCCAACGAGGGCGACCAGCTCACCCTGGGCGAACTCGCCGCTGAAGCCCTTGATGACTTCTAGCTGGCCAAAACGCTTATCTACTTCTTCAAACCTGAGTTGCATATCGCTTTGAAGACCTCAAGAACTGCCCGATCAGCGGGCGGAATGACACTGCCCGGCACGGTGGCCGGGCAGTGTGGAACAATCTGCAGCGGTTTACAGCTCGCGTGCTTCTTGCCAGGACAAGTCGAGAATGGCGCTGGTATCGAATGGCTTGCCATCGCGAGTCTTGAGCGAGCCGAGCTCCTGAAGAATATCGGCCAGTTCCTGAATACGCGCCAAATCATCAGTGCCAAGCTTGGCGCCGAAGGTCTGGGTTGCGATGGCCTCTTCGATCACGACCTCACGGGGCAGCTCACCGCGATTGAGCGTCTTCAACGTCGGCTCGGCGATAAAATAATCAGCAATCAATTTGGCCGCTTCTGCCGGCTGATTCTCTAACAATTCAATCGCGTCACGCTGGGCGTCCAACGACTGCCAGACCGCCTCCTTGCGCTTTTCCAGGGTTTCCCCAGCGGTAATCACCACCATGCAGGGAAATGGCCAAACCTCGCCGATCTCGTAGATCTGTTTGACGGGTGCCACTAGCTGGGCGATCCGATCATAGGGCTCGAAGAGAAATGCCGCATCGGTACGACCTGAGACGAGGGACTGGACCGCAACGGCCGGGCTGGTACCCATAATGTTCACATCGCTGGGTGCCAACCCCGCCGCCTTCAAGGTGACGCCGCGCAATACCGCATCGGCAGTACTGCCTTCTTTCTGCGACGCCAGAATCTTCCCTTTTAGGTCAGCGATCGTCTCGATGCCAGTTCCTTCGCGGGCCACAATAGAGTGATAGCCCTGCTGGGCGCCGCCGACCACCTTCAGATCTGCGCCCTTCGACGCCCACGCCACCGCGTTGGTGAACCCAAGAACACCGGTGTCCAACTGCCCGCCGATGATCGCCTTAATCAGATCGGTACCGGAACTGAACTCAACCAGCTCGACATCCAGGCCGTGCTTTTTGTAGAAGCCGCCCTCATAGGCAACCATCGCCTGGGCATCATCCATCACCCGGATATATCCGACTTTGAATTTTTCCTGGGCCTGCGCAAAAGCGCTCAGCAACAGCAGTGCGGGAACCAACCAGTGTTTTGCCTTCATTATCGACCTCAAGTAGATAGGCAGCGCCATGCATATAACCAAGCGAGCAAATCTATATTCATTTGGTTATTAGCGGATTGTGGCTTAGAACTTTACATGAAGTCCGGCTTGCTAGGCACTACCTAGGGGCGATAACCGGTAAACCAGAAGTTATAAAGCAGAAGGTTGCCGCCAGCATGGCTTTCGGCCCGGATTGCCAACAAGTCAGAGGGTGATCGTCTTCCGGCCGGCCAGCGCATGTGCAAGCGTGCCCCCATCGACGAGATCAAGCTCACCGCCAAGCGGCACACCGTGCGCGATGCGGCTGAGGGTCAAGCCTTTTGGTATCAAAAGCTGAGCAATGTAATGCGCAGTAGCCTCGCCTTCAACGGTGGGGTTGGTGGCTAATATCGCCTCGCTGAAATTGCCCTCAGCCACTCGTCCGAGCAGATCGGGGATGCCTATTGCCTCTGGGCCTAGACCATCGAGCGGGGAAAGATGCCCCTTAAGTACGAAGTAGCGGCCACGAAAGCCGGTCTGCTCCACTGCGAACACATCGACAGGACTTTGCACGATGCACAGCAAGGCATCGTCCCGTCGCGGATCAGCGCACTGCGGGCAGAGCTCTTCCTCACTCAATGTGCGGCACTGGCGGCAGTAGCCCACCTCCTCCATCGCACGTGCAAGCGCCTGAGCCAACCTCAGCCCGCCGCTGCGGTCGCGCTCAAGCATCTGCAATGCCATGCGCTGAGCCGTTTTTTGCCCTACGCCAGGGAGAATGCGCAATGCGTCAATGAGTTGGCGAATAAGCGGGCTGAAAGACATGGGTCACCAGGCTGGGGAGCAGTGGGCTGTAAATTGAATCGGTACTAAAGACCGTGCTGTGAATGACGCGATAGGTCATTCACGGCGCCGATCGGCCGCGCTGGCTGAGTGCCTGGAACGGCACTCGGAAGCCATCAGAAGGGCATCTTGAAGCCGGGCGGCAACTGCATACCGTCGGTCATGCCGGACATCTTTTCTTTGCTGTTCTGCTCGATCTTGCGCACGGCATCGTTCACTGCCGCGGCGATCAGGTCTTCTAGAATTTCCTTGTCCTCCTGCATGAGGCTGTCGTCCAGGCTGACGCGTTTGACGTCGTGTCGACCGTTCATCACAACGCTCACCAGGCCGGCGCCGGACTGGCCGGTCACCTCGGCGTTGGCCAACTCTTCCTGCATTTTCTGCATCTTTTCTTGCATCTGCTGCGCCTGCTTCATCAGGCCGGCCATGCCACCTTTCATCATGGGGTCTACCTCGGATCAGGGTTCGGAATGTTCTACGGGTTCGATGGTACCGTCGCGAATGACGGCGGCGAACTGTTGCATCAGCTGTTGCACCAAGGGATCGGTTTGAATCGACTGCTCAGCGGCCCGTTGACGCTCGCCCCGTCTGCGGGCCGCGGCCTGGGCCGGAGTTTCCTGCTGCGGGGTCTGCAAATCGATGTCCAGCTGCAAGGTGCGCCCATGGTACTGATTCAGAGCATCGTTCAGACGTCGATGTTGAGTCGTATTGAACAGTGCACTCTGCGCCGGGTCCAGGTGCATCAACCAGCGATCACCTTCAACGGAAATCAAAGTGCAATTGGCCGCGATACTGCCGGTCAGTCCTGCCAACCCGAGTTTCAGATAAATATCCTGCCACTCGGCGGCCAGTCCAGTCGCCGGTTCGACCGCAGGAGCCGGTTCTACAGACTGCTGCTCCGACGCTGGATCATCCAGCCCGTCCAGGTAGGCTTCAGCCTGTGTTTCGACCTCGAAGTAATCCTCGTCAGTCAACGGGGGTTCTTCATCGTCAGGCTCGCTCACCTCGACGACCGCAGCGAAATGTTCAGCGGTTTCAATCGAAGCGGTCCGTTGCTCTACCGCCTCACTTTCCACCGCAACCGGTGACGATGCCGGCGGCTCATTCCACGGCACGTCGACCACCGAAGGTACCGGCTCCGACGCCACAGGTTGAGGCGTCGGAGCCGGCGTGACCTCCACAGCAGCGGCCGGCGGCTCGGGAACTTGGACATGAGCCGGGGCTGTTAGCGAGGGTGCGGGTGCGGGTGCGGGTGCGGGTGCAGGTAACGGGTCCGGCTGCGGCGGCACCGGAGAGCTGACCGCAGCGACCGGCGCTGGCACTACGGGCTTTGCAGCCAGATCATGAACCGGTGCAGCCGATGCCGCAGTACCGGCCACCTCGGTTGATCTGGAATCAGTCGTGGCCGGACTGACTCCCAATGTCTTTAACGGTGTTCGTGGTGCGTTATCGCTGTCAGCAGGTCGGAACGCGAGCATGCGCAGCATGACCATTTCGAATCCGCTTCGCGGATCGGGTGCCAACGGCAGATCGCGCCGGCCAATCAGACCCATCTGGTAATAGAACTGTACGTCCTCGGCCGGCAATGCCTGCGCCAGTGCAAGCACTCGGTCTCGGTCGCCCTGACCATTATCTACCGCGTCCGGCAACGCCTGGGCGACAGCCACACGGTGCAAGACGTTGAGCATTTCCGCGAGTACGCCGGCCCAATCAGGGCCTTGCTCGGCAAGGTGACGAACCGCTTCCAGCAGCGCCCTGGCATCGCCTTCAAGCAGCGCCTGCAGCACGCCATAGACCTGCCCGTGATCAAGGGTGCCCAGCATGCTGCGGACGTCGGCCGCGAGTACCTTGCCCTCTCCAAACGCGATCGCCTGGTCGGTCAGGCTCATCGCATCGCGCATCGATCCATCCGCGGCACGGCCGAGCAACCAGAGCGCATCTTCCTCGAACGGGACCTGCTCGACACCAAGCACGTGGGTCAGATGCTCCACTACGCGTTCGGGCGGCATGTTTTTCAGAGAGAACTGCAGGCAGCGCGACAGGATAGTCACCGGTAGCTTTTGCGGGTCCGTCGTGGCTAGCAGGAACTTGACGTGGGGCGGTGGCTCTTCAAGCGTTTTAAGCAATGCGTTGAACGAGTGCGACGAGAGCATGTGCACCTCGTCGATTAGATAAACCTTGTAGCGCCCACGACTAGGCGCGTACTGCACGTTATCCAGCAACTCTCGAGTGTCTTCAACCTTGGTGCGGCTCGCGGCGTCTACCTCAATCAGGTCGACGAAACGTCCTTCGTCGATTTCGCGGCAGACCGAGCACTCCCCGCAAGGCGTGGAACTGATACCCGTCTCGCAATTGAGGCATTTCGCGATAATTCGCGCGATGGTGGTCTTGCCGACCCCACGCGTACCTGTGAACAGGTAGGCATGGTGCAGGCGCTGGCTGTCCAGTGCGTTGATCAGAGCCTTGAGCACGTGCGTTTGGCCGACCATTTCGCGGAACGAGCGCGGACGCCATTTACGGGCTAGTACCTGATAACTCATAACACCATCGCGGGATAAAGCAGAGGACGGGTAATGCTAGCGGAGCAGGCTGCAAATTGCATCCAGCCTGACGCCTGCATGGCGGATGCAGCTTGTTATTGCAAACGCCCGGTCAGCGCTTAACAGTTGCGCCCAGGGCTCGCACGATCTGTTCCAGCTGCGGCTGGCCGCCGGTGATTTCGATCTGCAAGCTGTCTATTTCCCGACGGGGTGGGTATTGCTTTCGCAACTGGTCGAAGCCGACGCGGCGCTGGGCCTCGTCATTGCCCAGGTTGCGACGAAATGCAGCGTCGTCACGTCGCGGGTCATACACGGCCCGACACGTTATCTCCAATAAGTCTCTAGGCTTAGTCGAAGCATCGAAGGCAAGCCCTCGCAGCGGCGCTGGCGGCATCAGCTCCGCCAGTTCAACCGTTGGCTCCAAACCTCTGCTCGCGCAAAACGCCAGATAGATCTGCTCCGTTCCGCGCAACTTTCCATCCAGGCTATAGCCGGCGATATGGGGCGTTGCGATCCAACACAGCTCGGCCAATTCGACATCGACCTGAGGTTCTCCCTCCCAGACATCGAGCACCGCCTGGATGTCTGTCCGCCTGGCCAGCTGTTCGCGCAAGGCGGCATTGTCGACAACCGCCCCACGGGAGGCATTGATCAGCCAGGCGCCTGGGCGCAGCTGCTCCAGGCGAGACTGATCCAACAAGTGAAACGTCGAATGTTCGCCGTCCAGCGTTAACGGCGTGTGCACGCTGATGACATCGCACTCAGTGAGTATTTCATCCAGGGTGACGAACTCGCCCACTTCACGTGCCTGGCGTGGCGGATCGCAGACACGCACGTCCCAACCCAGCCCGCGCAGAACCTCTACCAGCCTGCCGCCCACTTCCCCGGCGCCGATCACGCCATAACGGCGGCCTTCCAGCTCGACGCCCTCACCTTCGGCCAAGGCCAGAAGACTGCCGAGCACGTAATCAACGACGCCGCGGGCGTTGCAGCCCGGTGCACTAGCCCAACTGATCCCCGCCTCCTCGAAGTAATCAATGTCGAGGTGGTCGGTTCCGATCGTACAAGTGCCCACGAAACGCACAGCGCTCCCTTCGAGCAACTCGCGATCGACCCGGGTGACAGATCGAACCAAAAGCACGTCGGCCTGCTCGAGCGCAGCCCGGTTGATACTTCTCCCAGGCATACGGCGTATCTCGCCGAACTCAGCGAAGAAAGCGTCAACCAGAGGAATGTTTTCATCGGCAAGGATGCGCATTGTGGGGCTCCGTCATTGATTTCCCATTCTAGACCGCGCCGGGGCGCTCTGCTGCCTTCCCGTGCGTGCGACTCGCGGCGTAGACTAGGCGGCTTCTGTATACAATCCGGATAACCTGCAATGCCCACTGAGCTGAGACTCAGACGGGTTCGCGTTGAACTGCGCACCCTCTTCGCCCTCGCCCTGCCTATGATGATTGCTCAACTGGCGAACACCGCCATGGGCTTTGTCGACACCTTGATGGCCGGCCGCGTCAGCCCGGCAGACCTCGCAGCGGTGGCGCTAGGGAATTCCATCTGGGTGCCGGTTTTCCTTCTCGTGACGGGCGTCATCCTGGCGACCACGCCCAATGTTGCTCAATACTTCGGCCGTGACCAACACGAACGAATTGGACCGCTGGTGCGCCAGGCCCTATGGATGGGACTCGGTGTAGGATCGCTGTTCGCCCTGCTGATGTGGAACGCCGAGCCGGTGCTGCATCTGATGGAAGTCGAACCGGCACTGATCGGCCCGACAATGGCCTATTTACGAGCGGTTGCCTGCGGCTTTCCCGCGGTGGCGCTGTATCAAGTGCTGCGTTGTTACAGCGATGGGCTCGGCCACACCCGGCCCAGCATGGTGGTGGGCATTCTCGCGCTGATGCTGAACATTCCGCTGAATTACATTTTCATCTACGGCAAGTTGGGCCTGCCAGCCATGGGCGGGGTCGGCTGTGGTTGGGCTACCGCGCTGGTCATGGCTTTCATGCTACTGGCAATGCTGTTCTGGGTACGCCGCGCTGATTACTACCAACCAAGCCAGCTGTTTACCCATTTCGATTGGCCGAAATGGTCGGTGCTAAGCCGCCTGCTTTCGGTGGGCGTGCCGATCGGGGTTGCGGTGTTTGCCGAAGCCAGCATCTTTTCGGTCATCGCCCTTCTGATCGGCGGCCTCGGGGCGACCGTGGTCGCCGGACACCAGATCGCGCTCAATTTTACGTCGCTGATTTTCATGATTCCGCTTTCGCTGGGCATGGCCATCACCATCCGCATCGGTCAGGCGCTGGGACGAGGCGCTCCACGGGATGCACGCTTCGTTGCGGGCCTGGGTGTCATATCGAGTCTGGTCTATGCCTGCTTTTCGGCGGGTAGCATGCTGTTGTTCAGCGAGCAGATCGCACGTATCTACACGCCGGATCCGGCTGTGATTGCAGTGGCCGCCAGCCTGTTCTTCTACGCTGCACTGTTTCAGTTTTCGGACGTGGTGCAAGTGACGGCCGCTGGCGCACTGCGCGGCTACCAGGACACCCGCATGACGATGATATTCACGCTTTTCGCCTACTGGGGGATCGGCCTGCCGGTGGGCTATGTGCTCGGCCTGACTGACAGATTCGGTGAACCCAGCGGGCCGGCAGGGCTCTGGCAGGGCTTGATTGCGGGCCTGAGCTGCGCCGCGATCCTGCTGACTATACGACTGGTGCGCAGTGCACGACGTGAAATACGCCGAGCGAGACCAGTGGCAGCCTAGGGCTGGCTCGGTGCGGGCTGTTCAGACTTCGAAGGCCAGTAGGACCGCACTCAACAGCAGAAACCCGCTGAACATAAGGCGCAATAGCCGCTCCGGTAGCGCGTGCGCCAACTTCACGCCGAGGCTGATGCTCAATAGCCCTCCTATGGCAAGCGGTAAACCAAGCATCCAGTCCACCTGGTCATGTGTGGCATAAGTGGCCAGCGTAACAGCGGTGCTCGGTGCCGCCAGCGACAACGATAGGCCCTGCGCCACGACCTGCGATGTACCGAACACTGCCGTGAGCACCGGCGTGGCAAGCACTGCGCCACCTACGCCAAACAAACCGCCCAGCGCACCCGCGCCAGCACCCAGCACGCCTAACCACGGCCAAGGATGGCGCAACTCGGTCCCACCGGACGGTGGCCGGAAGAACACACGCGACAAGGTGTAGACAGCCAAAGCGACGAGAAAACCGACAAAAGCGATACGCATGCGCCCAGCGTCGAGCGATACGGCAACTGCTGCACCGGCGATGGCGAAGCAGAAGCTGGCGATGCCCAATGCTGCCGCGTGGCGCAGATTGATTCGGTTGCGTTGGTGGTAACGCCAGATCGCAAGCAGCACATTGGGCACAACCATGACCAGTGCTGTGCCCTGAGCGACCTGCTGGTCCAGATCGAACATCACACCCAGTACCGGAATCGCGATCAACCCGCCGCCGATACCAAACAGGCCACCCAGCGTGCCCAGCGCCAAACCCAGCACCACATTCAACACGAATCCGACTAGGTCCATAACGCCTCCAGCGAAAGCTGCAATGCTACTCAGCGGTCTCTGGTAGGGATATGCACAAGCATGCACAATGGTTTTGCGTAATCTGCAAAGCAAAGCGAACCATGGACACCAACGCGCTTACCGATCAGTTCAAGCTTTTTATCGATGTCATCGATACCGGCAGCTTCTCAGCGGCGGGTCGCCTGCGCGCACTCGCGCCCTCATCCGTTGCACGACGCATAGACGCTTTGGAGCGTTCGCTGGGTTGCCAGCTGGTCAGCCGCAGCAGCCATGCAGTCAAGCCTACAGCTGCCGGTCAGGCATTTGCCGAACGTGCCAGACGCATCGTTCAGGAATTAACCCTCGCACGGGCCGAGATGACTTCGCTGCAAAGCGCACCGGAAGGCCGTATCCGTATCGATGCGCCCGCACCCTTCGGACGCAGACATTTAGCGCCAGCACTGGCTGATTTTCTTTTGGCCTACCCGGGGGTCGATATCCAGCTGCGCCTGATCGACAGCTTTATCGATATGCAAGGCGAGCATCTCGGTGATGTCGATCTGGTGCTACGTATCGGGCCGCTGGCCGATACGCGCCTCGTTGCAACGCCGCTGGCCCCGATGATGCGCATCGCGTGCGCCAGCCCTGCCTACCTGAAACGCCGAGGCGTACCGCAAACAGTCGCAGAACTGCCGGAGCACGATGGGGTGGACTGGGACGCTCTGGCTCCACCCCATGCATGGCGATTCGAACATGAGGGCAAACGGAAGCTGTTGAAGCCGAAGCGGCTGCGGATGGTCGCGAATAATGCGGAAGCCTTGCTTACCGCCACTCTGGCGGGACTGGGCATCGCCCACCTACCGACCTGGCTGATCAGCGACCAGCTACTGCGGGGCGATCTGCTGCCCTTGTTCTGTGAGCGCACACTGCCGGAACCAGAACCTAGCGGGATCTATGCGTTGCGCCTGACACGGGAAGCGGATTCTAGGAGCCGTTTGCTGCTGGAGTTTTTAAAGAGCCGCTTTGGCCCGATCCCACCCTGGGACCAGGCACTGCAAAGCGGACTCGTCTTTGCTTGAAAGCATTGGCAATCAGACAGCGCAGCCAGAAAGTTCCTGGGTCACGCCCCAACCATCGAGCACACCCCCCAGCGGCTCGACCAGGTCCTCCAGATCCTGCTCGAAGTCACCGATACCATCGAAGGTGGCATACATCACTTTGCTGACCTGCAGGTCCCAGGCCCCATCGTCGCGGGGCGCTATCTGGGTATTGACGCATTCGCCGCGGAAATTGCTGGCGGCCGCGCAGGCACGTTCACGATCGGGAAACACAGCGTAGAACTCGATCGGATGGACGCGGGCAAAGTCGAAACCGCCCTCCTTCATCCTAAGAAGTACGTTGCTGCTTACATCCTCATGGAAGGTGGCACTCATAAAACAACCTCCTCTCACTCATGGATGACGATTTCAGGAATGGAAAAGCCTTTCTCTACCTCGTTGCGGATGCGACCGGACAATGCCGGCGGTAAGTTGCCTGGTTGTCGGATAAGAGAAACCGTGCGGTGTTTCCAATAGGCCTCAGCGACGCCTCGGAGTTCGACCGATCATCGATCGGACGCCTGTGACCGTAACCTCAGCCAGACACGGCAGCAGCCGATGCCCTGAACACTTCAGTGCATGCAGCTGCCCTTGGAACATACGACGTATAAACCGCATCCGCAACGGGGACGGTGAAACGAAGCGATCACGACGGGATTGACTAGACCGATCCGCGCGCTGCAACGCGTCGCAGCGCGCGGATAGAACTAGCCGTTGCTGGGCTTGCTGATCGCCTGCAACACGTACTGAGGCAGCGCGAACGCGCCGATATGAATGTGCGGGTTGTAATAGCGAGTCACGATTCCGCTACCAGCGAAACGTTGACACAAAGTTTCCAGCGTCAGCTTGCGGCTGTCGGAATCACATGCACCCCAGGCGAACGTCATGGCGCCGCCGATATAGGTAGGGACAGCCGCCTGGTAGAAATGCCAGTCGGGAAACAAGCCGGTCATCCGCTTGGCAGTGGTCTGGACTTCGGCCAGTTGCATGAAGGGTGTGCCGTTCTGCGCGACCAGAATGCCGCCATCGTTGAGGCAGCGACGGCACGCCTGATAGAAGTTTTCCGAAAACAGAGCCTCGCCCGGCCCAATGGGGTCGGTCGAGTCGGAGATGATCACGTCAAACTTCTCGTCAGTGGTTGCCACGAAACGCATGCCGTCGTCGATCACCAGGTTCAGCCGCGGATCGGCGAACGCCCCCTTCGAATGCTCCGGTAGAAATTCCTTGCATGTCTCCACCACGGTGCGGTCGATTTCGACCATGGTGATGCTCTCGACATCGCGGTGCTTGCTCACTTCACGCAGCATGCCACCGTCACCGCCCCCGATGATCAGGACTCGCCGCGCCAAGCCATGAGCCAGAATCGGGACATGCGTCAGCATTTCGTGGTAGATGAATTCGTCTGCCTCGGTGGTCTGAATAACCCCGTCAAGTGCCATCACGCGCCCCATGCGGGCATTCTCGAATATGACCAGGTGCTGATGCTCGGTGTGCACCTCATGCAGCATGTCGTCGATCCTGAAGCGCTGGCCGTAGCCCTCGTAGAGAGTTTCCTGATAGTCACTCATGGGTGTCTCCCTGATGGATGGCGTAACAGACAGGCCCGAAGGCTGTCCAGCTGACAAAGAGCAGCATTCTACTTTGGTCTTATGACAGGAGGAACCATCCGCTCCCAAAGCCCGTTTGGTGAAGACAACGCCATCAGCGCTGGCTATCGTCTACCGATGATCGCAATCTACCTTCCTTACGTTGCCCCATGGAGCTGGCCCCAGTTCCACCAGCATTTTGCGCTGCGCTTGCTACCTGGCCTCGAGGCGCTGGAGCCCGAGCGCTACTCCCGTACCGTGCGTGTCGGTGACGATGTTGGATGGATCAGTGTGCAGCCGCTCGCCACACAGCCCGCTCTTGAACTAACCCTCAGCGATTCACTAGCCGAACACACCGTGGCGTTGGTGATGCGTGTTAGGAAGATGTTCGACCTCGACACCGATCCGACAGTCATAGCTCGGCATTTTGCTGCAGACCCTCACATCGGACCTCTGGTCGCTGCCACTCCAGGGCTGCGCTTGCCGAGCTCGTTCGATCCGTTTGAGCAAGCCGTGCGGGCGATCGTAGGCCAGCAGGTCAGCGTGAAGGCGGCGGTAACCATTACGCGGCGGCTGGTCGAACGGCTTGGCGAACCATGGCTTTGCCTGTCCGCAAGCAGAACGGATAGCTTAACCAAGCTGTTTCCCCGCCCAGAAACTCTAGCCAGCGCGGCACTGGACAGCATTGGTATGCCCGGCAAGCGGGTGGCAGCACTGCAACGATTGTCCGCCTCTGTAGCTAACGGCGCGCTTGAGTTGCATACCGATGATGGTTCGGACGCACTGGTCCGGCGTCTTTGCGAGCTTCCTGGCATTGGCCCATGGACTGCCGAGTACATAGCGTTACGAGGCTTCGGCGAGGCAGATGCCTTTCCAGCCGCCGACCTAGGGCTGCTGAAGGCTCCGTTATGGGGCCGCAACGGCCTCACTACGCGGGAGTTACTTGCCCGATCACAAACGTGGCGCCCCTGGCGAGCCTACGCTGCCGTGTACATCTGGGATAACTACGGGATTTCCTCATTGCAGGCTAAGGCGGGGAAATCCTCGCCAGCACCTGCGGTCGGTCCTTGAGGGGCAACGCCAAGATCAAAGCCTCTCCGGACCGTGGAAATATCCCAGTTAATGCGGTGATGTTGACTTGATGACTGATGAGCACGACGGGGGGTGTCGCTGGCAATGTGCCTAGGAATTCTCGCAAAGCTTCGGTCTGCTGGCTTTTCCTGTCGGCCTGGACAAAGAACGAGTCCAGCATTGGCAAAGGTTCTACCGGAGCAAGCCCCAGCAGCTCCGCCGTTTCCAGGGCCCGGCACCAGCGACTGCTGAGCAGTCTCGGCTCATCAATACCCTTCTTGCGGAGCAAAGCGCCCCATCGCTTTGCCTGCAATCGTCCGGCTTCGTCAAGATTACGTTGAGTCATGCAGTCCCCGAGTACGAAGCCCGGCGGGTCGCCTATTCCGGGTGCCGAGGCGTGACGCATGAGCAATACAGCGCGCCCCTCACGCATCGCCGCCCACGCCGCCTCTTCACCAGCCCAGGCGCTGCAGGTTGAAAGCAGCAACGCGACCAGAATCGCTATGCGCAATTCACAACCTGACCTTGGCGAAATGTCCAGCGGCAACAAACCACATGATTAGCCCGACGACTGGCAACAGCACGACGACAAGGCTCCAGATGGTCTTGCGGCCGACCTCGATCCGACTTCGCCAGATTTGCACGATGGCCACGATATCGGCCACCAGCACGATCAAGGCCAGCAGTGTGCTCCAGGCTTCCACGCGTTAGGGCCTTAGGTTGCGCTCATCTGGCCGATTGCCACGCGGCCCCATGATGCCCCAGATGATCAGGCCCAACACCGGCAGGATGACGATCAGCAATACCCAGAGAGCCTTTTTGCCAGTGCTGCTGTCGCTACGCACCACACTGATGATTGCCCAGATATCCAGCGCCAGGATAAGCAGGCCAAAAATACCGCCAAAGGCATCGGTCATGACAAGACTCCAAATTACGGTGAGTTCGTAATTAGGATGCCTGGCTGGTTTGAGGGTTCAGTATGCGATCAGCTCAGTAGCGGTGCGGGTCAATCGCGTCGAAGCTGGCGACGGCAGGATGACCAGCCAGCTCGCCACCCTCACGCACCAGGCCGCAGGTGTGCATGCCCGCCTGCTGCGCGGCGTCCAGCTCTTCCACGACATCGGAAAGAAAGAGAATCTCGTCGGGTGGCAAGCCGATCGACCCGGCAATTCGCACGTAGGAATCTAGCTCGCGCTTATGCCCGCTACCGGTATCGAAATAGCCGGAAAACAACGGTGTCAGGTCGCCCACCTCAGGGCACCCGAAAATCAGCTTCTGTGCCTGTACCGACCCGGAGGAATAGACGTAGAGCGCGTAGCCCTGATCATGCCAACGACGCAGGCTGTTCACCGCATCCGCATAGACGTGTCCCTTGAGCTGTCCAGCGCGGTAGCCATCGGCCCAGACCATGCCCTGAAGTGTCTTTAGGGGCGTAGCCTTTCGATCATCGGCCATCCAACCCAGCAGAATCTCAACAATGCGCTCGATATTCGCATCCGGCTCGCCGCTCTCACCGCGTACCGCCTCGATCTGTTCCGCCACCGCCGGCTCTGTCGAACGGTTGCGCACGAAATCGGGCAAGTGTTCGCGGGCATAAGGAAACAGTACGTCGAAGACGAAACTCACTGCGCTGGTGGTGCCTTCGATATCGGTAAGGATGGCTTTGACCGGCATCAGAAATCCTCCAGGCGCGGGAAACCGCCGGCGATATCTGCCCCGGTGAATTGCGCGACCCAGCCTTCTGGATTGTTGAACAGGCGAATGGCAACGAAGTGAGGGTCCTCACCCATGTCGAACCAATGCCGGGTTCCGGCAGGCACCGAGATCAGGTCATTCTTCTCGCACAGCACGGCATACACCCTGTCCTCGATATGCAGCGTGAACAACCCGCGGCCGACAACAAAAAAACGCACCTCGTCCTCGGCGTGCTGGTGCTCTTCAAGAAACTTGGCGCGAAGCTCTGCCTTCTGTGGATGGTCGCGGGTCAGGCTGATGACGTCGACCGTGACGTAGCCACGTTCGCTCATCAGTCGATCGATCTGCGGGCGGTAGGCGGCAATCACCTCCTCTGAACTTGCGCCGGCGCGAATGGGCGCGCTGGCTTCCCAGCGTTCCAGGCGCACACCGACGTCGGCCAGCGTGGCAGCGATGTCTTCTATATGAGTGAGCACTTTGAGTGGCTGCTCGGGCGCAGTGTCCTGATAAACGCTGAGAATGCTCATACTGTATGTCTCCGACCGGGATAGCTGCCCCGGGGTTGTAATAATGTCGGCGAGGTGGCGCGTAAAAAAGTGTTCCCGCTACAGGCTTTGCAGCATCCGCAGCTTCAGCTCGCACTCGAAAAGGAACTCGAACGCCTCGATCTGGCCCAGTGCATCCTTCATGTGGGCGCCCCAGGTGTAGAGGCCGTGCCCACGTATCAGGTAGCCGACGCAATCAGGGTGTTCGTTCAGCCAAGGCTGAACCCGCGCGGCGAGTCGCCGGATATCCTGGTCGTTTTCAAACACGGGTACCAGCACTTGCGATTCATGCGATAAAACCCCACTGAACGCCTTCTGCAGCTCGTAATCGACCAACACCAGCGAATCACTGTGGCATATGCGCGAGAGCACCGTCGCATTGACCGAGTGGGTGTGCAGCACCGCGCCGATCTCGGACTTCCAGCGGTACAACTGAGTGTGCAGCAGGGTTTCAGCGGAAGGATTCTTGCCCAGTTCCAGGCTAAGACCATTCATATCCACAGCCAGCAGATCATCCGCCGTCAGTTGTCCCTTGTGCTTGCCGGAGGCCGTCAGTAGCACTTCAGCACTCGTCAGGCGAGCCGAATAGTTGCTGCTGGTGGCCGGCGACCAACCTTTGCTATAGAGAAACTGGCCAGCTTCGATAATGGCCTGCGCCAGGTCGTCACGGATAGCAGTCATGCCGAGTTCCTGCTTGGGATAACGATGATAACGGCTGCGACCAGCGAGGCCAGGCTGGCGATGGCGAACGTCCATAAAGGGCCGAGACTGGCCCAGCTGTAGCCGGAGTAAAGCGCACCCAACGCTCCGCCAACCCCAGCAAGGGTCGCATAGAGCGCCTGCCCCTGCCCTTGCTGGCGGTGGCCGAAGCTACGCTGGACGAAATGAATCGCCGCTGCGTGAAAGCTGCCGAACGTGGCCGCGTGCATCAGCTGCGCAATCAACAGCACGCCCAAATGATCGGCCAGCGTACCCAGCAGCAACCAGCGTAGCGCGGCCAGTAGAAAGCTAGCGGCAAGAACCTGGCGCAACGAAAAGCGCGCCAGCAGCGAAGCCATCACCAGGAAGATCAGGATTTCCGCTACGACCCCGAGCGCCCAGAGCAGGCCGATGGTGCCACGGCCATAGCCGAGCGTTTCGAGATGAATGGTGAAAAAGGTGTAGTACGGGCCATGACTGACCTGCATCAGACCGACACACACGAAGAATGCCAATACACCCGGACGGCATAGCTGACGAAAAAAACCACCCTGCCCCTCCGGCTCAGGGCGCTCCGCCGGCACCGCGTTGGGCACCCATACGCTGCTGATCACGATCCCGACCATGACTGTCAGCACCGCCACCGGATAAATGTCGAGACTCAGATGCTCGAACAGCGCCCCAAGTCCCACCACCGCCGCGATGAAACCGATGCTGCCCCATAGGCGAATCTGACTATAGCGAGACGCTTGTTCGTGCAGGTGCGCCAGGGTGATGACCTCGAACTGCGGTAACACTGCATGCCAGAAGAACGCATGCAGCGCCATCACCAATGCCAGCCAGGCGTAACTTTTACTGTAGAAGATCAAACTGAACGAAATCAGCGTACAGACTGCTCCAATACGAACAATCGTCAGACGCCGGCCAGTGACATCGCCCAGCCAACCCCACAGGTTCGGTGCCAGGCAGCGCATCAGCATGGGAATGGCCACCAGCTCGCCAATGCGCTCGGCAGAAAAGCCAAGATGGTCGAAATAGAGGCCGAGAAACGGCGCCGCCGAACCGAGTAGCGCAAAGTAGAAAAAGTAGAAACCGGACAGGCGCCAGTAGGGAATCAAAGCTGCCATAGGCGAAAAAGCCAGTAGCTGGAAGCAAAGCGACTAGAGGCAGGAACGAGCGGTTTGCTCGATTTCCGGCTTCAGGCTCCCAGCCGCAAGCTTAGAGCTGCCCCAACACCGGCGTACCCACCAGCACATCGGCATTCTGCCCCCGATGGCGCAGCAGATGATCCAGCAAAACGATGGCCATCATCGCTTCGGCGATCGGCGTCGCACGGATACCCACGCAGGGGTCGTGGCGACCTTTGGTGATGACATCCACGGGATTGCCGTCGACGTCGATCGAGCGGCCCGGCGTGGTGATACTGGACGTCGGCTTGAGCGCCAGATGCGCGATGATCGGTTGACCGGACGAAACGCCGCCCAGAACGCCGCCTGCATTGTTGGAAAGGAAACCGTCCGGCGTCATCTCGTCACGGTGCTCGGTGCCACGCTGGGCGACGCTGGCGAAGCCGGCACCGATTTCAACGCCCTTCACCGCATTGATGCTCATCAGGGCATGGGCCAGTTCAGCATCGAGACGGTCAAAAATCGGCTCGCCAAGCCCTGGAGGTACGCCTTCGGCGACGACACTGATTTTGGCACCAACCGAATCCTGATCACGACGCAACTGATCCATATACGCTTCCAGCTCCGGCACCTTGTCCGGGTCCGGACTGAAAAATGCGTTCTGCTCAACGCTTTCCCAGGTCTTGAATGGAATTTCGATCGGACCCAGCTGGCTCATGTAGCCGCGCACCTGGATGCCTAGCGTCGCCAGGTATTTCTTGGCGATGGCGCCGGCAGCGACGCGCATGGCGGTTTCGCGGGCTGAGCTGCGACCACCGCCGCGGTAGTCACGCAGACCGTACTTGTGGTGATAGCTGTAGTCGGCATGAGCGGGACGGAACTGGTCCTTGATTGCCGAATAGTCCTTGGATTTCTGGTCCGTGTTACGGATCAGCAATCCAATGGGGCAGCCGGTCGTACGACCTTCGAATACGCCGGAAAGGATTTCAACCTCATCCGCTTCCTGGCGCTGGGTGGTATGCCGGCTGGTGCCAGGCTTGCGTCGATCGAGGTCGCGCTGCAGGTCAGCGGCGCTCAGTTCCAGGCCCGGCGGACAGCCGTCGACGATCGCGACCAATGCCGGACCATGGCTTTCGCCAGCCGTGGTAACGGTGAACAGCTTGCCGTAAGTATTGCCGGACATGCAGGGCGCTCCGCGATCGACCTAAAGAGGGGGCGGAAGTATACCCGAGCCGCCGCCGGTTTCGCTGCCTACAGCGGTGGCGCATACTGCCAACCCGCCCAACCGTCAGCTCGCTCCGTATCCGCCCCGCTTCGCCAATGGTTTATTGCTGCCCATGCGTTTCCTTTTAGTGTTCACGTTGCTCACCATGCTCGCTCCCTTAGTCCAAGCCCAGACGCTGCTGAATCAGAGGATGACCGTGCAGGTGCCAGACGGGCGTCTTCATGGCAGCCTGCTGCTTCCGAAGTCGGATATCACCCTGCCAGTCGCGTTGTTGATAGCCGGCTCAGGCCCGACCGACCGCGACGGCAACAATCCATTGGGCCACAACGATAGTCTCAAGCGGCTGGCACAGGCATTGGCCAAACGCGGCATCGCCAGCGTGCGTTATGACAAGCGCGGCGTCGGCCAGAGCCGCGCGCTGGCACCTGACGAAAGCCAACTGGATGTGAAGGATTACGTGGCCGATGCAGTAGCCTGGACGCGCCTGTTGCAAGCCGATCCGCGATTTTCGGCGGTCGTGCTGGTCGGCCACAGCGAAGGTGCACTAATTGCCAGCCTGGCTGAGCCTACCGTTAAACCCGCTGCACTGATCAGCCTTGCAGGCAGCGGTCGCCCCATCGACACGCTGCTGCGCGAGCAACTCCAGGGCCGCTTGTCGCCGCCGCTGCTGGCAACCGCGTACTACCTGATCGATGAGCTCAAGGCAGGAAGAATCCATGATCAGGTGCCCGACCCATTGCGGATTCTGTTCCGCCCGAGCGTACAGCCTTATCTCATCTCGCTGTTCCGCCAGGACCCAGCCAATGCATTCGCGGGCACCAAAGCACCGGCGTTAATTATCCAGGGCACTCATGACATTCAGGTCGGGCGCGAAGATGCCCAGGCCCTGAAGCGAGCCAGAGCCGACGCGGAGTTGGCCCTGATATCAGGGATGGGGCACGTATTGCGCATTACGCCGCCGGAGCGCGCCGGACAAATGGCCTCCTATAGCAGCCCCGAATTGCCTATCGCTCATGAACTGACGGAACAGATCAGCCGATTCTTGTCCGAGCACGGCATATTGCCAGCCTCCAGTTAGCCCGCTATCGGCCGATACGCTCCTTGCCTGCCGCAACGACCCGCACAGGCCCATGGACGCCGAGATGACAGACAGCACAACAGCACCTAACGACAACGAGGCCCTGACGCCCGCTGTGCCCCAGCCGCACCCCTGGGCCGAACTCGTCCCGGATCGCTTCCGACTGCTTCGCCTGTCGCCATTGCCCACTGACCGAGACACCGGGGCGCGCCCGCTACGGTTCGTGGAGTTGGCCCAGGTCGAGCGACATACGCCTCAGCAGAGCCTTTTGAAGCTCTTCATACGGATACCAGGACAAGTGCTGTCTAAACAGCACAATCTGTTGGAAATCTGGGCCGACCACCGAGCCAAAGAAGTGCGCTTCGGCCCAGACTCTGGTCTGCATATAGAACCGGCAAACCGTGGCCTTGGACGCTTCCTGCTTGCGCAGGGGGCAGCCTGGGCTCAGAAGCGCTGGGCACATTATCTGGTCGAAGGCGGCGCGTTGCCGGTCAAAGATATAACCGGCGAGGACACACGCTTGCGGCGCGATCATTGCCTGCTCAGCCAGGGTTTCGATGTGCTGTATACCGAGCCCAAGCAGCTCAAGGCGACCTACAGTGCGAGTCGTGTCAGTGCGTTGCGGCCTGATTGGAATATCGAAAAGGTGCAAATCATCGAACTGCAAGAGGCCGCGGCGATGCTCGAGCAGGCTGATCGCAATCTGCTCGAGCGGGAAAATCAAATTCGCGATATCCACGAACGCTTGAGCAAGCTTCGCCGGGAGGATGGCACCCTCCGATTCACCATTGCCTGCCTGATCGTCTTCGCCCTGTTTCAGGCCGGGCTACTGATCTGGATCGCAACCCGCTGACGCTCCAGGGCCGCTCGACCTCGCCTACCGCACAAGCCGTTCACGAAACAGCGCCTGATGATCCCGGCACTGACTGGCCGCGAGCAGAAAAACACCATGCCCGCCGTCCGTGAACTCGAGCCAGGTAAAGTCGACTTCCGGATAAAGCGCTTCGACATGCACCTGACTGTTGCCGACTTCGACGACGAGGGTGCCGGTCTCGGTCAGGTGATCGGCCGCCTCCGCCAGTATTCTTCGCACCAGATTCAACCCGTCGTCACCACAGGCTAAACCCAGTGCGGGCTCATGCTGGAACTCGGCAGGCATATCGGCGAAATCTTCAGCGTCCACATAGGGTGGGTTGGAGACAATGAGGTCGAAGCGCTGCTTGGGCAGCCCATCGAACCCATCGCCCTGTACGGTGTAAACCCGATCGTCCAAGCCATGCTGTTCAATGTTGCGGTTGGCCACTTCCAGCGCTTCGAAAGACAGGTCGGCCAGCAGCACCTCTGCATCGAGGAATTCATAGGCGCAGGCAATGCCGATGCAACCGGAACCGGCACACAGGTCGAGAATCCGTGCGGGCTCCTTCGCCAACCATGGCTCGAAGCGACGCTCGATCAATTGGCCAATCGGCGAGCGCGGAATCAGTACGTGATCGTTCACGATGAACGGAAGCCCGCAAAACCAGGCCTGCCCGAGCAGATAGGCGGTAGGCACGCGTTGCTCGATTCGCCGGTGCAGCAAAGCCTGTAGATGCTCACGCTCATCGTCTTCCAGCCGACAATCGAGGTAGCTGTCGGCCATCTCCCACGGCAAGTGCAAGGCACCAAGCACCAACTGGCGAGCTTCATCCCAAGCGTTGTCCGTGCCGTGGCCGAAGAACAGCTGTTCGGCGTGGAAGCGGCTGACAGCCCAGCGAATATGGTCACGCAAGGTGCGCAAACGGGAAGACGAAGCAGTCACGGGGCATCTCCTTTAAAAAGGGCGAAAGTCTAGCTGATGGCCCCGCTCGTTTCGCGAATTTTGAGGCTCTGCGTGGTGGCATAACGCCCATAACGCCGATGTATATGACCAAATCATCGCCTATTGGCTGTTCACATCTCGCGCTACTGGCGCCACAATCATGCCCCTCTCAGAACAAGGAGTCAGTCATGTCCAAGCCACAGACCATGCTTCAGCTCAGTGGCCGCAGTTATGCACCGGCGACTTTGGCCAACGCGACCCTTGTCATCATTGACGTTCAGGAAGAATACCGGACGGGAACGCTGGCATTACCAAATCTGGATTCGTCGCTGGAGCAGATCAGCAAGCTGCTGGCCGCCGCCCGCGCTGCTGGCGCACCCATCGTGCATGTTCATCACCTGGGCATCCCGGGTGGGCTGTTCGACCCCCAAGGATTACGTGGCCAGATCATGCCGGAAGCGGCACCGCTTCCAGGCGAAACCGTGATCGGCAAGACACTGCCTAATGCGTTCGCCGGCACAAAACTACACGAGCTGCTGCAGCAGCATGGCCGCCTCGACCTCATTGTTTGCGGATTCATGACTCACTCGAGCGTGAGCACCACCGTCCGCGCGGCAAAGGACTATGGCTACCGCTGTACACTGGTTGACAAGGCCTGCGCCACACGTGACCTGCCGATGGGAGACGGCGCGATCGCCGCGGCAGAGGTGCATCGCATGGAAATGACCATTCTCGCCGATAACTTCGCTGTTTGCGTGACTGATGCCGAAGCACTGGCATAAGGCGCAACCGCACCGAAAAGCGTCTAGCCTGCCTCGTCTACGCTTTCCAACGGCCTGATAGCCGCTCCCGAGGAGCTAACCGGAATGAAACGAACCGATGGATTCGATGCTCGCCGTCTCCGCCCTCGGCAACATCGCAGCTGGGGCTCACGCCTTGGCGCAGCACTTGGTCTGCTGCTGATCGTCGCGGGCGCGCTCTTCATTGGCACCGGTGTTGCGTCACTGTTTAGCGGTATCGGAGCCCTGGCCAGCATGCCTCTGGACAAGGAAGCCGCGGTGACGCTATTGACCTTGGGTCTGATCCTATTGCTGCTTGGCGCATTCGTGCGGCGTCGTGTGCGCCGCCGCATGCATACACCGAGCGGGTTGAGTCTTTCGCCACGCCTGAAAAAACGCCGTTAGTCTGTCCGCGCTTGCCCAGCATGGCATTCGAGGGGGAAGTCAGCCCTGGACAAAAGCTTTGAGATAAAATGGCCGACTTAAGCGGAGGCCTCATGCAAGAAGATGATTTTTCCCTGTTCAGATCAGCTGTGCGTGGCGTCAAGCCTATCGAACACGACCGGGCTGAAATTGGTAAACCACGCAGCAACAAAGCACAGATAGCCACTCTACGTGCCAATGCCTCGATCAGCGACGGCGATACCAGGATCGATGGGCTTTCCGATCAGTTCGTAATTGATGTTGCGGCTGAAGATGAACTGTACTGGGTGCGCGACGGTGTCCAGGACAGCCAGATACGCAAACTGAAAGCTGGCCAAATTCCATTCGAGGGCAGCCTGGACCTGCATGGGCTGAGCGTTGAGAAAGCCCGCGTGCTGCTCTGGGACTTTCTCGCCGAAGCGTGCAAATTCGAGATTCGCTGCGTGCGTGTGACGCATGGCAAGGCCGCAAGAAAAGACGGTAAGCGCCCCTTGATCAAAAGCCATGTTAATACCTGGTTACGCCAGCACGCCCAGGTATTGGGCTTCACCTCTTGCCTACCAAGACATGGCGGCACCGGCGGGGTATATGTAATCCTCAAACGGACCATGCTCGAAGGCCGCGACGAATAATCCAAGCGCCGCAATCAAGCCGGTCAGCGCGACGCATGCTTGCAGCCCAGCCGTCGACCCCCTAACCTTCGCACTCGCGCTTTTTTGCAAGCCTGACAGGTAGTCACATGTCCCTGGAAACACATTACACAGCGATCCTTGGCCAACTCGGCGAGGACGTCAACCGCGAGGGCCTGCTCGATACGCCCAAGCGCGCCGCTAAAGCCATGCAGTACCTGTGCAAGGGTTATCAGCAGACGCTCGAGGACGTCACGAACGGCGCGCTGTTCAGCTCCGATAACAGCGAAA
The DNA here is from genome assembly GCA_004010935.1 of Pseudomonadaceae bacterium SI-3. NCBI lineage: Bacteria > Pseudomonadati > Pseudomonadota > Gammaproteobacteria > Pseudomonadales > Pseudomonadaceae > Pseudomonadaceae bacterium SI-3. Next base: position 2,048,890 of record CP026511.1, on the reverse strand, counting down.
TGGTACTGGTCAAGAACATCGAGCTCTATTCGTTGTGCGAACACCACATGCTGCCCTTCATCGGCAAGGCGCATGTCGCTTATTTGCCCAACGGCAAGGTGCTCGGCCTGTCGAAAGTCGCTCGCATTGTTGACATGTATGCCCGCCGACTGCAGATCCAGGAAAACCTCACCCGCGAGATTGCAGAAGCGATTCAGCAGGTTACGGGTGCATGGGGTGTCGCAGTCGTGATCGAAGCGCAGCACATGTGCATGATGATGCGCGGCGTCGAGAAACAGAACTCATCGATGGTCACCTCGGTCATGCTCGGCCAATTCCGCGAAAATGCCGCCACGCGTAGTGAATTTCTCGGCCTGGTAAAATAAGGTCAGCTATTAGCCGCTAAGCCTTTGCAGACCAAGCCTGTCAGCTTATGGCTGACCATTCAAAAAGCTCGCGGCTACGCGCTTCTTTTCAATCGAACATGCCGACATGGCGCGGATGACTGGCCACACGCTGCAGCCAGGCACTGATGGCCGGGTACCGCGCCAGGCTGAAACCGCCCTCCCCAGCCACGTGGGTATAGGCGTAGAGCGCAACATCAGCGATCGAGTAGTGCTCGCCAACCAGATAGGGCGTGCGTAGCAGCTGCTGCTCCATGACATCAAGCGCGTGATAACCATCCAGTTGCTTGGCTGCATATTCATCGAGGCGATCGTCCGGCAAGCCCAGATAAACCTTGATGAACCGCGCCACAGCGATGAAGGGTTCATGGCTGTATTGCTCGAAGAACTGCCACTGCAGAACCTGGGTCCGCAACCGGGCATCGGCCGGCAGGAATTCACTTCCTTCAGCGAGGAAGTTGAGGATTGCGTTCGATTCCCACAGGCAGCTACCGTCTTCCAGCTCGAGCACCGGTATCTTGCCGTTGGGATTCATTTTCAGAAATGCTGCCTCACGGCTTTCACCGCGCAGGATATCCACCGGAACCCACTCATACGATCGCCCCAGCAAGTGCAGCATCAGCTTCACCTTGTAGCAGTTACCGGACCGATAGTCGCCGTACACCTTGTATGTCATTTTGCCCTCCAGCGGTGCATCCACCGCATCTGAACTATGCCGCTTCGACCACTAGCGCCTCGCGAATCACACTCGCCAGGCGGCGAATACCCTCATCAAGACGCTCTGGCGCGACATGACTGAAGTTGAGCCGCAGATAACCGAGATTTTGCTCGGGGTCGACGAAGAACGGCTCGCCAGGCATGAACACCACATCCTGCGCCAACGCGGAATCGAGCAGCGTTCGGGTGTCGATCGGTTGTTTCAGCTGCAGCCAGAAGAACAGCCCCCCTGCGGCACCTGCCAATCGGCGAGGTCGGCGAAATAATCATTCAACGCAGCCTGCATCGCATCACGGCGCAGGCGGTAGAAACTGCGCAGCTCACCCAGATGCAACCGATACTGCTCGCTTCCGAGCCACTGAAGCGCCTGCCACTGACCAACGCGATTGGTATGCAGGTCGGCTGACTGCTTCAGACGTAACAGATAAGGGAACAGGTCCGGTGTTGCGATCAGATACCCGACACGTAGCCCTGGAAGCAGGGTCTTGGAAACTGTCCCGGTGTAGATCCAGCTTGCGTTGCGCAAGCGGCTAACGATTGGGCGAGCACGACCTTCGTCGAATACCAGTTCGCGGTAGGGTTCATCTTCAATCAGGGTCACGCCGAACTCGTCAAGCAGCGCGGCTACCGCATCACGCTTTTCCTCGCTATAACGGACCGCCGAGGGATTCTGGAACGTTGGGATAAGGTAAGCAAAGGCCGGCTTGTGCTGTTCCAGCCGTCGACGCAGCGCGACCAGCGATGGCCCATCGGACTCCTGCGGCACCGCCAGACAGTCGGCTCCGAACAATTGAAAAGCCTGCAGGGCGGCTAGATAAGTCGGCGCCTCGAGCAGCACCTCGGTGCCCCGATCGATGAACAGCTTGGATGCGAGGTCCAGGGTCTGCTGGGAACCGCTGACGATCAGCACTTGACTGGCCGAGCAAGAAACACCGATTGCTCGGGCTTCCTCCGCGATGGCCTCGCGCAGTGCGGGCTCCCCTTCGCTCATCCCGTACTGACCCAGGCTCGCCGGCATGGGCGCCCAGTCGACCTTCGGCAGCATGGATTCAGCAGGCAGTCCACCAGCGAAAGACATCACCTCAGGACGCTGTGCAGCGGCAAGAATTTCACGGATCAGCGAGCTTTTCAGGCGGTCAATGCGTTCGGAGAAGACCATGGGGCACCAGATGCAGGAATAATAAAAATGAGTCAAACTACTTGACCAAAATTACGCCCTCAACTGTAAATACGTCAATATGCCTGACCTAAAAAAAAGCACTGTTCAGCGCCAGATCATGGAGAGCTTCTTCCTAGGCTATCAGGCGTTTACAGCCAAGCCGGACGAGATGCTTGCCCGACGCGGACTGTCCCGAGTGCATCACAGAATCCTGTTTTTTATCGCAAGCTACCCCGACCTCAGCGTTAAAGAGCTACTCAGCTACCTGGGGGTCAGTAAGCAGGCCTTGAATACGCCATTGCGTCAGCTGATTGAAATGCATCTGGTGGAGAGCAGGACGGCCGATGAAGACAAGCGCAAGCGCATGCTGCGCTTCACTGCCGAGGGTGCAAAGCTAGAGCAGGCATTGCGACGCGAACAGGTGCGTCTCCTCGAACGGGCCTTCCAGCATGCTGGGGAGGAAGCGGTGAATGGCTGGCTGGCGGTTAACCAGGCATTGGCAACCGGCACGATACGAACTTGAAAAACTGAACAGCTCGACCTCGACTGGTGGGCGCTTTGCTACTGGAGATCCATGATAGATCGAAGCCCTACACCTTCCTCAGGACGGGTTAACTAAGGTCAAGGCGATATGTAACTCTTGATCAGGACGGGACAGACACAAAAAAGGGCGACCGAAGTCGCCCTTTTTTAATGGATCGCAGAACTTAGTTCTGGTTTTCCATCTGCGCGCGGATCAGATCACCAATGGTGGTCGGACCGGCAGTTGGCTCTACGTCCTGCTTGGTACGCAGTTCCTTCATCGCGTCCTTCTCGTCCTCAACGTCTTTCGACTTGATGGACAGGCTGATGACGCGGCTCTTACGGTCGATGCTGATGATCTTGGCTTCGACTTCTTCGCCTTCTTTCAGGACGTTACGCGCATCTTCAACGCGGTCACGGCTGATTTCAGAGGCTTTCAGTGTGGCTTCGATATCGTTGCCCAGATCGATGACGGCGCCTTTGGCGTCAACTTCTTTCACGATGCCGCGAACGATGCTGCCCTTGTCATTGACGGCGGCGTAGTTGGAGAACGGATCGTCTTCCAGCTGCTTGATGCCCAGGGAGATGCGCTCGCGCTCCGGATCAACCGACAGGATGACGGTGTCCAGCTCGTCGCCCTTCTTGAAGCGACGCACGGCTTCTTCGCCAGCTTCGTTCCAGGAGATGTCGGACAAGTGAACCAGACCGTCGATGCCGCCGTCCAGACCAATGAAGATACCGAAATCGGTGATCGACTTGATGGTGCCGGAGATGCGGTCGCCCTTGTTGAACTGGCCAGAGAAGTCTTCCCATGGGTTGGACTTGCACTGCTTGATGCCAAGGGAGATACGACGACGCTCTTCGTCGATGTCCAGCACCATGACTTCCACTTCGTCGCCGACTTGTACGACCTTCGACGGGTGAATGTTCTTGTTGGTCCAATCCATTTCGGAAACGTGTACCAGACCTTCAACGCCTTCTTCCAGCTCAGCGAAGCAGCCGTAGTCAGTCAGGTTGGTGACACGGGCCACGACGCGAGTGTTCTCTGGGTAACGAGCCTTGATAGCAACCCATGGGTCTTCACCCAGCTGCTTCAGACCCAGGGAAACGCGGTTACGCTCGCGGTCGAACTTCAATACCTTGACATCGATCTCGTCGCCAACATTGACGATTTCCGACGGATGCTTGATGCGCTTCCAGGCCATATCGGTGATGTGCAGCAGACCGTCCACGCCGCCCAGATCGACGAACGCGCCGTAATCCGTGAGGTTCTTGACGATACCTTTGACCTGCTGGCCTTCCTGCAGCGATTCCAGCAGAGCTTCGCGCTCGGCGCTGTTTTCGGCTTCCAGGACGCTACGACGGGAAACGACAACGTTGTTGCGCTTCTGGTCGAGCTTGATGACCTTGAATTCGAGTTCCTTGCCTTCCAGGTGAGTAGTATCACGCACTGGACGGACATCAACCAGGGAACCTGGCAGGAACGCACGGATGCCGTTAACGTCGACAGTGAAGCCGCCCTTAACCTTACCGTTGATAACGCCCTTGACCACTTCCTCAGCTGCGAAAGCCGCTTCCAGAACAATCCAGCACTCAGCACGCTTGGCTTTTTCGCGGGACAGCTTGGTTTCACCGAAGCCATCTTCAACCGCGTCCAGCGCAACGTGAACCTCGTCACCCACGCTGATGGTCAGCTCGCCCTGCTCGTTGTAGAACTGCTCGACCGGGATGACGCCCTCAGACTTCAGACCGGCATGAACAGTGACCCAGTCACCGTCGATGTCGACCACGATGCCGGTGATGATCGCACCCGGCTGCATGTCGAGGGTTTTTAGGCTTTCTTCAAAAAGTTCTGCAAAGCTTTCGCTCATGTTTATTCCTGCTGTTTTCGGACGAGGATCCGCCCAATCTCCACATCCCAGATAGAAGTGGGTTCATTCATATAAAAAAAGGCGTGCGGGACTAGATCTGGTCTCCCACATGCCTCCTTGTTAACAGCTCTCGTTATCGAGAAACCGTCAGGCCACCTCTCGGCGGTCGCTCTTCAGGCGAAATCGCGATTGGCGACTTCGCTCAGAATCTGTCCTAACACCTGCTCGATGGAAAGATCTGTGGAATCCAGCTGCACCGCATCATCTGCTGGCTTCAGCGGCGCCACGTCACGTTGGGTATCGCGCTCGTCACGCGCCCGTATCTCATCGAGAAGACTCGCGAGATTAACATCATCACCCTTGCTATTCAACTGAAGGTAACGACGCCTGGCCCGTTCTTCTGCACTGGCCGTGAGATAGATCTTCAACGGCGCGTCCGGAAACACCACCGTGCCCATGTCTCGACCATCCGCAACAAGCCCGGGTGGTTCACGAAACGCTTTCTGACGCTGCAGCAATGCCTCACGTACGACCGGTAGTGCAGCGACCTGTGACGCGCCGGCGCCGACTTGCTCGTTGCGAATCGCCTGAGTGACGTCCTCGCCTTCGAGGATGATCTGCATCCCTTCTCCACCTTTGGCAGCACCGAACTGCACATCCAGATGGGCCGCCAATAGCTTCAGCGCCTCTTCATTGGTCAGATCAACCCCATGGTTGCGCGCTGCGAAGGCAAGCAGACGGTACAGCGCACCGGAATCGAGAAAATTCCAGCCCAGCTTGGCCGCCAGCAACGCCGCAACCGTGCCTTTTCCAGAACCACTCGGACCGTCGATGGTGATGACCGGGACCTGCCTGATCATGAGTTACCCTCCACACCTACCCGCATCCCAGCCCGCTCGGCCAGTGCAAGGAAGTTCGGGAACGAAGTGGCCACGTTGGCACAGTCGTGAATTCGGATCGGCGCGCTGGCGCGAAGCGCGGCCACGCTGAAGGACATGGCGATACGATGATCGCCGTGCGCCCAGACTTCGCCCCCGCCTAGGCCCCCACTGCCTTCGATGATAATCCCATCCGTTGTAGGCGTGGCACTCACGCCCAGCGATTGCAGACCATCGGCCATCACCTGAATGCGATCAGACTCCTTGACCCGCAACTCCTCAGCTCCGCGCAGCGTGGTTCGCCCTTCGGCGCAAGATGCCGCAACGAACAGCACAGGGAATTCATCGATCGCCAACGGCACGAGGTCTTCCGGGATATCGATCCCATTGAGCTGTGCAGCACGCACTCGGATATCCGCAACCGGCTCACCGCCCACTTCGCGAAGGTTGCTCAACTCGATGTTGGCGCCCATCAGCCGGAGAATGTCGATGACGCCAGTACGGGTCGGATTGACCCCTACGTGCTCAAGCGTGATATCGGAGCCAGGCGCGATGCTGGCTGCAACCATGAAGAAAGCCGAGGACGAAATATCGGCAGGCACTTCGATCTGAGTCGAACGCAGTGTATGACCAGATTCGACCGTAGCGGTGTTGCCCTCGACCTGCACCGGATAACCGAAGCCTTGTAGCATCCGCTCGGTGTGGTCTCGTGTCGGCGCAGGCTCCGTGACCGATGTTTTGTCGGTCGCATATAGGCCCGCGAGCAGCAGACAGGATTTGACCTGAGCACTGGCCATCGGCATGTCGTAGTGCATACCAGAGAGCTTCTGACCACCGCGAATAGTCATTGGCGGGCGGCCGTCGGCGGCCGTTTCGATCACCGCACCCATTTCGCGTAAGGGTTTGGCGACACGGTTCATTGGGCGCTTGGACAGCGAAGCGTCACCGGTGAGCGTCGTGTCGAATGGCTGCGCCGCCAGCAGACCAGACAGCAGGCGCATTGAGGTACCGGAGTTACCGAGGTAGATCGGTCCTGGCGGCGGCTTCAAGCCGTGCAAGCCAACACCGTGAACCGTCACGCGTCCCTGATTCGGACCCTCGATGACCACGCCCATGTCGCGGAATGCCTGGATGGTTGCAAGCGCATCCTCACCCTCGAGAAAGCCTTCAACCTCAGTGGTGCCTTCGGCAAGCGAGCCAAGCATGATCGAACGATGGGAAATGGATTTGTCACCTGGCACACGAAGTTGGCCGCTGAGGCTGCCGCCAGGATTGGCAAGGAAGATCAGATCTTTGGAATGCATAACGTCCACATAGGCTCTGCGAGCCAGTATTTTGCTGAAATGTTCCCGGGCAGCCTTGGCGCGCGTGAACACGCCCAACAATGTATGCCCGTCTCCTTCATCGACCGCGGCGCGCAGGGCGTCGAGGTCGGCACGAAAATCGTCCAGGGTATGGAGCACCGCCTCGCGATTGGCGAGAAATATGTCGTGCCACATCACCGGATCGCTGCCCGCAATACGCGTGAAATCTCGAAATCCACCCGCGGCGTAGCGAAATATTTCCAGGTTCTCGTTGCGCTTTGCCAGCGAATCCACCAGACCAAACGCCAGAAGATGCGGCAGATGACTGGTAGCAGCCAGCACTTCGTCATGATGCCTAACGTCCATATGCTCGACATCGGCGCCCAGCGCACGCCACAGCCCGTCTACAAGCGACAGCGCAGCCGGATCTGTATCTTCCAAAGGCGTCAGGATCACTTTGTGACGGCGGAAAAGCGTGCTTTGGGCAGCAGTGACGCCACTCTGTTCCGAGCCGGCTATCGGATGCCCAGGTACAAAGCGCGGCGGCATCCGACCGAAATGTTCGCGGGCACAGCGCACCACGTTACCCTTGGCGCTACCGACGTCGGTCAGCACGGCATTCCCGAGGTCGAGTGTTGCGAGTTCTGCCAACAGGCGCTCCATGGCCAGGATCGGGACGGCCAGCTGAATGACGTCCGCATCCCGGCAGGCTTCCTCGAGGCTGTCAGCGCAGCGATCCACCACGCCAAGATCGACGGCAAGCTCACGAGATCTTGGATCCAGATCGAATCCGATGACCTCGGTGCAGCACCCGCCTTCACGCAGCCCTTTGGCGAACGAACCACCAATCAGGCCCAGGCCGACAACGACCAGGCGACCAATCTTCGGCGTGCCCGCCGCCAACGTATGCGTTCGGCTCAATGCCCGAGCGCCTTGTGCAACGCTTCGAGGAAGCGAGCATTCTCCGCTTCGGTGCCAATGGACACCCGAAGAAAGGTTGGCATCCCATAGCTAGCGACCGGCCGCACGATGACACCGTCACGCAGCAGGGATTGATTGATGGGGGCAGCATCGCGACCAAAATCAACGGCAATGAAATTTGCGCGCGAAGGGATCCAATCGAGCCCCATCGCCTTGAACTCGGCTTCGAGCTGACGCATGCCAGCGGAGTTACATGCCCGGCTCTCAATGAGATAAGCCTGATCATCAAGCGCGGCACAAGCCGCCGCTAGCGCGAGGCTGTTGACATTGAAGGGCTGGCGCACTCGATTCAGCACATCGGCAATGACCGGAGAACTGATCGCATAACCCACACGCAACGCAGCCAAACCGTACGCCTTGGAAAATGTCCGCGAGACTAGAAGGTTGGGGTGTGCCCCCAGGAAGCTTAAGCCATCTGGTAATTCGCCATCCTCGGCATACTCGATATAGGCCTCATCCAGCACCACCAGAACCTGTTCAGGCACACCGGAGAGGAAGCGCGCCAGCGCATCGGAACCAAACCAGGTGCCTGTGGGGTTGTTTGGGTTGGCGATAAACACGACGCGAGTATTGTCGTCGATGGCAGCTAGCATGGCGTCGAGATCATGACCCCATTGGCGGGCCGGTACCGGCTTCGCCTGCGCCCCAACGGCCTGAGTGGCGATCGGGTAGACCGCAAATGCGTGCTCACTGAAGACCGCATTGAGGCCAGGCGCGAGATAGGCACGCGCGACCAGTTCCAGAATATCGTTAGAGCCGTTACCGAGCGTCACTTGCTCGACACCAACACCGTATCGCTCAGCCAATTTGCTCTTGAGCATATACCCGTTGCCGTCCGGGTAACGGGTCAGCTCATCGAGCTGCGCTTTGATCGCCTCCATGGCCTTGGGACTGGGACCCAGTGGATTCTCATTGCTGGCCAGCTTGACGATGGTCGCCGGATCGAGATCGAGCTCACGCGCCAGTTCATCCACGGGCTTGCCCGGCACATAGGGGGACAGCTTTTGCACGCCTGGCTGAGCCAAAGCGAGGAAATCACAGCTCATACATTAAGCCTCAAGCTCACGCGGCCTGCGGCAAGATAAAGCCATTGCGCCTGGCATATGGCTTGCCGCTGCCAGCTGTTTTTAGAGTACCGCTTTCGGATAAGAACCCAGCACCTTCAGCGCCACGGCTTCGCGGCCGATTTTCTCCAGGACATCCTTGATCAACGGATCCTGATGATGGCCGATGCAGTCGATGAAGAACACATAAGTCCATTTGCCGCTTCGCGACGGCCGCGTTTCGATCCGCGTTAGATCGATGCCGTTGGAGTGGAACGGCATCAACAGCTCATGCAGCGCGCCCGGCTTGTTACGCATGGAGACGATGATCGAGGTCTTGTCATCACCGGTAGGCGGTACTTCCTGACTGCCGATGATAAGGAAACGCGTGGAGTTATCCGGGCGGTCCTCGATCTTCTCGGCAATCTTGCTCAGGCCGTACAACTGAGCCGCCATGTCACCTGCTATGGCTGCGGAATTCCACTCGCTTTTGACCCGCTTGGCGGCGTCGGCATTACTGGAAACCGCCACGCGCTCGACGTTCGGGTAGTGCGCATCGAGCCATTTGCGACACTGCGCCAGCGACTGTGCGTGGGAATAGATACGGGTGATGCGATCCGTCTTGGTCGTTTCGCCAACCAGCAGATGATGATGGATGCGCAGCTCGACTTCGCCGCAGATGACGATGTCGTGTTCGAGAAAACTGTCGAGGGTGTGGTTGACCGCGCCCTCGGTGGAGTTCTCCACGGGCACAACGCCGAAATTGACCGCACCGGCGACCACTTCACGGAACACTTCGTCGATCGCGGCCATCGGTTTACTGATCACAGCCTGACCGAAATGCTTGAGTGCCGCGGCTTGGGAGAAGGTGCCCTCCGGCCCGAGGTAGGCGACCCGCAGCGGTTGCTCGAGCGCCAGACAGGACGACATGATTTCGCGGAACAAACGCGCCATTTCCTCGTTGTCCAGCGGCCCCTTGTTCAACTCCATGATGTGCTTGAGCACCCAGGCTTCACGCTCGGGGCGATAGAACACCGCCTCCTCACCTTCTGCCAGCGCAGCGGTCTTAACCCGAGCCACATCCTGAGCGCAGCGAGCTCGCTCGCTGATCAGCTCGAGAATCTTCTCGTCGAGACTGTCGATGCGTACACGCAGCGCCTTCAGCCGGTCGACATCGCTCATCAGCCGTGCTCCTTCTCGAACTCGCGCATGTAGGCGACAAGTGCCTCGACCGCATCCAGGCCGACTGCGTTATAGATGGAGGCACGCATGCCGCCCACCGAACGGTGACCTTTGAGGTTGAGCAGACCGCGCGCATCGGCACCGGCGAGGAATGTCTTGTCCAGCTGCTCGTCGGCGAGCCTGAACGGTACGTTCATCCAAGAGCGAGCGTTGGTGGCGATCGGATTCGAATAGAAATCGCTGGAATCGATGACGCCGTAGAGCAGATCCTTCTTGGCGCGGTTGCGCTGTTCCATGGCCTCGACGCCGCCCTGCTCCTTCAGCCACTCGAACACCAGGCCCGAGAGGTACCAGGAAAAAGTTGCAGGCGTGTTGTACATGGATCCGTTATCGGCAGCGACTTTGTAGTTGAGCATCGTCGGACAGCTTGAGCGCGCACGACCTAGCAAGTCCTCCCGAACGATAACCACCACAAGTCCCGACGGACCGATGTTCTTTTGCGCGCCAGCATAGATCAGGCCGAAGCGGGATACGTCCAGTTTGCGAGAAAGAATGTCCGATGACATATCAACGACAAGCGGGGTATCGCCGACCTCAGGCACCCAGTCGAATTGCAAGCCGCCAATGGTTTCGTTACTGGCGTAATGCAGGTATGCCGCATCAGCGCTGAGTTTCCATTCATTCTGGCCGGGGATCGCGAAATAGTCGTATGGCTTGGCACTCGCGGCTACGTTGACGTGGCCATAACGCTTGGCTTCTTCGATGCTCTTGCGCGACCAAATGCCGGTATCGATGTAATCGGCGACACCGTCTTCTGGCAGCAAATTCAGCGGAATCTCAGCAAACTGCTGGCTGGCGCCACCCTGCAGGAACAGCACCTTGTAGTTCGAAGGAATGCTCAGCAGGTCGCGCAGATCCTGCTCAGCCTTCTCGGCGATCGCCGTGTACTCGTCACTGCGATGGCTCATTTCCATCACCGACAGGCCCCGACCTTGCCAGTCAAGGAGTTCGGCCTGGGCGCGTTGCAATACGGCCTCAGGGAGCGCGGCCGGGCCAGCGCAGAAATTGAACGCGCGTTTGCTCATCTTCGTTCTCTCAAAAACGGTCGATACCTTGCTCGCTCCATTCGGACCCAAGGGCCCGCATGGGTGCTCGCTATTCCTTAACTGCAGAGAGGCATACAACGAAACGACGGCGAGCCTAAGAGGCTACGCCGTCGTTTGATTAGCCCTCGTCGTCGGTGGGCACTACATCTGGCGGAACGTCACCGCCGCCACCCAGCAAATCATCTTCGCTTGGCTCGGTGCTGACTACTGGCATTTCCTTATCCAGCGCATCCTCATCGATTACCGCCTCGATGTCTTCCAGAACGTCTTCCTCAGAGGGTTCTTGTACCCGTTCAAGACCGACAAGGTGTTCATTCTTGCCTAGCTTGATGAGGGTGACGCCCTGCGTATTGCGTCCCAGCGACGACACCTCGTCGACACGGGTACGCACCAGGGTGCCTTGATCGGAAATCAGCATGATTTCCTCGCCTGGCTGCACCTGGACGGCACCAACCAGCGGCCCGTTACGCTCGTTCGAAACCATGGCGATTACGCCCTGGCCGCCACGGCCACGACGCGGGAACTCAGCCAAGACGGTGCGCTTACCATAGCCGTTCAGGCTCGCCGTTAGGATCTGGGCATCCGGCTCGGGGATCAGCATCGAAATCAGGCGCTGACCTTCAGGTAGGCGCATGCCGCGTACACCGCGGGCGGTACGACCCATGGTACGGACGTGCTTTTCCTTGAACCGGATAACTTTGCCGCCGTCGGAGAACAGCATCACCTCGCGCGCACCGTCGGTTACGGCAGCCGCGATGAGAGTGTCACCCTCCTCCAGGCCCAGTGCGATCAGACCCACGCTACGCGGGCGGCTGAATTGCGATAGCGGCGTCTTCTTCACGGTGCCCTTCGCAGTCGCCATGAAGATGTAGGTACCAGTAGGCTCATCCACCGAGTCATCGGTCTCGTCACCCTCGATTGCCTCTTCGACATCATCGCTTTCGCTGATGATTTCGGCGTCCTCGATATCCTCGTCACCGTTCAGCTGTTGCTGACGTGCCGCCTCGATATCGACCTGCAGCATCGCGGTTATATGCTCGCCCTCGGTCAGCGGCAGCAAGTTCACCAGCGGACGACCGCGCGATGTGCGTGACGCCTCAGGAATCTCATAGGTCTTGAGCCAGTACACCTTGCCCTTGCTGGAGAACAGCAGCAGCGTGGTGTGGCTGTTGGCGACCAGCAGATGCTCAACGTAGTCCTCTTCCTTGACCCCGGTCGCGGCCTTGCCACGACCACCGCGACGCTGCGCCTGGTAGGCGGCCAGCGGCTGTGATTTGGCATAGCCACCATGGGAGATAGTGACGACACGCTCTTCTTCGGTGATCAGGTCGGCCAGCGTCAGGTCCAGGCGCACATCGAGGATCTCGGTGCGGCGCTTGTCGCCAAAGTCCCGCTTGACGCCTTCGAGCTCCTCGCGGATGACCTCCATCAGACGTACCGGGTTGGTCAAGATGCGGATCAGCTCGCCAATCTGAGTCAGAATCTCCTGGTACTCGCTGAGCAGCTTTTCATGCTCAAGGCCAGTCAGGCGATGCAAGCGCAGATCAAGAATGGCCTGCGCCTGTTCTGGTGACAGGTAGTACTTGCCGTCGCGTAGACCGTACTGCGGATCGAGGCCTTCCGGGCGGCAGGAGTCGGCACCGGCGCGCTCGACCATCGATTCGACAGCGCTGGATTCCCAGGCTTCGGCAATCAGCGCTTCCTTGGCTTCGGCTGGCGTCGGTGAAGCCTTGATCAGCGCAATCACGGGATCGATGTTGGACAGCGCTACAGCCTGCCCCTCGAGAATATGTCCACGTTCACGCGCCTTGCGCAGCTCGTAAACGGTCCGACGGGTGACGACTTCGCGGCGATGGCGAACGAAGGCTTCGAGCAGCTCCTTGAGGTTCAAGGTACGTGGCTGGCCGTCGATGAGGGCCACCACGTTGATGCCGAACACGCTCTGCAGCTGGGTCTGGGCGTAGAGGTTGTTAAGAACGACCTCAGGCACCTCACCACGGCGCAGTTCGATGACCACGCGCATGCCGTCCTTGTCGGACTCGTCGCGTAGCTCGGTGATGCCTTCGAGCTTCTTTTCCTTGACCAGCTCGGCGATCTTCTCGATCAGTCGTGCCTTGTTCAGCTGATAAGGCAACTCGGTGATGACGATCTGCTGACGGCCGCCAACCTTGTCGATGTCTTCGATGATCGAGCGGGCACGCATATAGATGCGCCCGCGACCGGTGCGGTAGGCCTCGACGATGCCTGCACGGCCGTTGATGATGCCCGCGGTTGGGAAGTCCGGCCCCGGGATGAACTGCATGAGTTCATCGATGGTGATGTCGGCGTTTTCGATCAGTGCCAGGCAACCATCGATGACTTCACTGAGGTTGTGCGGCGGGATATTGGTCGCCATACCGACGGCAATACCACTGGAGCCGTTGACCAGCAGGTTCGGAATCTTGGTCGGCATGACTGCCGGGATCTGCTCGGTGCCGTCGTAGTTGGGCACCCAGTCGACGGTTTCCTTGTCCAGGTCCGCCAGCAGCTCGTGAGCCAGCTTGGCCATCCGCACTTCGGTGTATCGCATGGCGGCTGCATTATCACCGTCCACCGAACCGAAGTTGCCCTGGCCATCGACCAGCATGTAACGCAGCGAGAAAGGCTGCGCCATCCGCACGATGGTGTCGTAAACCGCCGAGTCACCGTGGGGGTGGTATTTACCGATCACGTCACCGACCACACGGGCGGATTTCTTGTACGGTTTGTTCCAGTCGTTGCCCAGCTCGCTCATGGCAAAAAGCACACGGCGATGCACAGGCTTCAATCCGTCGCGCGCATCCGGCAGCGCACGACCGACGATCACGCTCATGGCGTAGTCGAGGTAGGACTGCTTGAGTTCGTCTTCGATATTGACCGGGAGGATTTCTTTGGCCAGTTCGCCCATGGAAGCCTGGTTCCTTGTAGTCAGCAGGGTCCTGCGATTAAGCGCGGAATGGTATCACAGCTGGGGAGCCACAGGCTCCAGGATGCACATCCTGGAAGATATGTCCGGGATATGCATTGCCAATTCAGTGGAGCCGCTTGCGGCTCATTAGCGCGGCGAGCTTGGCTGCATTTGGCCGTTCGACGATGCCTTTCTCCGTGACGATGGCATCGATCAGGTCGGCAGGGGTGACATCGAACACTGGATTAAAGACGTCGACATCCGCCGCAAACCGCTGACCGTTGACCTCCAGCAGCTCATGCCCGGCGCGCTCCTCGATGGGAATGTCATCACCTGACTCCAACTCCATATCGATGGTCGAACTGGACGCCACCACCATGAACCGTACGCCATGATGCATGGCCAGCACGGCAAGCTGATAGGTCCCGATCTTGTTGGCGACGTCACCATTGGCGGTGATCCGATCGGCACCGACAATGACCCAGGTGATGCCGCGCGTCTTCATCAGGTGCGCCGCCGCCGAGTCAGCGTTCAGCATGACCGGCACGCCCTCGCCGGCCAGCTCCCAGGCCGTCAGCCGAGAGCCTTGCAGCCAGGGACGGGTTTCATCGGCGTAGACGCACTCGACAAGCCCTTCCAGATGCGCGCCACGAATCACGCCAAGTGCAGTACCGAAGCCACCGGTCGCGAGCGCACCGGTATTGCAATGAGTCAGCAGGTTCTGCGGATTGCCCTGATGCTTGCGGATCAGGTCGACGCCGAACTGCGCCATGGTCAGATTGGCTTCGCGATCACTGGCATGAATGGACGCCGCCTGAGCCTCGGCAGCGGTCAATGGATCCTCGCCAGGCTTCAAGCGGTCGAGGCGCTCACGCATTTGATTCAGCGCCCAGAACAAATTGACGGCGGTCGGACGCGAGGCAGCCAGTATTTCGAAATCGGATTCGAGTGCCGCGCGCCAGTCTCCACCTTCGGCGAGTCGGGCTCTGAGCCCCATGGCCAGCCCGTACGCAGCACTGATGCCGATGGCGGGCGCGCCACGCACGACCATCTCGCGGATCGCCGTAGCGACTGCTGCAGCAGAATCATAGGTATGCCACAGCTCTTCCAGTGGCAGCTTGCGCTGGTCAAGCAAACGCAGCTGTCCGCCCTGCCATTCGATGGCCTTTACCTTTTCCGCGGCCAACAAACGTTCGCGCATGGCATACCTCTTTTAATTAGCAGCGACCTGAACGAGCGATCTGGCGCTGGATCAAGGTCGAAAAACAAAGAAGCCCGGTCGCTTTCAGGCCGGGCTTCTTCGCTTCAATAGATTGGGACGGCGAACCGATTACTCGCCTTGCACCGTTTACCCGGCGCGAATCCTAATCGACTGATTTTGCTAGCACAAGCAAAGACGGATAGCGGCCATTGACCGGACACGATGCTTCAACCAGATCGCAGCGTCAGGCTGCTTGGCTCCTGGTTATTACAAATCAAACGGATTCGCATTAACATGCACGTCTACCATCCGCGGATAGACCATGTCATGAAGCGTTACCCCCCCCTCCCATTGGATCTGGCCGGACGCATCACGGCCGCTTTGTTCGGCGGCTATGCGCTGGCATTCGGCTTTACCGCCTTCCTGTCCGTTTACTTGCCCTTGGCGCGAGCGGATCGAGTGGTTACGGCCAGTCTGCTGTGTTTTGCCGTCTGGGTAGCCGCCGTCATCTATACCTTTGCGGCCCGCAGCGCCTTGCGGGCCTGGCTGTGGCTGGGGGGGCTGACAGTCCTGCTCTGCCTGGCTGCCTATCTGCCTGTTGAATGGAGGAGCCGACCGTGACCTTACGTCAATCGATGGCGGGGCTGCATACCTGGGGCGGACTGCTGCCCAGCTGGTTACTGTTCGTAATTCTGTTCGCGGGCACGCTGGCCTGTTTCGACAAGGAGCTCGAACGCTGGACGCGCCCGGCCCTGCACGTGCCCGCAACCAGCAGCATCGAGGCGGATAACGTCAGACAGTGGCTGAATGCCAACGTCGAAGGTCCCCTGCATGCTTACTGGCTCCATGGCCCGACCGAGCGCGAGCCTTATTGGAAGCTGGGCTGGGAGAAAGATGGCACGGGCGAACGTGGGCGTGCCGTTTTCGATCCCGCCACCGGTAAACCCATGCCGGACACCCTGGGCGGTGAGTTCTTCTTCACCCTGCACTACAACCTGCAGGCGGGCACGATCGGCATGTATATCGTCGGCCTGGCCGGCATGTTCATGCTGGTCGCGCTGGTGTCCGGGATCATCGTTCACAGGCGGATATTCAAGGATTTCTTTACCCTCAGGCCGCAAGCCAACGGCCAGCGTGCCTGGCTCGATGCGCACAACCTGTTCGGAGTGATCGGCCTGCCCTTCCATCTGGTACTGGCCTATACGGGCGTCGCCATTTTTGTCGCGACCTACATGCCGGCCGGAGCGATGGTGGCCTATGACAGTGATCCGCTGACTTTCTTCGAGGAGATCCAGGGCGGCTATCACCGCAATGAAATGAACAAGCCCATAGGTGAACTCACCTCCCTGGACGGTTTGATCAACGATGCCCGTCAGCGCTGGAATGGCGGCGAGCCGGGCTGGTTGATCGTAGAACACCCGTTCGACGCCTCGGCAGTGGTCAGCATTCGTCGGCTTGACCCTTCACGCATCGGCTCGCCACAGGACACCCTGAATTACGACGCAACCACTGGCGAGATGCTCCACCAGCAACAGGCACCTGCCACTTACGAGGCCTATATGTGGCTAGTCGGTTTGCACATGGCTCAATTTGGCGGGCAGATCGTTCGACTTTTCTATGGCCTGATGGGGCTGGCCGGCTGCGCAATGCTGATCGCAGGTTCAGCAGTCTGGCTACGCAAGCGTGAAGCTCGGCAGTCGAAGGGGATACAGGTGGTACGCGCGCTCAACGGCGCGGTCTTTTTCGGACTGCCCATCGCATCGCTGACACTGCTCTGGGCCAATCGTCTGTTGCCAGACACCCTGCCCGACCGAGCGGCAATCGAAGGCTGGTGCTTCGCTTTGAGCTGGTTGGCGGTGGCAGTTTTCGCCTGCATCGGACACGGCCAGCCGGCACGATTGAGCCGTCAGTTGTTCGCCGCGCTAGCGATTCTCGCCCTCGGCCTGCCCGCGCTGAATGCCATCGTGGCTCCGCAAGGACACCTTGTTGCGAGCCTGACGCGAAGCGATATGACGCTCTTCGGCATCGACCTGGTATTGCTTGCCGTCGGGTTGGTGTGCGGCTGGCGAGCCCTCGCCCGGCCAGAGACGCGACCGGCACGTGAGAGGCGCATGCAGGAGGTTTCGCCATGACGCTACTTGCTTTTGCCTTGGCTTACATCGGCATGCTTGCGCTGTGCCTGGCGATGCCTCGCCACCATCGTCAACTGTTCAATCGCGCGCCGAGCCTCCTTCAGCAACGTGGGCTGCGCCTGTTGGCAGGCGGCTTGCTGGTTGCCATCGTCCTGCTGGATGTCGCAGCGCTGGGATGGGCCATCGGTCTGGTGGTCTGCCTGGGGCAACTGATGTGCGCCGGGGTGCTGGTAGGCCTGATGCTCGCCTGGCGTGAGCGCATGGCAGTACCCATGGGCGCTGCACTGGGTTTGATAGGGACGCTAAACGCTCTGATGTGAGCTGGGCCGTATAGACCCTGAGTCGATGACGTTCATCACATCGACTTGACCCGCGTTCGGGCAAAGCAGAATACTGTATCCATATACAGTATTCTGGATTTGCTGTTCATCATGTCTTCCGTTGTCTCCCTTGATCGATTGCTCGATGCGCGCCAGCTATGGCGCGGCCAGCCAAGCATCGTCTCGACCAGTAACCAGCCGACCGGCCATCCCACCCTGGACGCCGCCTTGCCCGGAAGCGGCTGGCCGGACTCGGCACTGAGCGAGCTGCTGATCGCCACCACCGGCATCGGCGAACTGCGTCTGCTCTGGCCCACCCTGGCACGGTTGACCAGTGCCGGCGAACGGGTAGTACTGGTCGCACCGCCTCACCTGCCCTTCCCTCATGCCTGGCTCGCTGCCGGGGTCGATCTGCGCCAACTCAGTCTCGTTCAGGCGCACGGACGCGACGCCTTATGGGCGGCGGAACAGTGTTTGCGTTCAGGCAGTTGCGGTGCAGTGCTGTGCTGGCCACAGCAGGCCGATGACCGCGCCTTGCGTCGCCTGCAGGTGGCCGCCGAGACCGGACAGACACTGGCCTTCGCCTATCGCTCTTTACGCGAAGCGGTAAATCCCTCGCCAGCGGCATTGCGGTTGGCAGTCGAAGCTCGCCCGGCTCAAGTGCGTATTCTCAAGTGCCGCGGCGGACTGGCGCCCGTCCAGCCAATTTCTGCCGTGGGATGGCAGTGAGCATGCTCTGGGCCTGCATCCTGCTGCCGCAACTGGCCATGGACGGTGTGCTGCGTAGCCGCCCCGATGCCGAAGCGCCACTGGCACTATTGAGCGGTACACCACAGCGCCGCGTACTACAGGCGGTCAATCCGGCGGCGCGGGCACTCGGGTTAAAAGCAGGGCAATCATTGGTTGCCGCTCAGGCGCTGACCCGAGGATTCGAGACAGCCGAATACGACCTGGCCTCGATCGAACGCTGGCAGCAGTTCCTCGCCGCCTGGGCTTACGGCTTCAGTTCGCAGGTCAGTCTGCACTACCCGCGCTGCCTGCTTATGGAAGTGCAGTCCAGCCTCGGCCTGTTCGGCCCCTGGCCTCGCCTGGAAGCGCGTTTGCGCACGGAGCTGAGCGCATTGGGCTTCGGACATCGCATCACGCTGGCACCCAATCCGGCCGCCGCGCGGGTACTGGCTAACGTGTATGGCAGCTTGGCCGTGACGGACACCCAGACGCTGCATCAGGTACTGGCTGATCTGCCGGTAGATCGCCTCGGCTTGCCACGTGATGTGTCCCACGCCTTGGCGCGCATGGGCTTGCGCACCTTCAAGCAACTACTGGCGCTGCCTCGGAACGGTCTGGCAAAGCGCTTTCCGGCAGAAGCCCTGAGACACCTCGACACCCTGCTGGAGCATCGCCCACTGGCTCTGAATTTCTACCGCCCGCCCGACCGCTTCGATGCGCGTATCGAGCTGAACTTCGAAGTCGAGTCGCACCCGGCCCTGCTTTTCCCGCTGCGCCGTCTGACGGCCGACCTCGCCGCTTACCTGGCAGGCCGCGACAGCGGGGTCCAACGATTCACGTTGCATCTGGAGCACCGCAGCCTCCCCGAGAGCCAGCTACCGATCGGCCTGCTCAGTGCCGAGCGCGACCCGGCCATGCTATTCGAGCTGACCCGCGGTCGCCTGGAGCATCTGCAGCTTCCAGCACCGGTGCTGGCCATACGACTGCTCGCAGACCAGCTGCCAGCCTTCGTCCCCGAGCATCGCGAGCTTTTCGATGAGCGACCGCAACAGTCATTGCCCTGGGAGCAATTGCGCGAGCGGTTGCGAGCCCGATTGGGCGACGCCGCCGTGCAGGGGCTTGCTGCTCGCGCCGACCATCGCCCCGAATGCGCCTGGCGACCGCAGCATGCAGCCCACCTTGAGCTGCCATCGACCACAGCACCCCGCCCCGGCTGGCTGCTGAGCGAAACTAAACCGTTGCATGAAGCTTCGCTGCGCATCCTCTCTGGCCCCGAGCGTATCGAATCGGGCTGGTGGGACGGTGGCGATGTGCGCCGCGACTATTACCTGGTGGAAACCCGCACGGGCCAACGCGGCTGGGCCTTTCGCTCAGTCACGGGAGGGCCGTTGATGTTGCACGGCTGGTTCGCATGACGCCCGAATACGCCGAACTGCACTGCCTCTCCAACTTCAGTTTCCAACGGGGCGCCTCCAGCGCCAAAGAGTTGTTCGAGCGCGCCGCACTGCAGGGCTATCGGGCCTTGGCAATTACTGATGAATGCACCCTGGCCGGCATCGTCCGCGCCTGGCAGGCGTCCAAGGAAACAGGCCTGCCGCTGATTGTCGGCAGCGAAATGCAGATCGAGAACGGCCCGAAGCTGCTCATGTTGGTCGAAAACCTGCTTGGGTATCAGCGCTTGTGCCGGCTGATTACTTGCGCAAGACGTCGCGCCGAGAAAGGTCAGTACCAGCTGCTGGCCGATGACCTGAGCGAGCCCTTGGATGGGCTGTTGGCCATCTGGATCACTCCCCACTTCGATGCTGACGCGGAAGGTCTCTGGCTGCGCGAACGCTTTCCAGCACGCCTCTGGCTGGGCATCGGACTGCATCGCGGGCCGGATGATGAAACGCACCGGTGTCAGTTGCAGGGACTGGCCAAGCGCGTGGGCATACCCGCGGTGGCCTGTGGCGATGTGCATATGCATGCCCGTGGCCGGCGCGCCCTGCAGGATTGCATGACCGCGATCCGCCATCACCTGCCTGTAGCCGAGGCCGGGCGCCACTTGTTCCCCAACGGTGAACGCCACCTGCGCCGGCGCGAGGAACTGGCCCAGCTGTATCCACCCGAACTGCTTGCCGAGACATTACGTATCGCCGAACGCTGCCAGTTCAGCCTTAAAGAGCTGAAGTATCAGTACCCGCACGAGCTGGTACCCGCTGGCCACAATGCCAGCTCCTGGCTGCGCAAACTGGTCGAAGATGGCATGAGATGGCGATGGCCGGCAGGCGTAACGGACAAATCGCGTGCGCTGGTCGAACATGAACTGCAGCTGATCACCGAACTGCATTACGAAAGCTACTTTCTCACCGTTCACGACATCGTCCGTTTCGCCCGCGAACGCCACATTCTGTGTCAGGGTCGCGGTTCGGCAGCCAACTCGACGGTGTGTTTCGTACTGGGCATCACCGAACTCGACCCCTCGCACAGCCGGCTTTTGTTCGAGCGTTTCCTCTCGCGCGAGCGCAACGAGCCGCCGGATATCGATGTCGACTTCGAGCACGAACGCCGCGAAGAAGTGATCCAGTATGTGTTTCGCCGCTACGGTCGCAATCGCGCCGCACTGACGGCGGTGGCGAGCTCCTACCGCGCCACCGGCGCAGTGCGAGACGTAGCCAAAGCGCTTGGCCTGCCGCCGGATCAGATCAATGCCCTGGCCGAATGCTGCGGGCGCTGGAGTGAGCACGTACCTGATGACGCCCGACTTCAGGAAGCCGGCTTCGACCCCAGCAGCCCGGTGTTGCGCCGAGTAATGGTGCTGACCAATGAGTTGATCGGCTTTCCTCGCCACCTTTCACAGCATCCGGGCGGGTTCGTCATTTCCGAATATCCGTTGGATACCTTGGTGCCGGTCGAGAACGCCAGCATGGCCGACCGTACCGTGATCCAGTGGGACAAGGATGATCTCGATGTGGTCGGCTTGCTCAAGGTCGATGTACTGGCGCTCGGCATGCTCAGCGCGCTGCGTCGTTGTTTCGATCTGATCGCCCGCTATCGCGGTACGCAGTGGACCATTGCCACACTGCCCAAGGAAGACCGGCCGACCTACGAGATGATCAGCCGCGCCGACACCGTGGGCGTTTTCCAGATCGAATCGCGAGCGCAAATGGCCATGCTGCCGCGGCTGCGTCCCCAGACGTTCTACGATCTGGTGATTCAGGTCGCCATCGTGCGACCCGGGCCGATTCAGGGCGACATGGTTCACCCCTACCTGCGCCGGCGCAATAAAGAAGAGCCGGTGGAGTATCCCTCTGATGAACTGAAACCCGTATTCGAGCGCACCCTTGGCGTGCCGCTGTTTCAAGAGCAAGTGATGGAGCTGGCAATCGTCGCCGCTGAATACACCGCCGACGAAGCCGACAAGTTGCGCCGCGCCATGGCCGCCTGGAAACGACACGGCAGCCTCGAGCCGCACCGTGTGAGATTGAGCGAACGCATGCTCGCCCGTGGCTACAGCGCAGAATTCGTTGCACGGATCTTTGAGCAGATCAAAGGCTTCAGCAGCTACGGCTTCCCCGAATCCCATGCGGCCAGCTTCGCCCTGCTCACCTATGCCAGTTGCTGGCTCAAATGTCATGAACCAGCCGCCTTCGCCTGCGCACTGATCAACAGCTGGCCGATGGGCTTCTACAATCCCGATCAGATTCTCCAGGACGCCCGTCGCCATCAACTCGAGATCCGCCCACTGGACGTCTGTCACAGCGGCTGGGATTGCAGCCTTGAGCCGACCGACACCCATCAGCCAGCAATCCGTCTGGGGCTGCGCCTGGTACGAGGCTTTCGCCAGGAGGATGCGCGTCGAATCGAGGCGGCACGTCAGCAGCAAGCCTTTGTCGGTATCGATGACCTGTGCCTGCGAGCCCGACTGGATGCCCGTGCGCGGGAACAGCTGGCCGACGCCGGGGCGCTGAAAGGACTTGTCGGGCATCGTCATCAGGCTCGCTGGGCGGTGGCCGGCTTCGAGCCGCAGCTGCCGCTGTTCGCTGATCAGGTCCAGACCCCGGAGGCAGCGGTGCCTCTGCCCTTGCCCTCGGTCGGTGAAGAGTTGATGACCGATTACGCCACCCTGGGTACCACGCTTGGCCCACACCCGTTGGCCTTGCTGCGTGACCAGCTGCGAAGCCGACGCTGCCGCAGCTCGCGCGAGCTGGTCGAAGTCGAACATGGTCGGCTGGTCAGCGTGGCCGGTCTGGTTATTGGTCGCCAACGCCCGCAGACCGCCAGCGGCGTCATCTTCGTCACCCTTGAAGACGAGTTCGGCATGATCAACGTAGTGGTCTGGCACGACCTGGCCGAGCGGCAGCGACGGGTATTGATACAGTCCCAAATGCTTCGAATCGATGGGCACCTTGAATCGGCAAACGGCGTGCGTCACGTCATCGCCGGACGTCTGAGCGACCTCACCCCAATGCTCACCGGCCTCGACGTGCGCAGCCGGGATTTTCAATAACCCCGAGTATCACCATCGATCAGCAGACTAGCCCCCGCGCGTCAGTAGATCGGCCAGCGAAAGGGTGAACATGAACACCAACCAGAAGCCTGCGCCCAAGGCGAAGAAGCGAACCAGTGGGGAATGCGCACCAAGCTGGGCCAGGCCGAACAGCACCAACAGGGCCTGCCCCGCCGCACAGATCAACGCGACCATCGCCCATTGTGGGAACTGGATGGCTATCGTGGCGCTGATCGCCAGTAACGCCAGCAGCCCGGCATAGATCAGCACCAGCTTGCCCGCCTTCATGCTGCCCTCCCGACCAGATACAGCGACGGATACAGAAAAATCCAGATCACATCGACCATGTGCCAGTACAGGCCGACCATTTCCAGCGTGATCGCGCGCTCCGGCAGCTTCATATGAGCGAAGTGAATGCGCCCGACCATGCCCAGCACGATCACCACCGCAAGCGTCACGTGTACCGCATGCAGCGCGGTAGCGAAGAAATAGATGTTCATGAACAGCCGCGCGGCGGGGTCCTTGAGCGGAGACTCGCGGCCTATGCCGGGCAACAGTCCTTCATGGTATTCCCAGCCGTATTCGAAGAACT
Source organism: Pseudomonadaceae bacterium SI-3 (assembly GCA_004010935.1). Classification (NCBI taxonomy): domain Bacteria; kingdom Pseudomonadati; phylum Pseudomonadota; class Gammaproteobacteria; order Pseudomonadales; family Pseudomonadaceae; species Pseudomonadaceae bacterium SI-3. The sequence goes on along the minus strand of CP026511.1, from coordinate 2,025,355 downwards.
TCACCGCCAGAAACGCCAGACCGAAGAAAGCACTGAGCAACAGAAACTGCTGTACCCGACGATAGTTACCCAAGCGCGAAGCCTGCACCATCAGGCTCATGCACAGGCTGCCGCTGAGCAGCAGCGCGCTGTTGAAACCCGCCAGAATCGAGTGCAGATGATGCACCGCTTCACTGACTGCAGCCGGGTGCTGCAGACGGTAGTAGTAGATGACCAGGAACAGCGCGCCGAACATCATGATTTCGGTGGCGAGGAACAGCCACATGCCCAGAAAGCTCGCTTCGCGCTGCTGGGCGGCAGTCTGGTATGGCTCGGCCAAATACCCGTCACGATCGGCCATGGGTTGCCTCAGGTGGGTAGTCGTACGCCTCGAAGTCGACGATCGGGGTCTCGAGAAAATTGTGCTTGGGCGGCGGCGACGAGGTGCGCCATTCTAGCCCGGCTGCGTCCCAGGGATCGTCATCCGCCAGCGGCCCGTAGCGCAGCGACCAGAGCAGGTAACAGAACGGCATGACGTAACCCACCGCCAGCACCCCAGCCCCAGCGGACGACAGCACATGGAGGAACTGAAAATCCTCCGGATAACTGTGGTAACGCCGCGGCATCCCGAGATAGCCGAGCAGGAACTGCGGGAAAAACGTCAGGTTGAAGCCGCAGAAGATCATCACTGCCGCAATCTTTCCCCACAGCTGCGAGTACATCCGCCCGGTCATCTTCGGCCACCAGAAGTGCAGCGCGCCGAAGAACCCGGCCACCGCTGCGCCGACCATGATGTAGTGGAAGTGCGCGACCACGAAGTAGGTGTCGTGCACATGGACGTCCGCGGCCAGCAGCGCGAGGAAAAGCCCGGTAACGCCGCCGATGACAAACAGACCGATAAACGTCAGCGCATAAAGGAAGTGCGCGTCGATGGTCAGATTGCTTTTGTAGAGTGTGGCGGTCCAGTTGTAGACCTTGATCGCCGAGGGGATCGCCACCAGGAAGCTGAGCAGTGAAAAAACCATGCTGGCGTACATCGACTGCCCGGCGACGAACATGTGGTGGCCCCAGACCATGAAGCCGATCACCGCGATTGCCAGACTGGAATAAGCGACGAAGGAATAGCCGAAAATGCGCTTATGCGCCGCGGCCGTGATCAGCTCGCTCATTACGCCCATCGCCGGCAGAATCATTATGTACACCGCCGGGTGGCTGTAAAACCAGAACAGGTGCTGAAACAGCAGCGGGTCGCCGCCCAGGTTGGGGTCGAACACGCCAATGCCGAACAGGTACTCCGCCGCCACCAGCAGCAGCGTGATGGCCAGCACCGGCGTAGCCAGCACCAGAATCACCGAGGTGGCATAGAGCGACCAGCAGAACAGCGGCATGCGGAACCAGGTCATGCCCGGCGCCCGAAGCGTATGAATGGTGACGATGATGTTCAGCCCCGTCAGGATCGACGAGAAGCCGACGATGAAGACCCCAAGAATCACCGCCACCACATGCCCATTGCTGAACATCGTCGACAGCGGCGTGTAAAAGGTCCAGCCGGTATCTACCCCCCCGATCAGCAGCGCATACAGCGTGAAGAGGCCGCCACCCACCAGCAGGTACCAGCTGAACAGGTTGAGCTTGGGGAAGGCCATATCCTTGGCGCCGATCATGATCGGAATGAGGAAATTGCCGAAGACCGCCGGGATCGACGGAATCAGGAAGAACCACACCATGACCACGCCGTGCAGGGTGAAGGTGCGGTTGTAGCCGTCGGGACTCAACAGGTCGCCATCGGGTGTCACCAGCTCGATGCGCACCAAAGCGGCAGCCAGGCTACCGAGAAAGAAGAACGCCGTGACACCGATCAGGTAGAGGATCGCGATGCGCTTGTGGTCCGTGGTCAGCAGCCAGGTGCGTAAGCCATGCTCATCGGCTAGGTAACTGGGCGTACGGTCGGCGGCCGGGTTCTTCTGGCTCAAGGTATCGTCTCCTCTGGCGTCGGGCTGCGCGGGCTGTCGGCATGCGGTTCGCCCTGCCCGCGCTCTTCAACCTTGCCGGGGGCCTGGCCACCCTCACCCAGCGATTTGATGTAGGCAGTCAGGCGCAGCACGCCTTCCTCATCGATCACATTGGCGAAGCTCGGCATGATCGATTCGTAGCCGGCTACGATCTGCTTGTGCGGCAGCAGGATGCTGTCACGGATATAGGCCTGATCGGCCACGACAAAACTGCCGTCTTTCAATGCCACCCGACGGCCATAGAGTCCCTCGAGTTTCGGCGCTTTGGCCACGGCGGCCGGGCCATGACATCCGCTGCATCCGAACTGGCGAAACAGCACCTCGCCCTGCTCAGCCAGGGACTCGCTGGCACCAGCCTGTGACAGCCAGCGCTCGTATTCCTGTGGCGGCTGTACGATCAGCGTGGCGAGCATCTTCGAATGGTCGGTGCCGCAGTATTCGGCACAGAACACCTCGTAGCGCCCGGCTTCGGTGGCGTTGAACCAGAGTTCGGTATAGCGCCCTGGCAACAGATCCTGCTTGATGCGCAGGGCCGGGAAATAGAGGCTGTGAATGACGTCTTGAGAGATCATGTTCAGCCGTACCGGGCGCCCTACCGGCACGTGCAAGGTATTGATCTCGCGCTGGCCGCCGGGATGCTGGAATTTCCACATCCATTGCTTGGCAACGACCTGAATTTCCATCGCATCCACCGGCGGCGTGCGCACTTCGTAGTAGAGCTTCGCCGAGACCAGGTAGATGATCATCGAGCCGATGAAAGGCAGCACGATCCAGGTCATTTCGACCTTCATGCTGCCGCGCGGGCGGTGATCGCGAGGCACTTTAGTGCCCTTTCGATAACGTATCGCGAACAGAATCGTGAGCACGAACACCGGGACGACGAAGATCGTCATCATTCCGGTGAAGGACCAGATCAGCCAATCGATGCTGCTCGCGTGCTCGGAGGCGGTTTGCGGCCACAGGCGCAAAAAGTCATCGTTCATCGCCGCCCTCCCGCTTGCGTCGCTCGCGCCACAGCGACAGCCCGATGAAACCCAGCAGTGCCAACGCCGTGCCGGTGCCGCCCACCTGCAGCGCACCGATGACCCAGTTGTCGTAACCGCCAGTCCGCGGGTTGTAGTGGTAACAGAGCAGCAGTAACTGATCGCTGAAATCGCCGACCCGCCCTTCGCCGGCATCGGTCAAGGCCAGACGCAGATCGTTGGGCTGATAACCGAGCCCGTACAGCCACTGCACCAGCTTGCCAGACGGGCTCAGCGTGGCGATGGCCGAGGCATGCGCATATTCCTGAATCTCGGCATCCCAGCGGTAACGAAAACCCAGCGCATCGCTGACCCGGCGACTCGCCGATTCTGGCCCCGTGAGCAGGTGCACGGCCTGCGAACCGGCCAGCGCTGGCCAGCGTCGGACCAACTTGTCTCGCTCGGCTCGGGCATCGGCTGGTGTCTCGTGCGGATTGAAGCTATAGGCGATCACCACATAATCCTTACCGAGTTCGAAGGGCACCGAGCCGAGCAGGTTGAACAGGCTCGCCAACTGCGACCCGCACACATTTGGGCAGCGGAAATACACCGGCACCAGCACTGCTGGCCGGCCATCGAGCAGTTCAGCAAGGGTGACCGACTCGCCACTATCGTCAGTGAAACGCGCATCCAGCGGCACCTGTGCACCGGGCCGCGAATCGATGCCGGCGGCGACGAAAGGATCGAACGGCTCGGCGGCGCGCACCGCGGCTGCCAGCACAAACGACAAGGTCGCGGCGAGGATCAGCAGCAGGCGACTCATCGGGGTTCCGCCCTTTGTTTGGCCTGTTGCAGGCGCACAGCCTGTTCACCGCTGGGCTCAACCGGCGCCGGCCAACCGCGTTCGAGCAACAGGACACGAGCCCGCTGGAGCGGAATGCGCGCGACGCCAGCCTCACGGTCGACCCATGCATAGCGGCTCAGGCGTTGCTGGGCCTCAAGGATCACCTCTGGGCCATTGCCTAGCGCTTGGGTTTCCAGCCGTGGCTCCGGCGGAATGATTCTGTCGCGTTCTAGCCCCGACACCGGCGGTTCGGGTGTCGTGTGGTAATAGCTGAGCAACAAGCCAACAGCAGCCAGCGATACCGCCAGGGCGATAACCAGGCCGAAGCCAATCATCAGCAATACCCTGACCTTGGCGTCGTGGTGCTCGAAGCCGTCTTCCTTCGAGCGCGGATCGACCGGCACGCTCATGCGGACCTCCTGGGCAAGATCAGCAGCGTCATCATCCCGGCGCCCGCAGCCGCCGCGGCGAACAGCGCCAGAGCGCTCGCCAGCCCACTCAAGCCTGACAAGCTGGCCATACTCAGCCAGGCGCCTTCAGCCAGGCCCAGCAGCAGTGTGCTGCCAGCCAGTATCGCCAGCGGTACCCGACGCCCTGAGAGCGGCCACCAGGTCGCGATGAAGACCAGGCTCTGCAGCGCCACCAGCCAAGTCAGCAACGGCCAATCGCGGGCACGAATCTCATACCAGCGAACCTCCTCGGGCAGGTTGCCGTACCAAACGATCAGGTACTGCATGAAGTGCAGATAGATCCAGGCCAGCGCCGCAGCCGACAGCAAGCCACGCAGCACACCCGGGCGGGGCGCGCCGGCAAACAGGCTGAACAGAATGCAGGCAGCGATCCCGGACAGCATCAGCCGGCCGAGCCACAGCAGCCCGAAGATGCTGGACGCGAAGTGCGGCTCCATTGATTGCGCCCAGTCAAAGGCCGCCAGCGACACACTCAACACCGCGGCGATCAGCCCCAACCCGGCCCCGGCCGGGTTGCGCAGCGTCGTCGGCAACAGCCAGCGCGCCAGCGCCCACCACAGCCCGACATAGAGCAGCCCACGTACGAGGAAACTGGGCCACCAGAGCCAAAACCCGCGAAAGCCGTCGCTGTACTGGTGCATCCACTCATAAATCAGCCCGGCGCCAAGCAGCCCCGGCAACACCAGCACCAGCAGCGCAGGCATGGCCCGGCTGGCGATCAGCGTCCAGGGCCAAAGCTGATCGCGAACGCTGCCACTGACCGATGCCAAAGCGAGGCCCAGTGTCAGCGCCCCGAGCGGAATCCCCGCCAACCCCAACAGGCTCGCCACACAAGCGGCCAGGGTGTCGCGCGGCGCCAGCAGCAGCCCGATGCCAAGGCCGACGCCGCCGATGGCCAACGCCGCCCAGGCGATGGTGCGTGGACTCATGGATGTAACGGCGCTCATGGCAAAGCCTCCAGAGCGCGACGATCAGGCTCGGGGAGCTGCTTGACCTCGGCCGTGCGCGCCAACTGCAAGGCGCGTATGTGCGCAACGATTGCCCAGCGATCTGCCGGCCGTACCCGCGCGGCGTAGCTGTACATCACGCCGTAGCCATCGGCGATGACCTCAAGGAAATGGCGATCAGGTGCCTGCATCAGGCGCGGCTTGGCAAAGTCCGGGGGTTGCGGAAAGCCGCGCTTGACCACCGTTCCCAGACCAACACCGGCCAAGCCGTGACAAGGCACGCAGTTGATGCGGTAGCGCTCTTCTCCGCGCGCCAGCAGTTCTTCGGTCAACCGCGGACGCTCGGCCAGAACCGCCTCCCATGACAGCTCGCCACGGGCTACCGTGCCTAACGGTGGCGCCTGGTTCACCTTGCCGTCCGGGAAAAAAAGGCTGGACTCCTGGGCGTCGGCACGCGGTTGTTGCGCCATCTGATCGCAGCCGCTGAGCAGCACGATGAAAACGATCAGCCAACGCATCAGGCAGGCACCTTGCTGACCGACACGGCCCGCTCCGCCAGCCATATCGCGGTTTCCGTCTCGCTGAACAGCGGGTCGTCCGCGCGAATACAGAGTAGAAAGCGGTCGTCCGTGGCGCGCTGGAACGCCTCGGTTTCGAACAGCGGATGATGCAGCAGCGGCAGCCGGCACAGGAACAGCAGGCCGAACAGCGCACCCAGCGCGCCACCGGTGATGGTCAGCAGAAAGGTGATGACGGCGAAGCCCTGCAAGGCGATCAGAGGCCGGCCGCCAATATCCAGCGGGTAACTCAGATTGGCGTATATCTGCATGCCCAATCCCAAACCGCCACCGATCAGCGCACCGAGGATGCCGGCCCAGTAGGCACGGTTGCTGCGCTGGCCGAGCACCGGTTCCAACTCCGACAGCATGAACGGGCTGTAGGCCTCCATCCGTGTGTAGCCTGCCTCTCGCGCCGCGCGGGCTGCCTTGATCAGCGGCTCAGGATGGGCGAAATCGGCCAGAAATCCGTAACAGCGCTCAGTCATCGGCTCCTCCCCGATAGCGGTGCAAGGCCTCTTTGACTTCGAAGGTGGACACCATCGGCAGCAGGCGCATGAACAGGCTGAACGGCACGAGGAACAGCCCGAAGGTACCGATGAACAACGACCAGTCCCAGAACGTCGGGCTGTAGCCTTGCCAAGTGGCTGTCAGGTAATCGCGGGTGGCCGGCACGACGATCAGCATCCAGCGCTCGCACCACATGCCAATCAGGACGCCGACCGCAATCGCCAACAACGCCTTGCCGTTGCGTCGCACCTGCGGCCACCAGAGCGCTTGCAGGCAGATCAGGTTGAAGAAGATCGCCGTCCACCAGCTCCAGGCCATCGGCCCGGCCAGGCGCGCCATGGTCACGGTAATCTCGTGTTCCTTGCCTGAATAGAAGGCAATGAAGATGTCCGCAAAATAGCCATAGGCGGTCATCCAGCCGCTGGCGAGCAGCAGGATGCCGAGCACATCCAGATGCTTGACGGTAATCAGCAACTGCCAGCCGAAGAATCGGCGCAGCCCCAGCGCGATGACGATCACCAGCGCAAAACCGGAAAAGATCGCGCCAGCGACGAAGTACGGCGGGAACACCGTCGAGTGCCAGCCGGTTTCCGGCGACAGATCGAGCAGAAACGAATAGCCGCTGGAGACTGCAAACACCAGCGGAATGGCCAGCAGCGCAATGAATCGGTAGGCCCGCCGCCAATGTGCCCAGTGCGAAGAAGCGCCCCGCCAGCCAAGCGCCAGCAGCCCGTAGAAGATCTTGTAGCGCCGCTTTCGAGCGTGATCGCGGGCCGAGGCGAAGTCCGGAATCGCGCCGATGTAGATGAATATCAGCGAGACGAGCAGGTAGCCAAGCACGGCAAAGAAGTCCCACGACGTCGGGCTCTTGAACTGCGGCCACAGCTCCATGGTGTTGGGGTACGGAGCGCTCCAATAGAACAGCCAGGGCCGCCCCAGATGCAGGATCGGGTAGATACCGGCGCACACCACCGCCAGCAACGTCATCAACTCAGCCATGCGGTTGAGCGAGTTGCGCCACGGCCGGTTGAGCAGCAACAGCATGGCCGAGATGAAGGTGCCGGCATGACCAATGCCCAGCCACCACATGTAATTGAGGATGGGCAAGCCCCAATTGACCAGGTTGTTGTTGCCATAGACGCCAACGCCCTTCCAGACCACCACGATCGCCGAGGCGACGAACAGCCCCAGCAGCGAACATCCGAAGATGAACAGCGCCCACCAGGCACGGCGATACGGGGCGAAGTCGACCGGAACGGTGAGTACCCGGTCCGAAACCTCGCCGAGCGGCATCTGCCTCGGCAAGAAGTGCGGTGTATCGGCGCCCTGGTAGCGCGGTTCGGCGTCGGCGGGGCTCATGGCTCGTCCTCGACGATCTTCGGCAATTCAACCACGCCCAGGTAGGTGGTCTTGGGTCGCGTGCCCAGCTCCTCCAGCAGCCCATAGTGGCGCTTGGTATCGCGCCCTTCACGGACTCGAGCGCCCGGATCGGACAGATCGCCGAAGACGATCGCCTGGGTCGGGCAACTCTGCTGGCAAGCGGTCTGTACCTCGCCGTCGGCGACCGGACGATCCTCGATCCGTGCCGCGATGCGCGCCTCGCTGATGCGCTGGACGCAGTAGGTGCACTTCTCCATGACGCCGCGCGAGCGCACCGTGACGTTGGGGTTGCGCTGATGCTGGATCGAGGGCTCATCGTCGGCAGTCCAGTCGAACCAGTTGAAACGGCGCACCTTGTAGGGGCAATACGACGCACAAGTGCGGGTACCGATGCAGCGGTTGTAGATCTGTTCGTTGAGCCCATCCGGCCCGTGCACCGTGGCGTTGACCGGGCAACCAACCTCGCAGGGTGCCTGCTCGCAGTGCATGCAGGGCACCGGCTGGAATGCCGATGACTCGGGTTCGGCTGGATCGCCCTTGTAATAGTGATCGACCCGCAGCCAATGCATGTTGCGGCCCATAGCGACCTGTTCTTTGCCGACCACCGGAATGTTGTTCTCGGCTTGGCAGGCGACGATGCAGGCGTTGCAGCCAATGCACTGATCGAGGTCGATGGTCATGCCCCACACCGGCTCGCTAGGCGGGGTCGGCGGGTAGAGGGTTTTCGCTTGCTCAAAGAGGTAAAGCGGCTCTGTCGGCACCTTGCGGTAAGCCTCATCACGCGGCTCGCTCTTGATGGCTTCCTTCCCATGCGGGATGTGATGCGACTGGGTGGTGGCCAGCGGAAGAAATTCGCCGGTCTTCTCCAACCTTGCGCCGCGACGCAGCCAGGGATCGCCGGCCGTGCGCAACGGTGCAATGTCATAGCCCAGACGGTCGGCGACACGCCCGGCGCGGGTGCGGCCATAACCCGCGTAAAGACTGAGCGTGCGTTCGGCGTGGCCGGGCATGATCCAGGCCGGCCCAATCACCACGCGGCGACCGAGCGTGACCCGGACCAGATCACCATTCGACAGCCCGTGCTCTTCGGCCAGCTTCGGCGCCACGCCGATGACGTTGTCCCAGGTGAGCTTGGTGATCGGCTTGGGCAGTTCCTGTAACCAGCCGAGGTTCGCCAGCCGTCCGTCCCACACACTGGGGTCCGGAAGAAAGCGCAGGGTCAGCCCCTCCTCTAGGGCCGGCTCAGCGTCCCAGATGGCGGGCGCTGCCTCGATGGTCAACGGAGGTAACGCAGTGTTTTCGATGAAGCCACGCTCCAAAGCCTGTCGCCAGGCGCTCTCGTCGAGCGACTGCCAGGTCTTGCGCAGTTCAGAGCGTCCATCGGGGTTGAGATCGCCCTGCATCAGCGCCAGCACCTCGGATAAGGTGCGGCTGCTATAGAACGTGCGCACCAGCGGCTGACCGAGGCAGACGCTGCCATCGGCGGCGCGCGCGTCTTGCCAGCCATCGAGGTCGTGGGTCAGCGGGAGATGCCAGTGGCAGTAGGCCGCCGTCTCGTCGTAGTAGAGCCCGGCATGAATGCGCAGCGGAACCTCATCCAGCACCTTCTCCAGCTCGAGATCTGCCGCAGCGGTGTCGACGGGGTTGCATTCGAGCATCAGCAAGGCCTCGACTTGATCGTCGCGAATTGCCTCGACCAATCCCGGCAGGTCGCCCAGACGTTGACTACCCGCCTCGAGCCAGACCACCGGATCGCTGTACGTCAGCGTCTTGCCGACGTTGCCCAGCCGCTGGTTGAGCCGGTGAACAGCCGCCTGCACGGCCACTGGCGCGCGTTCGCCAGCGGTAATCAGACAGCGCCCGGCGCGGGCTTTGAGCTCGTTCGCCACGGCCTCGATCCAGCGTTGACGTTCGACCGGCAGCGGCTGGGCCGGCCCGTCGCCCTCGCCTAGCGCGGCTGACAACGCCTGAACGTAAGCTTGCAGCGTCTCCGGCTCGATGCGTTTGCGCTCGCTGGCCTTGGCACCGGTAAGCGTCGGCACCGATTCGACGACGAGCAGACGTGCTTCGCCTTCGCCCTTCGCCGCCAGTCGCTTGCGCTCACCCCAGCGGACCGCGTGCGGCAGCTCGCGAGGTCCGAGGCCGAGCCAATCGTGTTCGAAACTCAACACCCATTCGGCCGCGTCGAAGCGATAGTGCGTCTCGAGGGCACGGCCGAAGGTGCGCTCTGCCGTTCGATAGTGATCGCCCTCGAAGGGTTCGTGTCGATAAAGCCTCGCCTCGGGCCAGCGCTGCAGCATTTCGCTGAACTGGCGCTGCAATGTCGGTGAGCTGGTGGCACCGATAAGCACGTGCAGGCCGCGACCAGCCTTCCCGTCAAGCCGTTCGGCCAGGCGGCTGGCTTCGAGCTGGAAGCTGTCCCAGGTCGCAGCGCCCCCCTTGAAGCGCGGCGCTTGTGAGCGATCAGGGTCATACAGTTGCAGGATGGCCGCCTGGATAGTGGCCGTGCTGGCACCCCGGCTGACCGGATGATCGGGATTGCCTTCGAGTTTGGTCGGCCGGCCTACATGCGTGCGGCCAAGCACTGGCTGGGCGTAGCCGGCGAAGGTCACCGTAGTGGCATACCACTGCGCTTCGCCGGGGATGATTTTTTCCGGTTGAAGCACATAAGGCACGCCCTTCTCTGGCTCGCTGCAGCCGGCCAGCCCGGCCATTGCCATCGAGGCACCCATCACCTGCAGGAAGCGCCGACGGTCCATTTGCGGGGCGATCGATGGGAATTCGGCCTCGACGAACTCGGCAAATGCCGGTTCGCCGGCCAGTTGTTCGAGGCTGCGCCAGTACCCGGCCCCGCGCTCGCCTTCCAGACGCTCGCGAATCGCTGTCCAGTCGAGGGGCGCAGGGTGTTGTGGGTCGGTTTCGTCTCGAATATGCATGGCCTACCTATGGCATGTGTAGCAATGGGTCAGGTTGCCTTCGCCGATGTGATACTTGCGCATCAGCGCCTCGCCCAGCTCCCGGCGGTCGCCCTTGTATTGCCAGCTCATGTCAGTCACCGCTTCCGGTGGGCGCAGGCGCGGCGCAGGGTCCTGATGACAATCGAGACACCAGCTCATGGTGAATGGCTCCGCCTTGTGCATCAGCGGCATGCGGTCGACCGGCCCGTGGCAGTCGGCACACCCCACGCCTGCGTTGACGTGTACCCCGTGGTGGAAGAACACGTAATCAGGCAGCTCGGTCACGCGATTCCAGCGCAACGGCTCGCCCTGCACCAGGCTCTGACGAACCGGTGCGAGCATTTCCGCGCCGGTCCATATCTGTGAATGGCAGCTCATGCAGGTGTGGGTTGGCGGCAGACCCGCCACCGCGCTGGTCTCGACATTGTCGTGGCAGTAGCGACAGTCGATCTGCAGCGCACCCGCGTGATGCTCATGGCTGAAAGGCACTGGCTGATGAACCGTCCACCCCTGATCGGTGACGTAGGACGAGCGCGAGAGGATGACGAACGCGGCGAACACCCCGACAAGCCCTAATGGCAAAAGGAGCAATGCCAGACGTAACCACATGTCGGCGGTGCGGGGGAAAAGCTGGGCCATGCGGTAAGACGCGTCCTGACTGAGCCGTTTGTGACTGTATGTTTCTGGCCGCTCATAGCCGGATGAGTTCAATCGAAACGGTAAAGCCATCGGTGCGGGCAGGAGTCCACACAAATCGGAAGGGAACGTTTGCGCAAGCCGATCAGTCAGCTATGGACAATCATTTCCGGACCCACCCTTGCACCTATGCGCTCGAGGGCAGGCGTTCGGCAGGAGTCGCCGGGCCGTGCCGGCGCCAGGCCAGGATGCCATCCGCACCGATCCGACAACAAAAACGGAGGCCTGATGAGCAACTGCACGATCCACTTCGACGGCAAGCCACTGAACGGCGATGCCGACACCCCGTTGATTGATTTCCTGGCGAACCATGACATCGATCTGCCCCACGTCTGCTATCACCGTGCTCTCGGCTCGCCGCAGACCTGTGATGTCTGCTGGGTGCAGGTCGATGGGGAACTGGTGCGCGGCTGCACGCTAAAGGCGCACGACGGGCTGGAGATCACCAGTCAGGTCGCCGAAGCCAAGGCGGCGCGCGAAGAAGGCATGGATCGGCTGGTCGCCAAGCACGAGCTGTATTGCACGCTGTGCGAGCACAACACCGGCGACTGCACGCTGCACAACACCTATGCGCAAATGGATATCCCAATCCAGCGCTACGAATTCAAGCGCAAGCCTTATGAGAAGGACCACTCCAACCCCTTCTACACCTACGATCCGGATCAGTGCATCCTCTGCGGCCGCTGTGTCGAGGCCTGCCAGAATGTCGAGGTCAACGAGACGCTGTCCATCGACTTCAACATGGAGCACCCGCGCGTGCTCTGGGACGGCGGCAAACCGATCGACGATTCGAGCTGCGTAAGCTGCGGCCATTGCGTGACGGTCTGCCCATGTAACGCCCTGCTGGAAAAGACCATGCAGCCCGACGCTGGCCCGTTCACCGCCCTGCCGCAGGACGTCAAGCGGCCCATGATCGACATGGTCAAAAAGCTCGAAGAAACCATCGGCGCACGGCCGATCACTGGCGTGTCGATGCTCGACATGCACTGGCGTCAGCCGGAGATCAAGCGCACCAAGACCGTGTGCACCTATTGCGGGGTCGGCTGCTCCTTCGAGATGTGGACCCGCGATCGGCATATTCTCAAGGTGCAGCCGGTGGTCGATGCGCCGGCCAACGGCATCTCCACCTGCATCAAGGGCAAGTTCGCCTGGGATTTCGTCAACGACCCGAAGCGTCTGACCACCCCGCTGATCCGCGACAAGGGCAAGTTTCGCGAGGCCAGCTGGGACGAGGCGCTTGATCTGGTCGCGCAGCGCCTGCTGCAGATCCGAGATACCCATGGCCCGGACAGCATCGGCTTCATTGGCTCGAGCAAGGCCAGCAACGAAGAGGCCTACCTCACGCAGAAAATCGCCCGCGCGATCATCGGCACCAACAGCGTCGACAACTCCTCGCGCTACTGCCAGAACCCGGCGACCAAGGGGCTGTTCCGCACCGTCGGCTATGGCGGCGATGCGGGCACCATCGCGGATATGGAAAAGGCCGAGCTGATCGTGATGGTCGGCAGCAACCTGTCCGAAAACCACCCGGTGATCGCCTCCAAGCTGAAGGCGCAGAAGAAGCACCGCGGCCAGAAGTGGGTGGTGTTCGATCCGCGCAAGCACGAGATGGCCGAGCGCGCCGATATCCACCTGCGACCCAACTCCAGCACCGACATGGTCTGGGCCTCGGCGTTGTCGCGCTACATGTTCGAGCACGGCTATGCCGACACCGAATTCCTCAACGCGCGAGTCAATCAGATCGAGGAATACAAGCAGTCGCTCGAGCCCTTCACGATGGACTTTGCCGCCCAGGTCACCGGTATCGCGAAAGAGAAACTGATCGAGGCCGCCGAGCTGATCGGCCAGGCGAAGAGCGTCTGCCTGCTCTGGGCCATGGGCATCACCCAGCACAGCCACGGCTCGGACACCAGTACGGCGCTGTCGAACCTGTTGCTGGTCACCGGCAACTATGGCCGTCCCGGCACCGGCGGCTACCCGATGCGTGGCCATAACAATGTCCAGGGCGCCAGCGACTTCGGCTGCCTGAAGAACATGTACCCCGGCTACGAGAAGGTCACCGATGAAAAGAACCGCGACAAGTGGGCCAAGGCCTGGGGCGTGCCGAAGGAGAAACTGTCGCTGGAAAAAGGCAACGACAACTTCACGATGGTCCAGGGTGCCGACGAAGGCTCGGTCAAGGCAATGTTCATCATCGGCGAGGAAACCGCGTTCTCCGACGCCGACAGCCGAAACGTGCACAGCGGCTTCGAAAGCCTCGACTTCATGGTGGTGCAGGACATCTTCATGAGTCGCACCGCCGAGTTCGCCGACGTGGTGCTTCCGGCCTCCCCCTCGGTGGAAAAGGACGGCACCTTCACCAATACCGAACGGCGCATCCAGCGCTTCTACCAGGTGCTACCGCCGCTCGGTAACAGCCGTCCGGACTGGCAGATCCTTACCGATCTGGCCAAGCGTATGGGCTACGACTGGGGCTACACCCACCCGAGCCAGATCATGGATGAGGTCGCCGGCATTGCCACCATGTTCCAGGGCATCAGCTATGAGCGGCTGGAAGGCTGGCAGTCGTTGTTCTGGCCCATGCAGACTGACGGCAGCACCACGCCGCTGCTCTATACCGAGCGCTTCCACACCGACGACGGCAAGGCCGTGCTCTTCCCGCTGGAATGGAAGCAGCCAGCCGAGGCGGCCGACAGCGAGTACGACATCATGCTCGACAACGGCCGCATGCTCGAGCAATTCCAGGGCACCAACCAGACCGGCCGTGGGCCACGCATCTGGTCCCAGGCGCCGAACTGGTTCGTCGAAGTCAGCCCCGAGCTGGCAGCCGAACGCGGCATCGAAGACGGCACATGGGTGCGCGTGACCTCGCGTCGCGGCTCGGTGGAAGTCCGCGCCACCGTGACTGACCGGGTCGCCGGCAAGACGCTGTTCATGCCCATTCACCAGGGCAAGCCAGGCCTCAACCTGCTCACCGGCGAGCATCACGACCCTGACGTGAACACGCCGGCCTACAAGGAAACTGCGGTGAAGCTTGAGGTATTGCCGAAAAAAGGTGAGCCGCCGCTGCCGTCGAACAACTTCCGCAACGCCACCCGCACGCCGAACGATGGCGTGCCCGTAGAGGTGAAGTGGTACCGCGACGACTACGTCGCGCCGCCCGCCCGAGCCACGCACCCGGAGAGATTCTGATGGCCGAACGATTAAACTACGACGTCAAACCTACCCCGATTGGTCCCGATGCCAGGGAAGAGCTCGATACCCTCCTAGAAACCTTGCACCAGCGCGGCGTGCTGCGCTTTGCCAACGACCTGGCCGGGTCGCACGACCGCCTGCTGAAAGTCCTGGTGGACGGCATGAGCAAGGAAGGTTCGCTCAATGCCATACAGAACCTGTCCATTCTCGGCATGGCGCTGTCCCGCATCGAGCCGGCGCAGTTCTACAAGATTGTGTTTGCCTTCCAGTCCGCTTTCGGTGCGGTCAGCCGTTACAAGCCGGACGACAAGCACGACGAAGCGCCGGGTGTAACCGGCGCCTACAAGATGCTGCATGACGACGAGCTGTGGGCGGCGTTGATGCCCATCATCGAAGGTCTGAAGACCTTCGCCAGCGGTCTCGACAAGGAGGCGGAAAAGCCGATCACCGCCTTCAGCGGCAAGCAGACGGAGCAATGAGGCGAAGCGGTCTCGACCGTTACCGCTCACGCCAGGCGAGCAATTGCCTGGCGAAGTCCTGCAGATCGTTACCCTGAATATCCGGCTGGCTACCGGCCGGATTGAGCACCTTGCCCGGTCGCGCAATGAATGCGGTGCGGCAGCCCGCCGCCGCCGCGCCAGTGATATCCCAGGCATGAGCCGCGACCATCATCATCTGTTCCTGCACTATGCCGTTGCGCTCGGCGACCATGCGGTATGGCTCCGGAGCCGGCTTGTAGCGCTGCGTCTCCTCGACCGACAGGATCGCGTCGAAGCTATCGCCCAGCCCCGCCGACTCCAGCTGTTGGCGCAGCGCCTGTAGGCTTCCGTTACTCAAGGCGGCAAGATGAAACCCCGCGCCGCGTAGCTGTTCCAACGCTGGCCGTACGTCCGGGTGCGCTGGCAGCCGCTTCATCCCTTCAACCAGCTCCTCGCACTGGGCTTCGCTGACGTCGATTCCCCGCCGTTGCCCGACCATGACCAGTGCCGCCTGGGCCAGTTTGGCGAAGGGTTGGAAGCGTTCAACAATGGTCGCGGTCATCCAGCCCTCTTCCAAGGTCAGAAACCACTCGACACGGGCACTGGCATCGCCGAACAGGCGCTCGAAGAGCGGGTCAAGCGCGGCGACGTTCAGCAACGTCTCGTTTACATCGAACACAAGGTGGCGAAGCATGCGATTGTCTCCTGCACGGATCGGTCAAAGGACACGCGGGCTCATGGGATGGCTATGGTGCGGATCGATGCATTCACGTGGGAATCACGGTGTGGTGCAGCGATACCAGCCGCGGTAGCCAACCCGTAGCCCCTGTTCCAGTTCGAATAGCATATCGGCCTCGCGCAGTTCGGTTGGCCTGGCTTCGTCACCCGCGTCTGCCGGCTGGATCTTGACCGACATGCCGTCAGCGCTCAGAGCAAACCCACCGGCCTCTACACGCTGCGCCGCAAGTTTTACCAGCCGACCATGAACTTTCACCACACCCTGGCCAGCGTTATCGCCAGTGACCTCAAGAGCAACCACGGGTGCGCTTTCGGCTGTGTAGGCAAAGAGACAACGCGGCCCCGCGCCCAGCACTTTCTCGATCTCGGCCGCATCGAGCGTCTGCGGATCAATCGTCGGAATGTCAGGCGTGCCCACCGCTTCGCGCGCACTGACAACCTCTGGTGTCGGTCCGCTCATCAGCGGCTTTTTAACACCTTCCCCAGGCGCAGGGTCGCCACAGGCGGTCAGCAGCAGTGCGGCGAGCGGCGTGAGCCATTTCAAGGCGAGCGACCTCGGGCCGCTCCGGTGCATATGAAGACGCATCAGTCGACCCTCTCGAGTTCGTTGATCAGGTATTTCATTTCCGCTATTTCGCGACGCTGCGCCGCGATGATCTCATCTGCCAGTTTGCGAACTCGCGGGTCGGTAATCTGCGCGCGCTCGCTCGTCATGATTGCAATCGAATGATGGGGAATCATGGCCTTCATATATTCCGCATCACCAACCGTGGCCTGACTTCGAATTATCCAGAGCGTCAACGCAAATACGACGAGGCTGCCAATATATATAGCGATATTGACCCGTTTTTTCTTATACATATTGAGCATAAAACTCAGCATGATCACGGCCATAACTGCGCCCATCAAAAGCGCCATCCACGCCCGGGTCTCGCTCCATAAAATATGTTCGAAAGCGTAAGTATTTAGGTACATCAGGCCGAACATCACGACCGTGGAAGTTGCGATCATCGCGGCGAAACGCCAATAAGACATCTGCATCATGTTTTTCCTTCTAGTGCTTATGCGTGCCGGTTTGCTGACCCAGCGCGGCGTACTCGCTGGCGGTCATGCCGGGTAGCTGCTTCACGAACGCGGCAATGTCCCAGAGCTCGGCATCCTTGTGCGTTTCGCCGAAAGCCGGCATGGCCGACATGCGAACGCCATGCTTGACGAGCCAGAACACCTCGTTCGGCTGCCAATGCGCGGCCTCCTCGACCAGGTGCGGCGGTTGCGGTAGCAGCCCCTGTGCCCACTCGGCTCTTTCCACGCCTGGACCAGCGTGGCAGTGCTGACACATCGCCTTATAGTGCTCTGCACCGGCGGCAATTTGCGTCTCGGAGAACTCGGTGGGCGCGTCTAATTCATCTGCTCTCGCTGCCACCGAGTTTTGCATGGTGGTCGAGAACAACCAGCGAACGAAGGGCGAATGATCCTGAGAAGCGGCTATGTTGTAAGCGCCGGTATAAGCAACGAACAATACCAGCAGCAAACCTAACAACGCGGCTAATACAGCGCCGCCCAAGACGCCTTTTAGAAAAACACCTCTATCTTTTTGCATGTGATGGCCTCCACTAAACGATTGCCGTCCGTAGTGGCGTAGACACGACAACACGGGCCATAGTTGCCCGCCACTCACCAACTTACTGAAATGTAATGTTGGGGATTAAGCGAAGCACGTGACAACTTCGCTGGCGTGCGCCATATCGGACAGTCAAGGCCCTAGTCCGGTCGAAACGAGGTGAACAGCACTAAGCCGCAGTGAAGGCCAATACTGAACTGCGGTGGTCTTTGACGCTCTCGACGGCTCGGAAAGTATGTCCTCCGGCACCGTCCAGATAGTGCCGACAGGAATCCCCTGCCTGTGTCCCGTCTGTTGCGCCTGTGCCTGGGTCAGCCTGCGTTAGGGACTAGAGAAATGGCTCAACTCTCAACAGGCGCGCCAACCAGGCGTTGAAACGTCGCCATGGATTGGCCGGTTCACGTTTGTGTTTGAGCGCGCGGCCCTGGTCATCTTCATAGTTCCAGACAAGCCCGGCGCTTCGGGTACTGCCGTCGACTTCGACTTCGTAGCTCACGGTTCCTGTTTGCCCCTCGGCCAGCAGCTGGCGCACAGCATTGGCCAACGTCGGGCTGTCAACCAGAACGCCCACCTCGGAATTCCACAGTACCGAGCGTGGGTCCAGGTTCAGTGGGCCGATGAATACCTGCCGATTGTCGAATACCGCCGCCTTGCTATGCAGACTCACCGGCGTGTCGGCGAGCCTGTAGCGCGAGTGCGTCGCCGGTTTTTTTCGCATTTCAAACAGCCGCACGCCCGCATTCAACAGAGCTGTGCGATAGGGCTGGTAGCCGCCGTGTACCAGCGGGACGTCCGTCGCCTCGAGCGAATTGGTCAGTACCCGAACCGACACGCCCCTACCCGCGCAGTCGCTTAAATAAGCCAGCCCTGCCCAGGTAGGCACGAAGTAAGCGGACACCAACATCAGCTCTCGGCGTACGCCTTGTGCCACGGGAAGTAGCGGCGCGATCATCATCTGACCTTCGTCGGGCACCGAGGCTGTCGCAAGCTTACCGGGCGGATCCCACAGTGCTGTGCCCGTCGCCCATACCAACTGGTCCAGCCATGTGCCGAGCTGTGGCGTTCGACGGTAAGCAGTCAGCAGCGCGCATTGGTCTGGATCCTTGTTACACGCATCGTCAATTTCCTGCGCTAAGGGCCGGGGCTGGTGCTTTCGTCCGAACCGCTTGATGGATTTACGTAGGCTTTGATCGATGGGCACGGCCAGTGAATGTTGCCAATACGCCTCGAAACTGGCAGAAAAATCACTGGCCACAGGGCCGATACAGAGCAGGTCGATGTCGACGAAATTGCGCTCAGGGTCGGCGTCGTAATATTCATCCCCGAGGTTGCGCCCGCCCATGACGACCAGGTTGCGATCAGCCAACAGCAGCTTGTTGTGCATTCTCCGATGCTGATGAGGGAGCTCAAGCAGGCGACCCAATGGCCGCGTCGTGGCTCGTTTGCGCCCCTTGTTAGGCGGATTGAACACTTTCATCTCGATGTTGGGATGGGCAGCGCTGAGCAGAATGCGGTGGTCGCGCGCATCGCTTGCGAAGTCATCGAGCAACAGCCGGATACGCACACCGCGGTTGGCCGCCTGTAGCAGTTCACCCAGTAGCAGGCGGGTGCTGATGCCGTCGTGGGTAATGTAGTACTGCAGATCGAGCGACTCGGTGGCCTGGGCGATGGCTTCGGCGCGTGCATTGAACGCATCCTGGCCGGACAGCAACAGACGAAACCCCGACTGGCCAGGCGTGGCGGCCTGGACCAGCGAGTCGATGCGCGATTTCAAGTCAGAGACAGGTGCCTCGGCGCGTCCCGGCGATCGGTGCGCCGAGGCGGACCGGTGGCCTGTGACTCGTGCGACTCCGCGCGGCCGAGTCGCGCGGCCGGTTCCGCCATCAGCGAAAGTCAAAGTAGCACCCGGAGCACAGGTCGATTAGCGCGGCGTTGGCGCGTCTGCATGCAGCAATCCCTGATTCTTGGCCGCCACCCAGAAGGCAGCCGGCACATGCGCATCGACTATCGACGCCACGTTCTCACGGACCTGTTCTGGGCTGCTTGCTCCGGGGATCACCGCCGCAACCACATCCGGCGCGTTGCAAAATTGTAGGGCCGCCGTGCGCAAATCGACGCCATGCTCGCGAGCCAGTGCCCGAAAGCGCTCGCGCTTTTCGGCTATATCGGCCGGCGCGCCGCGGTCATAGTTGTAATACTCGCCACCGGCCAGATAACCGGAATTGAGCGGCGCACCGAGCACCAGCGAGACGTTGCGCTTTTCACAAGCCGGGAACGCACGCGTAAGGGCATCTTCATGTTTGAGCAGCGAGTACTGAGTGGCCAACAGGCTGATGTCCGGATCGGAGACCTCCAGCGTGTCGAGCAGCGGCTCGAGCGTATTGACGCCCAGCCCCCAACCTTTGATCAGCCCCTCCTCGCGCATCTTCACCAGTTCTGGCATGGCGCCTTTGCGCGCGACGTCGAAATGTTCGCGCCATTGCGCGCCCATGTGATCAGGCGACAGGTCGTGTATGAACACCATGTCCAGGCGCGGGACACCCAGGCGCTGCAGGCTGTCCTCGATAGAACGGCGGGTTGCGGAGGCGGAGAAATCCCACTTTGGCCGGAAGTTGTCGACGCCTTCCCAGCCAGGATGGTCGTAGCCGGGGTCGGGTTCAAGCAGCCGCCCAGTCTTGGATGACAAAACGTAGCCATCGCGGTCGCGCGGATAGAGCAACTGGCCGACCCGCCGCTCGCTCAGCCCCAACCCGTACCAGGGCGACGTGTCGTAATAGCGAATGCCTTGCTCCCACGCAGCCTTGAGAATGGCGCGAGCCTGTTCTTCAGTGATCTGCCGGCGCATATCGCCCAGGGCGATGGCGCCACCGAGCCCGAAACGCTGTGGCGGTCGATAGCGTGGGTGCTCGCCCTCGTTGCGCGGCAGCGCCTCGGGAGAGCGGCTTGTGGACGGAGCGGTGCTCGTTTGCGCCAATAGGTGCGGCGTAGTCAGCGCCAGCGCACTGCCAGCCGCCAGGGTCGAGAGAAAAATACGACGCTGCATGCAGCCTCCTGTAGGTATGCGGTCCCGAGCTCAACGCGTCGCGCTCTGCGGCGCCTCGGGGTGGGCCGATACAAAGAGGACTGCCGGCCGTTCGAGGCATTCCCTCTGTGGGACGGGCGGTCACAAGGGCGTCTGCTCCGCGCCGGGGTGGCATGGGTCTGGCCGAGACCCGTTGCGGCAACCGCTTAGCAACTCCCTCTGGCGCAGAGTTTCCAACGCGGACCTAACGCCAGGCATTAGAGCCGCCCCTTTTGGCATCGAATCGCAACTGACGGTCCGAGTTGTAAGCTCAAGGCCGCGGCACATCATCTTTGCTGGCTGGCTCCTGCGCGACCTTCTGCTGCATCCGGGCGCGATCAGCGGCATCGGCCTCCAAACTGTGCTGTTCGCTCGCGTGGCGACGGTCGTATTGCAGTTCGATGAACATGGGAAAGTGATCCGAGCCGATATCCGCGAGTCGCTCGATGCGTGCCACGCGAAAGTGGGCACTGTGAAAGAAGTGATCCAGTGGCCAGCGTAGGAAGCGGTACTGCGCGTGAAAGGTGTTGAACATGCCGCGACCGATGCGTGGATCGAGCAGGCCGCTGATCTTGCGGAACAATCGCGTGGTCGGCGACCAGGCGACGTCATTCAAGTCACCGCTGACGATCACCGGTTCATCGGTCTGCTTGACGCTGCGCCCGACGATCAGCAGTTCGACGTCACGCTCGGTGGACTCATCATTTTCCGTCGGGCTCGGGGGCGCCGGGTGCAAGAAGTGCATGCGCACGCCCAGCTCGTCATTGACCCGCAGCCGGGCATGCATCGAGGGAATATTGTCCTGCACCAGAAAGCTCAGCCGCTGATGCTCCAACGGCAGCCGCGAAAACACGTGCATGCCGTAGAGGTTGTCCAACGGACAGCGGATGCAATAGGGGTAGTCGTCGCTGAGTACGTGCAGCTGTTCGTCCCACCACTGGTCGGTCTCGAGGGCTACCAGTACATCCGGTTGGTAACGCCTGACCAGCGCGATCAGGCGATCAGCGTGGCGGTTAGGCGTGAGGACATTGGAGGACAGGATACGAATCCGCGGGCCGTCGTCATTCGGGTCGGCCCAGTCGACCTCGCAGCGTACCAGCGGTGTGTAGGGCCGTATCCACCACCACTGGTAGGCCAGGCAACCCAGCGTCGCGGGCGGCAGCAGCAGGTTCCAGCGGTTGGAAAAATCCAGCAGTAGCAACTGAACCAGCAGCAGTACCAGCAACAGCGCGCCCACCTGCAACTTGGGGAAATCCCAACCGCGCACCCACCAGCTTGGCTGGCTCCAGTATTGAATGAGAGTGATCGCCACGAAAACCACAGTCACCCCAACCAGGATGCCCTCGGTCATGGCTGGCCCTCCCCAGCTTTCATTTTGCTCATAGCTAGTTCGGATCGGCCACCAGGCTGATTGTTCCGCCTTGATCGGTACCTTCTGTTGCGACGCAACAGAAGCAGCGAACTGCTGATTCAGAGCAGCGCCGACATCGGAGTTTCCTGACGCCTCTGTCATAGCGCCGATGCAGTAGGCGGGTGCGGCAGGTCGACACAAGACGGTCTGCGTGCGCGAGGAAGTGACGGGTACGGCGGGCTCCGTTTGTTGTTTTTCGCACTAACCGACGCGAGTAAGGCCGGATGGGTGTCGATTGGCGCGTCCTGCCCGGTGGTCAGGAACCAGCCCGAACCGGACCGCTCTACTCCCTAGTGCCCGACGTTTCGTGAACCTCCGGCCATGCCGTTAGCTGTGGCAGGTGATGAGATGTCGACAGACCATGCGACTCAGCCGATGAGGACCCTACCCATGCCCGCGCTATCCGCCCTACCCGACTGCTGCTGGAATGCCAGTGCACCCCGTAGCGACTTCCCGCCAGCGACCGGCCACAGCGAATGCGACGTTGTGGTGGTTGGCGCCGGCATCGTCGGGCTGAGCGCCGCCATGACGCTCTGCGAAGCCGGCAAGAAGGTCGTGGTACTCGAAGCGCGCGAAATCGGCCGACAGGTCACCGGACGCTCGACCGCCAAGGTCACCACTCAGCATGCCCTCATTTACCGACACCTGATTGATACCTTCGGCCAGGACCTGGCGCAGTGCTACGCCGACGTCAACCGCGAAGCGGTCAACCGCATCCGCCACTGGGTCGAAGACCTGCAAATCGACTGCGATTACCAGCGCCAGTCCGCCTTCGCTTATGCCTGTTCCGCGCAAGGCCGCGAGGCCATCGAGCGTGAAGCTGAGGCGGCTCGCTGCCTGGGCTTTGCCGCGCGGGTGCTCGACCGCGCGCCGCTGCCCTTCGAGACCACGGGCGCGCTCGAGTTTCCCGACCAGGCGCAATTCAACCCAGCCAGCTACCTGGTCGGCCTGGCGGCGGCGGTACAGGCTTGCGGGGGGCAGATCCATCAGCAAACCCGCGCGCAGAAATTCGAGCGCAACGACCGCTGGCAGGTGAGTTTCGATGGCGGCACGGTCAGCGCCGACCAGGTGATTCTCGCCACGCACATGCCGGTAGAGACGCCAATCGACCTGATCAGCCCGACCCAACCACGCTGCCATGTGGCAATCGCCTTCCGCCCCCAGGACGAAGCCCACCTTGAGGGCATGTTCATCGCCGCCGAAGACCCGACCCATTCGATTCGCATGGGTCGCGACGATCAAGGCCCGCTGATGCTCGTACTCGGCCCGCGCTTCAACACCGGGCAGGACGGAGACGTGGCGCAGCGCTTCGTCGATCTCGAACAGTGGGCGCGCAGCAACCTGCCGGTTGGCGAGGCGGTATGGCAATGGTGCAACGAGGACTACGACACCGCCGACCACATGGCCTATGTTGGCGAGGCCGATCCCGAGGAGGCGCCCGGGCTGTTCGTCGCCACCGGTTTCAATGCGTGGGGCATCAGCAACGGCACCGCCGCCGGCCTTGGTATCGCTCGCCAGATCATCACCGGGCGGCGCCCTTGGAAGACACTTTACGACCCCAGGCGGCCCTCGCCGGACGACTTCAACCTGAGCGGCGAGAGCCAGTCACAGGTCGATGAGCTGGACGCTATCGGCCCCGGCGAAGGTGGCGTGATTACCCGCGGCGACGAGCAAATCGCGGTCTGGCGAGACGATTCCGGCGTGCTGCACGGTGTCTCCGCGGCCTGCACGCACATGGGTTGCAGCGTTACCTGGAACAATGCCGACCGCACCTGGGACTGCCCCTGCCACGGCTCGATCTTCCAGGCTGACGGTGAGGTGATTCACGGCCCGGCCATCCAGCCGCTGGCAGCTAGGTCGCTTTGAGCGTCAGCGACTCGCAGCTGAGCGGGTCGCTTGATATGCCAACCGTCCCTCGGATGCCAGTAGGCGCGTTGGGGTCGTTCCAGTAGGGCTCGGCGTCAAGTTGTTGGTCGATGCGCTACTGAGCGTCGAGGGCTCTGAGGCCGGTGGCTGAGCGAACCGGGAACACCCCTGATACATATCAGCCGAACACAGCGGCCTGGTTTCCGGGCATCCTTTCGTTCAATGGTGCGATCCGAACGTGGCTTTCGAGCTACAGGCAATAAAGGCTGTCACCCTGGCGACCTTGAACGAAGCGATCCACTGTGTGCGTATGAAAAACCTGTAACGCTGGGCCACGTAATGACGCCAATGGACATCTCTCCACACGAGCAGCCATCACCATGCATGCCACGCTTCCCCTCCTGAACGCTCTGGCGTTCCCGCCGCTGCGTCGCGGGTCGCTGGAGGCCTTGCAGGTCAATCTCACCTACCAGTGCAATCAGCGCTGTCTGCACTGCCATGTGAACGCCGGGCCGACTCGCACGGAGGCGATGACCGATGAGAGCCTCGGCCTGCTGCATGAGGCGATCGATGCGCATCCTGTGCATACGCTCGACCTCACCGGCGGCGCACCGGAAATGCACCCACGCTTTCGAGAGATCGTCGCCCACGCGCGCCGTGAGGGCCTGCGGGTTATCGACCGCTGCAATCTGACGATCCTGAGCGAGCCTGGCTACGAGGACCTGGCGAATTTTCTGGCCGAGCAAGGCGTCGAGGTGACGGCGTCCCTGCCCTGCTACTCACGCGAAAACGTCGACCGGCAGCGCGGCGATGGCGTGTTCGAGGCCAGCATCGCCGGGCTGCGCAAGCTCAACCAACTTGGCTACGGCGAACCCGGTAGCGACCTGACGCTCAACTTGGTCTACAACCCACAAGGGCCGAGCCTGCCACCGCCACAAGCGGCGCTCGAAGCAGATTACAAAGCGAACCTTGCACAAGACTTCGGTATCCAGTTTGACCATCTGCTGACCATCACCAACCAACCGATTGCCCGCTTCGGCAGCACGCTAATCAGCAAAGGGCAATTCGCTGACTACATGCAGTTACTGCGCGACAGTTATCGGCCAGCCAACCTGGAAGCAGTGATGTGCCGCAGCCTGATCAGCGTGGATTGGCAAGGTTATCTGTATGACTGCGACTTCAATCAGATGCTCGACCTGCCGACCGCCATGCCCGGCCTGACTGGCCGAGACCGGCCGCATCTGCGCAATCTGCTCCAGACGACCAGTCTCGAAGGCAACGCCATTGCGACGCGCGATCACTGCTATGCCTGTACTGCGGGGCAAGGCTCAAGCTGCGGTGGCAGCCTGATCGAATAAGGACGTTGCAATGGATATGAGCAGCTGGACGGGGCTGTTTTTCTGGGGCTTTCTGATCTTCTATGGCGCTGCGATGCTGGCCTTGTCCCCGCGCTCGGTGACGCTGGGTGGCTTCTTTGAAGGCCAGGACAAACACGGCCGCAGCGTCGCGCCCTGGTTGCTGACTTCGAGCATCTTCATCAGCTGGATCTTCGCCAAGTCAGTGACCAACGCGGCGAATCTGGGTGCCAGCTATGGACTGGTCGGCGGACTGGCGTACGCCATGTACTGGCTCTCAATCCCCCTGACAGGCTTCGTCATCTATCGCTTGCGCCGGCGCTTTGCGGCTACCGGCCTGGTGAGTTTTCTCTCCAGCCATTACGGTCACGCGGCGGCCCTGGCGTTCACTGCGGCGATCCTCATCCGTTTGTTCAACGAGGTGTGGAGCAATACCGCGGTGGTCGGCGGCTACTACGGAGCGTCTGGCAGCCCCGAGTTCATTGCGGCTGCCTTGCTGTTCACCGCTGTCACGCTGGGCTACAGCCTGCGCGGTGGGCTTCGCAGCTCGATACTGACCGACGCGGCGCAGATGGCGATCTTCATCGTTGCGCTGATTTGGGTCCTGGGCCTGGTACTGCCGCAACACACGGTAGAGGAGCTGAGCAGTACCAGTCACTGGTCACTCAATGCGGGCGTCGATCTGCTGCTGGTTGCGGGGCTGCAGGCACTCAGTTATGGCTTCCACGATCCGGTGCTTACCGACCGCGGTTTCATCAGCGAAGAACGCACCATGCGCCGTGCTTTTTTGCTGGCGGGCATCCTGGGTTTCGTCGCGATCCTCGCCTTCAGTCTGATTGGGGTACATGCACAATTGACCGGCTTGCCGGCGTCCGACAACGTCCCGGCGGCCCTGGCCAAGACTATGGGCATCGGCGCGCTATTGGTGATGACGGTGGTGATGGTATCGGCCGCGGGCTCGACGCTGGACTCGACATTTTCCAGTCTCGCCAAGCTGGTTGGGCGAGAACTGCCATTGCTGGCCGGGCGTGATCTGGGGGCACGGGCCATCGGTCTGGGCATGGCAGCGATGGTGTTGTTCGCCCTGCTGGGCAACCTGCCGATGATCGCGGGGACCGATATCCTCAAGGCCACGACAATCAGCGGGACCATGGTCATTGGGCTCGCCCCGGTGTTTATCCTGCACGGCCTGACGAACCCGACTCGCCTGGGGTTCCACCTGAGTTTCTGGACTGGCCTTTGCCTGGGCATCGCTCTGACGCTTGATTGGATTCCGCCAAACTGGGCCATTGGCGATGGCAAATATGCCTTGCTGCTCGGCACCAACCTCTATGGTTTGTTGCTGTGCACCCTGGGATACCTGCTGCCGGGCTGGCTGCGAGGACGCCAATGATGCGTACGGGCGACGCTGTTCGCCACGTGATCGTTTCGCGTCCCGCTCGCGCAGCCATAGTTGCCAGCATCAGGCGCGACCCAGCCCATGCGGTCGAGCATCAATGACGGAGAGGCAGGGATGAATAGCCGAAAAATCGCGGTACTGGCGCTGATTCTGGTGCTGCTGGCCGGCTTCTTCGTGTTCGATATGGGCCAATACCTCAGTCTCGACGCGATCAAGGCGCAGCAAGCGGCGCTCGACGCACAGGTGGAGGTTCACCCATGGCTCGCGGGTGGCGTTTTCTTCCTTGGCTATGTATTGGTCACGGCGTTGTCACTGCCTGGTGCCGCATTGATGACGCTTGTCGGCGGAGCGCTTTTCGGTTTGTTTGGCGGCACGCTGCTGGTGTCCTTCGCATCGACGCTCGGCGCGACCCTCGCGATGTTGCTCAGCCGCTACTTGCTTCGCAGCTGGGTGCAGGCACGCTTTCGGCAACGACTGGCCAAGATCGACCAGGGCGTGAACCGCGAAGGCGCCAGTTACCTGTTTGCCTTGCGTCTGGTCCCGGTATTTCCCTTCTTCCTGATCAATCTGGCGATGGGTCTTACGCAATTACCCGTCCGTACATTTTGGTGGGTCAGTCAACTGGGCATGCTGCCCGGAACGCTGGTGTACGTGAATGCCGGGCGCGAGCTAGGTCAGCTGGAGTCTTTGGGCGGCATTCTCTCACCGGGGCTGATTGGCGCCTTCGTGCTGCTGGGGCTGTTGCCGGTGTTGTCGCGTAAGGCGCTGGACGTGTTCAAGGCACGCAAGGTTTACGCGGGCTGGGAAAAACCACGTCGGTTCGACCGTAACCTGGTGGTCATTGGCGCCGGTTCCGGTGGGCTGGTCAGCGCCTATATCGCAGCGGCGGTAAAGGCCAAGGTCACTCTGATCGAAAAACACCGGATGGGCGGCGATTGCCTGAACACAGGCTGTGTCCCGTCGAAGGCGCTGATCCGCTCGGCCAGACTGGCCAATGAGCTCAAGAAGGCCGAGCAGCTGGGCTTCAAGCCAATCGAGGGCGAGGTGGACTTCGCCGCCGTCATGCAACGCATCCAGCGCGTGATCGCCACGATCGCGCCACATGACTCGGTTCAGCGGTACACCGAACTCGGCGTCGAGGTAATCGAAGGCACAGCACGGATCACCTCGCCGTGGACCGTCGAGGTCAACGGCCAGCGCCTCAACACCCGCGCCATCGTCATCGCCACTGGCGCAGGTCCGAAGGTGCCCGATATTCCCGGTATCGACCAGGTCGCACCGCTTACCTCGGACACGGTCTGGGCCTTGCGTGAGCAACCCAAACGGCTGCTGGTATTAGGCGGTGGGCCGATCGGTTGCGAGTTGGCGCAGGCCTTTCAACGGCTCGGATGCCAGGTCATCCTGGTTCAGCGCAACGAGCGCCTGCTGCCCCGTGAGGACTCCGACGCCAGCGCGGCCGTACTGGCGGGGTTGCGCAAAGACGGTGTGGATGTACGTCTGCAGCACCGCGCCGAGCGTTTCGACGCGATCGATGGCGAGCGGCAGGTCGTCTGCCGTGATCTCTCACTCGACGGTGAAGTGGTCATCGAGTTCGACCAGCTACTGGTCGCGCTGGGCCGAGCCGCCAATATTCAGGGTTTCGGTGTCGAGGAACTGCAACTACAAGTGCGGGAAAACGGCACTCTCGCCACTGACGAGTACTTGGCTACCCGCTTTCCAAACATCTATGCGGTCGGTGACGTAACCGGCCCCTTCCAGTTCACCCATGTCTCCTCGCATCAAGCGTGGTACGGCGCGGTGAACGGGCTGTTCGGCGGATTCAAGCGCTTCAAAGTGGACTACCGCGTGATCCCCTGGGCCACCTTTACCGACCCGGAGGTCGCCCATGTCGGGCTCAACGAACAGCAGGCCAAGGCTCAAGGCATCGCCTATGAAGTCACCCGCTTCGGCATGGATGACCTTGACCGCGCCATCGCCGATGAAGCCGCCTATGGCTACATCAAGGTGCTGACAGTGCCGGGCAAGGACCGCATTCTCGGCGCTACCATCGTCGGCAAGCATGCCGGTGATCTGATCACCGAGTACGTCTCGGCAATGAAGCATGGGCTGGGGCTGAACAAGATTCTCGGCACCATCCACATTTACCCGACCCTGGCCGAAGCCAACAAATCTGTGGCCGGCGAATGGAAACGCACCCATGCCCCGGCCACGGTATTGCGCTGGCTGGCGCGCTTCCACCGCTGGCGACTTGGCGGCAGCGCGGATTCGCAATAACCAGGGCACAGCCCTCAGCAGGTCGGCGCAAACGGAAACGGAACCGTCACTTTGATCAACCTGTAAAGGTGAAGCAACGGGTGAAACTCAACTGTTAGCAGCTGGACCTTGCATCGAATGCCCGACAGGACAGATCCAAAGACACCTTCAACGCCTCGCTGCAAACAATAAGCAGAGCGGCTTATCCGACGGAACATAACCGCAGCGCCGAGATGTGCCACCCGCCATCCCCAACGAGCCAGCTTGATGACTACGAAGCAAACCCCTCCTGACGACGCAGCGCTGGTCCTCATCTGCAAGCGACCTGCCCTTGGCCACGGCAAACAGCGCCTGGCCGTGCACATCGGTGTCGAGCGAGCCTTGAATATCGCCGAGCATCTGCTTGATTGCGCACTGGAAGACCTGCGCAGCTGGCACGGGCCGGTCGTCATTGCCCCCGATCAGAGGGATGCGTGTGACTGGGCCGCACAGCTGATGCCGCAGGCTCTGTGTCTGGCGCAAACTGCCGGCAACCTGGGCGAACGAATCAACAACCTGGACCACAGCTTGCGCGGCCTCGGCCATCGGCAGCTTCTGTACATCGGAAGCGACGCCCCAGCGCTCACACCGGATGACTATCAGCGGGTACACGCTGCGTTGGGGACACACGATACGGTGCTCGTGGCTGCGCGAGACGGTGGGGTGGTGCTGATGGCGTCGAAACTTCCCTGGCCGGATCTAGCTGCCTTGCCGTGGAGCACCCCTGAACTGGGTCACGCACTGGCGGACGCATGCCGTCGGGTGGGTCATTCGGTTGCGCTCAGCGGGGAATCGTTCGATATCGACGAACAAGCGGACCTGCCTCTTGCAGCCCAAGCGCTCGCCGACGACCCCAGAGCAGCGAGGCGAAGACTGCTACAAACGCTGAACAATCTTGAGGGACTGCGACGGTGAGCTCATCAGGGATCAGCGTGATCATCCCGTGCCTGCACGACGAAGAGCACCTTGATCGGCTGCTTCTGCAATTGCGTCTGGCTGAGTCAGAAACCGGGACTCCGCTGCAAATCGTCGTAGTGGATGCGGCTGTCAGTGAGCGATGCCAAGCGCTGTGCCGGAACCACGATGCGCTGTGGTCATCGGCAACGCCATCGAGGGGCGAGCAGTTACGCCAGGGAGCCGCGCTCTCGGCGCATGAGACTCTCTGGTTTCTGCATGCCGACGCCGATCTGGACCGGCAGGCATTGATGGCCGTGAGCGAGGCCATAGAGAAAGGCGCTACGGGAGGCTACTTCGCGTTTCGCTTCAGCGACACGAACAGCTGGCAAGGCCGCTTGATCGAACGCCTGGTGGCTTGGCGAAACCGGGTCGGCGTGCCCTATGGCGATCAAGGCATCTTCGCTCGCCGGACAACCTATTTCGCCGTAGGGCAACATGCGCCCTGGCCGCTTTTCGAGGAAGTTCCGCTGGTCAAGGGATTGCGCAGCCAAAAGCATTTTCGCCGCCTGGAGCATGGGCTCGGGGTCAGCTCACGCCGTTGGCAACGCGATGGCTGGTGGCGCCGCGCCGGCCGCAATCGTCTGCTGGTCCTGGGTTTCATGCTGGGGCTGTCGCCCTTTACGCTTGCACGGCTCTACGCTAGAAGAAACGTAACGGGCTCAAAGCCACGCGATACTTCCCGCCTGGGATAGTGATTACCTGTCAGGCATAAAACGCTGTTTAAAGACCTGACGTGGCTGCGATTCGACTAACAGCGCCAGCGCTGGCCCCGTCTGCCTGGACTGGGACGGCGACGGCTCGAGCACTGAGCTTAGAGATTCGACTTCGAGCGAGCCTGCGCAGCCTTCGACCCGTGTGGCTGTAATCCAGGATTAGCCAGCTGCCGGCAAGCGATGCTTACGGACCCCATCCTCAACGCCTTCACCGTAAGCCGACGCATACCAAGTTGGGTCTGATGAAAACATCGGGGCAGCTGTTCAGCGCGCCCTAATCGGGGGCGGTATCTCGATCATCATGCGGTCGCTTGCTCCAACCAGCCGAGCAGTCGGATGGCCTCCTGTCGGCTGTCACCACAGACAATATGATCCGCTTGAAACTGGCTGCAAACCGCAGGCCTGGAAGGCAAGCCGAACAATCTGCAGAGGTTCTGCTCAGAAAGATGCAGGCAGCGCTCGCCAGCCGGTTTTCCTGAAGGCATACCGGGCATCGGCGAGCTGATCGAAGGGGCAACGCAACAGGCACCGCAACCAAGACGGCAGTTCATTCCAACGATCCGAAATGAAAATAACGGGCAGCGATAATAGTCGCAGCCTTAGCAAAAGACACTAGCGCGACGCGACGCCCGTCTGATACTTGCGAGGCCGTGCCGAGAGCCAATAGGATTCGCCACCGCCCCGGAGTGACCTATGCCTATCTGGATTCAGACTGCCGTCCTGCTGTGCGTTTCCAACCTGTTCATGACCTTTGCCTGGTACGGTCATCTCAAGACACTCAACGGGAAGCCGTGGCTCATAGCCGCGTTGATCAGCTGGGGCATCGCGCTGTTCGAGTATCTGATCATGGTGCCGGCGAATCGAATCGGCTACACCGAGCTGTCGATCGGTCAGCTGAAGATCATGCAGGAAGTGATCACCCTCGCCATCTTCGTGCCTTTCAGTGTGCTGTACATGCAGCAACCGTTGAAGCTCGATTACCTCTGGGCCGGGATGTGCTTGTTGGGCGCTGTGTACTTCATCTTCCGCTCATAGCAGTCGCTTCGCCGGGCATTTTTAGGCAGCGTAGCTTGCCGCAATGCGATCTGATGACGGCGTCCAGCGGCTTCGGCATACTGGCCGCCCTTTTCCCACCCCTTAGAGATTTTTCGAATGTTCAAAGTCAACGAGTACTTCGACGGCACCGTCAAATCCATCGCCTTCGACATGGCAGCGGGCCCCGCCACCATCGGCGTCATGGCGCCTGGCGAATATGAGTTCGGCACGAATCAGTTGGAAGTTATGCACGTTGTCGCTGGCAGCCTCGAGGTGAAACTGCCGGGTAGCGAAAACTACGAAACTTTCGGCGCTGGCACCCAGTTCACCGTACCGGCGAACAGCAAGTTTCAGCTGAAGGTGGCGGAGGCGACTGCCTACTTGTGTGAGTACCGCTAAGCGGCAGATTTTGATAAGCGGCAATCCAGAGCGCTTGCGCGGTGGATGGATAAAGCGCCATCCACCCTACATCATCTGTAGGGTGGGCTTCAGCCCACCAAAACTGCTCACGAACGTCGACCTCAACCGAATTACCCCAATGTCGTGTAAGCCTGACTGACCTGCTTCGACTGGTTCAAGCGCGTCAGCTCCCCAGCCAATCGCTCTCGCTCCGCTTGACCAGCCTGCTGGAGCTCAAGGTAGATCCGTGACAGCTCGGCCAGTTGCTCGCGCAGCTCCGCGTCAGAAGCATCCTGCTCACCTAGCGCGGCCACCAAACTACGACACTCCTCGTCCAGCAGGGCAATGGTTTCCCAATCGCCCGCCGCGAAAGCATCACGCAACTTCTTTGCGAGTAACGCGAATGCTTGTTTGGGTGACGACATGGCCATGCTCGATCCTGCACCTAGTGACTAAATCAGAAGCGGATCGTAGGCTGCTTCGAGAGCAAACGTCTTACGCCTTAGGCGCAATCTGATCCCAGCCTACCTTGATCTCACCCAGCAGCCTGCCTACTTCATTCAGCTTTTCGATATCGTTGTGCCGGCTTGCCTCGAACAGACGCATCGTCATGTATTCATAGAGCCGATCCAGGTTCTCGGCCAGCTCGCCGCCGATACTCTTGTCCAGCGCATCGCGCAGACCGCCGATAATGTTGATGGCCTTACCGACCAGAACGCCTTTCTCAGCGAACGCATCACGCTCCATGGCGCCCTTAGCCTGAGCGATTCGATCCAGGCCGCCCTGCATCAACATTTGAATCAAGCGGTGGGGATCAGCTTCGTTGACTTGAACCTTAACACCCACTTGCTGGTACTGCTTCATTGCTGCCATAGCGTACATTGGATAAGCCCCTCGCCACATCTGATTGCTTATGAGGTTTATCGGTCAAAGGCTCGCAAGCTTGATAGCAACAGATGAACCAAAACGAAAAAAACCGCTTTTCATAGCGGTCAAAAAAACTGTCGTGTCCCTGCGTTTCCGCAGCTAGAGTCGTTCGATTGGCTGCAAGTTTGGGCTCAAG
Organism: Pseudomonadaceae bacterium SI-3; assembly: GCA_004010935.1. Classification (NCBI taxonomy): domain Bacteria; kingdom Pseudomonadati; phylum Pseudomonadota; class Gammaproteobacteria; order Pseudomonadales; family Pseudomonadaceae; species Pseudomonadaceae bacterium SI-3. The sequence goes on along the minus strand of CP026511.1, from coordinate 1,992,457 downwards.
GCACGCCTTATCCCAGCCTTTAAGCCGATCTAGACGAAGCCTTCTTGAGTGGCGGGGCTGCAGTACTGCTCGCGCTTAGTAGCCGAATCTAAGCGCCGCAATGGACGGTAGTTAAATTATCGTTTCGAGCTATTAGCCGACCACGGAAGATTTTCAAGCGATGCCAGCAGGCTCGACGAGGTGTTCGCAAGCTGCCCCACCAGCATATCCATGGCGTTAAACTGCTTGTATAAACGCTCTTGCAGAGAAGTAATGCGACGATCAAGGTCTTCTTTCTGCTGTCCTATCGCCGAAATTGTCTTGGTCATCGCTTGGTTACGCTGCTCGAGAATCCCTCCCGCCTCAGTATATGGTTTCAACTTGCTATCTAGCCTAGCTGCTAACCCGTTCTCGCCGGCGAACAACGTAGCCAATTCCTCAAAGCCACCATCCATTGCAGTGCTGAGTTTGTCATTGTCAATCTTTAGCGTGCCATCTCGCTGAGTAGTCACGCCAAGATCCGTCAGCGCCCGAATGGCGCCAGAACCTTGCACATTCACTAACTCATTCCGGATAGTGTTAAGCAATGTACGAGCAGTAGCATCTCCCACCAAGGCTCCTGCAAGGGGCAGCTTATCGTCACCCACCTTGGTTACTTTCGTCTGGCTGTTTACGACATCGATTAGCTTGTTATAGGCATCAACGAACGTTTGAACTTGTTTCTTAACGCCCGCTTCATCAGCCGTAATTCCCAAGGTAAGAGGCTTGCCAGCCTCCGTCAGCCCTTTCAACTCCAGCGTAACCCCTTCAATAGCCGTGTCGACGCTGTTGGTTTTGCTGGTGATGTTCAAACCATCAATTGTGAGTTCAGCGCTTGCAGCCTTAGCGATGACACCTGCTGAACCGTCAGAACCTGGGGCGTCCACTCCTCCTGCGAAGGCAAGCTTCGACAGGTCACCAACCGAATCGCCGCTGACAGCTACAGTGATGTCCTCGTTCACTCCTGTCACTGAGCTACTGAGCACCAACCGGGAGCCCGATGTGTCCGTAACGATGGTCGCACTCAAGCCATCTTTGGCTCCGGCCTTGTTGATGGCGTCTCGGACTCCAGCCAAGGTATTGTTACTTTCATCAATCGTGATCGCGGGAAAGGCTTTAGCGCCGACGCTCACTGTCAACGTCCCGCTGCCAAGCGTGACCGGGGCGGCAGGATCATCTTGGATGGCCTGAAGTGCCACTTTGCTACCAGCGGCAAGCTGCGTAACGTTTAACTGATAACTACCAGCCCCGGCGGTAACGCCTGCTTTTACGGCTAAAAGATTCGTATCGGATGAAGTGGCGGCGCGCGCTTTGAACAACTCAGGCTTGTTCAGATTGCCTAGGGCCGTCTGAAAATCGCTAATAGCGTTTTTCAACGCTCCGACTGCAGTGATCTGTGTCGTCGTCTTCTTTTCAAGATTGGCAAGCTGCGTCGCCTTGGGTGCGCGCTCGGCCGCCACCATGCTGGATACGATACTGTTGATATCAATACCGGAACCGATGCCAGTTACCCCAGCCATAGCCATACCTCGTCAAGAAAACGTTAACCGTGAAGACTATACAAAAATCGTACCGTTTAAGCCTTGGCTTCGAACAACAAGCTACGCATTTCATCCAAACGCTCGGTGAGCCGAAGAATTTCCTCTGATGGTATCTGTCGGACAACCGTACCCGAATCACCATCTATGACTTTTACAACCACGTCGCCTGTCGAAGCGTCGACGCTGAAGCTCAGGTCTCGCTGAATACTTTGCACCTGCGAGCGAAACCGCTCGACCAGGTCCTTCATATTTTCCTGCTGCCCTGCTTCTGCTGGTTTCTCCGGCTGTTGAGTCTTTTCAGACGCAGAAAACCCAACCTCCGTAAGCAGGCTGGGTGAAGATCTAGCGGGCATTGATGCTGAGATGCCGCTCGTTACTTTCCCGACGTCCATTGATTCACCTCTCATGAATCAATGAGGGTAGAGCTGAGCCCTACCCTCATCGTTACGCCTTCTGCTCGATTACTGCAGCAGACTCAGAACAGCCTGTGGCAGCTGCTTGGCCTGGGCAAGGATCGCGGTACCAGCCTGTTGCAGGATCTGATTCTTGCTCAGGTTGGCGGTTTCAGCCGCGAAGTCGGTGTCCTGGATACGTCCGCGGGCAGCCGAAACGTTCTCAGAGATATTTTGCAGGTTGCCGATGGTGTTTTCGAATCGGTTCTGCACCGCACCGAGATCTGCACGCTGCGAATCGATCTTCTGAATCGCCTGGTCGATAACCATTACAGCGGTTTGAGATCCCTTCACAGTGCTTACATCAATCCCCGAGATCTTTGTCTCTGTTGCGGCTGTTGCAGCTGTGTAAGCAGCACCAGCGGTCAAGCCAGTCGGAAGAGCTGACACTGACAATGCGGTCAGCGCGTTAGCCGCACCGTCATCATCCAGGCCCGACATCACCTTCGTAGCACCACCCTCAGTCACGAATGCACCCAAACCGACGTTCGCATCGTTGATTGCTGTAGCAATCTGCTGAGTTGCCTGGGCTGCAGTTGTTCCACTTGCGATGGTGGTGGTTACGGTAAAGTTTTCGCCATTGACGGTTCCACTTACAGTAACAGTGCCTGAAGCGCTGGCGGTTCCTCCGGCTGCAGCGACAGAGCCTTCAAACGACTTTCCTTTCAAGGAATCAGTGCTCATCTCGTCAATCTTGACGCTGATGGTTTCGTTCGCGGCGCTACCGACCTGGAACGTAGTGGTGTCAAAGCTGCCATCGAGCAGCTTCTTGCCACCGAAGGTGGTGGTGTTGGAAATACGATCCAGTTCTTTCTTCAGCTCGCTTACTTCTGAGTTCAGTGCCTTACGCTCTGAATCGCTGTTGGATCCGTTCGATGACTGCAGGGCCAGATCACGCATACGCTGCAGAAGATTAGTCGACTGCTGAAGTGCGCCTTCAGCGGTCTGAGCCATAGAGATGCCATCGTTGGAGTTCTTTACAGCGACTCCGAGGCCGTTAACCTGGCTGGTTAGACGGTTCGCAATCTGCAGACCTGCGGCATCGTCTTTGGCGCTGTTGATCCGGCTGCCAGTCGACAAACGCTGCATGGAAGTGGTGAGCGAGTTGGAAGAATTGTTCAGGTTGCGCTGAGTGTTCAGGGAAGCAACGTTTGTGTTAACTGTCAAAGCCATGATGTTTGTCCTCCATCGGACCTAGCTTGTATTGCCTGGGTTGCGACCCTAGCCTGCAATGCTCAGGCAACCAGTGAGTTCGCATTCGTAATTGATATCGGCGGTGCGTCAGGAAGCTTTAGCTAAAAATTTGAAGCGTTTGGCCAAGGCTACGAAAAGGGTGACGCAGTGAACCTATCGGCAAATGTGGCTGTAATCGGAGGAAAATAAAAAGCTGCTCCCCTTAAGGAGAACAGCTTTATGGCACGGAGCTGAAAAAATCAGTGCGAGTTCGGCAACCAAGCACTACGCCAATCCGCCAGCGCTGCGTCTTGGAGCATCCAGCCGCTGAGCACGGCGGATCGCAGCTCATCACCGTGGCGAGCAGTTGTATCGAGGTCAGCCAAGTGCATGCGAATCGCATCGACCCAATCCCTGAAGCGATTCTTCACGCGAGTCACTGGTAGACCGCCTCGATAGTTACCTACATCACTGCAAATGACGGGAAATCCACATGCGCCGTACTCCAGCAGCCGTAAATTGCTTTTGCACTCGTTGAACAGGTTTTGCTCGAGTGGGGCCAAGGCAAGGTCGAGGTTCAAACCAGCCAGCGCAGCGGGATAGAGACTGATTTCAACCCCTGCATGAAACTCTTTAACGTAAGGCCTGAGCTTCTCTGGACACATCCCAAAGAAGATCCAGTCCACCTCGTCCGAAAGCGCTTTTACTACATCGGCGATCAGCTCCAAGTCGCCTGTATGACCGGCGCCACCAGCCCAGCCAACACGAGGTCGTTTGCTTATCCTGCGCTGCCCCTGAAGCCCTTGCCACCAACTAGGAGGAAGTTTGTTCTCTGCTACTCGGATATCGTGATGAAAACTGGAAAAAGCGTCCGCTAGAGCTTCGGTTGATACGACGAAGCGATCCACATAGCTTAAGGCTCGACGGAGAGACTTCACGATATCCTTAGGCATATGCTGCTTATGCGCGCTCTTCATAGGCACGTTCGGCAGATAATCATCGAGTTCGTATACCTTGAAAGCACGCGAAAACTCCTTCATCCGACGCATCGCTTCTAAACGCTCCTCGCCAATCTGACGCTGCAGCAAGATAACGTCGGGATCGTATCGCTCAAGGTCCGCGACATGCATAAGCCCCATAGACAGCGCACCATCGATCAGGCCCGCGTCCTGCTGCGCCTTGAAAGGCTGCATTAGCCGGTAATGACCGCAGCCGAACTGGTCTGCCGGGTGTGCCAGAACAACGGGCAGAGGCCGCCAGGTCGCTAGTGGCCGCCAGGACAATGCCGTGTCGGCCAACTTAAAGCCCCCCGGCTTAACCAGAGAGAAATTGGCGTTATAAGCGGGGTCCCGGGCGAGTAATGGCAACCATTTGGCGTATAAGGCATCGGCCTCTTCCACACTTGGAGCCTTAGGCTCTCGCCCTATCATCATCTTTGCTCTAGGTGACCATACTGTCAGAAAACCGGCCTCACGAGCCCTAAGACAAAGATCAACCCCAGCAAGCGTACCGCTTAGCTCAACTTCATCTAGCCCCCCAATAGCGCCCCAGAGCTCCTTCGATACCATTAGGCAGTCAGAACTCACCGCGCTGTAGTTCTGCTCCACTTGCAGCCGTTGCATGTATCCTGCAGCCGACAGAGCCTCACCTTCAAATGGGCTAGTTGCCGGCCCTCGCAACCCCAGCACCAGCCCTGCATGACTAATGGTGCTTTCCTTGTTGATCAGCTCCGAACCCACGATGCCAACCTCGGGACGAAGAGCATGATTAAGCATCTCATCCAGCCACGCTTCGCTGATCACTGCACAGCACTGCGAAAGCAGCACCAAATATTCACCTTGCGCAACAGCAGCTGCCTGGTTACATATGGCGTCTTGGCCGGCTTCCTCTGGAAAACGCAGTACACGGATGCGCTGCTCCGCCATCGATTCAATCCCGATCAGCCATTCCCGAACTTCTCGAGAGGCTCTACTATCTTCAAGCAAAAGAATTTCATAATTTGCGTAACGAGTATTCTCCATAACACTTGTAACGCAACGCAGCAAAATCGGCAGCTGATCTTCCACCGAAATCAAAATACTGACCAAAGGTTTATCAGCATGGCCATAGTTTATTAAGTAACGCCCCGGCAGCGAAGAATCGATACTCGCACCTTTATATCCCCTCTCGTGCAGGTGCCGGATGACAATTCGCTGTTCTTCCTCAACGTTAACCAGCGCTGGCGGCGATGTAATCAAGAGCGGCTCGTCAACGTGCCCTATTCCCGCCAAGCCGCCAACATTTACGAAACGCAGAATCAACTCAAACTCTAACGCCTCTGGATAATCTGGATTAAAGCCACCGACCTCAACCAGCACTTCCCGACGGAAAATCCAGTGCTGTGCCATACCAGCGGGAAAGCTAAGCAAATAATCGAGATTCATGGACGGACGGAACGCGGCCCCCAATGACCCGTCATCCTGACGGTATAATTCATCACAATATATTGCTCGGAAATCCGCTGCCCCTAAGAGCTCCAAGCCAGCCATTAATAAGCCGGCAGAAGTGAACTCATCCCCTGCTTTGACCAGAACAAGCCAGTCGAAACGTGCCGTCGCTAAATACGTGTTTATTTGTAAGACCCAGTTGGCTTTGGTTACGTTAACAATCTCCCCACCAAAGGACTCGGCAAGCGAGTCGCTAGTAGTGAACACCACAGGCTCAATGTTAGCGTACAGGTTGTGCGGCTCTCCGAGCGAAGCCAGCGTTCCCAAGACCTCCTGGCGCTCCGCCTTGAGGTCCAATAGCAAGACGCCGAACGACGGACCCTGCCCGTTTTGTTCTAGGCGCTCCTTCACCAAGCGTTCTTGCGTCGACGTTAGAACTCGCATTTCCAGCCAATCTGTAAGGCTAGCGGGTTGATGGTTATTTGATAGGTCAGAAACGCCAAAGCGCTTTAACACTGCGCGCCGGCCGCTGCGCACAACGTCACTATCTAAATCAGAATGACGCCGATACATCTCCCGATAAAGCGGCCCAAAGTTCTTCTGCTCACGACCGAGCATATGGTCGCTTCCAGTATTCGGCGCATCCCGAAGATGGACTTCAGCTGTTATCTGAGGAACATGAACAAAATGATAGCGGGCGGCCAATCGCAGCAGCATGTCCCAGTCTTCGAAGGCTGTCAGTTTAGTATCAAACTCGCCGACTTCAGCTAGCATGCTGCGTGGGTGAGCCCAAGTATTTACTGGGATGTAATTCTGAATGAACAGACGAGTCTTGTCGTACTCCTCGTGAGCGAACGGCGCTTGGCGGCTCAATTCGATACGCTCGGCTCTCTCTAAGCGTTCGTTAACATACTCGACCCCGGTGTACGCGACGGACCATGGCTGACGCTCGAACACCTTGGCCAAAACAGCCAAGTGATCGGGCAGATATATGTCGTCATCATCGAGGTAAACGACGAAGCGTCCTCTTGCCAGCCTGAGGCCAGCATTGCGCGCCGCAGACAACCCCTGATTGCGCCCCTGGCGGATATAGGTGATGGGAAAGTCATAGGCGGCCAGCAGGTGCTCGACCGGCTCGCCGTTGTCATTGATTAGGATGACTTCGAAATCGCGCAGGGTCTGGCTGCCGACACTGGCCAAAGCGTCCTGCAGCAGATCGGAGCGGTTGTAGGTGGTGAGGATGATGGAAAACAGTGCACGCTCGTCTTCTCGAGCGAGACCGTCCAAGCGCTCGCATAGTTTCCTGGCGCGCTCGCCCAGATCGCTATTAAGCTCACTCGGATGTTGCACCATACGCCGCCGAAGATGCTCGGCCACCTCCCGCGCACGACTTCTAAGAAGCGCTTCTCTGCCTCGTTCGAAAACACCTTCGAGGATGCACAGATGCCCTTGTAACGGGGAGGACGTGCCGTAGTATTCATTGGAATGTTGCGCACCGTGAACACGGTAGCTTACACCTGGCGAAGTGGTGAAAACGAAGTCGGGATAACGCTCCCCAAGCTGAACCATCAAATGCCAGTCACCAGCGCCGCGAATTCGGACATCACGCTGCCAAGCCTCGAAGAATGCCTCCCGTCTTATGATTGCCGCAGAGGGCGTGATGTAGTTGTCGTAGACCAGCAGGTCCGCGACCTCATTGCGCCCACCGATGTAGTCGGCCTCGCGGTGGCCGGGATGGATAGGTCCGACGAGAGGCTTGCCCTGCTCATTAACCCAGCTGATCGGGCTATAGCCAACTGCAATCCGAGAATCACGCTCCATTGCGGGAAGAATCCGGGAGACATGCCCTGGATTCATGAAGTCATCTGCCATGAACAGAATCAGGTACTTTCCCTTGGCTGCCCAGAAACCGTTGTGACTGTTATTGCCAGCACCGAAGTTTCTCCGATTGCGCATATAGCGCACCCGAGGATCCGCTGCAAAGTCCGCCATTACGCCCTGTGTATCATCCGTCGAGGCATTATCCAGGACAAGAACCTCTATGGAGTCGACGCCCTGGCTGAGCACAGAGCGCACCGCCTGCTTTATGTAGCGGGCATAGTTAAAGGCAGGAATCACCACACTCAGCAACAGCTCGTCACCACGCACCTGCGAAGCATCGAGCGCAATGCCGGACGTCAGTGCGTTGATCCAGAAGTCGATGGTATAGGGATAGATACGCTCATCCGGACGCGCACTGCCCTGCATGAGGAAAGAGCGCAGACGAGCCGCTAGGGCCTGGTAGTCGTTCCAGGCCATAGCATCGAGAAAGGCATACAGTTCGGCGTCAGTGGAAAACGCAGTGCCATCCACATAACAATCAGCCGGAAACCACTCGGGGACAGGCGTGACAGCGTTGTGCACGGGTACTGCACCGCAAAGCAGGCACTCCTGCCACTGGGGCGACAACCACCCCATCAGCTCGGCATGTGCATCGCACACGACAAAATGAGAGTGCTCGAGCTTCACCCCATCACGCCCGAATACATGGGACCTGTTGTTGAAAGGCGGACGCGGCGGCAAATCCGCGAGCGGCACATTCAGCGGTTGATTCAGCCGAATCAGGTGCTGCCCTTGAAAAGCCTCGCGAGCCGGCAGAAACACACGATCAAAACGGTCGTACGCACCTTTCGCCCCGTCCGCATGCTCCAGCCGCATCAGGTAGCGGCGCACGCCGGCTGATACATTCACTGCCCCCAGTCCCGGGAGGTCCTGTTCGACGAAAAGCACAGCGTCGTGACTATCTTGCGTGGTCGATGCAATCAAACGCTCGAAACGCAGACCGTTAACATCACCATAAATCTGCAACGGCTCCAGCGGAAGCAACGACAGTAGCCTTGTCCACTGCTCGTCACTCAAGAGGAAAGCCTCACCCTCCACTCCCGGACGAATTCCAGCGATCCCCACTCGCCAGGGCTCACCCTGACAACGACCACCTGCAATCGAGGCCCAATCCATAACCTTATCCCCTGTACGGCCTCGCTCACACGCTGCCTTGTTGAATTTCAATTACCGTAGCCTTTTAGGCTGGCCCAGGCAGCCATGCTCTCGATCGACTGATCCAATGCTGTCCATATATCCAACCCCAGCTGGCGAGCTCTGGAGATGTCAGGCACGTAGAAGGATCGGCTAGAGTCATCAGGCTGACCCAGTATCCGCAAGGGCTTCCCTGGAGAAACACGCTCCATCACCCGCTGCGCTAGCGCAGCCACGCTGATAGCCTCGTCGGAGCCGACGTTGTAGACCTCGCCGGACTGCCCCCTGACCAGCAAGGTCAGCAACCAGCCGGCTAGATCGGCACCATGCAGGTAGCTGCGTACGGCCTGCCCGCTTGAATGAAGCACTATCTCATCCGCGCACAGGGCATCACGCACGAAGTTACCGATCGCAAAATGTGCGTCGAGCGGCAACCCAGGCCCGGAAAAAGCGAAACAGCGCGTCATCACGACAGGCAGACCATGCTGTTGCGCATAGATAGCTGCAAGCGTCTCCTGTGCCCGCTTCGCTTCGCCGTAGGCACTGTTCGCACTGTTGCTGACACATGCGCCTGGATATGTTTCGACGACGCCCGCATCCTCATCCGAAGCGCCCGGCAAGCTACCGTATTGTGCCCCGGACCCCGTCAACAGCACGCGTGCATCATGCTGCACAGCCAAGTCCAGCACCCTGCGCGCGCCCGAGACAATGGTGTCGAAGAGTTCCAGTGGTCTGCCCTGAGCAGCTGCGGAGGTATCGGCAGCCGCATGCAGGATCAACGTCACCGGGCATCCTGATAACGCTCGAAGATCGCGAACATCACCGCTTAACCAGTGCAACCAGGAGCAATCTCGGTAGCGTGGTTGAGCATCGAGAAAGCGAGCCGGCGTGCGTGACAGCACGCTGACTTCCACCCCTGCCCCCTGCTGGTTCAACTTATAGAGCAACGCCAGCAGCCACTGGCCAAAAAAGCCCGTACCACCAGTCAGCAGCAAGTGTTGCCCGGCCAATTCGCCATGCAGTCCCAACGTAGCGGGAATACCTTGCAGCGCTCGCTGGATGATCGGTGAATGAGGGGAGAAATCAGGCATCGACGTTATTGCCCCGACAGTACATCGGCGAAGAAAACATCCACGTTCTCACTTCAATAAAAGTACAAGGTAATGTCTTCCAGAATATCCGCATACAAGCGAATGCCAATTCTGTAGTCCGGGCGGATGGCAGATACTTCGTCCATCAACCGCCAGAAATCGTCCGAGCGATGATAGGCACAGACCGCCAAGGTGGGCTTGTCACGATGGATGACAGTGCGCGCACCACGCAAGGCTGCGGCCTCCATCCCCTCGATGTCGAGTTTGAAAAGACCTACCTTGCCTTGCACCACGGCATCCAGCGGCACTCCCTGGATGTAAGAGGTGATGTTTGCGGGGACATGGCTACTCAACTCGCCCGCGATGTCATAAGACAGCTCAGGCTGATAAGTAGCCCGGCTCGGCGCTTCGTCCAACCCCATGTTGAACACCCAGACATGCGGCCGATCAGAGACGCTCCTGAGGGCCTCGTAATAGGCAGGTAGTTCCGGTTCGAACAGCCACGCCTGCTCGACCGGACCAAAATTCGCTTCCAAGCGATGCAGGGTGTCGCCTGATGCCGCCCCTGCATCAACGAAGCGTGCAGCGTGCTCGGGCTGCACGAAAGCCCTGTCGAAATACTCTTCGCCCCAGGGCGACATGACCTTCTGCGCATAGGCAATGGAGAGACGCGTTCTCATGCCAATCAGCGCATCGTAAACCTTGCGCGATGGCTCATCATCCAGGCGCAGAAACGCTGAGATGAAACGCCAAGGCTCCAACAATGGCGCCTCCACGAACGATGAAAACTTCTCGTTCCCCAAGCCTGATCCAGGACCATCCAACGCGTACAGGAACTCATGCATGTTGACCAGGCGAATGCCTGCCACCTGCTGCAACTGCTTGGAAATCGCGTTGCCGTGCCGGCCGCTGGCGACCACAATGACCGAGTTTTCCAGTATGGCGCTGGAGGGATGATCAATCATAAGCCCCTCCAGCGACTCACCCTGCTTGGTAGGATCGTTATCCAGAAAACCTTTGACTTCGAGCCCCAGAACCTGCGCGTAGCGAGCCAGTCGCAACCCGACCTTGAAGGCTCCAAAAATATGGAAACCCTCCCCGAGCCACTCGCTGATTCGCTGCCTGCGATCCGCCAGCTCCGCGAGAACCGCACCGGTATCCAGCAGAGCACTCATGTTCGGGTAGTCCTGCAAACGGGATAGAACCGCCAACTTCGATGGATGCCTGAGCTGTATGTGGTCATGGACATCGCGCAGAAATGCGTCGGATCTGCTCACTGGCACAACCTTGCCATCAGCAAGTGCAAGCGAGTAGATGCAGCCCGCTTGCATCTCTGCTGCAGCAAGATCAAGCTCGGGCAAACGGGTATTTTTCATATCAAACGCCTAACCGATGAGAGCAGCCACGAAGACGCAGCGCCCAGCCATGCATGAATCCAACGAAGCCGTCCGAACACCGGGCGTTGCCCTTAATCCAGAACGACATCAAACGGCAAGTCCCTGTTCTTCGAATACAGCACCAGCAGGCGCTCCCTGATGTGCGCCAGCCGGCTCGAGATCCACCGATTCAATACTTCGTCAGGGTCTACCAGCAGTTTTTCCTTCGCACATGCGGTCGCGCCGTTGATTTCGACATAACGCCTCGCGATCTCCAGCACTTCAGCGTCATCGAGATGGTCGAGCATGATCGACACGTTCGGTGGCGGCACCTCTCGGTGGTCGAGCGCATATTCGATGGCCAATATGTCGTTGAGACTCTGCAAGTAGGTACGCAACCTGACATTGCCCGGTTCAATCAGGTAATGCTGAAGTCTCCCCTGGGTCGTCACGAAGCGACGCTTGCAGAAGTCATAGACGCGCAGCAGTTCTTTCATCTCCGAGAAACGGGCATGTATGCTGCCAAAGCGATCGGTAACTACCCCCTCCCCGTAATAGAACATGTCGGAAAAAAGCGAAGCCACCTTGGGCGAGTTATCACCGGGGATCACGCCGATATCGAATGAAGGGTCATGTACGGTCAACGAGTTGAGGTGATAGGGGTAGGAGCGAACAAATACCAACTCGGGCATGTCGGCGAACCTGCGCGAGCACAACTCGATATTTGCCAGCAGCAGATTCACCTGCCCAGCGATGTGCAAGGCTCCCGACAATGGCGTCTTGTTGTTGAGCACATCATATTGCTCGAGCGACAGCGTGCCCTGCGGCTCGTAGAGTGCCAGCAAATCATGATCCGACGACGCGTTGCCCATTCCGAGCGGAATTGAGCCCATGGGCGCATAGCCCAGTATGCGTACTGAACAGTGCTTTTCCGTCTGCTCGATGGCAGCGTCGACCTGCTCCTGCAGATCAGGGTTCGCGCACCTTTCAATCAGCTGTACGCGCATCACTGAGGCCCCCGCCCATCCAGCAGGAAATCATATTTTTCCGGCGTAGTGTCCTGCTGGATAAAACGATCGGCAATTCGATAAAGGCACCTGATTCGTCGATCGAACTCGCTCTCCTGATACGCGTAGCAGATCGAACAACCCAAGAGGGCAAACGCCTGGGCCAGTGGCTCGAGATCAGCGCATTCGACCCGCAGAATGACGCCCTTGAGACTGACCCGGCCAGTATTGCTGAAATTCGCCAGCACGAACGAGCGACACAATTTCAGCAGTGTTTCGTAATAGGCGCTTTCCGCGTGGTACGGCGCCTTCAGAAAGTACGGGTGCATTACCGGATAGGGAAGTTCGGTGACACTCGTTTGCATCATGTGCTCGATCAACGACTGCAGAGCAGGACGATTGAGGTAGGTCTCATAATCGCTGACCGACAACCGAAGCGGAATCAGCGAGCGTTTGCGATGGATCAGGAAAGCTGCGCGATGCTTGCCACTGTCCATGTTGAAGTGCCCTTCATCCTCATTCCAGTCGGCGTTGACCGCGTGATTCAGAAAAAACAGAGGATCGATGGATTCAGTCTGCCGCATGCGCTCATACACCTGCCTGCGACTTTTCAGTACGTTATCTATCCATGCGGCCGTTTGGCCGATGCCGAACTGTTCGGCAGCGTTACGACAATACAGATCGATATAGTGATCTGGAGTCGCATCAGCCTCACCATCGAACCACTTGAACAGTTCTAGGTAGGGAAACAGCGTGAGCACCGGACTGTCCTTGAACAGCCCGTTGCCGTTGCGGCGTGCAAACGCGAGCAGTGCCGGTACCCATGCCAGCACCTCATCCGCCGCGACCTCGATGAGCGCATCGTCCTGGTATGCAGGGCGAAACAGGCCGTCCAGCTCGGGAGCCGCAGTGGGTAAACTCAGTCGTTCGCCAATGATGTTGTTGTAAACCCTCGCCATCGCGGCGCGGTCCTCTTCAGACCGCCACGACATGTTGGAGCCGTCCACGGGGCAGAAGATGACATGCCCGAACCCTTCGGCAGCCAAACTCAATGCGATGCTTTCATGCTCGAAGATGTTGTTCACGCAGACAATCACGAGGGCCTGCTTGTCAGCTGCGGCGGAACTCATGACCGGTATGCCCTCGTGAACGCCTATCTCGGCAGCACGTTTATCGATGAAGCCGATGATATTGCAGTCACTTCGTAGATAGCGCGAAACCATGGTGCCACGATGGGCCGCACCGTAGAGAATGACCGGCGTGTGCGCTGTCCACATCATAGAGGGCAAACTTCCTTAACCAGGTGCATAAACTCGGCGTCCGGCTCGCGTTCACGAACCGGAAACGACATGAACGCTGGATGCTTCACGACGGCAGGTAGTGTTTGCAGAGTCCGACAATGATCCATCAGAGCCTGCGCCTGCCGCTCACGGAAATAGGCCTCCCACTCGTCTTTCTTCATCTTGAGCGGAATGCCATCGAAACCCTGACGTTCAAGATAGAACGCGCGGTGAGAGCCATCGAGGATATTGAAACGGTGCAACGCCTCGTCGAACACAGCGACGGACGCGGCCTCGCGGTAGTAGTCGCTCAAGTCGAAGAATGTCTTGGAGCGGTAGAACTCCACCTGCTCCTGAGTAAAGAGTTCATCGAACGGAAGCAGCGTCTTGACGACAGGATCATCCAGGCGCACGTTCGTCGCCTTGTCGATGAGGTCCTGCGACTGGCCTTGCCACTTGAAGTAGTCGGCGTAGTCGTGATCGATACCATCGTAAGAGCGCCGCACGGTATACACGTAGTCCTTGTGTACGATGGAAGTCACATAGTCTGACAACGTACTCAGAATGTAGTCCGCGGCTCGAACGGTATACAGCTCGTCAAAACTCGCGCATGGCGTAGCATAATCCCCGGAATAGAAGGCATTCCAAGCACGCGTCATGGCAGCAGCCTTCTCTCCACGGAGAAAAACCGGCAGGTGAAGAATCGTCGTATAACCAACGCTACGCAGAACACCTGCGATCTCGGGATGAGCAAGGCCATTGCCTATCGCCACAAAGACCAGCAGGTTACCGTGCTGCTGCAGGCATGCCTCGACACTCATTACCGGCACAGGTGCATCCGTCACACCTTCGGGCTTGCGATCAATGATGGCGCGCACATCCACGCCGTGCTGCAGCAAGCGCCGACAGAATCCGACACCTATCTGACCACCGCCGTAGACAACGACAGACTCAGCCATCGAAGAAAGTTCGTTCATTGATCGCACCTGCAATTTCCTTGTAAAGCGACCGGCGCGTATTTCACTGCCAGCGTGCGGGTCATGATCGTCCGGGTACGGCGTAGAGCACCACATCGAAGGTACTTGGCGAGTGACAGCGCAGGTAGAGTCGATAACCCAGGTCGTAGTCCTGTAGTTGCTCAGCTATCTCCCAGAGATGCTCAGCGCGGTGATAGATGCTGATGGCCAGACGGGGTCGATTTATGCGCAGAAGATTCTCCGCGCCGCGCAGTGCTGCAGGCTCTTCACCTTCCACATCCATCTTGATGAAGTTGGGAGCAAAACCTGGCAACGCGTCATCCAGACGCACACAGCACACGGGATTGCCGCCCGATTCGATGAGGTGACCGCCCGCCCCCAATGCAGGATCATAACCACTCACTCGGTTGCTGTCCGACACACCGCAGGGGAAATGGATGGCTCCGGGAACCGAGCCGAGATGCGCTGTCAGGTATCGATAGTTGTCCAGATCCGGCTCGAACGTCGCCAGGCTGGCGAAGCGAACGCCCGCGCCCAGAAACGACTGGACCGTATCTCCGGTGTAGGCACCGCAGTCGATGAAACGCAGCGGTTCGGGTAGGCGAGGCAGGTCGCCGGGAAAGTACTGTTGGGCGGAAATCGCTGGCAGACAGCGAGGGTCACCCAGGGTGCGATACTCCAAGATCGCGTCCAGCAGCGTCTTGCTGGCTTCATCGGCCAGAATCGCGCGTAACGAGGCGATACGAGGAGCGTGCCGCTCGTAGAACTTTGGCTCGACCAGCCAATAACGAAATGGCTGGTCCTGAGGGTAAAGGCGAACGAACTCCACCATGCTGACGATGCGGGCGTAACCGAGGGCCTCGAGGTCGTCGAAAATGTCCCGGGTATCCACATGGGCGTTGAACACACCGATCAACACGCACGCTGCGCTTGGATCGTGACTGGCCGCCCAACGCTGGGCACTGTAGACAGGCAGGCCATCGACCTCATCCAGGCTTTCATCCCGATCAAGAAAAGCGTCCACGGACTGACCGCGAACCGCCAGATAATCACGTACCCGCCGTCCCGCAAGCCGTGCCCCGTAAATCAACAACTGATCCAGGCCGAACTCATTCGCCATGGTCCGCCACCTTGATCAGGACTGCGTGTCCATTGAGGTTATGCACGAAGCGATAGCCCTGGTGCTGCGTCACGAACTCATTGACCATGCGCGTGACCCCCTCACAGCCATAGAAACCGTAATCGTCGAAAATGACCACGCCACCTCTCACGAGCCGGGGCGCCGCCCAGAGCAGTACATCGCGAGCGGAGTCGAAGACATCCACGTCGATGTGCACCAGTGCCAGCCTGTCGCTGATCAGTTCCGCATTGTGTTCCGGGAACATACCGACCAGTACGCGAACCCGCTCCGCCACCTGGCAACGCTCAGCCAATCCGACAACCAGATCGACCCCGGTATCAGCATGCTCCCCTCCACGGTAACTGGTGTCGTGCGAACTGGCCTTGACCACACCGCTGAAGGTATCGGCCAGGAACACACTGCGCCGCTCTCGCAAGTCAGCCATCGCCATCAGACATCCCGAGCCACCGCGCCACACGCCGACTTCCAGGAAATCACCGTCAACGTCGCCTAGCTGGCGAACCAGCGTCCACAATTCATACAAGCGCATCATGTCGACCAGGGTGTGATCGCGCACGGCCTCGTACACCTCGCGAAACGCGGCGTCATTGACCCATGGCGCGTGGCTGGCCATGGGCATAACACGCGCATGGCGCACTTCTGGTGATTTTTCATGAGCCCAGTCAGGCTGGCCACGCAGGTAGCCATAGCACAGACCGGTCAGACGACGCTTGAGCCACGCCTTCATGCGGGAGGTTCCAGCGATACAGCCATCTGTTGTGCCAGTTCCTCGCGGCTAAGGAAGGGATACAGGTCTTCCAGGGCGCCCGTTACCGGCTTGCCATTCTCGTCGATGCGCGTCATCACCCGAGGCACACGCGGCTCCTCGACCTGCACCAGCACCTCGCAGATCACCGGACCATCGCGATCCAGCACCCTTTGCAGGTTGTCCTGCAGATTGGTATGCGACTCGATACGTGCGTAACCCACACCATAGGCGCTAGCCAACTGCGCCAGATCCGGCAATTGCAAGCCGCTGCTGGCATCAGCGCCGACCAGCAGCTTGAAGTGCGCGCTTTGCGATGCACGAATCGAGGCATAGCCCTGATTGTTGATGACGAAGCACTTGATCGGCAGCCGCTGTGCAGCAAGGGTCGCCAGCTCCTGAACGTTCAGTTGCAAGCCACCATCACCTTCGACACACACAGTCGGCTGGCGACCGGAGGCCAGGCAGGCGCCAATCGCCGACGGGATACCAAAGCCCATCGACCCGGTACCACGGTTATGGAAGCAGCGCTGGCCCTTCTTCAGACGCAGGTTGAGCAGGAACAACTCCGACGCGAAGCCTGAACTGCCCGGCGCGATCACGTCCCCTTCGTTGAGCTGCGAGGACAACTGATCGGTGAAGTAATACATGCTTACACCCTGGCTGTCGTCGGCATGCTCGGCTTGCAGCAGCGGATATTGCTTGCGCCAATCAGCGATGCGCGCCAACCAGTCGGCGTAGGACGGCAGCCGATCACGGGAAACCTTCGCCGCCAGTGCCTCGATGAAGGGTTTGACATCGGAGACCACCGACACCTCGATGGGCATCTGCAACTTGGCGATTTCCGCCGGATCGATGTCCACCACGACCTTCTTCGCGTATGGGGCGAAATGTGCGTGGTTATATGCGGTCAGCGCCATGTCCAGACGTGAGCCGAGGACAATCAGCAGGTCGCAGTTCTGCAGGGCGAAATTGGCCCAGCGGGGGGCGATTGAGCCGGGACGGCCGCCGTACAGAGGATGTTCGTCCTCAATGATGTCCATGGCCAGCCAGGTCGGCATGACCGGTACGCCCGCGGCGTCGATCAGCTGGTTGAACGCCTCGACCGCACCGGCCATGCGAATGCCGCTACCGGCGATGATGCCCGGGCGCTTGGCCTGGCGCAGTAGTGCCACGGTCTGCGCCACAGCCGCGCTGATATCCGATTGTTCGGTCGCCACAGGCGGTTGCGCCCGACGCAAGGTGGCGGGATCGACCTGCGCAGCCTGCACGTCCAGCGGCACGTCCAGCCACACCGGGCCACGACGGCCGCTAAGCGCAGCATGCTCGAGCTGGTCGAAAACCTCGGCTACCGCTTCTGGATCGGTCAGGGTGACGGCCGCCTTGGTGATCGGCTGGACGATCGAAACGATATCGGCCTCCTGCACACCCAGCATGCGCAAGCCGGTGCCTGCTTTGAGATCGGCGCTCTTGACCTGGCCGGAAACGAAGAACACCGGCGTGGAGTCCAACCAGGCACCGAGTACCGCGGTCACGGTATTGGTCGCCCCCGGGCCGCACGTCGTCATGCAGGCGGCAGGGCCACCGGTGAGTTTGCCTGCAGCTTCGGCAGCAATGGCGGCAGCCTGCTCATGCAGGCAAAGCACGGGCTCCAGGTCGGGATGACGCCCCAGAGCGTCATTGAGGTGCATCGCGCCACCGCCCGGCAGGAAGTAGACCTGCCCGACCTTCAAGCGCGCCAGGCGCTCCATGATGTAATCCGCGACACGGACAGTCTGAGTCACGTTCAATACCTCTCGAAACCGGCGCTCAAGCGAGCCGAGTCAGAAATTGCAGCGCTGACCAAAAGCCGGCGCCATGATCCTTGTGCCCCTGCCAAACTTCGGGGATGAAGCTGACCTGCGGGTGCTGGCAAATCTGCGCCCAGGTGGCCGGCCAGTCGATATCGCCGGTGCCCATCAGCACGCCTTCGCCATTGATGCCTTTGGCATCGGCCACATGCAGGTGCGCCGAATGCGGCAGCAGCAGCGCCAGCGCCTGCTGGAAGTCGAGGCCGAAGTGAAAGCAGGTCATCTGCAGGTGCGACAGATCCAGGCACAGACGCAGGCCATGGTCGCGTGCCTGGGCGGCCAGCTCCTCGGGCATCATGAAGATGTTCTGGTAACGTTGACCACCGAAATGCCAGGGGAACGGCGCCATGTTCTGCGGGATCAGTTCGGTGCCGGCGAAATCCACCTGACGGCAGGCCTCGTGGAAGCGCTCGTAAAGTTCCGGGCGCATCGCCTGCGGGCGCGGCTCGTCGGCGGAAAAGCCACCAATGTTGGCAACGATCAGGCGCGCATCGGCATTGGGGAAGAATTCGCCCATTTGCAGGGTCGCGTCCACCACCCGCTGCAGGTTGTCGATCGAACGCTGGCGATAGGCCGGGTCGTCCGAGGCCAGATCCAGCAGCTCGCTGTTCTCGAACAGCTCTGGCGCGTGCACCACCAGGCGCGAACAGTCGACCTCGGCGAGAAACGGCTGTGGTTTGAGGCTGAGGTCACGGTAGGACAGGTGGAACTCGAACAGATCCGGGCTGATCCGTCGGCGGTAATCGAGGAAGTCGTGATAGCGCACCGGCACCCCCCAGCGGATCGGCAGGTCGAACGCCAGGCCCTGCTCCTGGGCCTGCTCGCTCAGGTCACTGTCGAAGAGAAAATCGCCCAAAGCGATATCGCGACCAGCCGGTTTGCCCAACAGCTCCGGCAAACGATACGGCGGGAGGCCCTGACCAGGGCTGGCGATACGCAACATTGACGCGTCCATGACGGTGCCACGGGTGATGTCGCATGCGGCGATCACGCTCTTGCCGAGGTTCTCACGGTTGAGCAGCTCGCCCTGACTGGCATGGCGACCCGGACCTTGCCAAGGCAATGCCAGCTCCAGTTGACGGATGCCGTCGACCAGTTGGCGAAACTCGCTCGGTTCCAGGCTGGCCAGGTGGTCCGGCCCCTCCATACCGCGATCCAGGGTGATGTGCCGCTCCACCAGCTTGGCACCCAGCGCGACTGCACCGAGGGTAATGGCGATGCCACGCTCATGACCGGAATAGCCGATCAGACCGTGTAATTCCTGTAAGCGCCGCAGATAGCCAAGCTGGATATCGGACTCGGGGGCGGGATAGGCGCTGTTGCAATGCAGCAGCGCGAATGGCGTACCCAGCGCATTCAACTGTTCAATGGCTCGCACGATTTCGTGCTCAAAGGACATGCCGGTGGACAGGATCAGGGGTTTGCCCAGACTCGCGGCTTTAGCAATCAGGTAGGGGTTGCACAGATCGGCCGAGGCGATCTTCAGCGCGGCCACATCAAAGTCGGCCAGCGCGTCGACACTGGGTTCATCCCACGGCGTGCATAGGTAGGTAATACCCTTCTGCGCGCAATAGGCGCGCACCTCGCGGTGTTCATCGAGGCTGAGCTCCACCTTGTCCAGCAAGTCCTGAATGTACTCAACGCCCAGATCCTCGGCGCGCGAGCCATCGGCCTTGCGCCGATACAGGGCGTCACGGTTGCGCAGTTGGAACTTGACGCAATCGGCACCGGCCTCGATGGCTGCATCGACCAGTTGCCGAGCCAGCTCCAGCGAACCGTTGTGATTGTTGCCGACTTCGGCAATGACGTAGACGCGCTCGCCGCCAACCGGGAAGCCGTCGATGTGAAATGGGGTCATTGGATTTTCGTTCGCCATGAGGTCACGCCGCTCGATTCGAAGCGGAAGTTCTGGGTCTGACAGCCCAGCGCGCCGACGGCGCTGACCACGCGCTGGCGGTGCTGGGGCTGGACGTAGAACAGGAAAAAGCCGCCGCCACCAGCGCCCAGCAGCTTGCCGCCACAGGCTCCGGCAGCCAGTGCGGCCGCGTAGATGTCGTCAAGCCGGCCATCGCTGATGGCCGAGGAAAAGCGCTTCTTCAATTGCCAGGCTTCGTCCAGGCAGGTGCCGAACGCCTTGAGCTCCCCCCGGATAAGAAAGTGGTGCATGCGCCGACACAGGGTAACGCTGGCGCTGAGCAGTTCGGTTTGCGACAGCTCGGCCTCGATCTCCTCACGCTGCAGTTCGTGCAGGCGCCCGGAGTCATGCGAGATGCCGGTGTCGCACAGCACCAAACAGGACTCCAGTTCGTTGCGGATGGAGCCCTCCAGGCGAATGGGATGGACGAGATTGCGCCGGTTCTCGAACTCGATCAGGTTGAAGCCACCGAAGGCCGACGCGTACTGATCCTGCCAGCCACCGGCGATGCCGAAGCACAGACGCTCGGCCTGAAACGCCAGCTCGGCGATCTCGTAGGTGTTCCAGCGATCCTGACGCAGCTCGTTGAACACCGCGATGGTCGCGGTAGTGGCCGCCGACGAGCCGCCCAGGCCAGAGCCAACGGGAAAATCCGAACGCAGGTAAAGGTCGAAGCCGTATTTGGGCTTGATCACCGCGACAATGGTGGCCAGCAGGCTCTTCTCCGGCGCGGCCAGCAACTCGGCCAGGGAGCTATAGTGTTCCTCACGGCCAAGATCCTCGGCGTAGATGCTGATACGGCCATCATCACGCGGAATCAGGGTGGCATGGGCATACAGGCCCACGGTGCAGCTGAGCACTGCCGCCGAGTGGTCGATGAAGAAATAGGTGAGATCGGCACCGCCACCGCAGAAGCTCATGCGCACGGGCGAACGGGCGCGTGCCAGGACGGGCACCTCGGCGCTGGCGGCCATCTGCCGGGTGTATACCTCCACCAGACGGCCTTGTTCATCGAGGCCTGGTAGAGCGATGTACCCCAGGTCGAAAGCCTTGAGCAGGTCTTCACGCGGCGCGCCTATACGCACCGAACGAAACTCCTCGTTCATGCAGGCGGTCACCGGCTCGTCCGTCTTGCCGCCCTGCAGCAGGTGGCGGCGCACGTCACCGTTGGTCACCACCCCCAGCAGGCGCATATGCTCGTCTACCACGAAGGCGATCTGCAGGGTGCCGGCCTCGATGCATTCGACGGCATCGAGGATGCTCTGCTGCTCACGGATACGGAGGGCTTGCACGAGCAGACTCATGACCGAGATTCCATCCAAAAATCATTGGTATATTGGTCAAGCGACTCCGGCGTGCCGATATCGATGAAGCGACCGCTGTACTCGATGACGTTCAAAGTCTCACGGGCCAGCAACTCGGGCAGTAGTTCCTGCTCCATTGAGCAGGCTCGTACGGCGGCGCTCGCGAAGGTTTCACAGGTGAAAGCGTAGACGCCCGCATTGATCAGGCCTGGTCCTTCGCGGCCCTTTTCCAGTAGCGCACACAACCGACCCTCGGCACCGACCTCTAGGCTACCGTAGCGGCTACGATCCTCCACCCGCACAGCCAGCAGCGCATTGCCCTGCCCCTGCCCCTGCCCCTGCCCCTGCCCCTGCAGCATAAGCCCGTAGCCTTCGGCGTCGAGAAAGGTGTCGGCGTTGAGCACCAGATACCGGTCCGGCGCCGGCTGCTCACGCAGCGCATTGAGCAAGGCTCCGCCCGTGCCCATCGGGCTGGGCTCGACCACCAGCATCAGTCGCAGCCCGGCGTCCCGCGCCAGAGCCGCCAGTTGTTCAGCGACCTGCTCGGCCCGGTAGTGAGCGCAAAGCACGACCTCGCTGACGCCGGCCCCCGCCAGTTGACGCAGCACGCGCGCCAGAAAGGGCTCGCCATGCACCGGCACCAACGCCTTCTGCGCGTCCGTCACGCTGCGCAGGCGCGTGCCGAAACCACCGCACAGCACGTAAGCGCGCATCAGCGCAGCCTCCGCACATAAGTTTCCAGGCTGCGCGCCGCATGCTCCAGATGATCCTCGGACAGCCCCGGCCACAAGCCGATCCAGAAGGTGTCACGCATCGCCTTGTCGCTCATCGTCAGCTCACCGCACACGCGGTACTCCTGGCCCTGCATGTAAGGCTGGCGCGTCAGGTTGCCGGCGAACAGCAGGCGCGTGCCCACACGTTGCTCATCCAGATAACGCAGCAGCCCGACCCGCTCGATGCCGCAACCATCGCGCAGGGTCAATGGGAAACCGAACCAGGAAGGGTCGCTACCAGGTGTGGCGTGTGGCAGGATCAGCTGATCGCCGCAGCCGGCCAGCCGCTCACTGAGCCAGGCGAAGTTGCGCTTGCGCGCAGCGATGAAGTCATCCACCCGGTCCATTTGCGCCAGGGCGCAGGCAGCTTGCATATCGGTAATCTTGAGATTGTAGCCAAGGTGCGAATAGGTGTACTTGTGGTCGTACCCTTCGGGAAGATCACCCAGTTGCCAGCAGAATCGCTTGCCGCATGTGTTGTCCTCGCCAGGTGCGCAGTAGCAATCCCGCCCCCAGTCACGGAAGGATTCAACAATGCGTTTGAGCAATGGCGAATCGGTAAACACCGCGCCGCCCTCGCCCATGGTGATGTGATGCGCCGGATAGAAGCTAAGGGTGCCAATATCGCCGAAGGTGCCTACCTGACGTCCGTCGTAGGTTGAACCAAGGGCGTCGCAGCAATCTTCAATCAGCCACAATCCATAGCGATCGCACAGATCGCGAATGACCTTGAGATCAAACGGATTGCCCAGCGTGTGGGCGAGCATGATGGCCTTGGTGCGCGGCCCGATAGCCGCCTCTACCTGAGCTGGGTCAATGTTGTAAGTTCCCAGTTCGACGTCGACGAACACTGGTACAGCGCCAAATTGCAGGATGGGATTGACCGTGGTTGGAAATCCGGCTGCCACACCGATCACTTCGTCACCCTTACGGATTGCTCGGTCGCCCAGACGAGGCGAAGTCAGCGCCGAAAAGGCCAGCAGATTCGCTGAAGAGCCGGAGTTGGTGGTCAATACGCTGCGGCGGCCGAGATACCGGGCGAGGCGTTTTTCAAAAGCCTCATTAAAACGCCCTGTGGTCAGCCAGCCGTCCAACACGGCCTCTGTCATAGTTTGGAGCTCACCCGCACCGATTACCTTCCCGGATGCAGGCACCGCAACCTGGCCAGGTACGAACGGAACTGTGGCCAAATGCTGCTCTGCGTAGCGACCGACCAGCTCACTTATCTGCTGGCGCAACTGCTGCGCCGTCTGTTCACTCATCGGTTTCGCCTTGATATGCCGCGATCTGGCCGCGGGTGAATGTGTGCATGTCCGCGTCAGTAAGCCAGGCGGCGTGCCAATCCAGGGTACGCCTGACGGTCTGATCCAACGTCCAGCGAGGCCGCCAACTCAGCACCCTCCGCGCCTTGGCGGAATCCAATGCAAGCAAGCCAGCTTCGTGCGGTTGCGCAAGCGGTTCGATCTTCCAATGCGCCACGCCCTCCCAGCCCCGCGCCAACTTTTCAACCAGCTCACCAACACTGACAAGCGCATCAGCATCAGGACCAAAGTTCCAGGCCGAGGCCATCGTGTCGCCCTGCTCTATCAAGGCTTGAGCCAAGGACAAATAACCACTCAGAGGTTCGAGTACATGCTGCCATGGCCGCACGGCGTGAGGATAGCGCAGGCTCAACGACTCACCGGCCTGCCAGGTACTTAGGATATCGGGAACCAGACGGTCAGCTGCCCAATCACCACCACCGAGTACATTGCCAGCACGCGCCGTGGCCAGAGCTACGCCTTTTTTTCGAAGGTAGGAATCGCGCCAGGACGCGCAAAGTATCTCCGTACACGCTTTGCTGCTGCTGTACGGATCATGCCCGCCAAGAGCGTCCTGCTCACGGTACGGCCAGACCCACTCACGATTGTCATAGCACTTGTCAGTGGTCACGACCACGACGGCTCGCACTGAATCGCATTGACGCACCGCCTCGAGCAGGTTGACCGTGCCCATCACGTTGATCGCGTAGGTTTCCGCTGGCAGCCGATAAGATTCACGCACCAGCGGCTGGGCGGCCAAATGCAAAATGATTTCAGGCTGGAAGTTGGTGACGGCGCAGAGCACGCGCTTCGCATCGCGAATATCGGCCAATGTTCCGGGCACTTTTTCATGCAAACCTGCTACTTGCCAGAACGCTGGGCTGGTATTGGCAGGCAGCGCGTAGCCTTGCACTTCGGCCCCTAGCTCTTGCAGCCACATGGTCAACCAGCCGCCCTTGAAGCCGGTATGTCCGGTAAGAAAGACTCGGCGGCCCGCCCAGAATGCCGGGCTCACGACCATAGTCGCCACTCCGCCTGGCCGCTTTTCCATCGATCTTCGAGCAAGTTGCGGTCGCGCAACGTATCCATCGGATGCCAGAAACCTCGGTGCAGGTGGCTCATCAACTGGCCTTCATCGGCCAATTGCCGCATGGGTTCATCCTCCCAAGTAGTGGCGTCAGCATCGATGTAGTCAATAACAGCGGGCTCCAGCACGAAAAAGCCACCATTGATCCAACCGCCGTCACCTAGCGGCTTTTCCTGAAAGCCCCGCACTTGGTCCCCTTGCACATTTAACGCGCCGTAGCGACCGGGCGGCTGTACCGCTGTAACCGTGGCGAGTTTTCCATGCCCATAGTGAAAGTCGATCAACTTGAGGATATCGACATTCGCAACGCCGTCGCCGTAGGTAAGGCAAAACGTTTCTTCGCTCAGATACTCCCTTACACGCTTCAACCGCCCCCCGGTCCCGGTACCCTCTCCAGTGTCGACTAAGGTCACCCGCCAGGGTTCCGCGTGTCGATTATGGATATGCATCCGGTTCTCTGCCATGTCCAACGTGACGTCGGACATGTGAAGGAAATAGTTGGCGAAATATTCCTTTATGATGTAGCCCTTGTAGCCTAGGCAGATCACGAAATCATTGATCCCGAAGTGGGAGTAAATCTTCATGATGTGCCAAATAATTGGCTTACCACCTATTTCGATCATTGGCTTGGGCTTGAGATGAGACTCTTCGCTGATACGAGTTCCTAAACCCCCCGCGAGAATCACCGCCTTCATTTTTCTATTCCGCCGCGTTGCTTCGCCTCGGAAGCGTTTAGTAAATACGTCATAAAATTGACCGCCAATTTTGATATCAATTTTAAGCAAATTTTAAGCCAACCTGAAGCTAAACCCTAGTTAGAACACGACCGCCACGAAACATTGGTAGCTAGCCACGGCCACGCTCGTCGAGCGCTTTTCTGTAGCCCAAAGACAAACCCCCGATCCTCTTACGAAGATCGGGGGTTTGGTGTAGAAGCTTGACGATGACCTACTCTCACATGGGGAAACCCCACACTACCATCGGCGATGCGTCGTTTCACTACTGAGTTCGGGATGGGATCAGGTGGTTCCAACGCTCTATGGTCGTCAAGCAATTCGGTTGGGGAGTCGGTTTTGAGTCGCTTCCCCTAATTGGGTATGTGATGGTGTTTCGGTATTGCTTTCGCTTTGCGAGCGTTGCGTCTTTTCGGTTTGTTGTCGACTTCAACCGTCTGACACACAAACAACAAATTGTTTGGGTGTTATATGGTCAAGCCTCACGGGCAATTAGTATTGGTTAGCTCAACGCCTCACAGCGCTTACACACCCAACCTATCAACGTCGTAGTCTTCGACGGCCCTTCAGGGAGCTCAAGGCTCCAGTGAGATCTCATCTTGAGGCAAGTTTCCCGCTTAGATGCTTTCAGCGGTTATCTCTTCCGAACATAGCTACCCGGCAATGCCACTGGCGTGACAACCGGAACACCAGAGGTTCGTCCACTCCGGTCCTCTCGTACTAGGAGCAGCCCCTCTCAAATCTCAAACGTCCACGGCAGATAGGGACCGAACTGTCTCACGACGTTCTAAACCCAGCTCGCGTACCACTTTAAATGGCGAACAGCCATACCCTTGGGACCGGCTTCAGCCCCAGGATGTGATGAGCCGACATCGAGGTGCCAAACACCGCCGTCGATATGAACTCTTGGGCGGTATCAGCCTGTTATCCCCGGAGTACCTTTTATCCGTTGAGCGATGGCCCTTCCATACAGAACCACCGGATCACTAAGACCTACTTTCGTACCTGCTCGACGTGTCTGTCTCGCAGTCAAGCGCGCTTTTGCCTTTATACTCTACGACCGATTTCCGACCGGTCTGAGCGCACCTTCGTACTCCTCCGTTACTCTTTAGGAGGAGACCGCCCCAGTCAAACTACCCACCATACACTGTCCTCGATCCGGATAACGGACCAGAGTTAGAACCTCAAAGTTGCCAGGGTGGTATTTCAAGGTTGGCTCCACGCGAACTGGCGTCCACGCTTCAAAGCCTCCCACCTATCCTACACAAGCAAATTCAAAGTCCAGTGCAAAGCTATAGTAAAGGTTCACGGGGTCTTTCCGTCTAGCCGCGGATACACTGCATCTTCACAGCGATTTCAATTTCACTGAGTCTCGGGTGGAGACAGCGCCGCCATCGTTACGCCATTCGTGCAGGTCGGAACTTACCCGACAAGGAATTTCGCTACCTTAGGACCGTTATAGTTACGGCCGCCGTTTACCGGGGCTTCGATCAAGAGCTTCGCTTGCGCTAACCCCATCAATTAACCTTCCGGCACCGGGCAGGCGTCACACCCTATACGTCCACTTTCGTGTTTGCAGAGTGCTGTGTTTTTAATAAACAGTCGCAGCGGCCTGGTATCTTCGACCGGCATGAGCTTACGGGGTAAACCCTTCACCCTCACCGGCGCACCTTCTCCCGAAGTTACGGTGCCATTTTGCCTAGTTCCTTCACCCGAGTTCTCTCAAGCGCCTTGGTATTCTCTACCCAACCACCTGTGTCGGTTTGGGGTACGGTTCCTAGTTACCTGAAGCTTAGAGGCTTTTCCTGGAAGCATGGCATCAACCACTTCTCCTTCTAAAAGAAGGATCGTCATCAGTTCTCGGCATTAAGATCCCGGATTTACCTAAGACCTCTGCCTACCACCTTAAACTTGGACAACCAACGCCAAGCTGGCCTAGCCTTCTCCGTCCCCCCATCGCAGTAACTAGAAGTACGGGAATATTAACCCGTTTCCCATCGACTACGCTCTTCAGCCTCGCCTTAGGGACCGACTCACCCTGCGTCGATTAACGTTGCGCAGGAACCCTTGGTCTTTCGGCGTGGGAGTTTTTCACTCCCATTGTCGTTACTCATGTCAGCATTCGCACTTCTGATACCTCCAGCAAGCTTCTCAACTCACCTTCACAGGCTTACAGAACGCTCCTCTACCGCTCATCTTACGATGAACCCGTAGCTTCGGTACCTGGTTTGAGCCCCGTTACATCTTCCGCGCAGGCCGACTCGACTAGTGAGCTATTACGCTTTCTTTAAAGGGTGGCTGCTTCTAAGCCAACCTCCTAGCTGTCTGAGCCTTCCCACATCGTTTCCCACTTAACCAGGATTTTGGGACCTTAGCTGACGGTCTGGGTTGTTTCCCTTTTCACGACGGACGTTAGCACCCGCCGTGTGTCTCCCGTGCTGACACTTGCTGGTATTCGGAGTTTGCATCGGTTTGGTAAGTCGGGATGACCCCCTAGCCGAAACAGTGCTCTACCCCCAGCAGTGATACACGAGGCGCTACCTAAATAGCTTTCGAGGAGAACCAGCTATCTCCGAGCTTGATTAGCCTTTCACTCCGATCCACAGGTCATCCGCTAACTTTTCAACGGTAGTCGGTTCGGTCCTCCAGTTAGTGTTACCCAACCTTCAACCTGCCCATGGATAGATCGCCCGGTTTCGGGTCTATTCCCAGCGACTAGACGCCCTATTAAGACTCGCTTTCGCTACGCCTCCCCTATTCGGTTAAGCTCGCCACTGAAAATAAGTCGCTGACCCATTATACAAAAGGTACGCAGTCACCTAACAAAGTAGGCTCCCACTGCTTGTACGCATACGGTTTCAGGATCTATTTCACTCCCCTCTCCGGGGTTCTTTTCGCCTTTCCCTCACGGTACTAGTTCACTATCGGTCAGTCAGTAGTATTTAGCCTTGGAGGATGGTCCCCCCATATTCAGACAAAGTTTCTCGTGCTCCGTCCTACTCGATTTCACTTCTAAGACCTTTTCGCGTACAGGGCTATCACCCACTATGGCCGCACTTTCCAGAGCGTTCCGCTAAAATCAAAGAAGCTTAAGGGCTAGTCCCCGTTCGCTCGCCACTACTAAGGGAATCTCGGTTGATTTCTTTTCCTCAGGGTACTTAGATGTTTCAGTTCCCCTGGTTCGCCTCACACACCTATGTATTCAGTGTGTGATAACCATCTTATGATGGCTGGGTTCCCCCATTCAGACATCTCCGGATCAAAGTCTGTTTGCCGACTCCCCGAAGCTTTTCGCAGGCTACCACGTCTTTCATCGCCTCTGACTGCCAAGGCATCCACCGTATGCGCTTCTTCACTTGACCATATAACCCCAAGCAATCTGGTTATTGTCTAATAACGTGAAGACGACATTCGCCGAAAATCCGCAATTTTACTCGCAAATTTTACCTTGACTTGAATAATCACCAGTGAAAGTGACCACTCAAATCTACTTCTATCACATACCCAAATTTTTAAAGAACAGTTACTGGCGCAAAGACCAGAAATCAATACACTCCCTAAGGAATCTATTCATTTCTGTGCTTTCAAGCGATGGTGAGAATAATGGTGGAGCCAAGCGGGATCGAACCGCTGACCTCCTGCGTGCAAAGCAGGCGCTCTCCCAGCTGAGCTATGGCCCCATCTACAGATCGGCCACATCCCATGACAATTGGTGGGTCTGGGCAGATTCGAACTGCCGACCTCACCCTTATCAGGGGTGCGCTCTAACCAACTGAGCTACAGACCCAATCGTCTCTCTCGGGTCGAAACCCAATCGCTTTTCGCTAGTGAATCAAGCAATTCGTGTGGGAACTTATGAAGAAGCTGAAGTCTTCGATTAAGGAGGTGATCCAGCCGCAGGTTCCCCTACGGCTACCTTGTTACGACTTCACCCCAGTCATGAATCACTCCGTGGTAACCGTCCTCCCGAAGGTTAGACTAGCTACTTCTGGAGCAACCCACTCCCATGGTGTGACGGGCGGTGTGTACAAGGCCCGGGAACGTATTCACCGTGACATTCTGATTCACGATTACTAGCGATTCCGACTTCACGCAGTCGAGTTGCAGACTGCGATCCGGACTACGATCGGTTTTATGGGATTAGCTCCACCTCGCGGCTTGGCAACCCTTTGTACCGACCATTGTAGCACGTGTGTAGCCCAGGCCGTAAGGGCCATGATGACTTGACGTCATCCCCACCTTCCTCCGGTTTGTCACCGGCAGTCTCCTTAGAGTGCCCACCATAACGTGCTGGTAACTAAGGACAAGGGTTGCGCTCGTTACGGGACTTAACCCAACATCTCACGACACGAGCTGACGACAGCCATGCAGCACCTGTGTCAGAGTTCCCGAAGGCACCAATCCATCTCTGGAAAGTTCTCTGCATGTCAAGGCCTGGTAAGGTTCTTCGCGTTGCTTCGAATTAAACCACATGCTCCACCGCTTGTGCGGGCCCCCGTCAATTCATTTGAGTTTTAACCTTGCGGCCGTACTCCCCAGGCGGTCGACTTAATGCGTTAGCTGCGCCACTAAGATCTCAAGGATCCCAACGGCTAGTCGACATCGTTTACGGCGTGGACTACCAGGGTATCTAATCCTGTTTGCTCCCCACGCTTTCGCACCTCAGTGTCAGTATTAGCCCAGGTGGTCGCCTTCGCCACTGGTGTTCCTTCCTATATCTACGCATTTCACCGCTACACAGGAAATTCCACCACCCTCTGCCATACTCTAGCTTGCCAGTTTTGGATGCAGTTCCCAGGTTGAGCCCGGGGCTTTCACATCCAACTTAACAAACCACCTACGCGCGCTTTACGCCCAGTAATTCCGATTAACGCTTGCACCCTTCGTATTACCGCGGCTGCTGGCACGAAGTTAGCCGGTGCTTATTCTGTCGGTAACGTCAAAACACTAACGTATTAGGTTAATGCCCTTCCTCCCAACTTAAAGTGCTTTACAATCCGAAGACCTTCTTCACACACGCGGCATGGCTGGATCAGGCTTTCGCCCATTGTCCAATATTCCCCACTGCTGCCTCCCGTAGGAGTCTGGACCGTGTCTCAGTTCCAGTGTGACTGATCATCCTCTCAGACCAGTTACGGATCGTCGCCTTGGTGAGCCATTACCTCACCAACTAGCTAATCCGACCTAGGCTCATCTATTAGCGCAAGGCCCGAAGGTCCCCTGCTTTCTCCCGTAGGACGTATGCGGTATTAGCGTTCCTTTCGAAACGTTGTCCCCCACTAATAGGCAGATTCCTAGGCATTACTCACCCGTCCGCCGCTGAATCATGGAGCAAGCTCCACTCATCCGCTCGACTTGCATGTGTTAGGCCTGCCGCCAGCGTTCAATCTGAGCCATGATCAAACTCTTCAGTTCAATACTGCATGGGTTTTGAGAAAACCCTAAACTTGGCTCAGCAATCGCAATCTCTTCTAAAGGTTACCCTCAAGAAGAGCACTCAATGATTTCTCGTTGAGCATTTGTGATGCTGATAATCTTGCTGACTACCAGTCTTACCTCACAAGCACCCACACGAATTGCTTGATTCAGTTGTTAAAGAGCGTTTCGATCAAGTCTTTCGTCTCAACCGAGGCCGCGCATTCTACAGCAGCCTTGTGTCCCGTCAAGCTGTTTTTGAAGAAGTTTTTCTTTCTTCTCAACCGCTTGCGCTTCCGATCAACCTAGCGTCTCTCGTCAGCGGGAGGCGAATCATACAGCGTATAAAACCGCTGTCAACCACCTCTTTCAACCGCTTCCGATCAACCTGACCGAAGCCACCAACAGGACTCAACCACCACCCTGCCAGCCCGGCGCATTCTACTCGAATTCGCCATCCGTGCAACCCTTTATTTTCGCTAACTTCTTGATTTACAAGAGGTTTCGCTAAAGACCTGCGCCGGAGAAGGTGCGCATTATAGGCACCCAGAAACTCACGTCAACCGTTGTTTTGAGCTTTGTTGATTATTCACCTGCTGGGTCTGGCGATCATGTTCCTATATAGATGTAGAGGCTTCAAAGTCTGCCCAGGCTTTCTTCAAACCGGGATCGACAGGCTTTACACTCATCCCCCTCGTCTCTATGTACCCGATGATCCAGATGCCTAACACTTCTGCCGAGCCGCTCGACCTCTTGCTATTTCCGACCTGGCTTGTCCCGGTCGAGCCAGCTGGTGTTGTGCTGAAGAACCATGCGTTGGGAATCCGTGACGGGCGCATCGTGCTGATAGCACCCCGTGAACACGCCGGACAGCACGTGGCCAAAGAGACGCGTGACCTTTCTGGAATGCTTCTTGCGCCAGGGCTTGTAAATGCTCACGGCCACGCAGCTATGACCCTTTTCCGCGGTCTGGCTGATGATCT
The DNA here is from genome assembly GCA_004010935.1 of Pseudomonadaceae bacterium SI-3. Lineage (NCBI taxonomy): Bacteria > Pseudomonadati > Pseudomonadota > Gammaproteobacteria > Pseudomonadales > Pseudomonadaceae > Pseudomonadaceae bacterium SI-3. The sequence continues at coordinate 1,960,853 of CP026511.1, read as the reverse complement.
ACCGCTGATGACCTGGCTGCACGAGCATGTCTGGCCGGCAGAAAGCAGGTGGGTCGACGAGGCGTTTATCAAAGCAGGCACCGAGCTGGCTATCGCGGAACAGCTGCAGAGCGGGATTACCTGTTTTTCTGATATGTACTTCTTTCCTGAGGTCGTCAGCCAACTCGTACATAAACACGGGGTTCGCGCGCAAATAACGATTCCGGTTCTGGACTTTCCTATTCCTGGGGCCCGCAACGCCGACGAGGCGCTTCGTAAAGGTGTTGGGCTGTTCGACGACCTCAAACACCATCCACGCCTAAGTATCGCCTTTGGCCCCCACGCTCCCTATTCGGTCAGCGACGATAAGCTGGAAAGCATCCGGACATTGGTCGCAGAAATGGACATCGGCATACATATGCATGTCCATGAGACTGCACATGAGGTGGAAGAAGCGCTGAACCACTATGGTGAGCGCCCGCTTGCACGCTTGGCGCGCCTACAGCTTTTAGGGCCTCGCTTTCAAGCCGTGCACATGACCCAGGTAAACGACGACGACGTTGCTCTGCTGGTCGAACATAACTGCAGCGTGATCCATTGCCCTGAGTCCAACCTGAAATTGGCCAGCGGTTTTTGTCCTGTGGAGCGTTTGTGGGAAGCCGGCGTGAATGTGGGCATCGGCACTGATGGAGCGGCCAGCAACAACGATCTCGACCTGCTGGGAGAAACCCGCACCGCGGCACTGCTTGCTAAGGCCGTTTCGGGATCGGCGACCGCTCTTAATGCCCATCGCGCGCTGCGTATGGCCACGCTCAACGGTGCACGCGCTCTTGGGCTGGACGATCACACCGGATCGCTCGAGATCGGGAAATTCGCGGATCTAGTGGCCTTCGATTTATCGCGCCTAGCACAGCAGCCCGTTTATGATCCCGTATCCCAACTTATTTATTCCAGCGGCCGAGACTGCGTGCGTCATGTCTGGGTTGCCGGTAAGCAACTGCTCGACGACCGTCATCTCACCCGCATGGACGAGGAGCAGCTCATCGCCACCGCCCAGGAATGGGGAGAGAAGATCAGCTCAAAACACTGAGACGGGGCTACCCTCAGTTTTAACCACCGCGACAAACTGACTTACACGAAGCGTTTCAGTAGATGTCCCGCATCTGACCGAACCTGGCAACATGGGCCTCTGCTGCTCAAGCTTCCCCCTCAGGCTTATAAATGGAACAGACAATGAGCAACGTCGACCACGCCGAAATCGCCAAATTTGAAGCTCTCGCCCATCGCTGGTGGGACCGCGAAAGCGAGTTCAAACCGCTGCACGAGATCAATCCGCTCAGGGTCAACTGGATTGATGAGCACGTATCGCTAGCCGGTAAAAAGGTCCTGGACGTTGGCTGCGGAGGCGGAATTCTCAGCGAAGCCATGGCTCAGCGCGGCGCTACGGTGACGGGTATCGACATGGGCGAGGCACCCTTGTCGGTTGCCCGTCTGCATTTGCTGGAGTCGGAGTTAGAGATCGAGTACCGGCAGATCACTGCTGAGGCCTTGGCAGAAGAAATGCCAGAGCAGTTCGATGTAGTGACCTGCCTTGAGATGCTTGAGCATGTCCCTGATCCCGCCTCTGTGATTCGCGCGTGCTACAAGATGGTAAAGCCTGGCGGACAGGTGTTCTTTTCAACGATAAACCGCAATCCGAAGGCCTATGCGTTCGCAATCGTCGGCGCGGAATACGTGCTGCAACTGTTGCCGCGTGGCACACATGATTATCGCAAGTTCATCCGCCCATCCGAACTGGGCGCCTGGAGCCGCGAAGTCGGGCTTCTGGTGAAGGACATAATCGGCCTGACATACAACCCCCTGACGAAGCACTACAAGCTCTCACCTGACGTGGATGTGAACTACATGATCCAGACACTGCGGGAGGCCTGATGCGTCTGCGCGCAGTGTTATTCGATATGGACGGCACGCTGCTCGATACCGCTCCGGACTTTATCGCCGTGGCTCAGGCTATGCGCATGGCGCGCGGCCTAGATCGTGTTCCCGATCAGCAGGTGCGTGACGTCGTTTCCGGTGGTGCTCGGGCGATGGTACTCAGCGCCTTTGACGTCGACCCGCTTTCTGATGAGTTTGAGATACTTCGACTGGAGTTTCTGGAGCGATATCAACGGCACTGTGCCGTTGAGAGCAAGCTATACGAAGGGATGGCAGAACTGCTGAGCGAGATCGAGCAGGCAGACCTGATCTGGGGTGTGGTCACCAACAAGCCGGTGCGTTTCGCCGAGCCGATCATGCAGCAATTGGGCCTGGCCTCTCGCTCCGCTGTTCTGGTCTGCCCCGATCATGTCAGCCAGAGTAAACCCGACCCTGAGCCTATGCTGTTGGCCTGTAGCCAACTCGACCTCGACCCTGCAACGGTCCTGTTCGTTGGGGATGATCTTCGCGATATCGAGTCCGGCCGTGCAGCAGGTAGCCGTACGGCCGCCGTGCGTTACGGCTACATCCACCCCGATGACGATCCGGATACCTGGGGCGCAGACGTGGTGGTGAATCATCCGCTCGAGCTCCGTCAGTTTCTCGAGCTGCGAACGCTGGACTGACCCTTCCCAGCCATCACTTTCTTCCGACAACCTTCAGTGGGCAATTGCCCCGCTCTGTTTATGAGGCTTCAGATGTTCGAGTACTCCGCCCGTCCCGACCTGCTCAAGAATCGGATCATCATGGTCACCGGCGCAGGGCGCGGAATTGGCGAAGCCGCCGCGAAAGCCTACGCAGCACATGGAGCGACCGTCCTTTTGCTTGGTAAGAATGAGGACAACCTCAACCGTGTTTACGACGAGATTGAGGCAGCCGGCTGGCCTCAACCCGCCGTGATACCGCTCAATCTGGAAACGGCCTTACCGCACCAATACGACGAACTTGCCGCCACCGTTGAACGGGAGTTCGGACGGTTGGACGGCCTGCTCCTTAATGCCAGCATCGTCGGCCCCCGCTCACCGATCGAACAGCTGTCAGGCGACAATTTCATGCGCGTCATGCAAGTGAATGTCAACGCAACCTTCATGCTCGCCAGCACCCTATTGCCTCTGCTGAAACTGGCTGATGACGCTTCCGTGATTTTCACCTCCAGCAGCGTTGGCAGGAAAGGACGCGCCTATTGGGGCGGATATGCCGTTTCCAAATTCGCCACCGAAGGCTTGATGCAGGTGCTGGCTGATGAGCTCGACGGCACCAGCTCTGTGCGCAGCAATAGCATCAACCCAGGTGCGACCCGTACCGACATGCGCGCAAAAGCCTATCCAGGGGAGAATCCCGAAGTGAATCCATTGCCCGCGGAAATCATGCCTGCCTACCTTTATCTGATGGGCCCCGATAGTCAGGACGTAAATGGGCGGGCGTTTGACGCCCAGTAGAATATCCAGCAGCGGCGCCTGTTTACTGGCGCCGATATGGCGGCCTGCATGTCAAATTGGCATCAGTCCGCCGTTTCGCTGGCAACCTGTTGCCGCCGGATTCCCCAGCCTCTATCTAACTAACTGTTTTCATTAGATATTTTAAGTTGGCATCATATTCGCTATAGAACCTCTATCAACGCAGGCAGCGTTCTGAGGTTCACTCCCATGCTGGCAGATAAGCAGACCCCTTCTACAATCGATATCAGCACCGCGCGCGTTCGACGGCTGGACATCAGTTTCAGCAAAACACTGTCGACGGACCAACATGGCTTTTCCGAGCGGCTAAGGCTTCTGACGCTGCGTTTGCAAACCAGCTTGGAACTCGACCGCCTGCTGGATTTCTTTTTTGAAGAAGTCAGCAATCTGGTTCCACTGCGAGCCCTTTCCTACAGCCACTCCGGCACCGACTTCCAGCTTCAAATAGGCGAAGCCAACGGCTTTGATGTCAGCTATTCACTTTCCCATAGCGGAGATTGCCTTGGCGAACTGTGCCTGTTCAGCTCGCAGTACGTACCCGACCCAGTCCTGGAACAACTGGAGAATGCCCTCGACTGTCTGCTGTTTCCATTGCGCAACGCATTGCTTTACCGACAAGCCGTTCAAGCCTCGCTCAAGGATCCGTTGACCGGCGCCGGTAACCGCGCGGCGATGGTTCACGCATTGTCGCGAGAGACCGAACTGTCCCGCCGCCACAGCCAAGCCGTGTCGGTAATCATGTTGGATATGGATCATTTCAAGCGCCTCAACGATACCTACGGACACCAGGCCGGAGACGCCGCCCTGAAAGCCACCGCGCTATTACTCAAGGAGCAGTTGCGCAACGTTGACATGGTGTTCCGCTTTGGTGGCGAGGAGTTCGTTCTCGTATTGTCCAACAGCGGACCGGAGGCTGCGGCCGTTGTGGCCGAACGGATCAGAGCCGCCATTCAAAATCTGTGCTTGCTGGTGGGAGACAAACAGGTCCGGCTGTCGGCCAGCCTTGGTTGTGCGACCCACCAGCCAGGCGAGTCACAGGACGATCTGCTGCGTCGCGCCGATCAGGCCCTTTACCAAGCCAAACAAGACGGACGCAATCTGACGCGCGTTGCCTCGTCGTAGCGAAATTATCCGAGGGTCAAACAAACAAAAAGGGCGAAACCTAATGGCTTCGCCCTTCTTTTTTCGCTTTACGCTATACCGTCATGGCCGCTTGGAGCGATCACCACGTCCGAAACCAGGACGCTGTCCGTCAGTAGCTGCCGGACCACCGCGCTTCACCGGTGAGGGCTTGCGATCTCGGCCGACAGCACTTGGCCGCTCCGCCACGGGTGTACCGCGACTTGGTTTGCTGCGTTCATCATTGTCGCGCGGCTTGCGTGCAGGTTTATCACCGCGAGCGCCCCGGCCGCGACCTGCGTCCCCAGCCACATCAGCTTCGTGGGAAGAGCGCAACACACGAGGCCGACGGTCGCCACGTCCGATTGGTTTGGCCACCTTGCGCTGCATGCGATCAAGCTTGTCCTTGGTCTTGGCTTTCATGCCTGGCAGCGCCACTGACTTGAGGCCAACCTCTTCGCTGAGGATATCGACTTCGCCCTGCGACATTTCGCGCCAGCGCCCCATCGGTAGGTCGGAGGTCATGAACACCGGACCAAAGCGCACACGCTTTAGACGGCTGACCACCAGCCCCTGAGACTCCCACAAACGACGGACTTCTCGGTTACGACCTTCCATCACTACGCAGTGGTACCAGTGGTTGAACCCTTCACCACCCGGCGCTTCCTGGATGTCTGTGAAACGAGCCGGGCCATCTTCGAGCATGACGCCCGTCTTCAGGCGCTCGATCATTTCCTCGTCGACCTCGCCACGCACCCGCACCGCATACTCACGGTCCATTTCGTAAGAAGGATGCATCAGACGGTTGGCAAGCTCGCCATCGGTGGTAAACAACAGCAAGCCAGTCGTGTTGATGTCGAGACGACCGATGTTGATCCAACGCCCCTCTTTCGGACGCGGCAGCCGATCGAAAACCGTCGGGCGACCTTCTGGATCGTCACGGGTACAAATTTCACCATCGGGCTTGTTGTAGATGAGCACGCGACGGACCGTTTCGGCCGCTTCTTCGCGCTTGAGCAAGCGGCCATCGACCGCAATCGCGTCATGCAAGTCGACACGCTGTCCGAGCGTCGCTATGGATCCGTTGACCTTGACTCGGCCGGCTGCGATCCAGTTTTCCACGTCGCGTCGCGAGGCAAGGCCAATACGGGCCAATACCTTCTGCAGTTTTTCGCCGTGGGCAATATGCGGGGTTGTATCTTCGTGTTCGGTCATCTGGGCACCTCCCGGTGTGGCAGTTCCGATAGAAAGGCCGCGCACTATACGCGCAACAGAATGCTGCAGCACGAGAAGGTTAGCAGCCAGACAGGAGGCGCGCCCGCCGCGCCTCGATTTGTGGTTAGCCGTTGTTCAACGAGGCCAGCGCTTCAGCCGTGGCTTGCTGAATGGCCTCCCAATCGCCGCTCTTGAGCGCGGCACCATCAATCATCCAAGTTCCGCCGACACACATGACATTAGGAAGCGCCAAGTACTGCGCCGCGTTGTTTGCATTGACGCCACCCGTCGGGCAGAAGCGCACATCGGCAAAAGGTCCACCCAGCGCCTTGATGGCGGCGACTCCACCGCACACTTCGGCCGGGAACAGCTTGAAACGCCGATAGCCAAGCGCGTAGCCGCGCATGATGTCGGATGCATTGCTGATACCGGCCAGCAGTGGCACGGAGCAATTAACGCCAGCTTGCAACAGTTCGTCGGTGCAGCCCGGCGAGACGATGAACTGGGCCCCAGCCGCCTCGACCTCGTCCATCATGCGCTTGTCCAGCACTGTACCCGCACCGACACAGAGGTTGGGCCGCTCCTGGCGCAGACGACGAATGGCGGTAAGGCCATGCGCAGACCGCAGGGTGATCTCAAGGGCCGTCAGCCCACCAGCGGCGAGTGCATCGGCCAGCGGCAGGATCTGCTCCTCGCTACCGATGGTGATCACCGGCAGGATGCGAGCTTCGGTACAGATCTTCTCGATCAGCGCGTTTTTCTGGTCCATGGTCATGGAAAAGTCCTCGGGCCTCACGGGCACCAGTAGATCTCTAAAGGAGAATGCAGAAACGCCCGAATCGGCATCTGCGAAGGTTCGAGCCGCATGGCCTGGCGCAGCGTTTCCAGCTTGGCGGGGCCCTGAATCGCCAGGCATTGAACGCGAGCGGATGCCAGCAGCGGATAGGTCATGCTGATGCGCTGCTCCGGACTGACAGGCGCCAGCATGGGCAGACAGAAATCAGTACCGTTTTCATCCAACCCTTTTGCCAACAGCGGGCTGTTCGGAAATAGCGATGCGGTGTGCCCATCACTGCCCATTCCAAGCACCAGCACATCGATCGGCTGAGCGAAGCCAGCCAGCTTCTCGCTTGCCCGCTCTGCCGCTTGCTCCAGGGTCTGAGCCGCTTCATACAGGCCCACAAGCTGCGCATCAGCTGCGGCATATTGAAGGAGGTGTCGGCGGAGCAAACCCTCATTGCTTTCCGGATCTGACGGATCGACCCAGCGCTCGTCGGCCAAGCTGACCTGCACCTTCGCCCACGGCAATTCGCGCACTGACAGCGCTTCGAGGAACGCTATAGGGCTCCGTCCGCCCGACACCACCAGGCTCGCACGATCATGATTGGCGACTGCGTATTGCAGCGCGCCGGCAACCCGATCAGCCAACGCCTGCGCCAGCTGTTCCGGCCCAGGCAGGCTATGCGCAACCACATCCGAGGGCAGTTCAAGTTCAGAGATCGCCATACCAAGACCTCCCGTCGCGCGTAATCAATGCAATGGAGGCGACAGGTCCCCAGGAGCCCGCCGGATAGGGCTTGGGCGCGTCACCGATACGCGACCACCCATCGATAAGCTGATCGCACCATTGCCAGGCGTATTCGATTTCGTCCTTACGGACAAATAGGTTCTGGTTGCCCTGCATCACCTCGAGCAACAACCGCTCATAAGCATCCGGAATGCGCGAGCTTTTGTAGGTCTCGGAGAAGTTCAGCTGCAGTGGGCCGCTGCGCAAATGCATGCCTTTGTCCAGGCCCTGCTCTTTGGTCATGACCTGCAATGAGATCCCTTCGTCCGGTTGCAAGCGGATAATCAGCCGATTGCTGATCAGTGACCGTTGCTCGGGCGCAAAGATATAGAAAGGTGGCTCTTTGAAGTGGATGACGATCTGCGAAACCTTTTCCGCCATCCGCTTGCCTGTCCGCAGGTAAAACGGCACACCGGACCAGCGCCAATTGCAGATGTCGGCCCGCAGTGCAACGAAGGTTTCGGTGCTGCTTTCGGCGTTGGAATTTTCTTCTTCCAGATAACCTGGAACCTGCTTTCCGCCGACCGCTCCCCCCACGTACTGGCCACGCACAACCTGGCGAGACAAGCGCTCTGGCGTGATCGGCGCCAGCGCCTTGAGCACCTTGACCTTTTCGTCACGAATGCTATCGGCAGTCAGATCGCTTGGCGGATCCATCGCTATCAGACACAGCAGCTGCAGCAGATGGTTCTGGATCATGTCGCGCAGCTGACCCGCCTGGTCGAAATACCCCCAGCGCCCTTCGATCCCGACCGTCTCAGCGACCGTTATCTCGACGTGGGAGATGTGGTGCTGGTTCCACTGGGTCTCGAACAGACTGTTGGCGAAGCGCAGTGCAATCAGATTCTGCACGGTCTCCTTGCCAAGGTAATGATCAATCCGGTAAATGCGCGTCTCGGGGAAGAACCGCGCAACCGAGTCGTTGACCAATCGCGACGACTCAAGATCGTGTCCAATCGGTTTTTCCAGCACCACACGGGTTTGTTCGGCCAGTCCGGCACCGGCGAGATGCTCACAAATAGAGCCGTAAACAGCAGCAGGCGTGGCGAAGTAGGCAATCAGTGGCATCGCCGGAGACACCTGTTCAGCTAGCGCTGCGTAGTCCTCCGCGTTGCGGAAGTCCATGGTCAGATAGCCCAGACGCGCCTGAAAGCGGCCAAGGACGGCCTCATCCAGTTGCGCTGCCGGTACGTAGCGCCGCAGCGCTTGATCGATGCGCTCGAGGTGGGTCGCTGGCTCTCCCTTATCGCGGGACAGCGCCAATATGCGCGTATCGCTATTGAGCAGCCCCGCTCGGTCGAGCTGATAGAGTGCAGGGAACAACTTGCGCAGCGCCAGATCACCGAGGGCGCCGAACAAGGCAAAGGTAGTCGCGTCAACAGTAATAGCAGGCATGATTTTTATATTAACCAAATTAGGCTGCATGACAGGTTCATCGCCGCATTTTAAGCAGAAAATGTTGTTATTAAAACAACATAACTCGATTTTTTCGTGCTCCAGTTTCGCTACTATCCGTAGCTTCGGGCACGAGTCCCTGAAGGAAGAGACATGGATCGCATGAAAAATCTCTTGGAACAGATAAAAAATCGGCTCGACGAGCTGAACAAGGCGGAGCGCAAAGTCGCTGAGGTGATCCTTCGCGACCCGCAGGAGGCGACGCGCTACAGCATCGCGGCACTGGCTCAGGCAGCAAAGGTCAGCGAGCCGACGGTGAATCGCTTCTGTCGCTCATTCGGGGCGGCCGGTTATCCCGCTCTGAAAATCCAGTTGGCACAGAGTCTCGCCAGTGGCGCTGCCTATGTCAGCCGGGCCGTAGAGGCCGATGACGGCCCAGAGGCCTATACGAGAAAGATCTTTGGTAGCGCCATCGCGTCGCTCGACAGTGCCTGCCAGGCGATCGACCCTCAGGCGATCAGCCATGCGGTCGACCTGATGATTCAGGCGCGTCAAATTCATTTCTTCGGTCTGGGTGCTTCCGCATCGGTCGCGCTCGACGCACAGCACAAGTTCTTCCGGTTCAACCTGCCGGTGACCGCACACAGCGATGTCCTGATGCAGCGAATGCTGGCATCGGTTGCGCATACCGGTGATCTGTTCGTGATCATTTCTTACACTGGCCGCACCCGTGAACTGGTGGAAGCTGCAACCATCGCACGGGATAACGGCGCCTCCGTTCTCGGACTAACGGCCGCCGGCTCGCCGCTGGCGAAAGTCTCCACGTTGAGCCTGGATATACCGCTGCCGGAAGACACCGATATCTACATGCCAATGACGTCTCGGATTATCCAGCTAACGGTGCTGGACGCATTGGCAGCGGGCGTGACATTGAAGCGAGGCGTGGATTTCCAACCCCATCTGCGCAAGATCAAGGAAAGCCTGATGGCGACCCGCTACCCGAGCGAAGAGAGCTGATCACTTCTTTTTCTTCTTCGCCTTGCCTAGCTGCTTGAGTCGCTCGGCGGCCACTTCGTTGACCGCCTTGCGCTCCTTGTTCTTCATCCCCTTCCAGGCTTTCATCTCGTCCCGGCTGCGACCGCAGCCGATACAGATGTCGTCTTTGAGCTTGCAGATACTGACGCACGGGTTTTTCGCCTTGTCGCCCAAAACCACCTCCAGTTCAGCTAAGGACCCCTACCAACAGTAGAAGCCCTTGCCGCCACTAGGTTCTAAGCGAGTTAGGCTATCGCCTCGATCAATCCCACCAATATTCGACCTGGACGCCGAAGTTGGACCCATGCTGCGCGCTGCCGAAAGCACCCGTTTCGGACAGCGCGCTGCCAGCGGCCATGAGATTGGCGGCTTCTTGCGCAGCGTCGTTCCACTGAGCGTAGGTGTAATACAGGCGGAACTCGGGACGTGCCCAGAATTCAGGACCTGCGGGTGACCAGGTCGGGGCGATGGTGAACTTGGTCAATTTGCGAGTACCGGCTTCAGCGTCGATCTGATCGTGACCCACCTCGGCCACCAGCTTGAACTCCTCGGTCAACGCATAAACCGGGCGCACGCCTACCGAAATCCAATCCTGATCGCCGCCATCCTGACGCGTGTCCTTCTGATACACAGCCTGGAATTGCCCACCGAAACGCGGGGTCACCTGCCAATCGAAGAACTCCACGACCCGCCAGCTCTTGGCACTCTCATCCAGGGTCACGTCGCCCGTGTAGCCAAGCCCGGTGCCTGGGCCCTCGCCGTATTGCACTGCGAAGGTATTGCTGCCACCCAGGAATTCGATCTGCTCATGCTGAGCCGTCACGGACCAGCCACTGTTGGAGTCGCCACGGTCCGGATCGGCGATGTAGCTGACGCCGAACTGCAGCTCGCCGTTGGGGTTGGTGTCGAAGCCGCCGACGTTGAAATCGTGACGATTGGTGTAGTTTTCCTGGAAGACGCTGTCCTTACGCGAGAACGCGTAGCTGTATTGCAACCCTCCAATTTCGACGTTCTCGATGCCGGCACCGGTTGCACTCTGGTTCCAGTAGTAGAAGTCGGATATGTGGATGTCATTCCGCTTGTAAAACCTACGGCCGGCCCACAACGACCCGTTGTTCAGCGCAGCAACGTTGCTCCATTCGGCGTAGGCCTGTACCAACCGCGCGAAGCCATGGTCGCCGGTGAACTTCGGAGTGTGGTCGTATTCGTTATACAGCGCAGCCATACCCTCGACGCTCAGCACCGAGCCGTCATCCATTGTGAACAGGTCCTGACGCAGCCCCAACTCGGCGTACTGCTCGCATTCGTTGCCCAGTCGGAACTTGGATGCTGCGCCCGGTAGCTGGAAGCAGGCCTGCGATTCGCTCGCAGTCGATTCGCCAATACCACTACGCACATAGCCGTTGAAGTCCAAAGCCTGCGCAGCAAACGGCATAGCGAGACTGACCAGCGAGACAGCGAGGCCCAGGCGTGTCGTTTTTTTCATATCCGCTCCAATTAGCTCTTATTGTTGTTACTGCTCTTGGATTGAGCCGGTATGGCTCTCCTTTCGATCCGCATGCCAGCTTCGCTGGTCGTTGCGGCTCTATTTTTCACGGCAGGCGACCTTCGTCACCTACCGCTGAAAAACCCGAAATATCAATAACATTCCTACGAGACAGGCGCCGGTACGCAGATACACGGCGACCCGGCCTTTTCTTCACTTTGCTGTGGCCCGCGGCTCACCGCGCGACCAACCGGGTCACGGTGCCGTTGCGACCCGAGGAGCCGTTTCCGGGCGTGACGCCCAGTCGCTCACCTGTCTGCGCATCGAACAGCAGCACCTTGTCCGGCTCGAATTGCAGCGTCAGGCTCTCACCCGGATTCGGAGCGGCGTCCGGCGCCAGCCGGCAACACACCTTGGTCTGGTTGAGGCTGACGAAGATCATGGTGTCAGGCCCTGTCGGCTCGATGACCTGAACTTCGGCACGTAGCGAAGGCAGATCGGCTTCGGTCCCCACACTGATCTGCTCCGGGCGGATGCCAAGGATGACCTCTCGCCCTTCCAGTGATTGCCCATCCGCCAGATTCAACGGCAGCTCACAGCGATCCTGACCGCTTTCCAGCAGCGCGCGCCAACCATCGGCCTGACGGGTCAGCCGCAGCGGGATGAAGTTCATCGGTGGCGATCCAATAAAGCTCGCCACGAACAGGTTGGCGGGGTTGTTGTAGATATCCTTCGGCGTACCGAACTGCTGGACAATGCCGTCCTTCATCACCGCGACCTTGTCCCCCAAGGTCATTGCCTCGATCTGGTCGTGTGTGACGTACACCGTCGTGGTTTTCAGCCGTTGATGCATCAGCTTGATCTCGGTGCGCATCTCTACCCGCAGCTTGGCGTCGAGGTTCGACAGCGGCTCGTCGAACAGGTAGATCTTCGGCCGCCGTGCCAGTGCCCGGCCCATGGCGACGCGCTGCTGCTGGCCGCCGGATAGCTGAGAAGGTTTCCGGCTCAGCAGATGTTCGATCTGCAGCAACTTGGCGACACGCGACACTTCTTCCTCGATTTTCGCCGCCGGCACCTTGCGCATCTTCAAACCGAAGGCGATGTTTTCCTGCACGGTCATGGTCGGGTACAGCGCGTACGACTGAAACACCATGGCGATGTCGCGGTCCTTCGGGCTGGCACCGCTGATGTCGGCTCCGTCCAGACGGATCTCCCCACCGGTAATCTCTTCCAGCCCAGCGATGCAGTTCATCAGAGTGGATTTCCCACACCCGGACGGCCCGACCAGGATCAGGAATTCCCCGTCGTCAATTTTCAAATCGATGTCTTTCAGCGTGTCGTGGTTGCTTCCGGGATAGCTCTTGCGGACGTTGCAGAGTTCAAGTGCAGCCATGATTGTTCTCCTACCCCTTGACCGCGCCGGCCGTGAGGCCACGCAGGAAATACTTGCCGGCGAGGATGTACACCAGCAGTGTTGGCAGCCCGGCGATCATCGCCGCGGCCATATCGACGTTGTATTCCTTGACGCCTGTACTGGTGTTCACCAGGTTATTCAGCGCCACGGTGATCGGCTGCGTATCTCCACTGGCGAACACCACGCCGAAGAGGAAGTCGTTCCAGATCTGAGTGAACTGCCAGATCAGGCAAACCATGATCGTTGGGATTGACATCGGCAGCAGAATCCGCGCGAAGATCGTAAAGAAGCCGGCGCCGTCTAGACGTGCTGCACGAATCAGCGCGTCTGGCACACTCACGTAGAAATTGCGGAAGAACAGCGTGGTGAACGCCAGGCCATAGACCAGGTGCACCAGTACCAGCCCCGGCGTGGTATTGGCCAATCCCAGCTGCCCCAAGGTGAACGACGCTGGCAGCAAGATCACCTGGAACGGCAGGAAGCAGCCGAACAGCAGCAGCCCGAAGAACAGCTGCGAGCCGCGGAAGCGCCACATGGCAAGCACGTAGCCGTTCAGCGCACCCAACAGCGTCGAAATGATGACGGCTGGAACGGTGATCTTGACCGAGTTCCAGAAGTAGCCGCCCACCGCATCCCACGCTTTGACCCAACCGATGATGGTCGTGACCTCCGGCCATGAAAGCAGGTTGCCGGTACGGATGTCGGCCGGTGTCTTCAAGCTGGTCAGCAGCATGACCACCAGCGGTATGAGATACATAGCAACAGCCAGAAGCAGCGTCGCGTAGATCGCCACTCGGCTGAACGTCAGGCGCTTGTGCCCTACATGGCTAGTCATGGCGCTTGTTCCTCAGTTCCGAATACAGGTAAGGCACGACGATTGCCATCACTGCGCCCAGCATCAGGATGGCGCTGGCAGCGCCGAGCCCCATCTGCCCGCGAGTGAAGGTGTGCGTGTACATGAACATCGCCGGCAGGTCGGATGCATAACCAGGGCCGCCTGCGGTCATCGCCGCCACCAGGTCGAACGCCTTGATGGCGATATGCGCAAGAATCATCAATGCACTGAAGAACACCGGCCTCAGGCTAGGCAGGATGATGCGCAGGTAGATGCTCGGCAGACTGGCACCGTCGATCTGCGCGGCACGCACGATGGATTGATCGACCCCACGCAAGCCGGCAAGGAACAGAGCCATGACGAAACCCGAGGCCTGCCATACGGCGGCGATCACCAGGCAGTAGACCACCCGGTCCGGGTCTACCAGCCAGTCGAAACGAAAGCCCTCCCAGCCCCAGTCGCGCAGCATCTTGTCGATACCCAAGCCGGGGTTCAGCAGCCACTTCCAGGCCGTGCCGGTAACAATCATCGACAGCGCCATTGGGTAGAGGTAGACGGTGCGAATGAAGCCCTCGCGGCGAATGCGCTGGTCCAGCAGGACTGCCAACAACACACCAATCGCGAGACTGATCGTGATGAAAAGCCCGCCAAAGACCAGCAGGTTCTTGCTTGCCACCCACCAGCGATCGTTGTTCCAGAGCCGCTCGTATTGCAGCAGCCCGACCCACTTGTAGCTGGGCATGAAGCTTGAATTGGTGAACGAAAGCAGAAAGGTCCACAAGATGTAGCCATAGAAGCCGACCAGAACGATCAGCATGCTTGGTGCGAGCACCAGCTTGGGTAGCCAATTCTGCAGCGCATCCAGCGGGGAAGCCTTGGTGAAAACGGCTGTTGAGCTCATGGTTGGCTCCGATTGTTTGCAGGTTTCATCACAGTCCCGTTACAGAAAGCGTCGATGTCAGCAGTCCAGCAAACGGACAGTCACAACAAAGATTTCGAGCAAGCCGATCCCGTTGCGGCCAGCCCGTGGCAGACCGCAGGGGAGCATCAGGTTGTTGTTCGTAAGACGGGGCGCGAGAACCCGCGCCCCAATGCGCTACTGGACCGCCTGAATTGCAGCGGCCAGTTGCTGGGCCGCCTTCTTCGGATCGGCCGACGGGTCGTTGAAGAAGTTCGTCACGACGTCGAAGACAGCGCCCTGTACATAGCTCGATGCGGCCATGCCGTGAGCCAGGCTAGGCACCAGCCCTGGCCCCTGTGCCGCTTCCTTGAAATCCTTCATCGACTGCTGGGCACAGGCATCGAACTCGCTCATGTCCTGATCGAGCCGCACCGGGATAGAGCCCTTGTTCTGATTGAAGAACTGCTGGAATTCCGGCTCCATGACGATCCGAGCAAGATCCTGCTGAGCCTTGCGATTGTCATCGTTACTCAGCTTGAACATCGCCAGTGAGTCGATGTTGTAGGCAAAGCTGCCTTGGGTGCCGGGGAACGGCACGCACTTATAATCTTCACCCGCGATCTTCTTCGCCGCGCTCCACTCGCTCTTCGCCCAGTCGCCCATGATCTGCATGCCGGCCTTGCCGTTCATGACCATGGCCGTCGCGCTGTTCCAGTCGCGGCCCGCTGCGTTGTTATCAACGTAGCTGCGCAGCTTCTTCAGCGCCTCAAAGGTCTTGACCATCTTGTCGCCAGTCAGCACGTCGCGATCGAGCTCGACAAAAGCCTTGCGGAAATCTTCAGGTCCAAGGATCGCCAGTGCCAGATCTTCGAAAACGGTTCCGTCCTGCCACGGTTGTCCGCCATGGGCGAGCGGCATGAAGCCCGCTGCTTTCAACTTCTCGGCGGCTGCGAAGAATTCATCTAGGGTTTTCGGGGGCGTGGCGCCGGCCTTCTCGAACACGTCCGGATTGATCCACAGCCAGTTGACGCGGTGTACGTTCACCGGCACGGCGACGTAATCACCGTCGTATTTCATGGCGGCGGACACCTGCTTGGGCAGCAGTTCGTCCCAGTTGGCTTTTTCAGCGACATCGTTAAGGTCGGTCAGCAGCCCTAGCTCACCCCATTCCTGGATGTCGGGGCCTTTGATCTGAGCGGCGGCGGGTGCGTTGCCGGATACGGCACGGGTCTTGAGGACGGTCATGGCTGCTTCGCCACCCCCACCGGCGACAGCGAAATCCTTCCAGGTGTGGCCCTCTTCCTCCACGAGTCGCTGCAAGGTATCGGCGGCGCGCTTTTCGCCACCGGATGTCCACCAATGCAGAACTTCAACTTCGCCGGCCTGGGCAAACGGAACGAGGGAAACAAGGGAAACAGCAGTAACTAAACGATGAATCGCGTTCATGAGGGTTCCTTTTCTTGTTGTTATCGATGCAAGTCTTTGCTTGCGCTGCATCGATTCTAGGCGCGCCAACCTTCGCGCCGGGTAACGAAGGGATAGTGATTGGTCACCGTTTCGTTACAAAGCACGGGTTTTGTAACAAGTGGAGAGTCGTCTGGTGCGGAGGGGCTTCATTCGGTCGTGCGCGGCAAACTCAAGGTTACGCGCAAACCACCGGCAGGCAGATTACGCAGGCTGACCTCACCACCATGCGCATGCGCGATGTTGCGCGCGATACCGAGGCCAAGCCCATAGCCGGGTTGTTTGGCAGCGAGACGAAAGT
Source organism: Pseudomonadaceae bacterium SI-3 (assembly GCA_004010935.1). NCBI lineage: Bacteria > Pseudomonadati > Pseudomonadota > Gammaproteobacteria > Pseudomonadales > Pseudomonadaceae > Pseudomonadaceae bacterium SI-3. Next base: position 1,944,711 of record CP026511.1, on the reverse strand, counting down.
TGGGCTCGAATACCTGCTTCAGCCAGCCCTCAGGTACGCCAGGGCCTTCATCATCGACATGCAGCACGAAGGAGCCGTTGTCGTCTTCGATCAGCAGATGGGCGCGCTCGCCATACTTCAATGCATTATCCAGCAGGTTGCCTATGCAGCGTTTCAGTGCCAGCGGCTTGCCGGCATAGGGTGCGCGAGCCCGCCCCTGAACCGTGACGCGGCCATTGCCGCCGGGCGCCAGATACGGCTCGGTGACGCAATCGAGCAGAAGGTTGAGATCCAGCGGTTCGATGTTTTCGTGGATATCGGTGTCCTTTACGCATTGCAGCGCGCCTTTGACCAATAGCTCCAGCTCGTCCAGGTCGCGGCTGAATTTACGCTGCAAGGCTTCGTCCTCCAGCAGCTCCACACGCAACCGCAGCCGCGTGATCGGCGTGCGCAAATCATGCGAGATCGCACTGAACAGCTGGCTACGCTCGGTCAGGTAGCGCCCGATGCGCTCTCGCATGCTGTTGAATGCACGGCTGACCTCCACCACTTCGCTACCACCCGCCTCGGGCAGCAATTCAACCTCGCTGCCAAGAGACATCTCCCGCGCCGCTTGCGCCAGCTGCTTGAGCGGGCGGCTCTGCCAGTGCACCAGAATACCAATGAACAGCAGTAGGAAACTGCTGGTAAGAAAGATGAACCAGAGTTGCTGCCTGGGGATTCCCTCGTCTTCGAGGCTGACATAGGGCGCCGGCATCAGCGAGGCGAGATACAACCATTCGTTCGGCGCGATCTGGATCTGGGTGACCAGCACCGGCGGGTTCAGCGGTTCCAGGCTCAATGCGTAATGTGCCCAGGATCGCGGTAGCTCATCGAGCTTCAGGCCGCCGTTGAATATACGTAGATCGTCTGGACTGACGAAGCTCACCGACATGTCGACGTCCTTGCCGAGGCGTTCACGCAGCACCTCGTCGACCTCGGCCAGCACCGCCTGCTTACGCTCGGTCGGCGGCAGAATTTGCATCTCCAGGGGCTTGTCGTTCAGCGACACGAAAAAGCGTGTGCCACCCATGCTACGCAGCTGATCAAGCACCAACGGACGATAGCCCAACGGCAGGGAGCGAAAGTAGCTGACACTAGCCGACATCGAATGCGCCAGGCTACGCGCGCTGGTGAGCAACCCTTCCATCTGGCTTGCGCGAAGTTGCGAGACCCAGATGAAACTGGACAGCGCCTGCGCCATCAGCACCACCAGCAGCGTCAGGAACAGCATGCGGCCGAGCAGTGAGCGTGGAACAGGCAACCAGCGACGCTTAACCGAGCGCGTCATGATGCGGTGCGACCTGCGCGGCGAGCATATAACCACTGCCCCGTACGGTTCGAATCAATCGCGGGCATTTCCCGGTATCGCGTAACCGCTGGCGCAGGCGACTGACCGCCATGTCGACGATCCGCTCGAGGGGCATGACCTCTCGGCCGCGGGTAGCGTTGGCAATGGTGTCGCGGTCGAGAATCTGCTGGGGATGGTCGAGAAACAGCTTGAGCAACGCAAAGTCGGCGCCGGACAGCAGCACCTCTTCACCGTCCTGATGGAACAATCGGTGACTGACCATATCCAGCCGCCACTCGTCGAATGTCCGCACATCACTGCCACGCTCCTGGCCGAAGTTGACCCGACGCAACAGCGCCTTGATCCGCGCCAACAGCTCACGCGGACTGAAAGGCTTTCCGAGGTAATCGTCAGCGCCCAACTCCAGGCCGATCACTCGATCAGCCTCATCGGAGCTGGCCGTCAGCATGATGATAGGCATCTGTGCCAGCCGCTGGTGGCCCCTCACCCAGCGGCAGAGGCTGAAGCCGTCCTCGTCAGGCAGCATCACATCGAGAATGACCAAGTCCGCCGGGTCGTGGCTCATGGCCTCACGGAACTGCGCGCCGTCAGCAACGGTGCGCACCCGGAAGCCTGATCGACTGAGGTAGGCGTCTAGTAGCTCGCGGATTTCCTGATCATCGTCGACCAGCAGAATCGATCTTCCAACCTGGCTCACTGGCATCCATTCTCTTGTTATGTAGGTGTATCGAAGCGGGTCAGCCTCCGCTGGATGGGCCCTCCAGCAATTGCTGTAACGCTACGCCCGCGCCTTCCAGCCCTGGGTAGTCAGCGGTTACCACCCAGACCGGAATCTCGTCAAAATAACGGCTCATGCAGCCTTTGTCGCGAAAACTCTGGCTGAACCCGCTACGGATGAAGAACTCAACGAAGCGCGGCACGATTCCGCCGGCGATGTAGACACCGCCTCGCGAACCCGTAGTCAGTACGTTGTCGCCAGCGATCCGACCCAACCAGACGCAGAATTGTTCCAGCACCGATGACGCGTATGCGTCGCCGGTCAAAGCCGCCGCGGTGACTTCGGCGGGCGTGGCCAGGCTTGGCTGTTTTCCATCCAGTACGCAGCTGGTTCGATAGAGTTCCAGCAAGCCACCGCCACTCAGGATCGCCTCGGCATTCACGTGCCCGAACTTGTCGTGCAAACGCGCCCAAAGCGCAGCCTCACGCGAGGTGCCGATCGGCAGACAGACATGACCACCCTCCCCCGGCAGCGCCCGCCAGCCGCCGTCTGGCAAAGGCAGAAGCGTAGCGACGCCAAGGCCGGTGCCTGGGCCTATCACAAGGCGTGCTGCACCTGGCTCGGATCGACCCGGGCAGACTTCGATTAGCTCACCTTCGCGCAAGCGGGTCATACCCAATGCCATCGCGGTGAAATCGTTGACCAGCAGCAGGTCGCTCAGACCCAGGTCTTCACAGAAGGCTTTACGGCTCAAGCGCCAATGGTTGTTGGTGAACGCGAACTCATCGCCCGAGACCGGCCCGGCACAGGCGAGACAGACCGCCTGCAGCGCGTCAACGCTCTGCCCAGTGCCTTGCAGATAGGCACGAATCGCATCTTCCGGACGCGGATAGTCCACGGTGGGCAGCACACGCACCGACTCGATCTTCTGGTTTCGCCACAGTGCGAAGCGCGCATTGGTACCGCCGATATCGCCTACCAGTGCCGTCACTTGAGCGCCTCCAGCCCCTCGGTGAACACACTTGCGCCCTTTTCCGCCGGGCTGAAGGCCGCGCGTAGGAAGCCGAACAGCTCGCGCCCACAGCCGATGCCAAGATCGCTCGGGGCAGACACATCGTCACGGCTATCGAATTCAGCTTGATCAACCAGGATTCGCAGCTCACCGGTTTCGCCGTCGACTCGAATGATGTCCCCGTCGCGCACGCGGCACAGCGGGCCGCCATCCAACGCTTCCGGGCTGACGTGGATAGCGGCAGGGACCTTTCCTGACGCGCCTGACATACGACCGTCGGTTACCAGTGCGACCTTGTAGCCACGATCCTGCAGCACACCTAGAAATGGCGTCAGCTTGTGCAATTCGGGCATGCCGTTGGCCTTGGGACCCTGGAACCGCACAACCGCAACGAAGTCCTTCTCCAGCTCGCCATCCTTGAACGCCTGGGCCAGCTCGGCCTGGTCACTGAACACCCGCGCAGGCGCCTCCACGAAGCGATGTTCAGGCGCAACGGCCGAGATTTTCGTTACGCCGCGACCCAGATTGCCTTCCAGTACCCGTAAACCACCTTCAGGCGAGAACGCGCGCTCGACCGGGCGCAGGATGGCTTCGTCCAGGCTGTTGGTCGGCCCTTCACGCCAGACCAACTTGCCGTCTTCGAGGAAGGGTTCCTGAGTGTATTGGTTAAGCCCTTTACCCAAGACCGTATAGACGTCTTCGTGCAGCAAACCGGCCTCCAGCAACGTCCGCACCATGAACGGAACGCCACCGCAGGCATGAAAATGGTTAACGTCTGCCTGGCCGTTCGGGTAGACCTTGGCGAGCGTCGGCGTTACTGCGGAAATATCTGCCATGTCCTGCCAGGTCAGCTGAATTCCCGCGGCCTGTGCAAACGCCGGAATGTGCAAGGTGTGGTTGGTCGAGCCACCAGTAGCGTTTAGGGCCACGACCGAGTTGATGATCGATTTCTCATCGACGATCTTGCACAGCGGCACGTAGTTGCCCGACTGCGGCGTCAAGCGAGTCACCTGCCGCGCTGCTTCACGGGTGAGTTCGTCACGCAGCGGTGTATAGGGATTGACGAAGGACGATCCCGGCAGGTGAAGGCCCATGATCTCCATCACCACCTGGTTGGTATTGGCTGTGCCGTAAAAGGTGCAGGTGCCAGGGCTGTGGTAGGACAGCATTTCCGATTCCAGCAGCTCCTCGCGGCTGGCCTTGCCCTCTGCGTAGCGTTGGCGCACCTCCGCTTTCTGCTTGTTGGGGATGCCCGAGGTCATCGGGCCGCCGGGCACGAACACCGACGGCAGGTGACCGAAGCGCAGCGCGCCAATCATTAGGCCCGGGATGATCTTGTCGCAAATCCCGAGATAGAGCGCCCCGTCAAACATGTTGTGCGACAGCGCGACGGCGGTCGCCATGGCGATCACTTCGCGACTGGCTAGACTCAACTCCATCCCCGCCTCGCCCTGGGTTACGCCGTCGCACATCGCTGGCACGCCACCGGCGAACTGTCCGATCGAACCCACCTCCCGCAGGGCTTCTTTGATCAGGTCGGGGAAATACTGATACGGCTGATGCGCCGAGAGCATGTCGTTGTAGGCCGAGACGATGGCCACGTTGGCCTCATCCATCAATCGCAAACGCTGCTTGTCATCCGCCGAGCCACACCCGGCAACGCCATGAGCGAAGTTGGCGCATTGCAGCTTGCCGCGCTGGGGCCCGTCACTCGCCGCACCGGCCATTTGGGCCAGGTAACGCTGTCGGGTCGGCCGGCTGCGTTCGATCAATCGCTCGGTCACTTCTTGAATCCGCGGGTGCATGCCATCACTCCTGCTCATGAATCTGTAGTTTTACCAACAAAACAACATGGATTTGGGCTTGATTTCTATTTTGACAGGAATAATCTTGTAATTCCTACAACAAATTCCGCCCAGGACCTCTTATGACTATTCGCATCGCCATCAACGGCTTCGGCCGTATCGGACGCAACGTCCTTCGTGCTCTGTACAGCCAGAGCTATCGCGAGCATCTGCAGGTCGTGGCGATCAACGACCTCGGCAGCCCGGCGATGAACGCCCACCTGTTGCAGTTCGACAGCGTCCATGGCCATTTCGACGCAAAAGTCGAGGTGTCAGACGACCAGCTGTGGGTCAACGGCGACCCGATTGCCGTCACGGCGATCCGCAACCCTGCCGAGCTGCCGTGGCGCCAGCACAATGTCGATGTGGTCTTTGAGTGTACCGGGCTGTTCACCTCCCGTGAAAAAGCCAGCGCGCACCTTCAGGCCGGTGCTGGCAAGGTCATTATTTCTGCCCCGGCATCCGGCGTTGACGCCACCATCGTCTATGGCGTCAACCACGACACGCTGCGCCAATCGCACCAGATCATCTCCAACGCGTCATGCACGACCAATTGCCTGGCGCCGGTTGCACAGATCCTGTCACGCGAATACGGCATCGAACACGGCCTGATGACCACCATCCATGCCTACACCAATGACCAGAACCTCTCGGACGTCTATCACAGCGACCCGTTCCGGGCACGTTCGGCGACCCAGTCGATGATTCCGACCAAGACCGGCGCCGCCGAAGCGGTAGGCCTGGTGCTGCCGGAACTGGCCGGCAAGCTGACCGGCATGGCCGTGCGCGTTCCGGTGATCAACGTCTCGCTGGTCGACCTGACCCTGGAGTTGAGCCGCGAGACGACCGCCGAGGAAGTCAACGCATTGATGCTCGACGCCAGCCAGCAATCACCCATACTGGCCTGCAACTCGCTTCCCTTGGTCTCGTGCGACTTCAACCACAACCCGATGTCTTCGATCTTCGACACCAACCACACCAAGGTTAGCGGACGCTTGCTGAAAGTGATGGCCTGGTATGACAACGAGTGGGGTTTTTCCAATCGGATGCTCGATACTTGCCGCGCTCTTCACGAAGCGTCATAACGGCATCAGCCCATCCCAGCGACCAAGGAAGAACATGAACCGCATCGATTTCGTGAGCGCGACACTCCCGGCCCGTAAACGTATCGCACTGGTCGCGCACGATCACTGCAAGGAGCGCCTGCTGGATTGGGCAGATCGGCAAAAACCTCAGCTGGAGAAACATGAGCTGCTGGCGACCGGCACCACGGGACTACTGCTCGGGCGGCGGCTGGGGTTGCCGGTCGAGTGCATGATCAGCGGCCCGCTGGGCGGGGATCAGCAGATTGGCGCACGTATTGCTGAGCGCCGGATCGACATGTTGGTGTTCTTCTGGGACCCCTTCGAGCCACAACCCCATGACCCGGATGTAAAGGCGCTTCTCCGGGTCGCAGCAGTGTGGAACATTCCACTGGCAGCTAACGAAAGTAGCGCTGACTACCTGCTATCCAGCCCGCTGCTGGACCAGGCGCATACGCTGAGCATTCCGAACTACGCCAGTTACCTGGCAGACCGCCAAACAGCGGATCAGTAGTCGCGGCGGTCTTCGTCCGAAACGGGTTGATCCTCCTCACGCCCAGCTTCGTCACGCAGGTCGTCAAAATCGGTTTTCAAACCGGTTTCCATGCTATCCAGCTCGGCCAGAAGACTACGGAAACTGGTGTGTTCACGCGGCGCCTCTAGATCCTGCTCGAGATCGGCGCGAGCCTGCAGCGCCGCCGGCACCGGCGCGTCCTCAACATCGATTGGCTGGGGTTCGGGCTCCATCTCACGCAACACTGCCAGCGGCGGCAGCTCATCAAGGTTCTTCAAGTTGAAATGGTCGAGGAACTGCTTGGTGGTGGCGAACATGGCTGGCCGCCCTGGCACCTCGCGATGACCAACCACCCGCACCCACTCGCGCTCCAACAACGTCTTGACGATCTGGCTGTTGACCGCCACTCCGCGGATGTCCTCGATCTCGCCGCGCGTAATTGGCTGTCGATAGGCAATCAGAACCAGCGTCTCCAACAAAGCCCGTGAATAGCGCTGCGGCCGTTCCTCCCAGAGCCGGCCCACCCAAGGCGAAAAGCGCTCGCGCACCTGCAGGCGATAGCCACTGGCGACCTCTTTCAGCTCGAACGCTCGGCCTTTGCAGGATTTATCCAGCACCTCAAGGGCCTTGCGCAGCAAGGCTGGCGTCGGCCGCTCGATTTCGTCGAACAGCTCGGCCATTCGCTCAACCGACATCGGCTTGCCGGATGCCAGCAACAAGGCTTCGAGCAGTGATGCGAGATCCTTGGGATCGGATAGATTCACAGGCTTGGCTCCCCTGGCTCTTCCTGGTGTAACGAGGGCTCATCGCTGCGTGCCCTGACATGAATCGCCGCGAAGGGCTCGTTCTGCACCAGCTCCACTAACGACTCCTTGATCAGCTCAAGCACCGCCATGAAGGTGACCACCACACCCAGACGGCCCTCCTCAGCGGTGAACAGTGCGACGAAAGGGACAAAGCCCCCGCCCTTGAGACGTTCGAGCACATCGCTCATGCGCTCGCGAGTCGACAGCGTCTCACGCGTGACCTGATGGCTTTCGAACATGTCGGCACGTCGCAAGACCTCGGCCATGGAGATCAACAGCTCTTCCAGACTGACCTGGGGCAGCAGCTTGCGGGCCCGAGCTTCGGGCGCGTCGAGTTTCGGTACATGCAGGTCACGCCCCACCCGCGGGAGCTGGTCGAGATCTTCCGACGCCGCCTTGAACCGCTCGTATTCCTGCAGCCGGCGGATGAGCTCGGCGCGCGGGTCGAGTTCCTCTTCCTCCACCTCTGCTGAGCGCGGCAGCAACATGAGCGACTTGATCTCAGCCAGCATGGCCGCCATCACCAGATATTCGGCCGCCAGTTCAAGGCGCACGGCCTTCATCAACTCGACATACCCCATGTATTGGCGGGTAATTTCCGCGACTGGAATATCAAGAATGTCGATGTTCTGTTTGCGGATCAGATAGAGCAGCAAATCCAGCGGCCCCTCGAACGCCTCGAGGAATACCTCCAATGCATCTGGCGGGATATACAGATCCTGCGGCAGATTGTTGAAAGCCTCGCCGTAGACAAGCGCCAGCCGCAGCTGCTCGCCGGGCGCCTTGACGATCGCCTCGGCCTGGGTGTCCTGCATGCTCTCTCCGAAACGAACAAATAGTGGAAGCGGCAACTGCCTCAGCAGGCTGTACGCTGACCGATGGCTCTAGCGGTAATTCAGACCCATGGCCTGACGCACGACGACCAGCGTTTCGCGTGCTTCGTCACGGGCCTGCTCAGCGCCCTCAGCCAATATGCTGCGCACCAGATCCGGGTTCGACTCATAGTCATGGGCGCGCTCCTGCAGTGGTGCTAATTCGAGCTTGATCGCATCGATGAGTGGCGCCTTGCACTCGAGGCAGCCGATTCCAGCGGTGCGGCAGCCCTGCTCCGCCCACTGACAAACGTCTTCGGTCGAATGAGCCTGGTGCATCTGCCACACCGGGCAACGCGTCGGCTCACCCGGATCATGGCGGTGAACACGTGCCGGATCGGTCGGCATACGCTTGATCTTTTCTTCGATCTCGTCCGGCGTGTCGCGCAGAAAGATGGAATTGCTGGCGGACTTGGCCATCTTGCCACCATCGAGCCCCGACACCCTGGGAGAGTCGCTCAGCAGAGCCTGCGGCTCAGGCAACAGCAGCCTGCCGCTGCCCTCCAGATAGCCGAACAGGCGTTCCTGGTCGCCGATGGTAATGGTCTGCTGATCCTTTAGTAACGCACGGGCCGTGTTCAGCGCCTCGAGGTCGCCCTGCTCTTGGTAGCTCTTACGCAAGCTGGCGTACAGCTTGGAGCTTTTTTTGCCGAGCTTGCGTATTGCCGCTTCGGCCTTAACCGCGAAATCCTCTTCGCTGCCATACAGGTGATTGAAGCGCCTGGCGACGTCGCGAGCGAATTCGATATGCGGCAACTGATCGGCGCCAACCGGTACGACACCAGCGCGGTAAGCCAGGATATCGGCGGCCTGCAACAACGGATAACCGAGAAAACCGTAAGTGCCGAGGTCCTTATGTTCCGAATCGAGCTGCAGCTCCTTGTACGACGGCACGCGCTCCAGCCAGGCCAACGGGCAGATCATCGAAAGCAGCAGGTGCAACTCGGCATGTTCAGGTACCTGGGACTGGACAAATAAAGTGGCAGAACTCGGGCTGACGCCGGCTGCCAGCCAGTCGACCGCCATCTCATGGACGTTGCGGGCGACATCTGCACCCGCTGCGTAGTCGGTGGTCAGTGCGTGCCAGTCAACGATGCAGAAAAAGCACTGGTACTCGTGCTGCATCCTGACCCAGCTCTTCAGCACGCCGTGGTAGTGGCCAAGGTGGAGACGGCCATTAGGCCGCATTCCGGAGACTACACGTCGCTGCGAATCCATGGAGCTCAAAAGGGTTTCCTTCGTGGGTTTGAGAAAGACGACGGTTCAGCCGGCGAACGGTGCGGGATCGCCGCAGCCGACCCGCACAACTTCCGGGTCGCCATCCACCAGACTGATCACAGTCGACGCTTCGACGCCACCGTAACCGCCGTCAATGATCAGGTCTACCTGATGCTCCAGCGCATCCCGCATTTCGTAAGGATCGCTCATCGGCTCGGTCTCGCCGGGCAGTATCAGGCTGACGCTCATCAATGGCTCACCCAGCTCGGCGAGCAATGCCTGCGCAATCGGCTGGGCAGGCACGCGCAGGCCGATGGTACGGCGCTTTGGGTGCAACAGCATTCGCGGCACTTCCCGAGTAGCGCTGAGAATGATGGTGTATGGTCCTGGCAGATGCGTCTTGAGCAGACGGAAAGCAGCGGTATCGACCTTTGCGAACAATCCGAGCTGGGACAGGTCGCGACAGACCAGCGTGAAGTTATGCTTGTCGTCCAACTGACGCAGGCGACGAATGCGCTCGATGCCGGTCTTGTTTCCCATCGAGCAGCCCACAGCGTAAGAAGAGTCGGTGGGGTAAACCACCACGCCGCCGCTGCGAATGATCTCCACGGCCTGCTTAATTAGCCTGACCTGTGGATTTTCCGGGTGTATTTGAAAAAACTGGCTCATGAAAACTCCATGTTCAGCGGGCCATAGCCTCGCCGGGCTCATGATCGAAAGACCTCCATAGCGGCCTGAGGTCGTCAGGCAGGGCTCGATACATGCCCAACTCCGACCAGTCGCCCGGCGCGTGAAAATCGCTGCCGATACTGGCCATCAGGCCGAACTCACGGGCCAGAATCGACAATCCCCCGACCTGTTCCAACGGCTGCATGCCGTTAACCACTTCCAGCGCATGGCCACCAGCCTGGGCGAACTCACTCACCAGCCGGCGCCGTTTGCTGCGCGTGAAATCGTACTGCCAGGGATGCGCCAAACTGATCCAGGCACCAGCGTCCCGCAGCGTACTGACGGTTTGCTCAAGCGTCGGCCAATGCTGCTTCACATCACCCAACTTGCCCGAGCCGAGCCACTTGCGGAATGCCTCGGCACGGTCGCGAACATGACCGGCTCGCACCAGATAGTCTGCAAAATGCGGGCGCGCAGGAGCATTCTCACTGTCCCCCAGCTCTTGCTGGATTGCCCGCGCGCCTTCCAGCGCACCCGGCATGCCCTTGGCCTCCAGGCGCTGCGCGATCGTCTCGGCACGCTGCCAGCGACCGGCGTGCAAATCGGCAATGGCTTGCTGCAATGCAACTGCATCACGGCGAAACGCATAGCCAAGCACATGGATAGTGGCGCCGCTCCAGACACAGGACAGTTCGATGCCGTTGACCAGCCGGACGCCAAGCGAATCAGCCGTAGCGCGAGCATCATCGAGACCTTCGAGGGTATCGTGATCGGTCAGAGCAAGCAGCTCGATTCCACGCGCATGGGCGCGCTGCACCAGTACATCAGGCGCGAGCACACCGTCAGAGGCGGTGCTGTGGCAATGCAGATCAACAATCATTCGGGACAGATTCTCCAGGGGGCTTGGCAGCTCACAGCGTGTGACCGCCAGCGCCAGCGCTCGTGCCGTCGTCCAGTTTGCCAAAGCTTGCGCAATGTCGTGGAAACGGCAGGCGGACAGCGTTCCGCCAAAAGCGCGGTTTGTTATTATGCCGGGCACATCTGCCCTCTGGCGCGCCTCGTGAAACAAATCATCGACTTCGTTCCGCTACTGCTGTTCTTCATCACGTACAAAATCGAGCCTACAACGGTCGAGATCGCCGGCTTCAGCCTTGGTGTGGGTGGCATTTTCAGCGCAACGGCCGTTCTGATCGCCAGCTCCGTCGTGATCTACGGCGTCTTGTTCGTCCATCAGCGCGGGCTTGAAAAAAACCAGTGGCTCACGTTGGCGGCTTGCCTGCTATTCGGCGGTTTGACGCTGGCGCTGCATAGCGAAACGATCCTGAAGTGGAAAGCGCCCGTTCTTAACTGGCTATTTGCCCTGGCGTTCTTTGCCAGCCACTTTTTTGGTGACAGGCCGCTGATTCAGCGAATGATGGGCCACGCGGTCCGGTTGCCGGCGGCGCAGTGGTCGCAGCTCAATGTCGCCTGGATTCTGTTCTTTCTCGTCTGCGGCTTCGCCAATCTTTTCGTTGCATTCGTCTATCCCGCGATCTGGGTAGACTTCAAGGTCTTTGGCAGCCTTGGTCTGACGCTACTGTTCATGGCTGGCCAGGCACTTTATCTGGTGCGCCACATGCAACCCGAACCTGAAGAATCATAGGAGTTCACCATGCTCTACGCCATCATCGCTACCGATGTACCCGACTCATTGCAGGACCGCCTGGCTGCGCGCCCCGCTCACCTGGCGCGTCTCGACCAGCTCAAAAGCGAAGGCCGGCTCGTGCTGGCTGGCCCGCACCCGGCGGTGGACAGCAACGATCCGGGCGCAGCCGGCTTTACCGGCAGCCTGGTTGTCGCCGAGTTCGATTCGCTGATCGCGGCTGAACAATGGGCTGCGGCCGATCCATACAAAGCGGCGGGCGTTTATGGTGATGTCGTCGTCAAACCTTTCAAACAGGTCTACCCCTGAGTCGATCTGCTGACTCCAGGTCGTCGTTTCGTCATGGCCACTTAGAGACAAAACCGTTGAGGAAAAAGGAGTTCCGATGCGCCAAGGTCCGCTGTCCCTGCTGCTTGTTCTAGGTCTTGCAACACCCTTGCTGCAGGCTCAAGAAGCCCCCATCGATCCGCCCGCCGAACGGCAGGTCGAGCTGGAGCACCGACTGAGTGAAAATCTACAGCAACGAGAGGCGCTCAAGGAAAACCTCGACGCGGCCGCCAGTGCGGCGGGCCAGGCCCAGCTGTTGAGACTGCGCCAGGAAAACCAGCGCCTGCGTTTGCAACTTGAACAGGAGCAAGCGCAGAAGCAGCTGCAGCCACCGCTGCTTAACGACCAGCAACAATGGTTCGCGGTCGGGGGCGGGGTTGGCGTGCTGGGCTTTCTGCTTGGCGTCCTGACCACGCGGGGCCGCCGTCGCCGGCAATGGCTGAACTGAATCGACACGAGCGAACCATGAGCGAACTGCTTCTGATAGACGACGACCAGGAGCTCTGCGAGCTGCTGGTTAGCTGGCTGGCCCAGGAAGGTTTTGTTGCCCGCGCGTGCCATGACGGCAAGAGCGCCCGCGCCGCACTTGCAGAACACCAACCTGCTGCCGTCGTGCTCGATGTGATGCTGCCTGACGGCAGCGGTCTGGACCTGCTAAAGCAGCTGCGCAGCGAGCATCCTGACCTGCCGGTGTTGATGCTTTCCGGCCGCGGCGAGCCGCTAGACCGCATACTCGGCTTGGAGCTGGGTGCAGACGACTACCTTGCCAAGCCCTGCGATCCGCGCGAATTGACCGCTCGCTTAAAGGCCGTTCTACGCCGCAGCCAGCCGGCCAGCACGCCGACACAGCTGGCGCTGGGGGACCTCTGGTACAGCCCCGCACGCGGCGTGGCGAGCATCGGCGATCATGAAGTCACCCTCACACTCTCTGAAGGACGCATCCTCGAAGCACTCCTCAGCCAGCCAGGCGAACCACTGGAAAAGCAGGCCCTGGCGCAGCTGGCGCTCGGCCGAAAACTCACTCTCTACGACCGCAGCCTGGACATGCACGTCAGCAACCTGCGCCGCAAGCTTGGCCCCCATCCAGACGGCCGTCAGCGCATCGTTGCCTTGCGCAGCCGCGGATACCTTTACGCCTCCTGATAGCCTTTACCGAGCCTTTACCCAGCCCTGACCGCCGTTGACCTTGCGCGCCCTAGACTGAAGTCATCCGGTCGAAGCCTGTTGAGGCGCCCTAGACAGGCGCTTTACTGGCAACCGGTTTCCATATCAAGGAGAAACTCATGATGCGCAAGACTCTCATCGCCGTACTGTTCGCCTCCACCCTGCCCACCATTGCGATGGCCATGCCAGACGGGGGCCAGCGCCATCATGGCCGCCAGCACTCGCCCTTTGAGCAGCTCGATCTGACCAAGGAGCAACGGACCGAGATGCGCCAACTGATGCGTGAACAGATGAAGAATCATCGCGAGATCACCCAACAGTACCTGAGCAAGCTGCCCGAAGCCCAACGCAAAGCGATGCAGGAAGAGCTGAAAGCCAACCAGGAAAAAACTCAGAAGCAGGTGCGTGACTTGCTCAAGCCGGAACAGCAGAAAAAGTTCGACGAGCTGCATGAAGAGATGGCGGCCAAGCGTGCCGACCGTGCTGAGTTCGCGCAGTGGAAAGCCGAGCGCGATAAAACCAACTGATCCACTCAAACAGCAAACCTGCCCGGTTCGCCCCTTAGGGATTACACGCGCCGGGCTTTTCCCTGGAGTATCTGACCGGTGCGATCACTGTTCTGGCGCATTCTTGCGACATTCTGGCTAGCCATTGCGCTGGTGGCAGGCTTGGCCATGCTCCTGGGGCATGCGCTCAATCAGGACGCCTGGATTCTCAACCGTCACCCGGGCGTCAATGGCCTGGCCGAAGTATGGACCAAGGTCTACGAGCGCCAGGGGCCGATCACTGCACAGTTTCTGCTCGAGCGGCATCGCAACCGCTACGGTGTCGATGTCCAGGTGCTGGCCGAGAACGGCCAGCCCATCATCCGCGGTACCTTCCCGGCTCGCGCCGCCGCGTTCGAAGCGCGACAGGAACACCGCGACGGTCGCCTACCCTGGCGGCGGCTGACCACCGATTACACCAGCCCCGAGACCGGCAATACTTACCTCTTCATCTATCGAATCCCGAATCAGGAGCTACAAGCCTGGCACCGAGGCAGCCTGTTCTGGCCACTGAGTGCGCTGGCCATCGCTTTAATTGTCCTGACTGGATTCAGCCTGTTACTGACCCTTTCCATTACCCGTCCACTCGATCGACTTCGCGGCGCTGTTCACGACCTTGGCCAAACCACCTACCAGCAGAATTCTCTGGCGCGCCTGGCAACGCGACGCGACGAACTGGGCGTGCTCGCCAAGGATTTCAACCGCATGGGCGCCCGGCTGCAAAGCCTGATCGGCAGCCAGCGACAACTGCTGCGTGACGTTTCTCACGAGCTGCGTTCGCCGCTTGCCCGCCTGAGAATCGCACTCGCACTGGCGGAGCGGGCCACGCCGGCCGAACGTGAGGTCATTTGGCCTCGGCTGGCCAAGGAGTGTGATCGTCTGGAAGCCCTCATCAGCGAGATTCTGGAGCTCGCAAGGCTGGACGCCGACCCAGGGGCGCCGAACCCCATCAACTTGCGTTCGATATTCGAGCAGCTTGAGGAGAACGCCCGCATCGTCTCGCCGAATCAGCGAATCGACAGCCAAGTCGAAACCGAAGCCCAGCTGCAAGGCTGGCCGGACATGCTCGAGCGTGCCCTGGACAATCTGTTACGCAACGCTCTGCGCTTCAACCCCGAAGGCGCGCCGATAGAACTGCGTGCCAGCAGCGACACACAGCACCTGCTGCTGAGCATCCGCGACCAAGGGCCTGGGGTCGACGAGGCCCATCTCGCGCAACTGAGCGAACCCTTCTTCCGCGCACCGGGACAAACCACCGCTGGACACGGATTAGGGCTGGCGATTGCCCGCCGAGCCGCGGAACGGCATAACGGCGAGCTCCTGCTGGGCAATCACCCGGACGGCGGTTTCATCGCCACGTTGAAGCTACCACTGAACCCAGCTGACGAGGCCCGATTACAAGCGGAGTGACCTAGTTCGCCCCGGTCCAGTCACTGACGAATTCCTTGGGCTCCAATGCCGGCGGGGTCCGCAGGGTCCCTTCGGGGGTACCGATATAGATGAATCCCAAGATCTGCTCGTCGCCGGTCAGCCCCAAGGCTTTTGCCAGGTATGGATCGTAGGAAAACTCACCGGTACGCCATACGGCGCCGAGACCCTGTGCATGCGCAGCCAACAACAAGCCGTGCGCCGCACAAGACACCGCGAGCACCTGCTCCGAACCCGGCACCTTCGGGTGCGGCTGCACGCAGGCAATGACGACCACCAGCAGCGGCGCGCGCAACGGCATCTTGCGGGCTTTCAGCAAGGCATCATCGCTGGCCTCAGGCGAGCGCACACGCAACGACTCAGCCATCAACTTCCCCAACCGCTCCCGGGCTTCGCCTTGAATGGTCAGGAACCGCCAAGGGCGCAGCTGACCATGATCGGGCGCACGCAAGGCCGCACGAAACATCAGGTCCAGCTGGGCCGACGTCGGCGCTGGATCAGTAAGTCGCGTGACAGACACGCGGTTGAGCATCAGGTCGAGAGCTTCCATCCGACTACCTCCAAAACGAATCGGACATTCTAGAGGCCCGAGCCGTTCGTTTGGCAGTGGGAGCGTGGCAATCGCCACGTTGGCCAGTTCGTCTCAAGCCACTCGATCAGGCGAAAGCTGCGGCTCCAACGGTGGCATCAGCGGCGGCAACCCATGGGCGGCCCGAGCCGTGTCGCAATGCGCATTGTGCTGACCATCTACCCAAGAGGCCTCGAATTCGCGGCAGGTACTCGAACGTTGCTCATACATGGTGCAGCGCACGCCACATCCCACGTCGCCCATCAAGCCGACACAACGCGCCGGCTTGGCTTCCGTCCCGAGCATGGCGACGTGAAACGGACTGACCTGCACGGTTGCGCTGTCAGGAACTGCACCACCGGATGAGGCGCATTCGCCCCAAAAGAAAGACACACGAAAATACGCGCAGCAGGCGCCGCACGTGAGGCAGGGATTGTCGATGGACATGGGAGCTGAACACTCAGAAACCGGCAAAGGGCCGGCACCGGGCGGCTATTCTATTCATCGCAGCGAACTTGGGAAGAGGCCTACAGGGCGCCTGGTAAAAGATTTTTCTGCACGCCGATAGCCGGTTTACTGCCGCAGCGACAGGCGTAGAATGGCGACCTCATTTTTCGAGCCGAGCAGCAAACACACATGGCCTTGCCGACCCTGCGCATCATCGGTTTCATTCTCGGCATTTTTCTGATCACACTCGCTGTCAGCATGGTCATTCCAATGATCACGCTGTTCGCATTTGATCGCACTGACGATTTGCAAGCGTTCCTCTGGGCCAGCCTGATCACCTTCAGCAGCGGTATCGCCTTGATCGCGCCCGGCAGGCCTGAGCTTACCCAACTACGTCCTCGTGACATGTATTTCCTGACCACCGCAAGCTGGTTGATCGTTTGCTGCTTCGCCGCATTGCCGATGATGCTGATTCACCACATCAGCTATACCAATGCTTTTTTCGAGACCATGTCGGGCATTACCACGACAGGCTCGACGGTACTCTCCGGCCTGGATTCGGCATCGCCCGGCTTGCTGATGTGGCGTTCGATGCTGCAGTGGCTCGGGGGCATCGGCTTCATCGGCATGGCCGTGGCGATTCTGCCGTTGCTGCGCATCGGTGGCATGCGGCTGTTCCAGACTGAATCATCGGATTGGTCGCAAAAAGCCATGCCGCGTTCGCACGTCATGGCCAAGTCGATCCTGATCGTTTATCTCGCGCTCACCCTACTCTGCGGGCTGGCCTATTGGCTGAGCGGAATGACGCCTTTTGAGGCGATCAACCATGCCATGACCACCATTTCCACCGGCGGCTACTCGACATCCGACAGTTCGATGGCCAAGTTCACCCCCGCGGCGCACTGGGTCGCCGTGGTGTTCATGTTGCTCGGTGGTTTGCCCTTCATTCTGATGGTTTCGACGGTTCGCGGTAACCGCTACGCCCTGCTCCATGATCAGCAGGTGAAGGGCTTCGTTGGCATGCTGCTGATCATCTGCATCTCGTTTGCGATCTGGCTGACCTTCAACTCCGACTATGTCTTTCTCGACGCCCTGCGCATTGTTTCGCTGAACGTCGTATCGGTGGTGACCACGACCGGCTTTGCGCTAGGTGATTACACGCAGTGGGGCGAGTTCGCCGTGCTGGCTTTTTTCTACCTGACCTTCATCGGTGGCTGCTCCGGCTCGACCTCGGGTGGTTTGAAGATCTTCCGCTTTCAGGTCGCCTATGCCCTGCTTCGCGCCAACCTGGCGCAGCTGGTGCATCCGCGCGCCGTCATCAAACAGCGCTACAACAAGCACACCCTCGACGAAGAAATCGTGCGGTCGATCCTGACCTTCTCGTTCTTCTTCACCATTACCATCGGCGCGTTGGCGATGGCGCTGGCATTACTCGGGCTCGATATGCTCACCGCGCTCACCGCTGCAGCGACCGCAGTGTGTAACGTGGGCCCAGGACTCGGTCCAATCATCGGTCCGGCGGGCAACTTCTCCACTCTGCCAGACTCGGCAAAGTGGCTCCTGTCGTTCGGCATGCTGCTCGGCCGGCTGGAAATCATCACGGTGCTGGTAATGCTGACCCCTTCGTTCTGGCGTCATTGACCGGATTACGTCTCGCCGATGTCCTCGTTCCACAGGTCAGGGCTATCGGCGATAAAGCGACGCATCATCTCGACACAGCGTGCCTCCTGCAGCACTTCGACCTCAACACCGCGACCACGTAACAGCAGCTCCTCGCCCATAAAGGTCTGATTCTCACCGATCACGACCTTGGGTATGCCATACAGCAGGATCGCCCCGCTGCACATGGGACACGGCGACAGTGTGGTATAGAGGATCGACTCGGCGTAGACGCTGGCCGGTTGCCGACCAGCGTTTTCGAAGGCGTCCATCTCCCCGTGCAGCACCGCGCTGCCCTGCTGAACCCGCCGATTGTGGCCGCGGCCAATGATTCGCCCCCGATGGACGATTACCGAACCGATTGGAATGCCGCCCTCGGCGAGTCCCTTCTCCGCTTCATCTATCGCTGCCTGCATGAATTCGTCCATTTACATTGCCCCTTCTGTCTTGGTAGATGGTGTTATCGCCATCAAGCGGTTTCGGATCGACGCTTGAACAGGCGTTTGCTCAGCTCGACCACTGCAAACACCAGACCGCCGGCCAATATCCCGAAGGCGGCATCCAGCAGCGTCGGCAACAGCCCGGCCAGAACCGAGCCAATGTATGGCAGCGTCACAGTGTGCTCCGCGCTGTTCTCGATGAAGTGGTGGATAGCCTTGAAACCGTGGGTCAGGATGCCGCCGCCGACCATGAACATGGCGGCCGTGCCAATCACCGACAAGGACTTCATCAACCAGGGCGCGACCGAAAGAATGGCGCGGCCCAGCGACTGCGCTGCAGAACTGCTGCGTTTGCTCAGCGCCAGGCCCGCGTCGTCGAGTTTGACGATGCCGGCAACCAAACCGTAGACGCCAATGGTCATGATGATCGCGATGCCCGCGAGCACGGCGATCTGCTCGACGAAGCTCGCGGCGGCGACCGTACCCAGCGTAATGGCGATGATCTCGGCAGACAGAATGAAATCGGTACGCACCGCCCCACTGATCTTGTCGCGCTCGAATGCCACCATGTCGACAGTCTCGTCCGCCAACGCCTCGATTTGCTGGGCATGGTGGTCCTCATCGCGATGCAGGAACCGGTGCGCCAGCTTCTCGAAACCTTCGAAACAGAGAAACGCGCCGCCAAGCATCAACAACGGTGTGATAGCCCACGGGATGAATGCGCTAATCAGCAACGCAGCCGGCACCAGAATCAGCTTGTTGCGCATGGACCCTTTGGCCACGGCCCAAACCACCGGCAGTTCGCGGTCCGCGTTGACGCCGGTGACCTGCTGAGCATTGAGTGCAAGGTCATCTCCCAGCACGCCGGCGGTTTTCTTCGCCGCGACCTTAGTCATCAGGGATACGTCATCCAGGACCGAAGCGATATCGTCGATCAAGGCAAGAAGGCTACTGGCCAATGCGGGTCATCCTATTGGTTTTTATCAAAAAGCGGCGCGAGGGCGCCGCGGTCATATATACGCAAGCTAAGGCTATAGCGGCAGAGCACAAGTTCCGGCAGGGCCACGTCAACGCTGCGCCCGGTATTCGCCGGGAGTCATTGCAAACCAGCGTTTGAAGGCGCGAAAGAAATTACTCGGATCGGCAAAGCCCAGCAGATAGGCCACTTCCAGCAAGGCGAGATCCGCTCGCGCCAAGTACTGCTCGGCAAGCGTTCGCCGCGTGTCGTCTAGCAATTGTTGGAAGCTGGTGCCCTCCTCGTCCAGGCGCCGCTGCAAGGAACGTTCAGACAGGTGCAGCGACTGCGCCACCGTTTCGCGCCGCGGTTCTCCCTGCGGCAACAGGCGGCAGATCACCTGCCGTGCCTGATGGGTCACGCGGCTGTCCGAGAAGCGCGCCAGGTAATCGCCGGCAAACCGGTCATGCAATTGGGCCAGTTCGGTGTTGGCAGTAGGTAGCGCAATATCTACATCGACATGGCGTATCAGCATGCCGTGGTACTCGGCATTGAAGCGTAACGGCGCTTGGAACGCGGCCTGGTACGGTTCGATATCCGCCGGTGGCGGGCCTCGGAAGTAGACCTCGATCGGAGCCAGCGGTTTACCGGTCAGCCACCGACAGAATGCAAGCGTACTGGCCAACGAGCCATCTGCGCTCTGGCGGGCCGGAGGCAGTTGATCGCCATGGATCGCCAAGGTTAACAAGGCGCCGCGATTGGTTGACCCAAACTGCAAATCCGCGCCTTCGGCAATGATGCGCTGGTACCGCACCAAGCGCTGGAAGCTGTCCCTGAGCGTACTGCTGGACATCAGTGCATAACCGACCACATGCATCGCGCCGGGGCGCATCACTTTCGCCAGATTCAAGCCGATCGCCGGATTGCCGGTAATCTCCACCGCACGCTGCCAGAGCCGGGTCATGCCATCCTGGGCAAAACGCGCGTCGGGGTCGTTCAGCGCGGAATAGTCGAGCCCCAGCTTGACGAACAGGTCCTGGCAGTCGAGGCCGTCGAGCTCGAGCGCCTGGACAATACTCAAGGCCCAGCTCGAGGACGTGGTGCGTTCTGTCATCAATCGATTCACTCATGCTCAGACTGTACGTGGCACGCCGTCACCACAGCGATCTGCGCAGTTTCAACCGCTGATCGATGGTACACAAGGGTACTAAACTGGCACCTGGAGTCAGTGGCCTGCCATACCTAAGGTTCTAGACTCCAACGACCACAATGACAGGAGGTGCGGCATGAGCACGCAAACCGCCGAACGCTTTACCCGCTTTGCAGATTTCTATCCGTTTTACCTGGCCGAACACAGCAACCCCACCTGCAGACGCTTGCATTACATTGGCAGCTTGCTGGTACTGGCGATCCTGGCCTATGCGGTGATCAGTCAACAGTGGCTATGGCTGCTGGCGATGCCTTTGGCTGGATACGGGTTTGCCTGGGTCGGACACTTCATCTTCGAGAAGAACCGTCCAGCGACGTTTCAGTACCCGCTGTACAGCTTTCTTGGTGATTGGGTGATGCTGAAGGACATGCTCACCGGCAAGATTCGATTCTGATCCAACTAGGTCATCCGGGCCGCGCCGCAACGGCTGCCGGTCACGGAATGGACCGGCGGTTTGGCGCAGTGGTGGCGACTTGGTTATGATCGCCGAGCCAGCGCCGACCGATGCGCTGTCGCCTCCAACGGCGCATTCCAGAGCGCCGGTTTCTTTCAGGGATAGCAACCATAATGTCTACCGTGACCGGTGAACGACGTAACGGGCTCGCGACTCGTCCACTGCGTGAATATTACGCGCGGGTCTTCGCCTATCTGATCTGCGCCGCCACGCTCGCCGCCGGTGTCTATAGCCAGCAGTTCGCACTCGACCTTTTGTGGTTGGTGCCCTATACGCTCTTGTATCCGCACTTTGCCTATCACCTGAGCTACCGCTTCAAGCGCGAACACCCGGAGAAAACCTCCCAGACCCTGTTGTGCCTCGATGCCTTGAACGCGGGCGCCGGTATCGTGCTGCTCGGATGCAGCCTTGTGCCGAGCCTCATGTTTCTACTGACGCTGAGTTTCAGCGCGCTGGTGGTCGGTAGTCTGCGTCATCTATTGATGACGCTATTGATGGTGTGCATCGGCGTCGGACTGACCAGCTTACTGGTGCCTTTGCGTTTCGAGGGGGTCAGCTCGGTTCTGGTATCGGCAGTCAGCATCCTGTTCACCACCCTGTACGTGTGCGTAACGGCTTATTACGTGCACCAACAGGGAATCCGACTGGCTCAGGCACGCAGCGAAGTCGAAGCCCAGCAGGCGAAAGCTGCGCGGTTGGCACGCAATCTCGCCAAGTACCTGTCTCCACAGGTGTGGGAATCGATTTTTTCCGGCAAGCGCAGCGTGCGACTGGAAACCCAACGCAAGAAGCTCACGGTGTTCTTTTCCGACATCAAGGGATTCACCGAACTTTCCGAAGAGCTGGAAGCTGAAGCCCTGACCGATCTGCTCAATACCTACCTCAACGAGATGTCGAAGATCACTCTCAAGTACGGCGGCACGATCGATAAGTTCGTCGGTGATTGCGTCATGGTGTTCTTTGGCGACCCCGCCAGCCAGGGTGCGAAAAAGGATGCAGTGGCCGCCGTTTCGATGGCTATCGCCATGCGCAAGCACATGAAAGTCCTTCGCCAACAGTGGCGCGGCCAAGGCATTACCAAGCCGATGGAAATACGCATGGGCATCAACACCGGTTACTGCACAGTCGGCAACTTTGGCGCCGACACCCGAATGGACTACACAATCATCGGTCGCGAAGTGAATCTGGCGAGCCGCCTGGAGAGCTCCGCCGAGGCAGGGGAAATCCTCATTTCCCACGAGACCTATTCCTTGGTCAAAGACGTCATCATGTGCCGCGACAAAGGCCAGATCACAGTCAAAGGCTTCACCCGTCCGGTGCAGATCTACCAAGTGGTCGACTTCCGTCGCGACCTCGGTGCTACCAACAGCTTCGTCGAGCACGAACTGCCCGGTTTCTCGATGTATCTCGACACCAACGGCGTGCAGAACTTCGACAAAGAGCGCGTCATCCAGGCGCTCAATCAGGCTGCCGACAAGTTGCGCGACAAAGTCATCATGTAGCACCGCCTGGCCCGGTTCGGGTCAAAGGGTCATCACCCATCGCGATCTGCCGGCGTTCCGCATGCAGTCGAGGTCTACCATGCCGCCCATCCTTTCCCTGCGTCATTACAACCACGACCAGATCATCCACAGCCATGAGCACACGCAGCTGGTGTTCGGCTTGCGAGGGCAGCTGGATTTCGAGATTGACGGCGGGGGCAGTCGCATCCAGCAGCAGCTTTTGGCCGTCGTGCCCAGCGATGCGCGCCATGCCTGCGGCAGCGCCGAGGGTAGCCTCTGTCTGGTGGTCGATATCCCCAACTCGAACTGGCTGCGGCAACGTCTAGGCCACCATGCAGATTCCGCTCAGCGCTTGCTCGAACGGCCCGCGGCGCTGCGCCTGAGCCCGACACAAAGCCAGCTGGTCGGCTGGCTCGCGGCCAGCCCAATCAACGATCCAATTATCAGCGAGCAAGGCGCAGCATTGTTGCTGGCGAGCCTCGCCTCCGGTTGCGAGCCAGCCGGTCAGCAATATTCACTCCCGCTGACGGCGCTGCATGCGTATGTCGACAGACACCTGTCACATCCACTTGAAGTCAGGGACCTCGCGAGAGTTGCGGGCCTTTCCGTGCAACGCTTCCACGCACGCTTTGTCAGCGAAACGGGCTTTACGCCTCTAGAATTTGTCCGGTTGCGGCGCCTGCATCAGGGACGAGAATTGCTGATCAGTACCCATCTGGCGGTCGGCGAGATCGCTGCGCGGGTCGGTTATGCCTCACAAAGTGCTTTTACCGCAGCGCTCAACCGCCACTACGGCCTTACTCCACGGGCTGTCCGGCGCGAGGCGCACGACAAATCGCGAGAGTAACGCGACAGACCCACCGCATCCCGCGCCGTACCATGAGCACTCACTGCTGCAGATGCGCAAACGCACGCCACCACGAGGGCTCATGGACCGTTTCGACTCCCCTTCATCAGGTTTCCAAATATCTGCTCCGATGGACGCCTGGCCATGACCCATCGCAACGCTTTGCTGGCGATCCACTTCGGCGCGCTGATGTTCGGGCTCTCCGGTGTCTTCGGAAAGCTGGCCGATAGCACGCCTCTGATCATTACCCTTGGCCGGGCAGGCTTTGCTGTCGTGGCGCTTTTACTGGCCGCACGATTCCTGCGTAGCGGTGGCGCGGCCCCAAGCCCACGCCAGCGGGCCGGACTGCTCCTCGGTGGGCTGTTGCTCGGTGGCCACTGGCTCACCTTCTTCATCGCCGTGAAGATCGGCGGTGTCGGTATCGCCACACTGGGTTTTGCCAGCTTTCCGGCCTTTACCGTATTGCTGGAAGGGGTCCTGTTCCGCGAGCGCACCCGACCGATTGAGTTCGGCATGGTGGCCCTGGTTTGTGTCGGACTGCTACTGGTTACGCCACAATTCGACCTGGCTAGCGAAAGCACGCTGGGGCTGATTTACGGCATCCTCTCGGGGCTGATGTTTGCCCTGCTTTCATTGCTCAATCGCGCGGTTACCCGCGGCGTGGACCCGGTTCAGGCTGCGCTCTGGCAGAACTGCATCATTCTGCTGTGTCTCTTGCCTTTTTCATGGTCGTCACTGCCGGCCGTTCCGGCCATGGACTGGCTGTGGCTGGCCTTGCTCGGCGTGCTCTGCACCGGCCTCGCACACAGCCTGTTCGTGGCGAGCCTGAAAGTGTTGAAGGCTCGGACGACGTCGGTGATCTTCTCGCTGGAGCCGGTATATGGCATCGCTATCGCCTGGTGGCTGTTCAACGAACAACCTTCGCTGGGGATGCTCGCTGGCGGGGCTCTGATCATCCTCGCCTCGGTCATCACCAGCCGATTGAAGGCGCCATCTGCAGCAACCGCTGCCTCGCCATTGGCCAAAACGCCCTAGCGGCAGGAGACGCTACGTCTTGACCGCTGGGCTTTG
This sequence comes from Pseudomonadaceae bacterium SI-3, assembly GCA_004010935.1. NCBI lineage: Bacteria > Pseudomonadati > Pseudomonadota > Gammaproteobacteria > Pseudomonadales > Pseudomonadaceae > Pseudomonadaceae bacterium SI-3. The sequence continues at coordinate 1,920,387 of CP026511.1, read as the reverse complement.
CCGATCAATGTGAATGCCGTGGTACACCGGCACCGCGGCAGCCAACCAGAAAGTCGAAGTCGCAACCTTCGTCGGCTTGCATGACATGCTCGACGAACAGCCGCCGGTATCCACCGTCCCACAACAGGCCCTGCGGGGCTTTCCAGGCAGTCAGACGCTCTTGCAGTTCGGCATCCGGTATATCCAGATGCAGGCGGCCCTCATAACAGTCCAGCTCGATGAAATCACCGTTACACACCACCGCCAGCGGTCCGCCAGCGGCGGCCTCCGGCGCGACGTGCAATACCACGGTTCCGTAAGCGGTACCGCTCATTCGGGCGTCGGAAATTCGCACCATATCGGTGATGCCCTTGGCCAGCACTTTTGGCGGTAGGCCCATGTTGCCGACCTCGGCCATTCCCGGATAACCCTTCGGCCCACAGTTCTTCATGACCAGTACGCAGGTTTCGTCGACGTCCAGATCGGGGTCGGCAATGCGCGCCTTATAGTCGTCAAAGTCCTCGAATACTACTGCACGGCCGCGGTGCTTCATCAATTCAGGGGTCGCCGCCGAGGGTTTCAGCACAGCGCCGCTGGGGGCTAGATTGCCGCGTAACACACAGATGCCGCCGTCCTTGCGCAGCGGATTATCCAGCGCACGAATGACCTCGTCCTCGCCGTAGATCGGGGCCTGCACGCAGTTTTCCCAAAGTGTCTTGCCGTTGACCGTCAATGCGTCAGGGTTCGGCAGCAGATTATTCTCACCCAGCCGGCGGATCACCGCAGGCAATCCCCCGGCGTAGTAGAACTCTTCCATCAGGAAGCGCCCCGACGGCTGCAGGTCGACGATGGTCGGCATGCCGCGGCCAATACGCGTCCAGTCATCCAGCTCGAGCTCGACGCCAATCCGCCCGGCGATGGCCTTGAGGTGAATAACCGCATTGGTCGAGCCGCCGATGGCCGCGTTGACCCGGATGGCGTTCTCGAAGGCCTCTTTGGTCAGCACCTTGGACAAGCGCAAATCTTCGTGAACCATGTCGACGATGCGCATACCGGACAGGTGCGCCAGCACATAGCGACGCGAGTCCACCGCCGGAATCGCCGCGTTGTGCGGCAATGAGGTGCCCAGTGCTTCGGCCATGCAGGCCATGGTCGAGGCGGTTCCCATGGTGTTGCAGGTGCCCGCCGAACGCGACATGCCGGCCTCGGCGGAAAGGAACTCGTTGAGGTCGATCTGCCCAGCCTTGTACTGCTCATGCATCTGCCAGACGATAGTGCCCGCACCAATGTCGCGGCCCTTGTGCTTGCCGTTGAGCATCGGCCCACCGGTGACGACGATGGTCGGCACATCACAGCTCGCCGCCCCCATCAGCAGCGCCGGGGTGGTCTTGTCGCAGCCGACCAGCAGCACCACCGCATCGACCGGGTTACCGCGAATCGATTCCTCGACATCCATGCTGGCCAGGTTGCGCGTCAGCATGGCGGTCGGTCGCAGGTTCGATTCACCATTGGAGAAGACTGGGAACTCCACCGGGAAACCGCCGGCCTCTAGCACGCCCTTCTTCACGTGCTCGGCGATTTTGCGAAAGTGCGCGTTGCAGGGGGTCAATTCCGACCAGGTGTTGCAGATGCCGATGATTGGCTTGCCTTGGAATTCATGATCTGGGATGCCCTGGTTCTTCATCCAGCTGCGGTACATGAAACCGTTCTTGTCGGTAGTGCCGAACCATTGAGCGGAGCGCAGGGGGCGTTTATCAATCATTTTGCGTGCACCTCTCCAAGCGGCAGGCCGCACGGGCCTGCCGGGTTGATCGTTTGTGGGTTGGGTCAAAGCAGCCAGGTCGAAATGGCTGGGAAGTAGAGCAACAGGCCGAGTACCGCGATCTGGATGACGATGAAGGGCACCATCGAGCGGAAGATGTCGGTCAGCGTGATATCGGGCGGCGCCACGCTTTTGAGATAGAACGCCGCAGGCCCGAACGGGGGCGAGATGTAGGACACCTGCATGCTCACCGCGAAGAGGATGCCGAACCACACCGGGTCGTAGCCGAGCTCGACAACGATGGGCACGAAGATCGGCAGGCAGAGCATGGCAATGCCGATCCAGTCGAGGAACATGCCCAGCAAGAGGAAGATCAGCATCATCACCAGCACGATGACGAAAGGCGCAACCTCAAGGCCGGTGATCGCCGAAGAGACGAAACGGTTGCCGCCCATGAGGTTGTAAACCCCGACCAGGCAGGCTGCGCCAATGCCGATCCAGACGATCATGCCGCAGGTTTCAAGGGTCTGGGTCAGGCTTTCCTGCAGCAACTTGATGCTGAATTCACCGCGTACCAGCACCGCCAGCAGTACACCCATCGCGCCCATGGCTGCCGCTTCCGTCACCGAGGCGATGCCGGCGTAGATGCTGCCGAGCACCAGTCCGGCGATGGCAATCGGAAAGAACATGCCTTTGAAGGCTTCGCCAAGGGTGAGCCGCGGCAGGCTGGAGTCTTTTTCCAGATGAGCACCGCCCATATGCGGATAACGCATGCACATCACCACCACGTAGAGCATGTAGCTGCCCATCAGCAGCGCTGCCGGAACGATCGCTGCCTTGAACAGATCAGCGATGGAGACACTGGCAATCAAGCCGTAAATGATGAGCACGATGGACGGCGGCACCATGGTACCCAGCGAACCGCCGGCGCAGACCACACCGATGGCGATGCGCTTGTCGTAGCCCAGCCGCAGCATTTGCGGCAACGCCAGCACACCGAGCAGGACGATTTCGCCTCCAATGATTCCGGAGATGGCAGCGAGAAAGAACGCCACCACGATGGTCTGCACTGCCACCCCTCCCGGCAGGCGCCCGGCGAAGAAGCGCATGGCGTTGAACAGATCCCGCGCCAGCCCTGACCGGTCCAGCAAGCCGGCCATAAACACAAACATCGGCACCGCCACCAACGAATATTCAGTGATGAAACCGAACAGGCGGCTGGCTACTAGCGGCACGGCCACCGGGCCGAACCAGCCCAAGGTAAAGCCGGCAGCGACCAGGCCTGTGACGAATGCCAGCGGCAGCCCCAGCACCAGCAGAGCGAAGATCGCGAAGATCATCAGGTACGTAGCGATCTCAATACTCATGGCTTGCCATCCCCATCGAGACGCGCACGCCGGTAAGTCGCGATTCGCACCACTTGCTGCACCGCCATAAGCGCGATGGAGACCAGCACGACTATCTTGGTGAATGCAGGCAAAGGCTGGTTCCAGGACGATCCCGACGTCTCCAGCCGCCAGCTGCCATCGGGCGCGTGGGTGGCGTTGTAGGCCAGCACCCAGGCGGCATAGCCGATCGCCAGGCAAAACAGGATGCCCAGCGCCAGGTTCAGCAATTCCAGCCAGCTGCGCTTACGTGGTGAAAGGCGGTCGAGCAGGATGCGTATCTGGATGTGCCGGTTGGTCGCCAGTGCATAGGGTCCGCCCAGGGCGAAGATGGCCGCGACGAGGAAGGTCGTGGTCTCGTGCGCCCATTCAGTGGGCGAGTTGAAGCCGTAGCGCATGACGACTTCAAACACACTGACCAGCATGGCGATGAACACCAGCCAGGCAATTACCTGACCGCCACGTCGAATGCCACGATCAAGCATGCCCTGGCCCGGCTCTGGGGCGCAGACATCCAGATGATCGTCAGACGAAGGTTGAGTTTTTTTCACAGCGAAACTCCTCGGACTCTCCAAACATGGGTCGGAAAGTCTTTGGTTACTCGAAGATTGGATGGCCGGCTTGCGCGGCTCAGAGCATGCCCTTCTCCTGCAGGTAGCCCTGGATGGAATCCACCGCCTCCTTCGCCTGGGGGCTGCGGTCACGCCAGCGCGACCATTCGTCCCGCGCGGACTGGCGAAATTTCTTCACCTCATCCTCGGGAAGCGAAGTCAGCGTCACATCGCCTTTCTGTCTGGCCAATGCAACCTGCTCCTCGTCTTTCTTCTGCAGATCAGTGACCAGCTGCTCGGTGAAGGCATCGACCGAGTCTTCGAGGATCTTCTGTTGCTCCGGCGACAGGTCATCCCATAGCGCCTTGTTAACCGAGATGTCCTTCATCGGCATCGAGTGGAAGCCGGGATAGACGGCGAACGGCGCGTACTTGTGGTAGCCCTGCTGGTAATTGGTGGAAAACACCGTGTAGTCGGCTGCATCGATCACGCCTTTTTCCAGCCCGGTATAGACCTCGGAGGTCGGCAGGTTCACCGGCGCTGCACCGACCAGCTTGAAGATATTCGAAACCATGCCTTCCGGCGCTCGCACTTTCAGGCCTTTGAGGTCGTCGAGGGTTTCGATCTTGCGCTTGCTAATCAGGGACTCTGCGCCCACAGCGCCAGCACGGATAAGGTGAACGTTGTACGGCTCCACCAGACGGTTGTAACCCGCCTCGCCGCCAGCATTGCGCATGTAATCCAGGAACGGGGCCGGGCCGCTCCAGGCACCGACCATGTTGCCGTATACCGCGAACGCAGGATTTTTACCGGAGAAATAGCCAGGATCGGTGATGTGGCCCTGAATGATGCCGGCTCCGACGGCATCCAGTGTCTCGTTGTTACCGACAATGGTGCCGGTTGGCAGAACCTCTACGGTGATTTCACCATTGGTTTTCTCGCCGACACTTTTTGCCCACTCCTGAGCGATGCGGTATTCGTCATCGCCGGCGTTGACGTTGATCTGGAATTTCCATTCCTGCTTGGCAAAGGCACTGCCGGACGCGAGGATCAAAGTGGCTGCGAGACCAAACCCGAAACGCTGGACGTTAAACTGCATAAAGGCTTCTCCGATTATTTTTATTAGGCACCGTCACGATCGAGGCGCTAGCCACCGGAAGCAGCAGAGCAGCGCTCGCGTTGTTTTGAAGCCTAGAGAGACAAGACATCATCAACAAATATATATTTCAGCAATACCGATACACGAATGGATATACCTGATGAAGCCAATCAACAGTAACTGGTTTGTCCGGGCACGGCTTAAGAACCGTCATATCCCGTTGCTGGCCGCTCTTGGTGATACCGGTAATCTCAATCGTGCTGCCGCCGGCTTGGGCATTTCCCAGCCGGCAATCTCGAAGCTTCTGAAGGAGTTGGAAGACGGGCTTGGCGTTGAGCTGTTCGAACGACATGCCCGCGGCGTAGTCCCGACGCTGTATGGCGAAGCGATGATTCGTCACGCCAAGCGCATGCTTAATACGTTGGATAGAGCCTACAGTGAGGTCGATGCACTGCGTCACGGGCAACAGGGCCATGTGCGCATCGGCACCATCCTGACGCCCTGCGCAGAGCTGCTGCCAGAGGTGATCCGACGCGCCAAGCTTGGTTTTCCAGAGTTGGAAGTTACCATCCGCACCGGCTCAAGCCGCGATTTGCTGGCGATCCTGGACGATGGGGAGTTGGACTTTCTGGTCGCGCGCTTTTTTGCCAGCAGTCAGCAAGTCGACTTGCACTTCGAGCCATTGGCCAAGGAGCCCTTGCAGATCTGTGCGCGCGCCGGGTTGATCAAAAGCCCTATGTCTCGCGCGCAACTGAACGCCGCTGACTGGGTGCTACCCCCAGTCGGCAGTGTGTTGCGACAGGAGTTTGATGCGCTGTTCCAGCGCGTCGGCATGCGCCCGCCACGAAAGGTCGTGAATGCGGAGAACCTGCTGATGGTGACCACGTTGGTCGAGAAGGACGACATGCTGACCGTCCTGCCACGCGATGTGCTAGCGCACTACGCGCGCTACGGCATGTTGGAGGAGATCGAGGTCGATGCGAGCATCGACGCCGATCTGAACCACGGGCTGATGGCCTACGGCATCATCACCAAGACCCCGCAACAACTTTCGCCGGCCGCCGCCAGCGTGCTGGAACTGCTGCGCGATACCGCGCAGCAGATGGGGCTAGGTCACGGAACGGCACAGCGTTAGTCGAGCGAGCCGCTCCACCCATCAGAGCGCCGCTTCGGTGGTTTCACCATCCACCAAGCGCTTGATACCCAGCGGGTTGGTGTTCTTCAGCGCGTCCGGCAGCAGCGCATCCGGGAAGTTTTGATAGCAGACCGGGCGCAGGAAGCGGTCGATCGCCAAGGTGCCGACTGACGTACCCCGGGCATCCGAGGTGGCAGGATAAGGCCCGCCATGAACCATGGCATCACAGACTTCCACTCCGGTCGGATAGCCATTGAGCAGTATCCGTCCGGCCTTCTGCTCCAGCAGCGCTACCAGATCGGCGGCGTCCGCCAGGTCAGTAGATTCAGCGATGAGCGTCGCGGTGAGCTGGCCATGCAAGCCTGACAGGGCGCGCATCAGCTCAGCCTTGTCATTCACTTCCACCACAACGGTGGTCGGGCCGAACACCTCCTCCTGCAACAGCGGATCCCCCTCGACCAGCAGCTTTGCGTCAGCCTTGAACAGCTGCGGCTGCGCCTGGCTGCCCTGCTGGTCCTGGCCGGCAAGGTGGCTGATCCCCGGATGGCTTTGCAGATGCTGGACGCCCTTTCCGTAGCTGCTGAGCGTGCCCGCATTGAGCATCGTCTGCGCCGGTTGCTCGTTCATGAAGCCGACCAGCCGTTCCAGAAATTCGCTGAACTCCGGCGAGCGAACACCAATGACCAGACCCGGATTGGTGCAGAACTGACCACACCCCATCACCACCGATGCGGTCAGCTCGTTAGCGATGGCATCGCCGCGGCTCTTGAGCGCATCAGGCATCAGCACTACAGGGTTGATGCTGGACATCTCGGCAAAGACCGGGATCGGCTGCGGACGGGCGGCGGCCATGTCACAGAGTGCACGACCGCCGCGTAGCGAACCGGTGAAACCTACCGCCTGAATGAGCGGATGCTTGACCAGCCACTCACCGACACCGCCGCCGTAGATCATGTTGAACACGCCCTTGGGCATGCCGGTTTTCTCCGCCGCGCGAATCACTGCGTCGGCTACGCATTCAGCCGTCACCATATGGCCGCTATGGGCCTTGAATACCACCGGGCAACCGGCTGCCAACGCAGAGGCGGTGTCGCCACCGGCAGTCGAAAACGCCAACGGGAAGTTGCTCGCGCCGAATACCGCAACCGGTCCCAGCCCCATGCGGCACTGGCGAAGATCCGGGCGTGGCAGCGGCTTGCGTTCTGGCAGCGCTCGGTCGATTCGTGCGCCCAGAAAGTCTCCGCGGCGCAGCACCTTGGCAAACAGCCGCATCTGCCCGCTGGTACGGCCACGCTCACCCTGGATTCGACCTGCTGGCAATGCTGTCTCGCGGCAGACCAGCGCAACGAAGTCATCGCCCAATGCATCCAGCTCGTCGGCAATGGCATCGAGGAAGTCGGCTCGCCTGCCAGCAGGCAGCGCTCGGTACTCTGGATAGGCGCTGGCTGCCGCTTGCGCCGCGGCATTCACTTCGTCTTCGGTCGCCTGATGAAATTCATACGGCAATGCTTCGCCGGTGCTGGCGTCGACGCTCTGGACGACAACCGAACCCTGCGCGCTGCGGGTCCCGGCTATGTAGTTCTGACCGCTGATATTCGGCATGGAATTGTTCCTCTGATGATGTGGTTCATGAGGCTTCGCCCAGTCCGCCTAAGAGCGAAGAGTTTGAAACGTAAAACCCAGCGCGTAGGTGCCCTGGGGCGTTGCGGCCAGTCACTAGCCATGCGGATGTCAGAGTGGCTTCACGCCGCCTGGGGAAATACCCGAACGGCAAATGCTGATGCCGTTGCGCAGTGGTGCGCCAAACTCATCCAGGCTGACCTCAAACTGATCGCCCGCCTGGGCTTTGATTCCGTCCGCGAACGAGAGCGTCGCTGTCCCGAAAAAATGCACGTGAACATCGCCGGGGCGCAGGAACTGTGCATATTTGAAATGGTGATACTCAAGGTTTTCCAGCGTGTGACACATGTTTTCCTCGCCGGACAGAAACTCTTTCTCCCACAGCACTTGTTCGCCTCGGCGAATACGACTGACTCCAGCCAAGTGCGCCGGCAATGGCCCTACCCGCAACTCGGGACCAAACGAGCAGTAGCGCAACTTCGAGTGCGCAAGATAAAGGTAGTTCTTGCGCTCAAGCACGTGATCCGAAAACTCGTTGCCCAGGGCGAAGCCCAAGCGGTACGGCTGGCCGTCATCCCCGATTACATAGAGGCCGGTGAGCTCGGGCTCTTCGCCGTAGTCCTCGGCAAAATCAGGCGCCGGGAAGTCCGCACCGGGACGCACCACAATGCTGCCGTCTCCCTTGTAGAACCATTCAGGCTGGGCACCAACGCCGCCTGACTTCGGGCGACCGCCTTGCATACCCCAGCGGAACATCTGCATCGAATCGGTGAGCTTGGCTTCGTCCTGCTCGCCCTGTTGATGCATTTTGTCGCGAGTCGCGGCGCTACCCATGTGGGTTAGACCCGTGCCGCTGACCAGGCAATGGGCAGTGTCTTCATGGTCGAGCGGCGGCAGCACCCGCCCTGCCTCGAGCAGCTCGCGGTACAGCGGACCGGCTTCGCGTGCCTGGGACTGGACGTGCTCAACGAGGCTGCGATGCTCGCGTATGGCTGCCAAAGCCAACTCGCGCGTGCTGGTGACGCCAGTTAGGACCTCGATTCGCTCGTCGGCTACCAGCCCCACGTGCCTGCAACCCAGTTCGCTCTCGAATTGAATCAACCGCATGCGCACCTTCCTTTTGTTGTGATGACGCCCAGCCTGATGGGGGTGTTGTTGCGATCACTTTAAAAACCGCGTCCGCTGGTGCCTAATGACGACTTCTGATTGAGCGATAACTTCCAGTCATCCCATGATTGCCGCCCTCCCCTCCATTGTTTCTCGCCTCAGGCTCAAGCAGCTGCGGTTACTGATTGCGCTGGATGAGCAGGGCTCGCTGCACCGCGCGGCCGAGCAGGTCTTCATCAGCCAACCTGGCGCGACCAAATCGCTGCATGAGATCGAAAATACCTTCGGAGCCGAGCTCTTCACCCGCAATAGCCAAGGATTGGTGCCCAACGATCTGGGCCGCTGCGTGATCCGCTACGCCCGGTTGATTCACAGCGACGTGGCGCACCTGCGCGAAGAAATGGTGGGAATTCTGCAGGGTCATGGCGGCCGGCTTTCCGTTGGGACCATCATGGGTGCCGTACCGATGCTGATGCGCGCACTCGGCCAGTTGCGGCGCAAGCAGCCGGAGCTTTCGGTCGAGATCGTCGAGGATACGAGCGCGCGGCTGCTGGGTCTGGTCGATCAGGGCCGGCTCGATCTGGCGATCTGCCGCAGCAGCGTCAGCCAGCGCCCGGACGCCTACGACTGTCTGACGCTACACCCAGAACAATTGACGGTCGTGGCCCACCCAGACCATCCGGCGCGCGCCGCCACGCTCGAACTGGCCGACCTTAGCATCTACCGTTGGGTGGTCTACCCAGCGAACATGCCCATGCGCCTGCTGCTCGAACGCGAGTTCAGTCAATGTGGGCTGGAATTCCCGCGTTACCCGGTCGAAACCGCCTCGACCTTCACCATGCTCAGCCTCTTGCAGGAGGATCCCGAACTGGTGGCGGTCATGCCATTGGCCGTGGCCGAATTCAGCGAGAGGTTCGGCATGATCCGCCGCTTGCCATTGAATCTGCAGTCACGCAGCGAGCCCTATGGCGTGATAGCCCGCCACGGCAGCACGCTGTCAGCAGCGGCGCAGCTGCTATTGGAAGAATTGCAGACCGAGCAGCTGTCGGTCTGATCGGTTCGCCGCTGGAGTAGGCTCAGGCCCGATCGTTATGCCCCATATTTCGCTCCGGGTCGATCTGGTCCCGCACCCGCTGTTTCAAGATCTTGGCTTCAGGAAAGCCGCCGTCCAGCTTGCGCTCCCATATCTGCACACCGTCGCAGGTGATATGAAAGGTCCCGCCCGTTGCGGGCACGAGCGACACCTTGCCGAGGTCATCCGTAAAGGTTGAAAGCAGCTCCTGAGCCAGCCATGTCGCGCGCAGCATCCACTGGCACTGGGTGCAATAGGTGATCACAATTTCGGGCTTGGTATCGGCCATGTCGAGGCGCTCGGGTAGCTGACGGGCCCCTATAATAACCGCCATTTCACGTCAGTCCGTCCGGTGTGCCTTCATGTCTCGTCTCCTCTTTCTGCTGATCCTGCTCGTCCCCCTGGCAGGCTTTGCCGAAACCCAGCCGCGCACTGGCCTGGTCCTTTCCGGCGGCGCCGCGAGGGGCCTGGCGCATATCGGCGTGCTTAAGGCGCTGGAAGAACAAGGCGTGCAGATCGATGCAATTGCTGGCACCAGTATGGGGGCTGTGATCGGCGGCTTGTATGCCGCTGGCTACAGTGTCGATGAACTGGAAAAACTGGCACTCGAACTGGACTGGCAGCAGGTGCTTTCCGACGATCCTCCGCGCGAGGACATCCCCTTCCGGCGCAAGCAGGACGACCGGGACTTTCTGGTCAAACGCAAGCTGAGCTTTCGCGACGATGGCAGCCTCGGCCTTCCGCTTGGTGTGATCCAGGGGCAGAACCTGGCGCTGCTGCTCGAACGGCTGTTGGTTCATGCCAGTGACATCCGTGACTTCGACCGTTTGCCAATCCCGTTCCGCGCTGTGGCGACCGATATCGCCAATGACAAGAAGGTCATTTTCCGTAGCGGCCACCTACCCCAGGCCATCCGCGCCAGCATGTCGATCCCGGCCGTCTTTGCCCCGGTCGAAATAGATGGCCGGCTACTGGTCGATGGCGGGATGGTCGACAACGTTCCGATGGATGTCGCTCGAGACATGGGTGTGGACCGTCTGATCGTAGTGGACATCGGCACGCCACTGCTGCCGCGCGAACAGCTGCTAACCGTCGTCGATGTGCTCAACCAGTCGATCACCATGATGACCCGGCGCAACTCCGAAGCGCAGCTGGCCACGCTGAGACCGGAAGACCTGCTGGTGCAACCGATGCTGGCAGCGTTTGGGTCGACCGATTTCGGACGAGCCGAACAGCTGATCGATGCGGGCTATCGTGCTGCCGATGCGCTGGGTGGTCGGCTGGCTACCATGCGCAGCGAAAGCGGCGGCAACCTTTCGCTGAGCCTCGCCCGTTCGGCCGAACCGCGCACTCCGCTGATTACCGCCGTTCGCATCGAGAACGATTCCAAGGTCGGCGATGCAGTGATACGCCGACACATCCGCCAGCAGATCGGCAAGCGGCTGGACGTGCAAGACCTGCAAAAGGACATGGGCACGCTGTACGGACTCGATTACTTCGAACAGGTCGAGTACCGAATCGTCAACGGTAAACCCGGCAATACGCTGGTCGTCACAGCCCGAGAAAAGCGATCCGGCACCGATTACTTGCGTCTTGGAATCAACCTTTCTGATGATTTTCGCGGCGACAGCGCATTCAACATCGGCGCAAGCTTCCGCAAAAACGGCATCAATGAATTGGGTGCCGAGTGGCTGACGCGTCTGCAACTGGGCGATCGTCAAGAATTCTTCAGTGAGTTCTACCAGCCGTTAGACGCTGGCTCCCGCTGGTTCGTCGCACCGAACCTCATTGCGCAAGCGCAGAACGTCGAGGCTATCCTGGATAACGACCCTATCGCCGAATACCGCCTGCAGCGCTATGGCTATGGGCTAAGTCTGGGTCGACAGATTGCCAATAACGGCGAAATCCGCTTTGGTGTGGGGCAAGCCTGGGGTGAAGCTGATGTTCGCGTCGGTGACCAGCAACTGCCAGACTTCTCATTCGAGGAAGGTTACTACCAGCTGCAGTATTCGTTCGACACGGTGGACGACGTCGACTTCCCTCGTGAGGGCGAGGACATCGGACTTACCCTTCGCCAGTACGATCCTAGTCTGGGCTCCGATAGGCGCTATCGTCAGTGGGAGTTTCGCCTGGACAAGGCCTTCAGCTTCGGCCTGGATACGTTGGTATTTGGCGGACGCTACGGACGAACACTGGATGATGCCGAGATCGTCACCTCAAGCTTTCTGCTCGGCGGCGCGCGGCAATTGTCGGGGTTCCGGCAAGACGCCCTGTCCGGCCAGAACATCAGTCTGGCACGCATGATCTATTACCGCCGAATGACACCCCGCTCGTTTCTGCCGCTGGATTTCCCGCTCTATCTGGGTGCGTCACTGGAGCGTGGGCGCGCCTGGAACAACGACAACGCGTTCGATAGCGGCTATATCAACGCAGGCAGCATCTTTATCGGCTACGAGACACCGCTAGGGCCGCTGAATTTCAGCTACGGTCTGAACGACGAAGCTGAGCACGCCCTGTATCTGAATATGGGGCGAAGTTTCTGATCGCTGCGCCCCTTTCTAACCTGCTCCGTTAGGCGATCAGTGCAAGCAACTCGTTGACCTGCTGCCGCTGCGCTGCATCTCCCTCAGTCGCGAGGGATTCGAGAATGATGCAAGCATTCTCCATGTCGCCCTGCTTGATATACGCAACGGCCTGGTTGAGACGGACCAGGTGTTCGGGATTCGGCTCGAGCTGGCGAAGTTCTTCCGTTGTCGGTTTCGATTCGACCGGCTCCGCATTGCCGAGCAACGATGTCAGCTCGCCAAGCGTCAATGCCTCATCGAAACCATCAATCAATGGCTGAGCGGGGTACGCCTGTACGGCCTCCACCGCTGAAGGTCGCGGGACGGGTTCAGGAGCAGAGTCCAGAAAGTCTACCGCCAGTGACTCGTCCAGAACAATGGTGATATCCGGATCCAGGAACGGCTCAGCTACTGCTGGTTTGGCGACAGAAACCGCCGAAGCCAGCGCGGGATGCAACGCGAGCAGCTGATCGAGCAGTGCACGCTCGCCCCCCGCCTGCAGATAGGCGTCGGCAGCCACGCAATAACTGGCGACGTTGCCGACCTCAGCAAGAAGCCCGAGATGGCGAAGACGAATATCGAGTTGCGTCGGCGCCCGCTCGATTCCGCGCGACAGCACGTCAATCGCCTCATCGCGGCGGCCATAGGTGATGTAGATATTTGCCGCTTCAAGCACGTCAGTCTCGCTGACAGAGGCATGCGCGGGCTGGCGAGGCATTTCCGGCGCAGCTGCGAAGGCCACCGGCGGCACACGCGTCGGCTGGGGAGCGGCAACTGCAACGGGCACCGCATCTGGATATTTGGGTTCGGATTTTTTGCGGCGACTGAACCACAGGCCACCCAACAACATGGAAATCAACACTCCGCCGCCGGGCAACGTCCAGTTCTGCCATCGAAACGACGAAATAGCCTCGGTTGGGGTCGCCTCAGCTGGCGGCAGCACGATCGGCTGAGCCTCCGGCATTATCGCTGGTGCCGGTTGCGCCACGGCTGGCGAAGCAATCGCCTGCGGCCGCCCCTGCTCCACCAATTGTGCAGTAACGGCTTCGAGCTGAAGCCGCATGTCGATCAGCATTTGCTTGAGCTGCTGATTCTCTTCACGGCTGGCGGCCAGCTCTTCGAACAGCTGACGACGCAACATGGCTACCTGATCGTCGACAAGTGCCGGATCGGCAGGCGCCGGTGCAGTTGGCTTGGCATCAGCTGTCAGCTGGCCCTGCGTGGTGGTCTCGGCTATCGGCGCTGGCGAAGCGGGCTCTACGAACCCTGCAGCGGCTTGTATGGCTGCATCTGGCAACAGCAGATCTGCCCCCGCCTTGAGACGCGCCGCATCACCATCGGCAAAGGCATCGGGATTCAAGGCCTGAATGTCGCGCATGAATTGCGCCTGTGACGCCTGGGTGCCATCTGCGTAGGCGCCGGCGATAGCCCACAGGCTCTCCCCGCTAGCCACCCGGTGACGCTTACGCTGAGACGCTTGCGGCAGCTCGGCAGGCGGCACGAAACGCGCGGGTTCGACACGCGCCGGCCGAGCCTCGGCTTGCAGATCATTCACGACGAAACTGCTCGAACCCTCGGGCGAACTTGGCATCGGATCAAGCAGAACCGTGTATTCACGGAGCATCCGGCTCTTCGCCCGGGTGATCTCGACCAGGAAGTTGAGATAAGGCTCGCGGACGGGCTTATTGGTCGCAACGCGGATCCGGCTCCGGTTACCGTCGATAACCGGCGTGAAGCGCAGATCCTGCAAAAACGCCAGGCGCTCGACGCCCACACGCGCAAAGTCTGCGTTAGAAGCCAACACCACGCGGATGTCATCGACGCCCAGATCGCCTACGTCCAATAGGTCGATTTCGGCACTCAGCGGTTGATTCAGGGCAGAGTCGAGCGTGATGTCGCCCATACCTAGAGCGGAAACCATGCCCGAATAGATCAGCGAGCCAGAGGCCACCGTTAACAAGACTCGACGACCGAGTGCCATGAAACCTCCGCAGGTGGCGTTCGGCGTGTTTCTTCGCCGGTCCACGGTTCGATTACTGAACTGTGACGCGGTTATCGACTGATGCGGAAAAAATTAGAGGCAGTTCGTCGGCGTGCGCGCGAAGGCATTGTGCCATCATTTGCAAAACATAGCCTAGCGTCAAAAGACAAACGGCAGCTGAAGGCAGTGCCTGAAATCAGGCGGCTTATGCACGCGCTTTAGAATGTTGCGTAGACGCCCGGCGCGCCAACCTAGCCATAGCCAGATCGCGCGCAGGCCTGTGCGTAGGAACGTATATGGCAGGGCCGCCTTAACGCTTGGCTTTTACAAGGTTCGCCAAGATGCGTTCATGTACTTGCTGGCACTTGCGCAAATCTTCTTCGTCAATCCCGTCGAAGAGTTCGTGGCGAACCTGAGTGGAAATCGCCTCGATTCTTTGGATGAGCGGGCGCGCTGGGGCACCTAGCGTAATGAGTTTGGCGCGGCGATCACCGGGAGCCGGCTGGCGATGGACTAAACCTTGTGCTTCGAGACTGTCCAATAGCCTCGCCAACGTTGGCCCCTCGACTGCAACACTTTGTGCAAGCTCCCGTTGTGTAGGGTCGTGGTCAAATCGGGCCAGATGCAGTAGAACCAACCATCGCGCCTGAGAAAGGTCTAGATCTGCTAGACGACGGTCCAGCTCGGCGCGCCAGCCACGCGAAAGTTGAGCCAACTGCATGGCGAAGCGATGTTGGTCGGGATACATGGAGCGGTCTTTCCGGAAAAACTAATTATTAGCGAGCTAACCACAGCTCCGAGAGGCTGGCAAGGCTACCATCGGCCCGGTACGTAACCCTGTATTGCGGCGCACCGCGCTAGCCCGGACAGCGGACAAGCGCAGCGGCAATACGCCGCACCCCTAGACTGACTGCTAGAGCTCGAATTCGGCTTGCAACGATGCTCGCACGCAGAACAAAACCGGCTCGGGGACTCGTCCGGCAAACTGTTCAGCAACGGCCGCAACCGGAGGTAATTCCCCTTCGCCATCGAGGAAGGCTTCCTGGATTTCCCCGAGCAACTCCTCTGGCAGGTCTAGCGCCTGCTCAAGGCTCAACTGCTGCTGGCCTATGGCTTCGGCAAGCATGGCGTAGACGTTCTTTTCGCTGCAATCGAGTTGCCGTGCGATCTGCGCCGGCGTCATGCCCGCGCGGGCCAGAGTGATCAGTTCGTGGCGAACATCGGCTGGCGATTTGGCCGCTGGTGCCGTGCCTTGCAGCACTTCAAGAAACGCTTGGCCGTAACGGTCGAGCTTGCGTGCCCCAACACCGCTGATGCGCGCCATATCGCTGAGTGTGCCGGGTTGGCTGCGAAGCATCTCCAGAAGCGTCGCGTCCGGGAAGATGACGTAAGGCGGCACACCATGCTCCTCAGCCAGTTTACGGCGTAGAGTGCGCAATGCTTCCCAGGTGTCACGCTCTTCGCTGCGCACCAGCTGACTCGCTGCGCTCGCGGCGGACTTCGGCGCCTTGGTGGACAGCTCTCGACGCAGCTCCAGGGTGACCTCGCCCCGGAGCAAAGTACGGCAGCTGTCGCTGAGGCGAAGGCCACCGAAACCTTCCAGATCGACGTCGGCTAGCCCGCGGGCGACCAGCTGGCGAAACAGTGATCGCCACTCCCCTTCGGACAACGCCTTGCCTACGCCGAATACCGACAGGTGCTGATGACCGAGGCTGCGGATCTTTTCGTTGTCTCGCCCAAGGAGGATATCGACCAGGTGACCAACACCGTAGCGCTGGCCGCTGCGGTAGATCGCCGACAGGGCTTGTCGCGCCGGCTCGGTGGCATCCCATGTCTGCACGCCGTCCACACAATTGTCGCAATGCCCGCAGGGCTCCGGCATATCCTCATCGAAGTACGCCAGCAGCACCTGACGACGGCAACGAGTTTCCTCACAGAGCGAGAGCATCGCGTCGAGTTTGTGCTGCTCGATGCGCTTGTGTCGCTCGTCGCCTTCGGAATTGTTGAGCATCTGCTTGAGGAAGATCACGTCTTGCAGCCCGTATGCCATCCAGGCGTCGGCGGGTAAACCATCGCGACCCGCGCGGCCGGTCTCCTGGTAATAGGCTTCCAGCGATTTCGGCAGATCCAGATGAGCAACGAAACGTACGTTGGGCTTGTCGATGCCCATGCCGAACGCGATGGTCGCAACCATGATCAGGCCTTCCTCATTGAGAAAGCGCCTCTGGTGAAACGCCCGAAGATCATTCGGCAGGCCGGCATGGTAGGGCAACGCCGGAAAGCCCTGTTCGGTAAGAAAGGCGGCAATGTCATCAACCTTCTTGCGCGACATGCAATAGATGATTCCGGCGTCACCGCGGCGCTCGGCAAGGAACGCCATGAGCTGCTTGCGAGGCTGCTCCTTCGGCACGATGCGATAGAAGATGTTTGGCCGATCGAAACTTGAAAGGAATCGCTCGGCGTTCCCCAGATGCAAGCGCTGGACGATTTCTTCCCTAGTGCGCTTGTCAGCCGTGGCAGTCAGCGCAATTCGTGGGACGCTGGGGAAAAATTCAGCCAGCTGGCCGAGCTGCAGGTACTCAGGACGAAAATCATGTCCCCACTGTGATACGCAGTGCGCCTCATCGATGGCGAACAAACCGATCTGCAAGCGCTGCAAGAACGCCAGCATGCGCGGCTGAACCAGCCGCTCGGGCGCGAGATAAAGCATCTTGATTTCGTTACGCCGCAAACGGTCGGCAATGTCGCGCTGCTGTTCGGGCGTCAAAGTCGAGTTGAGCGCAGCCGCCGCAACGCCCAGTTCCTCGAGCGTAGCCACCTGATCGTCCATCAACGCGATCAGCGGCGACACCACTACGGCCAAGCCGTCGCGAAGCAACGCCGGCACCTGATAACAAAGCGATTTACCGCCGCCGGTCGGCATCAGCACCAGCGCATCGTCGCCGTCGGCTACGCGCTGGATGATCGCACCCTGGTTGCCACGAAACGCGTCGTAGCCGAATACATCTTTGAGAATGCGCTGTGCCTGATCGAGCATGCCGGTCTCCGAAACAAGACGCGCGAGTATACGCGACACAGCCGTCCGGTTCAGGCAGAACACTGCTCCTGCGATAGTTGGGTGACCCACGGCGGCACGGCGGAACTCCGGGCGAAATTTTCAATCAGTCGAAGACGAAGTGGCAGGAAATGCCCGCAGCCGCCGCAGCGTCAAAGCGCGCGGTAGCCTGAGGCCTGCGGCTCGTCTAGAATCAGCGCTGTTTTCTCTCCAAGGTAGCCATCGATGTCCTTCGCCGAGCAACTCGCCCGCCTGCAAGTGTTTCTGGATGCAGATGATCTGCACGAAGAAGCCCTCGATTACATCGCCGCCCATGGCTATCTCACCGCCTTGTGCATCTGTTCGGAACAAGTGCCGGAACGCGAATGGATCGACGCGCTGTTTGCCGAGCCGCCAAAATATGCGGACGACACCGAGCGCGAAGCCATCGAGGCGACGCTGATCCAGCTCAAGGCACACATTGCACGGCAACTGGCCAGTGATGAAGACATGGAGCTCCCCTGCGAACTCGACATGGGCGACGAGCCAGACGAGTCCGACCTGCGCGGCTGGTGCATCGGCTTCATGGAAGGCGTGTTCATGCGCGAGTCGGTGTGGTTCGAAGATTCCGAAGAGGAAGTCAGCGAGCTGCTCTTGCCGATCATGGTCGGATCAGGTCTTTTCGACGAGCAACCCGAATTCAGCGATATCGCCACAGATCAGAACCTGGTCGCGGAGATGGTCGAGCAAATTCCAGAGATCCTTACGGCGCTGTACCTGATCTGTCACGCACCTGAAGAGAAGCCCGCGCTTCTCAAACCTCGCAAGCACTGACGCCGGACAGCCTCTTGGCTCACCGCGATATTCCAACGTATCGCAATCCAGTAGCACGTTATGTGCTGCTGGTGATCGGTTGGATAAGCGTCACGCTCGGCATCATCGGAATCTTCCTGCCGGTCCTGCCAACCACGCCTTTTCTTCTTCTTGCTGCTGCCTGCTTCGTCCGTAGCTCTCGTCGTTTCTACGACTGGCTGGTGACACACCCCCGGCTAGGTCCTTGGTTCCGCGATTACTTGGAAGGTAAAGGCATTCCACTCAAGGGCAAGGTTTACGCCATTACGACCATGTGGATCAGCATCGGCGTCTCCTGCTGGCTGGTACCGATGTTCTGGGCGCGTATCGGCATGCTGACCAGCGCAACGCTGGTCAGCCTCTATATCCTCCGCATGAAAACGCTCCCTGCCCGCTGAGAAACCTCAGTTCTCACGGCCATGATTACGCTGGTAGGTTTCTTGGCCCATCGCATCTATCTGCGCCTCGATCAAGGCTTCAAACGGACGAAGCAATCTATCGAACCGCCCCTCGCCCTCCAGTATGTTCAACGCGGTGACAATTGCCTCGAGGGTTGAAAGCGCACCTGGCGCCGGCGCCTTCCGCAAGCGGTAACGGGAGACAAGCCCCGTGGGCAGTGAAACGCGAGGCAAGGTCGCCAGCTCGGGATTGAGATGCAGCATTTTGCGGGCCTTTCGCCAGGTGCCATCGGGGACGACCAGTCGCAACGGTTTCTCACCCTGAGCCAGGCTTTCCAGCGGAATGGCATCGTCCCCCGGAAATAGCAGATAGTTGTCACGCTCATCGGCTGGAACGCTGACGACTTCGCCCACCACCAACTTTGCACTGCGCAGCCCCAAGACGGCCAATCGAGCCGTGTTGAGCGCATGCGCGGTTTCGCTGGGGTGCTGCAGGATGAGTACCTGCGTCTCGCTAGTCAGCGAGGGGATTAACGGGCACAAGCAGTGGCTGGAAGGCCGCTGACAGTATTGGCATTGCGGACGGGACATGACTTCTCCTGTGGTCGGCGAAGTCTGCCATATCGCACGCAACGGCAGGCTATGCTGGTCCCACTCACTGAAAACTGGGAGGCAGTCGCCAATGATCACGCTCCACCATCTGGAAAACTCTCGCTCGCAACGTGTGCTGTGGCTGCTAGAGGAGCTGCAGCTACCCTACGAAATCAAGCGTTACGCCCGGGACCCGAAAACCATGCTGGCGCCGCCCGAGCTGAAGCAGGTGCACCCGCTGGGCAAATCCCCTGTGATTACTGACGGCGACCTCACCCTCGCCGAGTCCGCAGCCATTCTGGAGTATCTGGTCGAACACTACGGCGAAGGCCGGCTGGCGCCCGCTGCCGATACCCCGGACTACCTTCGCTTCCGTTATTGGATGCATTACGCGGAGGGCTCGGCAATGCCGCCCCTGCTGCTACGACTGGTCTTCGATCGCGTCGCCAACGGACCGATGCCATTCTTCATCCGGCCCGTGGCCCGAGCGATCGCCAAAGGCGCCAATCAAGCGTTCATCGGCCCGCAGCTCAAGCTGCATCTGGACTACATGGAAAGCGAGTTATCCAAGACGCAGTGGTTCGCGGGCGAAGATTTCACCGTCGCGGACATTCAGATGAGTTTTCCGCTAGAAGCCGCTCAGGCGCGCGCAGGCCTGGACGCCAGTCGGCCAAACCTGACGGCATTCTTGAAACGTATAAGAGAGCGACCCGCTTATCAGCGCGCCGTTGAAAACGGTGGTCCGGTAATGCCGGGGCGCTAAAGCTACCGCGCCCGGCCCGCCGAGGTCAGCGACGCTGGGCCGCTGCTTTGTCTCGTTGCGCTCGTACCGGGATCGGCTGCAAACGAGGCGGTTCGACAAACCCAAGCGCCACTGCCAGATTCCAGCACACACTATTGAGCAATGCTTTCATGACTAACCCCTCCTGCTTGATACGGGTTTTGGTGGAGCCCTGGGACTTCGAGATCAGCATAACCCAACAATCGCAACATAGCCTGCGAGAGGTGTTGCAGAGTATTCAGCCAACGCGCCGTTCGTCCGGCTCTTATGAATAGCGACCCGCGCTGTCCGAAAGCGTTCGCCTGGCGCGACTACTGGGCAGTCTGCATTTTGCGACGATACGGAAAGACATCGATCACCTTGCCGTCGCTGATTGCCTGCTGCAGGCCCTTCCAATAGTTAGCGTCGTAGAGCTCTCCATGCAGCTTCGCGAACAGCCGGCGCTGCCCGATATCGGCAAACAGAAAGCGAGGGAACTCCTCCGGGAACACATCGTTGGGCCCTACGGAATACCAGGGTTCAGATGCCATTTCATCTTCGGGGTATCGAGGCTCGGGTATATAGCGGAAATTGACCTCGGTGAGAAAGCATATCTCGTCGTAATCGTAGAACACGACGCGGCCATGGCGGGTTACACCGAAGTTCTTCAGCAGCATGTCACCGGGGAAAATGTTGGCAGCCGCCAGTTGCTTGATAGCCAGCCCGTAGTCCTCCAACGCTTCATGGACCTGCTGTTCGCTTGCGTTTTCCACGTACAGGTTCAAAGGGGTCATTCGCCGCTCGGTCCAGCAGTGACGCACCAGTACCGTATCGCCTTGGACCTCGACCGTAGAGGGCGCGACCTCAAGCAGTTCAGCGAGGCACTCTGGTTCGAATTTAGCTTTTGGAAAGCGGAAATCGGCGAACTCCTGCGTGTCCGCCATGCGCCCTACGCGGTCGACACTTTTCACCAACCGGTACTTTTCCACCACCGTCGCACGGTTAACGTTCTTGGTATGGGAAAAGCGATCCTTGATGATCTTGAACACGGTATTGAAGCCAGGCAGCGTGAATACGCTCATCACCATCCCACGCACGCCGGGCGCCATGATGAAGCGGTCGTCAGTGCTAGCCAGATGGTTAATCAGCGCCCGGTAGAACTCCGATTTACCGTGTTTGTAGAAGCCGATCGAGGTATAGAGTTCGGCGATGTGCTTGCCGGGCATGATCCGCTTGAGAAAGCCGATGAACTCCGCCGGGATAGAAACTTCCACCATGAAGTACGAGCGGGTGAAGGAGAAGATGATCGAAACTTCCGCCTCATCGGTAATCAGGGCATCGGCGACCAATCCATCGCCTTCCCGGTGCAACAGCGGGATCACCAGCGGCCATTGCTCGTCGCAGGTGAAGATGCGCCCCACAAGATAGGCGCCTTTGTTGCGATACAGCACCGAGGTGAAGAGCTCGACGACGAGTTCCGGATCCTTGCAGACCCAATCGGGTAAGGACACCTGCAGCTGAGTCTCGAGCCGCTGCAAATCTCCTTCCCGATCAGCGTACGGCACGTCGAACGCAAAATCGCTGAGAATCTGTTCGAGCACACCGTGCAGATCGCCGCTGGGTTGGTAGCGCCGCGTCTGGGCCATTCGCTGGGCGCGGTTAGCCGGCCGCGTGGTGTGGATGAACATGGTGCTGTCATTGATGCAGTCATGGCTGAACAAGGTACAGAAGATCGAGTTGTACCAAGTTTCCGAAAGCTCATCGTCAAAGCGTGGATTGATCAGTCCAATGTATTCATCCTTGACCTGTGGCCAACGGTTCACGTCGAGCAGAACCCCTGGTTCCACAGCAGAGCGCAAGGCTGCCGCTGTCTCGCTGACTTTTTCTTCGTACAGGTTGATACGCGCTGCCGATGCACGCTGGGCATCTTGCCACCGGGCTTGCTCGAAGCGTGCCCGGGCGCCCTCTGTGATCAACCTGAAATGTTCGCGGTAGTCATCGAAGCCCAGAAGGATCTGCTGGGCGATCTCGAGGTTCGGCGAATGCTGCGCCATATCATTTATCCCGCTGCATGAAAGCGTCGAGCTTATCCACAGCAACTTCTCAATGAAAGCGAGTCAGCTCAACGGGCGTTTTGAAAGCGAGTTTAGAGTTGTCAGGCGAGCCCGCCTCACCAACACTGACGACTCGACCGCCGGAGCTCTGCTATGCGACTTCTCGACCTGTTGCGTCTGCTCAGTCTTGCCGCTATCTGGGGTGCCAGCTTTCTCTTCATGCGAATCATCGCGCCGGAGCTTGGCACTTTCCCCACCGCTTTCTTCCGTGTGCTGTTCGCTTGCATTGGCCTGCTGGCGATTCTGGCGCTCATGCGGACCCGCTGGGATTTTCGCGGCAAACTTAAGCTGTGCCTGATCCTGGGCATGATCAACTCAGGCATTCCGTTCGCTCTCTATGCCTTGGCGGCGCAATTCCTACCGACTGGCTATTCGGCGATCTTCAATGCGACCACACCGATGATGGGCGTACTCATCGGCGCATTATTCTTCGCCGAAGCACTGACTGCAGCAAAACTGCTCGGCGTGCTGTTCGGCCTGAGCGGCGTTGCATTGCTGACGCGCACCGGTCCTGTCGCATTCGACCTACAACTGTTGATCGGCGCACTCGCCTGCCTCGGTGCAACCGCGTGCTATGGATTTGGCGGCTTCCTGACCCGACGCTGGATCAACCAACATGGCGGTCTGACCAGCGAACTGGTCGCCTTTGGAAGCCAGGTCGGAGCGGCACTATGTTTGCTGCCCCTTTTCGCCATTTCTTTGCTGACAGCACCGCCTGTTTCCTGGGGTGGCAGCACCGTCTGGCTAAGCCTTGCTGGCCTCGGCATCGTTTGCACGGCCTTTGCCTACATTCTCTACTTCCGCCTACTTGCCGATATCGGTCCGGTTCGAACGCTGACGGTGACGTTCATCATTCCGCCGTTTGGGGTGCTATGGGGAGCTCTGTTTCTGGGAGAACCGCTGGACTGGGCCTACGCCTACGGTGGCGCGCTGATCGCCGTGGCGCTCTGGCTCGTGCTGAAACAGCCACCATCCGCAGTTGAGGCTGCGCCCCAACCCCAACGCGGCTAGGCGGGTTTGGCGCCGCGCGCCCGGCCTCTGGTGGTGGCTGCGCCAGGCTGCAACACATCCCGGCGCAGCGTTTATTACTGCTGCAGCTCTTGCTCGCCGAACATATCGGAGAACAGCATGGACGACAGGTAGCGCTCACCTGAGTCGGGCAGGATCACCACGATGTTCTTGCCCTGCATTTCCGGCTTTTCGGCCAGACGAACCGCCGCCGCCATCGCAGCACCGCAGGAGATCCCACAGAGGATGCCTTCTTCGCGCATCAGGCGCAGCGCCATGGCCTTTGACTCATCATCATCGACACGCTCGACCTGATCGACGATCGACAAATCCAGATTCTTCGGCACAAAGCCGGCACCGATCCCCTGAATCTTGTGCGGACTCGGTTTGACTTCTTCGCCCGCCAGGGTTTGGCTGATTACAGGGGAGCTGACCGGCTCCACCGCAACGCTCAGGATCTGCTTGCCCTTGGTGTTCTTGATATAGCGCGAAACGCCAGTGATGGTGCCACCCGTTCCCACGCCCGCCACCAGCACGTCGATACTGCCTTCGGTGTCGTTCCAGATTTCCGGCCCGGTGGTTTTTTCGTGAATGGCAGGGTTAGACGGATTTTCGAACTGTTGAGGCATGAAATAGTTGTCAGGATCGGATGCTGCAATCTCGGCGGCTTTCTCGATCGCGCCTTTCATGCCTTTTGCCGGTTCAGTGAGCACTAGCTCAGCGCCGAGCGCCTTCAATACCTTGCGGCGCTCCAGACTCATCGAGGCCGGCATGGTCAGCATCAGCTTGTAGCCACGCGCCGCCGCAACGAAGGCCAAGCCAATGCCCGTGTTCCCAGAGGTCGGCTCAACCAGCGTCATACCTGGCTTTAGGCGTCCCTTTTCTTCGGCATCCCAGATCATCGCCGCGCCAATCCGGCACTTGACTGAATAAGCCGGGTTTCGACCCTCGATCTTGGCCATGATGCTGACGCCCTTAGGCCCCAGACGGTTGATCATTACCAGTGGCGTGTTGCCGATGGTTTGCGCGTTGTCAGCGAAGATGCGGCTCATGACGGTATCCCTGCGATGAAAAAACCAAGACTGATCAGCCTAAGCGCAGTCTCTCGACTCGTCCAGCCGAACTCATAGTTGGCGATAAGGGTCCATCCAGAAGCAGAGCCGCCCATGTTTCCGCTCGATCAGGCCTCCAATGAAGACACGTTATCGCCGCCCGCTGTGGGTCTTGTTGTCACTTGCACTCCTGCTATTGGTTCTTCATCTGGCACTGCCCTACGTCGTACTTAACTACCTGAACGGCAAACTTGCGGATTTGGGAGACTACCGAGGCCACATCGAAGACGTCGACCTCGCCTGGTGGCGTGGCGCCTATCGGCTCGATGGTCTGGTGATTGACAAAAAAAACCAGCAAGTCCAGGCGCCGCTGTTTACCGCAAACGCTGTCGATATCGGTCTTAGTTGGCGCGCGCTGTGGAAAGATCAAGCGCTGGTTGGTGAGATCATTTTGGAACAGCCTCACCTGAACTTCGTCGACGGAAAGGAAAAGGAAAGCTCGCAAACGGGCGATGGGGTCGATTGGCGTGATCGTCTCAATGGTTTGATGCCGTTTACGCTCAATGAGCTGAAAGTCGTCGACGGGCAAGTCTCGTTTCGTAACTTCCATGCAGACCCGCCCGTTCATGTCTATGCCAGCGCGATCGACGCCAGCCTCTTCAACCTGACCAATACTGCGGATCAGAAGCAAGGGCGCGTCGCGCGATTCGAGGGCACAGCACAGTTATTCAATCAGGCACCGATGGAAGCCAGCGCACAGTTCGATCCCTATACAGACTGGGAAGACTTCCAGTTCAGCCTGCGTGTTACAGACGTCGATCTGACCAAACTGAATGACTTCAGCAACGCCTACGGAAGCTTTGATTTCGCAGGCGGCACTGGCGATCTGGTGATTGAAGCCGAGGCCACCGACGCTCAGCTGGACGGCTATATCAAGCCGCTGCTGCGTAACGTCGAAGTATTCAACTTCGAGCAAGACGTTAAGAACGAAGACAAAGGTTTCTTTCGCGGGATCTGGGAAGCGGTTGTTGGCGGTGGTGAGGAAGTGCTACAGAACCAGCGCAAGGACCAATTCGCCACGCGCGTAGAGCTGGACGGGAGTACCAAGAACACCGACGTAAGCCCTTTCCAGGCATTCATCGCAATTCTGCGTAACGCCTTCGTAGAGGCTTTCTCGGCGCGTTTCGAGCGCTCGCTGGGTGAAGATGAGGAGTAAGCGCGAACACCGACGGAACGGCCGCCCATTCAGTGACTGAATGATCCGCTCACGTTCACACTCGCGCGCCCATCACTTATAGTCGGTCGTCTAAATCAACATGAAGTGCCTGCGTGCCAGGCCCGATCCAAGGAAACTCCGATGAAGTTCGAAGGCACCCAGTCCTACGTCGCCACAGACGATCTCAAACTTGCCGTTAATGCGGCCATCACCCTGGAGCGTCCGCTCCTGGTGAAAGGCGAGCCGGGCACCGGTAAAACCATGCTGGCCGAGCAACTGGCTGAATCATTTGGCGCGCAGCTGATCACCTGGCATATCAAATCCACCACCAAAGCCCATCAGGGGCTTTACGAGTACGATGCCGTCAGCCGACTGCGTGACTCGCAGCTGGACTCCGACCGTGTCCACGACGTACGCAACTACATCAAGAAGGGCAAGCTGTGGGAGGCGTTCGAGTCCGAGCAGCGCGTCATCCTGCTGATCGACGAGATCGACAAGGCCGATATCGAGTTCCCCAACGATCTGCTGCAAGAGCTCGACAAGATGGAGTTCTACGTTTACGAGACCAACGAAACCATCAAGGCCAAGCAGCGGCCGATCATCATCATTACCTCGAACAACGAGAAGGAACTGCCCGACGCCTTTCTGCGCCGCTGTTTCTTCCACTACATCGCCTTCCCTGATCGCGACACGCTGCAGCGGATCGTCGACGTGCACTACCCCAATATCAAGAAGGACCTGGTGGCCGAAGCGCTCGATGTGTTCTTTGATGTACGTAAGGTGCCAGGCCTGAAGAAGAAGCCTTCCACCAGCGAGCTGGTCGACTGGCTGAAACTATTGATGGCCGACAACATCGGCGAAGCTGTCCTACGCGAGCGCGACCCGACCAAGGCGATTCCGCCGTTAGCCGGCGCCCTGGTGAAAAACGAGCAGGACGTGCAATTGCTTGAACGTCTGGCGTTCATGAGTCGTCGCGCCAGTCGCTGACCGGCGGCGGTTCACAGGAGCCGGACGCCTCACTTACTGGAGAAAGATCCATGCAAACGCATACCGGTAGTTGCCTCTGTGGCGTCGTTCGTTATCGCATCGACGCTCCGATCAACGAGCTGACCCATTGTCACTGCAAGATGTGTCGCAAAGCCCACGGTGCGGCTTTTGCCACTTATGCGGGCGTGCCGCTGGATTCGTTTCACTTTCTCTCCGGCAAGGATCAGTTGGGTGTCTATCACTCGTCCGACCATGTGACTCGGACGTTCTGCATTCGCTGCGGCTCCAACCTGCAATTCGTCGACAACCGCGAGCATGAGCTCGGCGTTGCTGCCGGCACGCTCGACTCGCCGTTGCCCGCCCCGCCTCAGGAGCACATTTTTGTGGGCTCGAAGGCGGACTGGTACGAGATCCGCGACGGACTCCCGACGCACGACGAAGACCGCTGACCATTAATACAAGGTGCCGCGATGACGGCACGCCTGAGGTTCTGCCATGTTGCTTGGCCTGTTCAATGAGATGCGCGCCGCCAAGGTTCCGGTGTCGGTGCGCGAGCTGCTCGATCTGATCAATGCGTTGAAACACAACGTCGTATTCGCCGATATGGATGAGTTCTATTATTTGTCCCGGGCGATTCTGGTGAAGGACGAGCGACACTTCGACAAATTCGATCGTGCCTTCGGCGCCTATTTCAAAGGCCTGGAAAATCTGGATCAGCATATCGAAGCCTTGATTCCAGAAGAGTGGCTGCGCAAGGAGTTCGAGCGTTCCTTGAGCGATGAAGAGCGCGCCAAGATCGAGTCCCTAGGCGGCTTGGACAAGCTGATCGAGGAGTTCAAGAAACGTCTTGAGGAGCAGAAAGGCAAACATGCCGGCGGCAACAAGTGGATCGGCACGGGCGGTACCAGTCCTTTTGGCTCCGGCGGCTACAACCCCGAGGGCATCCGCATCGGTGACGCAGGCAAGCGTCAAGGCAAGGCGGTGAAGGTATGGGATCAGCGCGAATACAAGAACCTCGACGATCAGGTCGAGCTGGGGACGCGCAACATCAAGGTCGCGCTACGCCGCTTGCGCAAGTTCGCCCGCCAGGGTGCGCAGGACGAACTGGACCTGGACGGCACCATCGACCACACCGCTAAAGACGGCGGCCTGCTGAATATCCAGATGCGCCCCGAGCGTCGCAATGCGGTGAAGCTGCTGATCCTGTTCGACATTGGCGGTTCGATGGATGCGCACGTCAAGGTCTGCGAAGAGTTGTTCTCCGCCTGCAAGACGGAGTTCAAGCACCTCGAGTACTTTTACTTTCACAACTTCATCTATGAGTCGGTCTGGAAAAATAATTTCCGCCGGACTTCCGAACGCACCTCGACCCTGGACCTGCTGCATAAGTACGGCGCTGACTATAAGGTGGTCTTCGTTGGCGACGCGGCCATGGCGCCCTACGAAATCACCCAGCCTGGCGGCAGCGTAGAGCACTGGAACGAGGAAGCTGGCTACGTCTGGATGCAGCGCTTTATGGAAAAATACAAGAAGCTCATCTGGATCAACCCTTACCCGAAGGACACCTGGGGCTACACCTCCTCCACCGGCATCGTCCGCGACTTGCTGGAGGACCGCATGTATCCACTAACCTTGAGCGGACTGGAAGAAGGCATGAAGTTTTTGTCGAAATAGGTCGCTATCGACCTTCAGCTGCAGGGACGCACCGATGAAAACACAGTTGGCCCTTTGGGCCGCCACAGCCGTGACGGCCATCTCCATGGCCGGTGCGCTACAAGCAGCCTTTGGCTTATCAGGTGAGCGTGCCATACATAGCATCGGTGCCAATGCGCCAGCGATAGCCCGCTTTGCGTTGGGCTATAAGCAGACCATCATCATCGTGAATCTAGCCGCTTCGGCTCTGCTACTGATTTGGTGGCTAACCGCAACGGCCAGGCCGACTCACCGACCCGCGTTGAGGCTGGCAAATGCTGCCTTCGGTAGTTGGATACTGGTCCAGATGCTGGTGATCTGGACGGCTGTCTTAGGCATTCTTCAGCAGGTCTCAGGATTAGCCGATGGAGAGCCTATTCAAGCTGCCTTACTGATCATTGGGGCCTCGTCGCTCAGATGGCTAATCCCGTCGACCTTCTTCTTGCCTATCCTTCAGTTAGGTTCGGGGGAATGGGCTTACCGGGTCACCGCGCGAGTAGCACATCTCCAAGGCGTCCGGACTATCGCTTCGACTGAAGCGGGCTAGCCGTACGACGGCGGCGTCGATAACGCTGTGGAAACAGAGCCTGGCGAAGCAAGACGAAGAGGCTTTCAATGATCCAGGCAAGCAACAGCGCGCAGCTTAGGCCCCAGGCGATGGCCTCGGGCGCCAACAGTACCTGAAAGCGGTAGCTATTCCATACCTGGCGTCTTATCTCACTGTTTGCCCCGACCAACACGTGCCAGGCCTGTGCGTACCAGGGCCCTTCCATGATCCGCCATTCACGATCAAGCAAACGTGCGCGCTCGACCAATGCCAAAACGCTGCGCGCATCGCTCTGAAACACCGCATCTTCGCTGGCTCGGTAATGCTCGACCAAGGCGTTCAGATCACCTTTGAAAAATCGCCCGGCTGTTTCCTGGAACCCAGCCAGACCCAGCTGCGCCTCTAGCCGACGCGCCTCGACGTGATCACTGTACGCATCGATGAAGCCCGGCACCTGAATACCGATGAGCAACCCAAGGGCAAACAAGGTCAGCCGCAGATAGCTTCTCAACATCATTGCACCTGCCCGCGCGCAACACACTCGCCCAGACGCCACAGCGTCCATTCGCCCGATTGATGAATATCCCACTGCTCGTTGTCGGTTAATGGCTCGGTTGCCAGTACCGTTACGACGTCGTTTGGCGTCGTCTCCGCGTTGAAGTCCACCGTCAGTTCGGCATCTTTCAGTTGCGCCGGGCCGAAAGGGGCGCGACGGGTGATCTGCGCCAGCTTGGTTGAGCAGAAACTGAACAGCCATTCACCGTTGCTGAGCAAGCAGTTGAATACGCCTTTGGTACGGTAACTGGCACAGGCATCGAGCAGATGCGGGACCAGATCCTCCGCAGCGACCCGCTCGGGAAAGTCGCCGCGTATGAGATTGAGCAGATCGCAGAATGCCGCTTCGCTGTCCGTATCCCCTACCGGCTGATAGAAGCCGCGCGCCGGGCTGAAATCCGCTAGTTGGCCATTGTGGGCAAAACACCAATGCTGCCCCCACAGCTCCCGGACGAAAGGATGCGTATTGACCAGCGCGACTTTGCCGACGTTGGCGTGACGGATATGGCCGATCACCACATGACTCTTAATCAGGTAATGCTGAACCATCTTCGCCACTTCCGACTCGCAGCTGGCCACCGGATCTTGGAACAGTCGCAGACCGCGACCTTCGTAGAACGCAATACCCCAGCCGTCCTTGTGTGGTCCAGTGCGGCCGCCGCGTTGCATCAGCCCAGTGAAGCTGAAATGGATGTCGGTGGGTACATTGGCGCTCATGCCGAGCAGTTCACACATGCGCTATCTCCCGATAGGTTTCTGCTGCGCCTTGGGCGAGAAAGGTTCAGTGTCAGAGTCTGGGTTCGGTCCGCGCCTCGTAGCGGTTCATCGGACGGTAGTCCTCTTCGTCGTCATCCTCGAGTCGTTCGCGCAGGGTACGAGGGTCCTCATGGCGCGATTCGCTCGGGTGCTGTTTCGCCCGCCGCTCGATCAGCCACCGTATAAGCACAAAAACCCCATAGGTCGCGAATGCAATCAAGCCGTAGAGCGCGAGGTCAGCCACGGCACGCCAGGCATTACTGCCGACCTTGAACAGCAGATCCAGAGCTGTGATGGCGACCGCCGGGGCGAATAGATCCTTGGCGGGATCGACGATGGTCGGCGTCAGCAGCAATACGGCCATGATCAGCCGCAACGGTTCGCGCAGCCAGCGCCACAGGGGACGGGTGATGCGCAACCAGACCAGCAAGCAGCCCAGCGCAGCGATACCGTAGGCAGACCAGGCAAGCAAATATTCATTGGCGGGTAGGAACATGGCGATCTCTGTACAGGCCGGAGGAAGCCCCGGCATTAACGCCGGGCATGATAACAGTCGTGAGCGACGGCACGGCTAGCCAACTGATGCAATGCAGCTGGCCATTGCGCATCCAACGCCGTATAAACCCTGAAAAAAAACGCGTTGCAGCCCATATCGCGTGCCTAGAAGCCATACTTGTAGCAACCGACATTTCAGGAGATTCATCATGATCTACCAGCATATTCTGGTCGCCACCGACCTGAACGACGATTGCCATCCTGTGGTCGCGCGCGCTCAGGCGCTGGCGACCGCCAGCGGTGCGAAACTGGCGTTGGTCCATGTCATCGAACCCATGGCGATGGCCTTCGGTGGGGACGTGCCAATGGATCTTTCAATGCTGCAACAACAGCAGTTCGACCAGGCCCGTGAGCGCTTGGCCGGGTTCGCCGATCGTTATCCGGGGCTAACCGCGGAACAACGCCACCTGGCCTACGGCCAGCCTCGTCAGGAAGTTCACCGACTCGCCAAGGAGCAAGGCTGTGATCTGGTAGTGGTGGGCAGCCATGGCCGCCACGGCCTCGCTTTGCTGCTCGGCTCCACGTCCAATGACATCCTGCATGGTGCGCCCTGCGATGTGCTCGCCGTACGCCTGAAAAAACCCGAGTGATTCGTCTCCCGGCCTGAGTCAGCTGGTTCAGGCCGTTTCGACACCGTCCCCCGCGCTCATCACAAGTGGCCGAATCTTTTGCAGCTGCGTCTCCAACGAGTAGGTCAGGCTCGATGCCATGGAGAAGAAGGTCAGGAAGGCCTTTAGGTTCGAGTCCTCATGACAGGTATCGTGGATGCGCTGCCAGAACGCTTGATTGACCAGCTGCAACTGCTGGAACGACCTCACCAATCCCCGCAACTCCCAATCGGCGTGCCGTCCTTCGCGCAGGTTGAAGTACTGTCTCGCCAGGTACAGCGATACCGCCCGAAGTACAAACTCCTGATTGCTCGCGAACGGCAAATGCTGATGGGCCATCGGCTTGAGCCGGCCAAGTATCGGACATGCACTGGTGGCCATGATCACACCCAGAAGCGCGCGCAATCCCTCTTCCAGCCCGACCAGCTTGTTGTACTCCCGCTCAGGGGTACGGACATGCACCTGCGCTTTACGAATGGCGGGCAGACCTTGGAAATCCTCGATGACTCGATGCAGGTCAACCGCCGCCGGGCAATGGCTGAACTCGTTACGACTCAACGGGCAATTGTTGCACTGCTGATGATCCAGGCGCGTCCATCTCGGCGCCAGCTTCGCAGTCTCGTGATCAAAGACACGGTCCGGCTCGATCCGGTAGCAGAACTCATGCTCGTCATCGAGGGTGATTCGGTATTCGATTGCCATCTATGCTCCGTCTGCTGGCAGATATCGTTATCTTCACGAAGTCCCGCTCAACGCAGACTCGTAAGTCGCACGCTCTATCGGTGAACGTGCGGGTCTTGCAGGCTGGCGTTGCGGACGGCTCAGCCCTCCAACTCGGCCCAACGCTCGAGCAGCGCATCGAGCTCCAGCTGCATCGCTTCGAGCTTGGCAATGGTTTCGCCGGTCCGCTCAGCACTCTGCTGATAGAACGCCGGCTGTGCCATCTCCTCTTGCAGCGCAGCGATGCCCTTTTCCACTGCGTCAATCTTGCCCGGCAGTGCTTCCAGCTCGCGCTGAACCTTGTAACTGAGCTTTTTTTTCGCTGGGGCCGGCTCAGCAGGCGCTTGCTGTGCAGCCGGCTTTGCCTGAGCCGCCTCAGCCTTCGCCTCTTTGCTCTCCTTACCTTCACCGACGCCGAGCAACTTTACCGAGCCGCCTTGACGCAGCCAATCCTGATAGCCACCGACGTATTCACGAACCACGCCATTGCCTTCGAATACCAGCGTGCTGGTCACTACGTTATCGAGGAATGCCCGGTCGTGGCTCACCATCAGAACCGTACCCTGGAAATTCAGCAGGACTTCCTCCAACAGCTCGAGGGTTTCCACATCGAGATCGTTGGTGGGCTCATCGAGGACCAGCAGGTTGGCGGGTTTGCTGAATAGCTTGGCGAGCAAGAGCCGTGCCCGCTCGCCGCCCGAGAGTGCTTTAACCGGCGTACGGGCGCGCTGGGGACTGAACAGGAAGTCTCCAAGGTAGCTCAGGACATGTCGGTTCTGGCCGTCGATGGTGATGAAATCGCGTCCCTCGGCAACGTTGTCGACGACGGTCTTTTCCAGTTCCAGCTGGTGACGCAGTTGGTCGAAATATGCCACTTCCAGCTTGGTGCCGGGTTCTACCGTGCCGCTGGTTGGTTGCAAATCGCCAAGTAGAAGCTTGAGCAACGTGGTCTTGCCGGTACCGTTGGCGCCGAGCAAGCCAATACGGTCGCCACGCTGCAACACCGCCGAGAAGTCGCGAATCAACAACTCGCCCCCCGGATGTCCGAAGCTCGCATGTTCGACGACGATGACCTGCTTGCCAGACTTTTCAGCGGCGTCAATCTGAATGTTGGCCTTACCCTGCTGCTCGCGTCGTTCGCTACGTTCAGCACGCAGGGCTTTCAGCGCTCGTACGCGCCCTTCATTGCGGGTACGCCGCGCCTTGATGCCCTGGCGAATCCACACTTCTTCCTGAGCCAGCTTCTTGTCGAACAGCGCATTGGCCGTCTCTTCGGCTGCCAGCTGCTGCTCCTTGTGCACCAGAAAGCTCGCGTAGTCGCCGTTCCAGTCGATCATGTGGCCGCGATCGAGCTCAAGAATGCGGGTTGCCAGGTTTTGCAGGAACGCGCGGTCGTGAGTGATGAACAGCACCGCACCGTTGAACCCGGTGAGCGCTTCTTCCAGCCAGGCGATAGCGCCGATGTCCAAGTGGTTGGTCGGCTCGTCGAGCAACAGCAGATCGGGCTCTGACACCAGCGCCTGGGCCAGCAGCACGCGCCGTCGCCAGCCACCGGACAACTCGGCGAGGGTTTTATCGGCCGGCAACTGCAAGCGGCTCAAGGTGCTGTCCACCAATTGCTGCAGGCGCCATCCATCCTTGGCTTCGAGCGCCTGCTGGACATGCATGAGCTTGTCGAGATCGGCTTCGTTCTGGATGTTTTGGCTCAGATGATGATATTCGGCAAGCAACTGCCCCACCCCGGCCAGCCCCTCGGCGACCACATCGAAGACCGTACGCTCATCGGCAATCGGCAATTCCTGCGGCAACTCGCCAATCTTCAACCCTGGCGCTCGCCAGATTTCGCCGTCATCTGGTAGCTGGCTGCCCTTGACCAGGCTGAGCATGCTGGATTTGCCGGTGCCGTTGCGCCCGATAATACAAACCCGCTCACCCCGCGCAATCTGCCAGGACACTCCATCGAGCAATGGATTGTTGCCATAGGCGAGGGACACATCGGTCAACTTGAGCAGGGTCATGACTATCTCCGGAAAACAGGGCGCGCATTCTAACAGAAGGCATCGCCCCGCCGGGCTGCAGCGGACGCCTGGCGGCCTGTTTGACGATAAATTTCCGCCGGCGCGTCAGCTTCTGCCTGAGCGGACCAGGACAGCCCTGACCCGGCACGGACATGACGCTCGTCGGAAGTTTCGCTTTGGACCTTTCAAGCGCTTAATCCTCGTTTAACTGCTTGAGCGGCCAAGCTAAGCTAGCCGCAGAAATTCCCGTACCTCCCCCCGTTTTCGGAAGTCTCATGCGCGGTCGACTCTCCAGTATCTGTTTGTCTCTGTTTCTCTCCGTCATCACCCTTGAAACCACCCAAGCTGCGAGTTTGCAGCAGCAGCGTCAGTTGTACGACGAAGCCAAGCGGGCCTTGGCCAAGGGCGATAGCGGACCATACCGGCGCCATGCCAGCGCCCTGCGTGACTATCCGCTCGAGCCCTATCTGGCATACGACGATCTGACCGCACGCTTGAAAACTGCCAGCAATGACGAAGTGGAGAAATTTCTCGCCGAGCATGGTGATTTGCCACAGGCGAGCTGGATGAAGCTGCGCTGGCTTCGGCTGCTGGCGGCGCGCGGCGACTGGCGCCCCTTCGTCGCTCACTACGACCCAAAGATGAACTTCACCGAACTTGACTGCCTGTATGGTCAATACCAGCTCATCAGCGCTCAGAAGGAACAGGGCTATGCCACCGCCGAAAAGCTCTGGCTGGTGGGCAAGTCCCAGCACAACGCTTGCGATGCCCTGTTCGAACGGTGGGAAGACGAGGGGCAGCTTACCGAGGCTCTGCGCTGGAAACGGGCCAAGCTGGCAGTCGAGAACGGCAACTATGGCCTGGCCAAGTTCTTGGTCAAAAGCCTGCCGACGCTGAAAGCACAGGGCGAGCTTCTGCTCGATGTCGCCCAGAAGCCACAGTTGCTCAGCCAGCCTGAACGCTTCTCGCCAGCCACCGAGACCATGGGTGATGTCGTCTCGATCGGCTTACGCCGGTTGGCCCGGGCAAACCCGGAGCAAGCCCTTGGACTGCTCGACAGCTACGCCAGGCGGATGTCCTTTTCGGCGGAAGAAAAGGTATCCATCGCACGTCAGATCGGCCTCACCCTGGCCAAGCGTTTCGACCCCCGCGCACTCAAAGTCATGGCTGAATACGACCCAGAGCTGCGTGATGACACGGTCAGTGAATGGCGGGCTCGTCTGTTGCTCCGCCTGGGCCGCTGGGATGACGTCTATGCGCTGACTCAGCGATTCCCCGAAGAGCTCGCCAACAGCAATCGCTGGCGGTACTGGAAAGCGCGCAGCCTGGAACTGGCGAAGCCCAAAGATGAGCGAGCCGTCCAGCTCTACCAACCGGTCGCTGGCGAGCGCGACTTTTACGGTTTCCTTTCGGCTGACCGCATCCAGGCGCCCTACAAGCTCAACCATCAGCCCCTCGCGCTTGACCCAAAGCTGGTCCAGAAGGTCCGCAATACCGCTGGGATTCGCCGCGCCATGGAATTCCATGCTCGCGGGCAAATCGTTGATGGGCGCCGCGAGTGGTATCACGTCAGCAGGCTGTTTAGCCGAGACGAGCTGGTTGCCCAGGCGCGACTGGCCTATGAGATGGAATGGTACTTCCCTGCAATTCGCACCATTAGCCAGGCGAAGTATTGGGACGATCTGGACATCCGCTTCCCCATGGCCCATCGCAGCAGCCTGGTGAACGCCGCGAAAGCGCGTGAAATCCACCCGAGCTGGGTGTTTGCGATCACTCGCCAGGAAAGCGCATTCATGGCCGACGCCCGCTCCCATGTGGGCGCCACAGGCCTGATGCAGTTGATGCCGGCTACAGCGAAAGAAACGGCCAAGCGCTTTGGCATTCCGTTGTCGTCGCCCCAACAAGTGCTCAACCCCAACATCAACATTCAGCTAGGCGCCGCCTATCTCAGCCAGATTTACGGTCAGTTCAACGGTAACCGAGTGCTAGCTTCGGCGGCTTACAACGCCGGACCCGGGCGGGTTCGCCAATGGCTGAAGAATGCAGACCACCTTCCCTTTGACGTGTGGGTCGAGAATATCCCGTTCGATGAAACCCGCCAGTACGTGCAGAACGTACTGACCTATTCGGTCATCTACGGGCAAAAGCTCAACTCGCCACAACCACTGGTGGAATGGCACGAGCGCTACTTCGATAATCAGCGATAAGGAGTAAGGATTGGATGAGCTGCGGCGTATGTTTGGCGCCGCAGCAGGCGCAGAAAGGCTTAGTTGTGGCGCCGTTCCAGGTGCGGTGGCTTGCCCCAGCCGAGGTTACTCGAGCACTTCAACAGGCATGCCAATCTGCAACTGGCCAGTGCCTTCGGCGATGAGATTCTGACCAAAGAATACGCCGCCATCGCCCTTCCGGTAGTTCATCAGCGTAGCCAGTGGCTCGCGGACGGGGCTCCGTTCACCGCTCAGCGGATCGATAGTCGGGATGATGCAACGTGAGCAGGGCTTGACCACGCGGAACGCCAGATCACCGATGCGAATGCGCCGCCAGCCATCCTCGGCGTAGGGCGCCGCCCCGGCGATCACTAGATTGGGCCGAAACCGGCGCACATCGAGTATTTGCCCAACCCGGGCCGAAAGATCATCGAGTGATCGCTGGCCGATCAACAGAAACGGAAATCCATCGCTGAATGCCGTGCATTCGCCTGGCCGGGCATAATCCTGATCGACCTGGATGCCCCGCGATGTGGGCAGATGCACCAGTCGACAAGGACGACCAAGCAGGCGTGTCAGCCACTCAGCCGCAGCGTCGCCAGCATCGGGCGCCTGTAGACTTTCCCGCCAGATCAGCACGCCACGCTCAACGCCACCCTCCTCCGGAACCGCAACAGCCAACGCATCCATCCCCGGCGCCGTCAACAGTAGCTCGGCGTCACCTTGCCAACGAGCGTTCAGCAACGCCATGCCGGGCAGCATTCGCTGGGTCAGGAATTTTCCGCTTGCGGCGTCGACCACCATCCAGCGCCGGTCACCATACACACCCAACTCGTCGCATCGTTCCTGTTCCAGTAACTCAGCCGAACCGGACTTGAGTGGAAAACGGTACAACGAGGAAAGGTGCATGCGGGGCCCTCGAGCGATTGGTCAGGTCAGCGTGTTTCGTCCAGCAACAAACGCTCGCGGACGACGTCCACCAGTTTCTCCGGCTGAAACTTGGAAAGGAAGTTGTCACAGCCAACTTTCTGCACCATTGCCAGGTTGAAGCTCCCGGAGAGGGAGGTATGCAACACCACGTAGAGATCACGCAGGCGCGGATCGTTGCGGATCTCCGTCGTGAGCCGGTAGCCGTCCATCTCCGGCATTTCGGCATCGGTGAACACCATGAGCAGACGATCAGTGAGCGCCTCCCCACTATCTGCCCAGGCCTTCAGTTTGTTCAAGCCCTTCATGCCATCGCTGGCGGAGTGCACGGTGATACCCAGCTGGCTCAAGGTTTCTCGCAGCTGCGCCAGGGCAACGGTCGAGTCGTCGACGCAAAGCACTTCGCGCCCTCTGGCGCGCTCGAGCACCGGATCAGTCAAGCGCTCCGGCGCGATGCTCGTGTTGTAGGGCACGATCTCAGCCAAGACCTTTTCCACGTCAATGACTTCGACCAGCCTGTCCTCGACCTTGGTGATCGCTGTGAGGTAGTGCTGCCGTCCCGCGGTGGTCGGCGGCGGCAACACTTCCTCCCAGTTCAGGTTGAGGATGCGGTCTACGCCGCCGACCAGAAACGCCTGAATCGAACGATTGTATTCAGTCACGATGATGGTGCTGCGCTCATCCGGAACCAAAGGTCGCAAGCCAATGGCACGCGACAGGTCGATGACCGGCAGCGTCTGCCCGCGCAGGTTGACCACGCCGCATACCGAGCCGTGCCGGTGCGGCATCAGCGTCATCTTCGGCAGCTGCACGACTTCCTGCACCTTGAACACGTTGATCGCGAACTGCTGCCGTCCGGACAGACGGAACATGAGAATTTCCAGGCGATTCTGCCCCACCAAACGGGTGCGTTGATCGACTGACTCCAGAATGCCGGCCATTGCGGGCTCCTTTGGCTAATAAGGGACTTAGGAGCTATCGGCCGCAAGTGCCCATGCTTTATCCGCTGGCGATAGATTTTGTCAGCCCTGCCCGCTCGTTGCGCTCGTATCTGAACCGCAAATGATCAGGCGGACGGATCATCGTGCTCGATCAGTGGCTCGTCACGCAGCAGCGGGCTGTCCGCAGGCAGGTGCAACCGCAGAGCTCGGCGTTTCACGGAGAAACGCATCTGCTTTGCAGCGACCGGTTCGCCGTCAAGATTAATACTGATTTCTTCGGGCGCCTCCACCTCGAACCATGGCGCACGGGCATTTACCGAGACCGTATCGATGCCCAGCAATCCGCCACTTAGCAAGGTACCGAGCGTCCCGACCGCATCGGCCGGCGCAGGGACGATACAAATATCGAGCAACCCGTCGACGATCGAGGCCTGAGGGCAAAGCTGCTGCCCACCACCCGACTGGCGACCGTTGCCAATGCCCAGCGCTAGAAATTCCCCCTCCCAAGTAAAACCGGGCGCCACGAAGCGCCCCCAAGTAGCCCGCAACTCACTGAAGCGCGACAGGCCGGTCAACAGATAGGCACTCCCGCCCAGAACCCGTTTAAGCTCTGACGAAGTGGTGGCGGTCACTTTGGAGCCGAAACCACCCGTCGCCATGTTCATGAAAAGCTCGCCGTTCATTTCACCGACGTCGACCCAAACAGGTTCGCGATTTAGCAGGGTGAGCGCGTCAAACGGTTCCAGCGGTATCTCTGCCGCATGGGCGAAGTCATTAGCGGTGCCCAGCGGCAACACCGCCAAACTCGCGTCAGTACCGCTGTCGATCAGAGCCTGTGCCATCTCCCGTAAGGTCCCGTCACCGCCGCCCGACACCAGGGTCCGATAACCCGCCGCCAGCGCTTCCTTGACCAGGCGCTCGGTGTCCCCCGGCTCCCACGTCACCCGGACGGCGAGCTCGTTACCCAGCTGACGCCATTCGGTTACGGCCGCCCTAAGTTCTTCGTTGAGCCCTTGCTTCCCATGAAGGACGAGCAATGCCTTGGGTTCATTCATGCAGGTCGTTCCAGTCATCCGTTTCAGTATGCGCAGATAGACACGCTGCAGGCGCATAAAGTTGTGGAAAGGCCCGCGCCACAGGCTTAAGCCGACCACGTAAAACACTGACCACCGGTCAGCGAAAGAAGCGGAAAAAGCCTGCAAGCCGACCTTTTTGATCGCTTTATCACTTACATATCAACGAGTTGCGTGGCGCATTTAATTCTTTTGGGGCAATTGGCTCTTTGCACGATTCCGGTGAACTCATTTCTTGAAGGGCGGTCGGAGCACTTGTCCAGGTGAGGGTTGCAATAGCGGCCTGCCATCAGAACCGCGGATCGCGGCGATCAAAACGAGTATTGAGCTAGCAATAGCCATAGGAAGGAGCCTTGTATGCGCTTACAGTCCGTTGGAACCCTTGAGTACGCCCACCCCAGTTTCGTTGATTACTTTCTTGCCAGCATTCGCCTGATTCACGGGCTGACCTCTGTGCTGCCGGGCGTTCTGTTGTTGCTGTTTCTGCCCCTCGACCTGCCCGCAGGCGGAGGCACGTTCAGCACCTTCCTGATGTTTTTCGGCGTGATCAGTGTCGTTATCTTTCAGTCGGTAGGCATCTACAGCGAGGAAGTGTTTAGCACGTTGCTGCGCTTTCGCACCATGCTCGTTGCCTGGGCCGCGGCTTTCAGCTTGATGATTTTCATGCACCAGGGCCTGGGCATGTTCGGCTACCTCGAAGCCAAACATCTGACCTTCTGGTTCGTCACGAGTGGCATCCTGTTCGGCGCCGAGCGACTGATGATGCTCGCGCTGTTCCGCCGCCTGATGTCGAAAGGCGTGTACCTGCAGAATGCCGTAATCCTTGGCGGCACCGACAACGGCGTGCGCGTTGCCGAGTATCTGGCTAATCACCGCGATATCCGCACTGGCGTGCTCGGCTTCATTGACGACCGCCTCGAGCGCCTGCCGAAGACGTTGGCCGATCTGCCGCTCCTGGGCAATACCCGCGACCTGGAACAGATGATCCGTGAGGAAAAGGTCACCCAGGTACTGGTCGCGTTGCCCTGGTTTGCCGACAGCCGCATCGGTCAGTTGATCAACGAGTTGCGCCGACTCCCCGTCAACGTTCTGCTGGTACCGGACATGGTCGCTTTCCGCCATGCCAACAAGCGCATCACCGAAGTCGGTGGACTGCCGACGCTGATTGCTTCTGATCTGCCGCTGCGTGGCTGGTCGCCAATGTTCAAGCGCATCGAAGACATCGTGCTTTCCAGCCTCGCTCTGCTGGCGGCTGCCCCGGTCATGCTCCTCCTCGCGCTGGCCATCAAGCTCGACTCGCCCGGCCCTGTGTTGTTCAAGCAGAAGCGCTACGGCTACAACAACCGACTGATCGAAGTGTTCAAGTTCCGCTCGATGTACCACGCCAAGTCGGATGCCAATGCCGAACGGCAAACGACGCGCGACGATGACCGCATTACCCGAGTGGGTCGTTTCATTCGCAAAACCAGCCTCGACGAGCTGCCACAACTGCTCAACGTATTCCTTGGCAGCATGTCCATGGTCGGTCCGCGCCCTCATGCAACCGCGACCAAGGCCGCAGGCGTGCTGTTCGAAGACGCCGTATCGGAATATTCCGCAAGGCATCGCGTCAAGCCGGGCATCACCGGCTGGGCGCAAATCAATGGCTACCGCGGTGAGACCGATACCCTGGAGAAGATCGAGAAGCGCGTCGAATACGACCTCGATTACATCGAGCGTTGGTCGGTCTGGTTCGACATCTACATCCTTGCCCGCACCATCCCCGCCCTTCTGTTCAACAAGGATGTCTACTGACCGCCACACGCATTGACCAGCTCCATCCTGGCACCAAGCCACATTCATGCGCGAGCGCAGCAGGAAGATTGAACTAATGAAGCGAGCCAATATCAGATTTGCGTTCTGCAACATGCAGACCTGTATGCCCATGACACCTGGGCTACGAGGCTGAGCGAAATGTTCCAGAACATATTGATTGTCTGTGTGGGCAACATCTGCAGAAGCCCCGCAGCCGAAGCGTTGCTAGCCCACAAACTTGAAGGCAAAGGCCTGACGATAAGTTCGGCAGGCATAGGTGCTCTAGTAGGCAACCCAATGGACAAGACTGCACATGAGGTGCTTAACGACCACGGAGTGGAACACACGTCCCACCGTGCCCGTCAGGTCGATAGCGAAATGCTGCATCGCGCAGACCTGATCCTTGTGATGGAACAAAGCCATGTCCAGCACATTCGTCAGATCGCACCCGAAGTACATGGCAAAACCTTCCTGCTGGGTAAATGGCTGGACGATACGGAAATCCCTGATCCCTACCGCCAGTCCAAGCCCGCATTCGAACATGTTCACAGCCTTCTGACTCAGTCCGTCGAAAGCTGGCTTCCTTACCTGAAATAAGAAGAAGGAACTTCAATGACCACCATGCCCCGACCCATCTATGAAACAAAAGAGGACAAGGACATTGACCTGGCCCACCTCTTTGACACGTTTCTAAATAACCGAGCGCTGATACTCACCATTACGGGGTTCTTCGCCGCGCTGGGTGTTGCCTATGCCCTGCTCGCGACGCCGGTATATCTGGCAAGCGCGATGATTCAGATCCAGGCGAAAGGTGGCTTGCCAAGCCTTACCGATGTGGTTGGCACCGCCCCAGCCGTTTCGCCGGCGCAGACCGAAATCGCACTACTCAAGTCGCGCTCGGTGGTTGGCGGAGCGGTCGAGGATCTGAACCTCGACATCATCATCGAGCCTCACCACTTCCCGGTGGTCGGCGGTTATATGTTCCGTCGATTCGAGCCCACCGAGGAAGGTGAGCTGGGCTGGTATCCCGAAGGCTTTGAATCCTACGCATGGGGTGGCGAATCACTGCGCGTCACGCAGCTGATCGTGCCAGACAAAATGCATGGCGAAGAGCTGACGCTGGAAGCCGCCGAAAACAACGGCTTCATCCTGCGCGACCCCGAAGGCGAGGTAGTCGTGCAAGGGGTCGTCGGCGAGCCCATCGAGACCCCGGATTACGGCATCACCGTGGCAGAGCTGAACGCACGGCCGGGCACCACCTTTACTGTGATCAAGAACCGCACCTACGCCACCACCGAGGACTATCAGAATCGCCTGAATGCCGGTGAGCGCGGCAAGCAGTCGGGCATCCTCAACGTGACGTTGGAGGGCACCGATCCAGAAAAAGCAGTCACGGTGCTTGAGGCAGTAGCGCAACGCTATGTCGACCAGAACATTGCGCGCAACGCGGCGGAAGCGACCCAGAGCCTTGAATTTTTGAGTGAGCAGGTGCCGGAGGTCCGCAAGAAGCTCGACGCCGCGCAGACAGCCCTGAACGAATTCCAAACCGGCAATCGTTCGGTGGATATCTCGGCGGAAACCCAGTCGGTGCTTGATCGCATCGTTGATCTGGAGAGCCAGATTTCCGAGCAGAACCTCAAGCGCACCGAGATGGAAAGCCGCTTCACCCGTCAGCACCCTAATTTCCAGGCGCTGATGAACCAGATCAATCAGTTGCAAGCGCAAAAGACTGAACTGGAAAAGCAGATCGGAACCCTGCCGTCTACTCAGCAGGAGCTGTTGCGCCTTAACCGCGATGTAGAGGTTTCTTCTGAAACCTATTCGATGCTGCTGAACAAGACTCAGGAGCTGGACATCATTCGTGCCGGGACAGTGGGCAACGTGCGCATCGTTGACCACGCTGCGGCAGACATCGACGAGCCAATCAAGCCGAACAAGCCGTTGATTGTCATCGTCGCCACGCTGCTTGGCGGGATTCTTGCGGTCGCCTTCGTATATGTCCGCGAAGCACTCAAGCGTGGCGTGGAAAATCCAGAAGAGATCGAGCGCGTTGGCATTCCGGTGTACGCGGCGATTCCGTTTAGCGAGAAGCAGGGCCTGCTGGAAAAGCGCCTGGCCAATTTCAAACGGGACAAGAGCAGCGCTTCGTATCTGCTCTCGATCAATGATCCCGCCGATCTGGCGACCGAAGCGATGCGCAGTCTGCGCACCAGCTTGCACTTCGCGATGATCGAAGCGAAGAACAACATTCTGATGATCACCGGCCCGAGCCCGGCGGTGGGCAAGTCGTTCGTGACCAGCAACCTCGCCGCAGTTATCGCGCAGTCCGGCAAGAAAGTTCTGCTGATCGACGCCGACATGCGCAAGGGGTATCTGCACAAGGTTATGCGCTGCCAGGGTGAAAAAGGCCTTTCCGACATCCTGTCTGGCCGTATCACGCTGTTCGATGCAATCCAGAAAACCCAGCTGAATAACCTGCACGTGATCACCCACGGCCAGCTACCGCCTAACCCATCGGAACTGCTGATGCACGAGAACTTCTCGCGCTTCGTCAAAGAGATCAGCAGCATGTACGACCTGGTGATCTTCGATACTCCGCCTATCCTGGCCGTCACCGACGCCGCACTGGTCGGCAGCCAGGCCGGCACCACCCTGATGGTGACGCGTTACGGGCTGAACGGCGTGAAGGAAATCGAGTTCGCCAAGCGACGCCTTGAGCAGAACGGACTTCTGGTCAAAGGCGTTATCTTCAATGCCGTGGTGCGCAAGGCGTCGACTTATAGCGAGTACGGTTATTACCAGTACGAGTATCAGAGCAAGTAACGCTTCTCTGACTTTAAGTAAGTCCCAGCACATTACCCACTGATGCTATCCGAACCGTTCTCCTGATTATCAAGGAGAACGGTTCGCATCGAGTACTTATCAACAGGGCCGTCGAGTTGACAGTTGGCCCTCTGGAGATAAAGGTCATCATGGAACGTCGCCCCCTTTCTCTTTTGTTTCGCACCGCAAGGTTGATAGCCGGCCTGACGATTGCCGGATGCGTGTCGTTTGTGCAAGCGCAGCCCAGCGAAGATAAAGGCATCGACCTGATCGGCATCAATATGTCCGGTGCAAACTTCGCTCCGCATATCACGCCTGGAAAACTCGGCACCAATTATTTTTATCCTGAAGAGAAATACTTCAAATATTACGCGGACAAGAACATTCGCTTGATTCGGTTCCCCTTCATCTGGGAGCGCCTGCAACATGATCTGTACAAAGGCGTGAATTTCGATCAGATGCGGTTGCTCAAGCGAACGCTCGACTTCGCCGCCCAACATAACCAGAAAGTCATTCTGGATATGCACAACTATGGGCGGTACAAGGGCAAGCTGATCGGTTCGCCACAAGTACCCTACGAAGCTTACGCAACTGTTTGGCGCAAGCTTGCCGAAGAATTCAAGGACCACCCTGCATTGTTGGGCTACGACATCATGAACGAGCCCCACTCCACCGATGGGTTGTGGCCTGGAGCAGCACAGGCAGCGGTCGATGCCATCCGCAAGGTGGATATGGACAGCTTGATATTCGTCGAAGGTGACCGCTGGGCGA
Source organism: Pseudomonadaceae bacterium SI-3 (assembly GCA_004010935.1). Lineage (NCBI taxonomy): Bacteria > Pseudomonadati > Pseudomonadota > Gammaproteobacteria > Pseudomonadales > Pseudomonadaceae > Pseudomonadaceae bacterium SI-3. Next base: position 1,876,133 of record CP026511.1, on the reverse strand, counting down.
GCACCTTTCACTGGCGCTACGTCAATGAGGATTTTCTGATCGAAGATCCGGCAAACAAGATCATCTACGAGGGCCACCTGTACCTCGACAAGGATTTTTCCGGGCGCTATGCGAAGGACGAGGTGGTCGATCCAATGTTAGGGGTGGAGCGCGTTCGGCCGTTCGTTGAGTGGCTGAAGGAAAACAACCTGAAGGGTTTTCTCGGCGAGTACGGTGTGCCTGGCCATTCAGATTCGATGCTGGTCGCGATGGACAACCTGCTCGGCTACCTCAACGAAAACTGCATGCCCAGCGCCTACTGGGCGGGCGGACCAGGCTGGGGCAAATATGTTTTGGCTATAGAACCGCTCAACGGCAAGGACAGGCCTCAGATGGATGTCCTGCAAAAGCACATTCCCAATAGCTGCAAGGAGTATGGCCCTACCCCGCAGCCTTGACAGGCTTGTGGCATGGTTCGCGGCGAATGGTGTGAAGCCGTTCAGAAGTTTTCAGCGAAACCTGAAAATCACACGCAACCCTGCCACTCCTCGCTTGTCCAAATTCAACCTTACATCGAGCGGCTTAATGCGGGCGGAACTCAAACACCCCTGCGCAATCCAATCAGCTTGGATACTGAACCATTGCTGGAGCCAGTTGGCCTACCACCGCTCAGCGGTACGAAAGGTGGCGGCGCACCGAAGCAATTGATGTGGCAATCCTGAAGCTTGAGTTTGTTGCGGCGTAGTTAATCTGGAATGGAAATGCACCTAAGGACCCAGGTGATGACAAACATCAGCTCGAAATTTTTCTTTTTGCCGTTGGCCGTGCTGGCAATCGTCTTGCACTTTTCGGTATTTGGCGACAGCACGCATAACCCGATCGGCTTCAAGTTCCTCAACGAAGCTTATCTGGCTGTTTGCCTAGGTCTTTCGCTCCTGTTGATTCTCGCCAGTACCGAGGAAGCTTCCAGAGAATTTCGCATCCTGATGTATTACGCTTTTTACAGCGTATTCGTGTTCACCGTGCTGCCTGCAATCTTCTCGTTCTATACCTTTGGCCAGCCAATCACCTACGGCCTGATCGAAGAACGTCGGATTCTTTTTACATTTGGCTTCGTACCGCTGCTATTGCTTGCCAAGCACATCAGCACCCGCCAGTTCGAGCATGCACTAATCTACGCGGCACTGATTGCTGTGATCCTCTCTTGGTGTTTCAAGTTCGGACTGGTCCCGGATCTGCGCGAGGAGCAAACATCCTGGGACCGCCCGGACCGCTCATCCATCGGACCGTTCCTGATTTGTTTCGCCTATTTCTACTGCATTCAGGTATGGGCAAAAGGCAAGTCGCCTATCAATGGCGAACAACGACAGCGAAAACTGTACCTCCTCATTGCCGCCGTACTGTTGCTGACCCTGGTCTTTGCCACTCAAACGCGTCAATTGATTGTGCTATGTCTAGCATTCACGTTGTTCTCATTGAGGGCCAAGGCAATTATCTGGGCTGCCTCGCTTTGCGTGCTGTTGTCGCCGTTGTTTTTTTATCCAGAGCTTCTTGAAGTCCTCGGCCTAAACATCGAGTTCTACGAGAACAGCCTAGATGGCGATGTGGAGGATGGCGTGCGCCCCTATACGATCGCCTCCGTCTTCAGTCATTTGAGCCTGGTTAACTGGCTACCCAGCGGATCTTTGTCGCTGATGTGGCAGGACGGCTTTATTCCCTATTTCGGTGAGCACTTCTTCCTGTCCGATATTGGCATCATTGGAACGCTGTTTCGCTTCGGTTTTCTCACTTTCCTGCTGGTCCCCCTGACATTGTTTGTCTACCGACGGATCGCCCGCAGTATCAACACCGAAATGGAGTTCACCTACGCAGTGATGCTTGCCTTCTTCGTGATATGGCCACTTAACGGTCTATTCGAATATACCCAACCAGTTATTTGTATGCTTTTCGTATTACATGCTCTACGGGCACGCCATCTTCGCAGCAAGGAACGAGTACATGAACGTCGCACTTATTCTCAACTACAAAGCTGCTACTGAGACGATCAGCTGCGCTGAAAGCCTGCTCGAGCATTGCACGACGATTGGCCATATCGTCATCATCGACAATGATTCGCAGGACGGTTCCGCCATCGCTCTTCAAAACTGGCTGGATGAAAAAGCTTATTCAAATGTGACTTTGCTTTGTAATCCAGACAACAGCGGTTATGCGGGTGGCAACAATTACGGGTTGCGCTGGGCAATGGAGCACCTGCAGCCCGAGTATTTCTGGGTTATCAATAACGACACCTATGTAGACAGTGATGCCTTCTCACCGCTATTGGAAGCATTGCAGCGCAATGATCGCCAGTTTGTCGGCTCGCTCGTATTGAGCGCAGACACAGGCCGACTGGAGTGCTACGGAGGCGGAAAGCTCTATCCGATTCTTGGCAAGGCTCGATTACTCGGAAAAGACCAGAGCATCGAAGCGTCTCAGCGACAGAATCCTCAGCACGTTCCAGACTACATTATGGGCTGCAGCCTGGCGTTTTCGGCCGCTTTGACTGAAGAAATCGGTTTGATGGATGAAGACTACTTCATGTATTTCGAAGAAGTGGATTGGCAATACCGTGCGAAACGCTTTGGTGTTTCGACGAGAGTGATCCCTGAAAGCCGCCTATATCACTACGGCTCACTCAGTCTGGGCAACCGCTCAGCGTTTTATCACTACTACCGCAACCGAGCAGCCACCCGTTTCAACAAGCGTTTCTACGGCCCAGCATTCGCGATTGTCTCCGCGTTCCTGCTTTCGGCCGTTACAACTGTCAAGGAATACAAAAATCCCACCCTCGCCTGGTCAGGTATCAAGGGCGCCTTTAAGGGAGTAGCAATGAGTGTCGAGTGATACTAATGCGTTCGGAATAGATTTCTTTTCCGGCAATAAGAAAACTTTATTGACCTGCATACGCGAGGGAGTCAAGCAACCCTATTCGTTTGTGGTGACGCCGAACGTTGACCACCTCGTTCAACTGGAACATGACGAACAGCTGCGTGATGCTTATTTCAAAGCGCGCTGGAGAGTCTGCGACAGCCGAATTCTTTTGTCGCTGTTGAGCCGCCTGGGCGTGCATCTGGATGAGGCTATTCCCGGCAGTGATTTGACGCTCGATCTGCTCAAATGGGCGGACCGGGATCGGCTGCGAATTGTACTGATCGGTTCGGCAGCGTCCGAAGCCGACAAACTCAGAGCCCTTTATCCCGGCATTTCCCTCTATCACTACAACCCGCCGATGGGCTTCATAAAGAAGCCGGAAGAAGTGCAGCGTTGCCTGCAGTTCATTCGTGAAAATCCATCGGAGCTGGTTCTGTATGCCGTGGGTACGCCGCGCGGAGAAGTCCTGGCCGCAGCCACTCAGCCCTATGAGCGCACGGGTATGGGCTTCAGTATCGGCGCCTCCATTTCTTTTGCGACGGGGACCATCAAGCGGGCCCCGAAGTGGATGCGCGAATACAAACTCGAATGGCTTCATCGCATGTGCATGGAACCGCGCAGGCTCGCCAAACGCTATTGGGCGGACGCGGTGTATATCGTGCCAGCCTTTTTGCGGGAAAAAAGCTCCAGGCAGAAAGGCAGCCCAGCAAAACAGGAGTCTTGACCAAATATTGCAAGCCATCTTCCGGACACACCGGTCACTGATGCAGTGGTCGGCAGTCTGGAAGCGTATTGAAAAACTTCGCTGCCGTTCAGCGCCACGTGCCAGGCAGGAGCGAAGCAAGAGCACCTAAGAAAACCTATCTTCGAACAGGGAAGAAAATGAAAGCAATCATCACGGGTATCACAGGACAAGACGGCGCCTACCTGGCAGAACTTCTGCTGGAAAAAGGCTATACCGTCTACGGCACGTTTCGTCGCACCAGTTCAGTCAATTTCTGGCGAATCGAAGAGTTGGGCATCGATAAGCACCCCAACCTGCATCTTGTTGAGTATGACCTGACCGACTTGTCTTCCAGCATCCGGTTGCTTCAGAACACTGGCGCAACCGAGGTGTACAACCTCGCCGCCCAGAGCTTCGTAGGGGTTTCCTTCGAGCAGCCGCTGACCACTCTGGACATCACCGGCGCGGGCGCCGTGAACCTGCTGGAAGCCATCAGGATCGTCAATCCTAAGATCCGCTTCTACCAAGCTTCGACCTCGGAAATGTTCGGCAAGGTGCAGGCCATTCCGCAAGCCGAAACCACACCGTTCTATCCCCGCAGCCCTTATGGCGTTGCCAAGCTCTATGCGCACTGGATGACAATCAACTACCGCGAGTCATACGGAATATTCGGCTGCAGCGGCATCTTGTTCAATCATGAATCTCCCCTGCGCGGACGTGAGTTCGTGACTCGGAAAATTACCGATTCGGTGGCCAAGATCAAACTGGGCAAACTCGACGTGCTAGAGCTCGGCAACATCGATGCGAAGCGTGATTGGGGCTTCGCCAAGGAATATGTCGAAGGTATGTGGCGCATGCTGCAGGCGGACGAACCCGATGTTTTCGTGCTTGCAACCAACCGAACCGAAACAGTGCGTGATTTCGTGACGCTGGCATTCAAGGCGGTTGATGTCGAACTTCAATGGGAAGGCTCCGGCGAACAGGAGCAAGCCACCGACGCGGCAACCGGCAAGGTCGTTGTACGGGTCAATCCGAAGTTCTATCGCCCGGCAGAAGTCGATCTTTTGATCGGCGATCCGCAGAAGGCCAAGGACGTGCTGGGCTGGGAGCCTAAAACGACACTCGAGCAACTGTGCCGCATGATGGTTGACGCTGATATGCGCCGCAACCAGCAAGGCTTTTCGTTCTAGGGCCTTCGACCGGCGCTCCTCGCTCTTGATCAGGCTCCCGGCTGAGATCCGTTTACCCAGATGGGTAACCACTCAGGATAGCCAGCCGATACCTGATCCGGAGCGGCCTGTTCGCGGTCCCTGCGGTCGGCGGCACCGGCTCTGCTGGCACACCGAGCCCGTGTTGGCGTTATGGCACCGCTCGGCCTAATGGAGCCATTGACGGTATCCATAACGCCATATCCCACGCCTATACCAAGGCTTTGCATCGCCGTAGAAACTGGACTTTCATCCTATCGGGAAGATCATGCGTAAAGTGCTGATTACCGGCGCCACCGGTTTTACCGGCCGCTACATGGCAGAAGAGCTCGCAGCCTGTGGCTACGAGGTCCATGGCCTCAGCTATCGTCAACCCGTCGGCGAACTGCCTGCGGCTATTTCAGCCGTCCATTGCTGCGCACTGAACAATGCAGAGCTGCTACGAGCCTTGCTGGCGGAAATACGCCCAACCTATGTCGTGCACTTGGCGGCGGTCTCGTTCGTCGCACACAGCGATGCGGATGCCATCTACACAGCCAACCTGCTCGGCACTCGCCATCTGCTGGAAGCGTTACGTACCACCGCTGCGACCGAACTCGAAGGCGTGCTGCTAGCCAGCAGCGCAAACGTCTATGGAAACGCTACCGAAGGCGTCCTGGATGAGTCGTCGCCCTTTGCTCCCGCCAATGATTACGCTGTGAGCAAAGCTGCCATGGAGTTCCTCGCCAGGCTTTACCAGGGTCGTTTACCGCTGATAGTCAGCCGCCCGTTCAACTATACGGGCGTTGGGCAGGCTGAGCAGTTTCTCATCCCGAAAATCGTGACGCACACGCGCCGTCGGGCCGCGGTCATCGAGCTCGGCAATCTGGATATCGCCCGCGATTTCTGCGATGTCCGTCAGGTTGTCCAAGCCTATCGACGCTTGCTCGAAACACCGGCTGCGATTGGCCAAACCGTCAATATCTGTTCTGGATCAGCCTATACGCTCGAGTACGTACTCGAACAGGCAGCGGCCATCTCCGGTCACCGCATGGAGGTCCGGGTCAACCCAGCGTTCGTGCGCAGCGCGGATGTGAAGAACCTGTTCGGCAGCAGAGCCAAGCTGGACTCGTTGATTGGCGACATGTCCCGAATCGAATTGAAGGAGACGCTGCGCTGGATGATCGAGCATCCCTCCACAGCGAGCGCATGACGCTAATCAGCGTTACTACCAGCATCGAGGTGGCGGATCTCGGTCTACGGCGGTACTCGCGCCTAAGCGCACAAACAATGAGTTTAAAAGTGCCTCGCTCAACGGCCTGCCGTGCTTAGTGGGGTCGATTAACCTTATCTGGCCAGGCAATACCAATGTCCGAAACCGTCACTGGCATGCTTTGTTAATTTTCTATTTCGCTTGGCGACGGCAGCGTTGCAGCCCCGCCTCATTTATGCACATCCGTCGTGAACCGCAGAGAAACGGAGCGGTCTATGGCTACTGTGAGCAACGCAGCGCCTTCTCCCTATACGGGAAAGACGCTAACCCAAGGTTGAGCGGAACCTATTCAGTGGCTCATCCAGCACCGATCTCACAAAAAGTCTGAAGATATACCTCTCAGAGCTTGCAGTAGCGGCATCAGGAACAGCTGAGATTGGATGCGTTTGTTGCACCGCCGAAAGAGCTTCGGCGATTGTCGATAGACGAGTCAGTGTCGGCTCGCTCCTTCAGCTAAAGGTGAATTGCGCTGTTTCACTTCGTAAAAACAACTATTCCGTCAAGGATGAAGAAACCATGAAACCACTATTTGCTCTCGCTTTCTCTTCCGTGCTGGTGTTGCAGGGATGCGTATTCTCTCCTGGTCAGCACCTGGATCCCGATCAGTTCAAGGACGGCGCAGAAACGGAAGATGGCACCGTCCAGCTGATGCGCATTACCCCTGAAATGCTCAAGGGCGAAGTCTCTTCCGACCAAGGCACCTCCAGCAAGCAAGAGCTACTGAGCTTCAAGCCCGAGGCTTACCGCATCGGCGCTAATGACCTTCTCTACATCACCGTCTGGGACCATCCTGAACTGACCGCTCCTTCGGGCCCGCAACAGCAGCTGGATGCTAACGGTCGCCTGGTTCGTCCCGACGGCACCCTGTTCTATCCCTACATCGGGAACATCGAAGCAGCTGGCAAGACGATCGAGCAACTTCGCTCCGATATTTCCAAAAGGCTGGCCAATTACATCGACAGCCCTCAAGTCGACGTCAGCCTGCTGCGTTTCGGTAGCCAGCGCATCGTGCTTTCCGGCGCATTCAATACGGCTGGCGAAGTCGAAGTGACTACCGCTCCGATGACCATCATGCAGGCTATTGGTCAGGCCGGTGTCGATACCGATACGGCGGATCTGTCCGGTCTGATGCTCAAGCGTGACGGCCGTGAGTACATGCTCGATCTCGACGATCTGAACCGTCCGGACTCCTGGCTGCACAAGGTTTATCTGAAGGACGGCGACCAGCTCCATCTGCCGTACAACGATCAGAAGAAGGTCTACGTTCTGGGCGAGGTGGTGAATCCGCAAGCCATGACATTCAAGGCAACCAGTCTCAACTTGATGGATGCTATCGGCACCGCAGGCGGCATCCGTCAGGACACCGCCGATGGCGAAGCGGTTTACGTTATTCGTGGTGCAGAGAATATCGCCACTGAAAAAGCCACAGTGTTCCAGCTGAATGCCGCATCCCCTGCGGCCTTCGCTCTGGCTCAACACTTCCCACTGCAACCGCAGGACGTCGTGTTCGTTGGACCGGCTGGTATCACTCGCTGGAACCGCTTCATCAGCCAGCTGCTGCCGTCAGCTAACGTCATCGGTACCGGCGCTGCGTTCAACCGGTAACACAAGTAATCATCAGGTCTGAATCGGCCTGATCAAAACCGCAGTCAGCCATAAGCGACTGCGGTTTTTTATTGCTCTATCGAACCCGCCTGAGTTGCAGCATGCGCTGACCCTGTTCAACTACTCAGTCGGAATCGTCGGGTCATCTTCGAATATATCGGCGTCTTCATTGCTGACTTTCGTTTCTTCTGTATCGGACATCGGCGCATCGTTGATGCTAGCGCCGTCCGAATCGCCCGGAAGGGGCTGGTCGCTGCTCGCATCATTCGCAGCTACTAGCCTTCCAATATTGCCATGTGTTCCCCACAACATTTCGTCTCGCATGACTCACCTCGCTACCGGCCGCCAGTGACTTAGAGATCCGAGCCATACGAACGCGGATCGTGCGTGTCCGCCAGTCGGGCCCCACAGCGGCTGCGTAACGTTCTAAAGATGCTGGCGCAGCGCAGAAATTGATCAGGCTCGCATGTAGTACCGTAAGGCATGAAAAATTCCCGTTAATCGACGGGCTTTTTCGCAGACGTCCTTGGTCACCTCCCGCGCTCCACCGCCACCATTCAGTGACCGAAGCAAGGTCGGTGTTCAACTTTCAAATGCATCGCAGAACAACGGCTCAGTAAAGACATACGGGACAATGCCGCGGCGTCCCTGCCCCTTGCAGAGCTCACTCAGTAGCGCCGCATGGCAGCCTGGCGCACGGAGCGCTCGCTCTCCTGATAAACTTGCCAGCCTTTTTTCGAGGCGACTGGTCGAGCAGTTACTCCAGTCGGCCTGCAACGCGCTCTGATGGTCGCTATTTCGCCACAGCCACCCGGCATAAACGTGTTGAAACAGCTAGAGCGCGTCCGAAAGACTCAGCCGGAAAGCCGCATGAACGCTAGCTACAAGCCCGTTACCAGTCCCTCTCAATTACCGCGCCGATTCTCCGTTGCGCCAATGATGGATTGGACTGACAGGCACTGTCGGTATTTTCTGCGCCAGCTTTCTAGCCACGCCCTGCTTTATACCGAGATGGTCACCACCGGCGCATTGATTAACGGCGATGCTGATCGCTTCCTCCGTCATGATGAAGCGGAGCATCCGTTGGCGCTACAGCTTGGCGGCAGCGTGCCCGGTGATCTCGCTATTTGCGCAAAGATGGCCGAAGCGGCGGGTTATGACGAGGTGAATCTCAACGTCGGATGCCCCAGCGACCGCGTGCAGAACAACCTGATCGGCGCGTGCCTGATGGGCTATCCGGCACTGGTCGCCGACTGCGTGAAAGCGATGCGAGATGCGGTGGATATCGATGTAACAGTCAAGCACCGCATCGGTATCAACGGACGCGACAGCTATGCCGAACTTTGTGATTTCGTTGGACAGGTCCGAGAGGCAGGCTGCCGCAGTTTTACCGTTCATGCCCGTATTGCGATTCTGGAAGGACTCTCACCGAAGGAGAATCGGGAAGTGCCGCCCCTTCGCTATGACGTTGCGCAACAATTGAAACGCGACTTCCCGGATCTGGAAATCATCCTCAACGGCGGCATCAAGACGCTGGACCAATGTGAAGCCCACCTTGAGCAGTTCGATGGGGTAATGCTCGGACGCGAGGCTTATCACAATCCTTACCTGCTAGCGCAGGTTGATGCCAGGCTGTTTGGCAGCCAAGAGCCGACTATCACCCGCGCCGATGCACTGCGACGGATGCGCCCTTATATTCAGAATCATCTTGATAGCGGCGGCTCGATGCATCACGTTACCCGTCATGTTCTAGGCCTGGGCCAGGGTTTCCCAGGAGCTAGACGTTTTCGCCAGTTGCTATCGGTCGACATCCACAAAACCAAGGAACCACTGGCGCTGCTCGATCAAGCGACCGCACTGCTCGAAGGACACTGAATCGGTCGCCGGGAACACGCGACCGCATTTTTGATCCAACAGCTGCCCCACCCGGACCATCCGATCCAAATGGCGCGATGGCCACGGATTCAAGTTACGTCAACCAAAGGATAGAGCGCCCATATGACGTCCAAGCTGGAACAACTCAAGCAATTCACCACCGTGGTTGCCGACACCGGCGACCTCGATGCCATCGCCCGCCTCCAACCGGTTGATGCGACCACCAACCCATCGCTTCTGCTCAAAGCCGCCGCCCTGCCCCGCTACGCCGATCACCTGCAGGCGGCTATGTCCAACTGCGAGGGCGACATTGGCCTGGGCTGCGATCTGTTCGCCGTCGCGGTTGGTCAAGAAGTGCTCAAGTTGATCCCGGGTCGGATCTCCACGGAAGTCGATGCAAGGCTTTCCTTCGATTCACAGGCCATGGTTCAGCGCGGCGAACGCCTGATCGGTCTGTACGAGCAGGCCGGTGTATCCCGCGACCGCGTATTGATCAAACTGGCCTCGACCTGGGAGGGCATTCGTGCCGCTGAGCAGCTAGAAAAGTCGGGAATCCAGACCAACCTGACGCTGCTGTTCTCTTTCACCCAGGCAGTCGCCTGTGCCGAGGCCGGTGTATTTCTAATTTCACCCTTCGTCGGTCGTATCTATGACTGGTACAAAAAATCCGAAGGTCGTGACTACGTCGGTGACGAAGATCCAGGCGTACAGTCGGTCAGCCGGATTTACGACTACTACAAGACACACGGTTACGAGACCGTCGTGATGGGCGCCAGCTTTCGCAACGCGGGGCAGATCGAAGCGCTTGCCGGCTGTGATCGACTGACCATCAGTCCCGAGCTGCTGAGCCAGTTGGCGCAGGAGGAAGGCACTCTGGAGCGCAAGCTGTCACCGGGCCGTCGATCCGAGCCACGCATTACGCTGGACGAACGCAGCTTCCGCTGGGGATTGAACGAAGATCCAATGGCGACTGAGAAGCTGGCCGAGGGGATTCGGCAGTTCGCGAGGGATCAGGAAAAGCTCGAAGCGCTCCTACCAACGAAGCTGTAGTTCAGGACCGTTCCAACGCTGTCACGAGGTCGCGAAAGGCCTCGCGGTTGGATTCGTTGAGGCTCATCAGAATCCGGTGCGCCTCAAGCACCTTGTCTTTCACGACTTCCTCAGACTGATCCTGGCTTGGCAGGTCGGCCAATTGCTCAGGCGACGGCAGCGGTTGGTCGACAATGTTGAAGACCTGATCGAAGCCCATCGATTGCAGAAGACGCGTAATGTCTGCGTGGGTGGTGACCAATGTCGGCAGCATGCCGATCTTCCGCCGCGAAAGTATGGAAAGTTTGGCGAGCAGGCCTAGCGTCGTGCTGTCGATGCTACGGCTTTCGGTGAGGTCGATAACGATCGATGAGAAATTGCGTGACGAAAAGATCTTCTCGATCGTTGCGTCCAGCGCCGAGCAAAGTGTCAGGCGAATCTCACCGACGAACTTAAGAACGAATGTACCGTTCTGCTCAGCAAACTGGATTTTACCAGTGCTCATGCAAGGTTCCTGCTCAGTACCAACAACGCGATGTCATCGGGCATGTCCTCTAGATCGGCTAGGCCCAAAACTCGCTGTAGCCCGCCCAGCGTGCCGCCTGCTTCGCGAATCAAACCGGGCAGCCCAGCCTCTTTATCTTTGAGGGTATCGCCCGGCAAAAGGTCCAAAATGCCATCGGAAAGTAGCGTCAGGCTGAAAGATTCAGGCAACTCTATCTCGTAATTATCATAGGTCGCTTCGACGAACAAACCGACCGGTAGACCTTTCCCTTCGAGATACTTGGCGACGCCATCAGCGTATATCACCGGCATCGGAAGGTGGCCACCGATACTGTAATGCAGCACGTTGCGTTCCTGATCGATCACGCCGCCCAGCATCGTGACGTGCTTGCCGAGTTTGCAATTGATCAGCCCACGATTGATGTGGTCAAGCACCTCGGACGGCTTGAATGCGCGCAGCGCTCTGCCCCGCCGGGATTCGTAGAGCAGGCGCGTGGTCATGAACTTCAACAGGACCGTGACGAATGCAGAGGAGGCGCCATGGCCAGACACATCCGCCAGATAGAAGCCAATGCGGTGCTCGTCGACGCGAAAATAATCGACGAAATCACCTGAGAGGTAGAGCGAGGGGATGATCTGATGGGCGAACTGAAATTCGTCGAGGTTGCAGGGCGTGACCGGCAGCATGTTCATCTGCACCTGGCGGCCGGCATCTTGATCTTCCTGCAGCAGATGCAAGCTCGCCTGCAGATCGCGGTTAGCCGTTTCCAGCTGCTCGCGGTAGCGCCTGTTCTCCAGACGCAAGCGCGAACGATCAAGCGCTCGACGGACAGAGTGTTCGAGCATCGCCAGATCTTCGAGGGGCTTGATCAAATAATCAGCTGCGCCCAATCGCAGAGCCTCGACGGCATCGCTCATCACACCTGCACCTGAGACCACGATGACCGGAAGGTCAGCCTGGCGCTCACTGATCAGCCGGATCAGCTCAAGACCATCCATTTGCGGCATGCGCAGATCGCAAATCACCAGGTCAGGGTGCTCCGCGTCGAACAGCTCCACTCCACGCGGTCCGTTAGGCGCCTGCAAGACCTTGAAACCGCTGTCATCCAGATAGGCAGCCAGGCTGGCTCGTACCACATCGTCGTCATCTATGATCAGCAGCGTCGCGCTTGGGTTATGCATGTTCCTACCAGGCGGTATCGCCAGGATGATTGGCGAAAGCATCGGCCCTGCGCGCGCGCTGGGCATGGGATCTTTTCAAGGCGCAGACGGTACTCCCATACGATCTGTGTTTCAAGCCAGGCGCGGTCCCTGCGTCTGTCCTTTACAGGCGGAATTGACGGGCGTTATAAGAACCGACGAAACAAGAACTCAGAGGACGAAACAATGACTCAGCGAGATCGAGACTACAGTGAAAAACGCGACTTCATTCGCATGAATGTCGAGACCGCAATCACCCTGACGCAGGGTGACCAGCACTACGAGGCGACCTGCCTGGACCTTTCCAGCACGGGGATGCAGGTGGTCGCAGCGACCCGCTTGCAGATGGGTGACAAAGTCCATGTGCACATCCCCTCGGAGCACAGCGAACTGAAGGGCCTGGACGCTGAAACAGAAGTGGTGCGGGTCGGCATGCAGGAGGATGGACGGCAAAGTCTAGGCCTGGCCATCCTTTCGATGAGCTGAGAATTGTTTGACGCGAACGCCTTGGCATGGCCGTGGCGTGACGAGGCGGACGGACCGCACTGGCCGAGCCAATGCGGTCCGAGCGACGGTTAGAAGTCGTCTTCGACCTGACCATCCTGCGTGCGAAATTCGCGGTTCTGCAGATAAGCGTTGCGCACGAAGATATACCGGTCGCCAGTGATCATTTTTTCTGCCGAGAGCAAATCGGCACGCAGGTCGACAACGTTGACGGCTCGCGTCACATTGCGTGTCGGCACATGGTCCATGTACGGATATGGCTGCAGCAACGAATCGGGTACGCGTCCTGCCGCATCGCGCACGGTGCTCGGCCCCAGCAGGGGCAACACCACATACGGCCCACTGCCCAGTCCCCAGACGCCCAGCGTCTGTCCGAAGTCCTCATCATTCTTCTGCAAGCCCATACGGGTCGCGACGTCAAAGAAGCCCAGTACGCCAAAGGTGCTATTGAACAGGATGCGGCTGGTATCGATCCCTGCGTCACGGACCTTGCCCTGCAGCAGGTCATTGGTCAGCACCACGACGTCGCCCAGATTGCTGAATATGTTGCCAATGCCATCCTCGAGGACGTTTGGCGTGATCTTCTGATAGCCCTGCGCAAGCGGCTTGAGCGTATAGGTATCGACCTTGTCGTTGAAGGTAAAGATCGCCCGGTTGACGCCTTCCCAAGGATCCTCCTCGGCTGCCTGCACTGACGAAGCGCCGAACATCCCCAGCACAACGACGAAGGCAACAGTGAAGTTCTCTACCCAATCCTTGCTGATCAATCGCATCGCAGGCTTCTCCTTTATTCGTATGCGGGTGGCTGCCCATCAAAGCGCAGCAGTATAAATCTAATCACACCGCTCCCGGCAGCAGGCAGACATGCGGATCAGTAGCGGCGAACTTCACCGCATTCTACCCAATCAAATCAACGACAAGGCTGGGCCGCTGGTTTAACCTGATCTCATCGTGCCTTGGCGGAAGCTGGCCCCGAAAAAATCACAGAGGGATGAAATATGCCGGAACATGATCTGCAGTCACAGCTTGCGGAGCTGCGTAGTCAACTAGCCTCGGACGCTCCGCTTACAGAAGAAGAGCGCGCGTCGCTCCAACTGATTGCTCAGGACATCGAGCTGCGCCTGGCCAACCAGGGCGTAGTCGATCACCAGAACGACTCACTGGTCGACGGCGTCAACCTGGCGGTCGAGCGTTTCGAAGTCAGCCATCCCAACACCGCAATGACGCTGCGCAACATCATGCAAACATTGGCGAACATGGGTATCTGAGCGAAACCTGCTCAAGCTATCAGAGCGTGGATGGGTCCACGCTCTCCGACCGCAGCGTTTATTGCCGAACCTGCCGACCATTGTCTGGCAATACGTCGTGAGTGCTGCGGTACGGATTGATATCCAGCCCGCCGCGACGCACATAGCGTGCGTGAACGCTCAGTCGATCAGGTCTCAGCACGCGCTGCAAGTCGAGGAAGATCCGTTCAACGCACTGTTCATGAAAGTCCGCGTGTTGGCGAAAGCTCACTAGATAGGCAAGCAGGCTGCCGTGGTCCAGCGCGGCGCCCCGATATTCGATCACCACTGTGCCCCAGTCCGGTTGCCCGGTGACGGGGCAGTTGGATTTCAGCAGGTGGCTGTAGACGCGCTCTTCGACCTGACGCCCTGAGTCGCTGCGTAGTAGCTCGGGGCGCGGTGAATCATAGTCTTCGATGGTGACATCCAGATCATCGATACAGAGCCCGTCTAGCGCTGCAATCCCCTCTTCAGCCACTTCGTCCAGCGTCCGCAGGCGAACGCCGACGGGTTTACCCGCAGCGGCTGACAAATCCCGCGTCATAACGTCCACGAGCGCCTGCCGGCTCTCGAATACCGACTGGTTCAGAGAGTTCAGATAGAGCTTGAAGGACTTGGATTCGATGATGTTGGGCGAGTCGGCAGGAATGCTGAACTCACCAATGGCTACCACTGGTTTGCCAGACGGCAACAGCCAGGACAGCTCGTAGCAGTTCCAGATATCGACGCCACCATAGGGCAAGGTTTCGGCTGTCAGCCCCAGCTCGGCCCACTTCGGTGCGCGGGGGATGGGAAAGAGTTGCTCAGGACTGTAGGTCGCAACATAGGCGCTGGATTTGCCCAGCGGGGATAGTTCGGCGGGGTGCTGCATGGCGGAAACCTGTGCGAAAAACGGCCGCAAGTGTATCGGTTCCCGCCCGGTTTATCATGGCCCGGCCGCCGTTCGCTCCCGAACGGTCGGCCGTTAACGTAAAACTACTGGCGCATGCCTCGGCCACTCTTGAGCAAGTGAATGCACCACAGGTACATGCATGCTGCCGCCACAGCCATGAAACTGATGGCGATGCCGATACGGATATCCGAGACGCCCAGGATGCCGTAACGGAACGCGTTGACCATGTGCAGGATGGGGTTGGCCAGCGACAGCGTCTGCCAGAACGGCGACAGCAGGTTGATCGAATAGAACACGCCGCCCAGATAGGTCAGCGGGGTCAGCACGAAGGTTGGAATGATCGAAATGTCATCGAAGTTGCGCGCGAACACCGCATTAATGAAGCCACCCAGCGCGAAGATCGTTGAGGTCAGCGTAATCACGAGCAGCGTGACGCCTAGATGATGCACCTGCAGATCGGTGAAGAACATCGACAGCAGCGTCACGATCAACGCAACCGCTAGCCCGCGAGTAATACCGCCGAGGGCGAAGCCGATCAGAATCACGTGAGGTGACACCGGCGAAACCAGCAGCTCTTCAATGGATCGTTGGAACTTGCTGCTGAAGAAGCTGGAAACCACGTTGCTATAAGAGTTGGTGATTACCGACATCATGATCAGCCCCGGCACGATGTACTCCATGTAAGTGAAGCCATCCATCTCGCCGATTCGCGCCCCGATGAGATTTCCGAAGATGACGAAGTACAGGATCATGGTGATCGCTGGGGGTAATAACGTCTGCGGCCAAATGCGTGTGTAGCGGCGGATCTCGCGATGGACGATGGTCTGCAGGGCAACCAGATTGGGCCGGAGTTCTGCGTTCATTTGGCCCCCTGCGGCAGGTTGTTTTCCACCATGGAGACGAACAGTTCTTCAAGCCGATTGGTCTTGTTGCGAAGGCTCAACACTTCGATACCTTGCGCTGAAAGCATACGGAACAGATCGGTCACGCCCTGGCTCTTGTCCACCTGCACCTCGAGGGTGTGGTGATCGACCAGGCGTGCCGGGTAGTTGCCCAACTCGGGCGGCACCAGCTGTGATTCCTTGAGATCGAGCAGGAACGTCTCAACATGCAGCTGCTTGAGCAGCTCGCGCATGCTGGTGTTCCTGACGATATTGCCGCGATCGATGATCCCGATATTGCGGCACAGTTGTTCAGCCTCCTCCAGA
Source organism: Pseudomonadaceae bacterium SI-3 (assembly GCA_004010935.1). NCBI lineage: Bacteria > Pseudomonadati > Pseudomonadota > Gammaproteobacteria > Pseudomonadales > Pseudomonadaceae > Pseudomonadaceae bacterium SI-3. The sequence goes on along the minus strand of CP026511.1, from coordinate 1,859,957 downwards.
TAGTGCGTGGTGAGGATGATGGTGATGCCTTCGCGGTTCAGTTCGGTGAGGAACGACCACATCGAGCGGCGCAGCTCGATATCGACGCCCGCGGTCGGCTCGTCGAGAATCAGCAGCCGCGGCCGGTGAATCAGCGCGCGGGCAATCATCAAACGCCGTTTCATGCCGCCAGACAGCATGCGCGAAGACACGTCGCGCTTGTCCCACAGCCCCAGCTGGTTGAGGTACTGCTCGGCGCGTTCCTTGGCGACTTTTGCCGGAATGCCGTAGTAACCGGCCTGGGTGACGAGAATGTCGAATGCCTTCTCGAACTGGTTGAAGTTGAATTCCTGTGGCACCACACCCAGGCAACGCTTGAGCCCGGACGGGTCGCGGTCAAGGTCGTGACCGAACACGTTTACTGTGCCGCCGGTCTTGTTCACCAGCGTGGAAAGGATGCCGATAGTGGTGGACTTGCCGGCGCCGTTGGGGCCCAGCAAGGCAAAAAAATCGCCTTCAGCCACGTCCAGGTCAATGCCCTTGAGGGCCTCGAAGCCGTTTCCGTAAACCTTGGTCAACTGCCGAATGGACAGAGCAGTAGTCATATAAGAATGCACACAACGCGAGAGATTCAGAATAGATAAGGGCACACCGGGCCAATTGCAACGCCGAAACCAAAACGGCGGTCGGTAGCCAATGCGCACTGGCGAATAAACAGGGTCGCGCGGAGCGGTCACATTCGAACTCCCCTGTTGCGGTCCGGTCATTATCTGAAACCAAACGCGTCGTCCTGTCCCTTCACCCCGCACTCCTCGAAAGCCTATGCTCAAGAAGGACGCCATTCGACTAACAAGGAAAACCAAATGACCCTGCTCTGGCTGCTCGTGTTACTCATCGGCATCGCCGTGATCGCTCACTTACGGGTTTCCCCCGTCCCCGCGCTGGCTATCGTTGCGGCTTATCTGGTTCTTATGGGCGCGGCCGAGGAGACGCCGGCCTGGCTGATGGTCATCCTCTGGCTGGTGCTGATTGCCTTCGCGGTGCCTTTACTGGTGGCCGAACTGCGCATCAAGTATTTCAGCGGCCCCATGTTCGACTGGTTCAAGAAGGTCCTGCCGCCTATCTCCGCCACCGAGCGTGATGCCATTGACGCTGGCACGGTCTGGTGGGACGGACAGTTGTTCAGCGGCAAACCGGATTGGGACGTGCTGCTCGGCTATCCAAAGGCCGTGCTTACCGAGGAAGAACAAGCCTTCGTCGATGGTCCGACGGAAACCCTATGCGCCATGGTCAGCGACTGGGAGATCGGCCAGCGCATGGACCTCCCTCAGGAAGCGTGGGATTACATCAAGGCAGAAGGCTTCTTTGCGCTCATCATTCCCAAGGAATACGGCGGCAAAGGCTTTTCAGCCTACGCCCACTCACAGATCGTCATGAAGCTGGCCACCCGCAGCGGCGACTTGGCGACCACCGTGATGGTGCCGAACTCTCTCGGCCCGGCCGAGCTGTTGATGCACTACGGCACCGACGAGCAGCGCAACCATTACCTGCCACGTCTGGCCAATGGTACGGACATACCCTGCTTCGCCCTGACCGGGCCCTACGCCGGCTCCGATGCCGGCGCGATGAACGACAGTGGCGTGATCTGTCGCGGCCAATGGGAAGGCGAAGAAGTGCTCGGGCTGCGTCTGAACTGGGAGAAGCGCTACATCACCCTCGGTCCGGTCGCCACGCTACTTGGTGTCGCCTTCAAGACTTACGACCCGAAGCACCTGCTAGGGGACGAGGAAGAACTGGGCATCAGCCTGGCGCTGATTCCGACCGATACCGCTGGCGTCGAAATAGGTCGCCGTCACCTGCCCCTTGGCGCCGCGTTCATGAACGGCCCGAACTGGGGTAAAGATGTGTTCGTGCCCCTGGAAGCGATCATTGGCGGGCGCGACATGATCGGCAAAGGCTGGATGATGCTGATGAACTGCCTCTCGGTCGGGCGTTCGATTTCACTACCTGCTACCGGTGCCAGTGCGGCCAAAACCTGCAGCTACGTCAGCGGGCGATACGCGCAGATCCGCGAGCAATTCAATGTACCGCTGTCAGCATTCGAAGGTATCCAGGAACCGCTTGCGCGAATCGGCGGCAACGCCTGGTTGATGGATAGCGCGCGGATTCTGACCGCCAACGCGGTCGACCTGGGGGAAAAGCCGTCAGTGCTTTCGGCCATACTCAAATATCACCTCACCGAGCGCGGCCGCGAGTGCATCACCGACGCCATGGATATCCACGGCGGCAAGGGCATCATCATGGGACCGAACAACTACCTCGGCCGCATGTGGTTGTCGGCGCCCATTTCGATCACGGTCGAAGGGGCGAACATTCTCTCGCGCAACCTGATGATCTTCGGCCAAGGCGCAATCCGCTGCCATCCATTCGTGCTTCGCGAAATGGAGCTGGTTCATGAGCCTGACCGCGATGCTGCCATCAAGAAGTTCGATACGCTGCTGATGCAGCACATCGGTTTCGCCGTCAGCAACACGGCTAGCACACTGGTGCTTGGCCTGACCTTCGGACTGTTCGGGAAGGCGCCAGGCAACGAACTGACCCGACCGTATTTCCGATCCCTGGATCGGATTGCAGCGGCATTCGCCATGCTCGCCGACCTGTCCATGATGTTGCTAGGCGGCGAGCTCAAGCGCCGTGAACGGCTCTCGGCGCGCCTGGGTGATGTGCTAAGCCACCTGTATCTGGCGTCGGCAGCGCTCAAGCGCTACCACGATCTTGGTCATCCGGCCGAGCAAGCGCCGCTACTGCGCTGGGCGATGGAAGACTGCCTGTGCAAAGCCGAGCAGGCCCTCGCCGACACGCTGGCCAACTTCCCCAACCGCCTGCTTGGCGGCCTATTGAAGGTATTGGTGTTTCCCTTTGGCGCTCGCCACAAAGGGCCGTCAGATGAGCTGGATGCCGAAGTCGCTGGCATTCTCGGGCGCCCGGAAGGCGATCCCGCCTTGGAGCAGATCCTGGAGGGCGTCTATCGCCCACATGGCAGCGACGAAGCCTTGGGTGCGCTGCGAGACGCGTTCGACACCCTGGCGGCCTCGCAGCCACTGCAGAAGAAGCTGCACAAAGCGCTCAAGGCGGGCGATTTCAAGCCCACTGCAGGCGAGGATCCGATCAGCGCCGCCCTCGCGGCTGGCGTACTGGATGCCGCCGAAGCGCAGCAGCTCACCGCTGCAGAGGCGGCACGCCGCAAGGTCATCAGCGTGGATGATTTCGATAAGGAGCCGTTGGAGCTAACCGAAGGCAAGGTTCGCTAGCAACTGCTGGCGACTCGTTTACTACCAACCCGATGGTCCCTGCCAAGCGTCGCGCGCAACACGCGGCGCTTGGCAAGCCACCTTTCCAACCGATGTCTGTCGCCCTGCAGGCAGCACCGTCAGCTAATGCCTGCTCCACGTGAGCGCGCCCCGCCTTCTTCAAGGCACGTGACCCCGCCGCAGCAATCCGACCTGCGTACCGAACCCAGTCCCACGACTCGAGTCAACTAGACACGTCCCCAATTAACCCGCGCACCTCTATAATCGCGCGCCCAATCGACTCAGGTGAACCATGGCCAACCCTTATCACGATCACAACCTGGCGCTTCTGGCCCATCTGCGTGGCATCCTGCTTGCCATGGGTGAAACCGAACAGGTTTCGGAAGAAAGCCATGCGTTGTTTCTCGAGCGGTTCGACGAGCTGATCATGAACCTTCAGAACGTGCCGGAAGAACGGCACATGGGCCAAGACATGATCTGCCAGGTCTTCCACCGCTACCCGCAGATTGCACATCTGGTTCCGCGTGATCTGCTCTGGTACTTCGGCGGCGACTGCCTTCACTTCATGCCGGACGAAGAGATCGAAATCTTCCAGCGGCTGGAAGAGCGTCGCTATGAAGCGGAGCAGAACGACGAACCGTTCGACTGGAATATGGAAAGACAACTCATGAGCATGCCGGAAGAGAGCCCACGGCACTGAACCGCTAGCAGTCGTTCGGCGTCCCGTAAGACGGGGCCTACTACTGCCGGGAAGGGTTAGCGCCCCCTTGGCGCCACCCTTCCCAGCTGCCGCTTAGAGTGCTCGACCCGAGCTGGTTAAGGCTGGTTGGCGGCCACGGCAGCCATGTTCGATCTGCACCGAATTCAGCCCAGACGCCCTAGACATCGGCCACGGCGCCACTCGCCGCACTGCTGTGATAGTTTCGGTCTTGCCGGACGCCGCCAGTTATCGCTGCGCATCTGGCTTTCAAGTTTCAAAGTGGGGGCCGGATAGCCGAAGCCGCCGTCAGCAGCATCCCGAATCGGCTCTACCCCGGCACAGTCGTACCATGCAGCAGCGTTGGTGACGCAGGGCTAACCCTGGGCAGTTCGCGAGCGCAGCATTCCGGTTCACGAAATGGATCGACCCGGCCAACGCTGGACGGCGTGACGCTTGTGAAAAGCCCGCCGAATTGCTGTGCATCGTCCAAACGCCCTGCTCGGTAATGCGCGGGCATTGGTCGCGGGGATGATGCCGGGACAAAACGGAAACTTTGGGCCAAGCTTGTAGCTCAGGGTTTGTGTTTGGCTGACCAGAGCGTCACTCAGCACGGCCGGGGGTACCGGTTTCAGGCTGGACGAGCAGCCGACACAAGCGCTTCAAGGAAATTCCGCTTCGTTTTGAATCCTCGGCCAAAGATGCTGCCCAAGCTGCATACGCCAATGCGTCGACAATCAGATACTCAAGTGATTCAGTCACTTATGGATATAACGGCACGCCGCTCGCGACATGGCAGCCTGCCTTCACGGATAAATTTGCTCAAGGTTGTTTTGTTATGACGTCGTTACTAGCCCCCATCAGCTCGCTGCTGGGTGGAGTTGCATTCCTCCTGCTCGGCCATGGATTGCTGAACACGCTGCTGACGCTGCGCGGCATCGAAGAAGGCTACTCCACTGGGTTGATCGGCCTGCTGATGTCCGGCTACTTCGCCGGGTTTCTCGTCGGCACTTGGCTGGCGCCTTCGCTTATCCGGCGTATCGGCCACATCCGAACCTTCGCTTTCTATGCCGCCCTCGCCTCGATCGCCGTGCTGCTTCACGTCCTGATCGTGAATCCATGGGTGTGGTTGGTGCTGCGCGTGATGTATGGCGTCGCCCTGGTCACGCTGTACATGGTTATCGAAAGCTGGCTCAACGCGCAGGTCAGTGGAGAAAAACGCGGTCAGGTGTTTGCGCTGTACATGGCCGTCAACCTTGGCTCGCTGGCCGCCGCTCAGCAATTGCTGAGCCTCGACAGCCCCATGAACTTCACGCTTTTTGCGCTGGCTGCAATCTTGATCTGCGCCGCGCTGATGCCGATTACCCTGACACGCCAGGCACAACCCGCGCAGCCCGACATGCCCGCGACCGACCTGTTGCAGTTGGCTCGAATCGCCCCGCTGCCGCTGATGGCCGCCGGGATCTCCGGCCTGACGCTTGGAGGATTCTGGGGGCTGGCGCCGGTCTACGCCTCGCAGAGCGGTTTCGATGCCTCGGGCGTAGGTCTGCTGATGAGTATCACCATTCTCGGGGGTGCCGTTCTGCAATGGCCCATCGGGCTGTTTTCCGATAAGCATGATCGTCGACTGGTCTTGCTCTGGGTCGTGGCAATCGCTGCGGTGATTGGCGGTCTGATTACCCCCCTGACCTCCGGTCCCCTGCTGCTGGGGATGATGTTCGTCTGGGGTGGTCTGGCGTTTTCCATCTACTCGATCGCCGTGGCTCAGATGGTCGACCAGCTGCACCCGGACGAGATTCTGTCAGGTTCCAGCGGCCTGTTGCTGGCAAACGGTTTCGGCGCTGCCTTTGGCCCGGTGATAGCAGGCGGCCTGATGAGCTTTTTCGGACCCAAGGCGCTGCCGGTGTTCTTCGCGGTTACCCTGGCGTTTCTGGCCCTATATTCCTACTTCCGCTCGCGCCGCGTATTCGATCTGGTAACCGAGCCGCACGGCCATTTCACACCGATGTTGCGCACCAGCCATACCGTGCTCGAGTTGATGCCCGATACGCCGGAGGGCGAGATCGCCGAGGCGGACATCCTCGACGAAGGCCAGCAGCCCGTCGACGAAGAAGAGGCCGTCGAACCGCGGACCGGCACGCATTCTTAGGCGAGCGATGCTGGGCTGATCCTAGCGTTCGCTACATTGTTGAGCTCTTAGCGACTCGCGATTACAGGTTTGCAGGGCAAGCCCGAACCAGGCGAGTCGTGTCTGCCAGCGGTGCAATGCCGCTGGCAGGTCTCAGAAATCCACTTTGCCACGCCCAGCCTTGATCGCACCGCGCTTGGTCTTGCCTTCCAGGCGCCGTTTTTTCGAGCCCAGCGTGGGACGCGTTGGGCGACGCGCTTTTTCCACTTTCGTCACGCTACGGATGATCTCGGCCAGACGCTCCAAGGCATCGGCGCGATTCTGCTCCTGGGTCCGATACTGCTGCGCCTTGATCACGATTACACCGTCACTGGTGATGCGACTGTCGCGCAGCGCCAGCAAGCGCTCCTTGTAGAACGGTGGCAATGACGACGCGTTGATATCGAAGCGCAAGTGCAACGCACTGGACACCTTGTTGACGTTCTGCCCGCCGGCACCCTGGGCGCGGATGGCGGTCAGTTCGATCTCGCTGTCGGCTACCTGCACATTGCTGGATATGTCGAGCATCGGTCCTTCAACAATCGGGATGGAAAGGTCATTGTCCACAACCGGAGCGTTGCGGACATGTTTTTATATGATTTGGAGCCGCTACGGGTCAGCCGGTTCGGCTACCGTAGCGCACTCGAAACAGATGGAACCCTGCATGGACTCGATAACCCAAGCCCTTCTCGGCGCCACGGTTCAGGCGTCGCTGTTGGGCCGTTGGCAAGGCCGCAAGGCCCTGCTCTATGGTGCAGTGCTCGGCACGCTGCCCGACCTTGATGTGGTCATCGATTATGGCGATGCAATCGCCGACATGACCTATCACCGAGGCTTCAGCCACTCACTCTTCGTGCTCAGCACGCTGGCCGTTGTGCTGGCCTGGCTGGCGCGACGAATACGACCTAATCCAGCTTACAGCGGCAGGCGCCTGTTCCTCACGGTCTGGCTGGTGCTGGTGACGCATGTGTTGCTGGACGCCTTCACCAGTTATGGCACCCAGCTATTCTGGCCGCTGACCACACCGCCGGTGGCCTGGTCCAGCGTATTTATCATTGACCCTCTCTACAGCATCCCGTTGCTGTTGGTGGTGTTGGTCGGTGCCATTGCGGGATTGAAGGGTCGCAGCCCCCGTTTGGCGGGTGTCGCGCTGGCGTTGTCGACGGCGTATCTCGGCTTCACCCTGGCCGGCAAGCAAATGGCCGAGCAGCGCGTCGAAACGGTGATGGCGGAGCAAGGCATTCAGGCGAGTCAGATGTTCAGCACACCGACGCCGTTCAACAGCCTGCTATGGCGGGTCATCGTCATCGACGATGATCGCTACCATGAAGCGCTGGTGAGCTGGTTCGATGACCGACCACCCGAACTGGTAGCCATTCCACGTGGCAAACGGCTCGCCGCGGCACTGAGCGAGTCGCCGCAGCATGCTCGTTTGCAATGGTTTACCGGCGGCGTGTTGCGCTACGACGAAGTTGCGGGCCAGCTGTTGGTAACCGACGTGCGCCTCGGCATGACTGGCTTCCACCCCTTCCGCTTCGCCCTGGCCGAGCGAAACAGCGCTGACTGGAGGCTGATCCCTTTTGTCGACCGGCTCCCAGCCGAACGCGGCGATATGAGCCGACTCAAGCAGATCTGGCAGCGTATCTGGCATCAACAGCCGGGGCTGCCCTTGGCTGAATGGGCCGCTGAGCTCAATCAACGCTAACCGCCGCGCGCCCTTTACGCCAATGCCCGATTCCATAGAGCAAGGCACCCAGCGCCATCAACAGCCCGGCACGCAACCAGGTGCCGGCGCCTTGCTGGGACAGCAACACCAGACAGGAGAGGATCGCCAGGACAGGCAGAAGGGTCGGCGTGCGAAAATGCGGCGCGTCGATCTTGTCCTTGCGCAACACCAGCACCGCGACATTGGTGCTCATGAATACGAACAACAGCAGCAGCACTACTGTCTCCGCCAGGGCTGTCAGCGTACCGGTCACGGTCAGAATCATTGCTAACAATGTGGTCAGCACGATTGCCAGCCAAGGCGTGCGCCGTTCAGGCAGTACGCGGGTCAGAACAGAGGGCAGCAGCCCCTCGTCGGCCATACCGTAGGCCAACCGGCTGGACATGATCATGGTGAGCAGCGCGCCATTGGCGACCGCCACTAGCGCTACCGCCGCGAATAGCCAGTGCGGCACGGCATAACCGGTGGCGCGCACCACGTCGAGCAAGGGCGCGGATGATTCCGCCAAGGCCGCTGGCGGGAGTATCGCCGTGGCTGCGATACCAACCCCCACGTAGACCAGCCCCGCCACCAACAACGCACCGAACAGCGCGCGCGGGTAGTTGCGGCGCACATCTTTGACCTCTTCGGCCACGTTGGCTGACACCTCGAAGCCGACAAAGGAATAGAAAGCGATCAGCGCCGCGCCAAGTACGGCGATCGCAGGCGACACGCCAGGCGCGAACTCCAATACCCGCGACGGCTCGCCCTGCCCGCTCATAAGGAAGCGTGCGGCCAGCACCACCACGAACAACAGGCCGGACACTTCGATCACTGTCATTACCGCGTTGGCTCCCAGCGACTCCTTGATGCCACGAGCGTTCAGCAGCGCAACGATCGCGAGAAACACCAGCGCAGTCGGCACCGCCGGGGTGTCGAAAAAGGCACCGAGGTAATCGCCAGCAAACGCCAGGGACAATCCCGCCGCGCTTGTCACACCCGCAGCCAACATGCAAAAGCCCACCAGAAAGGACACTAATGGTTTGCCAAATGCCCGCTCGGCAAATACCGCAGCGCCGCCGGCCTTTGGATACTTAGTGACCAGCTATGCGTAAGACGCCGCAGTGAGCATGGCGAAACCCAGCGCGACCAGCAGCGGCACCCAGACCGCCCCGCCTGCTTCACCAGCAATCTTGCCGACCAGCGCATACACGCCGGCACCCAGCACGTCACCGAGGATGAACAGAAACAGCGCTGGGCCAGTGATCGCTTGCTTCAGCCGGGACTCGCCCGCAGCGAATACGTTGGTTTTCATCGTTGGGCAGCCTCGATTTCGAGGCAGAAACCGGCAAGCGACAAGGCGTTCAATCTTCTTCTCCCGAGCATGCAGCCGCAGCCGCGTCACCTTTCTAGATAGGTGGAGTCTCGCCGGAGTTCAGCGCCATAAGCGACAAAGCCCCGGCAAGAGCCGGGGCTTCGCTGCTGCAGAGAAAAACTCAGGTGCGGAAGCGCGCCACTAGCCCTTGCAGTTCGACGCCCAAGCGCGCCAGCTCGGCACTGGACGCAGCGGTCTGCTCGCTGCCGCTGGCGCTTTGCTCGCCAATGTCGCGAACACGGGTCACGCTCTCGGAGATGTTCTCAGCGACGGCGCTCTGCTGCTCAGCTGCCGCCGCGATCTGCTGGTTCATCTGCTCGATGGTCGAAACCGACTCGGTGATGCGGCCCAGCGCGATGCCTGCTTCGCTGGCCAGATCGACGGTGCGTTGGGTCAGGTTACGGCTGGTCTGCATTTGCTCAACGGCCTTTTGCGCTACGCGCTGCAGGTTGGCGATCAGGCCTTCGATTTCCTCGGTGGAGTCGTGCGTGCGGCGAGCCAGGGCGCGGACCTCATCAGCCACCACGGCGAAACCGCGGCCCTGTTCACCGGCGCGGGCGGCTTCGATCGCCGCGTTGAGTGCGAGCAGGTTGGTCTGTTCAGCCACCGCACGAATCACTTCCAACACGGTGCCGATACGACCGCTTTCGGTATTCAGCTCTTCGATGGCATGAGCGGAATGCTCGACCTCGCCAGACAAGCTGCCGATCTGACCGATAGCCTCCTGAACGACGCGGTCGCCCTGGCGCGCCTGCTGGTCGGCCTCGCGGGCTGCATGCGATGCCTGCTCCGCATTCTGCGCGACTTCCTGAACGGTCGCTGCCATTTCGTGCATGGCGGTAGCGACCTGTTCAGTCTCGACCCGCTGCTTCTGAACGCCAGCACTGGTCTGCGCCGTCACCGCGGACAACTGCTCCGCGGCGGTAGCAATCTGACCGACGCCACCACCGATGCGGCCGATCAAGGTGCGCAGGCTCTCAGTCATGTCGGACATCGCTTTCTGCAGCTGGCCGAGTTCGTCGCGACGGGTCACCTTCTGCGACTGGGTCAGGTCGCCCTCGGCCACGCGCTGCGCCAGCTGTACGGTGTAGCGCAGCGGTACGACGATCATGCGGGAGATCGCCGTCGCGGCCACCAGCCCAATTACCACGGCCAGAACGCTGATGATTCCGAGCCAGGTGTAGGCACTGCGGCGCTGCTCCTGCATGGCCTCGGTGGCACCCGCCAATGCCTGATCGGCCGTATCCAGGATGCGCTGAGCCTGGCCCACCATCGCTTGCTCGAGCGCGATGCGCTCGGCGCGGTTGTTGCGGAACTCACCAAACGCCTGCTGATAGGCCGCTAGAGCGTTGAGCGCACCATCCATGGTGGCTTTCTGCTCGTCGTTGAGCCAGGTTTTCAGACTGCTGCCGATGGTGGTCACGTCCGCATAGGACTCGTTCCAGCTGTCCACCGCGGCTTGCGCGCTATGGGCGATGAACATGCTTTCGAAGGTACGCAGATCGAGGATGCGCTTGGTCAGCCCGGACGCCGCTTCGGCGATGGTCAGCGGGTCGCTGCCCTTCAAGTGGTCACCTTCCAGACGCAATACGCGCACGGCGTCGTACATATCCAGTTCGATGTATTCAAACTCTTCACGGCTTTTTTGTGCGGCATCGGCCATACGCTCGCGAAGCACCACACCTTTGCTGATCAGCTCACCGTACTGAGTGAAGTTATCGGCATAGACGGCCGCATCGCTGCGAATCTGCTCCAGCTTCTGCTGGTCTTCTTCAGACGAGCTTTGCGCAAGCTCGTCCAGCTCTTGATTGAGCTTGGCCAGGGTGCTGCGCAAGGTTGCGGCGGATTCGTCACTGCGAGTCAGTGCAAAGTCGCGCTCCAGGCCACGGGCCTCCAGAATCGCAGCGTTGATCCGTAACAGCTGATTCATCTGATATGAGCGATTCAGGATCGAGTCCACGGCGTAAAAGCCGGTCCCGGCGACACCCAAAGTCAACAGCAGGACCATGGCGAAGCCAAGCAGCAGCTTCTTGCCGACAGAAAGGTTGGCGAAAAAATCGACGGACTGCATCAGAGAATCCCTAAAAAGTAAGCGCGCTTATGGAGTCGGCAGGTTGCGACTAAAGTTGAATGCGAAAGCGGCGCAATTTAATCAGGAATTGACGTCAATTTGCCAGCGCGCACTGAGCCGGCTGGCACTGCGCGCTCAGGGTTGTGCCCGATACCAGCCTCAATGTTGCTGAAGATGCCCGTAAAGCTTGGCGTAGAGCCCGCCGTCAGCAATCAGCTGCTGGTGATCGCCCTGCTCCGCAATGCGCCCGCCGTCGAAAACGAGCACCCGATCGGCCTGTTTCACCGCCGACAAACGGTGGGCGATGATCAGCGTCGTGCGCCCTTGCAGGAAACGGTTGAGTCCCTGATGCAGGGCATACTCGGTGGCCGCATCCAGAGCCGACGTAGCCTCATCAAGGATGACCACTTTGGGCTCAGCCAGCACCATGCGCGCCACCGCCAGTCGTTGTCGTTGTCCCCCTGAGAGGCGAACACCGGAACGACCAACGATGCTGTCCAGTCCGGCTGGCAGCTGCCGGATCGTATCGGCCAGCTGAGCTATTTCCAGCGCACGCCAGCATGCCTGATCGTCCCGCTCGCGCCCCATCAGCAGATTGGCGCGCACCGTGTCGTTGAACAGGGCCGGATGCTGCAGTACCACGGCGACGTTGTCGCGAACCGTTGGCAGCCCGATATCCTGCACCTCGACCCCTGCATAACGAATATGTCCGGCCTGCGGCTGATAGAGCCCCAGCAGCAACTGCACCAGGGTGCTCTTGCCGCCGCCGCTGGCACCGACGATGGCCACCTTCTCACCCGCCGCGATGGTCAAATCCAGCCCTTCCAGGACCGGCTCATCCTGATAGGAGAAACGCAGCCCCTGGACTTGAATGTCGACGGTATCGCGACCAACGAACGGATCCTGACCACCGGGATATTGCGGCTCGTCGGCACGCGCCAGCAGCTGGTTGATGCGGCTTAGCGCACCGCCCGCCGCGTAGAAGGCGTACTGCAGATTGAGCAGCTGCTCCACCGGGCCGATCATGAACCACAGGTAGCTGAACACCGCGAGCATCTGTCCGATAGACAGGTCCGAAAACAGCACCGTGAGCATGGCCGCGGCACGGAAGATGTCGATACCGAACTGGAACAGCAGGCCACTGGCGCGGTTGGAGGCGTCTGTCTTCCACTGCGAGGCCACCGCGAAATCACGCACTTCCCGCGCGCGCAGGCCGAGGCGTCCGAGAAAGAACCCCTGGCGGTTGCCGGCGCGCACTTCCTGAATCGCATCTAGCGTTTCGGTGAGCGCCTGGGTGAATAACGACGTGCTGTCGTTCTCCAGTTTCTTCAGGTGTTTGACGCGCTTGCCCAGCTGCACCGTGGCGTAGATCACCAGAGGATTGAACAACAGGATCAACAGCGCCAGCTGCCAATGCATCCACAGCAGGATCGCCGCCGTACCGGCAATCGAGAGCACGGCGACCAACAACCGGCTGAGGGTCTCGCCGATGAATTTATCGATAGTCTCAAGATCGGTGACCAGATGCGCCGCGACGGTCCCCCCACCCAGGCTTTCGTACTCGCTCAGCGCAATACGCTTGAGCCGCTCGATCAGCCGTACTCGGATGCGATAGACCAGATCCTTTGATAATCGGGCAAACAGACGCGCCTGCAGAACGTTGAAAATCAAAGCCGATGCGCGCAGCAACAGCGTTATGCAAAGCATCAGGCCGATATAGCCGACGGCGGTCTGCCACTCCGCCGGAAGAAAGTTGTTCATGACCTCCAGCGCGGCGTCGCCCTGCTTCAACAACACCTCGTCGACCAGCAACGGCAACAACAAGGGAATCGGCACGCTGCAAAGCGTCGCTAGCACCGCGACCAGATTGGCCAGTACCAGGGCTTTGCGATGGTGAAGGGCGAGGCGGCGAATTTCGGCCCAGCTGAGCTGATCAGGCATTGATATTGTGATCCAGCCAGCGTGCCAGCAGCGGTGATAGGGCTTCGAGCGGTTGGAATCCGTTCGTCACCAATGCCAGCTGGCCATCGTGTTCAGCCAGCAAGGTAGGAAATCCCGCAATACCAAGATTGCGCGACCACTCAAAGTCCGCAACGGTGGCATCACGTGCGGCCTGGGAATCGAAGCGGTCGGCGAACTCGATACGCGGAATTCCAGCGGTCTCGGCCAGCTCGACAAGTTCCGGCGGCAGCGTGACGTTGCGCCCCTCAACGTAGAAGGCCTGCTGGATCAGCCCAGCGAGTCGCCACGCGGCTTGGCTGTCGAGATCACGTGCAGCAACCAGCGCACGGCAAGCCGGCTCGGTATCGTAGACCAGCCCGTCGGGCAAGCCCGCCTCGAAGTTGAAAGGCTGGCCGCTCGCCTCATGTACTGCGTGCCAGTAGGAGGCAGTGCGGTCACGAGCGGCCTGATCCATCGCGGTACGTTCCTGGCGCAATCCACCAGCCACTAGCTCCGAACCCACCCCGCGCGCCTGGGCCTGTTCGATCAGCGCCTGCACGACCGGCGCGAAACCCCAGCACCATGAGCACATCGGGTCCATCACATAGATCAGTCGGCTGCTCATCGGCGCTCCGGTTCTATCAGGGTAAAGCGCGTGTAGCGCGCTTCATGGCTGTACTCGGTTACACACCCGCCTTGCGATAGTTGTAGCCAATGGGGTGTGGCTGGTTGCGCTCGAGCGCCAGTTCGATCTGCTTCTGCCGCTCACGCGCACTATGACGCGTCTTTTCGCTGAGGTTATCCCAGCAGTGGGGACAGCTGATGCCTGGAGCGTAGTGCTCCGATTGGCGGTCCTCCAGCGAGATCGGTGTACGACAGGCGTGGCATTGGTCGAAGTCGCCCTCGGTGAGGTCATGACGGACGGTCACCCGGTTGTCGAACACGAAGCAATCGCCGCGCCAGCGCGTTTCTTCTTGCGGCACTTCTTCGAGGTATTTCAGGATGCCGCCCTTGAGGTGATAAACCTCCTCGAAGCCCTCGCCAAGCATGTAGCTGGAAGCCTTCTCGCAGCGGATACCACCGGTGCAGAACATCGCGACCTTCTTGTGCTTGGCCGGGTCGTAGTGCGCCTTGATGTAATCGGGAAACTCGCGGAAGGATTTGGTTTGCGGGTCGATTGCGCCTTCGAAGGTACCGATGGCCACTTCGTAGTCGTTGCGGGTATCGATCAACAGCACTTCCGGATCTCCGATCAGGGCATTCCAGTCCTTCGGATCGACATAGGTGCCGACGCGCTGGTTGGGATCGACGCCGGGCACACCCAGGGTGACGATTTCCTTCTTCAGCTTGACCTTGGTGCGGTAGAAGGGCTGCTCGTCGCAGTAGGATTCCTTGTGATCGATGTCGGCCAGGCGCGCATCAGTCCCGAACCAGGCGAGCAAGGCATCGATCCCTTCACGGCTGCCGGACACAGTGCCGTTGATGCCTTCTTCGGCCAGCAAAAGCGTGCCTTTGATGCCGTTGGCATCGAGGGTTTCGAGCAGGGGTTCACGCAACGCGACGTAGTCCGGCAGAGAGACGAACTTGTACAGCGCCGCAACGACGATCTTCTGGGTCATGCGGGTACTTCCTCCAGTGGTCGCCCACGCAAAGGGCGGACCGGGAATGCGAAAACGACAACGCCGGCGTGAGCCGGCGCGGCGCGCATTCTAGCAACAATCTTGATCAGGCCTAAAGCCGCCAGACAGCTTGTTATTTGTGCCCCCCGGCACAGACCGGTGACGCAGGCGCGGCGCCCTGCTCGGCCCACTCTTCCGGGGTATAGGTGTGCAGCGCCAGGGCGTGAATCTGCTGCATGAGATCGCCCATTGCAGCGTAGGCGCGCTGGTGGCGCTTGACCGCATTCAGGCCGGCGAACTGCTCGCTAACGATCACCGCCTTGTAATGGGTTTCCTGGCCGCGGCTGTGCATGTGGCTTTCGTCCAGCACTTGCAGATGCTGAGGTTGCAGTGCGCTTTGCAGCGTCTGTTCGATGGATTCGAGTTTGGACATCCGGGCGGCTCCGTCAGGGCTTTTTCTGAGTATCGAGTTCGGCAGTCATCTCTGCCAGTAGCTTGTTGACCTGGGGCACGGCGCTTTGCAGCTTGGCCTGGGTAACCTGCGCCGAACGCGCATTCAGCTCCGGCAGTTTGGTCAGCATCTTCTTGCCAAGCGCCGACTCGTAGAAGTCGTTCAACTGGCTGAGCTCCTGCTCGGTGAAGGTTTCGGTGTAGAGCGTGATCAGGTCCGGCTTGACCTGCTCCCAACCGATGGCCTTGTCCAGCGCGGCGTCGGCCTTCGATTGGTAGCGCTCGAGCAATGCGCGCTTGCTCATGGGCGCTTGGGTCTGCTCGAAGCGCTCGGCGAACATCTGCTGCACCTGGGCATACACCGGCACAGCGAGTCGATCAGCGTTGACCAGCTCCAGGAAGCGCTCGGCCTGGGCCTGGTGACCCGCACTGTCAGCGTTGGCCTGGCCGCTGAGCAGCGCCATCGACAGAACGCTACAAAGGCCGAATGTACGAAGAATGTGCATGAGATGATCCTTGGCGATCGTTAAGTGAGCCTCAATGGACACATTCTGCGCGCGGAGTTCCCGGCGCTCAAGGAACAGCTGCAGGCCAGATTGAACCTGTGCCCACAGCCAGCAACCTAACAGGGATACCTCATCGATGGAGCACGGCATGACACGCACCGAAACCGACAGCCTGGGTCCAGTGGAAGTCCCGGAACAGGCTTACTGGGGCGCCCAGACACAGCGCTCGCTGATCAATTTCGCCATCGGCGACCAGCGCATGCCCCTTGCCGTCTGCCATGCGCTGGCGCTGATCAAGAAAGCCGCGGCGCGGGTCAACGACCGCATAGGCGATCTACCGCCGGACATCGCGCGTCTCATCGAACAGGCCGCCGACGAAATACTCCACGGCCAGCACGACGATCAGTTTCCTCTGGTGGTCTGGCAGACGGGTAGCGGCACCCAGAGCAACATGAACGTCAACGAGGTCATTGCCGGGCGCGCCAATGAACTGGCCGGCGGAGCACGTGGCGGCAAGAGCCCGGTGCACCCCAACGACCACGTCAACCGCGCACAGAGCTCCAACGATTGCTTCCCCACCGCCATGCACATCGCCGTTGCGCGAGCAATCCAAGACGATCTGTTGCCCGCCATCGCCGAGCTGTCTGGCGGCATCGCTGAACAGGCGGCACGCTATGGTCAGCTGGTCAAAACCGGGCGCACCCACATGATGGATGCAACCCCAGTGACCTTTGGCCAGGAGTTGTCGGCCTTCGTGGCCCAGCTGGATATCGCCGAACAGTCGATTCGACATTCCCTGCCCGCCGTTTACGAACTGGCCCAGGGCGGCACCGCAGTGGGCACTGGTCTCAACGCCCCGCATGGCTTCGCCGAAGCGATTGCTGCTGAACTGGCGGCACTCTCCGGTCTTCCGTTCGTGTCTGCGCCGAACAAGTTTGCCGCCCTTTCCGGCCATGAGCCGCTGGTCGCACTCTCCGGCGCCCTGAAAACACTGGCCACGGCGCTGATGAAAATCGCCAACGACCTGCGCCTGCTCGGCTCGGGCCCGCGGGGTGGTTTCGCCGAAGTGCGTTTGCCAGCCAATGAGCCGGGCAGCTCGATCATGCCAGGCAAGGTCAACCCGACGCAGTGCGAGGCATTGTCCATGCTTGCCTGCCAAGTGATGGGCAACGACGTGACGGTCGGCTTCGCCGCCAGCCAGGGCCATCTACAGCTCAATGTGTTCAAGCCGGTGATCGTGCACAACATGCTCGAATCGATCCGACTGCTGGCCGATGGTTGCCGAAACTTCAACACCCACTGCATCGTCGGCCTCGAGCCGGACGCGGCACGCATGGCCGAGCATCTGGAGCGGGGGCTGATGCTGGTGACAGCACTGAACCCACACATCGGTTACGACAAGGCGGCCGAGATCGCCAAGAAGGCCTATGCCGAAGGCACTACCCTGCGCGAAGCGGCGCTGGCGCTTGGCTATTTGACCGACGAGGAGTTCGACCAGTGGGTCCGACCGGAGACCATGCTCGAATCCAGTCGCAGCTGAGCTGAGGTAGCAACCTAGCCGCGGGGTGGTGGGCTGAAGCCCACCCTACAGGCCAAGTTACGTCGTAGGGTGGGCTTCAGCCCACCGGAAACTTCACCGCAGAGCAACTCAGTCGTCTCTGGCACATGTTGCACCTTTGCATCGCTAGCCTGGAGCCAGACGCAGACCGGATAACCTGGCGCACGAGCTGAAGCCCAGCCAAGGAGCGACCAAATAGTGATCAGGCATGAAAAACCCGCGCCATCTGGCGCGGGTTTCTTTTAGTCGTCCCTGCGACGACTGATCAGCGCACCGCTTCGAACAGCCCAGACGCACCCATGCCGCCACCAACGCACATGGTCACAACCCCGTAACGCAGATTCCGGCGTTGCAGCTCGCGAACCAGATGGCCCGCGGTACGCGAGCCGGTCATGCCGAATGGGTGGCCGATGGAAATCGAGCCGCCATTGACGTTGAACTTCTCATTGTCGATCTCCAGCGTATCGCGGCAGTACAGGCACTGCGAGGCGAAGGCCTCGTTGAGCTCCCACAGGTCGATGTCGCTGACCTGCAGACCGCGCGCCTTGAGCAGGCGTGGCACCGAGAACACCGGGCCAATGCCCATCTCCTCAGGCTCGCAACCGGCCACGGTAAAGCCGCGGAAGAAGGCACGCGGCTTGAGGCCGAGCTCAAGCGCCTTGTCCAGGCTCATGACCAATGTCATCGAGGCGCCATCGGAGAGCTGCGAGGCATTGCCCGCGGTCACCGAACCATCATCGGCGAACACAGGTTTGAGACCCGACAGGCTTTCCAGTGTGGTGTCCGGGCGGTTGCAGTCGTCACGGTCTACCACACCTTCATGCTCGGTGCGCTCACCGGTGTTCTTGTCCTCGGTGAAGTAGCGAACGTTCATCGGAACGATCTCATCGTCAAACAGGCCTTCCGCCTGAGCTCGTGCAGTGCGCTGCTGGCTCTGCAGGGAGTAGATGTCCTGCTGTTCACGGGTGACGTTGTAGCGGCGCGCAACCAGCTCGGCGGTCTGGCCCATGCTGTGATATAGACCCGGCACCCGCTCCTGCAAAACCGGGTTGAAGAGGTTGTCACTGTTGCGGCTCTTGGCCGTCATGGTGATCGACTCGACACCACCGGCAACGATGATGTCGCTGCAGCCGGAAGCGATCTGATTGGCCGCGATGGCAATGGACTGCAAGCCGGACGAGCAGAAGCGATTGAGTGTCATGCCCGCGCACTGGATACCCAGGTTCGACAGCACCGCCACGTTACGACCGATGTTGTAGCCCTGTGCGCCCTCGTTGGAGCCGGCACCGACGATGCAGTCCTCGACCAGCTTAGGGTCCAGCCCGTTACGCGACAGCAGCGCGTTGACGCAATGAGCCGCCATGTCGTCAGGACGGGTCATGTTGAACTTGCCGCGGAAGGACTTGGCCAGGCCGGTCCGTACGCTGTCGACGATCACTACTTCACGCATGGCATACCTCGAATGGTTGGGCGGCCGCTGCGGCGGCCGGCCTGTTGACGATTGACCGAGCATAGTTCCGGCCCTTCACCAAAGGCGACGAACATTCAGCAGGGATATGGCTGGCCATTGTCCGCCGTCCCTTGAAACTCAGCTGATCGCTTCTTCCAGCGCGTCGTTGAGCGTGCGCAATACCTTGACCCGGGCAAAGCGCTTGTCGTTGGCCTCAACCAACGTCCAGGGCGCAATTTCGGTGCTGGTGCGATCGACCATGTCCGCCACGGCATTGCTGTAGTCGTCCCATTTTTCGCGATTGCGCCAGTCTTCCTCGGTGATCTTGAAGCGTTTGTGCGGCGTATCTTCCCGCTCCTTGAAGCGCTCCAGCTGCGTTTGTTTGTCGATCGAGAGCCAGAACTTGACCACCACCACGCCTGCGTCGACCAGCTGTTCCTCGAACTCGTTTATCTCGGAATAGGCCCGCAGCCACTCGTCTGGCGAGCAGAAGCCCTCGACACGCTCGACCAGCACGCGGCCGTACCAGGATCGATCGAAAATGATGAACTGCCCGCGCGCCGGGACGTTGCGCCAGAAGCGCCACAACCATGGCTGCGCCAGTTCGTCTTCGCTGGGCGCGGCGATTTGTATGGTGCGATACAGCCGCGGATCCAGCGCCCCCGTGACCCGGCGAATGGCGCTGCCCTTGCCCGCCGCGTCGTGGCCCTCGAACAGGGCCAGTACCCCACGCTTGCGCAACCGCGGATCACGCAGAAGCTGGCTCAGCCTTGCCTGTTCATGCCCCAGCTGTTGCTTGTAATGGTCCTTGAGCGATTGCTGCATATCGAGACTGCCAAGCAGGCTCGCCTGATCGAGCTTCAGCTCGATCGTCGCCGTGTGCGGCTGCGAGAGCGGTTGGTCCGCAGCGTCCAGCGCAGCATTGAGCCCCTCGAGCAGCAACCGGCCGGCGGTCAGGCTTCGGTATCGTTCGTCGCTGCCCTCGATGACGTACCAGGGCGCAAAGTCCCGGCTGCTGCGGCGCAGGATCAATTCACCGTGCTTGACGAACCGGTCGTAGGTTTTCGACTGCTGCCAATCCAGCGGGCTGATGCGCCAGCTGTGCAGCGGATCATCCTTTAGCGACTCAAGGCGCTGCAGCATGCGGTCCTTGGACAGGTGAAACCAGAATTTGAAGATCAGCGTGCCTTCAGCACAGAGCATGCGTTCGAACCGCTGGGCACGGTCGATGGCCAGCTCCAGCTCAGCTTTCTTGATGCGCCCATGAACCCGGTCCTCAAGCAACTTGCTGTACCAGTTACCGAAAAAGATACCGGTCTGTCCTTTCGGGGGCAGGCGACGCCAGTAGCGCCAGGCGGGCGGATGCGAGAGTTCTTCATCGGTCGGCACATCGAAGCTGTCGACCCGGATTAGCCGCGGGTCCATCCACTCGCTGAGCAACTTGATCGTTTCGCCTTTTCCGGCACCCTCGATGCCATTAATCAGGATGAGCACTGGAAACCGCGTCTGCTCTTTGAGGCGGTACTGCGCTTGCAGCAATGCTTCACGCAGAACGGGCACTTCTTTGTTGTAGGTGTCCTTGTCGATGGTGTGGCCGATTTCTGCGGACTCGAACATCGTGTACTCCAGGAATGGATGCTGTGATGAACCCTAGCAGGCCAAGGTAGCTGCAGTACTGATGCAGCTCCGCCTGTTAGCGCTTGGTGCGCTGGCCTGCGCGCTTACCGATGCGACAAAGCGCGCCCGCAGCAGGTTTCACGCTGCTGCTAGAATCGCGATTTTTCTCCGCAGGAAACGCCGATGTCCGCCGCGATCCCACCCGGTTTTCAACATGCCGAGCTCGACTGGGACGAGAACGGTCAACCGCAATCGCGGCGCTATGGTGATGTATATTTTTCTCGTGGCTCAGGCATGGCCGAAACCACCCACGTATTTCTGCAACCCAACCGATTGGCCGAACGTTTCGCCGCTCTTCAGGCAGGGGAACGCCTGGTGATTGGCGAAACGGGCTTTGGTACTGGCCTCAGTTTCCTTTGCGCCTGGGCGCTGTTCGAGCGCACTGCGCCTGCCAATAGCGCCCTGCACTTCGTCAGTGTTGAAAAGCATCCACTCACGCGCGACGACCTGGGTCGCGCGCTGACGTTGTGGCCCGAGCTGCAGCTGCAGGCGCGCCAGTTGCTGGACCAGTATGTGGCGATCAATCCGGGATTCCAGCAGTTTCGTTTCGGCCAGGTGACGCTGACGCTATTGGTAGGCGATGCACTCGAGCAACTGAAAGAACTGGATGCCCAGGTAGACGCCTGGTTTCTAGATGGTTTCGCACCGCCGAAGAACCCGGACATGTGGCAGCCCGAGCTATTTGAGCAAGTGGCGCGGCTGTCCGCCCCGGGTGCCACGCTGGCGACCTTCAGCAGCGCCGGCAGTGTGCGACGAGCCCTCAAGGAGGCGGGCTTTGAGATCAAGCGGATACCGGGCTTCGGCCAGAAGTGGGAAAACCTCCAGGGCCACCTTGCCGCATCGCCAAAAACCTTGGAGAGCCCGTGGTTCGCGCGCCCGTCGCATCAACCAACGCAGCGCAAGGCATTGATCATCGGCGCAGGCCTGGCGGGTTGCGCCAGCGCCGCCAGCCTGGCGGCGCGCGGCTGGCAGGTGACACTGCTGGAGCGGCATGACGACGTCGCCCGAGAGGGTTCTGGCAATCCACAGGGTGTGCTCTATCTGAAGCTGTCAGCGCACGGCACCGCGCTTTCGCAGCTTGTCGCCAGCGGCTTTGGCTACACCCGTCGGTTGCTGCAGAACCTGCAGCAAGGCCAGGACTGGGATGCCTGTGGCGTGCTGCAGCTTGCCTTCGACCACAAGGAAAACGCCCGCCAAGCAGCACTGTCCGATGCCTTTCCGCCCAGTCTGCTGCGCGCGGTGCAGCGCGAGGAAGCTGAGCAGCTGGCGGGCGTGACGCTGGACCATGGCGGGCTGTTCTATCCGGACGCGGGTTGGGCGCACCCGCCAGCGCTGTGTCGCTGGCTGATCACGCACCCCGCCATCGAGCTGCTTCGCCACCAGCACCCGGTCGAGCTGCGTCGCGCAGGCGAGCAGTGGCAGGCGCTGATCGGCGATGAGCTGCTGGCCGACGCGCCGGTAGTGATTCTGGCTGGCGCCGCCGACGTTGCGCAATTCAGCCAAAGTGCCTGGCTGCCGCTCAAGCGAATCCGCGGACAGATCACCGCCCTGCCGGTGACCGAACGAAGCAGCGCGTTGCGCACCGTGCTCTGCGCCAAGGGCTACGTCGCCCCGCCCCGTGAGGGTCAGCACACGTTGGGGGCGAGCTTCAATTTCGCCGAAACCGACCCGGCTCCGAGCGCAGCGGAACATCACTCCAACCTGGAGATGCTCGCGGAGATTTCCGCTGATCTGCATCAGCGCCTCGAGGCCGACACCGTCGATATCGACCAACTGCATGGACGCGTCGCGTTCCGCTGCACCAGCCCTGACTACCTACCCATCATCGGCGCGCTGGCCGATCCAGCACGCTTCGCCGAAGCCTATGCCGTGCTGGCGAAGGATGCTCGGCAAGTGCCTGATACGACGTGTCCCTGGCTTGATGGGCTGTACGTCAATACCGCACACGGCTCGCGCGGCCTGATCACCGCGCCACTGTCGGGCGAGCTGCTCGCCGCGTGGCTGAATGACGAACCGCTGCCCGTACCGCGCGCCATCGCCGAAGCCTGCCACCCCAATCGCTTCCTGCTGCGCAAGCTCATTCGACGGATCGACTGAGCGTCTCATCGAGCGCTTGCCTATTCGACCCTCGTGACCAAGCTGCCAAAGGTTAGCCTCGGCGAAACGGCTCATCCCAAAATGGCCGGGTGATTTCGGTTTCGATATCGGCCCGGCTCAAACCGATGTCCTTGAGCATCTCGTCACTCAGCGAGGCCAGTTGCTGGCGCTGGCGATACAGCGCGTGCCAGCGGCCGAACTGCTGCCAGGCCGCTCGCAGCGACCGTCCGAGCGAGAAATGGGGCGTTGCGCTCCGGGCGCAGGAATGAACGAACTCAGCATGGCTTTTCATCGGGTACACCTCCGAGTGGATGGCGCCAGTGTCCCGCCGGGCTTATGATCAATCCAACGAATGTTTGTGATGATGTCCATCTCGGAGATTGATGAATGGCCAACTACCCGAGTATCGATGCCGAGCTGCTGCGCAGCTTTGTGGCAATTGCCGATCACGGCGGCTTCACCCGTGCTGCGGAAGCCGTCAATCGCACGCAGTCGGCAATCAGCATGCAGATGAAGCGGCTGGAAGAGGACGTACTGCAACGTTCGGTATTCGAGCGCGACGGGCGCCAGGTCAAGCTCACCGCAGAGGGCCAGATCCTGCTTGGTTATGCGCGAAGAATTCTGAAGCTGCACGGCGAGGTGCTGACCACCTTGCGTGAGCCGCACATGGTCGGCTCGGTGCGCATCGGCACCCCGGACGACTATGTGATGCGCTTCCTACCGGGCATCCTGTCGCGCTTCGCCCAGGCCTATCCGCTGGTGCAGGTGGAGGTGCATTGCGAACCGTCTTACCAGTTGCTGCAGCGACGCGACCTGGATCTGTCCATCGTCACCCGCGAGCCGGGTACCGAGATCGGGCAGTTACTGCGCCGCGAACGCTTCGTCTGGGCCGAAGCCCCGGGCTTCAACACCCATGAACAACGGCCCATGCCACTGGCCATGTTCAATACCGATTGCTTCTGCCGGGCCTGGGCCTGCAATGCCCTCGACAGCCTGGACGTTCCCTACCGGGTTGCCTATACCAGCCCGAGCCTTTCAGCGCTGATGGCGGTGGTTAACGCCGGGCTCGCGGTGACCGCGCAGCTGCAGAGCCTGGTCACGGCCGACATGCGATTGCTGGGCGAAGCAGAGGGCATGCCGGAGCTACCCCTGAGCAGCATTGTCCTGCTGCGCAACGAACGTAGTCAGTCGCAAGTCAGCGAAACACTGGCCGAGCATATTGTCGAAGGCTTTCGTCTATAGCAGACGGCAGGCTCAGCCGGGCTGCTGACTATTCCCTCGAACCGCATATCGAGGCGGCGCGAAGCAGCGCCGCAGTGATTCCGTGCTGTTCCCATTCCGGCAACGCCGCGAAACGTGCAACGAACTCCGGCGGCAGCAAAGACGGGGCCTGTTGCTGCAGTGCGCGACCCTCGTCAGTCAACAGCAACCATTGGCGGCGGCGGTCCTGATCATCGCGCTGGCGCGACAGCAGTCCGCGCTCGGCGAGCCGGTCGAGCTGCCCGGACAGGGTTGCAGGCGTAAGGCTGACGCGCTTGCTCAGCGCACTGGCGGTGAGCTGTCGCTCGCTCGCAAGCACCTGCAGAATCATTAGCTGCACCGGGCTCAGTCCACCGTAACGTGCCAGCCGCTTGGCATGCATTTCGGCGTCCTGCTGCAACCGGCGCAGAGCCTGAAACAGCGACAGTTCAAGCCTACTCTCCGGCTTTTCGATAGTTTCAGCTCGAATATTTTCTTCGTTCATAAACAACATAATCAGCTGGATCACGGTTTGACATGAAAGCACTTCCTTTGTTTCCCTGTAAAACCTGACTGACGCAGCAGGGCGCGATTCAGCCTGTGCGGGACGCACCTGAATAATCACTGCAGCCGGCGAGCCAGAGCGCTATACGCTGGTCTGAAAACCTGAACTTCGCGATCCGAGCATCAGTCACACTCCCCAACGGCAACACCGGTAAGGATCTTATGTGCGGCATAGCTGGCGAACTTCGCTTCGATAATCAACCGGCCGATCTGGCCGCGGTTGAACGCATCACTCAATCCCTGACTGCTCGCGGCCCAGACGCCTGTGGCTTCAACAGCCAAGGCCCTCTGGCGCTCGGTCACCGACGCTTGAAAATCATGGACCTGTGCGAGGCCTCGGGTCAGCCAATGGTCGATTCGGCACTCGGTTTGTCGATGGTTTTCAACGGCGCCATCTACAACTATCCGGAGTTGCGCGCCGAGCTCGAGGCACTGGGCTATCGCTTCTTCTCCGAGGGTGACACTGAAGTGTTGCTCAAGGGCTTTCATGCCTGGGGCGAAGCCTTATTGCCGCGCCTCAACGGCATGTTCGCCTTCGCCATCTGGCAGCGCGACGTACAGGAACTGTTCATCGCCCGTGATCGTCTCGGCATCAAGCCGCTCTATCTGTCACGCACTGGCGAGCGCCTGCGCTTCGCCTCGACGCTCCCGGCGTTGCTCAAGGGCGGTGACATTGCCGGTGTGCTGAACCCGGTGGCACTAAACCACTACATGAGCTTCCATGCCGTGGTGCCAGCACCGGACACTCTGATTGCGGGCATCGAGAAGCTGCCTCCCGGCACCTTCATGCGTGTTGATGCCAGCGGCAAGACCAGCCAACACCGCTGGTGGACGCTGGAGTTCGGGGCGTCAGAAGAGGAACAAGGCTACAGCTTCGAAGACTGGCAGGAGCGCACCCTGACAACCTTGCGCGAGTCCGTCGCCTTGCGTCATCGCGCGGCGGTCGACGTGGGCGTTCTGCTTTCCGGTGGCGTCGACTCCAGCTTACTGGTCGGCCTGCTTCGCGAAGCTGGCGCTGCGGATAACTTGCAGACCTTCTCCATCGGCTTTCAGGATGCCGGTGGCGAGCGTGGCGACGAATTCAAGTATTCGGATCTGATTGCACAGCATTACGGGACGCGCCATCACCAGCTGCGGATTCAGGAGAAAGAAATCCTCGAACAGCTGCCTGCCGCCTTTCGCGCGATGAGCGAACCGATGGTCAGTCACGACTGCATCGCCTTCTACCTGCTCTCACGGGAAGTGTCCAAGCACTGCAAGGTGGTTCAGAGCGGTCAAGGTGCCGATGAGCTGTTCGCTGGCTATCACTGGTATCCGCAGGTGGACGGTGCCGAGGACCCTGTAGAGGCTTATCTCAACGCCTTCCGCGACCGCAGCTTCGAGGAGTACGCCGACACCGTGCAGCAGCAGTGGGTCAAGGGCGACTTCTCCGGTGATTTCGTTCGTCAGCACTTCGCGCAGCCGGGCGCCGATGCGGCGGTCGACAAGGCCCTGCGAATCGACAGTACGGTGATGCTGGTCGACGACCCGGTCAAGCGCGTCGACAACATGACCATGGCCTGGGGCCTCGAGGCACGGGTGCCGTTTCTCGATCACAACGTGGCCGAGCTTTCCGCACGAATACCTGCGAAGTACAAGCTGCCCGATGGCGGCAAATATGTGCTCAAGGAAGCCGCGCGCAAGGTCATCCCGGCCGCGGTCATTGACCGCCCCAAGGGCTATTTCCCGGTGCCGGGCCTCAAGCACCTGCAGGGTGACACGCTGAACTGGGTGCGCGAGCTGCTGACGGACCCGAGCCAGGATCGGGGGCTGTACAACCCGGCAATGCTGGACAAGCTGTTCAACGACCCCGAGGGCCAACTGACGCCCCTACGCGGCTCGAAATTGTGGCAGCTGGCAGCGGTCAATCTATGGTTGAGCGAACAAGGCCTTTAAGAACCCGATCATGACGGCACGGCGCCAGGCCGGTTGATACGACAAATGCCGTGACGTCGTGACAAGCTCCAAGGAACGTACCATGCAGAAGTCTCAAGCCTATGGACAGCGGCTGTTACGCGGCCAGACACCGACCTACGAGCGCCTGCAGCAACGACTCGCGGAAGATGGCCAGGCGGAACCTCAGGCGCCCGTAACCCTGCACTGTGGCTGGGGCCGCATCCTGATCGGACACACCTACTCCGACCCTGAAAAGCTCGCTGCCGACCTGCTCCATGAACAGGCCGGAGAGCGGGACATTGCGCTGTACGTTGCCGCGCCGCACCAGGTGCTCGCCTATGCGCCGCAGCAGCTGTTCCTTGACCCCTCGGACACCTCTCGCATCTGGTTCACCGATTACCGCCCGGCCCGCCGCAGCTTCCGCGGTTTCGGCATCCGGCGCGCCCAGAGCGAGGAGGACTGGAAAGCGATCAATAGCCTGTACCAGTCCCGCCATATGCTGCCCGTCAACCCGGAGCTGTGCACCCCACGAGAGCAAGGTGGTCCGGTTTATTGGCTGGCCGAGGACGACGACTCTGGCCAGATCATCGGCAGCGTGATGGGCATCAATCACCACAAGGCTTTCAACGATCCGGAGAACGGCTCCAGCCTCTGGTGTCTGGCGGTCGCGCCAACCTGCACCCGCCCTGGCGTTGGCGAAGCGCTGGTTCGCCATTTGATCGAACACTACATGGGGCGCGGGCTGGCCTACCTCGATTTGTCAGTGCTGCACGACAACAAGCAGGCCAAGGCGCTCTACGCCAAGCTCGGTTTCCGTGACCTGCAGACCTTCACGGTCAAACGCAAGAACACCTTCAACCAGCCCTTGTTTCTAGGGCCTGGCCCGGAAGCCGAGCTGAATCCCTATGCCAAGATCATCGTCGACGAGGCACGGCGCCGCGGCATCGAAATCACCATCGACGACACCGAAGCCGGCCTGTTCACCCTGACCCAGGGCGGCCGAAAGGTTCGCTGCCGCGAATCATTGTCGGACCTCACTTCAGCGGTGAGCATGACGTTGTGCCAGGACAAGAGCCTGACGCACCGCACCCTCGCCCGCGCTGGGCTCAAACTGCCAGCGCAGCAGCTCGCAGGGACACCAGAGGATAACGAGGCGTTTCTGGAAAAGCATGGCAGTGTCGTGGTCAAGCCGCTCGATGGCGAACAGGGCCACGGGGTCTCGGTCGATCTTCGTAGCCCTGAGGACGTGGAGGAAGCGATTTCCCGAGCACGCCACTTCGATCAACGCGTCTTGCTCGAAAGCTTCCATCCCGGTCTTGACCTGCGCATCGTGGTGATCGGC
This sequence comes from Pseudomonadaceae bacterium SI-3, assembly GCA_004010935.1. Taxonomy (NCBI): domain Bacteria; kingdom Pseudomonadati; phylum Pseudomonadota; class Gammaproteobacteria; order Pseudomonadales; family Pseudomonadaceae; species Pseudomonadaceae bacterium SI-3. Next base: position 1,832,274 of record CP026511.1, on the reverse strand, counting down.
TATGAGGTGGTCGCTGCAGCAATTCGACGTCCGGCTGAAGTGGTTGGCGACGGCAGCCACTCCATCCAAGAACTGATCGAAACCCAGAGTCGCCGTCGCCAGGCCGCGACGGGTGGCGAAAGCAAAATCCCGATGGATGAGGAAACCCATCGGTGCATTAGTGAAGCCGGCTTCGATTACGACAGCGTGCTGCCACGTGGCCAGCATTTGACGGTTCGTCGTACCGCCAATCTGCATACTGGCGGCACGCTCGACGATGTAACCGATCAGCTGCACCCCGAGCTGATCGACGCTGCAGTCCGCGCGGCCCGTGCGCTGGATATCCCGGTGGTTGGTCTCGATCTGTTGGTGCCGGCGGCAGACCAGCCTGAGTACGTTTTCATTGAAGCGAATGAGCGAGTCGGACTGGCCAATCATCATCCGCAGCCGACCGCCGAACGCTTCGTCGACCTGCTCTTTCCACTCAGCTACGGCACCCATTAGCGGGGCAACCAGGCCGTTGATGGCCTGGCTCCGGCACCCTCAGGTGCCGGAATGGCCCAGCCGCCTCGCTTGCGGCACTACCGCAGCTCAACTTCACTCACCTGAATGGCGGCAGCCCGTTTTTCGCCGCTAAGGAATGATCATGACTGCCAAGCTTCCAGAACCAGACCTCAACTACCTGCAGCGTGTGCTGCTGGAAATGCTCGCCATTCCCAGCCCCACCGGCTTCACCGACACCATTGTTCGCTACGTGGCGGAGCGGCTGAAGGAGCTTGGCATTCCTTTCGAGCTGACCCGTCGCGGGACCATCCGCGCCACACTCAAAGGCCGTCGGTACAGCCCGGATCGAGCCATCGCCGCACACCTGGATACCATCGGCGCCAGCGTCCGGGAGATCCAGGACAATGGCCGACTTGGCTTGTCTCCGGTGGGCTGCTGGTCGAGTCGTTTCGCCGAAGGCAGCCGCGTCAGCGTGTTCACCGACACCGGCGTGGTCCGGGGCAGCGTGCTGCCTCTTCTGGCGTCGGGACATGCATTCAATACTGCGGTTGACGAGATGCCGATCAGCTGGAACCACGTCGAACTGCGCCTGGACGGGTACACCGCAGGCCGCGCCGACACGCTTGCGCTAGGAATCAATGTGGGCGATTTCGTCGCGTTCGACCCGATGCCCGAGTTCACCGACAGCGGTTACATCAGCTCCCGCCATCTGGACGACAAGGCCGGAGTGGCAGCCTTGCTGGCGTCGCTCAAAGCCGTGGTTGAAAGCGGCCGTGAGCCGCCGATCGACTGCCATCCGCTGTTTACCATTACCGAGGAAACCGGTTCTGGTGCAGCCGGCGCCCTGCCCTGGGATGTCAGCGAGTTCGTCGGCATCGACATTGCGCCGACGGCCAAGGGACAGGAATCCAGCGAACACGCCGTCACCGTAGCCATGCAGGATTCAGGCGGGCCTTATGATTTCCACCTGTCGCGGCACCTGTTGAAACTGGCGGAAGCCAATGAGGTACCGGTGCGTCGCGATCTGTTCCGCTATTACCACAGCGATGCGCAGTCGGCGATTGCAGCCGGTCACGACATCCGCACCGCTTTGCTGGCCTTTGGTTGCGACGCGACGCATGGCTATGAGCGCACCCACATCGACAGCCTGGCGGCCATGAGCCGCTTGATTTCGGCCTACTTGCTGAGCCCACCGGTCTTCACCAGCGATGCCCACACGAGCAAAGACTCACTGGAAAACTTCAGCCATCAACTCGAACACGTGACCCAAATGGAGAACGACACGCGCGTGCCGGCAGTCGATTCGATCTTCGACAAACAAACCGATGATTCGTCCGGTTGATGGCCACGTTTCATGATGCGCCGCCAACTTGAGGCATTTGCCGATTGCGGGGCGGCGCTGATCCGGGCAAAGTCGCAAACCTCTGAAATATATGGATGCTTGGCCAGTCAGGCATGAATCGAAGGAATTTATCCTTCGCGCGACTGGAAACTGCGTTTTGCGAGTTTGCACGCCTTGGGTCAATAACATGCTGCCGCGTCTTTTTCTGGCCGTCTTCCTATTCTGTCTGACCGCTCAGGCATCGGCCTTTGAGCCCGTGCCTGTGGATTCACAGCATTTTCGCCAAGCACTGGGCAGCTCAAGTTACTTTCTGAGAGACCCTGCCGCCGAACTGAGCGTGGCCGAGGTGTTCGCGCTACCCGAAAAAACCTTCGAGCCAGTATCAGGCGTACACCCCAATAAGGGGAAGAACGATTCGGTCTGGTGGTTCCGTGTCGAGCTGGACAACCAACTCCACGACCCTCTCGGCGGCTTCGTAGAAATCAACTACCCGCTGCTTGACGATATCCAGCTGTATCTCCGTCACCCGGACGGTCGTATCAGCCGACAGCACTCGGGGGACAACCATCCGTTCAGTGAGCGCTCGGTCAGGGTCAGCAACTTCTTGTTTCCAGTAGAGCTCGCGCCCGGCACCTCGACCTTGCTGTTGCGTGTGCAAAGCACCAGCACCCTGTACGTCCCGCTGTATTTCAGCACCTACGCCGCTAACGCCGAAGCAACCGAAGACTCGATGGGCTTGGCCGGGGCCTTCTATGGCGTGCTGTTTGCGATGTTCTGCTACAACTTCTTCCTGTTCCTCTCGCTGCGTGAGCCAGCGTATTTTTGGTATCTGATCTACAACCTCAACGTGGGCCTGTTCGCACTCAGCTTCGATGGCTTGCTGGTCAAATGGCTGAACGATGCAGGCGACGTGGTCGCGTTAGGCATCTACGCGCTGATGTTCAGCCATTGCCTGGTGTCGGTCCAATTCAGCCGCCATTTTCTGCATACCCGAGAGTACTTCCCGCGCCTGGACTTCGCCCTGCGTGTGGTGCTGATCCTGTCGATGGGTGCGCTGCTGTCCGGATTCGTTCTGGAAACGCAGGTCTGGAGCGTGCTCGCCAGTGTAATGGTCATCGGCTCTTCGATCGGCCTGTTGCTGACTGGCGCTTTCGTCTGGAGCCGCGGCGTGCGCTATGGCCTTTATTACACGCTGGCCTGGGGCGTCCTGCTGGCGACGTTCGTCATCGTCACAGCTGGTTCACTGGGCTTCAACCTGTTGGGCCTGTATGGCGCGTCGATTGTCAAAGTTGGCATCGCCTTCGAGTTGATCACGCTGTCGATCGGGCTCGCCGACCGTATCAACCTGCTTAAGGAAGAAGGCTTCCGTTCGCGCCAGGCAGCCGAGCGGGCAGAAAGCGAGAACCAGGCAAAAAGTCGCTTTCTGGCAAAAATGAGCCACGAGATCCGCACGCCATTGAACGGCGTACTGGGCATGCTGCAATTGCTGCGTGAGACCCCGCTGGATCGTAACCAGCGCTTCTACCTCGATACGGTTGCCAGCTCCAGCAACTCGCTGATGACGGTCATCAACGACATCCTCGACTACGCAAGGATCGGCGCCGGCAAACTGGTCTTGGAGGACATCGAGTTCGACTTGGAAGCGCTGGCCTCCGAAACCATCAGCCTGTTCACAGCCCAAGCGCTGCAGAAGCAGCTGAACCTGCATCTCAGCCTTGCGCCCGGTGTGCCACGCCGTCTTCGCGGCGACCCGACCCGTCTCAAGCAAGTCCTGATGAACCTGCTGAGCAATTCGTTGAAGTTCACCGAACAGGGTTGCGTGGTGCTGCAGGTCGTCTGTCAGGGACCGGAGGGCGGCCGAAGCCTGGTCTTTACGATCACCGACAGCGGCATCGGCATGCGCGCCGAGGTGCTGGCCCAGCTGTTCGAGTCCTTCGCACAAGGTGATTCCAGTACAACCCGACGCTACGGTGGCAGCGGCCTGGGCTTGGTCATCAGCAAGGAACTGGTGGAAATGATGGGCGGCCAGATCGAAGTGCAGAGCACGCCTGGCCAGGGCAGCCAATTCAGCTTCGACATTCCGCTGCGGGAGGCGAGCGATAACTCTGACCCACTCACGACCTTGCTCGAAGGCCGAACCGCCGTGATCGCGTCTCGGGATATCTGTGCACTGGATGCGATGGGCAATCTGCTCCACCGTTGGGGCATGCGAATCGTCCGTTGCGAGGAGCCGCAACGACTGCGCCGCTACCTCGACGATCAGGCTTCAGCCCCGCTGCTGGTGATCATGGCACCCTGGCCTGGCAAACCACAGGCATGGCTCAACGCCGTGGCCGACCAGCTCGAACCAAATCAACGCGTAATGCTGCTCTACCCGCCACAAAGCGAGCCCTCACCTGCGTCGTCATCGTTGCACCTGGCAAGCCTGCCGTTGCCCCTGTTGCTCGGCCCCTTGCGCGAAGCACTGCATCGCCTCTATCAGGGAACCCGAACGCCTAATGGCGCTGCGATGGTGGCCGCCGACAGCCTGACAGGCCGCAAGCCGCTCATCCTAGTAGTCGAGGACAACCCGGTCAGCCAGATGGTCGTGTCCAGCCTGCTGCGCAAACGCGGCTATGAGGTCATGGTTGCTGAAAACGGGCACAGGGCAATCAGTGCGTACAGCGAGAACCCGGCCGCTGTGCAGCTGATTTTGATGGACTGCGAGATGCCGGAAATGGACGGATTCGAGGCCAGCCGACAGATCCGCCGACTCGAAGCGCAATTGCAGTTGCGACCCGTGCCGATCATCGCACTGACCGCCCATGTGCTCGAGGAGCATCGCCGCGCTGGCAGCGAGGCCGGCATGGACGATTTCATTGGCAAGCCATTGGACAGCGAGCAGCTGTATGCTTACCTGGATCGGTTCCTCAACGCGCCGATTAGCGAACCCGACCTGCACCATCCCACTTGATCCGACGCCGATGCTCATCCCTTACGACCAGCTCGAACCTGACACCCTGACCCGCCTCATCGAAGACTTCGTGACCCGCGAGGGCACCGATAATGGCGACGAGACGCCGCAGGAAACCCGCGTCGAGCGGGTACGCCAGGCACTGCGCAAAGGCACCGCGGTCATCGTGTTCGATGTTGATCATCAGCAGTGCCAGCTCGCGCTCAGGCGCGAGGTACCGAAGGAATGGCTGGAAGACTAGATTTCAGCTGAATACCCCGCCGTCACGCTCCCAGGCACAGCGCATACGCAAATCGCGCTGATGGGGGCTGTGCGAACCGCTTTCGGTTTCCCAGCGGAAGGTATGAATGCCGTTGAGTTCGGTCTCTAGGTGAACCACCGCGCTGGTCCAGTAGAGTTCGTTCAGCAGTGCCTCGAAGTGACGCACCCAGAGCGCCCATTCATATTCGACCGCGCGGTAGCTGGCGCCGAAGTGAATGATCTGGGTCTGATACACGCCTTCATCCATGCAGCAGGAAAACATTTCTCTTCCGAGAAAAGGCCAACCCTCACCTTGCGGCAAGCTGTACAGCGCACGGCGGTTGACTGCACGGCGCAGCCGACACTGCTCGGGGTCGGTCGAAGGCCAGTCACGAATGCTGCCGTAGACGATGGATTCCGGCTCCACAGGAACACTCCAGGCGAAAGTCCGACATGTTCGACCAATTCCGCTCGGCCTTCCAGCGCCCCGTGCGGACATGGCCCGCACGCGAGTCGCAGAGGTGACGCAGACCACAACCTAGGGTAATAGCGGCACCTTTAGGGCGTCGTCGCAGCAGACAGATCTCGGCGGGGCGCCAGCCGCAAGGCAAGCAGCGACATTGCCGCTGACATGGTCGCGAGTACGAGGAAAGGTTCACGGTAATCACCGGCGATATCGCGGCCCAACCCGGTCAGCACCGGCGTGAAACAGGCCAGGCAGTAACCGGTGCAAAGCATCATCGCCGTCAGGCGGCTAACCGCAAGCGGTGAGTTCGCTTCGTACATCGGCAATACCAGTGACATCGAAAAGGTCCCGTTCAGAGCCACGCCCAGCAGCATGCAGACCAGCAAAGGATTGACCTGAGGAAGCCAGGCAATGACCAGCAGACACACCGTCGCCAGTACGCCGCAGCAAGCCATCAGCAGGTGCCGCCGACCGAAGCGCTGCGCCAGCCAAGGCATGATGAACGCGCTGGGTAAACCGATCAGCATGAAGCCACTGAAAAATGCATTGCTCTGCAGCAGGCTGAAGCCGACCTCGTGGTAACGCGCCACCAGCCAAGTCGCCAGTGCGTAGAACAGACCGGCCTGCAAGGCGAAATAGATGCTCACCAACCAGGCGCGTGGCTCACGCCACGGCAGTCCGGCGCGGCTCTCGACTGACGGCTCCGACTGGTTCGGCAGGCGCCACCAGATCAACAGCGCCAGCATCGCGGGAATAGCCCACAACGCCAGCCCCCAGGTCCAGCGCTGGCCCAGCAGTTCGGCCGCCGGTGCGGTAAGCACCACGCCGATGGTGCCGCCAACAGCCATGCTCAACGAATAGTAAGCGGCAGTCTTACCCATCTGCTCGAGGAAATAACGCTTGATGAAGCCTGACAACAGCGGCCCGGCGACCGCGATTCCGGCACCGACCATGGCCGCCGTGCCAATCAACACTGGCGCGCTTTTACCGAACAGACGCAGTAATAGCGCCAGGCCGATCAAGCCAAGGCACAGGCTGATGGTGCGCTCCAGTCCGAACCGCACCGCCAGACGTGGCGCCAACGGCGCGAGCAACCCCATCAGCAGCACCGGCAAGGCGGTAGTAAGGCTAATAACGCTGCGGCTGAGACTGAGCTCCTCGGCGATGCGTTCGATCAGGGGTGCGAACGAGGTAATACCGGGCCGAAGATTGATCGCGGCCAGCACTAGAGCCAGCATGAGCAGCCAGCGAGACGGATTTTTCACAGTGAGTCCAGAGGCAGACTAGGTAGGACCGGCAACCCTACTCTCGCCCCTGGATCAGGACAAGCAAAACGGACCGACTGGTCAGGTTTTGCTTTTGCTACGTTTCTTTTCTGCCAGCAGCGCCATCTCGTCATAGATAGCCTGAGGGTTGTGCTGCTTGATTTTCCAAGCCGCCCGGCCTTCGTCATGCGGCAGGATCATAAACACGCCTTCGGCAACCTGACGGTAGATGTAGTCGGCGATGTCGGCAGCGGAAATAGGCGACGCTTCGAGCAGCTTGCTGATCTGCGCTTTCATGTTGGGCGTCGGCCCACGATAGGAATCCATCAGATTGGTCTGGAAGAACGACGGACAGACCACATGAACCCCGACTTCCTGCTGCTTCAGCTCCACCAGCAGGCTTTCGGACAACGCCACTACGCCGGCCTTGGCCACGTTGTAGTTGCTCATTCCTGGCGCTTGCATCAGAGCCGCCATGGACGCGATGTTAATGATCTTGCCCTGGCTCTTCTGCACCAATGGCAGGAACGCCTTGCAGCCCTTGACCACGCCCATCAGGTTGATCGCGATCTGCCAGTCCCAGTCCTCCAGCGACAGTTCTTCGAAAAAGCCACCCGAAGCGACGCCGGCGTTGTTAACCACTACATCGATGCCGCCGAAATTGCTCTCGCAAGCCTGTGCCAGCGCTGTCAGCTGACTGTAGTCGCGCACGTCACAGCGTTGAGTGAAACCATCGCCGCCCGCCTCACGGACCATCTTCAGAGTTTCAGCCAGGCCGGCCTCGTTGACATCCGACAGTGCCAGCTGCCAACCCTCGCGCGCCCAGCGCAACGCAATTTCGCGACCCAGGCCAGAACCGGCCCCTGTGACCATCATCCGATTTTGCATCGTTTGTAACCTTTTGTTCGTGGAGTTGCCACGAGTCTAGCGAAAGCCGCTGCAGGCTCCGGCCTCTATCGAAATGCTGAATGACTGGCATACCTCGCACCCGATTGACCGGCCTCTGAGCCGCCCATAAACGGGTGAAGGCGCATAAAAAACAGCCCGAAGGCTGCTTTTTTTGGGTGACCTGTGAGGTCAGTGGGCGACCGCACCACTCGAGCCCAGACCGGTCTGCGAACGGATGAATTGCGGGAAGAAACGTGCGCGCTCTTCAGCAGCCGCTTTCGACTTGTCGGTAACCGAGAAGAACCATAGACCCGCGAACGACGCGATCATGGCGAACAGTGCCGGGTACTTGTACGGGAAGATGGCCTTCTCGAAGTGCAGCACATCGACCCATACCGTCGGGCTGAGAATGGTCAGCAGCAACGCCGTGCCCAGGCCCATCGCGCCACCGATCAGCGCACCGCGGGTAGTCAGGTTCTTCCAGTACATCGAAAGGAACAGAATCGGGAAGTTGCAGCTCGCGGCAACCGAGAATGCCAAGCCCACCATGAAGGCAATATTCTGGTTCTCGAAGGCCACACCAAGCAGGATGGCCAGCACGCCCAGGGCCAGCGTGGTGCGCTTGGTCACCTTCATCTCGTCCTCTTCCTTTGCCTTGCCCTTCATGATCACGCAGGCATAGAGGTCATGGGCGACAGCGGAAGCACCGGCCAGCGCCAGGCCCGAAACCACCGCGAGGATGGTGGCAAAGGCCACCGCGGAGATGAAGCCCAGGAACAGATTGCCGCCGACTGCGGAAGCCAGGTGGATGGCGACCATGTTGGTGCCGCCGACGATGGCGCCGGTGGCGTCCTTGAAGCTCGGGTTGGTGCTGACCAGCAGGATCGCGCCAAAACCGATAATGAACGTCAGGATATAGAAGTAGCCGATGAAGCCGGTCGCATAGAACACGCTCTTACGCGCTTCTTTGGCATCAGCAACGGTGAAGAAGCGCATCAGGATGTGCGGCAGGCCAGCCGTGCCGAACATCAATGCCAGCCCCAGCGAGATCGCGGAAATCGGGTCGGAAACCAGGCCGCCCGGGCTCATGATCGCCTGATGGCTCGGATGCAGCGCCACCGCCTCGGAGAACAGACGGCTGAAATCGAAGCCGACGTTGTACATCACCATGACCGCCATGAAGGTTGCGCCAGACAGCAGCAGCACAGCCTTGATGATCTGCACCCAGGTGGTCGCCAGCATGCCGCCGAACATCACGTACATGACCATCAACACACCAACCATCACCACCGCGACCAGATAGTCCAGGCCGAACAGCAGCTGGATCAGCTTGCCCGCCCCGACCATCTGCGCGATCAGATAGAAGGCCACCACGATCAGCGAACCACATGCAGAAAGGATACGGATCTGAGTTTGTCCCAGGCGGTAGGAGGCTACGTCGGAGAAGGTAAATTTACCCAAGTTGCGCAGTCGCTCGGCCATCAGAAACAGAATGATCGGCCAGCCCACCAAGAAGCCGATCGAATAGATCAAGCCGTCGTAGCCGCTGGTGAAGACCAGCGCGGATATTCCGAGGAACGAGGCAGCCGACATAAAGTCACCCGCGATCGCCAGGCCGTTCTGGAAACCCGTGATGCTGCCGCCAGCGGTGTAGTAATCGGAAGTCGAGGTGTTGCGCTTGGCCGCCCACTTGGTGATACCCATCGTGAACACGATGAATACGATGAACATCGAAATGGCGGTCCAGTTGGTGGCCTGTTTCTGTACATCGCCGGTCAGGGCGTCAGCAAACAGCGCCGGAGCAACTGCCATCAGAGCAGCTGCAGTCAGCAGGCGAGCGAACATTATTTCTGGGCCTCGTCGAGAATGTCCTGGGTGATACGATCGAACTCGCCATTGGCGCGTTGCACGTAGATTCCGGTCAGCACGAACGACAGGAAAATCAGGCCCAGACCCGCCGGGATACCCCAGGTGGTGACGGAGCCAGTGCTCAGAGGTGTTCCCAGCACCGCAGGGTCAAACGCGATGACAAGAATAAATGCGAAGTAAGCGGTCAGCATGATGGTCGCCAGCATCCAGGCGAAACGACCACGCTTGGCAACCAGGTCGTGGAATCGTGGATCAGCATTGATCTGCTGAATAACTGTCTCGTTGTTCATTGGGGTCTCCACACGGTCTCTGCCCACACATGAAGGCAGGGCGGCTACTTTAGGGCCGGCCCGTGTTAAAGCCACTCGACCATGGTCTTGTTTTTATTTCGCTAGAGGCCCATGCCAGACGCGTTGGTGCCGATCAGGTCTACGCAAACAGAAGGTTATAGTGCTGGCCTATCTGATCCATCGAACACGGCGATTTCCTACGCTCCTCAGCCATGAGCACACTTCACAGCAACAGAGAATAATTCTCGATCGCTGCGGAGAATCGACCATGACCAAGACCGTTACCTTTACCCTGATGCACTTTTGCATCGCGTTCTCGGTCACCTACGCCTTGACCGGCAGCGCAGCGGCCGGTGGCTTGGTTGCCGCTATCGAGCCCCTGTGCAACTCGGTGGGCTTTTACTTTCACGAGAAGGTCTGGCAGCGTCTGGACAAGCGTCAGGCTGTCGAGAGGCACATTCCCGCTCACGCCTGGCTACATCACCAGGCGTAAGCGCTACCGCTCTCATCCAGCGCTACAGCTGCAATCCCACGAAGCACCTGTGCCGTTAAGAAGCGTCCCGGCAGCCTTGCGCAATGACTCTCGACTCAAACGTCTTGCGCCTACCGAGGGTTGACCAACCGGTCACTAATCCACACCAGCCAGTTCGCAACCGGCTTTTTGCTATCACCGCTTAAAAGCGACGCAACCTGCCGGCTTAATTGCGGTCAATGCTTAGCGAAACGACATAGGGCGGCCAATTCCAGGCATCATCCGAGCGCGAAAATGCATGGTCACCGCGATCAGGCCAACTCGCTGCCGACACGCCAACCGGTGTCGCAATCATCGTCAAGTGCACCGAACGGACCACGGCCCCGCCGCCGGCCCCTGAAAACTGAATATCAACCAGCCAAACCCCACGTAGTCACCGGAGATCACCTCATATGCGATTGCTGCTGTGCCTGAGCGCACTGCTTGCACTGGTCGTTACGCCTGCCCACGCGGCAGACATCAGCGTCGAGCAATATGGCTATCCCTTAAGCAACCCATTCGAGGCGACGATAGCCACGACACCGGCGCCATTTCGCGTCGACTTGCCTGAAGATGACGACATTGATCAGGCAGACTACAGCCTGCGGCTACGTCCCGAGCGGGAGTTCACCCTGCCTGATAACTTCTGGGCGGTAAAACGACTCACATATCGGCTAGCAAAACAGCCTGGTCCAGCTCCGCTGATGTTCATCATCTCTGGCACGGGTGCGAGCTACTCAGCCGGCAAGACCGAGTCGCTGAAGCGGTTGTTCTACGGGGCCGGCTATCACGTGGTGCAACTGTCCTCTCCCACCAGCTTCGACTTCATCGCCGCTGCCTCGCGCTACGCAACGCCAGGCTACAGCCCGGGTGACGCCAAAGACCTCTATCGGGTAATGCAAGCCGTTCGCGCGCAGCAGCATGAGCTGCCGGTCACTGAGTTCAACCTGGTCGGTTATAGCCTGGGCGCGCTTAATGCTGCATTCGTCAGCAAGCTCGACGAGACGCGACAGAGTTTCAATTTCAAGCGCGTGCTGATGATCAACCCCCCGGTGAACCTCTACACATCGATCAGCAACCTCGACAAGCTGGTGCAGACACAGGTCGATGCCATCGACAGCACCACTACCTTTTACGAAGTCGTCCTGGAAAAGCTCACTCGGTACTACCGCCAGCAAGGCACGATCAACCTTGACGAGGCGATGCTTTTCGATTTCCAGCAATCGGCGCTGCGACTTACTGACGAGCAGATGGCCATGTTGATCGGCTCGGTTTTCCGCTTCTCGGCGGCCGATATTGCCTTCACCTCCGACCTGATCAACCGACGCGGCCTGATCGTGCCACCGAAATACCCAATCGATGAAGGCACCAGTCTCGAGCCGTTCTTCCGCCGCGCGCTGCTCTGTGATTTCGATTGCTATATCACCGAGCAGCTGATTCCCATGTGGCGCGCGCAGCAGGACGGCGGCAGCATGGCGCAACTGGTGCAACAGGTGAGCCTGTATGCGCTCGAGGATTACATGCGCAACAGTCCGAAAATCGCCGTCATGCATAACGCCGACGACATCATTCTCGGCGCTGGAGATCTGGGGTTCCTTCGTCGCACCTTCGGTGATCGCATGACGCTCTATCCTCGCGGTGGCCACTGCGGCAACCTCACCTACCGGGTCAACGCCCACGATATGTTGGAGTTCTTCCGTGGTTAATCGCGCTTTGCTTGCCGTCATGCTGCTAATCAGCAGCGTGACCCATGCCCAGACGGGGACTGTCGATGAGGATGGTTTCACCCATCCGCTGCGTAACCTGGAGTTCAACCCCGGCCTCGACCAGCGCGAATTTGAACGCGCCACCTTCGACGCGCTGAACATTTACGACCCCTGGGAGTCGCTGAACCGGCGCATGTACTACTTCAACTACCGCCTGGATCAGTTTGTGATGTTGCCTGCCGTCCGCGGGTACCGTTATGTCACGCCCAAGATCGTGAGGACCGGCGTCAGCAATTTCTTCGATAACCTCGGTGAAATCCCGACGCTTTTTAACAGCATCGCGCAACTTAAGGGCGAGCGAGCCATGACCACGACTGCGCGCCTGCTGTTCAACACGATTCTCGGCGTCGGTGGTGTGTGGGACCCTGCAACGCGTATGGGCTTGCCCCGCTACAATGAGGATTTCGGCCAAACCCTCGGTTTCTATGGCGTACCTCACGGCCCGTATCTGATCCTGCCCGCACTCGGCCCGTCGAACCTGCGGGACACCGCTGGCCAGGCAGTGGATTTTGGCGTTGAGCGACAGGTCGACTACTTCAGCTATGCCGAAGCCAGCGGTGGTGAATTCGGTCTCACCGCGCTGCGATTGATCGATATCCGTCACACGACGCCCCTGCGCTACGGTCAACTCAATTCGCCGTTCGAATACGAGAAGGTCCGCTACGTCTACACCCGCGCGCGGGAGCTACAGATCGAGGAATGATCGACTGAATCGATACGAAAGGTTCTAATTTCGCGCAAATGCATCGAGCCGCTGGTCGTAGTCTTAGCCCATCTGTTCTAGGAGCGATGCTATGACCAAGCGTGAAATCCTTTCTGTCAGCACCGGCCGCGTCACCTCCGATGGCGCCGGCGTCAGCCTGACAAGGCTGTTCGGCGGCGCCGCGCCGGAGCGCTTCGATCCCTTTCTGATGCTCGATGAGTTCGGCTCGGAAAACCCGGACGAGTACATCGCCGGTTTCCCGGCGCATCCGCACCGTGGCTTCGAGACCATCACTTACATGCTTGAAGGTCGCATGCGCCACGAGGATCATCTCGGCAATGTCGGCCTGCTCGAGAGCGGGGGTGTGCAGTGGATGACCGCCGCACGCGGCGTCATTCACAGCGAGATGCCTCAGCAAGAACACGGCGCAATGCGCGGGTTTCAGCTGTGGCTCAACCTGCCGGCGAAAAACAAGCTGGACGAACCGAGCTACCGCGACTTCTCTCCCGCCGAAATCCCCCGAATAACCCTGCCGAGCGGTGTCGAAGCAGTGGTGATTGCCGGCCAGCTCTGCGCCGAAGGCGTCACACAAGCCGGCGCTGTGCAACGCCCGGATACCGAGCCGCAGCTGTTCGATCTTTGCCTTCCAGCCGGCACGCGGCTGACGCCGCAGCTGTCCGACGGGCAGCGAGTCATTTTGTATGTGTTTGACGGCGAGCTGATGGTGGGTGGGCAACGCCTTGCAAAGAATCAGCTCGCCCGACTCTCCGACCTGGGTGAACTGGAGCTTTCAACCAGCAGCGGCGCCCGCGTCCTTTTTCTGGCAGGCCGCCCGATCAACGAGCCGATTGTCCAGTACGGCCCGTTCGTGATGAACAGCCGCGAAGAGATCGAGCAGGCGCTGCGTGATTTCCGCGACGGGGTGTTTACAGGCTGACCGGCTTCTTCGGGCGCTTGCGGTACAGACTCGACTCCCCCTCCGGTCGGGTCTTGAAGCGCCGGTGAGCCCACAGGTACTGCTCAGGGTGCTGCCTGACTGCGTCTTCTATCCACTCGTTGATGCGGCGACAATCAGCCTCCTCGCTTTCGCCGGGGAAATCGTCCAATGGCGGATGCACCACCAGGCTGTAGCCTTTTCCCTCAGGCAGGCGTTCCAGCGTGTAAGGGATCACCCTAGCCCGACCCAGGCGTGCGAACTTGGTCGTTGCGGTCACGGTTGCCGCCTGAATGCCGAACCAGGGTACGAAGATGCTTTGCTTGCGGCCGTAATCCTGATCTGGCGCATACCAGATTGCCCGGCCCGCACGCAGAACCTTGAGCATGGCACGCACATCTTCACGCTCTATCGCTGTCGCATCCAGGTTGTGCCGCTCCCGGCCACGCCGCTGCACGTAATCGAACACCGGATTCTTGTGCTCACGGTACATTCCATCGATGGTGTGCCACTGGCCGAGCAGCGCTCCGCCGATTTCCAACGTGGTGAAATGCAGCGTCATCAGGATCACGCCCTGCCCTTCTGCCTGCGCCTGCTGCAGATGCTCAAGCCCTTGGATTTGCGCCAGTCGCTGCAAACGCGACTTGGGCCACCACCAGCTCATGGCCATTTCGAAGAAGGCAATCCCGGTCGATACAAAGTTCTCGCGCAGCAGTCGTTCACGCTCCTTTTCGCTCAACTCCGGAAAGCACAGCTGCAGGTTGCGCCGGGCGATCTGCCGTCTCGAGCGGGCAACCCGATACATAACTGCGCCCAGTCCACGCCCCAGCAACAGCAGAATCCGATAGGGCAATTGCACCACCAGCCACAGTAGACCGAGGCCAAGCCACAGCAACCAGAAACGAGGATGAAGAAATGATGCGCGAAAACGAGGACGATCCATTGGCAGTCCAAACCGATAAAAGCGCGCATTCTAGCGATAAATCACCCGCCAATGCGGCAGCGTTGCGATGCACGGCACCCGTCCGACAGTGTGGGCGAGACTTGCAGGCGGCAGTTCGCCCCGCTATAAGTCCTCGCCATTTACCGCAGCAGGCAGACCATGAGCCAAGCCGATCTTACCGACCAAGCCCCCGTATTCCAGCTCAAAGGCAGCATGCTCGCCATCACCGTGCTGGAGCTGACACAGAACGACCTGCAGCGCCTGGATCAGCAGCTCGCCGTCAAGGTCGAACAGGCCCCGGACTTCTTTAACAACACGCCGCTGGTGCTAGCGCTGGACAAGCTTCCCAGCGATTGCAACCTCGACCTGCCTGCCCTTATCGCGCTCTGCCGAAAGCACGGCCTGCGTACCCTTGCGTTGCGTTCAGCCGACCCGCAAATCGTCGACGCCGCCGGCCGGCTCGATTTGCCCGTGCTACCGCCGTCGGGCGCTCGTGAACGCAAGCTTGACGTCACCAGCAAGGCCCCAAGCGAACCCGCCAAACCGGCAGAGCCCGCCTACCGCCCCACCCGCGTGATCACCACCCCCATCCGCGGCGGCCAGCAGGTCTATGCCCAGGGTGGCGATCTGATCGTGCTGGCCGCGGTGAGCCCCGGCGCGGAACTTCTCGCCGATGGGAACATCCATGTGTACGGCCCGCTGCGCGGGCGTGCGCTGGCAGGCATCAAGGGCGATGCCAATGCACGTATTTTCTGTCAGCAGCTAGCTGCTGAAATGGTCTCGATTGCCGGGCATTACAAGGTCGCCGAAGACCTTAGACGCGACCCTTTGTGGGCCGAAGCCGTGCAAATGAAGCTATCCGGCGACGTGTTGAACATCACCCGCCTTTAACGGATACTGCCGCGAATTTTCAAGCACCAAAACGGGCGCACTGTAAGCCGACTCGGCTACGGTCCCGACTTCATATTTAGGGTGAATCACCTTGGCCAAGATCCTCGTAGTCACTTCCGGCAAGGGTGGCGTCGGTAAAACCACTTCCAGCGCCGCCATCGGTACCGGCCTCGCCTTGCGCGGCCACAAGACCGTCATCGTCGACTTCGACGTCGGTCTGCGTAACCTGGACCTGATCATGGGCTGCGAGCGTCGCGTGGTGTATGACTTCGTCAATGTCATTCAGGGCGATGCCACCCTGACCCAGGCACTGATCAAGGACAAGCGTCTCGAAAACCTCTACGTCCTCGCGGCCAGCCAGACCCGCGACAAGGATGCGCTGACGCTTGAAGGCGTCGGAAAGGTCATCGACGAATTGGCCAAGACCTTCGAGTTCGTCATCTGCGACTCGCCGGCCGGCATCGAGAAAGGCGCGCACCTGGCCATGTATTTCGCCGACGAAGCCATCGTCGTAACCAATCCGGAAGTCTCCTCTGTTCGCGACTCGGACCGCATGCTGGGCCTGCTGGCAAGCAAATCCCGTCGCGCCGAAAACGGCGATGAGCCGATCAAGGAACATCTGCTGTTGACCCGCTATAACCCCGAGCGGGTGGTCAAGGGCGAAATGCTCGGTGTCGAGGACGTCGAGGAAATCCTGTCGATTCGTCTGCTCGGCGTCATCCCAGAATCCCAAGCCGTACTAAAAGCCTCCAACCAGGGCGTGCCGGTCATCCTCGATGACCAGAGCGACGCCGGCCAGGCCTACAGCGACGCCGTGGATCGACTGCTGGGCAAGGAAGTGAACCATCGCTTCCTCGACGTGAAGAAGCAGGGCTTCCTGCAACGCTTGTTTGGAGGCCGCGAATGAACCTTCTCGACTTCTTTCGTGAACGCAAGAAGAAGGAAACGCCAGCCAACATCGCCAAGGAACGTCTGCAGATCATCGTCGCGCATGAGCGCGGCCAGCGCACCCAGCCGGACTACCTGCCGGCGCTGCAGAAAGAGCTGGTCGAGGTGATTCGCAAGTACGTCAACATCGACAGCGATCAGGTTCAGGTAGCCCTGGAAGATCAGGGCAGCTGTTCGATCCTTGAGCTGAACATCACCTTGCCCGATCGTTGATCGACCAGGTAGTCGCCAGCACCGTAGTGTAGCGACAGATTCATCGGCGACTTCGGTCGCCGATGTCGTTTGCGGAATTCGAAAATGCCCCTCAGTCACATCCAGTTCGTTCACCAAGATGCCGCTCTGCTGGTCATCAACAAGCCCACTCTCCTGTTGTCCGTACCCGGCCGCGCGGATGACAACAAGGACTGCCTGGTCACCCGCCTGCAGGAAAACGGCTATCCAGAGGCGCGCATCGTCCACCGGTTGGATTGGGAAACCTCAGGCCTGATCGTCCTGGCGCGTGACGCCGACAGCCACCGCGAGCTGTCGCGACAGTTCCACGACCGCGAGACGGAAAAAGCATACACCGCGTTGTGCTGGGGCGGGCCCGAGCAGGACAGTGGAAGCATTGAACTGCCGCTGCGCTATGACCCTCCAACCAAACCGCGGCATATCGTCGACCATGAACTGGGCAAGCATGCGCTGACGTATTGGCGAGTGCTGGAGCGCTGCGGTGATTACAGCCGGGTCGAGCTTACCCCGATCACCGGCCGCTCCCATCAGCTGCGTGTCCACATGCTCTCGATCGGCCATCCCCTCCTGGGTGATCGCCTCTATGCGCACGAACGGGCGCTCACCGCGTATGACCGGCTCTGCCTGCACGCCAGCATGCTTGTCCTGACCCATCCTCAAACTGGCGAACGTATGCGATTCGAGTGCCCGGCGCCGTTCTAAAAGGAGCCGCTACAGGCTGTGCGGCCTGTAGCTTGCACCTGATTCCGCGATAAACTCCGAGCCATTGCCGTCCGGAGCCAACCATGCACGAAGAACTCAACCAGGGTCTGATCGATTACCTCAAGGCCTCCCCTACCCCATTTCATGCCACTGCCAGCCTTGCCCATGCCCTGCAGGCCTCTGGCTACAAGCCCCTGGATGAAAGCGAGACTTGGCACACCGAACCAGGCGGTCGCTACTACGTCACCCGTAACGACTCCGCGATCGTCGCTTTCCAACTGGGTAGCCACTCGGTCATCGAACAGGGCATGCGCCTGGTCGGTGCGCACACCGACAGTCCCTGCCTGCGCGTCAAGCCGCAGCCCGAACTGCAGCGCCAGGGCTTCTGGCAGCTTGGCGTAGAAGTGTACGGCGGCGCGCTGCTCGCTCCGTGGTTCGACCGCGACTTGTCCTTGGCTGGACGCGTGACCTATAGCCGCGACGGTCGAATTGAAAGCCAGCTCATCGATTTCAAGCTGCCCATTGCGGTGATTCCAAGCCTTGCGATCCACCTCAATCGGGAAGCCAATCAGGGCTGGACAATCAACCCACAGATCGAACTGCCACCGATCCTGGCGCAAGTCGCCAGCGAAGACAGCCCAGATTTCAGAGCGCTGCTGGCGGACCAACTCAGCCGCGAGCATGGTCTGGTTGCGGACGTCGTACTCGATTTCGAGCTGAGTTTCTACGATACCCAGAGCGCTGCCGTGATCGGCCTGAATGGCGACTTTATCGCCGGAGCCCGCCTGGATAACCTGCTGTCTTGCTACGCAGGCCTACAGGCCCTATTGCGTGCGGGCACTGAGGAAACCTGTGTACTGGTCTGCACCGATCATGAGGAAGTCGGTTCTACGTCGATGTGCGGTGCGGACGGGCCTTTTCTCGAGCAAGTGTTGCGCCGCGTATTGCCTGAAGGCGAATCCTTCCAACGCAGCATCAACCGCTCACTGATGATCTCGGCCGATAATGCTCACGCGGTGCATCCTAACTACAGCGACAAGCATGACGGCAACCATGGCCCGAAACTCAATGCTGGGCCGGTGATCAAGGTCAACAGCAACCAGCGATACGCGACGAGTAGCGAAACCGCCGGCTTCTTTCGCCATCTCTGCCTGGAAAACGAAGTCTCGGTGCAGAGCTTCGTCACCCGCAGCGACATGGGCTGCGGCTCGACCATCGGCCCAATCACCGCCAGCCAGCTGGGCGTGCGCACGGTGGATATTGGCTTGCCGACCTTTGGTATGCACTCGATCCGCGAGCTGGCCGGCAGCCAGGATCTGGCGCATCTGGTGAAGGTACTCAGCGCATTCTATTCGAGCGCTGAGCTGCCTTAACTCTGGTCTCCAGGCGCATGCGCCTGGATTGTTTAGGCCAGACTGTCGTCGATAACCAACGCAACCTTCCCGGACACCTGGTTGCTTGCCAGGGCAGCAAATGCCGCTTCCACGTCTCGCGCCGGGAAACTGCGTTCCAATCGCGGCGAAAGAGTCTGGTTGGCGAAGAGCGGCCAGATTTTGTTCTGCATGTCAGCCAGCAAATCGGCTTTGTCATCAGCCCCGCGGCTACGCAACGTCGACCCGATCAGCTGGATTCGTTTAGCCAGCAGCAACCCCAGATCAACCTCGGCTTTGCGTCCGCCCATCAGGCCAATCATTACCCAACGTCCATCCGTCGCCAGGAGCTGGGTGTTGAGCGCTACATACTTCGCACCAACCGGATCGAGAATCAGCTCAAAGGGTCCGAAATCGCGAAGCGCTTCCAGTGATTCACCCCGGAGCACGCCGCCCTGGGCACCCAGCGACTCGCAATAGGCCAGACGATCGGCCGAACCGACGCTGACCCAGCATGGGTTGCCAAAGGCTTTGCACAACTGAATTGCAGCCGACCCCACACCACTGGCACCCGCGTGCAAGAGAACCTTCTCGCCGGGCTGCAGCACACCCAGGCGGAACAGATTGAGCCATGCCGTGGCATATACCTCGGGAATAACCGCGGCCTCTGTCAACGACAGGCCTTGCGGTACCGGAAGAACATGGCGGCTATCGACCACAATCTCCTCGGCCATGCCGCCACCCGCCAATAGAGCACATACACGGTCACCGATCTGGTAGGAAACCCCAGCCCCAACCTCGCTGATCACTCCGGAGCATTCCAGACCAAGGATATCGGTCACGCCGGGGGGCGGCGGATAGTGCCCCGCCCGTTGCAGCAAATCAGCACGGTTCAGGCCTGCAGCGGCTACTTGAATCCTGACCTCTCCATCACCGCACTTCGCCGCGGTACGCTCCACCCACTCCACCTGTCCGTCGACGCCTTGCAATGCCTTCATGCTGCCTCCATAGTGGTTCATACCTGCGCCCGCTAAACCGTGACTCCGGCAGTGCAGGCCGTTGATTGAGTTCTGCCGAGGCCACATAGCGATACGCCCGTCTAAAACCGTGGAATGCCTTTTCGGTATCCTCCGGTGCAGCGAACCGCTCTGCCCCTCGGTGAGATCTGAATCGCGGCGTGCCAGCCGCCAGATACCATCGGGCTGTGTTTTTCCCGCCGAGCGGATTCCGTCCCGGCGCCTGATTTGATGGCCTAATATGCGTTATTACTCAGCCTCGCGTCGCTCCTTTGATATGAAACGATCATTGACCGCAGTCTTTCTAGCCCTGCTGGTTGGCCTTCAGGCCACTGCCACCTTCGCCAAACCTGCCGACCCAAATGCATGGGACTACCTGCAGCCTGACCGTGACCAGGTGATTGCCAGCCTCAACGTAGTCGAGCTGCTCAAGCGCCACCACTACAACAAGCCACCGCTGAACGACGCCCGTTCGGCGAAGATCTTCGACAGCTACCTCGAGATGCTCGACCCTTCGCGCAGCTATTTCACTGCAGGGGACGTTGCCGAATTCGAAGTCTGGCGCAACCAGTTCGATGACTTCCTGAAGAACGGCAACCTTGAACCCGGGTTCATCATCTATAAGGTGCATCTGGAGCGACTGCAGAGCCGGCTGCAATATGCGCTGAGCCTGCTGGAGCAAGGCGTCGACAGCTTTGACTTCACGGTTGACGAGGAGCTGTTGATCGATCGCGAAAATGCAGCGCGTCCCGAGAACGAACAGGAACTGGATGACCTCTGGCGCAAGCGCGTAAAGGATGAGGTGCTGCGGTTGAAGATCGCCGGCAAGGAACCCAAGGCCATCGAGGAACTGCTCACCAAACGCTACAAGAATCAGCTGTCGCGCCTTGAGCAGACTCGCGGCGAAGACGTGTTCCAGACTTACATCAATGCCTTCGCGCAGTCCTACGATCCGCACACCCAGTATCTGTCTCCTGACAATGCGGAAAACTTCGATATCAACATGAGTCTTTCTCTGGAAGGTATCGGGGCTGTACTGCAGAGCGACAACGAGCACGTGAAGGTGGTGCGCCTGGTGCCGGCTGGCCCTGCCGAGAAGAGCAAGCAGATCGCGCCTGCCGATAAGATCGTCGGCGTTGGTCAGAGTAATGAAGAGATGGTCGATGTGATCGGCTGGCGGCTCGACGAAGTCGTCAAACTGATCCGCGGTCCCAAAGGATCAGTTGTCCGACTCGAAGTCATCCCGGCGAGCAACGCGCCAAACGACCAGAGCAGCAAAGTCGTCGCGATCACCCGCGAAGCGGTCAAGCTTGAGGAGCAGGCGGCGAAGAAGTCGGTGCTTAAACTCAATCAGGGCGGTCGTGACTATAAGCTCGGGGTCATTGAAATTCCGGCGTTCTATCTCGATTTCAAGGCCCTGCGTGCTGGCGACAAGGAATACAAGAGCACGACCCGAGATGTGAAAAAACTGCTCACGGAGCTGGAGAAGGAAAACGTCGATGGAGTCGTCATCGACTTGCGTAACAATGGCGGCGGTTCCCTTCAGGAAGCCACCGAGCTGACCGGCCTGTTCATCGATCAAGGCCCTACGGTCCTGGTCCGCAATAGTGATGGCCGCGTCGACGTTCTGGCTGACGAGCAGCAAGGCGCGTTTTATAAGGGGCCGCTGGCAGTGCTGGTTAACCGACTGTCCGCATCGGCCTCGGAGATCTTCGCCGGCGCCATGCAGGATTACCACCGGGCACTGATCGTCGGTGGACAGACATTCGGCAAAGGCACCGTACAAACTGTCCAACCGCTTAATCACGGTGAACTCAAGCTGACGCTCGCCAAGTTCTACCGAGTCTCCGGGCAAAGCACTCAGCATCAAGGCGTCATCCCGGACATCTCCTACCCCGCCGAGGTTGATACCAAGGAAATTGGCGAAAGCGCTCTGCCTGAAGCGATGCCATGGGACAGCATTCGCGCAGCAGTCAGCCCGGACATGAATCCGTTCAAGCCGTTCCTCGCCGAACTCAAGGCTCGCCATGAGGGGCGAACCAATGAGAATCCAGACTTTGTATTTACTCGGGATCGCCTCGCACTGACGCAGGAGCTTACTCACGAGACGACTATTAGTCTCAACGAGGAAAAGCGCCGGGCGCAGCAGGAGCGGATCGAGAAGCGTCAGCTGACACTGGAAAACACCTTGCGCAAGGCCAAGGGCGAAGAGCCGCTGGCCAAGCTCGAAAAAGAAGATGAGACGACACCGCACGTTGAAGATAAAAAAATCAAACCCGAGGACGATGCCTATCTGTCAGAAAGCGGCAGAATTCTGCTGGATTACCTGGGTTTGCAAGAGACGATGGCTAAGAACCAGCCTGTCGAGCGCTAAGCAACAGATGTCATCAAAATGACATCGTAGTGTCGTGAAATGCGAAGGGCCGCCATTGTGCGGCCCTTCGCATTTTAAGGCCGCACGAGACCATCATGACCGTTACCGAGCAGTTGAGCACGCTGGATTCCATCCTTGCTCACGGCAGCGTTACCAGCCTGTTCCAGCCCATCGTGTCGCTTTCCAAACGACTCATCCTCGGCTACGAAGCGCTGACACGAGGGCCATCGAACACCTCGCTACACTCCCCTATCAACCTGCTCGCAGCGGCTCGACATGCCGGCCGACTCAATGAGCTGGAAATGACCTGTCGCGAGAATGCCTGTCGTCGCTACAGCCAGCAGCAGCTGCAGAGCAAACTGTTCCTCAACGTTTCGCCGGAAACGTTGTTGGATGCTAAGCACAAGCCGGGCCGCACTCTAGAGTTACTGCATCAATACGGCATCTCTGCCGAGAAGGTCGTGATCGAACTTACGGAGCAAACGCCCACCGACGATTTCGAGCTGCTTCGTGCCGCCTTGCATCACTACCGTGACATGGGCTTCTCCATCGCTCTGGACGACCTCGGTGCTGGCTATTCCAGTCTGCGCATGTGGTCGGAGCTGCGCCCCGATTACGTCAAGATTGACCGCTACTTCATAGATGGTCTTCACCGCGACGCCGTGAAGCGCGAGTTTGTCGAATCGATCATGAAGATAGCCAGAGCGTCACAGGCTCAGGTCATCGCGGAAGGCATCGAGCTGAGTGAAGAACTGCACGTCCTTTCAGACATGGGCATCGACCTGGTTCAGGGCTATCTGTTGGGGCGACCTGAGGAGGAGCCAAGCGCCAGCGCTAGCCTTCGTTTGCCTAATTTTGCAAATCATGGCAAGCCATTAGGAGACGACCACCCGGCTTGGGCGCTCTGGCATTCAAGCAAAGCGCGCTCCTTCCCTTCCATTCGGGCAGCCTGTTGTAACTGTTCCATCAACAGGCAAATTTGAACATCGCAGCGCGACACGCAAGCGGGCTTCAACGTAAGCAAAAGCTGCTGTCCGGCGACCTGTCACAGCAGCACCACCACTGACGATGGATGATCTCGTCGAGGCTAGCAGCAGTGGAGGCAGCATCGGGCGACGACATTTTCCTTTCGCCGTTATCGGCTCATAAAACGGGGCGATCAATCCTGATCTCGATCGCCCAATGTCCGGCGCGGGCGATGCTCCATATCGGTATCCGTGTCGCCATGATTGGATTGCTCATAAGCCTGCTGCGGTCGCTGGTCGGGTACTTTGCGATCCTTCTCGGAATCTTCCGGTAGTCGCTCGATACCCGCACCGGTGCCCATAGACCCATTACCTAGGGTTCGATCGACCGAGCCCGAGTTCTGCGCCAGCTGAACGGTGCCTGGCATTGTGACGCCAGCTGTAGCCGTGGCTGTAGCTGCAAGCGCCGCTACCAGTGCGATAGGCAAATAGCTCCGCATACCCTTCTCCTCTATTCGAGCGCTCCCAGCTATTTAGGCAGCCGGCTGCCGGCATAGGTCCACGTTGCCGACAGATGGAAAGCGGAACCGTTGTTTGCATTTCGCGGTCCACTACATCGAGAGCAGATGATGTCTAGTTAGAAAGGAATCCAACGATGATCACACCGCCACTGGTAATTCTTCTGATTGTGATTGGCTGGAGTGCAGCCGCCCTGGCAATGCTTTGGGGCATGCTGCGAATCGCGCGTCACCATCACAAAGCGTCCCCTAGCGCACGACCGGCTCGACACCAGCCCCCCTCGTCCGAGCCCCACGCCGCGCATGTTTCGCTAACTGCCTGACGAAAGATTGTCCGTTTGGCAATAAAACCGTGACAGATCAACCGAAAGATGTAGAATGCCGCCCACAGACGCGGGATGGAGCAGTCTGGTAGCTCGTCGGGCTCATAACCCGAAGGTCGTCGGTTCAAATCCGGCTCCCGCAACCAAATACGAAAAGGCCACTCAATCGAGTGGCCTTTTTCGTTTGTATCGCTGCATGACGCCTGAGTGGATGTGCTCAGCTCGTTGTGCCAAGCCAGCCAACCTGGCTAACCACCTGAAAATAAAACGCTTTATCGCCGCGGAAGGTTGACACGGGTTCGTCAGCCTGTAGAATGCCGCCCACAGACGCGGGATGGAGCAGTCTGGTAGCTCGTCGGGCTCATAACCCGAAGGTCGTCGGTTCAAATCCGGCTCCCGCAACCAAATAGAAGGTCACTCATTGAGTGGCCTTTTTTTTTGCTGTTCGCTTTGCCTCATAAATAACTTATCTCGCATATAAAACCCGCCCCTTCTTTTAATTTTTCGGAATAAATGAAGAAGCTTTCAGCGCACATCTATTTGTTGCGCAAATGGTCGTAGATCAAACGGATTAGTTCCGAAGATTGAGCCAAACTAAGCCCCTCCCGACCTTCGCCTGCCTATCAGAGTAAGAACTCCCTTTGCTATCAATGAATTGAGATAAAGCACCCCGTTGGTGCATTTATTTTTTGTTTCGGATCTTGACTGCCGTCAGGTTCTGAATGTTAACTACATCACATAAATCAGCGGCAGTTCATTTAGGGCGGCAAACCAAAGGAAGCCGGTACTGCGCTGATGCACATGGATGGCGTTTCCCCCAGTTGTAGCTGGGCTGCCTGCGACAATAAATACTTTGATGCTTATCTCGAATTCTAGCCGAGTGCGGTAGCTCTGCCTGAAGCCTACTGCGGAGCCAGCCACTCTGGTTCAACAACAACGCAGACAGGGCCACAGGCGCCTAAGCGGCTGGTGGCGGTAGGTTCGCCAGGACGAATTACGTTAGCGGGAAGTCTATGCAGCGCTACTTGGGCTCATAGTTTTCTCAACGGTAATGCCACCTGCACCAGCCAATACCGTTGTCGAGCAGATTTGACTTTCCTAATACCTGACTAAAACGCTTACTCGACTGTATTATCCAACTGGAGTGCATCGTGAATACATCTTTTCGCAACTTGGAAGCGTCAGCCCTTCAGCTAATTACCAGCGAAATAAACAACAAAGGAAGCTCCTGCATTACCAACTTCCTATCAAACGAACAACTGGCATCGCTTCAAGAAAGCGTCCGGGTCGAGGCCGAAAAACATAAAGGAAGTTATTTCGCTCATCATGGTGGCGGCGAAATAGAAAGTTGTCTATTGGGCGCGCTAGGCGCTTCGCCAGAGTTTCGGAATATGTTGGCAAGTGTCTATCAGGCGGGCGCAGGGCAAGCCGCTTATAGCGATGAAATACTTAAAGTCCTGCGCTGTGTGCAGGGGACCTCAGGCCGGCGCGAGTCCAATTGCTTTCACTACGACGCCAGTCTGGTCACCGCACTACTGCCCATCGAAATTCCTCAAGACGGGGTCGATCGGGGTGATCTCATTCTGTTCCCCAATGGTCGCCGCATACGCTCCAATGTCCTGATTAACGTTGTGGAAAAAGCGTTATTGCAGAACGCACTGAGTCGAAAACTGATCAGCTCGGCCATCCGCCACAAGCTTTTGCGACCCGAAAAGCTTCAACTTGTCCCGGGCAACCTCTATCTGTTCTGGGGCTACCGCACACTGCATGCGAACGAACCCTGCGATCCCTCCCACCGCCGCGCAACAGCCATCTTCCACTATGGCGATCCCCACGCCGGAAGCTTCGCGACCCGCATGATCCTCAAGCTGAACCAGCGCCGGGCACGACGCGCAACAGCCCTGGGTACGCAACCTACTGCGTGATCTCACAGACGCACTTTTTTGCGTCCGCTATCCGCCGTGACGACCGATAAGGACATCGAGATGATCAATGTCACCAAATCGTATCTGGGCAATAAAACCAAATTCCTGGGCTACGTCGACAGCATCTACGCATCCGGTTGGTTGACCAATCATGGCCCGCTGGTGACTGAGCTGGAGGAGCGGCTGCGCGATTACCTGGGTGTCAGGAATATCATCCTGACCAACAACGGGACCTTGGCGCTGCAGATCGCTTATCGGGCACTGAATCTCTCCGGCAGCGCCATCACAACTCCGTTCAGTTTCGTCGCCACCACCAGTTCGCTGCAGTGGGAGGGCGTCCGGCCGATATTCGCGGACATCGACAAGGCCACCTGGAACCTGGATCCCAAGGCGATCGAAGCGAGGATAGAGGCCGACACCCAAGCGATCGTGGCCACCCATGTCTTCGGCAATGCGTGCGACGTCGAGACTATCTCGCAGGTTGCGCAGCGGCATCGCCTGAAGGTGATCTACGACGGCGCCCACGCGTTCAGTGTCCGCTACAAGGACCAGTCGGTATTCAACTGGGGCGACATCAGCACGCTCAGCTTTCACGCTACCAAGCTGTTCCACACCATCGAGGGCGGCGCCATCGTCACCAATGATGACGCCTTGGCGGAAAGGATTCGCTTGCTCTGCAACTTCGGCATTGTCGACACCGACATCATCGACGGCATCGGTATCAACGCCAAACTCAACGAATTTGCCGCCGCAATGGGCCTGTGCATCCTCGACGAGATGGCGTTGATTCTGGAGCAGCGAGAGGAAATCGCCAGCCGCTACGAACAACAGCTCGGTGATCATTTCGACTTGCAGCGCCAGCAGCCGTACTCACAACGCAACCACAGCTACTTCCCGATAGCCCTGACGGATGAAAACCAACTGCTGCATTGCCGGGCGGCGCTTAAGAACGAGGGTATCAACCCGAGGCGCTACTTCTACCCCTCGTTAGACACGCTCAGCTACGTGCAGCCGCAGATCCCACAAACCGAGTCCCGCGCCCTGAGTCGCCGGGTGCTGTGTCTGCCGATCTACCCGGGCCTGCCACGGCACGTCCAAAACACGGTTATCGAAACGCTATTGAATCAGTCATCGCAGGGCAGCCGCCTGGCCACCGAACGCGTCTGGCCTCAGGTCGCTGCCAGTCTGTTGCTGGAAGACCGTTTACGCCCGCCA
Source organism: Pseudomonadaceae bacterium SI-3 (assembly GCA_004010935.1). Taxonomy (NCBI): domain Bacteria; kingdom Pseudomonadati; phylum Pseudomonadota; class Gammaproteobacteria; order Pseudomonadales; family Pseudomonadaceae; species Pseudomonadaceae bacterium SI-3. Next base: position 1,805,143 of record CP026511.1, on the reverse strand, counting down.
GCCCCAGCGTACAAGCGCATTTTCTGACTCAATTAGAACGGCTGACGACATGTCCGATCGAAATCTATCAATGCTTCGCAACACCGGCCTTAGCTACGCAGGCCAAGCGTACGCCATGCTCATCGGCATCCTTATCCTGCCTTTCTATCTCGGGCACCTGGGCGCCGAGGCCTATGGCCTGATCGGCTTTTTCGCAGTCCTGCAGGCCTGGCTGCAGCTGCTGGACGCCGGCCTGTCCCCTTCGTTGGTTCGTCAAATAGCGCATTTTCGCGGTCGTAACGGCTCCGCGGCGCAACGCTACGAACCGGGACGACTGCTGCGTTCGTTCGAACTCATCTTCCTGCCGTTGGCCCTGCTCACCGCGCTCAGCATCCATTTCGCCAGTGGTTGGATCGCTCACCAATGGTTGCAGGCAGAGGAGCTGAGCAGCGCCACGATCGTCCATTGCATCAGCCTGATGGGCTTGATGATCGGCCTCAAGCTCTACGCCACCCTCTACAAGAGTGGCCTGCAAGGGCTTGAGCTGCATGCTTGGCTGAATGGCGCAAACGTCACCGTCGCCACACTGCGCTATTTCGGTGGATTGTTTCTGGTGGCCAATATCAGCCAGAACCCGCAGGACTTCTTTGTCTTCCAGGCCGCTGTCGGACTGCTCGAAACGCTTATCTTCGCCGTCAAGGCGTACAGTTTGATGCCCAATCCGAAGCTGCTGGTCGGCTTCAACTGGGCAGTGGTCAAGCCGGTTCTGCCCTTCGCCGCTGGCATTTCGCTGACCTCGGTGCTGTGGATCGTCCTGACGCAGCTGGACAAGGTGCTGCTGTCCAACGTGCTACCGCTTAAAGAGTACGGCTATTTCTCGCTGGTCGCGCTGATGGCGACCGGCATCATGACGTTGACCAATCCATTGGTGCAGACGCTGCTGCCGCGGATGACGATGCTCGTTGCTGAAGACCGGATCGCCGATATGCAGGCGCTCTATCTGAACGCGACCCGGTTCGTCTGCAGCCTATTGTTCCCGTTGGCGGGAGTGATCGCATTTCACGCCGCCGATCTGGTTTTCGCCTGGACCGGTGACGCAGAGGCAGCGAAATGGAGCCGCCAGATACTGCCTTGGTACGTGGTCGGCAGCGCGATCATGGCCGTCACCGCCTTTCAGTTCTATCTGCAATACGCCTACGGTCAGCTGCGCCTCCATGTGTGGTTCAGCTTGGTCAGTGCAGTGCTGAGCATTCCCGTGGTCATTTACGCAACCCTTGAGCATGGCGTGTACGGCGCAGCGCTGGCCTGGTTCGGGCTACGCATGCTGACCTTTCTGATTTGGCCGTCGATGGTGCACAAGCGCTTCGGTGCCGGCCTGCATCGACCCTGGCTACAAGATCTGTTGCGTATCACGGCCATGACCGGCCTGGGTCTGCTGATCGGCGAACCGGTGTTCGCCGCCATCGCCAGCGAAAACCGATTCGACATTCTTCTAGGGCTGGCCGTCAGCGGGCTGATCTGCCTGACGCTGGTGGCCTTCACCTCCAGGCCGGTAGTGATGCGGCTTTACGTAATGATGACCAAGTCGAGCGTTTGAAATGGATACCCAATCGAAAACCGAACAGGACGTCATGGCAGCGTGGGGCAATCAACGATCTCCCCTGCTGAGCATCATCTGCCTGACCTACAACCATGCAGCGTTCATAAAGGAAACGCTGGAAGGATTCATCAGGCAGGAAACCGATTTCCCATTCGAGGTGATCGTCCATGACGACGCCTCGACCGACAGCACCACGGCAATCATCCGTGAATACGCCGCACGCTACCCGAACCTGATCAAGCCGATCTATCAGCGGGAGAACCAGTACAGCCTAGGGGTGCCGTTCAGCACGCGACTGTTCGCTCAGGCCCGCGGCAGGTATATCGCCTATTGCGAAGGGGATGACTACTGGACAGATCCACGCAAGCTGCAGATCCAGGTGGACTTCCTCGAAAAATATCGCGACTACGTGATGACCTATCACGATGCATTCATGTTCAACAGTCAGGGCGTCGTCCGTACCCCTCATCTGACCGGCAAATATCGAAAGGACGCGAGCGCTCTACAGCTGAAACAAGCGCGCCCGATTTCAACCCTGACCGTCTGCTTTCGCAATCTGCTGCATGAGCTTCCGCCGGAGCTGCACGGTGTCGAGGTTCTGGACATCTGTTGGTGGTCGTTGCTTGGTGCTCATGGCAAGGGCAAGTTCATCGAAGAGATCAAACCTGCGGCCTATCGGGTGCACGAAGGCGGCATCTTCTCGATGCGCAGCAGCAAGCAACGCATCCAGATGACCACGCACGCCTATTACAACCTCGCGCGTTACTACCAGCGCATCGGCGACCCGTCGCTTTACGAGTACTTCATGATTCAGGTGTTCGCTCAGGTACTCGCTTCGATCTCCCCGCTCAGCAAGCTCCAGGCGCTGGGCCAGGTCTTCCAGAACATCAGCATCAATCTTTTGCGCAGGCTGACCCCAGGTGTCTGACGAACACCTGGCCGTCACGCCCGCTGCTGCACCGATGGCGCAACACTCAAGGAAGGAACCCGCAATGACTGCAATGGCCCGCTCTTCGCTGGACTACGACGGCGATAATCGGATCGATCTGGCGCGCATTCTGCGCGTGGCGTTCGATCACAAGCGTCTTATTTTCACCATCACCACCCTCTTCGCGCTGCTCGGCGTCGCCTATGCCATCGTCGCCACACCCATCTACGAAGCCACCGCGATGATCCAGATCGAACCGAAGAAGGCGGGTATCACCGGCATTCCAGAAGCCGTGCCCCGGCCTAACTCGGTATCCCAGGCGATCACCGAAATAGAACTGATCAAATCCCGTGCTGTGCTGGGCAGCACGGTCAATGATCTGAAGTTGTACATAACCGCACGGCCTAAGTACGTCCCGCTGCTTGGCAGCTACCTGGCCCGCCAACACGATCCCGTAGAAGACGGCGAGCTGGCTGCGCCGATATTGGGAATGGACAGCTACGCTTGGGGCGGAGAAAAGCTGGACATCTTCCAGCTGGACGTGCCGGAAGCCTACCTGGGCGAGAAAATGCTACTGCGTGCAGGCACTGCCGGCTCATACCGTCTGTATGACGCTGATGAAAAGTTGCTGCTGGCTGGCAAGATCAACGAGGCCGTGCAGCACGACGATTTTCGGGTACAGGTCGCTGAACTCAAGGCCCGTCCCGGCACCGAGTTCATCGTCGTGCGCAGCCGCCCGCAGACCACCGCACTGGACTACCAGAAGCGACTGAAAGTGGGGGAAGCCGGGAAGGACTCCGGAATTATCTATCTCACGCTCGAGGACCCGGATTCGGAGAAAGCCAATCGGGTCCTCGATAAGATCAGTCGCCTGTACGTGCTGCAGAACATCGAACGCAGCTCCGCCGAAGCAGCGCAGCGCCTGGAGTTCCTGCGGTCGCAGGTGCCGCTGGTGCGCAAGGAACTGGAAAAGGCTGAAGCCGCCCTCAACGACTATCAGACCAGCGCCCAGTCGGTGGATATCAGCATCGAGACCAAGGGCGTGCTCGATCAGATCGTCGCGCTGGAATCCCAAATCTCCGAGCACAACCTCAAGCGCACTGAATACAACCAGCTCTACACGCCGGAACACCCGACCTACCAGACGCTGATGAAGAAGATCGGCCAGTTGCAGGCGCAGAAAGCCGCGCTGATGGAGAAAATCGACACCCTGCCGATGACGCAGCAGGAACTCCTGCGCCTGAACCGCGACATGCAGGTCACCACGCGCACCTACACGCTGTTGCTGGACAAGGCACAGGAGCAGGACATCCTGCGTGCGGGCACCATCGGGAACGTGCGGGTCATCGACAGCGCGTACGCGGTGGTGGAAAAACCGGCCAAGCCCATCAAGCCCCTGGTGGTACTGGTTGCGATCTTCGTCGGGCTGCTGGTGTCGGCGATGGTGATCTTGCTGCGACAGGTGTTCTATCGCGGTATTGAAAGCCCCGAAACCATCGAACATCTGGGTACTCCCGTGTATGCGGCGCTGCCCTTCTCGCCGAAACAGGAGCACCTGTACCGGTTGCGGAAAATCCGCGATGGCCGAAGCAAGCTGCTGGGTCGCGCCGATCCGGCCGACCTGGCGATCGAATCTCTCCGCAGCCTGCGCACCAGCCTCAAATTCGCCATGCTCGAGGCACGCAATCAGGTGCTGGTCATCACCAGCCCTACTCCCTCGGTGGGCAAATCCTTCGTCGCCAGCAATCTGGCCTCGGTCATCGCCCAGGCCGGTCAGCGCGTACTACTGATCGATGCCGACATGCGGCGCGGCTATCTGGCCGGCATGTTCGGCCTGGCGCCACGCAACGGGCTGTCCGACGCCCTAGCCAGCGGTTTGCAACTCGCCGCCGTCGTCAACAAAACCGATCAGGCCAACCTGCATTTCATCGCTAGCGGGCATTCCGCGCCCAACCCCTCGGAACTCTTGATGCATGAGAACTTTGCCCGTTTGCTGAAAGAAGCCGAGCGTGAATACGACTTCGTGATCGTCGATACACCACCGGTGTTGGCAGTAACGGATGCCGTCCTGGTTGCACAACAGGCCGGCACTTGCCTGTTGGTGGCCCGTTATGGGCTGAGCACCGCCGGCCAGGTCGAAGCCTCCAAGCGACGCTTGGCGCAGAACGGCGTACTGCTCAAGGGCGCCATCCTCAACGGCGTCAAACGCAGGGCCTCGAGCTCCGCCTACGAGACCGGGGCCTACGGTTACTACAGCTATTCTCAAAAAGCCTGACACACGCGAGGGATAAGCCCGTGCTCAGAACCGTCTCGATGATGCAGCCCTACCTGTTCCCCTACCTTGGCTATTTCCAGCTGATCGCGCGCAGCGATGTCTTTGTGCTGGGCGACGACCTTCAGTACGTCAAGGGCTCCTGGATTAACCGTAACCGCGTGCTGGCGAACGGGCAGCCAAAACTGATCACGTTCCCGTTGCGCAAAGCCAGCCAGTTCTCCCCGATCAACCAGCGCTGGCTATGCGACGAGTTCGAGCAGGAAGCTCAGAAACTGTTGAAAACGCTGGAGCTGAGCTACTCACGCGCACCACACAAGACCGAGGTGATAACGCTGGTGCGCCAGATTCTGGCTCATCCGGAGCGCAACCTGGCGCGCTTCATCGAAAACTCCATTCGGCGGATCTGCGCCTATCTGCAGATCGCAACGCCTATCCGCATCGGCTCGGAGTTGGGCTTGCCGGCACGCATGGACAAGCAGGAACGCGTCGTCACCATCGCCCACAAGATGAACGCCGAGCTGTACATCAACCCCATTGGCGGCACGGCGCTCTACTGTCCTGCCTACTTCAGATCGAACGGACTGGTGCTGCGCTTTTTGCGCATGGATGACTTGAGCTATCCGCAGTTCAACCATCCCTTCGTGCCCTCGCTGTCGATCATCGACGTATTGATGTTCAACAGCCGAAGCGAAGCGCAGGCACTGCTCAAACGCTTTTCTCTGGTCGAGGGAATAGAGCAGTCGGCCACGTTGCAAGGCGCATGACGTCGACAGAACGGACATTGAAATTTTCACTACGGAAGGCAGTTCATATGACCTCGCTCAGCAGCGCTCGCTGGTACCTGATCCAGACCAAACCCCGCCAGGAAAGCCGCGCCGAAGACAATCTTCGACGTCAGCACTTCGAGTGCTACCGGCCAGTAAAGCCAAACGCCGCAGGGAACGGAAAGGCGGACGAAGCGCTCTTTCCGGGCTACCTGTTCATCCGTCTCGATCGGCAGCTGGATAACTGGTATCCGATCCGCTCCACTCGCGGCGTCGCCCGAGTGGTGGCCTTCGGTAGCGAGCCGACGCCGGTCAGAGACGAGCTGATCGAGCAGTTGCGCCAACGCCTGGCGGCCCCGTCCCAGAAGCCGCAGTTCGAACCCGGCGAAAAGGTGCAGCTGCACGGCGGCAGCTTCAACGAGCTCGAGGCGATCTTTGTCAGCGCTGACGGCGAGAAGCGTTCGGTGATCTTGCTGAACCTGCTGCAGCGTGAACAAAAGGTCCGTGTGCCCACGCGCTACCTCTGCAGCACCGCCGCCCTTCTGGCCTAGCGCTGGCCTGTCGATCGGATTGACGGCTCATTGAGGGGCGCACCATGAAAGTCCTTGTTCTACACAGTTTGTATGCGCCCCATATCGGCGGTGGTGCCGAAATCGTTGTTCGCCAGATAGCCGAAGGGCTCCAGCGTCGCGGCTGCGACACCGTCGTCCTGGCGACCGGACCAGAGGCCGGGCTGCACGAAGAAGAGCTCGACGGCGTGCGGATCTACCGAGCCGGGCTGGATAACTTTTATTGGCATTTCACCCAGTCCCGTCCCAGCCGACTGTTGCGGCTCGGTTGGCACTATCGAGACCGTTACAACCGAAGCATGCGGCGGCATGTGCGCCACGTCATCGAGCATGAACGGCCTGACGTTGTGGTGTGTAACAACCTCACCGGGTGGTCGATATCGGCCTGGGATGAGATCAGCGCGGCCGGGCTGCCGATCGCTCAGGTGCTGCACGACCTTTACCTGCTTTGCCCCAAGGACACCATGTTCAGCAAGGGCCGAAGCTGCGAGCGCCAGTGCGGCATGTGTTCGGCCTTTCGCCAGCCGCATGCTGCTGCGTCGGCTCAGGTCGCAGCGGTCATCGGAGTGAGTCGTTTCGTCCTCGATCGAATAACGGCCGAGGGCTACTTCAGCCGGGCCAGCCAGCATGTAGTGCACAACTGCGTCGACTCCAGCCACAGCCACTCGGCCAAGCCACGCCTGCATCACAGCGGCCTGCTGCGCTTCGGTTACATCGGCACGCTGTCTGAAAACAAGGGGGTGGGCTGGCTGATCGAGCAGTTCCAGGCGCTGTCCATCAACGCCACGCTGGAAATCGCCGGTCGCGGCAAGCTGGATTACGAAGCGAAGCTCAACGAGCTGGCCGACCCTTCCAAAGTGAGGTTCGTCGGCTATCAGCCTTCAGAACGCTTCATGCAGGGGATCGATGTACTGGTCGTACCGTCAATCTGGGCTGAGCCTTTCGGGCTGGTGGCGGTCGAGGCCTGCGCGCAGCATCTACCCGTCATCGCCACGAACATGGGCGGCCTGCCGGAGATCATCCGGGACAACCTGAATGGCTTGTTGTGCACGCCGACCGATCCCGACTCCCTCGGCAGGGCCATGCTCAAGCTCTATCTGGACAGCGGCCTGCGCCATCGATTGTCCAGCCAGGCACGCGATAGCGTCGCCACTTTCTTAGATACGGAACGAATGCTCGATCAGTATCAGTCGATCCTGTGTTCCACGCTGCACGGCCGGAGCGCCCACGATGAACCCGAGTTCGCTGACCATTTCGCACCGCAGGTCGAGACCGCTGGCGATTGACAAACCCACCGTGCTCACGCTGATCGCGGCCTCGCTGCTGATCAGCGAAACCTTTGCCGGCGCACTTCGCTACTACCTGGATGTTGCCGGCGTATCCGCCCTGCTCTACCTGCCAAAGCTGGCCTGCGTCGCCGCGGTTGCGTTGGAATTACCCAGGGCCCAAAGCAAACCCGGCGTGTGGCTGGTGCTGTTTGCTGTGCTGGTCTCGAGCCTGTTCGCGCTGCTGCACGGCGCCACACTCGGCAATGTCGGCTTCAGTCTGTTTATTTACATTCCGCTGCTGTTCGGCTTGTTCTGCGGCGGCTACCTGGAACAGAGAACCCGCCTGCTCAGCTGGGTAATCGGCCTGTGCCTGGTCGCGTCCCTGCTCGGTATTGCGCTGGACATGTTCACCAGCGTGCCGTGGAAGGGCTATAGCTACATGATGGGCGATGTCGAGTTGACCGCTAACAAATCATGGGCCTTCGGCAGTACCGACCGTCTCGCCGGGTTCGCCAGGATGTCGACCAACCTGGCCGTGATGATCGCCTTGTACAGCCTGTTCCTGGCGGCGTTCCTGCAGTCGCGGCTGTTACGGATGGTGCTGTACCCGGTGGCCTTCGGCGCAATCTTTCTGACGACCAATAAATCCACCGCCGCTGCGTACCTGCTGACCCTGATGATGCTGTTTTTGGCCGGCTATCGCCTGCCCAGCGCCACGGCATTTTTCATTGCCGTGCTGACCGGAATGGCATTGCCGATCGCCAGCCTGCTATTGAACATTCCGCAGAGCGAGGCCTATAGCGCCAGCCTGCTGGCGTCCTTCAATGACCGATTGATTCACAGCTGGCCAAATTTCATCGACGTCGTGACCAATGAAGGTTGGGGCTGGTGGGGCGCGGGTTTCGGTGCAGTAGGCAGCAGCGCGGCAGCCTTTCCATTGGCCTGGCTGGAGCTGCTGAGCATCGCCGATAACACCGCGCTGTATCTATGGGGAATGCTCGGCGTATTCGGCGTGCTGCTGTATCTGTTGCTGTTTCCGCTGCTGCTGCGCCTGCATGACCGTGGCCCGCGCATTCGCGACGCGCTGCTGGGGATCGTTTTCTGCACCATCCTGATTGGCTGGGCAACCGACGTACTGGAAGTCACTACGGCCACCCTATTCCTCGGCATGGCCATCGCACATGCCCTGACGCCGCGTGAGCGTCACCACCCGATTGCTACGGTATCAACGCGCTACGGCCTTGAACTCGACAAGCGAAAAACCAGGGACGACCGGCCATGAAATGTCGCCATCCACTACACCGTTTGGCGATTGCCGCCGCTGTGACCGTCCTTGCCATGCAGGCACCGGCACAGCCAGCTGAGGACCCGTTCATTCTGGGGGTCTGCTCGCATGATCTGCACCTACGCGACAGCACCAGCAAGGGCGTGCAGCTGCTGAAACAAGCTGGCATCGAGTCCGTGCGCACCGATGCGCACTGGGCCTTCCTCGAGCGCAGGCGCGATCAGCTCAAGGTGGAACCGCACTGGCCTAAGTATCTTGCCGGCAACGAAGCGCAGGGGATCGACAGCCTGTTCATTCTTGGCTACGGCAATCGCTTTCACGGCGACGGCGAGAAGCCACGCAGCGAACCGGTACGCACCGCATTCAACCGCTACGTGGCGTTCACCGCCGAGCAGTTTCGCGGCCGCATCAAACATTACGAGATCTGGAACGAATGGGATGTCGAGGACCCGGTCGATCCGCAGTTCACCGCGGACTACGCCCGGCTAATCACCGATGCCGCGGGCATCATCCGCCAGCATGACCCGGACGCCAAAGTGCTGGCCGGTGCAGTGACCACGAAGGGCATCGAATCCGGCTTCGCGCTGCGCCTGATCGAGGCCGGAATCATGCAATCGGTCGATGGCCTCTCGTTGCACCCCTACGTCCATTGCAGGCGTCGAGGGGAGAACACACCGGAAGCCTGGATCGAATGGCTCGCCGGCGTCGACATGGAACTGTCCCGTGCCGCCAATAAACCGGTGCCGCTTTACCTGACGGAAATGGCCTGGCCTGCGCACCAAGGTGCCTGCGGCATCGACGAAACCCTACAAGCAGCGTATCTGGCACGGAGTTTTTTCCTCGCCAGGACACTACCCAACGTGCGCGGATACTGGTGGTACGACTTCCGCAACGACGGCACCGACAAGCGCGAACGGGAACACAACTTCGGCCTGCTCAGGCAGGACTACTCGCCAAAACCTGCATACCAGGTGCTCGAAGCGATCAGTCCGATCATCAAGGATTACCAGTTCCTGGGCCGGGTCGAGGAATCCCGAAACAGCGTTCTGCTGCGCTTCGGCAACGACGAAGATCAGCTTCTGGTGGCCTGGAGTACTACAGACCAGACCCGCCCGGTCACCATCACCTCGGCAGGCAGGTCAGCCAGCAACCTGAAACTGCTGGATACCGCTCAGCCCGACAAGGGGTGGACCACCGCTATCGCCTGGCAATGCCCGAGCAACGCGGATCACTGCGCCGCCCGCGTCGAACTCAGCGCGTTTCCGAAAATCCTCAGCCTCGGACCTGATTCGGTCGGATCCGAGCCCTTGCAACCCATCTCGACTCGTTGAACAGAAGGAACTCAAGATGATCGTGATCAATGCTCGCTTCCTGACCCAGGACATGCGGGGCGTACAGCGGTTCGCTGAACAAATTTCCCTGCAGCTGAAGGACATGCGCGACGACTTGGTCTTCGTCGCACCCGAAGACATACGCCTGCACGAAAGCGCAGAGCAATTGCAGGTCCGACGTATTGGCCGACACCGAGGGCATGCATGGGAGCAGCTGGACCTCCCACTGTGGCTGGCACGCAACGGCTACCCCCCCCTGGTCTCGCTGTGCAACACCGCCCCTCTGTTCTATGGCAACCAGATCGCAACGCACCACGACATCACTTACATCAGGCACCCGGAAAGCTATTCCAGGACATTCAGAGCCATGTACCGAAACCTGACCCCGTTATTGCTTGGACGAACCAAAGCCTTGATCACCGTCAGCGACTTTTCCAGAAAGGAAATAGCGAGCCATTACGGTTATCCAGCAAGCAGCATATGTGTCGTGCCGAACGCCGTGGATGGGCGTTTCCAACCATTTTGCGCAGAGCAATGCCCGCGCGAGGCGGCGCCTTACCTGCTGGCGGTGTCGTCACCCAGTGCACACAAGAATTTCGCCCGTATGGTGGCGGCATTCCTCAGCATGGAAGGTCGGTGTGAAGTCGAGCTACGCATCATTGGCGACTCGAACCGGATCTTCTCGGGCAGCCTTCACGACGTGCCAGGCAGTCGGCGCATTCGCATGCTGGGCAGGCTAACCGATGAGGAACTGGTCGAAGCCTATCAGGGTGCGACTGCCTTCGTGTTTCCTTCGCTGTATGAAGGGTTCGGCATCCCGCCGCTCGAAGCCCAGGCCTGCGGTTGCCCGGTTATCGCTGCGCGCGCCGCATCTATTCCGGAGGTTCTGGGCGACAGCGCACTGTACTTCGACCCCCTGAACGTCGAGGACATCGCACAGAGCATGCAGCGAATCCTCAACGACGCCGCGTTACGTCAGGACCTGCGGCGACGAGGCAAGGCTAACGTCGCGCGGTATTGCTGGAACACCTCGGCTCGTCAGGTTTCCAGGCTCATCGACCAAGCGTTCACTGGAGCACGAAATACCAATGTTGCGGGCATCAATTCGCTGCCATTCAGCCAGCCAAAGCACTAGCCCGAGGCCCGGTCCGCCACCTGACTGTTCCGACGCACCACCCCCGCCCGCCGGTACAGCAGTAACGGCATCGGCTGCGATTCCCGTCACGGCAACTGAGGGGACGGCCGCCACTCCCCAACCTACAAAAAGGCCATCGCAATGAAAATCGCCATAATTCATGACTGGCTAGTGACCTACGCCGGTGCTGAGAGGGTGCTTTCCGGACTACTGGACGTCTGGCCGGAAGCCGACCTCTATTCCGTGATCGACTTCCTCTCCGACGAAGACCGCGCCAACCTCGGCGGCAAGCGCGCCACCACGACCTTCATTCAGCAACTGCCGAAGGCGAAGACGCACTACCAGAAGTATTTGCCGTTGATGCCACTGGCCATCGAGCAGCTGGACATGTCGGGTTATGACCTGGTGATTTCCAGCAGTCACGCCGTCGCCAAGGGCGTATTGACCGGCCCCAACCAACTGCATATCAGCTATGTGCACTCGCCGATTCGCTATGCCTGGGATCTGCAACATCAGTACCTGCACGAAGCGAGCCTGGACCATGGTTTCAAGGCCAAGCTGGCACGCATGCTCCTGCACTACATGCGCATGTGGGATCAGCGCACCGCCAGCGGCGTGGATGACTTCGTCGCCAACTCGCACTTCATCGGCCGGCGAATCAACAAGAGCTACCGACGCGAATCCACGGTGATCTACCCGCCGGTCGACACGCGCCAGTTCACGCTCCACGCGGAGAAGGAGGATTACTACCTGACCGCCTCGCGAATGGTGCCTTACAAGCGCATCCCGATGATCGTCGAGGCGTTTTCGCGGATGCCGGACAAGAAGCTGGTCGTGATCGGCAGCGGACCTGAGATGGAAAAGGCCAAGGAGCTCGCCACGTCGAACGTAACGCTGATGGGGTATCAGAGCTTCGCGGTGCTGCTGCACCACATGCAGCGCGCCCGCGCCTTCGTCTTTGCAGCGGAAGAAGACTTCGGCATAGCACCCATCGAAGCCCAGGCATGCGGCACGCCCGTTATCGCCTATGGCAGAGGGGGTGTACTGGAAACCGTACGAGGAATCGACCACCCCGAGCCGACGGGCGTGTTCTATACCGAACAGACGCCGGAGTCACTGATAGCCGCTGTGGGGCAATTCGAGGCGCAAGCGCATCTGATCCTGCCTGAGACTTGCCGCACAAGCGCAGAGCGATTTTCAACCGAACGATTCAGGCAGGAGATTAAGGTGTTCGTTGATACTAGGGTTCGAGAGGTTTCGTTGCTTCAAGGGCAGGACGCGCTGTTGCATCGACCAACGGTAACCCCTCTGAGCGTGGCTCAGGTTTACCCGACGGCTGTACCGATGAAGCACGCCTGACCGAGCCCTCATTCCCCATTGCGAGGCTTCAAGGATGAACACAACCACCGCAACACACCGCATTCAGACCCTTTCGGCATTAAGCCTCGCGCTGCTGATCAGCGGGACAACAAACGCCAGCCACAAAACCGGCTCAGCATACGATGAGCAGCACCTGCACGAGTATGAGAGTGCTGCGCAGGGCACGTCCCGCTGTGCGGCTGGAAAGAATATCTACAACCTCGGGTCACGCCAGAGCGTTAGCCCATGCATCGTGGTCAACCACGCCGACACACCATCTCCTGCCCCAATTCGCTTGGCGAAGCCGCTTTCCGGCAGCCCGTACATCCGCTCAGGCGAAAGCACTCGTTACTCGTTTTAACCCGCGACCTATTTGGAGACGCCATGGACAGTGCAGACCAAACCAAGCAAACGCTGGTGTATGCAGACGGGTATTCCTATACGGAAATATTCCAGGCTCCGGCAATCGCCGGCATGCCCGGTAATAACCCATTGATCAGTGTCTTCCACGCGTTCTTTACCGCAGAGGACGATAGCCCTTCTTCCGCCGATCGATCGGCCAATGGAACGTATCTAGCAATCAGCAACGCACCCGACAAGATCGTTTGATTCAGCTGTAGACCACGCTCAACGAGTTCCCGCTATCGCTCCAACCGCATCGCCGCAAGGGCCTTGCCAGATGAGCCACGCTATCAAGGTAGCGGGCATCCTCAGGATTCACGCCGAGACAACCATGACTTCGAAAACCACTGTGGTTACCGTGACCTACGGCGACCGGCTGCCCTATCTCCAGCAACTGATCGAACGGGCCCTGAGCTTTACCGCCATCAGCGGCGTGGTGGTGGTAAGCAACGCGGCGCTGGCACCACTCGATCAGTTGACGGAACGCTGGCCGGACCAGGTCCGCCTGATCGAGCTGACAGAGAACACCGGTTCGGCCAATGGCTACGCGGTGGGCCTTCAGGCCGCCTTGGCTACGGATGCCGATTACATCTGGATGATGGACGACGACAACGCGCCCACGGCTGCCGCGGTATCGATTCTGCACCGCGAGCTTGCGCGCCTCACTAGCCTGCTCGGCAAGGATCGGGTCGCGGTGCTGGGCTATCGGGCAACGCAACAAGCCGACGTTGCGCAAGGCGTGCCCCCGCGGTACATCCGCCAGCCGCGCTCCAGCTACTTCGGTTTTCATATCGCCCAGCTGCCTTACAAACTCTGGCGTCGGCTGCCCTGGGGCAAGCGGCCCAGTAGGCCACCCACGAGCATCAGCCTGCCATTCGCCCCCTACGGCGGCATGCTCGCCCATCGAAGCCTGTATGAACGGATAGGTCTGCCGCTCAAGGAACTGGTCCTCTACGTTGACGATACCGAATACACCCGGCGCATTACCGCCAGCGGTGGACGACTGTATCTCTTTACCGAAGCCGTGATCGAGGAGCTGGAGCAGTCCTGGAACATCAAGGAGCGCACCAGCAACATCTACGAAACCTTCCTGCTTGGTGATTCCGATTTCCGCGCCTACTACACCGCGCGCAACCAAGCATGGTTCGACAAAAACGTCTGGGCCGCTTCGCCCCGGCTTCACTGGCTCAACCGAGCGGTCTTTCTCACCCTGTTGCGCCTCTTTGCCCGCTTGCGTAACAGCCGGGAGCGCCTGGCGCTTCTCGAGCAGGCCATCCATGACGGCGAAAACGGTGCATTGGGCATGAACAAGACCTTCCCACTGCGTTGACTGTTCTGGACTTGATTAGGAGACGCGCATGGATATCGCATCGGTGCAACGCGACGAAAACAACTTTGACTTTCTACGCTTCTTCGCTGCGTCCGCAGTGGTGCTTGGCCATTGTTACTGGCTGTCCGGACTGGGCGCTGTCGAACCGGTGCGGCTGTTCACCGGTTCGATGGATACGGCCGAGATAGCGGTGAATCTATTCTTCGTCATGAGCGGTTTTCTGATTGCCGCATCGTGGATTCACAGCCGCAGCAGCCTGGACTTCGCCGGCAAACGAGCGCTGCGAATATTTCCGGCGCTAGCGGTATCGACGCTGTTCACGGCTTTCATTGTCGGCCCGCTGGCCACCGAATTGTCGCTGAGCGAGTACCTGCTCAATAGCCAGACCGTCCGCTATCTGACGAATGTGGCGCTGTTCACCCAGTTCCACCTGCCTGGCGTATTCACCGAAAACCCGTTCCCCGAGACGGTCAATGGATCAGTCTGGACGCTGCCTTATGAAGTGCTGATGTACACGATGTTGTTGTTGCTGGGGCTGCTCAAACTGTTCGGACGAATCGCCGTACTGGCAGTGCCAATCGCGCTTATGTTCATCCATTTCCACTTGGCGCCTAACCTTGGGCTGGAGAGCGACATGCTGCGCAAGGTGACTCGCCTGGGCATGTTTTTCTTTCTCGGATCAGCGCTCTATCTGTATCGCAAGATCCTGCCCTGGGACTGGAAGATCGCGGTCGTGCTGCTTACGCTTTCGCTGATCAGCGCGAGGACCGAGTGGTGGTTCCTCGTTCATGTGCTGACATTGCCCTACCTGACCATTTACCTGGCGCACCTGAGAATTCCGCGACTGTCTCGCTTCGGCCGATACGGTGACTTTTCGTATGGCATCTACATTTTCAGTTTCCCAGTGCAGCAGCTGTTGGTTCATTGGCTGGACCCGAAGCTTTCGCTGCCAATGTTCATGGCGATCAGCCTGGCAGCGAGCATCGCCATCGCTGCATTGTCCTGGCACCTGATCGAGTCGCCAGCGTTGCGCCTCAAGCGCTTCCTGCCAAGCAACCGGCAAGGTGTCAGCGGTGCGGGCCTAACCCCGGCGCCCTGAGCGCAGCAGCCGGCCGGCCATTAGGGAGCCGGCTCTAAAGGCTTGCCGCCAGTCTCGATGAGATGGCGAATGGTGGTCACCAGCTTCTCAAGCCCGGTGCCCTTGGGCAGAAAATGATCGACCAGATCGTCGACCGGCAACTGCTGAGGCAAGGCAGCACTCATCATCAGAATCGGCACGTCGTCGAACGCCGGGTTCTTGCGTATCGTGCAAACCATCTCGTAGCCATTGAGCTCGGGCATCATATAGTCAGTGATGATCAGCGCCGGTTTTTCCTGCTCAAGCTTGGCCAAGCCCTGCGCGCCATTTGCCGCTTCGACGACTCGGTAGCCCTCGTCCTCGAGAATCATCACCATCAGCTTGCTGAGGCCGAGCTCATCCTCGACCAGCAACACGAGCGGGTCGAGCTCTTGCGGCTGCTCGTCACGCATCCCGCCCTCCCGTTAGGGTCTGACGGTGGGGCTGCCCCGTCACGACCCCCTCGGTACGCTCCATCCTCCCTCCGAGCTTGAATCCTCCCTCGCCCAGATAGAACTCATATACATAGGGATCGAAGCCGCTTTCACGCATCTTCAAAATGGCTAGAGTACGGTAGAGCCTCGACTCGAGTTCCGCGTACCGCAGCAGAATGATGTTCTCCGCTATCGCCGAGACCGCCGCGAACTGCAGCCCATGTTCGCCACCGACGATCTCGGCCAGCTCGGCGCTAAATACCGTAGTCACGCCCTCGCAACGCAGGATAGCGGTAAGAGTGCTGACAAAACGGCCCAGCCGCTGCTCGTTCACCGCCGCCTGCTTGAACGCGTCGATGCCGTCGATGAACAGCCGTTTGACGCCCCGGCGGCGGACCTCCTCGATAATTTCTTCAGCGAGCTGATCCTGTAACAGCTCCGTCGGGGAGTGATGGACCACCTCCACCACGCCGCTGTCGATCATCGCGCCCAGCTCAAGCCCAAGCGCTTTCGCACGACGTCGCAGTCTGTGGGCGTCCTCGTAGAAGCCGAAAATGAGCCCAGGCTCGGCTTCGCTGCTCTCGCAGATGAAGCTCAGTCCCAAGGTGGTCTTGCCTACCCCTGTCGGGCCTACCAGCAAGGTCGTCGAGGAAAAAGGAATGCCGCCCTGAATGATGTCGTCGAGCCCGGCGACGCCCGTGCTCAAGCGCTCGTCGCGCATGTTTGCCGACTGTAGATCGCCAGTGACCGCCTCGAGCCGCGGAAACACGCGAAAACCGTCGCTGGTGATCGAGGTCATGTGCCGACCGGAGATGAAGTCGCTGCCGCGGAACTTGCGCACCTGTAGATAGCGGTAGGTGCGGAACTGGTCCTCGTCGCTCCCCAGGTGCAACCAACCATCAACCATAGTGAACTCAGGGCTACCGGAGTCGCGCTTGCTGTTGGTCAGCAACAGAATGGTGCACCCAACCACGTCAGCGTAGATCGACAAGTCGTTGATGAACTCACGGAACGCTCGCTCCGAGGCGGCGTTTTCTTCCAGCGCGAACAGGCCGTCAATCACGATCAGCGAAGCCTGCTGGCGCTTGCCGTTGCGCGTGAGGTAGCGAAGGATGCCTTCCAATCCGTCGGTACGCAGAATGTCGAAAGCACTTTCATAGACCACCGAAGTTCCGGCGAATTGGTTGTCCATGAATCGCATGTTCTGCAAATGACGAAGCAGACGGTGGTGGGTTTCAGCCAGCAAGGTGACATACAGCGAGCGCTCGCCACGAGCCGCCCAGCTGTAACAGATCTGGTTGGCAAGAATGGTCTTTCCCTCGCCAGGCCCACCCTGAACGATATAGACCGCTCGGGGTAGCAGCCCACCTTTGAGGACAGCGTCCAACCCTGGCACGCCGGTCGGAACATGAGTCGGCGCGGTTGGCGAATAGGTAGAGTTGTCGGTCACAGCAGCTTTCCGTTTCGATCAATGAGCGCATGGTAGCAAAGGGACCCCGGACCTAATTACTCGCCGGTGCACATTGGTCACCTGCCGCGCTCGGTTGTTCATGTTTTACCCATGATAGCGAGGGGGACGCAGTCAATAATCTTGTTTGCCTGCTCGATGACCGTGTTAGGGTCTCGCGAGTTACCCCCTGAGCCAGGAGCAGCCAGCCCTATGTCGACTGATTGCAGTCGTTGCTGGAGGCAAACAAAATCTCTACATCGCACCGTTACCGAGACTGATTACAACCGGAATTATGCAAACCGCTCGCCTACCTCGCTTGGACTTGCGCCGACTGATCATCCTGTTGGCAATGCTGAGTGGCTTGATCACGCTCGGTATCGGCTTCTACGCCAGCTATAAGGTCCAGCGTGACTCGCTGATCGGCAGCACGCTGGCTGCCAACCGCGCTTATGCGGCAAAACTGGCAGACGGGACAGAATTGTTCTTTCACTCGGCCCAGCAGCAATTGGCCGTCAGCGCTGAGAATATCGCTGCCCAGTTTCCTGACAACGGTGTACTGAACGAGGAAGCCAGACGGCTTCGGCAGCAGACAGACAGCTTCAATGCCGTCGTTGTTACCAGCGCCCAAGGCGAAGTGCTGGCGACCGCTCCGAATACCGGCCTATTGGTCGGGCAAAAGCTGAACTCACCGGGTGCTCTCCGAGCCTTGGCTAAGCGCGAGCCGCTGATCAGCAGCCCGTACACGTCGGCACTAGGTACGTTGGTAATCCTTATTTCGCATCCTATCGTCGCCCGTGACGGTACCTACCTCGGCTATATAGGCGGGGTGATTTCTCTGCGCGAGCGCAACATCCTCCATAGCATGTTGGGCGAGCACTTCTATCAGGACGGCTCCTACCTTTATGCCGTCGACCAGTCACGAAGGCTCCTCTATCACCCGCAGCCGAAACGCCTGGGTACAGTAGTGGGCGAGAACGAAGTCATCGACAGGGTGCTGCAAGGGGAGTCCGGCAGCCTTCGAGTGATCAACAGTCAAGGCGTGGATATGCTGGCTGGCTATGCGGCCTCCCCAGCAGCAGGCTGGGGCATCGTGGCCCAGCGACCAACCGCCGACACGCTGCAGCCGCTCGATGATCTGATGCTCAAAGTCATCCGAGAGACGGCACCGCTCGCCCTGCTGACGCTGCTTTGCATCTGGGGACTGGCGACGTTGATAACGCGACCGCTTTCTCAGCTGGCCCAGCGCGCCAGCGAAATGGATGCTCCCAACAGCGCTGAGCGCATTCAGCGTATCCGCTCCTGGTATTTCGAAGCGGCGCAACTCAAGCGCGCCATGCAATTGGGCATCAGCCTGCTGCATCAGCGCATCGGCAAGCTCAACCTGGACGCTCAAACCGATCCGCTGACCGGGCTGCACAACCGTCGCGGCCTCACACTGGCCCTCGAGATGCTCGCCAGCGAGGGCCGATCATTTGCGGTCATAGCGCTGGATATCGACCATTTCAAGCGCATCAACGACACCCACGGTCATGATGTGGGCGATACCGTCATCCGCCAGATGGCTGGACTGATGACGACCTGCTCACGGGACGCTGACGTTCTCTGTCGCAGCGGCGGCGAGGAGTTCTTGATGCTGCTGCCCAATACCACCCTCGATTCGGCGTTGCTGGTAGCCGAGCGTCTGCGCACCAGCGTCGAGCTGGAGCAAATCCCCGTGGTCGGCAACATTACCGTTTCACTGGGAATCGCAGTCTGGCCCATGCACGCCAGCGACATCGAACGCGTCCTGAAGCTGGCCGATGCCGCGCTGTACCGTGCCAAGCAAAACGGCCGGAATCGCTCGGAAATCGCTGAGCCCGATCAGTACTCGCCGGAAGATTCCAAAGCGGACGCCTGATCCTTGGCTCGCCCCTAATGGCATTGATGCCTTGGCCGGGCGACGGCAGACATGGCTAAAAAATGCCCAGCTCTATATACTCGCGCGCCTTTTTCATGCGCGGTTTTCGAGGTTCAAAGTCGATGAGCAAAACGCCAACAGTCGGGTTCGTCAGCCTGGGTTGCCCCAAGGCAACGGTCGACTCTGAACGCATCCTCACCCAGCTGCGCATGGAGGGTTACCAGATCGTGCCGTCCTACGAGGACGCCGACGTGGTGGTGGTCAACACCTGCGGCTTCATTGACAGCGCCAAGGCCGAGTCGCTGGATGCCATCGGTGAAGCCATCGCCGAGAACGGCAAGGTGATCGTCACCGGCTGCATGGGCGTTGCTGAAGACAATATCCGTAGCGTGCACCCCAGCGTGCTGGCGGTAACCGGCCCACAGCAGTACGAGCAGGTGATTAACGCCGTACACCAAGTGGTGCCGCCGAACATCGATCACGATCCCTTCGTCGATCTGGTGCCGCCGCAGGGCATCAAGCTGACCCCGCGTCACTATGCCTACCTGAAGATTTCTGAAGGCTGCAACCACACCTGCAGCTTCTGCATCATCCCCTCCATGCGCGGCAAGCTGGTCAGCCGTCCGGTGGGCGACGTGCTCAGCGAGGCCGAGCGCCTGGTCAAAGCCGGCGTGAAGGAGATCCTGGTGATCTCCCAGGACACCAGCGCCTATGGTGTTGACGTCAAGTACAAGACCGATTTCTGGAATGGCCAGCCGGTCAAGACGCGCATGCTCGAGCTGTGCCAGGCGCTGTCGAGCATGGGCGTGTGGGTGCGACTGCACTATGTGTATCCCTACCCGAACGTCGACGACGTGATCCCGCTGATGGCTGCGGGCAAGATCCTGCCGTACCTGGACATTCCCTTCCAGCACGCCAGCCCGAAGGTGCTCAAGGCCATGAAGCGCCCAGCCTTCGAAGACAAGACACTGGCACGCATCAAGAAGTGGCGTGAAATCTGCCCGGAGCTGACCATCCGCTCCACCTTCATCGTGGGCTTTCCCGGCGAGACCGAAGAGGACTTCCAGTACTTGCTCGACTGGCTGACCGAAGCCCAGCTCGACCGTGTTGGCTGCTTCCAGTACTCGCCGGTCGAGGGCGCGCCCGCTGAAGCGATGGACCTTGAACCCGTACCGGACGACGTCAAGCAGGACCGCTGGGACCGTTTCATGGCCCATCAGCAAGCCATCAGCGCGGCGCGCCTAGAACGCAAGATCGGACAAGAACTGGACGTGCTGATCGACGAGGTGGACGAGGACGGCGCCATCGGTCGCTCATGGGCCGACGCCCCTGAAATTGACGGCATGGTCTACATCGACAGCGAGCGTCCACTTCAGGCTGGCGAAAAGGTCCGCGTCCGCGTGACCAACGCCGACGAATATGACCTCTGGGCCGAAGTGATCTGATCATTACCGCCCGAAACGTGAAGCCCCGTACCTGCGGGGCTTTTTTGTGTTCAGCAACTCGCCACCGTCCCGGCACTTCTAGGTGCTCCTAACGACAGGTTCAACATGGCAGCCCGTCAATGAATACCAGCTCGCCCGAGCCGGGCGGATGGCTAAAGGCTTGCATCGAGATGAAGCATTGTCCGTTCGGTCAGGTTCTTTCTGGGGCAGGAAGACACTCCGAGAGCGGACGATGCCGGAATCGTCGCTAACCGATAACTACAACCTATTGAAAAATAACAACTAAACCGAACATACGGTGAGCCCATAGCATTTGGCTCAAGACTTGCTATGACAGATTCATCTGACCGTTCGGCCAAGAAAAAGCACACATAACGCAACAGGAGCGCTACATGAAATCCATACTGACCACTGCCGCACTCGCAAGCAGCATGATGCTCGCTGGCCAGGCAATCGCCGCACCGATGCTCTGGCAAAACAACAGCCTGACCTATCTGTACGGGAACGATTTCAAGGTCGACCCCGATACCCAGCACACCCTGACCTTCGAACATGCCAGTGGCTGGACCTATGGCGACGTGTTCCTGTTCGTCGACTACAAGTGGAACGAAAGCCAGGACGACAGCGAGGCCGCACGCACCTACTACGGCGAGTTCAGCCCGCGTCTGTCGCTCGGAAAGACCACCGGAATGGATTTCTCCTACGGCCCGATCAAGGATGTGCTGGTGGCCTTCACCTACGAGCGCGGCGAGAACGAAGTGCAGAACTACCTGCTCGGCCCCGCCGTTGATCTGGCAGTCCCGGGCTTCGACCGTCTGGCCATCAACACCTATTACCGCAAGCCTGACGGCATTCGTAACAAGGCCTCCGGCCAGTGGCAGATCACCCCGACTTGGGCCATCACCATTCCCGTCGGCAGCTCGGACATTCTCATCGATGGCTATATCGACTGGGTGGTCAATGACGCCGGCAATGAAGGCTCGGACGACTTCCAATCGAAGAACCTGCACATCAACCCGCAGGTTAAATATGACCTCGGCAAGGCCGTGTACCAGAAGGCCGGTCAGCTCTATGTCGGTATCGAATATGACTACTGGTCGAACAAGTACGGCATCAAAGACGGCGGCTTCGTCAGCGAGAACTTTGTCGGCCCGACCGACCAGAGCGCCTGGAACGCCATCGTGAAGGTGCATTTCTAATATGCACAGCCGCTCGTTCCACGGGCGGCATGCCGCCTGAACGGTCTTGTTCACCAGCGGCGGCGCCCAAACGGTGCCGCTGTTGTGCTTTCTCGACCCCCGCTTCAGTTCGGCGTGGGCGCACGACCCGTCCGAAGGTCTGTAGCCACCTTCTCCGTAGCCCGCGTAGGCTAGCATTCGATAGCGCATCGGGCCTGATGCCGCCGACACAGGGAAAGGACCTTATGACCACTTTCGACGCTTTGCTGCCGCAGACGCCCACCGACGGTAAACGCACCGGACGGATTCGTCAGAAGAACGAGGAGCTGATCCTTTCAGCCGCAGCCGAAGAATTCGCCCGCCACGGCTACAAGGGCACCAGCATGAATGCAATTGCGCTTCGCGCCGGGCTGCCGAAGGCCAACCTGCATTACTACTTCACCAACAAGCTCGGCCTCTACGTCGAAGTGATGCGCCATATCCTCGAGCTCTGGGATAGCGCGTTCGATCATCTGACCGTGGAAGACGACCCAGCCATTGCGCTGGCGGACTACATCCGCACCAAGATGGAGTTCTCTCGCAAGCAGCCACAGGCCTCGAAAATCTTTGCCATGGAAGTCATCAGCGGTTGCGAATGCCTGTCCGCACACTTCAACGAGGATTATCGCGAGTGGTTTCGCGGTCGCGCCGCCGTACTGCAGGGCTGGAGCGATGCCGGCAAGATGGACCCGATCGACCCCATGCATCTGATCTTCCTGATCTGGAGCAGCACTCAGCACTACGCTGATTTCTCCGACCAGATTCGGCGCATCACTGGCCAGCGCCGCATCACCAAGGACGATTTCGAACGTGGCACCGAGACGCTGATCAGAGTGATTCTCAAAGGCTGTGGCCTGACGCCGCCGCGCTGACCCCTGCGCCATTCTGCCGCCCACCCCGAGCCATCAATCTGTATGTCCCGTCGTCTGCGCATTCATTCCCCCGCGATTCATTACTTCGACATGGTGCGACGCTGTCAGTCGATCCGCGAAGCCGCGCGCCGGCTCAACGTGGCCTCCTCCGCCGTGAACCGGCAAATCCTCAAACTTGAGGCCGAAATAGGTTCACCGCTGTTCGAGCGCCTGCCGGCCGGGCTGCGTCTGACCGCTGCAGGTGAGGTATTCGCTCGCCACGTGCTCGTGGTCTTGCAGGACGCTGCGCGGGCCAGCTCCGAGCTGGACGCATTGCAGGGGCTGCGCACCGGCCATGTGGAGATTGCAACGGTCTCGGGCGTCACGGTCGACCTGCTGCCTTCGGTGCTCGAAGGCATGACAGCGCGCTATCCGCATATCACCGTCGGGGTGACCAGCTTGGGCTCGCAAGCCATTCCCGAGGCGGTTACCAGCGGTCAGGCTGATATCGGGATCGCCTTTGCGCTGCGGCGAACCGCTGATTTGCAGCAGCTGGGCGTCGGCCACTTTCGACTCGGTGCCATTGTGCCCGCCAATCATCCGTTGGCGGGACGCCGCGAGGTGAGTTTCTCAACCTGTGCCGAACACCGCCTGATCCTGGCGAAAAGCGACCTTTCGATTCATCACTTGCTCGCCCCGGTGTTGGCGCGCACCCGCTCGCCGCAGAAAGCGGCGCTGGAGACCAGCTCGGTGGAGCTTGCAGCGCAAATGGCCAAACGTGGCGCTGGCATCGCGTTCCAGACGCGCATCGGCATCGAAGCGGAACTGTCCACCGGCACTCTTGTGCACTTGCCACTCAACGACAATGGTCAGGTGCTCAGTGATCTCGGGGTGTACGTGCGCAGCTCACGCTACCTCCCGGTGGCGGTGGACGCGTTCGTTCGCGCGCTCTGCGAGGAAATCACCCGCCGCGAACAATACGAGCGCGCCGAGACCGAGTGCACCTGATTCCCTCTGTTCACCTTCTACCCGCACCGTCCGATCCCCCTCCTCGCCTTATCTCTCTGCGCGCTCAGATTTCAATCGCCGGCGCGCTCTGTATTCGACGCGCCAGCCCTGGCATGTGAAATTTTTCAACCTCATCAGAAGGCACCCTGAGTGCTCCATTCCGGGGCGCAGCGCCTCGCCAAACAATGACGCCAAGCAACCCAACCCAACGCCGGCGCAGGATGTCGTAAGCCCCGTATTAGAGCGATTCCCGCCCTCAAAAGAGGCAGTAACAACCGATGCCGAAACGGCATCGGGATGCTCGATATTCTCTTCTTTTGCGTACAGCTAACGCACCGGATACTGCGCCACAACGGGCCCCCGCCCCTCCGTTGCAGGTGCCATGTCATGGCCTACCCACTCAGTTCAGACCCAGCCCAAGCGTGCTACCTGCCGCTGATCGACCTGACCGGATTGGTCAGCAGCGATTCACAGCAACGCAATGCCGTCGCCGGGCAGATCGGACAGGCCTGCCGTGAGTGGGGCTTCTTCTACATATACAAGCATGGCATCGATGCGAGGTTACAAGCGGCCGTGTTCGAGCAGACGCGGCAGTTATTCGACCTGCCTGACGAGGCCAAGCGAGCACTCGACAAGGCCGCGTCACCAGCCAACCGCGGCTATGAAGCGCTGCGAGGCCAGTGCCTGGAGCCCGGCGCGCCGGCTGACATGAAGGAAGGCTTCTACCTGGGCCGCGACCTGCCGGCAGACGACCCGCGCGTGCAAGCCGGGCGCTTCAATCACGGGCCGAACCAGTGGCCGGTGGCGTTGCATGGCTTCCGCCCCGCCATGGAGCGTTATCACGCCGCCATGACCGATCTCTCAGAGCGATTGATGGCAGGCCTGGCGCTATCGCTTGAGTTGCCGGAGAACTACTTCGCCGGCTTTTGTGATCAAGCCATGGCCACCCTGCGCCTGCTGCACTATCCACCGCAGCCCGAAATGGCAGCACTTGGCGAGAAGGGGTGCGGCGCGCACACCGACTTCGGCGGCCTGACGCTGTTGCTGCAGGACGATAATCCTGGCCTGCAGGTCTGGAGCCGTAGCGCGCGAGCCTGGATGGACGCCCCGCCGCTGCCCGGTACATACGTCGTCAACCTCGGCGACATGATCGCTCGCTGGACCAACGACCGTTACCGCTCGACCCTGCACCGCGTGGTGAATCTATCCGGGCACGAGCGCTACAGCGTGCCCTTTTTCTACGGCGGCAACCCTGACCATCAGGTGAGCTGCATCCCGACCTGCCTCGAAGCCGGCGAAGCGCCGCGCTACCCTGGCGTGACGGTGGAAGAACACTACCGCGAGATGTACAGGAGGACGTATGCCTGACCGTCATGTCGTATTGATTCACGGCGCTTGGGCTGGCAGCTGGGTCTGGGACCGCTTGCTCGACGGGCTGCGGGCTGCCGGATTCAGGCCTCACGCCGTGGACCTGCCCGGAAACGGTAGCGATGACACGCCAGCAGCGGCGGTAAGCCTCGACATCTACGCCGCGCACGTATGTGCCCTGATCGATCAACTGGAAGGGCCCGTGCAGTTGGTGGCGCACTCCGGCGGGGGGATGACGGCGACAGCCGTGGCCGAAAAGCGCGCCGAACGCATCGCAGGCGTCACCTATGTAGCCGGCATGATGTTGCCCAGCGGCCTGTCCTTTGCCGATGCCTGCGCAGAGCTGGTCAGCACGGCGCCGGAAGTGTCCGGTGTGGGGCCGTTCCTGCAACGCAGCGCTGACGGACTCGGCACTCGCGTTCCCGCCGAGATTGCCTGTGCGCTGTTCTTCCATGACGTACAGCTGCCGCAAGCATTGGCCGCCGCGCAACGGCTGGGCTCACAACCGGACGGCGGGCGCGCAGTCGTGGCGCGCTGGACAGCCGAGCGCTTTGGTCGCCTGCCACGCCTGTACATCGAATGCGGTACGGACCGCTCGGTAGTCCCGGCCGTTCAGCGCTGGATGCAAGAGCTGGTGCCGGGCGCAGAGCGGGTCACCCTCGACTGTGGGCACGCACCGCAACTGGCCGCCCCGGAGTTATTGCTCGCCAGCTTGCTGCCGTTCTTTTCACGTCATCCCAACCCCGTTTTCTGATCGACACCCTCTCGTGACGCCTATCAAGGAGCGACGCCCCATGTTCAAGAAAACCCTGATCGCCAGTTCACTGCTGGCCCTGTTCTCCCAAGCGGCGCTGGCGGCCGATAACGTGCGCTGGTTGAACGACTGGCTACCTGCTGGCGACAAGGCGGTGATCTATCTTGGTGTCGACAAGGGCCTGTTCGCCGAGCAAGACATTGAAGTGGAAATCGCCAGTGCACGCGGCGGCAGCGACGTGGTCACCAAGCTGGCAACCGCCAGCGCTGACTTTGGCAGCGCTGGGCTGGCCTCGGTGCTTCAGGCACGGGCGCAGGGGCCGGTGCCGGTGGTCGCCGTGGCACCGATCTACAACAAACAACCAGACGCCTTCTTCACCGCCGAAGGCTCGGGCATCGAACAGTTCAAGGACATCGCCGGCAAGACTGTCGCCACCCCAACCTTTTCTGCTTCGAATGTGGTGTTTCCGCTGGTCCTGGAAGCCAACGGCATCCCTCGCGATGGGGTAAAGCTGCTCAAGCTGGACCCCGGCGCGCTAGCGCCCATGCTGGCCACCGGCAAGGTTGACGCGACCATCAACTGGGTCACCGTCGCGCCCGGTTTTGCCCGTTCGATGCAGGAAGCTGGGAAACAGCTCAAAGTCATCCCGTGGTCGGACTATGGCTTCGACGGCTATGGCCTGTCGTTGATCGCCTCCGAGCGCTTCCTGAAGGACAAACCCGAGGTCGCCAAGAAATTCATCAAGGCCTACCGCCAGGCCCAAGAAATGGCTATTGCGGACCCGGCTGCAGCCGCGGCTGCGCTCAAGAAAATGGTCCCGGAGATCGACGAGCAGCAGGCCGTGGAGCAGTTCGAGGCGTCAGTTCCGCTGATGCAGAACGAGATCAGTGAAGCCGAGGGCACTGCCAAGTTCGATGCCAAGCGCCTGGAGACCACTTGGCAATGGGTCGCCCGCGCACAGAACCTGCCGAGCGACAGCCTCGACCCGGCTCAGGTCATTGCCAACGGCTTCGTCGAGTAATCGCATGAATCAGACCGAAACCCGCTCGGCTGCCCGGCCGAGCATCACCTTCGAGCAGGTTCGGCAGGTGTTCACCGCCTCGGACGGCAGCGAAGTAGTCGCCCTCGACGACACCAGCTTCGCCATCGATCGCCACGAGTTCATCGCGGTGATCGGCCCTTCGGGCTGCGGCAAGTCGACGTTGCTGCGAATCCTCGCTGGCCTCATTCGTCCCACTAGCGGCCAGGTGAGCATTTACGGCAAGAAACTCGATGGCCCGCGGGACGAAGTCGGCATCGTGTTCCAGAAGCCCACCCTGCTGCCCTGGTTGACGATCCGCGACAACCTGACCTTTCCGATGAAGCACAAATACGGCAGGGTCACCGCGCAAGAGCGTGAGCGCGGCGAAGAATTGCTCGAGCTGGTCGGCCTAAAGGAATTCGGAGGGAAGCGCCCGGACGAGCTGTCCGGCGGAATGCAGCAGCGCGCCGGAATCGCCCGCGCGCTGCTACACGACCCCGAAATCCTGCTGATGGACGAGCCTTTCTCGGCGCTTGATGCTCTGACGCGCGACGAGCTCAGTCTGGAACTGCTGAACATATGGACCCAGCGTCCGAAGACGGTCTTGTTCATCACCCATTCGATCCCCGAAGCGCTGCTGCTGGCTGACCGCATTCTGGTGATGTCGGCGCGCCCAGGGCGGATAACCGAGATCATAGATGTCGAACTGCCACGGCCACGGTCCCTTGACACCCTTACCGAGCCCCGCTTCAACGAGCTCGCCAACCATATCCGTCGCAAGGTGTTCAGCCGCCATGGCCTTTAATCGAGCAATGGGCGAACGCTTCGCCCCAGGGCTGGCGCTGCTCGGCCTGTTACTACTCTGGGAAGCGGCCTGCTGGGCGTTCAGCCTGCCCGCTTTCGTGCTGCCCTCCCCCAGCGCCATCCTCACCGCTACCTGGAAACTTGACCCAACGATCTGGGCCGAGCACATTTTCGCGACCCTGCGCGTCACCCTGCTCGGCTATGGCCTGTCGATTCTGATCGGCATTCCGCTGGCCATCGCCCTCGCCTCGTCCAGGCTGTTGTCTCGCACCCTCTACCCGCTGCTGGTGATCGTCCAGTCCACGCCGATTGTCGCCGTCGCGCCGATCATTGTCGTGGTGATGGGCGCTGGTGACTTGCCACGGGTGTTCATCACCTTTCTGATCGCCTTTTTCCCGATCGTGGTGTCGACAGTGACCGGCCTGCTGGCGACGCCGCCGGAGCTGATCGAACTGTCGCGCTCGCTGGGCGCATCCCGGGCACGCGAGTTCCGCAACATCCGCCTGCCCTATGCGATCCCTCACCTGTTCTCGGCACTGCGCATCTCCATCACCTTGGCCGTGATCGGTGCAGTGGTCGCCGAGTTCGTCGCGGCGGACAAAGGGTTGGGTTACTTCATCAACTTCTCGACGTCGATGTTTCAGGTTCCGCAGGCGTTCGCCGCTCTGATGATGCTGGTGATCATCAGCCTGGGCCTGTTTCAACTGGTCGGCCTGGTGCAGCGCCTGCTGTTCACCTGGAGCGTGCCGAAGAACGAAGGCTAACCCCGCCGCCTCTTTACTATTCCATGGACATTTCGACATGCCCTTAGACGACGCTGCCCTGCTACGCAAAAGTTTCGATGTCGCCCGTCGCGCCCTGGCCGAGGGCACGCACCCCTTCGGCGCCATCTTGGTGGGCCCCGACGGTGAAACTCTGCTCGAACAAGGCAACGCCTACATGCCCGATCACGACATGACCGGCCACGCCGAACGCGTGCTGATGACGCGCGCCTCGACCCGCTACACACCGGAATTTCTCTCCCGCTGCACCATGTACACCTCCGCCGAGCCCTGCGCTATGTGCGCCGGCGCCGCGTACTGGGTGGGCCTTGGGCGGGTGGTGTACGGCCTCTCCGAACGCAGCCTGAAAGCCATTACCGGTAACCATCCGGAAAACCCGACGCTGGATCTGCCCTGCCGCGTGGTCTTCGAAGCCGGCCAACGCAAGGTCGAAGTGATCGGTCCTCTGCTTGAAGAGGAAGCGGCTGCATTGCACGACGGTATCTGGTGAGCTGCACAGGGCCAGAATCAGGCAAGCCCTCGGCAGGATCGACATAACGCCAGGTGCGACCCTCTGCCTAGCATTCAAATCACGGCGCATGGGCGTCGATTCGAATGACCTAGCGGAGGTGCTGCACATGTCAAACAGCAACGGAAAAATCGTACTCATCACCGGCGCCAGCAGTGGTATCGGCGAAGCGACGGCGCGGCTGCTGGCCGCCGAAGGCGCCACGGTCGTACTGGGCGCACGACGCGTCGAACGACTAGAGAAACTTGTCGCCAGCATCACCGAAACAGGCGGTATCGCGGCCTGTCGTGCATTGGATGTGACCCGCCGCGAGGATACCCAGGCCTTCGTCGATTTCGCCGAGCAGCGCTTTGGTCGGGTCGATGTGATCATCAACAACGCCGGGGTAATGCCCTTGTCGCGCCTCGATGCCCTGAAGGTCGACGAATGGGACCGGATGATCGACGTGAACATCCGTGGCGTGCTGCATGGCATCGCGGCCGGCCTTCCGCTGATGCAGCGCCAGCGTTCAGGTCAGTTCATCAACATCGCCTCCATCGGTGCTTACGCGGTCAGCCCTACCGCCGCCGTCTACTGCGCCACCAAGTACGCGGTACGCGCCATTTCCGAAGGGCTGCGTCAGGAGGTCGGCGGGGATATTCGCGTCACGCTGGTGTCACCCGGCGTCACCGAATCGGAACTGGCCGAAAGCATCTCCGATGAGGGCGCGCGGGCAGCCATGGATGACTTCCGCCGGATTGCCATTCCCGCCGAGGCCATCGCTCGGGCCATCGCCTACGCCGTCGAGCAACCGGCTGATGTCGATGTCAGCGAACTGGTGGTTCGTCCGACCGCCAGCCCCTACTGAGGACGCCGCGATGAATCTACTCACTGGTAACGCATTGAGCGCGGTCTGCCTGGGGTTGCTCGGCTCGCTGACATTTGCCTCGCTGGATGCGGTCGGCAACGAGCGCCACACCCGCGGCGTCGAGGTCATGGATCATCTGTCTGGCGGTGCTGGTCAGCCCGTACTCGAAGCGCTGCGGGAGGACTATCCGTTTCTAGCGGACGGCATCACCCGTTATGCGCTGGGCGATGTCTGGGGGCGCAGCGGCCTGGATGATCGAACCCGCCAGCTGGCCGTAGTCGCCGCTTTCGCCGCGCAGGGCAACCTGCCCTACATGAAGGTGTACGCCGGTTACGCGCTGCGTCTTGGCGTTACACGGGATGAACTGAAAGAAGTGGTGTACCTGACCACCGTCACCGCGGGTTTTCCTCGAGCCATCGATGCGGCGCAGGCGTTGCGCGAGGTGCCCGACCCAGTCGCGCCGTAGCACGCAAACGCCGCGCCTGCCGGCGCGGCATGCTTCACGATCCGTGCATTCAGTTGCCACGCCCTGCAACGGTGCACATGACAGACCCATCCGACAAGCAAGCACCAAAGCGAAGCACCCACAGCGCTCGGTTGACCAACGTCCAGCGGCGTATCTGCGCTACCCCGTTCTTCTCGGCATTTCCTGACTAGCTGGCCAGCTTTTTGCTACTGGCATGCCATGAGAATTTCAGCGGACGCCGACATGCCCGAACCACAGACCGCACGCCTGCAACTGACCGGTATCACCAAAGCGTACCCAGGTTGCCTGGCCAACGACCGCATCGATCTTTCGATCCAGGCCGGCGAGATCCACGCCCTGCTCGGCGAGAACGGCGCAGGCAAAAGCACGCTGATGAAGATCATCTACGGCGTGACGCAACCCGACGCCGGCAGGATCTGCTGGGAAGGCCAGCCGGTGATCATGCGCGACCCGGCGCAGGCGCGCGACCGGGGGATCGGCATGGTGTTCCAGCACTTTTCGCTGTTCGAAACCCTGAGCGTGGCCGAGAACATTGCCCTGGCGCTGGGCACCGGCGCGGGGACACCAAGACAGCTGGAGCCGAAGATCCGCGAGGTGTCGCAGCGCTACGGCATGCCGCTGGAGCCGCAGCGGCTGGTGCACAGCCTGTCGATCGGCGAACGCCAACGGGTGGAGATCGTTCGTTGCCTGATGCAGGACATCAAACTGTTGATTCTCGATGAGCCGACGTCAGTCCTCACGCCGCAAGAGGCCGACGATCTGTTCGTCGTGCTGCGCCGGCTTGCTGCCGAAGGCTGCAGCATCCTGTTCATCAGCCACAAGCTCAACGAGGTGCGCGCGCTCTGTGAGAGCGCGACGGTGCTGCGTGGCGGCCGTGTCTCCGGCGATTGCGTACCGGCGCAGTGCACCGATATGGATCTGGCGCGGCTGATGGTCGGTGATGCCGAGGGGCTTGAAGCCGAATACTCGAAAGCCCGCGGTGGCACGCCGTTCCTGCGCGTCGAATCGCTGTCCTGGCACAACGCCGATCCGTTCGGGGTCTCGCTGCGGGACTTGATGTTGGACGTCTGTGCCGGGGAGATCGTGGGCATCGCCGGTGTCGCCGGTAACGGTCAGGACGAGCTGCTGGCCCTGCTGAGCGGCGAGCAACGGCTAAGCCGACAGCAGGGTCAGCACATCCGTTTTCTCGACGCTCCGGTGGCGCATTTGCGCCCCGATGCGCGACGCCGTCATGGCATGACCTTCGTTCCAGCCGAGCGGCTCGGCCATGGTGCGGTGCCTGAACTGAGCCTGGCCGACAACGCATTGCTCACCGGTTTCCAGCAGGACGGAATGGTGCGAGGTGGCTTGATCCGGCACAGCCGCGTCGAGGCGTTCGCGCGACGCATCATCGAGACATTCGCAGTGAAGACGCCAAGCAGCCACACCCCGGCACGCAGCCTGTCCGGCGGCAATCTGCAGAAATTCATTCTCGGCCGCGAAATTCTCCAGCAACCGAAGCTGCTGATCGCCGCGCATCCGACTTGGGGCGTCGATGTCGGAGCCGCGGCCGCGATCCACCGCGCACTGATCGAGCTGCGCGACGCCGGCGCCGCCATCCTGGTGATATCCGAAGACCTTGAAGAGCTGTTCCAGATCAGTGATCGCATCGCCGCCCTGAGCCACGGCCGGTTGTCGGCCTTGCGTGCCACACGCGAGACCAGCCCCACGGACGTGGGTCGCTGGATGGCCGGTCAGTTCGATCAACCCACGCCCACCGCTGCCTGAGAGCCTTCGTATGTTGTTATCCCTAGAACCACGCGGCTATGAATCGCGACCAATGCTCTGGCTGTCGCCACTGCTTGCTGCGTTGCTGACGCTGATCAGCGGCGCGCTGTTGTTCGTCGCACTGGGTCACCCGCCGCTGGAGACGCTGCGAGTGCTGCTGATCGATCCGGTCAGTGACCTCTACGGCGTCTCCGAACTCTTGGTCAAGGCGTTACCGATTCTGCTCTGCGCCCTGGGCCTGGCCGTGGTGTACAACGCGCGTATCTGGAATATCGGTGCCGAGGGTCAGTTGCTTATCGGGGCGTTGGCCGGCAGTGCGCTGGCGGTGAACATCATCGATTGGGACTCGCGCTGGGCGCTGCCCCTTACGCTCGCGGCGGGGACCCTCGGCGGCTCCGCCTGGGCTGGTCTCTGCGCCTGGCTGCGCACTCAGTTCAATGCAAACGAAATCCTCACCAGCATCATGCTCAACTACATCGCGCTGAACCTGTTGCTGTTCGCGGTGCATGGGCCGTTGAAAGATCCTGAAGGCTTCAACTTCCCCGAGTCGGCGATGTTCGGCGACGCCACCCGTCTGCCCCAGCTGTTCGAAGATCTGCGCGTGCATGGCGGTTTCTACTTCGCCCTGCTGGCATTGGTGGTGATATGGGTGCTGCTGCACAGGAGCTTTCTCGGCTTTCAGATCAAGGTACTTGGCCTCGACAAGCGTGCCGCCGGCTTCGTCGGCTTTCGTGAGAAGCGCCTGGTGTGGATTGCCCTGTTGATCAGCGGCGCATTGGCTGGACTGGCCGGAGTTGCCGAAGTCACCGGCCCGATCGGTCAATTGGTGCCCCAGGTATCGCCTGGCTACGGGTATGCCGCCATCACCGTCGCCTTCCTCGGCCGGCTCAATCCCATCGGGATTCTGTTTGCGAGCCTGCTGATGGCATTGCTCTATCTGGGTGGCGAAAACGCCCAGATGGCGGCCAACCTGCCGCAGTCGATCACTCAGCTGTTCCAGGGCATGGTGCTGTTCTTCCTGCTGGCCTGCGACGTGTTGATTCTCTATCGGCCGCGCCTGAAGGGCTGGAGCCGCAAGCCGCACACTTCGGCGCTCGAGCCGGAGCCAGCCGCATGAGCCTCATGCCCCACTTCTCTTTTGCTTTGCCGCTTACAGCTCGAGGGCTGATTTGATGGATATCGACCTACTCACCAACATCTTCTACGCCATGATCCGGACCGGAACGCCGCTGCTGCTGGTCGCACTCGGCGAACTGGTCTGCGAAAAGTCCGGCGTCCTCAATCTCGGTCAGGAAGGCATGATGCTGTTCGGCGCAGTGGCCGGATTCATCGCCGCCTTTGCCACTGGCAACCTCTGGTTGGGCGTGGTGTTTGCCTGCCTGGGCGGCATGCTGCTGTCGCAGCTGTTCGCGCTGGTGGCGCTGGGCTTCAATGCCAACCAGGTGGCTACCGGCCTGGCGCTGACCATCTTTGGCGTCGGCCTGTCCTCATTCATCGGTGCCGGCTGGGTCGGCAAGCCGCTGGCCGGTTTCGAACCGATCGCCATTCCTTTCCTGAGCGACATTCCGTTGATCGGTCGCATGCTGTTCGCCCAGGACCTGCTGGTCTACCTGTCCTTCGCGCTTTTCGCCTTGGTTGCCTGGGTGCTGTTGAAAAGCCGCGTCGGCCTGATCATTCAAGCAGTCGGTGAGAACCCCAACGCGGCAAGCGCCATGGGCCTGCCGGTCCTGCGGGTTCGGGCGTTGGCGGTGCTGTTCGGAGGCGCCATGGCCGGGTTGGCGGGTGGTTATCTGTCGCTGGCCTATACCCCGATGTGGGCCGAAAATATGACTGCCGGGCGCGGCTGGATCGCCCTGGCGCTAGTGGTATTCGCCAGCTGGCGTGTAGGGCGTGTGCTGCTTGGCGCCTATCTGTTCGGCCTTGCCAGCATCCTGCATCTGGTGGCTCAAGGGATCGGCTTGTCGATCCCCGGCAACCTGCTGGCGATGCTGCCGTATGTGGCAACCATCGTCGTGCTGGTGCTGCTCTCACGCGACGCGATTCGCACCCGCCTGTATGCACCGGTGTCGCTGGGGCAACCTTGGAAAGCCGGTCATTGATCGGCCAGGAAAGCGGGCCTTCCAGGCCTCGCTTTCCATCTGCGGCCATTCGTTTCCATGCGCTCCCTGCGCAATACGTCGTCCCTACAGGCCGAGGCCCAAACGCCGTAGCAGCGCCTTTTCGATCTCCAGAATGACCAGCACCGCCACCCCGGCAAGTACCACGAACATGCCAGTGGTCAGCGACAACGCCTCGGAGGCGAACAGTGACTGCATGAACGGCGCATAGGTAAACATCAGTTGCAG
This sequence comes from Pseudomonadaceae bacterium SI-3, assembly GCA_004010935.1. Classification (NCBI taxonomy): domain Bacteria; kingdom Pseudomonadati; phylum Pseudomonadota; class Gammaproteobacteria; order Pseudomonadales; family Pseudomonadaceae; species Pseudomonadaceae bacterium SI-3. The sequence continues at coordinate 1,770,816 of CP026511.1, read as the reverse complement.
GAGGAAAACGCCGAATACTGCCATCAGCACCCGCGGCGTGCCCTTCACGCCTTCCGCAGTGAACGAGGGCGCCTTCAGGTAGCGCACGCTGAACAGGTAGAACACTTCCATGCAGACCAGCGTATTGACCGCCACGGTACGCGCTGCCTCAACCGTAGCGCCTTGAGCGCGCATCCACTCGAACATGCCGAAAATGCCCGCCAGGAACAGCGCGGAGACTAAGAAGATCCGCCAGATAACGAATCGCGACAGCATCGGCTCGTCCGGCCGGCGCGGCGGACGCTGCATGACATCCGCCTCGGTGGGTTCGAACGCCAAGACCATCGCCAGCGCCACCGAGCTGACCATGTTCACCCACAGCACCTGCACCGGCGTGATCGGCAAGGCGATGCCGAGCAGCACGGCCAGCAGCAACGACAACGACTCGCCGCCATTGATGGGCAGAAGGAAAGTCACCGTCTTGCGCAGGTTGTCGTAAACGGTGCGGCCTTCTTCCACGGCATGCGCGATCGAGGCGAAGTTATCGTCCGCCAGCACGATCGCACCGGCCTGCTTGGCCGCCTCCGTCCCCTTCATGCCCATGGCGACGCCCACATCGGCCTGCTTCAACGCCGGCGCGTCGTTGACGCCATCGCCGGTCATGGCGACCACTTCGCCATTGGCCTGTAGCGCCCGCACCAGGCGCAGCTTGTGCTCCGGGCTGGCGCGCGCGAACACCCGGGCTTCGGCCACTGCCTGACGCATCGCCGTTTCGCCCATCCGTTCCAGCTCAGGTCCGGTGATGGCCTTGATGTCATCCCCCATCCCGAGCTGTCTGGCAATGGCACTCGCGGTGACGCCGTGGTCGCCGGTAATCATCACCACCCGAATTCCGGCAGCGCGACACTCCGCAACTGCGCGTATCGCCTCCTCGCGCGGCGGGTCGATAATGGCGACCAGCCCGAGCAAAGTGAGTCCGTTGGCGACGTCGGCGTGCTCGAGCATGTCCTTGTCGGCGGGCAATTGGCGCCGAGCGAGCGCCAGAACGCGGCGACCGGCTTGCGCCTGCGCCTCGACCTGCTGATGCCACTGAGCCTGTTCAAGCGACAGCTCCTCGCCATCGGCCATAAGCTGATGTGAGCACATGGCCAGAATGCGCTCCGGCGCGCCCTTGACCAGCACCTCGCTGCCGCTATCGGTAGCGTGCAGCGTCGCCATGAAGCGGTGCTCGGACTCGAAGGGAATCACATCCAGCCGAGGATGATCGACATGGAGATTGGTCGGTGACAACCCCGCTTTCATTGCAAGGGTCAGCAGTGCGCCCTCGGTGGGATCGCCGGCCAGCGTCCACACCTGATCCTTCTCGTGCAGGCTGGCGTCGTTGCACAACGCTGCCGCATGCATCAGTGCATTGACCGCTGGCGATCGGGCCAGCAACGCAGCCGGCTCGATGGGCACAGCATCGACCAGCAGCGCGCCATGCGGTGCATAGCCGGCACCTTCGACCTCCAGCGATTGGCCGGCGCAGATCACCTCCTGCACGGTCATTTCGTTGCGTGTGAGGGTGCCGGTCTTGTCGGAGCAGATCACCGTCACCGAACCCAGCGTTTCGACCGCAGGCAGTCGCCGAATCACCGCGTTTCGCGTCGCCATCCGCTGTACGCCAATGGCCAGGGTGATGGTCATGATCGCCGGCAGCCCTTCCGGGATTGCCGCTACCGCAAGCCCCACCGCCGCAATGAACATTTCGCCGGCGCCCATGCCGCGTACCAGCGTGCCGAACAGGAAGAGCACGGCGCTGGTCGCGAGGATCACCATCGTCAGGATGCGGCCGAATTGCTCCATCTTGCGCAGCAGCGGCGTCGTGCCCTGCTCGACCGACTCCAGCATGCGACCAATGCGGCCGATCTCGGTAGCCGCCCCGGTGGCAACGACCACGGCGCGCGCTTGACCTTGGGTTACCAGCGTACCGGCGTAGCCCATGCAGAGCCGATCGCCGATGGGCGCGTCATCGGCCACGGTGTCGACTTGCTTGTCCACCGGGACGGATTCACCGGTGAGCGCCGACTCGTCGATACGCAGGTTGCGCGCCTGCAGCAGCCGCACGTCTGCCGGCAGGCTGTCGCCGGACGCCAGCAGCACCACGTCACCGGGGACCAGTTCAGCCGCATCGATATCCTGCTGATGTCCGTCGCGGAGCACCACCGCATGGGGCGCCAGGAGGTGGCGGATCGCCTGTAATGCTTTCTCCGCCTTGCCTTCCTGCACGAACCCGATGGCGACGTTAAGCACCACCACGACCAGGATCACGAAGGTATCGACCCAGTGCCCCATCAAACCGGTCACCACCGCGGCAGCAATCAGCACGTACAGCAGCACGTTGTTGAGATGACGCATCAGCCGTTGCAGCACGCTTGCAGGTTTGGCTTCGTCGAGACGGTTCGCTCCGTATCGAGAGAGCCGTTCCTCTACGCTTTGGCGGGTCAGTCCGGTAGCCGACGATTCAAGCTCACACAACGTCTCGTCAGCCTCGCAGGCATGCCAGCGGCGCGATTGGATTTGCGGTTCGGGCATTGGATCCCCCTGGTGTTGATTCGCGGTGCCGAATCCGGCAACACAGTGGTCTCATGAGAGCCCAATAAAGATCAACATAGCTATCGCAGGGACACGCGTTGCAACACAGAGGCAGCGGTCGAATGTCGCAGCCGCCCCGCACGCGCTGATGTCGTTGCGCCGCGCTATGCTCGAAACCCCCTTCCACCACAAGGATCTCTCATGCAAAAAACCGTACTCGTGATTGGCGCTTCCCGCGGTCTGGGCCTAGGCCTCGCCAACCAATTTTCCAGCGAAGGCTGGCAGGTCATTGCCACGGTTCGCAACTCGCAGCAGGCCGACGCGCTCAGCCAGATTCCACGAGTGAGCGTGGAAACACTCGACATGAACGATGCGGCAAGCGTAGATGCGCTGGCCAAGCGGTTAGAGGGCACACAGCTGGATGTGCTGTTCGTCAACGCTGGCATTGCCGGGCCGCAAGACAAGCCGGCCACCCAGGCCACCGAGGCGGAAGTGGGTCAGCTGTTCTTCACCAATGCTGTCGCGCCGCTGCTCCTGGCCGAAAAATTGCGACCAGCGGTCAATCCCGAGCGAGGCGTCATTGTGTTCATGAGCTCCATCCTCGGCAGCGTCGAGACCGGTCCCGGCATGGGCATGTCGCTCTACGGCGCGAGCAAGGCCGCGCTCAACCATATGACCCGCACTTTCGTATCCGAGCTGGGCGAGACCGGGTTGACCGTATTGTCCATGCACCCCGGTTGGGTGAAGACCGACATGGGTGGTGACCAAGCGCCGTTGGATGTTCAGACCAGTACACGCGGAATGGTCGAGCAGGTCACCCTGGCGCTGGGCCGTGGCGGGCATCACTACCTCGACTACAAAGGCGATCAACTGCCCTGGTAATGCAACAAGGTGCCCCGGCTGCTCGACTTGCATCAGAGCCGGCGCTGACGCTTGAGAGCTGGTAGCCCCTGCCGAGCAAGCAGTGCACAGCCCTGGGGCAGCCCGAACGAATGACGCACCACTAGCGCTCCAGTGCACAGCGCTTGTGGGCACTTCCTGACATCCGCGAGCCGGCAACACGGCGATCTGTCCATCTGGTCAGCTTTTTGCAATCGGACAGGCAGCCGCTACGGCCCTCGCGTCATGACACACAGGAGCGTCATTCACATGCAGAAGAAACCACGGAGCGCCTTGCTGCGCAGCCTTGCCGTTGCCATCGGCTTTACCAGTGCCCTTTCCACTGGCGCAGCCTTCGCCGCTGATCCGCTGAAGGTCGGCTTTGTCTACGTAGGCCCGATCGGCGACCACGGCTGGACTTACCAGCATGAGATGGGCCGCCAGTATCTGGAAAAAGAGCTCGGCGAGCAGGTCGAGACCACCTTCGTCGAGAACGTTGCCGAAGGCGCCGATGCCGAGCGAGTGATCCGCAACATGGCCAAGGGTGGCTATGACCTGATCTTCACCACGTCCTTTGGCTACATGAACCCGACGCTCAAAGTCGCCAAGCAATTCCCCAAGGTGACCTTCGAGCACGCCACCGGCTACAAGCAGGACAAGAACCTCGGCACCTACCTGTCGCGCTCCTATGAAGGCCGTTACGTCGGCGGCTTCCTCGCGGCAAAGATGACCAAGAGCAAGAAGATCGGCTACATCGCCTCCTTCCCGATTCCTGAAGTGATCCGCGACATCAACGCCATCCAGTTAGCGCTCGACAAGTACAACCCCGGCACCGAAATCAAGGTGGTGTGGGTGAACTCCTGGTTCGATCCGGGCAAGGAGGCGGATGCTGCCAACGCACTGATCGACCAGGGCGTCGATGTGGTCTTCCAGCACACCGACAGCCCGGCGCCGATTCAGGCTGCCGAGCGCCGCGGCGTCTATTCGGTCGGCTATGCATCGGACATGTCCCACTTCGGCCCGAAGGCCGTGCTGACGTCCATCGTCAACGACTGGGGGCCGCACTACAGCAAATCGGCAAAGGCAGTCGTCGACGGCAGCTGGAAGCCGCAGGACTTCTGGGGTGGTCTGGCAGAGGAAACCATCAGCTTGCCGATCAGCGATCTGGTACCCGCTGAGGTGAAAACCGAGGCAGAAGACATCATCGCCAGCATCCGCAGCGGGGCGTTTCACCCATTCACCGGCCCGATCAAGGATCAGACCGGCACCGTGCGTATTGCCGAGGGTGCCACCGCCAGCAACGGCGAGTTGGCCTCGATGAACTACTACGTCAACGGCATCACTGCCGATCTGCCGAAGTAACCCAGCGGCCGCTGCGCAAGCCGCGCCAGCACAGGCGCGGCACCTGGAATTTGCCGTGCCGTCCCTCCTTCCGGAGAACCGCTGGCAAGGGGTGAACCCCTATATGGCTGACGGTACGAGAAGACCGCAGCGAGCATTCCTCGGAGCTATCCATGCACACACCACTCCCCATTATCGACATCGCGCCGCTCTACGCCTCGGATGTTAAGGGCTGGCACGAAGTGGCCCGTCAGATCGACACGGCTTGCCGTGACTGGGGTTTTTTCTATATCCGCAACCATCCGATCAGCGCCGAGCGTATCGCCCAGCTGAAGGGTGCTGCCGAACAGTTCTTCGGACTGCCCGTCGAGCAGAAACTACAAATCGATATCACCAAGAGCACCCATCACCGCGGTTACGGAGCGATTGCGACCGAACAACTCGACCCCGCCAAGCCAAGTGACCTCAAGGAAACCTTCGATATGGGTTTCCATATGCCTCCCGATCATCCGGAGGTGCTGGCGGGCAAGCCGTTGCGGGGGCCGAATCGCCATCCCGAGCTCGAAGGATGGCCGGCGCTGTTCGAACAGCACTATCAAGACATGCATGCGCTGGCCTGCACCCTTCTTCGCGCGGTAGCCAACGCACTAGGTGTCGAGTCGGGCTTTTTCGATGAGCGCTTCATCGAGCCGATCAGCGTGTTCCGCATGATCCACTACCCGCCACGCCAGACTGCAACGGCGCCCGAGCAACAAGGTGCCGGCGCTCATACCGATTACGGCTGTATCACGCTGCTCTACCAGGATCAGGCTGGCGGCTTGCAGGTGCAGAATGTGCGCGGAGAGTGGATCGATGCGCCGCCAATCGAGGGCAGCTTCGTGGTCAACATCGGCGACATGATGGCGCGCTGGAGTAACGACCGGTACAAGTCAACGCCGCATCGAGTGATCAGCCCGCTGGGCGTCGATCGCTACTCGATGCCCTTCTTTGCCGAGCCCAACCCGGACACGATCATTAGCTGCCTGCCCGGTTGCCAGAGCCGGGACAATCCGCCCAAGTATCCGGACACAACCTGTAGTGCCTATATGATTTCGCGTTTCGCCGAGACCTACGCCTATCGCCGGGAAGCTTCAGCTGCAGTGAATTGACCGCCCTGCACCAAGGAGATGAGCCGCAAGCATCCTTGGCAGGAACGCCGTTCAAGCGTCCAGCAAAGAACTGGCGGGCACATCACGTGCCCGCCAGCCTGTACCAACCCCGGCGATACTTAGCCCCGCACAGGTGCCTTGCGCACCGGTGCATCCTTGGCGACGTAGTAAGCCGCTGTGCTGCGCGGCAATGGCTGCCGGCCACGAATCCGGTCAGCGATCTTCTCGGCGATCATGATGGTGGTGGCATTGAGGTTGCCGGTAATGATCTGCGGCATGATCGACGCATCCACAACACGCAAGCCTTCCACGCCGTGCACGCGGCCCTGCCCATCGACGACGGCCATGTCGTCCGTGCCCATCTTGCAGGAACAGGACGGGTGATAAGCCGTCTCCGCATGCTCACGGACGAAAGTATCCAGATCCGCATCGCTCTGAGCATCAATGCCAGGGCTCAGCTCCTTGCCACGGAAGGGATCGAGCGCCGGCTGATTGATGATCTCGCGGGTCAGGCGAATGCCATCACGAAACTCCTGCCAGTCCTGCTCATGGGCCATGTAGTTGAAGAGGATACTCGGATCGACGTTCGGGTCGGTCGAACGAATCTGGATCCGTCCGCGACTGGGCGAGCGCATCGAACCGACATGCGCCTGGAAGCTGTGGCCATCGTGGGCGTTGCTGCCGTTGTAACTGACCGCAACGGGCAGGAAGTGGAACTGGATATTCGGCCACTCGAACTCATCGCGACTGCGAATAAAGCCGCCCGCCTCGAACTGATTGCTGGCGCCAATACCCGTGCCACCGAACAGCCACTGAGCGCCGATTGCCGGCTGGTTCCACCATTTCAAAGCGGGATACAGCGAAACCGGTTGCTTGCATTCGTACTGCAGGTACATCTCGAGATGGTCTTGCAGGTTTTGGCCGACGCCAGGCAAGTCGTGAACCACCTCGATACCAAGCCCCTTGAGCAATGCTGCGGGACCGACGCCGGAGCGTTGCAGCACCTGAGGCGAGGCAATGGCACCGCCGCAGAGCAGCACCTCGCGGCGCGCTCGTGCAGTGGTCGCCTGCTCACGGCCGCGCAGATATTTCACGCCGACAGCGCGCCTGCTTTCGAACAGCACGCGGTCCGTTACGGCGTGAGTGACGATGGTCAGGTTCGGGCGGTCCTTGGCCTGGTCGAGGTAGCCACGTGCCGTGCTGGCACGACGGCCATTGGGCGTGACGGTGCGGTCCATCGGGCCGAAGCCTTCCTGCTGGTAGCCGTTCAGATCCTCGGTCTTGGGATAGCCGGCTTGTACGCCCGCCTCCACCATGGCGTGGAACAGGATATTGTTGCCGGGCTTTGGCGTGGTCACGCTGACCGGCCCATCGCCGCCGTGATAGTCGTTGGGGCCGATGTCGCGGGTTTCGGCCTTGCGGAAATATGGCAGGCAATCCAGGTAGGACCAGCCCTCGAGACCGGGCATGGTCGCCCAGTTGTCGTAGTCCAACGCGTTGCCTCGGATGTAGCACATGCCGTTGATCAGCGACGAGCCGCCCAGACCTTTGCCGCGGCCACAGTCCATGCGGCGGTTGTTCATGTGGGGTTCTGGGTCGGTCTTGTAAGCCCAGTTATAGCGCGTGCCTTGCAGCGGGTAGGCCAGTGCTGCCGGCATCTGGGTGCGGAAATCGAGGCGATAGTCAGGACCGCCGGCTTCCAGCAGCAGGACACTGACATCCGCGTCCTCGGTCAGGCGTGCAGCCAGGGTATTACCCGCAGAGCCGGCACCGATGATGATGTAGTCGTATTCCATGAATCCTCCTGTCGCGTTGGCGAGCGCTGTCCTGCGCTCGTCTCAGCCTGCTCGCTTAGAAAACCGACGCGAACTCGCCCAGCTCTACCTGTACGGACTTCAACCGCGTGTAATGCGCCAGCGACGAGATACCATTTTCGCGGCCAATCCCGGACTGCTTGTAGCCGCCGACGGGCATCTGCGCGGCGGATTCACCCCAGGTGTTGATCCAGCAAATTCCGGCTTCCATCTGATGAATGATGCGGTGGGCGCGCGCCAGATCACGGGTGACAACACCAGCAGCCAGACCGTAGTCACTGTCGTTGGCGCGACGCACTGCCTCGTCTTCATCGTCGTAGGCCAGCAGACTGAGCACCGGGCCGAAGATCTCTTCACGGGCGATGATCATGTCGTCGGTGCAGTCGCTGAAGATGGTCGGCTCGATGTAGGCGCCACGGCCGAACTCGCCATTAGTGGCGCGCTCACCGCCGCAGAGCAGGCGCGCGCCCTGCGCCTTGCCTTTGGCGATATAACCGAGCACGTTCTGCATGTGGGCGAAGCTGACCATGGGGCCGAAGGTGGTCTGCTCGTCTTGCGGATCGCCCATGCGGATGCGTTTGACCCGCTCGAGCAGCTTCGCTTCGAACTCGCTCAACAAGGCGCGCGGCGCGAATACGCGGGTGCCGTTAGTGCAGACCTGACCGGAGCTAAAGAAGTTGGCCATGACAGCGATGTCGGCGGCGCGGTCCAGGTCGGCATCGTCACAGACGATTAACGGCGACTTGCCGCCCAGTTCCATGGTGACGTCCTTGAGCGATGAGCTGGCCGCACTGGCCATGACTTTCTTGCCCGTCGCCACGCCGCCGGTAAAGGACACCTTGGCGATGCGCGGATGCTCAGTGAGCAACGCACCGATCTCCGCCCCGGTGCCGGTCAGCACGTTGAACACGCCCGCCGGCAAGCCGGCTTCGGTGAAGATCTCTGCCAGCTTGAGCGCGCTCAGCGAGGTCACTTCGCTCGGTTTGAAGATCATCGCGTTGCCGGCAGCCAGAGCGGGTGCGGCTTTCCACAATGCGATCTGGATCGGATAGTTCCAGGCGCCGATTCCGGCCACTACACCCAACGGCTCACGGCGGGTATAGACGAAGCTGGTGTCGCGCAGTGGAATCTGCTCGCCTTCGATGGCCGGCGCCAGGCCTGCGTAGTACTCGAGCACATCAGCACCGGTGACAATATCGACGCTACGGGTCTCCATCAGCGGTTTGCCGGTATCGAGGGTTTCCAGCAGCGCCAACTCATCGTTGCGCTCACGCAGGATGTCGACCGCTTTGCGCAGCACACGCGAGCGCTCCATGCCGGTCAGTGCTGCCCAGATCTTCTGACCTGTCTCAGCGCTGACCACCGCACGCTCAAGATCGGTCCGCGAGGCCTGCGCCACTTCGGCGAGAACCTCGCCGTTGGCCGGGTTGACGCTCTCGAAGACGTCTCCACCGCTGGCCTCGACGTAAGCGCCATCGATATAGAGTTGTTGCCGTGGATAACGGGCCATGATTTACCTCTTCGAATGTCCAGGTGGCAACGACCGGATAGGTCACTGCCACGTTTCAGGTGCCACGACGAACCTGTAGGTCCGTCGTGGTCGCAGTCAGGTGGCGCTTGCGGTACCGGGTTCGGACGAGCCGTCCGCCAGGCTGCCTTTCTCGCGCTGCAGGTGCAGGAACTGCATGTGGTGCTCGTAGTGATCGAGGATGTCTTCGATCAGCTGGCGCTTCGAGTAGCCCATCAGGTCGTAACCAAGGCTCCCCTGTCGCAGGTGCACTTCAAGCCGGTAATAGTGCGCACTGCTGCTGGATGTGCGCACCGCGAAAGACGGCATCGAGCTGCGAACAGGCCAGATCTGGTAGGTGAAGTCCATTTCGCTGCCAAGATTCACGTTGAGAATCAGGTGCTCGTTGCCAGCCTCGCCTTCGATAATTTCCACCGGCACGCCTTTCTCGCCGAGCGCTTTCTGGATCTCCTCCATCGCTGGCCGGCATGTCTCTTTCAGGTAGCGGCGAATCTGCGACAGGCTCGGGAAACTCATCGCCCGGGACAGCCGCTGACTCCAGTTCATGTGGGCATGCTCAAGCGTCGCACGGCCTGACAGCTGTCCCGAGAGGCTCTTCTGATAACTGTCTGCCATCACGCCTTCGACGTGCAGCGCCTTGAACAGACCCACCATCATGAACAGAAGCACAATGGAGAACGGCAGCCCCATGATGACCACGGTGCCCTGCAGCGCACTCAGCCCGCCGGCAATCAGCAAGGCCAGGGTCAGCACGCCGATGATCGCGGCCCAGAGTATGCGCATCCAGACCGGCGCATCGCTATTGGCGTCCTTGAGAATCGAGGTGAAATTGGACAGCACCAGCGAGCCCGAATCACCAGATGTCACGAAGAACACAATGGCAAGGATGGTCGCCACGGCAGTCGTCAGGCCGGCCCAGGGCAGGCTCTGCAGGAACAGGTAGATCGAAGATCCCGGATTACTCACCGCCTGCGCGCCGAACTCAACGGCACCGTTCATGACCATGTCGATGGCGCTGTTACCCATGATCGACATCCACGCCATCATGAAAGCCAGCGGCAACAGCAACGTACCAATCACGAACTCACGGATGGTGCGCCCCCGCGAGATACGCGCCAGGAACAGCCCGACGAAAGGCCCCCATGCAATCCACCAGGCCCAGAAAAATACCGTCCAGGCATTCAGCCAATCGGTGGGCTGGCCATAAGCGTAGGTATCGAACGACAGGCTGATGAAATTGGAGAGGTAGTCGCCAATGTTCATCACCAACGCGTTCAGCAAAAAGGTGGTCTTGCCGGCGAACAACACGAATAGCAGCAGCAACACTGCGAGAAGCATGTTGAACTCGGAGAGCCGACGGATGCCCCGCTCCACCCCGGTCGCCGCCGATATCGCGGAGAACACGACGATCAACACGACCAACACCGACTGGGTCAGCGTGCTTTCAGGTACGCCGAAAATGTAGTTGAGGCCGAAATTGAGCTGAATGATGCCAATGCCGAGGCTTGTGGCGATTCCGAACACGGTGCCTAGCACCGCGGCCGTGTCCACGGTATGCCCGATGGGGCCGTAGATGGCCTTGCCGAAAATCGGGTACAGCGACGAGCGGATCGAAAGAGGAAGCCCTTGGCGAAAGCTGAAGTAAGCCAGCGACATGCCCACCAGGGTGTAGACACCCCAGCCAGACAGCCCCCAGTGCAGGAACGTCAGCTCCATGGCATGCCGCGCCGCCTGCGCGGTGCCGCCTACGCCTACCGGCGGTTCCAGATACTGCGTGATTGGCTCAGCGATACAGAAAAACAGCAAGTCGATGCCGATACCGGCGGAGAACAGCATCGCCGCCCAGGTAACGACATTGAATTCCGGTTTCGAATGATCAGGGCCTAGCCTGATTTTGCCGTAGCGCGTGGTTGCAATGACAATCACGAACAGTAGGTACACCAGTACGGCTAGAAAGTAGAACCAGCCAAAGGTGTTTGAAATCCAGCCTAGGACGGTATTGATGACCGTCAGGGATGGCTCCGTGAAAAACATCGTCCAGATCGCAAACAGTACGATGGCAACCGCCGAACTGTAGAAAACGACCGGATTGATGCGATCTCGGGTTGGGTCAGTGTGACTGGGTGAGAGCTCAGCCTCGTTCATCAGTTCTATCTCCTGAACTTGTTCTGGCTTTTAGGACATCGCGACGCGACGAAATGCGGCTGCCACGTTTTGCGACTGCCAAAGCGGCTGCACTGCTGCTGCCTGTATGCGGGGCTGCGTCAGGGGCGACGCGCCAAAAACTGCCGTAAAGCGCTGGCGAGCGCGGCACTGGAAAAGAGTGAAGCGTACAGCCGTAAAACAAACGTAGCCTATGTTCGAAAAAAGGGCGGTTACCCTACACGAATTATCGAAACTCTGCATGGGGCCGCAGATAGCGAGCTGACGCAAAGGGGCTCATGCGTACGCACCGGTCGGGCTCTGAAGCTATTGCAGAGTGCTGCGCCAGCCTTGCGCGTAGGCGCGATCCGCCACCGCAACGGGTAAGATGGCGCCCCTCCGCGCCTGGCTAATCACCATGTCCTACTCCGTTTCTCCCATCGGCTTCGTCCGCTCCTGTTTCAAGGAAAAGTTCGCCATTCCACGCCAGCCGCAACTGGCACCCGCCGCTCGAGGCGTACTGGAACTGGTCGCACCGTTCGATCAGGTTCATGCTCTGGAGGGACTGGAACAGGTGAGCCATGTCTGGCTGCTGTTTCTTTTTCATCAAGCTTTGGAGGCCGAACCCCGTCTGCGAGTACGGCCACCACGTCTAGGTGGCAACCGAATGGTTGGCGTATTCGCGACACGGGCGACGCACCGGCCGAACGGCATCGGGCAGTCGGTGGTGAAACTGGACCGGATCGAGCCAGGCCGTCTTCATCTGTCGGGAATCGATCTGCTCGATGGGACACCGGTGCTGGACATCAAGCCTTATGTCCCCTATGCCGACGTGGTGACGGATGCCCATAACGGCTTGGCCGAGGACGCACCCAACCTCATTGCAGTGCGCTGGACCGAGGCCAGCCTGCAACAGGCGCACTGCGAAGCGGCGCGGCTGGGCGAGCCGCTGCAAGCCTTGATCGAACAGTGCCTGGCACAGGACCCACGACCGGCCTATCAGACGCCAGCACCGGAACGCCGCTACGGCACCCGGCTCTGGGATGTCGAGGTCCGATGGCACTACCCAGAGCCATCAACCATCACGGTATTGGAAGTGACACGAGCAGCCAGCTAGGCTGACCTAGACCTTCGCAAGACCATTCAGGAATATCCTGCATACCGGCTCGAATAATCGCCTCTTAAGCTCAGCGCATACGACAGGTGCCCGTCATGCCCACATTCGTCGGTATCTACGTTTACCCCGACGTCGAGGTGCTCGATTTTACGGGACCTTACGAGGTATTCACCACCGCGACGCGGCTGGCGCTGCGCGACGGTCAGCCACCGCCCTTCTCGACGTCAACCATCGCTGCGCGCAAGGGGCTCGTGCGCGCCAGGGCGGGCCTGGTCGTCCAACCCAACTACAACTTTGCCAACCACCCCACCATCGACTTGCTGATCGTCCCGGGCGGAGTGGTCACTAACGAACTGGAGAACCCAGAGGTGGTTCGGTGGATCGAGAAAACCGCCGCGCAGGCCGGACTCACCGCCTCGGTGTGCACCGGCGCCTTCCTGCTGGCGAAAGCCAACGTGCTTTACGCGCATAAGGTGACCACGCACTGGGAAGACATCAGCGAACTGAAAGCGATGTTCCCGCTGCTCAAAGTGGTCGAAGGCTGCCGCTGGGTTGATACCGGCCGCTACGTAACCTCGGCAGGTATTTCGGCCGGTATCGACATGAGCCTGCACTTGGTCGAGCGTATCGCTGGCCGCGAACTGGCCGAAGCCACCGCCCGACAGATGGATTTCGACTGGCGCAAGAACAGCTGACCCGAAACAGCACCAGTACTGCTTCGTCCATCGATCAGTGGGCTATTTAGGCGCCGGCGTGAGCAGCAATCGCTGGGTGCCGTAGACCTTGTCGAGATTCTCCGATTTAAATGGGAAGCTCATGTAGCCGCCTTTCAACCAGGCCTCGATGCCGTCTGCGTAGTGGGGGCTGGCCGGGTTGCCCGACTGACCGGTGCTATTTAGCCCGATCATCGGCTCATCACGACCGAAGTCGACAATGATCCGCATTGCCGGAATCAGCCAGGTATCGAAATTGTCGCCCCAGCGGTAGGCCGACACGTTCAGCGTGCTGTGATCGCCACCAGCCGCTACCGGCCCCCGATCCAGATAGCCGTTGATCGCATTGATGCCGGCACGCTGGCTGGGCGACATGTAAGGCGCCAGTTGAGTAGTGCCGCTCTTCCAGGTGTAGGTATGCAGCTGCCCCCACTGCCAGGCACTTCGATCAGCACCCAGGGCAGTTTCCATACGACTGACCGAAGCGGCAAGTGAGCGCGCCAGAATGGCCGGCTTGTCTTCCTGTTGGGACGTACCGATATCGTCCCAGAACGGGCTGTCGTCGCGGCCGAGCAGATGATCGGCCTGTGCCGAATAGGAGGCGTTTGCGGTCTCGACCAGCGCCTTCCAGGCGGCGCTACCCTCCGGCCCCAGCTCGTCGAGAAAGGTCTGGCGTGCCGCCTCCATCAGGAAGGTTTCATACAGCGCTGCGTCCGCAGAGCCAGCAGCGAGCTTGCCATCGAAGCGCAGAAGGGTCGAAAGCGCTTCACGTGCCCGGCGCCGCTCAGGCTCGGCAAGCGTATCGATGGCGGCTTTCAGCGGCTCCGCCATTCCCGGCGCCTGCAGCATGGTCTGCAGCTTCGCCGCAAAGGTTGTCGTCTGGTCATACTGCATTGCGATCACACTGCGGGTGTCCTGCTTGCCCCGACCAAGCAGCTCGGCAATACGCTCGGCACGCTCCGGGTAGTACCAGGAATTGGACAGCTGCATGCCATAGCCCTTAGGCACGGTGCGATGATTGGCGGTCCCTAGCCAGCCTTGTATCGGATCCTGATCATAGGGGTGAAGCATGGGATCGGCGTAACCGTCCCAGTCATAACGCCCTTCCCAACCGGGCGACGGAAGCAGGCCCAACCCCTCGCGCCGGTTCGGATAGCGTCCGGTGACCTGCCAGCCGGTACTTTGCTGGTCGGCAAACACGATGTTCAGTGCCACAGCACGGATGTCGCGGGTCGCCTCGAACGCCTGGTCGACGGATTTCGCACGGGTCAGGTCGAAAAATGCATCCAGCGTCTGATCAGCCTCGAACTGGTTGGTCTTCAGAGCCAGCCCGTAACCACTGCTCAACTGCAGCGGCTGCAAGGGGTGTTTGCGCTCCCCTAGAACGCTATTGAGCAACGGCCCGTTGCGTGTCTCGTAGATCGTTTCTCGGACAGGGCGCGCGCCCTTGATAAAGAAGGTCTCATTTCGCTCGCGAGCCGGCACCCACTTGCCATCGGCCAGATACAGCAAGCGGGTGCCCTCGCGCCGTACCTGCTCGAGAAAGAGGTCCTGGGTATCGCCCATGACCATGGTCATGCCCCAGCCCAGCTTGCCGTTGAACCCGGCGACCACAGCAGGCACGCCAGCAATCGTCACGCCTGCAGCCTGAAACTTCGGCGAGCGAATCTGCACGAAGTTCCAGTACGACGGCATGGACAGCGGCAAGTGCGTGTCATTGGCCAGGATCGGCTTGCCACTGCGCGTATTGCTGCCGGAAATGGCCCAATTGTTCGAAGCGGCGACCCCCAGCATGTTGAGCGAGGCAACTTGAGCGGCAGCGCTCTCAAGCTCAGCAAGCCCAGCAATATCGCCGGTAAGCTTCAAGCCTTTGAGCTTGTCGGCCTCCTCAAATGGCAACGCCTCGTCTGGGTAGGTGGGCAGCAGCCAGGCGACGTTGTCCGCACCGACTTTCTGCGCCATGACCAGCGATGCGATTTCTTCCTGAAGATTGACCGCCAGGCCGAAGTTCAACAGACAGAACACCAGTGCCGAATCTTCAGCCTTCCAGTACTCAGGCGTATAGCCTGTGACGGCAAGGTCCATCGGCAACTTGTCGCGATGACGGAACAGGTAGGCGTTAACGCCTCTGGCATACACCTCGAAGAAGCGCTTCATCCGCGGCGAGCTTTCCCGATACAGCACCGCAGCGCTTTGCCGAAGGTTTACCGCACGCATGAAGCGGTCGACCTCAAGCACTCCAGGCCCGGCCATTTCAGCCAAGCGCCCTTGGGCCATGAGCCGCATGCTGACCATCTGACTCAGCCGGTCAGTGGCATGTACGTAACCCAACCCGAACAGCGCATCATGAAAGTTCGCCGTTTCAATCAGCGGCATACCCAGCGTGTTGCGACGGATGCTTACGCTCTTGTCCAGCCCCGTAATCGCCTGGACGCCCTGGGCAGGCGGCAGACTGTCGCTGTAGCGACTGTCCAGATAGGCCTGGCAGCCGCTAAGGGCTCCGCCCACAAATACGGCGCCCAACGTCAGGCGAACCAGAAAAAACGGCAGGCGCAGTGGCATCAACGGCTCCTTGCGGGCAGGGCAGTAGAGATATGAAAAAGGATGTGGTCTGCCGTCGCGCTCAGGCGGCTTGGTGATTCTTTGGCAGTGCTTCATCAAGCAGCCAGCGGGCGGAGCGGCGCGCCTCGGCCTTGTGCTGCAGTTCGAGCGCACTGAAGCGTGCCTCATGATGGCGACGCTCAGAACGATCCAGCGCTTTCCAGGCGTCATGAGTAGGGACTTGCGAGGTCTCCTCGAAGAGCACCTGAAAAACCTGACAGCGCGGGTCCTGACCCAGCGCGGAATCGAAGTTATCCAGCAGCACCTTGATCCGGATAGCACCTTCGATCAGAGGGACCTGTTCTTCGAGCAGGCTGCTCGCGAGCACGCGTAGGTCTGCGGCAAGCGCTGCGTGCTGCTGCGCCTGCATCTCCGCTAGCTGTTGCTCTCTTCGCCATACCCTGCGCCATAGATGCAGGGCGTATCCCGCCAGGGCCGCGATCAGCAGCAGGGCAGCTATGAGCAACACTATGGCGAAGGGTGTCATGCGCGGATCAGGCTCCGTGGCACTTCTTGAATTTTTTCTGGCTGCCGCATGGGCAGGGATCGTTCCGACCGACATCCTTCAGCGGATTACGCACCGGATCGTGGCTGTGGTTGCAATGCGGGCCGTGTACATGCCCGTGGTCCTGGTGTGCGTGATCATGATCATGATTGCAATCGGGACCGTGCACGTGTGTTTCGTGGTTCATCGGTACTGCTACTCCGGGATAAAGTTGCCGGGGATTATCTCGCCATTGGTTGAGATGTGCACGCGCCGTCCGAGCATTAGACCGGTTTTCAACTCACCATCCAGACGATAGGCAATCGGGCGATCCGGCTTTTCCAACAGACGCACAATGTACTTCATGTGCCGCCAGAGATTGGTATGTATCGGCACCTCGTAATACTCGAAGCCGTTTCCTGGAACGGTTGTCCAGCCGCTGGACTCTCCGCTTGCCAGCTCGATGTCGTTGAGGTGGACGGTATACACCAAACCGCGAACCGGCAGGCTCTGCTCGTTGGGATTGTCGATGCGAAAGCGCAGCATGAACTCCTGTTCGAGCAGCCTGGCTTTGATGATTTCGACGTTTTTAAGTTGGACGCGGGGATCCCGGAAATCACTGCTGAACCAGGTGGAACAGCCTGCAAGGCCGGCCAGCAGACTCAACAACATCACCGTTCTGGATATTCTTCTTATGGGTGCGTGGCAAAGCATTCCGGTACTCCAAAGGACGGCCAAGTGTAGCAAGCAGCGGATCGCCCGCAACGGGTTGTTTGGCGAAACTAGCAGCGACGTGCTACGTCTTTGCGACCACACTGACGACGCCTGGCGAAGCCGTCAACGCCGTTACCGCCGTTACTGCCAGCATGCCACTGGCTAGCCACGGCACCAGCTGGCGGGACTGCAATCAACTAGCCAGCGCGCGAGCCAGCACCGCACGTACCTTCACGATCCCTTCAGCCAGCGCAGCCTCGATTTCCGCCATAGTGATGATCCCACTGCTTTTGCCCGCAGCCGGATTGACCACCAGCGCCAGACAGGCGTAGGGCAGCTCCAGTTCACGCGCAAGCACCGCCTCGGGCATACCGGTCATCCCGACGATGTCGCAACCATCGCGCTCCATCCTGGCGATTTCAGCGACCGTCTCCAGCCGCGGCCCCTGAGTACAGCCATACACGCCATGACTGCTGAACAGGTAACGTTCAGCAGCCAGACCGGCGATCAGGCGCTGGCGCAAGGACTCGTCATAGGGATAGCTGAAGTCGACATGGGTGACATGCTCGATGTCTCCTTCGAAGAACGTGTGCTCGCGGCCGTAGGTGTAGTCGATCAACTGATGCGGCACGCAGAGGTGACCGGCCCCCATGGCCGAGTGGATGCCTCCGACCGCATTCACTGCGATAACGGCCTGCGCGCCGGCACGCTTTAGCGCCCATAGATTGGCGCGATAGTTGACCTGATGTGGCGAAACCCGGTGCGGGTGACCATGCCGAGCGAGAAACAGCATCTCGCGACCGGCGTACTCTCCACGCAAGATGTCGGCCGACGGCGGACCGTAGGGCGTTTGCATGGGTATCGCCTCAAGCAGGGTCAGCCCAGGCAGCTCGGTAAGCCCCGTGCCGCCGATAATGGCATGGACTGTCATCTGTGTTTCCTTGGTCAAGCGATCAGTTCGGCGGCTTTGAGTGCAGCGACGGATGCGCGCCAGCGTGGATCCTGTTTGTATTCCAGAGAGCCGCAAGCCCGGTTGCGCATTCTGCCCAAAGCCGGCGATGGCTGCGCCCCGAGCCGCTGCAACGCCGACAATGCAAGCTCAGCAGCCCCGCGATCGTTACACACCAGCCCCATATCGCAACCCGCCATCAGCGCCGCCTCGATGCGGCTCGCCGCATCACCGACGACATGCGCACCAGCCATCGATAGGTCATCACTGAAAATCAAGCCGCGGAATCCCAACTCATCGCGAAGGACATCCTGCAGCCAACGCCGAGAAAAACCAGCGGGCCTGTCATCTATTTGCGGGTAGATAACATGGGCGGGCATCACGGCATCAAGCTCGGCGGCCAGCTTGCGGAAAGGAACGAGATCCTGGCCGCGCAGTTCATCCAGCCCGCGCTCATCGACCGGTATTGCGACATGAGAATCCGCTTCGGCCCAGCCGTGACCCGGGAAGTGCTTGCCAGTGGCCGCCATTCCGGCGCTGTGCATGCCCCTGATGAAAGCGCCGGCCAGCTCGCTGGCCCGTTGTGGATCACCCTCGAATGCACGCGAACCAACCACAGCGCTGCGCTGGTAATCGAGATCCAGCACTGGCGCGAAACTGAAATCGAGACCGACTGCGAGCACTTCAGTCGCCATCACCCACCCGCAAATTTCTGCCAGCTCCTGCGCATTGGGACGGGAGGCGAATTCGCGCATCGCCGGTAACCGGACGAAGTCACGCCTCAGCCGCTGGACGCGCCCCCCTTCCTGGTCGACCGTCAGCAGCAGATCAGGCCGCACCGCTCGAATCGCTCGGCAAAGCTCCTGGACCTGAAGCAGGTTTTCGATATTCCGGGCAAATAAAATAAGCCCGCCTACTTCCGGTTGGCGTAGCAATTGTCGGTCCTCGGCGGTCAGCCAAGTACCGGCAATATCCAACATCAAAGAGCCATGCATGTTAGTGAGCGAATCCTTATATCAGCGTTGCGCTTGACCAATCCGGGCATGCAGCTTCGCCGATATACACGGCACAGCCAGCGGGCACACGGGGAAAAAGTTCGAGCAGGTCGGCATTGCGTAACCTGATGCAGCCGTGGGAGAGCGGTATTCCCATAGGCTCCGAATCCGGCGTGCCATGCAGATAGATGTAGCGGCGAAAAGTATCGACTGGACCCATCCGGTTGTACCCCGGCTCGCAACCGCTGAGCCAGAGGATCCGGGTCAGGATCCAGTCACGGCCAGGAAACCGTTCATGCAGATCGGCATCCCATACCTCCCCGGTCCAACGCCGTCCGCGCAAAACGGCTCCCGGAGGCAAGCCCTCACCAATGCGCACGCGCACCTGATGGAGGCCTCGCGGCGTACAACCGGAGCCATTGCGTTCACCAGCACCATTACGCGCGGTTGAAACCGGGAAACGGAGGCACAGGCAGGAATCGGCAAACCCGTAGAGCGTCTGGTCAGCGATCGAGATATGGAGGAAATCGAGGTCATTCATGGGCGGCTAGCTTAGCCGATCGCCCCGTGAGGATGCACCCTAGCCCTTGGCTGGCATTGCCAAGGCGTTGCGTCGGGCAATTGGATGGGCCTGCGCCAGGCCTGGATCTGCGACACCCGAGTCGGCCCGCATACCCGCCGCAAGAAACGGGACCATCATGCGCATGACCTGCTCAATCGAGGTTCTTGCGCCGAAATCGTTCTCGGCGATAGCCCTTAACGCTTTGATACCCGACATACTGAAAGCCGCAGCGCCCAGCATGAAATGCACACGCCAGAACAATTCGATCGGCGGGATCGACGGCGCGGCCTCGTGTACTCGATGCATGTAACGGCGAAACACCTTGCCGTACATGTCCTCGAGATAGCGACGTAGATGCCCCTGGCTCTGACTGAAGGAAAGCCCCAGCAGACGCATGAAGATGGACAGGTCATCGCCGCTACGCGGCGTCACTGCCAGCGCTTGCTCGACCAGGATCTCCAGTAACTCTTCGAGGCTTTCCTTCCTGTCAGACTGCGCTTCGCGCCTATCCAGCTCCCGCTCGAGGCTGATGCAGAAGGGCCCTAGAAAACGCGAGAAAACTGCCTGAATAAGTGCCTTTTTCGAACCGAAGTGATAGTTCACTGCGGCCAGGTTGACGCCGGCTTTGCTGGTGATCAGACGCAGCGACGTCTCGGCGAACCCCTTCTCAGCGAATAGCTGCTCCGCCGCATCCAGGATACGCTCGACTGTTTCGGACTGCGCCATGCCCTCTCCCCCGACAAACATCTGTTTGAAACTTACGTTTCAACCTACACCAAGTCAACCGACATAGCGCCGAAATGCTTCGGCGCCCCTTTACTGCGCGTACAGCCTACCTGTCGCCCAATCAAACAACGATTGCCAAGCATTCGGTACTGTATATAATCCCAGTCACTGTATAAAAGAACAGAGACCCTTTTGATGATCAAGCTGACCCCTCGCCAGTCGGAAATTCTCGCCTTCATCAAGCGCTGCCTTGAAGACAACGGCTACCCGCCGACACGTGCCGAGATCGCTCAGGAGCTGGGTTTCAAATCTCCCAACGCCGCAGAGGAGCACCTCAAGGCTTTGGCTCGCAAAGGCGCCATCGAAATGACGCCCGGCGCCTCTCGCGGGATACGTATTCCAGGCTTCGAACCGGCTACCGAGGACAACGGCCTTCCGGTAATCGGCCGGGTTGCTGCCGGTGCGCCAATTCTGGCGCAGCAACATGTTGAAGAATCTTGCCAGATCAATCCTTCATTTTTCCAGCCGAAGGCTGATTACCTACTGCGCGTCAACGGTATGAGCATGAAGGATATCGGCATATTTGATGGGGATCTGCTAGCGGTCCATACCACGCGTGAAGCACGGAATGGACAGATAGTCGTGGCCCGAATCGATGACGAAGTAACTGTTAAACGTTTTAAACGTGAAGGCAGCAAGGTCTGGCTGCTTGCCGAAAACGCCGAGTTTGCGCCTATTGAAGTTGATCTTGAACAGCAAGAGTTGGTTATCGAAGGTTTGAGCGTCGGCGTAATACGCCGCTAAGGAGAGGTTCATGCAGTACCATCCCCAACCCACCGCAAGCAAACCACCGCAGCTTTCCTTGTTCGAAGGGCTGATCGCGCATCGCCTGACACCGTTCGCAGAGATAACGCACGCCCCACAGCCCGCCGACGACTGCCTGAGTGAAATGACCCTGACCGGTAGCGGGGATCACTGCCGCCAGTTGCTGGCTCCCATGCTGCGCGAGCTCAGTGAGGCAGCGGATACTCGCTGGCTCACGTTGATCGCACCGCCTGTATCGCTTTCACAGAGTTGGCTGCGAGAAACCGGACTGAATCGTGACCGCATTCTGTTGCTCCAGGCCCGCGATAGCCAGACTGCGCTTGAGCTGGCATGCAAGGCGTTGGTATCAGGCTGCAGCCACACGGTCATTACCTGGTTCCCACGCATCGACAAGGCGGGCCGCCTGAAGCTGCGCGTGGCGGCAGCCCAGGGCAATGCACAGAGCTTGAACATACGTCTGGGTAGCTAATACGCCCCAACCGGTTGGCATAAGGATGTGCCGAAACCCGCCAGGAGCCGCAAAGGCGACCAGGCGTCTTTACCCCTCAATGCAACACGCGCGGCCCTTCTTCCTCCCGCTCGAAATCACCCTCCGATACGCGCCCCGCCATCTGCACGCCAATGTTGAACATGGCCTTAGCGACCTCAACATGCTGACCTTGCAGGAACGCCTTGGCATCATCAGAAAAATCCAGCGTGACCAACACGCCTTCGTCCTCGGCACGACGCAGCACAATGCTGCCGTCGGGTAGCTCGACGATTTCCAGAAAAGACGTTGGCATTGGCATGCTCCCCTTGAAACCGCGCATTGTAACAGCCGACCGCCCAGGCGGCAGCCTTTGGGTTTAGCTGCCAAAACACGATGCTGAACTGCTACATAGTCTCGCGCAGGCAGGAAGCAGATGCGCGTTAACGCGACGGCACAGTAGGATGGCTGCCTATTGAGACCGGACCGCAGGATGACCATAAGAACCTTGCTACTGACCGCGCTGGCCATGCTCGCCTTCGCCGGCAATTCGCTGCTTTGTCGCGCAGCTCTGCGGGACAGCCAGATCGATCCGGCCAGCTTCACTGCGCTACGCCTATTTGCCGGTGCACTGGTGTTGTGGCTTTTGTTGTGTCTGCGAGGGAGGTCTTCTTCAAGCTCAGGCAGCTGGCGGGGCGCCCTCGCGCTCTTCGCCTATGCGACTTCGTTCTCTTATGCCTACCTCGACCTTGACGCTGGCGCCGGCGCGCTGCTGCTGTTCGGAGCCGTGCAGCTAAGCATGATCACCTGGGGGATGCTGCACGGTGAACGCTTGCATCGCGGGCAGACAGCCGGGATGCTCCTGGCAGGAGCAGGGCTACTTGTGCTTCTGCTGCCAGGAACAAACACACCGCCGCTATCGGCATCACTTCTGATGGTGCTGGCAGGAGCGGCGTGGGGGGCCTATTCGCTACTGGGTAAAGGAACGCCGGACTCACTTGCCGCTACTGCGGGCAATTTCATTCGCACCCTGCCAATCGCCGTCCTGTTATGCCTGCTTGCGTTGAACACGCTGGAGTGGGACAGCGCCGGATTGATCTATGCGCTGCTGTCTGGCGGTTTGGCCTCTGGCATCGGTTACGCCATCTGGTACGCAGCGCTCCCCGGCTTGGGGGCCATCCAGGCGGCCAGCGTGCAACTGAGCGTGCCACTTCTTACCGCCTTGGCGGGGAGCCTGCTGCTAGGGGAGCCCTTGACCGGGAAGCTGCTGGCCGCCGGCCTTGCGATTCTTGGAGGCATTGCGCTAGTCATGCGTCTTAAACCAAGCACTTGATCCACTACCAGACACAGCAACGTTGCACGTCTATTCGCTTACCACTCGGTAAGCGACTCGCGAAAGCGTAAGGCCAGCTCCTTCAGCCTGCGCCGCCAAGCCTCCAGCTCTTCACGCGCCAGCGCCGGGACCTGCGCATCTACACTGACCGCCTCGATCAACGGCATGGTTGGATCGGTTTTGGTCTTAGCAGGCGCACGAGGTGGCTCGAAGAGTGCTGAGTACGCTTTCAGCAGTTGTGCCAGCCAGGTTTCAGGATGCTCGGCCAACTCAATCAGCTCGGCGAGCTCCGGGCTCGATGACGAGCCCTGCACTGATGGCATCAGCAATAGCTCTGGACGCGGTGCGCTAGCGCCAGGCAGGCGGTAGTAGCCAGCAATCTCGTGACATAGCCCCAGCAGCGCGCCATATAGATGAAAAAGACTAGCCTCGCGCTCGGCCTGGATCAGGCCTGGCGCATTCAGCGCGCCTTTCTCCTCGGCCCGCCGCCAATTCTCGAGTGCGAGTCCGGCGAAGTAAATTTTCTGGTTGGTACGGGTGTACAGCTCATGAGCCATGGCGACGCTCTCCCAAGACTTGAAACGCTACAGGTCGAAGCCCGCGACAAACCTGGCTCCGACCCGAGGCTGCCAGTTACTTACCGGTGCTTTTGTCCTCTACTTTCCACTTGCTGCCATCGAAGAAGGCTTTCCAGCCAGTCGGCTTGCCGTTGACCTCAGTTTGCACGTACTGCTCCTTGGTCTTGCGGCTGAAGCGGATCACAGCCGGGCGGCCTTCCGGATCCTTCTGAGGCGCACTCAGCAGAAAGTGATACTTCGGGTCGATCTCATCCTTGTGAGGAATCAACTCCAGTACTAACGGTGCCCGGGTCTCGCGATTCTTCGGAAACTGGCTGGCGGCCAGGAACAAACCGGAAGCGCCATCGCGCAGTACATAGGTGTCGTCGACCTTTTCACATTTAAGCTCAGGCATCTTCACCGCATCCATCTTCGGCGGAGCCGCCTCACCGCTTCTGAGCAACTTACGCGTGTTCTTGCATTCGCCGTTGGTGCAACCGAAGAACTTGCCGAAACGGCCCGTCTTGAGCTGCATTTCACTGCCGCACTTGTCGCACTCCAGACTCGGCCCCTCGTAGCCCTTGATGCGGTACTGGCCCTCTTCGATCTCGTAACCCGTGCAATCGGGGTTGTTGCCACAGATATGCAGCTTATGGGTTTCGTCGAGCAGGTAAGCATCCATCGCCGTGCTGCAGATCGGGCAACGATGTTTGCCCAACAGCACGCGAGATTCGGACTCCCCTTCGTCATCAGCGGCAATCTCATCGCCCGGAATGAGGTTGACGGTGGACTTGCAGCGCTCTTTAGGCGGCAGGCTGTAGCCGGAGCAACCGAGAAAGACCCCAGTGGAGGCTGTGCGAATCATCATCGGACGTCCGCAGACCTTGCACGGAATGTCGGTCAGCGTGGGCTGGTTGGCACGCATCCCGTTCTCGCTTGCCTCAGCGACCTCCAGCTTCTTTTTGAAGTCACCGTAGAACTCGTCGAGTACATGTTTCCACTCGCGCTCACCCTGTGCGACATCGTCGAGATTCTCTTCCATGCCGGCAGTGAAACCATAGTCCATCAGGTTGTTGAAGCTTTCCGAGAGGCGCTCGGTAACGATGTCGCCCATCTTCTCGGAATAGAAACGGCGGTTATGCAAAGAGACATAGCCGCGATCCTGGATCGTCGAGATGATCGCCGCATAGGTCGACGGCCGACCAATTCCGCGCTTTTCCATCTCCTTGACCAGGCTCGCTTCGGAGAAGCGCGCAGGTGGCTTGGTGAAGTGCTGGCTCGGGTCGAGCTTGATCAGCTTCATCCCGTCGCCCTTATTCATGTCCGGCAGGACGTCGTCTTCACCGCTCTTGCTCTGCTGCGGCATGACCTTGGTGTAACCGTCGAACTTGAGGATCCGACCCTTCGCGCGCAACTCGTAATTTCCGGCGGTCACTGTGACGCTGGTTGAAAGATACTGAGCCGGCGGCATTTGGCAGGCGACAAACTGGCGCCAGATCAGGTCATAGAGGCGCTCGGCGTCCCGTTCCATGCCGGTCAGCTGTGCCGGGCGCAAATTGACGTCCGAAGGACGAATCGCCTCGTGCGCTTCCTGAGCGCCTTCCTTGCTGGAATAGAAGTTCGGTTTCTCAGGGAGATACTTGTCGCCAAATTCGTCTTCAATAAAGCCACGAACCATGCTCAGAGCATCAGCCGACAGGTTGGTCGAGTCGGTACGCATGTAAGTGATGTAGCCGGCTTCGTAGAGCCGCTGCGCCATCATCATGGTTTTCTTCACGCCGAAGCCTAGGCGGTTACTTGCGGCCTGCTGCAGGGTCGATGTGATAAACGGCGCGGACGGCTTGCTGCTGGTCGGTTTGTCTTCACGCTTGGTGACACTGTAAGTGGAATCCTTGAGCTGCTCGAGCGCCGCCATTGCATGCGCTTCGTTGAGCGGCTTGAAGGCTTCGCCATTTTCGCGAGCAACCTCGAAGCGGACCTTGGCATTGCCGCTCGTGTTGAGGTCGGCGTGTACTTCCCAATATTCTTCAGGCACGAACGCACGGATCTCGCGTTCCCGCTCGACTACCAGCTTCACCGCAACAGATTGCACGCGTCCAGCAGAGAGTCCGCGAGCGATCTTTGCCCAGAGCAGCGGGGAAACCATGTAGCCCACCACCCGGTCGAGAAAGCGCCGCGCCTGTTGCGCATTGACCCTGTTAATGTCCAGATCGCCCGGCTTGGAGAAGGCCTCCTGGATCGCCTTTTTGGTGATCTCGTTGAATACCACGCGCTTGTAACGGCTGTCGTCGCCGCCAATGGATTCGCGCAGGTGCCAAGCGATGGCCTCCCCTTCTCTATCCAAGTCGGTCGCGAGATAGATGGTGTCGGCTTCCTTGGCCAGGCGACGAAGCTCATCGATAACCTTTTCTTTGCCAGGCAGGATTTCGTACTTCGCCTTCCAGCCGTGCTCGGGATCGATGCCCATGCGGGTAAAAAGCTGACGCTTGGCTTTCTCCTTCGGCGAAAGCGCCGGGGCTTCGGCCGCTGCAGCCTTGCCGCGCTTGACCGGCTCCTTGTTGGCAGAGCCGCTGGTGGGAAGGTCGCGGATGTGGCCGATACTCGACTTCACCACGTATTGGTTGCCCAAATACTTGTTGATTGTCTTGGCCTTGGCCGGTGATTCCACGATGACCAGCGATTTACCCATGGAGAGGAGAGTTCCTGAATCGAGAGGTGAACTGAGAGTGTTGAACCGGCCGCAGCCCGACGTCGAAACGTCACCCGGCCTGCCGGTTAAGAAGCGAAGCAGCCTAGCCAGCCTGCGAAGAGCAATCAATTGCTCCAGAAATCATCCGTACCCAAATCCATTGGCAGCCTAACTGCCTGGCAGGGGTTTTATCGTCCGAAACCGAGGGGAGTCGTCTTCACTCGGTTCGAAAGCACCGCTATATATAGTGGCGATAGAGCCGAGGTCAAGCGCAGGGCTTAAGCCAGCTCGTCCGGGCGACGCCTAAAAACGGCTGGACTCGGCTTCGATCAGGGCGAAACGGGGAAGCGTTTCACCGTCGACCTCCACCGTCTCGGTGAACATCGAAAGCGGGCGCACCCATAAGCCGTAATCCCCGTATAGCGCCTGGTAGAAGACTAGCGACTCTTCCGTTTCGGAGTGCCGAGCCACTGCATATACGCGGTACTCGGGGCCTTTGTAATGGCGGTAACGGCCTGGCGTGACGTGCATCGCGGCTGCCTCTGAAAAAAATCGCTCATCAAAATGAAAACCGGGGCACGAGGCCCCGGTTTTCGTGTCGCCAACTAGCTTAGACGCGTTCGAACACTGTGGTGATGCCTTGGCCAAGGCCGATACACATTGTGGAAACGCCCAGCGTACCGCCGTTCTGCTTCATCACGTTCAACAGGGTGCCCGAAATACGAGCGCCCGAGCAACCGAACGGGTGACCCAGCGCGATGGCGCCGCCATGCAGGTTGACCTTCTGCTCCATCTTGTCGAGCAGCTTGAGATCCTTCAGCACAGGCAACGCCTGAGCGGCGAAGGCTTCGTTCAGCTCGACGAAATCAATGTCGTCCATGGTCAGACCAGCACGCTTGAGCGCCTTCTGAGTCGCCGGCACCGGGCCGTAACCCATGATTGCCGGATCCACGCCTGCCAGGGCCATGGAGCGAATCACGGCCATCGGCTGGATGCCCAGATCCTGTGCGCGCTGAGCGGACATGACGATCATGCAGGACGCACCGTCGGTGATCTGCGAAGACGTACCTGCAGTCACGGTACCGCCCTTGGGATTGAAGGCCGGCTTGAGTGCCGCCAAGCTTTCGAGGGTGGTCTCGGGACGAATGGTTTCATCGTAGTCGAAGACTTTGAGGAAACCGTTTTCGTCGTAGCCTTCCATCGGGATGATTTCATCCTTGAACATGCCGTCGACGGTGGCCTTGTGGGCCAGACGATGCGAGCGCTCGCCGAATGCATCCTGCTGCTCACGGGTGATGCCATGCATCTTGCCCAGCATTTCTGCAGTCAGGCCCATCATGCCGGACGCCTTGGCGGCATACAGCGACAGTTGCGGGTTCGGATCGACACCATGCATCATGCCGACGTGGCCCATGTGCTCGACACCACCCACGACGAAGACATCACCGTTACCGGTCATGATCGCCTGAGCGGCGGTGTGCAATGCGCTCATGGAAGAGCCGCACAGGCGGCTGACGGTTTGCGCGGCACTGGTGTGCGGGATGCGAGTCAGCAGCGAGGCCATGCGGGCCACGTTCCAGCCCTGCTCGAGGGTCTGGTTGACGCAGCCCCAGATCACATCTTCCACTTCGGCCGGGTCGACCTTGGAGTTGCGTGCCAGCAAGCCATCGATCAGGTGCGCAGACATGGTCTCGGCGCGGGTATTGCGGTGCATGCCGCCCTTGGAACGACCCATCGGGGTACGGCCGAAGTCGACAATGACGACGTCTCTCGGATTAAGGCTCATATCTCTTTATTCCTCAATTAACCGTAGAAGCTCTGGCCGTTGGCAGCCATTTCACGCAGCTTCGCAGTCGGCTGATACAGCGGGCCCAGGTCGGCGTACTTGTCGGCCAAGGCCACGAACTCGGCGACACCGATCGAATCGATGTAGCGCAGTGCACCACCACGGAAGGGAGGGAAACCGATGCCGTAGATCAAGCCCATATCAGCTTCGGCAGCGGTTTCGACGATGTTGTCTTCCAGGCAGCGGACCGTTTCCAGGCACAGCGGGATCATCATGTAGTTGATGATGTCCTCGTCGGACAGCTCGCGAGTCTCGCTGACCACCGGCTTGAGCAGCTCGTAGGACTGCGGGTCGACTACCTTCTTCGGCTTGCCCTTCTTATCCATCTCGTAGACGTAGAAGCCTTTGCCGTTCTTCTGGCCGAGGCGGTTGGCGTCATACATG
Source organism: Pseudomonadaceae bacterium SI-3 (assembly GCA_004010935.1). NCBI lineage: Bacteria > Pseudomonadati > Pseudomonadota > Gammaproteobacteria > Pseudomonadales > Pseudomonadaceae > Pseudomonadaceae bacterium SI-3. The sequence continues at coordinate 1,742,450 of CP026511.1, read as the reverse complement.
ACGTCGACAGCCGTGCGGGTGTCGTCCTTCATGCGATCCGGGAAGCCTTCAGCCATCACGTCACGGCCGTGGTGGCCAGTGTCCATGCCGACCACGTCCATCAGATACGCCGGGCCCATGGGCCAGCCGAACTTCTCCATCACTTTGTCAGCGCGAACGAAATCCACACCGTGAGCGATGGCACGGGCGAAGCCGCCGAAGTACGGGAACAGCACACGGTTGACCAGGAAGCCCGGGCAATCGTTGACCACGACCGGGCTCTTGCCCATTTTCTTGGCGTAGGCAACGGTGGTGGCGATCGCGGTTTCGCTGGTCTTCTCGCCACGGATCACTTCCACCAGCGGCATCATGTGCACCGGGTTGAAGAAGTGCATGCCGCAGAAGTTTTCCGGACGCTTGAGCGCCTGGGCCAGCAGGCTGATGGAGATGGTCGAGGTGTTAGAGGCGATGATCGCATCATCACGCACCAGGCCTTCGACTTCAGCCAGCACGGACTGCTTGATCTTCGGATTTTCGACAACGGCTTCGACGACGATGTCGACGTGACCGAAGTCGCCGTAGGACATGGTGGGACGAATGGCATTGAGGGCTTCGGCCATCTTCGCCGGAGTCAGGCGACCTTTTTCGACGCGCTTGCCGAGCAGCTTGGAGGCCTCGTTCAGCCCCATCTGGATGCCTTCTTCGCGGATATCCTTCATCAGGATCGGTGTGCCTTTGACAGCCGACTGATAGGCGATACCACCACCCATGATGCCGGCGCCGAGCACGGCAGCCAGTTTCACGTCACGGGCTTGCTTATCGTAGGCCTTGGCCTTTTTCTTCAGCTCCTGATCGCTCAGGAACAGACCGACCAGGCTCTGCGCAACAGAGGTCTTGGCCAGTTTGACGAAGCCAGCGGCCTCGACTTCGATCGCCTTGTCGCGGCCGAAATTGGCGGCTTTCTGAATGGTCTTGATCGCTTCGACCGGCGCCGGATAATTCGGGCCCGCCTGACCGGCCACGAAACCCTTGGAGGTTTCGAAAGCCATCATCTGCTCGATGGCGTTGAGCTTGAGCTTGTCCAGCTTCGGCTGACGCTTGGCCTTGTAGTCCAACTCGCCGGAGATGGCGCGCTTGATCAGATCCAACGCGGCGGCCTGCAGCTGCTCGGGGGCAACCACGGCATCTACGGCGCGAACCTTGAGCGCATCTTCGGCACGGTTTTCCTTACCGGACGCAATCCACTCAACAGCGTTGTCCACGCCGATCAGACGCGGCAGTCGAACGGTACCGCCGAAGCCTGGGTAGATGCCCAGTTTCACTTCTGGAAGGCCGACCTTAGCAACAGTGGACATGACGCGGTAGTCAGCGGCCATGCACATCTCGAAACCACCACCCAACGCGATGCCGTTGATGGCAGCGACGGTCGGGACACCGAGGTCTTCGAAATCGCTGAAGATCTTGTTCGCTTCGAGGTTACCGGCGACCAGCTCCTCATCGGACATCTTGAAGTTATCGACGAACTCGGTGATGTCCGCACCGACAATGAAAACATCCTTGCCGCTGGTAACGATGACGCCCTTGACCGAAGCGTCCGCCTTGATGGCGTCGACTGCCTGGCGAAGGTCGTTGAGGGTGAGGCGATTGAACTTGTTGACGGACTCACCCTTGAGGTCGAAATTCAATTCGACGATGCCGCTCTCAAGAGCCTTAACCGTGATGGCTTTACCTTCGTAAATCATCAACTGATCTCCACGGTATGGAAGCTGAACGTTACGTGTCGCACGTCATTGGTCCGAAGACCGTCACCGTTACCGGTGAAACGACACCCACCGACACGATAAACCGGGCTGACGGCATTTGCGTGGCAAACGCTCGATTCATACGCCCGTTTGATTTGGGTGAGCACACCTTCTTTGAAAAGCACCGGAATGTCAATCGACAGGCCAAGCCGCGAAGACGCTTCACCCGGACCAAGACCAATAAGCCTAGCCAAGACCAGGCCCTCGCGCGGCCAGCAGGCCCAGCTTTTATTGCATGGGCGGGCATTCATGCAGCTGATCCCAACCGCCATCCCTGATGGACCACTTCTTCCGCCCAGCGTCACAACCAGCCTGGCTTGCTTGTACACTCACCGCCTGCACCCAAAATCTCGTTCAGCTGCGCCAGTGCGTAGCCGCGCTCCAGGAGTTACGCATGTCTGCCCCCATTGCCCGCGTCGAAACAGGCCAGGATCCATACAAGTGGCTGGAGAACCGCGACGCACCCGAGGTGCTCGATTACCTGAAAGCGGAAAACGCCTATCTGGAAGAACAGCTGGCTGACCAGGCCCAACTGCGTGAATCGTTGTTTCTCGAGATCAAAGGCCGTATCCGTGAGACTGACCTTTCGCTGCCCTCCCCTTGGGGACCCTGGCTCTATTATCAGCGCACCACGGCTGGCGATGAATATCCGCGCCACTACCGCTGCGCGCGCCCAATGGATGGCTCATTCGCCGTGGATGAAGCGAGCGAGCAGCTTTTGCTCGATCCCAACGAGCTGGCGGCGGGAGGATTCCTGTCGCTGGGCGCGTTCAGTGTCAGCCAGGACCACAGCAAGCTGGCTTACAGCCTCGACACGCAAGGCGACGAGATCTATCAGCTGTTCATCAAGGACCTGCACACAGGCGAGGTGACCGCCCTGCCCTTCGAGGATTGCGACGGCAGCATGACCTGGGCCAACGATAACCAAACCCTGTTCTTCGGCGAACTCGACGACACCCACCGCCCCCACAAGATCTACCGTCACCGGCTCGGCGACAACGATCGCACCGAGGTCTATCACGATCCGGACGGGCGTTATTTCGTGCATTGCTACCGAGCCAGCTCAGAGCGCCAGCTGGTTATCCTCTCCAACAGCAAGACCACCAGCGAAGCCTGGGTGCTGTCAGCGAATGAACCCGAAGGAAACTGGGTTTGCTTGGCACCACGCCAAGACGACCACGAGTACTACCCCGACCATGGCCTTCTCGATGACGAGTGGAGCTGGTTGATTCGCAGCAACCAGGCAGGCATCAATTTCGCGCTGTATCAGGCTCCGGAGTGCACGCCGCAGCGCGAGCACTGGAACGAGCTGATCGGCCACAGTGACTCGGTAATGTTGGAAGATATCAGCCTGAACGCCGGCGCGGTCACGCTGAGCCTGCGCGAGGCCGGACTGCCTATCATCGAGGTTCGCCCATCAACCGGCGCGCCCTACCGGTTGCAACTGCCGGATGCAGCCTACAGCCTCCATGTACACAACACGCTTGAATTCGATAGTCCGGTGATCCGGCTGCGCTACGAAGCACTGAACCGCCCGGCTCAGATTCGCCAGCTGAACCTCTCCGACGGTAAGCAGGAGGTACTCAAGGAGACTCCGGTCGAAGGCCCCTTCGATGCCGATGCCTATGAGAGCCGACGTATCTGGGCAACAGCCGACGATGGCACTCAGGTGCCGATCAGCCTGGTCGGTCGTCGAGAGCAATTTGGCAAACCCGCGCCCCTGTATCTTTATGGCTACGGCGCCTACGGCCACAGCCTGGACCCCTGGTTTTCCCACGCCCGACTGTCACTGCTAGATCGCGGCTTTATCTTCGCCATTGCCCATGTCCGAGGTGGTGGTGACCTTGGCGAGGCCTGGTACCGGGCTGGCAAGCTGGAGCACAAGCCGAACACCTTCAGCGATTTCATTGCCTGTGCCGAGAGACTGATAACCGACGGCTACACAGAACCGGCTCGACTCGCCGTCAGCGGCGGGAGCGCCGGCGGTCTGCTGATCGGCGCCGTGCTCAATCTGAGGCCGGACCTCTTCGGTGCGGCGATCGCCGAAGTGCCATTCGTCGACGTCCTGAACACCATGCTCAACGCCGACTTGCCTTTGACAGTGACCGAGTACGACGAGTGGGGCGACCCGAATCAGCCCGAGGTGCATGCGCGCATCAAGGCCTATGCGCCTTATGAGAACGTACGCAGCCAGCCTTACCCGGCAATCCTTGCGGTCGCTGGCTACAACGACAGCCGAGTGCAGTACTGGGAAGCCGCCAAATGGGTCGCCAAGCTGCGCGCCCAAAAGACAGACGACAACCTACTGCTACTGAAAACCGAGTTCGGTGCCGGACACGGCGGCATGAGCGGTCGTTATCAGGCGTTGAAGGACGTGGCGCTGGAATATGCCTTTGTGCTCAAGGTCTTTGACAGGACAACCCGCTAGCAGCGGTGCTGCACAGTTGCCGCCCGCTCCTTGCTGGCGGCGCGGCCTTGCCGACTTGCGGTCGGAACGAGACCCGCTCGCGGGGGTCATCTATCACACCATCGTTTCGGAGTGATTACCCATGAGCAGGACATCTGACCAGGCTTCACAGAACGTGCACGGCTGGGAGCGCGCAGCATCGATTATCGGCGGCCTGTACTTCCTTGGTAAAGGCCTTGGGCGCGGCGGCTTGGGTGGCGTCCTGCAGCTGGCGGTAGGCGGGATGGCATTGGCGCGAGGCGTTTCCGGCCAGTGCGAAGCCAAGCGCATGCTCAGTGAGGTGAACGAACAAGCCAGAATGGCCGAGGGCAATTCACGAAGCATGCCGCTCGAGCGCAGTGAGGCAGATGACGTGCGCCTGAAAACCAATGCCCAGGCGGCCACCGGCACTGCGACGGTGACCGGCAACGACTCGCTCGACAATCCGCGAGCGGGCGTCTGATCGGGCTTCTGCTACGCGAGCGGTAATTGCTCCAAACCCGCTCGCATGGAAAGCTCGCCCCGCCAGCGAAAGCGGGCCGTCTTGCTGGCCAAAAACGAAAGCGGCGCCCCGAGCCAGCATCCCCACACTAATCAAAAAGCAGAACCGCTCCCGAGCCCTGTGTAAAAGGCGCGCCTTGGGGCGGTAGGTCTTTCAGAGCGGCTCCCGCCGAATCGAAGCGAAAGCCAAATCTTCTTCGCGTTGAGACAGGTGTGCCGTAAAGCGATCAAATAGATCGCAGCTCAGTCACGTGGAACGACGATCAGCCCGGCACGTTCGCCGATCGCAACATCCGATAACGGAAACAGGATCCTCGCATCCTGCTCCTCTGCCAGCCAGCGCACACCTTTCTCGTCCTCCGCCAGCAGAGTGCCGGGCGACAGCGGGGCAAAGTTCTGGATATCAGCAGGGAGCCGCAGAACGAACTGATCACTCTGCTTGATGATTTCACGCGCCAGCCGAAACTTCAGCAAGGGCCGATGGTGCGACTCGTCCCGTACCGGTTCAACCGCTTCGATCCAGCCCCGAGCGGTCTGCAGGAATTCGTCTAGACACTGAGGCCATACGCCCTCTGGGGCTTCGGCCATTTCCAGCGTAAAAGCCTCAGCTCCATGTCGCGTCGCCGTGTAAGCACTGAAGGTTCCGGAAGGCTTTTCCTGAAATAGCACTGCATCGACCGCAGCGTGCTGAAGACGTGTCAGGCTTTGCGGGGCGACTTCGCGACCGTCTACCCAAGGGCAGACGGCGAACTGCGGCAGCACCGATGCACGCATGGCCGAGTGCAGGTCGTAATGCCAGCGCCGACGGCCAGGCTCTTGGAAAAACGCTGCAACCCACTCCTCCAGCTGCGCCGCGCGGCGCGTCTCGTCGCCAGGTTCGCTCGCCGCGTGCTTGCCACAAAAAAGCCGATTCAGATCCTGACCTAAACGACGCACGCCCTGCCGCATCGCGGGCGGGTTGCAGAACAGCAACAACAGCCGCGCGCGGGGGCGAATCTCGTTGCGCGCGATCGCCCGTATCAAGAGATCCAGTAGCTCAATCGGAATCACTTCACAGCCATGCACGCCCGCCGATAGCACCAGATCAAGCCCCAGATCCTGACCGCGCGCCGGAGTGACCTCTAAGGCACCCTCTCCCAGCCATTGCAGCCGGGCCCCGCCATCAGTGAACTGGACGCTCTCCGCCGGCACCTCACCCGAAACCGTCAGCGCCAATAGCCGACCCAGCGTCGGCATTTCGGAGCCGTCAGTGGTCGTGGTTACAGTCTGGACCATGAACGTGCTCATCCTCGCCGGACTCAACCGGCTCCATCTCAAGCTCAAGGCTGACCAAGTTGGTCGCCAGCGGACGCAGCAGCAGATTGGCGTACTCAGTGTCGCCGTCCTCCACGTCGACACCGATCATCAGCTGGTTGTTGCCGACTTGCTGAATCCAGACCTCCCGACCCTGCCACATCACGGCAAAACGGGTGCACGACGTCTCAAGCTGGGTGCCGTCTACGTCTTCAAGGATCAATTGCAGGCTGTCGCTCATACTCAACACTCTCGATAAGGAAAAAAAGGCAGGACAAATCTCTGCCCTGCCGGTTTCAAAGCCTATGCCTCAGGCCTGGCTCAGTTTTGCCGCAGCACGCTCAAAACGGGCCAGCCCTTCAGCGATATCGGCCTCTTCGATGATCAAGCTAGGGGCCAGGCGGATCACATCGGGTCCGGCCTGCAGGATCATCAGCGCTTCGCGCTCAGCCGCATCGAAGATCTCGCGCGCGCGACCTTTCCAAGCGTCATCAAGTACACAGCCGATCAGCATGCCCATTCCGCGGACCTGGCTGAACAGGCCATGCCGCCGGCCGATCTCCAGCAGACCACGCTTGAAGCGCTCGTGCCGTTCCTTCACGCCGTTCAGCACCTCCGGCGTGTTGACAATATCGACCACCGCCTCGGCCACGGCGCACGCCAGCGGGTTGCCGCCGTAGGTGGTGCCATGAGTACCCACGCTGAAATGCGCAGCGATCTCATCGGTGGTCAGCATCAAGCCAATCGGAAAGCCGCCGCCAAGGCTCTTGGCATTGGTCAGGATGTCCGGCGTGACGCCATAGTTCATGTAGGCGTACAACTCGCCGGTACGGCCCATACCGGTCTGGACTTCATCGAAGATCAACAACGCGTTGTGCTGGTCACACAATTTGCGAGCACCTTCCAAATAAGCCTGATCAGCGGGCACAACACCACTTTCGCCCTGAATCGGTTCCAGCACCACGGCGCAGGTCTTGTCCGAAATCATCGCGGCGAGCGCATCGAGATCGTTATAGGGGACGTGGCTGATCCCCTGAATCTTGGGCCCGAACCCATCGGAATATTTCGGCTGGCCGCCCACCGTCACGGTAAACAACGTCCGGCCGTGGAAGCTGTTGATTGCGGAGATGATCTCGCATTTCTCCGGCCCGTGGTTGTCATGCGCGAAGCGGCGCGCCAGCTTGAAGGCCGCCTCGTTGGCCTCGGCGCCGGAGTTGGCGAAGAACGCCCGGTCGGCAAAGGTCGCTGCAGTGAGCTTTTTGGCCAGACGCAACGCCGGCTCATTGGTGAAGATGTTGGAGATGTGCCAGAGCTTGCCAGCCTGTTCGGTCAGCGCTGCTACCAGCGCCGGATGGGCATGACCGAGCACATTGACGGCAATGCCACCGGTAAAGTCGATCAGCTCTCGCCCGCTCTGATCCCAGACTCGTGAACCCTGGCCACGCACGGGAATGAAAGCGGCGGGTGCGAAAGTGGGAACAATGACCTGGTCGAAATCAGCGCGTTCTACCGGGGTATGCGGGGCGGACATCAGGACTCTCCTGGGAGGCGACACGAATAGGAAATAAAACGCCCCGCCATAGCGGGGCGTTGCATGCGCAGTTTAAACGCAGGCCCGCCAGCAATGGGCGGCCCGGCGAAAATTCTCTTCAGGACACGACTGAATGCTGCTGGTCGAGTTCAATGGCCCGTTCCAAGGTTTCGAGCAAGGCCTTGCGTGCCTTGAGCTTGGTGTTCTTGTGCGCGGTCATGTTGATCTTCTTCAACTGGGCCGCCGCCGCTTTGGCGGCATCCATCAGCTCACTGGCCGGGACTATCTTGTCGAGGAAACCCGCCTCGACTGCAGCTTGCGGACTAAAGATCTCACCGTTGATCACCGATCGCTGAAAGGCAGGCTTGGTTAAACGGTCTCGAGCCAGTTCGATACCCGAATGGTGCATGGTCATACCGATCTGTACCTCATTGAGGCCGATATTGAACGCGCCTTCGACACCAATGCGGTAATCAGACGAGAGCAGCAGGAAGGCGCCTTTGGCAATCGCGTGCCCCGGACAGGCCGCGACGATCGGGAAAGGATGAGCCAGCATTCGCAGCGTGAACTTCGAGCCCGTCGTCACCAGCGCAATGGCGTTCTCCGGCCCGGAGGTCATGACCTTGAGATCATAGCCACCGGACAGGATGCCCGGCTGGCCAGTGAGGATCACCACGGCGCGGTCCTGCTCGGCGCGGTCGAAAGCCGCATTGAGCGCGTCGAACATGGCCGGAGACAGAGCGTTGACCTTGCCGTTATTCAGCGTCAGCGTGGCGATACCGTCTTCGAGTTCGTAGGAAACCAGATCACTCATGATGAATATTCCTTGTTAAAAGTTCGCAGACGTTACCCAGCAGAACCCAAGAGGTAAAGCATCGTGACTGACCGACAAGTCATGGTTCGCAACCTTCGCTGGACGGGCGTCAGCGGGAAAAGCGAGCACGGTCAGTCGTCGACAGGCTCCGGCTCGAGCTCAAGGACAGCAAGCAGTTCGGGATGCAGGATCCTCTGCAATTGCGGATCAGCAATAAACAGTCCGTAGGACCCATCCGGGATCCCGCTACTGATCCGATATGGCGTCCCATCGGCATCGACAGTCAACTGGGACAGATCCAGATAACGAGGCTCGCAAGGCGTCTTGTTCGAACTCCGTAACACGACCACCTTCGGCCTGAGGTGCAAATGTGGGTGTTTCTCGAGCACCAACCCGACCTCACCCGTGTGCAGTTCCACCAAAGTTCCGACCGGAAACACGCCGAGCCAGCGGATAAATTCATGCACCAATGCTTCGTCAAACTGCTGCCCGGCACTGCTGCGCAACACGTCATACGCCGTCTGGATCGGGCGTGCGTCGTCGTAAGCTCGATGACTGGTAATCGCATCGAAGGCATCAACAATGGTGATCACCCGGGTCGTGAACGGGATTTGGTAATGCGCGAGCCCTTGCGGATAACCCTTTCCATCCAACCGTTCGTGATGGCCGTGCGCCGCCTGAATCGCAGCGGCAGGAATGTCTTCCTGGCTGCACAAGGCCTGATAACCAAACGTCGGGTGCAACTTGATGTGCTGAAATTCTTCCTCGGTCAGCTTGCCTGGCTTGTTCAGGATCGTCGGGTCGATTTTCATCTTGCCCACGTCGTGCAGCAGCCCAGCGATGCCCAATAGCTCGATCTTATCGTCGGCCAACCCAAGGTGCGTGCCAAATCCCATGGCAAGAATGGATACAGAAAGGCAATGCAGACTTGTATAGAGATCTTGTGACTTCAGGCGCGTCAGCCAGAGCATGGCGCTTTCGTTACGAAGCATGCTTTCGAGGTTTCGCTTAACCAGTGCCTGACAGGCCTTAGTATCGATCGCCCGCCCTTGCTGGACGTCCAGTAGCACCTGGTCCAGAACCAAGCTGCTGCTGAGATAGGCCTCCCGTGCTTCCTGCACCTCAAGCGAGAGCGGAATGCGGGTCATCTTGCGCGTCACGCGCAGCGGAGTCGCCGTTGGCACAATCATTTGGCCCTGATCGATCAGCACGCGCCGTGTGTCGTCAACGAACACGTAATCACAGCGTTCGCGCACCGCGTGGATATGCTCCAGCTTAAGCAGGGGGAACCCTTGAAAGAGAAAGTCTGTCTGCCGCCACGGGCGATCCAGCTCGCAGATATACATCCCAAGCTCTAAGTGGCTGACGTGCAGACGACGCTTGGTGGCGATCTCTACCACCTCCGGCCGTTTACGCTTTGTTTTGAATAACTTCATCAAAGCCTTTCCTGGCTCTCAATATTCACCACGCATGATTGCGCACAGGCACAGCATTTCTTTGTAGTTCGAACCCTAGAGCAACGATAGGTTCATTGCCACGCGCGCCTGTCGGGATTTCCAACAAACCCTTAAGCGCATGAAAAAACTAAAAAAGTTTTTGCCATCCGCATGCTCTTCCGCTACATTAGCGCGCCTCGAAGGACATCGCGTCTTTCGAGACCCGGTGAGGTGTCCGAGCGGTTGAAGGAGCACGCCTGGAAAGTGTGTATACGAGAAATCGTATCGTGGGTTCGAATCCCACCCTCACCGCCAGATCAAACACAAAGCCCCGCCTGTCGGGGCTTTGTCGTTTCTACCGCAAAGAATCCGTCCAGAATCGCGCTCAGCTGCCGGTCATAGGCCACGTCCTTCACCAGGATGAGCGCAGCGCTGAACGGCCCCACCGCTACCTTAGTGTTTCGATTCCACCCGTATTTGAAGCTGCAAAAAAATAGACGTTTCCAATCGAGTCAGTAGCCATTTGAGTTGGCGATGCGGCAAGCGAACATCCCGAGTGGCTTCTGCCAGGCCATGGAGCAAAAGCCTCGTCCCGACGACGCCCCGAATAAAACCAGCGTCAGCGGCAGACCAGGTGCACCAGCGCTCTAAACCGAACCGCCCTGACAGGCAGAGTGCCCCGCGGCGAAACCAGGCCACCTGCCCGCTCGCCCGCGAACCGTCGCCCGAACGACAAAGTTCGGAACATCCTCATCATTTTTTCATGGCCCGCATATTGCTTTGTTTAAGCTGAAGCTTAGACCAGAACTCGCCAAGCTAGCGACCGCTCTGTAACGGCTAAATTGCTCCGCCAGAACAATCAGAAAAATCAAAAGGCCGCCATCATGTTTAAACACAAAAAGGTCAGGCAGGCTACGATGATCCTGTTCGCCACCGCGGTGATTCTGATCCTGCCGAACCTCACTCGACTGATCAGCTAAGACTGCAAGAATGAGGGAACCAATGAAAAATCTGTACCGACTGTTGATTGTAATGATGGCAACGGTAACGGCCACTGCAGCCAATGCTGCCCAGGTCGATCAGTCTGCCGCGTTGAAAGCCTTGCAGCGCACGAACACCGTCTTGATCGACGTGCGCACCGAACAGGAGTTCGCCGAAGGCGCCCTACCCGGAGCAACACGTATCGAGACGGAGAATCTTGCCGAGCGCATCGCCGCGATTGCTCCGGACAGAGATGCTCCCGTAGTCCTCTACTGCCGTAGCGGCCGCCGAGCGGAAGCCGCGCAGGATCTGCTTCAGGAGCTGGGCTATAGCCAAGTGATCAACGCTGGCGGTTATCAGGATCTGAACGGGCTCGTGCCGCTTCGCTGAGAGCACGCGCCCTCACCGCGCCCCATCCTCGTTTCGCCTACCCTTATCGTGGGAACTAATGCGCCGCAGTGGCTACTGAAAAAGGAGCCACTGCTTAAGCGCTTGGTCACGCATACCGGGAGGAAACCACTTGATGAATTGGGATGTGGTGTTGAACGAAGGTCTTTGGATCAACATCGCCATAATTGCTGGCATCACGATTGCCAGCTATCTCATCCTGCAGACCATCCTGCGGATCATAACCAACCGCCTTCGCAAGATGGCAAAGGGCTCCAGAAGCGGTTTCGTTGGCCTTGCCGCGGAGATGCTCAGCCGCACCAGCCACATACTGCTGATTGCCCTATCGCTGCTGATCGCCCTCAAGGTCGTTGAGCTGCCAGAACGGTGGGAAACGGCGATGTCCCATGGCTGGTTCATCGCGCTGGCGTTCCAGATTGCACTGTGGATGGATACGGCCGTTCGCCTGTGGATGGAAAGCCTGACTCACGACGGCAAAGCTCGAAACCCAGTCACTACGACGATCATCGGGATCATGATCCGGATCGTGATCTGGACGATGATGCTGCTCTCGATCTTGGCGAACCTGGGCGTCGACATCACGGCTATGGTCGCCAGTCTTGGCGTAGGCGGTATCGCCATTGCCCTTGCGGTACAGACGCTGCTCAGCGATATCTTCGCTTCGCTGTCGATCGGCGTCGACAAGCCCTTCGAGATCGGCGACTTCGTCGTCTTTGGTGCAGTCGCGGGGAATATCGAGCACATCGGGCTGAAGACGACACGAATTCGCGCCCTCAGCGGCGAACAGATCGTCTGTTCCAATGCCGAGCTGCTCAAGCAGACCCTGCACAACTACAAGCGCATGAACACGCGCCGTATCGTGTTCAAGTTTGGCATTACCTACAACACACCGTCGGACAAGGTGCGCGAAGTCTCGGCGCTGGTGAGGCGGATCGTTGATGGTGTGGAGAATGCGAACTTTGACCGGGCGCATTTCCTTGCCTTCGATGACAGCCAGCTGACGTTCGAAGTCGTGTACATCATGCAGGTTTCGGACTACAACGCCTACATGGACGCCCAGCAAGAGATCAACCTGCAGCTGCTCGACGGCATCCGTGAGATGGGCCTGCAATTCGCCTTCCCGACCCGCAGTGTCGAGTTCATCGGTGGCAGCTTTCCCGAGGTGACGGTTGCCGGTGTCCCGAAGGAAAAACCCGCCGCCAACGAGGAGTCGGAACGCTCGCTGACAAATGGCTGACAGTCGGTGGCGGCGACCGGCCGAGAGCCGATCACCGCCGACCGCTCAACTCATCGGACGCATTTGCTTGTGGGTTTCGATCAGCTGCGGCACTACGCCCGGATCAGCCAAGGTCGAAATATCCCCCAGTGCGTCGTGTTCGTCTGTGGCGATCTTGCGCAGAATGCGGCGCATGATCTTGCCTGAACGCGTCTTGGGTAAGCCCGGCGCCCACTGGATGACATCGGGCACCGCAATCGGCCCGATTTCCTTACGGACCCATTGTTGTAATTCCTGGCGCAACTGATCCGAAGCCTCCTCACCCGCCACTAGCGTCACGTACACATAGATGCCTTGCCCCTTGAGCGGATGCGGCACGCCAACCACCGCTGCCTCGGCCACTTTGCGGTGGGCGACCATCGCGCTTTCGATTTCCGCGGTGCCCATGCGATGTCCGGAAACGTTCAACACATCATCGACCCGCCCGGTGATCCAGTAGTAGCCGTCCTCATCACGGCGGGCGCCATCGCCAGTGAAATACATGCCGCGAAAGGTCTTGAAGTAGGTATCGACGAAGCGATCATGGTCTCGATAGATGCTGCGCATCTGCCCAGGCCAGGAATCAAGGATGACCAGATTGCCCTCCGTTGCCCCTTCGAGCAGGTTGCCGAGATTGTCCACCAGGCCGGGCACTACGCCGAAGAAGGGGCGCGTTGCGGAGCCTGGCTTGAGTGCGGTCGCGCCTGGCAACGGGCTGATCAGAATGCCGCCCGTCTCGGTTTGCCACCAGGTATCGACGATCGGGCAACGCGATTTGCCGACCGTCTCGTAATACCAATGCCAGGCCTCAGGGTTGATCGGTTCCCCCACAGTACCGAGCAAGCGCAGACTAGACCCATCAGCCCCCTCCATCGCAGCCGGACCTTCGGCCATCATCGAACGAATCGCAGTCGGCGCGGTGTAGAGGATATTCACCTGATGCTTGTCGATGATCCTGGCGATTCGCGTGACATCCGGATAGTTGGGTACACCCTCGTAGATCAGGGTGGTGGCGCCGTTGGCCAGTGGACCGTAGATGATGTAACTGTGCCCGGTGATCCAACCGACGTCGGCGGTACACCAATAGACCTCACCAGGGCGGTAATCGAATACCCGCTCGTGGGTCAGGGCCGCGTAGAGCAAATAACCACCGGAGGTATGCAGCACGCCCTTTGGCTTACCGGTGGAACCCGAGGTGTACAGGATGAACAGGGGTTCTTCCGCGCCCATTTCCTTCGGTGCACAAACATCCCCAGCCACGCGCATCAGGTCTTCGTACCAGATGTCGCGATGCGGGTGCCAGCGGATGTCGCCGCCAGTACGCCGCACCACAATGATCTTCTGCACGCAGTGCGTCTGCGGGTTGGTCAACGCCTCATCCACATTGGCCTTCAGCGGCACCTTTTTCCCACCACGGAGCCCTTCATCGGCCGTGATCACTACTTTGGAATTGCCGTCGATAATCCTTCCGGCTAGGGCTTCCGGCGAGAAACCACCAAAGACCACGGAGTGGATAGCGCCGATACGCGCGCAAGCCAGCATCGCCACGGCGACCTCGGGAACCATCGGCATGTAGAGGGTGACCACGTCGCCCCGATGCACGTCCTGTCCGCGCAACGCGTTAGCAAACTTGCTCACCTCGTGATGCAGCTCGCGGTAGGTGATTTCGCGGTGATCTGCCGGATCGTCGCCCTCCCAGATGATCGCAATCTCATCGCCCCGGGTTTCGAGATGGCGGTCCAGGCAATTGGCCGAAACGTTCAGGGTGCCGTCGGCGAACCATTTGATATCGACATGGTGGTCGTCAAAGGACGTCTGTTTGACTCGGGTAAACGGCCTGATCCAGTCGATACGCTCGGCCTGCTCGCGCCAGAAGCCGTCAGGATTGACCACCGACTGTTGATACATGGCTTTGTAGGTGGCTTCATCGGTCAGCGACTGGGCCGCCACCTCTGGACTTACCGGATACAGGGACGCAGCACTCATGGCGAACACCTCATTCGTCGGTCTTGTTATCGTCTCGAATAACCTGCCTCACAGGCGAACCATACGAACCAAACCAAGCGCCTGAGCGACTTCACGTTCGAGCTACACGGGGCTAATAGCGTTCCAAAGACGTTAAGCCGTCGCGGAACACATCGCTGCTATAGAGCATAGACGCTTCGGCCAAGGCGTACTCCCTCCCGCTCCGTGGTCATATACCTGCCAGGGCCAAACGCCCGTCACGCCAGGTCTTAGTCATGTCTGCGCCAGCTAATGTGTTCTTTCGTGCGGTCAAACGCGTAACCGAAAGCATCGCCTTTTACCCAGTCCTGATTCCCGCAGTTTATGCGGTGCTGGCCATGTTGGTCTTGGCGTTCGAGTCGACCAGCCTTGCCCCCGCCCTTCGCGACAGGCTGCCCCCCCGGGTTGGTCGATGCAGACAACAGCCGGGAGGTTCTAAGCACGCTCATTACCGGCATCATTTCCCTTACCGTCTTCAGCTTCTCCATGGTGATGGTCGTGCTCAATGGTGCCGCGGCGCGCCTGTCACCCCGAGTGCTGCCCGGCCTCGTTAGCGATCTGCGCAACCAAGTGATACTGGGCATCTATCTGGGCAGCATCGTCTATTGCCTGATGATGATCGGCACGCTGAACGGCAAAGCTCCAGCAAGCGTGCCTGCACTCGGGCTACTGCTGGCACTGGTGTTCGGCATGTTTTGCATGGCGCTATTCGTCGTTTTCATTCGCTCGGTCTCGCAATCAATTCAAGTCGAATGGATCCTCAGCCAGCTCTACAACGACGCATCGGCCAATCTAAAGAAGCGCAAAAACCGCATCGCGGGCGTCGCTGACATTCCCGACGCCACCGACTGGTGGTGCCTGCCCGCAGCTCGACCGGGTTACCTGCGCGAGGTAAACGAACGCCGCCTGGGAAAGGTGCTGTGCAAGCACAACCAGACTGCAATGATTCAGGTAGAACCGGGTTTCTTCCTGATCGAAGGGCATCCGCTGATCAAGCTCAGCACCCGGCTAAGCGACACAGAGGCAAACGAAGTGCTCGATTGCTTCGACTTTCACGACAATGAATTCGCCGGCGCCAACGTCTCCTACGGCATGCGGCAGATTTCGGAAATCGCGGTCAAAGCGATCAGCCCAGCGATCAACGATCCGGGCACGGCGATGCGGGCGATCAATCTGCTCGGCGTATTGCTAAAACGGCTTGGCGGCGTACCCCCGTTTGACGTCGGTTGCTGCGATGGAGGTCGTCCACGGCTTTTCTATCCGCAGCTCGAGATGCCCCGCATGCTGCAAACCATCATCGCGCCGATCCGCATCTACGGTGGCCATGACCCGCAGGTGTTAGTCACGTTGTTGCAGTGTCTTAAGAACGCGCTGCATGGCAACCCGAGCGACGCGCAGCGGGAAGCGCTTCATGACGAAATTCGAGCCCTGCGCGACGACGCCGATGCCAAGGTGGGAAACCCGCTTGACCGTCAAGCGATAAACGAAGTGATCGAGCGCGTGGCGGAACTTCAGATCAGACAGCCGGCCGTAGCGCTTCTGCCGATCGACCGGGAGCGCCAAACAAGACCAACTGACTAGCACAGCCTGGTTCGGCTCGGCGGGCGCCTCTTTCAAAGGCTGGTATTGGAGCTCCGCGAACTGAGCGAGTGGCCGGTGCGGCAGGCGGGGTAGTCACTGCGCCTGGTTGGCCTCTTCGGCTGCCTAGTCAGATCGGACCGACTTGCCCTTTTGCCGGTCTGCAAGCGACGCGATGTTTCGATCGTCTCTCCTCCGTTTCGAAAGCCTTCCATGGCTATTCCGTAATTGCCCCCAGGGTGCCGCTCGGTCATCCTTCGAAGACAAAACGGCCGGGCATAAGGTGTTGCGATGAACGAACAGAATGAGAACAGCTTGCCCCTTCATGGCCTTAAGGTCATAGAAATGGGCCAGCTGATTGCCGGCCCCTTTGCCAGCAAGATGCTCGGCGAGTTCGGTGCCGAGGTGATCAAGATCGAGCCGCCGGGCATTGGCGACCCGCTGCGCAAATGGCGCAAGCTCAAGGACGGGACGTCACTCTGGTGGCACGTCCAATCGCGCAACAAA
Organism: Pseudomonadaceae bacterium SI-3; assembly: GCA_004010935.1. Taxonomy (NCBI): domain Bacteria; kingdom Pseudomonadati; phylum Pseudomonadota; class Gammaproteobacteria; order Pseudomonadales; family Pseudomonadaceae; species Pseudomonadaceae bacterium SI-3. Next base: position 1,725,915 of record CP026511.1, on the reverse strand, counting down.
CAGTCCCTGACGCTGGATCTGAAAGCCGCCGAAGGCCAGGAGATCGTCCGTCAGCTAGTCGCCGAAGCCGATGTGGTGGTAGAGAACTTCCGCCCCGGCACGCTCGAAGGTTGGGGTCTGGGCTGGGATGAACTGTCGAAGCTCAATCCCCGCCTCATAATGTTGCGCATCTCAGGCTACGGCCAGACCGGCCCCTACCGTGACCTGCCCGGCTTTGGCGTCATTGGCGAAGCCATGGGCGGCCTGCGCCACCTCACCGGCTATCCCGGTCAGCCCCCAGTGCGAGTGGGCGTCAGCATTGGCGACTCGCTGTCCTCGCTGTATGGCGTGATCGGGGTGCTACTCGCCCTGCAGGAGCGAACCCGCAGCGGTAAAGGCCAGGAAATCGACGTGGCGCTCTACGAATCGGTATTCGCCATGATGGAAAGCCTAGTGCCCGAATACGACGCCTTTGGGTATGTCCGCGAGCCGGCCGGCAGCGCTCTGCCGGGCATCACGCCATCCAACTCCTATCTGTGCAAGGACGGCGCATACGTCCTGATTGCCGGCAATGGCGACAGCATCTACAAGCGCCTGATGACACTGATGGGCCGTCAGGACCTGGCCGACGACCCACGCTTCGCCCACAACGATGGTCGCGCCTTGCACGCTGAGCTGATCGACGCGGCGATTGGCGAGTGGACCGTTCAACACAGTCGCGATGAGGTCATCGAAGCATTGAAGGAAGCCCGCGTCCCGGCCGGCTATCCCTACACGGCCGCCGATATCGTCAAGGATCCACATTACCTGGCCCGGCAGATGATCGAGCAGGTACAGACTTTCGCCGGGCCGCTAAAAGTGCCGGGCGTGCTCCCCAAACTCAGCCGCACCCCTGGCCGCATCGGAGCTGGCGGCCCGCAGCTTGGCGAGCACACCGAGGACGTACTGGCTGGGCTCGGTCTATCCGACGAACAAGTCCGAGGGCTGCGCGAGCGGGGAGTCATCTGAGCTCGCCCTTCGCCATGGTGCGTGCCTCCTGCAGCAGCTCATGGCGTGGCTGTCGGGGGGGCGGGCTTATAGCAAAGCTCGAAGCCCGCAAACATTCACGTCGGGCCACAGCTACCTGCGACGACTACCTTGGCTACTCGTCTTCATTAACCCGATCACGCAACTCCTTCCCCGGTTTGAAATGCGGGACGAATTTGCCATCAAGCGGGACGGACTGGCCTGTTTTGGGGTTTCGGCCGACGCGGGGGGCGCGGTAGTGGAGGGAAAAACTGCCAAAGCCGCGAATTTCGATGCGGTCGCCGGTGGCCAGTGCCTGGGCCATCTGTTCGAGCATGGTCTTGATGGCCAGCTCAACATCCTTGGACGAAAGAAGGCCTTGTTGGGTGACGATACGTTCGATCAACTCCGACTTGGTCATGGTTTTCCCTTCGTTTTCAAGCGGCTAGATCAATTAGGTTGCGCTCGTTTGTAGCATGTTGTTCAGAGTTTGAACAGCCTGAACGTTTGGGTCAGGTTTTTGAATGTAGTGCAGGGTTGGGACGTTTAGCTTTTGGCTCGCGGTAGGGTGAAGCGCGATTCACCCTACCCTTCCGCCAGCGGTACGAGTCGTTCCGGGGGCGACGGGTTTCATTCGCGTGGCACAATCCAGCCGAAAACCGGGCAATTACCGTAGGGTGGATGACGCTTTTTTAATTCACCGTAAGCCACTGCGGTGGCGTCGACTTGCTTGGTGGATCCGTGAAGCGTGATCCACCCTACCGTTCTCGCTTCAACGAGCTGAACGCCAAAAAAAAGGGTGGACCGAAGTCCACCCTTTCTATTTCTGACGAGGCCTAGCCTCATCGCGTGCCGCTAGATCCAAGCATCAATCTTCGCGATAGCGGCGCAGCTTGAGTTGCTTGCCGCCGACACGGGTGTCCTTGAGTTTGCCAAGCAGGCGCTCCAGACCCTCTTCCGGCAGCTCGACCAGGCTGAAGCTGTCGCGCACCTGGATGCGGCCGATGTCTTCGCGGGCCAGACCGCCTTCGTTGAGGATGGCGCCGAGCAGATTGCGCGCGGCGATGCCGTCGCGGGCACCCAATGCTGTACGGCAGCGGGCGCGACCTTCGGCCAAGGGAATCGGTGCACGACGCTCACGGTCGCCGCTACGCTCAGGACGATCGGAGCGCTCACGCGGGCTACTGGTCGGGACCAGCGGCTGCTCTTTTTCCACTTCAGCCAAGGTCAACGCCTGGCCGTTAGTGGCCTTGCGCAGCAGCGCAGCGGCGAGTGCGCGCGGGCTGCAACCGATATCCGCGACCAGCTTGTCGAGCAGTTCGCCATGACTGGCTTCGGCATCCGCTACCAGCGGTGAAAGACTGTTGGTGAGCTTCTTGATGCGCGCCTCGAGCACTTGCTGACCGTTCGGCAGGCGGGCTTCGGCTACTTTCTGGTTGGTTACACGCTCGATGACCTGCAGCATGCGGCGCTCACGCGGGGTGACCAGCAGCAATGCGCGACCTTCACGACCGGCACGGCCAGTACGACCGATACGGTGTACGTAGGACTCCGGATCGTAGGGCATGTCCACGTTGAATACGTGAGTAATACGCGATACGTCCAGGCCGCGAGCAGCAACGTCTGTGGCGACCACGATGTCCAGACGACCGTCCTTGAGGGACTCGATCACGCGCTCACGCTGGTTCTGGGCGATGTCGCCGTTCAATGCCGCAGCCTTGTAGCCCTTGGCTTCCAGCGCGGCCGCCAGGTCGAGGGTGGCTTGCTTGGTACGCACGAAAGCGATCAGCGCGTCGAAGTCTTCGACCTCCAGGAGGCGCAGGACAGCTGCGATCTTCTGGTCGGCATGAACCATCAGGTGCGCCTGCTCGATCCGAGCGACGGTCTGGGTCTTGGTGGCGACTTTGATGTGTTGCGGCTCGCGCAGGTGCTTCTCGGCGATGGCGCGAATGGAATGCGGCAGGGTCGCAGAGAACAGCACGGTCTGGCGACCTTCCGGCATGGCTTCGAAGATGACCTCCAGATCGTCCATGAAGCCGAGCTTCAGCATTTCGTCAGCTTCGTCGAGTACGAGGTACTGAATGGTGCCGAGCAGTGCGCTGTTGCGGCTCAGATGATCGACCAGACGGCCGGGCGTCGCGACGATGACCTGCGCACCCTGGCGAATGGCCTTGAGCTGCGGCCCCATCGGAGCGCCACCATAAACTGCAACGACGGTAAGGCCGGGCATCTGCTTGGAATAGGTTTCGAAGGCGGTGGCGACCTGCAGGGCCAGTTCGCGAGTTGGCGCGAGAATCAGCGCCTGCACTTCCTTACGCGCGGGGTCGATCTTGGACAGGATGGGCAGCGCGAAGGCTGCGGTCTTGCCGGTACCGGTCTGGGCCTGACCGATCATGTCGTGGCCGCCGAGAATTACCGGAATAGCCTGGGTCTGGATGGCCGAAGGCTCTTCGTAGCCGACTGCGATGACTGCAGCGAGTACGGAGGGATGAATACCGAGTGCGGCAAAGCCGCCGATTTCTTGGGTCATGGGTCTTTTCCTGATGCTCCGCAAAGACCCATGTTCCGAAGCTGCGCATGCCATGCAAAACCCGAAGGTCACCCTGGCAGCCTGGTCGGCGGGGTTTGCGAAAACGTAATGAATGATGAATCGTCAAGGACAGCCGCGAGAAGCGGACAGCAGCCGAAGCAGCGCTTCGTGTGTTGCAGTACCTGAACGCAGGCTGTGTTTCAGCCGGCGCGTACTATACCGGATTTCTGTGACGCTGTGCGTGCAATTTGTCTTCGGAGTTAGGTTCGTAAGGGCGGCGAGGCGTTGCCATATGGAAGCCCGACCCTGTCTGGATTGGATCTGTTTGGGCTGGCCTGGCTTTCAGCGAAGGCCCGACCTCCGGGGCAAGCTTTTGGCTGTTGGGCCGCCCGGAGATTGTCTGTGCTCAGCTCGCCGGCCGTAGCGCATTGATCAACGAGTCCAGCGTGTAGCCCAATCGCGGGGCCAGCGCAGCGGCGCGCTCGCGCAGGGTCGCCTCGTCGAGTAGCTGATCCAGATCCGCAGGCACGAACAAGACGACGTTGCCCTCCTTTACCGGGCACTCCCAATAGTGACGATGAAACAGGCCACGAAGCAGCGCCGCACCTAGCGGCTTGTCCTCGTCGGTGCCCCACTGGTTGATGATCAGCCAACCATCCGGATTCAGCTTCTGCTGGCAGCGCTCAAGAAAACGCCACGCCAGATGCGCGGCGGCCGGGCCCACATCTGTGTAGAGGTCGACGAAGATCAGATCAGCGGTCTCGGCCGAATCGAGCAGCTCCACCGCATCGCCAATGCGGATGTAAAGCCGTGAATCGTTCTGCAGGCCCAGATAACGCATCGCCAGCTCAGGCACGTCCGGACGCAGCTCGATGGCCTCGACGTCTTCCAGTGGTAAGAATTCAAGGCATGCCTGGGTCAGGGTGCCAGCGCCTAGCCCGAGGAACAGGGCAGTTTCCGGCGCCGCGTGCAGCAGACCGCCCATCAACATGGCACGCGTGTAGTCATACTCAAGCCAGCTCGGGTCGCGGGTGAACGTGCAGCTTTGCTCGACCGCAGCGCCAAACTCGAGAAACCGGTAATCCCCCACTTCCAGCACACGGATCAGACCGAACGCATCATGCACCTCGGCCAGCAACACTTCCTGCTTGTCCACTGCGCTTCTCCCAAACCTATCGGTGCATCTTAACAGCCCGATTGGTAAGGGCTATCAGCGCCGAACCGGCACATCAGGTAAAATCCGGGCACTTTTTTGCGGACGGAATCAATTTCCATGAGCCACGCCTGGAGCCCCACTAGCTGGAGAGCCAAACCCATCCAGCAGCAGCCCGAATACCCCGATGCCGAACATCTGAAGCGGGTCGAGGGCACATTGGCGAGCCTTCCACCGCTGGTGTTCGCTGGCGAGGCACGGGAGCTGCGCCGGCAATTCGCCGAGGTGACGCAAGGCCGCGCGTTCCTGCTGCAAGGCGGTGACTGCGCAGAAAGCTTCGCCGAGTTTTCCGCACCGAAGATCCGCGACACCTTCAAGGTGCTGTTGCAGATGGCGATCGTGATGACCTTCGCCGCTGGATGTCCTGTGGTGAAGGTCGGCCGCATGGCCGGGCAGTTCGCCAAACCGCGCTCTTCCGGGGACGAGACTATCGATGGCGTCACCCTGCCGGCGTACCGCGGCGATATCGTCAATGGCATTGGCTTCGATGAAAAAAGCCGCGTGCCGGACCCGGAGCGGCTGCTGCAGGCTTATCACCAATCCACATCCAGCCTGAATCTGTTGCGCGCTTTCGCCCAGGGCGGGTTCGCCGATCTGCATCAGGTGCATCAGTGGAATCTGGATTTCATCGCCAACTCGCAGATGGCTGAGAAGTATCACCAGCTAGGCGCTCGGATCGACCAGGCGCTACGGTTCATGCGCGCATGCGGCATGGACAACGCGCCGCAGTTGCGCGAAACCAGCTTCTTCACCGCCCACGAGGCGCTGCTGCTGAACTACGAACAGGCATTCGTGCGCCAGGACAGCCTCAGCGGTGGCTGGTACGACTGCTCTGCCCATATGCTCTGGATTGGCGACCGCACGCGACAGCTGGACGGGGCACACGTTGAATTCCTGCGCGGCGTGGGCAACCCGATCGGCGTGAAAGTTGGGCCGAGCATGGCCAGCGACGAGCTGATCCGCCTGATCGACGTCCTCAATCCTGAGAACGATCCCGGTCGTTTGAATCTCATCGTGCGCATGGGCGCCGACAAGGTCGAGGAAGGCTTGCCGCGCCTGATCCAGGCCGTGCAACAGGAAGGTCGTCAGGTCCTGTGGAGCTCCGATCCGATGCACGGCAACACCATGAAGGCTTCCAGCGGTTATAAAACCCGCGATTTCGCCAAGGTGCTGGCGGAGGTGCGGCAGTTTTTCGATGTGCATCGTGCCGAAGGCAGCTACCCCGGCGGCATTCATATTGAAATGACTGGGCAGAACGTCACCGAGTGCATTGGCGGGTCGCGCCCAATTACCGAGGACGGGCTTTCCGACCGCTACCACACCCACTGCGACCCTCGGCTCAACGCCGACCAGTCGCTGGAAATGGCGTTCATGATCGCTGAAACACTGAAGCAGGTTCGGCCGAGCTGATATCACCTGCGACGGGTTACGCCCTGGCTCGGTTGGCGAGCCGGGGCATACCTCAGGAAGTTGTTGCGATCTCTTCAGGTCCCTCGCCGGGCCGCAGCCGTAGGGTGGGCTTTAGCCCACCGCATATCGTCCGGCAAACACCCGGACCGATGCCGTCAATCGCCGCTGCTTTGGTGGGCTGAAGCCCACCCTACAGGTGTTGCGATCTCTTCAGTTTCCTTGTCCGGCCGCAGCCGTAGGGTGGGCTTTAGCCCACCGCATATCGTCCGGCAAATACCCGGACCGATGCCGTCAACCGTCGCTGCTTTGGTGAACTGAAGGCCACCTACAAGAGTTCGCTTCCGACTTATAGCTTGAAGCTTGCGGCTGCCGCTACAAACTCATCACATCGAGGAAGCGCGGCGTGGCGTCGTTGTCGATGCGCAGGCTGGTGAAGTCGAACAGGTTGCGGTCGGCCAGCTGCGAGGGCACCACGTTCTGCAAGGCGCGGAACATGATCTCGGTACGACCGGGCGACTTGCGCTCCCATTCCTGCAGCATTTCCTTGACCACCTGGCGCTGCAGATTCTCCTGCGAACCGCAGAGGTTGCAGGGGATGATCGGAAACCCCTTCATCTGCGAATAGGCTTCGATGTCTGCCTCGCTGCAATAGGCCAACGGCCGGATCACCACATTGCGGCCGTCGTCAGACAGCAGCTTGGGCGGCATGGCTTTGAGCGTGCCACCGTAAAACATGTTGAGGAAGAACGTCTCGAGGATGTCGTCGCGATGATGACCGAGCGCCATCTTGGTTGCACCGATCTCATCGGCGAAGGTGTAGAGCGTGCCGCGACGCAGACGCGAACACAGCGAGCAGGTGGTCTTGCCTTCCGGAATTTTCTCTTTGACGACCGAATAGGTGTCCTTCTCGACGATGTGGTAATCGACGCCAATGGACTTCAGGTACTCGGGCAGCACGTGCTCGGGAAAGCCAGGCTGCTTTTGGTCCATGTTGACGGCGACAATCTCGAATTTGACCGGAGCCACTTTCTGCAGATACAGCAAGACGTCGAGCATGGTGTAGCTGTCTTTGCCGCCAGACAGGCAAACCATCACCTTGTCGCCTTCCTCGATCATGTTGAAATCAGTGACTGCCTCGCCAGCAAGGCGACGCAGACGCTTCTGCAGTTTGTTCTGGTTGACCGAGAGGTTGCCCATTTCAGAGTCCGGTGAGATGCGAAAGGCGCGCATTTTACGCGCAAAATGTACCGGCGCCCCACCCCATCCATCCAGCCGTTTGTAACGCTGGCCTTGTGCTAGGCTTTGCGACATGAACGATGATCTCGAACCCGAAATGGACCTGGCCGAGCAAATATTCGTGCTGCTGCGCGAACAACCGGAAGGTTGCAGCGAATACCAGCTGATCCAACAGCTCAAGGCCCGGCACAGCACTCATATCCCCAACCTGCCGCTACTCGACAAGCTGGTGCTGTTCCGCACCCATTTCCTGGTATTCAACGCGCTGTACCAGCTGCGCGACCAGCTCTGGGGCGAGAGCCGCTACAACCTCCAGATTTCGCCGTTAAACGTCCAGCTTCAACCCTATGTGCCTGGTGCCAGCGGAGTCGCCGAAAACGATCCGTTGCGCGACTACTACCTGGACATGACCAATCTGCGCGATACCGACGAACAGGAGGTGGAACGTCTGTTGGCGAGCTTCTGGTCGCGCATGCGCGGCGATCACCTTGGCGAACGCAACGAAACTTGGGATCCGGAGCAGAAACGCGCAGCCTTGGAGCTGTTCGAGCTGGACCAGGAGGCCTCTTCGCTCAGCCTGCACACCATTAAACGGCGCTATCGCCAGTTAGTCAGCATTCACCACCCCGACCGTGGCGGCAGTACGACACGCCTCCAGTCAATCAATCTGGCGATGGAAATACTACAACGCTATTACCGATAGGTTCATAGCTTCCAATTGCTCTAATCGAGCCCAGTGCGCCGTACCGTCCGCTCCCTATACTGCGACTTAAGGTCGCACGCCCGTCACACCGACGGAAAGCCAGGCGAAGCGACCCTCCAAAACTGAGGAGACGCTGGCATGATCAATCACGTTTGGGGACTGTTTGCACACCCGGGCCAGGAATGGCAGGAAATCACTGGAGAGGAGCGTGAGGTCGGGCATTTGCACTTGGGAGAGGTGCTGGTACTCGCAGCGATACCGGCGATATCGGCGTTCATCGGAACCACCCAGGTCGGTTGGAGCATTGGCGGTGGCGAGGCGGTAAAGCTCACCGAAAGCAGTGCATTGCAACTCACCTTGCTGTCCTACCTCGCCATGCTGTGTGGTGTGGCCGTGATGGGCGCCTTCATCCACTGGATGTCACGCACCTATGACGCAAACCCGACGCTGGTGCAGTGCATCGTGTTCGCAGCGTACACCGCCACGCCACTGTTCGTCGGCGGCCTGGCCGCGCTCTACCCGCACATCTGGCTGGGCATGATCGTGGGCACGGCGGCAATCTGCTACACGACCTACCTGCTCTACGTTGGCCTTCCGACATTCATGAACATCCCTTCCGACGAGGGCTTCCTGTTCTCGAGCTCTGTGTTGGCTGTCGGGCTGGTCGTGCTGGTGGCGATCCTCGCGCTGTCAGTGATCATGTGGGGCATGGGGGTCGGCCCAATCTACGTACGCTAGCCTTCCACGATACGGGCCGATGCGGTGGCCTCCGCGTCGGCCCGTTTTTGCCTGCGACATGGTGGCGTTGAATCCCTGTCGCGCTTGAGCGTCTATACCAGCAAGACCTGCGCTCAAGCATCGGCATTAGGAGGCCCCCATGACCCCAGAATTCATCAGCTTGTTCACCCGGCCCGACCGAGCCTGGGAGACGATCCGCCAGAAGGAAGACGCCCACAGCCTGCATTACCTGATGCATTTGCTGCTACTGGCGCTGATTCCTGCCGTGTGCCTGTTCATTGGTGTCACCTTCGTAGGATGGAGCTTGGTGGACGCCGAACGTGTACGACTCGATTTTGCGAGCGCTTTTCAGCTGTGCCTGTTGCTGTACATCACCATCATTGTCGGCACAGTGATCATGGGTTTTTTCGTAAGGTGGATGGCGCGCGCGTTTGAGGTACGCCCGAATCTGAACCAGTGCATTGGTTTCATCGCTTACGTCATCACCCCGTTCCTCCTCGCCGGCGTGACCGGGCTGTACCCGAATCGCTGGTTCGCAGCGATCGTTCTGCTCATAGCAGGCATCTACTCCACTTACCTGTTATTCACTGGCCTACCAGCCTTCATGCGCCAGCGCAGCTCGCAAAGCTTTCTCTATGCCAGTTCGATCTGGGGTGTGGCGCTGCTGGTGATGGTGACGGTGCTGGTATCCATGATTCTGTTCTGGTCTCAGTTCCTGCAACCCAACTACGAACGCACCGTACAAGCGAACCAGAGCTACGGCACCCAGGAAGAACGTCCTCAGGAGGAGCCCGGCGGTCTCTGAGCGATTGTCAGCCTGGCGGATTGCGGCATAATTCGGGGCTTCTTCGGAGGCCCCTATGCCCGACCAGCTACACGCCCGAGTCGAGGCCTGCTATGAACAGGCCGAGGCTTTTTTCAACAAGCGCTTCGAACGACCGAAAGTCAGCTTCAAACTGCGCGGGCAGAAAGCCGGCGTTGCGCATCTGAACACCAATCTGCTGCGCTTCAACCCGCAGCTGTATCAGGAAAACCGCGAGCACTTCCTCAAGCAGACCGTGGCTCACGAGGTGGCCCATTTGGTCGCTCACCAAATGTTCGGCGGCCGGATTCGCCCCCATGGTGAAGAGTGGCAATTGATCATGCGCGGCGTTTACGAGCTGACCCCTGATCGCTGCCACAGCTACGAGATCACCCGCCGGCAGACGAGCGCTTACATCTATCGGTGTGCCTGTCCCGAGCGAGATTTTCCGTTTACCGCTCAGCGCCACGCATTGGTCCGCAAAGGCCGTCGCTACTTTTGCCGCACCTGCCGCGCCACCCTGGCTTTCAGCGGGGAGCAGCGAATCGACTGACCGACTGGCCGCCGCGCTATAGCCGTCTGGCGCGCCAGGCTGCGATCACGAACAGCGCAGCGAGCGCACCCATCAAAGGCAGCCATCCCGCATGCTCCCACACGTAGCCGGCGGCGTAGCCGACCACACTCGACCCGAGATAATAGGCACACAGATAGAGCGCCGACGCCTGCGCCTTGGCGCCCTTGGCATGCACGCCGACCTGCCCGCTGGCCACGGCGTGTGCAGCAAAGAAGCCCAAGGTGAATAACGCCAGTCCGATCACGATTGCAATCAGCCAGGGCGTCGAACACAGCCCTACGCCTAACAGCATCAGCGCGATACCGCCTTGCAGTACGCTTCTCGCACCCAGGCGTGGCACCAGCCGCCCGGCCCAACCCGCACTGAATATGCCGGCCAGGTAAACAGTAAACAGCAGACCGATAACCGTTGAGGAAAGGCCGAACGGCGCGCCGGCCAGACGAAAGCCGATGTAGTTGAACAACGCGACGAAGCCACCCATCAGCAGAAATGCCTGAAGGAAAAGATTGCGCAGGATCGGGTTGCTCAGATGCTCAGCAAAGTTGCTCAGCAGTCCGCGCAGAGACAGCGGTTGTGGCTGGAAATGGCGAGATGGGGGTAGCAGCCAGACAAAGGCGCCCAGCGCCACCAGACCCAAGCCGGCAATTCCGCCAAGCGCCAGTTGCCAACCGCCAAGATCGCTCAGCAGGCCCGACAACAGTCTGCCCAGGAGGCCACCGAGCGCCGTCCCGCCGATATACAGCCCCATCGCCGCAGGCAACGACTCGGGATCGAACTCCTCCCCCACGTAGGCCATCGCCAGTGCCGGCAGCCCGCTGAGTGCGAGACCCAGCAAGGCCCGCAACACAAGCAGCAGCGTCCAGGACTCCACCAGGGCGCAAGCAAGCCCAAGCAAGCCCGCCAACAGGAGCGCCACGCCCATGACATGCTTGCGCCCCCAGCTTTCCGCCAAGCCCCCAGATATCAACAGGCAAAGCGCTAGCGATAGGGTCGTCAACGACAAGGCCAAGCTGCTGGTGGCGGCCGACACTGAAAAATGCGAGGCCAGCAGCGGCAGCAATGGCTGCACGCAATAGAGCATGGCAAAGGTTGCGAACCCTGCGCAGAACAATGCCAGCGTCGCTCGACGGTAATCAGCGGTGCCGCGTTTCAGGTGGGAATCAAGCGAGTCACAAGACATGAAAACGATCTCTACGCCCGCGCAACACGGGCCCAAAAAAGCCTCACAGGCTAGCACAACCCTAGTATCAGCAAGCTGCCTGCATACCGTCCCAGAGCCTCGTACCCAGGCAATCAGCTATCGAGCGCGATGGACGAAACGCATCCAGCACGAGCCTGTTCATTGCGCCAGATCAATATAAGTGGTTTTAGCCCCTATAGCCCTTAGTCAAATAGACAGCTGGCTTTGATTAAGCTGGGAACGCTTACTAGACTCCCACTACGCCACTCGGATTAAAGGTGAACGTAGTGCCGCACCATACCGATCCCGCACCTGTGGGAAAGCCGGAAGAAACACGGCTATTTGTCTTTCTGCTGGTTTTCCTGTTCCCCCTTCTAAGCGTCCTGACCGTATCCGGCTATGGCTTCATCGTCTGGATAAGCCAGCTGTTCTTTGGCCCACCCGGCCCGCCGAGCTGATTGCTCGATACCGGAACACCCCCTCCATTCATTGCTTGCTCGTTTCAGGGCAGGCGGAGCTTCATAAGAAAAAAATGACCAATGCCTTGCATATCGCGAGCCTGCTCGTGCACTGCCGCCCCGAGCTACTCGACGCGGTGAAACAGAACCTGCTGCTATTGCCCGGCACAGAGCTTCATCAGGAAAGCGCCGCCGGAAAAGTGGTGGTGGTTCTTGAGGCGGAGCATGAAAGCCGCATTCTCGACACCATCAGCCACATCCAACAATTGCCTGGCGTCCTCAACGCTGCCCTGATTTACCACGAACTCCTCAGCCCCGAAGGAGAGCCGGAATGAGCCTCACACGACGTCAATTCGCCAAAGCCAACGCCGCGGCCATCGCAGCCAGCGTGGCTGGCATGCCTATCGCTACCAGTGCTAGCAATCTCGTTACTGATCCGCAAGCGACGGCGCTCAAGTGGCACAAGGCGCCGTGCCGGTTCTGTGGCACCGGCTGCGGCGTGATGGTCGCCACCAGCGGCGACCGCGTGGTCGCCACGCATGGCGATGTCAAGGCCGAGGTCAATCGCGGTATCAACTGCGTCAAAGGCTATTTTCTGTCGAAGATCATGTACGGCTCCGACCGTCTGACTGAGCCGCTGTTGCGGATGAAGGATGGCAAGTACGACAAACAGGGCGAGTTTCAACCTGTAAGTTGGGAGCAGGCCTTCGACATCATGGAAGAGAAATACAAGACCGCGATGAAAGACCACGGCCCCACTGCCGTAGGCATGTTCGGTTCCGGCCAGTGGACCGTGTGGGAAGGCTATGCGGCCAGCAAGCTAATGAAGGCAGGTTTTCGTTCCAACAACCTCGACCCAAATGCGCGGCACTGCATGGCGTCTGCCGCTGTCGGCTTCATGCGCACCTTCGGCATGGACGAGCCCATGGGCTGCTACGACGATATCGAAGCCGCGGACGCATTCGTGCTTTGGGGCTCGAACATGGCCGAGATGCATCCCGTGCTCTGGACCCGCGTGACCGACCGTCGCCTTAGCGCGCCGCATGTAAAAGTCGCTGTGATGTCGACCTTCGAGCACCGCAGCTTCGATCTTGCGGACATACCGATGGTGTTCACGCCGCAGACCGATCTGGTGATTCTCAACTACATCGCCAACCACATCATCGAGAGTGGCGCGGTCAACCAGGACTTCATCAAGAATCACACCAAGTTCGCCAAGGGCAACACCAACATCGGCTACGGCCTGCGAGCGACCGACCCGCGCGAGATGAAGGCCGAGAATGCCGCTGCGGCAGGCGGCTGGACCGACATCAGTTTTGAAGACTATGCCGAGTTCCTCAAGCCATACACCCTGGAGCGAGCGGCTCGCGAGTCGGGTGTTCCGGAAGAGCGCTTGCAGATGCTGGCGGAGCTCTATGCCGATCCGAAAACAAAAGTAATGTCGTTCTGGACCATGGGTTTCAACCAGCACACCCGCGGCGTCTGGGCGAACAACATGATCTACAACATTCATCTGCTTACCGGAAAAATCAGCGAGCCCGGCAACAGCCCCTTCTCGCTTACCGGACAACCATCGGCCTGCGGCACGGCACGCGAGGTTGGCACTTTTTCGCACCGCTTGCCTGCGGACATGGTCGTCACCAACCCCAAGCATCGGGCCGTCACCGAGAAGATCTGGAAGCTGCCCGAAGGCACCATCCCGGAAAAGCCCGGCTTTCATGCCGTGCAACAAAGCCGCGAGCTCAAGGACGGTGGCCTGAGGGTCTACTGGACCCAGGCGACAAACAACATGCAGGCCGGCCCCAACATCATGCAGGAGGTGCTGCCCGGTTGGCGCAACCCGGAAACCTTCATCGTTGTTTCTGACGTGTATCCCACGGTCTCGGCCCAGGCTGCAGACCTCATCCTTCCCGCTGCGATGTGGGTGGAGAAGGAAGGTGCCTACGGCAATGCCGAGCGTCGCACCCATTTCTGGCACCAGCTGGTCAGCCCGCCAGGTGAAGCGCGCTCGGACCTCTGGCAATTGATGGAATTCTCCAAACGCTTTACCACCGATGAAGTCTGGCCTGCTGAGCTGCTGGCCAAATCACCGGAGCTGAAGGGCAAGACGCTGTTCGAGGTGCTTTTCAAGAACGGTCAGGTCGACACCTTCCCCGTTTCGGATATCGAAGAAGGCTACCGGAACCAAGAGTCAGAGGACTATGGCTTCTACGTCCAGAAAGGCCTGTTCGAGGAATACGCTCAGTTTGGTCGCGGTCATGGTCACGACCTCGCCGATTTCGACCGTTACCATCAGGAGCGCGGCCTGCGTTGGCCGGTTGTAGACGGCAAGGAAACCCTCTGGCGTTACCGTGAAGGTCATGACCCCTACGTCGAGAAAGGCTCAGAGGTGCAGTTCTACGGCTATCCGGACAAGCGGGCGATTATCTTCGCACTGCCCTACGAGGCACCTGCAGAGATGCCGGATGAAGAATATCCGTTCTGGCTCAGTACCGGCCGCGTGCTGGAGCATTGGCACACCGGCAGCATGACCCAGCGTGTCGACGAGCTACACCAGGCTGTGCCGGATGCGCTGGTGTACATGCATCCGGACGATGCGCGCGAGCTCAAGGCCCGCCGCGGCAGCGTGGTCAAGGTCATCAGTCGACGCGGTGAAATGCAGGCTCGCATCGAAACCCGTGGCCGCAACAAGCCACCGAAGGGGCTGATCTTCGTGCCCTTCTTCGATGCCAACAAACTGATCAACAAGGTCACCCTCGACGCTACCGACCCGATCTCCAAGCAAACCGATTTCAAGAAGTGCGCCGTGAAGATCGAAGTGGTCAGCATCGCCTGAGGAGAGTCACCATGAAATTCCGTTTACTGCCTTTGATGCTCCTCGCGGTGTTTGGCGTGGCCGTCGCAGCCGGGCCCGATTACCCACTGGATGCGCCCGCCCCGGATGGTCGCCGGCCGGGCGGCACCATCACCCAGGAGTTCACCCCGCCTCCGCTCAAGGATGAGGAAAACAAGGATCTGAAGCGCGAGCGCAACTATCCGGAGCAGCCACCGACTATTCCGCACACCATTCGCGGCTATCAGGTCGATATAAACGGCAACAAGTGCTTGTCCTGCCACAGCCGTGCCAACAGTGCTCGCACTCAAGCGCCAATGATCAGCATCACCCACTTCACCGACCGCGATAGCCAGACGCTCGGCGCTGTTGCCCCGCGTCGCTACTTTTGCACCCAGTGCCATGTGGTGCAGCACGACGTGAAACCGCTGGTAGAGAACGACTTCGAGAACATCGACGAGCTGCTCTATCACGAAAACCAGCAGAACGAACAGTGAGGACGCCTGGATGAAGTCGATACTGTCGTTCCTCAAGCGCTACTGGACCGTTCTGCGCCGCCCAAGCGTGCACTACAGCCTGGGCGTCCTGACGCTCGGGGGGTTTCTTGCTGGCATCATCTTCTGGGGCGGGTTCAATACCGCGCTGGAGGCGACCAATACCGAAGCCTTCTGCATTTCCTGTCACGAGATGGAAGACAACGTGTACATGGAGATCAAGGACACCATCCACTACACCAACCGCTCCGGCGTCCGCGCGACCTGTCCGGATTGCCACGTGCCACACGAATGGACAGACAAAATCGCGCGCAAGATGCAGGCTTCGAAAGAGGTCTGGGGAAAGATCTTCGGCACCATCAGCACGCGGGAAAAATTCCTCGGCATGCGCCGGGAAATGGCCGAGCGTGAATGGCGTCGTCTGAAGGCCAATGACTCGCTGGAGTGCCGCAACTGCCACAACTACGAGTTCATGGATTTCACTCGCCAAAGCAAACGCGCCGCCGAGTTCCACTCCAAAGCACTAGGTAAAGGCGAAGCGACCTGCATTGACTGTCACAAGGGCATCGCCCACCGACTGCCAGACATGCACGGCGTGCCGGGCTGGTAACTATAAGAGCGGCGCTGATCCTGAAGGGCAGCGCCGAATCATCATCGATGAACCTGAGCCCAGGGACGGGCTCAGGTACTCAGACCGCCTTGATTCACATCCCCTCCGGAACGCTTCCGGCTCCTGCCCGCGCTTTACCCGCTGAACAACCCTGTTGCGCCTGTGTCGAACTCCGGCTAAGTATCGGAACGTCTCGATATCAACGACAACAAGGAGTCCACCATGCGTTATCAACTGTTCGGTGCAGCCCTGATGGCGGCCAGCGCCGCCGCTCACGCTGAGATCCAGACTCAGGAAATCCCCTACACCGCAGCCGACGGCACCAAGATGGTTGGCTACTACGCCTACGACGACGCTATCGAAGGCCAGCGCCCTGGCGTCGTGGTGGTCCATGAATGGTGGGGCCTCAATGACTACGCCAAAAGCCGCGCCCGTGACTTGGCCGGACTGGGTTACAGCGCCCTGGCAATCGATATGTATGGCGAGGGCAAGAACACCGAGCATCCGAAGGACGCGATGAGCTTCATGAAAGCCGCCCTGGCCGACGCCGACGCGGCCAAAGCCCGCTTCAACGCCGGTGTGGATCTGCTCAAACAGCAACAGCAGACCAACGGCGCCAAACTCGCAGCCGTTGGCTACTGCTTCGGCGGCAAGGTCGTGTTGGACATGGCCCGTCAGGGCGTACCACTCGAAGGCGTTGTCAGCTTCCACGGCGCCCTGGCCACCGAAACCCGCGCAGCGCCGGGGAGTGTCAAAGCGCGCGTACTGGTCGAACACGGCAGCGCCGACAGCATGGTCAGTGCCGAAGACGTCGCTGCACTGAGCGCCGAAATGGTCAAAGCCGGCGCTGACTATCAATTCGTCAACCTGCCAGGCGCCAAACACGGCTTCACCAATCCAGGGGCTGACAAGTTTCAGGAAAAAGGCGTCGATGTGGCCTACAACAAAGCCGCCGACGAGCGCTCATGGAATGACATGCAACGCTTCCTCGACGAAACGTTCGACAGCAGCCGCCCTTAACCCAACGGCCTGACGCACCGGTCATGCTTGCGAAAGCAGTGTGTTTTGGTGCTGTGGCGTATGGAACCGCTTGGTGGCTTGGGTTCGTTGATGCTTCACGTTGACGGGCGCCCTTCGTGTCCCCCCTCAACAACCGTAGCTGTCTAACGGTCCGTCCTCTCCCGTTTGGGGAGAGGCTGGGGTGACGGCTGGCGAACACCGCCATCCAAGCCCACCCCGCGCACGCCGCTGGTTTCTTTACTTCTTCCGGTGTTCCGCCTCCCAGAGCAGCCTCTGGCCAGCTCCCGTGCTAGCATTACGGCCCACCGCAACTCCCCCCATTCCGAATCGATCGCGAGTCATGGCCGAACACGATTTTCGCTACACCCTGCTCAACCCCGGACACACCCTGACCGAATGTCGCGCCTTGGCGCCGGGCCGTTACCAGGTCACCGGCAACGGTGGCAATGTTCGCTCAGGCGATGTCCTTATCGTCACGCTTAAAGGCAGCCGAGACCTCTCCCAGCGCCTGACCGTCGACAAGGTTCGTCACCTGATCAACCCGCCAGGACAGTGGATGGCCGTGGCCAACGGCCCGGTGTTCAAGGAACTGGCAATCATCAACTGGCAGGTCGATTGCGACGGTTGCAGCAAGCAGCTGGATTTCGAATTCGCCGTAGACGCCGCCAAAGGCGACGCCGCACGCGCGCCAGCGGCCGAAGCCAGGATTGCCGACCTAGGCTGGACGAACGACACCGGCCGCCACCTCTGCCCAGTCTGCCAGAGGGCAAAGTCATGAAGAAGATCGTGTTGGCCGGCTTGACCATCTTGTTCTTATCGGGATGTTCGGTCGAACCCTTAACCCTGCAGAACGAAGTCACCTATATCGCCGAGTGGATCGGTGACGAGCCCGTGGTAGGCCGTAACCCTGTCTCGCTGACCTTCAGCGAAGACCGCGCCTATGGCAACGCCGGTTGTAACCACTGGTTCGCCAGCTACCAGCTCGACGGCCAGAAGCTGCGCTTCAGCGAAATCGGCAGCACGCGCAAGATGTGCGCCGATCACATCATGAAGCAGGAACAGCACTTCCTCGAACTGCTCTCGCAAATCGAACGTTGGGACGTCTCCAAGATCGACCAACTGCGCTTCTGGCCCACCGAAGGCGCACCGCTGCGAGTCTGGCCAGAGCAGAACTGAACTGCGCCAAAGATGGGCACGCCGGCTATGGTGTGCCCCCTGAGCAAGCGTAAAGCCTCAGCCGTAGCCAGCACCTATAGCCCACGGCCCGCCTCAGGAATCAGGCGTACCGCTCGGGGCGCTTTCATTCAGCCCCGACAAACCCAACTGAAACCCGCATAGCCACTGCAACCTAGGGCACGCAGCAAAACCTCGGGACTGGTTCTGTGTGTGACCGGTTGCGACCGCTGCCATAGTTGACGGAATTGGCACGCCCTCTGCAATAACCTAGGTAACCAGTTTTGGGGACCCTGGTACAGGCAGGCCAGGGATTCCCTCTTTTATTTCTCAGCCGAAGGGCGGCAACAGCGGCCCTTCGGCATTTCAATTCCCCAAGGGCCGGTGTCTCACATTCCCCGGTAAACCTCGCGACGGAAGATCAATGGCTTCGGGCCATGGTAGATCCCGAAACTGACAAGCCCTAGGCTCGCCTCCCGCCCCTCGCCCTGCCAGTCATACCAGAGCCATTCGGGCACCTGTTGAAACCCAATCCGGGCTTCACCGGTCGCATCCGGCTTGTTGATGATCAGGCTGCCTTCGTACCCAACCTTTCCGCCATCAATCTGTAGTTCCTTGCCCACCAGATTGCCCACCTGTTCGGTTGCCTGGGCATTCCCCCAAACCGTCGCACTGCAGGTATCACCGGCTTCAGGGCGAAAGATGCTCGATGCCTGCCAGGTCTCGATGACCCAGGGTAGGCTCAGGTCCTGCAGTTCGGAGCCGTGGCCGTTGCCGATCCGTAGCCGGCCCAGGCGAAACTCGCTCTGCCCCAAGATCGCCCCGAAGGATTCGCAAGCGCTGCCATGACAAACACCGTCCCTGTCTGTCAGCGTTTCGGCGGCAAAGCGCAAGCGGAGCTGGAATGGATGGTCGTCGGCGCCTGGTTGCGCAGCTCGCTGGTAGCGCAGCCAATCCGCATCCCAGATATAGGTCCGCTGCCCGTCCCCGTCGTTTTTCCCGCTCTCGCTGGGCACGAGGCCCTCGATCGATTGCCAAACCAGCTCGGCGGGGTCGCCATTTCCCTGAACCAATCGAGGCGCTAGGTCCAAGTTCCGGTCAGCCGCCAGCCAACTCGGGGCCGGGTTGCTATCGAAGCCCCAGAAGCCATCGAAATCGTAGTTCTCGGTGGGGTATTCCATCCCATCAGCGAAGCCATAGCCGGCAATAGTCAGCGCCGGCGGCGTGATCCAACCGACCGGCTGATACTGGTAGCTGAATACGCCGCAACCAGCGTCCAGCGCGCCGTCGATCCGGGCTTTCAGATGCTGTGGGATGAACCGCCCGACTGGAGCTGACTCGCTGGCCGGTACAGCCACGCCGAGGTAGGGAGGCGGCTCGACGCGCAAACGAAACACGCCAACCTCCGATAACGCCAGATCTTGGATAACCGTTCCATCCCAGTTTGCCGGCAGTCCCGGAGGTAGATGGTCATAACGACTATCCGCCGGTCTGAGCACACGTCCGGCGACCCCGCCGATAGCTGGAGAGGGGGCCAATACAACCGGGCGCAGCGGCACCTGATCCTGTCGATAATTCCGGGTTGTACCCGCAGCACAAAGATCGCCATCGGCACGCCAGACCACCGGCCTGATCGCCGTCGAAAACGCCTGGCCAACCTGCCGAAACACATCGCAGCTGCTGTCTCCCGCCGGGCAGGTCTGCGACGGCTCGATGCAGAAGCCCGCCGGCGTGGAAACAAAGTCATCGCTGCCGCTAATCGGCCCACTGTCACCCTCCTCCGCGCTGCCCGGATAGTAGGCGTTTAGCAGCATCCGTCCGGCTTCAGCGTAATTCACGTCGAGCGAGGTGGCGCCGTTCTGATTGAAACGAAGCGCGAGCGACCGAGCCTCTGCAAAGTTCTGCCCGACCGATTCGGCATTCACCTGAACTGGTTTCGAGCTGTCCGACAGCTCGTTGACTGACGGAGTGACGAAGCTGCTCCAGAAACGCACCTCACGCGTGCTGTCGGTGAACGCCGGCTCGCAGCGAGGGCTTCCTTCGTCACCGACGTCGATGACCGCACGCATGGGCACAACCGATTGTCCGCGACCTGCCTGCATATCCGGAACATCGAAGATAAAGCCGCTCTGTACGAAGTTCAGCAGGCAGTCGGAAGAATGCGGCGCGTCGCCAATCCGGCAAAGTGTCGATCTAAAGGCATCGGGCTCTGAAGCGTCGACGGCCAAGGGCATCTGCAGCTGTAGTCCCTGGAGCTTAAAGGTCCCGACGCCGCCCCTGAGCGTCTGCTGGTTGCCACCGAGCCAGCCACCTCCTCCGAGCGTGACCGATACCTCACCCGGATAGGGCTGACAGGCCTCAGGGGCTGCATTGGTACAAGCCATGAGCGTGACGGTTTGGGGACTACAGGTATGTGCCAAGGCACTAGTGGTGAATTCGAAATGATCAATGCTTGCTGGCGTGCCACACCAATGGCGCGCTGCCATCTGCCTCTTGTAGTCATCGATTGTCCATAGCCCTTGATCTAACCGAACCTCGTCGATCGATCCGACCAGACCACTTGAATCACCTGCGATGATAAGAGGGTGAGTGTCATTCGGAATTGAACCAAACAAGAATGTCTCACTGGCTGCCGACTCGGCAGTTCCGTCCAAATAAAGTGCCCCTTCTAGCCTGTCTATGCCTAAGAAGACGACCGCTAGTTTGAGGTGAAAGCCTACGTGGACCCACTTGCCAATCGGGAGTGGGCCAGATTCAACCGTCAAAGCTCTTCCGCCGAACCAGGTAGGTGCTCGTGAAGTTAGTACCAACCGACGTTGGTTATCTAACTCAAGCCTGTACGTAGCTCCCTTAGTAAACACGGCGACGTTACCGCTCGGCGTTGCCTCCACCTTGAGCCAGAAACTCGCGCTCAATTCACGCTTGAGATCAAGTGAGTCGTGATCTCGTACCTGTACCGCGCTTGCGGGCGCATCAAATCGCCCATATCTACACGTACCTTCGCCCTGACGATCCACGGGCCAGGCTGGGTCAACCCCGGCGGTAACCGCCCCGTTAATTACTTGGATGTCGAATGCCCCCCGCCCAGTGTTCGCCGGTACGCCCCAGCTCGCCTCGTCGAAGCGCAGGTAGAGCGGGATGTTCTCCGAATCCTGGCAAAGGTCGCCTTGAGCAAAGGCCGAGGCGGCCACCTCGTCGTACGTAATGGTGTCCTTGACCTTGGTATCGATGCTGCCTTCGGCTGTTACGGCGCCCTCTATGTGAGCGCTGGGATTGGCGGTGACATCGCCGGTCACGTACACCAAGGCATTGATATCGTTCTTGGTGCCGATGCTCAGATTGCCGCGCACGACAATCAGCAAGTCGGACGCTGAACCGTCCGGATTGATCTCGCTATGCGACGCAAGGTCTAGGTCGCCATTGACGAATATGCGCACGGGCCGGCCGGCCGTTACCGAGATGGTCTCGCCATTGTTCAGCTTGCCAGCGTTGTAGAAGTAACCCCCAGCCGCGGCGTACGCCGCACCGCGGGAGGGAAAGGGACCGTAGACCTGGCGACCCATTACGGCAAGGTCGAGTGTCGCGCCAGTATCCGGTGTCGCGTCCTGGGGAAAGACATTTGAGCAGAGCGCCGCCGACGCGGTTGGGCTGCCCAGACAGACAATACCGAGCAGGCAAAGCACCGCGAGCGACGATGCCTTCACCCGCACCCTGCCCGCCAGTATCCGCCAGCTGCCCCGTATTTTCTCTGGCATGTCATTCATCCTTTTCCACCACGGCACTCAACTGCCGGTACACATGATCCGGGCTGCCCGGCGAGGCGTACTGTGCGCTAGCCTGCAGCGAGATGAAGCGCAGGCTACGGTCTTCCTCGGGCAGGGAAACGGCATCAGGGGGTATGTCGCACTTCACCTCTACCTCAAAGCCCTCCAGCGTGAATTGATCTTCACAAGAAAGATCTGCCATCGCCCTATGGATCCCCCACTCAATCCCGGCCCGCGCTGCCTGATAGGCCCGCGCCTGCTGGATCGCCATGCTGCTGGTGGCGCTCTGGGTTTCGGACATCCGCGCCATGGCCGCGATCGCGCCGGCGATGACGATAATGACAAACATCGCGGCGACTAGCCCGAAGCCGCCCTGGCGACTCTGTAGGAAGGAAAAATCAGGGGGCATTATCGACCTGGACCTGCTGCAAGAGGGTGACGGTTCCGCCAGCGCCAGCCAGTACCAGTTTGAGCGTCACAAGGCCATTGCGCGTGTTGTTGCCGGGTTCGTAGCTGAACTGGCTCTGGCCGCAATCGACACGATCGACCACGGTGGCGGCACCGGAATAATCAGACGCGGCCAGTTCGCCAAATTCGGCGCGAACCAGCGCACCATTTCGGCATTGATAGCCGACGGCTCGGTCGGCCAGAAAAAACCGATGTTGCGGCGAAGCGAACTCAAAACGGAAAGCCGAGAGATCAGCCTCAAGCACGCCGTTTTCCCAAGTGAAGGCCTTGGGTGACACCGGCGAGACCGCTCCATCGACGGGCTCGGGTCGCCCGACGAGCGCGCCGGTGTTGTAGATTATTAGCCAGTGCTTGTTCTTCTTGCTATCTGCCGGCTCGATCGGGCTGAGGATATCAATCAAGCAGCGGCCGGATGACTGCGTACAGGCCGGTGGGTCCTGACGTGGCCCATCGGGCATCGGCAGATTGGCACGATAACGCCCGGCCGCCGCGATCGGGACGAGCCTGATTTCATCGCCCGTGTCGGCTACAAGGACGGAGTTTGGTACGGCTAGCCGAATATCGCGCGCCATCCGGTTGAGCGCGATCGCCGCCCGATCGGTCAGTTCGGCCCGCTGACTATTGTCGGCGAAGCCTTGCAACGGCCGCGACATGACCGTACCGACCATCACCGCGACGGTTCCGGCCAGCGCGATCACCATGATCAGCTCGACCAGCGTGAACCCATCGGTACTGCCCGCGACTTGCCTGAAGCCCTGACCGGAGAATGCCGAACCAGCGCCCGCGAACGTCCCCTCTCGCCGACTGTGCTGGCGCCTCGGCGCTCGTATCAAGGGCATAGGGCATTCCCCGCCGCATCGTACTCGCCGTAGCAAGTGCGCCAACCGGATAGCTGTAACGACTGGTTCTGCGGATCGGTCACCGTCACCTGGATGTGGGTGGCGTCAACACCGTTCAGCTTGGCAGCACCATCGACCGTCAGCGCGACCGAGTAGCCGGCCAGCTCGGTAACCGGTTCGCCGGTAAGATTCCGCGGGGCAGCGGCTGATTGCGCCGCGCTGCTCAGCTGGTCGTAGGGCAGTGCCAGCGCCGCCGACAGATAGCTTTCGGCGATCATCACGCTCTGCTGGCGCAGCAGTGGAACGGCTGAACGACCAGTGATAGCGGCTGCTGCCGAAAACAGTGCGGCAGCAGCAATACCTATGATCACGATGGTGATGACCAGCTCGACCAGGGTCACGCCCCGTTGAGATCGAATCACAGCTGATACCTCGGTCCCGTGGCGCGCCCGTAGGGCGGAAAACCGCGCAGCGTTTTCCACCGCGGGTTCTGATTGTGACCGGTGGCATGAGGCACATTGGCGGATGGGTGAAGCATCATCCACCTCACGTTTGCGTACGACAGGTTGTGGTTGGGCCGCATGGCGTCGAAGCTAAACGTACATCGCAGCGATGGCCAACGCGTGCCGCCGTCATCACAGCAGCTGCCAGACATCAAGGGCTTGTCTCGCCATTCGAACGAGCTGCGGATCATGGCCGCGCCTCGATAAAGCCGGTTGAATGTACGGTAAGTTCGAACTTCCCTTCCGCGAACTTGACACTTGCCGGGGTATCGACAGCACCAAGAGCGTTAAAGGTAACTGTCAACTTCTGATTGATGCTGACCTTCTTTGGGTTGTTACCTTGCAGATCTCCGCCAGCTGGGCCGGCGACCGGGTAGCCACGCTTGGGGTCAATTGGCGCATCGCCGCAATCCTGGGCATAGACCGCTCGATAGCCGTCTTGCTCCAGCTGTATCTCTATCGAGCAACCACTGGCCACTGCCAGCTTTTGAGCATAGCGAAAGGCCGAGAACGCTTCTTCGAAGTAGAAACGCTCGTCAAATGACTGACGATCGAAAAAGCGCGGCCCCACCACGGCGGCGAGGATGCCCATGATCACGATGACCATGATTAGCTCGACGAGGGTAAAGCCGTGCTGTAACGAACTAGACAGAGTCGACGTTTGGAAACTGAGTCCAGCCAGCTTCATCGAAGCCCTACCTATAGTGGCATGGAAAATCGGTCAGCTCGCACAGGTATCGTCAACGGCAATCTGCGGAACTTGGTCTGCTAAATCTGTCGCCGCTGGGTCTGCCTCAGCAAAGGTGACGGAGCAATCTGTACCCGTATATCCATCCGGGACATACACAATACTTCCAGTTCCCGGCGTCCCAGTGAAACCGTCCTCATCGATAGCAGCACCGATGCCCACTGCGGTAGCTAGCGCATAGCCGTTAGTGGTAGTGGTCACGCTCCCCCCTTCTACGTTTACAGTCGTGCCGGTACCGCCACCTGCCAGCCAGGCCGAATGAACAATCGCTGAGGCACTTTTTATCGAACCCGCAAGACCTTGGACGGCAGCCGCTCGCGCGTTACTACCCAAATCCGCAAACTTCGGCAACGCAAACGCCGCCAAAATCCCCAAAATCACAATCACCATAATCAACTCGATCATGGTGAAACCGCTCTGTTGCTTCTTCATAGTTGTCGCTCCTTATTGACTCAGTTGAAGTTGACGAAAACTTCGCCGGTATTGGCGTTGTATTCGATGACGTCGTCACCGCCATCGAGGTTGTAGGTGTACAGGCAGCGGGTGCCGTTGGCCGTGGCGGTGAATGCCGGATTGGTGCCAGTCAGGCTCTGGGAGGACGCCTGTAGCAGGTTGCTCCAGAGGTTGCGACATTCATCGGCAGACATGCTGGTGTTAGCGAGCGGGGTGCCGCTGCGTTCCGTGCCAACGGGCCAGCCGTTGGCGTTCACGTCCATCGCGCCGTTGCCGTAACCCTGCACGTTGATCTGGCAGTTGTTGGCCAGGCAGGCATTGCTACCGCCGCCACGGTTCAGTTCGTACTGGCCACGCAGCAGCGAGACGGCAGACGTCAGCGCACCGCCTGCGCTGCGCACACTGGCGCGGTGGGCGTCCTTGGCCGAGTCGATGAAATGCGGCAAGGCCACTGCAGCTAGGATGCCGAGGATGGCGATGACCACAACCAGCTCGATCATCGTAAAGCCCTTGTTTCGCTGCATTCCGCTTGTCCGCTGTCGGTTTTCTGTCATCTGTTTACCTGTGAGTGAGCACGCTGCAACCGCCGTGCCTGCCGGATCACGTCTGTAATCATGTTTTTCGAAGCTCATCACCCCCTCCCCTGCGCCGCGCTACCCAGTTCCCACATCGGCAAGAACACACCCAATGCCAGCACCAGCACCATTACGCCCATGCAAACGATCAGGATTGGCTCGATGGCGTCGGCCAGTTGTTTGAGGTCGTAGTCGACTTCCTGTTCGTAGAAATCAGCCACTTCGATAAAGAGGTCGTCCAGCGCGCCGGTTTCTTCACCGACGGCCATCATTTGCAGGACAAGCGGTGTAAACAGGCCTGAGTTATGGGCCGAGCGGGTCAGGGCTTCGCCGCGTTCGACGCTTTCGCGGATGCCGAGAATCGCCTGGCCGATATGCTGGTTGCCGACACTGGCGCTGTTGATCGAGAGGGTCTGCAGCAACGGCACACCGGCGCGGTACATCATCGCGAAGGTACGGGTGAAGCGCGCCAGGGCGATGCGTTCGAAGATGCCGCCGACAATGGGCAGGCGCAGTTTGATGCGATCCCACTGGAGTCGACCGGCATCGGTCTCGATCCATTTGAAGAAGGCGTAAAGCCCGCCAACGATGCCCAGCAGCAACAGCCACCAGTAGTCGCGCATGAAGTTGGAGGTGCCGATCAGCACGCGGGTGGCCCACGGCAGCTGCGCGTGGAACTGGGCGAACACCTTGGCGAAAGCCGGGATCACCAGCAGGTTGATCACCGCGAGCGCGACGCCCATGGCGACCATGACGAAGATGGGATAACGAGTCGCCTGCTTGATGCGCTTGCGGGTTTCGCGCTCCAGCTCGAGGTAGGCCGACAGCTGTTTGAAGGCCTGGTCGAGCTGGCCGGTGTTCTCGCCAACGCTGACCATACTGACGAACAGGTTGTTGAATACTTTGGAGTGGGCGTTCAGCGCGACGGCCATGGATTGGCCGCTCTCCAGGCTGGCACGCACGTCCTGCAGGATCTGCCGAAAGAACAGGTTTCGGTTCGACTCCGCCAGACCGCCGATAGCGCGGATGATCGGCACACCGGCCTTGCTCAGGCTGTACATCTGGCGGCTGAAGATGATCAGCTCATCCAGATCGACGCGCTTGCGCCGGAGCTTTTCGCGCAGCACCGCCAACGCATCACCGTTGCCGGCCTGACTCTCGCGGGCTTCGATGGTCAGCGGAGTGATCTGTCGTGACAACAACTCGCCCGCAACGGAATCGGCGCTGGCACCCTCGAGCGCACCGCTGATCTTGACGCCTTGGGCGTTGCGGCCGGTATAACGGAAGGCAGGCATCAGATTTGCCATCCAAGTCTTGCGATCAGCGCACCGCTCCGCGCGGACCGCCCGCCCCGAGGTGCATACACATCGACGCATTCACCAGCCTGAGATGACGAGCACAACGCATGCCAGCAAGCATCGACGCGATGCGCCGCCCTGCGCTCATGGCTCGCCAGCAAGCTGGCTCCTACAGGTTGCGCGTGCGTCATGGTCGGTTCGCCTATGCCTTGCATGCGTCCATAGGCGCGAGCGTGCTCACGAACGTGATTAGCCGCAGCGCGCTCATGGGTCGCCAGCAAGCTGGCTCCTACTGTAGCGGTGTAGCGGCGTGGCGCAGCCCGGGCGTTCACACCGTCACCTCGTCATCCGCCAGGGTGGCGCACACCTTGAGCACTTCATCCACGCTGGTGATGCCAGCAATGGCGTAATCCAATGCACATTCGGCCAGCGGCCGGTAATGCGGTTGCTTGCGTGCGGCTTCGGCGAAGCCTTGCGGATCACCACGGCGCAGCGCGGCGATCATCGGTTCGTCGAGTTCGAGCAACTCGTAGACACCGATCCGGCCGCTGTAACCACTGTTGTGGCACTGGTGGCAGCCGCTGCCGCGACGGAAACGCTTGTCGGCCAGCGACCCGCCGTGCAGCGTTTCAAGCCAGACCAGCTGACGCGGATCCGGCTGGTGCTCTTCCTGGCAGTTTTCACAGACGCGACGAATGAGGCGCTGGGCCAGCACCGCGTTCAGCGCCGTGGCGACGAGGAAGGGCTCCACGCCCATGTCGATGAGGCGCATGGCAGAGGTCAGGGCGTCGTTGGTGTGCAACGTCGACAGCACCAGGTGACCGGTCAACGCTGCACGCAGGCCGATCTCGGCGGTCTCCTGATCGCGGATCTCGCCGACCAGCACGATGTCCGGGTCCTGACGCAGCGCAGCTCGCAATACGCGCGCAAAGGTCAGCTCGATCTTGGCATTGACCTGCACCTGATTGACCCGCGGCAGGCGGTATTCCACCGGATCTTCCACGGTGATGATCTTCTTCTCGGGGCTGTTCAGCTCGGAAAGTCCCGCGTAGAGCGTGGTGGTTTTACCCGAGCCGGTCGGCCCGGTGACCAGCACCATGCCGTGAGGACGTTGTAACAGTCGACGGAAGCGCTCAAGCATCGCCGCCGGCATGCCGGTGCCGTCGAGCTGGAACATCGCCCCGCTCTGGTCGAGCAAGCGCATCACCACCGATTCGCCGAACTGCACCGGCATCGTCGACACACGCACATCAATGTTGCGGCCCTTCACCCGGATATTGAAGCGACCATCCTGCGGCAAACGCTTCTCGGAGATGTCCAGGCCGGACATGATCTTCAAGCGCATGACCAGCGCCGACGCGACGCGGTGCTCTTTCATCACCTGCTCGTTGAGTACACCGTCGATGCGCTGACGGATCCGCACCACGCCTTCGTCGGGTTCGATATGAATGTCGGAGGCTTTCATCTGCACGGCATCTTCGAACAGCGTCTGCAACAGCCGCACCACGGGCGCGTCGCTGTTGCTCTCGGCACCGAGGCGCGACAAGTCGAAATCGCTGTCTTCCAGTTCGCCTTCCAGCTCACCGGCCAGCGAGGCGATTTCGCTGGTGCGCCGGTAGAGCTGATCGAGGGCGCCCAGCAGCTCGCTTTCACGAACCACCGCTGGGAATACTCGTTTGCCCAGCAAACGCTCCATTTCGTCCTGGGCGAAGAGGTCGAGTGGATCGGTCATGCCGACCAGCAGACCCTCAGCCTGGCGCGACAGCACGATGACGCGGAAACGCCGTGCCATTGCCTCGGGCAGGCTCTGGGTCAGCTGATTGTCGAACTTGTAGTGTTTGAGCTCGACGAAGGGGATCTGCAACTGCTCGGAAAGCGCCCGAAGCAGGCGTCCTTCATCGATAAAACCGAGATCCAGTACCGTGCGGCCGAGCTTAGAGCCGGTCCGCTTCTGGTCCTGCAATGCGAGCTGCAACTGAGCGTCACTGATCAGCCCGGCCTGGACCAGGAGGTCGCCGAGGCGAATCTTGCGCTGGCGGATGTCCTGAGTCATTGCGTCCCTCCGAGGGAACCGGCACGTTCAGTGGCGAACTGACGCGCGCTTTCATCCAGGCCCTGCCCTTGCAATGCCTGGCGATAATGCCGACCGGCCTGTGCCGGCTGATCGAGTTGCTCCAGCGCGATGGCCAGGCCGAGCTGCCATGCGCCCTGCCCTGGTTGAATAGCGGTTAGCTGACGGTAGGTCGCAGCGCTTGCGGACCAATCGCCGACCTGTTGGTACAGCGCAGCAAGCAAGGCGTGATAGGCGGTGTTGCGCTGCAGTGCCGGCGCGTTCTGCTGCAACGTCGCGATGGCGGCGCCTTGATCGCCGAGTTGCAACTGGCCGCGCGCGAGCAGCTCACGCAGCTCGGCATCGAACGGGCGGGCCTGCAGCTGAGCCGGCAGCCACTTCAGCAACGCGGCGGTATCGCCCGCGCCGAGGTAGGCACGAGCCAGCCAGCGGCTGATCTCTGCGCTGTCCGGTTGTGCCTGGTGCAGTGCCTGCAGCTGCCGAATAGCCGATAGGTGATCACCCCGACTCAGCGCGTCGCGGGCCTGCGCCAGTGCATCGGGCTGATGCGCACCGATCGTGATATTTCCAGCGCCTGCGGGAACAACGGGCTCTGCGGCAACCGCAGCACGGGGCACGGCCTTGGGCTCAAGTGTCGTTTTGGCGGGGGCCGGCTCGTTGAGCGTCTCAGCCGGCTCGACGTCACGGGTCACCCAGTCCGGCAATTGGGCATCGTCCATATCCGGCGACTCGGCAACCGGCATAGATTCAGTCTGCGGGTCGGCATCAGCCGCACTGCCAAACGACACGTCCAACCATAGCTGCGAACGATCACCGATCGATTCGAGGCGATCAGCTACGTTCAGCTGATCACCGAAACCGATGATCAGCACATTAACGTCGCCGTCCTGCGCCTCGACGCGCCAAGACAGCGTCTGCCCTTCTTTCTCGATGCGCCCGGTGCGGGCCTCGCCCTTGAACTGCACATCGCTGAGGCGGAAGCTGACCGAGCCGTTCGTATCGATTCGCTGGTAGCTGACGGATTGATCGAGCAGCAGCTGCAGGACGAAACGCCGCCCATCGTTCTGTGGCAACACCTCCAGCAGTCGCGTCAGCGCGACAGGCTCTGGCGTCGGCGCAACTTCTTCGACCGGTGGCGGGACAGCGACAGGCACCGCAGCCAAGGGCTGCGCGGCCGGTTGCAGGCGCCCAGAGAGCAGGAAAAGCGCAACGGCCAGCACCCCGATTGCGGCAACGATCAGCAACCCGCGACGCAAGCGCCCATAGCCCTCACGCCGTTTCGCAGCGGCTTCGTCCACGGCATAAAGGCTACCCAGCTGCTCACGTTCGGCCGGCGCGGCGCGGCGCGCCTCAAGATCCCGCAGCATGTCGTTGACCAGGCTCACGGCAGCACCTCGGTGAGTTGCGCCAGCCATGGCCAGGCACCGGCGATCAGTGCCAGCGACAGGCACCCAGCGGTCATCTTCCAGCCGAAAAGACGTGAGGTGTTTCGCCAGAACGGCTTCGTACCTTCGGTATCGTCCAACGCCCGGCGCACATGCCGCGCCAAGACCTGACGAGCCCCTTCACCGAACGCCACCATCAGGCATTTGTTCGCCAGGATGTTGAGCAACCTCGGAATTCCGCCACTGCCTCGCACCAGCAAACGTACCGCCGCAGGCTTGAACAGCGGCTCGCCCCGATAGCCCGCCACGGCCAGGCGTTCCTGCAGGTAGCGCGTAGCATCGCTCACATCCAGCGGGCGAAGGCTGTAGGAAAAGGTGATGCGTTGACGCAGCTGACGAAAGTCTTCGCGGGCCAGGGTCGCGTCCAGTTCCGGCTGACCGAACAGCACCACCTGCAACAGCTTGTTGTGTTCGGTCTCGAGGTTGGTCAGCAGCCGCAAGGCTTCCAGCGTCGCAGTCGGCAGCGCCTGGGCTTCGTCGATCAGCAGAACGGTGCTCTTGCCCTGCGCGGCCAGCTCGATCAAGCGTGCGTGGAGGGCGTTGAGCAAGCCGTGGTTGTCCAGCTCGCTCGCCTCGGCAATATGCAGTTCGTGCGCTAGGGCCTGGCGCAAGGCCATTGGCGTCAACGTCGGATTCGGCAACCAGGCGACCTGGTAGTGAGCGGCGTCCAGTTCGTTGAGCAGCGCGCGACAGAGCAGCGTCTTGCCCGTGCCCACTTCGCCGGTGACCTTGATGAAGCCCTCGCCCTCACCCAGCGCCACGCGCAGCAGATTGAGGCAGGCCTGATACGGCGCCAGCTGAACCATGAAGCCTGTGTTCGGTGTCAGCGCGAATGGCTTCTCGCGCAGGCCGAAAAATGCTTCGTACATACCGGCGGTTACCTGGTCGACCGGAAGGATTCGGCGGATTTACGCAGATCATCCAACCAGACCTGGTCGTCCACCACTTGTGGCCGCATGAGGATCACCAGCTCGGTCTGCAGCAGGGCTTTGCGCTGTTGCTGAAACAGCGTGCCCACTATCGGCAGCTTCGAGGCCCAGGGAATGTTTGCATCGGTATTGGTGTTGCGGTTTTCCAGCAGGCCGCCGATGACCACCACCTGACCGCTGCGGGCACGCACGATGGAGTCGGACTGACGTGTAGTCGAGAGCGCCAGCGGCAGATTGAAGACATTGTCCGAGCCGCCCAGCTGGATGGTCTTGTTCTGGTCCTGCACGCGGCTGACGGTCGGGCGCACGTGCAGCGTGACCTGGCCGTTCTCATCGATCTGCGGGGTGACATCCAGCGATATGCCGGAGAAGAACGGGGTCAGGGTGATATCCAGATCCGGTGCAGTGGTGCCGCCCACGAGCGACGTCGTGGTAGTCGAAACATCGGTCACGAAGAACTCGTCCGTGCCGACCTTGATGACCGCCTTCTGGTTGTTCAGCGTAGAAATCCGTGGACTGGACAGCACACGCACCTCGCCTTGGGTCTCCAGCAGTTGCAGCACGCCGCTGAAATCACCGACCTGCACGGCAGCACTGAACACACCGCCGACGCTGTTCGGCCCGCTCAGCGCGTCGCCCTGCACGCCGAGGCTGAAATCGGCATTACCCATGCTGCCGAGCTGAGCCCAGTTGATACCGGACTGAAAGCCATCGGACAGATTCACTTCGAGGATCTTGGTTTCGAGGATGACCTGACGTTGCAGGTTGCGCTGCGCCAGGATCAGAAAGCGCTCTACAGCCTGCTGATCCGCGCTGGAGGCTCGCACCACAAGCAATCCGCTTTGCGGATTCACGACGACCTGATTGCCTTCTTCGCCGCCGATCATCATCTCGATCACGGCTCGCACTTCGCTCCAGAAGTCCACGTTGCTGGTGGTCAGCAACTGGCTGGCATTCACCGTCGAGGAGGTACTGCTGGTCGTGGTGCCTGCCGCGCCGACGCCGGTGCTATCGCTGCTGGTGACCTGGCCCGAGCTTACACGGGTGTCGGTCATACCCTGGCGCTGGACGTTCAGGTAGTCGAGATCGTAGGTGCGGGTAATCGCCTCGTTCGGCTGGATCTGATAGCCGTAGGCGGTACGCTGGTAGTCATAGCCGTAGCTATCCCGGACCGCCGCCAGGGTTTCTTCGAGGGTGACGTTACGCAGGCTGAAGGTTACGTTGCCGGTCACGCCGGGGTGCACCAGCAGATTTTCCCCGGCACTGTTCATCAGGCTGAGGAAAAACTCGCGGGCCGGCATGTCGCTTACGGCCACGTCGAAACGAGGCCCCGAGACGACGAGCTTGTCGGCTGCCAAAGGTGGGATCAGTCCCGCCTGCACCGAAACTGGCGGAACCACCTTCAGCTGGTTCTGTTCCAGGCTTTCCTCGAACAGGCGGTTGCTCTGCTCGTACAGACGTTGATCGCCGTCTTCGAAGGTCTGACAGGCAGAAAGCAGGCAGATCAGGCTCAACACGCCGAAGCGAGACATCTGGGTCGGCATCATGGCTGGGTACGGCTCGTTTGGATGATGGGGGCGCTGAGGTGCAGTTCTTGCTGCTGACCTTGGCGATCAATGACGACGGCGTGCCGGTGAATTGCAAGGATGCGGGCATCTCCCACGCGGTCACCGACCTGCAGGCTGTTTCCGTTGATCACGGCGCTGGCACGCCCGGGGCCACGCAGGATCGCCTGCAGGTGCAAGCTGGCAGCCGCGTCTACCGGCGCATCACCAGCCGCCCGCCCGGCCGGCGGTTGCGTGGGATCCAGCGCGACAACAGGCGCGGCGCCGAACAGCGAAGCCAGGCAGAGAAGTTTGATCGCAGTTCTAAACACCAACCCACCCCGCATCGCGACTCAAGGTATGCAAGTCGAGGGTGACGCGAGCCCGGCCCGCGCCCTCCTCACCGACTTCGTAGTTCAGGCTGTCCCAATGCAAGCGCCAGCCACTCGCCTGGACGGCGTTGAGATAGGCCAGTAGGTCGAAATAGCCGCCTTCGAGGGTCAGACGCAGGCCATGGCGATAGAACACCACCGGTGGCGTCTTTTGCTCCTTGCCCTCAGCCGTTGCCGCAGCGGGCACCGCGAGCGGCCCGCTCGAACTTTCAAGGGCGACCAGTTTGAGCTGGGTCTGGTTACGCAACAGATCCTGCAGCAGCCCCTTCATCCGGGTCGGCGATACCAGGGTGCTGGTTTCCAAGTCGATACGTTGCAGCAGCTCGTTATGGCTGACCTGTGCGGCCGCCAGTGCCTGCCGGTAGCTCAGGTTCGGATCGGCCGCAAGCTTGGCCTGAATTTCCAGCAGGCTGCTCTCAGCCGCGAGAAGACGGGCGTGCGCAGCCTGTTGCCGACTGGTTTCGGCGGCAATGCGCAGACCCAGCGGCTCGGCGATCAACAATACGTAGAGCATGATCAGCAGCGACAGCCCCACACCGTAGGTCAGCCATTGCTCGCGCGGCGCCAGTCCATGCCAGTGCTGGATGAGCTTATTCATCGTCCTGCTCCGTCACGGCCTGGGAGGACAAGCGAAACTGCAGCAGATCGCTGTCGTCGCGCTGAAGATCGAAACGGGCGAACTCGCGTCCGCTGAACGCGCTGCTCTGACCCAAGCTCTGCAAATAAAGCGGGAGGAGTTCCTGATCCTGCGTCAGACCCTGCAGTGCCATTTCATCCCCGCCCGCCTGCAGGCGAATCCGGGTCAGCCAGAGCCCTTGCGGTGGGTGGCGATCAGCCAAGCCCTGCAGCAACCCCGAGAAGCCGCTGCTGCGCTGCGCATCCAGTGATTTGAGGTGGTCGGCGAGTCGTTGCAGCTCGCGGTTCTCGGCTTCGCGCTCGGCCAACTGCAGCGGAAGCCGCGGGTCGAGCGTCGGCTCGCGAAAATCCGCCTTGACCACGTCCAGCCTGGCCTCTGCCTGCCCGGCCTGTTGTTCGGCGAGTACGGCAGCTTGGCCGGCGGTATGCAGCTTCCAACCCTGCCATGCGCCATGGATCGCCAGCACTGCGATAACCAACACGACGCCCAGCTGCATCTGCCTGGGGCGTGGTCCACCGCCGCTACGGCGTTCGCGTTGATAGAGGTTGATGTTCTGCATCAGCAAGCATCCTGACGCAGGGCGGCACCGACAGCGCCGATACAGAAGGCCTGGCTCGATTCGGTGAGGTCACTGGCCGGCTGACCCGGGAACAGCTCACGCAAATCCAGCCGTTGCAGATTGACTGCCAGCCCGGCCGCCAGCGCCTGATGGGTCCGCTCACCGTCCTGTTTCATCGGCAACAGCAACAGGCGGCTGATATAGCCTTTGCCCAACTGACTTTCGTAGTAGTCGAGCGAGCGCTGGATCTCCAGGGTCATGCTGGACAGATCCTGCTCGGCACGTGCCAGACCGTGTTCGATACGCCGTGCCATATACAGATCGGCACCGTTCTGTACACAGATCAAGCCTTCGCTGGTACGTAGGCGCAACAGCGCCAAATTGATGGCATCGGCACCGGCCAGCAGCCCGAGGTTGCGAAAGGACATTTCAGTGATGTCGATGCTTGCCAAGGTCAGGCCGGCATGCTGGACGAGTGAGCGAAACTCATTCATCCGGGACTTTTTGAGCACCACGCAATAGACCATGCGCGTGCGGCCACGATAAGCGTCCTCCGGAAGGCTAAAGCAATCAATGACAACGTCTTCAAGCGGCTCGCTGAGCAAATCCTTGACGCGCCAACGCATGGCGTCACGCAGCTCTTCAGCCGGTACCTCTGGCGCTTCCAGCAGGAACATCTGATAAGCCGAAGGGTGCAGCAGGAGATTGACCGACATACCGCTGAGGCCATGCTCGGCAACGGCTTGCTTGAGCAATTCGGCTTGCGCCTCCGGCTGACCCTCAAGGTAGTCGCAACGCAGCAACTGTGGCGTCTCGCCGTCAGCACGCTGGACTTGCGCGAGCGCGACGCCTTGCGGCCCGAACTCAAGACCCAGCAGCCCCATTGCGGTGGCTTTACGACGTTTGAAAAATAGCCCCATCAGGGAAGGCACTCCTGCCGCTTCGCGACTTGCACAACTCTAAAACACGAGACGGAACACACGCGCCTAATCTGATATCAGATTGCCATCTATATAGGAAGCCTAACAAAAAGCGTTATCTAGTCCAATCACCGACACCTCTGCTCTTCACGATGAGGCGTCAAAAACCTTCAACCGTATCGGCCACTGCTGCCCTTCAGTTAGCCCACTCGTCGCCAGCGCGTATGAACAATCCGCGCCGGAAAAGTGGCAGCTTTGGCCACGCCGCAACAGCTGAAGCAACAGACGTACCAAAAAGCAGAGTGGACGTTGATGGGTGACCAACGGACGGCGATCAGAACAACCGCAACTGCTCGAAGCCGCTTCGCAGGTCGATCAAACGAACCCCGACGCCAATCAACCGCACCGGTCGCTTGCCACGGGCAAAGGCGCCCGCCAGGAGGTCGGAATAGTCTTCAAGCTCAAGCCCAGCGCCGAACTGTTCGAGGGTCGTCTGGGTGAAGTCATGGAACTTCAACTTCACGAACGGCTTGCCGGGCCGGTAGCCGTTATCGAGTCGCGCCATCCTGCCGGCGAGCTGCTCGAGCAACTCGGGAAGTCGCTCAAGGCAGGCGGCAAGGTCTGGCAAGTCGCGCTCGTAGGTGTTCTCGACACTGACCGACTGGCGCCGGCTCTCGACCTGAACCAGGCGCTCGTCGACGCCATGCGCCAGCCCCCACAGTCGCTCACCGAACGAGCCGAAGTCCCGAACCAGATCAAGGCGCCTCCAGCTGCGCAGATCAGCGCAGGTGTGAATACCCATGCGCTTCAGCTTCTCCGCCGTCACCCGGCCGACACCATGGAGTTTGGTGACCGGCAGAGCGAGTACGAAATCATCCACCTGATCCGGGGTGATCACGAACAGACCATCCGGCTTGTTCCAGTCGCTGGCGATCTTTGCCAGAAACTTGTTAGGCGCAACGCCTGCTGAAACCGTGATGCGCAGCTGCTGCCAGACTCGCCGACGGATGTCCTGTGCAATGCGCGTGGCGCTGCCGGCAAAATGCTCGCAGCCACTCACATCGAGAAAAGCCTCGTCGAGCGACAAGGGTTCGATCAGATCGGTGTAGGTTCGGAAAATCCCGTGGATTTCGCGTGAAGCTTCCTTGTAGGCATCCATCCGCGGCCGCACGATCAGCAGATCCGGGCAGAGCTTCAAAGCATGACCGGAGGCCATCGCGGAGCGCACGCCGTATGCGCGAGCTTCGTAGTTGCAGGTGGCAATAACGCCGCGTCGATCAGCCAAGCCACCAACCGCAATGGGCCGGTTGGCAAGACTGGGATCGTCGCGCATCTCGATCGCGGCATAGAAGCAATCGCAATCGACATGGATGATTTTTCTGGACGGGATAACGGTAAGAAACTCGTGACTGGACTAAACCGCCGCTCCCCTTGAACAACTCCATCAAGAGCGAAGCGGGCCGCGCGACATTATGGCCGATCCGGGTCGTCCCGAGGATATTGCGAGGATGAATGGATAAGGGAGCCGACGACTCAAGGCGGTCACTTTTCCGGAACCTCTTGGAACCGGCGCCTAGCTGAAATTCGCTGCATTTACTCAACTGAACGAACCAGTCGGGCGGCAAACCGACCAGAGGTAAAACGAACGAAAGCGCGGCGCTAGAGGCCGTGCCAACGCTTGCAAGCCTGGGCCAATGCGGCTTCCCACGAACAATTCCCGGGCCACCGAGTCGGAATTTAAGAGGTAGAGCAGCAAACACTTCCAAGCTACCCGGAGGATTACCGATGAAGACCTTGAGTATTGCCACTGCCCTTTTCACCAGCCTGCTTGCGACTGGAGCAATGGCCAATCAGGAAGCCATGCAGGACGACGAAGACCTTGGCTTGTCAAGCACCGCCCAGGGCAGCGCAATGAATGAAAACCACCAGCGCGCCAATACGGCGAACATCAATAATGACCCTAAGACCCTCAAGCAGAAGATGGAAAACGAGGTGCAGGACGACTGGCGCGGCGATGCCGAGGAACGCCGCGAGGCAGACGTCAGCAAGCCGGAACAGCGCTGATCATAAATGGGGTCAGAGTTCGAGGGGATAAGGCTGCACCAGCGCCTTGCCATACCCCTCGACAAACTCGCCCGGCATGCGCTTGGGCTTGCCGGTAGACAACTGAATGCAGACGAAGGTGGTTTGCGCACGTAACAGCGTCACCCCGTCCGCCGGCCGGATCAGCTGGAAATTACGTTTCATCTTCAGTCGCTGATCGGAGTCCACGATCCAAGTGCCGAGTTGCAATTGATCGCCCTGATACGCAGCAGCCAAGTAATCGATTTCGTGTCGCAGTACCGCCATCGCTCGATCAAGCCTACGGTAGTCGCCCAGCCCAAGCCCCAAATGCTGCGAATGCCGCCAGGCGCAAGTTTCCAGCCAAGTCACATAAACCGCATTGTTTGCGTGGCCGAGCTCGTCGATATGCTCGGATTGCACGTCAATATCGATGACGAATGAGTCGGCCTGGTCCCAGATCATGCGTACCCTCGCTGTGCAGTGCGCCGCAGATGCGGCCGAATCGCCTATTGGAAGCCACCCACCGCTCGATTGTCACGCATGCGGGCCGCATCTATGGCCCACCATTCAGCATGCCAGACCATGTCGCCCTGATGACGACGCTCAAATTGCGGGCAAAACAAAAAGGGCCATTTCGTGAGAAATGACCCTTTGATGCCCAAAACGGGCAAAAAAAAATGGCGTCCCCTAGGGGACTCGAACCCCTGTTACCGCCGTGAAAGGGCGGTGTCCTAGGCCACTAGACGAAGGGGACGAAACCTTCGATGAACAGACCGTAACCGCTACGACCTGTCGTGGATTGGTGGAGCTAGACGGGATCGAACCGTCGACCTCTTGCATGCCATGCAAGCGCTCTCCCAGCTGAGCTATAGCCCCGGATCTAATGTCTCTCGCCCCGCTCTCGCGTTGCGATTTTGAATAATGGCGTCCCCTAGGGGACTCGAACCCCTGTTACCGCCGTGAAAGGGCGGTGTCCTAGGCCACTAGACGAAGGGGACGCAAAGCCCTTCAAAGGCAACCGGCGTGAACCGGTGTGGCAATCGAGATTGGTGGAGCTAGACGGGATCGAACCGTCGACCTCTTGCATGCCATGCAAGCGCTCTCCCAGCTGAGCTATAGCCCCATCTCGAGGACGGGGCGCATATTAGGTGCGGCCTCTCGGAGTGTCAACGATATTTTTTCCTGACCCCGAAGATTTTTTGGCATCAGAACAAATACTTACCGGCGACGAGTGGCAATCGCTGAACAGCTGCGGGACGGCGCCAACCGCGTCCCGAGAAGCCATCGCGGATCAAGCCATCGCGGCGAAGAGCTTTTCCCACTCTTTCACTTCTTTCTTCGAAGCGCCGCCCAACAGCTCCAACGCCTGGCGCAGACGGAAGCGTGTCAGGTCG
This sequence comes from Pseudomonadaceae bacterium SI-3, assembly GCA_004010935.1. NCBI lineage: Bacteria > Pseudomonadati > Pseudomonadota > Gammaproteobacteria > Pseudomonadales > Pseudomonadaceae > Pseudomonadaceae bacterium SI-3. Next base: position 1,687,354 of record CP026511.1, on the reverse strand, counting down.
GGCCCGATGATCTCCATGGCGTCGAGCACCGACACGGAGCTGGCCTGGCCGGTGATCGAGGCGAATATCAAGGGCATGACATCGCGCAGCTTCAATTCGAGACGCGTCCCAACCATCTGGATACACTCGGTAATGCGCTCTTTGTCCCACTGACGCAAGGCTTCCAGCTTCCACAGCGTCAGCTGCAATACCTGACGGACCTGAGTGGCGTCGAGCTTCTTGTGCTCGAACAATGCCGGATCAAGGTTCAGCGCGCCGGAAAAGAAGAAGCCAGCCAATGGGGCGATCTGGCTGAAGGTCTCGACGCGCTGCTGCACGTGGGGCGCGATCTTCATCATGTACTCGGGGTTGAACGCCCACCTCTGCACCTCGGCTGCGAACTGCTCGACTGGTAGCTCGCGCAGCCACTGGCCGTTGAGCCAGGACAGCTTTTCGACATCGAAGATCGGTCCACCCAGCGAGACGCGATTGATGTCGAAGTGTTCGATCATTTCCGCCAGCGTGAATTTTTCGCGCTCGTCCGGCATCGACCAGCCCATGCGGCCCAGGTAGTTGAGCATCGCCTCGGGCATAAAACCCATGCGCTCGTAGAAGGTCACCGACGTGGGATTCTTGCGCTTGGAAAGCTTGCTCTTGTCCGGGTTGCGCAGCAGTGGCATGTAGCAGAGCTGCGGCTGTTCCCACCCGAAATATTCGTAGAGTTTGATCAGCTTTGGCGCCGACGGCAGCCATTCCTCGCCGCGCAGCACGTGGGTGATGCCCATCAGATGGTCGTCGACGACGTTGGCCAGGAAGTAGGTCGGCAGGCCATCAGCCTTCATCAGCACCTGCATGTCCATGCGATCCCAGCCGATTTCGACCGTGCCGCGGAGCATGTCGTTGACCTGGCATATGCCCTCGCTTGGCACCTTCATGCGGATCACGTGCGACTCCCCCGCCGCAATGCGCTGCTGCGCGGTTTCGGCCGGGATGTGCATGCAATGCCCGTCGTAGCGCGGCGTTTCCTTGTTGGCCATCTGCTCGGCACGCACCTGATCCAGGCGCTCAGCGCTGCAGAAACACGGGAACGCATGTCCCTTGGTGACCAGCTCGTCCGAATACTTCTTGTAGATCTCGCCGCGCTCGCTCTGCCGATACGGGCCGTGTGGACCGCCCACATCCGGGCCTTCGTCCCACTCGATGCCCAACCAACGCAGCGCGTCATAGATCTGCTGTTCCGACTCGCGCGTGGAGCGCAACTGGTCGGTGTCCTCAATGCGCAGGATGAACTGGCCGCCGTGCTGGCGTGCGAAGCAGAGATTGAACAGCGCGATATACGCGGTGCCGACATGCGGATCGCCGGTAGGGGATGGTGCGATACGGGTGCGAACGGTGGTCATGATGTTCTCGAATCAAGGCACAGGAAGACACGGCAGCTGCGATAGCCGGTTCGGCCGGCTGGGTCAGCGCGTGTAAAGGCGCGATGTTAACAGGCGCGCATCCACCGGCTCCACCAGACGGCCTTCCGCAACTGGCAACGACTGCATCAAAAAATCAAGAAACGCCTTGACCTTCATCGCCTGAAAACGTCGCGAGGGATACACCGCATACACCTCGCCGATCGGCAGATCGACATCTGGGAGAAGCTCGACCAGATGACCTTCACGCACCTCCTGGTCGGTGATCATGGTCGGTAGCGCCGCGATGCCTGCTCCGGCCAGTGCAGCCTCGCGGGCAAAGGTGATGTTGTTGCAGGTCAGCACCCGGCGGCAACTGACGTTCTGTTCGAGGATCGGCCAGTAGCGCACCGGGTCGCGCGACAGAGTGATCGCGCGGTGGCTGGCGAGATCCTCCGCCCGCGTGGGCACGCCATGCTGGGCCAGATATTCCGGACTGGCGCAGAGTCGCCGCCGGGTCTCGAAGAGCTTGCGCCCGATCAAACTGGAGTCCTGGGGTTGTCCCACCGAGATGACGATGTCGACACCCTCTTCTACCGGGTCGATATGCCTCGATGCCAGCTCGACTTCGGCATTGATCTCCGGATACAAGCGCATGAAATCGCCCAGCACTCGACCCAGGATCCACTGACCGAATTCGATTGGCGCGGAGATTCGCAGCAGCCCGGCCGGCGCCTGCTGCAATTGCATGACGGCCTGCTCGGCTTCGGCGAAATCGACCATGATCTGCCGACAGCGCTCGTAGTAGGCCTGCCCCACTTCGGTCAGCCGCAAGCGGCGCGTGGTGCGGTTGATCAACCGCACGCCTAACCGCTCTTCGAGCTGGACGATACGACGGCTTACCGTTGACTTCTGCATGGCCAGGCTCGAGGCCGCCTGGGTAAAACTGTGGCACTCGACCACACGAGTGAAGATCAGCGCGTCATCCAGACCCATCGCATTGTTCCGTATTTGCAACAAAGTTTCGCAATTGTAACGGGTTATTACTCAAGCGGAACGCTGCTAGATTGCCCGGCTAACTCCGCCAACGAGCGACCCCATGCCCGCCCAGCTGAAACGCCGATTGATCATCTTCGTTGCCCTTGTACTGCTGATTGCAGCCGGGTTCTTCGCTCAGTGGTATTTCGTTGGTCGTCATTACGAACACACCGACAACGCCTATGTACAAGGTGAAATCACACGGATTTCCAGCCAGCTCGCCGCGCGTGTCGAACAGGTCCACGTGCAGGATAATCAGCATGTGCAACCAGGTGATTTGTTGGTCAGCCTTGAGCCAGGCGACTTCCGCCTCGCCTTGGAACAGGCCAGGGCCAACCTGGCGATTCGTGAAGCTGAACTCACCCAGGCACGCAGCCGCCTGGCGCAGCAGAGCAGCCTGATCGCTGCCAGCCAGGCTTCGGTTGGCGCGGCTCAGGCAAATCTCGAACGCAGCCAGACGGACCTGTCGCGCGTCGAAGCGCTACGAAAGCCCGGCTTCATCTCGGAAGAACGCGTCACCACGCTGTCTGCCGACGCAAAGGTCGCCCGCTCGCAGCGACAGAAAGCCGAAGCCGACCTGGCAGCGCAACGCCAGCAGGTCGACGCGTTGGAAGCGGACGTCAAACGTCTGGACGCGCAAATTGGCAGCGCTCGAGCCGAAATCGAGCAAGCCGAGCTGAACCTGGGCCGTACGGAAATTCGCTCGCCGATCAGCGGGATCGTCGGGCAGCGTTCGGCGCGCAACGGCCAATACGTGCCGGTCGGTGCCTACCTGATGTCGATCGTTCCCGACGAGGAAATCTGGGTGCAGGCCAATTTCAAGGAAACCCAGATCGGCCGGATGCAGGTTGGACAAAACGCCGAACTGACCTTCGACACCTACCCTGACACGCCCATCGATGCCCGCGTCGAAAGCCTGTTCCCCGCCTCCGGCGCGCAGTTCAGCCTGCTGCCCCCGGACAATGCCACCGGTAACTTCACCAAGGTGGTGCAGCGCATTCCGGTCAAGCTGACCTTTGCCAGCGATAACCCGCTCAAGGGCCGTATCCGCCCCGGCATGTCGGTGGACGTGAAGATCGTCATCCGTGGCCGCTGATGCCCTGATCCGTCCGGTCGGCGAGCCTAGCCGACGCGACTGGATTGCTGTGATGAGCGCCATGCTTGGCGCCTTCATGGCGGTACTGGATATCCAGATCACCAACTCTTCGCTGAAGGACATCCAGGGCGCGTTGTCCGCCACGCTGGAGGAAGGCTCCTGGATCTCCACCTCCTATCTGGTAGCGGAAATCATCATGATTCCGCTCACCGCCTGGCTGGTGCAGCTGCTCTCTGCGCGGCGCCTGGCGGTCTGGGTATCGATCGGTTTTCTGATCTCGTCATTGCTCTGTTCCTTTGCCTGGAACTTGGAAAGCATGATCGTGTTTCGCGCACTGCAGGGCTTCACCGGCGGCGCGCTGATCCCGCTGGCCTTCACCCTGACGCTGATCAAGCTGCCGGACCATCATCGCGCCAAGGGCATGGCGCTGTTCGCCATCACCGCGACCTTCGCACCCTCGATCGGGCCCACACTGGGCGGCTGGCTCACCGAGAGCTGGGGTTGGGAATACATTTTCTACATCAACGTGCCGCCCGGGCTGCTGATGATCGCGGGCCTGCTGTACGGTCTGGAGAAAAAGCCGCCGCACTGGGAGCTGCTGAAAAGCACCGACTACGCGGGCATCGTCACGCTGGCGATGGGGCTGGGATGCCTACAGGTATTTCTCGAAGAAGGACATCGCAAGGACTGGCTAGAATCGACCCTGATCGTCCAGCTGGGCTCGGTGGCAGTGGTCAGTCTGGTTCTTTTCGTGATCCTGCAGCTGTCGCGGCCTAACCCGCTAATCAACCTGGGAATCCTGCGTGAGCGCAACTTTGGCCTGACCAGCATCGCCAGCCTGGGCATGGGACTCGGGCTTTATGGATCGATCTATCTGCTACCGCTGTACCTGGCGCAGATTCAGAACTACAACGCGCTGCAGATCGGCCAGGTCATCATGTGGATGGGCATTCCGCAGCTGTTCCTGATTCCACTAGTGCCCAAGCTGATGAAGATTATTCCGCCAAAGCTGTTATGCGCGGCAGGCTTCGCGCTGTTCGGCATCTCCAGCTTTGCCTCCGGCGCACTCAATCCGGACTTTGGCGGCGACCAGTTCCATCCGATCCAGATCATCCGAGCGCTCGGCCAACCAATGATCATGGTCACCATCTCGTTGATCGCTACGGCCTACATCCAGCCGCAGGATGCCGGCTCAGCGTCCAGCCTGTTCAACATTCTGCGCAACCTCGGCGGCGCGATTGGCATCGCTTTGCTGGCGACGCTGCTGGACAGTCGCGCGAAGATCTATTTCGACTATCTGCGCGAGTCGGTGGTGCCGAGCAACCCTGCTGTTGCGGAGCGGCTGAGCGCGCTAACTCAGCAGCTGGGCAGCGAACAGGTCGCACTGGGGCGAATCAGCGAGATCACCCATCAGCAAGCGATGATCATGGCGTACAACGATGCCTTCCACTTCGTCGGCATCGCGCTAGCAGTCAGCATGGTTGCAGTGCTGCTGACGCGGCGCCTGCCTGACGACATCAAAGGTGGCGCAGCCCACTGAGGCCGGAAGGTGGTATTTCGCCAAGCGTCACGGGTGAAAAGTCGCCCTTACAGGACCGAGCGTCTTACGCGTCCCGCAATGTAGAGGCGATTTATTCGCCCGAGTCGCGATGCGACGCACCGAAAGCATCAAACTTGCAGCAACCTCTCGCGTAGCTTGTGGATCTCGTCGCGCGTCTGCGCGGCGGCTTCGAATTCCAAATCGCGCGCATAGGCGAGCATCTTTTCTTCCAGCTGGCGAATCCGTTTGGTGATCTCGCTCGGTGAGCGGAGTTCGTTCTCGTAGCGCGCCGCTTCTTCCGCCGCTTTGGCTTCGCCGCGACGCTTCTTGCTGCGCGAACCCGGCACAGTGGCGCCTTCCAGGATGTCCTGAACATCCTTGAACACACCCTGCGGGACGATGCCGTTGGCTTCGTTGAAGGCGATTTGCTTGTTACGCCGGCGCTCGGTTTCGCCGATGGCCCGCTCCATCGAGCCGGTTATTCTGTCGGCATACAGAATGGCCCGGCCGTTGAGATTACGCGCCGCGCGGCCGATGGTCTGGATCAGCGAGCGCTCGGACCGCAGGAAGCCTTCCTTGTCCGCATCGAGGATCGCCACCAGCGACACCTCGGGCATGTCCAGGCCCTCACGCAGCAGGTTGATGCCTACCAGGACGTCGAACACGCCCAGGCGCAGATCACGAATGATCTCGACCCGCTCCACGGTATCGATGTCCGAGTGCAGGTAGCGCACCCGCGCGCCGTGATCGCCAAGATAGTCGGTGAGGTCCTCAGCCATCCGCTTGGTCAGCGTCGTGACCAGCACACGCTCTTCCTTGACCACGCACTTGTTGATTTCCGAAAGCAGATCGTCGACCTGCGTCAGCGCTGGGCGTATCTCGATCTGAGGGTCGACCAGCCCGGTAGGCCTTACCAGCTGTTCGATCACTCGCCCCGCATGCTCAGCCTCGTAAGGTCCAGGCGTCGCCGAGACGAAGATCGTCTGTGGGCTGATGGCCTCCCACTCATCGAAACGCATCGGCCGGTTATCCAGCGCCGATGGCAGACGGAAGCCGTACTCGACCAGCGTCTCCTTGCGTGAGCGGTCGCCTTTGTACATGGCACCGACCTGCGGAACGCTCACGTGGGACTCGTCGATCACCAACAGCGCATCGGCTGGCAGGTAGTCATAAAGCGTCGGTGGGGCCTCGCCAGAATCGCGCCCGGACAAATAGCGCGAGTAGTTCTCGATGCCGTTGCAATAGCCCAGCTCCATGATCATTTCCAGATCGAAACGGGTGCGCTGCTCGAGTCGCTGAGCCTCCACCAGCTTGTTGTTACCGCGCAGGTAATCGAGGCGATCCTTGAGCTCCACCTTGATGTTCTCGATGGCATCCAGCAGGGTCTCGCGCGGCGTCACGTAGTGGCTCTTGGGATAGAAGGTGAAGCGCGGCAGCTTGCGGATTACCTCGCCGGTCAGGGGATCGAAGGCAGACAGGCTTTCCACTTCGTCATCGAACAGCTCGATGCGCACCGCTTCCAGGTCCGATTCGGCCGGATAGACATCGATCACATCGCCACGCACGCGAAAGGTCGCACGGGCGAAATCCATTTCATTGCGGGTGTACTGCAGCCCGGTGAGTCTGCGCAGCAGCTCGCGCTGGTCCAGGCGATCGCCTCGATCGATGTGGAGCACCATCTTCAGGTAGGTTTCGGGGCTACCCAAGCCGTAGATGCACGAAACAGTGGTGACGATGATCGCGTCCGACCGCTCCAGCAAAGCCTTGGTCGCCGACAGCCGCATCTGCTCGATGTGATCGTTGATCGAAGCATCCTTCTCGATGAAGGTATCGGAGGACGGCACATAGGCTTCCGGCTGGTAGTAATCGTAGTAGGAGACGAAATACTCAACCGCGTTGTTCGGGAAGAACGCCTTGAACTCCCCATAGAGCTGAGCTGCAAGCGTCTTGTTTGGCGCAAGCACCAGCGTGGGCCGCTGCACGTGGGCGATCACGTTGGCGATGCTGAAGGTCTTGCCCGACCCCGTTACACCCAGCAACGTCTGGTGCGACAAGCCGGCCTCGATGCCTTCGATCATCTGCCGAATGGCTTCAGGCTGGTCTCCGGCTGGCTTGAAGCGCGTGACCAATTCGAACTGCGACATATCGACCTCTTCAGATAGCGAGACGACTCGAAAATGAATATTCGAGCCGCTATGGCGATGTTTCCAGACGTGCAACGTGCTGCTGGCGACGCGGCGCGCAGCAACCACAACCCCTTTCAATGCGGGCTCGCCCAGCGATATCAAGTGCTCGGGCGACGAGCAGGCAAAGCCAGGAAAACTCGCGGCCTCCGCTGGGCTTAAACCGACAGAAAAACCGCCCTAGCATATCGCGGCACAGGGCCAGTCCCGTTATACTCTTGCCCCGTTTGCGCACCGCCCTCAGCGCGAAGCGAGGGTGCTGCATCAGTCACCTCCTCTCTTCGAGCCTCCCCATCATGAGTTTGTTCTCCGCTGTCGAAATGGCGCCGCGCGATCCGATCCTCGGCCTCAATGAAGCCTTCAATGCCGACAGTCGGCAGAACAAGGTCAACCTGGGGGTGGGCGTCTACTACAACGAAGAAGGCCGAATTCCCCTGCTGCGCGCGGTGGCCGCCGCCGAGATGGCGCGTCTGGAGCTGAATGCACCGCGCGGCTATCTGCCCATCGAGGGCATCGCCAGTTATGACATGGCTGTACAGGGCTTGCTATTCGGTGCCGACTCGTCGCTGGTTGCCGATGGCCGCGTGGTTACTACGCAGGCGTTGGGCGGCACTGGCGCGTTGAAGATCGGCGCGGATTTCCTCAAGCGCATGCTGCCCGATGCGGTCGTCGCCATCACCAATCCAAGCTGGGAAAACCACCGCGCACTGTTCGAGGCTGCCGGCTTTCCCGTGCAGAACTATAGCTATTACGACGCAGCCAGCCATGGCATCGACCGCGCCGGCATGCTTGAAGACCTGAAAAACCTGCCGCCCCGCTCGATCGTTGTGCTGCACGCCTGCTGCCACAACCCGACCGGCGTCGACCTGCAGCCGGAGGACTGGAAGCAGATCCTCGAAGTGCTGCGCGCCAATGATCACGTGCCGTTTATCGACATCGCCTATCAGGGCTTCGGTGACAACATCGAGGAGGATGCCGCTGCTGTGCGCCTGTTCGCCGACTCAGGCATGAGCTTCTTTGTATCGAGCTCCTTCTCCAAGTCATTCTCACTATATGGCGAGCGCGTCGGCGCGCTGTCGATGGTGACCCAGAACCGCGACGAGTCGGCCCGAGTCCTGTCACAGATCAAGCGCGTGATCCGCACCAACTATTCCAACCCGCCAACCCATGGCGCGACCGTGGTGTCTGCTGTGCTCAACAGCCCTGAGCTGCGCGCCATGTGGGAAACCGAGCTGGGCGAGATGCGCACCCGCATCCAGGACATGCGTCTGACCATGGTTCGACAGCTGGCTGAAAAAGGCGCCAAGCAGGATTTCAGCTTTGTCGCCAAGCAACGCGGGATGTTCTCCTACTCAGGCCTGACCGCCGCCCAGGTCGAGCGCCTGCGCGTCGAGTTCGGCGTCTATGCGATCGGCACCGGGCGCATCTGTGCCGCAGCATTGAACCACAGCAATCTGGACCACGTGACTGACGCGATCGTGCAGGTTCTCTGAGCTGCCGAGGGTTGACTTCCCCTTAGTTATCATTAGGATACGCACCGCTGTTCCGCGATAGCTCAGTCGGTAGAGCAAATGACTGTTAATCATTGGGTCCCTGGTTCGAGTCCAGGTCGCGGAGCCAACTTCAAAGCCTCAGGTGAAAATCTGGGGCTTTTTTTGTTTCCGTCGGACTCTCACCAGGGACCTGTCCCAGGTGATTCGCTTCGCTCACCCCTTCGGGGCCGCGCTGAAGCGCGTTCTGCTGCGCAGTCGAGTCCAGGTCGCGGAGCCAACTTCAAAGCCTCAGGTGAAAATCTGGGGCTTTTTTGTTTCCGTCGGACTCTCACCAGGGACCCTGTCCCAGGTGATTCGCTTCGCTCACCCCTTCGAGGCCGCGCTGAAGCGCGTTCTGCTGCGCAGTCGAGCCCAGGTCGCGGAGCCAACTTCAAAGCCTCAGGTGAAAACCTGGGGCTTTTTTGTTTCCGTCGGACTCTCACCAGGGACGCTGTCCCAGGTGATTCGCTTCGCTCACCCCTTCGGGGCCGCACTGAAGCGCGTTCTGCTGCGCAGTCGAGTCAAGGTCGCGGAGCCAACTTCAAAGCCTCAGACCAGTGCCCGAGCTTTACTTTGTAGCCGCTAACCTCCCACGCCCCAACAACAACGGTCTGTAGGAGCTCGCTTGCTGGCGAACCAAACACAGCCGTTTGCCGAACCGCATCACCACTGATCGCGAGCAAGCTCGCTCCTACAATGCGTACTCGGCGAACCAATTCTCACACAAAGCTGACACTGGAAACTAAAACGCCCCGCATATGCGGGGCGTTTGGAACGCAAGGACTTGTTATTTCTTGGCAGCCTCGACAGCCTCTTCGACAGCTTCCGGTGGAGGCGTCGCCTCGCCCTCTTCACCCTTGATGCCTAGGAGCTCAAGGTCGAAGACCAGAACGGAGTTGGCAGGAATCAGCGGGCTCGGGCTCTGCTCGCCATAGGCGAGTTCGCTCGGGATATACAGCTTGTACTTTTCGCCGACATGCATCAGTTGCAGCCCTTCGACCCAGCCTGGAATTACGCCGCTGACAGGAAGATCGATTGGGGTGCCACGCTTGATCGAGCTATCGAAGACCGTGCCGTCAGTCAGGCTGCCTTCGTAGTGGACAGTGACGACATCGTCCGGACCCGGCTGGGCGCCGTCGGCCTCTTTGATCACTTCGTATTGCAGGCCAGATTCGGTGGTCTTAACGCCTTCACGCTTGGCGTTCTCTTCCAAGAATTTCTTGCCAGCGGCAACGGATTCCTTGTTCATCTCGACCATGCGCTCTTCGGCACGAGTCTGCAGATAAGCGAAGGCTTCCATCAGTTCTTCATCGGTCAGCTTCTGATCTTTCTTGCCGATGGCATCATCGATGCCTTGCGCGACGGCCGTCGAATCCAGATCAGCCAAGCCTTCCTGCGCCAGGCTCTTGCCCATGTTCAGGCCAATGCCATAGGAGGCTTTCTGCGCTGGCGTTTCCAGCTTAGCGCTGGTTTCCGAATCACAGCCCGCCAGGACCAGGCCAACCAGAGCTATCGCCGACGCCAAACGTTGAGGTCTCATTCTGTTTCCTTATTACCCAAGAAGTGGTGCAAAAACATTGCCGGAGCTTAGCAGCGAGCTCGGACAGTGGCTACCGAGCACACCGCGCTAATAGGTAAAGACAGTGAAAAGTACAGAAGTGCCGCACGAAACGGAGAAACAGGCGGAAGTGAAATTCGAGGGCAAAAAAAAAGCGACCCTAAGGTCGCTTTTTTCGGGCCATCAAGGCGTTCAGTGGTCCTTGATGACAAATATGGCGCAGCGGACGGGACTCGAACCCGCGACCCCCGGCGTGACAGGCCGGTATTCTAACCGACTGAACTACCGCTGCGCTAAACCTCGAGTGGTGGGTGATGACGGGATCGAACCGCCGACCCTCTGCTTGTAAGGCAGATGCTCTCCCAGCTGAGCTAATCACCCGTTTGCTCTCGAAGTGGGGCGCATTCTAGAGAGGGATCTGGACCTTGGCAACCCCCTTTTGAAAAAAAAATTGAAGAACTTACAAAGACTTAGGAAACCCTCTGTTTAAGCCCTGTTTTTGTGGTTTCCATCGGCATTGCCCTTGCGCAGGGTTGGCCTGCGTTCGCCGGAGGGGAATAATGCGCGCTTTGCTTTTACCGGAGTTTCAAATCGCCATGTGGTTTCGCAACCTGCTCGTCTACCGTCTCACCCAGAACGTCCCTTTCGATGTCGAGACACTTGAAGCTGCATTGGCCGCCAAGCCCGCGCGCCCCTGCGCCAGCCAGGAACTGAGCACCTACGGTTTCGTTGCCCCCTTTGGCAAAGGCGAAGATGCGCCGCTGGTGCATGCCAGCCAGGGCTTCTTGCTGATCTCCACGCGCAAGGAAGAGCGCATCCTACCCGGCAGCGTGGTTAAGGACGCACTGAAGGAAAAGGTCGACGAGATCGAAAACGAGCAAATGCGCAAGGTCTACAAGAAAGAGCGCGAACAGTTGAAGGACGACATCATCCAGGCCTTCCTGCCGCGCGCCTTCATCCGCAAGTCCGGCACCTTCGCCGCCATCGCGCCGGAACAAGGCCTGATCCTGGTCGACGCTTCCAGCCCCAAGCGCGCCGAAGACCTTCTTTCCACACTGCGTGAAGCCATTGGTTCGCTGCCGGTTCGCCCGCTGACCGTGAAAATTGCCCCTTCGGCCACCATGACCGACTGGGTCAAGACGCAGAAAGCCGCGGACGACTTCTTCGTCCTCGACGAGTGCGAGCTGCGCGACACCCATGAAGACGGCGGCGTCGTGCGCTGCAAGCGCCAGGACCTGACCAGCGACGAAATCCAGCAGCACCTGGAAGTCGGCAAGCAGGTCACGCAACTGTCGCTGGGCTGGCAGGACAAGCTGTCCTTCTTGCTTGATGACAAGATGGTGATCAAGCGCCTGCGCTTTGAAGAGCTGTTGCAGGACCAGGCCGAACAGGACGGAGGTGATGACGACCTCGGCCAGCAAGACGCCAGCTTCCTGCTGATGATGCTGACCTTTAAAGAGTTTCTTCCCGCACTGTTCGAAGCCCTGGGTGGAGAGGAGATCCCGCAAGGTATCTAAACTGCCTCAGCGCCGGCAGTTGATGCTGACGGCGCTCCTTCCATAACTACAAGGTAAGTCCGATGCGCGCCCTCGCCTCCCTCAGCCGCTTTGTCGGCAATACCTTCGCCCTCTGGGTCCTGCTGTTCGCCGTTCTTGCCTTCTTCCAGCCCAGCTGGTTCCTGCCCGCCACCGCCTGGATCGTGCCCCTGCTGGGGCTGATCATGTTCGGCATGGGCCTAACACTGAAAGCCGCCGATTTCGCTGAAGTTGCCCGACGTCCACTCTGGGTCGCGCTGGGTGTCGGCGCGCAATTTCTGATCATGCCAGCTCTCGCCTGGGCACTCTGCACATTGCTGGGCTTGCCGGCGGAAATCGCTGTCGGCGTGATTCTCGTCGGCTGCTGTCCGGGGGGTACCGCCTCGAACGTGATCGCCTGGTTTTCCCGCGGTGACGTCGCGCTGTCAGTCGCAATCACCGCCGTGACTACACTGCTCGCCCCGTTGGTAACGCCTGCTTTGATCTGGCTGCTGGCATCGGCCTGGCTGCCGGTCAACTTTGGCGCGCTGTTCATGTCCATCGTGCAGATTGTTCTACTGCCTATTGCTCTTGGCCTGATCGCACGCCGTTTGCTGGGCAACCGGGTGCATCAGGTTGTCGATATCCTGCCGCTGGTTTCGGTAGTCAGCATCGTGATCATCGTCGCCGCCGTGGTTGCCGCCAGCCAGGCGAAGATCGCCGAGTCTGGTTTGTTGATCATGGCGGTCGTGGTGCTGCACAACAGCCTTGGCCTCGGCATCGGCTACCTGGTCGGACGACTGTTCGGCCTGCCTCTGGCGCAGCGCAAAACCCTTTCGATCGAAGTAGGCATGCAGAACTCGGGCCTCGGTGCAGCTCTGGCCAGTGCGCACTTCTCACCACTTGCAGCAGTGCCCAGCGCGCTGTTCAGCGTCTGGCACAACCTGTCCGGTGCACTGCTGGCGACGGTCTATCGGAGGATGAAAGACGACGGCCCGGACGCGGGCTGACGCGGCCGCCGGTCCGGCGCTCTTGCCCGGACCGGCTCGCTGTGGACAATAACGCCCGCTGAGGACGACCTCAGGCTGTACACACTCACCGGGGACGGCCCCACCTGATTACCGTCCTGTCGAGGTGCGTATGTCCTGGGTCATTCTGTTTTTTGCCGGTCTGTTCGAGATTGGCTGGGCCGTTGGGCTGAAGTTCACCGAGGGATTCACCCGCCCTCTTCCCACATTGCTTACTGTCGCTGCGATGGCCGCCAGCCTGGGCCTGCTGGGGCTTGCCATGAAGGATTTGCCGCTGGGCACCGCCTACGCCGTCTGGACTGGAGTCGGTGCAGTGGGAACGGTGATCGCCGGCATCATCCTGTTCGGGGAATCGATGAGCCTGTTTCGCCTCGGCAGCGTGCTATTGATTTGCACCGGGCTGCTTGGCCTGAAGCTCAGTCATTGAAGCAGCATGACAGCTGGCCGACCGCCAGCTGTCATGTGCATTAGCTAAATACCGCGCTCAGCCGAACAGTGCCGGCTCCCGATAGTGCCGGTCACAAGCCTGGCCATCGGCCCGGAACAGGTGGCATTTGTTGGCCAACAGCCCCGTTGCGTAGGCCTGACCTACCGCCACGCGGCGGTTACCGTCACTGGCAACCGCCACCATCTCGTCCACGCCTTCGAAGTTCAGATGCAGCAGATTGTGGTCGCCGAGGCGCTCGGCCACTGCAATTTCGCCATGGAAGACGAAATCAGCCTGCTCGGAGTCAACGAAATGTTCTGGCCGAACACCCAAGGTCAGGGCATCGCCTGGAGCAACCTGACTGCCATCGACCGGTAGCCGTAACGCGCTGCCCCCTGGCATCGCGACCTCCACCGACTCCGCATCGGCGCGTATCACCTTTACCGGCAGGAAATTCATTTGCGGTGAGCCGATGAAGCCCGCTACGAACTGGTTTTTCGGGTAGTGATACAGCTCCAGCGGCGGCCCGACCTGAGCGATGCGGCCGGCGTTGAGCACGACGATCTTGTCCGCCAGCGTCATGGCTTCGACCTGATCGTGCGTGACATAGATCATCGTGGACTGCAGTCGCTGATGCAGGCGCGAGATCTCAATACGCATCTGCACGCGGAGAAAGGCATCGAGGTTCGACAACGGCTCGTCGAACAGAAATACCTTCGGTTCCCGCACCATGGTCCGGCCGATGGCGACGCGCTGGCGCTGGCCGCCGGACAGATCCTTGGGTTTGCGATCAAGCATCTGATCGAGCTGAAGAATTTTCGCCACCGAGTCGACGCGACGCTTGATTTCGGCCTTGTCGATCTTCGCCAGCTTCAGACCGAACGCCATGTTTTCCGCGACATTCATATGCGGGTAGAGCGCATAGGACTGGAACACCATGCCCACTGAACGATCCATAGGCGGCAGCTCATTGACCCGCTCGCCATCGATGCGCAGCTCCCCGTCCGTGATGTCTTCCAACCCGGCAATCAGTCGCAACAGTGTCGACTTGCCACAACCGGACGGGCCCACGAACACCACAAATTCGCCGTCAGCAATATCCAGATCGATATTGCGGGTGATAGGGACGTCATCAAAGCTCTTGCAGATATTCCGCAGGGTTACGCTGGCCATTATTGTTGTTCTCCTTCAAACAGCCGCCACGACGCATCGCGGCAAGCGAAACGGGCGACAGCAACCCGGTTGAGACGGACCAGATGCCCGTCTCAACCGACTCGCTCAGCCAAGCCGGCGCGCAAATCCGAATCCATGCGCCGGCAAATGTACGCCGTGCCCCTCGAAAACGGCTGATGCCGAGGGCACGTCGAGGCCTTCGACCGGAGCCGACAGATCAAAGTGCCGTGCGCTATCGCCCATATTGAACAGACATACCCAAACCTCATCGTCCAGGCGGCGCTCGTACACCAGCAGCGCATCGTCATGGTAAACGGTGCGCATACTGCCTTCGATCAACAAGCGCTGGTCCTGACGCCATGCAAGAAACCGGCGATAGATGTTGAGCATCGAATTCGGGTCCTGCTCCTGGGCGGCCACTGACATTGGCAAGTGACGATCGGCCATCGGCAACCAGGGCTGCTCTCGGCTGAAGCCACCGTGCAGGTCCTGATCATGCCAGGGCATCGGCGTGCGGCAACCGTCGCGGCCCTTGAATTCTGGCCAGAAGCGAATGCCGTAAGGATCGACCAGTTGCTCGAACTGCAGCTCGGCCTCATCCAGCCCCAGCTCCTCGCCCTGATAAAGGCACACGCTGCCGCGCATGGTCAGTAGCATCGCCATGAACATGCGGCCGCGCGCCAGATCCGGCTGATTGGCGAGCGCCCAGCGGCTCATGACCCGCACCACATCGTGGTTGCCGATGGACCAGCACGGCCAGCCGTCTACCAACTCGCGTTCCACGCAGTCGATGGTGTGCCGCAGAAAACCCGGGCTGCACTGTTCGGTCAGCAAATCGAAGGAGTACGCCATGTGCAGCGTGTCGCTGCCTCCCGTGTAAGCGGCCATGGTGCTCAACGAATGGTCGCAACCGATTTCGGCCACCGTGGCGCTGCCCGGATAGCGTTCCAGCAACTGGCGAATACGCCGCAGGAAGTCGAGGTTTTCCGGCTGGGTCTTGTCGTACACGTGCTTCTGGAAGGCATAAGGATTGTCGGCGCGAACGCCGATGCTGCCTTCGCGAATGTCATGGTTCGGCGGGTTGTCCCGCAGTTCACGGTCGTGGAAATAGAAGTTCGCCGCGTCCAGACGGAAGCCGTCAACGCCGAGTTTCAACCAGAACTCCATGTCCTCGAGCAGCTGTTGCTGCACCGCTTCACAATGGAAGTTGAGGTCCGGCTGGCTGGAGAGGAAGTTGTGCAGGTAGTACTGCTTGCGGCGGCTGTCCCAGGTCCAGGCGGCACCGCCGAAGACCGACAGCCAATTGTTGGGCACGGTGCCGTCATCTTTCGGATCGGCCCAGACGTACCAGTCGGCTTTGTCGTTGTCGCGGCTCGAGCGGCTTTCCTTGAACCAGGCGTGCTGATCGGACGAGTGATTGAGTACCTGATCGATGAGGATGCGAATGCCACGCGCATGAGCAACGTCGATGACCTGTTTGAAGTCTTCCAGCGTGCCGAACAGCGGATCTACGCCGCGGTAATCGGACACGTCATAGCCGAAGTCCTTCATGGGCGAGGTGAAGAACGGCGACAGCCAGATGGCATCGACGTTGAGGCTGGCGATGTAGTCGATCTTCTCGACCACACCGAGCAGATCGCCGACCCCGTCGCCGTTGCTGTCGAAAAAGCTGCGCGGGTAAACCTGATATATGACGCCGCCGCGCCACCAGTCATTGCGATTCATACAACCAACCTTCGATGTTTGGGGGAACACGCCGCCACTCTAGGTGCGTCATCCCGCCGCAACATCCTCCCGGCAGCGTAATACCGAGGCGTATGGCTCGGGCGTAGAGGTGGCCTGAGCGGGGGGCGTAGAGCGGGCTGCCGGGAGTCGCATATGGCCGCCCCTGTCATTCGTCATAAAAATGTCGACAAACAAGCGAATCGACACTTATCTGTCACGAGCGGCATTTAGGATCGATGCAGTTCCAGGACTGATCCGCAGTAGCCGCCGCCCAGCAGACCTGCGCAGCCGCCCAGTCAGGAGCGACACGCATCCAAAATCCATGGAGAGATGAAATGTTCAAGTGCAAGCCCCTCGCAGCCGCCATCATCGCGATTCTGGCCACTCAGGCTCACGCCCAAGACAACAGCGCAGAACAGAATCAGAACGGTGCCGACAACATTGTCGAAGTGACTCAGACTGGTGGTCAGGACAACATTTCCTACCAGGCCCAGACCGGCGCCAGCAACGACGGCATGGTGACCCAGACTCAGGCCACGATGTCCGATGCCGTGCAGACGCAAACTGGCGACCTGAACCGCGCGGACATCGTGCAGTCCTCGACCGTGCAGAGCGAAGCCATCCAGCTGCAAAGTGGCGACAACCATGATGCGAGCATTGTCCAGAGCGACTCCACCGGCGCCACCGCTCGCCAGTACCAGGAGGGCAGTTTCAATACTGCGTACACCGAGCAGACCGCAGCTGACCTGAGCACCGCAGTCATCGACCAGGACGGCAGCGACAACTTCGCCGAATCCATCCAGAGCAACACCGAGCTGAGCGTTTCGGAACAACGCCAGATCGGCAATGACAACGTCTCGCTGGTCTGGCAGGAAAATGGCGCGCGCAACGACGGCGTGGTTAATCAGGAAGGCAACGACAACGACGCCACTGTTTATCAGATGGACGTTTCTGACTCCGTCGCTAATATCGACCAGCAGGGTGATATGCAGGTCGCGTCCGTCACCCAGGAAGGCGCCGAGCATAGCGCTGATATCCGGTCCAACGGACTGCAGAACGAAGCCTACATCGACCAGAGCGGCTCGCTGCAGACCGCGTCGATCTTCCAAGACGGCACCGCCAACAGCGCCGACATCTTCCAGGTTGGCGATAGCAACACCGCCAGCACCGAGCAGACCGGCAACAACAACTATGCCATCGTCGATCAAGACGGCAGCATGATGACTGCTTCGCTGCAGCAGAACGGGCAGTTCAACGAGGCTTACGTCACTCAGGAAGGCACCGATCAGCTGATCGAATTCGCCCAGGACGGCTCTGACAACCTGCTCACCGCCAACCAGAGCGGCAACGGCAACGAGCTGACCGGTTCCAGCTACGGCGACAACAACCGTGTGGACGTGATGCAGGGCGGCGACCTCAACGTGGCCGACATCCAGCAGATCTATGGCTCGGACAACGAAGTCAGCTTGACGCAAGCTGGCCAGGACAACATGGCGACCGTGCTTCAGGGCGGCGTAGGAAACCAGGCGATGCTGATGCAGAGCGGCATGGGCGACTCGGCAATCGTTTCTCAGATGGGCTCAGGCAACATGGCCACCGTGACTCAGCAGTAAGCAGTGCCGGCAGCCGGCCCAGCGCCGGCTGCCATTCTCACGTCTATCAGCGACTACGGGCCGGATTGCCTACGACTGTCGTCCCCGCCGCCACATCCCGAGTCACCACGCTGCCCGCTCCGATCACGGCGTCATCGCCGATGGTTACGCCTGGCAGGATGATCGCGCCACCGCCAATCCAGACGTTCTCCCCAATCACCACCGGACGGCCGAATTCCAGGCCGCTGCGGCGCTCTTCCGCGCTTCGAGGATGGTCCGCCGCGTAAATCTGCACAGCCGGGCCGATCTGAGTGCCGTTGCCGATACGCACCTCTACCACGTCGAGAATCACGCAGTTGAAATTGAAGAACACATCGTCGCCGAGGTGAATGTTGTAGCCGTAGTCGCAATGAAACGGCGGCCGGATCACAGCGCCTTCGCCGACGTTCCCGAGTAGCTCCTTCAGCAAGGCGCGGCGCACCGTCGGTGTTTCGCCGAGCGCAGCGTTGTAACGCACCATCCAGGCTTTGGCGGCGGCTTGATCGGCCTGCAATTCGGCGTCACCGGGCCGGTAGAGTTCGCCGGCGAGCATCTTCTGTTTTTCGGTCATCGGCATGTCAGGCTCCACTGGAAATGAAAATGACGCATTCGGCCTTGGACCGGCCGGATGCGCCATCGCTCGCATGCCACCCGCTATTCGCCCTGGATTTTGCTCAGCAGGCTGCGGGCCAGCTGCACGGCCTCGTTGCGATGGGTGATGTTGAGCTTCTGATACAGACTGCGGATGTGCGTTTTGATCGTCGTCGGCGCGACATTCAGGTGTTCCGCAATCTGCTCGTTGGACTGCCCCGCGTGGATCAGGCTCAGCACCTGCCACTCTCGGCGCGTCAGCGGCGAATGGCGGATCAGCTCCGGCACATCCGGGCGGTTGATGATGTCCTGAATCACCGCTTCGTCGAGGGTGATGCGGATCGCCCGGCTGAAGTCGCGCTGCTGTTGCGCCAGTTGGATCAGCCGGTCGGCGCGCTGCGCTTCGAGTTCGTCGAGCCGACGCTCATGCTGCAACGCCTTGAGCATGGCGATCAGCAGCTTACCGACGCGCAGAAAGCTGCCGATGGCACCCGTGCTGCTCGCCAGGGTCAACGCCAGCTGCAGGTTATCCAGCGCCTGCTGACGCTCTTCCCGCAGCCAGTGCAGTTGCGCAAGCAGGATGTGGTTGCGGTTCAAGTCCATGATCAAGCCGTGCTGCTCCGCATCGATTTGCAGCTGCCTGAGGATCGGCAGGGCCTTGTCCGGCTGCTTCAGCGAAAGGTGGGCTCGCGCGTGGTTGCGGCCGTTGTACTGGGCGAAGTGATTGAGGCCGCGCTCGAGGGTTGGCGCTGTCAGCAGCCATTGCTGGATCGCGGTCTTGTCCTGGGTGGAGTCCCAGTAGCTGAGCATTACCGCATGGGCATTGGCGAGCCAGTCGACATGGTAATTGTCGTCAGCGAGCATGCTCTGGATCTTGCCTATGTAGTCCGCGCAGGCGCTCTGCTGACCGCGCGCATGGGCGATCCCGGCCAGCAGCGCGTAACACTGCAGCAGCCAGCGGTCACCGACGTCTTCAAGTATCTGGATGCCCTGCAGCGCGCACTGCTCGGCGGCATCCAGATGGTGCCACTCAAGCAGCACCTGACCACGCACGCGGTAGATGAACTCCATGATCGGGGTCGCCTGCAGGTCGGCCTGTTCGACGTACTGGATCGCCCGTTCCTGCAGCGAATAGGCCTTCTGTAGATAGCCCTGGGCGATGGCGATTTCAGAAAGCTGGCCGAGATTCCACACCACCAGGTGCGAGGCGCGAATCTCGCGGGCACGGCGTTCGGCCTCTTCATACTGCTTCTGCGCCTGCGGCAACAAGCCCTGAACGAAGTGCGCCTCGGCCAGGCCCGAGAGGGCTGCAACCTTCGAGGTGCGCATGATCAACGGCTCACGTACCAAGGCTTCCCGTGCCAGGGCGATTGCCTGCTCTTCATCACCACGGTTCATCGCTACCTGAGCGCGAACGGCGTTGAATTCGCCAACGATGCGCGCCCAGTCGTCTTCCGAACAGCTCTGCTGCAGGGCCTCTTCGCCGGCCTTGAACCAGCGCTCGACCTGATCGAACTGGTAGGAATTCTGCGACACCCAGGCCTGCAGCAGGGTCAACAGCGGCGAGCCGGCGATAACCGCCTCCGGCAGTGTTTCCAGGCATTGCTGCAGCAGCTCAAGGCGGCCCTGACGGTAGAACTGCCGGCCGTGGCGCTCCAGCACTTCGCCGACGCGGGTCGGGCAGCCGGCCTGTACCGCATGCCGCGCGGCCTCTTCCGGCAGGTTTTCCGCCATCAGCGCTTCGGCCGCACGCAGGTGCAGATCCGATAGCCGCTGAGGCTGATGGGTGCGCAGTTCGCCAAGCACAAAGGTGGCGAACAATGGGTGGTAGGCATACCACTGACGAAGGCCATCCAGCGACTGCAGGAAGAGCCCGTTACGCTCCAATTGCTCGAGCATCCCGCGAGCATTGCTCCCCTGAGTCAGTCGGTCGGCCAGCGCTGCGTTAAAGCGATCCAGCAGACAGGTCGCCTGGAGGAAATCCAGCGTGCTTGCGCCCAGATTGGCAACGACCTGCTCACGCATGTAATCGCGAATATACGGATGGCCGAGCTGCAGGTTTTCCAGAAACAGGTCCATGCCACGGCCCGTCTGCACTTCCTGCAGAACCAGCTGCAATGCGCACGGCCAGCCGCCGATACGCCGGTTCAAGCGCTCGATCTGCTCACGGTTGATCGAAACCGGCAGGCCCAGATCCAGCAGTGCCTGAACTTCGTCGGTTTCGAAGGCCAGGTGCTGAGCGTCGACGGTAAGCAGCTGATGCTTGACCCGTAGATCCGCCACGCCCAGTTCCGGCAGGCCGCGACTGCAGACCAATAGCGTCATCCAGCTCGGCATGTTGCGCAGGAAGAAGCGCAGCGCAGCGATGACTTCTGCGGTGTACAGCGTTTCGAAATCATCCAGTACCAGCAGCAGCGGTTCGTGCTCGCCCGGCAATTCGGCCAGCAGATGCGTAAGCAGCGTATCGAAAGCCTCCCGGCCCTGACCGGCCAGCAAGAGACTGCGGGGACACCCATGCTCCAACTGAGCGTCGAGGGCGTGAAGCAGATAGCGGCCAAGCTGCAGCGGATCATTGTCGCCCGGATGCAGCTGCAACCAGGCGACACGACCCTCGAACGCCCTTGCCCACTGGCACGCCAGGGTCGTCTTGCCGAAACCGCTCGGTGCGTGCAGTACAGCCAGCCGCACCTCGCCAAGACGCTGAAACCACTCGTCAAGGCGTGGCCGCGCCAACAGACCGCGCGGCAACAGCGGCATGTTCAGCTTCGCCGGTATCAGCGGCAAGGGTGCAGGTATTGCGGCGTTCATGGTCGTCTCCCGTTGTTCGTTCCCTGTTCGGGTGTCGTGACGCATCGAGCTGTCCTGGGTCGATTACCCCTTTACGCCTCCGGCTGTGAGCCCGCCGACGATCCACTTCTGGCAATACAGGAACACCGCGGTGATCGGCAGTCCGGAGAGCACCGCCGCCGCAGCGAAGTCGCCCCAGAGGTAGTTTTGATCGTAGAGGTACTGTTGCGCACCGACCGACAAGGTGAGCTTGTCTACATCCATCAACAGCACCGAGGCAATGGGGTACTCGGTGACACTGGTGATGAAGGCGAGGATGAACACCACCGCCAGAATCGGCACGCTCATGGGTAGCAAGATGTGCACGAAGGCCTGCCAGGTGGTGGCGCCATCGACGATGGCCGCCTCTTCCAGCGAGCCGTCGATGCTTTCGAAGTAGCCCTTGATGGTCCAGATATGCAGCGCCATGCCACCCAGCGAGGCGATGATCACGGCGCCGTGGGTGTTAACGCCCAGCCAGCTGATGTGTTCGCCCAACTGGTCGAACAAGGCGTAAATGGCCACCAGCGTCAGCACCGGTGGAAACATCTGGAAGATCAGCATGCCCTTGAGAATCGGACTCTTGCCACCGAAGCGCAGCCGCGCAAAGGCATAGGCGCTGGTGGTCGAAAGCATGAGGATCAGCAGCGAGCTGATCAGCGCGATCTTCATCGAGTTCCACAGCCAGGTCAGCACGGGGAACGGCGGGTTGCTGACTTCGCCATTTTCATGGACGTAAGGGATGCCCAGCGCCAGCGACCAATGCTCCAGCGTTGGGTTGTCGGGCAGCAGACTGCCAGTGGCGAAGTTGCCCTCCCGGAAGGAGATCGACACCACCATCAGCAGTGGGAACACGATCAGCGCGACAAAAGCGAGCAAGCCTGCGTGCGTCAGCCAGAGGCGGTATTTGACGGATTTTGGTTGAACCATGGCCATGTGCGTAATCCTCAGACCTTCACTTTCGAGAGCTTCAGGTTCAGCCAGGCCATGGCGCCGACGACGATGAAGATCAGCGTGGCGATGGCGGCGGCCAGGGCAAAGTTCTGCCCTGAATCCTGGAAGGCGATGCGGTAGGTGTAACTGACCAGCAGATCGGTAGTGCCCGCCGGGGTTGTGGTGCCGAGGATGTCGGGGCCGCCACGGGTCAGCAGCGTGATCAGCACAAAGTTGTTGAAGTTGAAGGCGAAGCTTGCGATCAGCAGCGGCGCCAGCGGTTTGATCAGCAGCGGCAGCGTGATCTTCAACAGGTTGTCGAGTGGCGTCGCGCCGTCCATGGCCGAGGCCTCATAGAGGTCGCGCGGAATCGCCTGCAGCAGCCCCATGCACAGCAACAACATGTAGGGATAACCGAGCCAGGTGTTGACCATCAGGATCATGCTGCGCGCCAGGGTCGGGTCACTGAACCAGTCCGGCCGCACCCCGAACAGGCTGTCGAGCATCAGATTGATCTCACCGAAGCTCTGGTTGAACAGGCCTTTGAACACGAGGATCGAGATGAACGCCGGCACCGCGTACGGAAGAATCAGCATCAGCCGGTAGAACGCCTTGCCGCGAACCATCTCCCACTGCAGCAGACTGGCCAACACCAGGCCGACCGCGAGGGTGAAGACCACCGTCAGCGCAGCGAAGCACACCGTCCAGACGAAGATCTGCAGAAACGGGCCGCGAATCTTCGGATCGGTCAGCACCTTGGCGAAATTGCTCCAGCCGGCATAGACCGTGTAACCCGGCGCGACCTTCTGCCCTTCGGCGTCGACGTAGAAACCGATCTCATCGTTGGCCGTAAGGCGTTCACCGGTCTGGTTGTTGACCAGCGAGCCGTCGTCGCGCAACCGGTACAGCGGCTCCACCGCGGCGACTTCGCGCAGCCCATAAAGGCGCAGCAGCTGACCTTCATGACCGCGCATGACCCACTGTTCCAGTTGCTTGCGCTGGCGGATCACATCACGCAACGGCAAGGCCGCACCCAGGTTTTCGACCTCAGCCTCCCGGCTCATGCCAAGCGGCTCGCCCTCAACCGGCTCACCTGCCAGCGGAGCGGAAACCCAGACGCCCTGCTCGCCACGATCGACCCGCAGGCGCATCTCACCGGCATCGTTCTGGTGCAGGCTGAAGCCGAAGCGTTCGCCTGCAAGGTAGGTCTGATTGAGGTGGTAACGCTGCGCCTGCTCGAAGCTCAGCAGGTTGGTGCCGCTGTAATTGGTGAAGCCGATGCCCACGGTGTAGAGCAGCGGGAAGATCACGAACACCAGCATCCCCGCTACCGCCGGGAATATGTAACGGTGGGCGTAGGCACGGCGATTGATGAACACGAAACTGGCGATTCCGGCGACCACCAGCCCGAGCAGAGCGAACACGGTTTGCCCCTGCGCATAGAGCGCGATGATCAGGTACAGGGCAAAGGCGTTGCACAGCAGCCAAAGGCCCCAACGCATCGCAGCTGGCAGCTTGGGTATCGACAGTTTCGGCACGGCGCGGCCGGGCATTTCGGCAGGAACATTCACGGCGGACATCGGAATCTGGGCCTCAGGGCGCGCAGCCGAAGACGCAGGCGTCTCCAACTGCGGCTGTGGGTTGTCGTTATTTGACGATGCGTTTGGCGGCGTCATCCAGGGCGGCATCCACAGTTTGACGACCGGAAGTGATGTTCGTCAGGGCAGGTTCCATGGCTGACCAGAACACGCCCATCTGCGGAATGTTCGGCATCGGACGGCCCTGCTGAGCACTCTCGAAGGTGGCCTTGATCATCGGATCGTCGGACAACTCGGCCATGAACTCCTTGTTCACCACCGCGCCCAACGGCACGTCGGCGTTCACAGCCTTCAGGCCCTCGACCTCGAGCAAGTAGTTTTCGAGAAACTCGACGGCGAGCGCCTGGTTCGGGCTGGCAGCGTTGAGCGTTGCGGCCATCACGCCGGAGAACGGCTTGCTCGGGCTATCGCCTACTGCCGGGATCGGCGCCACGCCAAAGTCGATGCCGCTCTTCTTGATGTTCGACCAGGCCCAGGGGCCGCTGATGAACATCGCCGTATCGCCTTTATTGAAGGCGGCCTCTGCGGCGCTGTAGTCGGCGCCCTTGGGCATCACGCCCTCGTCGATCAAGCGCTTGAGGACGGCTGCGCCCTGCTTGGCGCCCTCGTTATTGACGCCGGTTTTGCTGACGTCATAGCCCGAGCCGGTATCTTCGAAGGCATAACCGCCGTTGGCGGCCAGCAAGGCCCAGGTGAAATAGGTGTTGTTGTAGTCCCAGAGGATTGCGCGCTTGCCGTCGGCGGCGAGCTCCTTGTTCATCGCCAGGACTTCTTCGAAGGTCTTGGGCGGGGCCGACACCAGGGCCTTGTTGTAGATCAGCGCAGGCGCTTCGACCGCCATCGGATAGCCCCACAGCTTGCCGTTGTAGCTGACGGCGTCCCAGGCGAAGTCCGCGACTTCCTGCTTGGTCTCGGCGCTGGGTGTGACGGGGGTGATCAGACCGCTCTGAGCCCACTCACCGAGGCGATCGTGCGCCCAGATGAAGATGTCCGGGCCATTGCCGGTGGCGGCGGCCTGCTGGAATTTGTCCGTGGCTGCATCGGGGTGTGCCACCTCGACGGGAATGCCGGTTTCTTCGGTGAACTTCTTGCCCACCTCGGCCAGTCCCTTATGGCCTTTGTCGCCATTGATCCAGACAACCAGCTTGCCTTCTTCGATGGCGGCCTGGACAGACAGCGGCAGGCTCAGAGTTGCGGAGAGACCGATCGCGGCCGCTGCAAACAGCTTTTTATTCATGTAGGTATTTCCTCGTGGCTTCTTATTTTTGATCCACAACGTTCTGCGTGCCGTCTGACGGTCTCGCAGTGCATCCATACTCGCCCCGCCAGTGGGCGAAGACATCCTCCCCGAAGGGAGGATGAGGGGCGTAGAAGCAGGGCGTAGTTTTGCATTCGCACTGCACCCGCAGAGCCCTCGAATCGCCCTTTCTCAGCCTGCACGGGCCGACGAAAACAGGCTTGAATACCGCCTCTTCCCCGCCAAACCGGAGCCGGACATGCGCCCTCTGCCGCCCCTTAGTCCATCTATCCTAGCCCTTTGTTTCGGACTGCTCGCACCCGTTATACAAGCGGAACCGCAAGTCCCTATCAGACTGAACGGTCAGCCTCTGCAACCAGCCTGGGAAACGCTAGCCCAGGATCGCTTCGCGGCGGAGCTGGAGCTAACCAAAGGCACCCTCGAACTGGGTACTGGCGAGGCCGAACAGAAGCCGCTCAAGCCGTTTCAACGCCACGCGCTGAGCGCTGGCGATCGCTTCGATTTCGATGTAGTGAAACCGGGGCGCTACCGCCTGCTGGTGCAGACGGGCGATGACGCCAACCTGCGGTTGTTGCCCAGTCGCCAATCGCAGGAGCCAGTCGAGCAGGCCTGCCAACCATGGAATGGCGAAGCCGTACAGGTTCCGGTCGCTGGGGTATTCGAGGATGGCCAGCGATTGCGCGACGCTTACAGCGGCAACACGACCATCGTGAAGGACGGCAAGGTCGAACTGACCCCGGCACCCGGCAGCAACGGCTTACTGCTGATCGAAGCTGCCGAGGCGCACCCGGAACGGGCGCGAGACTGGCGCAACGCGACCGTCTATTTCGCCCTGACCGACCGTTTCGCCAATGGCGACCCGAACAACGACCGCAGCTATGGCCGCGAGCCCGACGGCGCTCAGGAAATCGGCACCTTTCATGGCGGCGATCTCAAAGGGCTGACCAGCAAGCTCGATTACTTGGCCAAGCTGGGCGTGGACGCGCTGTGGATCAGCGCACCCTATGAACAGATCCACGGCTGGGTCGGTGGCGGCGATAAAGGCGACTTTCGCCATTACGCCTACCACGGCTATTACGCATTGGATTACACCCAGCTGGACGCCAACATGGGCACCGAAGCCGACCTGCGCGAGCTGATCAGGGAGGCACATGCCCGCGGCATCCGCGTGTTGTTCGACGTCGTGCTCAACCACGCTGGCTACTCCACCCTGGCGGACATGCAGCAGTTTGGCTTTGGTGGCCTGCGAGACGGGATGGCGCAATACCTGCCCGAACGCTGGACCGCCTGGCAGCCGGAGCCCTACGAGCACCTGCACGCCTACCACAATTTGGTCGATTACGATCACCCGGCCTGGTCTCGCTGGTGGGGCAAGGACTGGGTGCGCGCCGGTATTGCCGACTACCCGGTGCCACCGAGCGTTCTGGTGGACCCGCTCAAAGGGTCGCTGGCGTTCTTGCCTGACTTTCGCACCGAATCAGAAACACCAGTTCGCCTGCCTGAATTTCTTCGTCACAAGCAACCCACCCGCGCCGTCGAACGCGACGGTTACCGCGTGCGCGATTACCTCAACGAGTGGCTGACGACTTGGGTGCGCGAATTCGGCGTCGACGGTTTTCGCGCCGACACTGTCATGCACGTCGAGCCGACCGCGTGGGCGCAGCTGCGCCAGCAGGCGGACCAGGCCCGGCGCGATTGGTCTGAAGCCAATCCAGACGATCCGCTCGCGGGCGAGCCGTTCTGGATGGTGGGCGAAGTCTTTGGCCACGGGCCGGAAATCAGCGATTACCAGAGCAACGGCTTCGATGCGCTGATCAACTTTGCCTTCCAGCAGGAGGTCGCCGGAGCTGCCAGCGATTGCCTGGTCCGGGCCGACAAGAGCTACGGGCATTACGCCAGCCTGCTGGCGGACAATCCCGGCCATAACTTCATGAGCTATGCCTCATCCCATGACACCTCGCTGTTCAGCGCGCAGCACGACCTGGAGCGCCAACGCGGCCTTGCCAGCGC
This sequence comes from Pseudomonadaceae bacterium SI-3, assembly GCA_004010935.1. Taxonomy (NCBI): domain Bacteria; kingdom Pseudomonadati; phylum Pseudomonadota; class Gammaproteobacteria; order Pseudomonadales; family Pseudomonadaceae; species Pseudomonadaceae bacterium SI-3. Next base: position 1,660,317 of record CP026511.1, on the reverse strand, counting down.
GCTTCTGCTGAGCCCCGGCGCCGTGCAGATCTACTACGGCGACGAGAGCGCCCGCGCTTTCGGCCCCACCGGCTCCGACCCTTACCAGGGCACACGGTCCGATATGAACTGGAGCGAGCACACCAAACCCGAGATCGCTGCGCTAATTGATCACTGGCAACGAATCGGTCAGTTCCGCGCACGGCATCCAGCCATTGGCGCCGGCCGGCACCAACAGCTTTCAGATCAGCCCTATGCGTTCTCGCGGGTACAGGGCATCGACAAGGTCGTCGTGGTGCAGTCGGGGGCTCTGGTCAATCGCTGAGCGGGTTGGTGGCATGGGCAGCGGCATCGCCGACCACCTTGGCGTCGGTCGGCCGCACCACTCGGGCCAGCTCCTGACCGAGACGCACGAAGATCAGGGTTGGCCAGAGCTTGACGCGATACCTGCGCCCAAGTGGGCGTCCCGGACCGTCCTCGACCTTGATGTGGTTGATCTGCGGATACTCGGCCAGTGCCCGCTCGATGTGCGGCTCGGCAGAGCGGCAATGTCCGCACCAGTTGGTGCCGAAGTCGAGCACCGTTACCCCGTCGAGCGAGTCGACCTCGGCGCGCGTGATGGTTTCAGTCTTGTACACATCGGCCATGTTCACCTCCACGTCTGTTCTCCTATCGACCCCGACACGCCGCGACCGATCCATGCAATCTCATCCATAGCGCACCCTGTGCGGAGACCTCGCCATGAACACCTTGAACACGCGCCAGCAAGCGCAGCTGGCTTTCATTGCCAGCAATGCCGAACTGGAAGTCGGGCACCCGGACGATTGTCCGCTACCGCTGGCAACTCTGGCGATCACCGATGGCAGCGAAGACTACGTCAGCCGCGTAATCTCCGGCGGGCTCACAGCGCATGTCTACCGGATCGAGGCGCAGGGCCGGAGCTGGACGCTCAAACGCGCCCGCGAGAGGTGCCTGGTGCAGAACACTGATGGCCAGACGTCTTTTCTCAATGAGGTGCAACGCCGTGCGGACTTGCGCGAGCTCAAGCGCGACCCGATTCTCGACGAGCGGCTGGTCGGCATCGTCGACACCTGTTATGGCAGCTTTCGCCAAGGCGTACTGCTTTCGCCCTGGATTGAGGGCGACCCTATCGCGGTCTGGAACGAGCGACAGCTGACGCAGCTGTTCGAGATGCTGGTGGCGCTGTTGCTCGGCGGGCTGTTCGAATGGGATCTATGTCCCGGCAATACACTGGATGACGGCCACGTGCGGCTGTTCGACTTCGGCTATATGTACCGCTTCGACCCGCTGCGCAAGTTCAACAGCAACGGCACCGAAATGCCTCAATTTCACGCCGCCGAACGCTTCGAGACGCGCCAATACTTCGCACATCTTTTAACACTGGAGCAACGCGAGGAACCGCTCGCGCTGGCCGCGTTTGCGCTGGAGAAACGCATTGCCCTGGACGCATATGGGCGGCTGCACATGGAGCTTGAGACGCGCGGCGCCAGTTCGACAGTACTCGACTGGTTGGCCGGCATCATTGGTGAATGGAAGCACGCGATGCGCGGCGATCTCGAAGCGCTGTACCTGAAGGAAGCCTGGCGTTCGCATTGGCTCGATCTGCACGATGACCTCAGCGGCCAGACCTGCACCGCCTCGACTCTTGCGCGCATTGGCTGGCTGGAGCGCACCACGCGCGAGCGGCATGGCGACCTGCAGCGATTGCTACCCGTCGAGCCACAACGACAGCTGGTAGAGGAGCTGCGGCGGGCACGACAGCTGGCCGAGCGCTGGCAGATCGCCTAGTCAAACTGCGGCCGGCATGGGGTACCGAATAGGGAGCCGGGCCCGAGCGGGCCCGGCAGGCAAGCGTTATAAACGCCCTACGGTTGTTGCGCCTTCGGCACTGGTCACCCGGTTATTGGCACCCGGCTGCCAGCTTTTCACCTGAGTCGGGCTGGCATCGCTGCGCACGATGCATTTCCACTCGACCGCTTGTTGCGCGGGCAGGCTGATGCTGCCCTTCCAGACGGGATAGCTGCTGACGTCCATGAGGCGCACCGCGCTGGCCGGTGCCCAGTTACCAAGCTGAGCCAGGTTACCGACCGCATAGATGCTGTCACCCGGCTGGGCTATGCCGTTCTCGCAGCGGAAATTGACGCTAACCAGGCCGCCATTACCGCCACCGACCCCACCACCGGTCGTCCAGACTTTCAGCTGACCGCTGTCCTCGTTCAGCGCCGGACTGAAGGTGCCGCTGCTGACCAGGGATGGATCGCTCAGGTTCGAGCCCAGGGCGATCACGAGTGTCTGTGTCGTGCCGCGAACGGTTGCCACCAGGCCGGAATAGCCGCCGTGGAATTCAATCGCCGAATCAGCCCGAACTCCCGCAGCACGACGGATCTTGATCAGTTGACGGATCAGCGGGGCATGCCCCCAGTCGTACATGTGCGACCAGTACACAACCGGCGTGCCCGGGCTCGTGAGGATATAGGCGTAGGCCTGGCGTACCAGCTCGTCACGCAGCGCCCAGTGGTGCTGCCCGCCGTTCTGCCCAGGCGAATAACCGGTGTCGTGGTTATCGACGAAGGTTACCGCCACTTCACGCCAGCGCGGATCGGGGTTGCCGTTGAGGCCGTTCTTCCAGTCGGCGATGGTGCCGTTCTGCATACGCTCCTTGAGTGCGAAGTCGAATACCGGGCACTTGGCGCGATCCGACCAATCCTTGATCACCTGCTGCCAGCTGGCCGTGTTGCGCCAGTCCCAGCTCGGGTATTCGCCCGGTGCCTTCCACAGTTCGCCCACGCAGAACGCATTGTCGTGCGCCGCGGTCATCCAGGCGTCCACCCGCTCAGCGGCATACCCGCGCACGAAGTCGAAACGCAAGCCACCGGCGCCGTAATTGCTGCGCAGATTGGCGAACTCGTCGCGGAACATCCCGTATACCTGCGGGTTGGAAGTATTCAGGTCGGCATCGCCACCGACGAAACGGTCGCCATCGTCGCAATCATTGGGGTAGTTGCCGGGATCGGAACAATCGTTGCGCCAGAAGCCCTGGCCAGCCGGCAGGTTGATTTCCTTGTTCGGGTAACCGCGATTCATGTGGTTGGGAACCGCGTCGTAGAGCACCTTCACCTGCGCACCGTTAAGTGCAGCAGCCGCCTGCTTGAGCTGAGCATCGCTGCCGTAGCGGCCATTCTTGTTGAAGTCATGCCAGAAGTAGCCCTCGCCACCGCCGGAGTTGGCACCATCGCTCCAGCTGGAAAAATCGCGCCACGGCACTGGCATCCAGATCGCGCTGAAGCCATCAGCTGCAATGGTTGGCGCCATGTCGCGCAGAGTGTTGTACCAGTTGTTGGGAGACTCCCGGACTACGTTCCAGTGGAACCCTTGAAGGATGATTTCGTCACCACCGTGGTAACGAACCCCGGCCGGGCTCTTGCTGGCGAGATCAGCGGCATGAGCGCTACCCAGTGTCAGCAGCAAGGAGGTGGCCGCCAAGGCCAGACGGGTGGAAAGCAAGGAATATTTCATCGAAGTAGCCCCAGTTTTGTAGTTGTTGTGAGCACCCGACAGCGATTACCGGCAACCCGGAAACCGGATGCAACGGCCAACGCAAACCTCATTGGCCGACCCAGACTGCGCCGGTGATTGCGCTGACCATACCTCCCCCCACGGTTTTTCCCGGGCTTAGTGGCCAGGCGTAATGGGCACTGCTGCGCGTGCTCGTCTCCCTCCTCCCCCGCTACGCCCCACCGCTCCGCCTCAAAAAAGATCGGTCGGGAGGATGTCGCGAATGTCGCCGATCCGCAGGCTTTCGGTCGCCACCAGCCCAATTCGGCGCAGCAACCCGGGCAGTGGCAAACACCGACAGCTGCCGTGGACCAGCCGGCCGCAGCTCGCCGGCCGCACAGACCAACAACAAAAACAAAGGACTTCGCGATGAACCCCCAACGATCCGTACGTCTTCTGCAACCGACCCTGCTTTGCACAGCCCTCATAGCGGCAATGCCCTCGCATGCGGTGGACTTCCACGGCTATTTGCGCTCAGGCGTCGGCACCACCGTTGGCGGTGGCGACCAGGCTTGCTTCCAGGCAGCCGGCGCTCCCGCCAAGTACCGCCTGGGCAACGAGTGCGAGACCTATGCCGAGATCGGTCTCGGCCAGGAGGTCTGGAAGGAAGGCGAACAGAGCTTCTACGTCGACACCATGATCGCCTACAACTCGCGGCAGGCGAATGACTGGGAAGCGACCCGCACCGACACCGATGGCGATGCCAATAACCCCTTTGATGAGAGCGGCGACGTCGCGATCCGCCAGTTCAACGTGGTCGGTCACAACCTGATCGAGAGTCTGCCCGGCGCCGACATCTGGGCTGGCAAGCGCTATTACAAGCGCCACGACGTGCACATCAACGACTACTACTACTGGGACGTATCCGGCCCCGGCGCCGGCATCGAAGACATTGATCTGGGCTTCGGCAAGGCCAGCATCGCCTGGATGCGCAATACCGACGGTGAGTGGACTTATCAGGGTTCGGGCACCGGCACCAACCTGGCCAACGACACCCTGGACTTCCGCATCGGCGAGATCGACGTCAACCCCAACGGCAAGCTGGAGATCGGTTACGACTACGGCAAGGCCAACCTGACCGATTTCCAGGAACGTGACGACGGCTACCAGGACCAGAAAGGTCACCTGGTTACGCTCGAACACACCCAGGCGGGGTGGTTCGGTGGCTACAACAAGCTCGCCGTTCAATACGGCACCGACGGCATCATCGCCACCAGCGGCCGCAACAACACCGGCAACAGCGACGGCGACATGCTGCGCCTGGTCAACCAGGGCGTGGTCGGCATTACCGATGACATCGAGATGATGTACGTCCAGATTTATGAAGACCGCGACTTCAACAATGAGTCCGGCCAGCAATGGCTCTCCTTCGGTGTACGCCCCGTCTACAAGTGGACCGACGTCATGAGCACCGCGCTGGAATTCGGCTATGACCGAATCGACCCGCAGGCCGATGGCGAGCGCAGCCGCGATCTGAAAAAACTCACCCTCGCCCAGCAGTGGTCAGCTGGCCGCAGCTTCTGGGCACGTCCGCAGATTCGCGTGTTTGCCACCTATGCCCAGTGGGACGGCGGCCGCTATCAGGCCGCTAGCGAATCCATCGACGCGGGTGAAGATGACGGTTTGACCTTTGGCGTCCAGGCCGAAGCCTGGTGGTAATCGCCTGAGGGCGGCGAGGCGTAGCGGTCTTCTCCTTCCGTATCGCCCGCTGCTATCGGCAGCACTGCATGTTCCGCTCCCACCGTTTTGGCGGTGTTTTACCCCGACCGTGGCTGGTCGGGGTCTTTTTTCGATTGGCGACTGGAGTTGCCCTTATGAGCTATCTGAGAACTTCCCTGCTTGGCTTCGCCATTACGCTGGCTGCCGGATGCGGTAGCGAACCCCTGCGCCGAGTGGACGCGCTGACCCATACACCCGCGCCGCTGGAACAGCCTGCGAGCACTGCCCGTCAGGCGCTGGCTAAGGCATCGATCTGCTGCGACACGATCGCTGATTTTCCCTTCCAGCCACTTCCCACGAGCTTCAACGGGAACGCGACGCTCGACGCCTCGGCGCCGGCGTATCGCTTTGACAGTGGCAAGAGTTTCTTTCGCGCCTTTGCATTGCCCAAAGACAGCAAGTCCTTCGAGATCCGCCTCTACAGCCAAGCCGGCAAGAGCGTTTTGGCCCCTAGCGTGATGCTGCTCGACAGCCGCTTGCGGCCCACCCGCATTCTGGATGCGGATGACTTCACCTATGCCCCCGCTTCCGGCCTTAAAGGCGACAGCCTGGACGCGCGGCTGCGCATTGATCGCACCTACCTGGACAACCCGGGCAACGAGTACTACCTGGTTTTGTATGCAGACGGCGCCCAGCTAGACGCCCAAACGGCGCTTGAGCACCCGGCCAAAGCCTACGCCAGGGCGCTGGGTAATGAGCCACCGAGCCTGCCCGACCCGGTTGCGCAGCATTCACCTACTGGCGTCGTGAAGATGGTGCTGATCGAGGACAAGGTCGCCGGTCAGCAGGCCAATACCTATGTGCCTTCCTATAGCATCGGCCGCGAAATGGGTAACGATTTACCGTCAGTGCCCGCACCGGCAGTTCTGCCGGAAACCCAGGCGTACTACCGACAGGGCATCGACGCAGCGCTAGCGAGCAAGGATCTGGAGCGCGCGCTGCGCCTGGCCGACGAGGCTGCGCGGGTCGGCGATGCCAGCGCCAAGGCCTATCTGCTGGAACGCATCGAGATCAAATAGACCACACGACACGGCGACCTGCGCTCAACGCCGGTCGCCGCGTAACAGATTGACCTGCGCCTGTAACTGCTGACGGCTGGCTTCGCTCGCGGCGACAGGCGAACTGGCGATCAGGTCCACTCGCGACCAGATCCGTCGGAAGAAGCCCTTGTCTGGATCGCGACTGAAAAAACTACCCCACAGCCCACGCAGCGCCATCGGCACCACGGGCACCGGGTTCGCCTCAAGGATGCGCTCGACACCCGCCTTGAACTCGTTGATCTCGCCGTCGGTGGTGAGTTTGCCTTCGGGAAAGATGCACACCACTTCGCCATTGCTGAGGTAGTGGCTGACGCGCTCGAACGCCTCGGTATAGATCGCCTCGTCTTCATGACGCGCAGCGATGGGCACCGCGCCCGCCGTGCGAAAGATGAAGTTCAATACCGGAATGCGGAAGATCTTGTAGTACATGACAAAGCGTACGGGGCGGCGCACCGCTCCAGCGATCAGCAGCGCATCGACATAGGACACGTGGTTGCAGACCAGCACTGCCGGACCCTCCTCGGGAATCGCGTCCAGTCCCTGATGGCGAACCCGGTACATGGAGTGGCCGAGCAGCCACACCAGAAAGCGCATGCTGAATTCCGGCACGATGCTGAAGATGTAGGCGCTGACCGCCACGTTCATCAACGACACCACGAGAAACAGCTGCGGAATCGACAGCTCCGCGACACTCAACAGCAGGATGGCGACCAGCGCCGACGCGACCATCAACAGCGCATTGAGGATGTTGTTTGCGGCCACCACCCTCGCCCGCTCATGCTCCGGCGTGCGCGCCTGGATCAACGCGTACAGCGGCACGATATAGAAGCCGCCGAACACACCGATGCCAAGCACCGAGGCAAGAACCCACCAGGCCTGACCGATGCTCAGCAACGCCAGCCAGTCGTGAGGCATCGCAGCCTGCGGAAAGCCGCCCGACCACCACCACAGCAGCAAGCCGAACAGCGTCAGACCAAAGGAGCCGAACGGCACCAGCCCGATCTCCACCTTGTGGCCGGATAGCCGCTCGCAGAGCAGCGAGCCGAGAGCGATGCCGACCGAGAAGACCGTCAGGATCAGCGTGACGACAGTTTCGTCGCCATGCAGCAGATCCTTCGAATAGGCCGGGATCTGGGTCAGGTACGTCGCGCCAAGAAACCAGAACCACGAGTTGCCAATCAGCGAGCGCGACACCGAGAGGCGCTGCCCCAGCCCCATCCGCAGGATCGCGCCGGTCTGACGAAACAGATTCCAGTCCATCTCAAGCGACGGCAAGGACGCACCGGTCGCAGGCACTGCTCGACTGGCGAGGTAACCGGCGACCGCCACCAGTACGACGCTGCCAGCGACCAGTTGAGCGTAGCCTTCGCTGGCCATCATCACGCCAGCGGTGATGGTGCCGGCGAGGATGGCCAAAAAGGTGCCCATCTCCACCAGCGCGTTGCCGCCGACCAGTTCGTGGTTCTCAAGCAGCTTCGGCAGCACCGAGTATTTGACCGGCCCGAACAGCGCGGACTGAGTCCCCATGCAGAACAGCACGGTCAGCAGCAACGGCAGGTTGCCCAACAACAAACCGGCCGCACCGCCGAGCATGATGAAAATCTCGCCAGCTTTGATCGCCCGGATCAGCCGCTCCTTGGCGTACTTCTCGCCCAGCTGGCCGCCCAGCGCCGAGAACAGAAAGAACGGCAGGATGAACAGCAGCGCGCACAGATTGATCAGCAAACTAGTGTCGGCGTTCGAGCCGATCTTGTAGAGGATCGCCAGAATCAGCGACTGCTTGAACAGGTTGTCGTTGAAAGCGCCCGATAGTTGCGTCAGAAAGAACGGCAGGAAGCGCCGCTTGCCGAACAAGGTGAATTGCGAGTGAGGCTTGGTCATCGATCCGCTTCCATGGATAAGACGTCGGCTATTTGAGTCTTAAGGGTCCGGTAAAGGCACAGCACTGCCATGCCCGTATCGCGGACTGGGCAGCCCGTCACAGGGGTAACTGCCCGAACGCCCAGCGCAACAGAAAAAAGAACAGCAACCCGCCCGCGATGGTCGCCAGCAGGTTTCGGGTCAAGGCCGCAATCAGGATCGACAGCACACCCGCCAGCAGGTAGGCGTTGTGCCAGTCCAGCGCCCATTCGCCGGCTGGCATCAACATCCCTGGCACTACGATGGCGGTCAGCACCGCGACGGGTACGTAATGCAGCCCCTGCTCCACCAGGCGAGGAAAGCGCAGGTTGGGCCAGGCGAAGAAGCTGTATCGAGTCAGAAAGGTGATCGCCAGCATTCCCAGGATCAGCAACCAGATCTGCATCAGCACGCCTCCGCTTGAAGCTGGCGCTCGGCCCGTCGCTCGAGCCAGACGCCAACGACAATGCCGGCCAGCGCTGCGGCGATCAGGCCGAGCTTGTAGGGCAGCTCCCAAGTCAGCAGCGCGACGCCCGCTGCCACCAGCGCTGATGCCACCTGCGGGCGGGTGCGCATCATGGGTACGGCAATGCCGATAAAGGTGGCAATCATGGCGAAGTCCAGGCCCCAGCTGGCAACGTTGGGCACTGCCTGGCCAAAGGCGATACCGGCAAGCGTCGCCAGCTGCCAGCTCAGGTACATGGTCAGGCCAGCGCCGAGGAAGAACCAGTGTTTGTACGGCGAAGTGTCATCGCGAGCATAACGATGCTGGATGACGGCAAAGGCTTCATCGGTAAGCCAGAACGCCAGCGGCACGCGCCAGCGGCTCGGCAAATGCCGGACGAAAGGCTGCATCGAAGCGCTATAAAGCGCATGCCGCAGGTTGACCACGAAGGTCGTGAGTAAAACCACCGCTGCACCCACGCCACCGGTAATCAAGGTAATGGCGATGAATTGCGCCGAGCCGGCGAACACCAGTGCGGACATACCCATGGCCTGCCAGCTAGACAACCCTGCACCAATAGCCAGCGTTCCGAAAATGATGCCAAAGGGAATGGCGCCGACGATAAGCGGCAGGATATCGCGGCAGCCATGCAAGAACTCTTGCGAGCGGGACATCGGGGCTCCTTAGATATGCACCGCAAACGATGATGAGCTACGCACCGCCGTCTTGGCCGGAGCATAGGGAAAGGTTGAAGACAAGCTGATGAACGCTGACGCAGCGTTCCTGAAGGGGCCCAACATTACCCCAAGTCGAGCCCCGAGGGCGATGGCCGGCACACGGGGTTTTGGTTGCCCAGGCCGAAATCAAAAGGCCGAACAGGGCCTGACCGGCCCATGCGGTTTCAGCGCGTGGCGGGCTCGAGCAAGCGCTTGACTGCCGGCCATTCGCGGTCGGTGATGCTGTACAGCACGGTGTCATCCAGGCGGCCATCGGCGAGTCGCCGGTGATTGCGCAAGAGTCCTTCACGCTGTGCACCCAGCTTTTCGATCGCGCGCTGGGAGCGCATGTTGCTTGCCGCCGTCTTCAGCTGCAGGCGCACCAGGTGCCAGTCTTCGAAAGCATGTTTGAGCAGTAGGTGCTTGATCGAGCCGTTGAGGCCGCTGCCATGCTCGGCCTTGTCGATCCAGGTCCAACCCAGTTCTGCGGCAGGCAATGCCGGGTTGAAGTCGGCGAAGCGGGTCGTACCCACGATGCGCTCGGCCATGCGCAGGGTGAACACTACGGCGCGACCCTGGCGTTGTTCGGTCACGGCCAGGCGATACCAATCGGGGCGCAAGGGCCCGTTCAGGTAGATCAGTTCGTCGCGGTTGTGCTCGGCCAGTTCAACCAAGGCCGGAATGTCGGCTTCTACCAGCGGCTCCAACCGTAGGGCGCCCCGCTGCAAGGTGACCGGACCCGGCGTGAACATCAGTTTTTTCTCCAGACTTGAACGGAGTGAGGCCCTGTTGTGATCGCAGAGGCAGCAGTAAGTGCCCCGGTCATGAATGGGCCAGCGCGACGCGGCCAATCGGTCGTCAGTCTAGTGGCTCGCTTCGGATCAACGGCACCCGGACCGCGCGGAACCTGCAAATCACCAGACCCGGCATGCAGATTGTCTAGCGCAGTGCTTTGCGGCGGATTCAGTCGTGTTTGCCCAGCTCATGCGACCATGGTCGCAGCCGCAACACGCCGCCCCGTTTTACTGCGAAACTTTACCCTTTCAAGTCTTCAACGAGCGGTAGCTTCCGGCCATCGAAACCTGCTTAGCCTGGGCAGCCCCAAGCACCATCCCGGTAGTCACCATTCATTGGCTATCCCTGACTCGCAGCTTCAGTGGTCAGGCTACCTACCGGCGACGGTGAACGCTGCCCGGCCTGGCATGGATCGACCACTCTGTGGAAACGGCCAGGCTGGAGCCCGCTTACTTATGTACATCTGGAGTTCGCATGTCGTTGTCCGGTGGGCTGATTGCGCTGGTCGCCCTCACTTATATGGCCGTGCTGTTTGCCATTGCCTTTTACGGGGATCGCAACCGCAGCCAGTTGTCGCCGCGGGTTCGTGCCTGGGTTTATAGCCTGTCGCTGGCGGTCTACTGCACCAGCTGGACCTTCTTCGGCGCGGTCGGCCAGGCGGCTGAACAACTCTGGGCCTTCTTGCCGATCTACCTTGGTCCGATTCTGCTGATGCTGCTGGCGCCGCAGGTCATCCAGAAGATGATCATGATCAGCAAGCAGGAAAATATCACTTCGATTGCGGACTTCATCGCCGCGCGCTATGGCAAATCGCAACCGCTGGCGGTCGTGGTGACGCTCATCTGCCTGGTCGGCGTGCTGCCCTACATCGCACTTCAGCTTAAGGGCATCGTCCTCGGCGTGAACCTGCTGGTGGGCAATGAGGGCGAGGCCGCGGCCGGCTCCGGCGCGCAGGACACCGCGCTGATCGTATCGATGGTGCTGGCGCTGTTCACCATTCTGTTCGGCACCCGAAACCTGGACGTGACCGAGCACCACCGCGGCATGGTCCTGGCCATCGCTTTCGAGTCGTTGGTCAAGCTGTTTGCCTTCCTCGCGATCGGTGCCTTCGTCACCTTTGGGCTTTTTGATGGTTTTGGCGACCTGTTCAATCGGGCCCACGACGCCCCCGAGCTCTCGGAGTTCTGGCAGGAAACGGTGAACTGGCCAGCCATGATGGTGCAGACCACCGTCGCGCTGATGGCCATCGTTTGCCTGCCACGCCAGTTCCACGTGACGGTGGTGGAAAACATCGAACCGCACGATTTTCGCCTGGCCCGCTGGGTGTTCCCGTTGTACCTGGTACTGGCCGCCGTGTTCGTCATTCCGATCGCCCTGGCTGGCCAGCTGCTGTTACCCAGCGGCGTCAGCCCGGACTCCTTCGTGATCAGCCTGCCACTGGCCGAGTCCCATCCTGCCCTAGCGCTGCTGGCGTTCATTGGCGGGGCGTCGGCCGCGACCGGCATGGTGATCGTGGCCAGCGTGGCGCTGTCGACCATGGTGTCCAACGACATGCTGCTGCCCTGGTTGTTGCGTCGCAAGGAAGCCGAGCAACCTTTCGAAGTGTTCCGCCACTGGATGCTCTCGGTGCGCCGGATCAGCATCGTCGCGATCCTGCTGCTGGCCTATGTCAGCTATCGCCTGCTGGGCTCCAGCGCGAGCCTGGCGACCATCGGCCAGATCGCCTTTGCCGCGCTCACGCAGTTGGCCCCGGCCATGGTCGGCGCGCTGTATTGGAAGCAGGCTAACCGCCGCGGTGTGTTTGCTGGCCTCACCGCAGGCGGACTGATCTGGCTTTACACGCTGATTCTGCCGCTGCTCGGCTGGCCGCTGGAAATGTTTCCTGGCCTGCAGTGGATGTACACAACCGATCTGCCATTCAATACCAGCGCGTTGACGCTTGGCGTCACCCTGTCGCTGGTGGGCAACGCGACGCTGTTCTTCTGGGTGTCAATCCTGTCGCAGACACGTGTCGCCGAACACTGGCAGGCCAGCCGTTTCATCGGACAGGAAATTCACCCCACGGCCAGCAGCCGCCGGCTGCTGGCCGTGCAGGTCGAGGATCTGCTTCTGCTGGCCTCACGTTTCGTCGGCGCCGAGCGCGCCGAACTCAGCTTCCAGCGCTTTGCCCGACGCCACGGCCATGATTACTCACCCCGACAGCAGGCCGACGGTCAATGGATCGCCCATACCGAGCGCTTGCTTGCCGGTGTGCTGGGCGCCTCCTCCACCCGCGCCGTAGTCAAGGCCGCGCTGGAAGGCCGCGACATGCAGGTCGATGACGTGGTGCGCATTGTCGGCGAAGCTTCGGAAGTACTGCAGTTCAACCGCGCACTGCTGCAGGGCGCGATCGAGAACATCACCCAGGGCATCAGCGTGGTCGACCAGTCGCTACGACTGGTGGCCTGGAACCACCGCTACTTGGAAATGTTCGAGTACCCGGACGGGCTGGTCTACATTGGCCGGCCCATTGCCGACATCATCCGCTACAACGCCGAACGTGGCCTCTGCGGACCTGGCGACCCGGACACCCACGTGGCCAAGCGGCTGTACTGGATGCGCCAGGGGCGCGCGCACACCTCGGAGCGCACCTTCCCTAACGGCCGGGTGGTCGAACTGATCGGCAATCCCATGCCCGGCGGCGGCTTCGTCATGAGTTTCAGTGACATCACCGCCTACCGCGACGCCGAACGCGCCCTCAAGGACGCCAACGAAGGCCTCGAACAGCGCGTCAGCGAGCGCACCCATGAATTGTCCAAACTGAACAAGGCGCTGACGGCCGCCAAGAGCGCGGCCGAGGCGGCCAGCCAATCGAAGACGCGTTTCCTTGCTGCGGTCAGCCATGACCTGATGCAGCCGCTGAATGCGGCGCGACTGTTTTCCGCCGCCCTGTCACACCAACACGATGCGCTGCCAGCGGAAGCGCGGGATCTGGTTCGGCATCTGGACAGCTCTTTGCGCTCGGCCGAAGACCTGATCTCCGACCTGCTCGATATCTCGCGCCTGGAAAATGGTCGCATCACCCCCGACCGCAACCCCTTCCCGCTTGCGACCCTGTTCGACACGCTGACCACGGAGTTCACCATGCTCGCCGCCGAGCAAGGCGTCGATTTCAGGGTGCATGGCAGCCGACTGCGGGTCGACAGTGACATCCGCCTGCTGCGCCGGGTGCTGCAGAACTTCCTCACCAATGCCTTCCGCTACGCCAAAGGTCGCGTGGTGCTAGGAGTGCGTCGCCAGGGTACTTCCTTGCGTCTCGAGGTCTGGGACCATGGCCCGGGCATCGCCGAAGACAAGCTGCGAGTGATCTTCGAGGAGTTCAAACGTCTGGACAGCCATCAGACCCGCGCCGAGAAAGGCCTGGGACTGGGTCTGGCGATTGCGGACGGCTTCTGCCAGGTCCTCAACCATCCGCTGGCGGTGCGCTCCTGGCCCGGCAAAGGAAGTGTATTCAGCGTGACGGTACCGATCGCCAGCCAGGTGCTCCGACAGGTCACCAGCAATGGCAATGGCGAAGCGCAGCAAACCGCTCTGACCGGCATCCAGGTGCTGTGCATCGACAACGAAGACAGCATTCTGGTGGGCATGAACAGCCTGTTGTCGCGCTGGGGTTGCCAGGTCTGGACGGCCAGTAACCGGGCCGAATGCGAGGCACTGCTGCGTGAGGACGTGCGCCCACAACTGGTGCTGGTTGACTACCACCTGGATCACGGTGAGACCGGCTCGGAACTGATGGCCTGGCTGCGCACCCGCCTCGGCGAACCGGTGCCCGGAGTGGTAATCAGTGCAGACGGTCGTCCGGAGCTGATCGCGGCGATCCATGCGGCGGGGCTGGACTTTCTCGCCAAACCGGTCAAGCCGGCAGCGTTGCGCGCACTGATGAGCCGCCACGTTCCGCTGCATTGACGTTGCGTTGCGTCAACGCAAACCGCGGCCGCAGCGAGACGGCTAGACTGGACTCATTAGAAGTTGCCGACGGCCTTTGCCCATGACCCTCGAATTATTGTTGAACCTGGCAACCGCTCTCGGCGTGGGCCTACTGATCGGTACAGAACGCAGCTGGAGCGGCGGTGACAGAGACGGCCAGGAGATGGCCGGCATCCGCACCTTCGGCCTTGCCGGGCTGTTCGGCGGCCTGGCTGCGTTGAGCGCCAGTCATTTCGGTACGCCCGCCTGGATCGCGATGTTCATTGTGCTGGCCCTGCTGACGATCGCCGGCTACGTGATCGAGTCCCGCACCAATACCGATCGTGGTATGACCACCGAGATGGCGCTGCTACTGACCTTCCTGCTTGGCAGCCTGGCCGTGGCCGAAAGTCGCTTGCTGGCCGCCGCTGTGGCGGTCGTGGTGGCCTTGCTGTTGAGCCTGAAAGCGCGACTGCACGGTGCGCTGCACAAGCTAAACGAAGCGGAACTGAGCGGCGTGCTAAAGCTGTTGTTCATTTCCGTGGTGCTGCTGCCCGCACTGCCGAACCAGGGGTATGGGCCCTGGCAGGCGTTCAACCCCTATACCACCTGGTGGATGGTGGTGCTGATTGCCGGTATCGGCTTTGCTGCCTATGTCGCCATCCGTCTGCTGGGCACCCGCCACGGATTGATGATCACGGCACTGCTGGGCGGCATCGTTTCCTCCACGGCGATGACCATCACCCTCGCCCGCCTGGACTCGGAGAAAATGCGCCACGCCTTGGCCGCGGGCCTGCTGGCAACCTCGGCGCTGATGTTCCCGCGGGTACTGCTGGAAGTTGGGGTGATCAATAGGACGTTGTTGCCGGCCTTGCTCGCGCCCATGCTGACGGCCGGCCTGATCTACGCCGCCGGCGCCTTGTTCTACTACTTGCGCGCCGGTCAGCAGCCCGACAACGCCGCCGAGCCACCGTTGAAGAACCCGTTCGAACTGGGTCCGGCGCTGCGTTTTGCCGGCCTGCTCGTACTCATCCTGTTCCTTGTCGAAGCCGCGCAAAGGGGACTGGGCGACGCGGGGGTCTATCTGATTGCCCTGCTGTCCGGGCTGACCGATGTGGATGCAATCACCCTGTCGCTGGCCAACAGCGCCCGGACCGATCTGGCTGAACAGGTCGCGGTGCGGGGCATCTTTCTCGCGGCGCTGAGCAACAGTCTGGTCAAAGGGGGCCTGATCGTCTTTATCGGCGGCCGCGCTCTGGCGATGCTGACCCTACCGTTCATGTTCAGCGGCCTGCTCGCCGGGCTGGCGGTGTTGTGGCTGCTGTGACGCTGAATGCGCGCGCTACTCCTCAGCTTCTAGCGGCAGCTCGGCCCCGGCACGCTCGAGCCAATCGGCCGGCAGCCGCTTGCTCGCCCGCGCGCCCAACAGTTTGAGCTGTTCGGCGCGGCTTACCAGATTGCCGCGACCATCGGTGAGTTTGTTACGCGCGCCGAGGTAGGCCTTGTCCAGTTGCTGCAGACGACTGCCGATCTCGTCCAGATCCTGGATGAACGCGGCAAATTTGTCGTACAGCCCCCCTGCACGCTCGGCGATCTCACGAGCATTCTGGCTTTGCCGCTCTTGGCGCCAGAGGCTGTCGATCACCCTTAGCGTCGCTAGCAGGGTGGTCGGGCTGACGATCACAATGTGCTTGCTGTAGGCATCCTGAAACAGCTCGGGGTCGGCTTGTAGCGCCGCTGCGAACGCCGCTTCGATGGGCACGAAAAGCAGGACGAAATCCAGGCTCTGCAGCCCTTCGAGGCGTTGGTAGTCCTTGAGTGACAAGCCCTTCAGGTGATTGCGCAACGACAGGACGTGCTGCTTGAGGGCCAGCGCGCGGCTGCCCTCGTCTTCGGCGCAGATGAGCGCCTGGTAGGCGGTGAGGCTGACCTTGGCGTCCACCACCACTTGCTTGTCGCCGGGCAGCTGGATCAACACGTCAGGCTGGAAGCGCTCGCCATCGGCGCTCTTGAGACTGACCTGTGTGTGGTATTCGCGGCCCTTTTCAAGCCCGGCATGCTCGAGCACCCGCTCGAGGATCAGCTCGCCCCAGTTACCTTGGGTCTTCTGCCCCTGCAGGGCGCGGGTCAGGTTGGTCGCTTCGTCGCCGAGGCGCTGGTTGAGCTGTTGCAGTCGTTCAAGCTCCTTGGCCAGAGAAAAACGCTCGCGCGCCTCGTTCTGGTAGCTCTCCTCGACGCGCTTCTCGAACGACTGGATGCGTTCCTTAAGCGGATCAAGCAGCTGGCCAAGACGCTCGTTACTGGTCTCGGCAAAACGCTGCTCGCGCTCTTCGAAGATCTTGCCTGCCAGCTCGGCAAACTGCGCACGCAGCTCATCGCGGGCGCCCTGGAGATCTTCCAGACGCTGCTCATGGGTTTTCTGCTGTTCGTTCAGCTCGGCTGTGACCGCAGCGTGAGCGGCGCTCAGTGCACGCAGCTCCGCTTGCTGCGCATCGCGCTCGGCCTGCAGATCATCGAGCGCTTCTCGGCTTTCCAACCGTTGGGCCTGCAGCCATTCGGTTTCTCGTCGCAAGACAGCGGCTTCGGACTGAAGCGCTGCGCGGGCTTCATGAAGATCGGCCTGCTCCTGGCGACTGGTTTCCAGTTGCGCGCCGAGGCCTTCCTGCGCCATGACCGCCTGGCTCAGCCGCTCGTCGAGCAACGACAGCTCCGCCTGCTGCAGGGACAAGCGCCGTTGCAGCGACCACGTAACAATGGCGAGCAATAAACAGAGGGCACCGAGGCCGGCTGCTAGATAGAGAGGATCGAGGGGCATGAACGGCTCCGGCTGAACTGCGCGGCAGTATAGCCAGCCAGCCCGTACAGGTCAGGCCGGCCCGTCTGCGACGCCGAATCTAGCGCTTGGCCGGAAGCAGCAAGAGGATCCGCGAGGCTTCGGTCGAACCTTGTGCAGCCGCCTGTTCGAGCCAGTGGCGTGCTTTGGACAGCTCGCGGTGCTGAACCTGACAGTACAGCTGACCAAGCTCGAGCTGAGCCTGACGGTCGCCGGCTCGTGCTGCCTGGCGCAGCAGTTCGAAACCGATGCGACGATCACGCTGGCTGTCGCAGTCGTGGCAGAGCAACCGTCCCAGGCGGCTCTGCGCTTCAACCACACCTTCGAGTGCCGGCTGCTTGAGCATCCGACCGGCGATGCGTTTGACACTCTTGGTCTGTCCTAGACGCTGGCTGTCCAGCAGCCACAACGCCATGCGCATCGGCAGGCGTGGAGAAGATGAAGTGCTCTCGAGCGAGCTCGAGGCGAGTGGACGCGTTCTCATGGTCACCGAATGGTTCGGGGGGACAAGGGCGCGCACTCTACTCCTTTTTTCACAGAGTTAAAGTCTTGCAAAAATCCAAAATACACGATCTGGTTCACACAATTATTTAATCCACAGAAGCTGTGGATAACTCTGTGGGCAAACAGGTTACAAATTCCCCTAGCGCCTATGGTTAGCGGGTTGCAGTTAAACTGGCGGTTTTTTCGCCAATGTAAAAAACCTTTATTTTTCAGTAGGTTATTCCCGATATAAGCTTCCGCTTGATTTGCGACAGATTGTCATAAGCGCTTGACAAGGCTCGACAGCGAATGTGCACAAGTTTGGCGCAACCTTCTCGAAACGCCCGCCTGGGCGCATCCCTCCAGCGTTTCGCGGCATGGCAAGGAACTTTCCGCTCCCAGCTCGGTCTCGACGACTTACGCTTCGTAAGCCGGTCGCAAGCGCGCAGCGACCGGCCTATGCTTACGCATCGATTTTCAGCGGAACGGGTCATGACGAAGCGGCGGACAATCCTTGCCTGGGCGGTTGCCGGCCTGGCTCTGCTCGTTCTGGGGTTTGGGTTTTACGGTGGCTTCCGCTGGCAGCAACTCAAGCGCGACCTCGGAATCGTCACGCTCGACGTGAGCGGAATGCGCCTGACGTTCGGCCATTTTGCCGTGCGGCAAATGGTCCTCGTCCGGCAGCCATCAGCCGACGAACGGCTCGAAGTGGCACTCGACAATCTGCGCCTCGACTTTGCAGACGGTTGGCGACTGCTGCCGCTTCGGTCACTGAGCATCGAGCGCCTCGACGCCCAATGGCAGCCCGCTGCCAGCAAGAACGACGACAACCAGCCCCTCTCTTTACCCTACCCTGAGCAACTGAACGACTGGTCGTCGTGGCTGCCCCGACGAGGACAGATCGCTTCGCTAGATCTGAAAGTGCCCTGCGCAAGCGGAACCTGCCGGGCCCAGGGGCAACTTGGCTGGCAGCTTGGCGAGCAGGAGCTGCTTCCCGCCACCCTCGATCTGCAGCTGGACCACCAGCCGCATCGCCTGGCCTTGGCGCTGCACGCGTACGAACAAGACAGCGACACCCATCTGGACCTCGGTTTGCAGCTGGACGGCCAGCAGCGCTTGAGCATGCAAAACCAACTGATTGCCCAGACCGGTTCGACGCTCTGGCGCGGTACCTTGGCCATGAACGAGTTGCCGGAAGCGCCGTGGCTACTGGCCTGGTTGGATGAATGGCTGGCCTATACGCCGCCGGCGTTACCGACACTACCCGAGCAGATGCGGATCGGCGCCGGCTGGGCGCTGCAACTCGACACGCAAACCCTGGCGAAGGATTGGCAGGCACTGAATGGCGAACTGCGATTATCGGCGAATCTACCGGCGCCCTGGCCCGTGGTCGGGCTTGGCCAGCTACAGGGTCAGCTGGACTTGAGCCTTCTCGCCGATAACGGCCTGTGGATACCAACCGAACTGGTCGGCGATGTCACCCTGCAGCCGGCCGCGGACCTGTTCGCGGCACTGCCGGCACAGCTGCGCCCCAGTGCCGTGAGTCTCAAAATCATACCGACAGAGACTGACGAGGCGACTCAGGCCCTGCCCTTGAGCGTGCATCTGTCTGCCAGCGGCCCCTCGCCTGTGACGCTGGATACGCGTCTCGTACTGGCAACCGCTGCGCCCTACGCGGCGACCTTCGACCAAACCCGGCTCAAGCTGCGCAGCCCGACGATGACAGAGGCGGACTTCAGCTTGCAGGGGCTCGACGCAGACCTGCGGCTGAGCGGGCGGGTTTCGCAGCAGGACGCCACCATTCGCTTCGACAAAAACTCAAGGCTGCGAGTAGATAGCCTGTCAGTCGCGTCAGACCTGACCGTCAGCCAGCTGATGCTGCAGCTGGCGGGGGCCAAGGTGGAGGCTGGTTTTGCCGAGGGTGAGCTTCGACGCCTGGCGATCACCGGCAAGCCCGCTGTAGCGGCCAGTGAAGTAAAGCAGCCGGCCTTGCGTCCACAGGGCTGGCGCTGGAGCGGCACACTCAATGCGGACCTATCGCAGGTCTCCCTCGACGGCCCGCTGGGCAACGATGGCGGCCTCAGCCTGCCAGTGGCGCTGAGCCACACCTGGGCTAACAGCGCGACTCGCCTCAACGTCACCCTGCCTGAGCTGTTCCTGCGCGCCGGCAACCCACTGGCCGCGACTTTCGCCGATTGGCCGCCTTTGCTGGAGCTGAACAACGGACGCCTGCAAGGGCAGGCGCAACTCAACCTACCAGGCAGCGGCCCACTCGCAGCGTCGGCCAAGCTCAGCGCCAACGGGCTCGGCGGCATTTACGATCGCACCGAATTGAGCGGGCTCGACGTAGAGATTTCGGCCGCGTTACGGCGCGATCAGCTGCGGGTGGACGTGACGGAACTGACCCTGCGCGAGGCCAATCCGGGCTTCACGTTCGGCCCCTTGCGCTTCGCCGGTGAATACGCGGGCCCGCTCGACAACCTCGATCAGGGCCGCCTGGCCTGGAGTATCGCCGAGGTGCGGCTGCTGGGCGGACGGCTATGGCTGGAACCGGGCATGGCTGACCTTGGGTCGGGCACGCAGCAGTTGAAAGCGCACCTGCGCGGGCTGCAATTGCCGTTATTGCTCGAAGCCTATCCCGCCGAAGGGCTATCCGGCACAGGCGTGATCGATGGCGAGCTGCAGCTGCAGCGCAGTGAAGCCGGAATCAGTATCGAACAGGGCTCGCTGCAGGCACGCGAGCCTGGCGGCGCGCTGCAATTCCGCTCGCCGAAAATCCAGGCATTGGGCCAAGCCAACCCGACGATGCGCCTGGTCACCGAGGCGCTGGATGACTTCCACTACGATCTGCTCGCCAGCGATGTGCAGTATGCCGCCGACGGCACACTCAACCTGGGCCTCAAGCTGCACGGTCGCAGCCCCGCGCTGGAAGGCGGCCGCCCTATCAATTTTTCAATCAACCTCGAGGAAGACATTCCCGCCCTGCTAACCAGCCTCCAATTGTCTGATCGTGTCAGCGAAACCATTCAACGGCGCGTGCAGGAGCGCCTCAGATGAGGCAATGTAGCGGCGACTTCGATCTGGAGAACACCGTCATGCGGTTGTGCCATCCCATCAGCATTCTGGCGCTGGCCCTGCTGGCCACTGCCTGTACCCCACGCGTTGAGCTGGCCGTGCCCAACGAGCCGATCAACATCAACCTCAACGTCAAGATCGAGCACGAGATCTACATCAAGGTCGACAAGCAACTCGATTCGATCATCAACGAAGACAGCGGTCTGTTCTGAGGAGCCTTATGAAGACCTATCTGAAACTCGGAACCCTGCTTGTGGCGCTGTGCCTTGCGCTGCCGGCTGCCGCCATGTCGCTCAACGAGGCCATGTCCGCGCTCGGCCAGGCCAAGGCCAGCGGTCAGCTCGGCGAGAAACCCGACGGCTACCTCGGCATCGTGCAGAGCGGCGGGCAAGCCGAAGAAATCGCCAGTCAGATCAACCAGGCACGACGCGCCGAGTATTATCGCTTGGCGCAGAAGAACGGCATCGGCGTCGCTGACGTGGAAGCCATTGCCGGTAAGAAGGCCATCGAAAAAACCCCGCCCGGCCAGATCATCCTGCTAAACGGCAGCTGGGTTAAGAAGTAAGTGAAGCCTTCGCGGGGGCACTCGCTCCCCGCTTGATCCTCAAAACCAGGTCGAGACCGTCAGCGAGCCGAACTGGTCATGATTGGCCTGGCCATTGAATTCACGCGTTCGCCAGACCCTGGCAAAGGCCAGCTGCCAGCTATTCCAGGTGAGCGCGATACCGGCCTTGGCATCGCCCACCCACTCGTTCGGGTCCACTGAGTGACTGCTTTTCCAGGTGTTACCCTCAAGCAGCATGTTCTGCGCCATATAGCGCCCTTCGACATCGGCGAAAAGACTCCAGGCGAAGCCGCCGCCCTGATCGAAGAACATGCTGCCGCTCTGTGCCGGCGCCACTGCCGGAATGCTGAAACTGCGCTCTAGTCGCTGCCCGATGCGCAACCCGAACCCCGCAGAGCCGTAGGTGTAGAGATTGCCTAGCGCAAAGCCGGCGCTCGGACCGTACTCGAACTCCAGACCGCCAAGGCGCTGCTGACCCCACCAGCGGTAGTGGTACGCAAGGTTGACGAAGGGTTCGTTGCGCAATTGGTTGTCCCAGCCGCGCGGCTCGTCACTGTTGGTGATTTCGTGGACCCGGCGCTGAATCTTTTTGCCCCCAGCTGCCGGGCCGACGATCCCAACATCCAGATGCAGACCGCTGGTGCCGCGCCAACCTTCATGCTGATCATTCGAGAAAATCGACATGCCAGCAAACAACAGCGCGGCGTAGGGACGGTCGTCCTCGATCAGCTGAGCTCGAGTTATATCGTCCGGCGTGTAAAGCTGATGTCCCAGCCGATAGGCGACGTTATCAACCTGATCGGCACTCCAGCCCGGCATCGCCTCGGCGAAACGCCGCGACCAGTGATCAACGCCAGGCTCGAACGAACGCATCAACTCGAAACCGTTGGTGTAGTGCCCATCGTCAGAAGCAAAAATATCGTTTTCGATTTTCAGCGAGTAGAGGTCCGCCTGGCTCACCAGCGGTGTACAGGAAATGACGACGGCGAGGGACACGCGAGTGCGCAGCTGCGAAATGGCCATAGCCCGACTCCTTGGTTACATTCAGAGAAGTATGTATCGGGATGTTAGAGCCGGGTTCCGGTGCAAACGTTCAGCGTAACTGCGGCGCACAAACATGAGCGCGCCGGCAGGCCTGCCCATCGCTAACAGCCATCAGGTCCCAATGATGCCGCCATCGTCCTTGGTAATAAGCACTGTCGAGGCCCGGGGACGCGTCTTGCCATCGCTGGCCGGGAAGCTCAGCTCGGGGTGCTGCACGTTGATCCACATGGCGCGGTAGTCCGGGCTCCAGGTGATACCCGTGATTTCGCAGCCGCGAGGGCCGACCAGAAAGCGCCGCACCTCGCGGGTGCGCGGGTCAGCACAGAGCAGCTGATTGGTGCCCATGGCCTGCATCGCGGCCTCGTCGTCGCCGTAGTCGGTCTCAATCCACAGCCGGCCAGCGTTATCGAAGGCCAGCCCATCGGGTGAGGAAAAGATATCCCCGTTGATGGTGCCGGTGAGGTTGGCCGGTACTGGCTCACCCTCTGCGCCCTTGGCGCCGGGCTGCTCGCCAGCCAGCAGGAAGACTTCCCACGTGAAGGCGGTCGCGGTGGGGTCGGCGCCCTCTTCACTCCAGCGCAGAATTTGGCCGTGCAGATTCACGGGACGCGGATTGGCCTTGTCGGTGGGCCACTTGATGCCGCGGTTGTCGTTGTTGGTCAGGGTTACATAGACCTCGCGACTGCGCGGGTGCACGGCCACCCACTCCGGCCGGTCCATGGGCGTCGCGCCCACGTGGTCGCCAGCGGCGCGGGCGTTGAGCAACACTTCAGCCTGGTCGGCGAAACCGTTCTCGGCGGTCAGGCCGCTCTGTCCGTGGACCAGCGCCAGCCACTCGCCGCTGCCATCGGCGTTGAACCGCGCCACGTACAAGGTGCCATCGTCCAGTAGTCGCCGGTTGGCCTGATCATCACCCGCTACATAACGGCCGCTTGGAACGAATTTGTAGACGTATTCGCCCTTGGTGTCGTCGCCGGAATAGAAGGCCATGCGGCCGTCGTCACCCAGCGAAAGAACGGAACACTCGCGGCAGTAGCGACCGAACGCGGTGCGCTTGACCGGCTTGCTCGCTGGGTCGAAGGGATCGACCTCGACCACCCAACCGAAACGGTTCGGCTCATGTACATGGCCGCCGTGCGGTTGCGTCGGGTCCGGTGTGGCGTTGAAGCGGGCGTCGGCGGTTTCCCAACCGTAGAGTTTGCTCAAGCCCTTGCCTTCGATGCCATAGCGCTTATGCGACACGCGCTTGGCCATGTCTTCGGCGTCATGGTTGACGAAGTAGTTGTGCCAGTTCTCCTCGCACACCAGATAGGTGCCCCAGGGCGTGAAGCCGCTGGAACAGTTGTTCAGCGTGCCGATGATTTCGCGGCCGCTGGGGTCGGAAGCGGTCTTTAGCGCGTCGTTGCCGGCCAGCGGGCCGCCCACCGCCATCGGCGTCATGCCCGAGATGCGCCGGTTGTAGCGCGACGGCATGACCCGTTGCCATTGGCCCTGTGCATCCTTTTTCACTTCGATGACGCTGACGCCATGAGCTGCCTGCTCTTTGCGCACCTCATCCAGCGGGCGCTTGCCGTCGGTAAACGTCATGCCGTTAGGATGCAGCGGCGGGTTGACGTACTCGTGGTTCATCACCAGCAGGCCGTGGCTGTCCGGATTTTCCGGGAAGGGAAAGAAATGCATGCCGTCATGGTTGTCGCCCGCCTGCTTGAGCTGGGCCTGCCAATCATCAGTGGCGTCCGGATTCCACTCGGGGGCGTCCGCCATGACGGCATCACCCCAGGAAAAGAACGTCCGTGCGCTGTAGCCCGGTGCAACCTGCACGCTATCGAACGCTGGGTCTAGCTGCGTGGGGATGCCCTTGAAGCCGATCAGCGACTCAGACTGCACGGCGCTACGACAGGCGCCCAGACTGCCGCCAAGAAAGCCCAGTGCGGCAAGGCCCATGCCGCCCTTGAGCAGGTTGCGTCGGCTGCGATCGACAAGCTGCTCCAACGAGACGTTGGCGCTCGGGTTGATCGCCTGATCATCGAGCGCGGAAAGGTTGGCGTGAAAGCTTTGGAAATCCTGTTTCATCATTAACTCGTTAAGCAAATGGGTCCGGTCCGCATCACTGGATGCGGTAGTGAAAGGTGTTTTTGACCTCGGGAACGGTCACGGCGCGACCGTCGACGATCCGAGGTTGGTAGCGAAAGCTTTTAGCAGCCGTAAGTGACGGTCGGATAAACAACGGATGGCAGTCTTCCAGCGCTTTCGGGTTCTCGATCCGCCCCTGTGGGTTGACCGAATAACTGACGGTGCAGGTGCCTTCGATGCCCTTGTCCAGCGCACGCGATGGGTAGTCAGGTGCGTCCTTGGCGATGGGCAGGTACTGGCGACTGGCAGCCGCTGCGGCTTCGGCTTGGCGCGCGCGTTCTGCAGCGGCCGCCGCTTCGGCACGTGCCGCCTGTTGGCGCTGTTGTTCCTCACGAGCCAGCTGCTCGCGGCGCTGGGCTTCGCGCTGCTGCCGCTCGACTTCGATGCGTTCCTGCCGTTCGCGCTCCAGCTGCTCTTTGCGCTGCTGCTTGGCTCGTTGCTGCTCTTTGACGCGCGCCTCCTCTGCCTGTCGCTCCTGCTCGGCGCGCTTGTAGGCCAGATCGGCCTGTTCCAGGCGCTGCTGTTCGATCTGCGGATCGACCTGCGGTTCCTCGATGACCGTCTCCACCAGCGGCTCCGGGACGGGTGTCGGCTCGGGCTCAATCACAGCCTCCGCCGCCGGCTTGGGAGTCGGCAGGCTGATCAGTTGGGTCTTGAGCACTTGAGTCTGGCTCGGAGCACTCAGCTCGGGCGTCCAGCCATGCAGCAACAGACCGAACACGCCAGCGTGCAGCGCCAGGGTGACCGCCGCAGCACCGGCATGGCTGCGCCACTGCGGACGCGCTACCGGGAAGCTCGTTGGTAGCGTCATGGTCAGGCTGCTCATGGCGTAGGCTGCCCAGGTGGCGCCTCGGTAATCAGACCGAGGTTCACCACCCCGCCGCGCTGCAGCTCGGCGATCCCGGCCACCACGCGGCCATAGTCCGCAGCATCATCAGCGCGTACGTAGACCTGGGTATCGCCGCGCTCGGCGATGATCGCGGCGACCTTCTCGCGCATTTCCCCGAGGTCGATGGCGCTGTCCGTCTGGTCCTCGGCATTCAGCTCGGTGCCCAGCTGCCAGTAGAAGCCGCCGTCGGCCTTCACCGAGAGGGTCAGAATCTGCCGCTCATTCTCGATGGGCAGCGCCTCAGCAGCGACCTTGGGCAATTCAATCTTCACACCCTGCACCAGCATCGGCGCGGTGACCATGAAGATCACCAGCAGCACCAGCATCACATCGATGTAGGGCACCACATTCATTTCGGCTTTGGGGCCGTGTTTACGCTGCGGTTTGACCAGCATGACGAAGCTCCTTCAGGCGGCAGCGGCGACGCTGGGCGAGCCGGCATGCAGGCGACGATGCAGGCGCGCCTGCAGCTCGTTGGCGAAGCTGTAATAACGCCCGCTCAGGGTCTGGCCGCGGGCGGAAAAGCGGTTGTAGGCCATCACCGCGGGGATAGCCGCAAACAGGCCGATGGCCGTGGCGATCAGCGCTTCCGCAATGCCCGGAGCAACGGTGGAGAGAGTCGCCTGCTGCACCATGGACAGACCAAGGAAGGAATTCATGATCCCCCACACCGTACCGAACAGCCCGATATAAGGGCTGACCGAACCGACCGTGGCGAGGAACTGCAAACCGCCTTCCAAACGCTCTTCCTGCTCGGAAATGGCGACATACAGGCTGCGCTCCACCCCCTCGATCACCGCATCCGGCGCAATGCCCGGCTGGCGCTGCAGCTGGCTGAATTCCTGATATCCAGCGAGAAAGATGCGCTGCAGGGCCGCCTCCCCGGGCAGCGGCTGATCACTGCCCTCGCGATACAACTGGGTCAGTTCCGCGCCGCTACGAAAGCGCTGCAGAAAGGTTTTCAAAAGGCGTTCGCTGCGGCGCAAGGCCGCGCCTCGCTGGATGATGAGGTACCAACTGGCAATCGAGGCCAGCACCAGAATCACCATCACCAGTTGCACCACCAGGCTGGCCTCGCTGACCAGACCCCAGACCGACATATGTTCACTTTGCATCTGTATTTCCTCCGGCCGCCCTGTGGGACGGCACTCGTTTATTACTTTCAGGGAACGTTGCGGGCGTCGCCTGATGCATTCATGCGACCGAGGTCAGTCCAGCCCTAGCGCGTCAGCAACCGCTGCCCACGGCAGGTATTTGTAGTTCTGAGCGCCTTCGGGCATGCGTTTGCGGCCGTCCTGCACCACCAGCATGCCGCGACTCCAAATACCGCCGAGGTTGGCCGAAGTGACCTCCAGCCCATCGGTCTCCGATGCGCCATCGATGCCGCGCTCGGCATTCAAACCAACGCGGAATGCGCCGCGAACGGCGTAAGGCGCGGCGGCATCCAGGACCAGATAGCTGTCGTTACCCTGGCTCGAGATGACCAAATAATCGGCCTTCGCACCTTGGTAGAGCGCCAGCCCCTCGACGTCGTCATGCAACGGGCCGCCGACACCGATCACCTTCTCCAGCTTCGCCGGTGCATCACCACGGGCATCCAGCGTCCAGACCGCCTCGTCTTCCTCGCCGACGAAGAGCCGCTGGGTGCGGTCATCGGCCACGCATCCCTCGGGTTGACTGGCGACCTTGAACTGCCGCACCAGCTCACCACGCGGCGAGCCGCTGGAACCATCCAGGCGGTACTGCAGAAAGGTGCCGTCCTTGTCGTTGGCGATCGCATGGATAGCGCCCTGGCGATCCTTGAACATGCACAGGCCATAGATTTCGGAGATCGGCGTGGCGATCTGGCCGATGTCGCTCAACTGCCCGCTCGTTGGATCGATGGCGAACAGGTGCAGGCTGTTGTGATCCCGATTGCTGGCCACGGCGAGGTCAACCTGCTTGCCGCCGAGAACAAAGCCGGTGCGCACGTCCAGGTTGTTCAACCGCCCGACGGGCAGGTACTGGAGCTGCTTGCCGGTCAGGTCGTACACGCCGAGCCCGCCCTTCTTGTCGGTGCCCAGCACACGGCTTCTGGTCCGGTCGCTGGCGTTGACCCAGATCGCCGGGTCATCGGCAGCATCCCCCAGGTGCGGCACCGGATCGGTCTGGACCTGAGCCGGCAGCATCGGGATGACAGCCGTCACGGTCGGCGACGGTGGCTGCCAGTCCAGACGGGCCGCGTGGGCGCCACGCTCATCGGTCAGCAGCAGCTCGATGCCTCGCTCGGTCAATCGGGCGCTGATCTGCTCAGGCTCGTCGAAGCCTTCGAGCGGCAGTACCGAATGGCTACGCCAGCTGTCGGCGTCTCGCCCATAGAGGTGCAGCGCGCCGGCTTCCGGGTCTAGCGCCAGCAATCCGCCGGGCACCAATGCCATGCCGGCAGTTGCTTCGGCGATACCCCCGAACGGCTGAACCATATCCACCGGATCGCGCACAAGCGGTGCTTCGGCATCCGCCGCGTAACGCCAGAGGCCCACGCCTTCTTCGTTGACGATCAGCTCGCCGGTTTGATCATTCACCTGGCAGTAGCCGCTTTCCGGCGGCAGGCTCAGGCCGCGTACGCGCTGCGGCGTCGCAAGTGGGCGCATGTCGGCGGCGACCAGCCATTGCTCACCGATACCTTCTTCACCGACCAAAAACAGGAAGCTGTTGCGCGCCGCGTCGCGGAACAAGCACAGCCCTTCGATGGCGAAGTCGGTTCGCGGGATGTACAGCGGCTGGCTCCAGCGATGCTCGCGGTCAAGCCCTAGCAACACGGCCTGCTGGCGCTTGCGGTCGAGGGTGGCGATCAGCATGCCCTGCCTGCCTACGCGATAATCCAGGCCTTCAAAGCGGCCTTTGAAATCGCTGATTACCGCGCCCTTGGCGTCGAGTATCTGCAGCCCGCGAGAATCCGGGCGAACAATCAGCTGGGAAGCATCGGGCCATAAGTCCGCATCTGAAATCAGCTGAGCGCTCACGGCTTCCAGCGGTGCGGCATCCACGATGCTCAGGTTCGCCGCCGGCTGCTTGTCGGAGTCGACGCCCGCTCCGGACTGACAGGCCGCAAGCGCAATGCAGAGGCTCAGCAGCATGGGTTTATGCAAAGTCATGTACATGGTTTTTCCAATCAGCAGCCGCTGACCGCCACCATTCCGAAAAGGGGAACAGAGCAGAGGCGGGGCGGCGAATAAGTCGAAGTTGGTCAGAAGTGCGTCAGGGTCAGGCCAAGCTTGTAGGTCGGGCCGTATTCCTCGTACTGGGCGTTGAAGTTGCTGCGCCCGGTGTAGACGAAGTAGGACTCGTCCGTGAGGTTCAACGCCTCGAGCGTCACCTGCAGGTTCGGCGTGATGAAGTAGCCTGCCTTGAAGTCCACGAACAGCTGATCGTCTGCGTAGAGATCGTGGGCTGCGTCATCGATACCGGCCACTTCGGCCAGATACTCGGATTTGTAGTTGGCCGCCAGACGCATGTTGAACACGTCATTCTCCCAACCGACCATGAGGTTGCCGACGCTATCGGAGTGGTTTGGCAGGTCGATGCTGCGACTGCTGCCCTGCCCTTCGATCTCTGCATCGGATTTGCTGAAGGTGGCGTTGGCGCCCAGCAGCACGCCATTCCAAGGTGCCGGTAGCCAGTTCAGCTTCTGCGAATAGGCCAACTCGACACCATAGAGCTTGGCGCTGCTGCCGTTCTCGAAGCTCAGCGCTTCGTCGAATCCAGTCCATTGGCCCGTGCCGGCCAGATCGGTGTTGTAGATGAAGTTGTCGATGTCCTTGTAGAACAGATAGGCCGACACGGCGCCCGCGCGGCCCATGTAGTGCTCGATGCCGAGGTCGTAGTTCATCGACTCCAGTGGCTTGAGGTCCGGGTTGCCAAACTCCGCATCTTCGCCATCGATGACGAAGCCAGGCGCCAGCTGTTCGAACGTCGGGCGCACCACTGTATTGGTCCAGGCCGCCCGAACGAAGGTATCGGGCGTCAGCTCATAGCGCGCATGCAAGCCCGGCAGCCAATGTTCATAACGGTTGTCGCTGGATACGGCTTCGAACTCACCGTCGCGCAGGCCGGTGCCCTTGGCACTGAACTCGGTGCCCTCATAGCGCAGGCCGGCGATGATGCGCCACTTGTCCAAGTCGAGGGTGTTCATGAAATACGCAGCGTTGATGTCTTCGCTCATGTCGAAGTCGCCGATGCGCGACTCCTCTTGATCGTAGTACTCGCTCGCATCGAGGCCGCCAATCAGGCCTTCCAGGCCGCCGGCACTTATGCCCGAACCGAAGCGGTCCAGCGCGTAGTCGACCTTGCCGCTCTGGAAGTCGGCCAGGGTCAGGTCGTCGAAATCGTCGTAGGCCCAGATCTCGGCGTCGTTGGTCTTGTCGCGCCGGCTGAGCTTGCCACCGAACTTGAGCTGGGAGGCGTAGCCCTGGATGTCGTAATCACGGGCCAGATCCAGACGGATGTTTTTCTCTTTGTCGCGCGCATCGGTCTTCTCCCACTCCACCTCGTCCAGCTCGAAGCTCGCAGGATCGTAGAAAGACGGGTCGACGGTCAGGCGCGGTTTGTTCGTGCTGGAGAAACCGACGTCAGCGAAGTCACCCTCGAACGTCGCGCTGGAAATGCCGCCCGGGTTGCGCTCGCGGGCCTCGCTGTAGCCGACCTGACCGCTGAGGGTCCAGAAGCCCATCATCCGCTCGCCACCGAACACGTAGGACTGGATGGTCTGGGTTTCCTCGCGGGACTTCAGCTCACGCCAGCCCTCGGCATCGCCCAGCTCGCCGGCCCGTTGCGCATCTTCGAACTCGACCCCGGCTGCGTTGCGGGTCTCAGTGTCCTTGAAGCGGCTGTATAGCGTGCGCAGGTAATAGCTGCTGAAGTCGTCTGGCTGGTAATCGAAGTTCAGACCAAAGCCGGTGCGCTCGCGGGTGATCTCGTAGTCGCGCTGCTCGAACTCCCGCAGCCGGGCCCCATCGTCTTCGAAATCCCACTTGCCGCCGGTCTCGACGTTGTCCGAGCCAAAGTCGCGATCCTGCCAGCTCAGTGCCGCGGCCACACCGAAGTTGTCGACGCCATCGCCCAGGCTGAAGCGGTTGCTGATGGCACCGGAGAATTTCGGGCTGGTCTCGCCGACGTTCTCGTCGTAGCTGGCTTCGGTACTGAGGCTGTAGAACAGGCCGTCGTGGTCGAACGCGGAGAGGCTCTCCACCTCGATGGTGCCGCCCAGGGAGTTGGCGTCCATGTCCGGCGTGAGGGTCTTGACCACTGAAAGCGACTGCACCAGTTCCGAAGGCAGCACATCCAGTGCCACGGCGCGGCGGCCGCTTTCCGGCGAGGGCACCAGGGTGCCGTTGATAGTGACGCTGTTCAGGTCCGGCGCGATGCCGCGCACGCTGACGAAGCGACCTTCACCCTGATCGCGCTCAACGGACAGGCCGGGGATCCGCTGCAAGGCTTCGGCGGCGCTGTCATCGGGCAACTGGCCGATGCCATCGGCATGGACGACGCTTTTCACGCTGTCGGAGTTGCGCTGGTCCCTCAATGCTTCGTCGATGCTGACGGCCTGACCGATCACCTCGACGTGCTCCATGACAAGCGGCTCCTCGGCCCAGGCCGAACCGGCGCTGATGGCCAGGGCCAGCAGGCTGATGCGGAAACCTGCATGACGGATGCCGCTGCGGTATGTGCTCATGAACAATCCCCCGAACGCTGTTTACCGGGTCCATCCCGGAACTGGAGCGGACGGTAGGGTCGGGATATGGCGGTTCTGTGACAGGGTTTTTTGCTGGTGCGCCAGAGAGGGATTATTGGGGTGGTTTGGGGTATGAGGTGAGCCGATATGACCCGCCTCCGGCTCGGGCGCAACGCTCAACCCGTAGGGTGGGCTTTAGCCCACCACAAGCACATCGCGACTCCGTCACGGTGGGCTGAAGCCCACCCTACGCCGCTACGAGACGCGGGGGCGCGTTGCTTCTTTGCTGGCAGACGAACCATCAGACGCCGCCGAACGCCCCTTTCAGCAGGCCGAATGGAATCGCTACGTAGAGGGGCGAGCGGCATGGATGCCGCGAGAGCCGTGAAGGGCCATGGATGGCCCTTGCGCGGCGACCCACGGAGCAGCGATGGAATGAGGGAAGTCGAGCGCAGCGAACCGGGGACGCCTAGTTCGGATGCAGGGGCAAGACCTTTTGGTTCCTTTTGGGGCGACTGCCAAAAGGGACTCGCCCAGCAGGGCGAAACCAAGCCATCAAGCAACTCCCTAATCCGCTTACACTCAAAAAAGAGCAACATCGAAAAAAACCATTGAGCCAATTCAACCCCCACCCCATTCATCCAACCGTCACATCCATCTGTTTCCGTGCCCTCACGCACTGGCGCGGCTCGCCACGGAGACCTGATGAAATCCCTGCTCAAACTCCACACCCTCACCCTGCTCGGCCTCGCTTTCGTCGCCAATCTTGGTCTGCAGGTCTACCTGGCGACCGGCCAGATCAAAACCTGGGCGGAGATCAACTGGACGGACGTCGCCGGCGAAGGCGGCTCTGCCGTGCTGGCGCTCGCCTGGCTGATCATGCTGCTGCACAGCCGTCCAGCCGGTCGTGTGACACGGCTGCTCGCCCTGGGCCTGGCCTGCGTGTTCTTTTCCTGGTGGATGGACACGCTGGACGAGTTCATCCAGCTGCCGGAGCTGGCCGTCTGGGACAACTGGCTGGAGACCGCGCCAATGCCCATCGGTTTGCTGCTGTTGACGCTGGGCATTTATCACCTCAACCAGGAACAGCGTGCCATCAGCCAGCAGATGAGCAAGCGTGAGAAAGGATTCCGCGAGCACCGCCTGTTCGACAAGCTGACCCCATTGGGCGCCGCGGAATACTTGCGCCAGCAGGTGCAGCTGGCGCTCGGTCACGCCCAGGCGGAACAGCAGCCACTGTCACTGGTGGTCGTGGACCTGGACGATTTCAACACAATCAATCAGCGCTACGGCCAGGCAGAGGGGGATGCGGTTTTGCAGGCCATGGCGCAGCTACTGCTGCTCAATCTGCGCCGTCAGGATCTACTCTGCCGCTTGGCCGGGGATCGCTTCGTGGCGGTGTTGCCAAACACGGGTGAGACCCAGGCCCGAATGATCGCAGATGAACTGCAACAGGCCGTGGCCAGCCTGGCGCACAAAACAACACAGCACGGCGAACGGGTACACCTCCGTGCAAGCACAGGGACCGTGATGGCGTTCGACGAGGATGCTGAACAGCTGCTCAAACGCCTCAATTTGAACCTGGCCAAAACCAAGCAGCAGCTGCCGCGCTGCGCCTGAGGAAACGGCCATGCCCCCTGGTTACGATTGCGACACGCGTTTCATCACCGCTCATCACCAGCCGGCCGTGCTGATCGATCTGGCGCTGTCACGCGGGATCGACAACCACCAGCTACTGCGTGGTAGTGGGCTGTTCTATGAAGACGTCATCAGTGGCCAGGCGCGGATCAGTCCCCTGCAGTTCCTGACCTTAATCGGAAACGCGCAGCGCTTGCTTGAGGCTGACGACAGCAGCTTTCTGTTCGGCCAGCGCCTGTTACCCGGCCACTACGGCGAGGTCAGCCACGCGCTGACCCATGCCTGCACCTTGCAACAGGCGCTGGAACAGCTGCAGCAATTCCGCGTCCTGCTCAGTCCGCTACTGACGCCCCGGCTGTTCCTCGACGAGCGGAGGGCATACCTGTACTGGACCGACAACTGTGGTATCGGTAACCAGCAGCGGTTCCTCACCGAAGCCAGCCTGACCGCCGTGGTGGCGATGAGCAGACGGCTATCCGGCGAGCGCCTCCCTTGGCGCTTCCACCTCGCCTACCCGCAGCCGCGGCATGTCGAGCAGTACTGGGTGCACCTGAGCGAGCAGCTGACCTTCGCCAGTCAGATGACCATGATGAGCCTGCCGCTGGAATATCTGCACAAGCCCTGGCCAGGCGCCTCGGCGACCGCCGGGCAGGTCGCGCAGCAGGCGAGTTGCGCGCAGCTGGAGAGCCTTGGCTGGCCTGGCAGCTTTATCGATCAGCTGTACGACCATCTCTACGCGAACATCCGAGAGCCGCTGAATCTGGAGCGTGTCGCCCAGTCCTTCGAGATGAGTCCCGCCTCGCTCAAGCGCAAACTGCACAAGCATGGCACCGGCTTTCAGGAACAGCTGGATCAGGTACGCAAGCATGTAGCGCTGTACCTGTACCAAATGAAGGGCTACAGCAATGATGAAGTGGCGAGCTACCTGCGCTTCAACGACACCACCAATTTCCGCCGTTCGTTCAAACGCTGGACCGGGCTAGCGCCGAGTAGCCTGCGCCAGCTATTCCAGAGCTGACCCGGTCGGGCGTATCGCCGCGCCGTGCCTGTCGATGGGACTATTGGTCGGCTCGGAGTTGAGACGAGTAACCTTCGCTTGGGTTGGTTGTGCTTCCTTCGCGTTGCGCTGAAGACTCGAGAGGGTCAACGCTCGACGCAGCAACAGCGCGGCGATACCGGCAACGGCGAGAAATGTGATTAGCACCGGTATGGCTTGTTCGTTCATGCGTCTAGCTCACCCTTAGTAAAGCGTCGCGGCAGCGATAGCCTTTTGATACTACCGGCGATAATGGGCGAATACCATCGCTGCATTAAGCGGTCGCAGCCAGGCTTTGCCCGTCCACTCTCCGACGAACGGAGGGACAAATCGACTTCTAGCGAGTCGTAACTGGGTCGCTACGCCTAATAACTCGAGATGGCTGAGAGGGCTGACTTAGATGCATCGGGAATACACCAGGCAATACCATCAACTGCGTACCCACATCGAACGGATGCTAGACAGCGGCGCGGTGATTGCTGAACGAGCGCCACTGACGATCAGACGTGGGAATCAGGTTTATCAGGTGGCATGCGGGATGCTGATCAGCGAGCAGAGCCCACGCTGATCCGGCTAGGGCTCCGCCTGGCAATCCAGGCGCCAAAGCGAACCGTGATGGCTACACCAGCTTGTCGGCGGTCACCCGATGCAGGGCACCGCTACCCTGCTCGAAGGCGCTGATATTCGCCAGCGTAGTCTCGGCGATATTAGTCAGCGCTTCCGCAGTGAAAAATGCCTGATGCCCAGTTATCAACACGTTGGGAAAGGTCGTCAGGCGCATGAACAAATCGTCACTGATGACCTGCTGTGAAAGGTCCTGGAAGAAAAGGTTTTCTTCCTCCTCGTAAACATCCAGCCCCAGCCGACCGATCCTTCCGCTCTTGAGACCCTCGATGACTGCGCGCGTATCGACCACACGGCCTCGGCCGGTGTTGACCAACATTACGCCCGGTTTCATCTGAGCAATCGCGTCGGCATCGATCAGGTGGTTGGTTTCCGGGGTCAGCGGGCAGTGCAGCGAAATGATGTCCGCTTCGCCGAACAGTTTTTCCAGCGGCACATAGCTGACGAATTCCTTCGCATCGGCGCTGGGAAACGGATCGCTAGCCAGCACCCTGCAACCGAAGCCATGCATGATGTCGGCGAAGATAAGGCCGATCTTGCCGGTCCCAATCACGCCCACCGTCTTACCGTACAGGTCGAAACCGAGCAGGCCATCGAGGGAGAAATTTCCTTCACGCACGCGGTTATAGGCGCGATGGGTCATCCTGTTGAGCCCGAGCACCAGTGCCACTGCATGCTCTGCCACCGCGTGGGGCGAATATGCCGGCACTCGCGCCACCGTCATGCCCAGCCGCTCCGCCTCGGCGAGGTCGACGTTATTGAAACCGGCCGACCGCAGGGCGATGAGCTCCGTACCGCTGGAATGCAAGCGCTGCAGCACCTCGCGGTCGAGCTTGTCGTTAACGAAGGCACAGATGCCAGCGAAACCCGCCGCTAGCGGCGCGGTTTCCGCGGTCAGCCGGGCGTCCAGATAGACCAGGTGGTGCTGGTGCGCCTGGTTGGCCTGGTCGAGAAATGTGCGATCGTAGGGCTTGGTACTGAAGACGGCGATGCGCATGAACAGGCCTCCGGAAAGACGGATTGAGGGGGCCACCCAGCCTGTCACTTGATCCATCGAATGACACTGCAAAGGCCATTGACCGACGGGCTCAACGAGGCAGGCGGATACCGTATGACCTCACGCCAGCCCGTCGAACCGGGCGTAAGGGTTGCTGCAGGGCAACCGGTAGCCAAGAAAGCTAACCTTGGGATTGGTCTTGTTCTGCTGCCGCAAAAAATCAGTCGAAACCATGAAATCCGTTAACAAGCGGCGCTCGAAGTTGTCGACCCGAAGATCAGTGTAGGCTGTTCCCACTCCGGTTTGCTGGCGGATCTTGTAGAGCCCCATCAATGCGGCCAGCTTCTCCGAGCCGTAGTGGTCAGCCATCGCATCGACGAATTTGCGCTGATCGTCAGGATCCATCTGGAAGTTTCCCACCAGCCGTTGCAGCAGCTGAGGAATGAAGACCTGGCGGTCCTCGTAGACCCAGGCGCCAGATCCGATTGCCACCAGACCCAGTGTGGCGGCGGACGAAATCAACAACGTACGACGTTTCATGGGCAATCCTTAGCTATAAAGCAGGTCGGCAGCACGGATGGACAAGGCGGCAGCCGTCAGGCTGGGATTCGCCGGCGAGCAGCTCGGGTAAGTAGCAGTACCGACGACAACAAGATTGCGCATCTTGTGATGCACCATATGCCCATCGACGACCGAACCGTCATCCACCTGCCCCATGCGCAACGTGCCCTGCACGTGCGATTCCGTCAGACGCCATTCCCTGAAGTTGATCGACTCAACCGGCAGCGGCGCGAGCAATTTTTCCAGGCTATCGAGGCCGTACTGAACCCCCTTCATGCCGTAGTCGGACTCGCCGCGGTAGTCGATGATCGCCTGCCCTGTCTGCGGGTCGATGACGACCCGGTTCTCGACGTTGGGCAGGTCTTCGCTCACCAGCATCAACGGCAGCGTCTGGTTCCAGCGTCCGATTTCTGGGCGTAGCCCATACGGCCAGCGATTTTCAAAGTAGACCAGGCACGCCGAGTGCTCCTTACGGAAGTCACCGTCGTATAGCGAGTAATTAAGGCCAGTGGTAATCGTGCTGCCATCGAAGTTGCCCAGCCCATCGAGATACACCTCGACGTTGGCCCCCACTTGCTCGTGCAGACCCATACCGGTTTCGCCAAAGTTGATATCCGAACGCAGCAGGATCGCCGGGCTCTGAATGGCATTGGCGCCCAGCACGAACAGATCACCGAATACTTTGAACTCCTGTCCATCGGAGCGGATTGTGACGCCCTTAATGATGTTGCCTTGGTATTCGAGTGTGCGCACTTCGGTCTTCAGGCACACATCTACCTTGGGATGGCTGTACAGCTCGGCCAAGCCATTCTGCGCGGTGAACTTGGCGTTCATCGGGCAGAGATTGCAGGTGGCATTGGCACAGCAGACGCCTCGGGTGCCGGTCGCGACCCGAGCACGCCCGGTCGGCATGATGAAATGATGGTCGGGCATGGCCTCCTTCATCAACATGTCAATGGAGGAGCCTTTATGTGGAGGCTGGGGGAAGGGTTGGCTGCGAGGCAACACTCGGGTCATGTCTGGGTCGCCCGCGATCGACATGATCTGCTCGGCCTGGCAATAGTAGGGTTCGAGCTCGGCATAGCTCAGCGGCCAATCGTTGCCGACACCGTAGCGCGTCCGAATGGCGAAATCGCTGGGATGCAAACGAGGCGTCTGTGAATACCAGCAATTCATTCCACCGCCCAAGGCGATGGTGGTATTCCAGGGCTTTTCGCCGCGGTTGTCGTAGGTGGAGTCCGGCTTGATGGCAGAACTGCTCTGGGTCTGGATCTGCCAATCCCAGGGATGGAAGTCACCCCACTCTAGGATCAATGCGCGCCCGGTGAGGTGTTTCAAGGCTTCGGTCAAAAAGAAGCTCGAACCAAAACCAGACCCGACTACAACCAACTCATAGTGCTCTTCGTTGATGTCCTTTGCGCTTACCCGGTTGATCTCCACGACCGATTCCCTTAGTGCTGCAGCCTCGCCGAAACCAAGCTGTCCAATCGTTTACACGTCAGCAATGTCCTGCTGCGCAGCGCATGTCACGGCTTAAACCCGGCGTATCGCTACGACACGCGCTGAGAAGCCAGTTCTACGTGACCTTTGAAACGAAGCGGAGTTCCAGCCTGCTTAAGCCCATGCGTGCGAAGGGCTAGTCATCCAGCCCTTCCGATAGCCATCGCCTTACCCGGCGACGGTCACGCCAGGAGGTCAGCTGGTGGGTGAACGGGCTCTCCGGCACCAGACGGCATTCCGGATCGGTGAGGTCGCCCAGCTTGAAGCGGCGCAACACACCCAGCGGGTGGCGCTCTGGCCCGTAAAACGCCACCGCGCGGATTTCCATGCAGTGGAACTGCCAGTCACCCACGGGCTGATGGCCTTGAAGCTCGATGCCATTGAGCTCGGCAACTCGCCGCAACATACCCTGAAAGGTCCCGACGTGAATGAAATCACCACTGCTTAACGGCCCCTGGTGGGTGGTCTGGTGGATGGCGAGGTCGGGGGACACGTCATCTTCCATGCTCTGGCGAATGTCGGTGATGTCCACTTCCAAGGGCCCACGTGACGTCACCACCGAGACCACGAGCTGATTGATGAACATCGGCTCGGCACTCATGTTGGAGATGATGCAAAGCGAGCCAAGCCCTTTGCCTGCGCCTCGATTGATAAGCAGGCTCGGCTGACGCTGCCGTCTGAAGTTTCGCAGGAGCAAATGCGCATAGAACATCCACACCAGAAGCGTGCTCAAGGAGATCAGCAACGAAACGAGCTGCTGGTTCTTCATTAACCAATCGATCATGTAGCGTCTCGGTAAGTGATTCCCAGCTGAGACAGTCCAAATACGACTGGGTGCCCCACCCCTGTCGGGAAGCACCGCTCTATGCGCGGCCCGTCCAGCAGCAGACACGAACGAACGTCAGCCGCTGCAGGTCCGAAACATGGAGCCCGCAAACAGTCGAGGGATATCAAATGAAGAGCTTGAGCATCGCTTCATCAGTGTTACTAGCCCTGCTAGCAACCGCCGCATCGGCCAATCAGGAGCCGACCGAGCCTGAGCCGGCCGACACCAACAGCCAGGCCCAGCAGGACCTCAACAACGAGGCAAGCGCACATGGCTACCAGAACCCTACCGGCGAAGACCCGCAACCACGTTTAACCGAGGACACGATCGAAAACGCTCACGGAGACGACGAGCGCGTAGATGACGAAGAGGATTCGCAGAAACGATGATTGGCTGACCATCGCGCTGGCGACGACCTGAGTTGCCGTCTGCGACTGTGGACGGCATCAGCCTTGTTACACCCGGCGTCTGGACTGGCCAGCGTGGCAGGACGCATCGGCGCATGAGCAAAGCGGCGGGATGCTACAGCTTGTATGTGGAGACGCTGTCCGAATGCATGACTACATTCTCCGTGCGCCGCAGCCGGGCGGCCACGGGCAGGTCAGTAAAGCAGACGGCTAGTCGACAGCGCGCCTGAGGGTGAAAGCGCCCCGCAGCTCCGCAAGCTTGAAGCCCCGAGCTTCGTCCTCGGGATAATACTGGTCAATCAGCGCCGCCAGCTCGGGTTTGATCGAACCACCATGACAGGCCAGACACGCCTCGCCAGTGGGAATGGCCTTCATCATTCGAAACTCACCGTCCACCATTTCGGCATGCGACATGTTTTGCAGCGGCTCCCCCTCCGCAGCGCGCTGCTGAAACTGCTCCAGCACAGCGCGCTCCCAGGGATCGGGGGCATTGTCCTGGTTGCGCAGCTTCAGTGCCGTGCGACCCACCCGCCAAGGCGCCTCGCTATGCTCGGCAGTGATCTGCGGCGCCATTTGCTGGCAGGCCTGCACCGCCTGTTGCGGTCCGCCACTTTCCACAGCGGACTTCACCGTGGCCATCAGCTGCTGCTGAAATGGAGGAATGAGTGCCATCCCCTCACTGATCAATGGACCCAGTGGCTCTGCTTGGGCAGACAAGCTCAACGCCAAACAGCTCAAG
The DNA here is from genome assembly GCA_004010935.1 of Pseudomonadaceae bacterium SI-3. Lineage (NCBI taxonomy): Bacteria > Pseudomonadati > Pseudomonadota > Gammaproteobacteria > Pseudomonadales > Pseudomonadaceae > Pseudomonadaceae bacterium SI-3. The sequence continues at coordinate 1,621,143 of CP026511.1, read as the reverse complement.
GGCAACAGATAGCGCATAAAAACTCCTTGGGGGCCTAGCGGCCGAATGCGATGAATGGAATCGAAAATCAACAGGGCCGGCGATCATCGAACCGTCCTGCGACCAGGCAGCTACGGCGCTGCCGCGGATTACCTATGTGCTGCCGCACGGGGCGCGCACGCCAGCGCCGAAAAAACCAATTTATCTAACCGTCCAGCCCACTACGCCAAAGCGCTTCAGCGCCCTCCGCGCCCTCCGCGCCCAGCTGCCCTTTGCTTTAGCGGGTGTTCGGCTTCAGCTCTCAGCCTGCCAACTCGCTGTGCAGACGCGTGCCACGCAGCAGGTTGTCTGCCAACGGACACCGGCGCTCTACCTCGGCGAGGAATTCCTGTTTTTGCTCCAGCGTCATGTCAGCATCGATATCCACCCGAAGACGCACTTCCTCGAAGCCCGGCCGCACGCTGGTGTCCCGCCCGAGCAACCCGGCCGGATCGTAGTCCGCCTCGACTTCGAAGCGCATGCCACGCAGCTCCACCTTGCGCTGGTGGGCGAGGAAACGACCGATCGTTCCGAAGCACCCCGCAAGCGCCGCCAAGACCAGCTCCAAAGGGCTCGGCCCGGTATCAGTACCGAACGCGGCGCGCGGCTGATCAATGAGTACTCGGTGATTGCCGCAAGCCACTTCGATTGCAAAGCCGTTACCCATGCTGCCTTGAACACTGATGGTCTTCACGTGGTTATGTCCCTGAGAAAAGAGCTTTGAGCGCCTGGCGTGCGGCTGATGATGAACCGCGAACCCACCGAACGCGTGCCTGACAACGCTTTTCGTATCCCGCCGATAACGTGCACGAACTATATTATATGTATTTATATTTTGTATAGAAACAAATAGTTCTGCCGCCAGAACTTCTCTGGCAAGCCAATCTGAACAGACTGGGACATCTCGGAAGAAAGGCGCGCGTAGCTCTGGTCCGACTCTAGCACCGGCCACGGAAAAGGATGAGGCGACGCAGGGTGAGGTGGCGGTCGCGGAGCGATGGCTCCACCAGACCAAACCAAATCGCAGAAACGAAGAAGCCCCGTAATCATGAAATTACGGGGCTTCTAGAAGAATGGCGGAGAGATAGGGACTCTAAAATCTCTCCCCTGCAAGCCAGAAACGACGCTATTCCGGGCCTTCCAGCGCCAATAGTAGTAGAATTGAGTAGTAGAACCCACTCTATCACTCAGCCCCGGCGTGGATCATGGCAGACCATATTTTTCAGAAAAAGAAAGAATCGACATGGTACGTGCGCTTGGATATTCCCGAGGGAGTGCGTCCCGCTTTTGGTGGTAGCCGAGTATTTCTACGCTCGTTGAAAACCGCTCGCCGCTCAGAAGCAATGGAACGCCGCCTGCCGTGGCTGGCGAAATGGAAAGCGGAGATACGGGACGCTAAAGAACGGAAAGCCCTGTTAGGGGACGCATGGCGTGAGGAGCTGCACGCACAGTCGGTTGAGCAACAGAAGAATAAAGAACGGCGAATCCTCAACCTGTTCAGCAAGGCTCAAACCAGCGCTACCGGACCTGTAGATTTATCGTGGATCGAAGGATTGCGGGAAGTGGTTGAAGGCTTTATCGAAGCTGGTAGGCCCGACTTGGCTGAAAAGGTTGTCGTAACGTTCCAGCACTATCTTGATGAGCTGCCAAATCTGAACCCCGGCAGCGGTGCCCAGCTAGTCGAAAAGATGGTGGCGTTCTTCGGGGAGATTGAAGCCTCAGTGACAGCAGATGAGTACGAGCTATCTCAGGAAGAGACCGAGGAAGCCATGCGCATCATGGCGGACCACACCGTATACAAGCCCCGCTCCCCCATCACTCAGAAAAGAATCGAAGCCTTCCGCCTATATCAAGAGCGCAAAGGCATCGAGCCAAAGACCATCGACCAGATGTCCCGTCGAGTGGATCAGTTTTCAAAGTATCTGAACGAGACGGGCAAGCCGGTGAGCTTCGACACGGTGTCGGCCTACCTCGATCAGCTAACAGACAAGGCCGGGAACGCTCTCAGCTCAAAAACTAAGAAGCAACACGCATGGTCATGCAGCAGCTTTTGGAAATGGGCTTGTAAGCACGATGTTGATTGGCGGGAACAATACAAAGGCCAGCCCAATCCTTTTGCCGATCACGACTATCCAACGATCAAAGGCGAGGCTGTGAGCTGGGATGCATTCAGTAAGGGGGACGTTGAACACCTGCACGCTCTGGCAGTTGAAAAGAAAGACCAACCTTTAGCTGACCTGATTGCGCTGGGTGCGTACACAGGCGCTCGGCTTGAAGAGATTGGCAGGATTCACCGCGACAACCTTACCTTTAAAGACGGTGTGCCCATCAGCTTCTCGATCACAGAAGCCAAGAGTGCCGCTGGTATCCGAGAGGTACCTATCCATCCTCAGATTGCTGATCTTGTGTCGTCGCTGCTTGAAGCTTCCCCAGATGGCTACCTGTTGCCCGGTGGCAATAATAAATATGGGAATCGCCTGGACTCGCTCAGCAAACGCTTCGGGCGGCTGAAGACAGCAGCAGGGTTCGGAAAAGAGCATGTGTTCCACAGCATCAGGAAGACCGCTATCACTCTCGTGCATCAAGCAGGTGCGGACGTGGCAGTGATGCCGGGATTGTTCGGACACGAGACGGGAATGATTACGTTCGATCTTTACTCAAAGGGTCCGAGTTTGGAACAGAAAGCCAAGGTGATTGGTTTACTGTCCTTCGCCTTCCCCTGAACATCGAACGAAGTAGCCTTTTTCGTGGGGAAAATCGTAGTTAAAAACGACGATAGGCTTTTCAGTCGTGCGGCGACTCAGCTACAGCCAAATAAGGCGATTTAATGCGCTATAGCGCGGGACAATCATAGTTGATAAATATATGCAAGTTTTGTTTGTCAGTATTTAATATTTAGTTTAAAATAGATGCCTTCCTTGAAATTGGTGGGTAAAGCGTGGTGGCGTAAGCTTCCTGCGTCCGACCGCGACTGTTTCTCGTACTAGATCGGCTATCGTGGTGTGGGCACAGCCGATACGTTTCCCCTAACGTCCTGTTAGCCTTTCTGGGCTATGTGAAATGCACGGGGGTAATCATAGGCGCAGCATACGTCCTATGACTTGGCAGAGCGGCTTAGCCGACCGACTCTGGAGAATTTATTCTCACTAACGACGACTCACTTGGATGGCGTAGCAATACGCACTCGGCTCAGGTCTCGGAAGGTTTCAAGCATAAGAATCTTAATTCAGTCTAAGCACTTGTATCTGAGAAGATGCTACCCACTAAACAATGGGGAACGGTGTATGGCTGGGTATTGATTTCTTTTACTTGGTTTCCTTCTCTGATCTACTTGGATGTATAAGCTGATAAAAGTAAATACATAAATTTAATAGCATCTAATACTAAACACTCACCACATACCGACTACCGCTTGTCGGAACAATGGTTGGAGTGAAAATAATTATAATCAGCCAATACGGCTACAAGCCTTATTACATCAGGCTTTCAGCCTTACCACTATGCTCAACAACAACTAAGTGAAACCCTAACTACTTGACATTAACCAGTATAATATGAGATAATTTACATATAGCTAGAGAACTAACTGAACACTTTATTTTTCTACGCAAAACTTTCGCTTTAAACACCCCGACTCCCAATTAAAAATTACCTCATTTATGTTTTGCTGTGCCCGGCATTCAAGTTTTTGAAAAGAGTTTAGAATGCTACAAAGGGCTTTGCAGCACCTCCTTAACAGGAGGTTTTTACCTACTGAGCAGCGTGAAAACGGTGCTCCACAAATACTAACGAGCAACCAGTTCATTTTTCGAATGGGCCGGACTGCTTTCAAGTATAGACATCACTCCTCACTTCTTCTTGCAGTGGTGTCTGAAAGATTCAAGCTGGTCCCTTGAGTCTTTCACCCTTACCTTGAAGCCCAGCATTTAAAACTGTTGGGCTTCTTTATGCGTCAAAGAAACTCCGTCCGTACTCGATCCAAACTAACTGTTAATTATCCTAACCACTGGAGGAAAACCATGTCCGAAGAAAAACAAATCAGCTGCGCGTGGTGCAACGAGCTATTTACACCACATCGCAAAAACCACGTCACTTGCAGCAACAACTGTTGTGTCAAGCGCTACCAACAAAAGCAAGCTATTCGCTCTCTGCTCTTTAAGATCAAAGACCCTACTCAACTGGCAGCGATGGAAGTGTTCGCGGTGGCTCTGATTGATGACTGACGATAATGAAAGACGCACCTAAGTCTACGAAGAAGATCACTACCACATACAACGAGTCACTGCTGGATCGTTTCAGGGAAGTAGCTAACGGACGAAGCCTTACATCGGTCGTCCTGTCGCAGCTACAGGCCTGGATTGTGGAGCAAGAATTGAAGGAGGAGTTCAAAACATTGAAAATAGAACAGTAGTAATTACGCATAACAACACATATGCCTGTAAGCCAGTAACCACAAGCCATCCAGCCTTTTAACAAAGAGTAAATCTAATGAAAGTTAAGCTCAGTGACCAAGCGGCATCAGTGCTTCTCGATCTGTATCAACGTAGTGGAGAGACAGGCAACGTCACTCACTTCCTGAATAAACTGATTTGCAAACAAGAACATCAATTCCCATATCTTGAGGATAATAAAAATGCCAGTAGTACGAACCCGAGTCTGCCAACACTGCAACACTGAATTCAGCACCAGCCAATACGCCGCTAAATTCTGTTCTGTCTCCTGCCGCACTAAAGCACGTAACACCAAAACAGCATCTAAGCGCATTGCCAATCTTCCAGCATGTGATGAATGGCTGTGGGTAAGTCGTGAATGCAAGCGAGCTGGCACAGTAGAGATTCTACAAGATGTTGATCTGATCGAATTGTTTTCGGTGTATCGCCGTCGCTTCAAATGCTACGGTTGGAATGCAGACAAACAAAAATCGAAATTCCATCTTTGCCACATAAACCCTTCCCAAGGTAAAGACACTGTAGGGCTTTTACATCATCAGAATCTTTTCATAGGCGGCAGCCTTGCCAATCAGGTATACGGCGCTACGGAGGTACAGGGTGCTGGCCTGTGCATCAAGCGCAGTAGCTTGAAAACCAAGTGGCTTGTAGATAAGGACGCATCTGACAAGGCCGTACTGACGAAGGTGCAAAAGTATCTAGGCACCAAGCTCGTAGAGTATGCAAAGCAACACCCTATTCGTAAGAGTCAGCGTTTCGGACTAGCGAAGAAGATCAAGACGGAGTTTCCCAAATGCGAGGTTCCGCTACTTGAGCTTGAACGTATGGGTATGACAGCCCTTAGAAAGCTCTACGCCTCACTGCAAGAGCAAGAGCTATTCACCTTGAGTCTGACAGCACGCCGAACGCTTGTCGTGTACCTCGAAGAGCTGGAGCGGTTTGCAGAGCAGTGCCAAGACCCTGCCAAAAGTAGCGATTACAGGTTCACAGCTGACGCTGTTCGGTGCGTATCTCTTTGGTTGATGAGCCAGAAAGATCAAGGTGGTTTTGATGCCATTGGTGGTTTTGTGTACGGCTCTTATTTTTACCCTGTACGCCTGAAGCCTGAACAAGATGGTAGTGATCTTCGAGACTTTGCCGCTTTCACTGCATTCAACGTCCTGCAAGGTGCCAAGCCTGATCGCAAGCTAATCAGCAATACGCTTCGTAAGTATCTGGAGCTGACGACTTTAGACCATCACGATTCAAGAAACGATCACGGTTCTGACTGGCTAACTCACGCATCTTGGATTCAAGAAGACTTAGAAATCTTCACAATGCAAACCGAACTTAACAAACAAGCTCTACATAACGCTGGTCTGGTAGATGCAGAGTTCTTGTACTGGTGGATTGAGAGTAAGAAGGAATCCCTACAGGTAGCCAGCTTCTATGATGATGCTCACTTCACTGAGTGCAGAGGGCTGAACGACTACCCCGACCATTATTATCAGGTCGGAGATGATTATGTTCCTTCTCCTCCTGCAAGCCCCTGGGACGACGAACCGGATTTCGTACCATTTTAAAGTAAAACGCATCACAGCTACAGTAGTAATTGCACGTTACAACACTTCTGCCTCAACACTTAGTGCCACGGGGCTTTCAGCAGTTTAAACGATATACATAACCAGATTTTGCTCTTCCTAACGAAGTGCATTCAATAGGGCACTGTTGCCCATTCAAAAACCAAAGAGGTAATGCAAGATGACTAACACCACAACTCAAAACATCAACTCAAAACACGTACAACGCCCGATGGTATTCGATGCTCAACAGCTTGCAGAGCGCGTAGCGAAAGCGAAGGCTGAATATCTCGAAGGTAAGTATGAGCACGGCGCTTGGCGCTATCAAGCAGCAGTGATCGAAAGCACTCCAACATTGCAGATGTTGTTGGAGCTTACGCTAAAGCTTGAGAAGGAAGGCCGTCCTCTGTTCCCCCACGCATATGAAGCCTCGGCATCGCCGGGATACTATCGTGCTTACTTCTATCGCCCACAAGGAGAGATTGACGCTGACATTGCCGCTCTAACCGTAAAGATCGAAGAAGAGTATCGAGCAGAAATCGAATCTTGGAACGCTTCTCAAGTCGAGCTTCTTGCTTCCCAGCTGTACGAAGCTGAGAAAAAGAAAGCCGCAGATGCTGAGAACAAAAAGGAAGAGAAAGCTAAAGCCAAGGCTCTTGAAGAAGCTCAAACCTACTTTGCCTCTATCACAAAGGAGGGCAAATAGTATGTCGCTCAACAAAGAGGAGCTATACCTTCGTTTACTGAAGAAAAAAGAACGTCCTCCTTCTACTACCCCTATGCCATCAACTAAACCTGATCGTTCAATTGAGTTGCAAGAATCTGCTGTAAAGGAGGCTATCGAAGCCATTCCTGAACGGCCTTCTGAGGTACTTGTAGAAGAGCAAGAAGTAAAGCAGGAGTACAGCGAAGAAACGAAGAGGTTAGGCCGTGAGCTTGGAAACTGGATCAGGGAATGCCGTAGTCGTTAGACATTTACAAACACATAGGAAACAGCAGCCGGGGGGTTTGCCCTCCCCTGCATTTCTATCACTGCCACCTCAGAACGCTGATGTTCTCTGGGGCTTTATCCTATATGGCTAAGCCTGATGGCTTCCCCGCCAGCTTTCTGCAACAACATAACAAGAAGAGGATATAAAAATTGTACAGAACAACAGTCTTGACACTTCAACTCGTGTGTCTGGCCTACATCGCCATTCACTTGCAACCAACAACACCACCAAGCATTCAAGGTCAGACGCTTTTGTACCTTGAGAATCGTATCGGTCATATCGAATCAAAGGTTGATGACAACGCCCGGCAGGTGACTGCACTTAAACAGTTGAGTGCGAGGGGTCATCTATGAGTCATTACTATTGGCTGGTCTTGCAACCGACGCCAGAAACGAGCGAGGCAATACAATCCGTATTCAGCCCTAAGCGCTCAGTCGTGCAACAGCTTCCAGGCGAACGAATCAACGTACTGATACAAAGCGACGTATCACTATCGAGCGTCAGCCTGTGCGAGCTACTGAAGGCTCACGCGTGCCTTTGGGTTAATGAGTCACTGACGATAGGGTCTACGATTGTCGGTGGCCATACCGACCCGAATAGCTTTGCCAGCTTTCTCGATCTGCATGCCGCAACCTATGCGCATGCTTCGTTAACGGGCTTTACTGCCAACAGGTGAGCCATTATTCAGGAATGTGCACCAGAGCTTTTTACCGTCTGGGTTTCTTCCCGGTTCCCAAAGCACCTCCCCAGTAATGTCATCAGGGATGCGGAAAACGAGCTTGGTCGGCATCGTGATAAACGGGTTCACCGACTTGAACCCAATACCGTAGCCTTCAGCCATGATCGTTTCCGAGCTGTCATAGCGAAGCTTCTTTCCGTCTGTTTGCTTTATCACTAGCGCGCCCTCAAAGGGCAACCTACCCTCGGTATCCTCGTTCTTGAACGAGACATCCAATACTACAAACTGGCTTCCCTGCCATCGCTCTGGCTCTAAATATTGACTTCCAGTCCCTACAGACTTCGCGACAGTACAAGTGTTGATAGCTGTGCGAAAGTGACCAAAGCGGCCAGACCGGTATGACGAGCTTGCAAGCCCCCTAAAGGTTGCTGCGTCGGGATCAGGATCAAGGTACACGGCTTTCAGCCCGCAAGTTATGAGGCTCCGGACTTCTTGCTGATAAACATATTCTTTCGATAGATACTTCTTTCTTAAATCTCGATCAAGCGCTTCCTTGTAGTCAACATAGGCACTCCAATACCTCTTTTGCTCGACGTCTAAGGCGTCATGAGTCTCCAACGCTATCCTGTTGAACTCTGAATCTCCCAGTTCCTGCCGGAAATCAGCAAGCAAGCTGTCTCTTCCTAGGATTAAGCGGAAAACACTGTAAATGCCTCCTGAAGTCACCATTCGCTCAATGTCAGCTTTTTCTTCATTAGATACGTTATTAGTCAGCGTTTGCATGCTCGTCTTACATGTTTCGTCTGGAACGTACGGCTCCGATGTTTTGGACTGGGCGCTAGCGACCACCGTGATGAAGAATAAAGACGCAGGACCTAAAAGCAGTGGAAATTTCTTCATGACATTGCCCTTCCTTGGATGAGATTGCAGATAGCCATCATGGTACAGGACAGAATCCCTTGCAAACCGACAAGCGAAGGCAGGCCGTTAGCGTGTACCCAACAGACCATAGGCTGCTGAACACGAATTGCTGAACACAGCCAATCCCGTCTCGCCTGCTATATGTGTATTCAAATAGGTTGTGTTCATTGGCTTTTGCCTCTACACTGCAAACATCTAAGACGTAGATGAACACAGCAAGGGGCAACATCATGGCTACAGTCGGATATGTTCGAGTCAGCACGGTGGACCAGAACACAGAGCGTCAGCTTGATGGTCTTCAGCTCGACAAAGAGTTCAAGGACAAGTGCAGCGGTAAGGACTCCAACCGCCCCGCTCTGCAAGCTCTCATCGAATACGTTCGGGAAGGTGACACGGTAGTTGTCCACGACATCAGCCGCATGGCCCGTAACCTTGAAGATCTCCTCGCCCTGGTGAAGATGTTCAACAATAAAGGCGTAGCGGTTCGATTCAACAAAGAAGGTTTGAGCTTCACAGGTGAGCAGTCACCCATGCAAGACCTGATGCTTTCTATGCTTGGTGCGGTGTACCAGTTTGAAAGGTCGATGATGCTTGAACGCCAGCGGGAAGGCATTCAGGTAGCCAAGGCCGCAGGCAAATACAAAGGTGGCAAGCCAAGGGTAGATGCCGATTCGATCAAGGCAGCACTTGATAGCGGTCTGTCGATCCGTAGGGCAGCAGAGTCACTTGGTGTCGGTATCAGCACTGTGCAGCGGGTCAAAGCAACGATGTAAACCCAAGCTCAGCCACACAAAAGCCCTGCCGTCATGGTGGGGCTTCTTTATGCCTGCCAAACACCCCTCAAACGCAGCCGAAAAGCCCTATAAGAGTGGTCAAACAGCACCATAGAACGACGTTCTCTATGATGTCCGCACTCCCCCACAGGCACGCCAATGAGCAGCCTTACAGCACGCCTAGCAGTAGATATTTCTACCGTTTGGCGGTGATATTTGCCCGGCATTCTGGGGCAGCTTAAAAGGTCTCCAGCCTCGCCATATTCTCAGGAATGGAAGCGCTGCATATTAGGCAAGAGTAGTGCTGTCCTGACGGCGGATTGGTTCGGTGAGTTTTTATAATGCTAGCTAGACATTGCCGCCAAGTACGGCTCCAAATCATCATGATGCAGCAACGTAATATTTAGCTTGCCTGCCGCCTGTTTCGCAGCGGGTGTAAATACTGAATTTGTTATTACGCAAGCGTCGGTACAATCGTAATAACCTTTAGCAGAATACGCTTCCTGTACGCTTTTGTTTCCCACTGCATTTGAGTACAACTTGCACTGTATGGCTAGCCGCCTGTTTCCTCTGGTTGCAATGATATCAGCACCATGGTCACCAGACCCAGGCGTGACTTGTGCGTCCCACCCCAGTTTCGTCATTAACTCGGCCAGATACCTCTCATAATCATGACCAGACATAGAAGAGTCAAAGCACGGCTGCTCTTCGTCCCGCCATTCATCAGCAATGCTGTCTATCCATAGCAGCCATTCGTCGATGATTCCACTCGCGCCACTGAGAAGCTTTGCATACGCCCGAGATGTTTCAAGGTCTGTCTGAAATGATCCCCCATGCTCCATAAACTCGTGAAGTATCACTTGCTTTATGAAGTAGTCTTTCTCTTTATTCCACTTCTTGTTTACTACATAGCCATAGTCATCCTTTTGGACCGCTTGCAACTTCTTTCGGCCTAAGACAGATTGATACTCATAGATCACTTCAAGCCCGCAAAGCACCAATAGTCTCCAAATTATCATCTCTTTCTTTTCGATGTAATCGGGAACAGAATACAAGGCAGGGTCATACCACCTAAATCTAAATTCAGGATACTCCGTATTCGAGCCCAGAATGTTGGCGAATAGAGAAAGCCTACGCAGCGACTTCTTTTGAGACTTGTAGGTGAGAAGAAAGTAAATCCCAGCTACAGCTACTACGACTCCCAAAAAATGATTCGAGTAACTTGCTATTAATCCGGAGAGTGTCAGCAATACTATTAAATAGGAAACTACTCCTGCCTGCTTTTTTAGAGAAGCTAGAAAAAGTATCCCTACACGGTTTAGGATCGTTAACTGCTCACTGCCTAGACTCATCGTTTCATTCCGTTGGTTGCCCCAGGCATTTTAGTATCAAAAAGACATCATGGGATACAGTCGGAAAGCCATCGATGCTACTGAGCGTGTCCCGTAGCGGAAAAATTAACTCTATTGCTCAGAGCCACGTATTCCACGTAAACCCGGTTCTTCTCCCGGCCTAACGCCTCATGCGCAACCTTCAGCCGTGCAAGCTCATCCGCTACCCCCTGGTACAAGTCTGCAAGCTGTTTAAGGTCACGGCGGGCCTTGCTCAACTCCGTTTGCACGATGCAAAGCTCGGCTTCGACTAGTCGGCTGTGCTGCTTCCACATCTGTGCCTCTGAGGGTGAGCCGAGTAGCAACGCCAGCTCTTCTAAATCGTCGTCCCGCATGACTGCCACCTACACTGTATATGCGTACAGTATAAGCGAGACACCCTTACGCTCAATGCAGGCTGTCGGGTGATTTGTTTACACGCAAAGAAAAGGGGCAGATTGCTCCGCCCCTCACGATGTAGCCAGCTAGCCATAAAGCAGGACCGGCTCAACCCACGTCGGCATCTGCCAGATTGGCTTTCTTTTTTCGCTCTGTGCGAGCGGATAACCAAAAGAGCACAAAGGACACGGGTGTTAGCACCGCAATGTTGATTAGGAACATCTTGAAAGAATGGCCAAAAAAATAAGTTAGTAGTAGCGCTACTAAGAGAACATGCGACGAGGCAAAGCAGGCCATACCAAGCCCCGCCTTGAGATCCCTTTCTCCAAGTCCCGCAAAGACCCCAGAAGCAGCCATTTGTGACGCATGGATCAGAAGGTACGGAACGGTAAAAGACATCGAAAACAGCAGAAGCTTGAAGAAATCGTATTTTTCGACCAGCTCTGGCTTGAAATGGAAAATTATGAGGAAGCCGGGTGCAAGAGTTGCAGCAAAGAACAAGCCTGCTAGCAGGTAATGTTGATGCTCAAGGCTCTTAATGTCCTGGATGTAGCTCATCCCTTCACCTCCATGTGAGTAGTAGAAACGAGTAGTAGAACCAGAAAAGAAAAAGCCCCGTAACTCATTGAATTACAGGGCTTTTTTGATAGTGGCGGAGAGATAGTCCGCCTATCCATAGTCCGTCCGATTTCGCCCGAGTCCTGAATCTCTAGATTTTATGGGGCTTCCAGCCTATTATCCGTCCGTGAATGTACGTCCCGTCTCGCTCCTTTCCACAGTTCAGTGGGGGAACAAGTGGGGGAACGCGATTAGGGAGATGGAACACAGCATGGGCAAGCTGAACCCCAAGCAAGTCGAGAACCTGGCCGAACCAGGAACTTATGAAGATGGCGACGGCCTGCGCCTCGTCGTGAAAGCCACCGGGCGAAAGTCGTGGGTATTGCGCTACCAGCTCAACGGCAAGCGCCGAGAAATGGGATTGGGCAGCTTTCCTGATGTGGGATTGAAGGCCGCCCGCCTGGCAGCTGCCGACCAGCGCAAACTGCTGACCACGGGTACGGACCCTATGGCGGCACGGGATGCCGGCCGTGAAGCCTTGCGAGCGAACGAGCGGGCCGCTGCCGCCAAAGCCATTACCTTCAAGAAAGCGGCTTCCGACTACATAGCCGCGCACCGTACTGGATGGAAAAACGCAAAGCACGCCCAGCAGTGGGGAAACACACTCGCGACGTATGCCGAGCCGATCATCGGCCACCTGCCTGTGTCTGAAGTCGCAACTACGCACGTGCTGGAGATCCTGCAACCGATCTGGAACACCAAGACGGAAACGGCCAGCAGGGTGCGAAACCGTATCGAATTGGTCCTTGATGCAGCCAAGGCGCGAGGCCTGCGCGACGGAGAAAACCCGGCACGCTGGCGCGGACACTTAGACAAACTACTGCCGAAACGGGCTAAGGTGCGCGCCGTCGAGCATCACACCGCCCTACCCTGGCCGGAACTTCCGGCCTTCATGGAAGAGCTAGCCAAGCACGAGGCTCTAAGCTATGCCGCCATACGGCTGACGATCCTGACTGCTTGCCGTACATCTGAGGTATTGGGCGCGACTTGGGATGAAGTTGACATGGAATCGCATACTTGGACGATTCCTGCAGCTCGAATGAAGGCAGGCAAAGATCACCGCGTCCCGCTGTCCGGTGCTGCCCAAAAGGTGCTTGAAGGCTTACCTCGCATCGACAACAGTCCCTATCTGTTCCCTGGCGCAAGGCAAGGGCGTCCCCTCTCTAATTTGGCGATGTTGATGGGACTGCGCCGGATGGGACGCGGCAATCTAACTATGCATGGATTCCGCAGCACCTTCCGCGACTGGGCAGCCGAGCGCACCCAGTACCCGCGCGAAGTTTGCGAGATGGCACTTGCACACAAAATTGCAGAAGGAGCTGAAGCAGCCTACTGGCGAGGGGACATCTTTGAGAAGCGCCGAGCCCTGATGGCCGACTGGGCTAAATACGCGACCCAAGCGCCGGCTGCGATCGTTGCGCTTCGGAGAACTGCCCATGACTAAGCCTACTCGAGCTGGCTTAACTCGGGAGCAATCAGTGCCCAGGTGGGCAGATACGACTTCTGATGAGCTCGAAGAGGGGCTTTTAAATGCTCTGGATGGTGAGCGTTACGCAGAGCGATGCCTAATCGAGTACTTCTCTGAGCGAATGGCGGCAGCTCAGCCATACGATCTGAGGGTGCTCGAACGCTACCTAACGGTGGTTTTCGAACAAGCTCTGAAACGTAGTGCGGGAAAAGATGATGCAGAGTTGCTATTGCGCCGAAACCGGGGGCGCCCAGCAGATGACAGCATAGTTGATCGTGATCGCTGCTTAGCAGCGGCTGCGTTAATCCGCATACGGAAAGGAATCGCTTGGGAAACCGCCTGTGAAGACGCCGCCGCCCTTTACGATGGAGCTTCAGACCGCCAAGCACAGCGCGCGCTAACGAAGCATGAAAGCAACATTGAGATGCTTAGCGATCTCGAACTTCAGCTCCTCATGGACAGCTTTGGAGATTCACTACCACTAAAAGGCCCCATTTAGTGGTTTAGTGGGCTCCATTTCATCCACATAGATTACGCATCGTCCGCCGCACAACGCGACGCTCCTTGAGAATCCGACGATGACCGTAGCTGTACAAAACTTACGCTGTATCTGGCGCCTGCCAACCGTTAAGGCCCGGACTGGCCTTGGACGCACCACAATTTACGACCTGATGAAGGACGGCCGTTTTCCGAAATCTCATCGGATCGCCGGAGCGCATGCTGTGGGCTGGAACTCTGTCGAGGTTGAGTTATGGATCGCTGAGCAACTGGGCGAGGCGTTTTGACATGGGAAAGACGGCAAGCTACCAAAGCTGCGTGCTACATAGCCCGTCGGGCATCGACGCCACTTCTGAGATCGCCCGGATCTTAGCGCCTTTGTTGACCGGGGACGACATCAGCCTAGCGCAGGCCAAGCGTTTTACATGGTGCGTACACAGCCGTGTCGAGCGGTTCACCCCGCTGAAGGGGGCCGCGTGAACGATCCGATAAATCTGTTCCGTGATGCCCTGCAAGGAATCTTTGGGCCGTTTGATTGGTTACCAGATGGCGCAACTCATCACTTGAGGGTGCCAGACGACAAGCCCGGAACCCCTAATGGGTGGTACGCCCTACGCCCGGACGGCGTCGCGTCGAGTAGCCAAGAGTCTTCGTACTTTCAGCCACGCCACCGGCCGAAAAAAATCGAACTGAACCCTCCTGAAGCCGAGGTCCTGAGCGACCACTGCTACCCACTGCGGGAGGTTGGCAAAGAGCAGACTGATAGCGCCACCCAATTGCTTGGGCGCACACCCCCAAGTCAGCTGTAGATGCTGCTATGGCGAAGAAGCAATTACTGCCATTTGATAGGCAGGGCGGCGTTGTAGCCATCCAGCGCCGCCTTCTTAGCTCCAAGACCTACCTAGCCCTGACTCCGCAAGCCAAGGTCTTGATTACACTGCTTCAACGACATTGGTCGCCGAATGGACCAGTCGCCTTTGGAGTGAGGCAAGCAGAGCAAGAGATACCTTGTTCAAGGGCGTTGGCAATGCGCTCGTTTAACGAACTAGTCAAAGCGGGGTTCATCGAGATGATCGACGAGTCGTTATTTTGCAGTCGGACGCAGTCCAAATCGCGCACTTGGCGGCTGACGTGGATGCCTTGTTGGAGAAACAGGGCACCTAGCAATGATTGGGAAAAGAGGTCGCCTTAACATTTGACCGGTTTAAAAACGATACTTCTAGCATTGCCACATGTATCGAATATGAACCATAGATGGAGTTGGCGAATGCTACAGGTAGCGTTTTTGATACCTGTGGGAGGCTTTTTTGTCCCTCACAGGTATCGTTTATAAACCACTCCTACATTTACCACCCACATAGCATGTCTTTTTCTTGCACCGCACCAGCCACAGCTGATTAACCCGCGTAGTGAAACTGACTCATCATGTCCCGCCGCATGCCCCAGTCGGGCGCTGTGGGCACGCGGCCTGGCCTGAGGGTGTTACGCCCCCACCTGGCGTTGATCGCGGCCAGCACGCCCATTACCCGCTCTGAGGCGGCGGGCTGGGTTTCGGTAAAGAGATCGTCGATGTATTCGCCCCGCTGCCTGAAATCCATCAGCAGCACCTCAGCCTTGCTGAATGAAAAGCCCTCTCGATAGACGTGCTCGAGGCCAGCGATGGCACGAGCAGAACCCGAAAATCATGCAGCCCTACTTCATCAGGCTGCGCAGCGGTGAGCCGATGTTCTTCGCGGCGCTCGGTCAGTTTCAGCGGGACGGCATGCTGAATCACGAGACGGCGATGGTTTCGTGATCATCACCTCGCCCAGCGATGCCGGAATGCTCGACATACATGATCGAAGACCGTTAGTTCTAACGGCGGAGTGTGATGCTCACTGGATGAGCCCAGGGCTGGCGTCTGACGAGGCTGAAGGGCTTGTGCTTTAGCATGGGGTTGGGGTCGAAGAGTTCGAGTGGTTTGCGGTAGGATGAGATGTCGGAAACGTGCGCAATGAGGGGGCTCAGCTCATTGCACCGGTCAGTGATCCGCGGATCTGATCCGACCGACGAGCCAAGCCTCCTACTTTATACTGGCTAGGCGCCGTAGCAGTGACACAAGCAGGGGCACGTACAAACCAGAGCCGCAGGTGCGTAATGTTAAAAATGAACTCGCCTCGCCAGTAGCATGCCTGCGTACATTGCCCACGACTCAACGTCATGAGTTACCGAACCCCTACCCGTTTCCTTCATGTTG
Source organism: Pseudomonadaceae bacterium SI-3 (assembly GCA_004010935.1). NCBI lineage: Bacteria > Pseudomonadati > Pseudomonadota > Gammaproteobacteria > Pseudomonadales > Pseudomonadaceae > Pseudomonadaceae bacterium SI-3. The sequence goes on along the minus strand of CP026511.1, from coordinate 1,605,164 downwards.
CGCCGAGTTCTGAGAGCAATACGCGCGGCGTGCGCGAGGGCATTAACGAGGTGAATACCGGGCAGACTGTCTCCATTACGGCGCATCGCCCCAGATCAGCGCCGGGCAGGCATCAGCTTGGAATAGCCGCTGCCACAGGTAACAGGTGGCGTACTGGCTATCCTTCGTGCAGCTTCCGGTAGGGCGTGCCGATCACGTGGCTACAGCCCCATCGAGTAAATCATCTCGCTCTCACTAACCGCTTCTGGTGTCACCACAGCATCCTTGAGCATTAACTTGCCGCGCAGCAGGCGATCCAGATGAACATCGAATGAATCGAACTGTGGATGCGTTACGGCAGGCAGATGGATGAAGACCTCCTTCTGCTGCCCAATTCGATACACGCGGTCGGAGGCCTGCGCTTCTTTCGCGGGGTTCCAGTGCCGTTCCAGGTGAACTACGTGGTTAGCGCCAACAACTGTTAATCCCACACCCGCTGCGACGGGAGACATGATCAGCAGGTTGAAGCCCGACTTCGCTTCAAATTCAGCAATGAGCTTCTTGCGAGTCATATCTTCCGCTTTGGTAGCTACAGCCTTCGTATCGCCGTTGATAACCGCAATGTCCAGTCCGTAGATCTGGTCCAGCCACAGCTTCAAGACCCTCTGCAGGCGCTTAGTCATCATGAACAGAATGACCTTTTCGCCCTTATCCCGAATTTCATCCAGCAGTTGAAGCATGACGGCTAACTTGCCGGACTCGGACATCAACTGGCGCGCATGACGGCCATCACGGCTATACAGCGATGACTCGTCGTCCAGACGAGGATGCAGCGAGACGGAGCGCAACTGCGTAAGCGCCGCAAGAGCCGAACCACGCATGTCCTCTGCGCTGGCGCGTCGAGCACGGTATCCGTCTAGCACATCGTCGTACACCTGCAGTTGAATTCCGCGCATGGATACGCCCAGCTCAGGCGCGTAACGCTGTATGCCTCGATCCACCTGCTCTACGCCACTGCGGATGGTTTTGCTGGGCAGGCCTTTGAGCTGATCCTCCTTGACGCGGCGTAGCATGAACGGCCCGACCGCCTTGCGCAGTTGCTCACCCAGACGAACACGGACCTCGTCGCGCTCCTTCTCGCCGGCCGAGAGAATCGGCTTGATCCAAGTGTCTCGGTAGTTCTCCCAACTGCCAAACAATCCCGGCTGGGCCGTATCCATCAAGCACCAAAAGTCACCGAGGCTGTTCTCCACAGGCGTGCCAGTGGCCAGCAGCTTGAAGTCGGCCTTCAACCCCTTTGCCGCACGGGTTTGCAGTGCGTTAGGGTTCTTGATGTTCTGCGCTTCGTCGAAAATGACCATGCCCCAGTCGATCCTGCATAACGAAAACTGGTAGTCACGCAGCGTCTGGTACGTTGTTAAAACCAAACGACGATCCATATCCAGGCGTTGAGCACCCGCCTCTGGCCCAATGGTCAACGCATAACGAATGCTCTGGGCATCCATCATGCCGTCATCATCAGCCAGGGCAGCAAGCTGAACCGACTCCCGCTCGGCGCCTTTGACGCGGTAACTGTTCAAATCTCTTCCAGATTGCAGCACCACCAGATCACGGAACGGAATGCCGTGGAAAGTCTTCCCTACTTCGTCTTCCCAGTTTTCCAACAGACTAAGCGGTGCGACTACCAAGACTGGTTTCTGCGGCTCCTCGCTACGGCGCTGGGCCGCCAGGTATTCGCCGATTGCGACCAGCGACATATATGTCTTGCCCAAACCCATGTCATCGGCAAGAAGGCTGCCCTGTAAGCGATAGAGGTCATCATGATCGTCGGATAACGCGGCACTCATCAGCCTGAGCATCCACTCAACACCTTCGACCTGATGCGGGAATGGCTGCCGCGCATAAGCGGACCAGTTTGGCGAGTCCAGCAAGCGAGCATTACTGGCTTTTGCCAGCAGCGTTGAATTGATCTCGCCGGCATCTTTAAGAATGACGGCAACCTTTTCATTGATCTCGTCAAAGTCGTCTTCAAGTGCGCCGGATTGGTCCGTCCGCTCGGGCTTGTCGAACGCCCCCTTCACCCGTTCCAGTTGACGCGCAACAAGTGGCACGTCCGAGATGTCGATGACCTCACCGGCAAAACTCAGACTCGTTGCACCCTGTTCCAACGCGGCCTGTAACACTTCCTCGAAGCGCTGTAGTTCTTCCGGCGTCTGAACCACCTTCGGGATGATTTCAGCTGGTGCGGGGCGCTTATCCAGGGCAAACCAGTCATTCTTGGCCGCATCCAACGCGCCAAAGTCCATGTGCTGTAGCTTGCCAATACCAGCGACGCGGACCGAGAAACCGACCTCGAGATTTATCAGTGCAGCATCCAGAAAGGCCGTAGGCGAGGCAATGAACTCGGCAACCTTATCCGGCGGGATTCGTTTGTTGGCCAGCACATTGCGAACGCCATCCATCTTCACCTGATCGAGCAACACCACGCGATTGTCGATCCGCAGCACGCCACCGTCAGCGCTCATGTCGAGCTGCGACCAGCGCTTCTCCAGCTGATCGGGCGTCGATCCATCACCCAGACTCGGGCACAGCATTAGGCTGCCGTCAGGCAGTCGGGTAGCGATTACGCCAACGTTTTCCGGAACAACCACATCGAGTCGATCGAAATGGCTTAGATCGATGCGCATACCGCTTCGGGCAGCTGTCTGTAGCTCGGCCATCAAACGAAGGTTAGCCGCCTCGCCTCGTTGTGCTGGTTCGAGCGACTCATGCTTTTCCCAAGCCATCAGCCCCATCAGCTCAGCTGGCGTAAGCCAATAGCTTTCGGTACTCGTCAGGTATAAATATGGTCCTTTGCGCGAGAAAGGTGTGACACCTTCAGCCACTTCCACAGCTATCCCAACGCGGAAGCTGCTGTTGCCTGTTCGGCCGCTGATAGTGGCCTGAAAGCGACCCGTGAATCGCCGAGGTAGCCGCAGGATATCGGCCTGCTCAATGTCCATACCGGCAACATCTTCAGCGCCGACATGGAAGCCGTTGGCCGTATGCTCTGCGATGCCTTGCTCTGCGAGCATGTTCAGAACAATCAGCTGAATTTTCTGCAATGCGTTGCCTTTGCCACCTTGCAACGCCTTGAACGTCTGGACGGGGAGATAAAAATTGACCCCATTGGAGTCTGCACTCGACGCAAACCCCTCCTGACTACCGACCGCCACATCACGCTCGCCAATCAGCGACTTCAGCATATCTATAAGGCGCATTACGACTTCTCCGCCTGTGTCTCGAACGCTTCCAGCTCCCGTTGAGCGGCGTCTGTCAGGTGCCATCCGTATTTATCATCCTGCGTACAGATCCCTTTTAATGGCCCGAATAGAGCCTGGTTGACCAATCTCGTGTCGACCTCCAGCACATTCGCTGCATAACGAACCTTATCGCCCGGGTTGGCAGCGAAGTAATGCAACACGGCAAGCGCAAACGGCTCGAGCTTAGCGAGCCTTGAGCCTGCGGCTGCAGTTGCCGTTGCCGTTGCCGTTGCCGTTGCCGTTGCCGTTGCCGTTGCCGTTGCCGCTTCAGGCACGCTCCGAGTTGCATTTGTAGGAGCCGCGGCGGTCCGTTCCGCTAACAGTTGCACGCCGGACGATGACAGCAGCCAAGCTCCATCCTCGTCCTGCTTAACGTATTGGGAGAGACTGCCTTCCAGCATCGTCCTCACGTTCAATACATTGCCGCCCTGGCCGCTTACGGCTTCGAGCAATGCATGGAACTCGCAATGCGGATGAGCATTGAGATGGCGCAGGGCTGCCAGCTGAAGCGAGCTGAATGATGGCTTGGCTGTCTGCTGCGATACCGGCTTACCGTCTCCCGGAACAACGGCTCTCGCTTTGACCGCACCGTTTGCAGACTCTGATGCAACATCATCTGGACGCCGTGCTCGCGAGAGAACGTCGACATTACGCGACGTCGGCGCCGCGGCGTCTTCAGTTCCTTGTTTTGAGACGGTAGCCGATCGCGTTGCCGTCTTGGCTTCCTCTTTTGCCGAAGGAGGAACCACCGTACGCCTGGAACTTACCGCAGGGATTCCGAATTTACGTAGCTGGAGGCGATAGTCTTCCGGGCTGAGAAGCTGCTCGATATCAACAGCAATGCCATTCTCTGCCAGGAAAGTGAAGACCTTGTTTTGCCACGTGTAAGGGGTATGCACGAAAGCGTCGTAGGGCAGGCCAGGGTAGAGCTTTTTGTAAATCCCGGGAACCGTAGTAGTCAGGTCATAGTGACTGAAGGTATTGCGCTCATAGGTTCTGAGGGCCTCGCCAGGCGCTGCCAGGTAGACCCAAATCTTGAAACTATGTGAGCCCTCAACCAGATGGAAATCGCCGCAGTCGAGATAGATAACGGCCTTGTCATTCATCGGCCCATCCATCCGCGCGAAGCTAGTCTTAACGTCCTTTCCAAGGATCCGCTTGACCGACTGCTGAGCCTTGCCGCCCAGTAAAAGCCTTGTGTTGCGAATTAACTTGAGCTTAAAGAGCCCTTCGAGGAATCGCTTGCGAGCGGGAAACATCCGCTGCATTTCCGTGTTGGCCGTTTCTAGGGCGTACTGTTCTACTGCTTGGAGGAACAGCCGCAAGTCCTCTTTCGATAACCAGCCCCGTACCTTCTGAATCCGCTCATGCCCCAACGGCTGCCACCACTCCCGAAAATTGACTGCGGAGCTGGATATACGTGGGTCCCCTGCCAGGTTAAGGATGAAGTTCTGCCAGACATAGCCAGGTTCCTGGCCGGCACGGTCGATGAGGATCTCGAGCGCAACATGGCCGATACGCCGTGCGCCTTCGAAGGGTGCCTTAGCAACGGACGGCTTGAGCAACTCATCCAGCACCGGATCAGACTCGCCAGGGGGCAAGTGTCGCAACGTCTCGAGATAAAAGTGTGCCCGGCAGATATCGCCATAACGGCCATCATCAAAGCCGTGCAAGCCGAGCTCTTGAAACGTCTCGCCAAGCTCACGCCCGCCTTGACGCACTCGTTCAGCAAGGTGTCGCGGACCATCAATGCTAAGCAACCAATGCCCCTCGCGTTTGAGCGTTACCAGAGGATCGGCCTGCGAGGTCTGGATCTTGGACGGCGGAATCAGGTCAAGCTGCTGTAACAGGCTCCGCTCCAGAATCTCGCGGAACCCTTCCTTTTCGTCCAACCTATCGAATCGCCGGAAATACAGCTGTGCCAACTGCTGCAGCGTCATACGGGTGAGACGTGGTTGCTGGGCGTCCAGCAAGGCAGTCAACAGCTGAGGATTGAGCAGGCGGCTGGCAATCACCTCATCATTTAGCCACAGCCAGCTCAGCGCCCGAGCCGTTAGGCGCCGCTGTAGCAGCTCAGGCAGACGATCGAACCTTCCAGAGCTGGCCATGCCACGCAGCAGCGCGAGCATCTGCTCGAACGCGTCATTGTTTCCGGCCTTCGCCCCCATAGAGGCAGATTTTCTTTCCAATACCGTCCAGCGCTCGAGTAGCTGAGCGTCCCAGCTGACCGAAGGAAACTCTACTGGAGGCAGCCTCATGGCTTGGCCACCTCCAGCCGCTCCTTAACTTGTTCGTACTGCGCACTATCCGGTCGGCGGATGGTGAAACGGATGTCGATGCGACGATTGCGTTTGAAGTCGTCCTCGGTAACCTGTTGAACCAGAACAGGGCGCGTTTCGCCATATCCGCTCACTGAAAAGAGCGGGTTGCCGTCCTTGTTATCCAGGCGCGAAAGTTGCTCCTCGCTTGGCAACGCCTCACCCCAGAACTGCCAGAGTGAGATCGCACGGAAAGTCGAAAGCCCCCAGTTGCCCTTGCCCATAAAACCCTGCAGCGGGCGATTGTCCGTGTGCCCCTCGATAAAAATCGTATCCAGGAAATCCACTCGATCGTCACGTGAAATCACTTCATTGATGACCTTGCCGATCTCAAGCGCACGCGCCTGATAGGCCGGATGGATGTCATAGGCACCGGTATCGAAGCCAAGAAGATCGTTGGGAATGCTCAGCACCGTATGATTTTCGCTTACTTCAACCTTGATGCCGCGCTTGCGTAAAGCCTCAACAGCCTCATCGAGGATGGTGCGGCGCACTTCCTCAGCTTTCTTCAGCTCGACGATCTCCTGCTCAAACTGAACTTGCCGCTCCTTCAGCTCCTGCTGAATTTCCATCAGCTGCAACATCAGGATGACCGATGCCAGGATGAAGATGACCAGCAACGCCGACATGATGTCCGAGAAGGACATCCAGTACGGGTTCTCCTCATCAACGGGGGCGCCAAGCGACTTGCGAAAGCGCATCAGCGTGCCTCCAGCTCATCCAGAATGCCGCTAACCGCCTGAACGTTGCGGTGCATCTGGTCGGCATAGGCAAGCGATACTTCGTTCCACTTATTCATGCGATCGTCAGTCTGCGTGCGCACCTCGCTGGCGTAGCTACGCAGCCACTCTTCGGCCTGCTTCTCGATGGTCTCTACCTGGGCGCGCAGAGTCTCGCCCAGCGTGGTGAACTCATGCCTTACTCCAGACAGGAATTCCTGCTGAGTCTGTTTCATGTCACCGAAGCCGTTGCGTGCTTCGCTCGCGGCTTGCTCGAACCGTTGAGCGCCCTCTAGCAGCGCCGCCTGCAACTGCGACAGCGAATTTGCCTGGCCCTGTAGTTGCGCAGCCAGTGCGGCGTTCTGGGTGCCCGCGGCTTCCACGCTTTGGGTAACCGCTTCGAGACGCTGTCCCAACACATCAGAGGCCTGGCGCAAATTGGTAGAAAGCAGGCCCAACTGATTAGCGCTGCTGTCCATATGCTTGCTGCTGATTGCGGAAGCTTCGGTTGCCTGCTGCAAGCGCATCATCAACTGCTGATGTTGCTCAGCCATCTGGCGACTTTGCTGTTGAGTAACCTGCACAGCGGATGCGATGCCCGCCAGCAGCTCCTGTTGCTGCGCAGCCATGTTTTCCAACTGTTCATTGAAGCGCTGCTGGCGGCTCTGCTCACGCTGCTCCGCCTGCATACCGTGTCCGCTTACTTGCTCATTGAAACTGCCGAGCAACTTGCTAACCGTTTCTTCGAGATTGCGCTGTTGCATCGCAGCGGCTTCGGCTATCGCGCCAATCTGCTGCTGGCTGGTCTGGCCGAAGCTGCCAATGAGCTGCTGCTGTTGCGCCAGGGCTGCCGCTTGCTGCTGCTCATGGCGCTGTGCCCTGGCCTGCTCACGCTGCTCTGAGGCACCCATCTGCGTATCGAGCTGTGTGTTCAGGTTCATCATCAGACGAGAGAAAACTTTCTCGAGATTGTTATGACGCTCGTTACCTGCCTCTGCCATCACCCGCATCTGGTCCTGTGTGGAGCTGGAGAACTTCTCCAGAAGCACCGTTTGATTCGCGCTGGACTCACTCAGCAAGCGCTCGAACATGGCTTGACGTTCTTCATCTCGGCGCTGCGCCGAACCCAACTGCCCCTGCAACTGGCTGGATAGGCCAGCCATCAGCTCGCTGAAACGCTGCTCCATCTGTTCCTGTCGCTGATCTGCAGAGCTTGTGATGCGTTGTAATTGGGTCTCAAACTGACCGCTCTGCTGCTGCGCCACCTCCATCTGCCGGCTCTGTTGCTCGCTCAGGCTCGTGAACACTTGGCCCAAACGTTCGCTCATGCCACTCACGGCGGCGTTTACGTCAGCAGCCGCCTGCTGCATCTGGTTGCCCTGCTCGCGGCCGACCGACGTCATGCCCTCCATGAAGCTTCCAACCAGGGTCTCCAGCACCTGCGTCGATTGCTGACTGGTGGTGCTGACCAAAGTCTGTATTGCAGGAGCCATGATGTTGTTCAACGCATCGGTCAGCGCTGTCTGCATAGCCTCATTCATGCCGTTGAGGGTTTCCTGCAGCCGATCGCCAATTCGCTCGTGCAACTCCTGCAGCGCTTCCTTGCTTTCTTTGCCGTATTCCGCGATATGCACCAGCGACTGCTCGGCAGGAATTCGCGGATAGAGAAAGTCGATATCGTGCTGCAGCCGCTGAATATCATTCAGCGCACTACGCTCGAACATCTTCTCGATGATGTTCAGCAGCAGGCTGAAGGCAACGCCCCAGACAGATGTCATGAACGCCACAGCAGCGCCGGAGATCAGCTTGTTGATGCCGCCCTTTAGCGCCTCGATCTCGTCGGACGTGCCCACCAGCCCCTCAAGCCCGACGGTCAAACCAACGAAGGTACCCAACACACCGACCGCCACCAGGAAACTGGGTGCTGCGGCCAGCAGGCGGCTGGCCGTCAGACCACTGGCCAGCGTGCGCGCATTGAAGAAATGCTCGGCATCCAGAGTGTTGAACAGCTTTTGCTGGTCGGACGACTGCACGAGACTTTCATCGAACTCGCGCCAGAGCATGCCGACATTGGATGCCTTCAGTTCCTGTGCCTTGTGCAGCGTTTCTCTTCGGCTGGCAGCCAGGGTGTCCTTGCTCTGCCCGTCCAGCAGCGAGCGCAGTGCACGCATGCGCGCTTTGAAATGCCGGAAATGCAGCATCAAGAAGAACAGCGAAAACCCGAAGATCAGTGCGGTGACCAGCCAGAACCAGGCGCTGATGCCGTTAGGGTTGGCACTGAACATATGGGCGAAATCGGGGATCAGGTGTTGCAGCAAATCCATCATGACCAAAGCGTCCGTTTAAAGCAGAGGGATCAAAGCAATTCGCGAATCAGGCTTTCACGCCGAAGCGTTCTTTCAATCGGTCCACCGTCCAGCGCCACTTCGGGGTGGTTGGGCGGCAGATAGTGTTCTGGTTGCCGAACAGGCCGACTTCCTTGATGGCTTCGTTCAGCGGCAGGCTGAACAGCCACTCCACCGACAAGAAGTACTCACAACGTTCCGGGTCATCGGCCAGATCGCGGTGATAATTAGCGCCGTTGAGCAGCTCCAGTGCCGGTACCTCGTTGCCCTGATAGGGAATACGAAACTCAAGGGCCGGGGTGGCATGGCCGGTAACCTGCGCAACGCCGACATATCCGGCACCGGGTACGTTGACCCAGATACGGTCGCCAGGGCTGAGCACCTTCAGGCTGTTGCTGTACCAGCTGCCGCCACCACCGCAGATGAAGCCAAACTGCCGTGCCTCGGGCCAAGAGCGGCTCGGGCCGTGGCCGAAGGAGCAGTAGAACTCGCCGTTCCAGGGTTCGCTGGTCGTGCCGGGCTTGGCGACTGCGGTGGGTTGTGGCGTTTCGGCAGGGTCGAGCAGCCAGGCGCGGCTGATCAGTTGCTGCTCGCCCAGCTGGAACACCTGGAAGCACAGCACATTGATCGCGATATCACGCTCGCTGAGGTAGCTGACGATGCGCTCGCTGCTGGCATCCAGCTCGGCGGCAACGATGACGATCTGATGGCTTTGATTGAGCGACTCGATATCCAGCGGCGCCCCGAAACGCGCCTGGAAATCAGCAGCCAGATCGCCCTGCGGCTTGAAGCGCTGATAAATGGCGGCAATCTCGTCCGCCTCAAGATGCTCGACCCAGGCGGCATAGTCCAGCGCCTGTGCCACCACCTCGCGAGGGGTGCGGTCGCGTTTGAGTTCGATCAGCACGAGCGAGGCATCCGGCGCCAGCGCCAGCAGGTCGATGCGACCACCATAGCCGGTGCTTTCCTGCTGACCGATCAGCAGCCAGTCCTCCGAAACCAATGCCGGTGCTGCGACGATCATATTCTCGAGCAACTGCTCGCTGACTAACCGCGCCGCCTTGAGGGCTACGGGCTGCGCGCCGACAGTCCAGACTTGCGTGCGAATAGGCATCCCTGCACTCCTTCGTTTAGGCCACGGCCTGCTCGACCAATGCGGTGGCCAGCTGTTCGTTGAGTCGACGAGCCTGGGTCAGGCGGGTTTTTAACTGGTCGCAGAGGACCATAAGTTGGTTGAGCTTGGCGACAATCCGGCGTTGTTCCGCGAGTGGGGGAATGGCTAACACGATGGGGTATATCTTTCGACCAGAAATTACAGGTTGCGCAGTAGCATTTTCTTGCTCTTTAAGGTTCGTCCCTTTAAGGAGCCAAAAGAGAAAACTCTTATCGATATTTCTCTCTGAAAATCTAACAATCAGAGCATTATCCGTAACCCAAGCACTCGCCGGCGTTAGATGTATGGATCCGCAGTAGTAACCTACGCGACCGATAACTAGGGTTTCCTTTTCAACGTTCTGTCTATCATGGTGACCAGTAACTCCATTACCGCCATAGACAGGGACACTGCCCTCGGTATTCATTTTTGCAGATACAAGACCATCTCCAGAGGAGACTGAAACTATCTGTTGAAGTCGAACCCACTCCCAGCCTGCAGGAAGCTCGAACTTTTTTTCCGAACCGTCGATTTCTCTAAGTTCGACCTGACTTTTCGATCTGCGCGAGCCTTCCCTGTCCAGCCGCTCCACGGCTATGCGCTGAAGCAATTCACTGGCTGGCTCATCATTGGGGTCTTGCGGTACCAGTTTGCCCATCACGGCCAGTTGCAGCAGGGTTTGCTTCAGGGCGTCGATGCTGGATTCGGTGGTGAACAGGGTGTGGAAATGCGCGGCCAGGCGCTGCCAGCTGGCGGCGAAGTCTTCGGCATCGGCGGCCTGAGTCAGGCTGTGCAGCAGCGCCTGCATGAGAAGGGCGTGGGCGCTTTTGGCATCGACCTGCTGGGCTTCCAAACGGTCGCAGAGGGCCATCAGCTCATCGACTTTGGCGACGATGCGGTGTTGTTCGGCGAGTGGGGGAAGCGGAATTAGTCCACTGAAAAACTGACCGTCATTGATGGCTGGGTACGCAATGCCCATTTGTACAGACTCAACGTACCTCACAAAAACCGGGCTTCTTAAATACCAGAGAAAATATCTTGCAGGCATCTCCAAGTAGGGGTGGATGATGGCGAACGCAGTGCTGGCAATTGGTTCCTGCTCGTATGCTTCGTCAATCACAGCAACGTTCAGAAGGTATGGTCGAATAGTTGAGTAAATCACTGTTCCTGGCTGAACTACTTTACGCGCTCGCGATGGCGCACCCTCAGCCATTAGAACTTGGGGGGTACTGATCCTTCCAGCGGCATTATCAACAGCACCAACGTCGATATATGTGAATGATTTGTCCGGGGTTTTCTGGCCCCAATCATGGCCAACAGCGGCTATGCGAACCCACTCCCAGTTGGTAGGTAAGTCAAACGGCTTCTCCTCTTCGCCAATTTCAGCCAGTGGCTTCTGCTTCTTGATCTTCCCCTCAGCCACCAAGCGCGCTTTTTCCTCGGCAATCCGCTTTAGTAACTCACTGGCCGGCTCATCATTCGGGTCTTGTGGTACCAACTTGCCGCGCACCGCCAGCTCCAGAATCAGCTCACGCAGCTTTTTGATGCCATTAGGTGCACCGGCCAGCAGCGGCAGGTTGTCGGTCAGCAGAGCGGTCATGGGCGATTTTCCGGGGCAAGCATGTTCATGATCAGGCGGATCAGGGTGTCTTTCTGTGGGGGGGCGGATTCGGCGACGAGCAGGGTCAGGGCTGCCAGACCGGTGTCATTGATCACGGCATTGCCCTCAGCATCGAGCAGGCGGCCGTTGCGGTGCAGGAAGTCGACGAAGAGATAGGCGCCGCTGCGTTTGTTGCCATCGGCGAAGGGATGATTCTTGACCACGAAATACAGCAGGTGCGCCGCTTTGCTCTCCAGGCTCGGGTAGGCCGGCTCGCCGAAAACGCTTTGTTCGAGGTTACCGAGCAATGCAGCCAGGCCATCGCCGCGTTCGCGGGCGAACAGGTCGCTGGCTTCACCACGGGCCATCAGCTGTGCTTTGAGTTCGGCCAGCTGTCGGCGCGCCTGGGTTGCATCGGGCAATTCACCGCCGGGGCTGCCGGTGGGCTCGGTGAGCAGGCCTTCGTCGTAGCGCTGCAGCCAGAGGAAGGTCTGAGTGTAGCGGCTGACGATTTCCACCAGCCCACGCCCGCCGGCTTCGCCCAGTTCGGGCGTGCGAGCGGCCTTGCGCACCAGTTCCAGCGCCGCTTCCAGTTCGCGGGCGTTGGCCTCGAAACGTTCGCGGTTGAGACTGTAGCCGCGGGTCAGGTGCTGCTTGAGTACCTGATTGGCCCACTGGCGAAAGCGTGTACCTTCACGAGACTTCACCCGGTAGCCGAGGGAGATGATCACGTCGAGGTTGTAAAAGGCCACCGGCTTGTCGGAGCCAGCAATGTGCAGATTTTGCACATTGCTTTCACGCTCCAGCTCACCCTCTTCAAAGATGTTGCGGATATGCCGGCCGATCACGGTGCGGTCACGGCCGAACAGCTCGGCCAGTTGCTCCTGGCGCAACCATACGCTGTCGTGCTCGACGGTGACGGCGATCTGGCCGCTGGCACTTTCGTAGATGGCGACGTCGCTCATGGCCGCTCCAGCGCCTCGGCCAGCACGGCCTTGAGCTGGTCGCGCAGCTGGCTGATTTCGCCTTGCAGCTGCGCGTAATCACGCAGCAGCTGTTCCGGGTCGTGGCTGATCTGCTCGCCGACATGGGGGTTCTTGCAGTCGAGGTTCCAGTTGCGAGCTTTCAGTTCATCCAGGCTGACCTTCCAGGCGAACTCGTTTTCCACGCGTGCGGCAAAGCCATCGGCCTCACTGCCCCACCACGCCTCTTCCACGGCGAACTCTTCTATGCGCATGGGGCGCGTCTTGGAGTAGTTCTTCACGCCGGCTGGGTACTGGTGCTCGTAGAACCACACCTCTTTGGTCGGTGTGCCTTTGGTGAAGAACAGCAGGTTGGTCTTGATGCCGGTGTAGGGGTTGAATACGCCGTTGGGCAGGCGAACGATGGTGTGCAGGTTGCACTCGGTGAGCAGCTTTTCCTTGATGCGGCTTTTGATGCCTTCGCCGAACAGGAAGCCATCGGGCAGCACCACCGCAGCGCGGCCGCCATCTTTCAGCAGGTGCATGATCAGTACGAGGAACAGGTCAGCGGTTTCACGGGTACGGAAGGCGGCCGGGAAATTGGTTTCGATACCGTCCTCTTCCATGCCGCCGAACGGCGGGTTGGCGACGATGCAGTCGACACGCTCCTTCGGCCCCCAGCTGATCAGCGGACGCGCCAGGGTGTTGTCGTGGCGGATCTGGTTCGGCACTTCGATGCCGTGGAGGATCATGTTGGTGGTGGCCAGCAGGTGCGGCAGCGGCTTCTTCTCCACACCGTAGATGCTTGCCTGCAGGGTGCGCTCGTCCTCTGCGGTTTTTACATAGCGGCTGCGCTTGTGCTCGATGGTGCAGGTGAGAAAGCCGCCGGTGCCGCAGGCCGGGTCCATGACCTTCTCGTCGAGCTTGGGGTCGACCATGCGCACCATGAACTCGGTGACCGGGCGCGGGGTGTAGAACTCCCCGGCGTTGCCGGCGTTCTGCAGGTCACGCAGCAGCTGTTCGTAGAGATTGCCGAACTCGTGGCGTTCCTGAGCCTTGTTGAAGTCCACGCCCTGCTGGATCTTGTTGATCACCTGGCGCAGCAGCTGGCCGGATTTCATGTAGTTGTAGGCATCTTCGAACACGCTGCGCACCACGAACGCCGACGGCGTGTTGCTGTACTCATGCAGGTTCTGTAGCTGGGGGAACAGGTTGTTGTCGATGAAGTCCTTCAGCGCGTCGCCCGTCATGCCTTCCGGGTCGGAAGCCCAGGTGCGCCAGCGGCAGCTTTCAGGAATGGGCGAGCGGTAGTTGTCGTCCATCAACTCCCATTCCAGCTCGCGGTCATCGAAGATCTTGAGAAACAGCAGCCAGACCAGCTGGCCGATGCGCTGGGCGTCGCCGTCGACACCCACGTCTTTGCGCATGATGTCCTGGATGGATTTGATGGTGGAGCTGATGGACATGCTTACTTCCTAAACAGATTGTCACGATGCCAGGCCAGGTATTCACGATGACGCGCATCGATCTGGCGCAGGCGAAGGTCGGAGGTGATATTCAGCGCTCGAGCGCTGTCTGGGTCCAGGTCCTCGCCAAGGAGAATCTGCCCGAAGTCGTCGAAACTGATCAGGCCCTGGTCGAAAGCCAGGTCGAGGTTTGGTGTCAGCAGGAGCCCGTTGAACGGGTCGAGCCGCTCTGCCCCACTGGCGACGCGCCAAGGTTTAATGTGTGACGCGCGCAACAGCATCGGTACGCAGCAGTCGGTGACGGCACAGCCGCCCCAATACCCAAGCAGTTCATCGCGATAGCCGCTTTGACCGACACGCGCCTTGATCAAGGCGTCGCGTTCGGTGTCTGTCAGCGCGATGTCTTCTGGTAGAACCTGAGCTAACTCAGCGAAGTGCTCCGTATTCGAAACCAGCGTCCGCGGCTCGCCTAGTAACTGGTCCACCAGCACCAGCAAGGCCGCGCTGCTGTGGAACCCTACATCCACACCATAGGCAATGTCGCTTGCCCCTCCGTTGCGCCGCTTTGGAAAGCCGCGCAGATTGCTGTTGTGGTAGTAGCGGGTATGCCCCCTTGCGATACCGGGCTGCGATATCAGGTTTAGTACGACAGCCTCGTATTGTGGATGAAGCACGAGAGGCGCTTGCAGGCGAGCGTGGATACTGCTGCTTTGCTTGACGTACACAGGGGACGCCAAGCCTGGATGATCCAGGCGGATCACTTTGAGACCCGATTGGGCAGGTTTCGTGAACCCTCGCTGCTGCAAAGTCGTAATGACTTCGTTAATGCTAAGCATGCCGACATCCGGGGTCGGTACTGCTTGCTTTGCTACTGACTGCAGCTCGCTTAAACGCGGTGCTTCGTTGGACGCTTCGCCCGATATCCATCCCATTTGCTGCAGTGCTGCCTTAACCTCTGGGTACATGCAGGCTCTGCTTTCCCCTGTTTCGGGATCATCATCAAATCCAGCAATGGCATAAACCTTCCACTTCGGGCTTGGAATACCCAGTGCCGCGATGAGCTTGCCACCTAATCGTCCATATTGATTATTCGCTACCTGAAAGCTGGTTTTTCCTACCAAGGTAGCCAATTGCGTCATCGTGCATGCGTGCCCGGGAAAGCGAGCGTGCGCGATGAGCATGTCACGCTGTAGTGCTGTTATTTCTTGCTCGATAGAACGCAACGCACGGACATATTCGTCCGTGCCGGGAGGTGAAATTCCACGTAGTGAGGAACCTCTGGGCGCTGATGCCATTTGTATTTCCAAAGAAGGCTGCAAGTCGGTTACGTTTTAAGTGGGCTGTCGCTTACCCACAGCACGGCTGACTGAAGGCATCAAGAGCCATACAACTCAGCCTCTAG
The DNA here is from genome assembly GCA_004010935.1 of Pseudomonadaceae bacterium SI-3. Lineage (NCBI taxonomy): Bacteria > Pseudomonadati > Pseudomonadota > Gammaproteobacteria > Pseudomonadales > Pseudomonadaceae > Pseudomonadaceae bacterium SI-3. The sequence continues at coordinate 1,589,918 of CP026511.1, read as the reverse complement.
ATCGTGAATGGCTTGCTGATAGCCAGGCTTTCCGCCAAAGGCCCTCACCAGCTCGACAGGCGCACCTAACTGACTGAAAGGATCAAGCTGCAAGATCTTTATGTCTTCAATGTGCTCAATACCCGTATCGGCGTACTTGTCGAGCAACGCCTCGAGCACCTGACGCGCAGCGCCGGAGTATTTGGCGAAGTAGTTGCGCTTCTTTACCTGGTCGGCTCGCTCGCGACGAGACAGGGCAGGCTGGTCGAAAGCGACGTGGCAGATCAGATCGAACGGATCCAACAGCTTGCCCTGTTTCTTTTCCACTTCTTCGGCCAGGGCTTCCCACATCACGCCCTGAGCAGCCAGCTCGTCAATGATCGCCTTCTTCTGCTCCGCGTCGCTCCAGCGCCGGAGAAAATCATCCAGCGAGGCAAACTGCTTGTGCACACAGGTGCGGGTGTAGTCGTTCAGCGACTCGGTGATGAGCCGGCCGTCCGGGCCGTAGTACTGCACGCGCTCGGCAATGACGTAGATCGGGATGCTGTCGATGACGTACTTGATGCGTTTCTTACCGCCATCATCACCTGTGAATTCCAGATCGCCAGCCTCGGCTTCGCCGCCTGCGGTAATCCCGTCACCTTCCAGCAGGTCATTAGGCGGGACCGGAGGCTCATCGCCTGAGGGGGCGTAGATCACAACGGGATCGCCATCGAATGCCGGATCGGCAAACAGCTCAGTGGCCTTCTTGAAGTCCATGATGGTGAACCAGTATTTGCCAAAATCCTCGTTGATGCGGGTGCCGCGGCCGATGATCTGCTTGAACTCGGTCATGGATTTTATGTGCTGATCGAGCACCACCAGCTTGCACGTTTGGGCATCGACGCCGGTTGTCATCAGCTTGCTGGTGGTGGCGATGACTGGGTAGCGCGACTCTGGGTCGATGAAGTTATCCAGTTCGGCCTTGCCTTCCTGATCATCCCCGGTAATGCGCATAACGTACTTGCGGTTTTCGGCAACGCGCTCCGGATTCAGATTTACCAACGCCTGACGCATGCGCTCGGCGTGATTGATGTCGTCACAGAAAATTATGGTCTTCTGGAATGGATCTGTGGCTTTCAGGAACTGGGTGACCTTCTGGGCTACCAGCTGGGTGCGCGCCTCGATCACCAGGGTGCGATCCATATCCTTGAGGTTGTAGATGCGGTCTTCGATCAGCTCGCCGTTCTTGTCGAGCATGCCCTTGGGCGGCCGCCAGCCTTGCAGGTCCTTGTCGAAGTCGATGCGCACCACTTTGTAGGGCGCGAGGAAGCCGTCGTCGATACCTTGCTTCAAGGTGTAGCTGTACACCGGGTCACCGAAGTAGGTGATGCTGGAAACCTCTTTGGTCTCCTTCGGCGTCGCCGTAAGGCCGATGTGAGTAGCCCCGGAGAAGTATTCGAAGATCTCGCGCCAGGCCGAATCCTCCGCTGCGCTGCCGCGGTGGCATTCGTCGATCACGATCAGGTCGAAGAAGTCGCGGGAGAACTGCTTGTAGACGTTCTGCTCTTCCTCGGCGCCGGTCACGGCCTGATACAGCGATAGGTAGATCTCGTAGGACGTATCAATCTGCCGCTTGGCGATCTTGGTCATCGCTGCGCCAAAGGGCTTGAAATCGTTGTTTTTGGTCTGGTCGACGAGGATATTGCGGTCGGCCAGAAAGAGGATGCGTTTCTTCTGCTTCGACTTCCACAGCCGCCAGATAATCTGGAAGGCGGTGTAGGTCTTGCCGGTACCGGTAGCCATGACCAACAGAATGCGATCCTGCCCGCGAGCGACGGCCTCAACGGTGCGGTTGATGGCGTTGGTCTGGTAGTAACGCGGCATCCGCCCTGAGCCGTCGTCGTAATACGGCGCCTCGGCCTTCTGACGGGCATCGCCTTCCAGCCCCTTCCAGCGGCAATAGCGCTGCCATAGTTCGGCGGGACTTGGGAACTGGCCGAGCTTCAGCTCCGTTTCGACCTGATCCCCCGTGCCGCTGCGGTCATGGAACAAAAAGCCATCGCCGTTACTGGAGAACACGAAGGGCACGTCCAGCGCTTCGGCATATCCCAGCGCCTGCTGCATACCCGAGCCCAGGGAGTGCTTGTTGTCCTTCGCCTCAATAACCGCGATCGGCAGGTTGGTCTGGTGGTAAAGAATATAGTCAGCTCGGCGTGATTCTCCGCGGCTATGCAGCTTGCCGCGCACGATGATGCGCCCTTTGGTGAAGCTGACTTCCTCACGGACTTGTTTCTGCATGTCCCATCCCGCCATCGCAACGGCCGGGGAGATGAATTTGCTGCAGATGTCCCGTTCGGATAAAGACTTCTTGTCCATGCACCAGTCCTAAAACGATACCAATACGGATGCCCTAGCTAAGGCAATTCACAGCGAGCCGGACCGCAGCTAACGTCCTTGAAAAACGCGCCGAAGGTCGTCCTTGAGAGGTTATGCAGCACCGCCAGGGTGTCAGCGATGGCCACAATATCTTTGTGCTATCACCGGGTAAAGCTACAACCTGCACCGTCCGCCAAACGGAGCCATCCAGCGCTGCCCTGATGCCAGCGTCGACCGAAGCTCAGGGGGCTTTCTGCATCAGCTAGTTCGATCACGCCAAGCTGGCTAACCAAGGGCGAATGATAGCCTTACGCTCATCCAGCCTGAGCGTGGCGACACCCTCCTTAACCAACGCCTTCTTGTCTCCGGTATGAGGGTTGACCACATAAGTATTTATGTTCGGCAGCGTGTTCGGATTGCCGGTCCACCGCAAGTTGAACGCCGCCATTTTTGGAAACCAGAACTGACTAGCGTAAGGCAAGTTGTCGTGAATCCACCAAGCCAACGGCGTCCAATCCTGGTGTTCCTCATACCACGGTAACAAGGCCGGGACGACGAGACAGGCTGTGGCACCAAGGTAGCCATCAGCGTCCAGGTAGTCCCAAATATGTCCGCCATAGTTGCTCTCATTCGAGGCGCACCTATATTGGTTTCCCTTATCAGCCCCTCTCGCATTCACTGCTGGAGCGCGATAAGCGGAGCGAATGCAAATCCGACCGAAACGATCCTGGAGGGGCTCGAGCAACTGCTCGCAAAGCTGGCGGCCAGCCTCGACGGCGCGGTCTGGGTAATCAGGAACGTTAGCTATTCCTTCGATCTGAGAGATTTCCGAGTACAAAAAGTCTCGCATGAAGAAGTGTTTGGAGAGCCTGACGCGTCCGAGATCCTCTAAGGCGGCCACCGTAGACGGCTTTTTCATCTGCGTTCGCTCCTTGCTACCTAGTTAGTGTGCGCCTCGACGGTCTGACGCTGTCTTCGGTCCAATCAGATGGGGGTGAGCTGCTAATACGATATGTCCACCGAGAAGACACATCCAGTCTGGCTACGCATACAGGTAAAGTTTTCGAACGGCACCATCAGGGCTGCCTGCTGAGACAACAACCAAAATATGTTCATGTCAGGCAGACCAGGCGACTGTATAAACTTAAATCTTACGAGCCTTCCAAAATCAAAAAGCGGCTTGTCTGCCATAGCACTTGGCGGGCCGCATTCTTAGGAGGATGTAGCGAATGGAATGGAGTCTCGAGCGATTCGAGGGATGTTTGTTGGGCCTTGCCTGTGGTGACGCAGTCGGGGCTGCGGTGGAGTTTTTGCCCCGCGGTAAATTTGCACCAGTTACCGGGCTAACCGGCGGCGGAAAGTTTCGCCTGAATAAAGGCGAGTGGACTGACGACACGGCTATGGCCCTGTGCTTGGGTGAAAGCCTAATCGAGTGCAATGGATTCGATCCAATTGACCAGATGCAGCGCTACTGGCGCTGGGCTAATGAGGGCCATAATTCATGCCGCTCTCATGCATTTGGCATCGGCAAGACGGTCGCCGCCGCTCTTGTTCGGTTCCAAAAAACGGGAGAGCCCTACAGTGGTGCGACCGACTCTGCGTCCTCCGGCAATGGATCCCTGATGCGCCTGGCGCCTATCCCAATGTATTTCGCACGCCGACCTAAAGACGCTATTGATTTCGCCGCGCTGAGCTCAAGGACTACGCATGCCTCCGCAGAGTGCTTGGCGTGCTGCCAGTACTTCACTCTGGTATTACTCAGGGCTTTAGCTGGTGAGCAGGACAAGGCAAGCCTGTTCCCAGGCGAAGTTGACTTCGAGATGCCCGACTCCACGTCGCGGATCATGGCCCAGCGATTCAAAAACCTGAACGTGGACGAAATCGTTGGATCCGGCTATGTCGTGGAAAGTTTAGAAGCTGCCCTGTGGTGTTTCTGGCACACCGAGTCATGCGAAGCGGCCATCCTGGCTGCGGCTAATCTGGGTGATGACGCAGACACGACCGCAGCTATCTGCGGCCAACTGGCGGGAGCCTACTACGGCACCAGCGGCATACCTCATGATTGGATCAGTAGCCTGTACCGGGGACCCCACCTTCGCATGGTGGCACAGAGGCTGGCTGGCCTCGCACGACATAGAACGGATGGGCGCCAAGGACCGGGACTTACCGTTGGCCGTATTTGAGTATCGACGTTTGCGTTCGGAGGTCCGCAATCGGATCAAATGAATCCGACTGTGACAATAGCGACGACCTACGTAAACCATCGCTCGAGCCCCTGCGACCCGCCTGCGGCAGAAATACCATTAGTGGAAATCCGTCGCGGTTGTCGCAAGAACGAACTTAACCTAATCAGAGTCACGGGCGCCGCCAGTATAGGCAACTACCGTAGCGCTTACAAAGCCAGCTTGGTTAACAATACAGTTACAGCTGAAACGCTAAGCACCAGCGCAAAGGCAATACCAAACGGGATAATGACCTTCCGCCAAGGATGCTTAGCATCAGCGTGCCGTCGCCTTATCTCCAATAGCTCCGCTTCGGCTAGCAACTTCGAGCTTTCAAGGCTTAGCCGGTTCACCTCTTCCATCAAGTTCAAATTTTCATTTGGCAATGCCTCTCCCCGACCACGCTCCGACTCGCACGTATCTAGGCTTGCGCTCATGGATGTCTCCTTTTGTACTGTTCATCGCGCCGCGGTGAGGTGGCAACCAGCGATAGCAGATTGCTCTGTGGAAAGCCTAGCGACAAGCGACCTGACATCGCCGATGCCCCATAGGTCGCAAACAAGCTGTAAACAATGCAGCACCGCTGCGGTAGCGTGCAATGAAGAAGCATCGGCCCCTGGCGTCCGGCTTGGTTGTACGGCTGAGTCTGCATTTGATGACTGTAACCGCTGAAGATAGATACATCGTCCGCACCGCCAACTTCAACCATTTTGCGACCAATACGCGCGCGAGGCGTCAGCTTGGGCGCGCAGGCTAGCGGAATGAGCCTGTCTTACCAATATAATCAGCTAAAAGGCGCGCACCATGCCTGCTGTCGATTTCACTAATAGAACAAACCACGCGAATTACCGCTGATCAAACACTAGGGGGAGATATGAACGCTTCAGACGAGCCGGCAGCATCGATGGTTAAAAACCCTTTAAATTCGCCAGTCGCCCCTGATCAAGATTATTTGCCCTTACCGCCGATCATTTGCCGGATACCGCCAATTGAACGAGCCCCCTGAAAGACAGGACACCGTTTCCCCCTTACGATAAGGGATAGGCAAACGGTTATGTTTATGACTAATAGCAACGATAAGAGTGGGGAGCTTTTGGGTCGGGAGCGGCGGCGCCGCTGGAGCCCTGAGCAAAAGCTGACCATGGTTCGAGAGAGCCTTGAGCCCGGGCAGAGCGTTTCGTTGGTGGCTCGGCGTAACGGCATCAATGCCAACCAACTATTCCTGTGGCGCAAGCTTTACCAAGACGGCAGTTTGTCGGCGGTCAGTGCTGGCGAAGCCGTGGTACCTGCCTCCGAGCTGAGCGATGCGCTCAAGCAGATCCGTGAACTGCAACGGATGCTGGGCAAGAAAACGATGGAAGCAGAAATCCTCAAAGAGGCCGTGGAGATCGCCCGGTCGCGAAAATGGATTGCGCACTCACCCTTGTTGCCGGGGGACGACCAGTGAAGCTGGTCAGCGAATGTCTCGGTGTGGCGCGCTCGCAATTAACGGTTCGAATCAAGCAATCGGCATCCCCCAAAGTACGGCGGAGCAGGCCTGTGAACGATGCTGATCTGGTAGTTGAAATCCAGCAACAGGTCAGCGAACTGAATCGCCCCTGGTTTCGTAGACACCTCCAGGCCTCATAATACGGCCCACTAGGAGGTGCCATGAGCAACCCGCGTTATCCCGAAGAATTCAAAATCGAAGCAGTCAAACAGGTGACCGAACGAGGTCTGCCAGTGGCGGAGGTAGCTGCTCGTTTGGGCATGTCGACCCACAGCCTGTATGCCTGGGTGAAGCGCTACAGCAAGCCCCAAGAGCAGCGAGCGCAAGAAGACGATCAACACGCTGAGTTACGTCGCCTGCGTGCCGAACTCAAGCGCGTGACCGAAGAGCGAGACATCCTAAAAAAGGCCGCCGCGTACTTTGCCAAGGAGTGCGGCTGAAGTACGCCTTCATCAATCAGTTATCCGCAGACTATTCGGTTCGCCGCCTGTGCCTGACCCTGAAAGTACATGCCAGCGGTTACTACGCGTGGCTGGCTGAACCGAAGTCGGCACGAGCCAAGGATGATCAACGCCTGCTTGGACTAATCAAGCACGCGTGGCTAGAGAGCGGCGGTGTGTACGGCTACCGCAAAATCCACGACGACCTGCGTGAGCTTGGAGAAGCATGCGGCAAGCATCGTGTTGCTCGACTGATGCGCTTGGAAGGGCTGCGCTCACAGACAGGGTATCGCCGCCGACCGGGCCGCTATGGTGGTAAGCCTCCAGCGGCTTCACCGAATCATCTTGAGCGTCGATTCAATGTCACCGAGCCCAACAAAGTCTGGGTTACGGACATCACCTACATCCGCACCTATGAGGGTTGGTTATTTTTGGCGGTGGTGCTCGATCTGTTTTCGCGGCAGGTAATCGGTTGGTCGATGAAGCCACAGATGACCAGCGATTTGGCTATTGATGCATTGCTGATGGCGGTTTGGCGGCGTAAGCCAAACCAAGAGGTGATGATTCACTCAGACCAAGGTAGTCAGTTCAGCAGCGGTGACTGGCAGAGTTTCCTGAAAGCCAACAACTTGCTTGGCAGCATGAGTCGACGTGGCAACTGCCATGACAATGCGGTGGCGGAAAGCTTTTTCCAGCTGCTGAAGCGGGAGCGGATCAGGCGAAAGATCTACAGCACCAGACAGGATGCTCGCGCTGATGTTTTCGATTACATCGAGATGTTCTACAACCCAAAACGCCGGCACGGTTTCAACAATCAGCTGTCGCCGGTAGAGTTTGAAAAGCGCTATTTCCAGAGCCTGGAGAGTGTCTAGAAAACCTGGGGCGATTCAAACTTCCCAGCTACGGCTACCGCCGCGTCTGGGGATTGCTGCGTCGCGCCCGTGAAACCCAGTCGCTACCGGCGATCAATGTGAAGCGGGTTTACCGGGTCATGCGTGATCACAACTTGCTGCTTGAGCGCCGCATCAAACAGCCCGGTGTGCCGCGTCGGCACGAAGGCCGTATTGCGGTGGAAGCCAGCGATACGCGTTGGTGCTCGGACGGCTTTGAGTTCCGTTGCGAGGACGGCGCCAAACTGAGCGTGACCTTCGCCCTGGATTGCTGTGATCGCGAAGCCATCGGCTGGGTCGCGAGCCCGACCGGGTACAGCGGCGATGATATCCGCGATTTGATGCTGGAAAGCGTGGAGAAGCGCTTTGGTGATCAACTGCCCGCCACGCCGGTGCAATGGCTAAGCGACAACGGCTCGGCGTACACCGCCGAACAGACACGCCTGTTTGCTCGACAGATCGGCTTGCAGCCGGTGACCACCCCAGTTCGCAGCCCGCAAAGCAACGGCATGGCTGAGAGCTTCGTGAAGACGATCAAGCGTGACTACGTGGCGCACATGCCCAAACCGGATCGAGAAACGGCGCTGCGCAACCTGGCAATTGCCTTCGAGCATTACAACGAGCAGCATCCGCACAGCGCTTTGAAATACCGCTCGCCGAGGGAGTTCAGGCGCTTGGCAGCAGCATCAATTTAACGGGGAGTTGGTGTCCGGTTTTGTAGGGGCAAGTCCACCAATGCACGAGAAGCCCTACTCCACAGAATCTAGGGCCGTTGCCGCCTGGGTACGTCTAGAGCGTCGGATATGCAGCCTATCCTTCAGAAGGTCCTAGCCAGCAGAAACCAGCTCAGCGTGAATGGGCTTTAGGTAGGAGCCGATTACGCTCAATGCCGAATCCGCCACCTATCTGCGCTAAGGGACTCAGAATAAGTGACTGGGGAGGCGTTCATGCGTTTTTGATATAGAGGCGTCGGATAGCTTGGGTAGCACATCATGAAAGGTCGTAACTCCAAGTATGGCGTTTGGACTCGCTTGATGACGTGACGCTTAACTGGGGGAACAAATGGGGGAACAAAATTGCCCAGAAACGAAAAAGCCCCGTATTACGGGGCTTCGCGTAGCAATAATGGCGGAGAGATAGGGATTTGAACCCTAGGAACTGTTGCCAGTTCAACGGATTTCGAATCCGTCCCGTTCGGCCACTCCGGCATCTCTCCAGCGGCGCGCATCATAGCAGCTCGGTATATTTTGTCTAACCCCAACTGTTCAGATTTTTTAGCGGCGCCGTATCGTGATAGCCAGGCTGGCCGCAGTGATCAGCCCCGCCCGGTTGCCTCCAATCAGCTGGTCAGGCGCGTCAGCGCTTCACGGTATTTGTCGGCAGTCTTCTGCGCGACATCAGCAGGGACAGGCGGGGCTGGCGGCTCCTTGTTCCAGCCGGTGGATTCCAACCAGTCGCGGACAAACTGTTTGTCGAAGCTCGGCGGGTTGCTCCCTTCAGCGTAACTGTCTGCAGGCCAGAAGCGGCTGGAGTCGGGCGTAAGCACTTCATCCATCAGTGTCAGCTCGCCGTTTTCATCAAGGCCGAACTCGAATTTGGTATCGGCGATGATGATGCCCCGCGTTGCTGCGTACGCGACTGCTGCACTGTACAGCGCGATGGAGGTATCGCGCACCTTCGCCGCAAGCTCTTTACCGATAATGGCTTCGCACTGCTCGAAGGAGATGTTCTCGTCGTGATCGCCCACGGCCGCCTTGGTCGACGGCGTAAAGATCGGCTGCGGCAGCTTGGCCGCCTCTTTCAGGCCGGCTGGCAGCTTGATGCCGCAGACGGTTCCGTTTTGCTGGTACTCCTTCCAGCCTGAGCCAACGATATAGCCCCGCACGATGGCCTCGACTGCCACAGGCTTCAGACGCTTAGCCACAACTGCCCGCCCCTCTACCAGAGGCAGCTCCGCGGCAGATACAACGTCCTCGACCTTGTCGCCGGTGAAATGGTTAGGGACCAGCTGCGCAAGCTTGTCGAACCAGAAGTTGGAAATGGCGGTCAGGATCTTGCCTTTCTCCGGGATCGGTTCGGCTAGGATCACATCAAACGCGGAAAGCCGGTCGGTGGCGACCATCAGCATGCGCTTGTCGTCGATCTCGTACAGATCACGCACCTTGCCGGAATAGATTTTCTTCAGGCTGAGGGAATTGGGAGTGGTCATGGCGATTCTCGCGGTTGCCGAACCTACGCCGGCTTGCGCAACAGCGCAGCCGCAACGATTGGATCAGTCATCAAACGAAACAGGCGAAACCGAAAGGTTTCGCCTGACTTGATCGAAGCGGACTGTTTTGCAGAATCAGTCCAGGTTGTCCTTGAGCATATTCAGCACGCGTCGCGAGGTTTCAGCCGGAGCAACGGTGTCGAGATCCTTGTCGAGGGTGACCTGTACCTTGTCTCCCACGGCGGTCACTCGTACCTGATAACGTTCGGCGCGGGCTTCGATTTCTTCGCGGTCAGGGGCTCCACCGAACAAGCGCGAGAAGAAACCTGGCTTCTCGTCTGGATTAGCCGCGCCTTCCGCCAGATTGACGTAGTAAACGCCAAGGCTTCTATCCAAATCCTCGACGAGGATATCGCTCGCAGCTAGAGCACGACCGACGCTCGACCAACCACGGTTGAAATCGGTATCAAGCTGCAACACTGGCTCGCCGCTGCCGGCTTCACTGAGTGTGACACGGCTTGGCGCGTCGAACTCGCGCTCAGCCAGCAGCGAGGCGGATCCACCTTGTGCGGTGCTGTTGTTCAGCCCCGCCTGCAGTTCGTCGAGCAATACACGATCACGCTCCGCATTTGCCGGTGTGTCGGGCCAGGCAACATCGGCGCTGCTGTCTGCGGGGCGCTGAACGCTGACCAAGAAGACCTCGCTGGTATCACGCTGCACACCGGGCTCGACGCGAACCCTTACACGGGTTTCGCCTTCACCCAGACCAAGGTTGCGCACCAATGCTGGCGAGAGCTGATCGCGGGTCTGCCAGGCGGTTACGAACTCACCGGTTTGAGGCCGCTCTTCAGCAATCTGGAAGCCGTTATCGGTGAAGAACTGACGGGCAGCTGCCCACACTTGCGAAGGAGCACGCATAGCAACAAGCCAGCGCGCATCTTCAGATGTTTGCAGGGTGTATTCGCTCGCCTCTTCGGCGGCGACAAGACGCTGTGGACGGGGCACTTCGTACTCGCCTGTCGCACGGCTGTCGGCTACTTGCTGGGGGATTGGCAGTAGCGGCTCGATCGGGCGCAGCTCGACATCGCCAGGCACCTGCATCGGCGGCACCTGCTGTGCCTGCAGGTAGTCGCTGCCACGGTCGCGGAAGTATCCGTCTTCACCCCACAACCAGCCACAACCGCTGGTTCCAGAGATGATCAAGGCTAGGGTCGAGAGGCCGGCCAATCGCTTCATGCATGTTCCTTCATTATTAAACCAGTACGCCTGAGACTATCAGGCCAGCACACCGGACTGACGCATCGCGTCGCGAAGCGGCTCGTGGCAACGCTGGCTAAGCCAGGTGAGCGGCAGGCGAATGCCGTCCGGTATAAGACCCATCTCGTGCAGAGCCCATTTCACCGGAATCGGATTGGCCTCAAGGAACAGTGTCTGGTGCAACGGCATCAACAGCGCATTGATGGCGCGCGCCTTGTCGGCATCGCCAGCGATAGCAGCGGTACACAGCTCGCTCATCGCGCGCGGCGCAACGTTCGCGGTAACGGAGATGTTGCCCTTGCCACCCATCAGCATCAGTTCCACGGCAGTCGCGTCATCACCGGAATAGACAAGGAAGTCCTTGGCGACGCGATCGAGCACCTCCTGCCCGCGCTTGAGATCACCGGTTGCTTCTTTAACGCCGATGATATTCGACACCTTGGCCAAGCGTTCGATGGTTTCTGGCAGCATGTCGCAGGCAGTACGCCCGGGAACGTTGTAAAGAATCTGGGGAATCGCTACAGCTTCGGCGATGTGGCGGAAGTGAAGATACATACCTTCCTGCGTCGGCTTGTTGTAGTACGGCGTCACCAGAAGACAGGCGTCAGCGCCGGCCTGCTTGGCGTTTTCAGTCAGCTCGACGGCTTCACGCGTTGAGTTGGCCCCGGTACCGGCGATCACTGGGATTCGACCGTTGACCTGGTCGACTACTCGACGGATCACCTCGATATGCTCAGCCACTTCGAGGGTAGACGCTTCGCCAGTAGTACCGACCGCAACGATTGCATGAGTGCCTTCCTGGAGATGGAAGTCGACCAGCTTGCTCAGGCTATCCCAATCAAGACCACCCTGCGCGTCCATGGGAGTGACCAACGCCACCATACTGCCCGCAATCATGCAACCCACTCCTGCCGGAAAAAGAGAGGCGTAATGGTACAAGGCTCCCGAGCGCTTTGCGAGTACGCTGGAGGCATCGTCCGCCGGAACGACTGAGCATCGGTGCGACAGTCAACTGGCTTACTCGGCCGACGCATTCCCTCTGACGACGCTTTTCGCTACCCTTAGCCATTTTCGGCTTGGCTGGCCGACCGATTCATCACCGCCAGGAATCTGCATGTCCACCCCCCCAGTACCCCGAGAACAGTTTCTCGTCATCAGCGCCATGGGCCGGAGCCCGATGGCGCTCACCAATGTGCTTTGCCGAGCCAGCAACGAGAATCGCTGCGCCGTTGTCAGTACGCGCCTGACCCGACACGGCGAATGCTGTGCCCTGGTTCTGGAGATCACCGGAAGCTGGGACGCGCTTGCTCGAATGGAGACGGCCCTGCCCGGCCTGGCCAAGAAGCACGAGTTCACCACTAATGTGGTGCGCAGCGAAGCACTGGAGACTCGACCGCAGGCGCTGCCCTATGTGGCGTATGTCAGCTCGGCCTATCGTCCAGACATCCTCAACGAGTTGTGCCAGTTCTTTATCGACCATCGTGTCGAGCTCGAAGCCCTTACATGCGATACCTATGAGGCACCGCAAACTGGCGGCACCATGCTCAACGCGACGATGACCGTCACATTGCCGGCTGGCACGCAGATCAGCTGGCTACGGGACCAGTTCCTCGATTTCGCCGACGCACTGAACCTGGATGCGTTGATCGAACCCTGGCGCCCTCAGAACCCTTAATTTAGGAAAAGACCACCATGTCCGTAGCCGTTGACCAACCCGTGCCGGCCTTCCAGGCACAGGCGACCAGCAACACGCAGGTCAGCCTCGATGCGTTGAAGGGCAAGCAGGTGGTCCTGTACTTCTACCCGAAGGACAATACTCCGGGCTGCACGACCCAAGGCCAGGGCTTTCGCGATCAGCACGATGCCTTCATTGCGGCCGACACGATCGTTTTCGGCGTGTCGCGGGACAGTCTGAAGACCCATGAGAACTTCAAGACCAAGCAGGGCTTCCCCTTCGAGCTGATCTGCGACAAAGACGAGCAGCTTTGCCAGCTATTCGACGTGATCAAGCTGAAAAAGCTTTACGGCAAGGAGTATCTGGGCATAGACCGAAGCACCTTCCTCATCGACGCTGACGGCGTGCTGCGACAGGAATGGCGCGGGGTGAAGGTGCCAGGGCATGTAGACGCCGTACTGCAGGCCGCCCAAGCATTGCACCAGGGCTGATCCGAGCGACCTACCAAGCTCCATCGCAGCAAACCGGGAATGCTGAGGCTACGGCTTGCAGCTTGCCGTGGCCTCGCCTGCTGCGCTCCCCACCGACTCACCCTTCCGGCGCGCCGTCTTTGGAACTATCCGACGTGTTCCACCACCGGCAGGGTGGCCGGCCGGCGCGGCCAAGCGTAAAGCACGGCCTTGAACAGGGTCGCCAAGGGAATCGCGAAGAACACGCCCCAGAAGCCCCACAAGCCACCGAACAGCAGCACGGCGCAGATAATCGCAACAGGGTGCAGATTCACCGCCTCGGAAAACAACAGCGGTACTAAAACGTTGCCATCCAACGCCTGGATAATGGCGTAGGCCACCATCAAGTAGATGAACTGGTCGCCCAGCCCCCACTGAAAGAGCCCGATCAATGCGATCGGAATGGTAACGACAGTGGCCCCGATATAGGGCACCACCACCGAAATCCCGACGAGCATGGCCAGTAACGCCGCATAGTTCAGCTCAAGCGCGGCGAACACTGCATACGAGACCACACCACAGATCAGAATCTCGATCGCTTTGCCGCGTATGTAGTTAGCGATCTGCACATTCATTTCCTGCGCGACCTGGGTGATCAGCCCTCGCTCGTGCGGCAGGTAACCACTGAGCCAATCGTTAATCTGTTGGCGATCTTTGAGAAAAAAGAACACCAGGATCGGCACCAGGATCAGATAGATCATCAAGCTCAGCAGCAGCGGCAGGCTCGACAACGAAGACGTGAGCATGATTTGGCCATAACGACCGACCTCGCCGCGGATGAAATCGATACCCCGCAGCACCTGTACTTCAGTGAGCAATTGGGGGTAGCGCTCGGGCAGAAGAAGCAGCAGCGACTGCCATTCCACTAGCATTCGCGGGAGCTCGTTGAACAGCGTCAGCACCTGCTGCCACATCAACGGCGCCAAGAACAGTATGCAGACGGTCAGCAGACCGATGAACATCAAAAACACCAGCCAAACCGCTATCAGATGCGGCAGCTTGATTCGCTCCAGCGCACCGACCAACCCCTGCATCAGATACGCCAGCACCAAGCCGGCGATGACCGGGGCCAGCATGTGACCGAGGGTCAACACTGTCGCAAAGGCGACTACCAGCAGAACCCCAAGGACCACCGCCTCCTCATCCGAGAAATAGCGATGTATCCAACTCCGTAACACGTTGAGCATATGCCTTCCTTAACAGCCGTCAGGCCTTGCGCAGCCAGTAACGGTAAAGCCCTTCGTTCGCATCTTCGTGCAGCAGCGTATGGCCGGCCAGATTGGCGAAACTGCGAAAGTCGCGTTGCGATCCCGGGTCGGTCGCGGTGACCTTCAACACTTGCCCGCTGGCCAGTCGATTGAGTTCCAGCTTGGCCTTTAACAGCGGCATCGGGCAGGCCAGCCCGACCGCATCCAGCTCGGCGTCACAGGCCATGCCGGGGGCACCCTGTTGAATCATGTTCATCTCCTCGAAAGGGCTGCAGGATACCGAGCTGCGCCCGGCTCTGGCCAGCGACCCGAGCACAAGGCTACAGTAGCGCTCCCGCCTTCAAGAGCCAGTCTGGATGAAATTGCTGCGCCCTACCCTGCTGACACTTGCCTGCCTGATCGGCCAGCCGGTACTAGCCAACGACCTTCCCTCGCTCGGCGACTCCAGCTCCGGCATCGTCTCGCCAGAGCAGGAGCATCAGCTGGGCAGAGCCTGGCTCAGCCTGTTGCGTGGCCAGGTCCCTCAGCTGTCCGATCCGCTGCTGAAGGACTATCTGGAGCGCAGCGTTTATCGCCTGGCCGAAACCAGCCAGCTACAGGATCGTCGCCTGGAATTCGTGCTGCTCGACAGTCCACAGCTGAACGCCTTTGCCGCGCCCGGCGGCATCATTGGGGTCAATGGCGGATTGTTCCTTCATGCGCAGACTGAAGCCGAGTACGCCTCGGTACTCGCGCACGAACTGGCCCACCTGTCGCAACGCCATTTCGCTCGCGGGCTGGAAGCGCAAAAACGTATGCAGCTACCGCTGATGGCGGCCATGCTCGCCGGCGTCGTCGCAGCTGCGGCTGGTGCAGGCGATGCCGGCATCGCAGCCATTATTTCGACCCAAGCGGCTGCAATTCAGTCTCAGCGTCGTTTCTCCAGACAGAATGAGCAAGAAGCCGATCGGATTGGCATCATCAACCTCGAACGAGCCGGCTACGACCCGCGCGCCATGCCTGAGATGTTCGGCCGCCTGATGCGCCAGTATCGTTACGACCAGAAGCCACCGGAATTCCTTCTCACCCACCCGGTCACCGAATCACGTATTGCCGACACCAAGAACCGCGCCGAGCAATACCCCGATACAGGCGTCGAAGACAGTCTGAAGTATCAGTTGCTACGCGCCCGCATGGACCTGAAATTCGAAAGCACGCCCGGGGTCAGCGCCAAGCGCTTCCGCGCGATGCTAGCGGACGATCCGAACCTCGACGCGGCTCGCTACGGGCTGGCGCTGGCGCAGATGAAAAGTGGCCAACTGAAGGAAGCCGCGTTGAACCTTGAGCCATTGCTGGCAAAGGAACCGGACGATGCCACCTACAACCTTGCCCAGATCGAGCTGGACATCACAGCCAACCGCCTTGCCGCCGCGCGCGCGCGGATGCAGAGCTTGCTTGACCTTTACCCAGGAAATTATCCGGTTCGCCAGGCGAACATTGATCTGCTGATCAAGGAAAACAAACTGCAGGATGCCGAGCAGGAGCTTGACGCTCTAGTGGACGCCCGGCCACAGGACCCGGACATCTGGTATCAGGTTGCAGAAATCCGTGGCCTCACCGGCAACATCATCGGCCTGCATCAGGCCCGCGCGGAATATTTCGCACTTGTTGGTGATTATGATCAGGCAATCGAGCAGTTGGACTTCGCCAAACGTCGCTCGAACAACTTCCAGAGCGCGGCACGAATTGATGCCCGGCAGAAACAGCTGATCGAAGAAAAACGTATGGTGGAGGACATGTTGCGTTGAGTCTGCAGCAGCCTCAGGCTGCCGCAGGACTCAGGTTCACAACCCGCCCAAGCTCTTGCGTCAGGCGTTGCCAGCCTGCCTGATGCGAGCGGCCTGAGTGAATTCGAGCATGCGTTTGAGCGGCTTGACCGCTCGCGGAATCAAAGCCGGATCGACCCGTATCTCGTTGCTGCCAGTGCGCAGGCAATCAAGCGTGCGCTCGAGTGTATTCATCGCCATCCACGGGCAATGAGCGCAACTCCGACAGGTGGCGCCACTGCCGGCCGTCGGCGCCTCGATGAACTGCTTGTCCGGGCAAAGCTGCTGCATCTTGTAAAAGATCCCCCGGTCCGTAGCGACGATGAACATCGGGTTGGACAGGGTCTGAGCAGCTTTGATCAGTTGACTCGTCGACCCTACAGCGTCGGCAAGCGCGATCACCGATTCAGGCGACTCCGGATGGACTAGCACTGCTGCGTCCGGATAGAGCGCTTTCATGTCCTCCAACTGCTTCGACTTGAACTCCTCGTGAACGATACAAGCGCCGTCCCACAACAGCATGTCGGCACCGGTTTCACGCTGCACATAGTTTCCGAGGTGCTTGTCGGGAGCCCAAATGATCTTTTCGCCGTTGTCCATCAGGCTCTCAACGATTTCAAGGGCGCAACTGGAGGTGACGACCCAATCGGCACGCGCCTTCACCGCGGCCGACGTATTGGCGTAAACAACGACTGTACGCTCTGGATGCTGGTCGCAAAATGCCGAGAACTCCTCGACCGGGCAACCCAGATCCAACGAGCAGGTGGCCTCCAGCGTCGGCATCAGGACGCGCTTCTCGGGATTAAGAATCTTTGCAGTTTCACCCATGAACTTGACGCCTGCGACAACCACGGTCTGCGCGCTATGTTCATTGCCGAATCTTGCCATCTCCAGCGAATCCGAAACGCAGCCGCCGGTCTCCTCGGCTAACGCCTGGATCACCGGGTCGGTGTAATAGTGGGCAACCAGCACCGCATTCTGCCGCTTCAGCTCGGCGGCGATATCGCTGCGCAACTGCGCCTCCTGCTCAGGCGTCAGCGGCTTGGGCTGCTTGGCCGCCAGATGAGCCTGCACAAGAATACGTTCGGGGATATGCGTCATGTTCGCTGGTTCCTGCAAGCACGGCGGTGTACGAGCCGCCGATTATAGCCATCGAGGCCGAGAATACGGACGTAGCGAAGGAAGAGATGAAGCGAGGACTGGCCGAGCCTTTCACCCCTGCCGTTACCAAGGGGGCGGAATACTAGCCGAAGCTTTCAGAAAAGTGAAAGCGGATGGGGAAACAACAAAAGATCAGCCTGAACTGAAAAGCCCGCCGACTTTCGTCGGCGGGCACTGCATCACTTGCCCTTGAGCATGTGTCCACGTTCTTCGAGATTGGTATGCCAATCCATCGCTTCGTGCAGCAGGTGCGGCGTCTGCCCACCCTTCTTGCAAGCCGCATCGAAGTAAGCATTCAACGCATCGCGGTAGGACGGATGCACGCAGTTGTCGATGATCGCACGCGCACGCTCACGAGGCGCCAAGCCACGCAGGTCAGCCAGGCCCTGTTCGGTTACTAGGATGCTGACATCGTGCTCAGTGTGGTCGACGTGCGCGACCATCGGAACCACGCTGGAGATATCGCCGCCCTTGGCGATCGACTTGGTGACGAAGATGGCCATATGGGCATTACGGGCGAAGTCACCCGAACCGCCGATGCCGTTCATCATCTTGGTACCGCCAACGTGGGTTGAGTTGACGTTGCCGTAGATATCGAATTCGAGCGCAGTATTGATGCCGATGATGCCGATGCGACGCACCAGCTCCGGATGGTTGGAAATCTCCTGGGGACGCAGAACTAGCTTGTCCTTGTATTTTTCCAGATTGCCGAACACGCGGTTGTTGCAGCGCTCGGACAGGGTGATCGAGCAACCGGAAGCAAAAACCATCTTGCCCGCGTCGATCAGATCAAAGGTGGAGTCCTGCAGCACCTCGGAGTACATCACCAGATTTTCGAACGGCGAATCGATCAGGCCGCACATCACGGCATTGGCGATGTTGCCGATACCGGCCTGCAGCGGGCCGAGACTGTTGCTCAGACGACCTGCATCAACTTCCTTCTTGAAGAAGTGGATCAGGTGGTTGGCGATGGCCTGAGTCTCGTCGTCCGGCGGCGTGACCGTGGAATAGGAATCAGGCTGGTTCGTCACAACGATAGCGGCGATCTTCGCCGGGTCGATCGGGATGGCGCCAGTGCCGATGCGATCATCGACTTTCAGCAGTGGAATCGGCTGGCGATTCGGGCGCTCACCCGGGATGTAGATGTCGTGCAGACCTTCCAGGTTGGGGTTGTGCGCCATGTTCAGCTCGATGATCACCTTGTCGGCAAACAGAGCCAGGTTGGCGGAGTTACCCACCGACGTGGTCGGCACGATGTGACCATCTTCTGTAATAGCAACGGCCTCGATGATCGCGAGATCGGGTTTCTTGATCTGGTGGTTACGCATCTGCTCGACGGTATGCGACAGGTGCTGATCGATGAACATGACCTCGCCGGCGTTGATCGCCTTGCGCAGCGCTGCGTCTGCCTGGAACGGCATACGACGGGCCAGCAGGCCAGCCTCAGCCATCAGGCCGTCCAGATCATTTCCAAGGCTGGCGCCGGTGATCAGGCTGATTTTCAGCGGATTTTCCTTGGCGCGCTTGATCAGCGCCATGGGAACGGCCTTGGCTTCACCGGCACGGGTAAAACCGCTCATGCCGACAGTCATACCGTCGAGCACATGAGTAGCGGCCTCGTCGGCGCTCATGACCTTGCTATGCAGGGAGGACAAGCGGATGCGATCAGAATACATTTGAGCCTCGAACCACTGAGAAATCGGAAGATGGCAGTCTAGTACGTTTAAAGACGCTCGGGTCACATACCAAGGTCGTAGAGGAATTGACCTTAATAACCGTGTCGCACGCTCGTTCTTATAGCTATATAAACTGCGGATATAAAAAAGCCGGATGACCTTACGGCCTCCGGCTTTTTCGTTCCCTAGGGAATTTGGTGGGTCGTGTGGGATTCGAACCTACGACCAATTGGTTAAAAGCCAACTGCTCTACCAACTGAGCTAACGACCCGATGCGGAGCGCATGATACTGATTTGATTGAGTAAATCAAGTTTTTTTGAATCACTTGTAGCGTGTAGGGTCAAGGACACCAGCTTCGCTGAAGCCGGCTGCACGTAATCGGCAGCTGTCGCACTTGCCACACGCGCGCCCATCTTCGTCTGCCTGATAGCAGGAAACGGTCATGCCGTAGTCGACACCTAAACGCTCGCCAGCTTGGATGATCTCCCCTTTGCTTAGGTCCTGCAGCGGGGCATGAATGGAAAACCCGCGCCCTTCTACACCCGCCTTGGTGGCGAGATTGGCCAGCCGCTCAAAAGCCTCGACAAACTCCGGGCGACAATCTGGATAGCCTGAGTAGTCGACTGCATTCACACCAATGAAAATGTCCCGGGCGCCCAGCACCTCAGCCCAACCCAATGCCAGGGAAAGAAACAGGGTGTTGCGTGCCGGCACGTAGGTGACAGGTATTCCTTCTCCTAGCTCTTCAGGCACGGCGATACTGCTATCGGTCAAAGCCGATCCGCCGATCCCGTTAAGATTCATACCAATCACCTTGTGCTCAACTACGCCCAAGTGCTGAGCCACCCGCTCCGCAGCCTGCAGCTCTGCGCGATGACGCTGGCCATAATCGAAGCTCATGCTGTAGCAGGCATAACCGTCAGCTTTGGCCATCGCGACCACGGTCGCCGAATCGAGCCCGCCGGACAAGAGGATTACAGCTTTCTTGGAAGTCATAATTAAAGCCCGTCGAAAACCGCTGCGACCAGTCAATGTCCAGGCGCATCGTTCCAGAGAATTTTGTGCAGCTGCAACTGCAGTCGCACCGGAAGGTTGTCGGCGACAATCCAGTCGGCCAGCGCCCGCGCCTCTACCTGCCCATGGCTGGGTGAAAAAAGCACTTCACCCGCCCGAGCTTCTAGCCTGTACTCAATCAGCTTGGTCACTGCCCAGTCGTAGTCTTCACGCGAGCAGATCACGAACTTGACCTGGTCATTGCGCGTTAGATGACCGATGTTCTCGTAGCGGTTGCGTGCCACTTCTGCCGAGCCTGGCGTTTTCAGGTCTACCACCCGACTTACCCGCACGTCAGTCGCCGAGATATCCAAAGCGCCACTGGTTTCCAGAGAAACTTCGTAGCCGGCGTCACATAAATGCCTAAGCAATGGTATGCAGTTCGGCTGGGCCAGTGGTTCACCACCCGTGACGCAAACGTACCGCGGTCGATACGCGGCGACGCGTGCCAAAACAGTATCGAGCGACATGACCTCGCCGCCACCGAAGGCATAGGCAGTATCGCAGTACTGACAGCGCAGCGGGCAGCCGGTCAGGCGGACGAACACAGTGGGCAGGCCAGTGGAGCGCGTCTCGCCCTGCAGCGAATGGAAGATCTCGGTAATTCGCAAGATATGGTGCATATCAGCCACGGGCGTAACGGCTAAACAGGCCATCCGCCTCCGTTGCGGGAAGGGGCCGCGATTCTAACGAAAAAACCCGCCGGAGGGGCGGGTTTGAAGCAGAAGCAAGGGATGGCCTATCGATTCAGCTGACGCTGAGCCAACTGCGCAGCTGAGCTGTTCGGATAATCGGCAATGACCTGCCGAAGAATCCCGTTGGCCTTGTCACGGTTACCCATACGCAACTCGACATCCGCAAGCTTGTACAACGAATCGGGCACCTTGTTGTGCTGAGGATACGCCTGGCTGACGTTGGCAAATGCCTGTCCGGCACCTTGCAGATCACCCTTGGCGAGATTCACTTCACCCAACCAATATTGGGCATTACCCGCGTAGGGACTACTGGGGTACTTGCGCAGGAAAGCGGCAAATGCCTGACTGGCTTTGTCGAAATCCTTTGCTTTGATCAGATCGAATGCAGCGTCGTAATAAAGCTTTTCCTTTTCAGGATCGGCTGACTGGCTGCTCGCCGTTTGCGCTGTTGAGGTGCCTGTGGGCGCCTGCGCGGCCCCGCTAGCGTCAATTGCACCAGCGGTCGAAGAATTCTGGCTGGTCGATCCACCCGAAGAGGCAGCCGACAAGCGACGGTCTAAATCTTGATAACGCTCCAGCCCTTCCTGCTTCAGGCGCTGGATCTCGTTCTGCTGCACTTCGAGCATACCGCGCAATTGCGCGATCTCTTCCTGCATTTGTTGCAACTGCACGAAGAGCATGCCCTGCGCCGAAGACGGAGCTGACGCTCCGCCCCCGACATAGGCACCGCCAGTATCCGCCTCGGTTGAATAACCCGACCCAGCCGCACCACTTTGGTTTTGCGAGTCGTAGTCCACTACCGGAACCTGGGCCGCCGCAAACAGCGGCAGTCCAAGTGCAAAAAGCGTCAGAGCATAACGGTGCTTGAGCATGGCTTATTACTTACGCAGTTCAACGCGACGGTTCTGAGCCCAGGACTGCTCGTCGTTGCCCATGGCAACCGGACGCTCCTCACCGTAGGAAACCAATTCCAGCTGTGCAGGCGATACGCCCTGCAGAACCAGGTAACGCTGAACAGCCTTGGAGCGACGCTCGCCCAGAGCCATGTTGTACTCACGAGTACCACGCTCGTCAGTGTGGCCTTCCAGAACAACGCGGTTGCCAGCGGACTTCAGATCCTTGGCATGAACGTCCAGAGCGCGCATGGCTTCCGGCTTCAGGTCCGAGCTGTCGTATTCGAAATAGAAAGTAGTGATAGCGCGCAGAGCAGCTTCTTCGCTCATGCTGCCGTCAACGGCACCACTATCGGCACCATAACCAGCGTTCGGATCAATGGCAGAGGAACCTTCGCCAGAATCGTCGCCGCCCTTAGACGAACAACCAACAGCTACGGCCATAGCCAGAGCCAGCGCAGCGAACTTACCGAATTTCAGCATTTCCATGTGTAACAACCCCAGGTGTGTTTTGGTTAGATAAAGCGTTGATACCGCATCAGTTCAGGTAAGGGGACCACGATGGCTCACGGACTTCGCCTTGAGCAGTAGGAAGCGGGAGCCTAACTCGACCATTGATTGATACGAGCATCAAGACTCCCCGGCCCTGCTGGCGGGTCGCGTAGATTAGCATGGTGCCATTAGGCGCAACAGTGGGCGACTCATCTAAACTTGTCTCGGAGAGGATGCGCAGATTGCCACGCTGCAGGTCTTGCGCCGCGACCTTGAAATTCGTGTAACCCTCCTGACGATGGATCATGACCAGCGTCTTCTCATCGGCCGACAACTTAGGGTTAGCGTTGTAGTTGCCCACAAAGGTAACGCGCTCGGCGTTATTGGTGCCAAGACGCTGCTTGTAGATCTGCGGCTTGCCGGCGCGGTCTGAGGTGAAATAGATGGTTTGGCCATCAGCACCCCAGAATGGCTCCGTGTCGATCGCATAATGGTCAGTGAGACGCTGCAACTGACGCGAGCCGAGGTCCATCACATAGATCTCTGGATTGCCGTCCTTGGACAACACGAATGCCAAGCGATTGCCGTCCGGCGAGAATGCCGGAGCACCGTTGAGCCCCTCGAAATTGGTGATCTGTTCGCGACGACCGGTATCGATGTGCTGCATGAAGATGCGCGGACGCTTCTGCTCAAATGAAACGTAGGCGATACGGCGTCCGTCCGGCGAATAACGCGGGGAAAGGATGGGCTCTCGGGATTGCAGCAAGGTCACCGCCCGAGCACCGTCGTAGTCGGAGCGTTGCAGGGTATAGCGAGTATTGGCCCCACCAAGACGCTCGACTGTGACATACAGCAGACGGGTCGAGAACGCGCCTTTGATGCCCGTGAGCTTTTCGAACGCCTGATCGGACGCGTAGTGCGCCATGTCCCGCAGTTGGTCTTGAGAACCACCGACAGTGCCAGTCAAAATCTGCTGTTCGGTGGCTACGTTGTACACCTCGTAGCGGATCTGCAGCTTGCTGGCAGCCGGAGTGATACTACCGACCATGACGTATTGCGCGCCGAGCGCCTTCCAGTCACGAAAGATGATCTCAGTGCCACGAGTGGGCAGACTGATCATGTTCTGCTTGGGAATCGGCTGGAAGATTCCGGAATTGCGCATGTCATTGCCGATTATCTCGGCCATGTCTTCAGGCAGGACAGTGCCACCCTGCCAGCCGAACGGCACCACTGCGATCGGGATCGCCCGGTCCGCGCCGCTGGTAACAACGATGTTCTTCTCCTGGGCTGTGGCATTACCCAGCACAAACAAGAGAAGAACGATGAAACCTCGAAGGTAATTGATCACAACGCAAGATCCTCAGGCGTAAACGTCATCGTGAACGAACGATACGGCTGAAAATCCTGAGCAGAGAGCCCCTGCATCTCGGTCAGCCGACCGATATTCTTTACTGCCGCTACTGCGGAGCTGTCGAACGGTGCATCGCCACTGGAACGTGAAACAGTCGCAGCGGTGATGGTGCCGTCCGGCAGCATGTTGACTCGTAGCGTTACCGACATGTTATTTCGCGCCGACGGTGGCCGAGTCCAGTTTTCAGCAGCCCTCATGCGAATCAGATCATCAAAATTGCCCGCGGTCTGGTCGCCCTGTGTATCGGCCATCGCCTGCTGCCGTTCCGTATCATCCGAAAGTAGCTCGGCCAATGCTTGTGCCTTTTTGTCTTCAGCAGCCTTACGGGCAGCCTCGGCTGCGGCTTTTTTCTTAGCCTCCTCGGCGGTCTTCTTCTTTGCTGCCTCAGCAGCCGCTTTTTTCTTCGCCTCTTCTGCAGCTTTCTTTTTCGCCGCTTCGGCAGCGGCCTTCTTTTTCGCTTCCTCGGCAGTTTTTTTCTTCTGCGCTTCTTCAGCCGCTTTTTTCTTGGCTATCTCCGCCTGCTTCAGCTGCTCGGCTTTTTTTGCTTCACCGGCTTTGTTGGCTTCGGCGGCTTTCTTCACTGCATCAGCCTTGGCTGCCTCGGCCTTTCGAGCCTCATCAGCCTTTTTTTGTTCCGCAGCTTTTGCGGCCGCCTGCTTTTGCTGTTCGACCTTACGCTGCTCCAGCTGCTCGGCTTCATACTGCTTAGCAGCGGTCTTCTGCGCTTCGCCCGCAATTTTCTGGTTCGTTTGTACTTTGGCCTGGCTCTGGGATTTGAGCTGATACAGGGTGGCCTGGACGATAGGCTTGGACGGCGGAAGCTCCGGCGTCATAGCGAAGCTAACGAAGAGCATCCCAAAAATTATGACATGCAGGCCCACCGCCAAAATGGTGGGCCAGTAGAGACTCTCAGAGCGCGAACGATCCGGCTTTTGCATCAAGGCGCCTCGGTAATCAGGCCGACGTTACCCACGCCCGCTTCCTGCAGCCCGCCCATCGCCGCCATTACCGAACCGTAATCCACGGCTTTATCGCCTCGCACGAAGACCTGGATCTGCTTACCCTGACTGCGGTTCTGGTTCATGATCGCGGTGACCGCCTTGGTCATTTCCTCGAGCGTCAACGCCTTGTCCTGAACGGTATCGGTGTCGACCTCGCTGCCAATGTTCCAGTAATAGGTCTTATCGGCTTTGATCGAGATTGTCAGCACCTGCGCATCGTTATCCTGAGGCAGCACTTCGCTGCTGACCTTTGGCAGGTCCACCTTCACACCCTGGTTGAGCATTGGGGCGGTCACCATAAAGATCACTAGCAGTACCAACATCACGTCGATGTACGGCACCACGTTCATCTCGGCAACGGGTTTGCGTCTGTTGCGAATTCTTGCCATGGCCAGCGGGCCTCAATCTTCGGAGGTATGAACTTTGCGATGGAGGATCGCCTGGAACTCGTCGGCAAAGGTGTAGTAACGACCGATGAGCATCTCGCTACGCGCGGCGAAGCGGTTGTAAGCGATGACGGCTGGAATTGCCGCAAAAAGGCCGATCGCCGTGGCGATCAATGCTTCGGCGATGCCTGGGGCAACGGTCGCTAGGGTGGCTTGCTGAACCTGCGCCAGCCCGCGGAAGGAGTTCATGATGCCCCACACGGTACCGAACAGGCCGATATAAGGGCTGGTCGAACCGACGGTTGCGAGGAACGGCAGGCCCTGGTCGAGCTTTTCTTCTTCGCGGGAGATGGCCACTCGCATCGCACGATTCACACCATCCATAACCGCGTCCGGATCGACGCCCTGCTGCTGACGCAGGCGGGAAAACTCTTTGAAACCTGCCCGAAAAATCTGCTCGACGCCCGAGTCCGGGTCCGGATTGCTTCCGGCCTGCCGGTAGAGCTTGGACAGGTCGATACCCGACCAGAAACGCTCCTCAAAAGCGTCCAGCGCACGCTTGGCGGCTCGGATCATATTGCCGCGCTGAAAAATCAAGATCCATGAAGTCACCGAGGCGCCTACCAGGATCAGCATGACCAGCTGAACCACAAAGCTGGCGTTGCTGATCAGGCTCCACATGGACATATGATCGACGTTGGATTCCACGCTTACTCTCCTGCTGGGGGTAGACCCGACCCGACGAAAGCGACACGAAGCAGCTCGGGAATGGGACGGGGTTTCAAACTCTCGGTGCGCACACAGGCCACCACGAACTGCCCTTCACAGAGCAGTACATCATCGTCAGCTCGCCGCACCTGCTGCTTAAAACGCAGGCTTGCACGCTTCACCTCGACCACTTCGGCTGTTACCAGCAGCTCATCGTCCAGACGCGCCGGAGCGTGGTAACGCGCTTCACTCGAATGCACGACGAAAAGCAGGTCTTCACCAACCAGCTGCGACTGGGCAAAACCCAGGCTACGCAACCGCTCGGTACGGGCCCGCTCCATGAACTTTAGGTAATTGACGTAGTAAACGATGCCACCCGCATCGGTATCTTCGTAATACACGCGACACCGATGGGAGAACAATTGAGCTTGTGATTCCGCGCGCATACTAGTGCCAGGCCCTGCAATTGCCAATCGGGTAAAACAAAGAAATTTTCGTCACTCTGTGTCGCCACTGAAAAGGTCGGGAGTCGGTGTATCGCCCAAGCGTTTTGGCAAATTCAAACCAAAATGCAGATAGGCGTGACGCGTGACGACGCGCCCCCTCGGGGTGCGCATGATGTAACCCTGCTGGATCAGATAGGGCTCAAGCACATCCTCGATGGTGTGACGTTCCTCGCTGATAGCAGCTGCAAGGCTGTCGATGCCAACCGGACCGCCATCGAACTTCTCGATCAGCGTCAGCAGCAAACGGCGATCCTGATGATCCAGACCGCGCTCATCGACATCGAGCATGTTCAGCGCAAGGTTTGCAGTACTGCGGCTGATTTCGCCATTACCACGCACTTCGGCGAAGTCACGCACCCGACGGAGCAGACGATTGGCAATACGCGGCGTACCACGGGCGCGACGGGCGATCTCAACAGCCCCTTCCGCCTCGATAATTAGACCGAGGATTCCGGCTGATCGAGTTACGATCGTTGCCAGGTCAGCCGTCGAGTAGAACTCGAGACGCTGGACGATACCGAAACGATCGCGTAGAGGATTGGTGAGCATGCCGGCCCGCGTGGTCGCGCCAACCAGGGTGAACGGCGGTAAGTCGAGTTTGATCGAGCGTGCCGCGGGGCCCTCACCGATCATGATATCGAGCTGAAAATCCTCCATCGCGGGATAAAGCACTTCCTCCACGATTGGCGACAGTCGATGGATCTCGTCGACGAACAGGACATCACCCTCTTCCAAGTTCGTCAGCAACGCCGCAAGATCACCCGGCCGTTCAAGCACAGGGCCTGAGGTGCTTTTGATCGAGACACCCATTTCCTGGGCGATGATGTTGGCCAGCGTGGTCTTACCCAGCCCTGGCGGACCAAAGATAAGCGTGTGATCCAGCGATTCTTTGCGTCCACGCGCCGCACGGATGAAGAGATCCATCTGCTCGCGCACCACCGGCTGACCAATATATTCAGCAAGGCTCAACGGGCGGATGGCGCGGTCGAACTGCTCCTCGCGGTCCCGACCGGTGGCAGCTATCAGACGATCAGCTTCGATCATAACCGCTCACCCTTGCTGCACGCCGAATCAGGCAGAGCGCAGA
Source organism: Pseudomonadaceae bacterium SI-3 (assembly GCA_004010935.1). NCBI lineage: Bacteria > Pseudomonadati > Pseudomonadota > Gammaproteobacteria > Pseudomonadales > Pseudomonadaceae > Pseudomonadaceae bacterium SI-3. Next base: position 1,562,807 of record CP026511.1, on the reverse strand, counting down.
TGGATTGCGAGATCAGACACCACACGGGCAACTCGCCGCGGTCGCAGGGAAGCGAATAACGCTGCGCCCCCAACGCGGCGAGCGACCCAGCAAAAAAAGCTCGAGCAACCACGTTAGACCATTCCCTTCAGTGCACGGCGGATTAGGTCTTCACTGCTCAAATCGTCTTCCTGTACGGAGGCTACGGCACGGCTCGCCTCTTGGGGCTTGAAGCCAAGGGAGATCAGCGCGCTGACGGCATCACTCTCGGCGCTTGAGACTGCCACAGCCCCCCGAGGTTCCGCCACCAAGGTAGCGATGGACGGCATGGTCTCCCAGGCCTTGAAGCGATCCTTCAGCTCGACCAACAGCCGCTCAGCGGTCTTCTTGCCAACACCGGGGATTTTGACCAGAACCGAGGTGTCCTGCGCCTGGACACAACGCACCAGCTCATCCACCTCAAGGCCGGACATAAGGGCCAAGGCAAGCTTAGGCCCGACACCATTCAGCCGAATCAGCTCCCGAAACAGTTCGCGATCGCGCTTTTCGGCAAAACCGTAGAGCAGATGCGCATCTTCACGCACCACCAGATGGGTGTGAAGCATGACTGGCTCACCCACCGAAGGCAGGCGATAAAGTGTAGTCATGGGCACTTCGAGCTCGTAGCCGATGCCGTTGACATCGAGAATCAGATGAGGCGGCTGCTTTTCCGCCAAGGTACCGCGCAAGCGTCCAATCACGTTGATACATCCTCGTTCGATCGATCTTTAGCCGATCGGATTGCTCATACAACCTTCAAACAACACCGGTGAACTTGCCTACAGCCGCAGGCGCCCGCCTCTTCGCTTAGCACCAGCAAGACCGTGTGGAATCAGGCTCTGACGATGATGTGCATGACACAAGGCAATGGCCAGAGCGTCAGATGCGTCGATTTGCGGTTTCTGCGTCAGTTTCAGCAGATGCATCACCATCATCTGCACCTGCTGCTTATCCGCCCCGCCAGTTCCTGCAATCGCCTGTTTAACCTGCGTGGCGGTGTACTCCGATATCTCCAGCCCCTGCTCAGCGGCCGCTACGATTGCAGCCCCTCGCGCCTGACCCAGCTTCAATGCGGAGTCGGCGTTGCGCGCCATGAACACCTGCTCGATGCCCATCGTCACAGGACCATGAAGCCTAATGACTTCGCTGACGCCGCAGAATACCGCCTGCAAGCGCGCCGAAAGCTCACCGCTGCCGGTCCGAATGCAGCCCGACGCTACATATTCGCAGCTGCGACCGTTATCCCGCACTACGCCGTAGCCGGTGATCCGTGAACCGGGGTCAATCCCCAGAATAAGCGTCATGCAGTCGCCATACTGTCTATTTATCCAGCCACCAGTATAAGGACGCCCCGTCGCGGCGACCAGCGACATAACGGGACGCCAGGCTCGGCGCCAACAAAAAAGCCGGAAGCACTCAGTGACTTCCGGCCCTCTGCTCAACGCAACGGATCAGTCCAGCTGTTCCATGATTTCATCGGGAATTTCGGCGTTATGGTAGACGTTCTGCACGTCATCGAGATCCTCCAGCGCATCGATCAGGCGCAGTACCTTCTGAGCGGTCTCCAGGTCAGTGAGCGGCGCGGAGATCGAGGGGATCATCGCAATATCCGCCTCCTCACCCTTGAAGCCGGCGGCACCCAGTGCCTCATTGACGGCATGAAAATCCGTGAAACTGGTTGATACTAGAGCTGAGCCGTCGTCGCCCATTTCCACGTCATCGGCGCCGGCTTCGAGTGCGGCCTCCATCAGAGAATCCTCCTCTATACCCGCCGCAAAGCTGATTTGCCCTTTGCGGTCGAACATGTAGGCGACCGAGCCATCCGTACCGAGATTGCCGCCATGCTTGCTGAAGGCATGACGCACTTCTGCAGCTGTACGGTTACGGTTATCAGTCATGGCCTCGACAATGATGGCGACCCCGCTAGGCGCATAGCCTTCATAGGTCAACTCGACGACGTTGTCGGCCTCGTTGTTGCCAGCGCCGCGCGCAATGGCACGGTCGATGACGTCCCGCGACATATTCGCCACCAAGGCTTTATCCACTGCCAAACGCAGGCGTGGATTGTCTGCAGGAATAGGCCCGCTCTTTGCGGCAACCGTCAGCTCGCGAATAAGCTTGGTGAAGATCTTGCCGCGCTTGGCGTCCTGACGCCCCTTGCGGTGCTTGATGTTGGCCCATTTGGAATGACCAGCCATTAACTGCCTCCCTTTCCGATCAACTTTTCATCTTGCTGAAACCAAGAGCCCAGGTTTCCCTGGGCTCTTGTGCCGTCATTCGGCTTTCGGCTGCTCACGCAGGCGAATGTGCAACTCACGCAACGCCTTGCCATCCACCGCACCCGGTGCCTGGGTCATAACGTCTGCGGCGCTCTGTGTTTTCGGGAAAGCTATGACTTCACGAATCGACTGCGCGCCAGTCATCAGCATCACCAGGCGATCGAGGCCGAACGCCAGGCCGCCATGCGGCGGCGCGCCGAATTTGAGCGCATCGAGCAGGAAGCCAAACTTTTCGTCCTGCTCTGCCTCGTCGATACCCAGAATGCGGAACACCGTCTGCTGCATTTCCTTACGGTGAATACGGATCGAACCACCACCCAACTCGGTTCCGTTAAGAACCATGTCATACGCACGCGACAGCGCACCCGCCGGGTTGGCCTCCAGCTCCTTCGGCGTGCACTTGGGCGCGGTGAACGGATGATGCAGCGCGCTGAGCGAGCCGTCATCGTTCTCCTCGAACATCGGGAAGTCGACAACCCACATCGGCGCCCACTCGCAGGTCAACAGCTTCAGATCGTGGCCAAGCTTGATGCGCAGTGCACCCAGCGCCTCGGATACGATCTTGGCCTTATCAGCACCAAAGAAGACGATGTCCCCGTCAACAGCACCAACGCGATCAAGGATCACGTTTAGCTTGTCTTCCGGAATGTTCTTCACGATGGGAGACTGCAGGCCCTCAACGCCTTTAGCGCGTTCGTTAACCTTAATGTACGCCAGACCCTTGGCACCGTAGATGCCGACGAACTTGGTGTAGTCGTCGATCTGCTTGCGCGGCATGCTTGCACCGCCCGGGACCCGCAGCGCGGCAACACGGCACTTAGGATCGTTCGCCGGCCCGCTGAATACCTTGAATTCGACCTGCTGCAGCTGATCGGCAACGTCGACCAGCTCCAGCGGAATACGCAAGTCCGGCTTGTCGGAGCCATAACGACGCATGGCTTCTTCGAACGGCATATGCGGGAACTCACCGAACTCGACGTCCAGTACTTCCTTGAACAGTTTGCGCACCATTCCCTCGGTGATTCCGATGATGTCGGACTCATTGAGGAAGCTGGTTTCAATGTCGATCTGGGTGAATTCCGGCTGACGATCGGCGCGAAGGTCCTCGTCACGGAAACACTTGGCGATCTGGTAGTAACGGTCAAAACCCGCAACCATCAACAGCTGCTTGAAGAGCTGTGGCGACTGGGGCAGCGCGAAGAAGTTACCGGCATGGGTACGGCTAGGCACCAGGTAATCACGTGCGCCCTCAGGGGTCGGGCGCCCGAGAATAGGCGTTTCGACGTCGAGAAAACCATTCTCATCGAGGTAGCGGCGGATGCTGGCGGTGATTCTCGAGCGCAGCTTGAGCTTCTCAGCCATCTCGGGACGGCGCAGGTCGATGAAGCGATAGCGCAGGCGCGTTTCCTCGCCTACGTCGCTGTATTCATTGAGCGGGAATGGCGGGGTTTCCGCCTCGTTCAGAACTTCGAGCTCGTAACCCAGCACTTCGATGGCGCCGGACGTCATGTTCGGGTTGACCGCACCGGCCGGGCGCAGGCGCACCTTGCCGGTAATCCTGATCACGTATTCGCTGCGCACCTTGTCTGCGGCGGCGAAAGTTTCGGCACGGTCGGGATCGAACACGACCTGAGCCAGGCCCTCACGGTCACGCACATCGAGGAAGATGACCCCGCCGTGGTCACGGCGACGGTGCACCCAGCCGCAAAGAGTGATTTCCTGGCCGTCCAGGCTTTCGTTCAACTGGCCGCAATAGTGGCTGCGCATCATGGTGAGGTTCGCTTCTCGCATCTTGGAAATTCGTTGGGTCGCTTGAATCGCGACTGTGCAGACGGCTGCCTAGTGGCGCCCCGCCCGGAATATCAATCGTCGGCAATGGAGGATCAAGCACCAGCACCGCAGCGCTTCCTCGCACGGCAAAACGAGCCGCCCGACACAAGCGCGGGATTATATCTGCATAATCATCTCAACGCAGCCGGCTGCCGATAGGGTCAGGCAATCATGCCAATAACCATCCAATTTGAACCGAAGCCGTCTTTGAGCCTTCGAACCCATACACCGCCGCTGCCATCGCAGCACTTCACCAAAGACACTCTTTTTCTGGCATAAATGTCAGCGAATTCACCAAACGGGAGAAAACCATGGAAATCGACATTGGTATTGCCGAACAGGATCGCGCCGCTATTGCGGAGGGTTTGTCCCGCCTGCTGGCCGACACCTACACGCTGTACCTGAAGACCCACAACTTCCACTGGAACGTGACAGGGCCGATGTTCAATACCCTCCACACGATGTTCGAGACTCAGTACACCGAGCTGGCACTGGCTGTGGATGACATTGCCGAGCGGATCCGCGCACTGGGCTTTCCGGCTCCTGGCACTTACGCGGCCTATTCGAAGCTCTCTTCAATCAAGGAGCAAGAGGGCATACCGGCTGCTGAAGAGATGATCAAACTCCTGGTTGAAGGCCAGGAAGCCGTAGTCCGCACGGCACGTGGCATTTTCCCGCTACTGGAAAAGGTAAGCGACGAGCCTACTGCTGACCTACTGACTCAGCGCATGCAGATTCACGAAAAAACCGCCTGGATGCTGCGCAGCCTGCTGGCTGCCTGATCGCTAGCAAGCGTACCCGCTTGCAACCGGGATAGCCGCATGAGCGGTTATCCCGCCGAAACCCCTCCAAGGCAAACCGAACGCTGGAAAGCTCAACACGACCCATCTCACCCTCGCTCAATCGCCAACCTCAACCTTATCGAATTGAGCGACGCCACTCTTTACTGTTAAATTCGCGCGCGCCGTAGGCCGGGCACCATCAAATATGAGCGATCGCCGAACTTACGCTCAGCGTCTCCACTTGCCCGAAAGCCTGCCGTTTTCTGTCGTGCTATTTAACTGCGAGTCATAAGAATGCTTAAGATCCTTCATGTATTAACGGGCGTAGCCGCCCTGTTGTTATCCTTCGTACCCAGCTTGACCGGCGCCATGCCTCTGCTGATTCAGCCAGCAGCGTTGTGCCTGCTGCTTCTGGGCTTGCTGAACGTGCAGTTCGCCGCCTCAACTCAACTGAACACCAACGGTCATGCCCGTCCGCTTTTATTCGGCGCATCCGCACTGCTAATCGCTTCAGTCGCCATCCAGACTGCCATCGTATTGATTCCAGTCGCCAGCGTCGCGGGCCAGCCGGCAACCCTGGCCAGTCTCATGCTCGCCTTTATCGCCGTACTGCTGCAATTGGCAACAAGCCAAACCAAAGCCCCAAGCGTGAGCAGTTCCAACCGCGGCTCTGGCAAAATCCGCAAAGCCCAGCCCAGTCACGCCACTGCTCCGACAGCAGGACGCGAGACTGGCACCGTCAAGTGGTTCAATACTTCAAAGGGTTTCGGTTTCATTTCCCGTGACAGTGGCGACGACGTCTTTGTCCACTTCCGGGCAATTCGAGGCGAAGGCCACCGGATACTGGTCGAAGGCCAACGCGTCGAATTCACAATCATGATGCGCGACAAAGGCCTTCAGGCTGAAGACGTAGTCGCCGACCAGCCGGGCCACTGACAGCTCAGGAAGGGCGCCAGCGCACGCTGCTGTTATAACGCCGCCGCCCTGTCAATAATGGGGCGGGGGCGCTTCGTCTCCCTCCCCCTCCACCCTGCTTTGCAGATCTTCCTGCCGCCTTGCGAGCATACCTAGCTGCGCCTGCAGTCTGTCGACTGTGCGCTGTTGTGCGACCAGCACATCATTGAGGGTCTGGATAGTGTCGTCCTGAAAAGCCAGGCGCGCTTCCAAATCGGTGATGCGTTGCTCCAGGTCCATTAGTTACCCCCCTCGAACTGAAAGCCATCGGTGAGCACGAGCTTCAACTTCTGCTTGATTGCGGCTAGCTGCGCTTCGCTGTAAGGCTTGGCGGCCTGAAAGCCCCAGACCGGAGCCGGCCAGGCCGTGTCGCCCCGACGCCGAGCGATCACATGCACATGCAGCTGGCTCACGACATTGCCCAGTGTTGCCACATTCATCTTGTCCGCGCCAAAGGTGTCTTTGACTATTTCCGCCAGGGCCGTCGCCTCTCGCCACAACAGTTGCTGATCGGCCGGATCCAGCTGGAACAGCTCACTCACCTCCTCCCGACGGGGCACCAGGATGAACCATGGATAACTGGCATCATTCATTAACAGCAACCTGCATAACGGAAAATCACCCAGCGTCACCGAGTCCTGCTGCAAGCGTTCATCGAGAACGAACATAACGGTCTCCTTTGCCTAATTAGATGTCGGCGCCAGCTAAGCTTTGTCTGATCGTTTGCGGCAGGATACTCCAGCGCTCGAAAGCGATCAGCAAGGCAACGCGCCCCAGCGAGGTGCAATCAGGTCAGAAACCAGCCCTGCTTTAGCGCAAGCGGCAACATGCCTCGGCTCGAATCGGCGCCAAAAATCAGTGAATGAATTTTGTGCACGGTTATTGCTTTGAACAAAAAAGCTGCTTGAACGGGGGAAGAAAATCGCGGATAGCTGAGTTAAGCTTGCTCGCGCCAGTTTACCCAGCTACACAGTAATTCTCGGAAATACATTCCAGACTTGCTGCAGGTCACGACCAGCTAGGCAAACGAAGGACTCAATTGAGCTTGTATACCGAAAATAAAGATGCCTCTTTCCGGCGCACGCAGGAAAGCAAGCACCAATTTGAAACCAAAGGAGCAATCACAATGCAAGTGATGAAGTGGAGCGTTATTGCAATGGCCGTTGCGGCCGGCACGTCGCAAATGGCGCTGGCGTCCAGCCAGTCCGAATCGGAAGGCTTTGTGGAAGGCAGCAGCCTGACCATTCTGAATCGCAACCTGTATATGAACCGTGATTTCCGCGGCGACGCAGCTCAAAGCTATCGCGAAGCTTGGGGCCACGGCTTCATTGGCACCTTCGAGTCCGGTTTCACTCAAGGCACCATCGGGGTAGGTGTTGACGCGATTGGCCTGCTGGGCGTCAAGCTTGACAGCGGCGAAGGTCGTGCCTGGCCGGACATTTTCCCGAAGGACAGCGAAGGCAAGCCGCAAGATGACTATTCCTCGGCCGGCGTAGCAGTCAAATTCCGCGTTTCAGATACCGTACTGAAGTACGGCACTCAGTTCGTGGCCCTGCCGGTCTTTTCCACCGACGACGCCCGCCTGCTGCCAGAAACTGCACGCGGCGGTCTGATCACCAGCAGTGAGATCGACGGACTAGAATTGAACGTCGGTCGCTTTACCGCACTGAGCGCCAAGTCTGAAACAGACCATGACTCCGTAGGCCTAGAAGAGATCAACCTCGTCGGCGGCACCTACGCGTTCAGTGACAACCTCAGCACCTCGCTGTATTACTCGGATGTAAAAGACGCGTTCGAGAAAGTCTACGGCAATGTCAACTATAACTTGGGCCTTGGTGCAGACCAGTCGCTGGCTTTTGACTTCAATATCTACCAGACAGAGTACGAATCGGAATTCACCGGCACCGGTAGCGACGAAGACAACACTATCTGGAGCCTTGCTTCTACCTACGCCCTTGGCGCTCATAGCTTTACGGTCGCTTATCAGAAATCCCACGGTGGCTACGATACAACCGGCTACACGTACGGCATCGATGGCGGCGGCACTGTATGGCTGAGCAACTCTGTCCAGTATTCCGACTTCTATTACGAAGACGAACAGTCCTGGCAGGTTCGTTACGACCTGGACATGACCACTTATGGCGTTTCCGGGCTGAGCTTCATGACTCGCTATGTTGATGGCAGCAACATCAACATGGGTGCTGGCAACCCAGACGCAGAAGAATCCGAGTGGGATATCGAAGCTAAGTACGTATTCCAGGAAGGCCCAGCTAAGGATCTATCCCTGCGAGTCCGCCAAGCGTTTTATCAGGCCACTAACGGCTTGGATAACGATTTGAGCGACACCCGCCTGATCGTCGAGTACCCGCTGAGCATCCTGTAATACAGACCTATCAGCTGTAGCTTGAGCTAAAAAGGAAGCCCGGCCCTGCGCCGGGCTTCTTCGTTTATGCATGCGCACGCCATCGGAACGATTCTGTACGCCAGAGTATCGCCACCGTACAATGCCGAGCCAAATTCTCCGCTCTGCAAGGACACAACGGCCCACATGCGCACCAGTCAGTTCCTGCTCTCGACCCTTAAAGAAACCCCTTCCGACGCGGTTGTTATCAGCCATCAGCTGATGCTGCGTGCCGGGATGATCCGCAAGCTGGCGTCCGGCCTCTATACCTGGATGCCGATGGGGCTGCGCGCGCTACGCAAGGCCGAGGCTATCGTTCGCGAAGAAATGAACAAGACCGGCGCGCTAGAAGTGTTGATGCCTGGGATACAGCCTGCCGAACTCTGGCAGGAAACCGGTCGTTGGGAGCAGTACGGTCCAGAGCTACTGCGCCTGAAAGATCGTCATGACCGTGAATTCTGTGTAGGCCCGACTCATGAAGAGATCATCACCGACTTGGCGCGCAACGAGCTGAACAGCTACAAGCAACTGCCGATCAACTTCTACCAAATACAGACCAAGTTTCGCGATGAAATCCGTCCTCGCTTCGGCCTGATGCGCGGGCGCGAATTCATCATGAAGGACGCCTATTCGTTCCATGCTGACCAACAGTCACTGCAGGAAACGTATGACCGCATGCATCAGGCGTACTGCAATATCTTCACGCGTCTAGGATTGAATTTCCGTCCCGTTCAGGCGGATACCGGCTCTATTGGCGGCACGGGTTCGCATGAGTTTCATGTACTGGCCGAGTCCGGTGAAGACGATATCGCATTCAGCGACAGTTCCGATTACGCGGCCAACATCGAGAAGGCCGAGGCGATCCCCCGCGAGACTGAGCGCAGCTCTGCGACCAAAGAGCTCCGTCTTGTGGATACCCCAAACTGCAAGACGATTGCTGCACTTGTCGAGCAGTTTCAACTGCCTATTGAAAAAACGATCAAGACCCTGCTTGTACGGAGCATCGAGAAGGACCAACTGATCGCACTGATCGTTCGTGGCGATCATGAGCTGAACGAGATCAAGGCGGCGAACCTGCCTCAGGTCGCACAACCGCTGGTATTCGCGACCGAAGCGGAAATCCGCGCCACCATGGGTGCCGGCCCTGGCTCGCTAGGCCCGCTGAACTTGCCGATCAGCTGCGTCATTGATCGTTCTGTGGCGCTAATGAGCGATTTCGTGGCGGGAGCCAACCAGGAGGACAAGCACTACTTCGGCGTCAATTGGGAGCGTGACCTGCCGCTACCTGAGGTGGCGGACCTGCGCAACGTAGTTGCAGGCGACCCAAGCCCAGATGGCGTCGGCACGCTGATCATCAAGCGCGGCATCGAAGTCGGGCACATCTTCCAGCTGGGTACCAAGTACAGCCAGGCGATGAATTGCAGCGTGATGGGTGAAAACGGCAAGCCTGTCATCTTGACCATGGGCTGCTACGGCATCGGCGTGTCTCGTGTCGTCGCGGCCGCCATCGAGCAGAACTACGATGAGCGCGGAATTATCTGGCCCGAGGCCCTCGCCCCGTTCCAGATCGCGCTGGTCCCAATGAAGTACGAAAACCAGGCCGTCCGCGAAGCAACCGATAAGCTCTACGCGGAACTCACCGCTGCTGGCTATGACGTTCTCCTCGACGACCGTGACAAAAAGACCAGTCCAGGCGTCAAATTTGCCGATATGGAGTTGGTGGGAATACCGCATCGCATCGTTGTAGGCGACCGCGGGCTTGCTGATGGCACTCTGGAATACAAGCATCGCCGCGATGCCGAAAGCCAGGCCATCCCTGCTGCCGACATCCTCGAATTCATCAATTCCCGCGCCAGCCGCTGACGGAAATCATGCTCAACCGAAGTGCTTCAACTTGCGCCATGCTCTGCATGGCGCTTTTTGTGGGTGGCTGCGCCAATCAGCTGCCTCAACGTAGCGAACAAGAAGCCCGTACCGAACGCAGACTGCTCGACCACAGTCTGCGCATTGAGGTGGGAGCGCCATTGCTCGAGCTGCCACAGCGACGTATCCGAATACTCGACCAGAAGACCTTCGAAGTCACCGACTTCGAGGTGACACGCCGCTATGATCGCTATACACCCTATCAGCCCTGGCGCGAGCTATACGAGATTCCGCTGGGCGCTGTTGCGGTGGTCGCAGGTATTAGCGCCAATGTGCTCAACGTCGTGTTGCTCGGCAACCTACCGGAAAGCGCCACTCGCGACTGGATCAGCTACGGTTTTGCGGGCCTCAATCCGTTCGTCAATGTTGAGTCCAACGGCCGTTCGCAGCAGAACCTTGCAAGCCTTGACGAGCAGCGACGCGACGCCCGGCTCGAGTACTCCAGCCTGCCTTGGGCTGAGCGCCCGGTGGAGGTCGTTGCGGCCAACGAGACACACGAACTGAGCACTGATCGCAACGGCGTGCTGCGCCTGAATCTACTTGATGGCCCCTTCGCCGATCAGGACATCAGCCAGGTAGGCAAGCTTCAGCTACGGGTCGAAGAACCGCAGGACGGTACCCGCGCTGACGCCACGCTTCTTGTCAGTCGCGCCCTGCGTGGCAAGCTTCTCGAAGCGCACGACCTGATCTTCGATGACCTCGAAGGTGACGATGTCAATCAATGGGTGCATCGCGTCAAGCGGCTTTCAGAGCTTGGTCTCGAGGAGGAAGCCAGCGAGCTTGAACAGAGCTTGATTGAGCTGACCCGCAACGATCCAGATTTGCAGCAGGAGTTTCTCCGGAGCCTGATGCAGGATGCTGGTCGCCAGGCACACGATCCAGGCGAAGGCGACTAGGCCGCGTCATGAAGCCGCTCCGACTCCTGTGGCTGATAATGCTGGTGGTTGCCTGGCCAGTCTCTGCGACTGTTCGCCAGGCACCCGAACCGGAGCTTCGCGAACTGATGCAGCGCACCGTGGCAGAAGCTGAGAGCTTTCAGGATCGTTTTGATGCGGAAGTCTGGCTGCTCGATATGTCGACTCGCCTGAAGCGCTACGTTCGTGATCCGCAGGAGCGTCTGACTTTGCTTCGGTTGGTGCATCAGGAGGCCAGCAAGGCGGGGCTCAAACCAGATATCGTTCTGGCACTGATCCATGCTGAAAGCCACTTCGACCGTTTCGCCATTTCCAGCGTCGGCGCGCAGGGCATGATGCAGGTGATGCCCTTCTGGAAAGCCGAGCTAGGACGACCGCAAGACAATCTGACCGACAACGCCACCAACCTCCGCTACGGCTGCACCATCCTCAGCTATTACCTGAAGAAGGAAAACGGTGATATCAACCGAGCGCTGGCACGCTATAACGGCAGCCTCGGCAAACATCACTATCCAGCAAAGGTCATCGGCTTCTGGCAGGATTTCTGGTACGTCAAGCCTTGACGACGGGCGCCAGCGCCCGAATAGCCACTACCCCTCGCTCCGTAGTTTATCCAACCTGGCGAGCAGCCCTTCCGCCGTTTGCTCACCCACCAGACTCTCGCGAACTTCCCCGCCAGCATCGACAATATAGGTGACCGGCAGCACTGCACTGCGTGGCAGGCCCAACCGCTCCGCCGGATCGACGCTGAGCACTCTGAATTTGATGTTCAACTGTTTGGCCGCAGCGACCAGCTCGTCGCCTTGCAGCCCGTCGAAATTCACGCCCAGTACCGTGATGTCGTCCCGCGACTGGTCCAGTGCGTTCAGTTCGGGAATTTCGGTTCGGCAAGGGCCGCACCATTCGGCCCAGTAATTGATCAGCAGCCACTGCCCGTCGAGCTGCTGCGCAGTGACATTAGCGCCGTGCTGGTCCGCCCCCCAATCCTCACCACAGCCCACCAGCATCAAGCAGGCGAAGGCACCAAGCAATCCGCTGAGTCCTCTGTTCATGTTCGTTTTCCTTGCGCTGCTGAGTATCGGCTCGTTCAGACGCGCTGCGACTGCAGCCAATCCGCGACGCTACCACCAAACAGGCTGGCCTGCTCGCGCTGAAGCAGCTCCATGGATTGACGCAGCGTTGGGTACCAGGGCTCATCCAGATGCTCCGGTAGCGCCTGCTTACCCGAGAGAGGCCACGGGTTGGAACGCAACAGCTGATCGAAGCTGTAGCTGTTGAGATCGCGACAGAGCACCCAACCGGAAGAGCCGGTCCGACAAACAAGCTGCTCCCGCTCGAAGAACTCGAGGATCTCATCCCATTCGTCCTCCGGCAGCTTCCAGCCGCTTCGGTGGGCATCGCGTAAACGCACCTCTCGCCCGGCCTGCTGATTTTCGTAAAGCACGCGCAACAACCCGAGCATGACCAGCAGCCGCGGTACCGAGCGGCGTCGCCATTGCTGTGACGATGACAACCCGCACACCAGTTCCGCCCCGAACAACACGATCATCCAGGACAGATAGACCCACAACAGAAACAGCGGCACTGCGGCAAACGCCCCGTAGATCAGCTGATAGCTGGGGAAATAGCTGACATACAAGCCGAACAATTGCTTCGCCGTTTCGAAAAGCACAGCGGTAAACGTCCCACCTACCAATGCATGCCGCAGCGGCACTCGAGTGTTCGGCACAGCTGCATAGATCAATGTGAATGCCGCGACACTGAGCAACAAGGGCATCGCTTTTAAAACGGTGCGCGCGCCAATCAGCGCATGCGGGCCCGATATCAGCGACAACGACGTGATATAGGTGCTCATGGCAAATCCCGCACCCAGCAGCAACGGGCCGAGACTAAGGATCGCCCAGTACAGCAGAAAGCTTGAGATCCCGCGGCGCGGTTGGCGCACCCGCCAGATCACGTTGAACGCCTTTTCGATGGTCAAAAGCATCATCAGCGCGGTTGCCATCAGAAACCCCACGCCGAACCAGGTCAGCTGCCTCGCCTGATCAGTGAAGGCAACCAGATAGTCCTGAATGGTAGCGCCCGTGGAAGGAATGAAGTTGCTGAAGATATATATCTGGATCTGCTCGCCGATCCCCTGAAACGCAGGAATGGCGGAAAGCATGGCGAATGTCACCGTCATCATCGGCACCACTGCGAACAGGGTGGTATAGGTCAATGCGGCAGCGCTGTGTGGGCCGCGATCCGCGAGGAAACGCTGCACCAAGAAACGACCGAACTCCACAAAATCCTTGATCCGCTGTTGCATTCAATCCCCTCGGTGTCAGTCGCGATCGCCGAAACCCGGTTATCCGCAGGCCTGTAGCAAGTAAAAGCCTACCTTGGCAGACAGCCCTCCGCGACCACCGTTTCAAGCGCCACAGCTTTGAGGGTTAGAATGGCCACCTAAATTGGCGCGAAGCAACCCAAATGACCGAATTGATCCTTTACCACAACCCACGCTGTTCGAAATCACGAAGTGCCCTGGAACTGCTCGAACAACGCGGCCTCTCCCCTTCCGTCATCCGGTATCTCGAAACGCCTCCGTCGGCTGCTGAGCTCCAGCAGATACTTGCCAGGCTGGGCATCAGCCCACGCCAGCTGCTACGCAGCGGCGAGGAAGAGTACAAAACCCTGAACCTCGCCGACCCGACGCTCACTGATGGGCAGATCATCGACGCCATGGTCGCTCACCCGAAACTTATCGAACGGCCGATACTGGTAGCCGGTGATGTGGCGGTGATTGGTCGACCGCCGGAAAAGGTACTGGAGATCCTGCCATGAGTGCACCGTACGTCCTTGTGCTGTATTACAGCCGTCACGGCGCCACTGCGGAAATGGCCCGGCAAATTGCCCGAGGCGTCGAACAGGCAGGGCTTGAGGCACGATTGCGCACCGTACCGGCCGTGTCTGCCGAATGCGAGACGGTTGCGCCTGCGATTCCCGAGCATGGCGCCATTTACGCAACGCTGGATGACCTGAAGCATTGCTCCGGCCTCGCTCTTGGTAGCCCGACCCGCTTTGGCAACATGGCCGCCCCGCTGAAATACTTCCTCGACGGCACCAGCGGACTCTGGCTGACCGGCGAACTGGTCGGTAAACCTGCTGGCGTGTTTACCTCCACCTCCAGCTTGCATGGCGGTCAGGAGACCACGTTGCTGTCCATGCTATTACCCCTACTGCACCACGGCATGTTGCTGCTCGGCCTGCCGTACAGCCAAAACGCCTTGCTTGAAACTCGTGGCGGCGGCACCCCCTACGGCCCCAGCCACCATGCCGGAGCAGATGGCAAGCGTGCATTAGATGAGCATGAAATCAGTCTTTGCCGCGCACTGGGCCAACGCCTCGCCGAAACCGCCAAGCGTCTGGAGAATAACCGTGGCTAGAAAGCCGAAACCCCTGCCGTCGCTCGAATGGCTGACGCCACGGGTAAAACTCAGCCGCGCGATCAGCCTGGCCAGTTTCATTGGACTGGCCGTGCTATTGGTGGTCTGGAATCTGGCATTTGCCGATCTGCACGGCGCGCGCACCTGGGTGGTGGTCAGCATTCAGCTGATTCCGCTCCTTCTGGTGGCCCCTGGCATGATCTCCGGAAGCCCGCGCGCCCATGCCTGGACCTGTTTTATCGTCAATCTGTACTTCATTCAGGGCGTGCTTGCCGCTATCAACCCCGCCCGGATGGTATACGGCTGGCTGGAAGCAATCATCAGCCTGACGCTCTTCATAAGCGCCCTGCTCTATACCCGCTGGGCTTATCAGTACGGTCGCAAAGCGGCAGGTGAAAGCTGAGACGAGCAGGAGGCACAGCGAGGCGAAGCGTCAGGTTCTCAGGTAACGTTGGACAGCGTCGGTGGGCTGAAGCCCACCCTACTCCAGCAGTTCAACCTACTCTCGGGTGAGCCGCATGACGACGTTTCGGTTCAGCTTGGCCGTGCTGACCTGCAAAGCCGGGCCGAACTCAACAGCCTGCTGCCAGCGTTCCTACCAGCCGAGCGTTTCCTTGAGAAACGGGATGGTCAGTTTGCGTTGCGCCTGGAGGGAGGCCTGATCGAGCCGGTCGAGCAACTCGAACAATGCGCTCATGCTGCGGGCACCGCGAGTCAGGATGAAGCGGCCTACATCGTCCGGCAGGTTCAAACCGCGGCGCGATGCTCGAAGCTGCAAGGCGCGCAGCTTGTCCTCATCCGAGAGTTCCTGCAGTTGAAACACCAGCGATAGACTCAAACGGGACTTGAGATCTGGAAGCTGTACAGCGATCTCTCGCGGAGAGGCATCGGCGGCGAGCAACAGGCGTCGACCACTGTCGCGAAGCCGATTGAACAGATGGAACAAGGCTTCTTCCCACACCGGATCGCCCGCTATGGCATCCAGATCATCCAGACAGACCAGCTCGCTCTGTTCCAGATCATCCAGAAGCGCCGGGCCGTATTCCGCCACTTCCGCCAACGGCAGATACACGGCCAGTTCACCACGTTGTTCGACGCGCAAACAGGCGGCCTGAAGCAAATGACTGCGCCCGACGCCAGTACCGCCCCACAGATAGATCAATTCATCGGACCAACCAGCCGCAGGCGAACAGACTCGCTCGACATAGCCAAGCGCGGCCGCATTGGCGCCCGGGTAGAAGTTGGCAAAGGTGGCATCGTCACGAAGACGAATGCCCAGGGGAAGCTGAATGGGTTTCATGGTTGGCGGGGTGGGTCGGCCGGCGGCTCTGCATAAAGATCCGAGAGTTTATAGAGATCATGCACATGGCGCAGCAGGACCATGATCACCGCCGCAACTGGCAATGCCAGGAGCACGCCGGTAAAACCAAACAGCTGCCCCCCAGCCAGCACCGCGAAGATCACCGCAACGGGGTGCAGGCCGATACGGTCACCCACCAGCAGCGGGGTTAGCAGCATGCCTTCCATCATCTGCCCTACTGTGAACACCGCCGCGACGCCCAGCAGGGGATAGAGCTCCAGACCAAACTGGAACAGCACGGCAATCACTGCTGCGCCTATACCCACCACGAACCCCATGTACGGCACGATGCTGGCGAGGCCAGCCAAGACACCGATCAACAGTCCCAATTCGACACCGACCAACATGAGACCAGCGGAATAGACGACAGCCAGCGCCAACATAACCAGCAGCTGACCACGCAGAAACGCGCCGATGACCTCGTGGCATTCGCGCATCAGCGCCATGACAGTATCCTCGCGCCGCCGCGGTAGAAGCGTGCGCAGTTTGGCCATGATCAGGTCCCAGTCCCGCAGTAAATAGAAACACACCACCGGCACCAGCAGGAGATTCGCCAACCAGGCCAGCAAGGCGATGCTCGACGCCGTAGCCTGACTGAGGATGATCGCTACCACGTCCTTGGTGCTGCCGAGATTGGCGGAAAACGCGCTCTTGAGCTGATCGACGCGCCAGAAATCGTCGTCGAGGCCAAACCGCGCTTGCACCCAGGGCAGCGCCGTCAGCTGCAGCCAGTCCAGGCCCAGCGGTGCAAGCTCATAGAGATGCATCAGCTGCTTGCCGAGCATCGGAACCAACACCAGCAGCAGCAACAGACACAGCAGTGTGAACAGTGAGAAAACCAGAATCACACCCCAGGTTCGGGACAGCTTCCAACGCTCCAGCCGGTCTACCAGTGGGTCGCCCAGATAAGCCAGCAGGATGCCGACCAGAAAAGGCGAAAGGATGGGTGATAGCTGATAGATCAACCAGCCAATCAAAAACAGCGCCACCAGCCATAGCCAGCGGTTGTTGTGGGTGATGGTCATGTTCTAAACGTCTTGTTTGGGTGATCTGAGGCCGCTGGCTACAGCAGGCGAAAGGGGAAACCGTGAATCGATGAATGCCATGGGTCGCAAAGCCCACTCCGACTTACTGTCGGGCGGATAACCTCTACCAACGGTAGCGCAGTAACGTGCCCTGATCTGCCGGCTCGGATTGCTCGCTTGCCGGTGCGCCAGGCTCGTCGAGAGGAGAATGGGTATTGCTTGGCTGCGCTTCAGCGTCGCCGGCCGACACGTCACCGTCGCCGATGGGCTCGACGTCAGCATCGGCGCCCGCGGCGTCTATCGTTTGCACGTCGATTTCATCGGGAGCGACTTCCTGCAGTCGCGCCAAGGCTAGCTGAGCCCGCAGTTGCTCTGGACTGGCGCTGAGGCGATACACCAGCCGATCGCTTTCGACCCGCTGCAAGCGTGCGCCGAAGGGTTCAAGCAGGCGATCTAGCTCGGCGAAACGCTCCACGTCAGCCCCAAGCACCTCTAGCGTGATCTCCGTTCTGTCGCCGGGCTTAACGCGGTACTGCGGCGCCAGGAATGTGCTTACGGCAAGCATGACCTCATCGGCCAGCGCGGATCGGGTGTCGCCACTCGCCTTGCCCTGCGTCTGTTTGTCGCCAACCCAGAGACGCCAGTTGGCTTGCCAGGTTTCGCCGGACTGTTTAGCCATGACGGTTAGCAGCCCATCTGCATCGTACCGCTCCGACACATCGCGAAGCGCCTGTGGATCCTTTGCTGTGACGGTCTCGGGGGTGGCCACGAGCTGCTCACTCAGATCGGCCAACGGCAAACGCAACGGCAGGCCACGATGCTGGGCGGCCGCCCGTAAGTCGGATGAGCCCTCCTGCGCATCGCCAACAAGCTGCGAGCCGTTAGCCGACTCGCCCAGCCACCAGGTCAGGATGCTCGGGCGCTCAGCGCCCCATAATGAAAGCCCCGCTGACCGCAGCGCACGCTCGGTAGTCACCGGATCGAAGTTAACGATGACTGCGTCGCCCTCGTAGGCATAGCGGCTCACCAATTGCTGCGGATCGTTGCGCAATTGCGCAACGGAGCCCTGATCAGAGCTGGTGTCGCCGGTCAGACGCAGCACCAGCGTATCGAAGGCGTTTCGTAGCGCCTCTTCGCGCTCGGCTGGTTGTTGGCTGGCAACCGGCTCACGCACTTTGTAGAGATCGCTGACGGGTGCCGCCATGCCATGAGCGGACACAACTGCGCAGCACAGTGCGAGAAGACGGGAAGTTACGCGCATATTTTAGAAACTCGCTGGCTAGCCAGTCATGAGGGCCTGCCGGCCCCCTGCGGCGACCGGGTTCGGAATGATCAAGCGTTATACCTTAAACAGGCACCTAACTCGGGGCAACCGCAGCAGTCACCGCCTGCGTATCGCACCGCGGAAAACCGCGCCTGTCTCTGGCAAACCTATTCGACATCACCGATCACGGGATGGTCGCTGTGCGGCAAGCCTGATAAAATCGCGCGCTTTCCGCAGACCGGTCCGGCGCCCTCGCAGCGTCGCGACAGAAACCTGATTCTGACCCGGTCGCCCCCGCACTTCCCTTCACAGGTCCGGATTCTTATGAGCAAGCAACCCTCCATCAGCTACAAGGACGCCGGTGTCGACATCGATGCAGGCGAAGCGCTGGTCGAACGCATCAAAGGCGTGGCCAAGCGCACCGCTCGTCCTGAGGTCATGGGTGGCCTGGGCGGCTTTGGCGCGCTCTGTGAAATTCCGGCTGGTTACAAGCAGCCCGTTCTGGTTTCGGGCACCGATGGGGTCGGCACCAAGCTGCGCTTGGCATTGAATCTCAACCAGCACGACAGCATTGGCCAGGATCTGGTCGCCATGTGCGTGAACGACCTGGTGGTCTGCGGTGCCGAGCCGCTGTTCTTTCTTGACTATTACGCCACCGGCAAGCTCAACGTCGACATCGCCGCAACGGTTGTAACGGGTATCGGGGCTGGCTGCGAACTGGCCGGTTGCTCGCTGGTGGGCGGCGAAACCGCCGAGATGCCAGGCATGTACGAAGGCGAAGATTACGACCTGGCCGGTTTTTGTGTAGGCGTCGTGGAAAAAAGCGAAATTATCGACGGCTCACAAGTAGCCGCCGGCGATGCTCTGATTGCCCTTCCGTCGTCCGGCCCACATTCCAACGGCTATTCGCTGATCCGCAAGATCATCGAGGTAGCCGGCACCGATATCGAAACCACACAACTCGACGGCAAGCCGCTCACCGAATTGTTGATGGCGCCGACACGTATCTACGTGAAGCCACTACTCAAGCTGATCAAGGAAACCGGTGCGGTGAAAGCGATGGCGCACATCACCGGTGGCGGTCTGCTGGACAACATCCCACGCGTTCTGCCCGAAGGCAGCCAGGCGGTCATAGATGTCGCCAGCTGGCAGCGTCCGGCTGTTTTCAACTGGCTGCAGCAGCAAGGTAATGTCGATGAGCATGAAATGCATCGCGTACTGAACTGTGGCGTCGGCATGGTGATCTGTGTCGCCCAGGATCAGGTCGAAGCCGTGCTCGCCAATCTACGCACCTCCGGCGAAAACCCCTGGGTCATCGGCGAAATTGGCTCGGCTGACGAAGGTGCTGAACGCGTCCTGCTGAATAACCTGAAAACCCAGTAATGCACGCACCTTGTAATGTTGTCGTGCTGATCTCTGGGTCTGGCAGCAATCTCCAGGCTCTGATCGAAAGCCTCGACGAAGACAACAGCCCCGCGCGTATCCGCGCGGTGGTTTCGAACCGTGCAGAGGCCTTCGGCCTGCAGCGTGCGCAAGCGGCCGACATCGATACGCACGTTGTGCAGCACAAGGATTTTGCTGATCGCGAAGCATTCGACGCGGCTCTGATGGAAATCATCGACACATACCAGCCGCAGCTGGTGGTGCTAGCCGGCTTCATGCGCATTCTCACCGCAGGCTTCGTTCGCCATTACCAGGGTCGCCTGCTCAACATCCATCCGTCCCTGCTACCGAAATACAAGGGACTGGATACCCACCGCCGGGCACTCGACGCCGGTGACCAGGAACATGGTTGCAGCGTGCACTTCGTTACCGAAGAGCTCGACGGCGGCCCTGTGGCCATACAGGCCTGGTTAAAGATTGAACCCAACGAAAGCATCGACAAGCTGACCGATAGAGTGCATGCAGCCGAGCACATCATCTATCCGTTGGCTGTTCGCTGGTTTGCCGAGGGCCGCTTGCGCCTTGCCAAGCAAGGCGCGATGCTGGACGACATGCTGTTGCCGGCCACCGGCCATCTATTAAGAATTTAGGAGACATTATGCGTCGTGCCTTGCTGCTCGCCCTCGCCGTGCTGGCCCTGCCGGTCCAGGCTCTTGAGCTGAAGCCTTTCTCCGCTAGCTACACCGCGGACTGGAAACAGGTACCTGTCAGTGGCACAGCCCAGCGCAGCCTGGAAAAACGCGATGACAATACCTGGGAACTGGATTTCGAAGCCTCGATGCTGGTCGCCAGCTTCAATGAGCGCAGCGTTTTCACAGTCGAAGGCGAGACCTTCCTACCACAGAAATACCGACTCAAACGCAGCGGGCTGGGCAAGGGCAAATCCATCGAGCACGACTTTGACTGGCAAGCCAAGCAGGTAGTCGGAGAAGACCGTGGTGACCCGGTGAAGCTTCCGCTGAATCGCGGCCTGCTGGACAAGTCCACCTATCAGATCGCTCTTCAGCACGCGGTTGCAGCGGGCGAGAAGAGCATGAGCTATCAGGTCGTAGATGGCGACGAGATCGAAACCTACGATTTCCGCGTCCTTGGTGAGGAAAAAGTCAGCACGAAGGCCGGTCAGGTCGATGCGATCAAGGTCGAGCGCGTGCGCGATCCGACGCAGAGCAAGCGACAGACCATCCTCTGGTTCGCGAAGAATTGGGACTACATGCTGGTCCGCTTGCATCAGGTCGAAAAGGACGGCAAGGAGTACCAGATCATGCTCGAAGAAGGTACCGTCGACGGCCGACCCGTCAAAGGTAGCTGACCCATCTGCGCCAGCCCCACTGGCGCAGCATTGCCCCGCCTGAATTCGAGCCCGCCCATGATCGCACCCCGCGCTTTACTGCTCAGTCTCCTACCGGTTTTTGCCGGGTGTCAGTCACTGCAATGGGACGACCAGCCTCCGGCGCGACCGACCGAGCGACTGCAGGGCACCATCACCCAGCAGGACGGCAGATTGCAGTTCAGCAGCTGCCAGGGCCGACGCAACCTCGCGTTGCTCGACAGCGGCGCGACAGGACTGCCCGACGATGCACAGCCGCTGATGGCCGGAAGCAACCAGCCTTTATTTGCTGACATCCGTGGCAGTTTGATCACCCAAATTGGCGAAAGCGACCAGTTTCAGCTGACTAACGTGTATCGCCTGCAGACAGAGGGGCCGGGTTGCAGCGACGACACTTTCAACCGGTTGCTCCTGCGCGCGACGGGTCACGAGCCAGGCTGGAGCGTGAAGATCACCAGCGGCGGCTTGCTCCTTGAACGTCCCGGCCAACCGGCCTTGGCCTTGCCCTATCTGGAAGAGCAACTGCCCGGTGGGCAGACCAGCTTCAGTACCGAAGCCAACGATCAGCGCCTCGATCTGTGGGTAGCCCCGCAACGCTGCCTGGACAGCGCGACCGGCGCAGTCAGCCATCTGACTGCCGAGCTACGCCTGGACGGCCAGACCTTACGCGGCTGCGCCTACTACGGCGGCGCCCGCCAAGACTGAATCAATCGAGGCGCAGCCTGGCGCCTCTCGACGTTTTGAAGACCTGACCATGAATGACGCCTTGACCCTGTTGCAGCCCTATCCTTTCGAAAAACTGCGCGGCCTGCTTGCCGGTGCGCAGCCGCCAGCAGACAAGCGCGCAATCGCGCTGTCGATCGGAGAGCCGAAACACCGCTCGCCGGATTTCGTCGCTCAAGCACTGGCCGACAACCTTGACCAGCTTGCGGTGTACCCCACCACGCAGGGCATCCCGGCGTTGCGCGAGTCGATCGCCCGCTGGTGCGAGCGACGCTTTGGTGTGGCTCAAGGCTCAGTCGACCCGGCACGGCATGTATTGCCGGTCAACGGCACCCGTGAAGCGCTGTTCGCCTTCACCCAAGCCGTGGTCAACCGCGAACAGGGTGCGCTGGTGGTCAGCCCCAACCCCTTCTATCAGATCTACGAAGGTGCGGCACTTCTGGCCGGCGCCACGCCGCATTATTTGCCTTGCACTGCCGAAAATGGCTTCAATCCAGACTTCGACGCGGTTTCGGCAGAGGTCTGGCAGCAGACGCAGATCCTTTTCCTCTGCTCCCCGGGGAACCCGACCGGCGCCCTGGTCCCGCTTGAAACGCTGAAGAAGCTGATCGCATTAGCGGACGAATTCGATTTCGTCATCGCAGCCGACGAATGCTACAGCGAGCTGTATTTCGACGAAGACCAAGCGCCCGCTGGGCTGTTGACTGCATGCGCAGCGCTCGGACGCAACGATTTCAAGCGCTGCGTGGTTTTTCACAGCCTTTCCAAACGCTCGAACCTGCCGGGGCTGCGCTCCGGGTTTGTCGCGGGCGATGCCGACATTCTCAAAGCGTTTCTGCTGTACCGCACCTACCACGGCTGCGCCATGCCAGTGCAAACCCAACTGGCTAGCATCGCGGCTTGGAACGATGAGGTTCATGTGCAGGCCAATCGGCAGCTGTACCGGGAGAAATTCGACGCGATGCTGGAGATCCTCTCGCCGGTGATGGACGTGCAGCGACCGGACGGCGGCTTCTATCTGTGGCCGAAGTCGCCAGTGGACGACCAGCTTTTCACCCGCGAGCTGTATGCACGCGAGCACGTCACGGTGGTCCCGGGGTCCTACCTGTCACGCGAGGTAGACGGCGTCAGCCCAGGAACGGGCCGTGTGCGCATGGCGCTTGTGGCGCCGCTGGAGGATTGCGTCGAGGCCGCGGAGCGAATCCGCGCGTTCATCACGACGCTTTGACGTCATAGCCGGACGCCACGGCGTCCAGCTCAGCGCGTCAGGCGACACCTGGCGGAATCATGTCTTTGCCATAGTCGCGCAGTTTCTCCAGATTTTCCGGCTTCATGTGTTCGGGAACGTCAGCCTTCGTGTTTTCATCCTGCTTACCCTGCTCGTCCGTGTTCGGCTTTTCCGATTCGCTCATGACACCCTCCCGTCAGATCGCATTTTCTTCCCAGATCAGCTCACCTTCATCGCTGACCTCCATGACCTTGGTCAGCGCTGCCTCCGCGGCCACGTCAGCCTCGGACGCGAGGTCGTAACGGCGCCCGTTAGCGACTTTGAAAACATGTGCATTTTCGTCCGTGCCGCGACGCTTGATGGCGATCACCGCCTCGAACCCCTCATCAGCAGGAACGGCGGATGAAATGGCCTCGTGGTTCTCGAAATGCTTGCGTGCCATACATGACCTCATCGTTACGATTGTGATCAATGGACAACATCTTGGGGGGAAAAGGTCGAGCCTCTTTACTCGGGTGGCAAGCGCATGCGACAGGGAGGTCAGGCCGGCTTCGCGCCACAGACGGCAGGCTTCGTCTCATCGTGGCATAATCCGCGGCCCAGTTTGGCCGGAGAATGCGGAGCTGTTATGCCCGATAAAAGCAAAGGACGCTGCCTGTACGGCATCAAGGCGTGCGACACCATGAAAAAAGCCCGTACCTGGCTCGACCAGCAGGGGCTAAGCTATGAATTTCACGACTACAAGAGCGCTGGGATCGACCGCGCCCACCTGGAAGCCTGGTGCAATGAACATGGTTGGCAGATCGTACTCAACCGTGCTGGCACGACCTTCCGCAAGCTGGACGATGAGCAGAAAGCCGATCTTGACCAGGCAAAGGCCATCGAACTGATGCTGGCCCAGCCGTCGATGATCAAGCGCCCAATTCTGGATCTGGGCCACAAGACGCTCGTTGGCTTCAAGCCAGACACCTATGCTGCCGAGCTGGCAGCCAAGAACTGAGACCCGCTCGCCGAGACGAGCGCGACTGATAAAGGACTCCCCCTATGAGCAATTCCCTCTTCAGCCTGGCGTTTGGCGTCGGCACCCAGAACCGCCAGGGCAGCTGGCTGGAAGTTTTCTATGCGCAGCCACTGCTGCACCCGAGCGGCGAGCTGGTCGCCGCCATTGCGCCCCTGCTGAATTATGAAGGTGGCAATCAGGCCGTCACCATCAATACCACCCAGGCGGCTCAACTGGCCGATGCCATCAAGCCACTCGACACCGCTCAACATGCATTGTTGACCCGCCTTGCCGAAAGCCAGCGCCCGTTGGTCGTGACCTTGCTCGCCGAGGATGCAGCACTGACCTCCACCCCTGAGGCCTATCTCAAGCTGCATTTGATTTCCCATCGTCTGGTCAAGCCGCACGGCTTGAACCTCACTGGCATCTTCCCGCTACTGCCTAACGTCGCCTGGACCAATCAGGGCGCCGTCGATCTGGCCGAGCTGGCCGAGCGCCAACTGGAAGCGCGCCTGAAGGGCTATCTGCTGGAAGTCGTCTCGGTCGACAAAATCCCGAAGATGACCGACTACGTGGTGCCGGCCGGTGTTCGTATCGCCGACAGCGCGCGTATCCGCCTCGGCGCCTACGTCGGTGAAGGCACCACGGTGATGCATGAAGGCTTCATCAACTTCAACGCTGGCACCGAAGGCCCGGGCATGATCGAAGGCCGTGTCTCCGCTGGCGTGTTCGTCGGCAAGGGCTCGGATCTGGGCGGCGGCTGCTCGACCATGGGCACCCTGTCCGGTGGCGGCAACATCGTCATTTCGGTCGGCGAAGGCTGCCTGATCGGCGCAAACGCGGGGATCGGCATTCCGTTGGGCGACCGAAACACCGTGGAATCCGGCCTCTACATCACAGCCGGCACCAAGGTGAATCTGCTTGATGAGCAAGGCGAGCTGGTCAAGGTCGTCAAGGCGCGCGAACTGGCCGGCCAGACGGATCTGCTATTCCGCCGCAATTCGCTGAGCGGTGCGGTCGAATGCAAGACGCACAAGTCTGCGATCGAGCTGAACGAGGCGCTGCACGCGCACAACTAAACGCAGCGTCAAAACGTCGACAGGCCGGCGCTAGCTCGCCAGCCTGGTTTACGCAGTTCCTCCATCAGGCGTCCCGTCCTGCCTTCAGGAGTCCCCATGCCGCTGACATCCCCCTGGCGCGCCGATTTTCCCGCCTTGGCTATCCTTGAGGCGCAAGGTCAGACCTATCTGGACAGCGCTGCCACTTCGCAGAAGCCGCAGGCACTGATCGATGCCCTCACCGGCTACTACACCAGTGGCACCGCCAATGTGCATCGAGCCCAACACCAACCGGCAGAACGGGCGACCCGCGCATTCGAGGACTCACGTATCAAGGTGGCGCGCTGGCTCAACGCCGCATGTCCGACCGAAATCGTTTTTACACGCGGCGTTACCGAAGCACTGAATCTCCTGGCCTACGGGCTTGAGCACCTGATTTCAGCTGGCGATGAAATCGTCGTCAGCGCCCTTGAGCACCATGCCAACCTGCTGCCTTGGCAGCAATTGGCCAAGCGACGTGCCGCCAAGCTTGTCGTACTGCCGCTCGACGAGCGCGGCATTATCGACATCGAGGCAGCAGCCAGCCTGATCGGCCCGCGCACCCGCCTGCTTGCCGTCAGCCAGCTATCGAACGTGTTGGGCGCGTGGCAGCCATTGCGCGAGTTGCTGCCAATGGCCAAGGCGCAGGGCGCGCTCAGCATAGTCGACGGTGCCCAAGGCGTGGTTCACGGCCGACATGACCTGCAGGCGCTGGACTGCGATTTCTATGTGCTCTCCAGTCACAAGCTGTACGGCCCGGAAGGTGTTGGCGCGCTCTACGGCCGGGGCGAGTCATTGCTCAAACTCAAGCATTGGCAATTCGGCGGGGAAATGGTCCGTGTCGCTGATTTCCAGCATGCCGACTTCCACGCGGCCCCATTGGGTTTCGAAGCCGGAACCCCGCCCATCGGGGGTGTGATCGGCCTGGGCGCCACGCTGGACTACCTGTCGAAACTGGATGCCGATACCGTTGACCGGCACGAGCTCGCCCTGCATAGCGCGTTGCGCACAGGTTTGACCGAACGGGCAGGCCTGCGACTGCTCGGCGATCCGCAGCTGGCGCTGGCAAGCTTTACGGTCGACGGCGTCCATCACGGAGATCTGGCCCACCTGCTGACCGAACAAGGTATCGCCATACGCAGCGGCACCCATTGTGCGCAGCCCTTGATGAAAAGACTGGATATCGAAGGCGCGATTCGCGTATCGCTCGGGCTGTATAACGACGGACTCGATCTGGAGCGATTCTTCGATGCGCTGGATCGGGCACTGGAAATGTTGCGATGACCGCGCTTCCCGAAGCCGCCGCCGAAACGCTGCAAGCCTTTCAGTTGGCTGCCGGCTGGGAACAACGGGCGCGGCTGTTGATGCAATGGGGTGATCGCCTTGAGCCCCTGAGCGACACCGAACGCAACGCGCTCAACCTGGTTGCCGGATGCGACAGCAAGCTCTGGCTAGTCGGCGAGCGACAGGACAACCACTGGCATTTCCGCGGCACCAGCGAGGCGCGTCTGTTGCGTGGGCTGCTCGCCGTGCTGCTGGTTCGCGTCAATGGCCTGAATGTCAGCGAGCTACAGCAGCTCGACATAGCGGAATGGTTCAGCCAGCTTGGCCTCTCACGTCAGCTTTCGCCATCACGGGCCAATGGGATGAATGCCGTTATTGGCAGAATGCGAGAGCTGGCAGCCGCTACCTGACCGGCGCTAACAGAGGCCAGACAAACGCCGCTATCAGGTTTTCAGACGCTCCGCCGGCCGCCGCGCCCCGGCGACCAGCTTGTCTACCGCCTTAGCCGCCGCGACCAGACCGAAACTGGCCGTCACCATCATCGACGCGCCGAACCCGCCGGCACAGTCGAGCTTCACCCCTTCACCGACGAAGCTTTTGCTTTGACAGACGCCACCATCTGGCTTGGGGTAGCGCAGCTGTTCGGTGGAAAACACACACGGCACGCTGTAGGTCCGACCAGGGGTTCGAGAGAAATTGTATTCACGCCGTAATAGCGAACGCGCTTTCGCCGCGAGGGGGTCGTTGAACGTTTTGTTCAAATCAGCGACCTGGATCTGGGTGGGGTCCACCTGTCCGCCCGCGCCCCCAGTGGCGATGATCTGGATCTTGCGACGTTTGCACCAGGCGATGAGCGCGGCCTTGGCCGGCACGCTGTCGATGCAGTCAATAACGCAATCCAGCTGCTCGGTGATGTACTCGGCCATGGTTTCGCGAGTCACGAAGTCGGCCACGGCGTGAACCACACACGCCGGGTTGATCGCCTTTATCCGCGCCGACATTTCATCCACCTTTGGCTTGCCCACCGCGCCTTCGAGCGCATGGACCTGCCGGTTGGTGTTGGTGATGCAGACATCATCGAGATCGAACAGACTGATTTCACCGACGCCACTGCGCGCCAGCGCTTCGGCCGCCCAAGAGCCGACCCCGCCGATACCGACCACCGCGACATGCGCAGCCGCTAAACGCTGCAGCCCCTCGGAGCCGTACAGACGGGCAATGCCGCCGAAACGTTGATCGTCGATAGACATGTCATACCTCAAACAAGACGTTTGCCGATTATAGGCCCGAGCCCCACGTCGTCGCAGCCAGGCATACCGAGGCGTTTCGAAAACGGGTCTTTCCGGTCCGCTGCTGCCCTCATTTTTAATTTAATATGGCGCCTTTTCCCGCCTTGCCCCGGAGCTGTGATGATCGCCGCCGCCCTCTCACCGACCCTCGAACTCGCCTGCGAGCTGATCAATCGGCCATCGGTCACTCCGCTGGATGAGGGCTGTCAGCAACTGATGAGTGAGCGCCTCGCCGCCTGCGGCTTTGCTATCGAGCCGATGCACATTGAGGACGTCGAGAACTTCTGGGCAATCCGTGGCACCGAAGGTCCCGTGTTGTGCTTCGCCGGCCATACCGACGTGGTCCCTACCGGCCCGATACAGGCGTGGCAGAATCCTCCGTTTGCCGCGCGAATCGACGAAAACGGCATGCTTCATGGCCGTGGCGCTGCCGACATGAAAGGCAGCCTGGCGTCGATGATTGTCGCGGTCGAGCGCTTTACCGCTGAGCATCCGGACCACAAAGGCCAGATCGCTTTCCTCATCACCAGCGACGAGGAAGGCCCTGCGCACCACGGCACAAAGGCTGTGGTAGAGCGCTTGCGTGAGCGCGGCCAGCGGCTTGACTGGTGCATCGTTGGTGAGCCATCGAGCACTACGCTGGTCGGCGACGTGGTCAAAAACGGCCGCCGCGGCTCGCTCGGTGGCACGCTTACGGTTCGCGGCCAACAGGGCCATGTGGCTTACCCGCATCTTGCCAAGAACCCGATCCATCTGGCGGCACCGGCACTGGCCGAACTGGCGGGTGAACACTGGGACGATGGCAATGACTTCTTCCCGCCGACCAGCTTCCAGATCTCCAATCTGAATTCGGGCACAGGCGCCACCAACGTCATCCCCGGCACGCTGGAGGCGGTGTTCAATTTCCGTTTTTCCACCGAATCCACCGTCGAAGGGTTGCAGCAACGCACTGCGGCGATTCTCGATAAACACGGTCTCGACTGGAACGTCGACTGGGCCCTTTCGGGCCTACCCTTCCTGACTGAACCCGGTGACCTGCTCGACGGCGTGGCTGCGGCAATCCGCAGCGTCACTGGCCGCGAGACCACACCGTCCACCAGTGGCGGCACCTCGGACGGGCGTTTCATCGCGACTTTGGGCACCCAGGTCGTCGAGCTGGGCCCGGTCAATGCAACGATTCATCAGGTGGATGAGCATATCCTCGCCAGCGACCTCAACCTGCTCACCGAGATCTACTACCAGACCCTGGTCAACCTGCTCGCATGCTGACCTGTCCTATCTGCCACGCCGAGCTCAGCGCGGCGGACAACGGCGTCGCCTGCCCGGCTAATCACCGATTCGATCGGGCCCGCCAGGGCTATCTCAATCTGCTGCCAGTGCAGCACAAGAACAGCCGCGACCCGGGCGACAACCAGGCCATGGTCGAGGCGCGGCAGCGCTTCCTCGAGGGGGGTTACTACGCACCGCTGGCGAGGCGACTGGCACAGCTGGCAGGCGAACGCTCACCGAGTCGCTGGCTGGATATCGGCTGTGGCGAAGGTTATTACACAGCGCAGATTGCTCAGGCTTTGCCCGATGCGGACGGCTACGCGCTGGACATCTCCCGTGAAGCCGTCAAACGCGCCTGTAAGCGTGCGCCGCAGATCGAGTGGCTGGTAGCAAGCATGGCACGGGTGCCACTGGCTGATGCCAGCTGCGATCTGCTGGCCAGTGTATTCAGCCCGCTGGACTGGACCGAAGCACGGCGTCTGCTAGCACCCGGCGGCGGTCTGCTGCGCATGGGTCCGACTAGCGAGCACTTATGGGAATTGCGAGGTCTGCTGTACGACGAAGTCCGCGACTACGACGATCAGAAGCATCTTTCGCTGATCCCCGAAGGCATGCACCTCGCTCACAGCGAGACACTGTCCTTCGAGCTGCAACTGGATGACCCACAAGCCCGTGCTGATCTACTGGCGATGACCCCGCACGGTTGGCGCGCCAGCGCCGAACGCCGCGCAGCAGTCATCCAAGCGCCATTGCACGTACGGGTTGCGATACGCTATGACTGGATTCAGCGAGACTGATCAGGTTATCCAAACGAATACGGCATCGGCTTTTGGGTCGATCCAATGCGTCTGATGCAGCCTTCTAGGCTTCAACAGTCAACATCAACCGGCTGCAACATCAGCCAGACAAGGCCATCCCATGCGTCAACCGGATATCGAAATTTACCTAAGGGACGCGAGCCAGGACGCCGTCACTGAGTGGCTGAACCAGGCGGTCGGAAGCTGCTCTGCCTGGCAAGCCAAGGGTAAAACCTTCAAGTGCAGAGCCGGCGACATTCCAGTGATCTGGCTGCCGAAGGCCGTGGGAAAGTGGCACAGCCTGTTGCTCGAAAGCGACTCGACACCCTGGGAAGATGATGTCGCCTGCGCCCGCGACGCCTATCAGGCACTAGGAGTAGAGATTCGCTGCGCGCCGGGCGGTTGGCAGGAAGAAGAATCGGTGGAAGACGCCGACCGCTGGATCAGCGTCAGCGAGCGCGGCGAAGCCGAAATCCTCTGGCGGACCGACTAATCACCCATTGGCACAGCACGCGCGATACGGCTTCCTTCTGTAGCGATACGCCCTATTCGAACTACTCGGAGCGACCGATCGGGAAAAACTGGCCTTGGCTCCAGACCCCCAGCCAATCGCCGCCATCGATTTCACGCGGCACGGCCAGTTCCACCAACTGGTAGAACACGTTGCGATGAATCAGCGCTTCGAGGTTGGCCCGCACATGAACGTAGGGTGCTGGCTCCTGAGTATCCGGATCTAGCTCGACCCGGATTGGGTGCTCTGCTCCCGCTTCGGTTTCGTCGCCGACATTGGTGATAAAGCGCAGCACCTGGGCTTCTCCGCTTCCCTCTGCCACCAGTTCAACCGCCACGAACGGCGCATCATCCACCTTGATGCCGACCTTCTCGACTGGGGTCACCAGGAAGTAATCATCGCCGTCTCGCCGGATCACCGTGGAAAACAGTCGCACCATAGCAGGCCGCCCGATAGGCGTGCCCTGGTAGAACCAGCTACCGTCGCGCATGATCCGCATGTCCAGATCACCACAGAACGGCGGATTCCACAGGTGCACCGGTGGCAAGCCTTTCTTCTCGGCTTTGGGAATCTGACTCAACAGATTCGCAGCTTTTCCCGCATCGCTCATATTGGCTCCTCAGCGCCCCAGGCCTATCAGACGCCGGGCGTAATCACGCAAGGGCGGACCCAACAAGACCTGCGGTGTCGCGTCATAGATGTTTAGCAATCCGCCGCGACTGCGAATACTTGCCGTATCGGCCAGATACCTATTGCCGGTCTCGATCAGCATCAACTGAACCGTGCTCGTATCAACACCCAGTCGATCAAGCGCGCGTTGGTCATCAAACTCATCGAAACTGCCGATACGGTCGTCTGCTGCGGCGAATCGTGTGTACAGCAAGTAATGGGCACCAGCGATTGCCGCCTGGTTCAATGCTTCTTCCAGTCCTACAGGTTCTGGAGCACGCCGGACCAGCGGAAAGTACAGAACAAAGCTCTCAAACGCCTCTTCGGCTACTACGTTCGGGCGCGGATAGGCGCCACCTGGGGGAACGAAGTGACCCTGCGCAATGTAGATGAACGAGTCGGGCTGCAGGCGCCACGAGGCGGACCTGACAGTCTCGCTATGGTCGAGAATACCAACGTCGCGCAGCTGATGGCGGGTCCCCTCAGCCATGTCGCTTACCTTCATGCAGCCGCTTAACAGGAGTGCGGCCACGATAAGGCTAAACACATTCATCTCTCGCTCCAGACGTGACGGAAAACCGACTATTAGCGAAGCAATGCAGCAAACACGCCAGTTCGACGATGCGCCGTTCACTATCGCCTTCCGTCGTGCAGCAATGAACTAGTGCCGTCAATTGATGGGGTGCCACCGATATCCTGCGAAGCGAATAGTAGCCCGCCATACGTGCATGATTGGCACCATGGCCCTGCGGATAAATCAACGGCACGAGCGCATTAGCATCGCTCTGGCCATTTGAGTCTTCGCTTCTCGCCTTAGGGTGTACTATCGACACCTGCCCCATCAGATATCGGCTAGCCATGTCCACGCGAAGCGAAGAGAGCCATGAGATTGTAGATTCTCTGACGCGTCGCGTTGGCCCTAACCCTGACGCCGCAGCAGTTGCCCAGGCGATCATCTCCATACTGCAGGACATAGACTCATCGCTGACCCCCATCGTTGGGCAGCAAGGCGTTGCTGCCCTCTATCGCCGTAGCCTGCACCTGTGCCTCTCTCACCACCCACACCTGGCCAGCACTTATGACGGGATGCAGGCTTCTCTCGACCTGACTGTTCTGCAGGCCGTGCTCGTTAAGCAAAGCGAAGCCGAAGCGCTGTTTTTTGGTGAGGTGTTGCTAGTTACATTCCACGAGCTGCTGACCACGCTTATCGGGTCGTCGCTCACTACACGCTTGCTTCGCGGTGTGTGGGAACCTTCTTCGAGCGAAACCCCTGCGCAGGAAAAATCGCCATGAGCACCAAAGCGACTATCAACCGCCTAGCCACCGGTGTGCCGGGGTTGGACGAAGTGCTTGGCGGAGGGTTGCCGGAGTTTTCCTTCAACCTGATCGCTGGCCCCCCAGGCTGTGGCAAAACCACCCTGGCTCACCAGATGATGTTCGCGCTGGCGACCCCAGAACGCCCCGCGCTTTTTTTTACGGTGCTCGGTGAGCCACCGCTGAAAATGCTGCGCTATCAACAGCAGTTCGAGTTTTTCGACAGCGAAGCGATTAACAAGTCGATCCGCTACATCAACCTGGCTGACGACACCCTCGCCGGCGATCTGGACGAAGTGCTGCGGCGTATCGTCAGCGAAGTCGAAAGCCATTCGCCCGCGCTGGTGTTCGTCGATTCGTTCCGTTCGGTAGTGCTGGCAAGCCAGACCCAGAACAACCCGAACAACAATCTGCCGCAGTTCGTTCAACAACTGGGCATGCTGATGACCACTTGGCAGGCAACGACCTTTCTGATTGGTGAGTACTTCACCGAAACCGATACCAACCCGATTTTCACCGTGGCCGATGGGCTGATCTGGTTGCGCCAGAGCGTTCAGCGCAATTCCATGGTACGTAAGATGGAAATCATGAAGATGCGCGGCCAGCCAACGTTGCCCGGGTTGCACACGTTCCGCATCGCCACATCGGGAATCAAGGTATTTGCACCCGCGGCGTCTAGTACCGTCGAGGCACCGCGAACCTTCCCTATGAAGCGCCTGAACATGGGCGTACCGCGGCTCGACGATATGATGGGCGGGGGCCTCCCTCGGGGCTACTCACTGCTCGTGGCCGGGCCATCGGGTTCTGGTAAAAGCATTCTGGCTGCTTCTTTTCTCGCCGAGGGTGTTCGCAATGGCGAAACCGGGGTCATCGCCGTATTCGAACAACGACCCAATCGCTCGCAAAATGCCACCCTTGCCGATTTGATCAAGCACGACCAAGTCGGTTTGGTCGACAGTCGTGCCCCGGACCTATCCATCGATGAAATCGTTTCTCAGCTGTTGAGCGAGATCGACCGATTGAAGGCGACCCGCGTGGTAATCGATTCCCTCTCTGGCTTCGAGCTGCCGCTGGCACCTACATTCCGTGAAGACTATCGGGAATCGCTTTCAAGGATGGTCACCGCACTGACCTCTGTTGGGGTCAGTGTGCTGATGACCTCGGAGCTCGAAGATCGCTACACGGACTTGCGATTCAGCCCTTACGGTACGGCCTTTCTCACCGACGCCATCATCGTCCAACGTTATATAGAAGTAGAGAGCCGCTTGTTGCGCATCATGGCGGTGGCCAAGGTGCGCGCCAGCAGTCATTCGGATGAGTTACGCCTGTATCGCATTGACGATGACGGTCTACAGATCGGTGAGATGTTGTCAGATCAAGAAGGTCTGCTCGGAGGCCGACCTACCCAACGGCGTCTCAGTGGGAACGTGGGGTGAACACAACCTCGTGAAAACGACCAGTGCCGACAACGCTCAAGCAATGGCTACCGCCTCCAGCGAACTGTTCCGACTCGGGCAGCAAACCGTTGAAGCGCGTGCGGTGCTGGCGGCATTGCATAAAGAGCTCAACGACACCAACGCCCAGCTCGTCGACAGTCAGCAGATGGAGCAGCTGATCGAGGCCAACCAGCAATTGGTTCTAGCGACCCTGTTAGCGCAGTCGGATGCAAAAAGATCGCAGCTCACGCAAGCAGAGCAGCAGCTATATGAGGATATGCGTGAAGCCAACGAACAGTTGGTTACGGCCGCCTTGAGCGCAAAAGACCTACAGGCCTCAGCCGAACTCGCCCTGGAGCAGCAACGCCAGGTACTCGCATTGGTAGCTCACGAACTGCGCAATCCCCTGACTCCCATCAGCATGATCGCAGGGCGTCTGGGTCGTGTGCCCAGTGAGGAGCTGCCGCGAATGCAGGCCTTGATCGAGGGACAGGTGCGCCACATGTCTCGACTGGTAGAAGATCTGCTCGACCTCGCGCGCGCCAGCACCGGCAAGTTTCGACTCAAATGTTGCGTTGTCGATCTGGTTCAGATCATCCATGAAGCTGTAGATCTCTGCAGTCCGGTAATGATCGCGCGCAACATACACTTGAGCACAATACTCCCCGACGGGGAGCTGGCAATAAACGGCGACCCCATGCGGCTCGCCCAGATTCTTGGCAACCTGTTGGGTAATGCGGCCAAGTACACGCCGGTCGGTGGCTCGGTCAGCCTTTTGGCGACTGCCGAAGCGGACATGGTGGAGGTCAGCATTCGCGATAACGGCATCGGGATCACAGCACAAGCGCTACCGTTCATTTTCGAGCCATTCGTGCAGGATGTGAATGCGGTTGGTTTCAACGGCGCAGGGCTGGGCATCGGTCTGACGGTAGTGCGCGAGTTGGTCAAGGCACACGGCGGGACGGTGACCGGCAAGAGTGAGGGAAGCGGTAAAGGAAGTGAGCTGGTCGTGAGGCTTCCTTTGGTGAAGCATCACACTTCGTTGGGACGCTGAATCTGAAATCCAAATGCTGAGATGGTTTTCCAGCAGTAACGACCAGGGCAGTCGCGAAGGCACAGCAGCGGTCGAGGAAGTCCGCTGCCCTATATAGCCCGAATGCCCCGTTTCAGTCACCAACCTTTATGCGTTCTCAATTCTAGAGAATGCTCCGCGACCCTATCATTAGTACGCCACCACATTGCAGAGACTGGGCTAGTCTCGCTTGCGCTTGTTGCCCATACGCACGCCGATATCCATAAGAAACTGGAAGAAGCCTTCTTGATCCTCCAGAACATTGCTCCAGAACGGCGAGTGGTAGAGCGCTACAGCCCCATGTACCAAGGCCCAGGCTGCGCAATAGTGGAAATAAGGCGGCACGTCCTCCAGCTTTCCTTCGGCAATGCGCCCTTTGATCAGCTGAGTTAGGTGCTCGAAGTTGGAGGCACGGATACGGTGCAGCTCCTCGACCATTTCCGGTACCTGATTACCCTTGACCACCTTTTCCTCGAGACGGTCGAACAACCGATAGCGCTGGGGATCGCCCATGCGAAACTCGAAGTAGGCGCGAGACAGCGCTTCTTTGTCCTGATCAAGACTCGGTGAATGCAGCAGCTCGTTCAGATCCCGCTCGTAGTCGAGCATCAGCCGCAGGTAGATTTCGGCCTTTGATTTGAAGTGCTTGTAGATGGTGCCTTTGCCGATCCCCACCCTGTCGGCGATCATCTCGACGGTGACGCTGTCTTCTCCCTGTTCGAGGAACAACTGGAGCGCCGTGTCGAGAATCTCTTGTTCGCGACGGCGAAATTCGCGGACCTTACGGGATTCATTTTGCATAAGTGGCTGCAGTGTGAAAAATCGAAGCAGATGATTATGCCTGTTTAGTCAGAAAATGCACGGAAGATTGCCTATGAGTACATTGAATGACGAATTCCCCCAAATCGACGGCTTGCGGTACCTGAATCACGCGGCCGTCTCGCCCTGGCCTCGCCGTGCGAGCGATGCGGTAACCAGATTTGCCCAACAGAACATCACGATTGGCGCGCGCGACTACCCGCAGTGGCTGGCGGTCGAAACCCGTCTGCGAAATCGCCTGGCCAGATTGCTGAACGCACCAACCCCAGCAGACATAGCGCTGGTCAAGAACACCTCGGAAGCACTGTCTTTCGTAGCCTTTGGACTGGAGTGGAAGCCCGGTGACCAGGTCGTCATCAGCGACGAGGAGTTTCCCTCCAACCGTGTAGTTTGGGAGGCGTTGCGGCCGCAAGGGGTCGAGGTCATCCAGGTCAGCCTCAAGGGAGAAGATCCCGAAGGCGACCTGCTCGCGGCCTGCGGGCCGAACGTTCGCTTGCTGGCGATCAGCGCCGTGCAGTACGCGAGCGGCCTGCGGCTAGACCTGCCGCGACTCGGTGAAGGCTGCGAACAACGTGGCGTACTGCTGTGCATCGACGCAATCCAACAGCTGGGCGCGCTGCCATTCGATGCTCAGCAATGCCGGTGCGCATTTGCGATGGCCGACGGACATAAATGGCTGCTGGGCCCAGAAGGCCTGGGTGTGTTCTATTGCCGGAGCGATCTACGCGATCAGCTCAAGCTTCACGAGTACGGCTGGCATATGCTCGAGCACGCCGGCGATTATGACCGCAGCGATTGGCAGCCGGCGAGCAGCGCGCAGCGCTTCGAGTGCGGCAGCCCGAATCTGCTCGGCGCCATGGCATTGGAAGCCAGCCTGTCCTTATTGGAAGAGGTGGGAATAGTCACGGTGGCACAGGCACTGGCCGAACGCATCGACCACCTCCAGCGAGAGCTATCGGCCATGCCGGGGGCCGAATTGCTGAGCCCAACCGATCCAGCTCGGCGAGCCGGCATTCTGACGTTCCGTATCGATGGGATAGACAACTCGACGCTCTTTCAACGCCTCAAGGAGGAGCAGGTCGTCTGTGCGCTTCGTGGTGGAGGGATCAGATTCTCACCACATTTCTACACGCCGCCAGCGGTCATCGAGCAGAGCTTGGCGGTTGTTCGCGGGCTGCTCGCGAAGTGAGCGATCAGCCTGGACGCGACTATTCCAAATCCGTTTAAAAATCGCCGCAATCGCTCAGCAGCGTTGAGGATTCGGACCAATACTGCAATCACTGGCCGCGCAATCCCCCCACTGCTCGGCCAGCTGAGGGAGCGAGGACGTGACCTCATACTCCTAATGGTCTTGACCCGGCTCCTAGCGACGCCGGGTTTTTTTTGTTCGCTGTGGCCATACGCCTCAACGTATCAACCATGCGCGGCACGCCGGCTCGAAAGCCGCAACCGGAAGCACAGCCAGATAAACAGCGCCCAAAATGGAATCGCGATGATCGAAGTTCGCAGACCGGGCATCGACAACATGATCGCGGCAATCAATGCTACGAACGCCAGGCAAATGTAATTGCTGAGCGGATACCAAAAAGCCTTGAACGAAGGCTCGATGCCCTGCGCTTTCATTGCCTTGCGAAACTTCAAGTGGGCGAGACTGATCATCGCCCAGTTGATCAGCAGCGCCGCAACCACCAACGACATGAGCAACTCAAGCGCTGTTTGCGGCAGCAGGTAGTTCACCAGCACACAGAGCATGGTGACGAGTGCAGAGACAGCGATTGCAAGCACCGGCACCCCACGACGGTTAACCGTCATCAGCACCTTCGGCGCATCGCCCTGCTCCGCCAGGCCGTACAGCATGCGACTGTTGCAATACACGCCGCTGTTATAGACAGAGAGAGCCGCCGTCAGCACCACAAAGTTGAGAATGTGCGCAGCCGTGTCACTGCCGATCAGTGAAAAGATTTGCACGAAAGGGCTGCCGCTGTAGGGGTCGCCGGCCGAACCCAGCGTTTCCAGCAGACTGTCCCAAGGATAGAGCGCGAGCAGAACGCTGAGCGCGCCAATGTAGAAGATCAGAATCCGATAAACGACCTGATTGATGGCTTTGGGAATGACTGTCTTCGGGTCGGATGCTTCAGCTGCGGTGATCCCCACCAGCTCCAAGCCGCCGAATGAAAACATGATGATTGCCAAGGCCATGACCATCCCGCTGATGCCGTTGGGGAAGAACCCGCCGTGGCTCCAGAGGTTGCTGAAGCTAGCCTGTTCGCCACCCGCGCCGCTCAGCAAGAGGTACAGGCCGAGCGCAATCATGCCGACAATGGCTCCGACCTTGACGATCGCGAACCAGAACTCAGTCTCACCAAAGGTCTTAACGTTGACTAGGTTGATCAGATTGATCAGCACAAAAAACACCGCAGCGGTGGCCCAGGTCGGCACCTCCGGCCACCAAAACTGGACGTACTTGCCCACCGCGGTCAGTTCGGCCATCCCCACCAGGACATACAGCACCCAGTAATTCCAACCGGAGAGAAAGCCTGCATAAGGGGCCCAATATTTGTGCGCAAAATGACTGAAGGATCCCGCAACCGGCTCCTCGACGATCATCTCGCCGAGCTGACGCATGATGAGGAAGGCGATCATCCCACCGATGGCATAGCCGAGGATCATCGACGGCCCGGCGCTGCGCAGCACGCCGGCTGAGCCAAGGAAGAGCCCCGTTCCAATAGCCCCACCGAGCGCGATCAGCTGAATGTGCCGGTTTTTCAGGCCGCGTTGAAGCGGCCCGGTGTGCAGCGTATCGCTGGACATGGCGTCACCTAGTTTGGTCTGTGACGAAGAAATGACGAGACTGACGGAAGGCTATGCTTTGAGCGCCAACCCAAACCCTCGTATCCGCATGCCGGCAACCGGCATGTGCATTAAGCGGCGCGGATTGTACACGGCATGTGCAGAGAAGGCCCGCCAAGCACACCGCCTTGCACGCGCTCGCGTTCTTCAGTTCTTGACGCGCGCCAAGGGAAACAGCCGCTTGAAGTTGTCCGTAGTCTGCGACGCCAGCATCTCGAAACCGACCCCGCGCAGATCAGCGAGATACTCGGCGACCTCGCGCACATACTGCGGCAGGTTCGGTTTGCCGCGGTAGGGGATCGGGGCCAGGTAAGGCGAATCCGTCTCCACTAGCAGGCGATCCGCAGGAACACGGCGAGCG
Organism: Pseudomonadaceae bacterium SI-3; assembly: GCA_004010935.1. Lineage (NCBI taxonomy): Bacteria > Pseudomonadati > Pseudomonadota > Gammaproteobacteria > Pseudomonadales > Pseudomonadaceae > Pseudomonadaceae bacterium SI-3. Next base: position 1,524,143 of record CP026511.1, on the reverse strand, counting down.
ACATCTCGCAAGGCATCGGCGTTGCGAAATGTCACGATGCCGGATAGCGAAATATAGAACCCGAGATCCAAGGCAGACTTGGCCATGTCCCAGTCTTCGGTGAAGCAATGCAGTACGCCGGCCTGCGGCAACGAAGCTTCGCGGAGCAGCGCCAGCGTGTCGGCACGAGCCGCACGAGTGTGGACGATGACTGGTTTACCGCTGATCCGTGCGGCATCGAGATGCAGACGGAAGGATTGCTGCTGCAACTCGGCGGCTTCAGGCTCGTAGTGGTAGTCAAGCCCTGTTTCGCCGATCGCCACGACACCGGGCGCGTCCAGTTCCTGCAGCAACCAGTCCATGGCAGGCTCGGCACCGGGCTCGAGGTCCAGCGGGTGCACCCCCACCGAACAATCGACGTCGTCATAGCGCTGCGCAAGCGCTTTGACCGCAGCAGTATTTTCGGCGCTGACGCCGATACAAAGGAAATGCCCAACACCACGCTGACGCGCAGCATGCAGAGCTGCATCGAGGGAGTTGTCGTGCAAGGTAAGGTCGAGACGATCGAGGTGGCAATGCGAGTCGATCAGCATGGAAAAGTACCCGAACCGAAAACGCGCAATTGTAGAGCAAAGCAGCCCATCGGTTGCAGTCAGGTCAGATCAGCGCGGCGGAAAAAGCGACGGCAAAAAGAAGTTGAGCGAACGGATCGCTTGCGATGACGCTACATGGTGTGCGTTGGGCGGTCTGATTTCATCGCGCCGGCGAGGTAGGTTTCAATCTTGTTGCGAGCAGTCGAGTCACCCTCATTGAACTGCACGCCAACGCCTGCGGCCCGGTTGCCTTGGGCGCCCTTGGGCGTGATCCACACGACCTTACCCGCGACAGGGATCTTTTCCGGCTCGTCCATCAGGCTCAGCAGCATGAACACCTCGTCGCCAAGCTTGTAACTCTTGTTAGTTGGGATGAACAATCCGCCATGCTTGATGAACGGCATGTACGCCGCATAGAGCACTGACTTGTCCTTGATGGTCAGAGACAGAATGCCGTTACGCGGACCAAGGTTTGCAGGCAGGCTCATGCGGTATTCATTCCTAACAACAGTTCGATGGATTCTAGCTTGGCCCGGGCAAGCTTGCCCACTGCACCAGAAGCGCTTCGAGAAGCAACACACGATTAAGATTGGCTTTGCCCAGGACCTTCTGTCGATGGGCAAGCAACCAATCCTGCAGCACCAGCAGCCGGTCGGGTGACGACTTCTCAGCCAGGTATTGAATCACCTTATGCATATCGGCTGCGCCAAGCCCTTCTTCATCGCCAGTCATTTGAAAGCGCAATATCAGATGCGCCCATTCGCAAAACCAATCAAACAACAGGATCAGCGAATGTGAATTCCAGGCCTCAGCCAGCTGACTGGGAGATTGCTGCCGTTTGAGCAGTTTCTTTACCCCGTCGACTATCTGCACCCGCATGTCGAGTACGCCCGCACCCTGCAGCTTGAGCGCGGCCAATGGCGAATTGGCAGACAATGCAAGCAGCTCCTCACGCTGCGCGGGCGCCACATCGGGAAGTTGGACCGCCAGCCAATCAAGGCTCTGCTGGCGCCCAGGCAAGGGACAGCTTTGTTGCACGCAGCGACTCTTGATCGTCGGTAGCAGCCGGCTGGGCTGATGACTGATAAGCAACAGAACGGTATCGCCTGCAGGCTCCTCGAGACTCTTGAGCAACGCGTTGGCAGCGTTCAGATTCATCGCCTCAGCCGGCTCGAGCAGCACGACTTTGCGCCCACCCAATTGTGCGGTCTGAGTGACGAACCCGACGAGCTGCCGAACCTGGTCGACCCGGATGGCCTTGTCGACCTCCTCGGGTTCCAGAATGTAATGGTCTGGATGAGTATGAGCGGCGAGTAACAGACAGCCTTTGCAGCTGCCGCAAGCGCGGTGCGCCGCCGGTCGCTGACAGAGCAACAGCGCCATCAACTGTTCGGCTAATGCGCGCTTGCCGATGCCCGCCGGACCGTGCAGCAAATACGCATGAGCATGCTGTTGACGACCGGCCAGCAACTGCCAAAGATCAACCTGCCATGGAAGAATGCCGTCAGCCAAGCGCACGCTCCAACATCTCAGGCAGAAGCCTGTCCAGACTCTGTTGCACTGCGGCTAGAGACTGGCCTGCATCGACCACACGATAGCGCTGGCGGTCCTGCTGCGCCCGATTGAGATAGGCACTGCGCACGGCCTCGAAGAATTCGAGCCCCTCCTGCTCGAAGCGATCAAGACGTCCCCGTGCAGCGGCGCGGCTCAGACCGATTTCCACTGGCAAATCGAAGATCAGCGTCAGGTCCGGACGCATCTCACCCTGAACAAAGCATTCAAGCTGCTCGATACGCGGGGTGGGGAGACCGCGGCCACCGCCCTGATACGCGTAGGTAGCATCGGTAAACCGGTCGCACAGCACCACAGCGCCTCGCGCGAGTGCGGGCCGAATGACCTGAGCAAGATGCTGTGCGCGTGCTGCGAACACCAATAACAGCTCCGTATCGCTGTTCATGGGCTCGTCTGCAGGTGCCAACAGCAGTTCACGAATGCGCTCAGCCAAAGGCGTGCCCCCGGGTTCACGCGTCAGGACGACGTCTAGGCTGTGTTCACGCAAGCGCTGCGCGAGGTACTCACGGTTGGTGCTCTTGCCCGCGCCTTCGGGCCCTTCCAATGTAATAAAGAGTCCTGTCACTGGGCATTCTCAATCGGCGCCGGGGTTTGCCGGGGCGGTGGGCTGGAACGATAGTCTGCTCGACGCTTGAGTTGATATTCACGCACCGCGCGATTGTGCTCGCTCAACGAATCACTGAACACGTGGCTGCCATCCCCCCGCGCGACGAAGTAGAGGCTTTTTCCTTCAATCGGGTGCAGCGCAGCGTGAATCGCTTCCCGGCCAACCATCGCGATCGGCGTCGGTGGCAACCCGCTGTTGGTATAGGTGTTGTAGGGGGTCGGCCTGCGCAGATCGCTGCGGGTGATCCGCCCCCTATATTGTTCGCCCATACCATAGATCACCGTCGGGTCTGTCTGTAGCAACATGCCTTGCTCCAGCCGGCGAACGAAAACGCCAGCGATTTCGCCGCGCTCTGACGGAACCCCTGTTTCCTTTTCGATGATTGAAGCCATGATCAGCGCCTCATACGCGTCCTGATAGGGCAAGCCTTCGCTACGCTGTTGCCATTCCTCGGCCAGCACCGTTTCCAGCCGTGAATAAGCGCGCTGGAGCAGTTCGAGATCGGTGACTCCGCGGGTGAAGCTGTAGGTGTCAGGGAAAAAGCGGCCCTCGGGATGCGAGCCGGCTTGGCCGAGTCGCGTCATGACTTCATCATCTGACTGACCAACAATCGTCTGCTTCACCGTAGGCAGCGCCTCAAGCGCGGCGCGCACCTGGCGAAAATTCCACCCTTCGACGATGGTCAGAGTATGTTGCACAACCTCGCCACGCTGCCAAAGCCCGATCATGTCGCGGGCAGTCATCTCTGGCCGCAGTTGATATTCGCCGCTGTGCAAGGTGTGTCCTGAGAGCTTCAGCCGCCAGTGCAGCCGCAACCAGAACGAGTCGCTCAACACGCCGTCTCGCTCCAGCCGTTGCAACAAGCCACTGGGCGTATCCCCAGACTGAACCTCAAGCGTTTGCGCTGCGCCAAGCTGCAGCGGCTGCCCCAAGGCGGAGTGAAGCTTCCAATAGACCAGGCCGAGCGCCAGCGCAGCGATCAGCAAGGCGCCGAGGAGCACAAAAGACAGTTTTCGAATCACGTATTGCTCGACAGATCAGCCACCAGGCTTTGAAGTTTACGTGTGACAGGCCCCACCGGCCATACACTGGCATCCAATTGACGAACAGGCCAAATGCCATACAGGCTGTTACAAACGAAGACCTCGTCAGCGCGATATAGCTGCCCTAGCGAAAGATCGCCGACCTGGATCAGCACGCCGGCAGTCCGCGCACGCTCCAGCACCTCTTCGCGCATGACCCCTGCGACCCCGCAGCGCTCAAGGGACGGTGTCATCAACCTGTCCGATTCGACGATGAACAGATTGCTGAAAACGCCTTCGATGACCCGCCCGGAGGTGTCGCGCATCAAGCCTTCGGCGTAGACCGGATCCTGCCACTCGGCTCGGGCCAGCACTTGCTCCAGACGATTGAGGTGCTTCAGACCGGCCAGAATTGGCTGCTCGGCAAGACGGGTCGTACAGGGGTACAGGCGAACGCCCTGTTCGGCATGTGCTTTCGGGTAGTTCGGAAGGGAGGATCCGGTAAGGACGGTTCGAGGCATACAGGGGACGGGCGGAGCATAGCCTCTCTTGCCCTCCCCTCGACTGACAATGAGCTTAGCGACACCCTCTCCAAGCTCGGCACTGAAAGCGATGAGTTGGCTACCTACACCATTGATGTCGCAGGGGATCGCCAGACGCCGGCAGCCATGTTCCAGCCGCTGCAAATGCCGATCGAGCAGTTCGGGGCGGCCGGCCAACACCTTGATTGTTTCAAACAGGCCGTCGCCGTAAGCAAGTGCTCGATCATGAATGGGCAGCCCTTCAGCTGGCTGCCCATCCACCCAGCTCAACGTCACTCGGCGAACCGGCGGAACACCAGCGACCCGTTGGTACCACCAAAACCAAAGGAGTTGGAGACCGCAACATTGATTGTCCGCGGCTTGGCCTCATGCGGGACGAAATCGAGGTCGCATCCTTCGCCGGGCTCATCAAGGTTGATCGTCGGCGGCGCCACTTGGTCGCGTATGGCAAGCACGCTGAAGATTGCCTCGACAGCGCCTGCCGCACCAAGCAGATGGCCGACCATCGATTTCGTCGAACTGACCGACAGCTCGTAAGCGTGATCACCGAATACCGTTCTGATCGCAGCAGCTTCCGCCTTGTCCCCGGCCGGCGTCGAGGTGCCATGGGCGTTGATGTAGTCGACTTGTTTGGCATCGATCCGCGCGTCCAGGATCGCGTTACGGATGCAGCGAGCAGCACCCGCGCCATCATCGGGCGGTGAGGTCATGTGGAACGCATCTGCGCTCATGCCGAAACCAATCAGCTCGGCATAGATCTTCGCCCCGCGAGCCTTGGCATGCTCGAGCTCCTCTAGCACCAACGCGCCCGCGCCGTCGGACAACACAAAGCCATCCCGGTCCTTGTCCCACGGGCGGCTGGCTGAAGCGGGATCATCATTGCGGGTGGATAACGCACGAGCGGCGGCGAACCCACCTATTCCAAGCCCGCTGGCCGCCATTTCCGACCCGCCAGCGACCATCACATCAGCCTCGCCATAGGCGATGTTGCGCGCAGCCATGCCGATGCAATGCGTACCTGTCGTGCAGGCCGTAGCAATGGCGTAATTGGGGCCTTGCAGACCTAGATGGATCGATAGAAAACCCGAAACCATGTTGATGATCGAGCCCGGCACGAAAAACGGCGATATACGGCGCGGCCCCTGCTCGATCAATGCCTTGCAGCTGTTTTCGATATTGGTCAGGCCACCAATGCCCGAGCCCATGGCGACGCCGACACGCTCGCGATTGGCATCGGTGATTTCCAGCCCGGAATCACGTACTGCCTGGAAACTGGCGGCCAGTCCGTACTGGATGAAAAGGTCGAGTTTGCGAGCCTCTTTAGCGGGCAGGTATTGCTCGACATCGAAATTCTTGACTGATCCGCCAAAGCGAGTGGAATAGGCGGAAAGGTCCATATGCTCTATAAGGCCGATACCACTGCGGCCGGCGAGAATCCCCTGCCAGCTGCTTGGCACATCGTTACCCAGCGGTGAGAGCATGCCCATACCGGTAATTACGACGCGTCTACGCGACACAGCAATTCTCCTTGCATTCATTCGACTCGCCCTGTTCCGCTCGCATCTGTAACGGAAAGAGAGCCGCCTTCACAGATGTCGGCCACGGGCACGACCAGCTGCATTCAACTAACTCAAACAAAAGCCGCACTGCCCTTTCGAGGCAGTGCGGCTTACTGGTTCGAAGCAGGACTACGACTTACTGCGCGTGCGCGTTGATGTAATCGATAGCTTCTTGAACAGTGGTGATCTTCTCGGCTTGCTCGTCAGGGATTTCGGTCTCGAATTCCTCTTCCAGAGCCATCACCAGCTCAACGGTGTCAAGGGAGTCGGCACCCAAGTCTTCGACGAAGGAAGCGCTGTTGGTAACTTCCTCTTCTTTGACGCCAAGTTGCTCGGCAACGATTTTCTTGACGCGTTCTTCGATGGTGCTCATACCTTGTTTTCACTCCTATGGAAAAATCAGGCAGCTGGTCTGCGCGGTAGTGTATAGAAAGCGTTTTCCGCATTTCAAGCTGAAAGCGGGCAAGCATGAACCTGCTTTCAACCATCTGTCTATAAACAAACCACAGTTTTATAACGAAACTAATCAGCCGTTATGACTGCTTACGTGCGTTGGGCGTCACATTAGCTCATGTACATACCGCCATTCACCGGGACAGTGGCCCCCGTGACATAAGCGGCGCCGTCAGAAGCTAGGAAGGCGACGACCTTGGCAATCTCTTCCGCCTGACCGAGGCGACCCAGCGGGATCTGCCCCAGTAATGCGTCACGCTGAGCTTCCGGCAGCTCGCGCGTCATATCTGTGTCGATGAAGCCCGGAGCCACGGCATTGACCGTGATACCGCGCGAACCGACTTCACGTGCCAACGCGCGACTGAAACCTTCGAGCCCGGCTTTGGCCGCGGCGTAGTTTACCTGTCCGGCGTTACCCATGGCACCCACCACGGAACCGATACTGATAATTCTCCCCCAACGGGCTTTAGTCATGCCCCGCAGAACACCTTTGGTCAAACGATAAAGGCTACTTAGATTGGTATTGATCACCTCGTGCCATTCGTCGTCTTTCATCCGCAACATTAGGTTGTCCCGCGTGATGCCGGCGTTGTTGACCAGAATAGCCGGCTGACCGAGGTGCTGCTGAATATGCTCCAGGGTGGTGGCAACTGATTCATCACTGGTGACGTCCAACACCAGCCCAGCACCTTCGATGCCGTTCTCTTTGAGCGTCTCGGCAATGCGCTCAGCCCCTGACGATGAGGTCGCCGTGCCGATCACGATGGCGCCTTGACGGCCAAGTTCAAGCGCAATGGCCTGACCAATACCACGACTGGCGCCTGTTACCAGCGCGACCTTGCCTTGCAGATTCATACATATCTCCTTATTCAGAGCACTGCGCCACGGGTGGCCGCAAAACCTTCGGGGGTGTCCAGATTGTAGGTGCTGACGCCTTTGACGCAGCGCTTATTGAGACCGGAAAGCACCTTGCCTGGGCCGCACTCGACCAGACCGGTCACACCGTGCTCGCTTAATACAACAACAGTCTCGACCCAGCGAACCGGACTATAGAGCTGAGCCAGCAGATTGCGTCTAAGCGAGTCGAGATCCGAAACGATTGCTGCACTGACATTTTGCACCAACGGGATCTCGGGGGCCTGCCAGCCGGCGCCGGTCACGGCAGCGGCAAATCGCTCGGCTGCAGGGCGCATCAGGTCGCAATGAGAAGGCACGCTGACCGGCAGCGGCATGGCGCGCTTGGCACCTCTGGATTTGCAGACATCGATGGCTCGCTCGACCGCCGCAGCGTTGCCGGCAATCACCACCTGGCCTGGCGCGTTGAAGTTGACCGCACTTACGACCTCACCTTGAGCCGCCTCGCCACACGCTGCCAAAACATCGGCATCCTCTAGACCCAAAATCGCGGCCATGCCACCGGTGCCGGCCGGAACAGCCTGCTGCATCAGCTGACCCCGCAGCTCGACCAGTTTCACCGCATCGGCAAACGGAAGGCTACCCGCAGCAACCAGCGCCGAGTACTCGCCCAGGCTGTGGCCCGCGACGAAGGCCGGCTTCGCACCGCCCTCAGCCAGCCACAAACGCCACAATGCAATCGAAGCGGTCAGAATGGCCGGCTGAGTCTTGTCGGTCTGATTCAGTTGATCCTCTGGACCTTGCTGACAAAGTGCCCACAGATCGTAACCCAACACAGACGAGGCTTCGGCAAAGGTATCGATGATCAGCGATCGCTGGGCGCCATGCTCAGCGAGCATGCCTAGGGCCTGGGAGCCCTGGCCTGGAAAGACGAATGCAAGTGATGCGGACATGAAACGGCTCTCTTGTGGTTGTTCGTCAGAAAGAATACGCACTCGGGCGCAACGAATTGTTCAGTTGGATGCCGATCCACCGGGTGCAGTCACATCACCCGGGTCGCTTGTGGACCGATCAGTCACAAGCAAGTGCTCGAGACGGCTGCGCAATTGCGCCGGAAGATTTCGTTCCACATCCTGTGAGGCACGGCGTATAGCCGACCGAAACCCCTCGCCCCCTGCGCTACCATGGCTCTTCACGACAATACCCTGGAGCCCAAGGAAGCTGGCACCGTTGTACTGAGCTGGCCGCAGGTCCGCCCGCAACTGACGCAGCAAGGGCAGAGCCAGCGCACCGACTAGGCGTGCAATCAATGAGCGACGGAAAAGCAGCTCGACACGCTGGGCTACCATATGTGCCAAACCTTCGCTGGACTTGAGCAAAATGTTGCCAACAAAGCCATCGCATACCGCGACATCTGTTTCGCCGCGAAACAGCCCGTCACCCTCGATGAAGCCTTGATAGTTGATACAGCTAGCCTGCTGCAACAGCCCGGCGGCCGCTTTGACCTGTTGATTACCCTTGATTGCTTCGGTACCAATATTCAGCAACGAGACGCGCGGCTGCTCGATACCAAGACTTTGCGCCGCAACCGACCCCATGACAGCGAATTGATAGAGCTGCTCGGCCGTGCAGTCCACATTCGCGCCGAGGTCAAGCAACAGGCACGACCCCTCAAGCGTAGGAATCGCAGTCACCATCGCCGGGCGATCCACCCCAGGCAGGGTTTTCAATACCTGCCGAGCAAGTGCCATCAGCGCACCAGTATTCCCGCCACTGACGCAAGCCTGAGCCTGCCCATCACGCACCATCTCCAGAGCGATGCGCATGGACGAGCGCGGCTTGGCGCGCAACGCCTGCGCTGGACGGTCATCCATACCGATCACTTCATCGGCATTGACAATCGACAGACGAGCGTGATCCACAGCTGGATGCCGAGCGATAATTTCTTCTAACAGGGAGGATTGGCCAACCAAGGCCAGATGAAGCGAGGGGTTTTCAGCCAGACATTGGACACTGGCCGGGACAATGCAGTGGGGACCGAAGTCCCCACCCATTGCATCGATCGCTATGATCGGAGCAGACAAGGTTTACTCGTCAGCGCCCTTATCGATCACTTTACGACCACGGTAAAAACCTTCCGGGGAAACGTGGTGACGCAGGTGAACTTCACCGGTGCTCTTTTCCACGGACAGGGCGTTCGGCTCGAGTGCATCGTGCGAACGACGCATGTCACGGGCGGAACGGGATTTTTTGTTCTGCTGAACAGCCATTGGGATCAACTCCTAAACGTTTGGGTCACGCTTTAACTGAGCCAGTACGCTGAACGGGTTGGACCGCGATACCTCGTCCTCATTCGGCTCGGGCTCATCAGGCCCAGCCGGCGACTGGCAAACTTCTTGGTCATGGAGTGGAACAATCGGAAGAGCGAGCAGAAGCTCCTCTTCAACCAGCGCCAGCAGATCCAGAGGATCCTCTCCCACTTCCAGCACGTCATAACCCTTAGGCAGGTGCTGGCTGCTCGACCCTTCATTCACCACGGCATAATCGCATTCGCTGTGAATAGGCAGAACAACCGGCTCCAGACAGCGCTGGCAAATCATCGTGACCTCAACATCCAGCGCACTGTGGATGACCACAGTACGCTGCTCGTCGCGCCCAAAATCAAAACTGGCGCGCACCACACCCTGATCATCCTCAAGAGGATCGACGAGCCGCTTCAGCCCAGACAATTGCAGCTCACCCTTCAGGGAAGCCGCTCGGTCAGCGAGCTTGCGCGGATCTACGTGCGGAGGTATTGGTCCTTTCAACATAAGCGCGGCATTCTAGGGATGCGCCTGTCGACTGTCAAAGGAATTCAGCCGCACAATAGCGCTAGGCCGACCATCGATCAGTACCTATATATAAAGGAAGAAGAATGCGACCCCTGCTTCTCGCATCAAGCTCCCCTTATCGTCGCGAACTGCTTTCACGCCTTCAGCTTGAGTTCGCTTACCGCGCCCCGGAAATAGATGAAACCCCACTCACCATGGAGCTACCGGAACATCTCGTACGCCGCTTGGCCCTAGAGAAAGCCCAAGCCTTGGCACCCTCTCATCAGGATCATCTGATCATTGGTTCCGACCAGGTCGCCGCGCTTGGACAAACCATCCTTGGCAAACCTCACACATTCGATCGAGCAAAGAGTCAATTACAGAGCTGCAGCGGCAAAAGCGTAGTCTTTCTAACCGGCCTGGCACTGCTGGACAGTCGAACCGGGGCCACCCAGATTGACTGCATCGCTTTTACCGTTCACTTCCGGACGCTTGGTGATCAGCAGATCGAGCGCTACCTGCGGGCCGAACAACCCTACGATTGCGCCGGCAGCTTCAAGGCAGAGGGCCTGGGGATCAGCCTGTTCCGCAGCACTGAAGGAGCAGACGTCACCAGCCTGATTGGGTTGCCCCTGATCCGACTGGTGGACATGCTCAATAATGCCGGGATCGAAGTACCCTGACACTGCACTAACGCAGCTGAGGCCCCTGGAAACCCATCCACAGGGCAAGCTGCGAACCAATACTGACACCGAGCTGCTTGGTAAACCGCTCCAAAGGCGAGTCTTTGACGGTGAAATCCACCAGCTCAGCTTCCCCAATTACCTCGCGTGCGACATAGCTGGCATTGCCAAGACCATCAATCAACCCGAGCTCAAGCGCCTGCTCACCAGACCAGATGAGCCCGGAAAAGAGCTCTGGATGCCCGGCGACCTGCAATCGATCGCCCCGCCCCTGCTTCACGCTGTCGATGAACTGCCGGTGAGTGGTGGCAAGCACGCTGCGCCAGAACTCGGTTTCCTCTGGCTTTTCCGGCTGAAAGGGGTCTAGAAACGCTTTGTGCTCCCCTGAGGTATAGACACGGCGCTCGACGCCCAGCTTGTCCATTGTCTCGACAAAGCCAAAGGTCGCAGCGGTGACGCCGATAGAGCCAACCAGGCTCGACTTGTCGGCATAAATTTCATCCGCAGCGCTTGCGATGTAATAAGCGCCAGACGCCCCTAGATCGGCAATCACTGCATAAACTTTGATGGCCGGGTACTCCCCCCGCAACCGGCGAATCTCATCATAGATATAGCCGGACTGCACCGGACTGCCACCCGGACTGTTGATCCGCAACACCACACCCTTGGTATTTGAATCCTCAAAGGCCGCACGCAACGCACCGACAATGTTGTCTGCACTCGCCGCCTCTTCATCGGCAATCATTCCGCGGACATTGATGATCGCAGTGTGGGTATCACCAACAGCCTCCCCTTCCCCCATGTGCAACAGCGGCGAAAATATCAGCAGCGCCCCAAAGAGATAGACGAACGTCAACAGCTTGAAAAAGATCCCCCAACGCCGAGCTCGCCGCTGCTCCTGCACACCGGCAAGCAGCGTTTTCTCCAACAGCTTTAGACTGGTACGGTCTTCGTTAGACTCATTCACGGGTTTCCCCCATTCATCCGACATATGCAACCACCTCAGCGTGACCAGCAGCAGAGCACAGCCAGTCACCGAGCTCCGAAAAATGATTGATAGCCATGCACGGCGAACACGACAACAACACCTCGACGGGTTGTGCGCCGTAGGAAACCGCAACACTGCCTACGCCTGCGCGCCTCGCCATCTCCAAATCGAACACCGAATCCCCGATCATCAGAGCCCGCTCGGGCGCGACCCCACAGTGAGCGAGGATTTCGTGGATCATGAGCGGGTCAGGCTTGCTCGCAGTCTCATCAGCACACCGGGTCACATCGAAAAAATCAGTCCAACCCTGCCCTGCTAGGACCCTATCCAACCCGCGCCGCCCCTTGCCAGTCGCCACAGCAAGCTGATGCCCCTGATCACGGAACTGCTGTAACGCGCGCGCCACACCTGGATAAAGCGCCGAAGGCTCAGCCTCCAGTGACAAATAATGGTCGGCGTACGCACGACGGAACGCCTCAACCAACCTTCTGTCGGTGACGTTTGGATACAGCGCGGCTATCGCCTCGGGCAGACCTAGCCCAATAATCCCCTTGATATTGTCCTCATCCAGCCGCGGCAGGTCACACCGGGCCGCAGCAACCAAAATCGATTCAACGATACGCCCAATGGAATCCACCAACGTCCCATCCCAATCGAAGATCAGCAGTTCGTACTTATTCACCAAGCCTCTCCAGCGTCCGGGCCCAGACATCATCGACCGGCGCCTCCAAACTCAGTTCGCCACCGTCAGGCAAGGGAATCTTCAGCGCATAAGCATGCAGGAACAGGCGCTTACCACCCAGATCACGAATGAGCGCGGAAAACTCTTCATCACCATATTTATTATCGCCAGCGATGCTGTGACCGGCATGGCGGGCATGCACACGAATCTGATGCGTACGCCCGGTTACCGGCTTGGCCTCGACCAGGGTGGCGAAGTCGCCAAAACGGCGCAGCACGCGGAAAAGTGTCAGTGCGTCTTTGCCCTCGTCAGTGACCTCCACCATCCGCTCACCTGAACGCAGGGTATTTTTCAGCAGCGGCGCATTTACTTGCTTCTTGCCGGTGTCCCAGCGCCCCCGCACGAGCGCCATGTAACGTTTGTCGACCCCATCGCCCCGCAATTGCAGGTGCAAGTGGCGCAGCATGCTGCGTTTCTTTGCGATCATCAGCAACCCGGAGGTGTCCCGATCCAGGCGATGCACCAGCTCCAACTCCTTTGCATCCGGGCGCAACTGACGCAGCGCCTCGATAACCCCGAAGCTGAGCCCGCTGCCTCCATGCACCGCGATCCCTGCTGGCTTGTTCAACACGATCAAGGCTTTGTCTTCAAAAACGATTGCCGCCTCAAGCCGTTCTAGAAGCCCTTGCGCGAGCGGGACTGGCTCGTCCCGCTCAGGCAACCGAAGCGGTGGCACCCGCACGACATCACCCGCCTGAAGCTTGTACTCGGGTTTAATACGGCCTTTGTTTACCCGCACCTCGCCCTTGCGCAAAATGCGATAGATCAAGGTCTTGGGCACACCTTTGAGCTGGGTACGGAGAAAGTTATCAATGCGCTGGCCGGCAAGCTCCGGCGAGACCTCGAGCATTTGCACGCCGGAGGTCTGAGAGGGGGTATTGGTCATGCGCGGATGATATCAATTTTCCCTTATTTGAAGCACTTAAACATTACTGTTATAGTCCAGGCGCCGCCAAAAGCGGACAGGTTAGGGAATGCCAGCGAAACCGCCATCCCTGACCCAGCAATGTTCCAGGACGTGAGGCCGTCCAGCGGAGCTTTTCTCAAGCAGCAGAAGCTCCGAAACAAGCCTTGAAGACATGATGCGTGTTCCCGAAGGGGAATCACGATAATCGATAACCCGCTCCCGGATTCTGCGAGCGGCACCCGATTTTCAAAGTATGAGTGTTGGGTGGAGATGTACAGCCCTCGGATTGCGTAGTAAAGGCTTTCATAGACGCTTCATTCCGTCCGCTACCGATTGCTGATTCCTCCTCCCGAACCATTGCTTCTGTTCCGACAGTAAGCAGGAGACGTCGTCGCGACGCCGGCCCAACTGGCCTGAAATCGCTGGACACTGGAGTGCCTTACAACCATTCCTGACTCACCTGACACCGACCGCGAGAGTCGTGTGTGCCGAACGCCGTTTCCGCTGCCTTGGAAACCGACGGTACTACATGAAAAGAATGCTAATTAACGCAACTCAGCCCGAAGAGTTGCGTGTCGCACTGGTCGATGGCCAGCGCCTGTTCGACCTTGACATCGAATCCGGTGCTCGTGAACAGAAGAAAGCCAACATCTACAAGGGCAAGATCACTCGCGTCGAGCCCAGCCTTGAAGCCGCCTTCGTTGATTTCGGTGCCGATCGCCACGGGTTCCTCCCCCTCAAGGAAATTTCCCGTGAGTACTTCAAGAAGTCGCCGGAAGGCCGCGTCAACATCAAAGAAGTCCTGAGCGAAGGCCAGGAAGTCATCGTTCAGGTCGAAAAAGAAGAGCGCGGCAATAAAGGCGCTGCCCTTACCACCTTCATCAGCCTCGCCGGTCGCTATCTCGTATTGATGCCGAACAACCCGCGCGCGGGCGGCATTTCTCGTCGCATTGAAGGCGAAGAACGCAACGAACTGCGCGAAGCACTCAACGGTCTTGATGTCCCTGCCGATATGGGTTTGATCGTCCGTACTGCCGGTCTCGGCCGTTCAAGTGAAGAAATGCAATGGGACCTCGATTACCTGTTGCAGCTCTGGAGCGCAGTCAAGGAAGCCTCTCAGGATCGCGCCGCCCCCTTCCTGATCTATCAGGAATCCAACGTCATCATTCGCGCCATTCGCGACTACCTGCGCCAGGACATCGGCGAAGTTCTGATCGACAGCGTCGAAGCCCAGGACGAAGCGCTTTCCTTTATCCAGCAGGTCATGCCGCAGTACGCAAGCAAGATCAAGCTGTACGAAGATCCTGTACCACTGTTCAACCGTTTCCAGATCGAAAGCCAGATCGAGACGGCCTTCCAGCGCGAAGTGAAGCTGCCATCCGGCGGTTCCATCGTTATCGACCCGACTGAAGCATTGGTGTCCATCGACATCAACTCGGCGCGCGCCACCAAGGGCGGCGACATCGAAGAAACTGCCCTGCAGACCAACCTGGAAGCGGCCGAGGAAATCGCCCGCCAGCTGCGCCTGCGCGACATTGGCGGCCTGATCGTCATCGATTTCATCGACATGACGCCGGCCAAGAATCAGCGCGCCGTTGAAGAGAAGGTTCGTGAAGCACTGGAAGCCGACCGCGCACGAATCCAGGTCGGCCGCATCTCGCGCTTCGGCCTACTGGAAATGTCCCGCCAACGCCTTCGTCCATCGCTCGGCGAGACCAGCGGTATCGTCTGCCCGCGCTGTAATGGCCAAGGCATCATTCGCGATGTCGAATCATTGTCGCTGGCTATCTTGCGTCTGATCGAAGAAGAAGCCCTTAAGGATCGTACCGCCGAAGTCCGCGCCCGCGTTCCCTTCCAAGTTGCCGCCTTCCTTCTCAATGAGAAGCGCAACGCGATCACCAAGATCGAACTGCGCAGCCGCGCGCGCATCTTCATCCTGCCGGACGACCATCTAGAGACGCCGCACTTCGAAGTGCAGCGTCTGCGCGACGATAGCCCGGAAATTATCGCCGGTCAGGCCAGCTATGAAATGAGCCCAACTGAGGTTGAGGAAGTTCAGCCGGTCAGCTCGACGCGCACACTGGTTCGTCAGGAAGCGGCCGTCAAAACCACACCACAGCGTACCGCGCCCGCGCCGGCCCCGATCGCTGCGCCCGCTGAGCTGCCTGCACCCGCGACTCAGGAGCCAAGCCTGTTCAAGGGGTTGGTCAAGTCCCTGGTCGGCCTCTTCGCCGGCAAGCAGGAAACGCCAGCCGCTGAAGTCGAGAAGAAACCCGCCGCTAGCAGCCGCCCACAACGCAACGATGAACGCCGTAGTGGTCGCCAGCAGAACCGTCGCCGTGATTCGCGCAGCAGCCGCGACGAAGAGCGCAAGCCTCGTGAAGAGCGTGCCCCTCGTGAAGACCGCCAGCCTCGCGAAGAGCGTCAGCCGCGCCCTCCACGCGAAGAGCGCAAGCCACGGGAAGCTCGCGAACCGCGTGAGTCTCGTGAGCCAGTCGAAGCCAGCGAAAATACTGCACAGCCGCAACAGCAACAGCAACAGCAACCACGTCGTGAACGCACCCCGCGCGAAGATCGTCAGCCGCGAGAAGAGCGCAAGCGCGAATTGCGCGCACCGCTCGATGATAACGCTCAGACCGCACCAGTCGCGGCGAATGGCGAAGAAAGCTCTGAGCGCAAGCCGCGTCCGCCCCGCGAAGAGCGTAAACCTCGCGTAGAACAAGCCGAGAGCGCAGAGGAACAGCAGAGCGAAACCGCGGAGATCGCTCAGGAGGAGCAGGATTCGCCAGAAGGTAGCGATCGCCCACGCCGCCGCTCTCGTGGCCAGCGTCGCCGCAGCAACCGTCGTGATCGTCAACGCGACGCCAATGGAAACGAGATCGACGACGAAGCCCAAAGCACCAACGCCGAGGTTAGCGAAAGCAATGCACCGGTGAAATCTGAACAGGTCGCCATTGCCGCAACTGCCGCCGCTCTCGCGGCGAACACCGCAGACACCGACACCGCGCCCACTGAGATTCAAATTGAAACAAAGGAAGCGGAAGCCTCAGCTCCAGCCGTGGCCGTCAATCAAACGACCGAAGCTGACAAGCCGGCCAATGTTCCCGTAACTCAGGATAGCGAAGCCGTGACACCGGTTATCGCAGAAGCGGAGCCAGCTCCGGCGGTGCAGAAAGCCAGCGAGCCCGAAGCGTCAGCAACGGAGACCGAGACTTCGCAGTCTGTGGCCACCCCTGCTTTCGAGGAGCCGGCCCAGACCGCGACCGAGACTGAAGCGCCGGTCGTGACGGCTAGCGGTCGTGCACCTAACGACCCACGTGAGGTCCGCCGCCGCCGCTTGGAGCAAGAGCGTCTTGCTAAAGAAGCAGCCGAGGCCGAAGCGAAAGAGAAAGCGACAACCGAAACCCAAGCTCCGGCAGAACTGGCCAGCCCTGAAATCGTTGTCAGCGAACCGGACACCGACGCGACAATTGAGCAGCCAGCCAGCACGGCGAATGGCAATGCAGAGCCAAGCGTCGCCCAGAAGCCGGAAACGCCACCTGCCGAACCTGAAGCCGAACAGGCCGTGACCGAGCTGCTCCAACCCGAAGTGGAGGCGATCAAGCCCGCCACTGAAGCTGACGCGAATGTGCAGGAGGAAGTCGATCCGCAGGGCCTCGACAAGCGCCAAGACTGACAGGACCAGCGATGTAAAAGGGGATGCTCCGGCATCCCCTTTTTTATTTGTTGGCGGACAGTCGTTGAATGATCGCGGCGCCGCGCTTTTGTGGAGCGCTCAGATACCCAGAGAAAACCTGCCTACTCGACCCTTACTGTTTCCGGCTGTAGCCGCGGAGATCAGGGAGATCCGTCACCCTTAAAAAGCTCAGAACGGGCACGGCATAGCCGAAAGGTGCAGAGTCAGACGACGTTCGGCTCGATTTCCAACTTCACACCGAAACGCTCTAGGATGTCAGCTTGGATCTTTTCGGAAAGTTGCAGGATTTGCTGGCCGGTTGCTTGGCCGTAGTTGACGAGCACCAACGCTTGCAGCCTGTGGACGCCCACATCCCCCTGTCGATAACCCTTCCAGCCTGCACGATCAATGAGCCAGCCAGCGGCAAGCTTGACCTGCCCGCCACCTTGCGGAAACGCCACCAGATCGGGGTATTGCTCGAGCAAGGCGTCAGCTTTCGACTGAGGAACCAAGGGGTTCTTAAAAAAACTGCCTGCATTGCCCAGAACCCTAGGGTCTGGCAGCTTCTCACTGCGGATCGAACAGACCGCACGACTCACATCCATCGGTGTGGGGGACTGGACATCATGCTGCTGCAGCCACTTACGGAGCGGGCCATACTCAAGACTTAGTTCCGCAGTCCGGTGAAGCATGAAACGCACCCGAAGAATCACATAGCGTCCCGCCTGACGTTTGAACAGGCTGTCGCGGTAGGCAAATTCACATGCCGCCAAATCGAACTCCACCAAACTGCCAGTTTGGCGGTCCAGTGCAGTCAGCCCAGCGAAGACATCCTTTATCTCGACCCCGTACGCCCCGACATTCTGGATGGGTGCCGCACCGACCGTACCGGGGATCAGGCTGAGGTTTTCCAACCCAGCCAAACCAAGCTCTAGGCTCCGCAATACGAACGGATGCCAAGGCTCGCCAGCCTCCGCTTCTATCACTACTTGCTGGCCGTCATCCTCAAGAACTCGAATGCCCCGGCTAGCCATGTGCAGCACCAGTGCTTGTACATCGCCGGTCAGTACCAAATTGCTGCCGCCGCCGAGGATCCATAGCGGAACGTCGAGACGGCAGGCCTCATTGATCGCTTCGGTTACTGCTTGATCGTCCCGGGCTTCAGCGAAATAGGCGGCATGGGCTTCGACCGCAAAGGTGTTGAGCGTCTTGAGTGAATAACCCTGCTCGATGAGAAGGCTCATTGACGCCCTCTGATCTCATCGAGCAATCCAGCAGCACCACGCTCGATCAGGTCGAGCACCTGCTCGAAGCCGTCCTCCCCGCCGTAATACGGATCGGGTACAGAGCCCGTGCCCAATTTGTATCGGCGCAGAAATAGATCGAGCTCACCGTGTGAGTCTGCTGGACGCAGGGCCTGCAGCCGCTTTAGGTTGTCGTGATCCATCGCCAGGATGAGATCGAAACGCTGAAAATCGTCGGCGGTCACCTGACGCGCCTTAAGAGCGCTGAGGTCGTAGCCTCGTTTGGCTGCAGCCTGGCAAGCGCGCTGATCGGGCCCCTTCCCGGCATGCCAGTCACCGGTTCCAGCCGAATCTATGGCGATTCGACTGTCCAGCTGAGCACCCTGTACGTACTTGCGCAGCACAGCCTCAGCAGTGGGCGATCGGCAGATGTTACCCATGCAAACGAACAGAACCTTCACGCTCAAGCTCCGAGCAGCTTGCGGACGCGGTCAAGATCTTCGGCGGTATCGACGCCAGCCGGAGGCGCCTCGACCGCATCGGCGACATGAATGCGCTTGCCGTGCCAGAGCGCACGTAATTGCTCCAGGCACTCAGTATTCTCCAGCCAGCACGGCCCCCAGGCCACGAAGTCAGCCAGGAACCCGGCCCGATAGGCATAGATGCCGATGTGTCGACGGTACGGAACATTACTCGGAAGCGCACCGGGCTTACGAGCGAATTCGTCCCGCGCCCACGGCAGTGTCGCGCGACTGAAAGTCAGCGCCAGCCCATTGATATCGCTCAGCACCTTCACCACGTTCGGGTTAAAGAGCGCGTGCGGATCGCTGATTGGCTCGGCAAGCGTGGCGATCGCGGCTTCGGGGTGAGCAGCCAGATTGAGTGCCACCTGGTCGATCAGCGAAGGCGGAATCAATGGTTCATCGCCCTGTACGTTGACGACTATCGCGTCAGCCGTTAAGCCCAGCTGGCCCGCCACCTCGGCAAGCCGATCGGTGCCCGAATTGTGGTCGACCCGGGTTAGCAAAACCTGCGCACCGAAGCCTTCGCAGGCTTGCAATATGCGCTGATCGTCCGTGGCGATCACCACCCGCTGCGCCCGGCTCTTGCAGGCCTGCTCCCAGACATGGCGAATCATCGGCTTGCCAGCAATGTCCTGCAGAGGTTTGCCCGGAAGGCGCGTGGATGCGTAACGCGCCGGGATGACCACGGTATAAGCGTTAGTCATTTGTCCAGACGCTCATCCACGTCGAGGGTGCGGGCTTCGCTTTCAAGCATCACCGGGATGCCGTCCCGGACCGGAAAAGCCATGCCGTCGGCCTTGCAGATCAGTTCGGACTTGTCATCGGTCAGCTTCAGCGGCCCCTTACAGAGCGGGCAGGCAAGAATATCGAGCAGTTTGGTATCCATGGTGTGCAGTCCTTGGATGCAGCCGACCGCACCTGGCAGATCGAGCGGCTTAGGGATGAACGGGCAGCAAACGGTCCAGCTGGGAATCAAACCAAGTGACGAAAGCTGCGGAAGGCTCGGCCTGGACTTGGAGATAACACCAGCCCGGCAGCGCAAAAGCCCGGCATTTGACCGCATCCTTCTCGGTCATCACCAAGGGTAGCTCTGGACTGAAACTCAGCTGCTCCAGGCTATAACGAGCGTGATCGGCGAAGGCATGCGGAATCGGCCGCCAGTGTAGCGCCTCGAGCGTGGCGAAGAAACGCTGTGGATTGCCGATTCCAGCGACTGCATGCATCCGCTGGCCTGCCGGAAAATGGCCAAGAGGCCAGACCTGCCCAGTGCTCAACTCGATCAATTTCGATGGTTGCAAGGCAAATGAAAAACCCGAGGGACTATCTGCCTGCGCGCCGTTTATCAGCACCGCATCGACCGACTCCAGTCGCTCCAGTGGCTCACGTAGCGGGCCAGCGGGCAAACAGCGTTGATTGCCCAGTCCACGAGCAGCATCAATGAGGACCAGCTCCAGATCGCGCCCCAACCGGTAATGCTGCAGTCCATCGTCGGAAAGGATCAGGTCCAGCAGCTCAAGTTCGAGCAATTTACGAACCGCGCGGGAACGATCAGGATCAATCATCACCGGTACGTTTGTTCGTTGCGCGATCAGCAATGGTTCATCGCCAACCTCGACTGCAGAATGCTCGGGCTCTACCCGCCACGGATATTCCGGTGGTCTGGCACCGTAGCCACGACTGACTACACCGACTTTCAGGCCGCGTCGCTGACAGTGCTCGATGAGCCAGAGAATCAGGGGGGTCTTGCCGGTACCGCCAACGGTGATATTTCCGACCACCACCACAGGCACGGGCGCCCGATAGCAATCGATCACTCCGCTGATGAACCGCTTTCGCTTAGCAATCACCACGCGGCGGTAGAGCATTTCCAACGGTGCGAGCAGCGCCAAGGCAGGATGCCCTTCGTACCAGGCCCGCTGGAGACGATCAGCAAAGGACATTAGGGCTCCGGCTGGGCCTCAATGGTAGTGATGCGCAGGTGCGCGAAGCCCAGTTTCCCGGCTGCGTCCATGGCGGTAATGACCGCTTGGTGCGGAGTTTTACCGTCGGCACTGATGATCATCGGCAAACTTGTATCGCCGCCCGACTCCTTGCTGAGCGCCGCCATTAATGTGTTCAGGTCATGCTTGACCAACGACTTGCCATTGAGACTGAAGTTGCCACTGACGTCGATCACAACCTCCAGCCGCTTCTGCTCAGTTTCCTGCGGTGGCGACCCGCTCGCCGCCTCCGGCAGATCAACCTGCAGTTGGGTTTCGCGAGTAAAAGTGGTGGTCACCACGAAGAACAACAACAGAATGAACACCACATCGATCAGCGGGGCCAAGCCGATGTCGACATTTTCCCGCGCCTTGCGACGAAACTTCACGCCCTGCCCTCACCTAGGTCGACGTCACGGTCACCCTGCACAACTTCAACCAACTTGATCGCTTCCTGCTCCATACCGACCACGAGTTCTTCTACTCGGCGCAGGAGGAAGCGATGGAAGAACAGTGCCGGTATGCCGACCATCAGACCCGCCGCGGTAGTAATCAGCGCTTTGGAAATACCCGCTGCGAGCAACGGTGCGTTGGCCATGCCAGAGCCCATGAAGGCACTGAAAATTTCGATCATGCCCAGCACAGTACCGAGAAGCCCGAGCAAGGGAGCGATGCCTGCAATCGTACCCAACGCGTTGAGGTAGCGCTCGAGGTCATGGACGACGCGGGCGGCCGCTTCTTCGATGCATTCCTTCATGATCTCTCGACCATGCTTGGAGTTAGCCAGACCAGCAGCCAGTATCTCCCCCAGCGGCGAATCCGCGCGCAGCTCCTTGAGCTTTTGATTACTGAGCTTCTTGTCCTTGATCCATTTCCACACCTGGCCAAGCAGGTGTGGTGGGGTCACTCGACTAGGCCGAAGCGTCCATAGCCTTTCGGCAACAATACCGGCGGCCGCGATGGAACACAGGATGATTGGCAGCATTATCCAGCCGCCCGCTTTAACCAGCTCCCACACGAGATGAATCCCCCTCGAAAAAGTGGCGCCACTCTAGCATAGGGCCGCCAGCCAGCCGACGGCCCCGGTTCTCATTTTTCCCGCCAGAATCGACGCTCGGTACGTAATCCTCGAGCAGGCTCGAAACGGCCGAGGCGAATCCGAATCGCTCCTAGCTCCGCCGTGTCATAAAGCCGCGCTCCGGCAGTGTGCAGCCGCTGCAACACTTCCAGATGCGGATGGCCGAATGCGTTATGCAAGCTGCGCGAGATGAGCGCACCTCCGGCACCTGTTGCCTCGATGAATGCGGCTGACGACGAGCTGCGACTGCCGTGATGTGGCACTAACAACCATTCGGCCTCAAGCGGCATGTTGCTCGTCAGGAGTACTTGCTCGGTATCCACGTCGATGTCG
The DNA here is from genome assembly GCA_004010935.1 of Pseudomonadaceae bacterium SI-3. Classification (NCBI taxonomy): domain Bacteria; kingdom Pseudomonadati; phylum Pseudomonadota; class Gammaproteobacteria; order Pseudomonadales; family Pseudomonadaceae; species Pseudomonadaceae bacterium SI-3. Next base: position 1,501,997 of record CP026511.1, on the reverse strand, counting down.
CCGGTGAGCAGCAGACGTTCGCCGCTCGCCTCGATCAGTAGCACGCAGGAGGACTGGTTTCCATCTCTGGCCCGTGGTGATTGCCAAAGCGTAAAGCGGACTCCACTCCATTCCCAGGCGTCTCCGGAACGGCACATCTCGGCGCTTAGCGAAGCAGGCAGTCTTGCCGGCTCACCACTGACCACTCGCCCAGCTTGCATCTGTCGCTGGATCGCAGAAGCGCCACCCGCATGGTCGCTATCGGCATGGCTGAGAATCATCAAATCGAGACCACTCACCCCCAGCGTGCGCAACGACGGCAATACAACCCGCTCGCCGATGTCGAAGTCACCATATCGCGGCCCTGTGTCGTACAGCAGCGCATGGTCATGCGTGCGGACCAGCACAGCGAGCCCCTGACCGACGTCGAACAGCCAGACTTCAGCCTGCCCTGCTGCCGGCTTGTCGATGGGTGGAAACAGCAGCGGCAGCAGAAACACCAGACCCAACGCCCGAAACGGTATTCCGGGCGGAAGCAGGATCAGCAGCGTCCCAAGCGCAACCAGCAGCCAAGCCCAAATCGGCAATGACGCTGGTAGCCACGCCGGCTGCCAGCCGGCAAGCCATTGCAGCGCATCAAAGAGAATTGCCAATAACCCACCTGCCACCCATAGCACCGGCTCGCCAACGCCTGGCAACCACAACAAGGACGTGCCTAACAACGACAGCGGAACGATTACCGCGCTGACCAGTGGGACTGCAAAGAGGTTGGCAATCGGCCCACTCAGGCTAACCGGCAAGCCTAGCGCCAGCAGGATCGGCAACAGGCCCAGGGCCATGCTCCACTGTGCACGGCCTAATGCGCGCCACCAACTCCAGCTTCCAAGCCGGCCGCGGAACACCAGAGCAAGAAGCGCCACCGCTAAGAAAGACAACCAGAAGCCCGACTGCAGCCCTACTAGCGGATCCAACAGCAGGACAGCATCAAGGGCAATCAGCAGTGGCAGCCAGACACCCAAATGCCGATACCGCAAACGCCACAGGAGCACCAGAGAGACCATCACCAGCGCTCGCTGGACTGGGACTTCAAAACCCGCCAGCCAGCCGTACGCAAGCGCTCCAGCCAAGGCCAGGCTACAAGCGCAGGGCAACCAGGCGACGCGCCGCGGCCAAATTCCCCAACGCGCTAACAATGCCACCAGGCCGTAAAGCAAGCCGGCCAGCATGCCCACGTGCTGCCCCGATATAACCATCAAATGAACGGTTCCGGTGTCCTGGAGCGTGCGCCAATCCGTGGTGGACAGGCCGCTGTCATCGCCCACTACCAGCGCGGCAATAGCGCCGGAGCGGCCCTGAGCATCGACCGCCAACAAGCGTTGCCGCAACTGGTCGCGCCATCCCGGTCCACCCTCTGCCACCGACACGCGCTCTCCGGCTTTGATCGTGCCGCTGGCACCGATCCGCCGAGCCAAGAGCCAGGCCTCGTAATCGAAAGAGTGCGGATTGACCAAGCCCCGTGGCTTTTTCAATTTGGCAGCGAGCCGCCATCGCTCACCCGCCTGCACCATGGGGCCGTCGTACCATGCCAAGCGAAGCCTGGACGGCAGGTCGCTATGCCGGGACGATATATTGACCAGTTCGAAGCGCACCACACCGCCACGAACATCCGGTAGGTCGCTCACCGTACCTTCGAGCCAGAACGTACGGCCATCACGCTCGGTTGAAAGGCGGTCATCCAGCGCCTCATGGGCGCTGAGACACGCCCATGCAAACCCGCAGAGAAAACAACCGATCGCTCGCCAGCGGAACGGAAGCAAGACCAGGCCCGCCGCCAATATGAACGGCAACGCTGAGACAGGCGGTAATTGCGGTAAAAAACGCAGCAGTAGAAGGCCTGCTGCCAGCGCCAGCATCGCTGTACGCATCGGTTCTCCTGGATTCCTTTCCCGTGACTGGCCGCTCCGGATAGGTTAAACCGCCGAGTCACATAGCCTGACCGACGTCCTGTCGGCACTCACAGTGTAGAATTTATGTCACAAACTCCTCTCAGCGCCGGGTCTCGTTTCAGGCATAATCGGGCGCGCTTCGCCCCGCCAGAGAATCTTCATGCCGCGTCGTTTTTTTAAACGCTACATGCCTCACCCCGACCGTCTAAAGGCGCACAAGTCTTTGCGGTTTCTCGGCACGTTGATCCATGACCCCAACCTGCTCCATCTAAACCGGCATTCGGTTTCCAGAGCGATGGCTATCGGTCTGTTCTGGGCCATGATCCCGATGCCCCTGCAGATGCTGGCGGCCGCGTTGTGCGCCGTGCCAGCAAGGGCAAACCTGCCGATCGCTGTGGGCTTGGTCTGGCTGACTAACCCACTGACGATGCCGCCGGTGTTCTATTGCAATTACAAGGTAGGCGCCTGGCTGCTGGACACGCCGGTTTCCCCGATGCCGATGGAGCTCAGCCTTGCCTGGGTGCGTCAGATGCTCGACAGCCACTGGCAACCGCTCTTCCTAGGCTCATTCGTTGTCGGCGTTGTGGTGGCGATATTGGGCTATATCGCCACTCAGAGCTATTGGCGCTGGTGGGTCGGACGCAGTTGGCGCAAGCGGCAAATGGACCGCCGCTAAGACTGTTCCTTACTCGTAGCGCAGCGCTTCAGCCGGCTGTGTCTGTGCGGCCCGCCAAGCGGGATAGACCGTCGCCAGGAAACTGAGCAGTAGCGCCGCCAGCGTTACCAGCAAGACATCTTGCAGCCGCAGTTCAGATGGCAGGGTGCTGATGAAGTACACATCCGAACTGAAGATGTGCTGTCCCGATACCTTTTCCAGCCAGGCCACCAGGGCACTGACGTTCATCGCACCAAGCACGCCCAGCACCGTCCCTATTAGGGTTCCCGTCATTCCGATGATGCTTCCCTGAACCATGAAGATCGCCATGATTTGCCGTGGCGTTGCGCCAAGGGTACGCAGGATCGCGATATCCGCTCGCTTGTCGGCGACTACCATGATCAGGGTGGCGATGATATTGAACGCTGCCACCGCCACGATCAGCAGAAGCAACAGGCCAATCATGGTCTTTTCCATCTTCATCGCACTGAACAAACTCCCCTGGGTAAGCGACCAGTCCTCACTGCGATAACCTTTGCCGAGCTCGGCGACAAGCTCGGTTGCGAGCTGCGGAGCCCGATAAAGATCAGCCAGCCTGACCCTCACGCCTTCGACCTGATCTGGCTGCCAACGAAGTATCTGGGCTGCATCAGCTCGGTGAATCATAGCCAAACTACCGTCCAGCTCAGCTCCCACCTTGAACACCCCGACGACGTTCAGACGCTGCATCCGCGGTGTAATACCACCAGGCGCATCGCTGAGCTCAGGCACGATCAGCGTGAGCTTATCGCCCAGCTTCAGACCAAATCGACGCGCAGTCATCAGCCCGACAATTACGCCGGATTCCCCAGCCTCTAGGTCGTCGAGACTGCCTGCGACCATCTTCGAGCCGAGGATAGACACTTCGCTTTCGGCCTTCGGATCGATGCCCTTGATTTCAATCGGCTGCATCGACCCCCTGTACGAAAGCATGCCTTCAAGTTGAGTGATCGGTGCCGTACCGAGCACCCCTGGATGCGCACGTAGCTGCTCGGCCAGCGATTGCCAGTCGTCCACCGGCCTTCCGTCACCGGCTATCACGGCGTGCGGCACCATGCCCAGGATGCGGTTGCTCATCTCGCGCTGAAAGCCATTCATGACGGACAGCACAATGATCATCGCCAGCACGCCCAACGACAGCCCGATCATGGACGTCAGCGAGATGAATGAAATGAAATGATTGCGACGCTTGGCTCGCGTGTAACGGCTGCCAATGAAGATGCTGAGCGGCCTGAACATTAGCCAGCCACCAACCGGCCATCTTCCAGGCGCAAGATGTGATCCATCTGGCCGGCCAATTGTGGATCATGGGTTACGACGAGGAAGGCCGTACGTAATGAGGTGCTCAGTTCCAGCATCAGGTCTTGAATCCCCTGAGCAGTATGGTGGTCGAGGTTGCCGGTCGGCTCATCGAGCAACACCAACGCCGGACGGTTCGCCAACGCACGGGCGATCGCTACGCGCTGACGCTCTCCCCCGGACAGCTCGGAGGGCTTATGAGCGAGTCGGTGGCCAAGCCCTACGCGCTGCAACAGTTCGGTCGCCCGCGTACGTGCTTCCGCTATCGGCGCGCTGCCTATCAGCAGTGGCATGCATACGTTTTCCAGAGCGCTGAATTCAGGCAGCAGATGATGGAACTGGTAAACGAAGCCAAGGGCACGGTTACGCAACAGGCCCCGGTCCTTCTCACTGAGTGCGGAAAGCTCTTCTCCAGCCAGCCATACGCTTCCTTCGCTAGGCGTATCCAGCCCGCCGAGCAAATTGAGCAGCGTGCTCTTGCCAGAGCCGGAAGTACCGACAATGGCGACCCGCTGGCCGGGAAACAACTCCAACTGAAGCCCGGACAGCACACTGACCGACTCCGGACCCTGTTCGTAGCGCTTGCCCAGGTTGCGGCAGCTCAGTACCGCGGCCTCGTTCGCAGACCGTTCATTCATAAACAACTCACTCATATCGTAACGCCTCGGCCGGTTGTGTCCGGGCCGCACGCCACGCCGGATACAGGGTGGCGAAAAAGCTAAGAATCAATGCCGCCACGCAGACCTGGACCACATCGGCGGTCATCAGTCGAGACGGTAAATAGTCGATGAAATACACGTCTGCGCTGAGAAATTTATGCCCGATCAACCTCTCTAGCGCCGCGACCCAACTGCTTACATTGAGCGCCGCGAAGATACCGAGTAATGCTCCGACCAGCGTGCCGACGACCCCTATCACCGTCCCTTGAACCATGAAGATCGCCATGATCTGCCGTGGCGTCGCGCCAAGCGTTCGCAGGATTGCAATATCGCCGCGCTTGTCAGTCACGACCATGACCAGCGTGGAGATGATATTGAAGGCAGCCACGGCGACGATCAGCAGCAATAGCAACCCGATCATGGCCTTTTCCATGCGGATTGCCTGGTACAGGTTGCCGTGGGTGCGGGTCCAATCCCGGGAGTAGAACTCATCACCCAGCTGACCCGCCAGTTCCCAGGCAATACGCGGGGCCTGAAACAGATCGACGAAACGCAAGCGCACCCCTTGGACCTGATCCGGCTTCCAGCGATGCAAGCGTGCCAGATCGGAGATGTTGGCCATCGCCACATAACCATCGATCTCACCGGCCCCCACGTGAAAAATACCGCGCACGGTGAACCGCTTCATGCGGGGAAATACACCGGCTGGCGTGACGGTAACCTCAGGGGCGACGAAGGTAACCTTGTCGCCGACCCCTACGCCCAAGGTGTTGGCCGCCTTGTCGCCGATAACAATGCCGAACTCGCCGGGGGCCAGATCGGCCAGCGTGCCTTCGCGAAAAAACTGGCCCACGATGGAGACTTCCGGCTCGATAACCGGGTCCACGGCGTTAATCAGAATTTTGGTGACCTGCCCGCGATGAGTCAGTAAACCTTGCATTTGTATGAACGGCGCGACCGCAGCGACCTGAGGATGCTGCGCGAGCCGCTCTGCTAATGTCGGCCAGTCGTCGATTGGGGTCGAGCTTTCGATCGTAGCGTGCGGCACCATACCCAACACACGGCTGCGCATTTCATAATCGAACCCATTCATCACAGACAACACAACGATCATTACTAGCACACCAAGCGCCAGCCCGATCATGGACGTAAAGGAAATGAAGGAGACGAAGAGGCTGCGACGTCTGGCGCGTGTGTAGCGCGCCCCGATATACACGGACAGCGGTCTGAACATAAATCGTTGGGTTCGCTTTCGCTGGCGGGAAATAACAAGCTGAATGACGATGCCAAGCGGCCTGATACACTCAGGTCATCACTGCAGCTCAGGGATCGACATGCCCACTGAAGACACCGAAGATCGCCGCGAATACTATCGTATCGAGGATATGATCGCACTTGAAATCCTGCCGCCGGAACACGCCGAAACAGTCTCAGGTAACGGTTCGACGCAACGGTTCGAACTGCTCGGCGAACTCCATCAGCTCGACTTTGAAGCTCAGCATCTGCTGCGTCAGATAGCCGAGGGCAACCGCACGCTGGCCAACTACCTGAAAGTGCAAAACAAGCGCATCGACCTAATCGGTCAGGCGCTCGCCCAGGACCTGTTGCAAGACCTCGGACCAGCTCGGGCGACCGTGCTATCGGAAGGTGGTATTAGTTTCACCAATGACCAGCCGCTTGACGAAGGCTCAACCTGGACACTCAAGCTGGCGTTGATGCCACAGGGCCTGGGCATGCTGCTGACTGCACGCATAGCGAGCTGCCAAGCGCTGGAGGGCGGGCAGTTTGCAATCGGTACATCCTTTGAAGCGTTGACCGATGCACAACGGCAACTCCTCGCGCGGCATATCCTGCAGAAACAGGCGACGGAACGACGCCTGGCTCGTGAAAGCCTGCAAGGAACCTGATGGATGCGCCCTTTTCTGCTCTTACTGCTGATTTTCAGCCTGAACACGTCGGCACACGCCGAAGACATCAAAATTCCGGTCGGCCAGCAAGGCCCGGCCGACCTTCAGCTGCCCAGCCGCGGCGATGCGAAAATCGACGTACTTGATCGTTTTGGCTTAGCCGATGAGGAGCACGAAGCTGTCGGTCAGCCACCTATCACTCGTTGGGATTACCGCGATTTTTCTGTCTACTTCGAGGGCAACCGGGTCATCAACAGCGTTATTCATCACCGACGCTCCACATCATTGCAATCAGAGAGACAACCGTGACGCTTATCTATGGCCACCGCGGCGCAAAGGGCGAAGCGCCTGAAAACACCCTGGCCGGCTTCAAGCAGTGCCTCGCCCATGGCGTGCGCCGATGCGAACTCGACCTGCACCTGTCAAAAGATGGCGAGCTGATGGTCATCCATGACCCGACGCTCAAACGCACCACGGGGCGACGCGGCAAGGTCGTCGAGCGTGATGCAGACGAGTTGATCCAGTACGACGCGCGCCACAGCGGCCCCCACTGGAAACACCCCTGTTCCATCCCGCGCCTAGCGGAGCTATTTGAGCAGTGCGACTTCGAGCATTGGCAATTGGAAGTAAAAAGCGCTTCGAGGGTGCGCGCCGCACGGACTGTCCTGGCGATCAAGGCACTGGCTGAGCACCATGGACTGACCGAGCGGATTACCGTCACATCCGGCTCGAGGGAGGTGCTCAGGGCCTTGAAAAGGCTGACACCTGAATTGTCGTGCGGCCTGGTGGCCGAGTACGCCTGGCTCGACCCGCTGAAAGTAGCCAAGCAGTACGGCTGCTCGCTACTGGCATTGAAATGGACCCTATGCACACCCGAACGAATCGCCAAAGCCCGCCAACTCGGCCTTCATGTATCGGTCTGGACGGTCAATGAGCCAGCTCTGATGCGTCGCCTTGCGGATTTCGGCGTCGACAGCCTGATCACTGACTATCCCGGCCTTGCCGTCACGACGCTGCGCAACGCATAAAGCGAGGCCGCCTGATTGGCGGCCCGGCAACCTGCCTTAAAAACTTTCCCGATTAGGCCACCGCCAGCCTCGGGGATCTTCTCCGACCGGCTCAGGCCACCGGTCGGAGCCGCTCAAAAAAGCCGGTTTAGCCCGTCGAAAGCGGCCACGCGGTAGGCTTCGGCCATGGTCGGGTAGTTGAAGGTGGTATTGATGAAATACTTGATCGTGTTCGCCGCGCCCGGCTGGTTCATGATCGCCTGACCGATGTGCACGATCTCCGATGCCTGATAGCCGAAGCAATGCACGCCTAGTACCGCCAGCGTCTCGCGATGGAAGAGGATCTTCAGCATGCCGACCGGCTCGGCTGAAATCTGCGCGCGCGCCATGCCTTTGAAGAAAGCCTTGCCCACTTCGTATGGCACCTTCGCTTCGGTCAGTTCACGTTCGTTCTTACCGATGGAACTGATCTCCGGAATGGTGTAAATGCCGGTGGGCACATCATCGACAAAACGCCAGCTGTCGTTCTCCACGATGCTACCTGCCGCCGAGCGCCCCTGATCGTAAGCGGCACTCGCCAGGGACGGCCAACCAATTACATCGCCAGCCGCGTAAATATTTCCGACGTCCGTGCGGTAGTGCTCGTCGACCTTGATCTGTCCGCGGCTGTTGACCTTGAGACCGATGTTTTCCAGGGCGAGCTTGTCGGTATTGCCGGTTCGGCCGTTACACCAGAGGAAAGCATCAGCCTTTATCTTCTTACCCGATTTAAGGTGCAGGATCACGCCGTTATCCACACCTTCCACACGCTCGTACTCCTCGTTATGACGGATGAGTACGTTGTTGTTACGCAGGTGATAGCTCAGCGCGTCGGAGATTTCGTCGTCGAGGAAACTGAGTAGCTGGTCGCGGTTGTCGATCAAGTCAACCAAGACACCGAGACCACTAAAGATCGATGCGTACTCTGAGCCGATCACACCGGCTCCGTAGATGATCAGACGACGCGGTGTGTGACTCAGGGTAAGAATGGTGTCACTGTCATAGACACGGGGATGGGTAAAGTCGACATCATCGGGGCGATAGGGCCGTGATCCTGTCGCGATGATGAACTGGTTGGCCACCAGGGTTTCAACCATGCCATTGGCACTGACCACCTCCACGGTCTGCTCGTCGGCAAAACTAGCGGTGCCGAAGAAGATATCGATGCGGTTACGCGCGTAATACCCCGTGCGGGAAGTCACCTGCTTACCGATGACGCTTTCGGCACTTTTCAGGACGTCGGGAAACGAAAACCAACGGGGCTCCCCGATCTGACGGAACAATGGATTGGTGTTGTACTGCATGATCTGCCGTACCGAGTGGCGCAGCGCTTTTGACGGGATAGTCCCCAGATGGGTCGAGTTACCACCCACATGCGGCCTGCTATCAACCACGGCGACCTTGCGCCCAGCTTTGACCGCGTTCATCGCCGCGCCTTCGCCGGCAGGGCCCGAGCCCAGTATCACCACATCGTAATTGTAGACAGCCATATTCACCCCAGACCACGCAGCAGGCAGCCCTGCCGCTGTTAACGAATTCGGTAAAACCGGGTGGCGGAAGTTGCTATCGACGCCCCGCCGCCTGGATCGTCGCGCCGATGCATGGGTCGCACCAGCGCTGCATGCAAAGACCAACGCCCGGAGCGCTAGATATCCCCGGCCTTTCGATCAAAAACGGCTATCAGCGTCTGGTCGCGTCGTATGCGAGATCTGCTTTGTCACCGTGGCTCGCCTCTTGATTCACCTCTTCACACTTCTCACGGCTACCGCCGCAAATCGAGCATTCCTTCTCGATGCCAAGATTGGCGATGCCCCCACAGGAGCCTGCAATGGGCTTGCGGCCCATGATTACGCCGATGGACATCCCGAAGACCACCAGCAACATGACCAGAAACACGATCAACCAAGTCATTTGCTTACTCCCGCACCGAATAGCTCATCAAAGGCCTCAGTGCTTTTGCTAATGAATTCCTGCCCTTCACGAATCACGAAGAACGCTGCAATGTTTCGCTCCCCCGCGTATGCCAAACCCCGTTCGGGGCCCAGTACCATCAACACAGTAGACAACCCATCTGCCCTCAATGTCGAGGGATCGACAACCGTCACGGCGGCCAAGTGATGATCAATCGGCGCACCGGTCAATGGATCAAGCGTGTGCGAATATCGCTTACCGTCACGCTCAAAATAGTTTCGATAGTCACCTGACGTGGAGACACCAAATCCGTCGAGTTCGACAATCCGCTGCGCTACTCGCTCGTTGTCGTGCGGTGCCTCGATTGCGATACGCCAGGGCTCCCCGCCGGGTTTACGGCCGAGAGCCTTGAGCTCGCCGGTGATTTCCACAAGGTAACGGCGGACGCCGGAAGCCTCTAGATGTGCGGTCACCCGGTCCACTGCATAACCCGCAGCGATACTGTTGAAATCAATCTGTACGGCTGCGTCTTTACAGAGCTGCTCGCCGTCAATCCGGAGATGCTCATGCCCCATGTTGCCGCGAGCCGTGGCTATCTCTTCGGCAGAGGGCACGCGCTCGCCGGTTCCGTGTGGACCGAAGCCCCATAGATTGAGCAACGGTTCAACCGTCAGATCGAAAGCCCCGTCGCTCTCCTCCGACAGCTGCTGGCCGGCTCGGAGGAGCTCGAGGACCCCCTCAGGCATGGCCATGCAGGCGCCGGCAGGAAGCGCGTTGAAAGTCTCGATATCCGAATCGGCACGGTACGTAGACATCTGGCTGTCGATCTCGGCCAGAATTGCATCCGTCTCGTTTCGCAGCTGCTCTTTGGACACGGCGACATCATCGGCCACGTACTTCACCGAGTAGGTGCTTCCCATGGTGGGACCACCGAAACTTTCTACCTCGTCCTGAAACAGACAGCCCGTCAGGGCTGCCGCCAGGGCGGCAACGATGACGGGCTGAAGTAACGCATGGGTCATACTAGCCGCCAAAGTCGTCGAGCAGGATGTTCTCCGGTTCGACGCCAAGGTCGGTGAGCATCTTGATCACCGAGGCGTTCATCATTGGCGGACCGCACATGTAGAACTCACAATCCTCGGGCGCCGGATGGTCCTTCAGGTAGTTCTCGTACAGCACGTTGTGAATAAAGCCGGTTGGGCCGTTCCAGTTGTCTTCCGGCTGCGGATCGGACAACGCCAAATGCCACTGGAAGTTGTCGTTCTCGGCCTGCAGCTGATCGTACTCCTCAACGTAGAAGGCCTCGCGCATCGAGCGTGCGCCGTACCAGAAGCTCATCTTGCGCTTAGACTTCAAACGCTTGAGCTGATCAAAGATATGCGAACGCATCGGTGCCATACCGGCACCACCACCGATGAAGACCATTTCCGCATCGGTATCTTTGGCGAAGAACTCACCGAAGGGCCCGTAAACGGTCACTTTATCGCCGGGTTTCAAGCTGAATACCCACGAAGACATCTGGCCTGGAGGCAGGTCATCCTTACCTGGAGGCGGAGAGGCGATACGGATGTTGAACTTCACCAGTCCAACCTCTTCCGGATAGTTGGCCATGGAGTAGGCGCGGATCACGGTTTCTTCGACCTTCGACACGTACTTCCACTGGTTGAACTTGTCCCAGTCGCCGCGATATTCCTCTTGGATATCAAAATCTTTGTAGCGGACCTCGTGAGGCGGACATTCCAGCTGAACATACCCGCCAGCCCGGAAATCGACTTTCTCACCTTCCGGCAACTTCAAGGTCAATTCTTTGATGAAGGTAGCGACGTTCGGGTTTGACAGAACCGTGCATTCCCACTTCTTGACCCCAAAAACTTCTTCCGGGACCTCGATCTTCATATCCGCTTTGACCGGGGTCTGGCAGGACAGGCGCCAACCTTCGCCAGCTTCGCGACGCGTGAAGTGCGACTCCTCGGTAGGCAGCATCTCGCCACCACCGCTCTCGACGATGCACTTGCACTGAGCGCAAGTGCCACCGCCGCCGCAGGCAGACGAGAGGAAGATGTTGTTAGCGGCCAATGTTTGCAGGAGCTTGCCACCCGCCGGTACCGTAATGGTGCGTTCGCCGTTGATCTCGATGCTCACATCGCCACTGGAGACCAGCTTGGCGCGAGCCGCGAGGATGATCACCACCAGTGCAAGCACGATGGCGGTGAACATGCCGATGGCGAGGAAAATTTCGTAACTCATCAGTTCATCCCGTCCTTACAGCTGTACGCCAGAGAAAGACATGAAGCCCAGCGACATCAGTCCGATGGTGATGAAGGTGATCCCGAGGCCCTGTAGGCCATCCGGCACATCGCTGTACTTGAGCTTCTCGCGAATGCCGGCAAGCAAGGCGATAGCGAGCGCCCAAGACAGACCAGAACCCATGCCGTAAACCACACTTTCAGCGAGGTTGTAGTCGCGTTCGACCATGAAAAGCGTGCCGCCCATGATGGCGCAGTTCACAGTGATCAGCGGCAGGAACACGCCCAGCGCGTTGTAGAGGCTGGGTACGTACTTGTCGAGGGTCATCTCCAGGATCTGAACGATTGCCGCGATCACGCCGATGTAACTCAGCAGGCCGAGGAAGCTCAGATCGACTTCCGGCAAGCCAGCCCATGACAACGCACCTGCTTTCAACAGATAGGTGTAGATCAGGTTGTTCGCAGGAACGGTGATGGCTTGGACGACAATAACCGCGATGCCAAGACCAATGGCCGTTTCGACCTTCTTCGAGATTGCGATGAACGTACACATGCCAAGGAAGAACGCCAGGGCCATGTTCTCGATGAACACGGCGCGGACGAAAAGGCTGATGTAATGTTCCATTAATAAGCCTCCTTGTTAGAGACCTGAGGCGCCATCTTGAACGACGGCTTCTCGACCTGTTCCCGCTTCCAGCTACGGATGCCCCAAATGAAAAGGCCGATCAGGAAGAACGCAGAAGGCGGAAGCAGCAGCAGGCCATTCGGCAAGTACCAGCCACCGTCATTTACGACAGGAAGAATGGTGTAACCCATCAATTTACCCGCACCGAACAGCTCGCGAATGATCCCGAGCGCAATCAGCATGGCGCTGTAACCGAGGCCGTTCCCAAGCCCATCGAAGAATGAGAGCATCGGCGGGTTCTGCATGGCGAACGCTTCGGCCCGGCCCATCACGATACAGTTGGTAATGATCAGACCCACGAATACCGACAGCTGCTTGGACAACGAGAAGGCGTAAGCCTTGAGCACCTGATCCACCAGGATCACCAATGACGCAATGATCACCATCTGCACGATCATGCGGATGGAGCCAGGGATCTGGCTGCGGATCATCGAGATGAACAGGTTGGAAAAAGCTACAACCAGCGTCAGGGCGATGGACATGACCAGCGCCGTTTTCAGGTTGGAGGTGACCGCCAGCGCCGAGCAAATCCCGAGGATCTGCAGGCCGATGGGGTTGTTATTGAAGACCGGATTGAACAGGACTTCCTTAATGGTAGGTTGCGACATACTCAAGCCTCCCCAGCGCGCAGGTTAGCGATAAAAGGACCGAAGCCGTTCTCGCCGAGCCAAAAGTGCAACAGGTTATTAACCCCGTTGCTGGTCAACGTCGCGCCAGCAAGCGCGTCTACCCGGTACTTGGCGTTCGGACTCTGCGGATCGACTCCACCTTTGACGATCTGTATCGCCAGCTCACCATCCTCGTTGTACAACTTCTTCCCTTCCCAGAGGCTACGCCACTTGGGATTGTCTACTTCGCCACCCAGACCAGGCGTTTCTCCGTGCTGGTAGAAACCGAGCCCAGCGACGGTGTTCAGATCTTCCTGAAGGGCAAGAAAACCATAGAGCGTCGACCAAAGGCCGTAACCACGCACCGGGAGCACCAGCGTGTCGAGTTCACCATCGGTTTCGACGATATACACGACGCTGTACTTTTCGCGACGCTTGATCGAAGCGATGTCCTGCTCCGGCGGCAATGCGTCGGACAGTTGCGGGTCCTTCGCAGCAACCAGGGGGTCAAAGGTATTTGGATCGAACTCGTCGCTGAATTTGCCAGTCTCGAGGTTGACCAGCTTGGCGACAATGCGCTCTTTATACAGCGCCTTCACCTCGGCGCCAGACATACCGGCCTCACCGAGCCCCGCGATCGCAAGAATACTGCGCTGCTTGTCGAGCTGACGGTTCTCCAGCTGGGTCGGACGCAGTGCGACCGCCGCACCTGCAACGAACACCGAGCACACCAGACAAACCAGCAGGGCCACTATCAGCGTACGGGCAGTGGATTCTTTTTGACTAGACATTACGCGCCAGCCTCCGCTTGATGTTGGCCTGGATGACAAAGTGGTCAATCAAGGGTGCACAGAGGTTGGCGAATAGAATTGCCAGCATCATGCCCTCAGGGAAGGCCGGGTTGACTACACGGATCAGCACCACCATCACACCGATGAAAATGCCATAGATCCATTTACCGGTATTGGTCATCGCGGCCGACACGGGGTCGGTGGTCATGTAGATCAGACCAAAGGCGAAACCACCCACCACCATGTGCCAGTACCAAGGCATGGCAAACAATGGATTACTGTCCGAACCGATCAGGTTGAACAGCGAGCTCAGCGCGATCATGCCGATCATGGTGCCGGCGACGATTCGCATCGAAGCGATCTTGGTCAGCAGCAGTACCGCGCCGCCGATGAAGATAGCTAGAGTGCTGGTTTCACCCAGCGAGCCATGAATGGTGCCGACAAAGGCGTCCATCCAGGTGATGCCGCTCTCTACGATATTTTCTATGCCACCTGCGAAGCCCAAGCTCAATGCAGTAGCGCTGGCATAGCCGTCAACCGCAGTCCAAACGGCGTCACCAGACATCTGTGCCGGGTAGGCAAAGAAGAGGAAGGCACGCCCGGTCAGAGCAGGATTGAGGAAGTTCTTACCCGTACCGCCGAAGATCTCCTTGCCGATCACGATACCGAAGCTGATGCCGAGCGCGACCTGCCACAGCGGGATGCTGGGCGGCAACGTGAGCGCGAACAGCACCGAGGTCACGAAGAAGCCTTCGTTGACCTCATGTTTACGGATCGAGGCGAACAGGACTTCCCAGAAGCCACCGACAATGAAAGTGACCGCATAAACCGGCAGGAAGTATGCCGCCCCCTGGATGAAGTTATCCCAGGCACTGGACGGATCGAACCCTGCCAACGCACTGATCAGCGCAAACTGCCAACCTTCCTGAACTGCAAGCAGGTCCGGGCTTTGCGCATAGATCAGGTTGGCTTGGTAACCGGTGTTCCACATACCAAAGAACATCGCCGGGAAGGTGCAGAGCCAAACGGTGATCATCATCCGCTTCAGGTCGATACCATCACGCACGTGGGCCGTGGTCTTGGTCACGCTGCCCGGACGATAGAGGAAGGTGTCCGCCGCTTCGTAGAGCGCGTACCACTTCTCGTACTTGCCGCCCTTTTCGAAGTTGTGCTCGATCTTGTCGAGAAATTCGCGAATGCCCATGCCTTAACCCTCCTTCTCGATACGGGTCAGATTGTCTCGCAGGATCGGGCCGTACTCGTACTTGCCGGCACAGACGTAGGTGCACAGTGCTAGGTCCTCTTCATCAAGCTCGAGGCAGCCCAATTTCTGCGCAACCTCGGTATCTCCGACGATAAGAGAGCGCAGTAACTGAGTCGGTAGAATGTCCAGCGGCATGACCTCTTCGTAGTTCCCAACCGGCACCATGGCCCGCGGGCTGCCATTAGTGGAGGTGGAAAAAGCGAACTTCTTGCCGCCCATCAACTTGGAGATATAGATATTGAGGATCGAGTGCTTGTCGCTACCGGCACGCAGGTAGTGCAGCATCTCGCGCTCCTTACCTTCGCGCAGGCAGGAAACCTGCTGGTGGTAGCGACCGAGAAACGCGAAAGCGCCATGCGCCGTACGACCGCCCAGAACCGATCCAGATACGACACGGTTTGCACCAGGCTGCAATTCGCCAGCTGTCAGCTCATCGAGATTGGCGCCCAGGCGAGTACGCACCAGACGCGGGGTTTCAACGACCGGACCGGCCAACGACACCACACGCTCTACCGAAAGCTTTCCGGTAAGGAACAGTGCACCGACCGCGATTACGTCCTGATAACCAACGGCCCACACGCTTTTGGTGGCGCTAACCGGGTCCAGAAAATGAATGTGCGTTCCGGCCAGACCGGCAGGATGCGGACCAGCAAAGCTTTCAGTCTTAACCTTCGCAATCTGCTCGCCGGGTAGCGAGGCGCCTTCTGCTTTACACAGAAACAGCTTACCCAGATTGCCGAGAACCTTTAGGCCTGCTTCGAAATCAGCAGCGCGCTCCGCGATGATCAATGCTGGATCAGCAGCCAACGGATGAGTGTCGATGGCAGTGACGAAGATCGAGCTGGGAACGGCATCGATAGCCGGAACTTTGCTATATGGACGTGTGCGAAACGCAGCCCAGAGACCAGCCTGCTGCAGATTCTCACGAACCTTCTCGTCACCCATCGCTTCCAGCTCAGCCGAGCCGTACTGGCTGAAAGTCACCTCTTCAGCGCCTTCCAAGTCAATGACGACCGATTGCAGGACGCGCTTCTCGCCACGATGAATCGCGCTTACAACACCCGCACCGGGCGCGGTGAAATGAACGCCAGGCGTCTTCTTGTCCGAAAACAACACCTGACCCAGTTTCACGCGATCACCGACCTGAACTTCCATGGTCGGTTTCATGCCAGGGTAATCAAACCCTACTACGGCGACGCTTCGCACGGGCCTTCCGGCCTCGATACGCTGCGCCGGCGCACCTGCAATGGGCAAATCTAGCCCACGTTTTATATTGATCATCGGCTCGCCTAACCACTGATTTTAAAAGACTTTTTTACAGGCCCAGCGATTTAGCTGAAGGTCGAATTGCACGACGCGCGCCGAAAAATATATCGACGCGACGCTATGCCACGGGCCCAGGTAGAAATCCGCCCGATTATAGAGGCCGCGACCCGTGACTGACCACCCAAGGTCTTCCAATTTTTTGACTAAAGACAAGCGGTCATCCGCAACCGACTATTGACGCTCCAGCTGCCAGCGCATCGACCGCAGCATTATCGAGTACATAAGAAACGAAAACGGGAGCCGAAGCTCCCGTTTTCTTTCAGCAAAAGCGCCCGTCAGCGCGGGAAAGCAGGCGGGTTCACGCCGGCCATATCTTCCATTACACGCACTACCTGGCAGCTATATCCGAACTCGTTGTCATACCAGACGTAAAGTACGACTCGGTTATCGCTGCAGATCGTCGCCTCGGCATCGACAACACCTGCGTGACGAGAACCTACGAAATCGCTTGAAACAACCTCCTGCGAATTGACGAAGTCAATCTGCTTCTGAAGATCTGAATGCATGGCCATCTGGCGCAGGTACTCGTTGATCTCTTCGCGGCTCGTGGCCTTTTCCAAGTTCAGATTCAGAATCGCCATCGAGACGTTCGGCGTCGGCACGCGAATGGCGTTACCTGTCAGCTTGCCTTTCAGTACGGGCAGCGCCTTGGCGGCAGCCGTAGCAGCACCCGTCTCGGTGATGACCATGTTCAGCGCAGCACTACGGCCACGACGACTGCCTTTATGGAAGTTGTCGATCAGGTTCTGGTCGTTGGTGTACGAATGCACAGTCTCGACATGACCGTTGACGATGCCGTACTGGTCATTGACTGCTTTAAGCACCGGCACGATCGCGTTGGTGGTGCAGGAGGCAGCGGAGACGATCTTGTCGTCGGCCGTGATTTCGCCATGGTTGATGCCGTGAACGATGTTCTTCAGCTCGCCCTTGCCTGGCGCAGTCAGCACAACGCGGGCAACACCTGGGCACTTGAGGTGCTGGCTGAGGCCCTCGGCATCGCGCCACTTGCCGGTATTGTCGACCAGCAGAGCGTTTTCGATTCCATACTGGGTGTAATCCACCGAGGCCGGATCGTTCGAATAGATCACCTGGATTAGATTGCCGTTGGCAGTGATGGTGTTGTTTTCGGCATCGATGTGAATCGTGCCTTCAAACGGACCATGAACCGAATCGCGACGCAGCAGGCTGGCGCGTTTGACCAGGTCGTTTTCAGCACCCTTGCGCACGACGATCGCCCGCAGACGCAGACCATCACCGCCGCCTGTCTTCTCGATCAGAATGCGGGCGAGCAAGCGACCAATCCGGCCGAAGCCATAGAGCACGACGTCGGTGCCCTTATGGACGCCGGTGGTGTTGCGCTTGCCAGCAACTTCAGCGAGTTCGTCACGCACGAACTGATCAAGGCTGCGGCCGTTGCCCTCGGCCTTGAACTTCGCCACGACTTTACCCAGATCCACCGAAGCGGCACCAAGGTCCATCTGGCTCATGGTCGTGAGGATCTGATGGGTTTCGTTGACGGACAGCTCGGCTTCGTCAGCCTGACGGTGACGAGCGAAACGATGCGCCTTGAGCAGAGCAATGACCGAACGGTTGATCAACCCACGGCCGTAGATGGAAGTCACCACGTTGTTGTTACGATACAGCTGACCAATCAGCGGAATCATCGCTTCGGCGAGGGCTTCTCGATCAATCCATTCACCAAGACACTGGTCGGGCTTCTGAGTCACGGGCAGTTCCTTCCAACATGTAGGGGCTGAGAAAAAGGGCTACATTATGCCGCCGCACCCTAGCGCCGGCAATCTGTGCAGCCGAAACACTGACAGCGTCCCGCGCGGATAGTTACAATCCGGGCGGTCCATTTTTATCGACCGGAGCCACGCCCACTCGTGTCCGTATTGCGCCTTCCGCCCATGCCTGCCGCCAGCGGCAAGCAAACCTGGGGCAACCTTCCTGGTGCCGCGCTGAGCCTGGCCATTGCCGAAGCAGCCAGCAACGCAGATCGATTCACCCTCCTTCTTACCGCCGACAGCCAAAGCGCCGAACGCCTGCAAGAAGAGCTCGCCTTCTTTGCGCCTGACCTGCCGGTTCTGCACTTCCCCGACTGGGAGACGCTGCCCTATGACGTGTTTTCGCCGCATCAGGACATCATCTCCCAGCGGATTGCGGCGCTCTATCAGCTGCCGGAGCTGACGCACGGCGTTCTGGTAGTTCCCATCACCACAGCGCTACACAAACTTGCTCCGAAGCGATTCTTGCTCGGATCCAGCCTGGTGCTGGATGTCGGCCAGAAGCTCGATGTCGAGCAGATGCGGGCGCGCCTCGAAGCGGCTGGCTATCGCTGCGTCGATACGGTCTACGAACATGGCGAGTTCGCAGTCCGCGGCGCGCTGATCGACCTGTTCCCGATGGGCAGCCCCCTGCCCTACCGCATCGACCTGTTCGATGACGAAATCGAAACGCTGCGCACCTTCGATCCAGAAAATCAGCGTTCTATAGATAAAGTCGAGTCGATCCGTTTGCTGCCGGCACGCGAGTTCCCGCTGAAGAAGGAGTCGGTCACCGGCTTTCGCGCACGCTTCCGTGAGCGCTTCGACGTGGATTTCCGCCGCTGCCCGGTTTACCAGGATCTGTCCACCGGGATCACGCCGGCCGGTATCGAGTACTACCTGCCGCTGTTCTTCGACGAGACCTCCACGCTGTTCGATTATCTGCCGGGAGACACCCAGGTGTTCTCGCTGCCGGGTATCGAGCAGGCTGCAGAACACTTCTGGAAAGACGTCCGTACTCGCTACGAAGAGCGTCGCGTCGACCCTGAGCGCCCATTGCTACCACCCGCCGAACTGTTCATGGCGGTCGAAGACTGCTTTGCGCATCTGAAACTCTGGCCGCGTATCGTGGCCAGCCAGGACGATGTAGAAACCGGCATCGGCCGCGAGCGCTTTCCAGCCAGCCGCTTCCCTGAGCTTGCGATCGACGCCAAGGCACCTGAACCCTTGGGTGCCTTGCGACGCTTTCTCGACGAATTTCCAGGCCGCGTATTGTTCACCGCCGAATCGGCCGGCCGCCGCGAGGTTCTGCTCGAGCTGCTTGCTCGGCTGAAGCTGCGTCCGCAGGAAGTTGCTGGCTGGCCGCAGTTCGTTGAAAGCGGCGAGCGTCTGGCGATCGCCATCGCCCCGCTCGACGACGGTTTGCTGCTGCAAGACCCGGCCTTGGCGCTGATTGCCGAAAGCCCACTGTTCGGCCAGCGCATCATGCAGCGCCGCCGGCGTGAAAAAGGTCGTGATGCCGGCGAGAACGTCATCAAGAACCTCACCGAACTGCGTGAAGGTTCGCCGGTGGTGCACATCGATCATGGCGTCGGACGCTACCAGGGATTGGTCACCTTGGAGATCGAAGGTCAGGCCGCCGAGTTCCTGATGCTGCAGTACGCCGACGAAGCCAAGCTATACGTGCCGGTCTCCAGCCTGCATCTGATTGCTCGTTACACCGGCAGCGACGATGCACTGGCGCCGCTGCACCGCCTGGGCTCGGAAACCTGGCAGAAGGCCAAGCGCAAAGCGGCCGAACAGGTACGCGACGTAGCCGCAGAGCTGCTCGACATCTATGCCCGTCGCGCCGCGCGGGAAGGCTACGCCTTCGAAGACCCGCAACTCGATTACGAAACCTTCAGCGCCGGCTTCCCGTTCGAGGAAACGCCGGACCAGCAAGCCGCGATCGAAGCGGTACGCAACGACATGCTTGCACCCAAGCCTATGGACCGGCTGATCTGCGGCGACGTCGGTTTCGGCAAGACCGAAGTGGCCATGCGCGCCGCCTTCATCGCGGTGCACAGTGGCCGTCAGGTAGCGGTGCTGGTGCCAACCACCCTGCTTGCCCAGCAGCACTACAACAGCTTCCGCGACCGTTTCGCCGATTGGCCGGTTCGCGTCGAGGTGATGAGCCGCTTCAAGTCAGCCAAGGAAATCCAGGCTGCCGTGCAGGAGCTGGCCGAAGGCAAGGTCGACATTCTCATCGGTACGCACAAACTGCTGCAGGACGACGTCAAGTTCACCAACCTCGGCCTGGTGATCATCGACGAAGAACACCGCTTCGGGGTGCGCCAGAAGGAACAGCTCAAGGCGCTGCGCAGCGAGGTCGACATCCTCACTCTGACCGCCACACCTATTCCTCGGACTTTGAACATGGCCGTGGCCGGCATGCGCGACCTCTCCATCATCGCCACGCCGCCTGCGCGCCGACTGTCGGTGCGCACCTTCGTCATGGAGCAGCAGAACTCTGTGATCAAGGAAGCGCTGCTGCGTGAGCTGTTGCGAGGTGGCCAGGTCTATTACCTGCACAACGACGTGAAGACGATCGAGAAATGCGCCGCCGATCTTGCCGAATTGGTGCCGGAAGCCCGCATAGGCGTAGGCCACGGCCAGATGCGCGAACGCGAACTCGAACAGGTGATGGGCGACTTCTACCACAAGCGCTTCAACGTGCTGATCGCCTCGACCATCATCGAGACCGGTATCGACGTCCCCAGCGCCAACACCATCATCATTGAGCGTGCCGACAAGTTCGGTCTGGCCCAACTGCATCAGCTGCGAGGTCGCGTCGGACGCAGCCACCACCAGGCCTATGCCTACCTGCTGACACCACCACGCAAGGCCATGACCCCCGACGCTGAAAAGCGCCTGGAAGCCATCGCCAACGCACAGGATCTCGGAGCAGGCTTCGTCCTCGCCACCCACGATCTGGAGATTCGCGGCGCGGGCGAGCTGCTCGGCGATGGCCAGAGCGGGCAGATTCAGGCGGTCGGTTTCACGCTCTATATGGAGATGCTCGAGCGGGCGGTCAAATCCATCCAGAAAGGTGAACAGCCGAATCTTGATCAGCCACTGGGAGGCGGCCCGGAAATCAACTTGCGGGTGCCCGCACTGATTCCAGAGGATTATCTGCCAGACGTTCATGCGCGGCTGATCCTCTACAAACGCATCGCCAATGCGGCAGATGAGAACGGCCTGCGCGAACTGCAGGTCGAGATGATCGACCGCTTCGGCCTGCTGCCTGAACCGGCCAAACATCTGGTCAGGCTGACCCTGCTCAAATTACAGGCTGCCAGCCTCGGCATCACCAAGATCGACGCAGGGCCTCAAGGAGGACGTATCGAGTTCGCTGCGGATACAAGCGTCGACCCGATGGTGCTGATCAAACTGATCCAGAGCCAACCCAACCGTTACAAGTTCGAAGGCGCCACGATGTTCAAGTTTCAGGTGCCGATGGAGCGTGCCGAAGAGCGCTTCAACACGCTTGAGGCATTGCTCGAACGTTTGTCCGCGGAAAAGCCGTAACGATGCCGAAGACGCCTGTACTCACCACCCGATCCACCGATGCAGGGTGACTTTCTCCCCAACCTGCCCGCTGCCTGGCGATTACCGTTTTCCGAAAACGCAATCGCCAGGGGCCAGCAGTACGCTGCGGAGAACCGCATCAGGATCGCCCGTGAGGATTCACGGTATGTCGAAGCGACCTGCCGCGGTTCAGCTGGCAGCGTCTATCGTCAGTTACTGGAGTTATCCCGCGACGGCCGGCTCAGCTGTATCTGCAGCTGCCCGGTTGGCCTCAACTGCAAGCATTGCGTAGCCCTGATAGCGTCCCTCGAATCGCAAGCCGAGCGCTTGCCCGCCAAGCAGAGCGAGCAGTCCGGTGAGCGCTTCCCTGACCGACTGGAACAATGGTTATCGCAGCTCCCCCAGGCATTGGGTGACAACCTGCAAACCGGCCAAGGCTGGTGTCTGCACTATCTGCTATGCCCTGACTTCTCCGTGGAGGTCTACAAGGTGCGTCAACACAAAGACGGCACCTGGGGCGAGCGGCAGCCCTACTATGGATTGCGTGAAGCCAGCTTTCGTAAGCCGACCTTCATGCAGCCGCTGGATTTGCGCATTGCCGCACTGGTCACGCTGGGCCGCACATCAGGCAATGGTTTCAAGCTCAACGGCGAGAACGGCGGCGAAATTCTGCGCCTGATTCTCGAGAGCGGTCGCGCCTTTCTCAGCTGGGATCAGCCCGCACTGCAGCCCGGCCGGCCCCGGCAGGCACGCTTCAACTGGAACGAGCAACCCGACGGCGGTTTCCAGCCTGGACTGAACATGGCCGAACCCCACGGCGAACTGGTTACAGCTGTCGACCCGCTGTACTACGTCGACAGAACGCAGAACGAAATGGGCATGGTCGATCACGGTCTACCTATGCCACTGGCTCGGCACCTCCTCGACGCACCCTCGGTTCCATCCGCCCAGGCCGCCCTGTTCAGCCTGACGCTGCATGAAATCGCCCCGCAGCTGCCGGCCCCCGCCAAGCCCGAAGAACATCAGGTCGACGACCTGCTTCCACTGCCCCACCTGAGCCTCGGCAGCCATCAGTCGGTCAACTACCAGCTCAGCAGCGGTCGCATGGTGAGCGAGCACCAGCATCGTGCCGGGCTGACTTTCCTCTACGGCCACACCCAGGTTCACGGCAAAGCCAAGCCTGGCCAACGCTTACGCCAGACCGAAGGGGCTCGCGTGTTGAGCATCGCGCGCCGGCCGGACGCGGAACAGGCGCTGCGTCAGCAGTTGCAGCAACTGGGTTTTCGCCCAGCGCTGCGCCAGAGTCAGGCGTTGCCGAAGGATTCGGCCGAGATGTTCGAGCTGCCGAGCGAGGCGGCCTGGCTCAATTTCACCCAAACCCAACTGGCCCCGCTGCGCGAGCAAGGCTGGCAGATCGTCATGCAGCCCGGCTTCGCCTACGATCTGACGGCGATTGATGCCTGGTACGTCGACGTCGAAGAGCCGCCAGAGCACAGCTGGTTCGATCTGGAACTCGGCATCATCGTTGAAGGTGAGCGAATCAGCCTATTGCCGGTCCTGCTCGGGCTGATCCGACGCAATCCGGCCCTGCTCTCTGCCCACGCCCTGGCACAACGCGGCGACGACGAAACCCTGCGGGTGCAGATCGATCGGCGCCGCGAAGAAGATGACCAACCGCTGCAAGTGCTGCTGCCCTTCGATCGCCTGAAACCCATCTTGGCCACCCTCTCGGAGCTTTATCTCCAGGAGCAACCAAACGGCGAGAACTTACGACTGGAGCGAACCGATGCGGCCCGGCTGGCTGGGCTCGATTCGCTCCCACTGCAATGGCATGGCGGCGAGCATTTACGGGATTTCGCCCAGCGACTGCGCGATTACCGCAAAGAAGACATCAGCCCACCGCGGGACCTGAATGCAACACTGCGCCTCTATCAGCTGGACGGTCTGCGCTGGATGCAAACGCTACGGGCCCTCGAGGTCGGCGGCATTCTGGGCGACGATATGGGCCTGGGTAAAACGTTGCAGACCCTTGCTCACCTGTTACTCGAGAAGCAAGCGGGCAAGTTGGACCGACCCTCTCTTGTGGTGATGCCCACTACCCTCATCCCCAATTGGCAGGATGAAGCGGCCCGCTTCGCGCCATCGCTGAAAGTGGCGACCCTGCACGGGACGACGCGTCGACAGCTCTACCAGCACCTGACCGACTACGATCTGCTGCTCACCACCTACGCGCTGCTGCCCAGAGACATCGACCTGCTCGCAGACGTCCCGCTGCATGTGCTGGTGCTCGACGAAGCCCAGAACATCAAGAACGCCAGCAGCAAGGCGGCGCAAGCTGCTGGACGTCTGGAGGCCCGCCAGCGCCTCTGCCTCACCGGCACGCCGTTGGAAAATCATCTCGGCGAACTCTGGTCGCTGTTTCATTTCCTCATGCCCGGTTGGCTCGGCGATACCAAGCAATTCACCCGGGATTACCGCACGCCTATCGAGAAACACGGCGACGCCGATCGGCTCGAGCACCTCACCAAGCGGATAAAACCTTTCCTGCTCAGGCGACGCAAAGAACAGGTCGCGCAGGAGTTACCGCCCAAAAACGAGATCTTGCACTGGGTCGAGCTCAGCCCGGCTCAGCGCGACCTGTACGAAACCGTGCGACTGGCGATGGACAGCAAAGTCCGCGAGGAGATCGACCGCAAAGGCCTGGCGCGTAGTCAGATCATCATCCTCGATGCACTGCTCAAGCTGCGTCAGGTGTGCTGCGATCTCCGCCTGGTCAAGGGCGACGTCGCCCGGCCAGTCCGGGGCGGCACCTCTGGCAAACTCGACAGCCTGATGGAAATGCTGACCGAGCTACTCGCCGAAGGCCGACGAATCCTGCTGTTTTCACAGTTCACCTCGATGCTCTCGCTGATTGAAGAAGAACTGCAGAGCCGCACCATCGACTACGTACATATCACCGGCGAAACCAAGGATCGGCGCACTCCCGTCAAGCGGTTCCAGAATGGGGAAGTCCCACTGTTTCTGATCAGCCTCAAGGCTGGCGGCACCGGTCTGAACCTGACGGCGGCCGACACCGTGATCCATTACGACCCCTGGTGGAACCCGGCCGCGGAGAACCAGGCCACCGACCGCGCGCACCGCATCGGCCAGAGCAAGCCGGTATTCGTCTACAAGCTGATCGCTCGCGCTACCGTCGAAGAAAAGATCCAGCAACTGCAGCAACGCAAAGCCGAACTGGCCGCAGGCGTGCTGGATGCCGGTGGTCAAGGCGGCTGGCAACTGGAGCCGAGTGATATCGAGGCGCTGTTCGCGCCCCTGCCCTAGGAGGATGGATATGCGCCGACTGGTCGCCCCTACCGATTTTGATCGGGTCTACGACATCTACATGCACGAGTCAGTGGTGCCCTTCCTCGGCTTCGATCCGATGCCGCGCGAGGCGTTCGGCAAGGTGTTCGACCCATTGTTCGAGAGTGGCTGTTTCTACGTATACGAAATCGATGGCGAAGTAATGGGCTTCTACAAGGCGCAGCGGCACGTTGGTCGTACTGCGCATGTCGCCTACCTAGGAACCTTGGCCGTGGCGCCGGAAGCTCAAGGCCGAGGTATCGCCATGGGAATGATGCAAGACGCCCTTGCGCGGCTGCAGCGAGCGGGCATCACCCGTGTCGAGCTGACAGTCGAAGCGGACAATCCCCGTGCCATCGCGTTTTACGAACGCCTGGGCTTCGTTCACGAAGGCACTCAGCGGGCGGCCTACAAACGTGCCAGCGACACCGGCTATGTCGATGAGCTGATGTACGGGTTGCTGCATGACGCCTGATAGGGCCGAGACGCCGGGCGAGCCAAGCCACCCGGCACCTTCACAGCTGATCAGCCTTTCAGCCTTTCAGCCTTTCAGCCTTTCAGCCTTTCAGCTTGACCGCGGTCTGGGCCACCAGCTCGCCTTGGTAACGGGCAATGGTCAGTTCTTTATTGGAAGGTTGACGCGAGCCGTCACCGCCAGCGATGGTCGAGGCACCGTACGGCGTGCCGCCATTCACTTCAGAAATGTCGAAGAACTCGCCGATACCGTAGCCGGTGGGCACGATGATCATTCCGTGGTGCGCCAAAGTGGTCCAGGTCGAGGTAATGGTCATCTCCTGACCGCCGCCGGTGCCGGTCGATGTAAACACGCTGGCAACCTTGCCGTGCAGCGCGCCCTTGGCCCAGAGCCCACCGGTCTGATCGAGGAAGGTACGCATCTGCCCGGACATGTTGCCGAAGCGAGTCGGCGTACCAAAGATGATCGCGTCGTAATCGGCCAGCTCCGCCGGATTGGCAAAGGGCGCCTGCTGGTCGACCTTGCCGCCGGCATTCTTGAAAGCCTCTTGCGGCATAGTTTCCGGCACGCGCTTGATGGTCACTTCAGCGCCTTCGACACGACGCGCACCTTCGGCCACTGCATTGGCCATGGTTTCGATGTGGCCATACATTGAGTGATACACCACAAGAATCTTCGCCATTTTCAGTTTCCTCTTTCTGGGTTGTGTTCCGGTTTGAGTAGTGGAAGTCGATACGTTCAGCGAACGTCGACCAGCACGATTTCACTGTCTTCCAACGCCTTGATGCTCAGCTGCTTCTCGTCTCGCACTGCCACCCCATCACCTGCCGCCGCGATTCGCTCCCCGACTTCGATACGCCCACTGGCCGCAACCATGTAAACCTTCCGGTCCGCGCCAATCTGGTATTCGGCAACCTGACCGGCAGAAAGTGTCGCCGCAACCAGGCGGGCATCGGCTCGAATGGACAAGGCATCGCCGTCCTCTGCCATCCCGCTGGCCAAGGTAACGAAGCTGCCGGCGCGCTCACCGGCCGGGAAGGGCCGGGTGCCCCAGGCCGGCGGCAAGCCGGACCGATTCGGGTAGATCCATATCTGGAAAATCTCGGTGGTCTCGTCTTCCAGGTTGTATTCGCTGTGGGTGATGCCGGTGCCGGCGCTCATCACCTGGACGTCACCTGCCACGGTCCGGCCGCGGTTGCCGAGGCTGTCCTCATGGGTGATCGCGCCCTTACGCACGTAGGTGATGATTTCCATGTCGCGATGCGGGTGGCTCGGGAAGCCGGAATGCGGTGCGATGCTGTCGTCATTCCAGACCCGCAAGTGCCCCCAGTGCACGCGGGCCGGGTCGTGGTATCCAGCGAAGGAAAAGTGATGACGGGTATCCAACCAACCATGCTGGGCGCTGCCAAGCTCGGCGCGGGGACGAATGTCGATCATTTGGGAGACCTCTAAACGGTGGCCGACTCGACGACAAGCGCGCCGAGTGACGGAATGAGGTGATCTTCTATTGAATCGCCGGGTGCATGGTTGGATTTTTCTGTACGAACCTATCGCCATGATCGATATATCCGCATCGCGATGGCCGACCTCAGGCGAGAAACGCCAGCACTTCTTCCAATAGCAGCTCGGGCACTTCTTCCGGCAGGTAGTGCCCCGCTGGCAGGGCCTTGCCCTGAACGTCTGACGCAACCGCGCGCCATTCCTCAAGCGGATCGAAACAACGTTCGATTACACCCTTGGCACCCCACAGCACCAGCAACGGCGCGGCGATCATTCGCTTGGCGGCACGGTCTTCGCGGTCATGGTCGAGATCAATGCCGGCGCTGGCCCGATAGTCCTCGCAGAACGCATGAACGGTGCCGGGCAGCTTCATGCATCGCAGGTACTCGGCGAACGCAACCTCGCTGAACGGATGCACATGATCGGCGCGGGTGGCCACGGCGGTGCGCAGGATAAGTTCGGGGTCGGCCTCGAGCAGCGTTTCCGGCAGCGGCGCCGGACGAATCAGGAAGAACCAGTGCCAGTAGGCGCGAGCAAAGGCTTCGTCGGTCTGGCTGTACATCGCCAGGGTCGGCGCGATATCCAGGAGGATAAGCCGCCGCACGGCCTGCGGGTGATCCATGGCCAGCCGATGGCTAACCCGCGCCCCGCGGTCGTGGGCGAGCAGGTCGAAGCGCTCGAAGCCCAACGCGCGCATCAGTTCGACCTGATCCCGCGCCATTTCGCGCTTGCTATAGGCGACATGGTCCTCGCCGCCGTCGGGCTTGCTGCTATCGCCGTAACCGCGCAGGTCGGCCGCCACCACGGTGAAGCGCTGAGCCAGCTGATCGGCCACCTTGTGCCAGATTACGTGCGTCTGCGGGTAACCGTGCAGCAAGAGCAGAGGCGGACCGGAGCCGCCCTTGCGATAGTTGATCCGAACGCCATTAACCTCGCACTCGCTACGCTGGAACTGCTCGAACATGGGACCGCTCCTGAGGGAAGAGCCCTAAGCCTAGGCATAGCCGGGCCAATCGCAACAGCTGTCGATGCAACAAAGCCCCTTAGCCCAGCACCAACGGCAGGAACAATGCGATCAGAATGCCCAGCAGACTCATCCCCAGCGCCGCGAACGCGCCGCACTCGTCACCCTCCTCCAGCGCCCTCGCCGTGCCGATGGCGTGCGCGTTGATGCCATAGCTCAAGCCTCGTGCCGCAGGATGATCGACCCCGGCCCAGCCCAGCAACAGCGGCCCAAGCGCGGTCCCGATGACCCCGGTGAGCATGACGAATACCGCTGCCAAAGACGCCAGGCCACCCAGCTGTTCAGCCACCAACATCGCGATCGGCATGGTCGCTGCCTTGGGCGAGAGGCTCATCAGCACCGACAGATCCGCGCCCAGCGCGCCGGCGACCGCCATGGTCAGCGCAACGCCGAGTACACCACCGGACACCAGCGTGATGAGGATCGGCCAGAACAGCTGCTGGATGCGGCGGATATGGCGGTACAGCGGCACCGCCAGCGCCACGGTCGCCGGGCCGACCAGCACCGCGATCATCGAGGCGTCGGCGCGATAGCTCGCATAGTCGATGCCACACAGGTACAGCGTGCCAACCACCAGCAGCATGCCAACCATGACCGGCTGCAACACCAGCCAACCACTGCGCCGGTACAACGCCAGTGCCAGTTGAAAGGCAATCAATGTCAGCGCCACGGAGAACAGCGGGTGATCAAGGGTCAGCGCCCAAACGCTACGCCAGTCGACGCCGCTCATGCCTGGTCCTCCGTCCGGCGGTCCATGCGTCGGATCAGCCGCTGCATCAGCCAGCCGCAGAACGGCACGGTCACCACCAGCGACAACACCAGCCCGGCGGCAATCGCCGGCAGATCTGCAAGCAAGGCCTCGCTGCTGGTCATGATTCCCGCCGCCGGCACGATCAACAGCAACGGCAGATACTGCAGCAGCAGCGCGGCGGTTTTTTCCAGCGGCTCGGGAATGCCGCGGCGCAGCAACAGCAGCCCGAACAGCAGCACCATGCCGATGATCGGACCGGGCAGCGCTGGCAGCAGAGAGAGATGGATGACGCTGCCAAGCAGCTGCAGTACGACCAGCCAGGTCAGGCCTTTGAGAATCATCGAGGGTCCTATCAAAACGGTTGAGCGGAACGGGTAATCATGCAGGGAACGGCCGCTGACAGCACGCATCGGCCACACGCGAGCGACTATGACTTGCCTCGCTCGCCTCGAAACAGGTGCAGATGGGCACGGAAAAACCGCATCAGCTGATTCCGGGGACTGTGGCCTAGCGTCGCACGGTGCAGGCACGCTGCAGCGGCCACATTACCGAGGTCATCGCCAAAGCCCTACGCTACGGCCGCGCACGCCTTGGATGGACCGTCGAGTGCAGATCCAAACCTGCGCAGCGACCATCTGATGCGTATTTTTCAGCGGTACCTGAGGCTGTTATGCGAAACACCCTGATCAGATCATCGGCGCCGCCTGATATAGCCTGACAGGGGCACCCCAATGACCGAACGCATCCGCGCAACAATCATCGACACCGTCGATCCACGCAAGCCGATACGCCTGACCCCGGCACAGGCGGGCGGGCCGATTCACACCCGCAGTTTTACCGGCCTGTTCCGCAATCTGCGCCTGATCGGCGGCGGACTTTTGTTTCTGCTCTATTTCGGCACCCAGTGGTTGACCTGGGGGGGACGCCAGGCGGTGCTATGGGATTTGAACAAACAACAATTCCATATTTTCGGGGCGACATTCTGGCCCCAGGATTTCATCCTATTATCGGCGTTGCTGATCATCGCCGCCTTCGGCTTGTTCTTCATCACTGTGCTCGCGGGTCGAGTCTGGTGCGGCTACGCCTGCCCACAAAGCACCTGGACCTGGGTGTTCATGTGGGCTGAGAAAGTCACCGAGGGTGATCGCAGCCAGCGAATCAAACTGGACGCCGCCCCGCTGTCATTCAGCAAGCTGTTACGACGCGCTGCCAAGCACGCCGTCTGGCTTGCCGTAAGCCTGGCCACGGCGATTGCCTTCGTCGGCTACTTCACCCCGGCCCGTGAACTGGTCATCAATCTGTTCAGTCTGCAGCTGGGCGGAACCACCGCGTTCTGGCTGTTCTTCTTCACCGCCGCGACCTACATCAACGCCGGCTGGCTGCGTGAACAGGTGTGCGTACACATGTGCCCCTATTCACGCTTCCAGAGTGTGATGTTCGATGCCGACACGCTGGTGGTGTCCTACGATGCCACCCGGGGTGAACAACGAGGCGCGCGGCGCAAAGACGCCGACCCAAAGGCCGAAGGCCGTGGCGACTGCATCGACTGCACGCTGTGCGTGCAGGTCTGCCCCACCGGTATCGACATCCGCGACGGCCTGCAACTCGACTGCCTGAGCTGCGGTGCCTGTATCGACGCCTGCGACAGCGTCATGGACAAGATGGGCTACGCCCGGGGTCTGGTTCGATATACCTCCGAACGTGCGCTTGAAGGCGGCCAGACCAGGCTGCTGCGACCGCGTCTGATCGGCTATGCCGGAGCGCTGGTGATTATGATCGGTGCCTTCGTCTGGGCGTTGGAAGCGCGACCGACGTTATCCCTGGATGTAACCAAGGACCGCACCCTCTATCGTGAAAATATCCACGGCCAGATCGAAAACATGTACAGCTTGAAGGTGATCAACAAAACCCAGCAGCCGCACGACTATCTGATCACCCTGGGCGAAGGCCCTTACGAGCTGCACGGCCCGCATCAGATCAGCCTGGCCGCAGGCGAGATCGTCGATGTGCCGGTCAGCGTGGCGCTCGTTGACGACAATGTGAACGCGCACGAGAAGCTGCACTTCTCGGTCACTGACGCGAGCGACCCCGCACGCCAGGTAACGGCTCCGAGTAGCTTCATTGCACCAAGGGTTCGATAGGATGGTGGCAGTTCGCATGCGCCCGCTCACGCGGCTGACCGATATTGCCCCTTGCTGAAGCAGAAGCAGATGAAGCGCTACGAGAAATTCGCTGACGAAATTGCCGAACTGATCCGCTCCGGCGTGCTGGCGCCGGGCGAAAAGGTGCCGTCCGTGCGCCATGCCAGTCGCACCTACGGCGTTAGTCCCTCCACCGTGTTCCAGGCGTACTACCTGCTGGAGGATCGCGGTTTGATCCAGGCCCGGGCGCGCTCGGGCTATTTTGTTCGCGAGCACGCCAGACGCCTGCTTCCGGAGCCTGAGATCAGCCCACGACTGAGCGAAACCACCGATGTCGACGTTAGCGAACTGGTGTTCTCGGTGCTCGCCTCGCTGCGCGATCCGGACACCGTTCCGTTCGGTTCCGCCTTCCCCAGTCCCGACCTGTTTCCCCTGCAACGCCTGGCACGCTCCATGGCGCAGACCGTGCGCGAGATGCCGGGGCGTGAAGTGATCGCCGAGATGACTACCGGCCACCCTGACCTGCGCCGGCAGATCGCGCTGCGCTATATGGTCAGCGGAGTCATGCTGCCGTTGGACGAGCTGGTAATCACCACCGGCGCCATGGAAGCGTTGAATCTCTGTTTACAGGTGGTCACCCAGCCGGGGGACCTGGTCGCCATCGAAGCGCCCGCGTTCTATGCCACCTTGCAGGTGCTGGAGCGGCTCAAGCTCAAGGCAGTGGAAATCCCGGTGCATCCGCGTGACGGAATCGACCTGAGCACACTGGAAAGCCGGCTGAGCAGCTTGCCGATCAAGGCCTGCTGGTTCATGAGCAGCCTGCAGAATCCGCTCGGTGCGAGCATGAGCGAGTCAAACAAAGAGAACCTCTATGCGTTGCTGCAGCGCCATCAAGTCCCGCTGATTGAAGACGACGTCTACGCCGAGCTGTACTTCAACCAGGAGCCGCCGAAACCGGTCAAGAGCCACGACCGTGACGGATGGGTAATGCATTGCGGCTCTTTTTCCAAAAGCCTGGCGCCGGGTTACCGGATCGGCTGGGTGGCGGGCGGCCGCTATGCCGAACAGATCAGCCGCCTCAAGCTGATGACGACAATCTCACCCTCGGTGCCGGCCCAAGCGGCGATCGCTGACTATCTGCAACACGGCGGCTACGACCGCCATTTACGTAGATTGCGTCATGCACTGGAGCGTCAACAGGGAGAAATGCTTGCCTCCGCCGCGCGTCACTTCCCGGCCAGCACCCGGGTAACGCGGCCCAGCGGCGGCTACTTCCTCTGGTTCGAATTTCCCGAGGGGGTCGATTCGCTGCAATTGTTGCAGCTGGCGCTCGCGCAGGGCATCAGCCTCGCTCCAGGCCCGATCTTTTCAGCCACCCGGCGCTTTCGCAATTGTGCACGCCTGAACTACGGCCATCCCTGGGATGAGCGCAGCGAAAAAGCGATGGAGCTGCTCGGGCGGATCGTGAAATCGTTCTAGCGCCCGGTTCGATAGCGGCGCTGCGTGACGCGAGCGCCCCTGTTCCACACCGTGAACTACACCTCAATCGTGCCCTGTAGATACAGGACCGCATGCCCGGCGACAAAAACGCGCTCGCCTTCGACCCGGCAGTGCAGCAAACCGCTTCGGCGTGAGGCCTGCAGCGCCAGCAACTGCGTCTTGCCCAGCCGTTCGCTCCAGTAAGGCGCAAGGCCTGCATGGATGGAACCGGTGACCGGATCTTCATCCCCGCCGTTGGCCGGCCAGAAATAGCGCGAGACGAAATCCTGCTGGCGACCCGGCGCCGTTGCCACGACATCCAATGGTGCCAACGTTTTGAGTAGCGACAGGTCGGGTGCCAGCTGGCGCACCTGATCCTCATCGTCGTACACGGCAAACCAGGCCTGACGGTTTCGCAGCACCGCCCGCGGCAAGGTCCGAAGACCGTTGAACAGCTCAACCGGCGGATTCTCGACGGGCTCCGGGGCACGGTTGGGAAAGCTCATCTCCAGCAAACCATCATCCAACTCGGCGACGCTGATATCGCCAACCGCAGCGGCACGGAAAGTCAGCGGAGCCGTGGCCAAGTTCTGTCCAACCAACACGAAGGCGCTGGCCAGGGTGGCGTGCCCGCAGAAGTCGATTTCAGTCAGCGGCGAAAACCAGCGAATGAGAAACGCACCGTCAGGCTCGCGCACCAGGAAGGCCGTTTCCGACAGGTTGTTCTCCACGGCGATGGCCTGCATCTGTGCGTCGCTCAGCCAATGCTCCAACGGAACCACAGCGGCCGAGTTGCCTTTGAACAGCTGCTGGGTAAACGCATCGACCTGATAGATCGGCAGTTTCATCATCTCTCCCTCGCCCTGACGCGAGCCCTTCATTAGGTTCGCGAAGCGGAAGAGTGTCGCCGAGCACAGGCTGATCGGCAAAGGCCATTTGCGATAAGGGGGCCGATGCGGTCAGGTGCCCCTAACCGCTCGCCCGCCATCGTCAGGCCTTGTTCTCAGTGCTCGCTGTCAGCGTCGGCTTCAAGGGCTCGCCGACGGGCTGGCATTGCGACTGCGCACCGGGCTGCAGATACGGCTGCAGTATCGGCGCCATGCCTTTGAGCACCTGTACCGGTAGCGCAGAGGTAAAGCGGAAGCTGTCCGCCCCGCGGCCCGGCACGTAGGCTGTCAGCGTGCCGAAGTGATTGGGCCCGAGGTAGAACACGAAGGTCGCGGTGCGATTCAGCGCCAGCGAGCTGATCAGTCGGCCGCCCGCGCCGACAGTCTGGATACGGTTGTCACCCGTCCCGGTTTTGCCGCCAACCCGCAGTGCTTCACCATCAGTCTGCATGAAGCTGCCGCGCAAGCGCCGCGCGGTGCCACCTTCGACCACGCTGGCAAGCGCTTCGCGCAAGGCCGTCGCCACCTCACTGTGCAACACCCGCACCCCGACATCCGGCTTGATGCCAAGGCGAGTCTCATACGGCGTGTCGCTGGCGAAATGCAGGCTGTCGATGCGCACACTGGGCAGCCGCACGCCGTCATTGACGATGATGCCCATCAATTCGGCCAACGCCGCCGGGCGGTCGCCCGAGCTGCCCAGCGCCGTAGCCAGCGAAGGCACCAGATGGTCGAACGGATAGCCCAGACGCTGCCAGCGGCGGTGAATATCGGTGAATGCCTCCACCTCGAGCATGATGCGGATGCGGCTATCCCGCGCGCTCTTGTGACGGCTGCGGAACAGCCAGCCATAAACTTCCTGGCGCTCGGCGGTGCTGGCCGCGATTACCTCGGTAATGCCAGCCTCCGGATGCTTGATCAGGTAACCCAGCAGCCACAGATCCAGCGGGTGGACGCGGGCAATGTAGCCCTGGTCCGGCAGACTGTAGGAACCCGGCGCGTAGCGTTCGTACAGCGAGTCGACCGCCTTGTCGGTGAGGGTGGCCGTTGGCAGACGCGCCTTGAGAAAACGCTCGAAAGTCGCGCGGTCCGCTTCGGGCATCAGATACCGGTGGACGGCAGCCAACCTCGATGGCGTCGGGCGCATGCCATCCAACAGTGCCTCGATGCGTTCGTCCGCGCTCTTGTCGCGATACTTGCGCCAGAAACGCTGCAGAAACACCGAGCCTTCGCGATCAGCAAAACGCTGCAGGTACTCTCGCCGCTCAGGGTTGTCATCACTCCTGAGCAGCTCGGCGCCGTTGGATGTCTGGTAGGTGCTGTAGCTCACCAGATCGCGCATTAGCCGAACGAACGGGAGGTTGATCGATTCCTGCAGCGCTTCGCGCATGGTCGGCAGGCGGCCGTCGTCCTCACGGCGGAAGTTGCCGAAGCGGTGCATGCCAGCGCCGGTAAAGAAGCGCTCGGTCGGACTGGCCGAGTAGCGGCGCTCCAGCGCTGCATCAAGCATGGCTGGCAGGTTGCGATCCTCATGCTGAATCAGATAAGCCAGCGCCCAGCGGGTCAGCGGATCCACCGCCTCAGCCTTGCGCAAGGTGGCGACATCGCTCTTCGCGTAACGCTCGTGCAGCTCGGCGATGACCTCCAGATAAGTGGTCAGCACCCGCAGCTTAGCAGTCGAGCCCAGCTCCAGCTTGCTGCCCTCGTTGATGTCGAACGGCTGGTTGGTGTTGTCGGTTTGCACCCGCACACGGAAGCCTTGCTCGCCGCGCTCGAACAGCGTGAAGCTGTAACGCACATCGCCGGTACGCTCAGGCGACAACATGCGCTCGCCAAACAAGCCAACCTCACCTGCGAATGCTGGATCGGCCAGTCGATGCAGATAGTTGCTGATCTGTCCCTGCAACTCGCCATGCAGCGGCGTGGTCGCGGCCAGATCCAGGCGGTCGAGCTCATACAACGACACGCCCAGCAGGTTGCTCAGGCGCATCCGCGCGGCCGTGATGCCCTTGCTGGAAGGCACCTCACGAATGCCCGGCTCGAGACGCAAATTGCGGAACTCAACCTGCTGCTGCAAGGCGGCGTTGCGCAACCGCGTACCGATCACACCGCCATTGGCCAGCAAGCGGATATGGCTGTCGGTGAGCTCCGCCATGTCGGCACGCCCTGCTCCCAGGTAGTACGACGGGCGCCGTTGAGCGATCAACAGCGAGAGCACCTGTCGCAGCGCGAGCCCCTGCGTTTCATAACTGACGCCTTCATTGCGCCGAGCATCGAGGACCCGGTTAACCTCGGCGAAATCGGCGCCGTACCAGAGGCGCAGACCATCGGCGATGCCGTGCACCTCGCCGTGCCCATAGGCGGCAGAGAGCGGCACGCTGTTGAGGTAATCGCGAACGATGCGCTGCCGGGTGACCATGGTTTGCTGGCCTTCGCGGTAGGTCCGCACGCTGGCGGAAATCATCTGCCGGATCTTTTCCTCGGCGTCACCGGTGCGTCCTTCGGGCGAGTGACGGTATTTTTCGACCTGCGTAGCCAGCGTACTGCCGCCGGCTGCCTGCACCGGCAGGCCCAGTTTCTTCTCAACCTGGCTGACCGCTGCCATGGTAAACCGCGGCCAATCCACTGCAGGGTTGGCACGCGGACGGCCGGCGTCGAGCAGCCCACGGTCCTCG
This sequence comes from Pseudomonadaceae bacterium SI-3, assembly GCA_004010935.1. Classification (NCBI taxonomy): domain Bacteria; kingdom Pseudomonadati; phylum Pseudomonadota; class Gammaproteobacteria; order Pseudomonadales; family Pseudomonadaceae; species Pseudomonadaceae bacterium SI-3. The sequence continues at coordinate 1,466,026 of CP026511.1, read as the reverse complement.
ATGAACAACAGGCTCATCGCGATGACCGGCGGCACGTCATCGAAGCTCTCGTAGTATTGGTGGGGATAACTGTTGGCATACAGCGGCTCGCCGCGACAATCGTCGATGGTCAGCCCCGCCTTGGATTTCTCCGGATAGGGTACGAAGAAGCCGCGGTTGACGTAGCGCAGCAGCGCGGGCGAAAAACTCACCTGCTGCTGCACACTGAACCCCCGCTGGGTCAGCCGTTCCAGGAACGTCGGCAAGGCCGCATAGCCCAGACGGCGGTCGAATGGTCCTGCCTCGGGAAATTTGATACTGCGGCTCGCACCGGGCTCGAGCTGGTAGTCCAGATTCTCGGCGTAACGGTTAAGCCACAGCGCCTGCAGTTTCGAGGTGTGCATCTCATGCCAGGCGGCATAACCGCCCCCGGCAAGCAATGAAACGCCCAGGAACACGCCCATGCGGCGCGCCAGACGGCTGCCGTGCGTACGTGTTCGCCCAGGCTTGTCAGCAGATGGCGCGCGCTTGCTGCCGTCTGCCCGAGATGTGTCGTTTCGCCATACTGCGCCCATCGTTTCCGGCCTGGCTTCTGATAGAAAAATACAGGCTTAAGCTTAGCTGTCGAGGCATCGCTCGACGTGCTCGAACAGACGAACGGAAGGGCTCAAAACGGCGGTATGCGAACGAATTTCAGGGCTAATTCAATCGCGCAATCACTCGACCCAACGGGGATAGAAACCGAGGCGAGCCTGCAGCCGGACATCCTGCAATCGATAGACCTCGGCGGGCAGCGCCTCCGCGCGGCTTTCGGTGCTCAAAGCATCTCCTCGAAAGAAGAAACGTCGACCATCATCGAGCGTAAGAAACAGGCCCAAGGCACCATGACCGGCCAGCTTCACCAGCACTAGCCGTTCGTCGCCAAACAGATCAAGACTCTCCCCGAACCCGTAAACAGCGCGGCGTTCCAGGCGAAGTGGCTGCCACCTGACCCCGTGAGAAAACTGCCCCGGTATGACCGCGGGTGGCGTGGCGCTTTGCGCGTAGCGAATGCTTTCCGGGCTTGCGAGCACCGGCAGCTCGGCAAAATCCACCAGGCCAGAGGCATGATTCCAGCGCGCACGGCCCAGCACCACCCGGTCAATGGCGAAGCCATCCCCATCGAACTGGTCTCGCGCCGGCTGCACAGCACTGTAGCGTTTTGCGCGCCAGGGGATTACGCCGTTCAGCTGAGCGTCGATTTTCCGTCCGAGACCCGTACCGAACAACAGGCGGCTACCCCGGTGTTCGATCAGCACGGCGACATGATTGAACTCGGCTGGCGGCAGCCAACCACCGTCACGCCAGGCATATTCACCGCTGGAAATAGTCCGCCCGGTTTGGACGAGGCTGAAGCGCAACTCCGCTGCCGATAAAGCGCTGGAGAAAAGTATCAACAACACAGCCAGACTCTTCAGGATACGCATGGCTCAAACTCCCGTTCCAGGCAGAAACGGCGAACTGTCATGCCCAGCAAATGCCAGCGGCAGACGTGAGCGCCGCAGTGTCCAGTGACCGGGCTCCAGCGCGAGCAGGCGTTCGGCGCCAGGCAGAGCCGAAACACCCAGCGCCGCGTACTGCTCGGGCCAGACTACCTCTGCTCGGGCCGGTAGCTGGAGCAGATCGCCAGTGGCGAAATCGATGAATAGCAGGCCGCAGCGGGGTTCACGGACCAGATTGCCAAGCGTGTTGAACAGCCGGTTTCCACTGTAATCCGGCATCCAGAGTCGGCCGTCCCGACCGAGCTCGACGAAGCCCTGCGGCCCGCCACGGTGTGAGACGTCTGCACCGCCGCCCTCCGGGTCCCGGCTGTGGCTGGCGATGAACAGGGTGTCCGCCTGCCTGACCAGTCCCAGCCATTCGTTGGCCAATCCATGCCCCTCGAGCGTCTGCCCCGGCTGGCGCGGAGCCGTATGCCACTGTCGCGCCTGGATGTACTTCGGGCAATTGCCGAATGCCTGCGCCACGGCCACGCTGAAGCCTTGCGCATCGCGTTGGAGGATTCGTCCGTTCAACCTGTTTCGACGGCGCGTCGGCCACTCCAATCCCAACAAGCCAACGGGGCTGTGCGGTTGCAGCAACGGTGCAATCGGATCATCCGCTTGCATGCTGGCCTCGACACACAGCAAGCCCGGGTGCGGCGACCAGGCAAACCCGGGTTTGCCACAGAGCACCGAAGCATAGGGTTGCCCTTCGCTGTCTGATGCAGCGACCAGTAATGCTGGCAGCTGTGCGAAGAACTCCCGGTGCTGTTCCGGCATGACCGAGTGAATCATTCGACTGCCGATCTGCTCGGCTTTTTCGCGCACGCCGACACGGCTCTGTACCCACTGTTCGCCGGCATGGAAAGGACTGGCCATGGCGCTTGCCTCCTTACTCCAGACCGGGCATGCCGACGTAACCCGGCAGCTGGCGAATACGAGAGCACCACGCCCTAACTGCGGCAAACGGTGCGAGATCGAGACCGCCCTCCCCGGCCAGCGCCGCATAGGGGTATATCGCGATGTCGGCGATGCTCGGGCCGGCCGTTTCAGCGAGCCAAGCGTGCTGCGCAAGCTGTTGTTCAAGCATGTTGATGGCGGCCACGGCACGGTTTGCGGCTAATGCTTCGTCGATTGGCCTGGCGAACAGACGCCCCGCACGGGCAGTGGCTGGGCCATGGTGCATCTCGTTGGCCGCGAAGCTCAGCCAGCCGACGATGCGCGCCTGAGCCAACGCATCCTGGGGGAACCAGGCTTCATCGGCATAGCGCCGCGCCAGATAAACGAGGATGGCCTGAGAGTCGATCACGCGGAGCTCGCCGTCCTCAAGTACCGGCACTTGCCCGCGAGGGTTGGTCGCCAGGAACGCTGACTGCCGGTGCTCACCCTTGAGCACATCCACCGGCACCCGTTCAGCCGTTTGGCCGATCAAACCAAGAAACAGGCGAACCTTGTAGCAATTGCCGGACAGGGTCATGTCGTAGAGTTTCATCGTGTCGCTCCTTGAGGATGGGCCTGAATCAGGCACGACTGGATAATAGACAGACCTGTCTGTACACTGCAAGCGCAATGTATGGGTCAGCGGACAATTGGAGGGAACAGTTTCGCTCCCGCATAATGGCCGGCCGAGGAGATCCACATGGCAACCACCAAGCGCGACCTGCTGCTCGCCACTGCGGAGCGGCTGTTCTACACAGAGGGCTACCACGCTACCGGTATCGATCGGATTCTCAGCGAATCGGGCGTGGCCAAGATGACCCTGTATAAGCACTTCAAGTCGAAGGACGAACTGATCCTGGCGGTGCTGGAAGCGCGCCAGCTGCCGATGCTCGAGCGTTTGCGAGAGGCGCGCAACGCGTTGCCGCCGCGCAAGGCGCTGCTGAGCGTATACGATGGACTGAACAACATGATTCACAGCCCAACCGCGTTCTGTGGCTGTCTGTTCATCAACGCAGCGGCCGAATATCTGGATCGAGAACACCCGATCCATCAGCGCGCAGCGGGATACAAGGCGCAATTTCAGCACCATCTGCGCGAGCTGCTTGAAGCACTCGATGCACCGCAGCCTCAGCAGCTTGCACGCCAGCTGCAATTTCTTATCGAAGGCGCACTGAGCATGGCGCACATAGAAGGCCCGGAGGACCAGGCGCTGCTGGCCAAGGCCTCAGCGGAGCAGCTGCTGCAGGCCGCCGGCGTCTAAGCAAGCGGACGCCGACTCCCCTTCAGGCCTCAGCTTTGAGGCACTTCCTTGACCCGGAACCAGGCGGCGTAAAGCGCTGGCAAAAACAGCAATGTCAGCGCGGTCGCGACGATCAACCCGCCCATGATCGCCACCGCCATCGGTCCGAAGAACACACTGCGTGACAGCGGTATCATCGCCAACACCGACGCCAGCGCTGTCAGCACGATGGGCCGGAAGCGCCGAACCGTGGCATCGATGATGGCATTGAAACGATCCTGCCCCGCGCCAATGTCCTGCTCGATCTGATCCACCAATATCACCGAGTTGCGCATGATCATGCCGGACAGCGCGATAGTGCCGAGCATCGCTACGAAACCGAACGGCTTGCCGAACAGCAGTAGGAACAGTGCTACGCCAATCAGCCCCAGCGGTGCGGTCAGGAACACCATCGCCGAACGTGAGAAGCTTTTCAGCTGCAGCATCAGCAGGCTCACCACAACGATGATGAACAGCGGCATGCCGGCATTCACCGAGGCCTGGCCGCGACTGGAGTCCTCGACAGTTCCGCCGACTTCCAGCAGGTAACCGCTGGGCAGCGCCTCGCGTACCTCACTCAGGGTCGGTTCGATCTGTTGCACCAGCGAGGCCGGCTGCTGATCGCCATAGATGTCGGCACGCACCGTTACCGTCGGCATCCGATTGCGATGCCAGATCACGCCCTCTTCGAAGCCGTATTCCAGGGTTGCGACCTGCGACAAAGGCACACTGCGGCCGCTGGCCGTGGGAATCGCCAGGCTGGGCAACATGGACAGGGTTTCGCGTTCGCGTGCGGTGCCACGAATCAGGATCTCGATCAGCTCGTTATCTTCCCGGAACTGGCTCGCCGTGGTGCCGGTAAAGGTGCGCTTGAGGAAGTTCGACAGTTCAACCGTACTGACGCCCAGCGCACGGGCACGATCCTGATCCACGTTCAGCCAGACCACCTTGCTCGGCTCCTGCCAGTCGAGATGGACGTTAGCCACATAGGGGTTCTCGCGCACCTTGGCCGCGACCTGACGTGCCAGCTTGCGCACCACATCAATATGCTCACCAGTGACTCGGAACTGCACCGGATAGCCCACAGGCGGACCGTTTTCCAGACGACTGACGCGACCGCGCAAGGTCGGGAAATCTTCCCGCAATCGCTCGATCAGCCAGCTACGTAACGCCTCGCGCTGCTCGATACTGTCAGCCAATACCACGATCTGAGCGAAGCTGGTGGCCGGCAGCTGCTGATCCAGCGGCAGGTAAAAACGCGGCGACCCGCTACCGACATAGGCCACGTAATTGTCGATACCGGCGCGGTCCTTGAGCATCTCCTCAAGGCGATGGACCTCGGCTTCGGTGGCCTTGAGCGAGGCACCTTCAGCGAGCTTCAGATCGACCATCAGCTCCAGGCGACCGGAGGCGGGAAAGAACTGTTGCGGCACGATACGAAACAATCCGATCGCGCCGACGAACGCCAACAAGGTCAGGATGATGACCGTCTTGCGCCGCTGCACACACCAATGGATCACGCGCCGCACGCGCTGGTAAAACGGCGTCGAATACGGGTCGTGTCCCTGCTCGCTGCCGCCATGCTTTTGCGCACGACGCTTGGCCAGATCGGGCAGCAGCTTCTCACCCAACAAGGGCACGAACACAACGGCGGCGATCCAGGAGGCGATCAGGGCGATGGTCACCACCTGGAAGATCGAGCGGGTGTATTCGCCCGTACTGGACTGCGCGGTGGCGATCGGTAGAAAGCCCGCTGCGGTGATCAGCGTACCGGTGAGCATCGGAAAGGCCGTGCTGGTCCAGGCGTAACTCGCAGCCTTGAGCCGGTCGAAGCCCTGCTCCATTTTGATCGCCATCATTTCCACGGCGATGATCGCATCGTCCACCATGAGTCCCAACGCCAACACCAGCGCACCCAGGGAAATCTTGTGCAGACCAATGTCCAGGTAATGCATGGCCGCGAAGGTCATGGCCAATACCAGTGGGATCGACAGCGCGACCACCAGCCCCGTACGGACACCCAGCGAGAAGAAGCTCACCAGCAGCACGATCACCAGGGCCTCGATCAGCACCTGGACGAACTCGCCCACACCTGTCTTCACGGCCGCAGGCTGGTCCGAGACCTTGCGCAACTGCATGCCCGCCGGCAATTCCTGCTGCAATCGTGCGAACGCCTCTTGCAGCGCCTCGCCGAGCACGAGGATGTCGCCTCCGGGTTTCATCGACACCGCCAGGCCGATCGCCGGTTCGCCCATGTAGCGCATGCGCGGCGCGGGCGGATCGTTGAAACCGCGATAGACCTCGGCAACATCACCGATGCGGAAGGTGCTGCCGGCCACTCGGATGGGGAAGTCGCGAATTTCCTTTACCGTCTCGAAGCTACCGGTAACGCGTAATTGAACACGGTCACTGGGTGTCTCGACGAACCCCGCCGACATGACGGTGTTCTGCGCTTCGAGCGCCTGTTTGACCGCCTCCAGCGGCACGCCGAGATTGGCCAGCTTGACGTTGGAAAGCTCAATCCAGATCTTCTCGTCCTGTAAACCGATCAGCTCGACCTTGCCGACGTTTGCGACACGCTGCAGCTGTAACTGGATGCGATCGGCGTAATCCTTGAGCACGGCGTAATCAAAGCCTTCGCCGGTCAACGCGTAGATGTTGCCGAACGTGGTGCCGAATTCATCATTGAAGAATGGGCCCTGCACACCGGCGGGCAAGGTGTGGCGGATGTCGCCGACTTTCTTGCGGATCTGATACCAGAGGTCAGGGATCTGCTCGGAGTGCATCGAATCGCGCGCCATGAACGTGACGTTGGATTCGCCCGGCCGTGAAAAGGACACGATGCGCTCGTACTCTCCCGTTTCCATCAGCTTCTTTTCGATGCGCTCGGTGACCTGCTGCGAGACTTCTTCGGCGGTCGCGCCGGGCCACTGGGTCTGAATTACCATCGCCTTGAAGGTAAAGGGCGGGTCCTCACTCTGACCGAGCTTGCTGTAAGAGAGCGCCCCGACCACGGCCATCAACAGCATTAGATAGACAACGATCTGCCGGTTACCCAGCGCCCAGGCGGAAAGATTGAAGCGCATCGTGATTACTCCTGCGCTGCCAGCACGACCGGACGGTTGTCACGATCGACCGCCCTCACCGCCTGGTTCTCGTGGAGCATCTGCACACCCGCCAACACAATCCAATCGTCCGCCTGCAAGCCTTTGAGAATCGGCACCGAGGATTCACCGAAGGCCCCCGTTTGTACGACGACGCGCTCAAGAGTGGCGTCCTCCCTGACTCGCCAGACGTAAGCGTTGCCCTGCTCGGCCGTGACCGCCGAAAGCGGCACGGCCAAGGGCACCTCGCCGTTGCTGCGGATCGACACCAGCGCGCTCTGGCCAAGTTCGGCAGGCACCTCGGCATCATCGAAGGCAACGCGGGCAGAGTAGGTCCGGGACTGCGCGTCGGCAGCTGGTGATAGCTCGCGGATGTGGCCGGCATACGTCTTGCCCGGCTGCGACCAGATTTCCACCGAAACAGGTTGGCCGACCGAGTAGCGTTCCAACGCCTGCTCCGGCAGGTTAATGGCCACCTCGCGTTCGCCATCGGCAGCCAGGACAAACGCCGTCTGACCAGCGCCAACTACTTGCCCCACCTCAACCCGACGCTGAGCAACCACGCCTTCGTGCGTCGCTCGCAGGATGGCGTAGCCGACCTGGTTGTTGGCCACGTCGAATTCCGCACGGGCTTGTTGCAGACGTGCCTGTGCGGAGCGATAGGCGTTTTCAGAAGAGTCGAATTGCGAGCGACTGACCAGTTGGCGATCCATCAAGGTCTTGTAGCGCTCATGCTCGGCGCGGGCGACCCGCAAGTTGGCTTCCGCCGCCGCTACCTGAGCACGCATACCCTCGAGTTGCAGCCGCACATCCTGCGGATCGAGCTTGGCCAATGGTTGGTCCTTGCTCACCCGCTCGCCGGCTTCGACCATCCGCTCCGTAACCTTGCCTGCAATGCGAAACGCCAGTTCGGGTTCGTAGCGCGCATGCACCTCGCCCGGATAGCTTTCAAAGGCCTCACTGGCAGGCTGTGGCTGAACCACCATCACCGGCCGCGTCGAGAGTTGCTCAGGCTCGTCATTGCCGCAACCGGCAAGCAAAACGAAACAAAAAACACCGAGGAAGGGCAAGGCATGTCGGAACACGTCGAATCTCTCTCTGTCGCGAGGCGGGTTCTAATACTTATACTGCGCGGTATAGTAAAAATACCGAACTCACCAGTCTAGTATTAAAAACGCCCATGACCGAAAGCTCACCCGTACCGTCTGGCCCAGGCCGTCCGAAGGACCCCGCCAAGCGCGAAGCGATCCTGGCGGCTGCCCAAACTCTGTTCCTCGGCAATGGCTATGAAGGCAGCAGCATGGACGCCATCGCCGCCGAAGCCGGCGTATCGAAGCTCACGCTGTACAGTCATTTCAAAGACAAGGAGGCGCTGTTCGGCGCTGCGATAAAGGCAACCTGCGAGACGCGTCTGCCGCGCCGGCTGTTCGTGCTGGAGGATGGCGGTGAGTTCCGTTCGGTCCTGCTGGATATTGCCCAGGCTTTTCACGAGCTGGTCATCAGCCCCGAATCCATCGGCCTGCACCGACTGATGGTGGCAATGGCGGCCCAGAACCCGACGCTGTCGCGGATGTTCTTCGATGCAGGCCCACAGAAGCTGTTGCTCGATCTGGAGCAGCTGCTCGACCAGGCGCACCGGTGCCAGTTGCTGGATGTGCCCGAGCCGATGCGCGCCGCGGAACATTTCTGTTCGTTGATTAAAGGCGCCGCTCATTTTCGTCTGCTGATCGGCTATGCCGAGCGACTGGACGCCGAAGATGGGAAGCGGCATGTCGAGGATTGCGTCGCCCTGTTCATGCGCGCCTATGCCCGCGAGACCGACACGGTCGATTGAATGGGCAGCTAAGGGTTCCCACTGCGGCAATCAACCCGAATCACCAAAAGCCGGCCGCATCGTCCGGCCGGCTTCCTCAAGTCAGTCGTGGCTCAACGCACCGATGCGGTGGATCGACAGGTCGGCACCGTTGAATTCTTCTTCCTGGCTCAGGCGAATGCCAACAGTGGATCTGAGCACGCCGTAGACCAGGAAGCCGCCCACGAGCGCAACCAGCACGCCCAGGCCCGTGCCTATAACTTGACTGATAAGGCTGATGCCGCCCAGTCCCCCAAGCGCATGCTGACCAAAGATCCCGCAAGCCAACCCGCCCCAAACGCCGCAGAGGCCATGCAATGGCCAGACGCCGAGCACATCGTCGATCTTCCATTTGGCCTGGGCCGCGGTGAATGCCCAGACGAACAAGGCGCCCGCTACCACACCCGTTGCCAAAGCACCGATGGGATGCATCAGGTCTGAGCCTGCGCAGACCGCTACCAGCCCAGCCAACGGCCCGTTGTGGAGAAAGCCTGGGTCGTTGCGGCCAACCGCCCATGCGGCCGCTGTTCCGCCAACCATGGCCATCAGCGAGTTGATCGCGACCAGCCCGCTGACCCCTTGAAGAGTCTGAGCACTCATCACGTTGAAGCCGAACCAGCCCACGATGAGGATCCATGATCCCAGTGCCAGGAAAGGTATGTTCGACGGGGCGAAGGCCATCAGACGGCCATCGCGGTATCGACCGTTGCGTCGACCGAGCAGAATCACCGCGCCGAAAGCGAGCCAACCCCCCATACCGTGCACCACTACCGAGCCGGCGAAATCATGGAACGGGGCACCAAACTGCGCTTCCAGCCAGGCCTGAACGCCGAAATTGCCGTTCCACATCATGCCTTCGAAGAACGGGTAGACGAACGCAACGATCAGCAAGGTAGCGCACAGTTGCGGCCCGAATTTGGCGCGCTCGGCAATGCCGCCGGAAATGATCGCAGGTATCGCTGCAGCGAACGTCAGCAAGAAGAAGAACTTGACCAGTGAATAGCCGTTTTCGGCGATAAGTTGATCCGCTGGCTGCAGAAAGGTCACGCCGTATGCGACCCAATAGCCGATAAAAAAATACGCCAATGTCGAGACGGCAAAGTCGGCGATGATTTTTGACAGGGCATTGACCTGATTTTTCAGGCGTACGGTCCCGACCTCGAGAAAGGCGAAACCGGCATGCATCGCCAGGACCATCACAGCGCCCATCAGGATGAACAGGGTATTGGCACCGTGAATCAGGACTTCTACCGCACTGCTTGGGTTATCCATCTACTACGTCCTATGGAAAGCGCACCAAAACAGCAATCCGCACCAATCAAACGCACCAACTTGCATCACGATTGGTTGAAGGCTTGCCATCAACTGTTGCGGCGGACTTTCGAGACGGCCGTCTCTCGAAAACCGAAGCGTTATTTTTCAGACACTTACGGTTAATTCCGCCTGATTTCGCAGTCGATCGTTGCGCCATTACGGGGCTACGCTCGATCCGCACGCACCAGACAAATGCAAGCGCTATACCAACGAAACGGCAGCGCGAGCAATTTTGGCGCATCGGAGGTGGGCTACAGGCAAAGCGGACGATGATGCCTGCCAGAACAGCAGGCATAGACGGACGTTATAAAGCTGAGAGCGTGCGGTATTCGTCCTGCGCCAGCTGGTCGGTCATTCCGCTGACGTAGTCCTGCAACATCCGGCAGCGGTAGTAGAACTCCCACAATGGCTGCTCTTCACTGCCTTCAGGGTGCGCTTTCAGCGACTCGTGGTAGGCCTTGATCAGTTGGCTGGGCAGGCGGCGGGCGAGCATCTGCAAGTGCGGCTCGCTGCGACAACGGCCTTCGGTCAATGCCTGGAAGGTCTCTGGTGCGACGGCCAACAGCGGCGAATAGGCATCCAGCAGTCCTTGCAGAATCCGGTAGCCCTGCAGTTGCAAGGTTTCGACTTCTCGGTGACAGAACACTCGGTCCATCGCGACATCCTTGAAGGTCTGCACGATGGCGTTGGCAAGACTTGCGTCCTCCAGCAGGGCACGATCGAGCGTGCCGTCGTAAACCGCCTCGATATGCTCGATGAACTGCTGGGCGGCGTGCTGCACCAGCGGGTGTACCAGATTCACACGCAGCCAGATGAAAAACTCGCCCACCTTGTTGATCGGTTCCTTTGCAGCACGCGCCTGGGCGTACTCGACCATGCTGCGAAAACTGCGGCCGGTGCTCGCAATCGCCTCTTCGGGCGAGCCGTGCTCGGTGAATTTGGCGATTAGCAGCTGAGACAGCTGCTCGATGGTGAAGATGCCCTTCTCTACCGAGTCTTCAATGTCTGCAAGGCAATAGGCGATGTCATCGGCTGCCTCCATGATGTACGCGACCGGGTGCCGCGTGCCAGGCAGCAACCCCAGCGCAGCCTGCAGCTCCGCAACGAAAGGCTCCTCCGACAGGTAGAAGCCTGGCTTCTTCAACAGACAGGCACCAGGTGTCCCCTTGGTCGGCTTAGGCGCGTAAGCGGCGCGCACGTATTTCAGCAGGCCCGCCGTCTGTGTGTAGGTCAGATTGAGCCGCAGCAGGCTCACCACCAACCGAATCGCTTGTGCATTGCCTTCGAACTGCTCGAGATCGATCAGCATGCGGCTGCGCAATGCGTTGTTGCCCTGCTCGTCCGGCACCGCCGCGTCGAACAGCTTTTCCAGGTGCCGCTTAAACCACTCGCCAATGGCGAACTCGCCAAAGTGCCCGAACGGTGGATTGCCGATGTCGTGCATCAGACACGTCATTTCCACCAGGCTTTCCAGCGCTCCTTCCAGCCCATCCAGGCCGTAATGCGCTGCCCGTTCACCGAGCTGCTTATACAAGGTGCGCACGATGAAACGGCCGGTCTGCTGGACCTCGAGGGAATGCGTCAAACGACTGCGCACTGCCGCATTGCGCTCCAGCGGAAAGACTTGAGTCTTCTGCTGCAGCCGGCGCACCGCAGCGGAGTTGATGATACGGCCGCGATCGCTTTCAAACTGATCAATGATCAGTGACAGCTCACCCTCTGAAGCTTTGAGACCCGATTCGACGCGTCCATAGGGTCGCTGGCGAGAAATCTTGTCCTTGAAGTTGACGGACCGCGGCATGATTCAAACTCGATTGACGACAGAACCGCGAGCCTAGCGCGGCTCGCAGGCTTTACCAAGCAATCGGGCGACAACGGGGTTGGTCGTTTAGAATCGCCCGCTCAGCTAAAGGAGCAGACATGAGCCGGTCGGAGTTTCATCAGCAACATGCCGAGCGGGCAACAGCCGAAGCGCGACGACTATTGGAACACCGAGAGATATTGGGTCCGCGCTGGCTGGCCTGGGTCGCCACCGAGCTGTATCAGCTGAAGCCGCCGGAGTTTGCCGCCATGGTGCGCCGAGAGCTGGCCCGACTCAACGAAGCTTGAAAAGCGCTTGCCCTTTTTTATCCAATCAGAGCACCGTCATGCAATGGCCGGTTGAAGGCCCCTTCCTACGCGACCAACTGCTGCGGCTGCCGGGCACCGAGAAGCTTTCGGGCATAGACAAGCAACGCGCCACGAATGACGTCTGGCTCGATCTCAACGGGCTGCAAGGTGACCGTGTCGCCGATCACCGTTTCCATGGCGGGCCGGATCGCAGCCTTTGCCATTACCCAACCGATCATTACCGACATTGGTGCAGGCTGTACCCCCACCTGCAAGCGATCGGCCCAGCCGCGTTTGGCGAGAATCTTTCAACGTTGGGCCTGGATGAACGACAGGTCTGCATCGGGGATCGCTTTCGCTGGGGTGACGCCCTGATCGAAGTCAGTCAGCCCCGCTCGCCTTGCAGCAACCTCGACCGACGACATGACGCCCGAGGCCTAGCCCGGCAACTGGCCAAAAGCGGCAGAACCGGATGGCTGTACCGAACCCTGGAACCCGGCGCCATCCGCCCTGGCGCTGATCTGCATTTGATTGATAGGCCGTGCCCGACCGCCAGCGTCTTGCGTGTCTGGCGCGGATTCATGAATGAGGACATCAGCGATACCGAACTCGCCTGGCTGGCCGGTCTGTCGCCGCTTGCAAGCGAATACCGCACGCGCTTTCGTCAACGCCTGGACAGTCGACGCAGGCAAAAGGATCAGGGTGCATTGTTCTGATGACGGCAAGCGGCGTCGTGCCGCTGTTCAGACGCAACGCTGACCGCGACAATGCGTTCCATCGAGCGACCCCAAAAGTAAGGTCGCCAAGCACATCAAACGCCTGCCCTGCGTGTAAACCACCCGAATCGATACCGAGGTTTACATGAGCATCACATCCGCCGACATCTGCCAGGCCGCCGACTGCCTGCAAGGTTTTGTGGGTTTCCACGGCAAAAGCGGCAAGCACATCGTCCGGTTCAGCGAAGACTCGTTCGGCATGGATGTCGCCGATACCAGCATCACACCGGCGAGCGAATTCGTCTGGCAGACCGTCGACAACGAGTTGATGACGCTCAAGCGCGAGCTGATCCAGTTGCTGCTGGACCAGAACATCAATGATCGGTTGGCCGTCACAGAGCCGTTACTGGCGTATGCGCAGGCGGGATTTACCCGAGATCCAGGCGCAACGTGTCAGGCAATGATGTAGCGGCCACTAACGACCGAAAACGGAGCCAAGTCATCAGACAACCTCCTCAAGTATTACCAAATCAAGCCGATGTCATTGTACGACCCATCGTCATCGGCACTGCCAGCCTGAGGAACAACAATGAAAAATCTCAAAGTCAGCTACAAGCTGGCGCTGGGCTTCGCTGCGGTATTGCTGCTCACCATCTGCGTTGCCGCTATCGGCGTGCTCAGCATGGACGCCCTGATTTCACGAAGCGATAAAGCGCAGACCGCTGAAAACCTGCTCAACGAAGCCAATCAGATCCGCTATGCGCAGGTGCGCTTCGAAGAGCGTGGCGACCAGAAGTACGTCGCTCAGGTCACCGACTCGGTGGCTAAAATCGTTCAGCTTGTAGAACAGAAAAAGGCCAGCTTTTCGGAGCCGCAGGACCGCGAGTATCTGCAAGCCATCGTCGACCAGGCTCGGGACTACCAGGCAGCATTTGAGAAGCTCGTCGCGCTGCATGCACTGAAAAAGCAGACGCGTGCCAACTGGGTCGATGCAGGCAACACCACCGACAAGCTGATTGCCAATCTGGAACAACGCTGGAACGGCGTCCAGGGCAATCCGGTCCTGCACCCGACCAGCGACATCGCCAACATTGCCCTGATGACCACCGAGCTTTCCAAGCAGAACCGCCTGCTGCGCTTCACCGTGCGCGGTTATCTGATGGAAGAATCCGAAGCCGCCCTGCAGACCCTGAGCCAGCAATTCGAGGCGTTGAACGCGGCCATTTCACCGCTGGAAGACGAGCTGATCGGCCCTCAAGCCGAAAGCCTGAAAACGCTCAAGGCCAGCGCTACCGAATACGTCGATCTGGTGAAGAAGCTGCCGCCCATCGTAGCCAGCCAACAGCAGGCGCGTCAGGACATGGAGGCCATTTTTGCCAAGCTCTACGACCAGGCCCGCAGCATCATCTCCAGCCAGACGGAGAAAAGCGCCAACGATGCCCAGACGAAGAAGATTCAGGTCATCGGCATTACCTTGGCGGCGGTTGTCCTGGGCGTCCTGATCGGCTGGCTGATCGTCCGTCAGATTACGCAGCCACTCAACCAGGCAGTGCAGATCGCCGAGCGCATCGGCGCTGGCGACATGACCGGTCAGGCTCCGGAGCCGCGCCACGACGAGTTCGGCCAATTGCTTCAGGCACTGGGCAAGACGCGCGGAAACCTGCAAACGCTGATCGGGCATATCGGCGGCATCACCACGCAGCTGGCCACTGCCTCGGAGGAATTATCTGCGGTGACCGAGCAGACCAGTGCTGGCGTCAGCAGCCAGCGCCAAGAAACCGATCAGGTCGCCACAGCCATGCATGAGATGACCGCGACGGTGCAAGAGGTCGCGCGCAATGCCGAAGAGGCCTCGAGCGCAGCCCAACGCGCCGATCAACAGGCGGCCAAAGGCAATACCGTAGTCCAGCGTGCCCTGTCGCAGATCGATCGGCTCTCTAGCGAAGTCACGCTTTCGGCTGAGGCCATGACCCAGCTAAACCAGGAAACCGACGGCATCAGTACCGTGCTGACCGTGATCAACGGCATCGCCGAGCAGACCAATCTGCTGGCGTTGAACGCCGCCATCGAGGCTGCTCGGGCGGGTGAAGCCGGCCGCGGGTTCGCGGTAGTAGCCGACGAGGTGCGCGGCCTGGCTCAGCGCACGCAGCAGTCCACCGCGCAGATCGAGGCCCTGATCGCCAACCTACAGAAAGGCGCCCGCACGGCGTCCGGAATGATGGACAGTAGCAGCACCCTGGCTCGCGATACCGTCACCCTCGCTCGAGAAGTGGGCACGGAGCTGCAAGCCATTACCGAAACTGTCTCGGTCATTCAGGCGATGAACCAGCAGATCGCCACCGCCGCCGAACAGCAGAGTTCGGTGGCCGAAGAAATCAATCGCAGCGTGCTCAGCGTGCGCGACGTGGCCGACCAATCCGCCGAAGCGGCTCGGGAGACGGCCATCTCAACTGCCCGCCTCGCTCAGCTGGGCGGTGAGCTGCAGACGCTGATCGGGCGGTTCAAGATCTGATTTTCGCTCACAAGGGTTGGTTAGCCACGCCGCTAGATGTCGCTATCCATTCCTGCATGGCAGGCGTAGGCTCTGTAAAACTATTTCGATCTTCACGCTCACGCCGAGGTGCATTGGCCACAGAGCAGACCCACGCAAGGATGCATCACTAAGCCACCCATCAGCGAGGCGACATCATGAGCAAAGGTATGGATACAAAGAAGAATGCGAAAAAGAAACCCCTCAAGACTGCGCAGGAAAAGCGCGCGGCCAAACGGGATAAAGCCAGCGGACCCGCACCTCTATTGGGCAGTCACGCTGCCCGCTAGATCATAACGCTGGTACAGCGCCCCGCCCGGACACCGTCGCGGGGCGTTTTGCTGTCAGGCCGCTGGACTGCCGAAAGCCGTGCGCAGTCGGCCAACCACCCATCCCCCGCCTACGTTGATCACCAGACCCAGCATTACCAGCAGCGCGCCAACCGCCTGGAGCAGGCCCAGGTGCTCGTCCAGCAGTACCGCGGCAGAGGTCAGCCCAACGACGGGTACGAGCAGCGAGAACGGCGCAACGGTATTGGCCGGATAGCGCGACAACAGACGACTCCAGAGTCCGTAGCCAAGAATGGTCGCGCCGAACGCTAAGTAGATCAGCACCAGCGCTGAATCCATCCCAAAGCCACGCAATGCACCCCCGATCGCTTCCGGCCCCTCCAGCACCCACGACAGCGCGAAGAACGGAATCGGTGGAATCAGGCTGCCCCACACTACCAGCCCGACCAGATTCACCTTGCCCACCTTGCGGGTAACGATATTGCCCAGTGCCCACATCGATGCCGCGCAGATGGTCAGCAGGAAACCTGCCAGCGTCATGCTGCGGTCGCCTTGCATGCCGATCAGCAGCAAACCGCCAGCGGCAATCATCAGCCCGACCAGATTGCTTGCACGGAGCCGTTCGCCAAGAAATAGCACGGCGAAGAACAGCGTGAAGAACGCCTGCGACTGCAGCACCAACGAGGCCAGGCCAGCCGGCATGCCGACCTTCATCGCAGAGAAGAGAAAGGCAAACTGACCGAGCGAGATGGTCCCGCCATAAGCCAACAACCAGCGCAGCGGCATCTGTGGCCGCTTGATGAACAACACCGCCGGAAATGCCGCGAGCAGAAAGCGCAGTGACCCCAGCAGCATCGGCGGGATGTCATCCAGGCCGACCTTGATCACGACGAAATTCATACCCCAGACGACAATCACAACCAGGGCCAGCATCAGGTCCTTCGGTGCCATGGCACAGTTCCCCAGACAAAAACGCATTAAAGCCGGCTGTGGCGACCCGGTACTCATACAGCAGGCAGGCATTTGGGCGTTACAGTCGACAGCCTTACCCGCCATACGTCCTGCCGCGGCCCTCGAGTTACGCACAGCCCGTGCCTGCTGCCGCAGCAACGGCTAGAATCGCGGTCAGTCGATCTCCAACAACCTCAGCCATCACGAGAGCATTCATGGGCGCACAGTGGAAAGCGAAACATAAGGAAGCGGCAGCCAACGCCAAAGGTCGTACCTTCGGCAAACTGTCGAAAGAAATCATGATCGCGGCGCGCAGCGGCGCCGACCCGGACATGAATCCTCGCTTGCGCCTGGTGGTAGAGCAGGCCAAGAAGGCCTCGATGCCGCGCGAGACCCTTGAGCGGGCCATCAAGAAAGGTGCGGGGCTGCTAGGTGAGAGCGTCAATTACGAGCGCACCACCTATGAAGGCTTCGCGCCGCATCAGGTTCCGGTGATCGTCGAGTGCCTGACCGACAACGTCAACCGCACCGTGGCTGAGATCCGCGTGCTGTTTCGCAAGGGCCAGCTCGGCGCCTCCGGCTCGGTCGCCTGGGACTTTGATCACTGCGGCATGATCGAAGCCGCGCCGGCGACTGCCGATGCCGATCCCGAACTGGCCGCCATCGAAGCCGGCGCGCAGGATTTCGAAGCTGCTGAAGATGGTGCCACGCTGTTCATCAGTGACGCCACGGACATGGACGTGGTCTGCCGCGCCCTGCCGGAGCAAGGCTTCACCGTACAGTCCGCACAGCTCGGCTACCGCCCGAAGAATCCCGTGACGACGCTGTCCGAAGCCGAGCTTGAGGAAGTCGAAGCCTTCCTCAGCGCCATCGACGCCCATGACGATGTGCAAAATGTCTACGTCGGCCTGGCCGGCTAACGCATATCAACCGTTGAGCTAGAGGCACAGCGATGAGTACGAACAAACCCAACACCCCCTATGCCCAGCGCGAACAGGGTTATCGTGAAAAGGCCCTGAAAATGTACCCGTGGGTCTGTGGGCGCTGTGCACGGGAGTTTTCCGGCAAGCGACTGAGCGAGCTGACGGTCCATCACAAGGACCACAATCACGACAACAACCCGGAAGATGGTTCCAACTGGGAGTTGCTCTGCCTGTACTGCCACGACAACGAGCACTCACGCTATACCGACAACCAGTATCACGCCGAAGCCCGGCCAGGGAGCGACCTGGGGCCGAAAGAGACGTTCAAGGCCTTTGCCAATCTGGCCGACTTGCTCAAGCGCAAGCCGGACTGAGGATGACAAAACAGGTGTCGGTCACTTCACCAGAAGGACCGGCACCGAGACCTCATGAACCACACGATTGGCGACCGAGCCCATCAACATGCCAGTAAAGCTGCCCAGGCCGCGGGTGCCCATCACTACGGTGTCGCAACCAAACCGTTGCACGGCATCGTTCACCTGCTCCGCCACGTTGCCCAGAATGGCGTGAGTCTGGTGCGCAATTCCCGCTGTCTTGAGTGCCGCAGCGGCTTCAGCAAGGGTTCGGTTCGACTTGTCGATAAAACTCTTGTTCAACTCATCAACCGTACCCGCAGTGACGAACTCGCCATAGAGCACCGGCTCCTGCTGCACGTTCAGCACATGCACCTCGGGCGGCTTAGGCGCATCGGTGGCGAAATCGATGATGTATTGCAAGGCCCGTTTGGCGTTGTCCGAACCGTCATAAGCGAGAAGAATGTTGCGCATAGCGAGTCTCCAACCAGTTTTGTCGACAGCATAGACCATCATCCAGGCGCGCCCGACTACCAACATCGCATCCGTTGCTCTGGATCAATCTCCACGGTCGTCGCCATTTCGAGGCCTTACCATGAATACAACCTCCAGCGTTCCGTTTGGCGTAGGCGATGCTTCGTTCCAGGCAGCGGGTGGCGAGTCTGGGCTGACACGCCTGGTCGAAGCGTTCTACCAGATCATGGACGAGCGCGAAGACGCGATCTGCGTCCGCCGCCTGTATCCACGCGACCTGATCGAATCGCGCAAGCGGCTCGCTGCCTTTCTTTGCGGCTGGTTGGGTGGCCCACGTCGCTACGCGGAACACTACGGCAGCATCAACATTCCGCAATTTCACACCCGCTGGACGGTCGGCGAAGCCGAGCGCGATGCCTGGCTCGAATGCATGGCTCTGGCGATCGCCAAGCAGGGATACTCCGAAGAATTTGCCGATTACCTGCTGGCGCAGTTGCGAATTCCTGCAAAGCGTATTCTCCAGGCAGGCCGGCACGCCTGCCCCGTACAGTCGGCTCCACTGTAACCTTGCTGTACCTCGGCTCGAGTAGCCTGGCGTCTGCACGCCGCCGAACCCCTTGCACCTAGCTGCGTCATACCTTGTGAGGCCGTTGCAAACACGGCGGCACTGAACCACGCAACCAGGGGATTCCATGAAGATCCGCTTTGCCTCGGTGAACGAGCAGAAGATTCGCGATGCAGAAGAATTTCTAGGCAAAAGCGGTATCGAGATCGTCAAATTCCCGGTGCGCATCGTTGAAACACAGACCGAGGACCTGAACCAACTGGTCAGTGACAAGCTGCTGGACGCATTCAAGCTAATTGGCAAGCCCGTGTTCGTCGAGCATTCCGGTCTGTTCATCAACAGCCTGAACGGTTTTCCTGGCGGCCTTACACAGACTTTTTGGGATCGTCTGCACGCCGTACGTTTTTCCGATCTGATTGGCAGCCTCGACGACCCATCTGCCGTGGCACGTACCTTGATCGGCTACTGCGACGGCCGCAAGCGGCACTTCTTCAAGGGCGAGGTCACAGGCAAGATCTCCCGTACTCCTGCCGGCGACCAGGGTTTCGAATGGGACAACGTGTTCGTGCCAGACGGCTATTCGTGCACCTTCGCGGAACTGGGCGGTATCCATAACGATCTTTCGATGCGCAGGCGTGCTCTGGATGCCTTCATCACGCATTTGCGAAGGGGCTGAGGTAGTTGATGCAAAAGCTTCTGGAGGCATACAAAAATAACCGCCTGATTCTCTTTGTTGGCTCGGGGGTGTCCGCCAACATCGGGCTGCCGCCATGGCGCGAGCTTATCGATGAGATCGCCGCTCAGCTCGAGTACGATCCCGACGTATTCGATACCTACGGAAACTTCCTTTCGCTTGCCGAGTACTACCGCATCAAGAAAGGCAACATCGGGCCGCTGCGCAGCTGGATGGACCGTGAATGGCACAAGAACATCGATATTCGCGACTCGGAAATACACCGGCTGATTGTCCAGGGCCGGTTTCCTGCCATTTACACCACCAACTATGATCGCTGGCTAGAGAACGCGCACGACGCTCACGGCGTCAGCTATCTGAAAATTGCCAATGCAAGCGATCTGGTCAAGGCGCGAGACGGCGTGCGACAGATCGTCAAGTTCCATGGCGACTTCGACGACGATAATTCCATCGTACTCGACGAGACTAGCTACTACGAAAGGCTGCAGTTCGAAACACCGCTGGATATCAAACTGCGCGCGGACACCTTGAGCAAGGCCGTCCTGTTTATTGGCTACAGCCTTTCCGATACGAATATCAGATTGCTGTTTTACAAGCTTTCAAAGATCTGGAACCAACACGAAACGCTCGGCGTCCGGCCGATCTCATATGTTTTCTCGCATAAACCCAACCCCGTGCAGGAAGAAATCCTCAGTCAGTGGGGCATTCGCATGATCACCTCTGAAGATGACGAACCAGGGCTGGCATTGCAGAACTTTCTGAGAGAATTGGTGGAGGGCTGAGGGAGGTTGCGCACAGTTGAATCCAGCGCAGCGCAAATAGCAAGTGCGATGCCGTTAAACATCGCACTTGTTGGCTTCAGTAGTTGTAGCCAATACCGACGCTGTAGAAGAACGCGCCGTCATCGTAACGATCCCGCGCATCGCTTCCACTTTTGAAGAGGAATTGATATTCGGCCATTGCAGTGATGAAGGTTTTGTCCTGAACCCAGTATTTAATACCGACTTCCGGCCCCCCCATAAAGGTCTCGTCAACCTCCTCGCCATAGATCCCACCAACACTCACCCCGACGAACGGACGAGTATTGCCACTACCGAAGTGATAGTCGTAGAACACACGGGTCGAACCGTCGAACTGCACGCTCTCCCCTTCCGAGTCACGGGCATTTACGGTTTGCCGAACACCCCACATGGAAGCCTCGTCCAGATATGTGCCCCAACTACCCTGTACTGAGAGCACTGTATCGTCGAAGTCCTTATCGCTGCTGCCCGCGCCACCCAGCGTGACTTCACGATCACCTGCCACCGGAGCGGCAACTGCGATGGCGGGAAGCATGGCGGCGACCAGGAGGGAAGTTTTGAAAAGTCTGTTCATGGCAACACCTCTTGTTCTTGCTAACTATGGCGGAATGCGCAACTTATTCGATGCGCATTGTTAATGACAGGAACACGTCATGACTGTTCATTTTATTTTAGGTATATAATGCAAGCACCTGTTTATCAATGACTTTTTTATTAGTAAAACCCATTACAGCAGATACTTTCTCAGCAATATAAAACAAACGAAACGGGAAACTAGCGAAACGGCAATTCACTCGGGATGGTGATCAGGAAGTGCTGCGTTCGGGTGTCGCCATTTCATCCGGCAGCGGTTCGCCTTCGGGGTCGCTATCGAACTCATGTCCCACGGCGATCCGCAACCAGACCGGCACCAGCAACAAGCCCACCGCTATGCATACCCAGCTGATCACAGAAGAACCATCCGGTGGCGGAAACATCAAGCGCCCTACACCGACCAGCAGGGAGAACAGCGAAACGGCAGTCACCGCAACAGCAAAAAGACGTGTACCAAGCGCCTTGACCGAAACAGAGGCCGCTACCCCATTGAGCCTCGCCGCACGCCGCCAGAAGCCAAACGGACGTACACGACTGTAGAAGCGCTTAAGTGTGGCGTCGTCGGTAGCGGGGGTAATTAAGGTCACCAGGATTGCGGCGGAGGTGGTCGTCAGTGCCATGATCCCAAGGCGCACCCACTCGCGATCAGGGTCGGTGCCGAGGTAATAGAGCAGCAGTGGCGCCGTGATCAGCGACACCGCCATCGCCGTCAGCTCCGAATAGAGGTTTATCCTCTCCCACAGCCAGCGCAGCACCAGTACCGAACCCATTCCCGCGCCGAATAGCAGTGATATGAACCAGGCGGTCTGGATCGAACCGAGATTGGCCATGATGATCATCGCGATCACCAGAATCAGTACATTCGACAACCGTGCGACCAGCACTAGCTCGCGATCCTTTGGCTTTCGCTTGAGCACATGTGGCGCGAACACGCCTCCATAGACGTCATTACTCCAATAGGAAGCCCCCCAATTGAGGTGCGTATCGACGGTTGAAGCCAGCGCAGCCAGCAAGCCGACGAGCATCAAGCCCCTTACGCCTGGTGGCAGCAGATCTTCGATACCCTGCACGAACAAGGCCTCTCGCCCAGCAGCGAAACCGTCACCGGCCATGTCACCGGGGGTGAAGGGATACAACACCAGTAATCCGACGGCGATCGCCATCCAGAACAGGCTGCGCAGGAATATCTGCAGCCAGGTGAACACCAAGCCGGCAATCCGAGCGTCACGGTCGGTGGGGCATGCCATGCTCCGCTGCGCCAGGTAGCCGGTACCGTCAGCGTTCATCTGGAAGAACCACTGCAGACCAACGATCACCAGAAACGGCATCAACGCCTCGCCCGCATCTGCAGGCGGGACGAAAGACAGCATCCTGCTCGCCTGTTCGCTGCCGTAGAGTTCGACGATGCGGTCGGTCAGCCCGCTCAAACCACCCGCTGCGTCAACCACGAACCAGGCGTAGAGCAGTGTGCCGATCATCGCCAAGCTGAACTGCATAACGTCAGTCTGTACCACTGCGCGTAAACCGCCCGTAATCGAATACATCGCGGTAAATGCGAGGATCAGCAGGATCGAAATCAAGTTGTTGGCACTCATCATCGCCGGATCAAGTCCAGTAATGCTCTCGCCAAGCTGGATACCCAGATTGGCGATCAACGCGACGATGGGCTCATAGAGGCCAGCCGGTAACCACAGATGCCACGGTAGGAATACCTCAGCGATACGAATGGCAGCTACCAGGACCATTGCCAACACCACACAGTTGATCACCGTGCCGTAATAGATAGCCTTGAGCAGACGCAGCGGCGTGACACCTTTGCCGCTATAGCGCACACAGGTCAGTTCTGCGTCGGTCAGCACTCCGGCGCGGCGCCAGCCCACCGCAAAGATAAATGCCATCAGCAGGAACGCGAGGCCATAGATCCAAAGACGCCACAGCGCAAAGACGCCCGCCGTCGCGACCAGACCGGTCACCAACAGCGGCGTATCGGCCGCGAACTGGGTCGCCCCCATGGAAAAGCCTGCCTTCCACCCCTTGATAGTCCTGCCTGCCAGAAAGTATTCGTCGAGGCTTTGGGACGCCTTGCCCCGTGCGCGCAGGCCGGAACCCAGACCGTAGAGAACGAAGGCCATGACGATCAGTAGGTCCAACATTCTGTTATGTCCTAGCTGGAGACTGTTCTTCTGAGAGCGCGAGCTATGGTGGAAAATTGCAGGCGCCGGATGAACGGAGCGAACATCGAATCCAGCTTGGACCCGTAGCCCGCTGACCCGACGAGCATCGGTTAATATCCGGCAGCATTGATGGAGAACTGCTCATGGAAGTACCTCAGTTGCGTCAGCTGCCAGACCAAAGCCGACCTTTGCTTAACAAATTCTACCGAGCCCATCGCAGCCATATGCGGGCGCCAGCCGGTGCTCGCTACTGGGTCGCACAGCATGTGGAGATCATTGCGGGGCTATGCCTCACAGGCGTCGATGGCGGCAATTGGCTAACCGCTATGCTGGTCGCGCCAAGTCACCGTAACCAGGGACTGGCGACACGCCTGGTGGCCCAAGCGCTGGCCGCCTGCGAAGGGCCTGTATGGTTATTTTGTGAGCCGGGGTTAGCGTCTTTCTACAAGCAACTGAGTTTCAGTGAGACCACTGCTTTGCCAGAGTCACTCGCCCTTCGCCTGCAACGTTACAACCAACACAAGAAGCTTGTGGCGCTATGCCACGATAAGGAGCAAGCGGCATGACATTAACCGTGCTGAAAATCGCCACTGCCTGCCTGCTTGATGAGGCGGGACGCGTATTGATCGTACGCAAGCGCGGAACCCATGCGTTCATGTTGCCTGGCGGCAAGATCGAGGGTGAGGAGACGCCTCGGCAAGCGCTCGAGAGGGAACTGCATGAAGAACTGGACCTGCTGATGGAGCCGTCGAAGCTAGAGTCGCTCGGCCATTTTCAGTCGCGGGCGGCAAACGAGCTGGACCATTGGGTGGAAGCTGACGTGTTCATTGCGCGCCTAGAAGCCTCGGTAAAGGCACAGGCGGAGATCGACGCGCTGGACTGGCTGGAAGTAGATGCAGCGCGGCAGGGACACTTGGCGCCCCTGCTACGAGAGCAGGTACTTCCCGCATTGCGCCGTAGGCTGCTTGCAGACTAAAGGTAGGGCACAGTCAGCAGCTACGGAGAAATAGGATCGCTTGCCGGGAAGGTCTCTTCCAAGGCCTCATCCAGCTGGTCTTCATTAGCCTCATCTGGATCACGTTTGACCGGGTCTTCTTCATCTCGCCCGGGCTGGGCAGGTTGATTCGGTTCGTTGCCGTTCATGGTGAGTACCTCTGAGTTAGGTTACGGCTATTAGTCCGTTCACCGGCGCAGTCGTTCGCGCACCCACCTATACAAAAAATACACACAAAAAAAGGGGCGGGGGTTAACCCCCGCCCGCCTCCTTCCCTACTTCCCTTTTTTTCCTACTCATCGTCCTGATGAAACCGCCTCCAGCGGCTGATCCTGCGCGACATCCTTGCCGGCTGTGCTTGTCCCTGAGCACGGTTGCGATATTAAGGATTTGAGAGACAACGGCAACTCTGAAAAATGCATGATGGCAACTGAGCCACTATCCTAATAAAAATTATTAACCAACTAAATCAATGACTTAAACATCTATTTTTCTTGGAATGGCGTTCCACCCGGTCAACGCTACTAGCTTTGCTTACACACTCTGTAAGCAAATGCTTACGTGAAGAATCGTCTAGACAGAAGTCGTAAGAATCCGGGGTTAAGCCCGCTTTTCAATCGACAGCCGCTAAGCTGCAGTGCAGCAGGCATAACGTGCCCCTTACCGCGCAGGTAAGGGGCAACGGGCCTAGCGGAACAGCGATTCACTGGAAAGACCGTTACGCTCCAGAATTTCACGGAGCCGTTTGAGTGCTTCAACCTGAATCTGCCGAACCCGCTCTCGGGTCAAGCCAATCTCCTGGCCGACCTCTTCTAAAGTGCAGCTTTCATGGCCGCGCAGACCAAAGCGTCGGATAACCACTTCCCGCTGTTTTTCAGTCAGGTCGGACAGCCACTGATCGATGCTCTCGGACAGATCATCGTCGAGCAAAAGCTCGCACGGGTCGCTCGGGCGGTCATCGGTTAGGGTATCGAGCAAGGTCTTGTCGGTGTCCGGTCCCAGGGAGACGTCAACCGAGGTCACGCGCTCGTTCAGCCCCAACATTCGCTTGACCTCAGCAACCGGCTTTTCAAGCAGGTTGGCGATTTCCTCGGGGCTAGGCTCATGGTCGAGCTTCTGCGTCAGCTCGCGCGCTGCCCGCAGGTAAACGTTCAGCTCCTTGACCACATGAATCGGCAGACGAATCGTCCGAGTTTGATTCATGATCGCCCGCTCGATGGTCTGCCTGATCCACCAGGTTGCATAGGTCGAGAAGCGGAAACCACGCTCAGGGTCGAATTTCTCGACCGCTCGAATGAGTCCAAGATTTCCCTCTTCCACCAGATCCAGCAGCGATAGACCTCGATTGACATAGCGTCGAGCGATTTTCACGACCAGCCGCAGATTGCTTTCGATCATGCGCTTGCGCCCCGCCGGATCGCCCTTCTGCGCGAGACGCGCGAAGTGCACTTCCTGTTCGGGTGTCAGCAGGGGGGAAAAACCGATTTCGTTGAGGTAGAGCTGGGTGGCGTCGAGCGCGCGGGTGTAATCGATGAATTTGTGTTGCTTGACCGTTGCGGTCTTGGACTTGGTGCCGACTGAACCGACGCGGGAGATCTCGGTAATCGAATCTGTTTCCGCGGACGGTTCCATGAGTAGAACTGCATCGTCTACGTCAAACTCCGGCACTTCTTTTTTGAGAGCCATTATTGTTTTCCTGTTCTGAGTTCGACAACAGGCTTGGGCGGCACGCGTTCCCTGGCATCGCTCAAGCCCCTCCTAGTGCCAGAACAGGCAGCATCAAATCATCGCTTTGGCAGATATTGCAGCGGATCTACAGGTTTGCCTTGGCGGCGAATCTCAAAGTGCAGCTTCACCCGGTCGGTTCCAGTCGATCCCATCTCGGCAATAGTTTGCCCAGCTTTGACTTGTTGACCCTCCTGAACCAGCAGCCTGCGGTTGTGGCCGTAGGCACTTACATAGGTATCGCTGTGCTTGATGATCACAAGTTCGCCGTAACCCCGTAAACCACTGCCGGCGTACACAACAGCCCCATCAGAAGCAGCTAAAACAGGCTGTCCTAATTCCCCGGCGATATCAATGCCTTTATTCAAACTTCCGTTTGAGGAGAAACGGCCGATAACCGTGCCGCCTGCAGGCCAGGCCCAGCCGCTTGCGGAGCGGGTAACCGGCTTGATCGGGGTGTTCGGCGCAGCAGGCTTGGGCGCCGCTACGGTGGGTCGCGTCAAAGGCGGCGGCGTCGGGACCGGATTCGTCACGATGGGCGGCGTGCTGGGCGTAGACGCGGGAGGAGCGGTTACCGGACGAGTGGCAACGGCACGGGGTGCCTGGCCACTGAAGCGAATCGTCTGGCCTGGGTAGATCACATGCGGTGGTCGGATATTGTTGACCCGTGCCAGATCGCGCCAGTCCCAGCCAAAGCGGAAAGCGATCGACCAGAGCGTGTCTCCGCGCTGAACGGTGTAGTGCCCGCTGGTTACACGGTCCCGGTTGTTACGATCGACGACACTCACGCCGCCTGACGGCGAGCTGGCGCACCCGACCAGTAACGAACCCGCCAACAAGGCGACAAGCGCGCAACGGACTGATGAACTGCGTATCCATTGCGTGCTGGCTGTGAGCTTCAATACCCGCTCCCTATGATCGACAAGTCGGTTCAGACGCTTTGTGCGACTGGCTGGTGACGCCCGGCAAACCACTCCAGCCCAAGCACCAGCGCGATGCCGGCGCCCGCCAGAAGGATCGCCAGCAGCAGCTGCGGATCCTGCCCGGTCAGATCGCCATAAGCGCCCGGCAGCAGGTTTTGCTCTAGTAGCGGCACGGGCTCACCGTGCGAGTTGGTGCGCCAGGTCAGCGTCTCTTTCCAGGGCCATACCTTGTTCAGCGAGCCGAGCATCAGCCCGGTTAGAAATGCCAGGGTAAGGTCGCGCCAACGCCGCAGAACCAAACTCAACACACGCGCAAAGCTCAACAAGCCGACCAGACAACCGGCGGCAAAGGTCAGCATGATGCCTAAATCCAAGGCTTTAACCGCGCCCAGAATTACGGGGTACAGGCCGAGAAGAACCAGAATGAAGCTGCCGGATATCCCCGGCAGGATCATGGCGCAGATCGCGATGGCGCCAGCGAAGAACAGACTGACACTGCTGGTGCTCCATTGCATTGGCGACGCGACCGTAATCCAGTAGGCAAAGCCGATACCCAGGCAGAGACTGATCAATCGTGACAGGTTGCGACGCTGGATCTCCTTGCTGACCAAATGAACGGAGACCAAGATCAGCCCAAAGAAGAACGACCACACCGGAATCGGGTGCTGCTCGAGGAGGTAGGTAATCAGTTTTGCCAGGCTGAGCACGCTGGTCAGAATCCCAGCGAACAACACCAAGAGAAAGGTCCCGTTGGCGGTGCGCCATGCTTCGGCGATGCGCCCCTTCAGCAGTACGGGAATGGCGTTCGGCACTGCGCCGATGGAGCGCAGCAATTCATCGTAGATTCCGGTTATGAATGCGACGGTACCACCCGAGACGCCAGGCACCACATCCGCAGCCCCCATCGCCATCCCCTTGGCGTACAACAGCAACGCGTTTTTCATGCTTCCATCCGCTGTGATCAAACTACAGGTCCATTGAGCAGCGGCACGAAGCGCACGGTATCCAGCAGATGGCGGGAAAAACCGTCTTCCTCTCGAATGATCAGCATCAATTGCTGGACTTCGCCAACCCCGACCGGGATCACCAACCGCCCGCCGGGAGCCAGTTGATCGAGCAGAGCCTGGGGCACATCGGCTGCCGCCGCGGTAACGATGATGCCATTGTAAGGGGCCAGCGCAGGCCAGCCCTCCCAGCCATCACCCCAGCGAAAGACCACGTTACGCAACTTGAGTTCGACCAAGCGTTCTTTTGCGCGGTCTTGCAGCGCCTGGATTCGCTCTACCGAGAACACCCGCTCGACCAGCTGTGCCAGCACAGCTGTTTGATAGCCGGAACCGGTGCCAATCTCCAAGACCTTGTCAAGCGGGCCGTCAGCGAGCAACAGCTCGCTCATACGCGCCACCATGAAGGGTTGCGAGATGGTCTGGTTGTGGCCGATGGGCAGCGCGGTGTCTTCATAGGCGCGATGAGACAATGCCTCATCGACGAACAGGTGGCGGGGCGTGCGACGAATCACCTCGAGCACGCGAGGATCTGAAAGCCCTTCTTCGTATAGCCGCTGGATCAGCCGGTCCCGGGTGCGTTGTGAGGTCATCCCGGTACCATGGCGCAGCAGGTCATCGGATCCGCGGTTCACAACACGCCCTCCAGCCAACTGTCGAGGCCCTCGAAGGCCTCATGAAAGGTTCGGTCCAGCTGCAATGGTGTAATCGAGACGTAGCCCTGCATGACCGCGTGAAAATCGGTGCCTGGCCCGCCATCTTCAACGTCGCCGGCCACCGAGATCCAGTAACCGTCCTTGCCACGCGGATTCGCCTGCTTCACTGGAGGCTTGGCCCTGCTGCGATGGCCCAGGCGGGTCAGCTGTATGCCGCGAATGTGGTCCAGCGGCAGGTTTGGAACATTGACGCTCAATACAGTACGCGGCGGAAGCTCAAGCGACGCCTGATGCTCAACCAGCTTGCGTGCGACATAGGCCGCAGTCGGCAGGTTATCGGTCAGCCGCGACACGAGGGAAAAAGCGAAGGCCGGCTTGCCGGTAAACCGTCCCTCGATAGCTGCGGCGACGGTACCGGAGTACAACACGTCGTCGCCGAGATTGGCGCCCAGATTAATACCGGAAACCACCATGTCAGGCGCGTCTTCAAGCAAGCCGTTAATGCCTAGGTGGACGCAATCCGTAGGCGTGCCGTTCACGCCGATGAAACCATTCGGCATGGTTGTGGGATGAAGCGGGCGATCCAGGGTCAGTGCGCTGCTGGCGCCGCTCATGTCCTGAATTGGGGCAACTACCCTGCACTCGGCAAAATCCGCCAGCGCGTCATAAAGCGCGGCGAGCCCAGGTGCATACACCCCGTCGTCGTTGGCGATCAGAATACGCATCAGATGTCCGTCTGCCCTGCCAGGCTGACCAGTTCGCGCACCACAGCAGTGGCAAAGCATCCGGTCGGCAGGACGAATTCAAGTTGCAGAATGTCAGGCTCGGGATAATGCCACGACAAGCCGCCTATTGGGAGGCGAAGAATGCGCCGTTCATGCTTCATTCCGGCTTCTGCGAGCCACTTGGCGATTGACGGCTCCGTTGCAGCTGCCTGCATCTCCAGTGCTTGTACTGCGCCTGCAGCAGGCGATTCGCCGGCGCCCCACAGCGGACCGGTCGGATGCAGATCCAGCACGGCCAGCCGTGGGTCGCTGCACTCGGCTTCACCTGCCGGGAAAAAGCTGCGGCTATCTGTGAAGGCCAACAGATCACCGACTTGGGCCTGGTTCCAGCTACCCGCGGCAACTCGCTCAGCTAATACGTGATTGAATAGGTAACTGCGGCCCGCCGATAGCAGGCGTGAGCGGAGATTGCGCTGCACGGGCAGCTCTTGCCTATCCGCGTACTCACGGGCGCCGTGGACATTTCCGCCCTCATAACCGAAGCGCTGCAAGCCAAAATAGTTGGGCACACCGTCGATCTTGATCCGCTCGAGACGCGCATCGAGCTGGGCATGGTCAGCCTGCAGTTCCGTCAGACGCAGGGTAAACCCATTGGCCGAATGGGCGCCGCGTTGCAGTTTTCGCTGATGGCGGCTGCTTTGGAGAATCCTCAGGGTTTCGTCTTCGGCCCTAGCCAGTGCGGGATCAGCTTTGCCTGGCAGATGCAGACTGAACCATTGGCGGGTCAGAGCCTGACGATCTTTCAAGCCGGCGTAGCTGATGTTGCGCACCGGGACGCCAGCAGCACGCGCCAGGCGTCGCGCGGCTTCTTCGGTATTGAGGTTGCGCTTTTCCACCCAGAGCCAAAGATGTTCGCCTGCACCAGACAAGGGAATATCGAGCACCTCGTCGACCTGGAAATCCTCCGCCACAGCTTTGAGCACTGCGGAGCCACAGGCCCCTCCGTGCGCCCTTGGGCCGAGCAACTGGTCTTCGGTCATGCGCTGACCAGCAGCGCAACAGCGTGAACGGCTATGCCTTCTTCACGCCCGGTAAAGCCGAGCTTTTCGGTGGTGGTGGCCTTGACGTTGACCTGATCCAGATCGACCTGCAGGTCCTCAGCGATCAGGGTTCGCATGGACTCGATGTGCGGTGCCATCTTGGGTGCTTGCGCAACAATGGTGGCGTCAACGTTACCGACCCTCCAGCCCTTGCTCTGCACCTGCTTGAGCACGTGCCGCAGCAATACCCGGCTGTCGGCGCCCTTGAAGGCCGGATCGGTGTCCGGGAAGTGCTTGCCGATATCGCCAAGCGCCGCGGCGCCGAGCAATGCGTCGCTCAAAGCATGCAGCACCACGTCGCCATCCGAATGCGCGAGCAGACCGAACTTGTGAGCAATCCGCACCCCACCGAGGGTGACGAAATCGCCCTCACCGAAACGATGCACGTCATAGCCATGGCCGATACGCATAGTCATTTGCACCTCGAAAAGATCAGCCGGCGATTCTACAGGACCGCGGCAGACGTTGAAGCCGCAGCGGTAAGAACCCCTGCAGATCAACGCAGCCGATAAGCACCATTAACCGAATCGATCATGTATCGCTTTTTGCCGATATATAGTTCGCTCCATCGCGATATACCGAACCGGACGACACCATGCCCGACGAACTGGACGACATCCTCAAAGCAATCTCCCACCCTTTGCGGCGGGAGATTCTGGGTTGGCTGAAAGAACCACAACGCTATTTCTCCGAGCAGCATCACTCGTTGGAAAACGGGGTGTGTGCCGGACAGATCGACCAGCGCGCCGGGCTATCGCAATCAACCGTATCGGCTCATCTGGCGACCTTGCAACGGGCCGGCCTGATCACCAACCGCAAGGTTGGCCAGTGGCATTTTTTCAAACGCAATGAACCGGCCATCGCCGCTTTCGTGGCCCGCCTCGGCCAGGACCTCTGAGCCCACCAACCCTTACCGTGTAAAGGAGCAGCATCGCTATGCCTACACTTTTCGACCCGATCAAGATTGGCGAACTGGAACTGGCCAACCGCATCATCATGGCCCCGCTGACCCGCTGCCGTGCCGAGCCGGGCCGCATACCGGGTGACTTGATTGCCGAGTACTACACCCAGCGGGCCGAGGCTGGACTGATCATCAGCGAAGCCACCTCCGTCACGCCGATGGGTGTCGGTTATCCGGACACGCCCGGCATCTGGTCCGCTGAGCAGGTACAGGGCTGGAAAAAGGTAACCGATGCGGTCCATGCGAAAGGCGGCAAGATCGTGCTGCAGCTCTGGCACGTGGGTCGGATCTCCGATCCGATCTACCTCGACGGTCAACTTCCGGTCGCGCCGAGCGCTATCCAACCCGCCGGGCACGTCAGCCTGGTCCGGCCGATGAAGAATTTTGAAACGCCACGAGCGCTGGAAACCGAAGAGATCGCAGGCATCGTCGAGGCCTACCGTAAAGGGGCCGAGAATGCTCGCGAAGCAGGGTTCGACGGCGTCGAAATACATGGCGCCAACGGTTACCTGCTTGACCAGTTCCTGCAAGACAGCACCAACCAGCGCACCGATCAGTACGGCGGCTCACTGGAAAACCGGGCACGTTTGCTGTTGGAAGTTACCGATGCGGCGGTAGGGGTCTGGGGCGCTGGCCGCGTAGGCGTTCACCTGGCACCACGCGCCGACGCTCACGACATGGGCGACTCGAATCGTGCCGATACCTTTGCCTATGTCGCTCGTGAACTGGGCAAGCGCGGCATCGCCTTCATCTGCACGCGGGAGAAAGCCGGCGAGGACAGCCTCGGCCCACAGCTGAAGGAGATCTTCGGTGGCGTTTATATCGCCAACGAACGCTTCACCAAGGACCAGGCCAACGCCTGGCTGGCCGAGGGTAAGGCCGACGCCGTGGCCTTTGGCATTCCCTATATCGCCAACCCCGACCTGGTCCAGCGCCTGCGCCAGGACGCGCCGCTCAACGAGCCGCGGCCTGAGCTGTTCTACGCAAAAGGCGCCGAAGGTTACACCGATTATCCATCGCTCTAGCTCCTTGCGATGGAAGGCCCGCCCGGAATTCCGGGCGGGCCTTTTTTCGTTCTACCGCTTGTGACGCATAGCGTCACCGAGCGGCTACGCATAGGCGCCGGAGCAATGCGGACAACCGTAAGCGGCAGCGGTTGATCCCCATACGCTTGCTACCGGCATAGGCTTGATCGTGAATGGGGCGGCATTTTCTCTGCAAACACGCTCGCTCGTAAGCGCAGCTGACCTAGGCCTTCAATGCCTGCGCGTGATGGCGCAGATGGTCATCGATAAAGGTGCTGATGAAGTAATAGCTGTGATCGTAGCCCGGCTGAATACGCAACGTCAGCGGATGATCCGCCGCGGTTGCAGCTGACTCCAGCGCTTCGGGCTTCAACTGATTGGCCATGAAATCATCCCGATCGCCCTGATCGACGAGTATCGGCAACTTCTCCTGCGCCTTGGATATCAGGGCACAGGCGTCCCATTCGCGCCAGCGTGAGCGATCTTCTCCGAGGTAATTGGAGAAGGCCTTCTCGCCCCATGGGCAATCAGCCGGATTGGCGATCGGCGCGAACGCCGACAGCGACTGATAGCGACCAGGATTCTTTAACGCGCACACCAGCGCACCATGACCGCCCATCGAATGCCCACTGATACCGCGCTTGTCGGATACGGGAAAGTTTGCCTCGATCAGCGCCGGCAGCTCATCGACCACGTAATCGTACATGCGGTAGTGCTGAGCCCAGGGTTCCTGGGTCGCGTTCAGGTAGAAACCTGCGCCAAGACCGAAGTCATAGGCAGCGTCCGGATCGTCCGGAACGTCGGGGCCGCGGGGGCTGGTGTCTGGGGCGACGATAATTAAGCCGAGCTCCGCAGCAAGCCGATGCGCCCCCGCCTTCTGCATGAAGTTCTCGTCGGTACAGGTCAGACCGGACAACCAGTACAGCACCGGAAGCTTTTCGCCTTGCTCTGCCTGAGGCGGCAGATATACGGCAAATACCATGTCGCAGTTCAAGCTACTTGAGCGGTGACGATAGCGTTTGTGCCAGCCACCGAAGCTCTTCTGGCAAGAAATATTCTCGAGGCTCATGGGCCCTCCTGAGCGGGCCCGTAGCACTCGCACCATCGCAGGCGGAGCGCTGCGGCCCGACGTGCTGAATCAGTAATGGATGACGGTTCGGATGCTCTTGCCTTCGTGCATCAGGTCGAATGCCTGATTGATTTCATCCAGCCCCATGTTGTGAGTGATGAAGGTATCCAGCGGGATCTCGCCGGTCTGAGCCTTCTCCACATAGCTCGGCAGCTCGGTACGCCCCTTGACGCCACCGAAGGCGCTGCCACGCCAGACGCGGCCGGTTACCAGCTGGAACGGACGGGTGCTGATTTCCTGACCGGCTCCAGCCACACCAATGATCACGGACTCGCCCCACCCCTTGTGTGCACATTCCAGCGCCGCGCGCATCAGCTGGACATTGCCGACGCATTCGAAGGAATAGTCCACGCCGCCGTCTGTCATCTCCACGATGACCTCCTGGATCGGCTTGTCGTGATCCTTGGGGTTGACGAAGTCTGTCGCACCCAGCTCTTCGGCAATGGCGAACTTGGACGGGTTGATGTCGATCGCGATGATCCGGCTAGCCTTGGCCATTTTCGCACCGATGATCGCAGCCAGCCCGATGCCACCGAGCCCGAAGATGGCCACGGTCGCGCCCTCTTCCACCTTGGCGGTATTGAGTACCGCGCCGATGCCAGTGGTGACGCCGCAGCCGAGCAGGCAGACCTTGTCCAAGGGCGCTTCCTTGGGGATCTTCGCCACGGATACTTCAGGCAGCACCGTGTATTCGGAAAAGGTCGAGGTGCCCATGTAGTGATAAATCGGCTCGCCGTTGTAGGAGAAGCGTGTGGTGCCGTCTGGCATCAGCCCCTTGCCTTGCGTGGCGCGCACCGAGCTGCAGAGGTTGGTCTTGCCGGATTTGCAGAATTTGCACTGCCGGCATTCGGCCGTGTACAGCGGGATCACGTGATCGCCCACGGCAACCGAAGTGACGCCCTCGCCTACCGCCTCGACGATCCCGCCACCTTCATGGCCGAGGATGCAAGGGAATACACCTTCCGAATCTTCGCCGGAGAGCGTGTACGCGTCGGTATGGCAGACGCCCGTCGCGACGATGCGCACCAGCACTTCGCCAGCCTTGGGCGGCTCAACGTCCACTTCGACAATTTGCAGAGGTTGGTTCGGGGCAAACGCGACGGCGGCGCGGGACTTGATGGTCATGACTGGCGGTACTCGTGGATGGAAAGTAATACGCAGTGTAGTTTCATCGATGGATAGGGTTAATAAGCTGTTCGTGGAAACATTATTGCCGCCCAGGGATAATCGCAACGCACCGCTTTGGGCAACTCGCAAAAGGACCGCCTATGAATCGATGGGAAGGACTGGATGAATTCGTCGCCGTCGCTGAGTGCGGAAGCTTCATGCAGGCCGCAGGGCAACTGCGCGTGTCGTCATCTCACGTCAGCCGCCAAGTCGCACGCCTCGAGGAACGTCTTCAGGCACGGCTGCTCTATCGCACGACCCGCCGGGTTTCCCTGACCGAAGCCGGTCATACCTTTCTCTCGCGCTGCCAGCGCCTGATCGAGGAGCGTGATGAAGCCTTTCATGCAATCAGCGACCTGCATGCTGCGCCCACTGGTCTGCTGCGTATGACCGCAGCGGTCGCGTACGGTGAACGCTTCATCGTGCCGCTGGTGAACGAATTCATGGCGCAGCATCCGCAGCTGAGGGTTGATATCGAACTGTCCAATCGCACCCTCGATCTGGTGCAGGAAGGCTACGACCTGGCTGTACGCCTGGGCCGGCTGAGCGAATCTCGGCTGATCGCCACACGCCTTGCCCCACGCGCGATGTATCTGTGCGCGGCGCCAAGCTATCTCGAGCGCTACGGCCGCCCACATACCCTGTCCGAGCTATCGCGGCACAATTGCCTGGTTGGCACTGGCGATACCTGGATGTTGCAGGTCGACGGCCGCGAGCAGCCATTCAAGCCCTCGGGCAACTGGCGCTGCAACAGCGGTCAGGCGGTACTGGATGCTGCGCTTCGGGGCTTCGGTCTTTGCCAGCTTCCGGACTATTACGTCCAGGAGCCACTACGCCGCGGTGAGCTGGTGTCCCTGCTGGAAACGCATCAGCCACCGAACACGGCGGTGTGGGCCGTCTATCCGCAACGGCGTTATCCGCTACCGAAGGTCCGCCTGCTGATTCAAGCATTGAAGGACGGCCTCGCAACTCGTCCCGAATATCGGAAAGAACGCGATTGAGTTGCGACTGCGCCGCGCGTCCGACTGCCGACTTGAGGCGGAACCCGACTTAACCCACCACGTCGAATTTCTGAAGCCGGTGCCTCCGGCCCTCTGCTTGAGCGAGCCGGCCAATCAATCAGGAGGACATCATGCAGATTCTGGTGAACAGCAATCATAGCGTCGACGTGACCAGCAGCCTTGAGGAGCACGTGAAAGCGACGGTCGAGAGCGAACTGGAGCGCTTCGACGATCAGCTGACCCGAGTCGAAGTTCATCTCAACGACGAAAATAGCGGCAAAAGCGGCCCGCAGGATAAGCGCTGCCAGATGGAAGCGCGGGTCAAGGGACACGAACCCATTTCGACCAGCCACAAAGCGGACTCGCTGAATCTTGCCATTGACGGCTGCGCCGAAAAGCTCAGCCATGCCCTTGCCCATGCGCTAGACAAGAAACTCAACCACCACTGAATGCCGCCTGATGCGACCCGCTGAAGCGGGCCGATAGAGACCATGAGGAACTGAATCATCTGACCACGAGTGAGGCCGTACATGAACAGATTGCTCGATCGCGAAACCATGTCCCAGTTACTGGCAAAACGCGAAGCGCCTTGCCTTTCGCTTTATCAGCCCACCCACCGCAGCTTTCCCGAGCGTCAGCAAGACCCGATTCGCTTCAAGCACCTTGTCCGCGAGCTTGAAGACTCGCTCAAGCAACAAGGTCGTGGCGACCAGGCCAAAGCGCTGCTGAAGCCCTTCCACGACCTGATCGACGATCCCGATTTCTGGAATTCCAACCGCGATGGGCTTGCTGTCTTTGCTGCCACGGATTACTTCGAGGTGTTCCGCCTGCAGCGCAGCGTTCCAGAGCTCGCTGTCGCCAATGACCGTATGCACCTCAAACCGCTGCTGCGTATCGCGCAGTCGGCCGACCGCTATCAGATATTGGCGATCACGCTGGACTCGGTTCGTCTGTTCGAAGGCAACCGCGACGGCGTTGACGAAGTCCGCTTGGGTGAAAACGTTCCGAAAACTGTTGAAGAAGCGCTGGGCCGCGAGTTGACCGAGAAAGGTCAGACCGGCTTCCCGCAAGGCTACAGTCGCGCCAGCGAGCGTGGTGATCCGATGCAGGTGGAGAGCGGAGGCGCCGGGCGCCAAGACGAAATCGATCGAGACCGCGAGCGCTTCTTCCGTGAAGTGGATCGCGCGATTCTTGAGCATCACAGCCGCAAGTCGCGACTGCCACTGATCCTCGCTGCACTTCCCGAGCACCAGTTCCACTTCCGCAAACTCAGCCACAACGAATTTCTACTGCCGGAAGGCATCGAGAACGATGCTTCATTGCTGAATCATGACGAACTTCGCCAGAAGAGCTGGATGGTCATGCAGCCGCGCTACATCAAGCGGCTAGAAGGTTTTATCAACCAGTACGGCGAGTCGCGAGGTCAGGGACTCGCGACCGACCAGCTTGAGCAGATCGGCCAGGCCACACTTGAAGGCCGTGTTGCGACCCTGCTGGTCGAGGCGGAGCGTCGAATCCCCGGTGTGGTCGACAAGGAGCAAGGCAAGGCAGTTGCGGTGGAAGATGACTCAGCCACGACACCCGATTTGCTCGATGAATTGACCATATGGACGTTGGAACAAGGCGGCGAGGTAATCTCAGTTCCTACCGAACGCATGCCGACCGAAAGCGGCGCTGCTGCGATCTACCGCTATTGATCACAACGGCCTTGCCTCCGCTATGCGGGATGAGTCGGCGCTCTGCATAGTGGACTGAACAGCGCTGGGCTCAAGATTTCCAGCGCTGTTCCAACCACTGAAGATCCTCGGGCCGGGTGATCTTGAGATTGTCAGCCCGCCCTTCGACCAGACGCGGGTGGTGGCCCGCCCATTCAAGCGCGGACGCTTCGTCAGTTACGGCAACTCCACTGCCAAGGGCATCCGCTAACGCCTCACGCAGCGATCCAAGCCGGAACATCTGTGGCGTGAACGCTTGCCAAATGACGCTACGATCTACCGTCTCCTGAACGCGCCCATCCGCATCAGCACGCTTGAGCGTATCGCGAGCTGGAACAGCGAGCAGCCCACCGACAGGATCGTCCGCGAGCGTCTCCAATAGATGATTTAGATCTGTGGCTGCCAGGTTGGGCCTAGCGGCATCGTGCACCAGCACCCAGTCGTCGTCTGAGGCGCCTAGCCGGCTCAGCTCTCGCAGCCCACCCAGGACCGAGTCGGCTCGCTCAGTGCCACCATCGGCACGGTGAACACGCGGATCTATCGAGCAAGCGAGATCGGGCCAATAGGCATCATCGCTCGCTACGCACACAACCAGCCCCTTGAGCTGAGGATGGCCTAGAAAGCAATCCAGGGTGTGCTCGAGGATGGTCCTTCCTGCCAACTGCAGATATTGCTTGGGCCGGTCGGCTCGCATACGACTGCCAATGCCGGCAGCCGGAATCACGACCCAGAACAGTGGG
This sequence comes from Pseudomonadaceae bacterium SI-3, assembly GCA_004010935.1. Lineage (NCBI taxonomy): Bacteria > Pseudomonadati > Pseudomonadota > Gammaproteobacteria > Pseudomonadales > Pseudomonadaceae > Pseudomonadaceae bacterium SI-3. The sequence continues at coordinate 1,428,001 of CP026511.1, read as the reverse complement.
AGATGGGCTGCACTCATTCGGTGAGCTGAAAGAGAGTCTCGCCCTCTTTGACCATGCCCAACTCATGCCGCGCACGCTCTTCTACAGTTTCCATACCCTGCTTGAGCTCCTTGACCTCGGCTTCGAGAATCCGGTTTCGCTCAAGCAATCGCTGGTTCTCGCCCTGCTGCTCGGCGATCTGCTTGTTCAATCCGCTCACCTGGGCGAGGCTGCCCTCGCCCACCCACAGGCGATACTGCAAGCCACCCAGCAGCAAAATCAGGACAACAAACAACCAGTAGGGACTGCGTATGGAAGGCATGGATCGAATTCGATTGGTTTCCAGTGACGTTGTATAAGCGGCGGTCAGCAACATGGTCCGGCTTTCCTTTGCTGGCTAGCGCATCGCTGTGCGGCGACCTTAACAGCGCTGACCGTTATCCACAAAAAAGGGCGACTAACGCCGCCCCTTTCTAGCATGCTTGGGTTTAGCCGCGGAACTCGGCACGGCCCTTGTAAGCTGCTTTTCCGCCGAGCTGCTCTTCAATACGAAGCAGTTGATTGTACTTGGACACGCGGTCCGAACGGCACAGCGAACCTGTCTTGATCTGACCGGCAGCCGTTCCCACAGCGAGGTCGGCGATAGTGCTGTCTTCGGTTTCGCCGGAGCGGTGCGAGATCACCGCCGTGTAACCTGCGGCCTTGGCCATCTGAATGGCTTCCAAGGTTTCGGTCAGCGAGCCGATCTGGTTGAACTTGATCAGGATCGAGTTACCGATGCCCTTCTCAATGCCTTCCTTGAGGATCTTGGTGTTGGTCACGAACAGATCGTCGCCAACCAACTGAACCTTGTCGCCGAGTTTGTCAGTCAGCACCTTCCAGCCATCCCAGTCGGACTCGTCCATACCATCTTCGATGGATATGATCGGGTAGCGCTCGGCCAGGCCAGCCAAGTAGTCGGCAAAACCAGCGGCGTCGAAGACCTTGCCTTCGCCGGCCAGATCGTACTTGCCATTCTCGAAGAATTCGCTGGAGGCGCAATCAAGCGCCAGGGTCACGTCGTCACCAAGCTTGTAACCGGCGTTAGCTACTGCCTCGGCGATAGCGGCCAGCGCGTCTTCGTTGGATGCCAGGTTCGGTGCGAAACCACCTTCATCACCGACAGAAGTGCTCAGACCACGAGCCTTTAGCACGGCTTTGAGGTGATGGAAAATTTCGGCACCCATGCGCAGGGCATCCGCGAACGTCTTGGCACCGACCGGCTGCACCATGAATTCCTGGATATCGACGTTGTTGTCGGCGTGCTCGCCGCCATTGATGATGTTCATCATCGGCACCGGCATGGAGTACTGGCCAGGCGTGCCGTTGAGGTTGGCGATGTGCGCGTATAGCGGCAGGTCCTGATCTTGAGCAGCCGCCTTGGCAGCAGCCAACGACACGGCGAGGATTGCGTTGGCACCCAGGGAGGCTTTGTTCTCGGTACCGTCCAGCTCGATCATGGCGCGGTCCAGCGCCTTTTGATCCAGCGGATCCTTGCCCAGCAGCAAATCCCGGATCGGGCCATTGATATTGCTGACAGCCTTCAGCACACCTTTGCCCATGTAACGGCTCTTGTCGCCATCGCGCAGTTCCAGCGCCTCGCGGGACCCAGTGGAAGCACCGGACGGCGCACAGGCGCTGCCGGTAATGCCGTTATCCAGGATAACGTCCGCTTCAACAGTGGGATTGCCACGGGAGTCGAGAACCTCACGCCCTTTGATGTCGACGATCTTTGCCATTTTTATTAACACTCCGTAGATAGCTTCAAGGCTTCAAGCTGTTTCGATTGGCGCAAAATTCTTGATCAGATCATCCAGCTGCTTGAGCTGGGTGAGGAAGGGTTCGAGCTTGTCCAGACGCAGCGCACAGGGTCCGTCGCACTTGGCATTTTCCGGATCCGGATGGGCCTCAAGGAACAATCCCGCTAGGCCCTGACTGAGGCCGGCCTTGGCAAGATCCGTGACCTGGGCACGACGACCACCAGCCGAGTCGGCGCGGCCACCCGGCATCTGCAGCGCATGTGTGACATCGAAGATCACCGGATATTGCATCCGCTTCATGATGTCGAAGCCGAGCATGTCGACGACCAGATTGTTGTAGCCGAACGACGAGCCGCGTTCGCAAAGAATCAGTTGATCATTGCCGGCTTCTTCACACTTGGTGAGGATGTGCTTCATTTCCTGCGGCGCGAGGAACTGCGCTTTCTTGATATTGATCACCGCCCCGGTCTTCGCCATCGCAACCACCAGATCGGTCTGGCGCGACAAGAAGGCTGGCAGCTGAATGATGTCGCACACTTCAGCCACCGGCTGCGCCTGGTGCGGCTCGTGTACGTCGGTGATCACCGGCACGCCGAAGGTCTTCTTCACTTCTTCAAAGATCCGCATCCCCTCTTCCAGGCCGGGGCCTCGGAAGGAGTTGATCGAAGAGCGATTAGCCTTGTCGAAACTGGCCTTGAAGATATAGGGAATACCGAGCTTTTCGGTGACCTTCACGTAGGTTTCGCAGATTTGCAGTGCGAGATCCCGGGACTCCAGTACGTTCATCCCGCCGAACAGCACGAACGGCTTGTCGTTGGCTATCTCGATACTGCCGACGCGAATGGTCTTCTGGCTCATGCCTTGCCCGCCTTGTAGTCCAGCGCCGCTTTGACGAAGCCGCTGAACAGCGGATGACCGTCGCGAGGGGTGGACGTGAATTCTGGGTGGAACTGGCAGGCCACGAACCAGGGATGATCCGGCGCCTCGACCACCTCGACCAGCGCACCGTCACCGGACCGACCGGTGATCTTCAAGCCGGCGGCCTGCAGTTGCGGCAGCAGATTATTGTTTACCTCATAGCGATGACGATGGCGCTCGATGATGCGCTCCTTGCCATAGCAGGCGAACACATTGGAGCCGGCCTCGAGGCCGCATTCCTGAGCACCCAGACGCATGGTGCCGCCCAGATCAGACGCGTCGCTGCGGGTTTCCACTGCTCCGGTGGCGTCCTCCCACTCGGTGATCAGACCAACGACCGGATGGGTGCTGTCCTTGTCGAATTCGGTGGAGTTGGCGTCGGTCCAGCCCAGCACATCACGGGCGAACTCGATCACTGCGACCTGCATGCCGAGGCAGATACCCAGGTAGGGAATCTTGTTCTCTCGGGCATATTTGACGGTGGCAATCTTGCCTTCCACGCCACGCAGACCGAAACCACCCGGAACCAGAATCGCGTCCATGCCTTCTAACAGGCTGGTGCCCTGGTTCTCGATGTCTTCGGAATCAATGTAGCGGAGGTTCACTTTGGTACGGCTCTGGATGCCAGCGTGGCTCATTGCCTCGATCAGAGATTTGTACGCATCCAGAAGTTCCATGTACTTGCCGACCATGGCGATGGTGACTTCCTTCTCGGGGTTCAGCTTGGCATCCACCACCCGATCCCACTCAGAGAGGTCGGCACCGCCGCATTCCAGGCCGAAGCGTTCGACGACGAAGTCATCCAATCCCTGCGCATGCAGAACACCGGGGATCTTGTAGATAGTGTCGACGTCTTCCAGGCTGATGACCGCACGCTCTTCGACGTTGGTGAACAGTGCGATCTTGCGGCGCGAAGAGACGTCGATCGGGTGGTCGGAACGGCAGACCAGCACGTCCGGCTGCAAACCAATGGAGCGCAGCTCCTTGACCGAATGCTGGGTCGGCTTGGTCTTTGTTTCACCGGCCGTGGCGATGTACGGCACCAGCGTCAAGTGCATGAGCATTGCGCGCTTGGCGCCGACTTCGACCCGGAGCTGGCGAATCGCTTCAAGGAAGGGTTGCGACTCGATATCGCCAACCGTTCCGCCGACTTCCACCAGCGCCACGTCAGCATCACCAGCGCCCTTGATGATACGGCGCTTGATCTCGTCAGTGATGTGCGGAATGACCTGAATGGTTGCGCCCAGGTAATCACCACGGCGTTCGCGACGCAATACGTCTTCATATACGCGGCCGGTGGTGAAGTTATTGCTCTTGGTCATTGTGGTGCGGATGAACCGCTCGTAATGACCCAGGTCGAGGTCGGTCTCGGCGCCGTCATGAGTGACGAACACCTCACCGTGCTGGAACGGGCTCATGGTGCCCGGATCCACGTTGATGTAAGGGTCCAGCTTGAGCATCGTGACCTTCAGGCCCCGCGCCTCCAGGATGGCCGCCAATGAAGCCGAGGCGATGCCTTTCCCCAATGAAGAAACAACACCACCCGTGACGAAGATGTAGCGCGTCATGAAAAACCCTAGAAGTCTGCGTTAAGCGGTCAGCGCCGCCGGGGAAAAGCGAAGGTGCCATCGCGCCAAAGGCGGCAATAGCATAACTGCCACGGTTTTCGAAGAAAGCCGCAGAAGCTGTATTGGGACGGGAGCGTAGTCTACTTGAAAGACCCTATCAGCTCAAACCTGGCGTCGGCCGGCGGCGTCCACTGAAGCGACAGGGCTTGCGTATCGAACTGCGGCAGATTGGCTACCGCAACAAGCTCACCTTCTCGAAAGAGCAACGGTAGACGTGAGCGCACGAAACCTGGCACGCCGGCCTCGTTGAGCAGCCGTTTGAGATCACGACGACCACGGCCGGGTAGCGCCACTACCTCACCGCCACGGCGATAGCGCACCTGCAAACTGCCGGAGGGAAGTGGACCGACGAGACGCAGCTGCCCGTTACCGGGTAACGCCAGCTTGTCGCAAGGCTGCGGCCAGTCGAGAGACTCTTGCAGCGGCATCGTCCATGTATTGCTGACCCACCAGATTCGCGCGCCGGTACGGCGCAACTCGCCACAGCCAAGGCGCCAACAGGGCATGGCATCACCCCGCGCGTCACGCAGCGATTCCCATCCGCTCCAGTGATCGCTGTCAGGCAAGGGAGTAAAGGGCGCCAGCCAGTGCCGCAGCGCGTTGCGCTGCCGGGCTGGCGACAAGGCACGCAGCGTTGACAGACAAAGACTGGGCAGGGTGAGCCAGTCAAACTCGGAGGGCATTCGTGCGGCGGCCAGATCTGCCCGCGCCAGCTCGTCTAACAGAGTCTGCGCCTCGGCCATATGCGCCGCGGTGCGCGCCAGGTTCGCCGCGGCCTGCGGCCAGCGTTGGCTGATCAGCGGCAGCACCTGCAGGCGCAGGTAATTGCGCGCATGCTCAACGTTCTGGTTGCTCGGGTCCTCGATCCAGCGCAGCCCCTCGCTTTCAGCGTAAACCTGCAGCTGTGCACGCGTGATATCCAGCAGTGGCCGCACAAGCCTGCCCTGCCCCAACGGCCGCTCCACCGGTATCGCCGCCAGGCCGCGCACCCCTGCACCGCGCAGCAGACGAAACAGCAGCGTCTCGGCCTGATCGTCGCGGTGCTGCGCGGTCAGCAGCAGGTCACCCGCATCCAGCCGTTCGGCAAAGCTCGCATAGCGCGCCTCCCGCGCCGCGCGCTCCAGGCTCGCGCCAGGCTCGACCTGCACGCGCACCACTTCGAGAGGCACGCCATTGGCCGCGCACACCTCACGGCAATGCGCCGGCCAGTTGTCCGCCGCCGCCTGCAGACCGTGATGGACATGAATCGCGCTGATTGGCGGCACTGCATGACGCTGCGCCAGTTGCACGAGCGCATGCAACAGTACGGTCGAATCCAGACCGCCTGAAAAGCCGACCAACCAGCGTCGCGCGGCAAGCCACGGGCGCAGTGCATCGAGCAGACGGGATTCGAGTGGCATAAATAGATGGTTTCGCCAGAACGGCTGGCAAGCATAAGCCAGAGTGACGCAGGACTACAGCCACGTGCGGCGCACTAGCGAGGTAGTTCGAGCACCACGCCTTCCAGCCCGAGCACGCCACCGTTTTCCGAATAGATGGCGCTGCCACGTTCAAGCACGGGCTTGTGTCGGCCGTCGGCACACAGCAGCCGGTACTTGAAAGCGAAAGGCCCTCGCTCGACGAGCCCGGCCTGCACTTCGGCCCAGACGCGGTCACGGTCTTCGACATGAATCAGGCTGTCAAAGGTGAGGCTGCGGCTGTTGACGAGGCGCTCTGCCGGGTAACCGGTTAGTTCGAGGCAGCCGGCGCTGACGTACTCCATGCTCCAGTGTCGATTGTTGCGGCAGCGGTAGACCATCATCGGCAGTCCATCGAGCAAGTTGCTCAGGCTTCGGTGACTGGCCTGCATATATTGGCGCCACTGCATCTGTCCGCTGACATCGGCAAGACTGACGATGAAGCCATCCGCGAGCCGCCGCAGACGTGCTTCGACCCGGCGCGACTCGCCCGTGCGGATCAGGCAGCGCAGCAGCAGCACCTCGGTATTTAGCGGCGCCATGCCGCGCATTCACTGCATCGCCAACGCCCAGGTCTCCCGCTCTGCAGGGTGTAGAAAGTCGCCCTTCGGCGACCAGCACGTGGTCGAACCTAGGATCGATCTGCACCGGCACGCCCTTGAAGTTGGGCAGCGGGCTGCTGGCGTGGGCGCGCAGGCTCAGGCCCATGACGCCTGTGAAAAAGCTCAGCGCCGCCAGGCTCAGGCCGCCCTTGAGCACGTTACGCCGCGCCGGGTCGACCAGTTGCTCAAGGGCCGGGTTGGCGCTGGGGTTGATCGACTAGTCGTCGTGGGCCTCAAGGCTGGCGCCGAATTGGCTGTGGTCGTGGCTCATCGGTGGCTCTCGCTGCTTATCGGTTGGCTGGCGGCGTGGTTTATTCGATGCGATAGGTAAAGGTGTTCTTCACATTGGGCACTGCGACGGCGCGGCCGTCGATTTCCCGCAGTTGGTAGCGGAAATTTTTACTGGCGATCAATGACGGATTGATGGCACTCGCCGGCCACCTGAGGATCTTCCACCCGGCCCAGAGCATCGCTGGTCGGCGAGGATATACGCCACGCTTGGCAATGATCTGCTCGGTGCTCTGCCGCGCAGGGTGGGCTTCAGCCCACCGTTTGCACCTCGCGCAATGTCCATCACAAGGTAGTCGCACGGCAATGGCCGTTTGACTGGTGGGCTGAAGCCCACCCTACCGGCTGGCGGCAGGATTCGGGGGCGCGTTCATATGCGAGGGGGTGTCAGCTTTAGCGGCGGCCTCTGCCGCCGACTACCAGAAGAAGCCCACCAGCGAGGATGGCTCCGATGCCTGCCCAGAGTGGGATATTGACCGTCTCCTTCTCCTGGACGGAGAGCTCGATCGGGCCAAGTTTCACAGCCGTTGTGTCTTTGGTGTAGCTGAAGCCGCCGTAAGCGAGGCCAAGCGCACCAACGACAATAAGAGCGACTGCAACGAGTTTGATAGCGTTCAAGGATGGACCTTCAAGAGTGAGTCTCGTCCGCACGTGCTAGCGGCGCAGGCACGTCAGAGCGGGAGACATTGAAGCACAGTCGAAAAGAAAACCGGAACAGCCCTCGCCGTCCCGGTCCTAAATCCGATTTCGCCCAAATCAGAAAGACTTTTTCAGCGCTGTCCCACCGCCGTTGAAAACAACTTCAAACTGACCATGCTGGCGACGATCAGGCTCGGGCAGGCGATGCGGGCATCACGATGGTTTCGGTGGGCTGAAGCGGAGCGCCGCCCGGTTTTGTGCAGCTAACCCAGATCTTCGATGTCGTAGGGCTGGATCGGCTTGAAACGCGAGGAGCGGTCGAGGCCGAAACGGGCATCGAAAGTCGCGAAGGTTGCCGCCGGATCAACGGCATGCAGACGCTCGAAGTCGATGCGCTGCCACTGCGCGCGGTCGATGATGGCCGATATCACATACTCGTCGTATGGATGACCGGTTGCCTGGTCGATGCGCTGGATGTATCCGGAAACCAGCACCCGTTCGTTGGCCGGCAGCGCCGCAAACACTTCCCCGGCAACCCGAAACAGACTGGCAAACGCCAGGGCGACGAAGTCGCGGCGGCATTGGGCGTCCGAGCGTTTCTTCATCGCAAGTTTGCCCCTCGTGCGAACCTCGGCCGAGATGCGCGGCGTCTCGTCTTCGTCCGGCAGCTCGACGTCCACGGCGATGCCGCTGTTGTCATGGCTGAAGAGGTAGGCCACCTGCGTCTGCTTGGGCCAGGCGATGCCGCTCAACACAAAATCCAGCGCGGCTTCCATGTGCGCGCTATAGCCTTTGGCGGCAAGTCGAAAGGCCTTGTCGACCTCGGCGCGCTCCTTCTCGTGGGCGTCTCGCTCCGCCTGCCAGGCAGCCAGTTCCAGGTCATGCCGGGCCAGTGCGGCCGCGTAGTCCTGCTCTATCTCGCCGGCTCGGAAAAGCAGCTTGTCCATGAGCGACAGCGCTTCGCGCGTGGGTAGCTGTGGCGCTGGCGCTGGCGAATCGAACGCGGGCAGGCAGATGGGTGCCGAGGTCGGGGACGGCGTAGCGAGGTGAACGCCCAGACAGGCCGCAAGGTCCCGGTTGATCTTCTCGGCCGCCCGGTTGAGCACCTCGGTGATCTCGTTCGCCCGCTGCGCCTTGATGCGCCTGACCACCGCCGCCGGCAGCTCGTGCCCGGCCGCATCGGTGAAACGCAGCACCCCGCCGGAATCCACCTCGAAGTTGACCGGGCCGGAAAGCTCGCTGGCGGGCCGGCCCGTTGAGGGGCTGTCCAGCCGCTCCCGGTAGGAAAGCCCGGTACCCGGCAAACCCAGATTGAGGGGCGTGCCGCGCTTGCCGGCTGTCACGCTCAGCCCACGCGGCCCGAACGAGGCACTGACACCACTTTTGCTGATATTCAGCCGAATGCCGGGTACGAGGGTGATGCGCTTTTGAAATCGAAATCCCTTGAGACTTCCTGTCGTTGTGTGAGGCTGTCGCGGCAGGAATGATAGGGGAAGTTTGCGGTTCAGGTGCGATGGGCGCCTATCTTCAGAATCGGCCGTGTAGGGTGGGCCGGGCGGCGCTCCGCTTCAGCCCACCAACAAGCAGCGGACGCAGAGCGTCCCAGGCGGCATTTCCACGCGGAGCGTGGGAACGATCAACGTAGGTCGGGTCACGCCTTACCGACCCGACATGCAAAGCCCACCCCGCGCCTCAATGCCCCACCGGTGAAAACAGTTTCAAACCCACCACGCCGGCGACGATCAGGCTCAGGCAGGCGACGCGGGCGATGTTGGCGGGTTCGCCGAAGAAGGCGATGCCGCAGATCGCGGTGCCCACCGCGCCCATGCCGACCCACACGGCGTAGGCGGTGCCAATGGGCAGCGTGCGTGTGGCGATGGCCAGCAGCCACAGGCTGAGGGCGATGAAGAAGGCGCAATAAAGGGTCGGCCATAGCCGGGTGAAGCCGTCGGTCTTGGGAATCACCGCCGCGTAGCAAATCTCGCTGAGCCCGGCCATCAGCAGGAACCACCAGCCGCCGCCTGAACCACTGAACATAGGGTGCGCTCCCTTGAAATAAATCGGCAGCGCAAGGCTGCGCCGCCGTTGGTGTTGCAGAAAAGTCTCAGCCCTTGGCGATGCGTTTTTTCTTCTCCGGGTCATCGAAGGGCATGCTGTGGGCGATGGCGCTGGCGTCGAGACTGCCTTGCACCTGTAACGCGCAACCCTGCTCGGCGTAGGGCACATCCAGGCGGGCGATAGCCATGGATTTACCGGTCAGGTGCGAGTACATGGCGCACGACCTGCTTGCCGTCCGCCCACAGGCTGTCGCCTTCGGCGGCGGTCTGATCGCCGTCGAGCAGCACGCCGAAAATCTTGAAGCGCTCGCGTCCCTTTAGTCGCGCGTGCTCGGTGCCACCGCGGAATTCGCCCTTGGTCGGAGACACGGTGAAATCCAGGCCCAGCTCCCACAGGGTGTCACCGGCCGGCTGGTCGGCGAAGGGATACTTCTCCGAGTTGTCGTAGGGGAAGAACAAGAAGCAGCTTTCCACCCGCAGCCAGCCGAACGTCGTGAAGGCGCAGGGGATGATGCCCAGCGTTTTTCCCTTTTCCAGGATGCTGTCCCAGATCACCGGCGCATCGGCCGCCTTGCAGAAAATCTGCCGCGGTCGGCCGCCCGGCAATGATCGACGCCAGCTGGATCAAGCCCGGGGCCTTGCGCTGCACCGTCGGGGTCGACAGCGAAGCGCGCCCAGTTGAGCGAGCCGCCGAGGACCGGCTGCTGCTCGATCAACAGCACCCGGGCGCCGGCGTTGGCGGCATCCAGCGCTGCCTGCAACCCCGCGGGGCCGGCTCCGATCACAGCGACATCGACAAAGAGGAAGGCCTTGTCGTGGTATTCCGGACGAAACTGCAGGTCCAGCACACCGAGGCCGGCCTAGATACGGTCGACGCCGCTGGTGGTAGCGGTGGCATAGAAGTGGTTGTCTGCAAAGCGCGCACAGACGCCGTCGTCGATTACCACGCCTTGCTCATCGGTCATCAGAGCGTAACGCGAGCGCCCCACCGGCTGCCTGGAGAAGGCGAAGGTGTAGAGTCGGTTGAGAAATTCGGCGGCATCCGCGCCGCGCACGTCGAGGCCACCGAGGGTGGATACATCAATCAGGCCGTGATCATCAGCCAGGACACCGACGGCATGACGCATCCGGCCGAGATCGACATGGGGTGGGCAATCGCCCGCAGCAAACCGTTCTTTGTCGGCAAGCGTTCACTGGAGATCCTTGAGGCGCAGCCGCCCAAGCGCAAGCTGGTGGGCTTCACCCTGCCGGCGGTCGCCAGCAAGCCGCTGGAGGGCCATCTGGTGCTGCGCGGTGCGGACATCAGCGGCAACGTCACCTCTTGCGAGTATTCGCAGACCCTCGGACAGATCATCGGGCTCGCCTATGCTGGCGCCGACCAGAGCACGCCGGGATCGCAGATTCCGATCCGTGTGGAAGGTGGCGAAGTCGTTCACGCCACGGTAGTCACGCTGCCCTTCTTCGATCCCGATACCCAGCGTCAGGAGCTTTGATCATGGTCAACCTGCAAGCAGAGCCGTTCAGCGAGCGCAGCCCACTGTATCGCAAGCACGCCGGCGCCCAGCTGCGCCAGCTCGGCGAAACCACCGTGGTCGCGTGCTTCAGCGGCAACGACGAACGGGCGCAGCGGCAACGCTGCGGCCTGATCGACCTGTGCAACCTGGCGCGCGCGGGCTTTCGTGGCAGCGATGCCGCCGCTTACCTCCGCGCCCGTGGCTACCAGCTGCCCGAGCGGCCGAACCAGGCCATAGCGCAGCCGGACGGCGGCCTGGTCGCGCGCCTTTCAAAGACTGAATAACTCTTGCTGGGCAGCCTGGGTGATGCCGGGGTGCGGGTCGCGCAGGAAGAAACCGACTGGCAGCTCAGCGACCAGGTCAACTACCTGCTGCCGCGCCAGGATAGTCATGCCTGGCTGCTGCTCACCGGCGCCCATGTCAGCGAGGTGATGGCCAAACTCTGTGGCGTGGATCTGCGGCCGCAGGCGTTCGCACCAGGCTCGGTGGCACAAACCTCGGCGGCACGGATCAGCGTGATCGTTATCAATGCGCCGATAGCCGAACTGCCGGCCCTGCATATTCTCTGCGACCGCGCCTCGGCGAGCTATTTCTGGGACGCCCTGCTCGATGCGATGGCCGAATTCGGTGGTCAGCCGGTGGGCATCGATTCACTGCTCAAACCATGAACACCAGCGAGCCGGCAGAGCGGGAGAACGATTACCGCGTTCCCGCCCTGCAACGGGGCCTATACATCCTGCAGATGTTCGGTGCCAGCCAGCGCACCCTGACGATGGCGGAAATAGCCGAGCGCCTGGGTTTGAGCGTTTCGGCGATCTACCGAATCGTCCATACGCTGGTTGAGATGGGCTATCTTCGCAAGGTCGCCAAGAACACCTACGAGCTGGGCCCACAGGTGGTTTCCGACGGCTTCAGCTACCTGGCCAGCCGTGACCTGGTGGACATCGCCCTGCCGCACCTCAACGGCCTGCGCGACCGGACCTCGCTGTCCTGCCATCTGACTATTCGCGAGCACACCGACAGCCTCTACATCTATCGAGCCTTCGCCGCTCAGCGGCTGTCAGTGAACATTCTGATCGGCACCCGGATTCCATGCCATTGCAGCGCCATGGGCCGCATCCTGCTGACCGCGCTGCCAGAGGAGGCGCTCGGAAACTTGTACCGGCACGCTCGCCTGGACGATTACCCGCCGCCGGCACCGAAGACGCTACCGGAGCTGCAGCAACTGATCCACGAGGGCCGCGAGCGTGGCTGGGTGCTGCACCGCTCCGACTATTCCACGGCGATCGCCTGCGGCATTCGCAATCACCTTGGCGAGGTGGTCGCGGCCATCAACCTGTCCGGGCCGGAAGCGGTCATGGACGACCCGCAGGCCCAGGAGCGCTTTCGCCAGCAGGTGCTGCTCAGCGCCGATTTGATCTCCCAGGAGCTAGGGACAACATGAAAGGTCGAGCCGCTGTGCTCGCCTGCGCATAGTGTGCGGGTGCTCCCAAGGCGCCCGCTCCGAAGCCTGCGATGAAGCCGGAATATCCGCTTTTTTGTGCGGCAGCCGGCGCACCCCATGGTTTTCATACGGCACAAAAGCAAACGCCCCGAACTTCATTCGGGGCGTTTGCTTTGCCTGCTGCCGATACCGGCCCGTTTCACACGGCCGGTAGAGAAAGGCACTGCATGACCGACGCGCGGTGCAGCGCCATCGTCCGCTATCAGGCGATGCCGTAGCTCATCAGGCGCTCGTAACGCCGCTTCAGCAAGGCTTCGGTGTCGAACCCCTTGAGCATTTCGAGCTGGGTGGTGAGCTCTTCGCGCAGCGACGCGGCAGTGACGGCCGGGTTGCGATGGGCACCGCCCAGCGGTTCGGAGATCACCTTGTCGACGATACCCAGATTCTTCAGACGCTCGGCGGTGACACCCATGGCCTCAGCAGCTTCCGGCGCCTTGTCAGCGGTACGCCACAGGATTGAGGCGCAACCTTCCGGCGAGATGACCGCATAGGTCGAGTACTGCAGCATGTTCAGCTGATCGCAGACGCCGATGGCCAGCGCACCTCCAGAACCACCCTCGCCGATCACGGTAGCGATGATGGGTGTCTTAAGCCGTGCCATGACCCGCAGGTTCCAGGCGATCGCTTCGCTCTGGTTGCGCTCTTCAGCGTCGATACCCGGATAGGCGCCCGGCGTGTCAATGAAGGTCAGGATCGGCATCTTGAAGCGTTCGGCCATCTCCATCAGGCGGCACGCCTTGCGATAGCCTTCTGGACGCGGCATACCAAAGTTACGGCGGACCTTTTCGCGGACTTCACGGCCCTTCTGGTGGCCGATGATCATCACCGGTTCGCCGTTCAGTCGAGCCGTCCCGCCAACGATCGCGGCATCATCGGAGAAATGGCGGTCGCCATGCAGCTCTTCGAATTCCGTAAACAGATGGTTGATGTAATCCAGCGTGTAGGGGCGCTGCGGGTGTCGAGCCAGGCGAGCGATCTGCCAACTGGTGAGATTGCCGAAGATGCTCTCGGTGAGCGACTCGCTCTTGTCCTGCAGGCGGGCAATCTCATCGCCAATGTTCAGCGAGTTGTCGTTACCAACCAGGCGCAATTCTTCGATCTTGGCTTGCAGGTCGGCGATCGGCTGTTCGAAATCGAGAAAATTCGGGTTCATAGGCATCCGTCATGCGTCGACGGCCAGGCGGCCGGGAGCTGTTCCGTTTTTTGCGCCATACCTTACGGGACGGACGCATTCAGGTCGAACAAAATGTTCGCAAACATGACCCGATCCAGGACCGGGCCGGTTCAGGACGTCGAATGGGGCTCGCACCAGCAATGGTGCACCACTCGGCTAGTCCTGCTATCGGTATTGCAGAAAGACGTTGTCGCGCCCGAACTGGTCACGCAATGCCTGAATCAAGTTGTCGGCCGGGTCGATTCGCCAGCCTTCACCGAACTGCAGCAGGGCCCGGGCATCGGCACTGGTGTACTCAAGCGTGATCGGACAGGCGCCGCGATGACGGCCACAGACATCCGCCAGCCAGCGCACTCGATCGCCCTTGAGCGCCTCGCCGGCCACTTTGACTCGCAGGCTCTCGGCCAGCCCGGTTCGGGCTTCTTCCAAGCTCATGACCCGCTTGGCCCGCAAGCGCAGGCCACCAGAAAAATCATCGTTACTGACTTCACCCTCGACCACTACCAGGGCATCGGTCTGCAACAGCGCCTGAGCACTGTTGAAGGCTTCAGCAAACAGCGAGGCCTCGATCCGTCCTGAGCGGTCATCCAGGGTGATGAAACCCATTTTGTCGCCTTTCTTGTTCTTCATGACCCGCAAGTTGACGATCAAGCCGGCAATGGTCTGCTCACCCCGCGCGGGACGCAAATCAATGATGCGCTGACGGGCGAAGCGGCGAACCTCACCCTCATATTCATCGATCGGATGGCCGGTGAGGTATAGCCCCAGCGTGTCTTTCTCGCCTTTCAGACGCTCCTTCAAGGACAGCTCGCGGGCTTTGCGATGGTTCGCATAAACATCGGCTTCGGGCTCAGCGAACAGCCCACCGAACAGGTCCGCATGGCCGCTGTCGAGGCTGCGTGCCGTCTGCTCCGCGGCCTGAATAGCCTCTTCCATCGCCGAGAGCAGGACCGCCCGGTTGCGATCGATATTGGCTTGGTAGGCTTTTGGTTCGTCCGAGAAATACGGCCCCAGACGATCCAGCGCGCCCCCGCGGATCAACGCTTCGAGGGTGCGTTTGTTGATTCGCTTGAGATCGACACGGCTGCAGAAATCGAACAGCTCCTTGAACGGCCCGCCTTCTTTGCGGCATTCGCAGATAGCTTCGACCGGTCCCTCACCGACGCCTTTGATCGCACCCAGACCGTAAATGATTCGTCCATCGTCACTGACCGTAAACTTGAACTCCGAATTGTTCACGTCCGGGGCATCGATGCGCAGCTTCATGCTGCGGCATTCCTCGATCAGCGTGACCACCTTGTCGGTGTTGTGCATGTCCGCAGACAGCACCGCAGCCATGAAGGGCGACGGGTGATGCGCCTTTAACCAGGCGGTCTGGTAGGAAACCAGCCCGTAAGCAGCCGAGTGCGATTTATTGAAACCGTAGCCGGCGAATTTTTCCACCAGATCGAAGATGTTGCCCGCCAGGTCCGCATCGATGCCGTTGTTGGCGCAACCCTCGATGAACCCGCCGCGTTGCTTGGCCATCTCCTCCGGCTTCTTCTTGCCCATGGCACGGCGCAGCATGTCCGCCTGGCCGAGGGTGTAGCCACCCATGACCTGGGCGATCTGCATCACCTGTTCCTGATACAGGATGATGCCGTAAGTGGGCGCCAGTACGGGCTTGAGCCCTTCGTACTGGTAGTCAGAGTGGGGGTAGGAGATTTCCGCGCGGCCGTGCTTACGGTTGATGAAGTCGTCGACCATGCCCGACTGCAGCGGGCCAGGACGGAACAGCGCCACCAGAGCAATCAGGTCTTCCAGGCAGTCGGGCTTGAGCTTCTTGATCAGCTCTTTCATGCCGCGCGATTCAAGCTGGAAAACCGCCGTCGTTTCAGCTTTTTGCAGCAACGAGAACGTCGGCTTGTCATTCAGCGGAATGAAGTCGATGTTCAGCGGATCCAGGCCCTTCTTGGCTTGCTCCCGGTTGATCGTCTCCATCGCCCATTTGATGATGGTCAGGGTCCGCAGGCCGAGGAAGTCGAACTTGACCAGGCCGGCGGATTCGACGTCATCCTTGTCGAACTGGGTCACCAGGCTGCCACCTTCGTCATCGCAGGCGATGGGCGCGAAGTCGGTGAGTTTGGTTGGCGCAATGACCACGCCCCCGGCGTGCTTGCCGGTGCCACGGGTAATGCCTTCGAGCTTGAGCGCCATGTCCCAGATTTCCCGGGCGTCTTCGTCGACGGCAAGAAAGTCCCGCAGCGGCTCCTCCATTTCGTAGGCTTTTTCGAGGGTCATGCCGACCTCGAAGGGAATCATCTTCGACAATCGATCGGCTAGGCCGTAGGACTTGCCCTGTACCCGCGCCACGTCCCGCACCACTGCCTTGGCGGCCATGGTGCCGAAAGTGATGATCTGGCTGACAGCGTTGCGGCCATATTTCTCAGCCACGTAGTCGATGACACGGTCACGGCCATCCATGCAGAAGTCGACGTCGAAGTCGGGCATGGAGACCCGCTCAGGGTTGAGGAAGCGCTCGAACAGCAGATCATAGGCGAGCGGGTCGAGATCGGTGATCTTCTGCACGTAGGCGACCAGGGAGCCGGCACCCGATCCCCGTCCGGGCCCTACCGGAACGCCGTTGTTCTTCGCCCACTGGATGAAGTCCATGACGATCAGGAAGTAGCCCGGGAAGCCCATCTGGATGATGATGTCGAGCTCGAAATTCAGCCGGTCGATATAGACCTGCTTCTTCGCCTCGTAGTCAGGCGTGTCCTTCGGTAGCAGCACCTCGAGGCGCTCATCAAGGCCGTCGAACGAGACCTTGCGGAAGTACTCGTCCATGGTCATGCCCGCAGGTACCGGAAAATCAGGCAGGAAGTAGGTCCCCAACTGCACTTCGATATTGCAGCGCCGAGCAATTTCGACGGTATTCTCCAACGCCTCAGGCAGGTCGCTGAACAGCTCCCACATTTCCGCAGGGGTCTTCAGGTACTGCTGATCGGAGAAGTTACGCGGCCGCCGCGAGTCGTCGAGCGTACGGCTCTCACCAATGCAGACGCGGGTTTCGTGGGCTTCAAAATCTTCCTGCTTGAGGAAGCGCACATCGTTGGTGGCCACCAGCGGTACACTGCAGCGCTGCGCCAACGCGACCGCAGCGTGCAAGTGCTCTTCATCGTTCACCCGGCTGGTGCGCTGGACTTCCAGGTAGAACCGCTGAGGGAAGACAGCCTGCCACTCGTTCAGCAACGCCTCGGCTGCAGCTTCCTCGCCGTCGAGCAGCGCGTGGCCAATTTCTCCTTCCTTGGCGCCGGACAACGCGATCAGGCCTTCTGCGGCAGCTTTGACCCAGTCGCGTTCGATGATGATCTGATCGTTGCGCTGGCCCTCCGTCCAGCCGCGCGAGACCAGCTCGGTCAGGTTGCGATACCCCCGGCTGTTCATCGCCAGTAACGTCAATCGGCTGAGCGGACCGTCCTCCTCGCGACTCGCCAGCCAGATATCGGCGCCACAGATCGGTTTAATTCCGGCGCCCTGCGCCGCCTTGTAGAACTTGACCAGAGAGCACATGTTGCTCTGATCCGTGACGGCCACCGCCGGCATGCCAGCGCCTGCCACCGACTTCACCAGCGGCTTAACGCGCACCAGCCCGTCAACCAGAGAATATTCAGTGTGCAGACGAAGATGGACGAAGGAGACGGACATGAACCAACCTTGGACTGGCGAAACGACAAGCCGCGAATTGTACCGGAAAGCCGAAGCCGATTAAGACGGTGTTTGGCCTGTTATGGATCAGCGGAACGTAGGCCTCGATAGGCTGCAAGATGCTCCGGGCGGAAATTCAGCCCAGCAGGCTGGCAGGGGCGCCGACCGTTTCGATGATCACGCTTCCGCCCAGCGCGCCGCGTTGCTCCAGCAGGTTGCGCACTGGCGCGAAGGATCGGCGATGGATGATGGTCGGACCGAGCCGTTGCAAGGCTTCGAGATGGTTTGGCGTCGGGTAGCCCTTGTGTGCGGAAAGCCCATAGCCTGGATAACACAAGTCCAGCGCACACATTTCGCGATCTCGGCTGACCTTGGCCAGAATCGATGCAGCGGCAATGGCGGGCACCTGAGCATCACCCTGTATGACGGGTGCGCTCGGCACCGCAAGCTGAGGGCATCGATTGCCGTCAATCAAGGCCAGTCGAGGAGTCACGCTCAGCCCTTCAACCGCCCTCTGCATCGCCAGCATAGTGGCGTGCAGGATGTTCAGCTGATCGATTTCATGCACCTCGGCGCGGGCAATACACCAGGCGATCGCTTTCTCGCAGATCTCGTTGAATAGCGCCTCGCGGCGTGCCTCAGTGAGCTTCTTCGAGTCGTTCAGGCCCCTGATCGGTCGCAATGGGTCAAGAATCACTGCCGCGGTCACCACTGGCCCGCACAGCGGCCCACGGCCAACCTCGTCGACGCCTGCAACGAGCTCTTCTACCAGATTGAAATCCAACCCGATCTGCATTAGCGCGTGCCTACCAGTTCGAGCACCGCATCGGCTGCCTGGCTCGAGGCATCGCAGCGCAGCGTACGGTGAATGGCATCAAAGCCCTCGGTCTGGCTGTCACCGTTATCCAGCAATGGCGACAACAGCTGCGCCATTGCATCGGGAGTCGCGGCATCCTGAAGCAACTCCGGAACCAGAAGGCGCTGAGCCAGCAAATTGGGTAAGGCTACGTAGGGGCTCTTCACCAGGCGCTTGAGAATTCGAAACGTCAGCGGCGAAACGCTGTAAGCCACCACCATGGGACGTTTGTACAGCAAGGCTTCGAGCGTCGCGGTGCCGGAAGCAATCAGTACCGCATTGCAGGCGGCCAACGCCTCGTGGGAACAGCCATCGAGCAGTGTCAACGGAAGGTCCCGCCCTATTAGCATCTGCTCCAGTTGAGCACGCCGCTCGGGACTGGCACAGGGCACTACGAAACGGATTCCCGGCCGCATCGAGCGTAGCCTGTCAGCGGCAGCCAGGAAGAGTTCACCAAGACGCCCGACCTCGCCGCCCCGACTGCCGGGCATCAGGGCCACAATCAGCCCTTCCTGCGGCAGGCCCAATGTTGTCCGCGCCGCGGCTCGATCAGAGACTAACGGGATGGTGTCAGCCAGAGGGTGGCCCACAAAACGCACCGCCACCTCGTGTGCGTCGTAAAACTTCGCCTCGAAGGGAAACAGCGTAAGCATCAGATCGCAGGCGTCTCGGATTTTCAGCACGCGCTTCTGTCGCCATGCCCAGACCGACGGACTGACGTAATGCACAGTCTTGATCCCCGCACGCCGCAGCTTAAGCGCCAAGTCCAGATTAAAATCCGGCGCATCGATGCCAATGAACACATCGGGGCGCACACCCAGCAACGTCTGGAGCAGACGCTTGCGGCGTCTCAGCAGCTCCGGTAGGCGACCGAGCACCTCCACCAGCCCCATCACAGCCAGGCGCTCTTGCGGGAAATAGGATTCGAGGCCCTGCGCCTCCATTCGGGGTCCGCCTACACCGACGAATTCGACGTTCGCGTGCTGCGCCTTGAGCGCCTGCATCAAACCTGCACCAAGGATGTCGCCGGACGCTTCGCCAGCCACGAGTGCAACTGTCAACGGCCTGGACATATCAGCGCGTGATGCCGCGGTTTGAGGCTTGTATGGAGTCTCGGAAGAGCGCTACTTCTGGGAAGGCCTGGGCATCGCCGGCGAGCACAGCGAGCGCAGCCTCGACTGTCAGCCCCTTGCGATAGACGACTTTGTAGGCGTTGCGCAGCGCTAGGATGGTTTCTTCGGTAAAACCACGGCGACGCATGCCCTCGAAGTTCATGCTGCGCGCCTCGGCCGGGTTGCCGAATACCGTCACAAACGCAGGAACGTCCTTGCCTATTGCGGTGCCCATGCCGGAGAAGCTGTACGCACCGATGTGGCAATACTGGTGCACCAGCGTGTATCCGGACAGAATCGCCCAGTCACCAACATGCACATGACCGGCCAGCGCCGTGTTGTTGACCAGGATGCAATGATTGGCGATCACACTGTCATGACCGATGTGGGCATAGGCCATGATCAGGTTGTGGTTGCCGAGCGTGGTCTCGCCTCGATCCTGAACAGTGCCGCGGTGAATGGTTACTCCCTCCCGGATCACGTTGTGGTCACCGATCACAAGGCGCGTGGGCTCGCCCTTGTATTTGAGGTCGGGCGTGTCTTCACCCACCGAAGAAAACTGGAAGATTCGATTGTGCCGGCCAATACGGGTCGGCCCTTTGATGACCACGTGAGACGCGATCACTGTTCCCTCGCCAATTTCGACATCCGGGCCGATGATCGACCATGGGCCGACCTGAACGTTATCCCCCAGCCGGGCCGCAGGGTCGACGATGGCGCGAGGGTCGACCAAACTCATATCTTCTGTTCCGCACAAATGATTTCGGCCGAGCATACCGGCTTACCATCAACACTGGCGCGGCAATCGAACTTCCAGATCCCGCGCTTGGCGCTGATGAAAGATGCCTCGAGGGTCAACTGATCGCCCGGCACGACTGGTTGACGGAAGCGCAGCTTGTCCGAGCCAACGAAGAAGTAAAGCGTGCCATCGGCCGGCTTCGCACCCATCATCTTGAAACCAAGCAGTCCTGCCGCTTGCGCCATCGCTTCAATGATCAATACACCCGGCATGATTGGATGTTGCGGGAAGTGACCGTTGAAGAAGGGTTCGTTGATGGTGACGTTCTTGTAGCCACGAATACGCTTGGCGTCCGTGTCGAGCTCCACCACCCGGTCAACCAGTAGAAAGGGGTATCGGTGGGGAAGGTATTCGCGTATCTCGTTGATATCCATCATATGAAGAAAAAGCCCGTAAGGAGATTGGGAGTCTGCACAGCCATATGGCTGCGCGACCCGCTGGCAAATGCCTTCTGACAGGAGCGATCAGACGGTGGGGTCAGCCATCAGAAGACGCATCCCCGCGCGGGGTCACGGAGGCCAGGCGTTTTTCTACTTGCTGCAGGCGGCGCGCCATGTCGTCGAGATGACGAATCCGGGCAGCACTTTTGCGCCATTCCGCGGCGGTCTGCATGGCCGTCCCCGAAGAATAACTTCCCGGCTCGGTGATCGAGCGGGTGACCATGGTCATGCCGGTTATGAACACGTTATCGCAGACTTCGATATGCCCAACCAGCCCGGCGCCGCCAGCGATCATACAGTTGCGACCGATTTTGGTGCTCCCGGAAATGCCGGAACACCCTGCCATGGCAGTGTTATCGCCGATCTGTACGTTGTGCGCGATCATGATCTGGTTATCAAGCTTGACGCCATTTCCTATAACCGTATCCGATATGGCACCACGGTCGATGGTGGTATTGGCGCCAATCTCGACATCATTACCAATACGCACACCACCTAGCTGAGCAATCTTCTCCCAACTCCCTTGTTCATTGGCGAAGCCGAACCCCTCACCACCGATAACCGCACCGGGCTGAATGACCACGCGATCGCCAATGATCACGTCATGGCAAATAGTGACTCGAGCAGCGAGTCGCCCCCCTGCGCCGATGCGGCTTCGCGCGCCGATCACGGACTGGGCGCCGATCTCCACATCGGGGCCAACCCAGGCTCCTGATTCAATCACCACTTGAGCACCGATGCGCGCTGAGGGATCAACCACAGCGCCGGGATCCACTACTGCGGTGGGATGAATACCGGTGGACGCTCGAGGCCGGCTCTCGAACAAATGCGAGATACGCGCATAGGCGAGATAGGGGTTGGCGACAACCAAAGCGGTACCCGCGTAGCCTTCGGCATCCTTGGCGGTAAGCAGCACACCACCAGCCCTCGTCGTGGGCAGAAATTTCCGGTACTGCGCGTTGGCAAGGAAACTCAAATGCTCAGGGCCGGCGTCCTGCAAAGTCGCCAGACCGGACACTTGCAGCGAGCCATCGCCGCGCAGCTCGGCCCCTAGTCTTTCGACTAGATCACCTAGTGAATAGGCTACTCCGCTCATCAGCGCAGCTGATTCATGCGCTCAATGACCTGGCGGGTGATGTCGTACTGCGGCTTGACATCCACCACCGCGCCGCGCTCCAACACCAAGTCGAAATCGCCCTTCTTGATAACTTCTTCGACAGCCTTGTCTAGCTTTGGCTTGAGCTGCTTGAGCATGTCACGATCGGCGGAGGCCTTAGACTCGTTCAGCTCCTTTGAAAGAAACTGAAAGTCGCGAGCCTTCTGCTTGAATTCAAGCTCAAGGCGCTCACGCTCAGCCTGCTGCATCTTATCGCCGTCTTTGCCCAGGCGGTCCTGAATGCGCTTGGCGTCGCTCTCCAGCCCTTTGAGCTTCTCCAGCTGTGGGCCGAACTTCTTCTCTGCGTCGACCGAGTAGCGTTTGGCTCCGTCCGATTCGAGCAGAGCCATCTGATAATTCATCACCGCTATTTTCATTTCGGCGAATGCGGGGGTCGCCACTAGAGCAGCGGCAATAACAAGCAATTGGGTCAACTTACGCACGGTATATACCACTCTTCAGGAATGCGCTGGAGCAGGGCTCCAGATGATTAAAAGGTTTGGCCCAGCGAGAACTGGAAGACCTGGGTATCTGCTTCGTCCGGCTTCATTACGGGCATCGCCAGACTGAAACTCAACGGGCCCATGGCAGTGATCCAGGTCAGACCGACACCGACCGAACTGGCCATGTCCCCGATATCGATGTCGCTGCACTTAGCCGAGCTCGACGGGCAATTTGTATCGTAGACGTTACCCACGTCCCAGAACACTGAGGTGCGCAACGAGCGCTGATCCTTGACGAACGGCATCGGAAACAGCAGCTCCATTCCGCCCTGGATCAGCACGTTACCACCGTATGGCAGCGCATCCTGATCAGGATCGGCAATGGTGCCCTCATTCCCGGTTACAGGCTCGCCAAGGCTCGGTGTGCTGCGCGGACCGAGACTGCTGTCTTCGAAGCCACGAACCGAGTTGAAACCACCAGCATAGTAGTGCTCGTAGAACGGCAGCCGTGAGGTCGAGCCATAGGCATCCCCATAACCCAACTGCGTATGCAGCCTCATGGTGTAGGTCTTGGTAACCGGCACGAACAGTTGAGCGTTGTAATCGAGCTTATAGAACGACAGGTCACTGCCTGGAATGGTGGTTTCCACAGAAAGGCTTTGCGAATGTCCGCGAGTTGCCAGAACCCCGCGGTTCAACGTCGACTCAGACCAACCGACTGAGGCCTTGAAGTTGAGGTAGCTGTCGCCTTCTTGCTCGATAAAATCGAAAATTTCATCGACCGTGTACCGTCCGCTATCAATCGTGTCCTGTTGCGCGGATAGACCAAACGACAACCGCGAAGTCTCGCTGATCGGATAGCCGATATTCACACCGCCGCCCAGGCTGTCGACCGAGTAGCTAGACACGTCGTAGTCCAACTCGTCGTAATCGGTGGTTCGATAGAAGGCGTTATAACCGAGGCTGACACCGTCTTCGGTCCAGTAGGGATCGACGAACCCGAAGTTGTAACGCGACTGGTATTCGCTGCGGGTCAACCCGAGGCTGACACGGTTACCGGTGCCCAGGAAGTTGTTCTGGCTGATTGAACCGCCGAGAATCAGACCCGCATTCTGCGCAAATCCAATGCTCGCCATGATCGAGCCAGACGGCTGCTCTTCGACACTGTAGTTCACGTCGATCTGGTCGTCGGTACCCGGGACCTGGGGCGTTTCGACGTTCACTTCTTTGAAGAAACCCAACCTTTCGAGACGGGTTTTGGATTGATCGATCAAATAAGTCGAAGCCCAGCCCCCTTCCATCTGGCGCATCTCACGGCGCAGCACTTCGTCTTCGGTCTTGGTATTGCCGCGGAAATTGATGCGATTGACATAGGCGCGCTTGCCTGGATCGACCACGAAGGTGATCGAGACAGTATTGTTCTCGTCGTTGGTTTCCGGCACACCATTGACGTTGGCGAAGGTGTAGCCCTCATTGCCCAAGCGACGCGTAATCAGCTCTGAGGTAGTGGTCATGACTTTGCGCGAGAAAACCTGACCCTCCTTCGCCAACAGCAAAGATTGCAGCTCTTCCTGCGGCACTTTCAAATCGCCGCTCAGCTTGACGTCGCTGACGGTGTAACGATCACCTTCAGCGATATTTACCGTGATGTAGACGTCTTTCTTGTCCGGCGTAATGGACACCTGAGTAGAGGTGATGTCCATGTTGATATAGCCGCGATCCAAGTAATAAGAGCGCAGACGTTCAAGGTCACCGGAAAGCTTCTCCCGGGCATACTTGTCGTCGTTGCGGAAGAACGACAACCAGTTGCTGGTCTTCAGCTCGAACAGATCGGTGAGATCTTCGTCGGGGAATACGGAATTGCCGACAACGTTGATGTGCTTAATCGCCGCAACGGAGCCTTCGTTAATATCTATTTTCAGCGCGACGCGGTTGCGAGGCTGCGGGACGACCTCAGTTTCGATCGTAGCCGAGTAGCGCCCCTGCGCAACATATTGACGCTGCAGCTCGTTGCGCACGCCCTCGAGCGTGGCGCGCTGGAAGATTTCACCTTCTGCCAGGCCCGACTGCTGCAGGCCGGAAAGCAAGTCTTCAGTCTTGATCGCCTTGTTGCCGTCGATCTCGATGCCGGAGATTGAAGGGCGCTCGACCACGTTGATGACCAGTACATCGCCCTCACGGCCGAGCCGGATGTCTTCAAAAAAGCCGGTACGAAACAGCGCGCGGGTAGCATCGACCAGGCGACTGTCGTCAGCTGCCTGGCCGACGTTTAGCGGCAACGCGCCAAAGACGCTGCCAGCAGAGACACGCTGCAGACCGTTAACGCGTATATCGGAAATAGTGAAGGACTCGGCGTGAACTTCGGCAATCATCAGTGCGGAAATTACCGCAGGTAGCAGCAGACGTTTCATGAAGTCCTTTCTTTTCAAACCTGATAATTGAACCTGCGCGTGGCGCGGCGACATCAAGGTATATGGCGATTAAAGGCGGCCAAGGTCGTTGACCAGCGCAAGCAGCATCACCCCAACAACCAGGCTGATACCGATCTGTACTCCCCAGCCCTGGACCCTGTCCGACAAGGGACGTCCACGGACCCACTCGACCAGGTAGAAGAGCAGATGGCCTCCATCCAGGACGGGGATAGGCAATAGATTGAGTACCCCAAGGCTTATGCTCAGGTAGGCGAGGAAATTCAAGAAGTCGCCCACGCCCGACTGTGCAGAAGCGCCCGCCACTTTAGCAATGGTTATCGGGCCGCTCAAGTTTTTTACCGAGAGCTCCCCGAAGAGCATTTTCTTAAGCGAATCCAGAGTCAGAACACTCATCGTCCATGTGCGACGAAGCCCTTCCCCGACAGCTTCGACAGGACCGTGGCTGACCTGCCGCAGCATTTCAGGCGGCCATTCTCCACCCGCGACGCCGGCGCCAAGGTAGCCCCGACGCTCATCTCCTTCGCCACGTTCAGCCAGCGTCAGAGGGAGTTCGATCTGCTCACCGTTACGCTCAACCACCAGCAAAACCGCTTGCCCGCCCAGCGGCCTAACACGGTCAATCACTTCTTGCCATTCGGTGAGCGCCTCGGCGTCAAGGCTGACCAATCGATCCCCAATCTGCACGCCAGCTGCCTGCGCCGGACCTTCGGGATCTAGCTGAGCGACAACCGGGGCAATTTCCGGACGCCAGGGACGAATACCCAGCGAGCCGATCGGGTCCGGTTCCTCAGCCCCCTTAAGCCAGTCCTTCAGCTCGACCTGTAACCGCTGCGACTGACCTCCATCAACCTCGCTCACCAACATTTCGAGCGAACCGGTCTCACCAAGGCGCCTGATCAACTGCAAATTGACATCTGCCCAGCCTGCAGTTGGCTTGCCGTTAATCTCGACGATTTCCTGCCCAGCCATCAAGCCGGCTCGCTCAGCAAGGCTGCCAATCTCTACTGCGCCTACGACCGGACGAACTTGCTCCGTACCCAGCATCGCCAAGATCCAGAAGAACACCAGGGCAAGCAGAAAATTGGCCAAAGGCCCGGCCGACACAATGGCGAAGCGCTGCCTAACGGTTTTGCGGTTGAAGGCCTGCCCCAGCAGAGTGGGCGGCACGTCACCCTCGCGTTCGTCGAGCATTTTGACGTAGCCACCGAGGGGGATGGCGGCGAGAACGAATTCGGTACCATGGCGGTCATGCCAGCGCAACAGCGGCCGCCCGAAGCCTACCGAGAAGCGCAGAACCTTGACGCCGCAACGCCGAGCCACCCAGAAATGTCCGAACTCGTGGAAGGTTACCAGTACACCCAACGCCACCAGGGTACCGATGATCATGTACAGCGCGCCCATATTTCCTCTGCCTCGAAAGGTCTTTTAGCAGCTGCGAGCCCGGTCCATGCCGGAGCGCTACAGCCAAGTTGGGACTTTTGATCGCTTCCGACCGCTACCGATCGCGACTTTGCAACCAGTGCGAAGCGAGCCTGCGGGCCTGGGCATCGGCAGTCAGCACATCTGCCAGGCAACGTGCCGGAACCGAAGCTTCCAGATCGAGAACATGCTCGATAATACTCGCGATTTCAGTGAAGCGAATGCGACCATTGAGGAACGCATCCACGGCTACCTCGTTCGCAGCATTGAGCATCGCTGGCGCCGTTCCGCCATCCTGCGCGGCCTGCCTGGCAATCCGAAGACAAGGAAATCTGTGCTGGTCGGGGGCCTCGAAATCCAGACGACCTACCTGCAACAGGTCCAAAGCCGATACGCCTGAGTCGATTCGTTCCGGCCAGGCCAGTGCATGCGCAATCGGTGTCCGCATGTCGGGATTACCCAGTTGCGCCAAGACCGAGCCGTCGACATAGTCGACCATCGAGTGAATGACGCTCTGCGGGTGAATCACAACTTCTACCTGTTCCGGGCGCGCATCGAACAGCCAGCACGCCTCGATGAGCTCAAGCCCCTTGTTCATCATGCTCGCTGAATCAACGGAGATCTTGCGGCCCATGGACCAGTTGGGGTGGGCACAGGCCTGGTCGGCAGTTACAGAAGACAGCTGATCCAGAGGTAGTTGCCGGAAAGGCCCACCGGAAGCCGTAAGCAGAATTCGCCTGACGCCGACACGACTCAAGCCCTGCGCATAGTTGCCAGGCAAACACTGGAAGATGGCATTGTGCTCGCTATCGATGGGCAGCAGCACCGCCTCGCTGTCACGCAGCGCCTGCATGAACAACGCGCCGGACATTACCAGCGCCTCTTTGTTCGCCAACAGGACCCGCTTGCTGGCCTGGACGGCGGAGAGCGTCGGGCGTAAGCCCGCTGCACCAACGATCGCCGCCATGACCACGTCGACCTCGGGATGCGCTGCAACTTCGCTTAGACCACCCTCACCCACGAGCACGCGCGTTTTGACGCCGTCACTGTCGAGCTGCCCCTGCAACACACGAGCCCGGTCACTATCGGCAACCACCGCATAACGCGGCCGATGCAGTCGGCACAGCTCCCGTAATTCGGCAATGCGACTGAATGCACTGAGCGCAAAGGCTTGGTAGCGCTCCGGATGACGCGCAATCACATCCAGCGTGCTCAGGCCGATGGATCCGGTCGCACCAAGAATTGTTACCTGCAGCGGACCACTCACCATGCACCCCAGCCGGCCAGCCACAGCAGGACCGTGAACACGGGTACCGCAGCGGTCAAGCTGTCGATACGATCCATCACGCCGCCATGCCCTGGAAGCAGCTGACTGCTGTCTTTAATACCCGAGCTGCGCTTGAACATGCTCTCGGTCAAATCGCCAACGACGGAAATGACCACCACCAGAGCTGCACCTAACAGAGCGAGCGCCAGCTCACGCGCAGACCAGGATTGATAAAGCCCAACGAACAATGTGATTAGCAGGCTGGTAACCAAGCCGCCAATCATCCCCTCCCAACTCTTGCCTGGGCTGACCTGAGGAGCGAGCTTGCGACGACCAAAGGTCTTGCCTGCCGCATAGGCACCAATATCAGCCCCCCACACCAGGACCATCACTGCAACGATAAGCCAATTGCCCTGTGGCCACTGCTTGAGCAAAACCAGGCCCTGCCAGGCGGGCAATAAAATCAACAATCCGATGACCAGACTGCCGACAGATCCACCCCAGTGTCGCTGACTTCGAGGATAACTGACGACGAGCGCCGTGGCAGTCAGCCACCAGATCACGCTCAGCGTAAGCAACCAAGACGCCAAGGCCGGAGCCAAATAGAGCCCCGCAAGCAGCAGAGCGACCGCTATCGCATAAAGAACCCTAACCGGCTGAGCCTCAAAGCCCGCCAGACGCGCCCATTCCCATCCCCCAAGCACAACGACTACGCCTATGAACAACGCAAAAGCGAGACCTTCGAGAAGGAAAAAACCAATCAGTGCGATCGGAAGAAGGATGGCTGCCGTGATGATGCGATGCTTCAGCATTCAGCTCGAACCTCTATTTCTACCTGGTCACCGGTCTTACCGAAACGTCGCTGACGCTTGGCGAAATCGGCCAATGCTGTACGCATTGCATCGTGCTTGAAATCGGGCCAGAACAGGTCCGAGAAATACAGTTCAGCATAAGCCAACTGCCATAACAGGAAATTGCTGATGCGTCGCTCACCACCGGTGCGAATACAGAGATCCGGCAGAGGCATGTCGCCAGTTGCCAGATAGCGCTGAAAAAGGGCGGGAGTCACTTCATCCGGATTGAGTCGACCTTCCTGCGCTTCGCGGGCCAACCGCTGTGCGGCCTGGAGAATGTCCCACTGTCCGCCGTAATTGGCGGCGACCTGAAGCACGAAACGGCCGGAGCCCGCGGTCATTTCCTCGGCTTCGAGCATCGCCGTCTGCAGCTCCGGGTGAAAGCGTGAACGATCGCCAATGATCCGCAAACTGATGCCATTTTCGTTGAGCTTGCGCGCTTCTCGGCGTAGAGCGCTCAGGAAAAGCTCCATCAGCGCCCCAACCTCCTCGGCCGGCCGCTGCCAATTCTCACTGGAAAAGGCAAACAGCGTCAGCACCTCAACACCCGCCTCGGCGCAAACCTCTATAACGGCTCGCACCGCATCGACGCCCGCCTTGTGCCCGGCCACGCCCGGCAAGAGACGCCGCTTCGCCCAGCGATTGTTACCATCCATGATGACTGCGACATGACGGGGTACATTCCGTCCGGCAATCTGCCTGACCTTATCCATGAAACGACTCTACCTGCGCTCAATCACGCTGCGAACAATGGGAGAAACCGCCAAAAGGCAATTTCCGGGGATACGACTGGTTAGCCCCTCGCGCCACGAACCTTTCGGCCTCGACGCACCCCGACGTGTGCAGTACGGACGAAGTCCGGTACAGCGACATCAAACAGCCATCAGATCGTTTTCCTTACCTTCAAGCGCCTTGTCGATTTCCGCAACGTACTTGTCGGTCAGCTTTTGAACGTCGTCTTGACCGCGTCGTTCCTCGTCTTCACTGATTTCCTTTTCCTTCACCAGATCCTTGAGCTGGGCGATAGCATCGCGCCGAATGTTGCGCACGGCGACACGAGCGTTTTCAGCCTCTGAGCGTGCCTGCTTGGTGTACCCCTTACGGGTCTCTTCAGTAAGCGCGGGCATCGGTACGCGAATCGTAGTACCGGCAGTCGCAGGGTTCAGGCCCAGATCTGACGTCATGATTGCCTTTTCTACCGCCTGGATCATGCCTCTATCAAAGACAGTAAGGGCCAAAGTGCGCGAGTCTTCTGCCGTGACATTGGCAATCTGGCGCAGAGGTGTATCGCTGCCGTAATACGACACCATAACGCCATCTAGAATGCTCGGATGAGCGCGACCGGTACGAATTTTGGCGAACGCATGCCCCAGCGATTCCAGGGTTTTCTTCATGCGCTCTTGAGCGTCTTGCTTAATCTCGTTGATCATTGGTACTGCTCCTCGATCAGGGTTCCTTCAGCGCCACCAAGCACAATATTGAGCAAGGCACCGGGCTTGTTCATGTTGAACACCCGCAGCGGCATGTTGTGGTCGCGGCATAGGCAAATGGCAGTCAGGTCCATGACGCCCAGCTTGCGGTCAAGCACATCATCATAGGTCAGCTGCTCGAACTTCTCGGCATTCGGATCCTTGAAGGGGTCGGCCGTATAAACGCCGTCAACCTTGGTGGCCTTGAGCACCACATCCGCATGAATCTCGATGGCACGCAGGCAGGCGGCCGAATCAGTGGTAAAGAACGGATTGCCGGTGCCGGCGGAGAAGATCACTACCTCGCCACTCTTCAGGTGACGCATCGCCTTGCGGCGGTCGTAATGGTCAGTGACCCCGACCATTGAAATCGCCGACATGACCAATGCCGGGATGTTCGAGCGCTCCAAGGCGTCACGCATTGCCAAGGAGTTCATGACCGTAGCGAGCATACCCATATGGTCGCCAGTCACACGATCCATGCCTGCGGCGGACAGAGCGGCGCCACGGAAAAGATTACCGCCGCCAATGACCAAACCAACTTCTACGCCTATGCCGACTAACTGCCCAACCTCCAAGGCCATGCGATCAAGCACCTTGGGATCAATGCCAAAGTCCTCCGACCCCATTAGGGCCTCGCCGCTTAGTTTGAGCAGAATGCGTTTATAGCGAGGATTGCGTGCACTCATCTGCTGAGCCATTGGCGTTGTCTCTCCTGCGGCATTGTATGACTAGGCTGGCCTGCAGCCGGGAAAAATGTCTGCGCTATGACAGCGCAGTCTCGCATTGGTGCCAAGCGGTGACTGTCGCATTGGCAAAAAACGTTTCCTTCCTCCAGTCCGACAAAGAGGCCGCACGCGTGAGCGGGCAGCCTCTTAGAGGACAGCAGAGCGTCTTATTGCTTAGTAGCAGCGACCTGAGCGGCAACTTCGGCGGCGAAGTCAACCTCAGCGCGCTCGATGCCTTCGCCTACTTCGTAACGAACGAAGGAAACGATCTCAGCACCAGCCTTCTTCGCCAGCTCGCCAACTTTGACATCGGGATCCTTGACGAAAGCCTGCTCGACCAAACTGGCTTCAGCAAGGAACTTGCTGATGCGACCGGCAACCATCTTCTCGACGATTTCGGCAGGCTTGCCTTTGATCTTGTCTTCATTCAACGCCAGGAAAATTTCTTTTTCCTTGGCAACGGCTTCTTCAGAAACCTGCGACGGATCCAGGAACTGAGGGTTGCTGGCGGCGACGTGCATGGCGATTTCTTTGGCCAGCTCGACACTGCCCCCCTTCAGCGCAACCAGAACACCGATACGGTGACCGTGCAGGTAGGATCCAACCAGATCCGCCTCAACGGTGGTCAAACGACGGATATTGACGTTCTCGCCGCACTTGGCGACCAGCGCCTCGCGATCAGTTTCCTGAGCGGCAATCAGCGGCGCTGCATCAGTCATCTTCTCGGCGAAGGCTTTCTCGACACTGCTATTGACGAAATTCTTGAAGTCGTCCTGCAGTGCCAGGAAGTCGGTCTGCGAGTTGACTTCGATAATCACGGCGCGCGTGTTGTCGTCGGCCACTTTAACAGCGATCGCGCCTTCAGCAGCGATATTGCCGGCCTTCTTGGCTGCCTTGATGGCGCCCGCAGCACGCATATCGTCAATGGCTTTCTCGATGTCGCCACCAGCAGCGGTGAGCGCCTTTTTGCAATCCATCATGCCTTGGCCAGTCCGCTCGCGCAGTTCTTTAACCAGGGCTGCAGTGATCTCTGCCATGTTCGCAAATCCTCTCGATTCGATTTTCGATCATCGCCCATCATTCGGACGATCAATTCGGAAGTGGCAAAAAGGGGGCATAGCCCCCTTTCTGTTCAACGGGTATCAGCTAGGCGACAAGTGCGCTCAGCCTTGAGCAGCCTCGACAGGGGCTTCTTCAACGAACTCGTCAGCACCGCCAGCATTGGTCTGACGACCACGCAGTACTGCGTCTGCCATAGAGCCCAGATAGAGTTGCACGGCGCGGATGGCATCGTCATTACCAGGAATGATGTAATCGACGCCTTCCGGGCTGCTGTTGGTATCAACGATGCCGATAACCGGAATACCCAGCTTATTGGCTTCGGAAATAGCAATACGCTCGTGATCGACGTCAACAACGAACATGGCGTCCGGCAGACCGCCCATGTCCTTGATGCCGCCCAAGCTACGATCCAGCTTCTCAAGATCGCGAGTACGCATCAGCGCCTCTTTCTTGGTCAGCTTCTCGAAGGTGCCGTCCTGAGCCTGTGTTTCCAGCTCACGCAGACGCTTGATCGAGGCGCGAATGGTCTTGTAGTTGGTCAGCATGCCGCCCAACCAGCGATGATCGACATACGGCGAGCCACAACGAGCAGCCTCTTCGCGAACGATCTTGCCAGCGGAACGCTTGGTGCCAACGAACAGAATCTTGTTTTTGCCTGCAGCCAGCTTTTCAACGAAACGCAGCGCGTCGTTGAACATCGGCAGGGTCTTCTCAAGGTTGATGATATGAATCTTGTTACGCGCGCCAAAGATGTACTTATTCATCTTCGGGTTCCAGTAACGGGTCTGGTGGCCGAAGTGCACACCGGCCTTCAGCATATCGCGCATAGTGACTTGAGACATGAGAGTTCCTCAGATAAGTCGGGTTAGGCCTCCACGCGTCCCGATATCCAACTCTTGCGAGCACCCAGGATACCGTGTCGACACGTGTGTGGGGTCAGGCTCGGCAGGTAGTCCCGCAGAGCGGCGCGTTTTATAGCACAAGCCAGCATCGGAGGCTAGCACGGACTGACATTGAACGTAGCTAACAAGGTTGCCTCTGGTTTGCCCGAGCCGCCAGGGCCGCCTGCAGGTAAAGCCTTCTTTGGTTTATCATTTGCCTCTTATATCTATTTGCCTGCGCCTCTTGGCGCCAAGAGGGTTGCATGACTGTTTCCATCAAGACGCCTGAAGACATCGAGAAAATGCGCATTGCCGGCCGCCTGGCCGCCGAGGTGCTCGAAATGATCGGTGATCACGTCAAGCCGGGTGTCACCACCGAAGAACTGGACCGCATCTGCCACGAGCACATCGTCAACGTGCAACAGGCCATACCCGCCCCGCTCAATTACAAGGGTTATCCCAAATCGATTTGCACATCGATCAATCATGTCGTCTGTCATGGCATTCCCAACGACAAGCCTCTCAAAGACGGGGACATCCTCAATATCGATATCACGGTCATCAAGGATGGTTACCACGGCGATACCAGCCGAATGTTTCTTGTCGGCAAAGCGCCAGAGTGGGCCGAGCGGCTGTGTAAGGTGACGCAGGAGTGCCTTTATAAAGGTATCGAGGTAGTCCGCCCCGGAGCGCGCCTAGGGGACATCGGCGAGGTGATCCAGAAGCATGCCGAGAAGAACGGATTCTCCGTCGTCCGCGAGTATTGTGGGCATGGCATCGGCAAGGTTTTCCACGAAGAGCCTCAAGTGCTTCATTACGGCCGCGCCGGGACCGGGCTGGAGCTAAAGGAAGGAATGACCTTCACCATAGAGCCAATGATCAACCAGGGCCGGTCGGAAACTCGCCTGCTTGGTGACGGCTGGACAGCCATTACCAAGGACCGCAAGCTATCCGCCCAATGGGAACACACCCTGGTGGTCACAGCAGATGGCTATGAAATTTTCACCCTGCGCAGCGATGACACCATACCCCGCACATCGCCCTAATTTTGATGCTTTGATGGAGGGCGACGGTATGCCTCAGGTTGATTCCGAATTGTTCGACCGCAGCCAGTTCCAGGCTGAACTGGCACTTAAGGCCAGCCCCATCGCCGCCTTCAAGAAAGTCATACGCAAGGCGCGGGAAGTGCTCGATGCACGGTTCCTCGCCGGCCAGGATATCCGCGGCCTGATCGAAGGCCGCGCCTGGTTCGTCGACCAGATATTGCGAGCCGCCTGGGGCCGCTTCGACTGGAACAACGAGGCGGAAATAGCGCTGGTAGCCGTCGGTGGCTATGGGCGCGGCGAGCTGCACCCCTATTCCGATATCGACCTGCTGATACTGCTCGATAACAATGACCAAGAAATATTCCGCGACGCCATCGAGCGGTTTCTGACCCTGCTATGGGACATTGGCTTGGAAGTTGGCCAAAGCGTTCGCTCGGTACAGGAATGTGCCGAGGAGGCACGTGCGGACCTGACCGTCATCACCAATCTCATGGAAAGCCGTACGATCGCAGGCCCCGAGCGCTTGCGTCAGAACATGCTGAAGGTCACCAGCCCTTCGGAAATGTGGCCGAGCAAAGAGTTCTTCCTCGCCAAACGTAACGAGCAGGCCACGCGCCACTCGAAGTACAACAATACCGAATACAACCTGGAGCCAAACGTCAAAGGCTCGCCTGGTGGGCTGCGCGACATCCAGACGATCCTGTGGATAGCGCGGCGCCAGTTTGGCAGCTTGAATCTTAGCGCCATCCTCGATCAGGGATTTCTGACCGAAGGCGAGTACTCGTTGCTAGTGGCTGGACAAGAATTCATCTGGCGGGTCCGTTACGGATTACACATGCTGGCCGGGCGTGCGGAGGATCGACTGCTATTCGACCACCAGCGCAGCCTCGCCGCCCTCCTCGGCTATGAAGACAGTGACGCCAAGCTGGCGATCGAGCGCTTCATGCAGAAGTACTACCGCGTCGTGATGAGCATTTCAGAACTAAGCGATCTGGTAGGGCAGCACTTTGCCGAAGTTATCCTATGGGAGGGCGACAGCGGCGATGCGGTGCCGCTCAACAGCCGCTTCTTGGTGCGCGATGGCTATCTGGAAGTAACCGATGATTCGGTGTTCAAGCGCAGGCCCTTCGCGATTCTGGAAATCTTCGTACTGCTGGCGCAACACCCTGACATTCAGGGTGTACGAGCGGAGACCATTCGCCTCCTCCGAGACCACCGACATCTCATTGACGACGATTTTCGCAGCGACATCCGCAACACTAGCCTGTTCATCGAGCTGTTCAAATGCAAGGAAGGCATCCACCGCAATCTGAGACGCATGAATCGCTACGGCATTCTTGGACGCTACCTGCCCGAGTTCGGCCATATCGTAGGGCAGATGCAGCATGACCTCTTTCATATCTATACGGTCGACGCCCATACGCTCAATGTCATCAAGTACCTGCGCAAACTGAGCAAACCCGGCGTCGCCGAAAAGTATCCACTGGCCAGTAAACTCGTGGAACGGCTGCCCAAGCCGGAGCTCATCTATATCGCAGGGCTCTATCACGATATCGCCAAGGGCCGTGGCGGCGACCATTCGGAGCTGGGCGCGGTGGATGCGCAGGAGTTCTGCGCGCGCCACAAGCTGCCTGCATGGGACACGCGGCTGGTGGTATGGCTGGTTGAGAACCATCTGGTGATGTCAACGACTGCGCAGCGCAAAGACCTATCTGACCCACAGGTGATCAACGACTTTGCCCAACAGGTGGGTGACGAAACCCACCTTGATTACCTGTATGTGCTGACCGTCGCAGACATCAACGCAACCAACCCGACCCTCTGGAATTCCTGGCGGGCGAGCCTGCTGCGCCAGCTGTATACCGAAACCAAACGCGCGCTCAAGCGCGGTCTGGAGAACCCGCTGGGGCGCGAGGAGCAGATTCGCCAGACCCAGCGCGCCGCACTCGACAACCTCGTGCGCAACGGGACCGATCCGGACGACGCCGAACAGCTATGGTCGCAGCTAGGTGACGACTATTTCATGCGCCACAGCTCGATTGATGTCGCCTGGCACACAGAAGCCATCATCGAGCACCCAAGCGACGGCGGTCCGCTGGTCCTGATCAAGGAAACCACCCAACGTGAATTCGAGGGCGGCACGCAGATCTTCATCTATGCACCCGATCAGCATGACTTCTTCGCCGTTACCGTTGCGGCCATGGACCAGCTGAACCTGAACATCCACGATGCCCGCATTATCACTTCGAGCAGCCAGTTCACGCTGGACACCTATATCGTGCTGGACGCCGACGGTTCTCCCATTGGCAACGACCCCGAGCGCACGGAGGAGATTCGGCAAGGATTGATCAACGCGCTGCGTAATCCGGATGACTACCTGACCATCATTCAGAAACGTGTGCCCCGGCAACTGAAGCATTTCGCATTCCCACCGCAGGTCACCATCCACAACGACATGCAGCGCCCGCAAACGATCATTGAGGTCGTTGCACCGGACCGCCCTGGGCTATTGGCGCGCATTGGCCAGCTGTTTCTGGACTTCGACCTCTCGGTACAGAACGCCAAGATCGCGACGCTGGGCGAGCGTGTCGAGGACGTGTTCTTCGTCACCAATGCCGACAACCAGCCCTTGTCTGACCCGCAGCTATGCACCCGACTGCAGCAGGCGATGATTAAGCAGCTGACGCAGGACAATGAGCATCAGCCCTCGCCCAGCAGCATCGTCATCTGAACGACAACGCCATGCCGCCTCGGCAACGAGGCGGTAATGAACGCTCGTCAGACCCGCTTCAATCCCAGGGTTTGCCGCGGGTTTTGGCTGTATAAGGCAACCTTTGCTGCATGGCTGCCTTCGCCAGGACATGGGCGCTGACCGGCGCGGTCAAAAACAAGAACAGGGTGATCAGCACTTCATGGACGCTGATACCGTGGCCCTGGTTACTAAAGAAGATCATCGAACCGATGACGATCCCACCAACCCCAAGCGTGGTTGCCTTGGTCGGACCGTGCAGCCGTGTGAAGAAATCGGGAAGGCGATACAAACCGATCGCCCCAACCAAGGCGAACGCGCTCCCCACTATTAGAAACACACTCACCAGCAATTCTATCCAGAATGGCATGCAGCCTCCTCAGTCAATGATTTCGCCGTGCAACAGGTGCTTGCCCACCGCCACGGTACTGACGAAGCCCATCACCGCGATGAGCAGAGCCGCCTCGAAGAACAGATCGGACGCGAGCCAGATACCAAACAGGACGATCAACGCCAGCGCATTGATATACAAGGTGTCGAGCGCCAATACGCGATCAGGCATGTCCGGCCCCTGAACGAGCCGCACCACGTTTAGGATCGCTGCGATTCCGATAACCGCCATGCACAAGGGAATTACATACGCGAGCATTCGAAAATCTCCAGCAGCGGCGTTTCGTAACGGCTCTTCACCTCGGCTACCAGCGCCTCCGTGTCGGGGGCATCCAGAGCGTGAATCAGCAACATCTTGTGCCCAGGCCGCAAAGACGCCGATACCGTTCCAGGGGTTAGCGAAATGATGCTGGTCAACACGGCGAGGACGAACGGATGCTCAATGGCCATCGGTATCTCGACGAAGGCAGGCTGCAGTCGATCCCGAGAACTGAGCACCAGCTTGGCCACACTGACGTTGGCCACGACGATGTCGTAAAACACCTTCAGCAGAAACAGACAGAGCTTCAAGGGCCTACGCACTTTCGGTAGGTCAACCAGAAATCCCTGTACCAGCAATGGGATCGCCCAACCTAAAAACAGTCCAAGCACCAGTTGCCCCACGCTCAGTGCGTTATTGAGCAGTAGCCAGAGCAGCGTAAGGAGCAAGGTGAGCGCAGGGTTGGGCAGCAGACGTGATTTCATGCCTCACCTCCGCGGATAATCTGCAGATACGGCTGTAGCTCGAACAACTGGGCTGCGGTCGCCTGCATGTAGGTCTGGATCGGCTGCGCCACTGCAACCAACAACACGCTGCCAAACAGCAGACCAAAGGTTGCCATCACACGCACGCGATCCGCGGGCCTCCCAACACTGACCGCTTCACTAGGCCGCCAGAACACCATGCTGCCGGCTCGGCTCAGTGCGATCACCATCCCCAATCCGCCCACCAGAACCACTGGCCAAAGCAGCAGGGCGTCGACCCCGGGAGGAACGGCCTGCAGTAGCATCACCTTGCCAATGAAACCAGAGAAAGGCGGGAGCCCGGCAATCGAAATCGCGCCAGCGAAAAACAACGCGCCCAACAACAACGGCTGCTTGAGCGCGGGAGCCGATAGCAACTCGGCGGCCATATCGCCGCGCTGGCGGGCGATGAGGTCAGCCAGCAGAAACAGTCCTCCGGACACCAGCGTGCTGTGCACCAGGTAGTACAGCGCAGCGCTGAGGCCCACTTCTGTTCCCAGCGCGATACCGGCGAGCAAGGTGCCCACCGAAACCACCACTAAATAGGACAGCAGTATTTGCAGGTTGCGGGCGGCCAGTGCGCCCAGTACGCCACCAACGAGCGTAAGCATCGAAAGCGGCCACAACCAATCCAGCACCATGTTGCTCAACACACCCGCTTCGCTACCGAAGATCAGCGTGAACACACGCACAATCGCGTAGAGCCCGAGCTTGGTCATGATCGCGAACAGCGCAGCCACCGGCGCGGTCGCCGCGGCATAAGCACGCGGCAGCCAGAAATACAGCGGCAGGATCGCTCCCTTCAGCGCAAATACCACCAGCAACAGGTAGCCCGCGGCAGCGAGAAGCGGAGCGTCAGCTGGATCAGCTGCACCAACCCGTCCTGCCAGATCGGCCATGTTCAAGGTTCCGGTCAGGCCATAGAGCATGCTGACACCAATCAGAAACAGCGATGAGCCCAACAGGTTCAGCACGACATAATGAATGCCCGACTGCACGCGCTTCGCGCCTTGGCCATGAAGCAGCAGCGCGTAAGACGAGATCAGCAAGATCTCGAAGAACACGAAAAGGTTGAATAAATCACCAGTCAGAAAGGCACCGTTGATGCCTGCCAGCTGAAACTGAAACAGCGCATGGAAATTCGGCCCGCGCTCGTCATCGCCACGCACGGCGTACAACACCGAGAATCCCGCCAGTATGGCGGTCACTAGCAGCATCAAGGCACTCAACCGGTCAAGCAGCAACATGATGCCGAACGGTGGCTGCCAGCCGCCAAGACGGTACACGGACAGTTGGCCAGCATCGGCTTGCCATAACAGCCCCAAGGCCAGCGGCACCAACAACCAGGTAGCCGTCACCGATAGCAGGCGTTTAAGCGATGCACTCTGGCGATGAAGCAACAGCAGACTGCAGCCGATCAACAAAGGCAGCAGGATCGGCATGATCAACGCATGATTCATTTGCGCGGCTCCCGACCATCAACATGATCGGTACGCAACTCGCCCAGTCCGCGAAGCGCCAGTACCACAACGAACGCGGTCATGGCGAAACCAATGACGATCGCAGTCAGCACCAAGGCCTGCGGCAACGGATCACCGTACTCGGCGCTGGCTCCGATAATTGCCGGAACACCGGTGGAGAGACGCCCCATTGCGAAAATGAACAGATTCACTGCATAGGAAATCAACGTCAGCCCCATGACCACAGGAAATATCCGT
Source organism: Pseudomonadaceae bacterium SI-3 (assembly GCA_004010935.1). Lineage (NCBI taxonomy): Bacteria > Pseudomonadati > Pseudomonadota > Gammaproteobacteria > Pseudomonadales > Pseudomonadaceae > Pseudomonadaceae bacterium SI-3. The sequence goes on along the minus strand of CP026511.1, from coordinate 1,389,151 downwards.
GCGCGGAGCAACAGATAAACGCCACTGGTCATCATCACGCCCAACGTGACCGCGAACACGATTTCCATCAAAGCACCTCCTTGCACGACTCGTCCTGACTGACATGACCCATGTTGGAAAGAATCAGCAGGGTTGCTCCTACCACGGCCAGATAGACACCAAGATCGAACAGCATCGCGGTGGCCAACTCGAAGTCGCCAATCAATGGCAGGTGAAAATGGCCGAAAGCTGAGGTCAGGAAAGGCCGACCGAACAGCCAACTACCGAGGCCGGTCAGACCCGCGATGAGCACACCGAGCCCCGCCACGCCGTGATAGCTGAACGGCTGTCGCTGCTGCGCCCAGACCACACCATGCGAGATGTACTGGAGGATCAGAGCAACCGCAGTGATGAGGCCAGCGATGAAGCCGCCCCCTGGTAAATTGTGGCCACGCAAGAAGATGAAAACCGACACCAACAGCGCCATCGGCAACAGCACACGGGACAGCGTGTCCAGCACCATTGGATGCCTATCGGTTGACCACAGCCTACCGCCGTAGTCGCGGATCGGGTGTGGCAGGCGCAGTCCATGGAGCAGTCCGTAGATCCCAACCGCAGCGATTGCCAGCACGGCAATCTCACCCAGAGTATCGAAACCCCGAAAATCGACCAGAATCACGTTGACCACATTGGTGCCACCGCCCCCGGACACACTGTTCTCGAGAAAGAACGAGGCGATGCTGTCATACGGCCGACTCAGTACCGCGTAGGCCAACAAGGCGACCATGGTGCCAAAGGACGACGCAATAATCAGGTCACGGAAACTGCGCAGGCTGCTCGACTCGACTGGCGTTCGGTCAGGCATGAAAAACAACGCGAGGATCAGCAGAATGATGGTCACCACCTCGACGGAAATCTGCGTCAGTGCCAGATCAGGTGCGGAATAGCGAGCGAACACCAGCGCTACCATCAACCCAACAACGCTGAGTACCATCAGCGCCATGAGGCGTCTGCGGTGGAAGACCACTGTCATTACCGATGCCAGCCCGAGAAGCAGCATGCCACCGACGGTGATACCGTCCAGAGGCGTCAGCGGCACAGAGCCCCGCAGCGTTTGCAGCGGGGTCAATGCGTAGATCACAACAAGCAAAGAGCTGACCAGCATCAGCGCCAGATAGCGTTGCAACGACCCGTTCTCCATACGCTCGGTTACCCAGCGCGCCGTGGCAGCAATCCCGCTAACCACCCGAGCGAACACCTGCAGCGAATCGACACGTGGCAGCCCCTCATACCAGCGAAACGCCCATTTACGCATCGAATAGATCAGCAGGCCTCCGCCCAGCGCAACGAAACTCATCGCCAAGGGCAGATTGAAGCCGTGCCAGATCGCTAGGCTGTATTCAGGCACGTCACCGCCCAAGCTGCCGGCTACGGCTGCAGCCAGCAGGGGTGCGACCGTGTAGGCAGGCAAGGTGCCCACCAGCAGACACAGCAAAACCAGGATTTCGACCGGAATCTTCATGTACCGCGCCGGCTCGTGTGGCGGGTATTTAGGTAAGTCGATCGGTTCGCCATTGAAAAACACGTCGTGCACGAAGCGCAGCGAGTAAGCGACCGAAAAGGCACTCGCCAGCGTCGCCAGGGCCGGGATCGTCCAGTAGAAGCTGCCCAACAGATGCTGATCGAGGGTCTCGGCAAAGAACATTTCCTTGCTGAGGAAGCCGTTGAGCAGCGGCACCCCAGCCATTGCCAACGACGCCACCATTGCCAGCGCCGCCGTGTGCGGCATGTACTTCAGCATGCCATTGATGCGCCGCATGTCGCGCGTTCCGGTCTCGTGATCAATGATCCCCGCAGCCATGAACAGCGAAGCCTTGAAGGTGGCGTGATTGATGATATGGAAGATCGCTGCCACTGGCCCGAGGCGCGAGTCGAGGCCGAACAGCAGGGTAATCAAACCGAGATGGCTAATGGTCGAATAGGCCAGCAACCCCTTCAGGTCATGCTGGAACAGCGCCATTACTGCGCCGATCAGCAAGGTCGCCAAGCCTGTCAGGCTGACCAGATAGAACCACCATTCCGAGTCCGACAGTGCTGGATACAGCCGCGCCAGCAGGAACACACCGGCCTTGACCATCGTTGCGGAGTGCAGGAAAGCCGATACCGGGGTGGGCGCCGCCATCGCCTGTGGCAACCAGAAGTGAAACGGAAACTGCGCCGACTTGGTAAACACGCCAAGCAGAACCAGAATCAGGGTCAACGGGTAAAAAGCACTGGCGCGGATCAGATCACCCGACGCTAGAACGGTGCTTAGCTCGTAACTGCCGACGATATGCCCGATCAGCAAGATACCCGCCAGCAGAGCCAGCCCGCCGCCACCTGTCACCGCGAGCGCCATCCGGGCACCTTGGCGAGCATCGGAACGGTGATTCCAGAAGCCTATCAACAGGAACGACGAAAGGCTGGTCAACTCCCAAAACATCAGCATCAGAAGAAGGTTTTCGGCCAGCACTACACCGAGCATGGCGCCCATGAACAGCAGAAAGAAGCTGAAAAAGCGTCCCATCGGCTCGCTTTTCGACAGGTAATAGCGCGCATACAGGATAACGAGCAGGCCGATTCCCAGGATCAGCAGCGCGAAGAGAAACCCTAAACCGTCTAGCCTCAAGCTGAGATTCAGCCCCAGATCGGGAAGCCAGGTTAATGTCTGCACTTCCGTCTCACCGCCAAATACATCAGCACGCTTGGACAACAGCAATGCCAACGCCAGCAACGGGGCCAGGCCGGCACCGAACGCACAGGCTGATCGGCCGAACCGTTCAAACAGCAACGGCAGGCAGATTCCGAGGAATGGCAAAGCGATGATCAGCGCAAGCGCCATGAGTAAAACCCCTTGAGCCGTGCATGCGCATGGCAGTTATATCCCTTGGTCGACCCATTCTCGCCCCGAAGGGGCATGCCGGTGAGCGCCGATTATCCATACCGATCGCAGCAACGTCATGGATTCAAGTATTTCGAAAAACAAAAGGCGCAGCCTGAACACCGTACCTTCCGGCCTTCAGCCTGCGCCCTGTCTCCTAGGCAATACGGAAACAACCCACGCGCTCCCGCTCATCGAGTCTCACTGGCGTCGCAACAACCTGTTGATAGGCCTTGCCGCGCCGCGAACCCAGCGCAATCAGGGTGCGATGCGGCTAGTGCCATTAACCGTCATGATGCGTACACGCTGACCGACGCGAAAAACCTGGTTAGGCTCGACTTCCTGCACATAGGCGCGCATGTTGCCGTCATCCTCACGTACCGTGATTTCAACGCCTTGAGCACGGGTGATACCCTCTTCCGCTGCCGAACCGAGCATACCGCCCGCCAGCGCACCGATTACTGCCGCAACGGCACTGCCCCGGCCTCCTCCCACTCCGCTGCCGGCAATCCCACCGATGACTGCGCCTGCACCGGTACCGATCGGGGTTTTGGTGCCTTCGAGCTTGACCGGGCGCAATGACTCGATCGTGCCATAACGTACCGCCTGGACAGTTCGCGCCTCGTCGCGGGAATAGCTATCCCCGGTAAGGTTGGAAGTACAACCGCCGACGGCAAGCGCCACGGCCGTGAACGAAGCAACAAAAATGGAGTTGCGCATTGGTACTCTCCTGGGAAACGAGATTGGTCCCGACCGCATGGTCAGTCGTATGCGGCGATGAAGCACTTGGCAACCGCCTCGATCTGACTCAGCATTCATTCAACTAGGACCGTACTTTACCCGAGGCGATCCCGCCCCGCATGTAGAGCGCTCGCTCAAGCTGTTGCCAGAGACTACCCATGGACTACTTCATCATCACGATCGTCACGCTGGCCGGGCTGGTTTTCCATGCCTGGCTGTTCATCCGCTTCAGGCGTTGGGCGGACCGGGACCTGGCGTTGTCGTTGGCGGGAGACGATCCGCAGAAGCGAGCGTGGCTGTTGCAACGCCTTTCAGCGGCGAAAGATGCGCGGGTCAAACGCAAGGACTTGCAAGCCTGGCTGGAAAGCGAGCTGGCCCGCTACAACGAGACCTGACAAAAAGAGGCCGGAGCCGGCCTCTCATCAAAACCGTGTCAGCGAGTCAGGGCGCCAGACGTTCCCGCTGCCAGTTGCTGGCGAGGCGTCGATAATTCAGCCGGTCATGCAGGCGGCTGGAACGCCCCTGCCAGAACTCCATCCGTTCCGGCAGCAAACGGTAGCCGCCCCAATGAGGGGGGCAATGCGGGGCCTTGTCCAGAAAGCGCTGCTCTGTCTCGGCAAGGAGCCTTTCCAGTTCGGCGCGATCGCGGATCACATGGCTCTGCGGTGAAGCCCAAGCACCGAGGCGGCTGCCCAGCGGTCGCACCTGATAATAGGCGTCCGACTCGGCAGCACTGACTTTCTCCACCCGCCCCTCAATACGAACCTGACGCTCCAGGCTTGGCCAGAAGAAGGTCATCGCAGCGAAGGGGCATGCTTCCAGCTGCTCGGCCTTTGCGCTGTCGTAGTTGCTGAAAAAGGTGAAGCCGCGCTCGTCCAGCGCTTTGAGCAGGAGCACTCGGCAATGCGGGCGACCCTCGGCGTCTACCGTAGCCAAGGTCATAGCATTTGGCTCCACGGGAAGCTGCTCGGTCTCCACCGCCTCCTGGAACCACTGACGAAATAGCCCGAAGGGCTCTTCCGGCGCGTTCGCTTCACTGAGTCCGTCACGCGTGTAATCGCGGCGCATATCGGCCAAGGATTGGGTCATCACTGTGTTTCCTGGAAAACAGTTGAAGCCAAAGCTTACCGGCTCTGTGCTTCGCCCCGCTTGATTCAACGCAAAAGTGGGCCGAACACCTGGACTGTCAGGCGACGCCCCTTATTTGGTTTTGTTGACTTCTGCCGCAGCAACCTGAGTCGGTTTGCCTGGCGCGTCGCTGTACTTGGCAATCAGCGCGAGTAAGGTAGGCTGCGGAGCCAAGACCATCTCGACACGCCGGTTCAAAGCGCGTCCTTCTTCCTTCTCATTGGAGGCCCGGGGCATATCCGAACCGAGCCCGCGAATACGCAGCCGGTCGTGCTTCAAACCACTGAGCCGAAAAATCGCGGCAACGGCACCCGCACGCTGACGGCTGATGTCACGGTTGACCTCGATTGGCCCGGTGCTGTCAGCATGGCCAAGCACGACCACAGCAGTCTTCGCGTCGCCTTCCACCAGTTTCGCCACTCGACTGAGGGGACCAAGCGTCACCGGCAACAGCATGCCTGGGCGGTCGGGATTGAAGGAGCCATCGACTGGGGCCGTAACCACCAACACGCCTTCGCGGCGCTCAAGTTCGAAGTGACTGTCTTTCAACGCATCGCGAAGCCGCGGCTCGTATCCATCCAACCAGGCCGCATCAATCACGGGACTCGGCGCAGCAACCACCTCGACCGGCTTTTCATCATTGGAGCTGCAGCCGGCGATGACCATACAGAGTATCAGGGAGGCGCTTTTCAGCAGGTTCATGAGCCAATTTCCGTGAAAGTGAGTTGCGAAAACAAACCGCGCGCGTTCAGCACGCAGCTTAAGCAAGGATTTGTCTCAAATTGTGGACGCAGGTCCTTGTTCTGCAAAGTCTCGTCCGACCAACCAGACGAGTGGTTCAACCTACGCATGCCTTAACTACACGAGCGAGCGTCTGCGCTCTAGGGTCCATCAGAACATAAGGACCTAGCGTATTGGTGACATAGCCAAAGGCTACATCACGTTGGGGATCGGCAAAACCGATACAACCGCCAGCGCCAGGGTGACCAAAAGCCCCGGGCCCCATGCCGAACGTAGCGTTCTCAACGTCCGGCTGGTCCAGCCAGCAGCCCAGCGCAAAACGAGTACGGGTGAGCAGCGTGCGATCCTCTCCAACGCAGTGCTCGCGGGTCATCTCGTCCAACAGCTGGTAATCGAGCAGCTCCCCTCGCAACAGGCCATCATAGAAGCCCGCCAATGACCGTGCATTGCCATGTCCGTTGGCGGCCGGCTGAGCCATTCGACGCCACTCTGGCTTGTTTGCACTGTTCATAATCGACGGAGGGTTGGTAAAGGCTCGAGCGGTGAGTGATTGTGGGTCACTCATCAAGGCTTTGATTACTCGTTGGGCTGCCGCATCGCCAAGATTGTTTTTCTGACGGGTCAGATAGCCGACCCGGTCGAACTCGCTATCGGCCAGGCCGATATGAAAATCCAGGTCTAGAGGACGAGCAGTGCGCGCGACTATGGCTTCGCCCGGCTCACGACCGTCGCCGCGGCGGATCAATTCGCCAACCAGCCAACCATAGGTAATCGCGGCATACCCGTGCCCGTCACCAGGCGTCCACCAGGGCGTTTCGGCCACGAGTGCTGCAGTCATCGCTTCCCAGTCGTACAACGCCTCGGGCGGCAATGGCTGGCGAATAGCCGGCAGCCCAGCCTGATGGCTGAGCAGCTGCCGTAGGGTAATGTCCTGTTTGCCATTGGCGGCGAATTCCGGCCAAACACGGGCGACCGGCTCATCCAACTGCAGCTTGCCCTCCCCTACTAGCTGTAACGCAGCCACCGCAGCGAATGTCTTGGTGCAGGAAAACAGATTGACCAGGGTGTCGCTCTGCCAGGCCTGCTCACCAGCATTGTCCGCAACACCGGCCCAGAGGTCGACAACCGTTTCGCCACCGACCTTCACGCAGACTGCCGCGCCACGCTGCTGGGTCTGCTCGAACAGCTGGCTGAACGCGTCTCTGACCGCCTCGAAACGGAGGTCGAAATATCCCTGGATCTGCACGCTTGCGCCCTCTAGGTTGGTATGACTGGCGAGCAGTGTTTCAGCCACATTGCCTCAAAGGAACAGCCCCGTCGAGAATGATTGTCCTATCAGCCTTTTGAATGACGCCTCATGATGGCCGCCGAGGCGGTTAGCCAATCTCTCGCCGGAACGGCGGCAGCGCGTTAAGAATGGCTTTCCCGTAGCGCTGCGTGACGACCCGTCGATCAAGCAGCGTAATAGTGCCGCGGTCCTCTTCGGTACGCAGCAACCTGCCGCAGGCCTGAACCAGGCGCAACGAGGCATCTGGCACGGCGATTTCCATAAATGGATTGCCGCCTCGTGCCTCGATCCACTCGGCCAGCGCCGCCTCAACCGGGTCATCAGGTACCGCGAAGGGGATCTTGGCGATGACAACATGCTCGCAATAAGCCCCAGGGAGATCGACACCTTCCGCGAAACTGGCGAGCCCGAACAGCACGCTCTTCTCCCCATCATCCACGCGCGCCTTGTGCTTGTTGAGTGTCTCCTGCTTGGACAGATTGCCCTGAATGAGCACCCGTCTACGCCAGTCACGCTCCAGCCCGTCGAATACGTCTTGCATCTGTTTGCGTGAGGAGAAAAGCACCAGCGTGCCGCGCGAATCCTCCACCAGCTCCGGCAGATCCCGCACGATGGCTGCTGTATGCGCAGCTGCATCACGCGGGTCAGCTTTAAGATCGGGCACCCTCAGCACGCCGGCGTCTGCATGATGAAACGGGCTCGGCACCACCGCGGTGACGGCACAGCGTGGCAGCCCGGCACGCATGCGATAGCGATCGAAACTGTTCAATGCGGTGAGCGTCGCCGAGGTCACCAATGCGCCGTAGCAGACGTTCCACAGATTGCGGCGCAACGTTTCAGCCGCGAGGATCGGGCTGGCGTTGACCTCGATATCGAACAGCGCGCCGCCTTCGGCCAGCGTCAGCCAGCGCGCCATCGGCGGACTGTCCTCCGGATCGTCGACGGTGAAGGCCGTCCATAGCTCCCAGTTGCCCTGTGCGCGAGTTAGCAGACTGCCGAATAGCGGGTACCACTCTTCGGCCTGATGGCTGGCGATGCCAACACCCGCCTCGCCATCCATCGCCTCCTTGAGCAATTCAGTAAGACGTGTGAACAGATCGTTGAGCTTGGCGAAACCCTTTTTCAGCTCGATACCCAGCTCGATCAGATGCTCCGGAACCACGCCGCCGACAAAACGGTGTCGTGGCCTCTCACGCCCCTCCATATCCTCGCCGGGTCGAAAGTCAGCCAGCTGTTCACAGGCACTGAACATGAACTGCTGCTGGCTGCGCAAATCCCGGGCGATCTCCGGCACGGCTTCGATCAGCCGGCCGAGATCGCCCGGCAACGGATGCTGGGCGAGCAGCTTGGTCAGGTTTTTTTCGACCTGAGCAAGCCACTCGGCAGTGGAACGCAGGCGGGTAAAGTGAGCGAAATGCCCGATCGCCTTGTCTGGCAGGTGATGGCCTTCATCAAAGACATAGAGCGTGTCGCGCGGGTCGGGCAACACCGCCCCGCCGCCCAACGCCAGGTCGGCAAGCACCATGTCGTGATTGGTGACAATGACGTCGACCTTGGTCATGCCTTCGCGCGCTTTGTAGAACGCGCATTGCTGGAAGTTGGGACAGTGGCGTCCGGTGCACTGGCTGTGATCGGTCGTCAGGCGCGCCCAGTCGGGGTCGGCCAGCTCTTCCGGCCAGCTGTCGCGATCACCATCCCAACGATTACCCGCGAGCTTCTCGATCATGCTGCCGAACAGCTTCTCGCTGCGCTCATCGACATCAATGCGAAAGCCTTCTTCTTCGAACAACTGAGCGGTAGCGCTCTGTGCCTGGCCTTCCTGCAGCAGCGCGTCTAGCTTGGACAGGCAAAGATAACGACCGCGCCCCTTGGCCAAAGCAAAGGAAAAGTTCAAGCCGCTGTTGCGCATCAGGTCCGGCAAATCTTTGTGCACGATCTGTTCTTGCAAGGCGACCGTAGCCGTCGCGATCACCAGACGCTTGCCTGCCGCTTTGGCCGTAGGAATCGCAGCCAGGCTGTAAGCGACCGTCTTTCCGGTGCCGGTCCCGGCCTCGACCGCAACGATTGCCGGCTCCCCATCTCGCCGCCCTTCGTCGTCGGCTTTGATTGCGCCCAGGACTTTCGCCACCTCGGCAATCATCAGACGCTGACCATAGCGGGGCTTGAGACCTTTGGCGTCGAGGAACTGAGTATAGGCGCCCTGGATCTGGGACTTGAGTTCGGTGCTGAGCATGGGCGCGGAGGCTGTATATATTTTCAGTACTTCGGAAGGGTCGCTATGATAACGCGCGTTTCCTCAACCGCCACCGGAGAATTCCCATGACAGCATTCGCTGCGCCCTATTCACTTCACGTACTGGCTGCACTGATATGGGTCGGGGGCATGTTTTTCGCCTGGATGGTGCTTCGTCCTGCTGCTGTTTCCGAGTTGCAGGCGCCGGAACGGCTGAAGCTGTGGGCCGAAGTATTCCGCCGCTTCTTTCAGTGGGTGTGGGTTTCGGTACTGGTTCTGCCGATCAGTGGTATCGGCATGTGGCACATGCGCTTTGACGGGCTAGAGGCTGCCCCCCGCTACGTCCACATCATGACTGGAGTGTTCTTGGTGATGCTTGCGCTGTTTCTGCGCATACAACTGCTGCAGCTGCCTGAACTCAAGCGCGCTATCGCCGAGCAGAACTGGCCGGAAGGTGGCGCTGCACTGGGCAGAATCCGCAAGCTGGTCGGTATCAACCTACTGTTGGGCCTGGCTGTGGTGGCGCTGGCAAGCGCACGGCCGCTGTTCTAACACCAGCGTCCGTTATCAAAAACACCGGGCATCCAGACCATGTGAAAGCTGCGGTCCTCCGTCAGGCTGCGAAAGCAGCCTGACCTCAGATCGCTACAAATTCACACGGCCAGGTACACCCGGTAACTATGCATCGCTCGCGTTATGGGCGCGCTTCGACCGAAGCCTCAACACGACGGTTGATGGCACGACCCAACTCAGTCGAGTTGTCAGCGATCGGACGCGATTCACCATAGCCAATAGCCTCTAGACGGCTGGCCTCGACACCGTAGCGGTTGACCAGCGCATCGCGAACGGACTGGGCACGCTGCATGGACAGACGCTGGTTATAGGCATCAGTACCGATGGCATCAGTGTGGCCCTCTACAGTCGTCGAGGTCTGATCGTACTGCTTCATGAAGTCAGCAAGCACTTCGATGTCATCGTAGGCGTCCTGACGGATAGTCGCTTTATCGAAGTCGAATTTTACGTCCAGCTCCACCCGTACGGCTTCCAGCACTGGCTCGGGCTCCGGCTCTGTCACTGGGGCAGGTTCAACTGTCTCTACAACGGCGACAGTCTCCTGCTCGGTTCCATTGGCCCAGCAGTAGGCTGCAGCCATGCCGCCGCCAATCAAGGCGCCATAGCCAGTATAGGTACTGCTTTCTATCGCACCCAGCGCGGCACCGGTTACGCCGCCAACAGCCGCACAACTGGGCCAATCCTGCTTCTGCACCCCTGCGCAGCCGGCCAGAAAGGTGGTCATCACAATCACGGGTACTGCTGTCCGTAAGCTACTCATCGTTAAAGCCTCCTAATGTGGGATCGGCCAGAGCGTTATGCGCAATAGCATAAGCAGCTCCAGTTATATCGAGACTAGGACGGCAGGCGCCTGCGCGCTAGTCTTTATACTTTGGCAGACTGAGCGGACTGCAATTTTTGCGTTCCGCCACGCCTGATAACGAGGAATCCCGGTTTGACAGCATCCCGCTCATCGCAGACGCCACAGCAAGCTCTGGCCGCCCTGTTGGAGCAACAACGCCCGGCGCGATTGCTTTATGTCGGCCGCAGCGAACTGCCCGCCATCGAAGCATTCAGCCGCAGTCACGACAACAGTCAGATTGACCGTACACCAACCGGCCCTCTTCCCGCAGACCTCGCCGACCGCCGCTACGATCTGGCATTGGTCGCCGACTGCCTGGAACATCTTTCGAAGCGCGACGGCCTGCAGCTGCTCGGTGGTATTCGCAATCTCAATACCAACCGCATGGCGGTTTTGGTCGATCTGAACGCGTGCGACTGGCAGGCAACTGACTTCTTCTCCCTGGCACTACAAGTCAGCGCACGTTTCGAACGAGGCGGCCAAACGGTGACCCTCTTCACCTACGACCTGCTTGATTACAAGCAGGTTCCAGATTGGCTCAACGCGAAGTTCTGGGCCAATCCGCAAATGTTCGGCAAATATTGGTGGTAACCAACGATGACTGATGATCAACGGGCAGCTGCGAATTGCCCCTGTGGCAGCGGCGATCCTTACGGCAAATGTTGCGGTCGGTATCATCAAGGTCTGTCGGCACCTAGCGCGGAACGATTGATGCGTTCGCGATACACCGCCTATGTTGTCGGGGCCATCGATTACCTTCGGTCAACCACTCTACCGGCGCAACAGCAAGCCTTGGACCTCCAGGCGATGAAGGAGTGGAGCGCCAACAGCACTTGGCTGGGCCTCGAGGTCGAAGAAAGTCAGGTGTTCGGCGGCCAGCCGGAACATGCGCTGGTCAGCTTCACAGCCCGCTGGCACGACGGGGCAGGCGAACATGCTCAACATGAGCGTTCGGCTTTTGTTCAGCACGACGGATGCTGGTATTTCATCGACTCCACCACACCGCTGAAGGCCGGCCGCAACGACCCCTGCCCTTGCGGCAGCGGTCAGAAGTTCAAGAAGTGCTGTGCCACCTACCTCTGAACACGCAGAAAAAAACCGGCTGACGCAATGCGTAGCCGGTTCATTGCATCCCAACGACCGATCACTTCTCGACGAATGCTCGCTCGATCAGGTAGTGGCCCGGGTCACCCATACGCGGCGACGCCTTAAGGCCGAAGCTGTCCAGCACTTCGCTGGTTTCAGCCAACATGCTCGGGCTGCCACAGATCATCGCGCGGTCATCTTCAGGGTTGATCGGAGGTAGCCCGATATCCGCAAACAACTTGCCGCTGCGCATCAGGTCAGTTAGACGGCCCTGATTCTCGAACGGCTCGCGAGTGACGGTGGGGTAATAGATCAGTTTTTCTTTCAGCGCTTCGCCAAAGAATTCGTTTTGTGGCAAATGCTCGGTGATGAATTCACGATAGGCGACTTCATTAACGTAACGAACGCCGTGCACCAGGATGACCTTCTCGAAGCGCTCATAGGTTTCCGGATCCTGGATCACGCTCATAAAGGGCGCCAGACCAGTCCCGGTGCTCAACAGGTAGAGATGCTTGGCAGGCAACAGGTCGTCCAATACCAGCGTTCCGGTCGGCTTGCGACTGACCATCAGTGAGTCGCCTTCCTTGAGGTGCTGCAGTCGAGACGTCAGCGGACCATCTGGAACCTTGATGCTGAAGAACTCGAGATGTTCTTCATAGTTGGGGCTGGCAATGCTGTAAGCGCGCATTAGGGGTCGCCCTTCCACTTCGAGACCAATCATCACGAACTGGCCGTTTTCAAAGCGCAGACCCGGATTGCGGGTGGTTTTGAAACTGAACAGCGTGTCGTTCCAGTGATGCACACTGAGGACTCGCTCAACGTTCAGGTTGCTCATGTAGTGCTCCCCTTCTAGCGCGCGATGGCGCGTCAATATTTGCCACTAGTTTACTGGCCCGACTAATATCCGCTAAACGAATATTAACGATATATGTTATCGGTTATATAGATATGCATTTCACGCTCCGTCAGCTTCAAGTATTCGTCGCATTCGCGCGGCACGAAAGTGTCTCGCGTGCGGCCGAAAGTCTCGCCCTATCCCAGTCCGCGACCAGCACTTCGCTGGCTGAACTGGAACGCCAGTCGGGGTGCCAGCTGTTCGACCGTGCGGGTAAACGATTGTGGCTGAATGCATTGGGCCACCAGCTCTTACCGCAGGCAGTAGGCTTGCTCGATCAGGCTAAAGCCATCGAGGATCTACTGGCTGGCAAGACCGGCTTCGGCTCGCTCAGCGTGGGTGCCACCCTGACGATCGGCAACTACCTTGCCACCTTGCTGATCGGCAGTTTTATGCAACGCCACCCTGAGTGCCGCGTGAAGCTGCACGTTCAGAACACCGCTCATATTGTCCAACAGGTTGCGCAACATGAACTTGACTTAGGTCTGATCGAAGGCGACTGTCAGCACCCGGAGATCGAGGTACTGCCTTGGGTCGAGGATGAACTGGTGGTGTTTTGTGCACCTCAGCACGCGCTGGCTGAGCACACTGCGGTAAGTCTGGAACAGCTCTCGCGGGAAGCCTGGATTCTCCGCGAACAGGGCTCCGGTACGCGCCTGACATTCGACCATGCCATGCGCCATCATCCCGCCAAGCTGAACATTCGGCTTGAGCTGGAGCATACCGAGGCGATCAAGCGAGCCGTTGAATCTGGGCTCGGGATTGGCTGCATTTCCAGGCTGGCGCTACGCGATGCATTCCGCCGCGGCAGTCTGGTCGCTCTGGAAACACCCGAACTGGATCTTGCCCGGCAGTTCTATTTCATCTGGCACTCGTTGAAATACCAGACCGCTGCGATGCGCGAATTCATCGAGCAATGCCGCGCGCTGACAGCCGGCATCCGTCGAAGTGATGAGATCGTACTGCCGGCGATTGCGTAAGGTGGAGAATCGAGATTAGCGAGGCATCGGCAGGCCGAAACGGTTGTCAGCTGCTGGGAATTGAGCCCATCTGCTGCAAGAGCAGAGCTGCCTGGGTCCGGGTGCGAACGCCCAGCTTGCGGAAGATTGCGGTCACATGCGCCTTGATGGTCGCTTCGGAAACGCTGAGCTCATAGGCGATCTGTTTGTTTAACAAACCGTCGCACACCATGGTCAGCACGCGAAACTGCTGGGGCGTGAGGCTCGCGAGCCCTTCGCTAGCGGCTTTGGCTTCGGCGCTGACATGCGCCACATCATCAATGTTGCTAGGCCACCAGACATCACCGTCAAGCACGACCCGCACGGCCTGCTGGATCGTCTCGAGTGAACTGGACTTGGGGATGAAACCACTGGCGCCAAACTCGCGCGAACGAGCTACAACCGCAGCGTCTTCCTGCGCGGAGATCATTACCACAGGCAGCTGGGGATACTGCCCTCGCAGCAACACGAGCCCGGAGAATCCATAAGCGCCCGGCATGTTCAAATCCAGCAAGACCAGATCCCAGTCCGAGGTACGGGTCAGTTGGGCTTCGAGTTCGGCAATGCTAGCCGCCTCGGAAAGCCGAACGTCATCGCCCAGGCCAAGCGTTAGCGCTTGCTGCAGCGCACTGCGAAACAGGGGGTGATCATCGGCGATAAGGATTTCGTAAGCAGCCATGGCGGACCTATAGTTTTTATTGGCGCTACACCAACCTGAGCCGGTTGCTGACAATCAGGACGGCAAGAACCCGCAATATGCTCGAGGGTGACCGCGGTGATGATATCGCGCCACCACGGGAAATTCGATCATCGTTCCGCATTTAATCAGCTACCCGCCACGCTGGACGGCGAAGCAGTGGCCAAGCGCATCGGTTTAATGCAAAGTTTGCGATTTTCCCGCACGAGTCCAAACATGCGCAAACAAGCCCTTCGCGCCGACTTTCTAATGCTCATCACGGCCATGATCTGGGGGAGCGGATTTGTCGCACAGCGGGTCGGCATGGATAACATCGGGCCGTTCCTGTTCACTGGGTTGCGCTTCGCATTGGGCGCAATCGTGTTGCTTCCCTTGTTATTGCACCAGGGTCGAGGCGCCGCTCGCCACGAACCGTTCTTGCAGCGTGGTTTGCTGCTGGGTGGCCTCAGCATGGGACTCGCGCTGACTATAGGCATCAACCTGCAACAGGTTGGCCTGCTTTTCACGAGCGTGACCAACTCCGGTTTCATTACCGGGCTGTACGTTATCGTCGTGCCTCTGCTAGGGCTGGTAATAGGCCAGAAAACCGGTACTGGGACCTGGCTGGGGGCGGTGCTCGCGGTGGTTGGCATGGCTTTGCTCAGCATCGACGAGAACTTCCAGATCGCTTCCGGCGACTGGATACAGCTGGCCGGCGCCTTCGTCTGGGGCGTTCATGTATTGCTGGTGAGCTTTTTCGTTGGTCGCCACGATGCCATCCGCCTGGCCTTTCTGCAGTTCGTGACCTGTGCGGTCGTCAGCCTTGTTTTGGCGGCAATCTTCGAGCAAGCCAGCCTGGACAGCATCTGGCTTGCCGCACCCGCGCTGATCTACGGCGGAATGTTTGCAGTCGGCGTGGGCTATACCTTGCAAGTCGTGGCACAGAAACATGCAATTGCCTCGCACGCGGCCATCATCCTCTCGCTCGAAGCGGTGTTCGCCGCGCTTGCTGGCGCCTTGCTGCTTGATGAAAGCCTCAGCCCGCGGGGCTATTTCGGCTGTGCGTTGATGTTCGTCGGCATGCTCGCCGCACAACTCTGGCCGCGCAAGGACCTACCGGTGGTGGCGGCCAGCGAGATTCCACAGGTGGCGCGGCACTGAGTGCCCCATCCTGTTCAGCGCTGGCCCATGGCGGCCAGCGCTTTGTGGGTTTCATCATCAGGGTCTGGCGTACGGTGGTGCTTGGCGCCGAGATAATGGTCGGTGAATGCATCGAGCCAAGTATCCAGCGCCGCCGCGCCCTGCTCATCTCCCGCTAAGCCAAGGCACAACGCAGCAACTTCTGCGGTGCATAGATGTTCACTGCGCGTCGAACGGCGCAGGCGGTAGCGTGACAGCACCTCGGCTTGCAGGCTCAGCACCGGCAGATGATTCAGGTAGGGGCTTTTGCGAAACATCTTGCGCGCCTCGGTCCAGGTCGCATCAAGCAGAATGAACAGCGGACGCTTTCCTGGCGCGGCCTTCACCTCCGAGACCACCCGATCAGGTGACGCATACTCGCCCGGAAAGACCACCACCGGCTGATATCGGGTATCGGCGAGCAGTTCCAGCAAACCAGGCTCCACAGCGGTCCGCTGCCACGTGAAGGCGTAGGTGTCGGCCACGATATCTGCAATCAGCCAGCCGGTATTGCTCGGCTTCAGCGGCTCGATATCGTGCATGATCAGGCACACCGCGCTGTTGGTCGTTACGGCTGGCAGCCAGTCGCACAAACAATGACTAGCGGCCACACGGCAGCGAGCACACCGGGGCGTACGCGAACCACGTGCGATGAACGGCTTGGCGCTACGCGCCAGGCGCGCGTCGCGAAGACGGACTACGGCATGAGACATGGAGATTCGATCGATCAGGGCGGAGCGGCAGTTTACCAGCCCGCCCCGAAACCATGGCAGATCTGAACCGTGGGGGCCGGTACCGGTCGAACGACGGCAGTCATCAGGAGATCACCATGCGCCGTCTGACCCCACTATTAACGCTCTGCCTCGCCCTGCCCTTCGCCAATGCCGCGTATGCACAGGACCCAGCACTGGGCCAGTTACTTGAAAAAGTCGCCCGCGAAAGCAGTGTAGGCACGCCGCGCGCGATCAACTCCGACCTGCTCGACGAGGGATACAGCGTAGAGGGAAATGAATTGGTCAACCATCTGAGCGTTCAGCCACGCCATGCCGCTCAGATGCGAGACAACCCCAAGCAGGTCCGCACCCAGTTGGCAGCCAGTGTGTGCAACAACGAGGGACTGCGTCAGCTGATGAGTCAGGGCGCGGTATTGCGCTTTGAGTTCAACGAATACCAGAGCAAGAAGCCGATCACCACCGAGCGCTATCGCTCCAGCGATTGCTAAGGCAACCCGCGCGCCGTGGGCAGCACCAGTGCTGCCCGCGACGGGGGTCCTGGCTAACGCAGCACGCGCGGATCGCCCTTGCCAGCCACCGCGGCGGCCTCATCCGGCTTAAGCAACGCAGTTCGCGGTACGTCGAGCAACCGTGCGCAGGCGGCCAGCACATTCGCCCAGGACGCCCGGTTGGCGAATTGCATGCCACCCTCGTCCAGGGTGCCACCGCGATTGCGATAGCCCAGCACTGAATTGCGCCGCACGTCCGGCAGGATTGGCCAGAGATGACCACGCGCTACCTCAGGGCGCATGTGGGTCAGCAATACCCGCATCTCGATCTGTTCAGGAAACAGACGTTCGGTCACCCCGTCCGCTGCGAGCGCCTCGATTTCCCAACGATCACGCGGCGCGCGGAAGCGCCCCGGCTCCTGAAGATAAACCAGACGATAGCTGACACCCGCCTCTTTGAGCCTCTCGGTGGCCCGCTGCATTTCGGTCAACTGGTAGCTGCCGTTCGCAATCAGAAGGAGGGGATTAGTGCCCTTCTGCTCGTCGACGATGATCGCGCCATCACGCGCAAGCTGCTCGGCCTGGACCTGATTGAAAATGGCAGGCCGCTCACGCTTAGGCATGACCAAGCAAGCCAGCGCACCGCGGGCCTGATAGATGGAAGGCAGCAGCGCCAAGGCACTGTTGTGGTCCGCAGGAAACAGAACCCTCGCCATATCGCTCATCTCGCCCAGCAAGGCCTCGCAGAAGGTGGTGTCCTGGTGCGACTGCTGATTTTTGCCGTTTTCCCAGGTGTGCGATGTGGCGATGATCGGCCAGCCAAGCCAACCAGCGGGCCGTCCCACTTCCTTCTGCTGCCGGGCGAAAATCAGGCCTTGGCGTACCGCACCGAGCATCTTGACGCAGAAGGCCTCATAACTGGCAACCAGGTTCAGCCCACCCTGGTTGGCGAGACAGGCGGAAACCACGGCCTCTTCGTTCAGTGCCGTGATGATCTTGCCGTCCACCGCCTCGAACTCCCCTTCAGGATCGACCACACGGTGTTTCAACGCTTTGAGTACCCCACCCAGGCGATTGCTGGCGAGTTCATCGGGGTTACCTACACGAGGGCGCAACGACGGATTGGCGCGGGTGAGTTCGACAAAAAAATCATCTACCGCTGCCATCGGTGAACAAGCGTGATCGTGGTATCTGAGGGACGGCATGGTCGGCGCAGCGGGCCGCCTCATCGCCAGAACACTGTCGCGCTCGGCGGGGCGCGCGTGACGGGACTGTGCAACCAGATGGCGAGCGTGCTCAAGCTCATCCCAAGGCACGAAAAGCGGGGCGACATGTGTATTGAACAACTCGCGCGAGGCGTCATCGACGTGCGGGTTACCCGGCAACGGCAGGTTATGCGCCGCATTGCTGCCGGCGCCATAGAAGCCGAACCCTTTGATCGTCTCGGCAACGCCGTAGGGGATCGGCAGCGGATAGCGCAGCAGGCCGCGAGCCTTTTCCTCGACCCGCCGGGCCAGGCGCTGCTCCATCTCCCACAATGCACAGACGAAGGCTGCCGGGTCACGACCATCGAAGGGAATCGGGTCGAAGCCACAACGGCTCAGGTGCTGGCGAAACCCTTCAAGCCCCTCGTGGGTACCAAGCTGGGTTCGTTGTTCGATTCGCCGACCGTTGGCGATCATGATCGGCAGCGCCACGCCACAATCCTCAGCACGCCACCAACGTGGCATCCAGTCGCTGCCGCGCTGCTCCTCTGCCGCACCATCAGAAAGGAAGGCGACAAGCGTCTCGCCAGGCAGTGGCATATGGGCATATTGCAGCTCGGCGAAACCAAGGTACCCGCCTTCGGCAATACCGCCGCCGGTGTGCGCGTTGACATGGCTGCCCAGAGGCGCCGATGGGCTGCCATCCGCCGCCTGATGGTAGCCATAGAAATCCTCGAGCAGTCGGTTGAGGCCTGCTTCGCCATCGCCATAAGCTTCCTTTTGCTCGGGATGCATATTGTCGGTAAGCAGATTCAGCGCTTCGATCGCTGCGACGCAATGGCCCTGCCCCATCAACCATGCACGCGTACGGCCTGTCAGAGCGTTCAGTCCAAGATAACCGGCGTAGGCAGGCACCATGTTCAGCGAGCCGCCGGTATGCCCTTCTGGCGCAGCCTTGAAGTCCTCGGCGCAGAGTGGCGCACCGTCGAGCCGAACGCGACGCGCATAGGTCATGTGCACGACCAGCCAGAGTCCTGCCGAGCCGATTCGGTCGATGGCCTGCAATAACCGATAGACACTTGCCAGATCCGGCTGCATCTTCGCCTGTACCAGTTGATGAGCCAGACGAAACACCGCAGCCTGCGTTTCCAAGGCATGCTCGAAAGGTCCATACCCGGTTCGCCAGGAACCGAACTCTGGCTGGATCTCCGCATGATGATCCAGCTCGACAAGACTGGGCAGTAGCTGATTCATGGAGCACTCCGTTAATGGGCGTTGGCGATAGTCTAGTCAGCGTCCGGGGCGCTCTCTCTGATATGCATCAAGATGAGCCGCCGGTATAGCGGGCATGCTTGGCGCAACCGTACAGACAGGAGCTTCTCATGGCTTTGCTCAGCTTTCTCGGCGCCATCCAACAGGTCACCGGATCCTGCTACCTGATCGAAACTCATGGAGGCGTTCGCGTGCTTCTCGACTGCGGCATGCGCCAAGGGCGGCGCGAAGAGGAAGCAGGCAACCGAGCGGGTTTCAGCTTCGATCCTCAAACCCTGGATGCCGTGGTGCTGTCGCACGCGCACATCGATCATAGCGGCTTGCTACCGAAGCTAGTGGCAGCAGGATTCAAAGGGCCAATCCATGTCACCGAAGCGACCGGCAAGCTGGTCGAGCTGATGCTGCTCGACTCTGCGAACATTCAGGAAAAGGACGCCGAGTGGGAAAACCGGTGGCGGGCGCGTTTGGGCAAGCCAGCCATCAAGCCCCTCTACACCCGGGTCGACACCGAACGCATGCTGACGCAACGTCAGCCTCATGCCTATGGCGAAGCGTTCGAAGCAGCACCGGGGGTTTCTGTGAACTTCTTCGATGCGGGGCACATCCTTGGGTCAGCCATCGTTCAGGTCGACGTTGAAGATTTCGGCTCCACCCGCCGACTGGTCTTTTCTGGCGATCTGGGCAATGCCTGTTCACCACTGATGCACGCACCGACGCCATTGAGCGAAGCCGACGTACTGCTGATGGAATCTACCTATGGTGATCGCGACCACCGTGATCACCAGGCCACCATCGAGGAGCTGGCCGAGATCCTTCAGCAGGCCCACCGCGACGGTGGAAACGTACTCATGCCGTCTTTCGCGGTCGGCCGCACGCAAGACTTGATCTATTACCTTGGCCTCCTCTACCACCAAGGCCGTGTACCTCAGCAAGTGGTCTTTCTGGACAGCCCGATGGCCATCGGCGCGAACGCGATTTACTCACTGTTCCAAGAGCAATTGGAGATACAGCCCGGCATACCTGGCGACGACAACCGGCAGCGTATCGAAACATGGCTGCCGATATTCAGGGCGACGCCGACAGCCGAAGAGTCAATGGCCATCAACCGTTTCAAGAGTGGCGCGATCATTATCGCGGGCAGCGGCATGTGTAATGGCGGGCGCATTCTTCATCACTTCAAGCACAACCTCTGGCGTGAAGAATGCCACTTGATCATTCCAGGCTTCCAAGCGAGCGGCACACTCGGTCGCGCCATCGTCGATGGAGCCAAGACCGTCAAGCTGATGCACCAGCGCATAGCGGTGAAAGCTCAGGTTCATACCTTGGGCGGTTTCTCAGCGCATGCCGGACAATCACAGCTGATTGAATGGGCGAGCCAATTCAAGACGCGTCCGGAGCTCTATCTCGTGCATGGGGAGCTAGACAAGATGCGCGCCTTGCAGGAAGCACTGCGTGATCGCCTCGACTGGCAAGCCAACATTCCGGAACCAGGCGACCGCATCGCCCTCTGATGACCGGACACAGCCGCAGCTCAACCCTGCGGCTCACGCACAAAACTGCACGTATGATGATGGGCTTTCGCTCACTGAGCGTAGGGACCAGCATTTTCGCCTTCGCGCGAGGCTACTGTTAGGCATAGAACCATTGGCCCCAGTAGCCGCATGCCAGGCGTCACCTGGACCAAATTTTGGCGGTCATTTGCATACATGCGCACATGGGAGGCGCCGCCCTCGCGCATGGCGGCAGCAGCGCCGAAGCTTTCTCAAGGAGATCTCGTATGCCTTTCGAATCGGACGATTACCTGTCGCGGCATTTCAAAACCAGTGGCGCCGAACTGTCGAAGAAAATCGATGAACTGGTTGCCTTGGTAGTCCCATCCAGCAGCCAGAACCTGCCGCTGTATCGGGAAATGCTGGTCACCGTCATGCGCATGGCACAAGCCGATCGAAGCCGTTGGG
The DNA here is from genome assembly GCA_004010935.1 of Pseudomonadaceae bacterium SI-3. Classification (NCBI taxonomy): domain Bacteria; kingdom Pseudomonadati; phylum Pseudomonadota; class Gammaproteobacteria; order Pseudomonadales; family Pseudomonadaceae; species Pseudomonadaceae bacterium SI-3. The sequence continues at coordinate 1,368,217 of CP026511.1, read as the reverse complement.
ACGCAAAGATTCTGCTTCAGACCATGCGCGAAATGGAGCATGCCTTCAGCCGCCTCGACCAGTTCAAGCGTCGCCGCAAGGTGACTGTTTTCGGCTCTGCACGCACCCCCGTCGAGCACCCGCTGTACGCACTTGCCCGGGAGCTCGGCGCGACGCTTGCACGCTACGAGTTGATGGTTATTACCGGCGCCGGTGGCGGCATCATGGCGGCCGCCCATGAAGGCGCAGGCATGGATAACAGCCTCGGCCTTAACATCACCCTGCCCTTTGAGCAGCATGCCAACCCGACGGTAGATGGCACCGACCACCTGCTGTCCTTCCACTTCTTCTTCGTGCGCAAGCTGTTCTTTATCAAGGAGGCGGATGCGTTGGTACTGTGTCCCGGTGGTTTCGGCACACTGGACGAGACCCTGGAAGTGCTTACCCTGGTTCAGACGGGTAAGAGCCCGCTGGTGCCAATCGTCCTGCTGGATGAACCCGGCGGCACGTTCTGGAAAGATGCGCTGGACTTTATGCGTCGCCAGCTTGAGGGCAATCGTTACATTCTGCCGACCGACATGCGATTAATGCGCCTCGTGGACAATGCCGAAGACGCTGCCGCAGAGATTGATCACTTCTACAGCAACTTCCACTCGAGCCGATGGTTGCAGGATCGCTTCGTCATGCGCATGAATCATGTGCTGAACGATGCCGCGGTGTCCTACATGAACGAACATTTCGCCGACCTCTGTCTCAATGGTCGCTTCGAGCAGCAAGCGTGCTGTGAAATGGAGCTGGACGAGCCGGAACTGCAGCCTTTACCCAGGCTGAGCTTTGTTTTCAACGGCCGGGATCACGGCCGGCTACGGGAACTGACCGACTTCATCAATGCGAGGGAACACTGGGCTTCGCCATTGGGTGCCGAAGATTGAAGCGGTGCGAAAACAAGATTTGCAAACGGACGAGGCCGAATAGCGGAGAAACGCTGTTGAGCCCGGATCAGTCGAGCGAAGCGCCTCGTAGGAGGCGCCCGATCAAGTCCAGCGGATAGCCACGGTAGCTGAGAAATCGGCCCTGACGAGCCCTTTCCCGCTGATCGCCCGGCAACTCACCGAACTTGCGCAACCAGACTTCGTGCAGTTGCGCATTCCAATCGAAGCCGCTGTCGCGTAATGCCTGCTCGATATCCTCTCGAGCCAGCCCTCGCTGGGTCAGCTCTTCACGTATGCGCAATGGACCGTACCCGGCGTTGGCTCGCATGCGCACGAAACTCTCCAGATAACGAGCTTCGCTAAGCAATCCCTCATCGGCCAACCTTTCCAGCGCAGGCTCGATGAGTTCAGCTGGCGCACCGCGTAAGCGCAATTTGCGACTCAGCTCGATGCGTCCATGCTCGCGCCGGGCCAGTAGATCCATGGCTGCCCGCCGCACAGCGGCGGGGCTGTCGAGCACGACCGGCATACCGATTAGGCGTCGGCTTCGACCAGATTTTCGCCGGCCGGATTGGCCTTGGTATCAGGCGCAACCACTAGCAACTTGTCGCGAATCTGCTGTTCGATCTCGCGACCGATCTCCACGTTCTCTTCAAGGAACTTGGCCGCATTAGCCTTGCCTTGACCAATCTTGTTGCCCTTGTAGGCATACCAGGCGCCGGACTTCTCGACCAGACCCTGCTGCACGCCAAGGTCAATGACCTCGCCATTGCGGTAGATGCCCTTGCCATAAAGGATCTGGAACTCAGCCTGACGGAACGGTGGCGCCACCTTGTTCTTGACCACCTTGACCCGCGTTTCGCTACCAACCACTTCGTCCCCTTCTTTCACCGCGCCAGTACGACGGATGTCGAGACGGACCGAAGCGTAGAACTTCAGCGCGTTACCGCCGGTGGTGGTTTCCGGACTACCGAACATCACGCCGATCTTCATGCGGATCTGGTTGATGAAGATCACCAGGCAATTGGCGTTCTTGATGTTACCAGTGATCTTGCGCAGCGCCTGGGACATCAGACGCGCCTGCAAACCGACGTGGGTATCGCCCATCTCACCTTCGATTTCGGCCTTGGGCACCAACGCAGCAACCGAGTCGACGATGATCACGTCGACCGCATTGGAGCGCACCAGCATGTCGGTGATTTCCAACGCCTGCTCGCCGGTATCCGGCTGGGAAACCAGCAGATCATCGACATTGACGCCGAGCTTGCCTGCGTAATCTGGATCAAGCGCGTGCTCGGCATCGACGAATGCGCAGGTAGCGCCCATCTTCTGGGCTTCAGCGATAACCGACAGGGTCAGCGTGGTTTTACCCGAAGATTCCGGGCCGTAGATTTCAACGATTCGCCCTCTAGGCAATCCGCCAATGCCAAGCGCGATGTCCAGGCCCAGCGAACCGGTGGAAATGGAGGGAATAGCCTGGCGATCGTGATCGCCCATACGCATGACCGCGCCTTTACCGAACTGCTTTTCGATCTGGCCCAAGGCAGCAGCCAAGGCGCGCTTCTTGTTCTCGTCCATTACAATCCTCACTTGATCAAGAGGGCCAGAGGCCACAACAACTGTATAAGTAGACAGTATTAGAGCATAGGCAAAAACGAGCGCCTAGCCCTCAATCGGATTTTCTCCTGTCGCCAGGCGGATCAATCCGACGAGCGCCGCCTTCACACTCTGTTCACGAACGGCCTGCCGGCCGCCGTCGAACTGAAAACGTCTTGAGTACCGTTCATTGTCGCAGGCCCAGGCCAGCCACACCGTACCGACCGGCTTTTCTGGCGAACCGCCGCCCGGCCCCGCTACGCCGCTGACCGCCACAGCGTAGCGCGCCCCGCTGGCAGCCTGGGCCCCGCGGGTCATCGCTTCGACGACCTCACGGCTCACTGCACCTACTTCGGAAAACAGATGTTCCGGCACGCGCAGCTGACTGGATTTCTGACGGTTGGAATAGGTGACGAAGCCAGCCTCGAACCAGGCCGAGCTTCCGGCAACACGGGTAATGGCCTCGGCAATACCTCCCCCGGTGCAGGACTCGGCTGTGGTTACTTGCGCCGACTTTTGCTGAAGCGCATGGCCCAGCTGGGCCGCGAGTTCGGTCAAGGTGGACATGAAAGCTCCTGATGCCGATATCAAAGGCTACCTTAGCAGCGCACGTTCTGGCGGTCAGCCACGCGAGGCCAAACGCCCTCCGCTGTAAGGACTCACCGGACAGTCCAGTGGCGCTGCATTTCGAGAAACAGAAACGAGGCGGTCCAGGTGATCAATACCAATCCCGTCAGTGCTTCGATGCCGGTCAGGAATCGAATGGCGCCAACGGGATGGATGTCGCCAAAGCCAACGGTCGTAAATGTCGTGAAAGAGAAATAGGCACAGTCCAGCAGGCTGCCGTTGAACTCACCAGCCAGCGTTCCCCAGCCAGGCGAGTGGTGCATGAGATAGTAGGCAAAGGCAAACACCCAGACCTCTACCGCATGTGCCGTCAACGCACCGAACACGCCAAACACGATTCCTACACGATGATGGAAATGTGGGCTCGGCCTGCTTGCAGACAGGCGCGACAGAAACTCGTAGTGAACCGCCACGACAACCGCGACGACAATTACGTTGACCAGCGTAACGAGGAGCAGATTCGTCGATGCATTCGACGCCTGTTCTAGTGCAGACATAGCAATCCCAAAACATTCAAACCGATGCGTGGCATCTCAGGTATCAGCTCGGCAGGTTGCCCCATCGCACCTGGTACGGGCCATGATAACCTTCCCGGTTTATTTCATCCTGCCCACAGCGCCAGTAACGGCCGTTACCTAAACGGGACCCAGCCGCGTCTGCTCTGTTACCTGCACATCGCACCAAGTCGAGCTATATGTCACAAGACCTGTCCCATCACACGCCCATGATGCAGCAGTACTGGAAGCTCAAACGCGAGCATCCTGACCAGCTGATGTTCTACCGCATGGGCGACTTTTACGAGCTGTTCTACGACGATGCCAAGAAAGCGGCCAAGCTGCTGGACATCACCCTGACCGCGCGCGGTCAGTCCGGTGGTAACGCGATACCCATGGCGGGCATCCCGTTTCACTCCGCCGAGGGCTATCTCAGCCGCCTGGTGAAGCTTGGCGAGTCTGTAGTGATCTGCGAACAGATCGGCGACCCAGCGACCAGCAAGGGCCCGGTGGAGCGACAGGTGGTGCGAATCATCACCCCCGGCACGGTGAGCGATGAAGCCCTGCTCGACGAGCACCGGGACAATCTCCTGGCGGCGGTGGTGGGCGACGAGAAGCTGTTCGGCCTGTCGGTACTGGACATCACCAGCGGCCGATTCAGCGTGCAGGAGTTTGGCGGCTGGGAAACGCTACTGGCTGAGGTAGAGCGCCTGAACCCGGCTGAACTGATGATCCCGGACGACTGGCCTGCCAACTTGCCAGTCGAGAAGCGCCGCGGCGTACGCCGGCGAGCCCCTTGGGATTTCGACCGCGACAGTGGCTTCAAAGGGCTCTGCCAACAGTTTGGGACTCAGGATCTGAAAGGCTTTGGGTGCGAGCGGTTGACGCTCGCTATCGGCGCCGCCGGCTGCCTCCTGACCTATGCCAAGGAAACCCAGCGTACCGCACTTCACCATCTGCGCAGCCTTCGCCACGAGCGTCTTGACGAGACGGTCATCCTTGACGGCGCGACCCGGCGCAATCTGGAACTGGACATTAATCTCGGCGGTGGCCGCGAGAATACCCTGCAATCAGTAGTCGACCGCTGCCAGACCGCCATGGGCAGCCGCCTGCTCAGCCGCTGGCTGAATCGCCCGTTGCGTGACCGAAGCGCGCTCGAGGCCCGCCAGGACTCGATCACATGCCTGCTAGAGCACTATCGCTTCGAACAGATCCAGCCACAGCTGAAGGAGATCGGTGATCTCGAGCGCATCCTCGCGCGAATCGGCTTACGCAACGCTCGGCCGCGCGATCTGGCGCGCCTGCGTGACGCGCTCGCAGCCCTGCCGCAGCTTCAGGAGGGCATGACGGAACTGGTCGCCCCTCATCTGACCGAGCTGGCGACCACCATCCGGACCTACCCCGAGCTCGCTGCGTTGTTGGCAAAGGCCATCATCGATAACCCGCCGGCAGTAATCCGCGAAGGCGGCGTGTTGAAGACCGGCTATGACGCTGAACTGGACGAACTGCAATCGCTGTCGGAGAACGCCGGCCAGTACCTGATGGATCTGGAAACTCGTGAGAAAGCCCGCACCGGGCTGGCCAACCTCAAGGTCGGCTACAACCGGGTGCATGGCTATTTCATCGAGCTGCCCAGCAAACAGGCGGAGTCTGCGCCGGCCGACTACATCCGCAGGCAAACGCTAAAGGGCGCCGAGCGTTTCATCACGCCGGAGCTCAAAGAGTTCGAAGACAAGGCGCTGTCTGCCAAGAGCCGGGCACTGGCGCGCGAAAAGCAGCTCTATGAAGAACTGCTGGAGTTGCTCATCGGTCATCTTGCGCCGCTGCAGGATAGCGCCGCGGCGCTGGCCGAACTCGACGTACTCAGCAACCTGGCCGAACGCGCCCTGACGCTCGATCTCAACCGCCCGCGTTTCGTCGAGCATCCCTGCCTGCAGATCGAACAAGGCCGTCACCCTGTGGTTGAACAGGTGTTGCAGACGCCCTTCGTCGCCAACGACCTCAACCTTGATGACGAAACCCGCATGCTGGTGATCACCGGACCGAACATGGGCGGTAAGTCGACTTACATGCGCCAAACGGCCTTGATCGTACTGCTGGCGCAAATCGGCAGTTTCGTGCCGGCCAAAGCCTGCGAACTGTCTCTGGTCGATCGCATCTTTACCCGTATCGGCTCGTCGGACGATCTCGCCGGCGGCCGCTCGACCTTCATGGTCGAAATGAGCGAGACGGCTAACATCCTGCATAACGCCAGCGACCGCAGCCTGGTGCTGATGGACGAAGTCGGGCGCGGCACCAGTACCTTCGACGGCTTGTCACTGGCCTGGGCAGCGGCAGAACACCTGGCCAAACTGCGCGCCTATACCCTTTTCGCGACGCATTACTTCGAACTCACCGTACTGCCGGAAAGCCAGCCGGTGGTGGCCAACGTGCACCTGTCGGCCACCGAGCACAACGAACGCATCGTCTTCCTTCACCATGTACTGCCGGGACCGGCGAGCCAGAGTTATGGCTTGGCCGTGGCACAGTTGGCCGGTGTGCCTGGCGAAGTGATCAAGCGCGCACGCGACCATCTGTCGCGGCTGGAAACCACCAGCCTTCCCCACGAAACGCCCAAGATAACCCCCGGTCAGCCTGCGCCACCTCAGCAGAGCGACCTGTTTGCAAGCCTGCCACACCCGGTAGTCGAAGAATTGGGTCGGATCAATCCCGATGATATGAGCCCGCGCCAGGCGCTGGACCTGCTATACAACCTGAAAGCGCGTGTCTGACGGCTGCAAAAAAGCTGCTAGAATCGCGCGCATTTTTTGGATATAGGCGGCATTTGCCTGGTGCCGCCATAGTCCTGCCGAACGGGGGCGTCATTGCAACGCCACCTGACACGCCCGAGGAGATAGCTAGAAATGACCTTCGTCGTCACCGACAACTGCATCAAGTGCAAATACACCGACTGTGTGGAAGTCTGTCCGGTGGACTGCTTCTACGAAGGCCCGAACTTCCTGGTCATTCATCCGGACGAGTGCATTGACTGCGCGCTCTGCGAGCCGGAGTGCCCTGCCCAGGCGATCTTCTCCGAAGATGAAGTGCCAGATGATCAGCAGGAGTACATCCAGCTGAACGCCGACCTGGCGGAAGTCTGGCCGAACATCACAGAGAAAAAGGACTCGCTGCCCGATGCTGAAGAGTGGGACGGCGTAAAGGACAAGCTGCAGCACCTGGAGCGCTAAGCGCCAGAAACAAAAAAAGCCCGCACGATGCGGGCTTTTTTCATGTCACAGCGGTCAGGCGCGATCAACGCCCTTCTTCACAGTGTCTTTGGCTTCGCCCTTGACTTGCTGAGCGTCGCCTTTTACTTCCTGACGCTGGCCTTCGCCTTTCATGCGCTCGTTATCAGTAGCCTCGCCCAGACCCTGTTTGGCCTTGCCCGCGGCTTCGTTGAGGTTGCCTTTCATTTTGTCTCCAGTACTGCTCATGGCACATTCCTCTCTGCTTGGGTACGTTCAGTTGACAGAACCGCTTCGGCAATAGTTTCGTTTTCCCGAGGAACGGTTCATCAAGCCGTTCAAACATTGCGCGCTTTGGCCAGGCGATCGAACAATGGCCGACCGGCGAGATGCAGAAACAGCGGCGCGCCAGCGATCAAATAGAAGTAGTAGGTCACGAAGCGCCAGATCAGGATGGCCGCCGCGGCCGTGGACTTCCCCACCAAAGGCGCAAGCAAGGCCGCGGAGGCCAGTTCGGCACTGCCCGCGCCGCCCGGCAGCAGGCTCAGCTGACCGGCCGTCAAGGCCAGCATCTGCAGGATAAAGGTCCAAGCCCAGGCAAGCGGTTTACCTAGGCCCAGCAAGGTCAGGTACAGCACGCTATAGCGCAGCATCCAGTGCAACGTCGTCAGGACGAACACTCCCAGCAGGATCGTCCGCGGCAACCTGAAACATTCGAGCAAGGCGTTGCGAAAACTCAGCACTTTTCTGGCCCAGCTACGCTGGCGCGTGCCCTTCACACCCAGTCGACCGATCAGCCAGCCGTTGATCAGAAATACCTGGCGATGAAAGCGGCCAAGCAAGGCAAGTAGCACCATCAGGCCGATCAGCAGTGCCGCACTGAAGCCAAGCAGGCTGGCGATATAGGTGTTTAACGAATGGGTGACCGCATAGATGAGCACACCCACTAGCGCACAGGCGAAAAACAGCAGGTCGGTAAGCTGCTCGACCGCATAGGTTGCGGTGCCCTTGGCAGGCGGCACACCATGGCGCAGCAGCAGCGCCATCATCGTCAGAGGGCCACCCGCACCGCCGGGCGTGGCACAGATGGCGAATTCCGTGGCGATCACGATGCTCACCGCACGGTGCTGGCCCAGGCGGCGGGGGCCTATGAGCAATCGCAGCCGTAGCGCATTCAGGTACCAACCGACGACGATCATGCCCAGCATCGTCAGCAGCAACCCCAGGGGAAAGCTCCGTAACCGCTCGAACAAGTCGCTGCCGCCGAGCAGGATTGGTACCAGAGCAGCCATCAGCAAGGCGCCAGCCAGCAACCACCAACGCCGACTCATGCCGCGGCGCTCGAAGCCAATACGTGGCGATCAAGCCAATCTATCTTCGTCACCGGTTCGCGCCCGTCCGCCAACAGCCGAGTCAACAGATCCAGCCAGTATCGACGCGAGAACTCATGGCGCATGTCCACCGGGTGCAACCCGAGCCGCAACACCGGCGACCGTTGGTACCGATGGAGCATTCGCTCGCTGAGCAGCCGTGACATACCTCGGCGCCATGCACTTCGAGCACTCCAGACCAGGCCGGGCGCGTCTATGGCCTGGTAGTCGGGCAGCAAGTAAAAGTGGCTCGGGTCGCTGGTATAAGTCAGCCCAGTCGCTGCCAAGGCTTCTCGAGCTCCTGGCCCCAAAAGCCAGGCAGGCGCCACGAAACCGTGCAGGGGCCACTGGTTGCGTTCGAACAGCGCGATGCCACGCCGTAGATGTTTGGCTGACTCCTCCCGGCTCAGCGGGTAGAACTCGCCTTCATGGGTAAAGACGCGACGCATGAACCAGTCACGTGGCGTGCGTGGCGAAGGCGCTTCATCTGCGTGGTAGCAACCGTGCAGGATCAGCTCATCGCCACGAGCGAGCCGCCCGTCCAGCAAACGTCGAAAATCGGCGTGATCCTCGAGCCGGTTGCGTCGATGGAAATCCGGCACCACAAGCCATGAGATCGGAATTTGGCCCAGTGCGTCGACCGCTTCGACAAAAGGCCGGTAGTCCGGCCATGTCTCTGGCGCCACGTCATGCAGCACCAGCATCAAGCTGCGCTCAGCCATGCACGGCGACCGGCAATTCCGCCGTGCCCAATACCGCGTGATAGTGCGCCAGTAAGCCGGCGACCACCGCATCCCACGCATGGTGCGCCTCGACATGCTGACGGGCTTGCATCCCGAGCAATCGCGGATCGTCCTCGAACAACTCTCGTACGGTCTGCGCCATCGCTGTAGCGTCCAACGGGCGGCAGAGCCGACCGGTATGGAACGGCACGAGTTCAGGCAATGCGCCGGCGCGTGCCGCGATAACCGGTATCCCACTGGCCATGGCTTCGAGCGCTACCAGGCCGAACGTCTCCTGATTACCGGCGTGCAGCAGGACGTCGCTGCTGGCCATGTAGCGCGCTACCTCCGCGGCAGGACAAAACCGGTCAATCACCGACACGTTGGATGGCACCCGATGAGGCATGCCCGACCCTACCAGCAGCAGATGATAGGGCTTACCCAGCTGCCGCGCGGTTTCGAGCAGTACGTCCAGGTTCTTTTCGCGCGATCCTCGGCCGGCAAAAATCATCAGTCGTGTATCGTCGGCGAGGCCCAGCTCCCGGCGAACTTGCGCGTCACGCAGGCTCGGCCGAAAGGTTTCCAGATCAACGCCCAACGGCTGCACATAGACGTTGTCGACGCCCAGTGAAACCAGCTTTTCCGCCATCACTCGGCTTGGCGCCAGCACCCGGTCGAAGCTGCTGTAAAGCCTCGACACATAGCCGTTCATGTTGGTGCCTAACCATCCACCGATACGGTTGCTCACCAACAGTGGAAGGTCTGAGTGATAAAAGCCGATCACCGGCACGTCGAGCCTGCGGCCAGCATCCAGCGCCGCCCAGGCAGTCATATAGGGATCCCCGACCTCGATCACGTCGGGACGCAGCGAACGCAGCTGATTACGCCACGGGGCGCGCCTTACCGGAAATCGGTAGCCTTTGCCGAAAGGCAGTGCGGGCGCGGGTATCTGATAGATGCCTGCGTTGTGGCTATAGCTCTCACCTGGGACCAGGATGCTATGGCGAACGCCTGCATAGAGCTGGAGACGGCGGTGTTTAGCCTCGAGATAAGTACGCACCCCGCCGCTGGCGGGTGCGTAGAACATGGTCATGTCGGCGATGTGCAAAGTGGAGCGTCTCCGTTAGGTCTCGATGCAGAGCCTTCGGAGCCCGGTTCAGCTAGCTGTCTCAGCCGTCTGTTACGAGGCCACAACAGAGCCATTTGCCCGAAAGATTCTGCAATGAAATCAATGGACCACCGACCTAAGCGGTTGTTCGCAGACGCATCCGCGTTACTTCGGCGCGCTAGCCGTCGACTCGCTTGTCGCCCTCAGCCTTGCCCTCTGCCGAGGCATGTTCGATTACGGCATTCATCTCAGCACCGAAGAGCAGGACCGCCGCCGAAATATAGAAGTACAGCAGAAGAACGATGACCGCCCCGATGCTTCCGTAAGTCGCGTCGTAGTTACCGAAGTTCTGTACATACAAGCCGAAGGCGATGGAGGCGGCAATCCAGACGATCACAGCAAGCACCGAGCCTGGGGTGATGAAGCGGAACTCCTGCTCGACATCGGGCGTGACGTAATAGATTACCGCCAGCACCAGCATCATCAGCACCACCACGACCGGCCAGCGCAGCCAGGTCCAGAGGGTGACCACGATCTCCTTCAGGCCAACCTGATCGGCCAGCCACTCGAAGACTTGTGGGCCGACAATCATCAGTGCGGCGGTAGCCAGCAGAATCAGCGCCAGACCGATGGTGTATACCACCGAGAGGAGGATCAGCTTCCAGGTTGGCCGCTCTTCTTCGACGTCGTAGGCCCTGTTCATCGCGTTCATCAACGAGCGCACCCCAATCGAGGCCGACCACAACGCCACGAGAATACCGAAGGAAAGGAAGCCACCTTTTTTCTCCTGCATCTCGTCAATGACAGGGTTGACCAGGCTCAGGGCGTCGGGTGGCAACACCAGCGATACCTGCTCACGGAGCCAGGTGAAAAACTCTTGCAGATCTAGCAGACCAAGCAGCGAAATCAGAAACAGCAGAAAGGGAAACAACGAGAAGATGGCCCGGTACGCCAATGCCGACGCATAGGTAGTCATGTCGTCATTGCTGAACTCCTTGAAGGTGCGTTTCAGCAGCTCAAAGCCACCTACACCACGCAAATCCAGCATCGCCATTCCCCTTATCGCACGTCGTTAAAAAGCCAAAGCCGTCAAAAATGGGACGGCCCTGCTTTGTAAGAGTTCGCCAAAGAACGCCAGCGCCTGCCGCCCCTCTCCCGACAACCAGGAATTAAGCCAGGCAGTAAGGACGACGGAGGAACTTTCCGCCTCGACAGCGCTCTTGATGGAGTTGCCAATTTAGCGGTCGCTGACTGGGAACGCCTGCATCATCGTCGTTCTGCGAACCGCTCTTGAGTGGACTCGCGTTGAGCGGCAGAGCAACCCGGACGCCAACATGGCTTGTCGCAATTCGTGACAACAGGAGCAGTAAATGAAATCGGCCTACGCCACGGACGCCCCCCAGCCAGGAATGAAAGCCGACCTCGTCAAATACGCCAGGCTCATCGTTACCAAAGGCAGCGGCGCGGGCGCTACGCTCGGCCTGAACATCCTATTGGCGCGCCTGCTGGTGCCAGAGCTTGCCGGGACCGTGTTCTTTTGCGTTGCTCTCGGCATATTCCTGTCATTGCTGGCGCGGCTGGGCCTCGACATCGCCTGCCTGAAGAACATCTCTTCCCTGCACGAAGGCCAACAGCGAAGCTACTTCGACCGTGCGCTGATGCTTGCCGCGCTGATGAACATTCCCGCGTTCCTGATCGGCCTGGCGGTGGTGTATTTCTCCGAGACCACACAAGCCTATTTCGCGCATGCGGTGGTTCTTTTCGCGGTTACTGCGCTCGGCCTGTCGCTGCTGAGCATCGCCAGCGAAACCTTGAAGGCCAAGCACAAGACCAGCGAAGGCCTGTTCTGGCAAACCGCCTTCCAGCCTGCGTTAACGCTTCTGCTGGTGGCTATCATGGGTAGCGATCTGACAACCGTTGTGGCCTGCTTTGTGTTCAGCTTCGCACTGGCGATACTCGGTTCAGTCTGGCGCGCCCGCCGCAGCCTGCCCCGGTCAGGATCGGAAGCTGCGCTGGGCTGGCGAGAGATGCTCATCCTCTGCGTACCGCTGATGCTGATTGCAGTGATGAACAGCATCATTGAGCTGTCCGACACGCTATTGCTCGGTGTGCTGCGCTCGGCCAGCGAAGTCAGCATCTATTACATCGCCGCCAAGATCGCAGCGCTCTCGACCACGCTGCTGTTCATCATCAACGGCACCATCGCCCCGGACATCTCCAAACGCTGGGCGCAGAACGACCGCGCTGGTGCGTTCGCTATTGTCCGCAAGTATTCGCGCTTCATGCTGGCGCTGGCGCTGATGATCCTGCTCGCCATCGGCCTGCTACGCGAATACATCCTTGCCGTGTTCGGCCCCGAGTACCGCGAGCAAGGCGTCTATCCATTGCTGGTCCTTGCCATCGGCTATTTCTTTGTCCTGGCCGCAGGCCCGCTGGGCATCTTCATGACCATGACTGGCAATCACCGTCGTTACTTGCACAACAACATCGCGGCCTGCGTGATCAACGTCGCGCTAAACCTGATCCTCATTCCGCGCTACGGCGTCAACGGCGCCTGCTTTGCGACAGCCGTAGCGCTGGCGATCAAAAACACCCTGCTCTACGTGCAGTTCAAGAACATCGAAAGGAGTCCGACGCCATGACTGACCGGGTAAACGTAATCGCTTACGGAGCCTATGACCGGCACAACTATGGCGATCTGCTCTTTGCAATCGTCCTCAAGCGTTACCTGGAAGCGGATGGTCGCTTTTCTGTGATAGTCGCCGCGACCAAGAAGTCCAATCTTTCACGGTACGGGGCGCTTCCCACCGTTCCGCTGAAAAAAGCGCTGGACGCTACCCGTCAGCAGCCGAAAACGATGCTCATCGTGGCCGGCGGCGAGTGCCTTACGGCGCAGTGGGAAAGCATCATCGGCTACCTCGCACCGCAGGCGATCTATTACCCGATCAAGGCGAGCCCCTACCTGATCGGCCACAAGGCGTTCATCCGCCTGAGCCGTATGTTCACTTCGATTCCGTCGGACATTCCGCTCGTCCTTGGCGAACGCGACCTGCCCGGCTACAAGGTGATGTACAACAGCGTCGGTGGAAACGAGATCAGCCGCAAGAAGCCGCTGATCCATGACGCCATCAAGCGCAACCTCAAAGACTGCACCTATGTGTCGGTACGTGACCGGGAAACCTCGGCTGAGCTGGACAAGCTCGGAGTCGAACACAACCTGGTGCCGGATAGCGCGATCCTGATATCCGATATCTTCCCGCAGCAGGTCGATTCCGCCGAGCCCGGCCATATCGTCTTCCATATCTCCGATCACCACGCCAAGCGCCGCATCGAGGCGATCGCTCAGCAACTGACCGAACTCAACGTCAATACCGGTCTTAAGATCGCGCTGCTCACCATCGGCAAGGCACCTGGGCACTCGGATGACGAACCGCTCGACAAGCTGCATAGCCTGCTCGGTGACGAGCGCGCCTACCGTGTAGACAGTGGCAACATCGAAGACATCATTCGCTGCATCGCCACCAGCAAGCTCTACTGCGGTACCAGCCTGCACGGCGCGATCACCGCGCTTGCCTACGCCGTTCCGCAAATAGCATTACTCCCGCAGCGCGTGATCAAGCTCTCGAGCTTTCTTGAAACCTGGGTTCCCAAGCAGTCGTGCGGCTTTGCAGAAGTCCCGCAGATCAGCCAGATCGGCACCAACCTGGTCAACGTGTTCGGCGACAGCCAGCGCGCCGAGCTGCGCGCGGTGGTCGAAGCCATGAAAGGCCGCGTGCGGGCTAACCTCGACCATATGGTCGAGCTCTACGACGCGGCCCCTGCGCGCGGCGAGAAAACCCGCAACGAGCAGCACAAGCCGGAAGCCGTAGCCGCGAACTGAATCAGCAGCCGCGCTGTACCACGAAAAAGCCCGCAACTGTGCGGGCTTTTTTGTCCATCAGGCTTCGCTCGGCCGTCGAACTAGCGAACCGGAGTCATCGCATTGGCTCGAGCCGTGTGAAGCTTCCGGTAGCTGTCAATGAGCCGCTGGTGGCGATCAAGCCCTTCCAGTTTGGTGCTGGTAGGCGTCAAGCCGAAGAAGCGCACGCTACCGTCCAACGACCCGATCACCGCATCCATCCGAGCATCGCCAAACATTCGGCGGAAGTTGACCTCGTAATCATCAAGTTGCAGCTCCTCGTCCAGCTCCACCTCCAATACGACATTTAACGCCTGGTAGAACAAGCCGCGCTCGACGGTGTTGTCGTTGAATTGCAGAAAGGCCTCAACCAGCTCTTTGGCTTCTTCGAATCGCTGCAAGGCGAGATAGATCAACAGCTTCAACTCAAGAATAGTGAGCTGACCCCAGGCGGTGTTGTCATCGAACTCAATCCCGATCAATGTCGTGATGTCGGTGTAGTCATCCAGTTCGCTTTCTTCCAGACGCTCGACAAGTGCCTGCAAACCGGCATCGTCCAGGCTGTGCAGATTCAGAATATCCGCACGGAACAGTAGCGCTTTGTTGGTGTTATCCCAGATCAGATCCTCCACCGGGTAGATCTCGGAATAGCCGGGCACGAGGATGCGGCAAGCCGTTGCGCCCAGATCCTCGTAGATCGCCATATAGGCTTCCTTCCCCATCTCTTCGAGGATGCCGAACAAGGTGGCAGCCTCCTGGGCATTGGCGTCGTCGCCATCGGCCGTGAAATCCCATTCAACGAAATCGAAGTCTGCTTTGGAGCTGAAGAAGCGCCACGACACCACACCGCTCGAATCGATGAAATGTTCCACGAAGTTGTTCGGCTCGGTCACCGCGTTGCTTTCGAAGGTCGGCTGAGGCAAATCGTTGAGCCCTTCGAAACTGCGTCCTTGCAGCAACTCCGTGAGGCTGCGCTCCAGCGCAACTTCGAAGCTCGGATGAGCGCCGAAAGAGGCAAATACGCCACCGGTACGAGGGTTCATCAAGGTGACGCACATTACCGGGAACTGCCCGCCCAGCGAGGCATCTTTGACCAGCACCGGGAAGCCTTGCTCTTCCAGCCCCTTGATGCCCGCTAAGATGCCGGGGAATTTTGCCAATACGTTCTGAGGAACATCCGGCAGCGCAATTTCACCTTCGAGGATTTCCCGTTTAACGGCGCGCTCGAAAATTTCTGACAGGCATTGCACCTGAGCTTCGGCCAGTGTGTTGCCGGCACTCATGCCATTGCTGAGAAACAGGTTTTCGATCAGGTTGGATGGGAAATACACCACCTCCCCATCCGACTGCCGGATATAAGGCAAAGCGCAGATGCCACGCTTTACATTGCCAGAGTTGGTGTCGTACAAATGCGAGCCGCGCAAATCTCCGTCGGGGTTATATGTTTCCAGGCAATACTCATCGAGTATTTCCGCCGGCAACGCATCCTTACGGCCAGGCTTGAACCAACGCTCGTTCGGATAATGAACGAACGCGGCATTGGCAGTATCTTCTCCCCAGAACTGATCGTTGTAGAAGAAATTACAGTTGATCCGCTCGATAAATTCGCCTAGCGCCGACGCTAAAGCACTTTCCTTAGTGGCGCCTTTCCCGTTGGTAAAACACATCGGCGAATGCGCATCGCGGATATGCAGCGACCAGACGTTCGGCACGATATTGCGCCACGAGGCGATTTCGATCTTCATGCCAAGATCGGCCAGGAGTCCGGACATATTGGCGATCGTCTGCTCCAAAGGCAGATCCTTACCCGCTATATAGGTGCGCGCCTCTGATTCTGTGCCGGGCAGCAGCAAGGCCTGCGCATCGGCGTCTAGGTTCTCGACCTCTTCAATGACGAACTCCGGCCCGGTTTGCACCACCTTCTTGACGGTGCAGCGCTCGATTGAACGCAAGATGCCCTGACGGTCCTTATCGGAAATATCCGCAGGCAACTCGACCTGAATCTTGAACATCTGGTTGTAGCGATTCTCCGGATCGACAATGTTGTTCTGCGATAGACGGATATTTTCGGTAGGAATACTGCGAGTCTGGCAATACAACTTTACGAAGTACGCGGCACATAGCGCCGACGAAGCCAGGAAATAGTCGAAAGGCCCCGGTGCCGAACCATCGCCTTTGTAACGAATTGGCTGATCGGCGACCACCGTGAAATCATCAAACTTGGCTTCGAGCCTGAGGTTGTCGAGAAAATTAACCTTGATTTCCATGCGGGATTACCAGAACGATACATTTGATCGCCATTATCCGGCTTCCAGGCTAGATGTCTTTTTCTTTTCCGAAAAAGCAGTTCGCAATCAGGCGCTCTTTCCGCGGCCCAAACGTCGCTGCGATGCATCGCGACGCTGCCTAACCGCCGGAAAATGAAAAGGCCCGCATCGCTGCGAGCCTTGACTTCATTGGTGCCGGTGAGAGGAGTCGAACCCCCGACCTTCGCATTACGAATGCGCTGCTCTACCTACTGAGCTACACCGGCGCCGAGCGGCGCATTATCGAATTTCGCCGGTGCGGACTCAAGCCCGCACCGGCGAAACAGACGCTATCGTCGACCTAAGTCGACTCGGCGTTTGCGCTGCGTTATATACCCGCTGACGTCGTACCGGTAGTACCGGTCGAGCCGGAGTTCGAGCGGTTGCTATCGCTGCTGTTGCTGACGTCCTGCTTGACGCGATTCGCCACTTCTTCACCTTTGGCGGAAGCTTTTTGATAGCCCTCTTCCGCTTTGTGGCGAAGCTGATCGGTCATGCGATCGCTGGCCTCACCGAGCATTTCGTCTTCACGACGGGATGGTGGGACCGATGCAGCAATCAAAGCGCCCAATGCGATACCGATCGCACCAAGAGCCAAGGGCTGTTCCTGCAACAGCTGGTTGAATCCGCCACGTGCCCGGTCTGCACCACCGCGAAGCCGGGCGGATGCCTGACGACTGGAGTCGCTTGCTCGAGTGCGCGCACTGCCCAACGACTCGGAAACGCTCTGACCCATATGGCTGGCCTTTTCTTTCATGCTGGCACCTTGCTGCTTGATGCCAGCGGTTTTGGCGGACAGCTTGTCACCCATCGACGGGCCATTCGAACCAGTGTTGTAACCCGCTGTGGTGACGTTGGAATGAGGCTGGCGATTCTGCCCAGCCATCATCCAGATCAGGCCGATCGAGGTGAGCACGGTCGGCACCGGATTGGCCTTTACCGTATTGCTCAGGTTACTGAAGAACTCGCCACCGCCGCCTTTGACGTAGCCCAGCGCGGTATCAATCAACTCACCGGGAGAGAGCTTGTTTTCAAGCGCATGAACAATGTTGCCGATCTCGGTACGGGTCTGATCGATCTCTCGCTCTAGCTCGTCCGGATCCTTTTGCGCTTCGGCATCAATCTGATTACGTGTGCTCATGATGTGTGCCCCTTCACAGCTTCTTTATCCTTGTTGACCGAATGAATGGTGCGCTCCGGCTTGAACGAAGAAGCCTGAAACTTCTTCTTGCCGGACGACACCATGATCAACCCGATAACCACTACGACAGCGCCAACGATCAGCGCGGCGAGCCAAGGCTCGACCACGTTGCTCAGCCCGTATACGGCCGACATCAACAGAACGATGAATCCGCCGAGAAGCACTGCACCGCCGGTAGCGACGCTGCCGGCACCCGCTTTGGTCGCGCGGATCGACTCGGTCATTTCAGCCTTCGCCAGCGCCAGCTCCTTGGTGATCAAGGATGGCACTTCGTGCGTTAGCTGACGAAGCAGGCCACCTACAGAGGTGTCGTTTTCGGCGCGGTGGCCAGGCTCCACAGTCGTATTGGCTGTGGAGGTCGTGGTCGTTGTCTTACGTGCTTCGCTCATGGGAAAAGTCCTCCGTCGGTACCCTTGCCGTCGCGGCTGGTAGTGGAACCCGTGCTGCTGGAGCCAGCGTTTGAACCAACACCCAACCCATTGCTGGTATTGGCGCCAGTGCGGGTGCCCGTCCCAGTGGAGCCTGTGCCAAGGCCTGTTCCGACGCCGGTAGCTGAACCGGTTCCTACAGAAGTTCCGGTGGTCGGCCTGGAAGTGCTGGTTGCAGAGGAAACGCCTGCATTGCTAACACTACCGATAGAGCCGGGCTCGCCTGTGCTGAGACGATCGTTTAGCTCATCCTGATCGGAGCTGTGATGGCTGCTGGAGCCACTGGCTGCACTGCTGCTCTGATGGCCATAATCTTCTTGCGAAGCGCGCTTGCTCGAAGCGCGGGCAAAACGGGTAAGGCCGAAGCCCAAAGCCACACTCCCCGTGAGGAACAGAGCGGGGTTGTTTCGTGCAAGACGATTCACGTCTTGGAACAGCTCGTCCACGCTCTTGCCACGCAGGCTGTCGGAGAACTGCACCATGCTTTGCGCCATATCGGAGACGTAGTTGGACAGCCCGAGGCGGTCTTGCCCTTCTAGCTCTTGAGCAGCAGCTTTAGCACTTTGGGCGACTTTCTCAATTTCATCAGCTGCGGTTTCCCGATAGCCTTCCAATTGAGATTTGCCCTGGGTTTTCACCTGATCGGCCGCTTGACGAGCTTTCGCCTTCGCATCTTCAGCGGCATGTCCGGCAGTGCTGGAGCCAGTAGTGGAGCTTTGGCTTGTATCAGAGGTATGGCTTCCACTCGACCCCATGTTCGAGCTCGTCGAACTGGTGGCGTTAGAGCCAGTGGAGCTGGTTGTGGAATTGGGGCCGGTCTTAGGTTGGCCACCGTAACCAGTAATTTCTTCGTCGGGTGTAGTCATTTGATTCACCTTTTATATGGCTTGGCCGGAAGACCACGGTCCGTAGGGACACAGCAGGAGCGGTGAGCCGCGAACTGTGTATTTTCGGTGCGCACATATATGGTGACCGGGGGTAGATTTTTGAGTTCCATTCTTTTGGGACCATGAGAAGTGCCCTTCGCAAGCTTATGAAAATTAAACACGAAATGAACTTCGGGCACTCCACCAAGTGGCACTTCGCCAACCATTTAGCTCTATCCCGCATGAATACTGTGTTAAAGCGAAGCGGCGACTAACAAGCGAAACGACAACATATGCAATCCTTGTATGTATCGCTGATTGCCAAACTCATCTCGCGAGAGTTTTAGAGCGGAACCGCAGCCGACGAACTGCACCGTTATTCGCCCGACAAGAATTACCCAGACAATAAAAAACGGGCCCGAAGGCCCGTTCTTTAATATCAGTCGCTGTTACATCGGACCGATGGTGGAGCATGTCTTCTTGGCAGCGGCATGCTTTTGCAGCGGAGCCAGCTGAGGACGATGCTTACCGCTCGACACGTCCAGCGCCATGATGTTCTCACCCCAGCGAGGACCGGCAGCCCAGTAGGTGCTCGGGATGCAGTTCGCGTTCAGGTAAGCCAGCAGGTTGTCAGTCGCGACCACAGCAGATGGAGAGAAGTCCGGAATGCCGTGCTCACCAAGGAACCCGCGCAGCTTGTTCGCCTTCAGCCACTCGACCCAAGGCTTGACCCGCTCGACACCCAGCATCGGAGCGAAGGTTTCAGCACGCTTGGTGTAGGTACCCGAGTAGTCGAAGTCCAGATACTGGTGCGCTTCGTACACCAGGTTGTTCTTCGGATCACGCATCCACGGATCGTTGATCAGCGAGGTGTTGTACTTCTGCCAGTGGAAGGCGCTGGAGTAACGGTCACCGGCGATCATGATCCACTTGGACGGATCGATCTTGCGGATCGCCTGCCCAGCAGCCTGAGCCGTCTGCGGCCAGAGGTTGTTACCAGTGTTGTAAGGCTCGTTCATCAGACCGTAGCCATACAGCGCAGGATGCTTGGACACCGCTACCGCAATCTTGCGCCAGGTCTCGGCGAACTGGGCGCGCGGCACTTCCGGCGAGTTAATTACCTTGCCGTAGTAGCGATAATAGTTGTGCATATCAAGGACGACCTTGATGCCGTACTTCTGTGCGTAATCCAAGGACTGCTTGATGCGGCCCAGTTCAGCTGCGTCCAGTTCGGTACCCAGCTTGGGCTGGATACGCTCCCAGAGGAAGCCCAGGCGAATCAGCTTGAAGCCGAGCCCGGCGTGACGCTTGTAGTAGGACTCGTCCGCGTAGGTATAGCCCTTGTTGTAGATACCCGGAACAGTACCTGGATCGAACACACCCGAACCGAAGTTGACACCCACAAGATTAATACCGCTGCCATCACTGACTACTGGGGCCGGAGCAGGTGCTGGAGTCGGGGCTGGTGCAGGGGTCGGCGCCGGAGCAGGCGCAACGGCCGCTGGCGGCGTAGCGGTGCCGGTGCTGCCGGATACAACACTGATGGTCTTGGGATAGCCGACAGCGCTGGCGGACAGGGCGGTGCCTTTGAGCATGACAGAGAGATGAGCGCCTACGTCATAGACCGCAGCGACCGTCCGTACCTGGCCATCGGCCAACTTGACCGATGAACCGACCACGAACGCGGCCTTGTTTGCACCGGTGTCCGGGATCGAGAAGCCGGCGGACTTGCGATAGATGCCATTCTGCCAATCGGTGTTGGTGAAGCTGTTCATCGAAGCGGTGTAGGTGCTGCTAGGTGCGCTGGGGGCGGTTACAACCGGAGCCGGGGCAGCTGGCGCGCTAGGGGCTGCAGTCGCAACCACGGTGCTGACGGTGCGCGGGGCGCCGACTTTACCGCCATCCAGCAGGCCACCATCGACATAGATGCTGAGGTTGGCTCCAACCTTGTAGACCCGGGAAATCTTGCGCACCTGGCCGTCAGCGAACTTGATCTGAACGCCCGGCTTGAATGCCGCGATGGAAGCCGAAGTGGCCGGTACGGACAACGCGGCGGTGCGGCGCCAAACGCCGTTAAGGAAATCGTTACTGGTGAACTTGTTGATCGAAGACGTGAAAGCGGTCGAGGAAGACGTACTTGCTGTGACGGCAGCAGCCACTTCGCCTGTAAAGGTAACAGCACTGAATACTGCAGCGAGCGCGATAGAACGAACGAGTGCCTTAGGGGCGCCCATAAATACATTGGTAGACATCTAGTCTCTCCGAAACTTAATACTTCTAAAGGCCGGAGCCTTTAAAAAAGTGGCGGGAGTTGTAATTAAGTCGTACAGGCGCTTGGGGCAGATGCATCACTTGCGCAACCGGACGAACCGCGTTGCAACGACACCGGATCACCAGTAGTGGAACCCGGCAATCCGTTGCGTGGCGTCTTTATAATAGGTTTCCAAAACTATTCAAAATCTATTTGACGGATTTAGATCGCCAATCCTACGTCACAATTTTGACCGGCCATTAATCCGCTATTATTTCGTGGCTTAGTGCCACTACTGCAAATAGGGTTTAATCCGCTTTAGCCCGTTGCGCTTTCACCTACCACAGCGTCATTTTTTTGAATTTTCAAACCGATCGCTAAGTAAAGGCCTTTTAATTTACCCGACAAACGGTAGGCGTAAGGAAGCCTGATTTCCGGTCGCTGATAGAGGAGGAAGCAGCGCTTCCCTTCCTGAAAGAAGGCGTGGCTATGGCGAAATCAACGATGGAGAAACGACCTATGGCGCAAGAACGATTCGAAAAGGGTGACCACGTACGCTGGAACTCTGAAGCCGGGCATGTGACGGGGCGCATCGTCAAAGTGCATACCCGAGATACCGACTATAAAGGCCACACGCGACACGCCAGCCCGGAAGACCCTCAATACGAGATCGAAAGCGACAAGACCGATCACGTCGCGATGCACAAGGGCGGCGCGCTGAGCCGGATTAAATGAGCCCGGTTCAGCCCCAGCAGATCTGGACCGTCGGCCATTCCACCCGCACAACCGAGACCTTCATCGCCTTGCTGGAGCACTACGGCATCCGGGCCATCGCCGATGTGCGGCGTTTTCCGGGCTCAAGGCGGTTGCCGCAATTCATGTCGGCAAACCTCGAAGCGTCGCTCGCCGAGCACGGGATCGCCTATGAGTGGATCGAAGCGCTGGGGGGCCGGCGGCGGGCCACGCCGGGACCGAGCGCGAGTGCATGGCGCAATAGCTCCTTTCGTGGCTACGCCGAACATCTGCACACCGACGAGTTCGCCTGCGGGATACAACAGCTGTTGCGCTTGGCAGCCGAGAAACCCACCGCGATCATGTGTGCCGAAGTGCTCTGGTGGCGATGCCACCGCTCCATGGTGTCGGATGTTCTGAAGTTGCGCGGCGTCGAAGTGCTGCATATCCAGGACGAACAACGTCTGACACTGCACCCCTATACCTCGCCAGCAAGACTCAACCACGGTGAGTTGGTTTATGACGTGGGCATAGGGCAGCCGCTTAAGACATCCGGGCCAGGCATTAGCTAGCGCCTATGCCATTGCAAGAGCAAGCAGGACGTGGCGTGCCTACAGATGCTCCGACCGTATCTATCAGCTCCCCATGCGAAAAGACCTTCGGCGCTGATCAGAACGCGTCGATACCGTCGGTGCGACAAAACTGCCTACCCGCCGCAGAAACTTTTTCAGGGGAGCAGCTTCTTATTGCCGGATGCACTTCAAGCATCACGCGGCATGATCGGCTCTAAGAATGGTGCTCCGTAGGGACCACGCGTGCCGCCCAGGCGACTCGCCCACAGGGAAGGGAGTTCAAGTGCATAGCGTCCTTATGGGCAAACTGCTTGCAGCGCGGCAGCAACTGGGCGGAAACGCCTCCGCCAAGGTATTCAAGGGCATGGCGACTCTGGCCGTCGGCAACGGCTTGGCCCGGGTTGTTGGCCTCGCATCCATCCCGCTCCTCACTCGCATCTACAGCCCCGAGCATTTTGCTGTCCTGTCGGTCTTTACCGCGCTGCTGCTGATTCTTACCCCCATGATGACGCTGCGCTACGAACTCGCGGTTCCGCTGCCCAGCAGGGACGGTACTGCGATGACGCTGATGGTCCTGTCCGCGGTCTTCGTTGCCGCGACAACCGTAATTGTGAGCATTCTGTTGTGGCTTGCTGGCCCCGCTTTGCTGACCTTGGTCTCGATGGAAGCGCTGATGCCGTATCGCTGGATGCTAGGGGTCGCACTGACGAGCGCGGGTCTCTATGAGGTGCTGTTGATCTGGGCCGTACGCCGACGCGCCTATCCAGCCATCGCACGCACCCAGCTGCAGCAGAGCGCTGTGGGTTCGATTGCCAAGGTGGCGCTGGGACTGCTGGGTTTGAAGCCGGTCGGGCTGCTGGCTGGCCAGGTGTTAGGGGCTGGCGCGGGGACAATCAGGCTAATACGGTTGTTCGAGGCGGATATGAAGCGCTACTGGCGCCAGGTCACCCTGTTACGGGCCTGGCGGCTAATGCGGCACTATCGAAGCTTTCCGACCTACCGCCTGCCTTCACAGTTGCTGCAGATTGTCTCCAGCCAGGCGCCTTTGCTGCTGACCGCGGCCCTCTACGACCCGCAAACGACGGGTCAACTCGGGCTGGCCATGATGACGCTGGCTTTACCGATGAATCTGCTCGGGCATTCGACCAGCAAGGCGTATTACGCTGAAATCGCTACGATTGGACGTAAGCGCCCCGCGGAAATCCGCACGCTGACCTATTCGGTGATCAAGCGGTTGCTGGCGCTCGCGCTGGCGCCGACGCTAGTACTGCTGCTCTTCGGCGAGCGAATATTTGCGTTGGCGTTTGGCACTGAATGGACGATGGCGGGCGAGATGGCGTCGTTATTGGCGATTTATCTGCTGTTCCAATTCATGCATGCGCCCGCTTCGCATCTGCTTTCGGTCTTCCAGGGGCAGCGGCTGCTCTTGGCATTGAACATACAACGGGCCGTGCTCACCCTCGCCTGCTTCGCCAGCGGTCACCTGCTTGAGTTGCCGATTACTTCAGTTTTGCTGGTTTACGCCATCACGCTCTCGGCGCATTACCTGTTCAGCTTGCTGATGTCGTTACGTGTGATTCCACGATAGCCGTCATCACCGCCTTTCTGCCGCAACCTTCCATGGCCATACGACAGACAGCGGGGATGGCTCAGGGCTCGCGCTTGAGCGCGTTCCAGTCGTCTACACGGCGAGCACTGGAGAGTGCGTTACGCGACAGGTAATAGAAGAAGACGGGTATACCGATGGCATAACGCTTGAACAGCCGGCGCGGCTCGATGAGCATGCGGAACGCCCACTCCAACCCCAGGCGGCGAAAGACAACGGGGGCACGGGGAAAACGCTGTGCCGAAAAGTCCAGAATGGCGCCGCCGCAAATCAGCAGCGCACGGGTATCCATGGCCTTCTGCAGGTGCAGCGCAACGCGCTCCTGCTTGGGCATCCCCATGGCCAGCACGATGATTGGATAGCGACCAGGCACGTGGTGCTTCTGGTAGAACGCCAGATAATCCTCGGGCGCCTTGAAGCCATCGATGGCATGGAAATGCCTGTTTCCGAACAGATTGCGCGCACCCTCGCTGAGCCAGGGTTCACGGGTGCCCATGGCAAACAGCTCGTAGCGGTCTTTGGACTCGCCTACCAGATCCTCGATCAGCTCAGGAATGAAGTCTGACCCGTTGAGGTTGGCCTTGGGATCGCGCCCATTGAATGAGCAGGCCATCTTGATGCCGATCCCGTCGCGCAGGAGGTAGTTGACCTGCAGAAAGCTATCCAACACCGCCGGCTGACGCTGCGCAATGTTGTAGCCGTGCTGATTGAGAAAGCCAAGAATCGTCGGTGAGTCACGCTTTTTCAGTTCAGAGATGAAAGGACCTGTATCGGCTTCTTCCAATAGTTTCAGCTTCCCTATCAAAGGATCCATCCTTTTGGTGAGGGGATTTTTCATAAATAGATTCTCTGTCTGTAACCCGTGAAAAAAGTTGTTGGCGTCCGACAGCAATCTTGGTGGTCGTGCGCCGCCAGGCGGAAAGATTCGCCTGTCAAAAATGAACAATGCCTGCCGTCACCGGACAAACGAAGCAACCGCAGCCGCGGTATCGTCCCAAAGAGCAGAATGAGGTAGTGAGATGTTAAGGACACGCAGCGCTTCGGACCGGTCAAAAGGAATACTCCTCGGACTCACGCTTGCCCTCTCGAGTGCCGTTGGCTACGCAGAAAATATCGATCTGATTGGATTGAATATTGGCGGAGCCGCATTTTCCGGTAATGTCATCCCCGGAAAATATAAAACAAATTATTTCTTCCCTGCGCCCGGCTACCTTGCCCAGTGGAAAGCCAAGGGTATCGAGACCATCCGCTTCCCCATTATGTGGGAGCGCCTGCAACCAGCGTTGAACGCCGAACTTGACGAGGACTACGCGGAACTGATCGACCAGACTCTGCAACAGGCCGCTCAATACGACATGCGCGTCATCCTCGATATCCATAACTATGCCCGTTATCGCAAGCAGATAATCGGCACCGAGGCCGTGCCGATATCGGCGTATGCCGATCTGCTCGAACGTGTGGCCAAGCGTTGGAAAGATGAAAAAGGTCTTTATGCCTACGACATCATGAACGAGCCACATGGCGCCGATGAATACTGGCCGGCCGCCGCTCAGGCCGGTATCGACGCCATCAGAAAACATGACCAGAAGCGGCCCCTGCTTATAGAGGGCAACTTCTGGTCTAGCAGTTATCGTTGGCCGAAATTCAATGATCCGTTGTTGCAACTGAAAGACCCCTCCGACAAGTTGATATTTTCAGCTCATCTGTACATCGATAAACACGGCAGCGGACATTACAAGGAGCCGCTGGAGAAAAACTTCGACACCATGCTAGGCGTCAAGCGAGTCAAACCCTTTATCGACTGGCTGATCGAGCACGACAAACAAGGCCATATCGGCGAGTTCGGCATTCCCGCCGATGAACCTCGCTACCTCGAAGCCATGGATAACTTGCTGGCTTATCTGCAAGAGCATTGCATCCCGATCACCTACTGGGCGGCGGGCTCTTCCTGGGGCAAATACAAACTATCCGTCGAACCCACCAAGGACGGCCGAGACCGCCCCCAGTGGGATGTACTCAGCAAATACGTCGGTCAGGGCGAATGCACTCGCATCGGGCCTAACCACTGACTGTATTCACGCGGACGGCAGGTTGGTTGCACATCATGGATACACAACCAACCTCGCCTTCAACTCTTCGATGATGGCGCTACGGGCGCCCACCTGCTCAATATCGACTTGGCCTTCCCAATCAGTTTCGCTTTGAGACTGTGAGTTTTCCGTAGCGTATTGGCCTTGAGGTTATAGACCTGCCCAGGCACATACATCTCATTGGTCTCAATGCAGTAGACCGGCTTGCGGCTGAGCTTCATGATCTCGACCGCCTGCCTAACTTCGCTTTCGACGAACAGCCGTGTCAGCGGTTGATTGGCATACACTTCCGCCTTGAACTTGTGATGGATGTTCAAGCGCCGGCGTTCTTCGGCGGTAGGCAGATCCAGCATGTGCAGCGTTCCGTACTGCACGCCGTTGCGTTCCAGCCATTCTTCCGTTTCGGCGCGATACTTCTCCAGCCGGCTGGTCACCAAGTGCGCGACCTTGACCGAGGGAATGAACAAAGGGCGCGTGCAGCTGAGAAATTCCCGGTAGTTCGGCCCGTCGTCGTTCTCTTCGTTGGTCGGGTCGACACAGAGCACACCGTCGATATCCAGGCACGCTTGCGCCAGGTAAGGATGGTGCATGACGTTCCATTCGAAGACCCGAGGCTGTTCGACGAGCTCGAGATGAAAGTCAACATGGTGCCGATTATGTTTCTCGGCAAATACCGCCATGGTCACCACCTGGCCGTCATAGCTCGCACGAACCTGTTCTTCCGCGGCACGCATCGACTTGGCCGAAGAAATACTGTCGTCAACCAGCAGAATCTTTTTCGCCTCCCTTGGTTTGACCAGTTCAGCGTGCTTGTAGGTGCGGGTACTGCCCTTCTTCAGGTCGTCGTTGCGCAGGAATGAGTAGAGATCCGTCAACGGAAGATTCTGTTTCAGCGCAATGATGCTGGCGACCAACATCCCACTTCTTGGTATGCCGACAACCAGATCGACATCGTTGGGAATCTTGCCGGCACATTCTGTACTCAGCCGCGACAGATCATTCAGGCTTCGGTAATTCATCGAACTCTCTCCTGCACCCTGTTCTTTTGACAGTCCATTTTTCTTAGGTCGGTTACCTGTTGCTCAGCGCCCCAACGAGGCGCGCAATTGCTTGGAATGCGTATGCACGTAATGCAGCGCATAGAGCGCTAACGCATTAGGTTTGGAAAAATTCAGAAAGCGCTGCCTGATATCCATGTCTTCACGAATCGCCTCGAAGCGTCGTTTATGTGAAACACCGGTTGTATCGAAAATGCACAGCGGGAAAGGCAACTGAAGAACTTCAGCTTGCAGGTCCAGTCCTTGGAGAAATTCGAGCAGCAAGCAGTAATCGGCCGACAACTTGTAATCCAACCGGAACTTGAACCGCTGCAGCCGCTCGTTCTCGAAGTACATCGTTTGATGGCTAGCCGGCAAACCAAGCGGTGCGCGATCAATGGGCCGAGCGGCGGTACGCTTCAACTCGCCGCTAGCTTCTTTGCGATAAAAATCGCCGTAAATGAATTTTGGTTCGACGGTGGCTTTCGTTAATTCTTCATTGATCCGCTCAAGTACATTCGGATCAGCAAAGGAATCGCCACTGTTTAGAAACAGGGTATAGCCGGGGGTCTCAACGGCTCTTTGACGCCCTTTTTCCATTGCATCGTAGATGCCTTTGTCCGGCTCTATTGTGATTTCTGCCTGACTGTCATCCAGGCTTCGCAGCCACTCGCCACTACCATCTTTTGACGCACCGTCAATCACGATCCAGCGAAAGTTCCGGTAAGTCTGGCTGGCCAGGCTCCGATAGGTTTCCTTCAGGCCATCAAAATTATTCCAGTTTATAGTTACGATACTGAAACTGACCATAATTCACCTGTTCTAGATTTGCATTGAGAGGAGCATCCGCCATCTGTAACTTGGCGTAATAGAGGAAGAACGCAGCCGCCATTCCATACACGTCGCCCGAGAACGTCAGCGCGTTGGACAGCGTGATATTCAGCATGCTCACCACGAACGAAAGCTGTAATGCGGCAAGAAGGTTGCCCTTGTCCGAACACTGGCGCATGACCCAGATAAAGCCGCCATAGAACATCAGGACTACGACTGGCGTCAGGAAACCGTAGCGGTGATAGACGCCGAATATTCCGACATCCGCCAGATAGAAGTGCGAGTTATAGATCCTTGAGAACCCGCCATTCCATTGCAGGGACAGCGCGCCCATACCGAAATAATTGTTGGCGCTAATGGCGTCGAGAATCACCGAAACAGTCGTGTCGCGCACCCCAGGTCCGGATGTCGCATCGAACAGCAAGGCGTCGAAGCGTGCGAACTGCTCGTGATAAAACTCCGGAACCAGCAGATACGACACCACCAGAACCATCACACCCAGCGCACTCAGCTTCATTAACGAGTCGATACGCTTGCGGAAAATCCATACCCCGGCCAGCGCCCAGACCAGCATGGTCTGGCGTGTTTGCATGACCAACCAAAGGTAGGCGACGAAATAGAGAAGAATGGCCAGCCGCCCAAGAGTGACGCGGTCCTTCATGCTGTACATCACCATGAACACGGCAACGGTCACGAACGGCGAGCCGATACGAAAGCGGTTCGGGCGCAGCAGGTCTTCATACTGCGTCCAGTCATCGACGGTGAACGAGGCAACCTGGTTCTGGGGAATGATCCCCAAGTAGTAGGCAAAGCCCAGCGTCGCGCAAAACAGTGCGACATAGAGAAAGTACTTCGCCAGCTCTTCCTGGGTGGGAGATGCCTTGACCAACAAGAACAGCGTCGGGAAGAACACCAGGTACTGGAAGAAACGACGTTCTTCCAGCAAGCCATACGCTAGCGGCTGACCGAAGTTCAGGTTGGCGAGTACCGCCGAGATCACTGGTAACAGGCAGCCCATGAAAATGATCCACAGGCTCGTCTTGGACTGATAGACCCATTTCCACGCCACGAACAGACAGGCCGTTGCCGCCACCACCAGCAGCAAGAACAGCTCTTGGAAGTACGCGATCCCGGCCCGTTTGTCATCCGTCAGGAAGAAGCAGGTCGAGTTCAGCAGTAACAGGATGAACAACAGATTCTTGTACGCCAGAACTTTCCTTAACAAGCGCTCTCTCCAGTATCCGATTGACGTGGCGAAACATAGAACCGAGCAGCCCATCCTGATGACTTGGATGAGGCGGCCCACTGCGGCGAGGAAAACGTGCGCCATGGATGGACAACAGCAGCGGAAGAAAGGTCCGCGGCCGCAAGATGCATCCCTGGCGGCTACTCTTTTCGGTCAGTGACGCGCCTGGTGCTGGTTTTCGACGAACCAGCGATAGGCGTCGCGCAGACCATCTTCCAGGCTGATGCTCGACTGCCAGCCCAGTGCCTTGAGGCGCGAGACATCCATCAGCTTGCGCGGCGTGCCATCCGGCTTGCTGCTGTCGAACTTCAACTCACCCTGGTATTCAGTGACCCGCGCAATGGTTTCCGCCAGTTCGCGAATGCTGCAGTCCACGCCAGTACCGACGTTGATGTGCGAAAGCATCGGCTGGGTGTGGGCCTGGTAGGTTTCGTCGTCCAGTTCCATCACGTGCACGCTGGCGGCGGCCATGTCGTCGACATGGAGAAATTCACGCTGAGGCTTGCCACTGCCCCAGATCACCACTTCGTTGTCGCCACGCTGGGTCGCTTCGTGAAAGCGCTTGAGCAGCGCTGGCACCACGTGGCTGTTTTCCGGATGGAAGTTGTCGTTGGGACCGTAGAGATTGGTCGGCATGACGCTGCGATAGTCCCGTCCATACTGGCGGTTGTAGCTTTCACAGAGCTTGATGCCGGCGATTTTCGCAACCGCGTAAGGCTCATTGGTCGGCTCGAGCACGCCGGTCACCAGCGCCTCTTCTTTCATCGGCTGCTCGGCATGCTTTGGATAGATGCAGGACGAGCCGAGGAACAACAGCTTGTTCACATCGTTGACGTGCGCTGCGTGGATGATGTTCGCCTCGACCATCAGGTTCTGATAGATGAACTCGGCCGGATAGGTGTTGTTGGCGTGGATACCGCCGACCTTGGCCGAGGCCATGTACACCTGATCGATTTTGTTTTCAGCAAAGAAGGCATTGACGGCCGCCTGATCGACCAGATCCAGCTCTTCACGACCGCGCGTGATGAGGTTGGTGTATCCCAGCGCTTGCAAGCGCCGGACGATCGCAGAACCCACCATGCCACGATGTCCCGCAACGAAAATACGTGCGTCACGATTCATATTCAGTTCTCCACACTCACTGGAATTTCGAAACCGTGCTCTTTGAGCAGGGCATGGCGCTGGGCGACCTTGAGGTCCTCACGAACCATTTCGGCGCACATTTCCTGCACGCTGATCTCAGGCGTCCAGCCCAGCTTGTTCTTGGCATTGCTCGGATCGCCCAGCAGGGTTTCCACTTCCGCGGGACGGAAGTAGCGCGGATCGATACGGACAACGACGTCACCGACCTTCAGTGCCGGCGCCTTGTCCCCTTCGATACCGGCAACGATGGCGCGTTCTTCGATGCCGCTCCCTTCGAAGCGCAGCTCAACGCCCAGCTCGGCAGCCGACCACTTGATGAACTCACGCACCGAGTACTGCACGCCGGTGGCGATGACGAAGTCTTCGGCCTGATCCTGCTGCAGCATCATCCACTGCATGCGCACGTAGTCTTTGGCATGTCCCCAATCGCGTAGCGCATCGAGGTTGCCCATGTGCAGGCACGTCTCGAGCCCCTGGGCGATGTTAGCCAGGCCCCGGGTGATCTTGCGCGTCACGAAGGTCTCGCCACGGCGTGGCGACTCGTGGTTGAAGAGAATCCCGTTGCAGGCGTACATACCGTAGGCTTCGCGGTAGTTCACGGTGATCCAGTAGGCATAGAGCTTGGCCACCGCATAAGGAGAACGCGGGTAGAACGGCGTGGTTTCCTTCTGCGGAATTTCCTGGACCAGGCCATAGAGTTCGGAAGTCGAGGCCTGGTAGAAGCGTGTCTTCTTTTCCAGGCCCAGCAGGCGAATGGCTTCAAGGATGCGCAAGGCGCCCATACCATCGACATCGGCGGTGTATTCAGGCGACTCGAAGCTGACCGCGACGTGGGATTGCGCACCGAGGTTGTAGACCTCGTCCGGCTGGACTTCCTGGATGATGCGGGTCAGGTTCGACGAATCGGTCAGGTCGCCGTAGTGCAGCACGAAGTTCTGGTCTTCAACGTGACGGTCCTGATAGATGTGGTCGACCCGCTGCGTATTGAACGACGACGCACGGCGTTTGATGCCGTGTACCTCGTAGCCCTTTTCCAGCAGAAACTCAGCGAGATAGGAACCGTCCTGGCCAGTAATTCCGGTGATCAGCGCGCGTTTCTTTTCCATTTCAGAGTACCTGTAGGTTCCAGATGACGAGAGGGGTATTGAGTTGATGCTGAGCAGACAGCGCAGAGGCGACCAAGCGCTCTGCCCCGCCTTGCAGCTGATTGAGTCGATAGTTGGCCGTTGACGTTAACGGGGCGTTACCGCCCTGCCCGGCGCGGACGAACGGACTGTTCATGCGAGCATTTCCTGGTACAGCGCCTGGTATTGACGGGCAATGACGGGGCTGTCGAAGGTGGTCAGGATTTTTTCTCGCGCATTGAGCACAAGCTGCGGATAGTCTGCCTCTCCGCTGATCCACTCGACGCCTTCTGCCAGACCCTGAGCGTCAAAGGGCGCAGCCTTATAACCGTCGTGCTTGTGCGTCACGATGTCCTTCGGCCCTGTGGCATCGAAGCACACCACGGGGGTTCCGCAGCCCATGGCTTCGGCCAACGTCTTGCCGAACGCCTCCATCAGGCTCGGCGCGATGAAGACATCTGCCGCCGAATAAAGCAGGCGCAGCGAGATGCTGTCATGCAGGTAGCCGAACGAGGTGTAGTCGAACCCCAAGCCGTCGGCGACGGACTGGTCGAGCTTGCCGAAAAAGCACAGGTGGTACTTGGCCGGGTCCAGGTGCGTGAGCATCTCCAGATATTTGCCAAAGCCCTTATAGGTATCTTTTGCGCTGGTGCAGCCGGTCAGGATGATTTTCTTCTCGGTCTCGATACCAAGCAGTTGCCGCGCCAGCTGTTTGTCCAGCGGAAAGAACTCACTGGCATCGACGTTGTTGTGGATGGTGCGCACGTCGAAGTCGCGGAACAGGAGACTCTGCCTAGCCTGCTCGGAAACCCAGTCGCTGATGCCGATCATCTTCATCGACTCGGGCAGGTACTTGCGCTTGCGGTTGAGTACGAAACGCGACAGGTCTCGGTCGGAGTTGCTGCCAAGCTGATCGCAACTGCCACAGCCGGTGGTGAATTTTTCACAGCCCATGGCGTAGTGGCATCCGCCGGTCATTGGCCACATGTCACGCATGGTCCAGACAACGGGCTTGCGCAATTTGGCGAGGTGCTTCATGTCGACGAAGCCACCGTTGACCCAATGCAGATGCACCACGTCCGCCTCACGGCATGCTGTGCTGTCAGTGAAATCGGCGCCCATGACGCCAGCGCTGAACATGCCGGACTGGCGCTTGCGGTAGACGCTGGCAAACGCCTGGTCAGCCTGACTTCTGGCAATGCTGATGATCTTGTCTTTCTTGCTGCGACTGACCGACACCACCGAGGTGTCGCCATGAGTTTGCTGACTGTTGGTGTAGACGCGCGAGTCGACACCCAACGAGCGCAAGCCCTGGTGCAGCCAGTAAGCACCGCGTGCGGCGCCCCCGGTCAGTTCGCCAGCAACCAAATGTAAAACCTTCATCAATCGAAACTCTCTTCTGAATGCTGGGCGTTCTGCTGAGCCGCGTACCACCTGCGCGATGCAATCAGCACGATCACCATCAGCGACGAATAGATGACGATGCTCGCGACGGCGAAGGCCTGCACGGTGGCCAGGGCGCTGCCGATCAACAGCGCACCGCCGAACAGCGACAGCACGCGCAAGCTGGTGCTGAATATTTCGAACAACAGGAAGCGGGCCTGCAGCGACAGCGCCGGGACCGCAACCACGCATGGACGCGAAACGAAGATCACGTACTCGGCCAAGGCCAGCCAACGGGCGTACTCGCCAGCCACATGCCACTGGTCACCAAACACCAGTGCAAACAGCCATGGGCCAAACACTGCCACCAGCGAAAACGGCACCAGGCCAACCAGACCCAGCGCGGCGGTTGCCTTCAGCAGCATCGCGGCGACCGGCTCGCGGTCGTGGATGGCACGGCTGATGCGCGGGTAGTACACATCGGCGACCGACTTGCCGATCAGATTGGTTGGCATCGTCAGCGCCTGCTTGCACAGAGCGAAGAAGCCCGCGGCAGCCGGTCCGAAATAGGCAGCAAGCACCAGCGTCGGCAAATGCTGCGACACGGCGTTGATTAACATCACCGGCGCACGAAACCTTGGGAAGTCGCTGTGCCTGCGAGCCAGTTCGAGCATGCCGGGGCTGCCCTGCTCGGCGTCTTCCGCATGGTTATCCGCATGGGGTTTGGCGCGCAGCATGGCCAACGCGAGCATTGCCGCATGCAACGCTTGTTGCAGGGCGGTGGTGCAGACCAACACCAGAGCAGAGGACTGCACCAGACCAGCGACGGTCCGCATCGAGTTGAAGAACAACGAATGCCCCACCGCCACACTTGCGGTGATACGAAAACGCTGGGTGCGAAACAGCCACTGCTGGCAAATCTCAAGCGCCGCGCCGCAGAACATCACGAACGGGATGAGCATCAGGTATGGCTGAATGATCTCGATCTCGAGCGTTCGGGCAAGCTGATCGCCAAAGAAGTACAGCGCCAGAGCGACCACTGTCGACAGCGACAACGCAGTAGCCAGTGCCAATCGCACGAGACCTCGCGCATCGCCATCGCGCTTGGGCAGCACAATGGCAATGGGATAGGTCAACGCCGCCACCGGTATCAGCATCATCGTGACGCTGAGAAAGGTGCCGAGTACCCCATACGCTTCTGGACCATAAATGCGCGTGATCACCGGCATGAACGCCAGGGTGATCGCCTGCGCACCGGCGGTGCCAGTCACCACGGTCAGGATATTGCGCAGCAGCTTGCTGCGCATGCTTGCCTGCAGCAGCGCAGCCAGTCTTTCCCTGACCGGGGACGAAGTGCGCCGCATGCTGGACTGATCGATGGCGCTCACTCGCTGCCCCTCGCTCAGGCCTGGACCGGCTGACGGCCGATGCCGTAGTAGCTGAACCCTTCGCGCTTGACCTGCTCGCGGTCGTACTGGTTACGCCCGTCGATGATCAGCGGGGTGTTCAGCAGGCGCTTGAGCGCACGGAAATCCGGACGGCGGAACGGCTTCCATTCGGTTACCAGGCACAGCGCATCGGCATCGATAGCGGCTTCGTATTGTCCCTCGACAATCTGCAGACGGCCGTCGGTAAACCAGCTCTCAGGGAACTCGCGGCGGGCAGTTTCACGGGCAACCGGATCGAACGCGCGCACCTTGGCGCCGGCATTGATCAGGCTGTTGATCAGCACCACGCTTGGCGCCTCGCGCATGTCGTCGGTGCCGGGCTTGAACGCCAGCCCCCAGACCGCAAAGGTGCGGCCGCTCAGGTCGCCATTGAAGTGGGTGGACAGCTTGTTGAACAGCGAATGCTTCTGCTGATCGTTGCGCGATTCCACCGCCTGTAGCAGCTTGGGCTCGAAGTCGTTCTGATGGGCGATGTTGATCAGCGCCTTGACGTCTTTCGGGAAGCAGGAGCCGCCGTAGCCACAGCCGGCATAGATGAAGTGGTAGCCAATGCGCTCGTCAGAGCCGATACCCAGGCGCACATTCTCGACATCCACATCGAGGCGCTCGCAGAGGCTGGCGATCTCGTTCATGAAGGAGATTTTGGTCGCCAGCATGGCATTGGCTGCGTACTTGGTCATTTCCGCATCGCGAATGCCCATGAACATGGTGCGCGGACGATTTCGGATGAAGGGTGCGTACAGCGCGCTCATGACCTGACGAGCGTGCTCGTTGTCAGCACCGATAACGATGCGGTCCGGGTGCATGAAGTCGTTGACCGCCGCACCCTCCTTGAGGAATTCCGGGTTGGAGACGACTGAGAATTCAATGTCGACGCCGCGCGCCTCAAGACGCTCGGCAACCGCTGCGCGCACGAGGTCCGCCGTGCCGACCGGCACTGTCGATTTGTTCACCACGATTGCAGGAGCAGTCAGCGTGTCACCAATCTGCTTGGCGACCTCCAGTACATAGCGCAAATCGGCGGAGCCATCTTCGCCCGGCGGAGTGCCGACAGCGATGAAAAACACTTCGGACTGCTCGACTGCCTCGGAGAGCGACGTGGTGAAGAGCAAGCGGCCGGTCTGATGGTTCTCGGTGACGATCTCTTCGAGGCCCGGCTCATAGATCGGCAGAATGCCCTGCTTTAGGTTATCGATTTTGGCCTTGTCGACGTCGACGCAGTAAACCGTGTTACCCATCTCCGCGATACAGGCTCCGGTAACCAGTCCGACGTAGCCGCTTCCAACGACGGTGATATTCATAGCAGGATCCTCGATTCATACATTGATACAGGCGTGCCTCGGCGCGACCCTTTTCGGTGGCCGATGGCGCAAATTGTTCGCTTGGGCAGATAGTCAATCCGGGGTGTGTCCATCGCATGGTTGGACACACCCCGGTAATGGATTGACGAGCCGGTCGTCAGACCGTTTGTGGCTCGCTGTATCCGTAATGGTCGTAGTAGCCACGGAACTGACCGTTCTTCTTGGCTTTCTCGATATCGACGTAGTTGAGTACCACGCCGGTGACCGGCGCATTGCTGTTCTGCAGCTGGCTCACCCCTTTCTGCACATGTGGGATCAGCGTGCTATCGGACTTGACGACGTAGATCACCGCATCAGCGAGCGTGGACAGAACAGCCGCATCACTGACCGCCTGGCTCGGCGGCGAATCGATAATGATGCGGTCGTAACGGCCTTTGACCACTTCAAGCAGTTTGGCGAAGCGCGGCGAAGACAGCAGTTCCAGCGGATTGGATGGCACCGCACCGGCGGCGATCATGTCCACATTGCCGACCGTATGGATGCAATCTTCGAGCTTGGCATTGCCACCGATCAGGTTGACCAGGCCAGGCGTGCCCGGCTTGAAATCGAACGCCTTGTCGAGCGTCGCGCGACGCAAGTCGGCGTCGATCAACAGCACGCGATGCAGCTGGCCCATGGCGAATGCGAGGTTGGCCGATACCGAACTCTTACCTTCGCCCGGTGCGGTCGAGGTGATCACCAGCACCTGACGAGGCTGGCTTGCCTCGGTCAGCAGCAGGTTGGTGCGGATAGTCCGTACCGCTTCGCAGAAGCGCTTGTCACCGCTGCGTTCGAACAGGTGGCTGACTTCCTTGCGCAGCTTGCGCGGCACCTGCGGGACGATACCCATGACAGGCAGACCCAGCTTGGACTCGACTTCTTCGGAGCTCTTGAAGGTGTTGTCGAGAATTTCGCGGATGATCGCCTGGGCGATACCCAGCACCAGTGCCAGGAACAACGCCACCACCAAGATCAGCTTCTTGTTTGGCGCACTGGCCTCGGTTGGCGGGATGGCGGCATCGACTACCCGAGCATTGGTAGAGCTGAGATCCGAGGTCGCGGTGGTTTCCTGCAGGCGGGTCATGAAGGTGTCGTAGAGCGCACGATCGCTTTCGACCTCACGCTGCAGGTCACGCACCTTGAACTCTTTGCGGGAGATATCCTGAATCCGGCCCTTGTTCTCGTCGAAGGAGGCCTTCAAGGAGTTCTCATTGGCGACGGCCAGCTGATAGTTACGCTCGATGCTGGCGACGACCTGCTCGACCTGCTGTTTCAGGCTGGCGGTGGCAGCATTGAGGTCCGACCGAGCAGAAACCATCGCCGGGTGGCGGTTGCCGTAGCGACGCGAAAGATCTTCGACACGCGAACGGGCATGGGCCTGGTCAGCTTTGAATTGCTGGATCAGCGGATGACCCAGAACGGCCGGCACGCTGGCCAGACGCTCCCAGCCCTGGCTGCGCATGGACTCGACCTGGCGGTACTGGCTTTCGGCTTCAGCACGCTGACGGCGCGCATCGATCATGCGATCACCAGTAAGCGACAGCTCGTTGGCACTGATGGTGCCTACACCATCGAGGTCGACCAGCCCTTCCGCATCGAGATATGCCTGAAGGCGATCTTCCGAAGCCTGCAGGTTCTCACGCAACGAAACCAGGCGTTCATTCATCCAGCTGGCAGCGGTCATCGACATGTCGACCTTCGCTTCCAGCTGCGCTTCGATATAGGCCTGCGCCAATCGGTTGGTGGCCTGTGCGGCAGTCAGGTTATCCGCCATGGATACCGACAGATAAACCAGCTGACTCTTGCCCTCGACCCAGACTGAAGTACGCTCCATAAACTGCTGGGTGGCGTAATCCATGACCTGCGCTTCGGTGATCGGCTCTGGCTCTTCGCCTGTGACCATATCGATCAGAGCGCCAACATCGACCAGCGGGCCCGGCTGCTGTCGCAGATCGAACTCGGGGTGTTCGGTCAGATTCAGATCACGGACGACGCGCTCGGCAACGCCACGGCTCTGCATCAGGCTGAGCTGTGTCTGCAGATACTCGCTGAGCTCAACCGGGGTATCGGCTGCCGGCTGGAACGACAACACTGGCGTGCCCTTGCTCTCGATTAGGACCGTGGCGACAGCCTTGTAGATCGGCGTCATGCGCGACAGCAGGAAAACGGTCAGCACCGCGACGACCGCCACGAGCAGGATGATCCCCCACTTGCGCGACCAGACTGCATGCCAGATTTTTTTCAGATCTATGAAGTCACTATCAGCCGCAGGCCCAGCGGGGCGCTGCCATGGTCGATCCGGGCGAACTGGGCTATTCATCAGAAGAATCCTTCATCGATGTTGATCGTGTCGCCAGGGCGAACCAGGGTGTTCATGGTGGCTTTCTCTTCCTCGCGGCTGCCTTGCGAGCCGCGCACGATAGTCATGCGTTTGGTCGAAGCACGCTCGGTCAGCCCGCCAGCAAGCGCAATGGCGCGGTCAAGCGTCAGGCCGGGCTGGAACGGATAGCCGCCTGGAAGCTTTACCTCACCGGCGATGTAGAACTCGCGGTAGTTGGCAACCGATACCGATACGCGCGGATCGATCAGATAGCCATCCTTCAGCTTCTCGACCAGGATGTTGCGCACTTCACCTGGGGTTTTGCCGTTGGCGTCCACCTCACCAATGAAGGGAAAGGTGAAAGTGCCAGCGTCTGTCAGGCGAATCTCTTCGAAGGTCAGGTCCGGCTCACCATGCACATTGATGCGAATGACGTCCCCCGAGCCCAACTGGTATTGCGCAGCGGCGGCACCGGCGCTGAACGCCAGCATCAGCAGCAGTGAAAAGAGTTTGAACATGTTCGGGATGCGCATCGGCGGCTCCTCCTTAGGCACTGGTTAACGTCCTACCCGGGCTCAGAGGCTCAGGTCGAAACTCAGCAGATAAACGTTACGGTCGTAGGTTTCCGAGCTCAGACTGGAGTCGTTTTCCGTCCTGAGGTAGGAAAGGGTCACGTCGATCCAACGATCAGGTGACCAGGTCACGCCTGCGCCGTAGCCGGTGCGCTCATCGTCCCGGTTAATCCCTTCGTACTCGCGGTCCGAGAATCGATACAGCAGCTCGGTCGAGATCCGCGACGTCCATTCGTGATCCCAGGAAGCAATGGTGGTCCAGTCATTGATGGTGCTGGCGCCATCATTGCCTTCGTCGAAGGCACGGCGAGAGTTGACTGTGAATGCCGAATAGCTACGCGGCTTGTAGGTGACACCGACTTCCCACATGGGGCTGGTAAAGTCTTCGCGCTGATCGCTGTCGAAGTCCTTCCGCTCGGCGCCCAACTTGACTGTGCCGGAGGTCTTGGAGGTTGCATCCCAGGTAGCACCACCCAGCAACGCCACGTTGGTGCTATCGCGCAGTGCGCTGGAGAGCTTGTAGTCATGATCGGTATGGCGAACTTCGACCAGCGAACGGGTCTTGGAACCCAGCCGATGGAACCAGATGGAGTTGAACATCAAACTGTCGCGCTCTTCCGACGCGTTGATGTTGTCGCTGTTGTGGTAGCGACGCTGCTCGTAATGCGTGCCGAACTCCAGCTGGTTGCGAGCAGTGCGGGCTCCGAAACGATAAGCCGCCTGGGCAACGGCGGTACTGTACTTGTCGTTCTCGGTGTTGATCTCGGTGTCGGCGGTCTCTTCCACGCGGTGGTAGGCGAGACCCCAAGTCAGGCGATGCCGGGAAGTGAATTCCATGGCGCTTCTGAGGCGCAGATGATGGTCGGTGTTACTGGCTTCGGAATCCGAATGGAAGATATCGCTGTTGAACGAGTACTCAAGCTCATACTCGCTGTTGCGATTACCGGTTCCCAGCACGAACGTTGGATTAATACCGGTGACCCAGGATGCCTGCTCGTTGTCCGACAGACCGCGGTAGTTGTCGTCGTAGCTTTCGCGCACAACCAGCGTTGGGGTGAACTCGAACCCTCCCAGCTGTATGTACCGGGGTTCGTCGTCCTGTGCCCAGCTCTGAGTGGCTGCAAGGCACAGTAGCGGCAAGCATGGAAGTGTGATCTTCCTCATATAGAATCCCTTCTCGGAGATAAATTGTGGTGCATACCTACCCTCTGGCTGCGTCGCCTGGCTGCTGTGAGGAGGCATAGACACGCAACAGACCGCAAATATCCCAGACAGTTGCACATTCGATCAGCGGGCCTCTTTTTCGATCGTCAACCGTTTTTCTCCTGCAGCAGCCCGATACAGCCATTTCAAACACGCTACCGCCCCTGGCACGGCGCCTATAACGGAACATCCGCTGACCACTCGCCCACAAGCAAGCCGCGCTTAGCGTTCGATCACTGGATCGAGCGATGGCGAAACGTACCGTTGGCTTAGGTCTTGTTATTAGCCCGGCATCATCGTGCCGTGCGGCGCGGGTCAGCGCTGATGGGCCCATACGAACAAACAGGCACCCAGAGCAGCACAGATGGTTATGCTCTGAACCTGCAAGACAATGCGAAACACATCCCTGTCAGCATCCAGAGCGGCCTTCCCGCTAGGCTCCGAGACGCCTAAAAACATCAGGGTCCCTCTCTGGACCCAGCGCGAGAGCAGCGAGTTCCGTGTCGTGAGCCTGAATAAGACCAGCCGAGGATCAGCGGTCAGCAGCTGCCGCTTGATGGGGCGAGACAGGGCCGCAACGACCTCGATCAGATGGACGAGACGCTACAACCTTTCTCGCTAGGGGCAGCGAGCCAATGCATCAACTCGCCATCTGGCGTCGAACAGACACACTGCTAACTGCAGCGATGCCAAGGGCGGGCGACGGGATCGCCCGGCCTGCTCAGGCGAGCTCGATACGATCAGGATGGATAGCGATGCGCCCCTGTTTGTACAGGCCGCCGATGGCTTTCTTGAAGTTGCCCTTGCTGACGCCGAACAGGCGTGCGATTTCGTCTGCGGCGGTCTTGTCGCTGACCGGCAGGCTGCCCTGGTTTTCCTGCAGCTTCTGCAGAATCAGCGCCTGCAATGCATCAGCCGCCTCGCTGCCCACCGGCTGAAGGCTCAGGCTGATCTTGCCGTCCGCGCGAACTTCCTTGATGTAGCCCTTCTCGCGGATGCCGCCACGCAGGAACTTGAAGGCCTCGTTCTTGTGGATCAGGCCCCAGTGTTTGCCGTTGATGATCGCCTTGTGCCCGAGGTCGGTGGGCTCCACCACCAACAGGTCAACGGCTTCGCCAACCTTGTAACGCGCGGGCGTCTTGTCCAGGTAACGGTCTAACCGCGCAGTGGCAGTGATGCGACGGGTGTGCTTGTCGAGGTAGACGTGAACGACACAATAATCGCCCTCGTTGAGCGGCCGCTTTTCTTCAGAGTGAGGCAGCAGCAGATCCTTGGGCAGCCCCCAGTCGAGAAACAGCCCGATCCGGTTGATCTCGGCGACCTTGAGGCTAGCGAATTCCCCGACTTGCACCTTGGGTTTCTCGGTGGTCGCGATGAGCTTGTCTTCACTGTCGAGGTAAATGAAGACGTTCAGCCAGTCATCGACCTCCGTCGGCGTGTTTTTCGGAATGTAGCGGTTGGGCAGCAGGATTTCGCCATCCGGACCGCCATCCAGATAAAGGCCGAAACCGGTGTGCTTGACGATTTGCAGGCTGTTGAAGCGCCCGATTGCGGCCATGTAGCGATTCCTCTGGGTCGAAGGCGGCGATTCTAGCAGGCCACCCGCTTGCCGCGTGCGCACCGCTGCGGCGCGCACGCGGGAACGTCGTTATCGCGGCAGTGCGTAGGCGATGACCGAATCCCCGGCCTTGGTGCCGAGCGACCCGTGACCGCCGGCAACGACCACGACCATCTGGCGCCCCGAACGGCTCTGATAGGTCATCGGCGTCGCCTGGCCGCCCGCTGGCAACCGTGCCCGCCAAAGCTGCTTACCGGTGGTGACGTCATAGGCGCGCACGTAGTAATCCAGCGTACTGGAGAGGAACGCCACCCCGCCCGCAGTGATCACCGGCCCGCCCAGACTCGGCACACCCATTTCGAAAGGCAGCGGCACCGGTGCCCGGTCACGCACCGTACCGTTCTTGCGCAGCCAATGGGTTTTACCCGTGCGCAGGTCGGCGCCCGCCACGTAACCCCATGGCGGCGCAGTGCACGGCAGACCGATCGGCGACACGAACGGCTTCAGGTCCACCGCAAACGGCGCGCCGAAGTTTTCGTTCAGGTGCGGTTCGCTGTCGGAGACGTAAGCCTTCTCATCGTTCTCGCGCGGAATCAACGTTGAGGTGAAAGCCAAATAGGACGGTGCGCTAAACACCATCTGCCGGACCGGATCGACAGCTACCCCACCCCAGTTGAACACCCCGAAATTGCCAGGGTAGACCAGCGAACCCTGGGTCGAAGGCGGCGTGTAACGCCCTTCGTAACGCAACGAATTGAACTGGATGTGACACATCATCTGATCAATGAAGGTCGCGCCCCACAAATCGGAATCCTGCAGCTTCGGCGGCTCGTACGACAGTGCCGACACAGGTTGCGTAGCCGCAGCATAATCGCCCTTCGCGGCACCTTGCGGCGCGGGCACCTCGCGCACCGGCAGCACTGGCTCGCCCGTGCGGCGATCCAATACATAGATGTCGCCCTGTTTGGTCGGCTGAACGAGTGCGGGGACCATGCCCGACTCGGTCTGGATGTCGACAAGACTTGGCTGCGCCGGCACATCCATGTCCCAGAGATCATGGTGCACGGTCTGAAATACCCAGCGCAGCTGCCCTGTTTCCAGATCCAGCGCGACGATGGAAGACGAGAATCGCTCACTGTTCTCGCTGCGGTTGCCGCCCCACTGATCCGGAACCTGATTACCCATCGGCACGAACACCAGCCCCAGCTCCTCGTCGGCGCTGGAAATGCTCCAGCTGTTCGGCGTGCTCTCGCTGTAGGTTTCGCCCGGCGCGATAGGTGCGGTCTGTTCCGGATTGCCCGGGTCCCAGTTCCACTTCAGTTCGCCAGTGATTGCGTCATACGCCCGGATGACGCCAGATGGCTCGGTGGTCGAGACATTGTCGTTGACCGCCCCGCCGACAATAACCAGGTCATTAGCCACAACCGGTGGCGAGGTGGAATAGTAGAAACCCTCCGTGACGTTCGGCATGTTCTTCCACAAATTCACCGCGCCGTTTTCGCCAAATGATTCGCAGACCTTGCCGGTCTCGGGGTCCAATGCGATCAGGCGCGCATCCGCTGTGGGCATGAACAGGCGCTGCTGGCAGGCCTGTCCCTCCACGGGGGTCTCGCTGGTGTGATAGGACAGACCGCGACACGTCAGATGCTGCCGATTGGTCGAATCCGGAACCTCCGGATCGAAGCGCCAGCGCTCTTCCCCGGTCTCGGCATCCAACGCGATCACGAAGTTGTGCGGCGTGCAGATGAACAGGCTGTCATCGATCTTCAGCGGCGTGACTTCGTAAGTGGTCTCG
Source organism: Pseudomonadaceae bacterium SI-3 (assembly GCA_004010935.1). Classification (NCBI taxonomy): domain Bacteria; kingdom Pseudomonadati; phylum Pseudomonadota; class Gammaproteobacteria; order Pseudomonadales; family Pseudomonadaceae; species Pseudomonadaceae bacterium SI-3. The sequence continues at coordinate 1,325,215 of CP026511.1, read as the reverse complement.
TTGGGATCGCTTGGACGTCGCATATCGCCGGTGTGGTAATACCAGACCTTTTCTAGCCGCTCGACGTTGCTTGGCGTGATTTGCGAGAGCGGTGAGTAGCGCGTGCCGTGCTGGGTGCGACCGTATGCATGCCAATCGCTGGCTGGCACGTTATCAGCGGTGTTCACCTCGGCCGCTGGCGCAGCAGCCAAAGGCGGCGGCAGCATGCCCTTGATGTCACTGCTGTCGGAGGTCAACGCGTGCAGAGCCGTCGCGCCCCATAGCGCCACCGCGATCATCAGCGGGATAGCGCTACCGCCCCAGGCGCGCGCACCGAAGTGTTGCCAACCCAGTCGCTGGGCAATCCAGGGCGTCAGGAACCACAGCCCAAGCGGGCCAATAATGCTGGCGCGCGGTGCCAATTGCCACCAGTCGAAGCCGACCTCGTAAATTGCCCAGCCCAGCGCGCCAAGCATTACCAGCGAGTAGACCCAAAGCGCCGCACGGCGCCGAGCTAACAGCAAAGCGCCCGTGAGCAGAAAGCCGACTGCAAGGATTGCGAAATACCAGGTACCGCCGAGCGCGATAACTTTCCAACCCCCGACAGCAAGCGCCAGGCCCAGGATGATGCACAGGATTGCACTAATGACGACCGCCACTCTCCGCTCCTTTTCCATTTGTCCGGGGCTGGAGATGACGAAACAAATAACTTTGCCGCGAGCGTCCCCTGCCTGTCTTTGTGCCGGGGCAGACGATCGCTTCGCCAGACCCCGTATTTGAGTGGACCGGACACGGGCGAGAATGCTCCCCCGTTTAGGGGAAAAATCGCTGAGCGTTCTTACCGACGACCCAAGCCCGCTATCGCATCTGCCGCTAATCTGTCTGCCGCCAGGCTAAGCGCAACGACAACGATCCGCGGAAACACGTGCGAAGCAAGGAATGCACACAGAAAAATCAAGGCCAGCGAAAAAAATCGAACAAAAATTAGCCAGATCTGTATAATGTCCGGTTCGACTGACCATAGGAAACAGATAACGATGGCCGCCAAGACCTCCTCAGCCAAGCGCAAACCCGAACCTGCCAGTGAAACCAGCGAATCGCTAGCCAACCAGATGGCAGCCTTCCTCAAGTCCGGCGGTGAAGTGCAGAAGATCCCGAACGGGGTCAGCGGCCAGACCCAAGGCCCTTCGCGCCAGATCACCATCAGCAAGAAGTAATCTCCGCAACACCTAACCTAGTAAGCGAGTCCCCACTGCTTTTAGCCGTTTGCAGTGGCTCGCCAGGTTTCTCCTTCCGAAGCACCCGAGCCTGCCATGACCGACCCGATACGCTTGTCCAAACGCCTCGCCGAGCAGATCGGCTGTTCCCGGCGCGAGGCCGAACTGTATATCGAGGGAGGCTGGGTCAGCGTCGACGGGCATATCATCGAAACGCCCTATTTCAAGGTGGCCGAGCAGCGCATCGAACTGCTGCCCGGCGCCACCGCGACTGAACAGCCGCCGGTCACGCTGCTGTTGCACAAACCCGCCGGCCAGCCCACCGCTGCAGAACCTGCTGACGTGCTGAAGCAACTTGCTGAGGCCGGCCATTGGAGCGGCGACAACTCTCGCCAGGCACCCCGCGAACGCCATTACGCACGTCAAACCGCCCTGCTGCCGCTGGAGCAGGACATCAGCGGGCTGGTGATATTCAGCCAGCAACGCGAGGTGATCCGCAAACTGGCCGATCCACGCGACATGCTAGAGCAGGAGTACATCGTCGAAGTCGCTGGCGAACCGGAGGAAGGCGGCCTGGCGTTGCTGGGCAAAGGGATCGGCCATCGTGGCAGGGTTCTGCCCAAGGCGAAGGCCAGTTGGCAGAACGAGACCCGCCTGCGCGTCGTGCTTAAGAATCCGCAGGCCGGCGATCTGCGTCAGCTCTGCGAAGCCATCGGCTTGGAGATGCTCAACTGCAAGCGGATACGGATCGGCCGCCTGTCGATGGCCAAGCTGCCGGTCGGAGAGTGGCGTTTTCTCGGCGAGCATGAACGCTTCTAGCCTAGCGACGTCTCTTGCATAACCCCTGACGGCTCGCACCTGGCGATCGCTGGACTATGCTGGTGCCAATGAAACCGGATACAAAATCAGCTACCGGCCGCCGCGCCAGGCCCTGATTGCCGCATTTCGCCATTCCGAGATACAGGATCACCAATGCACAGATTCGTCCTGTTGCTGACGTTCGTTCTGTTGCCCTCGATCTGCGGGGCTCAACAACGAGTCGAGGTGTGGACGTATCATTTTTCACCACCGTTCATTCTCGAAAACGGCGAGGGACTTTCGCGTGCTTTCGTCGACCTGCTCAACAACGACGCCGCTAACAATCAGCGCTTTCGCTTCGAGCTAGTCAAATTGCCGCGCAAGCGCGTCGATATGCGGCTAGCACGAGAGCGACCTGGCGTTTTGCTCTGGGCCACTCCGAACTTCTTCACTGCCGAGCAAGCAGCCAACGGCAAATGGTCGGTGCCGCTACTGATCGATCAACAGGACTTTGTTTCGCTGCCCGATGCCCCCTTTGAGTATGAAAACCCCGAATCGCTACACAACCTTGTCTTGGGAGGCGTGCTCGGGCACCGATACGAAGGGCTCGAAGCGGATATCGCCAGCGGTGCAATCAAGCGCCAGAACGCCCAGGGCGACCTTCAAAACATCGAGAAGCTGCTGTCAGGTCGCATCGCCACTTTGCTGATTCCGCGCTCTACCCTGCTCTACTACCGGAAAGAGAAAAAGCTCCAGGATTTGTACGTCTCAAATACGCCGCTGTACCAGTTCACTCGACATCTATGGGTCGCCGATGCGCTTGGCCAAGCTGCCACCCAGTATCTCGCCCGATTCGTGGAGAACTTGCCAGAGAACCCCGAGTGGCAGATCCTCCTGTTCCATTACGGACTGCAGCCCATTGCCACTGTGCAGTAAAACAGGCTGAACAGTTATCCCATACGCGGGTCAGAACACGCGCTGACACACTAAATAATAGAGAGAACAAGGCAGCAATGAAGAACGCACTGGTGATCGGACTGCTCGTTGTGCTGGGCGGCTGCGCCTCTCAGCCATGTGACCAATATGGCAGCGACGGCAGTTGCCGCGCGGAGCGGCTGCTCTATCAGAACGATTTGCTGCAGGCCAAGATCCTCATTTCCATCGGCGACGAAAACGGCTATGAACTCGCCGATGCGCTGCTCGAGCGGAGCGCTCGCCTCGATGAACGAGGCGAGACCGAGTTCTACCAGGCGCTGCTGTTGATCCGCCAAGGCCCACAACCGGAACAGGTCCTGCGCCTACTCGAACAGGCCAGCGCCAAGGGCCACCCGCACGCCGTAGCGCTGCTATACAAAATCTACCAGGAACCCTACCTGCTGGATGAGCGCAACGCGGTCAAGGCCGAAGAATATCGCCAGGCCTATGCCGGGCTGGACGTTGCGCAGAGCGGCTATCCTTCGTTCGAGAAAGCTTTGGAGCTGGTTTCCCAGCTCGTCGAGCCGCCTCCCCCGCTCCCCGAAAGAGACGATCCCTGCGCTACTCAATGCCTCTGACGGCCATCACTGTGGCGTAGGTGTTTGCGAGATCTTGGGGTCTTGCTCCCCATCCAGCACTGCCTGCGCTTCCGCTTCGGTGGCGTACGGGCCGGCAATCGTTTGCCCATCGATCTCGACCACCCAACAGGTGACCCAGGTTGGCCGCCAACCCTGAGGTACTTCATCTCCGGTCAGATGCTTGATCGTGCGTTGCATATTCACCTCCGCTATTTGCTGTCAGCTTCGGAGCGTCGCGCTTGCGACGCTCTCTTGAACTAGGACCACAACCGCCGGCGTTTTCTCGCAGAAACAAGCCGTTGCTGTTTCGCCTCGAACTGACGAGGTACTAGCGGCTCTACAGAACAACGCAACCGAAACCCGTTCCGACATCCCGACGACAACCCGACGAGGACTGCAATGCAGATCAGGCAGGTGCTTGGGCGTAAATCGATTCTGGTCCTGCTGGCGTGTGCCGTTGTGCTGACCGGCTGCAGCCGCATGAATCTGGCCTACCGAAACCTGGATCTGCTGATCCCCTGGTCGCTCAACGATTACCTGGACATGAATCATGACCAGCAGACGCGCTTTCGTACGCAGCTGCGGGAGCACATCAGCTGGCACTGCCGTACTCAGCTACCCGGCTATCTGGATGTTATCGAACGCTTGCAGGCTCAGGTCCGCCGGGGCTCGCTGAATGAGTCCGCGCTACGAGCACACTATGAGAACGCCCAAGAGGCGATTCAGACGATCGCGCTGGAAATTACCCCAACTACCGTCCAACTGCTTCGCGACCTTGAAGACAGGCAGGTGCGTGAACTGGACGATCAGTTTGAGAAAGACCTCCAGGAGCGCGAGAAGAAATACTTGGAACCACCGCTGGACCAGCAAATCCGTAAGCGAGCCGACCGTATGCAAGAACGCGTCGAGCAATGGTTAGGCAAAGCCAGCGCCGCTCAACGCCAACGCATCCACGAGTGGGCTAGAGCGCTTAGCGAGCAGAATCAGCTCTGGCTCGATAACCGCGCCCAGTGGCAGCGGTCCCTGGTCGAGGCCGTTCGCAACCGGGAACAGGCAAATTTTGACGAGCGCATCGCCCGGCTGCTTCAAGACCGTGAGGTCTATTGGACAGCGCCCTATCGCGCTGCCTTCCCGGCCGTCGAACAGGCCACAATCGACTTGGTGATCGACCTGTACGACATGGCCAACGCAACCCAGCGTCGTCATCTTGATGAGCGTCTGCAGGATATGAGGCGCGACCTCAGCTCGTTGGACTGCCTGCCGGCGACTCGCTGACCAGCCGCCGCCGGCATATGAAACGCTAACGCCGCCGGCGAGCCAGTAGCAGCCCGACTACGCCCGCTGCGGCAATACCCCCGGCTAGCAACAAACTACGCTGCGGCTTTTCATCACTGCGCCAGCCGCCATCGATTCGACGCTCGCCCAACGCCGGATGGAACAGGTTTCCCGAGGACGGCGCGACACGGTCGGCACGGCCCAAGGCCGCACCGGTCAGCAGGCCGGACAAGCGGTCGAAGCCTGGCGTAATGAAATGGGCGAAACGAAGCAGCGTCGCCGTCAGCCCAACGGATGTCGTATGCCGCGGATGCAGGGCGAGACTGACCATCGCGTCGGCCACCTGACGGGGATCGCACAGTGGCGGTGGCGGCTGCAGCGAGCGACCGGCGAAATTGCCGCCGTCCCGGAAACCGGGGGTATCCACCATCGAGGGATACACATCGCAGACATGAATGCCCGGCCACCGCGCCAGCTCGCCACGCAGCGCATGGGAAAACCCGCGCAGCCCGAATTTGCTCGCCGAGTACGCCACCGCATAAGGCTGCGGTACCCAGCTACCCACCGACTGCGTATTGATCAGCACGCCGCCGTGCTGCTGTTTGAAATACGGCAGGACGACATGTGCCCCGCGCAGATAACCGATCAGATCCGTCTGCACGACCTGCTCGTGCGCATCCATTGGCGTCTCGTCGAAGGCCCCGACAGCACCGACCCCGGCGTTATTGATCCAGATATCGATACGCCCGCGGCCAAACTCGGCCGCCGCGCTGGCCAGTTGCTCGACCGAATCGCTGAGCGTCACGTCGGTCGGCACCACCAGCGCCTCGGCCCCCAAAGCGCGGCATTCGTTGGCCACTTCGTGCAGCGCTTCCTCGTCGCGCGCTGCCAGAACCACCCGGGCCTGCTCACGCGCAAACGCCTGTGCTGCTGCGCGGCCGATACCGCTGGAGGCGCCAGTGATGACCACCACCACGCCGTCGAGTCTGGACTCGCTCATGTTCGCTTCTCCGGTTTGCTGTCAGTCATAAGCTGACAGCTACCGCGAGACAAACATTCCCCTGCCTCGTCCAGCAAGCGGAGTTTCAGACCATCTGCAATGGGCGTGGACGCGACGGGGGCGGAAAGGCCTCGTCGAGCAGGGCCAGGTCATCGGCGTGCAACGTCAACTCCGCCGCGCTGGCGTTTGCTCGAAGATGGGCCGGGTTTGATGACTTTGGAATCACCAGTACGCTGGGCTGACGCAGCGCCCACGCCAGTGCTATCTGGGCGGGCTCTGCGTTATGCCGCTGGGCCACTTCCAGCATCGTCGGGTGGCGCAACAGATCCCCGCCCTGTCCTATCGGGCAGTAGGCCATGACGGGCATCCCCTGCGCCTGACACCAAGGCAGCAGATCGAATTCGATGCCCCGCTCCTGCGGGTTGTAGAGCACTTGATTGACAGCACAGTCCGGCGCATCCAGCTCGCGCATGTCGTCCAGATCCAGGTTGGATACACCCCAACGGCGAATCTTGCCCGCGTCTTTCAATCGCTCGAACGCTTCGACCGTTTCCGCCAGCGAATACTGCCCGCGCCAATGCAGCAGATACAGGTCGATGCACTCGGTGCCCAGCCGCCGCAGACTACGCTCACAGGCTTCGGGCACGCCTTTGCGGCTGGCGTTGTGCGGATAGACCTTGCTGACCAGAAAGACCTGATCGCGGCGATTGCGGATCGCCTCGCCGACCACCTCTTCAGCACCGCCTTCGCCGTACATCTCTGCGGTATCGATCAGCGTCATGCCCAGCTCGATGCCCAGTTGCAGGGCAGCTACCTCATTGCTGCGCTCGGCCGGGTTCTCGCCCATGTGCCAGGTGCCTTGCCCCACTACGGGAACGCTAGCGCCGTCGGCGAATTTGAGGTTACGCATCAGCAGTCCCCCCGCGGTGCGTTCTGCTCGGCAACCGGCTCGGCCCACGGATCGTAGGTGCCGAAGTTCCACAGGTGCCCCTCAAGGTCGCGACAACTGAACCCACGACCGCCATAGTCCTCGTCCTTCAGCTCGACAACGATCTCCGCGCCGGCGGCCTTGGCCTTGGTATAGAGGGCGTCGGCACTGTTGACGATCACATAGATGCTTTGAGTAGAGACGCCACCGACTTCGTCCGGCTGCCTGACCTGGCGGCCATAGTCCGAATCGGCCACCGGCCCCAGCATCAGCATGCCGCTGCCAAAACTGAGCTGCGCGTGAATGACCCCGACTTGCGCGTCTTCGACTACACGCTGCTGCTCGAAATCAAAAACCTGGCAAAGCCATTTCAGCGCTGCGGGCACATCCCGATAGCGCAGACAGGGAATCAGATTGGACGTAGTGTTCTTGCTGTACAGAGACATGAGCGCTCCTTTCGGTTGCCGCGGCTGCGCCTATAAAAGCGTACCGCATACCCTTCAGACCGAAACCGGGGCTGACGTTCCCATATCTGGGTCTGGACGCTATGTACGCTCAGCCAAGCCGAGGCGAATCCCCAGACCGATCAAGACCGAGCCGAGCACGCGGTCGATCCATTGACTCAAGCGACGGTTACTACGCAACGCCGAGCTCGCCCGAGCCGCCAGGAAAACCAAGGCGCATTCCACAATCACCGCCACCAGCACAACCAGCACGCCGAGTACCAGAAGCTGCAGGGCTATGGCGCCTTGGTCGGGGCGTACAAACTGTGGCAGAAACGCCATAAAGAAAATCGCCGCTTTCGGATTGAGGACGTCAACGAGAATGCCTTGGCGATAAGCTTGCCAAAGGGTGACCTTCGGAGCCGCTTTGACGTTGAGCGCCGCGACCGACCCGGCAGAGCGCAATGCCTGAACGCCGAGATACAGCAAATAGACCGCACCCACATACTTGACCACAGCGAAGGCCAGCGCCGAGGTGGCGAGAATGGCGGATATCCCCAGCGCAGCCGCGGCGACGTGAACCAAGGCACCGCTGCAAACGCCGCACACTGAGGCCACACCGACCCGGCGCCCGCCGGACAGGGTGCGCGACAGCACGAACAACAGATCTGGCCCTGGCGAGAGATTCAGTGCCAGCGCGGCCGAGAAAAACACCAGCCAGAACGTTGGATCGGACATCGCCTGCTCCCATTGCGCGCGAAAAAAGACCAATAAATGTAGTCCAGCATGCGTCTGTCTGCCACCACCCTCGACCGCTAGAGCGATGTGGCTCGTCGGAAAACAGTCACTATTTCGCAACAATGACTTTTTATTGTCACCGCTCTGAACTATCTTTTCCCGAGCAATGTCAAAGCGCCAGTCCCGGCAAGGATCACGGGCGCTACTCCCAGTCACTTCTGCAAAGGATATGCATATGTTCGATGAATCCCCTGCGGTCGTCGCTTCTTCTCGTCTTGTCTTGCTGTCCAACAGCGAATTGCTGGACGGCCTGCTTCATCAGCATCTCCACGGTGGCCCACAATTGCGTCTGACGCGCAGCAGCACATTTCGTCCAGGCGTAATCGACGCGGATCTGATTCTGCTCGACGTTGGCAGCTTCACGGAAGTTGATTGTTTGCGCCTGCTCCGGCAGCTGCGCGACACCCCAACCGCGTTGATCAATGCCCAAGCTGACCAGGCGCGCGGTCTGCTGGTACAGCACCCGTGGATCAAGGGCGTGTTCTACCCGAACACCAGCCGGGGTAATTTCAGCCGCGGCATCAGCGTGATGCTCGAAGGCGGCGATTGGCTGCCCCGTGCGCTGATGGAAAAGCTGCTGGGCCGCTACCGTCAGCTCACCCATGCCTCGCGTGCCATCGACGACCTGTCGGTACGGGAAAAACAGATCCTGGCACTTGCCGGCAAAGGTCTTTCCAATTCCGAAATCGCCGAGTCCCTGCATCTGAGCACCCACACCATCAAGAGTCATATCCATAACGCCTTGGGCAAGTTGGGTGCCTCCAACCGCGCACAGGGCGCATCGCTCGTGTTGGGGCATGTCGGCGAGGCCGGGATATGAAGATGGCCTGCCTGGGTCTGATGCTGCTGCTCAGCATCCAGGCCGGTGCCGACGAGGCCGAGCTCAAGGGATTCATCACCAACAATACGGTTTCACGCTCCGGCCAGGAGTTCTACCGCAAGTTTTGTGAACGTCTCAACGACACCAGCGCATTGGATTTCAACCTGGCCGTCAAAGAGCGTCCCTCGGCGCGCTGGGGGATTCTGGTCTGGGTGGAGCAGGACAACCAGCCGCTGTATCGCCGCTTTCTGCAACCGAACGTCAGCGACATGGAACAGACCGCCTATGAAGCGGCGGATTTCGTGCTGCAAGAGATAAACCGTAGGAAAGTCGAAGCACTATTCGAAGACACCATTGACCTCGCGAAGGATGAGTTATGAACCGGCCACAACAAAAAATCACCGGCGTCTTCCTGGCCGGATTGCTGCTTAGCTCCGGCCTCAGTGCCACCGAACTGGTGTACACCCCAGTGAATCCATCGTTTGGCGGCAGCCCCCTCAACGGTGCATGGCTGCTGGGCAGTGCCCAGGCGCAGAACGACAAGAAGGATCCGGATGCGGTCGGATATGACCGCTCCATTTACGAGCGACCTTCCGACTTGGAGCGCCTTACCAGCCAGCTCGAATCAAGCCTGCTGAGTGATTTGCTTAGGGATGCGCAAGCAGGCGAAACCGGCTCGCTCACGACCACAGACTTCTTCGTTCGAGCCTACAACGGCGATGCAGGACTACTGATCGTCGAAATCACCGACCGGGTAACCGGCGAAGTATCCGAAATTATCATTGGTCAATAACCAGGGAGAGGAAAGGCCATGAGAAGCCTATTTGTAGCCATCGGGATGATGGCCGTTCTACAGGGCTGCGCGGTACGCGAGCCAATGTCGGCGGACCAAGAAACCCCAACACTGACACCGCGCACTTCGACCTACGAGGACCTGCTTGAGCTGCCTCGGCCTCGAGGCCCGCTGGTAGCAGCGGTCTATGGCTTTCGTGACCAGACCGGGCAATACAAGCCCAGCCCCGCCAGCTCCTTTTCCACTGCGGTAACCCAGGGCGCAGCGAGCATGCTGGTCGACGCCATGCAGGCGAGCGGCTGGTTCATCGTGCTCGAGCGTGAGGGTCTGCAGAACGTGCTGACCGAGCGCAAGATCATTCGTGCATCACAAGCGAAACCGGACGTAGCGCCGAACATCCAATCCGAGCTGCCGTCGCTGCTGGCCGCCAACATCATCATGGAAGGCGCCATCGTCGCCTACGAAACCAACGTGCGCAGTGGGGGGCAAGGTGCTCGTTATCTGGGCATCGGCGTATCGCAGGAATATCGGGTCGATCAGGTCACGGTCAACCTGCGCGCCATCGACGTACGCAGCGGCCAGGTGCTGTCCAACGTGATGACCACCAAGACGATCTATTCCATCGGACGCAGCGCCAACGTCTACAAGTTCATCGAATTCAAGGAGCTGCTCGAAGCCGAGGCCGGCTACACCACCAACGAGCCGGCGCAGCTTTGTGTGCTGTCCGCCATCGAGGCGGCGGTTGCACACCTCATCGCCCAAGGTGTTGATCGGCGCCTGTGGCAGACCGCAGACAGCTCCCCGGCGGTCGACGCTCAATTGGCGAAATACCTCGGCACGTCAACCAATCCATAGCAAACGAAGCGGTTTCAGCCGTTCGATGGATTTGCCAGATCGCGGTTTAGGTCAGGATGACCTACCGCGACTTAACCAGGGATGACTGATGATCGACGCGCAAAGGATCGCTTGCAGAGCAGTGCTGTTGCCGCTGCTCTTCGCAGCACTAGGCAGCCCCACCCTGCTCGCCGCCAGCCTTCCGACCTCGCTCGATCTCGCGCCTGACGAAATCGCCTCCAGTCGGCCTAGCGCAAACGCACCGACACAAACCGAAACCGGCTCCCAAACCCGCAACCTGGCGTTCCTCGCCCAGGCTGGGGACAGCCTGAGCGGAAATATCAGCCAGACAGGCAATGCACTGGAAGCCTTCATCCTCCAGAGCGGCTATGCGTTCGAAGCATCCATCGAGCAGCACGGCAGCCATAACCAGGGATTGATTGTTCAGTCGGGCAGCTACAACCAGGCCCGCATTGAACAGTACGGCGCGGACAACGACGCGCAGATCGAACAGACCGGCACTGGGCATAGCAGCAGCGTCACGCAGCATGGCCGGGGTCTGAGCGTGCTGGTCCGCCAGTACCGCTAAAAAAGCACCACCAGGAAGTACCGCTGAAAACATTTCATGGAGAGACAACAATGTTCAAGATCAAACCCCTAGTAGCTGCCCTGCTGACCGTTGCCGCCGCTCAGGCTATGGCGGCCGATCACACGTCCGAACAACGCCAGAACGGCGTCAATAATGTCGCCGAGGTCATCCAGAGCTACGGCAGCTCCAACGCAGCCAAACAAGTGCAGAGCGGTTGGGGCAACGACGCGATGGTCGAGCAGACCGGCTCCTTGTCTTCGTCTGCCCTGCAGACCCAGACCGCCAATTTCAATGAGGCAAACGTCAACCAGACCCTGGCGATCAACAGCCGCTCCGTGCAATGGCAGTATGGGCACTCGAATGAAGCCAGCGTCAGCCAGAGCGGCACCTGGGGCAGCAGCGCCGAACAGCGCCAGCGCGGCCAGGACAACACTGCCAATACTGAGCAGGGCGCCAGCTATGGTGCCGAAGCGTTCACCAAGCAGGAAGGCAACGGCAACTCAGCGACCAGCTACCAGTACGCAGTCAATGGCAGCAAGAGTTCGCTGTATCAGGACGGCAACCTCAATGAGGCTACCGTTAGCCAGACTTTGAGCTCCGGTGATCGCGCCCTGATCAATCAGCTGGGCGACCAGAACATGGCTGAGGTGACGCAGACCTGGAGCAATGGCTCGGTAGCCGAGGTTGAGCAAATCGGCACGGCGAACGACGCCGACGTGCGTCAAACCGGAAGCAATCAAGAGGCCTACACCTACTCAGGCGGCAAATACAACACGGTGAACGTCGACCAGCGCGGCAGCAATCAGAACGGGTTCGTGTATCAGCAGGGCAACCTGAACAATGCAAACCTGGATCAGCGCGGTAATGGCAACACAGCTACCGCTAACCAGACTGGCCTCGATAACGCAGCCGCAATCGACCAGAACGGACGCGGCCAGATCGCCAAGGTTGACCAGCACGGCGGCTATAACCAAGCCAACGTCGAGCAGCAAGGCAAATACAACGAGCTGAACTTCACCCAGTCGGACGTCGGCAACATCCTGGCGGCGCATCAGGAAGGTGACAGCAACCGCATCACCGGCTCTAGCACGGGTGTCAACAACAACGTCGACATCGACCAGGACGGCGACCTCAACGTGGCCAGCGTCAGCCAGAACGGTTTCTTCAACGAGGCGGAACTGGTTCAGCTCGGCCAGAGCCACACCGCTACGGTAATGCAGAACGGCACAGGCAACGCCGCAGACGTCATGCAGAGCGGTATCGGCAACACCGCGTTGATCAGCCAGGCAGGCCTCAGCAACATGGCTATCGTCAGCCAACACTGACATCGCAGCAGCCAAAACTGCCGGCCGTGTGCCGGCAGTTTCGTTTCCATCCCACATCGACTAATCCGGCTATAGGCGCCACCTGAGCTATTCGCCAAACCATACGTTAGCGCCAGGGCCTGTCTGTTGGCGTTGCTTCAGCCCTAGACTCGGATCGCTGCGTCTATGACGAGCGACGAGTGAAAACCAAAGCCTTGAGACCACTGTCGGGGCTGATGTCGGGGAACTCCGGCGGGTTTTCCAGGCGCTCCTGAAACACCAATTCCGGCGCTTCGGCCGCCATCCCCTGGATAAGAAAATCTGGACCGGTGTCCGGGTCATTGATGCAGGCCAGCACCGTCCCGCTTTCGGTGAGCAACTCGGGCAGACGCCTGAGAATCTTTTGGTAATCGCGGCTCAGCGCAAAGCTGCCCTTCTGGAAAGACGGAGGGTCGATGATGACCAGATCGTAAGGGCCGGTCTTCTTGACCTTACCCCAGGACTTGAACAGCTCGTGGCCGAGGAAACTGACCCGACTCAAATCATGATCATTGAGCCGGTGGTTGTCCCGTCCACGGCTGAGCGCCGCGCGCGCCATATCCAGGTTCACCACGTGTTCCGCGCCGCCGGCAATGGCTGCCACCGAAAAACCGCAGGTATAAGCGAACAGATTGAGCACACGCTTGCCGCCCGTCTGCTGGCGGACCCAGCGCCGGCCGTAGCGCATGTCGAGAAACAGCCCATTGTTCTGTTTGATGCCCAGGTCGAGCTTGTAGCGAAGGCCATCCTCGGTGATCACCCACTCCTCGGGCGGCTCTCCAAGCAGTGGTTGCATATGACTGTCGGGCAGGTAGCGGTGCTGCAGCAGCAGGGTATGCGCCCCGCTCGATTGCCAAGGCTGTGCCTCGGTCAACGCCGACAGCATCCCGATCAGCGCCTCCAGTTCTTCGGCAGCTGGCTCCCTGAACAGCGAAACCAGCACCACGCCCTGCAGCCAATCCACCGTGACGTGCTCGAGCCCAGCCCAGCAGCGCCCGCGCCCATGAAAGAGCCGGCGGGTTTCGTCCGGCACCTGGGACAAGGCTTGGCTGAGGTGCTGCTGGAGGGTCGCGAGGGCATCTGGCTGCATGTTCAATCGTCTCGAAAAAGGCGCGCGCATTCTAAACGCGAATCGCCATACCTGCTGGGGCGATGGACAGCCAGGCGGACTCTCGCTTGCTGGCTACCGCAGCCGAGACAGCAACGAAGCGCCCGGTCTAGACTGTTCGGCCCGGTGCGATGAGCGCACCCTTCGAGCCATCAAGGACAGCGACAGATGGAAGCCACCGCATACCGACCCGTCGACGCCCTGCGCCGCGTCGCACCCGCCGCGCTGGCGATCATCCCGGTCAGCCTGTTGTTTGGCGTGCTGGCCGGCCGCTCGGACTGGAGCCCGCTGGAAGTCGCCCTGATAGGCCTGTTGGGGTTCACCGGCAGCGGTCAGTTTGCCGTGCTGCCGCTGGCCGATTCCGGCGCCGGGTTCATCACCATGTTGCTGCTCACCGCTTCGATCAACAGTCGCTACCTGCCCATCGCCTATGTATCGGCCTCACGGCTGCCGCGAACCTGGGGGCTACGCGCGCTCCTCGCTCATATGCTGGGTGACGAGGCCTATGCCACCGAAAGTGAACAGGACAGCTGGGCATCGCTGGCCGTGATCCGCGCCACGCTGTTCCTCACCTGGGTAGTTGCCGGCGTGGCAGGTGCGGTGATCGGCAACCTGATCCCGGCGAACTGGCTCGCTGCCGACCTGAACCTGGGCTTCCCGGCAAGCGTCGTGTTGATGTTCCTCTCTGCCAGCCAGCTCCGCTCACGCCTGCCCCAACTCAGCGTCAGCCACGTTCGCTTGTCGCTGGCCGTCGCGCTCTGCACGCTGATCGCCGTGGCGCTGATCATGCTGCTCGGGCCGCTGTATTTCTGGATTCCAAGCGTGCTGCTCGCCACCTTCGTACTGGCGCGGGTGCGCTCATGAACACGTCCGTGCTGCTGGCCATTGCGGCGCTGTTCGCCACCAGTTGCCTGGTGCGTATCCTGCCGGTGTTCGTCACGCTCGACCTGAGTGACGCGACCCGGCGCATTCTGGAGCGCGTGCTGCCAACCGCCGTGTTCATCAACTTCGCGGTGTACATCCTCTACAGCGAGGCCGCCAAGGCACCGCTCGCCGCCACCGTTGCATTGGCGCTGGTAGCGGGCATCGCTGTGGCAACACGGCTGGGGCTGATCGTCACGGCGGTGCTGGGTAGCGCCTGCTATTACCTCTTGCAGACCTGGCTTGCCGGATAGCAGACCGTCATGCGGGGCTGGGTGACTTCGCAGCGCGGCGCGTCTTGGGTGCGGCTTTGCGGCCCGCGCCCTTGCGCTTTTTCCAGGGTGCGTCGCGACCGGTTGGCGCGGCGGGCCCGCTGATAGTCAGGCGAACGCCCTTGCAACGCTCGACCTGCTTGCTCATCCACGCCGATTGCTTGCTGACGAATTCATCCAGGCTCATCTCCCCGCTTTGCACCATGTCCAGCGCCTGCTCCCAGATCGCCGTGGTGCCTGGGTCGGCGATGGCACGCGGGACTGCGTCGATCAGGCTGAAGGCCGCGGGCGTTGCCGCCAACGCCTTGCCCTGTTTGGTCAGGTAGCCGCGGTCAAGCAGACCCTGAATGATCCCCGCACGCGTCGCCTCGGTGCCGATACCCGTGGTGTCCTTGAGCTTCTGCTTCAGCTTGGGATCGTCCACCAGCTTGGCCACGTTCTTCATCGCCTTGATCAGATCACCTTCGGTGAAGGGCTTGGGCGGCTGCGTCCAGAGGTCCTTGAAGGTCAGGTCGTGGATC
The DNA here is from genome assembly GCA_004010935.1 of Pseudomonadaceae bacterium SI-3. Classification (NCBI taxonomy): domain Bacteria; kingdom Pseudomonadati; phylum Pseudomonadota; class Gammaproteobacteria; order Pseudomonadales; family Pseudomonadaceae; species Pseudomonadaceae bacterium SI-3. Next base: position 1,310,023 of record CP026511.1, on the reverse strand, counting down.
GGGCATATCTGCCCCTCACGCAGCGCCGGAAGTGTCTGTGGCCCTGGCGCCTCACGGCCGCGATTGGCCGCCAGCGCCTCGGGCAAGGCGCGCTTCCAACCCGGCTCGACGATCTGTTTGCCGACGGCCCGCAGCGCCTCGCCGGCACAGTCGAAGTCAGCCTGGGTGCGATCGTATTCATGCGCGGGCAGAAACTGCGCCAGATAACGCGCCCGGATCAGCGTATACACCGCCCGCGGTTTGCCCGACAGCCGCTCGAAGGCGCGAGCCGCCACCGTGGGGATGATGCCGTGGTGCGCGCCGACCTTGGCGTCGTTCCAGGCGCGCGACTTACGCCGGGGTTCGAGGTGCGGTGCGAGCTCGCCGAGGGATGGATCGGCCTGCGCCAACGCTGCCAGAATGCCCGGTGCTTCGCTGTGCTGACTCAACGGCAGGTAGCCACAATCGCTGCGCGGATAGGTGATGAGCTTGTGGGTTTCGTAGAGCGCCTGGGCGATATCCAGCGTTTCCTGAGCACCCAGGCCAAGCTTCTTCGAGCAGATTTCCTGCAGGGTGCCCAGATCGAACGGCAACGGCGCCGCTTCGCGCATGCGTTCGGTCTTGAGTCGTTGCAACCGAGCGCTGCCCGCCGCGCGCATGGCCTCGGCTGCTCGCTGCGCTAACGCCTGGTCGAGACAACGCCCCTGGTCATCGCAGAGTGCCTCCGGCGCGCGCCACTGCGCAGTAAAGGGCACCGGATCGTCACCCAAAAGCTGCACCTCGATGGCCCAGAATGGCTGCGGCACGAAGTCCGCAATGCTGCGGTCACGGTCGACCACCAGGCGCAGCGTCGGCGTCTGCACCCGACCAACCGGTAGTACACCCTGGTAGCCGGACTGCCGCCCGAGCAGGGTGAACAGTCGGCTCATGTTCATGCCGATCAGCCAATCGGCGCGGGAGCGACCCAAAGCCGACTGATAGAGGTTGAAGGTCTCGGCACCCGCACGCAGCCCGCCAAGCGCCTTGCGAATCGAGGCATCATCCAGCGCCGATAGCCACAGTCGCTGGATCGGCCCTCGGTAACGGCAATGCTCCACCAGTTCGCGGGCGATCATCTCCCCTTCGCGATCGGCGTCGGTGGCGATCACCAGTTCACTGGCTTCGCCCAGCAGCCGTTTCACGGCCTTGTACTGGCTGGCGGTCTTGGGCTTGACCAGCATCATCCAGCGCTCGGGCACGATCGGCAGATCAGCCAGCACCCAGCGCTTGTAACGCGCGTCGTAACTGTCCGGCGGTGCGGTTTCCAACAGATGGCCGATGCACCAAGTCACAGTGACGCCAGCACCAAGCCAGCAACCATCGCCCCGCCGAGAGGCGCCGAGCACCTGAGCGATATCTTTGGCTTGAGAAGGTTTTTCGCAGAGAAACAGCCGCATCACGTCGTCACTGGGTCATTTTCCATGCTGACTAGCATGCGCAGCGACGACGCGGCAGGCAAGATTTATCTGTATGGATATACAGACCAAGGATGATGATAGTGGTGAAATCCAGCGTGGATGGAACGACAAAGGTCTTCTTTCGGCTAGCAACAGCCACTCAACAGTTCTCAGGGATGCTAGCAAGGCTTATGAGAGGTAGAGCTTGCCAATTGTTACGTGCAAGCGATTAGGGAGTCATTGCACGTAACAAGACAACTTGCCATTTCTTAGGCGTGAGAATGACCGTGACTTTCTATCTCAGATTGGGTCTCCGGCTCGCTGTCGCCACATGCCGACACCTAACAGACAAACCAGCAGCAGGGAGCGGCTCAGCGTATGGAGTTGTTCATCATGTATTCCTTCAATCTTGATCTTAGAGTTAAAAGCCCCAGCGCCTACGACGCTGGGGCTATTTGTCTTAGATAGCGCGTTTGACGCTCAGGTACTCACCCTTGGTCTTCAGCGTAATCGTCACGTCGCTGTTGCTTCGGTTACGCCAGAACCAGCCATGGGTGCCATCGAAGATGGCAGTGAATTCGCCTTTATCACCTTTGACCTGCTTGGCCTTGCTGTAGCTGTGGTAATAGCCCTTGGGGCCGTTGTAGGGCTCGCCATGGGTGTCGTGATTGACCGGAACGCCATCGGTTGCCCACTCGTAGCTAACCGTGGCCTTGTCCAACATCTCCAGCTTGATTTCACTGGCCTCGCCCGGCTTCAGCGTGACAGTCATTTCATCAGTCTTTAGGACTTGCTGTGGCTCTGCTACCGGCTCAGCCACAGGTGCTGCCGCAACCTGCTCGTGGGGTGCCACCTGACCAGGCGCGGGGGCTTGTACGACCGGGGCCGCCGCTGGCTGAACAGCTGCATCCGCAGCCGCTTCTTCGGCCAGCACCTCCTTCATTTCACCCATCTGGGTCAGGCCAAGTACGCGGCCGACGCCCGTTGGGTCGATGGCGTATTCAGAAGGCATCACCACGGTGACGAGCAACGCAGCCGCAACACCCATTGCGATCACAGTGGAGCGCAGCAGCTGGCGGCTAGTCGGCAATTCACTCTGGGTTGGAAGCGTGGTATTGAACATTCTGCAAATTCCTTACTGAGAGACGATCAGGCCGGTGAGCTGGTAACCCATCAAGAGGAAACCGGCGCTCATCATGGCGACGTTGGCGGTGTAGGCATGGCGCCAGAAGCTGGCGGTTCGTCGCCAGTAGCCCATGACGATCAGAATGGCGCTCAGCGCCAGTAGCTGGCCAATTTCCACCCCGACGTTGAAGGCGATCAGGTTGGCGACCAGGCCATCCGCGGAGATCTCGTACTCCTGGATTTTCGTTGCCAGACCGAAGCCATGCAGCAAACCGAAGATCAGCGTGGCGGCTTTGGTGTTCGGCTGGTAACCGAACCAGCGCTGGAACGCGCCCAGGTTGTCCAGCGCCTTGTACACCACCGAGAAACCGATGATGGCGTCGATCACGTAGGAACTGATGTTGATTTCCGCCAATACACCGAGCAGCAGCGTCACCGTGTGGCCCACGGCGAACAGAGTGACGTAGAGCCCCACGTCCTTCAGGCGGTAGAGAAAGAAGATCACCCCGAACAGAAACAGCAGATGGTCGTAGCCGGTGATCATGTGCTTGGCGCCCATGTAAATGAACGGCAGCACCATCACCCCGGAGCTTTCCTGGATAAAGCCCTTGTCGCCCTCGGCAACAGCGTGGGCCAGCGCGTCAGGCATGCCGAGAAACAGCAATGCGGTGAACAAGAGCAGCAGTATTAGCGAGCGGTTTGGGCGCGCGGAAAATGCGCCCATACCGCACATGGATAGCGAATGCATGGTTGAGTCCTAAGTGACTGTGGTATTGGCCGCATAGCGGCCGGTGTCAGAGCGCGAATCTTGGGCGTGGTGGCCGCTCGATCAGGAAGATCGGACTGGGAGGGATGGCGTAGCGCGTGGCTTCTATCGGCTGCGGACGCTCTGGCAGCGTACTGACGGTGAGGAGCGTGGTCAGGTATGGCGTTTCGTGCACGTGGTCGGCGGTAAGCGTGGAGTGGTAGTGATCGGCGCATCTGGCACAGCCTGAAATACCCGTGCTGCGGGAATGCGCATGAGCATGGTCCTCGCCGCTCCACGCACCTTGGCTCACCCCAGAGCTAAGCGCGGCGCTATGCCCAGCCCATGTCATTAGCATGACGAGGGCAAGGACAAACGTTAACTGAGCACTGACCGGTTTACTGAGCATGATGTGTCTTCGATTACAGATTCGGCTGGCCGCCCGACGACAACGACAGGTTTGCCATATCCCCCCAGGGGGATAGGATCAGAGCGTAAGTCATCGAGGCATGGGACTCAAGGCATGAGCGATCAAGAACACGCCCATCAGCACCAAAGTCATAGCGATATCATCAAAAGGTTGAAGCGTGCCGAAGGTCATCTGCGCAGCATCGTGGGCATGATCGAGGCCGGTCGCCCCTGTGTGGACCTTGCCCAGCAGCTACACGCGGTAGAAAAAGCGGTTTGCCAGGCCAAGCGCACCTTGATCCAGGACCACATCGACCACTGTCTGGAGCATGCGCTCGCGGCCACCGAGCCGGGTGACACCACCGCGCTGAGCGACTTCAAGCAGATCACCAAGTACCTCTGAGCTTCTTTGGCCGCCCAGCGGAGCACGCCATGACCTGGATAGTGACCAAGTACCTGATTACTGCACTGATGGTGGTCCTGGTATCCGAAGCGGCCAAGCATGGCGACCGTATTGGCGGTGTCATCGCCGCCCTGCCCATAGTCACGGTGCTGACCTTGATCTGGCTGCACATCGAGCATCAGCCGGGACAAAAGATCGCCAACCATGCCTGGTACACCTTCTGGTATGTGATCCCCACGCTACCGGCGCTGTTGATGTTCCCGCTCCTAATGTCTCGCTTCGGCTTCTGGCTGGCACTGGCGGGTTACGCATTGGCCACGTGCCTATGTTTCGCCCTGTTTGCTCTAGCAATGCGCCGCTTCGGCATAGAACTGCTGTGATGGGCGACTGAGGTCAGCTGTGAAGCAGTAGCAGCACTGTTCTAGGTACGATTCTGCCAATCGCGCACGGCTACTTTGGGACAGTACAAAGTCACCCGACAGCTCACGGCTCAAGCAACCTTGAACCGTCCCACCAGCTGTTGCTGTTGTTCAGCCAGGCGAGCGAGTTCGAGGCTGGTCGTGGCCGTCTGTTCTGCGCCCGCGCTCACCTGAATCGCGACATCGTTGATTTCGACGATGTTGCGATTGATGTCTTCGGCCACCGCACTCTGCTGCTCCGCGGCCGTGGCGATCTGCAGGTTGCGATCACTGATCGCCGAAACACCTTCAGCTATCTCTGCAAGCAACTCACCCGCCCGGCCAATGTTGCTGGAGCCGCTCTGCGCTTTGGCGAGCGTTTCCTGCATCGAGCGAGCCGCCCGGTCAGCCCCGCCCTGGAGGTTGGCGATCATGCTTTGGATATTTCCGGTGGACTCCTGGGTCTTCTGAGCAAGCGTCCGTACCTCAGACGCGACGACCGCAAACCCACGCCCATGCTCCCCTGCTCGGGCAGCTTCGATGGCCGCGTTGAGCGCCAGCAGGTTCGTCTGGTCGGCAATCCCACGGATCACATCCAGCACAGACGAGATGGAATCGCTCTCGCGCTTCAGGTCCGCGATGATGCTAGCCGTTTGCTCAGCTTGGTCAGAAAGCTCACGGATGAGGCCGATGGTGCTTTGGACCTCGGCTCGCCCTTGAGCGGTATTGGCGTTGAGCTGCTGCGACAGTTCGGCCGCATCGTTTGTGCTTCTGGCCACATCGCGCACGGTCGCGCTCATTTCGTTGATGGCGGTCACCACCAGCTCGGTTCCCTGACGCTGCCGATCGATGCTCTCGCTCGTTTGTACGGTGACTGCGGATGACTCCTCGGCGGCGGTCGCCACCTGCGCCGTGGCGGCACTGATCTCTTGAACGACCTGCTGCAGCTCCATCGCCATGAGGTTGAGGTTGCGTGAGATCTCGCCGAACTCGTCCTTGCCCTCATAGCACGACTTGGCCGTCAGATCCCGCGCCGACAGTGCGAGCAGCGTCTGATTGACCTCCCGAACGGCCAGTTTGATGTTGCGAATGATCAGCACGGACAGGCCAATCACTACCAACAGCGCGATGACCACTGCGGAGATGGTCATCCACAAGGCGCTCTGTGCCTCGTCGCGCGCCTGAGCGGCCAAGGTCCCGACGTCCTGAGCCAGTGCCTGTTCCAGCTCACCCATAAGATCGATTCGGTTGGTGGCTGTCTCGAACCAATTTTCACTGTCAATGCCCAGGCTTTGGCCAATCGGCACCTCAAAAGCCAAGCGTTGCAGCCGCGCCACTTCGAGCGCGCTCGGCTGCTGCAGTTTTTCGTCCAGCGCACGGGTAAAACCCTCCGCCGCCGCACGACGGAAGCCTTCCATATAGGCAGAGAATTCACCGAGGTTTCGGCTGAAGGATGCAAGCAAAGGCGCGTCGAAGCGATCCTGAGCGAATACAACACCCAGCATTGCGCGCTCGCGGCCTGCACGCTCCTTCATTTCGATGAACTGGTTGAGGCCGCCTAGGGCTCGTGCGAGCGTGGCGTCTTGCACCCCGCGCTCCACCGCATGTGTGAAACCGATCAGGGATCTGATGTATCCGGTGAAGCGCGCACCGGACTCGACATTGGTGATCGCAAATGCGTCGACCTGCGAACGCGATGCCGGAAGTTCATCAAGGCCCTTTAGAACAGTGCCTATGTGCGAGCTATCACGTGCGGCAAGTTCCCTCACGGCGCTCAACGCTTCATCGGTAGCTTGGCGCATGCCTGGCAGGCGATTCGCCATGGTGCGTCCCTGGCTCCCCAGGTAGACCCCACTGGCGCCACGCTCACGCTGCAATGCGGTGATCAGGCGGCTGACGGTCTGCGCGGCCACGCTGGCCTCTACAGTGTCCTCCATCTGTTTCAGCGTGCTGTAGCTGTTAGCGATGTACAGGCTGGCAAGCCAAAGGAAACCGAGTACCGGGCACGCAAGAATGAGAACGAGCTTCGCGCTCAGGGGAATATTTTTCAGCATAGGAACCTCATGCTCCGTTTTCACGGAGCGGCGCAGGCATGGGCATTTCTCGCTCCGCTGCACCGGGATGCAATGCTTCCGATGCTTGAGAGCGGTTTTTATGTCTGTTTGGGCGGTCGAAGCTTTTAGTAGATGCTCAGAAGCTTTTCGTGGATGCCCAATACAGAGGCCGACGCATGCCGAACAGGCTGCGTGGAATCCGTTTTTGACGGGCGGTATTTTTTCGGTTTGAGCCTCAGCCACCCCTGACGCAAGTCAATTTAGTAACGCCAATATCTCGCCGCTCGTCGGGATGTGCGTTACTCGGTAGACCTATCCCGATTGAGGGTGGGCGGCGGCAGCGCCGTCATGGGTTGGGCTGGCGAAATTCTTTCGATTACAACCCGATCAACGACAGCGTCGGGTCGGACGGCAGTCGTAAAAGGGAACGACGGCCGTCACGCTCCGGCCATCACCGAAATTGCCGGTACACGATAGGCATGATGCGAACCGCATCTTTGGCGTAGCGCTTTGCCAGGCGTCGCGGTTCGGTGCACATACGGTGCAACCATTCGAGCGACATGCGCTGCATCCATCTCGGCGCTCGCTTAACCTTGCCGGAGAGGAAGTCGATTGACGCCCCGACGCACAGTCCGACCCCTCGTGCTCGACCATCTGCTCGAATCAGTCGCCCCAGAACTTCCTGACGTGGGCAACCTACGGCAAGTACCACGAGCTCGGCAGGATGACCGATGACGAAGTCCATGCACGTCTGAACGTCCTGCGGGTTGTCGTCGAAGCCCATGGGCGGGGTGTGATGGAAAAAGGTCACATTCGGGTATAGCAGGCGCATCGTTCGTATGTCCGATGCGTCGCTGCCAATCACCGTTACCCGCCACTTCTTCGCCTCGGCGATGCACATCAGTTCCCCGGTCAGGTCGCTGCCGGGGATAACGTCGGGGACAGGGATGCGCAGCAGCGTCATCAAGCCTTTCAACACCTGGCTGTCGCAAATCCTGTGGCTGGCGTTGGCATAGGCGCGGCGCAGTTCGGGATCGTCTTCGAGCCGGACCACATGGTTGACGTTAGGGGTGACGATATAACTGAACTCGCGGTTGCTCGCCTCGATGATGTGGGCGATGAGCTCAGCATTCGATCCGTCATAGAACTCGATATCGAACCCTCTTACTGTGCTTTGTCTGTTGCAACTGGACGGTCGCTCGTCTGCATGGGGCTCCTTGGGTCCCAAAAGCTTTTGCAAAACGCTGTCTCCTCGTCAGACATAGGGCATCGCATACGGGTGCGTTCAAGCTCTGCCAGCATTAAACGCCGCTGAAGCTTGCATGGTTCTTAAACTGAACCCGATCGAACGCAGAGGTTCGAGCCAAGCGGCGAGGAACCGGACGGCGAACAGCTGGCTTTGACGCGTCCGTGGCGATCAACCTGCAGCGCTGCCGTCTGACACGCATTTGCGGTCGATTCGGCAGCTGTGTCGGATCACTGAGGATGGGGACAGTGCTCGGCCAGCTCGCAACGCAACGCCGTGTGGAATCGAGCACCTGGGCAATGGCACTGGCGTGAGGGAGAGGTAGTCGCAGAGGAACAACCGCATCAGGTCGTCACGGGATCCTATGCGATGCCGCAGCGCATCAGCAGCGATGCGCGGCAGGCAAGACCCACCCATATGGCTATATAGTAGAGTTGTCCAATCCGTCCCGCCGATGGTCAGGCGGCTGGGTCACAACGGGCACACCAATCGGTTCAATCGCTTACGCGATCAGCCAACGCTTCGATGCTAAAAACCATAGAGGGCTCTGCTTGGCACACGCGGTTGCGACCGCTTTCCTTAGCCTCGTACAGCGCCCCGTCGGCGCGCGCTAGTGCGGACTCGATGCTCTCTTGGGTGGTATCGATCTCTGCGACACCGATACTTACGGTGACGTGAATGTTCTCGCCTATGCTGGACGTAACTTCCAGCGCCTGCACGGCGCAACGGATGCGCTCGGCAAATTGGCCAGCCTCCATGAGGTTAGCCCCTGGCAGCAGAACGACAAACTCCTCGCCGCCCAAACGAGCAACCAGGTCAATAGTGCGACTTTCTTCTTTCAGCGTTTTCGCCAAGTGCCTGATGACTTGGTCGCCACTGGCGTGGCCGTGGGAGTCGTTAATGCGTTTGAAATGATCAATATCGAGCGTCACGATCGATATCGAAGTGCGGGAGCTTCTGGCCAGATTGAGTAAGTAATCTGATTCTGGAAAGAAGTACCGTCGGTTATACAGCTTGGTCAGAGGGTCAGTGTCCGCCTGCTTTTTCAAATCCTCTTGAGAGGCACGCATATCCTCTAGCAGCTTGATCCGGTGCGAGATGATGAATGCCAGCGTCAGCGCTTCGAGCACGATACCGATGCCAACCCCATGACTGCTTACATAGGTCGGTGAAAGGATGCCTTTATAAGTAAGCACGGCAAGAATATTGAATAGTACGAAGAAGCTGTGGCCAACCAGGAAATACTTTACGAGCGGATGACCTTTGCGATACAGCGAGATGCTGACCGAAAAGGTGACCAGCATCATCAGCGCTGCCAGACTGCTTGCCGGTTTGAGCGCAGCAGAAATATCAAAAAGGGACCATATGAAGGTGACCGCCAGGAGCGCAATCAGCGCTTGCAGAAAGCGATGCTCGGTGGGGTAGAACAACTTCGTCTCGAAGATTGACATCATGAACAGCAGCAAGAAGATGGGCATCGTAATCAGCGACATGTTCAGCTGGAAAACTGCGTCGCCATACCCATCAAACACGCTGGCAATCAGGCCGTAGGAGAGCGCGATCCAGACCAGCCCAGAGATAAGATAAAGCGAATAGTAGATGTTCTCTCTGTTACTGGTGGCGAAATACAGCAGCGCATTGTAGAACACTAGAGCGAGCAGCATGCCGACCATAAGAGCGATGTCGGTATTAACACTTACCAATGCCAGACGCGACGCTCTTTCGTTATAAATATCGATCGCGAACCATTGGTGAGAATAAGATACGCTGCGCAAGTAAAGCGTGGTGGACTGCTGCGCGGGAAGCGCCAGCGGGAAAACTAAAGTTCCGCGAAACATCAAGTCGGAATCAGCAGCTTGGTTCATATTAAGCTGTTCGCGTTGCCGCAGCTGGCCGTCCCGTTCTTCATAAATTTCAACTGAGCGTAGATGGTATGCATGCGGAAGGTGAATAAACAGCTTCTGATCCGTATCCGATGCGTTGCGCAGAATAAGCCGGTACCAGGCGACCCTTGCATCAGCGCCAAGAGAGGTCCGGTTGCCAGTTTCGTTAAATGGCTGGGCTCTGGCCTGGTCAAACGTCAGGTTGTGCGAGGCATCGACAAAATAGCCCATCCGAAAATCGGTCTGTTTGATCGGGTGCTCGCCAATTACTACCTCTGGTGCTGCCCGTGTCTGCGCCGCTGCCAGCAGCAACATAAACGCGAACAATACCTGCTTATATAGATCCATCTGCCAAAGCCTGTCTTATGTTCGCGTGTGCACGGGTCATACGTAGCGCTGCGGTTCTTTAATGGAATATACGCATAACGGACCATCACTCCCATTGTGAAATCATGAACAGAGGGAGCGCGCCTGACAGATGCTAGGGGCCCGTGGCAGGGAAGACTATTCGAGCATACTTTCCCCTCGCGGAAGGCTCGACGTAAGTCCCGTTGCGCTCGGTTGTTGAACCGTTTCCTGAAGGCTATTTAGTTCAAGATCAGTCGAACCGCGTTACCTCAAGCTGCCGCGCCACCAGCAATTAGAAACGACACACCCTATGTAGCTGAAAATCAGCGGTCCTGCCCTCCCTACTTCATCGCCCGCTTCTACCAGGGCAACGCTTCACCGCTATAGGCGTAAAACCCACCGCTTGCCTCAGGTCCCAACCCGTCGATAACGCGCAGCAGATCATGCGCTGCATCGGCGGCAGGCCGGCCAATCTCGGCGCCGCGGAAGGGCTGGGATAGATTCGAGCTGACCGTGCCTGGATGCAACGCCAGCAGTAAGGCATTCGGCTGGCTGCGCTTGATTTCGATGGAGGCGGTCTTGATCAGCATGTTCAGCGCGGCCTTGGAGGCACGATAGCTGTACCAGCCACCGAGGCGGTTGTCGCCGATGCTGCCGACCTTGGCCGAGAGCATCGCCAGCACGCCCCGCTGACGGTCGAGCAATCCCGAGAAATACCGCAGCAGCAGCGCCGGGCCAAAGGTGTTGACCTGAAAGGTTTCGAGTAGCTGTTGATGGTCGAGGTCAGCGAGGCGTTTTTCCGGCATGAAAGCATCGCTGTGCAGCACGCCGGCGGCGTTGATGATCAGGTGGAAAGGCCCATGTCCGGCTAGCTCCGCCGCGGCCTGCTCGATGCTGACCGGATCAGACAAGTCCAGCGGCGGCGAAGTCGAGCGCCCCAGTTCCGTTACTGATGCGCAGCGTGGGTCCGTGCGCAACGCGTCTACCAGCGCAGCCCCGATGCCACCGGAGGCACCAATGACCAGCACGCGATAGCCCTCGGGAAACGATTCCATATGCATCATGGTTGCCTCTGGCCGAGATCCGGCCTGGTTGGGTGGGTCGGGCTCAGTTCAGATCGAGCGCTTAGCCCGGTTTATTGGTTTGCAGGCCGGCACGCCATTGCTCGATATGGTTCGCCAGCAGGTCGGCCACCGGCAGGCACGCGCCGAGTCGGTAGAGGTTCCAGTAATGCCCCTCTAGCGTGCGGTTGACCAGCAGCGTACCGGACGCGGGCTGCAAACTGCCGAGCGCCGACATCAACAGCGGCGAAAGCTCGATCAGTTGCTGATGCAGCGATGCGCCGCGGAAATCCCATTGCGCGCCCGGTTGCAGCAACGAGTGCAGCAGCAGATGGATGCGGCGATACAGACTATGCGGCGGCGCGCTGCCGGGCTGGCGACCGCCGAGTGCCTGGAAGCCCGCCTCCAACGCTTCGCTGGAGGGGCCGCGCAGGGCATCGAAGATCTGCACATAAGCGCGCAGCAAACGCTCCGGCAGTGGCACGACACTGCCGAAATCGTAGACCACCAGCTCCCCCGTCTCGGTCCAGGCCAGGTTGCCCGGGTGCGGATCGGCGTGCAGCTGCCCGAGGCCGAACGCCTGTTCGGCAAGCCAGTCGCACAGGGCTTCGGCCAGTTGCTGGCGAATTTCGGCGGGCGCCTGTTCAACCTCGTTCATTGAGCGCCCCGGCCGCTCCTCCAGCACCAGCACACCTGGGCGGCACAGCTCCGTTGCGGCAAAGGGAATATGCACACCTGGCCAATCCGCAAAGTGCTGCCGGAAGCACTCTAGGCTTTGGCGCTCGGCGTCGTAGTCGAGCTCCTGGTCGATGCCGCGTTGCAACTCACGGTACACGGATTCGAGGCGCGCCGATGGCGTGCCGAACAATCGCCCCAGCGGCATCAGCCGGCGCAGCTGACGCAGGTCGGCGTCGCAGATGGCGCGGATGCCCGGGTACTGGATTTTCATGATCAACGCCCGCCCCTGCTGGTCACGCGCCCGGTGCACCTGCCCCAGGGACGCCGCCGCGGCGGGTTGCGCTTCGATGGTGTCGAACAGTTCGTACAAGCGCCCGTCATAGCGACGCTGCAGATGTGATTCGAGCGAGGCGAACGGCAGCGACGGCACCTGATTCTGCAGACGAGACAACGCCGCGCTGACCGGTGGGGGCAGGACGTCCTGCCATTGCGAGGCTTGCTGGCCGAGCTTGAGCACCGGGCCTTTCATCTGCCCCAGCGTATCCCCTAGCAACGCCCCGATCGGCGCCCAGTCGATACGTGCCTTGCCGGGGGTGATGCGCTGCACCAGCAGGTTCCCGGCGATTCGTGCGCCGGTGCCGCCGAGATTGAGAAAGCGCCCGAGTGCAGACGCCGATGGGCGAGAGAAACGAGACATGCTGGTTACCCGCGGCAGGCAAAGCCTGATCATGGAGCAGCCGACCAGATGAACCAAGGGTCAATGGTTGCAACCTGTTGCGTCGTCACCTCGTCAGTAGCCTGTTCGATGCAACAAGCGGAACGTCGGTAAGCCAGGCCTGGCGGGCTATCAAGCCCGCAATAGAACCGGCTGAGCGCGCCTGGTGAACAGGCTGACACGGAACGGGCCAGGGAAAAACGAGTCGGAATATCTGACTGCGCCCCTCGGCTATCGTCCGCCGCACGGCTGTAACACGCTCGCTCGGTATGCCCCTGGCGATTGCTCGAGAGGGTTTTAGCCCGACCCGCCGAATAGGCACTTTACGGGCGTGTTCCGCATGGCCTTTGTTCTGAATTGATGGACTCGGCCGGCAGGAACAACAAACGCGGGAACAACAAACGCGGCTTCATTCATACAGAAGCCTGCGTAAGGAGTACGGAATGACCGATCGCATTGATCCTTCCTTCAACCCGAACGAAGACTTCCCTCGCATTTCCACCGGCAGCGAAGGCCTGGACGATATCCTTGGCGGCGGGCTGGACCCGAACAGGATGTACCTCTACGAAGGCAGCCCAGGCGCCGGTAAAACCACCATCGCCATGCAATTTCTGCTGGAGGGCGTTCGTCAGGGCGAACGGGTCCTTTATGTAACCCTGTCGGAAACTAAGCAAGAACTGGAACTGGTCGCTAAGCGGCACGGGTGGTCGCTCGAAGGCATCGATGTGTTCGAGCTGGTAACTCCAGAAGCCAGCCTCGACCCCGAACTCGAACTGACTGTCCTGCACCCGGCGGAGATGGAGCTGAGCGAGACCACTCAGCAAGTATTCGACCGCGTGACACAAACCAACCCGACCCGGGTGATCTTCGACAGCCTCTCGGAAATGCGATTGCTGGCGCAAAGCCCGCTGCGCTATCGGCGTCAGGTTTTGGCACTCAAGCACTTCTTCACCACCCGCCGCTGCACCGTGATCCTGCTGGACGACCAGACCTCGGAACTGGGCGACCTGCAGCTTCACTCGATCTCCCACGGCGTGGTCATGCTGGAGCAGCTGGCCATCGACTACGGCGCCGAGCGGCGGCGTTTGCGCGTGGTGAAGATGCGCGGCATCCAGTTTCGCGGCGGCTATCACGACTTCGTCATCCGCAAAGGCGGGTTGCAGATCTTCCCTCGTCTGATCGCGGCCGAGCATCACTCCCGCTACATTGGCGAGGCGGCCTCATCCGGCAATGCCGCCCTGGACACCATGCTCGGCGGCGGTCTGGAGCGTGGCACCAACGCGCTGTTCGTCGGGGCAGCGGGCGTCGGCAAGTCGTCCTTGGCACTGAGTTTTGCGGTCGCCGCGTGCAAGCGCGGCGAGCAGGTCTCCTTCTTCGTCTTCGACGAAAACATCGCCACGCTGCTGGCGCGCGGACGGTCGCTAGGGCTTGCCATGGAGCCCTGGATCGAACAGGGCCTGCTGCATCTGCAACAGGTTGACCCGGCTGAGTTGTCGCCCGGTGAATTCACCGCAGCCGTGCGTCGCAGCGTTGAAGAGCAAGGCTCGAAGTTGGTAATCCTGGACAGCCTCAACGGCTATCTGCATGCGATGCCGGATGGCCGCTTCCTGATCCTGCAGATGCACGAGCTGCTGAGCTACCTGGGACAAAAAGGCGTCATCAGCATCATGGTGCTGGCCCAGCATGGGCTGGTGGGACCAATGGATACGCCAATCGATATCAGCTACCTCAGCGATGCGGTTATCATGCTGCGCTACTTCGAGCACGCCGGTATCGTCCGCAGGGCCTTGTCCGTGGTCAAGAAGCGCAGCGGGCGGCACGAGAACACCGTTCGCGAATACCGGCTCAGCACTACCGGCGTCGAGGTCGGGCCACCGCTGAGTCACTTCAGCGGGATTCTATCGGGCACACCGGAATACACCGGTGATGCGACTCAGCTACTGACAGACGAGCATGACGACGCCCACTAAACCAGAGCATCCGCTGATCGTCGTCTACGCCCCCATCGGCCGGGACGGCCCGGCCACAGCCGAACTGCTGCGCCGCAGCGGCATGGATGCGGTGGTCTGTCACGGCGTCGATGAAGTGCTGCAACGCGCCGAAACCGATGCCTCGGCGGTGTTCATCGCCGAAGAAGGCCTTTTTGGCCATGATCTACAGGCCTTGTCCGACTGGGTCGATCAGCAACCGCCCTGGTCGGACTTTCCGTTCGTGGTCCTCACCAGCAAGCACCAACAGCCCGCCGTTGCCGCCTGGCGTCAGCGCATGGTGGCGGCGCTGCGCAACGTCTCGCTGCTGGAGCGGCCCGTGCAGAGCATCACCCTGACCAGCGCCATTCAGGCCGCCGTACGGGGTCGCCTGCGCCAGTACGAAGTGCGCACATTGATCGACGCGCGCGAACGGGCCTCACAAGAGCTCGAAGCGCTGGTGGTGGAGCGCACCAGCGAACTGGAACGCACCAACCTCGAATTGCGCACGCAGATGGCCGAGCGTGCGCACATCGAAGAAACCCTGCGGCAAACGCAGAAGATCGAAGCCATCGGCCAGCTCACCGTTGGCATCGCCCACGACTTCAACAACCTGCTGATGGTGATCTCTGGCGGGCTCGACATGCTTGATCGCCGCGCCGATCCGGAGCGCCGCAAGCGCCTCATGGACGGCATGCGACAAGCCGCCCAGCGCGGCTCGGCACTGACCCGTCAGCTGCTCGCGTTTTCCCGCCGTCAGTCATTGGCGCCGGAAGCCGTCGACCTGGCTCAGCGGATCAGCCAGATGCGCGAACTACTCGACCGCAGCTTGCGCGGCGATGTGCACGTGAAAGAAGAATTTGCAGCAGACCTATGGCCCGTCGAGGTGGATCCAGGCGAACTCGAGCTGGTCATCCTCAACCTCGCGGTCAATGCGCGCGATGCCATGCCTGAAGGTGGCTCGATTCTTCTGCAGGCCTGCAACGCACCCGGCGAGCAGGTGCTGGGTCGTCGGGGCGATTTTGTTCGCCTGGCGGTCATCGATTCCGGCGTTGGCATCCCAGCTGATGTTCGCAATCGGGTCTTCGATCCCTTCTTCACGACCAAGGAAATCGGCAAGGGATCCGGGCTCGGCCTCGCGCAGGTGTACGGCTTCGCGCGGCAATCCGGCGGCACGGTATGGATTGATACCGAGTGCGGCCAGGGCACCAGTGTGGTGATGTTGCTGCCGCGCTCGGTCAACTTGCCGAGCCCGGCGAAAGACCAACCGCTGGTGAACGAGCCCGCCCGACGCTCGGCCGGCAACGTACTGCTGGTTGATGACGATGACGAAGTGGCCGCACTGGTGGGCGAGATGCTCGAACACCTCGGCTATGAGGTGACCTATGCCGCCAGCGCCGCGGCAGCGCTGGGTGCGCTCGCCAATGAGCGGGAAGTCGACGTCGTGTTCTCCGACGTGATGATGCCCGGCGGCATGAACGGCCTGGAGCTGGCCCGGGAAATCCGGGCGCGCCAGTTCGGTGTGCCGGTTCTGCTCACCAGTGGCTACGCCGAGGCAATCAAGCAAACGGCCGAAGCCGAAGGCGTACAGGTGCTGGCCAAACCTTACCGGCTGGAAGAATTGGCAGCGGCCCTCAAGGGCGTGGTCGAAACCATCTTGGCCCCCCACAGCCTTGCCGCTCGCGATGTGCATCGCCTTGATGGCTAGGGCCCGTCGCGCACTCCACCAGAACTAAGCGCATCCCAGGCCGTCGAAACGCCTGCCCTACGCTTGCGGTACACCGCATCCGGCCGCCTCCTCTTGCATCGCGCTCGTCTGCGCCTCAATCACAAGGAACCGATCGATGCTCACTGCTGACAACCAGTCCCGCCGAACCTTCCTGGCCCCTCGCACCCCGATTGCTTATGCCTTCAGCGGCCTGCTGTTATCAGGCGCCGCACTGCTCGCCCATGCCGATGAACAGGCTATCGCGGCGCGCGACGCGCAGAACAAGCGCTGGAGCCAGCAGATGATCGAGCAACCCAAGCATCAGCCGCCAGCGCTCGACGCGAAGTACAACCACATCATCACCTTCGGTCAGTCGCTGGCCTCGGCAGCCGAGGGCTGGCCCGCGCTGTCGAAAAAGCCGGGCTACGACAACCTGATGCTGGGCGACGCGACGCGCTCAGCGACCTTCAGTGGTGATCGTTTCGTGCCGGTCGGTGGCGCCTCGTTCAAGCCGCTGCAGGCGGTGGTGCAGCTCAAGCGCGACCCCAAGGTTCTGCTCGATGCCGAGGCCGTCGCGCAGTTGGAAGCACAGGCGCAGGAAGAAGGCGAGTCGGTCGAGGTGGGCGCATTGAACATGGCCCGGCGGCTCTATCTCGACAGCAAAGGCATCGAGGCCGACCCAGAGCATTTGCTCGTCGCCAGCAACGCCGCCACCTCCGGCCGTTCCATCACACAACTATCCAAGGTCGGCGGCACCCACGAATACAAGCGAGTACTCCAGGCTGTGGATCAGGCCCGGCAGGTCGCGCAAGCCGATGACGCCAGCTACACCCTCAGCGCGCTGTTCTGGTTGCAGGGCGAATACGACTATGCCGAAGTCCAGGGCGGCATCAACGACAAGGCCACCTACAAGAAGATGCTGCGTCAGTTACGCAACGACCTGAACGAGGACACCGCCAAGGCCATCGGCCAGAAGCGGATGCCGGCGTTCATCAGCTACCAGACCGACGCCAAGACGTCGGTCGTCGATGGCAGCCTGGACATCGGCCTTGCGCAGTGGGAACTGGCGAAGGAAGAACCCAACTGGTACCTCGCCGGCCCGGTCTATCCTTACGTCGACAAAGGCACGCATCTATCCGCCAATGGCTATCGCTGGTTCGGCCAGATGCTCGGCAAGGTGTTCCATCAAGTGGTGGTCGAGCAACGTGGTTGGCAACCGCTATCACCGCTGCGCGCGACGGTCGAAGGCCGTGAAATCCTGATGGACTTCCATGTGCCACATCCCCCGCTGGCATTCAGCGAGCCCTATCTCGGGCACAAGGCGCAGATGATCGAGAACTATGGTTTCGTCATCACCGATGACAAGGGCAAGGTGCCGGTGGAAAACATCGAAGCCGCCGCCGATACCGTGTTGCGGCTGGTCGTCGGGCGCGATCTGGTGGGCATCCCGACCATCCGCTACGCCAGCCATGCAACAGGCGGCGCCGGTGAGCTGCATGACAGTGACCCGACCGTAGCGGACGCCAACTATGAATACCTGCCCGACGAAGGCATGCCGGAAGAGGCAAACATCGAGGCGCTGGTCGGCAAGCCCTACCCGCTCTACAACTGGTCCATTGCCTTCGAACTCAAGCCCAGCCAAGGGCACGATTCGGCACGCTGACTTTAGGCGACGTCCCCACCCACCGAGGCGCGACGATCAGCGCGACATTGATGAATCCCGCATCGCAGCTTCGGTAGTAGAACGAGCCGCGCTAGCGAACCGCAGGTTCCGTTGCTGAGCCGGCACGCTCGGCAGCTTGGGGGTTTACCGCATCACGCAGCGCCTCTATTGCCTGGAGGAGTTCCGCTGGTATTGCGTGTCGCTGACCTTTTCGAGCCATTCGACGTTCTGGCCTTGCTCGTCAGTCCCGGTCACGGCGATGTGTGTCATAGCGGTCTCGGGCGCAGCGCCATGCCAGTGCTTAACGCCCGGCGGGCACCAGACCACGTCGCCCGGCTTGATCACCTGAATAGGTTCGCCCCACTGCTGGACGCGACCCACGCCAGCGGTGACGATCAGGTATTGGCCCTTGGGATGGGTGTGCCAGGCCGAGCGGGCGCCAGGCTCGAAAGTGACGTATGCGCCAGAGGCATTCATGTGTTTGGTCGCGCTGTAGAGCGGGTCAATGCGGGCGCGCCCGGTAAACCATGCATCGGGGCCGGCAATGGATGCCTGGCTGCCGGCGGCGGCAATGCGTTGGTCTTCGGCGTTGCCTTCATCGGCGAATGCCATCGGCACCAGGGTCGAGATAAACAGGGTCAACAGTAGCGTGCGCATGGGTCTCTCCGCGTTAAATGGTTGGGTCGGGCGCCGTTTCATGGCCGAATTGAATAGCGGGGCCGGCCACGGCCTGCCGGATTACTCGCTCAGGTTGTTCCTGAAGAAAGCAGCGAGCTTGTCGAAGGGGATCAGGTCGACGCGGTCATAGAGATCGACGTGCCCGGCACCCTTGATCCACAGCAGCTCCTTCGGCTCGCCCGCCTGACGGTAGGCCGCTTCGCTGAACTCCTTCGAGTGCGCCTCGTCGCCGGAAATGAACAGCATCGGGCGCGGGGAAATCGTCTCGATGTCATTGAACGGATAGAAGTTCATGAACTTCACGTTGCTGGTCAGTGTTGGGTGCGTGGTCAGATCAGGCGTTGAGCTGGCCGGCGTGAACTCGCCGCGGGCCGTACGGTAGAAGTCGAAGAACTCGCGTTGGATGGGGTGAGTGTCCTCGTGCAACTGGTGCACCGTGCCGCCGGTATAGCGAGTCTCGCCGCCGGTGAATTCGGCGTAGCGTTGCTCGGCGGCCTCAGCGAGGATCTGCTTACGCTGCTCGAGCGTTTGCGACTTGTTCAAGGCGTCGCGGTTGGCCGCGCCCATGTCGTACATGCTAACCGTCGCGATGGCCTTCATGCGGGGGTCGATCTTGGCCGCGCTGATGACAAAGCTGCCGCTGCCGCAGATGCCCAATACGCCGATCCGCTCCCGGTCCACGAAAGGCCGCGTGCCGAGGTAATCAACCGCGGCGCTGAACGCCTCTGTATAAACGTCCGGCGCCACCACATTGCGCGGCTGGCCTTCGCTCTCGCCCCAGAACGACTGGTCGATGGCGAGCGTGACGAAGCCCTGCTCGGCGAGCTTCTGTGCGTAGAGATTCGAACTCTGCTCCTTCACTGCGCCCATGGGGTGGCCCACGATGATCGCGGGGTAGCGCGTGTTCCGGTCAGCAGCTTTAGGCATGAACAGGTTGCCCACGACCTCCATGTTGTATTGGTTATCGAACCGGACCTTTTCCAGGCTCAAACTATCGCTCGTGTAGAAATTATTGGCACCGTCAGACATGTCTTGTCCCATTGCGTTGAATGCGTAGGCGCTGGTCATTAGTCCTACCGCCAGAAGCAGCTTTTTCATCGGTCTATCCTTCTTCATGCAGTGATCGGGAATGGGCGGCCAGCTGGCCTGGTGGTTGTTCAGCACCCGGCGTAGTCACCACCCTTTGTCCGGTATGTGAGCGCGATGTCAGGAAAGTCAGAAAGGCCGCAATTAGCAGCAGGGCCATGCCGCTGAGAAAGGTGCTGCGGTAGCCGCTGGTGTCGAACAGCACCCCGCCCAGCATCGAGCCCACGGCGATCGACAGTTGAATCACCGCCACCATCAGTCCGCCACCGGCCTCGGGGTTTTGTGGAAAAGTCCTCGGCACCCAACTCCACCAGCCGACCGGAGCGGCGGTGGCAATGAGTCCCCAGGCGCCCAGAAGCACGACTACAACGCCCGTCGCGTGTCCGAATTGGGTCAGCGACAGTGCGATGACGGCCATCAGCACGGGGATGCCGATCAGCGTCGGATAGAGGCCGCGTTTGAGGACCGAGCTGATCAGCAGCGTGCCGATAAAGCCCATCACCCCGATCACGAGCAGCATCAGCGAGAGCGTGGACACGTCGACCCCTGTCACCGTCTCGAGGAATGGCCGCAAGTAGGTAAACAGCGTGAACTGGCCCATGAAGAACGCCCCGACAGCCAGCATGCCCAAGGCCACCACCGGGTGTTTGAGCAGGCTGAAGACATGAAACGGTTGGGCCTTGCGAGCCTCGGTCGGCATCGAAGGCAGGCTGATCCACTGCCAAATGAGCGCGGCGAGGGCCACCGGGACCAGGCACAGGAAGGCGCCGCGCCAGCCGATGATTGAGCCCAGATAACTGCCCAGAGGAGCCGCGACGACCGTGGCCAGCGCATTGCCGCCGTTGAACACTGCCAGTGCCCGCGGGACCTGATCTTCCGGAACCAGGCGCATGGCCGTCGCCGCGGACATCGACCAGAATCCACCAACCACCACGCCGATTAGCGCGCGGCCAAGCATGTAGGTGAAGTAGTTCGGCGCCAGCGCAACGACCGCGCCAGACAACCCCATGACTCCCGTCAGCAGCAGCAACAGCGCCTTGCGGTTCATGTGCCCAGCGAGCGAGGAAATGAACAGGCTGGTCACCACGGCGAATGCGCCGGAAATCGCAATGCCCTGACCGACGCTCCCCTCGCTGATGTTGAGGTCGGCGGCGATGGGCGTGAGCAGACTGACAGGCATGAACTCGGAGGCGATCAGCGCAAATACGCACATCGACATGGCGAACACCCCGCCCCAATGGGCAGTCTCGTGGTTGTCTAATGTGGCATCGGTTGTGTAGCTGATCATGAGTGGCGATACCCCTGAAGCGGCCTCACTGACCGCAATGCTTGGCCGGCGCGGCGAGCTGCACACCCCACAATCGGTTGCGAGCGACAGCGCCGCGTCTTTTCGTATCAAGCATTCTCCTGGGGTATGGCTTTCCTGATTAGCTAATGAATGCTTAAAGCCGCTATAAGCGCCGCTAATCAGTTATCTATGCCAAGCTAGGCCCATGGTCAGACGCAACCTCAACGATCTCCTCTCATTCGTCACCGTCGCACGTGAAGGCAGCTTCACCCGCGCAGCGGCGCAACTGGGCGTTTCGCAATCGGCGCTAAGCCAGGCGGTCAGCGGCCTGGAGAAACGCCTCGAAATTCGCTTGTTGACTAGGACGACACGCAGCGTCTCGCCCACGCCTGCCGGTGAGCGGCTGCTGCGCGCCATCGGACACCGCTTCGATGAAATTGAGGCCGAGCTGGACGTGCTGACGGACCTGCGCGAGAAACCGGCGGGCACGGTGCGAATCACCTGTGGCGACCACGTGCTGCGAACCCTATTGCTGCCAAAAATCACGCCACTGCTCAAAGCCTTCCCCGACATCAACGTCGAGTTCGACGTCAACTACGGCTTTCGCGACATCGTGGCCGATCGCTTCGATGCCGGTGTGCGCCTGGGCGATACCATCGACAAGGACATGATTGCCATGCCGATCGGCCCGGCGCTGCGGATGGCCGCGGTGGCATCGCCGACATACTTTGCGCAGCACACCAAGCCGACCACACCGCAGGACCTGACCGGACACCGCTGCATCAACATGCGCTTTCCGACCCATGGTGGGCTATACGCCTGGGAGTTCGAACAAGGCGAGCAGGCTCTTAACGTGCGCGTTGAGGGCCAGGTCGTGCTGAACAGCACGCCGCATATCGTGCTTGCGGCGCTGGACGGGCTGGGCATCGCCTTCCTGCCGGAAGACGAGTTCGCCCCGCATATTGAGGAAGGCCGCTTGGTGCGGGTGCTGGACGACTGGTGCGCGCCGTTCGATGGCTACTACCTGTACTACCCGAGCCGCAAGCAACCCTCGCCCGCATTCACCCTGGTGCTCGACGCGCTGCGTCTCGCAGCGACTCAGAACCACGGCTGACGGCAGGCGACCCCACCGGCGCTATACAGGCACTGCATCGGTCCCCTGAGCGAGATCAGGCCATGTTGCGCAGACGGGCCAGGTCCTTGACCGGGGAGGCGCCGAACAAGCGGCTGTATTCCCGGCTGAATTGCGAGGGGCTTTCATAGCCCACCCGGTAACCCGCTGCCGACACTTCCAACCCTTCGGCCACCAACAACCGGCGGGCTTCCTGCAGGCGAAGCTGCTTCTGATATTGCAACGGACTCATGGCCGTCAGTGCCTTGAATCGATGATGCAGGCTGGAGCTGCTGAGATTGACCCGTCGCGCTAACTCATCGATGCGCAGCGGCTCGACGTAGTTGCGATTGAGCCACTCGATCGCATCGTTGACCCGGTGCGACTGACTGCCTTGCAGCGCCACCGCCTGAAGGTGGTGCCCCTGCGGCCCGCAGAGCAGTCGGTAGAACATCTCGCGCACTGCCAATGGCGCGAGGACCGGGATGTCCTTGGGATTGTTTAGCAGGCGCACCAGCCGCAGGGTGGCGTCCAGCAGCGGCGCGTCGATACGGTCCAGATAGAGGCCACGCCCCGCGGTATCTTCTGGCGCTGGCGCCGGGTTGGCGTCGGCAACCAGCCCGGCAATCAGTGATGGGTCGATGTCCAGCCGAATGCAGATGTAAGGCTCATCGCTGGACGCCCGGATCACGCAGCCGGCAACAGGCAGCGTCACCGACACCACCAAATAATGTAGCGGGTCGTAGCGATACAGCTCATCAGCCAGGCGCACTTCTTTGCCGCCCTGAACGATGACGCACAACGCCGGCTTGTGCAGGCCATAAGTCATCTCGCCAGGCGTTGCGCAGCGGATCAGATGCAGCGGCTCGATGGCGGTCGGGTGCATGCCGTCGCCGCTGACGGCGCCTTCGACCAGCCGCGCCAGCTCGGCGCGCTGTGCGCTGGTCTCGTCACTCGATGGGGAGATGAAGGAATTCATGAGCAGCGGGTTCCGGAAAACGGATGAAACAGCTTAGCAGTTCGTTCGATTTTGCCTGAGCGATGGGACCTTTGTGTGCAGAACCGTTCGAGTGCCGGCGATTTGCGGCGAAGCACCCGCAGCCAGCCAATGTGCGCCTCGAATGCTGTCATCGCTATGACATAACGTGATGATACTTTGCCATCACTACGCATTGAGTGCCCCGCCGTGATTCGACGGTTCCTGTCCTCCCCCACGTTTCCTCAGGCGCTGTTGCTATCGCTCTGTATAGCCACGCTGGCACTCCTGTGGGGATCGTATTGGCACCACGGACAGACGTCGCGAAGGGCGGCGTTGCAAGCCAAGGCCGCCGAGCATCTCAGCCTGGCCCGTAGTGCCGTGGAGAACCTGCAACAACGCGTCGACCGGGTGCAGGTCATCGGTCACCTGATGTTGAGCGACGGCTTCAGCTCCGACCGTCAAAGCCTCGCTCGCATGCTTGCCGAGGACCCTACCCTTGAGCGCTTGAATCTCTACGATCTGGGCGGGCGCCTGCTCGCCAGCACGTCTGACTCCCAGCCACTGCCAGAGCAATGGCTCGCGGAATTCAACGCCCATAATGCGCAGTACGGTAACCAGCCCTTCCTGCTACGACCCATGGCGTCGCTGCAGGCCGCAGAGCCTGCAAGCTGGCAGTTACCTTTTCTGATACCGCTGACCGGCCCCGACTCGATTGAGTTGAAGCGCATCCTGTTGGTGCAGTTGGACGTTAGCCCACTCGCCGTTCTACTCAATCACGCCGACCTGGGCGCTACCGGGCTGGTGCGATTGCTGGACAGGGCTGACGAGGGACGGCTCCACTTCACAAACGGTGGGATGTCTGCCGCAGGCAAACGCCTCAGACCCGGTCTGCCTGCAAAGACGGATGCCGGCATGACCACCCAATACAGCACTGATCAGGAATATCAGAGCCTTTACAGCCGCGCGCGTGACAGCGGATTCAGCGTGGTCGTCAGCCAGCAGGTTGGCGAAATCCTCGCGGCCCACCAACGCAGTTTCGGCCGTCAGTTGTGGATGAATCTGGCCATGACGTTGCTCATCCTCGGCGGAGTGATCTGGGCGATGCGGCTGTTGCAGAGGCGCCACGAGGCATTCTGCGCGCTGGAGCAGGCCCATCGGATCGACCAAGAGCGGATCAGTCGTCTGGAGGACGAACATCGGCGCAGCACCCATGCAGCCGCTACCGACCACCTGAGCGGCCTGCACAATCGCCGGCAGTTCCTGGATACCTGCGCTGAAACCCTGGCTCGCCAGCGCAACCTGCGTCGTTTGATGGCAATACTCTTCATCGACATGGATCGCTTCAAATCGATCAACGATTCGCTGGGGCACAAGGTCGGGGATTTGCTACTGCAGGCCGTGGCGGGACGGATCAGCCGCGCGCTGGAACCCGGCGATCAGGCGGCGCGCTTCGGCGGTGATGAATTCGTCGTGCTGCTTGCGGGCGACCGAAGTGAAGAGCAGATCGACACCTGGGTCCGCGATCTGGTGAACAAGCTCACCGCCGTCTATGCCCTCGATGAACATGAGGTCAACACCAGCCCGAGCATCGGTGTCAGCATCTGTCCCCGTGATGGTCAGGAAATCGACGGTTTGATTCGCTGCGCTGACGCGGCAATGTATTCGGCCAAGCAGTCCGGTCGCGGCCAGTATCGGTTCTTCGACCCCTCCTTGAACCTCGCGGATATCAATGAATTCTCGCTGGAGCAGTCGCTGGTTGCCGCGTTGAGCGAACGGCAATTCGTCCTGCACTACCAGCCGCAAATCCGCTTGGATTCGATGCAGGTTTCTGGCTATGAAGCACTGGTGCGCTGGGAGCACCCGCAGTTCGGCCTGCTCTATCCGGATCGCTTCATTTCGCTGGCAGAGCGCAGTGGGTTCATCGTCGCGCTCGGCTGGGAAGTGATACGTCTCGCGCTGGAGGAACTGAAAGGTTGGAGCGCTCAAGGCCGATCCTCGCGACTCGCCGTCAACGTATCGGCCATACAGCTGCGTCAAGCCGACTTCAGCGAACGGTTGCTCAGCGAGCTGGCGCAGCGCGGCATCGAAGCCTGGCAGTTCGAGCTGGAGATTACCGAAACGGTCGTACTCGATGATGAAGGCATGGCCGTCGAGCATCTCGAACGGCTGCGTGTGGCCGGGCTGAACATCAGCCTTGATGACTTCGGCAGAGGCTATGCGGGCTTCGCCCACCTGCACTCGATGCCGCTCAATACACTGAAGATAGACCGGGCGTTGATCGCCCCACTGTCGAACAGCTATGACGACAACCCCATCGTCTCGTCCACCATCACGCTGGCGAAGCGCCTGGGTTTGACGGTGGTGGCCGAGGGTGTGGAAACGCGGGATCAGCTCGTCTACCTGAGGCTGGCGGGCTGCGACATCGCGCAGGGCTATCACTTCAGCCGCCCCATGTCAGCCGAACAGCTCTATCAATACGCTCCGTTCACCAGAACGGCGGAACCCGTATGTGGATGACGCAGCAGCCCGCATCACGGGTCCAGCATTGATAAAAAAACGCCGGCCCTGAGGCCGGCGTTTTCGCAACATGGATCGATCAGCTACGGGCGCGCTCGGCGTCGCGCAGTGCCTTGACCTCATCATGGTTGCGCTGCACGCCCTGCATCTGACGCTCGACCACCGAACGGACATCCATTGGCAGGTCCTTCTCGAGCGCTTTGCGGTAGCTCTTGAGGGCAACGTCTTCGCCACGCTCGCACTCGTTGAGGATGGACTCGTCATCCTTGCCGGTGACCTTGGTCTTCAGGTCGACCCAGCGACGGTGCATATCACCGGCAGTGCTTGTGGAGGTATCCGGATCGCCACCCATGGTGCGTACCAATTGCTGCAGCTCAGCGGCTGCCGTGGCGCAATCCTGGGCACGTTGATTCATGGTGGTCTTCAGCTGCGGATTCTTCAGGTCATCAGCGCATTCGCGGAAGCCCTTCTCACCGTCTTTGCTGGTTTCGATGAGATCGTTGAGTACGGAAATGGTGTCTTTGTTATCCATTGAGAAAGTCTCCTACGGGCTTGGATGAACGGCCGGAAAGAACACGGCCAACCTGTTAAGTCGACTCTGCCGTTTCGATAAAGGTTCAGCCTGTCTGCCCGGTGGAGCCACTACGTTCAGCGAGGAAAGGACAGGCTGAAGCAGGTAACCGATGCATCGCTGGTCACCCGCACTTCACCCCCATGCAGCTGCATGATCGAGCGCACAATTGCCAGCCCCAGCCCGCCAGAGTCGCCCGGTTGGGCACGTGACGGATCGCAGCGATAGAAGCGGTCGAACAGCCGCGGCAGGTGTTCGGCAGCGATGGGCTCGCCGCCGTTTTCGACAGTGATCACCACGTTTTCAGCGGTACGCTCGCTGCTCACGCGGACCTCCGTTCCCGTCGCGCCATAGCGCAGCGCATTGGCGATGAGGTTGGCCAGCGCCCTGCGCAGCAGATCCGGATCGGCGTGCAGGCTGCCGCTCGCCTCGTTCACTACCCGCATCTGCTGCTCTTCGGCAACGCCCTCGAAATAATCACCGAGCTGTTCCACCGTTTCGGCCAGGTCGAGGTCCTGCCGGTGAATTGCCGCATCGACCTGCTCGGTGCGGGCTAAAAACAACATGTTGTTGATCATTCTGGCCAGACGCTCATATTCCTCCTGATTGGAAGCCAGCAGGCTCTGGTAATCCTCCAGCGAGCGTACCCGCCGCAAGGTTTGCTGGGTCTGGCCCATCAGGTTGCTGAGCGGGGTGCGCATCTCATGCGCCAGGTCTTCGGAAAACCGCGACAGCTGGGCAAAACCGGCCTCCAGTCGCGCGAGCATCTGGTTCAGTGCCTCGCTCAACGCGCGCAACTCGCTAAGCTCGGCACTGTCTTCGATGCGCAGATGCAGGTGCTGGACGTCGATCGCCAGCGCACGGCGGGTCAGCTGACGAACCGGCCGCAGTCCTCGTTCGCTCACCAGCCAGCCCAGCAGAAACGCCAGTAGCGCACCGGTGGCCAGGGCCAGCCAGAGTTTCAGGCGGTACGCGGCAAGCATCTGCTCACGCTCGCCCAGCAATTTGCCGGCGATCAGCGTCAGGCCGCCACGTGGTCGTTCGATCTGTATCCAGGCCAACCGCGCCTGATCACCCAGATCCTCCAGCCGCGGGTGATCCGCCGGCGGCAATTGCGGGATCGCCAACTGAGCGGGATTGATCTCGATCAGCGGCGCCCCACTCTCCCCCAGCACCCAAAGCAGACTGTCGCGATTGCCGAGCATGTTGGCGTAGAGCTGAGGTCGCTCGCGCAGCACCTCGATGCTGTCACTGTCATCGAGCAAGGCCGCCATGCGCTCCAGCCGCCCGAGCAGCGCCTGGTCGTCGCGCCAGGCGATCTCGCGCTCCAGTGATTGATAGAGGTAGAAGCCAATCGCACCCAGCAGCGCCGTGCTGACCAGCGCAAACATCAGTGCCAGACGCAGGCTCAGCGAGCGTGGCAGCAGCTTCATTCCGGCACTTCCAACAGGTAGCCCATGCCGCGCACGGTGTGGATCAGCTTGGGCTGGTAAGGGTCGTCCACCTTCGCCCGCAGCCGGCGTATCGCGACGTCGACGACATTGGTATCGCTGTCGAAATTCATCTGCCAGACCTGCGAAGCAATCTGCGCCCGCGACAGGACTTCGCCTTCACGGCTGAGCAGCAGGTGCAACAAGGCGAACTCCTTGTTGGTCAGCGTCAGCCGCTCACCCTGACGCGTGACCCGACGGCGGAGCAGGTCCAGCTCCAGATCGGCGACCTTGAACTGCTCGACCTCACGCGGCGGCCCGCGGCGCAGCAAGGTGCGAACCCGCGCCAGCAGCTCGGCGTAGGAAAACGGCTTGACCAGATAGTCGTCAGCGCCCAGCTCCAGGCCCTTGACCCGGTCTTCCACGGCATCGCGCGCGGTGAGGAACAGCACCGGCGTCTGCGCCTTGCGCCGCACGATCTGCAGCAGTTGCCAGCCGTCGATGCCCGGCAACATGACGTCGAGGATGATCAGGTCGAACTCGCTTTCCTGAATCAGGTGCTGACCGTCCAGGCCGTTGAGCGCGACTTCCACCAGATAGCCCGACTCGCTCAACCCCTTGCGCAGGTAATCGGCCGTCTTGAACTCGTCTTCTACTACCAGTATGCGCATCTGCTTCCTCCGGGCGAGGCGCATAGGCTAGGCGCCCGCGAGCATTTATCCCATTACAAATACGTAATGCGCAGGCAATGGGTTTGACGCGGCCACCAGCACAGGATGGCCCCACCTGCTCCACGGAGCCCATTGAGGAGAAACCGATGCGCATTGTCCCCCTTTCGTTGGTCGGCCTGGCCCTTGCCGGTGCCCAGGCCATGGCCGCCACCCCGCAACCTGTCAGCCAGCAGAACGTCTCGCTGCAACTGGCCAACGCCCTGCTCGACTCGGCCATGGCCGCCTGCCACGCCGAGGGCCGTACCGCCGCGATGGCAGTGGTCGATCGCGGCGGCAACCTGATCGCGCTGCAGCGTGACGACAACGTCGGCCCGCACAACACCATCGCTGCACAGCGCAAGGCCTACACCGCGTTGTCCAGCAAGACACCGACCCGCCTGTTCGGCGAGCGCGCCCGCAACAACCCGGACGCCGCCAACCTCAACACCTTCGATGAACTGTTACTGCTCGGCGGCGGCGTTCCGCTGCGGGTCGGCGACGAAGTCATCGGCGCCATTGGCGTAGCCGGTGCCGGCGGCGCCGAGACCGACGAGGCCTGCGCCACTCAGGCAATCGCAAAACTGCTTCCTTCCAACCGTTAACCGGAGATCAATCCATGACTAACCTGAAAACCCTTTGCGCCAGCCTCGTCATTGCCAGCCTTTCCAGCCTCGCCATGGCTGCCGACAACCCGCTCAGCGTACATGTGCTCAACCTCAACGACGGCCTGCCCTCGCCTGATGTGAAAGTCACGTTGGAAAAGCAGAACGGTAAGCAGTGGACTGCCCTGAACGATGGCGTGACCAACCAGCAAGGCCGCATCACCGCGCTCTATCCGCAGGACAAGTCGCTGGAGAAAGGCACCTACCGCGTCACGTTCAAGACCGGTGACTGGTTCGAGGCGCACGATACGGCGAGTTTCTTTCCGGAAGTCCCGGTGATCTTCGAGGTGGACGGCACCGTGCCGCACTACCACATCCCGCTGCTGCTCAGCCCGTACGGCTTCTCGACCTATCGGGGCAACTGAGCCATCAGAAGGGCCGACTGACAGGTAACCCGACGGGTTGCACCTGTCAGTCGCGGCCTCGTCTAAGTCTGCTGACTGCCACCCAGCGGCCCAGGGCGGCCCAGCAGATAGCCCTGCGCCTTGGTCACCTGAAGCTCACGGAGGATCTCCAGTTCGGCCTCTGTCTCGACGCATTCAGCGACGATCTTGCAGTCGGTCTCCTGACCGAAGCGGATCAATGCCGACGCCAGCGCCCGGCAGTCGCGGTTGCTGTCCATGTTGCGGATCAGGCTACCGTCGAGTTTGATCACATCCGGCTTGAGCTTGAGGATGTGGCGAAAACTCGCATAGCCGGCACCTGCATCATCCACCGCCAGCAGCAGGCCCTGCGCGCGCATGGGTTCGAGCGCTTCGGCGATCAGGTCATAGTCGCGTACTGACGCGTGCTCGGTGACCTCGAGCATCAGCCTGTCCAGGGGCTGGCCGTCTAGCAGGGTTCCGAGTGCCCCGGCGAGGATGGTTTCCGGCGAGACGTTCAACGACAGGTAGCGGTCCTGGCGAATGCCACTCAGGCCTTTCAGGGCTTCCTGGACGAGCGCTATTTCCAGTTCGCATTGCAGACCGACCTGCTCGGCCTCACCGAACCAGAGATCCGGGGTACGTTGTGGTTCGCCGGAGAATCGCGCCAGCGCTTCGTAGCCAACCACGTCGTTCTGCCTCACATCCACGATCGGCTGATACACGACGTTGTACGCCTGTTCACTCAGCACGCTGTTGATGCGCGCGAGCCGCTCCTCCTGTTCGCGCTGCTCCTTGGCCTGAGTCTCGAGCAACCGGCCGGCGAAGTCGGCGAACAACCGCAGGGTATCCAGATCACGTTCGTTCAAGGTGCCGTCAGGCTTGGAACTGAAGCAGCAGAAGGTGCCGTACAAGCGACCATCGCTAAAACGGATCGGCACGCTGATATAGGCGCCGATCGACAATATCTCGGTGATGGGCAGCGCCACCGCTTCGGGCAGTTTGCTGGTGTCGGGGATCAGCTGCGGCAGTCGACCATCCACCACCCGCTGGCAGTAGCTGTCTGAAAGGGGATCGGAGCCGCCCACACATATCGGCGGCGGATCGCTACGGCCGCTTACATGGCGGAACACGCGAAAGCCCTGCACCATCTCGGCGACGAACGCGACATCCATGCCCAGGTGCGAACGCACTGAGCGCAACGCTTCGCAGAGCATGTCACCTACCGTATGGCCCGCTATTTCCAGGTCCCGCAGCATGGCCGCTGGGTCGCCGCCCCGCTCGAAGGCCTCGGGTCCCAGCCGAACGTTCTGCAGCATTCACACCTCCGGTGAAATAGCCGTTTCGTTTCGACGGCTCGGGTTGACGGTCCTTATCCAGCGGCGAGCACAACTGCGCCCCGCTGAATCGTTGGGACCTTTAGTTCAGTGTTGTTGGTTTCTGGCGACTCGCCTGAGTTTTCCGGATGATCGGTCCCCCGCTGCGTGCCTTAAACGCCGATTAGCCTGGTGCTGAACGTTCTGAACCGGTCTGGGCTGCATCCTGGCTGCTCCATCGATTGGCTGAATAGCTGTTGATCACAAGCAGCCACGCCTTAGCAGCCCGCCGCCGCCAAACTCGAAGAAACCCACAAACATAGCCAAGTTGCCGTCCCCGTTCGTTCATGTAACGGACCAGCTGCACGGCCGTCGCCGGGAGCAGCGGCAGCATGCTTTGCCAAGTGTGACCAATCATTTCACGCTAAAGATTGTCCCAAGGGAGTAGCCGCCGCCCCGGTGCGGCGCTCCGATCAGTTGAAACCGCCCTTCGAGCCTAGCCAAAGATGCCGCAATACCTCGCCCCCGTTCCTCGCTGGGAACCCGAAGAACGCCCCTCAATGCCGGGCTCGCCGGCGATCCTGCTGCATCCCATGCCGCTGCGCATCGCCTATGCCTGTGTTGCCGTACTGGTCGGCATCACCGGCGGGCTGGGCAACGCCCTGTTCATCGCCAACCTGCCGAGCATTCAGGGCGATCTGGGCCTGACGCCGTCGCAGGCGGCCTGGCTTCCGGCGGCCTATTTCATGGTCAGCGTGTCGGCCAACCTGCTGATGATCAAGTTTCGCCAGCAATACGGCCTGCGCCGCTTCGCCGAGATCGGCCTGACGCTCTACGCATTGCTGAGCATCGCGCATGTATTCGTCGAAGGCTTTGAAATGGCCGTGTTCGTCCGCGCAGCCAGTGGTCTGGCCGCTGCGACCACCTCCTCCCTGGGCCTGTTCTACATGCTGCAGGCGTTTCGCAAGGTCGATCTGCCCAAGGCGGTGATCCTCGGCTTCGGCATTTCCCAGCTGGGCACACCCTTGGCCTGGCTGATGTCCCCTGCGCTGCTGGTGATGGGCGAATGGCATCGCCTGTATGTGTTCGAAAGCGGCCTGGCGCTCTGCTCGCTGGCCGCCGTGGTGGTGCTCAAGCTACCGCTGGGCGAGCGCATCAAGGTGTTCGAACCGCTGGATTTCCTCACCTTCGCCCTGTTGGCTCCTGCGCTGGCGTTGATCGCGGCGGTGCTGGCCCAGGGGCGCATCCTCTGGTGGACGGAGGAGCCTTGGCTGGGCTACGCCCTGATTGCCGCGCTGCTGCTGTTCTGCGCTGCCTTCATGATCGAACATCACCGGCGCAACCCGTTGCTGCACACACGCTGGCTGGGCACTGCCGAAATGCTGCGCTTCGCCTTCGGCGCGCTGGCGTTGCGGCTGCTGCTTTCCGAACAGACCTACGGCGCGGTGGGCCTGCTGCAGACCCTCGGCATGGGCACCGAACAGCTGCAGCCGTTGTACGCGGTGATCCTGCTGGGCCTGGTCATGGGCATTGCCGGCAGCGCGATGACCTTCAGCCCAACCCGGGCCTTTCCGCAGATCCTGTTGTCGATCGTGCTGATTGCCATCGCCAGCTTTCTCGACATCGATGCCACCAACCTGACCCGTCCCCATGACATGTTTCTCAGCCAGGGCCTGCTGGCCTTCGCCAGTGGCATGTTCCTCGGTCCGCTGCTGATCACCGGTATCGGCCGCGCGCTGCGCAACGGTCCGAACTATCTGGTGACGTTCATCGTCTTGTTCACCATGACCCAGAGCCTCGGCGGCCTGGCCGCACCAGCACTGTTCGGTACCTATCAGGTGATGCGCGAGAAGTACCATTCCAGCCACCTCACCGAACAGGTGGTGGCCGGCGACCCGCGGGTTGCCGGACGTTTGCAGGCCCAGAGCCAGGCGCTGATACCGCGCCAGAACGACCCTCGGCTTCGCCAGGCACTGAGCGCAGCGCAGCTGAGTCAAGCGGCCACGCGCGAAGCCAACGTGCTGGCCTTCAATGATGTATTCCGGCTGATCGGCATGCTTTCCATCGGCGTGTTCGGCTGGACGCTCTATCGCACCCTGCGCATTGCGCAGCAGAACAGGAATTCCGCCTCTCCATGAGCGAACGCACCCAACCCGAGGAACAGCAAAGCCTGCAGCCAGCCCAACCCACGCAGCCCTCTGCGGCGGCCACCGACGCGGGACCGACCCCGGACGATCCGCCGAAAACCATCAAACCGAGCCGTCGTTCGGTGATCCTGATGGTGCTGGTAGCGCTCATCGGCGTGCTGGCGATCCTTTATGCCTGGCAGCTGTGGCCGTTCACCGGCCGCGTGGCGGTCACCGAGAATGCCTATGTGCGCGGACAGATCACCGTGCTGGCCCCGCAGGTTAGCGGCTATGTGACCGAGGTGCTGGTGCAGGACTTCGAAGTGGTCGAGCAAGGCCAGCCATTGGTGCGCATCGATGATCGTCAGTACCGCCAGCTGGTTGAACAGCGCAGGGCCGAGCTTGCAGCGCGCCGCTTCGAGCTCGAGAACCTGGCGCAGACCCTGGCCTCCAACCGGGCGACGCTGGCCGCCCGCCGCGCCGAACTGGCCGCTGCCGAAGCGGAGCTGAAACGGGGCTTGGCGGATGAGAAACGTGTCAACGAGCTGGCCGAACGGGGTTCTGTTTCGATCCGCGAGCGCGATCAGATCCGTGCAACCGCACGCGCCGACTCGGCCCAGGTGCAACAGGCGCGGGCCGCCATCGACATCGCCGAGCAAACGCTGAAGGCCAGTGAAGTCTCACGCGGCGGTTTGCAGGCACAAGTGGAAATCGCAGAATCGGCGCTCAAGCGCGCGCAGATCGACCTGGACAATACGGTAATCGACGCACCGCGCGACGGGCAGGTCAGCGAGGTCACGGTGCGCCAGGGCCAATACGTGACGGCCGGCTCGCAGCTGTTGTACCTGGTGCCGGAGCAGCTCTGGGTAATCGCCAACTACAAGGAGACCCAGACGTTCGCCATGCGTCCCGGACAGCCGGTCGAGATTGAAGTCGATGCCTTGGACGGCGCGCGGCTCCGCGGCCATGTACAGCGCCTGGCCCCTGCCACCGGTTCGGAATTCAGCGTGCTACGCCCGGACAACGCCACCGGCAACTTCACCAAAGTGGTTCAGCGCGTGCCAGTACGCATCTCCATCGCCCCGGATCAGCCACTCGCCAAGCGGCTGCGCCCCGGTCTGTCGGTGGTGACTCATGTGGATACCGGCGCCACAGAGGCAGCGGAGCGATCCACCGCGGACAGTACGCAATGAGCGGCCTGGTCCGCGCCCTGCGCCGGCTGATGCCAGGTCTGCTGCTGGTTACGCTGGCCGGCTGCATGCCGCCTCGGCAGCCGCTTCCGCCTGAAGCCGCGTTCACCCCACCGGCAGACTGGCGGGAACCAGGCTCAAACATGGCCGACGTCTCCGCGACCTGGTGGCAGGCGTTCGGTGATGCTCAGCTGACGGCGCTGGTCGAGGCGGCACTGGCGCACAACACCGAGGTGCTGAGCGCCGCCTCTCGCGTGGAACAGGCACGTGAACAGATCCAGCTGTCGCGGGCCGCGCTGCTGCCATCGCTCGACGCGGCGCTGGGAGCGCAACGCACCCGCGAACTCAGCGTACTGGGCATGACCCATACCACGGCCGTGCAGCCGTCATTGCAGGTGTCCTACGAGGTCGACCTCTGGGGACGGCTACGGCGCTTGAAGGAAGCGGCGCAACTTGAATATCGCGCGACCGAAGCCGAGCGCGACGCCGTCAGGCTGGCAGTGGCAAGCACCACTGCCCGAGCGTATGTGTCGCTGCTGTCGTTGGACCGCCAGCTGTACGTCACACGCGAAACCATCAATTCACGCCGAGAGGCGCTGCGTGTCGCCGAGGACCGCGCAGCCCTCGGCTACACCTCGCAGCTTGAACTGACCCAGGCGCAATCGGAATACGAAGCCGCCGCCGAATTGCTGCCGCAGCTGCAGCAGGCCATCCGGGAGCAGGAAAATGCCCTGCGCCTGCTCACCGGTCGCTTCCCAGGGGACGTGGAGCGCGGCGCCGGGCTGCTAGCCATCGAGCCGCCTCCGGTGCCGGGCGTGCTGCCTTCGGAGCTGCTGCGCCGCCGCCCGGACATCCAGCAAGCCGAGCTGCTGCTCGCGGCCAGCAGCCTGAATCTGCAGGCCCAGCGTGACCGATTCCTGCCGCAGGTACAGCTGTCTGCCAGTCTCGGTCGGCTGTTCGTCAACTCACTCGATTACGACCCGGTGCGTGTCTGGGATCTCGGCGCCAGCGTGCTCGCCCCGATCTTCGATGCTGGCCGCCTGGAGGCAGGCTTGAACATCGCGGTCGCCCAGCGCAACCAGGCGGCCTTCGCCTACCGCGCCGCGGCGCTGGACGCCTTCAGGGAAGTGGAAAACAGCTTTTCGGCGGTCAGTAATCTGCGCCAGCAGCTCGCGCGCGTCGCGGCTCGCCGCGCCGTACTCGAGCGCTCCCTGACCTACGCTGAGGACCGCTACCGCGCGGGCTATTCGTCCTACCTGGAGACCCTCGATGCCCAGCGCAACCTGTTCAATACCGAACTGGCGGCCGTACAGCTCCGCGAGAGCCGGCTCAATGCGCTGATCAGCCTGTATCAGGTGCTTGGTGGTGGGTGGCAGCGGACTGTTCCGGATCACCCTGGCTGACGTACACGGCCATGACGCGCCCTCGCCAGCGCATCGAGCAGCGCTTCGACAATCAGGAATATCAACAGACTGGCGCCCAGAACCGGCAGGCAGATGCCAAACAGCAGGGCAAGCACCAGCGTTGTACCCAAGGTCCGTGGCGACAACGCGCCCAATGCCTGTAACACTCTGACTCGCCGCGCCGCTGCACGTCGTCGCCACCACATCAGGTAACCCAAGGCCACCATTGTCGCCAAGCCAAGCGCAGTCACTGCGAGCAACAGCTGATTGGCCAGACCGAACAGCGCCCCCATATGCGCATCGATCCCCCAACGCGTCAGCTTGGCGGCGA
The DNA here is from genome assembly GCA_004010935.1 of Pseudomonadaceae bacterium SI-3. Lineage (NCBI taxonomy): Bacteria > Pseudomonadati > Pseudomonadota > Gammaproteobacteria > Pseudomonadales > Pseudomonadaceae > Pseudomonadaceae bacterium SI-3. The sequence continues at coordinate 1,274,446 of CP026511.1, read as the reverse complement.
CAGGAAAGCTCGCGAAATCGGTGCGATCGGTGATCTGCAGCGTGCGCGGATCGATGGCCACGGCATCGACCTGGGTAGGCCAGCTGCGGTCGATCTCGGTCACCGTCCAGGCACGATTCGGCCCGGCGGCGGGCATGATTTCGACCTTGCCAGCGTTTATGCCGCCCTCACGTGCAGCGCGCAGCACGCTGTCGAACATCTGCGGTTCAGCGGTTCGCGCCACCGGCATGGCCATCCCGGTGTGGTGCGCGTGTTCACCCGCCGCTTTTACCGCTTCGCCATCCAGCGCCGTGGACACACTCGGCGTCGACATGCCCAGCGCCGCCCGCGCGACTCCGATGTTGTCGCCCGCCCAACGCGACCAGGTCAGGCCCGTGGCAGAGAAAAACAGCAGCCCGATCAACAGGCACAGCCCCAGCGTGGCGTGCCAGTGCCTCAAGCCTTTTGCGCGGACCGCACCCGGCGTGTGTTGCCTCCGGATGTACCACAACGCAAAGCCACCTAGCGCCGCGACCCACAGCCAGGAAGCGGCCAGTTCGCTGTATATCCGGCCCGGTTCGCCGAGCAGCAGGCTGCGGTGGAACTGGTCGAGCCAGGTACGCAGCGGCAAAACACCGCTGGTGCCATAGACCAGCAGATCACCGCGGACCTCGGCAGTGACCGGATCGATGAACACCGCTCGGCTCTCCGACTCGCCGAGCGCCGGTGCTTTGAACATCACTCGGGTGGTGTGTCCGGCCTCTGGTGCCGGGCGCACCGCTGAAAGCGTCGCCGATTCACCGATATGGGCCTGGGCAATCTCGATCTGTCGGGCCAACGGTTGCGGCGTGCCGGTGCTGTCGGTGTACAGCTGCTCGGCGTAGAGCCGATCTTCCAGTTGCGGTGTCAGCGCGTATACCAGGCCGCTCAGCGCAGCGATAAAAATGAACGGGCCGACCAGTAGCCCGACGTAGAGATGTAAACGAACCAACAGGGCCAGCAGCGATTGCTGCGTGCGGGAAACCATGGGTGGCGCTTGGGGGCGGGCGCCAGCGGTACTTGAAGTCATGACTACTTACTCGATCGAAATGGCTGCAGCTTCTCTGTAGGAGCCAGCTTGCTGGCGATCAATGGTGCTCCAGTGGATCGGGATCGCAAGCAAGCTCGCTCCTACAAAGGCGGGACCGTATTTTTCGCTCTGCCGGCCGGGACGTAGGCCTGCAGCAAGGGCCAGCAATCAGCGGCGGCACGCATACGTGACCACCGATGGCTACCGGACAGATCAGGGGGGGTTGATCAGGCGAGCGGGGATGCGCGGGGATTCAGTGCAGGCCAACGGTAACGCGGCGACAGCTGCGGCGCAGTTACCGTGGGCAGGCTGCCGGCCCGTACCAGATGAGGTTGATGGAGCACCGGCGAGCCGGTCGTAATCGCAGCGAGAGATGCCGAACCCGCCGCACAGCAGCAGGGCATCCCCTGGTGATGACTGGGCTTGGGCGTAGATTCATCGACGTGGGCGTGCTGGACGTGTCCGCTGTGATGCTGGCTGGCCTCGGCCATTGGGCAATGCCCGCCCGTACCGTCCATGCCTTGCATATGCGCGGCCATCAGCGGCATCGCGAACAGATGCAGCAGAACGGCAAAGGCCGCTATCCAGATAGGCGCACGACTAGGGCGACGCATACGGGCAAGCTCCAGCAGAAGCGGAAAGCGCCAGGCGTATTGCGCGCTGACGCAGTGAGTTTACTGGGTTGTCTTGGCTTTGCTGCGTTTGGCCGGCTTTTCCTGCACAGCCTTGCCGCTCGCCTCGCCTTTTAACGTAATCCAGGTCGGCGCGTGGTCGCTGGCATGCTCCTGGTCCCGCACCCAGCGATCGACCCCGGCATCGATCAGCCGTGGCGCCAGATCGGCGCTGAGTAGCAGGTGATCGATGCGCAGGCCGGAGTTCTTCTGCCAATGCTGGCGAAAGTAATCCCAGAACGTATAGATGCGCTCGTCCGGATACTTGGCGCGCAGTGCGTCGATCCAACCCTGCGCCAGCAGCCGCTCGTAGCATTCACGGCTCTCAGGCTGCAGCAGCGCATCCTTGGTCCAGGAGCGGGGATTGTAGATGTCTTCGTCGGTAGGCACGACGTTGTAATCGCCAGCCAGCACCACGGGATGGCCATTGTCGAACAACCCGGCGGCGTGTTTGATGAAGCGTTCGAACCAGGCGAGTTTGTAGTCGAACTTCGGCCCCGGCTGCGGATTGCCGTTGGGCAAATAGAGGCAGGCGACAATCACCCCGTGGGCGGCAGCCTCCAGGTAGCGGCTGTGGGTATCGTCCGGATCGCCCGGCAGGCCGCGGCGGATTTCCAGCGGGTCGTCGCCCTTGGACAAAATGGCCACGCCGTTCCATGACTTCTGCCCGTGCCAGATGGCGCCGTAGCCGGCCGCGCGGATGTCATCGATGGGGAAATCGGCGTCCTGCGCCTTCAGCTCCTGCAGGCAGACCACGTCTGGCTGTTCGCGCTCCAGCCATTCGAGCAGGTTGGTCCGACGGGCACGGATGCCGTTGATGTTGAAGGTGGCAATTTTCAGGGAGTCCACGGGTAGCCTCGCGCCGAGAAATGACCCTTGCTGTGACTCGCGGCGGCCTGCCGTGGTTCGACGTGCTCGGTCACGCGGTGGGCTGAAGCCCACCCTATAGACCAGAGCAACGCTAAACCCGCATCAACGATACACCCACACCCGTAGGGTGGGCTTTAGCCCACCAAACATGCGTGTGGCCCCCGGTGGGCTGAAGCCCACCCTACGGATCGGAGTGATACGAAACCCACCCCAGCCATACATCGACACACGTAGGGTGGGCTTTAGCCCACCACAAGGTGCATGGAGGTTCGGCTCAACGCACCTCCCAGTAGCCAGGCGCGTTGTAGACCTGTTTCAGGTAGTCGATGAAAAAGCGCACCTTAGCCGGCAGGTAGCGCTGTTGCGGGTAGACCGCCTGGATGTCGTAAGCCGGCAAGGCGAACTCGTCGAGTACCGTCACCAACTCGCCGCGCTTGAGCTCGGCCTGAATTTCCCAGGTCGAGCGCCAACCGATGCCCAGCCCCTGCTTGACCCAATCGAACAGGAGCTCGCCGTCGTTGCAGTCGAGGTTGCCGGCCACGCGCACCGCTACCTGCTTGCCGTCACGCAAAAAAGTCCAGCCACGCTGTTGCCCGCCCTGCAGGTTGAACGCCAGGCAGTTGTGTCGTGAGAGTTCCTCCAGGGTACGCGGCACGCCCTGCCGCTCGAAGTAGTCCGGCGAGCCACAGACCACACGGCGGTTGGGAAATAGCTTGATGGCGACATAGTTGGGGTCGGTCACCTCGCCGATGCGGATGCCCATGTCGTAACCGTGGCGCACCAGATCGACCACGCTGTCGGTGAAGTTGAACGACAGCTGCAGGTCCGGGTAGCGCGCCTGGAAGGCCGGCGCGTGCGGGCCGATGTGCCGACGGCCGAATGCCGCGGGCGCCGATATCACCAGGTGCCCGCGCACCGAGGTGCGGTCATGGCTGATGCTGGCATCGGCTTCGTCGAAGTCCTTGAGCAACCCACGGGCACGCTCCAGGTACTGCTCGCCAAGGTCGGTCAGCGCCAGCCCGCGCGTCGAGCGGTGCATCAGCTTGACGCCCAGGTGTCGCTCCAGCGCATCGAGTCGGCGGCCCATCACCACCGGCGTCACGCCTTCCTTCAGCGCAGCGGCGGCAAAGCTGCCGTTTTCAGCGACCAGCACGAAGCTGTGCAGGGTTGTATAGCGATCCATTCGATACTCCTGATATCGACAGAACTGAAGTTTCGGCCAATTCCCTCGTTCCGGCCAGCCCTTCATGCTTGGGCCACGTATAAAAACTATCGAAACAGAGCCATTCACGATCTTGCGAGCTAGAGACCTGCAAGGCAAAAGCAGGCGAGGAAGCGGAGTTTGCTGTTGCAAATGAGCATTCCGAGCCTGGTTTTAACGCAGCAGGGCCGACGCGCAGCAGATCGTGAACAGGTTCTAAGCCAAGAGGAACGACAGATGGCCCGAATGAGAGCAATCGATGCCGCCGTAGCGGTATTGCGCAAGGAAGGCATCGATACCGCCTTCGGCATCCCCGGTGCCGCGATCAATCCGCTGTATTCCGCCCTGCGCGCCGACGGCAGCATCCGTCACATTCTGGCTCGCCACGTCGAAGGCGCCTCGCACATGGCCGAGGGCTACACCCGCACCAAGGCCGGCAACATCGGCGTGTGCATCGGCACCTCGGGCCCGGCGGGTACTGACATGATCACCGGCCTCTACTCGGCCTGGGCCGACTCGATCCCGATTCTCTGCATCACCGGCCAGGCGCCGCGTGCACGGCTGTACAAAGAAGACTTCCAGGCCGTGGACATCGAATCCATCGCCAAGCCGGTCACCAAGTGGGCCGTGACCGTGCGTGAGCCGGCATTGGTGCCGCGCGTGTTCCAGCAGGCCTTCCACGTGATGCGCTCCGGTCGCCCCGGCCCGGTGCTGATCGACCTGCCCTTCGACGTGCAGATGGCCGAGATCGAATTCGACGTCGAGACCTACGAGCCGCTTTCGGTCTACAAGCCGGCCGCCACTCGCAAGCAGATCGAGAAAGCCATCGACATGCTCTGCGCTGCCGAGCGCCCGCTGATCGTCGCGGGCGGCGGTATCTACAACGCCGGTGCCGAAGCCTTGCTGGTTGAATTCGCCGAGACCGTTGGCGTGCCGGTGATCCCGACGCTGATGGGCTGGGGTTCGATCCCGGACGACCATCCACTGATGGCCGGCATGTGCGGGCTGCAGACCAGCCACCGTTACGGCAACGCCAATATGCTGGCCTCGGACTTCGTGCTTGGCATAGGCAACCGCTGGGCCAACCGCCATACCGGCACGGTCGAGGTCTACACCAAGGACCGCACCTTCGTGCACGTAGATATCGAACCCACCCAGATCGGGCGGGTGTTTTCACCGGACTTCGGCATTACTTCTGACGCGGGCGCTGCACTGAAGCTGTTCGTCGAAATCGCCAAGGAACGCAAGGCCGCAGGCAAGCTGCCGGATCGCACGCCCTGGGCTGCCGACTGCATGGAGCGCAAGCGGACGATGCTGCGCAAGACGCACTTCGACTCGGTGCCAATGAAGCCGCAGCGCGTGTACCAGTGCATGAACAATGCCTTCGGCCGTGATGCCTGCTACGTCAGCACCATTGGCCTGTCGCAGATCGCCGCCGCGCAATTCCTGCACGTCTACAAGCCGCGCCATTGGATCAACTGCGGCCAGGCCGGCCCGCTCGGCTGGACGATTCCGGCAGCGCTGGGCGTGGTCGCAGCGGACCCGACCCGCAAGGTGGTGGCGCTCTCGGGCGACTACGACTTCCAGTTCATGATCGAGGAGTTGGCCGTGGGCGCGCAGTTCAAGCTGCCCTACATCCACATCCTGGTGAACAACGCCTACCTCGGCTTGATCCGCCAGGCGCAGCGCGGCTTCGAGATGGATTACTGCGTGCAGCTGGGCTTCGAGAACATCAATGCCGACCACAGCGGCATGGAAGGCTACGGCGTGGACCACGTCGCCGTGGTCGAAGGGCTGGGCTGCAAAGCGATCCGCGTGTTCAAGCAAGAAGACCTGCGCCCGGCCATCGACCAGGCCCAGGCCTGGATGGCCGAGCATCAGGTGCCAGTGGTGATCGAGGTGATCCTCGAACGAATAACCAACATCTCCATGGGCACCGAGATCGACGCCATCAACGAATTCGAGCCGCTGGCCGAGAGCCGGGAGGACGCACCGACTGCGGTCGCGTTGCTCGATTGATGGAAGACCACCGCCCGTAGGAGCCAGCTTGCTGGCGATCCCGAGCGCCATTGCCTGCTGATCGCCAGCAAGCTGGCTCCTACGAAAAAAGCTGTAACCAAAACCGTTTGGATGTCGCGAAGCGCATCCACAACGCATATCCCGACGGGATTGGAAGCGTCACGAGCGCAGGCGAGGCAAGGCGGAAGCGAACGAGAAAGCGGAGTTTACGCATGTAAATGAGCATTTCGAGTTCGGTTCCAACGCAGCATCGCCAAGCGCAGTAGCTTCCAGCCCGATCGGGGATGTCCCTACAGACAGAAGGAAACTCATATGCCCCGCTTTGCCGCCAACCTGTCCATGCTGTTCACCGAGCTGGACTTCCTCGACCGCTTCGCAACCGCTGCCGAAGCTGGCTTCAGCGGTGTCGAGTACCTCTTTCCCTACGACTACCCGGCCGAAGAAATCAAGGCACGCCTGGACGCCCACAACCTGACCCAGGTGCTGTTCAACCTTCCAGCCGGCGACTGGGCCAATGGTGACCGCGGTATCGCCTGCGATCCCGAGCGGGTCGAGGAATTCCGTGCGGGCGTCGACAAGGCCATCGCCTACGCCAAGGTATTGGGCAATACCCAGATCAACTGCCTGGCCGGTATCGCACCCAAGGGCGCCGACCTCGGCAAGCTGGAGATGACCTTTATCGAGAACCTGCGCTACGCGGCGAAGAAGCTCGAAGCAGAAGGCATCCGCCTGATCATGGAGATGATCAACACCCGCGACATCCCGCGCTTCTTCCTCAACAACACCTCGCAGGCGTTGGAGATCCGCGACAAGGTCGGCAGCACCAACCTGTTCCTGCAGTACGACATCTATCACATGCAGATCATGGAAGGAGACCTGGCGCGCACCATCGAGAACAACCTGGCAGTGATCAACCACGTGCAGTTGGCGGACAACCCTGGCCGCAACGAGCCAGGCACCGGCGAGATCAACTACCGCTTCCTGTTCGAGCACCTGGACCGCATCGGTTACCAGGGCTGGGTCGGCTGCGAGTACAAGCCCGCCACCACCACCGCGGCCGGCCTCGGCTGGATGAAAACGCACAACGCTATCTGAACTGACGCGACTCAAACCGGATTAGAGGAAAAAACTCATGGCTAAGATTGGATTTATCGGCACCGGCATCATGGGCCTGCCCATGGCTCAGAACCTGCAGAAAGCAGGCCACAGCCTCTTTGTTTCGACTCACCACGATGCGGCGCCGGCAGCCCTGCTCGAAGCGGGCGCCGTTGCCCTGGCCAACCCGAAGGAAGTGGCGCAGGAAGCCGAGTTCATCATCGTGATGGTGCCGGATACCCCGCATGTCGAAGACGTGCTGTTCCGCGAGAACGGCATTGCCGACGGCGTCGGCCCGAACAAGCTGGTGATCGACATGAGCTCGATCTCACCCAGCGCCACCAAGGCGTTTGCCGAAAAGATCAACGCCACCGGCGCCCAGTATCTGGATGCACCGGTCTCCGGCGGTGAAGTCGGCGCCAAGGCCGCAACGTTGTCGATCATGGTGGGTGGTAGCGAGGAAAGTTTTGCCCGCGCCCTGCCGCTGTTCCAGGCCATGGGCAAGAACATCACCCTGGTCGGCGGCAATGGTGACGGCCAGACCGCCAAGGTCGCCAACCAGATCATCGTGGCGCTGAACATTCAGGCGGTGGGCGAAGCCCTGCTGTTCGCCGCGAAGAACGGTGCCGACCCAGCCCGCGTCCGCGAAGCACTGATGGGCGGTTTCGCCGGTTCGAAGATTCTCGAAGTGCATGGCGAGCGCATGATCAAGGGCACCTTCGATCCGGGCTTCCGCATCAGCCTGCACCAGAAGGACTTGAACCTGGCTTTGGCCGGTGCCCGCGAGCTCGGCCTGAACCTGCCCAACACGGCTAACGCGCAGCAGGTCTTCAGCACCTGCGCAGCCATCGGTGGCAGCGGCTGGGATCACTCGGCGCTGATCAAGGGGCTGGAGCACATGGCCAACTTCTCGATTCGCAAGGATTAAACAGAAACTTCAGCCTTCGAGCACGTTGGCCAAGCCAAGCGGCCCACCTTCAGGGACAGACAGACCAGGTGGTGGGAACCGCAACGTTTGGCCCAGCGATGCTCAAAGGGTCGGATTGGAGTTGCGCGGGGTCGGAATCACAGCGTCCCCCACTACCTCAGCCCAGCGCACCTGCGGTCCGATCGCTGCCCTCGGGCGGCACCCCTTTCGACCTGCTCGGCACGAGGAGTCACGGCCTGACTGCCGGGTGGGTCGATTCCAAACCTTAGGACTTGCTTTTGTACTTGCATAACCGAGCCCTAAGGTCTGGAATCGGGCACCTGACCTAATAGATGGAGTTGTACATGAACCTCGAACCGCAAGGCTTCCTGCGCGACCTGTTCACCGCCGCCATCGATGCTGCCCATCCACGCCAGGTGCTGGCCGACCATTTGCCGGCTGACCGCAGCGGCCGGGCCATCGTCATTGGAGCAGGCAAAGCGGCAGCCGCCATGGCCGAAGCCATCGAAGCGGTCTGGGAAGGCGAGCTCTCCGGACTGGTGGTAACGCGTTATGGTCATGGCGCCGATTGCCGCAAGATCGAGGTGGTCGAGGCCGCGCATCCAGTGCCGGATGATGCTGGCGAGCGCGTTGCCCGGCGCGTGTTGGAGATGGTCAGCAACCTCAAGGAAAGCGACCGAGTGATCTTTCTGCTTTCCGGCGGCGGTTCCTCACTCCTGGCACTGCCAGCCGAAGGCATCAGCCTTGCCGACAAACAGGCGATCAACAAGGCGCTGCTGCGCTCCGGCGCGCACATTGGCGAGATGAACTGCGTACGCAAGCACCTCTCGGCGATCAAAGGCGGCCGTCTGGCCAAGGCTTGCTGGCCAGCCAGCGTCTACACCTATGCCATCTCCGACGTGCCGGGCGACGAAGCAACGGTGATTGCCTCCGGCCCGACCGTGGCGGACCCAACCACCTCGGCCCAGGCGCTGGCGATTCTGGCGCGCTACAACATCGAGATCCCCGGTAACGTCCGTGCCTGGCTGGAAGATCCTCGTTCGGAAACCGTCAAAGCAAACGACCCGTGCCTGTCGCGTAGCCATTTCCAGCTGATCGCCAAGCCGCAGCAATCCCTTGAGGCGGCGGCCGAAAAAGCCCGCGCAGCCGGCATCACGCCGCTGATCCTGGGTGATTTGGAAGGTGAGTCGCGGGAGGTGGCCAAGGTCCACGGCGGTATTGCCCGTCAGGTGGTGCTGCATGGTCAGCCGCTCACCCCGCCCTGCGTGATCCTGTCCGGCGGCGAGACCACCGTGACGGTGCGGGGTAACGGTCGTGGCGGCCGCAATGCCGAGTTCCTCCTGGGTCTGACGGAAAACCTCCAGGGACTGCCCAACGTGTATGCGCTTGCTGGCGACACCGATGGCATCGACGGCTCGGAAGACAACGCCGGCGCCCTGATGACCCCGGACAGCTATAGCCGCGCCGAAGCCCTGGGCCTGAAAGCCGCCGACGAACTGGCCAACAACAACGGCTATGGTTACTTCCAGGCGCTCGATGCGCTGCTGATGACCGGGCCGACACGGACCAACGTCAATGATTTCCGCGCCATCCTGATCCTGCCGTCGTCCCGCTAGCGGGGCACCGGCATGCACGGTCCATAACCACAACTGCCGATAGAGCCTGCCATGACACCCGACAAGAAGGTCAAGATTCTCGCCACCCTGGGCCCTGCCACGCGCAGCATCGATGATGTGCGCGAGCTGGTGGAAAACGGGGTCAATCTGTTCCGCCTCAACTTCAGCCATGGCGAGCACGCCGACCATGCCGAGCGCTTCGGCTGGATTCGCGAAGTGGAACGTCAGATGAATCAGCCGATCGCCATTCTCATGGACCTGCAGGGGCCCAAGCTGCGCGTCGGTCGTTTTGCTGAGGGCAAGGTGCAGCTCAAGCGCGGACAGGCGCTGCGCCTCGACCTCGACCCGACGCCGGGCGACAGCAGTCGGGTCAACTTGCCGCATCCTGAGATCATCGATGCGTTGCAGCCCGGCATGAGCCTGCTGGTGGACGACGGCCGGCTGCGGCTTACGGTTACCGCCAAGCACGCCGACGCGATCGACACGCGCGTGGTCGCCGGTGGTGAACTGTCCGATCGCAAGGGTGTAAACGTGCCCGAAGCAGTGCTGGATCTGAGTCCCTTGACCGAGAAGGATCGTCGTGACCTGGCGTTTGGCCTGGAGCTGGGCGTCGACTGGGTGGCGCTGTCCTTCGTCCAGCGTCCGCAGGATATTCACGAAGCCCGCGAGCTGATCGGCGACCGCGCCTTCCTCATGGCCAAGATCGAGAAGCCTTCAGCGGTGCAGCACCTGCGAGAAATCGCGCGGCTCTGCGATGCGATCATGGTGGCGCGTGGCGACCTCGGCGTCGAAGTGCCGGCAGAAAATGTCCCGCGGATCCAGCGCAACATCGTCCGCACCTGTCGGCAGCTGGGCCGGCCGGTAGTGGTCGCGACGCAGATGCTCGAATCGATGCGTTTCTCACCGGCGCCGACTCGGGCCGAGGTCACCGACGTGGCCAATGCCGTGGCTGAAGGCGCCGACGCAGTGATGCTCTCGGCGGAAACCGCCTCCGGCGAGTACCCGCTGGAAGCCGTGAGCATGATGAGCAAGATCATCCGCCAGGTGGAAAGCGGCCCGGACTACCAAGCGCAGCTGGACGTCAATCGGCCAAGCGCCGAGGCCACCCTGCCCGATGCGATCAGCTGCGCCATTCGGCGCATCAGCGGCATCCTGCCGGTTGCGGTGCTGGTCAATTACACCGAATCAGGCCGCTCCAGCTTGCGCGCTTCGCGGGAGCGGCCGGCCACGCCGATCCTCAGCCTGACGCCAAATCTGACGACCGCACGCAAGCTGACCGTGGCCTGGGGCGTTTATTCGGTGATCGACGCACGCATGTACGACATGGAGCAGGTCTGCCTCAACGCGCTCGAACTGGCGCGTGCTCAGGGCATGGCGGGCACAGGCGATACCGTCGTGATCACTGCGGGCGTGCCGCTCGGCCAATCTGGCACGACCAACTCGCTGCGTATCGAAACGCTCAACTAACCCGTCCAGCGAAACTTGCGCCGGTGGAGTCACACTCATCGGCGCAGACCTGCGCGCCCTTCCGACGTGCCCATGCACCTTCATCTCACTTATCTGATCCGCTCGACACTCAACGGCATCAGCCAGGTCTTTTTGCAGCGCCATCTGGGCTGCGGCCTGCTGATCCTGGTTGCAATCGGCCTGCATGATCGCGCGCTGCTGGCCGGCGCCCTGCTCGGGCTAGTCAGCGGCACCTGCATGGCATGGGGACTCGGTTATCCGCGTGACGATATCGAAAGCGGCTTGTACGGCTACAACGCCGCGCTGCTGGGGCTGTTGGTCACCCTGATGCTTGGTCTTGTGCCGCTGGCCTGCCTGCTGGCGATCCTGTCTGGCGCTCTGTCGACTCCCGTGCAGCACCACCTGCTCAGACGTATGCGCGAGCGGCGTAGCCTGCCGGGCCTCACCCTGTCCTTCGTACTGTTGGGTTGGTTGGCGATGGGAGTCTGTGGTGTGCTGGATGGCGTTGTTGAGGCGCGCGTACCCGACCATCAACTGGATGGGTGGGGTGCGCTCGGCGGAATAGTGAAAGGACTGGGTCAGGTGCTATTTCTTGCAGATCCGCTGGCGGGACTGTGCCTGTTTGCGGCGTTGCTGCTGGCTGATCGACGCGCTGCAGCGTGGGCGCTATGCGGCTCGGCGGTCGGCATTTACGTAGCGTTGCTGGCCGGCGCCTCCGAGCCAACGGCCCTGGCCGGGCTGGCTGGCTACAACCCAGCGCTGGCAGCTTTGGCGTTGAGCCAGGTCCACCGCTCGCCACTGGTGCCAGCACTGGGCATCGGCTTGGCGATCATCTTCCGCCTGTTGTTCGATCAGCTGGGCCTGCCGCCGCTGACCATGCCCTTCATCCTCGCCTGCTGGGCGGTCACGCTGGGCAGACGCCAGCATCAGCGCCGAGGCGAGTTGCAGCCGTGCTGAGTGTTAACCCTTGTTAGCCCTAGGGTCCTGGTCCCGCGGGTAGGTCCGTTCCTCTTCGATTTTGCCTTCGAGGGTGTGGATTTTTACGGAGGCGGTGCGCAACTTCATGTAGTCGCGGGTCTCGTTGATGATGTCTTCCTTGGTCGCCGCTTCGAGCAGCGCGCGCTTGTCGCCCTCCTCGCGCAATACCCAGCGATCGTCATCGTGCGTGATGTGGTAGTTCTCCATGTTGCCCTCCGTCATTCATCGATAGTCAAACTTATAGAACGCTGCGGTTGCTGACCGTTCGATCGGTCGCTGTTGGCACCCGAATACTGGGTTCAATCTACCCCTCAGGGTTCAATAAACCCAGATAGCCGGGGTCAAAACAACCCTCACCGCTCTGGGGTCCTTGATTCCGGTCAATTTCAGCCTGGAACGATTATTGAAACAGCATGGATACCTGTCCCGGTTGCGTGGTCACCACGCCGCCTTATGAGAGACAGCCTTATCGATGACTGGAGCCTTCCATGCTTTGCGCCGAACACCGTGCCCTTATCACCGCCACCGTCCCGTTGCTGGAAAGCGGCGGCGAAGCCCTCACCGATCATTTCTACAAACTGATGCTGGCCGAATACCCAGAGGTCCGCCCGCTGTTTAACCAGGCGCATCAGGCCAGTGGTGACCAACCGCGTGCGCTGGCCAATGGTGTGCTGATGTACGCCAAACACATCGACCGCCTCGATCAGCTCGGCGGCCTGGTCTCGCAAGTGGTCAACAAGCATGTCGCCCTTCAGGTCTTGCCGGAGCACTACCCCATCGTTGGTTCCTGCCTGTTGCGAGCGATCCGCGAGGTGCTCGGCAGCGATGTCGCGACTGATGAGGTCGTTGATGCATGGCGCGCCGCCTATGAGCAGCTCGCCGATATTCTCATCGGGACTGAAGAGGCGCTCTACAACGCGACAGCCGAGGCGCCTGGTGGCTGGCGTGGAGCGCGGCGCTTCCGGGTCGCACGCAAGGTAACCGAGAGCAGCGAAATCACCTCTTTCTATCTGGAGCCGGAAGACGGCGGTCCGGTGGTTGAGCACAAACCAGGGCAATACATCGGCCTGCGTCTGCTAATCGATGGGCAGGAGATCCGCCGCAACTATTCGCTATCGGCCGCGAGCAACGGCCGGGACTACCGGATCAGCGTCAAACGCGAACCCGGCGGGGTGGCTTCCAGCGCTCTGCACAGGATGCAGCCTGGCGAGACGCTGGAGCTGTTCGCGCCGGCTGGAGACTTCACCTTGCAACCCGGTGACAAGCCGCTGGTGCTGATCAGCGGCGGCGTTGGTATCACCCCGACGCTGGCGATGCTCGAAGCCGCGATAGGCACCCGCAGGCCGATTCACTTCATCCACTGCGCCCGCAACGCTGAAGCGCATGCCTTCCGCGACACCATCGACCAGCTCGCCGAGCAACACGGTCAGCTCAAGCGCTTCTACTGCTATGACGAACATAACGGCGAGGAGCAGCAACCAGACGCCATCGGGCTGCTGACCGAAGCACGACTGGACGCCTGGTTGCCGGCCGAGCGCGACCTGGACGCGTACTTCCTCGGGCCAAAACCCTTCATGGCAGCGGTGCGTCGGCAACTGCACGCACTCGGGGTGCCGGCTCAGCAGGCGCGGCATGAGTTCTTCGGACCGGCAAGCGCACTGGAGTAAACCCGGACGGGCCAGTCCAAGGGCTGGTCCACTCCCATCACCGACACGAGGAGTTTCCCATGTTTATGCAATCACTCGACTCGCACCGTCTGCTGACTGTCGCCAACTTGTCGATGGCACTGGGGGTGCTGCTGCTTCTATTGGGCATCGCCGGCGCTTATGTATTTGATGACCACCTGCTGCTCGGTGCGGTGGTGGCCAGCCATGCCTTGGTGATTCTAGGCCCGACCGCGCTGAAGATCGGTTACGTGATGCGTCTGCTGGCACAACGCCAACTTGCATTGGTGGCTTAGCCTGGCGAATGGGGGCGGCGAAATTTCTGACCCGTTAAATAACGTCATTGCCCTTTACCGCTTCGTTGTAGTTGCACTTAGCCATGAACCGTCATGGGACAACCACTCGTCCGCAGTTCTTTAAAAAACGGAAACTACTGGCCTGCTCCTCCGCTCTGAAATCTTGAAGGCTGATGAAGTTGTTCAGTCCCGCAGAAAGTCTTGTCCATTGAGGAGAGTAAGACATGGCAAACAAAAATCCTGGCAACTTTGCAAATGACCGCGAAAAAGCGTCTGAAGCAGGCAAGAAGGGCGGCCATAACAGCGGTGGCAACTTCGCCAATGATCGTGAAAAGGCCTCCGAAGCCGGACGCAAAGGCGGACAGAATAGCCACGGCGGTGGTCGCAACAGCAACAGCTGATGCTATAGGTACCAAGGGGCAAAGGTTAAACCTTTGCCCTTTTTTGTTGCCCACTAATTTCGTATTCGCAACTAGCCGAAGTTGGAATGGTGTTTTTCTCACGACAATAAACCGACACCAAAACTTGGCCATTTGCTTGAATCTTCAATTAGCTTCAACAAATAAACCATCAAGCGAGGAACTAGCGATATGAACACTTCTAATCATGGCACCTCGTCAACGAACCCTGGCGATGAAGCAGCGCCAGGGACGCCGGGCACCGGTGAAAATATCTGCCCTGTATGCAACGGCAGCGGCCGTACCGATGCAAGAGAATGTAAAAATTGCGGCGGCACCGGTAAGGTGATCGAAGGCATCGGCGGAGCCTGATCCCGCCTCCGCAACCAGGAAACAGCCCATGCGTGTCAGCGCCTTCTCCGAACGAATCATCCAGAGCCTGCTGGACACCGACTATTACAAGCTGACCATGATGCAGGCGGTGCTGCACCACTACCCAAACGCCGAAGTGGAGTGGGCTTTTCGCAGTCGATCCGAAGAAGACCTGACACCTTATCTGGGCGCCATCCGGGAACAGCTGGAAGCATTGGCGGAGCTGCGATTCGAACCGCAAGAACTGGCGTTCCTTGAATGCATTCAATACATGCAGCCGGATTTCATCCGGTTCCTCGGGCTGTTCCGCTTCGACCCCCGCTACGTGCGGGTGGAGCTTGAAGACGGCGAGCTGGTGGTCTACCTGCGCGGCCCCTGGCTGCATGTGATCCTTTTTGAGGTGCCGCTGCTGGCCATCATCAGCGAGGTGCGCAACCGTGCCCGCTATCCGCAGGTAACGCTGGGGCAGGCCACCGACCGTCTGGAAGAGAAGCTGCAATGGCTGCGCGACGAAGCCACGCCCGCAGAGCTGGCCGGTTTCAAACTGGCCGACTTCGGCACGCGCCGCCGCTTCTCGTTCGGCGTCCAGGCTGCGGTGGTCGAACGGCTGAGCGAGGCGTTTCCCGGACACTTCGTCGGTACCAGCAACGTGCATCTGGCGCGCACACTGAATCTCAAACCCATGGGCACCATGGCACATGAGTGGATCATGGCCCACCAGCAACTCGGCCCCCGACTGATCGATAGCCAGAGCGCGGCATTGGACTGCTGGGCACGTGAATATCGCGGTGCGCTGGGCATCGCCATTACCGATTGCATCACCATGGACGCCTTCACGGCGGACTTCGATCTGTATCTGGCGAAGCTGTTCGACGGTCTGCGCCATGACTCGGGCGACCCGGTCGAATGGGCGGAAAAAGCCATCGCCCACTACCGCCAGCTGGGCATCGATCCGATGACGCGGCAATTGGTGTTTTCCGACGGACTGGATTTCCCAAAGGCGCTTAGTATCTACCGCGCCCTGGTCGGGCGCAGTAACACCAGTTATGGCATCGGCACTCAGCTGACCTGTGACATACCCGGAGTCGAACCGACCAACATGGTGATCAAGATGACCAGCTGCAACGGTCAACCAGTCGCCAAGATCTCAGACTCACCGGGCAAGACCATGTGCCGGGACGAAGCCTTCGTTAGCTACCTCAAGCATGTGTTTGGGGTGAAACACTGACCCGCTCAAGCGGCTGATAGAGGCTCTTCAAATGGCTCGCCTGGCGTTTCGAAACATACGCGGTTGCGCCCGGACATTTTAGCCAGGTACATCCGCCTGTCTGCCAGGTCCAGCAATTCTTCCGCGCTTTCGGCGAAGTCAACGCAACGCTCAGCCAAGCCAATACTGGCAGTGACGGGGCTGCCGTCAGGACGCGCGCCAAGGCCGTCCTTGACCATGCGAGCGAGCGCCAAACGCGCCTGTTCGCGGTCGGTGTCAGGCATGATCACGACGAACTCCTCGCCCCCCCAGCGCAGCAAGCTGTCGGTGCTGCGCAAGCTGGCCAGCATCTGCTGGGTACATTCGCGCAGCACCTGGTCGCCGGCGTCATGGCCGAAGCTGTCGTTGATCCGCTTGAAGTGATCGAGATCGATGAAGGCAACGGCAAGGCCGGTGTCGTGACGTCGTGCGGTGTCCCACTGCAGTTTCAGGATCTCCTGCCCGCTGCCGCGGGAAAAGACGCCGGTGAGCGGGTCTCGAATGGCCTGGCGCACCAGCGCGATCATGAAGGCCAGCTGGCTGAGACTCGCCAGTGACGTAACCCCGGCGATGAGTATCAGCAACCAGAATCCGCCCGCATAGGAAGGCCAGTTGAGCGTCGTCCACGACAGATAGCCCGCCAGTGCGTGCGCCAGAAGCAGGACGGACGCCATGACGAGGTTCTCTAGCAAGGTCAGCGGGAATATGGCCAGTCCGGCCATCAGCACGAAGGGCAGGAACGCATACCCAGTGGCTACCACTGCCGAGACCTGGGTGAGCTGATAACCCCCGAGCAACGTATGCGAAGCGATATAAAACACCGTGGGAATGGCGAACAGCAGCGCAACCGCCCGATACGCATCAAACAGATTGCCGCTGGGCCGATAGAACAGCAGCAGACAGGCAAAGGCGGCGCAGGCGAGCAGTCGCAAGGTTGCCAGTCCGAGCCAAAGTGGATAGGTGAAAACCATCAGATCGATGATCCCCCACACCGGCGTCAGCACCGCGAAAAGAAACGCGAAAAGCCTGACCCGGTTGACGATCAGGGTCGCGCGACGCTGGCTCATCAGCATGGAATGGCGGTGTGGAATGACCAGCTTCATGAACTCAGTGGACCTGAGCTCACTGGGCAGCAATGTAGCCAGGCGGTTCAACAGCAGATCGATCAAGGACGGCATTTTTATAGTCACCCGACTGGAGCATTGGAGCGGCCGTCCACGTCCTCGTGCCAGCCGCGCCGAATAGTAGCACTTAGCCATTAAAGCGCCGCATCATCCGAAGACCTTTGCTAACCCCCGCTGTCAACCGAAGGGCCCGCTAAATGACAACGCCGCGTAAAACCCTCATGTTTTATGCGGCTTTGATGGTTAGCGGCCTTTGCCGATCGCTCTATAGCAATACAGTCATAAAATTTTGTAACAAACCGTTTGGCCCCTCCTTTACGCCAGTAATCCGTTCGAGCGACAGCAAATCGCCCGCTAAATGACGCTTTAGAGCGCTTATGTCTTCCTAAATTGGCGACTAGCTTGGCTGGTGTCGGAGCTACAACTTCGGCTGCCAAACAAGAATAATAAGGAGATACCCAGTGCAAAGCGCTCTCAAGCCCCTCGCCCTCGCCATTTTGCTGGCGGGCGTATCCGCTGTAGCAAATGCGGATACCAGCCCATATAGCCAATTCGTTAACTTCGGCGACTCGCTGAGCGATGCCGGCAACTTTCCAGACGTTGGTAGCCCCCTATTGGGAGGAAACCCAACAGGGGGTTTACGCTTTACCAATCGCACTGGCCCGACCTACGCGGCCAACAACACCGAATATGCGGGACAGGTTGTTACCCAGCTACTCGCTAATCGCCTCGGACTGCAGGCGTTGCCATCGACGCCGATCCTGCCGCGCCTTCTAACAGGCAATCCGGACGGTACCAACTACGCGGTAGGTGGTTACCGTACGGATCAGATTCTTGACTCGCTCATCGGTACCTCGACCGTCGACGCTGGCGGTGGACTATCACGCAGTCGCCCGGGATATCTGGTGGAAAACCCACGAGTCGACCCGAATGGCCTGTACTACCTCAACGGTGGTGCCAACGACATTTTCCAGCTTCAAACCAACCCTGTGACTATGGCGCAGGCTGCTGGAAATATGGTTGCGGCAGTCGGCGCACTGCAGGCGGCCGGTGCACGCTATATCGTCATCTCCGACCTGCCGGATGTGGGCAACACCCCGTTAGGTAACAGCCTGCCGGGCTTTAGTAACGTATTGAACAACCTAAGCGACGCGTTCAACGCTGAACTTGCTGCTGGACTCCAGGCGCAGGGCGGCAACTACGTCCTGTTGAACAATCGGCTGTTGCTCTCGGAAGTTCGCGCCGACCTCGCTCGCTACGGATTCGATCCGACCATCAATCAAACTTCGGTCTGCTTTGATGGAGGCGATTGCCCGCTCGACCCGACTTACGGCCTGGGTAGCGCCAACGCCGACCCGAGTCGCCTGCTATTCAACGATCAGGTGCATCCAACTACCGCAGTCCACCAAATAAGCGCCGACTATGTCTATTCGATTCTTTCCGCACCGGCAGAGGTGTCACTGCTGCCCGAAATGGGCCGCTCCGCGCTGCGCAACCACTTGCAGCTACTGGGCAACGAGCTCGCTGCCCAGCACGGCAACTGGCAGTCGGTAGGTGGATGGCGAACCTTCGTCCAAGGCGGTTACAACCGGCCGGAGTACGATGGCTTCGGTGGCGGCGATGGCGACAGTCCGACTCTGGCAATCGGCATGACCAACCGTGTCAGCGAGCACTGGCTGGCGGGCCTCAGCCTAGGCCTGGCGCAAAACTCCCTGAGCCTTGGTGAAGGAGACTCGGACTTTGACATGCGCAGCTATCTAGCGACTGCGTTCGCCAGCTATCAACAGGACCGTTTTTTTGCCGACCTCAATGCCAGCGCTGGCTATCTCGATTACGACTCACTGGACCGGAACTTCTCTTTGGGTATAGCGGAGCGCTCTGAGAAGGGCAGTACGGAAGGTGTGGTCTGGGGCGTTTCGGCCAAGACCGGCTTCAACCTGATGCAAATGAGTGATCCGGTACAGTTCGGCCCGTTCATCGGTGCCAGCTATCAGAAAATCGACGTGGACGGTTATAGCGAACAGGGCGCCAGCTCGACCGCTTTGACCTATGAAGACCAGGAACTCGATTCACTTCGTTTGTCGGTTGGCCTGTTTGGCAATTACGCATTGACGGAGCGCACTCGACTGTTTGGCGAGGTTGCACGCGAGGTCGAGCGAGAGGATGAGAAGCGCGAGGATCTGCGCATGTCATTGAATAGCGTAGCAACTAATAGCTTCGAGCTACCGGGTGCAATCCCGACTGGCGACCAAACCCGCTTCAGTGTTGGTATCGCTCATCAGCTGACGGCCGGGGTCAGCATTCGCGCTAATTACAACTACCAGGGCAATGACAACCGCAACCAGGGAGTTGGTGTATCCCTGGCACTGGACCTGTAAACCGCCACTCCTCGTTTGGCTGACTCGCCTGGCCGCTGCGCATATACGCAGCGGCTTTTTTTCTTAAACGGCAACTAGCGCTGGTCAATCTGCTGCTGCAAGTTGGCGATCTGTCCCTGCAGCGTGTTGATGCTGCGAGTCATCTGGGCCCGGAATGCGTCGAACTCGGACGTCACTACGCCTGGCGTAGCCGCAGGTCGGTTATCCACTTCGCTGCGCAAGATAAGTACATCCTGCTCCAAGCGACTGATCGCCTGGCTGGCGTCGCCCCGCTGCTTCAACGCCGCGATGTCCTTGCTCAGTCCGTCGATTCGAGCAGACATCTTGCCCAGCTCGTTCACCGTGCCCTTTAGCCCCGACATCGATGAGGTCAGCGCCGCCTGTTCACCGGCGACCTTTTTCACGGACTCGGCAAGCGCGGCCGTAGCAGACTGATGGCCACGTACGTCAGTAGCGATTCGCTCGATCTGGCTGCCCTGCTCGTCCAGGCGCTTGTCCTGATTGCCCTGTTTACCGGTCAGGCTTTGCTGCTGGGTGGTGATGGCGCGCTGTTGTTCGGCCAGATCCAATGCCTGCTTTTCCAGCTGTTTGATGCGCAGTTTAAGCGCCTCGCCTTCGGTGGTAACGCTGGATTCCGTTGCCACGATCTTGCCGGAAATATCCTGCAGCCGGCCGCTCGCGTCTTCGCTGATGCGCGCGAAACTTTCCTGAGTTGCAACCAGCTGAGCCTCGAGCCTCGATACCTGCTGCATACCCCACCAACCCAGTGCTATCAGCAAGCCGAACAACACCAGGACCAGGAACCACAACGGTGCGGTGCTGACGGTACGGCGCTTCTGGCGCGGGCGCGCATCGTCGGGCGTGCTGCTCGCAGACTGGCCGATCGGCTCGAGCTCAGGCGCAGGATACGGATCTCGATCGCGACCTGCGGTCAGGCTGGGTATGTTGTCCAGTTCGTCGTGAGCATCGTTGCGCATGGGATACCTTTAATGGCGCGAAGCGAAAGACAGCGCGCAGTATAACGATTCAGCAGAGCCACTTCAGCGCGAACACCACCCATAAACTGCACCCGGAACAGGCGCCCCGCACCGCGGTGTATCAAGACCGTGCAAACCGACATAACGGGCAAGCGATCAGCTCGTCACTGCGCCATGTTGAGAAGACTGCATCCAAGCGGCAAGGTTAACGGCGGTGGGCTTTATCCAGCATTGCACATCGAAAGCAGTCAGCCCGAACAGGAACTGGTACGCCTGTTGCTTTAGCCTTGATGCCAGCGGATAGCGCTTTCCGACACGGATGTCGGGCCAAGAACGTCGAGCGATCGCTAGATTGGAGGATGTTTCATTATGGAGTTCAACAAGGCCGTACTGGATTGCATGCAGCACCTACGCCGCCGGCTGCGCGATGAGCAACAGCTGGATATTCGCCTTAGCCAACCGGACGCGATCCAAGCCATGCTGACCGCCTGCCTCTGCTCTGGCGACGAGATGACACGGGACCTTGGCAAACAGCTGGCCACGTATAGCGACATGCCAGCTCCCGACCGAACGCCATCACCAACAGCGGGCCGCAGCGGGCCCTCGGTGCGCATCTACCGCGGCCAGCGAGTCCTGAACTGACCCAGCTCAATAGATCAACCACTGCCTGACCGAGCGCGACAGCTGCCGCGTAAGCTCGGCAAGCAACTCACCGCCGTTGCGCCAATGATGCCAGTACAACGGTACATCGATCGGATCGCCCGGATACACATCCACCAGCGCTCCGCTGGCCAGCTCCGCGCCTACCTGCAGTTCAGGTACTAACCCCCAACCCAGATCGCTCTGCAGCAGGCGAACAAACCCTTCTGACGAGGGGCACAAGTGATGGCTGAAAGCCCCCTTCAGGCCCAACGCAGCGAGATAGCGATGCTGAAGCTGGTCGTCAGGACCGAAGACGATTGCCGGTGCCTTCAGCAAAGCCTCGGCTGGCGCGCCCGGCTTAAGATGGCGGGCGACATAGGCGGGGCTGGCAAGAGCGCGGTAGCGCATGGCCCCGAGAAATTCGCTTCGCGCACCGGCCAAGGGCCGTTCAACCGCACACACGCACGCCGCCACCTCCCCGGCGCGCATGCGCTTGAGCCCAACATCCTGATCCTCCAACACATGATCGAGCACCACGCCATGTCGTGTGCAGAACGGTGCAATCGCACCTGGCCACCAGGTAGCCAGGCTGTCGGAGTTCAGCGCAATACGCAGCCGCTCCGGTAGCCGACTCTCGTCCAGCTCCGGCACTTGCCCTTGAAGATCCCGCTCAAGCAGGCGCACCTGTTGCACGTGGTTGAGCAAACGCCGGCCAACCTCGGTGGGCTGCGGTGGCGAGGCGCGCAACAATACCGGCTGTCCCAATCGCGCTTCGAGCAACTTGATGCGCTGCGACACGGCCGATTGCGACAGCCCCAACGACTGCGCAGCGCGATCGAAGCCGGCTTGCTCAACCACAGCCGCCAAAGCGACCAGCAGCTTGTAATCGAACATTTTATTTCCTTATGGGGCATTACCGAATTTCGTTTTTCTTATAACGCAACAGACCTGACACTGCGAGCACCTCTCAACAAACACAGGCAGCGCATCATGTGGCAGAGCTACTTCAACGGACTATTGGTCACCGCCGGCCTGATCGTTGCTATCGGCGCGCAAAACGCGTTCGTTCTGGCGCAGAGCTTGCGCCGCGAGCACCATCTTCCCGTAGCCGCACTCTGCATTCTCTGCGACGTTCTGCTGGTCAGTGTCGGCGTCTTTGGCCTCGCCGCCGTGCTGGCGGAAAACCCGTTGCTGCTGAAAATCACCCGATGGGGTGGCGTGCTGTTCTTGCTGTTCTATGGCGTCATCGCGTTGCGCCGCGCAGCGCGCCCGAAAGCCCTGCTGGAAGACACCCAACGCGGTCCGCGCTCGCTGCGGAGCGTATTGCTCGCCGCGCTGGCCGTCACCTTGCTGAACCCGCACGTTTATCTCGATACGGTACTACTGATTGGCTCACTCGGGGCTCAGCAACCCGAGCCAGGGGCCTATACGCTAGGCGCCGCAAGCGCGTCGACGCTATGGTTCCTGATCCTTGCCCTGGGCGGAGCCTGGCTTGCACCGTGGCTAGCACGGCCGCTGACCTGGCGACTGATTGACCTGGGTGTCGCGACCATGATGTTCGCGGTTGCCGCGCAGCTTGTTGTCCTCGCCTAAGGAACGCCCCCGCCAATCGGAGGTCCACGCAGAGGGCCTCGGCATCCTCGCACCTTTCGCCAGATCTCGATTAAGAGGCTCTGGCACCGGCTTCTCCACACAGTTGATGCGTGGTTTTGCCACAGGCTGAGTGCTATGATCCTTGGTCCGCGGGCATGGAGTGGAACGCTTCAGCCCGCCATTACGGCCGCCCGTGATCGGCCGAAGAATGCGCACGTATGTAGCGAGCGAAGGGAAAGACAGGCGTAAACGGACGAACATCAGTGCAGTAGTTTTCTCCGTTCCGCGAGGCGTTGGTCACAGCGCAGACTGCCTCCTTCCGAGCCGCATCTATTCTCGACACCTGAGCAGGAGATACACCATGGCTTTCGAATTGCCGCCGCTTCCGTTTGAAAAGAACGCCCTCGAGCCGCACATTTCCGCCGAAACTTTCGAGTATCACCACGGCAAGCATCACCAGGCCTACGTGACCAACCTGAACAACCTGGTTCCAGGCACCGAATTCGAAGGCAAGGACCTGGAAACCATCATCAAGACCTCTTCCGGTGGCATCTTCAACAATGCCGCGCAGGTCTGGAACCACACCTTCTTCTGGAACTGCATGGCCCCGAACGCCGGTGGCGAGCCGACTGGCGCGCTGGCTGACGCTATCAACGCCTCGTTCGGTTCCTTTGACAAGTTCAAGGAAGAGTTCACCAAGACCGCCATCGGCACCTTCGGCTCCGGCTGGGCCTGGCTGGTGAAGAAGTCTGACGGCAGCGTCGGCCTGGCCAGCACCATTGGTGCCGGTAACCCGATGACCGCTGGCGACAAGCCGTTGCTGACCTGCGACGTCTGGGAACATGCCTACTACATCGACTACCGCAACGCCCGCCCGAAATTCGTCGAAGCGTTCTGGAACGTCGTAAACTGGGACTTCGTCGCGAAGAACTTCGCCTGAGTCCAGCCTGTGTGATGGGGCGCCTGCCGCCTCATCATCCAAGCGACACAAAAAAGCCCGCATTTATGCGGGCTTTTTGTTGCTCAAGCGAAGCAGAAGAACAGTGGCAGCCAAGCGGCTCAGGCGGTACCACCACGACAACAGACCCAGCTTCTGCCGGGGACGCAGGGCAACCTTGAGCATGAACTGAGGACGTGCAGCTGGGGCAGTCACAACTGCCGTGCCCTGCACCGGGATACTCAAGAGCTGAAACATGGCACACGCGAGAGGCGGCAGATGCCGCCCGTTCGCGAGTTGGCAGCCCAACTCGCGGAGAGCAATCAGGCCTTCGGCAAGGTCACGCCACGCTGACCCTGATACTTACCGCCGCGATCACGATAAGAGGTCTCGCACTCTTCATCCGATTCCAAGAACAGCATCTGCGCCACGCCTTCGTTGGCGTAGATCTTCGCTGGCAGGGTGGTGGTGTTGGAGAACTCCAGGGTCACGTGCCCTTCCCACTCTGGCTCCAGCGGCGTCACGTTGACGATGATGCCGCAGCGCGCATAAGTGCTCTTCCCCAGGCAGATGGTCAGCACGTTGCGCGGAATGCGGAAGTATTCGACCGTGCGCGCCAGTGCGAAAGAGTTGGGCGGGATGATGCAGACGTCGCTCTTAATGTCGACGAAGCTCTTCTCGTCGAAATTCTTCGGATCGACGATTGCCGAATTGATGTTGGTGAAAATCTTGAATTCATCGGCGCAGCGCACGTCGTAGCCATAGCTGGACACGCCGTAAGAGATCAAGCGCTCGCTGCCCTCGCCGCGCATCTGGCGTTCGACATAGGGCTCGATCATGCCGTGCTCTTGGGCCATCCGACGAATCCATTTATCCGATTTGATGCTCATGGCGGGCGTCCTGACTGGGCTGGTGGGCGTTCATATAAGGGTGTGCATCTTACCGACCCCACGGAGCCGGTTCAAAGCCCACGAACCGGGTCCATGCGTCGCATCTCTGACGCTTTGGCCGGAAACTGAAAATAATGCTCGCATTGCGACAGAAATGGAGTATCTTTCATTGGCTGCTGCTGCATGTGTCACCGTGAATCGCTACATGTTTAGATTTCGATCCGATCATTGCTACGACTCCTAACTCCTTGCACACAGTCACCGTTCGGGGTATTTGCCCGTTCAAATCATCTCTACACCTTGTTCAAGGAGACATTTCAAATGTCCAATCGCCAAACCGGTACCGTTAAGTGGTTCAACGATGAGAAAGGCTTCGGCTTCATCACTCCGCAATCCGGTGACGACCTTTTCGTACACTTCCGCGCCATCCAAGGCGACGGTTTCAAGAGCCTGAAAGAAGGCCAGCAAGTTTCCTTCGTCGCTACTCGCGGCCAGAAGGGCATGCAAGCTGAGGAAGTTCAGGTTATCTAACCTGAAGTTTCTTTGCTGAAAGAGCCCCGCTTCGGCGGGGCTTTTTTATGCCTGCGATTTACTGGCGACCGATCAGCCACGGGCAGCGCGAAGCGCCACCCTGCTTTGAAACTAGTCGTCGGTTACAACGATGTTCGGCATAGACTGCGCAATGATCTGCCCGCTCAGTGAAATCCGTGCCCCCACACTGCGCGCCATTTGCTGATAGATCATCGCGATCTGGCTTTCAGGGTCGGCAATGGTGGTCGGCTTGCCGGCGTCGGCCTGGCTGCGAATTGCCATCGACAGCGGTAACGAGGCCAGCAGCTCTACGTTGTACTGCTCTGCCAGCTTCTCGCCACCGCCTTCGCCGAACAGATGCTCGGCATGACCGCAGTTCGAGCAGATGTGAATGGCCATGTTTTCCACGACGCCCAGTACCGGAATGTTCACCTTGCGGAACATCTCCACGCCTTTCTTGGCATCCAGCAGCGCCAGATCCTGAGGCGTGGTCACGATGACCGCCCCAACCACAGGCACCTTTTGCGCCAGGGTCAGCTGGATGTCACCGGTGCCCGGCGGCATGTCCACGATGAGATAGTCCAGATCATTCCAAGCCGTCTGGGTGATCAGCTGCAGCAGCGCGCCGGATACCATCGGGCCACGCCAGACCATCGGCGTCTTGTCGTCGGCCAGGAAAGCCATCGACATAATCTGTACGCCGTGGGCTTCCAGCGGGATAAAGGCTTTGTTGTCACGAATTTCGGGGCGGGTGCCTTCGGGAATGCCGAACATGATGCCCTGGCTCGGGCCATAGATATCCGCATCCAATACGCCAACCCGCGCGCCTTCGCGGGCCAGCGCCAGTGCCAGATTGGCGGCCGTGGTGGATTTCCCCACGCCGCCCTTGCCGGAAGCGACGGCGATGATGTTCTTCACATTGGCCATCGACTCGAGCTGGTCCTGCGCCTTGTGCGAGCGGATCACGCAGTCGACCTGCACGTCCGCCCGAGTAACGCCTTCCAACTGCTCGATGGCCATGGCCAGCATCTGCGCCCAGCCGCTGCGAAACAGCCCGGCGGCGTAGCCCAGTTCAATCTGCACGCTGACGCGATCGCCCTGAACCTCGATGGAACGCACGCAACCGGCGGTAACCGGGTCCTGGTTCAGGTTAGGGTCGGTGTACTGACGCAGTACGGCTTCCACAGCTTCGCGTGTGACGGTCATGACTACTCCCAATAAAACCTAGTAAAACAGACGGGCATCTTACCCCGTGGTGCCGTATGGGCTCATCAACCGCGTCAACATGGCGCGGCACTTGGCATCTGACCGGCATCAGCCGCGCCAGTGCGGATGAAAAAAAAACGTCGCACCTTTATAGTGACCAGCTCACTTCGCAACCCCGACTGCAGATTTCCCCCATGTCCGAAGCCCGTCAGATCCTCGTTACTAGTGCCCTGCCCTACGCCAATGGTTCGATTCACCTTGGCCATATGCTCGAGTACATCCAGACGGACATGTGGGTGCGCTTTCAGAAGCTGCGCGGCAACCAGTGCATTTATGTATGTGCCGATGACGCCCATGGCTCGGCCATCATGCTGCGTGCCGAAAAGGAAGGCATCACGCCCGAGCAACTGATCGCCAATGTGCAGGCCGAGCACAGCGCCGACTTCGCGGACTTCCTGGTCAACTTCGACAACTTCCACTCGACCCACTCGGAAGAAAACCGCGAGCTGTCGGAGATGATCTACACCCGTCTGCGCGACGCTGGGCACATCGCCACGCGCTCGGTGACCCAGTACTTCGATCCCGAGAAAGGCATGTTCCTCGCCGACCGCTTCATCAAGGGCACCTGCCCGAAGTGCGCGGCAGAAGATCAGTACGGCGACAACTGCGAAAAGTGCGGCGCCACCTACGAGCCCACCGAACTCAAGAACCCACGCTCGGCCATCTCCGGCGCCACGCCAGTGCTGCGCGACTCCAAGCACTTCTTCTTCAAGCTGCCCGACTTCGAGGCGATGCTGAAGGAATGGACCCGCAGCGGCAGCCTGCAGGACTCAGTCGCCAACAAGATCGCCGAATGGCTCGATGGCGGGCTGCACGAGTGGGACATCTCCCGCGATGCGCCCTACTTCGGCTTCGAGATCCCCGATGAGCCCAGCAAGTACTTCTACGTCTGGCTGGACGCGCCGATCGGCTACATGGCGAGCTTCAAGAACCTCTGCGCACGCCGCCCGGAACTGGACTTCGATGCGTTCTGGAAGAAGGACTCCAGCACCGAGCTCTATCACTTCATCGGCAAGGACATCATCAACTTCCACACCCTGTTCTGGCCGGCCATGCTCGAAGGTGCCGGCCTGCGCAAGCCCACCGCCGTTGCCGTGCACGGCTACCTGACGGTCAATGGGCAGAAGATGTCCAAGTCGCGCGGCACCTTTATCAAGGCGCGCACTTACCTTGAACACCTGAACCCCGAATACCTGCGCTACTACTACGCCGCCAAGCTCGGCCGCGGCGTGGACGACCTGGACCTGAACCTCGAAGACTTCGTGCAGAAGGTCAATTCCGACCTCGTCGGCAAGGTCGTCAACATCGCCAGCCGTTGCGCCGGGTTCATCCACAAAGGCAACGGCGGCATGATGGTCGACCGCAACGCCGCGCCGGAACTGACCGACGCCTTCCAGACCGCCGCACCGTCCATTGCCGAAGCCTACGAAAACCGCGATTTCGCCCGCGCCATGCGCGAGATCATGGCGCTCGCCGACCGCGCCAATGCCTGGATCGCCGACAAGGCGCCCTGGGCACTGAACAAGCAGGACGGCATGCAGGATGAAGTCCAGGCGATCTGCGCTACCGGCATCAATCTGTTCCGCCAACTGGTGATCTTCCTCAAGCCGGTACTGCCGAACCTGGCCGCCGACGCCGAGCGCTTCCTGAACGTCGAGCCACTAGGCTGGACTGACCTGCAAACGCTGCTGACCAACCATCAGCTGAACACTTTCACCCCGCTATTGACCCGTATCGAGCCTGCCAAAATCGAAGCCATGATCGAATCATCCAAGGAAGACCTCGCCTCCACCGAAACCGCCGCCCAGCCGACCGGCAATGGAGAGCTGACCAAAGAGCCTATCGCTGCTGAAATCGCTTTCGACGCCTTCGCTGCCGTGGACCTGCGCATCGCGCTGATCGAAAAGTGCGAGTTCGTGGAAGGCGCCGACAAGCTGCTGCGCCTGACCCTCGACATCGGCGATGCCAAGCGCAACGTGTTCTCCGGCATCAAGAGCGCCTACCCGGACCCAAGCAAACTGGAAGGTCGCCTGACGCTTTATGTCGCCAACCTTGCCGCGCGCAAGATGAAGTTCGGCGTCTCCGAAGGTATGGTGCTGGCCGCCGGCCCTGGCGGTGAAGAGATCTACCTGCTCAGCCCGGACAGCGGCGCCAAGCCCGGTCAACGCGTCAAGTAACGAAGCCGTAGCACAGGCGCTCGGTGCAATGCCGAGTGCCTGATTTTGATACGAACTAACCGCTCCACTGCATCACGCGCTGCCACTGCCCGGAGGCGGTTATGACCGATACACCCGAACCTAATAGTTGCCCGATTTGTGGCGAGCCCAACAGCTGTGGCCTGGCTAATCCAGCCACTGCGACACGGCCCTGCTGGTGCTTCAGCGTTGAGATAGCGCCCGAAGCCCGCGAACAGATTCCTGATGACGCGCTCAATAAAGCCTGCATCTGCCCACGCTGCGCACGCGGCGAGTTGCCTGCCAAGCCCTGATGCGCCTCGACCGCTTTTTCGCCAACCTGCCCCACTGCAGCCATCGCCAAGCGCGCCTGCTACTGGCCTCGGGCCGTGTATCGGTGAATGGTGAGACCGTCTGCGATGGCACCCATGACGTTCGCGTCTTCGACCGTATCGAGCTGGACGGCGAGGTACTGCAAGCAGGCAAACCCGCACGCTTCTTTATGCTGAACAAACCGGTCGGCTGCGTCAGCGCCACCGCCGATCCGCAACACCCCACGGTGCTGGATCTGCTGAACGAGCCGGACAAGGACGAACTGCACATCGCCGGGCGGTTGGACTTCAACACCACCGGCCTGATGATCATCACCAACGACGGCCTCTGGTCCCGCCGCCTCACCCAACCGGCAAGCCTGCTGGGCAAAACCTATCTCGTAGACACCGAAGACCCCATCGACCCGGTTTGTGTCGACCGCTTCGCCCAAGGCCTCTACTTTCGCTTCGAGAACCTCACCACGCTGCCCGCCGAACTCGAACTGCTGGGCTCACACCAGGCCCGCCTGACACTGCATGAAGGCCGCTACCACCAGGTCAAACGCATGTTCGGCCACTTCAACAACAAGGTCACCGCCTTGCATCGCGAACGCATGGGTCCGCTGCTTCTCGACCCCACCCTCGCCCCAGGCCAATACCGCAGCCTGACGCCCGGAGAAATTGCGCAGGTCTGAACACATTCATCGACCCAAATGCCGCACCCGCTTCTCCTTACGCCGCCCTTCTGGTACAAAGGCTGCCTACGCGGGCGTCGTATAATGGCATTACCTGAGCTTCCCAAGCTCATGACGAGGGTTCGATTCCCTTCGCCCGCTCCAGATTAAAAAAGCCCTGCAATCGCAGGGCTTTTTCGTTTAGGGTTTGGCTTGTTTCGGCAAGGTCCAGGCAGCTTTGGCGGAAAAATTAATATGTCCCCTTTTTCGCATTCAAACTTGCCCAATCAAAACGCGGGATAGCGATTACTAAAGCAGTAGCTAGGCGCTGGTTCTCCCAACGGGCGGGGCAGTGAGGGGCTTATCCTGAGAGCGGACAGCGAGATATTCCGTAGACTCTACGGAACGATGCAACTCCTAGAGCTAAGAATTCAGAGCAGCGGCGGTTTGGCCGCGCTCTCTAGAAAACTGAGGCTTAAACGAGAGCGTCACACCTTATACTTTTCATACTCATCTAAGTATAGGCGCTCAGACTCATCACGAAACTGATTCCGTTTCAGATGCAAGTCGGCCAGCTTTCCACTGATACTTTTATATATTATTTGATGGGCTTGATTTTTAAGTTTTTCGTCATCGTACTCGTCGATTTCAAAATCATCTTCCAAAGCTAAAGTAACCAACCTCGACAAAACGTTCTTATCTATCTTGTCTACAGGTTCGTATCCGCCTTCGTCGGTTAAGAAATAGCCTTGATGATTTTCAATTTTTAAGATTTTCATATCCAGCCTTTCGCTCCACATAAGCAGTTTCGCCTGCTTCCAACGAGTCCATAGTTACTTGAAAATTACCTATTTTCTTTCCATCAGTTGAGATCAGCTCCTTATCTGACGGATGCCCCGAATATCTTCTATATATGATACGCCCTCCTTCGACCTCCTTGGCAGTGTAAACTATATAATCAGCCTTAATTGAAGCCCCAACCACGCTATTATGCGTAACAATGACAACCGGCATACTTCTGGATATTTGCTTTAGCATTTGATTAACCTCGCCTTTTAGAAAGACGTTATCAAATGACGACTCCGGCTCATCTATCAATAGATAATCAAAGTTCTGAGCATCTTTGATTTCTTGCAACAATCTAAACTCAGATCTTTCACCACCAGAAACCTTAAAACCATCCTTATTCAATATCTCATAATCGATACAAGCAAAATACCTATAAAACTCCGACGGAGTCAGACTGTCGTTTGCCTTCAGAGCAGCAAGATACTTATATGGGTTAGAGTAATCTCTGAACGCATCACTAAAAGCAACTTTCTGGCCGCTAACTTGCTTGATTTCGCCAGCACCTGAAAAAGCACGCTGCTTACAGACAACCTTAAACCCTTGAAAACTTTCCTGGAAAATTAACTTCTCCTCTTGGAGCAGCTTGGTAATTTGAATAAATCTAGAGATCTTCCTGCGCTCAAGCATAATATTATAAAGATCGACATCCTTAACTTGAGTAGCTGACGTCCTTAGCTGAAGTTTGTTTTTAACATCTCGCACAATGTCATTAACCAAACACTTCTTCTTTCTTTCATATGCCTTGGACCATAGAAGCAATATCAATTCGCAAGCCAAGGCCTTCAGCCCGGACATATCAACATACTTATCGATAACCGCCCTATACTCAATATTTTCTATTAATTGGCGAACAGAGCCGATTAGATTATTAAGCGTGTGATCTTCGCCAACCTCAAATAGGGCCTCGTTAAACAAGACGACCCGGGAGAATGAGTCTAGCTTTTCGGTTTCCTCAGCCGATTTCAAAAGACTTTCGAGATAATCTGTGACCTTGCGTTGATTTATCTCAAGGTCAATATTCAGAACATCGCCTAAAACAGCTTTGAATGGGGCTAAATGTTTATCCGCAAAAGTACTTTTTTGGCGAGCCACATCCGCGTTGAATTCCTTCTCATAGCTCGCATCATCCCTTTGAACAAGAGAGAATTGCTGGATATATTTTACGTTTTCGAAGTCACTATTTATCTGGGCTAAGGTTACAGTTTTCCCTGAAGACCTAGCCCCAAGAACAATATTTAACCCCGTAGACAGCTTCTGCCCATCGTCAAAAACCTCGAACAGTGAATTCCCATCTGATTTAGATAGTGCCACTTTGGATCTATCCAGAAGACTGTATTTCAATGATTTTATGGACAACTCTCCACAATCTATATACGTCTGCCTAATTGGAAACTTGCTCATCCCCTCAGAAATTCGAACATCACTAAAGATTACCGGCGTTAATTCGGCCTCATCTTTGGTCATTCGAACGAATTTTTTAGGACTATCAACCTCACCAGAGGAGATATACCCCCGTATTTTCTTTATTGTTTCTGCGTGGAGGCTGGGTCTTTTCTCATAGTGAGGGATTACTAAATAATTATTCAGATCACCAAAAATCCGAATTAACTCATCGACGCTTATTGAATCTCCTACAGCTACAATTTTCTGCGTCACAGCATTCGCTTTTAATTGGAAATCATCTAAATTTTCCCTTTCAGATATTATAAGAACATGACCGCTTTCTAAATTTATTTCAATTCCCGGAAACACCACGCAACTTACCGCTTCAACGATTTCGTTGTATTGGGCAAGATCAAACATATCATGATTCGTTATGGCAACAGCATCTAAGCTTGCGGAGCACACATACTGCTTTAGTTTTTCCGATGAAAACTGAAAGTGTGACTCACTAACCGTTGGAATCGTATGCATGTGGAGATCAATTTTCTTCAATTTTCGCTCCATAAATAATCAGAAGAAAAAGAGCAGCTAGAACCCTTAGTATGCCGCAATATCATGAGGATCAATCACAGCGCAAAACTTGACCAATTGCCGAGGGGGTTTTACTGTGCAGCGTTCAGCGAAATCTTATAGTTCTTTCTAAGTCCGACCGTGCTGGCCAGAACCCTACGAGGGTAATACGCTGGATGTCCAGCAGAACTATCAAGGAAGTGGTGAAAATCGCTGTGACAAACTGCCTCGCGACGGCCAAGCGAACCAACCGACGAGAGAAAACGGGCCATTTACATGGCACCGATCACGAAGCAAGGAGGCGACATGAAATCGGACTGGGACGATGCGCCCGAGTATCTACGCAGCAGGAAGAAGCAAGGGCCATGGCGATTCCTAGCGATACTGGGGGTCGGTTCGGCGGTCATCGCGGCACTGGCATTGACGTTCGGAAAGCCGATCGTTCTGGACATGAACCAGATCAAGCAAGGCATTCGTATCGGCGGCAAGCCTTTGTTTAACCCAGAGCCAGCACAACCCATTCAGCCGATTAGCCAGCCATCCGTTGCAAGCTACGAAGCCCCAGCAGTAGAACCGACACCAGCGCCCCAGCAGCGTCAGCTGAGCCAAGAAGAAATCGAGTGGTTCGCAGAGCGTTCGGCGGAGGCCGCGCAGTCTCGCCAAACATCATTCAACGATGACAACTACACGCCCAAGCAGCCGGCCAGCACCTACACTCCGCCGGTAGTCCGTGAAGTTGCAGCAAAGCCCGCTAGTAGCGAGCGACGTCCGCGCACGGTAAGCCGGGAGCGCACATCCACATGGATAAAGAGCTGGAATGGCGGTACTAACTATCTGGCGGAGTGGGTGGCAGTAAACAACTACATCGACGGAACGAGCGTGTGCGGCAATCATCGCCGAGGCTCAATCGACTATAGAGAATGCCGCAAGGCTGCCAAACAGCACTTCCATGAACAATGTCAGACATGGCGTGCCCGCTTTGACGGTGATCGCAAAGATCTAAGCGATCGGATGAAAACCCGTTATTGCGGAGCAGCAAGCAGCTTTAACCCAATGGGCTGAGGTAGCGGAAGCTTCAGAATTATCAACATTGAGGAGCGTTTAGCATACGCTTGTTGTAGATGGCCTTGTACAGCAGAATTTACCGCAGCTTCGACCAGTACTCATCACTGAGTAGTAATCGGGGCATTGCAGACTCGTATTGGTGTTGTGTGTGAGCTACAACGATACGAGCTTGTTCCTATACATAAATGATTTAGATCGAAGCTGGACCACCCCCTACACATTGACCACAGGTCATCCTAAACAGGGGTTTCTGGTCACACCCTACTTCGCGTCTCCCAGCATCTGTGCAAACTCGCGCATCGTCTCCGTGAACGTACTTGCATCGATGACCTCTAGACGGCGGGCGCGCAATTTGGAGATATATTGAAATTGCAAGGGATCGCTCTTGATGCCCCCCATCGACCACTTCCCAAAGATCCGATTGTTCGCCGGCGAAATATAAAGAATCTCTGCACCACTGTGTCTGGGATCATCTAGAATCTTCACATATTTCCGGAGAACATCCTGTTCCTGCCCTTCTAAAACTTGCATGAACAGTCCACCACCGTGGACCAGGATGCCAGTAATACTGCTGGCCGGATTATTTTTGCGCGAGGACAGTAGTATGTCCTGCACTTGTTCATTCGATATTGTGGGGGCGGCACGGCTGATATAGAGAAGTCGAATCATTGAGTTACCTCTGTCGGTGGGCAAAGTGTTTGGCTGGACGGAGGGCCTTCAAGGGGGCGATAAAGAAAACGGATAAATCGTACGCTAAGCATGCGACCTGTCAGGTTGAAGCCATAGAGGTTGGCTGCGAGCTAACCTGACGCGGACCAGGCATTGAAACGCTTGTAGCCTTTGCTCAAGCTTACGAATGCCTCGGGAAAATCTCGCCAGGGGCATCCTCCGCGCATGCGATACAGCATGCCTTCGACGGTCATCCGTAGATTACGCTTGTTGTAGATGGCCTTGTGCAGCTGAATTTCCCTCAGCTTCGACCAGTGCTCATCACTGGGCAGCAATCGGGGCATTGCAAGCTCGTACTGGTGTTGTGTAAGAACTACAACGATACGAGCTTGTTCCTCTACATCGATGATTTAGATCGAAACGGGAACACCCTTAGCAGACATGTCGAAAAGGTGCCGAAATCACTGTGACGCATTGCGACGAAACGAGCAGGCGAGGTAGCTGGAAACCCCGTAACGACACGCTTTGAGACGGAACGACACACCAAGCATAAGGGTTCGATCCCTTAGCCCGCTCCAATTAAAAAACCCTGCCGGAGCAGGGCTTTTTCGTTTTCCGCCGCTAGCGCATCAACTCTCAGGGCAAGCCGGCAACGACGTCCGATTCTGCGTGCCGTCATTACGCGTAAATTGGCAGCCGTAGGAAGGGTTTGCGACTACGCGCGGATTGACGACCTCGTCACCCGCTGGCTTGATGCCCTGCTGATCCCACTGGAGCATTGCCGCCATCGCTTCAACCTGTTCCTGATAGGTGAAATCACAGTGACTGGGTGCGCGAATGGCACGCTGCACCAGCAAGTCCCCGTTGCCGTTGGCTTCGGCGTTGCGGCGATAGATCTGCTGGTGCTTGAACGGCACGTAGAGGTCGCCGAGTGTGTGGATGCTGACCACCGGGACGTTGAACTGCCCGTTCACGACCGGAATCCAGCGCAGCCCGTCCGGGCGGATGCTGTTGGCCGGCGGATGGCCGACCACGCGGATGATCGAGTCGTTGAACTCGCGCTCTTCGCGGGACATCGCTTTGTTCGTGTCGAACTGATAGCGGGTGGCGAGGTTGCCACTGAGCGAGTCAGCAAGAATGCCGTTTACCGAACCGTCTTGGCCTCCGGTGCCCAGTACGACACTTTGCAGGCTGGTGCGGAAGCCTTCAGCAAAGATGGGGCGTTCACCACCGCTGAGGTCACGAACGATGCCTTCCAGCTTCTCACCCTGCGGCGACGGGTCGGTCGGGTAGCTGTCCCACAGCGTTCCGATAATCTGCGGCAATTTGGCCTGGAAATCCGTCGCCGGGAAGGTGGTCTGGCCCTGCCCGGCCAGGTGCTGTGCGGCCAGGGTGAAGTTCATCAGGTATTCGAATTCATAGACGTCACCCGTGACGCCGCACATCGGCACCGAGCCGCTGTAGCGCACCGGATTGTTAGCGGTGGCGTAGGTCTCGGCTTCTACGGCCGCAGCGGCTACGTGGCCACCCATGGAGTGGCCGGTGATGTAGGTCTTGCTCGGCTGGGCTTTGCCGGTCAGCTCGCTGAAGGCCAGCGCCAGCGCGTTGGTGTCCTCGATGCCGGCGCGCACATCGTAGTAATTCTTGCTGTAGCTGGAGGCCGCCCAGGCGTATCCCTGTTGCAGCAGCCATGGACGGATCGGCGGCGGTCCAACGGTCAGTTCGGGTCCGGTACCGCGATAGCCGTGCGCATACATGACGAGCATGCCGTTCCAATTAGGTGGCACTTCGATCTGGTAGGACGCGCCCTCGTAAATGCCAGTCCAGCGCTCGCTGGGCAGACCGGGAAATGCTGCCAACGGCGAGACAATGGGGGCGAAGGCGCGCGAATCCTGTTCACGTGATTCGCTGTGGGAGACCGGGGGCTTGATCGGCTTGGACCGTGCCTGAACATCGGCAGCTATTCCGATAGTACCGACCAGCACCACGCCAGCGATGGCACGCGTGCAGGCTAAAGCCAACTTGCTTGGAAGCATGAGAGGTTCCTCAGATGTTTATTGTTTTTGTTTTAGCGATGCGAGCTTTGCCGGGCTTGCCAAGCGCAAGCGGTACGCGCACTCCAGACTAACCGTGGCAGAAAGCTTAGACCTGTCAAACCATTCGGCGGCTCAGGGGATGAGCGGCTATGTCGTCTCGTAAATATCAGGACTGTCGTCGTGGTTATGATGGGTTAGCACGGCGGATAAGCGAGGCGAACAAGAAGATTTCTGGCGTCACTTGGAGGGGTACTGAATGGCAGTCGCCATTCAGTTGGAGGGAGGGGTTGCGCCTGAGTCAGCAGTTACCCTTCTTCGCCTGGCCCGGCGGGCAGTGATTGCCGCCTTGGCCACCGCCGCCGCCATCACCGATGTCGATACCGACGCCTGGCAAGCGCAGGCTGCAGCCAGTCATCAACAGAGCCGCCAGCACGACGGCTGCGGCGCGAGTCATCACGGATTGCGCTTTCATTGGAATACTCCTGAATTTCCTCTGGACGCCAAGGGCTGGCGCCTGAGGAACAGTATCCGCCGCTGCGCGCCTCGAAGACAGAGGCATCTTCTTCCGATTGAGCCGAAGTTACACGGCAACTGTGACTCGACAGGATCATCACCAGCGAAGGACGATCCTGTCGAGGCCTCGCTTAGCCCGCGTGGTACTCCGCGTCAGCCACTTCGAAGCGCTGCTGAATGGAAGCCGCCGGCTCCTTGCCCATGATGCTCACCACATAGATGGTGATGCTGGCGAGGATGAAGCCTGGGATGATTTCGTACAGTCCGAGGCCGATGAACTCCTTCCACACCACCACGGTGATAGCGCCGACCAACATGCCCGCCAGCGCACCGTTGCGCGTCATGCGCTTCCACACCAGCGAGATCAACACCACAGGCCCGAATGCAGCGCCGAAGCCGGCCCAGGCGTAGGAAACCAATCCCAGCACCTTGCTGTCCGGGTTTGACGCAATGCCGATGGCGATCAAGGCAATCAGCAGCACCATGCCGCGACCGACCCAGACCAGTTCGGTCTGCGACGCGCCCTTACGCAGGAAGGCTTTGTAGAAGTCCTGGGTCAGTGCGCTGGAGCTCACCAGCAGCTGCGCACTGAGGGTACTCATGACGGCAGCCAGTACGCCGGAGAGGATGATGCCGGCCACCCAGGGGTTGAACATCAGCTTGACCAGTTCCATGAACACACGTTCGCCGTTCTCAGTAACCGGACCGGCCAGCGCGGGGTTGTCGGCGAAGTAAGCGATGCCGAGGAAGCCCACGGTTACAGCGCCTGCGAGCGTCAGGATCATCCAAGCCATACCGATGCGGCGAGCGTTGGGAATGGTCTTCACCGAGTCGGCTGCCATGAAGCGCACCAGGATGTGAGGCTGACCGAAGTAGCCAAGGCCCCAGCCGAGCAGCGAGATGATGGCGATGAAGGACAGTCCCTTGAACATGTCGAAATTCGACGGATCCTGCGCCGCGATCGTGTCCATGGCGGTGCCCATGTCGCCCAGCGCGAGGATGACGAATACCGGAGTGATCAACAGCGCGAAGATCATCAGCGTCGCCTGCACGGTATCGGTCCAGCTCACCGCGAGGAAGCCGCCGATGAACACGTAAAGAATGGTTGCCGCTGCACCTACCCACAGTGCCGTACCGTATTCCATCCCAAAGGTCGACTCGAAAAGGCGCGCTCCAGCCACCACGCCGGAGGCGCAGTAAATGGTGAAGAACACCAGAATCACCAGCGCCGAAAAGATGCGCAGCAGGCGACTGGTGTCCTCGAAGCGATGAGAGAAATAGTCCGGCAGGGTCAGGGCGTTGTGATTGTGCTCGGTGTGCACGCGCAGACGGCCAGCGACGAAGATCCAATTGAGCCAGGCGCCAGCAATCAAGCCGATGGCGATCCAGCTTTCGGACAGACCCGCAACGAAGATCGCGCCCGGCAGACCCATCAGCAACCAGCCGCTCATGTCGGACGCGCCCGCCGACAATGCGGTGACGAAACTGCCGAGGCTGCGGCCGCCGAGGATGTAGTCGTCGAAGTTCTTGGTGGCGCGGTAGGCGGTGAAACCGATAAGAATCATCGCCGCGATGTAGATCACGAAGGTGATCAGAGTGGGGGTACTCACATTCATTGGTTTTGTTTTCCTTGTGCTGCGGGGACCAGGCCCCGCCTTCACTGACGAAACGCGAACGCTTGTGGCGCAGCGTTGGCAACGGATGGGTCGGGTTAGAACCAAAGCATAGCGTCTCGATGCACTCTGCGCTCGTGACCGGGCAGTTTTGACTGGGAAACGTGCGAACGGAACGACCTATGGCCGTCCTTGGACGACCAGGCTGGCGAACCGGTCATGCAGCGGTTTGTTTGATCGTCACCGCTAGCGCTTTCAGCGGTCGATGACTTGCCCGCGCATGGGCGCCAGGCGCGCCAACAAACGGTTCTGCGCCGGCATCGAGACACCCTCATCAGTCATCGCCGCCTGCAGATCTTCGACCAACGCATTGAAGTCGCTGGGTGTCAGCGCCAGGCCCTTGTGGCTTTCCTCCATGCTGTCGCCGGTGTAAGTGCACGGGCCGCCCGCCTCGACGCAGAACCGCTCGATCAGCTTGTCGCGCACACGCTGGATGTCGACCGTTTGAAAGTGTTCGACGATGCGCGGGTCCCGGGCAATGCGCAGCAGCATTCCTTCCACGACGCGGGTAATACCGGGCTCGCCACCTAACTGCTGGTACAGGCTGTCATCCTTGACCGCTTGCTGGCTGCAGGCAGCAAGCCACAAACAGAACAGCAGGACGAGCCGATGCATCAAAAGCTCCCTTGTACGGACAGGTAAGCACCATCCTGATTGTCCAGCGTGGCAATTTCACCGAGCCGCGCATAAGCCAGCACTACGGCAAAGCGCTTGTTGGGGAAATAGCCGAGAAACAAATCCGCCCAATCGCTTTCGCCGGCGAACGACAGGTTGTCGGGCTTCTCCCGGTACTCCACGCCGAGCACCCAGTTCGGATTGAACAACACAGCGGCTGAGCCTTCCTTGAGCAGGCTGCGGCTGTTTCGACGGTCACCGCCGAAGCCGAGCAGGCCGAGTTCGTTGGCGCGGCTGTAGCGGACGCCGCCGTTGAGCAGCAGGTTGTAACCAAAGGCACCGCCGAGGATAAGCCGACTCGCGGTGAGGTAGGCCTCGGTGTCTTCGTCGCGCTGAGCACCGATCAACGACGGGATCAGGAAGTCCTTCTGGCGTTTATGCTGTGCGCCTAGCGAAACCTGCGGCAACCGGTCATAGAGAAGATCGCCGAATAACCGCAGTTTGATGCCGAAGATGTCCTGGCTGAGGCTGTTTTCCGGAAGCGACAGGTCCCGCGCCAGATTGCCGAGATCGAAACGCTGCCGCGCAAAAGACAGCTCAAGGCGATTATCGAAGGCAAACGCCACACCGGCGACGTCTAGTCGGTAGTCGCCCGTTTCGACGCGAGTCGCGAAGACATCGCCGCCCCACTCGCCTCGCTCGCCGTACCCCGCAAGCACAGCCCACGGCGTGATCCCGCCGCCCGCAGCACCTTCGATACCCGTCGCGCCACCGGTAGCCAATAAACGCCCCGCATCGGCACTGGCGATCATCGGCACGCAGCACGCGGCCAGCAGCAGTGTTCGCAGGGCTGTCATGAAGGCTCCTTGAGCGGTCGCGCAGCCAGGTGGGGTTGCTGTTTCAACCAGGCCTCGAAGGCATCAGCAGGCAGCGGTCGGCTGAAAAAATACCCCTGCAGGGTGTCGCACCCCCAAGCGCGCAAAAGGTCACGCGTTTCGCCATGTTCGACGCCTTCGGCGACGACCTTGAGGCCCAGCGCATGGCTCATGTCGATGGTCGAACGGACAATCACCGCATCGCCACAGGTGTCGTCCAGCTCGCGAATGAACGACTGATCGATCTTCAATTCCTGTACCGGCATACGCCGCAGTTGAGCGAGCGAGGAGAAGCCAGTACCGAAGTCGTCCACTGACAACCGAATACCCAACGCCCGTAACCGATGAAGCATCGTCAGCGCGCGCTCCGGGTCGCGCATCATGGCGCTTTCGGTAATCTCGAATACCAGCTGGTCCCCCGGAATCACGTAGCGCTGCAGCAACTCGGTCACCCGTTGCTCCAGAGTCAGGCTGCTGAGGTCCTCAGCGGAAATGTTCAACGACACTTCCATGTACAGGCCGCGACCGTTCCAGATATGTAGCTGCCGCAGCACCGCCTCGATCACCCAGGCGGTAAGCAGCTGGATGCTGCCCGTGCGTTCAGCCAACGGAATGAATTCGCCGGGCGACACCAGGCCATAGATCGGGTGATTCCAGCGCAGCAGCGCCTCGGCTTGGTAGACCCGACCGTGTTCGAGATCAACCTTGGGCTGAAAATGCAGATGTAGACCACCCCCGTTTGCGGCATGCCGTAGGTCGCGAATCAGGCTGATCTGCCGCTGATGGGCATCGTCACGCCCATGCTGGTAGAGCTGCAGTCCGTCCGGCATCTGCGCCGCGTCCTGCATGGCGATTCTGGCGCGGCGCAGCAACTCGTCGACGCTGCCGGCATCGTCCGGATAACCGGCCACGCCGATGTGCGCTTCGATGCGCATTTCAAGCTCGGCGACGCGCACTGGCAGGGCCAGAGCCTGCTGCACCGCCACCGCTGCGCTGAAGGCGTTGTCAGCGGAGGTATCGCTGACGATCAGCAGGAATTCATCGGAGAGCATCCTCGCCAGGTGATCACCAGGCTGCAAGCCTGCCTGCAGGCGCTGGGTCAGCTCGCGCAGCGCCTGGTCTACGCCTTCGGAGCCACCGCTGTCCTGCACGGCGTCGAGGTTACCGATACCAATGTGCAACACCGCCGTGATCCGGCCGGCCTCGACGGCGCGGGAAAGCAATTCGGCGGCCAGGGATCGATTGGGCAGGCCCGTCACATCGTCGTGCAGCATGTTGTGCGCAATCAGTTGCTCACGTTCGGCGATGCCGCGCTGCATCTGGTTCAGTGCTTTGGCCAGGCTGCCAAGTTCATCATCGCGGTCCAGTTCGATGGGCGTGTGGTAGTCACCGCGACCGACCCGCTGGGCGGCTTGAGCCAGCGCGTTCACCGGTCCTGAAAGGCTACGCGCCAACATCAGCGCCCCCAACAAGGAGGCAATCAGGCCAACGAGCGTAATCAGCAGGATCCGCATATCTAACTGGTGAAAGCCCGCCAGCGCGTCGTCCAGCGAGCTGTGGGCCAGGGCAATCACGCTATAGCCGTCACCCTGCGACAGCACCACGTCCTCGTTGAGATAGCGCTCACCATCGAGTGTCAGCTCTTCGATGCCATTGGCATGTTCATGACGACTCCAACCATCGATCAGTTCGGCATGGGCCTCGGACTTGAGTGTGGTCGCCAGCTGTTCGCTGTTGCCCTCCGCCTTGGCCAGAAAGGACACGTCCAGGCCCGTTAGTTCCTTGAGCTCGTGCGCAAGCGCTTCGTCCATGGCGAATCCCATCACCACTCGCGCAATGGGCAAAGGCGCGCGGACTTCGGCCTCGACCAACAGGTGCGCCTGTTGGTCGAGCACTACGATGAGCAGGGTCGGCCCCTGCCCTCGCGCGTCTCGCAGTTCGGCGGCGTAGCGGAAGGTATCGCCGGGTACGGCATTGGACAGGCTCGAGGCCAGCACCCGACCGTCTAGGCCGATCAGCATGGCTTCGCTGGCATTGATCCGGGCCGCCTGATTGGCCATCGCCGATTGCAAGGTCAGGGTATCGCCAGTGGCCACCGCCTCCTTGAAGCCGAAATCCGCGACCAGCACCTGTACGCCGTCACGCAGTTGACGACTGCGAATGTCGATCAAACGCTCGAATACTCGTAACCCGGAATCGAGCCGCTCGGCGGCCTGCCGGCTCACGGCCGCTTCGGTCACCAGACGCACAGAGAAATACAGGGCGCCGATCACCACCAGCAGAAAGGCGGCGAGGATCCACGAA
Source organism: Pseudomonadaceae bacterium SI-3 (assembly GCA_004010935.1). NCBI lineage: Bacteria > Pseudomonadati > Pseudomonadota > Gammaproteobacteria > Pseudomonadales > Pseudomonadaceae > Pseudomonadaceae bacterium SI-3. The sequence goes on along the minus strand of CP026511.1, from coordinate 1,232,528 downwards.
AGACGTGCGTGAAAACTAAGGGCGCGCGTCATGGGCGGCTTTTCTGAACGCGTCGGCAAAGGGTGTGGCTCGCGGCGCTGAGGGTTGCAGCGCAGCGGCAATAGCAATCGGCAGCTTCAACTCGATCGGCGCTGCCCCCACTTCCAGCCGCCCCGCCTCGATAGGCGGCATATCAACCAGCGCCGGGTGCCAGAGCGTAGAGGCGTACTGGCCAGCCGGCACGTCCAACTGGATGCGACCCTGCTCGTCGCTGACAGCGAACCATGGGTCATCGGTGATATAGACGTAGCCGAGCATCCAGTCATGGATGTTGCAGCCCAGCACCACTAGCCCCGGTTGATCGAAAATGACAGGCTCGCTCGGCGTGCCTTCGTAGAGGCGCAGCTCGAACCGCTTTGCCGGTGAAAACGAGTAGACCTGATGGCGAATGTCATCGCCGTTGGGAAAGCTCACCGCGGTGCCGGTCGCAACGGCCAGCACGGCCGGTGAGAACTGTTTGTCGATCTGATCCATGACCGCCACGGCGACGGGTTTGCCCTGCGCCTGCCCCGCCAGGCTGAGCACGGCGCCCTTCACCGGACGCCCCTGCGCGTCGAACACAAACGCGCTGAACGGCTGGGCCTGCGCTGATTTGGTGAGCGCGCAAAGCAGCAGAAAACAACTGGACCACACAACACGATTGAACATCTGGCTGACTCCGCCACCTTGACGATTACCGTGGGACTACCGCCTTCCTTGGCAACCTGCTGGCCTGATCAGGCTAGCCTATTGCCATCAGTTGATCAGCATAATTTTCACTTCCGCCGACGCCGTTGTCGGATTCAATTACCGCTACGCACAAACAGATCGTCCTGGCTACGGTCTCACTTTGAGTAGCTGCACCTTTCAGTGCGGCTCCATCGCACACCCGAGGAGACCCGCCATGACAGTCAACATCGATACTGCAAACGGCACCTGTTCAACCACACTCGAAAACGCCACCCAGACCTGCGCCATCAAGGACGTCCGAGTCTCGACAGATCCAGCAGCTCGGATGTCCATGGCTCATATCAGCGGCCATAGCGTTCACGTGACCGAAGACATGGCTGAGCATCTGATCGCAGCAGGCGCGAAGGACGATCGCAAGAACCTTGTTGTCGACGACTAACCACGCCACATGAGTCATCGCCGACCAGCGGTTAATGGTTGGTCGCGGATACAAAAGAAAACCCCGCTGCCGGAATGCCGGCAGCGGGGTTTTTGGTTACGTCAGCTACTCAATCAGCGGCCTTGATATTCGCTCTCGGCGTCCTCGAAGCGCTTGATCATGCTCGGTGAGGCACCGGCTCCGACCTTGCTGAAGATCACGATGGCAAGGCTGGCGAGGATGAAGCCCGGAATGATCTCGTACAGACCCATGCCGATGAATTCCTTCCACACCACCACGGTCACCGCACCGACGACCATGCCAGCCAGCGCGCCGTTGCGGGTCATGTTCTTCCACAGCAGCGAAATCAGCACCACTGGACCAAAGGCAGCACCAAAGCCCGCCCAGGCGTAGGACACCAGGCCCAGCACCTTGCTGTCCGGGTTGGAAGCGATGCCCAAGGCGATGAAGGCTATCAGCAGAACCATCGCACGACCCACCCAGACCAGTTCGGTCTGCGAGGCGTTCTTGCGCAGCATGGCTTTGTAGAAGTCCTGCGTCAGAGCACTGGAGCTGACCAGCAACTGGGCGCTGAGGGTACTCATCACGGCAGCCAGAACACCGGACAGGATGATGCCCGCCACCCAGGGGTTGAACAGGATTTTCACCAGTTCCATGAACACACGCTCGCCGTTCTCGGTGACCGGGCCGGCCAGTTCCGGATGGCCTGCAAAATAGGCGATACCGAAGAAGCCCACCGCGACGGCGCCGGCCAGCGTCAGAATCATCCAGGCCATACCGATGCGGCGGGCGTTGGGGATGGTCTTCACCGAATCGGCGGCCATGAAGCGCACCAGAATATGCGGCTGACCGAAGTAGCCCAAGCCCCAGGCCAGCAAGGAGACGATGGCGACGAAGGACAAGCCGTTGAACATGTCGAACGCGGCCGGGTTCTGCGTAGCAATGGTGTCCATCGCAGCGCCCATGTCGCCCAGCGCCAGAATTACGAACACCGGCGTGATCAGCAGCGCGAAGATCATCAGTGTGGCTTGCACGGTGTCCGTCCAGCTGACCGCGAGGAAGCCGCCGATGAATACGTAGAGGATGGTTGCAGCAGCACCGATCCACAGCGCCAGATCGTAGGGAATGCCGAAGCTGCTCTCGAACAGACGCGCACCAGCGACCACACCGGAGGCGCAGTAGATGGTGAAGAACACCAATACGACCAAGGCCGAGAAGATCCGCAACGTGCGGCTTTCGTCTTCGAAGCGGTGGGAGAAGTAGTCAGGCAGGGTCAGCGCGTTCTTGTTGCGCTCGGTGTGCACACGCAGGCGCCCGGCGACGAACAACCAGTTCAGCCAGGCACCGGCGATGAGGCCGATGGCGATCCAGCTTTCAGACAGGCCCGCGACGAATATCGCCCCTGGCAGGCCCATCAGCAGCCAGCCGCTCATGTCCGAAGCGCCTGCTGACAGAGCCGTGACGAAACTTCCCAGGCTACGTCCCCCCAGGATGTAGTCATCGAAGTTCTTGGTGGCACGGTAGGCGACGAAGCCGATCAACAGCATGGCGCCGATGTAGATCACGAACGTGATCAAAGTGGGAGTACTGATGCTCATTTTGTTCCCTCGTTAGTTGTTGTTGATGGGCGCGAGGGTATTCCCGATCCCACCTGGCAGAGGGCGATGGCGGTTCGCGCCATCACCGGGACGGGCTCACCTGAGCCCATCAGAGGCGGAAGAGCGATCCGCCAACTGTTCTGGTTGTTCTATTGAACCGACGGTCTCTGAACCGAGCCGCCGGCCGTTTCCTGCCGAGTCGACGATCAGTCGTCGCCCAGCGACAGCAAGGACGCGTTTCCGCCGACCGCGGTCGTGTTGGTGGAAGTGGTGCGCTCGTTGACGAAGCGCAGCAGGTAGCTCGGGCCACCGGCTTTCGGGCCAGTACCGGACAGGCCACAGCCACCGAACGGCTGCACGCCAACCACCGCGCCGACCTGGTTACGGTTGACGTAGAGGTTGCCGACCCGCGCCAGCGCTTCGATGCGGGCTGCGGTTTCCTCGTTGCGGCTGTGGATACCGAGGGTCAGGCCATAACCGGTCGCGTTGATGTCAGCGACGACCTTCTCAAGATCTGCCGCATCGAAGCGCACCACGTGCAATACAGGGCCGAATTGCTCTTTTTTCAGCTCGTGAATCCCGCCGATTTCGAACGCCACAGGCGCGACGAAGTGACCGTTGAGGCTGCCCGGCAGCTTGGCTTCGGCGATCAGCTTGCCTTCTGCCTTGAGCTGCTGGATGTGCGCCAACAGGCCTTCGCGGGCTTCGGCGTCGATCACCGGGCCCAGGTCATTTTCGCGCAGGTGGGTCGGGCCCACTTTCAACTGATCCATCGCCCCCTTGATCAACTCGATGACACGATCGGCAATGTCGCGCTGAACGTAGAGCACACGCAGCGCCGAGCAGCGCTGACCGGCGCTGGTGAAGGCGGAACCGACCGCATCCTTGACCACCTGCTCAGGCAATGCGGTGGAGTCGACGATCATTGCGTTCTGGCCACCGGTTTCGGCGATCAGGGTGGCGATAGCGCCCTCCTTCTCGGCCAGCTGGCGGTTGATGATGCGCGCAGTGTCGGTGGAGCCGGTGAAGCACACACCGACCACACGCGGGTCGCGGCAAAACACGCCGCCCAGGGTTGCACCGTCACCCGGCAGGAAGGCGATCGCCTCCTTCGGCAGACCGGCTTCGAACATCAGCTCCAGCGCACGGGCGGCGATCAGGCTGGTCTGCTCGGCCGGCTTGGCGAGCACGGTATTACCGGCGACCAGAGCCGCGGTGATCTGACCTAGGTAAATCGCCAGCGGGAAGTTCCAGGGGCTGATGCAGACGAACACGCCGCGCCCTTCATGGAACAGCTCGTTACGCTCGCCGGTCGGACCTTTGAGTTCTTCGCGACCAAGTTTCAGGCGGGCTTGCAGCGCGTAGTAGCGGCAGAAATCGACCGCCTCGCGGACTTCGTCAATGTCGTCCTGCAGGGTTTTGCCGGCTTCCAGCGTGCACATGGCCATCAGCTCGGCGCGGTTGGCCTCCAGTAGGTCACCAAGACGCTCGAGGATTTGTGCGCGCTGTTCGATCGGCGTGGCGTTCCAGCGCGGCCAGAAAGCGGCCAGGCCATCGATGGCCTGTTTGGCATGCTCGGCGGTGGCGAACTGCGCGGTGCCCACTTCCTGGCTGAGCTGATACGGGCAATGCACCTTGTGCGCGCTGCCGGTAAGCGTCTGCCCACCAATCACCGGGGCGGCCTGCCACTGACGGTCGAGAAACGTTTGGTAGGCGCTGGACAGTTCGTTCCACTGAGTCTGGATGTTCATGTTGATGCCTTGCGAGTTGGTCCGGTTGCCGTACAGCGCCGGCGGAAGCGGGATGCGATGGTTGCCGAGGGTCTTGAACTGACGCAGCTGGGTGACCGGGTGGTCTATCAGGGTTTCGACCGGCACGCGCGGGTCGACCAGCTGGTGAACGAACGATGAGTTGGCGCCGTTTTCAAGCAGACGACGCACCAGATACGGCAGCAGGTCCTTGTGGGCACCGACCGGCGCGTAGATGCGTACGTTCTTGCGGTACTTTTCGATCACCGTGTCGTAGAGCGCATCGCCCATGCCGTGCAGACGCTGGAATTCGAACTCGCGCGGCGTCTTCAACTCGCCGACCATCGACAGGATGCAGCTCACGGTGTGCGCGTTGTGGCTGGCGAATTGCGGGTAGATCACGCCGCGGGTGTGCTCGGACAGCAGATACCGGGCACAGGCCAGGTAGGAGGTATCGGTACCTTCCTTGCGGGTGTAGACCGGGTAACCGTCCAGGCCCTGAACCTGACACTGCTTGATTTCGCTGTCCCAATAGGCGCCCTTCACCAGACGCAGCGGAATACGCGCGTTCAGCTCTTTACCCAACAGGGTCAGCCAGACCAGTACCGGCAGGCAGCGCTTGGAATACGCCTGGATCACCAGGCCGAACTCGCCCCAGCCGGCGATGGCCGGGTCGCGCATCAGTTTTTCGTAGAGTTCCAGCGAGAGCTCGAGGCGATCGGCCTCCTCCGCGTCGATGGTGATACCAACATCCAGGCGGCGCGCCAGTATCGCCAGCTCGCGAACGCTTTCGAACAGTTCGGTGAGCACGCGCTCACGTTGAGCCACTTCATAACGCGGGTGCAGTGCAGACAGCTTGATCGACACCGACGGGCGCGGTCCCGGACCGACCTGCGGTTCAGCGCCGACGGTTTCTACAGCCTGCCGGTAGTCAGCCATGTACTTGCGCGCATCTTCGGTGGTCAGCGCCGCTTCGCCGAGCATGTCGAAAGAATAGGTGTAGCCCTTCTCGCGCTCGGGACGGCCGTTCTTCAAGGCTTCGGAGATGGTCCGGCCAAGCACGAACTGCTTGCCCATCAGCTTCATCGCCTGATTCATCGCGGCGCGGATGACCGGCTCGCCGGAGCGCTTGACCAGACGGCCAATGACGTTCTTCGGACGACCGTCGGAATTGTCCGGGTCGACCACCTTGCCCGTCATCACCAGGCCCCAGGCCGCGAAATTGACCAGCACGTTGTCGCTCTGTCCGAGGTGGCGTTCCCACTCGGCGGCGTTGAGCTTGTCGCGGATCAGCGCGTCGGCCGTGGCCGAATCCGGCACACGCAGAAGCGCTTCGGCCAGACACATCAGCATCAGGCCTTCATGCGTATCCAGGCTGTACTGGCGCAGCAGTGCGTCGAGGGTGTCGACGGCGTTATCCCGGCCACGCACGGCTTCGATCAGGCTGCGCGCTTCGCGGCGAATGGCTTCGATGCCCGCCTCGCCAGGATCGGCCAGTTGCAACAGCTCGTTCAGGTAGGCCGCCTCGTCAACGCTGTAATTGGCGCTGATGGCGGGGAAGAATTCGGCGGCTTTCAGATTGGCGAAATCGCCCTGCAAGACTTGACCGGCTTTGAACATCGCGCCGCTCCTCTCGTGGAGTGTTGTTGTGTTTGGATCTGGTTCGACGGCGACGCGCGGGCAGCAATCTGCGGGCGGTTCACCAAACGGGTAGGCGAATCTAAGGCGGGGGCGTTTTCGGTTGTTGCACAAAACTACGGAACTTTTTCAAAAACCTATGGGTTTTGATGAGCGTCAAAACCCTGTCATGAAAAGTCGCTAAAGCGGTGCATAGCGGGGGCGGTAGAACGCTAAACGCACCGTCTCGGTGCGTTTAGGGTCGGTCACTCGTCGCTGCGTCGCAGCCGTTTCGGCGTCAGCCCGAGGTAACGACGGGTGGCGGTAGTCAAGGCGCTCTGGCTGGAGAAGCCACACTCCTCGGCGATCCGCACCAGGGGCAGCGGGCTTTCGCGCAGCAGCCTGGCGGCGCGATCGAGGCGACTCTTCAGCAGGTATTGATGCGGGGTAAGGCCAACGCTGTCTTTGAACTGCACGTGGAAGTGGCTGGGGCTCAGGCACACCACCTGCGCCAACTCGGCTACCGTGATCCGGCGCGCCAGATTGCTTTCGATATGTGCATCCAGGCGCCCGATGTCCAGCGGCCCTTTCGGCAGGTGTGTCGCCTCGCCAAATACCCGCAAGTGCAACGCACGCAACAGCACACCGCCCAGCGCCCTTGCCAGCAAGGGGTCGCTACCATAGCGGGCCAGTTCGGCGCCCGCATAGTTCAGCAGGTTGTGAAAGTCGGCGTCCAGCGCCGGATAACGAGGCGTTTCGAACAACTGCGCCAGCAGGCGCGGATCGTCGGCGCTGAGGTCCTGCTCATCGAGGTCGATGATGAGCATGCGGTTATCACCCTTGCCGGCGAACTCGTGTTCGGCGTATCCCGGCACCAGGCAGGCACGCATGCGGCACACCTCACCGCCCGCGCCGTCGACCTCAAACGCGGCACTGCCCGAGAGCGACAGCACCAACTGGTGGTAGTCGTGAGCATGTTCGTGGGCCTGATCATCAAGGCGCAGCAGACGGGCATTGAGCATGGAGGGGCACCTGGGGTATGAGCCGCACTCTACCGGAGGCTTGGCGGTTTTTATAGCTGTGGGCAAAAACAGCTAGGCAACGATTGGATTGAAATCATTCGCCAGATACCCATCTAAAGAGCACGTACTCGCCACAGGTGCCGCATGAACGACGACATCCATCAAGAATTCGAGCAAAACGCCTCTTCCACGGGCCTGGTGCTACCGGATCAGGACCTGCCCGACAAGCTGTACATCGTCCCGATCCACAACCGGCCTTTCTTTCCCGCACAGGTGCTGCCGATAATCGTCAACGAAGAGCCCTGGGCCGAGACTCTGGAGCTGGTCTCCAAGACGCCGCACCAGCGCTTGGCCCTCTTCTTCATGGACACCCCGGCACAGGATGCCGCCAGCTTCGATCCGGACAGCCTGCCCGAACACGGCACCATGGTTCGCGTGCACCACGCCTCGAAGGAAGGCGGCAGGTTGCAATTCGTCGCCCAGGGCATGGCCCGCGTTCGAATCAAAGGGTGGCTGCGCCGTAAACCGCCCTATCTGGTGGAAGTCGAATACCCGCAGAGCGATGAAGACCCCCGCGACGAGGTGAAGGCCTACGGCATGGCGTTGATCAATGCGATCAAGGAACTGCTGCCACTCAATCCACTGTACAGCGAGGAGCTGAAGAACTACCTCAACCGCTTTAGCCCGAACGCGCCGTCGCCGTTAACCGACTTCGCTGCGGCGCTGACCACGGCGCCAGGCATCGAGCTGCAAGAGGTCCTGGACACCGTACCCGTGCTCAAGCGCATGGAGAAGGTGCTGCCTCTGCTGCGCAAGGAAGTCGAAGTCGCCAAGCTGCAGAAAGAACTAACCGGCGAAGTGAACCGCAAGATTGGCGAACGTCAGCGTGAGTTCTTCCTTAAGGAACAGCTGAAGATCATCCAGCAAGAGCTGGGGATCACCAAGGACGACCGCAGCGCCGATGCCGATGAATTCCGTTCCCGCCTGGAGGGCAAGGTCGTGCCGCCCGCCGCCCAGAAGCGGATCGACGACGAGCTGACCAAGCTCTCGGTGCTGGAAACCGGTTCGCCGGAGTATGCGGTAACCCGTAACTATCTGGACTGGGTCACGTCGATGCCCTGGGGGCTGTACAGCGAGGACAAGCTCGACCTCGAACATGCTCGCAAGGTGCTCAATGCGCATCATGCCGGGCTCGACGATATCAAGAGCCGGATCATCGAGTTCCTCGCCGTCGGCGCATTCCGCGGTGAAATCTCCGGCTCCATCGTGCTCCTGGTGGGCCCGCCAGGCGTCGGCAAGACCAGCATTGGCAAGTCCATTGCCGAATCGCTGGGCCGCCCCTTCTACCGCTTCAGCGTCGGCGGCATGCGAGACGAGGCCGAGATCAAGGGCCATCGCCGCACCTACATCGGCGCCCTGCCCGGCAAACTGGTCCAGGCGCTGAAGGAAGTCGAAGTGATGAACCCGGTGATCATGCTCGACGAGGTAGACAAGCTCGGCAATAGCCATCAGGGCGATCCGGCCTCGGCGCTGTTGGAAACGCTGGACCCGGAACAGAACGTCGGTTTCCTCGATCATTACCTTGATTTGCGCCTGGACCTGTCCAAGGTCCTGTTCGTCTGCACCGCCAACAGCCTTTATTCGATCCCGGGCCCGCTGCTCGACCGCATGGAGATCATCCGGCTGTCGGGTTACATCACCGAAGAGAAACTGGCGATCGCCAAGCGCCACCTCTGGCCGCGGCAGTTGCAGCGCGCCGGGGTGCCGAAGAACCGGTTGGCTATCAATGACAGTGCGTTGCGCAACCTCATCGAAGGCTACGCGCGCGAGGCCGGAGTTCGACAGCTCGACAAGCAGCTCGGCAAGGTGGTGCGTAAGGCCGTGGTCAAGCTGCTCGATGAACCTGAGAGCAAGATCAAGATCGGGCCGAAAGATATCGAAAGCTACCTGGGCATGGCGTATTGGCACCCTGAACAGCTGCTCACTGGAGTCGGCGTGGTCACCGGGTTGGCCTGGAACAGCATGGGAGGCGCAACACTGCCGATCGAGGCTACGCGGATTCATACGCTCAACCGAGGTTTCAAGCTCACCGGCAAGCTGGGCGATGTCATGAAGGAGTCGGCTGAAATCGCGTTCAGTTACGTCAATTCGCACTTGAAGGAATTCAAAGGCGATCCGAAGTTCTTTGATCAGGCCTTCGTGCATATGCACGTGCCGGAAGGCGCTACGCCAAAAGATGGCCCCAGCGCCGGCATCAGCATGGCCAGCGCGCTGCTTTCGTTGGCACGCAACCAGGCGCCCAAGAAAGGCGTGGCCATGACGGGCGAGCTAACCCTGACCGGGCTGGTGCTGCCGATCGGTGGGCTGCGAGAGAAGGTCATCGCGGCGCGGCGCTTGAAGCTTTACGAATTGATCATCCCGGAGCTGAATCGCGGAGATTTCGAGGAGTTGCCGGACTATCTGAAAGAAGGCCTGACGATGCACTTCGCCAAGCGCTTCAGTGACGTGGTCAAGGTCTTGTTCTAATACCGGAATCAGGGGCCGTGAACCGGCGGCACGGCCCCTTCCGCTTGTGTACAGTCCGTCGCCGTTGCGAATGGCTTTACCCACCGGCCCTGGCGCCTTATGGTTTCCACCGACGCCCGAGCGTTTTCTTTCTTCCCTCTGGAGCCGGTCGCCCATGCCTCTCGCCCGTTTGCTGTCGTTCGCCCCGTTGTTTCTGCTGGCCGGTTGCGCCAGTACGCCGCCGAGCAGTATCGCGCTGAACGACGATGCGGACTGCCCGCTGACCTTGCAGCCCGGTCAGATGTTGATCGTGAGCCTGCCAAGCAACCCCACCACAGGTTATCGCTGGAACCTGCGCGAGGTTTCGGCCGAGCAGCTGAAAAGCCTCGGCCCGGAAGTATTCAGCTCACCGAAGTCCGACGTCATCGGCGGCGATGGTCTGTCCACCTGGCGCTTCGAGGCAGCTGAGGCCGGCAGCGGCCGCCTCTATCTCGCCTATCAGCGCCCTTGGGAAACCGACACCGAGCCGGCCGGGCTGTTCGACTGCCGAATCGAAGTGCAATAAGACGTGCCATAAGGCGTGGAGAGCCGGGGCACGAGAACCGACCGTCCACTTCGCGACGGCCATCCGCATGGCTTTCCGCTACAATGCCGCCCCTGTTTTCAGCCTGCCTAGACACCGCCGTGAGCCACGAACCCGATCGCCTGTTCGCCAAGCCCCTCGCCCAACCCCAAGACTTCGTCTTCAACGAGGACGTCGTGCGGGTCTTTCCCGACATGATCAAACGCTCGGTTCCGGGCTATCCCACCATCGTCGAGAACATCGGCGTGCTGGCCGCGCAGTTCGCCCAGCAGAACACCTGCCTCTATGACCTGGGATGTTCGCTGGGCGCGGTGACGCAAGCGTTGCGCCGGCACGTCAAGACGGATAATTGCCAGGTGATCGCCGTCGATAACTCTACCGCCATGGTTGAGCGCTGCCGTGAATACCTGCACGGGCAGGACTCGATGTTTCAAGAGTTGCTCCCGGTTGAGGTGATCGAAGCCGACGTGCTTGCCCTGCAGTTCCAGCCCGCCTCGCTGATCGCACTTAACTTCACTCTGCAGTTCATCCCCCCTGAGAAGCGGCCCGCTCTGCTAGGCGCCATCCGCCAGGCGCTGGTACCTGGGGGCGCGCTGATTCTGTCGGAAAAGCTGCGCTTCGAAGACGAGCAGGAGCATGACCTGCTGACCGACCTGCATGTCGCATTCAAACGCGCCAACGGCTACAGCGAATTGGAAATCGCGCAGAAACGCAGCGCCATCGAGAACGTGATGAAGCCCGACAGCCTGGAAACCCACCGTCAGCGCTTGCTGGAGGCCGGATTCACCAAGGTGGTGCCCTGGTTTCAATGCCTGAACTTCGCCTCGTTGATTGCGCTGCCATGAACCTTGACCTGACACCCCTCGCCTGGCGCCTGGCCGGCACCCCACTGGCCGCCTGGTCCAACGGCTTGCAGGCACAACTCGATGCCAAACTCGCCATCGGCCACGGTGACTTGCCGCGCTGGCGTCGCGCCGTCGATGCGCTGCCTGATATCAAGCCCGCCGCTGTCGAACTGCAAGCGGCTTTCCGCCTGGAAGCGGAGTGCGACGAGGACACCCGTGCGGCTACCCAAGACGCCTTGTTCGGCCTGTCGCCCTGGCGCAAGGGCCCCTTCGACGTGTTCGGCGTACATGTCGACACCGAATGGCGCTCGGATTGGAAGTGGGACCGGGTATCGCCGCATTTGGATTTGAGCGGCAAGCGCATCCTCGACGTCGGTTGCGGCAACGGCTATTACATGTGGCGCATGCTCGGCGCCGGTGCCGACTCGGTCGTCGGCATCGACCCGAACTGGCTGTTCTTCTGCCAGTTTCACGCGATGAAGCGCTACCTGGAGGAACTGCCGGTCTGGCATCTGCCCATGGCGCTGGAGGAGTTGCCGCCCAAGCTCGAAGGCTTCGAAACTGTCTTTTCTATGGGCGTGCTCTATCACCGACGCTCGCCTGTCGATCATCTGTTGGACCTGAAGGACTGCCTGACCAAGGGCGGTCAGCTGGTTCTGGAAACATTGGTGATCGAGGGCAATGAACACACCGCTCTGGTCCCGGAAGACCGCTACGCACAGATGCGTAATGTCTGGTTCCTGCCCTCGGTGGCGGCGCTGGAATGCTGGCTGCGCCGCGCTGGCTTCGTTGACGTGCGCTGCGTGGATGTCAGCATTACCAGCATCCAGGAGCAGCGCAGCACCGATTGGATGCGCTATCAGTCGCTGCCGGAGTTCCTAGACCCGCAGGATCACAGCAAGACCGTCGAAGGCCTGCCCGCGCCGATGCGCGCCGTGTTGATCGCGCGCAAACCCTAACGCTGGACGCGCGCACTACGCTGTTCTTCAACCAGCTGACGCAGCGACGCCTGTGCTTTCTCCATCAAACGCGGGCGGCTCAAATCACGCATCCGCAATTGCCGGTCGCTGAGCGTGAGTAGCCGCCGATAGAGGCGACGCTTGCGCCAGGCCGCGAACCAGTCGAGCGCCAACTCTTGCAGTCCGATGGGCCACATTGCCGGTACATAGACATCCGGCCTCGCGGGCTCTTGCCGCGGACCTTTTGGTGCATCTGTCAGTCGTTTCTCTGAACACTTCATCGCGCCCCCTAACGTGCAAGGTGCGTCGGCGCACCCAGTGCCTGCCGACCGATATGGCCGGTGAAGTAAGACTGAGCGCGCTTGACGATTCAAACAAACGACTAGAATAGAACGACCAGTTAAACGAAATTGAAGGCTAGCCAATGCCCGGAATCCCCGAACAGCTTCCCCAATCTGCGATGCCGCTATTGGAAATCGATGTGCTCCGCACCTTTGTCTCGATCGCCGAAAGCGGCAGTTTCACGCGTGCGGCAGGCCAGATCTTCCGGACCACGTCGGCCGTCAGCATGCAGATCAAGCGCCTCGAAACCATGCTCGGCTGTGCTCTCTTTGTCAGAGAGGCTCGGCGCATCACCCTGACCACTGAGGGTGAGCGGCTGCTGGGCTATGCCCGCCGGCTGCTGAAACTCAACGAAGAAGCAGTGAGCGCGTTTGTAACACCGCAGCTAAACGGCCAGGTACGTTTCGGTACGCCCGCCGATATCGGCACTCACATCTTGCCGGGCCTGCTGTCTCTGTTTGCACGGACTCATCCGGGAATCGAAGTGAACGTATCGGTTGGGCGGAGCGTCGACATAATCCAACGCATCGACGCCGGTGAGCTGGACGTAGCGCTCATCAGCGTCGGCAACCTTGGTCAGGATGATTCTCGCGGCGAGGTCATCCATAGCGAGCAACTGGTCTGGGCCGGACGCGCCGGGGGCGTCGCGGTCGAGCGCGATCCGTTGCCCTTGGCGTTGTCTACTCCAGAATGCGCGTGGCGCCGCCAAGCGCTAGATGCGCTCGACAGAGCGGGACGGTCGTATCGGGTTGCTTACTCCAGCGAGCAGTGCGCGGGTCAGGAAGCCGCGATGATCGCCGATCTAGCGGTAGCGCCCTATCCCTTGAGCCTGGTCAAGCCACCGCTCAAACGCATGGACGAAGGTGAAAATCTACCGTCGTTGGGTGTGTACCGGATCAAGCTCTTGTGCGCCCCCGGCTGCAGTGAGCCCGTACAGGTCCTGGCACGGCACGTCGTGGCAGCTTTTGCCGCTTATCACTGACCAGAACAGGAGGCAATATGGCGAAGTGGTTGATCGTCGCAGGGTTGCTCCTGCTTCTGCTCGGCGTAGTGTTTCACTACGCGCCGGGACTGTTGAGCTGGTTCGGGAAATTGCCCGGCGATATTCGTATCGAGTCGGAGCGCAGCAGAACCTTCATCCCCATCACCTCAATGATCATCCTGAGCGTGGTGCTGACGGTTCTGCTGAATATCTTCTTCCGACGCTAACCAGCGAAAGCGGTCTGTAACAAGCGCAACCGCCCAGCGCGTCAGCCGCGCGCCGCTGCGGTGAGAATGAGATGCTTCATTTCCTTGACGGCCTGTTTGAAGCCAACAAACAGCGCGTGAGCAACAATCGCGTGGCCAATGTTCAGCTCATTGACCCCGCGGATCGCCGCGATCGCCTCGGCATTATGGTAATGGAGGCCATGGCCAGCGTTGACGATCAATCCATGGCTCAGACCTGACTCGACGCCATCACGAATCCGCGCCAGCTCGCAGGCCCGCTCGGCCACCCCGTGCGCATCGGCGTAGCGCCCGGTGTGCAACTCGATGGCCGGCGCACCAACCCGCGCCGCGGCTTCGATCTGCCGCGGGTCAGCATCAATGAACAACGACACCTCAGCGCCGCAGGCGGCCAGGCGCATAACCGCATCGCGGATGCGAGACTCTTGGCCGGCCACATCCAGACCGCCTTCAGTGGTTAGCTCCTGGCGCGTCTCCGGCACCAGACAAACGTGTTCCGGGCGCAGTTGTTCGGCAAAGGCCAGCATTGCGTCGGTCAGGCCCATTTCGAAATTCATTCGAGTCTGCAGCGCGTCTTTCATCATCAGCACGTCACGCTCCTGAATGTGCCGACGATCTTCACGCAGGTGCACCGTGATGCCGTCGGCCCCCGCCTCCTCCGCATCCAACGCGGCCTTGACCGGGTCAGGGTAACGGGTGCCACGCGCCTGGCGCAGAGTGGCGACATGATCGACATTGACGCCGAGCAGGATTCGATTGGCTTCAGTCACGCGGGACCTCCTTGATGTTCATGAACAGCTCGCGGCTAACCAGTGGCCGGCCGCCCAGATGCGGCGCCAGCGCCTGACGCATAAGTCTTTTTGCGGCCGCCAAAGCCCCTGGCACATTCCAATCGGCCTCAGCCATTGCCAGGAGTTCCGAACCATTGAACAGCCCGGGCTGAAACTGACCGACCGGCTCCAGCCCGGTCTCGGGCAACAAGCGATAAAGCCCGTCGCCATGGATAGGCTGGTCAGCGATATCCCGGTCCAGCGCAAAGCCGTAGCCAAGTTCGGTCAGCAATCGCCATTCGAAAGAACGCAGGATCGGCTCCAGCGGTCGCTTGTCTGCCAGGGCGGGTAATGTCGCGGCGTAATGGTCGAACATGGCGGGATGGGCATCCTCAGCCGGTAGCAGCCGGATCAGCAACTCGTTCAGGTACAGGCCACTGAAGAGCGCATTGCCGTCGAGCCAGAAAGCCAAACCCGCGCTCTCCAGTCGCCCGACGCTCTTCAGATCACCGCGCCCGCGAAACTCGACCTCCAGCGGTACGAATGGCCGGGCCAAAGTGCCCGCCTTGCCGCGCGCACCACGCAGCACTGCCCGCAGCCGCCCCTCGGGGGTGAAGAAATCCACAAGCGCGCTACTTTCACGATAGGGCCGGCTGTGCAGCACAAAGGCGGTTTGAGCGGTCATGGGATCTAGGTCGTAGGCAGAAACGGAGCGAATGCCTTTGTCCGACTGCCAAGGTTGCGGCAGTCGGGCCGATGTCGCGGGCTTAGCGTCAGCTGTAGCCGAGCGAGTGCAGTGCGCGCTCGTCGTCGGACCAACCGCTCTTTACCTTCACCCAGAGGTTAAGCATGACCTTGGAGTCAAACAGGACTTCCATGTCCTTGCGCGCCTCCTGACCGATGCGCTTGATGCGCTCGCCCTTGTCGCCAATGATGATCTTCTTCTGTCCATCGCGCTCGACCAGGATCAGCGCATGGATATGCAGCACATGCCCCTGCTGCTTGAAGTCTTCAATTTCGACAGTGATCTGATACGGCACCTCAGCACCGAGCTGGCGCATGATCTTCTCGCGCACCAGCTCCGCCGCTAGGAAACGGCTGCTGCGGTCGGTGATCTGGTCCTCGGGAAAGAAATGCTCGCCCTCAGGCAGGTGCGAGGCAACTAGCTTCTCGAACACATCGAGATTCTGCCCGTGCTGGGCGGAGATCGGTACGATTTCAGCGTTAGGAAGCTGCTGAGCCAACCATTCGAAATGTGGCAGCAATTCACCTTTGTCTTCGACGCGATCAGTCTTGTTGACCGCCACGATGACTGGACCTTCAACATACTGAACACGCTCGAGCACCAGCTGATCCTCATCGGTCCAGCGCGTACGATCAACAACAAAGACGACGACGTCGACGTCCTTCAAGGCTGAAGAGGCGGTGCGGTTCATATAACGGTTGAGTGCCGTCTCGCCATTCTTGTGCAGGCCAGGGGTGTCGACATAGACCGCCTGAACGGTGCCCTCGGTCTTGATCCCGAGCATATTGTGTCGTGTCGTCTGCGGCTTGCGCGAAGTGATCGCGAGCTTCTGCCCCAAGACGTGATTGAGGAGCGTTGACTTACCCACATTGGGCCTTCCCACTATGGCTACATAGCCGCAGCGGCTTACGTCTTCGCCTTCAACTCGTTCATCAGTCATTACCGTTCTCCACGCCGAGTGCTATCAATGCCGAGGCAGCGGCAACCTGTTCGGCAATACGCCTGCTAGCACCCTGCCCTTGAGTCTTCTCATTGAGCAACGATACCTGGCACTCGACGAAGAACGTCCGGCAATGCGGTTCGCCCTGAATCGCAACCACTTCGTATTTCGGTAGTTCGCATGCCCGCGATTGCAGAAATTCCTGCAGGCGAGTCTTTGGATCCTTGTTTGTATCGACGAGCGTAAGCCCTTCCAGCTCGTTGGCAAGCCAAGCCAGCACGCGGTCACGCGCCGCCTCCATGCCTGCATCAAGGTATATGGCGCCAATTAAAGCTTCGAGCGTATCAGCAAGGATCGATTCACGGCGAAAGCCACCGCTTTTCAACTCGCCGGAACCAAGCCGCAGGTATTCTCCGAGCTCGAAACCGCGTGCGAGCACGGCAAGCGTTTCGCCTTTAACCAGTCGCGCGCGCAGCCGAGAGAGCTGCCCTTCCTTGGCTTGCGGAAAGTGGTTGAACAACGCCTCGCCGGCGATAAAGTTGAGGATGGCATCGCCAAGAAACTCCAGACGCTCGTTATTGCGTCCGGCATAGCTGCGATGCGTCAGAGCCAGGAGCATCAGCTCCTGGTCTTTGAATTGATATCCGAGCCTACGCTCGAGACGGGCTAACGAAGTGCTCACGGCATCCTTAGGCGATATTCTTTATCGAAGTTCGCCACCAGATCGAGATTGCGGATCAGGGGCTCGCGTTTTTCATAGTCCAAGTGAACCTTGAACTCGTTATTTTCAATCGTGACCTTCATTGCCTCTTCGAGGTTCAGGTCGCGAATACCATTCACGTCCATGCCCTTGCGCACATGGCTATAAAAATCTCTCACGGTGCGGATGTCTGCCGCCTTGTCACTTTCAACCCCAGAGATGATCTTGTCCATGGACATATAGTCGAAATAATGCGGCAACATCTTGAATGCGGTGCTGGCAAAAAACGCCACCAACGCCAGCACCATGATCCAGCTCAGCATGGACAGGCCTTTTTGCGAACGAGCGAAACTCATGTCGACCTCTATGTCGTACGTTACCCGCGGATTGGGGCTGTTCAAATATAGCGGGCCGGCTCGCCGGAACCGGGCCCTGATTCACAGACTCAGTGAATCAATCCTACCCGCGAAAAATGCGGTAGGTTGCTGAACTTCGGATCAGGCCAGCTCATCCATACGGCAAAGGCTTTGCCGACGATATTGCGGTCTGGAACCATGCCGGCCAGTTCAGCTGGAATCGCCGCATCGTGCCAGTAGCGGCTGTCGTTGGAATTGTCGCGGTTGTCGCCCATCATGAAATAATGGCCTTGCGGAACGCGCCACTCGCGGTTGGGCTCGATCCGATAGCGTGCCATTTCCTTGCGAATGAGGTGTTCTACCTCACCGAGCTTCTCTTGGTACAGCTTCGCGCTGCCCAAGCTGCCTGGTTCCTCGCCAATCAGTATTTCGGGAACCAACTCTCCATTGATGCTCAAACGCTTGTCGCTGCTATACCGGATTACATCGCCAGGCAGGCCTATAACACGCTTGATGTAGTTAATGTTGGGATCGCTTGGATATCTAAATACCATCACATCCCCACGCTTAGGATCACTGACATCAATGATCTTGGTATCGACCACGGGTAGCCGAATACCATAGGCGAATTTGTTTACCAGTATGAAGTCGCCGACCTCGAGCGTCGGAATCATCGAACCGGATGGAATCTGGAATGGTTCGATAAGAAACGAGCGCAGCACCAGAACGATCGCAAGAACCGGGAAAAAAGACTTGCCGTACTCAATAAGAACCGGCTCTTTGTTCAGCGCGTCCAACGTCGATTGATCAAGCTCCCCAGCCTGGCCCTCATAGGTGGCTATCGCAGCCCGGCGACGTGGCGCGAAGATCAGTAGGTCGAGTAGTGCCAAAAATCCACATACCGCAACGGCGATGACCAGCAACAGCGGGAAATTGATCGACATGTCAGCTATCTACCTTGAGCACGGCGAGGAAGGCTTCCTGCGGAATCTCAACGTTGCCGACCTGCTTCATCCGCTTCTTACCGGCCTTCTGCTTTTCAAGCAGTTTGCGTTTACGGCTTACGTCACCGCCGTAGCACTTCGCCAGAACGTTCTTGCGCAACGCTTTCACAGTGCTTCGCGCGACGACCTGCCCCCCCAGCGCAGCCTGGATGGCGACGTCGAACATTTGCCTTGGGATTAGCTCCTTCATCTTCTCGACAAGGACCCGCCCTTTGTAATGCGCATTGTCGCGGTGCACGATCAACGCTAACGCGTCGACTTTGTCGCCGTTGATCAGGATATCCAGGCGGGTAAGATTGGCGGACTGGAAGCACTCGAAGCTGTAATCCAGCGAGGCATAGCCCCGGCTGACCGATTTGAGCCGGTCGAAGAAGTCGAGCACCACTTCGCTCATGGGCAGGTCATAGCGCACCTGGACCTGCGTTCCGAGAAACTGAAGGTCACGCTGAACGCCACGCTTTTCCACACAAAGCGTAATAACGCTGCCCAAATGCTCCTGGGGTACGAGAATGTTGGCCCGCACAATGGGCTCACGCATGTCCTCGATCGAGGAAAGATCGGGTAGTTTGGAAGGACTATCGACATAGATAGTCTCGCCGTTTTTCAACAATAGTTCATAGACCACTGTCGGCGCCGTGGTGATCAGATCCAGGTCGTACTCGCGTTCGAGGCGCTCCTGGATGATCTCCATATGCAGCATGCCGAGAAAGCCGATGCGGAAGCCGAATCCAAGCGCATCCGAGCTTTCCGGCTCGTACTGCAGCGCAGCATCGTTGAGCGTCAACTTTTGCAACGCCTCACGGAAGTCTTCGAAATCGTCCGAGCTTACCGGAAACAGACCCGCATAGACCTGCGGCTTGACCCGCTTGAAACCAGGCAGCATTTCAACGTCAGGCGTATTCGAGAGTGTCAGGGTGTCACCAACCGGAGCACCGTGAATATCCTTGATGCCAGCAATAATAAAGCCGACTTCGCCAGCTTTAAGGTCGGCGGTGCTCGTGTGTTTCGGGTTGAACACACCCACGCTGTCGACCTGGTGTACCTTGCCGGTGGACTTGACCAGGACCTTGTCGCCCTTTTTGATCCGACCATGGCGAACTCGCACCAGCGAGACGACACCGAGATAGTTGTCGAACCAGGAGTCGATAATCAGCGCCTGCAGGGGCGCATCAATTTCTCCCGTCGGAGCGGGGATGACAGACACCAGACGCTCAAGCACATCGTCTACGCCCATGCCGCTCTTGGCGCTACACGCCACAGCATCGGTCGCATCGATACCGATAATATGCTCGATTTCGCCCTTGACCTTATCGGGGTCGGCCTGCGGCAAATCCATCTTGTTCAGCACGGGCATTACTTCCAAGCCCTGCTCGATGGCTGTATAGCAGTTGGCTACCGATTGCGCTTCAACGCCCTGCCCAGCATCGACCACCAGCAACGCACCTTCGCAGGCGGCGAGCGAGCGACTGACCTCGTAGGTGAAATCTACGTGGCCTGGGGTGTCGATGAAATTCAGCTGATAGGTCTTGCCGTCCTTCGCCTTGTAGTAAAGCGTGACGCTGTGCGCCTTGATGGTGATGCCTCGTTCACGCTCGAGGTCCATCGAATCCAGCACCTGGGCGTTCATTTCACGCTCGGTCAAACCGCCACACATTTGAATGAAACGGTCAGCCAGGGTCGACTTGCCATGATCGATGTGCGCGATGATAGAAAAATTGCGGATATGACTCAGGTCGCTCACAGCTCAACACTCTAATACGTCGCGAGCCGATTGCCCGCCGAAAATAGCCGCAAAGTGTACCTGATAGGTCTATTCAGTGCCACGCCGGAGCCTAGGACGTGCATGATCAGCCTTCCGCCACCGCAACGTGAACACTACTGCTGATAGGCCGATGCGGAAAGGCGGCCGAAGAGCGCGCTTTTTCTGAAGTTAGAGAATACTGTTCGGCGAGCTTGAAGACAGCGGGACTTGCCCGCTCATTGCGCAATACGCGTGGTGAAACTGAACGGTTCTACTGAAATTGCGGGATGACCCAACCTGAGGCTGAGGCAGAACCGATCACTCGGTGCGCAAGTGGATGATGATGTCATCGAGGTGCAGCCTATTATCCTGACAGCCCGCTTGCGAGACGGAATAAACCGCCCGACTACTCAGCCTTAGCAGCCAAAGCCGCACGCAACACGACCGGCTGCAACGCCGGATCGATTGAGGTCTGCTGGCTGCGCTTGCGTACCAGGAGCCAGGCGACCAGAAAGCCGCCTAGCCCAGCAAGCATAACGTACGGCTCGGGAGCCGAAAGCTGGGAAGCGACGACCGCAAAGATGAAAAGCATGATCAGCGGAAAAAGATAGACAAGCACGGCGCCGTGTAGCAACACGCTTTCACGGATACCGACCACAACGGTATCCCCTACGCTAAGCCGAAGATCACACAACGCCAGTATCAAACCACGGCGTTCGCGAATACCAAGCCGATCAACCAGGCCCTGCCCACAGCCACTCCTCACGGAACAACCTGAACAGGTGCTACTGCGCTCCGTCTCAACCCAGACAGCGCCGGGCGCCAATGCAACTACGCGACCTGTCTCCTCGATCATTGCGACGCCTGATCAGCCCCGGCGCGCATGGACAATGCAATTCGCTCCGCCGTGCCTAAAGGGATTTCCCCAATTACAGTAACCATGACATCGCCGCCAGCCGTAGAAATACGCTTCGAAACAGCTACCGTAGGCCCCATTTGGCTGCGCGCGTCTTCAACTACAGCACCGTCCAGGGGCTCGATAAATACCGATACCCGAGCGATACCATCACTATAAGACAACCAAGTGACCGACTCTTTTGAGGCGGGACTCGGACGCACATTTGAGTCGATCAGCTGAAAACCATCCGGCAACCAGTCAGAGCGCCATTTCGTTGGTGTAGCTTCTTTTTGCTCGACAGCAAGCGAGACCGGTTTGCAATCCGTCCCCGCTTCCACATCTGCTGGCTCCGCTGAACCGGGCGCGAAATGCGTGAACTGAAAGCGCTCAAGCAGTTGCCCGCTTTCATCAAGCAACAATGATTTAAGCGGTAGGGACGTTTCTCTATCGAGATGCAGCTCGAAGCCATAGCGGTGCTGGTCCCTAGGACGCACGGCTAGCGCAACCGTGGGTCGCCCTGCGACTCGGGATTCGCCGATCACCTGAAAGCTGTACCACTTGGAAAGTGCCTCCGGCTCCAGCTGGCGCCAAGGCGTGGCTTCCCGCACTTGGGACGCCATATCTTCGGTAGCACACTGGATCTTTCCGTTAACGATCACAACCTCTGCAGCCGGACCATCTAGCTGCAACAGTCGCTCACGCAACTGCTGACCATCTACCAACTGCCAGACAGCATGACTGGAAAAGCTTCCGTTGCGCTCATAGACGAAAGTGCCTTGATAGCTTTGCTTTTTCTCAGCAGCTGCAAGTCGCTGCATCAGGAGATCGGCTTCAGCAGCAAAGGCCGGCATCGATAGCCAGCCTCCGAGCACCACAAACAGCGGTATCACACGCATGTTGTTCCTTAACGATCTTCCATGCTGGCTGCGCGAGCGTAGGGCAGCGCACTTTCCGAACCGCTACCGAAAGCGGCCTGCTGAGCGTGCTGACGAACATAAGCCGGCAACCTCTTTTCATGCCAACTTTCAGGCGAACCTTCCGCCCCCGTCACTTGGGCACCGGGAGCAACCGCGCCCTCACTATAGCCTGCCAGCACGGCTGGCCCCTGGCTAGCTTGCGGCACTGCGATGCTAGGCTGCGCAGCCTGCTGAGCAATCTGCGGCCCGGCAACTTCGCTCTGATTGTACAGGCGTACGCCAGCCAACACAGCGACCGTAACCGATGCCGCGACGGCTAGACGGCCTACATTACGCCAAGCGAAGCGCTGTGGCTTAACCGCAGTGATTTCAGGCTCTTCAGCCAACGCCGCCGACACTGCCGACGCAATATCCAGACGAGGCTCGATCAGCTCCTTGTGCATTGCGGCACGGGCGATCTGATAACGCGACCAAGTCGATCGCATTTCACTGTCGCCCTCTGCAGCGAGCACTCGACGTAATTCCAAATCGTCCGCTTCGTTATCCATCACCGCGGACAGCGATTCATGCAGGGCTTCACGACTCATGGCGGTTCCTCTCTTGGCTATCGCCGCTGTCTCAGGATTCATGCAACAGGGGTTGCAATGCTTTATCGATGGCTTCCCGCGCCCGGAATATCCGTGAGCGGACCGTACCCACCGGACACTGCATAACATTTGCAATGTCTTCATAACTAAGACCATCAAATTCACGCAGTGTTAGAGCCGTGCGTAAATCTTCAGGAAGTTGCTGGATAGTTCTGTGAACTGTGTCCTCAATTTCATCCCTGAGAAGTGCTCGCTCCGGCGACTCAATGTCCTTGAGAGCATGATCTCCCTCATAGAACTCAGCATCCTCGGAACTGACATCGCTGTCAGGCGGCCTCCTTCCTCGAGCCACCAAATGATTCTTTGCCGTGTTAATGGCAATACGGTACAGCCACGTATAAAAAGCACTGTCTCCGCGAAAATTCGCAAGCGCACGATAGGCTTTAATAAAGGCTTCTTGCGCAACATCCTGAGCTTCGTGAGAATCATGTACAAAGCGCACGATCAACCCTAGGATCTTGTGCTGATATTTCAATACCAGCAAATCGAAAGCCCGCTTATCTCCTCGTTGCACTCGCTCGACCAGTTGCTGGTCCTGCTCCTGGGTTAGCATAAACACTCCTCCATGACCCGGAAGGGGTGCTGCGCTCGCCTACGAGCTGACCTGCCAGAATAGACCCGGGCTTTACACAAAAGTTCTCCCCCTCCAAGCAAGCATTCCTGCAACACACCTGACGGCATTGGCGAGCAACGCCGCAAAACGAACCGTTCCGACGGCGCCACCCTGGTATCCACAGCAAAAACCCGCCGCCCACCGAACGATGGCCAGCCGGTCCGCATCCACAACTGTCTATAGAGACAAGCCTGCAAGAAAAGTTCCAAAGCATCCTGCCAAGTCCAACAAGGCCCGCTATTTTGCAGGGGGGCGCACCTATATACTAGGGCTCGCCTCAACGTGAGATTCGAAATGAGCCGACATTATCAATACGACGTTCTTGTCATAGGCAGCGGCGCAGCCGGTCTGACCCTGGCGCTCAACCTTCCACCCTCGCTTCGGGTCGCAGTGCTGAGTAAGGGCGAGCTGGCAAACGGCTCGACGTATTGGGCTCAGGGCGGTGTGGCCGCAGTACTGGACAACACCGACACCATCGAATCGCATGTCGCCGACACCCTCGTTGCCGGCGGCGGACTGTGCAAGGAAGAAGCGGTACGCTTTACCGTCGAACACAGCCGCGAAGCCATCCAGTGGCTGATCGAACAAGGCGTCCCCTTCACCCGCGACGACGCCGAACGCGAAGAAGACGGCTTCGAATATCACCTGACCCGGGAGGGCGGACACAGTCACAGACGCATCATTCATGCGGCCGATGCGACCGGCGCAGCGATATTCAACACCTTGTTTGCCCGCGCTCATGATCGGGAAAACATTGATCTGCTGCATCAGCGCGTCGCCGTTGACCTGATCACTGAACGCAAGTTGGGATTGAGCGGCAAGCGGTGCCTTGGCGCGTACGTACTGAACCGAAACACCGACGAAGTGGATACCTTCCACGCGAAGTTCACCGTACTGGCAACGGGTGGCGCCGCGAAGGTATATCTATATACCAGCAACCCCGACGGGGCATGCGGCGACGGCATCGCGATGGCGTGGCGCGCAGGATGCAGAGTGGGCAACCTGGAGTTCAATCAGTTTCATCCGACTTGCCTTTACCATCCAAAAGCCAAAAGCTTCCTCATTACCGAGGCATTACGCGGCGAGGGTGCCGTACTGAAATTGCCCAACGGCGAACGCTTCATGCCACGTTTCGATCCACGCGCGGAATTAGCGCCACGTGACATCGTGGCCCGCGCGATCGATCATGAAATGAAGCGCCTCGGCATCGATTGCGTCTTCCTGGACATCAGCGACAAGCCTTCGGAATTCATCAAAGCGCACTTTCCGACCGTATATGAGCGTTGTCTGGAGTTCGGCATCGACATTACCTGCGAGCCAATTCCCGTAGTGCCTGCGGCTCACTATACCTGCGGCGGCGTGCTGGTTGACCAAGCCGGCAGAACCGACATACCTGGGCTCTATGCAATCGGCGAAACCAGCTTCACCGGCCTGCACGGCGCCAATCGCATGGCCAGCAATTCGCTGCTCGAGTGTTTCGTCTACGCGCGCTCTGCTGCCCAGGACATGCTGCGCGAACTACCGGGCGTCGCCTCGCCCAACGTCCTGCCGACGTGGGATGCAACTCAGGTTACGGACTCAGACGAAGACGTCATCATTGCGCACAACTGGGACGAGCTGCGACGGTTCATGTGGGACTACGTTGGCATCGTTCGCACCACCAAGCGACTGATGCGCGCACAACACCGGGTTCGCCTGCTGCTTGGGGAAATCGATGAATTCTACAGTAATTACAAAGTCAGTCGGGAC
This sequence comes from Pseudomonadaceae bacterium SI-3, assembly GCA_004010935.1. Taxonomy (NCBI): domain Bacteria; kingdom Pseudomonadati; phylum Pseudomonadota; class Gammaproteobacteria; order Pseudomonadales; family Pseudomonadaceae; species Pseudomonadaceae bacterium SI-3. The sequence continues at coordinate 1,207,855 of CP026511.1, read as the reverse complement.
CTCATCGAGCTGCGGAACCTAGCAACGGTTGCCGAGTTGATGATCGGGTCGGCTATGCAACGCAAGGAAAGTCGAGGCTTGCATTTCACGCTGGACTACCCTGAACAGCTACCCGAAGCGACAGACACTATTCTGGTGCCGCCCACCTACGACGACTGAACTTCAGCCTGAGCCGCAAGCGTCGGTGCTGCTCGGGCGTCATAGCCCCGCGCGGAATGCAGAGCCCTTGAGAGAACCAATCGCCCGGCAATTTGAATCGCAGCACCACAACCAGCGGAAGCGCAATGCTGTCAGGTAACAATTGCACCGGCTGCCAACCGCCCTCCCGACTCCTTAGCGACCAGCCGTGCTGATCATGGCGCAGACCAAGCCATGAACAACCACGACAAAGCAAGACGTGCGACGGTATAACCCAGGCTGCGTGCAGCGCGCACAGCAACAACCCGAGCGCACTCAGCCAGGATGGCACCGGCAATGACAAGAGTGTGATTACGGCCAGCATCACTATCAGCAGATACAGCGCCAACAGCGCGCCAGATGCATGCCACCGACATTCGAATGCCTGGCTACTATGGCTGGACACGGTCAAGAATCATTCGAACCATGTAGCGCAGATCTTCGTCGTCGGGCACGGCGCGCTCCATGAACCAGCCAAACATATCCTGGTCCTCACAGCTCAGCAGTTTGCGGTAACGGCGCTGATCCTCTTCGTCGAGCTGCGGATAGACCTCCTTGACGAAAGGCACCAGCAGCACATCCAGCTCGAGCATGCCGCGACGGCTCTGCCAGAACAGGCGATTGAGTTCGGATTGTTCGACCATGCAAAAGCTCCTGAGTTGAAGCGCGGCATTATACCGACTGCAGCGTTCAGGCGGCACACGCATTAACAGGGCCCGGAGTGGCAGTTGGCGCACACTGTATTTCACCGATGGCCTGCTATGATGCCGGTCCGGATTTCTCCACGGCGACTCGTCATGACTGACACTGCTTTCTTTTGCGTTTTGTCGCACGAAGGCGTCCTGGCCGTACGCGGCGCGGATGCGAGCAAGTTTCTGCAGGGACAACTGACCTGCAACCTCAATTACCTCAATGAACAGCATTCGAGTCTCGGTGCGCGCTGCAACCCCAAAGGTCGAATGCAGTCCAGCTTCCGCATCCTCCCAGAGGGAGACGGCTACCTGCTGGCGATGGATCGCGAATTGGTCCAGCCACAACTCGCCGAGCTGACCAAGTTCGCCGCGTTCTCGAAATCCAAACTGCATGATGAGAGCGCAGAATGGGTTCGATTCGGACTCAGCGAAGGTGACGGTGCTCTTGTCAGCCTTGGCCTAGATCTTCCCCAGACGGCCGACGCCGTGGCCGCCGCGCACGGATTGATCGCCGTGCGCCTCAGCGATGGCCGCGCCGAGCTCTGGACCCGTTCAACGGACGCCGAGACCACCCAGCTTCGGCTGGCGGCCCAGCTACCCGAGGCGTCGACTGATCGCTGGCTGCTGGCACAGATTCGCGCCGGTATCGGCCAGGTGGTAGCCGCGACCCGTGAGCTGTTTATCCCACAGATGATCAACCTGCAGGCGCTGGGCGGCGTCAGCTTCAAGAAGGGCTGTTACACCGGCCAGGAAATTGTCGCGCGGATGCAGTATCTGGGTAAATTGAAGCGCCGCCTGCATCGCCTTGCGGTTCAGAACATTGATGCACCGGTGCCGGCCGCCGGGCTTGAAATCTACTCCCCAGTGCATGGCTCAAGCGTTGGCGAAGTCGTCATAGCAGCAAACGCCGAGGGCGCGCTAGAACTGTTGGCCGTGCTGCAGGAAGATGCGGCGACTGATGGTCGACTTTTTCTAGGGTCCCCTGACGGCCTCCCGCTGACCCTGCTGCAGTTGCCCTACACGCTAGACGCGGACCGTGAGATCCAGCGCTAACCGTTGCCAGCCACATTCCACACCGAATTATAAGTAAGGACAGACATGAGCACTCTTGCCGACAAGGTCCAGCAAGCGCTTACACAGGCAATCGAAAATGACGAACTGGTCCTGCCGACGCTTCCGGAAGTCGCGCTGCGGGTGCGAGAAGCCGCAGAGGATCCGGACGTAAGTATTCCCACGCTGGCCAAGGTGATCGGCAATGATACCGCCCTGACTGCTCGCATCATCAAAGTGGTAAACAGCCCGCTGCTGCGTACCAACAGGGAAATTAACGACCTGCAGATGGCGATCAGCCGCCTGGGCATCAACTATACGTCAAACCTGGCGACCGGCCTGGCCATGGAACAGATGTTCCAAGCGACTACCGACGTGGTGGATCGCAAGATGCGTGAGGTCTGGAACAAGAGCACCGAGATTGCCGCTATCAGTCATGTGCTTTGCCGCAACTACACCCGCCTGCCGGCCGACCAAGCGACGCTCGCGGGCCTGGTTCATCAGATCGGAGTCCTGCCGATTCTGACCTACGCGGAAGAGCACAGCGCGCTGCTCAGCGATTCGATCAGCCTCAACCACGTCATTGATCGCATCCATCCGATTATCGGGGAAAAGATCCTTCGTGCCTGGGAGTTTCCCGATCCAATAGCCACGGTCCCCGGCCAGTACCTGGAGTTTTCCCGAGCCTCAGTGAAGGTGGACTATGTAGATATCGTCCAGGTGGCGACATTGCAGAGCTATATCGGCACCTCGCACCCCTATACCCAACTCGACTGGAATCAGATCCCCGCATTCGCCCAGCTCGGCCTCGACCCGAGCACATTGTTACAGGAAGACGAAGATCTCTCTGCCGCGATGGACGCCGCGATGAGCATGCTCCAGTAAATAGCCGTGCGGGTGCCATTCGGCGCCCGCTTATACCGTTACTTCTGCTGTCACCTCCATCTTAATCCCGTCGACCAGCCTACCGTTCGCCTGCTGTGAGGAACCGCTACCGCGACCTCAAGTCACTTAATAGACGGCGTTCTTGCCGCATCTTGCCCGTGCCCTGGGCACATGCCCCGGCGCTACGAGCTTGTCAGGCTGAAGGAGACTTAAGATGAACCGCACGACCAACTTTTTCTTTTCCGGGACCGCAGCATTGCTGTTCAGTGTTGCTGCGAACTTCGCACACGCCGCAGAAGGTGAAAATTTCGTAGACGAAGCATCGGCAAAAGGCATCGCCGAAATCGAAGCCGCCAAATTGGCCATGAGCGAAAGCAAGTCCCAAGACATCAAAACGTTTGCCCAGAAAATGATCGACGACCACACCAAGGCAAACCAGAAACTCGCTGAGCTAGCTCGCCAGCATGATGATCTCGAAATGTCCGACGACGCCACGCTGATGGACCAGGCAAAGGCGATGATTCTCGAACTGCGTGAAGGCGAGAATTTTGATGAGGCCTATGCGAACAATCAGGTCGTAGCCCACGAGCAAACCATCGAGCTATTTCGTGAGTACGCCAAAAATGGTGAGAACGCTGAGCTCAAGAAGTACGCTGAGTCGACGCTCAAGACCCTAGAGCAGCATCTAAACAAGGCTCAAGAGCTGGCTTCGAAGCACGGCGAACAGCAATAACCGATCCGGTCAGCGGCGCTTCGGCGCCGCTCAGACTACCTCCGGCAATTTCCAGTCGATAGGCTCAAGGCCCCGCTGTTTGAGAAATTGATTGGTGCGACTGAAGTGACCGTTACCGATGAATCCCCGGTGCGCTGAAAGTGGCGAGGGATGAACGGACTTCAGTAACAGGTGCCGGGTCGGATCAATTAGCTTCGCTTTGCTTTGGGCATGGGCACCCCACAATAGAAACACCACGTCCGAGCGCTTTTCGCTTATCACCTCGATGATCCGATCAGTCAGACGCTGCCAGCCCATCTTGGCGTGCGATCCGGCCATCCCCTGCTCCACAGTCAGAGAAGTATTGAGCATCAGAACGCCTTGATCCGCCCAGTACTGAAGATAGCCGTGGCTGGGTACGTCCAGATTCAGGTCGCGCTTGAGCTCTTTGAAGATGTTTTGCAATGAGGGCGGCGGCGCCACACCTGGCTGCACCGAAAAACACAGCCCGTGCGCCTGACCGGCCCCGTGATAGGGATCCTGCCCGAGAATCACGACGCGAACCTGCTCCAACGGAGTCGAATTCAAGGCGTTGAATATCAGAGGCCCCGGCGGATAGATGACTTTCCCGGCCGCCTTCTCGCGACGCAGAAACTCGCCCAGCTGTTTCATATACGGCTGCTCGAATTCTTCCTTCAGCGCTGCTTTCCAGCTGTCTTCAAGTTTGACGCGGTCATCTTGATTCATGGCGTTGCCCTGGCTGCTGAGGCGCCGAACCCTAGGGAAAGGATCTGGCGGAGTCAATGCGCGAGTCTGAGCATGTCCTTACCGCCAATAACTCTCAGAAAATGTCGGCTACCTCACAGCCAAGCGAAAGACTGCCCCCATACGACCAATGAGTGCGTGACGAAGGGCCACAGCGCGCAGTAAAAAAGCCTCTCGCCAATAAAAAATACAACAAGGAATCAGCATGAAACGGACTACGCTCCTTGCCCTCGGGCTGGGGTTCTGTCTGGCAGTTGAAGCTGCCGATCCGATCACCCTCGGCCTCAATTACCCTCGCACCGGTAGCTATAAAGAAGAAGGACTATCGCAGATGCGTGGGGCGTTGCTGGCAGTCGATGAAATTAACGCCAGAGGCGGCGTTCTAGGCAGACCGCTCCAGCTATCCAGCCGTAACTCTGCATCCAGACCCGAGAAAGCCGTCGCGAACGTAGACAAACTGGCCGACGAGGGTGCGGTCATGCTGTTCGGTGGCGCGTCCAGCGCCGTAGCCATCGCCGCAGGCAAGCGTGCCAAAGAAAGGGGCTTACTCTATTTCGGCACCCTGACCTATTCAAACGACACAACAGGCAAAGACGCCCACCGCTACATGTTCCGCGAATGCAACAACGCCTGGATGAGCGCGCAGGTGCTGGGCCAATACCTGAACAAGCATCTGCCGAACAAACGCTACTTCTACATCACCTCGGATTACACCTGGGGCCACACCAGCGAAAGCTCGCTACGCCAGGCCACAGGCACCCAGAACAGTAATCAGCACCCGGGCATCAAGACGGCGTTTCCCGGTGCCCGCCTCTCCGACTATCGTGAAGCCCTGACCCAGGTCGCCAATAGCGACGCCGAAGTCTTAATGCTAGTGCTGTTCGGTGAAGACCTGGTCCGTGCGATGCGGATCGCCGACGAGCTCGGCCTGAACAAGAGAATGCAGGTCGCGGTCCCTAACCTGACGCTAAGCATGGTTGAAACAGCAGGTCCTGACATCATGCGTGGCGTATTGGGTACGGAACCCTGGACTTGGCGCGTACCAGAACTGGAAGGCTCAGTCGCGGGCAAACAGTTTGTGCAGAACTACGACGAGCGATACCAGACCCACCCGTCGAGTTCGGCTGCCTCCGCCTACAGCATTGTGTATCAGTGGGCCGACGCGGCGACGCGTGCCCGCAGCCTCGACAGCGAGCGGATCATCGCTGCGCTCGAGGGTCATCGCTACAGCTTGCTCAAGGGCGAACAAGAGTGGCGCTCCTTCGATCACCAGAACGTGCAGACGGTATACGCGGTGAAGGTAAAGCCTCGCGAAGAGGTGCTCAAGGACCGCTTCAAGCAAGACTACTTCGAGATCGTTCACCGCCTCACCGGGGAGCAGGCTGCCCCGTCGCTTGCCGAATGGCAGGCTGAGCGCCGGGCTGGCGGGCAGGCTCTGGCCCTCCAGTAACCAGGCAAAAAGGAGCGGCTCTGGAAAGCCAGGCCGCTCCAGACCTCGTCACGCGCACCCCTCTCGCCTTGCGCCGCATCAGCGACACCCTCCTCCCAGACCGGTGGCTGTCACGCCGCTCCAACGCCTCGCCAGATCGAAACGATTGCAACTAGACTTGGCTGAAGGGCGAGCCCTGTTGCCGATGTTTGGCCTGTAGTGCATGCCAGCCCAGGCATTAAATGCAGACGAGTCGCAGGCATTCGATACCGACGAGGATGATCATCACCATGAGCAATGCAGTCGAACCCTACAAGTCTGGATTTTTTGACCTGACCCACAAGCTAACCGTGGAAAAGCACGGGCATACCGCGCTGATCACTATCAACCATCCACCCGCCAATACCTGGGACCGTGAGTCGTTGATCGGCCTCAAACAAGTCGTCGAGCATCTGAACCATGACGACGAGGTCTATGCACTGGTGATCACCGGCCAGGGCGAAAAGTTCTTCAGCGCTGGCGCCGACCTCAAGCTCTTTGCCGATGGCGACCGCACCCGCGCACGGGAGATGGCGAAGCGTTTCGGCGAAGCCTTCGAGGCCCTTCGGAGCTTTCGTGGGGTATCCATAGCTGCCATCAACGGCTTCGCGCTGGGCGGGGGGCTGGAATGTGCATTGGCATGTGACATCCGCATCGTTGAACAACAGGCCCAACTGGGGCTACCGGAAGCATCGGTTGGCCTGCTGCCCTGCGCGGGTGGTACGCAGGCACTCGCATGGCTAGTGGGTGAAGGCTGGGCTAAGCGGATAATTCTCTGCGGTGAACGCGTTACGGCGGATACGGCTCAGCGGATCGGCCTGGTAGAGCAGGTAGTGGAATCCGGAGAGGCGCGTGGGCACGCACTTCTGCTCGCCTCTCGCGTGGCGCGTCAGAGCCCGGTTGCCGTTCGCGCCATTAAACCGCTGATTGACTCGATGCACAGTCGCGGCCCAGCACACTTCGCAGCCGCAGAACGTGAAGCCTTTGTCGATTTGTTCGATGCCGACGACACGCTCGAAGGGGTCAATGCCTTTCTGGAAAAACGTGATCCTCGCTGGAGAAACCGTTGACCTCGACCTTATGGCACAGAGGCAGCTTGAAGGCGACTAGCCAGCAAGAATCGACCAGCGCCGCGTGTGACGGTCAAGTGCAGCGGCGCGGTACTTATTAGCGGCGGTAGTGTCGACTGTCGAAATCGCGCCGTTGATGCATCCGGTAGTCGCGCCCATCGCGGACTAGCGGTGGCCGGCCAAAGTTTCTCGAGTGATCACGCTCCCAACGCGATGGGCTATCGAATCTGGACCGCCGATCGTCTTTCCACCGCTGCGGCTGGCGAATCTCGCTCCGTCGCCCATGGTCCCAGTGATGCCGATCCGACCCACGGTGTCGATCGTAGTACTGCGGTGGAAGCTGCCCCTGATAGCGAGGCGGCAGATTCTGGGGATATTGCCGGTGTTGAGGGTATGGACTGCGCGGGTCGTACTGGTATGCGCGGCTTTCGACGCGATAACTGCCGCCATCAGGTTGATAGACCCACACGCCGCCCCGAGACTCAGCACATGCTTGGACGCCGAAACCGAGCCCCAGCAGCAAAACCGCTATTCGCAACTTCATCGAGCACCTCCATGGGCCGCCCCGCCTGGGAGTTGCGGCCTCGATTAATCAGACCACAGCAAATGTTAGGCTGGCATCCAAACGGACGGTTGATGCATTTCCATATGTGTCACCGAACCGAGGGCAGAGTCGAAGCCACATCACGTCGCGGCCTTGTACGGCTGCCGCCGCTTCCCGATAATAGCGGCCTTTTAGCCTCGGCTCATGCAGAGCGCACAGGAATCCGCGATGACCGAACTCGCTCTGATCATGGTTAGCGCCATTCTGGTCAATAACTTCGTACTGGTGCAGTTTCTCGGTCTGTGTCCGTTCATGGGCGTTTCGAAGAAAATCGAAACGGCCATTGGTCTTTCGCTGGCGACGACCTTCGTGCTGACGTTGGCAGCCATGTGCAGTTACATCGTTCAGCAGTACGTCCTGAAGCCGCTAGACCTCGAGTTCCTCCGCACCATCAGCTTCATCCTCGTGATCGCTGTGGTGGTGCAGTTCACCGAGATGGTAGTGAACAAGACCAGTCCCCTGCTGTACCGCGTGCTGGGCATCTTCCTGCCGTTGATCACTACCAACTGCATCGTGCTCGGCGTCGCGCTGCTGAATGCCAACAAATCCGAGTTCACCTTTCTAACCGCTACGGCGAACGGATTTGCCGCAGGCCTGGGCTTTTCGCTGGTATTGGTACTGTTTGCAGCCATGCGTGAGCGCATCGCCATTGCCGACGTTCCCAGGTCGTTCCAGGGCGCAGCCATCGGCATGGTCACGGCAGGGTTGATGTCGCTGGCGTTCATGGGCTTCAGTGGGTTGATCAAGCTATGAGTCTGGTCGTGATCGCCGTGCTTGCACTCCTCGCGCTGTGCCTGGTTTGCGGAGCCATTCTCGGCTTCGCCGCGGTGCGTTTTCGCGTCGAAGGCGACCCGATCGCCGAACAAATCAATGCGCTGCTTCCGCAGACGCAGTGCGGCCAGTGCGGCTATCCAGGCTGCAAGCCTTACGCCGAGGCGATTGCAGGCGGCGACAAGATCAACAAGTGCCCACCCGGTGGCGAATCGACCATCCAGGCATTGGCCGACCTGCTTGATGTCGAGCCCGAACCGCTGGATGCCGTGGAGGGTGAGGTGCCGCCGCGTGTCGCCTATATCCGCGAAGCCGAATGTATCGGCTGCACCAAGTGCATTCAGGCTTGCCCGGTGGACGCCATCGTCGGCGCCGCCAAGCAGATGCATACCGTCATCGTCTCCGAGTGCACCGGCTGCGACCTCTGTGTGGAGCCGTGCCCGGTGGATTGCATAGACATGATTGAACTGGGCAGCAACCTGCAGAGCTGGAAGTGGGACCAACCCTTGATGCCAGGCCAATTGATCGCCAGTGATCGGGAGCAGGCCGCATGACCTCGCTGAACGTCTGGGATATCCATGGCGGCATACACCCGCCGGAGTGTAAGGATCTATCCAACCGCACGCCGATCCAGCTGCCGCCGCTCCCAGCTCGACTGGTTGTTCCGCTGGCCCAACATATCGGTGCGCCTGCCGAGCCATGCGTTGTGCTGGGTGAGCGTGTGCTGAAGGGGCAGAAGATCGCCGAGGCCGCAGGCTTCGTCAGTGTGCCGGTACATGCCCCGACGTCTGGCACAGTGAGTTTCATCGGTCCCCAGCCCTACCCTCACGTATCGGGAATGCTCAGCGCTGCCATTGCGATTGACAGCGATGGTCATGACGAATGGATCGAGCTGCAGCCGCAGCCGGACTACCGGACAATGCAGCCCGACCAGCTGCTGGAGCAAATCCGTCAGGCAGGCATCAGTGGCCTCGGGGGCGCTGGCTTCCCTACAGCCGTTAAGCTGAACGGCCCGCCCCCCGGAAAAATTCGTGCTCTGATCATCAATGGAACCGAATGCGAGCCCTACATCACTGCCGACGACATGTTGATGCGGGAGAAAGCCCATGAGCTTGTCACAGGGATCGAGATACTCGTTCATCTGATCCAGCCAGAGCAGGTCCTAATCGGCATCGAGGACAACAAACCAGAGGCGATCGAAGCCGTCCGCACGGCAGTGGGCGACCGTGGATTCCTGGTCAAGGTATTTCCTACCAAGTACCCCTCGGGTGGCGAAAAGCAGCTTATCCAGATTCTCACCGGCGAAGAGGTACCCAGCGGCGGCTTGCCGGCCGACATCGGCATGCTCTGCCAGAACGTCGGCACCTGCGTGGCCATTCATGATGCCGTGCTGTTAGGCAAACCACTCATCTCGCGCGTCACCACCCTTACCGGCGAAGCGCTGGCACGCCCCATGAACGTCGAGTCGTTGATCGGTACGCCAGTGGCAAACCTTCTCACCTTTGCCGGTCTCGACCAGAACCGGCTCAATCGGCTGATCATGGGCGGACCGATGATGGGCTTCACCCTGCCGTCGGTGGACGTGCCAGTGATCAAGACCACCAACTGCTTACTCGCCAGCACGCTTGCGGAGCTGCCTCCGCCACCACCAGCGCTGCCATGCATTCGCTGCGGCGAGTGTGCAGAGGTCTGCCCGGCGAGTCTGTTACCGCAACAGCTGCACTTCTTCGCGCTGGGCCAGGAGCACGAGCAGCTCAAGGCCTACAACCTGTTCGACTGCATCGAGTGTGGCGCCTGTGCCTACGTCTGCCCGTCGAGTATCCCGCTGGTGCAGTACTACCGCGCCGCCAAAGGCGAAATCCGCGAACTGGAGCAGAAGCAACAGAAAGCGGAGCACTCCAAGCAGCGCTTCGAGCTGCGCCAGGAGCGTCTGCGCCGTGCCGAAGAGCAGAAGGAGGCGGACCGTAAGGCCCGCGCCGAACGCGCCGCAAAGGCCAAGGCAGCGCAGGCCGAGGCCAGCTCCGCACCGAATCAGGACGACCCGGTCGCCCGCGTCCAGGCGCAAAAGGCGGGCCTGTCTGAACAGCAGAAGAAGCTTAAGATCGAAGCTAGCATGGCCCAGGTCGCGCTGAAAAAAGCTGAAAAGCAGCTCGCCATCCATGCGACGCCCGAACTGGAAGCGCAGGTTGCTGAGTTACGCACCGCGGCTGCCAGCGCGCAGAAGGCACTGAACGAAGCCGCCAGTGCTACGGACAGTCCCACCGCAGCATCGCCGGTCAACGACAAGGCTGCCAAAAAAGCCAAGATCGAAGCCGCGATGCTGCGGGCGCAGGTTCGAAAGCTGGAGAAGATCGACTCCCGTGATGCCGAGCAGGACACCGAGCTGAGCCGCCTCAAGGCCCAGCTGACCGAAGCGGAGAAAACACTAGCTGCGGTGCAGGACGCCACGCCTGCGGCTCCAGCCAAACCCGCCAACGACGACACCGCAAAGAAGGCCAAAATCGAAGCCGCGATGTTGCGTGCACAGATCCGCAAGCTGGAAAAGCTCGACACCCGTGAGGCCGAGCAGGACGCCGAACTGAGCCGTCTGCGGGATCAACTTATCGACGCGGAGAACGCTTTGGCGGCGGTTCAGGATTCCACGCCTGTGCCTTCAGCCAAGCCCACCAGCGACGACGCCGCAAAGAAGGCGAAGATCGAGGCTGCCATGCTGCGGGCGCAGGTTCGAAAGCTGGAGAAGATCGAAACCAGAGATGCCGAGCAGGAGGCAGAGCTGAGCCGCTTGCGGTCGCAGCTGGCCGAGGCCGAAGCCGCGCTTGAACCCGCAACGCAAAACACGCCAGCCGCCAAAACCAAAACGCCTGGCGAAGAGGCGCTCAAGAAAGCCAAGATCGAGTTGGCGATGAAACGCGCCGAGCTCAAAAAAGCCGAACAAGCCGGCGCCGAAGACGCGCAGCTGAGCAAGCTGCGCGATGGGCTGGCCAGCGCGGAACAAGCGCTTCATGAGGCGGAAGCGCAGTCCGGCAAGCCAGCACCAGAACTGGTACGCACAGACAAGCAACCCATAGATGACCAGACTCGCGCCTTCAAGACAGAAGTTGCGTTTGCGCGGGCCGATTTGCGCAAGCTTGAGCGCGACGACAACAGTGAAGCCGAGGCCGTCGAACGCGCCCGAGCACGTTTAAGCGAAGCCGAGCAAAAACTACAGGAACACACCCAATCGTAAGGAACAACGCCGTCGGCGCTGTTTTCGGGATCGCAACGATCAGCTCTTGATCAGGATTCCTTTCGAACATCAACCGGAGAGCCAATGGCCCTGCCCCGAATCACCTCGCCGCACACCAAGGGGAGCAACCGCACTCAGCGCGTCATGTTGCTAGTCCTGGCGGCAACCCTGCCCGGCATGATTGCCCTGACTTGGCTGTATGGCGCCGGAACGCTGATTAACCTGATCTGGGCCAGTGCTGTCGCCCTCGGCAGTGAAGCACTGATACTTCGGCTGAGGCAACGCCCGGTGCAGTTCTTCCTGCGCGACGGCAGCGCATTGGTTACGGCAGTCCTGCTAGCGCTGGCATTGCCGCCGTACTCGCCGTGGTGGCTGACGTTGATCGCCACCGGCAGCGCCATCGTACTTGGCAAGCAGCTCTACGGCGGCCTTGGCCAGAACCCCTTCAACCCGGCGATGATCGGCTATGTGGTGGTGCTGGTCTCCTTTCCTGTGGAAATGACGACTTGGCCTGTGCCACATACGGTCGGTCTGAGCGCCGGCCTGCAGCACATCCTCGGCATCGCCTCGCTACCGGACGGCTGGACACAAGCCACCGCGCTCGATGTGCTCAAGGTAAACAAGAGTCTCACTGTCGATGAGCTCTGGGCCAACCCCGCGTTCGGCCACTTCGGCGGCATTGGCTCGGAAGTAGTCAATCTCGCATTTCTTGCCGGCGGCCTGTTCCTCTTGCACAAACGCTTATTCACCTGGCATGCGCCTATTGGCATGCTTGCAGCGTTGGCAATCATGAGCCTCCTGTTCTGGAACGGGTCAGGTTCCGATAGCCATGGTTCACCGCTGTTCCACCTGCTCAGCGGCGCCACCATGCTCGGTGCCTTTTTCATCGTCACCGATCCGGTGAGCAGTGCCACCAGCAACCAGGGACGGCTGATTTTCGGTGCTGGCGTCGGCATTCTCGTTTATGTCATTCGCGCCTGGGGCGGCTATCCGGACGCAGTGGCCTTCGCCGTGCTGCTGATGAACCTGTCAGCTCCCACCATCGATTACTACACCCGTCCGCGAACCTATGGCCACCGCAAGGCCGAGCGCGGCTTCAAGCTGGGCGAATGACATGATCATCCCTGAACTCAGTCGCTCGATGCTTAAGAACAGCCTGGTGCTGGGGCTGTTCGCCATTTTCACCGTTGGCGGCGTGACGCTGTTGCAGCAGTTCACGGCAGAACGGATTCAAGCCTCGGAGCGTGCCGCGCAATTACGCGCCCTCAACGAGATCCTCCCAAAAGACAGCTATGACAATCAGCTGCTCGACAGCAGCGTTCTGGTGCAGAATCCGCTGCTCGGCACGCGGCAAGCCATGCCGGCCTATGTCGCGATGAAGAACGGCCAGCCAAGCGCGGTGATCCTGCAAGCCATTGCACCCGACGGATACAGCGGTGCGATTCACCTGCTCATAGGCGTGCAGGCCGACGGGCGGATTGCCGGCGTGCGCGTGGTCGCGCATCGGGAAACACCCGGGCTGGGCGACAAGATCGAACTGGCCAAGAGTCCCTGGATACGCAGTTTCGAAAACCGTTCGCTGAATAATCCGGAGGCCTCAGGCTGGGCCGTCAAGAAGGATCGTGGCGAGTTCGATCAGTTCGCTGGGGCCACCATCACCCCGCGTGCCGTAGTCGGCGCGGTCCATCGGGCCCTGCAGTATTTCGAGGCTCACAAGCAGGAGCTGCTCGCCACCGATACGGCTCCGATAGCAGCCGAGGCAGCGCTTGAAAACGAGGTCGAGCCCGACGAGGTCACCACACATTCACGGGCCGGCGCCGCCGCGACCCGCGATACATTGCAGATCAACGATCCGCAAACCGAGCAGGACCGAGGCCAATGAGCAATCCAAGCTACCGCGAACTGAGCATCAATGGCCTGTGGAAGAACAACCCTGCGCTCGTCCAACTCCTAGGGCTGTGCCCGCTGCTCGGCGTGAGCAACTCTGCGGTCAATGCGCTCGGGCTCGGGCTCGCCACTGCCCTGGTGTTGATCTGCTCGAACGTCGGCGTATCGCTGGTACGTGGCGTAGTCAACACCGCGGTGCGGCTGCCCGCCTTCGTGATGATCATCGCGGCATTGACGACCTGTATCGAGCTGCTCATGCAGGCCTATACCTACGAGCTTTATCAAATACTGGGCATCTTCATCCCGCTGATCACGACAAACTGCGTCATTCTCGGCCGTGCCGACGGTTTCGCCGCCAAGCACAACCCACTGATTGCAGGCTTTGACGGGTTGCTGATGGGGCTCGGGTTTGCACTGGTGCTTGTGGCGCTGGGCGGCCTGCGCGAGCTGGTAGGCACCGGCGCGGTGTTTGCCAACATGCAGCTATTGTTCGGCCCGATTGCGGCCGACTGGCAATTGACGCTGGTCAGTGACTACAAGGGCTTCCTATTGGCCATTCTGCCCCCCGGCGCCTTCATCGTGCTCGGCCTGCTGATCGCCCTGAAGAACCGTATCGACGAGCATTTAACCAAGCGCGCCAGGGCGACGCAGCCATCTGCGCCTGTCCAGAGCCGGCGTGTGCGTGTCACTGGGGTGATCGAATGATGCTGGATGGGTTGCTGTAGTGAATGCTGCCAAACGCCTGGAGATCTTTCGCCGGTTTCATGAAGACAATCCGGAGCCAAAGACCGAGCTCGCCTACAGCACGCCGTTCGAGCTGTTGATAGCTGTGATTCTTTCGGCGCAGGCCACTGATGTCGGCGTTAACAAAGCAACAGCGAAGCTCTACCCGGTCGCCAACACCCCCGAAGCCATCTCTGCGCTTGGCTATGAAGGTCTGTGCAGCTATATCAAGACCATCGGTCTATACCCGAGCAAGGCGAAGAACGTACTCGAGACCTGCCGCATCCTCATTGAGCGACACGACAGCCAGGTTCCGGACAATCGCGAGGCCCTCGAGGCGCTACCGGGTGTCGGGCACAAGACGGCCAATGTCGTGCTCAATACTGCGTTTCGCCAGTTCACCATGGCGGTCGACACCCACATTTTTCGCGTCGCCAACCGCACAAATATTGCCCCTGGCAAAAACGTGCTGGAGGTCGAGCGCAAGCTGGTCAAATTCGTGCCGAAGGATTATCTGCTCGACGCCCATCATTGGCTGATCCTGCACGGACGCTACGTCTGCAAGGCGCGCAAGCCACAATGTGGCAGCTGCCGGATCGAGGACCTCTGCGAGTACAAGCACAAAACGTCGGACGATTGAGCGGCCAATGGAAAAACCTATCGCACGATTGAAAAAATCTTTTTTACGGCCTCCTCTTTTGTCGCTATAAGGTGCGCCAACAGCGCGCCCAAGCCGGAGTGAGACAAGTGTCCGAGAAAGAAGAGATCCAGATCGAAGATGACTTCGTCGCGGATGACGAAGACGATGGTGCAGAGGCGCCAGTCGAAGTCGCCAAGACCAACCTGACCAAGCGTCGGATCATCGATAACCTGCTCGAAGAGCGCCGGCTGCAGAAGCAACTCAACGAGTTCGACTTCGATCTTTAAACAAAAAAGCCCCGTGATTGGGGCTTTTTTGAGGCGTCGCTGCTAGTCCCGGCGCGACGGAGAGAGCAGTTCGACCTTGTAGCCGTCCGGATCTTCGATAAACGCAAGAATGCTGGTGCCATGCTTCATTGGCCCCGGCTCGCGGGTGATCTTGCCGCCACGGCTGCGAATATCCTCGCAGGCCTTGTATACGTCTTCAACCTCCAGCGCGATATGGCCGTAACCGTCGCCCAGGTCATATTTTTCAACGTCCCAGTTGTGGGTCAGCTCCAGCACGCTGTTATGCGCTTCGTCGCCATAGCCGACGAACGCCAGGGTGAACTTGCCTTCCGGATAATCCTTACGTCGCAGCAGGGTCATGCCCAGCACTTCGGTGTAGAAGGCGATGGATCGCTCCATATCGCCGACTCGCAGCATGGTATGCAGCAGTCTCATGATGTCTCTCCTGATCAGCGGTGCAAAAAGCATAACCCCGGCTCGTGGCCGGGGTCATGGTCGGGCTGTGTAGCAGTTTCTGTTAGAACTGCGTCCGGCCCTTGTTCGCGGCGATGCGCATGCGCAGCGCGTTGAGCTTGATGAAACCACCCGCGTCGGCCTGATCGTAGGCGCCCGCATCGTCTTCGAAAGTGGCAATGTTGGCGTCGAACAGCGAGTCGTCCGACTTGCGGCCGGTGACGATGACGTTGCCCTTATAGAGCTTCAGACGCACTACACCGTTCACATTGGCCTGCGACGCGTCGATCATCTGCTGCAGCATGCTGCGCTCAGGGCTCCACCAGTAGCCGTTGTAGATCAGGCTCGCATACTTGGGCATCAGCTCGTCTTTCAGGTGAGCCACTTCACGGTCGAGGGTGATCGACTCGATGGCACGATGCCCCTTGAGCATGATGGTGCCGCCCGGGGTCTCGTAGCAGCCGCGCGATTTCATACCGACATAGCGGTTCTCGACGATGTCCAGACGCCCAATGCCGTTCTCGCCGCCGATCTTGTTCAGATAGGTCAGCACTTCCGCCGGGGTCATGTCCTTGCCGTCGATGGCAACGATGTCGCCCTTACGGTAGGTCAGTTCAATGTAGGTCGGGGTATCCGGTGCGGTCTCAGGCGAACGCGTCCAACGCCACATGTCCTCTTCGTGCTCGGTCCAGGTGTCTTCCAGCACGCCACCTTCGTAGGAGATGTGCAGCAGGTTGGCGTCCATGGAGTACGGCGATTTCTTTTTGCCATGGCGCTCGATCGGAATCTCGTGCTTGGCCGCGTAGTCCATCAGCTTCTCGCGCGAGAGCAGGTCCCATTCACGCCAGGGGGCGATGACCTTGACGCCCGGCTTCAGCGCATAGGCGCCCAGCTCGAAACGGACCTGGTCGTTACCCTTGCCGGTGGCGCCATGAGAGATCGCATCAGCACCGGTCTCGTTGGCGATCTCGATCAGGCGTTTAGCGATCAGCGGACGGGCGATGGATGTACCCAACAGGTACTCGCCTTCGTAAACGGTGTTGGCGCGAAACATGGGGAAGACGAAGTCGCGGACGAACTCTTCGCGCAAATCGTCGATGTAGATTTCCTTAACGCCCATGGCCTTGGCCTTGGCACGGGCTGGCTCGACTTCCTCGCCCTGACCGAGGTCGGCGGTAAAGGTCACCACTTCGCAGTTATAGGTGTCTTGCAGCCACTTGAGGATCACCGAGGTGTCCAGGCCACCGGAATACGCCAGGACTACCTTCTTTACGTCGGCCATTGCCATCCACTCCCGGGATTGTAAGGAAAGCGGGGATTCTACTGGTCGCGACGTTTGTTTTACAGGGGCGCATGCGACCCCTCGGCATCAGGTCGACGGTGTACCGCCCTCTGCTGCGGCAGTGGTGGTTGCCGGCTCGCGCTCCAAACGCAGGGTTACCCGCCGATTCTTGGCCCGGTTGGCCTCGCTGCTGTTGGGCACGACGGGATAGCGTTCGCCGTGAAAGCGCAGCGTGATTTGCTCCTTCGGCACGCCGTTGGCAGTCAGATACGCCTCGACCGCAAGCGCGCGACGACGCGACAGGTCACGATTGGTCAGTCTGTTGCCGCTATTGTCGGAGTGACCATCAAGCTGGATGCGGTTGACGCTAGGATCAGCCTTGAGAAATTGCAGGATGATATCGAGCTTGGCCTGGCCCAACGCATCGAGTACGACGTCACCGGCGGGAAACCCAACCTGCGACGTACGAATCTGCTCGAAGTTGACCGGCAGCAACTTGGCCGTGCAGCTGCGAAAATCCTCATAGGCTTTGCCAAATCGTACAGGCAATAGCCTCACCTCCAACGCCTCGCCACCAAGCCGCGTGCGGTGGCGCACCACCGGGCTGCGACCTTCGAGGAGGCCACTAAGCAGGCGATCGGCCTGCGAGTAGGTAGTGTTGAATGGAATTTCGCCGCCGGCCACGGAAACTACGCCCAGATTGATATCACCACGACTAGGTTGCCAGGGCGCAGCTGCCGCAAGCAGCGTGGCCGAACCATTGCCCAGCCAGCGATCAGGTGACTGCAAGCGAAAAGTAGGTTGCTCGCCCGCTCGCCTTACGAATTCACCTGCACCAAAGCCTGCGACCGGCTGGCTCAACCGACACTCGAACTGATCGCCTTCCACCTGCCACTGCGCTCGCTCCAGACGAGTCTGAAACGTGAGGGCATTGGCTGGGGAAGCCAACAAGCAGGCAAGAACAAGGAGGCGCAAGCGCACGTGTGGCTCCAGGGTAAACAACATTCAATTGAGGTATCGGTGCGCACCTTGAAAACTTGAACGCTGCGATACCTAGCTGGGCCAGCGCCCTCGCTACTCGTTTCGGCCGAAAGACCCGCCTGCGGCGATTTTTTCACGCGTTTCCGGTAGCATTCCCGCACGTTTTACCGCCTGGAAATCCGCATGTCCGACCGACTGACACTACTGCGCCCCGACGATTGGCACATTCACCTGCGCGACGGCGCAGCGCTGCCGCACACCGTGGCGGACGCCGCACGCCAGTTCGCACGAGCGATCATCATGCCGAACCTTGTACCTCCGGTTCGCAATGCAGCAGAGGCGGATAGCTATCGCCAGCGCATTCTTGCTGCCCGGCCGGACGGCAACCCGTTCGAGCCCTTGATGGTGCTTTACCTCACTGACGGTACGCAGCCCGAAGACGTGCGCGCCGCCAAGGCCTGTGGCTACATATTTGCCGCCAAGCTGTATCCAGCCGGTGCCACGACTAACTCGGCATCCGGCGTCACCCGCATCGACAACATATTTCCAGTGCTCGAGACGATGGCCGAGGTCGGCTTGCCGCTACTGGTGCATGGCGAAGTGACACGTTCAGAAATCGATATTTTCGATCGTGAAAAATACTTCATCGACGAACAGCTTAGCCAAGTCACCGAGCGTTTCCCCACGCTCAAGGTGGTGTTCGAGCACATCACCACCCGGGATGCCGTGCAGTTCGTCGAGGCTGCCAACAGCAACGTCGGCGCCACCATCACCGCCCACCATTTGCTCTACAACCGCAACCACATGCTGGTGGGCGGAATTCGCCCGCACTTCTTCTGCCTGCCAATCCTTAAGCGCAACGTCCATCAGGAAGCACTGCTTGATGCGGCTACCAGCGGCAATCCGAAGTTCTTTCTCGGCACCGACTCGGCCCCGCACGCCCAGCACGCCAAGGAAAATGCTTGCGGTTGCGCCGGCTGCTATACGGCGTTCGCTGCGATCGAGCTCTATGCTGAGGCGTTCGAACAGCGCGGCGCGCTTGACCGCCTGGAGGCCTTTGCCAGCCACTTCGGCGCCGACTTCTACGGTTTGCCGCGCAACACCGAGCACATCACCCTGGTACGTGAATCCTGGAGTGTGCCGGCCAACTTGCCGTTCGGGGAGCACAACGTCGTGCCCCTACGTGCAGGCGAAACCCTGCAATGGCGGTTGGAGACCAACGCATGAGCGACGATCAGTTTGACGACGAGCTGGAAGGCAACCAGCCAGGCAAGCCGCGCTCGCCCATGGCGAGACGCTTTCGAGGCTTCCTGCCAGTCGTTGTTGATGTTGAGTGCGGCGGATTCAATTGCGCGACCGACGCGCTGCTGGAAATTGCTGCCGTGACCATCGGCATGGACGAGCAGGGTTTGCTCTACCCGCAAGACACGCTCTTCTTCCGAGTCGAACCCTTCGCTGGCGCCAATATCGAAGCAGCCGCGCTGGAGTTCACCGGCATCAAGCTCGACCACCCGCTGCGCATGGCCGTTCCCGAATCACAGGCGATGAATGAGATCATTCGCGGCGTGCGCAAAGCGGTGAAATCAGCCGGCTGCAAACGTGCCATTCTCGTCGGCCACAACAGTAGCTTTGATCTCGGGTTCCTGAACGCAGCAATCGCCCGCTGCGATATCAAGCGCAACCCATTCCACCCCTTCTCCAGCTTCGACACTGCGACGCTGGCAGGCCTCGCCTACGGCCAGACCGTCCTCGCAAAAGCCTGCCAGGCAGCCGATATCGACTTTGACGGACGCGAAGCACACTCTGCGCGCTACGACACGGAAAAGACTGCTGAGCTGTTCTGCGGCATCGTCAATCGCTGGAGAGAAATGGGCGGCTGGGAAGAGTTCGACGAATAAGTTCAGGTGCTTCAAACGAAAAAGGCCAGTCGTGAGACTGGCCTTTTTCGTTATTGATGGTCGCTTACAGCGGCTTACCTTTATTGCCATGCTCGCTGACAAACGCCTGCATCGCCTTGAGATCGTTCTTCAGAACAGTGCATCGCTCCGTGCGTTCAAACAAGTCCGCCAGATGCGCCGGCAACTCCAGCGCCTTGCCAACCCCGGCCTTTTCCACAGCCTCGGGGAATTTCACAGGATGGGCGGTACCCAGCGTTACCATCGGCGTAGCCAGACTGCGGCGGCACTCGCGTGCGGCATAAACCCCGATCGCCGTGTGCGGATCGAGCAACTCACCGGCCGCACGGAAGACGTCAGCAATCGTCTTGCAGGTCTGCTCATCGTCTACGGCCAGCGAGTCAAAAAGCTTGCGTGCCTCGGTCCAGCGCTCCTCCTCGACCGACAGCTTGCCGCTGGCCTTGAATGCGCTCATCAATTCGGCAACCGCCGCGCCGTTGCGGCCATGCAGATCGAACAGCAACCGTTCGAAGTTGGACGACACCATGATGTCCATGGAGGGCGACAGCGACGGGTGCAGCGTGTCCTTGTCGTAACGGTTGCCACTCATGAACCGGTGCAGAATGTCGTTTCGATTGGTTGCCACCACCAGCTGGCTGATTGGCAGGCCCATGTTGCGCGCCAGGTAACCCGCGAAAATGTCCCCAAAATTCCCCGTCGGTACGGAAAACGCCACCGAACGGGCCGGGCCGCCCAGCTGCAGCGCAGCATGGAAGTAGTACACGATCTGGGCCATGATCCGCGCCCAGTTGATCGAGTTGACCGCCACCAGCCGGGTGCCTTTAAGGAAACCCTGGTCGGCGAAGCTATCCTTCACCATCTCCTGACAGTCATCGAAGTTGCCTTCGATGGCCAGGTTGTGAATGTTGTCGCCGAAGATGGTGGTCATCTGCCGACGCTGTACTTCCGACACCCGGTTATGCGGGTGCAGGATGAAGATGTCGACGTTATCGCAGCGGCGGCAGCCTTCGATTGCTGCCGAGCCGGTATCGCCGGACGTCGCACCGATGATCACCACGCGCTCACCGCGCTTGGCCAGCACATAGT
This sequence comes from Pseudomonadaceae bacterium SI-3, assembly GCA_004010935.1. Taxonomy (NCBI): domain Bacteria; kingdom Pseudomonadati; phylum Pseudomonadota; class Gammaproteobacteria; order Pseudomonadales; family Pseudomonadaceae; species Pseudomonadaceae bacterium SI-3. Next base: position 1,187,180 of record CP026511.1, on the reverse strand, counting down.
CAAGAAGTCGACCCAGCAGCTGCAAAGCGAAGTCTTTGAACGCCAGGGTCGGGCCATGGAAGAGCTCGAGCACCCACTCGTTGCTGTCCAGCTGACGCAGCGGCGCCACTGCGCTGTGAGCAAACACGCCGTAGGTGTCCTGCAGAATCTGCTTGAAGTCAGCGTCTGGGATGCTCCCGGCCACAAAAGGACGCATTACCTTGAATGCCAGCTCGTGGTACGGCAGGCCGGACCAGGACGCGATTTCTTCAACGGTGAAGCGCGGCAGGTTTTCCGGAACGTATAGACCACCATCGCTGGCCAATCCGGCAAGCAGCACGTCTTCGAAATTCAGGGCGGGCGCCTGGCCACGAGTACTGATGTAGCGCATTGTTCAAACCTATGTTGGACGCTGACTGCGGGCCACTAGAGCAACCCGGCGTTGCTGATTAGATCAGTTGCTCGACACGAATCCGCACGACGTTGCCCACCACGTCAGCAAGCGCTTCGAGTGCGGCGATGGCATCGTCGATCCTCTGCTCGACCACACGATGCGTGACCAGGATGACCGGCACCAATCCGTCTTGCTCCTCGGCTTCCTTCTGCATGATCGACTCGATATTGATTCCGCGCTCCGACAGGATAGTGGCGACCTGAGCCAATACGCCCGGACGGTCCTTGGCCTGGATGCGCAGGTAATAGGCGCTTTCGCAAGCGCCGATCGGCAAGATTGGATGAGCGGAGAGGGAGTCGGGCTGGAAAGCCAGGTGCGGAACCCGATTGTTCGGGTCCGTCGTCAGCGCACGGGCCACATCCACGAGGTCCGCCACCACAGCCGAAGCCGTTGGCTCCATGCCTGCACCAGCACCGTAATACAGAGTGGAGCCGACGGCGTCGCCGTTGACCATGACCGCATTCATCACGCCATTGACGTTAGCAATCAGGCGGTCCGCCGGAATCAGTGTCGGGTGCACTCGCAGCTCGATACCCGAAGCGGTGCTTCGGGCGACACCCAGGTGCTTGATGCGGTAGCCCAGCGCCTCGGCGTAGTTAACGTCAGCCGTGGTCAGCTTGGAGATGCCTTCGGTGTAGGCCTTGTCGAACTGCAGCGGCACGCCGAAGGCAATGGAAGCAAGGATGGTCAGCTTATGGGCGGCGTCTATGCCCTCAACGTCGAAGGTCGGATCGGTCTCGGCGTAGCCAAGCTCCTGAGCCTCCTTCAGCACATCCTCGAAGGTACGTCCCTTCTCCCGCATCTCGGTGAGAATGAAGTTACCGGTTCCGTTGATTATCCCCGCGAGCCAGTTGATCTGGTTGCCGGCCAGCCCCTCGCGAATGGCCTTGATGATCGGGATACCGCCGGCAACAGAGGCTTCGAAGGCGACGATAACGCCCTTCTCGCGTGCCTTGGCGAAGATTTCATTTCCGTGCACCGCGATCAGCGCCTTGTTGGCCGTAACCACGTGCTTGCCGTTATCGATGGCTTTGAGCACCAGCTCGCGGGCTAAGGTGTACCCCCCGATCAGTTCGACCACAATGTCGATCTCAGGGTTGTTGGCGACATCGAAGATATCGTCAGTAATCGGGGTATCACCGGTGTTGCACTTGGGGTTCGCATGACGAGCCGCAATCTGTGCGACCTCAATTCCGCGCCCTGCACGGCGCGCGATTTCCGCAGCGTTGCGCTCGAGCACATTGAAGGTACCGCCACCGACGGTTCCCAGCCCACAGATGCCAACTTTCACCGGTTTCAAGTTGCACTCCCCATTGCCAACGAACGGCCCTGCACAGCGGCCGAACAAAAGAGTCGCACATTACGAAGCGCACGAGCTTTAGTCAAATCGGCAGCGGCAAGGAGGAGCCCGCTGCTAGCTGGGCTTGCTCTGCAACCCCAGGCGCTGGTGCCACTGAGCGAGCGATTCATCCGGATACTCATCGAAGCAGCGATCATCAGGGCCCAACTGGGGCTCTACCCATGACGCCTTTGAAGCCAGCATGAGATGTGTCGACTCTGGCGGGCTTGGCAGCTCGCTATCGATTGCCGACGCATGCGGGTGCACAAGATCCGGCCAATTCGGGTCCCACAACCACAGTGCGCTGCCGCACAGCTTGCAGAAGTGACGCTGGCCATCGCTAATACGCACCGCGCCCGTTTCAGCATCGACCATCCTGGCTTGGTAGATACTGAGGTTCTCGCGACCCTCGACCGTCAGCGTCCGATGATCTCCGCCCAGGTTGATCGCATAACCACCCGCCCCGGCCGTTTTGCGACATATCGAACAGTAACAGCGCATGAACGGATAGGGCTCGGCCGATTCCAGAGAAAAACGAACGGCCTGGCAATGACAGGAACCTTCTAGCTTCATTTTGTCGCCTCCTCGATATGCCTTTTGGCTTTGAACACGAGGGGTGGAACAGTTCAGCCGCGGCCCAAGCGGGCAGCCTCTTCGTGACCGAAGGCGCTGCCCCAGCGACTACTTGGCTTTTAGGGCAAGTTCGGCGAGCTGCGGAGCCGGCTGATAACCGGGGATGATCTGCCCGTCCGCGAGAATGATTGCCGGGGTGCCCTGAACACCGATCATCTGGCCTAACTCGTACTGCTCAGCGACCGGGTTCTCGCAGCTCGCGGCTGGCACTTCTTCACGCGCCTTGGCCTTGTTCATCGCCGCCTGCCGATCCTTCGCACACCATACGCTGGTCAGCGTGCTGGCTCCGTGGCTGCCCATACCCTGCCGCGGAAAAGCCATATAACGAACCTCGACGCCAAGACGGTTCAGCTCAGGCACTTCGCTGTGCAGCTTCTGGCAGTAGCCGCAGTCGGTGTCGGTAAACACGGTGATATGGGTCTTCGGTTTTTCAGGCGAGAAAACCACCATCTTACTGGTAGGGATCGCGTCGATTGTCTTCGCAACAGACCTGCTCTGGGCTTGCTCGGTCAGGTTCGTCGCCTGGCCGTCCTTGAACTGATACATATAGCCCTGAATCAGGAACTGACCGTCAGCGCTCGCGTAGAGCTGACGCCCACCCTTGAGTTGAACCTGATAAACCCCGTTCATGGGGCTTTCCGCAATTGCCTCGATGGGCATATCGGGCTGGAGGGCATTAAGCGACTCACGGATCGCCTGTTCAGCGTCAGCGGCCAGGACAACGGAGCTGGCGAAACCGAGGGCTACGGCAGCGAAGATACGATTCACGCGCATGAAATCTCCTGGCGACTTCGATCGAGGGAAGGCCGGCAGATTACCATAGCCCCTGTCATCCAGTGCAGACGACGGGCCTTCGCTCATCGGCTTTGTGGCCTGCAGCGCATCTTCTAACGCCATCCGTTCAACCACGCGGATGATGCTGCGCATGGAGTTCCTGCAGCCGCGCGCGGGCGATGTGCGTGTAGATCTGTGTAGTGGATAGATCACTGTGTCCGAGCAGCATTTGTACAGTTCGAAGATCCGCACCATGGTTGAGCAAGTGCGTAGCAAATGCATGACGCAGCGTGTGCGGCGAGATCGATGCAGCTACTCCTGCCTGCCGGGCATGCAGCTTGATTCGGTGCCAGAACGTCTGCCTTGTCATCTGGTCGCCACGCCGACTCGGAAAGACCACATCGCTGGCCTTGCCGGAGAGCAGCGCGTCGCGAGCGTCGCGAAGATAGCGCACCACCCAATACAGGGACTCCTCGCCCAACGGCACCAGACGCTCCTTGTTACCCTTACCGAAAGTGCGCAAGACGCCCTGCCGAAGATTGATCTGCTCAAGACCAAGGCCGACCAGTTCGGTGACGCGCAAGCCAGTCGCGTAAAGAACTTCCAGCATCGCCCGGTCACGCAACCCCAGCGGATCGCCGACATCCGGCGCAGACAACAGCGCCTCCACATCCGCCTCGGACAACGCCTTGGGTAGTGGTCGTCCCAACTGCGGCAGATCGACTCGCAGCGTTGGATCGATCGTGATCACGCCTTCGCGCAGCAGGAAGCGATAAAACCCGCGAAGCCCTGACAACAACCGCGCAGTAGAACGAGCCTTGTAGCCATTAGCCAGACGCCAGCCAAGGTGATCGAGGATGGCGTCCCGACCTGCATCGACCAGTCGCACATCGCGCTCGTCCAACCAGCCGTTGAACAGCGCCAGATCACTGCGATAAGCGTCGCGGGTGTTGTCCGAAAGCCCTTTTTCGAGCCAAAGGGCATCAAGGAACCGATCGATAATGGGGTCGTATTGAGCCGACATGCAGGGGAACACTGGAAAGAAAGGCGGCCAGTGTTCCATAGACCGCTTATACCGGCCAGCCGCCTTGGTCACGCCGAACAGACCTGATTGGCCTGAGCAATGTCAGACTAGCCAGTAGATCCAACAACGAGCCCGCCGGAGCGGAAGCCCGGCCGCCACCCTGATCGCTTGGTAAACATGACCGAACAAGACATCCTCATCTCCCTCGCTGCGCTCGGCATCGCCTCGCTCGCCAGCCAATGGCTGGCATGGCGGTTACGACTGCCAGCCATTCTTTTTCTCTTGCTGAGTGGAATCCTGGCCGGCCCTGTGCTCGGCTGGCTGAATCCGACTCAGCTGTTCGGCCCCTTGCTCTTCCCTTTGGTTTCATTGGCAGTCGCGTTGATACTGTTCGAAGGCAGCCTGACGTTGCGCGTCTCTGAGCTGCCTGGGATCGGCACGGTGGTGCGCCGCCTGATTGGCATCGGCGCGCTGACGACTTGGGGCGTGATCACCCTCTCCGCTCATTGGCTGCTTGGCTTCGATTGGGATCTGGCGTTGCTCTTAGGGAGCTTAACGCTTGTTACGGGCCCGACTGTGATCGTACCGATGCTGCGTGTGGTGCGACCCAACGCGGCGGTTGCCAATATCCTGCGCTGGGAAGGCATCATCATCGACCCAATCGGCGCTTTGCTTGCAGTAGTGGTTTACAGCTTCATCATTACGAGAGGCACCGAGGCCGCCTGGACTCAGAGCGTGCAAACGTTTGGCGGAGTTCTTCTGTGCGGAACTGTGCTTGGCATAGTAGGAGGATGGACCCTCGGCCAACTTGTGAAACGGCACTGGCTGCCGGAATACTTGCAGAACCTGGCGACACTGGCTTCAGTGCTCGGCGTTTTCGTCACTGCCAATACTCTGGTCCATGAATCCGGCCTACTGGCCGTCACGCTGATGGGGATCTGGCTCGCCAACATGCGGGATGTCGACGTCCGGGACATCCTCCACTTCAAGGAGAACCTGAGCATTCTGCTCATCTCGGGACTCTTTATCCTGCTAGCAGCGATGCTCGATCTGACAGCACTGCTGGAGCTAGGGCCCGCAGTGTTGATTCTTTTGCTAATTGTGCAATTCGTGGCCCGACCACTGGCGATCGCCCTGTGCACCTGGGGATCGCAGCTGAACTGGCGGGAGCGGCTGCTGCTCGCCTGGATTGCACCCCGAGGAATCGTTGCGGCTGCGGTCTCGGCAATCTTTGCCGTTCGCCTGGACGAAACGGGACACGAGGACGCCCTGCTGCTCGTGCCACTGACGTTCGCCATCATCATTGGCACCGTCGTACTGCAAAGCGCAACCGCACGCCCTTTAGCGAGGCTGCTAAAAGTCGCAGAACCGCCGCCCAGCGGTTTTCTGATTGTTGGCGCAAATCCCGTCGCTCGTGCACTTGGACGCGCACTGAGCGAGCAAGGCATCAGAGTGATGCTGACCGATTCCAGCTGGGACAACATCCACGCGGCGAGAATGGAAAATTTACCCACCTATTACGGAAATCCGGCCTCGCAGCACGCTGAAAACCACCTTGACCTGGTCGGTCTTGGCCATTTGCTGGCGCTGTCGCCTGTTGGCGAAATGAATACCCTCGCCGCGATGCGTTTTCGTCATGACTTCGGCGGCGATCGCCTGTTCAATCTGGCCAGTACTCAGGAGAGTCGACGCAGCGACAAACATCGGCCAAGTGACGAACACCGTGGCCGCCCCCTAGGCACGCCCACGTTGACCTACTCGCAACTGGCCGGACGCCTGGCTCGTGGTGACTCGATCAAAAGCAACAAACTGACCGAAACCTTTGGCTGGCCGGAATACCAGGCCCTGCATGGCTCGGGCGCTATCCTGTATTTCGCCATAGACAACCACGGGCATACCCATGTGTTTCACCCGGACGCACGGATCAAACCAGACGCGGGCTGGACATTGATTGCCTTGACCGAAGGCGCGGACAGCCACGCAACCGTGAACAAACCCGAACCTCGCCATTCTCCCTTACCTTGAGGGCAACGTTTCCAGCCATACGAGCAGCCCCGACGGCGAGCAAGACAAGACGCCGTGTACCTTTTGGACTACGACGGTTCGTACCCTTCGAAAATCTAGAAGCCAGATAATCCCCATAAAAAAAGCAGCCCGTAGGCTGCTTTTTCTGAAGGAAGCTTTCCTCAGGAAAGCTTTTCCTTGATGCGGGCTGCCTTGCCGGACAACGCGCGGAGGTAGTACAGCTTGGCTTTGCGGACATCGCCACGGCGCTTGACGCTGAGGCTGTCGACCATCGGGCTGTAATACTGGAACGTACGCTCAACACCAACACCGTTGGAGATCTTGCGAACGGTGAAAGCGCTGTTCAGGCCACGGTTACGCTTGCCGATTACGACACCTTCAAAGGCCTGCAGACGCTCACGCTCGCCTTCCTTCACCTTCACCTGGACAACCACGGTGTCACCAGGGGCGAACGGCGGCAGCTCTTTGGTCATCTGCTCTGCTTCGAGCGCCTGGATAATCTTGTTAGTCATGCTGTGCTCCTAAGACAGGCCGTCATGGCGTGCCATCGATACGTTTAACTATCGTCCCGCTGACGGATGTATTCCGTCAGCAGCTTTTGTTCTTCCCCAGAAAGCGAGCGGCTATCCAGAAGATCAGCGCGGCGTTCCCAGGTCCTTCCGAGGGACTGCTGCAAACGCCAGCGCCGGATGTGTTCGTGGTTGCCGCTGAGCAGCACCTCAGGAACACGATTATCCGCATACACCTCCGGTCGCGTGTAATGCGGGCAGTCGAGCAGGCCGTCAGTAAACGAATCCTCCTCGGCCGAATCAGCATGACCCAATGCCCCAGGGAGCAGACGGGTCACTGCATCGATCAGCACCATTGCCGGTAATTCACCACCGGACAGCACATAGTCGCCAATCGACCATTCTTCATCCACATGCGCTTCGATGAAACGCTCATCGATGCCTTCGTAGCGGCCAGCGATGAGGATAAGTCCACTCTCGTTCGCGAGATCACGAACATCAGCCTGCTTCAGCTGACGCCCCTGCGGCGACAGGTATATCACCTTCGCCTTTTCCCCAGCGGCCTGCCTGGCATCGGCCAGTGCGAGTTCCAAGGGCTTGATCTTCATCACCATGCCGGGGCCACCCCCAAAAGGGCGATCGTCGACTGTCTGATGGCGATCTTCCGTGTAGCTTCGGGGATTCCAGCATTGCAGCTGCAGTAGCCCCTGCTTCACCGCACGACTAGTGATGCCGTATTCACCGATGGCAGCGAACATATCGGGGAACAGAGTGATCACATCGACACGCAAGCTGGACATGTTGCTCAGAAGTCCGCGTCCCATTCGACACGCATCTCGCCTGCGTCCAAATCGACCTTCAACACACAGAGGTCGGTATAGGGCAGCAAGCGCTCACGATCATCCAGACTGCCGTCGAACGGCTTGACCACCAGCACGTCGTTGGCGCCGGTTTCGAGCAGATGATCAACCCGACCGAGCACTTGCCCGAGCTGGTTGATGACCGTCAGGCCCTGAAGCTGGAACCAGTAATAATCATCACCGGTCAACGGAGGCAATTCGCTGCGGGGGATGCAGATCTCGAAATCGGCGTAGGTACGCGCCTCTTCACGATCAGCCAGCCCCTTCAGCGTCGCCACCAGGATCTTGCCTTGCAGGCGACCCTTGACCAGTTCAACTTGCTTGACTTCTTCGCCTCGCCTCAGCGTCCAGCGACGATAGTCCAGCAAATTGTCAATCGGATCGGTAAAGGAGTAGATCTTTACGTCACCACGCACGCCATGCACCGAAACGATTTTGCCGATAACGATCAGGTCTTCGGTCGGGGCTGACGTGACGTTCATGTGTTTCAGGCAGCAGCCTTGCCAGCTTCCTTCAGCAGCTGAGCAACACGCTCAGACGGCTGTGCGCCCTGGCTCAACCAATAGGCAGCACGCTCCTGGTTTACAGAGAGCTTCACTTCCGCACCCGAGGCGATCGGATTGAAGAAACCGATACGCTCAACGAAGCGACCATCGCGCGGGTTGCGGCTGTTGGTCACGGTCAGGTGGTAGAAAGGGCGCTTCTTGGAGCCGCCACGGGCGAGACGAATAGTTACCATGTGAACATCGTTCCTGTAGTCGGTACAGCAAATCTGAATGCAGGGCTCAAGGCCCGAAAGGCCGCATATTCTAAGGATTATCCGGACTTTTGCAAATGGCTTTTTCAAAAACAATCTCAAGCCTCGGCAGCAGGCCTGTCCAGCCTCAGCAGGCCCCGGTGAAGAACCCGCTGAAACGCTCGAAACTTTAGAACTTGGGCATTCCGCCGCCGCCTGGAAACATGCCGCCCATGCCGCGCATCATCTTCGCCATGCCGCCTTTGCCGCTGACCTTTTTCATCATTTTCTGCATCTGCTTGTGCTGCTTGATCAGACGACCAATATCTTGCACTTGTGTGCCGGAACCCATGGCGATGCGGCGCTTGCGCGAACCGCTGATGATGTCCGGGTTGCGCCGCTCAACAGGCGTCATCGAGTTGATGATGGCCTCCATCTGCTTGAACTGCTTCTCCGCCGCGCCCTGCGCATTACCCATTTGCGACAGATTCACACCGCCGATCGATGGCAGCTTATCCATCAAGCCGCCTAGGCCACCCATGTTTTTCATTTGCTGAAGCTGATCACGGAAATCTTCCAGATCGAAACCTTTGCCCTTCTTCAGCTTCTTGGTGAGCTTCTCGGCCTTTTCCCGATCGAGCGTTTGCTCAGCCTGCTCGATCAGGCTGAGCACATCGCCCATGCCCAGGATTCGGGAGGCGATCCGGTCCGGATGAAACGGCTCGAGCGCGTCACTCTTCTCACCCATGCCGAGAAACTTGATCGGCTTGCCCGTGATATGTCGCACCGACAGGGCAGCGCCGCCGCGCGCGTCACCGTCGACCTTGGTCAGCACCACACCGGTCAAAGGGAGCGCCTCACCGAACGCCTTAGCAGTGTTCGCAGCGTCCTGACCCGTCATGGCGTCAACCACGAACAATGTCTCGGCCGGCTTGATCGCCGCATGAACGGCCTGGATTTCGGCCATCATTTCAGCATCTATGGCCAGCCGGCCGGCCGTATCGACGAGCACCACATCGATGTATTTGAGCTTGGCCTCACGAATCGCCGCCAGTGCGATTTCCACGGGTTTCTGGCTGGTATCGGAAGGGAAAAAAGTCACCCCTACTTCCGTCGCGAGCATCTCCAGCTGTTTGATCGCTGCCGGGCGATAGACGTCGGCTGAAACCACCAGCACCGACTTCTTCTTGCGCTCTTTGAGGAACCTTGCCAGCTTGCCGACCGTCGTCGTCTTACCCGCGCCCTGCAGGCCTGCCATCAGTACTACCGCGGGCGGCACCACACTAAGATCAAGGTCTTCGTTGGCCGCGCCCATCAGCTCTTCCAGCTCGGCGCGAACGATCTTCACAAAAGCCTGACCAGGCGTCAGGCTCTTGGAGACCTCCGTACCGACTGCCCTGTCCTTGACCCTGGCGACGAACTCCTTGACCACGGGTAGCGCGACATCGGCTTCTAGCAATGCCATGCGAACTTCGCGCAAGGTGTCCTTGATATTGTCCTCGGTCAGTTTGGCCTTGCCGGTAACATGGCGAAGCGTCTGGGAGAGGCGGTCGGTTAGGTTTTCAAACATGTGCCGTTTTCCACGCTGGGTGTGGTTAAGGCGCCGATTATAGAAGCTGCATGCCCCAGGCCGGTACCCCGCCGCCCGTGCTTTTCATCGAGCAGGACAAATCCATACCTGCCAGGGGCACCGCCACCTGTCGGTTGTCCGCCCATTGACCCGCGCCACGGCAGTACCGGCAGCCAACCGTGTACTTTTGCGCACCCGGTGTTTATGCCACACTCAGCGCCTTTCGAGCCTACTAACAGACCTATGCACCCTTTGCTCCCGAGCCTAGCCGCCGCCTGCCTCTATGCTGGCGTCACCGGATACCAGGGCCTGCGCCTGGCGCAACGCACCGTGCCGGACAAGCGTCTGCTTCTTATCCTGGGCGCCTTGGCGCTCGTTGCACACGGCGTGAGTCTATTCATCCAGTTGTTGTCACCGAGCGGCCTGCACCTGGACTTCTTCACCGCCTCGAGCCTGATTGCTGCGGCCGTAATTCTGCTGATCCTGCTCGCGCTTTACCGAATGCCTGTCGAAAATCTGCTGCTGCTGCTCTTCCCCCTCGGCTGCCTGACGGTGCTGTTCGCCCAGTTTGCACCGTCCGGCACGGCACCCGCTATCGCCGAGCAGCCGGGGATACTGGCGCACATCCTGTTTTCCATCCTTGCTTACGGGATGCTCACGATCGCCGTGTTTCAATCGTTGCTATTGCTGCTGCAGGATCATCATCTCAAGCACAAGCACCCGTCCGGCCTGATCAAGAACTTCCCTCCGCTGCAGACCATGGAGAGCCTGCTGTTCGGCTTCTTGCTAGCCGGCTGGCTACTGTTGTCAGCATCGCTCATTTCCGGCTGGATCTTCCTCGATAACCTGTTTGCCCAGCATCTGGTACACAAAACGCTGCTGTCGGTGGTCGCCTGGGTGGTCTTCGGCCTGCTGCTATGGGGCCGCCATCAGCTAGGCTGGCGTGGCTACAAGGCCATCCGCTGGACACTGGCAGGCTTCTGCTTGCTGATGCTGGCTTACTTCGGCAGCAAGCTGGTCCGCGAATTCATTCTGCACATCTAGGACCACTACGTGGAAAATCTACACCCCGGCTTTCTGCTCGGCATGCTGGTCTTCCTGCTGTTGTGCTCGGCTTTTTTTTCCAGCTCCGAAACCGGAATGCTCAGCCTCAACCGCTATCGCCTGCGCCACCAGGCCAAGGAAGGGCACCGCGGAGCAAAACGCGCTAGCGTCCTGCTTGAACGGCCAGACAGGCTGCTCGGGACCATCCTGGTCGGCAACAACTTCGTCAACATCCTCGCTTCTGCCATTGCCACCGTCCTAGCCATCAAGCTGTGGGGGGAGGCCGGGATTGCGATCGCAACCATCGGCCTGACGATAGTCCTGCTGATTTTCGGGGAAATAACACCAAAAACCCTCGCAGCCCTGCGGCCTGAAGCAGTTGCCTACCCCGTCAGCCTCCCGCTGCTGATGCTACAAAAGGTACTGTATCCGCTGGTGGCGTTGCTCAACTGGATCAGCAATGGATTGCTCAGGCTGCTCGGTGTTGATCTAACCAACAAAGGTAGCGACAGCCTGTCTACAGAAGAACTGCGTAGCGTGGTCCATGAATCGGGAAGTGACATGCCGATGAAACGGCAAAGCATGCTGCTCGGTATCCTCGACCTAGAACGGGTGACCGTCGACGACATCATGATTCCGCGTAATGAGGTCGCCGGCATAGACCTGGAAGATGACCTCGAAACCATCGTGACTCAATTGCGCACGACACCTCATACCCGCCTTCCCGTGTTTCGCAAGGACATCAACCAGATCGAAGGCATCGTGCACATGCGTCAGATCGCGCGCCTGCTCAGCCATGATCAGCTGACCCGAGAAAGCCTGCTGGAAGCATGCAACGACCCTTACTTCATTCCGGAGAACACCCCCCTCTCCACCCAATTGGTCAACTTCCAGAAGCAAAAACGCCGGATCGGCATCGTCGTCGACGAGTATGGTGATGTGCTGGGAATCGTGACCCTGGAAGACATTCTCGAAGAGATCGTCGGCGAGTTCAGCAATCAGGACGCGCTGCGCAGCCCGGACATACACCCGCAGGACGACGGCACCCTGGTAATCGACGGCGCCGCATACTTGCGTGAAGTCAACCGCGCCCTGGGTTGGCAGCTACCCTGCGATGGCCCCAAGACGCTGAACGGGTTGATTACAGAGGCACTCGAACACATCCCGGATAGTGGGATATGCCTGCAGATCAACCAGTACCGACTCGAGATCCTGCAGGCTGCGGACAACCGCGTCAAAAGCGTGCGTGCCTGGGTAATCGAGGCGCCTGAGGAATCAAAAAGCGACACTCAATAGTCGGCGCCTCAATGGCGAGCCAGGGTAACTATAGCTTTGCATCAATCGCCGAGGCCGCCCGCAACGCCTTACCACGCGCCGCTTCTATCGATGCGTCACGAGCCAGCGCAACACCCATACGTCGCTGCCCACTGACGCCCGGCTTGCCGAACAACCGCAGCGCGGTATCCGGCTCGGCCAACGCAGCAGCCAGATTGCCGAAGCTCACCTGATCGGATTCGCCCTCCACCAGCACCACGGCGGAAGCAGACGGGCCGAACTGGCGGATCGCCGGAATTGGCAGTCCAAGGATGGCTCGCGCATGCAAGGCGAACTCGGACAAGTCTTGAGATATCAGGGTTACCAGGCCCGTATCATGCGGCCTTGGTGAAACCTCGCAGAACCAGACCTTGTCGCCCTTGATAAACAGCTCGACACCAAAGATGCCGCGCCCGCCCAATGCGCCGGTGACCGCCAGGGCAATTCGCTCGGCCTCGACCATCGCTGCAGCCGTCATCGGTTGCGGCTGCCACGACTCCTGATAGTCACCCCTTTCCTGCCGATGTCCCACCGCAGGACAGAAGGTGGTCCCGCCCGCATGCCGAACGGTCAGCAACGTAATTTCATAATCGAAATCGATGAAGCCTTCGACGATCACGCGCCCCTTCCCTGCTCGGCCACCGGCCTGGGCATATTCCCAGGCCTCGAGGAGATCAGCCTCACTGCGCAGAACCGATTGCCCCTTGCCCGAGGAGCTCATGACAGGCTTGATCAGACAGGGAAAGCCGAGCGCAGAGACCGCTGAACGGCACTCCTCCAGCGAATCAGCGAAACGGTATGGCGAGGTTGGTAGCGCGAGATCCTCAGCGGCCAGCCGGCGGATACCTTCCCGGTTCATGGTGAGCTGTGCGGCCCGCGCCGTAGGAATAACGGTATAGCCCTCACGCTCCAGATCCACTAGCGTCGCAGTGGCGATCGCCTCGATTTCAGGAACGATAAAGTGCGGCTTTTCCTGTTCGATGACGCCCCGCAACGCTGCACCATCGAGCATGTCGATCACATGGTGACGGTGCGCAACCTGCATGGCTGGGGCGTTGGCGTAACGGTCTACCGCGATGACCTCCACACCCAGACGCTGAAGCTCGATCGCCAGCTCCTTGCCGAGCTCACCAGAACCACAGAGCAGCACGCGGGTAGCGCTGGCCGATAACGGCGTACCAATTCGGGGCATGACATTCCTCGTTGTACAAAAAGAAAAAGACGATCAGCAAGGTGCTGTGCTTCAGCGCTAGAACAGCAGACCACTTTGGAGCGCGCGCTCATGACAACGCAGCAGTACCTGTCGCCGCTCGGGATTATCCATCCGCCCCCAGCGACGAATCTCGTCAATACTGCGCTGGCAGCCCGTGCAGATATCGTCGTCGTTCAACGCACAAACACTTACACAGGGTGATGCAACCGGCTTTTCGTCTGCAGTCAATCGTCCTGCTCCGCCAGATCACGCGCATAGCGCTGGGCGTTATGTACATAATGCGCCGCGCTCGCTTCGAGCATTTTCTTCTGCTGATCGGTCAATTCGCGCACCACCTTGCCTGGCGAACCGACCACCAAGGAACCGTCCGGAATTTCCTTGCCTTCGGCGATCAAGGTATTAGCGCCGATGATGCAATACTTGCCGATCTTCGCGCCGTTGAGGATAACGGCGTTGATCCCCACCAGACTGTAATCGCCGACGGTGCAGCCGTGCAGCATGGCGTTATGGCCGACGGTAACGCCGGTCCCCAGCGTCAGCGGATAGCCCATGTCGGTATGCATGACACTGCCGTCCTGGACGTTGCTGTTTGCACCGATATGGATCAGCTCGTTGTCACCCCGCAGCACCGCACCAAACCAGACGTTGGCACCAGCCTCCAGGCGAATCTTGCCGACCAGCGTTGCATTTGGCGCTACCCAGCTCTGCGGATGGGTTTCAACGAGGGAAACACCCAAGCGATATTTCACGGTTATGACCTCTTCTGACTCAGATCGATATAGGACGCGGGAGGCCGACGCATTTCGATCCCGGCGTCATATATCAGGTTGACCAACTCGACGATCATGATCGCTGTCAGCCCCCAGATTTTGTATTCGCCATATCGGTAAGACGGGACGTACCAAGCACCGCCCTGATAGTCGATCCGGTGGGTCACTTCACGCGCATCCTGGCAGAAGAAATCCAGCGGCACGGAGAACACTGAGGCAATCTCCGCATCGTTGGCGCGATATTCGACGTAGTCCGGCACGATGCCGACAAAAGGCGTGACATGAATACCGTGCAGCGAAACCAGGCTGCTGAGAGGCCCAACGATTTCCACTATTCCAGGCGCCAGTCCAACCTCTTCTTCAGCTTCGCGCAGCGCGGTATGGATCAGGTCACGATCCTCTGGGTCGCGCCGCCCTCCGGGGAACGCCACCTCGCCACCATGAGTAGAAAGACCACTGGCGCGCAGCGTCAGCACCAGTTCCGGCGAATCACTGCGGGTAATGGGCATCAGTACGGCCGCCTCGGGCATCCTGCCCTCCGGCTCCAGAAGATGCGGAGAGTAATCACGCACCCGTTGGAGAATCTTGTCCAGCATGGAACTTCTCTTTCTGTCTTTGACTGGCATCATGGCATGAATCACCGAGGCGCCCAAGACAGGCCAAGCCAAAATCCAGCCGCCCTGGCGCAGCGAAAGTGGACAGGTTCGACCAAGCCAATCGTTGCTGGCAAACTTTTCGCAACAGGCCGGCTCTCAGCAATAGCCAGCTCGCTTATCGAATCCGGCCGAACGAAATACGCAAACGAAGGAGTCGTGATGAAATTTTGCAGCCAGTGCGGCGACTCGGTCATTGAGCGGGTGCCCGACGGAGACAACAGACGGCGATTCGTCTGTGCGTCCTGCGATACGATTCACTACCAAAACCCACGCATCGTTGCTGGCTGCCTGCCCGTCTGGGATGAACATGTGTTGCTTTGCCGACGCGCAATCGAACCACGACGCGGATACTGGACGCTGCCTGCAGGCTTCATGGAAAACGGCGAAACCGTACAGCAGGCAGCAGCGCGGGAAACACTTGAGGAAGCCTGCGCCCGGGTCTCCGATCTGCAGCTTTATACGCTGTTCGACTTGCCGCACATCAACCAGGTCTACATGTTCTTCCGCGCAGAGCTGGTCGATGAGCGATTTTCTCCAGGAGACGAAAGTCTGGAAGTCAGGCTTTTCCGACAAGCCGACATCCCTTGGTCAGAGCTGGCTTTTCCGACCGTTGGCCGTACCCTAGAATACTTCTTCGCCGACCGGGTGCAGCAGACCTTCCCGGTGCGCAACGAAGCCATCGAGGCAATGCGGGTGGCGCGCAGACAGGTCTGATGCAGTTTGGATTCAGGATTCGCCCCAATGCGCTGGCTGTTAGCGATTGTCTGCTTTAGTTTCGCCACCCTTTCCTTTGCAAACGCGGCCCCTGCCCTTGACGAGGCTTTCATCGACAAGGTCTTGGTGGTCAAGTCCGAGCGCAAGCTTCATTTGATCAGCCGCGGCGTCAGCATGAAGAGCTACCGCGTTTCCCTCGGCAAGCAAGCCGGGCCCAAACAGCGCGAAGGTGACCAGCGTACCCCCGAAGGCCTTTACTGGATCGACTGGCGCAAAGTCTCTGACAAGTACAACCTCGCGATGCATATCTCCTACCCGAACCCGAAGGATCTGGCACGCGCAAGCAGCGAAGGCGCGAAACCGGGCAGCATGATCATGTTGCACGGCACACCGGTCGATGAGGAGTATCCCGAATGGTACTTCCACACGCTCGACTGGACTGAGGGCTGCATCGCCCTGAAGAACGATGATATGCGCGAAATCTGGAATCTGGTGAAAGACGGCACCCTGATAGAGATTCGTCCCTGAATCAGCGCCGAGCTTGGCAGCAGGCAAGGCTGCGCGTTAACGTGAAGGCCATTTCCTTGCCATTCGACCACCCATGACGAAGCCCTCTTCAGACGAGCAATTGCAGCTGGACCATCAGCTGTGTTTCGCTCTGTATTCTGCTTCGTTGCAGATGACCAAAGCCTACAAGCCGCTGCTACAAAGCATCGGCCTGACCTACCCGCAGTACCTGGCCATGCTCGTTCTCTGGGAGCGCGACGGCCTCACAGTCAGCGAGATCAGTGCTCGCCTCATGACGGAGCCGGGTTCCCTGACTCCGCTGCTCAAACGTTTGGAAGCAGAAGGCCTCATCAGCCGGACCCGCAGCAGCCGCGACGAGCGAGTGGTCGAATTGCGTCTCACGGAGACCGGATGGGCAATGAAGGAACAGGCTCGTGAGTTTCCCGCCTGCATGCTCGAATGCACCGGGCAATCACACGAAGCGTTGCTAGCACTTCGCGATCAACTCGTTTCCCTTCGAAGCGCATTATTGGCTCGCGACTGACCGCTAGCTGGCCTTACCCTTCTGATGCCAACCGCATGAGCACGCGAGAGATGCTGATATTTACCTTGCGCGATAAATATTATCGCTATACGTTAATCAGCCTACTCGTTCTCGAAGGAAGCGAATCATGCAAAGCATCAAGGCGCTCTATACAGCCACTGCCACCGCAACCGGAGGCCGCGACGGCCGAGCTGCGTCGTCCGACGGCCTGCTCGACGTAAAACTGTCCACTCCCCGCGAGCTCGGCGGACAAGGCGGTGATGGCACCAACCCGGAGCAACTCTTCGCCGCAGGATATTCGGCCTGCTTCATTGGCGCACTCAAGTTTGCCGCGAGCCAGTTAAAGCAACCGCTTCCCACCGATACGTCAGTCGCTGCCCAGGTTGGCATAGGCCAGATTCCTGGAGGTTTCGGGCTCGAAGTAGAGCTGAACGTCAGCTTGCCAGGCCTGGAGCAGTCCACAGCCGAGCAGCTGGCCGAAGCCGCGCATAAGGTCTGCCCGTACTCCAACGCTACACACGGGAATATCGAGGTTCGCCTCAACGTTAGCGTCTGATCGACCCCATGAAGCAAAGAAAGCCGAGTCGCCCATGGCGACTCGGCTTTCTTTGGAGATCATTCAATCAGAACTGCAAATCGGATAGTCGCCACACCTCGAAGGCAGGCGTCTCATATGGATGAGTGTGCTTTAGCGCCTTAACGCTATCGTGGATCAGCTCATCAGCGACCACCAGTTCAACCTTCCACTCGGATACCGATTGGACCTGGCCATGCTGTCCGAGAAACGGCGTGCTGCCCTCCAGCGGGCGATACTGCCCGTGCCCTAGCACCTGCCAGCAACAACTATCGTAAGCGCCAATACGCCCGGCGCCCGCCGCGAAAACCGCTTTCTTGACTGCATCCAGATGGCTTTCCGGAACATAGAAACACAGCTTGTACATCAACATCTCCGCACAGAAACGGTTGGCGGAGCATGCGCTCCACCGAGTGGATTGTGTTCAGGTCCAGAGCGTATTGGTGCCCCAGGTCAAGATCAGACGTTGGCGTCGTTGCTTGGTTCAGCAATGGCGGGGCGGCTCGTCTTCGGGCAAGAAAAAGCCCGAAACGCTTGCACGCTTCGGGCTCTCTACCCTAATTCAACCTCAGTCTACCCAGACCCGGGCATTACGGAACATGCGCATCCAGCCGCCATCCTCCTGCCACTCGTCAGGGCGCCAGGAGTTGGTCACGGCACGGAATACACGCTCCGGATGCGGCATCATGATCGTCACGCGTCCGTCCCTCGTGGTGAGACCCGTAATGCCGCGCGGCGAGCCGCCAGGGTTGGCCGGATAGCGCTCGGTGACCTTGCCATGATTGTCGATGTAGCGCAGCGCTACCGTCCCAGACAAGTCCGCTTCAAGCAGCGCTTCTTCGCTTTCGAATTCCGCGTGACCCTCGCCGTGGGCAATGGCAATCGGCAGGCGCGACCCGGCCATTCCCTGAAGGAAGATCGACGGGGAATCCTGAATCTGTACCATCGCCACACGCGCTTCGAACTGCTCGGAACGGTTACGCACGAAGTGCGGCCAGGACTCGCTGCCGGGTACCAGTTCGTGAAGGTTCGACAACATCTGGCACCCGTTGCAGACGCCAAGGGCAAAGCTGTCCTTGCGCTCAAAGAACGCACTGAAATCTTCGCGAGCGCGGCCATTGAACAGAATCGATTTGGCCCAGCCTTCGCCAGCGCCTAACACGTCGCCGTAGGAGAAACCGCCACACGCAACCAGCCCCTTGAATCGCTCCAGACTGATGCGTCCCGACAGGATATCGCTCATGTGCACGTCGACGGCGGCGAAACCTGCACGGTCGAACGCAGCCGCCATTTCAGTCTGCCCATTGACGCCCTGCTCACGCAGTATCGCCACCTCGGGCCGCACGCCACGCTTGATGTACGGCGCGGCGATATTGTCGTTCACGTCGAAACCTAGGGTAACGCTCAAACCCGGGTTGTCTTCTTCAAGCAGTGCGTCGAATTCCTGATCGGCACAGTCAACATTGTCCCGAAGGCGCTGGATCTGATAGCTCGTCTCGGACCACTGCCGCTGAAGCAGACGGCGATCACCGGCGAAAACATCTGCGCCTTCAAACTTGATTGCCACATGGCTGTTATTGACCGGCTGCCCGATGACCGAAACGCAATCGGCAAGGCCTGCCGCGCTGAACTGTGCGAGAACGATTTCCGTATCGCCCTGGCGAACCTGGATCAGCGCCCCCAACTCTTCGTTGAACAACGCTGCCGGGATGTGAGTGGCCGCTTCAACAAGCGAATCGAGATTGAGGTTGAGTCCGCAATGGCCGGCGAACGCCATTTCCAGCGCAGTGGTCAGCAAACCGCCGTCGGAACGGTCGTGGTAAGCCAACAACAACCCGTCTGCGTTCAACCCCTGAATTACGGCGAAGAAGGCTTGCAAATCCTCCGCATCGTCGACATCCGGCGCCTGACGCGCCATCCGGCCGTAGACCTGCGCCAGGATGGACGCGCCCATACGGTTCTGGCCGCGACCCAGGTCGATGAGGATCAGATCGGTTTCGCCCTTGTCCAGACGCAGCTGCGGCGTCAGGGTCTGGCGGACATCAACAACCGGGGCAAAGCCGGACACTACCAGCGAGAGCGGCGAGGTCACGCACTTGTCTACGCCCTCTTCGCTCCAGCGGGTTTTCATCGACATGGAGTCCTTGCCGACCGGAATGGTGATGCCCAACTCCGGACACAGCTCCATGCCTACCGCCTTGACTGTGTCGAACAGGCGCGCATCCTCACCCGGATGCCCAGCAGCGGCCATCCAGTTGGCGGAAAGTTTGATGTCGGAAATCTTCTCGATACGTGCTGCAGCGAGGTTGGTCAGTGTTTCGCCGATGGCCATGCGGCCCGATGCGGGTGCGTCGAGCAGGGCCAGCGGTGTGCGCTCGCCCATGGCCATGGCTTCGCCGGTGTAAACGTCATAGCTGGTTGCCGTGACTGCGCAATCAGCCACCGGGACCTGCCAGGGCCCGACCATCTGGTCGCGCGCGACCATGCCGGTGATGCTGCGATCGCCGATGGTGATCAGGAAGCTCTTGCTGGCGACTGCAGGGTGGTGAAGTACGCGATCGATCGCCTCGGACAGGTCGACCTGATCAGGCGAAAAGTCATCCCCCAACTCGGCCTCGCGAACAGCGCTGCGATGCATGCGCGGCGCTTTGCCGAGCAGGACGTTGAGCGGCATATCAACCGGATTGTTGCCGAAATGGCTGTCGGCCACCGTCAGGTGCGGCTCGACCGTGGCTTCGCCGACTACGGCGAAGGGGCAGCGCTCACGCTTGCAGATGCCCTCGAAACGCTCGAGGTCCACCGCATCGACTGACAGTACATATCGCTCCTGGGATTCGTTGCACCAGATCTCATGGGGCGCCATGCCAGGCTCATCGTTAGGCACGTTGCGCAGTTCGAAACGACCTCCACGACCGCCGTCATTGACCAGTTCCGGGAAGGCGTTGGACAGGCCGCCGGCACCGACGTCGTGAATGAACTTGATCGGGTTCTTGTCGCCGAGTTGCCAGCAGCGATCGATCACTTCCTGGCAGCGGCGCTCCATCTCAGGGTTGTCACGCTGCACCGACGCGAAATCCAGATCGGCGGAGCTGCTGCCGGTCGCCATGGATGAGGCTGCGCCGCCACCCAAACCGATGAGCATCGCCGGGCCACCGAGCACGATCAGTTTTCCGCCAACCGAGATCTCGGCTTTCTGAACATGATCTTCACGGATGTTGCCCATGCCGCCAGCCAGCATGATCGGCTTGTGGTAACCCCGCACTTCTTCGCCTCGCGGGGTGCTGATTGTCTGCTCGAAGGTCCGGAAATAACCGTTCAGGGCCGGACGGCCGAATTCGTTGTTGAACGCTGCGCCACCCAGCGGCCCCTCGATCATGATGTCGAGCGGCGTCACGATGCGCTCGGGTTTGCCGTACGGCACTTCCCAAGGCTGCTCGAAGCCAGGAATGTTGAGGTTGGAGACGGTGAATCCTGTGAGGCCGGCCTTCGGCTTGGCGCCGCGCCCGGTAGCGCCCTCGTCCCGAATTTCGCCACCCGAGCCAGTGGCCGCGCCTGGGAACGGCGCGATTGCGGTCGGATGGTTGTGCGTTTCCACTTTCATCAGGATGTGCACGGGCTGCTGGTTCGCCGCGTACTCGCCCGTTTCCGCGTCCGGGTAGAAACGTCCGGCCACGTTACCCACGATGACGGCGGAGTTGTCCTTGTAAGCGGACAGCACGCCTTCGCCGTGCATCTGGAAGGTGTTCTTGATCATGCCGAACAGCGACTTCTCCTGGCTTTCACCATCGATGTCCCAGCTGGCATTGAAAATCTTGTGACGGCAATGCTCCGAGTTGGCCTGCGCAAACATCATCAGCTCGATGTCGTGCGGGTTACGCCCAAGGCCGTTGAAACTGGTAACAAGGTAATCGATCTCGTCTTCGGCCAAAGCCAGACCCAACTCCACATTGGCCTGCTCCAGCGCGGCACGGCCGCCGCCCAGTACATCGATCGCGCGCAGCGGTTTGGGTTGTGCGTGGCTAAACAGATCCGCCGCACCCTCGAATTGCTCGAGCACCAGCTGGGTCATCCGGTCGTGCAGAGCCGCTGCGACCAAGCCAGCATCGGCCTCCGAGAAATCGCCTTCGACGTAGTAGGCAATGCCGCGCTCAATGCGCTGAATCTTGTCGAGGCCGCAGTTGCGCGCAATGTCGCTGGCCTTACTCGACCATGGCGAGATGGTGCCGAAGCGTGGAATGACCAGAAACAGCCTTCCTGCAGGTTCCTGAACCGGAACGCTTGGGCCGTACTTCAACAGCCGGGCCAGTACTTGCTGCTCGTCCGCACCAAGCGTGCCGGATACCTCGGCGAAATGAGCAAACTCGGCGTACAACCCGCTGACAGCGGGGACCTTATCGGTCAATTGGGCCAGGAGCTTACCGTGACGGAAGGCGGAAAGAGCGGGGGCGCCGCGCAGGATCAACATCGTCGGAACAGCCTCGGAGGGGGGAGCAGTCGGGCCGCGTATTCTAGCCCATGACGACGTCCGAGGCTAAGGGGACGCCGCCGATTTAAGCTCAGTGACGGAACGTGAGCGTTCAGTCCGAGCTGATGACTCACGCCCCCTATGTAACGCTGAATCAGTGGAGGATCTGGCTGAGGAATAGCTTGGTGCGCTCGTTGTTCGGATTAGTGAAGAAGGTCTCGGGTTCCGCTTCCTCAACGATCTCCCCCTTGTCCATGAAGATCACCCGGTCAGCGACGGTGCGTGCAAAGCCCATCTCGTGGGTCACGCAGAGCATCGTCATGCCGCTTTCGGCGAGGCCAACCATGGTATCCAGCACTTCCTTGACCATCTCCGGGTCCAGCGCCGACGTGGGCTCGTCGAACAGCATGATCTTCGGCTTCATGCACAACGCCCGGGCAATCGCAACGCGCTGTTGTTGGCCCCCGGAAAGCTGCCCCGGAAACTTGTCAGCCTGCTCCGGAATCCGTACGCGTTCCAGATAGTGCATGGCCACTTCTTCGGCCTGGCGACGCGGCATCTTGCGCACCCACATGGGTGCCAGCGTGCAGTTCTGCAGCACGGTGAGGTGCGGGAACAAGTTGAAGTGCTGAAATACCATGCCCACTTCGCTGCGGATCGCTTCGATCTGCTTAAGATCGTTGGTCAGCTCAACACCATTGATCACGATGCGCCCTTGCTGGTGTTCCTCAAGGCGGTTGAGACAACGAATGGTCGTAGACTTTCCCGATCCCGAGGGCCCGCACAATACGATGCGCTCGCCTTGGGTCACGTTGAGATTGATGTCTTTGAGCACATGGAACTGGCCGAACCATTTGTGTACACCCTGCATTTGAATGACCGGTTCACCGGCCTGCTCAGGCTGTTCGGGTTGCAGAAATGTGTCGTTCATGTTGCCTCTCCTAATTTCGATGACCGGTGTCGAGCTTGCGTTCCAGGTGCATGGAATAGCGCGACATGCCAAAACAGAAAATCCAGTAGACCAGCGCCGCAAATACATAACCTTCAGTCGACATGCCTAGCCAGGCAGGGTCCGAGGTGGCGCGCTTGATGCTGTTAAGGAAATCGAACAGACCGATGATGATCACCAGACTGGTGTCCTTGAACAGAGCGATGAAGGTATTGACGATGCCGGGTATGACCATCTTCAGCGCTTGCGGCAGAATCACTAGCACCATGCTGCGCCAGTAACCCAAGCCCATCGCCGCGGCCGCTTCGTATTGCCCCTTGGGGATCGCCTGCAGGCCTCCACGAACCACTTCGGCGATATAAGCCGCCTCGAAGAACACCACCATCACCATGGCACGCATCAGCTTGTCGAGGTTCATGCCCTCCGGCAGGAACAACGGCAACATCACTGAGGACATGAACAGCACGGTGATCAGCGGCACGCCGCGCCAGAACTCGATGAAGGTGATGCACAGAACGCGGATGGCTGGCATATCCGAACGTCGACCCAGCGCCAGCAGAATCCCGAGCGGCAGTGCGCCGGCGATACCGACTGCGGCAATGACGATGGTCAGCATCAAACCACCCCAGCGGCTGGTCGGAACCGTCTCAAGGCCCAGGAAGCCGCCATGCAACAGCCAATAGGCAAGCAGTGGATAGATCACCAGAAAGGCGATGCCGTAGCTTGCCTTGTGTCGCATCTGCCGCAAGAACAGCGGCGCGGCACCAATGATGGCGAGCCAGGCCGTAGCATCCACCCGCCAGCGCAGCTCCGGTGGGTAGAAGCCGTACATGAACTGGCTGAAACGCGTCTGCACAAACACCCAGCACGCACCCTCACGCGAACAGTCCGCCCGGGTTTCGCCAGTCCAGTCGGCCTTGATGATCGCCCAGTCGATGATGGGAGGCACTATCAACCAGATCAGATAAAGGCCGACCAGGGTCAGCAACGTATTGATCCAGCTGGAGAACAGATTGGCCCGCATCCAGCCCACCACACCAATGTTGGTAGAGGGCGCCGGCAGGTCCGGTTTGAAAGTATGGATCGTCATGCGCTAGTCCTTACCGCTCGATCAGCGCAATGCGCTTGTTGTACCAGTTCATCAGCAGCGAAATGCTGATGCTGATGGCGAGGTACACACTCATGGTGATGGCCATGGTTTCGATCGCCTGACCGGTCTGGTTGAGCACCGTCCCTGCAAACAGCGAAACCATGTCGGGATAACCGATCGCAGCCGCTAGCGAAGAGTTTTTCGCAAGATTGAGGTACTGGCTGGTGAGTGGCGGAATGATCACCCGCATGGCCTGGGGGATAATCACCAGACGCAACACACGTCCCGGACGAAGGCCCAACGAAGCGGCCGCTTCGGTCTGCCCGTGGCTGACCGACTGGATACCTGCACGGACTGTCTCACCGATAAAAGCCGCGGTGTAGATCGATAACGCAAGCACAATCGACACCAGCTCGGGGATCACAACCCAGCCGCCACGAATATTGAAACGCTGAAGCTCGGGCACTTCCCAAAGAAAAGGCGCCCCCATCACCAGCGAGCAGATCGAAGGGATTGCGATAAACAATGCCAGGCTGGCTGAAAAGATGGGAAACGTCTGGCCGGTGGCGTGACGCCGAGCACGTGCCCAGCGATTGAGCATGACGATCGCCACCAGCGCGACGAACATCGCCACCCAAAACGACCAGAAGCCTTCCCCAGCACTGGGCGCGGGCATCTGAACGCCTCGGTTGTTGATGAACACCACATCCCAAAGGCTCAGGCTTTCTCGCGGTCCTGGCAGCGGGCTGAGCACTGCGAAGTAGACGAAGAAAATCTGCAGCAATGGCGGGATGTTGCGAAACGTCTCTATATAGACAGTCGCGATCTTGCGTATCAGCCAATTGGGCGAAAGCCGCGCCACCCCGAGAATGAACCCGATAATAGTGGCCAGGATGATCCCGATGATGCTGACCAGCAGCGTATTGAGCAGGCCAACCCAGAAGACACGACCATAAGAGTCGCTCTCGCTGTAGTCGATCAGATGCTGGGAAATGCCGAAACCGGCAGCGTTATCGAGAAAACCGAAGCCTGACGTAATGCCTCGGTGGGCAAGGTTGGTCTGAGTGTTGTGAAACAGAAACCAGCCGATCGCTACTACTGTTATTACGGCGATGACCTGAAACAGAAAGGCACGCGCCTGCGGGTCCGTGAGCAACGAGCCGCGGGCGGCTCCTGCTTTGGCAATGGTTCGCATCAAGAAACCTCATACGGCGCTGCCGGTGCACAGGCACCGGCAGCGCTCATCCTTGAAACAAGGTCGGCAGAGCGCCGACCCAGCTCGGTCAACGCACTGGGGGTGCGTACTGCAGACCTCCATTGGTCCAAAGCGCGTTCAGGCCGCGCTCGATCTTCAGCTCGCTACCTGAACCGATATTGCGCTCGAACACTTCGCCATAGTTGCCGACTTGCTTGACGATTTGAACCGCCCAATCCTTAGGTAATTTCAGATCCTTGCCGTATTCACCTTCGGCGCCCAAGAGACGAGCCACGTCAGGATTCTTGGTGTTCTTCGCCTTCTCTTCGACATTGGCCGAAGTGATACCCAGCTCCTCCGCATTGATCATCCCGAACAATGCCCAGCGAACGATATCGAACCATTCTTCATCGCCTTGACGCACGGCCGGGCCGAGTGGCTCTTTGGAGATGACCTCAGGCAATACGATGTAGTCGTCCGGCTTGGCCAGCTTGATGCGCTGGGCATAAAGCTGGGACTGGTCAGAAGTGAGCACGTCGCAACGTCCTGACTCCAGCGACTTGGCGCTTTCGTCGGAAGTGTCGTAGGTGATCGGGGTGTATTTGAGGTTGTTAGCGCGGAAGTAGTCGGAAAGGTTCAGCTCGGTGGTAGTGCCCGCCTGGATGCAGACGGTCGCGCCGTCGAGTTCCTTGGCGCTGGAAACACCGACCGCTTTGTTGACCAGAAAACCCTGCCCGTCGTAGTAGGTCACGCCGGTGAAGTTCAGCCCCATTGCAGCATCACGCGAACTGGTCCAGGTCGTGTTACGCGACAGCATGTCGACTTCACCGGACTGCAGCGCCGTGAAGCGCTCCTTGGCGGTCAGTGGGCTGTACTTGACCTTACTCGCATCGCCGAACACCGCAGCCGCAACGGCACGGCAGATATCCACGTCGATTCCCTTGTACTCGCCCTTGGCATCGGTGTAGGAAAAGCCAGGTAGCCCGTCGCTGACGCCGCATTGCACGAAACCCTTGCTCTTCACCGCGTCCAGAGTCGCCCCTGCCTGAGCCAAGCCGCTTGCGCCCAAAAGTGTCGCGGCACCAAGCACGGCCAGTGTGGATTTAACCCTTATCATCGAAACCTCCAGTTTGCTTTTATTCTTGTGGTCAGAGTCTTCCGCCTGGATCACAGGCTGCCGCTCGATACCTTTCGAGGGGGCGAAGAAGAAACTGACCTCAGTCTAGCCGCCGTTTGATTATCAGCAACTCCTCCCTACACGCAGTTTGCAGAAGTGCCGATGACTTCCGGCGCATTGGGCAAATCAGACAAAGCAAGCGGCGTACCAGAACCGTGAAAGCCCCTTGCGGGCCGCCATGCGCTTCATTGCCGAGCTCAGTAAAGGTAACCTCGCCATAAATTGCTGCTTTTTTTCTCTGCGCCCGCACCAACCTGGCGCGTGCCGCCCGAACGGAGCCCAACATGAGTGACCCGCTGATCATCGAACCCGCAACTACCGCCGACGCGTGCGTCATCTGGTTGCACGGCCTCGGCGCCGACCGCTACGACTTCCAGCCAGTCGCCGAAGCGTTACAGCAACGGCTGACGACGACACGCTTCGTGCTACCCCAGGCACCGACTCGCGCGGTCACTATTAACGGTGGCTGGGCCATGCCGAGCTGGTATGACATCCTCGCGATGAGCCCCGCTCGCGCCATCGACCAGGCGCAACTGGAACAGTCAGCGCAAAGCGTGATCGACCTGATCGAGGCACAGCGCGACAGTGGCATCGATCCCGCTCGCATTTTTCTGGCCGGCTTCTCCCAAGGCGGTGCAGTCGTCTACCACATAGCCTTCCTGCGCTGGCCCGGCCCTCTGGGTGGCGTCATCGCCCTGTCCACCTACGCACCGACCTTCAATCCGGACCTGAAGCTGTCGCCATTGCAGGCCGCGCTTCCGGTACTGGCGCTACACGGTGCTAGGGATGATGTTGTGCTGCCGGCGATGGGGCGTGCCGCCTATGACTGCCTGATACAGAACCAGGTGCAGGCACAATGGCAGGACTACCCGATGGCCCACGAGGTGGTACCCGAGGAAATTCGTGATATCGGCGAATGGCTGGCCGCTCGGCTGGATTGATGTACTCAGCGATAGTTGACCGACTGCAAAGAAAAAATGTGACGCTGCGCGCCTGTCTTGATTGGTGATTACAGCTACGCTTGGCGTGGGTAGAACAAAACTCGATGCGCCTGCCGTTGTAGCGTTGCATCGCGGCCAGCAGAAGCCGACCTAGCCAGCCTTGAAGGGATGCGTGCGATAGTCATGACGAGGATGTCATCCGAGCGGATTGTGCAGCCATGAATCCGGCCAACTGGCGGGTAGAAATGCAGCACCTCAGACAGGCGCGCCTGCTAGACCGAGTGGACGAACCCTGTCTGCGCCTGTTGCAGGAAGTCTTCGAGCCCTGCACGGCCAAACCTGGCGAAATTCTGCTATCGCCGCACGTACATAACCACTATCTCTATCTGGTTCTTGGCGGTGAGCTGGCGGTCCATCTGGATTCGCTCGAAGGCAGCCCGGTTCGCTCAATTGGCCCCGGCGACTGCGCGGGTGAAATCAGCTTCATGGACGATCTGCCCCCATCGGCGTACGTACTGGCACTGGCGGATTCGGTCCTGCTGCGCGTGCATCGACGTTCGATGCAGTTGCTGACTCGCTCACCACAGCTGATGCAGAACCTGGCCGAACTGCTTTGCCAGCGCGTGCGCCTGAGCGACCGCCTGATCATCAATAGCGAGCAGAATGCCAATATCGACAAGCTGACCGGCTCGTTCAATCGCCGCTGGCTGGAGCATATCTACGGTCGCGAGAGCGCCCGCTGCGCGCTGGGCGGCCAACCACTTTCGCTCCTGATGCTCGACGTCGATCGCTTCAAAGAATACAACGACAAACTTGGGCACCTGGCGGGTGATCATGCGCTCTGCCTGGTGGTCAACACACTCGGCAAACTGCTGCGCCCAGCCGACAGCCTGGTGCGCTATGGTGGCGAAGAATTCGTGGTGCTGCTGCCCGAGATGACCATCGGAGATGCGCGAAACGTTGCAGAACGGCTACGTCGCAGCCTTGAAGATGTCGCCTCGTTCCATTCGCCCATCGGCTTACTGCCGGGCGTGACCATCTCGATTGGCGTTGCTCCGATGCGACTGAACGATGATCTGGACAGCCTCATCAACGTGGCTGATCGCGCGCTCTACCGAGCCAAGGAACAGGGCCGAAATCGCGTCTGCGGGTGAAACAGCGCTGCGACCGACCATCCCTGAGCAAGTCTTCGCCGTATCTGCTTCTTGCATTACACTGGCGAGCAAACCTTACAAGACAAAGACGAGAAGACCGTGCTCAAAGCACTAAAGAAGATGTTTGGCAAAGGCTCGAATCAGCCTGCGACCACCGAAGCTGAAAGCAGCACCTCAATACACCAGGGCGCCAGCGACCCGGCGTACTTCGAAAAGACCAGAACGCAACAGGATGACGCCCCCAAGGCCAGCCCCAAACCGCGCCGTGAACGGGCAAGCAAGCCTGCCGCCCCGCCGGCGCCAGTCTGGAAGCTGGAAGATTTCGCAGTCGAGCCAGCCGAGGGCAAGACCCGGTTTCATGACTTCAAGCTCGCCCCCGAGCTTATGCACGCCATTCAGGACCTTGGCTTTCCTTATTGCACGCCGATCCAGGCTCAGGTTCTCGGCTTTACTCTAAAAGGCCGCGACGCTATCGGCCGGGCCCAGACCGGCACCGGCAAAACCGCCGCGTTCCTTATTTCGACCATCACTCAACTGCTACAAACCCCACCACCTGCGGATCGATACATGGGCGAGCCACGTGCCCTGATCATCGCGCCGACTCGTGAGCTGGTCGTGCAAATCGCCAATGACGCGCTGAACCTGACCAAATACACCGGTTTGAACGTCATGAGTTTTGTCGGCGGCATGGACTTCGACAAGCAACTCAAGGCGCTCGAATCCCGCTTTTGCGACATCCTGGTAGCAACGCCCGGACGCCTGCTGGACTTCAATCAGCGCGGCGAAGTGCACCTGGATATGGTTGAGGTGCTGGTGCTCGACGAAGCGGATCGCATGCTGGACATGGGCTTCATTCCTCAGGTCCGCCAGATCATTCGCCAGACGCCACCCAAGAGCGAACGCCAGACGTTGCTGTTCTCGGCCACTTTCACTGAAGACGTTATGAATCTGGCCAAGCAGTGGACCACGGACCCGGCCATCGTCGAGATCGAAGCGATCAACGTGGCCAGCGACACAGTCGAACAACACGTGTATGCCGTGGCAGGCAGCGACAAATACAAGTTGCTCTACAACCTCATTACCCAGAATGACTGGACCCGCGTGATGGTCTTCGCCAATCGCAAGGATGAGGTGCGTCGCATTGAGGAGCGCCTTACCCGCGATGGCATCAGCGCTGTTCAAATGTCAGGTGATGTTCCACAACACAAGCGCATCCGAGCACTGGAAGGTTTCCGCGAAGGCAAGATTCGCGTGATGGTTGCCACCGATGTCGCCGGCCGCGGGATTCATGTCGATGGTATCAGCCACGTGATCAATTTCACCTTGCCGGAAGTCCCCGACGACTACGTCCACCGCATCGGCCGTACCGGCCGGGCCGGAGCCAGCGGCACGTCGATCAGTTTTGCCGGGGAAGACGATTCGTTCGCCCTGCCGGCGATCGAGGCATTGCTGGGTCGAACGATCAGTTGCGAAATGCCGCCTGCTGAGCTGTTGGCAGCTGTCCCACCCAAGCGCTAAGCGCAGAAACAAAAAAGGCGAAGCAGGGCCCGGCTTCGCCTTTTATGCAGCTAGAGTCTGGTCTACGGATCCCGCCTAGCATTCGGCTAGTCGGTCGGACCCTGTTTCCAGCGATCGGCTGCATCCCGGTCGCTGCAGCGACCTTCGACCCAGCGTGTTCCCTCCGGGGTGTCTTCCTTTTTCCAGAAAGGCGCGCGGGTCTTCAGATAATCCATAACGAATCGACACCCATCAAAAGCGGCCTCGCGGTGAGCGCTGGCGGCACCGACAAACACGATCGGCTCCCCCGGCTCCAAGCGCCCTACTCGGTGCAGAATCTCCAACCTGAGCAGAGGCCAGCGCCCAGCGGCCTCGTCGATGATTTTCTGCAGCGCCTTCTCGGTCATTCCCGGGGCATGCTCGAGGAACATTCCGGCAACATCGCGACCCTCATTGAAATCACGTACGTAGCCGACGAAACCGGTGACCGCACCGATACCGAGATTGGCTGCATGCAAGGCATTGAGCTCGACGCCAGGGTCGAATGGACTCTGTTGGACTCGTACGCCCATGGTCAGCCTCCCGTCACGGTGGGAAAGAACGCCACTTCATCACCGTCTGCGAGTGGCTCGTCGAGGCTGCACAGCTCCTGATTGCGCGCGCACATCAGATTCTGCTCACCAAGCACCGCCCACTCGGCCCCGCGTTCCAGCAGTCGCAAGCGCAGGTCGTCGATCTGTTGCCAGGAGGCGTCCCATTCCAGCTGTTCGGAATCACGGCCCAGAGCCTCGCGATAACGCGCAAAAAACTGCACCTGGATCATGCTAGCACCTGCCAGTGACCACTCTTGCCGCCCAGCTTTTCCAACAGTCGAACACCCTCGATCACCATGCCCTTGTCGACCGCCTTGCACATGTCATAAATCGTCAGGGCTGCGACGCTCGCAGCGGTCAACGCTTCCATTTCCACACCGGTCTGGCCTGCCAGCTTGCAGCGCGCCTCGATCCTCACGCAATCGTCGCCTTCCGGCTGCAGGTCGATCCGGATGCTGGTCAACAATAAGGGATGGCAGAGGGGGATCAGATCGTGAGTCTTTTTTGCTGCTTGAATGCCAGCAATACGGGCGACCGCGAAGACGTCGCCCTTCGGATGCCCGCCTTGCTGGATCATCTGCAGGGTTTCGGGAAGCATGCGAACCTTGGCTTCCGCGACCGCCTCGCGCGCCGTGACGGCCTTGGCAGTAACGTCGACCATGTTGGCCCGCCCTTGGGAATCGAGGTGCGTGAGCATTTCTAATCCTGCTGAGACTGTGAGGTCCCGCAGTTTAGCTCAGCTAGAAGCTGGAAGCTGGAAGCGAGCCCGTGCCATCGCCTCCTTCTAGGCCTTGATTGCTTGAAGCGGCTAACTCCAGCCTCCAGCGGCGTTACTACATATGGGCCTCGGCGTACTCGGCCAGGACCGAACGAGGAACGCCCTGCAAGGTGATGTGCATTCCGTGCGGGAAGTCCTTGAATCGTTCGGTGAGGTAGGTAAGCCCCGAGCTGGTCGCGGACAGGTACGGCGTATCGATCTGAGCCAGGTTACCGAGGCAGACCACCTTCGATCCGCTGCCGGCCCGGGTGATGATGGTCTTCATCTGGTGCGGCGTCAGGTTCTGGCACTCATCGATGAGGATGAGGCTTTGCTGAAAGCTGCGGCCACGGATGTAGTTGAGGGATTTGAACTGCAACGGCACCTTTTGCAGGATGTAGTCGACGCTGCCATGAGTGCTCTCGTCGTCCATGTGCAGCGCTTCGAGGTTATCGGTGATCGCACCCAGCCACGGCTCCATTTTTTCCGCCTCGGTGCCTGGAAGAAAGCCGATGTCTTCATCCAGGCCCTGCACGCTGCGCGTGGCGATAATGCGACGGTAACGCTTGCTAACGACTGTCTGCTCGATGGCGGCCGCCAGGGCCAGAATCGTCTTGCCCGAACCCGCAGCGCCCGACAGATTGACCAGATGAATATCCGGGTCGAGCAGTGCAAAGAGCGCCAACGCCTGATGAATATCACGCGGCCGTAGCCCCCAGGCTTCCTGGTGGAGCAAGGGCTCCTGATGCATGTCGAGCAATAGCAATTCGTCGGCCTTGATGCCCTTGATCCAGCCAACGAAACCTTGCTCGTCGAGAATGAATTCGTTGACGTGCACGGCGGGCAAATTGTCGATCAACTGCACCCGATGCCAGGTGCGGCCATGCCCCTGATGGGTGTCGACCTTACTGACCCTGTCCCAGAACGACCCGCTGAGGCTGTGATAACCGCGGGACAGCTGCCCGACATCGTCGACCAGTTTGTCAGTGTGGTAATCCTCCGAGGCGACGCCGCAGGCACGCGCCTTGAGCCGCATATTGATGTCGTTGGTGACCAACACCACCGGAACGTCCGCGCTGCGTCGCTGCAGATCGACGACCTGATTGATGATCTTGTTGTCGTTGAGGTCCTCTGGCAGCCCGTTTGAATCGGCGACTTTGCTCATCAGGATCGACAGGCTGCCGCAAGGGCCGCTTTTTTCACGCTGAATGGGGACGCCAAGTTCGACTTCTTCGGGGGTAGCGTCACCCAGCACCTTGTCGATCAGGCGGATCACCTGTCGACACTCTGCAGCCACGCTGTGCTTGCCGGTCTTAAGCTGGTCCAGCTCTTCGAGCACGGTCATCGGGATGGCGACCTGATGCTCCTGGAAGTTCAACAGCGCGTTGGGGTCGTGAATCAGAACGTTGGTATCAAGAACGTAAAGGGTGGGCTGAGTTGCGCGGGGTCTGCCGTAGTCATCCATACGCGATCACCTTTTCGGAGCCGGATCGACGGAGGGCCAAAGCGCTCCGCCGCAGAAAGAACCACCGTGCGCAAGGTGAGCGGACTTGGGTGGCAGGGGCTTGGGGCCACCCAGAGGCCGCCACCTGTGAGTGCAGGTTTCGGCGGTCTTGCATCAGGTAATACCGCAAAAAAGATGACAGGAAAAAGTCTTTTTCAAACTGATGACGTTTTTTTATCGGAACGACGAATAGCGCTTGGCGCAGCCCGGAACCAGGATTAGTCTCGCTAATCCACCTGTGCGTTTTCGCCGCACCTGTTCACCTCCGCCGTCACATGTACCAGTTCTGGAAACTCAGCCAGCTGAGCCTTGTAGCGATCGGCCGAATACGGCTGATGAGTGACAACACTGACGATGCAACTGTATTGCGCACGCCCGACTCGCCACAGATGCAGATCGGTCACGTCGGTATCCGGCAGTTGCTCCAACCGTTCCCGCACCCGCCGCACCAGTGGATCGTCCATTTCTCGATCCAGTAGCGCCTTTGTCGTTTCACGCAACAAGCCTTTGGCCCAGATCAGGATCACGATCGCACCGATGATGCCCATCAGCGGATCTAGCCAACCCCAACCGAAGTATTTGCCGCCCAGCAAGGCCACAATCGCAGCGACTGAGGTCAAGCCATCAGTCAACACATGGATGAAAGCCGCATGACGGTTCAAGTCCTTTCCTGGCGCGCTTGAATGATCGTGATCGTGATCGTGATCGTGATCGTGATCGTGATCGTGATCGTGATCGTGGCCATGATGGTGGGGCTGGTCGCGTAGCAGCCAGGCGGACAGCATATTCACCAACAAACCGATTACCGCTACCCATAGCGCCTCGTCAAAACCGATCCGGGCTGGTGACCAGAAGCGCATCAGCGACTCGCCAATCATCAGCAGGGCCACCATTACCAGCAATACAGCGCTGGCAAAGCCCGCCAACACTTCGATCTTCCAGGTTCCGAAGGCAAAACGCCGGTCGTACGCATAGCGTCGGGCGAGTAAGTAGGCGATCGCCGACATGCCGATCGCCACCATGTGCGATGCCATATGCCAGCCGTCCGCCAGCAAAGCCATCGAGTTGAACCAATAGCCAGCGACGATTTCGGCGACCATGGCCAAGCCCGTCAGCAGCACAACAGCCCAGGTCTGTTTTTCTGCGCCCTTCTCAAGAGGACGGTAATCGTGCGATGGCTGCCAGTGCGAGTGGTTGCAGTCGGTCATGTGTCCTCCTTCGTCAAATCACAGAAGAGCGTGTCCCCTCGCCCCGAGTCAAGGTCAACAACTAATCGAGGCCATAGCTGGAGCGACAACGGCTATACCGCCTAGAATCCGCGGACATTAAAGGAGACCGTTGCATGCTGATGGTGATTTCCCCAGCCAAGACTCTGGACTACGACACCCCACCGACGACCCAACGCTTCACCCAGCCCGAACACCTGGACCACGCGCAGGCGCTGATCAGCCAGTTGCGCGACATGTCGCCCCAGCAAATTGGCGAACTGATGCACCTCTCCGACAAGCTCGCAGCGCTGAATGTGGCGCGCTATGGCAGTTGGGACGCGGCCTTCACACCGAACAATGCCAAGCAGGCGCTCCTCGCGTTCAAGGGCGATGTCTACACCGGCCTGAACGCCAACGACTTCACTGAAGAGGATCTCGATTTCGCTCAGCGCCACCTCCGCATGTTGTCCGGGCTCTACGGCGTCCTGCGACCGTTGGATCTGATGCAGCCCTATCGTCTGGAGATGGGAACGAAGCTGGCTAACCCTCGCGGCAAGGATCTGTACGCCTTCTGGGGCGAACGGATAAGCGAATGGATCAACGAAGCACTGGCCGCACAGGGTGACGACGTCTTGCTCAACCTGGCTTCCAACGAGTACTTCGGCGCCGTGAAACGCAAGGCGCTGAACGCGCGGGTGATCGATGTCGACTTCAAGGATATGAAGAACGGCCAATACAAGATCATCAGCTTCTACGCTAAGAAAGCCCGAGGTTTGATGAGCCGCTATGTGATCAAGGAACGCATCAAAAAACCCGAACAGCTGACTAGCTTTGACTACGACGGCTATCGCTATTGCCCTGACAGTTCATCGCCTGATCACCTGGTATTTCTGCGAGACGCTCAACCCTGACTCCATCCGCCTGGCCGTACCCCCTTCGCTTTCCTGGCGGGGGGAGCCCAGCCATCGCGCCTCCAGACGCGATCTACCCTGCACACCAGAGCTGAACCCGCCCGCCAATCACAGCGTACAGCGCCAGCAGCCTGGCGCATCCTCCGCCCCCGTCAAAAACTCCCCGATCGGCGGCACGCCAGCGGGGAACTATCCGAAGGCACCTGCAATCATAAGCGCGTACCGGCATTTCCAGGCGGAAAGGGACGTCGCACATGAACGTGCAGTGGAATTCAAAACAAGGTTTTCAGCGTGTCAGCCAAGGCAGACCCGTGAGGTCGCCGGGCGTGTTCAAGAGAGAACAGACGGGCCGGATCAGCGCTGTGTCGTTACTTATCAACGACTATCAGGCGCATCAGCCTCGGGCAGATAGAGCGCAGCCGAACGGCATGCCCACCTGCCTGCTCAAGATTGTTCAGACGCTCGCAGGCGTCGACCCCGGAACCGCTATCAGCTCCGCAATATCAAGTGCGGCGCCCATCGACTACCAGGCAGCACCTCCCACATTCAGGCTCGGAGCACGCAGTTCGCCCCGAAAACAGTGGTCCTGTAGGACAACTGAACTTGACGGCACGCGGCACCTGAAGGCCCGACCAAGAAGCGTATGGCGAGCACAGACCTCTGGCCGCCCACATGGACAAGAAGAACTTCCCCTTCTCAACGATTCAGGAGAAACAACATGATTCCGGTCATCCTCTCAGGCGGCAGCGGTTCTCGGCTCTGGCCTCTTTCGCGGAAGGCATTCCCCAAACAGTTCCTCGCCCTTACGGCGGAGCAGACACTGTTTCAACAGACGATCGAGCGCCTGGCCTTCGAAGGCATGCAAGCGCCCCTGCTGGTCTGTAACAAGGAACACCGGTTCATCGTCAAAGAGCAATTGGCCGCACGCAAGCTTCAGACTCAGGGCCTCATGCTTGAACCGTTCGGCCGCAACACTGCTCCGGCAATTGCCATTGCGGCGATGAAGTTGCTTGCCGATGACCGCGACGAGTTGCTTCTGGTGCTGCCGGCCGATCACGTCATCGAAGACCATAAAGCCTTCCAGCGCTCCCTCGCCCTGGCGACCAATGCAGCCGAAAATGGTGGCATGGTCCTGTTCGGTATTCCTGCCACCAGCCCGGAAACCGGCTACGGCTACATCAAATGCGATCACAAGGCACGTAACGGGCTGCCAGAAGGCGTCAACCGCGTCACACAGTTCGTTGAAAAGCCGGATGAAGTGCGCGCTCAGGAATACGTCGATTCCGGTGACTACTACTGGAACAGTGGCATGTTCCTGTTCCGTGCCAGCGTTTTCCTGGACGAGCTGAAGAAGCACGATCCGGATATCTATGACACCTGCTGGGTTGCACTGGAGCGCAGCATCAAAAACGGCGAAGAGCTGCTTATCGATCCAGCCACCTTTGCCTGCTGCCCGGACAACTCCATTGACTATGCGGTAATGGAAAAAACCGAACTGGCATGCGTCGTGCCCATGTCTGCGGGCTGGAGCGATGTTGGCTCCTGGTCATCGCTTTGGGATGTGCTGGAAAAAGACGAAAACGGTAACGTGACCAGAGGGGACGTGATCGTCGAAGACAGCCGCAACTGCCTGGTTCACGGTAACGGCAAGCTGGTAACCGTAGTCGGCCTGGATAACATCGTTGTTGTCGAGACCAAAGACGCGACCATGATCGCTCACAAGGACAAGGTCCAGGACGTCAAGAAGCTGGTGAACAAGCTCGACGCCATGAACCGTTCCGAAACGCAGAACCACTGCGCCGTCTACCGCCCCTGGGGCTGGTATGACTCGGTCGATATGGGTGGTCGCTTCCAGGTCAAGCGTATCTGCGTCAACCCGGGTGCGCAGCTGTCGTTGCAGATGCATCATCATCGCGCCGAGCATTGGATCGTCGTCTCTGGCACCGCCCAAGTGACCTGCAACGACAAGACGTTCCTGCTCACCGAGAACCAGTCCACCTATATCCCGGTGACGTCCATTCACCGCCTGGCCAACCCAGGCAAAATCCCGCTGGAAATTATCGAAGTCCAGTCGGGCAGCTATCTGGGCGAGGATGATATCGAGCGTCTGGACGACGTATATGGCCGTGCGCCCAATGATGTGGCCAGCCAGTCGGCTCGCTAACTAGATGTGGCAAAAAAAACCGCGCCCAATGAGGCGCGGTTTTTTTGTAAGCTCCTGCCGTGGATACACATTGCTAAACCAGCTGGCTCCTCGAACTACTACACCGACCGCAAAAACTTGTTCTTACAGCTCAAACCGCTAGCCCGCTTTTAGCGATAACTTGCGCGGGCATGCTTCATGATATGACTCAATACTGCATTACTACCGGATAGTTTTGCGGGCACGCTTGTTTAGCCTAGCCCGCTTGCAGTAATGTTTCCCCTACCGCACACACACCCAACCCGAGCCGGGCCTCATTCGAGCCTATAGCTCGCACCCCTTAGCGCGCCGCGCTGCAAATAGACCTATAACAAAGAGGCAAAACAAGACGTGACAAAAGAAGAACTACGCGCCGAACTGGAGAAGCAAGCCAACCGTTTCCAGGCTGTGTATGGCGGGGAAATAACGACCTATGCCGCGCAGCCCGATCCCGAGCGGAAGCCATGGCGTAAAAAGCCGACCGTTCACGATCAGGTATTCAAGGCGGAGTTGCAGAAAATCGAAAAAGAGTTGTCAGAGCAAGCCGCTGAAGCCAAGTAACCCGCAGCGTTGTAAAAATATGCACCGCACGCCCTGCCGTCAGCAACAGCTTAGCCATCGCAACTGATCGCATCTGATCACCGCTTACCGCCCAACAAAGAGCCCAGAAGCCCCCGTGCCAACTGCCGGCCCAGCTGCGTCGCAGCCTGGCGCATTGCGCTCTTGAATACCCGCCCGGCAGCGTCACCTAGCGCATCGGTGACCTCGTTTCTTGACGTAGCAGCCTTCACTGGCGTTTGGTTGTCGGAAGCCTGCTTCGCCCGTTCGAGCAATATCTCATAAGCAGATTCGCGATCGACCGGCCTATCGTAACGGCCTCGAAGGGGTGAACTGGCGATCAGGTCGTGTCGCTCGCGCTCAGTTAGCGGCCCGATCCGCGATTGAGGAGGCGCGACTGCAACACGTTGAGCCATCGACGTCGTGCCTCTGTCCTCGAGACCGCCGACCAACGCTTCGCCGATCCCCAGCCCGGCCAAGGTGTCCAGAGACGAAAATGCCGGATTGGTGCGAAAACCTTCTGCTACCGCCCGCAGCGCTTTCTGTTCCTTGACCGTATAGGCTCTGAGCCCATGCTGCACGCGCAGGCCCAACTGAGCCAGCACATCATCCGGCAGGTCCGTGGGGGACTGGGTGACGAAATACACGCCCACACCCTTCGAGCGAATCAGTCTGACCACTTGCAGCAACCTGTCCTGCAAGGCTTTCGGAGTGTCGTTGAAAAGGAGGTGCGCTTCATCGAAGAACAGCGCAAGCAGAGGTCGATCGGCATCGCCGCGCTCGGGAAGCTGTTCAAACAGCTCAGCCAATAGCCACAGCAGGAAAGTCGCATAGACTTTGGGCGCCTGATGCACGAGCTGGCTGGCGTCTAACAGATGGATCCGTCCGCGCCCGTCGTGCGCTGGCTGCAAGATGTCCTCAAGCGCCAGCGCCGGCTCACCGAAGAGCGCTTCGGCTCCCTGCTGCTCCAGTGTCGCCAGCCGCCGCAACAGCGCCTGTGACGATGCACTCGTAAACAAGGCTGCATCGTCCCCGAGCACTTCAGGATGCAGTTTCAAATGAGCAAGCAACGACTTGAGATCTTTCAGATCGAGCAACAGCAGCGCTTCGCGATCGGCCACTTTGAATGCCGCATAGAGCGCCGCTTGCTGGCTATCGCTCAGCTCCAGCAGATTGCCTAGCAACAACGGTCCCATCTCGGTAAGCGTCGTCCGCAGTGGATGGCCACTCACGCCGTGCACGTCCCACAAGACCACCGGGTACGCTTGGGGCCGATGGTCGAGCCAGGGCATGCTGGCGATCCGCTCGGCGATCTTTCCTTGCGGATCGCCAGCGGCACCCAGGCCACACAAGTCGCCTTTGATATCCGCCGCGAAAACAGCGACGCCAGCCTCGCTGAACTGTTCCGCGAGGCGCTGCAAAGTCACCGTTTTGCCAGTACCCGTCGCACCGGCGATAAGACCGTGACGATTGGCCAGATGCAACGGGTGGACACTGGGTTCGCCCGTCGCGTCAGCACCTAATACCAGGCGGCCTGTCTGTTTCATCGCAGCCTCACGAGCAGTGGATTGGTCTGCAGCCCTCGCTAGCCCGCCGGCATCGAGCTGCTGGGTTCAGCATCGTCAATCGGAGTGTCACCGGCTGCGCCATCGAGCGCATTCAGATAACGCTTCCAGAGTGTTTCGGCATCCGGAAAGTCAGTCCCCAGCTCAGGGCCCATTTGGTCAGGGTCGTAGCGCTGGGTACAACCACTACCGATAATCGGTGGCGCCTTCGCGCCAGCCTTGTCCAGTGGGTTGCTCATCTCGCCTCCGGCGCCAGTCGTGATGGATCAGTTGAATACCAGTGTCTTGTTGCTATGCACCAGTACTCGGTCTTCCAGGTGATAGCGCAAACCACGCGACAGCACCATCTTTTCCACGTCCTTACCCAGCCGAACCATGTCCTCGATGCTGTCACGATGGCTGACGCGCACCACGTCCTGCTCGATGATCGGCCCGGCATCGAGCTCTTCGGTCACGTAATGGCAAGTCGCACCGATAAGCTTGACACCCCGCAACGAGGCCTGGTGGTAAGGCTTTGCCCCGACGAACGATGGCAGAAAGCTGTGATGGATATTGATCACCCGCTGCCCATATTCCTCGCAAAGCTCGGCCGGCAAAATCTGCATGTAGCGCGCCAGTACAATGGCGTCGGCGCGTTGCTCGCGAACCAGGCGCGACACCTCGGCAAAAGCCTCGTCCTTGCGCCCCGGCTGGACAGGCACATGGATATACGGAATGCCATGCCACTCGACCATGCTGCGCAGGTCGTCATGATTGGAGATCACACAAGGAATATCGCAATCCAGTTCCCCACTGTGCCAACGATGCAGCAAATCAGCGAGGCAGTGCGACTCGCGGCTGGCCATCAGCACTACCCGCTTGCGCTGAGCTGAGTCGGTAATGCGCCATTCCATGGAAAACTCGCGCGCGATTGGTGCAAAGGCTTGGCGAAACCCATCGAGATCGAACGGCAGCGAGTCGGCCCGAATCTCGTGCCGCATGAAGAACCAACCACTCTGATGATCGGAATGGTGATTGGCTTCGGTGATCCAGCCATTGTAGGTCGCCAGGAAATTACCGACCTTGGCCACAATGCCGACGCCGTCGGGACAGGCGATAACCAGCCTGAATGTGCGCATTTTTAAGTTAACTCCGGCTTACCCATAAAGACCGGGCATTCTAGCGCAGCGAAGAAAACCACCACCATATTATTCAGCCGGACCAAAGCATGGCACGGACTGCCGCCCGCACGCGGATCGAGTCGACCCTGTAGAGCGAAAAGAAACACTGCGATTAAAACCGTAATAATCGGAGGGCCAAGTTGCCGTTGGCCCCCAGTGGGCCAGGGAACACAACACCACCAAAAGATAGGGAGCCGATTTTTATCAAATATCGAGACGGCATATTAAGCGTGACGGGATCCGTCGCGACCTTCGATTATGTGCAGTACTTCACCGATGCCAGGTTTAACTAGGCACTTCGAATCGCCCTGCACCGCGATGAAACAAAGTAAGCAAAACTTTACCCAGGCCAACATTTACTTGTCCGCGGCAGCTGTCTATGATTGCTGTCACTTGCGTTCAAACCTATACCAAGGAAGTGACATGTCGCTGATCAATGAATACCGCGCTACTGAAGAAGCTATCAAGGAACTACAGGAACGCCTGAAGTCCCTGTCAGAAGATGACAAGCTGAAAAAGGAACTTGAGTTTGAAGGCAAACTGCGCGAGCTGATGGGCGAATATCAAAAGTCGCTTCGCGACATTATCGCTCTACTCGATCCGGATGCCCGCAGCAACAAGCCGCAGCGTGCATCCAAGGCGCCTGCCACAACCAAGCGCGCCCGCCGCGTCAAGCAGTACAAGAATCCGCACAACGGTGAAGTGATTGAAACCAAAGGTGGCAATCACAAGACGTTGAAAGAGTGGAAAGCACAATGGGGCTCCGACGAGGTTGAAAGCTGGGCCACTCTGTTGGGCTAAGTTTTACGCCACACCCCTAAAAGCCATCTGACGCAGCCTTGCTCAGATGGCTTTTTTGTTCCCTGACCAAGCATCTTCAGAGCATGTATCGTTCACGCAAGCTGCGAGCATGGAGCGACCATTGTTGCAGCAGACGTGCTTGTTCGGCTGTTGCCGATGGCAATAAAGCCAGGAACGCTTGCTCAAACTGTTCCAAGGTATTCGGTGCGCCAAATTCGGGCACCATCAGGCGCTGCCTACAAAAGGCTTGCCATTGCTGGGCTTCGGCCGGCGATAGACACTCGGGAAAGTTACGTGCGCGGTAGCGAAAATGCAGCTCTGGCAAGCGCGGGTCATCAAACGGTGGCGCGGCGTCACTCGCAAACGGCGGAGCGTTTCGTACTTGCTCGCACAAACGCCGGTCACGCTCACTGAAGAATCCGTCATA
This sequence comes from Pseudomonadaceae bacterium SI-3, assembly GCA_004010935.1. Lineage (NCBI taxonomy): Bacteria > Pseudomonadati > Pseudomonadota > Gammaproteobacteria > Pseudomonadales > Pseudomonadaceae > Pseudomonadaceae bacterium SI-3. The sequence goes on along the minus strand of CP026511.1, from coordinate 1,145,807 downwards.
TAACTGCTGCTCCGGATCCGACGACGCCACAAACGCATCCTCCTGATAGATGTCGGCAAGCTTCCAGCGCCATTCGGGCTCCCGCCCGCGTAATTCGGCCGCTCTCGACTCATAACATTGGATATCCAGTCCTAGCCGCTCGATATCTGAGTGGCGCAGCACGCTCATTGGTGCCAGCACTGGGCAACGGTTCATGTGAACGAGTTTCAAGGGAATCGGAAGTTTCTCGCCCAAGTCCTCCCGACGAGTATAAAGCCGCTCGCGAATAGCCTCGGCCTGCTCCTCCCAAAGGGGCGTACATTCGGCGTTCAGGTCGCAGACAATCAACGCGTTACGGTTGCGAGGATGCCAGGCCAGCGGCAGTACCACCGACAGAAAATGACGCGCCGCGGAAAACCGACCCGATATGTGCACCATTGGTTTGAGCAGCTGGACTTGCTCGATCACTGCATGTTTACGACGTAGCTTGTAGAGATAGTCGTAAAGCCGCGGTTGACGCTCACGAAGCAACCGAGCCAAGGCAATCGTCGCCCGCACATCGGACAATGCATCGTGTGCATTCAAATGTTCAAGACCGTTGGCTGCACTGAGCCGCTCCAATTTTAACGTGACCCTTCCCTCCTCTTCAGGCCAAACAATCCCTTCCGGCCGCAACGCGTAGGCGGTGCGCACTAGGTCAATGATGTCCCAGCGGCTATTACCGCCCTGCCATTCGCGGGCATAGGGGTCGAAAAAGTTGCGATATAGGCTGTAGCGCAGCACTTCATCATCAAAACGAAGGCTGTTGTATCCCGCGCCACAGGTACCCGGCACAGCCAGTTCATGGTGCAGCCGGGCCACGAACTCCGCCTCGCACAGGCCTTTTTCCGCTAGCGTGGCGGGCGTAATGCCCGTGACCAGGCACGCGGCTGGATGCGGGAGAATGTCGTCACTCAAACGACAATAAATGTTCAGCGGCTCGCCAATCTCTTCAAACGCCTCGTTGGTGCGAATACCGGCCACTTGCACAGGCCGATCGCAGCGAGGGGAGATACCGGTTGTTTCGAAGTCGTACCAGAAGATGCTGGAGGTCAAGGGAGCTTCCTTCTCGATTGTCGCGCCCAGTCTAGCGCGCCAGACCGCCCTCAACGAATGGTCGGGGCTCTGGTTCGAGTGGAGTTTCGACACAGATCTGAGCAATCTGCCCGCATATCAATCGGAACTGCCAAACCGGTTATGGCCGAAGATGCTATTCGATGGTTTCATTCGCCGGGCGCGGCATCGCGGGCCGTTGCTCGATGCGCGATGTGCGCATAGCATCCAGTCCCCCACTAGCGAGCCTACGCCGTGACATCCGCCCTTTCAGCCACTACTGCATTGCTGGATAACACGCTCCGCGTCGAAACGCCGGAAGGCATAGATTTGCTGCTCCGTCCAGCAGGCCTGGTCCCTCGCGCGCTGGCGTTTGCACTGGACCTGTTGATACGCGGCGCGCTTCTGGCGGCTTTGGGAGTTGCATTCGCGTTGCTGGGCAAATTCGGCATGGGTGTTGGGGCGCTACTGCTGTTTATAGTGCAGTGGTGGTACATGGTGCTGTTCGAAGTGCTGAACCAGGGACGTACACCGGGCAAGCAGTGGCTGGGGCTGCACGTCGTTCATGATGATGGCACACCGATCGGCTGGGCCTCTTCCCTGACCCGCAACCTACTGCGTTTCGTCGACATGCTGCCTTTCGGCTACTTTCTCGGGTCGCTCTGCTGCCTCTGGCATCCATCATTCAAACGATTGGGCGACCTCGCCGCAGGAACAGTGGTCGTGTACCGCGAGAGCAACATCAGCGCGCCCGCACTACCGGCAGCTGAAGCAGTTGCGTCGCCGTTGCCCCTTACGCTGGCCGAGCAGCACGCCCTGATCGCCTTTGCCGAGCGCCATTCGACGCTGTCTGCGGAAAGGCGCCTGGAACTGGCCTCAATCCTGGCCGAAGCGCTACAGGTTGCGCCAGCGCAGGCGGAGACTCGAATTCACAGCATTGCTCGCAGTCTGGTGGGGCCGGCATGAAGCAGAGCCAGTTCGAAACCCGGCACCAGGCCGAATGGCAGACGTTCGATGAAACCCTCGCAGCATTGGAGCGAGGCAAAGGCAACCAACCAAGATTGATCGCTGACTTTCCGGCGGCCTATCGAAGGCTTTGTCAGCAGCTGGCATTGGCGCAGTCGCGCGGCTACAGCATGCGCTTCGTTGAGCGCCTGCAGCTGCTGGTTCAACGCGGACACCATCAACTGTATCGCCACCGTAGCCCGCTAGGTGGTCGCCTGCTCGGCTTCTTTCTGGGCGGTTTTGGCAGGCTGGTTCGCGCAGAGTGGCGCTACCTGGCAGCCGCGAGTCTGATTTTCTACGGCAGCCTGCTGGGCATGGCCGGGTTGGTGCTGGCATTTCCGGAACTGGTCTATAGCCTGATCAGCCCCGAGCAGGTCGCTGAAATGGAAGCCATGTACGACCCCGACGCCAGCCGTCTCGGTCGCTTCGGCGAGCGTGGGTCAGCTGACGACTGGGTGATGTTCGGCTATTACGTGATGCACAACATTGGCATCGCGTTCCAGACCTTTGCCGGTGGCCTGCTGTTCGGCCTGGGCAGCCTGTTCTATCTGCTATTCAACGGCTTGATCATCGGCGCGATTGCCGGCCATTTGACCGGAATCGGCTACGACCAGCCGTTCTGGTCATTTGTCATCGGCCATGGGGCTTTCGAACTGACAGCGATCACCCTGGCGGGTGCGGCGGGGTTGAAGTTGGGTGCCGCTCTCGTTGCACCTGGCCGCCACACACGCAGCGAGGCATTGCGCGTGGCAGCCGCTACGGCAGTGCAATTGATCGCGGGAGCCATATTATTCCTGTTGATTGCTGCCTTTATCGAGGCGTACTGGTCTTCGATGACTTATCCGTCAGCACCGGTCAAATACGCCGTGGGCGCGCTGTTGTGGCTGCTGGTCGGCGCCTATCTGACACAAAGCGGACGGCGGTCCCATGCAGCTGAATGATGCCAGCATGGCGATTCGTCCTCGCACCGCCTGGGAGGCGCTGGATCTCGGCGTTCTCCTGGCACGCCGTCATGCCGCACTGCTGATGCTCAGCTGGGCGCTGGTGACACTGCCGATATTCACCCTGTTCAGCCTGTTGTTCTGGCAATACCCGACGCTTGCTTTGTTGCTGTTCTGGTGGCTCAAGCCGCTCTATGAACGACTACCACTGTTCATCCTGTCGAAGGCGCTGTTCGGCGACACACCGACCCTGCGCCAGAGCATCAGAGCGCTGCCGCAACTGCTGCGCTCCCAGTGGCTTGCCAGCGTGACCTGGCGCCGTTTCAGCGTGACTCGAAGTTTCGACCTTCCAGTGCTCCAGCTCGAGCAACTCAGTGGCTCGGCCCGCCAGCAGCGCCTCGCTGTGCTGGGGCAACGAGACAGCCGGGCCGCATCCTGGTTGACCCTGGTCGGCATGCACTTGGAGATGGGGTTGTGGCTAGGTGCCCTCGCTCTGATGTACATGCTCATCCCACAGCAAATGCTGGCCGACTGGAACTGGCAGGACCTGCTCGGCATGAGCGGCGACTGGCTATGGTTCGAACACTTGTCCAACTTGATGTATGCGCTTGTGCTGGCGGTCTGGGAGCCGATCTATGTCGCCAGCGGTTTCAGCCTGTATCTGAACCGCCGAACCACGCTTGAGGCCTGGGATGTCGAACTGACGTTTCGTCGTCTGCAGGCTCGCGTGAAGACGGTGCTGTCGGTACTGCTAGTGGGGATGGGGCTGTGGTTGCTGCCGGTGCCCAACGCGGCACTGGCTGCGCCTGATGCAGACGAAACAGTTCAGACGAAAGAGGCCTCCGGCCCACAAAGTGATCGCCTGCTCAAGCAGCCCTTGACCAGCAGGGAAGCCAGTGAGCGGATCAGTGAGTTGCTCGACCAGCCTCCTTTCCGAAACCGCGAGACCGTTACCCGCTGGCGCTTCACTGAAGAGGCGGATGGCGAGCCGGGCTGGTTCGCGCGCCTGCTTGAACGGCTGCTACGTAGCGAGCTGGTGGCACAGCGCCCCGACCGCCTGGCAAGCGTGATCGAAGTATTCCTCTGGGCCGCATTGTTCGGCCTGACCGGGTGGCTATTATGGCGCTATCGGGACTGGATCAAGCTGTACGTGAACCCGCGTCAGACGTTGCGATTCAGGCAACGGCAACCTGCGCCCTCCGCACTGTTCGGATTGGACGTGCAACCCGAAAGTCTTCCGCCGGACGTGATCGCCGAGGTGCAGCGGCTTTGGCACGATCATCCACGCGAAGCGCTCGGCCTGCTCTACCGGGCTTTTCTCAGCCGCCTACTGCACGAGCGGCAACTGCCATTGAAAAGCTCGCATACCGAGGGTGAAATACTCGAACTGCTGCGACACGAGGCCCAGCCACAGCTGCTCGACTACGCCGAGGCCTTGACCCGCCACTGGCTTGGCCTGGCCTACGGGAACCAGCTGCCTCCCGATGCGACTCGAGACGAGCTTTGCCAGCGCTGGCTCACTGTGTTTGGCAGTGAGGCCTCGCATGACTAGGCCGCGTCGTCTTTTGCTGCTAATAGCGGGCGCGCTGCTGCTTGGCCTGATGCTGTTTTTTGCAATCAGCAGGGCAACCCCCTACGAAGAAACGATCGAGCATGGACCGGCACCGGAAGTGCGCAGCAATCCGTATCTCGCTGCAGAGCGCTTCCTGACCGACCAAGGGCGTGCGGTCGATCATGCGCAAGGCCTCGGCGGGCTTACCGAAACCAAGGACAGTCGGCAGGTGCTTTTATTGCTCGGAGAGCGCAGCACCATGACGCCCGCCCAGGCCGAACGCCTGTTGCACTGGGTTGATAAGGGTGGCCACCTGGTGTTTGTCGCAGAGCGGATCTGGGACGAAAACGCCGGGAACAGCGGCGACTTGCTACTCGATGCGCTGAACCTGCAGCAGCACGAAGTCAGCGAGAAACCCGACGACAGCCACGTCGCCGATGCTGCTGCCAACGCAGAGAAGCGCCCCGTGCTGACCCGCCTCTATCTGGAGAACGAGAACGCCCCCGCCTATCTCGCTTTCGACACCAACTATCACCTTTACGACGCCGGCGGCAGTGCGCATGCATGGGCCAACAGCGCCGGCGCGACGCACATGTTGCAACTGCGGCACGGGAGCGGCCTGATCACCGCACTCACCGACAGCTGGATCTGGCAGAACGATGCGATTGCCCAGTACGACCATGCCTGGCTGCTGTGGTACCTCACCCAGGACCGCGACGTGACGCTGATCTATCGCACCGACCATGACGGTCTGCTGCAACGGTTGCTGCGTTATTTCCCCGAGGCCTTGTCCGCCGCACTTTTGTTACTGCTGCTGGGCTGCTGGCACGCAGCGCAGCGCCAAGGCCCGCTACTGGAACCTGCCGACCGAGGTCGCCGACAGCGTCGAGAGCATTTGCGAGGCAGTGCAGATTTTCTCTACCGGCGCGCCGGACAGCGGCACCTGATCGCCACCCTGCAAAACGACATCATCCGTCAGGCTCAGCACCGTCATCCCAACCTGGTGGCGCTCGACCATGCGGACCTGTGCAAGGTCCTCGCGCAGCTAAGCCGAACTCCCATTGAAGCCGTTACCCATGCCATGCGGTCGTCGCTGGATAAAAAGATGAGTAATGCCGATTTCACCCGTCAGGTTGCCCGCCTGCAAAGCCTCAGGAATGCGTTATGAGCGATACAACACCGGAACCAAACGACGTGGCTCCGCATACGAGCCCGAACACGCAGCGCCAGCGCGCCAGCCAACTTGCACAGGCGCTACGCCAGGAGCTGCATAAAGCCGTCATTGGTCAACAGGACGTGGTGGACGGCGTGCTCACAGCGCTGATTGCGGGCGGTCACGTGCTGGTTGAAGGCGTACCGGGGCTTGGCAAAACGCTACTGGTGCGGGCACTGGCACGGTGCTTTGGTGGCGACTTCGCGCGCATCCAGTTCACGCCGGACCTGATGCCCAGCGACATAACCGGCCATGCGGTCTACGACATGGCCAGCGAACAGTTCAAGTTGCGCAAGGGCCCGGTGTTCACCAATTTGCTGTTGGCCGATGAGATCAATCGCGCGCCTGCCAAGACCCAGGCGGCGCTGCTGGAAGTTATGCAAGAGCGTCAGGTCACTCTCGAAGGCCGCGCGCTCGCCGCGCCGCAGCCGTTCCTGGTGATGGCCACGCAGAACCCCATCGAGCAGGAAGGCACCTATCCGTTGCCGGAGGCCGAGCTCGACCGCTTCATGTTGATGCTGCGCATGGACTATCCCCAGGCGGACGAAGAATTGGCCCTGGTTCGTCAGGTCACTCGATCCGTTCGCACCGACATTCTCGATGTCAGTGGGTTGCGGGTTCTGCTGCAGGCAAAGGATGTCCAGGCGCTGCAGAAAATTGCCAGTGACCTGCCATTGGACGATCAGGTGCTCGACTATGCCGTCCGGCTGGCCCGAGCCACCCGCAACTGGCCTGGACTGACGCTAGGGGCCGGACCACGGGCATCGATCGCCCTGGTGCGCTGCGCCCGCGCACGCGCCTTGTTGCGCGGCGGCGATTTCGTCGTCCCGAACGATGTAAAAGGCTGTGCCCTGGCGGTTTTGCGGCATCGCGTCCGGCTTTCACCTGAACTCGACATCGAAGGCACTTCGGTGGACCAACTGCTCCAGCAGCTGCTGGAGCAGATCGCGGCCCCGCGCCTGTGACGCCAGCCGGCCTGCGAGCCCTTCAATGAATCCGTCACGTCGATTGCTCTACGCCTTCGCCGCCCTGCTCTGCCTAGGACTGTTGCTAGGTATCGCAGCAGCGCTCGGCAGCCCCCTGTTCACGGGTGCTCATACGGCTTGGTGGGGGTTGTTGCTGTGCCTGGGATTGGTGGCCACTGTCGACGCCTTGCGCCTGCGCCGCCTGCCCTCGCCTGAGCTGCGACGTGTACTGGCTGGCAATCTCGCCTTGGGCCGTTGGCATGACGTTCAGCTCGAGATTCGACATCCGCAGGCGCAAGCCATGCATGCCGAGATTTTCGACCATGCGCCGGCCGGGCTCGACGTGCAGGGGTTGCCACAGCAGGTGCAGCTACCAGCGGGGCAGCACTGCCAGCTCAGTTACCGCCTGCAACCGATGCGGCGCGGCCACTTCCATTTCCAGCACTGCGAGATTCGCTTGTTCAGCCCACTGGGGCTGTGGCGAGAACGCCGTTTGCTGCCGCTGCAATCGCAGACCAAGGTTTATCCCGACTTCACCCAGCTGCACGGTGCGCCCTTGATGGCGGTGGACCGCTGGCTGAGCCGCCTGGGTGTGCGCCAGCAGCCAAGGCGGGGGCTTGGCATGGATTTCCACCAACTGCGCGAATTTCGGGAAGGCGACACCCTGCGCCAGATCGACTGGAAGGCAACAGCCCGTAAACGCGCACCCATCGTTCGCGAATATCAGGACGACCGCGACCAGCAGATTCTGCTCATGCTTGATTGTGGCAGACGCATGCGTAGCCAAGACGGTCCGCTCACGCACTTCGATCATGCGCTCAATGCCAGTCTGCTATTGGGGTATGTCGCTTTACGCCAGGGTGACGCGTTGGGTCTTTACACCTTCGCCACCGAGCAACGGCGCTTCTTCGCCCCAGCCAAAGGCCAGACGCAACTCAACGCGTTGCTCAATGGCGTCTATGACCTGGCCAACACGCAGCGACCGGCGGATTTCGCGTTTGCCGCCAACGATGTGCTGACGCTGCAGAAGCGCCGCGCACTGGTAATCATCCTGAGTAATCTGCGCGACGAGGACGACGAGACACTGCTCGGCGCCGTCCGGCAGCTTTCCCGTCGCCATCGGGTACTGGTCGTGAGCTTGCGCGAGCCGGTTCTAGACAACCTGCGCCAGCAGCCTGTCCGCAGCTTTCAGGGCGCCCTCGATTATTGCGGCACGCTCGACTACCTCAGCGCTCGGGGCCGGCTTCATGAACAGCTTCTCGCCCACGGCGTGCCAGTGCTCGATGCCCGCCCGCACGAGCTGGGACCAGAGCTGATCAGCCGCTATCTGGCGTGGAAGAAAGGTGGTGTGCTGTAACCGATGTGTGCTTACTTTCAAGCAGAAAGCGCTTGTGCCTTGCACAGCTGGCGGTAGTGCAGATGTAGTTCAGGTACCTTGGCAGCAATCCTGATCGGCGGCCTTGTTACCGGCTGACTCGATACGCGGCAGTCGCGCCGGTGGAATGTGCTGCATGGGACGAAAGCTGAAGTAGTGGTGCAGCGCATCGATCATTTCGCGAATCTCACGGGGCGGTGAGACAAATACGAAACCTGAATCGAAGCTGCCGGGCGTAACGTCTTCGCGTGACCAACGACAGATCGCGCTGAAATCGACGTAGCGCAGCTGGCTATGCTGGCCTGGAATTTTCAGACGCATATCGAAACGTATGTCAGTCATCATCGGATAGGGGCTTATGAGCATCAGCCCGGACTCGGACAGGTTGCCAATGAAACCCAACGGCTTGTCCGTGAAATGGTTGAATACGTTGAGGTAATACGGCAATTGATGCCGTTGAATACTGCGTTGATTGTGCATGTCCATCGATTGCGGGCCTGCCGCCAAGTTTTATCGCTGCCGCCGTCTCCGGCCACTCAGCTGCAGTTCTGACTGATACGACTGGCCAACTGCCGCCGCGCCGCCCCTATTTCTTCATCACTGTAGTAGACGCGCTCACCCTTTGCATCGGCACTGAAATAGCGCCCTCCATGAGACAGGCGTGACAAACGGTTTTGCAGCTGCTGGCACTCGCGCTCTCGTTGCGCCTGCCTAGCGCTCGCCGCCACATTGGCCGCCTCCTGCTCTTCGCGACGAGCCTCGAAGAAGCGCTCCGTGCGCGCCTGCCGCTCGCGGGTCGCGTCGTCTCTATCGATCACCTGCGGCCGAACCTCGACCGGCTCCGCACCTGGCTGCGGCTTCGCGCCGAAATGCACATTGCCCGCGGAATCAACCCAGCGGTAGATATCGGCGGCCGCCAGCGGGGCCAACAAAATGCTGACTATCAGTACTGCGATACGCATGGGGTCCTTCCCTGCCGGTCTGTTGGCCGGCCTTGTGTCAGGGTTTGACGGCGTGGATCACCACCCGTTCCTCCGGCTGATAGTGCCCCAACTGACGGAGCGTCTCCAGCCTGGCACGACTGCGAAAGGCGTATTCGCTGGCTGGATAGCGCGACTGAATGAACTGATAGGTTTGTGCCGCATCGACAAATAGACCCTGACGCTCCAAGCACTGACCGCGCAACAGCGATATTTCCGGTTGTAGATTATCCCGTGGTCGGCTGCGCCGCTCGGCCTGGGAGAGTTCGAGCATGACTTTGTCGCAATCACCCAACTCGTATTGCGTATAGGCCGCGTCGAGATGGCGATCAAGGGCATTTCTGCTGCTGCAGCCTACGCTGAGGGTGGCCAGAACAAGGATAAACAGGGTGCGCATGGGTGACTCCTCCGATGCCGAATTATCGACCGTCGTTGCGAAAACTGCAGTCCATCCGTCCAGCTAAATGTCCATTGCGCGCCTCTCCAAGCTCTGCCGAAAGAGTAGTGCAGCCCAACGATGACTACAGCCGCCCGGCATAGTAGCCTCGCGGCCATTCTGAAAAAGGAGCATTGAATGACTTCGCGCCGTACCAAAATCGTCGCCACGCTGGGTCCAGCCAGCAGTTCACCTGAGGTGCTGGAAAAAATGATCGTCGCCGGGCTCGATGTGGCCCGCCTGAACTTTTCCCACGGGACGCCAGATGAGCACCGCGCCCGGGCGCAGCTGGTAAGGGATATCGCCGCGAAGCACGGTCGATTCGTTGCGCTGCTGGGTGACCTGCAAGGACCGAAGATCCGTATCGCCAAGTTTGCCAACAAGCGCATCGAACTGGCCGAAGGCGACAGCTTTCGCTTCTCCGTCACCCACCCCCGCGATGCTGGCACCCAGGAAGTGGTCGGCATCGATTATCCGGATCTGGTGAAGGACTGCAGTGTTGGCGACGAACTGCTGCTGGACGACGGTCGCGTGGTCATGCGCGTGGACAGCAGCACAGCCGATGAGCTGCACTGCACCGTACTGATCGGCGGGCCGCTGTCTGACAACAAGGGCATTAACCGTCGCGGTGGCGGCCTGACCGCGCCGGCATTGACTGCCAAGGACAAGGCCGACATCAAGCTGGCCGCCGACATGAACTTGGACTATCTCGCCGTCTCTTTCCCACGTGACGCGGCTGACATGGAGTTGGCTCGGCGGTTGCGTGACGAAGCCGGCTCCAGCGCGTGGCTGATCGCCAAGATCGAGCGCGCCGAAGCCGTGGCCGATGACGAAGCGCTGGATGGCCTGATCCGTGCGAGTGACGGCGTGATGGTCGCGCGTGGCGACCTCGGTGTGGAAATTGGTGATGCCGAGTTGGTGGGCATCCAGAAAAAGATCATTCTGCACGCGCGCCGCAACAATAAGCTGGTGATCACCGCGACCCAAATGATGGAGTCGATGATCCAGAACCCAATGCCGACCCGCGCCGAAGTGTCCGATGTAGCCAATGCCGTGCTCGACTACACCGACGCGGTGATGCTTTCAGCTGAAAGCGCCGCTGGCGAGTATCCGGTCGAAGCGATCAAGGCCATGGCGCGCGTGTGTGTCGGTGCCGAGAAGCATCCGACCAGTACCAAATCCGGCCATCGCCTGGGTCAGCGCTTCGAGCGCAGCGACGAAAGCACGGCGCTGGCGGCGATGTACACGGCGAACCACTTCCCAGGGGTCAAGGCGATCATCAGCCTGACCGAAAGTGGTTACACCCCGCTGATCATGTCGCGGATTCGCTCGTCGGTACCGATCTTTGCCTTTTCGCCCCATCGCGAAACCCAGGCCCGAGTCGCCATGATCCGCGGCGTGCAGACCATTCCCTTCGATCCGGCGGCCCTACCCGCTGACAAGGTCAGCCAGTCGGCAGTGGACGAGCTACTCAAGCGCAACATCGTCAATGTTGGCGACTGGGTGATCCTGACCAAGGGCGACACCTATCACGGAACGGGTGGCACCAACACCATGAAAATCTTGCGTGTAGGCGATTCCCTGACCTGATCGGCGCGGCGCGCCAGGTACCGCCTGGCGCGCCTTTTCCCTAGCGAGGTCAATGCCTCCTAACCCTTTTAAACTCCGGACTGGCGCGTAAGAAAAGCGTCACTCAGTATCTGCCCCCGCGGCAATCCCGCCAGAAACATGCGTTTGGCGCAGTCTTCGACAAAAGCCCTTCCACCACAGATCAGCGCAATATCCTGGCGTGACGTGGCCTGCAGCGACTGAAGGCGGCTGCCTGCCTGCTCCCAATCGACGCATTCAACGCTCAGGTTGCCATTTAGCTCCGCAAGATTCTCAAGCGGTTCTCGCAGATAGGACCCGCCCCGGCAGAAGTGCAACAGCCTAATCGGCCCCTGGTGCCCTTGCTGCAGTGCTTCGCGCACCAAGCTCCAAAGCGGGGCAAGTCCCGTACCGGCAGCCAACAACAATAAAGGTCTCATCTGCCACTCGGGCTCGTAACGCAGCGCACCCGTATGCAGTTGGCCCAGGCGCAGACTGTCACCAACGGTCAAGGTACGAGCTGAGTCGCAGAACGCACCGCTGTGCCGGCAATCGAGGTGAAACTCAAGCCAGTGCTCTTCCCAAGGCACGCTCGCCAGCGAATAGGGCCGGGCGACTCCATGGTTGCTCCACAACAGCACGTGCTGGCCTGGGTGGTAGCGCAGCGGCCGCTCGGGGATCAAGCGCAATCGCAGAACCCGATCATCTAGCCAGTCGAATCCTTCTACCTGTGCCGGAAGCCCCTCGCGCGCAGGATCGAACGTCGCCACATCGAGATTTCCGGTCACGCTGCACTGGCACGCGAGCCTCCAACCTTCCAGTCGCCGGGCCGAGTCGAGTGCCTGCGGGCGTGCATCCTGCGGTTCGCCCTCCAGGCAGCGCACCAGGCAGGCATGGCAACTGCCCGCACGGCAGCTGAACGGCACGTTCAAGCCGGCATCATTGAGCGCATCGAGCAGATTGCTGCCCTCCGCCACTCGCCAGGTCCGCCCACCGTGGGTGATCTCAGGCATTCACCGCCGCCCAGCTGGTCTCGCACCGATTCCGACCGTTGCCCTTGGCCCGGTAAAGCGCGTCGTCGGCACGCTGCAGGGATTCGTCCAGATCATCGCCTTCATGAAGCAGAGTCAAACCAACGGAAAGGCTCAAATGGCCGGCCTGCATATTTCCCTCCGGCGGCTGGGCATTGGCGAAGGCCTCGCGCAAGCGTTCGCAACAGGCGCGGAATTGCTCGGCATCGGTGTTCGGCAACAGCAGAACGAACTCTTCCCCCCCGTAGCGGGCGAGCACGTCGTCGTCTCGCAGGCAGGAGCGCGCCACGGACGCAAAGGTTTGCAAAACACGATCGCCCACTGCGTGCCCGTGCAGATCGTTGATCCGTTTGAAGTAGTCGAGATCGATCAGGGCCAGGCCAGACTGATGCCCCGCCCGCAGCCGGCTCAGCTCGGCTTCCGCCTTACGCAGAAAATGCCGACGGTTGTAGAGACCCGTCAGCTCATCGGTCGAGGCCAGGTCTTCCAGCTGTCGCATCATGCCGCGCAGCGTTTCTTGATGCGCCTGCAGCGCAAAGCGGCGCTGACGCATGCGTTGACGCAACCTGTAGACATAGCCGACGAACAAGCACATCCAGACCAGAGTCACCAGCAACACGCCGGTTTGCAGCAGTGCCGTCTGCGGGTCGTTCAGGTAGCCCATTTGCGCGTCGAAGAACACCATGCCGACGAAGCTGAACAGTGCCAACAGGGCGTAACGGAGGAAGTTTTTCGGTGGCAGAAACACCGCGAACATCAGCACCAGTACGTACAGCACCAGCAGCGATCCACGGTTGTCGCCGAGATTGAACAGAAAGAAGGTCAGCCAGACCAGGGCAACCAGCACCTGTGGCTCGGTCAGGCTGGGGTCGCGAAAGCGCAGGTTATGGCCTCGATAGAAGACCCAGAAAAAGGTCAACTGGCTGGCCGCAATCATCACTGACCCCGCGATTGCTGTCTCGACCGGCGCCTGATAGAAGCCGGCAGCCACAGTGATCCAGGTAAGCAGCAGCGCCAGACCGTAGGTGGCGGCCGCCATGCCGAAGCGCTTGGTCACCAATAACTGCAGCGCTTGCTGTTCGCTCTCGTCACGACTAGCGCGCATGGAATCCTTCCCATAGTGGCAATTCGTCACACTTTACGCCCGCCCTTGTAAAAAACCTATACGCAGTTGTGTCAGGCAAGCGAACTATCATCTTAAACAGGGCCGTCTTTATTACGCTCGCGCCAATGGGGCGTCGATGCCTCAGCCCTTCACGCAACGCCAAGTCGCAGGCAGCGTCATACCAGTTTCCCCTGTGCATCCCTTCACCTTTGGTCCGTCTGTGTTCGCTGCTCTACGGCAGGTTATACTGCCGCGCATTTTTACCTGAGCGTGTCGGTCGTTGTCTCGATACGCGCTGTTTCCGCCCCGCCAAGAGGACGCGCTGCATGACCGTGATCAAGCAAGACGACCTGATACAAAGCGTTGCTGACGCTTTGCAGTTCATCTCCTACTACCACCCCGTCGACTTTATCCAGGCGATGCACGAGGCCTACCTGCGTGAAGAGTCACCGGCAGCCCGTGACTCCATGGCGCAGATCCTGATCAATTCGCGGATGTGCGCCACCGGACACCGCCCGATCTGCCAGGACACCGGCATCGTTACCGTATTCGTGCGCGTGGGTATGGACGTACGCTGGGACGACGCCAGCATGAGCCTGGACGACATGATCAACGAAGGCGTCCGCCGCGCCTACAACCTGCCGGAGAACGTTCTGCGGGCTTCGATCCTCGCCGACCCCGCAGGTTCCCGTAAGAACACGAAAGACAACACGCCGGCGGTCATCCACTACTCCATCGTTCCCGGCGACAAGGTCGAAGTAGACGTAGCGGCCAAGGGTGGCGGTTCGGAAAACAAGTCGAAGATGGCCATGCTCAACCCGTCCGACTCAATCGTCGACTGGGTGCTGAAGACCGTGCCGACCATGGGCGCCGGCTGGTGCCCGCCGGGCATGCTCGGCATCGGCATCGGCGGCACCGCGGAGAAAGCCGCGGTGATGGCCAAAGAAGTGCTGATGGAATCCATCGACATCCACGAACTGAAGGCCCGCGGCCCGCAGAACCGCATCGAAGAGCTGCGTCTGGAGCTGTTCGAGAAGGTCAACCAACTGGGTATCGGTGCGCAGGGCCTCGGCGGCCTGACTACCGTGCTTGACGTCAAGATCATGGATTACCCGACGCACGCGGCCTCACTGCCGGTGTGCATGATCCCCAACTGCGCTGCCACACGCCACGCCCACTTCGTGCTCGACGGCTCCGGCCCGGCCGAACTGACCCCGCCACCGCTCGACGCCTATCCGGAAATCGTCTGGGAAGCCGGCCCGAGCGCGCGTCGCGTCAACCTCGACACCATCACACCGGAAGAAGTGCAGAGCTGGAAGCCGGGCGAAACCGTTCTGCTCAACGGCAAGATGCTCACCGGTCGCGACGCCGCGCACAAGCGCATGGTCGACATGTTGAACAAGGGCGAAGAGCTGCCGGTGGACCTCAAGGGTCGCTTCATTTACTACGTCGGTCCGGTCGATCCAGTCGGCGACGAAGTGGTTGGCCCCGCCGGCCCGACCACCGCGACGCGCATGGACAAATTCACCCGTCAAATCCTCGAGAGCACCGGCCTGCTGGGCATGATCGGCAAGTCCGAGCGCGGCCCGATCGCCATCGAGGCCATCAAGGACAACAAGGCGGTGTACTTGATGGCGGTCGGCGGCGCGGCCTATCTGGTCGCCCAGGCGATCAAGAAGTCCAAGGTGCTGGCGTTCGCCGAACTGGGAATGGAGGCGATCTACGAGTTCGAAGTGAAGGACATGCCGGTCACCGTCGCGGTCGACACCAACGGCGAATCAGTGCACATCACCGGGCCGGCGATCTGGCAGAAGAAGATCGCGGAAAACCTGGCTGTAGAGGTGCAATAACCGATTGCGCCAATAAAAAGCCCGGCTCATTGCCGGGCTTTTTGCTTACAGGACGCCAGTTGCAGCGCAGATCATCAACTAATCACGCCGGCTCCGGCGCAGCTGAACGAACAACCCCTCCACCTTCGCCCGCGCCCATGGCGTCTTGCGCAGAAACGTCAGACTCGACTTGATACTCGGGTCGCTCTTAAAGCAGCGGATATCGACCCGCTCCGCCAGCCCCTCCCAGCCATAGTGAGCCTGCAGCTCGACGAGTATCGACTCCAGCGTCACGCCATGGAGCGGGTCTTGGGGTTGGGACATTGCGGCCTCGGGGCTTGAACAGGCAGCGCCTGCGGGTGAATAAAAAGGCCCGCCGGAGCGGGCCTTCGAACGGAACGGCATATTACAGGCTGATGCGGGTCCCGAGCAGCTCGAGGAATGCTGCCAGCCAAGCGGGGTGCGCCGGCCACGCCGGAGCGGTCACGAGATTGCCCTCGGTATGCGCCTCGTCGACACCGATATCGACGAATTCACCACCGGCCAGCCGAACCTCCGGTGCGCAGGCGGGATAAGCGCTACACGCACGCCCTCGCAGCACATCAGCGGCAGCCAGCAACTGAGCGCCGTGGCATACCGCGGCAATCGGCTTTTTCGCCTCACCAAATGCTTTCACCAGTTTTATCACCTGCTCATTGAGCCGCAGGTACTCAGGCGAGCGGCCTCCCGGCACCACCAATGCGTCATAGTCCACGGCGCGCACCTCGGCGAAATCGAAGTTCAGCGCAAAATTATGGCCGGGCTTTTCGCTATAGGTCTGGTCGCCTTCGAAATCGTGGATCGCTGTGCGCACGGTGTCGCCAGCCTTCTTGTCCGGGCAGACCGCATGCACGGTATGACCGACCATCTGCAGGGCCTGAAACGGCACCATGGTTTCGTAATCTTCGACGTAGTCGCCGACCAGCATCAAAATTTTCTTCGCAGCCATCAGAACACTCTCCCTTTTCAGTTGGACACTTTATAAACGGCTCGGCCCGTGCCGTCAGCCGCTTCGGTTGAAGATATTGATCACGAGCCGGTCGAGCAGGCCCCACAGTCGTTGGTACATCCGCAGGTAAAGGGGGCGTGCGTGCCACTGATCCAGGTCGATCTCGAGGCTCTGATTGAAGTCGTGTTCGAAGCTCTTGGCAACGTCGGCGCTTAGCTGCGAGTCGACCGCTTCCAGGTTCGCCTCAAGATTCCAGCGCAGATTCCAATGATCGAAATTGCACGAGCCGACACTCACCCAGTCATCGACCAACACGAGTTTCAGGTGCAGAAAGTGTGGCTGATATTCATGAATCCGCACGCCTGCGCGAAGCAATCTTGGATAGAAACGCTGCCCGGCATAGCGCACGGACGGATGGTCGGTGTTGCGGCTGGTCAGCAGCAGTCGAACCTCGACGCCGCGGCGAGCCGCGCGCATCAGCTCCCGCCGCACCTTGCCCGTCGGCAGAAAATACGGAGTTGCAAGCCAGATACGCCGCTCAGCCCTTCGCAGATTGCGCAACAGGCTGTGGAGGATGTCACGATGCTGACGCGCAGCGGAATAGGCCACTCGCCCTGCTCCGTCGAGCGCATCGGGCGCGGCGGGTATCTTCGGCAGCTGCCGAGGCAACGGCAGCTGCCAGATCCGGCGTTTGAGGCACAGCGTCCATTGCACATCGAACAGGCGCTGCCAGTCCTCCATCACCGACCCGCTGATTTCCACCATCGCCTCATGCCAATGCTCGTCCGGCTCGGCCGGGTTCCAGAACTCGTCTGTCGCACCGGCGCCTCCAACAAAACAGCACAAGTTATCGATCAGGATCAGCTTGCGGTGATCGCGATGAAGGTTGCGGAATTTGAGCGTTAGCTTGAGCGGGTTGTATTGGCGCAGGTCGACACCTGCGTCGAGCAGCCGCTGACGCGTCTTCTGCCCGAGTTTCAAGCAACCGAAGCCATCGAACAGGCAGCGCACGCGTACACCACGACCGGCTGCGGCAATCAGCGTGTCGACGAGCCGATCGGTACAGAGCCCGTCCTCGACCAGATAGAGCTCGATATCCACACGCTGCTGCGCAGTATCGATACGCTGCAATATCTGTGGAAAAAATTGTGGGCCGTCGAGCAGCAACCGAAAACGATTACCTTCGCGCCACGGAAACACCTCGCCGGCGAGCATCACGCTTGCATGCCTCGGGCAGACCACGCGGGGAAGCAACTACCGATACAGCTGGAAGACATTGAAATCCTTGTCCGGTGAACGCTCAGGCACGGAATGCGCCTCGCCAGGATCAGCGGCTCCTGTCGTAAGCCGTGATGGCACGCCTGTTATAGGTTCGCGCCGCCGTGCAGAGTTCCCGCCTCGGTGGCTTTATCGCATCGTTCAGTCCCGGTCACGCCGAGGCGTCAGTGCGAAAGCCGACGCTGCCTTGTCCAGCCGCTTGGCCTGTGCCTGGCGCGCCAACTGCAATATGCCGCGATCGCGCTGCCATAGCCTGGCCCAATGGCCCGGACCTTCATCGAGTGCCGTATCCAGCGCAGGTAAGGTTGCGGCCCATTGTGCATCGAGCGCAGCCAACAACAGCTGCGTCGAAAGCTCAGCGGGCGGCAGGCGCGATACTTCGGCTGCAGCCGCCAACAGACCGATCAATCTGAGCTGCAGCGCCTGCGGCCATGCGCACTCCAAGGCGATTCCATACAACCAGCTGACCATGGCGACGAGCACATACAGGTCTTCCAGCGTGCGAAACGGCTTGACGTAGTCGTCCCAGCCGTCACCCGCCAACCGCTGACATGGCACCCGCTCGAGGCGCAAGCGCCCATGCACGATATCCGGTACCAGCGGCAGCGGCGGCATGTCCTCGATAGTCACGCCCCGATCACCGGAACCCACGACGCACAGGCTGAGCCTTGCCGGCTCGCCTGGCGCCTCGTCTCGTGCCGGAACCAACAACCAGGCCGCCGCCGATCCAGCAATGACAAAGTCCTTGCTGCCGGTAAGCGTCAATCTATCCAACCGAGTCTGCATATCCGCCGGGCGCAGCTTACGCTGCTCGGTCGCGCATAGCGCACCGATACCCGCTGGCGCCGACGGCCAGAGCCGCCGCAACGCGGCCTGATAGCCGACCAGAAACGCCAGGCCAGGCGTGGCGGCTTGCCGGCCGCCGCGCACCGCCAACTCGAACGGGTCACCGCCTCCATTGGCCTGTACCTCGCAAAACCAATCGTCCAGCGCCGCAGGCTGCGGCAAGCGTTCAATCGGACCAAGCACGGTGTGCCAAGACATCGGTTCTCTCCAGCAGATTCGCTTGGTTCTGGGGGCTTGAATGCCGTCATCCAAGCATCACGGATCCGTAACAACCGTGACACCGCCCCTGCCTAGCCTCTGGCATCACGGACTGACGGAACGCCAACCATAACAACCATGCGCTCCGGATGCATTGCCACTGCCAGGCTGACCAGGAGATCGAGCATGACCACCATTGCCTTCCCCCGCGTGACGCGACAACTGCAGGCGTTACGCCTGCTCGGCGACGATGCATTACGTGAGGCTCAGGCGCTGCGTTATCAGGTATTCAACGGCGAGTATGGCGCTCAGATGCAGGGCAGCGAGGCCGGTTTGGACAGCGATGAGTTTGACGCTTACTGCAGCCATATCGGTGTACGCGACTCAGGCAGCGGGGAGCTTGTCGCAACCACGCGCCTGCTCGATAACCAGACGGCGCGTGGATTGGGACGGTTCTACAGCGAAAACGAATTCAACCTACAAGGCCTGGCGAAACTTGAAGGGCCAATCCTGGAGATTGGCCGGACCTGCGTTCATCCGGCCTACCGCAACGGCGCGACCATCGCCGTGCTCTGGGCGGAACTGGCTGAAGTGCTCAACCAAGGTGGCTATCGATATCTCATGGGCTGCGCCAGCATTCCAATGCGCGACGGCGGCGTCCAGGCCCAGGCCATCATGCAGCGACTGCGCGAACGTCATCTTTCGACGGAGCTGCTACACGCATGCCCTAAAAACCCGCTACCTGCGCTCGCGTTGCCCGACAACGTCATCGCTGAGACACCTGCGCTGCTCAAGGCCTACATGCGACTGGGAGCAAAGATCTGCGGTGAACCTTGCTGGGATCCGGATTTTCAGGTCGCAGACCTCTTCATTCTCCTCAAGCGCGACGAGCTGTGCCCGCGTTACGCCCGGCACTTCAAGGCAGCGGTCTGAATGCGCAGGATCAGGCTGTATTTTCGTCTCTTGAGATTGTCCATGGTGGTTCTCTACGGCCTGCTACTGGCCTGCGGTCTGAAACTGCGCACGGTGCTGGGCTTTGATCCCTCTCAAGCTGAGCGCCAGCAGCTGTGCCGTTCGTTTCTGGGGCGGCTCGCAGCGGCATTGCCATTTCAGATTCGTGTGACAGGCGATTTGCCAGATAAGCCGATGTTGTGGGTCGCCAACCACCTATCGTGGACCGACATCCCCCTGCTGGGCCTGCTGCAACCGATGACCTTCCTCGCCAAAGCCGAGATCCGTCATTGGCCGGTGATTGGCTGGCTGACAACCGAGGCTGGAACCCGCTTCATCCAGCGCGGTGGCAGCGACAGTAGGTTGCTCAGCCAGCAGATGAGCGAGGAACTGGGGCAAGGAAGCAGTCTGCTGATATTCCCCGAAGGCACCACAACCGATGGCACTTCGCTGCGCACATTCCACTCAAGACTGCTGGCCTGTGCGATCGATACGGGTGTGCCGGTACAGCCCGTTGCGATTCGATATCTGCGCAACGGCGTTATCGATCCGATAGCCCCCTTTATCGGCGACGACGATCTGCTTTCACATCTGTTTCGGCTACTGGCAGAAGATACAGCAGTGGTGGAAATCCAGCTGCTGGCCCCGCTATCCAGCCATGACACGCAACGTAACCCACTCGCCCGTCGTTGCCACAATGCGATCGCCGAAGCGCTGTACGGTCCTTCGCAGCTGATGCCGATCGCCAACGCTGCCTGATGCAAGCTGAGCGCAAGCAAGCGCTGCTAGACTCGCCTCATGAACTATCTTGCGCACCTTCATCTCGGCGGCGAGCGGCCCGGGCAGCTGCTCGGCAGTCTCTATGGCGACTTCGTCAAAGGGCCCTTACAGGACCGATGGCCAGCCGATATCGAAGCGGGCATTCGCCTGCACCGACAGATCGATGTATTTACCGATAGCCACCCGATTGTCCTTCAAGCCAAGCAGCGCTTTCCCCGCGAGCGACGACGCTACGCAGGCATCTTGGTCGATCTTTTTTTCGATCATTGCCTGGCGGCGCATTGGCCCCACTACGCCGAAGAGCCCCTTCAGCATTTCACCGCGCGGGTGTATCAGGTGTTGCTTGAGGAAGCCGAGCTCCCCGGCACGCTGGCGCTAATCGCGCCGCGCATGGCCGCTCAGGACTGGCTCGGCAGTTATCGGGAGTTTTCCGTGATGGAGCAGGTTGTGGCCGGCATGAGCCGGCGTTTGTCACGCCCCGAAGGGCTGCTCGGCGGTGTCGAGGAAATGGAACGGCTATATGAGCCGCTGCTGCAGGACTTCCAAGCGTTCTATCCGCACCTGCAAGCCTTCGCTCGCCGCGCAGACTGACCGCCGCCAGGCCACCGCCGGCCTTGCCTACCTATCAGCCACGCAGAGCTGCGGCAAAGCTTTCCAACCAGGGCTCGGCATCGGTCTCCGGCGTTACCGTTTCGCTGGCATCAAGGCGCAGCATTTCCTGTACTTCGCGTACGCCCAGCTCGGCGTACAACTCCCGAACCAACTCCCCGCCGCCGCAGAAGGTATCGCCATAGCTGGCGTCGCCCAGTGCGATCACCCCGCCTGGCAAGCCCTGCCAGGCCGGAAATTGATCACGAATCGCCGTGTAGAGCGGGACGAAACTGTCCGGTAGCTCGCCCATCCCAGTGGTGGCAGTCACCACCAGCAAGGCTTGCGGTCCGAAGTCCAGGACCTGCGCCAGCTGCGCGCGCGGATCATGCCAGGCGTCGAACCCCGCCGCCTTGAGTACCGTCGCAGCATGGCGGGCAACGTCTTCAGCTGTGCCATAGACGGTACCGGAGAGGATGGCCACTTTCATGATGAGCTCCGTTTTAGATTAAAGCCGAGCATTATGCCGCATCCGACACACTCATCCCGACCGAGCGGTTCTACACTTCAAAACGGTGCCGCCGCTAGGCGCAAGGGAATTACATCGGGCATGTGTTGTCGCAGTGCCGACGTGGTAAAGGATCTCGTAGAGGTCTGTGCTGCACTCTGGAGCGATTAGGCATGGGCAGACGGGTCTGCCCTGACCTTGAGAGGGAAATCGGGATGCCTAGCAAAACTGATCTGACCAGTGCCGAACTGGCCTACATCAACGAACTTGTCAGTGGCTCGTCTGCAGAGCCGGGCGAAACACGGGCTGGCTTCCGCGTCGACGGCGGAGAAAAGGCCAACGGCCTGCTCTTGCAACTGGCTGCGAAGGCCAACCTGACCCTCGAAGCGGAGCTCGAGGATTATTGCATGTCGTTCCCGCTGCAGCTGAAGCAGGATGAATTCCAGGCGGTGCAATTGCAGCTGGCGCCTCCGACCATCTATGAACGCGGACCGGTACTTCGCGCCTGGCGATTGCACTTGGACGAACCGCTGCCACTACTTTCCGACGATGGCAACGAAACCGCGCTGAGCGTGCATGAGTTGTCACCCAACGGCCTGCTGGTGGACGCCGGAGCCAAGCATCAGGCGCCCAAACATCTGCACATGCGCCTGGCATTGCCGGGCGAAGACTCGTTTCAGATCGACGCTCATCGGATCCGCCATGCCGAAGGTGGAATGACTGCCTACGAAGTCGAATATCCGCAGGACAAAGATGCCGAACGCATCCGCTCCTATCTGTACGAACAGCATCAGCGTTTGCATCCCGAGTTGCAGCCAGAGCTTTCCACGCGGGCCACCTCCGACGCCCCCGAGAATTCTTAGCAGCACCGCAGTTGCCCGCTCTACATGCACAAAAACGCCCGCATAGTAGGGTAGTTGCGCCCCCTGGTGTAAGCTGGCAAGGCACTGCTGCCTTGCACAGGCGGCGCGACTTTCCCCGTCCCACTCGGTATCCCAGCATGACCCAGCCGACGGCCCCGATACTGATTACCGGTGCCAGCCAGCGCATCGGCCTGCATTGCGCCGAACGCTTGCTTGATGAAGGCCAGCCGGTGATCGTGAGCTACCGCACCCCTCGAGCAAGTCTGGCTCGGCTTCGTGAGCGCGGTGCGGTGACTTTGCATGCCGATTTTTCCGCTGCAGCGGGCATCCACGCCTTTATCGCTGTACTCAAGGAGCACACCAGCGCCCTACGCGCGATCGTTCACAACGCATCGGACTGGCACCCAGAGACGCCGGGTGAAGAGGCTGAAACATTCCAGCGCATGTTCGAGGTGCACATGCTTGCGCCTTATCTGATCAACCTTCACTGCACTGAACTGCTGCAGCATGGCGGTCCGGCAGACATCATCCACATCGGTGATGACGTCACTCGCGTCGGCAGCAAAAAGCACATCGCTTATGCAGCCAGCAAAGCCGGTTTGGACAACCTCACGCTGTCGTTTGCAGCCAGACTGGCGCCGGCGATCAAGGTCAATGGCATCGCGCCTGCCTTGATACAGTTCAACGAAGGCGATGACGAGGTCTACCAGCGCAAGGCGCTTGCCAAATCCGCCCTTGGCATCGAGCCTGGCGCCGAGGTGATCTACCAGAGCCTGCGCTACCTGCTGGATAATCCCTATGTCACCGGCACCACGCTGAGCGTTAACGGTGGCCGCCACCTGATCTGATACGCGAAGGAACCCCATGCCCCGATTGGAACCTGCCATGGCGCGCATCCGCGTCAAAGACCTGCGTCTACGAACCTTCATCGGTATCAAGGAAGAAGAAATCCTCAACAAGCAGGATGTCCTGATCAATCTGACGATGCTTTATCCTGCGGCCGAGGCCGTGCGTGACAACGACATCGGCCATGCACTGAACTACCGAACCATCACCAAGGCGATCATCCAACACGTCGAGGACAACCGTTTCGCCCTGCTCGAACGGCTCACCCAGGAAATCCTTGACCTGGTCATGGCGCATCCGCAAGTGCGTTACGCCGAAGTCGAAGTGGACAAGCCACATGCTCTGCGCTTTGCCGAGTCGGTATCGATTACCCTCGCCGCGCATCGGGACTGACCCTTTCGCGCGTCAATCGCTGCCATAGGCTAGGGTCGTCATCAGCGCACGGTCACCACTGCGTGCGTCCAGCCGAGTGTGCTGAATGACCACCGGTACGTTGGAAACGAATACGCTGGCATAGTCAGTCTCACGCGGCACTGCCTGGGGCGTCTGCAGGTCATCGAAACGGAGATGCAAGGTTCGCCGCGCGGGGACCCGTATCGCGTACGGCCCGACCGGCTCACGGTCAGCGAAGTACAGCGTCAGCTCAATCACCGCCTCCAACGGGCCAGCGTTCAAAATGCACGCCGTCTCATGGCTGCGCAGCGCTGGCTCATCGGGTTTCGGCCCCAACGCCGGTAGGTACCCTTCGGCAATCACCCAGTGTTTTTTCCCAATCACATCCAGTCTCCTCGACAGCTGGATGACCGGCCGGCCATCCTGTTTAGCGGAGGCGGTTCAAGCCGCTAAAGTTCCCCGCCGCTATCTGGCCCACGGCCTGCGTCGAGGTTATGATCCCGCCGAAGTCTGCAACGCCGAGACCCTTGAAATGAATGAACAAGAACGCACCGAACTCGAAGCCGCCGCTTTCCGCCGCCTGGTCCAGCACCTGCGCAGCCGCCCGGACGCACAAAACATCGACCTGATGAACCTGGCCGGCTTCTGTCGTAATTGCCTGTCGAAATGGTACAAGGCCGCCGCCGACGACCTCGATATCGAAGTCAGCCTCGATGAGGCTCGCGAAGAGGTCTACGGCATGCCATACGCGGAATGGAAGAAACGCTATCAGAAGGACGCAACGCCAGAGCAACAGGCTGCGTTCGACAAGGCCCAGAAACCATGAGTAGCCTCAGGGACTTTCGCGCCAGTCTGCGCAACCGAAACCACCCATTCAGCGAGACGCTGGCATTCATCGCCAGCGCCTATGACTACCAGCCAACCCGCTTTTTCAATGGCAACGTTGAAAACGCTGCCGGGCAGAACGAGGGCTCGTGCAAGACGTTGGGGCTGGCCGTACTGGAAGGCTTCACCACAGAAGAAGCCTTGCTTGCGTTCGGGGAGCACTATCAGTCAGTGCTGGAGAACCCCAGTGGATCCGACCACTTGAACATCCGCGCCCTGATGGATACCGGACTCCCGGGGGTGCGCTTTGATCAGCAGCCGCTGAGGCGCAAACCGGTGAATTTCGAAGAGAAATAAAAAAGGGCCGGCCAGGCACTTGGGGAAGGCTTGAAGCGGACGGCCCTGAGAACCAAAAGGAGATTTCGGGGCTAGCCTAAAAGCCAAGCGCAACGCTGGCTATTGCATAAAGCCGATCGGCCTAATAGTCCAGTCCTATCGACTGTGATGCCGCTTTTCCCATCCCGACAAAGCCGGTAAGGTCCGGACCGTCCTTTCCGGAGTATCGTCAATGCCCGTCGCTGCCCTATCCGGCCCCCAATACCTACGGGAAGGCCTGAAGCTGATTCTGAGTCCCGGCCTCAGGCTGTTCGTCATTCTGCCGCTGACCGTCAATCTGTTGCTGTTCTGCGGTCTGATCTATCTGGCGGTGCGCCAGTTTGGCGGCTGGGTCGACGCCTTTATGCCTAACCTCCCCGAGTGGCTAATGTTCCTCGAATACATCATCTGGCCGCTGTTTGTAGTGCTGGTGGTGCTAATCGTGTTCTTCACCTTCACCATGCTCGCCAACATCGTTGCCGCCCCCTTCAATGGCTTTCTCGCTGAAAAGGTGGAAACCGTGGCACGCGGAGTCGATAGCGCCCCGCCGTTCAGCTGGAGCGAGCTGGTGGCTATGTTGCCGCGAACCATCGGACGTGAGGCACGCAAACTGGCGTACTTCGCACCCCGTGCGCTGGTGCTCCTGATCCTGTCATTCATTCCGGTGGTCAATCTGGTCGCAGCGCCACTTTGGCTTCTGTTTGGCGTCTGGATGATGGCGGTGCAGTACATCGATTATCCAGCGGACAACAACAAGCTGAGCTGGGACGAAATGATGGTCTGGCTGCGCCAGCGACGCTGGAAAAGCCTGAGCCTTGGCGCGGTGACCTACGCAGCGTTGCTGATTCCTTTCGTCAATCTCCTGATCATGCCGGCAGCCGTGGCAGCCGCAACGCTGTTCTGGGTGCGCGAGGGCGGCACATCGACAATGCCTACCGTGATCGATCCGTGAACTGCGAGACGTTGAGGTGTCTAGATTCGAACACCTCACACCGGGAGCCCCCCAATGGCGCTAACCGCCCTCGCAATCAACTGCACCCTCAAGGCGTCGCCCCAAGAGTCGTCCTGTAGCTTGTTGCTGAGCCAGGCTCAGCGCGAGCTGGAAAAACTCGGCGTCAGCTGCGAGCAGGTCCGCGCAGTGGACTTCAACATCAAGCCCGGCGTGACGTCAGACGAAGGCGAAGGTGACGACTGGCCGATGATTCGGGAAAAGTTGCTTGCAGCGGACATCCTGATTCTCGGCACGCCGATCTGGCTTGGCCATCCATCCAGCGTTTGTCAGCGCGTACTGGAGCGCCTGGACGCGTTCATTGGTGAAGTGGACGACGAGCAGCGGATGGTCTCGTACGGGCGGGTTGCTTGCGTCGCGGTGGTGGGTAACGAGGATGGCGCCCATCATGTGGTTGCCAGCCTCTATCAGGGACTGAATGACGTAGGCTTCACCATCCCTGCCAACGGCTGCACCTATTGGGTCGGACCGGCGATGGGGTCGACGGATTACAAGGATGTGGAAGATCCGGGCGAGAAGATCGGCAAGACCAACGCGATGTTGGCGCGCAACGCCGTGCACTTGGCCAAGCTGCTAAAGCAGGCCGGTTATCCCGGTGCCTCGCAATAACGATGCGCAAAAAGAAGCCATCCCAAGGATGGCTTCTCTGCAGCTAGAGATGCGTCGCGCGTCAGGCCAGCGTTTTCAGCGCTTCACGACTAAAGGGCAGAATGTCCTGCATACGCCCCTCTTTCACCTTCAACGCCCAGTCCGGATCGCAAATCAGTGCGCGTCCTACCGCCACGAGATCGAACTCCTGCTTGTTCAGACGTTCGAGTAACCCCTCGATGTTGGCTGGCTGCGCCACCTTGTCAGTCTTGACCATGAACTGCAGGAACTCTCCATCGAGCCCCACGCTGCCGACAGTGATGGTGGGCTTGCCAGTCAGCTGACGGGTCCAGCCAGCGAGGTTGAGGTCGGAACCTTCGAACTCCGGCTCCCAGAATCGGCGAGTCGAGCAATGGAAGATGTCCACACCCGCCGCAGAAAGCGGCTCGAGGAATTCGCCAAGCGCTTCCGGCGTGGTGACCAGACGCGCCGAGTAGTCCTGCTGCTTCCACTGAGAAAAGCGGAAAATGATCGGAAAGTCCGGTCCTACCGCCGCGCGCACTGCCTCGATCAGCTCGATGGCGAAGCGGGAGCGATTGGCCAGGCTCCCACCGTACTCGTCGGTGCGCTGGTTGCTGCCCTCCCAGAAGAACTGGTCAACCAGGTAGCCGTGCGCGCCGTGGATCTCGACACCATCCATGCCTATGGCCTGGGCATCCTTGGCAGCCTGGGCGAACGCTGCGATCACGTCCTGAATATCCTGTTTGGTCATGCCGTGCACCACGACCTCGCCGTCCTTCACCTTCTCCATCGGACCGTAACCCGGCACTTCCGGCTCCGGCTCGGTTCCCTTGTGACGAACATTGCCCACGTGCCACAACTGCGGAACGATCTTGCCGCCGGCCGCGTGCACGGCCTCGACCACCGCTTTCCAGCCGGCCAGTGGGGCTTCGCCGTAGAAGCGCGGCACTTGCGGATAGCCATTGGAGGCCTTGTGGCCGACCGTGGTGCCCTCGGTGATGATCAACCCCACACCCGACGCGGCACGACGGCGGTAGTACTCGACGACGTCCGCGGTTGGCACACCGTTAGGAGAGAAGGAACGGGTCATCGGCGCCATCACGACACGCGTCGGCAGTTGCAAGCTACCGAGTTGGAAGGGTTGGAACAGGGCATTCACGGCTGCAGTCATTGCTGTCTCCTCTGGCTTGAAGCAAAAGCGACCGGTCGTCTCGCCGATCGCCACAAAAAATCAGCGGGGCGTCAGCAGACGCTCCAGCTGGGTCAGAAATATCTTCAACGGCGTGACACTGCGGCCAACCTTCATGCGCAACAAGGCGCCCTCCCAGGCATTGCCGATGAATTCAGCCAGCGCTAGGCAATCGGTGTCGGCATCAAGCTCGCTGGCCGCGCAAGCCTGTTCGAGGCAGTCGGCGAGCACCCTGACCGAACGCAGCAAAATCGCCTCGACTTGCTGACCGATGGGCTGTGACAGTTCAGCCATCTCGAAGCTCAGGCTGCCGATGAAACAATGGTATTCCGGGCATTCCTGCCGAGCGAAGTGCGCAACTAAGTCTGCGTAATAACCCAGAATGCGCGCCCGAGGGCTCAGTGGAGACTCGAGTAGCGCTGCCTGATAGCGCTCCAGCCGAGGCAGGTAGAGATGCTCCAGCGCCTGCAAGGCGAAGTCTTCTTTGCTGGCGAAGTAGTGATAGAAGGAACCTTTGGGAATGCCGGCAGCCTGGACGATTTCCAGCACGCCGGTGCCGTGATAGCCACGACGGGTCATCACCTGCGCCCCCTTGGCCAGGATCAGGTCACGCTTGTCGTTGCGGGCTTGATTGCTCATGGCGCCGAGGATATGACCGGTCGTCTAGACCGACCACCATCATCCACGACACTTATTGCAGAGCCATGCTGTCGCGATATCGACTTCGAGAAGCCGTCAGCAGCAACACACGGCTTTGATAGGAGATGGCGCGCTCAGACGAGCGCGCTTTCGATGGCCTGGATCAGCGCAGGATCATCCGGGGCAGTGCGCGGCGAAAAGCGCGCCAGCACACGTCCGTCCTTGCCTACCAGAAACTTCTCGAAGTTCCAGCTGATGTCGCCTGGGAAGTCAGCACCCTCCCCTGCCAGCAGGCGGTACAACGGGTGACGCTGCGAGCCGTTGACCTCGAGCTTGCTGCTGATCGGAAAGGTGATGCCGTAATTCTCGTCGCAAAACTGCAGGATTTCCGCATCGCTGCCTGGCTCCTGAGCAGCGAACTGATTGCAGGGGATGCCCAGTACGCCGAAACCACGATCCTGGTAACGCTCATGCAGCGCTTGCAAGCCTGCGTATTGAGGCGTGAGACCGCACTCGGAAGCCACATTGACCACCAGTGTGACCTGGGATTTCAACGGCGCCAGGGGAAGTTCCTGGCCCGCAAGGCCGGGCAGAACCAACTCGTGAAACGCGCTCATGTGTTTGTACTCCAGAGTAAAAAAGCGCTCCGGCAGAACCGAAGCGCTTCCATGGCCCGTTCGATCCGGGCTTCTCGCTGACCAGCCGCTTGCGGGCGCCAATCAGTGTTGGTGACCACCTTCGCCATGCACATGACCATGAGCGATTTCTTCTTCGCTGGCTTCACGCACATCAACAATCTTGACTTCGAAGTTGAGGCGCTGCCCGGCCAGCGGATGATTACCGTCAACGATCACATCGTCGCCTTCAACATCACGAATGGTGACGATCTGCATCCCGCCGTCCGGGCCGGAGGCGTGAAACTGCATGCCGACTTCAAGCTCATCGACGCCTTCAAACATCGCACGATTGAGGGTGGCGACCAGTTCCGGGCTGTACTCACCGTAGGCATCCTGCGGTTCGATGGCGACCTTCACTTCGTCACCGCCTTGCTTGCCTTCCAGCGCCTTTTCAAGACCGGAAATGATGTTGCCCGAACCGTGCAAATAGACCAGCGGCGCGCCGCCGGCCGAGCTGTCGATCACTTCACCGGCATCATTGGTGAGTGTGTAGTCGATTGACACAGCCTTGTTAGCGGCAATCTGCATGAGGCAAAACCTTTGTTGGGGAATGTGTGTGAAAGTCTAACCGCGAGCTGCATTGATTGCGAACCGACGCACGATTTAGGGGACCATCGGCAGCAGATCCACCCCACGCGACTTCATGCCCTAGGTGGTAACGAATACAACCTTTGGAGAGCATCGCGGCTCTCAAGGTTATGCAAGAATCCACGCCAGTAAATGTAGGCGACCTATTTCAACAATTAATTTCGCATCCAAGGAGCACCGATGTCAGCTCGTAACATCCTGGTGATTAACTGCGGCAGCTCGTCGATCAAATTCGCACTGGTCAACGAAGCCCAAGCCACTTTCCCCCTGCAGGGCTTGGCCGAACGTCTCGGCTCCCCCGAAGCCGTGGTGCACTGGCAGCTGGGGGACACCAAGCAGAGCCTGAACATTCCGGGTGCTGATCACCGTGCCGCGCTCGAAAAACTCCTGCCGGTGGCTCAAGAGGCCGCAGGCGGCAAGCTGGACGGGATCGGCCATCGTGTGGTCCATGGTGGCGAACACTTCACCGGTTCCAGCCTGATCGACGAGCCGGTGCTCAAGGCAATCCGCGACAGCGCGCAGCTGGCGCCACTGCACAACCCGGCCAACCTGGTCGGAATTGATGCAGCCATGGCCCTGTTCCCGGGCCTGCCGCAGGTCAGCGTGTTCGACACCGCTTTCCACCAGACCATGCCGGAGCATGCGTTCCGCTACGCCGTGCCGGAATTCCTTTACAAGGAACACAGTGTCCGCCGCTACGGTTTCCACGGCACCAGCCACAACTACGTCAGCAAGCGTGCCGCCGAGATGACTGGACTTCCGGTCGATGACAGCTGCTGGCTGACGGCTCACCTGGGCAACGGGTGCTCGACCTGCGCCATCGTCAATGGCGAAAGCCGCGACACCAGCATGGGCCTGACCCCACTGGAAGGCCTGGTAATGGGCACCCGTAGCGGTGATGTCGACCCCAACCTGCACAGCTACCTGAACCGCACCCTGGGCTGGAGCCTGGAGCAGATCGATCGCATGCTCAATCACGACAGCGGCCTGAAAGGTCTGTCCGGACTATCCAATGACCTGCGCACGCTGCAGGAAGCCCGGGTTGCTGGGCATCCCGGCGCCACCCTGGCGTTCGAAGTCTTCTGCTACCGCCTGGCCAAGTCCCTGGCAAGCATGGCCTGCGCGCTGCCGAAACTCGACGGACTGATTTTCACCGGCGGCATCGGTGAGAACTCGACGGCTGTGCGCACCCGCACCCTCGAACACCTGAAGCTGTTCAACTTCAAGCTGGACGAAGACGCCAACGCACGCTGCACGCGGGGTGTCGGCGGGGAAATCCAGGCGGCAGGCAGCCCCCGCGTGCTGGTGGTACCGACTAACGAAGAACGTCAAATCGCGCTGGACACACTGGCGCTGCTCGACGCCTGATAGCGCGCCGACGGTTAGACGCACTGAACGAACCCGACGACCGCAAACGGCGTCGGGTTTCGTCTACTTGGCATCGCCCTCGCCCGATAGGAGATCATCATGCATACCTTATTCCTCGCCCCCTGCGGTTTTGGCGGCGGCCTCAACTCCATCAGCCTCGGCCTGATCAGCGCACTCCAGCGCGCCGGGTTGAAGGTTGGCTTCTTCAAGCCCATCGCCCAGCCCTTCCCCCACGATCAAGGCCGTGAACGCTCTTGCGTTCTGGTAGAACGCACCCTGAATATCCTGTCGCCCGAGCCGTTGCCATTGGAGCAGGTCGAGCGTCAGCTGGCCGATGGCGAACTCGACCTGCTGCTCGAGGACGTGGTCAGCCGCTATCAGGAGGTTGCCGCGGGCAAGGACGTGGTCATTGTCGAAGGCATGGTGCCGACGCGTGAGTTCAACCACACGTCAAGAATCAACACCCATCTGGCGAAAAGCCTGGACGCGGATGTCATTCTGATTGCAGCGCAAGGCAGTGACACGCTCAAGCGTCTGGCCGAGCGCATCGAGATCCAGGCCCAACTGTTCGGTGGCGCCAAGGACCCGAAAGTGCTGGGCGTGATTCTCAACAAGGTCAAGGGTGACGACGGCGCGCCCGCCTTCATCGACGGCCTCAAGGCGCAGCTGCCCCTGCTGGGCACTGCAGATTTCCAGCTGCTTGGCGCAATTCCTTTCGCCGACAAACTCAACGCTTTGCGGACGCGCGACATCGCCGAACTGCTCGACGCCAAGGTGCTTCATGCCGGTGAAGCGGAGCAGCGTCGCGTCGACAAGATCGTACTCTGCGCCCGCGCCGTCCCCAATACGGTGCAGCTCCTGCAGCCAGGCGTTCTGGTGGTCACCCCGGGCGACCGCGACGACATCATCCTGGCGGCGAGCCTGGCCTCGCTCAATGGTGTCCGGCTCGCTGGTCTGCTGCTGTGCAGTGACTTCGCGCCCGACCCGCGGATTCTCGAGCTCTGCAAAGCGGCACTGGATGGCGGCCTGCCGGTGATGACCGTGCAGACGGGCTCCTACGATACGGCAACCAACCTGTTCGGGCTGAACAAGGAAACCCCAGCGGACGACATCGAGCGTGCCAGCCAGGTTACTGACTTCATCGCGCAGCACCTGCAGCCCGAACTGCTGCATACCCGACTCAGCGTACCCCGCAGCGAGTTGCGCCTGTCGCCTCCGGCGTTCCGCTATCAGCTGGTCAAGCGCGCACAGCAAGCTAACAAGCGCATCGTCCTGCCGGAAGGCAACGAGCCGCGCACCATCCGCGCCGCGGCCATTTGTCAGGAGCGCGGCATCGCGCGCTGTGTACTGCTGGCCAAGCCGGAAGAAGTCCAGGCAGTTGCACGCGAGCAAGGTATCCAGCTGCCGGCAAGCCTGGAGATTCTCGATCCGGAGCTGCTCATCAACCAGTACGTCGAGCCGATGTGCGAAATGCGCAAGGCCAAGGGGCTGACTCCGGACGATGCGCGTGAGCAGCTCAAGGACACGGTGGTCCTTGGCACCATGATGCTGGCGCTCGACGAAGTGGACGGTCTGGTTTCCGGCGCAATACACACCACCGCTAACACCATTCGCCCGGCGCTGCAGCTGATCAAAACGGCGCCTGGCTACAGCCTGGTCTCGTCGGTGTTCTTCATGCTGCTGCCGGATCAAGTACTGGTCTACGGCGACTGCGCTGTAAATCCGAACCCGAGTGCTACCGAGCTGGCGGAGATTGCCCTGCAGAGCGCCGAATCGGCCGTCGCGCTAGGCGTCAACCCGCGCGTGGCGATGATCAGCTATTCCACTGGCACGTCCGGCAGTGGCGCCGAGGTGGAAAAGGTTGCTGAAGCCACACGCATCGCCCAGGAGCGCGCACCCACCCTGCCAATCGACGGTCCGCTGCAGTACGACGCCGCATCGGTCGCCAGTGTCGGCAAGCAAAAGGCGCCTAACAGCCTGGTGGCAGGTCAAGCCACGGTGTTCATCTTCCCTGACCTGAACACGGGTAACACCACCTACAAGGCGGTTCAGCGCAGCGCCAACGTGATCAGCGTCGGCCCGATGCTGCAAGGCCTGCGCAAGCCGGTCAATGACCTGTCCCGCGGCGCACTGGTGGACGACATTGTGTTCACCATCGCGTTGACCGCTCTGCAGGCTGACAACCAGAAGGCCTGATCTGCGTCCCGCGCCCGGCCAGCCTGGCCGGGCGCTTCGCAATGCTAGGCGCTACTTTTTGCCTTGCAGTTCAGCACACAATCGGTACTCTTGCCGCCTTTATTGACGGATATAAGATCCAATCGATGCTGAGCGTCCTTCCTGCCCCACTACGGGGTGTCCTGGCTGGCTTGACCCTGGCGTTGAACACGCTGTTCTGGTGCTGGCCGTTGTTTGCCCTGTCATTACTCAAGCTTGCGCTACCGGTTCCGCGTATTCAGCGCGCATTGCGCTTTGGCATGCACTGGATCGCCGAATCCTGGATGGCCGTGAACAGCTTCTGGATGGATCAGGTGCGGCGAACCGAGTGGGACGTGCAGGGACTCGAAAAGGTCGATCTGCAACACTCCTATCTGGTTACCAGCAACCACCAGAGCTGGGCTGACATCCTGATGTTGCAGTACCAGTTCAACCGGCGGATGCCGATCCTGAAGTTTTTCCTCAAGCAGGAGCTGATCTGGGTGCCGGTCATCGGCCTGTGCTGGTGGGCGCTGGAGTTTCCCTTTATGAAGCGCTTCAGCAAGGAATACCTGACCAAGTACCCGGAGAAGCGCGGCGAGGATCTGGCCACCACCCGCAAAGCCTGTGAACGCTACCGGACCAACCCGGTGTCGGTGTTCAATTTTCTCGAAGGCACCCGTTTCACCGAGGACAAGCACACTGAACAGGCATCGCCCTACCGCTACCTGCTCAAACCCCGGGCCGGAGGCATTGCGTTCGTGATCGATGCGATGGGCGAGCAACTGACGGCACTGATCAACGTCACCATTCACTACCCGGACGGCAACTCGAGCTTCTGGGACCTGCTCTGCGGCCGAATCGGCCGGGTCGTGATGCGCATCGACTCGCAGCCGATCCCTGCCGAGTTCCTACACCGTAGCTACGACCAGGACGAAGCCTACCGGTTGAGCTTTCAGGAGTGGGTCAATGAGCTCTGGAGCGACAAAGATGCCGAGCTCGAAAAGCTACATCACCAATACCCGGCTCGTCATGGCGCTTCAGCTTAGCCAAACAGGCCGGCACTAGCCGGCCGGTCGATGTTCAAGATTTAGCCAGTCGGTTGTTCGCGGAAATTCCAGAGCGTCCTCAACGGCCAGCCCTGGCGCGACCAGAAACCCTTGCATCACGTGGCAGTCATGGTCGATCAGCCACTCGCGCTGGGCCAGCGTTTCAACGCCCTCGGCAATCACCTCCAGTCCCAGGTTTCTCCCCAGATCGATAATGGTGCTGACCACTGCAGCATCGCGGGGCGAATCGAGCATGTTGGCGATGAACAATCGATCAATCTTCAGCGTATCCAGATCGAAATGGCGCAGGTAAGCCAGCGATGAGTAACCGGTGCCGAAGTCATCTACCGCCACCCTGACCCCCAGCTCACGCAGCTGACGAAGCTTGTCGCAGCTCTGCTCCAGGTCCTCCATCAGTGCGCCCTCGGTGACCTCCAGCTCCAACTGTCGGGGATCAAGCTGATACTCATCGAGCAGCCGGCGCAACTCGTCGATCAATCCGGCTCGGCGGAACTGCACCGGGCTGACGTTGAAGCTCAGCACCAGCTTGTCGCCGAATCGCTCACGCCAGTCGCGACACTGGGCCAGGCCTTCACGCAGCGCCCATTCGCCGACCCGGTCAATTAGCCGGGTTTCTTCCAGCAAGGGGATGAATACACTTGGCTCCACCGAACCGCGCCCAGCGTAATTCCAGCGCAGCAAGGCCTCGAACCCACGCAGCTCACCGGTCTCGAGCACGACCTGCGGCTGATAGGCCAAAGCGAAACCATTGCGCTCGATGGTGCTACGCAAGTTTTCTTCCATCATCAGGCGCGCGTGGGCCCGCCCGTTCATCTCACCGGAGAAGAAGCGATATTGCTGCCGGCCGTTGCGTTTGGCCTCGTACATGGCCATGTCCGCCGAGCGAAGCAACTCTTCCACGCTCTGGCCGCAATCCGGAAAATTCGCAATGCCAATACTGGCACCGAGCGTGACATCCGTGCCGTCGATGGTATGTCGAACCGAAATTAACTCTATGAGCTTTTCCGCCACCCTGGCGGCATCTTCTGGATGATCCAGAGAGTCCAGCAACGCAGTGAACTCGTCACCGCCCATTCGGGCGATGATGTCGTATGGACGCATGCAGGCTTCCAATACGCGCGCTACGCGACAGAGAATCTCGTCGCCGGCATCGTGCCCCAGCGAATCGTTGATGCGCTTGAAACCATCAAGGTCGATATAGAGGATGGCCATGCGCTTGCCGTTGCGATCGACCCGCGCCAAAGCCGAATCCAGCGCCTGATGAAAACCGCGACGATTGAGCAGGCCCGTGAGCGAGTCGGTTACAGCTTGGGTTTCCAGCTGCACGTGCAAGCTGCGCACCACCGACATATCCAGGGCGATCACCACCATTGAACGCTGCTGACGAGGCAGCGGTGATGAAGACAGTGCCACTGGCAGCGTGTCTCCGTTGGCAGTGAACAGCTGCGCCTCATGAAGACGATAGGTATTGCCGCTACGCCAATGTTGGTAGAAATCGGTATCACGCCAGGCCTGTGGCATCTGCGGCGAGGCCAGGTGCTTGATCAGCGCGGTACCTTGCAGATCATCGACACTGGTGTGCAGCATTTTGGCGATCGCCGGGTTGGCGAAGTTGATGAATCCGTCCTCACCCACCACCAGAATGCCTTCGGCAGCGTTATTGAGTACGGAAGCGTTAAACGCCCTTGCACTGTCGAGCTGCTGGCTGAGTAGCTGCAAGTCACGCCGATTGTGCTCATGGCTGAGCAACGTATTGATCTTGTGCTTGAGCACCTGCGGATCGAACGGCTTGAGAATGAAATCCACCGCACCCGTCGCGTAACCACGCAACACCGACTCACGCGTATGCGCAATGGCCGATACGAAGATGATCGGCGTGTAGCGTGCGTGCGGGCTACCGCGCATCAGGCGCGCCACTTCAAATCCGTCCATGCCTGGCATCTGGACGTCCAGCAACACCAGTTCTACGTCCAGATCGAGCAACGCCTGCAACGCGGCTTCACCAGAATTAACCGTATGGACCTGCCAGTCGCCATCGCCGAGCAGGGCCTCCATGGCCACCAGGTTCGCCTCGCGATCATCGACGACCAGCAATGTGCGGGTCCGAGGCTTTGATTGGGGTTGCGACCACGCCATCAGCCGAGCCCCCGACACAGCATGATTTGGCTTCCGCTACCGACGTCGGCAGGGACGCCAGTTCGGCTTGAACGATGCGTCACACATTTCTCCTTACGGACTTGCATGAGGGCCATCACTACGTTCCAGACGCCGCAGCAGCTTGGCCAGCCTGGTGCCGTCGACCGGCTTGAGCAGGATGTCGTCGGCACCGGCCGGAAGTTTCTGTTCTGAAACAGCCGTGTCAGAGCCAACCGCCATTGCCACAATCGGCACCTGACAACCATAGTCGTTTCTAAGCTGACGGATCAGTTCGGGACCGCCATTATCCGGCATGGACAGGTCCACCAGCGCAAGATCAAAGGCATCTTGATCGAAGCGCTCCAGCGCCTCGGAACTGGTTGTGACTGGCACCACCTGCAGCCCCTGCTCATCAAGCATGGCGCTGATGGCGTAGATCGCCCGCAC
Source organism: Pseudomonadaceae bacterium SI-3 (assembly GCA_004010935.1). Lineage (NCBI taxonomy): Bacteria > Pseudomonadati > Pseudomonadota > Gammaproteobacteria > Pseudomonadales > Pseudomonadaceae > Pseudomonadaceae bacterium SI-3. The sequence continues at coordinate 1,109,353 of CP026511.1, read as the reverse complement.
GTCGGCATCGACCAATAGTACCCGCTGCCCCAAAAGGGGATGCTCCAGTTCTTCCCTTGCCCACGCTGCAGCTTCTACCCCGTCGGGCTTCAGTGCATCTTCCATATGCTCCATTCCTTCTGTTTTCGACAACGCAACTGATGAATAACGCTTAAGCCGCTGCAGATTCTTTTCCGATAACGCCTCGCGACTGGTCAGGATCACCCTGACGTCTTTCAGGGGCCGCAGGCGGTCCAGCGCGTCCAGCAAGTCGAGCCCGTCTTCGCCGGGGAGGTCGAAGTCGACGATCAGCACCGCGTAGCTGTGCTCAGCATAGGCCAGCCGGGCCTCTTCACTGCGCTGGCATTCGCTGACGCGGTAGCCGAGCCGCTCGAAATGCTCCCGCAGCTGACGACGCCGATCCGGCGCGGTTTCCACCAGCAGCAGCCGAGTCGAATTGCCTTCCTGCTGCGAAAGATCGACAAACAGTCGCTCCAGTTCCGACTGAGCCACGGGTTTGATCAGGTAGCGTGAGCCATCATCCGACCAGCCCTGCGGCTGTGGCACGCAGGAAATGATGTACACCGGCGTATCCTGGTGCCTGGGGTCGGCTCGCAGCACCCGGTGGACCTGCCAACCGCTGATGTCAGGCAGCAAGACATCCAGAATCACCGCTGCAAAATGGTCCTGAGCTAGCGCATCGAGCCCTTCTTGTCCGGTGCCGCAGATAACGCTGGAGAAACCGTGGGACTGGGCCACCTCGGCCACTACCGAGGCGAAATCGGCGTCATCCTCGACTATCAGCAGACCGCCACCCTGACCACGCCGCTGCAATGGCCGCAGCGTGCGGATTTCTGGAGTTGCGGCAACCTTCAAGGGCAGTTCGACCGTAAAACTCGAGCCCTGGCCCGGCGCGCTTTTAAGCCGGATTCCACCACCGAGCACTTCTGCAAGCTGACGCGCTATGGCCAGCCCCAGCCCGGTGCCACCGTATTGCCGACTGATGGAGCCGTCGATCTGCTGGAAGGCCTGGAAGATTCGTTCGTGCTGATCCTCGGCAATACCGATGCCGGTGTCGGTTACGCAGATCTGGAGCATTTCTGTATCGACAGCGCTTTCAGCCTGCTGGCTGGACACGTGTATATCAACGGAGCCGTGCTCGGTGAACTTCAGAGCATTGGTAATCAGGTTTCGCAAAATCTGCTGCAGCCGGGCCCGGTCACTAACCAGCGAAGCAGGAACTCCCTCGTCGATCCGGGCCTTGAGGGTCAGCCCGTTCTGGGCGGCCATAGGCTCGAGGTTCGCAACCAGCTCCGCCAGCAACTCGCCGAGGTCCAGCGGCTCCGACTTGATCTGCATATGCCCAGCCTCGATCTTGGCCAGATCGAGTACATCGTTGATCAGCTGCAACAGATCGTGACCGGCCCGATGAATGATGTCGGCATGGCGGACCTGCTTCTCGGTCAGGTTGCTCGCAGCGTTCTGCCTCAGCTGATCACTTAAGATAAGAATGCTGTTCAGCGGGGTGCGCAGCTCGTGCGACATGTTGGCGAGGAATTCGGACTTGTAGCGATTGGCAACCATCAACTCGTTAGCCTGATCGCGCAGTCGCCGCTCTGCAGCTTTGCGATGAGCGATGTCGGTCACCACAGCTTGCACCAGATGCTCATCCCCGCTACGCAGTGGCGATAAGCCAACTTCAACAGGCACGAGATGACCATCCCGGTGGCGTCCGAAAAGCTCGCGATTTTCACCCAGCCGACGCGACTCAGGGGATTGACCGAAACGATGCCGTACTTCTAGATAGGTCTTGCGCATCGACTCCGGAATCAACATCTCGACTGGCTGGTCTAGCAGCTCCTGCCGGTTGTAACCAAACAGCAGCTCAGTCTGGCGGTTGACCATCACGATTCGGCCGTCATGATCGAACAGCACAAAGGCGTTTGGCGAGGCTTCGACCACATTGCGAAAACGCTCTTCGTCCCGCTTGCGTTGCTGCAGGTCGACCAGATTGAGCAGATGGTGAACGGACTTGTCGCGCTTGAAACTGGTCAGGCTGAGCGAAACCGGGACCGGCGAGCCATCTTCGCGCAACGCTTGGCTTTCCCGCTGATCGGCTTCAAGTTGTGGCCCGCTCACGGTCTCGTCAAGGGCCCCCGGAACGTAGCGACTGAGGCGCTCGCCAGCGAGCAGGCCAGCACTGCTACCAAGCAGCGTAGCGGCACTCTGGTTGGCCAGTTCGATCCGTCCTTTATCGCTGCAAAGCACAGTTGCCACTGGCAGCTGCTCAATCAGCTGGCGAAACCATGCCTCGCGCTCCTGAAGTTGCGCGCCAAGCGTCTGGCTGTTGCGCAAAGCCCGTTCACGCAAGTACAGGTAGCCGCCGATCAACAGCGAAAACAGCAGCGCTGCAGTTAGCGCAGCAGCCAGATTGAAGGCCCGGCCCACCCGGTTGAGGATGGCTTCGTATTCCGGTGTGCTGGCAACTTCCAGCTGCCAGCTACGACCATACATGTAGATGTTGCGGGTGCGATGGAAGCTGGCGTCGCTACTCACCGGCGCTCGCCCGACCAGCAAGGGCTCGTCTGGGGCGGCGGCGTCGAACAGCTGCAATTGGAACAGCTTGCTGCGCGAACCCAGCACCCCCTCCATTAAGTCAGTTAGCCGGAAGGCACCGTGAAGGGTTCCGGCAAAGGCTTCCTGGCGTTCTTCCAACGTGGTGATGGGGGCGCCGACCCGGTAAAGAGGGAGATACAACAGAATGCCTACTTGCGCGTTCTGCTCGGTTTCCTGCTTGAGCCGCAACGGGCCGGTGAGCATCGGAGTGCCGATGTTGCGCGCGGCCATCACGGCTTGCTTGCGCGTTTCCTCACTTAGCATGTCAAAACCCAGCACTCGACGGTTACGCCAATCAAGCGGATGAATGTAATCCACGATCAGGTATTCGCTGCGCTCACCCCGGGGATAGATGCGGAAATCACGCCCTCCCTCGCGAATCTTCGCGAGCAGAACGCTCAGGTTCTCTGCGCGCGCATAGCGGGCCAGAGCAATGGCTTGGATGCCGGGGTAGAAATCCTGGAGCTGAAGCTGGTCGGAAGCCCGATTCCAGTCCTGCAGACTGACCGCATCACTCCCGACGAAAAGCCCCGCCAGGCCTCGTAAAACCATCTCGTACGCGCGCATACGCTCACGCAGAGTGCTTTCAACGTCATTGACCGCCAGATTGAATCGCTGGGCCTGCTCGGCGCGCACCCGCATTTCCTGAACATGCCATTGCCAGCCAACCCATCCTCCGAGCCCTACCATCAGGGCCAGCGTCACTACCAATGGCAGCCAAGGCTTACGAGAATGGAGAGCGGAACGATCATCCATTCGACCTCCTCAGTGCCACTACATGGCTCGCTGTCACAAGCTTCAGAGTCGTAGATCGTTCAGAGGTTCAATAGAGGCGACAATCAGCCGTAAAGCTGACGCCACGCAAATGACGCAAGCGAGCACTGGCAGTCTCGCTTGCGCTTAGCCGCTTACAGTGGGCGCAGATTAATCTCTACACGACGGTTCTGTGCGCGCCCAGCAGCGGTATCGTTGCTGGCGATCGGCTGGCTCGACCCGGCACCATAAGATGAGATACGTGAACCAGGCACGCCGTTGCCTTCCAGATAATTGGCAACGCTACGCGCGCGGCGATTTGAAAGGTCCTGATTCAGTTGCTGCGAGCCGGTACTGTCGGTATGGCCGATGATGTCGACACCGTTCTTATTGAACTCTTTGAACACTTGAACCAGTGAATTAAGCGTCGGATAGAAGCTACTGGAAATGTCAGCTGAATTGCTTGCAAAGGTAATGTTGCCGGGCATGATCAGCGTCAGGTTATCGCCTTGGCGCTGCACTTGTACGCCTGTGCCCTGCAACGTCTGGCGCAACTTGGCTTCCTGGGTATCGACGTAGTAACCATAGCCTCCGCCAGCGGCCCCACCGACGGTGGCGCCGATCAACGCGCCTTTGGCACGGTCCTTTTTGCTGGAGGTTGCTGCGCCGATTACCGCACCACTGACCGCACCGATGCCGCCATAAATGCCGGCCTTGCCAGCTTCGCGCTCGCCGGTATAAGGATTGTTGGTACAGCCAACCAGCAGCGCAAGGGTGGCGGCAAGTGCGGTCAGGTTACTGATCGATTTCATGTTTACTTCCTTCATCTACGGGACGCCAACCTGCCGAACGCACAGGCTGGAAATTCGTCGCTAGAGTAACACCCGTCCGCCCGCAGAACCGGAGCGTCCCGACGAAGCCGTGAGCTCAAGCACAGGAAGCCAAGCTCGACCGTGTTTCGCCCCGAGGCGACTACTAGTCGAGCCAGAACAGCCAAACCTACACCGAAGAGATGGCGCTACTGCCGTCTTCCAGCCAACGTGCGATGTCCAAACGGATACGCTTCTTATCAAGCTTACCGACGCTGGTCTTGGGAATATCCTCGACGACGGCGATCTGCTGCGGAATCGCCCATTTGTTGAGCTGCCCCTGCTCAACTGCTGGCTCAAGGAACGCTTGCAATGCGCGCGCGTCTAGCTGCTTGCCTTCACAGAGCACCAGCAAGGCGAAGGGTCGTTCGCCCCAGCGCTCATCTGGCACGCCTACCACCGCCACGTCGCGCACGGCATCGTGCCGACTGATCAGACCTTCCAGCGCCAAGGATGAAATCCACTCACCGCCCGTCTTGATGACGTCCTTGATGCGGTCACGAATGTCGATGTTGCCCATTTCGTCGAGGGTGGCCACGTCACCGGTATGCAGCCAACCGCCCGCCCACAGCTCTTCGCTCTTCTCCGGATTGCCCGCATAGCCCTGCGTCAGCCAGGGGGCCCGAAGCACCAGCTCACCTTGGGACACGCCATCGGCCGGAAGAAAACTGCCGTCAGCCGCCTGGATTGCGGCGTCGACCAGCACCACCGGGATCCCGGCCTTGAGGCGATAGGTGGTCTGTTCGTCCTCACTGGCGTTGCGCAGCTCGTCGTTGATATGGGCGCCGGAAATCAATGGGCAGGTTTCCGACATCCCATACGCCGCCACCAATTGCATGCCACATGCCCGAGCCGACTCGTAAAGGCCGCGGGTGAGCGCACTGCCGCCGATGGTGATCTTCCAGCCGCCGAAGTCGGTGCCCTGCGCCGCCTTGGCTTTGAGCAGCATCTGCACGATGGTCGGTACGCAATGAGAAAAGGTGACCTTCTCTCGACGCCAGAGCTCGATCAGCAGCTCCGGATCATAGCGCCCCGGATAAACCTGCTTGAGGCCCAACATCGTCGCCACATAGGGCAAACCCCAGGCGTGCACGTGGAACATCGGCGTAATCGGCATATACACGTCGCCCGCCGCCATCAGCTGAGGGTTCTCGCGACAGCCGACCGTCACCGCACCGGCCAGCGTGTGCAGAACTAGCTGACGGTGCGTGAAATAGACGCCCTTGGGGTCACCGGTGGTACCGGTGGTGTAGAACGTGGTCGCCACCGAGTTTTCGTCAAAATCCGGGAAGTCGTACTTGGCCTCGGCGGCCGCCAGCAAGCTCTCGTACTCACCGATGCAGTTAGGCAAATCGCACTGCTTGTCGTCGGCATCGGTGATCAGCAATGTCTTGTCGACCGTTGTCAGCTGCCCGGCGATTGCGTGGTACAGCGGCGCGAACTCGCTATTGACGAGAACGAAGCGGTCCTCAGCATGATTCATGGTGTAAAGAATCTGCTCGGGCGATAGCCGCACGTTGATGGTATGAACCACCGCCCCGATCATCGGAATCGCAAACATACATTCGAGGTAGCGATGGCTGTCCCAATCCATCACCGCCACCGTGTCACCCGCCTTTACTCCCGCGTTGGTCAGCACGTTGGCAAGCCGGGCAATGCGCTCGCCGAGGGTGCGATAGTCGAAACGCAGTTGATCGCGATAGACGATCTCGCGGGTGCGCTCGTAGCGCTGCCCCGACAACAGCAGGCTCTTGATCAACAGGGGGTACTGGTAGGCGTTGGCGGCGGGTTTGATCACTCGTGTCTGCAACATAGGGCTTCCTGTTATAGATGTTATGAGACGCTCGCTAGCTGTTGGCGCAGGCCGCTAGCGCGACCTGGCCGTACCGCTGTCCTCTTCGGACATCTGGCTGCACAGTTGTTCAACCTGCGGAGACAAAGTTCACGCAAGGACCGGCTCGGCCGATCAGGCGATCTCGCTTGCCGCCAGCCGAACGCCAAGACCAATCAATACAGCGCCCGTGACGCGGTCAAACCAGTGCCCCATGCGAGCAAAACCGGCCCGTACGCGCTCGCGGCTGAACAACCAGGCCACCAGGCAGAACCACAACCCAGTGGCGCATGCCAGATATAACCCATAGGCCGCCTGAACGGCGAGCGGGGTATGGGGGTCGATAACCACGGTGAATAGGGACAGAAAGAACAATGTCGCCTTGGGATTCAAGCCGTTGGTAACGAACCCAACGGTAAAAGCGCGGCGTCGAGGAAGCGCAACACTGGAGGCGGATGATGCAAGATTGCCGACCGCGACGGGCTTGGCCCGCAGTGCTTGAAAACCGAGATAGAACAGGTAGCCGGCCGCTAACCACTTGAACAGGTTGAACAGCATGATCGACTGCGAGACGATCAGACCAATCCCGAGCAATGAATAACCCACGTGCAGCAAGATGCCGCTGCCTACACCGATGGCCGTCCAACTGCCGCTGCGCTGACCGCGAGCCACGCTTTCACGCACGACGACCGCGAAGTCCGGACCAGGACTGGCGACAGCGAGCAAGTGAACCAGCGCCACGGTGAGAAATTCGATCCAGTACATCTAGCGACTCCGTTATTCCCAGGGCGGAACATTCGCCCACTGATTCATACGAGTAAAGTCCATGAGCAAGTACCGCGCTGTATTCCTCGATTTATCCCCCCTCGATCAGGGCGATCTGGACCTGGCCCCCTTGCAGTCCGCCTTTGCTGAGCTGACCTGCCATACGCAGACCAGCGAAACGCAAATCGTCGACCGACTGGAGGGCGCTGAAGTCGCCATCGTCAACAAGGTCGCCTTGAGCGATGCCACGCTCGCCGCCTGCCCGGACCTGAAATTGATTCTGGTAGCGGCTACCGGTGTCAACAACATTGATCTGGCTGCTGCCAAGCAGCGAGGGATCGCCGTCTGCAACTGCCAAGCGTACGGCACGGCCACCGTGGCGCAGCACACCTTGATGCTACTGCTCGCGCTGGCCACACGACTACCCGATTATCAAGCCGCCGTCGCCCGTGGCCGCTGGCAGGAAAGCGGGCAGTTCTGCCTGCTAGATTTTCCCATTATCGAGTTGGCCGGCAAGACCCTCGGCGTGCTCGGTCACGGTGAGCTGGGGGGTGCCGTGGGCAAGCTCGCCGAAGCGCTGGGCATGCGTGTGCTGGTCGGCAACCTGCCCGGGCGCCCGCCTCGCCCGGACCGGCTGGAGCTGGATGAGCTGCTACCGCAGATTGACGCCCTGACCCTGCACTGCCCGCTCACCGATCAGACGCGCAACCTCATCGGCGCTCGCGAATTGCAGCTAATGAAACCTTCGGCATTTATCATCAATACCGCCCGTGGCGGTCTGATCGACGAGCAAGCGCTGGCAGACACCCTGCGTAGCGGCCACCTGGGCGGTGCCGCCACGGATGTGCTGATCAGCGAGCCCCCCAGCAACGATAACCCGCTGCTGGCTGCAGACGTACCGCGCCTGATCGTGACGCCCCACAGTGCCTGGGGAAGTCGCGAAGCCAGACAGCGCATCGTGGGCCAGCTGCGTGAGAATGCCGAAGCCTTCTTCGCTGGTACCCCGAAGCGTCAGGTGGGCTGACGCTTCTGCAGCCGGGGACAAGGCTGGTAAGCTCGCCAGCTTTTGTCCGGAGGCATCATGGATCCTCGAAGCGAAGTACTGCTGCGCCAGGCTGAACTGTTCAGTGGTGACCTGCTGCTCGCCGGGCTACCGGCTGACGATCTGCTTGGACAGTTACCGGGCGCCATCGGCTGGAGCTGGCACGCCGGAGTACAGCACAGCCTGCAGACTCGTTTCGCCGGTCGTTGCACATTTGGTGTCGAACCGCCCACGGCCCCATTCGATAGTGCCGTGCTGTTTCTGCCCAAGTCACGAGAACTGACCGACTACCTGCTGAATGCACTGGCTGCCAGACTGCCGGGCCGTTTGCTGTATCTAGTGGGTGAGAAACGCGCAGGCGTGGAACGCGCCGCGAAGCAACTGACCCCATTCGGCGAAGCGCGGAAGCTCGATAGTGCGCGGCACTGCCAGCTCTGGCAGGTCAAGGTCACAAACAGCCCACCGGCTCCAGAACTGCCGACCCTGGCTCAACGCTTCGAGCTCTCGCTTGCGGACGGACCGCTGCAGATCATCAGCTTGCCAGGCGTGTTCAGTCACGGTCGTCTCGATCGCGGAACCGCCCTGTTGCTGGATCAACTCGATGGACTGCCCGCCGGTAAGCTGCTGGATTTCGGCTGCGGCGCCGGCATCGTTGGCGCCTCACTGAAAAAACGTTATCCAGAGAGCGAAGTGGTGATGTTGGATGTCGATGCGTTCGCTGTCGAAAGCAGTCGCATGACCCTCGCCGCCAATGGGCTACAGGCTCAGGTAATCGCTGGCGACGGTATCGACGCCGCTCCAGAAGACTGCGCGGCGATCGTCAGCAACCCGCCGTTTCACCAGGGTGTACACACCCACTACGAGGCCAGCGAAGCATTGCTGCAACGTGCCGCCAGTCACATCCGGCCCGGTGGTGAGCTAAGGCTGGTGGCCAATGCATTTCTGAAGTATCCCCCGCTGATCGAAGCTCATCTGGGCCGCTGCGAAACGCTGATCACTGCCGACGGCTTCCGCATTTACCGCGCGCAGCGTGCCTGACCGACTTGCACAACGCGCCATGCGCGGGCAAACTCGCGCCCGTCCTGGGGGAGTAGTCTCCGGCGAGCACCCAGCCCGCCCGGCATGCGTCAACATACTTGGTCAACAGACCATGGCGCACGCGACCCGCGCATGCTGCTTCGGCAGCAGCGCTCGGTTTGACAAGACCCATGACACGTACACCTGACCCGGGGCGGGCAGGCGGTGCGTGTCATGGTGATTAGTCGACCCGCCCCCGCAAGGAAGTCCGTTGGAATCGTTCTACATCCCCACCCTGATCGTCGCACTCGCTGAGATCGGCGACAAAACGCAGCTGCTCGCGCTATTGCTGGCTGCCCGCTACCGGCGACCGCTACCCATCATCTGGGGCATCGTGGTGGCTACGCTGGTCAATCATGCGGCTGCCGGCGCCATCGGCAACTGGGTTTCATCGCTGGTCTCACCCGCCGTACTCAGCTGGATTCTCGCCGCATCCTTCGCCGCCGTCGCATTGTGGACGCTGGTCCCCGACAAGCTCGAGGAAGAAGAAGCTTCTCGCGGGCGACGCTTCGGCCCATTCGTGGCGACGCTGATCGCGTTCTTCCTCGCAGAAATGGGCGATAAGACGCAGGTCGCGACCGTCATGCTTGCCGCCCAGTATCCCGACTTCATCCTTGTGATTATCGGCACCACTCTGGGCATGCTGATCGCCAATGTGCCGGTGGTACTGGCCGGCAATTTCGCTGCCGATCGCATGCCCCTCACTCTGATCCGCCGAATCGCCGCCGTCGGCTTTGCCGGCTTGGCACTGTACGCCGTGTATCAGGCGCTGAGCTTGAGCGGCATGCTTCCAGTCTGATACGCAGCGCAAATTGCCCCACTACGGGTGCTGTTAGAGTGCGCATTCACCGCATTCTGGCGGCACTCGAGGGGAGTAGGCGGCATGTCACCGGTGGAACGAAAACGGCGGGTTCGGCAGCATATCGACCTGAGCTGGGGCAAAGGTCGGTTGGCATTAGCTGAACAGCTTCAGAGCCGCTACTTCAGCTACAGAAGTTCGTTCATCTCGCAGCCGGTCAACAGTGCCGGTTTCGGTCTGATCGTGCGAGAGATCCGCCAAGCCATTCCGGACCTGGAGGTCGCGGTAGACGAGTGCCTCAGCGAAGGTAACCGCGTCGTGACCTCCAGCACCCTGTTCGGAACGCTGGAGAAATCCGTGTTTGGCCTCGCACCGAGCGGCAAGATCCTCACGGTCGCCGCAATGTCGATATGGACACTCAATCCGAGCGGCGACATCGAGGAAATCAATACCCTGTTCGACTTGGAAAGCGCCCGAACTCAGCTGGGCCTGGCAAGCCCCATCCCTATTACGCTGCCGTCAACCTGAGAGGGTCGACGGCATATGCATCAGCGTCGCGGTTGATAGAGCGGCATCACCTTCGGAATGGTTTCCTGCAGCGCCTGCGTACGGCTGCCCGATGACGGGTGGGTGCTGAGGAACTCCGGCGGAGCGGAGCCGCCGGCCGCCGCCATCTTCTGCCAGAGGCTGACCGCGGCATTCGGGTTGTAACCCGCCCGCGCAGCCAGTTCCAGACCTATCAGGTCAGCCTCGTTTTCGTTGCTGCGGCTGTTGGGCAGCGTCATCAGATACTGCACCCCCATATTGGCCAGCTGCAGGCTGCCGTCGCCGATCCCAACGGCTGAGCCAATCTGGGTTGCCATCTGCACACCGTAGGCCTTGGACATGGCTTCGCGGCCGTGCTCACGCAACGCATGGGCTATCTCGTGCCCCATGACCGCCGCGATCTCGTCGTCGGTCAGGTTAAGTTTTTCGATCAGACCGGTATAAAAAATGATCTTCCCGCCTGGGCCGGCGTTGGCATTCAGTTCCGGACTGTCGATCACATTTACGTCCCAATCCCATTCGGCTGCGTCCGGCCGGAAGGCCTTTACCTCAGCGATCAGCTTGCTGGCGATTCGATTGACCCGCTGAGCCACCGGCGAGTTATTTTTGAGCACACCCTTGCTCTTCGCTTCCGACACAGTCTGCTGATAAGACTGTGCATACATTTGATTGACCTGTTCGGTCGACAGCATGCTGAACATGTATTGCTTGCGATCGACGCCAACAGCACCGCTGCTGGTGGTGTTGACGGCCTGACAACCGGCAAGCGCGGCGGCCGCCAGAAAAAGGCTGAGTGAATGCAGCTTGAACATGTCGCGTCTCCCGTGAATTCTGCGCCGTATGCTAGAGCGTGGCAGCGCACCGGGCAACCGACTGGAAGCTTATAGACAGTGCTTTAGGCGTCAGTTAGCGGTAATCGGGCACGTCGGATCGGCACCGGCCTGATAGCGTGTGAGTCCCCTTTCGATGGCAGCGGCCAATGCCTAGTTCACTGGTGTCAGGCACTCAGGCGCGTCCAGCTTGGGATCATTGACGAACGTCGCCAAGGGCCGTTCACGCAGCGCCGGCTGAGGTCCGGTCAGCAACACCTGCAGCACTTCGAGCGGGGTCTGCGGGTCGAGCCAGGCGGTCATGCCGGCCTGATCCAGTATCAGCGGACGCCGCTGGTTCGCTGCTGGACGCGTCACCACCGCCGCACTGAGGTAGCTGTGGCCTTCAACTGGATAAGCCTCCCAGACCGCGGCGAAATACATCAGCGAGTCTTCCGTTGTCATCCAGTAGGGTCGCTTACGTGCTGTGCCCCTCCACTCGTAGAAACCGTTCGCTGGGAGTACGCCTCGACGCAGGCGAAAGGCGTCTCGAAACATCGGCTGCTCGGCCAGCGTTTCCGCCCGGGCCTGTGCCGGCGTGCGGGTAAAATCGCTCAGCCACGCCGGGGTCAGCCCCCAGCGCACGCGACTCAGCTGCAGCGCATCTTCGACCTGCCGCAGCAGCAGTACCGAGGCGCCAGGCGCCAGGCTCCAGTGCGGTTGCTGATCAGACGGAAAACCGGGCAGCGCGGCAAAGGCGGGACTCCAGCGAAACAGGGCATAGCGGCCACACATGAACAAAGGACTCGATGGGAAAAAGGATCAAGGCAGCTACCGCGACGTCACTCGGTCGGCATTCAGCAGATGAGCTCACCCGGATAGCTTTCCGGCTCGTCGCCGGGCAGCGGTTCGGCGCCATTGTACGCAGCGATCAACTGCATCGCGCGATCAGCCTCACCATCGGCGACCATCAGCCCGAGCAAACCGGCCACAGGCAACTCGCCGACCGCGCCGATCAGATGTCGCCCATTCAGATGCACGTCGATACCTTCGGCGAGCAGCATGCCGCGTAGCATCTCCGCCTCGAGCAGATCACGCGGCTCGTATATCCGCCGCATCTAGTCATCCTCCCGCCGCACATCGAGCTGCCAATCGCTGCCGTCGGTACGCAGATCGAATACGATCGGCCGGCAACAGACCGAGCAGTCTTCGATGTACTGCTGATCGCCACCGCTCAGATCGAGTAGCGCCTCCACCCCTTCGCCGCAATAAGGGCATTGATAGTCCTGTGATTCCAGCATCAGCGTCTCCTGCGTGACTTGCCGCTATAATCGCCGTCCGGATTCTGTAGAGATGCCCAAGGGCGCATTCATGCGCGGGCCCGACCGGTGCAGCATGGCTTTATCCAAGCCTGCAGTGATCGCGACTAAGCATCCACAGACCTAACTTTGACCCTTGAGTAACTGGGTTTATTCAGTTGTTACCCTTACAGAGAACATGATGGACGAATTCGAAGCCATCCGACCCTACGCCGATGCCGAGGTCCCTGCTGTCATGGCGCGGCTGTTCGCCGACCGGGAATTCCTCGATATTCTGGCGCACTTCCGCTTCCCGCGGCTGGCCGGCCCAATGGGCTGGATGCTCAAACCCCTCATAGCGCAACGACTGCGACGTGAATTCGCCACTATCCACTCGATCGACACGCTGCAGGCGCGAATCGAGATGTACCTCGACCGCACCATCGAGCGCGCCACGGATGGCATTACCTATTCCGGGCTGGAGAAATTACGGCCGGGCTGCGCCTATCTGTTCATCGCCAACCACCGCGATATCGTGATGGATCCGGCTTTCGTCAACTATGCGGTATTTCAAGCCAAGATGCGCACGCCGCGCATCGCCATTGGCGACAATCTGCTGCAGCGGCCCTTCGTCAGCGATCTGATGCGGCTCAACAAGAGCTTCATCGTGCGCCGCTCGGTCACTGGTAGACGTGAAAAGCTTGCGGCCTACCAGCTGCTATCCGCCTACATCAACCACTCGATCCGCAACGACGGTGAATCAATATGGATTGCCCAGGCCGAAGGGCGGGCCAAGGACGGTGACGATCGTACCGACTCGGCGATTCTGAAAATGTTGCACATGAGCCGCAAGGACGAACCTTTCTCCGACACATTGGCGACCCTGCGTCCGACGCCGGTGTCGATCAGCTATGAGTACGACCCCTGCGATCAGGCCAAGGCACGCGAGCTCTACATTCGGGCCAGCACCGGCAGCTACACCAAGGCGCCTGGCGAGGATGACACCAGCATCGCCCTCGGCATCACCGGCTACAAAGGTCGGGTGCATGTCAGCTTCGGTACACCCATCAGCGAGGTACCCGAGGATGCAAAGCAGCTGGCGGCCGATATCGACCGGCAGATCCTGACGGACTACCGTCTGTTTCCAGTGAATTTCCTGGCGCATCGGATGTGGGAGCATCGCGACCCGGCGCTGGCGATACCCGAGCTCAGCGAGCTGTTCAGCCGTGCGGAAATCGAACGCGCCGAGGCCGAATGGGGCAAGCGCCTCGCGGCATGCCCAAGCGTGCAGCAGCCCTACCTCATCCAGCAATACGCCATGCCGGTGCGTAACCAGTATCGATTGAAAGCTGGCTTGAGTCTCTAATACTCAGCACAAGCCCGACTGGCCGTCAGGTCAGCCGGGTTAGCGAAGAAAGCAGGCAGGCCAGTCCCAGACTGCTGAATCCAAAGCCATAGAAAAACCAGTCAAGACGCCGGGTAGCTGCCAAGCCACCCTGCTCAGCGGCACAGAGACGAGAACCCGCAAGGGAGGTCTCGGCCCTCGACAGCTGTCGTCGCCAGCGAGTCGCCAGCAACAGCCAGGCACCGCTGAGCGCGATCAGCAAGGCCAGTGAGTTGACCAGAGGCGCGACCCTCGCTAGCGCCGAATAATCAAAATCAAGCAACAACCGCATTCTCCGTTGGGCCGAAAACATAAAGGCCTGGGCGGCCGAACTGAGGGCTGCGGAGTCTACCGAAACGGCATTGTCGGCTCAGCCGATTTCCGACAGAACGGAACACAACTAAGCGATGGCAATTTGCCGGGTATTTGCGCCATTTATGCAGATAGGTCCCGTCTCGATTGTTGACTTATAGTCCCTTCCAGCTTCACCCTCATCTCGCCTCGAACAACCGAAATAGAGCGTGCGCCTGGCGTGAGCAACCAGACGGGACTGCCGCGGAGTCGGGCAAACGGCAACTTGTGATCACTGCGTCTCTGACGTGATGTACCGGGCCTTCGGCCCGCCACCTCATCTGTGGAAGTCGCCACCTGCAAGCGCCGCGCTTACGGCTTCGCTTGCAGTGAATCAGTTACCGAGAATCAACAGGACCAAACAATGAATAAGAACAGGTTTAAGACGGGGGCCCTCACACTCTCTTTGCTGGCAAGCGCTGTGCTGGCAAGCGGAGCCATGGCTGCGGTATCCGACTCCGAAGCGGCCAAGCTGGGTAGCAGCCTGACGCCGATGGGTGCCGAGAAAGCCGGCAACGCGGCCGGCAGCATTCCTGCCTGGACCGGCGGTTTGGCAACCGATGCAGCGGCAGTCGGAGAAGATGGCTTCGTCAGCGATCCCTACCCGAACGACAAGCCGAAGTTCACCATCACCGCGCAGAACTTCGAGCAGTACAAGGACAACCTGAGCCCTGGCCAGATCGCCATGCTCAAGCGCTACCCTGACACCTATCGCCTGCCGGTCTTCGAAACCCACCGCAGTGCCGCCGTACCTCAGCGGATCTATGACGCTGCCCAGAAGAACGCGACCCAGACCAAGCTGGTCCGAGGCGGCAACGGGTTGGAAAATTTCGACACCGCAGTGGCCTTTCCGATTCCTCAAGACGGCCTTGAAGTGATCTGGAACCACATCACTCGCTACCGCGGGGGCTCTGCCCGCCGCACCGTGGCGCAGGCCACTCCTCAGGTGAACGGTAGCTACAGCCTGGTCAAGTTCGTCGACGAAGTCGTCTACACCGACACCCTGACCGACTACAACGCCGAGAAACACGGCAACGTGCTGTTCTACTTCAAGCAACAGGTGACCGAGCCTTCACGCCTGGCCGGCAACGTGCTGCTGGTGCACGAAACCCTGGACCAGGTCAAAGAGCCGCGCATGGCGTGGATCTACAACGCCGGTCAGCGCCGTGTGCGCCGCGCCCCACAGGTCGCTTACGATGGCCCGGGCACCGCCTCCGACGGGCTGCGCACCTCCGATAACCTGGATATGTTCAACGGCGCACCGGACCGCTACGACTGGAAGCTGGTGGGCAAGAAGGAGATGTACATCCCCTACAACGCCTACCGTCTGGACTCACCGAAGCTCAAGTACGACGACATCATCAAGGCCGGTCACATCAATCAGGATCTGACCCGCTATGAGCTGCACCGCGTGTGGGAAGTCGAGGCGACGCTGAAGCCCGGCGAGCGTCACATCTATGCCAAGCGTACCTTCTTCATCGACGAAGACACCTGGCAGGCCGCAGTGATCGACCATTACGACGGCCGCGATACCCTTTGGCGCGTTGCCGAGGCACATGCCGAATACATCTACAACGACCAGGTCCCGTTGTACGCCATGGAGACGCTGTATGACCTGGTCTCCGGTCGCTACCTCGTGATGGGCATGAAGAACGAGGAAAAGAACCCCTACGTATACAACTACAAGGCCAACTCTAACCAGTACACCCCGGCCGCGCTGCGTAACTCCGGCGTACGCTAAGCCACACCGGTAAGACAAACGCCCCGACATGTTCGGGGCGTTTGTTTTTCAGCCTTCGACAGGCGCGCAGTCGCTCGGATTGGTTTACAGGAGGCGATGCTCGCGATTTGCTCAGGCAACAACTCGCATCGGAAATCTCGCCGAGCGGGCGTCGCTCTCTTGCTTCGTTTACTACGCATTGGGCCAACAAGCATAAAGCGCACCGCTCTCCGGCAGAGCGTCAGCGAAACAAAAACCCCGCCAAAAGGCGGGGTTCTATTCTGTCGCAAATGACCGTCTGGGCTAGTTGCGGCTCACTGCGCCAACACCTGACCAATATTCTGGTCGCGGAAGGTGCGGGTCAGCGCATCGCTCAACACCTCGGTTACCAGCTTGGTGTTGGTCTGCTCATTCGGTGCCATGCCGAAGCGCTGATTCAAAGAAGCACCGTAGCGGCCGGTATAGCGGCGACCGCCGTTCTGCACCTCGACGCGGAAGGTCGCACCAATGGTAGCCTCGGTAACGTACAGGCCTTCCTTCGGCGACTGGTACTTCAGCTCAGCAAGGGTCAGGGTCAATTGCGGCGCATTGTAGGCGTTCGCCGACGGAGTGAACCCCAGCAACCGGACCGCCGCTTCGGCCTGGGCCTGCAACTTGGGAATGACTTTTTCTTTCGGCACGATCACCGCACTGGTCTCCGGATACAGGCCGCCACGGGTGCCTAAGGTTGCAGAGGGGCGGCCGTCGACCACACGCACAGCTACCGGTTGCCCTTGGCCGACGGGATTGATGGTATCGGTGAGTTTGGGATTGGGGTCGAGCTGTTGAGGACTGTGGGCACAACCGGCGAGCACCAGTGCTGACGCGGCGGCGAGGCTGAACAACAGGCGTTTCAGCATACTGCTTACTCCAGGTTAGGGATGGATGGCGCGCAGTATAACCAGCACCGCAACCGCCTGACAGTGATGCCCTAAAGACCGCCTGCAGGCCGGCCACGTTCCATTCATGCAACCGTAACCTCAGGATGC
This sequence comes from Pseudomonadaceae bacterium SI-3, assembly GCA_004010935.1. Classification (NCBI taxonomy): domain Bacteria; kingdom Pseudomonadati; phylum Pseudomonadota; class Gammaproteobacteria; order Pseudomonadales; family Pseudomonadaceae; species Pseudomonadaceae bacterium SI-3. The sequence goes on along the minus strand of CP026511.1, from coordinate 1,092,486 downwards.
GATAACGGCGAGCAGCCCTACGAGCGCCTGGCCATGTCTTTATTCAAAACCCTGTTCCGACAACACCCGCCGCGTCACTACGCCCTGCTGGACGACCAGGATCGCTGCCGCATGCTGCTGACGGCCAAAAAGCGTCCTATTGGTGAACGCTGGGTCGAGATAGCGGAAATTCGTCTCGGCTGGATCGGCAAGCCCCTGCCTCAAGCAGGTCTACAGCAGCGTTCCGGCCCCATCCCGCACGCATAAAAAAACCGCGCAGCCCTGAACGGCAGCGCGGCTTGCTTACAGCGTGTCTGGCTAGCTAGTCGGCCAGCCCCAGACGCTTGTCGACTCTGGAGACGACCTCGCGATAGACCGCTGCATCGTCTTCGAGAACCTTCTCCCGCGCCGGGAATATTTCGGCGAGCTTCCCGCTCCAGGCTTCGCTCTTCGCCTGCTCGGGGAAGCAACGCTCGATCAGATCAAGCATGATCGAAACGGTAACCGAGGCACCCGGAGACGCGCCCAGCAGTGCGGCGATCGAACCATCCTTGGCCGACACCAACTCGGTGCCGAACTGCAGGATGCCGCCCTTCTTCGGGTCCTTCTTGATGATCTGTACGCGCTGTCCGGCCACTTCCAGGCGCCAGTCTTCTGCCTTAGCTTCAGGGTAGAAGCCGCGCAGGGTTTCAAGACGGTCGCCCATCGACTGCCGGACTTCCTTGATCAGGTAGCGCGTCAGGTCCATGTTGTCCCGCGCCACGGCCAGCATCGGCTTGAGGTTGGCTGGACGAATCGACATCGGCAGATCAAGCGGCGAGCCGTGTTTGAGAAACTTGGTCGTGAAGCCGGCGTACGGCCCGAACAGCAGAGACTTCTTTCCATCCACGACACGGGTATCCAGATGCGGAACCGACATGGGCGGTGCGCCTACTGCGGCCAGGCTATAGACCTTGGCCTGATGCTGCTTGACGATCTCCGGATTGTCGCACCGCAGCCACTGGCCGCTGACCGGGAAGCCGCCGTAACCCTTACCTTCTTCGATATCGGACATCTGCAGCAGCGGCAGCGCTGCGCCGCCAGCACCAAGGAAGACGAAGCCGGCTTTGATCTCACGACCGCCACCGTCACGGGTGTTCTTGACCTCAACGCGCCAGCCTTTGCCGTCGCGAGCCAGGCCGGTGACCTTCTGGAAGTAGGACATCTTTACGCCGGGCTTGGCGGCCAGATACTGCAGCATCTGCCGGGTCAGCTCGCCGAAGTTGACGTCCGTGCCGTTCATCGCGCGGGTCGCGGCGATTGGCTCGTCCAACGGACGGCCCGGCATCATCAGCGGCATCCACTCTTCCATGGTCGCGCGATCTTCGCTGTAGACCATGTCTTCAAAGGCGTGATGGGTTTTCAGCGCATTGAAGCGGCGCTTGAGGTAATCGATGTTCTTGGTGCCCCGCACGAAGCTCAGATGCGGAACCGCATTGAGGAAGTCGCGCGGGCTACCGAAGCCTTCACGGCCCGTCAGGTAGGCCCAGAACTGCTTCGACACTTCGAATTGGGTATTGATGGTGACGGCTTTCTTGATGTCGATCGAGCCGTCTTTGCTGTCCGGCGTGTAGTTCAACTCACAGAGACCGGCGTGGCCGGTGCCGGCATTGTTCCAGGGATTCGAACTTTCGACGGCCCCGGATTCCTGCAGTTCGACAATCTCCAGCCTGATGTTGGGATCGAGTTCCTTGAGCAGTACTGCCAGAGTCGCACTCATGATGCCGGCTCCCACCAGCACCAAATCCACGGCTTCGCTATCGTGTTGCGTCATTAACGCGTTCTCCAGAATCACAGCATTAAACTGTCACGACCGCAGTACGCGATCATGTAGAACCACCAGCCTGGCGACTAGAAACGGAGCAAGTTTCTATACCGCTGCTCGGGCTTGTGCCCGAAGGCAGGAGAACTCGAAAGCCCCTACCCGCTGTCGGGAGAGCGGCTTTTGGCCTCCTCCCTCTCGCGCCTCTGCTTCCCGGAGCGGGGCGACTAGCCTGGGCTCTACGGGACGCGTGCAGCGAGAAAATCTATTGCGGCTGCCGATTGCTCAGCCAGGTCATGCTTGAAGCTCGACGGTTACAGACGAGCTCAGCCGCGCGCGGCCTCGATCAGCTCGATATAGGGCTCGGCTTGGCGCTGATCCGCGATCAAGGCTACAAAGTCTTGCCCCTTGGCATCCTTCGCATTCAGGTCATACCCCGCTTGGACAAAGAATCCGAGAAAACGCTCGAAATCATCGACCCGCAAACCGCGATACGCCTTGGTCAGCTTGTGCAACGAAGGCGGCGTGTCGTCAGCCGGTTCCGGCTCGAGAAACAACTTGATCGACTCGTCGCTGACTTCCTCGCCGATCACCTTCTTCTTGTCTTTACGCATGGTTTCTCCGGTTCGACGGGGCCTTTCGGGGGCGGCAGTTTACTCTGCACGACCGGCGCACTCAACGCGCCAAAGGCCGATAAGACCAAGGTCGTACACGAAAATCTGCGATTTAACCGCGATGTTGCGTTCTTGCAGGCCCGGCGGTATAGCCAGTGCTTATACTGGCGCTTTGCGCACATGGAGTGTCTGGGATGAAGCTTCCGCCGTTGTTCGCTGCCTGGCGTCAAACCCTGCGTTCGGGCTACGGAGTGCCCGCATTGCGCGGCGACATCACGGCCGGCTTGACGGTGGGCATTATCGCCATCCCCTTGGCCATGGCGTTGGCGATAGCGGTAGGTGTTGCGCCGCAGCACGGCCTGTATACGGTGCTGGTTGCTGCACCCTTGATTGCCTTGACCGGAGGCTCGCGGTTCAACGTGTCCGGTCCTACCGCAGCCTTCGTCGTCATCCTCCTGCCGATTACCCAGCAATTCGGCCTCGGCGGGTTGCTGCTCTGCACCATGCTCGCCGGGCTGATCCTGATCGCGCTCGGGCTGTTGCGTGCCGGTAGATTGATCGCGTTTGTGCCCTACCCCGTCACGCTTGGTTTCACTGCAGGCATCGGCATCGTCATCGCGACCCTCCAGCTCAAGGACATATTCGGCCTGACGTTGACCGAGCAGCCGCAACACTATGCGGAGCAGCTCAGCTTGCTGGTGCGTGCCCTGCCCAGCGCGCAGCTGGGTGACGCACTTGTCGGCCTGCTTTGCCTGGGCGTCTTGATCGTCTGGCCGCGTCTGGTACCCAAAGTGCCAGGCCATCTGGTTGCCCTCGTCGTTGGTGCACTCGTCGCAATGGCGCTGGAATCGGCTGGCCTTACCGTCGCCACGCTTGGTGAGCGCTTCAGCTATGTGGTCGAGGATGTGGTGCATCCCGGCATTCCACCGTTCCTCCCGGATTTCGCCTGGCCATGGCTGTTGCCCGGCCCTGACGGTCAACCGCTGGTGCTGAGCTTCGAGCTGTTTCACCAACTGTTGGCGCCGGCGTTCGCCATTGCCATGCTCGGCGCCATCGAATCCCTGCTCTGTGCGGTGGTCGCCGACGGCATGGCCGGCGGCAACCACGACCCGAACGCCGAGCTGCTGGGTCAAGGCATCGGCAACCTGGTCGCCCCGCTGTTCGGCGGCATCACGGCGACCGCTGCCATTGCGCGCACCGCCACCAACGTACGCGCCGGCGCGTTCTCACCACTGGCGGCGATCATTCACGCGGGCGTGGTGCTGGTGGCAATCCTCTGGCTGGCACCGCTGTTCAGCTATCTGCCGATGGCCGCCCTGGCGGCGCTGCTGCTAATGGTGGCCTGGAACATGAGCGAAGCACCGCACGTCTTCAAGACACTGCGAATAGCACCACGCAGCGATGTGTTGGTACTACTGACCTGCCTGAGCCTGACCGTCCTGTTCGACATGGTGCTGGCGGTGGGCGTGGGGCTGTTGCTCGCGGCCGGGCTGTTCATCAAACGCATGAGCGAGCTGACCGACACCACCCGCCTGAATCTTGGGCAAAGCCCCGTCCTCCGAGACCTGCCCGAACACGTCGCTGCCTATGCGATTCGTGGCCCGCTGTTCTTCGGCGCCGCCGAAAAGGCATTGAGCGTGCTGCGGCGATTCAATCCAGACGTGAAGATCGTCATCGTCGACATCAGCGGCGTGCCGATGATGGACATGACCGCCCTGGCAGCGCTGGAAAACGTTCTACTGGACTACCGCAAGCAAGGCATCGCATTGATTCTGTCCGGCAGCAATGTCCGGTTACGGCTCAAGCTGCGCCGCGCTGGCATTCATCCGCTTGAAGGGCAGCTGTACTACGTGCGCAATCTGATCCAGGCTCGGGCAAAAGCCTTGCGCCTGTTACCGGCGCCGGCAGCAGCCGAACCATCCGCCTGATACGAGAAAAGCTCATTGAGCTGCAGAAGCGTGCCAGGCGCTTCTGCAGCTCAAGCGACCGCAGTGGCCAGCAGCTTAACCGGCGTACTTTTGCAGGTTCGCCATCATTTCCTTCAACGCTTCCATGTTGTCGGCCGGATGCGCCGCGTTGTCGAAATTGCAGATCTGCTGCCAATGATCGGCAACGTCCTCGGCATCAAAGCCGGCCTTCGGATCGAAACCGGCACCCAGGCTCCGCTCCCAGCGCACCTTGCCCATCCAGCCACCGCCGACCTCGAACAGGCCGGAAGTTTCCTGGCATTGCTCGCTGGCGAGAAAGACTACCAGCGGGCTGACCAGCTCAGGCTTGAGCTGCTCGAAAACCTGCGGCGGGATCAGCCCCTCGGTCATGCGCGTGCCGCCGGTCGGCGCGATGGCGTTGACCAGAATGTTGTTCTTGCGCCCTTCTAGGGCGAGTGTGCGGGTCAGGCCGTACAAACCCAGCTTGGCCATGCCGTAGTTGGACTGACCGAAGTTGCCGTAGATGCCGGAGGTCGAGGCGGTGAAGATCACTCGGCCGTAACCTTGCTCGCGCATGTGTGGCCAGGCGGCACGGGTCACCTTGTAAGCGCCTTCGACGTGCACCCGATAGACCAGATCCCAGTCGGCGTCTTCCATCTTGTGAAAGGTCTTGTCGCGCAGGATGCCGGCATTGTTCACCACCACATCGATGCGGCCGAAGCTGTCCAGCGCGTGCTGGACGATTTTGTCGCCCTCGGTCACCGAGTCATGATTGGCCACCGCAGTGCCGCCGGCCTGGCGGATTTCCTCGACGACGCGATCGGCTGCCGAGGCGTTGGCGCCCTCGCCCTGGGCACTGCCGCCCAGGTCGTTGACCACCACCTTGGCGCCATGGCGGGCGAACAGCAGCGCATGCGCGCGGCCGAGTCCACCACCGGCACCGGTCACGATGACCACCTTGTCTTCGAAGCGAATGGCGTCACTCATGGATATTCCTCCAGCGGATTATTGTTGGATGCGTCGCAAAGTCTGTGGCGAGTGTCGACGAGGCCACAGCCGTCCACAATCAAACGGCCGCGAATGAATGCCCGAACATAAGGCTGCGGGATGATGTACCAGCGTCAGGGCTGCGGCAGGAACGCCCGGATGGCCGCGGCGACTCGCGACGGGGCCTCCTCCTGCGGAACGTGACCGAGGTCGTCGAACATGACCAACTCGCTGCCTGCGATGTCGTCCTTGAAGCGGCGCGCATTGAGCGGCGGAATCAACCCGTCGCGCCCGCCCCAGATGATCAGCGTCGGCGTCTGGATCGATGCGATCCGCTTAGAATTGTCGACTGCCGGCACCTGCTTGAACCGTTCGCGCAGCGCCTCACGATTGCCTTCACGCAGGGTCAGCTCGTAGTAGCGATCAACCAGCTCCGGCGTCACTTTGCCTGGATCGCCATAGACGCTGCGCGTGCTGGACTCAACCAACCGCCGCGGGAGTATGTTGGCCATCAGCGGCGCCAAACCCGGAATGCCCGCAAGCTTGAAACCGATCGGCACTGAGGTCGACTGGCGCGGGTAACCTGCCGCATCGATCAGTACCAGTCGCTCAACACGCCTAGGCTGGTCCAGCGCCATTTCCCAGGCGAGCTGGCCACCAAAGCTGTTGCCGACGAGCACTGCTCGCTCCACGTTCAGCCTGTCCAGGAATGTCGAGAGGAAGTCGACGTAATGGCGCATGCGGTAGTCGCCGTCGGGAAAGGGGCCGGTCAAACCGAAGCCCGGCAGGTCGAGGCTGATCACCCGCCGCTGCTGCTTCAGTTCGTCGACCACCGCTTCCCAGGTATGCAGGCTCGCCGAGGTGCCGTGCAGCAGTACCAGCGGAGCGGGATCATCACGTTGCCCCTCGTCACGAACATGCACCTGCATGCCGGACACCTCGACGAATCCGGACGGTTCCGGCGCCCAGCGTTCGGTCAGGCTTTCGACCGGTCGTGGCGGCGCCCAGCTGAGCGCCACCAGCACCGCAATGATCAGGAAGAGCAGTACGACTACGGCAGTCACCAGTTGCAGAACGATCTTCACCTTGTTGCCCTTGTGTGCAGAAGCGTCCGTGATCTTAGGCGGAGTCCCTTCACGCAGCAAAGCAGGTCTCTAATCACACCGGCGTACCCGCCAAGCGCAACCGCCGTCATGCAAGCGGTGCGCGTGCATAGTCGGTGATCAGGCGAGACAAGTTTTCCAGCGACTCGGTGCACTGCGCCGCACCCAGCTGCAAGGCCTCCTTGGGCATTCCGAAAACGACACAGCTGGCTTCGTCCTGGGCCACCGTGCGGGCGCCGGCTTCGCGCATGGCCAGCAGTCCACGGGCGCCGTCGTCGCCCATGCCGGTCATGATCACACCCAGCGCGTTATGCCCGGCATGTCGGGCGACAGAGCGAAACAGCACGTCCACTGACGGCTTGTGCCGGTTGACTGGAGGCCCGTCGAGCACCTCGACGAAATACTGCGCGCCGCTGCGTTTCAGCTGCATGTGCTTGCCGCCGGGTGCCACTAGCGCCAGCCCAGAGCGCACGCGATCCAGATGGCGGGCCTCACGCACCTCGATCTGGCAGAGGCTGTCGAGACGCTGAGCGAAGGCGGCAGTGAATTTTTCTGGCATGTGCTGGACGATCACGATGCCCGGCGAATCGACGCGCAGCTGTTTGAGCACCAGCTCCAGAGCCTGGGTGCCGCCAGTGGACGTACCCAGGGCAACGACCCTGTCGGTGGTGGTCAGGGCGTTGCTGGTCGGCTCCGCCGGGCGCGCCGGTGCCGCTACCGTCGCGGTGCGTGCAGCCACCACCCGTGGACGGGTCGCGGCGGCCTGCTGGATTTGTTTAATCAGGTCGCTGGAGAGCTGCAGCAGACTGTCTTTAAGACCGAGTCGCGCCTTGGTGAAAACGCCAACGGCGCCCGCTGCAAACGCTTCGAGCGTGATGGCCGCGCCCGCCTCGGTCAGGGTCGAACAGATGATGGTCGGTGTCGGCCGCTCGGCCATCAGCTTACGCAGAAAGGTGATGCCGTCCATGCGCGGCATTTCGACGTCGAGCACCAGCACATCGGGCCAGTTGCGCTGCATCTTCTCCAGCGCGAACAGTGGGTCGGCCGCCTGTCCAATCACCTCGATATTCGGATGGCTTTCCAGACAGGCCGACAAGACCTGCCGCACCAGTGCTGAGTCATCGACGATAAACACCTTGATCATGCGGTGCCCTCCAGCAGGTTGGCCGTGGTGAACGACTGACAGCTCAGGCGTCCGTCTCGGCCATCGACTGACAATCGTCGATAACCCAAGCCACCGAGCTGCTCATCGTCGACGCGCCAACCGAGCAAGGCGAACTGCTCACGGGCGAACGCGATATTCATCAGCCCGATCTGCAGGCTGTTGCGCCGGCCTGGCTGCAAGCAGGTGCCGCCACCATAGAGCCCTTTGCGGTATTCCTCCGGCGCGGTGCGGTGGCTAACCATGTCGCGCTGCAGCCGCGCGAACACCGCTTCGCCGGTGCGCGTGTCATCCTGGTCGGAGGCGCTGCGGGGCACGACGAAATGGCTTACGGCAAGCAGGCGACACCGCGGATGCCACAGGGTAACGGCGACACACGAGCCAAGCAGCGTGGCCACCGGCTCCTGAAGCGGACCGAACAAGTACTCGCCAGGCATGAGAAAACGAGGCGCGGTCATAGGCGCTCGAATACCGAAGAAGCGACGCTGCGCAGCGGCAGTCCGAACCCATGCAGGCTTTCCGCATGGCCGATAAACAGCAAGCCGCCGACGCGCAGGCGTTCGATCAGGCGGGCAACGATGGCTCGCTTGTCCTCGGCGCTGAAATAAATGAGCACGTTGCGCAGGAAGATCACATCGAAGCGGCCGATGTCTTCAGGCAACGGCCGCATCAGGTTCAGTTCGCGAAAGCGCACCCGCTCCCGCAACTCCTGACCGAAGCGAAAGGCGCCCTCGTGCTCACCGATACCGCGCAGGCAGTGGCGCTTGAGCCAGCCAGGCGGAAAGTTGCTCGCCTCGTCCAGCGGATAGATCGCAGCCTCGGCCTTTTCCAGCACCGTGCGGCTGAGGTCGCTGCCAAGGATCGACCACTCCGCCGGCCCATGCTCGGCCAGCACCATGCCCAGGGTGTAGGGTTCTTCACCCGACGAACAGGCGGCGCTCCAGATGCGCAACGGCTCGCGCCGGCCGTCCAGCCAACGGGCCAGGAACTGGAAATGCTGCGGCTCACGAAAGAAGTAGGTTTCATTGGTGGTCAGCAGGTCGATCACCAAGCGTTGCTCGGCCTGCTTCGTCGGATCCTTGAGCAGCAACAGGTAGTCGCGGTAGCTGCTCAGGTTCAGAGCCCGCAACCGGCGCATCAGGCGGCCTGCCACCAACGGCCGCTTGCTGTCGCTCAGATGAATACCCGACGCCTCGACCATCAGCTGCTGCAGGAACCGGAACTCCTGCTCGCCCAGCACCGGCAGGCTCGACGTCGGCATGCTCAGCTCGCCTGCGCCATCGCCTGGCTGATCTGCAGGATGTCGTCCAGCGACAACACCTTGCGCACGTCCAGAATGATGGTGAAACCCCGCTCGTCGCGCGCCATGCCGGCAATGAATTCTGTCCGAATCCCAGCGCCGAACCCTGGTGCGGGCTCGACGTCGGCAGCCTGGATATCCAGCACGGCGTCGACCGCATCGACCACCAGGCCGATGCGCTGCAGCGCATCGTTCAGGTCCAGCTCGATGATCACAATGCAGGTCCGCTTGCTCGGCACCGTGCGCTCCATACCGAAGCGTGCGGCCAGGTCCAGCACCGGCACCACGTTGCCGCGCAGGTTGATCACGCCGTGAATGCACGCCGGCATCATCGGCACGCCGGTGATCTGCCCGTACTCGATGATTTCGCGTACCAGCTCGATCGGCAACGCGTAGCGTGCCTGGCGCACCCGGAACGACAGGTGCTGGATGTCAGCCGGCGCGGTGCTGGCGGCACCGCTTACCTGTGGAAAATTCATCTGCGCCCCCTTATGTGAAGCTGACGAACTGACTGTCATCAGCCATGGCGGTCGGCTTGCGGATGCTGCGCACCGAGCGGTTGCCGCTGGGCTTGACGCTGGGTGCCTGTAGCTGGCGACCGAGGCCCTGAGCGAGCCCATCGCGCGCATCGAGACGGAAGAAGCCGATCAGCTCCAGCAGTTGCGAGGCCTGGGCGTTCATCTCCTCGGAGGTGGCAGCCAGCTCTTCGGACGCCGAGGCGTTCTGCTGGGTGATCTGGTTCATCTGCCCCATGGCGATATTGATCTGGCCCGCGCCGGTGCTCTGCTCCTGGGATGCCGCGGTGATTTCCTGCACCAGGTCCGAAGTCCGCTGGATGTTCGGCACGATATCGTCGAGCAGGCGACCGGCCTGCTCGGCCAGCTGCACGCTGCTGCCGGCCACGCCACCAATCTCCTGCGCGGCCACCTGGCTGCGCTCGGCCAGCTTGCGCACTTCCGCGGCGACCACCGCGAAGCCTTTGCCATGATCACCGGCCCGCGCCGCCTCGATGGCCGCGTTGAGCGCCAGCAGGTTCGTCTGGTAAGCGATGTCATCGATGATGCCGATCTTGTCCGCGATCTGCTTCATCGCAACGACCATATCGCGCACTGCCCGGCCACCGGCTACGGCGTCATTGGCGGCCTTGCCGGCAATGCTGTCGGTGATCTTGGCGCTTTCGGTGTTCTGCGCGATGGATGCAGACATCTGCTCCACCGACGCGGTGGTCTGCTCGACGCCCGCCGCCTGCTCGCTAGCCGCCTGACTGAGCGATTGCGAGGTGGCACTGACTTCCTCCGAAGCCGAGGACAGGGAATCGGCAGCGCTGCGCACATCGCCCATCACGCTACGCAGCCGCTCGGCCATGTTCTTCATGGCGTTGAGCAACTGGCCCGTCTCGTCCTTGCTGTTCACTTCCACCTGCACACTGAGGTCGCCAGCCGCAAGCGCATCGGCAACCGACACGGCGCGGTTGAGCGGCCGGGTAATGCTGCGTGTGACCAGAATGCCGATGCCGAAGCCCAGCAAGGCCGCGATGATCACCAAGCCGATCATCTGGGTCCGCGAGCTAAGATAGATGCTCGTGATTTGTTCATTGGCTTCCTTAGCATTGGCGACCTTACGCTCAACCAGGGCAGTCAGCAGATCGTCGGCCTTGTTTCCGGTCTCACGCAGTTGCGGCAGCATCACGGTCAGCTCGTCGGCCGGGCGCACCTCGCTGGAGGCTTCGCGCAGCTTTAGGGCCTGCTCGACGGTCCGCACGTAGGCGGCCATCGGCTCACTGAGCGACTCGAACTGGGCGATGCCTTCGGGCGTCACGAAGCTGGTGCGGGTGAGCTCGATGTGCTCGTACATCTTGCTGATCGCGTCCCGGGTCAGTTTGATGGAAGAGTCCCGCTCCTCCAGGCTGGTGGCCAGCAGGCTCGAACGCAGACCACGTCCAACATAGATCAGCTGCACATTGGCCGACTGGATGTTGTTCAGCGAGATCAACTCGCGGTCATACATCTGGTCGGACAACTCGCTGACGTGTTCAAGGTTACGTATACCCAGCATGCCCACGGTAATGGTCAGTGCCACCACTATCAGGAAACCCGCGATCAGACGCGTCCCTATCTTGAAGTTACCGAATACGTTCATGGTTGTTTCTCCTTACTGGCCTGCGAGGTCCTGGCGGGATTGGCTGATGCGCTGGGCAGCAGGATTCGCGTCGACGTGGTTTTGCAGGTAACGGAACAGGCTGGGGATATCCAGGATCAGGGCTACTTGCCCGGTTCCCAGGATGGTGGAGCCACCAATGCCTTGCAGGTGCTGGAACAGCTGCCCGAGCGGCTTGATGACGGTTTGCAGTTCACCGTGAAGGTGATCGACGATCAGCCCGGCCTGTTGCCGGCCCTGGCTGACGACAATGATGTTGCGGCGTTTGGCGTGACTTTCCGCCAGGTTGAAGTGGGCGGCCAGGGACAGACAGGGCAGCGGCTTGCCGCGCAGATTGAGGTAGCCGTAGGCGCCTGAACTGAGTTGCTCGGCGTCCATCTCCAGACACTCGGTGACCATGTCCAGCGGGATGACGAAATAGTCGTCGCCAAGGCTGACGAGGAAACCATCGATGATCGCCAGAGTGAGCGGCAGGCGGATGCGGAAGGTGCAGCCCAGACCTTCACGGGAATCAATCTCTATGGTGCCGCGCAAGGCGTCGATAGCGCTGCGCACCACATCCAGCCCCACGCCTCGTCCGGACAGGTCGGACACGCTCTCGGCGGTGGAGAACCCGGCGGCGAATATGAGCGCCTGGATGTCCTGTTCGGGCAGGTTTGATGCTGCATCGATCAGGCCGCGCGCGATTGCTTTCTCACGGATGCGCGCCGTGTTGAGGCCGCGCCCGTCATCGCCGACCTCGATCACGATCATGCCCGACTCGTGATAGGCGTTCAGTCGCAGGTGGCCTTCGACCGGTTTACCAGCGGCGACGCGGCCTTCTGCTGACTCGATACCGTGGTCGATGGCGTTGCGCACCAAGTGCGTCAGGGGGTCGGCCAGCTTGTCGATGACCGCCTTGTCGAGCTCGGTGTCCGCGCCACGGATATCCAGACGAATATCCTTGCCCAGTTGCTGGCTGACATCGCGCACCACGCGCTGGAAGCGGTTGAAGGTGTCGCCGATCTCGATCATGCGCAGCTTGAGAGCAGCTTCACGGATCAGCTCGACGTGCTGGTTGACGGTCTGGGTGCTCTCGATGCAATTGGCATCGCCATGCGAGCGCGCACGCAGCTGTGCACCGGCCGCGCTGATGACCAGCTCACCAACCAGGTTGATCAGTTCGTCCAGCTTGTTTGCAGCCACACGGATTTGGCTGTTTTCCTGACTACGCTTTTCACGGGCAACCTGTTGCTTGGCCAGGGCGGCGTTCACCGCCTGGGGGGCGACGATGCCTTCATTCACCAGCACCGTGCCCAGCGGCGACTTGACCTCGACCGTTTCCGCGGCCTGCAGGGCCAGGCCTTCTTCAAGTTCGCGCTCGGTCAACAGGCCACTGGCGACCAGGATCCGGCCGATTTGTGCATCGGTTTCGGGCAGGTCACGGATCAGCTGCAGATAGTCCTCGAGCTCGCTGGTCGGCGGCAGGATGCGCAGGGTGCAGAAGTCCTCTATGAATTCGAAAACTTCCTCGATCTCGCCCTTGCTGGCCGGCGTGCACAGCGCGATTTCGAGGCCGAGGTAACAGGTCTCCGGCTGCAGTTCGGCCAGCGAGGGCAACGATTCACTGATTGTCTGTAGATGCAGGATGTCGCCCAGGCGGCTCAGAAAGCGGACGAACGAACTGGGTTCGAAGCCGTTTCTCAGCAGATCGGCATGAAAGCGCAACGAGATGTGCCAGGCGCCATCGGCGTCGCAGCTGGCGCAGCGTTCCAGCCCCCCGCGGCTGTTGCAGCTGTCTTCGGGCAGCATGACGACCGGGATCTGCGGCGCCAGGGGCGCAGCGTTGATGCAGCTGGCGAGCTCGGCAAGCAGCGGCTGGTGGCGGCTGTCGTCGACCAGCAGCTCGCCCTTGTCGGTATCGATCAGCTCGATCATCGCGCTGATTTCATCCAGGCAGCGCAGCATCAGCGAGATCAGTTCTGGCGACAGGCTCTGCGCACCGTCACGTACCGCCATGAGCAGGTTTTCCAGGTGATGGGTAAAGCCCACCAGCGGCGCGAGCGAAAACAGGCCCGCCGAGCCCTTGAGCGTGTGCATTGCGCGGAACAGCCCGTTGATCGACTGTTCATCGGTGGGGCACTCGTCAAGCAGCAGCAGGTACTCTTCGGCCTGCTTGGCCAGATCGCGGGCCTCCTCGACAAAGCTCAGCAACAGCTGGCTCCATTGTTCGCCATCAAGCATCACGGTTTCCTTTCAGCGATGAGCCAGTAGGACGTCGGGGTACAGAGTTTCAAGGCGCAACAGCTCGAGCACCTCGGTCACCGCGGCGGCCGGTCCCTGCACCTTCAAACTGCCGCCGGCCGCCTCGAAATGACGCTGGGTCGCGAGCAGCAGCTGCGCCCCGGCGGTGTCGAGTTCTTCGAGCGCCTCGAGGTCGAGCAGGCAGGGGTTTGCCTCAGGCTTTGCCAGCATGCTCAGCAAGGTCGCATGGGCCTCGCCGACCTCGTAGATGGTCAGGCTGCCGGACAGGCGAAGCCGGGCCGGCTCCACGCTGCGGTCGTAAGTGAGTTCGAGCATGTCAGCCGACCAGCTTGTCGACAGCTGTCAGCAGTTGCTGCGGCTGGAACGGCTTGACGATCCAGGCCTTGGCACCGGCGGCCTGGCCCTCGGCCTTCTTGCCCTGCTCGCTTTCGGTGGTGAGCATGACGATGGGCGTGAAGCGGTAGGCCGCATTGGCCTTGACCGCCTTCACCAGGCCGATGCCATCGAGGTTCGGCATGTTCACGTCACTGATGATCAGGTTGATCTTCTGCCCGTTTAGCTTGGTCAGCGCGTCCTTGCCATCAACGGCCTCAATGACCTGATGACCCGCGCCGGTGAGGGTCATCTTCACCAGCTGGCGCATGGAGAGCGAGTCGTCGACGATGAGAATGGTCTTGGCCATGTGGTGATGCTCCTTGTTGAATCAGAAAAAGGTCACGTCGTCGGCAGCGCTCTTGCTACGGGTCTTGCCGTGGCGCTCCTCGTCGGTGGTGAAGTGCTGGTGCAGCTCGCGCAGCCAGCGCTGCGGGTCGTTCACGCTGTTGTCGCCGGCACGCACTGCCTGGTCGAGACGCTGCATGTCGTGCTGCAGGTGGTCGAGCATCTGGTCAGTACGGTCCTGAAACTGCAGGCTGACCACGATCTCCTCGATGGTCGCCTGGGTGACGCGGGTTTCCTGCTGCAGCTGCAACGAGGTGACCGAGAGTTCATTGAGGCTCTGCCCCAGCCCTTGCATGACGTCACCCGCCACGCTGTCGAGGTAGCTCAGGTTGTCGCGCTCGCTGGTGGTCAGTTCGTCTGCCGCGGTGACAGTGGCGCGGATCGCCTGGTTGATTTCGCTGACCTTGTTGCCCATCCGCTGGCCGGTCTCGGCCGACAGCGTCGACAGCTTGCGCACCTCGTCGGCGACCACCGAGAAACCACGGCCATAGTCCCCGGCCCGGGCCGCCTCAATGGCGGCGTTGAGCGCGAGCAGGTTGGTCTGGCTGGCGATGTCCTGCACGTGCTTGGCCATCGACTGCAGCTCAGCCGCGTAGCCGTTGAGGTCGGAAATGGTGCCCAGCAGTTCGGCCTTGCGGCCGCTGGCGGCGTGGAACGCCGAGGTCACTTCATTGAGGCGGTTCTGCGCCTGGCGCAGACTGCTGGCCATGCCATCGCCGCCGATCACATTGTCCGAATTGCTCAGGGTCTGACTGAGGCGAGCCGACAATCCGGCGAAGTGTTCGAACAGCTGGCGCACGCTGTTCTGCTGAATATCGCGCACCTGCCCGAGGTTCTTGTCCCAGGTCGGTAACACGGCATTGAGCAGCGGCTCCACCGCTGGGGCGGCAGCCGGCGCTGCGACCACTGGCTCGGAGTTGATCGCCGCGCGAGACGCTCGCGGCTTGAGAAAGACTGCCGCAGCCACGCAGACAGCGCTGCCCGTGCCAGCGATCCAGGGCGAGCCCAGGGCCAGGCCAGCGAGCCCGGTGGCGATTCCAATCCAGAGTGCAGGGTAGGCAAACACAGTGCGGCCTCGCAGGGCAGAGTCGAATGACCGGCACGATAGGCAGCCGCCATCAACGGCGGTATCAGGCAAAACCCTAGGCGGCCCTAGGGTGTCCTAAGGTGTCGGAGCCCTAAAGTTTCCGCCGCCGCTGCCGGGGGCATGCATACACCGCCTTACGTCATCATCCGGCTGCACGTTTGCGAGGAACTGCGCGCGGACTAGGCTGAATAGAGCGCTCGCGCAGAAAAACAGCTACCCCTGGGGGCGCCGCACACAGCGGCACCCATCGACCACAGGTAACAGTTCTCAAATGACGGAGCGTGTATCGGACATTGCTGACCGGCTAGGCCCTTCCCCGCAGTTGTTGCGCTGGATGCCCTGGGCCATCGCTACGCTGCATGCGGCTTTTGTGCTGCTGGGCGGCTTGTTGATGGGTGCTCAGCCCTCGGTGGCCATCGTCTGGAGCCTGCTGGCGCTGCTGTTGTCTTCGGCGCTGTGGTGGCTGGCCATCCAGGTCATGCTCCGTTCGATGCGGGCGCAACAATCAACTGCCGCCGGAGCGGCAAGCACCCGCGACGCGGACGTTGCTCCTTCGCCGCCAGCCGAGCCGACCGGCACCTATTCGCCGCGGATCTACGAGCGGATGGTCGCCAGCCTACCCGACGGCGTGGTGATCATCCGCAGCGGACAGGTCCGCTTCTGCAATGCGGCGGCCGGCAGCCTGTTCGATCCGAAAGGCGAGGCTCCCTCGGTCACCGGCCAATGGCAGCCCTACATTGCCCCGCATCTGCGGGCACGCGAAACCGAGCGACTGGACCGCCTGCAGTGCGGCGTGATCAGCCCGCTGTGCTTTCGACACGTCATCCTGCTGCGCGTCGACGGCACCCCGTTTCAGGCCGAAGTATGCGAGCTGCTACTGGAAAACGACGGGTACCATGATGTGCTGCTGCTGTTGCGTGACATCAGCGAATCGGAGCGAATGCAGCGCGAGCTGGAACAGGCCAACCAGCGGCTGCAACATCTGTCGCAGCGGCTGATGGAGGTGCAGGAAAGCCAGCGCCGCCAGCTCGCCCGCGACCTGCATGACGACATCGGCCAGCAGCTGACCGCCCTCAAGCTGCACCTGCAGCGGCTGCGCTTGTCATTGGCCCATGAACCGGCGCTGGCCAAGCTGGCCGGCCTGCTCAGTGATGCCGCCGACGAGGCGCTGGGCAAGGTTCGCAGCCTGTCGCTGGCACTGCATCCCCTGCAGCTCGAGACGCTCGGGTTGCAGGCTGCCGTGCAGTGGCATCTGTCGCGCTTCCTCGAAGCTGCGCACACCCGTTGGTCGCTTAAGCTCGAGGGCAAAACGGTCGACCTTTCTCCCGATGTCGCCCTGGTGGCGTTCCGCATCGTTCAGGAAGCGGTGAACAACGTTGCCCGCCATGCCTGCGCCGGCCGTGTGGACGTGCTCATCTGCCGCACAGACGATGCCCTGCGCGTCGAAATCATTGATGACGGCGTCGGCTTCGACGTTCGAGCGGCTCGTGCACGCGCTCTAAGTCTGGGCCTGACCAGCATGGAAGAGCGCGTCGCTGCATTGAGCGGAGAACTGAACATAGCAAGCCTCAGCGGGGTGGGCACACGGGTAACCGTGAGCTTGCCGATAGCAGCCCATCCCCGCACCACGGAGTAGATGCATGAAACGGGTAGCACTGATTGACGATCATGGACTGGTCAGAGCAGGCCTACGGGCGCTGGTGCAAGACCAGCCGGGATACGAGGTGGTAGCCGAGGGAGCCGACGGCAGCGAGGTTCACACCATCCTCACCGAACTCAAGCCTGACATCCTGTTACTGGATATCAGCATGAAACACATGAGCGGCCTGGATGCCCTGCGTCAGTGGCGCACCGAATTCCCCAATGTGCAGTTCCTGATTCTGTCGATGCACACGACGCCCGACTACGTCCTGCAGGCGCTGCGCCTGGGTGCCAGCGGTTACCTGCTCAAGGACGCCGCCGCGCAGGAGCTGGAGCTGGCATTGAGGGCTCTGTCGCGCAACGAGTCGTACCTCAGCCCCGGTATCGCGCAGACAGTCATCCAGTCGGCGGTGATCGAAGGCGGCCAGCGCGAGCAGCCTGGCGCTCCGTCGTTGACGCCACGCCAGGTTGAAATCCTGCGGCTGATCGTGCGCGGCGTTTCGACGCGTGATATCGCCAGCGGCCTGGGCTTGAGCGTGAAGACGGTAGATGCGCACCGGGCGCAGATCATGGATCGTCTCAAACTGCGTGATGTGCCCTCGCTGGTGCTGTATGCGCTGCGCAAAGGTCTTGTCAGTACCGATGACTGAAAGGCTTGTCGGCCGCGCGCCACTCGCCATGACTTCCAATCAGAGCGTCAGCCCCGGCCACAGCTGTTCATTTTACGACCAGCCAGCTACACACCAGTCGTAGCGCGCCCTGGCGCTTCGTTTCCGCACGTTATCCACAGAGAGCCCCACAGTAATACTGGACAATAAACGGCTGCGCTCCCAGCTCTCACCACGCAGTCGCTGTCAAGCAAAATACTCCGCGTAACAACCACTTAACGCTACTCAGGCGTAAGCTGATCAGTTCTTGATCAGCGCCCGCAACGCCAGTGATACCGCCTGTTTGCGAAGGTCACTAATAGGTTATGCACAGAAGCTTGCACAGACTAAGGGGATAAGTTTGTCACGAGGGCTATCGAAGCGATCAACAAAAGCTAAAGGGCATGCCGTCGGGAAGCGACTAGGCTTGTTTTCAATAACGAGGAGCCGCCCATGCCCAGTCTTGAAATGATCCAGAGCTTGTTTGCCAACTACGCCTTAGGGATCAATGGTGTCTGCATTGGCGAGCGCTGCTGACGTTTTGGCCGTAGGGAATCCTGGCGTTCGCCGGGCACATTTCGCGGCGCCAGTATCACTGGCCATGTTTCCAATGGACGGCATCACGCACCAGCCGCAGCGGACGGAGTCATCGAAATCGCGCAACAGGGCCTGAACGAGCGCGCAGTCTCCCGGCGCGGTCCAGCAACGCGAATCACGGCAGCCGCTGGTCCACTTGCTGAACGACCTACCGCTTAGCTGCGACACGCTGGGCGCTGCCTCCACCTGGCAGTGAGCAATTGGCCGATTGTCCGCCGTACCGCTGTATAAAAAACGACCGATCAGCTACAGCCTAGATATGACGGCGTTTCGGCAGGGTTCACCTTCCTTTATCCACAGCACTCTCCACAGCAATCGGGGATAAGTCCTAACCTCACGTTATGCATACGCACGAACACCCGCGAATGGGCCTGTTTTGAGATTGCAAAAACCGCTTAGCTGTGTGTTTTCACCTGTAGCGGCGGCCTGATCAAAAGTTGACCAAGCGACGGAAAGCGGCGCAGCTTGTGGCGCCGGGCTGTTGACCCCAAGGTTATCCACAGAACACTTAACAGATATATGGGATAACTATCTGAGAGCGTTCCAAGGCGGCGCTCGCATCGCTGAACGGTGTTCGCGGTGTAACGAACTTCACCGGGGTCGCCTCCTCCAATAGTTACATTTGCCGTACCGGAGTTCTTCCATGCCGTCATGGCTCGTTTCTGCAAGCTCGCAGCCGTCAGTGCCGGAGGCCGCTCGATGATGAGTTTCCTGGCTCTGGTGCTAGTGGCATTTGTCTGCTTTGCGCTGGTCTTTTTTATCAAGCAGCGTCAGTACAACCACCCGGCGCTGCGCATGCCCTACCGGCTGCAAGAGCCGTTTTTTCAGCCGAGCGAGCAGGAACTACTGGCCCTGTTGCAGCAGGCCGTGGGTGAGCGCTTCCTGATTCTATGCAAGGTGCGTGTCGCCGATGTGGTCGAAGTCACAGCGGTTCCGCGGCGTGCGCCCTGGTATCAGGCGGTCAACCGCATCTCCGCGGCACGGTTCGATTTCCTATTGTGCGACCCGCAGACGTTGACGCCCTGTTGCGCCATCGAAATGGAGCAGCCTGACGAGGCCAACGCGTTCGTCGATGAGCTCTGCCAGACCATCGGTCTACCACTGATCCGCCTGACACCGGAGACCGCCCGCGCCTATGATCGCCTGTGTGCGGCCATTGATCAGGCAATCCCTCCGATCTCCCACGGCTCGGCATAGTCAGCCGCTGCGATGCCTGAACGGCAGCCCGGGAACTCAAGCACAATAGACTGCCTACAGAACAACGATGAGCCCCTCGCTCGTCCGGCGTCTGCCTCGTATCAATCGGAGACACCCCTCACTGTGAAGTCGTCATGTCGTTGAAGACCCGCTTCTTGAGCCTGTTCGAGCTGGCCTCGCGGCTGATTCGCCGCTACCCCGGCACGGTTGCACTCTTTGGTTTCTGTTCGGGCCTGGCCAGTTTTGTGCTGGTCGAGCGCCACGCCGGGCTGGCCAAGGTCATCGCCGCCTTGATGCTGTTCAGCTGGCTCTGGCTGATGTTGGAGAAAAGCCTACGCGCCGGTCTGGAACGCCGCTTCGGCTGGAAGGTGCCACCGCCTTTGCTGCGCTATGTGACGCAAATGGTCCATCAGGAAAGCCTGTTCTTCATCATCCCGTTCTTTTTCATCACCACGACCTGGAACAGTGGCCAGGCCGCGTTCACCGTGATGCTGGGCGTGGCAGCGCTGGTCTCGCTGGTCGATCCGATCTATTACAAGTGGCTCGCGCCGCGACGCTGGGTCTATCTGGCATTTCATGCGCTGACATTGTTTGCCGTTCTACTCACTGCGCTACCGATCATCTTTCACCTGTCGACACCGCAAAGTTATCTCTGGGCATTGGGCATCGCCGTGGTACTCGCACTGCCGAGCCTCAGCGGCTTGTTTGCTTCGTGGAACTGGAGAAGCGTGCTGGGGGTGCTGGCGCTCGCTGCCGTGGTCGGTCTGGCCGGTTGGGTGGGACGCGCCTGGGTGCCGCCGGCAACGCTCTGGCTGACGGATGTCGCAGTGACCACGACCCTCGATGATGCCTCGCGCAAGCCTGGCAATCGTCTGCGTGAAATCTCCAGCCAACAGTTGCACAGCAATGGCCTCTACGCATTTACCGCAATCAACGCGCCGCGCGGCCTGAAAGAACGCATCTACCATGAATGGACGCACAACGGTAAGCGGGTCGACCGCATCCCGCTGGACATCAGCGGTGGCCGGGAGGCCGGCTATCGTGCCTGGACCCACAAGCGCAACTTTCCAAAGCAGGCCGAAGGTAAATGGCGCGTGCGGGTGATGACCGAGGCAGGGCAAATGATCGGCATGCTGCGCTTCGAGGTCGTGGAATGAACCGCTGAAGCCAGGCGGTACTCGAACGGCAAAGCACGTCCGCTAAGCCCAAGGGAGGAATGCATGGAATGGTGGGATATCCTGAGCCGCACCGTCGCCTCGGAATTTTCCGACATCCCCGACTTCGAGCATGCGATTCGCGTCTCCGTACGGCTGGTCCTGGCCGCGTTTTTGGGTGGCGTGCTCGGCTACGAACGTGAATACAAGGGCAAGGCCGCCGGCCTGCGCACCCATATGCTGGTATCGCTGGGTGCCGCCCTCTTCGTTCTGGTGCCACTGGAAGCGGGGATGCCGATCGAAGATCTGTCTAGGGTCATGCAAGGCATCATCACCGGTATTGGCTTTCTGGGCGCCGGCACTATTCTCAAGGGCAGTTCGGTGGAGGACGTCAAAGGTCTTACCACGGCGGCGGGAATCTGGCTGACCGCGGCCATCGGCGTCGCCACGGGGCTGGGTCATGAGTCCACCGCAGTGATGACGACGGCCTTCGCATTGGTCATCTTTCTGGTGATGCCTCGCCTGGAACAACATGCAGCGCATAGATCGGCCAGTACCCACAAGAGGGGGCGTGATCAGGACAATGCCCCATGAGTCCAGCTGCGATCATCACATAGGAACAGACCATGCCTAGCCGTTACGCTTACCTAACAACCGGGGCGCTTATGCTTGGCCTGGCCGGCTGCGGCGATACCGCCACACTGCCAGTCGAAGCTGGCTACGGCCCGGCCCCGGCGCTGCCCGAGCCGAATAAGTCGCTGATCCCGACCGTCAACATCGCCGAGGCCACCTGGTGGCCCGCGGATCGCTCGCCGCAAGCGGCTCCCGGCCTGCAAGTCCAGGCGTTCGCTGACAACCTCGATCATCCGCGCTGGCTCTATGTGCTGCCCAATGGCGACGTGCTCGTGGCCGAAAGCAATGCGCCCGCGAAGCCGGACGACGGCCAGGGCATTCGTGGCTGGATCATGAAAAAGGTCATGGCGCGGGCGGGCTCCGGCGGCAAAAGCGCCGACCGTATTACGATGCTGCGTGATCGCGATGGTGACGGCACGCTCGAAGACAGATCGGTATTTCTCGAGGGTTTGCACTCACCGTTCGGCATGGCGCTCATAGGCGATCAGCTGTATGTCGCCAACACTGATGCACTGGTGCGCTTCCCCTACAAGCAAGGTGCGACCAGGATCGACGCGGCGGGTGAGAAAGTGGTCGACCTTCCAGCCGGGCCGATCAACCACCATTGGACCAAGAACGTCATCGCCAGCCCCGACGGATCAAGGCTGTACGTTACCAGCGGCTCCAACAGCAACGTGGGTGAAAACGGCATGGAGGCCGAGGAAAACCGCGCGGCCATTCTTGAGATTGACCCGCACGATAAGACGATGCGGTTGTTCGCTTCGGGCCTGCGCAACCCCAATGGTCTGGCCTGGCAACCAGACAGCGGCGAGCTGTGGACCACCGTCAACGAGCGCGACGAAATCGGCAGCGATCTGGTGCCCGATTACATGACATCGGTACAAGACGGCGGTTTCTACGGCTGGCCCTACAGCTATTACGGTCAGCACGTCGACGAGCGGGTCAAGCCGCCGCGCCCGGATCTGGTGGCCAAAGCCCTCATGCCCGACTACGCACTTGGCGCACACACAGCCTCTCTCGGACTGGCCTTCTATGAAGGCTCGCTGTTGCCCGAGCGCTACCGTCACGGCGCGTTCATCGGCCAGCATGGTTCATGGAACCGCAAGCCGCGCAGTGGCTATAAAGTGGTTTTCGTACCCTTCAAGGATGGCGAGCCGGACGGCACAGCCGAAGACGTGCTGACCGGCTTTCTCAACGAGGATGAGCAGGCCATGGGTCGCCCGGTGGGCGTCGCAGTGGACAAGGCCGGCGCGCTATTGGTGGCCGATGACGTCGGGAACGTGATCTGGCGGATCACACCCAGCGGCCGGTGAAGGGAGAGGATCGCGACCGGGGCCCAGCCGGTCGCTACAGGTCTGCTTACAGAATGACCGGCAAGGGACGCACCAGCCGGATCTCTCTCGGCGACAGTTCGACGCCATAGGCCAGCACTTCGACGCCCGCCTCCACTGCATCCCGCAGCGCGGCGGCGTAGCGCGGGTCGATCTCGCCGGCAGGGCGCACGGCATCGATTCCAGTGAGGTTGACGCAATACAGTTGTACCGCCCATACGCCCTGACGGGCCAGCACCGCCAGTTCGCGCAAATGGCGAGCGCCGCGGTCCGTCACCGCATCGGGAAAGGCCGCAACAGCCGTATCAGCGAAGCCCAGGGTCACGCTTTTGACTTCGACGAATGCGGGTCCTGCGGGATAGTCCAGGCGGAAATCCACGCGGCTGTTCTCGATGCCGTACGCCACCTCACGCTTGAGCGCAGTGAAGCCGTTCAATTCCCCGATCACTCCGGCCAGCAGCGCCTCTTCGACCAGTCGATTGGCCCGTGCCGTGTTGACGCAGGCAAGCCGCCCTTGCGGGGTTTCAACCAGTTCCCAGGTGCCAGGCAGTTTGCGTTTGGGATCGCTGTTGCGCTGAAACCAGACGCGCGCGCCCTCGCTCATGCAATTGAGCATCGAGCCCGTATTCGGACAGTGGATGCACAGGTGCTCGCCGGCGTCGGTAACGACATCGGCGAGGAAACGCTTGTAGCGCCGAACCAGCCGACCCTGCTCCAGAGGCGTTGTGAACTGCATCAGCCTTTCCAGCTCCGCAGGCCACGCGCAATGCGCTCAACCGCCTGCTCCAGCCGGGGCAAATCCTGCGTATAGGCGAAACGCACATGGTGACCGGCCTGGTGCCGCCCGAAATCCAACCCCGGCGTGATGGCGACAAACTCGGTTTCCAGCATGTGCTGGCAGAACGTGTAAGCGTCACCGCCGATGGCGCTGATATCGGCGTAGAGATAGAAAGCCCCTTCCGGCTCCACCGCAATGCCGAAGCCCAACTCGCGCAATGCGGGCAGCAGAAAATCACGGCGCTTGGCAAATTCGCCGCGACGCGCTTCGAGGATTTCCAGGGTGGCCGGCTCGAAGCAGGCCAGGGCGGCATGCTGGGCCATGGTCGGCGCGCTGATGTAGAGGTTCTGCGCCAGCTTTTCCAGTTCGCTGACCGCCTGAGGTGGCGCGACCAGCCAACCGAGGCGCCAGCCCGTCATGCCGAAGTACTTGGAAAAGCTGTTCAGCACGAACGCCGAGTCGTCGACTTCCAGCACACTGGCCGCATCGGTGCCATAGGTGAGGCCGTGGTAGATCTCGTCCACCACCAGTTGCCCGCCGCGGCTTTTCAACGCAGCCGACAGGCCCGCCAGATCGTCCCGTGTCAGCAAGGTACCGGTGGGATTGGCCGGCGAAGCCACCAGGGCGCCCACGCTGTCCTTGTCCCAGTAACGCTCGACCAGATCGGCCGTCAGCTGATAACGCACATCCGGGCCGACCGGCACCAGCTGCGCGGCAGCTTCGATCAGGCGCAGGAAGTGCCGGTTGCAGGGATACCCCGGGTCGGCCAACAGCCAGTGCTTGCCTGGGTCGACCAGCAAACTGCTGGCCAATAGCAGCGCACCGGACCCGCCGGGAGTAATCAGCACGCGTTCGGGGTCAATAGACAGTTGATAGCGCTGCTTGTAGAAACCGGCAATCGCCTCGCGCAGCTGCGGCAGCCCACGGGCGGCGGTGTAGCGGGTATGACCAGCCGCGAGGGCAGCCTGACCGGCCGCGACGATGGGCTCGGCGGTGCTGAAGTCCGGCTCTCCGATCTCCAGGTGAATGACGTCATGTCCAGACGCCTGCAATTGGTTGGCCCGGGCCAGCAATGCCATGACGTGAAAGGGTTCGATTGCACGGCTACGCGCGCTATATGACGAGGTCATCTGACCTTCCTGACGAGTACAAAACGTGAATTCTACCGAAGGTCCCCCTGACACCGCAGCCACCGTGATATTCGGGAGTAGCGCACCCCGATACGATCTGGTAAGTTCGCCCGCTTGCAGCCGCAGGGCCGGCACGGGCCGGCAGAGGGATTCACTATCCTGCGCAATGGACATAGCGAGAGGCGTTCATCCATGCCCATTACTAAAACGACACCCAGCAACCAATTGATCCGCGCCTTCGTTCCCTATAAGGAGTCCAAGGGCGAGGAATACATGAGCGACAACATGCGCGCTCACTTCACCGGCATCCTCAATAAGTGGAAGCTGGAGCTGATGGAGGAAGTCGACCGAACCGTGCATCACATGCAGGACGAAGCGGCCAACTTCCCCGATCCGGCCGATCGCGCCAGCCAGGAAGAAGAATTCAGCCTGGAACTACGCGCCCGTGATCGCGAGCGCAAGTTGATCAAGAAGATCGACGAGACGCTGCAGCTGATCGAAGACAACGAGTATGGCTGGTGTGATTCCTGCGGCGTCGAGATCGGCATTCGCCGTCTGGAAGCCCGTCCGACCGCTACGCTGTGCATCGACTGCAAGACGCTGGCGGAGATCAAGGAAAAGCAGATCGGTTCCTGATCCCGAACGGGGCGCTACGGCGCCCCGCTTCATTTTCGGCCTCCCGCGCCTTTGCTTCACCCCGCCTCGACGCCCCTTACCCGAGCCGGCCCATGTCCACACCCTCTTCCTACATAGGTCGCTTCGCGCCGACCCCCAGCGGCTATCTGCACTTCGGCTCGTTGATCGCTGCCCTCGCCTCCTATCTCGATGCCCGTGCCGTTGGCGGCCGTTGGCTGTTGCGCATGGAAGACCTCGATCCGCCGCGAGAAATGCCGGGGGCGCAGACCTCGATTCTGCAGGCATTGGAAGCCTACGGTTTCCAATGGGATGACCAGATGGTCCGCCAAAGCGAACGGCTTGACGTCTATAACGAGGTGATCGATCGCCTCAGGCAGGACGGCCATGCCTATGCCTGTACCTGCTCGCGCAAGCAATTGCAGGCGTTCGCCGGACTCTACCCGGGTTTCTGCCGTGAAGCCGGCCGCGACACCCCTGACGCCGCCATCCGCCTGCGCGTGCCGGATCGGACCTACAGCTTCAGCGATCGCGTCCAGGGCCAGTACAGCCAGGACTTGGCCCGCGAAGTGGGCGACTTCGTTATCCGCCGCAGAGACGGGCTGATTGCTTATCAGCTGGCGGTGGTGCTCGATGATGCCTGGCAGGGCGTGACCGACGTCGTCCGCGGTGCCGATCTGCTCGACTCGACCCCGCGGCAACTCTTTCTGCAGGACCTGCTTGGCCTGCCACACCCGCGCTACTTGCATGTCCCTCTGATCATTCAGCCCGACGGCCATAAACTGGGAAAACGTTACCGCTCACCGCCGCTGCAACCGGCTGAAGCCACACCACTGTTACTGCGTGCGCTGCGCGCGCTTGGCCAACCCACTCCAAGCGAGCTGAGTGACGCCCTGCCCAACGAGGTGCTGACTTGGGCGACAGCCCACTGGAATGCTGAGCGCATCCCGCGCTGTCGAACCCTGGCCGAGTCGCAGCTTCGCTGAGGCGACATCCGTGCCTCTTAATATGGGCAAAACCGACGTGCGACGCTCTTTTCCGCCAGCCTGTGGCTTGCCGCTTGCCGCTTCCTTTACCATCCGCCTACTTTCGACACGAGTTCCAGCATGTACATCTACCGACTGGTGCTGCTCCTGGTGGTGGGGATCTATTTGTTTTCCCCTGCAATCATGGACTGGTGGATTGACCCCAACGGCGCGTGGTACCGGCCTTATCTGTTGTGGCTGATCCTCATCGTGGTGACCTTCATTCTTCAGAGTCAACGCGATGCAGACGAGCTTTAGCCTCAGCCACCTGATTCTGATCAGTGTCGCCTATCTGCTGGTGCTGTTCGGGGTGGCCTGGATCAGCGAGCGAGGACTGATCCCGCGCTGGGTCATTCGGCACCCGCTCACTTACACCCTGTCCCTCGGCGTCTACGCCAGTGCCTGGGCGTTTTATGGCACGGTGGGCCTGGCCTATCAGTATGGATACGGGTTCCTCGCCACCTACCTGGGCGTGTGCGGTGCGTTTCTACTGGCGCCGGTCCTGCTCTATCCGATACTGCGTATCACCCGAACCTACCAGCTGGCCTCACTAGCGGATCTGTTCGCCTTCCGTTTCCGCAGCACCTGGAGCGGCGCGCTGACCACGGTGGTCATGCTGATTGGCATGCTGCCGCTACTCGCCTTGCAGATCCAGGCGGTCGCCGATGCCATCGGGATTCTCACCCTCGAGCCCCTGCAGGAACGGGTCGCGCTGGGTTATTGCGTGATGATCATGCTGTTCACCATTCTCTTCGGCGCCCGGCATATCGCCACACGGGAGAAGCACGAAGGGCTGGTCTTCGCCATCGCGTTCGAATCGGTGGTCAAGTTGCTGACCTTCGGCGCCATCGGTTTGTACGCGCTGTTTGTCGTGTTCGGTGGGCCGCATCAGCTGGAAATCTGGCTGTTGCAGAACCAGTCGGCATTGCAGGCGCTGCATACGCCGCTGCAGGAAGGGCCCTGGCGCACCCTGCTGCTGGTGTTCTTCGCCTCGGCGATTGTCATGCCGCACATGTATCACATGACCTTTACCGAAAACCTCAACCCGCGCGCGCTGGTCAGCGCCAGCTGGGGCCTGCCGCTGTATCTGCTGCTGATGAGCCTGGCCGTGCCGCTGATTCTCTGGGCCGGGCTCAAACTTGGCGTCAGCACCAACCCCGAATATTTCACCCTCGGCCTCGGTATTACGGCGCAGAGCGAGGCATTGACGCTGTTGGCCTTTGTCGGCGGACTTTCAGCGTCCAGCGGTCTGATCATTGTCAGCACCCTGGCCCTGTCGGGTATGGCGCTCAACCATCTCGTGTTACCGCTCTACCAACCTCCTACCGAAGGCAACATCTATCGCTGGCTGAAATGGACCCGGCGCAGCCTGATCCTCGCCATCATCATGGCCGGCTACGGCTTTTATCTGATGCTGGGCGCCGAGCAGGACCTGTCAAACCTGGGCATTGTCGCCTTTGTGGCGACCCTGCAGTTCCTGCCCGGCGTGCTTTCAGTGCTCTATTGGCCGACCGCCAACCGTCGTGGCTACATCGTTGGGCTGCTCGCCGGTATTGCCGTCTGGGTTGTGACCATGCTGCTGCCGCTGGTCGGCAACCTCGATGGCTTCTACATCCCGCTATTCAACGTGGTCTACGTGCTCGACGACACCAGCTGGCACCTGGCGGCGATCGCCTCTCTGGCGGTCAACGTGCTGGCGTTTTCGCTGTTATCGCTGTTCACCGAGACCAGCGCCGAGGAGCAAGCCGCAGCAGAAGCCTGCGCGGTGGAAAACGTGCGCCGACCTCAACGTCGTGAGCTGGCAGCCGCCTCGCCGCAGGAGTTCGCCACTCAGCTCGCCAAGCCGCTGGGCGCCAAGACTGCGCAGCGGGAGGTGGAACAGGCGCTGCGGGATCTGCAACTGCCCTTCGACGAGCATCGCCCCTATGCCTTGCGCCGGCTGCGCGATCGCATCGAGGCAAACCTGTCCGGACTGATGGGGCCGAGCGTCGCCCAGGACATCGTTGAGAATTTTCTCTCGTACAAGAACGGTGCAGACAGCTATGTGACCGAAGACATCCATTTCATCGAGAGTCGCCTGGAGGACTATCACTCACGCCTTACCGGCCTTGCTGCCGAACTCGATGCCCTGCGCCGTTATCACCGGCAGACCCTGCAGGAGCTGCCGATGGGCGTGTGCTCGCTGGCCAAGGACCAGGAAATCCTGATGTGGAACAAAGCCCTGGAAGAGCTCACCGAAATTCCCGCGCTGCAGGTGGTGGGCTCTCGCCTGTCGACCATCGCCGAGCCCTGGCAGAGCCTGCTAAGCGATTTCACCCAGCAGCGCGAGGAGCACCTGCATAAACAACGCTTGCAGCTGGACGGTCATAGCCGCTGCCTGAACCTGCACAAGGCCGCGATCGCCGAACCGTTGGCGCCCGGCAGTAGCGGTTTGGTACTGCTGATCGAAGACCTCACCGAAACCCAACAGCTGGAGGACCGCCTCGTTCACTCCGAACGTTTGGCCAGCATTGGTCGGTTGGCGGCGGGGGTCGCTCACGAAATTGGCAACCCGATCACAGGCATCGCCTGCCTGGCGCAGAACCTGCGCGAGGAGCGCGAGGCAGACCCCGAGATCATCGAGATCAGCAACCAGATCGTCGAGCAGACCAAACGCGTCTCACGCATCGTCCAGTCGCTGATGAGCTTCGCCCATGCCGGCGGCAGACAACAGGACCGGTACCCCGTAAGCCTGGCAGAGGTGGCGCAAGATGCGATTGCCCTGCTCTCACTCAACCGGCGGGGAACCGAGGTGAGATTCTTCAACCTCTGCGACCCCGATCATCTGGCAGAAGGCGACCCGCAGCGCCTCGCTCAGGTGCTGATCAACCTGCTGTCCAACGCACGCGACGCATCCGAGCCCGGCGGCGCGATCCGAGTACGCAGCGAAGTGTCCGAACAGACTGTCTATCTCATCGTCGAAGACGAAGGTAGCGGCATTCCGCAGGCGATTCAGGATCGGCTTTTCGAGCCGTTCTTCACCACCAAGGATCCAGGTGAAGGGACAGGGCTGGGCCTCGCACTGGTCTATTCGATCGTGGAAGAGCATTATGGGCAGATCAATATTGACAGCCCGGCCGACCCGGAAACCCAACGCGGCACGCGTTTCCGCATCACTTTGCCGCGTCATGTCGAGGCCACAGATTCCGGTGAATGACGAGGCACCGGCCGTTTTCTGCCAAGTCTCGACCATGGGCGGCCCAGCGTATAGCTGGCCCCGCCGCGTCCTGGATGAAGATGACACTGGCACCCCGCACCAAGCCGCAGCGCGGCAACTAGCACAGGTTCGGGAACGAGCCCTCTTTTGGCGCCGTTCCCACCACCGTGTAGCCGCCTTCAGACCGTCGAGAGAGTACTGATGTCCCATATTCTGATCGTCGAAGACGAAACCATTATCCGCTCCGCCCTGCGCCGACTGCTCGAGCGCAACCAGTACGAGGTGAGTGAAGCCGGCTCGGTGCAGGAGGCACAAGAGCGCTTCAGCATTCCCTCCTTTGATCTCATCGTCAGCGATCTGCGTCTGCCTGGCAGGCCCGGCACCGAACTGATCAAGCTGGCCGAAGGCACTCCCGTGCTTATCATGACCAGCTACGCCAGCCTACGGTCGGCAGTGGACTCGATGAAAATGGGGGCAGTGGACTACATCGCCAAGCCCTTTGACCACGACGAGATGCTGCAGACCGTGGCGCGCATTCTTCATGATCGGCAGCAGGCCGCCTCGGCGCCGGCTGAGGCGTCGCGCAGCGCCACGCCCGTTGCCGGCAAGACAGACGACTCGATCAATGGTGAGATTGGCATCATCGGACGCTGCGGCCCGATGCAGGATTTGTTCGGCAAGATACGCAAGGTCGCCCCAACCGACTCCAATGTGCTGATCCAAGGCGAATCGGGTACAGGTAAAGAGCTTGTTGCCCGCGCGCTGCATAACCTTTCCCGTCGCGCCAAGGCGCCGATGATTTCAGTCAACTGCGCCGCCATTCCGGAAAGCCTGATCGAATCCGAACTCTTCGGTCACGAGAAAGGGGCCTTTACCGGCGCCAGTGCGGGTCGCGCCGGCCTGGTCGAGGCCGCAGATGGTGGCACCCTGTTCCTCGACGAAATCGGTGAGCTGCCTCTGGAAGCACAGGCGCGGTTGTTACGCGTATTGCAGGAAGGCGAGATCCGGCGGGTAGGCTCTACCCAGTCGCAAAAAGTCGATGTGCGCCTGGTCGCCGCGACCCACCGTGACCTGAAAACGCTGGCCAAGAATGGGCAATTTCGTGAGGACCTCTACTACCGGCTGCATGTCATCGCCTTGAAACTGCCCCCCCTACGCGAGCGCGGCGCCGACGTGCTGGAAATCGCCAAGGCCTTCCTGGCACGCCAGAGTGCGCGCATGGCCACCGAGGGGTTGCACTTCTCCCGAGAGGCCGAGCAGGCCGTACGGCAATACACCTGGCCGGGGAACGTGCGCGAACTGGAGAATGCCATCGAGCGGGCGGCGATTCTCAGTGAGAGCGAAGAAATCAGTGCTGAGCTGCTGGGTATCGACATCGAGCTCGACCCCCTCGACGAGGATTTTGATGAACCCGGTGCCCTTCTAGGTTCCGCTGTCTCGACCAGCAACGAGCCGACCGAGGATCTATCGCTGGAAGACTACTTTCAGCATTTCGTACTTGAGCACCAGGACCACATGACCGAGACCGAGCTGGCACGCAAGCTGGGCATCAGCCGCAAGTGCCTTTGGGAGCGTCGTCAGCGGCTCGGGATCCCACGACGCAAATCGGCCACGGCTGGGTAGCGAGCTGTTACCCCCACTACCAAGACGTAACAAAATGCGGGTTCATCGGTAACGAACGCTACAGACTCTTCGGGCCAGATCAACAACCAAAAAGACCAACCCATTGATTCTAAAGGCTTTTCAAAAACTGGCACGGCGAATGCTTTATATCTGGCACAACAACAATAACAAGCAGACCCACAATAAGAACAAGACGTACCGGCTCTAGCAAAATAAAGACAATAAGGCAGAGGCGTAGCTAACTGATTCTTTTGGAGAGGAAATGCCAAATGGGGTTTTGCCCCACGACCAGGCTGAGAACAACAAAAACTGCATAAGCAGCGCCTGAACTGGTTGGATCGAATGATCGATGGTAAATCAGCGACCAAAGAAATCCGTTTGCTCTTTGCTCCCAACGTAGGAGCGATTCCTGGATGCGATAGCTGAAGGGAACGGGTGACCCAAACAAAAACAACACGCCCGAAATACTAATAACAACAAAGCACGCGACATCATTTAAAGGGGGAGCTTCGGCTCCCCCTAGTGCTTTCTGGCCTCGGCCGAGTTTTGACACCTCTCCGCGCTTCGTTCACCATCCCTGCTCCCGGTGCTAGAATCCACGCCTGTTTCGTGGCTATTCACGTCGCCACCTTGTCATTTCGCCACACAGTGCCTCTCATGCTGAAAAAGCTGTTCCAGTCTTTTCGTTTACCCCTGCGCCGACTCCCGCATCCTCGTCGCACCCCCGAAATACTGTCCAGCCGGCAGCATTCGCTGCACCGCAACGATCTCAGCCGGCACGCCGTCAGTGTGGTCGAGCGGCTCCAGCATGCCGGCTACGAGGCGTATGTCGTGGGTGGATGCGTCCGCGACCTGCTGCTCGATCTGGAGCCAAAGGACTACGACGTGGCTACCAGTGCCACGCCCGAACAGGTGCGTGCCGAGTTTCGTAATGCACGTGTCATCGGTCGTCGCTTCAAGCTGGTTCACGTGCACTTCGGCCGCGAGATCATCGAGGTCGCAACCTTCCGCGCCAATCATCCCGAAGAAGATGATGATGATGAACCCAACCACCTGGCTTCGCGCAACGAGAGCGGGCGGATTCTGCGTGACAACATCTATGGCACGCTAGAAGACGATGCGCAGCGCCGCGATTTCACCATTAACGCTCTGTACTACGATCCTTCCAGCGAGCGGATCCTCGACCACACCCACGGGGTCCACGACATTCGCAACAGACTGATCCGCCTGATCGGCGACCCAGAGCAGCGGTACCAAGAAGATCCGGTACGCATGCTGAGAGCGGTCCGCTTCGCCGCCAAGCTCGACTTCGAGATCGAAAAGCATAGCGCCGAGCCGATTGCCGACCTGGCCGACCTATTGAACGACGTGCCGTCTGCGCGCTTGTTCGACGAGATCATCAAGCTGTTCCTTAGCGGTAAAGCCGAACGCACCTTCGATTTGCTGCTTGAGTACGACCTGTTCGCACCGCTATTTCCGGCCAGCGCCGATGCGCTGGAAGACAACCCTGAGTATGCCGGTACGCTGATCCGCAACGCCCTGGCCAATACCGACCTGCGCATCGCCCAAGGCAAGCCCGTCACCCCGGCATTCCTGTTTGCGGCCCTGCTCTGGCCGGCCTTGCCGGCGCGCGTCGCCGAGGTCCAAGCGCGCGGCCTGCCGCCAATACCGGCGATGCAGGAAGCCGCGCATGACCTCATATGGGAACAGTGCCAGCGCACGGCCATTCCCAAGCGTTTCACCATGCCCATGCGCGAGATCTGGGACATGCAGGAACGCTTGCCACGCCGACAAGGACGTCGTGCAGACCAGCTACTGGAGAATCCACGCTTCCGCGCTGGCTACGATTTTCTGCTGTTGCGAGAGAGCGCCGGCGAGGGAACCGATGGTCTTGGCGAATGGTGGACCGACTACCAGGAAGCCA
Organism: Pseudomonadaceae bacterium SI-3; assembly: GCA_004010935.1. Lineage (NCBI taxonomy): Bacteria > Pseudomonadati > Pseudomonadota > Gammaproteobacteria > Pseudomonadales > Pseudomonadaceae > Pseudomonadaceae bacterium SI-3. The sequence goes on along the minus strand of CP026511.1, from coordinate 1,059,895 downwards.
GCGACAGTGAGCGCCGTAACATGATTCGTGGCCTCAGCAGCAAAGACGAAGGTAACGGTGCGCCGCGCAAACGTCGCCGAAGCAACCGTCGCAAGCGGGGCCCGAACGAAAGCGCACCCGCATCAGCGGACTGATATGGAACGTGTGTACATCGGCCTCGGCAGCAATCTGGCCGAGCCACGCCAGCAGCTTCGCGGCGCCCTGGACGCTTTGGCACGCATTCCCAACTCGCAATTGGCAGTCGTCTCCTCGCTTTATCTCAGCGACCCGCTCGGCCCTGCTGACCAGCCCCGATACAACAATGCCGTGGCGGCGCTGGATACTTCGCTGTCACCGCTTGCTCTGCTTGATGCGCTGCAAGCGATCGAGCTCGCTCAAGGGCGTGAGCGCAAAGCCGAGCGCTGGGGCCCTCGCACACTGGATCTCGATATTCTGCTGTTCGGTAATCGGCTGATCAGCGAGCCCCGCCTGACGGTTCCGCATTACCACATGCATGCGCGGGCCTTTGTGCTCTACCCGCTGGCCGAGATTGCCCCCGCCGAACTCAAGCTCGCCGATGGCCGCTCGCTTGTTGAGTTGCTCGCTGCCTGCCCATTTGAAGGCCTCGAGCGGCTCCGCGACCCGCTGTAACCACTGGGTAACAGACGTAACCTGCGGGTAACACTCGCGATTGACTTAGCCCGCCGCCATCAGGACTATAAGCGCCCTCTGCCGGCACGCATCGAAACGGGGCAACCCTGACGCTCCGCCTGCAACGTGATCCCCGAGAGGCTTTAGGAGGACGGCTTTCATGCCAGACGTAACCCTGACCACCCTGCAAGGCCTCAAGCAGAAAGGCGAGAAGATCGTCATGCTGACCTGCTATGACGCAACCTTCGCCAAGACAGCCTGCGAAGCTGGTGTCGAGATGCTGCTGATCGGCGACTCCCTGGGCATGGTCCTGCAAGGTCACGACAGCACGCTGCCGGTTTCGGTTGACGAGATGGCGTACCACACGGCCTGTGTCAAACGCGGCAACCGCGGCGCCATGATCGTCGCTGATCTGCCGTTCATGGCCAACGCGACCGTCGAGCAAACGCTGAACAACTCATCGACCTTGATGAAGGCCGGCGCCCACATGGTCAAGGTCGAAGGCGCAGCCTGGCTGGCCGAGTCCATTTGCCTGCTGGCCGAGCGCGGGATCCCGGTTTGCGCGCACATGGGCCTCACCCCGCAGGCGGTCAACATCTTTGGGGGGTACAAGGTGCAGGGGCGCGAAGAAGCGCAGGCACAACAGATGATTGCCGACGCCAAGGCGCTTGAGGATGCTGGCGCGGCCATGCTGCTGCTCGAATGTGTCCCGAGCGAGCTGGCTGCGAGGATCACACAAGCGGTTACGGTTCCGGTCATCGGTATCGGTGCGGGCAGCGACACGGACGGCCAGGTACTGGTTCTGCACGACATGCTCGGCCTGTCGCTGACCGGCCGAGCGCCAAAGTTCGTCAAGAACTTCATGCGTGAGCATGGCGATATACCGACGGCCATTGCCGCGTACGTCCAGGCGGTCAAGTCCGTTGAGTTTCCTGCAGCCGAACATGGGTTCTCCGCATGAATGTGGTGAAAACCGTTGCTGATCTGCGCGCCGCGGTGGCCCGCGCGCGGGGCGAAGGCAAGCGCATCGGCTTCGTGCCGACCATGGGCAACCTGCATGCCGGCCATATCGCACTGGTCAAGAAGGCTGGCCAGCGTGCCGACTTCGTGGTTGCCAGCATCTTCGTCAATCCGCTGCAGTTCGGCCCCAACGAAGACCTCGCCAGCTATCCACGTACGCTCGCGGCCGACCAGGACAAGCTGTTCGAGGCCGGCTGCCACCTGCTGTTCGCGCCCAGCGTCGAGGAAATGTACCCGCACGGCCAGGCACTGCAGACCATCGTTCGGGTACCGGGCGTGTCCGAGGGACTCTGTGGCGGCAGCCGCCCAGGGCACTTCGACGGCGTTTCGACCGTGGTGAGCAAGCTGTTTAACATGGTGCTGCCGGACCTTGCGGTCTTCGGCCAGAAGGATTTCCAGCAACTGGCGGTTATCCGCACCATGGTCCGCGACCTGAACATGCCCGTGCAGATCATTGGCGAACCCATCGTGCGGGCTGACGACGGCCTCGCACTGTCTTCGCGCAACGGTTACCTCAGCGCCGACGAGCGCGCAACCGCGCCCGTACTTCACAGTACGCTGCAACAGCTGGCGGACGCCCTGCGCAACGGAGAACGGGACTACCCCGCCCTGCTCGCATCCGGCCATCAGGCACTGCAGGCTGCCGGCTTGCGGCCCGACTACTTGGAGATCCGCAACGCCGCGGACCTGCAACCGGTCAAGCCAGACAGCCACGAAGTTGTGATCCTCGCCGCAGCGTTCCTGGGCAAGACTCGGTTGCTGGATAACCTGCTGGTCGACATCGCTCCGCCAGTGGACTGATAACGGCCGATCATCGGCATAACCCAGCTCGGCCCTCGGTCTTGAACCGACCTGAGGGTTCGGGCACACTCTGCGCCGCTTGCGCCTCCGGAGGACCCCGCCATGCACGCCATCATGCTCAAGGCTAAACTGCACCGCGCCCAGGTGACCCATTCGGTGCTGGATTACGAAGGCTCCTGCGCCATCGACGGTGACTGGCTGGACCTCGCCGGCATCCGCGAATACGAGCAGATCCAGATCTACAACGTCGACAACGGCGAGCGCTTCACGACCTATGCCATCCGTGGCGAAGAAGGCTCGAAGATCATTTCCGTCAACGGCGCCGCCGCACACAAGGCTGGCGTTGGTCATCGGGTGATTATCTGTGCCTACGCCCACTACAGCGAAGCCGAACTGGCTAGCTTCAAACCACACGTTCTGTATATGGGCGCTGATGGGGATCTCAGTCACACCAGCAACGCGATTCCAGTTCAGGTCGCCTGATTCACCATCGGTTGTTCGAAAGCCCGCATCGCCAAGCGTGACGCGGGCTTTTTTGTGTGCAAAGGGTTTCCCCTGGCGGCGGAAATCTGCAATGGTCGCCCTGTTCTGGCCGCTATCCGTACCCTGTGCGCAACGCTTCGGAACGCCGCGCGTTTTTGCCAGTCAGACCAGTCTCGACGGTGCAGGATGCGCCGCCGCCGTTGCGGTCCAGCCGCAGCGGAACGCGCCTGTCACATTCAGGACGAATGCCAGCGTGCCAGCATGATCGAATGACTGTCCGAACGAATCGCAGAGCCGCAGACAGTCCGCCAAAGCAAAGGAAGCCGCACAACCATGAGTTACTACCAGCACCCTCTCGATGCCACCGGCCTGCCATCCTGGAAGGCTTTGGAAGAACACCGCCTGACCATGCAAAACTTCAGCATGCGCGAGGCATTCAAGGCCGATCCGACGCGCTTCGATGACCTGTCGGTATCCTGTTGCGGCCTGTTTCTCGATTATTCGAAGAACCTGATCACCCCCGAGACTCGCACTCTGCTGGTGAACCTGGCCCGCGAGGCTGGCGTCGAGCAAGCGGCTCGCGCCATGTTCGAAGGCGAGCGAATCAACGGCTCAGAAAATCGTCCAGTGCTGCACACCGCGTTGCGACGACCCATGGGCGAATCGGTGATGGTCGACGGGCAGAACATCATGCGTGACGTGCATGCTGCCCTGGCGCAGATGACTGACATCGTCACCCGTATTCATAACAACCTTTGGCGCGGCTTCAGCGACAAGACCATCACCGACGTGGTCAACATCGGCATCGGAGGATCCTTCCTCGGTCCACAGCTGGTCTCCGAAGCGCTCCTGCCCTTTACTCAGCACGGCGTGCGCACTCATTACCTGGCGAATATCGACGGTAGCGAGTTCCGCGAGGTGACCGCCAAACTGAACGTCGAGACCACGCTGTTCATCATTTCCAGCAAGACCTTCGGCACCCTCGAAACGCTGAAGAACGCCCAAGCTGCACGCACTTGGTACCTAGGCAAAGGCGGCACCGAAGAAAAGCTCTACCGGCATTTCATCGCTGTCACAAGCAACAAGAAAGCCGCCGTCGAGTTTGGTATCCGCGAGAAGAATATCTTCCCGATGTGGGACTGGGTTGGCGGCCGCTACTCGCTATGGTCGGCCATCGGTCTGCCGATCGCACTGGCCATCGGCATGTCCAACTTCAAGGACTTGCTCTCCGGCGCGTACAGCATGGACCAGCACTTCCTCAACGAGCCGTTCGAAAGCAACATGCCGATTCTGCTGGCGATGTTGGGCATCTGGTATCACAACTTCTGGGACGCGCAGAGCTACGCCTTCCTGCCCTATGACCACTATCTGCGAAACTTCGTCAAACACCTGCAGCAGATGGACATGGAATCCAACGGCAAGAGCGTGCGTCAGGACGGCACCCCAGTGTCCTGCACCACCGGACCGGTGATTTGGGGCGGCGTCGGCGCCAACGGCCAGCACGCTTACCACCAGCTGCTGCACCAGGGCACGCCGCTGATTCCGGCAGATTTCATCGTGCCAGTGGTCAGTCACAATCCGGTTGCCGATCACCATGAGTGGCTGTACGCCAACTGCCTGTCACAGAGCCAGGCGCTAATGCGCGGCAAGACGCGCGAAGAGGCCGAAGCCGAGCTGCGTGCAAAAGGCATGAGCGAAGCCGAAGTCGAGCGCCTGGCGCCGCACAAGGTCATTCCGGGTAATCGGCCAAGCAATACCGTGGTCATGGAAACCATCAGCCCCGGCCGCCTTGGTGCGCTGATCGCGCTCTATGAGCACAAGGTGTTCGTCCAAGGCGTGATCTGGGGAATCAACTCCTTCGACCAGTGGGGTGTGGAACTCGGCAAGGACCTGGGCAAAGCCGTATACGGCCAGATGACCAGCTTCGATGCGCAACCCGCCGAAGACGCCTCGACCCAGGGGTTGATCGACTTCTTCCGCGGCCGCCATCGCGGCTGATCGATGTGCAACACCGGACAGCGCTTGACCGCTGTCCGGTGCTCCTTCCTCCGCTGCTTCGCAGATACGCCTCCGGCACCACGCTGATCGACTGGGCCTGGGTAACGCCTGGACATCGAGTAAGATTCGACTTCCCAGCCCAGCCAGATGTCGCCCTTTTGGAAATGATCCGCCGTCACATCGAATCGCAGGTGCTCAGCCTCACCGGGCTGGCCATCGGCGGTGTCGACTACGAAAACCCGCCAGGCGACCCCGGTCTGTTCGGCCCAGCTTCGGTCTGCTGGCGCGTGCACGGCGACTTTACCTCGATGCTAATCGGCGGCATTTCCGCACTGCTGCTCCAAGCCCTGCATCCGCTTGCGCTCGCCGGCGTCTGGGATCACTCGAATTTCCGCGACGATCTGCTCGGCCGACTGCGTCGCACCGGCCAGTTCATCTCGGCGACCACCTTTGGTAGCCAGGCCGATGCGCAGCGGTTGATTGAACGGGTCCGAGCCATTCACCTGAAGGTTACCGGCCACGCACCCGACGGCCGCCCGTACGCCGCGTACGACCCGGACCTGCTGACCTGGGTGCATGTCGCCGAAGTCAGCAGCTTTCTCAAGGCGCACCTGCGTTACCTCAACCCGGCATTGCCAGGTCAGGAACAGGACCGCTACTACACCGAGGTCGCACGTATTGCCGAAGCGCTCGGCGCACGCAAGGTGCCGCGCTCGCGGCAGCAGATAGAGGACTATTTCGCGGCTATCCGGCCAGAACTGCGCTGTGATGAGCGCTCTCGGGAGATCGTACGCATCCTGTTCGAAGCGCCCGCTCCGAGTCGCCTCGCCAAGCCGTTCGGTGCCTTGATGATGCGCGCCGGCATCGACCTGTTGCCGGACTGGGCCAGCGATATGCTCGATCTCAGCCAGTCCGACCGCGAACGGCAACTGATTCGGATAGCAGTAAGGCGAACCGCCCCGGTGCTGCGCTGGGCCGTACGCAGCGGCTCGGTGCACCGGGCACGGCGCCGCATGGGCCTGCCCATACGCTAGCGTGACCGGCAGGTTCCGCACCTGGAGCCGCCTTCAGGCCTGTGCCAACATGAGTGCCCCGCGGGAGCCCGCACCTTCTTGAGGTTCAAGATCATGCAAGACGTCGTCATCGTCGCCGCCACTCGCACTGCTGTCGGCAGCTTTCAGGGCGCGCTGGCCAACATCCCTGCCGTCGACCTGGGCGCCGCGGTGATTCGCCAACTCCTTAAGCAGACCGGAATTGATGCCGCCGAGGTCGATGAAGTCATACTCGGCCAGGTTCTGACTGCTGGCGCGGGGCAAAACCCGGCGAGACAGGCGGCCATGAACGCAGGGTTGCCCCATGCGGTACCGGCGATGACCCTGAACAAGGTTTGCGGCTCCGGCCTCAAAGCGCTGCACCTGGCGGCGCAAGCGATCCGCTGTGGCGACGCCGAAGTGGTGATTGCAGGCGGCATGGAAAACATGAGCCTGGCGCCGTACGTCATGCCCGCCGCACGCACGGGCTTGCGCATGGGTCACGGCAAGCTGATCGACAGCATGATTCAGGACGGCCTTTGGGACGCGTTCAACGACTACCACATGGGCATCACCGCCGAAAATCTGGTGGAAAAGTACGGCGTCACGCGCGAAGCGCAGGATGCATTCGCTGCCTCCTCACAGCAAAAGGCAATTGCCGCCATCGAAGCCGGGCGTCTGCGCGACGAAATTACCCCGGTCGAGATTCCGCAGCGCAAGGGCGAGCCGCTGGTTTTCGATACAGACGAGCAGCCACGGGCGGGCACCACGGCAGAGAGCCTGGCCAAACTCAAACCAGCCTTCAAGAAGGACGGCAGCGTAACGGCCGGTAACGCCTCCAGCCTCAACGACGGTGCCGCGGCCGTGTTGCTGATGAGCGCCGGGAAGGCCAAGACGCTTGGCCTAACAGTGCTGGCTCGCATCGCCAGCTATGCCAACGCTGGCGTCGATCCTGCGATCATGGGCATCGGCCCGGTATCGGCCACGCGCCGCTGCCTGGAAAAGGCCGGCTGGACGCTCGATGAGCTGGACCTGATCGAAGCCAACGAAGCCTTTGCGGCACAAGCGCTATCGGTCGGCCAAGAGCTGGGTTGGGATCAACAGAAGGTCAACGTCAACGGCGGCGCTATCGCCATCGGCCACCCGATTGGCGCGTCGGGCTGCCGCATCCTGGTAACCCTGTTGCATGAGATGATCCGCCGCGACGTCCATAAAGGATTGGCAACGCTCTGCATCGGTGGCGGTCAGGGCGTCGCGCTGGCAATCGAACGCTGACCGACAGGCAGCCCGCCGGCCCATTATCGGCAATTTCCGATAAACTGCGCGGCCCTCTTTCCCGAGTCGCCGCGCATGCCCTCTCTCGAACAGGCGCTGCGCGCCGCCTACCTCAATCGCGAAGCACTGCTCTCCGAACTGCACCGTCAGGCCACCGACTGCTATCGGTTGTTCCATGGCAGTCAGGAGGGCTCACCAGGGCTCACCGTCGACCGTTACGGCCCGCTGCTACTGGTACAGAGCTTCCATCAGCCGCTTGAACATGACGCCCTGCTGACGCTGCATGAGCAGATATGCACCGAGCTCGACCTGCCCTTGGCACTCGTCTACAACGATCGCTCCCAAGGCAACTCGCGTATCGACCGCAGCGATCCGGTATATCGCGCAGCACCTTCGGCACTGGAAGACGTGATCGGTCACGAGTGGGGCCTGAACTACCGCGTCCGTGCACGCCATAGCGGCCAGGACCCGCTGCTGTTTCTGGACTTGCGCAATGTGCGCGGCTGGGTCAAGGCCAACAGTGCCGGCAAGTCTGTGCTTAACCTCTTCGCCTACACCTGCGGGGTCGGCCTTTGCGCTGCCGCTGGTGGTGCTCGTGAGGTTTGCAATCTGGATTTCGCCGAAAGCAACCTCGCGGTGGGCCGCGAGAACGGCGCGCTGAATCCTGAGCTGGCCCCGATGCAGTTCATTCAGTCGGATTACTTTCCCGCGATCCGTCAGCTCGCCGACATGCCGATCCCGCAGCGACGCGGCCGTCCACTGCCAGACTACCCGCGCCTGTCACCGAAGCAGTTCGATCTGGTTTTGCTCGATCCTCCCGCCTGGTCGAAGAGCGCGTTCGGAACCGTCGACCTGCTGCGCGACTACCAAAGCCTGCTCAAACCCGCCCTACTCGCGACCGCCGAGAACGGCGTCCTCATCTGCTGCAACAACCTGGCAAAGGTCGATCTCGACGACTGGCGCGATCAAGTCCTGCGCTGCGCAACCAAGGCTGGTCGGCCGGTTCAGGACTGCCAAGTATTGCCACCGGCCGCCGACTTCCCGTCAACGGACGGCAAGCCGCCGCTCAAGGTGCTGATGCTCCAGTTGTGAGGTAACGCGCGCCCGCGCGCGCAGGAGGAACCCGCGTGCCATGCCATACTCCAAGGCAGTTCATCGCTTGGAAAGTAGGTCCGCATGCCCAACGGAATGAAGCGCGCGCTCATCGGCGTGATGACCGCCCTAATCGTCTATTGCCTGCTCGGTCTTCTGATCCTGCCCGGAGTGGCGGAGCGTGTCGTCAACCAACAGCTGGCAAAATACGCGACGGTACCGGCTCGCCTTGAGCGGATCGAGTTCAATCCGTTCACCTTGAACTTGAGACTCCACAACCTGCACTTGGGCGAGCCGGATGCCGAGCAACTGGCTTTCGAGCGGTTATTCGTTGACCTCGATTGGGACAGCCTGTGGAGCCGCTCCCTGCACTTTTCGGATATCGAGCTCATCGGGCCGAACGCCGAAGTCCTGTTTGACATTGACGGCAAGCTGAACCTGGCCGAGCTGTTCGAGCTGCCCAGCAATGAAGATACGCCCGCAGAGGATAAAGAGCCCCTAGCCCTGCGCATCGATCGCCTGCAACTGGCCGGCGGACGGGTGCATTTCGCTGATCAGCGAACCCAGGAGCCGATCGACTTCCTGCTCGACTCGCTGGAGTTTGAGCTCCTTAACTTTGCGACCCGCTCGGACGACGCCGCTGATGCCGTCCTAGTTGCCAGAGGCCCGGACGGATCACGCATCAAATGGAAAGGTCAGCTCAACCTCTCCCCCGTCACGTCCACCGGCCAGCTTGAAATAGATGGGCTGGCACTGAAGACCTTCTGGCCCTATGTCCGCGACATAGCACCGCTCGCCCTTAACGAAGGGCAGCTGAGCCTAAAGACCGAGTACCAGCTCGACCTCAGCAAGGGCACTTCACTTCAATTGAGCGACGCGAGCGCTACGCTGGCATCGCTGAGTATCGATAGCCTCCAAGGCCAGCCTTTACTCCGTTTGGAACAGGCAGACATCGCCCAAGCTTCGTTGGACTTGCCGAAACGACAACTCACCCTCGGCCAGCTGCGCAGCCAGGCACTGGAGAGCTGGCTGATTCGTGAGCCTGACGGCCAACTCAATTGGCAGCGCTTGCTTGCCAGCAAGCCAGAACCGCAACCGCAGCCAACCGACACAGAGGAGCAACCGGCGCAGGATGAGCCTAAGCCAACGCAGGAAGGTGATGCATCTGATCAGCCTTGGCGGATCGTTCTACGTGACGCTGAACTGCGTAACTATCAGCTGCACTTGGCGGATAACGTTCCTGAGCCAAACGTCGAACTGGAACTCGGGCCCCTCGATCTGGACGTGCGTAACTTCGACAGCCGCGGCACAGCTCCGATGGAGCTCAAGCTGACCACCGAGGTCGGTAAACAAGGTTCGCTACTTGCCGAAGGCCAGCTGACATTGACGCCAATGCAGGGGAGCTTCGACGTCACGCTGGCAGGCATCGACTTGCGCTTGGCACAGCCCTATTTGTCGCCGTTCGTTCACCTGGAGTTACGCAGCGGACTGCTGGCGAGCCAGCTTGCGGTCGAGCTGACGGGCGTCGAGCCGCTAGCATTTCATATAGGCGGTTCCGCCGAGATTACCCAGCTTCATACGCTCGACACCATCCAGGACCGTGACTTGATGAAATGGCAGTCGTTGCAGGTCAGCGGTCTGGACTATAGCTATCCGAACGCGCTGCAGATCGAAAAGATCGACCTGAACCAGCCCTATGCACGCTTCATTATCAACCCGGACCTGACGACCAACATCAATGACCTGCTGGTAGACAAGCCCTCAGCTTCGCCCAACCAAGAGGCTCCACCCTCCGAAGCACCCGCCTCCCCAGACGAGCCAGACGTGCCCTTCGCGTTGCGGATTGGCGGTATCCAAATAGCCGAAGGCTCAGCCAACTTCTCCGACCTCAGTCTGCGCCCGCCCTTCATCACTGCTATCCAAGATCTCGGCGGTAGCATCGGCACCCTCGATAATCGTCAGCACAACGCTGCCAGCGTTGATATAGAGGGCAAAGTTGATCGTTACGCACCCGTGAGCATCGAGGGCAGCCTGACGCCTTTCGAGCCGCTCCAGAGCCTCGACATCACCACCCGCTTCAGGCAGGTCGAGCTGACCACGCTCTCGCCCTATTCAGCCAAGTTCGCGGGCTATCGCATTCGCAAGGGACGGCTCAACCTGGATTTGCATTACCGTATCCAGCAAGGGCAGCTGAACGCTGAAAACGAAGTAGTGCTGGAAGAGCTGCAGCTGGGCGAAAAAGTTGACAGCGAGCAGGCCGTAGATCTGCCGGTGCGCCTTGCGGTGGCGCTATTGAAAGACAGTAGCGGCACCATTGCGCTGAAGATTCCCGTACAGGGAGATCTCAAGAATCCGCAGTTCGACGTGGTGCCCATCATCTGGCAGACGTTGCGCAATCTGGTAGTACGAGCAGCCAAGTCGCCCTTCAAATTCCTTGGAGGACTCGTCGGTCGTGAACAGGCGGATCTTAGCCAGATTCTGTTCCTGCCCGGTAGCAGCGAACTGGACAGCAGAGCGCGCAGCAAGCTCGACGCGCTGGCCAGCGCACTCAAGGAGCGCCCCGTACTCCGCCTGGAGGTCGAAGGCATGAGTGCTCCGGCAGTTGATGGCGCACTTCTCGCCGAACAGTGGCTGGAGCGTGAATATCAGCAGACCTGGTATAAAGTTTTGCAGCGACGTGGTGATACCGTTCCCGCCGATCCATCCATGCTCGAAATCGGTGAAGAAGAAAAGGCCGCCATGTTGGAAGGAATCTATCGCAGCCGCCTGCAGCAACAACCACCCGCCGAGTGGCAAAGTCTCGACGCTGAAGCCCGCACGCGGCAGCTTCGGCAAGCGATTCTAAGCAGCCGTGAAACCAGCACGGCACTCCTGCGGCGCCTGAGCCGTGCACGAGCCGCCAGCATCAAGGACTATCTGGTAGACAACGCAGGGCTGGCTGCAGACAGGGTGTACCTGCTCGATACCGGCATCACCCAGACTGTCCAGGACGGTGGAGTCCCAACGGTGCTGCATTTGGAGGCGGAATGAGAACAATCGGGCGTTACTGGAAGATGGTCTTCCTGTTCGCGGCCAGCTTAGCGAGTTCAATAGCCGGCGCAGACACCCTCCGCTGTGGAAGCAACCTGATCAACACAGGCGACCGCACCTTTGAGGTCGAGCGTAAATGTGGCCAACCTGTTCAGCGTGATCTGGTGGGCTACACACTGGGCCCAAACCAACGCCGGGAAATGATGCGCGAGGAATGGGTATACGGCCCCGACAATGGGGTATTCAACATCCTCACATTCGAGGGAAACCGACTGGTACGGATCGAAACCAGCCGAGCTAATTGATCAGGGAGTCACCATGCAAAAAAGTGCCGTACTGGCTGCGCTTACCATCACGTTCTGTACGCTACATGCGCAGGCCTCCTCGACCTTTCGTTGCGGAAGCAACCTCGTCAGCCTGCGAGCCTCGACAGCCGAAGTACAAGCCAAGTGCGGTGAGCCCACCAGCCGTGCACTGACCGGGTATAAGGAGCTGGTCGACGAATACGGTTTTCGTCAGGAGGTGCAAATTGAAGAGTGGACCTATGGCCCCACTAATGGCATGTACCATTTTCTGCGCTTCGAGGGTAACCGCCTCAGCAACATCGATAGCGAACGAGGCTGACCGGCAACAAAAAAAACCCGCTGCAAGCAGCGGGTTCCAGTGTTACCTGACCCGTTAGTCGACCGCTTTCAGACCGTCTGCAGAAACGTCTTTGACGCCTTCGATCGTCTTGGCCTTGTCGATGGCCATCTCACGCTGTGCTTCGGTAGCCACAGTACCGGACAGTGAAACCACGCCGTTGTTGGTTTCGACTTCAATCTCCATGCCTGGAGTCGAGTCGCCAGCAAGCAGAGCAGATTTAACTTTGGTGGTGATCCAGGTGTCAGACATCGCCTCGCCGGCTTCGTCTGCGGTGTGCTCAGCGGCGTCCATGGTGTCGCTGGCAGCCAACATCATTGGTTGGGCCTCGTCAAATGCAGGCGTGGTGTCGGCGAACGCAGCCCCTGCCAGCGGCAAGCTCAAGGCAGTCGCAATGGTGGCAGCAGTAATAGAGGTCTGGATCTTGTTCATGAGTGGCACTCCTGTTTTCTCATAGTAACTGCGGTATGTCTCCGCAGATTCACCTAATAGGTCGCAAGCTACGTGCCAAGCTAAGGATTTATAAATATTCTTAATATTCAATGACATAAGGCATAGTAGTGCCGCTCTGCCACTAGCACTCTGCATGTTTCGATCAAGCGAAGCGTGCAGACTGCAATGCGCTCAACGCGCGCAACGTTTTGACCAGCATTTCGCCGCCGCAAAAAAAAGAGCCCCGAGGGGCTCTTCTTGTCACTGGGATGCTTTATGCGCCTGATGCTTCGGCAGCAGCCACATCCTTGATCGACAGTTTGATACGGCCGCGGTTGTCGACGTCCAACACCAGGACCTTCACTTCCTGGCCTTCCTTGAGCACGTCGGTCACCTTCTCGACGCGCTGATCGCTCAGCATCGAGATATGCACCAGACCATCCTTGCCTGGGAGGATGTTGACGAATGCGCCGAAGTCGACGATGCGCTCAACCTTGCCGACATAGATCTTGCCGATCTCAGCCTCAGCGGTGATACCCAGAACCCGCTGCTTGGCGGCTTCTGCAGCTTCCTTGGTCTCACCAAAGATCTTGATCGAGCCGTCATCTTCGATATCGATCGAGGCTTTGGTCTCTTCGCAGATGCTGCGAATGGTCGCGCCACCCTTGCCGATAACGTCGCGGATCTTGTCTTGGTCGATCTTCATCGCAATCATGGTCGGCGCGTTGGCCGACAGCTCTGTACGCGACTGACCGATGACCTGGTTCATCTGGCCGAGAATGTTCAGACGCGCTTCAAGCGCCTGACCCAGCGCGATCTCCATGATCTCTTCGGTGATGCCCTGGATCTTGATATCCATCTGCAGCGCGGTCACGCCCTTGGAGGTACCGGCCACCTTGAAGTCCATGTCACCCAGGTGATCTTCGTCACCCAGAATGTCGGTCAGAACCGCGAACTTTTCGCCTTCCTTGACCAGACCCATGGCAATACCGGCTACCGGCGCTTTCATCGGCACGCCGGCATCCATCAGCGCGAGCGAAGCACCGCAGACCGAAGCCATAGAGCTGGAGCCGTTCGACTCGGTGATTTCCGACACCACGCGAATGGTGTAGGGAAATTCGTCAGCGCTCGGCAGCATTGCAGCAACCGAACGGCGAGCCAGACGGCCGTGACCGATTTCGCGGCGACCGGTAGCGCCCATGCGGCCACACTCGCCCACCGAGTAAGGCGGGAAGTTGTAGTGCAGCATGAAGGGATCTTTCTTCTCGCCTTCCAGGGTGTCGAGCAGTTGCGCGTCACGGGCGGTGCCGAGGGTGGCAACGACCAGCGCCTGGGTTTCACCACGGGTGAACAGCGCCGAGCCGTGGGTCTTGTCGAGTACACCGACCTCAATGTTCAGACCACGAACAGTACGGGTGTCGCGACCATCGATGCGCGGCTTACCGTTGACGATGTTCTCGCGAACGGTGCGGTACTCGATTTCGCCGAAGGCTTCTTTGACTTCGCCAGCTGTCGGCTGGCCTTCTTCACCGGAGAACTTGGCAACGACCTGATCTTTCAGCTCACCCAGGCGCGCGTAGCGGTCCTGCTTGATGGTGATGGTGTACGCCTGCGAGATCGCCTCGCCGAATTCGCTGCGAATGGCATTGAGCAGCTGGGTATTTTCAGCCTTTGGCTGCCAATCCCAGGTCGGCTTGCCCGCTTCGGCTGCCAACTCAGTAACGGCCTGCACTACGGCCTGGAACTCGTCGTGAGCGAAGAGTACCGCGCCCAGCATCTGGTCTTCGGTAAGCTCTTTGGCTTCCGACTCGACCATCAGTACGGCATCTTTGGTACCGGCAACGACCATGTCCAGGCTCGAGGCCTTGAGCTGTTCGTAAGTCGGGTTCAACAGGTAGCCGGTTTCCGGGTGGAAGGCAACGCGAGCAGCACCGATCGGACCGTTGAACGGGATGCCGGAAATCGCCAGCGCAGCCGAAGTACCGATCATCGCAGCGATGTCCGGATCAGTCTTCTTGCTGGTCGAAACGACAGTACAGATCACCTGGACTTCGTTCTGGAAGCCTTCAGGAAACAGAGGACGGATCGGACGGTCGATCAGCCGCGAGGTCAGGGTTTCCTTTTCGGAAGGACGCGCTTCACGCTTGAAGAAACCGCCTGGAATCTTGCCGGCTGCGTAGGTCTTTTCCTGATAGTGAACCGAGAGCGGGAAAAAGCCCTTGCTCGGGTCTGCAGTTTTAGCGCCAGTGACGGCAACCAGCACGGTCACGTCGTCATCAACGGTGACCAGTACGGCGCCGCTGGCTTGACGGGCGATACGGCCGGTCTCGAGGGTTACGGTCGATTGACCGAATTGAAATTTCTTGATTACCGGGTTCACGGTGGTTCCTTCTCTATGTTGCCTTGGGGGAAACTTTTCTCACGCCTCGCGGGCCATGCCACGCGCGAAGCGCTTTATTCGAATTCTTGGGCAGTGCAGGGTATCGACCCGAACGCTGTCCAGAGGTGTACCTCTGAAAGGCAAAAGCTGGAAGCAGGGCGAGCCCTACTTCCAGCTTTGGCATTCAGCTTCGCACCAGCATCGCTTAGCGACGCAGACCCAGACGACCGATCAGGGTGCTGTAACGAGTGGTGTCCTTGCCCTTCAGGTAATCCAGCAGCTTGCGGCGCTGGTTAACCATACGGATCAGACCACGACGCGAGTGGTGATCTTTACCGTTGGCCTTGAAGTGACCTTGCAGCTTGTTGATGTTGGTGGTCAGCAGGGCAACCTGCACTTCCGGCGAACCGGTATCACCTTCAGCTTGCTGGTACTCGCTAACGATCTGAGCTTTTTCTTCAACGCTAAGTGCCATGATGGGCTCCTTCTATGAACAGGCCGGGACATGTCCCGTGTTTTAAAAGAGGTGTGACCGTGCCTGCCAACAGCCATCCTCGTAACGCTGCACACCTTAAAGGTAAGCTGCGTATCGGTCATTCCGACCGAATCAGTCGACGCGGCGCAATACGCCCGTCTTCGCTCACCTCACCGATACCGATGAAGCGACCGTTATGATCCTGCACTCGCAGCATGCCGAATTTCGGCGCTTCCGGGGCACGTACTGGCTGCCCATGCAACCAATAAAACGCGCTGTGCTCTGAAAGTTGCAGTAGAGGCCAATGTTCAAGCCCGCTATCCACCGGTTTCAGAAAGGCATCAACCGCCTCAGCGCCCCCTTCTGCGTGCACTCGTTCCAGCTCTTCAAGACTGACCGTCTGGCTGAGATCGAACGGCCCCGCTTGAGTTCTACGCAGTTCGGCGACGTGCGCACCACAACCCAGCGCATGCCCGATATCCTCGACCAACGTCCGGATATAGGTGCCTTTGCTACAGGCAACCGCCAATCGCGCACGGTCATCTTCAAGCGACAACAAATCCAAGCGCGCAATGGTAACAGAACGCGGCTCGCGCTCCACTACCTCTCCAGCTCGCGCCAGCTTGTACAGCGGCTGGCCATCGCGTTTGAGTGCCGAATACATCGGCGGCACTTGCTGCAGATCACCGCGAAACTGTGGCAAAAGCGCCTCTAGCTGCGCTTGGCTGACGGCGACCGGCTTACGCTCGATCACCTCACCTTCTGCATCGGCCGTGGTAGTGGTCACACCGAGTTGGGCAACGGTCTCGTAGCCCTTATCAGCATCCAGCAAATATTGAGAGAACTTGGTAGCTTCCCCGAAACACAGTGGCAGAACACCGGTCGCCAGCGGGTCCAGACTACCGGTATGCCCGGCCTTCTCGGCGTTGAGCAACCAGCGAACTTTCTGCAGCGCGGCGTTCGATGTGAAGCCGCGGGGCTTGTCGAGAAGAATGATGCCGCTGACCGCGCGGCGGATGCGTTTTACCTGGGCCAAACCTTACTCTCCAAGATCGTCGCTGTGCTTGCGGTCTTCCGCTACCGCTCGCTCGATGAGCGACGTCAATTCGACGCCACGACGCACGCTGGCGTCATAGTTGAAATGCAACTGCGGCACGGTCCGAAGCTTCATCGCCTTGCCCAGCTGCATTCGCAGGAAACCGCTGGCATCGTTGAGAATCCGGAGATTACCCTTGACCGCATCTTCATCGTCATCCTTGCCCATGACCGTAATGAAAATCTTGGCATGGGACAGGTCACGACTGACCTCGACTGCCGTGATGGTTATCAGACCCAGACGGGGATCCTTAACTTCACGCTGGATGAGCTGCGCCAACTCGCGCTGCATTTGATCGCCAATACGCTGGGTACGGCTGAATTCTTTGGCCATAAAATCTGCCTTGAGCAGCAAGCTGCTAACCTAAAAAAACGTCGTGCTGCAAAGGCAAACGGCAAGCTTCCCGGATCTCTCCTGAAAGCTTGCCGCCGATTTGCCTAACAGCTGCTGTTAGAGCGAACGCGCCACTTCGACTTTCTCGAACACTTCGATCTTGTCGCCAGCTTTGACGTCGTTGTAACTCTTCACCGCGATACCGCACTCCATGCCGGCACGCACTTCCGCAACGTCGTCCTTGAAGCGACGCAGGGATTCCAGCTCGCCTTCGAAGATGACCACATCGTCGCGCAGGACGCGGATCGGACGATTGCGGTGCACCATGCCTTCGATGACCATGCAACCAGCCACGGCACCAAACTTCGGTGAGCGGAACACGTCCCGAACCTCTGCAATACCGAGAATGTTCTCGCGAACATCGCTGCCCAGCATGCCGGTCAGGGCCTTTTTGACGTCTTCTATGATGTCGTAGATAACGTTGTAGTAACGCAGATCCAGACCTTCCTGCTCAACGATCTTGCGCGCACCGGCGTCGGCACGCACGTTGAAGCCAAACAGAACAGCGTTGGATGCCAGCGCCAGGTTGGCGTCGCTCTCGGTGATACCACCGACACCGCCACCAATGACACGAACCTGCACCTCGTCGTTACCCAGGCCGCTAAGCGAACCCTGCAGCGCTTCCAACGATCCACGAACATCGGATTTGAGGACGATGTTAAGCGTCTTCTTTTCTTCCTGACCCATGTTCTCGAAGATGTTTTCCAGCTTACCGGCATGCGCACGGGCCAGCTTCACTTCGCGGAACTTGCCCTGACGGAACAAGGCCACTTCACGCGCCTTCTTCTCGTCAGAGAGCACGCTGAGTTCGTCACCTGCGTCCGGTGTACCGTCGAGGCCAAGAATCTCGACCGGAATCGACGGTCCTGCTTCCTTGATCGATTTGCCGTTCTCATCGAGCATGGCGCGGATACGGCCGTAGTTCGACCCGACAAGCACCATATCGCCCTGGCGTAGAGTACCGTCCTGAACCAGAACGGTAGCAACTGGGCCGCGGCCTTTATCCAAACGCGACTCGACCACAACACCACGACCTGGAGCCGACGGGGTAGCGGTGAGTTCGAGGATCTCGGCCTGCAGCAGCACCGCCTCGAGCAGGTCATCCACGCCAGTACCCATCTTCGCGGATACCGACACGAACGGCGTATCACCGCCCCATTCTTCCGACGTTACTTCGTGAACAGACAACTCGCTACGAATCCGATCGAGATCGGCGCCAGGCTTGTCGATCTTGTTCACCGCAACCACCAGCGGAACACCAGCAGCCTTAGCATGCTGGATCGCCTCGATGGTCTGCGGCATCACGCCGTCATCGGCTGCTACCACAAGGATCACGATATCGGTCGCTTGTGCACCACGAGCACGCATCGCGGTAAACGCGGCGTGGCCAGGGGTGTCGAGGAAGGTGACCATGCCGCGATCCGTTTCCACATGGTAGGCGCCGATGTGCTGCGTGATACCGCCCGCTTCGCCAGCAGCCACCTTGGCGCGACGAATGTAGTCGAGCAGCGACGTCTTACCGTGGTCGACGTGACCCATAACGGTCACAACCGGAGCACGTGTAATCGCCTCACCTTCGAATTTCAACAGCTCAGCCAGCTGCTCTTCAAGCGCGTTGTCGCTGACCAGCTTGACCTTGTGGCCGAGCTCTTCTGCGATCAGCTGTGCGGTTTCCTGATCAAGCACCTGGTTGATGGTCACCGGGGTACCCATCTTGAACATGAACTTGATGACTTCGGCGGCCTTGACCGACATCTGCTGCGCCAAATCGCCAACAGTGATGGTTTCACCAATGGCAACTTCACGAATGACCGGGCCGGTCGGGCTCTGGAAGCCATGCGCGTTGCGCTTCTTCAGCTTCGATTTGCCACGCCCACCGCGACGGAAGCCGTCAGCGTCGTCTTCGCCACTACGCGCAGTACGCGACAGCGGCGCCTTTGCTTTCAACGAAGGACGATGTTGAGCCTGCTTGCGATCACGACGTTCGTCGTCTTCACTACGGGCCTTGTCCGGACGACGTGGCTCATCCTTCTTGCGATCCTCAACAGGAGCAGTAGGCGTAACCGGTACGGACTCAGGCGCGACAGCTGCGACAGGCTCGGGAGAGGCGGCGGCTGGCGTTTCAGTCTTGGAAGACTCAGCCTGACGGCGCGCTTCTTCCTCGGCCCGCTGCCGTGCTTCTTCTGCCGCCTTTTGACGAGCAGCTTCCTCGGCGGCGCGCTGCTCTTCGAGCTCGCGCTGCTTCTCAGCTTCGATCTCATCAGGGCTGCGCTTGACGAAGGTTTTCTTCTTGCGCACTTCAACGCTGATGGTCTTGCTGTTACTCACTTTCAACTTGGTCGTGGTTTTGCGCTGCAAGGTGATCTTGCTTGGCTCAGCCACTTTGGCCCCATGGCTGCTCTTGAGGTGCGCCAACAGGGCTTGCTTTTCGTTATCGGTCACTACTTGCTCGGCGCTGGTGTGCGACAGTCCTGCCTCACGCATCTGCTGTAGCAGTCGCTCGACCGGTGTGTCGACCACCTGGGCCAGTTCTTTCACCGTGACTTGCGTCATGCATCTCTCTCCTCAGGCCGCTAATTACTTACTCGAACCAATGGGCTCGGGCGGCCATGATCAGCTTGCCGGCACGCTCTTGATCTATGCCGTCTATGTCGAGCAGGTCGTCAATTGACTGCTCGGCCAGGTCTTCGCGGGTGATAACACCTCGCATTGCCAACTCGACCGCCAGTGTCTTGTCCATGCCTTCCAACGCGAGCAAATCCTCGGCTGGCTGGGCGTCTGCCAGTTTTTCTTCCGTTGCGATCGCTTTAGTCAGTAAACGATCTTTAGCGCGGGTTCTCAGCTCATTGACGATATCTTCGTCGAAGCCTTCAATGCCGAGCATTTCCTCCATTGGAACGTAGGCGATCTCTTCGAGCGAAGTGAAACCTTCCTCGACCAGTACTTGTGCCAGCTCTTCATCGACGTCCAGCTCTTCGATGAAGTTGCGCAGAATGTCGCCGGTTTCTTCTTGCTGCTTGCTCTGGATGTCTGCCTCGGTCATCACATTCAGCGTCCAGCCGGTCAATTGACTGGCGAGGCGAACATTCTGACCACCACGACCGATGGCTTGAGCCAAGTTGTCTTCGCCAACCGCGATATCCATGGCGTGGGCATCTTCGTCGACGATGATGGCAGCTACTTCAGCAGGGGCCATTGCATTGATGACGAATTGTGCAGGGTTCTCGTCCCATAGCACGATGTCGACACGCTCACCGCCAATCTCCCCAGAGACGGCCTGTACGCGCGAACCGCGCATACCAATACAGGCGCCCTGCGGATCGATCCGCTTGTCTTTCGAGCGCACTGCTATCTTGGCGCGAGAGCCCGGATCACGTGAGGCGGCCATTACCTCGATCAGGCCTTCCGCAATTTCAGGCACTTCAATGCGGAAAAGCTCGATGAGCATCTGCGGCGCCGTACGCGAAAGAATCAATTGCGGTCCGCGGTTCTCGGTGCGAATTTCTTTGAGCAGCGCACGCACTCGGGCACCAACGCGGAAGGTTTCGCGAGCGATGATATCTTCCCGAGCCAGCAGTGCTTCGGCATTGTTACCCAGATCAACGATCACGCTGTCACGGGTCACTTTCTTCACAGTGCCGGAAATGATCTCGCCGAGCCGATCGCGATAAGCCTCGACGACCTGGGCGCGCTCAGCCTCGCGGACTTTCTGCACGATGACTTGCTTGGCGGTCTGAGCAGCGATCCGGCCAAACTCGATGGAGTCGATCTTTTCTTCGAGCACATCACCAACCTTGGCGTTGGCTTCTTGTGCCTGCTTCATGTCCGTGGTCAGCTGATGGGCCGGATCGTCGAAATCCTCTTCCTCAACCACTGTCCAGCGGCGGAAGGTTTCATAGCTACCGTTCTGCCGATTAATCTCGACCCGCAGGTCAACTTCATCTTCGAAGCGCTTCTTGGTAGCAGTGGCCAGAGCCAGCTCCAACGCTTCGAAGATCACACTGGCCGGTACGCCTTTTTCGTTGGATACCGACTCCACAACCAGCAGTACTTCTTTGCTCATCGTACGCCTCGCCTATCGCAATCCATTGGGGTCCGCGGGATCCGCGATTCACTCAAAACGGGGAATTATGTTGGCCTTGTCGATCATATCGATTGGCAGCAGATATTCGTGATCGTCGACCAGCACCACCACATCCTGTGCCTCGATCCCGCGCAAAAGACCTTGGAAATTGCGCCGACCCTCGAAGGGCGAGCGCAGCTTTATTTTGACCTGTTCGCCGACGTGCGCCTCGTACTGCTCAAGTGTGAACAGCGGCCGATCCATACCAGGTGAAGACACTTCAAGCGTGTAATCGGAGCTGATCGGGTCTTCAACGTCGAGCACACCACTCAGTTGACGGCTAACCTTTTCGCAGTCATCGACAAGTATCCCGTTGGGATTATCGATATAGACGCGCAGCAGAGAATGCCGGCCCTGTGAAATGAATTCGATGCCCCAGCATTGATAGCCGAGGGCCTCTACCACTGGGGCCATCAAGGCCTGCAACTGTTCTAGCTTGCTCGACATCGAAGTCCCTCGTGCATGCCGTACAAATGAAAAATGGGCGAAACGCCCATCCATGATGATCGCCTGTGAATGCCGGCGACCTGGCTTGAAGCTAATAAAAAGCCCCTTAACAGGGGCTTTTCATCAACTGGTTGCGGGGGCTGGATTTGAACCAACGACCTTCGGGTTATGAGCCCGACGAGCTACCAGACTGCTCCACCCCGCGTCAAACTGGGCACGAATTATACGACCGCACCAAAACCAGGTCAACCTAAACACTAAAAACAAGAAAGCCCGCATCTGCGGGCCTGCTTGTTTGGTACCGAGGAGGGGACTCGAACCCCTACAGCCTATGGCCACTACCACCTCAAGGTAGCGTGTCTACCAATTCCACCACCTCGGCAAAAACCTTAGTCTTGCTCCTGCAGCTGAGGCACTTCATCTGCAACAGGCGCGGACGGAGCACTTTCCAGAACAGGCACATCTTCCACTACCAGCTTGCTCGACGGAACTTCCAGCACTGCCGGATCCGGCAGGCCTGCGCCCGAGACTTGATCAGCCTGGCGCGTTGCAAAAAACGCCAAACCCAAGCTTGTAGCGAAAAAAACGCAGGCAAGTATAGCAGTAAAACGACTCAGAAAGGTAGAAGAACCTTGGCTTCCGAACACAGTTGCCGAAGCACCCGAACCAAAGGACGCACCTGCGTCAGCCCCCTTACCTTGCTGCAGCAACACCAACGCAACCACGCCAATGGCAACCAGCAGATGCACCACAATCACAACAGTTTGCAACATCTGATCAGTTCCCTGCGGCACGACAGATCGCACCGAAATCATTCGCTTTCAGAGAGGCGCCACCGATAAGCCCCCCATCGATATCCGGCATGCCAAAAAGCTCGGCAGCATTTTCCGCCTTTACACTGCCACCGTACAGGAGCCGCACGCCTTCGGCGATACGTTGATCCTCACGGGACAGCTGCTCTCGAATAGCCGAATGTACTTCCTGAGCCTGTTGCGGCGTCGCTGTCAGCCCGGTACCTATCGCCCAGACCGGCTCGTACGCCACAACCGCCCTCTCAAAAGCGGAAACCCCGGCATCAGCCAAAATGCAAGCCAGCTGACGCTCAACCACTTCAAGAGTCTGCCCAGCCTGACGCTGCTCCAGCGTCTCGCCCAGACACAGCACCGGCGTCATGCCACACGCCAATGCCGCTGCAAACTTTTTGCTTACCACCTCGTCACTTTCGCCCAAAATCAGGCGCCGCTCAGAGTGGCCAACCAACACCCAACTGGAACCCGCGTCAGCCAGCTGGGAGGCGGACTCCTCGCCCGTCAATGCACCAAAGCCAGCATCCACCGCACAGTCCTGAGCACCTACGGCGATTGCCATGCCTTCCAGGCCACTCACAACCTGCATCAGGTGCAGAGTGGTCGGAAACACCACCACCTCGACCATTTCAGGAATGCCCTGCTGGCGAAGCGCCTCGATCAGCTCTGCGACGCTGGCGCGGGTACCGTTCATTTTCCAGTTACCAGCTACCAATGGGCGACGCATGCTTTACCTCGTCGGTCAAAGTGGGCGCAGATGGTACTCAACGAAAACACCTCTGGCAAGCGGCAATCACGCACAAACTTGCGTTACAGCGTTCGCCAGTTCCTCAGCGTAACAGCGAACCTGACTTTCATCATCGCCTTCGACCATCACCCGCACCAAAGGCTCGGTCCCGGACTTGCGCAACAGCACGCGCCCCCGCCCTGCCATCCGTTCGGTAACACTGTCACAGACTGCCTGAACCTGAGGATGAGCAATCGGATCCATATCACCGCGGAACCGAACGTTTATCAACACCTGGGGGCATTTACTCCAAGCCAGACGCTCCTGTGCCAGGCTGCACCCGCGGCGTTTCAAAGCGAGCACAACCTGGAGCGCGGCGATAATGGCATCACCCGTGGTGGCATGCTGCGCGCAGACAATGTGACCTGAGTTTTCGCCACCGAGCACCCAGTCGCGCTCAAGCATCTCCGCCATCACATAACGATCCCCGACTTTGGCGCGAATGAAGGGGATATCACGCGCCTTGAGCGCCAGCTCCAAACCAAGGTTGCTCATCAAAGTTCCGACAACACCACCTACTAGGCGGTCGCGGTCCTGCAGGTCAGTGGCGATGATGTAAAGCAGCTCATCACCATCTACTTGGGCCCCGGTATGATCGACCATCATCACGCGGTCGCCGTCACCATCGAAGGCGATACCAAGGTCTGCACCCTGCTCGATCACCGCCCTCTGCAACTGCGCTACATGAGTGGACCCTACATCAGCGTTGATATTCAACCCATCTGGCTGAGCAGCGATAACCACCACTTCGGCACCAAGTTCTCGGAAGACACTAGGCGCCACCTTGTAAGTAGCTCCGTGAGCGCAATCGAGCACGATCTTCATACCGCTGAAATCGGTACTGGTCGGCACGCTGCTTTTACAGAATTCGATATAGCGCCCCGCTGCATCGTTAATCCGCGAAGCTTTACCGAGCTGCACCGAATCAACCACCGTCATCGGCGCGTCGAGCAGCTCCTCGATCATCAGCTCAACTTCATCAGGCAGTTTCGTTCCGCGCCCGGAGAAGAACTTGATCCCATTATCGTGATGGGGATTATGCGAGGCACTAATTACGATGCCGGCATCGGCATGGAAGGTGCGCGTTAGATACGCAACTGCCGGGGTAGGCATGGGCCCCAAAAGCAATACATCGGCGCCTGCGGCAGACAGCCCAGCCTGCAGCGCCGATTCGAACATGTATCCGGATATCCGCGTGTCTTTGCCGATCAGAATGCGACATTTCCCGTGCTTACGAAATGCCATACCCGCCGCCCAACCAAGCCTCAGCATAAATTCCGGCGTGATCGGAAATTGGCCGACATGACCCCGAATGCCATCGGTGCCGAAGTACTTTCTACCCATGAATTAATCCCTATTCTGCCGCTTGCACTGCGGCAATCATTCGAACCACATCAACCGTTTCGGCCACGTCATGCACCCGAAGGATGCCAGCCCCCTTCACAACAGCCAGCGCTGCAAGCGCCAAACTTCCATATAGACGGTGCGCCACGTCGCGCTGCAAAACTTGGCCGACCATACTCTTGCGGGAAACGCCAACAAGCAATGGCCGCCCCAACACATGGAGTTGTTCGAGCCTGTTGAACAGATGCAGATTATGAGAGAGGGTCTTAGCGAAGCCGAACCCCGGATCGAGCACAATCCGGTCGTCAGGGATGCCTGCAGCCAAGCAAACCTCCATACGCCCACGCAAGAAGCTCACGACCTCGCTGGTGACATCGTCATAGCGAGGATCGTTCTGCATATCACCAGGCTCACCCCGCATATGCATCAGGCACACCGGCAGTCCGCTGTCTGCTGCCGCATCCAGGGCCCCATCACGAGACAACGAACGGACATCATTGATTAGACCCGCACCAAGTCGGGCCGTCTCGCGAATCACGGCAGGTGTCGAGGTGTCCACCGAAATAATCACGTCAAGCTCACGGGCAATCGCCTCTACCACAGGCGCAACACGCTCAAGCTCTTCGATTGGCGAAACAATGCTTGCACCCGGGCGAGTCGACTCCCCACCTACGTCGATCAACGTCGCACCCGCCACCACCATTGCGGCGGCGTGCCGCAGCGCAGCATCGACACTAGCATGCTGGCCTCCATCGGAGAACGAATCGGGTGTAACGTTCAGAATACCCATGACATGCGGGCGCGATAAATCAAGAACCCGGCTGCCACAGGACAGCCGGGTCGAGAACGACTTTTCACTCATCTAACTCAGCCTTAGCTTAGTGCTCGCCAGCTGGGCCACCAATCGGTGTCTGTGGGCGGCCGCTTTCAGGCTGAACGGGCGTTCCGGTTGGGCCGGAGCCGTCCTGCCAGTCCCGCGGCTCGCGCGGAGTCCGACCAGCCATGATGTCATCAATCTGATCAGCGTCGATGGTCTCGTACTTCATCAGCGTCTCAGCCATAACATCAAGCTTGTCACGGTTGTCGGCGAGAATCTGTTTCGCTGTGCCATAGCATTGATCAATGATGCTACGAACCTCGAGATCGATCAGCTTCGCAGTGTCACCGGACACATTTGTGTGCTGACTACCCGCACTGCGACCAAGGAAAACTTCACCCTCCTCCTCCGCGTACATCAGCGGGCCCAACTTTTCGGACAACCCCCACTTGGTAACCATGTTACGAGCCAGCTGGGTAGCGCGCATGATGTCATTGGACGCGCCGGTCGTAACACCTTCAAAGCCGAGCGTCATTTCCTCTGCGATCCGTCCCCCGAATAGCGAACAGATCTGACTGATCAAGGCGCGCTTGGAAAGGCTGTAGCGGTCTTCCTCAGGCAGGAACATCGTCACTCCCAATGCTCTGCCGCGGGGAATGATCGATACCTTATAGACCGGATCGTGCTCCGGAACGACGCGTCCAACGATGGCGTGACCCGCCTCGTGGTAGGCCGTATTGAGCCGCTCCTTCTCGGACATGACCATCGACTTGCGCTCAGCGCCCATCATGATCTTGTCCTTGGCCAGCTCGAACTCTTTCATTTCAACCACACGTTTACCGGCGCGCGCAGCAAACAACGATGCTTCGTTGACAAGATTGGCCAAGTCGGCGCCTGAAAAACCAGGAGTTCCACGCGCAATCAAAGCCGGCTCGACACTGTCGCCAAGCGGAACCTTGCGCATATGTACTTTCAGGATCTGTTCGCGACCACGAATATCGGGCAGTCCAACAACCACCTGACGATCGAAACGGCCGGGGCGAAGCAGGGCAGGATCGAGGACATCCGGACGGTTAGTGGCAGCAATGACGATGATGCCGTCATTCATTTCGAAACCGTCCATTTCGACCAGCAACTGGTTCAGCGTCTGCTCCCGCTCGTCGTGACCGCCACCGAGACCTGCACCGCGATGGCGCCCGACGGCGTCAATCTCGTCGATGAAAATGATGCACGGTGCGTGCTTCTTGGCTTGCTCAAACATGTCGCGCACGCGGCTGGCGCCCACACCAACGAACATCTCAACGAAATCGGAACCGGAGATCGTAAAGAATGGAACCTTGGCCTCACCTGCAACCGCTTTAGCCAACAGCGTCTTACCAGTACCCGGTGAACCGACCATCAGCACACCGCGTGGAATACGCCCCCCGAGCCGTTGAAACTTGCCTGGATCACGCAGGAACTCGACCAACTCGGTAACTTCTTCCTTGGCCTCGTCACAACCCGCAACATCAGCGAACGTCGTCTTGACCTGGTCTTCAGACAATAGCCGAGCCTTGCTCTTGCCAAAGCTCATCGGACCACCCTTGCCGCCAGCGCCGCCTTGCATCTGACGCATGAAAAACATGAAGACAGCAATGATCACTAGAATCGGGAAGCTCGCCACCAATAGCTGCGTCCAGATGCTCTGCTGCTCGGGCTGTTTGCCTTCGATCACCACATCGTTGTTGATGAGGTCACCGATCAGACCATTGTCCTGAATGGCAGGCCGAATGGTTTTAAAGGTCTCGCCGTCACTGCGCTTTCCGGTAATGACGAAACCGTCAACGGTCACGCGCTCGACTTGGCCTTCTTTGACCTGCTCGATGAAATCCGAATAGTTGAGCGTCTGCGGCTCGGTAGGGCTGGAAAAGTTGTTCATCACCGTCACTAGGACAGCGGCAATGATCAACCACAAAATCAGGTTTTTTGCCATGTCGTTCAATTCACTACCCTCTAGAGCAGGCGTATTGTCGGGAGCCTGCATGACGGCCGATGGTTCGCTCTCGGCCTAACTTACTACACAACGTAGCTGAACACGCAGCTCGGTCTGTAACCCGATATGAAACATGCTAGCCCGTAATTTCACGGCTGGCATGTGCCAGAACAGTCTCAGTCCCCGTGCGGTTAAGACCGCAGCGCTTGCATCTCGTTGCCATCACCCCGATAACCGCGCGCCAGCAGATACTGTTCCCGGGAGCGATCCCTTGAGGACAAGGGTTTGCGCATCTGTACCTTGTCGAAATTCTGTCTGACATCCTTCAGGTAGGCATCGAAACCATCCCCCTGAAAAATCTTGATCAGAAAATCGCCACCTGGGCGCAACACTCGCATGGCCAGATCCAGCGCAAGCTCGCAAAGAAACATCGCTCGCGCCTGGTCAGCGACCTTCACCCCACTCATATTGGGGGCCATATCGGAAATCACAAGGTCCACTTGGGTTTCACCGATGGCCTGAAGGATCTCGGCGAACACCTGGTCTTCAGTAAAGTCACCGAGCACAAAGGTAACGTCCGCGATGCTGTCCATGGGCAGAATATCGGAAGCGATCAGCCGCCCGCGATCACCGATCACTCGACTGGTAACCTGCGACCAGCCTCCCGGCGCCGCACCGAGATCGACCACCGTCATGCCTGGCCGCAGAATACGATCCTTTTCCTGTATTTCGAGAAGCTTGTAGCTGGCCCGAGAACGATAGCCGTCGCGCTGCGCCATCTTCACATAGGGGTCATCAAAATGTTCTTTCAGCCAACGCGGGCTGGTCTTGGAGCGTGCCAAGCTGTTACCTCATCTGTGCGGCTCAGAGCGTGTCAGTTACACTAGCCGCCATTTTCAGGGTTCTGACGCAAGGGTCGAATTATGCCGCTCACTAACGAGCAGAAGAAACAGTACAAATCCATCGGCCATCATCTGAAGCCAGTGTTGATCGTATCGGAGAACGGCTTGACCGAAGGCGTACAGGCCGAACTGGAGCGCGCCTTGAACGATCATGAGCTGATCAAGGTGCAGCTGCGGATCACCGAGCGTGAGGATCGGCGTGCGGTAACCGATGAGCTATGCAAGATTGGAGGCTGCGAACTGGTCCAGTCCATCGGCAAGATGGCGCTGGTCTATCGCAAGAACCCCAACGTGAACAAGCTGCTATCCAACGTACATCGTTTTCAGGCCTAAGCCTGACGCAAGCATCGCCAGTCATTACCGCTCCCGTCCGGGAGCGGCCTGCAGCACCAGAATCAGCCCGCACATGCCGATAACCAGATAACTGAACACCAGCCAGTACGGAGACTGGACGACACCGGCACGCACCACGAAAAAACTCGCCGCCAGCAGCAATATGCTGAGCAAAAGCTGACCGCGCAAATCTTCCCACAGGCTTCGCAATCCGCCGAGCTGAATCAGCACGACGGCCTGAAGGACGACACAGAATGCAGCGAAGCCCACCAGCAATGGGCGAAGGCTATTCGCGATTTCGTCAATAAGCATCGGCGCAAGGCCAATCTTGCCGAGCGCCGGAAGCATGACAAACTGCAGCAGCCAAAGACCACCGACCCAGAAAGTCTGAGCCAGCTGCCAGCTTATGGTTCCGGCCCGCATCGATTGACGCTTAGAGATGGCGAACCTCGACAATCTCAAACTCGACCAACCCACCCGGAGTCTTCACCACAGCGACGTCACCCTCCACCTTGCCAATCAGAGCGCGTGCTATAGGCGAGCCTACCGAAATTTTGCCCAGCTTGATCTCCGCCTCGTCTTCACCCACGATCTGGTAGGTGACACGCTCGTCGGTCTCGACATTGGCAATCTCAACGGTCGTACCGAATATCACTTTGCCGGTGTGCGGGATGCTGCTGACATCGATGACTTGGGCATTCTGCAGACGCCCCTCGATATCACGAATCCGCGCTTCGACCATGCCCTGCTGTTCGCGCGCGGCATGATACTCGGCGTTTTCCTTCAGGTCGCCCAGTTCGCGCGCCACGCCGATGTCGTGACTGAGCTTGGGGCGAAGCACCTTGGTGAGATGGTGCAGCTCTTCTTCCAGGGCACGCGCACCCTGGACAGTCATTGGGTATTTGGTCATGCCTTGATTCCTGCATGAAGATCCTGCAAACGACGCACAGTCTTCTCGGGACCGAACTTCAGCGCCTCACAGATCGCCTGCCCACCAGCCAAGGTGGTGGTGCAGCAGATCTTGTGCTGCAGAGCGTTACGACGGATTGAATAGGAGTCGGCGATGGACTGACGCCCCTCGGTAGTATTGATGATCAGAGTGACCTCGTCATTCTTGATCATGTCGACAACGTGCGGGCGACCCTCGGTTACCTTATTGACGCGGCGCACCGGCAATCCGGCAGCCTCAATCAACTTGGCGGTGCCAGCAGTTGCGACCACTTCAAAACCCAATTCGACGAGATCACGAGCGACCTGTGCAACGTGCGGCTTGTCGTCGTCACGCACGCTGATGAAGGCGCATCCACTATTCGGCAGGATTTCACTCGCACCTAGCTGTGCCTTGGCAAAAGCTTCGGCGAAGCTGTCGCCGACACCCATCACCTCACCGGTGGATTTCATTTCGGGGCCGAGAATCGGATCGACACCCGGGAACTTGGCGAAGGGGAATACCGCTTCCTTGACACTGTAGAAGTTCGGAATGATCTCTTCGGTCAAGCCAGCTTCCGCCAGTGTTTTGCCGGCCATGACGCGTGCGGCAATCATTGCTAACGACACGCCGATGCACTTCGATACAAAGGGAACGGTGCGTGACGCACGCGGGTTCACTTCGATCACGAAGATGTCTTCACCCTGAACGGCCATTTGCACGTTCATCAAGCCGACCACACCGAGCTCGAGGGCCATCTTTTTGACCTGATCCCGGATCTCGTCCTGGATATGCGGCGGCAAAGAGTAAGGCGGCAAGGAACAGGCAGAGTCGCCCGAGTGTACGCCAGCCTGCTCGATGTGCTGCATGATCGCGCCAATAACCACGTGTTCGCCGTCGCACACCGCGTCGATATCAACTTCGATAGCGCAGTTAAGGAAGTGATCGAGCAGCACCGGACTGTCATTCGACACCTTCACCGCTTCGCGCATGTAGCGCTTGAGCTCTTCTTCTTGGTAGACAATTTCCATCGCCCTACCGCCGAGTACATAAGACGGACGCACCACCAGCGGATAACCGATCACTTTCGAGGCGGCGAGAGCCTCTTCTTCGCTACGGGCTGTAGCGTTTGGTGGCTGGCGCAGGTTCAGGCGCTCGACCATCTGCTGGAAGCGCTCGCGATCTTCGGCTCGGTCGATGGAGTCAGGACTGGTACCGATGATTGGCACACCCGCTTCTTCCAGAGCACGAGCCAGCTTCAGCGGAGTCTGACCGCCATACTGCACGATCACGCCCTTAGGCTGCTCAACACGGACGATTTCTAATACGTCTTCCAGGGTTACCGGCTCGAAGTACAGACGATCTGACGTGTCGTAGTCAGTGGAAACGGTCTCAGGATTGCAATTGACCATGATGGTTTCATAGCCATCGTCACGCAGCGCCAGCGCGGCATGTACGCAGCAGTAGTCGAACTCGATGCCCTGACCGATACGGTTCGGTCCGCCACCGAGAATCATGATCTTGTCGCGACTCGACGGATTGGCCTCGCACTCTTCCTCGTAGGTCGAGTACATGTAGGCTGTGTCGGTGGCGAATTCGGCGGCACAGGTGTCAACGCGCTTGTAGACCGGCAGCACCTTGAGCTTGTGGCGATGGGCCCGCAGGTTCTTTTCGGTCACGCCGAGCAGCTTGGCCAGCCGCGCGTCGGAAAAGCCCTTGCGCTTGAGCTTGTACATCACATCGCGATCGATGCTGGACAAGCCCATGGTCTTGATCCGTTCCTCCTCTTTGATCAGATCCTCGATCTGCACCAGGAACCACTCATCGATCCGTGTCAGATCGAAGACTTCAGCAACCGACTTTCCAGCGCGGAAAGCGTCGGCCAGATACCAGATGCGATCTGCGCCCGGCACGGTAAGCTCGCGCTTGAGCGTGCCCTCGCTTTCCGGGTCAGCCAGATCGAGCTTCGGATCGAAGCCGGATACACCCACCTCGAGACCGCGAAGTGCCTTCTGTACCGATTCCTGGAAGGTACGACCGATGGCCATGACCTCACCGACAGATTTCATCTGGGTGGTCAGCCGCGCATCGGCCTTGGGGAATTTCTCAAACGCAAAACGCGGAATCTTCGTCACAACGTAATCGATGGCTGGCTCGAAGGACGCCGGAGTGCGACCGCCAGTGATGTCGTTCTGCAGCTCATCGAGGGTGTAGCCCACAGCCAGCTTGGCCGCGATCTTGGCGATCGGGAAGCCGGTGGCCTTCGAAGCCAGCGCCGAGGAACGCGAAACACGCGGGTTCATCTCGATCACGACCATGCGGCCGGTGTTCGGGCAGATGCCGAACTGGACGTTGGAACCGCCGGTTTCCACGCCGATCTCGCGCAGCACCGCCAGGGATGCGTTACGCAGGATCTGATATTCCTTGTCCGTCAGGGTTTGCGCCGGGGCGACGGTGATGGAGTCACCGGTGTGCACACCCATCGGATCGAAGTTTTCGATGGCGCAGACGATGATGCAGTTGTCCTTCTTGTCGCGGACTACCTCCATCTCGTATTCCTTCCAGCCGATCAGCGACTCGTCGATCAGCAGCTCGCTGGTCGGCGACAGGTCGAGACCGCGGGCACAGATTTCCTCGAACTCTTCACGGTTGTAGGCGATACCGCCGCCGGTGCCACCCATGGTGAACGAAGGGCGGATGATGCAGGGGAAGCCGACTTTCTCGAGGACGCCGTAGGCTTCGTCCATGTTGTGCGCGATGCCGGAAACCGGGCACGCCAGGCCAATGTTCTTCATCGCTTTGTCGAAGCGTGAGCGGTCTTCGGCCTTGTCGATAGTGTCGGCGTTGGCACCGATCATCTCGACGCCAAACTTCTCCAGGATGCCGTGCTTTTCCAGGTCTAACGCGCAGTTCAGCGCTGTCTGGCCGCCCATGGTTGGCAGCAGCGCGTCAGGCCGCTCCTTCTCGATAATCTTGGCGACGGTGGCCCACTTGATCGGCTCGATGTAGGTCGCATCTGCCATGGCCGGGTCGGTCATGATGGTCGCCGGGTTGGAGTTGACCAGGATGACCCGGAACCCTTCTTCGCGCAGCGCCTTGCACGCCTGCGCGCCGGAATAATCGAACTCGCACGCCTGGCCGATAACGATCGGGCCAGCGCCGAGGATCAGAATGCTTTTGATGTCTGTACGTTTTGGCATGGTCTCTCTCGAATTCTGTGCTCGGCGGGCTTAGCGGCGCTTGGCCATAGCGTCGATGAAGCGATCAAACAACGGCGCAACATCATGCGGCCCCGGGCTAGCCTCAGGATGACCCTGGAAACTGAAGGCGACCTTGTCGGTGCGCTCGATGCCTTGCAGCGTGCCGTCGAACAGCGACTTGTGCGTCGCTCGCAAATTGCTCGGCAGGCTGGCTTCGTCCACGGCAAAGCCATGGTTCTGGCTGGTGATCATCACCACGCCGGTATCGAGGTCCTGTACCGGATGGTTGGCCCCATGGTGACCGTTAGGCATTTTCACCGTCTTGGCGCCTGAGGCCAGGGCCAACAGCTGGTGACCAAGGCAGATGCCGAATACCGGTATGTCCGTTTCAAGCACTTCCTGAATGGCCTTGATCGCGTAATCACAGGGTTCAGGGTCGCCTGGGCCGTTGGCGAGGAATACGCCATCCGGATTTAGGGCGAGCGCATCGCTGGCCGGTGACTGGGCCGGCAATACAGTGACACGGCAGCCGCGCGCGACCAGCATGCGCAGGATGTTGTACTTCACGCCATAGTCGAAGGCGACAACATGGTATGGCAGCTCGCTGGCAGGCACCTCGGCATGACCATCATTATCCAAGCACCAGACGCTCGAGCGCCACTCGTAGCGCTCCTTGACGCTGACCTCCTTGGCCAGGTCCATGCCCTTGAGGCCGGGGAAGCTGCGCGCCAGCTCAAGCGCCTTCTCTTCGGTTGCATCATCTCCCGCCAGGATGCAGCCATCCTGAGCGCCTTTCTCACGCAGAATACGGGTCAGGCGGCGGGTGTCGATGCCAGCAATGGCCACGGTACCGTTGGCCTTGAGGTAATCCGGCAGAGACTGCTTGTCGCGCCAGCTGCTCGCGATAAGAGGCAGGTCGCGAATCACCAGCCCGGCAGCCCAAACCTTCCAGGATTCAGCGTCTTCCGGGGTTGTGCCGGTATTCCCAACGTGCGGGTAGGTCAGGGTGACGATTTGCTTGGCATAGGAAGGATCGGTGAGGATTTCCTGATAGCCGGTCATGGCGGTATTGAACACCACCTCACCGATAGTCTGGCCGTCGGCGCCGATAGATTCGCCGCGAAAAATACTGCCATCGGCAAGGGCGAGAATGGCTGGCTTAGTCAAGAGACCTCCCTAAAGATCAAGGCTGAAGCAAGCGCAGATTGTAAAAAAGCGGGATGACGTGTGAAGGTCATCCCGCTTTTTATTTGATTCATTCTGCGCAACTTTTAGTGGACACACTAAAACGGGAAGCTTACAGAAACCGCCCTTTCAGGTCCAGCCGCAATCAGCCAAAACGCCCTGCGAAGCGCTTCATTAGCGCAACCCAAGCACATCCTGCATGTCATACAGCCCCGCAGGCTGCTGCTCCAGCCACATCGCGGCACGCACCGCGCCTTTGGCGAAAGTCATCCGGCTAGACGCCTTATGGGTGATCTCGACTCGCTCGCCCTCAGCAGCGAACAAAACCGTATGGTCCCCCACAACGTCGCCCGCACGCACGGTGGCAAAACCGATCGTCTCCCGCGCACGGGCACCCGTCTGCCCTTCGCGGCCATAAACTGCAACTTTCTGCAGATCGCGACCAAGCGCCTGCGCAACGACCTCCCCCATGCGCAACGCAGTACCCGATGGCGCGTCGACCTTGTGGCGGTGATGTGCCTCGATGATTTCGATATCGACCTCATCGCCCAGCACGCGCGCAGCCGTATCAAGCAGCTTCAGGCACAAGTTGACGCCGACGCTGAAATTCGCGGCAAACACGATGGGGATATCCTGTGCTGCAGCAGCCAGTTTTTCCTTCTCTGCAACCGAGAAACCAGTGGTGCCGATCACCATTGCCTTGCCGGCGCGTCGGCACACTTCAAGGTTCTTCAGCGTGACCGAAGGATGAGTAAAATCGATCAGCACATCGAACTCGTCGACGACCTTCGCCACCTCGCCGATCAGCGGTACGCCGAGCCGCCCGATAGCAGCCAGCTCGCCTGCATCAGCGCCCACAAGGGTGCTATCTGGCCGGTCAATAGCCGCGGTCAAGCCCGCAGCACCAGCGGTTTGCTGAACAGCCTCGACCAGCGTCTTGCCCATACGCCCCGCGGCGCCCGTTACTGCAATACGTCGCATAAAAACAGCTCCAAGCTGCAAGCCTTAAGCTGCAAGGACGCCTTCAGGAAGGCTGCCGCCTGCAGCTCGCCGCTGGGTTAAAGATCGCCAAAAAATCGCTTCACGCCTTCGAACCAGCCGCTGGCTTTTGGCGAATGAGAGCTGTCGCTCTGCAATGTTTTGCGGAATTCGTCGAGTATTTCGCGCTGGCGCTTGCCCAGGTTAACCGGCGTCTCCACCGCCACCCGGCATAGCAGATCGCCGGCGGCACCGCCACGTACAGGGGCGACACCCTTACCACGCAAACGGAACTGCTTACCGGTCTGAGTGCCTTCCGGAATTTTCAACTTCACACGCCCGTCGAGGGTGGGCACTTCCAACTCACCGCCCAGCGCCGCATCAGCGAAACTGATCGGCACCTCGCAAAACAGGTGCTTGCCGTCACGCTGAAAGATCGGGTGCTCGCGGACGTTGACCACCACATAAAGATCCCCAGCCGGACCGCCTTGAGCGCCCGCTTCGCCCTCACCCGTCAAACGAATCCGGTCACCTGTATCGACGCCCGGCGGCACCTTGACTGAAAGTGTCTTCTGCTCTTCGACGCGGCCTTGTCCATGGCAGCTGCCGCAAGGATCGGAAATCATCTTGCCGCTGCCATGACAGCGAGGGCAGGTCTGCTGCACCGAGAAGAACCCTTGTTGCATGCGCACCTGGCCGATGCCGCCACAGGTGGTACAGGTCACCGGGCTGGTGCCCTTCTTGGCGCCGGAACCGTCGCAGGTCTTGCACTCGACAAGCGTCGGCACTCGAATGGTAACCGTGGTGCCCCGCACAGCTTCTTCCAGATCCAGTTCGAGGGTGTAGCGTAGATCACTGCCGCGCTGAGCACCGCCACGCGAACTGCCCCGTCCGCCAGCGAAGAAATCGCTGAACACGTCGCCGAAGATATCGGAGAAGTTGGCGTTACCGTACGCCGCGCCCGCGCCAGCCCCCATCTGCGGATCGACACCGGCATGACCATATTGGTCATAGGCCTGACGCTTACTCGCATCGGACAGCACCTCGTAAGCCTCGTTGGCTTCCTTGAATGCATCTTCGGCGGCTTTGTCTCCGGGATTACGATCCGGATGGTGCTTCATTGCGAGGCGACGATAAGCCTTTTTCAGCTCTGCCTCGCTGGCGCCGCGCTCGACACCCAGCACTTCGTAATAGTCACGTTTGGCCATAAGTTTCCTGAACCTTCAAATTCGTACCCTCCAGACACGCCGACGCGGGAGCAAGCCCCCGCGCGGCGATTAGACCCGTCGCGGCATCACCGCATCGGGCTGGAGCAAAAGGCAGCGGCCAGAATGCAGGCCCCTGCGCTCTCTCCACTCATGGAGGTCATAAGCCGCGGCTTACTTATTGTCCTTGACCTCTTCGAACTCAGCATCGACCACGTCGTCACCGGACTGTCCGCTGTCGCCACCCTGTTCGCCTTCGCCGCCTTGAGGCTGCTCGGCATACATCTTCTGCGCCAGGGGTGTGGAGGCCTGAGAGACCGCCGCGATCTTGGCTTCGATCTCAGCCTTGTCGTCGCCCTTGATGGCAACCTCCAGCTCGCCGATGGCTTTTTCGATATTGGCCTTATCTTCTTCGGTGGCCTTGTCGCCGGCTTCAGTCAGCATCTTGCGGGTCGCATGAACCAGCTGATCGCCCTGGTTGCGAACGGTCACCAGCTCCTCGAACTTGCGGTCTTCTTCGGCATTGGCCTCGGCGTCACGCACCATCTGCTCGATTTCCTCCTCGGAAAGACCAGAGTTGGCCTTAATCACGATGGACTGATGCTTGCCGGTGGCCTTATCTTTCGCCGACACGTGCAGGATGCCGTTGGCATCAATGTCAAATGTCACCTCGATCTGCGGAACACCACGCGGAGCTGGCGGAATGTCTGCCAGATCGAAGCGGCCCAGCGACTTGTTCTGCGACGCCTGCTTGCGCTCACCCTGCAGCACATGGATGGTCACTGCGCCCTGGTTGTCATCGGCCGTCGAGAACACCTGCGATTTCTTGGTCGGAATGGTGGTGTTCTTTTCGATCAGCGCAGTCATCACGCCGCCCATGGTTTCGATGCCCAGGGTCAGCGGCGACACGTCGAGCAGCAGTACGTCTTTCACATCACCCGCCAGCACGGCCCCTTGAATCGCGGCGCCCATGGCGACAGCTTCATCCGGGTTCACGTCCTTGCGCGCTTCCTTGCCGAAGAACTCGGCGACCTTCTGCTGCACCAGCGGCATACGGGTCTGACCGCCGACCAGGATCACGTCGTCGATCTTGGCCACGTCGATACCGGCATCTTTCATTGCCATACGGCAAGGCTCGATAGTGCGCTGCACCAGATCCTCGACCAGCGCTTCCAGCTTGGCACGGGAGATCTTCACGTTCAGGTGCTTAGGACCGGTCGAATCCGCGGTGATGTAAGGCAGGTTGACGTCGGTCTGCTGGCTGGAGGACAGCTCGATCTTGGCCTTTTCGGCAGCTTCCTTCAGGCGCTGCATAGCCAGCGGGTCACCCTTGAGGTTCATGCCGCTTTCTTTCTTGAACTCGTCGACGAGATAGTCGATCAGGCGAATGTCGAAGTCCTCACCACCGAGGAAGGTGTCGCCGTTGGTGGCCAACACTTCGAACTGGTGCTCGCCATCGACTTCAGCGATCTCGATCACCGATACGTCGAAGGTACCGCCACCCAGGTCATAAACGATGACCGTGTGGTCGCCCCTGGCCTTGTCCATGCCGTACGCCAACGCAGCCGCTGTCGGCTCGTTGATGATGCGCTTGACGTCCAGACCAGCGATGCGGCCAGCGTCTTTGGTCGCCTGACGCTGACTGTCGTTGAAGTAGGCCGGCACGGTAATGACTGCTTCGGTAACCGGCTCGCCGAGATAGTCTTCGGCAGTCTTCTTCATCTTCTTCAGGATCTCGGCAGAGATCTGCGGCGGTGCCATCTTCTGACCGCTCACTTCAACCCAGGCGTCGTTATTGTCCGCCTTGACGATCTTGTAAGGGACCATCTGGATATCTTTCTGCACGACCTCTTCGTCGAAACGACGGCCAATCAGTCGCTTAACCGCATACAGCGTGTTGTGCGGGTTGGTCACGGCCTGACGCTTGGCCGACTGGCCAACCAGGATTTCACCGTCATTGGCATAAGCAATGATCGATGGGGTGGTGCGACCGCCTTCGGCGTTTTCAATCACCTTGGCCTTGCCGTTTTCCAGGATGGAGACGCAGGAGTTGGTCGTTCCCAGGTCGATACCGATAATTTTGCCCATGTGCTTCTCTCCGAACTTTGATTGATCCGCGCCTGTTTACCGGCTGCGGGTAACACAAAAACGCTTGGCTACGAGATGGGGGTCGCTAGCCGAAATTCAAGCCTTCTCATCAATCGAAGGCGGGGTTTCTGCCGGCGCCTTGCTGACGACTACCATCGCCGGGCGCAACAGGCGTCCGTTGAGCAGGTAACCCTTCTGGAATACCTTGAGCACACTGCCAGGCTCGGCGTGGGTGCTCTCTTCCATCGCCATGGCCTGGTGATGCTCAGGATTGAAGGGCTCTCCCTGCGGGTCCAGCTGTACCAACTGATGGCGTGCCAGGGTGTCGAGCAACAACTTGAACGTTAGCTCGACACCTTCACGCATCGGCTTGACCGCCTCGTCGTCCGGGTTCGACAACTCGAGGCCACGCTCCAGACTGTCCGCGACAGCCAGGAGGTCTCCAGCAAATTTCTCTAACGCAAACTTATGCGCCTTCTCGACATCTTGCTCGGCGCGACGGCGAATGTTCTGCAGCTCGGCTGCCACACGCAGAGACTGATCCTGGGCTGCGGCCAACTGCTCTTCTAGAGAATGCACGCGGCCAGCTAAATCCTCGGTCACCTCTGCTTGCGCGGTCTCGTTCTCTTCGGGGGTCTGGTTATCCAGGTTTTGCTCGTCGGCCATGCGGTCCTCCTCATCGATACGTCAGCGGGCGTCGACCCGCGCTTGTGCCGCTATATGGGGGCGACAAAATCTGCTTCAAGGGCGCGCCCACAACTCAAACTCGCACGCACGAAACGCGGAAAGATTTCGGAGCGAACCCGACCGCTTTGTTTACGTACCGCTTATGCCGAGCATCTTGATGAGGCACGCGAAAGCACTGTATAAATAGCCAGTCACCAATGCAGGAGCCCTGCCATGCTGGTTCATCTTTCCGTTCACAATTACGCGATCGTCGAGCATCTCGATCTTGAGCTGAAACGCGGCATGAGCGTGATCAGCGGTGAAACCGGCGCTGGTAAGTCGATCATGCTGGACGCTCTGGGCCTCACTCTGGGCGACCGTGCTGATAGCAGCGTGGTGCGTATTGGCGCGGACAAGGCAGACATCCTTGCCAGCTTCGACCTGGATGACATTCCAGATGCGCGAGCCTGGCTGGCCGAGCGAGACCTGGACAACGATGGCCCTTGCATTCTGCGCCGCGTGATCACCGCCGAAGGGCGTTCGCGCGGCTATATCAACGGAACGCCTTGCCCGCAGGGCGATTTGAAAGCGCTTGGTGAATTGCTGATCGATATCCACAGCCAGCACGAACACCAATCACTGCTCAAACTTGATACCCACCGGCGACTGCTCGACGAGTACAGCGGCAGCCAGGATCTTGCCCGCCAGGTGCAGCTGGCCGCGCAGCGCTGGAGGCAAACCCGGCAAAGCTTAGAACGCTTGAGCAGCAGCAGCGACGAACAGCGCGCCCGCCACCAGTTGCTCAGCTATCAACTTGAAGAGCTCGAGACGTTGGCTCTCGGTGACGACGAACTGGAACACTTAGAACAGGAGCACAAGAACCTCGCCAACGCGGAGCACCTGCTTGGCGCTTGTCGCCAGGTGATCGAGCTGTGCAGCGAGAACGACGCTGGCAATGTGCTGTCGGCGCTGACCTCGAGCCTGCAGCGCCTGACTGGGTTCCAGAACCAGCCAGGCGCGCTCGGCGAGGCCGTCAACCTACTCTCCAGCGCACAGATCCAAGTCGAAGAAGCGGTGGGCGAACTCAACCGCTTTCTCGATCACTTCGATTCCGACCCACAGCGGCAGCAAACGCTGGAAGAACGTCTCGACAGCATTTACACCCTGGCGCGCAAACACCGCGTTCAGCCGCCGGAATTACCCGCCTTGCAGCAACACCTCTTCGAAGAACTGGAAAGCCTCAACGCCGACGACACTGCACTGGAGCAGCTCAGCGAGGAGCTCGCTGCCTATGAAAGGCACTATCGAGAAAAGGCCGAACAGTTGAGCGCTTCGCGCCAGCACGCGGCCGATTCGTTGGCAGAGTCAGTCGAAGCGGAAATCCAGCGTTTGGGCATGCCGGGTGGCAAATTCAGCGTCGTGTTGAAGCCCGCCGCAGACGGAGACCTTATGCCCCACGGACTGGAACAGGTGGAGTTTCTCGTAAGCGCCAACCCAGGCCAGCCATTACGCCCACTGGCAAAGGTTGCCTCAGGTGGTGAGCTGTCGCGTATCAGCCTGGCGATCCAGGTGATCACTGCACAAACCTCACGCATCCCGACTCTAGTGTTCGATGAAGTAGATGTCGGCATCGGCGGACCGACCGCGGAAGTGGTTGGCCAATTGCTGCGCCGGCTTGGCGAGCGAGGCCAAGTACTGACCGTAACCCACCTGCCGCAAGTCGCTGCGCAAGGCCACCACCACTTGTTTGTCCATAAGGCACGCGGTGCCGATGCAACCCACACAGCCGTTGCCGCACTGGATGGCGGCGAGCGGGTCGAGGAAATCGCCCGCATGCTCGGCGGACTCGACCTGACCGAGCAAGCACTGGCCCATGCCCGTCAGATGATCGACTCTGCCCAAGCGTCCTGATCAAACTTAAAAGCACTGCGACTCAGGATCGCCTCGCCTGCTGAGAAAGGCTAGTTAGCGGCCTTGGGGCCAGCCACCTTACGCTTACTTACTTGCGGCTCGCACTGACTGGCATACAAACAGAGCGCACGCACGCGGCCAACGCTTGGCCGTTGATAGGCTAGATAGCCGAAAAACCGAAGCGGCGGTTCTCGAACAATCATTTACTTAAAAACAAAGCCCGCCAATAGGCGGGCTTTGTCATGCGGCAAGAAGTGTTAGAAATCGATTTTGCTGCAGACTGCTGGCGATCATTCGGGTTTCTTGCGGACGTATAACACCAAGTTGTGATCGACCAGATCGTAGCCGTGACGCTTGACGATTTCCTTTTGCAGCTTCTCGATCTCCGGATCGAAGAACTCAATGACGTCGCCACTATCAACGCAGACCATATGATCATGGTGGCCGCCGTCTGCCAGCTCGAATACGGCATGGCCGCCATCGAAATTATGCCGAACCACGAGGCCAGCCGCCTCGAACTGGGTCAACACGCGGTAAACGGTCGCCAGACCGACATCCTCGCCGGCTTCCATCAAGGCCTTGTAGACGTCCTCGGCACTCATATGGCGCCGATCGGTGGTATCCAGCATCTGCAGGATCTTGACCCGTGGCAGGGTTACTTTGAGGCCAGCTTTGCGTAGTTCGCTATTTTCAACCATGGTTGGCTTTCTCGCTGCTGCTGTTTCGCAGCCTCCTTCAATACGGGTATGATCCGGGCTTTGCCCAGCCAAGATAGTGGAAGTCACCTACCGATGCAAAACACCAAGCTCATGCTGTCCAGCCTCACGCTAGTGGGCCTGTTCGCACTCGCCGGTTGTTCATTCCCCGGGGTTTACAAGGTCGACATTCAACAGGGCAATGTCGTTACGCAAGACATGATAGACCAGTTGCGCCCAGGAATGACCCGATCGCAAGTGCGGTTTATCATGGGCAACCCTCTGATCACCGATACTTTCCACGCCGACCGCTGGGATTATCTGTACAGCATCCAGCCAGGCGGCAGACAACGCCAGCAGGAACGGGTGAGCCTTGTATTCAACGCAAACGACCAGCTCGCCGGTCTTGCGGGTGACTTCAAGCCCGGCGTGAGCCGTGACGAAGCCATTCTGGGGACCGATTTGCCCGCGAGCACTGAAGACCCTGTCAGCACCGAGCCTGAGGCAACCAAACCCGACTCCTTGCTCGAGCAGATTCAGGGCGACGTCGACGCGGCCGAGCCTGTTCCGGTGCCAACTCCAGGCCGCTTGGAAACAGACTAGCCATCAAACGGCCACAAAAAAGCCCGGCATGCCGGGCTTTTTTTTCGTAGCACCTTACGGCCTAGATGGCTGACTCACCCGCTTCCCCCGCCTTGTTCTGCGCGGCCTTCGCCGCGCGCTGCTTGCGAACTTCTTTCGGGTCGGCGATCAGCGGTCGGTAGATTTCGACGCGCTCCCCCTCGACCAGTGTGCGTTCTTCCGGCTTGGGTACCGCCTTGCCGAAAATGCCCAGCGGTGACGTGGCGAGATCTAGCCCCGGAAAGTAGTTGTCCATTCCCGAGCGTAGCGCTGCCTCACGGACGCTGATGCCCTGAGGCACGGCCAAGCTCAGCAACTTCTGCTTATCCGCCAGTGCATAGACGATCTCGACCGCAATCATCGGCTTATCCATACAGCTGCTTAGCCCTGTCGCAAAACGCATCGACCAAGGTATTGGCCGCCTGATTGAACAAAGGCCCCAAGGTGGCACGGACCACGGGTCCGGCATAATCAAAGGTCAGATCAAGACTGATCTTGCAGGCCTTCTCGCCCAACGCTTTGAACTCCCAGATTCCATGCAAATGGCTGAAAGGCCCTTCTTCCAGCGACATTTCGATGCGTTTGCCCACCTGCAATTCGTTGCGTGTGAGGAAGCGCTGGCTAATGCCAGCCTTGGCCACGGTCATGCTTGCCTGCATCTGGGTTTCGCTG
Source organism: Pseudomonadaceae bacterium SI-3 (assembly GCA_004010935.1). Classification (NCBI taxonomy): domain Bacteria; kingdom Pseudomonadati; phylum Pseudomonadota; class Gammaproteobacteria; order Pseudomonadales; family Pseudomonadaceae; species Pseudomonadaceae bacterium SI-3. Next base: position 1,017,437 of record CP026511.1, on the reverse strand, counting down.
TTGGACAGCACCTCGGTCGCCGAACACCAGGGCAGAAACTGGGGATAGCTGGCTACATCGTTGACCATGTCGAACAGCGCGCGTGCCGGATAGGGCAGCAGCGCCGAACGTTGAATATGCGTCGTCATTCGATCCCTTCTACTTCGTCAGTCAACAACAGCAGCTACGGCCAGAGCCGGCAGCGGCTATCGAGAACAAGCATGAAAACTCAGATACCGGTGGCGGAGCCGGTCCCTGAGCATGAACAAACGTAAAGATCGCCATTGTCGGGGATAAGCGCACCCCTCTCAAGTTTCGCACGGTCGCAGCATGAGGTTATCGCCAGCCGCAACGCGACTCCCTATAATGCGCAGCCTATGGCCAAACAGAAGAAACAGTCCCCCGGGACCATTGCGCTAAACAAGAAAGCGCTACACGACTACTTCATCGAACAGAAATTCGAGGCGGGCCTCGTTCTGGCCGGCTGGGAAGTGAAAAGCCTCCGCGCCGGCAAAGCGCAATTGGTAGACAGCTACGTCCTACTCAAAGATGGCGAAGCCTGGCTAATGGGCTGTCACATCACCCCGCTGACCACGGCTAGCACCCATGTGATTGCCGACCCGACTCGCACCCGCAAGCTGCTGCTGAACAAGCGTGAGCTGGGCAAGCTGTTCGGTGCCGTGCAGCAGAAGGGTTACGCCTGCGTCGCCTTGTCGATCTACTGGAAAAAGCACCTGATCAAGTGTGATATCGCACTGGGCAAGGGCAAAAAGGAATTCGACAAGCGCCACACCGAGAAAGAGCGCGACTCCGACCGTGAGATCCAGCGCGCCATGCGCACCAAGGGAAAGGAAGACTAAGCCTTTCACGTCACCGAGCGGGCCTGCCCCGCTCAGTCGACCGGACTGCTTAGCTGCCTCTCTCAGCGCATCAGCTCTCTATATGCTTTTCCGACCGCCCCTGACGCCGCTGTGCACGCGCTAGACGCTGAGCCTCTTGCTGGCCTTCCGCCAACACCTCCTGCACGTAGCTGATATGTCGATGGATGACGTCGCGCGCATCGTTCGCTCGACGGGCAATGATCGCGTCGTACAACTCCTGGTGCTGACGCATGAGCATGTCCCGCGTTTCGTTGCGCAGCGCGTACATACCACCGATGTTGGTCACCACGTTGCGCTTGAGCAGATCGAACAGACCACGGATGGTGTGCAGTAGAACCGCGTTGTGGCTGGCTTCGGCAATCGCCAGATGGAATCGCGCATCAGCAGCGCCCTCCTCGGCACGAGTGACCGTTCCCTCCCGCGCATAGCAGTCCTGCAATGCCGCAAACGCTTCGCCGAGACGCTGCTGGTCGACCTCAGTCGCCCGCAATGCGGCGTAATAGGCGCAACTACCTTCGAGCGTATGACGAAATTCCAACAAGTCGCGCTGCGCATCAGCGTTGTTCTCGAGCAGATGCAATAGCGGATCACTGAAGGTCGAACCCAGGGACTCGGCGACGAAATTGCCACCACCATGTCGACTGATCAGTAAGCCTTTGGCCGCCAGCTTCTGGATCGCTTCTCGCAGGGATGGACGAGACACACCGAACTGTTCAGCGAGCACACGCTCGGCCGGCAGGCGCTCGCCGGCCTTGAGCGTGCCTTCGAGAATCATCGTTTCGAGCTGCTCGACGATGTTATCGGCCAGCCTTCGCTGACGCACCATTCCCACTTCCATCACGCCTCTCGATTGGTTTGACCACTGCATATGGAAAGCCAGCGTAGCCAGCCGCCTGAGCCTACGCAACAACTGGTGCTGCGACCAAAGTCTATAGCTAGCTAATTGACGCAACGCCGACGGACCTCTTACGCTGGCCGGACTCCCATGTAAATTGGTAATACCACTTTACAAGCGGAAGTACCCAACAAGAAGAGGACTACTTCATGCGGTCTCCGTTTATCTGTTCATCACCGGTCCGCTCGGGCCCCCATTCGCTCAATTCGACCCTGGGAGCCTGACATGTCTAACGGACTGCTCGCCCTGTTTGCCTTTACCCCGATCCTGCTAGCTGCCGTTCTGCTGATCGGGCTGCGCTGGCCAGCCAGCCGCGCCATGCCGGTCGTGTTCTTGTTCACTGCCGCCATTGGCCTGTTCATCTGGGACATGAGCGTTACCCGCATCATCGCCTCGACCCTGCAAGGCCTGGTCATCACACTGGGGCTGTTGTGGATCATCTTCGGCGCGATCTTACTGCTGAACACTCTCAAGCATTCGGGCGGCATTACCGCCATTCGTGCAGGTTTCACCACCATCAGCCCGGACCGTCGGATTCAGGCCATCATCATTGCCTGGCTGTTCGGCTGCTTTATCGAAGGTGCATCCGGATTTGGAACACCCGCGGCGATTGCAGCACCGTTGCTGGTTGCGGTGGGATTCCCGGCCATGGCTGCGGTGCTGATGGGCATGCTTGTACAGAGCACGCCGGTGTCCTTCGGCGCGGTCGGCACACCGATCATCGTCGGCGTAAATAGCGGACTGGACACTGCGACCCTCGGTGCGCAGCTGATCGCCCAAGGCTCCAGCTGGCCGATTTTCCTGCAGCAGATCACCAGCAGCGTTGCCATCACCCACGCCATCGTCGGCACCGTCATGCCGCTGATCATGGTAATGATGCTGACGCGCTTCTTCGGCAAGGAAAAAAGCTGGAAGGCCGGATTCGAGGTACTGCCGTTCGCACTCTTTGCCGGCCTGGCCTTCACCCTGCCCTACGTTGCCACTGGCGTGTTCCTCGGCCCCGAGTTCCCGTCCCTGCTTGGCGGCCTGGTCGGCCTGGCCATCGTCACCACCGCTGCTCGTTTCAATTTCCTGGTGCCGAAAACGAACTGGGATTTCGCTGACGCTAAAGACTGGCCAGCTGAGTGGATCGGCACCATCGAGATGAAGCTCGACGACCTGGCGGCGCGCCCGATGAGTGCTTTCCGCGCTTGGCTGCCCTACGTATTGGTCGGTGCGATTCTGGTCATCAGCCGCGTCTTCCCCCAAGTCACCGCCGCACTGAAGTCCGTTTCAATCGGCTTTGCCAACATTCTTGGTGAGACCGGAGTGAGCGCCAGCATCGAGCCACTTTATCTACCCGGCGGAATTCTGGTTGCTGTGGTGTTGATTACCTTCTTCATGCACAGCATGCGTGCCGCAGAGCTCAAGGCGGCAGTGAAGGAGTCGAGCAGCGTTCTGCTCAGCGCAGGTTTCGTGCTGCTGTTCACCGTGCCAATGGTGCGCATCTTGATCAACTCGGGCGTCAACGCCGGTGATCTGCCAAGCATGCCAATCGCCATGGCACGTTATGTGGCCGATAGCGTAGGCGGCATCTACCCGTTGCTGGCGCCTTCGGTCGGCGCGCTAGGCGCGTTTCTCGCCGGGTCGAACACCGTCAGCAACATGATGTTCAGCCAATTCCAGTTCGGTGTTGCGCAGTCGCTGGGTATCTCCGGGGCGATGATCGTAGCGATTCAGGCCGTCGGCGCCGCTGCGGGCAACATGGTCGCGATCCACAACGTGGTTGCTGCTTCGGCCACCGTAGGCCTACTCGGCCGCGAAGGCATCACACTGCGCAAGACCGTTTGGCCTACCCTGTACTACGTGCTGGCCACCGGCATGATCGGCATGATCGCCATTTACCTGATGGGCGTGACGGACCCACTGGTCGGCGTCTGATGTAATGCACGGACTCTGCCCCGATTGAACTCGGGGCAGAGTCGTTTGGAATCTCCCTCTGGTCGCGCGATTCGCCTCGGCACTGGATCGAAGCGTCAGACTGAACAAGCCCTCTCGTCGTATACGAGAGCACCACGAGACCTACCTCGTTTCATTCGGTGAGAACACACGATGATCATCTCTGCCTCCACGGATTACCGCGCCGCCGCGAAACGCAAACTGCCGCCTTTCCTCTTTCACTATGTCGACGGCGGCGCCTATGCCGAGCACACCCTGCGGCGCAACGTCGAGGATCTGGCCAGCATCGCCCTACGCCAACGCGTGTTGCGCAACATGTCGGAGCTCAGCTTGGAGACCCAGCTGTTCGGCGAAACCTTGTCGATGCCGGTGGCCCTTGCCCCGGTCGGTCTGACAGGCATGCTCGCCCGCCGCGGTGAAGTCCAGGCCGCTCGCGCTGCAGACAAGAAAGGGATTCCTTTCACCTTGTCCACCGTATCGGTTTGCCCGATCGAGGAAGTCGCGCCGGCAATCAAGCGGCCGATGTGGTTCCAGCTCTACGTGCTGAAAGACCGCGGCTTCATGAAAAACGCACTGGAGCGCGCAAAGGCCGCGGGCGTTACTACCCTGGTCTTCACCGTTGATATGCCGACACCCGGCGCCCGTTACCGCGACGCGCATTCGGGCATGAGTGGCCCCAACGCCAGCATGCGGCGCATTTTGCAAGCCATGACGCACCCCTTCTGGGCTTGGGACGTTGGGCTGCACGGCAAGCCGCACGACCTCGGCAACATCACCACCTACCGTGGGCACACCACAGGCCTCGAAGACTACATCGGCTGGCTCGCGGCCAACTTCGATCCGTCGATCTCCTGGAAGGACCTGGAGTGGATCCGCGAGTTCTGGGACGGCCCGATGGTGATCAAAGGCATTCTCGATCCCGAAGACGCCCGCGACGCCGTGACCTTCGGTGCCGACGGCATCATCGTCTCCAACCACGGCGGACGTCAGCTCGACGGCGTACTGTCCAGTGCCCGCGCGATGCCGGCAATTGCCGACGCGGTCAAGGGTGACCTGAAAATCCTGGCCGACTCGGGCATCCGCAACGGCCTCGATGTAGTGCGGATGATCGCCCTTGGCGCGGATACCGTGCTGCTCGGCCGCGCCTTCGCCTACGCCCTGGCGGTCGATGGCGAAGCGGGGGTGACCAACCTCCTCAACCTCATCGAGAAGGAAATGCGTGTTGCGATGGTTCTGACCGGCGCCAAGACCATCAGCGAAATCAGCGCCGACTCGCTGGTGCGCGAAGTGGACCACTATCAGACCAGCCGCCACGTCGACTGACGTCTGGCTGGTTCCATCCAGAAGGCCGTGTGGCACACCGACGCGGCCCGCTTCTCCTACCGGAGCCCGAAAATGAACGCGCCTGCCGCTCTACCGACCGACTTTCTCGCCGCCGTGGAAAAGCTGATACCGGCTGAACGGCGCTTCGACGATCCGCTTTCGACGCTGGCCTTCGGCACAGACGCCAGCTTCTACCGGCTGATTCCCAAGTTGGTGGTACGGGTCGAGTCCGAGGAGGAAGTGGTGGGCTTGCTCAAGCTAGCGCATGGCGCGCGGGTGCCAGTCACCTTTCGCGCCGCCGGCACCAGCCTGTCCGGTCAGGCGATTTCCGACTCGGTGCTGATCGTGCTGGGCGATAACTGGAACGGGCGCGAAGTTCGTAACGGCGGCGCGCAGATTCGCCTGCAGCCGGGCGTGATCGGCGCCAACGCCAATGCAGTTCTGGCGCCTATGCAGCGCAAGATCGGCCCGGACCCAGCCTCGATCAACGCGGCCAAGATCGGCGGGATCGTCGCCAATAATTCCAGCGGCATGTGCTGCGGAACGGCACAGAACAGCTATAAAACCCTTGCTGGCCTGCGCCTGGTGCTGGCCGACGGCAGCGTAGTCGACAGCGAAGACCAGGCGAGCGTCGCGTTCTTTGGACAGACGCACGGCAACATGCTCGATCAGCTTGCAGAGCTCGGCCGCACCACGCGCGCCAACACCGATCTGGCTGCAAAGATTCGCCACAAGTACCGCCTGAAGAACACCACGGGCTTTTCGCTGAACGCGTTGGTCGACTATGACGAGCCGCTCGACATCCTCAACCACCTGATGGTCGGCTCCGAGGGCACGCTGGGCTTTATCAGCGCGGTGACCTACGACACGGTGCCGGATCATCCGCACAAGGCCAGCGCGCTGGTCGTGTTCCCCGATGTGGAATCCTGCTGCCTGGCCGTACCGGTGCTCAAGCAACAGCCCGTCTCGGCAGTGGAACTGCTCGACCGCCGCAGCCTGCGCTCGGTAGAAAACAAGGCCGGCATGCCGGAATGGGTCAAGGCGTTATCGGCAGGCGCCTGTGCGCTGCTGATCGAGTCGCGAGCAGCCAGCCAGTCGCTGCTGCACGAGCAGATCAATCTGATCATGACGTCGATAGCCCACTTCCCCGTGGAAAAGCAGGTCGACTTTAGCGAAGACCCAGCGGTCTACAACCAGCTCTGGAAGATCCGCAAGGACACTTTCCCGGCCGTAGGTGCGGTGCGCCAGACCGGCACCACTGTGATCATCGAGGACGTGACCTTCCCCATCGAGCGCCTCGCCGAGGGGGTTAACCGTCTGATCCAGTTGTTCGAGAAACACGCCTACAGCGAGGCCATCCTCTTTGGCCACGCTCTGGAAGGCAATCTGCACTTCGTCTTTACCCAGGGCTTCGACGATCCGCTGCAGGTCGCCCGCTACGAAGCCTTCATGCAAGACGTGACACAACTGGTTGCGGTGGAGTTCGGTGGTGCACTGAAGGCCGAGCATGGTACCGGCCGTAACATGGCGCCTTTCGTCGAGTTGGAATGGGGTCACGAGGCGTACCAACTGATGTGGCAGATCAAGCGCCTGCTGGACCCGCAAGGCATCCTCAACCCGGACGTGGTGCTCAGCGAAGACCCACAGATACACCTCAAGCACCTCAAGCCGATGCCGGCTGCCGACGAGATCATCGACAAATGCATCGAGTGCGGTTTCTGCGAACCGGTGTGCCCGTCAAACGGACTGACCTTGACGCCGCGCCAGCGCATTGTCGTATGGCGCGATATTCAAGCGAAGAAGCGGGCCGGCATCGACACAAGCGAGCTCGAGCGACTCTACGACTACCACGGCGTCGAGACCTGCGCCGCGACCGGGCTTTGCGCACAGCGATGCCCGGTCGGTATCAACACGGGCGATCTGGTTCGCAAACTGCGCGGTCGCAATGCGGAGAGTACCCGCGCCGCCAGCTGGTTGGCCGAGCATTTCAGCACCGCCGTGCAGGGCGCACGGTTCATGCTGCATGTCGCCAATGGTGCACACCTGATGATGGGCACCCGCCTGCTGAGCAAGACGTCCGCAGCGTTGACCAACGCCAGCAAAGGTCGTGTACCTCAGTGGACGCCAGCCACACCGCAGCCTCTACAGCGGCTTCATCTGCCCAGACCATCGTCGCAGGACCAACGTCCGCGCGTGGTTTACCTCGCCGCCTGCGTTTCGCGAGCCATGGGTCCCGCAGCACGCGATCAAGAACAAGAGCCACTGCTCGACACCACCCGTGCGCTTCTGGAGAAAGCCGGCTACCAAGTCGTCTTTCCCGATGAGCTAAACAACCTTTGCTGCGGCCAGCCATTTGCCTCCAAAGGCTACGCCGACCAGGCCGAACAAAAGCGTCAGCAAACGCTCGATGCCCTGCTAAAGGCCAGCCGCGGCGGGCTCGATCCGATCTACTGCGACACCAGCCCGTGCACGCTGCGCCTGGTTCAAGACCTGGCGGATGATCGTCTGCAGGTTTTCGATCCGGTGCGCTTCATCCGCATGCATCTGATCGACAAGCTGGATTTCGAGCCGCAGGACGCGCCGATTGCTGTGCACGTCACCTGCAGTACACAACACCTCGGCGAAGCCCAGGCCCTGATTGATATCGCACGCCGCTGCGCCAAGGAGGTGGTCGTGCCAGAAGGTATCCATTGTTGTGGCTTTGCTGGCGACAAAGGCTTCACCACCCCCGAGCTCAATGCGCACGCTCTGCGCAGCCTGAAAGACGCTGTGCAGATCTGCGAAGAGGGCATCTCCACTAGCCGAACCTGTGAAATCGGCCTGTCACAACATGGCGGGATCGACTATCACGGGCTGGTTTATCTGGTTAACCGAAACAGCCGGGCCAGAGCGGCTGCAGCACAGGTATGAGAGGGTCTCTGCGCCGCGGCGGGCGCACATGAATGAAACGCTTCAGCGCAGCCGCAGTCGGAAGTTAGGAGCCCAGTTTCAACAGAGGCTCACCCGCCTCGGCGCCGCCGCGCAATTTGCAGAAACAGGCAGGCCCGCCGGGAAGTTAACTCCCTGGAGGACTTTATGAAGAAATTTGCCCTACTTGCCGCCGCTGCCCTGATCGCCAGCCCCGCCGTGTTCGCCGACGACAAGAACCTATGTCAGTTGAACATGCAGGAAATCGAAGACGACATGGCCACCAACAGTGCCACGCTCGGTGAGCCGGCTCGCAGCGAAGTTCAAGAGCTGATCAAGCAAGCGCGCCAGGCGCAGCAAGCTGGCGACGTCGAAAACTGCATCGTGCACACCACCCAAGCACTGCGCAGGCTGGAAGGACCAGGCAGCTCCGGCAGCACAGGCACCAGCGGCACCGGATCAGGCACCGGTAACTGATACGCCCGCTAGGCAGGGCCGCGAGCAGTTGGCCTTGCCGATTCTCTGTTCACCCTTGAATTTCGACGAGCCGCCCTAATCTAGGGAATCAAGCGTTCGACGTAGCTAGACCTTATGGCGTACACTGCGCAACACATGAGGCAGCGACACGCTTCATGGGGCCGATTAGGATTCGACGCCGGTAACAAAGCTCTAGGTGCATGCCGAGTTGGTAACAGAACTCGTAAATCCACTGTTGCAAACTTATAGTTGCCAACGACGACAACTACGAAGGGTACGCGCTAGCCGCCTAACCTTCATCTGGTCGCTTCGGCGCCAGCGGTCACTAGGGGATGCCTGTAAACCCGAAATGACTGTCAGATAGAACAGGATCGCCGCCAAGTTCGCTGCAGACGTAACGGCTAAAACTCATGCAGCTCGCTCCAAGCACCCTGCCAATCGGGCGGCGCGGAGTTAACTCAATAGATTTGGCTACGCATGTAGTACCGACAGTGGAGAGCTGGCGGACGGGGGTTCAAATCCCCCCGGCTCCACCATTTTGTCTTCCCAGGAAGACCCAGAAAAGCCGTAAAGCCCAGAGAAATCAAAGCTTTACGGCTTTTTTATTGCCCACGTTTTGCTATCTAATCCCAGGGCATCCCACGGTTGACGGGGGCACATATGGGGGCATAAAACGCTCATCAGCTCGCTCGGAGAGGATGTGCCCCCAATGCCCTTGAAAGACACCAACTGCCGCAACGCCAAGCCCCAGGACAAGCCCTACCGGCTGTATGACGAACAGGGTTTGTATCTTGAAGTGCAGCCTAATGGAGGCCGTTACTGGCGCTTGAAGTACCGCTTTCTGGGCAAGGAAAAACGCCTTGCTCTTGGCGTTTACCCAGAGGTCGGCTTACAGGATGCTCGTCGCAAGCGTGATGACGCTCGTGTTCAGCTTGCCGGCGGCCAAGACCCTTCGCTGCAAAGACGCATGGCCAAAGTGGTCAGCCAGCTCGATCACCAGCACACCTTTGAATCGGTCGCCAAGCAATGGCTCACTGTTCGCGAATCCTCCTGGGATCCGGAGTACACCCGCACAGTAAGGCAGCGCCTTGAGCTCAATGCCTACCCCTGGTTGGGAAAACTTCCGATCAGCAGCATCAGCACGCCCATGCTGGTCGAAAACCTCCAGCGCATCATCAAGCGCGGTGCTCGCGAGACGGCACGTCGTGTAGCCCAAATCTACAAACAGATTTTCGAGTTCGCCGAAGCTGCCGGTATCACCCCACCCAACCAGATTGGCAATCTCTCACGTACGCTCCCAGCCAAGCGGGTGAAACATTTTGCTGCCGTGACCGATCCTGAAAAACTCGGCGCACTGCTTAAAGCACTAGATAGCTACAGCGGAACAATGCCTGTCTGTTGTGCCTTAAAACTGGCCCCGTTGCTGTTCTGCCGGCCCGGAGACCTTCGACATATGGAATGGTCGGAGGTCAATCTGGATGCTGGCGAGTGGTTGATTCCTGGTCACAAGATGAAAGGGCTAACTGCTACCAAACAGGATCGCCCAGATCACCTGGTTCCCCTCAGCCAACAAGCAGTCGCTGTTCTACGCGAACTGAAACCGCTCACCGGCAGGCATCGGTATACCTTCCCCTCGGCCCGAGGAGGCGACCGACCGATGTCCAACAATGCCGTTCTCAGCGCGTTACGCCGCATGGACATCAGCGGCGACGAAATGACTGGGCACGGCTTTCGTGCAACAGCGAGAACCATAGGTGCTGAGGTGCTGGGATTTCGCCCCGATCTCCTGGAGCATCAGCTTGCTCACACGGTAAAAAATCCGTTGGGACGGGCGTACGACCGAACGTCATTTCTGCCAGAACGACGCGACATGATGCAGCGCTGGTCAGATTACCTAGATGCGATCAAGGCCTGAGCTCACTGCCTGGGCTTGCAATACCGATTCCCGCTTGGTAAAAATCAGGCATCCCTCGGACGTTCATAGGACTCCATGGGATCGTCACGCTGCCCCAGTTACGGCGTTAAGAATCCGAAGTCCATCTGCTGTTAGCAAATGGACTTTCTGGGTACCTCATCGGGGTATCGCCAGCATCTCGCAGGCCTTTTGCGCCTGCTCGCCTGCAACAAGGCTGCTAAAGAAACGTATGGACTCCTATTCCGTACCAGCAGGGTCTTTCCTCTCCCCCACGCCAAAGACACAGCTTCAGCTGTCATGCGCACAGCTGAAGCCGGCAATAAACCTCGGAGGCCCGTAACACGAGGCCCGACAAACATCCCTGCTTTGCAGTAGGAAAATCCGAGCGCCACTCCCAACACATATGCGTATTGCAGTACTTGAGGACCGCTGCAACGCCACCGCCTGAGCACCAGTTAAATGTCAGCACAAACTATTGCACCCAGCCCAGAGGAACCGCGCTTCCTTCGCCTGCCCGAGGTTGAACTCGCTGTCGGGAAAAAGAGATCCACGATCTATCGCGACATAGCAGCGGGAAAATTCCCTGCTCCATATGATCTAGGCAGCAGCAGATCGGTTGGCTGGCTCAGCACGGAGATATCTGCCTGGATCCTGAGCCGGCCGCGCGTACAGTTACGTGGGAGGCATAACAATGACTAACACCTCCGCCCCACTGCGCGCACAGACTCAGTGGTTTCATGTCTTTAGGGCCATGATCGATCAGGGTGATGTCGCCCGAATCGGGCCCCATGCATTTACGGTTTATGCCGTCATCAAGGCACACGCCAATTTCGACCATGGATTATCGAAACCGGGCATCCAACGGATTTCCGAACAGTCTGGAGTCAGTCAGGCACAGGTCAAACGGGCATTAGGGGTTCTCGAAAAAGCAGGTTTCATTGCAAAGAAAAAGTTCGGCCGATCCAATCACTACATGCTACGCGAAAAGGTCCAGGTCACTGAGGCCGGCTTACCACATACCGTAGTAACCTGGGATTACGTGCCGGACCGCGCCCAGCAGACCGTTACTGAGCTTAAAAAAGCCATGATCGCTGGCGATCTCGCAAGTACGCGAACACTGAATATCGAGCGTCTGAATATACAAATCAATCTGGCAGGTGGTAATTCCCAGATCGATTTAGGCTCATTGCACACCGACCTAGATCGACTGCCAGCCGGCATTCGAGAAACGCTGCGTAGAAACCTCAATCGCCGTGGTGATCTTATACACAGCTCAGAGTGACACGTATCAACCTGAGCTGTGTACCATCTGGATGGAGCTCACCTAGAGCTCCGTCGCGTTGGAATACAGCTCAGGCTGAGCCGCTAAAAAGAAAGATAAAATAAAAAAGAGTAGTTCTGGGGGCGACGCAACCTCCTGAGTGAAAGCCCCGAAGCCATTTTGGGTTACGGGCAGCTACCGTAAGCTCGATTCGACGAAACCCACCAGCCCATTTGCCGCTTTTTCGCATTGCAGAAGCGCCTTCCTTTATCATCCCCGGCATCGTGTAATGATTGATTCCCCATTCACTGGCTCAGGGCGCTCGGCTGTCGAATCCAGTGGCATCCAGCATAAACCGAGGCGACTGAGCAGAGCTGAGTTGCGATGCTGACGCCAGGCCGACAGAGCGGCATGTGCCGGCCGGGATGTGACCCTCGCCCAAAAATTTTAGCGGCTAAAATCGCCGCCTTCGCGCATCAGCGATCTGGACAGTGGTAAACCATGAATGCAGTAGAAATTGAGTCCGCCATTTCGGACCTGGCCCTAGAGCCCTTTGACGCGGCGGAGTTCCCGTTCACCTTCCTGGCCGCATTCGGCAACAAGGAAACCGCGCTCAAGCGCCTGCGCGCTGGCAACAACAACGCCTCGGATGTACCTGGCGGCGTACTACTGCGCAGCAACATTCATATCGCCGCATGCGAGCCTGGCACCGTGGGCGAAACGCTCAAGGCCTTGCGCGCCAGCCCGGCCACCATAAAAGCTAAAGCCAAGTTCATCCTCTCCACCGACGGGCAAACGCTGGAGGCCGAAGAACTGATCACGGGTGAAACCATCACCTGCGACTACCCTGACTTTCCCAACCACTTCGGCTTCCTGCTGCCGCTGGCCGGCATCTCCACCATCAAGGAGATCAAAGACAACCCCATCGACGTGCGTGCCACCAGCCGCCTGAACAAGCTGTACGTCGAACTGCTGAACGAGAACCCGGACTGGGCCAAGACCGAACGCCGCCATGACATGAACCATTTTATGTCTCGGTTAGTGTTCTGCTTTTTTGCTGAAGACACAGATATCTTCACTGGCGACGGACTGTTTACCACGACGGTTGAGCACTACAGCGAGCGCGACGGCTCCAACACCGCCCAGGTGCTGTCGGAAATCTTCCGCGCTATGAACCTCAAGTTGGCCGAGCGTGCCGGTGCAGAACCGCGCTTGCCTGGCTGGGCCAACAAATTCCCGTATGTGAATGGCGGCTTGTTCTCTGGAAGCACTGAAGTACCGCGCTTTACGCGCATGGCGCGTACTTACCTGCTGCACGCCGGCAACCTGAACTGGCAAAAAATCAACCCAGACATTTTCGGCAGCATGATTCAGGCCGTGGCCGATGATGAAGAGCGCGGCGCACTGGGCATGCACTACACCAGCGTGCCCAACATCCTGAAAGTATTAAACCCACTATTTCTGGATGATCTGTGTGCTCAGCTGGAGGCAGCGGGCGACAACAAGGCCAAGCTGCTTAACCTGCGCAAGCGTATGGCGCGCATCCGCGTATTTGACCCAGCATGCGGTTCCGGCAATTTCCTGGTCATTGCCTACAAGCAGATGCGCGATATCGAGGCGGAGATCAATCGTCGCCGGGGCGAAGCTCACAATAAGTCCGAAATACCGCTGACCAATTTCCGCGGCATCGAGCTACGCGACTTTCCGGCAGAAATTGCCCGACTGGCCCTTATCATTGCTGAGTTTCAGTGCGATGTGTTGTATCGCGGGCAGCAGGATGCTTTAGCTGAATTTCTACCGTTAGACTCACAGAATTGGATTGTCTGCGGCAATGCGCTGCGGCTGGATTGGTTGGCGGTGTGCCCGCCGACGGGGACTAGCGTGAAGCTGGCAGCGAACGATTTGTTCGACGTGCCATTGGACCAATCTGAAATCGCCTTCGAAAACGAAGGAGGCGAGACGTACATCTGCGGTAACCCGCCGTATATTGGCGACAAATATCAATCGAAAGAGCAGAAGAGCGACATAAAAAGCCTTACCAAAAAAGACGTGCGCGCTGTCGATTACATCACTGGGTGGCTTTGGAAAGCATCAGACTACATTCGCAGCGGAGGCCGATTCGCCTTCGTTTCTACGAACTCTATCTGCCAAGGTGTTCAGGTTCCGCTGGTGTGGCCGAGAATAGTCATGGCGGGGCAAGAGATTTTCTTTGGCCACAAAGCTTTTCTCTGGGGTAACAACGCTGCTAGGAACGCGCAAGTCACCTGCATAATTGTTGGCGTGGCCAATTTAGGCGTCAAACAGAAATACATCTTCGACGGTGAAGAGCGAAAAGAAGTTGAAAGCATCAACTTATATCTCGCGCCCGGCAAAAATATCATCGTCGAGCGGGCGAATGATCCCATCTCTGGTGTATCGACCATGTTTGGCGGGAACATCCCGAGAGATCAGGGAAATCTGTTGCTCACGCCCGATGAGGCAAGGGATTTGCTGGACTCTTATCCTGAGGCAGCGCCTCTAATAAAGCCGATCCTTGGCTCCAAAGAGTTCATCAATGGCCTAGAACGGTACTGTCTCTGGATAACTGACGAACAAGCGCAGATCGCCTTTTCAATTCCGCCCATCAAGGCGAGGCTTGACCGCATACGAGAATATCGTCTGCATGGCAGTGAACGTGGCCGTGCCGGCCTCGACACACCCTACAAGTTTGAACGGACTATCATCGGAAACGACCACACCATCATCATTCCAAGCGTCTCGTCGGAGCGCCGCGCTTATCTCCCTTGCGGTTTGCTGACGAGTGACGTGCGCGTCTCAAATCTTGCACTTGCCCTCTACGACGCCCCACTTTGGAACATGGCCCTCATCGCCTCCCGCCTGCACCTCGTTTGGATTGGCACCGTCTGCGGAAAAATGAAAACGGACTTCCGCTACTCCAACACACTTGGCTGGAACACCTTCCCAGTGCCGAGGCTCACAGAGCAAAACAAGGTCGACCTGACCCGCTGCGCTGAAGATATTCTGCTGGCCCGCGAAGCACACTTCCCCGCCACCATCGCCGACCTGTATGACCCAGACACCATGCCTGAGAACCTTCGCCGTGCCCACGAGCACAACGATGAAGTGCTGGAGCGTATCTATATCGGTCGTCGCTTCAAGAACGACACCGAACGACTGGAGAAGCTGTTTGATCTCTACACCAAGATGACAGCAGACACAGCAAAGGCCACGCCGAAGAAGCTACGAGGGAAAATGGCATGAACGACACCCCTGCTAGCCTGACCACACCACCCGAGGGCTACGGCGAGTGGTTAGCAGACCTCAAAGGCCGCATCCATAGCGCCCAGCAGCGCGCCACGCTGGCGGTAAACCGCGAACTGGTGCTGCTCTACTGGCAGATCGGCAACGATATTTTGACCCGGCAGGCACAGCAGGGCTGGGGGGCCAAGGTGATCGAGCGGCTGGCCCATGACCTGCGCACCGCCTTTCCTGAGATGAAGGGATTTTCCCGCGCCAACCTGATGTATATGCGCGCCTTTGCCGAGGCCTGGCCGGATGCCGCAATTGTCCAACAGGCTGTTGGACAATTGCCCTGGGGGCACAACCTGGTACTGCTGACCCGGCTAAAAGACTCACAGCAGCGCCTGGCCTATGCCCAGAGCGCGATTGCGCACGGTTGGTCACGCAATGTGCTGAACATCCATATCGAAACCCGCCTGTTGGAGCGCAGTGGCACGGCGGTCACTAACTTCGACGTCAGCTTGCCCAAGGTGCAGTCGGACCTGGCCCGCGAGTCGTTGAAAGATCCGTATCGGTTTGACTTCCTCGGCCTGCGCGATGAGGCGCAGGAACGCGAAATCGAACACGCCCTGGTCAAACACGTCACCGAGTTTCTGTTGGAGCTGGGCGCAGGCTTTGCGTTTGTCGGGCGGCAGGTAGTGCTGGATGTAGGCGGCGACGAATTCTTCATTGACTTGCTGTTCTACCACCTCAAGCTGCGCTGCTATGTGGTGATCGAGCTCAAAGCCGGCAAGTTCAAGCCCGAGCACCTGGGCCAGCTTGGATTTTATATGACTGCGGTGGATCGCCAGGTCAAAGATGAACACGACAACCCCACCATCGGCCTTTTGCTCTGCAAGAGCAAAAACAAGATCGTGGCGGAATATGCGCTGGGCGATAAGACCCAGCCCATGGGCATTGCCGAGTACAAATTGCTCGAATCTCTGCCTGCAGAATTGCAAACCAGCTTGCCCAGCATTGAACAGATCGAACGTGAACTGGCGGGCGACGGCACCCTCATGGAGGACGAATCACAGTGACGAACACCACCAACCCGACCAACAGCTACACGGTGCCGTCGGTATCCATTGCTACAGCGCACACTGGGGCATCCAGCAAGGCAAATGAGCTGGGCATGCGCACCATGCAAGAGCGCGCCTATACCAAGCGCGGCGAACAGTACCTGCTGATCAAATCGCCCCCCGCATCGGGCAAGTCTCGCGCACTGATGTTTATCGCCTTGGATAAGCTGCATAACCAGAACCTGCAACAGGCCATCGTCATAGTGCCCGAGCGCTCCATTGGCGGCAGCTTTGCCGATGAGCCGCTGAGCCAGCATGGTTTCTACTGGGACTGGGTGGTGGCTCCGCAGTGGAACCTGTGCAATGCCCCAGGCATCGATGAGCCGCGTGTGGCCAAGTCCAAGGTGGACGCCGTGCGCGCCTTCCTAGACAGCAGCGACAAGGTGCTGGTCTGCACCCACGCCACCTTCCGCTTTGCCGTGGAAGAGTTGGGCATCGACGCGTTCGACAACCGCCTAATTGCCATCGATGAGTTCCACCACGTTTCTGCCAACCCAGACAACAAACTGGGCAGCCAACTGAGCGCGTTCATCAACCGCGACAAGGTACACCTCGTTGCCATGACCGGCTCCTACTTCCGTGGCGACAGCGCGGCCGTGCTGGCCCCGTCGGAAGAGAACAAGTTTGAGACGGTGACGTACACCTACTACGAGCAG
Organism: Pseudomonadaceae bacterium SI-3; assembly: GCA_004010935.1. Classification (NCBI taxonomy): domain Bacteria; kingdom Pseudomonadati; phylum Pseudomonadota; class Gammaproteobacteria; order Pseudomonadales; family Pseudomonadaceae; species Pseudomonadaceae bacterium SI-3. Next base: position 1,000,844 of record CP026511.1, on the reverse strand, counting down.
CTAAACGGCTATCGCTGGCTCAAGTCGCTGGATATTGGCTACTTCTTCTACACTGGGAGGTACGTGGATGCGGTCGCCAAGGTGCTGGACCCGGCGCTGAAAACCATCGTCCACATTCCAAACGTAAATGCCCGCGAGAGCCTCAAAGACAAGGAACGCGAGGTCAACGAGATCATGAGTTCGCTGGGCGATTGGCAGGGTGTCGACCCGGCGACCGGCTTCCACCTGATCAAAGCCAAGGACGGCCGCACGCTGAAAGTGGCCGACCTGGTAGATGACAGCGACGCGGCCAGACGCTCCAAAGTGCTCGGCGCACTGAAAGATCCGGCACAGAAGAACAACCGCGACAACGTGGATGTAATCATCGCGCTGGGCATGGCGAAGGAAGGCTTTGACTGGATCTGGTGCGAGCATGCGCTGACCATCGGCTACCGTTCGAGCCTGACCGAAATCGTACAAATCATTGGCCGTGCCACGCGGGATGCCGAGGGTAAGGAGCGCTCGCGTTTCACCAACCTGATCGCCGAGCCTATGGCCGATCAAGCTGCCGTTGCCGAGGCGGTGAACGATATGCTCAAAGCCATTTCCGCCAGCCTGCTGATGGAACAGGTGCTTGCTCCGCGCTATGAATTCACCCCGAGGAACCACGGGGAGAAAGAGGGCTTTGTTTACAACGATGGTGAAGGCTATCAACCGGGCGGCACCAACCTGGGCGTGAATGAAACCACAGGCCAGTTCCATGTTGAGATCAATGGCCTGACCACGCCGCAAAGCACTGAAGCCACGCGCATCTGCAAAGAAGATTTGAACGAAGTAGTGACTAGCTTCCTGCAGGACAAAACCGTGCTGGAACGCGGCCTATTCGACAAGGAAAATACCTTGCCGGAAGAGCTGACCCAACTGCGCATGGGGAAAATCGTGCGCGAGCGTTACCCCGATTTGAGCGACGTCGACCAGGAAGCCATCCGCCAACACGCTATCGCCGCAATGAACATTACCCAGCAGGCCAAGTTGATGTTGGCTCAGGCCGACGCCAACGGGAGTGACACCTTACAAGGCAGCACTGCTCTGCTGGATGGCGTGCGCAAGTTCATTAACGTACGCGAGCTGGACATTGATCTAATCGACCGCATCAACCCCTTCGACGCCGCCTATGCGGTACTGGCGAAGGCGATGGACGAAAAGTCCCTGCGTCAGGTTCAGGCCAGCATTGCGGCCAAAAAGGTGAGCATTCCCGAAGACGAAGCACGAGACCTGGCAAAACGTGCCCTGCAGTTCAAGAACGAGCGTGGCCGCCTGCCTGACATCAACTCCGCCGACGCCTGGGAAAAGACTATCGCCGAGGGCATGGTAGCTTTCGCACGCTATCGTGCCCAAGCGAAGGCACAGGAGGGCTCTGCCAATGGCTGAAATGAACGATGACGAGCTGCTGAATGCGCTGGGGATAGAAGTCCCTTCACTCAAGATAACAACCCGAACCCCTCGCGAAGAACGCATCATCGCTGGCTTCGAGGACATTCAGCGTTTCTATCAAACCCACGGCCGCGCCCCACTGCATGGCGAGGATTGCGACATCTTCGAGCGTTTGTATGCCGTGCGCCTGGATCAGCTGCGCAAGCTGCCGGAGGCACAAACCCTACTGGCAGGCTTTGATAGTCACGGCCTACTGTCAGGTACTGCGGCCGCCGCAGTAAATGTGGACGACCTGGATGAGGACGCATTACTCGCTGAGCTCGGCATCGGCAGTGAGTCCGTCGATCAGGACGACATCACCGTGCTGCGGCATGTGCGATCCAGTGCGGCAATAAAGGCGGCAGAAGAAATTGCCGCCCGGAACCCGTGTAAAGACTTCGAGAGGTTTAAGCCACTGTTTGATGAGGTGGAAGCGGGCCTCAAACAAAAATCGTGGGTAACCAAGCCCTTTGGCAAGAACGCCAGCATCGAAGCAGGGGACTTCTTCATTTTGAGCGGACTGATCGCCTATGTTGCCGAAGTGGGCGACACCTACAGGACGCCGAATGCGGAGACAAATGGGCGCTTGCGCGTCATCTACTCCAATGAGACGGAAAGCGATCTGCTATTACGGTCCTTGCAGCGGGCGCTCTACAAAGACAGTGACGGCCGTGCCGGGTCTCGGCTCATCAAGGTAGATTCCGGCCCGCTATTCAGCGACATAACCGAGCCGGACGACATCGAGACTGGCACTATCTATGTGCTGCGCAGCCAGTCCAGCCACCCATTCGTAGCCGAGCACCGCGAGCTGATCCACAAGATCGGCGTAACCGGCGGCCGAGTGGAAACCCGTATCGCGGCGGCCGCGAAGGATGCCACCTACCTGCTGGCCGATGTGGAAGTGGTCGCGACTTACAAGCTTCACAACCTGAACCGTACCCGGCTGGAAAACATCTTCCACCGCCTGTTTGGCGCAGCGCAGCTGGACTTAACCATCGAAGACCGCTTCGGCAATCCGGTTAAGCCAAGGGAATGGTTCCTAGTGCCGCTGCATGTGATTGATGAAGCGGTTGAGCGCATTCGGGATGGGTCTATTACCGGTGTAGCGTATGACCCACAAACGGCTCGCCTGGTCAGCTGAGGCGCTGGGTATGCGCAACGGCTAAATAGTGATGATCAAATCCGGGCGGAAGCCAGTCTCTTCGCCCGGATATCCCCGAGGGTTGCAGACCATACGCGTGCCCGCCACTTCTTAGTCGACGGCTGTATGTGAATGCCCACGCACCCACAGTGCCATATGCGCCTCCCCCATAAGGTCTTCCCCGCGACTGGCATACGCGGCATCCATGTGAGTGCCGGCATGCGGGTTGCAGTGGACAGCTTCAGCGCGACTTAACCTACGTTAGCCTCGACCAGTCGCAAAGGAGATGACGGTACATCCAGCATGTACTGCCTGGTCACCATCTCTGCCGTAAGCCCGGCAGCTGTCAACACCCGCTTCCAGGTACTGTAATCCAGGAGATTGATCGCCCTCTGTACCAGCATAGGCGACTCCATAGGGATCAACTCGTCAAACTCCTCGTGCTTCGTGAAACCCTTTCGATTGAGGTACGTGAAGCCCGATTTAGCTTGCTCGGCAGTAAGCAGATCAAGGGTGTGAGCCCTGAAAATGAGCGCCTTGAAGCTTACCTTCCAACGAAGCTTCATTTCCTTGAGTGCCGGCCAGTTCAGGTACTTGCCTCGCATAGGGGGAAACTCTGATGCGAAACTTGCCCGGGGCATCAACAAAGCGCTGGCAAACTGGTTAGCCTGATCCTCAGTAAGGCGGCAACCGGTCTCAATGCCTTGGTGCATCACCAAATGGCCCATTTCATGAGCAAGGTCGAAACGTTGCCGGCATGGATTCACCTTTGCGGTGTTCCTCACGATCAACGGTCGTTTGTTGGACAGCGAGAACGCATCGACCTTGTCATCGGCTTCGGCCAGATTCACCACCAGCACACCAACTTTTTCGGCCAGCTTGGTCACACTAGACAGGGGGCCAATCCCCAGGCCTTGCTCACGGCGAAATTTTTCAGCAACTTGCTCGATCTTGTTGATACCGGATACCGGCTCCTCAAGCATGCTGAAACTCACTGCAGGAAAGGCAACTTCCTTATCCAACTCGTCAATCAGCAGCTCAAACATCTCGACCTGAGCCGCAATGGTCTTTTTGAGAGTCTGCGAGGAGGATCGGACGCTTCGAAAATGGCATTGCTCCAACTCCACCGAACCGCGTCGTGGCGTGAAGAAAAAACTCTCGCGCACGCCCAAGGCTTCAGATAGCTGGGCGAGTTGGGTGCCCGAAGGAATCGCATTGACTTCCAGCTTGTGCGCGTATTGCCGGGTAACGCCCAAGAGCTCTCCGATATCGGCGAGCGAACGCCCCGCCGCGCATCTAGCGAGACGGAGCTTGTCGGGCGAAAACTCGTCGCCAAGAGGCAGAAAGCCTGTTCTGTCATTCATTTACTGGATCAGCATCTCGTGTTGCGTTCTGGTCTGCATCTTTGTCCCGACGAGCGACTAATGGATCATCGATTGCCACCTCTTGTGGAAGCTCGGTGGTACGAGGAGCAAACAGAGGCACGTAGTCATGCACCCACTTACATACGAGGTTCCGGTTGGTATCGAAGCCCAGAATCGAAGCAGTCAGCGTCGGCCCGTCAAAGTTGCCGTCAGTATCGACATACAAACGCCAGGTAATGTTCTTGTCGATCGCAGGCCCCAGCAGGCTAGCCTGGTAAAGCTCAACTCGGTTGGATTGCAGTCGATACCCTTTCTTTCTGACCTCGGGATCGTCCATTACCACCTGCATCAGCACGCCATTCACACTCAGAGTGAAGTCCATGGTGCGGTTAGTGAGCAGCAGCCACGGAAGGGCCGGATCGCCGTGCAGGCGTTTGAACCGGCCGTGGACGCGGCCATACGGAAGTGTTCCCATAGTCCAGTTGGTATCGTCATCAGTAGAGGTGACTTCCAACGCACGGTAAGCCGCATCCAGAGCGTTATTGCAGATCAGCTCGACGTGTTCCGGCTTCAGCTTCGGTTCCAGCTCACTCGGGTGTTGGATCGGGGGCATGGGCCTCTCCATAAAAGCGTGCAAAACATAGATACTGTCAACCGGCATTTTTGTGCAAATTATGGTATCTGTCAACCTTCGTGCCCCTGATGCTCAATAGCTGCCTGGCGAAGCTTTTAAACCCGAAGCTACCTAAGACCGTTTCCCGGCAACAACACGGGACACTGACGGTAGAGTGCTCAGGTTGTACAGTTTTTGCTCAACCACCCCAAAAGCCATATACGACGCTACGTTTAGCTCACTGTATCTGCTCACTGGCTTACAGCGCTTCTAGGACGCTCATAATCCCCTGGTCGCAGTTTCGTGTGCTGCCAGGTGCAAGTTATCTCGGCCCGGTCTTACCGACGTATCGATACAGCGTTGTTCTCGATACCCCGTATCGCTTGGCTACGGTGCCAACCTGAATCTGTGGATCTTTGAGCAAAGCCTTTATTTCGCGGACTTGAGCCTCTTCCAGCGCAGGTTTACGACCACCTTTACGTCCTCGAGCGCGAGCCGCCGCCAGCCCTGCGCGGGTACGCTCTCGAATCAGGTTGCGCTCGAACTCGGCCAGGGCTGCGAACACATGAAAGATCAGCTTGCCGGCGGCGCTGGTGGTTTCGATTCGCTCGTTGATCGACTCGAACCCCACCCCTTCCTGCTCCAGCCGACTGACGATCCCAACCAAGTCAGGCAAGGAGCGGCCAAGGCGATCCAGTCGCCATACGACCAGAGTGTCGCCACTGCGCAGAGCCTTGAGACAGTGCCCCAACTCCGGCCTATCTGCTGACTTACCACTCATGGTCTCCTCGTAAACTGCGTTGCATCCAGTCAGGGCAAGTGCATCACGCTGCAGGTCGAGATTCTGATCATCAGTCGACACTCGGGCGTACCCAATCCGCTTTCCCATACGTTTTTCTCACACTGATTTCGGTACGGGAAAAGTGACAGGAAAGCGGTAAATCCCAAGCCCAAAAGATCATCTGGAATAGGTGTGCCATAAACGACCGTTTATTGGACGGATGCGCTCGTCAATTTCAGGCGCTGAAAGCGACCGAAACCGAACCCCAGAATATTTTTCCTCGCTCAACATTTCCTTCAGCAGCTCAGCACCTGAGCTGAATGGAGGAATGACCATGAAGCAGAGTTTCCACGCACATTTTGATCGGGACTTGACCAAGGCCGGTTCGGCAATTCTCAGGGAGGCAGTCCGGCGCGGGCTTCTCAGTCAGCACGAGGCCATGATCCACGACCAGCAATGGGCGCAGTTTAGTGCTTATGCCAACGAGTCTCATGAGGTAGACATCTTGGAATTCGTCAATAAAAAATTGGTGAGGGAGTACGGGGAAGAGCTCTATATCCAGACATACCAAGGAAATCTCCCACTACAAAGCGTGTCGGGCCTGCTTGAGACTGTATATGTAGTGATGGGCTTCGCAACTAATGGGCACTGGAAAGGCGCAGCGGCTAACGTCGGTAGCCGTCTTGGCTTTCCAAGCTATGCACGGATTACCGTACCGCGCAGTCTTGACCGTACTAAGTTTGAAACCGCGATGGTGGATATTCAGGCTCTCCACTCAGAGCAGCTAGCAACATTAATCAGGTCAGTTCGATACCTCGGCATGTCATTGCTTGAGGCTTTTTTCTTCGACGCAGAAGATGCTCACAAGGACGCCGAAGAAGAAAACATCTTTTATGTGTTCAGCAAAGATAAACATGAGCATCGGATCATTAATATCTCTGCTCCTGAGCAAATTTTAATTTTGAAGAAGGCCGCGGCATTTCAAAAGCTTCAGGGCAGCAGCCACGCGACACCAGCAGCTTGGTGTACATGGAAATTAAAGAACCTACCTGCAGCTCAAGAGCTTTTACTTTCTCACGGACTAAACATTGATGATTGTCGCGCGGCATATGCCTGCGAGCTCTACTGGCGATTGTCTGGTCACCACGCCCCGATTCTTGGGGGCAAAGCTCCCCAAGATGAGGATCTGGAGGCCCGGAATCACGTCGCCTACGAGCTCGGGAATATGCGTATCTGGGAAACTGATGCGTACGTTGGTGCCCGAGCCAACCTGAGGAAGGAAGCCGCCGGTACCAATCGCTAAGCCATCACACAGCAGATTTGGGATTAGATCAGACGCCCTTAACCTTGGCAGAGCTCGAATTAAAGGAGTCAGGGTATGGATCGTTTTGAATTGCTTGTATATGCCGTGCTTGCCGTCATCAGTGCGCTGACTATCGCAGGTGTAATTGGCTATATGGTCGCAGCGTACCTGGACAAGAAGCACGGCGACGATTGAGCCCTCAGCGGAACGGCCAGATACCTGCAACAAACTGTCCGCTGCCCCTTGGCAGCGGGCGCTTACCCAAATCCATCGGCAAGGCACACTACCGCTGCGATACGCAGTATTTTCCCAAGCCTATGAGGTCATGGGATGACTTCGGAAGGGCTGTCAATTTCCGCACCCTAGCGAAAGTGACCGGAGCGCCGAAGCGTTTAGATCTGCAACATGCACGCCCTCCGTGTGGCGAGCTAGCTTGCCGAGTACGCTAAAACCCGTGCGCGGACTCATGGGCAGCATCTCATCTTGGGTTTTCCGAAAGCTACCGGAGAGTGTTTAGCGACCTCATCTAACCGGAGCAGCATCATGGAATTTCGTCACCTTGGTAACGGGCAGTACTTCCCACCTATTGCACCAAACGGTCGGATTTACGCTGTACCTCTTGGGCAGGAAACCCAGGTAGAAATTTTCTGCCTGGCCCCAGTAGGCATCATGGGCGCGGGCATCCAATTACGCTGGTCAGAAATCGTTGGTTGTTACTACGACGACGAATCATGGGAGATCATCCCGCGCAACTACTCGGGACGAGGGATGCGCTTCCGCAGAGGCCTATCCTGCATCATGGTGATCGCAGGCAACGAGGCTCTCACGACCCACATCCAGGGCTACCCCATCCCCATCTGCGTAATGAACCGCATTGCATTCGAACAGCAGCGAGGCAGCGAGGGGTAGCGCGTTACCGTCACCACCCGCTGCGCGACACAGGTACCAGCAGGAACGGCACCTACCAATGTTTATTTTATGAAAGTGAAGCCTTTCACTACTAATACAGGTCAAAGCTGGCCGGCTGACTTGGTCGCAAGCGTCACTGCTAATAGCAAATACGGCCTCCGCCCCTGCCTGTATGGGCCTGCTGGCTGACGGCGAGTAGATTTAGCGCCCTACACTGCTTATAGCTCGAACCCGTCGCCTTCCCTGATCAAGCGCAGCAATGTATCTCGCCGTAGTTCACTGCTGATACGAGAAAGCCCCGCCAGACCAAGCTGCACGGGGCTTTCGGGATTTACAATCGGGTCAAATCTGTTAGGCACTGCTTATAGGTACTCAGCCGCTACCCTGCCGAATAGAGGTCGCCATGATTAAGCGCTTGGTATCTAGACAGCTTCTTCTCATAAGCGACCAACGTACGACGTAGCTGACGATTCTCGCTCGCAACGCGGCGAATCTCTGCAAGTCGCCCCTCAACTTGCAGAACGAGGTGACGGTATGGGTATTCAACAAACTCAAACGAGGAAGCCGGGTATTTATGTTTGCCATTCCCCTTGGCAATAGTCAGGGGCGCGAATTTGTTTTTTTGTCCTTGCAGCGGCACCAGTTTGCACCAGTAGATCGAATACGCATTCGGGCTCACCTGCTTGATTGATACGCCGGCCACAACAGATTTGACCCCGGTCTTTTTGTACAGCTTCATGGACGTATCCACATAGCTTGCTACCAAGCATCTCGCGTCCGTAAGCAGCTGCTCGTACTGCTGATCCAGCAGGGTGACTATCGTTTGTGCTTCTTTGCTCATGACGAAGGCTCTCTTCTTTGTAAGAGCCAAATGGTGACCGATCGCTGAGCACCCGGGATTCGATTTCAGACCGTTCTACCGTCGGAAATATACGAAAACTGGGCGAACTGGCTCACGCTGTGACCCAGCTTCGCATCAGATGACCGACGGATCGCAGAAAAACATAACATGCAAAGGATGCACGATAGATGACGACGGCAGCCTTGACCCTGAGCGGAACAAGGTCGACTTGTTAGAAGCAGATTACAGCGAGCGGGCGTGTATCCCTGCCAAGCTGCAACTGGCCAATTTCTGCCAGTTACGACAGGCAGAAATCGGCCGATTCTGTTGAAAAAGTAGCGACCTCCCCATGCCGTTGGCAAAATTGCTTTGTCAGCGGGCGTGGAGGCGAACAGCATGATGGGACAGTTACCGGGAGGACAGCAGCGCCTGTTCTACTCGTTCAATCTCGAAGATCACGTCCCGGCCCAACATCTCCTGCGCAGCATCGACCAGTGCCTGGATCTCAGTGATCTGCGCGCCTATCTGGCGGATTTCTATAGCCCCATCGGGCGTCCCTCGATTGACCCGGAATTGATGGTGCGCATGCTGGTCGTCGGCTACTGCTATGGCATTCGTTCCGAGCGGCGATTGTGCGAAGAGGTGCACCTGAACCTGGCCTATCGCTGGTTCTGCCGGCTGGGTCTGGAAGACGAAGTACCTAATCACTCGACCTTCTCGAAGAATCGCCATGGCCGTTTCCGTGACAGCGATCTGTTCCGCTGGTTGTTCAATGAAGTGCTGCGGCGCTGCATGGCAGCCGGCCTAGTCAAGGGCGAAGGTTTCGCCGTCGACGCCAGCATCATCAAGGCGGATGCCAGCCGGCAACGTGGGGTGGTGGGAGATGAAGTCGATTGGAGCGATCCAAAGCTCAGCAGCCGCGCCGTGCGCGAGTACCTCGAAGCACTTGATGAAGATGCGTTGGCTGAGGCTCTTCCCAAGAAGATTTCGCTCACCGATCCTCAGTCCCGTTGGACAGCAGCACCAGGCGGCCCGGCCTTCTTTGCCTACTCCACAAATTACCTGATCGACACTGAGCACGGTGTGATCATGGATGTGGAAGCGACCCCGGCGCACCGTACCACCGAAGTCGACTCGACCAGGACGATGGTCGAGCGTGTCGAAGCGCAGTTCGACCTCACACCGGAACGCCTCATCGGCGACACCGCCTATGGCACTGCCCCGATGCTGGCCTGGATGGTCGAAGAGAAGGACATCGAGCCGCATGTGCCGGTGTGGGACAAGACTGAGCGCAAGGACGACAGTCTCTCCAGTAACGACTTCCACTGGAATCAGGAAGCCAATGAATATCGCTGCCCAACCGGCAAACCGCTACGCAGTGAATGGCGCGCCTTCACCCAGAAAAGATCGCGGGTAACCAAGGCCAACACCATCATCTACCGCTCCAGCCAAACCGACTGCGTCACCTGTCCGTTGAAAGCGAAATGCTGCCCCAACACACCGAATCGGAAGATCGTTCGCAGCATCCATGAGGCTGCCCGCGATGTGGCTCGACGCATCGCCAAGACACCGGAATACCTCGTCTCACGTTGCGAACGGAAGAAGGTGGAGATGCTTTTCGCCCATCTTAAACGGATCATGAAACTCGACCGTTTACGACTGCGTGGCCTGACAGGCGCCACTGACGAATTCACCATGGCTGCGATGGTGCAGAACCTGCGCCGCATGGCCAAGCTTTTGCCTCAAGGGCCACCGCTCACGGGATAGGTACGCCTGTGGCGAGCAGAAACCCTCGAATTAACCCTCAAACCTGAGCAAGGACGCTCAGTGAAACGCCGAAAGGTAACTTGAAGTGGCTTGCAGCCACTTCGACAGCAGGTACATCCGACCGCCTTGCTGCCGCTAAACCTACTTTTTCAACAGAATCGGCCAAAAGCAGTCACACCTAAAGTGCATGATGTAGCGGTAGCCGAGAAGAAGAGGCATTTGCTGATTGTCACGAACAAGTAGGCTCCTCGCTCGTGACAACACAGCGTTTCAGATCTTAGTCGTGAGCGTGACCGTGGCTTTCGACTTCGGACTGGGTTTCCGGCTCGCCGCCGCCACAGGCCGACAGCAGACCAAGCAGACAAACCAACAGCAGGGAGCGACTCAGGGTAGTTGTGCTTTTCATCATGTAATCCTTTCTGTTTCGATCATGAAAGTAGAAGCCCCTGTGCCGGCTGACGCAGGGGCTATGTGCCTCAGATAACGCGTTTGACGCTCAGGTACTCGCCCTTGGTCTTCAGCGTGATGGTCACGTCCTGGTTGCTGCGGTTGCGCCAGAACCAACCGTGTGTGCCGTCGAAAATGGCGGTGAACTCGCCTTTGTCACCCTTGATCTGCTTGGCTTTGCTGTAGCTGTGGTAGTAGCCCTTGGGGCCGTTGTAAGGCTCGCCATGAGTGTCGTGGTTGACCGGTACGCCATTGGTTGCCCACTCGTAGCTGACCGTGGCCTTGTTCAGCATCTCCAGCTTGATTTCACTGGCCTCACCTGGCTTCAGGGTGACGGTTATCTCGTCAGACTTCAGGGCTGGCTGTGGCTCTGCGGCTGGTTCAGCCACAGGCACTGCCGCGACTTGCTCTTGAACTACCGGCCGAACAGGCACGGGGGCTTGCACAACGGGGGCCGCAGCGGGTTGAACCGCTGCATCCGCAGCCGCTTCTTCGGCCAGGGTTTTCTTCATTTCGCCCATCTGGGTCAGGCCGAGTAAGCGGCCAACGCCCGTTGGGTCGATGGCGTACTCCGAAGGCATCACTACAGTGACCAGTAAGGCTGCGGCAACGCCCACGGCGATCACAGTGGAGCGCAACAGTTGGCGGCTGGTAGGCAATTCGCTTTGGGTCGGAAGCTTGGTATTGAACATGCTGAGAATTCCTTACTGAGAGACGATCAGGCCGGTGAGCTGGTAACCCATCAAGAGGAAACCGGCGCTCATCATGGCGACGTTTGCGGTATATGCATGGCGCCAGAAGCTGGCGGTGCGTCGCCAGTAGCCCATGACAATCAGGATGGCGCTCAGGGCCAGGAGCTGGCCGATTTCGACGCCGACGTTGAAGGCGATCAGGTTGGTGATCAGGCCATCTGCCGAGATCTCGTATTCCTGAATCTTGGTCGCCAGACCAAAGCCATGCAGCAGGCCGAAAATCAGCGTGGCCGCTTTGGTGTTCGGCTGATGGCCGAACCAGCGCTGGAATGCGCCCAGGTTATCCAGCGCCTTGTACACCACCGAGAAACCGATGATGGCGTCGATCACATAGGAGCTGATGCTGATTTCTGCCAGCACACCGAACAACAGCGTAACTGTGTGGCCCACGGCGAACAGGGTGACGTAGAGCCCAACATCCTTCAGGCGGTAGAGGAAGAAGATCACTCCGAAGAGGAACAGCAGGTGGTCGTAGCCGGTGATCATGTGCTTAGCGCCCATGTAGATAAACGGCAGCACCATCACCCCGGAGCTTTCCTGAATAAAGCCCTTGTCGCCCTCGGCAACGGCGTGGGCCAGCGCCTCAGGCATGCCTAGAAACAGCAATGCCGTGAAAAGCAGCAACAGTAGTAACGAGCGATTCGGACGCACGACAGATGAGTCCATTGCGCCCATAGATAGCGAATGCATGGTTGAGTCCTAAATTAAAGGGGGCTTGGGCCGCACAGCGGCCTGTGTCAGAGCACGAATGTGGCGCGCGGTGGCCGCTCGATCAGGAAGATCGGGCTTGGAGGAATGGAGTAGCGAGGGGCGAGTATCGGCTGCGCACGTTCTGGCAGCGTGCTTATTCTCAGCAGCGCGGTCAGATGCGGTGTTTCATGCAAGTGGTCGGCTGTCAGCGGCGAGTGGCAGTGATCCCCGTACGCAGCACAGGCCTGCGTCTCATCACCATGCGCATGCGAATGAGCACTGTCATTTCCACTCAAGGAAGGCTGGCTCGATCCCATAAACAGCGCAGAGGTATGCCCGGCCCAAGCCAGCAATATGGCGAGAGCAAGGGCAAAAATCACCTTGGTGCTAATGGGATTGCTGAGCATGTTGTGGTTCTTTCGATGCCTAAGCGAGTGGCTTTTATGGAGAGGTAGCCGGTTTGACCATATCCCCCCCAGGGGGATAGCATGGGAGCGTAATTCATCGACGCACGAGACTCAAGGCATGAGCGATCACGAACACGGCCACCAGCACCAAAGTCATGGCGACATCATCAAAAGGTTGAAGCGTGCGGAGGGCCACCTGCGCAGCATCGTCACCATGATTGAAGACAGCCGGGCCTGCGTCGACATTGCTCAGCAGCTACATGCCGTGGAAAAAGCCGTCTGCCAGGCCAAGCGTGTGCTTATCCAAGACCATATCGACCACTGTCTGGAACATACAGTCGAAGCACTTGCGGTAGGCGAGCGCGCTTCACTCGAAGACTTCAAGCAAATCACCAAGTACCTCTAGGCCCCTCCCATGTCGAGTTTCGCCGAATTGCTGCAACAGGGGGGCTCGCAGGCCTGGCTGTACTTCCCCAGCGCCATTCTGCTGGGTGCTTTGCACGGCTTGGAGCCTGGGCACTCGAAGACCATGATGGCGGCGTTTATCGTGGCCATTCGTGGCACGGTGAAGCAGGCCATTCTGCTAGGCCTTGCCGCAACGCTTTCGCACACCGCCGTAGTCTGGCTGGTGGCCATGGGCGGCATGTACCTGGGGCAGAATTTGGATGCCGAAACTACCGAGCCTTATTTCCAGCTAGCGTCCGCCGTAATCATTATCACCATCGCCCTGTGGATGCTCTGGCGCACCTGGCGTGGCGAGCAGATGTGGCGCTTCGAGGAAGGTGATGAGCATCAACACGACCATCACCACCACGATGAAACGCAGCGTATCGACACAGGGCACGGGCGTATCGAGCTGTCGATCTTCGAAGAAGGCGCCCCTCCGCGCTGGCGGCTGAAGACCTTGAGTGGTCATGCCTGGCCGGCTGCTGAAGTAAGCTTGCTGACGACTCGCCCCGATGGCCTGGCCCAGCAGTTTCGCTTCGTCGACCGGTGTGACTACCTAGAGTCACTGGACGATATTCCCGAGCCCCATGAGTTCACTGCGCGCCTGAGCCTCGGCCATGCTGATCACTCCCACGACTATGACCTGGAGTTCCGCGAGCAAAGCCACCGTCATGAGCATGATCATTCCGAGCTGGAGGGGCTAGAGCTGTCGCTGGAGGGCTACCAGGATGCCCATGAGCGAGCGCATGCCAACGACATCCGTAAACGCTTCAGCAATCGCAATGTCACCACCGGCCAGATCATCCTGTTCGGTCTGACTGGCGGACTGATTCCCTGCCCGGCAGCGATCACCGTGCTGCTGCTCTGCCTGCAAGTGAAAGAAGTCACCCTGGGTGCCGTCCTGGTGCTGTGTTTCAGCATCGGTCTGGCTATAACTCTGGTTACCGTTGGTGCAGCCGCTGCTATCGGCGCACGCCAGGCATCCAATCGTTGGCCCTGGCTGGGTGCTGTGGCCCGTCGCGCTCCTTACCTGTCCAGCCTACTGATCATTGGTGTGGGGGTTTACGTCGGCTTCCACGGCTGGATCGGCCTGAACGCCTAGCCGATGTGGGAGTTATCCGGTTATTTCGGCCTGTTCCTCGCTGCCTTCGGTGCTGCCACGTTGCTACCCATGCAGTCGGAGGCGGTGCTGGTCGGGTTGCTGCTGACTGACCGCTATGCGGTCTGGGCGCTGCTGGCGGTCGCCACCACGGGTAATGTACTGGGCTCGGTACTGAACTGGCTGCTGGGTCGCTCTATCGAGCGCTACAGACACAAGCGCTGGTTTCCCGTCAGCGAGGGCAAACTGGAAAAGGCTCAGCAGGCTTATCACCGCTTCGGTCGCTGGTCACTGCTGCTCAGTTGGGTGCCGATCATTGGTGATCCACTCACAGTCGTCGCGGGTGTCATGCGAGAACCCTTCTGGAGCTTTCTGTTGATCGTGATGCTGGCTAAGACCACTCGCTATCTGGCACTAGCTGCCATGACGCTTGGGTGGTTTGGGTGAGCCTGCAGAAGCGCGACACCAACCTGGATCTGATCAAGTGGCTGGCGATGCTGACCATGCTGCTGGATCACCTGCGCTACATCTGGCCTGACAACGGATGGTTGTTCATCGTTGGGCGCTTAGCCTTTCCAATGTTCTGCCTGGGGATCGCCGCCAATGTCGCGCGCTCGCAAACAGGTGAGCTGTATTCCGATAACAACGTTCGCTACATGTGCTGGATGACTGCGTTTGCAGTGATCTCGGAGTTGCCCTATCGCCTGCTTTCTAACGACAGCAGCACGCTCAACGTTATGCCTTCGCTGCTGTTGGGCCTGCTTATCACCTGGGGAGCACATCACCGTGGTCGCGACGGTTTGATCCTGGCTCTGGCCGGCGTGACTGTCGCGGTGCTGATGCAAGAGCGCCTGATGTACGGCGTTTTCGGCGCACTGCTGCCGGCAGCGTTGCTGCTGGCCATTCAGCGCCCAGGGCTTGTGTGGCTATTGCCTGCCGCACTGTGCGTACTGGCCAATAGTCGCAACCGCTGGCTCGCCGAGTGGGAATTGCAGCCCTATACCTTGCTGATCGTGATCACTGCGTTTGTCGCACCCTTGCTTGGGTTGTGGCTGCTGCGCCGACTGCGCCAGTTCAGGGTCTGGCCGGTCAAGCGCTGGGGTTATTGGTTCTACCCCGGGCATCTGGCCGTACTACACATGATCCGCTCGCTCGGCTAGTGCCAGCGACTATCGCGTCATATCGGCGGAGATCCACTACCTCGATATGCTACGGGTGGGCCGGCCAGCGCCGTACCAGCCAGCAAAGCCATCGATCAAGAAGCGAGCATCCAGGCCCATGGCCTCCAATGTGGCGGCGATGCCCTGGCTGATTTCACGCCCCTTGGCGCAATAGACAATCACTGGCCTGTCCCGTGAAACCTGATCTTTCCAGGTGAAGACAGCCTCGGGATCACGCCAGTGTGCGTCGGGAATTTCTTCGGCATCGGCAAGCCGCACGCTCGTACGGCGCACATCCAGCAAAGTGAACGCCCGATCTGCTGCCTGCCATTCCGCCAGTTCGCATATCGAGATTCTGCTCATCTTCTACCTCTCAGTTTTGCAGCAGGTGTACCACCAGTCCGGCCAAAGCACAGGCCATCAGCACTTGGATGACACCGCGTTTAAAGTGAAACAAGGCTACCGCTGCCGCCAGGGCAATTAGCGCCGAAGGCCAGTCGAAAGCCCCCTCGAAGCCTTGCGGCCAGAGCACGTGATAACCAAAGAACAGCGCCAGATTGAGGATTACCCCGACCACGGCGGCGGTGATGGCCGTCAGCGGCGCGGTGAACTTCAGTTCGTTGTGGGTCGATTCCACCAGCGGGCCGCCCGCAAGAATGAACAGGAAGGACGGCAGGAAGGTGAACCAGGTGACCAGGCTGGCGGCCACGACACCGGCCAAGAAGGCCTGATCGACACCGAATACCTGCTGCACGTAGCCACCGACAAAACCGACGAAGGCCACCACCATGATCAGTGGCCCTGGCGTAGTTTCACCCAGAGCCAGACCGTCGATCATCTGTGTCGGGGTCAGCCAGCCGTAGTGGCCGACTGCACCCTGGTAGACATAGGGTAGTACCGCATAGGCACCGCCGAAGGTCAGCAGTGCGGCCTTGGTGAAGAACCAGCCCATCTGCGTCAGCGTGCCTTCCCAGCCGAATAGAGCGGTCAACAGCCCCATGGGCAACGCCCACAGCGTTGCACCTATCGCTGCCAGCAAGAGCAGTCGTGGCCAGCGGAAGCGCGCATGTTCCGGTGTCGGGGTTTCATCATCAATCAGCGCTGGGCCGTAAGACTGCTTGGCCGCGCCATGACCACCGCCGATGCTGAACTTCTCTGGGACGAAACGCCCACCGAAATAACCGATCACTGCGGCCACCAGCACGATCAGCGGGAACGGCAGGTTGAGGGCGAATATCGCCACAAACGAGGCGGCAGCTATCGCCCACAGCCAGTTGTTCTTCAGGGCACGGGAGCCGATGCGATGAGCGGCCTGCACCACGATGGCGGTCACGGCGGGCTTGATCCCATAGAACAGTCCGGCCACCACCGGCACATCACCGAAAGCGATATAGACCCACGACAGCGCGATCAGGATAAACAGCGAGGGCAGCACAAACAGCACCCCGGCAATCACACCACCCCAGGTGCGGTGCATCAGCCAGCCGATATAGGTGGCCAGTTGCTGGGCCTCCGGGCCGGGCAGCAGCATGCAGTAGTTCAGCGCATGCAGAAAACGCCGCTCAGAGATCCAGCGCCGACGCTCCACCAGCTCCTGGTGCATGATCGAGATCTGTCCGGCTGGGCCGCCGAAACTGATGAAACCGAGCTTGAGCCAGAACAGAAAAGCCTGGAACAAACTGACAGGCTCGGCACGTGGCAGATCCTGCTCTACAGGCGGCAGTGTGGTTTCATTCATCAGGGGTCTCTTCTTTCACAAATGCCGCCAGCAACCCATCGAAGATGGCGCAAGCAGCCGTTAGCAACTGGTCGTCATTGAGGATGGTTTCGCGCAGCCCGGCCAATACACGCTCGATGCCAACAGCCTCAGCGGGTTGAACGCCACCGACATCCAGGTAATGCACCAGAGCCGCGATGCGGCTTAGGCCTGGCTCGACCAGTGCAAAGCTGGCTTGCAGGGTTTCGAAGGTGACGCGACTGCCGACATGGCTAAAGGTCGCACCGTCGAAATCGAAGCCCAGCGCGTCAGCAGGGCAATCATTCGGTGTGTCCAACCAGAGAATGCGGGCTCTCGGATCGATGCAGCGCCGAATCAGCCAGGCACTGGCCAGGCGGTCGACCCAGGGCCGCTTGCGCGTAGCCCAGAGGCGGCCCTGGTAGTCGCGGCGATCCAGCTGTTCGATAGGCTGATCCTGACTGCTCGGCTCATCCCGCGAAAGTGCCCGACTGATGGCCGTTTCAAGTGTTTTGAGGGCCGTGTCGGTCTGTTTCCGCGCTGCCGCAGGGAAGAAGTCGATGGCCGCAAGCTGCGCAAATGCCTTGCGCAGCTTGCGTACCTGCTTGGTGCTAGTGAGGGCGTTATCCGAAGTCAGTTGAGCCTGGCACGCCTCGATCTCGACGCGCAGCTTGGCGTAGTCCTCGCTACGGTCGAACAACTCGATAAAGCGCTCGCCTTGCGGATCATTGATGGGCAACAGAAAGGCCGTGCCATTGCTACCCAGCACGTCGCGCTCAACAGCTTCCAACGCTTCCCGGCAGGCGGGAGTATCAGGCAGCAAATAGACACCATCGCGCAGTACCGCTGCGCCACTGCTCTTGAGGGCACGCCAGGCACGCATCCGCTCTGTGGCGTTAGCGGTCGGCAAGGCGATGATCAGAGATAGCCAACTATTCATGTAGAGTAGAATACCTATTAGGTAGTAATCTTTACTCTATTCTTGCTCTGGGTGATTGTGAAGCACTAAATAGTTGGCCGATGATTGCCCGTTACGACTGGTCGCTTTTGGCCGGTTAGCGACGGCCTGACTTCGACCGTCGCTATACATGGTCAAACCTCGGTCTGCTCTGCCATTTCCAAGGCGTCGTCGACCTCAATCCCAAGATATCGAACGGTGCTCTCCAGCTTCGTATGGCCAAGCAGAAGTTGAACGGCCCGCAAGTTCTTTGTCCTGCGATAGATCAGTGATGCCTTTGTACGTCTCATTGTGTGAGTGCCATACATGGCCGGATCAAGGCCAATGGCTTGCACCCAGCCTTTGACGATACGAGCGTATTGACGAGTGGATAGATGGTCTGAGGTGTGCAGCCTGCTCGGGAAAAGGCAGTCCTGGCTACGGAGCTGGGCTTGGTGTATCCAGGCCGCGAGAGCAGACCGTGTTTGCTCAGTAATTTCGAACTGCACTGGTCGCTTCGTTTTCTGCTGCATAACCATTGCTCGTGATGACACATGCTCGCCATGAGCAACGTCGCATACACGGAGCTTAGTTAAGTCGCAGGCTCGAAGCTTGCTGTCGATGGCCAGATCGAACAGAGCCAGATCCCGGGTTCGTTCTGCAAGCTGAAGCCTTACTCGGATGGCCCAGATATCTCTCAGCCGGAGCGGGGTTTTCTGTCCGACCAACTTTCCTTTGTTCCAGGGCCGGCGGGTGCAGGTAGCAGTGATGTTCATGGCAAGTCCTCCACATGTGGGAGGCCAAGCATGGCTAGCCAGAAAAATGGTCGCTAACCGGCCAATAGCGGACGATTGGCTGGCAGGTATGCATCGCTATGTCCCCAGGCCTTGGGGAAATAGCTTGGGGTTTGAGAAAGCCTGCTTAAGGTGGTCGTACACCAATCGCACCCGCTTCGATACAGGACCCTGCTGCGGGCGGTATATGAACAGATCCCATGGCGCTGGAGCGAGATCAGCCAAAACAGCAACCAGCTTTCCTGACCGCAGATGAGGCTCAGCCAGATAGGCAGGAATTTGGCCAAAACACATGCCTGCCAGGGTGGCTTCCAATTCCGTATCTGGATCATCACAGATAAGCGCTGGCTGCCTGGGCGTGAACGTTTGCCCGTCGGCAAATAGCCAAGGCCAAGGGCGGCCATTTTTCCGGTCGATCAGGACTGAAAGTGGCAGCTTAGCTAAGGCATCCAAAGATTCAGGTGGTGTCTTTTGGCCTATGAGAGACGGGCACGCGACAACGTAAAACGGCACGGGAGCTAAGGCACGTGCAACGTAGCGCCGGTCGCGAATAACCCCCACCCTGATACCAATATCGATATGCGCCTCAACAGCATCAGTCATCTGATCTTCCAAGCGGAGATCGAATTGCAGGTCAGGATGTGCAGCGGCCAGGGGCTGAAGAAACGGTATCAGGAAGCGCCTGCCAATAGCATGTGGAGCCGTAATCCCCACCCTACCTGACAGCTCAGGCTCCGTCCTGTGCGACCGGAATAGCGTATCGAAATGATCCAGAGCTGACCTGGCATCTTTGGCGTAATCCTGACCGAAAGCAGTGATGCTCACCTGGCGGGTATTGCGGTGGAACAGTGATTCGCCAAGCTCAGTTTCCAGGGCTTGAATGGCTCGAGTCACCCCTTGTGGGGAGATGCCTAATCGAGTTGCCGCTTGGCGGAAGCTACCTGCCTCTGCTGCTGTGCAAAAAATCCTAACCATCTCCATGCGGTTAAGCATGTTGCCCCTCTCATTTATTCCATTTTCAGGAATAGCATAATCTAATCATTTCCATTTATTGAGATCAATCATGGGTCTAAAGTTTGCGCACTGCCAGGTTAACCAGCCATGGCGAAGTACAAACCCGCCGATGAGGTTCTCAGCATGAGCAATAACATTTCTGGAAAAGTTGTCGTTATCACCGGTGCCAGTAGCGGCCTGGGTGAGGTTACTGCGCGCCACCTTGCTGCGCTTGGCGCTCGCGTAGTGCTGGCTGCACGTCGCAAAGATAAACTCGACGCATTGGTGGCTGAGCTGACCAATGCAGGTGGTCAGGCAATCGCGTATCAGACCGATGTTACCTCTCAGGAAGAGGTCAAAACGCTCATTCAAGGTGCCGTGGACACCTACGGTCGCATTGATGTACTGGTCAACAATGCCGGACTGATGGCGATTGCACCGCTCAGCGATGCTCGCACTGACGAGTGGGATCGCATGATCGATATCAACATCAAGGGTCTGCTGTACGGAGTCGCGGCTGCATTGCCAGTCTTCCAGAAACAAAACAGTGGTCACTTCATCAACATCGCATCGGTTGCAGGCCTGAAGGTGTTTAGCCCAGGTGGCACCGTGTACAGCGGCACCAAGTTTGCTGTGCGGGCTATCTCCGAAGGACTGCGTCACGAAGTCGGTGGCAGCATCCGCACCACGACTATCGAACCGGGCGCCGTGGACTCCGAACTGAAATTCGGCAGCACCCACCAACAGAGCCGCGATTTCGTGGTGGACTTCTACAAGCATGCAATTCCCGCCGAATCGGTCGCTCGAGCTATCGCCTTCGCAATTGAGCAGCCTGCTGACGTGGATATTAACGAGATCGTTCTGCGCCCAACCGTGCAGGAATTCTAATGAGTTTAGGGCCTGCCGCTTCGGCGTCAGGCCCCGCTTATATGGAGTGAAAAGCTGTGAGCAACGTAACTGAATCGCTTTCGAGTGGGGGACTGATGAAGGCCTTGCGCCTAGACAGCTATGACGCGAGCACCCTGCTTGAAGTCGAAGTCGCAAAGCCTTCGCCACAACAAGGGCAGGTACTGGTAAAGATTAAAGCCAGCGGCGTTAACCCAATCGATGAACGAGCCCCCTGAAAGACAGGACACCGTTTCCCCCTTACGATAAGGGATAGGCAAACGGTTATGTTTATGACTAATAGCAACGATAAGAGTGGGGAGCTTTTGGGTCGGGAGCGGCGGCGCCGCTGGAGCCCTGAGCAAAAGCTGACCATGGTTCGAGAGAGCCTTGAGCCCGGGCAGAGCGTTTCGTTGGTGGCTCGGCGTAACGGCATCAATGCCAACCAACTATTCCTGTGGCGCAAGCTTTACCAAGACGGCAGTTTGTCGGCGGTCAGTGCTGGCGAAGCCGTGGTACCTGCCTCCGAGCTGAGCGATGCGCTCAAGCAGATCCGTGAACTGCAACGGATGCTGGGCAAGAAAACGATGGAAGCAGAAATCCTCAAAGAGGCCGTGGAGATCGCCCGGTCGCGAAAATGGATTGCGCACTCACCCTTGTTGCCGGGGGACGACCAGTGAAGCTGGTCAGCGAATGTCTCGGTGTGGCGCGCTCGCAATTAACGGTTCGAATCAAGCAATCGGCATCCCCCAAAGTACGGCGGAGCAGGCCTGTGAACGATGCTGATCTGGTAGTTGAAATCCAGCAACAGGTCAGCGAACTTCCCAGCTACGGCTACCGCCGCGTCTGGGGATTGCTGCGTCGCGCCCGTGAAACCCAGTCGCTACCGGCGATCAATGTGAAGCGGGTTTACCGGGTCATGCGTGATCACAACTTGCTGCTTGAGCGCCGCATCAAACAGCCCGGTGTGCCGCGTCGGCACGAAGGCCGTATTGCGGTGGAAGCCAGCGATACGCGTTGGTGCTCGGACGGCTTTGAGTTCCGTTGCAAGGACGGCGCCAAACTGAGCGTGACCTTCGCCCTGGATTGCTGTGATCGCGAAGCCATCGGCTGGGTCGCGAGCCCGACCGGGTACAGCGGCGATGATATCCGCGATTTGATGCTGGAAAGCGTGGAGAAGCGCTTTGGTGATCAACTGCCCGCCACGCCGGTGCAATGGCTAAGCGACAACGGCTCGGCGTACACCGCCGAACAGACACGCCTGTTTGCTCGACAGATCGGCTTGCAGCCGGTGACCACCCCAGTTCGCAGCCCGCAAAGCAACGGCATGGCTGAGAGCTTCGTGAAGACGATCAAGCGTGACTACGTGGCGCACATGCCCAAACCGGATCGAGAAACGGCGCTGCGCAACCTGGCAATTGCCTTCGAGCATTACAACGAGCAGCATCCGCACAGCGCTTTGAAATACCGCTCGCCGAGGGAGTTCAGGCGCTTGGCAGCAGCATCAATTTAACGGGGAGTTGGTGTCCGGTTTTGTAGGGGCAAGTCCAGGCATAGCCGGTAGCGTTGTTCATATGGGGTTCCTATTAGTTGGACGTTTCGGATGAAGTCGTTGACGGCTGGGTGATGGTCTTGCGAGACGATCTCAATAGGAGGCATTTCAAGGCGCTCACTGAATCGCTCATGGGCGCTACTCTTGAATCCAGCATTGGCTACCTACCGCATGAGCCGGTAGCCAGATACCGTCAGAAGCCCTCCAGAACGATCTTGCCCTTTGCCTTGCCGCTCTCCAGCAAGGCATGGGCGCGACGTAGGTTTTCGGCGCTGATACGCCCGTAGTTTTCGCCAACGGTGGTGCGCAACACACCCGCATCGATCTGGCGGGCCACTTCATTGAGGATGTTGTGCTGCTCCTGCATGTCCTCGGTCTCGTACAGCGAGCGCGTGTACATCAGCTCCCAGTGCAGCGACAGGCTCTTGCGTTTGAGCGGTACGACGTCCAGCGTGGCCGGGTCATCGATCAGGCCCAACCTGCCCTGTGGCTTCAGTGACTCGATGATCTGCTCGTAATGCCGATCGGTCTGCGTCAGGCTTGCGACGTAGCTGACCTGCGGAAGGCCGATGCGCTTGAGCTCTTCGCTCAGTGGTTTGGTGTGATCGATCACGTAATGGGCGCCGAGTTCGGTGACCCAGGCCTGGGTTTCAGGGCGCGAAGCCGTACCAATGACGGTCAGGCCGGTCAACTGACGCGCCAGCTGAGTCATGATTGAACCCACCCCGCCTGCAGCGCCAATGATCAGCAGCGTTTCGCCACGGTCGGTGGTGTCGCGCGCTACGCCGAGGCGATCAAATAGCAATTCCCAAGCGGTCAGAGACGTCAGGGGAAGCGCCGCGGCCTGGGCGAACTCCAGCGACTGTGGCATCGATCCGACAATGCGCTCGTCTACCAGCTGCAACTCACTGTTGCTGCCCGGGCGGATCAGCGACCCGGCGTACCACACCTTGTCACCGGGCTTGAACAGCGTTACGTCGGAACCGACCGACTTGACCACGCCGGCAGCGTCCCAACCGAGGATGCGCGGCTGTGTTTCGTCTGTATGCGGCACGTAGCCCTGGCGGACTTTGGTATCGACCGGGTTGACCGATACGGCCTTGACTTCTACCAGCAGGTCGCGCGGCCCCGGCACTGGCTCGGGTAGATCGATCTCCACGAGGGCGTCAGGGTTCTCAACAGGCAGGCATTTGAAGTGTGCAATCGCTTTCATTCGGAGCTCCTCAGGAGACGCGGTACATTTTCATGACGGAGAATTTTTCGGCGGCGCGCTCGATAACCGGCAGCGCTGCCTGGAAATGCGGGGTGGCCTCGTGCGCAGTCAGCGCCGCTTCGTCTCGCCACTGCTCAACCATATGGAAGGTGCGAGGCTGTTCTGCATCTTTATGAAAGTCGTATTGGATGCAGTCCGCTTCGGCGCGACTTGGGCCTTGCAGATCCTGCAGCGTCTGCTGGAGCTCATCTTCGGAGCCGGCCTTGGCGACCAATGTGGCAACCAGTGTGAGTGGGGTGGTCATCGAACCTCCTGTCTGTGCATGTGTGAAAGACGCATCGAACTGGCATGGGCTTACCGAAGGTGACCCTACCGGCCATGCCGCGAAGACCTGAACGTGGTTTACAGCGTTACAACAATCTTGCCCACCTGGGCATTCGATTCCATGTACCGGTGAGCCTCGGCCATCTCGTCGAAGCTGAATGTACGGTCGATCACCGGACGCAGCTGTCCAGAGGCGAGCCCTTCATTGATGAAGTGCTTGGCCCGTTCGAGTTTTTCTCGATTCTGGGTGATCTCGAACAGCTGATAACCGCGCAGCGTCAGATGCTTGCCGAGCAGGTCCATGACCGACACAGGGATATCCCGAGTGTCCAAAGCGCCGTACTGGAAGAAGATGCCGTGGTTCGCTAGCGCCTTGAGCACCAAGGCCACTTCGGGTCCGCCAACGGGATCGAAGGCCATGCGAGCGCCTTTGCCATGAGTCACCGTCATGACCTCAGCCACCATGTCCTGCTCCTGGGTCGCGATGACTGCCGCCGCCCCCGCTTGAAGCAAGGCTTCGCGCTTGTCGCTGGTGCGGGTCAGCGCCACAGGAACGGCGCCCACCATGTTCGCAATCTGGATAGCGGCAAGCCCCACGCTGCTGGACGCCGCACGGATTAGCACCGTCTCGCCGGCCTGCAGCCCACCAAGCTCGATCAATGCGCCATAGGCGGTGACAAACTTCATCCAGGTCGCTGCTGCCTCCGTGAAAGAGAGCACTTCCGGGTGTTTGACCACCGCGTGAGCCGGCGCGTTGACCAATTCACCGTACAAGCCGTATTCGTCAAAGGAGAACGCGGGCACTACGCTGACCGCATCGCCAACAGCGAAGCCGACCACACCGGGACCCACTGCAGATACGGTCCCAGCCGCTTCATAGCCCAGCATGGCGGGAAACGTCGGTTCGATGACGTACTGGCCTGTGCGGTACATCACTTCAGCCCGGTTGATGCCGAGCGCCCTGACGTTGATTTGAACCTCGTTCGCGCCGGGAGCCGGCACGTCGATCTCGTCGATCTGGAGAACCTCCGGTCCACCGGTGCGATGAAAGCGTATGACGCGAGACATAGCGTAATCCTCAGCTATCTATCGGAAGGGCCGAGCCATGAGCGGCCCAGCCAGGTAGCCACCAGCGCACATCGGCGCTGAGGCAGCGGGCGATTAGGCCATGACGGCCGTCTTCGCCCCGACGGATCACTTGTAGCGTTCAAGCCAGTGGGCATAGGGAGCCGGCAAGGTCCAGGACGCACGCTCTACGCCCAGCTCTTGGGCGGCAAGATAGGACCAATTTGGATTGGCCAGATGTGCTCGCCCAATCATCGCCAAGTCCAGGTGACCGCTCTTGACCGCTTCTTCGGCAACGCTTGGCGTGCCGAAGCCCCATGCCGAAGCCACTGGTATCCCCGCCTCACGCTTCACGCGCTGGGCAACTTCGCCCATGAAGCCAGGCGCCCAGGGAATGTTGGTTTCAGCGATGGTGAAACCAATGCTGACGCTCAGCAGATCCAGGCCACCATCTTTGAAGCGACGTGTCAGTTCGATAGCCTCGGTCAGCGTCTGTTCGTCCCGGCCGTCGTATTCGATAACCCCTAGACGAGCGGTTAGCGGCAGGTGCTCCGGCCAAACCTCACGAACAGCCGCCAGCGTTTCAAGCAGGAAGCGGCTACGGTTGTCGAAACTGCCGCCGTAGGCGTCATCGCGATGGTTGGAGTGTTCGGAAAGGAACGACTGGGCCAGATAACCATGGGCGAAATGCAGCTCCAGCCACTCGAAGCCAGCGTCACGCGCACGGCGAGCGGCTGCGACGAAATCCTCACGCACACGGGCAATGTCTTCCAGCGTCATGGCTTGCGGCTGCTTGGCCAGGTGAC
The DNA here is from genome assembly GCA_004010935.1 of Pseudomonadaceae bacterium SI-3. Taxonomy (NCBI): domain Bacteria; kingdom Pseudomonadati; phylum Pseudomonadota; class Gammaproteobacteria; order Pseudomonadales; family Pseudomonadaceae; species Pseudomonadaceae bacterium SI-3. The sequence continues at coordinate 975,367 of CP026511.1, read as the reverse complement.
CGCCAAAAGCTATGGCCGATGGAGCGATGGTCTGCCAGCCACGGGCGTCATCTTCAGCGATGTGGTCATCGCCTTCCCATGGACGGTTTGCGCTTGCCTTGCGACCGGCGTGGGCGATCTGCAGGCCGGGGACCGAGCCGGCTGCCTTGATCGACTGCACCACCGGTACGAAGGCCTGGGCCAGCTCATCGTTCCAAATACCCGCACAGCCAGGAGTGATCCGCCCTTCTGGCGCTACAGCGGTTGCTTCGACAATCACCAACCCCGCCCCGCCACGCGCAAGGGAGGCGTAGTGAACACTGTGCCACTCGTTGATCAGGCCATCGTTTGACGAGTACATGCACATAGGGGGAATCGCAATACGGTTGCGAAGCGTGACGTCTTTAAGCGTGAAGGGTTGGAACAGCGCAGACATTGGTTTCTCCGAGGGTTGTCTATTACGTTAATTCGATAGTATTCGAACTATGGAGATAGAGCAAACCCGTGTATGCTTCGTTCATGCGCCCCTACAAACACCCTCCCGTCACTGAAATCGTCCTCGAGCGTCTGCTATACGCCTTGAGCGATCCTGTGCGCCTGGAGATCGTCCGACGCCTTGCCGAACTGGGCGAAGCCAGCTGTGGCGAATTGGACGGTGGCCGACCAAAGTCCACCATGTCCCATCACTTCAGGGTGCTGCGAGATGCCGGGTTGGTCCAAACCCAAACCATCGGCACGACCCATATGAACTCGTTGCGCAGGGATGATTTGAACAATCGATTTCCTGGTTTGCTCGAGACGATCTTATCTCAGCGCGGCTAAGGCTGGCTTGAGAGTCAATTCATCGAGGAAGACGCTGAAGACGGCCTGCTTCGAAACCCTGGGCTCCAGTGAGCTCAGGGACTACCTCGCCGCTGACTGCGGAAGCATGACTAGTCCCGACGTAAACGCCTTCACCGACGACCTGTTCGCCTCCAGTCAGCCAGCTAATTCGGAGAAGGTGATGGCCGTGCTTGATTCGATCAACGCCAAATGGGGACGGGGAACGTTGCGACCTGGTGTGGTACCAGCAGCCCCCGCCTGGAGCATGCGTCGCGAGCTGATGAGCCAGAGTTTCACGACGCGAGTAGATCAATTGTGGCGGGTATCCGCGCGGTAGCCGGCATCGCGCGCCTGCTGTGCTGCTTCTCCTGGAAGGGAAAGGGCCTGGCTGCGGTAATGGATTGCTGATCCGGGCCGTGCTTGTGCCCCTCTACGCACCCGAGCTTGCAATAGATGATCCGTCTCCAAGGCGGTATGCGATCTTACCCATGCCTTGGGTTATTTGGGGTTCAGGAGATGCTGAAACCAACTAAACCGAGGAGCTAGCCATGAACCTGTTTACGCACATTGCCAATCTCATCACCTCTGTCGTCCGGCCAGAAAAAGCGGCATTCACCACGGTCATCTATCCCAGCCAGGGAAAAGCGGTCGTGGTGCATGACGGCCTTGGTATTCGCCAGGAACGTTGGTGGTATCAGGTCGATTCGCTGGAAGATGGGGACACGAGTACGTCGTTCGACAGCATCCTGCAGGATCACACTAACTGGGCTGATTCATTTGACCCGGTAGGCCAGACCCAAGCCGAGGATACTTTCTCAGCTTTCTCATCGACCCACTTCGAACCCATGGAAACCTTCTGGCTCAATCCCGCCAACGGAATGCCCATGCTCGACAGCTGTTTCGATGTCATGGGTAACGCATTCGGCACGGACACGATGACTGACAGCCTGTCGTTTGATCACGGCATAAGCAGCTTCGGAGACAGTTTTTCGTCCTTCGGTTTCGACTAACGGGCAGTCGCCACAGCACTCAGAGGAGTTTGATCATGTCGCCACTTGCACTGGTTGTTAGCTTCATCCTCACATTCGCCATCGGAATTTCCTGGCTGGCCCTGACCCTCGACGCACGCATTGGGCGCAGCAGGCTCGTCCGGCAGATTCCATTGCCACTGGACGTCCCAGCTTCTGGCTATCGTCACAATCCACAATCCCGACTCCGACCAGTATTGGCGGTAACAGGCTGCATGCTGCTACTTCTTTCCGGAATGAGTGCCGCCATCCTCGGCAGACTGGCCACCATGCAACCGGCAGAAGCGGCAGCGGTGTTCTTCGCTTATCCGCTGCTGAAAAGCCTCTGGGGGCAAATCGTGGGCGTGGGGCCAATCGTCTGCGTCGTCATGGCCGTACCCGGAACCTACTGCATCTGTTTCGGGCTCAGGAGCGACAAATGGTGAAGCTACCGTTGCCGTTTGACCTCCACTGCGGCAACAGGCTCATGCTCGAGATGGCGTTAACTTCCAAAATCACCGTCGCGTTGCCAACGGACCTCCGCTACGGCAACGACTCCGGCCCATCGCAGACCAAAAAGTAATCAATCTACGCTAGCGTTTTTAGAGGTATGCCTCAACTGATACGGAAAAGGCGCGGCAGATTCGTCCTTGCCGCTCTATAACTAACACCCAAACTGTAACGATGTTTCTGCAACGCCCAAATTGAAACAGCACGCATAGGGATCAAGAAATGTTTGTCCGTGCCTACCTTCGGGCCTCTACTGCCGAACAAGACGCTGCCCGAGCCCGTTCCGTCCTGGAGGAGTTTGCTGCCGATCATGGCAAGGCCATTGCCGCGCAATACATTGAGAACGCATCTGGTACTCGTGCTGATCGCCCCGAGTTGGTGCGCCTGCTGGCCGATTCCCACCCGGGGGATGTACTGCTGGTGGAATCTATCGACCGACTGTCCCGCCTGCCGGCTGAAGACTGGTCGAAGCTCAAGGCCGCCATCGACGGAAAAGGGCTGCGAATCGTGGCTCTAGATCTCCCAACCAGCCACCAAAGCATGGGAATGTCAGGCCGCTCAACAGTGGCGTTTTTGTACGCATGAGAACCTGGCTGCTTACTGATCAAACCCTGCTCCTTCATCAGGCCCCTGACCTTGAAGCGACCTACTTTGACGCCCTCATCCTTGAGCATGGCAACGATACTGCGGCTGCCAGCTGAACTACGGCTTTGACTGAAAAGTTCGCTAATACGGCTGCGTAAACCCACCCGCCGAACATCAATGCGACGGCGCCGAGCCATATGGGCGTAGTAACAGGAACGAGGCAGTTCAAACACTGAACACAGCAGTTGAACTGGGTAGCGTGCTGCTAACTGCCGAATCGACTTCAACGTCTGCGCCCGTGCTCCTCGGCCATCAAGAGCGCAGTGGCCTCCTTTAAGATTTTCTTCTCAAGCTCCAGCCGGTTGATGCGGGCTTGAAGCTCCTGAATAGTCTGCTGCTCAGGCGTAAGCGCTTTGGCTGTGGGGGTGATGCCACCGCGCTCCAACTGCAACTGGTTGACCCAGCGCCGCAGTGCGGTCTCACCTACATCAAGGGATTTGGCTGCCTCAGGACAGCTGTAACCCTGGTCGAGCACTAGACTGGCTGCTTCGCGCTTAAACTCGGGGGTGAAAGTACGTCGTTGTCTGCTCATCGAACACCTCTGAATGGCGAGCATTCTCGCCCTAAAAGGGTGTCCAGGATTAGTAGACCACTACACGTAGCCATATTCCTTCTATGGCGTTCAACTGTCTAAGTTCGTCACGAGCTGCAAATTCAAGGACCGCCACGCGCGGGCGACGGCATCACCACTCGTCTGGTCATAGCTCGATTTGTGGAACATACGTTCGTAGATCTAAACAGATATCTCGTAAGCAGACGAAACCACCTCATCGTCGCTTGAACGGGAGAGTCTAATGAAAGCCATCGTTTACAACGGGCCACGCGACGTCAGCGTGCAAAATGTCCCAGACGCCAAGATCGAAAAACCTACCGACGCCGTAGTGCGCATCACCACTACCAATATCTGCGGCTCTGACCTGCACATGTACGAGGGCCGCACCTCGATGGAGACGGGACGTGTTTTCGGTCACGAGAACCTCGGGGAAGTCATCGAAGTCGGCGCCGGCGTAGATCGCATCAAGGTAGGTGATCGCGTCTGTTTGCCATTTAATATCGGCTGCGGTTTCTGCGAAAACTGTGAAAAAGGTTTGACCGGTTTCTGCCTCACGGCCAACCCCGGCAGTGCTGGTGCTGCTTACGGGTTTGCCGATATGGGCTCATACCAGGGTGGTCAAGCAGAACTGCTGCGTGTGCCATATGCGGACTTCAATTGCCTGGTGCTGCCAGAGGATGCGCAAGAGAAAGAAAACGACTACGTCATGCTGTCAGACATATTCCCCACCGGATGGCATGCCACTGAACTGGCTGGCCTGATGCCGGGTGAAAGCATCGCCATTTACGGTGCAGGGCCAGTGGGCCTGATGGCAGCTCATGCCGCGATGATCAAAGGCGCCTCGCAAGTGTTCGTGGTCGACAACCATCCGGATCGATTGAAATTGGCCGCGCAGATGGGGGCCACGCCAATCAACTCCCTGGAGAAAGAGGCGGTTGATCAGATCCTCAACCTGACTCACGGCAAAGGCACTGATCGAGGTTGTGAGTGTGTGGGGTACCAGTGCTGTGACAATCACGGCCATGAGGCCAATCACCTGACGATGAACAACCTGGTAGCTTCCACCAAGGCCACGGGTGGCATCGGCGTCGTCGGGGTGTTTGTTCCTCAGGATCCGGGCGCGAAAAATGAACTGGCGAAGGAAGGCAAAATGGCCTTCGATTTCGGCGCGTTCTGGTTCAAGGGCCAGCAGATACGCACCGGGCAAGCCAACGTCAAAGCCTATAACCGCAGGCTTGCGGAGCTGATCCATCACGACCGCGCCAAGCCTTCGCAGATCATCTCTCACAGCCTGAAATTGGCGGAAGGGCCCGATGCGTACAAGCATTTCGATGCGCGAGATGAGGGTTGGACAAAGGTCATTCTGAAGCCGGCAGCCTGATCGAACGGCTGTATGGATCTGACGCCCTGACGATATCGCCGGGCGTCAGCCCAAAGACCCGCCTACTCGCGCTTACAGTATGGCCGCTATGTATTTACCGACCACATACCACCTGTCGTCCGCTCGAAATGCGAGCGCGGTTGTTGCGCAAGATGATCAAGGGAAAAATGGTAAGCGTACTGACTTCGATGGTCGACCCGCTGCGCTTTCCGGGTGGGGAGATCGTCGACCTTTACAGTCAACGCTGGGAAATCGAGCTGGGCTATCGGGCGATCAAGCAGAGACTGCTGGGCGGCGAATATACCCTGAGAAGCAAGACGCCAGAGATGATCGCTCAAGAGCTATGGGGTGTGCTGCTGGGCTACAACCTTTTGCGCTACCAGATGGTACTGATGTCCAGGCAGTGTCCCGGTGTGTACCCCTGCGAAATGAGTTTCACTGCCTGCAGTTGGGCCATCTTGGGGTTGCTGCATGGCACGTCACTGAACCATCCCGGCAACTTGCCAGGATTTCTGAGAGATTTGCAGGCATCAGCCGCTCGATATGTTTTACCCCATCGGCGACCTGATCGATGGTTCCCACGCGCAGTCGTTGGACACGCTGTCAAATCGACACATAGACGGCACCTCGTGCGAATTGAGACTCGCACGGGTCCCCATGTTCATTGGGGAATCTGCCAGTGATTTACGTTAAATCAATAACCAGGGGTTCACTCGTAGATGAAAGCCCCTCCAGAATGAATGGAGGGGTGGCCTGATCGGAGATAACCGCTTCGAGCAGCTTTCAAACAAGTGTTTCAGTGACGAAGGGCTTGAGCTGGCCAATGAACGTTTTACCATGTTCGAACCAGGCTTTGCGCACTGCCGACTCGATATATCGTTGGTAGTCCTCCGGGCTTTGGAACCAGCATTCGCCAATCGCGTGAACCGGCCCTACATCCAGGTATGGCACATGGGTATCGGCAGGGTTTTCAGCCACCAACCTAACCTCATATTTAAACAGGCCAGGGATACCCTCACTCATCTGATAGTGACGCAAACATTCCTGGCGGAACATAGGCTTTACCAACAAGTAGACAATTCGGATCATCGCGAACATTCCTTATACATGCGTCTGAGGAGAAGAAGGTTGAAGTGCGGGCGTAGCGTCAACTTCGCTGTCATCCAGATCGTCAAGGTGAATACCTTTGTTGTCGGGCAATAGCATCAACGCAATCACGGCAATGGCATACCTGATGCAGCCAGCCTCCATGATGAAAAGCTCAAGGGAGCTGACTGCATAGGCAACCCTAGCGCGAAGCACGGCGCGCTCCCAGCTGATCCAGAAGTGAGCTGCAAGGGCGTGGAACCATGCGTACGTGCCGGAAGCGATATTAATATATTGACATATATGAATATCGAGAATAGCCTACCCATAACCGCGCTAGAAACCTCAGGAGGTACTCCCATGAAAGATTCCAGCGATACCCGTCCGAATCACCTTCCCGACAGCAGCTACGGCCTGTTTATTGACAACCAATGAGTTTCGGACGAATACGGTGAAGCCCTCGACATTATCAACCCCGCCAACGGAAAAATTCTCACCAACATCCCAACGCCACAGCTGCCGACGTCGCCCGCGCGGTGCAGGGCGCACAGCGCGCCTTCGTGACCTGCACCGCTCGGACTCTTCAGACCTCGTTGATCCATGTTTTTTCGACCTACGACATCGAATATTTCAGATATGCAGGTAAGCAAAATGACACAATCAGAACTTTTCAAAACGACTCAGCTGGGCCCATACACCCTCAAGAACCGTATCGTTCTGCCGCCACTGACGCGTTCGCGCAGCTCCCAACCCGGCAATATTGCGAACGACCTAATGGCCACATATTACCGTCAGCGCAGCGGTGCTGGCTTCATGGTGACCGAGGGCACACAGATCGAACCCCGAGGACAGGGTTATGCCTGGACACCTGGCATTCATAGCCCGGAACAGATACAAGGCTGGCGTAAGGTCACCGACGCTGTTCACGCCGAAGGGGGGGTGATCTTTGCTCAACTTTGGCATGTGGGCCGCGTGTCGCACACATCGCTGCAACCCGGTGGTGAAGCGCCCGTCGCGCCATCAGCCATCCGCGCGGACAACGTCAAGGTGTTCATCGAAACTGGCCCCGGCACGGGTACACTGGCCGACCCTTCGACCCCACGAGCCCTGTCCACCAAGGAGGTAAAGGAACTGGTTGAGCTCTACGCCCAAGCAGCCCGAAATGCTTTGGACGCAGGTTTTGACGGGGTGGAGCTTCACTGCGCGAACGGGTACCTGGTAAACCAGTTCATTTCGGCCCATACCAACCAGCGTGATGATGAATATGGCGGTTCGCTGCAGAACCGTCTTCGCTTCCTGCGCGAAATCACCCTCGCTGTTGCTGGTGTGGTCGGCAAGGAGCGCGTTGGCGTTCGCTTCGCCCCGCTGTTCGCGACCACAGACGAAGACCGCGTCTACCTTGGTCTGGTCGAAGAAGATCCTCATCAAACCTACATCGAGGCAGTGAAGATCCTCGAGGAAGTGGGCATTGCCTACCTGTCGCTCGCCGAAGCCGATTGGGAAAACGCACCCGAGCTGCCTGAGACGTTCCGGGAAGCTGTTCGTAAGACATTCAGCGGCAAGATTATCTATGCCGGCAAGTACACCGCTGAACGAGGAAATCGCGTGATAAAAGCTGGCTGGGGCGATCTGATCGCTTTTGGCCGCCCCTTCATTGCGAACCCCGACCTGCCCGCTCGTATCGCCAACAACTGGCCGCTTAACCCAGTTGATCCAAGCACCATGTACGGCGGTACCGATAAGGGCTACACCGACTACCCGACTTACAAATCCTAAACGCTCAATGCCACGCCCCATAACTCAGGGGCGTGGCTCAGCGATTGTTGACCGAGGAAGTTAAGCATGTACCAACCGAGCACGATCCCCTACCAAGAGCATAGGGGATTCAAACGAACCTTCAGGCAGGGTCATCTAAGCCTTGGGCTGTTCTTTCCCCTGGAGGCTTTCGAAGGTGATACACCGAGCATGCTAGATCAGGTCGCGCTGGCCAAACGTGCAGAGGCACTTGGTTTTTCGGCGCTCTGGTTTCGCGACGTCCCACTCAGGGACCCAAGCTTCGGCGATGTCGGCCAGGTTTTCGACCCTTGGGTGTATCTGGGCTACATGGCAGCCCATACAACAAAAATCGCACTAGGCACCGCCTCCATCGCCCTTACTCTGCGTAATCCCTTGCACACGGCAAAGGCCGCAGCGAGCATTGATCAGTTGAGCGGAGGTCGCTTGCTCCTGGGAGTAGCCTCTGGCGATCGTCCCGTGGAGTTTCCCGCATTCAGCATTGATCCAGAACAGCGTGGCGAGACCTTTCAAGAAAACCTCAATGTGATACGCCAAGCCCATCGAACACACTTCGAGCCCATTCGCTGGAGTCACGGCGAGTTACTGGGGGCCGATCTCGTTCCCAAACCTACGACTCGGGAAATACCGCTATTCGTAACCGGACACAGCCGCCAGCCGCTCGATTGGATCGCGCGTGAAAGCCATGGATGGATCAACTATCCACGTCCGCCAAAAATGCAGCGACTCATCGTGGAAGATTGGCGACAGGAAACGGCTAAACAATGTGGCACTATCTACAAGCCGTTCTTGCAATCGCTGTATATCGACCTGGACGAACACCCATCCACGCCACCCTCGCCTATCCATCTAGGATTCCGACTGGGACGTAACCACCTGCGGGCCTTGCTGGATACACTTCAGGAAATCGGTGTAGATCACGTCATCCTGAACCTCAAGTATGGTAAACGCCCCGCAGCAGAGGTTATCGAGGAACTTGGCAAACATATCGTCCCGCAATTCGGCGCACAGGTGCCCGATAGTCCTACCTGACAGGGCAATAGGATTCCAGTCCAAACCAGCCCGTCATTGCGACGGGCAGGCGCGCAGAGATCATGGCGAAGCCTTCCAATTTGATGCGCGAATCAGGAAGATATCTAGATATCGAAAAAAACAGGTCTCAAAAAATTCATGACTATTGACGTCAACGAAGCCCTGAAAGCATTGGCGAACCCGACGCGCCTTGCCATCCTCAATTGGCTCAAGGATCCCAGGACAGTCTTTCCCGAGCAGGAAGTCGACCCAGAAACGGTAGGCGTGTGCGTCAGTATCATCCAAGAGCGCACGGGCCTCTCGCAGTCAACGACATCGCTTTATCTCGCAGCTCTACAGCGCGCGCAATTGGTGACATCGCAGCGGATCGGCCCCTGGACCTACTACAAACGCCACGATGAGAATATCGATGCCTTCTTCAAGGCGCTGCAAGAAAGAATCTAGGGCTGCACACCCTTGTATTTCTGACTGATTTCAGTCTTTGCCGATGTCAAAAACAGCAATCTGACCAAATAACGATCAGATCATCCGAAGCTTCGAGTGATCGAATAGCATTACCAGTGATGCGGTGCGCGGAAAAAACGCTCCTATAGCAAAACTGCCACTTGACAACGCTGAAACCAGGGCTGTACACGCAAAAGACAGCACACTCCAGAGAGGGACGCGAAGCCCTTCAAGTGCTCTTCTACGGCCAACCTTCTTTAGGGGGCAGCCGCCACGGCGTCGACATCCCACGCCAGCCCCTGGCGCGTTGGGTGATCCAAAGTGGCGAGCAACTGCAACCGTTGCTCAACCTGATGCGCGACAAGCTGCTGGACTACCCCGTGTTGCACTGCGACGAAACGCGCTTGCAGGTGCTGCATGAACCGGGACGCGACCCCTCGGCACAATCCTGGATGTGGGTGCAAAGCGGTGGGCCGCCGGACAAGCCGGTGATCCTTTTCGACTACACAGCCAGCCGCGCGCAGGAGGTGCCGCTACGCCTGCTCGATGGCTACCGCGGCTACCTGATGACCGACGACTACGCCGGTTACAACGCCGTGGCTGCACGACATCGGCAAGGTGGCCGTCGATCTGCTGGTCGAGCTGGCAGACGGCTCGCTGTGGCATCCCTGGCACGGCCCGCTGCACCAGTCGTACCGCTTCCGCTACCGCGAAGACCGCGAGTACCGGTTGCACAGCGCCGCAACAGGGCTGCTCTACCGCCAATTGCTCGATGGTCCGCTCCTAGACTGGCTCAGCGGCTATCCGTCTCTGTGGGCACCATTGCTCTACGTCTTGGCCGGGCAGTACGAGCACGCCGGCGTGCTGGGTGAACTGGTCGTGCAGGCTGATCGCGCTTCTGTGGCACAGGAACTGGGCGGCGATCCCGCGCGCGCCATGGCCGCGCCCAGGCACGCGCTGCAACGCAAGCTGCTGGACGGGCTGCGCTTCCTGCTCAAGGAACAGTTGAAGCTGAATCAGCCGGAAGCCTCCGATGGCTGGCTCACTGAGGATGGGCTGTGGCTGGTGAGCAAGACTGTCTCGGACAAGCTGCGCGCGCACCTGCTGTCTCAGGGGATCGACGGCATTCCTGCGAACAACACCGCCGTCTTCAACGTGCTGCAGGACCACGGCATGCTCCAGCCTACCTCAGACGGCAAGGCGGTCTGGCGCGCGACCGTGACCAGTGCGACCGGCTGGTCCTACTCGTTCACCCTGTTGCGCCTCGCGCCCGCGCTGATCTGGGAATCCGGCGAGCGGCCAGCGCTTTTCGCAGGCACGGTGGCGATCGACACGACGCCAGCGGAAATCAACGGCAGTGCACCAGGCACACCGCCCGCGGTCGTGGGGCAGCCAGCACCCGAAGGTCAGGAGACTCCCCCTTGGGAATGCCCTCGCAGCGATACCGCCTTGCCGACTGCGGCCCCGCCCGTGCCCGACGTCATGGAGGACATGCTGCCGATGGTTGGATTGGATGGCACGGCCGACATGGGGAAGAGTGAAGAGCCAGTGGAGAAAGTCCCTGCCCAGCCTGACGTTCCTGCCCCAACCACAGCCGCAGCGTCTCCCTTGCCACTTACCCCTGCGCCTGGACCTGCATCAACTCCAATAGTCGCGATACCATCCGGGGAGCATTTCATGACGTGGCTGCAACAGGGAGTCGCCGCGCGGCGACTCATCATCAACGACGCCAAGGCGCTCGTGCATACGGTGAGCGACACCGCCTACCTGGTCAGTCCCGGCGTGTTCCATCGCTATGCGCAGGAACATCCCCAGGTGGATGCGCTAGCCAGGCAGGACAAGCAACAGGATTGGCAGTGGGTGCAAAAGCGCTTTGAGAAACTGCAGCTACACCGCAAGCACTCAAATGGCCTGAACATTTGGACCTGTGAAGTCACGGGCCCGAGGAAGTCCCGCCGACTGCATGGCTACCTCCTCGAAAATGGGTCCTTGGTATTCGCCGAAATACCGCCCAACAATCCCTATCTTGCTTTGACTCAGGAAGGATGACGCGACTCGGGCAGCGACCGTCACCACCGTGTGGCGACGATCAATGCCCCGCGAAGCTGGCAACATTTGGCGAACTAAGCTACTCGACCCGCGCCAACTCCCGTGCAAGGAACGGAGCGGTTCGGCTGCCAGACTTTCGGGCCACCTGCTGAGGGGAACCCGCCACCACGATGCTGCCGCCGGCAGCGCCCGCGCCTGGCCCTACGTCGATCACCCAGTCGGCTTGGGCCACCGCACGCATGTCGTGCTCGATCATCACTACGGTATTGCTGGCATCGACCAGGCGCTGCAACTGCACCAGCAGCCGGTCGGCATCCGACGCGTGCAGCCCGGTGGTCGGCTCGTCGAGCACGTACAGGCTTCGGCCGCGCTGGCTGCGCTGAAGCTCGGTCGCCAGCTTGATGCGCTGCGCCTCGCCACCGGAAAGCTCAGTGGCCGGTTGCCCCAGGCGCAGATAGCCCAGTCCGATGTCGCGCAGCAGTTGCAGGGGCCTTGCCACCGCGTCTTCACCCGCGAAGAATTCGCTGGCATCGTCCACGGTCATCTGCAGCACCTCGGCGATGTTGCGCCCGTTCCACTGCACCTTCAGCGTGGCCTCGTTGTAGCGCGCGCCATGGCAGGTCGGGCACGGCGCGTACACGCTGGGCATGAACAGCAGTTCCACGCTAACGAAACCCTCGCCCTCGCAAGTCTCGCAGCGCCCCTTGGCGACGTTGAACGAGAACCGTCCGGCATCATAGCGGCGGCGTCGAGCATCGGGCGTGGCGGCGAACAGCTTGCGCACATGGTCGAACAGACCCGTGTAGGTAGCCAGGTTCGAGCGCGGCGTGCGCCCGATCGGCTTCTGGTCCACCTGCACCAGGCGCTGTATGGCGTCCACATCGCCCGCCAGATGACCGCCAGTCGCTTCGATCACCGCCGGCCCTTCGCTGGTGGCGCTTTCGGCCGCATCGTCTTCCGGCTCGTGGCCCAGGTGCAGCAGCACCAACTCCGGCAGGGCCTGCGCGACGAGGCTGGACTTGCCGGAGCCGGAGATACCGGTGACGGCCGTCAGCACGCCCAGCGGAATGCGTGCATCCACGCCATGCAGGTTGTGGCGGTGGATGCCCTGCAGTTCCAGCCAGCCGGTCGCTTCGCGTGCCCGGCTTCCCGGCGCGGGGATCTCCTCGAACAGATAGCGGGCGGTGCGCGATTCGGCAATCTTGCGCAGGCCATCCGGCTCGCCGCTGTAGAGCACGCGGCCGCCACGCTCCCCAGCATCCGGCCCGACATCCACGAGCCATTGCGCGCGGCGCATCAGGTCCAAGTCGTGCTCCACCACGAACACCGAGTTGCCGGCGTCGCGCAGCCGGTCGAGTGCGTCGTACAGGGCCTGGCTATCGGAGGGGTGCAGGCCCGCGGAGGGCTCGTCGAGCACGTACACGACACCGAACAGCAGGGAACTCAATTGCGTGGCCAGCCGCAGGCGCTGCAACTCGCCGGCCGAAAGCGTCGGCGTGGCCCGGTCCAGCGTCAGGTAGCCCAGGCCTAGCTCGCGCAGTTGGCGCAGGCGCGCCATCACGCCTCCAGCCAGGCGCTGCGCGGCGAGGCGCTTTTCTTCCGATAGCGCCGAGGTGCGGCGCACGTCGGGCGATACCGCATGGACGGCGCGACCGGAGGCCGCGCGTTCGGCACGGTCGCGTCGGGTCGCTTCCTTGTCCGTAGCCGCCCCCGCTGCATGGGCGCGGAAATCGCCCTGGGCGATGGGTTCGAGCAAGGCCGCCAACTGGTCCAGCGGCATCTGCATGAACGCGCCGATGTCCACGCCGGCGAAGGTGACCGACAGCGCCTCGGGCTTGAGCCGCTTGCCGTGGCAGGTGGGGCACGGTTTGCCCTCCATGAACCGGGACACGCGCTTTCTCATCAGCGCGCTCTGGGTGTTGGCAAAGGTGTGCATCACATACCGCCGGGCGCCGGTGAAGGTGCCCATGTAGCTCGGCTCCATCTTGCGCTTGAGCGCGGCGCGGGTTTCGGCGGGCGTGAAGCCGGCGTACACCGGCACCGTCGGTGTTTCCTCGGTGAACAGAATCCAGTCGCGATCCTTCTTTGGCAGGTCCTTCCACGGTCGGTCAACGTCGTAGCCCATGCTGACCAGGATGTCGCGCAGGTTCTGGCCTTGCCAGGCGGGGGGCCAGGAGGCGATCGCCCGCTCGCGGATGCTCAGGGAGGGATCGGGCACCATGATGGCCTCAGTCACCTCGTACACATGGCCCAGGCCGTGGCAGGTCGGGCACGCTCCCTGCGGCGTGTTGGGCGAAAAATCCTCGGCGTACAGCATGGGCTGGTTGGCTGGGTAGGCGCCGGCGCGCGAATACATCATCCGCACCAGGCTGGACAAGGTGGTCACACTGCCCACAGAGGAACGCGCGTTGCTGGAGCCCCGCTGCTGTTGCAGCGCCACCGCCGGCGGCAGGCCGTCGATCGCATCGACGTCCGGCACGCCCGCCTGGTCGATCAGTCGCCGCGCATAGGGGGCCACCGACTCGAAGTAGCGCCGCTGGGCCTCGGCATAGATGGTGCCAAAGGCCAGCGAGGACTTACCGGAGCCGGAGACACCCGAGAACACCACCAGCGCGTTACGCGGGATGGAGACGTCCACCTCCTTGAGGTTGTTCTCGCGCGCGCCACGCACCTGCACGAGGCCGCTGGCCGCAGCGGTACAAGAGGATTCACCGAAAGAATTGTTTGGCATGTTCTTATCCTGTAGTTCGTCCCGCTCAGGACGGGACTTCCTGAGTCCGGGGGCCGCGGCGACTGGCTTCGAGCGCTGCGGTGACAGTGCGGGCGTCGTAGCTACCGCGCAGGCGGCGACCCTCGACGAAGAACGTCGGCGTGACATGCGCACCGCTGGCGACCGCACTGGCGAGGTCGCGCTCGACACGCTCGATCACCGCAGAGCTGTCGAGATCCGCGATGAACCGATCGACGTCGAGCCCAAGCTCTACGGCGTAGCCGATCAGATCCTCGCGCTCCAGCGCGTGCTGACGGGTAAACACGAAGTCCAGCCACGGCCAGAACATCCCCTGATTCGATGCCGCCTCGGACGCACGCGCGGCGATCGGCCCATGCGGGTGGTGCGGCAAATGGCGCACCACATACCGCAGGTCGTCCCCGAAGTGGGCGCGCAGATCCTCCCAAGAACCGGTAGCGTGCGCACAGTACGCGCACTCGAAGTCCACGTACTCCACCAGCGTGAGCTGCGCGTCCTCTGGCCCGCGGATGTGATCGACCTCGGGATCGACCGGCGGCTCAAGCACCATCGGCAGATCGGCGGTCTCCTCACCCCACCTGCGTGCGGCAACCTTGAAGATGAGCCACCCGAGCAACGTGGCGAGCATCATCGACACGAGCACGCCGACCGTCGCCTGGCGGCCCAGGTCGGAGGTCGTGCCGAACGCGAGTCCGATGATGAGCAGCGACACGGTGAACCCGATCCCGGACAGTGCCGCACCACCGAACACGCTCCCCATTCCGACACCCGCCGGCAGGCGCCCCAAGCCGAGGCGGACCGCGGCGAGAGTGATGAGCCCGATGCCCAGGAGCTTGCCGAGCACGAGCCCCGCGATGACGCCCCAGGTCACGGGCGAGCCGAAGGCCTCCGCGAGCAGCCCACCACGCAGGTCCACCCCGGCGTTCGCCAAGGCGAACACCGGCACGATCAGCAGCGCTGTCGGCAGCCGCAGGAACTCGTGCAGCCGCTCATTCACCGAGATACCCTGGGACAGCCCGCAGTCCACTGCGCGAGCCGATGCGGCACTCGGAGACTGCCAGAAGTCACGGAACAACTGTCTTGCCGCGACGACCTTGTGACGTTGCGTTGCGTAGGCGGGGATCAGGAGCCCCGCGGCCATCCCGGCGAGGGAGGCATGAATGCCGGAGTACACGGTCGCGAGCCACAGCACGATCACGATCAGCACATACGGCGTTGCCCGCCACTGGCGGGTGCGCCCCAGCAACCACAACCCGACGAGACTGGCGAGGGCGATCAGCAACGGGACGACGCGGATCTCCTCGCTATAGACGATGCCGATGATGGACACGGCGAGGAAGTCATCGACCACGGTCAGGGTGAGCAAGAACACGCGCAACTGACCGGATAGCCGCGGGCCGACGATCGCCAGGGTGCCCAGCATGAACGCCGTATCGGTACCGACCACCGCCCCCCACCCGCGCAGGCCCTCACTTCCTGCCAGCCCCACGATCAGGACATACAGCAGCGCGGGCAGCACGACACCCGCGACCCCCGCGATCAGAGCGAGACGGGCACGGCTGCGGTCCCTGAGCGACCCGTGGGCGAATTCCTGACGCACCTCCAGGCCGATCAGGAAGAAGAAGACGACCATCAGGCCGTCGTTGACCCAGTGATGCAGATCCATGTGCAGGCCCAATGGCCCAAAGTTGAACCCGACGTCCAGGTGCCACAACTCGAAATAGGCATCGGATAGCGGCGAGTTCGCCCACGCCAGCGCCACAACCGTGACGATCACCAGCAGCACCGCAGCCCCAGACTCAGTGCGTAGATAGCGGGCAACGCGTCTCCGTCTGATATGCGCCGAGGACTCACCGAAAGAAGAGGCTGGCATGTGCTTATCCTGTAGTTTGTGAGATCACGATGGGCAGGTTTCGGATGGACCGATCAGGCGTCCGCCTCTGGCGGCGTCTCATCATCGAGCGAGCGCAGCCAAGCGAGTCTTTCTCCCAGCCTGCGCTCAACACCTCTGTCCGTTGGCTGATACCAACCCGGCCGCGCCACGCCCTCGGGAAAATAGGTTTGCCCAGCGGCATAAAAGGCTAGAAATGGTGTCCACTTAAATCAGGTGGACACCATCGCCTTTGGCGTCGGGGCCAAGAAGGTGTGTTGGCCGGACGGATACACAGAATCGGCCAAAAGCGGTCATCAGGGCTGGCTTGAATCGGGGCCGAAGGATTACGCTCTCAGCCCCATAATTGCTGGTCAGACAGTTACCACGATCTTGCCGATCTGCTGATTGGCTTCAAGGAAACGATGGGCATCCTGGATGTCGCTAAGTGTGAATGTCTTTGCGATGATCGGGCGCAACGCACCGGACTCCAACCCTTGCAGAATAAAAGCCTTTGCTCTCTCTAGGGCTTCAGGGTCGGCCACAATCTCTGCGTAGAGATAGCCCTTCAAAGTCAGGCTTTTGCCCAGCACGGTAAACAGTGGGAATGGTGTCGGTTCAGAGCTAAGTGCGCCGTACTCCAGCAAAATTCCGCCCCGCGCCATGCTCTGCGTGAGAGGTTCCAAGGACGGCCCGCCTACAGGATCGAATACAACGCGAGCGCCTTGACCGGCAGTTATCGTCATAACACGCTCGACGATATCCTCTTCATCGCTGACGATGACATGCGCAGCGCCTGCATCAAGTAGGGCTTGCTTCTTCGCGTGAGTTCGAGTGATCGCAATCGATGTGGCGCCGACCATACGAGCCATTTGGAAGGCGGCCAAGCCAACACTGCTTGACGCGGCGGTAACGATGACAAAATCGCCCTGACGTAGCTTCGCCTGTTCAATCAATCCCCCCCAGGCGGTGACGTACTGCATCCAAGACGCCGCAGCCTCTTCAAAGGACAAGTTCTCAGGGCTCTTTACCACCAGGTGGGCCGGTACATTGGCCAACTCGCCGTAGGTGCCCCAGCGAGCAATATCCAGAGGTGGGATCAGAGCGACCGAGTCACCAATCGTGATCTCGGTTACGTCGCTCCCAACTGCCGTTACGATGCCTGCGGCCTCGTAGCCTAAGCGGCTGGGGAACTCCGCTTCTTGTAGGTATGCGTGATTGCGGAACATCACTTCGGCTCGGTTCAAGCCAAAAGCTTTAACACTAATTTGCACCTCGTTTGCTGCTGGTGCCGATACTTCCAGATCTTCCAGCTTCAGAACGCTGGCGTCACCGTATTCATGAATTCTGACAATGCGTGCCATCATAAATACCTCGTTTATCAATGGGCCTCGACGTACATCCGGAAGGTATCCGGGCACTCGAAAGGTGACAAAAATTTAGTCATTGGTTGGCGCTAGATAAATGCCTACGATGGCGTATTACTAGAAACAGAGTGTTTATAATGGATCGCCTGACCCAGATGGCCACGTTCGTCAAAACAGTTGAGCTGGGTTCATTCAGCGCCGCTGCGGACGACCTGAATCTGTCCCCTCAATTGGTAGGGAAACAGGTGAAAATGCTCGAACAACATCTGGGTGTTTCCCTGCTGCACCGGACTACGCGCAGGCAAAGCCTCACCGACTTCGGCAGGGCGTTCTACCCGCGAGCAAAACTGATCCTTGCAGACATGCAGTCTGCCGAGAGCCTGGCTGCCCTCACTCGGGGCACACCAAGCGGCCGCCTTCGCATCAACGCGCCGGTCACGTTCGGAATCCGCACGCTTTCGCCACGCCTGCTGGAATACATGGTTCGGTATCCTCAGGTGTCTGTTGACCTAACGTTATCGAACGAACTGGTCGATATCGTTGATGATGGTTACGACGTGGTATTTCGCATCGGCGAGCTGGCGAGCAGTGGGTTGAAGGCATTGCCACTGGAGCCCTATCAGATGGTTTTATGCGCTGCGCCGTCCTATCTTGCACGTCGCCCTCCCATCATCAATCCGTGGGATCTACAGCAGCAGGAATGTCTGGGGTTTACCTATTCTGATGGCCGCTCACACTGGAGCTTCGACAGCCCGGAGGGGCGTATAGATGTTCCTATTACAAGCAAATTAACGATCAATCAAGGTGATCCACTGCTGGCAGCGGCTGTAGCTGGTCTAGGCGTGGTTCTACAGCCGATAGAGTTGGTTAGCGATGCACTGCGCGATGGGACACTGGTGCGTCTGTTGCCGCAGTACCCGGTGCCGAATACCGCAATGCACATCCTCTATGCCCCTGACCGAAGAATGACTCCAAAGCTGCGCAGCTTCTTGGAGTTTGCGCGTGAGGCTTTTGGGCAGCGAGGCCCTCTCTAACGCACGAAAATCAATGTCTGCGCTATCCGGTATTCGTAAAGGACGACGATTACCGTGGCTCACCGGATATGACCAAGCACCCCTTGCTGAGGAAGTACCTGCTGTAGCACTTCGCGGCGGAAGTCGAAGAACTGAAAGATGCCATGTTCGTTGGCTTGGGGCCGTAGGTCCAGAGCGTGCTGGACCGCCTGATCCAGGAGCGGGTTCTGAATCCCGACCGGGTGATTGCCGGCATGCTGCACCCCTCCGGAAACTGCACCTACCGGATCAACTACCTCATCGGCGACAGAAGCGCGCTGGTCCCGCACGCCACCAGCCCTGTGCCTTACGACCAGGTCCGGCGAGCATTTCGGGAGCGGTTCGTCACCGCCTGATCGAACGTCGGATGAGTGGATGCTGACGCGGGTTCAATTCCCAAACGGGAATAGAACTGGCGCCCTGTCTGATGCGCTCGGTTGGTGACCCGACCAGGGCAGAACTGGTAGGATTGCGGGCATCAAGGCCCGGATTCCGCACCTTTCCGCAGGAGTTTGCAGCGGTCGCAAGGCGCTGAGTTACATAGGTTTGGCGCAGGGTTCCACCCCACCGAGCCCCTGCAGGAGTTCGAATCGTTACGCCCCCCCAGAAACCCTCACTAGCCCGAACGGCCCGGTGCTAGGTCGTTGATTTTCAACAAATCGCTCGATCGATCCGCGCTTGCGGACTGCGGACTTCCAATGGGCCGGAAATCTGGCTCGCCCAGACGGCTCTCGGTACCGACACGTTGCAAACAGTCGGTACTTCTCGATAACTACCCGACGAATCGGAACATCACAGCCAGCCCTGATGTTGCCCCTGCTTGCTGACGCAGCTTGGAAGTTCTGGCTGCAATATTGCCCCCCGTCGCTGTGGAAGGTAGCTCCCTGGGCAAGTGCAATCGAGGGGGGGATCGCTGCGTAGAGCTTGTGCCCCCCATCCTGCAGCGTGACCTGATTGGGTCAAGGCCGGGTTGTCATGCAGGCAGTTTGGCTGCAAGCAGTTCGACCTTCTCGATATTGGGCGGAGAACTGAGCAAGGTCGCGGCGTTGGCCATCAAGGCCGCGGCGATCTGGCCGTTCAGATGTGCTTGGCGACCTGCCTCATCGGCAAAGGCATCGAACACACCGAACGTCGAAGGGCCAAACTTCAATGCGAACCAGGCAGTGGTGCCGGACTCGGCGTTGGCGAGCGGCAGTGCGCTGGCCAGGAAGTCGGCAAGCGCAGCCTCCTGGCCGGGTTTGGCTTCGAGGCGAACAAACAGGGCGAGCTTGGTCATACTGTAATCCTTTGGGTAACTGGGTTAGATGAATGGATCGACGAGCCTGCAGTCTAAGTCTTCATGACAGCCATCTCTATAGACAATAATGACAACATTGATATCATTGTTGCCATGAAAATCCACATCCTTGTTTGTGATGGCGTGTTTGATCTGGGGCTTGCGGCGCTCACCGACACAGTGGGCTTGGCCAATGCGATGTCGGGCTCGCTGCCACAGGCTCCCGCGCACATAGAGCTCACGCTGGTGGGCGTGCGGCGTCGCATCCGAACTGCGCAAGGCTTGACGGTCCCCGTGGTCACTGCGCGTGGTGTGCCGGAACCAGACGTCGTGCTCGTGCCCGCGTTTGGTGAAAAGATGCCTGACACGCTCTCGGCTCGGCTCACACGCCCCGACGTGCCCGATGCGGTCGCCGTGCTACAGCAGTGGTCCACCGCTGGCGCGCACCTTGGTGCCGCCTGCTCCGGTAGTTTCTTGCTTGCAGAGAGTGGCCTGCTTGATGGGCATCGTGCGACGACGTCATGGTGGCTGGGGCCGATGTTTCGGCAGCGCTATCCGAACGTCACGCTGGACGAGTCACGCATGATCGTGAACTCGACACGCTTCACTACCGCGGGTGCCGCTTTGGCCCACGTCGACCTGGCCTTGCGCATCATCCGGGGGCGCAGTCCGGCGCTGGCGGCCCTAGTAGCACGCTATCTGCTGGTCGAGGCACGCAGTTCGCAAGCCGAGTTCGTGATTCCCGACCACCTTGCGCATGCCGACCCGATGGTGGAGCGCTTCGAATGCTGGGCCAGACGTCGGCTCGCGAAGGGGTTCTCGCTGGCCGAAGCGGCCTGCGCCGCGGGCACAAGCGAGCGCACCTTGGCGCGGCGGCTGCAAAGCGTTTTGGGCAAGACGCCGCTGTCGTATTTCCAGGACCTGCGCGTGGAGCATGCCGTCCATCTCTTGCGCACCGGAAACGCGAGCGTCGACCAGGTCGCCGCACAGGTCGGGTACTCGGATGGGGTGACCCTGCGGGCCCTGTTGCGCCGCAAGCTGGGCCGGGGTGTCAGGGAGTTGCGACGCGGTGGATGACCAGAGGCGTTTGGTGTATGTACGGCTGGAGACCACCGGGAAACTGACGCAGGCCAAACGGCGCATTTGGACCTGATAAAACTACTGCGCCACGTTATTTGAACTGGTTTGCTAGGGTCTGTTGCCATTTCGCGCTAACCCATTGATCTATAAGAGCAAGCCCGTATCGTTGAAGCTCTGACCCAACATCGATACGAGCTTGCAATGCCCCGATTACTGCTCAGCGATGAGCATTGGTCGAAGCTGCGGGAAATTCTGCTGCACAAGGCCATCTACAACAAGCGTGATCTACGAATGACCGTGGAGGGCATGCTGTACCGCATGCGCACGGGATGTCCCTGGAGAGACCTGCCCAAGGCGTTTGGCTACTGGAATAAGGTCTACAAACGCTTCAATGCAGGCCGCAGCGGTACAAGAGGATTCACCGAAAGAATTGCTTGGCATGTTGTTCTCCTCTGTTCAAACGGACGGCGCAGCTATCGCGCGCCAGGACGGCAGCTCGTCAGGAAGATTTCTCTTCCGCCGCCGTGTCGCTGTGGGCGTGTCTTATCCTGCGGACGATCCACCAGATCGTCAGCATCACCGCAGGTACCAGAACCGCCATCACCGGCGCCACGCTGTCGTGAACGATCGGAATGCCCTTGAGCAGGTAGCCGAGAAGACTCACGACGTAATAAGAAATTGCCGCGACCGACAGGCCTTCGACGGTTTGCTGAAGGCGCAATTGCAACTTGGCCCGGTTGTTCATCGAAGCCAGCAGATCGCGGTTCTGGCGTTCAAGTTCGACGTCGATCCACGAACGCAGCAACGCGATGGCTCGGGTCAGTTTGTCGGAGAGCTTGGCCTGGCGCTCCTTTACGGATTGGCACTCCCGCATGGCTGGAGCGATGCGACGCTGCAGGAAATCCGCCCAGGTGCTGTATCCGGATACGGCCACTTCTGAAAGCGCAGCCAGCCTTTCCTCGACGATCTCGTAGTAGGCACGGCTGGCGCCGAAGCGATAGAGATTTGCCGCGACGCCAGCTTCCAGTTCGGCGGCCAGACCTGTCAATTCGGAAAGCAGCACGTCGCTATCGCGGCGTTCTACCAAATTCGTACACATCTCGTCAGTGATCGCAGCAAGGCGCGACTCCATGTGTCGCAGCTCCGACGTCATCGATCGCGTCAACGGCAGAGACAGCAACGCCAAGGTACGGTACGTCTCGATCTCCAATAGAAGTTGAGCCAGCGCACCTGCCCGCGCCGGGGTCAAATCACGAGCAAGGATGAGGATCTGCGTCAGGCCATCCTCATCCTGTCGGAAGTCGGTCAAGATGGCGGCAGAGCCGTTCTCTACCAACGAGTAGCACAGGCTGGCAGGATCGAAGCGATCAGCCTCCTTCTCCGTTTCTGGTATCCACGGAAGAAGTCTCAAGCGGATGCCGGATATGACCGGGCCCGGAGGAACAAATCCATGTTTGAAGGGATTTTCTCCGCAAGGCTCTCCCGTCTTGGAATCCAGCGAAGCGCACCAGAGATACGTAGAGAACTCGGTGTGCTTTTCACAGTGAAGGTCTCCCTCATCCCATGTCATGCCGTGTAGCGGCGTAGCGTGGTCGGGCTCGGCAACGCCGAAGCGATGAGACAACTCGCTCATCGCCATCTGATCCCTGGTCTGGTCACCTTCGGTCATGAAAGCGAGCTGCAATATACCGCGGGGGGCCTCAAGCAACAGATGCGGGCGCGCATGCACTTCACCCACGGCTGCAGCACGATCGGCATAAGCCGGCATGCCGTACACGGTGGCGGTTGGGGTGGGTTGTACGGTCGTCGTATTGATATTGGCCGGCTCTTTCATAACGACCTCATTTCTCATTGGTTGAAAAGCACGCTTCAAAACAAATGCCCGCAGCCATGCGTTTCACACATGGCTGCGGGCCGATCTTCATGAGCATGCACCGCGTTACGCAGTCCGTCTAACAGGCTCGCCGTATAATAGAGGCTTGTGCTGACCCTGTCAGAACGCTCTCAGCTTCCTTGCTTTCAGACGAAGGTGTACGAGCAGACCTTGTTGCCCGCCGGATCACGCAGGTAGGCAGCATAGGCACCCGGCAGGTGACCACGTGCGCCAGGTTGGCCCTCGTCAGTGCCGCCTGCGGCAAGGCCGGCGGCGTGGAAGGCATCCACTTCAGCGGGAGTGGCGGCCGCAAAGCCGATCGTCACGCCGTTGCTGGAAGGCGCTTCACCATTGCCCGGGCGGGCGATGATGAAAGCCGGCTTTTCGCGACCGAAAAGTACCCATCCGTTGTTGAAAGGACCGAGGTTCTTGATGCCAAGAGCACCCAGAGCGGCGGCGTAGAACGCGACCGACTTCTGAAGGTCGGCAGCGCCGATAAAGATGTGCGAAAAGATGCCATCGCCAGAAATGACAGGAGTGGACATGATTAATTTCCTTGGTGGTTGGCGTTGAATGGGTAGTGGGCGATCAGTAGTGGATCACCGTGCGAATCGACTTGCCTTCATGCATCAGGTCGAAGGCCTTGTTGATGTCGTCGAGGCCCATGGTGTGGGTGACGAACGGGGCGAGATCGATCTCGCCTTTCATTGCGTCCTCCACCATGCCGGGAAGTTGAGTGCGGCCCTTGACCCCGCCGAAAGCCGAGCCCTTCCAGGTGCGACCGGTGATCAACTGGAACGGGCGCGTCGAAATTTCCTTGCCTGCACCAGCCACGCCGATGACGATCGACTGGCCCCAGCCACGATGTGCTGCTTCCAGTGCCGAGCGCATCACGTTGACGTTGCCGATGCACTCGAAGGTGT
The DNA here is from genome assembly GCA_004010935.1 of Pseudomonadaceae bacterium SI-3. Classification (NCBI taxonomy): domain Bacteria; kingdom Pseudomonadati; phylum Pseudomonadota; class Gammaproteobacteria; order Pseudomonadales; family Pseudomonadaceae; species Pseudomonadaceae bacterium SI-3. The sequence goes on along the minus strand of CP026511.1, from coordinate 951,875 downwards.
GATCGACACCCCAACCGGTCATCTCGATGAGAACCTCGTGAATCGGCTTGTCGAAGTCCTTCGGGTTGAGGCATTCGGTCGCGCCGAAGGTACGAGCCAGCTCGAACTTCGCTGGATTGGTGTCGATGGCGATGATGCGACCCGCCTTGGCCTGGCGTGCCCCCTGAATCGCAGCGAGCCCGATGCCGCCGAGGCCGAAGATGGCCACAGAGTCACCCGGCTGAACCTTGGCCGTGTTGTGAACAGCGCCGATGCCGGTGGTCACACCGCAACCCAGCAGGCAGACATGCTCGGGATTGGCGTCCGGGTTGATCTTGGCCAGCGAGACTTCGGCCACCACCGTGTATTCGCTGAAGGTCGAGCAGCCCATGTAGTGGTAGATCGGCTGGCCGTTGTAGCTGAAGCGGGTGGTGCCATCGGGCATCACGCCCTTGCCCTGGGTGGCGCGCACCGCCACGCACAGGTTGGTCTTGCCGCTCTTGCAGAACAGGCACTCACCGCACTCGGCGGTGTACAGCGGGATCACGTGGTCACCCGGCTTGACCGAGGTCACGCCCTCGCCGACCTCGACCACGATGCCGGCGCCCTCATGGCCCAGCACCGCCGGGAACACGCCTTCCGGGTCCTCGCCCGACAGGGTGAAGGCGTCGGTATGGCAAACGCCGGTATTCGTGATCCTGACAAGCACCTCGCCCTTGCGCGGCGGCTCGACGTCGATCTCGACGATTTCCAGTGGCTTTCCAGGCCCGAAGGCAACTGCTGCACGTGATTTCATGATGGCGCTTCCTTTACTAGCTAACTAAATTTTCCCTCACCGAGGGCACCCTGGTGCCTCTACCGCAGGTAGGAGCGGACGATGGAGATGGTCTCGTCAATGGACTTGTTCTGCGAATCGCTCCTGATTTCGCTACTGGGAAACTCTTCCCGTAGATAGCTCTCCATAACCGTTGCCATCAATCCGTTGTCAGCCCCACGAACAGCTGCAAGCTGCTGAAGAATTGCAGGGCATTCAGCACCTGCATCGAGCGCTTGCTTCTTTTCTTCCGGGCCATGTGGCACTCACCGCTTTTCACTCCAGATAAGCGGGGCCTGACGCCGAAGAGACAGGCCCTCAACTCATTAGAATTCCTGCACGGTTGGGCGCAGAACGATCTCGTTAATATCCACGTCAGCAGGCTGCTCAATTGCGAAGGCGATAGCTCGAGCGACCGATTCGGCGGGAATTGCATGCTTGTAGAAGTCCACCACGAAATCGCGGCTCTGTTGGTGGGTGCTGCCGAATTTCAGTTCGGAGTCCACGGCGCCCGGTTCGATAGTCGTGGTGCGGATGCTGCCACCGACTTCGTGACGCAGTCCTTCGGAGATAGCCCGCACAGCAAACTTGGTGCCGCTGTACACGGTGCCACCTGGGCTAAACACCTTCAGGCCTGCAACCGATGCGATGTTGATGAAGTGACCACTGTTTTGTTTCTGGAAGACTGGCAATGCAGCCGCGACTCCGTACAGCAGACCCTTGATGTTGATATCGATCATGCGATCCCACTCGTCAGTGCGAGCATCGCTGAGCGGTGCAATCGCCATCAGTCCGGCATTGTTGACCAGTACATCAATGCGACCGTAGGTGTCCACGGCACCTTGAATGAGCGTTTTGACCTCTTCCTGAGAGGTAACATCGGTCTGATACGCGATTGCCTGACCACCTGCATTGGTCAGCTCAGCCACCAATGCGTCGAGTTTATCTTTGCGACGTGCAGCCAGCACTACGCGAGCGCCAAGCGCAGCAAGGTGGCGTGCAGTAACCTCACCCAGGCCGCTACTGGCACCGGTGATAACGACAACTTTTCCAGAAATGTTATTGCTCATGCTGAGAACCTCATCGGCGGGTTTGTACTTCGCCATGGCTGGTTAACCTGGCAGTGCGCAAACTTTAGACCCATGATTGATCTCAATAAATGGAAATGATTGGATTATACTATTCCTGAAAATGGAATAAATGGGGGGGGGCAACATGCTTAACCGCATGGAGATGGTTAGGATTTTTTGCACAGCAGCAGAGGCAGGTAGCTTCCGCGAAGCGGCAACTCGATTAGGCATCTCCCCACAAGGGGTGACTCGAGCCATTCAAGCCCTGGAAACTGAGCTTGGCGAATCACTGTTCCACCGCAATACCCGCCAGGTGAGCATCACTGCTTTCGGTCAGGATTACGCCAAAGATGCCATGTCAGCTCTGGATCATTTCGATACGCTATTCCGGTCGCACAGGACGGAGCCTGAGCTGTCAGGTAAGGTGGGGATTACGGCTCCACATGCTATTGGCAGGCGCTTCCTAATACCGTTTCTTCAGCCCCTGGCCGCTGCACATCCTGACCTGCAATTCGATCTCCGCTTGGAAGATCAGATGACTGATGCCGTTGAAGCGCATATCGATATTGGTATCCGGGTGGGGGTTATTCGCGACCGGCGCTACGTTGCACGTGCCTTAGCTCCCGTGCCGTTTTACGTTGTCGCGTGCCCGTCTCTCATAGGCCAAAAGACACCACCTAAATCTTTGGATGCCTTAGCTAAGCTGCCACTTTCAGTCCTGATCGACCGGAAAAATGGCCGCCCTTGGCCTTGGCTATTTGCCGACGGGCAAACGTTCGCGCCCAGGCAGCCAGCGCTTATCTGTGATGATCCAGATACGGAATTGGAAGCCACCCTGGCAGGCATGTGTTTTGGCCAAATTCCTGCCTATCTGGCTGAGCCTCATCTGCGGTCAGGAAAGCTGGTTGCCGTTTTGGCTGATCACGCTCCAGCACCATGGGATCTGTTCATATACCGCCCGCAGCAGGGTCCTGTATCGAAGCGGGTGCGATTGGTGTACGACCACCTTAAGCAGGCTTTCTCAAACCCCAAGCTATTTCCCCAGGGCCTGGGGACATAGCTTGAATACCTGCCAGCAATCGTCCGCTTTTGGCCGATTCTGTTGAAAAAGTAGCGACCTCCCCATGCCGTTGGCAAAATTGCTTTGTCAGCGGGCGTGGAGGCGAACAGCATGATGGGACAGTTACCGGGAGGACAGCAGCGCCTGTTCTACTCGTTCAATCTGGAAGATCACGTCCCGGCCCAACATCTCCTGCGAAGCATCGACCAGTGCCTGGATCTCAGTGATCTGCGTGCCTACCTGGCGGATTTCTATAGCCCCATCGGGCGCCCCTCGATTGACCCGGAGTTGATGGTGCGCATGCTGGTCGTCGGCTACTGCTATGGCATTCGTTCCGAGCGGCGATTGTGCGAAGAGGTGCACCTGAACCTGGCCTATCGCTGGTTCTGCCGGCTGGGTCTGGAAGACGAAGTACCCAATCACTCGACCTTCTCGAAGAATCGCCATGGGCGTTTTCGTGACAGCGATCTATTCCGCTGGTTATTCAATGAGGTGCTGCGGCGCTGCATGGCAGCCGGCCTAGTCAAGGGTGAAGGTTTCGCCGTCGACGCCAGCATCATTAAGGCGGATGCCAGCCGGCAACGTGGGGTGGCGGGAGATCAGGTCGATTGGAACGACCCAAAGCTCAGCAGCCGAGCAGTGCGTGAGTACCTCGAAGCCCTTGATGAAGAGGCGCTGGCTGAGGCTCTTCCCAAGAAAATTTCGCTCACAGACCCTCAGTCCCGTTGGACAGCAGCGCCAGGTGGCCCGGCCTTTTTTGCCTACTCCACGAATTACCTGATCGACACTGAGCACGGTGTGATCATGGACGTGGAAGCTACCCCGGCGCACCGTACCGCCGAAGTCGACTCGACCAGGACGATGGTCGAGCGTGTCGAAGCGCATTTCGATCTCACGCCGGAACGCCTTATCGGCGATACCGCTTATGGCACCGCCCCGATGCTGGCCTGGATGGTAGAAGAAAAGGACATCGAGCCGCATGTGCCGGTGTGGGACAAGACCGAGCGCAAGGACGACAGCCTCTCCAGTAACGACTTCCACTGGAATCAGGAAGCCAATGAATATCGCTGCCCAGCCGGCAAACCGCTACGCAGTGAATGGCGTGCCTTCACTCAGCAAAGATCGCGGGTAACCAAGGCCAACACCATCATTTACCGCTCCAGCCAAACCGACTGCGCCACCTGCTCGTTGAAAGCGAAATGCTGCCCCAACACGCCGAATCGGAAGATCGTCCGCAGCATCCATGAGTCTTCCCGCGACGTGGCTCGACGCATCGCCAAGACACCGGAATACCTCGTCTCTCGCTGCGAACGAAAGAAGGTGGAAATGCTTTTCGCCCACCTCAAACGGATCATGAAACTCGACCGTTTACGACTGCGTGGCCTAACGGGTGCCACTGACGAATTCACCTTAGCTGCGATGGTGCAGAACCTGCGCCGCATGGCCAAGCTTTTGCCTCAAGGGCCACCGCTGACGGGATAGGTACGCCTGCTACGAGCAGAAACCCTCAAATTAACCCTTAAACCGGAGCAAGGACGCTCAGTGAAACGCCGGAAGGCAACTTGAAGTGGCTTGCAGCCATTTCGACAGCAGGTACATCCGACCGCCTTGCTGCCGCTAAACCTACTTTTTCAACAGAATCGGCCGATTGCTGCCTTCCACAGCATGGTCACCGGTCAGCAATCAACAAACCAGTTGTAAAAATGGTATCCCGCGCTAACTGACACAGCACATGTGCCCAGCGTCAATAGAGGCCACTGTCCCTCGACACCAAGCCACCACTGCACTTTAAATAGAAGAGCTCCCACCAACGCGCAGGCCAGAACACCAAGACCCAGGCCAACCAAAGCGAACAGCCGAGCCCCTAGCCCTGGATTTCCGCCGTGCCAGTTCTCACTCAGGCAAAAGGGGCAATGATTGGACGAAGGCGAATAACCCCAGAAACCACGGCTATATGACGCCCTCGGAACCATCGCTTTGCCACAGTTGTGACAGGTAACCATCGAGTGTCTCATACCGCACCTCAGCTCAAATCGTCCTAGATGAGCCCATGGTGCGCTACCGCGGAAAAACCCCAACTACCGGACCTGACATCTAGCCAACACCTGCTGCTAAGCTGGGCATCGAACCCTCCCGCCCAGGTAACCGGGGTTATGCTGTAGGCGACTGATTCTACTGAATCCTCCTCGGTGGTCGACCGGCATCGCCCTGTCGCGAAACGAGAGTTCAGGACGCCAGTTCAACTCCTTCTAAAGGCCGCTCATCGGAAATACGTGCACGGGGCACTTATGGGGGCATCTAACAATAGATCTTTCAAAAAAGTATTTAAGAACAATAGGTTATGCATATATTTTGGATCCCCCCGGCTCCACCAATTCGAAACACCTAAACCCCTGATTTTCCTAGTGAATTTCGGGGGTTTTTGCTTTCTGGATAGCGGGTGTCGAAGTTGAGCGTCTTCGGTGAGGCGCCTGCCTCCATACGCACCTGGCGGTCATGGGCATAGGCTTGAGGATCGATCCGCGAGGCGATGGGATCTCGCAAGCGCTTGGCCAATGCATCGAGTTTCTTACGACGTTGATACGCTTGAATGCGCCTATCAACCGCTCACCCTTTGGCTTTGTTGCAGCTGTCTAACAGAGCGTTATCGGTAGCGGCCATCGCCCTCGCGGCGCAAACGCCATACAGCTTCATCACGATCCAGTTCCGGTTTAACTGCTTGTTCAGCGTGATGAGGTCAGGCAGGAGTTCAACCGGCTCACCATAGCGATCGTAGCTGCGCTGTGCGAGTGTCAGCGCCTTCTCCGGCTCACGCTCACGTAACACCTCCACCATGAGCAAGTTGTCGCTGTAGAGCGCCCGCTCATCAGAAACGATGCTTTCAAGCTCAACGACCGCATCGCGTCCGAGGCCGTTCACACTCAACGCATTGATCAGTACGTGACGCGCAAAAGCTGCATTGGATGCAGGGGTTTGCCCAGCCTGACGTGCACGGGACAAAGCGTCTTTACGGTCCTGTTTCATTAGGGCAAGCGAGGAGACATGAGCTTCGTCTAATCCTTCGAAGAAACGACGAGCCTCAGAGGCGGCCATCACCTTTTTATAAGCGTCAACACGAAGGGACGGCCGCTCCACTTCAGCGTAATGCTGCTTGATATAGCTGCGCAGACCATCCATTCGAGCTCCTCCCGAATCATGGTGCCGGCTCCACTTCCCGATAAGCTTCTCGGCCTGATGTTCGAGTTTGTCCACCTGACCGTCAATGGCCTTAGCTAGTAAGCTATTGTCGCTAGGCTTAAACAGCTGGACATAGTCTTTCTTACGTGCCTCGCGTTGGGCCTTGGTCATATCATCCCAAGTCCTGATGCGGCTCAACAATTTATGCGCACCTATATAAGAGTACCCTGCCCGAATTACGAGATCGGCGCCCAATCGATCAGCCTCGTCCTCCTGAGAACGTGTCAAACCAGGAATAAGACCGATCTGAGACATTCCAAGCCCAGCCTCGTTGATGGCAAGCATACGCAGCAGATCGCTCTCTACCACATCAGCCTGTCGCTGACCGATGTACAGCTTACCGGCGCTGTAGAGCAAACCAGAGGCAGTATCAAGCCAATTAGTCTTGTGATGGTTCAATAGAACATGCGCGTACTCGTGTGCGATCAACGCCGCTAGCTCGTCTTCGCTCTCGAGCGCACCTAGCACCTTGTAAGGGATGTAAATCCCGCCGTCCTCATAGCTCGCTGCGCTGAACTCGGTATTTGGCGTAATGTATATCCGACCCGCAGCGGGTGTTCCCGGTAACGTTCGCTGGAGTTTCTTGAGGATTGAGTTTGTGTACTCGTCGATACGCAGATTTTCGGCAGTGCCTAATGCACGGTGCTGCAGCAAAAAGCTATCGGTGGTCTGCAGACTCACCTGTTCCTTGTTAGCTGCCGCACCAGGGAAACGCGAGTCGAATAGCGTAATGGTTGGGTCATCGGCTCCCATGACTATAGGCAATTTCGGCACGCTAACCTGCGCGCAGCCACCCATTACAGCCAGAAACAGCGCAGCACAAACAAGCCGCTTCATGGGCACCCCTCCCCGGCTCCGCGCGAGACGGCCGCTACTGAGTCCTGAAGCGTCGGCACACAGCCACTGTTTCCGATACTCGGCGGCGGAAATACTTCGACATCCATGCTGTCGAGCCAAAGCTCCTGCCCACTGAGTGAAACCTTCAGGTAGCCCCTAGGGCTTTGCTCGAGCAGCGCCAATGGTAACGACAACTCCTCGACCGAACGCTTGCCAGTTCGAACGTACAGCCCGTCTGCTTGACGCTCGTACACACTAACGGGGTCGACGTTTGCTTCAGTAACCTGCGAATCGGCAAGGCAGCTCAGGGGCAAGCCAGCGGCGAAAGCGAGACAAATGACAGATCGGATCATGGAGTTCTTCCTTAATTTACGGACGGCTGTCGCCGATTGGCAGAGGATTCCAATATCCTCCGGGCAAGTTCGAAAATGAGCAGAAGCCCAAGCCAGTCAAGCGGAGGGCGATGCAACACCAGGTAGAAAAAAGCACTAACGCCGAGCACCAGCAACGCAGCGAAGGCGTGCAACAGGAAATCCAAGCGTGCTGGGTTGGCACGAATGAGAGCCGCAGACACCCAGGCCAAGAGCAGCCCGAGGACTAGAAGCGTGGGGGTGCCTTCAGCCCGAGCGAAATAGTGATCGTCCCAGGTCAGCAAGTTATCCAGCGCCATGGCATGCAGATAGACGCCTGGCAATTGCCCATGGACGGGGCTTGCTACGAGGTCATGGATGCCGGCAAGGCTCGTTCCGACCAAGACCACCCGGTCTTTCAATAGTCCGCGAACCCGAGCGCTACTCAGGTCCTCTTCGCGCACCGTCAATGTATAGGGGCATGGCTGACGGCCTTGGACTTCGGACTCTTTATCGAAGCTGGCAAGTAAGCTTGACCACAGGATCCGTGCGGAGTCGAAGAGTCGGGTTCCAGCACTTTCCTCAGATGGCGCGCATTGACTCGCCGAGAGCAGGTCCCGAGCACGGATCTGCGGCGCAACGTTGTATCCCCATTGAACAACCATCGGCGCACAGAATGCGCCGACGTCACCTTCCGTCGAGGCGTCACCACAGCCCTTCTGCTCGCCACGCTCGCAGAGTTGGCGATACAGAGCGAAGGCCGCGGTCGGCAGGCTATCGGTGCCGCATCGGTTGTCACTTTCTGGCGGCGTCGCGCCAAAGCGATGGCTGCGGTCCACGAGAAGCGGATAGTCAGCGCCATATCCACTCCAACCGGCCATTGCCAGGTGAGTTCCAGGGACTTTTGCAAATAGGCTGCGCTCACCGCCATCTAGGACCGCTAGGTATAGCGGAACCCCCGTTTCCTTCAGGGTCTCCTCTAGCGCCTTTTGTGCAAGCGGGAGGGACGCATCATAAGAGCGGCGGTCCTCAACTAGAACGTCGAGAAAGATAGCAGATGGGCGTTGTTTGGCGATCCGTCGAACGACCTCCTCGTAATACAGATAGCGGGGCGGCCAGCTCTCGCCACGTACGGCCAAGGCGGCTTCGTCGATGAGTACTATTGCGATCCGCGACTGTGCAGTTGCTGGGTAGAAAGGCGCAGCTATCTTCTGCACGATCTGTTGCGAATGTCTTTCCACCGCGCCCGAAAGACCGAACGGATCGACAACCTCCAGCAGCCATGCGGGAATGATGAGCGCAATGGAAATCACAACCATGCGAGAGAAAGTTGCCCAGGCGACCAGATAGGCCGGCACTTTCTTTAAACGGTCATCCCGAAAGCTTGCGAAGTAGCGGAGCAGTAACTGCCAGCGCCGCCCAAAGCCTGCGCCTAGTCGATGCAGCAACTGGCGTGGCCGCCTACACATAAGTACCAGATGTGCAAGCTGCTTGAAGTAGTCTTCGATGCCTTTCATTTGCCCTGACGCGACGCCAGGGCGTGGCTCTTGGTGATTCCCGTTCGGCATCCCTGTCCATCCGAAGCATGCAGCCATCCGGCCCATGCGAGTCCTGAGTGATCAGATAGCATCATAACGCCATCATTGTGAAAGCACGACTTGAGTCACAAACCATTGATCGGATCAGCTATTTTCCCTGGCTGCGCTCGTTGGCGAAGAGCACTTCGGTGTAGCGAAAACGTAGCCTCGTTCTTGCTGACCCGCACGGTTGCTCTATGCCTACTCTCACAAGGCGATGCAGGCTAATGCTAACAAGGCACGTTCTACATCGCGTCCACCGGTGGGTTGATCGTTGGCGTGTAAAAGCCGGCTCTGGCATTGCAGGCTCGCCACTCCATCACAACGGACCAGTGCGCCTAGGTAGTGGGAGGTTCAGCTCAGATATGGATAGTCGTATTAGGGTCATTACGCTGGCAACAGATAGACAGTTTTGACGCTACCGCCCTGTAAACTTTTGGCTTACCCGGGCGATAAAGCCCACATGATTTGGGCGAAAAGCATCGGCAAAGAGACGAGCAATGTTGCTTTTACCCCATGGGGGTACGCAATCGATGGGCCCGCCGGGCTCGCAGAGAGAAATCGACCCGCTACCTTCGGCGACGTGAACACCATACAAAAAGCGATCTTTCACGGACGGGCGCTAATGGAATCAGCAAGACATGACCACTAAAAAGCTATTTGCTAGCAAGCGAGTCCTAAACCTTAACGCTTGGGATTGCTATGTCTGACTGTTTCGCTCTACTGCTTTTGGAATCCCCTTGGTGGAACCCAAACATAAACCCTACCCGAGCGTCGGCTCTCCCTTTTTTCCAAGGGATTGAGCGGCTGCATGATTATTTCAACATTTACTATTCGACGTTTTACGACACAAGGGGCTTCGAGGTCGCCCTCTCGCAGGACCTGATTCATACCCATGAAAAACGCCAGATTCTTTATATAGGTGCCCACGGCAACGAGACCAGCATTGCCAATGGCCGGGCCAGCACGCTTTTAGAGAAGGTTGCGCTTTACGGCGATAAGATCGAAGGGGTCATCGTCAGCAGTTGCTTGGTTGGTGCCCGGGAATCCAACCTCTGGGCACCCATCCTGATCAACAAGACTCGCTGGATATTTGCCTACCGCCATGAGGTCGGTTGGCTTGATTCACTGTTCATCGAATTGGCATTGCTGGAGGCTTTGGCCCTGGCAGAAGAACACTACGCTGATGACCGAGAAATCCTTCTGCACACCTTTGCCGAGGCCCTAGCCAAGTTCAATCCAAAGATGCCATTAGGCAGCGCTGGGGAGCCACTGTCCGAGTGCATTTGCCTGATGCAACGGGCGAAGTACAAGCGCAATCCGGAAAACCTGACATCATCTCTGATTGACCTTGCCTGGAGTGATCAATGACATTCGGCCCAATTCCTGTCGTGCTAGCCACCAGCGGCCATCGCGATTTATTGGATACAGAAATCGCCTCGATTCGCGAGGCGCTGCATATAGAGTTCACAACACTACGCAAGCAATACCCTGGCACACGCTTTCAATTATTGAACGGCCTTGCCGAAGGTGCCGATTGGCTAATCGCTGAGATAGCACTGGAGCATAGCATCGAGCTGATGGCCGTATTGCCCATGCCCCAAGCGGAGTACGAACAGGATTTCTCTACACCCGAAACACTTGCGAAATTTCGACTACTTCTGAGCAAGGCTGCCGAAGTACAGGTAGCTCCCATGCCGAGATATCTCGCTTGCGATCCATCACGTGATGCTAGTTACCAGGCTCTGGGAATATGCCTAGCGCAGCAAGCACAGTGTCTCTATGCATTGTGGGACGGTAGTACGGAAAATTCCTTACCCGGTGGAACCGCCGATGTTGTAAGGCTTTGTCGTGAAGGCATCGAGAACGAAGACAATCCGTTGGCACAGCCGGAAACCTGCCAAGTTCGGCATCTGCGCTGCAATAGAAAAAAGAATCCACTGGCCTATACGGCCGAAGATGCCAGCAGCTGGGCCCCCGCAATTACTGATGCCGCTATCGGCACACGCAAGTGCTGGAGTGAAATATTCCAGTCCATAGAAGATTTCAACCAGGCAGCAATAAAGATTCAGGAAGCAGCACCTCACGAGATAGTCGAAAGCCGTCAGTGGTTGACTGGTGAAGCAAATTACCCTTCTGTCATCGAATCCAGTTTACAGACGTTCGCCATTGCCGATGCTCTGTCCCGTAGCAAGCAAAAGCAACGCAGTACCACCCTGTGGCTGCTCAGTCTGCTTGTTTTTCTGTCTATTTTTTTCCAGCAATTGCATCTGGGACCAGACATGCAATGGTACTGGCTGACCTTACATATTGGTTTTGGCCTTATTGCCTTCGCCAGCTACCGAGCATTTTTCAGCGGCACACGTAACAGCGAAGCTCAATACATGGACTGGCGCGCACTAGCGGAGGGATTACGCGTACAAGCCTGTTGGCAGGCTGCTGGCATAGACGAGTGCGCAAGCAAATATTACCTGAGTAGTCAAAACGATGAGCTAGGCTGGATTCGTTATGCTATTCAAAATATTACCAAAACTGGGAATACCGCCTTAACGGACTGCGATTTCCCATGGATAAAATCGCATTGGCTGGAGGATCAGAAAAAGTTCTTTTTGAGCGGAGGAAGCAGCGCAGCTAGCAAACAACAGAAAGTTATAAAGTGGATGCTATATAGCCGCTTCCTGTTCTTTGCAGGCGGCACTACCACTCTGCTACTCCTGCTTAAATCAATTGCCAGCCTCCCATCTCAACTCCTGCCCTGGCTAACATTACTTGCCGCCATCCTTTTCGTTCTGGCCGCAATCTGCCGAAACCATACAAACCTGATGGCCTATGAGGAAGATGCCAACAGATATCAAAAAATGGGAAACTTGTTCAGCCGCGCGATCATCGTGCTAGATCACCATATTGAAGCAGGAAACACCGAATCAGCCAAAAGCATTCTGAAGTTCATAGGTAAGGAGGCACTTGCCGAGAACGGCGAATGGCTACTGCTACACCGCCAACGTAAGTTTGAGCTACCCACTTAAGGGACTAAACAGTGAACGACATTTTTATCAGCTATCGCCGAGAAGGTGGCGCCACCACGGCGAGACTAATATGCAAAGCACTTGAAGAAAAAAAATTCAGGTGTTTTTTCGATAGCGAGTCTTTGAGTTTCGGAAGTTTCGCAGATAACATCAAGGATAACCTAAGAAACTCACCCAACTTTATACTTATTGTTACTCCCGGATCGTTAGACCGCTGTATCTCTAAGGATGACTGGGTGCGCCAAGAAATTGCTATGGCGCTTGAACTCTACAAATCTCAGAAAATCCGGAGAATCATTCCCATCTTCGCCAATGGCGTGACTGGTTTTCCAGCAAACCTGCCATCCGACATAAGCGCTATTGCTGAGCAAAATGCAATCGAGCTTAACCACAAAGACTTTGAGGCGAACTTTTCTCGCCTAATAGAACGTATCTATCACGAAAAACGCGACCAGTTACTTAACTATTTTCTTGACCAACATGGTGAAATGGATTCTCAAGACCTAGAATTACTCCATGACACATTCAAAAACTGCCTATCACCACCCCAACAAATGCAAGCACTTAAAAGCAGTATAAAAATGCATTGGGATGGAAACCCTAGGGTCCTGCTCGATGATTACCATGATAGTTTTCTTCGAGAACTATGCCGGATGCTGAACCTTAACCAAGAGGGAGGCAAAGAGACCATCTTAAATCGCATTGAGCAGTGGCTTACTAACGAGCAGCACGAAGACTCCGACGCGACAGTAAGCCAGAAGATCTTGGAATGTTATATCAATGAAGCTTCTTGGAAATTAGGGAGCCTTTGCGATCAGCTAGATATCAAGGTTGACAGGCGCTCCCCCTCAAAGATGAGGCAAACATTGTCCAATAGATTGAAACTAGAATTAGACTTCGCCTCACTACCCATTCAGCACTTGAAAGCTATAGCGGGTGCAGCCTTAGGCGAAGACAGAATAGAGATGTCTAAAAAGCAAGAACTCGTAGATTTGCTTACTGATACTTATCAGCGCGGTCGAAGTGAAACGGATTGTTAAGTGATGCAGTTAGACCAAGCCAAAATCGCCCTGATGCACCTGCTCAATCTGCTGATAACCGGCGGGCTGGACGAGCGATTCACTCGGGCCAACCCCAAACTGCCGCATTCACTGGTGCGGCTAACGCTGGGTTGGCTGTTTCCTATGCTCGACTACGTGATGACCGGCGACCGGCAGATACGCTCGCGGCACCAAGAGTTCATCAACACCATCTTGGCAAACGATCTCAGCGTTAAGGAGCTAAATTTGGCTGATGGCGCACTGCGCGACAAGCAACTCCCATTCGACCCGCAGGTGTTGCCGGCTTTTTTGCTGATCGCCGAGCGCTTGCAGCCGGGGTTCTGTGAGGAGGCTTACAGCTGCTTGGACGATCTGATCCAGGCAGCTGTGGCCTGGGATGGTGACAAGACGCCCCAGGACATGGATAGGGCGGAGCAGGTGCTGGAACCGATTCGAAAGCACTTTGAGCTTGAAACCGAGCCAGGTTCCAGCCGCTCACCGATTGCGCCCGGCGAAGCCCTGAAAGAGCTGGAGAGTCTAGTTGGCCTGGAGGGAGTGAAGCGCGAGGTGCGCAATAGCGTGAATTTCGCCCGCTACATCCTCAACCGCAAGGAGAACGGCCTGCCGGTGCCGCCGGTTTCCATGCATATGGTGTTCACAGGCAATCCAGGCACAGGCAAAACCACGGTGGCCCGGTTGATAGCCGACATCTACCGCGACATCGGCTTGCTACGCAAAGGCCATCTGGTGGAAACCGACCGCTCTGGAATGATCGGGCAGTACCTTGGCCAGACGCCCGGGCTTGTCCGCGAGGTAGTAGAAAGCGCCTTCGGTGGCGTGCTTTTCATCGACGAAGCCTATGCGTTGGTCAAGAACGCCCACGAGACTGATTACGGGCACGAAGCAATCGCCACGCTGCTCAAACTGATGGAAGACCACCGCGACGACCTGATCGTGATTGTGGCGGGATATACCGAGGAAATGCAGACGTTCATCGACTCGAACCCCGGTCTGAAGTCGCGCTTTACCCGTTACATCCAGTTCGACGATTACGAACCCGCGGACTTGCTGCAAGTCTTCCGTCGCCTATGCGACAGACACGAACTGCGCTTTCGTGCTGAGGCCTGGCATAAGAGCCGCCAGACCATAAAGAACCGCTGGGAATTGCGCGGCGACCATTACGGCAACGCACGGGAAATGAGGACGTTCTTCGAGGAGGTGATGCAGGCCCACGCTAATCGGCTGTCGCAAATCGATAACCCCAGCCGTGATCAACTTCGCACCCTGACGCCGGAGGACATTCCCGGATGAGCCGCGAGCTACTGAAAACCAGCCTGCGGCACACACATGCCTATATCGATGCCTATGGCGTCGATCTGCTGCACGACGTAGAAATGCTTTTCCGGCAGGCGCTGGAAAAGCTCGAAGACTCGGATGAAACGGACGAACACGACGAGCACGACGAGCACGACGAGCACGACGATCTCTCAGTCAACTTCGCGGCTGTTACTGAACCCGCCATGGCGGTCGCGCGCCCGATAGCCCCAAAACCGGCCAGTGCACCAGTACCGAAGCAAGAACCAACCTTACCAGAGCAAATATTCATACCGGTTGCCCGATGGCATTTCTACCTTCCAGCTACCGTCGCTGCCCTGGCAGTCGCCGTCTCTTTGGTGTGGGGTTTACTGTCATGAATCGTACGCATCGTCGTTCCGTATATGGCAAAACCTATACGGTGGTGGATATCTGGCATGCTATTCGGACGACCTTCGGTTGCTGGCTGGCCATGCTTATCGGCCTGTGCCTGATCGGTACGTTACTGGTTCTGCTCCTGCTGAGCGATTTCAGACCAGCACTCTGGGTCGCTATCTGGTTCTGCGGCAGCGTGATTGCGGCCAGCGTATTTGGCTGGCGGGTCTGGCAGGCCCAGTCAGCTGGCATCCGCATTGACCCGGTATCCGCGGCCCTAAGTTTTAGCGCTGACGATCTGGAAAACAGCCTGCATGACATTCTCAGCCTACGGCGTTTCTTCGACCACGCCCATCGCATTCAGCTTGCCATCGACGATATCCAACGGCTGGACAACGATACACAGCGAATAGGACAGGGACGCAACCGCGGCAGACGCTACGGGCTAAATCTGTCCGGCGACTTCGGTTCCTACCAATTGATGTTCAGCCACAAGCAAAAACGGGATGAGTGCCGGGCCTTGCTCGTACAGGTCATCCGCCGTACCAAGGGGCGTGCTCCATCGTTTGATCCCAACATCGCGTTTCCTGAGTAACGCCCATCTATGAGTAGAAAGAAAAAACAAGAAAGCAATCCTGCTGGCCTAGTCATTGTGCTCGTCGGATGGTTGGTTTTCCTTTTCACCCTTCTGGCCACTTCCTTCATATGGCTGGGCTGGCTCATCAGCGAACTGCTTTACGCCAGACACCCACGTGTCCCTGATGAATCGGACATCCTCTTGGATATGGAGGAAGAGCACGAATTTTCCGAGAACCTCGAGCGCACCGAAGCAATAGGAGCTCGACTGGAGCAGATCGACTCTGAAGGTCAGCAACTGCGTCGCCGCAAAGACGGACTTTTTCACGCTGGAAGCGCATTGGGTGCCAGACTAAATGCGGAAATTGCCGAGCTGGTAGAAGAGCGTAGCGATTGTCAGGCTATTTGCCATGAATTGTTGCAACTGCCTGCCGAGCGCATACGGCAATGGTCCGCCCCCCTTAGCCGCCTGCTTGGCTTTCGCTGGGCCATCTCGACGTACGTTAGCTGCTTGGCCTATGGGGTGATCCTGGCTCCCTCCTCCGCCGTCGCGCTGCAAGGCGTTGTCCTTCGCAACTTGGGCGAATACCTACCGGCCCTCTCCTTTCCCCTTTACGGTGCCATGGCGCTGTCCAGCATCGTAGCGGTATGCGCAGGCGGTGCGGCCTACCTGTTTTATAACCGCTTTTTCTACAATCACTACGCAGCTCAATCTGAGGGGCGTTAGCAGGCCGCTGAACAGTCACAACTCGTTTCCATGGAACAGCTATCACTGCACCGATGGCGCCCTTCCCAATAATGAAAACGTGTTTTCAGCGAACGCCGTGCCCGCTCGAATCGACTTCAACCTGCCGGAACACAAACGAGCCGCCACCTTCGAGGAGAGCGACCGCCCTCAGCCGGCTATTAACGAGCACTGCTGTTCGTGTGTTCCGTCATGCATGGCAAGCGGTGGCTTTTGGCAAGCCGCCGCTTGCATGGCGGGTGGTAGGGCCGGTCAGCCCTGGTTCGGCTTGGTCATGTTCTTAAGAACGTCGGCGAGGGTCGCCACGTTGTCGTGGATGACGATATGGAATCGGTCAGATTCTAGATAGGCGCGCCAGTCAGCGTCCGACATGACCAACAGTTGGTCGATGTCGTTGGACATCTTCGTCAGCCGCTCCCGCGATTGCTTGAACCGGTTCGGATCCGTCGTCCAACCGTAGTCGCTGCCCGCATTCTCC
This sequence comes from Pseudomonadaceae bacterium SI-3, assembly GCA_004010935.1. NCBI lineage: Bacteria > Pseudomonadati > Pseudomonadota > Gammaproteobacteria > Pseudomonadales > Pseudomonadaceae > Pseudomonadaceae bacterium SI-3. Next base: position 935,397 of record CP026511.1, on the reverse strand, counting down.
ATCGCGTTGAGCAGATCGCCGGTCGTTTCGCGCAGGTCGCGTAATTGCTCTAGAACGTTGCTGCCGATCAGTACCTGGATGCCCTTGGTCTGCCAATTCTCGGCGAGAATATTGGAGACCTGTTCCAGATGGGCGCCAAGGTTCTTGATCTGCTTGGTCACGGTCACGCTGTAATCTGGACCGCCCATCCAGTCGATCCACTCCTGGTCCGTGGCTTCGGCCTTTTCGTCCAGCACGGCTTCCATCTGCTCCAACTGTTCCTCGATCTGGTTGAGCCGCTGTTCCTGCTGCTCCCAATTGCCAAGTCCCAGGCCTTCCTCGGCGCCAAGGAGCGCACCAATGAAGTCGGCACTGGTCTCGCGCACATCGTCCACTGCGTCCACGACGTTATGGCCTACGGAGATGGACCGCACCCCCGTTCCGGCCTGTTGGCCTGCCTGATTGGTCTGGCCGGTCTGCTGCGCGACGGCAGTCCCGGGCAGGCCAACGGCCAGGGTTGCGGCGAGTATTGCTGCCGATAGGGATGCCGATTGCTTGAGTGTCATCAGTATCTCCTCCGTTCTGCTTTCACGGCCCGCAAAATGCGGTTCGTACAGTTTTGGGGCGCGATCGCCATGACAGTTCCTCAAATCATTCGACCTGTTTCTTTCGGATGATGACCGGTAGCCAGCAGGCCATTACGCGACAGCCGCAATTCTGATGGCCGGGGAGCACTGATGTCAGACGGCAGGATCCGCAATCTCTACAGTTGGCAGCAGGCGGCCGGGACGTGTGTCGACGCCGCGAAACGCGGGCGCCTAGCCCGCTGCGATACGAGCCCTATCGACTAAAGGCCCTTGCCCAGCATCGTGCCGTTGACGATTTCACCGTAGAGGTTCACGCCGTCGTTGGCGTGGAACTTGTCTCGGGTCTTTTCGACCGAGCCGTCGATCAGCCGCGGATCCTGGGGCCGTTCATGGCTGTTCATGAAGGCCGCCACGTGCCAGGCGTCTTCATCCGACAGGCTGCCGCCCTTGCCCAACGGCATGTTCTCCTTGATGAACGCGGCGGCAGTGTTAATCCGGTGCATGCCTGCCCCCCAGTTGAACGAGTCAGCGCCCCAAAGGGGTGGGAACACATAATCGTCACCGGACTTCTGCCCTTCCCCGTTCTGCCCGTGACATACAGCGCATTGGGCCGCATAGACCTGCTCGCCCTTGGCCAGGTCATAGCCGTTTTCAGGTTTTGGCACTTCCGGATAGGCACGACCGGGGAGCTCCTGACCAGTCGGGGCACCGGTAGCGAGCCAATAGGAATAGGCCGACAGTGCCGCGATCACCGGTCCGTCCGCTTCTGGGGCCTTGCCGTTCATGCTGAATTGGAAACACCCCTGTAGCCGCTCGGCGTAGCTGTTGACCTTGTTGTTTTTCTTCCGGTATGCCGGATACATGGTGTATGCCGCCCACAGCGGAGCGGAGTTGGCTTTGCGGCCCTGCTCAAGGTGACAGTTCGCGCACGCGAGGCCGTTGCCCACGTATTCCGGAGCCCGGTTTTTGGTATCGACAAAGATGGCGCGGCCTTCCTGGACCAGCTTTCCGTAAGCATCGTCGGGAAGTTCGCTCTCCTGGGGTGGCTGAAAGTAGCGGCTGCTGGCCGTCTCACCCGCCCCGGTGAGAATCTGCGACTGGTCCTCCATCACGATGTCATCGGCATAGGCTGGTGCGGCCAGGGCGATCAACAGCAAGGCGCTGGTTTGAGTGTTCATCTTGCTGCTCCTTGGTCGGTCAAACCGGCGAAGTACGCCGAGACGGCCTTGATCTCGTCGTCGGTCAGGCTACGGGCGATATGCCCCATCAGATCGTTGGGATCGTTCTTGCGCGTGCCTTGACGCCAGGCGGTCAGCTGCGAGGCCAGGTACTGCGCAGACTGTCCCGCCAGCGGCGGAAAGGCGTCGCCGACACCCACTCCGCTGGGGCCGTGGCAGGCGACGCATTCAGGGATGTTGCGCTCCCAGGCACCCCGCAGGGCCAGCGTTTCACCTGAGCCTTCAGCAGCCGCAGTACGGCCGATCCGTTCCACCTGCGGTCCCGGCTTGTCAGCCAGCATCGCCGTGACTGTGTCCGCTTCCTCGGCACTCAGGGCAGCAGCAATGGGCTGCATGACGGGATTGGCGCGTACGCCAGAAGCGAAATCGGCCAGTTGCTTTCTCATGTAACCAGCCGAGAGCCCAGCAAGCCTGGGAAAGCCAGCTGCCGCCATTCCCTCGCCCTCGACTCCGTGGCAGGTGACGCAAGCCATGGCGGCAGGATTGGAGCCGCCCTTGGTATAGACAGCCGTCGAATCGGCGGCATGGGCGGGCAGAAAGGCTGCTATCAGCACTCCCGTCAGCGGCCAGTGAGCGATATTCATAAAGCCTCCAGATCGTTTTTTATAGTTTTGGCAGCAGGCAGTGCTGTTTGACCTTTCTACCGTTTCGGTGACAGCGGCCCCATGATCTCGGCCAGGGAATCTGGACGAGGCGCACCTTGTTGCTGCTGCAAACGTCCGTTGCCGTCCAGGTAGTAAATGGCTGGCGTTGCCGAGGCGCCCATCGCCCCCATCAGCGTCAGGTTCGCCTCAAGCTTCTCAGTCAGCTTAGGCGATACCTCCTCAAGCGGCTCCAGTTTGCTCGCCTTCCCTGCTGCCTCGTGCCTGCTCAAGGCGGCCGCTGGATTCTCAGCCTCCAGAAGCGCAGCAGATTTACCCGCGCTGTCCGGACGCAGCATGCCGACCATGACATGGCGAAGCTGGACGTCGCCGGACTCGACCCATGGCCGGGCCTGCTTCCAGAACATGTTGCAGTACGGACAATTCGGATCGGAGAACAGGTAGACGATTCGCGGCGCCTCAACAGCGCCGTCCTGAATCCAGGTGCTGCTCTCGAGCCGTTGCCACATTTCCTTGCTGAGAGGTTCGTAGACCAGTTTTTCAAGGGGAGCCCGCGTCAGATCTTCGCCGCTGGCATCGAGCAGGCTGCCGATCAGAACGTGGTCACCGTCGGGCGTCAGATAAAGCGCGATGCCCTGTCCGTTATAGCGTGCTGCGTAGCCCTTCAATCCGCCCGGCGCGTCGAAGCTACCGACCACTTCGGCGCCGCGAGCCTCAACGGCCTGGACCGCAGGAGGCAGATCCTGTGCCAGCGCCACGGATGCGTGCAGCAAGGCCAGCGTTGAACAGAACAAAGAAAGCGGTCGCAGATTTTTCATGGCTGAGTGGTTACCTCCAGTTGTTCAAGGGCGCGCGCCAAACTGGCGCGAGAAAGCTCACCGAGGTGGCTGCCAACCTGCCGCCCGTCGGCGTCGTAGAAAAGCGTTGTTGGGAGTGCCGAAGAGCCTATGTGCTGGCCGAGGCGGCCGCCGGTGTCGAGCAGCACGTTGTCCAAACCGAGCGCTTCAGCACTGAGGAAGTCCGCGATGACCCGCTCGCCTTCGCCCTGGTTGACGAAGAGAAAGGTCACCTCGGACTCGTTGCGTTGTGCTTCTGCCAGGACTGGCATCTCCCGTCGGCAGGGCGTACACCATGTGGCCCACAGATTGACGACGAGCGGTTTGCCGACGAAATCCTGCAGGGCAACCGGTTTACCTTGACTGTCGCGCAGCCCCATCTCGGGAAGGCGCGTGCCCTGCTCGAAGGCATGCAATGCGAAGGTCCCGAACCCCCAACTCAGCACACCGACAGCGACCGCAGCGCCCAGCGGTTTGCGCAATCCGAGCTCACGCCTGGCCAGCCATACGCCAAGCAGCACGGCCACCAGCACGCCCGGCCAGGCAATGAACCCGCCGTCACGAATGTCGATCACGCGCCATGGCTCATCTCGGAAATGCTCGACGTAGACCACCACGAACGCCAACCTGGCGACGAGCAGCGCCACCAGTAGCAGCCTGAACAACTGCTGCTCGGGGTTGCGCTCGCTGCGCCGCCCAACCCACCAACCGGTCAGCATCGCCAAGAACAGGCTCGCCAGCAGCAATACATGGGGAACGGCCAGCGCAAACGGCCCCACGTTCATCGTCATCATCAGCCTTGCTCCATCGTTTCGTTCCACGTACCCAGGAATTGGCCGGCGTCGACCTCACCGGTTATGCGTTGCGAGCGGCGCTCCGCCCCGTCCGGGCCAATCAGCAAAAGCGTCGGCGGCCCCATGACCTGATAGCGCCCCAGCAGCTCGCGGCTGGCGGAATTGGTCTGCGTCACATCCGGTCGCAGCATGCGTACGCCCTTGAGCGCGGCTTGCACCTGGCCGTTGCCAAACACTTCCTTCTCCATGACCTTGCACGACACACACCAGTCCGCGTAGTAGTCGATCAGTACCCATTGCCCGGCAGCTTTGGCGGCAGCAAGCTCACGATCAAGCACAGCCGGATCGGTGAAACCAACGAAACCCTGCGGACCCTCGATCTCAGTTGTCGAAGCGACGCTGCTGGTGAACACGGCAAGCGGCCGGTTCGGATCCTCCGCGCCACCCGCCGCACCCAGCACCAGCGCCACGCCCCATACGCCGGATAACGCTGCAACGGAGCCGAGCAACGCCCGATGCTGCTTGAGCTGACGCGACAACTGCAGGAGTCCGTTGGCAACCAGCAGCCAGAATGCACCCCACACGCCCACCCACCACGAATCCGTCAGCAACGGGCGGAGCACATAGAGGGCCGCGACCAGAAAAATGAAACCAAACGTGGTTTTGACGCGGTCCATCCAGGGCCCCGGTTTCGGCAGGAAGCGATTGCCGACCGTCACCAGCAATACCAGCGGCGTTCCGATGCCCAGGCCAAGGGCAAACAGCACCAGCCCTCCGTTGACGGCACTGCCGCTCTGGGCGATATACAGCAATGCCGCAGCCAGCGGAGCGGTCATGCAGGGCCCGACCAGCAAGCCGGACAACACCCCGAGCGCGCTGGCCCCAGCCAGGCTACCGCCCTGTCGCTTCCGTCCGGCCTGTTCCAGCCGATCACGCAGACCAGCCGGCAACTGCAGCTCGAAGAAACCAAACATTGGTAAGGAAAGCAGAACGAACAGGCCGGCAAAACTGGCGATCAGCCAAGGCTGCATCAGCCATCCCTGCAGATTCGCACCGAGAAGCGCAGCCACGACGCCCAGCGCGGCGTAGACCAGCGCCATGCTGACCACATAGGAAGCGGCAAGCAGCATGCCGCGGCGAGGGCTGGCCCGGCTGCCGACCACAATACCGGCAAGGATTGGCAGCATCGGCAGGGAGCACGGCGCAAAGGCGAGCAACAAGCCAAGCCCAAAGAAGATCGTCAGACTCCAGCCAAGCGGCTGTTGCGCCAGTCTGCTTGCCAGTGCCTGATCATCGGCCTGAACAGGCTCAGAGGGTCCCGCTGCAGACCCGCTCAGATCGACCGTGCGAGTCTGCGGCGGATAGCACAAGCCGGCATCGGCGCAGCCTTGCCATCCCAGTTCTAGCGTAGCGAGGCCTGGCTCGGCGAGGGTGACCTCCAGGCTGTTGCGATAGACCTGTGAATCGCCAAAATACTCGTCGTGATAGGGCTCTCCCGGTGGCAACTGCGGTTCGTTACCTGCTGCCAATCCACCAAACCGCAGCCGCTCCTGATACAGGTAATAACCTGGCGCGATGTCCCAGCGCAGCACAACACCGCCGCTGGCTGGGCGTTCGACCCGCAGGCTGAACGCTTGGTCTACCGGTAAGAAGGTCTCCTGCTTCTGACCAAGCGCGAACGGCGCAGCACTCGCCAGCTGCACAAGCCAGAGGCAGCAGGCCAGAGAGAAAAAGACCGCTCGCATGAACTACACACCCCATCAGCAAATTCAATGCGAGCATGGCGACTGGGGATTAAGTGGCCGTTAACGAATTGGCTTGGAGCTGACCACTGACCGACAGAGAAAGACCGACATGCGAGGCTGCGCGAGCAACTCAGCGTACCCTCTGATAACGCTCCGTTAATCGAGAAGCGTGATACTGGCCGGTGCATTCAAGACGAGTTTCCCATGCAGGTACTGCTGACAGAAGACAATGCACTCATCGCGAGTGGCATCGTTGCCGGGCTCCAAGCCCAGGGCTTCGGCGTGGCCCATGCCGCGACTGCCGCTCAGGCGGACGCGCTGCTGCGCACTGCCCACTTCGATCTGATGATTCTCGACCTGGGGCTGCCAGATGAAGATGGCCTGCACTTTCTCCAGCGACTGCGGCGTCGCGGGCTCGAATTGCCCGTGCTCGTTCTGACAGCCCGGGATGCGGTGGCCGAACGTGTCTCGGGGCTCCAGGCAGGCGCCGACGACTACCTGGTCAAACCCTTTGATCTGCGCGAACTGGCGGCGCGGCTGCATGCTCTGCTGCGCCGCGTCGCCGGACGAACGACGCACCTGATCGAACACGGTCCGCTGAGCTATGACCCGGCCGCCTGCTCCGCCTCCATGGCGGGCGAACCAGTTGACCTGTCCCGGCGTGAACAGGCGCTGCTGCAAGCGCTCTTGCAGAACCCCGGCCGGGTGCTTTCTGCCGAGCAGCTCAAAGACGCGGTATACGGGCTGGATGACGAGGTCGAGAGCAATGCGCTCAACGTCCACATCCATCATCTGCGTCGCAAGCTGGGCAACGGCATTGTCGAAACCGTCAGGGGACTCGGCTATCGGCTGGGACCCGCCGGGCCCGTGACCGAGCCGGCCAGAGCCACCGACACATGAGTCTGCGCCTGCGTCTGACCCTCGCCCTCGGCGCCGCTTTTGTGCTGCTCTGGTCGGCGGCAGCGACCTGGATGCTGTTCGATGTACGCAACCAGCTGATGCTGTCGCTCGATCAGCGACTGGCCGCATCGGCTCGGATGGTCACCGGGCTGCTGGTGCAACTGCCGCAGCCGCAGCTGGGGGAAGGCGGTATAACTCGCTTGAGCGCAGAGCAGCTCGGTATCGAAAACGGGCTGGCCTGCCAGGTCAGCTCGCTGCGCGGTGAGGTGCTCGCGCGCAGCCATTCGGCGCCAGACAGCGTGCTCGACGCCCAGCACACCGGCTTTCACAACCAGCTGATCGGCGACACCGCCTGGCGAACCTTCACCATGATCCGCGACGGGATGCGCATCACCACGGCTGATCGACTCGATGAACGCGCGACGCTCAAGCGCTCGGTGCTGCTGGCTGCAGCACTGCCGGTACTCGTCGCCCTGCTCGGCAGTCTGGTCGTGCTCTGGATTGGCCTTGGCAAAGGCCTGTCGCCACTCAGGCGAATCCGCACCGCTCTGGCGCAGCGCAGTGCCGACTCGGTCGATCCCCTGATCATCGAACGGCTGCCGCCGGAATTGGCGCCTTTGGTAGAAACACAGAATCAGCTGTTTGCACGGATCGCGCAGGCGCTCGAACGTGAACGCCGGCTCACCGATGACGCCGCCCACGAGTTGCGCAGCCCGCTGACGGCCATCAAGACCCATCTGCAGGTCGCAGCCATGACCGAGGGCGATACCGCCAGGCGGGCGTTGGCCCAGGCCGAGCTCGGCACCGATCGCTTGCACCGAACACTGGAGCAGCTGCTGATGCTGGCCCGTGTGGAGGGACGGGTGTCTTTCGATGACGGCCAACGGTGCACGGCCATCGAGGTGGCGCAACTGGCCATCGCTGACGCCAGCCAGCAGCCAGGTCCCGGCATCGAGTTGAACGCGGCAGCAGACGTGTCCCTGCGTGCCCTGGCCATGCCGCCCGCTCTGGCCATCGCCGCACTGCGCAATCTGCTGGACAACGCACGCCGGCATACGCGCCCAGGGTCCCACGTTCAGCTGTCACTGCAGCAGCATGCTGAAGACAAGGTTTGCTTCACGGTGGTCGATCACGGACCGGTCATCGCTGCACAACAGGTCGAACGTTTTACCGAACGATTCTGGCGAAGCAGCGAGGGGGACGGCAGCGGGCTCGGACTCTCCATCGTCAAGGCCATCGCCGAGCGCTGCGGTTGTGAACTCAGGTTCATCGCCCACGGCGATGGACTGCAGGTCGAGCTGATCGCTGGTTTGCAGGAGGACGTTATTGAGAAGACTTCGAGGCTGAGTGATTCGCCATATCAACCGACTGACCGGTGACGCTTACGCTACGTATGCCGCATGCGAGACGCGCCATCGTGCGCCCTGCTCAAGGCTCGCTGACGTTCTCCTCGACGTGAGGCGCTTTACAGTACAGCTTGTACAACACCTGCATGACCTCCATCGCTTGTGGACTGGCGATGCCGTAGTAGACCTGCTTGCCTTCGCGACGGGTGCTGACCATGCCGTTATGCCGCAGCACGGTCAGTTGCTGAGAAAGGGTCGGCTGAGTGATGCCCGTCTGGGTCGCCAGATCGCCCACGCAGTACTCGCCCTGAGTCAGTTGGCACAACAGCAGCAACCGGTCGGGGTTACCCAAAACCTTGAGCAAACCGCAGGCCTGCGCTGCACTGCTACGAAGCGCTTGCATATCGATTTCTGACGCAGCGTCCATTTTCCACCGTTAATCAGGACAGGTTGACGGAACATTTTACCGATATATATCTCAATAAAGTGTCCCTGCTCGTCGGAGCGGTTTTCATCGGAACTTATGGGCGTTGTACTGCCTCGCACCTGTTCCAGTAGTCATTTTCTCACCACGCCAGCCCCACTGGTGGGCGTGCATCAGGAGACTGCCATGACCACAATCCATCAGGACCTTGCCACAAGTGACCAGACGGATCGAGTTCGCCGCTCGACATCCGCCTCGATCAATCACGCTATTGATCAGCAAACCGAAGAAAACATCCGCCACTTCAGCAATCTGGATCGACACTCGATCATCCAACGCATCGAAGCACTCGATCGCGAGTGGGATGTCGAGCGCGCGCTGGAGGTCAACGCTTCTTCGCTTGCGCTGTCCGGCCTGCTGCTCGGGCTGACGGTGAACCGTAAATGGTTCCTGCTCCCCGGTATTGTGCTGCCGTTTCTGCTGCAACACGGCCTGCAAGGCTGGTGCCCGCCACTGCCGGTCATGCGTCGACTGGGGATTCGCACGCGCGGCGAGATCGATCGTGAGAAGTTTGCACTGCTGGAAACGCTGAACCAAGCGCCGCAGCCATCCCACAACTGAACGGAGAAGACGATGATCTTTCGCCAGCTATTCGAGCCCGTTTCCTCCACCTACACCTATTTGCTGGGCTGCAAGGATACCGGACAAGCAGTGCTGATCGACCCGGTCATTTCGACGATGGATCGCGATCTGGCCGAGTTGGCCGGCCTGGGCTTGAAGCTGGCGTTCACGCTCGACACGCACGTACATGCCGATCACATCACCGCCGCGCTGGAGCTGAAACGGAAGACAGGCTGCCGTATCGCCAGCCCGGCCATCGACAAGCTGACCTGTACTGACGTAGGCATCGAGGAAGGCACTCCGTTTGAGGTCGGCAGCCTGCAGCTGACGCCGTTGCATACGCCGGGCCATACGGACGGGCATTTCGCGTACCTGCTCGGCGATCGACTGTTCAGTGGCGATGCACTGTTGATAGACGGCTGCGGCAGGACCGATTTCCAGAACGGCAGTGCAGATGATCTGTTCCACAGTGTCAGAGGCAAGCTGTTCGCTTTGCCGGACGACACCCTGGTTTATCCCGCCCACGATTACCATGACCGCCGCGTATCGACCATCGCCCAGGAAAAGCGACGCAACCCGCGACTGGGCGAAGCCGTATCGCTGGAGCAATTCAGAACGATCATGGCGGAGCTGGATCTGCCGTATCCGAAGTTCATCGATCACGCGGTTCCTGGCAATCGCCAGTGTGGTGTGTGCCCGTCCGACTTATCAGAAAGCTACCGGCAGTACTGCGAGCAGGCGGAACACAGCCCTCAGGGGTAAAAACACAAAGAACGCGAGCAGACTGAGTCATCCACGTAGCTGACTCAGTTGCCGTTTGAGCAACTCGACCTGCCCCGTTTCCGCTCGCAGGCCTGCGCTAAGCTCGGCCTTTTCGTGCTCCAGACGCTGGATGATCTCACCGAGCCCCTTTAGCAGATCACGCAGCACGGCGAGTTCCACCTTGTGTTGCCTGAGCTGCAACCACTGCAGCCACAGAATGATGGCCAACACCAGCGCAGCGCAAAGCGAACCTCCCGTCACCATCCAGAACGTCCCCATTGTTCCCATAGATCAAATCCTTCTGTTGCCACCGGCATATCCGGCGATGGCTAAACAATATGTCGCGAAAACTTACAGGTCGATAATGTTTACTCGTACAGGTAAACAAAGGCAGCGGGTTTTAGGCGAACTCAATGAGGGTCCCTAGGGTGTCCCCAGCGGTGGCAAACCTAGTGCTGCGTGCCAGCAGGCTAAGTGAGAGGAGACTTCAGCAGTGACCTGTGAGCGAACCCCTATGTCGCAAATAACGACATATCGATGCGCGACTCGCGGTCTGGCTGAACAGAACATTGGCCGGATCTGCCCGATTCAAACAGTTCCCAATCGAGGCTAACCGTTCAGCGGGAATCTCTTTTCAGGCGATGAGCGGAAGCTTGCAAAGGCCCTTCAGCTGTCAGAATGACATCACGGCTGCAGAGGAGCAGCCGCCTCTTGAATCGAGCGCGAGCCTGCTAATCATGTCTGCCGAAAAACTCTACACCATTGTCCTGGAGCACAGCCTGGAGGTACTCCTTGAGGCCGCCACAATGGAGCAGGTCGAAGCATTCTGGGATGCGTATGACAACCGCTACTTCGGCCTGCGCATGGAGGAGGAAACCACCCACCACGCGCGAGTGATCGTCACCGATGAGATCCCCGAGGACGAGGAAGAAGCCGAGCTTTGCATCGGCTGATCCGAGGCTCGGTCACTCAGTGTCTATGTGTCGAGCGGCCATGGCTTGCTTGGTGTCCAGCTGAAAGAACAACGATGCGGCCAGCATCGACATCGCCCCGATGCATAGAAAGGTCAGGTGAAACGCCTCCAGCAACGCCGTCCCATCCGCACCCGGCACGGTAAAGCCGCCCAGCAGGGCACCGGCCGAGGCGACACCCAGGCTCATCGACAACTGCACCACCACCGATAGCAGGCTGTTGCCGCTGCTGGCGTTCCGGTTGCTGAGCCCCACCAGCGTCACGGTATTCATCGCGGTGAACTGCATGGAATTGACCATGCCGATCAGGCTCAGGTGCAGCAGCAACAACACAGTCGAAGTCTGCCCGTCGATGGTCGCCAGACTGGCGATCAGGCTGCCCAGCAGCAGCGTGTTGCCGATCAGGATGCGCCGATAGCCGAGGCGGTCGATCAGCGGCTTGGCCAAGGGTTTGATGAACATCGCACCCAGCGCCAACGGAATCATGGTCATGCCCGCTTGCGACGGGGGATAGCCCAGCGCGACCTGCAGCAGCAATGGCAGCAGGAACGGCAATGCCCCGCTGCCCAATCGCGCGAACAGGTTGCCAAAGATACCAACGGCAAAACTGCGGGTGTGGAACAGCGTCGGACTGAACAGCGGTTTGTCGATGTGACCGGCGCGCAACCAGTAGGCCGCGAGGCAAGCACCGCCAATAGCCACCAACAACATCACGCGGGCGTGGGGCATTTGCATCTCGCCGAGGCCTTCAAGCGCAATGGTGATCAGCACCATGGCGCCACCGAATAGCAGAAAGCCGACGGTATCGAAGCGCATGCGCTCGGCACTCTTCAGGTCGGGCATGAAACGAAAGGCAGCGATGCAGCCAACCAACCCCACCGGCAGGTTGATCAAAAATATCCAATGCCAGGATGCGTATTGGACCAACCAGCCACCGAGCGTCGGGCCAATCAATGGCCCGACCATGCCGGGCAGAGCGATGAACGTCATCACGCGGACGAATTCGCTGCGCGGGTAGGCCCGCAGTATCACCAGACGCCCCACCGGCAGCATCAGCGAGCCCCCTACCGCCTGCACCACACGCGACATCACCAATTGATTGAAGCTGGTGCTCATCGCGCACAACAGTGAACCGAGCGTGAACAGCACGATGGCGGAAAAGAAGATCCGCCGGGTACCAAAGCGATCCGCTACCCAGCCCGAGGCCGGAATCAACAACGCCACGGTGAGCATGTAGGCGATGACCACTCCCTGCATGCGCAGTGGGTCTTCGGCAAGGTCGCGTGCCATGGCCGGCAAGGCGGTGTTTAGGATGGTGCCATCAAGGGTTTGCATGAAAAACGCGATGGCAACCAGCCAGGGCAGTACGCGGGCGGTCCTGGCATCCAGTACAGCTTGAGTCATGAAATTCCCCGACTCCGAAAGTGCATATGGTAGGCCCCTATCGATCTCTCTCGCAGCATTTAATCGATCTCTCGACCCAATGACTGGCCATAACCGCAGCGATGAGAACGCTTTTGCGACAACACTCGATCAGGGTGTGACAACTCAACGCAGCAACGACTCCAAAGCCCCTCAAGACGCTGCCTGCCGCGTTATCAAACGCAGCGACACGGACAATGCAGGGTATACGTTACAAAGTATTTCATTCAAAATTGACGCGAATCATTATCGTTAAGCATCACAGGTGCGAACCTTTCTGCGTCAACCATCCCATCTCTTCGGAGGCTTCATGCGCATTCCCGCTACCCTCGCCATCGCGTCGCTGCTGCTCACTCCCCTCGCCCAAGCCAAGGAATACCCCATCGGTGAACCGCAACAATGCGGCGGTATGGAGGTTGGTGCCGTTTACTTGCAGCCGGTCGAAATGGAGCCTGCCGGCATGATGCTGGACGCCGCCAAATCTGATGTGCATCTGGAAGCCGACATCGCCGCCACCGAAGGCAACCGCAACGGTTGGCAGGAAGGCAGCTTCGTTTCCTACCTGAACATTCGTTACTCGCTGAGCAAGAAAGGCTCGGACGAAAAAATCGAAGGCGACTTTCACCCGATGGTGGCCAATGACGGCCCGCACTATGGCGACAACGTCAAGCTGATGGGTCCAGGCAAGTACCAGCTGACCTTCACCGTCTCGCCGCCAGACGGCAAGCACGCGATGTTTGGCCGTCACGTTGACAAGGAAACCGGCGTCGCGCCCTGGTTCGAACAGTGCACGCTGAACTACGAGTTCACCTACGCCGGCATCGGCAAGAAAGGCGGCTACTGAGCCGGAGGTCAGCATGCAACGCATCCTGCTTCCCGCCCTCGCCATGCTCGCGGCCGGCTTTGCCGGCGGCGCCCAGGCCGGTCTGCCGACCTATGAGCTGACCATCCGCGACGGCCATTTCGAGCCAGCCACCATCGAAGTGCCGGCTCGCCAGCGCTTCAAGATCGTCGTGATCAATGCCGGCAAGGGGCCGACCGAATTCGAGAGCACACCCCTGCGGGTGGAAAAGGTGCTCTCGCCCGGTGTCACCTCGTTCGTCGTGATTCATCCGCTCAAACCCGGCCGCTACCCCTTCTTCGATGAGTTCCACATGGATCTCCCGGAAGGCGAAATCATCGCTAAGTAGTCTCTTCACAGGAGAAGCGACATGGGCCAATCAATGTTCATCGTCTGGCGTGAAAGCGTCGAGGCGTTGCTGGTCATCGGCATTCTGCATGCCTGGTTGAGCCAGCAGCCAGGCAACCGTCATGCGCTGCGCATGCTCTGGGGCGGCGTGGTTGCCGGCCTCGGTTTGGCTTCGTTGCTGGGCTGGGGCATTCTCAGCGCCGGCGACTGGCTGGCCGGTCCCGCCGGCGAGTGGTTCCAGTGCGCCATGCTGCTGGCTGCCGCGCTGTTGATCCTGCAGATGGTCGGCTGGATGCACCACCATGGGCGCGATCTCAAACGCAATCTGGTCGACAGCGCCGCCGCGCACCTCAGCCAGGGCAGCGGCATTGGCTTGCTGGTACTGGCGATGCTCGCGGTGGCGCGTGAGGGCAGCGAAACAGTGGTGTTCCTGTATGGCATCGGCCACCAGCAGGACGGTTCGGACCTGACCGGTTTCGTCATCGGCGGTGTGCTTGGCTTTGCGCTCGCGCTGCTGAGCTACGCGGCGCTGCAGGCTGGCAGCCGGCTGTTCTCCTGGAAGCGTTTCTTCAGAGTCAGCGAGGCGCTGCTGCTGTTGCTCGGCGCAGCCCTGCTGATGGCTGGCCTCGACCGCTTCAGCGGCCAGCTGATGGGCATGGACGTGCCTGAAGTGCTTTACACCGTTTTCGGTGACCCGGTCTGGGACACCTCGGCCCTGCTCGATGACGGCGGCACCCTGGGCAGCACCCTTGCCGGGCTGACCGGTTACCGCGCCATGCCTTCGCTGGCCGCGGTAATGGTAATGGCGCTGTACTGGCTAGCCGTCTGGGCCTGGCTGCGACCGAAGCCGGAGGCTCGTCTGGAGGCTCGCACGGCATGATCACCAACGCCTCCTGGCTGGCACGCATCGGCGACCTGCTGCGCCAGCACGCCAACACCATCCGCCTGATCCAATGGCTGGTGGTTGGCTTCTATCTGGTCCTGCTGCTGTTGCCAGCGGTGCTTTCGCTGCCGCCCTCAGAAGCGCGCATGCTGGACAACATCACGGTGTTCGCCCAGTTCCTGTTCTGGGGGCTGTGGTGGCCGTTCGTGCTGCTGTCGATGGTGCTGTTCGGCCGGCTCTGGTGCGGTGTGCTCTGTCCGGAAGGCTCGCTCAGTGAATGGATCAGCTGGCGCGGGCTGAACAAACGCACCCCGCAGTGGATTCGTTGGAGCGGTTGGCCGACCATCGCGTTCGTGCTGACCACCGTCTATGGCCAGCTGATCAGTGTTTATGACTATGGTCGCGCCGCCGCGCTGATCCTTGGCGGCTCGACGGTGGCCGCGATGATCGTTGGCTTCCTCTATGGCCGTGGTAAGCGCGTCTGGTGCCGGCACCTGTGCCCTGTGAGCGGCGTGTTCGGCCTGCTCGCCCGGCTGGCGCCGATGCACTACAAAGTCGACGAGGAGCTGTGGCAGGCCAACCAGGGACCGAAGCTGGTCACGCCCAACTGCGCCCCGCTGATCGACATCCGCCGCATGCAAGGCAACAGCGAGTGCCACGCCTGTGGTCGTTGCAGCGGCCAGCGTGGCGCTGTCGCCCTCGCGGCCCGCTCGCCGAATCAGGAAATTCTCATTGTCGGCAACCAGCCGCAACAAGGTCATTGGGACAGCACGCTGCTGCTGTTTGGCATGATCGGGCTGGCCATGGGCGCCTTTCAGTGGACGGTCAGCCCCTGGTTCATCACCCTCAAGCAGAGTGCAGCCGAGTGGCTGGTCGATCGCGACATCTTTTGGCCGCTGGAGGCCAACGCGCCGTGGTGGCTGCTGACGCATTATCCGCAGAACAACGATGCGTTCACCTGGATCGACGGTGCGGCGATTCTCACCTACATCGGCGCTAGCTCACTGCTGATCGGTGGTGCGCTGTGGCTGCTGTTGCAAGGTGCGGTGAGGCTGATGAACCGCAGCGACAGCGTGTTTCATCACCTGGCGCTGACACTGACGCCGCTGGGCGGCGCCGGACTGTTTCTCGGTCTTTCAGCCACCACCATCAAACTGCTGCGCTACGAGGGTTTCATCCTTGCCTGGGCGCAGCCGACCCGCGCGCTGCTGCTGGTCGGTGCCGTCGGCTGGAGTCTCTACCTGGCCTGGCGCGTGATCAGCCGCCATGGCGCCAATGGGTTGCGTCGGATGGCGGCATTCGGTTGCGTGGGGCTGGCGACCGCGGTGGTTGGTTACGGCTGGTATCTACAATTCTGGGGTTGGAGCTGATTCGTACAGTCAGAACGGTGGGCTGAAGCCCACCCTACCTGGCTGAATCACTCGTGCCGGTGGATAGGCTGCGGCGGAACCTCGTCGGCCCACTCTACTGTTAGGTATTCAACCGTAGGGTGGGCTTCAGCCCACCGCCACATCGCTGGACCAGCGCACAGGTTGACGGGTGTCGCTACAGGGCCAAGGCTGACCCTGATCTCGCGCTTCGCGAGCACGCCCGCTCCTGCAGAAGTGCGCTAGCACCGAAATAGTCGGAGGGCGCCGACTGGCCCGAAGAGGAATCATCGACAGCGTTTGGGCACGCAATACCTTTAGTATTCGCTGCAGGTTTTCCCAGCGAGTCGGCGTTATGTCTATCAACTGGATCTGCAAACACCACACCGAACTCAGCGCGCAGCAGCTCTACGCGATTCTGCGCCTGCGCGCTGAGGTTTTCGTGGTCGAGCAACAATGCGTGTACCTGGATGTGGACGGCCAGGACCTGCTGGGCGATACCTGCCACCTGATGGCCTGGCAAGAGGAGCAATTGGTCGCCTACCTGCGCCTGCTCGACCCAATCCAGCAAGGCGGCAACGTGGTGATCGGCCGCGTCGTTACCGCACCCTCAATACGCAGCCGGGGCATTGGACATAAATTGATGGTGCAGGCACTCGACCATGCCGGGGAAAAGTGGCCGGGGCGGCCGATCTACTTGTCCGCCCAGGCCCACCTGCAAGGCTATTACGGGCGCTACGGCTTCAAGCCGGTGGGCGAGGTCTATCTCGAGGATGGGATTCCGCACATTGGCATGCGCCGGGATCTCGGATAACCGCGCGGAACAGCCGCTCGGGGCAGCATCTTCTGGCCGCTGGTTACCGACGCCGGCTCCAGCCAGAGCGATAGGCGTGAAGGCTGAAGGTTATCGGCCGTCACGGCGCCAAGAGGCCGTGGATCGTTCACGCAGACGGTGGGCTGAAGCCCACCCTACCGCTATGTACCGCCCGTAGGGTGGGCTTTAGCCCACCGCACGCCGCATCGACGGCCTTCTCCCTTTACCCTCGCAGTATGAACGACGGAAATAGCCTCCCCATCCGGTCCCAGAGTTTTTGCTGATCGTAGGGTGCACGGCTATCGGCGAGGCCGTCGTCGAGCATTTTCGCCGTGCGCACGCATTGCACGGCGAAGCGCTCGACACCGAGTTTGCGCAGTCGCTGCGCCATGTCCCATAGACGTTCGGCGTCGAACAGCTGCCAATGAACCGTGGTTCGGCATTCGTGCGCGACGCCGCTCTCCAGCAGCGCTTCGAGGCTTTTCCAGTTGGCTTCGCCGCTCCCCTCGACCCCCGTGATCAGTCGACCGTGCTCCGGCAACGCCTTGACGTCGAACCCCACCCAGTCCACCAGCGGCAGCACCTGGCGGAACAGTTTCGGTTTGATGCCGGCGCTATGCAGGCCGATCTTGAAGCCTTTCGCGCGCACCTGCGCAATGGCATCCGGCAGCGCCAGTTGCAGGGTCGGCTCGCCGCCGCTGAATACCACCGCCTCGAGCAGACCGATCCGCTGATCGAGAAAGCCGAGAATCTCCGCCCAGCTGCGCTCCTCGGCGCCACAGGACGGGATCAGCTCAGGGTTGTGGCAATAGCGGCAACGCCAGCCACAGCCCTGGCAGAACAGAACGCAGGCCAGATGATCAGGAAAGTCGAGGGTGGTCAGGGGCACCATGCCCCCGACCCTTAGCGCGGCGCCCATGACTAACGCGCCAAACCGGCGGCCTGCTCGGTGAAATGGGTGCGTTCACGGTGCTCGGATTGTTTGCCCGGGTTGAACGCCGCGACCGGACGGTGATAGCCCATCACGCGGGTCCAGACTTCGCAGCGCTGACGTTGGGCTTCGGGGAGTTGAGTGGTTTGGGTCATGTGTCGCTCCTTCAGGGTTGGGTTTTCGACCGATGCGCCAGTTGGCGCGCTGATAGATGATCGCCAGCAAGCTGGCTCCTATGGAACCAGATCAGGCGCAGCAGCTTTGCTGCTTGGCGACCAGCACCTCGTCGCATTTGGGGCAGAACTCGTGTTCACCGCTCAGGTAGCCGTGAACGGGGCAGATCGAGAACGTCGGGGTGATGGTCAGGTAAGGCAGGCGGAAGCGTCCCAGCGCGGTGCGCACCAGGTTCTTGCAGGCCTGTGTCGAGGAGATCTGCTCGGCCATGTACAGGTGCAATACGGTGCCGCCGGTGTATTTGGTCTGCAGCTCGTCCTGCAGCATCAGGGCTTCGAACGGGTCGTCGGTGAAGCCCACCGGAAGCTGCGAAGAGTTGGTGTAGTACGGCGCCTCGGCAGAGCCCGCTTGTAGTATTTCCGGGAAGCGCTTGCGGTCTTCCTTGGCGAATCGGTAAGTGGTGCCTTCGGCGGGCGTCGCTTCGAGGTTGTATAGGTGGCCGGTTTCTTCCTGAAAGCGCACCAGCACAGCTCGAACATGGTCGAGCAGGTCGACGGCCAGACGCCGGCCGGCTTCGGTGTGCAAGCCCTCGGTATCCTCGGTGTAGTTGCGCACCATCTCGTGCAGCCCGTTCACGCCAATGGTGGAGAAGTGATTGCGCAGCGTGCCCAGGTAACGCTTGGTGTAAGGATAGAGCCCGGCATCCATGTGGTGCTGGATCACCTTGCGCTTGACCTCCAGGCTCTGCATGGCCAGTTCAAGCAGCGCATCGAGATGCTCGATCAGCCCTGGCCAGTCGCCTGAATGCAGATAACCCAGGCGTGCGCAGTTGACCGTCACCACGCCGAGCGAGCCGGTCTGCTCGGCCGAACCGAACAACCCACCCCCGCGCTTGAGCAATTCGCGCACGTCCAGCTGCAAGCGGCAGCACATCGAACGCACCTGATTGGGCTGCATATCCGAATTGAGGAAGTTCTGGAAGTACGGCAGGCCGTAACGCGCGGTCATCTCGAAGAGGCGGTCGGCGTTTTCGCTGTCCCAGGGGAAATCGTGGGTGATGTTGTAGGTGGGGATCGGAAAGGTGAATACCCGGCCCAGCCCGTCGCCAGCCTGCATGACCTCGATATAGGCGCGGTTGATCAACTCCATCTCGGCCTGTAGCTCACCGTAGGCGAAAGGCATCTCTTCACCGCCGATGTAGGGAATCTGCTCACGCAGGTCTTCGGGGCAGACCCAGTCGAACGTCAGGTTGGTAAAGGGCGTCTGCGTGCCCCAGCGCGACGGCACATTGAGGTTGTAGATGAACTCTTGGATCGCCTGACGGATTTCGGCGAATCCCAGGCCGTCCTTGCGCACGAACGGCGCCAGGTAGGTATCGAAGCTGCTGAACGCCTGGGCACCGGCCCACTCGTTCTGCAGGGTGCCGAGGAAGTTGACCATCTGCCCCAGCGCGCTGGACAGGTGCTTCGGCGGTCCCGCCTCAACGCGTCCGGGTATGCCGTTGAAGCCTTCGTTGAGCAAGGTGCGCAGCGACCAGCCCGCGCAATAGCCGGCGAGCATGTCCAGGTCATGGATGTGCAGATCGCCCTCGCGATGGGCGATGCCGATTTCCGGGCTGTAGACCTCGTCTAGCCAATAATTCGCAGTGACCTTGCCCGACACGTTGAGAATCAGCCCGCCCAGCGAGTAGCCCTGGTTGGCGTTGGCGCGTACCCGCCAATCTTCGCGCGAGAGGTATTCGTTCATCGATGAGGCGACATCGACCAGTGACTTGCGATCGCGCCGCAGCCGTCCATGACGCTCGCGGTAGACGATGTAGGCGCGCGCCGTGTCGAAATAACCAGCCTCCATTAACACGCGCTCGACCGCATCCTGAGCCTGCTCGACCTCCACCACCCGCTGCGGCAGGCGCACCAGGACCTGAGCAGCCAGCGCCTGGGCAGTGGCTTGTTCGAACTCACCGGTGGCCAGGCCTGCGGCCTCGATTGCAGCGCCGATCTTGTCCAGTTCGAACGCGACCAGCCTCCCATCCCGCTTGCGCAGCGAGACCGGTCGATTCACTTCTTCAAGCCCCAGCATCACGCCTCCATCACCATATGTAGTTACAAAAACTTCTTTAAACACTAGATGATGTGAAATGTAGGCAATTACGTCCGCAAGCGAATTGACCATCGTCAATTCACCTTGGCCGTATTTTAAAAATGGCTCTGAGGCAACCGCGGCCGACGATCTTGTCTGCGATCAAGGAAGGTGGGCGATGCGTGCTCCTAGGATGCAACGTCGAACAATCCCGGACAGGTGCCGGTGGAGGAACCATGCTGACCGAAACATCCCTCGTTGCGGACCTCCGCCGACACCACCTGTTCAGCCGGTTGCCCGAAGCCGCGCTACAGGAAGTGTGCGCCTCGGCCAACCTCAAGCGGCTGCCCGCCGGTGCCTCGCTGTTTCATCAAGGCGACAAAGCGGAGCGGTTCTATTTTCTGTTCAGCGGTCAGGTGAAACTGCACCGCGTAGTCTGCGACGGCCAAGAAAAACTGGTCGAGGTCATCCGCGCTGGCGAGTCATTTGCCGAAGCCTTGCTGTTCACTGGCGCGCCGAACTATCCGGTCAGTGCCACGGCACTGAAGGCCAGCCTCCTCGCCAGCCTCAACGGCCCGCACTACCGACGCATGCTCGAGCAACACCCGAGCATCTGCCTGGACATACTCGGCACCCTGAGCATTCGGCTGCATCAGCGTCTGAACGAAATCGACACCCTGACGCTGGCCAACGCCAGTCATCGCGTGGTGCGCTTTCTCTATCAGTCGCAAGAGGACGACAGCGGCGTGGTGACCCTCGATGTGCCCAAGCGTCTGATCGCCTCCAAGCTGGGCATCCAGCCGGAAACCTTTTCACGCATCCTGCACCGGCTGATCGAGTCGGGAATGATCAGCGTGCAGCGCCGGCGCATCGAGATACTCGACAGCCGGGGCTTGGCCGCTTACCAGGACTGAACTGCGACGGATTGCCCCAGCTTCTTGACGATCGTCATGGGCCACCCCTGCATTGGCCCGGATACTTTCGCTGGCCCTTTCGAATCGGGAGAACCGCATGTCCGCACCCCGCCTGCCCCTCGTCTATGCCTGCTCGGGTTGCTCCAACGTGGCGCAACTGGCCAATACCCTTGCGGTGCGCCTGGATCGTGCCGGTCTGGCCGAAATGTCCTGCATTGCCGGTGTCGGCGGCCGGGTCAGCTCGCTGGTCAATAAGGCCAACTCTGGCCGAGCGATCCTGGCTATCGACGGCTGCCCGCTGCATTGCGCACGTGCCTGCCTGGCGCAGCATGGCGTAGTCGCGAACGTCCATATCACCCTCAGCAGTTACGGACTGCGCAAGCGCTACCGTGAAGATTGCTCCGAAGCCGAAGCCGATGCGCTGTTCGAGGACATGCGCAACATCATTGCCAGCGACCGGATGAAACCGCGGCACCGGCTGCACTCGGTGTAACGCCTAGCAAAGACGCCACAGAATGCGGGCTACCGGCGCAGCGGTAAGTGTCAGATCAGGCGCTTACCGGCTGCGCACGGCCGGCCTGCGCCGCTTCCTCGCCCGCGCCTTGCAGCACCTTCCACAGCCACGGCGGCAGCAGGTCCGGGTCCAGGCTGTCGATCAGGTTCTTGATTGCCAGGCCGAGTTCGGTGTCGCCTTCGATCACCAACCGGCGACGAAAGAACAGCGTATCCGGGTCTTCCTGACGACTGGCGAGCAACAGGAACTCACGCCAGTTGCCACGGATGGTGACCTGGACCGGCGCCTGCTCGGCGATGCGCAACTTCTGCCGGTCGCAGCTCAGGCACCAGGCCAACTTGAGGTCGACGACTTCCAGGCGCATCCAGTGGCCTTCCAAGGCCTCGAAGGCATCCTCAGCCAATGGCTCAGCGAAGAGCTGATTCAGGCTGCGCTCCAAGGCGATACGTTGCAGCGCGAATGGGGTTCGCGCGGCCAGCGGCAACAGGTGCTCGCCCAGTTTCAATAAATGTGCACGAGGGTTCAGCATAGTCCGGCCTCCTCGGCGCGCAGCATGCCAGGCTGGCCATGCCAGTAACCGTTGCAGCCGTCGACGGCGAGCGGTGGCAGGCCACCTTTGCGCACCGCATCAAATGCCTGAACGACCTCGATCATGCCCGATGCGCGCGGGCTCAGCCGCAGCAGCTCGGCACCGCTCTCGACCAGCGCCGGATAGTCCGCCAACAGATTGCTGACCGAGGCCGACAGGGTCTGGATGCCATTGATGGTGAACAGCGCCTCGCCTTCCTGGCTCAACAGCGGGATGCCTTCTGGGTAGTTCTGACAGCAGAACTGGCAATCATCCTTCGGCCGATTTTCCGCGCGGGCGGTGAAACAACGCGCCGAGTACGCCAGCGGAAGGTGGCCGTAGGCGAAGATCTCGATTTCCGGCACGGCAACACCGAGCTGGGACAGCTGCGCACGCGCGTCGCGGATCATCGCCCCGGAAATCTCCACTGGCGGCACCCAGCGCTGCATGCCGCTGCTCACCAGTTCGGCCAGTGCATGGCCGTTGTAGAGGTTGAGCGCCGGGCCGCCCACGAAAGGCACGCCCTTCTCGGACAGGTACTGCACCGCACCCATGTCATTGGCCTCGACCATCAGCTCGCCGTTCTCACAGAGCCGACGCAGGCTGGACAGCTCCGAAGCCGCCTCGACCAATGCAAGGCCGGACAGCACCAGCTGCGCCGCTGATTGCTGTTTCAGCTCACGCGCCAGACCAATCCAGTCGTCCAGTCCCATGTCGCGGCGCTTGGAGCAGACGGTTTCCCCGAGATAGATCACATCGAGCGGCATGTCTGCCATGTCGGCATAGAAGTCCAGCGTCTGCTGGCGATCCCAATAGAACAGCACGGGGCCTAGGCTGAGTTTCATAACTGCTCCTTGCTGAAGAGATTCACTGCCACGCCCGGTGGTAAGCGCCAAGGGTCGTTTGCGAGCCCTCCGACAAGCCATCGAGCACTGCGCGCCAGCCTGGCTGCACGGCATAACGCTGCGGCGCCTGCAGATAGGCGTCCAGCGCCGAGCGCCAGACGCGGGTGACCTGCTCGACATAAGCGGGACTGCGCTGCCGCCCCTCGATCTTCATTGCCGTGACACCGATGTTCGCCAGCTCAGGTATCAGGTCCAGAGTATTCAGGCTGGTGGGCTCTTCCAGTGCGTGGAAGCGTTCGCCATTGACCATGAAGCGGCCCTTGCACAGCGTCGGATAGCCGGCTGACTCGCCTTCGGCGTAACGGTCGATGAGTACGTTATTCAGCCGCGAGGTCAGCCCTTCCGGCTCCTCGCTCCAGCGCACCGCCTTGGCTGGCGAGCAGACGCCGCACAGATTCGGTGACTCACCGGTGAGATAGGAAGACAGGTGGCAACGGCCCTCGGCCATGATGCACAGGCTGCCGAAAGCAAACACTTCGATCGGCACCGGACTGCTGGCGGCGACCTGCTTGACCTGCTTGAGCGACAGCACCCGCGGCAGCACGGCGCGTTTGATGTTGTAGCGCTGCTGATAGAAATCCAGCGCGGCAGCATTGGTCGCAGAGCCCTGCACCGACAGATGCAGGTTGAGCTGCGGGTGGCGTTTGGCGGCATAGCCGAGCACGCCCGGATCGGCAGCGATCAGTGCGTCCACGCCCAGGTCAGCGGCCTGGTCCACCGCACGCTGCCAACGGGACCAGCCTTGTGGCTGGGCATAGGTATTGACGGCAATGTAGAGCTGGCGGCGCTTCTCGCGGATCAGCTGCAGTCCCTTGTCGAGCTGCTTCGCATCCATGTTGAGGCCGGCGAAATGGCGGGCATTGGTGTCGTCACGAAAACCGACGTAGATGGCGTCGGCACCCTGCTGAACGGCAGCCTTGAGTGCGGGCAGGCTACCTGCTGGACAGACCAAGTGCATGGCAACTCCTAGACATGCGGAATCATGCGCACCCTGCCAACGGCAACGGTGCCCGTCCGGGCCGGACGGAAAGTCGGCAGTCTAGGTAGGCCTCCGACGAGAGGCATTGATAAGCGTCAAGGGGACGAAGCTAGCAGGGCAACGAAGCCAAGAGAACAAAACCAGCCACTGAAGCAAGACCAAGCTGGGCCCTTCGAGCCCAGGCTCGCGAGCAAGCTCGCTCCTAAAGGGCGCTGGCCTGACAATCAGGACGGCGCAATCATTGCGATGCCCGTCCGACTTGATGCTGCGTTATATCCCTTCGTCGCCCTGATATTCCTCAGTCGCGCGAACAACGGCGTCCCGCCAGTTTCCGGACTCTTCGGCGAGCAGACGCATCGCTTTGAGGCTCGACTCGAACGCCTGCTGATAATGCTGCGGATTGTTCTCGCTGGCTGCTCGGTCGGCGTGCGCCTGGGCCTCGGTCAGCAGCTGGTTGAACTGGTCATGGTCCAAAGCCATGGAAATCTCCTCGTCGTGATAGTGAAAGCTTAGACCGCCATCCGACAAAGACGACTCACGCCGACTGGCGGAACAGAACCCACCTATATCCCGTCCCAGCGCGCGTTCATTTCAACTTCAGGCGCCGCGCCAGCTTGTGCAAGTTGCTCGAGTCGACATCCAGCAATCGCGCCGCCTTCGCCCAGTTTTCACCGCAGGCCTCCAGCGCCCGGATGATTGCCTGGCGCTGGGCGCCATCGACGGTTTCGCGCAACGAGACGATCTCAGCCTCCGTCGCCAGGGGTTCGACCTCAGCAGCCGGAGCGAAGGTGCCGACGTGTTCGCTGTCCAGATCCAGCAGCTCCGGCTCGAGCGTGAGGATTTCGCTGCGCGAGGCGCCACGGCTAAGCAACCGCAGCGCCGCTCGGCTGATCACATGCTCAAGCTCGCGGACGTTGCCCGGCCAGGCGTAGCCGAGCAATGCCCGCTCGGCGGCCGGCGACAGCCGCATGCTGCGCAAGCCCAGCCGGGCGCGGTTCAGCTCGAGAAAGTAGCCGGCCAGAATCAGGACATCGTTGCCACGCTCGCGTAAAGGCGGAATCGGCGCCGGATAGACCGAAAGGCGGTGATAGAGATCCGCGCGGAAATGTCCGTCTCGTACACTTTCGCGCAGGTTGCGGTTGGTCGCCGCGATGATGCGTACGTCCACCTGACGCGGCTTGTCCGCCCCGAGGCGCTGGATCTCACCATTCTGCAAGGTGCGCAGCAGCTTGGCCTGCACCACCAACGGCAACTCTCCCACCTCGTCCAGCAGCAGCGTGCCGCCATTGGCCGCATCGAAACGTCCGGGACGGTCCGTGGTAGCGCCGGAAAACGCCCCCTTGACGTGCCCGAACAGCTCGCTCTCGGCCAGCGATTCGGGCAACGCGGCGCAATTGACCAGCACCAACGGCTTGTTGCGGCGCCGCGAATGTCGATGCAGCCAGCGCGCGAACAGCTCCTTGCCCACGCCGGTTTCGCCCAACAGCAGCACTGGCAGTTCCGAATCGGCAACCACTTCCAGCTCACGCAACAGCTCGCGGATCACAACGCTTTGCCCGAGAATTTCGCCGTCGCCCGGCACCGGGGTGGTTTCCAGCACGTCGCTACGCGCCAGCCGCAGGCCGCGATTTTCGTGTTCCAACCGGGTAATGCGGATGGCTGCCTCGATCACCAGCGTGTAACGCTGCAGATCACGCCGCGCCTCGTCATCGAAGGTGCCGGCATGCAGCGCATCGAGGGTCAGCGCGCCCCACAGCTTGCCCTCCACGAACAGGCTCACGCCCATGCAATCGTGCACTGGCAGGGGCTCGCCCACATGCGCATCGAGCAGCCCGTCGTACGGGTCTGACAAACGGCTGTCGGGCTCGAACCAGGTGGGTTCACGCTGCGAGAGGATGGCGGCCAGCCGCGGATGCTGAGCCACCACGAAGCGCCGCCCAAGGGCCTCCTGCACCAGCCCCACCGCAGCCAGCGGGCGCAGGGTGTCCTCGTCGAGACGTAGCAGCACCACCGCACCACAGCGAAACCGCTGATGCAGCGTGTGCACCAGGCGTTGCAGGCGAACCGCATTGGGCAGTTCGGTGACAAGGTCAGCCAGCAGTGCTTCTTCCATCATGGTCATTACTACCCCTAAGGTTTTTTAAACCCTATACCGCCCAGGTACATTTCACCACCGTTAATATTTATCATCTATAAATCAATAACTTAGTGATGGCATAGCGCTTGCGTTGCTCTGAGTACTTCCACCCTTGGAAACGCCACCATGACGACTGCGCTTACCGAGCAAACCCTGGGCAGCCTGGCCTGCCTGATCCCTGGCGCCACCCGCGTGTTTCGCCATTACAAGCTGGACTTCTGTTGCGGTGGCGACACCCCGCTGCGCGACGCTGCCCTGCAGCGCAACCTTGACGCACAGGCGATCGCGGACGAGTTGGCGGCATTGGGAAGCGAGTCCACGACTGAGCCTGACTGGCGCAATGTGCCGGCCGGATCGCTGATCGACTACCTGCTCGAACGCTTTCATGAACGTCATCGTGAGCAGTTCCCAGAGCTGATCCGCTTGGCCACCCGTGTCGAGCAGGTGCATGGCAACAAGGCGGACTGCCCGACCGGGCTCGCCGAACATCTGTGGTGCATGCAGCAGGAACTGGAAAGCCACATGCTCAAGGAGGAGCAGATCCTCTTTCCGATGCTGCGCCGCGACATGCAATTGCCGCAGACCCAAGGCCCGATCGCAGTGATGCGCTACGAGCATGACCAGCACGGCGCCGCCCTTCAGCGCCTGGCCGAACTCACCGATGACATCACCCCACCGGCAAACGCCTGCAATACCTGGCGCGCGCTGTATCGCGGGCTCGAAGAGCTGCGCGGTGACCTGATGCAGCACATTCATCTGGAGAACAACATCCTGTTCGCCCAGGCGTCTGCGCACTGAGGCGACAACAACGCTACGGGCCAGACGGCCCGCCCCTGCAGTACCGGAGGTGCATATGAAAGCAGTCATCCAACCCTTGGCGTGGGGCCTTGCAATGGCGTCGATGCTGGCACTGGCCAGTGGCGTGGCACTCGACGTGGTGGTCGATACCGCGCAGGCAACGGTTACTCACGACGGGCACGGCGCGCACGCTGCGTCACCCGCTGGCGGCGAGCAGCAGTGGGCAACCGATGCCGCCCTGCGTGAAGGCATGACGCGCCTCCGCCAGGCCGCCGAGGCCGCGCTGCCAGACGATCCGGCGCAACCGATCAGCGAGCGCCAGGCCTTGGCATTGCAGAAGGAGGTCGAGGACAGCGTTTCCTACCTGGTCGCCAATTGCGAATTGTCTGCACAGGCCGACGCGGCGTTGCACGGGTTACTCGCCGACCTGCTCGGCGGTGCCAAGGCACTGGCCGTGCCCGCCGAGCGAGCCGACGGCGTCCAACGGATCCACGTCGCGCTTGAGCGCTATCCAAGCCTGTTCGCCCCGCCGCACTGGAACGAAACCGTCATATCGGGTCAGTGAAACCAGATACGCAAGAGGATCCTGTCTCAGCCCTCGTGCTAATCCGGCCTGCATCAATACTTGTGCCATGGCATCTGGGCTAGGCTTTGTAACGACTCTTCATTGCGCTCTGCCCCTGCCTTGGTCAGCCAGTTTGAGCGCAGCTATCGTTCCGCTCCGTCAACCTTGATTGCGGACGGCTAATTATTAGAAATAAGGATGCCTTGCATGGTGCTTCATCGCGTACATAACCAGATTCTTCGCAGCCACCATCTGTTCGAACCTCTGAACGACGAACAGATGGACGAGCTGATGAGCGCAAGCCAGCTGCTCAACCTGGACAAAGGCGACAACCTCTTTCACCAGGGTGAACCGGCGCATTCGTTCTATTTCGTGATTTCCGGCGCAGTGAAGATCTACCGCCTGACCCCGGACGGGCAGGAAAAAGTCTTCGAGGTGATCGGCAATCGCCAGACCTTTGCCGAAGCGATGATGCTGATGGACACGCCCAACTACGTCGCCTCGGCCCAGGCCGTGTGCCCGACGCAGGTCTACCGCTTCTCCAACACGGCATATATGCGTCTGCTGGAGGCGAACCAGAAGCTCTCCTTTGCCCTGCTCGGCAAACTGAGCGTGCGCTTGCACCAACGCATCAATGAGATCGAAACCCTTTCGCTGAAGAACGCCACTCACCGCGTGGTGCGCTATTTGATGACGCAACTGGCGCGCCTGAAGGATGAAGGCAACAGCTTCGAGCTGCCCATGGCCAAGCAGCTGATTGCGGGTCACCTGTCGATCCAGCCGGAGACGTTTTCACGGATCATCAGGCGCTTGATCGACGAGCAAATCATCACTCAGGAAGGTCGGCAAATCACCATCCTTGATCGCCAACGCCTCGAATCCTTCGAGTGACAGGCCAGCGGATCAACAATCCTTGAAGCCCCTCGCAGCGAACCGTGCGGCAGCGACAAGCTTTCGCAACGGGTTGATGCCCGTCAATCTCAAACAGAGGTTGTACGTGGCAATCTGGAACTGACCTAGAGAGGACGCGGCCATGCCCAGATGCCTGTACTGCCAGCAACCCAACCCGCCGCAGGAAGCCGAGTGCAGCAACTGCGGCATGCCCCTCCCCGCCCTGGCTGATACCGCCGGGGAACGACGGCAAAGCAGATTTTTCTGGTTTTGCATCGGTCTTGCCATCTTCTGCGCAGTGATGATCGTCTGGCTGCCGCGCAACCTGTTCTAGACGGTTCGTAGGGCGGATCATGCTTGCCCGATTTACCGGGTGGCGATCCACTGAGCGGTATGGTGGTGGATGTGCAAAGCGACATCTGCCCTACGAATCACCCTCGCCCTGAGGCAACTTCGGGAGAATGGATAGCGGCATCAAGCTTGGCGCGCAACAGCCGCTCGATAGATGCCTTGGTGGGCTGAGGCCCACCCTACAAAACCGCCGGTGTGCTCCGACCGCATTGCTGGGCCATCCAGCAGAGTGGGCTTCCGTCCATCAAAGCAACGTCCTTCCCAAACTGGCAAGCCTGAATACGGCGCGCCATAAGTCCGTAGGGTGGGCTTCAGCCCACCGATGAATACGCCAGAATCAAGCGAAGCAACTGCGCTAAAAAACATAGCCTCGGAACACTGCGTCAATGTCGCGGCATGAACGGGCCATTTCCGCAGGTGAATGGCGAGGCATCAAGCGGCGAAAAGGCTGGTGGGCTGAAACGGAACGCAGCCCGTCCCACACTACCGTTGCCACGCAATCTGCCCTGGCGGTTCGTAGGGTGGATCACGCTTCACCGATCCACGGGGTGGCGATCCACCGGGTGGCGATCCACCGAACCGGGTAACGGTGGATGTAAAAAGCGACATCCACCCTACGGCTGGGTCAGCTGCTTGTACAACTGCGGCAGGCGGAACGGCAGTTGTTGCGGCTCCTTGATCAAGGTGAAGCCGTTGGCGCCGAACATGTAGGGCAGGTAATCGCCCGCCTCTTGGTCGATGGTGATGCAGAACGGCAACAACCCCTGACGCCGTGCTTCCATGACTGCCTGGCGGGTGTCTTCGACGCCATAACGGCCCTCGTAAAGGTCCAGGTCATTGGGCTTGCCGTCGGTGACCAGCAGCAGGAGCTTGCGCCGCTGCTTGCACTTGCCCAGCAGTTCGGTCGCCTGGCGAATGGCCGCGCCCATGCGGGTGTAATAACCGGGCTTCAGCGCCTGGATCCGGCCACGGGTGTCGTCGCCATAGCGCTGCTTGAAGCTTTTGAGCTCCTGCATCCGAACCTGCTGGCGACGCAGCGAGGAAAAGCCATACAGCGCGAAATCGTCGCCTACCGCCGACAGTGCTTCGCCGAACAGCAGCAGGCTGTCGGTGATCACGTCGATCACCTTGTGCTCGTCGTCCAGGTGCGCGTCGGTGGACATGGACAGGTCGGCCAGCAGCAGGCACGCCAGGTCTCGGCGATTCTGTCGCTGCTCCATGAACAGCCCGCGCTCGGCGCACTGGCCGTGCTGGCGCTCGACGTGAAAATCGAGCCAGGCCTGCATGTCTAGTTCGGAGCCCTGCGGTTGCCCGCGTAGCCATTGACGATCATTGCGCAGGTGTTCGAACTGCCGACGCAGCTTGCGCGCCAGCGGGCTCAGTCGCAGCGGCAGGCCCATGGGTTCGGAGCCCCGTGGCAACATCATCTGCAGGCTGACGAAATCGGCCTGCATGCGCTGCTTGCGATAGTCCCATTCCGGTAGCTTGATACCTTCGCCCAGCGGAATGTCATCCACGTCCGCAGGCGGCAGGTCCAGGTGCAGCTTGAGGCCGCCGCCCTTGCGCATCCGCTGACGCGACATGGCGATTTCATCGAGGTCTTCCGCAACACGCGAGGCGTCTTCGTTTTCGCTGTCATCGCCCTGGCGATCCAGCTCGACATGCTCGGACCAGCTGAACAGATTTTCCAGGCGGAACAGCATCAAGCCGCCCTTGCTGGTGCTGTCCTCGACACGCTTGGCACGCTTGCGCATGCCCTTCTGCTCGGTCGGCGGCGCCTGCAGGTTGTTGTCCTGATCTTCTTCGGCGAGCTCGGTGGCCTGAGGCACGCCGAGATTTTCCGCGGGGTACAGCCACATGGGCAGCGGCCAGGGGGCCACTTCGCTGCGCGGGAATTGCTGAACACTGCCCGGCTCACGCAGGGCCTGGCAGATGGCACGCTCCAGCGCACTCTCGGCGCGGGGCAGCGTGTCCGGATCTGGCCGGAGCTGCAGATGCGCTTCGACGAGTCGCTCGTAGCGTGGCTGCATCGCCGGGAAACGCTCGAGGATGGCTTGAGTCCAGCGCTGGTTGTCACGCGCCCAGTGGCGCATCTCGCCCACCTGCGCCGCGAGCAGCGCCAGCCAGCGATACAAATCCTGATTGAGTGAAACTTCGGGGTATACCGCGAGGTTCTGCGGCAGGCGCAGGTTGTTCGCATCGCACCAGGCCACCGGCAATTGCTTGCAGGTGCCAGCGACTTGTTGCAGCAGGTTGCGGCGCAGCATCAGATCGCGCGCGTTGGCCGCCTCGACACCGGTGCCACTGGCACCGCCCATGGCACGAAACAGCACCGACAGGCTGCGCTGCATGCTTTCCAGCGAGACGTTGGCGTCGGGGAAGTCCGGGCTGGCGCGGCGGGTGATGAAGCGGTGCCAGACACTGCCGACCCACTCTTCAACTTCGATGGTAAAGGCCATGGCGATTGATCCTTAGCGCGGTTTGAAAACAACGACGGCCCGCTGGATCAGCCGGGCCGTCGATTACATCGGTGTCTTGCCTCAGGCCGCAACGACGGCCGCAGGTACATCCGCGGTGACCCGCCCACGCTGCCTGAAGCTGCAGAGGTAGAGCACCAGCCCGATGAGGAAGAACACCCCAGCGCCCAGCCGCAACCAGAAGAACACAGCCAGTTGGTCAGCGGTATTCATGAAGGACATCGCTGCCCCGTCAGCCGGAATCCGCTGCAACCAGACCTGCACCACGCCAGCGGCGGTGAGGAACAGAGTGATCGCGACCATCGACAGCGTCATCAACCAGAATCCCCAGATCTCGATGCGCTGAGCCCGTGCATCCGGCGCCTCACCCAGGCCACGCAGACGCGGCATGGCGTAGCTGATCATGGTCATCACGATCATGGCGTAGGCACCGTAGAAGGCCAGGTGGCCATGCGCTGCAGTCAACTGCGAACCGTGGGTGTAGTAGTTCACCGGAGCCAGGGTATGGAGGAAGCCCCACACGCCAGCACCCAGGAACGCAGTCACGGTAGTGCCGATGGCCCAGAGCGATGCGGCCTTGTTCGGGTGCTGACGGCGACGACGGTTCACCATGTTCAGAGAGAACAGCACCATGGCGAAGAACGGCAGCGGTTCCAGGGCAGAGAAGATCGAACCCAGCCACAACCAGACCTCAGGTGCACCAATCCAGAAGAAGTGGTGACCGGTACCGATGATGCCGGTGATCAGGGCCATGGCGATGATCACATAGAGCCACTTCTCGATCACTTCACGGTCGACACCGGTGATCTTGATCAGGACGAAGGCCAGCATCGAACCCATGATCAGTTCCCACACGCCTTCAACCCACAGGTGCACCACGAACCACCAGTAGTACTTGTCGCGCGCCAGGTTTTCCGGGTTGTAGAAGGAGAACAGGAAGAACACTGCAAGCCCGATCAGGCCGGTCATCATGACCATGCTGATGGCGGTCTTGCGGCCCTTGAGCAGGGTCATCCCGACGTTGTAGAGGAAGCCCAGAGCGACCACGACAATGCCGATCTTGGTGATCGTCGGTTGCTCGAGGAACTCCCGGCCCATGGTCGGCAGCAGCTCGTTGTGCGTCAGCTCGGCAAGACCGGCGTAGGGCACGAACAGGTAACCGAGAATGGTCAGCACGCCGGCTGCTGCGAACACCCAGAACAGGATGATCGCCAGTTTCGGGCTGTGCAGTTCGCGGTCGGCTTCCTCAGGGATGAGGTAGTAGGCCGCGCCCATGAAGCCGAACAACAGCCAGACGATTAGCAGGTTGGTGTGAACCATGCGTGCCACGTTGAAGGGCAGCAGTGGAAACAGGAAGTCACCGACGACGTACTGCAGGCCCATGATCAGGCCGAACAGGATCTGCCCGACGAAGAGCATCAGCGCAAATACGAAGTAGGGTTTGGCGACGGCCTGCGATTGGAACTTGAGATGCGGATTCATAACGCTCATCTCTCAGCCCTCCTTGTTTGGCGGCCAGTTATTGGTATCGATCTTCGATGTCCACTTGAGGAATTCGGCCATATCGTCGACTTCCTGCTCGCTCAGGTTGAACTGAGGCATCGATCTGCGTCCGGGTACGCCCAGCGGCTGAGCCTTCATCCAGGCCTGCAGGAAGGGCTTGAAGGCCGCATCCTCACCGCGTCGAACGAAGACGTTGCCCAGTTCCGGCGCAAAGTAGGCACCTTCACCAAGCAGGCTGTGGCAGCCGATGCAGTTGTTGTTTTCCCAGACCGCTTTGCCTCGCACCACTGCTTCGGTCAGTTCCGACTCATTGGATCGCTCTGGAAAGGTCTGCTCTGTGTGATAGGTCAGGCCCAGAAATACCAGGAAGAAGAACACGCTTCCCCCGAAGTAGATGTTTCTGGCCATTCCCTTGGTAAAGGTCTCGGACATGGTCGCCTCCTCATGTTGGCGTGGCCAGTTTAAGAAGGGAGCTATCGAAACCTGCTTGATAGCAATCAAGAAAAACCTGAACACGGTACTGGGTCTTTCCCTAACCATGCGAGAGCCGGTTTTGCAGGCGCAATCGACGCGGCAAAGCCGTATAGGGTGGGCTTCAGGAGCAAGCGGGGGGCTGAAGCCCACCCTACGGTTCTATGGACGCAGGGCACCAGGAAGCGCGCCCATAGGCGCGCGCACGTGGGTCGGTTGCGGCCCCGAAATACAAAGCGATCGCCAGCAAGCTGGCTCCTACGAAGAACGGAGCAAGGCCGCGGAAGCTTCGTCCACGGGTTCAGCCGCAACTGCGCGTAAGCAAAGCCCGCCGGCCTGGCTACAAATTGTCGGCGCACTGCTGTCCGGTGTAGGAGCCAGCTTGCTGGCGATCCGGGCACGCTAGCTACTCCATCAACACAAACAGAATCCCCACCACGCAATCCTTGGGCGCGGTCGGGGGTGCCTAGCCTTGTCCGCGAAGCCCGCATGCTGGCAATCGTAGTTCGTCACCTACACCATCATTGCGAACAGAATCCCGCACGCCATCACCAGGGGCCAGCCGAACAACAGCAGGCGCCACATGACCGGCGCATGGCGCAGCTCCATGAAGCCTTCGGTGATCACCCAGGCCTTGATCAGCGCGACGGCCAGCACGGCGCCGGCAAGCAGTAGCGTCGAGCCGGCGTTGCCGAGCAGTACGGTGGCTGTAGACAAGACGGCCAGCGCCAGCCAACACCCGATCAGCACCTTTGAAGCGGACATCACGGTCTCCTCAGTTGATGACGTAGACCAGCGGGAACAGCAGCACCCAGACCATATCGACCATGTGCCAATAGAGCACCCCGGATTCCAGGCCCGCGCAGTCCGCCGCCGTATAAAGGCCGCGCTGGCAACGCATCGCCATCCAGCCGAGGATCACCATCCCCAGCAGCACATGGAGAAAGTGAAAGCCGGTAAGAATCCAGTACAGGGTGAAGAAGGTGTTGTGCTCGAGCCCCAGCCCCATCGATGACAGATGGCCGTACTCGTTGAGCTTGAGCACGACGTAAACGCAGGAGGTCGCCAACGCAGCTACCAGCAGTAGCGCCCCTCGCCCAGGCCGTGCTGCGCGCACCTGCTCCACGGCCAGCGCCGCGAACAGGCCGGACGTCAGCAGGCTGAGGGTCAGTGCGAGCCCCATGGAGCTGTCCAGCGCTGCGCGGCTCTGGCTGAACAGCTCTGGGTTAAGCACCTGGGTCACGGCGAAGGCCAGAATCAGGATGGCGAAGACGGTCAACTCGGCGAGGATAAAGAACCACATCGCCAGATCGCCCGGCAGGCGCCGGGAGAGGCTGGTGCGGTCAACCGAAATGGACATCGACCACATCCATCAGCGCCGCGACGGTTTGCGGATCGTCCGACAGCGGCTCGGCCAGGCAAGCCATGCAGGCCTCGCGCGGGCTCATGCCGGAGCGGATCATCCGCGCGGTGAAAATCAGCAGGCGGGTCGAGGCGACTTCTTCGAGATCGTGCTGTTCGAGCCGGCGCAGGGCCTGCCCGAGCTTGACGACCTGCGCCGCCAGTTCGGCATCCACCTGTGCCTCGTTGGCGACGATGCGCTGCTCATCGGCCGCTGGCGGATAGTCGAAACGCATGGCGACGAAACGCTGCCGGGTGCTCGGCTTCATACCCTTGAGCAGGTTCTGGTAACCCGGGTTGTAGCTCACCACCAGCATGAAGCCCGGTGGTGCTTTCAAGGCTTCGCCGGTGCGCTCGATGAACAGCTCGCGCCGATCGTCCGCCAGCGGATGCAGCACCACGGCGGTGTCCTGCCGGGCTTCGACCACCTCGTCCAGGTAGCAGATACCACCTTCGCGCACGGCGCGGGTCAGCGGGCCGTCCTGCCACCAGGTGCCCTGGGCACCGATCAGATGACGGCCAACCAGATCGGCGGCGGAGAGGTCGTCATGGCAGGCCACGGTATACAGCGGCAGGTTCAGCCGGTGCGCCATGTGCTGCACGAAGCGGGTCTTGCCGCAGCCGGTTGGGCCCTTGATCAGCACCGGCATGCCATGCTTCCAGGCCTGCTCGAAGAGCACCTCTTCGTTGCCCAGCGACTGGTAGAACGGAGCACCGCTCATGCCGACAAGGTTCTCGGGCGCGTTCATTGGCAATACCTCACTGCAGCGGTTGGATTTGACTAGCACCACGCTAATCGTCACCCCGCCGCCCCTCAAGCCGTCCGCCAGCGAAGCTTGATTACGGTCAAGCCCGACTCGAAATGAGCCGATGCGCGTGCGTAACCATCGGCTTTTGACGTGCGCTTCTTCCCTTTTCCCGCCTGATTTATCCGTCCCCGCGACACGACGTCACGCCTGGCGTATCCCGGATCGACTCTTGATTGCCATCAAGCGCTTTCGCACAGCGCCGGCCATAGGATGCAAGCGCATACAGCAAGACCCGGGAACTGCCACATCGCCGTCACTAGCAGGAACCGCACGAAGCGGTCAGAGGAGATCACTATGAGCAAACCCATACTGGCGGGCTTCATCGCCGGCTTTTCAATGCTCGGACTGGCAGTTGCCCAGGCCGCGATGAATCCAGAAAACGCCGATGCCGCTTACAAGGGCCAAGCCTCCGCTATCGATCCGGCCAGCGCCCAGGTGGTCCATTCGCCCGGTGCACCTGACCTGAACGCCGCCGAATTCGAGCAGGCCAAAGAGATCTATTTCCAGCGCTGCGCCGGCTGCCACGGTGTGCTCCGCAAGGGTGCAACCGGCAAGGCACTGACGCCGGACATTACCCAGGAACGCGGACAGGCCTATCTCGAGGCGCTGATCACTTACGGCTCGCCCGCCGGTATGCCCAACTGGGGCACCTCCAACGCGCTGAGCAAAGACGAAATTACGCTGATGGCCAAGTACATTCAGCACACCCCGCCAACCCCGCCCGAGTGGGGGATGGCCGAGATGAAGAACTCCTGGAAGGTGCTGGTCAAACCCGAAGACCGACCAAAGAAGCAAATGAACAAGCTGGATCTGCCCAACCTGTTCTCCGTCACCCTGCGTGACGACGGCAAGATCGCGCTGATTGATGGCAAGAGCAAAGAAATCATCAAGACCATCGACACCGGCTACGCGGTGCACATCTCACGCATGTCCGCCTCCGGCCGTTATCTGTTGGTGATCGGTCGCGACGCCAAGATCGACATGATCGACCTCTGGGCCAAGGAGCCGCTGAAGGTCGCCGAGATCAAGGTCGGCATCGAAGCCCGCTCGGTCGAGACTTCCAAGTTCAAGGGCTACGAAGACAAGTACGTGATCGCCGGCGACTACTGGCCGCCGCAATACACCATCATGGATGGCGAAACCCTGGAGCCGCTGCAGATCGTCTCGACTCGGGGCATGACCGTGGGCACCCAGGAATACCATCCGGAACCGCGTGTGGCTGCGATCATCGCCTCCCACGAACACCCGGAGTTCATCGTCAACGTCAAGGAAACCGGCAAGGTGCTGCTGGTCAACTACGAGGACATCGACAACCTGACCACCACCATGATCGGCACCGCGCCGTTCCTGCATGACGGCGGCTGGGACGTCAGCCATCGCTACTTCATGACGGCGGCGAACAATTCGAACAAGGTTGCAGTGATCGACTCGAAAGAGCGCAAGATGGCTGCGTTGGTCGATGTGGGCAAAATCCCGCATCCGGGTCGCGGCGCCAACTTCGTGCATCCAAAGTTCGGTCCGGTCTGGGCGACCAGTCACCTGGGCGACGAAACCATTTCGCTGATCGGCACCGATCCGGACAAGCATCCCGATCAGGCCTGGAAAGTGGTCGAAACGCTGAAGGGACAGGGTGGCGGCTCGCTGTTCATCAAGACCCATCCGAAGTCCAACCACATCTATCTGGACACCACCTTCAACCCGGACGCCAAGATCAGCCAATCGGCAGCGGTGTTTAACATCGACGATCTGGGCGCAGGCTTTACCGTGTTGCCAATCGCCGAATGGGCCGGAGTGACAGACGGTGCCAAACGCGTCGTGCAACCGGAGTACAACGAAGCGGGCGACGAGGTCTGGTTCTCCGTCTGGAGTGGCCAGGACGAGCAATCGGCAATCGTCGTGGTCGATGACAAGACGTTAAAGCTGAAAAAGGTGATCAAGGACAAAAGGTTGATTACCCCAACCGGTAAATTTAACGTCCATAACACTCAGCACGACGTGTACTGAGTAAAACCGGGGGGGACGCCAAGATCCCCCCCTAGCCTTGAGGAAGTAACTGATGAAAAAAGTTCTCATCCCACTGCTCGCCCTCGGCGGCGCGATGGTCCTGCAGCCTGCCGTGGCTCAGGACGGTGAAGCGCTGTTCAAGAGCAAGCCCTGCGCGGCCTGCCACAGCATCGACGCCAAGATGGTCGGCCCGGCCCTGAAGGAAGTCGCCGCCAAGTACGCCGGCCAGGAAGGCGCTGCCGATCTGCTCGCCGGGCGCATCAAAAACGGCACCCAGGGTAACTGGGGTCCGATCCCGATGCCGCCAAACCCAGTCACCGAAGAAGAAGCCAAAACCCTCGCCGAGTGGGTTCTGAGCCTCAAGTAACAGCCAAGGAGGACATCATGTTTCAGTCCCGACACGCAGTATTCGGTTTGGGGCTCAGCCTGGTGTCCCTTCTTCCCTTTTCCACTGCCCTGGCCGATACGCCTAGCGCCGCCCGCCAGGCACAGCTCGAACACCTGCTGGTGCAAGACTGCGGCTCTTGCCACGGTCTGCGCATGACCGGCGGCCTCGGCCCCGCACTGACCCTCGACGCCATCGCCGGCAAACCCCGTGAAAGCCTGATCGCCACCGTGACCCACGGTCGGCCCGGCACCGCCATGCCCGGCTGGAACGCGCTGCTCAATGAGCAGGACATCGCCTGGCTGGTCGATTTACTCCTCGAAGGATACCCAACGCCATGATCCGTCCGTCTTTGCTGCTCGCCATTGCCAGCCTGTTGCTCGGTGCCTGCGCCGAGCAACCGCTCCGCGGCACCGGCGATCTGGGTGTGGTGGTGGAGCGCGCCAGCGGTAGCTTGCAAATCGTCGAAACCAGTGGTCAGACGCGCTTGGCCCGTATCGAGGGGCTGGGGGACCTGTCCCACGCCTCGGTCGTGTTTTCCCGCGACGAGCGCTTCGCCTATGTGTTCGGTCGTGACGGCGGCCTGACCAAGGTCGACCTGCTGCGCCAACGCATCGACAAGCGCATCATTCAAGGCGGCAACAGCATCGGCGGCGCCATCAGCCAGGACGGCAAGCTGATCGCCGTCGGCAACTACGAGCCCGGCGGCGTCAAGGTCTTCGATGCCGACACGTTGGAGCTGGTGGCCGACATCCCCGCCACGCCGCTGGCCGACGGCAGCCGCAACTCACGCGTGGTTGGCGTCATCGACGCGCCCGGGCGGCGCTTCATCTACAGCCTGTTCGACACCCATGAAACCTGGCTGCTGGATTTCAGCCAGGGCAACACTCCGCAAATCACCCGCTTCGAGAACGTCGGTAAGCAACCCTACGACGCACTGCTGACCCCGGACGGTCGTTACTACATCGCCGGCCTGTTCGGCGAGGACGGCATGGCCAAGATCGACCTCTGGCACACCGCCCGCGGTGTCGAGCGGATCATCGACGGCTACGGCCGTGGCGAGGCAGCACTGCCGGTCTACAAGATGCCGCACCTCGAGGGCTGGACGGTCGCCGGCAACCAGACCTTCGTTCCGGCCATCGGTCATCACCAGGTGCTGGTGATGGATTCACAAAGCTGGAAGCAGACCGATGCCATCGATGTCGCCGGCCAACCCGTGTTCGTCATGGCGCGCCCGGACGCCCGTCAGATCTGGGTTAACTTCGCCCACCCGGACAACGGCAAGGTGCAGGTGATCGACAGCGAAACCCACGAAATCATCGCCCAGCTGGAACCCGGACCGGCCGTGCTGCACATGGAATTCACCGCCCGTGGCGACCAGCTCTGGCTGTCGGTGCGCGACGGCAACGAGGTGCAAGTCTGGGACCCCTATACGCTGAAGCTCCTCAAGCGCCTGCCGGCCGACAGCCCGAGCGGTATTTTCTTCAGCAGCCGCGCGCACGAAACGGGGTTGTGACATGCAAATCGACCCTCTCAGCCGCCGCCTGATCGACCGCTTTCAACACGGAATGCCGCTGTGCGCCGAACCCTACCGGGCCATGGCCGATGCCCTCGAGTGCAGCGAAGACGAGGTACTGGCCTGCCTCGAACAGCTGGAAAGCAGCGGCGGCCTGTCGCGCATCGGCCCGGTGTTCGAACACAGCCGCGCCGGCGCCAGCACCCTGGTCGCCCTCGCCGTACCCGAAGCGCAGCTGGAACAGGTCGCCGAACAGATCAACCGTTACCCCGAGGTCAACCACAACTACCTGCGCGAGCATCATTACAACCTCTGGTTCGTGCTCACCGGCCCGGACCGCGCCCGCATCGATGCGCTGTTGCTCCAGATCGAAGCCGAGACCGGCCTGGTCCCGCTGGACCTGCCGATGCAGGCGGCCTACCGCATCGACCTCGGATTTCCCATCGGAGACGCACCATGACATCACTCCTGAACGACCTCCAGGCATTGCAGTTGCGTCGCCTGCTCGAAGCCGGCCTGCCACTGGCCGCACGTCCTTATCAGGTGCTGGCCGAGCGCGTGGGTGCCAGCGAAGAGGCGGTACTGGAACAGGTCCGGCGCTGGAGTGATAGCGGCTTGTTTCGGCGCATGGGGTTGGTCATCAAACATCGTGCGCTGGGCTTTCGCGCCAATGCCATGCTGGTGATGGATATCCCGGATGAGTGCGTCGACGAGGTCGGCCGCAAACTCGGCCAAGCGGCGGGTGTGAACCTCTGTTACCAACGGCCGAGGCGCTTGCCGGACTGGCCGTACAACCTGTTCTGCATGGTTCACGGTCGTGAGCGTGAGCAGGTCTGCCGGCTGATCGAACAGATGCTCGCCGAGAACGGGCTGTATGACGTTCCGCACCAACTGCTGTTCAGTACCCGGGCGTTCAAGCAGTGCGGCGGGCGTTACGCACCGCCCGCGAGCCAGGTGGCCGCCCATGGATGACCTTGACCGGCGCCTGATCAATCGCCTGCAACTCGGCGTGCCGCTGGTCCGCCATCCCTGGCAGGCGCTGGCCGAGGAACTGGATGCCGATGCCGCGCAACTGCGCGAACGCGTTCAGGCGCGGCTCGACGATGGCACCCTGACCCGCTTCGGCCCCATGTTCGACATCGAACGCCTCGGCGGCGCTTTTACCCTTGCCGCACTTTCGGTACCGGAAGCGCGCTTCGACCGCGTCGCAGAGCAACTGGCGGCCATGCCCGAGGTGGCCCACAACTACCGCCGCGAACACGCCTGGAACATGTGGTTTGTGCTCGGCTGCGCGACACCCGAAGGCATCGCCCAGACGATCGCCCGCATCGAAGCCGAGACGGGCCTACCGGTGCTCAACCTGCCCAAGGAGGAGACCTACCATGTCGGCCTGCACTTCCCGGTCTGACCCGTCAGACGCACCCGAATCGATGGAACTGACGAAACGTTTGGTCGAACTCACCGAAGCGGGGCTGCCACTGGTGGATGATCCCTGGGCCTGGCTGGCTGAACGGCTGGGGACCAGCATCGAGGTCACCCTCGAACTGCTGCAACGGCTGCAGACAGAGGGCGCCATCCGCCGCATCGCCGCCGTGCCCAACCATTACCGCCTGGGTTATCGACACAACGGCATGACCGTCTGGGACGTGGACGACGCAGAGATCGCCCGCCTCGGTCCGTTGATCGGTTCGCAGGCCTTCGTCAGCCATTGCTACCGTCGCCCGCGCCAGCCGGGCTGGCACTACAACCTGTTCGCCATGGTCCATGGCCGCAGCGCCGATGAAATCGAGGCCTACCGTGCCGAGATTCGGCAGCTGCTCGGCAGCGCCTGCCGGGCCGAGGATATGTTGGTCAGCAGTCGCATCCTGAAAAAGACCGGGCTGCGTGTGAGCAGCCGTCGCTAGGGCCGACGCGCATGCCCCTGTAGGGTGGGCCGGGCGGCGTTGCGCTTCAGCCCACCGTCACCTTGTGCCTGCTGGTGGGCTGAAGCCCACCCTACGAAATGCCCGGACTCACAACAGCATCGATAATGCTCATCTGCGCATCATTGCGGTTCCTAGGGACGACTTTTTGGCGTCTACCGCGGTTTAGGAGCAGACGTTTGCTTTGTGACGAAAGCCAGAACCAGCTCGCTTTCGAACACGCGGTGCATACCCCTGCCGGGACCATGGCTTTTATTGTTTCCAGTCAAGGATTGGCGAGTGTCGCTCGGGGATGCTGCATCTATCGAACCGCGCAACCAAGCGTGATGCGGCAGGAGAAACGCTCATGTTGAGAATCAGCCATTACCTGCGTGCCCTCGCCCGGCCTGCCATGCCGGTACTAGGCGCACGCAGCCCCGGTGCAAGCCGGCCGCCCGTGGTGATCTGGAACCTGCTGCGGCGCTGCAACCTGACCTGCAAGCATTGCTACGCGACGTCGGCGGACAGCGTGTTTCGCGACGAGCTGGGTACCGCCGAAGCGTTCAAGGTCATCGATGACCTGCACGAAGCGGGCGTACGCGTGCTGATTCTCTCCGGCGGCGAACCGCTGCTGCGCGACGACATTTTCGAGCTGTCCGAATACGCCCGCGAGAAAGGATTCTTCGTTGCCCTGTCCACCAACGGCACGCTGATCGATGAGCGCAATATCGATCAGATCGCTGCCGCCAAGTACGACTACGTCGGCATCAGCATCGACGGGCTGGAAGCGGTCCATGACGACTGGCGCCAGCTCAAGGGCAGCTTCGCCGCCTCGATGCACGCCATCGACCTGTGCCGCCAACATGGCATTCGTGTCGGCCTGCGCACCACCCTGACCCAGAACAACTACCCGCAGCTGCCTGCTCTACTGGCGCTGATGCGCGAGCATGACGTGCAGAAGTTCTACCTCTCGCACCTCAACTACAGCGGCCGTGGCAAGCGCAGCCGCAAGGCCGACGCCCATCACCAGATGACCCGCGACGCCATGTACCAGCTGTTCGAGCAAGCCTGGGACGACGTGCAGAACGGCCGCGAAACCGATTTCGTCAGTGGCAACAACGATGCCGACGCCATCCTGCTGCTGCAGTGGGTGGAAACCCATCTGCCACAGCACCGCGATCGTCTGGAGCAGATGTTGCGCGCCTGGGGCGGCAATGCGTCGGGTGGTGGCATCGCCAATATCGACAACATCGGCGATGTGCACCCGGATACCTACTGGTGGCAGCACACCGTCGGCAATGTGCGGCGCCAGTCGTTCCGTGAAATCTGGCTGGACAATCCCGAGCCGCTGCTCACCGAGCTGCGCCAGCACCCCCGGGCCGTGACCGGACGCTGCGCCGAGTGCCGCTGGTTGTCGATCTGCAACGGCAACACCCGCACCCGCGCCTGGGCTGAAGGCAACCTCTGGGGCGAAGACCCCGGCTGCTACCTCAGTGACCAGGAGATAGGTCTGCCACAACCGCAGTGCATTCCCAGCATCGCCATTTGACCAAGAGCGGCCACAAGGCCGCCCCGTACATACCGCCAGCCCGATGAGATTCTCAGGAGTTCGCATGGATCAGCCAACCACTCTCCCCGCTTCCCTTGGCGCGACCCTGGCCCCGGGCGAAGTCGCGCTCGTCGGCGCCGGCCCCGGCGACCCGGGCCTGCTCACCCTGCGTGCCTGGAGCCTGCTCCAGCAAGCCGATGCCGTGGTCTACGACCGCCTCGTCAGCGACGATCTGATGAAGCTGATACCCGAGCGCTGCGCACGCCACTACGTCGGCAAGACCAGCGGCTACCACAGCCTGCCGCAGCCGCAGATCAATCAGCTGCTGGTGGATCTGGCGCAGCAGAACCTCCGCGTGGTGCGCCTCAAGGGCGGCGACCCCTTTATCTTCGGCCGCGGCGCGGAAGAACTCGAATACCTACTCGCCCATGGCATCAACGGTCAGGTGGTGCCAGGCATTACCGCCGCAGCGGGTTGCAGCGCCTATGCCGGGATTCCGCTGACTCACCGCGACCTGGCCCATTCCTGCCAGTTCATCACCGGTCACCTGCAGGAAGACGGCGCTCTACAGCTGCCCTGGAGTAGCCTGGTCGAGGGCAAGCAGACCCTGGTGTTCTACATGGGCCTGGCCAGCCTTGGCGAGATCTCGCGCAACCTGATTGCTGCCGGCCTGCCGGTCGACACCCCCGCCGCGTTGATCGGCAACGGTACCCGCGCCGATCAGCGGGTGGTGCGCTGCACACTGAAACAGCTGCCCTCGATGGCGCAGGCACAACAACTGAAACCTCCTACCTTGACCGTGATAGGGCAAGTGGTCGGCCTATTCGCCAATCAATCACTGGAGTTTCCGGCGCGCCTATGTGCCGAGCACAGTTCACAGGAAGCGGTTCTGGAGGCGTTATGCGACTGATCCCCTTCGCCCTGCTCATGCTCTGCGGGGCCGTTCAGGCCGCCCCGGAGGCCGTGTCGCTGGAGCAGGCCGGCGTGCTCTATGAGCAACACTGCCAGAGCTGCCATGGTACCAATCGTTTAGGCGGGGCCGGGCCTGCGTTGCTACCCGAGAGCCTCAGCCGAATCAAACCAGATGAGGCGCGCGCGGTGATTCACAACGGCCGTCCGGCCAGCCAGATGGCCGCATTCGGTGATCGCCTGGATTCTGCGCAAATCGATGCGCTGGTCAGCTACCTCTACCAACCGGCCGCCACACCACCGACCTGGAGCGATGCCGACATCCGCGCCAGCCATCGCATCCTCACCGACGTCGACACGCTGCCGAACACACCGCAGCACAACGCCGATCCGCTCAACCTGTTCGTCGTGGTCGAAGCCGGCAACCATCACGTGCGCGTGCTGGACGGCGATCGCTTCGAGGAGCTGGCCAACTTCCAGTCACACTTCGCCCTGCACGGCGGGCCGAAGTTCTCGCCGGATGGCCGCTTCGTCTACTTCGCCTCGCGGGACGGCTGGATCAGCGTCTACGACTTGCACAACCTGACCATGATCGCCGAGGTACGGGCCGGGCTGAATACCCGCAACCTGGCCGTGAGCAACGACGGGCGCTGGGTGCTGGTGGGCAACTACCTGCCGGGTAATCTGGTTTTGCTGGATGCCCGTGACCTGTCGTTGGTCAAACACATCCCCACCCTTGGCGCAGACGGCACCCAATCGCGTGTCAGTGCCGTGTACACCGCACCGCCGCGTGACAGCTTCGTGGTGGCACTGAAAGACGTGAAAGAAGCCTGGGAAATTTCCTATGCCGGCGAGCCGGATTTCCAGCCACGGCGCATCGAGGCGGCTGACTTCCTTGACGACTTCTCGTTCACGCCGGATTACCGCTATCTGCTGGCCACC
Organism: Pseudomonadaceae bacterium SI-3; assembly: GCA_004010935.1. Classification (NCBI taxonomy): domain Bacteria; kingdom Pseudomonadati; phylum Pseudomonadota; class Gammaproteobacteria; order Pseudomonadales; family Pseudomonadaceae; species Pseudomonadaceae bacterium SI-3. Next base: position 891,244 of record CP026511.1, on the reverse strand, counting down.
TCGCGCAAGGCACTCGGCGGGCAGGTCATCGATCTCGATACCGGCAAGGCGGTCACCGACATTCCGTTGCCGGGCATGCCGCATCTGGGCTCGGGCATTTACTGGAAACGCGGCGGCAACTGGGTATTCGCCACGCCCAACGTAAGCAAGGGGCTGATTTCGGTGCTCGATCTGCAGAGCTGGAAACTGATCAAGGAAATCCCCACCGAGGGGCCGGGGTTCTTCATGCGCAGCCACCTTAACTCACCCTACGCCTGGACCGACGTGTTCTTCGGCCCCAACAACGATGCGGTGCATTTGATCGACAAGCAGACCCTGGAGGTCGCCCATACGCTAAGGCCGATGCCTGGGAAGAATGCTGCGCATGTCGAGTTCACCAACGACGGTCGCTACGCGCTGCTTAGCGTCTGGGACACCGATGGCGCGCTGATCGTCTATGACGCCAAGACATTGAAAGAGATCAAGCGCATTCCGATGAACAAGCCGTCCGGCAAGTACAACGTCGGCAACAAGATCGAGTACGCCGAAGGCACGTCGCACTAAAGGCAAACGACGATAAAAGCGTCTGGAGGATCGGCGTCAACCTGCACGGATTTTCGCCCAATAAGTAGGGTGGGCTTCAGCCCACCATGAGGGAGCAGGAAACGCCCCCGGAGGACCGAAGCGCAAAGCCGCCCAACCCACAAAGCTCGCGATTACCTCCACCAAGTAGGGTGGGCTTCAGCCCACCAAGAGGCGCAGAAAAGCGCGCAAGCCAGCTGAAGCGCAACACCGCCCGACCCAAACCTCGAGTGCTATTACCCCCAACTGTCCAGCCTGAACCCGCTTTCGGCTTTTATCTTTCATTCCAACCTGCTTTCATATCAAACCCTTTGATATGAGCACGCTTTCATGGATATCGATCTCGCCCGCACCTTTCTCGAGATCATTCGCAGTGGCAGCTTCGTCGCCACGGCCGAGCGGCTGCATATCACCCAGACCGCAGTCACTGCACGGGTGCGCAGCCTCGAAACGCAGCTCGGCTGCCGGCTGTTCGTGCGCAACCGCGCCGGTGCGCGGTTGACCAGCGACGGCGAGCGTTTCGTCACCTATGCCACCCAGTTGGTGCAGACCTGGGAAACGGCCCGACGTGAGCTGCCCCTGCCGCGCGGCTATGACAAGCTGCTGTCGCTGGGCGCCGAAATCAGCCTGTGCAATCCATTGATGCTGGCCTGGGTCCAGCGCCTGCGCCAGATGATGCCCGACCATGCCTTTCGTAACGAGGTGGCCAGTGGCGAGGAGCTGCAGAAGCAGCTAGGCCTCGGCGTGCTGGATGCGGCGCTGGTGCATCAGCCCGAGTACAGGCCTGGGCTGCAGGTCGAGCAGTTGCTCGAAGAAAAGCTGATCCAGGTGGTTCACAGCTACATCCCCGAGCCTTATCTGTACGTCGACTGGGGCCCGGCGTTTCGTAGTCAGCATGACCGTGCCCTGCCGGAGCACATCCGCACCGCGCTTTCCTTCAGCCTCGGCCCACTGGCGCTGCAGTATCTGCTGCAGCATGGCGGTCGCGGCTACTTCCGCACGCGCGTGGTCCAACGCTACCTTGACGAAGGCGTGCTCAAACGGGTCGAGCAGGCGCCCGAGTTCAGCTACCCGGTCTACCTGGTGTATCCCCATGCCGCCGAGTCGCCGGCGTTGCAGCGTGCCGTTGCGCTGCTGCGAGAAGCCGCCGAACAGGAATACGACTGGTCGCGCTGGAACTATGAAATCTAGCCAGGCAGATCCAGACAAAACGCCAGGACAACGACGCCTCAGTTGCTGAGCCGCTTCATCCAGTTCTGGTAAAGCCCGGCGACCAGATCACTCTGGGTGATCATGCCGACCAGGCGCTGCTCGGCGTCGACGACGGGCAAGCAAGACATGCGGCGGTCGGCCAGCAAATGGACAAGATCGGCCAGATGCGCGTCTTCATGCACCGAGACCACCGGCGCGCTCATGATCCCCTCCACTCGCACCTCACGACCGAACGTCAGCCGCCGCAGGTTGAGCCGTGACGGGCTGGGCTCGAAGTGCTGCAGCAGATCGGTCAGGGTGAGGATGCCCACCAGCTTGCCGCTGCCCGGTTCAAGCACGGCCAGCGAATGCAGACGGTGCCGACGCACGACATCCCAGGCCTGACGCATCCGGGCCGCTGGGTCGACCCAGTGCAACTCGCGGCACATGATGTCGCCAGCGGTGACGGTACCCATGCTGCGGCGAATAGCATGAGTCTCGGTGCGTTTGATCAAGTCCACTAAATCGTCGCGGGTGACGTCGACGTACTCACCGAAATCCTCCAGTGCACGGTCCACGTCATCGCTGGTGAAGCTCATCTGCTCCTCCCCCAGCGGGACACTGCCAGTCTGCTCTGCGCCACTGGCCGCGCGCGGTTTGGGATAGGGATGGCGCGTGAGGTTGTTGTAGACCAACGCAGCGGCAATCAGCAGCAGCGAGTTGAAGGCCACCGGAATCAGCAGGCCATAACCCAACTCGCTGATGCCCGGCCCGCCGATGGCGGCGACCATCGCCAGCGCACAGCTTGGGGGATGCATGCAGCGCAGCAGGAACAGACAAGCAATGGCCAGGCACACGGCCAGGACCGCCGCTGCCACCGTGGGCAATGCACTGGCGCCCAGCGCGACGCCAATGGTCACGGCAATGAGGTTGCCACCGAGCACTGACCAGGGTTGGGCGAACGGACTCGACGATGCACTGAAGAGGATCACCGCCGAAGCGCCGGCTGGCGCGACGATATGCAGCGTGACCGGGCCGCCGAACAGCCAAAGACCGATGGAAACCATTGGCAGCACCACCAGACCCACGCCGATCACCGCCCGCAGCCATTCCTTCGGCCCCACGCTCAATGGCACCGGAAAGAAGGATCGCAGCCAGTCGTTGAAAGGGTCTTGCATGGGCTCGGCTTGGAAGAGGTATAGCACTCAGGCACTGCGACTATGCCACAGGTTCCGGCAGTGCCTCCCGCGGGCTGCGATGCAGGGCGCGATGGCCCACTGCCGGCCAGGTGTCATCCCGCCAGGCTACGGGCGCTTCAGTCGGGCAAGTGTTTCAGCCAGTTCCGATAGAGCGCCGCGATCAAATCGGTCTGGGTGATCATGCCGACCAGGCGCTGCTCGGCGTCCACCACCGGCAGGCAGTGCAGGCCCTTATCGGAGAGCAGGAACACCAGATCGACCATGTGCGTGTCCGGGTTAACCGTGACCACCGGCGTACTCATGATCGAGCGCAGCCGAGCGCCGCCTGCGCGTTTCAGTTGGCTGAGACGCAGACGCGCCGGCGTCGAGCGCAGATGCTTGAGCAGGTCGACCAGCGTGACGATGCCGAGCAGCTCGCGACTGTCGCCTTTGACCACCGGCAAGGAATGCAAGCGATGCTCGCGCAGGCTCTGCCAGGCGCGTTGAATGGAGCAGTCCGGGGTGCCCCAGTAAAGATTGCGAGACATGATGTCGGCGGCGGTTATCTCGCCCATGCTGCGTCGCAACGCATGCTTTTCGGTCTGCTTGATCAGCTGTGCCAGATCATCCCGGGTGACGTCGACGTATTCACCGAACTCGGCCAGCGCCCGCTCCACGTCGTCATCTCTGAAGCTCATGCGCTCGCTGGGCAACGGGTCATGGGTGTGATGAGTGTTGCCTTTCTGCGGGCGCGGCTTGGGGTAGGCGTGTCCGCTGAGATTGTTGTAGAGCAGCGCCACCACCACCAGCAGCAACGAGTTGAACGCTACCGGGAAGAGCAACTGGAACCCGTAAGCGTGCAGCTCCGGACTGCCGACCACTGCCACCAGTGCCAGCGCCGCACCCGGCGGATGCAGGCAGCGCAAGCCGAATAGGCAGATGATCGCCAGCGCCCCGGCCAGGCCGGCCGCCATCGCCACAGGCAAGGGGCTGGCACCCAGCGCGATACCGATGGCAGCGGCCAACAGATTGCCGCCGATCACCGACCATGGCTGGGCGAAGGGGCTCGACGAGGCCGCGAACAGCAACACAGCGGACGCAGCCGCCGGCGCAGCCAGCGGCAGGGTGACAGAGATCCCGAACACCCAGGCGCTGAACGGGATGACCAGCAACAACGCCAAGCCGATGCCCGTTGCGGCACGCAGCCATTCAGCGGGACGCGCCGATAAAGGCACGGGCGCAAAGGATCGGCACCAGTCTAAAAGGCGTTCCTGCATGATTCCTGCTTGCGTTGAGTCTGTTGATCGCCGCTACGCCCAACCGCTTGCATAAACGGGCCGTGTCGGTCGATCAAAGGAGGTCCGATGCCTCAAATAAGGGCACGGACGAATCGGGCGCACATTGTCGGTGCGCGCCTAACCCAACGCTAATGAATAGTATTGATTCTTTGCTGCAGTATTTTTGCTATCAAAGTTTCTAGCTGGCTTGTCTCATCTGCAGCAACAGGCAAGCCCTGACGCGATCGGTCAGTTAAAGATATGGCTTACCGAGTCTGCTAACACGCTTGGCTGATAGCAGGCCGCGCCTCTTTCTCCTGCTCGCCAATCAGCGCCGCAACGATGCGCATCACCTCGAGATTGGCCTCTTCCATCTCGCTCATATGGCCGAGCGCGTCTTCCAGTGCCTGCCGACGAAACGCCTCGATAGCCTGCTGCCCCTGATGATGGACAGCCGTGTGCGGACGCTCGATCTGCCGAAAATGCTCCAGCCGGTGCATGCCGCGACTGGTTTCCCCGTAGTACCAGCGACCGAAGCGACACTCACGCTCGCTTGGCAAAACCGGCGCTTGCTGGCTGTCCGATCCGAGGACCTGGTTGTAGACGACGAACTTGAGCGACAGCTCATCGAGGTTGGCCAACTCGATACCCGCACGGAACGAGGAACGCTCGATGCCGTGGCGCATGTTGCCGGCCAACCCATGCAGGTGCTGCATGGCTGCCACGGCCCGTTCGGTGGTACGGCTGAACCCCTGCGCGAGGCCGCCCTGCACCTGAATATAAGCGTGAACGCTGGCGATCTCGGCCTGCACCTGGGTGATCTCTTGAACGATATCAGCGGTAGCCAGTGCGGTCTTTTCCGCCAGGCTGCGGATTTCCCCTGCAACCACGGCGAAGCCGCGACCGGCGTCACCCGCCCGCGCCGCCTCGATTGCCGCATTGAGGGCGAGCAAGTTTGTCTGGCTGGCGATACCGCTGATGAGATCGACAATGCCGTTGATCTGTTGCGAATGGGCTGCAAGGGCGTCGACCTGCTGCGAAGCCTGGTTGAGCCCGTTCTCCATCTCGACCGCCTTGTTCTGTAGCTCGCCGAAGTGCTGCTGATTGTTCAGCGCGGCGTCGGCAACCTGCTCGGCCTGTGTGCGATTTTCGCTCAGCTGGCCAGTGAGGTATTCGAACGAGTCGCCCAGATGCTCGACCGAATGGCTGAAGCGGACCAGATTGCCGGCAACGCCGCGGTAATAGTCCAGCTGGCGTTGCCCATCGATGCTGGCGGCGTTGACAGCGGCCGCCTGTGCCTCCAGCGTTGCGATACGCGCGGCCTGCTCCGCGCAGGTTTGCTGCAGCCGATCATGCTTCAGCTGCAGATCGCGGGCGGCTCGTTTCCATCTGAAAAACATCGTCTGCCTCGCCGGGTTCAGTGAAGCGTGTAGCCGTTGTCGACCACCCAATCCTGGCCGTAGACGCCACGCGCGCCCTGCGAGAGCTGGAACAGAATGACATTCGCCACCGCGGCAGATTCGAGGAAATGCCCCGGCAGCAGGCGCTGGGTGACGCCTTCGGCCACCTGTTCGAGTTGCTCATCGGGCAGCCCCAGCGTGCCCCAGATCGCGGTGGCCGTCGGCCCCGGAGAGACCACATTGATGCGCACGTTCAGCGGAGCGAACTCCACCGCCAGGGTGCGGGCATGTGCGACCAGCGCGGCTTTGCTAGCGATATAGGCCGCCAGCCCCGGGAAGGTACTGCGCGTCAGGAAGGTGCCAACGAACACCACCGATGCGGGTTTGGCCAATTCGGCACGCAACGCGCCCAGGGTGTTCAGCGCGCCGGCTCCATTGACCGCCCACTGGCGCTCGAAGCAAGCCACGTCGAGGCTGTCGCCCAACTCGGCGATGCCCGCGTTCGGCACCAGATAGTCCACCGGACCCAGCTCGGCAGCCCGACGCGCCAGCAGCTGTAGATCATCCGCCGAGGTCACGTCGCCCTCGACCCAGTGCAGGTGCTCAGCATAGGTTTCCATCAGCTGTGCCAAGCCGCCCAGGCTGCGCGACATGGCCAATACTCGCGCGCCGCGCTGCAGCAGTGCGGTGCACAGCGCCAACCCGATACCCGAACTGGCCCCGGTGACGACGGCCAGGCGTTCATTGAATTCATTTTTCATCATCATCTCCGATGCCGGCAATCGCCGGGCCGCAGGCTGCCCGTCCCGGAATGGGCAGGCAGCATTTCTTTAGGGGGTAGCGGGATAAGGGGTTTGTTCAGCGTCTAGCCTGGGTGGCCATCGACCCGCGCGGTGACCAGCATCGGCGCATAGCGCCAGGCATATAGGGCGAACGCCAGGGTCCAGCAGATCGCGGCAAGCCACAGGCCAGTCAGTGGCCATTCGGTAACCAGAAACACCCGCGAGGCCGCACCGAGGTTGAACAATACGAAGGCGCTGACGATGCCGGACGGCAGCTGTAACGGCCGGCCGGTATGCCCGAGCGTGACGCGAGCAATCATCGCCAGGATCAAGCCGCTCATGGAACCGACCGACAGCGCATGCAGCGACGAGCTGGAGCTGTCCAGCAGACCGAAATTCCACAGCGCCAACCCGGTTGCGGCGATCACCAGCCAGAGCATGGCCAGGTGCAGCGACCACAACAGCGGCACGCGCCAGATGCCACTGTCATACCAGCGCACCAGCCGCAGCAGGTGCCCGGCGCCAATGGCGAGAAACAGCACGCCGAGCCCGAGGTTCTGTTGCAAGGCAACGCCGGCGGCGTATAGCGCAGCGATCAGACCGGTGCCCACCAGCAGCGCCACGTCCAGCCAGAGCCACGGCTTAACCGCTTCGGTGTGACCGAGGCCGCGTTGGGTGAAGAAAGGAATCACGCGTCCGCCGATGATGGCCATCAGCGCCGCCACAAGCCAAAGCCCAGCGAGAACGCCCTGGCGCTGCAAACCGTCATCGCCGAGCGCGATGCCACAGAGCACCAGCACATCGGCGGCCGTCATCAGGCCGAGCACGGCGATGATCGGGTAGTTGCGCTTCTGCTTGGCCACCCAGAGCATGCGCGCCATCAGCCCGGTTACACCCAACATGAACAGCAGATCGAGCGGAATCAGCAGCGCCAACGGCAGCCCGAACAACCAGCCGAGACGCGCCAGCAGCCAGACTACGGCCAGCGCCATCAGCCTGTTGCCCGATACGCCAGGCTGACCGGTCCAGGTCTGCCCTGCCGTGAGCAGAAAGCCGGCAACGATAGCCATGGCAAAGCCGAACAGCATTTCGTGGCGGTGCCAGGACAACCAGCCGCCGGTTGGCTGGAAGCCCGGCCAGAGGCCAGTCCACGCAGCGATCCACAAGGGAATAGCGAGCAGCGCGAAGAGGCTGCCGGCGAGAAAAAACGGGCGAAAGGCGAGCCGCCATACGGGCGGGATACTCAAGGCTTTTCGCCGATCGATAACTTGCACAAAGGCCTCCTGAACTTGCTCGTATCTGCCTGAAGGAACAAAGCCCTGCGGGTCAGAACAGTGATCGCTCCGGAATCGCGGAGCCAGGCCTACTTTTTACAGGGTTGGGGGCTTTGGCAGACTTGATTGCAATCATCTTTTTTTTGGAGGGATCCTGGCGGCGACCGCCGGCAGGTCTACGAGCTCAGACCCAGCGCGTCGAACGCACCGGCTCAGTAGGAGCCAGCTTGCTGGCGATCCACACTCGCCCAGGCAACCGGCACCCGGCGGACGCCGAACCATGATCGCGAGCAAGCTCGCTCCTAAGAAAAGCGTACCGATGTTGAGTCAGCGCCGCGAAACGCGGGCGCCAAGCACACCGCTTTCTGTAGGAGCCAGCTTGCTGGCGATCCTGGGGCCATACCGGCAATCGGCACCAGGCGGATGCCGAACCATGATCGCGAGCAAGCTCGCGCCTATGACAAAACCCACCAAAGCCTTATTTGAGTTCGTGCTTGGCCGTGTCGCCCGGCGCTGCGCTTTCGCCGTCGCTCATGGATTTGCGAAAGCCGCTGATCGCGCCACCCAGATCCGTGCCCAGACCGCGTAGGCGCTTGGTGCCGAACAGCATGACCACGATCAGCAGAACGATCAGAAGTTGCCAGATGCTGATACCCATCATTTCAGTTACCTCATCGAGTGGTAGGTTGCGGTCTAGTGACCGGCGTGAGCTTGTTGATGACCGGGCATGTCGTGTGACATGTCGGAGGTTTGTTGAAGCACCGACTGGTCGATGTCCTCGAATCGCAGCACGCGGCCGCCGTGCATGGCCGCCAGTCCCTTGGCCGCAGACTCGTCGGCAAAGGTTGCCAGCACCACGCCCATGGCGCCCTTGAGCGACGTACCCGCGACATAGTAGGCGCTGGTGGCGTCGATCAGGAATTTGTCATCTGGGTGCTCCCAGGTGGAGCGGCCCATGTCGTGCACGTAGAGCTTGGCGTTGAGCATGCGGTTTTCCGGTTGCAGCCACCAGCCGAGCATCTCCGCGGTGGAACAGAATTTACGTACCCCGCCCTTTTCTACCGCCTGCCCCTTGGGCCCCGGGAAATCGCTGATCACCATGCCGCAGACATGGCATTCATCGCTGCTGTGAAAGGCCACCGGCTCGAGCAGCTGCTCGCTCTGCTCGGCCTCATTACAACCGGCCAGGCCCAGCACCATCGCAGCGGTGATCAGGACGCGTGACGCTCTGTATAGCGCATTCATCGTTACAGTTTCCTTTTCATGGTCATGCGGGACGACGGCGGAACACGCCATAGGCCAGCAGCAGTGAAACACCCACCCACAGCAACAGGCACAGCCAGAGCGCGGCGGTTGGCATCGGCAGCTCGCTACCCAGCGACAGCACGCCCATGGCATTGCCGCCCTCGAAGCCGGACAGATTGATCAAACGGTAGATGTCGGCCGGGTTCAGCAGCAGCAGCCACGGCAGCGCTTCGGGGCTGAAGCTGCCCTCACTGAGCACCAGCAGCGCCAGCAAGACGAGGTCGAACACCAGTACGAAGAGAAACCACACGCCAAGCGCCAGGCCGGCCGCACTGGATTTCTCGCTGACCTTGCTGCTCAGCACATAGGCCAGGGCGAGGAACACCCAACCGAGCAACGTCGAAGAGATCATGAAGCGGCCAAAGGCCCAAAGCAGCAGACCAATTTCGATGTCTTCGACCAGCACGGCGATGGCCAGCATCGCGCAGCCGAAACCGATCAACACCGCCAGCGCCAGGATCAGCCCGTGGCCGACGAACTTGCCCAGCAGGATCTGCCCGCGTCCCAGCGGGTAAGTCAGCAGCAGCATCAGGGTGCCGCCCTCGTCCTCGCCGACAATGGCGTCGTAGGCCAGCAGCAGTGCGATCAGCGGCATCAGGAAGGTTGCCAGACTCGCTAGGCTGGCGATGGTCGCCGGAATCGAGGTAAAGCCCAGTTGTCCGGACGCGGCTGCGCCGAGCCAGGCAATGCCCACCGCCAGCACCGCGAACAGCAGGCTGATGGCAAGCAACCAGCGGTTGCGCAAACCGTCGCTGAATTCCTTGCGGGCGATGTTCCAGATCTGGTTCATAACGTGCCCTCCGCCGCGCGGACGTCGCCGGCGCGCTGCATGTAGTAGCGATACAGGTCTTCGAGCGATGGCTGATGGATTTCGATGTCGTCCGGCTCGCCCTCGCCCAGCAATTCGCGCAGCAGCGGCAGTTTGTGGCCATTGATGGCCGACACCTCGACGCTGTGTTCTCCCAGCGAACGTGCGCTATGGCCCGCGTCTCCCCAACGCTGCAACCAGCCGGCGCTGTCGCCGATGCCACTGGCGCGAATGCGCACCGGCAGCCCCGCCTCGACGCGCAGCTGCGCCAGGCTGCCGACTGCCTGTAGCTGACCTTTGGCCAGAATCGCCGCCCGATTGATATGCGCTTCGACGCCGGGCAGCACATGCGAGCAGAGAATGACGCTGGTGCCGCGTTGGCGCATCCGGTCGATCAGCTCATAGAGATCGCCGGTTGCGATGGGATCGAGCCCCACCGTGGGTTCGTCGAGCAACAGCAGACGCGGCTCACCAAGCAGCGCCTGAGCCAGGCCGAGACGCTGGCGCATGCCCTTGGAATAGGTCTTCACCCGGCGTTCGGCAGCGTGAGACAGCCCGACCTGTTCCAGCAGTTCGTCCACCTGCTTCACTGCTGCGCCTTTCAGCCGAGCGAAGTGCCGCAGCGTCTCGCGACCACTGAGCTGCGGATAGAAGGTCACGTTCTCGGGCAGGTAACCCAGCTGGCGGCGGACTTCGGGATCATGCGGCGCCCGACCGAGCACACGCACCTGCCCTTCGCTGGGCGTGAGCAGGCCAAGAATCAGTTTCATGCTGGTGGTCTTGCCGGCGCCGTTGTGGCCGAACAGGCCCAGCACCTCACCCTCGCCGAGGGTCAGGTTCAGATCATGCAGCACGGTCATGCTGCCGTAACGCTGGTTCACGCCCTGGATCTCTACAGCGCTCATGGCGTTGGCTCCTGCGTTTTGCTCATCAATGGATCGGTTGGCGGCTTCATCAACGGATGGCTGTCCTGCACGCCGGGCGACTTGATGACCGGGAAGGCCCGCTGAACCCAGCGCAGCACCTCGATGCTCGGGCTGTTCATCAACAGCCGCACCTGCGGGTAAAGCCACAACAGACGATCGACGTTGTCGTTGGGCTCGTAGGCGACGTCGCCCAGCCCATCATCGTTGCGGTCCCAGCCCAGGTAATCGCTCCAGTAGTTGCCACGGCCATCGATGGACCATTCCTGGGTGCGGGTGGCCACGTACTTGACCTGCTGCTGATTGTCGATGAAGGCGTTACCAGAGATGCGGTTGTCTTCCGAGCCCGCAGTCAGGTGGATGCCCAGCGCGCTTTTTTCGAAACGGTTGCCCGCGATGGTGTTGAACAAGGAGTTGTAGATGAACAGCGCCTTGCCCTCGGCGCCCGAGATCATGCTGTCGCCGGTCGAGCCACTGCGCACGTCGCTGACGACGTTGTCGCGGATGGTCGAATAGGTGATGTAGTTCATCAGGATGCCGTAGTTCTCGTCCCCCTCGGAGCGATTGCCGATGACCTCCAGCTTGCGGCTCTGCATCAGCGCATAGCCGGTACGGGTGCGACGGGTGACGTTGCCGATCACGCTGTTGTCATTGGCGAACATGTAGTGCACCCCGTACCGCAGATCTTCCAGCACGTTGCCTTCGATGTGATTGCCGTTGGAAGTATCGATGTAGATGCCATCGCGGGTGTTACGCACCTGGTTGTCGATGATGCGCGCGCCGCTCACGGCGTAGAGGTGAATGCCGTTGCCGCGGTCCTGGGAACGAATGCTCGTGTCGCCTTCGATCTGGTTGCCGATCAGGCTCACGTCTTTCGAGCCGTCGACCCAGATGCCGAAGCCGGGGCCACGCAGCTGGTTGTCGCGGATCACCACGCGCTGCGCCTTTGGCTGGATGAAGATGGCGGCGTTCATCGCGGTCAGATCGCGGCCCCAGTCAAGCAATGTGCAGCCTTCGACGGTGACATCGGACGCCTCGATCAACAGGCCGTTGCCCTCGCCCTGCGCCTGCAACACGGCGCCAGGCTCGCAGCGCAGCTGCATGGGCTGGTCGATGCTGAATTGACCGGTGTATTCGCCGGCCGGTAAGCGCCAGCGGTTGCCCCCTTCCGCCTGGAGCGGCAGGGCTGAAATAGGTTGCGGGGCCGCCACGGCCACCCCGCAGAACAGGGCCAGCAGCAGCGCTGCCAGCGGTTGAAACCTTGATATCGCCTGAGATCTGAGCACTGCGTTGTTCCTCTTCAGCTTCCAGGCAGGTGAAAGGCGGGAGCGATTGCCCCCGCCCGGTCGTGTTACGCCGGCTCGACCAACATACGGCCGACCATTTCCATGTGCAGCGCGTGGCAGAACCAGCTGCAGTAGTACCAATGCAGGCCGGGCTTGTCGGCCGTAAAAGTGATGGACGCGGTCTGCTGCGGGCTGATCTCCATGCTCGCGCCGTGGTTGGTCATGACGAACCCGTGGGACACGTCTTCGATCTGGTCGATGTTGGTGATGGTTACGGTGACTTCGTCGCCCTGCTTGACCGTGAACTCGGTCATGCCATAGGTCGGTGCCATCGAGGTCATGTACACCCGCACCTTGTTGCCGTCGCGGATCACCTTGTTGTCGGTTTCCAGGTTGATGCCGTCCTTCTTCGCCCGCTCAACCGTCGGTGCGAAGAATGGGTCGTCACGCTTCCAGATCTTCTGCGGCTTGATCTGGTCACGACGCGCGAGGATGCAATCGTGCGGCTCGGCGTAGGTCGGGCCGTCGTGCACCAGCTTCATTTCGTCACCGGAGATGTCGATCAACTGGTCGTTTTCCGGGTGCAGCGGGCCGGTCGGCAGGAAGCGGTCCTTGGAGAACTTGCACAGTGCCACCAGCCACTTGCCATCGGCCTCACTGGTTTCGGTCAGTGAAGCATGCAGGTGGCCCGGCTGATATTGCACGTCGAGTTTTTGCTTGATGTAGTTGACCTTCTCGCCGTTGTAGGCGCGTACCGCTTCGGCCATGTTCCACTTCACCACCTGGCTGTCGATGAACAGCGTGGTGTAGGCATTGCCGCGACCGTCGAAGGTGGTGTGCAGCGGGCCGAGACCCAGTTCCGGCTCAGCGGCGACCACGTCGCGCGGGTCCTTTAGCTTGTCGTCGAACAGATCATCGAGCTTGGCGATTTCGATCATGGTGACCGTTGGCGACAGCTTGCCGGCGGCGATGAAGTACTTGCCGTCGGACGAGGTGTTGCAGCCGTGCGGGTTCTTCGGCACCGGGATGTAGCGGGTGAATTCCGAACCGGCGCGGCCATCGACCACCGGCACTTTCGAGTCGCCGACGGTGCTGAACTTGCCGGCTTTGATCGCCGCCTCGATGCGCGGGATGTTGTACACCACCACCCAGTCGCGCTCGTTGCGCATCATGCCGCCCAGGTCGGTGGCTTTCTCCGAGTTATAGCAGGTGGAGGCGGCGTACTTGCCGGTGTAGTCGGCGTCGGTGTTGTCCAGGTTGCCGTCGACGATGACCTGAAAGGCCATTTCCATCTTCTCGGCATCGATGACGTTGAACATGGTGTAAGCGCTTTCGGCCTGCAGGTCGAAGTTGCTGCCGTCATTGGGGTGCGGAATGACGAACTCGGCGTTGGCGAACACGTACTTGGTGTGCGGCACCTTCTGCAGACGCAGGCCGTGGATGGCCTGTACGTTCGGCACGGTCAGCATCTTGTCGCACTTCATGATGTCGAGGCGGATACGCGCGACGCGGCTGTTGGCCTTGTCGTTGATGAACAGGTACTTGCCGTCGTACTTGCCGTCGGTCATCGAGATATGCGGATGGTGGCAGTCGCCGTTCAGGAACTTGGCGCTCTCGCCCATGATGTGGCGGCTTTCGTTGGTCAGGCCCCAACCGGTGGCGGAATCGACGTTGAATACCGGGATGCGCATCAGCTCGCGCATCGAGGGTACGCCCACCACGCGCACTTCGCCCTGGTGACCGCCGCTCCAGAAACCGTAGTAGTCGTCCAGTTCGCCCGGTGCGACGTGGATTTTCTGTTGTGCGTCCTTGACCGCTGCGGCCCAGGTCTCACGGCTCATGACTGCGCCGCCGAATGCGGTCGCTGCCACGGCGGCGCCGGTCAGGGCACTGGCGCCCAGGAAGCCACGGCGGCTAAAGCCACTCTTTTCCAGCGTTTCGGGGGTGTTCTTGCTCTTGTCGCTCATGGGGTGTTGCTCCTTATCGTGTACGGACAGGTCAAACGATCGGTTGCGAGCGTTCGCGATCAGGCGTGCCGCTCTGCGGGTCTACCACTTGCACTACGGGAATCAGCGTTGGGCCGGCCGGGGCTTTCTTGCCGCGCTTGGCGCGCTTGTTCTTCACGATCAGCGGCGGGCACTTGTTTTCGTTGTGATAGGTCATCTGGCAATCGAGGCAGTAGTGGCACTCGTTGTGATTGATGTGCCCGTCCGGATGAATCGCCTGGACTTCACATTCGTTGGCACAGACCTGACAGGGGTTGCCGCACTCCTTGCGCCGCTTGAGCCAGTCGAACAGGCGGAAGCGGCCAGTGATCGCCAGCCCCGCGCCCAGCGGGCAGACGTAGCGGCAGTACACCTTGCGGGTGAAGATGTTGATTGCCAGCAGGGCCACGGCGTAGGCGACGAACCACCATTGGCGGTCGAACTTGAGGGTGATGGCGGTCTTGAACGGCTCCACCTCGGCGGCCTTCTCGGCCATCGTCATCGACTCCAGCGAGATGCCGAACAGAACCAGCAGCACGATGTACTTGATCGCCCAGAGCCGCTCATGCACCGCGAAGGGCACCTCGTACTGACGGATCTTGAGTTTGCGAGCAGCCTCGTTGATCAGCTCCTGCAACGCCCCGAAGGGGCACAGCCAGCCGCAGAAGACTCCACGGCCCCAGAGCAAAATGCTGGCGGCGGTGAAGACCCAGAGGATGAAGATCACCGGATCGGTAAGGAACAGCTCCCAGCGGAAGTCCTGCACCAGGGCGTGCACGAAGGTCAGCACGTTGACCACCGACAGCTGCCCCAGGGCATACCAGCCGATGAACACCACGGTGAAGATCAGGTAGCCGTGGCGCAGCTTTTTCAAGAAGTTGGGGTGCTGGGTGAGTTTGTCCTGCATGAAGAGGATGACGGTCAGCACAAGCAGCGCGGCCAGGATCACGCCAATTTGGAAGCTCTGCTGGTACCAGATGGTGACCCACATCGGCCGGTTGGCCTCCTCGGCCGCAGCCAGTTCCTCGGCGGTTGGTTGCGGGCGCTCGATGTACTGCTCGGGCATCTCGTACGGCAGTTCGAAGCTGGTGAACATGCCACTGATCGGGCCGGTCTGGCGGCGCACCAGCAACTCCAGTGTCCACGGCGAACCGGGATCAAACGCAGAATGCTCACGGACGATGAACACCGCCATTTCGCTGAAATCCGGCATGCCTTCGGCATACACGTCGTCGAGGCGCTGGAAGTCCATGTCGCGAAAGCTGATGACGTTGCCGAACTGGCGCAGCTGCACCCGATCGAAGATGCCGCCGCGCACATAGCCCGAACCCTTGAAGGAGTATTCGCCGCTGGCCATGACCGCGACAGCGTGCTCGCCTGGCTTGAGCTCCTCCATCAGGTCGGCGTAGTGAGCGTCGCCAAGCAGGGCCCGGCCGATGGTGGGCGGGTTCAGGTGGGTGGCGTAGAGGTCGAT
The DNA here is from genome assembly GCA_004010935.1 of Pseudomonadaceae bacterium SI-3. NCBI lineage: Bacteria > Pseudomonadati > Pseudomonadota > Gammaproteobacteria > Pseudomonadales > Pseudomonadaceae > Pseudomonadaceae bacterium SI-3. Next base: position 875,800 of record CP026511.1, on the reverse strand, counting down.
GAAAGTCTCGTCGACCTCTTCCGGTGACGCCTCGTCGATGCCCTCGGCTTCGGTGCCTTTGAACGCCTGATCGATGTCGCCCTTGGTCAGATGCAAGCGGCGAATCGCGCCATTACCGGTCAGTTCGCTCCAGTTGGCGGGCTCGTAATAATCCTCGCGGACGGTAGCCGGCTTTTGCGCCGCACCGACTTTGTCCTCCACCAGCCCAAGCGACACGGCAACATCGCGGGCGGCGCGCATGACGGTTTCATTGACCACCATGACAGTGACAGTGGCGCCAGTGACCGCATCGATGGTGACTGCCTTCTCGTCACTGGAGTGGCCGACCACGACCCGCTGGTCGACCTTGATACCCTCGTACTTGGCCGTGAATGCGTGAAGCTTCTCGATCGGAATGCCGACCAGCAGGATCGGCTCATGATGCTCGAGCACATAGGCATCGACGATCACACCCTGAGGATCAAGCAGCACCTGCATATTGATCGGTTTGCCTGAGTAGGCCGGAATATCGACTACGTTGATGGTCTGGAAGGCATAACCCAGCACCTCGTCATCCTTCGAGAGGGTGCGGACCTGATAGTCGCCTTCGGCAGCCGAAACGCTGGCGCCTGGGAAGAATTGCTCGATGCGCTGCTGCTCGACCTCGTAGTCCTTGCCCTGCACGGTGGAGACACTGAGCATCAGCGCCAGCAGCAGGACAAAGCCGAGCCCCCATGCGCCTCTGGTGCCAGCTGCGAAAGAGAAACGGGAAGTCATGGCCTACCTACTTAGGTTTGCGAATATGGAGTGATGGTAGGGAGCAGGCCCGGCGCTCTCCTTGACTGATATCAAGCTTGGCCGGTACCTGTGATTGCATTGAGCCATGTCAATGCGGGAGGGAGGTGGGTGCCGCTGGTTCGCGAATGTGCCTGTACACCTTTATACGAACGCTGCCGCAGGCAAGGGCTCTATTCGGCAGCTGGCGAGCCCGTCCGTCTATAAGCAACCATGGGCGAATGCGCGGCGAAACGGCTTTGCAGACGCTCACCATCGCGAACCTGTTCTACAGGAACCGTAGGGCGGGCTTCAGCCCACCAATTGACCGTACATCGCCCGGCGGGAAGGCGCCTGCTGCACTAAACCGTGAGGAGCAGGCGGTCGAAATCGGGTACCCATCGCGCCGGGATCGGGCGGAACGCTACTCCACCCACAACCGTCACGAGCCATGACGCCCAGGCGGCGTCAGGTAGGCTGCCGTCGCGCCACGATTGGCTTCGCTGGCCTTGATTTCAATCCGCGCAATGCTGCGCAGATGCACCTGATCGGGGCCGTCGGCGAAGCGCAAGGCACGGCCGCCCGTCCACATGTTCGCCAGCGGAGTATCAGGCGTCAGGCCCATCGCGCCGTAGACCTGCATGGCTCGATCAGCAACGTTGGTGAGCATTCTGGGCACCAATGCCTTGATCATCGAGATCTCCTTGCGCGCCGCCTTGGCGCCGCCCTCGTCGATCATCCAGGCGGTTTTCAGCACCAACAGACGCGCCTGCTCGATCTCGATGCGTGACTCGGCAATCCAGTCGCCGATGTTCGAGTACTGCTGCAGGTACTTGCCGAACGCCTTGCGCTCCTGGCAGCGCTCGACCATCAGCTCCAGCGCCAGCTCGGCCATGCCTATCGAGCGCATGCAGTGATGAATACGACCCGGGCCGAGTCGCGCCTGGGCCATCATGAAACCGTCGCCCTCCTTGCCTAGCAGATTGCCCGCGGGCACCCGCACGTTACGCAGCACCAATTCGCTGTGGCCTTCCGGCGCGAGATGATTCATCACTGGAATGTTGCGTACCAGCTCGACGCCGGGCGTGTTGAACGGCACCAGAATCATGCTCTGCTGCTGATGGGTCTCCGCGTCCGGGTCGGTCTTGCCCATGACGATCAACAGTTTGCAGTTGGGGTGCGAGGCGTTGGTGATGAACCACTTGCGGCCGTTGATCACGTAATCATCGCCCTCGCGGCGGATCAGCGTCTGGATATTGGTGGCATCGGAGGACGGCACGTCCGGTTCGGTCATGGCGAAGGCCGAGCGGATCTCGCCTTCAAGCAAGGGGTTCAGCCAGCGCTCGCGCTGTTCCGGCGTGGCGAACATGTGCAGCAGCTCCATATTCCCGGTATCCGGCGCATTGCAGTTGAACACCTCCGACGCCCAATGCACGCGGCCCATGATCTCCGCCAGCGGTGCGTACTCGAGGTTGCTCAGGCCCATGCCCGGCTCATCTTCGCCTAGTGACGGCAGGAACAGATTCCATAAGCCTTCGGAACGCGCCAAGGCTTTCAGGTCTTCCATGAATGAAACCGGGTAGGCGCCTGCGGAGACCTCCTCATGCCAGGCGCCGATACGCGGCACGATGTACTGGTCCATAAACGCGAGTAGCTGCTGACGCAGCGCGTCGACACGTGGGCTATAGGCGAAATGCATCGGATACCTCGGCGATCTGACGGGTCTGGATGCATTCACCATAGGCCTGGTGCGGCAGAAAAAGAACGAGCCTAAAGCCGCTGAATCGGCCGCCAATCACGGTGACTGATAGCGCGGCAGGATTGACCGAGGTCATCGTTCGCCACGCGCCAATGCACTAGAGCCTCCCTTACCAGTGCAGGTAGAACATCCCCTTGGCGAGCAGCACGATCCCCACCATCTGCGCAAAGATCGCCCAGTGGATGCGTCGATAACGCGCCGGCGTCATCCGCCCGCTGCGCAGCAGCATGGCGACCATGCCGAAGGTGAAGAACACACCGACCGCCAGCAGGATCTTCAGCGACAGCAAGGTCGCGAAGCTGCTGGCGAATGGATCTGCCAATGCCTGACGGTGAAACCAGGCCAGACCGACACCGGCCCCATAGACAAACAGCACGACCCAGTGCAGCACCACCCGCAGCCGCGCACCGACGGCCTTGTCGACTCGCTGCATCAGCTCCGGCTCGATTTGCTGGCGCACGCGGCTGAGCACCGCGACCTCAACGAACAAGGTGCCAATGAAGAAGATTGCCGCCAGCAGATGGGTGACATGCAACAGGGAATAGCTCATCACGGCTCCTTCGGTTGTGATGCCGGCCAGCCTAGCAAAGCCAGCGGCATCGGCATCGGCATCGGCATCGGCAGAACAGGCCCTAGCGATTCAGCGCTGTCAGCTCGCCACCCTCGCGCTGCACCTGTTGTCCGGCGACCAGGTCGTTGTTCGACGTCCGCAGCCGCGTCCGACTGCCATCGTCCTTCTCGATCACATACAGGGTTTGCTCCAGCCCGGCCGCCTCCTGCACACCCTGCCCGGCCAGGTAGCCCAGGCCACCGCCGATCAGCGCACCGATGGGTCCGCCGGCTGCTGCGCCCAGCATGAACCCGCTGAGCCCACCGAAACCGCCACCAACGACGCGATCCTCACGCGCCGATACCACTTCGTCGGCGCCAGCCAGCGAGCTGGTCAGCAGGGTTGCGCAGGTAACCAAAGCGACTAAATTCTTCATACGATGCTCCGTTGTGTGCTGTGTCGTTCCCCTGTACACAGTCATGAAGCGTGCCGCTTTAATATCCCTTTAAATTCAATGCTTTGCTAATCATGTTGTCTTTTATACCCCATGCATATAGGTTCTTTTTACCTGCATCCGAATACTTTATACCCTGAAAGGAACGCCGTTCTTCCAATGGAGGCCGACTGATGATCCGCTGCAAACGCGCCTATGAGCCGCCGGCACGCGATGACGGCCACAGGGTGTTGGTCGATCGCCTATGGCCGCGCAACCGGACCAGGGAATCGCTGGCGCTGCATGACTGGTGCAAGGCGCTGGCGCCGTCGAGCGAACTGCGGCGTGCCTTCAAAGCCGGCAAGCTGTCGTTCGAGATCTTTCGAGACGATTATCGGCGGGAACTGGCGGGCCACCCGGAGCATTGGTGGCCGCTGCTGGATATTGCGGCCAGAGGCCCGTTGACCCTCGTCTACGCGGCGCGCGACGAGCAGCAGAACAATGCGCGGGTGCTAGCCGAATGGCTGGAAGAGGAGTTGGAGCGGCGCCGCGCGCCCACATCGCCCACCTGTTATGCCGGCGAGCCGATGGCCTGATCGCTGGGGAGTCGGTCGCGCCGTCATCGTGGCGCCCCCGCGAGGCCTCGCCAGCGCGGGGATACACGCAACGAACGACACGAGCCTGCCTGCCTACGACGCCTGTCCGTGCACGCTGACGCTGGACGCTACGGCTATGTGGTTCAATGCATCAATAGCGTGCCGCCAGGAGCCCCCGCATGCAGGTCGAGCTGCTCGAAATACGCGACCATCTGAGTCGCTTCGCCCCCTTCGACGGTCTGCCGGACGACACGCTCGACGAAATCGCACGACAGGTCGAGGTCGGCTATTTCAAGGCCGGCAGCGACATTCTTCGCTACGGCGAGACGATCTCGGAGTTGCATTACATCCGCAGTGGTGCCGTGGAGATCTACCGGCGCAACGGCGAACTGTACAACCGCCTTTCCGAAGGCGAAGTGTTCGGTCAGTTCGGCCTGTTGCGCGGCCACAAGGTGCGTCTGCCGGCACGGGCGATCGAAGACAGCCTGATCTACTTCATTCCCGGCCTGTTGTTCGAGCAGCTGTGCGAGGCCAATGACGCCTTCGCCGACTTTGTCGAAGCCGAAGGCCAGTCGCGCCTGAAGGTGGAAGAGCCGCAGGGCAAGGCCAGCGAGCTGATGAAGATCAAGGTCCGCAAGCTGGTCACCCGGCGCACCGTCAGCGTGCCGCTTGGCACCAGCGTGCAAGAGGCCGCACAGGTAATGACCGAGCATGGCGTGTCCTCGCTGGTGATTCTCGGCCCGTCGCCGAACGCAGCCGAGGCATCCAGTCTCCAGGTCATGACCGGCATTACCACCGACCGCGACCTGCGCACGCGGGTGTTGGCCGAAGGGCTGCCGCTGGACACACCGGTCGATCAGGTGATGTCACCCAACCCGATCACCATCCAGGCCGACGACTCGGTGTTCGAGGCCATGCTCAGCATGCTGCGCAACAACATCCATCACCTGCCGGTGATGTATCGCCAGCGCCCGGTCGGCGTGATCAACCTGTCGGACATCATCAAATACGAATCGCAGAGCAGCCTGTATCTGGTCAACAGCATCTTCAACAAGCAGTCGGTCGCCGAGCTGCAGGGTTTGGTGCCAGACCTGCGCGCGACCTTCCTGCGCATGGTCAACGAAGAAGCCACGGCACACATGATCGGCAGCGCCATGTCGGGCATCGGCCGCAGCCTTACCCATCGCCTGCTGGAGCTGGCTGAACAGCGGCTGGGACCGCCACCAGTGCCCTACTGCTATATGGTGTTGGGGTCGATGGCGCGCGACGAGCAATTGATCGTCACCGATCAGGACAACGCCCTGGTCCTCGACAACCGTTTCGATCCGCGCATTCATGACGAGTATTTCCTGCAGCTGGCGAGCTTCGTCAGTGACGGCCTGGCTGCCTGCGGCTACAGCTACTGCAAGGGCGGCATCATGGGGAGCAACGCCAAGTGGCGGCAACCGCTGCGGGTCTGGAGGAGCTACTTCACCCAGTGGATCGAGCAGCCCAATCCTGAAACGCTGCTCAACAGCTCGATCTTCTTCGACCTCAGCAGCGTCTACGGAGAGGCCGGACTCGTGGAAAGCCTCAAGGATCTGATCGCGCAAAAGGCCAGCAGCAACCCGCTGTTTCTCGCCGCCCTTGCGCGCAACGCGCTCAACCGCACGCCACCGCTAGGGTTCTTCCGCACCTTCGTGATGGAAAAGGACGGCCAGCAGAACAACATCATCAACCTCAAGGGACGCGGCACCGCGCCACTGACCGACCTGATCCGGGTGCACGCCCTGGCGGTCGGCTCCAAGGCCCAGAACTCCCAGGAGCGCCTGGAGGCCATCGCCGCCACCAAGCTGTTGACCGAAGACGCCATCACCCAGCTGCGTAATGCCCTGGAATTCCTCTCCATCGTGCGCATCCGCCATCAGGCCACGGATTTGCTGGAGGGGCGCGAACCGGATAACTACATAGAGCCGGAGCAGATTGACGCCAACGAACGACACAACCTCAAGTCGGCCTTTCAGGTGCTCAGCAATGCGCAGCAGTTCTTGCGCTTCCGCTACCCGGGCCAGCTTCCAAGTCGGCCGCTATGAAACGTAGCGGATCTCGTACGGCCCCCGACTGGCCAGCCGTGTTTGCCCAGCTCGCGCGAACGGCCCGCGACCCGCGCCTTGTACGTTTCTACGAGGCCGGTACGGTCAGTGCCGACACGCCACTGGAGCAGGTGCCCTTGCTCGCCCTGGACGTCGAGACCACCGGTCTGGACAGCCAACGCGACTCGATCGTCAGCCTTGGCCTGATGCCCTTCGATCTGCAGCGGATCCGCTGCCGCGAGGCCAGCTACTGGGTCGTCAAGCCGGTGTGCGATCTGAGCAGTCAGTCGATCACCTTTCATCACATCACGCACTCGGATGTCAGCAACGCGCCGAGGCTGGCCCACGTGCTCGACGAGCTGCTGGAGAAAATGGCTGGCAGGATCATGGTGGTGCATTACCGCAGCATCGAGCGGCGCTTTCTCGACCAGGCCGTGCACCACCTCCTGGGCGAAGGCCTGCAGTTTCCGGTGATCGATACGATGCAGCTGGAAGCACGGCTGCACCCGCGCCGACGTGGCTGGCTGCGCCGAGTGCTCAGCACCAAGCGGCCCGTATCGATCCGCCTGGCCGACAGCCGCCTGCGCTATGGTTTACCGCTATACCAGGCCCACCATGCCCTGACCGATGCCCTGGCAACCGCCGAGCTGTTGCAGGCGCAATCGGCCCACCACTACCCGTCGACAACCGCCGTGGGCGATCTTTGGAACTGAAAAGGCGCGACCGCTAACGGTCGCGCCTTTTCGGGTCACCTGCCAGGCGGCCGGGCCGCCTGAACATAGGCCTAAGCCACTACCGAGGCTCGCTCATCAGCCCCTTGACGATGGACACGCAGCCGACCAGCAAGACCACGGTAAATGGCAGGCCGGTGGACACCGCCATGGCCTGCAGCGCAACCAGGCCGCCGCCCAGCAACAGAGAAATGGCCACCACGCCCTGCAGCACCGCCCAGAAGGCCCGCTGCGGCACTGGTGCGTTGACTTTGCCACCGGCGGTAATGGTGTCGATCACCAGCGAGCCGGAGTCCGAGGAGGTGACGAAGAACACCACCACCAGAACGATACCGATAAAGGAGCTGATCTGGGCCAGCGGTAGCTCACCGAGCATGGCGAACAGCTTCAGCTCCAGCGCCACATCCTGCACCCCGGTGAACCCGTCGGTGACGAACTGGCCCAGCGCAGTACCACCGAACGCGGTCATCCACAGCACCGAGACCAGCGACGGCACCAGCAGCACGGCAATCAGGAACTCACGTACGCTGCGGCCGCGGCTGACCCGCGCGATGAACATGCCAACGAACGGCGACCAGCTGATCCACCACGCCCAGTAGAACGCGGTCCAGCCCTGACTGAAGTTGGCATCGGCACGACCGACCGGATTGGACAGCGCCGGCAGGTTGACCAGATAGCTGCCCAGGTTGCTGAAGAAGCCGGTGATGATCGCCAAGGTCGGCCCGACGATGATGATGAACAACAGCAATAGCAGCGCCAGCACCATGTTGAATTCCGACAGGCGCTTGACCCCCTTGTCCAGGCCGGCAAGTACCGACATCAGCGCGATAACCGTGATGCCGGCTACCAGAAGCGCCTTGCTGGTATCGGTATTAGGCATACCGAACAGAAACTCCAGCCCCCCCGCCGCCTGTTGCGCACCCAGGCCCAGCGAGGTAGCCAAACCGAAGAGAGTCGCGAAGACCGCCAGGATATCGATCACATGGCCTGGCCAACCCCATACCCGCTCGCCGAGCAGCGGGTAGAAGATCGAGCGGATGCTCAGCGGCAATCCCTTGTTGAAGGAGAACAGCGCCAGGGCCAGCGCCACGATGGCATAGATCGCCCAGGGGTGCAGACCCCAGTGGAAGATGGTGGCAGCCATGCTCAGGCTGGCGGCTGCCTGGGCATCGCCTGCTGCGGCGCCCAGCGGCGCCCAGTCGGTCCGCACGCCGTTTTCGACGGTGGTGCCGCCCATAGCCGTAGAGAAATGCGACATAGGTTCAGCCACGCCGTAGAACATCAGGCCGATGCCCATGCCGGCGGCGAACAGCATGGAAAACCAGCCCGTGTAGGAATAATCCGGCGTTGCTTCGCGACCACCCAGACGCACCCTGCCCAAGGGTGAAAGGATCAACCCCAGGCACAACAGGACGAAGATATTTGCCGATCCGATGAAAAACCAGGCCAAGTTGCCGGTGAGCCAGTCGCGAATCGCGGTGAACAACGGCTCGACCTCACTGCGCAGGGCGAGCGTGACGACCACGAAGAGCACGATGGTCAGCGCCGAAATGGTGAACACCTTGCCGTGCACATCGAAAAACTTGCGTTTGATATTGTCCTGACCGATCACGTAGTCGGTATCGATCAGGTTGGCCGCCCCCGTCGGGGCGGGGATACTCTCCACGGCCGACGCCGTGTTCTTTCCAGGATTGGTCGCCACCTGCTGTTCTCCTTATTCTGGGTTGGCACATCGGAAACAAGCACAAAGACGGCACGCCCTCTGCTGCACAGCAGCTCGAGTACGCGCTTCGCAAGAATGCTAACAGCCGAAGGGTGGCGTTAAGCGGCCAAGACCGGCATTGACGATTCCATAACCGTCATCCGTCGGAGGCAAGCCTTGCCGTTGCCTGGCGGTTGAGGTAACGCCAGGTCGAAGTCCAGCCGACTCGCAACTGCCGTGACCCAGGCTCACATCGGGGTGACAGGCGGCCCGGCGCAGAAAGGGCTGGAAGCAATACCGTTTCGTCAGGGAGACCGCCGCGCCAGCGGTAATAACAGTGCGGGGTCGAACGAGGGCGGGTGAAAGGAACGACAACGCGCTCGCCGACCCCGGATGGCGGCGAGCCGAGGGATTGGGGATCAGCGCTTGCGATTGACCGTCAATGCGGCGCGGATCACGTCGGCACCGATCTCGTTTTCGTAGGACTGCCACACCGGCATCATCTTTTCCCGCCAGGCCTGGCGCTGCTCGGGCGTAAGGACGACCAGCTTGCTGCTGCCACTGGCGAGGATGCGGTCGCGGTCGCGCTGGTTCAGCGCAGCTGCTTCCCGATTCACCGCCTGGGTCACCTCGAGAATGATGCCCTCGAGTTCAGAGCGCACCGCAAAGGGCATGCTCATCCAGAACTCCGAGCTGGTCACCAGCATGTAATTGAGCACCCCGTGATTGCTCTCGGTGATGAACGGCTGGACCTTGTGCATGTTCTGGCTGGCGATGTTCGACCAGGGGTTTTCCGCGCCCTGAACCACGCCCGCCTGCAGCGACTTGTAGACCTCGGCAAAGGGCAGCACTACCGGCTTTGCGCCTACCGCATTGAACTGTGCTTCCAGAACCGCGGAGGGCTGTATGCGAAACGCCAGGCCAGCGGCATCCCCCGGGAGACGCAGCGCCTGCGTGGCCGAGAGCTGCTTCAGACCGTTGTTCCAATAGGCCAGGCCATAGATGCCAGAGTCGGCCATGGAGCGCAGCAGATCACGGCTCGTCTCACGTGACTGGAAGCGCTGGACGGCAGCCTCGTCGTCGAACAGAAACGGCAGGTCGAACACCTGCAGCTTCTTCGTGTACTTGCCGAACTTCGACAGGGACGGCGCAAGGATCTGCACCTCGTTGTTCAGCAGGGCCTGCATCTCGTCGGCATCGCCAACCAATGTCGAGTTTGGGTAGACCTCGACCTTCACCTTGCCGGCCAGACGCTCATGCACCAGCTTCTGAAACAGCAACGCGCCCTTGCCCTTGGGCGTGTCGTCGGCTACGACGTGAGCGAACTTGATGACGAAAGGCTCCCCTTCGGCCGCCATGACCAAAGCACTCAACACACACAGGACCGCGACCAACGCAGCAACACAAGACTTGAACATCTGACCCCCAACGGGAATAGCCCGAATCAGCGCCTTGTGAGCACCGCTCGAGTGGTTTATCGACAACGACGAGACCTGACTCACGCAACAGCGCGGTCGGTCCATTCTTCGGTTTGAGTGGCCAGATCATCACGACTGCGGCGGTCGGCGCCTGGCCTTTATTGGAATACGGTTGGCGATGAACCGGACACTGAACGTCCGTGCCAACCGAGGCGGAAAGTCTTGGCCATCGTTCGTGCTGGCACAAGCACCAGAATGTCCAACCAGCTCTCAAAACAGGACATCTCGCTCATCGGAACGACCGAACTTTCGATCCGCTGCCCTTTTCTACAGGCAACATCCTCAGCCGATCCGATCAGCCATGAACCAGCTTTCGCCCCGCTCATCGCCGAACCCCACCGTGATCGACTGCCTGATTGTCGGAGGTGGGCCGGGCGGACTGACTGCAGCTCTCTATCTCGCACGCTTCCGCCGTAGCTGCATGGTCGTGGACGCCGGTTCCAGTCGCGCCTCGTGGATTCCGCGATCGCATAACTACCCGGGCTTCCCGCCGGGCATCAACGGTAACGACCTGCTGGCCCGCCTGCGCGAACAGGCCAAGGGGTATGGCGCGCGGCTCGAGCGTGGCCGGGTCGAGCACATCGAGCCCCACGCCGACGGATTCAGCGTGCGCTATGGCGACGCCACCTGCGTGACCCGGCGGATCATCCTCGCCACCGGGATTGAGGACACCCTGCCGGACATGCCCGATGTCGAGCAGGCCATCGGCAATGGCCAGGTGCGGTTGTGCGCAATCTGCGATGGCTATGAGGTCGACGGTGACAATGTCGCGGTGTACGGCGAGGCAGAAAATGCCATCAGCCATGCGGTATTCCTGCGCACCTTCACCGATCGCGTGACGGTGGTGGTGCACGGCGAGCCCAATGCCTGCGACCAGGCCATCGCGTTGGCCGAGCACTATGACATCCGGGTAATCAGCGACCGAGTGGAATCCCTGCACCCTTGCGACACCGGCATCGAGTTGCTGACCTGCCGTGGCGAAAGGCATCACTTCGACATTATCTACCCCAGCCTCGGTGCGCGTTTTCGCTCCGACCTTGCGCTGCAGCTGGGCGTCGACTGTGACGAGTGCGGCGGCATCTGGGTGGACAACCACCAGCAAACCACCATGCGCGGCCTTTATGCCATCGGCGATGTGACCATGGGCCTGAAGCAGATGAGTGTTGCCATCGGCCAGGCGGCGCAGGCGGCGACGGCCGTGCATAACAGCCTCGAAGCCAACCCCTGGGGCGGCTCGGGCCTGGATGCGGCGCGATAGCGAAGCGCCCAACGGTTTCGGGCGCTAGCGCCCGGCTCGAGCGCAACGAGCGCCTGCGCTGCCCTAGGCAAGGGTGACACCTTTTGCTTGGCGACGACGCGAGCCGGACTGTGCGCAGCTTTGCCGTTTTTGTCAGCATTCCGCAGTGCCGGAAGGTCTAGGCTCTCTACAAGCCTGTTCGTTTCGGAGCCTTGCATGTCACTCAGCGTATTCGACCTGTTCAAAATCGGTATTGGCCCGTCCAGCTCGCATACGGTGGGGCCGATGCGCGCCGCGTTACGTTTTGCCGAGGAGCTCAGACGTGACGACCTGCTGCCTGCCGCCGAACACCTGAGGGTCGAGTTGTACGGTTCGCTCGGCGCTACCGGCAAAGGCCATGGCAGTGACAAGGCCGTTTTACTCGGACTCGAAGGCGAGCGACCCGAGGACGTCGATTCCGACGCCATCCCCTCGCGCATGGCGGCGATGCGTGAATCCCACGAGCTGCGCCTGCTGGGCGAAAAACTCATTCGCTTCGAGCCCGGCAATGACCTGCAATTCATCCGCAAGCCATTGGCATTCCACCCCAACGGCATGATCTTTCGCGCGTTCGACGCCGCCGGGCTGCAGTTGCGCAGCCGCGAGTACTATTCGGTCGGCGGCGGCTTCGTGGTCGACGAGCAGGCTGCGGGCGATGACCGCATCGTCGAGGACCAGACCGTCCTGCCCTTCCCTTTTCACAGCGCCGACCAATTGCTCGCGCTGTGTGTCGAACATGGCCTGTCCATCAGCCAACTGATGCTGGCGAACGAAGCCGCCTGGCGACCGGAAGCGGAAACCCGTGCCGGCCTGCTGAAGATCTGGCAGGTGATGCAGGCCTGCGTCAAGGCGGGCTGCAACACCGAAGGGGTGATGCCTGGTGGGTTAAAGGTTCAGCGCCGTGCCGCAGGCCTGTACCGGCAATTGAGCGAACACCCCGAAGCCAATCTGCGCGATGCGCTGACGGTGCTCGACTGGGTTGACTTGTATGCGTTGGCGGTGAACGAGGAGAACGCCGCCGGTGGCCGAGTGGTAACCGCCCCCACCAATGGCGCAGCAGGGATCGTCCCGGCGCTGCTGCATTACTACATGCGCTTCATCCATGGCGCGAACGAAGACGGCGTGGTGCGCTTTCTCCTGACGGCAGCCGCCATTGGCATTCTCTACAAGGAGAACGCCTCGATTTCCGGCGCCGAGGTCGGCTGCCAGGGCGAAGTGGGGGTGGCCTGTTCAATGGCGGCCGGCGCGCTCTGCGAAGTGCTCGGGGGCACACCCCAGCAGGTCGAAAACGCCGCTGAAATCGGCATGGAGCACAACCTCGGACTCACCTGCGACCCGGTGGGCGGGCTGGTCCAGGTGCCCTGCATCGAGCGTAACGCCATGGGCTCGGTCAAAGCGATCAACGCGGCACGCATGGCCTTGCGCGGCGACGGCAAGCACTTCATCTCCCTGGACAAGGTGATCCGCACCATGCGCCAAACCGGCGCTGACATGAAGAGCAAGTACAAGGAAACCGCTCGCGGCGGGCTCGCGGTAAACATCATCGAGTGCTGACTCCACTTGCGACTCATCACTGTCCCTTTCATCGGCAGTAATCCGCACCGCGAAGCTTTATCATCCGTTCGGCAGGGCCTGGGGTGGCAAAAGGAATCCGTCTGAGGTCTCGCTGTCTTCCCTACATGCGTCGCCCGCCCCGGAAACAACCGGAAATAATGCCGAGGATTTGATGACCACCAGCCTTGAGGCGTCCACGCCGAAAAATAGCCAGCTCACCCGCAGCACCCTGAAGTTCCCGGTAGTCGGGATCGGGGCGTCGGCAGGCGGCCTCAAGGCTTTGTTGACCCTGTTCGAACACATGCCCAACGATTGCGGCATGGCGTTCGTGGTGATCATGCACCTCTCGCCCAAGCACGAGAGCAATGTCGACAAGATCCTGCAAAAGGTCACCCGGATGCCGGTGTTGCAGGTCACCCAGCCGGTGCCCATCGAGCGTAACCAGATCTACGTGATTCCCCCGGCCATGGACCTGTCGATGAACGATGGCTATTTGCGCCTGGTGAAGCCCGAGCGCGAGCGGGGTGCTCAGGTGGCCATCGACCTGTTCTTCCGCACCCTGGCCGATGTGCATCACACCCACTCCTTGGGCATCGTGTTGTCCGGCACCGGCGCGGACGGCTCGGTCGGGCTAGCCCGCATCAAGGAGCAAGGCGGTGTCACCCTGGCACAGACACCGGAAGATGCCGAATACGATTCGATGCCACGCAACGCCATCGAAACCGGGATGGTGGATATCGTGCTGCCGGTTGCCGACATGCCACAGCGGCTGGTCGAGCTGCGCCGCAATCAGGAAGTGCTGCTCCAACGTCAGGACCCAATCGCGTCGCCGGGCGACACCGAGCGGGCCAACGAGGACCAAGGGGAAGCGGAATTCGCCGAGGCTCATACGCAATCCAAACCGAACGAATTGGCACTGCGGGAAATTCTCGCGGCGCTCCGGGCCCGCACCGGTCATGACTTCCGCCATTACAAACAGGCCACGGTGCTGCGTCGTATCGAGCGGCGCATGCAGGTCAATGCCGTGCGCGACATGCCCAGCTACGCCAAGCACCTGCAAAGCCGCCCGGAAGAAACGCCAGCCTTGCTGGCCGACATGCTGATCGGTGTGACCAACTTCTTCCGCGACCGCGAGGCGTTCGAAGCGCTGGAGCGCGACATCATTCCGTCGTTGTTCGAGCGCAAACAGCACAGTGACGACAAATCGATTCGCGTCTGGGCCGCCGCCTGCTCCACCGGTGAAGAGGCGTACTCCCTGGCCATGCTGCTGAACGACCAGGCGGAAATCAGCAATGCCCAGGGTGAAATCCATTCACAGGTTTTTGCCACCGATATCGATGATCGAGCTTTGGAAACCGCTCGCGCCGGTATCTATCCGGAAGCCATCGTGACCGATGTGCCCCCCACCCGGCTGCGACAGTACTTCATCAAGGAACAGGATCATTACCGCATGCAGAAGGAGCTGCGCGAGCGGATCCTGTTTGCCCGCCACAACATCCTGCGCGACCCGCCGTTTTCCAGGCTTGATCTGATCTCCTGTCGCAACCTGATGATCTACCTGGACAGGGACATCCAGATCGAAGTGCTGCGCATGTTTCACTTCGCCCTCAATCCGGGCGGTTACCTGTTCCTTGGCAGCTCCGAGACCGCCGATGCCTGCAGCCAGCTGTTCACGCCGGTGGATAAGAAGAACCGTATCTATCGGGCCAAGGAGGTGTCATCCGCGCTACGCCGCGCACCCACCGGCCCGTACCACGGCTTTACGCTGAGCGCCCCTGCTCGCCCGCCCTTCAGCGAACCCTCAAGACGCCATCGCAAATTTTCCTACGCCGATGTGCACCAACGTGCGCTCGAGCAGTACGCGCCGCCCAGCGTCATCGTTAACCATGACGCCGAGATCGTGCACATGTCCGACCGCGCCGGGAACTTCCTGCGCTATGTCGGCGGTGAGCCTTCGCTGAATCTCACGACGCTGATACACCCGCAACTGCGGCTTGAGTTGCGCACCGCGCTGTATCAGGCGGCTCACACCGGCAAGAGCGTCGAGGCGCGACGGGTTAGGCTGGAGCGCGACGACCGCAGCTTCTACGTGAACATGGTGGTCCGCCCGTTTCGCGACAGCGAGGCCGGCAGTGACTACATGCTGGTGATCTTCGACGAGGTCGAAGCCTGCATGGACAGCAGCAGCCCGGCACACTCCGACACCAAGGACAGCGTGCTGACCCAGCTCGAAGCCGAGTTGCAGCAGACCAAAGAGCAGCTGCAGATCACCATGGAGCACTCGGAAACCTCGACTGAAGAGTTGCGTGCGTCCAACGAAGAACTGCAGGCGATCAATGAGGAGCTGCGCTCAGCCACCGAGGAACTGGAGACCAGCAAGGAAGAGCTGCAGTCGATCAACGAAGAGCTGACCACGGTCAACTTCGAACTCAAGGCCAAGGTCGACGAAACCAGCAAGATCAACGATGACCTGCAGAATCTGATCTCCTCCACCGACATCGCCACGGTCTTTGTCGACCGTAAGCTGCGCATCAAGTGGTTCACGCCCCGCGCACGCGACATCTTCAACGTGATCGGCAACGATGCCGGCCGCTCACTTTCGGACATCACCCATCGTCTCGACTACCTCGGGCTGCACACAGACGCCGCGAAAGCCTTCGAGGAGTTGCACCTGGTCGAGCGGGAAGTCAGGTCCAAGGATGACAACCGCTGGTTCCTTGCCCGCTTTGTCCCCTACCGCACGCTGGATGACCGCATTCAAGGTGCCGTGCTGACCTTCATCGACATCACCGACCGGCGCCGTGCCGAAGAAAGCCTGCGTGCCGGTGAAGCCCATATGCGGCTGCTGGCGCAGAGTACCAAGGGCTACGCCATCATCACGCTGGACTGCGACGGCCTCATCACCACCTGGAACCGTGGTGCGGAAAAGATATTCGGCTACGGCGAGCAGGAAGTGATTGGCCATAGCGTCGACGTTCTTTACACCGAAGAAGACCGCAACAAGGGTGTACCCAGCGCCGAACGCCAGCGCGCCCTCGAACAAGGCCAATCCGCCGATGAGCGCTGGCATGTGCGGCAGGATGGCAGTCGCTGCTTTTTCAGCGGCCTGGTCAACCCGCTGGTGGATAACGACGGCAAGGTCATCGGTTTTGCCAAGATTGCCCGCGACCTCACCGAAGAGCGCGAGCAGGACGCGCACCAGCGCAACGAGCTGGAAAACATCCAGGCTGCCAACATGCAGAAGGATCAGTTTTTCGCCGTGCTGTCGCACGAGCTCAAGCACCCGCTGAACCTGATCCAGCTCAACACCGATCTGGTCGCACGGTCCCAAGCCGCGAAAAACTTCCCAAGCTTGCGCAAGGCAACCCAATCGATCCAGAACGCGGTGCGTAGCCAGTCACGGATCATCGATGATCTGATGGACGTGTCCCGCATCCGTACCGGCAAATTGAAACTGCAATTTTCGACGCTGCAGTACCAAGAGGTTCTGCGCGGCATCGAAGCGGTGTTCGCCCCGCTGGCGCAAGCGGAGAACGTCACCTTCGAGGCGTTCAAACCGGAGCAGCCGATCTACGTTCATGCCGACCCGACACGGCTCGATCAGATCATCTGGAACCTGCTGAACAACGCCTGGAAATTCACCAAGGGCGGCGAGCGCATCTGCATGCAACTCGAGCGCGACGGTGAGCAGGCACGATTGGACGTCATCGATACCGGCGAAGGCATATCGGCAGATTTCCTACCCAAGGTATTCGACATGTTCGGCCAGGCGGAAATGCAACACGCCCAGCGTTCCAAACATGGCCTGGGGATTGGCCTGGCGCTGGTCAAGCAGCTGGTAGAGGCTCACAACGGCCGCATCGAAGCCTATTCGGAAGGCCTCGGTCGTGGCGCCAAATTCAGCATCTGGTTGCCGATCCACCTGCAAACAGAACTGGAGCTCAGCGAACTGGCCAACGCAGGGGATATGGGTGGTCTCGCGGGGATCAGCATTCTGCTGGTGGATGATTCGCCGGACATTCTCGAGACGATGTGCGAGCTGCTGCAAAGCGAAGGCGCCGAGGTCACCACCGCCGACGGCGGCGCCAAGGGTATCGAACTTGCTGAGCAGCACACCTTCGACGTCATCGTCTCCGATATAGGCATGCCGGAGATCGACGGCCACAGAATGATGACGGCGATCCGCGAAGGCAGCACCAACGCGCAAACCCCCAGCATCGCCCTGACCGGCTACGGCACCCTGCGCGACGTGGAGAAGGCCAAGGCTGCCGGCTTCACCCTGCACCTGCGCAAACCGATCGACCTGCAAGCGCTGATCGATGCCGTAACACAGGCCGTGCACTAAGCCCGGGCGCGCGACGGCTCGCTCCTACACGAACACGATCTCGCTTTTCGTAGGAGCCAGCTTGCTGGCGATCCGTGCGTCAAACGCAACACCTCTGCGGCGCCCATCTCTGATCGCCAGCAAGCTGGCTCCTACAGGTGCGTGCTACCGCGGTCGCTGGGAGCCGTAGCGATGGACAAGCAATCACCTGCGGCAGGATGCAAATCCATCACACGAGCACGATCTCGCTTTTTGTAGGAGCCAGCTTGCTGGCGATCCGTGCGTCAAACGCAACACCTCTGCGGCGCCCACCTCTGTTCGCCAGCAAGCTGGGTCCTACAGGTGCGTGCTACCGCGGTCGCTGGGAGCCGTAGCGATGGACAGCAATCACCTGCGGCAGGATGCAAATCCATCACACGAGCACGATCTCGCTTTTCGTAGGAGCCAGCTTGCTGGCGATCCGTGCGTCGAATGCAACACCTCTGCGGCGCCCACCTCTGATCGCCAGCAAGCTGGCTCCTACAGGTGCGTGTTACCTCGGTCGCTGGGAGCCGTAGCGATGGGCAAGCAATCACCTGCGGCAGGATGCAAATCCATCACACGAGCACAATCTTGCTTTTCGTGGGAGCCAGCTTGCTGGCGATCCGTGCGTCAAACGCAACACCTCTGCGGCGCCACCTCTGATCGCCAGCAAGCTGGCTCCTACAGGTGCATGCTACCGCGGCCGCTGGGAGCCGTAGCGATGGGCCTGCGATCACCGAAGCAGGATGCAAATCCATCACTCGAGCACAATCTTGCTTTTCGTAGGAGCCAGCTTGCTGGCGATCCGGTGCGTCAAACGCAACACCTCTGCGGCGCCCACCTCTGATCGCCAGCAAGCTGGCTCCTACAGGTGCATGCTACCGCGGCCGCTGGGAGCCGTAGCGATGGGCCTGCGATCACCGAAGCAGGATGCAAATCCATCACTCGAGCACAATCTCGCTTTTCGTAGGAGCCAGCTTGCTGGCGATCCGGTGCGTCAAACGCAACACCTCTGCGGCGCCCACCTCTGATCGCCAGCAAGCTGGCTCCTACAGATCCGTGCTGCGCCGCGGCGGCAATCAGCCTTCCTTGCCGATCCCGTGCTCACGTAGCTTGTTGGCGATGGTGGTATGCGAAACCCCTAGCCGCTTGCCCAAGAGCCGGCTGCTGGGATGGCGTTGATACAGCTCCTGCAACACCGCTTTTTCGAAGCGTCCGACGATACTCCCCAGATCACCCTCCAGCGAAAAATCGCCCAGCGGTGCCGGCGTCCCGTAGTCGGGCAGCCTGATGTGCTCGGGCTTGATCACTCCGCCCTCGCATAGCGAAACCGCCTGAAACAGCGTGTTCTCCAGTTGCCTGACGTTGCCCGGCCAGTGATAGCCGGCCAAACGCTCAAGGGCTGTCGGCGAGAGGCTCGGCAAGGCGCAACCGATCTGCCGGCTGGCCTGGTCGAGAAAGTGCAGCGCCAGCGGCTCCAGCCCATCCAGGCATTCACGCAGCGGCGGAATGTGCAGCGACAGCACGTTGAGGCGGTGATACAGGTCCTGGCGAAATTCGCCCTTGGCGCAGAGTTCGGACAGATCCAGCTGCGTCGCGCAGATCACCCGTACATCCAGGTAGACCTCCTCGTCGCTGCCGACCCGACGAAAGCAGCCATCCTGCAAAAATCGCACAAGTTTGGCTTGCAGCCGTGTACTCATCTCCCCCACGCCATCGAGAAACAGCGTGCCGCCGGAGGTCAACTCGAGCAGGCCGAGCTTGCCTTCCGGACGTGCGCCTTCGAAAGCGCCGGGGCCGTAGCCGAACAGCTCCGTCTCGGCCATGGATTCCGGCAGGCCCGCGCAGTTGAGGGCCATGAACGGGGATTGCCCGCGCGGGCTGGACAGATGACAGGCGCGCGCGAGCAATTCCTTGCCGGTGCCGGTCTCCCCCTCGATCAGCAGCGGTGCATCCAGCGGAGCCATCCGTCGCGCCTCGCGGACCACGGCGGCCATCACTTTCGAGCTCTGGAAGATGCTGTCGAAGCCGCGCAGCTCCTGCTTGCGCACGTTGTAGATACGCTCGCCCACCCGGTCGGCGCGATGCAGCGTCAGCACCGCACCGGCCAGGGCTTCGCTGTCATCGTGCTCCGACTGCAAGGGCGCAATGTCTGCAAGAAAGATGTCGCCCTTGATGGTCACGCGCAGGCCGTTGATCCGCGCCTTGTTGGCGCGCACCAGTTCCGGCAGGTCGAAATCATCGGCGTAGCGCGACAGGCTCATACCCGGCACCTCATCCACGCGAACGCCGAGCAACTGCGCCGCGGAACGGTTGGCCGCGACAATAGCGCCAGCCATATCGATGGACAGCACCGGAAATTCCAGCGCGCCGAGCAGCGCGTTGAGTTCCAGCGAATGCCGCTCGCTGGGCATCAGCCCGACTTTGCGGACCTCGAACACGCCTTGCAGCGCCTCGATTTTCGGCCGCAGCGCCTGCAGCTGCAGGTTCATCAGGTTGGGGCAATGCAGGTAAACGGCGTTACCGTGCTCGCCCCCCACTTCGCCACGCGCCACGTTGATGCCGTAGGCGACCAGCAGTTCGAGCATGTCCCGGAGAATGCCAATGCGGTTTTGGCAGTGAATCTTGATACGCATGCAAGGGAGCCTTTGGCTTGTTGTTATGAGCGGCGCCGGGTTTTTCTGCGGATCGCCGTTGATTTTCGTCAAGATTATTTGACAGTAGCGAAGCCGAGCAAGCCGATTTTCATGCAACCGCGCCACATCGTAATTATTTCGTTACGCACATCAGAGACGGATTGTCGCAGGGCAGCCGCTTTCGGGTCGCCAGAGAGGGCTGAACGCGATCAGATGAGGCATCCATAAAAACAAGACTCAGGCGGCCGCCCTGCTCAGGAGGTCAGATGAAAGCCACTAAATACGTTGCCCGCGAACCGGATGCGCAAGGTCACATCCACTACCCGGACAGTGAACATGCGGTTTGGCAAACGCTGATCGAACGCCAGCTGAAACTGCTCGATGGCCGCGCCTGCCAGGAATACCTGGACGGCATCGAACAGCTTGCCCTGCCCCACGACCGCATCCCCCAACTGGGCGAAATCAACCGCGTGCTGGATGCGACCACTGGCTGGCAGGTGGCGCGGGTTCCAGCGCTGATTCCGTTCCAGACCTTTTTCGAGCTGTTGGCGAGTAAACGCTTTCCGGTCGCTACCTTTATCCGCACACCGGAAGAACTGGATTACCTGCAGGAACCCGACATCTTCCACGAGATATTCGGCCACTGCCCGCTGCTGACCAACCCCTGGTTTGCCGAGTTCACCCACACCTACGGCCAGCTTGGCCTCAAGGCGACCAAGGAAGAGCGCGTCTACCTGGCGCGGCTGTATTGGATGACCATCGAGTTCGGCCTGGTGGAGACTTCAGCGGGCCGACGCATCTATGGTGGCGGCATCCTCTCCTCGCCGAAGGAGACGCTTTACAGCCTTTCCGACGAACCCGAGCATCAGGCGTTCGACGTTGTCGAAGCGATGCGCACCCCTTATCGCATCGACATCCTGCAGCCGGTGTACTTCGTCCTGCCCGAGCTCAAGCGACTGTTCGATGTGGCCCATGAAGACATCATGGCGCACGTACGCAACGCCATGCAGCTGGGCCTGCACCAGCCGAAGTTTCCGCCGAAAGCGGCGTAGGGTGGAAACTGCGAAGCATTTTCCACGCGTTGGGTTCGTCCTCAACGACGTCTCCCGGCGGCGCGGGTCGTTTCGGCCGACTGGTGGATGAGCCTCTGGCGTCATCCACCCTACGTTGCTCGTGAACGTGGCGGACCGAACCCGACGCGTGGACAAGCCTTCGGCGTTGTCCTCCCTACGCTGCTTAACTCTGATCAACCCCATCACGTAGGGTGGGCTTTAGCCCACCGATCCACTCAACCAACCGATCACACAAGGACCCAACCATGACCGCCCTGACCCAAGCCCATTGCGAAGCCTGCCGCGCCGACGCACCCAAGGTCTCCGATGACGAACTGGCCGAGCTGATCAAGCAGATTCCGGACTGGAACATCGAGACCCGTGACGGCCACATGGAGTTGGAGAAAGTTTTCCTGTTCAAGAACTTCCGCCATGCACTGGCCTTCACCAACGCCGTTGGCGAGATCGCCGAAGCCGAGGGTCATCACCCGGGCCTGCTAACCGAATGGGGCAAGGTCACTGTGACCTGGTGGAGCCACTCGATCAAAGGGCTGCACCGCAACGACTTCATCATGGCCGCGCGTACCGACGAGGTCGCGAAAACCGCCGAGGGCCGCAAGTGAAACACTTCGCTGATGTCGCGCGGGTTCCCGGCGATCCGATACTCGGCCTGCTGGACGCCTATCGCGCCGATCCCAATCCGGCCAAGCTCGACCTGGGCGTGGGCGTGTACAAGGACGCCTTGGGTCTGACGCCGATCCCCAAGGCGGTCAAGCTGGCTGAGCAGCGTCTGATCGACAGCGAGCAGACCAAGAGCTACATCGGCGGCCACGGCGATCCGCTGTTTGGCGAGCAGCTGCTGCAGCTGGTGCTCGGTGAGGGCTCGCCAGCGCTGGTTGAGCACCGCGCCGGCTGCACCCAGACACCGGGCGGCACCGGCGCCCTGCGGCTGGTGGGTGACTTCATCGCCAAGTGCCTGCCGGGGCGCAGTCTCTGGCTCAGCGACCCAACCTGGCCGATCCACGAAACCCTGTTCGCCGCTGCCCGCTTGAAGGTCGAGCATTACCCCTATGTCGATGCGCAGAACCGCCTCGACGTGCCGGGTATGCTCGCCGCGCTGGAGCGGATCCCCAGCGGCGACGTGGTGCTCCTGCATGCGTGCTGCCACAACCCCACGGGCTACGACCTGAGTCAGAGCGACTGGCGCCAGGTGCTCGAGATCGTGCGTCAGCGCGAGCTATTGCCGCTGTTCGACTTCGCTTACCAGGGATTCGGCGATGGATTGGACGAGGACGCCTGGGCGGTACGGCTGTTCGTCGAAGCGCTGCCGGAAGTGCTGATCACCAGCTCCTGCTCGAAGAACTTCGGGCTTTACCGCGAGCGTACCGGCGCACTGATCGCGGTGGCTGCCAACGGCGAGTCGTTGATCGATGTGCGCAGCCAGTTCGCTTCGGTTGCGCGCAATCTCTGGTCGACTCCGCCGTCGCACGGCGCGGCCGTGGTGGCGACGATTCTGGTGAACCCCGAATTGCGCCAGCTCTGGCAGCAAGAGGTTGCAGCCAAGCGCGAGCGCATCGCCGGGCTTCGTCAGGGGCTGGTGGAGGCGCTGGCGCCGCACGGTCTCTCCGAGCGCTTCGCGCACATTGCGCAGCAACGCGGAATGTTCTCCTACACGGGCCTCACCGCCGACCAGGTGCTGCGCCTGCGGCGTGACGATTCGGTGTATTTGGTGGAAAGCGGACGGGCGAATATCGCTGGGCTGGATGCCGCACGGCTCGATCAACTGGCGGCCGCCATCGCCCGCGTCACGGCATAAGCCGCCGCAGCGAAGCACAGGAGGCCGGCTGTCATGCCGGCCTTTTTTATTCCTGCCGAAACGGATGGCCCCGCCACGACGACGAAGCGCACTGCGGAAAGAGGAACTCGACTTAATTCTTAATGTCATAGCATTTAGCCATCATTCCTAAAGTTTCTGACCTACTATGACGCCTGGTCATTCTCGTGGAATGGCCTTCTGGTGACGAACGGACTCCAGTCTCGGCCAGATTAGCCGCTATCTTTCAGCAACAGGTTTCGAGCGAGTTCGCCCATGATTCAAAGCAACACAGACGGTAACCCTGCCCCATCGGAATACAGCTGCCATTCGGCCAGCGAACACGGCGCCTGCCCCAGCTGCGCCAGCGGCGAGCGCCTCGGCTTTCGCTTCAGTTACGCCTATCAACCGATTGTGGACATTGCCAAGCGCGAGATTTTTGCGCACGAAGCGCTCGTGCGCGGCGTCAATGGCGAGCCGGCCCCCAGCGTGCTGGCGCAAGTCACCGAGGAAAACCGCTTCCGCTTCGATCAGGCCTGCCGGGTTAAAGCCATCAAGACCGCCGCCAAGCTGAACATGCAGAGCCGGCTGTCGATCAACTTCATGCCCAACGCCATCTACCGGCCGGAACTGTGCATCCGGACGACGCTGGAAGCCGCCCGGGCGCACGATTTCCCCATTGAGCAAATCATCTTCGAGACCGTCGAAGGCGAGCGCATCAGCGATGCCAAGTGGCTGACCGAGGTTTTCCGTGAATACCAGCGCATCGGCTTTCTCACGGCCATTGATGACTTTGGTGCCGGCTATGCGGGGCTCAACCTGCTTGCCGACTTCCAGCCCGATCTCATCAAGCTGGACATGGATCTGATCCGTGGAATCGATCAGAGCCGTTCGCGCCAGGCCATCGTCCGCGGCACGGTGGGCATTTGCAAAGAGCTGGGCATCCAGGTGATCGCTGAGGGCGTGGAAACGCCGGATGAATGCAAGGCTTTGCGCGACCTGGGCATCAGCCTGATGCAGGGCTATCTGTTCAGCAAACCGCTGTTCGAAGCCTGCAGCGAGACCGACGCCCTTCCCTGGCCGAACGGCCTGCCACGCTGAGCAATGCTCAGCCCGCTTTCACCAGGTTGAGCAATTCCCGGGCGGCTTCTTCGGAGGACGCCGGGTTCTGGCCTGTGACGAGCAGGCCATCGACCAGCACATAGGACGACCAGTCCGGCCCCTTGCTGTAGTCGCCACCGATCTCCTTCAGCTTATCTTCCAGCAGGAAGGGCACCACCTCAGTGAGCTGTACCCCCTCCTCCTCGGTATTGGTAAAGCCGGTGACGCGCTTGCCTTTGACAAGGTATTCACCGTCCACGCCGCGCACCTGTACCAGCGCGGCAGGCGCATGGCAGACCGCCGCTACGGGCTTGCGTGCCTTGATGAAGGATTCGATAAGGGCGATGGACGTTGCATTGCTCGTCAGGTCCCACATTGGGCCGTGACCGCCGGGATAGAAGACCGTATCGAAGTCCGCTGCCGATACCTCGTCCAGCTTGTGCGTGTTGGCCAGCAGCGCTTGGGACTCGGCATCGTTCTTGAAGCGCTGGGTCATCTCGGTCTGGGCGTCTGGCGCATCGCTTTTCGGATCCAGCGGCGGCTGCCCCCCCTTGGGTGAGGCGAGGACGATTTCAGCGCCAGCGTCCTTGAAGACGTAGTAAGGGGCGGCGAACTCTTCGAGCCAGAAGCCGGTGGGTTTGCCGGTGTCGCCGAGCTTGTCGTGGGATGTGAGCACGATGAGAACTTTCATGGGGTCTCCTTTGATCGGGGGGCCCGAATGCAGGCCCTTGATTCATCTCGACCATGGGGGTGGGGAATGGGTCAATGTCGTTGTGTTGCGCACGGTGATGGGCAGCGCAGCACGCGCTTTTGGGGCCGCCCCAAGTTCCGCCCCCGAGCCCACGGACTGTTTGAGCTTGGGTTAGCTGCGTATGACCCGATTTCCAAGGTCGGCCGAGGCATTGGTTTCGCCCTGCTGGGCGAGTCCCTTTTGGCAATTGCCCCAAAAGGAACCAAAAGGTCTTGCCCTGCATCCGGGTCTCGCTGAGCTCGACTTCCCTCATTCCATCGCTACTCCGAGGGTCGCCGCGCAAGGGCCATCCATGGCCCTTCACGGCTCTCGCGGCATCCATGCCGCTCGCCCCTCTACGCAGCGATTCCATTCGGCCTCCTGAAAGGGGCGTTCGGCATCGTCTGATAGTCTGTTCATCAGCAAAAAGGCAAAGTCTATATTTGTTACGTTGTTGAGAGTTGCCAAGCGACTAGATCTCGCCTCCCTTTAGCTTCGTAGGGTGGAAAACTGCGAAGCATTTTCCACCGCGCTCGATACCACGATTGATACCGGACCTTGCCCACCAAAAGCGGTGGGTAAGCTTCGCGTTACCCACCCTACATATAGCCCTTACAACCGTTTCGCTGCACGCCCCATCAGACACCACCGGATCGCCCCTTTCAGGAGGCCGAGCGCAGGTGTCGTGTAAGGGGTTGAGCGGCATGGATGCCGCGAGAGCTGTGTTGGGTCGGGGCCGCCATCGGCATGGATGGCCCGTCGCCGCGGGCCCCTGGAACGTCACCGGAGCGAGGGAACCCCGGCGCAGCTGGGGCCGGATGCAGGGGCAAGACTTTTTGCTTACTTTTTTGCCGGCCGGGCAGGTGCGTCTGGAAAAAGTGAGTCGCCCAGCAGGGCGAAACATGAGGTTAGGGCCTACGTCAGGGCGGCGCCGTACCAAGATGAGCGCGCCGCGACCACCCGATCAAGCCTAGGCGTCTCCCTTCGCTTCTACATAAGTGGCGGATACAGACGGGCACGAAAAAAGGGCGCCGAAGCGCCCTTCTCACCAAAACCAGATCAGATCCTGAAGCTCCCCACCAGTTGCTTCAGCCGCGCAGCCTGCTGCTCAAGATCTCCACAGGCCCGAAGAGTGGATTGCAGGTTCTCGACCCCCTCCTGGTTCAGCGTGTTGATTTCCGTGATGTCCATGTTCAGCGACTCGATCACTGAGGTCTGTTCTTCGGTGGCGGTCGCGACTGACTGGTTCATCGCATCAATCTCGCCGATGGCGAGGGTCACGCTGCCCAGTCGCTCACCGGCCTGGTTGGCGATGCCGACGCTCGATTCGCTCTGACGCTGACTCTCGGTCATGGTGCTGACCGAATCACGCGCCCCGACCTGCAGCTTCTCGATCATGCCGTGGATTTCCTGCGCCGAGGTCTGGGTGCGATGCGCCAGGCTGCGCACCTCATCAGCCACCACCGCAAAGCCGCGTCCGGCTTCACCGGCACGCGCCGCCTCGATGGCTGCGTTGAGCGCCAGCAGGTTGGTCTGCTCGGAAATGCCCTTGATCACGTCGAGAATCTGGCCGATGCCAACCGTCTGGGTGTTTAACGCCTCGATTTGATGGCAGGACGCGCTGATGTTGCTCGACAACCTTTTCATGGCCTCGATGTTCTGCTCGACCACCTTGCGACCGTCTTCGGCCTGGTGGCTGGCACCGCTGGCCTGCTGCGAGGCGTCGGCCGCGTTGCGGGCGATCTCCTGCGCGGCGGCGCCGAGTTCATTGATCGCCGCTGCGACGCTGTTGGTGCGGCTGGCCTGTTCATCGGAATTGAGCATCGACGAGTTGGAGGCGGCCAGTACACGTTGCGCCACTTCATTGACCTGCTCGGTAGCCGAGGCCACGTCACGAATCGAGCCGTGGATACGCTCGACGAAGCGGTTAAAGGCCAGCGCCAGCGTGCCGAATTCGTCCTGCGATTGCACTGTCAGGCGGCGGGTCAGGTCGCCCTCGCCCTCGGCGATATTGCTCATCGCGCGGCCCATATCGGTCAGTGGCCGCATCAACACGCGGATCAGCATGCCCAGCAGGACCATGATGAACACCACAGCGATGACAGTGGCAACGAGCGCCGAGGTACGGAAGCTCGACAGCGCCGCGTAAGCCTTTTCCTTTTCCACGGAGATGCCGACATACCAGGTCACCGAAGGCAGGCCCGGAACGGGACTGAAGCTGAGAATGCGTGCCTGGCCGTCGAGCTCCGCTTCGCTCAGGCCCTTGGTCAGGGACGGGGTGTTCTGCGGATAGATCTCAGCCAGGGTCTTCATGACCTTGGTCTTGTCCGGATGCACCAGCACCTTGCCGTCGCCGCTGACCAGAAAGGCGTAACCCATGCCGTCGAAGTTCAGCGCGTTGATGATATCGACAAGCGCCTGCAAACCCAGATCGCCGCCCACCACGCCAACCGTCTGGCTGCCGCTGCGTGCGGGGGTGGCGATCGTAATGATCAGCTCACCCGTGGCCGCGTCAACATAGGGTTCGGTAAGGGTCGTTCCGCCAGCAGCCACCGCGTCCTTGTACCAGGGGCGGGTGCGCGGGTCGTACCCGGCGGGCATTTCGTCTTCCGGACGCATGGTGAAGCGGCCGTTCTGCTCGCCCAGATAGGTGAAGCCGAAGGTCGAGACGAGCGCCTTCTGTTCAAGCAGAGCAACCACGCTCTGATCGGAGCTGTCGTTGGCGATGGACTGCGCAGCGCTTTCCACCAACAGGATCCGACCAGACAGCCAGTTTTGGATGTTATGGGCGGTGACTTCACCCATCTCATTCAGGTAGCTTTCGAGGTTGTCGCGAATCGCGTTGCGCTGCAGATAATCGTTGAACAGCGTGAACAGGGCAAAGGTCGCGATCACCACGAGCGAGGCGGCCAGCAAGATCTTGTGGCTGAATTTAAGACGACTGGGCATGGGCGCGGGTCCGAGAACTGATCTGGGTCAATACGAAGATCCGTTTTCTGTTGAAGCGTCCTTGCGCTGATCAGATTATCGGCAACGCGTTAGAGAGCTTTAGGGTGCTGTCTGTCGCGAAGCCAGTGACAACGGGGGGGGCTGGCCGTCTGACCTTTCGCTGAGACGCCTGCAGTCCAGTTACAAAAACGGCACTTCCGTTGCCGGAAGTGCCGCTTAGTCGCCTAGATCGAGACTCTGCTGATGATCAGGCGTTGCGCCCAGTCAGCGCCGGCAGAACGCGAGGTCGCAACCCCTCGCCGAGAACAGTCAGCGCACCGATGGCTCCGGCAATCCAGTACCAGCGCACCAGCGGGTCGAAGCCCAGCCAGCCGAGGGCATGCAGGAACACCATGGTGATCAGCACTGGGCAGACATAGCGGACCATGAACAGCCACAGCGCATAGCCCAGCGGTGGCAGATCCAGCTCGTCACGCATGATCTCGCTGCGCAGGGCATAGCCGGCAAAGATCACGATGAAGATCCCGCCCAGCGGCATCATCCAGCGCGAGGTCAGGTAGTCGAGCCAGTCGAAGAAGTTCTTGCCCATTGGCGTCCAGCCGGCCATCAGATTGAACGAGAGCATCGCCAGCAGGCTGATCACCAGCAATACCGCACCGGCGCCGATGGCGGCCTTGAGACGGCTGATGCCGTGCTTTTCGTTGAGGTAGGCCACTGTGGCTTCGATCATAGAGATCGCTGACGTCAGCGCGGCAATCGACACCATGGCGAAGAACAGCGTGCCGAATACGGTGCCGAACGGCATTTGCTGGAAGGCCAGCGGCAGGCTCATGAAGATCAAGCCGGGTCCGGCAGTCGGGTCCATGCCGTTGGCAAAGATGATCGGGAAAATCGCCAGCCCCGCCAGCAGCGCTACGGCCGTATCGGCAATCGCGACCATGAAGGTGGTCCGCGCGATGGACTGTCCGTCGGGGATGTAGGAGCCGTAGGTCAGAATCGCCCCGGACGCCAGGCTGAGGGTGAAGAACGCGTGGCCCAGTGCGGCCAGTAGCGCTTCACCGGTGAGCTTGGAGGTATCGAAGCTGAACAGAAAGGCGAAGCCCTGATCGAAGCCGCCACTGGTGAAGGCATAACCAACCAGGATCAACAGCATCACCGCCAGGCCCGGCATCATCCAGCGCACCGCACTTTCGATGCCCTGCTGTACACCTTTGGCCACGATCCATAGCGTCAACAACGCCACCAGTACGCTCCAGCCACCGAGCTGCCAGGGGTTGGCGTTGTGCGCCTCGAACACCTGCGCCAATCCGTCGACCGAGCTGGCCGCCAGCGAGCCGTCGAGCATCTTCACCGTATAAGCGAACGCCCAACCGGCCACCACCACATAGAAGCAGAGAATCAGGAAGCCGGCCGCCATGGCCATGCCGCCGACGCCCTTCCACAGGGAGCTGCTGCCGTTTTCGCGGACCGCTCTGCCAATGGCATCGATGGGGCTGCCACGACCCCGACGGCCGATGGCGATCTCGGTCATCATCACCGGAATACCAATGGCGAGGATGCACGCCAGGTACATGAGCACGAAGGCGCCGCCGCCGTACTCGCCGGTGATGTAAGGGAATTTCCAGATGTTGCCCAAGCCGACTGCAGAGCCGGTCGCGGCAAGAATGAAGCCCCAGCGGGAGAGCCAGAGGTTCTTGGGTTTTTCACGGGTCATGCGTCACCTGTTTGTTGTTATCTGTGACGGAATCGAACCCGCCGCGCTCATGACGCGACGGAGTGCAAGGCGGATAAACCTATTGAGCGTCGGGCTGCACCTCCGGAGCTGCGTTGGCAAAGGCTTCGAGGGATTCGCACTGCTCGGTCATCTGCAAAATGCGCGGATACGCACTGAGGTCACAGGCAAAACGGCGCGCATTGTATACCTGAGGAATCAGGCATGCCTCCAGATAGCCCGGCCGCCTGCCGAGTGACAGCTTGCCGTCGAACGCGGCCAACCCCTCTTCGACGCTAGCGAGGCCCGTGTGAATCCAATGCTGGATCCACTGCTGCTTCGCCTCGTCTTCGATACCCAGCGGGCCGCTGAGGTACTGCAATACGCGCAGGTTGTTCAGTGGATGCAGGTCGCAGGCGATATGCAGCGCCAATGAGCGCACCCGCGCACGGTCGGCCGGCTCGTCCGGCAGCAAAGCCGGTAGCGGAAAGACCTCCTCCAGGTATTCGAGAATCGCCAGCGATTGGCTGATGCGCTCGTCGCCGTCCACCAGCAAAGGCACCAGCCCCTGCGGATTGAGTGCCTTGTAGTCGGCCGAACGCTGCTGGCCGCCGTCCTTGACCAGATGCACCGGCAGGTTCTCGAAGGCGAGGCCTTTGAGGTTCAACGCGATGCGTGCCCGGTAGGCGGCGCTGGATCGCCAGTAGCCGTAGAGTTTCAGCGTGGGCGACGAACCGGCCGTTGTGGTTGTTTCACTGCTCATAACGCTCCCAGTACGTGTTTCTCTGTGGCGGGCAATATCCTTTGACCGTCCCCGCAGCCCTGGCGATCAATGATCGCAAGACCGCAGGATTGGCTTGGCCGCCCTCATAACAAACCACTCCGACGGGGTGCACAAGCCCGCCAGTAGCACCGGTCGCTGCTTCAACTCACTTGAGCTGGAAGGTTTTCTTTACGGCCCGTCGCGAGCGCCGCAATGCAAGGTTGCGTCGGTGAGCGCGTAACGAAAACCTGACGGCGCGGTGCGACAGCTGGTCGCACCGCGCCTCCTCAACCACCTAGATTGTGCGTAACGCGACGGCGACTGCGCTTCCCCTAGATCAGCCCGCTCAAGTTGAGGAACACCAGCACGATCGCCAGCGGCGTACCGAAGCGCAGCAGCAACCACCAGGCGCGAAACAACCCGCCGTGTCTAATACCGATGGCGTCGCGCACCGTTTGTTCCTTCATCACCCAACCGGTGAACAGCACCGTCATCAGCCCGCCCAATGGCATCAGCCAGTTGGTGGTGAGGTAGTCGAGGCTGTCGAAAAAGGTCTTGCCGAACAGTTGGTAGTCGGCCCAGAGGTTGAAGGAGAAAACGCTGCCCAGGCTCAGTACCCAAAGCAGGCCGCCACTGACCAGCACGGCTTTGAGGCGGCTCAGGCCGAAGCGCTCGGTCATCCAGGCAATGCTCGGTTCGCTCAGGGATATCGCAGAGGTCAGCGCGGCGATTACCAGCATGACGAAGAACAGCCCGCCGACCACCTGGCCCAGCGGCATCTGGCCGAAGGCGATGGGCAGGGTGACGAAGATCAGCCCCGGCCCGGCGCCCGGCTCCAGACCGTTGCCAAACACCAGCGGAAAGATCGCCATACCGGCCAGCAGCGCGACGACGGTGTCAGCCAGCGCCACCAGTACCGAGGTCTTGGCGATCGAGGTGCCTTCCGGCAGGTAGGAGCCATACACCATCATCGCGCCCGCTCCGAGGCTGAGCGTGAAGAAGGCATGCCCCAGGGCAATCAGCACGCTGGTGGCGGTCAATGCCGAGAAGTCCGGCACGAAGAGAAACTCCAGCGCCTGCAGGAATTCGCCCGTGACTGCGGCATAACCGACCAGCCCCAGCAGCAGCACGAACAGACCCGGCATAAGGAACCGCAGCGAGCGCTCCAGCCCGCCGCGCACACCGAAACCGACGATCAGCATGGTCGCCGCCAGCACCAGCGTGCCGCAGACGATCAACCGCATCGGGCTGGCCAGCAAGCCGTTGAATAGCTCGCCGCTGGCATCACCACCTACGCCACTGAAAGTCCCGCTGAGCGTGGTCGGGATATAGGACAGCGCCCAACCAGCCACCACCAGGTAGAAGCTGAGAATGAGAAAGCCGGTCAGGCCACCGAGCCAACCCGCAACGCGCCATTTGGTGTTGGCACCGGCCTCTCTGGCCAGGCGAGCCACTGCGCCATCGGGGTTCTGCCGACCACGCCGGCCAATCATCACTTCGGCCATCAGCAAGGGAATGCCGATCAGCAGGATGCAGCCGAGATAGACCAGTACGAAGGCGCCGCCACCGTTCTCGCCAGTGATGTAAGGGAATTTCCAGATATTGCCCAGACCGACCGCGGAACCGGTAGCGGCCAGAAAGAACACCCAGCGCGAGGACCAGAGGCCGCGCGCGGCGCTTTGCTGAGTACGAACGGAGGCGCCACCGAGAGTACCGGCGGCAATGCTGCTTTTGTCAGTCATTGTGGATTCCTGCTTGTTGTTTTTGTCAGGGATTTGCACACGCTCGGCAGAACGGCTCGGGCTGCCGAAAACAAAACGGGCGGCACTCGGCCGCCCTCATGCTCGTTACGCCTGCAGGCGCTGCGGCTGGTTTGGCACTGCATGCACGCCGCCAAGCCGCTCCTGCGCCAATCGATCGGCGACGATCGAAGTGGACTCGCCACTGCTGGCAGCGCGCTCGAAGATTTCGCGAAGGGTTTCTGCGATGCCTCTGATGTGCGCATCGCTTTGCGCCGCGCTGCCGCCGACGCGCTGGTAGTACACGTCAATGATGCCGCCGGCATTGATCGCGTAATCCGGCGCGTAGAGGTGGTTGCGACGCTGCAGCTCGGCGCCGATCTCCGGGCTCGCCAGCTGGTTGTTCGCGGCACCGGCGATCACCGGCGCACGCAGGGTCTGCAGGGTTTCGGCGTTAAGGATGCCGCCCATGGCGCACGGGGCGAACACATCGACGTCCAGCCCGTAGATGTCGTGCGGGCGCACCGCA
This sequence comes from Pseudomonadaceae bacterium SI-3, assembly GCA_004010935.1. Lineage (NCBI taxonomy): Bacteria > Pseudomonadati > Pseudomonadota > Gammaproteobacteria > Pseudomonadales > Pseudomonadaceae > Pseudomonadaceae bacterium SI-3. Next base: position 843,528 of record CP026511.1, on the reverse strand, counting down.
TTGGCACCCAGCTCCTCCATGGCCTGACGCACGTTGGCATCGAAGATGTCGCAAACCCACAGCTCGGCACCGGCCTGTTTCAAGTGCCGGGCCAGCCCCAGACCGACATGCCCGACACCTTGAATCGCGACCTTAAGACCGGTCAGATCATCACGACCCAGACGCTGACGCACCGCCTCGCGCAGGCCGACGAATACACCCAGCGCGGTGGACGGTGAGGGATCGCCACTGGCGATACTGCCGTCGAGCGTGGTGCGCGGCGTCGCACCGATGACGTGGCGGGTGCGCTGGGCGAAGGCCTGCATTTCCGGCTCGCCGGTACCCGAATCGGCCGCGGTGATGTAGCGACCACCGAGGCTGTCGACGAAGTCGCCCATAGCATGCAGCAGCGCCTGGCTCTTGCCGGTATGCGGGTCGCCAATGATGACGGCCTTGCCCCCGCCAAGTTTGAGCCCGGCCAGGGAAGACTTCAGCGTCATGCCACGAGACAGGCGCAGCACGTCGCGCACGGCATCGTCGTCACTGGCGTAGGGGAACATCCGGCAGCCGCCCAGCGCCGGGCCGAGCGTGGTGTTGTGGATGGCGATGATCGCGCGCAGGCCCGAGGCCTTGTCGTGGCAGAACACCACCTGCTCGTGGCCATCGAAATCGGGATGGGTGAAGACTGACATTGCGGATTCCTCTTTGTTGTTCTGTGCGGGCCCGTCATTCCAGGCCCCTTCAATGTTCTGTGCGGCGTATTGGGGAACGGTGGGCTAAGCGGAACGCCGCCCGGCCCACCCTACAAAGCTGCAGCTCGTCGTCGCGGCCTGGCCGTAGGGTGGGCTTCAGCCCACCACAAGCCTGAAACTCCGCTAGTTCTGTAGGGTGGGCTTTAGCCCACCGAACACCTCGGACCCACTCGACGAGCGCCCAGCCCCGGGGCGCCTCAGGCCGCCGGCTCGAACAGCCGCACGGTCTGCACCTCGTCGCCGCGGTTCAGCTGCTCCTTGAGCAACTTCTCCTGTTGCCGCGCTTTGGCGATGGAGCGCTCCTTCACCGGGCCGTAGCCGCGAATCAGTTCCGGAAGCGCAGCAATCGCTACGGCCGTGCGGTAGTTGCTCGGCTTCAGTTGAGCCAGCAACTGATCAAGGTTGCGCTCGTACTCGCTGATCAGTTCGCGTTCGACACGGCGGTCATGGCCGTAGCCGAACACGTCCAACGGCGTGCCGCGCAGGAACTTCAGCTTGGCCAGCACGTTGAAGGCGTTCAGCACCCAAGGCCCGAGTTCACGCTTGCGCGGCTCGCCAGTGGTGCTGTCGCGCTTGGCCAGCCAGGCCGGTGCCAGGTGGAACTGCAGCTTGTAGTCGCCTTCGAACTGCGCCTCGAGCTGCTGGCGGAACTCCGGTTCGCTGTACAGCCGCGCCACTTCGTATTCGTCCTTGTAGGCAAGAAGCTTGAAGTAGTAGCGCGCCACGGCTTTCGAGAGCGCCAGGTCATCGGCGGTATCCACCGCGCGCACACGCTCGACCATCGAGCGATAGCGCTTGGCATAGGCCGCGCTCTGGTACTTGGTAAGGAAGTTCATGCGCCAGTCGACAATCTCTTCCAGGGTTTGGCATATCGGCTCGGCCATTTCCACCGGACGCGCCAGCTTCTCGACCGCCTCGCGCTCCAGTGCCGCACGACGGCCCCAGCGGAACGCTTGCTGGTTCAGCTCTGCGGCGACGCCGTTGATGCTGATGGCCTTCTCGATCGCCTCGGCAGACAGCGGCAACAACCCCTGCTGATAGGCAAAGCCCAGCAGGAACAGGTTGGTAGCAATGCTATCGCCCAGCAACCGAGTGGCCAGGTAGGTCGCGTCGATGAAATGGGTCTTATCGGCGCCCACCGCATCCATCAGCGCTTCGCGCATGGCCTTGCCCGGCACCTGAGCATCGGGGTTGCGGGTGAATTCGGCGGTCGCCGACTCATGACTGTTGATCACCGCGTGACTGATCTGATCGTTGAGGCGGGTCAGCGAATCTTCTCCGGCAGCCACCACCAGATCGCAACCCAGCAGCAGATCGGTTTCGCCGGCCGCGATACGCACGGCATAGATGTCGTCCTGCTTGGCGGCGATACGGATGTGCGTCACCACCGGACCGAACTTCTGCGCCAGCCCGGCCTGGTCGAGCACCGTGCAGCCCTTGCCCTCCAGGTGCGCCGCCATGCCCAGCAGCGCGCCGAGGGTGGTCACGCCGCTGCCGCCAACACCGGGGATCAGCACGTTCCAGGGCCGATCCAGCGTCGAACGCTGTGGTTCGGGTAGCTGGTCGCCCGCGATGCCACCGGCCATGGCCTCCGGTTTGCGCAGCCCGCCACCGTGCACCGTGACAAAGCTCGGGCAGAAGCCTTCGACGCAGGAGAAGTCCTTGTTGCAGGCGTTCTGATCGATCTCGCGCTTGCGCCCCAGTTCGGTTTCCAGCGGCATCACCGCCAGGCAGTTGGACTTCTCGCCGCAGTCGCCGCAACCCTCGCACACGGCCGGGTTGATGAAGGCACGCTTGGCCGGGTCTTCCAGCTTGCCGCGCTTGCGCCGACGACGCTTCTCGGTGGCGCAGGTCTGGTCATAGATGATCACCGAGACGCCCTTGAACTCGCGCAACTCACGCTGCACGGCGTCCAGATCGCGACGGTGATGGAAGCTGGTGATCTGCGCAAAGGTCTCGCGGGTCGGGTACTTGTCCGGCTCGTCACTGACCAGCGCGATGCGTTTCACGCCTTCATCGGCGATCTGCCGACTGAGCTGATCGACCCGCAGCTCACCGTCGATGGGCTGGCCACCGGTCATGGCCACCGCATCGTTGTAGAGGATCTTGAAGGTGATGTTCACCCCGGCGGCCACCGCGGCGCGCACGGCCAGACTGCCGGAGTGGAAGTAGGTGCCATCGCCGAGGTTCTGGAACATGTGCGGCGTTTCGGTGAACGGCGCCTGGCCGATCCAGTTGACGCCCTCCCCGCCCATCTGGGTGAAGGTCTCGGTGCGGCGGTCCATCCACTGCACCATGTAATGGCAACCGATGCCGGCGGAGGCGCGGCTGCCTTCCGGCACTTTGGTGGAGCTGTTGTGCGGGCAGCCAGAGCAGTAATGCGGCGTGCGCACGGTGTCGTAGCTGCGGGCGGCCAGGGCTTTTTCCTTTGCGGACAGAAACGCCAGACGGGCCTGGATACTGTCGCTGGTGTAGATCGGCGCGAGGCGCTTGGCGATCACCCGGGCGATCATCGCAGGCGTCAGTTCGGAGAGGTTCGGCAGCAGCGAATTACCCTGCTCGTCGAACTCACCGACCACGCGCGGACGTTTGTCCAGCGGCCAGTTGTAGAGCTGCCCGGTGAGCTGGTCTTCGAGAATGCTGCGCTTTTCCTCGACCACCAGAATCTCGTCCAGGCCCTGGGCGAACTCATGCACCGAGACCGGCTCCAGCGGCCAGCTCATGCCGACCTTGAGCACGCGCAGGCCGACCGAGGCGCACAGCGCTTCGTCCAGCCCGAGGTCGTCCAGTGCCTGACGCACGTCGAGGTAGGACTTGCCGGTGGTGATGATGCCCAAACGCGGGTTTGGCGAATCGAGCATCACTTGGTTGAGGTTGTTGGCCCGAGCAAAGGCGCGCGCGGCGTAGATCTTGTACAGGTTGAGGCGTTTCTCCTGCGCCAATGGCGGGTCCGGCCAGCGGATGTGCACGCCATCTTCGGGCAGTTCGAAGTCATCGGGAATGCGGGTCTTGATCCGTAGCGGATCGACTTCCACCACGGCGGAGGAATCGACGTTCTCGGCGATGGTCTTGAGCGCCACCCAGCAACCGGAGTAGCGCGACAGCTCCCAGCCGATGATGCCGTAGTCGAGGATTTCCTGGACGTTGGCCGGGTTCAGGACCGGGATCGAGGCGGCGATGAACGCGTGCTCGCTCTGGTGCGGCAGTGTCGAGGATTTGCAGCCGTGGTCATCACCGGCCAGCAGCAACACACCGCCATGGGGCGAGACACCGGCCGCGTTGCCATGCTTGAAGACGTCACCGGAGCGGTCCACGCCCGGTCCTTTGCCGTACCACATGGCGAACACGCCGTCGTATTTGGCACCGGGAAAGAGGTTGGTCTGCTGACTGCCCCACACCGCCGTCGCGGCCAGTTCCTCGTTGAGGCCTGGCTGGAAGTGGATGGCGTTCTGCTTGAGGAAATCGCGCGCTTCCCAGAGGCTCTTGTCCAGCATGCCAAGCGGCGAGCCGCGGTAGCCGGAGATAAAGCAACCGGTGTTCAGGTTCTGAGCCTGGTCGCGCTGATGCTGCAGCATGGGCAGGCGGGTCAGCGCCTGGGTGCCGGTGAGGTACAGATGTCCGGTTGCGAGCCGGTACTTGTCATCCAGGCGGATCTCGGCCAGTGACATGTGGCGCTCCTGTTTGTTTTTATCGGAGTCTGGACGGCTTCTTAAGCCATCCGCCTAACAAGGCTGTGGGAGCTGCACGGAAAGCTTGCCCAAGCCAGCACACAGCAAGGGATCACCCCGCCGTTGCGCGTTGGATAAAAGTCTGGCCGTGACGAAGAGAGATTTTCTTTCTACTTTTGCGGTGTAAGTGCGATCCCGTGCATGATCCATCCACCAACAACAACAAAAAGAGAACAACCATGCAGACCCCGCTGAGCAGCATCGATCGCAAGATTCTGCTGCTGCTGCAACACAACGCCGACTTGTCCGCTGCCGAGGTCGCCGAAAAGGTCGAGCTGTCGCAATCGCCGTGCTGGCGCCGCATCCATCGCATGCAGGAAGAAGGGCTGATCGAACGTAAGGTCGCCCTGCTCAACCCGAAGAAGCTCGGGTTGAACATGACGGTGTTCGTCAACATCAAGCTCTCCGCCCATGGCCGCAGCAACCTCGACGAATTCGAGCGCGCAGTCGTGGGTTATCCCGAAGTGCTGGAGTGCCACACGATGGCCGGCGAGTCGGATTACCTGCTCAAGGTAGTGGCCAAGGACATCGACAGCTACGAACGCTTCCTGCGTGATCAACTGTTGCAGCGGCCGCATGTTCAGGAAGCACACAGTCATATCGCGATGAGCGAGGTAAAACGGACTACGGAGCTGCCGCTGGATTGATGCCTCTGGTGGTAAGCGTGCCTTTGACGGTGGATAAGGCAGAGCCGTTATCCCCCCTACGAAGCTATGACCGTTCAGTGACTTGTCTAAACAGGCGGAGCGGGCCGGACAGAGGCGTATCGCCGCTTACCGTCTAGCTCGCGTGCCGGCGCGTGTTGTGGGTTTAGCGGGTTATTTCGGAATGCCGCTTACTTGATCGCCAATCCCTGATTGGTGCCGATCAAACCAGCCCTGATTTACCTCCAGGGCATAGCGCCCCGGCTCGCGGGAACAGCGAATTGCGGTGCTCAACGGCTCCAGGTCGATGATGTCAACGATGCGCCCTGACTCGTCCATGAAGGCTGCAGACAGGGGAAGTGGCGTGTTTTTCATCCATAGACAGTGCCGGCGAAAATCATCGAAGCGAAACAGCATGCCGTGGTCTGCCGGCATCTCGGTGCGCTCCATCAAGCCGCGTTCGCGTTCATCCGGGGTGCGCGCGTACTCCGCCTTGAGCCGCGCATCGCCGACTCGCAGATCGAGCGACGGCTCACCCGCACTGGCCATCGATGTCACAACTAAAGCAATAAGGGGCAGCAGCAGCGCGGTAGGCATCGACGAGCAGTCCTCGAATCGGGAAAAGCGGGAGCGAATAAACGGCGTAAGCATATCCGCAAGCATCGCTACTCTTCAGCGACCGGTGCATCGACCGAAACCTGATCACTGTCGCCGTAGCGCTTCTGACAACGCTCACAGTAGAAAGCGCGGCGCTTACTGCGGCCCAGCGACTTGGCTTTGACGAAGGGAATCTTGCAGCGCGGACAGGTGGTTTTGGTATGCGCGAGCCAGTGCGCTTTGAGCGTGCCCTCTCGCTTCCACTGCAGGAACTCAAAGCTGTAGGTCCGGACCTCACGCGTCAGCTCCCTGAGCTTCGGCGCAGAGAGATCGCCGATCAGCGAAAGCGGATGGATGCGGGTGCGAAACAGCACCTCGTTCTTGATGATGTTGCCGGAGCCGGAAAACAGCGTTTGATCCAGCAGTGCATCGCAGGCGAGCAGTCGTGGCCGTTTGCGCAGCTTCCTGAGCGTTGTGCGGTTGTCCCAGGCGTCGCTCATGACGTCCGCTCTCCAGTCGTACGCCTCGTCCAGCGAACCTTCGATGAATTGCACCGAGCAGCCGTAGAAATTCAGCTCACCGTTCGGGAAACCCAGGCTCAGGCGCGGCGCGGATTCCTTGCGCTCATTGATCCGGTAGCTGCCGAATAGCAGCAGGTGGATACGCAAGGAGACGTCGTTCAGCTCGATCAGGAAGTGCTTGCCCCAACTGCGAAACGACCGCACCGTCTGGCCGACCAGGCTTGATTTGTCGAGCTTGCTATTACCCTCCGCGCGCTCGATGGTCTTGCCGGTGAATGCGGCAACTTCTTCGCGAAGGATGACGATGGATGGGCCTTCAGGCATGGCGGCTTTGCTTCGGTGCGGGGACAGGAATATCGACTGGGACCTGACGAGAAGGTGCCGCGACGCTGCCCAGTTGCGCGAGGCGCGGAGTTCTTGCAGGCACCGCAAAACGGCGCGGAAGCGGATCGCCAGCAAGCTGGCTCCTACACAAGCGGTGCGGTGGTCGTACGCACCAGCCTGGGCACGCCAAGGCGGGTTTTACGGGTCGCCAATTCCGCGACCTGCAATGCAGATTATTCCCGTAGGAGCCAGCTTGCTGGCGATCTAGGAGCCAGCGCCCCCACGAAGACGGCGAATAAGCTCTGGAAACTACCAATCCAACTGCAGCCGGCTCTCGAACCGCCGCCGCTCACCGGTCACCGGGTCGACAAACTCCAGACCACGCGCCAGCAGCTTGAGCGGGTTGGCGTAGTCGTCCTGATCACGCCGGCCGCGTTCCAGCAGTTCGGGATAGAACGGGTCGTTGCAGATGCCGGCCCCCAGCGTGGCCATCTGCAGACGCAGCTGATGCTTGCGCCCGGTGACTGGATAAAGCGCATAGCGCCAGAGCTCGCCGCGGCGTTCGAGCACCTCGATGCGCGTCTCGCTGTTGGGTTCGCCGTCGCCCCGCTTCATCAGGAAAAAAGGTTCGCCGTCGACTATGTGCAAGCGTTCATCACGCGGAAAGTCCAGATCAGGCAGCGCTGGGCAGATCGCCTCGTAGCGCTTGTCGATCTTGCGTTCACGAAACAACGCCTGATAGCGCCCGCGACTTTCGGGATTGGTAGAAAACAGCACCAGCCCGGCAGTCAGGCGATCGATGCGATGGATAGGCACCAGATTGGGATTGCCCACACCCTTGCTCAGGCGCGCCAGCAGGGTCTCGTTGACATATTCCCCAGCCGGCATCACGGGCAGGAAGTGCGGCTTGTCCGCTACCAGCAGGTGCTCGTCGAGGTGCAGGATTTGTTCCTCGAAGGGAATTGGCTTCTCGTCTGGCACCTCGCGGAAGTAGTAGACCTTCAACCCGACCTGATAAGGATGCGTCGCCTCCAGCGGCTGCCCGTCGGCGCCAAGTACGCGCCCTCGTACGAAGCGATCAGCCCAGGTGTCGCGGTCAATCGCCGGAAAATGCGCGCACAGGCAGTCGAACACGGTCGCCCAGTTGCCTTGGGGAAGATGCAGGGTGCTGCGAGCGTTTGGGGCGGGCATGGACATGGCGACCGTCTGAGCGAAGAGGCGCGAAATGATACTTCAACATCGCAGCCGAGCCGTGGCAGTTCCGTTGGCTGTCCTCGGCCGGAAGCGATTTCAGCCGCGACGAGGACGGCAGTCCATTTCATACCCTTTTGCCTACCGTCGCGGCGCCGAAGAAGAGGCTCGTCCGTCACCCAAGCGAACTTTCGGGAAACCCTCACGGCACAGTCCGGTCCAGACGTGAACAGCCAGGCATAGGGTTGCGAAGGGCCGCTTCGCTGCGCAGCGCAGCGCAGCGCACGATGGCAGCCTTGAGGTTCCAGCCCCTTGTGTCTGAACGCTCACGCCCAGACCACGCGAGGTTTCCATGGCAATGACAGTCGGTGACTACGTAATCGAACGCCTCTACCAATGGGGCGTGCGCCGCATTTATGGCTACCCCGGCGACGGCATCAACGGTGTGTTCGGCGCGCTGAATCGCTCCAATGAAAAGATCCGTTTCATTCAAGCCCGACATGAGGAAATGGCCGCGTTCATGGCTTCGGCCGACGCCAAGTTCAACGGCGGCCTGGGGGTTTGTATCGCCACGTCCGGGCCGGGTGCGGCGCATCTGATTACCGGCCTCTATGACGCCCGACTGGACCACATGCCGGTGCTGGCAATCACCGGTCAGAAATCGCGTACGTCACTGGGCAGCCACTACCAGCAGGAAATCGACCTGCCGGCGCTGTTCAAGGATGTATCCGGTGCGTTCGTCGAGCAGGCCAGCGCACCGCCGCAGGTTCGGCATTTGATCGACCGGGCGATCCGCACCGCAGTCGGCGAGCGCAAGGTCGCCACCATCATCCTGCCGAGCGACTTGCAGGACGCCGAGTACAGCGAACCTCCCCGCGCCCACGGGGCCGTGCATTCCGGCATCGGCTATACGCTGCCGAAGATGGTGCCCTACGAAGCTGACCTGCAGCGTGCCGCCGAGGTGCTCAACGATGGCAAAAAGGTCGCCATTCTGGTGGGCGCCGGTGCGTTGAATGCCACCGACGAGGTCATCGCCGTGGCCGAGAAACTCGGGGCTGGCGTTGCCAAGGCGCTGCTGGGCAAGGCTGCCGTGCCTGACGATCTGCCTTGGGTCACCGGCTCTATCGGCTTGTTGGGCACGGAGCCGAGCTACAAGCTGATGACCGAGTGCGACACCCTGCTGATGATCGGCTCAGGCTTCCCCTACTCCGAATTCCTGCCTGAAGAAGGTCAGGCCCGCGGCGTACAGATCGACCTCAAGGCCGACATGCTCAGCATCCGTTATCCGATGGAAGTGAATCTTCAGGGCGACTCGGCTGAAACCCTACGCGCGCTGCTGCCCATGTTGCAGGAGAAGACTGAGCGCAAATGGCGCAAGCGCGTCGAAGAGTGGCGCATGGATTGGGAAAGCGTGCTGGAGAAGCGAGCCCTGGTGGAGGCCAACCCGATCAACCCGCAGCGTGTCGCCTTCGAGCTGTCACCACGGCTGCCGGATTACTCGATCATCACCAGCGACTCGGGCTCCTGCGCCAACTGGTATGCCCGCGATGTGAAGATGCGCCGCGGCATGATGGGCTCGCTCTCCGGCGGCCTGGCTTCGATGGGAGCAGCGGTGCCCTACGCCATTGCCGCCAAGTTCTGTCACCCGGATCGCCCGGTAGTGGCGATGGTCGGCGATGGCGCCATGCAGATGAACAACATGGCCGAGCTGATCACGGTCGCCAAGTACTGGAAGGAATGGCAGAACCCGCAGTGGATCTGCTGCGTGTTCAATAACGAGGACCTCAATCAGGTCACCTGGGAACAGCGCGTGATGGAGGGCGACCCGAAATTCGAGGCGTCGCAGGATATTCCCAACGTGCCTTACCACCGCTTCGCCGAATCCATTGGCCTGATCGGCATCTACGTCGACCGCGAAGATCAGGTCGCGGCAGCCTGGGACAAGGCCTTCGCGGCGGATCGGCCGGTGTTGATCGAATTCAAGACCGACCCGGACGTACCGCCACTGCCCCCGCACATCACACTGGAACAGGCCAAAGCTTACGCTTCGGTACTGCTGCAGGGTGATCCGGATCAGGCCGGGATCATCAAGCAATCAGCCAAGCAGGTGCTCAGCAAGTTCATGCCTGGACGTGACAGGGATGAGGGCAAGGACAGGGGATGACCAAGCGTCCGGACGCCGCCATCCGCAGCATGCAGGTGGCGGCCTACCGCATCCCGACCGATGCGCCCGAGGCCGACGGCACCTTCCAGTGGGACGCCACCACTCTGGTAGTGGTGCAGCTCGAGGCCGGCGGCCAGGCCGGGCTGGGCTACACCTATGCCGACGCGTCGCTGGTGCGGCTGATCGAGGGTCATTTTCGCGATCTGCTTGAAGGCGCGGATGCGTTCGCCATTGGCCAGCTCAACGAGCGGCTCTGGGCGAGCGTACGCAACCTGGGGCGCTCCGGCCTCGCAGCCTGCGCCATCTCGGCGGTGGACACGGCGCTCTGGGATCTCAAGGCGCGGCTACTCGATCTGCCGCTGGCGCACCTGCTGGGCATGCGCCGTGAAGACGTCGCTGTCTATGGCAGCGGAGGCTTCACCAGCTACGACGATGGGCGCTTGCGCGAACAGCTGGGCCGCTGGGTACAAGAGGACGGCTGCCACTGGGTGAAGATGAAGATCGGTGCCGACTCGCCGCGTGATGCTGAACGCGTTCGCGTCGCACGCGAGGCAATCGGCGAAGCCGGGCTGTTCATCGATGCGAACGGGGCGCATACACCGCGCAGTGCCATTGCCTTTGCCCACCGCATCGCCGAGCTACAGGTCGGCTGGTTCGAGGAGCCGGTCAGTTCCGACGATCTGGCCGGGCTACGCCAGGTACGTGAAGCCCTCGGCGCCAGCGGCCAGGCCATGGATGTAACGGCGGGCGAATACGCCTACACGCCGGACGACTTTCGCCGACTGGCCGAGCACGGGTCGGTGGACGTGTTGCAGGCGGACCTTACCCGCTGCGGCGGTGTGAGTGGCTTCCTCCAGGCGGCCGGATTGTGTGAGGCATTTCATCTCGACCTGTCTGCGCACTGCGCCCCGGCGCTGCACCTGCACGCCTGCTGCGCCGCGCCGCGCTTTCGTCATCAGGAATGGTTTCACGATCACGTCAGGCTGGAGTCGCTGCTGTTCGACGGAGCGCCACAGGTTGAACGCAGCCGGATAGCGCCGGACCTGGCACGGCCGGGCCACGGCCTGACGTTGCGCGAGGCCGATGCTCGCCGCTACGCAATCTGACGGGGGACTCATGGTTTCACGGACGCAACTCAGGCTACTGGCCGTTGGCGCAACCACTACGCTGGGGCTCGCTGCACTGAGCTGGCAGAAACACGAGAAACGCGGTCGCGGTCTGCTGTTCAGCCCTAGCGAGGGCACCATGGTCGACGCTGCGCGGACGCTTAACCGTGGCGCGGGCTTGCTGGCCACCTCGGTGGCGCTGGACAGCGCGCTGGAGCATTACCGGGGGGATTTCCAGAACCGCGCCATGTACACGCCACTGGCGGCCTCGACGCTCTCGCTGCTGGCCAGCGGTCAAGGCCAGCAGGACCCGGACGCTTTCGCCAGTAAGGTGCGAGATCCGATCTACGTATTGACTGGCCTGACCGGGCTGGTCGGTGCCGGCTTTCACCTCTACAACGTGACCAAACGTCCCGGTGGCCTGAGTTGGAGCAACCTGTTCTATGCGGCGCCATTGGGAGCGCCCGCCGCGCTGGTGCTGTCCGGCCTGCTCGGGTACTACTCCGAACGTTTGCGCAACGCCAGTGGTGATGCTGTGCCTCGGGTGTTTGGCCTACCGGCCGGCAAGTCGGTCGCAGTGATGGCCGCTGCCGGCCTGCTCGGCACCACAGCCGAAGCCGGGCTGCTGCACTTTCGCGGCTCGTTTCAGAACCCGGCCATGTACCTGCCCGTGACCGCCCCGCCGCTCGCCGCCGCGCTGCTCGCCACCAGCGCCCTGACCAGCCCGCGGCGGCGACGGCTGCGCTGGGCGTCGCGCCTGGTGCTGCGCTTCACTGCCTTCATGGGCTTTGCCGGTGCCGGTTTTCACGCCTTGGGGATCGCTCGCAACAACGGCGGCTGGCGCAACTGGCGACAGAATCTGCAGGCCGGGCCGCCGCTGCCAGCCCCGCCAAGCTTCACCGGCCTAGCGCTGGCCGGGCTGGCCGCGCATTCGCTACTGGATGAGGAAAAGGAACTTGCCCAATACCGATGGTGGAAATGATGAACAACCGCTACCCCGACTACGACGTGTTGCGCAAACGCCAAGGGCCATCGTGGAACGAGCCGAGCCGTCAGGTCGTCGACCGCCGGCTGGCGGTGCCGCGCGAACACGGTTTTTTCAACACGACGCAACGACGCACGCTGGAGGCATTGTGCGAGCGCATCGTCCCGCAGCCAACGGATCGACCACCGATACCGGTCGCCGCGCTGGTGCAATTCAAGGTCGCCGAGGGACGTGGCGACGGCTACCGTGATGCGCGACTGCCTCCGCTGCAGCAGGCCTGGCCGCTCGGCCTCGACGCCCTCGACAGCGAAGCGCAGCAGCGCCATCAATGCTGTTTCGCGGAGTTGGCCGCAGCCGAGCAGGACGCACTGATCGCCGCCATGCAGCGCGACGAGCTGAACAGCGCCGCTTGGCAAGGCATGCCCGCCGCCGCCTTCTTCAGCCACCGCGTGGTGCACGACATCAGCGCCGCCTACTACAGCCACCCGACCGCTTGGAACGAACTCGGCTTCGGCGGCCCGGCCAGCCCACGCGGCTACGTGCGCCTCGCCGAAGACAGCCGCGACAGCTGGGAAGCCGCCGAAGCTCATCCCGGCGAAGAAGCCAAAGCCAGCAAGTTGAACCGCCATGTCCGCTGATCGACTACTGGATGCGCTTTATCACCCACGCGGCGGTGCCGGTCGTGCGCCGGATGTCTTCCAGCGCCATGGCTGGGTGCCGATGCGTGAATATCCGGAGCACGAGCCAGTGGACTTCGCCATTGTCGGCACCGGCGCGGGTGGCGGCACCCTCGCCTGCAAGCTGGCCGAAGCCGGCTTCTCGGTGGTCGCTTTCGACGCTGGTGCCTGGTGGCGACCGCTGGAGGAATTCGCCTCTGACGAGGCGCATCAGGAAAAACTGTTCTGGACCGACGAACGCCTGTGCGACGGCGAAAACCCGCTGAAGCTCGGCACCAACAACAGCGGCAAAGCGGTCGGCGGCAGCACGGTGCACTTCGCCATGGTCTCGCTGCGCATGCGTCCCGAGTGGTTCAAGGCGCGTTCGCTGCTCGGCTACGGGTTCGACTGGCCAATCGATTGGCAGGAGATGTGGCATTACTACGAAGAGGTCGAGCAGGCACTGAAAATCGCCGGTCCGGTGCGCTATCCGTGGGGCCCGAAGCGCCCCCGTTACCCTTATCGACAGCATGAGGTGAATGCTTCCGGCCTGGCATTGGCCAAGGCCTGCGAAGCCATGGGCGTGGACTGGGCACCGACACCCCTGGCGACGCTCTCGGCGCCGCGCGACAACGCGCCGCCCTGCGTCTACCGCGGCTTCTGCGTCACCGGTTGCTCGACGAATGCCAAGCAGAGCGTGTTGAACACCTGGATTCCACGGGCATTGAAGGCCGGCGCGGAGATTCGCGACCTGGCCATGGTGGGTCGCATCGAAACGGACGCCGATGGCCTCGCCAACGGCGTGCATTACCACCGTAACGGCGAGTGGCGCTTCCAGCGCGCACGCCATGTAGTGGTCGCTGGCTATGCCATCGAGACGCCGCGGCTGCTGCTCAATTCAGCGAACCCGCGTCATCCGGACGGGCTCGCCAATAGCAGCGGTCTGGTCGGCAGGAATCTGATGGTGCATACCAACCAGGCGGTGTGGGGGCGTGTCGATGAAGAGATCCGCTGGTACAAGGGGCCGCCATCGCTAGCGATCACCGAGCACTGGAACTATGAGGACCGCGGCAAGGATTTCCATGGCGGCTACGCGATCATGAGCCAGGGGCCGTTGCCGGCCGCCTGGGCTGCGACTCAGACCGGCAATCACGGTCTCTGGGGACAGGCGCTGGTGGATGAAATGGCGCACTACAACCATCAGGTCGGGCTGAAGATCGTCGGCGAGACACTGCCGCAAGAGCGCAACCGCGTTTCCCTCGCCGAGGAAAAAGACCAGTACGGACTACCCATCGCTCGGGTCACCTGGTCGATGGGTGACAACGATCAACGGTTGGTAGACCACTCCATCGACTTCATGCGCCGTGGTCTGGAAGGCATGGGTGCGCGTGACATCTGGAGCGAAGCAGACGGTACCGCGCACCTGATGGGCACCGCACGTATGGGCTACGACCCGGCTACCAGCGTGGTGGATGGTGACTGCCGCAGTTGGGACATCCCCAACCTGTGGATCTGCGACGGGTCCGTGTTTCCGACCTCGGGTGGCGTGAACCCCTCATTGACCATCCAGGCCATCGCCTGCCGCACCGCAGACCGCATCTGTGAGCTGGCGGCCCGCGGTGAGTTGTAACCTGTCGAGCTGTCAGTCTTCCTCGTCCAGCATGATCTTGCCGGTCGTGCCTTCCATCTGGAATTCGTACTTCTTGCCATCAGCTTTCAGGCCCTTGCCTTCCCAGCTCTTGTCGTCGACTTCCAGGCTATGCAGCTCGGTGTAGCCCGCCGCCTTGGCCTTTTCCATGGCCTGCTCGAAGGTAATCCAGTCAGCGCCCGGCGAGTCAGCCAGTGCGATGGTGCTGGTAGAACCCAATACGGCAATGGCAAGCGCGGCGGTCAGTTTCTTGTGATACATGGTCAATCCTCTCTGCTGAATGAGCGTTGGGCGTATGACAGCCCTGTTACATACGAGCAACATCAGTCATCGAGGGTTCATCGCAATTCGTCTGGAATGCGCCTTTCAGGGCTTCTCGATGGACACCAGAGCCGCTTCGTCGCCCTCACTCTGGAAGCTGATGCGAACCTGATCACCAGGTGAAAGCCCCTCCAGCTGCTCGCGCAGAGCCTGGAAGTCCATGGTCGCTGCTGGCCACTTCAACGCGGGGATCGGACCATGAACGATGGTCACCACACCCCGCTCACGATCCAGGGCTTCGATGGTGCCAGTGGCGTGAATCACCGGCTCGGAAACCATCTCGGTGGCGGGTCCGCCGTTGATCTCTGGCGAACCCGTGGGCCCCTCAGGCTTGAGCAGATCCTGGGCCAGCGCAGGCGGGGCGAGCAATATCAGGCTGAGCGTGACGCAATGGAATATCTTCATGGCAGACCTCCCGCAACAGGTGGACGTACCTTGTATTGGACAATGCCGCGGCGAGGATTACTGCCCACCTGCGCCCCCGTCTCACGACGCCTCGTTCAGTTTCGCGTAAGCCGCGCCTCGTAACCTGTGAATCGTCGAAACCCACACAGGAAAACGAAACCATGAAAACACTGACTACGCTGATCACTGCCGCCACCCTCGCCCTCGGCGCCAACCTGGCCATGGCCCGCGATCTGGGACCGGATGAAGCTTTGAAGCTGCGCGATGCGGGCACCATCCAATCCTTCGAGAAACTCAACGAAGCTGCACTGGCCAAGCACCCCGGGGCTACCGTCGAGGAAACCGAACTGGAAGAAGAATACGGTCGCCACATCTATCAGGTTGAATTGCGCGACGACAAAGGTGTGCAATGGGACCTGGAGCTCGACGCCAAGACCGGCGAAGTACTCAAGGACCATCAGGACGACTAATGCGACCCGCCCCTCTTCTCATCATTCCACTGACCTTGCTGCTCGCCGCCACTCCGGTGGCGAGCCGCGACCTGGATCAGGATGAAGCCCTGCGCCTGCGTCGCGAGGGGCTGATCCAGCCGTTGGAAAGCCTGTTGAACCAGGCGATGGAGCGCCACCCCGGCGCCCGGCTGCTGGAAGCCGAACTGGAAGAAGAGGATGGCATCTACGTTTACGAGATCGAACTGCTGACTGCAGACGGCGTCGCCCGCGAGCTGGAACTGGACGCGCGCGACGGTCGTCTGCTCAAGGACGAAGAAGACTGATGCGCCTGTTACTGGTCGAAGACAATGTGCCGCTGGCCGATGAGCTGGTCGCCAGCCTCACGCGCCAGGGCTATGCCACCGACTGGCTGGCAGATGGTCGCGACGCCGACTATCAGGGCAGCAGCGAACCCTATGACCTGATCGTTCTGGATCTCGGCCTGCCTGGCAAGCCGGGGCTCGAGGTGTTGCGCGCTTGGCGTAGCCGAGGCCTGGCAACGCCGGTGCTGATCCTGACGGCGCGCGACTCCTGGGCCGAACGCATCGAAGGGCTGAAAGCCGGTGCCGACGACTACTTAACCAAACCCTTCCATCCCGAAGAGCTGCTACTGCGTATCCAGGCACTGCTGCGGCGCGCCCACGGCGTAGCCAACCAGCCGTTGCTGCAGGCAGGAGGAATAGCCCTGGACGAAGCACGCCAGCGCTGCCACAAGGATGGTCAGGACATCGAACTGACCGCTGGCGAATTTCGTCTGCTGCGCTATTTCATGCTGCATCCCGGCCAGCTCATGTCGAAAACCCAGCTGGCCGAACACCTTTACGACGGCGAAACCGAGCGTGACTCCAATGTCATCGAAGTGCACGTCAACCGACTGCGCGGCAAGCTCGGCCGCGAGCTGATCGAAACCCGCCGCGGCCAGGGCTATCGCTTCGGCGGCGCGCCTTGAAGTCGATCCAGCGCAGTCTCAGTATCGGACTGATCTCGGTGCTGCTGCTGGTCGGACTGTTGCTGGTCCAGAGCAGTCTCTGGCTGTTCGAGTCGGGCCTGCGGCGCAACCTGGCCACCGATCTACGGGAAGAGACCGAAGGCCTGCTGATGGCCGTGGTTCAGGGCCCGGAGGGGTTTGTGCTGGATTCGAGCCGGCTCAACCCTCGTTATCAACGCGCATTTTCCGGCCACTATTTCCGCATCGACCTGCCGGCGCGCAGCTGGCGCTCACGCTCACTGTGGGACGCGGATCCGACCTGGCCGGCTGGCAATGGCATGGCCGAGGATCTGTTGGATGGCCCGCAGGATCAGCGGCTGTTGGCTTATCGAGCCACCTACCGGCGCGACGGGCAAACCATCACCATCAACGTGGCGCAAGATTACACGCCCATCCTCAATAGCTTTACCCAGGTCAGGCTCAGTGGCTTGGGACTGGTCGGCCTGGCGCTGCTGGTGTTGCTGTTGCTGCAACGCTACGCCGTCAAGCTCGCCATGCGGCCGCTGGAGCGAGCGCGCCAGCAGATTGCGCAGCTGCAGCAGGGGCAACGTCAGCAATTGGACGTTCAGGCACCTATCGAACTGCAGCCGCTCGTGGAGCAGATCAATCATCTGCTGGCGCACACCGACGACACCCTGAAACGCTCACGCCATGCGCTGGGCAATCTGGGCCACGCATTGAAGACGCCCCTGGCCGTGCTCGGCAGCCTGGTTCGACGTGAGGAAATGGCAGCGCATCCGGAGCTGCAGGCCAGCCTTGCGGAACAGCTCGAGCAGATTCAACAACGGGTCACGCGGGAACTGGGCCGCGCACGCCTGGCTGGCGACGTGCTGCCCGGCAGCTATTTCGATTGCGCCGCAGAACTCGCCCCGCTGTTCGAAACGTTGCGGATGATCCACCGTCGGGATCTCGATCTGCATTGGAATAGCCATGAAGGATGCCGCTTGCCTTGGGACCGTGAAGACATGCTGGAGCTGCTCGGCAACCTGCTGGACAACGCCTGCAAATTTGCCCGGTCGCAGGTGCGGCTGACGATCGCCCCGATCAGCGACGGCTATCTCATCTCAGTCGATGACGATGGGCCGGGCATCCCGACGGAACGTCGCGAAGCAGTGCTGGAGCGCGGCATCCGCCTCGATGAACATGCCGAAGGGCATGGGCTGGGGCTTGGTATCGTGCGCGATATTCTGGTTGCTTGGCGGGGTGAGCTGTCAATGGAGCAGAGCGAGCTAGGAGGGCTCTGCGTACGCGTCCGCCTTCCGATGCAACGCAAAGGGCAGATACAGCGGAGCGGGTCGTAGCGGATGACGCGGAGAGTTACGGGGCGCGTGCCAACTCGTTGCGCATGTCTTCCAGAAGGGTCTCAACCAGCAGACCGTTCTGAACCTGTCGGCCCGACATCATCCGAGTGGCCTCGGTGCCGTTGAGCGGATAACCGACACGGACGACCAGGTAACCGTCTTCTTGCGGTTCCACGCGGGTCTTGTAATCAGGCGGAAAATTATCGGCAAGGTGACGGGACAGGGTTTTCATGGGGGCCTCGTGCGCTGGGTCTGAAACAAAGACCCTGCTTTACACTCGGAGATTCCAACCACTCATCGGATGGCTGTTCATCGGCAACGAAACTGTAACCACCCCTCACTTCCGTTCGTTAGCACCGTAAGCCAGCCACGCCAGAACGCCCATTCCGGCAAAGGCAGTCAACGAAAAAATAAGCGCATTCAATAACAGGCTCATGGGGGCGTTCCTCTATCTGCTTGCTTGAAGTACGCCCTGAATATATGTAGCTTCGCACGACACGTCGAGTCACCCGATAGTCGCACGTAAACATTTCCAACAGATGGGGCGCGCATGAAACGCAAGCAATCGATCAGTCAGGTTCGCTGGGATCTGGCACTGCGGTACCGCCTGATCGAGACGATTGCGTGGTGGGAAGGCCGCCTGACCACAGGTCACCTGATGCAAAGTTTTGGCATCAGCCGGCAGCAAGCGTCGAAGGACATCAACACCTATCTGAACGAACATGCGCCGGAAAATCTTACATATGACCGCCATCTGAAAGGCTATAAGCCGAGCCCGCAGTTCGAGCCGCTGTTCATCGATGGCAGCGCCAGCGCATACCTGCACCTGCTGGATCAGAATCGCGACCGCGCCCCGCATATCGAAGGCCTGGCGCTGGCTTACGCCCACACCGAAGTGCTGCACATGCCTGACCGCAGCATCCGGCCCGAGGTGCTGCGACCGATTCTCAAGGCCTGCCGCGAAGGGCTGCGCCTGGAAACCGAATACGTCTCCCTCGCCCACCCGGATGTCGAAATCCGCGTGATGGCACCGCACACCCTGGTGTTCACTGGCACCCGCTGGCATGTGCGCGCCTATTGCGAGAAGAACCGTGGCTTTCGCGACTTCGTCCTCAGCCGCTTCCGTGGTGAACCGGACCTGATGGATGAAAGCGAGAACAGGCTCGAGCAGGACGAAGCCTGGAACACACCGGTAGATGTGGTCATCGAGCCGGATGTGCGACTCAGTGCGGAGCAGAAATCGATCATCGAAACCGATTACGGCATGCAGGACGGTGAACTGCGCATCGCCACCCGCGGGGCGTTGGTGCAGTACGTATTGCAGCGCTATCAGATCGACCCCAACACCGTGCAGGCGAACGCTGCGGCGCAGCAGATTCAAGTGAGGAATCTGCAGGGGCTGAAGGTGTGGTTGTACACATGACCATTACCAGCGGCCGCCTTCCCTGTAGGGGCGAATTTATACGCCCGCCTTCATCCGCCAGGCCGATTGCGAGCGGAGCGGCTACGAGTCGGGTAACGCACTGGCCCGTCGCCATTCGTAGGAGCGAGCTTGCTCGCGATCCGGCGTCGGAGGCACAACTAGATTTAGTAGACAAAGCGCATAAGGTGGCCCGTACCTCAGGTTTCGCCCTGCTGGGCGAGTCACTTTTTCCAAACGCCGAAAAAGTAACCAAAAACGCTTGCCCCTGCATCCGGGTCTCGCTTCGCTCGACTCCCCTCATTCCATCCACACTCCGGGGGCCGGCGTACAAGGGCCATCCCTGGCCCTTTACGCCTCTCGCGGCATCCATGCCGCTCGCGCCCCTCCGCGCGGATTCCATTCGGCCTCCTGAAAGGGGCCTTCGGCGTCGTCTGCTGGTTAGTTCGTCAGCAAACAAGCAAAGCGTGCTTCTTTTGCTGTTTGCGAAGTTTCAGACAACTCGGACCCAATCCCCCTTCAGGAGGCCGAGCGTAGGCGCTGCGCAGGGGGACGCGAGGCATGGATGCCGAGCGAGGAGCGATGGGCCAGGGATGGCCCTTCGCGACGCCCCCCGGAGCAGCGCCGGAGGGAGGGAAGTTTTGCGCAGCAAAACCCGGATGTTGGGGTGGCCTTCTTTTTGGTTACTTTTTCTTGGCCATTCAAGAAAAAGTGACTCGCCCAGCAGGGCGAAACCCATGCCGCGGCGCCCACCGCCAATGGGCTATACCCCGAATATCCAAAGCTTCGTAGGGTGGAAAACTGCAAAGCATTTTCCACGACCGTCGGCGCACGACTCGTCAGCACTTCACCTCCCAGAAAGTCCGTGGGTAAGCTTCGCGTTACCCACCCTACATACAGTCCTTACAACCGTTTCGTTGCACGCCCGATCAGACACCACCGGTGTCGCCCCTTTCAGAAGGCCGAGTACAGGCTGCGTGGAAGGGCAAGCAATTCGGCATCCAACTCTCTCTTGCAGAGAGCGACACGCGAACCCTGACCGCCGTTTCCACCAAGCTGCGGTGAATTCCAACCGAACGTTCAAAAGACCCTTCGTATGCGCCTGATCCATACCTCCGACTGGCACCTCGGCCAGACCCTCCACGGCCAGGACCGCGACTACGAACACGCGCAGTTCCTCGCCTGGCTGCTCGACCAGCTAACCGTCCACCAGCCGGACGCCCTGCTCATCGCTGGCGACATCTTCGACACGGTCAACCCGCCGCTCAAGGCCCAGGAACGCCTCTACGACTTCATCGTCCGCGCCCACGAAAAGCTACCGCAGCTGGACATCGTCATGATCGCCGGCAACCACGATTCCGGCGGGCGCATCGAACTGCCTGGGCCGCTGATGAGGCGCCTCAACGCCCACGCCATCGGCCGGATCAGCTGGCTGGCGGACCATCAGCTCGATCATGGTCGGCTGTTGGTCCCGCTGCACGATGCCAAAGGCGAAGTGGCGGGCTGGTGCCTCGCCCTGCCCTTTCTGCGCCCGGCGGAAGTCACTGGTGGTGAGGCGGGCGAAGACTACATGGCCGGCATCCGTCATGTGCATCAGCACCTGATTGCCGCGGCCGAGGCGCAGCGCCAGCCCGGCCAGGCGCTAATCGCCATGAGCCATGCTCACATGGCCGGCGGCGCGGTGTCGGAGGATTCGGAGCGCAACATCGTCATCGGCAATGCCGAGGCGCTGCCCGCCAGCTTGTTCCCCGAGCCTATCGCCTACGTTGCCCTCGGCCACCTGCACAAACCGCAGAAGGTCGCCGCGCAGGAGCGCATCCGCTACAGCGGCTCGCCCTTGCCGCTTTCGTTCGGCGAGATCAACTACCCGCATCAGGTGTTGCTGGTCAGTTTCGAGGGCGACCAGCTCGCCAGCGTCGAGGCGCTACCCGTGCCCCGCGCCGTGGAGATGATCCGCATCGGCCGTGCGCCCTTGGCCGACGTCATCAGCCAGCTCGAAGCGCTGCCGCCGGTAGGCCTGTTCGCCGAGAACCTGCCCTGGCTGGAAGTGCGCGTGCAGCTCGACGAGCCGCTTCCGGACCTGCGCCAGCGCATCGAAACGGCGATCACCGGAAAGGCCTGCCGGCTGGTGCGAATCGCCAGTGAATACGCAGGGAAACGCGGTGAGGCCGACTCGGAGGTGCTGCTTGGCCTCGACCAGATCACTCCGCAGGAACTCTTCGCGCGCGCCTGGGAAGAACAGTTCGGCAACCCGCCGGATGAGCAGGCACTGGACGACTTCGCCAGCCTTTTGCAAGGCGTTGAGTTCGAAGGTGAAGGAGACGCCCGATGAAGATCCTCGCCATTCGCCTGAAGAACCTCGCCTCGCTGGCCGGCGAGCAGGTCATCGACTTCACCGCAGAACCCCTGGCCAGCGCCGGCCTGTTCGCCATTACCGGGCCAACAGGGGCCGGCAAGAGCACGATTCTCGATGCGCTGTGTCTGGCGCTGTTCGGTAGCACACCACGGCTCGACGGCGCCTCGCTGCTGAGCAAGGTGCCCGACGGTAGCGACGAGATCGGCAGCGGCGACGAGCGCAACCTGCTGCGCCGGGGCTGTGGCAGCGGCTACGCGGAAGTGGATTTTGTCGGCGTGGATGGCCACCGCTACCGCGCCCGCTGGGAGGTCAAGCGCGCTCGCGAGAAGATCGACGGGCGTTTGCAGGCCAGCAACCAGAGCCTGCTCGACCTGGATCGCGACCAGTTGCTGGCCAGCGGCAAGAAGCGCGAATTTAGGGAACTGCTCGAAGCCAAGCTCGGCCTGACCCTGCCCCAGTTCACCCGCGCCGTGTTGCTGGCGCAGAGCGAGTTTTCCGCCTTTCTTAAAGCCGACGACAACGACCGCGGCACCCTGCTGGAAAAGCTCACCGACACCGGCCTCTACAGCCGCCTCGGCCAGGCGGCCTTCGAAGCCGCCAAACGCGCCCGCGAAGCGCTCACCGCGCTGCAACAGCAGGCCGGCGGCGTGCAACCTCTAGGCGCCGAAGCGCGCCAGGCGGTGGAAGCCCAGCACCAGACGCAACTGGCCGAACTCAAGGCGCTGCAACAACAGCTCGAAACGCTGAAACAGCAAAGTCAAAGGCTGCAGGACCTGGCCCGCTTACAAGGCGATCACGAAACCGCCCGGCAGCAGCTGAGCGATGCTGAATCCGAGCATGAGAACCTGGCCGACGCCCGACGCATCCTCGGGCTGTTCGAGCTCCTGGCGCCGCAACGGCATCGCTTCATCCGTGAGCAGGCGCTGGCGCCGCTGCTGGCGAAGGTTGAGGAAAACCTGGCTCGCCATGGTCGCGAGCACAGCGCAGTCCAGCAGCGGCTCGACGAGCTGGAGCATCTCTGCAAGACGTCGACCGATGCGTTGAAAGCAGCGGAGCAGGCGCTCAAATCTGCCGAACCCCAACTGGTTCAGGCGCGCCGCGAAGAAGAGCGCCTTAGCCATCTGACCAATGACCTGGGTGACGCGCGGCGGCAAACCGAACACGCCGAAGCCGCAAGCAAGGCCGGCGAACAGACCCTCGCTCAGCTGCGACAGCAACAGGAAAAAGCCTCTACCCAACTGGCGGCCTTGACCGAAGGGCTCGCCCGCAGCACCGAATTGCAGCCATTGTGCGCCGCCTGGAATGGCTACCGTCCTCGCCTGCAGCAGGCCGTGCAAATCGCGGCGCGCCTGCAACAGGGCCGCCTGGAACTCCCCGCTCTGGAAACTGCTGCCAAGACCGCCGAGGCCGCACAGGTGCAGGCACGCAAGGCGCTCGACGAACTGCAAACTGGGATGGGCGGCGCAACGGGCCTGGCCGACCAGCTCGCGCAACTGAACACAGGGCTCGACGTTTGGCGCGACGCCCAGCGCGAAGGCGAAACCCTGCTCGGGATCTGGTCCCGTCATCAGCAACTAACAGATCAGCAGCGGACGTTGCGCCATGAACAGAGCCGTCAGCAGCACGAACTCAACGCCCTGACGCAGGCCGGCAAACTCGCTCGAAGCGAGCGCGATGACGCGGAAAAGGCGCTCAAGGTGGTACAGGCCCTGCTGGAGCGCCAGCGCATAGCTCGCAGCGCCAATGTCGAAGCCTTGCGCGCGGCGCTGGCCCCTGGCGAGCCGTGCAGCGTCTGCGGCAGCCTCGAGCATCCCTGGCATGACGGCAAGGCGCTGCTCGCTGCCCTCGACCAGGGCGACGAGCGCGAAGCCGAGCAGGCCCAGCTGCAGCTCAAAAGTAACGACGAAAAACTCCAGGCGCTGCGCGACCAGCACATCGCCCTGACCACCGGCATGAAACAGAACGGGCAACGGCACGCGGAAATCGCCGATGAGCTGGCAAAGCTGGAGCCGCAACTGACCGCACTGCCCCTTTATGCCGAGCTGCTGCAAGAGCCGGAAACAGAACGCCACTCCTGGCTGGATACGAAACTCGCCACGCTCAAAACCGAGATCACCACGGCCAACGTCCGCCAGCGCGAACTGCTGGCGCTGCAGCAGCGCAGCGAAACCCTGCAGCACGCTTGGCAAAGTGCACGCGACGCCTGCGGTCAGGCGAGCCAGGCCCTCACCGGCCAGCGCGACGCCATCGCCCGCGATGAGGAACGATTGGACGAGGAGCTGGCCGAATTCGCCAGCCTGTTACCGGCCGCCCTGCTCAGCCGTTGGCGCGAGGCACCCGCCGAAACCTTCATGCAGCTCGACGGCCAGGTCGAGGCCCGGCGCCAGCAGATCGACCAACAATCAGAGGTCGCTGAGGAGCAGCAACAGCGCCAGAGCGCACTGGAACGTGAGCAGCTTCAGCAACAGAATCGTCTCGATCAGCAAAAGGCCTGCGCCGCCCGCCTCAGTGACCTCGAAGCCCGAGAGTTGGCCTGTCGTCAGAGCCTGCGCGACAGCCTGGGCGAGCAAGCCAGCGCCGCGGCCTGGCAGCAGCAACTGGAGAACACGATCCAGACTGCTCGCCAGCACCAGGCCGACATTGACCGGCAACTCAACGAAGCGCGCGTCGAGCTGACCCGGCTTGCCAGCGAGCAGCAGAACTGCGCCGAGCGCCGCGACGAACTGCTGGCCGAACGCAAAACACTCGACGAAGAACTTGCCGCGTGGCGCGCTGCGCATCCCGATCTGGACGATGCGACCCTCACCCAGTTGCTGCAACTGGACGACTCATTGCTCGCCGAAGCCCGCGAACGTCTGCGCGCCAACACCGAACTGCTCGCCCGCAGCCGTGAACGGCTGGACGGCTGCACGCAGAGGCTGGCCGCGCATCAGGCCGGGCAGCCCGTTGCGCCGGACGGCGAAACCCTGAAGCGCCAGTACGCGGAGCAGGAAATCAACTGCAATGCCGCCGAGCAACGCAGCGCCGAAACCCGCGCCGCGCTGCTCGACGATGACCGCCGACGCAACCAGAGCCAGGCACTGCTTCAACAGATCGCCGAGGCCACCAGCGAAAGCCAGCGCTGGGGCCGTATCGCCGCGCTGATCGGCTCCAGCGATGGCGGTGCCTTCCGCAAGATCGCCCAGGCCTACAACCTCGACCTCCTGGTGCAGCACGCCAATGTGCAATTGCGACAGCTGGCTCGTCGTTATCGGCTCAAGCGCGGCGGCAGCCCGCTGGGGTTACTGGTGATGGACACGGAGATGGGCGACGAGCTGCGCTCGGTGCATTCGCTGTCGGGTGGAGAGACCTTCCTCGTCTCGCTGGCCCTGGCGCTGGGACTGGCCTCGATGGCGTCGAGCAAGCTCAAGATCGAGTCGCTGTTCATCGACGAAGGCTTCGGCAGCCTCGACCCGGAATCCCTGCAGATCGCCATGGACGCCTTGGATTCGCTACAGGCTCAGGGCCGCAAGGTGGCGGTGATCTCACACGTGGCGGAGATGCATGAACGCATCCCGGTGCAGATTCAGGTGCAGCGACAAGGCAATGGTCAGAGCGGGTTGAGGATCGTCAGCGGAGCGGGCGTCTAGAACTCAAGCAAACTTGACGGCCTTGAGCAGCAGCTTCGCTGTCATTCGAGGCTAAAAGCGAACCCGGCAGACGCCGCTTGTGGCTGCGCGCCGGGGTTCGCACAGGAAAGGGTGAAACGGGCTCACCGCTTGTGGCCGTGTGCCTGCTGCGACGACAGGTCATCACCAGCGCCAGCAGGATACGAACCCAAGCTTTCAACAAACTGTCGATAACGGTGAACATCACTGAATCGACCGCCATGTCACCCAGCCGCAGCACCGCCGCGCAGTTACAGGCCATGCACGAGCAGGGCTTCGTTCTGCTGCGCCAGGTGTTGCAGCCGCCGCAGGTTGAGGCTGTGCGAACGGCCATCGATCGCCTCGAACCCATCCACTGGGACTACCAGGGTCTGGTCGACGATCACTACAAATGCGTCTTTAACCGTGATCCGTTCTGGCTTCCCCTGCTTGATCCTCCTGGTGTGATCGAGTTGGCTGAAGCCTGTCTCGGCACGGATTGCCACGTCATCGGCCAGACTGCCTGGCGCAGCCATCCGGGCTTCGTTGGCGGTGAACTGCATGCCGATTACCTCGCATTGGAGCTACCCGAGCACTGGTTACAGGATCCAGCCTTCGAGCTGCCGATGCAGGTCTGCACGGCGCATATCTATCTCGACCAGATCGATGCAGACCTCTGCCCTACCCTGGTGATACCCGGTAGTCATCGGTCCGGTCGCAAACCACACACGGGTGAAATCCACTGGCAGGGTCGCGAGCCACAGCCTGTGCTCTGCGAAGCCGGTGACGTGCTGCTGTTTCGCAGCGACCTCTGGCACGCCGGCAGCCGCAATCGCACGGCCGACCGCAGCCGCTACCTGCTGCAGGTGCATTACGGCCGCCGCATGGTGGCGCAGAAGTTCTCGCCTTACCTGCAATGGCGGTTCAACCCGGATGTGATCGCCGCTGCCACGCCAAGGCAGCGGCGTCTGCTCGGCGAGCATGAGCCGTCGGAATACGATTGAGTTGAATGGGCATGGCGCGGCCAGCCCGATAGGCAACCGACTGGCACATCCTCTGCATCGGAGTGTGCGTCCAGCCGCAATACGCGGCTCGCTCACTCCAGTCGAAGAGGAACCCGCAATGATTTCCTGCCGTAGCCAAGTGACCCAGATGATCGTTTCTGCCAAGGTCCGCAAGCACCTCAAATGGACCCAGGTCGCAGAATCCATAGGCATGTCCAAGGAATGGACCACCGCCGGTTGCCTGGGGCAGATGGCCTTCGACAAGACTCAGGCAGAAACCCTGGGCAAGCTGTTCGAGCTGCCAGACGAAGCCGTCGCCTGGCTACAGATCGTGCCCTATAAAGGGTCACTGCCCACCTCCGTGCCCACCGATCCGCTCATTTATCGCTGGTATGAGCTGGTCAACGTCTACGGCAGCACCATTAAGGAATTGATCCACGAAGAATTCGGCGACGGCATCATGAGCGCCATCGATTTCTCCATGGACATCCAACGCCAGCCGGATCCCAAGGGCGACCGGGTCAACGTCGTCCTGTCGGGCAAGTTCTTGCCGTACAAGAGTTACTGATCAGCGGATACGAATTTCTCCACGCGCCAGGCTCTCGACCTTGTTGCCCATCGGATCGCTTGCCTCGAGATCGGCCCCGCGCTCGCGTAGCGCTTGGAGCAAGGCATCCCGCTGGAACAGCGCGGCATACATGGCCGGGGTCTGGCCTGCATGGTTGCGCTGATCGGGGTCGCACTCGGTGGCTAGCAAGCGCTTGGCAATGCGCAGCTCACCTTTGAAGATCGCGCCCATCAGGGCGGTGTTACCGCGCGCATCCTGAGCACAAGCATTGGCGCCGGCAGCGATAAGCCGCTCCACCGTGTCCGGCTGACCGTTGTAGGCCGCCAGGATCAAAGCGGTGTAGCCCTTGTCGTCAGCAGTGTTGAGGTCGTATCCGGACTGGATGAACTCGTTGAGAACTTCGTTATCGCCAAAACGTGCTGCGTTGAAGAAGTAATCGCGTAGCTGGGTCTGGACCTGCTCGGCGTCGCTCGACACCGCGTTCAGTTCCGGCGCGGCGATTGCCTGCCCGCTGCCGAGCAGCAAAACAGCCATCAGATAAAAGCACTTCATCCTCTGCTCCTGAAATAGATGACCCGAGCAGGGCTCGGGTCAGTGCCGTCGTGCGTAGCGACAGCCGTGCCGCATCAGTTCAGGTTGGCGGCCAGCGCCTTGACCCGCTCGAGGTCGGACTGGGCGACCCTGGTCAGGCCTTCACCGTACTCGGCATCCGCCCTGTAGAAGTACGACAGCAGGAGGTAGCGCGCTTCCTGATCAGCCTTAGCCAATTCGCCACCCAATGTGTTGATCAAATCCGTCTGCTCCTTCTTGCTGAATGAGCGGTACAGCTCGCCGGTCTGCTTGAAGTTCTGCTCGCGGTAGATAGGCGCCTGTTGGGTGGTGCCGGTCAGTGCGGTCTTGCTGTAGACCGCCCGCGGCGTTTCTTCACGGTTTTCGCGGCGGCTCGGCTGATAGTTGACGCTGGTGGTGGTATGCCCGCTATTCAGCTGCCCATCCTGGTTGCCGTTGTTGACGGGGACCTGAGGACGGTTGATCGGCAGGCTCATGCCGTTGGCGCCGACGCGGTACATCTGGGTATCGGCATAGGAAAAGAGACGACCTTGCAGCAGACGATCCTCGGACGGCTCGATGCCAGGCACCAGGTTGGCCGGGGCCATGGCGACCTGCTCAGTCTCTTGGAAGACGTTGTCCGGGTTCTTGTTCAGCACCATCTGACCGATCTTGCGCTCCGGCACGTCGGGCCAGATCTTGGTGGCGTCCAGCGGATCGAAGTCGAACCTAGCCAGATCCTCAGGCTTGAGTACTTGGATGTAGAGGTCCCACTTCGGATAGTCGCCTCGGTCGATAGCGGCGATCAGGTCCGAGGTCAGGTGGCTGTAGTCCTTGCCCTGCATCTCCTGGGTTTCCTTCGGATCCAGGTTCTTCAGACCCTGCAGGCTTTTCCAGTGAAACTTCACGTAGTGCACGTCGCCCTGATCATTGATCAGCTTGTAGGCGTGAACACCGTTGCCGTCCATCATCCGGTAGCTGGCCGGCGTGCCCTGGTTCGAATACAGCAGGGTCAGGGTGCGAGTGGACTCCGGATGGTGAGAGAGGAAGTCGAAGCGACGCGTGTCGTCATCCAGATTGGTGCGAGGATCCGGCTTGAACGCGTGGACCATGTCCGGAAACATGATCGCGTCGCGGATGAAAAAGGTCGGGAAGTTGTTACCGACGAGGTCCCAATTTCCGTCTGCCGTGTAGAACTTGGTGGCGAAGCCGCGGGGATCACGTAGGGTTTCCGGCGAATGCACGCCATGCACGACGGCGGAAAAGCGCACGAATACCGGCGTCGTGCTGCCCTTTTCAAAGACTTTGGCCAGGGACAAATCGGAAATATCGTCGCTAGCGGTGAATTCGCCATGGGCGCCCGTACCGCGCGCATGCACCACTCGCTCAGGTACACGCTCCCGGCCGAAGCGCTGCAGCTTCTGCAGCAGCTGCACATCCTGCAGCAGGGTCGAGCCGTTGGGGCCGGCAGTTTGCGAGTTCTGGTTGTTGCCTACAGGCGCACCATTGTCGCGGGTAAGAGGAGCCGCATGGGCAGAAAGCGAAAGTACGCTTGCGGCAAGCACACCGAACATCAATCGCGAAGGCGAATAGCCAAGCAGGTTTCGGTACATCGTCACGTCCTTTTCTAGTTTTAGGTTGCGTCGCGCAACGCTGAGCAAGACTAGAAGGACGGGCTCTTGGGCCCCAATTGAATAAGCGAAGCGGCGTGATAGCCAGATTCTGGTTGTTTCACGCCGCAAGATAGGCGACGCGCACCAGCACGCAAGAGAGCGGGTGTATCAATGGCGGCGTTGCGGATGAGGTCAGCGCGTATTTGATCCGAGCAGTTGCGCGGCGGCCTGCTGCTCTTGCTGTTCACTCAGCTGCAGCTGCGTCAGATAGGCGGCCAGGGCCTCTATGTCGGACTCGGACAGCTGGCCAGCGATGCCGATCATCACTGAACCGGCTCGGCTCGGGTCATTACTGCGGAAACGGCCCAGCGCCTTGCGGATGTATTCATCAGGCTGGCCGGCCAACCGCGGCATGGTCTCCTTGCCCTGCGCATGGCTGCCGTGACAGGCGGTACAGGTGCGCTGAAACAACGCTCCACCACGCTGGACCAGCGCCGCATCCGACGCAGCGGCAGTAGGCTCGACCTTCTGCTGACTGAAGTAGACGGCTATGTTGACGCGATCCTCGAGCGACAAGCTTTTCGCCAGTTTCGACATCACAAAATCGACGCGCTCGCCCTTGGCGAACTTTTCGAAGGAATGGAACAGATAGATCGGGTTCTGCGAAGCCAGATTGGGAATATGCGGGCGCTTGCTGTTGCCGTTTTCGCCATGGCAGTAACCGCAGAAGAGCGCGCGTTCTTGGCCGGCCGCATACGCCTGCTGGCGCCGGGCCGCATCGCCCATTACGTGCTGAAAGCGTTCCATCGCCTCTTCGCTGGCATGGACGAAAGGAACAAGGCAACTGAGCAGAAGGAGGCTGAATAAACGCATGGCAAGTCCGGCACTGAGGGGTGATGAGGCGTGTATGGCAGCCTCCGGACTATAGGGAGAAAAACAGTCGCGATACTGGCGCAGGTCAATAAAGCCGCACACCACCGCACTGGATTTCCGGGTCCGAGCACCTGTTCGCAACATCTGAGTGCTTCACGATCCGCGCCGCAACGGGCGGGCGCGAGCGACCATGCTGAACCCGGTTCATCAAAGGGCGATGAGGCAACACCGGCCTGCGCGCTATTGCCACATTGACCACCCGAAAAAAAACGGCTGATGGCGCAGATTTCTGGGCCACAGCGTCTCGTATTCGACTAAAGTAGCAGCCCTTTTTGCCAGCACGAGCCGCGCAACATGCTTGATGGACATGCCGAACTGACCATGACCGTATTGATGACCCCGGACAAGGCCAACTTTTCGGGCAACGTACATGGCGGCACGCTGTTGAAATATCTGGACGAAGTGGCCTACGCCTGCGCCAGCCGCTACGCCGGCCAATACGTGGTGACTCTGTCGGTCGATCAGGTGAATTTCCGCCAACCGGTGCACGTTGGCGAGCTGGTGACCTTTCTCGCCTCGGTCAACTACGTCGGCAACACCTCAATGGAAATCGGTATCAAAGTAATCACCGAAGACATCCGACAGAAAACGGTTCGTCATACAAATAGTTGTTTCTTCACGATGGTGGCGGTTGGTGAAGATGGCCGCCCCGCCACAGTGCCTTCGCTGGAGCCAAAAACACCCGACCAGAAGCGTCGTTTCGCCCAGGCCCAGCAGCGCAGACAGATTCGCCGGGAGCTGGAAGAGCGCTACCGCGCGCTCAAAGACGATTACTGAGCCCTGCTGGCTGCCGACCTCCGCCTTCATTCGCTCAGGCGGAGCGGCCAGCGATTCTCGTTAGGTTCGCAAGCCTCCCCATCCTGGCGCACCCGCCCGCGAGCCAATAAAACCCTATACAATCCGCGGCTTTTCGTACCGCCATTAAGGATCCGCCGTGAGCGCTTTGCCAGCCTGCCCCCAATGCAACTCCGAATACACCTATGAAGACGGCCAGATGCTGGTCTGCCCGGAGTGCGCCCACGAGTGGTCGGCGAATGCTGCAGAGTCCTCTGGTGAAGACGAAAAGCTGATCAAGGATTCGGTGGGCAACACGCTGCAGGACGGCGACACCATCACCGTGATCAAGGACCTCAAGGTCAAGGGCTCTTCGCTGGTGGTCAAGGTGGGCACCAAGGTCAAGAACATCCGCCTGGTTGACGGCGACCACGACATCGACTGCAAGATCGACGGCATCGGTGCGATGAAGCTGAAGTCGGAGTTCGTCAGAAAGGTTTGAAGCGAAAAGCTTCGCGCCGGAGCGGCCCTCCCACATAAGCAAAAAAACCACACCGCGCGCTCCGGTGGGAGGCGTGCCCCGCGGCGAATGCAGTCCGTAGGTGGATCGCGCTTTATCGATCCACCGAGCGGAGCCACGGTGGATGTAAAAGGCGACATCCACCCTACGGTCCGATAGAAGCTAGCTTGCTGGCAATCGGTGCTCGATTGCTCCCGATGCCAGCATAGATAACTGGATCAGGGCGTCAGGTAGGAAGAGCGTGTCAGCCCCAGCCGCAACGCATCGATGTACTGGGTGCGCTCTTTGGCGCTGAGCCGCGCACTGGAAACCTTGTCGCGGTAGTAGGTCATCAACTCTTCGGGCGACAGGTGCACGTAGCGCAACATGTCTTCGATGGTGTCATGGGTCTCGATGCCGGCGTGGTAGAAGGTGCCATCCTCGCGCTGATAGACGTTGACCGAATCGGTATCGCCGAACAGGTTGTGCATGTCACCGAGAATTTCCTGGTAGGCGCCCACAAGGAAGACGCCGAGGAAGTATTCCTCTCCTGCCTGGATCTCATGCACCGGCATGCTGTTCTCGATGCTCTGCTCATCGACGTAATGCTTGATCTTGCCGTCAGAGTCGCAGGTCAGGTCCTGCAGCACTGCGCGGCGCACCGGTTCCTCGCTCAGACGCTGCAGCGGCACGATCGGCAGGATCTGGTCGATCGCCCAGGTGTCCGGCAAGCTCTGGAATACCGAAAAGTTGCAGATGTACTTGTCGGCCAATTTGTCGTTGAGCTCATCCAGCACCGCGCGGTGTGAACGCTGGCGGGCCTTGAGCTGGTTGTACAGACGGCGACAGATGGCGAAGTAGCTCTGCTCGGCCAGCGCCTTTTGCGCCAGGCTCAGCTTGCCGGACGCGTATTGCGCTGCGGCCTCGCTCATGTAGTGAGTGGCGCGCCAGTAGGTCTCGGTAACCATTTCAGGATCGGTTGGACCGAGCAGATCGGCCAGCGCCTGGACGATCTCTGGCAGCTCGTCGTAGTTCTCGATGGTCGGCGCTTCATCGTTGTGCCGTTCGAAGTCGGTGACCTGCATGACCAACACCGCATGGTGCGCGGTCATGGCCCGGCCGCTTTCGGAGAAGATGTGCGGGTGCGGCAGCTCCTGCCGATCGCAGAACTCCTTGAGCATACCGACCACGGTGCCGGCGTATTCATCGATGTCGTAGTTGATCGAGCTGGCATTGCGCGAGTGCGTGCCGTCGTAGTCGACACCGAGGCCGCCACCCACATCGATATGATCGACCGGCAACCCGAGCGCGCGCAGCTCCGCGTAATAACGAATGGCCTCACGAAAGCCGTCACGGTAGTCCGCCAGGTTGGCAATCTGCGAGCCCATATGGAAGTGCAGCAGCCGCACACCCTGCTCGACGCCGGCCGCGCGGAAACGCTCGATGACGGTGAGCAGCTGCGCGGCGGACAGGCCAAACTTGGACTTCTCACCCCCCGTGTCAGCCCACTTGCTCGAAGCCAGCGAGGACAATCGCACGCGCAAGCCAACCTGTGGGATGACCTTCAGCTCCGCTGCTTCCTCGATCACCATGCCCACTTCCGACATCTTCTCGATGACGATGAAGACGTTGTGGCCAAGCTTCTGCCCCATCAACGCCAGGCGGATGAATTCGCGGTCCTTGTAGCCGTTGCAGACGATGGTGCCGCCCTTCGGCGCCAGCGCCAGCACGGCCATCAGTTCCGGTTTGGAGCCCGCTTCGAGGCCGATCGAAACATTCTGCGTGGCAATGATGTTCTCGATCACCGCCTCTTGCTGGTTGACCTTGATCGGGTACAGCGCGGTGTACTTGCTCTGATATTCCAGGCGCTCGATATTGGCATCAAAGGCACCGGTCAAATGACGCACGCGGTCCTGAAGAATGTCCGGGAAGCGCACCAGCAGCGGCAGGGTCAACCCAGCGTCGCGTAGCTGCTCAATCAGCCCGGTGAATTCAACCGCCGCACCATTGGGACCCTGCGGGCGCACCTCGACATGACCGTCATCACTGATCGAAAAATAGCCGGCGCCCCAGTGGCGAATACCGTAGACGCTTCGGCTATCCGCTGCGGTCCACTGGCTGCCGTCATCTTTACGTGTGCGTCTTACAGGCATCTAGGCCTCCTGCGAAATGGGATGAGTCTGTCGAGCATGGTGCGACAACAGGGCTGTCCGAGTTGGACAGCCGGCGTGCCCGGAAATAAGCGCACGCGCCTGATTGATCAGGTCGAGCGGTCAACCGCCCGACTTCTTAGCCTTGAATCCGCGCTTGATCAGTTCATCGATGAGCAATTGAACATGGTCGCCCTGGATCTCGATCACGCCTTCCTTGAGCGAGCCGCCTGTACCGCAGCGACGTTTGAGCGCACTGGCCAACTCCTTGAGTTCAGCTTCAGCGAGGGGAACGCCGGATATGGTCGTTACCGTCTTGCCGCCCCGCCCTTTGCTTTCCCGGCGAACACGAGCGATGCCATCACCCGCTGGAATCAGCAGTTGCTTGCAGATGCAGGCGTCCAGCGGTTGGCTGCAATCTGGGCAGTGGCGCCCCGTGTCGGTGGAAAAGACCAGACCGCCAAGGCCTGAAAGGGACGTGGTTTTCTTGGCCACACACAACCTCTTGAAGACAGAAATCGGCGCGACAAGGCTCAGCGCCATAAAGCCGTCCAATTTAACAGCAAAACCCGCGCGCTCGAAGGGCTGCGCAGCGCTTTGCTGCAAACGCCGCCGAATAGCACGACAGCACCGCACTGAGTGATGAAATGCTGCGTTCAAGCTGCTGAAAGACCCGCCGCTCTGCCTTTTGACCATCGGTTACGCATGCGTAACGGCGGACGTTGTGTACGGTCCGATCCGCGGTGAATGCCGACGCGCCTCAGCCCAACGGTATCGGTGCCGGACATGACGATTCAACGAAACGACGCGCCCGACAATCAAACCCAACCAGCGCCGGTTGGTCATCAATACACCGTGCGCGAGATCCTTGGCAGTATCAGAATCAGAGTCGACCAGCTGGAGCGTACAGCTCGGGATCGATGCAAGGCGAGCGATCCAGCATCAGATCCGTCAATAGCTGGCATGAAGCAGGCGCCAATACCAGCCCGTTTCGGAAATGTCCGCAGTTGAGCCAAAGCCCCTCGTGGCCCGGCACCGGCCCTATATAAGGAATGCCCTCAGGCGAAGCAGGACGCAGACCCGCCCAATGCTTGACCACTGTTGCATCAGCCAGCCTAGGAAGCAGCTCAATGGCCGTCTCTCGGAGGCTTTCCAGGGCATCTTCGGTTGGCGTCTTGTCGAAACCGACATCTTCCAAAGTGCTGCCCACGAGAATGTGACCATCACGCCGCGGGATCGCATAGCGCCGCTTGGCCAGCACCATGCTCGGCAGGAAATTTTCGGCGCACTTGAACAAGATCATCTGGCCCTTCATGGGCTTGACCGGCAGCTCGAGCCCCAGCGTTGCAAGCAGCCGTCCACTCCAGGCGCCCGCCGCGACGACAACCTGCTCGGCACGCATCTCGCCCTGCGCCGTTTGCACGCCTACGATGCGCGAGCCATCGCGGACGAACCCTTCAACCGGGCACTGCTCGACCACATGCAGATTCGGCAGCTGCCGCAGCGCCTCGCGCAAAGCGCGGAGCAGACGGGGATTACGGACATTAGCGACACCCTCCATGTAAACGGCGCGCTCGTAACCCTCATTCAGGGAAGGCACTGCCTGGTGCACGGTACCCATCGACACCGAGGTGAGTGGCCGACCATAACGCTCAGCCCAACTCAGCGCCTCCGCCTCGTCATGCAGATCCAGCCAGTAAAGGCCGGTGACATGCACCTCGGGGTCCACCCCCGTCTCTTCCAGAAGCCGGTCGCCAAGCTGCGGATAGAAATCCTGCGACCAATGCGCCAGAGCCGTGACCGCCGGGCTGTAGCGCCACGGATAAAGCGGCGAAACGATCCCGCCGCCGGCCCAGGAAGCTTCGCGGCCAACATCGCCCGACTCCAGCAGCAACACAGACGTGCCTGCCTGAGCCAGGCGATAGGCGGACAACAACCCGATGACACCGCCACCGACAACGATCACTTCTTGATTCACATGCCTCTCCAACCATCTGGTTCACATTTCTGCCCGTCCCTACTTGGACTGACGGGCAGGCTGCTTTAAAAGAGCGTCGTGTATCTCGCGAACGCCGATACACAAACAGCAGCCAGGACGGCTGAGCATCATACGTGCAAAGGAACCGCACTGTGGCGAACCGAAATCAAGGCTTCACACTAATAGACCTGATGGTCACGCTGTCGGTATTAAGCGTCGTCGCTGCGATAGCTATCCCCGCGTTCGGCAACATGATTGAAAGAAGTCGCCAGGAAGCGCTGAAAGATGAGGTCGAAAGCACACTGCACAATGCCCGCACGCAAGCAGTTCTAAGGCGCCGCACCATAGAGATATGTGGAAGCGGAGACGGGGCAACATGTTCGACGAACTGGGCAGATGGCTGGCTTGTACGCACTACGACAGGGCAAACACTGCAACTGACCCAACTTCCACATCACGATGAGCTCAGCTGGATTGGCTTTAGCGAGAGCATTCGTTTTCGCGATAACGGGGCGTCGCCCGCCAGCAATGGCCGATTTTACCAATGCCATGGGGAGCAGGTCGCATGGCAAGTCGTCGTCAGTCGTCAGGGGCGGATACGCCAGGCTTCAGAGGCAGAAAACGCCGCTCAAGCCAGCCTATGCCGGTGAAGCCGAACCACGGAATCCTGCGGCAAACATCGACGCCATCACAGCTCAAACTCAAGCCTCGACCGTTCATCCATACAAACGCACCAACGATCTTCCCCATGCGGACAAGACACCAACGCATTTGCATCATCCGCTCACGATTCCCCTGGAGTACACCATGTCACGCACAACCGACATGCACGGATTCACCCTGGTCGAGCTGATGATCACCCTGGCGTTGCTTGGCGTTTTCGCAGCCATTGCCGTCCCCAGCTTCAACAGCCTGATCCGTAGTAACCAAGTGCAAAGCAAGGCAGAGGAACTGGTTAGCTTCCTGCAGCACGCACGCGGTCAAGCAGTCCTTAACCGACAGGCATATGAAGTACAGATCAAGAGCAATGCGCCTTGGGAACTCAGCAGCGCGGGAAGCGGCGAGATCGAGCGATTCTTGGAGCATAACCCCGCACACGCGGAAATCCTCAGCTCAGCCCTCAGCGACGACAAGCTGGTCTACCGGGCCAACGGCACGGCTACAACCGCCAAGTTCACCATATGCCGCGACTCAGACCCGGCCACCGGCTACCTACTCGAAGTGCAAGCTAGCGGCGGCCTCGTTCTCTACCCTCGAGGCAAGAAAGACGGAGCTGCGCTGGACAGCTGCACACCATGAGGAACTCAATGAAAACCAATAAAGGCTTCAGCCTGATCGAGGTACTGGTGGCCCTGCTGCTAACAACCATCGGTGTACTCGGCATGGTGGCTCTGCAGGGACGCAGCATCCAATACACGCAGGACTCGGTACAGCGCAACACAGCCATCGTTCTGGCCGGCGACTTGGTCGAAATTGTAAGAGCGCACCCAAAAGAGCTGTTCGATACTTCGCCGCCGCAATTCCCTATGAACAGCGGGTTAAAAGACAGCTCCATTTTCTACAAAGACGCCGGTGATGACTTCGCCGACCGCGAAAGCTGCGTGGCAAGCCAGACCCGAATCGCAAAAACGGCGAAAGAACTTCGCGACTGCTGGGCCGACAAGGTTGAAGCATTGTTGCCAGGCGGCAGCGAGCTATTCGTAAGCGACGTACACGTCTGCCGCAGCTCTACCCCAGATGATTGTGATGGCAAGGGTTCGATGCTTGAAATTCGCCTGGCCTGGCAAGTTCGTGAAGGCGCCTGCCTCGATGCGGAAAACTCCGATGTTTGCAGCTATACAGTTCGGGTAGAACCATGAACCACACTAAACATCAATTTGGCCTGTCCATGGTAGAGCTGCTTATCGCACTAGCGATCAGCAGCTTTCTGATCCTCGGCATTACGCAAGTTTATATCGACAACAAGCGTAACTATGTCTTCCAGCAGAATCAGGCCGGAAACGTAGAAACTAGTCGTTTCGCCGCTTTAGTCATTAACGACTACCTAGGTAAGGCCGGTTATCGCCGTACGCCGTCAGCGCTGCTGGATATCGTTTTTCCCAGCCGCCCAGCTTCCGACGGATGCCTCGCGTTCAGTGCAGGACATGCCGCTACCGGACTAAACCCCAGTGAAGGAGTCGGCTTCTGCATCCGCTATCAGCCACAGGTCAGCGGCGAACTGGACTGCCAGGGCGCTGCTAGTGCTGTTACATACGACGAGGCCTTCCCTTCGTCCCCACCTGACGCAGGCGACCTGACCGTTCTGGCGTTCAAATACGAACCCAGCAGCAACGACCAGCTGCAGGACGGCCGCCTTCTATGCAAAAGCCTCAACGCAACCAGCCCGCAGTACGGCGAGGTGCTTCGTGGCATCGCGGACCTGCGTTTGGACTTCGGTGTAGGTAAGACTGACATGCTCGAGAAGGAAGTCACCACCTTCATCCCGCAAGCAGATTGGACGCCCACCAGCGGCGCAATCCGCAGCGTGCGCTATGCCTTGCTGCTCGCCAGCCGCGCGGGGCAACGCGACGGCGATTCGAAGGTTCTTACCGACTGGCTGGTAGAAGCCTCAACAGATGCACAGACCCGACTGGAATCAGCGGATAACAAACGCATCTATCAGGTGGCAGGGGCCACGCAAACCATCAGGAACCTCATGCCATGACGCCCATCTCTCGCAACTCTCAGGGCGGGGCGGTGCTCCTCGTCTCTCTCGTTATGCTGCTGGTGCTGACTGTACTGGCCGTCAGCAGCATGCGCGGCGTGACCCTCGAGTCCCGCATCACTGCAAACCGCGGACACGACATGAGGACCCAGAACATCGCAGACGCCGCATTGCGTGAAGCCGAATTTCGTTTTTACGGTCCCGGCAACCTGGCTGACAAGCTTGAAGCCAAAGCGGCGAACTGTTTAGCGGCAAACACCCTCAAGACCAACGGAATCAATAGCCCCTGCCTGCTTGACGTCAAGACAGATCACTTGTTGGCCTTCGTGGACCAGCCTCAACTGGTCGACGGGGATGATCTTCTGACGGCCTCGAACGTTTGGATGCCTTATCGCGGTACGGATCCTGACGCCGATACTGAGGGCGACGCTCACTACAACAGCATCCTGGCGGATGTAGCCGGGAATGCTGCTGTAAACGCCGAGTACGGCGGGCGCGGCGAGGGAAGTGGCACCTACTTCTATCTCAACAATGGCAAGACCGGCGACGCCCTCTATCTGCAGTCGACGCACGCCAACATCTACCTTGGCCTTAACAATTGAGAGCCGACATCATGTCCCGTTTTCATCCTAATTCTCGCGCTAAGACGCTCTCATACGCTCTTTTTGGCGTAGCCCTGCTCAGCGCAGCCAATAGCTTTGCGGCTGTATCACAGAGCCCGTTGAGCCTCACCGTTGGCGTCCCGCCGAACATGGCACTTACGCTGGATGACTCAGGCAGTATGCGCTGGGCCTTCGCCCCCGATAACGTCGATGGCATACACGCGACGCGACGAGCGAAGTCGAGCGATTTCAATCCACTTTATTTCAACCCAAGCATCAGCTACGACGCACCCATCGTGTTCGACACGCACGGTACAGAACAGCCACTTTCTACCAGCTATAGCGCCGCTTTACTTAACGGTTACAAAAGCACCCTTGGCAGTATTGATCTACGCAGCGACTACAAAGTCACCTGGAGCTACGATCTGCTTAGCTCACAGGCCACCACGTACGGGTATAGCAACACGAGCAACCGTCTTGGGGAAAATCCCGCAGCAGATTTTCAGGTATCTGTAACAAGGACTACTGATGGGGCTTCTAGCGCAGTTACTCCAGCAGGTATTACGTTCTCCGTTACTCGAAGCACCACTACCCAAAGCTGCGGTCGTAGGTGTACTGAGACCGTCGCCACCTGTACCGCTACAGCCAGCCACGCCAACTGGGCAAATCCCATTGTTGCGTCCTGCAGCGTTGCAGACAACACTCTCACTGCCACCCTAACCCGACAAGGCGTTCCCGCCTATTACTATGCTTACGATGCTAGCCTAGCGAGCGGTTGTACTGAAGCGAACGAAAGTTGCTACCGGTTGCATTTTGTCAGCAGCGAACAACAACAGAACTTTGCCAACTGGTACTCCTTCTACCGCAACCGTGCCCTTGCCACCATTTCCGCTGCGGCACTGGCGTTCTATGATCTTTCACCCTCGGCTCGCCTGACTTGGCAAGGGCTTGGCAACTGCAAGAGCTTTACAGGTACCGACACGACAAACTGCTACAACAACTCTTTAAAAGATTACTCACCTACACACAAAGGGCAACTTTACGCCTGGTTGCAAAACATTAACTTTAACCAAACCACCTACCTGCCAGCGGCGATGAAACGAGCAGGCGAATTTTACACCACTAGTACGCCGTGGCAGAAAACTCCAAACGGGACAGGTAACACCAGCCTAAATACCTATGCGTGCCGTGCCAGTTACCACATCCTGATGACTGACGGGCAATGGAACGCCACCACTACAATGCCCAGCAATTTCCGTCACGATGCTGCGACCTTCAACCTGCCTGACGGCCGTGCTTATAGCGAGCGCAAGCCCTATTACGACAGCACGAGTGAAACTCTGGCCGACCTGGCCATGCACTACTGGGCTACCGACCTTAACCCAGATCTGGACAATGACTTGCCGGCGTACACCCCCTTCAAAAGCGGCGATACGACAACTGACTACTGGGACGCGCGCAACGACCCCGCGACTTGGCAGCATATGACCAACTTCGTGATGGGGCTCGGCCTAACCGAATCACTGAACAACGCGAATATTCCTTGGGCGGGCGGTACTTTCGCAGGACAGGGCTACGCCAACCTGGTCGCTGGCACAGCAACCTGGCCGCCAGCTTCCAGTGGCAGCGCCAATAATGTCTATGACCTCTGGCATGCCGCCATCAACTCACGCGGCGAGTTCTTCAGTGTCGACAGCCCGGAAGCAATGGTTCAGGCCTTCGATGACATCCTGTCCCGAATTGCTGATCGGAAATCCACAGCAGCCCGGCCTGCCATCAACTCCGGCCAGGTCAGCACCGACGAAAACAACAACGGCACCGTCAAGACCGTCTCATATCAGACATCCTATGCCAGCGACGACAACTGGTCTGGCGACGTCAAGCGCTTCGAAAAAGCCTGGAATGCTCAAAACAACGCTTTTGAAACTTCAGAGATATGGAGTGCCAAGAGTCAAGTTCCCGGCTGGCAAAACCGAACTATAAAGATCGCAGGCGACAATAACAGCGGCCTTGTGGACTTCACTTGGGCCAATGCCGGCTCCGCCAGTTCTGCCGGCACGCTGGCCAATCTCCTCAGCCGCGACCCGGAGAATAGCAATCTACCGGACGCCAGAGGCGAGCAGCGCTTACAGTATCTACGCGGTAACCGCAGCGGCGAAAATTCAACGTTTCGCCAACGCAGCAGTGTCCTTGGTGACTTCTATTCATCAAGCCCTGCAGTGGTATCCGGCCCCCGCTACCTCGTGAACTTTAGCAATCGACTTGAAGACAACACCGCTTATTCCACATTTGCAACTGACATCGCCGGACGGAGGCCCCGTGTATATGTAGGTGGTAATGACGGCATGCTTCATGGCTTTAACGCCCTTACCGGCGTCGAGGAATTTGCGTTTGTCCCCAGCGCTGTTTTCGCTAAGCTCAACAAGCTTACCGGCAGCAATTACAGCCATGAGTTTTATGTCGATGGCAGCCCGGTCGTAGCAGACGTATTCAACGGCACAGAATGGCGCACGATCTTGGTTGGCACGCTGAAAGCAGGTGGCAGATCAATATTTGCGCTGGACATTACGACCCCGGGAAGCGAGGAACTCCTTTGGGAGTTTGATGACAGCAGCTTGCCGGACGAT
Organism: Pseudomonadaceae bacterium SI-3; assembly: GCA_004010935.1. Lineage (NCBI taxonomy): Bacteria > Pseudomonadati > Pseudomonadota > Gammaproteobacteria > Pseudomonadales > Pseudomonadaceae > Pseudomonadaceae bacterium SI-3. The sequence continues at coordinate 802,324 of CP026511.1, read as the reverse complement.
GCCGCAGCGAAGATGGGCTATAGCTTCTCCCAACCCACCATCGCGCGATTGCACACTGGCACCTGGGGCGTGGTGTTCGGCAACGGCTATGAAAGCGCTAACAATACCAACGGCAAAGCGGCCCTGTTCATAGTCGATGCTATGGAGGGCACGCTTCTAACAAACTTGGAAGTCCAAGGCGTAGATGGCATTGCGAATGGTCTTTCGACCCCCAAACTTGCTGATTACAACGCCGACGGAGTGGCTGATTATGCCTATGCAGGAGATCTTCAAGGCAATCTATGGCGATTCGACCTACTACGTAATGGCCGCAGCGATACGGCGCCCTTCACCACCGAAGATGATAGCGAGAACGTTATTAATGACTTCGAGGTGGGCTTTGGCGGCCAACCACTGTTCAGTGCCGTAGCAAACACAGGTAGCGAAGGTCGTCAACCCATTACATCCGCGCCAAGCCTGGTGCTTCACCCCAGCGGGTTCGGCTACTTAGTCGTATTCGGTACAGGCAAGTTTTACGAAACAGGTGATAAGGCAGGTGACAAGAGTTTCGCCCAAACGGTCTACGGTATCTGGGATAAACAGACGCTGGGCGAGGAAGCAAGTAATCCGAATATCGCTCACAGCAGCTTGCAGGAGCAGACGATTACAACCCAAACCACAGTCGAGGCCAACGGCGCAACGCGCCAAGGTCTGGTACTGAGCAGTAACAACGTCAGCTGGCAGGGCAGCGACACCCAGCCGGCGCAAAACGGCTGGTTTTTGAACCTGCGCCAGAGTCAGGGGGAAATGGTCGTGGAGAACATGTCACAGCTGGGCCGCACGATCTTCTTCCAGTCGCTGATACCGAATGACGACCCTTGCGGTGATGGCGCGACCAACTGGACCTACGCCATCAATCCCTTTACTGGCGGCAGAACCTCCCATAGCGCCTTCGACTACGTACCAACCACAGACATCGGTACAACCAATATCTCAGCAGTGCGTCAGGATGGCGAAGGTGGCGGGACACTTTCCCAGGATTCAGACGGGACGTACCAGTACTGCACGGGCCAGGAGTGCGTTAACGTCTATCCGGACCCAGCAAGCCTAGGCCGCCAAAGCTGGCGTCGGATCGAGCAGGAATAACCAGATGAAATTAGTGGCAGTGGAGCGGTACATGAAGCGTGCTCAAAGCGGCTTTACATTGATCGAACTGATGATCGTGGTCGCGATCATCGGAATCCTGGCGGCGATCGCCTATCCGAGCTATGACGAGTATGTAAAGCGTGGTAACCGGACCGAAGGCCAGGCTCTGCTGAGCGATGCTTCCGCTAGACAAGAGCGATACTTCGGCCAAAACAACGCCTATATCATTTCAGACAACGATGTAGCCAAGCTGGGGTTGAAGAACGGGAATACCTCAGAAACCGGTAAGTACACGCTATCTGTAGGCAAAGAGGATGGGGACGGCGGTTATACTCTTACAGCCGAACAACAATTCGGCGATACCAAGTGCGGTAATTTACGTCTGAACGCACTTGGCGTTAAAGACAGAACCGGCAGCGGGAAAACCGCCGCGGAGTGTTGGCGCTAATCTTTAAATTAAGCGATAAGGGCGTACGTTTAGCTGACATCAAATGAATGCCCTCAAACCGCTGACGAAGCCCCGGTCTTCTGACCGGATGATTTTATCGAAACAGCGATCTTCTGCTGGGGCATCCCGACTCTAGCCAAAGCGCTAGGCGACTGATCCTACCAAAGGTTAGGTTAGTCATCGATGTCTAGGTTGCAGCTGTATGACTCATCATTGTGGTCAAACAGACTTCAACCGCAACTCCTTCGGCATGGAGAACGTAACGTTCTCCGGTCGTCCGTCAAGCTCATCCAGGCCAGCCGCACCCCACTCCTTTAGCTGATCGATCACCCCACGCACCAACACCTCAGGCGCTGAAGCGCCGGCGGTGATACCGATCCGATCGACGTTCTCAAACCATTCGCACTTGAGATCTTCCGCGCCGTCGATGAGATATGCCGGCGTGCTCATCCGCTCCGCCAGCTCGCGCAAACGATTGGAGTTCGAACTGTTCGGGCTGCCCACGACCAATACCAAGTCGCACTCAGCCGCAAGCTGCTTGACCGCATCCTGACGATTCTGGGTGGCGTAGCAGATGTCATCTTTACGCGGGCCACCGATACTCGGGAAGCGTGTGCGCAAAGCGTCGATCACACGGCTGGTGTCGTCCATCGACAGAGTTGTTTGGGTGACGAACGCCAGGGCTTCCGGGTTGCGTACTTGCAATTCAGCAACATCCTTTTCGTCTTCCACCAGATAGATCGAGCCGCCATTGGCCGTATCGTACTGGCCCATGGTGCCTTCTACTTCCGGGTGGCCTGCATGGCCGATAAGGATGCATTCGCGCCCTTCCCGGCTGTACTTGGTCACTTCCAGATGGACCTTGGTCACCAATGGGCAAGTAGCGTCAAATACCTTGAGGCCGCGCCGTTCCCCTTCCATCCGCACGGCCTGGGACACGCCATGAGCGCTGAAGATGACGATGAAGCCGTCCGGCACCTGGTCCAGCTCATCGACGAAGATAGCGCCACGCTCGCGCAGGTCCTCCACCACAAACTTGTTATGCACGACTTCGTGGCGCACGTAGATCGGCGGCCCGAACACCTCAAGCGCACGGTTAACGATTTCAATGGCGCGGTCGACACCGGCACAAAAGCCACGCGGATTGGCGAGTTTGATTTGCATGTGGGTTCTCGACGCTCTGGGCGGGTGAGTTGTGGAGTGTACTGCTTGGTCAAGAGCAAGAAGCGAAACCGGTACCAGCACGCTGGCGGTGGTTAACACGCCTAACCAAGGACTTTGGTCTGCAGAGCAGCTTGATTAGCCAGCCGATACTCAGACCGGCTTAACCTCGAATATTTCCACGTCGAATGTCAGCGATTTGCCGGCCAGCGGATGGTTGAAGTCCACGGTTACCTGACGATCATCGAAAGCTTTGACGATCCCCGGCAGCTCCGTCTTGGCTGCATCGTTGAAGATCACCAATAGCCCTTCGGACAGCTCCATACCTTCGAATTGATTGCGCGGCATGGTTTGCACATTCTGCGGGTTGTGCTGGCCGAAGCCCTGTTCCGGGACAATCTGAAAGGTGCGCTTGTCACCCGCCTTGAGCCCGAACAACTGCTGTTCAAAACCGGGAAGCAGGTTACCGTCGCCCACTTTAAAGGTAGCCGGCTGTTTATCGAAGGTCGTGTCGACCTGCTCGCCGTTTTCCATACTGAGCGCGAAATGCAGGGTCACCTGCATGTCCGGCCCGATGCGCTGTTCAGTCATTTACCGTTTCTCCCGTTTTACTGCTACGGAACATATCCAGCGCCAGCATCACAGCGCCAATGGTGATAGCGCTGTCGGCGATATTGAATGCCGGGAAGTACCAGCGGTTCTGCCAATGCACCAAGATGAAATCGACGACATGTCCAAGTACGACGCGATCGTAAAGATTGCCGACGGCGCCCCCCAGGACCAGCGCCAAGGCTACGGCAAGCCAGGTCTCGCCGGTTTTCAAGCGCTTCATCCAAACCACCAGCACGGCGCTGACGCCGATGGCGATCAATGCGAATAGCCAACGCTGCCAGCCGGAATGATCGGCGAGAAAGCTGAAAGCAGCGCCCGTGTTGTAGGCCAGCGTCCAAGCGAAATAGTCAGGGATCACTTCGACCTTCTGATACAGGCTGAAGTTGGCCTCGAAGTAATGTTTGGTCGCCTGGTCCAGCGCAATCACCATCACGCTTAGCCACAGCCAGGTGAGCTTGCCGAAGCGCGAGGTCATGCCGACGCCCTCGAAAGCGCGCGGCGGGCTGCACTCGCGCTAACGTACCGTATGCCGTCACGCATGGTGGCGAACCTCGCCAGCGCCTTCGATATTTTCAATGCAGCGACCGCAGATCTCAGGATGTGCCGCGTGAGTGCCGACGTCAGGCAGGTGGTGCCAGCACCGGCCGCACTTGGCGTGGCCGGTTTTGCTGATCTGTAGCTTGAGACCGGGCAGCTCGCTCTGCACGGCTTCCGCTGGCGCTTCGGCGAGAGGCGCCACAGTCGCAGCCGACGTAATCAGCACAAAGCGCAATTCGCTTCCCAGCTTCGCCAGCTCGGAAACCAGCGCGTCCTCGGCGTACAAGGTAACCTCCGCCTGCAAGTTGCCGCCGATGGTTTTGGCGGCGCGCTGGGTTTCCAACTCCTTGTTCACCGCGGCCTTGACCGCCATGACCTTGCCCCAGAACTCGCGACCCAGCTCGACATTGGCAGGCAGCTCAGCGAGCCCTGCGTACCAGGTATTGAGCATCACCGATTCGTTGCGCTCACCCGGCAGGTATTGCCAGATTTCATCAGCTGTGAACGACAGGATCGGCGCAATCCACCGCACCAGTGCCTCGGCGATGTGGTACAGCGCGGTCTGGCAGGAGCGGCGCGGCAAGCTGTCGGCACCGGTGGTGTACTGGCGATCCTTGATGATATCCAGATAGAAGCCGCCCAGCTCCTGTACGCAGAAGTTGTGCACCTTCTGATAGACATTCCAGAACTTGTAGGTGCCGTAGGCTTCCTCGATTTCCCGCTGCAGCAGCAGGGCACGATCGATGGCCCAGCGGTCGAGGGCGATCAGTTGGTCGGCCGGAACCTGATGCTGCGCCGGATCGAAACCGTCAAGGTTGGAGAGCAGGAAGCGCGCAGTGTTACGGATACGGCGATAGGAATCTGCGCTGCGCTGCAGGATCACCTTGGAGACAGCCATTTCACCGGAGTAATCGGTCGAGGCCACCCAGAGACGGAGGATGTCTGCGCCCAGACTGTCAGTGACCTCTTGAGGCGCAACGACGTTGCCCAGCGACTTGGACATCTTGCGGCCGTTCTCGTCGACCACGAAACCATGCGTCAGCAACCCCTTATACGGTGCGTGCCCGTCGATAGCCGAGCCGGTTAGCAGCGAGGAGTGGAACCAGCCACGGTGCTGGTCGGAGCCTTCCAGATAAAGATCCGCGCGTGGGCCGCTTTCGTGGCCCATAGGGTGCGAACCGCGCATCACATGCCAATGGGTGGTGCCGGAATCGAACCAAACGTCCAGGGTGTCGCTGATCTTCTCGTACTGCGCTGCTTCGTCGCCCAGCAGCTCGGCGGCATCCAGCTTCGACCAAGCCTCGATGCCTCCCTGCTCGACGCGTTGCGCGACGGCTTCCATCAGCTCCACGGTGCGCGGATGCAGCTCGCCGCTTTCCTTGTGCAGGAAGAACGGGATCGGCACGCCCCATGTCCGTTGACGGGAGATACACCAGTCCGGACGGCCGGCGATCATGCCGTGCAACCGCGCCTGGCCCCAGGCCGGAACAAACTCAGTCTGCTCAATGGCATCCAACGCGCGACGACGCAGCGAGCTGCCGTCATGCGCCACTTTATCCATGCCAACGAACCACTGCGCCGTCGCACGGTAGATCAGCGGCGTCTTGTGCCGCCAGCAATGCATATAGCTGTGCTGGATCGACTCGTGCTTGAGCAGCGCACCGACTTCTTCCAGCTTCTCGACGATGGCCGGGTTGGCCTTCCAGATGAACTGCCCGCCAAAGAATGGCAGGTCCGATACGTATACGCCGTGACTCTGAACGGGGCTGAGAATGTCATCATTCTCCATGCCGTAATGCTTGCAGGAGCGGAAGTCGTCTTCACCGTAAGCAGGTGCCGAATGGACGATACCGGTTCCTGCACCGGTTTCTACGTAATCGGCCAGATAGACCGGCGCGAAGCGCTCATAGAATGGGTGGCGGAAGCGGATGAGCTCCAGTTCGCTGCCCTGGCAGCGTGCGATGACCTGACCCTGCAGGTCATAGCGCTGCAGACAGGACTCAACCAACTCTTCGGCGAGAACGAGCAGCTTGTCGCCGGTATCGACCAAGGCATAGACGAAGTCGGGATGTACGTTGAGCGCCTGGTTCGCCGGGATGGTCCAAGGCGTGGTGGTCCAGATCACGATGCTGGTCGGTTTGGCCAGTGCTCCGACACCAAACGCAGCCGCCAGCTTATCCGCGTCCTCCACCTGGAAGGCTACGTCGATGGCATCGGACTTCTTGTCCTGGTATTCGACTTCCGCCTCGGCCAGCGCCGAACCGCAATCAAAGCACCAGTTCACCGGCTTCAGGCCCTTGAAGACGAATCCACCTTCGACCATTTTCGCCAGCGCGCGGATTTCCCCGGCTTCGTTCGCAAAGTCCATGGTGCGGTAGGGATTGCCCCACTCGCCCAGTACGCCGAGGCGGATGAAGTCAGCCTTCTGCCCTTCGATCTGCTCGGCCGCGTAGGCACGGCAGCGCTCGCGCGTCAGGTCGGCCGGCTGGTTCTTGCCGTAGGTGATCTCGACCTTGTGCTCGATGGGCAAACCATGACAGTCCCATCCCGGCACGTAGGGCGCGTCGAAACCGGCTAAGGTCTTGGAGCGAACAATGAAGTCCTTGATGACCTTGTTTACCGCGTGGCCGATGTGAATGCTGCCGTTTGCATACGGAGGGCCATCATGCAGGACGAACTTCGGACGACCCTCGCCAATCTGCCGCAGCTTCCCGTACAGGTCGATGCTGTTCCAGCGCTGCAGGGTCTCCGGCTCGCGCTGTGGCAGACCGGCCTTCATCGGAAACGCCGTGGACGGCAGATTGAGGGTCGCTTTGTAATCGGTCATTTCAGTCCTGACTCGTGGTAAAGGGTGAAGCTCGCCAGTATTCGCGAGCCGCGGCGATATCTGCTTCGATCGCCGTCTTGAGCGCCTCCAGCGAGGCAAAGCGCTGCTCGTCACGCAGCTTGCGATGAAAGGTCACGCGCAGCAGACGGCCATAAAGGTCGCCTTGATAATTAAGCAAATGCACTTCCAGATGCGGCTGGCCGTCGCTTTCGACCGAGGGGCGCATACCAATATTGGCGACCGCCGCCTGTATTACACCATCGATCTCGACGCTCACGGTGAACACACCACTAAGCGGAGTGCTCTTGCGCTTGAGCTGAATGTTAGCGGTCGGCGCGCCAAGCTGGCGTCCCAGCGCCTGCCCATGCATGACCCGACCGGTGATACTGAACGGCCGACCCAGCAGTTTTTCTGACAGCTGTAGATCACCAGCGGCGAGAACCTGGCGCAGCCGCGTACTGCTGACTCGCTCACCGTCGACCTCGATAGTGGCGGCGGCCTCGACGGTAAAGCCTTCCGCAGCACCAGCTTGTAACAAGAAGTTGAAATCCCCGGCTCGGTCGCAACCGAAACGAAAGTCATCACCGACTTCCAGATGCCGAACGCCAAGGCCGTCTACCAGCGTCGCATGTACGAACTCTGCGGCACTCAGCTCGCGCAAACGACGATTAAATGCCAGGCACAGCACCAGATCGACACCCTGTTCACTCAGCAACTGCAATTTTTCGCGCAGGCGGGTCAGCCGAGCAGGGGCCTTGTCCGGGGCAAAATACTCACGCGGCTGCGGCTCGAAGATCACCACGCAGCTGGGGAGCCCGAGCTCGGCGGCACGTTCGCGCAGACGCGCCAGGATAGCTTGATGCCCCCGGTGAACCCCGTCGAAATTGCCGATGGTGGCGACGCAACCCCGATGTCGGGGTCGCAGGTTGTGAAGACCTCGAACCAGCTGCATACCGCACTTCTTGCTTGAAAAGTCGTCGATTATACGCATGAGGCAGCAGTCGCGGACAGGCTTGCCACCCGCGTATGGTAAGGATCAATGACGGAGATGCCGCGGTCGCAAACCGAGCACTACCAAGCCCACCGCGAAAGCGCCCAACCCCGCTACAACCAGCAGCCCCAGCTGCAGCGCTCGCTGCTGCCAGCCCCACGCGAACCACTCGACCGACGGTGCGTTTAGCCACCAGACCATCGCCACCATGGCGGCACAGGCGCCCGCCAACCTCAAAAGGAACAAACCCCAACCCGGAGCAAACAGGAACACACCCGTCTTATACAGCCCCCAGAACAGCAACCCAGCATTGAGCATCGAGGACAACGAAGTCGCCAGGGCCAAGCCCACATGCTGGAGCGGCCAGATCAGCATTAGATTCAGCACCATGTTGGCGATCATGCAGATGATTGCAATACGCACCGGCGTCTTTAAATCCTGCCGAGCAAAGAAGCCCGGCGCCAGCACCTTGATCAGCATGAATGCCAGGACGCCGAGCGAGTACGCCTCGAGCGCGTTGGCCGACTGCACGACGGCCTCCTCACTCATCGCACCATAAAAGAACAGACTGGCAATCATCGGCTCAGCCAGGATGCCCAGCGCGAGCGCCGCAGGAACCCCAACCAGCAGCACCATCCGCAGCGCCCAGTTCAGGGTGTTGGAAAAAGCCTTGGGATCCGCTCCGGCATGCTGACGAGCAAGGCTAGGCAGGATCACGGTGCCGATCGCAATACCGAAGGCGCCCAGCGGCAACTCCGAAAGGCGGTCAGCGTAATAAAGCCAGGAGACGCTGCCTGTCTGCAGGAACGAGGCAAGAACCGTATCGAGCAAGAGATTGATCTGGCTGACCGACACGCCGAACAGGGCCGGCACCATCAACAGCATGATTCGCCGCACCCCCTCGTCTCCGAACCTCACCCGAGGCCGGGGCAGCAATCCCAGCTTGGCAACGTAAGGAAGCTGGAAGGCCAACTGGGCGAAGCCTGCAACAAACACGCCCCATGCCAACGCCATAATGGGCTGATCAAAGTAAGGTGTCAGAAAAACGGCCGAGCTGATCATGCAGACATTGAGCAACACAGGCGTGAAGCCCGGTACCGCGAAATGCCCGTACGTGTTGAGCACACCGGACGTAAACGCCGTGAGTGAAATCAGCAACAGATAAGGAAAGGTGATGCGCAGCAGCTCGCCGGCCAACTGCATTTTAGCTGGGTCATCATGAAAGCCGGGCGCGAAAAGCATGACCACGTAAGGCGAAGCCAGCACCCCGACTGCGGTGATGCCCGTCAAGATCAGCCCAAGCATGCCAGCTGTGCGGTCAACCAGCAGCTTGACCTCCAGCTGGGTCCGCTTGGTCCGGAATTCCGACAACACCGGAACAAAGGCTTGGGCGAAAGCCCCTTCTGCAAACAGACGGCGCAAAAAGTTTGGGATTTTGAAGGCTATGAAGAATGCGTCAGCAGCGGCGCCAGAACCGAAGTAGCTGGCCACAACCATATCGCGTACCATGCCCAGCACCCGTGACAGCAGCGTCATCACGCTGACTACCGCACTGGACCGCAGCAATCCGCCTTTGCCGGATGTATCGGACATTTGTCTTCCTAGAGTTGCAGCGGGAGGGTTTCCGGCCAGTCACCGGGCATCGTCTCGATGGCCAGTTACGACAGTGAAAGAGGTCGCGAGTTTAGCGGCACCCCATCTGTCCGGCCAGTGTCTCGATTGTTCAATCAGTGTTGACAAGAGCCCGCAGCATCGGCATGATTCGCGGCCTTATTTGCTTTGTAATCCCACGTTTTCGAGGAGTTCGACGGTGGCCAACAGCCCTTCCGCCAAAAAACGCGCAATTCAGGCTGAGAAGCGTCGCAGCCACAACGCCAGCCTGCGCTCCATGGTTCGTACCTACATCAAGAATGTGGTCAAAGCCATTGATGCAAAAGATCTGGATAAAGCTCGTACTGCTTACACTGCAGCCGTGCCTGTAATCGACCGCATGGCCGACAAAGGCATCATCCACAAGAACAAAGCAGCTCGGCATAAAAGCCGCCTGAACGGCCATATCAAGGCCCTCGGCGAAGCTGCTGCAGCCTAAGCTGCACGCTCTTGTGAAAAAAACCGGCCTTGAGCCGGTTTTTTTATGTCTGCGATTCGATGCCAAGGCATCGATCTCAGCGAGCCCAACCAGGCACCTTTATGGCTGAGCCCACGGCAGTATCGGAATCGCAGTAACGGCGTTCTGCGGACTCCCTTCGATAACACGATCGCTATACACCAGATAGACCAGCGTGTTGCGCGCCTCATCGAAAAAGCGCACCACCTGCATGGTTTTGAACACTAAAGACGTCCGCTCCTTAAAGACGACTTCGCCATCCTTGAGCTTCTCGCCCATCCGAATCGGCCCGACCTGCCGACAAGCGATCGACGCCTCGGCGCGATCCTCAGCCAGACCGAGCCCACCCTTTATGCCGCCCGTCTTGGCACGTGACAGATAGCAGGTCACGCCCTCAACCTTGGGGTCGTCAAACGCCTCGACCACGATTTTATGATTCGGTCCGAGCCATTTGAAAACCGTATCGACCTCACCCACTTCTCGCGCTATACCGACCGCCGGCCACGCCAGCAACACCATTAACGCTTTTGCCAGTCGCATCAAACCACCTCAGACCAAGATCATGTTGTCGCGATGAATAAGCTCTGGCTCATCAACATAACCGAGCAGCTTCTCGATTTCGTCCGACGGGCGACCAAGGATTCGTTGCGTTTCGGCCACACTGTAGTTCGCCAGACCGCGCGCGACCTCGCGACCATCCAGACCCACACAGACCACCATTTCGCCTCGCCGGAAACCACCGTGCGCCGCTTTAACTCCGACAGGTAACAGACTGCGATTACCCTGCTTCAAGGCGTGTACCGCACCATCATCGAGAACGACCGTACCGCGCGTCTGGAGATGCCCAGCCAACCACTGCTTTCGCGCAGCATGACGGTTACACTCAGGCGCCAACAACGTGCCGAGCGCCTCACCCGCCTTCAACCGCGCCAGCACGCGCTCGATCCGGCCACCAATAATGACCGTGTGGGCACCAGAGCGCGCCGCCAGACGAGCCGCGCGCAACTTAGTCTGCATACCACCCCGCCCGAGCGCGCCACCTGTGCCACCCGCCACCGCATCCAGCGCGGGATCATCGGCACGCGCCTCACTAATCAAGTTGGCGTTAGGATTATTGCGCGGATCGGCATCAAACATGCCGTCGCGGTCAGTAAGGATCACCAACAAATCCGCTTCAACCAGGTTCGCCACCAAGGCAGCGAGGGTATCGTTGTCACCAAAGCGGATCTCGTCGGTGACCACGGTGTCGTTCTCATTGATAACCGGCACCACACCCAGATCGATCAACGTGCGAAGCGTGCTGCGCGCATTGAGATAGCGCTTGCGGTCGGAAAGATCATCGTGGGTTACAAGGATTTGCGCGGTCTGCTGCTCGCAGCGCGCAAAGCTGGTTTCCCAGGCTTGTATCAGCCCCATCTGCCCGACCGCCGCCGCAGCCTGCAGCTCATGGACAGCCTTTGGCCTGGCGGCCCAACCGAGACGACTCATACCAGCAGCGACAGCGCCAGACGACACCAGCACCAGCTCGACACCCGCCTCGCGCAGCGCCACCATCTGATCGACCCAGACAGCCATTGCCGCCTGATCCAGCCCGCGCCCATCAGCAGTCAGCAAGGCGCTGCCGATTTTCACCACCCAGCGCCGCGCGCCGCTCACCTTGTCCCGCATCGATCCTGCCTTCCAATCGGTACCCGGCCAAACCACTCAGCAAGCGGCAGTTAAGCCAGCCCGCAACCATTTGCTAGCGACGCCCGCGACGATGCGGGCATGCGTCAACGTACGTAGAAGATCTCAGCACCGCCTTCATCGTCGTCATCATCATCGAAGTCGTCTTCGTCGACCTCGTCGACAGGCTTGACACCGGCACGCCGCAAGGCTCGCTGATCATCCAGCTCTTGCAAGCGAGCACGCGCCTCGTCTTCAATCTGCCGATCCAGCTCGGCAAGCGCTTCCGCGTATGCTGGCTCCTCGGCGATACGCACCGTGCGCTCATCCAGATAGCGCATGATGGCCTGACTCAACGCCTCGGTACCCTCGCGCTCGAGTGCAGAGATGACGAATACGGGGCCGTCCCACTCAAGTCGCTCGACTACCCGCTGAACCCGCTCGTCGTGATCTTCTTCGAGCAGCTGATCAGCCTTGTTCAGCACAAGCCAGCGATCTCGTTGCGCCAGTGCAGGACTGAATTTCTCTAGCTCATTCACGATCACCTCTGCCGCATCGGCCGGATCGCTTTCATCTAGCGGCGCCATGTCCACCAGGTGCAGCAACAGACGCGTCCGCGCAAGATGCTTGAGGAAGCGGATACCAAGCCCCGCCCCCTCCGAAGCACCCTCGATCAGACCTGGGATGTCAGCAACCACGAAGCTCTTGTAGCGACCAACACTCACCACCCCAAGGTTCGGCACTAGCGTGGTGAACGGGTAATCGGCAACTTTCGGCTTGGCAGCCGACACCGAGCGGATGAACGTGCTCTTACCAGCGTTCGGCAACCCCAGCAGCCCGACATCCGCCAGGACCTTCAGTTCAAGCTTCAGGTCGCGCGCGTCGCCCGGCTTGCCTGGCGTGGTCTGGCGAGGAGCACGGTTGGTACTGGACTTGAAGCGCGTGTTGCCCAGCCCATGCCAGCCACCCTGCGCGACCAGCAGGCGCTGACCCGCCTTGGTCAGGTCACCGATTACATCCTGAGTGGCGGCATCGATCACCGTGGTACCGACCGGCACCGGCAGGATCAGATCGTCACCCTTGGCACCCGTACATTCAGTACTGCCGCCCTTCTGACCATTGGGCGCATTGAAGCGGCGGGTGTAACGGTAGTCAACGAGCGTGTTGAGATTCTCGTCAGCCTCCAGATACACGGAGCCGCCATCGCCGCCATCGCCCCCGTTGGGGCCGCCTTTCTCGATGAACTTCTCACGACGGAAGCTCATCATGCCGTTACCGCCGTCGCCGGCCTTTACAAAAATCGATACTTCATCGACGAATTTCATGGGAACGCCTCCCGCCGCAAGGACGGGCTAGAAAACAGGAACATAAGGGTCTTGCAAAACCCAGCGATAGTGAGAGCACAGCAGTGTTTTGCAAGAGCCCTACAGAGGATACAGAAACAAAAAAGCCCCGTCGCATGACAGGGCTTTTCCAGCAACGCCGCGATTAGGCTGCGACGACGCTCACGTAGCGACGGCCAAACTGACCCTTCACTTCGAATTTGATCACGCCTTCCACCTTGGCGAACAAGGTGTGATCCTTGCCCATGCCAACACCGTAACCGGCATGGAATTGAGTGCCGCGCTGACGCACGATGATGTTACCGGCCTTGATGACCTGGCCGCCGTACATCTTCACGCCAAGACGTTTGGCTTCTGAGTCGCGACCGTTGCGGGTAGAACCGCCAGCTTTTTTGTGTGCCATGAGTTCAATACTCCTATAAGGGGATTCAGGCCCGATTAGCCCTGAATGCCGGTGATTTTGACCTCAGTGAACCACTGACGGTGGCCCTGACGCTTCATGTGGTGCTTACGACGGCGGAATTTGATGATGGTGACCTTGTCATGACGGCCCTGAGCGATCACTTCAGCAGTGACCTTGGCACCATCGACCACCGGAGCGCCGATCTTTACATCGTCGCCGTTGCCGATCAGCAGAACGCGGTCAAAAGTGACGGCTTCGCCAGTGGCAACTTCGAGTTTTTCAATCTTGAGGTATTCGCCTTCGGCGACCTTGTATTGCTTGCCGCCGGTAACGATAACTGCGTACATCTGTGTATCTCCGTTGATCCTGCTCACCCAGCGCTTAAGTGAAATAGTTAGAGGCTGGCATGGCTGCTCGGGGCCGGAAAGGACGCCCTTGCAATTGCGTAAGGCAGGGAAATGCCCAGGGGGAAAGTTCAGGGTCCGCGATTGTACGCATCCACCTGACCCTGCGCAATAGCCGCCGGGCCTTGCCTTGACACTGCATGACCCGCCCCATAGCATGCCGCGCAATCTCCGAGGAGTACTCGTCCCCGATGCAACCCCAGGCCTTTTACCAAGTAGTGGCTGAAGATTTCGCCGCTGTTGACGGCATTATCCGCAACCAGTTGACGTCCCGCGTACCGCTGGTGGAAAAGATCGGGGACTACATTACCTCGGCCGGCGGCAAACGCCTGCGCCCTCTGCTCGTCCTGCTCAGCGGTAATGCGCTGGGACTAAAGGGTGAGCAGCTGCGCCTGCTGGCAGCGATCATTGAATTCCTGCATACCTCGACACTGCTTCACGATGACGTCGTTGATATGTCCGGCATGCGCCGCGGCCGCTCAACCGCCAACGCCTTGTGGGGTAATGCGCCCAGCGTGCTGGTCGGTGACTTCCTCTACGCGCGTTCTTTCGAAATGATGGTCGAACTTGGCTCGATGGAAGTCATGCGAATCATCTCGCAGGCCACTCGCGTCATCGCCGAAGGCGAAGTACTGCAACTGTCCAAAGTGCGCGACGCCAGCACCACAGAAGAGATCTACATGGAAGTCATCCGCGGCAAGACCGCGATGCTTTTCGAGGCCTCCACGCATAGCGCAGCCACTCTGGCGGGTGCTAACGAGGCGCAACGCGAGGCGCTGCGCACCTTCGGCGACTACCTCGGCATTGCGTTCCAACTGGTCGATGATCTGCTCGACTATCAGGGCGATGCCGAAGCGCTGGGCAAGAATGTCGGTGATGATCTCGCCGAAGGCAAGCCGACGCTGCCGCTGATCTACACGATGCGCGAAGGCACAGCAGAACAGGCCGCATTGGTGCGTCAGGCCATTCAGAAAGGCGGCATCGAGGATCTTGAGAGTATCCGCCGCGCTGTAGAAGCAGCCGGCGCACTGGATTACACGGCCCACCTGGCGCGCGACTATGCCGATCGCGCCATAGCCTGCCTTGAGCTGATCCCCGCCAACAGGTATCGCGACGCCCTGGTCGAGTTAAGCCGTTTCGCTGTCGCTCGCACTCACTGAGCCCGCCGCTTAGTAAGGGTGCGATTGGGCACCCTTGAATTCACGCCATCGCCGCACCTGCCTCCTGATCGCCACCAGTCGCATCGGTATCTTTACGCTTGCATCTTTGTAAATAACAATTATTCTCATTAACGAGATTAATTGGAGGTGCCCATGACTTATTTGATTGATGCCTGGCTGGACCGCCCGCAACCTTACCTGCGGATACTCGACCGTAGCACCGGTGCGGTGTGCGTTACCTTAGAGGGAGACGCCCTGGACGAGCTTCGCGACCAGGGCGATCTGGATCTGCAGGAGTTGAGCACCAGCGAACCTTGCGTGCTCAAGGAACAGGTGCGAAACCTGTTCCTGTTCTCCTATGCCAGGGCGTTGCGCCCGTAGCCGCAGCGTTTTACAGAACAGCCAGCAGCTCGACGTCGAACACCAGTACGCTGTGCGGAGGAATACTGCCAACACCCTGCGCGCCGTAAGCCAGCTCGCTCGGCACGTAAAGCCGCCATTTGCTGCCCACGCCCATAAGCTGCAACGCTTCGGTCCAGCCAGCGATCACGCCACCCACCGGAAACTCGGCCGGCTGGCCGCGCTGGTAGGAGCTGTCGAATACAGTGCCGTCGATCAGCGTGCCGTGATAATGCGTACGCACCTGGTCCTCAGCGCTGGGCTTGGCGCCCTCTCCCGCTGTCAGCACTTCGTACTGCAGACCCGATGGCAGGGTCGAAACCCCTTCACGCTGGGCGTTTTTAGCCAGGAAGGCCTTGCCTTCGCCTGCAGCAGCTTCTGCCTTTTGCTGTGCCTCGGCTTGCATACGTTCACGAATGACGGCGAAGCTGGCATTCAGATCTTCCGGACTGACCTGGCTGGCTGCTCCGGCAAAGGCATCGCGAATACCGGCGATCACAGCATCCAGGCTGATCCCAGGCGGCGGGTTCTCACGCAGCTGATCACCCAGTTGACGGCCGATACCGTAGCTCACGCGCGTTTCGTCGGTTGATAGGTTCAGTTCAGTCATGCATCGGCTCCACTGGAAAAAAGGCCGCACAGCCTAGCACAGCGACCAGCAGCGCCACCCAAGACTGTTTTTCGAACGGCACATAGGCGGCACAAAACGGGGCCTACCAGGCGGAACGCAGGCTGATCGGCACGCGCAACGGTTCGCGAACGCCCTCGGCCAAGCCGCACATTTCATCGTATGCCGAGCTGTGAACCAGAAAGAAGGGGATTACTGGCATCTCGCTGAGGAGATCACGTGCATGCTCCACGGATCGCAGATGGATCACGTTGCTCTCTTCGTCGCGCAACACATGCGATTTGCCTTGGACGTGGACATTCAATAGATAGAAGCCACCCTCGAGTGACACCAGATCCAGCGCGTCGACATGGTGTGCTTGTGCGCCTTCCAGCAATGCCTGCAGATTCATGCGACCTTCTCCGTGTACAGAAACGAACCTCTTGTACAACATCAGGAGAACCAATCACAACCACTAACCACATTTCCCTGCCTGCCGCCGCACGCTACGAACCGTAGTCACCTCAGTGCTTGGTGAGCTTATCCAAATAGCCCATGGCGAAGGCTGAAAAGACGAACGTCAGGTGGATGATCACGTACCACATCAACTGCTCGCTCTCGAGCTGCTGCGCATCCATGAACATGCGCAACAGATGAATCGACGAGATCGCCACAATCGAGGCAGCGACCTTCATTTTCAACGAACCGGAGTCCATCTTCCCGAGCCAGTCGAGCTTCTCCTTGCCCTCCTCCACGTCCAGTTGCGAGACGAAATTCTCGTAACCAGACAGCATTACCATCACCAGCAAACCGCCAACCAGGGCCATATCGATCAGCGACAGCAGCTTGAGGATCAGATCGCCTTCACTCAGCGAAAGCACGGCAGGAAGGATGTGCCAAATTTCCTGAAAGAACTTGATCGCCAGGGCCAGCAGGGCAAAGGCCAGGCCAAAATAAATAGGCGCCAACAACCAACGGGCGGCGTACATGGTGTTTTCGATCAAGCGTTCCATCTGTTCTCACTGGGTGTGGCGGGTTTCGGCAAGCGAGTATACGCAGCGCGGTCGGGTCTTCAAGAAGACGCTATGGCGACATGTTTCCTTTGTGGATAAGAATTAGCAGAGGGTAATTGCCGGCCCCAAAACGAGGGGCCAGACAGCCTTACTTGAATCGGACGGTCAGGACTTAGCGCCCCAGCCGCTGAGATAGCGCGCCTGGTTTGCGTTGACCTTGCGCAGCTCAGCCTGCATATGCAGTTGCCAGATCGATGGCGACTCCGACTCTGTATAACCTTGTCCATAGAGGTTTTCGGCAATCGCCTTCAGCACCGACTCGGCCTCTCGTGGCCCGTGGAACGGGCCTTGGGCCTTGATAGCGGTAGGCTGCCCTGCGTCGATTCCAGCCGCGCAAAGCAAAGTCCACAAGCCATTGCCGCCAGACAGCGGGCGAATGATGCATTCGATACGGGTAACCAAACCCAGGCACTGGCGGTTCAAGCAGAGTGTTTGAGACATGACGGCGATCCTCGCGCTCGGTTGCGCGCCCTCATTCAGGAGGAAAGGCCCGCAAGTCCGTTACCCACACAAGCTGTGGATAACTTTGTGGATAGAGAGTGGAAACTCTCTTCCATTGCAGACCCGCCGCACGCCGTATCGTTCCGTCCAGTTGTTGCTCGGATCGTTCGTCCGATTATCCTTGCTCTGCTCCCTTTGCCTGCGCCGCCGCCAGCACTTCCTCGGGTGACGCCGCATCGCTTCGATGATCGTCTTCAAGCTCGATCTCGGCGATGTCACGCAAACGCTCGACCACCCGCGCGTTGACGCTGCCCTTGGGGAACTGTCCGTCCTTGTCCGCCCCGCCAACCGGTTCCCCTACCAACAGCGAAAGCGCCTCATCGACATGACGCACCGCATAGATATGGAACCGCTCCTGACGCACGGCTTCCAGCACGCGCTCGTCGAGCATCAGCGTCGTGACGTTGGCAAAGGGAATGATTGCGCCCTGCTCTCCGGTCAATCCGCGCGCTTCGCACAGTCGGAAAAAACCTTCGATCTTTTCATTGACGCCACCGACCGCCTGCACCTCGCCGAACTGGTTGATCGAACCAGTGATCGCGAAGCACTGCTTGAGCGGCGTCCGCGAAATGGCCGAAATCAGTGCGCAGCATTCTCCCAGCGAAGCACTGTCGCCATCGACGTACCCATAAGACTGCTCAAGCGCGATGCTTGCGGAGATCTCCAGCGGAAACTCCTGCGCATAGCGGCTGCCGAGAAAGCCGGTCAGGATCATCACGCCTTTGGAGTGAATCGGCTGACCGAGGTTAACCTCACGCTCGATGTCGACAATCCCCGAGCCACCCGGATAAACAGTGGCGGAAATCCGCGCTGGCATGCCAAACGCCGAATCGCCCACTTCGAGGACGGTCAAACCGTTGCACTTGCCGATTGCAGCGCCTTCGCTATCGATCAGGATCACGCCTGCAAGGATGTCTTCGAGGATGCGCGCCGAGACACGTCCGGTTCGAGTGGCCTTGGCTTTCAGCGCGCGCTCGATGTGGCCGACATCGGTGACTTCATCCTTGGCCAGTTGACGGATGAAATCCGCCTCGCTAACCAGCTGGAACAGATCACCAATCTTTGCCGACAGCCGCCCCTGGTGCTCAGCCAAACGTGCACTGTAAGTGGCCAGGCGCGCCACGGCCGCGGCAGTCAACGGCGCCATACCCTCTTCGGAAGTGCGCGTTTTCATCAGTTGTGCGAACTGCTCGAGACTGTCCTCGGCCAGCGGAATCTCTTCATCGAAATCCACCAGCACGCGAAACATTTCCTGAAAGTCCGGATCCAGGTCCTGCAAGGTGTAATAGAGCTGACGTGAGCCAATGATCACGACTTTGACATTGAGCGGGATGACTTCCGGATTAAGCGTCACCGTGGCCAGTCGCCCCAACTCAGCCAGCGGCGACTCCATCTTCAACTTGCGCGACTGCAGGGCACGTTTCAGCGCTTCCCAGACAAAGGGCTCGCTGAGCATCTTTTCCGCTTCAAGCATCAGAAAGCCGCCATTGGCCCGATGCAGCGCACCGGGACGCAGCTGACGATAGCTGGTGTAGAGCGCGCCCTGATCGGTGCTGTATTCGATACGACCGAACAGGTTGTCGTAGGTTGGATGCGGCTCGAACACCACCGGCGCACCGCCATCGAGCGGATGGCCGACCACAAGACTGGGGCTGTACTGCTCTTCGAGGAGCTGACGGGTCTGGGCATCGGGACGGTTTTCGTCAACCAGCTGCTCGACCACCGTTTTCAGCAGGTTGACCTGCACGGCTTGGAGGTAGGCCTCGATGCCCGCGTTTTCCCCGTATTTCTCTGAAAGTGGTGCCAGCAAAGGCTGCAACGCCTGGCTGATGGTTTCGTCATTAAGCTGCCGCAGCTGATTGCTGGATTCGCGCTTCCATTGCGGCAGGCTGGCCAGTCCTTCATTAAGGTGAACTTCGAGCGCGGAAATGTCTTCGTGGTAACGCTCGCGCTCCGCTTCCGGCAACTGGGCGAATTCCGCCTCGTCCATCGACTTGCCGTCCTTCATCGGCGTGAAGGCAATGTTGGTGCTGTCCCGGTAGAGCGCGATTTCCTTCTCTAGCGCCAGCTTTTCGATGATATCCAATGCCTTGTCGTAGCGCTGGTTGAAGGCACGATCAATCGCACTCTTCTTCTGCTGAAAGCTTGGATGCTCGAATACCGCCGGAAAGGTCGCCATCAGGTTGTCGATCAGCTGACCAATGTCGGCAATGAACTCGCCCGCTCCGCCCTGCGGCAGCTCTACCACGCGCGGCTCGCGTGGCTCGTCAAAGTTGTTTACGTAGAGCCAGTCCGAGGGCGTATCCAGTCGTTTGCCTTCAGCTTTGAGGTAGCGACGTACGAACGAGAACCGGCCGGTCCCCGGCTCACCCATTACATAAACGTTATAGCCAGGGCGCGGCATCGCCACGCCGAACTGCAGCGCCTCGACAGCCCGCTCCTGCCCGAGCACGCCAAGAAAGGGTTCCAGCTCATCGGTGGTCTTGAAGGCGAACTGGCTGGGTTCGAAGGGACGGGTGAGCGCATCAGGCGCCAAGCGCAGGCCGGCAGCGACAGTTTCGGGCATTGGAAATCCTTGCAGGAGTGGCCTTTTGGCCACGATTGATGCTGCCATTCTGGCGATGCCTCCCGCTGGCTGCAAGGTCCAGCAAGATGCGACTCGAAGGTTTGCCGGCAGCGTCGGCCCCAGCACAAAGACGCCTACCTGGCGTTGTTGCCGACTTTCTATTTCCCCATGGGTTTCTTTTTCGTGGGGCTCAGCGTTTTACAAAAAGACGCCTGACGAATCTCCGTCTCAGCGACCGCATCTGTTGCCTGCCATCGGCGTGCGCAGGCCGAGAATGTCCGAGTTCTGGAGGACAACGCAGAGCCCTGCATCCATCCCTGCGACAGACGGGCAGGCGATGACGACCGCCGCCTTGATTCAAGTCAACTTGCCTGGCGCGCAAGAAGCGCCTCATAGGGCAGACAACATAGAAAAAGGACTCCGTGATGCGCTGCTCTGTACCCGTTCTGCTCAGCGGACTGATGCTGATCTCAAACATGGCTAACGCCGACGAGTTGC
Organism: Pseudomonadaceae bacterium SI-3; assembly: GCA_004010935.1. Classification (NCBI taxonomy): domain Bacteria; kingdom Pseudomonadati; phylum Pseudomonadota; class Gammaproteobacteria; order Pseudomonadales; family Pseudomonadaceae; species Pseudomonadaceae bacterium SI-3. The sequence continues at coordinate 781,897 of CP026511.1, read as the reverse complement.
GCGAACGCGCCAATGCGATATTCAAGCCGATCCCGGCAAAGGTCACGGAGGTTCGCGGTAAAGCGGTCAGCCCTGATCAGGCGCAACTGGGTCACAAGCTCTGGTTCGATCCACGCCTGTCGCGCAGCCACGTCATCAGCTGCAACACCTGCCACAACCTCAGTCTCGGCGGTGGCGACAACGTCACCACTTCGATCGGTCACGGCTGGCAGAAAGGCCCACGCAACTCACCCACCGTGCTCAATGCCGTATTCAATGCCGCACAGTTCTGGGATGGCCGCGCAGAAGACCTCCAGGCCCAGGCCAAGGGCCCGGTGCAAGCCGGGGTCGAGATGAACAACACCCCAGAGCGGGTCGTCGCGACGCTCAAGAGCATCCCGGACTATGCGAACGAGTTTAAGCAGGCCTTTCCGAACGACAAGGACCCGGTCAGCTTCGACAATATGGCTTATGCGCTGGAGGCGTTTGAAGTCAGCCTGATCACACCGGACGCGCCTTTCGACCGGTACCTCAAGGGCGACGACACGGCGCTCGACACCAAGCAGAAAGAAGGCCTGGCTTTGTTCATGGACACGGGCTGCACCGCCTGTCACAGCGGCGTCAACGTGGGCGGCCAGGGCTACTTCCCGTTTGGCGTGATCAAAAAGCCTGGTGCCGAAATCCTGCCGTCTGGGGACAAGGGCCGCTTCACGGTAACCAATACGGCAACTGACGAGTACGTGTTCCGCGCCGCGCCCCTGCGCAACGTAGCGCTGACGCCACCCTACTTTCACAGTGGTGAGGTCTGGGACTTGGAACAGGCAGTGGCGATCATGGGCGACAGCCAGCTAGGCCGCACACTCAAGGAAGACGAGGTCGGTGCCATCGCGGCCTTCCTGCGCAGCCTGACAGGCGAACAGCCTCACGTGGCATACCCGGTTTTGCCAGCCAGCACGTCAAACACCCCTCGCCCCGAATAAGGGGCAGCAAGTCGAATCTGCGGCCTGAGGCCGCAGGTTCGATCCGGAATTCGCCTCGACGCATCCCCCTTCGTCAACTAGCCTCCGGTGACATGCACCAAAACGGTGAACGCCGATGGCTTTGCACCATGCTCAATCTGGGGAAGTGGTCAACGTCCTCACACACTCAGAACTATCAGCAGTTCAATCGCAAGCAATCGTCAGCACACCCGATCTCGAAGTCATGCGCCTGTGCATGCCGGAAGGCAAGCAGCTCCCGCCCCACGCCGTCGCCGGCGCCATCACGCTGTTGTGCCTGCAAGGCACGGTAGACGTCCATGCGCACGGCACCTGGCACACCATGCAGGTGAATGATCACCTCTATCTCGAAGGTCACGCCGAACACGCACTTCGGGCGCTCTCCGATGCCGTGGTACTGGTGAACATCCAGCGCCGGCCTGAAACCTGAGCGGACGCAAGCCAGACAAGCCCTGGCTAACGCCAGCCGTGCAACAACGCTTCGGCCAACGAAAGGATCATCACTTTGGTGAAGTTCTTCAGAGTTCTCAGTTTTGTGGTGTTGGCGCTGATGGCAGCTGCTGTCATCTACGCCGGCGTCATGGGTATCGTCCATTGGGCCGGTATCGGTGTTTGAGCGGAGCCTACGATGAACAAAAGACAGACCCGCTTGTTCGCCATCATCTCAACCCTGGTTGCCTCACTGGTATTCCTTGGGCTGACGATTGACAGCCACCGACAGTTCCCGGAGCTGACCAATGCCGACAGCATCACCCCGGCCGTAACCCGCGGCAACGACGTATGGCACGCCAACAACTGCATCAATTGCCATACGCTGTTTGGCGAAGGCGCCTACTACGCACCGGACCTGACCAAGATCACGCAACTTCGCGGTGCGCCCTATCTCAAGGCCTTCATGAAGGAGCCGGAGCGGTTCTACAACGAGGAACAGCATCGCCGACTGATGCCCAACCCCAACCTCGAAGACGAGGAGATCGACGACCTCATCGCGTTCCTCGACTGGGTCGCTAATGTCGACAATCAGGGCTGGCCACCGAGACCGATCCTTGTCACCGGCTCCTCGATCCCCGGCACAAGCCTGACCATCGCCCAGCAGGACATTTCCGGACCCGGCAAGACGGAGAACCAGATGCCGCCGGGCGCTCGACCAGTCACCGGAGACGAAAGCCCGATTGCCCTCGGCGAGGCGCTATTCCGCACCGCTACCCCGGCGTGCAACGCCTGCCATTCCATCGCTCCCGGTGTGAACCTCGCCGGGCCAACACTGGCTGGGCTAGCAACACGGGCCCAGCAAACCCTCGACTCGCCCGGCTACGAGGGCGAAGCCGACAGCGTCGAAGGCTATATCCGCGAATCCATCGTTTCGCCAAGCGCCTACCTGCATCCTGGGGAAATGTATTCGGCCGAGGGCGTGTCGTTCATGCCCAACGGTTACGGCGAATCGCTGACCGACGAGCAAGTCGATCAACTGGTGCAGTACTTGGCGTCATTCAAATGAGTGCGGTGCGCAAAGCTCGCCGGACGAACATGCAGGGGTTCAGCCATGCGCTATAAATCACAATCGGTCGCCTACTGGTACTTCGCCGTAGCGATGGTGCTTTTCGGACTGCAATTGGTGTTCGGCCTGCTGTCGGCAACCAAATACCTGGGGCCGGACCCGCTGCTGAGTATCCTGCCGTTCGATGTCACCAAGGTGATCCACACCAACCTGTTGATCGTCTGGGTCCTGACCGGCTTCATGGGCGCGACCTACTGGATGGTGCCCGATGAATCGCGCACCGAACTACACAGCACCAAGCTCGCTTACATCCAGCTGGGACTATGGACCGCCATGGGGGTTACTGCCGTCATCGGTTACCTGTTCGGCTACGGCACTGGCAACAAGCTTCTGGAGCAGCCGCTGCCGCACAAGATCGTCATCGTCATCTGCATGCTGATATTCCTCTACAACATCGGCATGACCATTAAGAAATCCGGCCGATTCACGACCACCGAAGGCGTGCTGCTACTGGGGTTGGTCAGCTCCGCCGTGCTGTTCTTTCCAGCGTTACTGCACTACGAGAACTACACGGTTTCCATCTTTTACCGCTGGTGGACCATCCATCTGTGGGTCGAAGGCGTATGGATGATGATCATGGGGGCCTTCCTCGCCTATCTGCTGATTCGCCTCTCCGGGGCGGACCGTGAAGTGTTGGAGAAGTGGCTGTACGTCATCGTCGGCCTGGTGTTCATTGCCGGCATTCTCGGCACGGCGCACCACTACTATTGGGTCGGCGTGCCTCATTACTGGCTACCAATTGGCGGTTTCTTCAGCGCGCTGGAGCCGCTGGCCATCATCGGTATGGCGATGTACGCCTACAGCGCCATGCGCCGCTCGGGCATGGCGCACCCCAATTCGCTGGCGCTGCATTGGGCGCTTGGCAGCACCATCTTCACGCTGTTCGGTGCAGGCCTGCTGGGGCTGGCGCACACCTGGCCAAGCGTCAACAAGTGGACCCACGGCACGCTGATCACCGCCATGCACGGCCACGCAGCTTTTTACGGCGCCTACGCCATGATCGTGCTGGCGATGATCACCTATGCCCTGCCATCGCTGACCAACAAGCGGCCGGAGCAAGGCACAACGATCGGTTACTGGGCCTTCTGGCTGCAGCTGGCCGGCATGTTCGGCATGACCCTTTCTTTCGCCACGGCGGGGATCGGCCAGGTGTATCTGGAGCGGATCATGGGCATGGGCTACCTGGATGCGCAGCTGAAAATCCAGATTCACTTCGTGATGCTGATCTCCACCGCCAGCATCTTCTCCGTTGGCGTTGGCTTATTTATCTACGACTTCTTCAGTTACCGACCGAGTTTCGAGGTAGACGAACACGAGCTAACAGAAACCGGCATGCGTGCAGACCGGGCCGTCTGAGGTGGGCGTGGATCAGTCTGTTCATGATCTCACCGCTCGCCGACCGCAGGACGAGCCCTGGTATCGGCCGGCGGGTAACGAGGTCACGCTGTTCGAGCATTGCCACAGCCGGGGGCTGGCGGTCATGCTCAAGGGACCGACCGGCTGCGGTAAAACACGTTTCGTCGAGCACATGGCCTGGCGGCTTGGTCGGCCGCTGATCACCATTCCCTGCCATGACGATCTTTCAGCAAGTGATCTGATCGGTCGTTACCTGATCCGACATGACGGTACCGTCTGGCAGGATGGACCGCTGACCCGAGCCGTTCGTGAGGGTGCGATCTGCTATCTCGATGAGGTCGTCGAGGCGCGGCAGGACACGGTGGTGGTGCTGCACGCACTGACCGATTACCGGCGCACTCTGCCGATCGACAAGACCGGTGAGAACGTCCAGGCAGCACCCGGTTTTCAGCTGGTCGTGTCTTATAACCCCGGCTACCAGCGCATGCTCAAAGACCTCAAACCCAGCACTCGTCAGCGCTTCGTCGCGATGGACCTGGATTTCCCGGCACCCGAGCACGAGGCGCTGATCGTGCAACATGAAAGCGGTGTCGAGCCGGCCCTGGCCAAGGGACTGGTCAGCCTCGCAGGCCGTATCCGCCAGCTGCGTGACCGCGGATTGGCAGAGGTCCCCAGCACCCGACTGCTGATTGCGGCGGGCACGCTGACCCTCTGCGGCATTCCAGTACGGGAGGCTTGCTATGCCGCTGTTGTGTCACCGCTGTCCGACGAGCCCTCGATGGTCAGCACCCTGCGCGATCTGGTTAACGGCACCTTTGTTTAGCCATTGCATGTCCCCTCGCCCCCCAGCCGCAGCTAACAAATATGCCGAGCAACGTCGCCGCAACGGCTCCTGTTGGCATGGCTGAAGCCGAGGAGCTGGTCAGCGACGCCGCACGCCATGCCGCGGTGTTCGTGCAGAGGTTATGGCGCCGTCATCGTCCGCTGCCGAAAGGCCCGCCTACGGTAACGCTTGCTGATGCGGCGCCTCGCCTCGACCTGCTGATTACTGCCGTCACCGGTACAAGCTACCCAATCAGAATTGCGCAGCTCCCGCCGATGCCCACTGTGCTGGCTCGGCTGTTTCGCCGGGCTCAGCATCCCTGGCAGAGCCAGGCAATTCCGGCTACCGACGGCAAGCACCTGTGGCTGCCCGCCGACTCCGGTATCGAGGACATCGATCGCGGTCACGAACACTATCGAATCATGGCGCTGCAACAGGCGATACGTGCTCAACGTGGCAGTGCCAGCTTCATCGATGGAACGCTTTCACCGCTACAGGCCGACGTCTATCTGCTACTTGAAGCCTGGGCGGTCGATGAAACGCTGGTCGAAATGCTGCCAGGCATGGGCTCGGCCATTGAGCATTTACGGCGACAGGCCTTGCGGCAACGCCCGTTACTCACCGCGTTCTCTCCGGCGCGCCAGCCGCTTGAATCGCTGCTGCGTCAGTTGCTCGCAAGCCCGTGCGGCCGAACGCCAGAAGATTTCCCGCTCAGCGAATCGCCTGCGCATTCACAGCAGCTAATCGATCCCGTACTGAGCACGCGGGGGTTGTCTCCGCAGGACTGTTCACTGGGCAATGCCCCGCTACTGCGGGACTGCTGGACCGGCCACCTTTTTCGGCCCAGCAGCGCAGCGGAAGGGTCAGCAAACGCGCTGCCCGCAGACGGCCAAACCTCCACCGACACAGCACCGCCGCGCAGCGCCCACTTGCCCAGGCGCCCGGATATCCGCAAAGCCGCCGAGGACGAGGACAAACACGACGAGGGAGTGTTCATGGTGCAGGCCGATGAGCCGCACCAGCACGCAGAGGACCCGCTGGGTCTGAGTCGCCCAGTCGACCATGACGAGGATACCAGCGCAGACGAATACGGCGACATGCTTTCCGAACTGCCCGAGGCACGCCTGGTTTCGACACCGGGGCGTCCTAAAGAGGTGCTGATTTCGGACGACCCGCCAGATAGCAACACGGCCCTGCAGCTCAAACGAGCTATCGCCGACGGCCAAGGCCTTTCCTATCCGGAATGGGATTACCACACCGGGCACTACCGCCAGCCCGGCGCCACCGTCCGCGTGCTGCCCAATCTGCCCGGCTCCCCGCAATGGGTAGAAGCCACGCTGGATGAACACCGTTCGATGCTGAACCAGATCCGCCGGCGCTTCGAAATGCTGAGGGCCCGCCGCGTAACGCGTCGCCGACAACTGGATGGCGACGAGATCGACCTGCAAGCCTACATCGACAGCTATGCCGACTTCAGAGCCGGCGGCTCGCTGTCCGATGCGCTGTATCAGAACCGGCGCACTGCAGAGCGGGATCTGGCGATTACCTTGCTGATCGATGTCAGCGGCTCGACGGACGGCTGGGTATCAGCCGGGCGCCGGATTATCGATGTAGAGCGTGAAGCGCTGCTCATCGTCTGCATCGCGCTGGAAAGCCTGGGTGAGCCTTACGCCGTGCAGGCCTTTTCGGGCGAAGGCCCGGACGCCGTGATCGTGCGACAACTGAAACGCTTCGACGAACCCTTCAGCCAGGAAGTGGCCCTGCACATCAGCGCGCTCGAACCGGAACATTACACCCGCGCCGGCGCGGCGATCCGTCATGCCAGCAGCGAGCTACTGCAGCAGGCCGCCACGCATCGTCTGCTGCTGCTGCTCTCCGATGGCAAGCCGAACGACAAGGATGAGTACGAGGGTCGCTACGGCGTGGATGACATGCGACAGGCCGTGACCGAGGCCAATCTGCAGGGCATCTCGACGTTCTGCCTGACAATCGACCGCCAGGCAGCCAACTACTTACCCAAAGTATTCGGCGCTCACCAATACGCCTTGCTGCCAAAACCGGAACTACTGCCGAGCGTATTGCTGGAGTGGCTCAAGCGGCTGATCGCGACCTGATCAGGCCAAAGCCTTTAGAGATCGAACGCCGCTGGAATCCCTCAGGCTCAGGGTCGGTTTTGCGCACGCAGCGCATCCCGGATCTCGGTAAGCAGCGTTTCCTCCTTGCTCGGCGCTGGCGGTGCAGACGGGGCCGCCGCCTCCTGGCGCTTCAAGCTGTTGAGGCCCTTGACGGCGAGAAAGATGGCGAAGGCCACAATGCTGAAATCGAACACTGTCTGCAGGAAGCGGCCATAGCTCAAGGTCACTGCGGGCGAATCCCCAACCGCCTGCTTGAGCACAATGGAGAGGTCCGAGAAATCGACACCGCCGATCAACATACCCAACGGCGGCGTCACGACATCAGCGACAAAGGACGAGACGATCTTGGTGAAGGCGGCGCCGATGATAATCCCCACCGCCATGTCGATGACGTTGCCTCTGACAGCAAATGCCTTGAATTCGTTGATCATGCCCATCTTGCTTTCCTTCAATCGGATAGTTTTCTTGCGGTCGGATCGTCCGCCGTAGCGCTTCGACAAGCTGCAGCATAGATTGGGTTCAAGTGGCGAGCCAGAGAGATTCGGCGATGAGCGGCAGGCGACAGTACGGACTGCTTGATCGCCGTCAAAAAGAATCGTGTGGCGCAACGCTAAGGTACAGCTCTTCTCATCCAACCGGAGCGGCACCCATGCACGTCGAACATCACCCCCTGGTCAAGGATTTCCCCGAAAAGCTCGAGCAGCTTCATCAGCTGCGTCAGCAGGATCCCAAGTTCGCCCGCAAGGCTGAAACCTACGAGGCACTGGACAAGCAGATTTGCCGTGTCGAGGACGGTGTTGAACTGCTCGATGACGAAGCCCTTAGCGCGCTCAAATTGGAGCGAGTATCACTCAAGGACGACATTGCGCGTGACCTCAAGCGTGCCAGCGGCAGCTGCTGCGGTGGCTGCTGCGGCTAATCCTGCTCGGCCCTCCCCGCCCGTCAGCCTCGGTTCGCCTGGCGTGACGGGTCGCGGATATCTTCTCCCCCTTGGCTAACCTTTCAAACGCGTCCAGCCGCTAGCATCCAGCCGGTTTCTCTCTTCTGTGAGAACTGAAAGACCGCGCTGTGGCTGTTAGAACAACCCGCCGAATCTAAAGCCAGACCCAACCCAGACGAAGGCCACCGCTGTCAGTGTGATCAGCACGATATGCACACCCAGTTGCGGCAAGCGCTGCGCATCGAGCTTCGGGATTATCGCCAGCCTTGCATGTACACCCAGCGCTGCGGTGAAAACCAGCAGCACCAGCTTGGCCTGAACCAGATGAGCGATTGGCGAGTCGCCGAACCATTGCGCGTGCGGCAACCACTGCCCTGCCAGCCATATGCCGGTGGCAATCTGTAACAGCAAGGCCGGGATTCCGACCCGCTCATAGAGCTGCTCAAAAGCCCGCACCGGCTGCACATCACCCCGGCGCAGAGCCCCGGGCAGCACGCTGAACAGCAAAACCAGGTGGCCGCCTACCCAGACGCTGGCACCTAGCAGGTGCAGAAACAACAAATGGCGCATGGGATGACTCCTGTTCGGTTTGTTTACAGTCTGGAGGGTTAAGTGGCGCTTGTGGCTGATGGCGATCAAGTCAGCCGCTATCATGCGACTCCACTCATCCGACGCGGAGTCTCCCATGGCCAAGGCCAAGCGCATGTATGGCTGTACCGAATGCGGCTCGACCTTTCCCAAATGGGCCGGTCAATGTGGTGACTGCGGCGCCTGGAACACGCTGGTGGAGACCATTATCGATGGCGCAGCCCCACCATCGGGCCGCGCAGGCTGGGCTGGGGAGCAAGCCAACATCCGAACGCTGGCCGAAGTCAGCGTCGAGGAAGTACCACGTTTCTCCACCGCCTCCGGTGAGCTGGACCGTGTGCTCGGCGGTGGCCTGGTGGACGGTTCGGTGGTGCTGATCGGCGGTGATCCTGGCATCGGTAAGTCGACCATCCTGCTGCAGACGTTGTGCAACATTGCCCGACAGTTTCCCGCGCTCTATGTCACCGGTGAAGAATCCCAGCAGCAGGTGGCCATGCGTGCTCGTCGCCTGGACCTGCCGCAGGACCAACTCAAGGTCATGACCGAAACCTGCATCGAATCAATCATTGCTACTGCGCGGCTGGAAAAGCCGAAGGTGATGGTCATCGATTCGATCCAGACCATTTTCACCGAGCAGCTGCAGTCGGCACCGGGTGGCGTCGCCCAGGTACGGGAAAGCGCGGCGCTGCTGGTGCGCTATGCCAAGCAGAGTGGTACAGCGATTTTCCTCGTCGGTCACGTTACCAAGGAGGGCGCACTCGCGGGTCCGCGCGTGCTGGAACATATGGTCGACACGGTGCTGTACTTCGAAGGCGAGTCGGACGGCCGCTTGCGGCTGCTGCGCGCCGTGAAGAACCGCTTCGGTGCGGTCAACGAGCTGGGCGTGTTCGGCATGACGGATAAGGGGCTGAAGGAAGTTACCAACCCTTCTGCGATCTTCCTTACCCGCGCGCAGGAAGCGGTGCCTGGTAGCGTGGTCATGGCAACGTGGGAAGGCACCCGGCCGATGCTGGTGGAAGTGCAAGCGCTGGTCGATACCAGCCACATGGCCAATCCCCGGCGCGTTACCCTCGGCCTGGATCAGAATCGTCTGGCCATGCTGCTGGCCGTCCTGCATCGCCACGGCGGCATTCCGACCTACGACCAGGACGTGTTCATCAACGTGGTCGGCGGCGTGAAGGTGCTGGAAACGGCCTCAGACCTGGCGCTGATGGCGGCGGTGATATCCAGCTTGCGCAACCGCCCGCTGGATACCGACTTGTTGGTGTTTGGCGAGGTCGGTCTGTCCGGGGAGATCCGTCCGGTGCCAAGCGGCCAGGAGCGACTGAAGGAAGCCGCCAAGCATGGTTTCAAGCGCGCCATCGTGCCCAAGGGCAACGCACCGAAGGAGGCGCCGGCCGGGCTACAAGTAATTGCCGTGACACGGCTTGAGCAGGCCCTGGACGCGCTATTCGAGTAATCCCGGCGCTATCGCGGCTCGCCAAGCGCTGCCAGCTCACGTTCGAGCAGCGCTTCGTCGCCCAGGTTGAGTTCGACCAACCGCCGTAGGTGGCTGATCGAGTCGACATCGATATGCCGGCAGACCAGCCCGACCAACTCACCGTCGCCACGAGTCATCTCTACTTCCATACGCACCTCGGCGTCATCCGAGAGCCGAATGCGGACTTCGAACGGCTGGGAGGGATCCGCATCCCAGCCAGCCGGGCGGTGCACCAACAAGCCCCTCAGGGAAAGATCGTGCAGCTGGACAGGCCAGCGACGCTGGCCCTGCACCAGCTCCGTTTCGGCATCGAATTCAAAGCGCTGAAAGCGCCGGCGGTCGCTGGTTGTCTCGATCATCATGTCCACTCCCCGAAAACTTCATTTCTCACTATAGGCGACATCATCACCCACCTGCTCAGAGCCACCGCCGGACACGCCGTCGGTAGATTCGATAGTCGTCACCAAACAGCCGCATCAGCAGGTGCTCTTCGTGAACGATCACGGTGCGTTGCATGCAAACGACCAACAAGGGCAATAGCAACCACGGCCAGACACTGTTGAGCAACAGCCCAACACCGCAATAGATGAAGGTGTCGGCGAGATAAATCGGGTTGCGCGAGAAACGAAACGGCCCGCTCTGCAACAGACTGCTCGGCTTGCCGTAGGGGTTGATAGTGGTGCGATAACGATGCATTTCCAGCGCCGACCAGAGCATCAGCACGATGCCGACCGCTATCGATACCCAGCCGGCATAAAACACCAGTTCGTGTTCAGGCAGGTCGAGAGGCACCCATTTCGACGCCCCCCATGCACCACCCATGAAGGCCAGATAGACCAGGGGTGGAGGCGGAATCATTCTGACAGAGGCGTGGCTCATGGCGCGTCCCGATGTATTGGATGCGCCTATCCTACAGAAGCCACCGCGTAACGCCGCCTGCTTTTAGTAGCGCGTCCCGGCGGCGCTGACAGTTGCCAAGTTAATGCTGCCCTGGGAGCCAGCCATGCACCATTGCATGCTTCATCAGATCCGCCGGGCGGTCGATATCCAGCTTGCGGCGAATGCTCAGGCGATGCGTTTCGACCGTCCGTACGCTGATTTGCAGGGTACGCGCCATGGTCTTGTTGTTATGCCCTTGGGCCAGCATCAGCAGCACTTCACGCTCACGAGGCGTGAGCTCGCGCTCCTCGGCGCTCCGGCTGGCCAGCTTCTCGGCGATACCCTCGCTGTAATAGGTGCCTCCGGCGGCAATCGCTTGGATCGCGACAATGATTTCCCGTGAGGGCGCATCTTTCAGTACATAGCCGCTGGCGCCGACCTTGACTGAAGTGTTCACGTATTCCTGATTGTCGTACATGCTCAGAATCAGCACGCGCAAGCCGGGAAACTGCTGGCGCAGTGATTGCGTCAGTTCAAGACCGTTTACATCCTTCAGCCCGATGTCCATCAACACGACATCGGCCGTGACACGACCCAGCAGCTCAAGCGCCTCGGCGCCGCTGCCAGCTTCGCCGACCACGTCCAATTCGGGCACGGCCATCAGCAAGGCGCGGATGCCGTCCCGAACCAAAGCATGGTCGTCGATCAAAGCCACCTTGATACACGCTTGCGGGTTCATCGAGCGAGCCTCTTATTATTCAATGTTCGACAGTTCAGCCGGCCCGGGCCGGCAAGGTGACATCCAGTTCGGTGCCACCGGATTCAGATAGCAGGCTGAAACGACCACCGAAGTGTTCCACCCGTTCGCGGATGTTACGCAGACCGATGCCGCCGCCCTTGATGCTGTCGAGATGGCGCGGATTGAAGCCGACTCCGTCGTCCCTCACCCGCAGGCGCACCGACGCGTCGTCGCCGTCCAGATTGATGTGCACCGACTGCGCTGCAGCGTGACGCTCGATATTGGCTAGCGCTTCCTGCAACACCCGGAACAGCGCAACTGCCACCGAATCGTCAGGATCGTTCTCACCGAGGTCGTTGCTGTATAGCATTTTCAGCCCGCTGCGCTGTTCGAACTCGGCCACAAGCTGGCCAACAGCCGCCGACAGGCCCAGCGTGTCGAGCAGCGATGGATGCAGATCATGGGAGATGCGCCGCACCTCGCCAATCGCCCCCGCCAGCCGCTCGGTACCGCGATCCAGAGTTGCCAGCGCATTGGGATTGCCGCTGGCGAGCTCGTGACTGGCCAGTTCAAACTGGAACTTGATCGACACCAGTAGCTGACTGATGCCGTCATGCAGTTCGCGAGAAACACGAGAACGCTCTTCTTCCTGCAAGCTGACAATGCGCTGGGTCAGTAACTGCAGCTTGCGGTCGGCCAGTCGTCGTTCGCTGACATTGAGCGTCAGGCCACTGGCGAAGACCAGCAACACCGCGACGAGCGCGACGCCGGCGATGGCCAGCATGGTGGTGTAGATGCCACTGGCGACCTCTTCGCGCACCTGCAGAATCGCCTCATCTACGTCCTCGAGATAGATGCCGGTGCCCAGCATCCAACCCCAACGCTCCAGCATCACTACATAGGCCAGCTTCGCGGCGAACTGTCCGGTCGACGGCTTCTGCCAGGCGTAGCGCTGGAATCCGGTACCTGTCTCGGCACTGCGCATCAACGCCTGGATCACTGGCAAACCGTTAGGATCGGTCATGTTCCACAGATCCTTGCCGACCAGCTCGCTCTGGCGCGGATGCATCAGGTTGCGCCCGCTGCGATCGTAGACGAAGAAGTAGCCATCGCTGCCGAAACTGAAGCGCCCCAAAGCAGCGAGCACCTTCTGTTTGGTCTCCTCATCGTTCAGACCGCTGCCATAGAACGGCGCGATGGTGCTCAAGGCCATCTCGACGTAGTTCTTCAGCTCGGCCTGCTTGCTCGCCAGGATGCTGCTTTCGATCAGCTTCGCCTGCTGCTCGCCGAGCCGCTGGTTCTGGAACAGCACCAGCGCGCAGACCACCGCCACAGCCAATAGCAGGGGCAGGATGCTGAGCGCGGCAATCTTGTGCTTGAGCTGCATCGAGCCTCTCCGATGACCTAAATCTGGCAAAACGTGAGTGAAACTTAACCCAGGCGGCGCGGCAGGCACAGTACCAGATGGCACTTAGCCTTGACGCGCCGTGACGCGGGCGATTCCTCACTGAAACGAAAAAGCCCGGCACAGGGCCGGGCTTTCGTTACTGCATGAAGCGTCTTACTGACCGTAGACCGGGAACTTGGCGCAGACCGCCTCGACCTTGGCACGAACTGCTTCGATTACCGACTCATCGCCCATGTGGTCGAGGATGTCGCAGATCCAGCCAGCCAGATCGCGGCACTCGGTTTCGCCGAAACCGCGGGTGGTGACGGCCGGAGTACCGATGCGCAGGCCGGAGGTCACGAACGGCGAACGCGGGTCGTTCGGTACGCTGTTCTTGTTCACGGTGATGTGCGCGTTGCCCAGCGCAGCATCCGCGTCCTTACCGGTGATGTCCTGCTTGATCAGGCTGAGCAGGAACAGGTGATTCTGGGTACCACCAGAAACCACGTCGAAGCCGCGCTGAATGAACACCTCGGCCATGGCCTGGGCATTCTTCACAACCTGCTGCTGGTAGGTCTTGAACTCAGGTTGCAGCGCTTCCTTGAAGCATACCGCCTTGGCGGCGATGACGTGCTCCAGCGGGCCGCCCTGGGCGCCTGGGAACACTGCAGAGTTCAGCTTCTTCTCGATCTCGGCATTGGCGCGGGCCAGGATCAGACCACCGCGTGGGCCGCGCAGGGTCTTGTGAGTAGTAGTGGTCACTACGTCGGCGAACGGCACCGGGTTCGGGTAGACACCAGCAGCAACCAGACCAGCTACGTGGGCCATGTCGACGAACAGGTAGGCACCGACCTTGTCGGCGATCTCGCGGAAACGGGCGAAATCCAGTTTCTGCGAGTAGGCAGAGAAACCAGCGACAACCATCTTCGGCTTGTGCTCGAGGGCTAGGCGCTCGACTTCGTCATAGTCGATCAGGCCCTGGTCGTTGATGCCGTACTGCACGGCGTTGTACAGCTTGCCGGAGGAGGACACGCTGGCGCCGTGCGTCAGGTGACCACCGTGGGCCAGGCTCATGCCCAGAATGGTGTCACCGGCCTGCAAGAGGGCGAGGTAGACGGCGCTGTTGGCCTGGGAGCCGGCATGCGGCTGGACGTTGGCGTAGTCGGCGCCGAACAGTTCCTTGGCGCGGTCAATGGCCAGCTGCTCGACCACATCGACGTACTCGCAACCGCCGTAGTAGCGCTTGCCCGGATAGCCTTCTGCGTACTTGTTGGTCAGTACCGAACCCTGGGCCTCCATCACCGCGGGGCTGGTGTAGTTCTCCGAGGCGATCAGCTCGATGTGGTCTTCCTGACGCTTGGCTTCCTGCTCCATGGCAGCGAAGAGATCGGCGTCGAAACGGGCGAGGGTCAAATCACGGCTGAACATGGCAGTCCCCTGAGAATCAGCTGGCGGTAATAAAGAGGCGCGGATTCTACCTCATCCGCCGGAGCGCGGGTATGAGCCGTGGTCATCTACAACATGAGACAAGCTGCTAGCGGTTGCAGCCCCGTTACAACGCAGCCCCTGGTTCTAGCTGGCCGACTGTGGCCTGCTGCTTGCAGTTTGAAATTGACGCTTTCAACTTTGCCGCTGGCACCGGCAGGCCGAGATAGAAACCCTGCACCTCGTCGCAGCCATGCTCGCGAAGGAAGTCCAGCTGCGCCTGGGTTTCGACGCCCTCGGCGATCACCGACAGACTGAGGCTATGCGCCATGGCAATGATCGCTCGGGCTATCTGCCCATCCTGCTCGCCTTCGGGCAGACCATCGACGAAACTGCGGTCGATTTTCAGCACATCGATGGGGAATTGCTTGAGGTAGTTCAACGAAGAGTAACCGGTGCCGAAATCGTCGATGGCAATCGAGGGGCCGAGCTGCTTGAGCGCATCGAGCATGCGCATCGCGCCCCCGACGTCCTGCATCAGGATGCTCTCGGTCAGCTCCAGCTCCAGCCGGCTCGGTGCAATTTTGCTGAACGCGAGAATCCCGGCGATGCGCTGACCCAGCTGACCATCGGCGAACTGGCGGGCCGAAAGGTTCACCGAAACCTTCGGCACCACCACGCCCTCCCGCTCCCAGTTTCCGATCTGCCGGCAGGCTTCGCCGATGACCCAGTCGCCTACCTCGACAATCAGCCCCAATTCCTCCAGCGCCGGAATGAACTCGCCGGGCGGCACCAGACCACGGGACGGGTGCTGCCAGCGCAGCAATGCCTCGACACCGGTCAGCGTATGGCCGTCGGCGAGGTATTGCGGCTGGTAGTGCAGCACGAACTGTTGCTGTTCGAGGGCGTGGCGCAGATCGCTTTCCAGCTCCAGACGCTCCAGTGCGCTGGCATTCATCTCGGCCTGGTAGAACTGGAAATTGTTTTTGCCGCGCTCTTTGGCGTGATACATCGCGGTGTCGGCATTTTTCATCAGCTGGCTGATGTCGTTGCCATCCTGTGGGCTCAGGGCAATGCCAATGCTGGCGGTGACAAAGAACTCTCGGCCAGACAGCACGAACGGTTCGGCGAGACTGCCCAGGACCCGTTCAGCCACATGGATTGCCCGGCTCAGCGCCTCGTCGCGATCACCACCGGGGCGCAACAGAAAGGTGAACTCATCGCCGCCCATGCGCGCCACCGTGTCGTCCTCATCAACGCACGACGCCAGGCGCACTGCGACGTCCTTGAGCATGCGGTCACCGGCGGCGTGACCGAGCGAATCGTTGATTGGCTTGAAGCGATCCAGATCGAGAAACATCAGCACCACCCAGCCACGGCGCCGGGCGGCCAATTGCAGGCTGCTGTGCAGACGGTCCTGAAACAGCGTGCGATTGGGCAGCTGAGTCAGCCCGTCGTAATAGGCCAGCCGGTGGATGCGCTTTTCGCTGGCCTTGCGCTCACTCATGTCGCTGAAAAAGCAGACATAGCTCACCAGCTCATTCTCATCGTCGCGAACGGCGGTAATGCCGATCCAGCATGGGTAAGTCTCGCCACCCTTGCGCTTGAGCCAGAACTCCCCTTCCCAGCTGCCGGTCTGCAGGACCTGGCTGTGCACATAGTCCATTTGATTGGCCTGCTGACGGTCGGCGCTGAGCACCATCGGCAGCTCGCCTCTGATCTCGTCGACGCTGTAGCCGGTGATCCGGACGAATGCCGCATTGACCTGGACGATCTTGCCGGCGGGATCGGTGACAACGATGGCCGCCGTGGAATGGTCGAATACGGTCGCCGCGCGGCGCAATGCCGTCTCGGCTTGGCGCTGTTCGCTGACATCCCGGCCAATGCACAGGGTTCCATCGAACCGGTTGTTCTCGTCGGAGATCAGCATCATCCGCAGCTCGATCGCGACCGACCGGCCATCGGCCGCGAGACAGTCGAAATACAGGGTTTGCGCCTGCAAGGTCTGCCCCAGCTTAGCCAGTTCAACCGGGCTGACCGAAGCATCGCGCACCCGCCTCATCAGGTCATAGAAGCGCGCCGCCTGGCGCGGTTTGGCCACCACTCGATCCAGGCCATGCTGCGCCGCCCACTCCGGGCTGTAGCCAAGCACGGTCTGCACCGAAGGGCTGATGTAGTCGATGCGCAGCGAACTGTCGGTGGTGAAGACCACATCGCGCAGGCTACCGGCGAGCATCCGGTAGCGACGTTCGCTATCACGCAGGGAATGGCTGTGTTCCATGTTCGCAGTGACATCCCGGGCCACGCCAATCAAGCGCTGCACCTTCCCCTGCTCATTGCGCGTCAGGACCTGTTCAGTCACGCAGAACCAATGCCATTTGCCGTCACGGTGGCGCCAGCGCAGTAACGACTCCTGCACGACGCCGTCAATCATCGAACCGCGAAGGGCCAGCAGCCGCCAGATGTACTCTTGATCGTCCGGGTGGCTGATGCGTCGCCAGAACAGGTTGCTGTCGTCGCCGCGCTCTTCTTCGCTGTAGCCCAGCCGCGCGGCCAGGTTGCTGTTGCTGAACAGCAGCTTGCCGGCCTCCAGATCCTGGACATAAAGGGTGTCCGGCACTGCGCGCAGCACCTCCGACCAGAACCGTTCACGCTCAACCAGTGCCGCCTGCGCCGACCGCTCACGCGTGATATCGCGCATGACCCAGACAAAACCAGACGGCTCCAGCTCACCCGCCAGGTGCAAAGCCCGCCGCGTGATCGAAAAGAGACGGCTCTCCCCCTCCTGAAGCAGTCGCACGGCCTCAAGGCACAGATCAACCGTCGAATTGGCCGCGTCGAACGCCAGGGGATCCAGATTCGGCAGCAGCTCCTGCAGACGATAACGTGGAGCCTCGCGGCTACTCAGGCCGAACATTGCCTCGGCCTGGTTGTTGAGAAATTGCAGACGGCCACTGAAGTCGCTGATCAGAATCCGCTCTTCGATCGCCCCGAGCGCCGTCGCCGAATAGCGCAACAGTTGCCAACGAGCGCGCAGGCGAAGCGGCACAAGAAAGCGCGCACAGGTGACAGCAATCCTGCGGACAAGCCTGTCGAGGCGGGCTGACACTGATGGGGAAGGATGTTGATCGATCAAACGATTAAGTCCTTTGTGGCGTTGCGGCGAGCGCGGCATCGGACCAACGCCCGAACGGCGTCAAGGATGCCCTGAGAGCCATCAAAGCGCCAGCATCGAGTCAGCAACCCAGTTTGCCCTGCCAGATGCATTCCGGTAGCTTTGCGAGTTCGGTTCGACCCGCCCACAGCGGCGGGATTCGCCTCATTTTTTCCTCGTCACGGGCACTCGTCTCCATGGCTCAATACGTCTACACCATGCATCGGCTTGGCAAAGTCGTTCCACCGAAGCGTGAAATCCTCAAGAACATTTCCTTGTCCTTCTTTCCCGGCGCCAAGATCGGTGTGCTGGGTCTCAACGGTTCGGGCAAGTCCACCCTGCTGAAGATCATGGCTGGGGTCGATAAAGAGTTCGACGGCGAAGCGCGGGCGATGCCTGAGCTGAATGTCGGCTACCTGCCGCAGGAGCCGGAGCTCGACCCGAACAAGACGGTTCGCGAAGTCGTGGAAGAAGCCGTCAGCAGCATCAAGGATGCCCAGGCGCGCCTGGACGAAGTCTACGCCGCCTACGCTGAGCCGGATGCCGATTTCGACAAGCTGGCTGCCGAGCAAGCCAAGCTCGAAGCGATTCTGCAGGCCAGCGACGGTCACAACCTCGAGCGCCAGCTGGAAGTCGCCGCCGACGCCCTGCGCCTGCCGCCATGGGACGCCAAGGTCGAGCACCTGTCCGGCGGTGAAAAGCGCCGCGTGGCGCTGTGCCGTCTGTTGCTCTCAGCACCCGACATGCTGCTGCTGGACGAACCAACCAACCACCTGGACGCCGATTCAGTGGCCTGGCTGGAGCACTTCCTCCATGACTTCACCGGCACCGTCGTCGCGATCACCCACGATCGCTACTTCCTGGACAACGTCGCCGGCTGGATCCTCGAACTCGACCGCGGCCAGGGCATCCCCTACGAGGGCAACTACTCCGGCTGGCTGGAAGCCAAATCCAACCGCCTGGCGCAGGAATCCAAGCAGCAGTCGGCCCATGAAAAGGCCATGAAGGAAGAACTGGAGTGGGTGCGCAAAGGCGCCAAGGCCCGCCAATCCAAGTCCAAGGCACGCTTGCAGCGCTTCGAGGAAATGCAGTCGCAGGAATTCCAGAAGCGCAGCGAAACCAACGAAATCTACATTCCGGCCGGCGCGCGCCTGGGTGACAAGGTCATCGACTTCCACAA
Source organism: Pseudomonadaceae bacterium SI-3 (assembly GCA_004010935.1). Classification (NCBI taxonomy): domain Bacteria; kingdom Pseudomonadati; phylum Pseudomonadota; class Gammaproteobacteria; order Pseudomonadales; family Pseudomonadaceae; species Pseudomonadaceae bacterium SI-3. Next base: position 763,276 of record CP026511.1, on the reverse strand, counting down.
TGTGACCAAGGGTTACGGCGACCGCGTACTGATCGACGACCTTTCCTTCAGCATGCCCAAGGGCGCCATTGTTGGCGTGATTGGCGGCAACGGTGCGGGCAAGTCGACGCTGTTCCGCATGATCATGGGCAAGGAGCAGCCGGATTCGGGCAGCATCGAGATCGGCGATACCGTGCAGGTCGCCTGTGTCGATCAGAGCCGCGATGACCTGGACGGCAGCAAATCCGTATGGGAAGCAGTGTCTGACGGCGCCGACATGATCCGTATCGGCAACTACGAAGTTCCGTCACGCACCTACGTGGGGCGTTTCAACTTCAAGGGCGGTGACCAGCAGAAGTTCGTCAAGGATCTCTCCGGCGGTGAGCGCGGTCGCTTGCACCTGGCGCTGACGCTGAAAGAAGGCGCCAACGTACTGCTACTCGACGAACCCTCCAACGACCTCGACGTGGAAACCTTGCGTTCACTCGAAGAAGCGCTGCTGGATTTCCCCGGCGCCGCCATCGTGATCTCCCACGATCGCTGGTTCCTCGACCGCGTCGCCACACACATCCTTTCCTATGAGGATGACGGCAGCATCGTATTCTTCGAGGGCAACTACACCGAGTACGAAGCCGATCGCAAGAAGCGCCTCGGCGACGCAGCCTCCCAGCCGCATCGGGTGAAATACAAGAAGCTTGCCCAGTAGCATCAACCGCGGAGCCGAAAGGCTCCGTTTTTGTGTGGCGAAGCGCCTCTGGTGGCAACTGGCCCAATACCGGATAATCGCGCTTTTTCGACGCTTGGCACGACACTTGGATGTCAGGCCGGCAGCAATCGCAAGGGAAGGTCACGGTCACCATGGCAGCACTGGGATTACGCGGCAAATCACTGCTGGCGTTGCTATTGACCTTCCTGCTGGCAATCGGAGTGGCTGTACTGGTTGGCCGCGAAGCATTGCAGGGCGTGCAAAGCCGCTTTGGCGAAGCCTATGCGCGCAACGTGGTTCAGCTCAACCGTGAACGACTGTTCGCCCCGGTCACCCGGGAACTGGCGCTGGCGCAGCGGCTGGCGGAATCGGAGATTACCCGCGCCTGGCTGCTAGATGAGAATGATCCGGTCAAGCGGGAATTATTTTTCCGCGAGGCGGCTGGCTATCAACGGGCACTCAGTGACCACTCCTACTTCGCCGCATCGGCAGCCTCCAATCGCTACTACTCCAACGGCGACCAGCAACCTCCCAGCGAGGCGCCCCGCTATGAGATGAAGCCCGATGCGCCGGAAGACGAGTGGTTCTATGCCACCCTGCGTTCGGACGCGCCCTATCATCTCAATGTCGACCGCTCGGCCATCAGCGGCGACCTGAAGATCTGGTTCAACATTGTGGTCCGTGATGGCGGTCGCCCGCTCGGCATCGTCGGCTCCGGGATCAGCCTGAACGCGTTCGTCACCCAGTTCATCGAAGAAGACAAGACCGGCGTCGAGTCGATGGTGCTCGACAGCTACGGCTCGATCCTGGTCCACCCCAACCATAACCTCGTCACCCTGAACGCCGACACCTCGCAGGGCCGCTCGCTGTCCACCAGCCTGCTTGGCCTGCTCGACGATATCGACCAGGCCAAGGCGCTGCGCCAGGCCATGAGCTACGGCCGCGAACATCCTGGCGAGACCGCCACGTTGAAGGCGAACCTCGATGGCGAGCCTCGCCTGCTGGCCCTGACCTGGATTCCGGAACTGCAATGGTTCGTCACCAGCGCTGTGGATCTACGAACCGCCCAAGTCATTGAGCTGAAGCCTCTGCTGCCCGCCCTCGGTGCTGTGTTGCTGCTGTTGCTGCTGCTGATTGCAGCCGGCGCCTGGCTGGTCGATCGTCGTGTGCTGAGCCCGTTGCGGCAACTGCGCAAGAGCGCCCAGGCTATCGCCGCTGGACAATACAACGCGCCGCTGCCGATCGATCGGGATGACGAGATCGGCGAACTCAGCGCTGCGTTTCGCAGCATGGCGCTGAAAATCCATAGCCACACCAGCGAGCTTGAAAGTCGCGTCAACGAGCGCACGCGGGAACTGCAGCAGGCCAACCGCGACATGGCCGCCGCACATAAAAAGATCGACGACTCGATCGACTACGCCAGCCTGATCCAGCACGCCATCCTGCCCAAGCGCCAGCTGGTGGCCGACCTCGACGAACGCCACGCCGTGCTCTGGCACCCTCGCGACGTAGTTGGCGGCGATTTCTATGTCTATCGCGCCACCGAACAAGGTTGCCTGCTCGGCGTGGTCGACTGCGCTGGCCATGGTGTGCCCGGCGCGCTGATGACCATGCTCGCTCACGCTGCAATCGAACAGGCAATTGCCGACGCCGGGCACGCCGACCCAGCCGCCGTCCTCGCGCGTACCGATGGCATCGTACGCAAGATGTTGCGCGACGACTCAACCCAACACGCCCTCGCCACCAACATGGATGTGGGCCTCGCCTACGTCGACTTCCAGCGTCGTCTGGTGGTTTATGCTGGCGCCAAGATCGCGCTCTACTACAGCGATGGCGAACGCCTCGACGAATTACCAGCCGGGCGCCGCGCCATCGGCGACCGACGCATCGGCGAATATCAGAATGCTGAGGTAGAGTTGCAGCCTGGGCGAACCTTCTACCTGGCCACCGATGGCTTCCTCGATCAGGCGGGTGGTGAGCTGGGCTATGGATTCGGCAACAGCCGCTTCGCCGAGATGATCCTGCGGCATGCCCGCCTCCCTATGGGCGAACAGGGTGCTGCGTTCAAAGCGACCCTGGACGAATATCAGGGCGATTACCCCCAGCGTGACGACATTACGATGTTGTGTTTCCGTTTCGATTGAGCGCCATCCACCGGAGTTGAGTTGCCCCATGGAAACCCTTGACCTGTTCGCCATGCGCGAAAGCTACAACCGGCAGCAGATCATGCTGTGCTTCAACGGCCCGATCTCGCGCAGCCTGATCGAGGAAATCGGCAATGCGCTGCGTAACTACCTCGCCGCTGATCATGCCAACCCGTCGTCGGCAATGGATGTTTTTGCGGTGTACATCGAGATGACCCAGAACATCCGCCACTACGCCAAGGTCCGTAACTGGGCCGACCAGGAAGCGGGCGCCACGGTCGTGGTCGCACGCAACGATGCCGACGGCCGCTATGTAGTCTCCGCCGGCAATCTGATCGAAACAGCCGATGGAGAAGCCCTGATCGCCAGCATCGAAGAGCTGGCCCGCCTGGACAAGGCGCAACTCAAGGCTCGTTACAAAGAACAATTGCGCAAGCCACGCGAAGACAACAGTGTCAGCGGCGCAGGACTCGGCCTGATCGACATCGCCCGCAAATCCAGCGAACCACTGAAAGCGTCGCTGCAAACCGTCGCCAACGGCCGCTCGTTCATCAGCCTGAGCGCGGTCATCTGACTTACAAGAGCCAACTGCACATGAATGATTTCTCCATCGCCGGCAGCCAGTCATCGCCAGCCATTCAGTCCGACTGGGAAAACGGCGTGCTCGCCATGCAAGGCGACTCCTACCCGGAAAATTCCTACGAGCTGTTCCACCAGGTCATCGAGTGGATCGAACGCTACCTGGCCGAAGCCGGCCGTCCGCTGCGCCTGGAACTGCATCTGCTGTACCTCAATACCAGCAGCATCAAGGCCGTGATGGACATCTTCGACATGCTCGAAGCCGCCCATCAAGAGGGAAAGGCGGTGGCCGTCAACTGGCACTATGACCGCCGCAACGAGCGTGTGGTAGAACTGGCCGAAGAGTTCAAGGAAGACTGCACCTTTCCATTCATGATCCTCAGCCACGATTAGAAGGTCCTTATGCGCGGGCAGAATCCGCTGGAAAGTCAGGTTGTGGAATCGCTGTCCGATCCACAGAACCAAGGCCATCCACTGCATGAAACGCTGAGCCAGTTGTGGGAAGCACACCACAGCCTACTCAACCGCATCGAACGGATCGCCCGCGTTTCTGACGGATACCAGAGCATCGTGCGTGACCGCGAAATGACCCTCTCGGCACGCTTCGACAAGCAGCTCCGACAGCTGGAGAAAGTCGCTCGCATTTCCGATCGCTATCAGACGATGTTGCGTGATCTGAATATCGCTCTGAAAGAAGCCTCTACCCATGATGCCCTTACCGGCATCGCCAACCGGCGCTTGCTCACCGAGCGCTTGCGTGAAGAAACCGAGCGGGCCAAGCGCTACTCGCGGCCGCTGTGTGTGGTCATGGTCGACATCGACCGCTTCAAGGCCATCAATGATGATTACGGGCACGAAGTCGGCGACAACGTGCTGATGGAAGTGGTGCGGGTGATGGAGGCGGAGATCCGCGAGCATGACCTCTGCGGCCGCTGGGGCGGCGAAGAATTCCTTCTGTTGATGCCGGAGACCTCCACCGAAAGCGCGGTCCGGGTGATCGAGCGTCTGCGTGAAGCCGTCGCCAAGCTGCGGGTGCGCGTCAATGACGACTCGTTGTCGGTCACGGTGAGTCTGGGCATGGCGCAGCTAAGAGCCGATGAAAACTATTCGAGCGCCATCAACCGCGCCGACGTGGCGCTGCTGCGGGCCAAGCGCAACGGCCGTGATCGCTACGAATTAGCCGATTGAGCCTTCGGCGGGTCAGTTCGCGGCCCGCCGCCCGGCAAGCATTCCAAGATCGACTCGACGATCCGCGCGGGGGAAGGCCTGATAGCCAGGGCCGTATCAAGTCGCCTCCAACGCCGCGTTACCAGTAGTTCTCCACGGCTACCTGGCCGGGACGCCGGGTCAGACTCAGGTTGAGGTCGCGCGCTTTAAGGATGGTGCGGGTGTCTTCGATCATCTGCGGATTGCCGCAGAGCATGATCCGCGAGTGTTCGGGCTCGAGCTGCAGATCGGCCGCTCGCTCCAGTTCGCCGTTCTCGATCAGCGTGGTGACACGACCGTTCAGCGCACCGGGCATCTGCTCGCGGGTCACTACCGGCAGATAGGTCAGCTTCGAGCCGAGGCCTTCCAGATAATCGCGCTGCGGCAGCTCGCGGATCAGGTCCTGATAGGCCAGCTCGGATGCGGTGCGCGCGCTATACACCAGGATGATCCGCTCGAAGCGCTGCCAGACCTCAAAGTCCTGCAGGATCGAGAGAAAGGGCGCGATGCCCGTCCCGGTGCCCAGCAGCCAGAGATCCCGACCATCGATAAAACGATCAAGAGTGAGAAAGCCGAACGCCTGTTTGTCCACCAGCAGCTCGTCGCCGGGCTTGAGGCGACTCAGTTCGCTGGTGAATTCACCATCCGGCACCACGATGGAGAAGAAGTCGAGAAACTCATCATGGGGCGCCGATACCATCGAGTACGCCCGCCAGACGATACTGCCGCTGGGCTTACGAACGCCGAGGCGGGCGAACTGCCCGGCGGTAAAGCGGAAACCGGGGTCGCGGGTGGTGCGCAGGGTAAACAGACTGGACGTCAACGTCTGCACCTCGAGCAGACGCTGGCGGGTGAACTTCTCTTCGCTGACGGTCATACTTCGCTCCTTCCGGACATCGGGGGACACCAGCGTGTCCGGGCCGCGGAAAACGTAGGCGAGGCAGGCAAAACAAGGCAGAAACAGCCGAAGAAGCGGAGTTTAGGCGTTCTAAATGAGCATTCTGAGGCTGTTTCTAACGCAGTATTGCCAACGCAGGTAGTTTTCCGCGGCCTGGACCCTTGATACTCCTTTCTGACGCATGTAAACACCGCCAGTTCTTATGCCTATTCTCGAATCCGCCTACGCACGCCTCGATCTGATCCGCCAGCCGGAACAGCCCAACGAACCCTTGCAGGCGTTCGATGCGGCTGACGAATACCTATTGGCGCAGCTGCACGAGCAAGGCTTGGCTGCGACAACGCGGGTGCTGATCCTCAACGACAGTTTTGGCGCCCTGGCCTGTTCACTGGCGAAGCAGGCGAAGGTCACCAGCAGTGGCGATTCGCACTTGGCGCACCTGGCGCTGGAAAAAAATCTGCAACGCAACGCGCTACCGGCTGACACGGTGAGCTTCGTGCCCGCCAGTGAGGTGCCTCAAGGGCCGTTCGACCGGGTGCTGATTCGCGTCCCCAAGACGCTCGCCTTGCTGGAGGAACAGCTGATCCGCCTGCATGGCCAACTCGCGCCAGGTGCCCAAGTGATCGCCGGCTCGATGATCAAGCACCTGCCGCGTGCAGCGGGCGATCTGCTGGAGAAGTACATCGGCCCAATGCAAGCCTCGCTGGCGGTGAAGAAAGCGCGTCTGCTGACCGCGACTTCGAGCGACAAGCCGGCACCGCGCTCGCCCTACCCGACCCGCTATCACCTCGATAAGCCAGCCGTCGAACTGATCAACCACGCCAACCTGTTCTGCCGGGAAGACCTCGACATCGGCACCCGAGCCTTCCTGCCGCACCTGCCGAAGGCGCTCGGCAACCTGCGTGTCGCGGATCTGGGTTGCGGCAACGGCGTGCTCGGTATCGTTTACGCCCTGAGCAATCCACAAGCGCAGATGACGTTCGTGGACGAGAGCTACATGGCAGTGCAGTCGGCACGGGAGAATTGGCTGGCCATCCTCGGCGAGCGCCCTGCCGACATACGGGCCGGCGACGGGCTGGCCGAACAGCCGATGGATTCGCTGGATCTGGTGCTGTGCAACCCGCCCTTTCATCAGCAGCAAGTGGTCGGTGATTTCCTCGCCTGGCGGATGTTCACCCAGGCCAAGACGGCGCTGGCCAAGGGCGGCGAGCTGTGGATTGTCGGCAACCGCCACCTCGGTTATCACCTCAAGCTCAAGCGCCTGTTCGGCAAGGTAGAGCAGGTCGCGGCGACGCCCAAGTTCGTCATCCTGCGAGCCATCAAGCCATGAGCGAAGCGCCGGTTCGGCTGAGCATCCAACAGTTCGCCACGCGAACCGGCCTTTCCGCCGACACCCTGCGCTATTACGAAAAGATCGGCCTGCTGCGCCATGTCGCCCGGGACGCCAGCGGCTTTCGCGTCTACGGCCCGCGCGATCTGGAATGGGTCGGCTTCATCCTGCGTCTCAAAGATACCGGCATGGCGCTGGACGACATCATTCGCTACGCCGATCTGCGTGAACGCGGCGAATCGACTCTGGCGGCGCGGCAGGCGCTGCTCGAAGTCCATGCAGCCAAACTGCAGGACCGTCTGGAGCGCGACCGCGAACATCTGACCGCGCTGCAGGCAAAGATCGAGCTGTACCGCCAACAAACAACCCCTTGACCTAGAGTCCACTCCAACCCTCAGGCTTTCCTCTTCCCAATCAAGAGGAACGCTCCATGTCCGCATCCACCCGCTACACCGAAGGCCTGGCCAAACTCGAAGAGATCGACGGTGAGGCCGGCCGAAAGGTCATCGACAGCCTGCAAGCCATCGCACCGGACCTGGCCCGCTACGTCATCGAGTTTCCCTTCGGCGATATCTACCAGCGCCCTGGCCTCGACCTGCCACAGCGTGAGCTTGCGACAGTCGCGGCGCTAACGGCGCTGCGACATTGCCAGCCGCAATTAGCGGTGCATATCCACGGCGCATTGAACGTCGGCTGCACGCCGGAGCAGATCGTCGAGGTAATCATCCAGATGGCCGTCTATGCCGGCTTTCCTGCAGCATTGAACGGCATGGCGACCGCCAAGGCGGTCTTTGCAGAGCGCGGGTTGTTGCCTGAATGAAGCCCGACGCCTGATCGCGTACGCACGGTGAATCCAGCCCGCAACAGATACCAACACGCGTCCACCGTGGGCTAAAGCCCACCCTACGGGAAAAGCCAACGTATATCCTTCTACGTAGGGTGGGCTTCAGCCCACCAGAGCACCAGAGCACCAGCCCACCAGAGCACCAGTCTCGACTGCTGGCGGGCCAAAGCAAAACGCCGCTCGTCCACTCCGTTCGGCTTTCTGCAGGCAGATTGCCTCCCAGCGCCACCGGGGCTGAATGCTAATCTGGCTCACTGCCCACCTTGCGCCTCGACCTGATGTCCACACACGCCAAACTCCTGCTGCGTCACCAACGCCCCTTCATCAAGTTCTGGTTCGCCCGCGTATTCACTGCCAGCGGCTTCCAGATGCTGGCGGTTGCAATCGGCTGGCACATGTACGAGCTGACCGGCAGCGTGCTCGACCTCGGTCTCGTGGGCCTGGCCGAATTCTTCCCTCGCCTGCTGTTCGTTCTCTGGACCGGGCATGTCGCTGACCGCGTCGACCGTCGAAGAGTGGCGGCGCTGTGTCAGGGCTTGCAAGGGCTGATCGCCCTGTCGCTGGTACTCGGGGCCGGTGGGCTAGGCGTGACGCGCGAGATGATCTTCGTGCTCGCCTTCCTGCTGGGCACGGCACGGGCGTTCGAGGGGCCGGCGACCCAGGCGCTATTACCGAGCCTGGTGCCCACGCAACTATTTCCTGCGGCCGTAGCGGCGTCGTCATCGGCCATGCAGACCGCCACCATCGTCGCACCGGCGCTCGGCGGGCTGCTATTCGCCATCGGCCCGCTGTGGGTCTATGGCCCGGTGGCGCTGCTGTTTGCCCTGGCCTGCAGCCTGATGCTGAGCCTGCCGAAACGCCAGGCGCCGCCCAAGCAAACCGGCCCGGCGATGGACAACCTGCTCGCGGGCATGCGCTTCATCCGCAGCCGGCCGGACATTCTCGGCGCCATTTCCCTAGATATGTTTGCCGTGCTGCTCGGTGGCGCCACGGCACTGCTGCCGGTGTTCGCCAAGGACATCCTGCTCACCGGCCCCTGGGGCCTAGGGCTGTTGCGCTCAGCACCGGCGGTGGGTGCGCTGCTGATGTCGCTGTGGCTCGCGCGCTATCCCATCAACAAAAGGGTCGGCCGGGTCATGTTCGCCGCCGTCGGCGTGTTCGGCCTGGCAACCATCGCCTTCGGCCTGTCGACGTCATTCTGGCTTTCGATGGGCGTGCTGGTGGTGCTGGGCGCGGCGGATATGATCAGCATGGTGATCCGCGGCGCGTTCGTGCAGCTGGAAACGCCGGACGCGATGCGCGGTCGGGTGAGTGCGGTCAATGGTCTGTTTATCGGCGCGTCCAACCAGCTCGGCGAATTCGAGTCCGGGCTGACGGCTCACTGGTTCGGCACGGTGCCGGCTGTGGTGATCGGTGGCGTCGGAACGCTGATCATCACCGGTACCTGGATGAAGCTGTTCCCGACGCTGGCCAATCGCGACCAGTTGCATCGGGATCTGGATTAGCGGGCTCGGTGGAAGACGCGTCGCGGTCTTCCACCCTACTCCTGCACACTCGACAGTCGCGCACCCGTAGGGTGGAAAACGGCGAAGCCTTTTCCACGAGGCTGGCCGGTTACAACACCTTGTCCAAGGTAATCGGCAAATCACGCACCCGCTTGCCGGTGGCGTGGTAGATGGCGTTACCCACCGCCGCCGCCACACCAACGATGCCGATCTCACCCACGCCCTTGGAGCCCAGCGCGTTGACGATTTCGTCCTTCTCCTCGACGAAGAACACGTCGATGTCGTTGATATCGGCATTGATCGGGACGTGGTACTCGGACAGGTTGTGGTTCATGTAACGACCGAGGTTGTGGTCGATCATGGTTTCCTCATGCAGCGCCTGCCCGATGCCCCAGACCACACCACCGGCGATCTGGTTACCCGCGGTCTTCGGATTGACCACGCGCCCGGCGGCCACAGCACTGACCACGCGACTCACCTTTACCGTGCCCAGCGATTCGTCCACACGCACCTCGACGAATATCGCCGAGTGCGTAGAGATTGAATACTCGTTGCGTTTCTCGCCCGGCTTGGCGCTGACTTCTGCTTCGAGCACACCGCTGGCGGAGACGATCTTCGCCAGCTCGACCCGCTGCTCGGGCGAGGCCTTCAAGCACATGTGACCGTCGACGAACTCCACATCCTCGAGCTTGGCCCCGGTGAACGGCGATACAGGCGACTGCTGAGCGGCATCGAGTAATTTGGCCTGCAGTCCCTCACACGCCTGTTGCACGGCTGTCCCGACGGACGACACCGTGAAGGAGCCGCCTTCCAGCGGCGCCTGCGACAGGTTCGAATCACCCAGGCGAAACTCGACCTGCTCCATCGGCAGGCCCATGGCCGCCGCCGCGATTTGGGTCATCACCGTGTAGGTGCCAGTGCCGATGTCAGAGGTGGCGCTGCTGACCACCAGCCGTCCGTCGGGCTCGAGGCACGCCTTGGCGGCGGCCGGCATCTGCATCGCCTCCCACACCCCGGTAGCCATGCCCCAGCCGATCAGCTGGTTGCCGTCGCGCATGGAGCGCGGCGCCATCGAGCGGCGTGACCAACCGAAGCGCTCGGCGCCCTGCTCGTAGCACTGGCGCAGCTCCTTGCTCGAATAGGGCTTGTCCTCGTTGGCGTTGCGCTCGGAATAGTTGGTCAGGCGTAACTGCAGCGGATCGACGTTGGCCGCGTAGGCCAGTTCGTCCATCGCGCTTTCCAGGGCGTAGACGCCAATGGTCGCACCCGGCGCTCGCATATCCAGCGGCGTGTAGACGTCCAGCGGCACCAGTTGGTAGTCGAGCCTTGCGTTCGGGCACTTGTAAAGCATCCCGGACCACTCGACCTCATGCTCGGTGAAATCCTCGAAGCTGGAGGTCTGACCGATCGCCTGGTGGGTGATGGCCTGCAGTTCCCCACTGGCATTTGCGCCGATCGACAGCCGCTGCACGGTGCGCGGACGATAGCCAAAGGTGAACATCTGCTGGCGCTTGAGGGTGACGCGCACCGAGCGCTTGAGCTTGAGCGCCGCCATCACCGCCAGCGTCAGCTGATACTGAGGACGCAATCCGGAACCGAAGGCACCGCCGACAAACGGCGAGAGGATGCGGATCTTGCCCTCCATGTCGAACACGCCTTCCAGATAGCGCATGCAGTTCTGCACGCCCTGGGTCTTGTCGTAGATCTCCAGGTTGCCTTCGGGAAAGTAGTGAACGGTCGAGGCATGCGGCTCCATCGGATTGTGGTGCTCGACCGGCGTGGTGTACTGCACATCCACCTTGAATTGCGCGCTGGCCAGGGCGCTGTCCACATCACCGCGCGGCTCCGGCAGGTCGGCCGGCGCCTTGTGCATGGTTTCCAGCTCACTGAGCAGGTCGGTGTGATGGGGCTCGCGCTCGTATTCGACGCGCACCAGGCTGCCGGCGTAGCGGGCCAGTTCGAGGTTTTCCGCGACCACCAGCGCGATCGGCTGGCCGCTGTAGAGAATACGGTCGTTGAACAGCGGCCGGAACGGCGAGCCATCGGCAGCATCGTCGTCCTCGTAGGGCTCGTCGTAGCTGGCAATAGGCGGACGGTTCTGGTGGGTCAGCACCAGCGCCACGCCCGGCACCGCTTCAGCCGCGCTGGCATCGATGCTGATGATTCGACCACGCGCGATGCTGCTGTTGACCACGCTGCCGTAGAGCAGGCCGGGCACATCGAACTCACCGGCGTACTGGGCCTGTCCCGTGACTTTCAGCGGGCCATCGACTCGGTTAAGCGGCTGCCCGAACGGGGAGTTGGCTGGTTTCATTGGGCGGCTCCTCTGGCGGCGTCGGTCAGGGCGCGAACGATGGCGCGACGGCCGAGTTCGATCTTGAAGGCGTTGTGTTCGAAGCCACTGGCTCCCTCGAGCAGGATGTCCGCAGCGGTCGTGAACGCGGCCTCGTCAGCCGTTCTGCCGACCAGCGCCGCCTCGGCTTCGGCCTTGCGCCAGGGCTTGTGTGCCACCCCGCCCATGGCGATACGGGCACTGCGAATGCTGTCGCCGTCCATCTCCAGTGCAGCGGCGACCGAAACCAGGGCGAACGCATAGGAGGCACGATCTCGCAGCTTGAGGTAGCTGCTGTGTGCGGAGAAGTCTTGGGGCGGCAACTCGACCGCGGTAATCAGCTCGCCATCGACCAGGGTGTTGTCCTGCTCGGGTGTATGGCCCGGCAAGCGGTGAAAGTCGGCCATGGGAATGCGCCGCTCGCCCCGTTGCCCTTGCACATGCACCACTGCCTCCAGTGCCGCCATCGCCACGCACATGTCGGAGGGATGGACGGCGATGCAGGCGTCGCTGTGGCCAAGAATCGCGTGGATGCGATTGAGCCCGTCACGCGCCGAGCAGCCGGTGCCCGGTTCACGCTTGTTGCACGGCGTGGTGCTGTCGTAGAAGTAGTAGCAACGGGTGCGCTGCAGCAGGTTGCCACCGGTGGTGGCCATGTTGCGCAGCTGCGGCGAGGCGCCAGCCAGGATCGCTTGTGACAGCAGCGGATAGCGTGCTTCCACCAGCGGATGCCAGGCCAGGTCAGCGTTGCTGACCAGCGCACCGATGCGCAGACCGCCATCCGCGGTCTCTTCGATGTCGGCGAGTGGTAACTGGGTGATGTCGATCAGCTGGGAAGGACGCGTGACGTTTTCCTTCATCAGGTCCAGCAGATTGGTGCCACCGGCAATGTAGCGGCTGTCCGGCCGGAATTGACCGATGGCTTCCTCGACGCTGCTTGGGCGTGCATAGCTGAAGGGATTCATGGCGTCACCTCCTTCGCACCGGCCAGGCGTTCGCGAGTGTCCGCCGTAGCGTCCTCGATGGCGGCGACAATGTTCGGGTAGGCGCCGCAACGGCAGACATTGCCACTCATCTGTTCGCGCAGATCATCACGGGTTTCTGCCCGTCCTTCGGCAACCATGCCCACCGCCGAGCAGATTTGCCCGGGCGTGCAATAGCCGCACTGGAAGGCGTCGTGTTTGACGAAGGCGGCCTGCATCGGGTGCAGTTCCTCGCCCTGCGCCAGCCCTTCGATGGTGGTCAGCTCTGCGCCGTCGTGCATCACGGCGAGGGTCAGGCAGCTATTGATCCGCTTGCCGTTGAGCAACACGGTACAGGCGCCACACTGGCCGTGGTCACAGCCTTTCTTGGTGCCGGTCAGGTGCAGTTGCTCACGTAGCAGATCAAGCAGGGTGGTCCAGGGATAGACCTCGACTTCACGGCGTTGGCCGTTCAGTTGGAGGGAAATGGAACAGGCGGTAATCCCACCTGGGGCGGAAGACGTTTCGCTCATAGCAGCCTCACGGTTTGGGGGGCTTCGGGTGCCTGTTCTATGCAGGATCGCCGAAGACCTCAGGCATTCGATGCGCTTTCCGTGCGCCTAGGAAGTACGACTGCCCACGCGGAAAGATCGTTCAGCCGACCGCACACATGGCCATGCAAGGCGCGCTACAGAGCAGCCGGGGCGCCCCACCGGCAGGGAGCTACAGCTGGTCAGCTGTTGCGTCGATCGTCGGGGCGATCAATGTCCTGCAACACGCCGGAGTCATCGACCTCGACTTCCCAGGCGGCACCACTCGAAAACAGCGCCTGAGCACCGCGCTCACCGTCCAGCGACATCACCTGCAACGCGTGGTCGCGACCGATCCCACGCGGATGGCCGCGCTGCCCCTGATGACTTGCCACCACCAGGCGCGGTGGCTCGATCTGCTCAGCGATGCGACGGAAGGTGGCGGGCCGCACATAAGGCATGTCGCCGAGCGCGACCAGCCAGCCTTTGTCGCTCGGGTACTGCCTGACCGCCTGCGCCAGGCTGTGGCCCAACCCCTGGGTGTGCACGGCGAGCACCTCGGCACCGTACCGGTCAGCCTGCTGCCCAAGCCAGGCAAGCAGCTCGCTGTTGTCGTCACGGGTCACGACGACCAGCCGCTCGGCGACCCCACACAGCGCACCAAGCGTCGCCGCCAGCACGGGCGGGGCATCAGGCGTGCGATTGCAGGGGGCGAGCAATTTGTCCTGATCGGCATGCTCGCGGTAACGGCTGCCCTGCCCCGCCGCCAGCACCAGCGCGCATACACCGCGTACGGGTTCAACCATGCAGGTGTTCCCTCATGCGCAGCGAGCTGGGCATGCCGAGGCGCCTGTGGCTTCCACCCAGCCGTCGGTTGGTCTGGTGTTCGGTCATGTTCCCTCCTCGCAGAACGGGGCCAATCGGGCCGTCATTCACACAGACCCGTCGCGAGTACAACCGTTGCGCGCCGGCTCCATAACCTCACCCGCTATGGGGTACAGGGTGGCGCGATCCCCCGTGAAAAGCAGAACTCACAAGTCACCGAATGGAAATTCAACACGCTCGAGCGACGGTGTAAGATGCCCCGCTTTTTGCGGGCTTCGCCCGGATAAGCTTTGCTGTACCCCAACCGCACGAAAGACCGGCAAGAAGAGGAATCACCATGCTGGAGAAGCTGTTCCAACTCAAGGCGCACAACACCACGCTGCGCACCGAGATCCTGGCCGGTCTCACCACCTTCCTGACGATGGCCTACATCCTCTTCGTCAACCCGAGCATTCTTGCTGAAACCGGCATGGATCACGGCGCGGTCTTCGTCGCCACGTGCCTGGCCGCGGCCATCGGCTCGGCGATCATGGGCCTGGTGGCCAACTACCCGATCGCGCTGGCACCGGGCATGGGCCTGAACGCCTTCTTCACCTACACCGTGGTGCTGACCATGGGTTACACCTGGCAGACCGCGCTGGGTGCAGTGTTCCTCTCGGGCGCAATCTTCTTCCTGCTGTCGATCTTCAAGATCCGCGAGTGGATCATCCACAGCATTCCGTTGGCGCTGCGTTCGGGCATCGCGGCGGGTATCGGCTTGTTCCTGGCGATCATCGCGCTGAAAAATGCCGGCATCGTCGTCGACAACCCGGCCACGCTGGTGGGCCTGGGTGACCTCACTGCCGGCGGCCCGCTGCTCGCCTGCCTCGGCTTCTTCCTGATCGCCGCGCTGGCTTATCGCAAGGTCACGGGGGCCGTGATGATTGGCATTCTGGTGGTGACCGGGTTGTCGATCCTGCTGGGCCTTTCCGAGCTCAACGGCGTGGTGTCGATGCCGCCGTCGCTGGTGCCGACGTTCATGGAACTCGACATCATGGGCGCGCTGGATATCGGCCTGCTCAGCGTGATCTTCGCTTTCCTCTTCGTCGACCTGTTTGACACCTCCGGCACCCTCATCGGTGTCGCCCAGAAAGCCAACCTTTTGGACAAGGACGGTCGCATGCCTCGCCTCGGCCGTGCGCTGCTGGCTGACAGCACCGCGACCATGGCGGGCGCCGCACTCGGCACCTCGACCACCACCAGCTACATCGAATCGGCAGCCGGCATCAGCGCTGGTGGCCGCACCGGGCTGACCGCCTGTGTGGTCGCGCTGCTGTTCCTGCTCAGTCTGTTCTTCGCCCCGCTGGCAGGTGCCGTGCCCGCCTACGCGACCGCACCGGCATTGCTGTTCGTCGCCGTGCTGATGATGAGCAGCCTCGCCAACATCGACTGGGAAGACCTCACCGTCGCCGCACCGGTGGCCATCGCCGCGCTGGCCATGCCGCTGACCTTCTCCATCGCCAACGGCATCGCCTTCGGCTTCATTGCCTGGACCGCGATCAAGCTGCTCGCCGGCCGCTGGCGCGAGCTGAGCCCGGCGATGTGGATCCTCTCGATCCTGTTCGTGGTCAAGCTCGGCTGGTTTGCCGGCTGACGTTCCGTAGGGTGGATGACGCTTTTTTCATCCACCTTTCATACGGCTACGGTGGATGGATGAAGCGTCAGCTGCGCGCCCCGATCCACCCTACGATTTACCTACCATTCCAAGAGTCTTCATGAGCGCTCCGCAATTCGACCCCGCCACCTACGACGCCCAACTCGCCGAGAAAGCCGCGCGGCTGGTGGAACTGCTGGCGCCCTTCGACGCACCCGCGCCAGAAGTCTTCGACTCGCCACGTGAACACTACCGGCTTCGCACCGAGTTCCGCCTGTGGCGCGAGGACGGCCAACGCCACTACGCGATGTTCGAGCAGGGCGACAAACACACGCCCATTCTGATCGACGAATTCCCCATCGCCAGCCGTCGCATCAACGATCTGATGCCGCAGCTCAAGGCCGCCTGGCAAGCCAGCGAGACCCTGAGTTTCAAGCTGTTCCAGGTCGAGTTCCTGACCACGCTCTCCGGCGATGCGCTGATCACCCTCGCCTACCACCGGCCGCTGGACGATGCCTGGCAGCAGGAGGCAGAAAAGCTAGCCGAGGCGCTGGGCGCCAGCATCGTCGGCCGTTCCAAGGGCAAGCGCATCGTCATCGGCCGCGACTACGTGACTGAGCAACTGACCGTTGCCGGCCGCACCTTCAGCTACCGGCAACCCGAAGGCGCCTTCACCCAGCCCAACGGCGACGTGTGCCGGAAGATGCTGAACTGGGCCTACGACGTTCTTGGCGAGCGAAACGACGACCTGCTCGAACTCTATTGCGGTAACGGTAACTTCACCCTGCCGTTGGCAACCCGTGTGCCCAAGGTGCTTGCAACCGAGATCAGCAAATCCTCGGTGAACGCGGCGCTGGCCAACCTCGACGACAACGGCATCGACAATGTCACCCTGGTACGCCTGTCCGCTGAAGAGCTGACCCAGGCGCTGAACGAGGTGCGCCCGTTCCGCCGCCTAGCCGGCATCGAACTGAAGAGCTACAACTTCGGCAGCGTTTTCGTCGACCCGCCACGCGCCGGCATGGACCCGGACACCTGCGAGCTGACCCGCCGTTTCGAGCGCATCCTCTACATTTCATGCAACCCGGAAACCCTCGCGGCGAACATCGCCCAGCTGCACGACACCCACCGCATCGAGCGCTGCGCGTTGTTCGACCAGTTCCCCTACACCCATCACATGGAATCCGGGGTGCTGCTGGTCCGCAAATGAGCGGGTACTGAACCCGAACCGGCTGTCGGCGTCCCAACCGTGACGATCAATCGTTACGGAGGAGCGAGCATGCTGATATTCGAGCCGATCTATACCGACGGCCTGGCGCAGATTTCCTACCTGGTGGGCGACAGCAAGGCCGCAGTTGCCGCGGTGATCGATCCGCGGCGCGACATCGATATCTACCTCGACCTGGCCCGCGAAAAAGGCCTGCGCATCGGCTACGTCATCGAGACCCACATCCATGCCGACTTCGTCTCAGGTGCCCAGGCGCTGGCCGAACGCAGCGGCGCAGAGATCATCGGTGGCTGCTCGCCGAACTACGGTTTCGAGCTGCGCCAGGCTGCCGATGGCGAGGTGCTGGAGCTCGGCCAGGTCAGCCTGGAAATCATCTACTCGCCAGGCCACACGCCAGAACACATCTCGCTGCTGCTGCGCGACGGCCAGCAGGGCGATGAGCCGTTCGCGCTGTTTACCGGCGACACCCTGTTCAACCTCGACGTCGGCCGTCCCGACCTGCTCGGCGAAGACAGCACCCGGCAACTGGCCGCGCAGCTCTATGCCACGCTGTTCACCCGTTACCTGCCCCTCGGTGAACGCATCGAGATCTACCCGTGTCATGGCGCCGGCTCGGCCTGCGGCAAGTCCATCGGTGATCGCCGGCGCTCCACACTGGGTAACGAGTTGTTGTTCAATCCGGCACTCAACCAGCGGCGTAACGAAGGCGAGTTCATCGACTGGTTGCTCAGCGGCATGCCCGAGCCGCCGCGCCACTATGCGCGGCTAAAGAAGCTCAACACCCGTCCAGCAATGAATACCGGCGGACCAGCGCTGCCGCCGCCGCTGGCACCGGAGGAGTTCCGCCAGCGCACCGCCGACCACAGCGTCGTGCAACTGGTAGATGTGCGCTCGATCCTGGCCTTCGGCGGTGGCCATGTGCCGGGCGCGCTGAACATCGCGCTGCGCAACGAGTTCGTCAGTTGGGCCGGCTGGATGCTCGACGACAAGCGTCCGATCTACCTGATCGGCGAAGACAGCCACGAGGTCCACCAGGCGACACTGCAGCTGTACCGCATCGGTCTCGATCGGGTGGCAGGCTATCTGCGCAACGGCATGACCGACTGGCAGAACGCCGGCCTGCCCCTGGCCAGCGTCGGTCAATGGACGGTGCACGAGCTGAACCGTCGCCGCGAGGATCCGCAGGTTCAGGTACTCGACGTGCGCGCACCCGAGGAGGTCGGGCAAGGGCGCGTGCCCGGCGCCAGGCATGCCTTCGTAGCACATCTGCCCGAAGGACTGGATCAACTGGATAAGGACAGAACCGTGGCGACCTACTGCGGCAGCGGTTATCGCGCCTCGATTGCCGCCAGTATTCTCAAGCGCCATGGGTTCAGCCGGGTAGTCAACGTGCCGGGTTCATGGATCGCTTGGCGCAAGGACGACCTGCCAGTGGCGGAGCGCTGAGCCAACTGGGCGCGATCTGCATAAGGTTGAGAACCAACGGCTTTTCCACCCGGCCCAAGTGCAAAGGTACTACCGTGTCGGTGGATAAGGCTACGCCGTTATCCACCCTACTCCCCGTCCCCTTACGCGATTCGTAGGGGAAAACAGCAACGGCCTGTTCCACCTCAGTACTCCACCTGCAGTTCGGCGCTGCGCGGTTCGGCCTGGCAAGCCAGGACCCAGCCTTGATGCACCTCGCTTTCGCTCAGCACCTGATTGCTGCGCATGCTTACGCTGCCCTCGACCACGCGACACTTGCACGCGGCGCAGACACCCGAGCGACAGGCGCTCGGTGCCTGCAGGCCAGCCTGCTCCATCGCCTCCAGCAGTACCTCGCCACGCAGCACATCCAGCTCGTGGCGACGGCCGTCGAGAGCGACCCGCAGGCGGCTGCGCTTGCCGCCCGGGGTGGCCACTGGCGCAGCCGCGCCGAAGCGCTCCAGATGGATGCGCGCAGCCTCTACACCTAGCTCGCTCAGCGCGGAACTGGCAGCATCCATGAACGGCTGCGGCCCGCAGATGTAAGCCTCTGCGGCGGGCCAACCTGCGATCTTCGCGGCGATGGCCGGGCCATTCGGCACACCCTGTTCGGCATCGAGCCAGATGCGCAGCTGCAGGCGTTCGGGATGGCGGGCGTACAATTCGGTCAGCTCCTCGGCAAAGATCAGCGACGCGGCGTCGCGGCTGGCGTAAAACAGGCACACCCGTCCATTACCCTCGACTAGCGCGGCCTGCAGAATCGCCATCAGCGGCGTGATGCCGCTGCCGGCACCGAGCAGCAGCAGGTCGCAGTCGAGGCTGCGCGGCACGAAAACGCCAGCCGGCGGCAGCGCCTCGATGCAGTCGCCCACCTGCAGGTTGTCCAGCAGCCAGTTCGACGCCCGGCCGCCGGGCACCCGCTTGATGGTGATGCGTAGGGCAGCGTTGCCCTCCGGCCGTTGCGACAGCGAGTAGCAGCGCAGCAACGACTCTTCGCCACAGCGCACCATCAAGGTGAGGAACTGCCCCGGCCGCGCGGCAAAGCGTGCGCGCTGGGCGGCCGGTACCTGCAGGGTGAACGAGCAGCTATCGGCGGTTTCGGCCTGACGCGAAGCGATTCGCAGGCGAGTGAACTCGCCGGTGGCCGGAGCCGGGGAAGCAGACAGGGAGGTCATGCCAGAAGTCGCTGTCGCTGTCGCTGTCGAGGTCGGCCCCGACGCGGACACGCCGCGCAGCATTGGCCACACCGTCTTGCGACGGAACAGCAGCACGTAGCCGACGTGCAGGCCAATCAGCCCCAGCCCCAGGTTGGCAAAGAACTCGTGCACCTCTTCGGCATCCCCCATCCAGCCGACGAAATCGATGTCGCTGGCAGCACCGAACACCTCTGGCCCCACACCGGGCAGCGCAGCCAGCACGTCGCCGTTGTCGACCATGCCCAGGCCGACCAGGCTGGCGACGGCGAAACTGCCCAGCGCACCTACCGTCAGCCACTTGCCGATTGCCGACAGGCCCGGCTTGCGCCGCTGTCCCTTCGGCGGTAGCAACTTTGGAAAGCCCCGCAGGCGCAGCGGCACGATCAGCAGACGCCACACCAGCAGCACCACCAGGCCGTAACCCAGCCAGAGGTGCAACGACTCGGCGTCGTCGCCAGTCAGGTACACCGCGAGGAAGAAACCGGCCAGTAGCCAGTGGAACAAGCGAAAGCGGTTGAAGGCAGCCACGATGGCAATCCTCGATGGACGGAATGCCTTCCTTGTATGCCCTTCAGCTGAATCCAAGCTGAATGCCATCATGCGGCCATGTTCAGTTTGGCGTAAGGCAGCGCGCCTAGGCTGCGCTCATTCCCAACCGGAGAGCGCACCATGAAATCCCGCTGGATCATCCTCCTGTCCTGCTGCCTGAGTTTGCCGGCCCTGGCTGAAACCGAACATCCGCTGCTGGCCGGCTACGCCGCGCAAGCCCGTCAGCAGGATTCGAACTTCGCCGGCTTTTCCGCCGAACGCGGCAAGGCGCTGTACTTCGCCGAAGAGCAGCGCGACGGCAAGACCATGAGCTGTACCACCTGTCACACCGCCGACCCACGCCAGCCGGGCAAGACGCCCGCTCACCGCAAGGTCGAGCCGCTGGCGCCAGCGACCAATCCCGAGCGTTTCACCAACCTGAAGAAGGTCGAGAAGTGGTTCCGCCGCAACTGCGACGACGTCTTCGCCCGCGAATGCACGGCGCAGGAAAAAGGCGACTTCATCAGCTGGATCGACAGCATCCAATAGGAGTGCGCCATGAAGATCGCATCCATCGTTGCCGTCGCCGGGCTGACCTCTGCCCTGGCGTTGGCCGGCCTCAGCTTCGCTGACAACGACGACCACGACCGCCAGCGCTACAAGCGCCCCAAGCGTCTGTCGGTGCCGAGCGACGCACCACTGGTTTGGAAGGAGGAATGCGCCGCCTGCCACATGCTCTACGCACCGGGCCTGCTGCCGGCCGAGGCCTGGCGCCGGCAGATGCAAACCCTCGATGAGCACTACGGCAGCAATGCCACGCTCGACCCCGAACAGGAGCGCGAGATCCTCGACTTCCTGCTGCGCGCCTCGGCGGCCAACCGCTTGCCGGTCGAGCCTTCGCCGACCGTCGGCGAGCCGCCGCGCATCAGCCAGACGCGCTGGTTCGAGCGCAAGCACGACGAGGTCAGCGAGGCCAAGTTTGCCCGCGAGTCGGTCGGCGGTCGCGCCAACTGCGTGGCCTGCCACCGCGACGCCGAACGCGGTGACTTCGATGACGACCGCGTAAAGATTCCGCGCTAAGCGGCTGTTTCCCCACTGAGGTAATCCATGATGACGACTTCCACTCTGCGCGGAGCCCTGGCGCTGTCGCTACTGGTCAACTGTGGCGTGCTGGGCGCGCTCGCCTGGCAGAAACTGCAAACCGACGGGCTGCCCATGCCGTCCGGCGCACCAACCGAACTTTCGCACCAGCTGGAGCTTAGCGCCAACCAGCTCGGGCGCTGGCATGACGGCCAGGCGCCCTATCTGGCCCGGCTGCGTGCCCTCGACAGTGACCTCGATGCCCAGCGCAGCACGTTGCTACAGGCGCTGCTCGGCGAGCGGGTCGACCCCGCGCAGATCGCCAGCGAGCAGGCAACGCTCGGTGAACTGCGCGACGCTCGCCAACAGTTGCAGATCGAGCAGCTGCTGAACGAACGCGAGCTGCTCGACGCCCGTCAGCGGCAGAAGCTGGTGAGCTTCCTCGCCCGCCAGAACGCCTCGACCGAATTGGCCTCGCTGCACGATCAGTAGCCGTCATACAGCCGAACGCCGCGAACCTCTCGGCCGCGGCGTTCGCCACCGACGCGCTGAATCTCAGCCTTCGCTCGCCTTACGCACCTGGCTCGGCGTCTTGGACGGCTCTGCGGGTATGACTGCACTGGCCAGCGGCACGCCGCCCGGCACAGCCTCACGCTCGCGATCACCGCTGCGGTTGGCAAGCAAGCTGGCGGTCGCGGTTTGCAGGTAGGCCTCCAGCTGGCGCTGCAACTGCGCCGCCTCGGCATCCGGCGCGAGTCGTTCGCCCTGAGGGTTGGCACCCAGGCGGTAGCGATACAGGCGTGCCGTTTGCTCCTTGGGTTGCACCAGGACGCGGTCACCGCGAATCATCGCCACCGTCTGATCGCTGCCCGACGGTTTGATGATGCCGAAACCGGGGTCGCTCGCCGCCAGGCTGAGCAGGTCGCGGCCCCAACACTGGTGCCGTACCTCGCCGCCAAGCCGGCCCATGATGGTCGGCACTACGTCGACCTGGGTACCCACCACATCGCGACGGCTGCCGAAACGCTCGGTAATGCCCGGCGCAATTAACAGCAGCGGCACATTGAAGCGGAACAGATCCATCTCGGTCACCTCCTCCGGCACCCCGAAGCCGTGATCGCCAACCACCACGAACAGCGTCTGCTCGAACCAGGGCTGGTCACGCACCTTGTCGAAGAACTGGCCGAGCGCCCAATCCGAATAGCGCATCGCGGTCAGGTGCTGATCCAGATTGCCCTGCCCCTTTACCGGAGCGACCGGCAGTTGCTCCGGCAGCGCATAGGGCGTGTGGTTGGACAGCGTCTGCAGCAGCGCATAGAACGGCTTGCCGCGGCCCAGCTGGTCCAGCTCCTCGGCGGCGCGGGCAAACATGTCCTGATCGGAGACGCCCCAGGTCGGATCCGCAACCACCGGGTTCACATAGTCACTGCGGCCGATAAAGCGGGTCATCCCCTGGTTACTGAAGAAGCCGGACTGGTTATCCCAGGCGAAATCGCCGTTGTAGACATAGACGTCGTTGAACTGCCGCGCGCTGAGCAGTTGCGGCAAGCCGGAGAAACGGTTGCCGCCCTCGGGCGCCTGCATCAGGTACTCGAAGCCTGGCAGGTTGGGGAAGCAGGCCATGCTGGCGAACATGCCCTGGTGGGTGTGCGTGCCGTTGGCAAAGAAGCGACTGAACAACAGTCCCTCCTTGGCGAGGCGGTCGAAATTGGGTGTGATGCCTTCCGCGCTGCCCAACGCACCGACGAAGCGCCCGGCGAAGCTTTCCATCAGAATCACCACCACGTTTTGCACCGGCAGCTGCCCGTCCGCCGGCGGCCGGAAATCACGGCGTACCGGCGCCAGCTCGGCATCCACCAGCTGATCGTTACCGGTCAGCAGCAGTTCACGGGTGATCGCCTGCGCCTGCTCGTTCGGCAGAGTCGCCTTCCAGCTATTGTCGCGGTGGCTGGAGAAGCGGTTCCTGGCGGCATCGTAGAGCGACAGTGTCGCATTCAGGCCGAGGTGATTGGCGAACATCGATTCGGTAGTGAAGGCATCGCCCCAGCGCAGCGGCGGCCCCTGGCGCAACGTGCCGCGCGCGGCCACCACGCAGACCAGCACCAGCAGCGTGAACACAGCGGCGCGGGTATACCAGCCCGCGCCACTGCGGCTTGCGCCGCATGAACGAACGACCGTCGCGCCACGGGTCAGCCGCTCCAGCCAGCCGAACAGGGCGTACATTGCTACGCTCGCAGCGCCCCAGGCTGCCAGCAGTCGTAGCACCGGAAAGCCGTGCCAGAGCATGCTCAGCACGGTGGCCGGATCTTCCTGCAGGTACTGGAATACCAGGCTATTGAGGCGCTGATGAAACTCGCGATAGAAGTTCAGCTCAATCAACCCGAGCAGGATCGCCAGGCTGGCACACAGGCTCAACCACAGCCGCAGCAGGCCGCGGGCGGCCATCACGCGCACGCTCAGCACGCCGAGCAGCAGCGGCAGCAGGACGTACACCGCCACCCGCAGGTCGAAGCGCAGGCCGTTGCCGAATGCCTCGACGATACTGGCCAGCGGCGTGCTGCCGAGCAGTTCGCGGTTGAACAGCAGCAAGCCCAGCCGCAGCAGCGCAAACATCGCCAGGAGGGCCAGCGCACTGGCGAACGTGAAGCGCAGGTGCGCGGCCAGGCCATTGAAGCCGGACGCCGGGCGCTCTCGAGCAGGGCGTCGCAAAGAGGAAAGCATGGATACGTCCTTCAGGGGATGAGGATCACCGCCCAGACCAGACCGATCAGGCACAGCGCCAGCAATTGCGCGGCGCTGCCCATGTCCTTGGCCTGTTTGGCGAGCGGATGCAGTTCGAAAGAGATGCGGTCGACCGTCGCCTCGATGGCCGAGTTGAGCAGTTCGACGATCAGGCCAAGAAACACCACGGCAATCAGCACGGCGCGTTCAACGCGGCTGACGTCGAACAGAAACGCCAAGGGAATCAGCAGCAGGTTCAGCAGCACCAGCTGGCGGAACGCCGCTTCGCTTCTATAAGCGGCCTTGAGACCTGCAGCCGAATAGC
Source organism: Pseudomonadaceae bacterium SI-3 (assembly GCA_004010935.1). NCBI lineage: Bacteria > Pseudomonadati > Pseudomonadota > Gammaproteobacteria > Pseudomonadales > Pseudomonadaceae > Pseudomonadaceae bacterium SI-3. Next base: position 739,261 of record CP026511.1, on the reverse strand, counting down.
CGGACGCGTACCAGATGCGTGCCAGTCCGCTGCGCCCCTTCAGCGCCGCACCGTCGGCCGGCACGTCGACGCTGGCCACGGCATCGGTAGCCGCGCAGGTCGGCTCAGATGACATCGCAGCGCAACTCGCTGAAGGTGCGGTGGGCGGCCAGCAATCGTTGCCAGTCCTGCTCCGGCATGGTCTGGCGATGACGCTTGAGCTGGCGCAGGTCATGCCGTGCAGCGGCACTGCGACGTAGCCGGCGACGGCTCTTTTCCAGATCGAGCAGCGCGACCTCGACCCGGGTCGCGTCACCTTCGCCGTGAACCTTGAGGAAGATGTGCTTGGGATAGCAGCAGCCGTGCTGCCAGCGCGCCTGATGAATGCGCGCCAGGGTGATCCCGACCGCCGCGAGCATGCGCTCCTGTACTGCCGGACCGAAGCGCTCCCCCAAGTCCTGTTGATACCAGTCCTCCAGGCTGACGAACCCCTCCAGTTCCGCCGTCACCAGCAGCGCCTGCCACTGACCGGCTTGCTGCCGGGTCCCGCAGTAGACCAGTTCCGGCACCTGCACGCCGAGCCGGCCGAATGCTTGCAGCGCCTGCAGTTCGCGCAGCACCGTGGGCCGGCCGAAAGGATGCAGCGTCGAGCGATACAGGTGGCCAATCTGCCGTTTGCAGTACAGCAGCGGCTGCTGCGGATCGCGCAGGCGTATCCGTTGCACGCCGCTTTTGCCGGCACGGCGCTGGTTGGGTTCCTCGACCCATTCGCCCTGCGTGCTCCACCAGCGCTGGAAGGTGCTGGTACGCGCTTCGCGGGCCGGCAATACGATTAGTCGGCTCATGTTCAACCCCGCTTGCGCAGCACGTAGACCCGCCACATGGCGTAGCCGGGGAGGAAGTCATTACGGTCGAGGATGTCGAAGCCGGCCTCGGCGAATTCCGCCTCGATCACCGAGCGCGCTACGACGAAGCGGTTCTGGTTGTCCTTGGCCGGCCGGCGACGCTCCAGGCGCTTGCGCTTCCAGGCCTTGTAGTTGCCATCGACCCACAGCGAGACGATCAGCGTGTCACGGGTGACGCGGTGGAACTCACGCAGCATCGCCAACCGGTGCTCTGGGTCGGCGATGTGGTGCAGTAGGCGCATGCAGAAGATGTTGTCCACTGCGTTGTCGCCCATGTCGATGGCGAAGGCCGAGGTCTGAAAGGTCTCGACCCGCTTGAGCACTTCCAGCGAATGCGCCGATTCGGCGATCGCCAGCATGTCGGCGGAGTTGTCGGCGGCGAAGATCATCCGGCTCGGGTGCTCGGCCAGCAGCGGCCAGAAGCGCCCGGCGCCGCACGGCAGGTCGAGCACCAGATCGGGCTCACCGGCGATCTTCAGTGCGCGGCGCGCCATCTGCTCGTCACGCCAGTGCGACAGCCGTCGGGCCAGGCCATCCTGATGCTTATGCAGGTATTCGTAGGCGTGCTGGCGGTCGTACTTGCGCGAGAACTCCAGTTCGATGGGGCTCGATGTGGTCATGGCGGGCATTCCGGTTGGAAACGGAACGCCAAACTAACCAGACAGACATCAAGGGCCCGTCAACGGGATGTGAAAAAAACGTCAAACGCCATCGCTTTTCAGACGCACCTGGAAGCAGCTGCCCTTGGGCTCGCAAGGGGCTACACCCACTGACCACCCCTGATGTGTGCAGATGCGCTTGACCAGCGACAGCCCTAGCCCCAGGCCCTCCCCCCGGCTGTCGGAGCCGCGCACGAAGGGCTGAAACATGCGTTCCTGCTGCTCCAGCGGAATGCCCATGCCTGTGTCCTCGACACGAAAGCCGGCGTTCTCGAGAATCAGCCGCACCGAGCCGCTGTCCGTGTAATGCAGGGCGTTGCGCAGCAGATTGGACATCACCGAGCCAAGCAGTGTGAGGTTGTATTCGCCGCTGTCCTCGCCTTCGCTGACCACATTGAACGTCAGCCCCTTTTCAAGAAATAGCGGCGCCCAGCGCTCGGTCTGCTCCTGCGCCACGCTGCTCAGGCTGGCGGTGCCGGCAAAGGCGGTCTGCTCCGGCCGGGTCCGCGCCAGCATCAGGAAAGTCTGCACCAGCTCGTGCATTTCCTGCGCGGCGCGCTCGATGCGCTGGGCCTGGGTACGTGACTTTTCCGGTAGTTCGGTCTGGTCGAGCAGTTCGCAGGCGCCGAGGATGACCATCAGTGGGGTGCGCAGCTCATGGCTGACATCGCTGGTGAACAGCCGCTCGCGCTCCAGGCTCTGGCGCAGTTGGCCGAGGGTACTGTCAAACGCCGCCGCCACATGGCCGACCTCGTCGTCCGGATATTGCAACGCCAGTGGTGGCGCCAGCGGATGCAGCTGATCGCGATGACGAACCTGCTGCGCCAGGCGTGACAGCGGGGCCATGACTTTTCTGGCCATCAGCCAGCCAAGCCCCCAGGCACCAAGGATGCTCAGCACGAATCCGGCTAGCACCACCATGAACAATGCGTTCTCGCGAGCCTCGAATTCATGCTGTTCCTCAACCAGCAAATACTTGGCTCCGTCGATTTCGCGTTGATAGACGTAGTAGGCATCCTCGTTACGGACTAGCTCGGTGAACCCATCGGCGAGCCCCGTGAACGCCTCGGGAATGGCGTAGCTAGGCAGGTTCGAGGCGAAGAATCGGGTGACCGCGTCGAGCCGTGGCGCGTCCCCGTGAACCACGACGTCATTGAGCACACTATCTAATTCGTGCCCCAGCTCCTGGGTCACCAGGTGCTCCTCGATGAAATGCACGACCGCGACGATTCCGAGCGAAAAGGTCCCGCTGACCACCAGCGTCATCAACGTGAAGGCGATGACGATGCGTCGCGCGAAGGGCTGCTTAGCAAGCATGGTCAGGCTCCGCGAGTCGGAAACCGACGCCATGCACGGTGTGCAGCAGTGGTGCCGCGAACGGCTTGTCGAGCACCTGGCGTAGCTGGTGAATATGGCTGCGCAAGCTGTCGCTGTCGGGAACATCGTTGCCCCAGAGCGCTTCCTCCAGCTGCTCGCGCCGCACCACCGCCGGGCTCTTCTGCATGAGGATCGCCAGCAGTTTGTGGCCGATGGGATTCAATCGCAGCGGCTGCCCGGCGCGGGTTGCCTGTAGGGTATCGAGGTCATAGTGCAGGTCACCGACCTGCAGTTTGTGTTTGCGCGAGCCCTGGCTGCGCCGCAGGATCGCCTCGATGCGGGCGACCAGCTCCGACAGCGCGAACGGCTTGATCAGATAATCGTCGGCGCCGGCACCCAGCCCTTGCAGCCGATCATTGAGCGCATCACGAGCCGTGAGCATGATGATCGGGGTATCCCGCCCGGCATCGTCACGCAGCCGCTTGCAGACCTGCAGCCCATCGATGCCAGGCAGCATAATGTCCAGCACGATCAGGTCGTAATGCTCGGTGGCGGCCAGGTGCAGGCCGCTTAGACCGTCCTGAGCGCAATCGACCACGTAGCCCTTGAGCTCCAGGTAGTCCAGGACGTTGGCCAGGATGTCGCGGTTGTCTTCGATGACCAGAATGCGCATATCGGTTCGCTAGCAGGCAAATGACGGAATTTTCACGCCTTCTTTACGAAGGGCTCACAGGCGGGTGCGCAGACTTCGGCGCGTTCAATCTTGCCTGTGGATCATACGATGACATTCCTGCGCCATGCTCAACTTCGTTATCTGTCGCTGCTGGCCGGCCTCTGGCTGGGCGTTTTTCTGATCACCCGCAGCGCGCTGCTGTTCGCTCACTGGCAGGAAGCTGCCAGCGGGCTGGATGGCCTGCTGCAGATCTACGGGCTGGGGTTGATCTATGACCTGGCGTTCCTGAGCTTCGCCGCGCTGCCGCTGGCGTGCTACCTGCTCATGTGCCCAAAGCGGATCTGGGCGAGCCGCTGGCACCGGCGCGGGCTCACCCTGCTGCTGGCCCTGAGTCTCTACGCCATGCTGTTCACGGCGCTGGCCGAGTGGCTGTTCTGGGATGAATTCGGCGTGCGGTTCAATTTCATTGCCGTCGACTATCTGGTCTATTCGGACGAAGTGCTGCACAACATTCTTGAGTCGTACCCGGTTTATGCGCTGCTGGGCCTGATGGCGCTGGTCACACTCTCCGCTACGGCGGTGCTGAAGCGACAGATTCGGCGCGCACTGGAAGCACCAAGCCTGCCGTTCAGGGCCCGTGCTGCGACACTCGCCGGACTGCTGGTCACTGTGACAGCCAGCGCGCTGATCATCGGCCAGGACTTCCCGCGGGGGATCGGCGGCAACGTCTATCGGCGCGAACTGGCGAGCAATGGCCCGTTCCAGTTCTTCGCCGCCTTTCGCAACAACGAGCTGGACTACCGGCAGTTCTACCCGACCCTGCCCCAGGTTGCCGTCGCCGACAGCCTGCGCGCCGAAGTCGGCGAACCCAATGCCCGCTTCATCGGCCAGGACCCGCTGGATATCCGCCGCGTCATCGACAATCCCGGCCAGCCGCGCAAACTCAACGTCGTGCTGATCACCGTCGAAAGCCTCAGTGCCAAATACCTCGGCAGCGTTGGCGACACCCGCGGCCTGACGCCCAATCTCGACCAGCTGCGCCAGCAGAGTCTGTACCTCAATAACTTCTACGCGACCGGCACGCGCACCGATCGCGGCCTGGAAGCCATTACCCTCTCCGTACCGCCAACCCCTGGCCGCTCCATCGTCAAGCGCATCGGCCGTGAAAGCGGCTTCGCCAGCCTCGGTCAGCAGCTTCGCGCGCAGGGCTATGACAGCGTGTTCCTCTATGGCGGGCGCGGTTACTTCGACAACATGGGTGCCTTCTTCAGCGGCAACGGCTACCGCGTGGTCGACCAGAGCAGCGCGGACGAAGCCGACATTCACTTCAAGAACGCCTGGGGCATGGCTGACGAAGACCTCTATCAGCTGGCGCTTCGCGAGGCGGACGCCGACTACGCTGTCGGCAAGCCGTTTCTCCTGCAGATGATGACCACCTCCAACCACCGCCCCTACACCTACCCGGATGGACGCATCGACATCCCGTCCGGCGAGGGCCGTGAAGGCGCTGTCAAATACACCGACGCGACCATCGGCGAGTTCCTGCGCAACGCCCGGAGCAAGCCCTGGTTCGCTAATACCCTGTTTGTCATCGTCGCCGACCACACCGCCGGCAGCGCCGGCTCGCAGGACCTGCCGGTGGCCAACTATCACATCCCGCTGTTCATCTATGCCCCGAGCCTGATCGAGCCGCGCGAGGTGGACCGGGTCGCCAGTCAGATCGATATCGCGCCGACCCTGCTCGGCCTGCTCAATCTGGACTATGTCTCGACCTTCTTCGGCCGCAACCTGCTGCGCGACGACGGCCAGCCTGGACGCGCACTGATCGGCAACTATCAGCACCTCGGCCTGTTCGACGGCAAGGACCTGGCGATTCTCAGCCCACGGCGTGGCATGCGCCGGCATGACGATGCGCTGCAAGCGAGCCACGAGCTTTCTGCCAATTCCGACGACCCGCTGGTGCGCCGCGACATCGCCTACTACCAGGGCGCCAGTTACGACTACGGCCACGCCCTGCTCGGCTGGAAACGCCCGCAACCCACCGCCACCCAACTCAGCCAGCGCTGAACCGACCGGCGCCGCTCGCGGCGCCTCTGGAGTAAAGATGTCCGTCGCGCCGAACACGCCTGCCGCGAGCCGCCCGTTCAACTTCGCCCTCGGCTTCGGCGTGCCAACATTGTTGATGGTCGCGCTGCTGGTGGGCGAGCCGAGCAATCTCGATTTTGCCCTGTCACACCTGTTCTATCAGCCCGGCGTCGGTTTCGTCGGGCGCCACAGCTGGCTGCTCGAAGACGTCCTGCATGACCGGATCAAGCAAGGGGTCATCGCGCTCGGCGTGCTTGCCATCGCTGGTTTCGTGCTGAGTCTGCTGCCGACGCGGCTGGCTCAGTGGCGCCGCCCGCTGGGCTATCTGGTGCTTGCGCTGGGGTTGTCGACCAGCATCGTCACGCCGCTCAAGGCGCTCACTGGCGTGCATTGCCCGTGGAGCCTGGTGGAATTCGGTGGTGCTGAAACCTTTACACCGCTGCTAAGCGAGCGCGCGCCGACGCTCAAGCCGGGGCGCTGCTGGCCCGGCGGCCACGCCTCAGCGGGCTTTTCATTGTTGGCGTTGTTCTTCGTGCTTCGTGACCGACGACCGCGTGCCGCTCGGCTCGCCCTCGCGGTGGCACTCGGCTTGGGGATAGTGCTGTCGGTCGGTCGGGTGATGCAGGGCGCGCATTTCTTCTCGCACAACCTATGGACGTTGCTGTTCGACTGGACGATCTGCCTGGCCTGTTACCGGCTGGTGCTGTATCGAGCGACACCGGTCGAGCGGCCGCTGCTCGCGGCCGAACCCGAGGGCTAGTCACCCGAGTCTGGCCTTGAGGCGCACCGGCATGGTTCCGTGCGCCTTCCATGGACCACGAATGCGCTCAGCGGTGAAAGGCTTTTGCCTTGGCCTGTTCCACATGATGGCGCCATGCCCGGTCGCGATCACGCTCCAAAGCACTGCTGCGCCAGGCAGTCAGCCCACCGGTGTCCATCTGCATCACCTGGCATTGGCGATAGCCGTCATTCCACCCCTCGGCATACAGCGGCTGGCCCATGTAGCGCGGGACGTCCTTGCGAAACTGAGCCAGCGCGCCGGCAGCCTGGCGGCCGCTGCCGCAGCCGGCACGGAAGCCCTCGGCATATTCAGGCGGGTATTCGTCGGCAACCAGCAGCTCCGATGTGCTCTGGCAACCGGTCAGGGAGAGTCCGGCGAGCATCATGGCCAGCAGGGCCCGACGATGAGGTGAAGAACTGTTACGCCGTTTACTGGCGCGGTGTGGACGCAAATGGCGAGAAGACATGAGATCACTCGGGCATTAGGAAATGAAGCCCGCGGCAAGCGCCAAGGGCCACCACGGCACGCTTCGAAGTCTGATCGGCTTGCTGTCAGGGTTTCGTCAAACGGGCGTGAACAAAGTGTGAAGGCGCTGACCGGCGTTAGCCCCCAGTACGGCGGAAGCTGTAGAACAGATTGGGCTCGCTGACGACGAACAGGGTGCCGTCATTGTCGATGGTGACGCCCTCGGGGTGCGGCGCGGATCGTTGCAGGCCGCCGAACCAGCGATTGAGGCTGCGATAGCTGAGCATGCGCCCGCTGTCGCTGAGTTCCATGAGCAGGCGCGACTCGTCGCTGAGCAGGATCAGGTGGCCGGTAACGGCATCGAAGTGAATGTCCGACAGATCGGTGGCGAACACCTGATCCGCAATCCAGTCGCTGCGGTCGCGGATGGTCAGCTGCAGCGGCCCCTCGAGGCTGGCAGCGACTCCACCCACCTCGTACAGCTGCCGAGGGTCGCGTTCCTTGACAATAAACAGCCGGTCGCCCGCCGCATCGTACGTCAGCCCTTCGAAGCCCTTGTTGCCGTTTAGGTTGATCCCGAGCGAGAAGAACTGCGCCTCGGCCGCATCAACGGGTCGTGGCTGCGTCGGCAAGCGGAAGATGCTGATCTGTTGCGCTCGCTCATCGGACACAGCCACGCGACCATGCCCCATGTAGGTCACGCCTTCGATGTCGCCGAAACCCTGCAGCGGATAGCGCTCGAGCAGCTCACCGCTCTTGCTCAGCGCCACCAGCTCGGTTGGGCCGCCGTTCACCACCGCCAGCAGGCGATCCAGATCCGCGTCATAGCTGACCGCCGAGAGGTTCCGGCTGATTCCCTCTACCGGCTTGCCGTCGATGGATACCGCATAACCAGGTAACCAGCGGTTCGCCAGATCATATTGAGTGACGTTCATCTGCCGGGTCAGGTTGAAGTACCAGCGCTCGTTCCAGTGAAGCGCTATCGCCGTCGCAACGAATGCGAACAACAGAGCCGTCAGGCCGACCCAGCGGTAGCGACGGCGGACCATCGCCCCAAGGCGTTGTCTGGTGTAAGAGCTTGCTTGCGTCATCTCGGTTCTTTCCTCATCGCTAGCGCTGCCGCCTGTTCTGCACAAAGGAGCAATCGATTGTTCAGCCTGTCTCGCCTCACGTCGCGCCTGCAGCGCTGGGCACGCCAGCTCAAACGTGACGTCATGACGCTCTGGTGCTGTGCTTGCCACCCGGATACGCCCTGGTGGTTGCGGGCGTTACTGGTCTGTGTGGTCGCCTACGCACTGAGCCCGATCGACCTGATTCCGGACTTCATTCCAGTGCTCGGCTACCTCGACGATCTGCTGCTGTTGCCCCTGGGCATCTGGCTGGCCATACGCCTGATGCCTCCAGCCGTTCTCAGCGAATGCCGCGCCCAGGCGCTTGCGTGGGAAAACACGCCACGCTCGATCAGCCGGGCGGGCGCTGCCGCAGTCGTGCTCATCTGGGTGTTGGCCGCCAGCGCCCTGGTCTACTGGCTGAGCACGGCGTGATCGACGCAGCCAAGCATAGCCAGGCACATGTGAAAAAATCGTCGTCAGCACGGATCGTTGCACCACGGCAACTGGCTTAAGGCTGCCTTAAGTTTGCCGCCCAACAATCGCCCCAGGCTTCTAACCGAGGTTCCCCGATGGAACTGCCCTGGGTTGATCAAACTGACGTACTGGCGTGTATCGGCCGTGAGCCGGCGCTGACCCTGCAACTGGCGCAGGCCGATGCAGGCGAGCGGCGCGCAGCACTGGAACGCTTCATCCACCAACGGTTCGCCGAGCACTATCAGGCACGGGTGCGGCACTTCATGCCTTGCCTGCTGGGCCTGCATGACCAGAACGGCGAGGTGCAGGGCGCGGTCGGTCTGCGCAGCGCCCAGCGTCGGCCGCTGTTTCTCGAGCGTTATCTGGACGAACCCATCGAGCAGGCCGTGAGCCAGCGCCATGGGCGTACGGTGCCGCGCGAGGAGATCGTAGAGGTCGGCAACCTGGCTGCGTTTGGCAACGCCTCGGCGCGCCTGCTGATCGTCGCGCTGACCGATCTGCTGGTCGCCCAGGGATTTCGCTGGGTGGTGTTCACCGGCACGCCGGCCTTGCTCAACAGCTTTCAGCGCCTCGCGCTCGATCCGCTGCCACTGGGCCTGGCCGATCCGGCGCGCATGGGCGATGAGCTGGCCGACTGGGGCAGCTACTACGCCAGCCGCCCGCAGCTGATGGCCGGCGAGATCCTGCCCGGCCACCAGCGCCTGCTGCAGCTCGGCCTCTATGCGCGGCTCGGCTATCAGCCGCTGTTCGACACCACGGAGGCGCCCCATGCAGCCTGCAGCTGAACGCTTCTGGACGACACTCGACCAGAACGCCGGCATCGCGCTGAGCGAAGGGCCGCGCCAACTGAGCTACGCCGAACTGCGCCATGAAGTGGCCGCGCGCGCCAGCCATCTGCAACAGCTCGGAGTGCAGCGCGTCGCCCTGGCGCTGGATAACGGTCTGGAATGGGCATTGTGGGATCTGGCCCTGCTGCGCGCCGGGCTGGTCTGCGTGCCGCTGCCCGGGTTCTTTTCCGCGGCGCAGCAGGAGCACGTGCTGCAGCACGCCGACACCGACTGTCTGATCGGAACCGCCAGCCCGCTCAGCAAGCGCTGCGGCTTCCAGCAGACCGCCACTGGCCTGCTGCAGCGCCAGCCGGATGCCGTCACGCCGGTGCCCGACGGCACGCTGAAGATCACCTACACCTCCGGCACCACCGGCCAGCCCAAGGGCGTCTGCCTGAATGCCGAAGCGCAACTGGCGGTGGCCGAGAGCCTGTGGCAGGCCAGCCTGCCGTGCGACGTGCGGCAGCACCTATGCGTGCTGCCGCTGGCGACCCTGCTGGAGAACATCGCCGGGCTCTATGCGCCGCTGCTGGCCGGTGCACGGATCGAGCTGCGCCCGCTGGCGGAGATCGGCTTCAGCGGCGCGGCGGGCTTCGAGCTGCCGCGTTTGCTGGCCACGCTGCAGACCAGCCAGCCGCACAGCCTGATCCTGCTGCCGCAGCTGTTGCTGGCGCTGGTCAGCGCCGCTGAGCAAGGCGTGCCATTACCCGCATCGCTGCGCTTTATCGCGGTCGGTGGCGGTCGCGTCGCGCCGCAGCTGTTGGAGCGCGCCGAGCGGCTCGGCCTACCGGTGTTCGAGGGCTACGGCCTGTCCGAGTGCGCCTCGGTGGTCTGCCTGAACACACCCTATGCACGGCGCATCGGCACGGTCGGCCGGCCGCTGGCGCACGTCGAACTGCGCTTGGCCGACGATGGCGAGGTACTGGTGCGCGGCCCGCATATGCTCGGCTACCTCAGCGAACCTCCGCAGGTCGGCGAGTGGCTGCCGACCGGCGACCTCGGCCACTTCGAGGACGGCTTCCTGATCCTGCACGGGCGCAAGAAGCACCAGTTCGTCACCGCCTACGGGCGCAACGTCAACCCGGAATGGGTCGAGGCGGAGCTGGTGCAGCAGGCCCCCATCGCCCAGGCCTGGCTGCATGGCGAAGCACTGGCACAGAACGCCGCCGTGCTGGTGCCCAGACGCGGCGATTGCAGCGATGCCGAGCTGCAGACGGCAGTCGAGCGGGTCAACGCCGGCTTGCCGGACTACGCCCGCGTGCACCACTGGCTGCGCGCCGCCGAGCCCTTCACCGCCGGCAACGGCCTGGCCACCGCCAACGGCCGGCTGCGTCGCAACGCCCTCTTCAACCATTACCAATCGGCGATCAACACCCTTCTGTCCTGACTTTCGAGGTTCATCATGGATTTCTTCGACCAGCTGCAACACCAGACCAATGCCGAGCGCGAATACCTGCTTGGCGAGCCGATCATCCACGCCGCGCTAGCCGGCACCGCGACCCGCGCGCAGTACATCGCTTTCCTCGCCCAGGCCTATCACCACGTCAAACACACCGTGCCGCTGTTAATGGCTTGCGGCGCACGCCTGCCGGAGCGACTGGAGTGGCTGCGCGAGGCGATCGCCGAATACATCGAGGAAGAAATCGGCCATCAGGAATGGATCCTCAACGACATCCGCGCCTGTGGCGGTGACGCCGAGGCGGTGCGCCACGGCCAGCCGGCGCTGCCCACCGAGCTGATGGTCGCCTATGTCTACGACCGCATCGCGCGACACAACCCGGCGAGCTTCTTCGGCATGGTCAACGTGCTCGAAGGCACCAGCATCGCCCTGGCGACCCAGGCCGCCGGGGTGCTGCAGGACAAGCTGCAGCTGCCGGCCAAGGCATTCAGCTACCTGACCTCCCACGGCAGTCTGGACATGGAGCACATCGAGTTCTTCAAGAAGCTGATGAACCGCCTCGACGACGAGGACGACAAGGCCGCCGTGGTGCACACCGCGCGCGTCGTCTATCGCCTCTACGGCGACATCTTCCACAGCCTGAGCGCGCCGGAGCACAGCCATGCAACTGCGTGACGCGCGCATCCTGCTCACCGGCGCCAGCGGCGGCATCGGCCAAGTGCTGGTCGAGCGGCTCTGCGCGAACGGCGCCCGGCTGTTGTTGGTGGGACGCGACAGTCTTGCCCTGGAAGCGCTGGCGCGCCGCTATCCGGGGCAGGTCAGCCTAGTCTGCGCCGACCTCACCCAGCGCAGCGGCCGGCATACGGTGCTCGATGCCGCGCGGCGTTTCGGCGGCCTCAACTGCGTGATCAATGCCGCCGGAATCAACCAGTTCAGCCTGCTCGAACAGCAGGACGAGGACGCCATCGCCCGCCTGATCGGCGTCAACGTCACCGCCACGCTGCAGCTGACCCACCTGCTGCTGCCGCTGCTGCACCAGCAACCGCAGGCGCTCCTGGTCAACCTCGGCTCGACCTTCGGCTCCATCGGCTACCCGGGTTTCACCGCCTACTGCGCGAGCAAGTTCGCCCTGCGCGGCTTCTCCGAAGCGCTGCGGCGCGAATTGGCCGACAGCCACGTCAAGGTGCTCTACGTCGCGCCCCGCGCCACCCGCACGGCGATGAACAGCGCAGATGTGGTGGCGATGAACAACGAGCTGAAGGTGGAGATGGATGATCCGCAACAAGTCGCGCGGCAGATCGTCCACGCCATCACCGCCGAGCGTGAAGAGATGTACCTCGGCTGGCCGGAAAAACTCTTCGTGCGCCTCAACGGCCTCTTGCCGCGGCTGGTCGACCAGGCCCTGCGCAAGCAGTTGCCGGTAATCAAGCGCTTCGCCCGCGCCGAACAGCCAACGCCACCCGCATCGCAACCTGCCTCTACCGGAGAACACCCATGAAGCCTCTGCTCGGCCTTTGCGCCCTGATGCTGGCCCTGGCCAGCCAACCCTCCTTAGCCCTCAGCCCGGCCGGCGAGTCATCGCTGCGCCAGATCCAGACGCGCTGGGCGGAGATCAACTACCAGCTGCCCGCGGCACAGCGCGAGGCGGCCTTCGCCCGGCTCGCCTCGGAGGCCGAAAGCGCGGTGGCCGGCGAGCCCCAGGCCGCCGAGCTGCATATCTGGCACGGCATCGTGCTCAGCACCTGGGCCGGCGCCAAGGGCGGGCTCGGTGCGCTGAGCCTGGTCAAGCAGGCCAAGGCCGAACTGGAGAAAGCCATCGAACTTGATCCGCAGGCGCTGGATGGCTCGGCCTACACCAGCCTCGCGAGTCTCTACTACCAAGTGCCCGGCTGGCCGATCGGCTTCGGTGACGAGGACAAGGCCGAGGCGCTGTTCAAGCAGGCGCTGGCGCTGAACCCGAGCGGCATCGACCCCAACTACTTCGATGGTGATTTCCTGCTGCGCCAGAAGCGCTATGGCGAAGCACGCGCCGCACTGGAAAAAGCCATCGCCGCACCTGCCCGCCCCGGTCGTGAAGTCGCCGATGCCGGTCGCCGCGACGAAGCCCGCGCGCTGCTCGCGCAGGTCAAGGAAAAACTGGAATAACCGCGCGCGACGGCGTTGAATGCAAAGCAATGCCACAAACCCTTCAGGACGACAGAAACGACATGCGTATTCTGCTGGTGGAAGACGATCGTGCCCTTGGCGAGGGCATCCGCACTGCGCTGAAGCCGGAGGGTTATACGGTGGACTGGCTGCAGGACGGTGCTAGCGCGCTGCACGCGCTGAATCATGAGAGCTTCGAGTTGGCCATCCTCGACTTGGGCCTGCCGCGTATGGACGGTCTGGAAGTACTCAAACGGCTGCGCGCCAGCGCCAACCCCGTGCCGGTGTTGGTACTGACCGCGCGCGATGCCACCAGTGATCGCATTGCCGGGCTGGACGCCGGTGCCGACGATTACCTGGTCAAACCCTTCGATGTCGCCGAACTCAAGGCTCGCCTGCGCGCCCTGCTTCGGCGCAGCTTCAATCGCCCGGAGCCGACCCTGGAGTACCGCGGCATTCTGCTCGACCCGGTCAACCAGCAGGTCAGCTACCAGGGCGCGCCGATCAACCTGCCGCGCAAGGAATTCGTCCTGCTCCACGAGCTGATCGCCCAGCCCGGTCGGGTGCTGACCCGCGATCGGCTGCAGCAGGTGCTCTACGGCTGGGACGAGGAGGTCGAGAGCAACGCGCTGGAGGTGCATATCCATCACCTGCGCAAGAAGTTCTTCCCCGAGCTGATCCGCACCGTGCGCGGGGTCGGCTATTTGGTGGACAAATGCTGAGGCGCTCTATCCGCAACCGCACCCTGGTCCTGGTGCTCGGCATCCTGCTGCTGTCGCTGAGCCTGATCTCCTGGCGCAGTTATCGCGACGCTCGCCACGAGATCGAAGAGCTGTTCGACGCCCAGCTGGCGCAGAGCGCGCGGCTGGTGCAGGGGCTGGTGATGCGCGAAATGGAGCCATCAGCCCGCCACGCGCTGCAGAGCGCGTTGGATGCCGCGGTGAACGCGCGGCGGAATCAGGGGGTGCCCGGGCACGATTACGAAACCAAACTCGGCTTTCAGGTCTACGCCGCGGATGGCAGCAGCGTGCTGCAGTCCGCCGGTGCGCCGAACGGCGCCTTGCAGGAATTGGCCAAGGCAGCCTCGGCGTCGCCCTTCAGCGCCCTGAGTGGCGGCTATCACGACGTGCAGCTCGACGGCCATGCCTGGCGCCTGTTCTTGTTGCACGATCCCGAGGACGAACTCTGGATTCTGGTCAGCGAGCGCGACGATGTACGCGGCGAGCTGGTCGGCAAGATCGCCCGACGCAGCCTGCTGCCAGACCTGATCGGTCTGCCTCTGCTGGCGCTGCTGATCTGGTTGGCGGTGGGCTGGGGCTTACGCCCGCTGGCGCACATGGCACAGCTGCTGAAGAATCGCGATCCGGACAACCTCGCGCCGCTGCTGCTGGCACCGCTGCCGCAGGAGTTGGAGCCGGTGGCCGCCTCGCTCAATCGCCTGCTGCAACAGGTCAATCAATTGGTCGATCGGGAAAAGCGCTTCATCGCCGACGCGGCCCATGAACTGCGCACGCCCCTCGCAGTGCTGCGCATTCACGCCCAGAACGCACAACAGGCCGGCAGCGAGGCAGACCGTGACGAAGCCCTCAGGCAGCTCCTCGCCGGGGTCGACCGTACGACACGCGTAGTCACTCAGCTGCTGACCCTCGCGCGACTGGAACCCAGCGCCCAGCAACTGCGCCTGGCACCGCTGGACATGCGTCGGCTGACACGCGACACCCTCGCCGAGCTGACGCCACTGGCCATCGCCCGCGATCAGGAACTCACGCTGGAAATCGATGAGCACGGTGACTACTCACTGACCGGCGATGCCGCAAGCCTGGCCACGCTGTTGCAGAACCTGGTCGGTAACGCGCTGACCTACACCCCCAGCGGCGGGCGGATCGAGGTACAGCTGCGCAGCACCCCGGATAAGTTGATCATTGAGGTTGCGGACAGCGGGCCCGGTATTGCGCCCGAGCTGCGTGAGCAACTGTTCGAGCGCTTCGTTCGCCTCGGCGACGGTCAGGGTGCTGGGCTCGGCCTGTCGATTGTGGCGCGCATCGCCGAGCTGCACGGTGCGACTGTTGAACTGCTCGATTCGGCACTGGGTGGATTACGCGCGATTGTGCGTATTCCCCGTACCTGAGCCTGTCCCCAATCCCAGGCCTTCCCCTTCGCGCAGCACCGGTATCCGACCGTCGCGCCCCGTATCAGCCGTCGCTGCGCTGCCTTGAGGCATGCCGCGCAACAACACCGCGTCGAATCGTCGCGACGCTTGCCCAGATAAGCTTCGCTTAAGTTTCGAGGCCTAGACTCGGCGGCAAGTATCCACACGAGGAGTAGGTGAAATGAACGATAAACTGATGCCGATCCGCTACGGACGGCTGTCCATTGGCTTGCACTGGCTGATGGTGCTGCTGATTGCAGCGGTCTACGCAACGATCGAGCTGAAGGGTAATTTCGCCAAGGGCAGCGAGCCGCGAGAGTTGCTCAAGCAGTGGCATTTCATGCTCGGGCTGTCGGTGTTCATGCTGGTCTGGCTGCGTTTGCTGGCTCGATGGCTACGCCCGGCGCCGCTCGCTATTGCCAACGCAGCCTGGGAGCAACGGTTGGCAAAGCTGGCGCACTTGGCGCTCTACGCGCTGATGATCGGCCTTCCGCTGTTGGGCTGGCTGACCTTGAGCGCCGCTGGCAAACCCATTCCGTTCTTCGGTCTTGAACTACCCGCTCTGCTGGGCCCGGACAAGGCCTTAGCCGGTGATATCAAGGAAGTTCACGAAACCGTGGCCGTGCTCGGTTACTGGCTGATCGGTCTGCATGCTGCAGCAGCGCTGTTTCACCACTACGTTCGCCGCGACGACGTCCTTCGACGGATGCTGCCGCAGCGTCACCAGGCCTAACGCGCAGACATGAAAACGCCCGGTCGACTCGTCATCGACCGGGCGTTTTCGTTTGTCAGCCGAGCAGTTCGCTGAACGGCAGGTACTCCACCGTCTCCCCTTCTTCCAGCGTGCGGTTGCGCTCGACGATGGCCAGGCCTTCCGCCCAGCTGGCCGAGGTCAGCATCGCCGAGCCCTGCCGCGGGTGCAGGCACACGCGCATCTCGCCATCGACCTGCTCCAGCCGTGCGCGCAGGTACTGGCGGCGGTTGTTCGGCTTGCGCCAGGCGAAGCCAGCGGTCAGGCGCAGCGGCTTGGGCAGCACCTCGGTGCAACCCTGGGCACTGAGCAGGAACGGCCGCGCCACCACCAGCGAGGTGATCAGCGCCGCAGCTGGATTGCCGGGCAGGCCGATCCACGGTTTGCCATTGACCTCGCCAAAGGCCAACGGCTTGCCGGGCTGAATTGCCAGGCGCCACATGTGCAGCTCGCCCAGTTCGCGAATGGCCTGTTTGAGGTGATCCTCCTCGCCGACCGAGACGCCGCCAGAGGTGATCAGCATGTCCCACTCAGAAGCGGCCAGCGCCAGGGCGTCACGGCTGGCAGCCAGTTCGTCTACCAGGATTTCGTAGTCGTGCACTTCCATCCCGAGGCTGCGCAGCACGCTGAGCAGGCAGTAACGGTTGGAGTTGTATATCTGTCCCGGCGCCAGCGGCTCACCGGGTTCGCGCAGCTCGTTACCGCTGGAAAGCAGACCGATGCGCAAACGACGATAGACCGCCACGCGGGCCACGCCGAAGCTTGCCAGCAATCCAATTTCCTGCGGTCGCAAGCGCTTGCCGGCCTGCAGCACGGCCTCACCGGCCTTCACTTCTTCGCCCTGCCGACGCACATGGGCACCCGGGATAACCCCGGGGAAATGCACGCGATCGGCCTCAATCTGGCAATCCTCCTGCGCCACCACGGTATCGGCGCCCGGCGGCAGCGGCGCGCCGGTGAAGATGCGCACGGCGTGGCCGGCAGGCAGTTGCTGGTCGGCTGCATCACCGGCGGCGATGCGCCCGGCCAGCGGCAGCCAACCGCCGTCTGCCGGCAGGTCAGCCGCGCGCAGGGCGTAGCCGTCCATCGCGCTGTTGTCCCAGGCCGGCACCGGGAAGGGTGCATCGAGGGGTTCGGCCAGCACCCGACCAAGGGCATCGGGCAGCGTCACATGCTCGACCGGCGGCAGCGCGGGCACCCGCGCCAGCAGTTCGGCAATGGCCTCGTCGACCGGCTTCAGGCCACTGGTGTCGCAGCCACAGGCGCTCATGAGCGTGGCCCGCAGTATTCGACCGCGCTAGCCTTGAGGTGCGGCACGAAATTGCAGGGCTTGGTACGGCTGTCCAGCTGCTCGACAAGGATCTTGTTCCAGGCGGTGCGGCACGCATTGGTCGAACCGGGCAGACAGCAAACCAGAGTGCCGTTGCTCATACCGGCCAGCGCGCGGGACTGCACGGTGGAGGTGCCGATCTCACCCAGTGAAACGTAGCGGAACAGCTCGCCGAAGCCGTCGACATCTTTGTCGAGCAGCGGCTGCACCGCCTGCGGAGTGTTGTCGCGGGCGGTGAAACCGGTGCCGCCGGTGATCAGCACCACCTGCACATTCTCGCTGGCGATCCAGCTGCAGACGCGGGCGCGGATCTGCCAGATGTCGTCCTTGACGATGGCCCGCTCGGCCAAGGTATGGCCGGCGCTCTGCAGCCCATCGATCAGCGCCTGGCCGGAGGTATCGGAATCGATGTTGCGGGTGTCGCTCACCGTAAGCACCGCGATGCTCAGGGGCTGGAATTCGGTGTTGGACAGATGAGCCATGGCTCGAAACTCCTTTGAAGATGTGTGCACAGGCTGCACCCGTGCCGTATGCGAACCCATTACCCTTTGGAGGTATGTGCGCGCTGAGAGGTGCCGTGAGCGTTGCAGGCGATGGCACGAGCGGTTTCTGCGACAAGGCCCGACTGTGGCACCTGGCATGTGAGTCAAGCCGGCAATACCGGCCGATGGTAGCGAATTAAGCGATCGACTCGTAGCCCATGGGGCATTGGCTCAACCACCGCTGGCGTTCATGAAGCGCAATACCTGGACCTCACCGCCACTGGAGAATTCGTGGCGCAACGGCTTGCGCTGCAACGCGGCGTGAATCGCATCGATCACCGGCTGATCGCTAATCGGGTGACGACGCAGCAAGGCACGCAGGTCGATGGCGTTCTCGTGCCCCAGGCACAGCAGCAGGCGCCCTTCCACCGTCAGCCGCACGCGGTTGCAGGTGGCGCAGAAGTTGTGCGAATGCGGCGAGATGAAGCCGATACGCGTCTGCGGATGGTCCGGCAGGCGCACGTAACGCGCCGGGCCGCCGCTCTGCTCGGCCGAATCGATCAGCGTGTGCCGCTCGGCGATCAGCGCCTTCACCTCGTCGCTGGAGCAGAAGCTCTCGCCGCGCGAACGACCTACGTCACCCAGCGGCATTTCCTCGATGAAGCTCAGGTCCAGCCCGCTGGCGATGGCGAAATCCACCAGGTCGGCGACTTCCTCGGCGTTGCGGCCCTTCATCACCACGGCGTTGAGCTTGATCCGCTCGAAGCCGGCATCGCGCGCCGCCTCGATGCCGTCGAGCACCTGCTGCAGCTGACCGGTGCGGGTGATGGCGTGAAATTTTGCGGCATCCAGGCTATCCAGGCTGATGTTCAGCCGCTTTACCCCGGCGCGCGCCAGCGGAGTGGCGAGCTTGACCAGTTGCGAGCCGTTGGTGGTCATCACCAGTTCGCGCAGGCCGGGCAGTGCAGCGATGCGCTCGCAGAGGCCGACGACGCCCTGGCGCACCAGCGGTTCGCCGCCAGTGAGACGAATCTTTTTTACCCCCAGACCGACGAATATCCGCGCGATGCGTTCCAGTTCCTCCAGGCCGAGCACCTGCTGGCGCGGCAGGAAGGTCATGTCCTCAGCCATGCAGTAGACGCAGCGAAAATCACAGCGGTCGGTCACCGACATGCGCAGGTAGTCGATCTGGCGGTTGTGGGCATCGCGTAATTGAGTCATCGATAACACCTCTGAACCTTCGTAGGGTGGATGAACTCGTTTCATCCACCAGAGCCCCGTCCGGTGGCGCGACCCGGTGGGGTGGTGCGAGTGCCGCCGCTTCCATCCACCCCCAGCCCGCAAAGGTGGATGGGTGAAGCGTCATCCACCCTACGTTGAGCCAAGTCTCCGTTATTGCATCAGTGGCGTGTCAGCGCCCTGCATATGGATGCCATCGATGTGCGCCGCACCCACCAGGTTCTGCAGGTACTGGCTGACGCCGATCTGCCAGACGCGCTGGTTGAGCTCGGCGCGGATCGAGCCGGCGACGACCTCGTAAGGCAGCTGCTCGCCTTCGATGCGCTGGTCGACGGCCACCAGGTGATAGCCGTAACGGCTCTCCAGCGGTTGCTGGCACAGACCGACCGGAAGACGGAACAGCTGGCGCTCGAATTCCGGCACCGTCTGGCCCTTGCTGATCTGTCCCAGTGCACCGCCCTGCCCCTTCGACGGGCAGGCCGAATGCAGCAGCGCCAGTTCGGCGAAGCATTGCGGGTCGGACTGCAGCTGCGCGATCAACGCCAAGGCCTGTTCCCGAGCCAGGCTGCGGGCTTCGGCATCGTCTGCCGGGGAGGCCAGCAGAATATGCCGCGCGGCCAGCAAGGGTGCGCTGAAGAAGCGCTGCTGGTTGCCGTTGTAGTACTGCCGGCAGGCCGCCTCATCGGCCAGCGGCAGCGGCACTTCCTGCTCGATCAGGGTGCGGGTGGCCGCCTCCTCCTCGCTCTCGCCGGCCTCGGCTCGCACCATCAGCCCCAGTTCGCCGATGCGCTGCTGCAACAGCTCACGCAGCACCAGCGCCTGGGTCGCCAGGTAGACGGCCTCATCGCGGCTTTCGGCCGGGTGACATTGCAGTTCCTGGGCAATGGCCTGCGAGGCGATCGCCACGCCGTTGACGTGCACCTGGGGCCATTCCTGTTCACTGCTGGCGATCAGCGAGGGTTCGTGCGCCAGCTCCTCGAACAGCGGGGCCTCGGCCGGCACTTCGATCTCAGGACGCGCGCCGCCACCGCAGCCGCCTCCACCTGTGCTTCCACCACATCCACAACCCATGATGATCACCTCGATAAAGCCGTTTGGACGTTTGGTCGATTCAGCCAGGGCGGCTGACGCAGAGACGCCAGCCGCCGAGCCATCACGCCGGCGTCTTGTTCTTAGCCGTGGCGTAACCGGGCACAGCCGTCGGCGCGGATGTTTCGCGGGCGGGTGCTTCATAGGTACGCGGGCGTTGCGGGCGCGGAATGGTCGGTTTGACACCCTTCTGACGGACGATTTGGTAGCGCCGCCCCAGGTACCACACCGGTGCGCTGACGATGTGCACCAGACGGGTGAAGGGGAACAGCACGAACAGGGTCATGCCGAGAAACACGTGCAGCTTGTAGATGATGCCGACCGTTTCGATGGCGCCTGCGGCCTTGACCGGCTGCAGGGTCACCAGGCTCTGCGCCCAGGTGCCCAGCAGCACCATCACCGAACCGTCCAGGTGGCCGGTGGAGGCGATGATGGTCAGCAGCCCCAGCACCAGCTGCGCCAGCAGCACGAAGAGGATCATGATGTCGCTGGTGTTGGAGGTGGCACGCACGCGGGCGTCGGTCATCCGGCGGTGAATCAGCATCACCAGCCCGATCAGGCAGAGGATGCCGAAAAAGCCACCGGACACCATCGCCACGATCTGCTTCTGGCCACTGCTGATGAACGAGTGATACAGCGCCTCGGGCATCAGCAGGCCGACGAAATGTCCGGCCAGGATGAAGATGATGCCGACGTGGAACAGGTTGCTCGCCAGGCGCATGCGGTTGTTTGACAGCATCTGGCTGGAGCCAGCCTTCCAGCTGTATTGCGACAGGTCGAAGCGTGCCCAGCTGCCGATCAGGCAGATGGCCAGGGCGATGTAGGGGTAGACCCCGAACAGCAGGAAATTGAAGTTAGACATTGCGCACCTCCTGGGCGAGCGCGGCGGCCTGCCCGTCATGCTTGAAATCGGTCCAGTGCAGCGGCACCGGGCTTTCCTCGCGAGCCTTGCCCGGCCCGCTCGGCATGGATGGGCAGCGATCCTGCTGCTCGGCCTGGAGGAAATTGACCTGTTCCTCCTCCCAGATCTTGTCCAGCGCTTCCAGCGAGTCGTCGCGTTCCTCGGCGGCGACCTGCTCCTGCAGGCCGGCCAGGGTTTCCTGCACCTGTTCGCCGGCGATCTGCAGCAGTGCACGGAAGCACGCCGCATGCGGGCTTTCGCGCTCCTGCAGACGCGCCGCCAGCAGAGCCAGCAGGTGCGACACGTCGGCCAGCCCCTCGCGGGCCTCGAGGTCATCGCGGGTGGCGAGGTACTCGAGGTACAGCGGAATGTAGTCCGGCAGCTCGCGTACACCGATGTCGAAGCCAGCCTCGGTGTACTGCGCCATCAGGTTGACCATGGCCTGGCCGCGGTCGCGAGACTCGCCATGCACGTGTTCGAACAAGAGCAGCGACAGTGAACGACCGCGGTCGAACAGGTCGGTGTAACGCTCCTGCACGTCCATCAGGTCGTCTTCGGTCAGCTCATCGAGCAGGCGGCGCAGCGCGATGCGCTGCTCCGGGCTGATCTCGCGCGCCGCGCCGATGGCCTGAGCCAGTTCGGCATGGCCGTCGCGCAGGTGCTGGTCGGGATAGTCCAGCAGCAGGGAAATCACTTTAAGGATGCGCATGGCTCAGTCCTCCCACAGCTGGACGGTCTGGATGATGTCGCGGCGGTTGGCCTTCTTCGCGCCGAACATGTTGGTGTCCGAGGCGCCCGAGCAGCCGCTGCCGAAGCTGAAGCCGCAACCGGAACGCTCGGCGAAGGCGTCGCTCATGGCCTCCTCGCGATGCGCGGTCGGGATCACGTAGCGATCTTCGTAGTTGGCGATGGCCAGGTAGCGGTACATGTCCTCGACCTGGGCCACCGACAGCCCAACGCTCTCCAGCACCTCCAAGTCCTGCACGCCATCGACCTGCTCGGCGCGCTTGTAGGCACGCATGGCGAGCATGCGCTTGAGCGCCAGCTTGACCGGCTCCTCGTCACCTGCGGTGAGCAGGTTGGCCAGGTAGCGCAGCGGGATGCGCAGGCTGTCGACGTCCGGCAGCACGCCGTCCATGCTGACGTGGCCAGCCGCCGCGGCGTTCTGGATTGGCGACAGCGGCGGCACGTACCACACCATCGGCAGCGTGCGGTATTCCGGGTGCAGCGGCAGGGCCAGCTTCCAGTCCACCGCCATCTTGTACACCGGCGAGTTCTGCGCGGCTTCGATCACCGACATCGGTACGCCGTCGTTGAGCGCCTGCTCGATGACCTTCGGATCGAACGGATCGAGGAAGATCTCCAGTTGCTTGGCGTACAGGTCCTGCTCGTTGACCGTGCTGGCCACTTCATGGATGCGGTCGGCGTCGTACAGCAGCACGCCGAGGTAGCGGATGCGGCCTACGCAGGTCTCGGCACAGACGGTCGGCATGCCGGCCTCGATGCGCGGGAAGCAGAAGATGCACTTCTCGGATTTGCCGCTCTTCCAGTTGAAGTAGATCTTCTTGTACGGGCAGCCGCTGATGCACATGCGCCAGCCGCGGCACTTCTCCTGGTCGATGAGAACGATGCCGTCCTCCTCGCGCTTGTAGATCGCACCACTCGGGCAGGACGCCGCGCAGGTCGGGTTCAGGCAGTGCTCGCACAGGCGCGGCAGGTACATCATGAAGGTGTTTTCGTACTGCCCGTAGATGTCCGCCTGGATCTTGTCGAAGTTCTTGTCCTTGCGACGCTTGGCGAACTCGGTACCGAGAATTTCCTCCCAGTTCGGGCCCCACTCGATCTTCTCCATGCGCTGACCGGAGATCAGCGAGCGCGGACGTGCCACCGGCTGGTGCTCGGAGATCGGCGCGGTGTGCAGGTTCTGGTAGTCGAAGTCGAACGGCTCGTAGTAGTCGTCGATGGTCGGCAGGTCAGGGTTGGCGAAGATGTTCGCCAGTACGCGAAACTTGCCACCGATGCGCGGGTTGATGGTGCCGTCGCCGTTGCGCACCCAGCCGCCCTTCCACTTGTCCTGGTTCTCCCACTCCTTCGGGTAGCCGATGCCAGGCTTGGTCTCGACGTTGTTGAACCAGGCGTATTCCATGCCTTCACGGCTGGTCCAGACGTTCTTGCAGGTGATCGAGCAGGTGTGGCAGCCGATGCACTTGTCCAGGTTCAGGACCATGCCCACTTGTGAACGAATTTTCATTGTGCAACCTCCACAACCGGCGCCTTGATCTTCAGAGCGGGCATGGTCCGGGGACCATGCGCTGCCACCTTGGGTGAACGAATCTTCATGGCCTATTCCTCAGATGTCTTGCGGCAGGGGTTGCGGCAGGTCGTTGCCGTTCGGGCCGTCGAGCCAGTCGACCTTGGCCATCTTGCGTACCACGACGAACTCGTCGCGGTTGCAACCCACGGTGCCGTAGTAGTTGAAGCCGTACGCCTGCTGGGCGTAGCCGCCGATCATGTGGGTGGGCTTGAGCACCACGCGGGTCACCGAGTTGTGGTGGCCGCCGCGGGTCTTGGTGGTCTCGCTGCCGGGCACGTTCACGATGCGTTCCTGGGCGTGGTACATCATCACCATGCCTTCCATCACGCGCTGGCTGACCACCGCACGGGCGGTCAGGGCGCCGTTGGCGTTGAAGCACTCGATCCAGTCGTTGTCCTCGATGCCGGCCTTCTTGGCGTCGACTTCCGACATCCACACGATCGGGCCGCCACGGCTCAGGGTGAGCATGATCAGGTTGTCCGAGTAGGTGCTGTGGATACCCCACTTCTGGTGCGGGGTGATCCAGTTGAGGACGATTTCGGTATTGCCGTTGCTCTTCTTGCCCTTCACGTAATCGATGGTGCGGGTGTTGATCGGCGGCCGGTAGCTCATCAGCTGCTCACCGAAGGCCTGCATCCACGGGTGGTCCTGGAAGAACTGCTGGCGACCGGTGATGGTGCGCCACGGGATGAACTCGTGGACGTTGGTGTAGCCGGCGTTGTACGACACATGCTCGTCTTCCAGGCCTGACCAGGTCGGGCTGGAGATGATCTTGCGCGGTTGCGCCTGGATGTCACGGAAGCGGATCGCCTCGTGCTCCTTGGGCAGCGCAAGGTGGCTGTGGTCGCGGCCGGTGAATTCCGACAGAGCGGCCCAGGCCTTCACGGCAACGTGACCGTTGGTTTCCGGCGCCAGACTGAGGATGACCTCGGCGGCGTCGATGGCCGACTCGATCTGCGGACGCCCTTGGCTGACGCCCTCCTCGCGCACCTTGTAGTTCAGCTCGCCGAGGAAATCGACTTCAGCCTGGGTGTTCCAGTTGATGCCCTTGCCACCGTTGCCGAGCTTGTCGAGCAGCGGGCCGAGGGAGGTGAACTTCTTATAGGTGGCGGGATAGTCGCGCTCGACCACCGCCATGTTCGGGCAGTTCTTGCCCGGCTGCGGATCGACGCCTGCGGTTTTCCAGTCGGTGCCGCCGAATGGCTGGGCCAGTTCGCCGGGGCTGTCGTGCAAGAGCGGCACGGTGACCAGGTCCTTTTCCACGCCCAGATGACCTTCGGCCATCTTCGAGAAGGCCTTGGCGATGCCCTTGTAGATCTCCCAGTCCGAACGCGCTTCCCAGGCCGGGTCGATGGCGGCGGACAGCGGGTGGATGAAGGGGTGCATGTCCGAGGTGTTCATGTCGTCCTTCTCGTACCAGGTCGCGGTCGGCAGGACGATGTCGGAATACACGCAGGTCGAGGACATGCGGAAGTCGAGGGTGGTGACCAGATCGAGCTTGCCGATGGCGCCGTCGTCCTGCCATTCGGCTTCGAGCGGCTTGAAGCCGTCACGCTTGCCGAGGTCCTCGTTCATCACGCCGTTCTTGGTGCCCAGCAGGTACTTGAGCATGTACTCGTGGCCCTTGCCCGAGCTGCCCAGCAGGTTGGAGCGCCAGATGAACATGTTGCGCGGGAAGTTTTCCGGGCTGTCCGGCTGCTCGCAGGAGAAGCGCAGCGAACCGTCCTTGAGCGACTGGGTGACGTAGTCCACCGGCGACATGCCGGCGGCTTCGGCGTCACGGCAGATCTGCAGCGGGTTGCGGTTGAGCTGCGGCGCGCTCGGCAGCCAGCCAGCACGTTCGGCGCGGATGTTGTAGTCGAGCATGTGCTCGGGGAACTGCGACTTGTCGGCCAGTGGCGAGAGCACTTCGTGAATGCTCATCTTCTCGTGGCGCCACTGCGAGCTGTGGTTGTAGAAGAAGCTGGTGCCGTTCATCTGGCGCGGCGGACGGCTCCAGTCGAGGCCGAAGGCCAATGGCAGCCAGCCGCACTGCGGACGCAGCTTTTCCTGGCCGACGTAGTGAGCCCAGCCGCCACCGGTCTGCCCCACGCAACCGCACAACATCAGCATGTTGATCAGGCCGCGGTAGTTCATGTCCATGTGGTACCAGTGGTTCATCGCCGCACCGACGATGATCATGGAACGGCCGTGGGTCTTGTCGGCGTTGTCGGCGAATTCACGGGCGATCTGGATCGCCTTCTCACGCGCCACGCCGGTGATGACTTCCTGCCAGGCCGGAGTGCCCGGCACGCTGGCATCGTCATAGCTGGAAGCGACGTTGGCGCCACCCAGGCCACGGTCGATACCGAGGTTGGCGGCCATCAGGTCGAATACGGTGGCGACCTTGGTGGTGCTGCCGTCGGCCAGGGTGATGCTGCGTACCGGTACGCGGCGCAGCTGGATGCTTTCGCCTTCAGCGTGCTGGAAGTGCTCGTGGAGGATGCCGCCGAAGTACGGGAAGGCGACCTCGGCCGTCTCGCCGCCATCGATCTGGGTCAGGCTCAGGTCGACGTCACGGCCGTCCTTGCCTTCGCGGGCTTCGATGTTCCACTTGCCCTTCTCGCCCCAGCGGTAGCCGATGGAGCCGAGCGGCGAAACCAGCTCGCCGGTGGTGCCATCGACTGCGATGGTCTTCCACTCGGGGTTGTTCTCCTGGCCGAGGTTGTCGGCCAGATCCGAGGCGCGCAGGAAGCGGTCGGCGATGTAGCTGCCGTCCTTCTCGTTCAGGCGCACCAGCACCGGCAGGTCGGTGTAGCGCTTGGCGTAGTCGCGGAAGTATTCGCTCGGCGTCTCGAGGTGGAATTCCTTGAAGATGACGTGGGCGAATGCCTGGGCCAGGGCGGCGTCGGTGCCCTGCTTCGGGTTGAGCCAGAGGTCGGTGAGCTTGGCGACCTCGGCGTAGTCCGGGGTGATGGCAACGGTCTTGGTGCCTTTGTAGCGGACTTCGGTAAAGAAGTGCGCGTCCGGGGTACGGGTCTGCGGGACGTTGGAGCCCCAGGCGATGATGTAGTTGGAGTTGTACCAGTCGGCCGATTCCGGCACGTCGGTCTGCTCGCCCCACACCTGTGGCGAGGCCGGCGGTAGGTCGCAGTACCAGTCGTAGAAGCTCAGGCACACGCCACCGATCAGGGACAGGTAGCGGCTACCGGCAGCGTAGCTGACCATGGACATGGCCGGGATCGGCGAGAAACCGATGACACGGTCCGGGCCGTACTGTTTGACGGTGTAGACGTTGGCGGCGGCGATGATCTCGTTGACTTCTTCCCAGCTGGAGCGGATGAAGCCGCCCATGCCGCGCTTGCTCTTGTAGGACTCGGCCTTGGCCTTGTCCTCGACGATGCTGGCCCAGGCGTCCACCGCGGTCATGCTGCGCCGCGCTTCACGCCACAGCTTCAGCAGCGGCTTGCGCACCTTGGGGTACTTCAGGCGGTTGGCGCTATAGATGTACCAGCTGTAGCTGGCGCCGCGCGGGCAGCCGCGCGGCTCGTGGTTGGGCAGGTCGTTGCGGGTGCGCGGGTAGTCGGTCTGCTGGGTTTCCCAGGTGATCAGGCCGTTCTTCACGTAGATCTTCCAGGAGCACGAACCGGTGCAGTTCACCCCGTGCGTGGAGCGCACGATCTTGTCGTACTGCCAACGCGAGCGGTAGACGTTCTCCCAGTCGCGGGATTCGATGCGGGTTTCGCCATGACCGTCGGCGAACTCGCCTTGCTTCCTGTTGAAGAAGCGCAGTTGATCGAGCAAGTGGCTCATTGGTTTCTCTCCTCACTCCGGTTGCGAACCACTGGCCCGACCGGTCGGCTTATCAATCTCGGCTGGCGCCCGCCTCTGGGACCGACGCATCAGGGCTATGAACGTCAGGACGCGAGCTTCTGGCGGGCCTCCAACTCGCGGTCGACGCTGGATACGTAGTACTCGTCGGAGAACGCTCCCTCGGGCTCCTTCAGCCAGAGCAGGCAGAGCCCGAAGCTGACGAACGCACCGGCGGCAATCACCATGAAGAACTGCGAGGGGGTCACGAAGGTGTAAAGGGTCAGGTAGCAGACGGCGCCAACGTTGCCGTAGGCCCCGGCCATGCCGGAGATCTGCCCGGTTACCCGGCGCTTGATCGAGGGGATGATCCCGAAAGTCGCGCCCTCGGCGCCCTGAACGAACATCGAGCAGGCCACGGTGATAGCGACAGCGACGATCAGCGGCCAGGACGCGTTCATCAGCCCCATCAGGAAGAACCCGACGGCGATGCCGAGCATGTAGGCGAGCATGACGAAGCGGCGGTTGCCGAAGCGGTCGGAGACCAGCCCGCCCATGGGCCGCGCCACCAGGTTCACGAAGGCGAAGGAGGCAGCGATGATGCCCGCGGTGGTCGGGGTCAGGCCCCAGGTCAGCTCAAAGAACATCGGCAGCATCGACACCACCGCCAGCTCCGCACCGAAGTTGGCGAAGTAGGTGGAGTTCAGCGCGGCCACGGTGTTGAAGGGGTACTTGTCGTCTTCCGGCACGCCCTTCTTCAGGATCGGTATGTTGACCCGCAGGATCTGCACCACCTGGAAGATCACCACCAGCGCGATCACCGAGTAGCAGATCGCCGCACCGGTCGCGCCCAGGTAACCCAGCCCCTCGATGCGCCAGACCAGGATGCCCAGCACGCCGACCATGGGGATGGTCCAGACGATCAGTTTGATCATGTCGGCCCAGGTGCTGACTTCCAGCGCGCTGGCCTTGTGCGGCTTGCGGTGGATGGTGCCGGCCGGGCCGTCGGTAAGGGCAAACCAGTAGTACACGCCGTAGACGGCCATGACGATCGCCGAGCTGGCAATCGCCCAGCGCCAGCCTTCCGGGCCACCGAAGGCGTGGATGGCGATGGCCGGCAGGCTCATGGCCGCCGCTGCGGAACCGAAGTTGCCCCAGCCGGCGTAGAAGCCTTCGGCGAAACCGATGTCCTTGGGCTTGAACCACATGGCCGTCATATGGATGCCGACCACGAAGCTGGCGCCGATGGAGCCGAGGATCAGCCTCGACACCAGCAGCTGGACGCGGCTGTCACCGAAGGCGAAGAACAGCGCGGGCGCGGCCATCACCACCAACAATACCGAGAACACCCGGCGCGGCCCCCAGTGGTCGAGCGCCATGCCGACGAGAATGCGCGCCGGGATGGTCAGCGCCACGTTGGCGATGGCGAACAGCTTGAGGTCTTCGGGCGTCAGCCAGTTCACGCTTTTCAGCATGCTTGAGGCCAGCGGCGCCATGCCGAACCAGACAAAAAAGCAGATATAGAAGGCGATCCAGGTCAGATGCAGGGCCCGGATCTCGGGGCGCTTCCATTCGAACAGCGTAGAAACTCTCATGCTGAGCTCCTCACTCAGGGGCAGGCTTGGATCAGGACCGGGCAAGGCGCCCGGCGGGCCAGGAAGGCGCTGACGCTGCCGAAGGTCATGTAGTCGAGCTCGTCGACCAAGAGATTCAGCGAGCGGGAGATGAAGCCGCCGTCCGGTTCGTTGGAATGCCGCGCGATCACCAGCAGATCGGGCTTCTTGTGCTCGGCAGCCTTGAGAATCATCTTGCGGGCGTCGCCTTCGGCGAGCATCACGTCGACGTCCAGACCGAAGGCGCTGACCTTGGCCGCCGCCTCCTGCAGGAACGCCTGGAATTCGCGACGTTCACGCTCGTAGAGCTCGGCCGCCGAATCGCTGGTATCGCGGGTGTCTTCCACCACCCCGATCAGCATGATCAGGGGGTTGAGCGGACCGAACATCTCGAGGGTGGCGTCCAGGGCTTTCCTGGCGTTACGCGAGTTGTCGTAGGCAAGCATGATGTTCATGGCGGCTCTCCGGTCTCAGGGGTTCTTCACGTAGGCGTTGGGGCGCAGGTAGAACCACCAGTTGAGGATCAGGCACAGCGCGTAGAACACCGCGAAGCCGTACATCGCCACTTCCGGGGTGCCCGCCTTGACCTGTTCGCCGATCACGATCGGGGCGACGAAGGAGCCGTAGGCGGCGACAGCGGAGGTCCAGCCGAGTACCGGGCCGGCCTTCTCGCGGTCGTAGATGACGCCGATGGTGCGGAAGGTCGAGCCGTTGCCGATGCCGCTGGCGGCGAACAGCACCAGGAACAGCACCAGGAACAGGAAGAAATACTCTTCAGGCTGGGCCGAACCGTAGGCCTGTTGCATCACGTAGCCGGCCGCGACCGAGGCGCCAACCATGACCACCGAGATCACCTGGGTGACGATGGAGCCGCCGACCTTGTCGGAAATCCAGCCGCCCAGCGGACGGATCAGGGCGCCAATGAACGGCCCGATCCAGGCGTAGGTCAGCGCACTCGGTGCGTTGGGGTTGGCGACGCGAGTTACTACACCGTCGGCGCCGACCTCGTTCATGAAGCCGAAGATCACCGTGATCGACAGTGGCAGCGCCATGGAAAAGCCGATGAACGAGCCGAAGGTCAGGATGTAGAGAACGCTCATCGACCAGGTGTGCTTGTCGCGGAAGATCGCGAACTGGCGCTTGATGTTCGGGCTGATGCTGCCTGGCAGCAGACGCAGCATGCCGAGCGTCGCGCCGATGGTCAGCAGCATCACGCCCCACATATTCAGCACGCCGAGGCCGGTCGGCGCAGGCAAGTACAGGTACAGGCCGACGGCGGCGGCGAAAAAGGCCACGGCGTAGAGACCGAGAATCTTGCCGAAGGCGTTCAGCGGGTAACCCGGCGTCGGCGAGATCACCAGCAGGTTGTTCATGCCGAACCAGCCGGCGAAAGCCAGCGGCACCAGGAACAGCAGCCAGACCCAGCCACCATTCTGGATCCAGGTATCGGTTCCGGCAGGAATGCCGCCGATCAACGTGCCGCTGTCCTTGACCAGTGTCATCGGGTCACCGGCGATAAAGCCGAACACACCGGCGGTCATTACCAACGGGATCAGGATCTGCATGGTGGTGACACCGAAGTTACCGAGGCCGGCGTTGAGGCCCAGCGCCAATCCTTGCTGGTTCTTCGGGAAGAAGGTGCTGATGTTGCTCATCGAGCAGGCGAAGTTGCCGCCGCCGATACCGGAGAGGAAGGCCAGCAGCTGGAAGACCCACAGCGGTGTGTCCTGGCTCTGCAGGGCAATGCCCGCACCGGCCGCCGGAATCATCAGCAGTGCGGTAGTCAGGAAGATGGTGTTGCGCCCGCCGGCAATGCGGATCATGAACGACGCCGGGATGCGTAGAGTGGCGCCGGTGAGGCCGGCGATGGCGGTCAGGGTGAACAGCTCGGCGGGCGCGAAGGGAAAGCCCAGGTTGAGCATCTGCACCGTGACGATGCCCCACATCAGCCAGATGGCGAAGCCCATCAGCAGACTCGGGATGGAGATCCACAGATTGCGATTGGCGACCCGCTTGCCAGTGGTGTCCCAGAAGATCTGGTCCTCCACGTCCCACTTTTCGATATTGCTCATGGTCGATCCTCTTGGCGCCAAGACCCTGCCTGCAAGCGCAGCGGGTTCAGGAATGGCTCGCACGCTAAGCGGGGGGGATCGATCCGAATTTGACTGGGGTCAATACAGCGAAACTGGCGTTTTGCCACAGGCACTGTGACTACCCCTTCCGAGGTACTCCTTTTCCAACCGGAAAATCGTCAGTGAATCAGCAGGTTAAGCCAGTGTCACGGGGTCAGTCGCGGAGGGCCTGGAGGGGTCCATGAAGCATTGGAGGTACGCTCTCACCCGTGGTCAGCGGGATCGACGAGGCGCAGAATGAGGCATCGCCCGACCGTCGAGCCGAACATGTCTTCAACCGAAAGCGAGCCGCTCTCCACCCGACACTCGATCGTGTTCAATACGCTGGTGGCCTTCGTGGTGATCATCGGTGTCTCGCTGCTCAGCATGCTTGCCAACCTCTACCTGGCCGACGCCCTGGAAGGCGATGCCGAGGCGATCAATCAGGCCGGCAGTCTGCGCATGCAGGCCTACCGCCTGGCTTTCACTGCCGAACACGGCTCGCAGGCGCTGCTTTACGAGCGCATCGAAACCCTGCAGCAGACGTTGCGCTCCGCCTCGTTGCGCTCGGCCTTGCACCGCCACGGCAGCACCCGTCTGCCGGCTTTGCACGCTGCGGTTTCGCAGCATTGGGAACAAGACATGCGCCCATTGCTCGATGCGCAACCGGCGCGGCTAGAGGACTACCGTCGAGAGGCGCCGGCCTTCGTCAGTGAGCTGGACATCTTCGTCCGTACGCTGCAGGAGGCATCGGAAGGCAAGCTCAGCGTTATCCGAGCACTGCAGGCCTGCACTCTGTTCGTCATCGTGCTGATCGCTTTCGTGCTCATCTACGGCCTGCACAACAACCTGGCCACGCCACTGCGCAGCCTGACCAAGATGGCGCGCGATATCGGCAAGGGCGACTTCAGCGGCCAGGTGCAGATTCCCGGCGATACCGAGCTCAGCCTGCTGGCCCGCACGCTCAACCAAATGAGCCAGGAACTGGCCAGCCTTTACGCGCAAATGGAGCAGAAGGTGGATGACAAGACCGCCGCCCTGACCCGCAGCAACGCCACGCTGCAGCTGTTGTTCGACAGCGCCCGGTTGCTCTACAGCAAACCGGACGACCCCACGCAGATGATGGGCGCGCAACTCAACAAGGTGCAGCAGGTCCTCGACACCGGCCCGATATCGCTGTGCCTGAACCGTTCCGCCGAAGCGGGCAGCCATACGGCGATGACTTCGCACGATTTGCAGCCGCCTGAATACTGCCAGCTACCCCAGTGCGATGCTTGCCCGGTGAACCAGAGCGGCCGACTGCCGAGCGGCGAAAAACTGCTGACGTTCGAGTTGCGCTCCGGGCCGGATGACCTGGGCTCGCTGCGGGTGGCCTATCGCCCAGGCGAGCCATTGCAGCCCTGGCAGACGCTACCGCTGACGACCCTGGCCGACCTGTTCGCCGCATCGCTGAGCCTGGCTCAATCGGGCCAGAAACAGGCACGCCTGGCACTGATGGAGGAGCGGGCAGTGATCGCCCGTGAACTGCACGATTCACTGGCCCAGGCGCTGGCCGCGCAGAAGCTGCAGCTGGCAAGGCTGAAGCGTCTGATGCAGAAGCAAAGCGACCAGGCACAACTGGACGACAGCGTGCAGCAGATCGACCAGGGTCTGAACGCGGCTTACCGCCAGCTGCGGGAACTGCTCACCACCTTTCGCATCAAGGTCAACGAACCAGGGCTCAAACCGGCGCTGTATGCAACGATCGAAGAGTTCAGCGCCAATTCGGGACTGCAGGTAGAGAGTGACTATCAGCTCGATCACTGCCCGCTCACTCCCAACGAAGAAGTGCACTGCCTGCAGATCGTCCGCGAGGCGCTTAGCAACGTGGTCAAGCATGCCGAGGCGGAGCACTGCTGGCTGAGCCTGACGCAGGACAGCATCGGCACCATCCACGTGAGGATCGAGGACGATGGCATTGGCATCAACCCCGAGGAGCAGCGTGCCGGCCATTACGGCCTGATCATCCTGCGCGAGCGCGCCAACAGCCTGAACGGCACCATCAATATCGGTCGGCGCCCCGCCGGAGGCACGCTGGTGTACCTGAGGTTTCCGCCCGCCTACCGCCACATTTCCCCGGAGCCAGGAACATGTCACGCATGAACGAAGGGACTACTGCACGAATCCTGCTGGTCGACGACCACCCCATGATGCGTCGAGGCTTGCGTGACCTGCTGGAACTGGAAAGTGATCTGGAGGTGGTCGGTGAGGCGGGTAACGGCGAGGACGCCATCCACCTCGCGCAACAGACCGAGCCCGATCTCATCCTGATGGACCTCAACATGCCGGGTATCGACGGACTGGAAACCACCCGCCGCATGCGCGATGCGGACATCGATGCACGTATCGTCATGTTTACCGTCTCCGATGAACAAAGCCATGTACTCGAAGCCCTGCGCAACGGTGCTGACGGCTATCTGCTCAAGGACATGGACGCCGAACAACTGGTCGAGCAGATCCGCCTGGCGGCGACCGGCCGTATGGCCTTGAGCCCCGAACTGACCCAGGTGCTCGCCGAAGCGATCCGGGTACGTCCGAAACGCACCGGGCAGGTGCCATTCTCCAGCCTGACCAAGCGCGAAAAAGAGGTCCTGCGTCTGATTGCCAAGGGCCAGAGCAACAAGATGATCGCCCGTAAGCTCGGCATTACCGAAGGCACCGTCAAAGTCCACGTTAAGAATCTGCTGCACAAGCTGGGCCTGCGTTCGCGGGTGGAAGCGGCGGTCTGGGTACTGGAGAACGAGGCCAAGGGCTGAACCGGATGCGCCTGGTGTGCGCCACGGCTCAGGCTGCAACAACACTCCAGCGCCCTTGATAACCATCAATGCCGTTAGCGCGCAGGGCTCTATCGTCTCGCCACGCCGACTGACCGAACGGTCAGCATCGCGCCCGTCCGGACGTCAGGAGCGCTCCATGTTCAAATTTCCGTTAACCATTGCACTGCTACTCGGCCTGCTTGGCAGCCTTCCCTGCCAAGCAGGCATCAGCGACGCTGAAGCGGTCAACCGAGCCGGCATGCAGCGTATGCTCAGCCAACGCATCGCCAAGACCTATCTGATGATCGGCACCGACACCCGTGTCGACCTCGCCGCCAGTCAGCTCGACAACAGCATTGCCAGCGTCGAGGAGAATGCTCAGTGGCTCGATGAATACGCCGCTGACGGGGATATCCGCAAAGCATTGAACGAGGCAACTGACACCTGGCACCAGTATCGTCAGTTGGCTCTGAGCCGCCCGGACCGCAGCCAATCCGCCGAACTCCTGCGCCTGGCTGACCGCTTCCTCAGCCAGAGCGAAGCGCTGGTCGGGAAAATCGAGCGTCACAGCGGCAATCAGGCGGCCCGTCTGGTCAATCGCAGCGGGCGCCAACGCATGCTCAGTCAGCGCATCGCCATGCTTTACCTTGCCATGAGCTGGAAGCTTCCAGAGCAGCGCTTGCGCAGCGACTTCGACGCGGCGGTTACAGAGTTCGAACACGGGCTGAATGAGCTGAAGGCCGCGCCGCAGAACACCGCGCAAATCGTCAGCCAGCTCGAAAAGATCGATACCCAATGGCGTTTCGCCCGGGCCGGATTCACCTTGGCAGACGATTCACGCTTCGTGCCGACCGTAATCGTCACCACCAGCGACTCGCTGCTGCGCAAGCTTGAACAATTAACGTTGGATTATGAACGCCTGGCCGGTAGCGGCCGATGAGTGCACGAGGCAAAGCCCTCCGGCTCAACCGAGAGGTAACGGCGCTTCGTCAGCGCCAATGCGAAGCTGACCTGCTTCCGGCGGCATCGGTCAGGCGAGCGGATCCCCTCGACGGAACGGCTGCGGTGCCGCGTCACCGGACGCGGGCTCTACGGCCGGAGGCGTGTCGCCAAGCTTGAATGGCATCGGTGATTCGCTGACGAGGCGATGGGTGGCAGGCTCAAGGCGCTCAGGCTCTGGCTCCGGACGCTCGCGAATAGCACGCCAGGCGAGACCGGCGAACACCACAGCCAGCACGCGATAGAGCATGGAGGCGAGATCGAAGCCAACCAAGGCGCCGCCATCCAGCCAGAGCGACACCAGCCTCCCCAGCACCAGCGCCGCCATGGTCATCACTAGCATGATCAGGGCTGACCGGGCTCTCTCCGGTGCACGCGCGGCCCAGATCAGGAACAATGCCAGCCCCAGCTGCAAGCCGCCGTAATAGACACGCATGTGACTGACCGACGCAGTTTCCATCAGCAGCATGCCATTGAGATTGGCCATCTCGTGAGGCCGCAGCCAGTAGGCCAAACTGAGACAGGCCATCACCAATGCCTGCGCGAGCAGAACGAAACGGGCAAAACGCATCGAAAACTCTCCTGACGGCGGCTCCGCACCACGATGGATATCCGACCGGATCGCCCCGTTTTGGTTCGCTCCACGCTTGTTCGCCGACTCCTGTGACATTCGCTCACACCAGCAGGCTTGGGTGCCTGCGAGCATGGGGCTATGCTGCGCACAACCCCGCCGGAGAGACCTTCATGCGTCGTTTATTGCTTGTCACCGCTCTTTTCGCCAGCCTCGCTCAAGCCGCCGAGCCCATCGCCATCGAGGTGCACCGCGACGCCAATTGTGGTTGCTGCAAGGCCTGGATAGAGCATCTGGAAGCCAACGGGTTCGAGGTCGACGACCACGTTGAACCCGACATGGCCGCCGTCAAGACCCGCCTCGGCGTGCCCCATAGCCTGGGTTCCTGCCATACCGGCGTGATCGATGGAAAATTCGTCGAAGGCCACGTCCCGGCTGCCGACATTCTCAAGCTTCGAGCACAGCCCGATCTGATCGGTGCGGCGGTACCCGGCATGCCGATGGGTTCGCCAGGTATGGAAATGGGCGACCGTAAAGACGCGTTCAAAGTAATCGCTGTGAGCGACGAAGGTGAGCAGTCGGTGCTGGCCGAGTACCCGGCAGACTGATGAAACAGACGAAACGTTTGTAGCGCCGCTGAATTTGCTGAGGCTGAGGCCGGTCTGACTCAGGTAAGAACTGACAGAAGGACTCAGGCATGCGTTGGAAGAAGGCTCGTCGCAGTGACAATGTGGTGGACGCTCGCGGCCGAAGCGGAGGCATCGGTGGCGGTCGCCTGACCCTGGCGGGCGTCGCAATCGTGGTGGTGATCGGTCTGTTGTCCGGCCAGGATCCCATGCAGATTCTCGGTCAGTTGGCCGACCAATCAGGTCCCGCAACGACCCAGCAGAGCAACACCCCAGCCAACAGTGAGGACCCGCAGGTTGCCTTCGTCCAGTCCATCCTGGGCGACACCGAGGACACCTGGCGCGCCTTGTTTCAGCAGTCCGGCCAGCAGTACCGCGACCCAACGCTGGTGCTATTTCGTGGTGGCGTGAACTCGGCCTGTGGCTTCGCCAATTCGGCGGTCGGCCCCTTCTACTGTCCGGGCGACCAGCAGGTGTATCTCGACCTGCAGTTCTTCGACGAGATGGCGTCGCGTTTTTCGGTCGCGGGCGATTTCGCTCAGGCTTATGTGATCGCCCATGAGGTCGGCCACCACGTACAGACACTGTTAGGCGTCTCGCAACAGATGCAGGCTGCCCGTCAGCGCGGCGCGCGCATGGAGGGCGACAATGGCCTTCTGGTTCGCCAGGAATTGCAGGCGGATTGCTTCGCAGGGGTCTGGGCCAACCACGC
The DNA here is from genome assembly GCA_004010935.1 of Pseudomonadaceae bacterium SI-3. Lineage (NCBI taxonomy): Bacteria > Pseudomonadati > Pseudomonadota > Gammaproteobacteria > Pseudomonadales > Pseudomonadaceae > Pseudomonadaceae bacterium SI-3. Next base: position 702,969 of record CP026511.1, on the reverse strand, counting down.
CCAACAGCGTCATGACTGGCTTGAGGCAGGGGATCTGGAGGAAGCACTGAATGCGGCGAACGCGATCGGCGACGACCGTTTGCAGCAACAAAGTCAGGGCCGAGTCGTTCCAGATGCCTTCACCCATGGCACCTCTGCGCAACGGGTGACGTGGTTTCGTATCGGGTTCGACAGTGGCGACCCGACACGCTGCGATACCTTCCAGACGCAGCGTCTGTAACCCGGATCGCAGTCGCGCCGTTCATTCGACCCAGCGATAGACAGGCGCATCCGCACCGCTATCGACCTTCACCTGCGCGCAGTGGCGCAAGCGCACCAGCAGACGCTTGCCCATTTGAGCGCTGCCCGCCAGCGCTTGCAGCTCGGCCAACAGCTGAGGCCCGTCCATGTTCTGTGCCGTTCGCAGCAACTGCTGCGCCTCGTGCCAATGAGGGTCAACGGTAGGCTTGTCAGCCGGCTGCAGCGGGGCAGCCGCAACCTGTGCAGCGGGCATCTGACGCCCCAACTGCGCCCAGTCGTGATCGTCCATTTCAATGCTGAGGTCCACCGCTAGATCGCCCACATGGCCGCGAATTCGAATCATCGCCACTCTCCTGAAAAACTAGATCGCATGCTCCCATGGGAGGTGGACACTGGCCAGACGTTACGCACGTTTGTTATAACGTAACCCTCAACCATATGGAGATCACCATGCGCCGTCTGCTGCTTGCCCTGCCCTTCGCCTTACTGCCCGGTTTTGCTCTGGCTGCTGAACACGATCACGACCATGCGCACCACGACAGTCTCAGCGCCCACGAGCATGGCGCTGCGGAACTGGATGTGGCGCTGGACGGCTCCACGCTGGAAATCGAGCTGCGCAGCCCGGCGATGAATCTGGTGGGCTTCGAGCACGCGCCGAGCAGCGATGCAGACAAACGCAAGATTGCCGACGCACGCAAACAGCTGGAACAGCCGAACGGGCTGTTTGGCCTGCCTGCAGCAGCTGGCTGCACCCTGGCCGAAACCGAGCTCGAAAGTCCGCTGTTCGAAGGCGAGGCCCATGACGACGAGCACGAGCACGAGCACGACGATGATCATGAAAGCCAGCACAGCGAAATTCACGCGCACTACCGCTTCGATTGCGCCACGCCCCAAGCGCTGCAGGCGCTCGATCTGCAAGCCTTGTTCAAGGCGTTCCCCGGCACTCAGAAAATCCAGGCACAGCTGATCGGTCCAAAGGGTCAACGGGGCGCCGAAATCGACGCGGACCAGCCACGCGCGACGTTCTGATCCGATCCCGTCTGCCGCCGCCTGGCCCGACGCAGTAAACTCACCGGCTCGCCTGACACGGATCATCTCGATGACCGCACCGTTGCTCGAACTGCACCAATTGGGTTTTGCCTGGCCGGGCCAGGCAGAGCTGCTCGACATCCCCAGCTTCACGCTGGCGCGCAACCAGAGCCTGTTTCTCAAGGGTCCGTCGGGCAGCGGCAAGACGACCCTGCTCGGACTGATCGGCGGCGTACAGAAAGCGCAACGCGGGACGGTTCGCCTGCTCGGCAGCGATCTCGCGGCGCTCTCTGCCGGTGCACGGGATCGCTTCCGGGTCGATCACACCGGCTACATCTTCCAGCAGTTCAACCTGCTGCCATTTCTTTCGGTGGCCGAAAACGTCAGCCTGCCTTGCCATTTCTCCAAGACAAGAGCAGAGCGCGCCCGCCAGCGGCATGGCAGCGTTGCGCAAGCGTCGGCAAGCCTGCTCCAGCATCTCGGCATTCCGAAAAGCCTGCTCGATCGACGTGCCGAAGCGCTGTCGATCGGCCAGCAACAACGCGTCGCCGCAGCGCGTGCACTGATCGGGCAGCCGGAACTGGTGATTGCCGACGAACCCACCTCTGCCCTCGACGCCGATAGTCGAGAAGCTTTTTTGCAGTTGCTGTTTGCCGAATGCGAACAGGCCGGGTCGAGCCTGTTGTTCGTCAGCCACGACCAGAGCCTGGCGCCACTGTTCGACCGTAGCCTCTCATTGGCAGACCTCAATCGCGCCGCTCGCGCCCCGGAGATGTAGGCCATGTACTTGTTGCGTCTGGCCTTGGCGAGCCTGAACAACCGCCGCTTCACTGCGCTGCTCACCGTATTCGCCATTGCGCTCTCGGTGTGCCTACTGCTCGCCGTAGAGCGCGTGCGCACCGAAGCCCGCGCCAGCTTTGCCAGCACCATCAGCGGCACCGATCTGATCGTCGGCGCCCGCTCCGGGTCGGTGAATCTGCTGCTGTATTCGGTGTTCCGGATCGGCAATGCCACTAACAACATTCGCTGGGAAAGCTTCGAGCATTTCGCCGAGCATCCCAGAGTCAGCTGGGCCATTCCCATTTCGCTGGGCGATTCTCACCGCGGCTATCGCGTGATGGGCACCAGCAGCGCCTATTTCGACCATTACCGTTACGGTCGCAAGCAGCCGCTGCAACTGGCGCAAGGTCGGCCATTCGCCGAAGACCCGTTTGAAGTGGTGCTGGGCGCCGAAGTGGCCGAGGCACTGAAATACACGCTGGACGACCAGCTGGTGCTGGCGCATGGCGTCGCCACGGTCAGCCTGGTCAAACATGACGACAAGCCTTTTCGTGTAGTCGGCATCCTCAAGCGCACCGGCACGCCGGTGGATCGCACGCTGCATATCAATTTGGCAGGCATGGAGGCGCTGCATATCGACTGGCAGAACGGCATGCCGGCGCGAGGTGCAGCGCGCATCGATGCCGAACAGGCGCGCCAGCTAGACCTACAACCCAAACAGATCACTGCCTTCATGTTGGGCCTCAACAGCAAGATCGCCACCTTCACGCTGCAGCGCGAAATCAATGGCTATCGTGGCGAGCCACTGCTGGCGATTCTGCCCGGCGTGGCGCTGCAGGAACTCTGGAGCCTGATGGGCACCGCTGAACAGGCGCTGTTCGTGGTGTCCTTGTTCGTCGTGCTGACCGGATTGATCGGCATGCTCACCGCCATTCTCACCAGCCTCAACGAGCGGCGCCGGGAGATGGCGATCTTGCGTTCGGTTGGGGCCCGGCCTTGGCATATCGCCGGTCTGCTGGTGGTCGAAGCTTTCAGCCTGGCACTTGCGGGTGCACTGTTCGGGCTCTTGCTGTTGTATGTCGCCATCGCGGTCGCGCAAGGGCCGCTGCAAAGTCACTACGGTCTTTATCTGCCGCTGGCACTGCCAAGCGCCTATGAGTGGTCATTGCTGGCGGGCATACTGCTGGCTGGGCTGTTGATGGGCTGTGTGCCGGCGTGGCGCGCCTATCGGCAGTCGCTGGCCGACGGCCTGTCGATCAGACTATGAGGAATTCCATGTCTCGCCTGCTGCTTGCCACCCTGCTCGCCCTCGCTGCGCCCTTCGCGGTTGCCGATGTTCGTGAGCTGCAATGGTCGGACCTGATCCCGGCAGACGCGCCGCCACCTCCACCGCCTGTGGCGCTTCACGACATGTCGCAACTGGCCGATGCACTCGCTGCGGAAGCGGGTCCGGCAGCGGCTCAGCAATCGCCGGCCGAGCCGGTCGTCAAAGAGCTAGATGGCGTTCAGGTCAAGCTGCCCGGCTACATTGTGCCGCTGGACATGAGCGAGGATGGGCGGGTGACGGAGTTTCTGCTGGTGCCCTACTTCGGCGCCTGTATTCACGTGCCGCCACCGCCTTCCAACCAGATCGTGCATGCCACCAGCGAGCTTGGCGTAAAGGTGGACGAGCTGTACCAGCCCTTTTGGATCGAAGGCCCGCTAAAAGTCGAACACGCCACCAGCGAACTGGCCGATGCCGGCTATCGCATGGAAGCGCAGAAGATCTACCTCTACGAGCTCGAATAAGGCAGCGGAACCCAGCCTGATCGGCAAGCTGAGCGGCATCGGGCAATACCACTCCTGCCCCCACGCCATTCATGCTGGTGCTGATTGGCTCTGGGATGCCTGCTGTCAACGCACTCCATGTACGAGCTGATAGCGATGCGTGTTATTTGCGCCGAACCGCTCTGCGTCGATCAGCGCTCTACGTCCATAACGCATAAACGCGAAACCCCGCCACTGTGGCGGGGTTTCTGTGTGCATCTGCTATGCAGCGTGCTCCACGCAAGACCTAATTGGCCCGAAATTGCCTGGACACCCCTTTCTCAAGCGGTCCAGACAACCCGATCAACGAGTACCGGCGATCTGGCGCTGCCGCTCGAAGCTGAGCTCGCCTTCGGCCCACTCGCGCCAGGAACGAACCTTGCGCCGTTCGGCGCCTGCACGCTCGGCCTGTTTCAGCGCATCGAGACCAGCCTGCCAGTGGGCTTGCTCCAGTTCCAACTGAGCAACGTTCAGCCAGAACTTGGCGCTACCGGATTGAGCCGCGAGATCGCGGTAGATCTGCGCCGCTTCCGAACGCTCGCGTGCCTGCCACCAGAGCATGCCCAGACGCTCACGCCGCTTGGCATCGCTGGCTAGAAGGCGTGACTCAAGCATGCCCTGCAGCAGCTTCGCACCTTGCCAGGGCTGGCCAGCGGCACCGGCAAGCAATACCAGATTGTCCAGCTCGGCTTCGCTGAAGCGCAGCCCCTTGGCATGGGCCGCACGCAGGGTTGCCAGCGCCTTGTCCTCATCGCCGGCCATCTGCTGCAAGCCTGCCAATTGCCGCCAGCTCTTGGCTTGATTCGGGTGACGGGCGAGAAGCCTGCTTTGCCAGCGCTCTGCTGTCTCGTAACGCTTCAGCTCAGCGTTACCGGCTACCAGAAACTGCAACCAGGTGTCGGCCGCGTTGGGGTTGGCCTGGACATAGCGTTCGCCCAGTGGCAATGCCTTGGCATGCTGCCCGAGCCCCTGATAAGCCTGCACCAGCATCTGCAGGACTTCTTCGCTTGCATTGGCGGGTGAGCCCAGCAGGCTGACGACCTTGGCATAGCGGCGTTCGACCAGGTTGAGTTTCGCCAGATTGAGCCGCTCGTTGGGCAGTATCGACTCGTCAAGTTTGCCACTGGCGATCGCCTTGTCGAGCAGGTCCAGCGCTTGTCGATTGTTGCCTTCAGCCCAGGCCAGATAGGCACGGCTGCGCCACAACAGTGCTTCCTCTGCGCTGCCCGGTTTCGCCTCGGCCTGTTTGAGCGCTCGGTGGGCAGCGCCGTAGTCCCCCTTCTCCTGCGCGCTCTGGGCACGTTCCAGCGCTTTGAACACCGAGGGATCGACGCTCTGCGCCGCTTGAGCCGATACAGCAAACAACAACGAGATCAATAACAGCAAACGGGGCATGTCAGCGTTCTCCTTGCAGGCGGAAATTCAGGGTTTTAACGGCTTCGCGCGATACCGCAGAACCGTTTTCGGTACGCGGTGCGAAACGCCAGCGGGCGGCAGCACGACGGGCCTCGCGATCAAACACGTTCGGCGGCGAAGCCTCCATCACTCGAATATTTTCGACCTTACCGGCGGCGGTGATGGTAAACGCGAGCTTGATATGGCCCTCGATACCGCGCTGACGCGCCCGATAAGGATATTCGGGACGCACATCATTGAGCGGCATGACCTCCTGCTCAGGTCCAGATTGCGATGCCGTCTCGTCCGCTGACGGCGCTGCAGGTGCCGGCGGTGCTGCCGGAGCGGACGCGGCCGTCAGTCCCGCGAGGCTGGGCGCGGGCGCACTTGCAACCGACACACCGGTATCGATGTTCGGCAAGGGCAGATCAAGCTTCGGCAGATTCGGGGTGGCCATGCTCGGTGTCGGCGGCGTTGGGGTCTGGGGTGTCTTGGGTTGAGGCGGTTGCGGTGCCTGCTGCCGCGAGCGGGTCGCAGTGCTTTCGTTGCGGTTGTCCATTCGAACGAAATTGGCGATGGCAACCGGGTCGTCGGTCACCTCGCTACGGGGCGGGTTAACCATGCTCAGCATCAACGCAAACAACAGCAACGCCACCACGCAGGCAGCGATGAAGGACAACCCGACGCGGGTCAGTCCACGAATCATCACTGCGCTCCCGAACTGGCGGCCAGGGCGACGTCCTGAACCCCGGCGAGGCGTGCCTGGTCCATCACCTGAACCACAAGACCGGTGCGCGCATCCTGATCGGCCTGCACCACGACTGCGCCTTCCGGCTGGTCGACACGCATGCGCTCGACGTGAGCCCTCACGCTGCGGACGTCCACGGCTTGCTTGTCGATCCAGACCTGACCATCGGCCGTCACCGCAATCAGGATGTTGCCTTTGTCCTGCGCGCTGGCGGTGTCAGCCTGTGGCCGCTGAACCTCGACGCCAGACTCCTTGATGAAAGAGCTGGTGACGATAAAAAAGATCAGCATGATGAAGACCACGTCGAGCATCGGCGTCAAGTCGATGCCGGTATCTTCTTCCTGCTGATAATGATGACGACGCATACGCATCCGTAAATCCTCAATCGTGACGCAGCTGGTCGGCCAGCCGGTCGAGAGCCAGGCGCGAAATACGTTCGAGACGCGCCAGGCTGAACAGTCCAGTAATGGCCAGCACCATGCCGGCCATGGTCGGCAGGGTCGCCTGCCATACGCCCGCTGCCATGCCGCGGGGGTTGCCGGTACCGTTGAGTGCCAACACATCGAACACCGCGATCATGCCGGTCACGGTGCCAAGCAATCCGAGCAACGGATACATTGCCACCATGGTCTTGCTCATCCGCAGCGGGCCGGAAAGCTGTTGCTGCGCTTGAGCGAGCCAGGCACTGCGTACCGCGCGCTGCCAGCTGCCAGGTTCGTTGGGCAGCTGACCCCAGGCCTGGCGACGGGCTTCCACCCAGCGCGGAAACACCCGGCGCATGAACCACAAACGCTCGAAGACCAGCGTCCAATACAGTACGCACAGCGCAGCCAGCGCCCACATCACCGCGCCGCCCGCCGCCATGAAGTCGAGCAGCGCATGACCGCTGTCGACCAGACGCAGCCATTGGCCATGCAGATCAGTCACGACGCGGAGTCCCCGAAAGATGCAGCGCGATCAGGCCAGCACTTTGCTGTTCGAGCAGCTGGATCAGCGCCTTGCTGCGGCTGGCCAGCAGGCTATGCAGGAACAACAGCGGTATCGCTACAACCAGACCCAACACCGTGGTTACCAATGCCTGGGAAATACCGTCAGCCATCAGCCGAGAGTCACCACCGCCACTCTGCGTAATCGCCTGGAAGGTCACGATCATGCCGGTCACCGTACCCAGCAGGCCGAGCAACGGCGCGACGGCGCTAAGCAACTTGAGCAGTGGCTGACCGCGTTCGAGTGGCGGTGTTTCCTGAAGAATCGCCTCGTCGAGCTTGAGCTCAAGCGTCTCGAGATCGGACAGCTGTGGCTTCGGTCCCAACACGCCGATGATGCGCCCCAGCGGGTTGTCGTCACGCGGTTGATTGAGCTCGCGCGTCTGCCGGCTCACTGCTCGCCCAACCCGTGCCAGGTAGACCATGCGCCAGATGGCGAGGATCAGGCCGACGGCACCCAAGGCAAGAATCACCCAGCCGACCAGCCCGCCCTGCTGAACGCGGTCCCACAGTTGCGGCTGACGCTGCAGTTGAGCCAGCAACGAGCCGCGGCTCGGGTCGATCGGCAGAGTGGCCAACGCCTCGCTGCTGTCGACATAGTCATTGACCATCCCCATGCCGGCAGGCTGGCGGCTAGGCGTCAGCAATTCGCGGGCGTCGCTGTCGTAGCGAAGGAAATCATCGGCAGTGAACGCCGAGAAGTTACCGACCCGCAGGACCGGCTGGGTGGTGCGCTGCCCGTCGACGCCCACTACCGGCAGCTCAACACGCTCCACCTGGCCACTGGCCGTAAGGTCTTCAAGCAGGGTCATCCAGAAGCTGTCCAGATCCTCAGCTGACGGCAGCGTGCGGCTTTCCGCCAATGCCCGCAGACGCTGCAGGCGCTCCGGGTATTGCGCGTTGAGCAGGCTGTCCTGCCATTGCCCGGCGATGTCACCAGCACTCTGCCGCACCACGCCGAACAGTTCTCCAAGGTGACCGACGCGCTGCGCCAGCAGCTTTTCCTGCTCGGCCAACGCGGCTTCCTGGCGGTCGAATTCTGTCTTCAGACGCTCGGCTTCGGCTTTCTGTTGTTCAAGCGCGGCGTTGGCTCGCGCCAGCAGTTGGGCTTGCTCGCTGCGATTCTGGATAAAGGCCTGCTCGCGCGCTTGCATGGCGTCGACTTCCGCGGCGCGTTCGCTGCGAATGCGCTGCAGCAGCTGGTCAGGACTCAACGGTTCGGCAGCCTGAACCATTGCCGGCAACAAGCCGATGAGCAACAACGTCAACAAGCGGCTCATTGCGCAGCCTCCTTGGCCAGGGTCTTGATGGGCAGTTCGAGCCAGGTTGGGGCTTGCTGTTGACGAGCGATGGCGATGGCCTTGGTGATTGGTCGACGCGCGCTGCCATCGAGTACTTCCCAGGCGCGGGTCTGCGGATTCCACCAACCGCTTTCGTGAGCATCCAGCGTCTGGTAATACAGCATGGTCCGCCCCAGGCGCAGGAATTCAACGCTGCGGCTGCCACCTTCGACCGGCAGCTCACCGCGCCAGGCTTCCAGGGTACGTCCGTAATCGCTCTCGATCTGATAGGCCTCGAGGATGCGCCGGTATTTTTCAGCGAGGCTGACGTCTGCGCGCGCCTGCATGTCCTGCAGGCTGGCGAGGCGATCGGCGCGCTCGTCGGGGAGGAACGGCAGGTCTGCCGCGATGAACTCCTCGAGCACTTCGATCATCCGCCCCATCTGCGGTGCAACGGCTTCCTGGGTGCGTTCGATGCTGTCCAACTGACGCTGGAATCCATCCAGTTCCTTGCGCTGCGCAGCGGTCAGCTCGACCAGCTGCTCGTTGTAGGCCTTCAGGGCCTCCGCCTGCTGAACGGCGTTGCGGTATTCGGTGAGCATCTGCCGCGTCGCGTCATCGAGCTGCTCGATACGCGCCTGCGAGGCTTTGGCCTCAGCAGCCAGCTGCTGGCTTTCTTCCAGCGCAGCGTCCAGCGGAGCTGCATGGAGCTGCATGCAGCAGGGCAACACGGCGACCGCCAAGAGGCGGGGTATAAGGGCTTGCATTGATGGGTCCTTGCAGACGAAGGTCAGACCAGAAAAGAGAAACATTATCATCTAGATCCGCAAAAGAAGGCAACCCGGGCAATACGTCGCAGCTCGGATAAAGCGGAACGTTTCGTTGAGCTGGATCAAAGTCGGCGGGCCCGCACGCCCTACCATGGCCACCAGTCGCAACACACCATGTCTGGATGGAGTTCCATTATGCGTAAGACCCTGTTTACCGCGTCCGTGCTGGCCCTGGCGCTGGCCGCCCCCTTCGCCCAGGCTTTCGAAGCCGGGGACATCATCGTTCGCGCTGGTGCTATTACCGTTGACCCGCACGAAGATAGCAGTTCTATCTCTACCGCAGTCACCGGCCCGCTTGCTGGCACGAAGGCAACACTCGACAGCGATACTCAGCTCGGCCTCAACTTCGCCTACATGGTCACCGACAAAGTCGGCATCGAACTGCTGGCCGCTACGCCGTTCAGCCACGACGTTGGCGTCAAAGGTCTTGGCGCACCGCTGGACGGTAAATTCGGAACCATCAAACACCTGCCGCCGACCCTGAGCGTTATCTACTACCCGCTGGATAAAACGTCGGCGTTCCAACCGTATGCTGGGGCTGGTGTCAACTACACATGGTTCTTCGACGACAAGTTGAGCAGCCAGGCTGAGGGCAATGGCTTCAACGGCTTGGACCTGAAAGATTCTTGGGGCCTGGCTGCGCAAGTAGGCATGGATTACATGCTCACAGACAACATCATGCTCAACGCCCAAGTTCGCTATATCGACATCGATACTGAAGCCACTTCCAACCACGCGGCACTGGGCAAGGTCAAAGTCGACGTAGACGTCGACCCCTTCGTCTACATGGTCGGTCTCGGCTACAAGTTCTGAAGCCGTCGGCATTGCCGAATCTCAGACAAGACAAAGGCGCCTCTCGGCGCCTTTTCTATGCCCGCGGATAACGCTACAAACCTAGCAATTTCGCCAGGCCGTCGCGCATTCCGGTAGCAGGCTCAGGTAAACGATAGCGCTGCAGCAGCCGCGTATTGTTAGCTCGCGAATGACGGATATCTCCCTGTCGCGCCGCCTGGTACCTCACCTCGGGCAATCCGCCCAGCACATCGCCAACCGCATCGAGCAGCTGGTTCAAAGAGGTTGCCTGGTTCAAACCAACATTTACAGCCCCCACCTCCACAACAGGCAGCTCTAGCGCCTGCAGCAGCAGCTCTACCAGATCGCCTACGTAGAGGAAATCCCGGGTCTGCTGTCCATCCCCATAAACAGCAATAGGCAATCCCTTCTGTGCCCGCTCGGTAAAAATGCTGATCACACCTGAATAGGGAGAGGATGGATCCTGCCGCGGGCCGTAAATATTGAAGAAGCGGAAGACTGCTGGCTCAAGTCCATGCTGACGCCGATAGAAATCGAGATAGTGCTCGCTGGCCAGCTTGTCCGCCGCGTATGGAGTCAAGGGCGCCTTGGGCGTGTCCTCGTCGATGGGCTGGCCTTCGCCATTGTTGCCGTAGATCGCCGCGCTGGAAGCGAAAACAACCCGGCGTACGCCCGTCTCGCGCATGGCCTCACACAAATTCAGCGTACCGACCAGATTGCTCTGGTGCGTGCCAACCGGGTCATCGACCGAAGCCTGTACCGACGCCACCGCGGCAAGGTGCACAACGGCGCGACAGCCCTGAACTGCGCTGCGCATGGCTTGTGCATCCGCCACATCACGCACAATCAGCTCAACGCTCGGATCGTCCGGTAAATTGCTGCGTTTTCCGGTGGACAGGTTGTCCAGAACCCTAACAGGGTAGCCTCGCGCGACAAGCGCATCGATAAGGTTGGAGCCAATGAAACCGGCGCCACCGGTAACCAGAATCGGCAAGTCAGCCATGTCGATAGTAGCGCTCCAGCAGGCTCGGCAGCCCAGTGCGCCAGGCGCGCGGCTTGATGCCGAAGGTATTGAATATCTTCTTGCACGCCAGCACGCCATGCTGCGGCTCGTCCGCTGCATCCGAGCAGGCGGCGTGTGCGATGGGAGTCAGGCTCGCAACCGCCAGCTGGCGATGGTTAGCCGCTTCGGCCAGAAGCGCTTGGCCAACCACCAACGGGGTTGACGCCTCGTGCCCACCATAGTGATAGGTGCCCCACAACGGCGCCTCGCAATCGAGCTGCTTCAACACAGCCAGAATGACCCGCGCAGCATCTTCAACGGGCGTAGGGTTGCCGCGACGATCATCAGCGAGACACAGCTCGTCGTTCTGCTCAAGACGCTGAAGGAACCGACCCAGCAAGCCCTCTGAGCTATCGTCGAGCAACCAACCAAACCGCAGCAAAACGTGCCGAGGGCAAAGCGAACGCACACTCTGCTCCATACGCCAAAGGGCGCAGCTGCGAGCATCCAACGGCGCCACCTCGTCTTTCTCGCTGTAGGAGGTGGTTCTGGCCCCATCAAAGACGCGGTAGCTGGACGGCTGCATCAGTACAAACTGATGATGCTGGCCCAGTTCGGCCAGGCGCTCGACTGCGCGCTCTTGACTGGCGAGTACCGCTTCATCGACACGCCCGCTCTGGAACCAGTCGAAGTAATAGGCGAGGTTGATAACGATATCCGGGCGGTTATCGTCGAGCAAAGTAGTCAGACTTGGCGCATCCCAGCCCTGACTGGGTGGGCGTGGCGCGAGGAAGCCGATGTCCTCCTCGGCACCCAGGCGGATAAGCGCCTGACCCAGGGCATTACCGCCGCCCAACAGCATCAGGCGCATTCGCATGGAGTGAACTCTAGAACGGGATATCGTCGTCGAAGCTGTCGTAGTCCGGGGCCGGCTGCTGGGCAGGCTGCGGCTGAGACTGCGGGCGCGATTGTTGTTGCTGTTGCGGCTGGGAGTCACGCTGGGGGCGTGGCTGAGACTGACGAGGCGCATCGTCGGAACTGCCACCACGGCCACCGAGTAGCTGCATGGTGCCGCCCATGTCCACAACCACCTCCGTGGTGTAGCGCTTGACGCCATCCTTTTCCCACTCTCGGGTTTGCAGGCGACCCTCGATATAACACTGCGAGCCCTTGCGCAGATACTCGCCAGCAATCTCGGCAACCTTGCCGAACAGCACGACACGATGCCACTCGGTGCGCTCCTGCTGCTGGCCAGTCTGCTTGTCTTTCCAGCTGTCGGTGGTGGCCAGCGTGATATTGGTCACCGCATTGCCATTGGGCATGTAGCGGGTTTCCGGGTCGCCGCCGACATTGCCGATCAAGATGACTTTATTCACCCCTCTGGCCATGGGTAACTCCTTTGCTGAAACATGAATGTAGTTGGCTGAAATCCTCGCAATCGGGAAACAACCAATGACCGGCAATCTTACCCTACCGCCGGAGGTCGGCCAACCGGCGCGACCGGACGATGCCCAAAGCCTCAAGTTTGTCGACGGGCAATGTGGCGTCGCTCGATCAGGCCACCAAGTGATCCAGTGCAGCTCGATCCAGCGCCTTCAGGTCCACCTTCACATAAGCAGCGGCCTCCTCGACGATGACCACTGCGTCGGACACACCAGGGACCGCCATCATCTGTTCCGTGAGTGCGGGATTACGCGCAGCCCCGGCCGACAGCGGCAGACGAAGCCCCGTGACATAGGGAGGCTCACGCATACTCCAAGTCACGGCAAACCAGAGCGCGCAGAGCGCTGCACAACCAGCAAATACCAGGCCTAGCCCACCCTGCTGATAGAGCCAACCGCCAAGCACGCCGCCCAGGCCGGAGCCGAGAAACTGACTCGTTGAGTAAATCCCCATCGCCGTTCCCTTGCCACCTGCGGGGGCGACCTTGCTAATCAGCGACGGTAACGAAGCTTCCAGCAAGTTGAATGCGATGAAGAACACGATCATGCCGGCGACCAGCGACCAGAGCCGATTGCCGAACCACCAGAGAAACAACTCGGAGAGCACCAGTACGGCTACCGCGCCAAGTACCACGCGCTTCATCTGGCGCTTCTTTTCCCCATATATGATGAAAGGCACCATGCCGAAGAAACCCACCACCAGTGCGGTGAGGTACACCCACCAATGCTCTTCCTTGGGCAAAGCGGCTTCATTCACAAGCGCTAACGGCAACGCCACGAAGCTGGCCATGAGAACGGCATGGAGCGCGAAAATACTGAAATCAAGCCGCAGCAGGTCTGGATGGCGAAGCGTTGCTCCCAGCGCCTGTCTGGCGACCCCTGATTCGCGGTGCCGGATATGTGCTGGCGCGCGCGGAAGCACGGCTACGACGAGAATGCCCAGCACCGCCATGCCTCCCGTTACCCAGAACAACCCTGAGAGTCCGAATGCGCTTGTCAGTAGCGGACCGACAACCATCGCCACCGCGAACGATACGCCGATGCTCATGCCAATCATCGCCATTGCTTTGGTGCGATGCTGTTCCCGAGTCAGGTCGGATAGTAAGGCCATTACCGCAGCCGAAATTGCACCTGCCCCTTGCAGGACGCGACCGGCGATAACCCCCCAGATGGTGTCGGCCGTTGCGGCGAGCACAGCGCCAGCGGCAAAGATCAGTAGCCCGAAATAGATCACCGGAAGGCGTCCAATTCGATCGGAAATCATTCCGAACGGAATTTGCAGCATCGCTTGGGTCAAACCATAAGCACCAATGGCGAGACCAATGAGTGCCGGCGTTGCGCCCTGCAGATCCATACCATAGGTTGCCAGCACCGGCAGAACCATGAACATGCCGAGCATGCGAAACGCGAAAACCAGGGCTAAGCCGGAGGCTGCACGGGTTTCGCTAGCGCTCATGCGCTCGCTGTAAGGATCATGCATGTGGGGTCTCGCTTGAATTAACCGGCGGCGATTCTAGCAGTCATCCCCTGCTCGGCACAGGCTCGCTACTTTGCCGCGATGTCGCCCCTGGCCGTATACTTTCGGGTTTTCGCCCGCCATGCGAGGCTGCTTTGGACAAGATTCTGATTCGTGGGGCTCGTACCCACAACCTGAAAAACATCGACCTGACCTTGCCACGCGACAAACTGATCGTGATCACAGGCCTGTCCGGTTCGGGCAAGTCCTCGCTGGCCTTCGACACGCTTTATGCCGAGGGCCAGCGCCGCTACGTCGAATCCCTATCGGCGTACGCCCGGCAATTCCTCTCGATAATGGAAAAGCCCGACGTCGATACGATCGAAGGGCTCTCTCCTGCCATTTCCATTGAGCAAAAGTCGACCTCGCACAATCCGCGCTCCACGGTTGGCACCATTACCGAGATCTACGATTACCTGCGGCTGCTCTATGCACGCGCTGGCACGCCACGATGCCCCGACCATGACGCGCCACTGGAGGCCCAGACGGTGAGCCAGATGGTCGACCAGGTGCTTGCACTGCCGGAAGGCCGCAAGCTGATGCTGCTAGCCCCGGTCATCCGCGAGCGCAAGGGCGAGCACTTGGCGGTATTCGACGAGCTGCGCGCTCAGGGCTTTGTACGCGCGCGGGTAAACGGTCGGCTCTACGAACTTGATGAGCTGCCCAAGCTGGACAAGCAGAAAAAACACTCCATCGACGTTGTGGTCGATCGCTTCAAGGTCCGGAGCGATCTGCAGCAACGACTTGCTGAATCATTCGAAACCGCATTGAAGCTCGCCGACGGCATTGCTCTGGTCGCCTCGATGGAGGAAGAGGATGAAAGCGACGAGATGATTTTCTCCGCCCGCTTCGCCTGCCCCATCTGCGGGCACTCGATCAGCGAGCTGGAGCCCAAGCTATTCTCGTTCAACAATCCAGCCGGGGCTTGCCCGACCTGCGACGGCCTTGGCGTGAAACAGTTCTTCGACGCCAAGCGCCTAGTCAATGGCGAGCTGACGCTGGCTGAAGGTGCTATTCGTGGCTGGGATCGCCGCAACGTCTATTACTTTCAGATGCTCGGTTCACTCGCCTCGCATTACGGCTTCAGTCTCGACGAACCGTTTGACTCACTACCGCCTGACCAGCAGAAGTTCGTTTTGCGCGGCAGCGGCAAGGAGAATGTCGACTTTCGTTACCTGAACGACCGCGGCGACATCGTCAAACGCTCGCACCCCTTCGAGGGCATCATTCCCAACCTCGAGCGCCGTTACCGCGAAACCGAGTCCAATTCGGTGCGTGAGGAACTGGCCAAATATCTCAGCACCCAGCCGTGCCCGGAATGTCGAGGCACCCGGCTGCGCCGCGAAGCTCGCCATGTCTGGGTCGGCGACAAGACGCTACCCGCAGTGACCGGGCTGCCAATTGGCGATGCCACCGAGTATTTCGGGGGGCTCACGCTACCCGGCCGCCGCGGCGAGATTGCCGATAAGATCCTCAAGGAAATCTGCGAGCGCCTCCAGTTTCTGGTCAATGTGGGCCTCGATTATCTGACCTTGGACCGCAGCGCTGACACGCTCTCCGGCGGCGAAGCTCAGCGCATCCGCCTGGCGAGCCAGATTGGTGCCGGCCTGGTCGGCGTCATGTACATCCTCGACGAACCTTCGATCGGGCTCCATCAGCGGGACAACGAGCGCCTGCTGGGCACGCTTCGCCACCTACGGGACATCGGCAATACCGTCATCGTCGTAGAGCACGACGAAGACGCCATCCGTATGGCGGATTATGTGGTCGATATCGGACCGGGCGCCGGCGTTCATGGTGGCCAGATCGTCGCTGAAGGCACGCCAGACGAGGTAATGAGTAACCCCGCCTCGCTTACAGGCGGCTACCTTTCGGGCCGAGTGAAGATCCTCTACCCCGAAAAGCGCACTCCGCGCGATCCTGAAAAACTGCTGAGGTTGAAAGGCGCCCGCGGCAACAATCTACGTAACGTCGATCTAGAGATTCCGGTTGGACTGCTTACCTGCATCACCGGCGTGTCCGGGTCGGGCAAATCGACGCTAATCAACAATACGCTGTTTCCGATCACCGCCACCGCCCTGAACGGCGCTACCACTCTTGAAGTGTCGCCGCACGATTCGTTCGACGGCCTGCAGCATCTGGACAAGGTGGTGGACATAGACCAAAGCCCGATCGGCCGTACGCCACGCTCCAACCCGGCCACCTACACTGGGCTTTTCACGCCTATTCGAGAACTCTTTGCTGGCGTGCCGGAAGCACGTTCACGCGGCTATGGCCCCGGGCGCTTTTCCTTCAACGTCAAAGGTGGGAGATGCGAAGCCTGCCAGGGCGACGGCGTGATCAAGGTGGAGATGCACTTCCTTCCGGACATCTACGTGCCCTGCGACGTATGCAAGGGCAAACGCTATAACCGCGAAACACTAGAGGTGAAGTACAAAGGCAAGAGCATCACGGAAGTATTGGGAATGACGATCGAAGAAGCCCGGGAATTCTTCGATCCGGTCCCTGCGGTGGCGCGCAAGCTGCAAACGCTGATGGATGTCGGGCTCTCCTATATCAAGTTAGGACAGAGCGCTACCACCCTTTCAGGCGGAGAGGCTCAGCGGGTCAAATTGTCACGCGAACTCTCCAAACGCGACACCGGCAAGACGCTCTACATCCTCGATGAACCAACCACCGGCTTGCACTTTGCCGATATTCAGCAACTGCTGGACGTCTTGCACAGGCTGCGCGACCACGGCAACACGGTGGTAGTCATCGAACACAACCTGGATGTGATCAAGACGGCCGACTGGCTAGTCGATCTAGGACCGGAAGGAGGCTCGAAGGGCGGGCAGATAATCGCAACAGGTACACCGGAACAAGTCGCCTCAATGCCCCAGTCACATACCGGCCACTTCCTAAGACCCTTGCTGGAGCGCGACAAGACCTAACAGCAATAGAAGCCGGGTATAGCGCCCGGCTTTAGCATCAGCTGCTATCCGGCTATTCCTCATTCCTCCTGAGGGACGCTCACCCTATTGGCGGTCGACGACGTCTCCCTGCCTGCCGCCAACAACCGTAACGCGCGCGTGGCTGAACGAGCAGATACATAGCGAGCCCATGACCACCGGCCTAACGAACTGTGATTCGCAGCAAACGAAGAGCAGCTATCTTAAGCGGCCATGTTTCGCTCATATCTCCTTGAGCTGAATGCCAGGCGATTGCCCTGATGTTCTAGAGAGATGCCTTCAGAAAGCCAACACATCAATCAGAGCAGAGCAATAACCAGGAACTAATCTACCCGCATAAAAAAACCGAGCATACGCTCGGTTTTTTTAAGCAAGCAAAACTT
Organism: Pseudomonadaceae bacterium SI-3; assembly: GCA_004010935.1. Taxonomy (NCBI): domain Bacteria; kingdom Pseudomonadati; phylum Pseudomonadota; class Gammaproteobacteria; order Pseudomonadales; family Pseudomonadaceae; species Pseudomonadaceae bacterium SI-3. The sequence goes on along the minus strand of CP026511.1, from coordinate 685,767 downwards.
ACTCAGCAGCTTCCACTTCACCAGTGACCGGACGGTCAACCAGCTCAACGTAAGCCATCGGCGCATTGTCCCCGGCGCGGAATCCGCACTTGAGAATACGCAGGTAACCACCTTGACGGGTGGCATAACGCGGGCCGAGATCGTTGAACAGCTTGCCAACGATAGCCTTGGAGCGAGTACGGTCGAAAGCCAGGCGACGGTTAGCGACGCTGTCTTCCTTAGCCAAAGTGATCAGCGGCTCAGCTACGCGACGCAGTTCCTTGGCCTTGGGCAGGGTTGTTTTGATCAGTTCGTGCTCGAACAGCGACACCGCCATGTTCTGGAACATGGCCTTGCGGTGAGCGCTTGTGCGGCTGAGATGACGGCCACTTTTACGATGACGCATGATTGAAATTCCTTACCAAACGATCAGTTCGGTGACTATGGTCGATCAGGCCGTAGCCTTATCGTCCTTCTTGAGACTGGCTGGCGGCCAATTGTCGAGGCGCATGCCGAGGGACAGACCACGAGAAGCCAGAACATCTTTGATTTCGGTCAGAGATTTCTTGCCCAGGTTCGGCGTCTTCAACAGCTCGACTTCGGTGCGCTGAATCAGATCACCGATGTAGTAGATGTTTTCTGCCTTGAGGCAGTTCGCCGAACGTACGGTCAGTTCCAAATCGTCAACTGGACGCAACAGGATCGGATCGATCTCGTCTTCCTGCTCGACCACGACCGGCTCGCTGTCACCCTTGAGGTCGACGAACGCGGCCAACTGCTGCTGCAGAATGGTCGCGGCACGACGGATCGCTTCTTCAGGATCCAGGGTTCCGTTGGTTTCCAGGTCGATAACCAGCTTGTCCAAGTTGGTACGCTGCTCAACACGAGCATTTTCGACAACATAAGCCACGCGACGGACCGGGCTGAAGGTTGCGTCGAGCTGAAGACGGCCAATACTGCGGCTTTCATCTTCATCGCTCTGACGCGCATCAGCCGGCTCGTAGCCACGGCCGCGAGCGACCTTCAGCTTCATGTTGATCGAACCATTAGCCGCCAGGTTGGCGATCAGGTGATCACCATTGACGATTTCGACATCGTGATCCAGCTGGATATCGGCAGCGGTAACAGCGCCCGCGCCCTTCTTCACCAGGCTCAAGGTCACTTCATCACGGCCGTGCAGCTTGATGGCGATACCTTTGAGGTTCAGCAGGATTTCGATGACATCTTCCTGCACGCCCTCGATGGCGCTGTACTCGTGGAGCACACCGTCGATCTCAGCCTCGACCACAGCGCAGCCGGGCATGGAGGACAACAGAATACGACGCAGCGCGTTGCCCAGGGTATGGCCAAAACCGCGCTCGAGTGGCTCGAGTGTGATCTTGGCACGGGTCGGACTGACCACCTGCACATCGATATGGCGGGGGGTCAGGAACTCATTTACCGAAATCTGCATGGATACACCTATTTTCTAGCCCTTACTTGGAGTAGAGCTCGACAATCAGGTTTTCGTTAATGTCGGCTGACAGATCACTGCGCGCCGGAACATTCTTGAAAACACCGGATTTCTTGTCGGCATCTACTTCGACCCATTCAACGCGACCGCGCTGTACGCACAGTTCAAGGGCTTGGGCGATACGCAGCTGGTTGCGGCACTTCTCACGAACGGCTACCACGTCACCAGCTTTGACCTGGTAAGACGGAACGTTCACGGTCTGACCGTTCACGCTGATCGACTTGTGCGAGACCAGCTGACGCGATTCGGCACGAGTAGAGCCAAAGCCCATGCGATACACGACGTTATCCAGACGGCACTCGAGCAGTTGCAGAAGGTTTTCACCGGTAGCGCCCTTGCGGCTGGCAGCTTCCTTGTAATAACCGCTGAACTGACGCTCGAGAACACCATAGATCCGGCGGACTTTTTGCTTCTCACGCAACTGGGTACCGTAGTCAGACAAACGACCACGACGCTGACCGTGAACACCCGGTGGGGTTTCGATGTTGCACTTCGATTCGAGCGCGCGCACACCACTCTTCAAGAAGAGATCGGTGCCTTCACGACGAGACAGTTTGCACTTGGGACCAATATAACGAGCCATTTCTCACTGTCTCCTGATTACACGCGGCGCTTCTTCGGCGGACGGCACCCGTTGTGCGGGATCGGCGTCACGTCGGTGATGCTGGCGATTTTATAACCACAACCATTCAATGCACGAACGGCAGATTCACGACCCGGACCAGGACCCTTGACGTTAACGTCTAGGTTCTTCAGGCCATACTCCAGCGCAGCTTGACCAGCACGCTCGGCAGCCACCTGGGCAGCGAACGGGGTGCTCTTACGTGAACCGCGGAAGCCGGATCCACCAGACGTCGCCCAGGACAACGCATTGCCCTGACGGTCGGTGATAGTGATGATGGTGTTGTTAAAAGAAGCGTGGATATGGGCGATGCCATCAACCACCGTCTTTTTTACTTTTTTACGAGGACGAGCAGCAGGTTTTGCCATGATTAGATTCCTGTCGATGCGCTAATGCGATTACTTGCGGATCGGCTTACGCGGACCCTTACGGGTACGAGCGTTGGTCTTGGTACGCTGACCGCGGACCGGCAGACCACGACGATGACGCAGGCCGCGATAGCAACCCAGGTCCATCAAGCGCTTGATCTTCATGTTGACTTCGCGACGCAGGTCACCTTCAACGATGAACTTGCCCACTTCGCCACGAAGCAGTTCAACCTGCTCGTCACTAAGATCCTTGATTTTTGCTGCCGGGTTTACACCGGTAGCGGCACAGATTGTCTGTGCGCGAGTGCGACCAACACCATAGATGTAGGTCAGCGAGATAACAGTGTGCTTGTTATCCGGAATGTTTACGCCTGCAATACGGGCCATTCAGTGAAACTCCAATTGACAGCTACCCAACGCCCCGGAAGCCAAGAAAAGGGCGCGAGATACTAACGCTGTAATAACAAATAATCAACCCGGCAGCGCACTAGCTACCGGGCTCGAGCCTTAGCTCACACTCAGCCTTGGCGCTGTTTGTGTCGCGGTTCTGCGCTGCAGATCACTCGAACGACGCCTTCGCGACGAACGATCTTGCAGTTGCGGCACAGCTTTTTAACCGATGCACGAACTTTCATGACCAACTCCTAGAACCTTACGAGCCGACTTCAGCGGAGCATTCCGCTGCCGTAGCCCTTCAGGTTGGCTTTTTTCATCAGGGAATCGTACTGGTGGGACATCAGGTGTGACTGCACTTGGGACATAAAGTCCATTACAACCACGACCACAATCAGCAACGAGGTCCCGCCAAGGTAGAACGGCACATTTGCGGCTACCACAAGGAACTGAGGAAGCAAGCAAACAGCCGTCATGTACAGGGCGCCGAACAAGGTCAAGCGGGTCAGCACACCATCGATATAGCGCGCCGACTGCTCACCAGGACGAATCCCTGGAATAAACGCACCGGACTTCTTCAAGTTTTCTGCGACGTCTTTAGGGTTGAACATCAACGCCGTATAGAAGAAGCAGAAGAAGATAATGCCGGCACTGAACAAAAGGATGTTCAACGGCTGACCGGGAGCGATCGCCTGCGAGATATCAGCCAGCCAGCTCATGCTTTCGGACTGACCAAACCACTGACCCAACGAAGCCGGGAACAACAGAATGCTGCTCGCAAAAATTGCCGGAATCACACCAGCCATATTGACCTTCAAAGGCAAGTGGCTTGTCTGCGCAGCGAAAACCTTACGACCCTGCTGACGCTTGGCGTAGTGCACCGCAATTCGCCGCTGACCACGCTCAATGAAGACCACGAAACCAATGATCGCAACGGCCAGCAGACCCACTGCCAACAGCGCAATGATATTGACATCACCCTGGCGAGCCGACTCGAAGGACTGCCCAAGGGCGCCCGGCAAGCCAGCAACGATACCAGCAAAAATCAACATCGAAATGCCGTTACCGACACCGCGCTCGGTGATCTGCTCACCCAGCCACATCATGAACATCGCACCCGCCACAAACGTCGTGATGGCGACGAAGTAGAAGCCGAAGTCACTGCTGAATGCGACCCCTTGACCGGCCAGACCGACGGACATGCCAATGGCCTGCACGATCGCCAGAACGAGCGCTAGATAGCGCGTGTACTGGCTAATCTTGCGGCGACCGGCCTCGCCTTCCTTTTTCAACTGCTCAAGTTGCGGACTGACAGCAGTCATGAGCTGCATGATGATCGATGCCGAAATGTACGGCATGATCCCCAAAGCAAAGATGCTCATGCGCTCCAGCGCACCACCTGAAAACATGTTGAACAGACTAAGGATGGTCCCTTCGTTCTGACGGAACAGCTCGGCCAACCTGTCGGGATTGATCCCCGGCACCGGGATGTGCGCCCCTATCCGATAGACGATAATCGCCATCAGCAAAAAGCGCAGACGAGCCCAGAGTTCAGACAGCCCGCCATTACTCAGCGCGGAGAGAGCACCTTGCTTAGCCATTTATTCCTCGAACTTGCCGCCAGCTGCTTCGATAGCCGCACGCGCACCTTTGGTGGCGGCGATGCCTTTCAGGGTCACAGCGCGACCAACTTCACCGGACAGCATGACTTTCACACGCTGCACGTTTTGGTTGATGACGTTGGCATCCTTGAGGCTCTGCACGGAGACAACATCGCCTTCGACCTTGGCCAGCTCGGATGTGCGCACTTCTGCGCGATCCATGGCCTTCAGCGAAACGAAGCCGAACTTCGGCAGACGACGATGCAATGGCTGCTGACCGCCCTCGAACCCTGGAGCAATCTTGCCGCCGGAACGGGAAGTCTGACCCTTGTGACCACGGCCACCGGTCTTACCCAGACCGCTACCGATACCACGACCAGGACGAAGCTTTTCGCGACGGGCACCCGGCGCAGAACGCAGATCGTTCAGTTGCATGGCTTAGCCCTCCACACGGAGCATGTAATAAGCCTTGTTGATCATGCCGCGATTCTCAGGAGTGTCCTGAACCTCGACGGTGTGACCAATGCGACGAAGGCCGAGGCCCTTTACGCACAGCTTGTGATTGGGGATACGACCGCTGACGCTTTTAATCAGCGTGACCTTGACGGTGTTAGCCATGATCAGGAAATCTCCTCGACGCTCTTGCCACGCTTGGCAGCGATCGACTCAGGCGACTGCATGGCCTTCAACCCCTTGAAAGTGGCATGAACCACGTTCACCGGATTGGTAGAGCCGTAGCACTTAGCCAGGACGTTCTGCACACCAGCCACTTCAAGGATGGCGCGCATAGCACCACCGGCGATCACACCGGTACCCTCGGAAGCGGGCTGCATGTAGACCTTGGAAGCGCCATGCGCCGCCTTGGTGGCGTACTGCAGCGTGGTGCCGTTCAGATCAACCTGGATCATGTTGCGGCGAGCCGCTTCCATGGCCTTCTGAATGGCTGCCGGCACTTCACGGGATTTGCCACGACCGAAACCTACACGGCCTTTACCATCACCCACCACGGTCAACGCGGTGAAAGTGAAGATACGACCACCTTTTACAGTCTTGGCGACGCGGTTAACTTGAACCAGCTTCTCAATGTAGCCTTCGTCGCGCTTTTGCTCGTTATATGCCATAACTTAGAACTCCAGCCCGCCTTCACGAGCAGCATCAGCCAGTGCCTTGACACGACCGTGGTACTTGAAGCCAGAACGGTCGAACGCCACCTGGGTGACACCTGCGGCCTTAGCACGCTCAGCGACCAGCTGACCAACTTTCTTGGCAGCGTCGACGTTGCCAGTGGCTCCGCCGCGCAGTTCTTTGTCCAGAGTCGAGGCGCTGGCCAGGACCTTGCCGCCGTCGGCCGAAAGGACCTGGGCGTAGATGTGCTGGGAAGAGCGGTACACACAAAGGCGTACGGTTTCCAGCTCGCGCATCTTCAGGCGTGCCTTGCGAGCGCGACGCAGACGAGTAACTTTCTTTACGCTCATTTGCTATGCCCTACTTCTTCTTAGCTTCTTTACGACGGACCACTTCGTCCGAGTAACGCACGCCTTTGCCTTTGTAAGGCTCAGGACGACGGAAATCGCGGATTTCAGCAGCCACCTGACCAACCAGTTGCTTATCGACACCCTTGATCAGGATATCGGTCTGACTGGGGGTCTCAGCGGTAACGCCTTGCGGCAGTTCATATTCCACCGGATGCGAGAAGCCGAGAGCCAGGGACAGCACTTGACCTTTGGCTTGCGCCTTGTAACCAACGCCAACCAGCTGAAGCTTGCGCTCGAAGCCTTGGCTGACACCAATTACCATATTGTTAACCAGCGCACGGGTGGTACCGGCCATGGCGCGATTCTGCTGATCGCCATTGCGAGCAGCAAAACGCAGCTCACCAGCCTCGTGAATCACTTCCACTGACGAGTGCACATTCAGTTCCAGAGCGCCCTTGGCACCCTTAACCGAAAGCTGCTGGCCGGACATGTTGAATTCAACACCAGCGGGCAGCTTTACGGGGTTCTTAGCAACGCGAGACATGCTTATCCCCCCTTAGAACACTGTGCAGAGCACTTCGCCGCCAACGCCAGCAGCGCGAGCAGCCCGATCAGTCATCACACCTTTGTTGGTGGACACGATCGAAACGCCCAGACCGCCGCGAACCTTCGGCAACTGATCAACGGATTTGTACTGGCGAAGGCCAGGACGGCTTACGCGCTTCAGCTCCTCGATGACCGGACGGCCCTCGAAATACTTAAGCTCGATAGACAGCTGCGGCTTGGCGTCGCTGCTGACGTTGTATCCTGCGATATAGCCTTCACCCTGAAGAACGTTGGCTACTGCCACCTTCAGAGTGGAAGACGGCATGCTTACGACGGACTTTTCAGCCATCTGGGCATTACGGATACGAGTTAGCATGTCCGCTAACGGGTCCTGCATACTCATGGGCTCTTGGCTCCTAATACAAAAAAATAAGCCCGCGAAGGCTCGTGTCGCCTGCTAGAAGAGCGAACACCAAAGGCGTGGCTCGGGCGAGCCGGACATTCTAGAGATAGTCCAGAAACGAATCAAGCCCCATAGGGGCTTGATTTTGGAACAGCCAGCCCGACAGCAACGCCGGGCTACCATTCTTACCAGCTGGCTTTGACCAGACCTGGTACGTCGCCACGCATAGCGGCCTGACGCAGCATGTTACGCGCAAGACCGAACTTGCGATAAACACCGTGCGGACGACCGGTCAAACGGCAGCGGTTACGCAGGCGCGAAGCGCTTGCATCACGAGGCTGCTTCTGCAGAGCCACCTGAGCTTCCCAGCGCGCTTCCGGAGTGGACTCCGGATTGGCGATGGTTGCTTTCAGCGCGGCACGCTTCTGGGCGTACTTAGCAACCGTTTGCTGACGCTTCAGCTCGCGGTTCTTCATGCTTTGCTTAGCCATGTGCCTACTCCAATCAGTTACGGAACGGGAAGTTGAATGCACGCAACAGCGCGCGCCCCTCTTCATCCGTCCGAGCAGTAGTAGTCAGAGTGATGTCCAGACCACGCAGGGCATCGATTTTGTCGTAATCGATTTCCGGGAAAATGATCTGCTCTTTCACGCCCATGCTGTAGTTGCCGCGGCCGTCGAACGACTTGGCATTCAGGCCGCGGAAGTCGCGAACCCGAGGCAGGGAGATCGACAACAGGCGATCCAGGAACTCGTACATACGATCACTGCGCAACGTCACCTTGACACCGATCGGCCAGCCTTCACGGACCTTGAAGCCAGCGATAGACTTGCGAGCGTGAGTCACGACGACCTTCTGGCCGGTGATTTTCTCAAGATCGGCAACCGCGTTATCGATGATTTTCTTATCACCGATGGCCTCGCCAATACCCATGTTGAGGGTGATCTTGGTAATGCGCGGAACTTCCATCACGTTACCAAGCTGAAGCTCTTCTTTCAGCTTGGGAGCGATTTGCTTCCGATAAACTTCTTTTAGTCGTGCCATGGTTATCTACCTAGCAGTCTCAAGCTTCAACCGGCTTTTGGGTCGACTTGAAGACACGAATTTTCTTGCCGTCTTCAACCTTGAACCCAACGCGGTCAGCCTTGTTGGTTTCGCCATTGAAAATAGCGACGTTAGAGGCGTGCAGTGGCGCCTCCTTCTCGACGATACCGCCCTGAACGCCCGACATCGGGTTCGGCTTGGTATGGCGCTTCACCAAGTTGATGCCACCGACAACCAGACGGTCGTCAGCGAGAACCCGGAGCACCTTACCGCGCTTGCCCTTGTCTTTGCCGGCGATGACGATGATCTCGTCGTTGCGACGAATCTTTTGCATGCGGCTTCTCCTTACAGCACTTCAGGCGCGAGCGAGACGATCTTCATGAACTTCTCAGAACGAAGCTCACGCGTCACCGGCCCGAAAATACGGGTGCCAATAGGCTCCTGCTTGTTGTTCAGCAGAACAGCAGCATTGCCATCGAAGCGAATGATGGAGCCGTCTGGACGACGAACACCGTGACGGGTACGGACCACAACAGCGGTCATTACCTGGCCTTTCTTGACCTTGCCACGAGGAATCGCTTCCTTGACGGTAACCTTGATGATGTCGCCGATGCCGGCGTAACGGCGGTGCGAACCACCGAGCACCTTGATACACATGACGCGACGAGCGCCACTGTTATCCGCCACATCGAGCATTGATTGAGTCTGAATCATATAATTTCTCCGACCCCTAGCCCTTAGACTTCGACGGCACGTTCAACGACATCAACCAACATCCAGCACTTGGTCTTCGCCAGCGGACGAGTCTCGCGGATAGTGACCTTGTCGCCAATACGGCACTGGTTGGTTTCGTCGTGGGCGTGCAGTTTGGTCGAACGCTTCACGTATTTACCGTAGATCGGGTGCTTGACGCGACGCTCGATCAGAACGGTGATGCTTTTGTCCATCTTGTCGCTGACGACGCGGCCAGTCAGCGTGCGGACAGTTTTTTCAACTTCAGCCATGATCACTTACCTGCCTGCTGGTTGAGCACAGTCTTGACACGAGCGATGTCGCGCTTGACTTGCGAGAGCAGGTGAGACTGCCCCAACTGGCCAGTTGCTTTCTGCATACGCAGATTGAACTGGTCGCGCAGCAACTCGAGCAGTTGCTCGTTCAGCTGCTGAGCGGATTTTTCACGAAGCTCATTCGCTTTCATCACATCACCGTCCGCTTAACAAAGGAGGTGGCGAGCGGCAGCTTTGCAGCAGCCAGGGCGAATGCCTCACGCGCCAGCTCTTCGGAAACACCCTCGATCTCGTAGAGCACCTTGCCCGGCTGAATCTGGGCTACCCAGTACTCGACGTTGCCCTTACCTTTACCCATCCGCACTTCAAGCGGCTTTTTGGAAATAGGCTTATCGGGGAAAACGCGGATCCAGATCTTGCCGCCACGCTTGACGTGGCGAGTCAACGCACGACGTGCGGACTCGATCTGGCGCGCAGTCAAACGACCACGAGCGACAGACTTGAGAGCGAACTCGCCGAAGCTGACTTTGCTACCGCGCTGAGCCAACCCACGGTTGTGGCCGGTCATCTGCTTGCGGAATTTTGTACGCTTAGGTTGCAACATTTGGCGTACTCCTTACTTGGTAGCTTTTTTACGAGGCGCTGGCGCTTGCGGTTTGAGCTCTTCGTGGCGACCACCAATTACTTCGCCTTTGAAGATCCAGACCTTGACGCCGATCACACCGTAGGTGGTGTGCGCTTCGTAGGTGTTGTAGTCGATATCGGCACGCAGGGTGTGCAACGGCACACGACCTTCCCGATACCATTCAGTACGGGCGATTTCAGCCCCACCCAGACGACCGCTCACCTGGATCTTGATGCCCTTGGCACCAATACGCATGGCGTTCTGTACCGCGCGCTTCATAGCGCGACGGAACATTACGCGACGTTCCAGCTGCTGAGCGACGTTCTGTGCTACCAGCATTGCATCGAGTTCCGGCTTGCGGATTTCTTCGATGTTGATGTGCACAGGCACACCCATTCTTTTGGTCAGGTCCTGACGCAGCTTCTCAACATCTTCACCTTTCTTGCCGATCACGATGCCGGGACGAGCGGTGTGGATGGTGATGCGTGCGGTTTGAGCCGGACGATGGATATCGATACGGCTTACGGACGCGCTTTTTAATTTGTCTTGGAGGTACGCACGCACGTTCAGATCTGCAAGCAGATAATCGGCGTACGTACGACCGTCTGCGTACCAGACGGAAGTGTGCTCCTTGACGATTCCCAGGCGTATGCCAGTGGGATGTACTTTCTGACCCATCTGATCGACTCCGTTACTTGTCCGCAACCTTGACAGTGATATGGCAAGACCGCTTGACGATGCGATCAGCGCGGCCTTTGGCACGCGGCATGATGCGCTTAAGCGAACGCCCCTCGTTGACGAAAACGGTGGAAACCTTGAGGTCATCCACGTCTGCGCCTTCGTTGTGCTCGGCGTTGGCCACGGCCGACTCCAGCACTTTCTTCATGATCTCGGCGGCTTTCTTACTGCTGAAAGCCAGCAGGTTGAGCGCTTCACCCACCTTCTTCCCGCGGATCTGGTCGGCGACCAGGCGGGCTTTCTGGGCGGAGATGCGAGCGCCCGACAACTTAGCGGCTACTTCCATCTTTCCTTACCCCTTAGCGCTTGCCTTTCTTGTCCGCTACGTGCCCGCGATAGGTGCGGGTACCAGCGAACTCGCCGAGTTTGTGACCGACCATATCTTCGCTCACGAGAACGGGGACATGTTGACGGCCGTTATGCACAGCGATGGTCAGACCGACCATTTGCGGCAGGATCATCGAACGACGCGACCAGGTTTTAACCGGCTTGCGATCATTCTTTTCCATCGCCACTTCGACCTTCTTCAATAGGTGAAGATCGATAAAAGGACCTTTTTTCAGAGAACGCGGCACTGTCGTATCCCTCTAGTTACTTGCGACGACGGACGATCATGTTATCGGTGCGCTTGTTAGAGCGAGTCTTCGCGCCCTTGGTCGGGAAGCCCCATGGCGACACCGGATGACGACCACCGGAGGTACGACCCTCACCACCACCGTGGGGGTGATCGACCGGGTTCATTGCCACACCGCGCACGGTTGGGCGAACGCCACGCCAGCGCTTGGCACCAGCTTTACCAAGCGAACGCAGGCTGTGCTCGGAATTCGAGACCTCGCCCAGAGTCGCACGGCACTCAGCCAGCACTTTACGCATCTCGCCGGAGCGAAGACGCAGGGTTACATAAGCGCCTTCACGCGCGACCAACTGAGCTGAAGCACCAGCAGAACGAGCGATCTGTGCACCCTTGCCCGGCTTGAGTTCAACACCGTGAACGGTAGAACCAAGCGGAATATTACGCAGCGGCAGGCTGTTACCAGCCTTGATTGGCGCATTGACGCCAGAGAGCAGCTGATCGCCAGCAGTTACACCCTTGGGTGCAATGATGTAACGACGCTCGCCGTCTGCATACTTCAACAGCGCAATGTGCGCAGTACGGTTCGGATCGTATTCAACGCGCTCAACGACGGCAGGGATGCCATCCTTGTTGCGACGAAAATCGACCAGACGGTAATGCTGCTTGTGACCACCACCGATGTGACGCGTGGTGATGCGACCGTTATTGTTACGACCGCCAGACTTCGACTTCTTCTCGAGCAGCGGAGCATAAGGAGCGCCTTTATGCAGCTCCTGATTGACCACCTTGACCACGAAACGGCGGCCCGCGGAAGTCGGTTTGCATTTAACGATTGCCATGATGCACCCCTTCCTTACTCAGCGTTGCCGGAGAAATCGAGATCCTGGCCCGGCTGAAGCGCGATGTACGCCTTCTTCCAGTCGTTGCGCTTGCCCAGACCGCGAGCGGTGCGCTTGGTCTTGCCCTGAACATTCAGAGTGCTGACCTTGGCAACTTTCACGTTGAACAGGCTTTCGACGGCCTTCTTGATTTCCAGCTTGGTTGCATCAGTAGCAACCTTGAAAACGAACTGGCTCTTGCTGTCAGCCAGCATGGTTGCCTTCTCGGAGACGTGCGGACCAAGCAGGACTTTGAATACGCGTTCCTGGTTCATCCCAGCAGCTCCTCGAATTTCTTCACAGCCGACACGGTGATCAACACCTTGTCATAGGCGATCAGGCTGACAGGATCGGAACCCTGCACATCGCGAACATCGACGTGCGGCAGATTGCGAGCTGCCAGATAAAGGTTCTGATCAACAGCATCGGAAACGATCAAGACGTCGTTGAGACCCATACCAGTCAGCTTGTTAGCAAGCAGCTTGGTCTTGGGGCTGTCGACAGCGAAGTCTTCCACGACGACCAAACGCTCAGAACGAACCAACTCGGAGAGGATGGAGCGCATAGCGGCGCGGTACATCTTCTTGTTGAGCTTCTGCTCATGATTCTGCGGACGAGCAGCGAAAGTTACGCCACCGCCACGCCAGATCGGACCACGTGAGGTACCAGCACGCGCGCGGCCAGTGCCCTTCTGGCGCCAGGGGCGCTTACCGCCACCGGAGACGTCGGAGCGAGTCTTCTGCTGCTTGCTACCCTGACGACCGCCAGCCATGTAGGCGACGACTGCCTGGTGCACCAGCGTCTCGTTGAACTCACCACCAAAGGTTTGCTCGGAGACTTCGATGGCCTGTGCGCCATTAACATTCAATTGCATGTGAACTCCCCCTTACCCGCGAGCCTTGGCAGCCGGACGCACGACTACGTCACCACCAGTGGCGCCGGGCACTGCACCCTTGACCAACAGGAGATTACGCTCGGCATCGACACGCACGATTTCCAGGGACTGCACGGTTACGCGCTCGGCGCCCATGTGCCCGGACATCTTCTTGCCCTTGAAAACACGGCCTGGTGTCTGGCATTGGCCAATCGAACCCGGGACGCGGTGGGATACGGAGTTACCGTGAGTATTGTCCTGACCACGGAAATTCCAGCGCTTAATGGTACCGGCAAAGCCTTTACCCTTGGACTGACCGGTGACATCCACCATCTGCCCAGCCTGAAAGATCTCAGCCTTGATCTGGTCGCCAACCTGGAATTCCTCGCCATCGAGGCGGAACTCCCAGACACCACGACCAGCAGCTACATTCGCTTTAGCGAAATGACCGGCCTGAGCCTTGGTGACACGGGACGCACGACGCTCGCCGACAGTAACCTGCACGGCGCGATAGCCATCGCTTTCTTCATTCTTGAACTGAGTGACGCGATTCGGCTCGATCTCAATGACCGTAACCGGAATAGAGACACCATCTTCGGTGAAAACGCGGGTCATTCCGCATTTACGACCGACTACACCAATAGTCATGTTGTAACCTCTTGAGTGTACGGGGCTTTCACCCGCTATGGCCGCCCATTTCAGAGCGTTACACGACTAAAACTCCAGGTTTTAGCCGAGGCTGATCTGCACTTCCACGCCAGCCGCAAGATCAAGCTTCATCAGCGCATCGACAGTCTTGTCGGTCGGCTGGACAATATCCAGCACACGCTTATGAGTACGGATCTCATACTGGTCGCGCGCATCTTTGTTGACGTGCGGAGAAACCAGAACAGTGAACCGCTCTTTGCGAGTCGGCAGTGGAATCGGACCACGCACCTGAGCACCAGTACGTTTCGCGGTTTCCACGATTTCCTGGGTTGATTGATCGATCAGGCGATGGTCAAAAGCCTTCAACCGAATACGGATTTGTTGGTTTTGCATTTTGACCTCAGACTCCAATTAGCCATCCCTACCAAACGCAATACGCCCGGTAAAAGGAGGCGCAATTGTACGGATGCGTCCAGAGGGTGTCAATAAATGATCAGCAATAGAAAAAGGGCCCCGAAGGGCCCTTTTCGACACCGAACGGTTATTCGATGATCTTGGCAACCACGCCGGCACCAACGGTACGGCCACCTTCGCGAATCGCGAAGCGCAGACCATCTTCCATGGCGATCGGAGCGATCAGGGTGACAACCATCTTGATGTTGTCGCCCGGCATTACCATCTCAACGCCTTCGGGCAGCTCGCAGTTACCGGTCACGTCAGTCGTACGGAAGTAGAACTGAGGGCGGTAGCCCTTGAAGAACGGAGTGTGACGACCGCCTTCTTCCTTGCTCAGTACGTAGACTTCGCCTTCGAACTTGGTGTGCGGCTTGATGGTGCCCGGCTTGGCCAGAACCTGACCACGCTCAACGTCATCACGCTTGGTGCCGCGCAGCAGGACGCCGACGTTCTCACCCGCACGACCTTCGTCGAGCAGCTTACGGAACATTTCGACGCCGGTGCAGGTAGTCTTGGTCGTGGCACGAATACCAACGATCTCGATCTCTTCCTGAACCTTGACGATGCCGCGCTCAACACGACCAGTCACAACAGTACCGCGACCAGAGATCGAGAACACGTCCTCGATTGGCATCAGGAACGGCTTGTCGATCGCACGCTCAGGCTCTGGGATGTAGCTGTCCAGAGTCTCGACCAGCTTACGCACGGCCGACACGCCCATCTCGTTGTCGTCCTGGCCATTCAGGGCCATCAGCGCAGAGCCAATGATGATCGGAGTGTCGTCGCCCGGGAAGTCGTAAGTCGACAGCAGGTCACGCACTTCCATCTCAACCAGCTCAAGCAGCTCAGCGTCGTCCACCATGTCAGCCTTGTTCAGGAAGACAACGATGTACGGAACGCCAACCTGACGGGACAGCAGGATGTGCTCACGAGTCTGCGGCATCGGACCGTCAGCAGCAGAGCAAACCAGAATCGCGCCGTCCATCTGCGCAGCACCGGTGATCATGTTCTTCACATAGTCAGCGTGGCCAGGGCAGTCAACGTGAGCGTAGTGACGGATCGAGGAATCATATTCAACGTGGGAGGTGTTGATGGTGATACCACGAGCCTTCTCTTCCGGCGCGTTGTCGATCTGCGAGAAGTCACGCGCAGAGCCACCCCAAGTCTCAGCACAGACCTTAGTCAGCGCTGCGGTGAGCGTGGTCTTGCCATGGTCGACGTGACCAATGGTACCGACGTTCAGGTGCGGTTTGTTACGTTCAAATTTTTCTTTAGCCACGACAGTAAACCTCTTACTTAAAGGGCTGAATCAACCTTGTTTTTTAACGATAGCTTCGACGATGTTCGACGGAGCCTCGGAGTATTTTGAGAATTCCATAGAGTAGCTGGCGCGACCCTGAGACATGGAGCGGACGTCGGTTGCATAACCGAACATCTCACCCAGCGGAACCTCGGCACGAATAACCTTACCGGAGACCGTGTCTTCCATACCCTGGATCAGACCGCGACGACGGTTCAGGTCACCCATCACGTCACCCATGTAGTCCTCAGGCGTTACCACCTCGACTTTCATGATCGGCTCAAGCACTACAGCGCCACCCTTCTGGGACAGCTGCTTGGTCGCCATGGAAGCCGCAACCTTGAACGCCATCTCGTTGGAGTCGACGTCATGGTAGGAACCATCGAACACTGTCGCCTTCAGGCCGATCAGCGGATAGCCGGCGACGACGCCGTTCTTCATCTGCTCTTCGATGCCTTTTTGAATGGCCGGGATGTATTCCTTCGGAATCACACCACCAACCACCTCGTTGACGAACTGCAGACCTTCTTGCCCCTCATCTGCAGGCGCAAAACGCACCCAGCAATGACCGAACTGACCGCGACCGCCGGACTGGCGAACGAACTTGCCCTCGATCTCACAGGACTTCGTGATTTTCTCACGATAAGACACCTGAGGCTTACCGATGTTGGCTTCAACATTGAACTCGCGACGCATACGGTCGACGAGAATATCGAGGTGCAACTCACCCATACCCGAGATGATGGTCTGACCAGTCTCTTCGTCGGTCTTGACGCGGAATGAAGGGTCTTCCTGAGCAAGTTTGCCCAGCGCGATACCCATCTTTTCCTGGTCATCCTTGGTCTTAGGCTCAACCGCAACCGAAATCACCGGCTCCGGGAAATCCATACGGACCAAAATGATCGGCTTGTCCAGAGCACAAAGCGTGTCACCAGTCGTGACGTCCTTCATACCGATCAGAGCAGCGATGTCGCCTGCACGAACCTCCTTGATTTCTTCACGGCTGTTCGCATGCATTTGCACCATACGACCGACACGCTCTTTCTTGCCCTTCACCGAGTTCAGAACGCCGTCACCGGAATTCAGGACACCGGAATAGACACGAGCAAAGGTCAGCGTACCGACAAAGGGATCCGTCGCAATCTTGAACGCAAGCGCAGAAAACGGCTCGCTATCATCTGCATGGCGCTCCATCTCGATGGTTTCATCGTCGATATCGGTGCCCTTGATCGCCGGAATATCGGCTGGCGCTGGCAGATAATCGATAACAGCATCGAGAACCAGGGGCACGCCCTTGTTCTTGAAGGAAGAACCACAAACCGCCAACACGATCTCACCAGCGATAGTGCGCTGACGCAGAGCCGACTTGATCTCCTCAATAGTGAGCTCTTCACCTTCGAGGTACTTGTTCATCAGCTCTTCGGTTGCCTCGGCTGCCGCCTCGACCATGTTGCTGCGCCACTCTTCAGCCAGATCCTGAAGCTCGGCAGGGATCTCTTCCTCACGGAAGGTCATGCCCTTGTCGTCATCGTTCCAGTAGATGGCTTTCATCTTGACCAGATCAATCTGGCCCTGGAAGTTATCTTCAGCACCAATAGCAAGCTGGATAGGCACAGGCGTGTGCCCCAGACGCTGCTTGATCTGCGCAACCACACGCAGGAAGTTGGCACCAGCGCGGTCCATCTTGTTGACATAGACCAGACGCGGGACACCGTATTTGTTGGCCTGACGCCATACGGTTTCCGATTGCGGCTCAACACCCGAAGTACCGCAGAACACTACGACCGCACCATCGAGTACGCGCAGCGAGCGCTCCACTTCAATGGTGAAGTCAACGTGACCGGGAGTATCGATAATATTGAAACGATGCCTATCGAACTGCTTCTCGGAACCAGCCCAGAAAGCGGTGGTGGCAGCGGAGGTAATGGTAATACCACGCTCCTGCTCCTGCACCATCCAATCCATGGTCGCGGCGCCGTCGTGCACCTCGCCCATTTTATGGTTTACGCCGGTGTAAAAGAGGACGCGCTCGGTGGTAGTGGTTTTACCAGCATCCACGTGAGCAACGATACCAATGTTACGGTAGCGGTTAATCGGGGTAGTACGAGCCATAAAGCCCTCGCAAGTTGATGACGCTGAAAATTAGAAGCGGTAGTGCGAGAAGGCCTTGTTGGCTTCAGCCATACGGTGCACGTCTTCACGCTTCTTCACAGCAGCGCCTTTACCTTCAAATGCATCCGACAGCTCACCCGCCAAACGCAGGGCCATGGATTTCTCACCACGCTTACGCGCAGCATCTACCAGCCAGCGCATGGCCAGCGCGTTACGACGGGACGGACGAACTTCGACCGGAACCTGGTAAGTCGCACCACCTACGCGGCGGGACTTCACTTCGACCAGCGGAGCGATGGCGTCGAGTGCTTTTTCGAAGATTTCCAGGGGATCGCTGTTCTTGCGTTCCTTGACCTTTTCCAAGGCACCATAAACGATACGTTCGGCCACGGCTTTCTTACCGCTTTCCATCACGTGGTTCATGAACTTGGCGAGGATCAGACTTCCGTATTTCGGATCGTCAAGGATCTCGCGCTTGGCTGCTACACGACGTCTTGGCATTGATAAGCCCTCAAACGGTCTTCAGGTTAGCCCGGGACTATAACGATGAAGTTACGCCCGACCTTACTCTTATCGACTCAGATAAATATAAATACGATTACTTCGGACGCTTGGCGCCGTACTTGGAACGACCCTGCTTACGATCCTTGACACCCGAGGTATCCAGCGAACCGCGCACGGTGTGATAGCGCACGCCCGGAAGGTCTTTTACACGACCGCCACGGATCAGCACGACACTATGCTCTTGCAGGTTGTGGCCTTCACCGCCGATATAGGAGGCGACTTCAAAACCGTTAGTCAGGCGAACACGGCATACCTTACGCAGTGCAGAGTTCGGTTTCTTTGGCGTGGTGGTGTACACACGAGTGCACACGCCACGGCGTTGCGGGCAGTTCTGCAGCGCAGGGACGTCGCTTTTCTCGACGACGCGCTTGCGCGGCTGGCGTACCAGCTGGTTGATCGTTGCCATCTACTAGCTCCACTGTTGTCTTTCGACACAAACGAAAAATGGCAGGGCGCAAAGCCCCGCCAAATTAGGGGTACAAGAGTCTAAAGAGCTTCCTGCCCACCGTCAAGGCGCGCCCCGGCTTACGCCGGGGCAGACCACCAATCAGTTACCGCTCGAATTGAGCGCCTCGGTCAGCGCCGCTTCGACTTCATCGGCACTCACGCGAACCGGCTTTTCAGCTTCACGCTTGCGCTTACGCTCGCTGTGATACTGAAGCCCGGTACCGGCCGGGATCAGGCGACCCACGACCACGTTTTCTTTCAAACCACGCAGATAATCGCGCTTGCCCGTCACTGCGGCCTCGGTGAGGACGCGAGTGGTCTCCTGGAAGGACGCTGCCGAAATGAACGACTCAGTAGACAGCGAGGCCTTGGTGATACCCAGCAGCACGCGGATGTACTTCGACCCGAACTTGTCGTCCGCAGAGAGACGCTCGTTCTCCTCAAGAACGTGAGTGAGCTCCATCTGGTCGCCCTTGATGAAGCTCGAATCGCCGGATTCCGCCACTTCAACCTTGCGCAGCATCTGACGCAGAATCGTCTCGATGTGCTTGTCGTTGATCTTCACGCCCTGCAGACGATAAACGTCCTGAATCTCGTTGACGATGTACTTGGCCAGCGCACTCACGCCCAGCAGACGCAGGATGTCGTGCGGGTTGCTCGGACCGTCGGAGATAACCTCACCCTTGTTCACCTGTTCGCCTTCGAACACGTTGAGGTGACGCCACTTCGGAATCAGCTCCTCATACGGATCGGTACCATCGGTCGGCGTGATCACCAAGCGACGCTTGCCCTTGGTTTCCTTGCCGAAGGAGATTGTACCGCTGATTTCAGCCAGGATCGAAGGCTCTTTCGGACGACGTGCCTCGAAGAGATCGGCGACGCGTGGCAGACCACCGGTGATGTCACGGGTCTTCGAGGTTTCCTGCGGGATACGCGCAATAACGTCACCCACATTGATCTCGGCACCGTCAGCCACACCCACCAGGGCATTAGCTGGCAGGAAATACTGAGCCGGTACGTCGGTACCCGGCAGCAGCAATTCCTTGCCATTGGAGTCGACCATCTTGATCGCCGGACGAATGTCCTTACCCGATGCCGGACGGTCCTTCGGATCCATCACCTCAATGTTGGTCAGACCGGTGAGTTCATCGGTCTGGCGCTTGATGGTGATGTTCTCTTCCATACCGACGAAGGTCACGACACCCTTCATCTCGGTGACGATCGGGTGGGTGTGCGGATCCCACTTGGCCACCACAGCGCCTGCGTCGACCTTGTCGCCTTCCTTAATCGAGATAACTGCACCGTAAGGCAGCTTGTAACGCTCGCGCTCACGACCGAAGTCGTCGGCAACCGCCAGCTCACCGGAACGGGACACCGCAACCAGCGCGCCGTCAGCACGCTCTACATGCTTGAGGTTATGCAGGCGGATAGTGCCGCCATTCTTGACCATGACGTTGTCGACCGCAGAAGTCCGGCTAGCCGCACCACCGATGTGGAACGTACGCATCGTCAGCTGAGTACCGGGCTCACCAATCGATTGTGCAGCAATAACGCCCACTGCCTCACCGATGTTGACCTGGTGCCCGCGAGCGAGATCGCGGCCATAGCACTTGGCACAAATGCCATAGCGTGTTTCACAGCTGATCGGCGAGCGAACCACAACTTCGTCAATGCTGTTGAGCTCGATGAAGTCGACCCACTGCTCGTCAACCAATGTTCCGGCCGGAACCAAAACCTCTTCGCTGCCCGGCTTGAGCACATCACGCGCAATAACACGGCCCAGTACGCGCTCGCCCAGCGGCTCGACCACGTCGCCGCCCTCGATGTGCGGAGTCATGAACAGCCCCTGCTCGGTACCGCAGTCGACCTCGGTAACCACCAGATCCTGCGCCACGTCAACCAGACGACGGGTCAGGTAACCGGAGTTCGCGGTTTTCAGAGCGGTATCCGCCAGGCCCTTACGAGCACCGTGAGTGGAGATGAAGTACTGGAGTACGTTCAAACCTTCACGGAAGTTGGCCGTAATCGGCGTCTCGATGATCGAACCGTCGGGCTTGGCCATCAAACCACGCATACCGGCCAGCTGACGGATCTGAGCAGCGGAACCCCGCGCACCAGAGTCAGCCATCATGTACATCGAGTTGAACGAGTCCTGTTCGGCTTCGTTGCCATCGCGGTCGATTACCTTCTCTTTCGAGAGGTTGGCCATCATCGCCTTAGAGACTTCGTCGTTGGCCTTGGACCAGAGGTCGATCACCTTGTTGTACTTCTCGCCCTGAGTCACCAGGCCAGAGGCGTACTGCGACTCGATCTCCTTCACTTCCTCGGTAGCGGCGTCGATGATGCGCGCCTTCTCATCCGGGATGACGAAGTCGTTCACACCGATCGACACGCCCGAAATGGTCGAGTATGCGAAACCGGTGTACATCAGCTGGTCGGCGAAGATAACGGTATCCTTCAGACCAACGGTGCGGTAGCACAGGTTGATCAGTTTGGAGATCGCCTTCTTCTTCATCGGCTGGTTGACCACGTCGAACGGCAGGCCGGCCGGAACCACCTGGAACAACAGCGCGCGGCCAACGGTGGTGTCGACGATACGAGTGTTCTTGGTAATGCTGCCGTCGCGATCCTTGATGGTCTCGTTGATCCGCACTTTGACGCGGGCGTGCAGAGACGCTTCGCCACCGCGGAACACACGGTCGACTTCCTGCAGGTCAGCAAATACGCGACCTTCACCCTTCGCGTTGATCGCTTCCCGGGTCATGTAATAAAGACCCAAGACCACGTCCTGCGACGGCACGATGATCGGCTCACCGTTGGCTGGCGACAGGATGTTGTTGGTCGACATCATCAGCGCCCGCGCTTCGAGCTGGGCTTCCAGTGTCAGCGGCACGTGAACGGCCATCTGGTCGCCGTCGAAGTCGGCGTTGTACGCAGCACAGACCAGCGGGTGCAGCTGAATCGCTTTGCCTTCGATGAGTACCGGCTCGAACGCCTGGATACCCAGACGGTGCAGCGTCGGTGCGCGGTTGAGCAATACGGGGTGTTCGCGGATGACCTCAGCGAGTACGTCCCAAACCTCAGGCAGTTCGCGCTCCACCATCTTCTTGGCGGCCTTGATGGTGGTCGCCATGCCGCGCATTTCCAGCTTGCCGAAGATGAACGGCTTGAACAGCTCGAGCGCCATCTTCTTTGGCAGACCGCACTGATGCAGACGCAGGGTCGGGCCAACGGTGATAACCGAACGGCCAGAGTAGTCTACGCGCTTGCCGAGCAGGTTCTGACGGAAACGACCTTGCTTGCCCTTGATCATGTCGGCCAGGGACTTCAGCGGGCGCTTGTTCGAGCCAGTGATGGCGCGACCGCGGCGACCGTTGTCGAGCAGTGCGTCGACCGCTTCCTGCAACATGCGCTTTTCGTTGCGCACGATGATGTCCGGTGCGGACAGATCGAGCAGGCGCTTGAGACGGTTGTTACGGTTGATCACGCGGCGGTACAGATCGTTGAGATCCGAAGTCGCGAATCGACCACCATCGAGCGGAACCAATGGACGCAGATCCGGCGGCAGTACAGGCAGAACGGTCAGTACCATCCACTCAGGAAGGTTGCCTGAACCGTAGAAGGCTTCCATCAGCTTAAGACGCTTGGACAGCTTCTTGATCTTGGTTTCCGAGTTGGTCTGCGGAATCTCTTCGCGCAGGCGACCGATCTCGTGCTCCAGGTCGATTTCGTGCAGCAGCTCGCGCACCGCTTCAGCGCCCATGCGGGCATCGAAATCGTCGCCGAACTCTTCCAATGCTTCGAAATACTGCTCGTCGTTGAGCAGTTGTCCTTTCTCGAGCGTGGTCATGCCCGGATCGATGACGACGTAGCTTTCGAAATAAAGCACGCGCTCGATGTCACGCAGGGTCATGTCCAGCAGCAAGCCGATACGGCTCGGCAACGACTTCAGGAACCAGATGTGTGCAACGGGCGAAGCCAGCTCAATGTGGGCCATACGCTCACGGCGCACCTTGGCCAGCGCAACTTCAACGCCGCACTTCTCACAGATAACGCCGCGATGCTTGAGGCGCTTGTACTTACCGCACAGGCACTCATAGTCCTTGACCGGGCCAAAAATCTTGGCGCAGAACAGGCCGTCGCGCTCGGGCTTGAACGTACGATAGTTGATGGTCTCTGGCTTCTTGACTTCACCAAAGGACCAGGAACGGATCATCTCGGGCGAAGCCAATGCAATCTTGATGGCATCGAACTCTTCGATTTGACCCTGGTTTTTCAACAGATTCAGCAAGTCTTTCAAGGCCTTTCCTCCTCACGGACCTGCGACGGCCGGCTGATGCCGGACGCCGCATAGGCGGTGCGTGGTTATTCGGTTTCCAGATCGATGTCGATACCGAGCGAGCGGATTTCTTTGATCAACACGTTGAAAGACTCCGGCATGCCGGGCTCCATACGGTGATCGCCGTCCACGATGTTCTTGTACATCTTGGTCCGCCCGTTCACGTCGTCCGACTTGACCGTGAGCATTTCCTGCAGGGTGTAGGCGGCACCGTAAGCTTCCAGTGCCCAGACCTCCATCTCCCCGAAACGCTGGCCACCGAACTGTGCCTTACCACCCAGCGGCTGCTGGGTAACCAGGCTGTAGGAGCCGGTGGAACGCGCGTGCATCTTGTCGTCGACCAGGTGGTTGAGCTTGAGCATATACATGTAGCCAACCGTGGTGGTGCGCTCAAACTTGTTACCGGTACGGCCATCGAACAGCTGCATCTGGCCGCTCTCTGGCAGATCTGCCAGCTTAAGCATGGCCTTGATCTCGCGCTCCTTGGCACCGTCGAACACCGGCGTTGCCATTGGCACGCCACCGCGCAGGTTCTTCGCCAGATCGAGAATTTCTTGGTCGCTGAAGCTTTCCAGGTTTTCCTGACGGCCACCGATCTCGTTATAGATTTCGGTGAGGAACTTACGTAGCTCAGCGACCTTACGCTGCTCTTCCAGCATGCGGTTGATCTTCTCACCCAGCCCCTTGGCCGCTAGGCCCAGGTGGGTTTCGAGAATCTGACCGACGTTCATACGAGATGGTACGCCCAGCGGATTCAATACGATGTCGACCGGGGTGCCATGCCCGTCATGCGGCATGTCTTCGACCGGCATGATGACCGAGACGACACCCTTGTTACCGTGGCGACCTGCCATCTTGTCGCCCGGCTGGATACGCCGCTTGATGGCCAGGTAGACCTTGACGATCTTCAGAACGCCAGGCGCCAGGTCGTCGCCCTGCTGCAGCTTGCGCTTCTTGTCTTCGAACTTGTCGTCGAGCAGCTGCCGGCGGTCGGAGATGTAGGCTTGGGCCTTTTCCAACTGCTCGTTCAGAGCATCTTCGGCCATGCGCAGCTTGAACCACTGACCGTGCTCCAGGCTATCGAGAGCCTCATCAGTGATGACTGCGCCCTTCTTCAGACCAGCACCACCTTCGACAGTCGCGCCAACAAGAGCAGAACGCAAACGCTCGAAGGTTGCACCTTCAACGATACGGAACTCTTCATTCAGATCCTTACGAATCTCGTCCAGCTGCATCTTCTCGATGGCCAGCGCACGGGAGTCACGCTCGACACCATCACGGATAAACACCTGTACGTCGATGACGGTACCCTTGGTGCCAGTCGGCACACGTAGGGAGGTGTCCTTCACGTCGGACGCCTTCTCACCGAAGATCGCACGCAGCAGCTTCTCTTCCGGCGTCAGCTGGGTTTCGCCTTTCGGCGTGACTTTGCCAACCAGGATGTCGCCAGCGCCTACTTCAGCACCGACGTAAACGATGCCCGCCTCGTCCAGCTTGTTCAGCGCAGCTTCGCCCACGTTCGGAATGTCCGCCGTGATCTCTTCTGGGCCGAGCTTGGTGTCGCGGGAAACGCAGGTCAGTTCCTGAATGTGAATGGTTGTGAAACGATCTTCCTGAACCACACGCTCCGACAGGAGAATGGAGTCTTCGAAGTTGTAGCCGTTCCAAGGCATGAACGCGACGCGCATGTTCTGCCCGAGCGCCAGCTCACCCATGTCAGTGGACGGACCGTCTGCCATGATGTCGCCACGCTCGACTACATCACCCTTGCTCACGAGCGGGCGCTGATTGATGCAGGTGTTCTGGTTGGAACGGGTGTACTTGGTCAGGTTGTAGATGTCGACGCCGGCTTCACCGGTTTCAACTTCTGCATCATGCACACGCACAACCACACGGCTCGCATCGACCGAGTCAATAACGCCGCCACGACGGGCTACAACGCAAACGCCGGAGTCGCGCGCAACGTTACGCTCCATGCCGGTGCCAACCAGCGGTTTGTCCGAACGCAGGGTCGGTACAGCCTGACGCTGCATGTTGGAGCCCATGAGAGCGCGGTTGGCGTCGTCGTGCTCGAGGAATGGAATCAGCGAGGCGGCAACGGATACGACCTGCTTCGGCGATACGTCCATCAGGGTCACGTCTTCCGGCGCCTTGACCGTGAATTCGTTCTGATGACGAACAGCAACCAGCTCGTCGACCAGCTTGCGACCGTCCAGCTTGGCGCTGGCCTGCGCAATGACGTGGTCAGCTTCTTCGATTGCCGACAGGAATACGATCTCGTCGGTAACTTCGCCTTCCTTCACAACGCGGTACGGGCTTTCCAAGAAGCCGTACTGGTTGGTACGGGCGTAGGCCGCCAGCGAGTTGATCAAACCGATGTTCGGGCCTTCCGGCGTCTCGATCGGGCACACTCGGCCGTAATGGGTCGGGTGTACGTCGCGCACTTCAAAGCCTGCACGTTCGCGGGTCAGACCGCCCGGGCCGAGCGCAGAGACACGACGCTTGTGCGTAATCTCTGACAGCGGGTTGTTTTGGTCCATGAACTGCGACAGCTGGCTGGAGCCGAAGAACTCCTTCACCGCCGCCGCAACCGGCTTGGCGTTGATCAGATCCTGCGGCATCAGGCCTTCGCTTTCGGCCATCGACAGACGTTCCTTGACCGCACGCTCAACGCGCACAAGACCGACACGGAACTGGTTCTCGGCCATCTCGCCAACACAACGGACACGGCGGTTACCCAGGTGGTCGATGTCGTCGACTACGCCTTTACCGTTACGGATGTCGACAAGAGTCTTCAGTACCGCAACGATATCTTCACGACTGAGTACGCCAGAACCTTCGATCTCAGTACGACCGATACGGCGGTTGAACTTCATCCGACCTACAGCCGACAGATCGTAACGTTCCGATGCGAAGAACAAATTGTTGAACAACGTCTCGGCAGCATCCTTGGTTGGCGGCTCGCCAGGACGCATCATGCGGTAGATCTCGACAAGCGCTTCAAGCTGATTGGTAGTCGAATCGATCTTCAACGTGTCGGAAATGAACGGGCCGCAGTCGATGTCGTTGGTATACAAGGTCTCGAAACGAACAACCTGAGCTTTGACCAACTTGGCCAGAATTTCGACTGTCAGCTCAGTATTGCACTCGGCAATGATCTCTCCAGTCGCCGGATGCACGATAGCCTTCGCCGTGGTGCGGCCCAGGACGTAGTCCATCGGCATGTCGAGCGACTTGATGCCTGACTTGTCGAGCTGGTTGATATGACGTGCAGTGATGCGACGGCCCTGCTCGACAATGACCTTGCCGTTCTCGTCGGTGATGTCGAAAGAGGCAATTTCGCCGCGCAGACGCTGTGGAACCAGCTCCAAGCTCAGCGCTTCGCCCTTAACGTGGAATACGTTGGTATCGTAGAACGCATCAAGGATTTCTTCGGTGCCGTAATTCAACGCACGCAGAAGCACCGAAGCCGGCAGCTTGCGACGACGGTCGATACGCACAAACACCGCGTCCTTCGGATCGAACTCGAAGTCCAGCCATGAACCACGGTACGGGATGATCCGCGCGGAATACAGCAGCTTGCCCGAGCTGTGGGTCTTGCCCCGATCATGATCGAAGAAAACGCCTGGCGAGCGATGCAGCTGAGACACGATAACGCGCTCGGTACCGTTGATAATGAAGGTACCGTTCTCAGTCATCAGGGGAATTTCCCCCATGTAGACTTCCTGCTCCTTGATGTCCTTGATCGCCTTGCTCGACGATTCCTTATCAAAGATGATCAGACGAACTTTTACCCGCAACGGCACGGCGAAGGTCACGCCGCGCAACACGCATTCCTTGACGTCAAAAGCCGGGTCGCCCAAGCGATAGCCGACATACTCCAGCGCCGCATTGCCGGAATAGCTGATTATCGAAAAACGGATTTGAAGGCTGCATGCAAGCCAATATCGCGGAATTGATCTTTGGTCGCTCCCGCCTGCAGGAATTCGCGGTACGAATCCAGCTGGATGGCCAAAAGATACGGCACGTCCATCACGTGCGGTAACTTGCTAAAGTCCTTGCGGATTCGTTTTTTCTCAGTGTATGAGTAAGCCATCAGCGTTCCCCAGCTTGGTCACCTGCTTGTTTGGCTTCTCCCGACGGGAGCAGCCAGAAAATCTTGCGAATCCTGTGATTCGCACCGCCCACCGGAGCGGTTGTTTCCGTAATAGCTGCCAGATGTTCAACAGGCAGCTATAACGGAAAAAGGCCGGTGGCAAAAGCCACCAGCCATCAGCCTTACGCGAGTCGCTTCGGCTGTAGACGCAAGGTCGCGCTTACTTGAGCTCGACTTTAGCGCCAGCCTCTTCCAAGGATTTCTTGGCAGCTTCGGCTTCGTCCTTGGACACGCCTTCCTTGACAATACCAGGGGGCGCCGTCAACGACTGCCTTGGCTTCTTTCAGACCCAGACCTGTCAGTTCGCGAACGGCCTTGATCACGTTTACTTTCTTCTCGCCAGCTTCAAGCAGCATGACGTTGAATTCGGTCTGCTCTTCGGCAGCAGCAGCAGCCGGGCCAGCAGCAGCAACAGTGGCGGCTGCAGCAGTAACGCCGAACTTCTCTTCCATTGCCTTGATCAGTTCAACAACCTGCATCACGGACATTTCGGAAACGGCGTTGATGATGTCTTCGTTGGTCAGAGCCATGACTCTAAATTCCTGTATATGATGACGGCCTTTGGCCATCTAATTCAAAAAATCGAAAAATGCTTTGCGCGCGTTAGGCCGCGGCTGCTTCTTTCTGGTCGCGAACGGCCGCCAATGTACGAGCCAGCTTGCTGGTAGCGCCTTGGATCACGCTCATCAGCTGCGAAATTGCCTCGTCATAGGTCGGCAGGGTTGCCAAAGCGTCGATCTGGTTGGCTGCAATGAACTGACCTTCAAATGCGGCAGCCTTGATCTCGAACTTGTCCTGACCCTTGGCAAACTCCTTGAAGATACGAGCGGCAGCGCCCGGATGCTCGTTGGAGAAAGCGATAAGGGTCGGGCCTTTGAACACGTCGTTGAGCACATCATACTGAGTACCTTCAACAGCGCGGCGCAGCAGGGTGTTACGTACTACACGCACGTATACGCCAGCTTCGCGGGCCTCTTTACGGAGTCCGGTCATGGCTCCCACGGTCACACCACGGGCATCAGCCACGACAGCGGACAGGGCAGCTTTGGCAGCCTCGTTGACTTCAGCGACGATGGCTTTCTTGTCTTCGAGTTTGATTGCCACGGGTTTTTACTCCTGGATGTTACCGGTTCGTCCAGTCGAAACCGAACGGGTTTTGGTGTCTGATTCGGTACGAATCGGGAGCACCTCTGCGTAGGCCTGAAAAAGCTAAGCTTCTACGGTTTAAGACTCACGTCGCCTACGGTCTTGGATAGCCCCCGCCAGGCAGGGACCCCAATGTGTCGCGCCCTGCCAAGCAGGGCGCTGAATGCTTTACGCTTCGAGCGATGCCTGATCGATGACCAAGCCAGGACCCATGGTGGTGCTCAGGGTGACGCGCTTGACGTAGATGCCTTTGGAAGTGGCGGCTTCAAACGCTTGAGGTCCGACAGCAGCGCTTCGACGTTCTGCTTCAGCTGACCAGCCTCGAAACCAACCTTGCCGACTGAAGTATGAATGATACCGTTCTTGTCGGTACGGAAGCGCACCTGACCGGCCTTGGCGTTCTTTACGGCAGTCGCAACGTCAGGCGTCACAGTACCGACCTTCGGGTTAGGCATCAGACCGCGCGGACCAAGAATCTGGCCCAGCTGACCAACAACACGCATTGCATCCGGAGAAGCAATAACGACGTCGTAGCTCAGATCCCCACCCTTCATCTCAGCAGCCAAATCGTCCATGCCGACGCGATCCGCACCTGCAGCAAGCGCCGCCTCGGCTGCTGGACCCTGAGTGAACACCGCCACCCGAACGCTTTTACCTGTACCGTTCGGCAGAACAGTAGCGCCACGCACAACTTGATCGGATTTACGCGGATCAACGCCAAGGTTAATGGCGATATCGAAGGACTCAGTGAACTTCACTGCCGACAGCTGAGCCAGCAGCGTCGCGGCATCTTCGAACGAATACTGCTTGCCAGCTTCGATTTTTTCAGCGAAAGCCTTCTGACGCTTGGTCAACTTAGCCATTACACACCCTCCACGTTCAGGCCCATGCTGCGAGCGGAGCCGGCGATAGTGCGCACGGCCGCATCGAGATCAGCAGCGGTAAGATCAGCATTCTTCGTCTTAGCGATCTCTTCCAGCTGCGCACGGGTAACAGTGCCGACCTTCTGGGTGTTAGGACGAGCAGAACCACTAGCAATGCCAGCGGCTTTCTTCAACAGAACGGCAGCAGGCGTACTTTTGGTCGAAGGTGAAACTGCGGTCGCTATAGACGGTGATGATTACCGGCGTTGGCAGACCTGGTTCCTGACCCTGCGTACGAGCGTTGAACGCCTTGCAGAATTCCATGATGTTGACACCATGCTGCCCCAGCGCCGGGCCGACTGGCGGCGACGGGTTGGCCTGACCGGCCTTTACCTGAAGCTTGATATAAGCTTGAATCTTCTTAGCCATAAGTACTCCGTTCTGGTATTAGCGCCTTGCGGCTCCCCTGTTCACTTGAATATCCCAGTGACGACAAAACCCCGCAGCCATCAGCTGCGGGGTGTGGGATGCTTTTTCAGCTAGACCTTTTCGACCTGACTGAACTCCAACTCTACCGGCGTTGATCGACCAAAAATCAATACCGCGACCTGGATGCGACTCTTTTCGTAATTAACTTCTTCAACCACGCCATTGAAATCAGCAAACGGGCCGTCAGCCACGCGCACAACCTCACCCGGCTCGAACAATGTTTTGGGCTTAGGCTTATCACTACCGTCAGCAACGCGACGCAGAATGGCTTCAGCCTCTTTATCCGTGATCGGCGCAGGCTTGTCAGCGGTACCACCGATGAAACCCATCACGCGCGGCGTATCCTTAACCAGGTGCCAAGCGCCTTCAGCCATATCCATCTGGACAAGAACGTAACCCGGGAAAAATTTGCGCTCACTTTTGCGCTTCTGCCCGTTACGCATCTCAACCACTTCTTCAGTGGGAACTAGAATCTCGCCGAAATGATCTTCCATGCCGGCAAGCTTGATGCGCTCAATCAATGAACGCATGACATGCTTCTCGTAACCCGAGTAAGCATGAACGACATACCAACGCTTAGCCACGGGACACCCTTAACCTACAATCATGGAAACTAGCCAACCGAGCAGAGAATCGAGACCCCACAACAGCAGCGCCATAACCAACACGACCGCGACGACAATAAGCGTGGTCTGAGTAGTCTCTTGACGGGTCGGCCAAACGACTTTACGAATCTCGACGCGCGCCTCTTTCAGAAGAACGAAAAAGGAACGACCTTTAGACGTCTGTAGCGCAACAAACGCTGCAACCACAGCAAATACGAGCAGCGCAAGAACCCTGTACAGAATAGGCTCGGCGGAGTAATACTGATTACCCACCACAGCCACAACAACCAAAGCAGCCACAACAAGCCACTTCACCAGATCGAAGCGCGAGTCTTTGGCTTCTGCTTTGACATTCATCTGCTAGAACCCTGTAAATATTGCCAAATTCGATATTGAATTTGGCAGGCCAGGAGGGAATCGAACCCCCAACCTGCGGTTTTGAGACCGCCGCTCTGCCAATTGAGCTACTGGCCTAACAAGAGTCAGGCCGACTATTATGCCGGCCCGAATGAATCAGATCAATCGATTATTCGATGATCTTGGCAACCACGCCGGCACCAACGGTACGACCACCCTCGCGAATCGCGAAGCGCAGACCATCTTCCATGGCGATCGGAGCGATCAGGGTGACAACCATCTTGATGTTGTCGCCCGGCATTACCATCTCAACGCCTTCGGGCAGCTCGCAGTTACCGGTCACGTCAGTCGTACGGAAGTAGAACTGAGGGCGGTAGCCCTTGAAGAACGGAGTGTGACGACCGCCTTCTTCCTTGCTCAGTACGTAGACTTCGCCTTCGAACTTGGTGTGCGGCTTGATGGTGCCCGGCTTGGCCAGAACCTGACCACGCTCAACGTCATCACGCTTGGTGCCGCGCAGCAGGACGCCGACGTTCTCACCCGCACGACCTTCGTCGAGCAGCTTACGGAACATTTCGACGCCGGTGCAGGTAGTCTTGGTCGTGGCACGAATACCAACGATCTCGATCTCTTCCTGAACCTTGACGATGCCGCGCTCAACACGACCAGTCACAACAG
Source organism: Pseudomonadaceae bacterium SI-3 (assembly GCA_004010935.1). NCBI lineage: Bacteria > Pseudomonadati > Pseudomonadota > Gammaproteobacteria > Pseudomonadales > Pseudomonadaceae > Pseudomonadaceae bacterium SI-3. The sequence goes on along the minus strand of CP026511.1, from coordinate 654,967 downwards.
TACCGCGACCAGAGATCGAGAACACGTCCTCGATTGGCATCAGGAACGGCTTGTCGATCGCACGCTCAGGCTCTGGGATGTAGCTGTCCAGAGTCTCGACCAGCTTACGCACGGCCGACACGCCCATCTCGTTGTCGTCCTGGCCATTCAGGGCCATCAGCGCAGAGCCAATGATGATCGGAGTGTCGTCGCCCGGGAAGTCGTAAGTCGACAGCAGGTCACGCACTTCCATCTCAACCAGCTCAAGCAGCTCAGCGTCGTCCACCATGTCAGCCTTGTTCAGGAAGACAACGATGTACGGAACGCCAACCTGACGGGACAGCAGGATGTGCTCACGAGTCTGCGGCATCGGACCGTCAGCAGCAGAGCAAACCAGAATCGCGCCGTCCATCTGCGCAGCACCGGTGATCATGTTCTTCACATAGTCAGCGTGGCCAGGGCAGTCAACGTGAGCGTAGTGACGGATCGAGGAATCATATTCAACGTGGGAGGTGTTGATGGTGATACCACGAGCCTTCTCCTCCGGCGCGTTGTCGATCTGCGAGAAGTCACGCGCAGAGCCGCCCCAAGTCTCAGCACAGACTTTAGTCAGCGCTGCGGTGAGCGGTCTTCCCATGGTCGACGTGACCAATGGTACCGACGTTCAGGTGCGGTTTGTTACGTTCGAATTTTTCTTTAGCCATCGAGACCGTCTCCCATCGTTGAATTGAGCTAGTCACGCCACCATTAAAACAAAGGCAGATATTTACATATCTGCCTTTGAGATTGGAGCTCATGAGCGGATTTGAACCGCTGACCTCACCCTTACCAAGGGTGTGCTCTACCAGCTGAGCTACATGAGCGTATCGTATTTGCGCGAGCAAAAACCTGGAGCGGGTAGCGGGAATCGAACCCGCATCATCAGCTTGGAAGGCTGAGGTTCTACCACTAAACTATACCCGCGGTAGCCTAGGCCGACGCTATAAACTGGTGGAGGGGGAAGGATTCGAACCTTCGAAGTCGATGACGTCAGATTTACAGTCTGATCCCTTTGGCCGCTCGGGAACCCCTCCAAAACGAGGCGGCATTTTCAATGCCATCCTCTTAACTGTCAAGCAATTTCTCATTAAAATCCTGAGGTTAGCTTCGTGACAGTTCTCCTCAAACAACCCAAGGGGCTGCGCGACGGAGCGGGCGCCATTCTATGGAAACTATTCTACGTTTGCAATGCTTGAACACGGCATTTGTTGATGACCCAGCTTGGGGAAATCTCTTAGGAGTTCGCCCAAGCAATGAGTCGGTCAGGAGGCGCTGCTGAACGCCCTCACCTGAACCCAGTAGCTACGGTGTGTTTCTCGGCAACTCGCGTATAGACGCCATATAACTAATGGCTTTTAAGCGACCTACAACGCTTTCAGCGGAGTCCTTACGAGAGAATATCCCTAGTGATATTCCATTAGACAGATCACCGACGGTAATTATGTAACTGTCAATATTGCGAGATTGGAGCTCTCTCAGCTGACGTAGCGATGCTTGCCGCGAACCAGCGGAGGCAGATATACCCAATAGTCAGTGCCAGCAGGCTCATCGATAGACTTGACGCTGGCATCAATATCAAGACTTAGCAAACGCTGCTCAACGTCCAGCGCCACCGATTCTTGGTCGAACCCACCCAAAATACGCAAACACTCCCCTCGTCGGCGGAAGAACCACGAGGCTCCAATGGTTTGGTTTCGCTAAGCAACTGTATATCAGCCTCTTCGGAAACGGGAGGCGCCACGACGTCGCCCGCCCCCCTAGGAGGCTGCTGGTTGATGTGATGGAGGTAAAATAAAAGATTTAGCACTACCAGCAGCATTAAAAGCCAGCGCATGGATACCTCTTTAGGGACAGGCTATCGCCAGCCCCCTGAAAACCAAATCAGGCACGCATCTAGCCCTAGGGAGATCTGCAATCAGTGCTGCATCTCCGCCGGTAACATAGATGGTGAAGTTTTTACCCAGATGATCTCCAGCGATGCCAATCTGGCTTGTAACGTAGCTTCGCAGCATGATCAAACAACCTCGCTCGACACCCTCGGCGGTGTCCCTGCCAGGCGTGGTATCACTCAACGCAACGTGGATAGCGCAGGGTCGTATTGGATGCGCCGGGTGTGAGCAAGCAGCTGCCCACGTAGAAGCGCTAAACCTGGCGCTATATAACCACCCAAGTGCACGCCATTACAGTCGACTAAATCTATAGTGACCGCAGTGCCGAGGTCGATAACCAAACATGGTCCTTTGCACATTTCATAAGCGGCGATGATAGCCAACCACCGATCCAAACCCAGCCGGCCCTGTTCCTTATAACCATTAAACAACGCCCGCGACGCGCTTGGCTGGACTCACCTTAAGCACTTCCACCCCTAGTGCACCAGACAGCACGTCTGTCAATGCACCGTTTCCGCATCGTCTCTGACGCTACCATGCGCAACGGGTAATTTTCCCAATATCTGCATTGAGCAAGTCCTGAGCAGGTCCATCGCCTGCGCTGCGATACCCCCTACTACCAACGCGCCATCAACATTTGAAACAACCCGCCACTTGATGAAGCTATTGCCGCAATCGAGCTCAAGAATCATCGTCTAGCCTCAAACTTAATTCTCCACCACTGAAACACCGCTCACCCTGCCCTTCATCCAAAGGCGTAGCGCACCCTGCTCGTCTATCCCGTTCATCATTCCTTTAACCTGTTGGGTGCCGGTGCTTAACGTACAGCGTCGCCCGCGCCAGATATTTTTGCCTTCCCACTCGTCGCGCAATGACGAAAATCCCTCACGGGCATGCCTTTCTAAATAGTGAGATAAGGCTTCACTGACAAAGCGCGCCAGGTCATCGCGGCTCGCCAGCATTCCTGTCTGCTCACGCACCGAAGTCCAGGCCTGACCGATGCCCTGAGTGCTCGGCGCCATGTTCACGTTCACTCCAATCCCGATAATCACATGACATACGTCCGCCGGATCACATTCAGCTCTAATAGAATGCCTGCTATTTTTCTGCCGCCTGCATATACATCGTTGGGCCACTTTAGTCCCGCACTTTCGATGCCAGCCCCGATGAAGCGCACGGAGAACGGCCAGCCCAACGACTAAACTCAATCCAGACAATCCCTGGAGGCCATTCGAAACCTTCAGCACCAAGGTGTAATAAATATTTTGTGCCGGCGGGCTCGTCCACACACGCCCTCTACGGCCCCGCCCATGAGTTTGGCCCTCAGCCAATACCACGAATGGCGCAGCTACGCCCGCGTGCAACAACCTTAAGGCCTCTGCATTAGTGGAGTCGGTTGACTCTCGAAGATAGAGCTGCCACCCCAGAGGAGCCAACACGGCGGCGTTGTCCTCATAACTCAGCAGCGAAAGAGGCCGCTGCCAAGCGATACCCCTTCCCTGGCACCTTGAATAGCTCAATACCGCATTCATCCTCAAGTCGCTGTAGGTATTTCCACACAGCACTCCGACTTACACCGAGAGCCTTTCCTAACTCTTCGCCAGAATGAAAACGACCGTCGCCGAGCAACCGTAGCAAGCTGTTCATTACCCTCCTGGCTTCGCACAGACTTAATCGACGCCCTTGAACACATTCGAGTTTTCCATACCCCAAAGACAAACCCCCGATCCTCTTACGAAGATCGGGGGTTTGGTGTAGAAGCTTGACGATGACCTACTCTCACATGGGGAAACCCCACACTACCATCGGCGATGCGTCGTTTCACTACTGAGTTCGGGATGGGATCAGGTGGTTCCAACGCTCTATGGTCGTCAAGCAATTCGGTTGGGGAGTCGGTGTTGAGTCGCTTCCCCTAATTGGGTATGTGATGGTGTTTCGGTGTTGCTTTCGCTTTGCGAGCGTTGCGTCTTTTCGGTTTGTTGTCGACTTCAACCGTCTGACACACAAACATCAAATTGTTTGGGTGTTATATGGTCAAGCCTCACGGGCAATTAGTATTGGTTAGCTCAACGCCTCACAGCGCTTACACACCCAACCTATCAACGTCGTAGTCTTCGACGGCCTTCAGGGAGCTCAAGGCTCCAGTGAGATCTCATCTTGAGGCAAGTTTCCCGCTTAGATGCTTTCAGCGGTTATCTCTTCCGAACATAGCTACCCGGCAATGCCACTGGCGTGACAACCGGAACACCAGAGGTTCGTCCACTCCGGTCCTCTCGTACTAGGAGCAGCCCCTCTCAAATCTCAAACGTCCACGGCAGATAGGGACCGAACTGTCTCACGACGTTCTAACCCAGCTCGCGTACCACTTTAAATGGCGAACAGCCATACCCTTGGGACCGGCTTCAGCCCCAGGATGTGATGAGCCGACATCGAGGTGCCAAACACCGCCGTCGATATGAACTCTTGGGCGGTATCAGCCTGTTATCCCGGAGTACCTTTTTATCCGTTGAGCGATGGCCCTTCCATACAGAACCACCGGATCACTAAGACCTACTTTCGTACCTGCTCGACGTGTCTGTCTCGCAGTCAAGCGCGCTTTTGCCTTTATACTCTACGACCGATTTCCGACCGGTCTGAGCGCACCTTCGTACTCCTCCGTTACTCTTTAGGAGGAGACCGCCCCAGTCAAACTACCCACCATACACTGTCCTCGATCCGGATAACGGACCAGAGTTAGAACCTCAAAGTTGCCAGGGTGGTATTTCAAGGTTGGCTCCACGCGAACTGGCGTCCACGCTTCAAAGCCTCCCACCTATCCTACACAAGCAAATTCAAAGTCCAGTGCAAAGCTATAGTAAAGGTTCACGGGGTCTTTCCGTCTAGCCGCGGATACACTGCATCTTCACAGCGATTTCAATTTCACTGAGTCTCGGGTGGAGACAGCGCCGCCATCGTTACGCCATTCGTGCAGGTCGGAACTTACCCGACAAGGAATTTCGCTACCTTAGGACCGTTATAGTTACGGCCGCCGTTTACCGGGGCTTCGATCAAGAGCTTCGCTTGCGCTAACCCATCAATTAACCTTCCGGCACCGGGCAGGCGTCACACCCTATACGTCCACTTTCGTGTTTGCAGAGTGCTGTGTTTTTAATAAACAGTCGCAGCGGCCTGGTATCTTCGACCGGCATGAGCTTACGGGGTAAACCCTTCACCCTCACCGGCGCACCTTCTCCCGAAGTTACGGTGCCATTTTGCCTAGTTCCTTCACCCGAGTTCTCTCAAGCGCCTTGGTATTCTCTACCCAACCACCTGTGTCGGTTTGGGGTACGGTTCCTAGTTACCTGAAGCTTAGAGGCTTTTCCTGGAAGCATGGCATCAACCACTTCTCCTTCTAAAAGAAGGATCGTCATCAGTTCTCGGCATTAAGATCCCGGATTTACCTAAGACCTCTGCCTACCACCTTAAACTTGGACAACCAACGCCAAGCTGGCCTAGCCTTCTCCGTCCCCCCATCGCAGTAACTAGAAGTACGGGAATATTAACCCGTTTCCCATCGACTACGCTCTTCAGCCTCGCCTTAGGGACCGACTCACCCTGCGTCGATTAACGTTGCGCAGGAACCCTTGGTCTTTCGGCGTGGGAGTTTTTCACTCCCATTGTCGTTACTCATGTCAGCATTCGCACTTCTGATACCTCCAGCAAGCTTCTCAACTCACCTTCACAGGCTTACAGAACGCTCCTCTACCGCTCAACTTACGTTGAACCCGTAGCTTCGGTACCTGGTTTGAGCCCCGTTACATCTTCCGCGCAGGCCGACTCGACTAGTGAGCTATTACGCTTTCTTTAAAGGGTGGCTGCTTCTAAGCCAACCTCCTAGCTGTCTGAGCCTTCCCACATCGTTTCCCACTTAACCAGGATTTTGGGACCTTAGCTGACGGTCTGGGTTGTTTCCCTTTTCACGACGGACGTTAGCACCCGCCGTGTGTCTCCCGTGCTGACACTTGCTGGTATTCGGAGTTTGCATCGGTTTGGTAAGTCGGGATGACCCCCTAGCCGAAACAGTGCTCTACCCCCAGCAGTGATACACGAGGCGCTACCTAAATAGCTTTCGAGGAGAACCAGCTATCTCCGAGCTTGATTAGCCTTTCACTCCGATCCACAGGTCATCCGCTAACTTTTCAACGGTAGTCGGTTCGGTCCTCCAGTTAGTGTTACCCAACCTTCAACCTGCCCATGGATAGATCGCCCGGTTTCGGGTCTATTCCAGCGACTAGACGCCCTATTAAGACTCGCTTTCGCTACGCCTCCCCTATTTGGTTAAGCTCGCCACTGAAAATAAGTCGCTGACCCATTATACAAAAGGTACGCAGTCACCTAACAAAGTAGGCTCCCACTGCTTGTACGCATACGGTTTCAGGATCTATTTCACTCCCCTCTCCGGGGTTCTTTTCGCCTTTCCCTCACGGTACTAGTTCACTATCGGTCAGTCAGTAGTATTTAGCCTTGGAGGATGGTCCCCCCATATTCAGACAAAGTTTCTCGTGCTCCGTCCTACTCGATTTCACTTCTAAGACCTTTTCGCGTACAGGGCTATCACCCACTATGGCCGCACTTTCCAGAGCGTTCCGCTAAAATCAAAGAAGCTTAAGGGCTAGTCCCCGTTCGCTCGCCACTACTAAGGGAATCTCGGTTGATTTCTTTTCCTCAGGGTACTTAGATGTTTCAGTTCCCCTGGTTCGCCTCACACACCTATGTATTCAGTGTGTGATAACCATCTTATGATGGCTGGGTTCCCCATTCAGACATCTCCGGATCAAAGTCTGTTTGCCGACTCCCCGAAGCTTTTCGCAGGCTACCACGTCTTTCATCGCCTCTGACTGCCAAGGCATCCACCGTATGCGCTTCTTCACTTGACCATATAACCCAAGCAATCTGGTTATTGTCTAATAACGTGAAGACGACATTCGCCGAAAATCCGCAATTTTACTCGCAAATTTTACCTTGACTTGAATAATCACCAGTGAAAGTGACCACTCAAATCTACTTCTATCACATACCCAAATTTTTAAAGAACAGTTACTGGCGCAAAGACCAGAAATCAATACACTCCCTAAGGAATCTATTCATTTCTGTGCTTTCAAGCGATGGTGAGAATAATGGTGGAGCCAAGCGGGATCGAACCGCTGACCTCCTGCGTGCAAAGCAGGCGCTCTCCCAGCTGAGCTATGGCCCCATCTACAGATCGGCCACATCCCATGACAATTGGTGGGTCTGGGCAGATTCGAACTGCCGACCTCACCCTTATCAGGGGTGCGCTCTAACCAACTGAGCTACAGACCCAATCGTCTCTCTCGGGTCGAAACCCAATCGCTTTTCGCTAGTGAATCAAGCAATTCGTGTGGGAACTTATGAAGAAGCTGAAGTCTTCGATTAAGGAGGTGATCCAGCCGCAGGTTCCCCTACGGCTACCTTGTTACGACTTCACCCCAGTCATGAATCACTCCGTGGTAACCGTCCTCCCGAAGGTTAGACTAGCTACTTCTGGAGCAACCCACTCCCATGGTGTGACGGGCGGTGTGTACAAGGCCCGGGAACGTATTCACCGTGACATTCTGATTCACGATTACTAGCGATTCCGACTTCACGCAGTCGAGTTGCAGACTGCGATCCGGACTACGATCGGTTTTATGGGATTAGCTCCACCTCGCGGCTTGGCAACCCTTTGTACCGACCATTGTAGCACGTGTGTAGCCCAGGCCGTAAGGGCCATGATGACTTGACGTCATCCCCACCTTCCTCCGGTTTGTCACCGGCAGTCTCCTTAGAGTGCCCACCATAACGTGCTGGTAACTAAGGACAAGGGTTGCGCTCGTTACGGGACTTAACCCAACATCTCACGACACGAGCTGACGACAGCCATGCAGCACCTGTGTCAGAGTTCCCGAAGGCACCAATCCATCTCTGGAAAGTTCTCTGCATGTCAAGGCCTGGTAAGGTTCTTCGCGTTGCTTCGAATTAAACCACATGCTCCACCGCTTGTGCGGGCCCCCGTCAATTCATTTGAGTTTTAACCTTGCGGCCGTACTCCCCAGGCGGTCGACTTAATGCGTTAGCTGCGCCACTAAGATCTCAAGGATCCCAACGGCTAGTCGACATCGTTTACGGCGTGGACTACCAGGGTATCTAATCCTGTTTGCTCCCCACGCTTTCGCACCTCAGTGTCAGTATTAGCCCAGGTGGTCGCCTTCGCCACTGGTGTTCCTTCCTATATCTACGCATTTCACCGCTACACAGGAAATTCCACCACCCTCTGCCATACTCTAGCTTGCCAGTTTTGGATGCAGTTCCCAGGTTGAGCCCGGGGCTTTCACATCCAACTTAACAAACCACCTACGCGCGCTTTACGCCCAGTAATTCCGATTAACGCTTGCACCCTTCGTATTACCGCGGCTGCTGGCACGAAGTTAGCCGGTGCTTATTCTGTCGGTAACGTCAAAACACTAACGTATTAGGTTAATGCCCTTCCTCCCAACTTAAAGTGCTTTACAATCCGAAGACCTTCTTCACACACGCGGCATGGCTGGATCAGGCTTTCGCCCATTGTCCAATATTCCCCACTGCTGCCTCCCGTAGGAGTCTGGACCGTGTCTCAGTTCCAGTGTGACTGATCATCCTCTCAGACCAGTTACGGATCGTCGCCTTGGTGAGCCATTACCTCACCAACTAGCTAATCCGACCTAGGCTCATCTATTAGCGCAAGGCCCGAAGGTCCCCTGCTTTCTCCCGTAGGACGTATGCGGTATTAGCGTTCCTTTCGAAACGTTGTCCCCCACTAATAGGCAGATTCCTAGGCATTACTCACCCGTCCGCCGCTGAATCATGGAGCAAGCTCCACTCATCCGCTCGACTTGCATGTGTTAGGCCTGCCGCCAGCGTTCAATCTGAGCCATGATCAAACTCTTCAGTTCAATACTGCATGGGTTTTGAGAAAACCCTAAACTTGGCTCAGCAATCGCAATCTCTTCTAAAGGTTACCCTCAAGAAGAGCACTCAATGATTTCTCGTTGAGCATTTGTGATGCTGATAATCTTGCTGACTACCAGTCTTACCTCACAAGCACCCACACGAATTGCTTGATTCAGTTGTTAAAGAGCGTTTCGATCAAGTCTTTCGTCTCAACCGAGGCCGCGCATTCTACAGCAGCCTTGTGTCCCGTCAAGCTGTTTTTGAAGAAGTTTTTCTTTCTTCTCAACCGCTTGCGCTTCCGATCAACCTAGCGTCTCTCGTCAGCGGGAGGCGAATCATACAGCGTATAAAACCGCTGTCAACCACCTCCTTCAACCGCTTCCGATCAACCTGACCGAAGCCACCAACAGGACTCAACCACCACCCTGCCAGCCCGGCGCATTCTACTCGAATTCGCCATCCGTGCAACCCTTTATTTTCGCTAACTTCTTGATTTACAAGAGGTTTCGCTAAAGACCTGCGCCGGAGAAGGTGCGCATTATAGGCACCCAGAAACTCACGTCAACCGTTGTTTTCTTCCGGCTTAAGCGAAACACGGCCGAAAGCTTTTTTCCCTGCCTGGCAGACGTGCACTGAGCCAACGCAGAAGAGAAACGACCGATCAACAACCTGCCCATCAACCCGCACCCCACCCGAAGCCAACAGATCACGAGCCACGGCCGCATTCTTGACTAGGCCTGCCCGGTTCAAGACCGAGGCGATTGGCATATCTTCTGTAGAACACAGACTGATCTCAGGAATATCTTCCGGCAACTCACCCTCTTTCATTCTGTTGCCAGCAGAGCGATGAGCTGTCGCAGCGGCCTCGTCGCCATGAAAGCGAGCAACAATCTCTTCCGCAAGCTTGATCTTGATGTCGCGAGGATTCGCGCCGCGCGACACATCGGCCCGATACTCGTCGATTTCCGCCAGGTCTCGGAAGCTCAACAACTCGAAATACCGCCACATCAGCGCATCCGGAATCGACACCAACTTGCTATACATGACGCCCGGCGCTTCCTGGATCCCCACATAGTTACCCAACGATTTCGACATTTTCTTCACGCCATCCAAACCCTCTAGAAGCGGCATGGTGACGATGCATTGAGACTCCTGCCCATAAGAGCGCTGGAGCTCGCGCCCCATTAACAGATTGAACTTCTGATCTGTCCCACCCAACTCGACATCCGCCCGTAACGCAACGGAGTCGTAACCCTGGACCAATGGATAGAGAAACTCGTGGATAGCAATAGGTTGGTTGGTCGAGTAGCGCTTACTGAAATCGTCTCTTTCCAACATACGAGCCACGGTGTACTGCGATGCCAAACGAATAAAGTCGGACGGCGTCAAACCATCCATCCAAGAGGAATTGAAGGCCACCTCGGTCTTGGCAGGATCAAGAATTTTGAACACCTGACTTTTATAGGTTTCTGCGTTCTCCAGCACCTGATCACGCGTCAGAGGAGGACGCGTTGCGCTCTTGCCGCTTGGGTCGCCGATCATCCCGGTGAAATCCCCTATAAGGAAGACCACCTGGTGCCCGAGATCCTGAAACTGGCGCAGCTTATTTATAAGCACGGTATGGCCGAGATGCAGATCCGGCGCAGTTGGATCGAAGCCGGCCTTGATTCGAAGCGGCAGGCCGCGCTCCAGCTTGTTAACCAGTTCTGCCTCGACGAGCACTTCGTCAGCGCCCCGCTTGATCACCGACAACTGCTCTTGAACCGACTTCATTGGAGGCCCCACGCCAGGAAATAAGGCGGTAAACCTTACAAGAACCCCCGGAAAATTCAACGTCGTCGAACGCGAACCAGCCCGCGGCCGGTAGATTCAAGGGTTGCCTCGACAGCACTTTGCTTATACTTTAGGCAAATATTTTCTCTGTACAAAATATCGCCAGACATTCCAGACTTTCTAATGACCTATTCAAAATCGAAAGCCCCCCTCTACCCGAAGAGCCATCTCCTGGCTGCAAGCGGTATAGCTGCGCTTCTGAGCCTGGCACTTCTTGTATTCCCATCCCGCGAAGTCGAAGCCAAGAAAACCTTTCTCGATCTGCGTCTCGATACCGCCGCAGAACTTGAGACCGCAAGCGAAGAACCTCTTGTTAGCCTTTCGGTTGAGTCCCCCTTCACTCGGACCGAAACCCCTGGCGAACCTGACCTTCAGTCGTTGCAGCAGGAAGACGCCGAAGCGGCTACACCTCTGTCGAAAGAAGTGGTCGTGGCGAACGGGGATACGCTGTCGACGGTATTTGCAAAGGTTGGTCTTCCTCAAGCAACAGTTCACGACGTCTTGGCCAGCAGCAAAGAGGCAAAGCAATTTGCTCGCCTGAAGGTTGGCCAGCGCCTAGAATTTGAACTGGATGACCAGGGCAACCTAGCCCAGCTACGCAGCCAGTTGAACAAGCTGGAAAGCGTGCAACTGGAGCGATCTGGCACCAGCTACGTATTCAAGAAGGAACAGCTCAAGCCGGACGTGAGTACTGCTTACGCCTATGGCCGCATAGAGAGCAGCTTGTTCCTAGCTGCGAAGCGCGCAGGACTCAGTCACAACTTGACGATGGATCTGGCCAACGTGTTCGGATACGACATCGATTTCGCCATGGACATACGTAAAGGCGATTCATTCGAGGTGATATACGAGCAAAAAACTGTTGCCGGCGACCGGGTAGGAACAGGCAACATTCTCGCGGCCCGCTTTACCAATCGCGGCAAGAGCTATACAGCTGTCCGCTACACCAACAAGCAGGGCAATAGCAGCTATTACACCGCTGACGGCCAAAGCATGCGCAAGGCTTTCATTCGTACGCCTGTGGACTTCGCGCGCATCAGCTCACGCTTCTCCAACGGTCGCAAACACCCCATCCTGAACAAGATCCGCGCGCACAAAGGTGTGGACTACGCCGCAGCCCGCGGCACGCCCATCAAGAGTGCCGGAGACGGCAAAGTGCTTCTCGCGGGCCGTAAAGGAGGGTACGGCAACACCGTGGTCATTCAACACGGTAATCGTTACCGCACGCTTTATGCCCACATGCAGGGATTTGCCAAAGGCGTACGCAACGGTTCCTCGGTCAAACAGGGCCAAATCATCGGCTATATCGGTACGACCGGCCTGTCGACCGGCCCGCACCTGCATTATGAATTCCAGGTCGATGGCGTGCATGTCGATCCGCTGGGCCTAAAATTGCCAATGGCAGACCCCATTGCGAAGAACGAAAAACAGCGCTTCCTGCAGCTCAGCAATCCCCTTATGGCGCGCATGGACGACGAGCGCGCAACCATGCTGGCAATGAAGAGCGAGTAGATGTCGTTCTACATCGGGGTCATGTCAGGTACCAGTCTGGATGGCCTTGACTTCGTTCTGATTGAGCAGGGTCAACGAACGACCCTGCTGGAGACACATTACGAGCCTATGCCTGGGCAGCTCAAACAGGATCTGCTCGATCTGTGTACGTCCGCTTCTGACGAACTAGCTCGGGCAGCCATTGCTGAACAGGCTTGGGCCGAACTCGCAAGCGCCGGGGTACACCAACTGCTACACAAAGCGCAGTTCGCCCCCTCAGCCATCCGTGCGATCGGCAGCCATGGGCAGACCGTGCGGCACGAGCCGCAACGCGGCTTCTCTATCCAGATCGGACACCCTTCTCTACTCGCAGAACTAACCGGCATCAGCGTTGTGACTGATTTTCGTCGGCGTGACATTGCAGCCGGTGGCCAGGGCGCACCGCTGGTACCCGCCTTCCACGAAACCATGTTCAGCGACGCAAAACGGATCAGAGCGGTGCTCAATATTGGCGGGTTCAGCAACGTCAGCTTGCTACAGTCTGGGACGCCGACACGCGGTTTCGACTGCGGCCCAGGCAACGTGCTGCTCGACGCTTGGATACATCGCCACCAGGGGCAACCCTATGATCGCGACGGAAACTGGGCATCCAGCGGCCATGTCAATCACCAGTTGCTGACGCTACTGTTAAGTGACAAGTTCTTCTCTACTCATGGCCCAAAGAGCACCGGACGGGAACTATTCAACCTGCCCTGGCTGGACACCCACCTCGCATCTTTCCCCGACCTCGCTCCTGAAGATGTCCAGGCTACGCTGCTCGAACTGACTGCCCGCAGCATCAGCGAATCGCTCATGGCGGCCCAACCTGACGCAGAGGATGTGCTGGTCTGCGGCGGCGGTGCACACAACACGGCTCTGATGCAAAGACTGCGAGCATTGCTGCCAACATGCGAGCTGGCGAGCACCACGAGCTACGGAGTAGAACCGGACTGGCTAGAAGCCATGGCATTCGCCTGGTTAGCGCATTGCTGCATAGAGGGTATCGCCGCCAACCGTCCAAGCGTGACAGGCGCTCGCGGGCTTCGAATCCTTGGCGCCATCTACCCTGCATGAGCTGTTCGCGTCGCACGGTCTTACCAGTCCGCCACCATCCTGGCTCAGAAACAAAAACACCGTGCCAAGGCACGGTGTCTCTTTGCTGCAAGAGAACTTAGATCGAGAATGACTGGCCGCAACCGCAGGTTGTCGTAGCGTTCGGGTTTTTGATGATGAAGCGTGAACCCTCCAAGCCTTCCTGATAGTCGACTTCAGCACCAGCCAAGTACTGGTAGCTCATCGGGTCCACCACCAAGCTCACACCCTCACGCTCAATGATGGTGTCGTCTTCCGCGAGCTCCTCATCGAACGTAAAACCATACTGAAAACCAGAGCAACCGCCGCCGGTGACGAAGACACGCAGCTTCAGCCGCGGATTGCCCTCTTCATCGACCAGACTCTTCACCTTGCTCGCGGCGCCCTGACTAAACTGGATCGCGGTGGGCGTGAAGGATTCGACACTCATTTGGTTCTCCTGGCGCGTGAACGCACGTTACTGCTTGACGCCGCATTATCGGCTTGTCCTACAAAATTGGTCAACTATTCATCGATCACGGACCGATACGACTCTGATCTAAAGCGATTTCACTGACGGCCAGTTCAGGGCAGCAAAGCCGCATTGCCTAGGCCGAGCCGCTCATCCAGCCCGAAGATAATGTTCATGTTCTGCAGCGCCTGACCGGACGCGCCTTTAACAAGGTTATCGATGACCGACAGCACGACCACCAGATCTCCATCTTGAGGGCGATGGATTGCGATACGGCATACGTTGGCACCGCGAACACTGCGCGTCTCCGGATGACTGCCTGCAGGCATCACATCGACAAACGGCTCGCTAGCGTAACGTTGTTCGTAAAGCGCTTGCAGATCCACCGAGGTGTCGGCAACCGTCGCGTACAAAGTGGCATGAATGCCGCGGATCATCGGCGTCAAATGAGGAACGAAGGTCAACCCCACATTACCCCCGGCGGCACGTCGCAGCCCTTGGGCGATCTCTGGCAGATGACGGTGACCTTTGACGGCGTAGGCCATCATGCTTTCGCCCGCCTCAGTGAACAACGAGCCGATCTTCGCTGCTCTTCCGGCGCCGCTGACGCCCGACTTACAGTCGGCTATTAGCCGAGACGTATCGGCCAGGCCACGCTCCAGCAACGGTAGGTAGCCGAGCTGGGTTGCCGTGGGATAGCAACCGGGCACAGCAATCAGGCGCGCCCCCTTGATCTGTTCACGGTTCACTTCCGGCAGCCCGTAAACCGCTTCGGGCAGCAGGTCAGGCGCCACATGTGGCTGGCCATACCACTTGGCCCACTCATCCGCATCTTGCAGGCGGAAGTCCGCGGAGAGGTCGATAACCCGAGTACCGGCATCCAACAGCTCCCCCGCTAGGGCATGGGCCACGCCATGGGGAGTGGCGAAGAAGACCACATCGCAGGCGCCTAGCGTTGCGGTGTCGGGCACACTGAAGGCCAGCTCGTCGTAATGGCCTCGGAGATTCGGATACATATCCGTCACCTTGACCCCGTTTTCGGAGCGGGAGGTGATCACAGCCACTTCCGCCTGGGGGTGCTGGGCTAGCAGACGCAGCAACTCGACCCCGGTGTAGCCTGTGCCGCCAACGATTCCGACCTTGACCATGAGCTGCCTCTCGCAGTGGAACGATAAAGAACGCTGATGATAAAGGCGCCTGCGCTCAGGGCCAACCACCGAGATGACGCGCGGGCCCTCAAGCCACTACTATCGAGCTGACTCTGAACCGAAGGAACTTCCGAATGCTCTATCTCTGGCTGAAAGCCCTGCACATCGTTGCAATCGTCTGCTGGTTCGCGGGGCTGTTCTATCTGCCGAGATTGTTCGTTTATCACGCCATGAGCG
This sequence comes from Pseudomonadaceae bacterium SI-3, assembly GCA_004010935.1. Lineage (NCBI taxonomy): Bacteria > Pseudomonadati > Pseudomonadota > Gammaproteobacteria > Pseudomonadales > Pseudomonadaceae > Pseudomonadaceae bacterium SI-3. The sequence goes on along the minus strand of CP026511.1, from coordinate 639,803 downwards.
AGGACGCGATCAGTCGAGAGCGGTTCCAGGTCATGGAACGCAAACTCTATCGCGGCATTATGATTCCCTCGATGGTCGCCACGCTGGCTTTTGGCATAGGCATGATTGCGCTTAACCCTGCGCTGTTCAGCGGAGGGTGGCTACACGCCAAGCTCGCACTGGTTGTCCTGCTGATCGGCTATCACCATATGTGTGGCGCTCAGCTAAAACGATTCGCACGCGACGAAAACACTCGCAGCCATGTGTTCTACCGCTGGTTCAATGAGTTTCCGGTATTGCTGCTACTGGCTATCGTCATTCTGGTCGTCATCAAACCATTCTGAAACCGACTCAAGGAATCCGCCATGTCATTGCCAGCACTCCTCGAAGAGCGCCTTCGCCTGCCATTGGTTGCCGCTCCCATGTTCCTGGTATCAAACCCTGCACTGGTAGCAGCATGTTGCTCCAGCGGTGTGGTCGGCAGCTTTCCTGCACTGAATCAGCGAGAAAGCAGCGGTTTCCGTGATTGGCTACAGGAGATAGACCAGCACCTGTCGGGTGCCCATAAACCTGCGCCGTATGCGGTCAATCTGATCGTGCATCACAGCAATCCTCGGCTCCAGGCTGATCTTTCAATATGCGTGGAGCAGCGGGTGCCGATTGTCATTACCAGTCTCGGCGCCGTGAAAGAAGTGGTGGACGCCGTTCACAGCTACGGCGGGCTGGTTTTTCATGATGTCACCACGCGGCGCCATGCTGAGAAAGCTGCTGATGCTGGGGTTGATGGTCTGATAGCGGTGGCAGCAGGCGCAGGCGGGCATGCCGGCACTTGGAGCCCCTTTGCCTTGGTGGCAGAAATTCGCCAGTTCTTCGACAAAACACTGCTGCTCTCCGGCTGCCTCAACCATGGCCACGAGATACTCGCGGCGCAGCTCCTCGGCGCGGACCTGGCCTATATGGGGACGCGCTTCATTGCCACCCGCGAAAGCCAGGCTTCGGATGAATACAAGCAGATGCTTCTGCAGGCACATGCTGCGGACATCATTCACACCGCAGCGGTTTCAGGCGTACCTGCTAGCTTCCTGCGTCAAAGCCTGCAGCAAGCCGGCTACGACGAGGAGCGCCTGAAAAACAAAGGCGAAATGAATTATGCAGAAAAGCTCAAGCCTGTCAGCGATGAGGCCAAAGCATGGAAAACCGTGTGGTCGGCGGGCCAGGGCGTGGGGGAAATACGAGACCTGCCGACCAGTGGAGAACTGATTGCCCGGCTGGATCGGGAATACCGTGCCGCCCACGATCACGCAGCGCAGCTGTCGCATCGCTGGCTGCGCCAACCGTGACGCATCTCTCAATTGCCACAAGCCTCGTGCAACTCTGAATGGCGACACTTGTTGGCCGTTCACCCGCCATTTAGGCTTGCGCGAAAACCGGCAACAGGGACGCTGGATGAGCACTGATCAATTCCGAATCGTTTTCGACGGTGAACTTGTACCGGGCGTATCGCTCGATACGGCCAAGAGCAACCTGACCCGACTCTTTAAAAGCGACGCCGACAAAGTCGAGCGCCTGTTTGGTCGTGGCTCAGTACATATCAAGCGTAACCTGAACGCTCCGGAAGCTGACCGATACGTGCAAGCGCTGCAGCGTGCCGGCATCCAGGCACGCAAGGAACCCGAAGCAGCAAAAGGTCTGACGCTCACAATCGCTGACTATGCGCCGGCACCTTCGAGCGAGGTCCCTATCGCCAGTGAGCAGATGGACTGCCCCAAATGCGGCCACACTCAGCCAGCCGCTATCGAATGCCACAGCTGCGGCATCGTTATCCAGAAGTACCTGGCACGCCAGGCACAGCTGGGCGAAACGCCAGCGCAACGTAACAGCGCTGCGCATCCGTACGCTCCGCCCCGCGCTGAAGTGGGCACCCCGACTGCGGAGTACGGCGAGCTAAAAGTATTTACAACACAAGGCAGAATTGGCCGGTTGCGCTATCTGGCCTGGACAATGGCGCTGACGGCTGCGGCGCTGGGCCTAATGTTAGTAGCAGGAATGATGTCCGCCGCCTCAGTCGTGCTCGGTGTGATTCTTACCGGCGTATTCGGCATCGGCTTCCTGCTCGTAAGTATTCAGATTGGCGTGCAGCGTTTGCATGACCTGGGTTGGTCCGGCTGGCTTATGTTGCTCTATCTGGTGCCGATCATTGGCACCGTCTTGCCACTGGTGGTATTGCTGATGCCCGGCAACCCTGGTGTGAATCGCTTCGGCCCGCCACAACCACCGAATAGCCGGGCGGTAAAAATTCTCGCGGCGCTCTGGCTGCTTGTGCCTGTGATCGGCGTCCTGGCCGCCATCGTCTTGCCAACCTACCAGTAAGCTGTAGCGCTCATTGGGAGCAGCACGCCAGTCAGGCCAGCACGGCTCGCCCCGAAGCCCAACCACGAAGCTCGTCCAGCTTTTCAGCCATCACCACCGAAAGCGGTGCGGTCGCCCGGACGCAGTGCAGAAGCATGTCCTGATCCGGTTCGCGAGATTGGGCCTGACCAGCATAGACGGCCGATACCACCACCTGTTCGATCTCCGCACCGGAGAAACCATCACAGGCCACCGCAAGTGCTTCCAGATCGAACTGATCGGCTTTCAACTCACGCCGTGCCAGATGAATTCGAAAGATCTGAGCCCGCGTTGATGCATCGGGCAGGTCGACGAAGAACAGCTCGTCAAAGCGGCCTTTGCGCAGCAGTTCTGGCGGAAGCCGATCCACCGAATTGGCAGTCGCAACCATAAACACCGGCGCTTCACGCTCAGCCATCCAGGTCAGCAGGGTGCCTAGGACTCGCTGACTGACGCCGCCATCCATCTCGCCCGTCGCGAGCCCCTTCTCCAACTCGTCCATCCATAACACGCAAGGCGCCATCTGTTCGGCCAGTTTTAGCGCCTCACGCAGATTGCGCTCGGTTTCACCGAAGAACTTGTTGTACAGGCAAGCAAAATCCAGGCGCAGCAGTGGCAATCCCCAAAGCCCAGCGACCGCCTTGGCTGCCATGCTCTTACCACCACCCTGCACGCCGACAAGCATCACCCCGCGCGGCCTATCCGATCCGCTGCCTGCCACAAAGGCAGCCTGACGTTGCACCAGCCATCGCTTAAGGTTCTGCAGCCCTCCAACATCAGCGAAACGCTCTGTTTCGTATTCGAAGCCGAGCACGCCTTCCATGTCCAACAACTCAAATTTCTTGCGATTGAGCTCCGGCAGATCTTCCTGTGTGATCGCGCCGTCGTCGCAGATCAGGCTGTGCGCCAAGCTGCGAGCTTCGGCATGACTGAGCCCACGCAAATTCTTCACGACCTGCTGCAGAGTGCGATTGTCGGTACGTACGCGGGCGCCTCGATTACGCTTGCTCCAGACGGTCGCTTCATCCCGAACGATGCTCAGCAGCTCCTCCTCGGACGGCAGGGTGAGACTGAATCGAGCCGCGTAGCGCTGAACCTCCAGAGGTAACTTGAGGGCATGGGAAACCAGCACAAGCGTGGGCGCAGAAGGCCCTTGCGCCATCGCGATTTCCTTCAACAAACGCACCGAACGTGGCTCATCGAGAAACGGATGTAGATCGCAGAACACATACAGATTGCCAAGGGGATCGTGCTTGACCCGTCTCAATGCAACCTCAGCTGAACAGCTTTCGCCGGCATCCAGCGCCTCGCCACCGAACGCGAGATGCCGCAAGCCTTCCGTCACGGACCAAACATGCAGCGTCATACCCCGGTTCACAGCCAATCCGCTCAGGGTTTCGAGCACCCGACGCTCGTCCCAGGACTCGATCAGCACCAATCGCAGCCTTGATTCGAGCACCAGAGCCAAGTCGTGGATATCATTCTTCATTCGCTATGCTCCGTGCCAGCTGACCAGTCCGAAAATCGCCTGTTACACTGCTTTCTGATCAATTCTGGAGAAACGCCGTGGATTGTCTATTTTGCAAGATCGTGGCCGGGGCTATCCCTGCGCAGAAGATCTATGAAGACGAACAGGTTATCGCCTTCAATGACATCGCGCCCCAGGCGCCGGTACATTTCTTGGTAATTCCGAAAAAACATATCGCGACCCTGCATGATCTAAGCGAAGACGACGACAAGATCCTTGCTGGGCATATTCTTTTTACCGCGCAGCGTCTCGCTGAAGAGCAGGGCTGCCAGGAAGGCTTTCGGGTTGTCATGAACTGCAACGACCTTGGCGGTCAGACGGTCCATCACATACATATGCATGTGCTCGGCCAGCGTCAGATGCATTGGCCCCCCGGCTGAACACTCGCTATCCAAACGCACCACCCACTGTCCACGCCTGCTCCGAATCATCTGGAGGCGACATGCCCAACCAACGCCAATACTCACCTGCCGACCGTCTGCTGCTGCAGGCCGATGCCGCGTTACGGACGCTGCTGCCGTTCAGCGGCCAACCTCAGCGACCGACTCCCGCCGTATTAAAGAACGAGGCCGAGCTGAGCGACAGCCAAGCGCGTCACGTTGCCGGCCTGATGCGCATCAATCACACCGGTGAGGTCTGCGCGCAGGCCCTATATCAGGGGCAGGCACTGACGGCACGGTTGCCGAGAGTACGGGAGGCGATGGAGCGAGCTGCAGCTGAAGAAATCGACCACCTGGCCTGGTGTGAACAGCGTATTCACCAGTTGGGCAGTCACACCAGTGTTCTGAATCCGCTTTTTTACGGATTGTCGTTCGGCATCGGTGCATCCGCTGGCCTGATCAGCGACCGGATCAGCCTGGGCTTCGTCGCGGCCACCGAGGATCAAGTCTGCAAACATCTGGATGAACATCTCGAGCAGATTCCACAAGACGACGAGAAGTCCCGGGCAATACTCGAACAGATGCGCACGGACGAAGCGCAGCACTCGACCGCCGCTCTGGATGCCGGGGGCTTGCGCTTCCCAGCGCCAGTGAAGTTCGGCATGAGCCTGATGGCTAAGGTGATGACTAAAACCACCTACCGGATCTGACCCGATCCTAACGAAGAGGGCGCCTACATGGCGCCCTTCTTCTTTCAGAAGACCGTTGTCTTAGCTCGGCATATTGCGCGCATAGAAAATCTCCAGCATTTCATGGCGCAGACGTTCCTCCACCTCTCCACGTTGTTCTGGCGAAAGATTGCAAGTGGCGTCCCCGAATAGATAACTCTCCAGTTCGAAGTCTTTCAACAGCATCTTGGTGTGGAAGAGGTTCTCTTGATACACGTTCACATCGGTCATCTGATAGGCCGATCGGGTGTCTTCGGATAGATAGTTCTGAATCGAGTTTATTTCGTGGTCGATGAAGTGCTTCTTGCCTTCGACGTCACGAGTAAAGCCGCGAACCCGATAATCAACGGTGACAATATCCGAATCGAACCGATGAATCAGATAGTTGAGGGCTTTGAGCGGTGAGATAACGCCGCAAGTCGACACGTCGATATCCACCCGAAAGGTGGCAATACCTTCGACCGGATGGATCTCTGGATACGTGTGAACGGTGATATGACTCTTGTCCAGATGCGCCAGAATGGTCTCAGGCAACGGACCAGGGGACTCTTCGATCTGGCTGTCGGTGGGCGTTACCGGTTGTTCAGAGATAAGGATGGTCACGCTTGCGCCTTGCGGCTCGTAATCCTGCCGCGCAATACTCAGAATATTTGCACCAATGATCTCTACAACATCAGTCAGAATTTGCGTTAGCCGCTGCGCGTCATACTGTTCGTCGATGTACTCCACATATGCCTGCTGGTCTTCCTGTGTTTCGGCATAGCAGATGTCGTAAATATTGAAGCTCAAGGACTTGGTCAGGTTGTTGAACCCGTGGAGCTTGAGTTTGCTTTTAACCATTGGAGACTCTCTTCGATGCGGCGCACCGCGTGATCGAGCGTGCCCGTCAGATACCCCTGTATCTGTGTAGGACTGCATACACCTCTTCGCATTTGCGATCGTGGCTGAGTTGTTCTAGCAAAACGCCCCGCTAAAACGGGGCGCGCATTATGCCGGTCGATGCCGCCCGGCCCCATTCCGGTAGCCCTAATCAGATGCCGGCTTCGGTAGCGCCCGGCATTGTCGAGTCGACGAAGTTCGCCGGACGTCAGCCCAGCTCGACGATCTCATAGTCATGGCTGATTTCCACACCCGCGCGGCCGAGCATGATCGAGGCGGAGCAGTACTTCTCGGCAGACAGTTCCACGGCACGCTTGACTTGCGCGTCCTTCAATCCACGTCCCTTAACGACGAAGCGCAGGTGGATCTTTGTGAACACCTTCGGATCCTCATCAGCGCGCTCCGCCTCAAGAAAGGCTTCACAGCTTTCCACAGCCTGGCGCGACTTTTTCAGGATGCTCACGACATCAAAGTTGCTGCAGCCGCCGAGGCCCAGCAAGAGCATTTCCATCGGACGGACACCTAGATTGCGTCCACCATTTTCTGGTGGACCATCCATGACCACCACATGGCCGCTGCCGGACTCGCCAAGGAACATTGCCTCGCCAGCCCACTGAATGCGCGCTTTCATCGATAGACCCCGCTTGAAAAGGAGCGAAGCTTAGCATGACCATAGGCGGTCACTGGAGGCGGTAAACCGACGAAATGAATGCCCAAAAGTTGATATTCGTGTCGCAGTTTTATTGTCGACCCGAACGGGTCTGTTAAGCTCGCTAAGCCTGATAACAGAACTCAGTCATACATAATAAGAACTGCCTCCTATTGGACACATCTTCCGGGACTACAGCATGGTCGCTATTACACTCACGCCCAAGATCAAGAACATCGACAAACTACTTGCACATTGCCATCGCCGACGCTACACCGCCAAGAGCACTATCATCTATGCCGGTGACCGTAGCGAAACGCTTTTCTTCATCGTTAAAGGTTCGGTCACGATCCTGATCGAAGACGACGATGGTCGTGAAATGATCATTGCCTATCTCAACTCTGGCGACTTCTTCGGAGAGATGGGACTGTTCGAGAAAGAGGGTTCGGAAAAAGAACGCAGCGCATGGGTTCGCGCTAAGACTGAATGTGAAGTAGCAGAACTGAGCTATGCCAAGTTCCGTGAACTGACCCAGCAAGACCCCGATATTCTTTATGCGCTCGGCAGCCAGATGGCTGAACGCTTGCGCAATACGACGCGCAAGGTGGGTGATCTGGCGTTCCTCGACGTAACCGGTCGCGTAGCCCGCACATTGCTCGACCTGTGCAAGCAGCCCGATGCGATGACGCACCCCGATGGCATGCAGATCAAGATCACTCGCCAGGAGATCGGCCGCATCGTTGGTTGCTCGAGGGAAATGGTCGGGCGTGTACTGAAGAGCCTGGAATCCCAGGGGTTGGTACACGTGAAAGGCAAGACCATGGTGGTATTCGGCACTCGCTGAGCCAACCGTCACGCCAATAATAAAGCCGGCTATTAACCGGCTTTTTTATTCGCGCTGCTTATTCGGGATCGACCGACGACCGTAGGCTCGCGCGTCCGGGAAAGAACAAACGCTGCAGCTCAACCCCAGGCTGCTCGGCTCGCATGAAAGCCTCTCCCACCAAAAACGCATACACCTGGTTGATTTCCATCAACTCAACGTCGGCACGATGAAGAATGCCGCTTTCGGTAACCGCCAGACGGTCTCGAGGGATGCGTGGCAGCAGATCGAGAGTCGTTTCCAGGCTGAGTTCGAAGGTGTGAAGGTTACGGTTGTTGATCCCGACCAGAGGCGTATCGAGGCGCAGCGCGCGCTCCAGCTCTGCTCCGTCATGAACCTCCACCAATACGTCCAGATTCTGAGCCTTTGCCACATCGGCCAGCTCCGCCATCTGACCGTCCTCCAGCGCAGCGACGATCAGCAGAATACAGTCCGCGCCCAAGGCTCTGGCTTCGATGATCTGGTAGGGGTCGACCATGAAGTCCTTACGGATGACAGGCAGCTCGCATGCCGCGCGCGCTTGCTTCAGGTAGTCGTCGGCCCCTTGAAAGAAGTCGATGTCGGTCAACACCGAGAGGCAGGTGGCGCCACCTGCCTCATAGCTTCTGGCGATGTCCGCCGGCACGAAATCCTCTCGCAGCACCCCTTTGCTTGGTGAGGCTTTCTTAATTTCTGCAATCACAGCCGGTTGTTTGTTACGCGCCTGCTCCTGCAGCCGGCGGGCAAAACCGCGGACCGGGTCGGCTGCCGCCGCCATTGTTTCGAGTTCAGCCAGGCCGACCCGGCCGCGACGCTCAGTCACTTCCTCGCGCTTGCGCCTGATGATCTTTTCCAGAACCGTCGGCACACTGGTCATTGCGAACTCTCCTGCTTGAACACCACGGTGAAGGACACCAGCTCCTCGAACTTGTCTCGCGCCAAACCTGTATGCAACGCATCGTGAGCGATCTCTACGCCCTGCTTCAGGCTGCTGGCGATATCGGCCGCGTAAAGCGCAGCACCGGCATTGAGGACGATCATGTCGGCAGCCTTTTGCCCATTGTCCGTTTTGCGCCGTCCCAGTGCGTCGCGAATCAGCGCCAGCGAACCCTGTGCATCCTCGACATTGAGACCTATCAGGCTCTGGCTCTTGATCCCGAAATCTTCAGGCTGGATACGGTACTCGGTGATCTCTCCCTTGTTCAGTTCGGCGACATAGGTCGGGGCCGCCAGACTGATCTCGTCAAGCCCATCCTGCGCATGCACCACCAACACATGCTGGCTTCCCAGGCGCGATAGCACCTCGGCCATGGGCCGGCAGAGTTCCTTGCTGAACACGCCAAGCACCTGATGCTTGACGCCAGCGGGGTTGGACATCGGGCCGAGGATATTGAACAGCGTGCGCAGGCCCAGCTCACGGCGTGGGCCGGCGGCAAATTTCATCGCACCGTGATGCGCAGGCGCGAACATGAATCCAACACCAACGGCATCGACACTGCGCGCAACCTGCTCGGGCGTGAGATCCAGGTAAACACCGGCCGCTTCGAGCAGGTCGGCGCTGCCACTCTTGCCCGACACCGCACGGTTACCGTGCTTGGCCACCTTGCCTCCCGCGGCGGCGACCACGAAGGCTGCGGCAGTTGAAACATTGAAAATGTTCATCCCATCGCCACCGGTACCGCAGGTGTCCACCAATCGATGGGTATCGAAATGCACCGGTTCGGCCAGCTCACGCATCACCTGTACGGCGCCGACAATCTCGTCGATCGTTTCGCTCTTCATGCGCATGCCCATGAGGAACGCGCCAATCTGCGCATCGGTGCAGTGACCAGTCATGATCTGGCGCATCACCGCCTTCATCTCATCGGTACTCAAGTCCAGCTGGCCGACGATGCGGTTGAGGGCTTCCTTGATATCCATCAGCGCACGCCTCCGGTCTGTTTAAGAAAATTGGCGAACAATTCGTGCCCCTGCTCGGTGAGGATTGACTCAGGATGAAACTGCACGCCTTCAATGTTCAGCGTCTTATGCCGCAAGCCCATGATCTCGTCGACACTGCCATCTTCCAGCTGCGTCCAGGCAGTGATTTCCAGACAGTCGGGAAGCGTTTCGCGCTTGACCACCAACGAGTGGTAACGCGTCACCGTTAATGGATTGTTCAGGCCGGCGAACACGCCCGTGTTCTGGTGAGCGACCGGACTCGTCTTGCCGTGCATGACCTGACGCGCCCGCACGACCTCACCACCAAACGCTTGCCCGATGCTCTGATGGCCAAGACAAACGCCTAGAATCGGCAGCTTGCCGGCGAAATGGCGGATCAGGTCGAGTGAAACTCCCGCCTCGTTCGGCGTGCAGGGGCCAGGCGATACGACGATACGCTCCGGGTTCAGTGCTTCGATTTCGGCGACACTCAACTCATCGTTGCGCACCACTTTGACGTCCGCACCGAGTTCGCCGAGGTATTGCACGACGTTGTAAGTAAAGGAATCGTAGTTATCCAGCATTAGCAGCATTTGCGTCACCCTAGGGCTTGAGGCTGATCCACCACCTGCCATGACGGTCCGAACCGGCGCGATAGCGGCTCGGCAGAACGATCGGTAATACAGGTGTGAACGGGGTATTCCGGCACGGGGCCAGCAACGAGGATCAGGCGCGCCAACGCCAGCGGGCATGAGCCTTGAACAGACGCATCAGGAGGGTGCTGCTGAATTTCACGGAAAAGGTCTCGCAGAGCTGACAGCGCAAAGTAGCCCATGCCAGGCCACGATTTCAACCGGACTATACCAGAGCATCGCTTGCCCGCTACAGCCAAGCCGGGCGCCCTATACCGGCAGCGAAGCGATAGCGGCGGGTAGCGCGGATGCCGGAACCGGCCGAGCGTAGAAAAAACCCTGCGCCTGCCGGCAGCCAAGTCGAAGCAGCTCCGCAGCAGTGGCCTCGTCCTCGACCCCCTCTGCCAGCGTGTTCAGCCCGAGCGACTCGGCCATGTGGATGATAGCGGCGACGATGGCATGGCCGTCTTCGTTGGGTAGATCGCTGACAAAGGAGCGATCGATCTTCAAGGTGTCCACCGACAACCGCCGAAGATACGCCAGACATGAATACCCGGTGCCAAAATCATCGATGGACAGCGTAACTCCCAGAGCCTTCAGACCTGCCAGCGCGATCATCACCTGCTCAGTGTTGTCGACGAGGCTGGACTCGGTCAGCTCAAGCTCCAGCGCCGAAGCCGGCAGACCGGTCTGCGCCAAGGCAGCGGCTACAGTCTGTTCCAGCGAGCCCTGGTGCAGTTGTATCGCCGCGACGTTCACAGCGACACGCGGGATGTCCAGCTTTTCAGCCTGCCACCGTGCGGCCTGTCGGCACGCCTCGAGAATGATCCACTCGCCGATATCGACGATCAGACCACTCTGTTCCGCTGCAGGAATGAACTGCCCGGGGGCGACCAACCCCCACTGCGGATGCTGCCAGCGCAACAAGGCCTCAGCGCCCACTACCCTGCCACTGGCGAGGTCCAGCTGCAGCTGGTACTCCAGAAAAAACTCCTCTCGCTCGATAGCAAGCCGCAGGCCGTTGATCAGGTACAGCCGCCCACGCATCTCAGTATCCAGGGCAGCGTTGTAGTAGCACCAGGTCCGACGCCCAGCTTCCTTGGCTTTGTACATAGCCATTTCTGCGTTGCGCAGGAGGCAGGAAAAGTCCATGCCATCGTTCGGGCCGACCGCGACGCCAATGGAAATCGACACCACGATTTGCTGGCGCTCAACCATGAAGGGTTCGGCCAATTCGTCGAGGACAAGCTGGATCACAGCCGACGCACCCTCGGCATTCTTCAGGTCCGCCAATAACACGACGAACTCGTCGCCGCTGGCACGTGCCAGCATGGCGCTGTCTGGCAATGCCTGCTGCAGCCTTACTGCGGTTGTGCATAGCAGCTGGTCACCGAAGCTGCGCCCGAACGAGTCATTGACCATCTTGAAGTGATCAAGATCGACATACAGCACCGCAACTGCTCCCTTGAGTTTCAGGGCGCTGGCCATCGCCTGACGGGTCCGGTCCTCCAGCTGGGACAAGTTGGGCAACCCCGTCAGGCTGTCGAAGTGGGCCATATAGTCAATGCGCTGTTGCGCAGCGATCCGCTCGCTCATTTCGATCGCCAACCGCTCATACGGCGCCCGCACACTCGAAACGAACACCACCTGATAGATGAAGCCGTAGGAGACGATCTTGTACAGATGCCCGAGCAAGCTGTAGAAGCTGTTTACGCTGGAGTAGGCGGTAAAGCACAGTTCGGCGAGTATCGAGACCAGTGTCGCGGCCAGCATTCCATCAAAATAGCCAACGTCTTCAACCTCGCGAGCCCGCCAGAACACCCATGCCGCCAGCGCGAAGAGGCTGATGATCAACCATTCCATCTGGACCTTGAAGCGGGTCAGCCCCTCCCCTTCAACAAAAGTTCGCGGCCACAGCTGCGGCTGAAACAGCTGCAGATAAACAACCAGGGCCACCAAGCCCAGCGACGATGCCAACAGCAGGTGCCGCGGCAGTGGAATGCTTCGGTGGCACAGGCGGCACGCCACGGCGAGCAGGGTGAAGGCGAGCAAGACGCGGGAAACCAGCCAGAAGGCGATCGCCTTTTCCGCCGAAGCGGGTGTCACCCAAACGGGCATACCCCGGTAGGACAGCATATGCGCCAGATCCAACAGCGCGATGGCCAGAAACGCACAGGCGAGCAGCGGATTCGATCGATGCACTGGCTGCTGGCTGTGCCAGGCCACCGCGAACACCAACGCGGCAACAACGATCGAGAAGGTTTCGACAGCGATGTGCAGCGGTAACGGAAACCACACCGGGCTGCCGTTGAGATCCGCCAGACTCGATAACAGCCAGACCAACATCAGCAGCGCAGCGAGGGCAATCACCAGCGATGACGCCAACGGCCAGGACTGACGAACGGAGGATGAGCGGGGACTCGGCAGTTGCGACATGGCTGGCTCGAATTGGCTGGAGTTGGATCGCCGAGCGATCCTGCTCGGCTTCCACGACTATATGGCTAGCCAATAGCCATTACCATATGACTAATAAGGACTTTAGTCGCAGTCGCCGAATGAACCCCTGAGCCGCGCCGAAGTCAGTCGCTCCCGTGCTCTGCCAAGGCCACCGCGCGGAACATCGCGCGGCGTTTGTTCAGTGTTTCTTCCCATTCCAGCGCCGGTTGCGAGTCGGCGACGATGCCGGCACCGGCCTGCACGTGCAGTTCGCCGTCCTTGATCACTGCGGTACGGATGGCAATAGCGGTATCCATGTTGCCGTTCCAGGCCAGATACCCGACTGCACCGCCATACACGCCGCGTTTTACCGGTTCGAGTTCGTCGATGATCTCCATGGCGCGGACCTTCGGTGCACCAGACAAGGTGCCGGCCGGCAGGATCGCGCGCAGCGCATCCATGGCCGTCAGTGGTGCCTTGAGCTGGCCGGTGACGTTGGAGACGATATGCATCACGTTGGAATAGCGCTCGATGACCATCTTTTCGGTAAGCCGCACCGAACCATTCTCGGCCACGCGGCCGACGTCGTTGCGGCCCAGGTCGATCAGCATCAAGTGTTCGGCCAGTTCCTTGGCGTCGCTGAGCAGATCCTGCTCCAGAGCCAGATCGGCTTCCTCGTTGACGCCGCGCGGGCGGGTGCCAGCGATAGGTCGGACCGTCACCAGTCCTTCCTCCACCCGCACCAGCACTTCCGGCGACGAGCCCACCACGTGGAAATCGCCGAAATTGAAGAAGTACATATAAGGCGTCGGGTTGAAGCAGCGCAGCGCGCGGTACAGATCGATCGGTGCCGCCTTGAAGGGAATCGACATGCGCTGGGAGATCACCACCTGCATGCAATCGCCGGCGAGGATGTAGTCCTTGATGCGGTTGACCGCCTGCTCGTAGTCCTCGCGACTGAAGCTGGAGCGGAAGGTCGGCTCGGTGTCGCCGCCATTCTCGAAGTCCAGGCCCAGGCGCGGCGTGATCGACTGCCGCAGTTTTTCGCGCAGCGCCTGAAGTTGCGCCTGCCCCGCCTCATAGGCGTTCGGCTGCGATGGATCGGCTAGCACGATGCAGTGCAGCTTTCCGGCGAGGTTGTCGAAGACCACCACGGCATCGGAAACCATCAACAGGATATCCGGCGTGCCCAACGGGTCGGGATTGGGACAGGTCGCCAGCTTGCGTTCGACATAGCGCACGCTGTCGTAACCGAAGTATCCGACCAGCCCGCCATTGAAACGCGGCAAGCCTTCGACCGGCGCCACCCGATAGCGCTGCTGAAAGGCTTCGACGAAGGCCAACGGATCCTCGACCTCGGACTGTTCGGTCTCGATGCCATCGGTGGTCACGCTAACGTTGTGATCATGCACCCTGAGCACGGTGCGGCACGGCAGGCCGATAATCGAATAGCGCCCCCACTTCTCCCCGCCCTGTACGGACTCGAGTAGGTAGGAGTTAGGCGCGTCGGCCAGCTTGAGATAGAGCGTCAGCGGCGTGTCGAAGTCAGCAAGGGTTTCGAACGACAGAGGGATGCGGTTGTGGCCTTCGGCGGCCAAACGCAGGAATTCTTCGCGGGTCATGTCAGCCTCGTGGTCGGAGGGGAACTACATAAGGTCGAGTTGTGCAAACGTACCGGGCGAAGCCGGCAGGAAATGTCAGGCGCGCCAGCGCCAACGGGCCAGGGCCTTGATGACATTCATCCATTGTTTGCGGGTGACCACCACGATCTGATCTCGTCTGCGGGATGTGCGGAACAGAGGCCACACTAGCTCAGCCCCGAAACCGAAGCAACCAGCTCGCGCAGGTCATCGAGCACCAGTGTCGGCTCCTCGTTGGCGATGGGTTCGCCGTGGTTGTAGCCATAAGTCAGCGCGACACAGGGAACGGCCGCCGCTTTCGCCGCGCGCACATCGTTGCGTGAGTCGCCAACGAACAGCGACGCATCGGGCGCGACGCCCGCCTGGCTCATGACCCACAACAGCGCCGCCGGATCGGGCTTCTGCTGCGGCAAGGTATCGCCCCCGACCAGCCACTGGAAGTAACCCGCGAGCCCCTTCTCCTCCAGCAGCGGCTCGATGAACTGCGCCGGTTTGTTGGTGATGATCGAGAGTTTCACGTCACGCTCACGCAGCCAGTCCAGGCATTCCCGAACGCCGGGGTACACCGTGGTCAGTTCGTGGCCGCCGGAATAAGCCTGCATGAACAGCGCCAGCGCCTCGTCGGCTAATTCATCGGCAACGCCGTCATGCTGCAACTTACCGGCCAGTGCCCGACGTACCAGTACCTTCGAACCGTTGCCGACCCAGTCGCGTACTCGCGCAATGCCGGCAGGTTCACGACCCAGCAGCATCAGCATCTTGTCCACCGCAGCGGCCAAGTCCGGAACCGAATCCATCAGGGTGCCGTCCAGGTCGAACATCACCAGCCGCGGCAACTCGCCGTCGAAGAGCTGCTCCAGGCGAGTCATGAGCGGGCCAGCGCCAGTTCGGCGCGCATCTGGTCGATCACGGCTTTGTAGTCCGGCTGGTTGAAAATGGCCGAGCCAGCGACGAAGGTATCGGCCCCGGCTGCAGCGATCTCACGGATGTTCTTTGGATTCACGCCGCCGTCGATCTCCAGGCGAATTTCACGCCCGCTGGCATCGATCAACGCGCGCGCCTCGCGCAGCTTGTCCAGGGTGTTGGGGATGAACTTCTGGCCGCCAAATCCGGGGTTGACGCTCATCAACAGGACCATGTCGACCTTGTCCATCACGTACTTGAGCACATCCAGCGGGGTGGCCGGATTGAACACCAGACCGGCCTTGGCACCGCCATCCTTTATCAGCTGCAGCGATCGATCGATGTGATCCGAAGCTTCCGGGTGAAAGGTGATGTAGCTGGCGCCGGCCTCGAGGAAGTCGCCGATCATGCGGTCCACCGGACGGACCATCAGATGTACATCAATTGGCGCGGTGACGCCGTGCTTGCGCAGTGCGGAGCAAACCATCGGGCCGATGGTCAGGTTGGGCACGTAATGGTTGTCCATCACATCGAAATGGACGATGTCTGCGCCGGCGGCGAGCACGTTGTCCACTTCTTCACCCAGACGGGCGAAATTGGCGGAAAGAATGGAGGGAGCGATGGCGAACGGCTGCATGACGACCTCGGGTAGCACGGCGGAATGCCGCGCATTGTAACCGAGGGTCGGGGTCGCGGCGCGCCTGACATCCGTTGCGGATGCCGACGCGCCTCGAGTGGATCAGGTCAGCTCTTCGAAGCATTCGGCGATGATCGCCAGGCCGCGCTCGAGCAGCTCGTCCTCGGCAGTCAGCGGCACCAGCACACGTAGCACGTTGTAGTAGGTGCCGCAGGACAGCAGGATCAGGCCCTTGTCGCGTGCCTTGGCGACAATCTGCGAGGTCAGCGCCGCGGCCGGACGCGCATGGTCGCCGTCCTCGAACAGCTCGATGGCGATCATCGCGCCGAGCCCACGAACCTCACCGATTTCCTTGTGCCGCGCCTGGATCGCCTTGAGCCCGGTGGTGAGTTTTTCTGCCACCACCTTGCAGCGGTCGAGCAGCTTCTCTTCCTCGAAGATTTCCATGACAGCCAGCGCCGCCGCGCAGGACAACGGGTTGCCGGCGTAGGTGCCGCCCAGTCCGCCAGGCGCGATGGCGTCCATGATCTCAGCCTTGCCGCAGACGCCGGCAATCGGAAAGCCACCGCCGACCGACTTGGCGAAGGTGGTCAAATCAGCGACCACGCCCATCTGCTCCATGGCGAAGAACGTCCCGGTTCGTCCGGCGCCGGTCTGCACTTCATCGGCGATCAGCAGGATACCGTGCTCGTCGCATAGCGCGCGCAGGCGGACCATGAACTCTTTGGGTGCGACGTTGAAGCCGCCCTCGCCCTGCACCGGTTCAATGATGATCGCGGCGATATCGCGCGGCTCGGCGTCGTTCTTGAAAATGCGTTCGATACTGGCGATCGACTCATCAACGCTGACGCCATGGATAGCGCAGGGATACTGTGCGCGGAAGATGCCGCCCGGCATCAAGCCCATTCCAGCGGAGTACGGCGCGACCTTGCCGGTCAGCCCCAGGGTCATCATGGTGCGGCCGTGATAAGCGCCAGTGAACGCGATCACCCCGGCGCGACCGGTGGCAGCGCGGGCGATCTTCACGGCGTTTTCCACCGCCTCGGAGCCGGTAGTGACCAGCAACGTCTTCTTGGCGAAATCGCCTGGCACCCGCGCGTTGATCTTCTCGCACAGTTCGACGTAGGGCTCGTAAGCCAGCACCTGAAAGCAGGTGTGGGTCAGCTTGTGCAGCTGCGCTTCCACCGCTTTGATGATTTTCGGGTGCAGGTGGCCAGTATTCAGCACAGCTATGCCGCCGGCGAAATCGATGAACTCGCGACCTTCGACGTCGACCACGCTGCTGTTCTTAGCGTGATCGGCAAAGATCGGATGGATCTGGCCGACCCCACGGGGAACGGCGGCGACACGGCGTTTCATTAGGGATTCGTTGGTCTTGCTCATAAGCTCCTCAGTAGCCGCTCATCGTCGGCTCGGGTCGGAATGAACACCTGGAAGCGGGTCCGGCAGCATACGATGATCGACTGCCGGGCCATCCGGGCGTTCGGATAACAGTAATAGCATGTGCAATATTTTGCACGACGCAATTGCTGGCCGGCTCAAAGGCCGCCCAGACACAGATATTTAATCTCCACGTACTCGTCCAGACCGTAGCGCGAGCCCTCGCGACCGAGCCCGGAGGACTTCATGCCGCCAAACGGGGCCACCTCAGTGGAGATCACCCCGGTGTTGATACCGACCATGCCGTACTCCAGCGCCTCGGCGACACGAAACACCCGTCCCAGATCGCGCGCATAAAAGTAGGCGGCGAGCCGAATTCTGTGTCGTTGGCCTGGTGGATAACATCTGCCTCGTCGCTGAAGCGGAACAGTGGCGCCAGCGGTCCGAAGGTCTCCTCGCGCGCCACGGCCATCTCGGCGGTGACGTCGCCCAGCAGGGTCGGCTCGAAGAAGGTGCCGCCCAGTGCGTGCGGCCTGCCGCCGGCCAGCAGCGAGGCGCCTTTCTCCAGCGCATCCTGCAAATGGCGCTGGACCTTGGCCACTGCGGCGGCGTCGATCAGCGGGCCGGTGGTGACGCCCTCCTCTGCACCGTTGCCAACCTTAAGCCGCGCCACTGCGGCAGCAAGCTTGTCAGCGAAGGCGTCGTAGACACCGTCCTGCACGTAGATGCGATTGGCGCAGACGCACGTCTGCCCGGCGTTGCGGTATTTGGCGATCATCGCGCCCTCTACCGCCGCATCCAGATCGGCATCGTCGAACACAATGAAGGGTGCGTTGCCTCCCAGCTCCAGCGAGAGCTTTTTCAGCGTCGGCGCGCATTGCTGCATCAGCCTGATGCCCACTGCTGTCGAGCCGGTGAAAGACAGCTTGCGCACGATAGGGCTTTCGCAGAGTTCGGCACCCACTTCGCGAGACATGCCGGCGTCGGCAGTCACCACGCTGAACAATCCAGCCGGGATACCCGCGCGTTCGGCAAGCACGGCCAGCGCCAGCGCGGAGAACGGCGTTTGCGGCGCCGGTTTGAGCACCATGGCGCAGCCGGCCGCCAGGGCCGGACCAACCTTGCGGGTGATCATGGCGCTGGGGAAATTCCACGGCGTAATGGCGGCAGTCACGCCCACCGGCTCCTTCTGCACCAGAATGCGCTTGTCGCTGGCGTGCGCCGGGATAACATCGCCGTACAGGCGCTTGCCCTCCTCGGCGAACCATTCGAGAAAGGACGCGGCATAGGCCACTTCCCCACGGGCCTCGGCCAGCGGTTTGCCCTGTTCGGCCGTCATGATGCGCGCCAGGTCTTCCTGGTTTTCCAGCATCAGCCCGTACCAACGACGCAGACGCGCGGCGCGCTCCTTGGCGGTCAGCGCCCGCCAGGCCGGTTGTGCCGCCTGTGCGGCCTCGATGGCGCGACGGGTTTCGGCGCGCCCCATGTTGGGCACCTCGCCGATGAGTTCGCCGGTGGCCGGGTTGAAGATAGCGGTCCGGCCGCCCTCGTCGGCATCGCACCAGACGCCGTCTAGGTAGGCCTGCTGGCGAAGCAGGCCGGGGTGATCGAGTTGCAGGGTCATGGAAGCGTCCGGATCAGGCGGGTTGTTGGGTACGCATCTTCTCGGAGCGGCCGCGCAGCCACTCCAGGGTCAGCAGCAGCGCGATAGAGAATCCAATCAGCAAGGTGGCCGCGGCGGCGATGGTCGGGCTGAGGTTTTCACGAATGCCGCTGAACATCTGCCTCGGCAAGGTGATCTGTTCGGGGCCAGCAAGGAATAAGGTCACCACCACTTCGTCGAAGGAAGTCGCGAAGGCGAACAGCGCACCACTGATCACTCCCGGCGCGATCAGCGGCAGCGTCACGCGAAAGAAGGCGGTCAGTGGCGAGGCGCCAAGGCTGGCCGCGGCGCGCACCAGGTTGTGGTTGAAGCCCTGCAGCGTGGCCGACACAGTGATGATCACGAACGGCACGCCCAGCACTGCATGCACCAGAATCAGCGACAAGTAGCTGTTGCCCATGCCCAGCGGGGCGAAGAACAGGTAGCTGGCCACACCGACGATCACAACCGGCACCACCATCGGCGATATCAGCAAGGTCATCACAAGGGCCTTGCCGCGGAATTCGCCGCGGGTCAGGCCGATCGCCGCCAATGTGCCGAAAACCATCGCGAGTGCCGTGGCGGCCGGCGCGATGAGCATCGAGTTCTTCAACGAACGCATCCAGTCCGCCGAGCTGAACAAGGCTTCGTACCAGCGCATGGAGAATCCCTGCAGCGGATAGACCAGAAACGAGCCTGAGTTGAAGGACAGCGGCACGATGACCAGCACCGGCACGATCAGAAACAGCAGCACCAGCGCACAGAGGATGCGCAGCGTGTAGAACCAGACCCGCTCGATGGGCGACATGTAGGGGCTCAGCATGGAACGGTCTCCTGCCCAAATGAACGAATGGTTTGCTGTGATTGCTGGGTATGCGCCGTCATGCTCAACCCAGCCTCAGCCGGCTGGCGCCGACTAGCCAGCTGTAGACGACGTACAACAACATGGTCGCCAGCAAGAGCAGGCCGCCCAGCGCCGTCGCCATGCCCCAGTTGATGGTGGTGTTGGTGTAGAAGGCGACGAAGTAGCTGACCATCTGGTCGTTGGGGCTGCCGAGCAGCGCCGGCGTGATGTAGTAACCGATGGAAATGATGAACACCAGCAGGCAACCGGCACCGACGCCGGCCAGCGTCTGCGGGAAATACACCCGCCAGAAGCTGGCGAAGGGATGACAGCCCAGCGAGATTGCCGCACGCATGTAACTTGGCGAGATATTCTTCATCACGCTGTAGATCGGCAGGATCATGAATGGCAGCAGGATATGCACCATGGCGATGTACACGCCGGCGCGGTTGAATACCAATTGCAGCGGCTCGTCGATCAGGCCCATCTTCAACAGCGCACCGTTGATCAGCCCGCTCGACTGCAGCAGCACGATCCAGGCGGCGACGCGCACCAGGATGGAGGTCCAGAACGGCAGCAGCACCATGATCATCAGCAGGTTGCTCTTGCGCGCTGGCAGATTGGCCAGCAAATACGCGAGCGGATAGGCAAGCACCAGGCAGATCGCCGTGATCACCAGGCCCATCCAGAACGTGCGGGCGAAGATGTCCAGGTACACCGCCTGATCAGGCGAGACCGGTGCCAGCTCGCCCATGTCGTCGATGCGGTGATCGAGGGCGGCCAGCAGATAGTAGGGTGTGAGCGCACTGTCGTTACGACGGATGACCTGCCAATAGGCAGGGTCGCCCCAGCGCTCATCGAAAGTCTCGAGCGCTTCCTTATAGGACGATGGCAATTCCTTGAATGGGAGCGCGCGGGCCGTCTTTGTCATCAGGCTGCGGAAACCGGCCTGCTCCATATTCAAGCGTTTGGACAGATCGCCCAGTGACTGATTCTGCCTCGCCTCGAGCAGGTCTTCGCTGAGGGCCCGGTATACCGATTCCTCCGGTAGGCCGCGGCCATCCCAGGCCGCAATCGCCTCGACCGTGCGCGGCAGACTTCCCACCACCTCCGGGTTGTCGACGCTGCGCCAGAGCAACGAGGCGATCGGCAGCACGAAGGTCAACAGCAAGAACACCAGCAACGGCAGGATCAGCGCCTTGGATTTCAACCGGTTCATGCGCTCGGCACGCGCCAGCCGACGCTTCAGGTTGGGCTCGGCGATATCGGGAACAGGCAAGGAGATGGCAGTCGCCATGGCGAACTCCGCATAGTTTCAGTTTCCGGCGGCGCATGGCCCGCCTCAGGGCCGGCCATGCGAGGGGTGCCAGGCTTGCTTAGCGCGCAGCCCAGGCGTTGAAGCGCTGTTCCAGTTGCTCGCCATAGTCGGCCCAGAAGGTGACGTTCATAGCCACTTGGTTGGCGATGTTCTCGGGTGTCGTGGGCATGTTCTTCAGCAGCTTGGGATCGAGCAGTTCGACCGCTTTCTTGTTCGCCGGCCCGTAAGCGATGTTTTCTGAGAAGGCTTTCTGCTGCTGCGGTTGCAAGGTAAAGCTGACGAATTCGAGCGCCGCCTTCTGATCCTTCGCCCCTTTGGGCATCGCCCAGGAATCGAAGTCATAGATGCCACCGTCCCAAACCACTTGCAGATTGCTCTCGTCCTGCACCGCGGCGATGCGACCGTTGTAGGCGCTGCTCATGACCACGTCACCGGAGGCCAGAAACTGCGGTGGCTGCGCGCCGGCTTCCCACCATTGAATGCTGGGCTTGATCTGGTCGAGCTTCTTGAAGGCCCGGTCCTGGCCTTCTTTGGTCGCCAGGACTGTGTACACGTCTTTCGGCGCAACCCCATCAGCCATCAAGGCGAATTCAAGGGTGTACTTGGCCCCCTTGCGCAGGCCGCGCTTGCCGGGAAATTTCTCGGTATCCCAGAAATCCGCCCAGCCGGTCGGCGCGCTGGCAAGCTTGTCGGCGTTGTAGGCCAGCACCGTGGACCAGACGAAGAAGCCGACACCGCAAGGCTGTATGGCACCCTCGATGAAGTCATCCGGATTACCCGCCACCGACGGATCGATTTCCTCGAACAGCCCTTCGTCACAGCCGCGCGACAGCTCCGGTGATTCGACCTCCACGAGGTGCCAGGACACGCTGTTGGTATCGACCATGGCCTTCACCTTGGCCATCTCGCCGTTGTACTCGCCGGCGATGATCTTGTGGCCGGTCTTGGCCTCGAACGGCTCGTTGAAGGCTTTAATCTGGGCCTGCTTGTTGGCCCCGCCGAAGGTGACGGCCGTGAGGTTTTCCGCCGAGGCCTGGGCAGCGCATACCAGTCCGATGCTAAGGGCGGTCAGTTTCAGAGAGTTCAGCATTGTTATTCGCTCCATGATGCGGTTGAAGACAGCTTTCTTGCTTGCTCGCCCCTGCTTATGCCGCTTGCAGCGGATCCAGCGCACGGACGTGTTCCACTTGCCAGCCGATCGGCACGACATCACCAACCGCCAGGGCGGGATCGAACTCGGCGATTGGTTGCTTGACGAAGAAATCGCTGATGCCACAGACCTCGAGGCGGATGCGGATGTGATCGCCCAGATAGACGAATTCGGCCACCCGCCCGGTGAAGCGATTCGGGCAATTGGCGCTGGCGCCGTTGAGGCGGACCCGTTCCGGGCGAATCGACAGATTGACCGGCGTACCCGGCGCACCGACCTTCACCGCAAGGGCCTCGACCCGTTCGCCGCGTCCCAACTCAACGGTGCAGTTGTCGCCATTGCGACTGACCAGCCGTGCCGGCAGCCGGTTGTTCTCGCCGAGAAAGTTGGCGACGAAGGTATTTGCCGGCCGCTCGTAGAGCGCCCGCGGCTCATCGATCTGCTGAATTTCGCCCTGATGGAATACCGCGACCCGATCTGACATGGTCAGCGCCTCGCCCTGATCATGGGTGACGTAGACCACAGTGACCCCAAGGCTTTGATGCAGGTGCTTGATCTCCATCTGCATCTGCTCGCGCAACTGCTTATCCAGCGCCCCCAGGGGTTCATCCATCAACACCAGCTGCGGTTCGAACACCAGGGCCCTGGCCAGGGCCACGCGCTGCTGCTGGCCGCCGGACAGCTGCGCGGGGTAGCGATTGCGGAAGCCCTCTAGCTGCACCATCGACAGCGCGCGTTTGACTCGTTCCTTGACATCGAGCTTGGCCATGCCCCGCACGCTTAGCGGAAACGCCAGGTTCTCGGAAACCGTCATGTGCGGAAACAGCGCATAGTTCTGGAACACCATGCCCATGTCGCGCTTGTGCGGCGGCAGCTTGTTGATCGAACGGCCGCCGAGCAGGATTTCACCGGCAGTCGGCGTCTCGAAACCGGCCAGCATCATCAGGCTGGTGGTCTTGCCGGAGCCGGACGGGCCCAGCAGCGTGAGGAATTCACCCTTGCGGATGTCCAGGTTGAGGTCTTTGACGATCAGCGCTTCGCCGTCGTAACTCTTCTGGATGCCACGAAAGCTGACCAGTACTTCGTTCGCTTGGGAATCGAGCATGCCGCACCTGTGTTCCGTTGTTCCGTGACCACAGGTTAGGAGCCTGCGCAGTCCGCGAACATCGGCGCAGCGGAGTGATTGAACTCAGTCAAACGGAGAGGCTGGTGTAGGGATTGCCCTACAACAGCTGTTGCCCCAGCGGCCTGAACAAGCAGCTGTCAAAGCGCGAAGGCCACAGGGTTGAGGCGTGCACGGCGGCGGTGGAGCGAGCTCAGACCAGCTTGTGCTCCATGGCATAGCGGACCAGATCGGCCACTGAGTGCGCGACGAGCTTCTGCATCAGGCGCGCCTTGTGCGTGCTGATGGTCTTGCTACTGAGCGCCAGCTTGGCAGCGATGTCGTTGACCGAGTCACCATGCACCAGGCGCTCGAAAACCGAGTACTCACGCTCGGACAGCAGCGCATGGGGTGGCCGGGAATCAGTGAGCCCGACCTCGAAGACCATTCGATCCGCCAGCTCCGGATCGATATAACGGCCGCCGGCGGCGACCTTGCGCACCGCGGTCAGCAATAGCGCCGGGTCGCTGTCCTTGGTGGCATATCCGGCAGCGCCGATTTTCAGCGCACGCGCCGCCATCTGTGCCTCGTCATGCATCGACAGGACCAGGATCGCTGGCGGCTGGCTCAATGCACGGATCCGTGGAATGGCTTCCAGTCCGTTGATGCCCGGCATGGAGATGTCCAGCAGCACCACATCGCAAGGCGTCAGCCGCAACTGGTCGAGCAGCTGCTGACCGTTACCCGCCTCACCGATCACCTGCATGTCCTTGGCCAATCCGATCAGCTGCTTGATGCCCTCGCGAACGATGGTGTGATCCTCGGCGACGATTACCCTAATCATGGCGCTAGCTCTCCAATGTACTGATCAGAACCGCAGGCGCGGCTGGGACATCCAGGGGCACCGAGACGTGAATCAAGGTCCCCTCGCCCGGCTGGCTTTCCAGCAGCAACGTGCCGCCGAGCATCTGCGCTCGCTCGTGCATACCAACCAGGCCGAATGAGGGTCCCTGGCGGCTCTGCTGAACCACGAACCCCTGGCCGTCATCGCTGATGCTCAAGCACAGCATATCTCCTTGCTGCTGCAGGGTGAGGCTCACGGTTTGTGCATTGGCGTGACGCATGACATTGGTCAGGGCTTCCTGAAGGATGCGAAACAGGCCGATGGCCTTGGCATTACCGAGTTGCGGCGGGCATTCCGGCACTTCCACCAGGCAGGCGACGCCAGTACGCTCCTCGAAGCGCCGCGCCTGCCAGTCGATGGCCGATGCGATGCCGGCGTCCAGAATCGGCGGGCGCAGGGCGGTCGCCACGTCGCGCACCTGCTGGAACAGCTGCGCAATCAGCCGCTTCATGCCCTGCAAACGGGCCGCCAGGCCGGGATCGAGCTCGGCGAAGCTGATCTCGCACATGGAGATTTCCAACTTCAGCACCGTCAGCATCTGCCCCAGCTCGTCATGCACCTCGCGGGCGATGTGGGCTTTTTCCTCCTCGCGCACGGTCTCGACGTGCGCCGCCAGCTTGCGTAACTGCGCACGCGAGGCGTCCAGCTCCAGCTCAATCCGCTTGTTGTCAGTGATATCCCAGACGATACCGTCCCAGACCTGCCGTCCCTCCAACTGGCCCCGTACCGACGCACGGATATCGGCCCAGCGAATCTCGCCGGAACGAGTCAGAATCCGCCCCTGCCAGTACCAGTCGCTCATGCTGTCCAGGGCTTGCTGCTGGCTGCTCCAGTAACCCGGCTCGTCATCGGGATGGACCAGGCAGCGGATACCGCGTCCGGGCTGCAACAACAGCTCAGCCGAGTAGCCAACCAGGCGCTCGCTGGCCTCGCTGATGTAGGCGATGCTGACCGGCGCACCGGCGTCCTGCCGTTCGAGGCGGAACACCAGTCCAGGGACGTTGCCGGCCATGGCCTTAAGGCGCACCTCGCTTTCCTGCAGCGCGGCACTGGCGCGGCGGCGCTCGGTAATGTCAGCGAGGAACACGACCAGGTATTCCTTACTGCCGAATCGCAGGAAACTCAGGGTGACTGCGGCGGGGAACCGGCTGCCGTCGGCACGCTGCCATTCGCATTCGTGAACCCGGTGGTCCTCCACACCGCTGCGGGCGTCACGCCAGAGCTGCAGCCAGTCGTCCATGCTCATACCCGGTTCCAACGCTTGCAAGGGCTGGTCGAGAAGACTGTCCGAGGCATACCCGAGCAGTTCGACGGCAGCCTGGTTGGCATATCGAACATGGCTGTCCCAGTTCAACCAGAGAATGCCGACCGTACTGTGATCGAGGCAGAACTGAGTCAACCGCTGCGCCTCTTCGGCCGCGGCGCGCGCCTCGATGTCTCGCCGCGCCGTTTTCAACCGGTTCTCCAGAAGTCCCTGCTGGCGGCGCTGCCAGACCAGCATGGTTACGGTAGCCACCAGCAGCAACGTCAACAGTAGGCTAAGGCTGCGCCAGTAACTGATGCGGCGGGATTGGTCGATGCTGCGCGATTTTAGCCAGTGCTCCTGCAACTGACTGAACTCACGGGCGGGAAAGTTGCGCAACGCCTGATCGATGACTGCGCTCATCACCGGGCTGTCGCGGCGGGAACCGATGCGCAGCAACAATGGATTGCCTAGATCGCCTACGACATCCAGCGATGCGTATTCGGCCCGCTGCGAGAGTCGGCCGTAGAGCGGCTCATCCACCACTGCGAAGCGCACGCGCGCCTCGAGCAACTGACGCAGTGCCTCGAACTGGCTACCGACTTCCAGCACCGGCTGGCTCGGGTAGTTGCTGCGCATGTAGTCGGCCACCGCGCCGGGCCCTTCCAGGGCGATCACATCATTGCTGTCCAGACGCTCTAGATCGATCGCACGGGGGCCGTTTATGTCCCCGATTATCAGCCTTGGCACTCTCAGAAACGGATCGCTATAGCGCCAGATGCGCAGCCCTTCCCGAGTCTGTCGCAGCCCTGGCGCGAGGTCGATCTCGTTGGCGCGCATGGCATCATTCAATGCTGCCTCGTCGACGAATCGATGCCATTGCAGGGAGACGCCGAGGCTGGCGGCCAGCCGCTCAATGAACTGCACGTGGAAGCCGGACAGGCGACGCTGGCGCTGGTCATACTCGGCGTAAGGCGGCGCCATCACGACACCCACACGCCACTGCTGGTGTGCCGCCAGCCACTCCTGTTGCGCATCGCTCAGCGGCACGCTCGAGGCCTGTACGGTCATTACGTTCAGCGCAAGCAACAGGCAGCAACAACGCAGCAGAAATGACACCATAAGCCTCACGAGATCGGCATTCGTGCCGAAAACGCTTTTGTAGTGCATCTGCACCGCCTGCGCCAGCACCACGGCAGCGCCAGGCCGGCGTCTATCAGGAAAGCCCATGGTTCATGCTCGCGTTTCAACTGGTTTGGCGATCGTCTTGTTCGCCATCGTCACCAGTCCTTTGGTCAACGCCGTTGAGGAGCTTGCCGAACCGGAAGCCACTCCGGCTCCGGTAGCTGTTGATCGCCCGCCGCTGCCCTCTCGCAGCGCGACCATGGCCGCGGACCTATTACGCCAACTGCCGCCCAGCGAGTTCATCAGCCTGAACGCGGACAAGGACGACTTCGTTGCGCTCTGGCGCCCCGCCAATGTGGCTGAACCCAAGGGTGTCATCGTCCTGTTGCCTGGCGAGGGCGAAAGCACCAACTGGCCGCGCGGCATTGGCCCGCTGCGTCGTGGCCTGCCGGACCACGGTTGGCACACCCTGAGCCTGAGCCTTCCGGACTCGCCGGGCTTGCTGTTACCGCCAGCCACTGAGCAAACGCCCGAGCAACCGACCGACGAACCCGAGCCTGAACAGCCCACCGAAGAGCCGCCGCCAAGCGAAGCCGGATATCTGCCTGAAGAAGCCGCAGCAGTGCCAGACGAACCGGCAGCCGACGACGGCGACGCGCAAGCCCCCGCCGAAACGGCCGCGCCCAAGCCTGAGCAGGCCGAGCAGATCACTGCACGCATCGAGGCGGCCCTGACCTTCGCCCGCAGCAAACAACCCGCAGCGATTGTGCTGCTAGGCCAGGGTACAGGCGGCTATTGGGCGGCACGCTATCTTCAGCAACGGGCGCCGGCGGATGTCAGGCATCTGCTGGTGATCCAGCCGCGCCAACCGGAAGGACAAGACGAGCCGCTTGCGCAGCTGGTGCCGACCCTCAAACTGGCCACCGGGGACTTCTATTACAAAGACTCAGGGAGTGAGCAACGGACAGCTCGCGAGCGACTGAACGCCAGCCGCCGAATCCAGCACCCGGCCTATCGCCAAGTCGGATTACCCCAGCAGACCGGCGATCGCCCCTCCGATCAGGAAGCGCTCGTTCGACGAGTCCGCGGCTGGCTCAAGCGAGAAATATAAGCGCTGACCGGCTCTCGCTAACGAAAGCCTCGCCGCTCGCGAATCAGGCCGTAGGCATGGTGCAGTTCGCGGGTCCGCTCGGTTGCCTCGCGCACCTCGATGGCGGTTGCGCCGGCACCGGCCTGCTTGTCCGGGTGGTGCTTGCTGAGCAGGCGCCGATAGGCCCTTTTGATGGCCTGCGGCTCGCTGTCGGCACGGACTCCCAGCAACCGCAATGCCTGCTCGTAGGCCCCACCGGGATTGCTCGGCGCGCCCTGGCGGCGCCCCCCTTGCTGGTCCAGCGCCGCCACGGCCACCGAATCCCAGCCCATCCACTTGCCCCAGAGCATGATCAACTCATGCTCACGCGCATCGATCTGCCCCTGTGCCCCGGCCATGCGCCAGCAGGCTTGCAGGAGCGCCTTCGCTTCATCCTGCCGCCCCCTTAATCGCTGCAAGGGCTCGCGTAGTCCGTCCCCACTGGATTTGCCACGGTAAAAGGCATCAATTGCCATGCGCTGTTGAGGCGCGGTCAACTGGAGCCGGCGCATCTCACTGCGGGCGGCCTGGATGTGAGCCTCGCTGATACGCCCGCTGCTTTTCGCCAAGCGTCCGAGCAGGAAAAACAGCAAGTCGTTGCCCTGCATCATCGGTTTGACCCTTGATAGCAGTTGGCGAACACTCGCCCAGGAATCGAGCCCGAAGCGACGATCCAGCACCTGCCCGATCAGTGCACACAACAGGGCGCCCGGAATGCTCGCCAACAGCCACCCCGCAAGTGCGCCTAGAAACGTGATTGGCCAGAACATTCAGCGCTGTGCCTCGAGCGTGCGCTCGACTTCAGCCAGACGCTCATGCGTCCCAACGTCAATCCAGCGCCCGCGATAATGCTCACCACTCAGCTTGCCAACAGCCATCGCCTGGCGCAGCAGTGGCGCAAGTTTGAACGCACCGGCACTGCACCCGCTAAACAATTGCGGGCTGAGTACGGCGATGCCGCTGTAGGTCAGCGTCGCTGTGTCCCCGTCGCCAATGCAGCCGTCGATCAAGCTGAAATCACCTTTGAGGTTATGCGCTGGATTGTCCACCAGCACCAAATGCGCCAAGCCTTTGAGAGGCCGCTTCAGCGCACCAAAGTCATAGTCGGTCCAGATATCGCCATTGACCACGATAAAAGGCTCCGCCCCCAGCAGCGGTAAAGCACGATGAATCCCCCCGCCGGTCTCCAGTGGCTCGCCCTCGGCTGAGTACTGAATGCGAACGCCCAAACGCCGACCGTCACCGAGGTACGCCTCGATCTGTTCACCCAGCCAGGCGTGATTGATCACCAGCTCATCGATACCGGCCTCGGCCAGCGCCCGGATGTGGTATTCGATCAGCGGCACGCCGCCCGCGCGGACCAGCGGTTTGGGTGTGTGCAAGGTCAGGGGCCGGAGGCGCTCGCCCTTTCCCGCCGCCAAGATCATCGCCCTCATGATGCAACGGGCTCCTGCGGCAACCCTTGCAGCAGCCGCTTGAGATCGCCCAGTTCAGGGCGGCGCTCCAACACGGTGTCGAGATAAGCGAAAAAGCGCGGCACGTCGCCCAGGTAGCGTGGCTTGCCGTCACGGTGACAGATTCGCGCAAAGATACCGATGACCTTGAGGTGGCGCTGCAGGCCCATCAGATCGCTGGCGCGATGAAACTCGGCGAAGCTCTCCTGCACCGGTATCCCCCGCGCACGCGCGGAATCCCAGTAACCCTGCAGCCAGCCAAGCACCCGCTCTTCCGGCCAGCTGAGAAAGGCATCCTTGAACAGCGAGGTGATGTCATAGGTGACCGGGCCAATCACAGCGTCCTGAAAATCCAGTACGCCGGGGTTCGGCTCGCTGAGCATCAAGTTGCGTGGCATATAGTCGCGATGCACCAGCACTGTTGGCTGGGCCAGCGCCGAGTCGATCAGCACACGGCAGGTTTGATCCCACAGCTGTTGCTCATCCGCAGTGAAGCGGTGGCCCAGATGCCGTTGCACATACCACTCAGGAAATAGCTGCAGCTCGCGGCGCAGCAGGGCTTCGTCATAGAAAGGCAGTGTTGCTTGGTTGGCGTTGGCCTGGAACGTCAGCAGCGCCGAAATAGCGTCAGCGAAGAGTGCGTCAGCATTATCGCCGTCGATCACGTCCAGGTAGGTCTGCCGGCCCAGATCGCTGAGCAGCAAGAAGCCCCGCTCGAGGTCGGCCGCCAGAATTTCGGGTACATACACGCCAGCCTCGGCCAGTATTGCCGCGATGTTCACGAACGGCTGGCAGTTCTCTTGGGGCGGCGGTGCGTCCATCAGGATAAGGCTGTGCTGCCCTGCCTCCCAACGGAAGTAACGACGAAAGCTGGCGTCACTACTGGCAGCAACCAGCGACACCTCGGGGACTTCGCCCCAGCCGCGACGAGCGAAAAGCGCGTTTAGATGGGGCTCCAGCCAGGCGTTGAGGTCCAGCAGACGTTGATCGTGTTGCGGCATATCAGGGCTCTCCACGGCGCTAGCCGATAAGCGGGTCATGCTTTATTATCCAGCATCTTTTTCAGCCCATCGAGAGGCGTGCGGCCCAGCCCGGCCGATGGCTCGCCGCAAGCACGGACCAAAAAACAAGATGGCAGTCAAATATCCCGCTTTTCGTAAAAAATTCCCTCTATTGGTAACCGGCGGCTTGCTCGCACTGCAACCTGTAGCGGCGCCCATGGTTATCGCAGCCGAACAGTTTGCCTGCCAACCAGGTGCCGGCGGGGGTTGGAATTGCGCAGCGGATGCCGCCAGCCCGGCCCTGCCACCGCGTCCGACTCATCGTGGCACGTCTACTGGCGAGACCACTAGCGCTAAGCCCAGCGCCAGCAAGGCCGAGCGCCAGGCGGCCACCACCAAACTGGTCACCGAAAGCAAGGGCCGAGCACTGGCCTCGCGCAGTGCCGATTACAGCCATCTGGATTGGGTGCCGCGCGATCAGCTGACCAATGCACAGCTGGCCGAGACAGGTCCTTACTGTGCCGGTACCTATGTTGAACCAAACCGCCCCGGTCAGTTCGACGACACGCCGATGAGCGAGGCACCGACCTACGTATCGGCCAAAGCAACCCGTTACGAGCAGCAGCAGGAAATCGCCACGCTGGCCGGCGACGTGGTACTTCGCCAGGGCAGCATCCAGGCCGAAGCCGACGAGGCGAGCCTGTACCAGCTGGAGAACCGCGGCGAGCTGAAAGGCAATGTCCGTCTGCGTGACGGCGGCGCACTGATGGTCGGTGACCGCGCTGAACTGTTCCTCGACACAGGTGAAGCGCAGGTCGAAAACGCCGAATACGTGGTTCACGAAGGTAAGGTCCGCGGCAGTGCACTGTATGCCAAGCGTACCGAGGACGCGATCATCCGCCTCAAGGACGGGACATATACCCGCTGCGAACCCGGCGATAACGACTGGTATCTGCAAGGCAACAACGTCACCCTCAACCCTGCCACCGGCTTCGGCTCGGCAACCAACGTCACGCTGCGGGTCAAGGGTGTTCCGGTGTTCTATACGCCTTACATCTATTTCCCGATTGATGACCGCCGTCAGTCCGGCTTCCTGGCGCCGAGCATCAGCTCCTCCAGCGATACGGGTTTGTCGCTGATCACACCGTACTATTTCAACCTGGCGCCGAATTTCGACGCCACGCTCTACCCGA
The DNA here is from genome assembly GCA_004010935.1 of Pseudomonadaceae bacterium SI-3. Taxonomy (NCBI): domain Bacteria; kingdom Pseudomonadati; phylum Pseudomonadota; class Gammaproteobacteria; order Pseudomonadales; family Pseudomonadaceae; species Pseudomonadaceae bacterium SI-3. The sequence continues at coordinate 608,757 of CP026511.1, read as the reverse complement.
ATTACATGACCGATCGCGGCCTGCTTATGGAAGGTGAGTTCCGTTACCTGACCCGTCGCAGCGAAGGCCAGTTTGGCGCTGCCTACCTGAATGACAGCAACGACGAGCGCAAGCTGCAGTCTGAGTACGAGGACCAGCGCTGGATGTACAGCTGGCAACACCGTACCGGCCTGGACACGCGCTGGCTGGCAGAGGTCGACTACACCGACATCAGCGACCCCTACTACTTCCAGGACCTGGATACCCAGCTGGGCATCGATCAACCGGATCACCTAGATCAGCGTGGCACCCTGACTTACCGCGCGCCGTCCTACACGGCTCAGCTGAACGTGCACGCTTACGAGCGTGCAACCATTGCCGACATCACACCCTACGAGCGCCTGCCGCAGCTGACGTTGAACGGCGCATTGCCGTTCCAGCCGGGTGGATTGCGGTTCGCTTACGGCACCGAGTTCGTCAGCTTCCAGCGCAGCCTGCGCAATGGTTACTTCACCGACCAATATGGCAACACCGGCACGCCGGAGCAGCTGTGGTACGACGCCCGTCTTAGCGGTCTGACTCGAGCGGAAGGCGAGCGTCTGCACCTTGAGCCCGGAGTTAATCTTCCGCTCGATTGGAGCTGGGGCTTCGTCCGGCCATCGCTGAAATACGCGTACACCAAGTACGACCTGACGCTGGACAATACCGGCCGTCGCCAGGTGAGCGACTTCAACGACTCGCCTGATCGCAGCGTACCGATCTTCAGCGTCGATAGCGGACTGTACTTCGACCGCGACACCCAGTGGTTCGGCAAGAACTACCGTCAGACCCTCGAGCCGCGGATGTTCTATCTGTACGTACCGGAAGAAGACCAGGATGACATTCCTGTGTTTGATACCGGTGAAAACACCTTCAGCTACTCTTCGCTGTGGCGTGAAAACCGCTTCTCCGGCAAGGACCGTATAGGTGATGCCAATCAGCTCTCGCTGGGCGTGACCAATCGCTGGATCGAGCCGAACGGACTGGAGCGTCAGCGCTTGAGCGTTGGCCAGATCATTTACTTCCGCGACCGCGAAGTGCAGCTACCCAACCTGGAAGATCGTCCAGGCTCGACCTCGGACGTCTCGCCATACGCCCTCGAGTACCTATATCGCTACAACCGCGACTGGCGCTTCACCTCGACGTTCAACTGGGACCCGGATCAGGGCCAAACGCAGTCAGGCAGCGCCATGTTCCACTATCAGCCAGCTGACAATCCGCGGAAGATCGTCAACTTCGGCTACCGCTATCGCAACGACACCGTACGGTTCGACCAGGCCACCGGGCAGTGGACTTATGGCGGCGACTACGGTGCGCCGGGTTCGCCTGAGTACATTGAGGATTACTACAAGATCAACCAGCACGATATCTCCACTATCTGGCCGATCCTGCCGCAGTGGAGCGTGATCGCACGCTGGCAGCACGACTACAGTCGCAATCGGACACTGGAGGCCTTCGGTGGCTTCGAGTACGACAGCTGCTGCTGGAAGCTGCGTCTGATCAACCGCTACTGGATCGATTACGACGAAACCAGTCTCAACCCATCGCAGAATGACGAGCCGGACAACGGCATCTTCCTGCAAATCGTCCTTAAGGGACTCGGCGGCGTGTTCGGCAGCTCGACCGAGACATTCCTCGACGAAGGCATACAAGGTTACCGTGAACGTGAAGATCAAGCTTTCTGATTACCTGCGCCCCCTGCTGGCGGGCGCCCTTCTGCTGGGCAGCGTGACTGCTGCCCTGACCGCGTCGGCCGAGGTTCAACAGCTCGACCGCATTGTCGCGATCGTGGATAACGACGTGATCATGCAGAGCCAGTTGGACCAGCGGACCCGTGAAGTCCAGCAGACCATCGAAAAACGCGGCGCGGAAATGCCACCCGCGGACGTCATGCAACAACAGGTGCTGGAGCGGCTGATCACCGAAAATCTGCAGCTGCAGATCGGCGATCGCTCGGGGATCCGCATCTCCGATGAAGAGCTCAACCAGGCAATGAGCACCATCGCCCAGCGTAACAACATGACGTTGGACCAGTTCCGCGCGGCTCTGGAGCGTGACGGCCTGAGCCTCGACACCGCCCGCGAGCAGATTCGCCGTGAAATGGTCATCAGCCGGGTGCGCCAGCGCAGAATCGCCGAACGTGTCCAGGTGTCGAACCAAGAAGTGGAAAACTTCCTGGCTTCCGATCTCGGCAAGCTGCAGCTGTCGGAAGAATATCGACTGGCCAATATCCTGATACCAGTGCCAGAGTCCGCTGATTCGGCCACGATCCAGGCGGCTGAAAAAACCGCGATGGATACCTATCAGCAACTTCAGCAAGGCGCCGACTTCGCCAAGCTGGCTGTCTCACGCTCGGCCAGTGAAAACGCACTGGAAGGCGGCGATATGGGCTGGCGCAAGGCCGCTCAGCTGCCACCGCCATTCGATACCGAAGTCAGCAGCATGTCGGTCGGCGACGTCACCCGGCCGGTGCGTACCCCGCCGGGCTTCATCTTGCTGAAAGTGCTCGACAAGCGTGGCGGCGATACTCAGGTGCGTGACGAGGTCCATGTTCGTCATATCCTGATCAAACCAAGCCAGATCCGCAGCGAAGAAGAAAGCCGACGCCTGATCCAGCGACTGCGTGACCGCATCCAGGCCGGCGAGAGCTTTGCCGAGCTGGCGAAGAACTTCTCCGAAGACCCAGGCTCGGCGCTGAACGGCGGAGACCTCAACTGGATCGACCCAAGCTCGCTGGTTCCGGAGTTCCGTGAAGTCATGGCCAACACGGCCAGTGGGCAGCTGTCCGAACCCTTCAAGACGCCGTATGGCTGGCACATCCTGGAAGTGCTCGGACGCCGCGCCACAGATGCCAGCGAAGAGTTCCGCGAGCAACAGGCCCTGTCTTTGCTGCGCAACCGTAAGTACGAAGAAGAGCTGCAGAACTGGCTACGCCAGATTCGCGACGAAGCCTACGTTGAGATCAAGCTTTGATTTCGCGTTGAGTTGCCCGTCAGCGACGCCTCAGCGGGCCGGCCAATCGGCCGGCCCGCTTCATTTCATCAGCCCAAAGGCCTAGAGATGACCGTCAAACGTTTCGCCCTGACGCCCGGCGAGCCCGCCGGTATTGGTCCGGACCTCTGTTTGCTGCTCGCACGCGACAGCCACCCTCACGCCTTGGTCGCCATCGCCAGTTCCGAGCTGCTACGCACCCGCGCAGCCGAGCTTGGACTGGACATCACCGTGATTGACGTTGCCCCAGGCAGCTGGCCGAACCAGCCGGCACCCGCCAACAGCCTGTATGTCTGGGACACGCCGCTCGCTGCGCCGGCCATAAGCGGCCAGCTCAACCCGGCGAACGCAGACTATGTGCTAACGACGCTGACACGCGCCGGTAACGGATGCCTTGATGGCAGCTTTGCCGGCATGATCACTGCGCCGGTGCACAAGGGCGTCATCAACGAGGCAGGCATCTCGTTTTCAGGACACACCGAATTTCTCGCGGAGCTGACCGGCACAGAGCAGGTCGTCATGATGCTGGCCACGCGTGGGTTACGGGTTGCACTGGTCACCACCCATCTGCCGCTTAAGGAGGTGCCGGCAGCCATCACTGCCAAGCGGCTGCAGCGTGTGACGCGCATATTGCACAACGACCTTGTAGCAAAATTCGGCATTGCCCATCCCCGGATTCTGGTCTGCGGGCTCAACCCACATGCTGGTGAGGGCGGACATTTGGGCCGCGAGGAAATCGAGGTCATCGAGCCAACGCTGGAAATACTGCGAAGCGACGGGCTCGACCTTATCGGCCCGCTACCGGCTGACACAGTGTTCACGCCCAAACACCTCGAACACTGCGACGCGGTGCTGGCGATGTACCACGATCAGGGGTTGCCGGTGCTCAAGTACAAGGGCTTTGGCGCAGCCGTCAACGTCACGCTGGGGCTGCCGATCGTACGCACCTCGGTCGATCACGGCACCGCGCTGGATCTTGCAGGCACTGGCCGAATCGACACCGGCAGCCTGCAAGTCGCGCTGGAAACGGCGTATGAGATGAGCGCCAGCTAAAAGCAGCACGCAGCACACCCTGTTCGGGCGTAAGGCATACACCTGAAACGGATCGGCGTGGCGGCCGCAGCCTGTCGAGCAGCGGCCGGAACAGCGGTCTGGAGTCGACAAAAACCGCTTCCGGACTTTCCAGCGCGCCTCCGAACCGCAATGGCCCGCGGCGGGGGCACTCGCCTCAGCGACCGCAGCTGCTAAACTGCGGGCCTTTTCGCTCCCAGCTGCAAGCCTCACGCTTCCAGCTGCTCCTGAGACTGCTGTATATGTCCGAGAACTACCAACACCGCGCGCGCAAGCGTTTCGGCCAGAATTTCCTTCACGATGCGGGCGTGATCCATCGCATCCTGCGGTCCATCCATGCCAAACCGGGCGAGCGGATCGTCGAGATCGGGCCGGGCCAGGGCGCACTGACCGAAGGTCTGCTAGACAGCGGTGCGCACTTAGACGTGGTCGAGCTGGACCTGGACCTGATTCCGATCCTGCAACAGAAATTTGCCGACCGCGAGAACTTCGCCCTGAACCAGGGCGATGCGCTGAAATTCGACTTCGCCCAGTTAAGCTCGGAGCCAAACAGCCTGCGCATCGTTGGCAACCTGCCGTACAACATCTCCACGCCGCTGATCTTTCACCTGCTCGATCACGCCAGCCTGATCCGCGACATGCATTTCATGCTGCAGAAGGAAGTGGTCGAGCGCCTTGCCGCAGAGCCAGGTGGTGGCGACTGGGGGCGGCTGTCGATCATGGTGCAGTACCACTGCCGCGTCGAACATCTGTTCAACGTGGGCCCTGGCGCTTTCAACCCGGCGCCGAAAGTCGACTCAGCCATCGTGCGTCTGGTCCCGCACGAGGTGTTGCCGCATCCTGCGCGGGATCACCGGCAGCTGGAGACCGTGGTTCGCCAGGCCTTCAATCAGCGCCGCAAGACGCTGCGCAACACCCTCAAGGGGCTGCTGGACGCAGATGCGATCGCCGCCGCCGACGTCGATGGTAGCCTGCGCCCGGAACAGCTGGACCTCGCCGCGTTCGTAAGACTATCGGATCAATTATTTGCCCGCGGCTGAAAGCGACCTACGCGAAGGAGCACACCATGTCTGAAGACCTCCGCTACCGGATCGACGTCAATGTCCGCCCGGCCTACCTCGCAGACCAGTCACAGCCAGAACAAAACCGTTTTGCCTTTGCCTACACCGTAACCATCGAAAACAAGGGCGAGCTCACAGCTCAGTTGCTGTCACGCCACTGGATCATCACGGATGGGGACGGTCAGGTGCAGGAAGTGCGCGGCGAAGGCGTGGTGGGGGAGCAGCCGGTACTAGCCCCCGGCCATCGCCATGTCTACACCAGCGCCACGCTGATGGCCTCACGCGTCGGCACGATGCAGGGCAGTTATCAAATGCTTGCCGAGGACGGGCACCGCTTCGATGCCACGATCGCGCCGTTTCGGCTGGCGGTACCGGGAGCCCTGCATTGACTACCTATGCTGTCGGCGACCTGCAAGGTTGCCTCGAACCCTTGCTCTGTCTTCTCAAACAAGTTGACTTCAGCCCATCACGCGACTGCCTGTGGCTGGCTGGCGACTTGGTCAACCGCGGCCCACAATCGCTGGAAGCATTGCGCTTCGCGCGAGACCTGGGCAGTTCGGGTGTCACCGTTCTGGGTAATCATGACTTGCATCTGTTGGCCGTCACGCACAAGGTCGAGCGGCTGAAGAAGTCCGACACGCTTCAGCCGATCCTCGATGCGCCCGACCGAGCCGACCTGATCTTCTGGCTGCGTCAGCAGAAACTGGTCCACCACGATGCCGAACGCCAGGTCACCATGGTTCATGCCGGCATCCCACCGCAATGGACACTAAGCAAATCCCTGCGCCGTGCGGCCGAGGTCGAACAGGCGCTTCGCGATGACGCTATGCTGCAACCCTTCCTCGACGGCATGTACGGTAACCAGCCGGCCAAGTGGAGCAAGGAGCTGCACGGCATCCCTAGGTTGCGTCTGATCACCAACTATTTCACCCGGATGCGCTTCTGCAAAGCTGACGGCACCCTCGATCTCGAAGCCAAAGAAGGCCTCGACTCAGCACCCGCCGGGTTCGCGCCCTGGTTCAGCCACCCCACTCGCAAAACCCGCGGCGAAAAGATCATTTTCGGCCACTGGGCCGCGCTGGAAGGCAATTGCGACGAGCCGAACGTCTACGCGCTGGATACCGGCTGCGTATGGGGCAATTCCATGACACTGATGAATGTGGACAGCAACGAACTGTACAGCTGCGACTGTGAGGCCAAGCCATGACCGAGTTCAAACGTATTTCACCCGAGCAGGCGCAGTCGCTGCGCAGCGAAGGCGGCGTGATCGTCGACATCCGCGACCCGCACAGCTTCGCCAATGGTCACGTCACCGGCTCGACACATCTGGACAACCAATCCTTGCCAGACTTCATCGCTACCGCTGATCTCGACCAACCGCTGATAGTCGTCTGCTACCACGGCAACTCCAGCCAGAGCGCAGCCGCCTATCTGGTAGGCCAGGGTTTTTCAGACGTCTACAGCCTTGACGGCGGATTCGAGCTTTGGCGACAAGCGTTTCCGCAAGACACTGAACAAGGCGATCCCGCCTAAAAAATCACGCCCGCCTAGGCCGCAGATAATGCGGCCTTGAGCCTCCCTTCCGACGAAACGCAGCGGCAATAACACCTCTCCTCCCTTGACCTTGCCGAATCCGAACTATCCTTCAGTGCAGGCCATCCAAACAGGTGGAAGCCGTGCAGCGGCTACCGGGCCTCAGTTTCGACCATCAGGTGTTCGGGGGAACTCCACAGGCCGGTAAGGCGGCCGTACCTGAATGCATGATGACAACACCGGCTCCGAGCATCGTCCGAGGTGAAGTCAATGAGCATTTTCAGCCATTTCCAGCAACGATTCGAAGCAACCCGTCAGGAAGAGTATTCGCTTCAGGAATACCTCGACCTGTGCAAGGAAGACCGGGGAACCTACGCAACTGCAGCCGAACGCCTGTTGATGGCGATTGGCGAGCCCGAACTGATCGACACTTCTGCCGACTCGCGACTTTCGCGGATTTTCTCCAACAAAGTCATCCGCCGGTATCCCGCCTTTGAAGACTTCCACGGAATGGAAGATTGCATCGACCAGATCGTTTCCTATTTCCGCCACGCCGCGCAGGGCCTGGAGGAGAAGAAGCAGATCCTCTATTTGCTGGGCCCGGTGGGCGGCGGTAAGTCATCGCTCGCCGAGAAGCTCAAGCAACTGATGGAGCGAGTACCCTTTTATGCCATCAAGGGTTCGCCGGTATTCGAGTCGCCCCTGGGGTTGTTCAACCCGGCTGAAGATGCGCAGATCCTCGAAGAGGATTACGGCATTCCCCGTCGCTACCTCAGCTCGATCATGTCCCCCTGGGCCACCAAGCGACTGCAGGAGTTCGGCGGCGATATCAGCCAGTTCCGCGTGGTCAAGCTCTATCCCTCGATCCTCAATCAGATCGCGGTTGCCAAGACCGAGCCGGGCGATGAGAACAACCAGGACATCTCGGCGCTGGTGGGCAAGGTCGATATCCGCAAGCTCGAGGAATTTCCACAAAACGACGCCGACGCCTACAGCTACTCAGGCGCGCTGTGCCGCGCCAACCAGGGCATGATGGAGTTCGTCGAGATGTTCAAGGCGCCTATCAAGGTGCTGCATCCGCTGCTGACCGCCACCCAGGAAGGCAACTACAACAGCACCGAAGGGCTCGGTGCGATTCCCTACAACGGCATACTGCTGGCCCACTCGAACGAGTCGGAATGGCATACCTTCCGCAACAATAAGAACAACGAAGCCTTCATCGACCGAATCTACATCGTCAAGGTGCCGTACTGCCTGCGGGTGAGCGACGAGATCAAAATCTACGACAAGCTGCTGTTCAACAGCTCGCTGTCGAAAGCCCACTGCGCGCCCGATACGCTGAAAATGCTGGCGCAGTTCTCAGTGCTGAGCCGCCTGAAGGAGCCAGAAAACTCCAACATCTACTCCAAGATGCGGGTCTACGACGGCGAGAACCTCAAGGACACTGACCCCAAGGCCAAGTCGATGCAGGAATATCGCGATACGGCCGGGGTCGACGAGGGCATGAATGGGCTTTCCACCCGCTTCGCCTTCAAGATCCTGTCCAAGGTGTTCAACTTCGATCCCCATGAAATCGCCGCGAACCCGGTGCATCTCCTTTACGTGCTGGAGCAGCAGATCGAGCAGGAGCAATTCCCAGCCGAGATTCGCGAGCGGTATCTGCGCTTTATCAAGGAGTACCTGGCGCCGCGCTACGTCGACTTCATCGGCAAGGAAATCCAGACCGCTTACCTCGAGTCCTACAGCGAGTACGGCCAGAACATCTTTGACCGTTACGTACTCTATGCGGATTTCTGGATTCAAGATCAGGAATACCGGGACCCGGAAACCGGCGAGATCCTCAACCGTATGGCGCTCAACGAAGAGCTGGAAAAGATCGAGAAGCCAGCCGGCATCAGCAATCCGAAGGACTTCCGCAACGAGATCGTCAACTTCGTGTTGCGTGCCCGCGCCAACAACAACGGCAAGAATCCGTCCTGGCTCAGCTACGAGAAGCTGCGCGTGGTGATCGAGAAGAAAATGTTCTCCAACACTGAGGATTTGCTTCCGGTCATCAGCTTCAACGCCAAGGCCAGCAAGGAAGATCAGAAGAAGCACAACGACTTCGTCGTGCGTATGGTCGAGCGCGGCTACACCGAGAAGCAGGTTCGCCTACTCTCGGAATGGTATCTGCGCGTACGTAAATCGCAGTAAGAGCAGCTGAGGGCTTGGAGCCGGAGCTGGAAGCCAAAGCAGCACGCTTCCGGCTCGCGGCCCGCGACTTCAGCTCAGCCCGGAGGGCTCGTATGAGTTACGTGATCGACCGCCGTCTGAACGGCAAAAACAAGAGCACGGTCAATCGCCAGCGCTTCTTGCAGCGATACCGAGGACACATCAAGAAAGCCGTGGAGGAGGCCGTTGGACGCCGTTCCATTACCGATATGGAGCACGGTGAACAGATCAGTATTCCCGGCCGAGATACCGATGAGCCGATCCTTCACCACGGTCGCGGCGGTCGGCAAACCATCGTGCATCCCGGAAACAAGGAGTTCATTGCCGGTGAGCGCATCCCTCGCCCACAAGGCGGCGGCGGTGGCCAAGGGGCTGGCCAGGCCAGCAACAGCGGCGAAGGCATGGACGACTTCGTGTTCCAGATTACCCAGGAAGAATTCCTCGACTTTATGTTCGAGGATCTGGAGTTGCCCAACCTGGTCAAACGCCACCTGACCGGCACCGACACCTTCAAGACAGTCCGCGCCGGGATCAGCAACGAAGGCAATCCGTCACGCATCAACATCGTTCGTACCCTTCGCTCGGCTCACGCGCGCAGGATTGCCCTGTCCGGAAGCAGCCGCGCGAAACTGCGCGAGGTAAAAGCCGAGCTGGCGCGACTCAAGCTGGAAGAACCCGCCAATTTCACTGACATCCAGGCGGTTGAAGAGGAGATCGAACGACTCAGCGCGCGAATTCATCGCGTGCCTTTTCTCGACACTTTCGACCTCAAGTACAACCTGCTGGTCAAACATCCCAACCCAAGCTCGAAAGCGGTGATGTTCTGCCTGATGGACGTGTCCGGGTCGATGACCCAGGCCACCAAGGACATCGCCAAGCGCTTCTTCATCCTGCTGTACCTGTTCCTCAAGCGGAACTACGACAAGATCGAGGTGGTGTTCATCCGCCATCACACCAGCGCCAAGGAAGTCGACGAGGAGGAGTTCTTCTACTCCCGCGAAACCGGCGGCACCATCGTCTCCAGTGCGCTGAAAATGATGCAGGAGATCATGGCCGAACGGTATCCGGCCAACGAGTGGAACATCTATGCCGCGCAAGCTTCCGACGGTGATAACTGGAACGACGACTCGCCGGTATGCCGGGACATTCTGATCAACCAGATCATGCCGTTCGTCCAGTACTTCTCCTACGTCGAAATCACCCCTCGCGAACATCAGGCTCTGTGGTACGAATACAACCAAGTGGCCGAGGCCTTCGGCGACTCGTTCGCCCAGCAGCAGCTGGTGACAGCAGGGGACATTTATCCGGTGTTCCGCGAGCTATTCCAGCGGCGCATGGCTAGCTGAGGTAAGCAGCATGAAACGACAGCCCATTTCCACCGGCTCGGAATGGACCTTCGATCTGATCCGTACCTACGACCGTGAGATCGGCCGCATCGCCGAGCGCTATGCGCTGGACACCTACCCCAACCAGATCGAGGTCATCACTGCCGAGCAGATGATGGACGCCTATGCCTCCGTAGGCATGCCGCTGGGCTACCATCATTGGTCCTACGGTAAGCATTTCCTAAGCACAGAAAAATCCTATACCCGTGGGCAGATGGGCCTGGCGTACGAGATCGTGATCAACTCCGATCCTTGCATCGCCTACCTCATGGAAGAGAACACCATCACCATGCAGGCGCTGGTGATCGCCCACGCCAGTTACGGCCACAACAGCTTTTTCAAAGGCAACTACCTGTTCCGCACTTGGACCGACGCCAGTTCGATCATCGATTACCTGGTGTTCGCCAAGCAGTACATCATGCAGTGCGAGGAGCGCCACGGGATCGACGCGGTGGAAGACCTGCTCGACTCCTGCCACGCCCTGATGAACTACGGGGTCGACCGCTACAAGCGTCCCTACCCGATTTCAGCCGAGGAAGAGCGGCGGCGGCAGAAGGATCGCGAAGAGCACCTACAGAAACAGATCAATGATCTCTGGCGGACCATTCCCAAATTTGGCGAAAAGGAAGACGAGCGTCAGCGAGACCAGCGCTTCCCCGCTGAACCACAGGAGAACATCCTCTACTTCATCGAAAAGCATGCGCCGCTGCTGGAGCCCTGGCAGCGCGAAGTGGTGAGGATCGTGCGCAAGATCGCACAGTATTTCTATCCACAACGCCAGACGCAGGTCATGAACGAAGGCTGGGCGACCTTCTGGCACTACACGCTGCTCAACGACCTGTACGACGAAGGCCTGGTAACCGATGGCTTCATGATGGAGTTCCTCCAGTCACACACCAGCGTCATATACCAGCCCGGCTTTGACAGCCCGTACTACAGCGGCATCAATCCCTACACTCTGGGCTTTGCGATGTACCAAGACATTCGCCGGATTTGCGAGCACCCCACCGAGGAAGACAAACACTGGTTCCCGGATATCGCCGGCAGCGACTGGCTCACCACGGTCAAGTTCGCGATGAACAACTTCAAGGACGAGAGCTTCATCCTGCAGTTCCTTTCACCTAAGGTTATCCGCGACCTCAAGCTGTTCAGCATCCTCGACGACGATCGCAAGGATGAATTGCTGGTGCCAGCCATCCATGATGAAAATGGCTACCACGCCATCCGCGAATTGCTTGCAGCCCAATACAACCTCGGCAATCGTGAACCCAATGTGCAGGTCTGGAGCGTCGATCGCCGCGGTGATCGCTCGCTGACCCTGCGCCACCAGCAGCACGACCGCAAACCCTTGGGCGGCTCCACCGACGAGGTCCTCAAACACCTGCATCGGCTCTGGGGGTTCGATGTGCACCTGCAATCGATGCAGGATGACAAGCTGATCGCCACGCACCACATGCCGCCGAGAGTCGACACGGACGCTGAGGCCAAATATCCCGGTATGAATCTGGCGCTGCCACCCATCTGACGATTACACACCACTTCAGATCGGATCCCCGAGAGCAGTCGCAGCTTGCTGCTTCGGGGCATTCGTTTATCCTCCGCCGCAATGGAGGACTGCATGCGAATCTATAAAGTCGGCGGAGCGGTACGTGACCGGTTGCTGGGACGCCCTGTGACCGAGGTGGACTGGGTGGTCGTCGGCTCCAGTGCCGAAGAGATGCAGGCCAAAGGTTTTCGCCCGGTGGGCGCAGATTTCCCTGTGTTCCTCCATCCGGTCACTGGCGAGGAATACGCACTGGCCCGCACCGAGCGCAAAAGCGGTCGCGGTTACGGCGGGTTCACCTTCTATGCCAGCCCCGAAGTGACTCTCGAAGAAGACCTGATCCGCCGCGATCTGACCATCAACGCCATGGCCGAGGATGAGCAGGGCCAGCTGATCGACCCCTACGGCGGCCAGGCCGACCTCGCCGCTCGCCAGCTCAGGCACGTATCCCCCGCCTTCGCCGAAGATCCTTTAAGGGTGTTGCGCGTGGCGCGCTTTGCCGCGCGTTATGCCGAGCTCGGCTTTGGCGTGGCGCCTGAAACCCAGGTACTGATGCGCCAGCTCGCGGAATCGGGTGAGCTACTGGCCCTGACACCGGAACGCAGCTGGAAGGAAATCGCCCGCGCGCTGATGGAGCCTCGCCCTGACGTCTTCATACAAGTCTTACGCGACTGCGGCGCCTTGAAGGAGCTGTTTCCGGAAATCGACCGGCTATTCGACGAGACGTTACCGCTCGAGGATGGTACCCAGGCCGGCAAACACACACTCGAGGTGCTACACAGATGCGCCGCTCATGCTCAGCCCCTAACAGTGCGTTGGGCCTGTCTACTGATGCCGCTGGGACAGACAGCTGACCTCGATGCGCCGAGTTCGGAAACAGCCAAAACATCGCCAATTGACATCGTCAGCACGCGTTACAAAGTGCCGCGGGACTGCCAGGAGTTGGCCAGACTGGTCGGCGAATTCTACTCGCTCGGCCATCAGGCCATGTCACTGCCGGCGCAGACGTTGTTCGAGTTGCTGCAGCATTTCGACATTTACCGCCGCCCGGAACGCTTCGAGCAGTTCGTCGCCTGCTGCGCTATGGACGCGCAGAGCGGTCACGAGGGGCACGCCTATCCGCAGGCCGAATACCTGCGCGGAGCCGCCGAGCATGCCTGCGCGGTACAGGTGAAGCCACTCATTGAACAGGGTCACAAGGGCGCAGAACTAGGAGAGGCACTCAAACGCGAACGGCTGGAGGCTGTCCACCAATATCAACGCCTCCATCAAGGCAACGCCAACTGATCAGCGCTTGTCGTGTTGCGACGCGAGGAACCCGCGCTCCTCGCAAGGCGACGTCAGCGCGGGTCCGCGGCGGACAACAACGACGCTGGCGTCAACTCCTCGCCTTTCCACTGAAAACGCACCGGCCACAGCTGCTGCTCGATGACCGATTCCCGCCACAATTCAGCGAAGCACCGCCCGGCTTCGGGATGCATCACCTCCGGCGAAAGCAATGCCAGTGGCCAGAGCACGAAAGCGTTTTTCAGCGTCTCCGGCCGCGGCAGTTGCAATCCATGAAAATTGCCCTGCAGATCGCCATACATCAGCACATCAATATCCAGCGGTAGACCTTTGCGGTCCGGCGCGTAGCGTCCGTTATCCGCTTCGATGAACTTGAGCCGTCGGTCCAGCTCCATCAACGGCAACTCGGTGCTACCGGACACCACGAGGTTGTAGAAATGGTCACCCTTGTAGCCCACCGCAAGGCTTTCAAAAACGGGTGAACAGCGCATGTCTCCGAGCAGCTTTTCCAGCGCATCGAGACCGGCAGCCAGATTCCGCTCACGGCGGTTATTGCTGCCGAGCCCCAGCAGTACGCGAGTCAGAGGCATCCGCGTTCGATCTCCACACCCAACGCTTTTGCGCGCGGGTTGACGCCCGGTTTGGTCACCCGTAGCCGCAACCATGGAATGCCGAACTCACTCATCAGGGAAGCAGCCAGGCGTTCGGCAAAGGTTTCTACCAGCTCGAAGCGTGACGTTTGAGCGAAACGATCAATGGAGGCAGTCACTTCGGCGTAGTCCAACGCTTTATCCAGTTCGTCGTTCTGGGCGGCGGGACGGATGTCCCAGCCGAGGGTCAGATCCAGCCGCAAGCATTGTCGAATGCCGCGCTCCCACTCATAGGCGCCGATCAGCGTATCCACTTCCAGCCCTTCGATGAAAACTGTATCCACGCAACGTTCTCCCTCGGCACGACAACTTCATGACAGGCCGTTAGACTCAGGAGCTCCTTGCCCCGGATGAATGCCATGTTCTGGCAATTAGCACTGCTCGCCTATCTGACCGGCTCGCTTTCATTCGCCATTCTACTCAGTCGCCTGACCGGCGCACCCGATCCACGCGCCGGCGGTTCCGGCAATCCCGGCGCCACCAATATGCTGCGACTGGCCGGCAGAGGCCTGGCCATCAGCACCCTGTTCGGTGATTTGCTCAAAGGCCTACTGCCGGTGCTGCTTGCCGCCGCACTGGGCCTGACGATCGAGCAACAAGCCTGGATCGGCATTGCCGCAGTATTGGGCCACTCATATCCGCTGTACTTCCGCTTTCGTGGGGGCAAAGGCGTGGCCACCGCCGCTGGCGTCTTGCTTGGCCTGCATCCCGCAACGGCATTGCTGGCGCTGCTCATCTGGCTGGCTGTTTTCACGTTGTCACGCACCAGTTCACTGGCCGCACTGGTCGCACTACCGCTCTGCCTGCCCCTTCTTGCCTGGATGCAACCTACGGCGCTCTGGCCTATGGCATTGTTGGCCGCGCTCATCGCCTGGCGTCACCGTAACAACCTGCGCGACCTGTCTAAAGGCAGAGAGCGACATTTTTAAGCTAACCGGCGTCAAATTGCCGGAAGCGTTTCCATTGGCCAGCGCGCCTGTACCGATATCTCGGGACCATCCTGCTGACCCGCCAGCAAACGCTGGCAGCCGGCGTAGGCAATCATCGCCCCATTGTCGGTACAGAAACGCGGACGGGCATAGAACACCCGCCCCTTCAGCTCGGCGAGCATCGTCTCCAGGCTCTGGCGCAATGCCGTATTGGCGCTCACACCACCGGCGATGACCAGACTATTCAACCCCGTCTGCAGCAGAGCACGTCGACATTTGATGGTCAGCGTATCGACAACGGCTTGCTGAAAAGCCAGCGCGATATCACAGCGGGTTTGCTCACCCTCATCGCCGGCACTCTGTCGTTGCTGCCAGGTCGTCAGGGTGGACGTCTTGAGGCCGCTGAAGCTGAAATCCAGCCCAGGCCGATCTGTCATTGGTCGTGGAAAGGTGAATCGCCCCGGCATCCCGCGCTCAGCAAGCGCTGCGATTTCCGGACCACCCGGGTAGGGCAGCCCCATCAGTTTGGCCGTCTTGTCGAAAGCCTCTCCGGCGGCGTCGTCTACCGATTCGCCCAGCAGCTCATAGCGACCGATGCCATCGACTCGGACCAGTTGGGTGTGCCCACCGGAAACCAACAACGCAACGAAGGGAAACGCCGGCGGTTGCTCTTCGAGCATCGGCGCCAGCAGATGTCCTTCCATATGGTGCACGCCGATTGCCGGCACACCCCAGGCAAGCGCCATCGCCTGTGCGCAAGAAGCGCCAACCAGTAGCGCGCCCACCAGGCCGGGGCCGGCCGTATACGCCACCGCGTCGATCTGGCTGGATTCGCGCCCGGCCTCTTCGAGCACCTGACGGATCAGCGGCAGCATCCGCTTGACGTGATCACGCGACGCCAACTCTGGCACCACGCCTCCATAGACGCGGTGCAGATCGATCTGACTGAACAGCGCGTCGGCCAACAGGCCGTGCTCGCTGTCATACAGTGCAACACCGGTCTCGTCACATGAAGTTTCCAGCCCCAGAACCAGCATGGGCACGACCTTTCCAAAGAAGCGAATGAAGCCGCGCATATTAATCGCCGGGGCCAGCGACCGACCAGCGCTTTTCGATAAGGGGCTTTGCATTCCACGCGGCAAGGCGTTAACATCCGCAACCCTTAAAACCAGCGTGCTCGCGATATTTGCCGAAGCGCGTTGTAACCGGTAAACAAGTGAAGGTACGTCCTGGATGCCCAACGTTAAAGTTAAAGAGAACGAACCATTCGACGTAGCTCTGCGTCGCTTCAAGCGTTCTTGCGAAAAGGCCGGTGTTCTGGCCGAAGTCCGCAGCCGTGAGTTCTACGAGAAGCCTACTGCTGAGCGCAAGCGTAAAGCTGCTGCCGCAGTCAAGCGTCACGCTAAGAAAGTGCAGCGCGAACAGCGCCGTAGCGTTCGCCTGTACTGATCCAGTACTGCTGACGCTGCATCAAGCCCGGCCAATGCCGGGCTTTGCATTTGAAGGAGACTCCGCTTCGCCAGCCGGCGAAAGGCCGGAGTTTTTTTCATTCCGGCCTGAACACTGCGAGCGTATTCTCATACCCCTATGGCCGGCTTGATCCCACAATCATTCATTGATGACCTACTCAACCGCTCCGACATCGTCGAGGTGGTGAGTTCGCGCATCCAACTGAAAAAAGCGGGCAAGAACTACACCGCCTGCTGCCCGTTTCACAAGGAAAAGACCCCCTCATTTAGCGTCAGCCCGGATAAGCAGTTCTACTATTGCTTTGGTTGCGGCGCTGGCGGCAACGCGCTCGGCTTCATTATGGATCACGACAGCCTGGAATTTCCCCAGGCAGTCGAGGAGCTAGCCAAGCGCGCCGGCATGGAAGTGCCGCGCGAAGAAAGCGGACCGGGGCGCAAACCACGTCAGCCCGTGGACTCACCGCTCTACCCCTTGCTCGAATCCGCCGCCGATTACTATCGACAGTCCCTCAAGGGTCACCCGGCGCGCAAGGCCGCAGTGGAGTACCTGAAAGGGCGAGGCTTGTCAGGTGTCATCGCTAGGGATTTCGGCCTCGGCTTTGCCCCGCCCGGCTGGGACAACCTGATGAAGCACCTGGGTGGCGATGCCCTTCAGCAGAAGGCCATGATCGAGGCTGGACTGTTAATCGAAAACGCTGAAACCGGCCGGAGCTACGACCGTTTCCGTGACCGGGTGATGTTTCCGATCCGCGACAGTCGAGGGCGCGTCATTGCTTTCGGTGGACGAGTGCTGGGCGATGACAAGCCAAAATATTTGAATTCGCCGGAAACACCTGTCTTTCATAAAGGCCAGGAACTTTACGGGCTCTACGAGGCACGCAAGGCTAACCGCGACCTGGATGAAATCATGGTCGTTGAAGGCTACATGGACGTCATTGCCCTGGCACAGCAAGGGCTGCGCAACGCCGTCGCGACGCTGGGCACCGCGACCAGTGACGAACACCTCAAGCGCCTGTTCCGCATCGTGCCCAGCGTGCTGTTCTGTTTCGATGGTGACGCAGCCGGTCGCAAGGCTGCCTGGCGCGCTCTGGAATCGGCGCTACCAAACCTGCAGGATGGCCGCCGCGCACGTTTTCTGTTCCTGCCGGAAGGCGAAGACCCGGACAGTTTGGTGCGCAGCGAAGGTACCGATGCCTTCAAAGCCCGAATCCAGCAACAGGCGCAACCGTTGGCCGACTACTTCTTCCAGCAGCTTAGTGAAGAAGCAGACCCACGCTCACTGGAAGGCAAGGCCCACCTGGCGACTCTTGCAGCACCGCTCATCGAAAAAATCCCCGGCAACAACCTGCGCGCATTGATGCGGCAGCGCCTCGGGGAAATCACCGGCCTGCACAGCGAAGCGCTTCAGCAGATGAGCTCAGCATCGCCGAGCCCCGCGCTGGAATATGACGACAGCGTGTATTACGACACCGCGGCTGGCCATGACGAAGGCGACTACTACGCACCGCCGGCCACCACCCAGCCGAAGACCGGCGGCAAGAAAGAGTGGAAAAAAGACTGGAAAAAGCCTGGCCAGCGTCCAGACTTCAAAAAGCCACGCGCACCGAGAACGCCCGCTTCAGTAGAACCACCGGCCCTGACCACACTGCGTACGCTCCTCCACCACCCTGAGCTTGCGCAGAAGGTCGAAGATGCCAGCCACTTCGCGGCGGAAGACGACACCTACGCACAACTGCTTGTCGCCCTGCTGGGAACGCTGCAAAAGAACCCCAAACTGCGCAGCCTGCAATTGATTGCACGCTGGCATGGAACCGACCAAGGGCGCCTTTTGCGCGCACTTGCCGAGAAAGAATGGCTAATCTCGGCCGATAACCTTGAACAACAGTTTTTCGACACCATAACAAGCCTTGCTGCCAGACAACGCGACCGCAGCCTTGAAACGCTGCTGCGCAAAGCTCGCCAGGGTGAACTCAGCGCAGAGGAGAAAGAGCAGCTGCGCAGCCTGCTAAATCGCAACTCAACACCCGCTATATCGACCTCAACTGGCGCGTGAGGTCCTTGCTCGGCTATAATGCTCAGCTTGTTTTCAGCCCGCCAGAACCGTCAGTGGATAGGGTTATATGTCCGGAAAAGCGCAACAGCAGTCCCGTCTCAAAGAATTGATCCAGCGTGGCCGTGAGCAGGGTTACCTGACTTACGCCGAGGTCAATGACCACCTACCGGAGGATATTTCCGATCCGGAACAGGTGGAAGACATCATTCGCATGATCAACGACATGGGTATCAATGTATTCGAGGTTGCCCCGGATGCCGATGCCCTGTTGCTGGCCGAAGCCGATACCGATGAAGCCGCAGCCGAAGAGGCCGCGGCGGCACTTGCCGCTGTCGAAACCGACATTGGCCGCACCACCGATCCCGTGCGCATGTACATGCGTGAAATGGGTACTGTCGAACTGCTGACCCGCGAAGGCGAGATTGAAATCGCTAAACGCATAGAGGAAGGCATTCGCGAGGTGATGAGTGCCATTGCCCATTTCCCGGGTACCGTCGACAGCATCCTCGCCGATTACGATCGCGTCACCACCGAGGGTGGGCGTCTCTCCGACATTCTCAGCGGGTATATCGACCCTGACGATGACGGCGCGGCCGGCCCTCAGGCAGAAGTCGAGCCCGTCGCACCGCAGGCAGCAGTAAAGCCGGCCGGTGACGACAAGGACGACGAGGAAGAGGACGATTCCGACAGCGATGAAGAAGAAGGCGATGGCGGTCCGGATCCGGAAGTTGCTCGCGTTCGCTTCGGCGCCGTCGCCGAGCAACTGGACGTCGCCAAAAAGGCCTTGAAGAAGCATGGCCGCGGTAGCCAGCAGGCGACCGATGCCCTGCAGGAACTCGCCACGCTGTTCATGCCGATCAAGCTCATCCCTAAGCAGTACGATGCGCTGGTCGATCGCGTACGTGATGCTTTGAGCCAGGTCCGCGCCCAAGAACGCGCCATCATGCAAATCTGCGTGCGTGACGCACGCATGCCCCGCGCCGACTTCCTGCGTCAGTTTCCTAACAACGAAACAGACCTTGATTGGGCAGAAAAGCTGGCCAATGGCAAAAGCAAATACGCCGAAGCCATCGCCGCACGCAAGGAAGACATCCAACGCTGCCAGCAGAAGCTGCTCGCGCTGGAAGAAGAATGCATATTGGCGATCGCCGACATCAAGGATATCAACCGTCGCATGTCGATCGGTGAAGCCAAGGCTCGCCGGGCCAAGAAGGAGATGGTCGAGGCCAACCTGCGTCTGGTTATCTCCATCGCAAAAAAGTACACCAACCGCGGCTTGCAATTCCTCGACCTGATTCAGGAAGGCAACATCGGCCTGATGAAAGCGGTGGACAAGTTCGAATACCGTCGCGGCTACAAGTTCTCGACCTACGCTACCTGGTGGATACGCCAGGCGATCACTCGCTCCATTGCCGACCAGGCGCGGACCATCCGTATCCCGGTCCACATGATCGAGACGATCAACAAGCTCAACCGCATCTCTCGTCAGATGCTGCAGGAAATGGGCCGCGAACCCACGCCTGAAGAGCTTGGCGAGCGCATGGAAATGCCCGAGGACAAGATCCGCAAGGTACTGAAGATCGCCAAAGAGCCGATCTCCATGGAAACCCCGATCGGTGACGACGAAGATTCGCACCTGGGCGACTTCATTGAAGACTCCGCCATGCAATCGCCGATCGACGTGGCGACCGTGGAGAGCCTCAAGGAAGCCACTCGCGAAGTCCTCTCCGGCCTCACCGCACGGGAAGCCAAGGTATTGCGCATGCGTTTCGGCATCGACATGAACACCGACCACACCCTCGAGGAAGTTGGCAAACAGTTCGATGTCACCCGCGAGCGGATCCGTCAGATCGAAGCCAAGGCGCTGCGCAAGCTGCGCCACCCGACGAGAAGCGAGCATCTGCGCTCCTTCCTCGACGAGTAAAACAGAACCCCCGGCCCGCGCCGGGGGTTTTGCATTCAGGCCAGTCAAAACATGCCTGTACGCACAGCTTCGCTTGGCGCACACACAACACCACCGGTATAATCCGCCCGCCTCTGAGGGCCTATAGCTCAGTTGGTTAGAGCAGAGGACTCATAATCCTTTGGTCCACGGTTCGAGTCCGTGTGGGCCCACCAACTCCAAAGCCGCGCACTGCGCGGCTTTTTCGTTTGCCTCCGACCTTTCTTGTTGCAACGCCTCGCGCCACGCGACTTGAGCCTCTATTAATTATGCTAATACCCAAAACGCATATAAACCGGAATAAACGTTCCTAGACTCTCTAAGTGCTCGACCCTATCGTTCGCGCGGGGCCGCTCTGCGGCCAGTCGTTACGCCACGTTAAGGACGTTCATGCTCTCCGATTCGCTGCCGCTGCTTTTCGTCTGCGCCTTGCTGGTCTGGGTGCTGGTGTCTTTCGTGCGGGAGACCTGGAGCCCCGACATCGTGGTGGCGATTGCGGTGGCGGTGTTGATCGCCAGCCAGTTACTGACCCCCGCGGAAGTGCTCGGAGTCTTGTCCAACTCTGCGCCCGTCACCATTGCCTGCATGTTCGTGATATCCGCGGCGCTGGAGCGCACCGGCTGCATCGATGCGTTGGGTAACTGGCTGGGTGGGCTGGTCGGCACCAGCCCGACCCGCGTGCTCGGCGGGCTGACGATTACTGCGCTGGTCATTTCGGCCTTTCTCAACAACACGCCCGTGGTAGCGATCCTGACACCGGTGGCCATTTCCCTGGCAACGCGGGCCGGCACCACGCCTTCGAAGCTGCTGATTCCGCTGTCCTACGCCACCATCCTTGGCGGCACGCTGACGATGATCGGCACCTCGACTAACATCCTGGTCGACGGTGTGGCGCGCAAGGCGGGCCTCGCGCCATTCGGCATGTTCGAAATCACCGGCGCTGCGCTGGTGCTCGCCGCGGCCGGCATGCTGTATATGCTGACCATCGGCAAGCGGCTGCTGCCGGAGCGCGACACTCTCTCCAAGCTTCTCGGGCCTAGGCTCGATCGCACCTTCATGAGCGAATTGCGGGTTCCTCAAGGATCGCCCGTCGTCGGCAAGAGCATTGCCGAGGCCAACCTCAACGGTGGCAGCGGACTGCAGGTGCTGCAGGTGAACCGCGGGGTTCATTTGCACAGCCGACCGGAACAGGATTTCAGCTTGCTGGCCGGCGATGTGTTGGTCATCCACGGCCAGGTCAAGGATGTAGTTGAGCTACGCGGCAGCGGTCATCTGAGCTTCAACCGCAGCGACGCCTTCGAGACCCTCAGCAGCGAGGATGAAGTGCTCGCTGAAGCCATCGTCGGACGCAACTCGCGTTACAGCCACCGACCGATGCGCGACCTCGACCTCAGCGCCCGCTACGGGATCAATGTGCTGGCCGTTCACCGGCAGGACGAAAACATCCAGGGCAACCTCGACGATTTCCAACTGCAGTTCGGCGATGTGATGCTGGTCGAGGGCACCCCGGCGCAGATCAAGCGTTTCGCCGACAACGGCGAGCTGATCAGTCTCAACGCCGTACAGGAGCGCGCTTTTCGACGAGACAAGGCGCCCATCGCCATTGGCACGACGCTGATGGTGATGCTGCTGGCAGCGTTCGGTGTGATGCCGATCGAAGGCCTGGCGATCATCGGTGCCGCGGCGGTTCTGGCGACCCGCTGCCTGGACGTGGAGGATGCCTACAAGGCGGTCGATTGGAAGATCCTCAGCCTGATCTTCGGCATGCTCGCCATCAGCGTAGCGATGAACAAGGTAGGGCTGGTCGGGCTGATTGTTTCCAGCGTGGTCGACCTGACGCCTTGGGCCGGCCCGCTATTCATGCTCGGGTTCATCTATCTGTTCACCTCAGTGCTTACTGAGATCCTCTCTAACAATGCCGTCGCCGTGCTGGTCACACCAATCGCCATCGGCCTCGCCCAGCAGCTCGGTATCGATCCGCGTGCGTTTGTCGTCGCGGTGATGTTCGCTGCCAGCGCTAGCTTCGCCACGCCGATCGGTTACCAGACCAACACATTTGTCTATAACGCCGGTGGCTATCGCTTCGCTGATTTCCTCAAGGTGGGAATCCCGCTGAATCTGTTGCTGTGGGTCGTCGCAACGCTGGTCATCCCGTTGTTCTGGCCGCTCACACCGCTTTGATAACGGTGCTTGCCCTGGATCATTGACCGCATCGGCGTTCAGTTTCATGCTCTCGGGCCTTTGCCCCGATGAACAAGAACAAGGAGCGCGCCATGAAGCTGGAAACCCTCGCCGTCCATGCCGGCTACAGCCCAGACCCAACCACCCGCGCAGTGGCTGTGCCGATCTACCAGACCACCTCCTACGCGTTTGACGATACCCAGCACGGCGCGGACCTGTTCGACCTGAAGGTGCCGGGCAACATCTATACGCGCATCATGAATCCCACCACCGACGTGCTCGAGCAGCGCGTCGCGGCACTGGAAGGCGGCGTGGCGGCATTGGCTGTGGCCTCGGGAATGGCGGCGATCACCTATGCCATCCAGACCATCGCCGAAGCTGGCGACAACATCGTTTCGGTCGCCAAACTCTATGGCGGCACCTTCAATCTGTTTGCCCATACCCTGCCGCGGCAGGGAATCGAGGTGCGCTTCGCTGCCCACGACGATATCGCTGCGCTGGAGTCGCTGATCGACGAGCGCACCAAGGCTGTATTCTGCGAATCCATCGGCAACCCAGCCGGCAATGTCATTGACCTCGCCGCGCTGGCAGACGCCGCACACCGCCACGGCGTACCGTTGATCGTCGATAACACCGTCGCTACACCGATGCTGTGCCGCCCCTTTGAGCATGGCGCGGACATCGTCGTGCATTCGCTGACCAAGTATATGGGCGGCCATGGCACCAGCATTGGCGGCATCGTCGTCGACTCAGGGAAGTTTCCCTGGGCACAGCACAAGGAGCGCTTCGCGCTGCTCAACACGCCTGACGTGTCCTATCACGGCGTCACCTACACCGAGGCGTTCGGCCCCGCCGCTTTCATCGGCCGCTGCCGCGTGGTGCCGCTGCGCAACATGGGCGCGGCGATTTCGCCGTTCAATTCGTTCCTGATCCTGCAGGGGCTGGAAACGCTCGCGCTGCGCATGGAGCGGCATTGCGAGAACGCCTTGAAGGTTGCCGAATACCTGCAGGCACACCCGCAGGTGGCGTGGGTGAAATATGCCGGCCTGGCCGATCATCCGGAGCATGAATTGGCGCGCCGTTATATGAGCGGCACGCCGGCGTCGATCCTCTGCTTCGGCATCGAAGGGGGCATGGAGGCCGGCGCGCGCTTCATCGATGCGCTCAAGCTGATCGTGCGGCTGGTCAACATCGGCGACGCCAAGTCGCTGGCCTGTCATCCCGCCAGCACCACGCATCGCCAGCTGAACGCCGAAGAACTGGCCAGGGCAGGCGTTTCCCAGGATCTGATCCGGCTGTCGATTGGCATCGAGCACATCGATGACATTCTGGCCGACCTGACCCAGGCCCTGGACGCGGCCAAAGGCTGATTTCGCAAGACCGCTTTGCCCGCGACGCTTGATATCGCTTGATATCGGCCAGCGAGGCTCCACATTACTGCGACAGACCGCTGTGGAGCCTCGCCATGACCGACTCGCTGATCATCCCCTGCGCACATTGCGCCAGCCTCAACCGCATCCCCGCCGACCGGCTGCACGACGCGCCGCGCTGTGGACGTTGCAAGGAAGAAGCCTTGCCGAACACGCCGTTCGAGCTGCAGCAGAATCAGTTCGCCAACCAGATCAAGGGTGATTTGCCGCTGCTGGTGGATGTCTGGGCCAGCTGGTGCGGCCCGTGCCGCAGTTTCGCCCCAACCTTCGCCCAGGCGGCAGCTCAGCTGCAGGGCCGTTGCCGATTGGCCAAACTGGACAGCGAGGCCAGTCCGCAACTGTCTAGCCAGCTCGGCATTCGTTCGATTCCCAGTTTGATCCTCTTCAAGCAAGGCAAGGAAGTGGCGCGCCAGAGCGGCGCGATGCCATTGCCGCAGCTACTGGCCTGGCTCCAACAGCACGGGGTATGACAGGCGCCACGCGGTAGTCTGTTTGGCTTCTGAGGAGACGGAAGAAGGACTGGCAGCCAAGCGGCTCGACGCCGGCATCGTCACGGCAGGCGCATCCTTGGCCACCGGGCTCTTTGGCAAACCTAGAACTGACCACCGACCGACCCCGCAGTTCCGTGCATTAGGCCTGCCTTTTATCTGGATATTTCACGCAACGTTTGCCTAGGCTCGACCGCGATTGGATAATGCCGCCGTTTTCACGGCAGACATTTACCGATAGTCGCTGTACAAGGACGTCGACACGCCAATAACAAAGGCTCGAGGATGAGCCGGTGAGTTCAGCGTGATTCAATTCGAAATCGATCAATGGCAGGCTTGGGCTCCAGGACTGGCGAGCACTGATGACTGGGCCAATTGGGCCGGGGATCCGTGCGAGCTCGAAAGCAGTGACGCACAACCGGACGTCAGCTTCCTGCCGGCCATGCAGCGCCGACGCCTGAGTCGCCTGGCGCGCATGGTGTTCGCCGTGGCCACTCCTCTGGCGGCCAACCGGGCGCCAATGCCCCTGGTCTACGCCTCCCGTCACGGCGAGACCACGCGCACTTTCGCCATCCTCAACGACCTGGCGAGCGACGAGCCACTTTCCCCTACCCAGTTCAGCCTGTCGGTGCACAACGCGATCATCGGTCTCTGGTCCATCCAGCAGCAGGACACCAGCGAGATGACGGCGCTCGCAGCTGAAGGTGACGGATTGGAGCATGCCGTGCTCGAAGCAGCCTTGTTGCTCGGCGAAGGCGCTCCCGAAGTCCTGGTGGTGGTCGCGGAAGATCAGCCCCCTGCGGTCTATGCGCCCTGGATCAACGACGTCAGCTTTCCTTATGCCGTGGCGCTGTTGCTGAAGCCGGGTAAGACCTGGCAATTGAGCCTCGAAACAGCCGAGCCAGCCGCTAGGCAGGCATCGCACCCGCATGCGATCAAACTGGTCCACGCACTGCTCAAGGACCAACCGACCTTTCAAAACACCTGGGAGAGCCGCCAATGGAACTGGCAGCAAACCTATTGAACCGCCGATACAGCGCGCCCTGGCTGTGGCGCCTGGTCGCGACCGGGCTGTCGTTTGCCCTGTTCGGTCTCGGCGGGCTCTGCCTGCGAATGATCGTCTTCCCTGTGCTGGGTCTGCTGCCAGGCGACACGACCGAACGCCGCAGTCGGGCGCGACAGACCGTGAGCCGGCTGTTCTGGCTGTTCGTCCAGTTCATGTACCGCAGCGGCGTACTGACCTATGAAGTCGAGGGTGCCGAACGGCTCGGCCGCCCTGGGCAGTTGGTGATCGCCAACCACCCTTCGCTGATCGACGTGGTGGTGCTGATCGCACTGATCCGTGACGCCAACTGTGTGGTCAAGCAGAGCCTGTGGGACAACCCCTTCACTCGCGGGCCGATACGTGCGGCTCAGTACATCAGCAATAACGGCAGCGCGGAGATGCTCGACGAAGCAGCCGATGCGCTGAGGCAAGGCCAGACACTGATCATCTTTCCCGAAGGCACGCGCACCACGCCGGGCCAGGCGCCGCAGTTTCATCGGGGCGCGGCGGCTATCGCGCTTCGTGGCGCACGCCTGGTCACACCGGTCGTGATCACCGTAACACCCACCACCCTGACCAAAGCCGAGCCCTGGTATCGGATTCCGGCAAGACGTTTTCATTTTCATCTGCGCGTCGGTGAGGATATCGACCCGCAGATGTTCGCTTCGCGTGGCGCAGCACCCATTGCCTCTCGGCAACTCAACGATCATCTGCATCGACACTTCATAAAGGAGCTCGCACTCGATGAGCCAACTGCAGCTTGAAATCAAGCAACTGATCATCGACGCCCTGGGTCTGGAAGACCTCGGCCCAGACGACATCGCAGCCGACCAGCCGCTGTTTGGCGAAGGGCTCGGGCTGGATTCGGTCGATGCGCTGGAGCTGGGTCTGGCGATCCAGAAGCGCTTCGGTATCAAGATCGACGCCGATGCGAAGGACACCCGCAAGCATTTCGCCAGTGTCGATAGCCTGACCGCCTACGTCAGCGCCAACCGCGCCGTCACCGAGGAGGCTTGAAATGGAAAGCCGCAACGAAATCTTCCAGACCCTGCGCGATGCGCTGGTCGAGCTGTTTGAACTCGAACCCGAGCGAATCAGCCTGGAAGCCAACCTATACCAGGATCTTGAAATTGACAGCATCGACGCCGTCGACCTGATCGATCACATCAAGCGACAGACAGGCAAGAAGATTGCCGCAGAGGAATTCAAGTCGGTACGAACCGTGGGCGATGTCGTCGAGGCGGTGTATCGGCTGGTGAACCCGCAACCGGCCTGACCCACCCGATCAACCAACCAAGCATTGTCCGGTGAGCCCAGAGCTCCCCGGATCAAGCTCCCATGCGCAAACGGACGGCACGATGCAGACACCCGCTCGAACAGGCACTGCGAACGCCAGTCGGCTAACAGGCCTCGCCCTGTTGCTGGTCGGCCTCGCCTACCCGTTCGTTGTGTATGTGGGGCTGGAGCAGCTGTCGCCTCGGCTCTTTGCGCTGCTGCTCGGCGCGCTCTGGCTGGCTCGCCTATGCAGTGGCAAGCAGACACTGCTGAGCAATACGGTGGCAGCGACCGCGCTGCTGTTCTGCCTGTTGCTGGGGCTGGCTGACGAGCCGGCGTTGTTACGCTGGTATCCCGTACTGATCAGCCTGGCGCTGCTTGGCCTGTTTGCCGGCAGCCTCTACTCCGGCATGCCGATCATCGAACGCCTCGCGCGGCTAAGCGAACCCGAGCTCCCACCCGCGGCTGTGCGCTATACGCGGCAGGTGACCTGGGTCTGGGTGGGCTATTTCATCGTCAACGCCGGTATCGCCAGCGCACTCGCGCTCTGGGCGCCGCTGAGCTGGTGGACGCTTTACACCGGTTTTATCGCCTATCTGCTGATGGGACTGTTGTTCGCCGGAGAGTGGGTGATACGCCAGCGCGTCAGGAACGTTACATGAACTGGATTCCCCTCGAACATCTGCTCGACCAGACGCCCACGTCGCGGCCGGTCACGCTCGATCCCGTCCTTGAGCATGCCGAGCTGCGCCAACGAGCGCTGCGTGTGGCTGCTGGGCTGCGTAACCGTGGCGTCGCCAGGCTCGCAGTGCATCTGGAGGACGCCGGCGAGCTGGCGATTGCCTTGCTCGGCGCCTGGCGAGCCGGCGTAACTGTATTGCTACCCGCCGACCTGCAGCCCGCCAGCCGAGCGCGACTGGCCCACCAGGCCGATCTCTGGCTGACCGATCAGGACGGCGATGCTCATCTCTCGGAGCTGTTTGCCGAGCCGCTCGAAGGGGCGAAGCTGGATCTGGACCAGTGCCGATTGCTGCTCTGCACCTCAGGCTCCAGTGGCGAGCCGAAACTGATCGACAAACGCCTGCGCCAGCTGGCAAACGAAGTGGAAACACTCGAAGCCTGCTGGGGCGCCGACCTCGGCGACGCCTGCATGATTGCCAGCGTCTCCGCGCAGCACATCTATGGACTGCTGTTCCGCGTGCTCTGGCCGTTGTGCGCCGGCCGTCCCTTTCTGCGCCGCGCGCAACCCTTTTCCGAAGACCTGCAGCTGGCCAGCCGTCAGCATCCGCGCTTCTGCTGGGTGGCCAGCCCGGCGCTGCTCAAGCGGATGGGGGACAACCTCGACTGGCCTGCTTTGCGCAGCGTGCGCCGGGTCTTTTCCTCAGGGGGAGCCCTGGATGTCGAGGCAGGGCAGCGACTGCAGCAGCGACTGGGTCAGCTACCGACCGAGATCTACGGCAGCTCCGAGACCGGTGGCATCGCCTGGCGCCAAGGCGGCGCCCTGTGGCAGCCGTTCGCCGGGGTGCAGTTGAGCCAGGACGATCATGGAGCGCTGCGCATCGCCTCGCCTTGCCTGCCTCCAGGCCACGTCGAACAAACCGCCGATGCGGCGCGCATCGAAGCAGATGGACGCTTCGAGCTGCTCGGCCGACTGGATCGTATCGTCAAGCTGGAAGAGAAGCGCATTGCTCTGCCGATGCTCGAAACAGCGTTGGCCGCTCACCCTTTCGTCAGTGACGCGCGGCTGGGGGTGATCAATGACAATCGCGCCTACCTCGCGGCGCTGGTCGCACTGAGCGAAGCCGGCCTGCATGCGCTGCGCAACGGTGGTCGACGCGCATTGACCGAGACGTTGCGCAAGCACTTGGCAAACCACTGCGAAGCGCTAGCCTTACCGCGCCGCTGGAGGCTTGTCGCCCAGCTGCCCTGCAACAGTCAGGGCAAGCTCGCGCAGGCACAACTCGACGCGCTGTTGCAGGCGCCGCGCCCGCTGCAGCCGGAGCGACTCAGCGCTTCCCAAGAAGAAGACCAGTGGCAGCTGCAGTTGGCCGTCCCGCTGGACCTCGCGCACTTCACCGGGCATTTCCCGCAGACCCCGGTTCTGCCCGGCGTGGTGCAGATCGACTGGGCCATCGGCCTCGCCCGCGAGCTGATCGCCGACCTGCCACCGAGCTTTCAAGGCATGGAAGTGCTCAAGTTCCAACAGCTCGCCCGTCCGGGTGACCAGTTGAGTCTGACGCTGCGCTTCGACCGCGAGCGCAGCAAGCTGCACTTCGCATACCGCAACGGCGACGCACCCTGCTCGTCCGGCCGCATTCTGCTGGGAGATCCGCTGTGACCATGCTTACCCCGCTTGAGCCTGCGATGGCGACCGTGCCCGTTAAGGACAGCCCTCAACAGTTGTCGCTAGCGATTGACGAAGACTGGTTCAAGCCGTGCGCGGTGGTGCCGGTGTACAACCACGAGGCCAGCCTGCCCGGCGTCGTTCGTGCATTGCTCGCCGAAGACTTGCAGTGCGTGCTCGTTGATGATGGCTCCAGCCCGGCAGCGGCGGCGGTTATCGATGAGTTGGCAGAACAACCCTCAGTGCACCTGCTCCGCCACCGCCGCAATCAGGGCAAAGGCGCAGCGGTTGTATCCGGCCTGCGCGAGGCGGCGCGCCTGGGATTCAGCCATGCACTGCAGGTGGATGCCGACGGCCAGCATGACCTGGGCTGCGTGGCGCTGTTTCTCGACCGCGCCAGCCAGGCGCCGGATGCGCTGATCTGCGGTTATCCCCAGTACGACTCGAGCGTGCCGAAGGGGCGTCTTTATGGTCGCTACCTGACCCACGTCTGGGTCTGGATTAACACCCTGTCCTTGTCGATCCGCGACTCCATGTGCGGCTTTCGCGTCTATCCGCTGCCCCCCACCCTGGCCCTGCTCGACGCGATGACGTTGGGTCAGCGCATGGACTTCGACACCGAAATCCTGGTTCGCCTGCACTGGCGACAGCAGCCGATGGTCTGGCTGCCGACGCGGGTGCACTACCCGGCCGATGGGGTTTCGCACTTCCGTCTGTGGCGCGACAACCTGCTGATCTCGTCGATGCACGCACGGCTGTTCGGCGGCATGCTCATGCGGGCGCCCGCACTGCTCTGGCGTCGGTGGAGGGGATGAGCGAACAGGCCTCAGCCGGTTCGCATTGGGCCGCGCACCGCGAGCGGGGCAGCTTTGCCTTGATGAAGCTAACGGCTTGGGCCGTGCGCCTGCTTGGCCGACGTGCCATGGCACCGCTGCTGTACCTGATCGTGCTGTATTTCTACCTGTTCAACCGCAGCGCGCGGCAGAGCGCCTGGCGGTACCAACAGAACCTCGCCGCGTACAGCGGCCGCGCCGATCTGGCGCCCAACTGGCACTCGGTCTATCGCCAGTTCATGGCCTTCGCCGATGCCTTGCTGGACAAGCTCGATGTCTGGGGTGGACGCCTGAGGCTGGATCGACTGGTGCTGCATGACAGCGCCAACCTGCACGCTGACCTCAAGGCGCCGCGTGGCCAGCTGCTGGTCGGCTCGCACCTGGGCAATCTGGAGATCTGCCGAGCCCTGGCAGAAATGGGCCGCAAGGTCAGAATGAACGTTCTGGTACATACTCGCCACGCCGAACAATTCAACCGGCTACTGAACGAGTCCGGCGCGAACAACTTACGGCTGATCCAGGTCAGTGAGCTCGACCCGGCGATCATGATGGAGTTGTCCCACCGGCTGGACCAAGGCGAATGGCTGGCCATCGCCGGTGACCGGGTACCGCTACAGGGCGCGCGCATTGCCACGGCCGACTTTCTAGGACAGCCGGCCGCTTTCCCCCAGGGCCCCTGGCTATTGGCCGGGTTGCTGCAATGTCCGGCAAATCTGTTGTTCTGCCTGAAACAGGGCGAGCAATTTCATGTCCATCTGGAGCCCTTCGCCGACTGCATCGAATGGCGCCGAGGCGAACGCGATGCCGTCGTGCAGCGCTGGGTGCAGCGCTATGCGGATCGACTGGCGGCGCGCTGCCTGGAGGCACCCTTGCAATGGTTCAACTTCTACCCTTTCTGGGACACCCATGAACAACGCTGAGCCCGTCATCTTTGGCGAAAACCACCTGCGCATCGAGGACCTGCTGGCCGTGGCCCAGGGCCGTGCGCCCGCCCGGCTGCAGTCCGACGCGGCGTTCCGCGAACGGATCGCCCGCGGTGCACAGTTTCTCGACACCCTGCTCGACCGCGAAGGTGTGATCTACGGCGTGACCACCGGCTATGGCGATTCCTGCGTGGTGGCGGTGCCGCTGCACCAGGTCGAAGCCCTGCCGCAGCATCTGTTCACCTTTCACGGCTGCGGCCTGGGCAAGCTGCTCGACGCGGAAGCCACGCGCGCGGTCCTGGCCGCTCGCCTGCGTTCGCTGACGCACGGCATGTCTGGGGTACGCATCGAGTTGCTCGAGCGCATGCAGGCGTTCCTCGAGCATGACGTGCTGCCATTGATCCCCGAAGAAGGCTCGGTCGGCGCCAGCGGTGACCTCACGCCGCTGTCCTATGTCGCGGCGACCCTGGCTGGCGAGCGAGAGGTGATGTATCGGGGCGAACGCCGCAGCGCCGCCGAGGTACACCGCCAACTTGGCTGGACGCCGCTGACTCTCCGTCCGAAGGAGGCCCTGGCGCTGATGAACGGCACCGCAGTGATGACCGGCCTGGCCTGTCTGGCCTATGCCCGCGCCGATTACCTGCTGAAACTGGCGACCCGGATCACCGCGCTCAACGTCATCGCACTGGAAGGCAATCCGGAACATTTCGACGAGCGCCTGTTCGCTGCCAAACCGCACCCTGGGCAAATGCAGGTGGCCGCCTGGATTCGTCAGGACTTGGCCATCGAGGCGCCGGCGGCGCCGCTGCATCGCCTGCAGGACCGTTACTCGCTGCGCTGCGCCCCGCACGTGCTCGGTGTGCTCGCCGACAGCCTGGGCCTGCTGCGGCAGTTCATCGAAACCGAACTGAATAGCGCAAACGACAACCCGATCATCGACGCGGAAAACGAGCGGGTGCTGCATGGTGGGCATTTCTATGGCGGACATATCGCCTTCGCCATGGACAGCTTGAAGAATCTCGTTGCCAACGTCGCGGACCTGCTCGACCGGCAGCTCGCGTTGCTGGTCGATACTCGTTACAACCACGGCTTGCCGAGCAACCTGTCCGGCGCCCCCGAAGCCACAGCGATGATCAACCATGGCTTCAAGGCGGTGCAGATCGGCGCCAGCGCCTGGACCGCGGAAGCCCTGAAGAACAGCATGCCGGCCAGCGTTTTTTCGCGCTCGACCGAGTGTCACAACCAGGACAAGGTGAGCATGGGCACCATTGCCGCGCGCGACGCATTGCGCAGCCTGGAACTGACCGAGCAGGTCGCCGCCGCCACGCTGATCGCCGCGAACCAGGGCGTCTGGCTGCGTCAACGTCAGCAGGGCTCGCGGCCGCTACCGGCACCGCTATCGCTGATGCACGAAGCGCTTGGCGAAGACTTCCCACCGCTGATCGAAGACCGTGCGCTGGAACGCGAACTGCGCCTTTGCCTCGAGCGAATTCGTGCGCAGCACTGGGGGCTGTATGCGTAAGGGCGGCGTACTGCAGGCAGAGATCGAAGTGTTGGTGCCCTTCTTCGACGTCGACTCCATGGACATCGTCTGGCACGGCCATTACGTCAAGTATTTCGAAATGGCGCGCTGCGCCCTGCTCGACCGTATTGGCCACAACTATGTGCAGATGAGAGAAGCCGGCTACGCCTGGCCGATCATCGATGTACAGCTGCGCTATATGCGCGGCGCCCGTTTCAATCAGCGCATCGTTGTTCGCGCCGATCTGGTCGAGTGGGAGAACCGCCTGAAGATCAACTACCTGATCAACGACGCAGAAACCGGTGAGCGCATGACGCGCGGCAGCACCGTGCAAGTTGCCGTGGAGATCGCCAGCCGCGAAATGCTGCTGGCTTCGCCGAAGGTGCTGGTCGAAGCCGTGGAGCGCGCGCTGCTGTGAAGCGTTTATTCAACAGCCCTTGCTGGGCCTTGCTGGTCGCACTGAGCCTGCTGTTGGCGCTGACCACCCGCGCCAACGCCTTCGATCTGGTCCAACTCAGCCTGCAGTTGCGCGAACCCACGGTGGTTCGTGGCACCTTCACCCAGGAGAAATACCTGCGCGCACTGCCCCAACCGCTGGTCAGCGTGGGCACCTTCGTCCTGGCACGCGACAGGGGTCTGCTGTGGTTCCTGCAAGATCCGGTGCAACAGGATTACCGCATCAGCGCCGCCGGCATTGCCCGGCGCACGCCAAACGGCTGGAAGCAGACCAGTCAGCAAGGGCCTGCGGCGCGACAGAACGAGCTTTTTCTAGCCGTACTGCAGGGTGATACCGAAGCCCTGCAGCGCGATTTTGAACTGCAACTGACGGGAACTACGCAGGCATGGGCGCTGACCCTGACGCCACGCTCCCGACTGCTTGCCCAGATCTTCTCCACCATTCTGATTCAGGGGAGTGCCACCGCCGAGCGTATCGAGCTGGTCGAAGCCCAGGGCGACAGTACCCTGCTAACGCTGACTGACATTCAGATCGACGATCAGTTGAGCCCCGGCGAACACCATGACCTCGCCGACTGATCACGCGCTCAGGCTACCGGCCTGGCTCTCCTCGCTATTCTTTTTGGCGCTACTCGGACTGGTCGCGTTGACCGCATGGCAATGGCGCAATGGCCCGCCAATCAGCGCCAACCTGCTGCAGTTGCTGCCCAGCGGCGCGCCAGGGGAGCTGGAGCAACTCGCCGAGCAGCGCGTGCAGGCCCCACTCAATCGCGACCTGATGCTGCTGGTTCAACATGAAGACGAAGACACGGCCGTCGCGCTGGCCCAGGAGGTCGCTGGCAACCTCAAGGCCAGCGGCCTGTTCGCACAAGTTCGTCGCTCTGTGCAGGCCGATTTGCCAGCGATGCGCCAGCAGTTGCTGGATCAACGACTGGTATTGCTCGACCGGGCCAGCCGCGAAGCCCTGATCGCCTCACCCGAAGACTTCATTCAACAACGCCTGCAGCGCCTGTTCAGCCCGTTCGAAAGCACCAGCCTCGTGCCGGTCGAAGAAGACTGGTTCGGCTTGGCCGACCTGGCGCAGCGTCGGCTCCCGCATCCGGGCAATATCCATCCGCGCCTCGATGGCGCATTGCTGGCCGAACATGACGGCCAGCGTTGGGCCGTGATCCATGCGCAAATCCACGGCGACGCCTTTGATGACAAGCTGCCACTCCTGATCGACGATCAGGTCCGTGCCGCTCGCCACCGGGTCGAGTCCCAGCAGGGCGAACTGCTCGCGGCTGGCGGCGTGCTGCATGCGGCGTACGGGCAGCGCCAGGCGCGTGAGGAAGCGAGCCTTATCGGGAGCGTCTCGCTCGTCGCCACGCTCGCCTTGCTCCATCTGCTGTTTCGTACATCGCGCGTCCTGCTGGTCGCGTTGCCGGTGCTAGTCGGGGCGCTCAGCGGCGCCGCGGCCTGCGTTGCTCTGTTCGGTCAGATCCATGTGCTGACCCTCGTGCTGGGGGCCAGCTTGGTCGGTGTCAGCATCGATTTCCCGCTGCATTACTTGTCCAAAAGCTGGACGTTGCAGCCCTGGCAGGCATTTCGGGCCCTGCGCTTGACGCTGCCAGGCCTGGCCCTGGCCCTGGCGACCAATGTCATCGGCTATCTAGCCATGGCGTTTACCCCGTTTCCAGCGCTGAGCCAGGTCGCCGTCTTTTCTGCCGCCGGACTGCTGGGCGCCTTCGCCTGCGCGACCTGCCTGCTCCCCTCGTTGGTGAACGTGCCACTGCAGCCGTGGGCGGCCCCGCTGAGCTGGGCTGAACGCGCCTTGGCCCTGCGTCAACGGTTGCTCGGTCGGCTGCCGTCGAGCTGGCTGCTGGCCGGCTTCGTGGTGTTCTGCCTGGCCGGCATCAGTCAGGTGTCGTTCAAGGATGACCTGCGCCAATGGGTCAGCCGAGCGCCGGCGCTGCAACAACAAGCCGAGCGCATCGGCCAGATCACTGGCTTCGAGCCTACCAGCCAGTATTTCCTGGTTCGCGCGCAGACGGCTGACGAGTTGCTGGAGCGCCAGGAAGCGCTCGGCACCCGCCTTGACGAGCTGGTGGCAGAGCAGAAGCTGCGCGGTTATTTAGCCCTGAGCCAGTTGGCGGCCACGACCGTCGCCCAGGAAAGCCTGCATCTCGCCCTGCCGCGCCTGCTGGAATACAGCCAGCCACTGCTGGCGCTTGGCATGACTGCTGGGGCGCTCGAAAAGGAACTTGCCGCTCTGCAGGCGAAACCAGTGACAGGCCTGGATCAGGTGTTGGCAGGACCGATTGCCGAACCGTGGCGCCCGCTTTGGCTGAGCACGCGGAGCGACGGCACGGTTGCTGGCCTGATCAGCCTGCAAGGCCTGCGCGACAGTTCGGCGCTGCACGGCCTGGCTGACGGTATTGCCGGGGTCAGCCTCGTCGACCGGCCCGCAGAGCTGAATCGCTTATTTGCCGAGACCCAGCGCCAGGCGGCGCTGCTCAAGATGTTTGCCGCTGTCGTTATCCTGGCTCTGCTGTGTCTGCCGTTCGGCTGGAGCGGCGCCCTGCGCTGCCTGGCTGTTCCGCTACTTGCAGCGCTTGGCAGCCTTGCCTGCCTCGGTTGGCTGGGCCAGCCGTTGACCCTGTTTGGCCTGTTCGGCCTGTTATTGGTCACGGCAATCGGGGTGGACTACGCGATTCTCATGCGTGAGCGGATCGGTGGCGCTGCGGTGAGCCTGGTCGGCACGCTACTCGCGGCCGTCACGACTTGGCTATCGTTCGGCCTCCTGGCCTTGTCGAGCACACCGGCCGTGAGCAACTTTGGCCTGGCGGTGGGCATCGGTCTGGTATTTGCGTTTCTGCTCGCGCCTTGGGCGGCAAAAACCACCGAAGAGCCAGCATCTTGACCGCCCAGCCTAACGCCTGGTTATGGCCTCGGCGGCCCTTGGCTGAGTTTCCAACGCGACCAGACCAAGGCAATCGCCCGAATAACGACCTGTCTTATCCAACCCGCCGGCAACAACCGGCATCCGCCACCCTTGTCGAGTCGAATACATGAAGGCTTCCTCGCATTCAGAAAAACGTAGCGTCGTCGTTATTGGCGCAGGGCCTTCCGGGGCCATCGCCGCTGCCCTGCTCAAGCGTCAGGGGCATGACGTGCTGATCATCGAACGACAGCGGTTTCCACGCTTTTCGATCGGAGAGAGCCTGCTTTCGCATTGCCTGGATTTCATCGAGGAAGCCGGCATGCTCGAAGCGGTACAGACCGCAGGTTTTCAGATCAAACATGGCGCAGCGTTCGGTTGCGGTGACCGCTACACCGAGTTCGATTTCCGCGACAAATTCACCGAAGGCCACGGCAGCACCTATCAGGTGCAGCGCGCGGATTTCGACCAGCTGTTGGCCGATCAGGCCGCTCTGCAAGGCGTAGAGATTCGTTACGAAGAGGAAATTACCGCCGCGGATTTCGACGGCCCGCACCCGTATTTGCAGGTCCGCCGTCTCGACGGTAGCGAATATGCGCTGCACGCCGACTTTGTCCTCGACGCCAGCGGCTACGGCCGGGTGCTGCCGCGCTTGCTCGACCTGGAAGCGCCGTCGAACTTTCCGCTGCGCCGTGCGGTGTTCACTCACATCAGGGACAACATTGAAGACCCGCATTTCGACCGCAACAAAATCCTCATCACCACCCACCCTGAATGGCGCGATGTATGGTTCTGGACCATCCCCTTCAGCGACGGTCGGTGCTCTCTGGGCGTCGTCGCCAGCGCGGAACGTTACGCTGGACGCCCGCTGGATCTGGACGCCTGTCTAAAGGCGTTCGTCTTTGAGGCCCCCAACCTGCAGCGCATCCTCAAGCACGCTGAATGGGACACGCCGGCACGCCTGATCAACGGATACTCGGCGAACGTCAAAGCGCTGCACGGCCCCGGCTTTGCGCTTCTGGGCAATGCGGCCGAGTTTCTCGACCCTGTGTTTTCGTCCGGGGTCACTATTGCGATGCGCTCGGCAAGCATGGCGGCTGCGGTACTGCACCGGCAGCTGAACGGCGAGACCGTGGACTGGGACCGCGAATTCTCGATCCCTCTGAAGCGGGGCGTGGATACCTTCCGCGCCTATGTCGAGGGCTGGTACGACGGCAGCTTTCAGGACGTGATCTACTACGAACGCGCCCAGCCGGAGATTCGCCGCATGATCTGCTCGATCCTCGCTGGTTACGCCTGGGACAACAGCAACCCCTACGTCGCGGAGCCCAGACGCCGCTTGCGCGTATTGGCCGAACTCTGCGCCACTCCGGCGCCTGCATGATTTCGATGAAACACAAGCTGTCACGTCTGATCTGGCTACCGCTGCTGCTGTTGCTCGGCGCCTGCGCGCAGCAACAGCCCTTGCCGAGCCAGGCGCCACGGCTGTCGCTGCCGATGCAGTTGCATATCCAGCGTCACGAGCAGGGCGAAACCGACGATTGGCTATTGGTGATTCAGCAAGAAGGGGCTGCATTGCGTTGGTCGCTGTTCAACCCACTGGGCGTACCGCTGGCGCGCCAGCTACTCCTTGATGGACGCTGGCAAGCCGATGGGCTGCTGCCTCCGAATGCCGAAGCGCGCGCGCTGTTTGCCGCCTTGCTATTCGCACTCAGCCCCGCTGAGCAGCTGGACGAGCTCTATGCTGGTAAGCCTTGGGCGCTTCAGCAAAACGGCCGGTCGCTGGCAGACGATACCTCGGCCTGGCACGTTCGCTATGAGAAAAATGGCGGCTTCGAACTCGACGTCGAACCGACGCTGACCTATCGTGTCGCGCCTATCGCGCCAGCCGGAGCCCGCCAACAATGACCGCCTACCTCAATGCACTCGGGCTGATTTGCGCCCTGGGGCGCGGCAAGGCTGAAGTCGCACGCCGCCTGCTGGCAGGCGACAGCTCAGGTATGCAGCCGCATCCCCAGATGATTGCCGGGCGCCGTCTGCCGGTCGGCGCCGTCACTGTCGAGCTACCCTCGCTTGCCGATGCGCCGCTGCAGTACGCCACCCGCAACAACCAGCTGCTGTTGGCTGCCTTGGACGAAATCGCATGCGAAGTGGATGAAGCAATTTCCCGCTTCGGCCCAAGCCGTGTCGGCGTGGTCATGGGGACGAGCACCTCCGGTATTCAGGAGGCGACCCAGGGAATAGCTCGTCTGGTACGTGACGGCCAATTGCCGTCCAGCTATCACTACACCCATCAAGAGCTTTGTGCACCGGCCAGCTTCATCAGTGAGCGACTGCAGCTCAGCGGCCCGAGCTACGCGATATCCACGGCGTGTACGTCGAGTGCACGCGCACTGCTCAGTGCCAAACGACTGCTGGATGCGGGCGTCTGCGATGCAGTGATCTGTGGCGGGGTGGATTCGCTGTGTGACCTGACCCTTCGCGGTTTCAGCTCGCTGGAGGCGACCAGCGCCCATGTTTGCAATCCGTTTTCGGTCAACCGAGACGGCATCAATATTGGCGAAGCGGCCGCTGTGTTCCTCATGACTCGTGAACGCGCTCCGATTGCCCTGCTAGGCGGCGGCGCCAGTTCCGATGCGCACCACATCTCGGCCCCCGACCCGCAGGGGCTAGGCGCGATAGAGTCGATGGGCAAAGCATTGCGCAGCGCCGCAGTTCTTGCCGAGCAGATCAGCTACCTGAACCTGCACGGCACCGCTACGCGACACAACGATGCAATGGAAAGCCTGGCTGTGGCTACGGTGTTTCCGGCCGGCGTGCCCTGCTCATCCACCAAGCCGCTCACCGGCCATACCCTGGGTGCCGCCGGAGCACTGGAAGCGGCGTTCTGCTGGCTGACCCTGTCCGACCATTACCCTGCACAGCAGCTGCCGCCGCATCGCTGGGACGGCGAGCAAGACGCCGACCTGCCATGGCTGAATCTGATCGCACCCGGCACCCAAGCGACAGCGGCCGGGCAGCGGAGGACGATGAGCAACTCCTTTGCTTTTGGTGGCAATAACATCAGCCTGATCCTGGGAGATGCGCCATGATTGATTGGCCAGTAGCCGAACTACTGCCTCATGCGGGAGATATGATCCTGCTCGGCGCCGTCGAATCATTCGATGCGGATAGCATTACCGCGCAATTGCAGGTGAAGCCTGGCGGTCTGCTCAATTCGCCCGACGGCAGCCTGCCGGCCTGGGTCGGCATCGAGATCATGGCGCAGACGGTCGCCGCTTTTGCTGGCTGCCAGGCGCGCCAGGCCGGACAACCAGTGGAACTGGGCTTTTTACTGGGCACCCGCCGCTTCCAATGCAATGTAGAACACTTCCCAGCCGGTAGCCGGTTACGCATCCATGCGCTGCGTTCGCTGCAGGATGACAACGGCATGGGCGTGTTCGAATGCCATCTCGACGGGCCCGGCATCCATGCCGAGGCGCGCCTCAACGTGTACCGCCCGCCCGAAGTGGCGAGCTATCTGCAAGAGCCTTCCCCATGAGTAACAGCATCCTCGTCACCGGTTCCAGTCGCGGCATCGGCCGCGCCATTGCGTTGCGCCTGGCACAAAGTGGTCACGACATCGTCCTGCATTGCCGCGCGCGGCGGGACGAGGCGGAAACCGTCCAGACGCAGATTCAGGAGATGGGCCGCGCGGCGCGGATCCTGCAGTTCGACGTGGCGGATCGCGCGCAATGTCGTGAACAGCTGGAAGCCGATGTCGAAACCCATGGCGCCTATTACGGCGTGGTGTGCAACGCCGGGCTAACCCGCGACGGCGCCTTTCCAGCCCTGACCGAGGACGACTGGGATCTGGTCATGCGCACCAATCTGGACGGTTTCTACAATGTCCTGCAGCCACTGACCATGCCGATGATACGTCGCCGCCAGCCTGGACGAATCGTCTGCATTACCTCGGTGTCGGGGCTGATCGGCAACCGCGGCCAGGTCAACTACAGCGCGTCAAAGGCCGGCGTGATCGGCGCGGCGAAGGCTCTGGCGGTGGAACTCGGTAAACGACGCATCACCGTCAACTGCGTCGCACCCGGGCTGATCGATACCGACATGCTCGACGACAACCTGCCCATCGAGGAGATGCTCAAGATGATTCCAGCACAGCGCATGGGCACGCCTGAAGAAGTCGCTGGCGCGGTCAACTTTCTGATGTCGGAAGAGGCCAGCTACATCACCCGTCAGGTTCTCGCGGTCAACGGCGGGTTGTGCTGATGAAACGCGTCGTTGTCACCGGCATGGCCGGCATCACCTCACTGGGCAGCGACTGGGCCAGTATCGAAGCCCACTTCAGCAGCAACCGCAGCGGCATTCGCTACATGCACGAGTGGGACCGGTTCACTGAACTCAACACCCGGCTGGCGGGGCCGGTTGATGACTTTGCCGTCCCCAGGCACTGGACACGCAAACAACTGCGCAGCATGGGCCGAGTCTCGCGGCTGTCGGTGAAGGCCGCTGAACAGGCCCTCACCCATGCCGGCCTGCTCGATGACCCGTCGATCCGTGACGGCCGGATGGGCGTCGCCTGTGGCTCATCCACCGGCAGCACCGAGGAAATCAAGGCCTTCGGCAATATGCTGCTCAACTCGGTGGCCGACGGGCTGAACGCCAACTCCTACATCCGCATGATGCCGCACACCACGGCGGCCAACATCAGCATCTTCTTCGGCCTGACTGGCCGAGTGATTCCTACGTCGAGCGCCTGCACCAGCGGGAGCCAGGGAATCGGCTACGCCTACGAGGCGATCAAGTTCGGTCGTCTGCCCATGATGCTGGCCGGCGGCGCTGAGGAACTCTGCGCCACCGAAGCCATGGTGTTTGATGCGCTGTATGCCACCAGCCTGAAGAACGACGCGCCGCATACGTCTCCGCGTCCCTACGACGCCGGCCGCGATGGCCTGGTGATCGGCGAAGGTGCGGGCATACTGGTGCTGGAGGAGCTCGAGCATGCCCTCGCCCGTGGCGCCACGATCCACGCCGAACTGATCGGCTTTGGCAGCAATGCCGACGGCCAGCACGCGACAAAGCCCGAACAGCTGACCATGCGTCGCGCCATGGAGCTGGCGCTGGAAGACGCCGGCCTGCAACCCGGCGCCATTGGCTACGTGAACGGTCATGGCACCGCCACCGAGCAGGGCGATATCGCCGAAACCCTGGCCACCCAATCGCTATTCGGCAGTGGCATGCCGATCAGCTCGCAGAAGAGCTTCCTCGGCCACACGCTAGGCGCCTGCGGCGCTCTGGAATCCTGGTTCAGCATCGAGATGATGAACAGCGACCGTTATATTCACACCCTGAATCTGGGCAGCATCGATCCGCGCTGTGGCGAGCTGGACTATCTCATCGACGCACCACGAGCGATGCAGCACGAATACGTGATGAACAACAATTTCGCCTTTGGCGGCATCAACACTTCGCTGATCTTCCGCCGCTGGGCTTGACCCTTTCAACCAAAACACCGCAAGGAAAAAGCAATGAACAAGAACACATGGATCGGCGCAGCACTGGTGCTCTGTGCATTACCCGGAATCAGCCAGGCCCGCGACACCACTCACTACCTGCCATTCGATCAGGTCGTGGCCGAGGCAACGGCCTCAGGCAAACTCGACGGCAGCGTGAAGTTCTACCTGGCTGGCAAGACACCCAAAGGCGCCCAGGTCATCCGCCGGGACGTTACTACCAGCAAGAAAACCAACGCGTTCAACAAGACTGACGAGGGTGCCTGCAGCTGGGCAATGCAATCGGCACTGATCGGTATGCAGCAGGCCGCCAAGGCGGCTGGCGCCAATGCCGTGGTGGACATCGCCAGCAATTACAAGCACGTCGAATACAAAGACAGTCAGAAGTACGAGTGCCATGCCGGCGCGATCATGGCCGGGGTTGCGATCAAGGGCAACCTGGCGAAGGTCAAGTAAAGCCCGCAGCGCTCGGGGAATAGAACGGAACCGAGCGCTGCACCCGCACGCGAGACGACGATCCAGTGTCTTCCTTGCCGAACGAATAACTGGACCGGCGAGTCAACAGAAGCAGAACCTTCCACTTCAAGGAGCTGCCCATGTTTGGCAAGTCAACGCACAAGTTCGAAATCAACTACCTCTTCCAGAACGAGCCGCGTAACCACGTCATTGACTCGGAAGAAGAACGCATGTCGCAGGCCAGTGCCGCTCGGCATCTCATCGAGCTTCACAACGGCGACGCCGAAAACAGCCTGGTGATGCCGGAGGCGGGAGCTGGAGAGGGCAAGATACTTGAACAGGCCGAAGTCATCGGTATTACCGATATCCGCGTTACCAAACTGGTTCACGAACATGAACCAGGCACTACGCCAGGCCACTATCAACAGCCCTGAGCGAAAGCCTGAACAAAAAAGAGCCGCTTTAAGCGGCTCTTTTTTCGGCAACGAATCAGCGGTGGTATTGCGCCGAGAGCTCGTGAACCGACTCGATGAAGGCGCCGGCGTGAGCCGGATCGACTTCGGGGGTAATGCCGTGACCCAGGTTGAATACATGCCCGTTGCCATGACCGAAGCTGGCCAGGATGCGCCCGACCTCGGCACGAATGGCATCCGGCTTGGCGAACAGCACGCTGGGATCCATATTGCCCTGTAGCGCGACCTTGTCGCCCACTCGCGCCCGCGCATTGCCGATATCGCATGTCCAGTCGAGGCCCAGCGCTTCAGCTCCGGTATCTGCCATGGTTTCCAGCCACAACCCACCGCCTTTGGTGAACAGAATCACCGGCACACGGCGACCATCCTGTTCACGGATCAGCCCATCGACGATCTTCTGCATATAGGCCAGGGAGAACTCCTGATATGCGGCGGCAGAAAGGCTGCCGCCCCACGAATCGAAAATCTGCACTGCCTGGGCACCGGCGAGAATCTGCCCGTTGAGGTAGCTGGTCACCGACTGCGCGAGCTTATCCAGTAGCGCATGCATCGCTTGGGGATTTTCGTAGAGCATGGCTTTGGACTTGCGGAAGTCCTTCGACGAACCGCCCTCGACCATATAGGTTGCCAAGGTCCAAGGGCTTCCGGAAAAGCCGATCAGCGGTACGCGGCCGTTAAGCTCGCGGCGAATGGTGCGTACCGCGTCCATCACGTAACCCAAATCTTTCTCGGGATCCGGAACCGGCAACGCTTCGATATCGGCCATGTTGCTGACGACTTTCTTGAACCGTGGCCCTTCGCCTGTCTCGAAGTACAGCCCCAGACCCATCGCGTCCGGCACGGTGAGGATGTCGGAGAACAGGATCGCCGCATCCAGCGGGTAGCGCTCAAGCGGCTGAAGGGTGACTTCACAGGCCAGTTCGGGATTCATGCACAGGCTCATGAAGTC
Organism: Pseudomonadaceae bacterium SI-3; assembly: GCA_004010935.1. NCBI lineage: Bacteria > Pseudomonadati > Pseudomonadota > Gammaproteobacteria > Pseudomonadales > Pseudomonadaceae > Pseudomonadaceae bacterium SI-3. The sequence continues at coordinate 565,809 of CP026511.1, read as the reverse complement.
GCCCGCCTTGCTGCGGCTGGCCCGGTACTCCGGGAGGTAGCGCCCGGCCTGTCGCATCATCCACACCGGGGTGACGTCGACAGGTTGCTTGAGCAAGGCGCGGAGAAAGCGATCATTCTTCAAGGCAGTCATGTCTGGGTTCCAGCGAAAAAGTGGCGGCATTGTCGCAAAGCACAAAACAAAAGGCACGGCGAGCGCCGTGCCTTTTATCTATGGGCTTGATTCTGGTCAGGCTTTTCCGGCGTAGCGGCGCGCCCGCTCGGCGGGTCAGAGAAGCATGACCCGCCTTCCAAATCAGACTTCGAGATAGTCGAGGATGCCTTCGGCAGCCTGACGCCCTTCGAAGATCGCCGTCACCACCAGATCGGAGCCGCGCACCATATCGCCACCTGCAAAGATTTTTGGATTGCTGGTCTGGTGTTTGAACTGCCCCATCTCTGGTGCTACGACGCGGCCCTGGTTGTCGGTCTGGATGGCCTGCCCTTCGAACCAATCGGCCGGGCTCGGACGGAAGCCAAACGCAATTACCACGGCATCGGCTGGCAGCACTTCCTCGGAACCGGGAATCGGCTCGGGGCTGCGACGGCCACGGGCATCCGGCGCGCCAAGGCGCGTCTCGACGACCTTGACCCCTTCAACTTTGCCCTCGCCGACAATAGCGATGGGTTGCCGGTTGAAGAGGAACTTAACGCCCTCCTCCTTGGCGTTCTTCACTTCCTTGCGCGAGCCTGGCATGTTCGCTGCGTCACGACGGTAGGCGCAGGTCACGCTCTTGGCGCCCTGGCGAATGGAGGTGCGGTTGCAGTCCATCGCCGTGTCGCCACCGCCCAGAACCACGACTCTCTTGCCTTTCATGTCGACGAAGTCTTCCGGCGACTTCTCGAACCCGAGGTTGCGGTTGACGTTCGCGATCAGGAAGTCCAGCGCATCGTGGACGCCAGGAAGGTCTTCACCGGGGAAGCCTCCCTTCATGTAGGTGTAGGTGCCCATGCCCATGAACACGGCGTCGTAGTCGGCGAGCAACTGGTCAATGGTCACGTCCTTGCCCACTTCGGTATTCAGGCGGAACTCGATCCCCATCCCGGTAAAGATTTCACGGCGACGGCTGAGGACCGTCTTCTCCAGCTTGAACTCTGGAATACCAAAGGTCAGCAATCCGCCGATTTCCGGATTCTTGTCGAACACCACCGGGGCCACGCCGCTGCGCACCAGTACGTCAGCACAGCCCAGACCGGCCGGTCCAGCCCCGATGATGGCGACTTTCTTGCCGGTCGGCTTGACCTTGGACATGTCTGGACGCCAGCCCATGGCGAAGGCGGTATCGGCGATGTACTTTTCCACGGAACCAATGGTAACCGCGCCGAAACCGTCATTCAGCGTGCAGGCACCCTCGCACAGGCGATCCTGCGGGCAGACGCGCCCGCAGACTTCCGGCAGGGTATTGGTCTGGTGCGCCAGTTCGGCCGCGGCGAGGATGTTGCCTTCCGAAACCAGCTTCAGCCAGTTGGGAATGTAGTTGTGAACCGGGCACTTCCACTCGCAGTAAGGGTTGCCGCAACCGAGGCAGCGGTGAGCCTGTTCACAGGCCTGCTGCGGCTTGAAGGGTTCATAGATCTCGACGAACTCTTTCTTGCGCTGTCGCAGCAGCTTTTTCTTCGGATCCTTGCGCCCGACTTCGATGAACTGGAAGTCGTTATTCAGACGTTCAGTCATTTCAAAACCTCTTAGCGGCAGCCGCAAGCCCAAGGCTGCAGACTGCGTGACAATCACGGAGCGGGGCAAGCCTCGGGCATCTTGCCGAGGCTTGCCGCTTGAACCTGCTTTTTATTGGGGGTTGGCCCGAGTGCTCGACAGCAGTGACGCCAGGTTGGCCGCCTTTGGCTTCACCAGCCAGAAACGACGCAGATAGTCGTCGAGGTTTTCCAGGAGTTTCGCGCCCCATGCGCTGCCAGTTTCGGCGACATATTCGCGCAGCACTTCCTGTAGATGGCTACGGTGGGCTTCCATGGCCTCACCCGTGATCCGCTGCAGGTTGACCAGTTCGTTGTTCACCCGGTCGACGAAGCTGTTGTCCATATCCAGAACATAGGCGAAACCGCCGGTCATACCGGAACCGAAGTTATAACCGGTCTTGCCGAGGACACAGACAAAACCGCCGGTCATGTACTCACAGCAATGATCGCCGGTGCCTTCCACAACCGCATGGGCGCCAGAGTTACGCACGGCAAAACGCTCACCCGCGGTACCCGCAGCGAACAACTTGCCGCCCGTGGCGCCATACAGACAGGTATTGCCAACGATGGCCGAATGCTGCGATTCGAAAACGCTGCTCTTGGGCTGGGTAACCACCAGTTTGCCACCGGTCATGCCTTTACCGACGTAATCGTTGGCATCCCCTTCCAGATACAGATGCAAGCCGCCCGCGTTCCAGACGCCGAAGCTCTGACCGGCGGTGCCCTTGAAGCGGAAGGTGATCGGCGCGTCCTTCATGCCCTGGTTGCCATGCACTTGGGCGATCTCGCCGGAGACCCGGGCGCCGATGGAGCGGTCGCAATTGCAGATGTCCAGTTCGAACTCACCGCCACTCTTGGCATCAATGGCAGCACGAGCGAGCTTGACCATTTCCTCGGCCAGCAACCCCTGATCGAACGGTGGGTTCTTCTCCACCTGACAGAACTGCGGCTTGTCGGCCGGAATGTGATCGCTGCCGAGCAATGGCGACAGATCCAGATGGTTCTGCTTAGCAGTTTCACCTGGCAGCAGCTCGAGCAGATCGGTACGCCCAATCAGCTCCTGAAGGGTGCGCACACCAAGCCGTGCCAGCCACTCGCGGGTTTCTTCAGCCACGAAGGTGAAGAAGTTGACCACCATGTCGACCGTGCCGATGAAATGGTCCTTGCGTAGCTGATCGTTCTGCGTGGCGATACCGGTGGCACAGTTGTTCAGATGGCAAATACGCAGGTACTTGCAACCCAGCGCAATCATCGGGGCGGTGCCGAAACCGAAGCTCTCGGCGCCGAGAATAGCGGCTTTGACCACGTCCAGGCCGGTCTTCAACCCGCCGTCGGTCTGTACGCGAACCTTGCCCCGCAGGTCGTTGCCGCGCAAGGTCTGGTGCGTTTCGGCCAAGCCAAGTTCCCAGGGCGATCCGGCATAACGAATGGAGGTCAACGGCGAGGCGCCTGTGCCACCGTCGTAGCCGGAGATGGTGATCAGGTCGGCGTAGGCCTTGGCAACGCCAGCGGCAATGGTGCCGACCCCAGGCTCGGCCACCAGCTTGACCGAAACCAGCGCCTTGGGATTGACCTGCTTGAGGTCGAAGATCAGCTGGGCCAGATCCTCGATCGAATAGATGTCGTGGTGTGGCGGCGGCGAAATCAGCGTGACGCCCGGCACCGCGTAACGCAGCTTAGCGATCAGGCCGTTGACCTTACCACCCGGCAGCTGGCCACCTTCGCCGGGCTTGGCACCCTGTGCGACTTTGATCTGCAGTACTTCGGCGTTGACCAGGTATTCAGGCGTGACACCGAAGCGGCCAGTAGCCACCTGCTTAATCTTCGAGCTGCGCTCAGTGCGATAACGCGCAGGATCTTCACCGCCCTCACCGGAGTTGGAGCGCGCGCCAATGCGATTCATCGCCGCAGCAATCGCCTCGTGCGCTTCCGGGGACAGCGCGCCGAGCGAAATGCCGGCGGAGTCGAAGCGCTTGAGGATCTGTTCCAGCGGCTCGACTTCTTCAAGCGCAAGCGGCTGCTCCGACACTTTGAGCTTGAGCAGGTCTCGCAGCATCGCCGCTGGACGCTGATCCACTAGTGCGGTGTATTCCTTGAAGCGGCTGTAGTCGCCTTCCTGCACGGCGACCTGCAACGCCGCTACGACATCGGGGTTGTAGGCGTGGTATTCACCACCGTAGACGAACTTCAGCAAGCCGCCTTGCTGGATCGGCTTGCGTGCACTCCAAGCCTCGGTCGCCAACGCTTTCTGTTCGGCTTCCAGATCGACGAAGCGCGCACCCTTAATACGGCTGGCGACCCCACGGAAACTGACATCGACAATCTCGTCAGCCAGACCCACGGCTTCGAACAGCTGAGCGCCACGGTACGAGGTGATGGTTGAGATGCCCATCTTCGAGATGATCTTCAGCAGGCCTTTGGAGATCCCCTTGCGGTAGTGCTTGAACACCTCGTAGAGGTCGCCAAGTACTTCGCCAGTGCGGATCAGGTCGCCGAGCACTTCGAACGCCAGGAACGGATAGACAGCGGTCGCACCGAAACCGATCAGAACGGCGAAGTGATGCGGATCGCGTGCAGTGGCGGTTTCAACCAGAATATTGCAGTCGCAGCGCAGACCGGTTTCGATCAGGCGGTGATGGACAGCACCTACGGCCAGCGATGCATGCACCGGCAGCTTGCCTGGCTGGATGTTGCGGTCGCTGAGGATCAGCATGACCTTGCCGCTGCGCACAGCCTCTTCGGCTTGGTCAGCGATATTGCGAACCGCCGCTTCCAGGCCGAGAGACTCGTCGTAGTTGAGGTCGATCAGATGGCGCTCGAAACCTGGACGGTCGAGCTCCATGATCGTCCGCCATTTCGCAGGAGAGATCACTGGTGTGGTCAGGATCGCGCGATTGGCGTGATCGGCGGTTTCTTCGAAGACGTTACGCTCTGCGCCCAGGCAGGTTTCCAGTGACATCACGATCGACTCGCGCAGCGGGTCAATCGGCGGGTTGGTGACCTGCGCAAATTGCTGACGGAAGTAGTCGAACGGTGAGCGAACTCGGCGCGACAGCACGGCCATCGGCGTGTCGTCGCCCATGGAGCCGACGGCTTCCTGACCCTGCTCCGCAAGAGGCCGCAGAACCTGGTCACGCTCTTCGAAGGTGACCTGGAACATCTTCATGTATTGCTTAAGCTGGTCGGCATCGTAAAACGCCGAGCCATGGTCGTTATCGTCCAGGGTCGACTGGATACGCAACGCGTTCTGGCGTAACCAGGTCTTGTACGGATGCTGAGACTTCAGACGGCTATCGATGTCATCGGTATGCAATACCTGTCCGGTTTCGGTATCCACCGCCAGGATCTGCCCTGGCCCGACACGACCCTTAGCGATCACGTCTTCCGGCTTGTAATCCCAGACACCCACTTCGGAAGCCAAAGTGATGTAGCCGTTCGTCGTCGTAACCCAGCGCGCAGGGCGCAGACCATTGCGGTCGAGCAGGCAGATCGCATGGCGTCCATCGGTCAGCACTACGCCCGCAGGACCGTCCCAAGGTTCCATGTGCATGGAGTTGAATTCATAGAAGGCGCGCAGATCGGGATCCATCGTCTCGACGTTCTGCCAGGCCGGAGGAATGATCATGCGCAGGCCACGGAACAAATCCATACCGCCGGTGACCAACAGCTCCAGCATGTTGTCCATGCTTGAGGAGTCTGAGCCCGTACGGTTGACCAGCGGATCGAGGGCTTCCAGGTCTGGAAGCAGCTCATTGGCAAACTTCAGTCGGCGCGCCTGCGCCCAGTTGCGGTTGCCGGTGATGGTGTTGATCTCGCCGTTATGAGCGAGGAAACGGAACGGTTGAGCCAACGGCCATTGCGGCATCGTATTGGTGGAGAAGCGCTGATGGAACACGCAGATGGCCGTGGCCAGACGCTCATCGCCGAGATCGGGATAGAACTGCGCCAGGTCCGCCGGCATCATCAAACCTTTGTAGATGATGTCTTTGTCGGAGAGGCTGCAGACGTAGAATTCCTTGTCACCTGCGAGGGCGACTTCGGCACGGCGGCGGGCGAAGAACAGCTTGATGCCGAAATCACGTTCGGACAGGCCTTCCGCCGAGACGAATACCTGTTCGATGCGCGGCAGGCGCTCCAAGGCGAGACGGCCCAGAACAGTGGTATCGACTGGAACCTCACGCCAGCCAACCAGGGTCAGACCCTGGGCAGCAATCTGCTCGTTGAGGCTGGTCCGGGCCGTTTCCGCCTTGGCCGCGTCCTGGCTGAGAAAGATCATCCCGACGGCGTAAAGCGCCGGCAGATCGGCATCGAAATGCTGCTTGGCCATGGCGCGAAGAAACGCGTCAGGCTTCTGCATCAGCAGGCCGCAACCATCGCCGGTCTTACCGTCAGCGTTGATGCCGCCCCGGTGAGTCATGCAGGTGAGTGATTGAATTGCGGTCTGAAGCAGGTGATGGCTTGCCTCGCCTTGCATGTGGGCGATCAGACCGAAGCCGCAGTTATCCTTGAACTCTTCAGGACGAAACAGACCTGCTCTCATAGGCACTCCACCAGCTAAATGCGTTGTAAATCAACCCCTTATTGACGGCGCACAGAATCGCCCCGTCATACACGTGGGCAAAAGGGGGAGCAGTTTACAAAGCCCGGTAGAGCGACACAATTTTATTTTTGCAAGCCCCAAAACAGGGCACCGCGCACTATTTTGGGGCAATCACTGGCGAGTCGGCGAGATTTCCTGCTGGACGCTCATGAAACTCCGCACCCAAGGCTTACCAGCCTGCAGCGAGGGCGGCAATTTCTTGATGGCCTCCAACGCAGCATTACGACTGGGGAAACTGCCGTAGGTCACAACATATAAGGGCCTACCCTCATGCTGCTTGACAAAATAACGGAAACCGTCACCTTGCCGTTTAACCAATGCCTCAGCGTTCGCTTGGGTCCGCGTACCCAACACCTGAACCAGGTAGTTGGTTTTGGACTGGTTGGCGTACCAGTTCGCAGGGGAGGCAGGCGCATCCGCGACAACTTGACGCACGGGTTCCCGCGGCACCTCGGCTACGCGATTGGGCTGAGCGGCCGGAGGCTCCACTGCCACCGGGGCGGCGATTTCTGCAGGCGCTTGAATACTGTCGTCAGCCAGTTCCTCAACAGGCGCCGGCTCCTCGATAGCCTGTGCCGATGAATCATCCGCCTCGGCACTACCAGCAGCAGCAAGTGGCTCTCGGATAACCAGTTGAGCAGGCGGCACCGGGACGATCTCCGACGCCGTATCGGCCTCCTCGTCAAGCGCCTCGGTTACCGGGGCCGTCCCCAGCGGCAATGCGGTGGTGACAGCCGTCGCTGACGAGTCATCCGAGCCTCGCATCATCAGCAAGGTGATCAAGACGATGAAAACGACGACGACCAGAGCGAGCACGTGCTTCATGGGTAGCGGCAAGCTCCATCCGGCCGACTTTCGACGCCCTTTCGACTGCTGCATTGCCTCGAGAAGCTCCTCTCTAGCGGTCTGGTTTATGGCACCCGGCCATCCGCCGGAATCGACATGAATTCGCTCGACCTGCTCTTCAGTAAAACAATCCAGCCCAGATCCAGCCCCTTCGAGGCGCAGCGCGAGATACTCGCGAGTTTCATCTTGCTCGTACGGTTGAAGCGCAATCACATGGAAGCGCTCCTCACCTTCTACCAACGCCTCCAGACGCGCCACCAGAGTATGCTCACCGAAGAGAAAGACGTGCGGCCGCCCTTCAGGGCTACCCTGAGCGAGTCGCAGCAAGGTTTCGACGGCCGCCCCCGTAAGCCGTTCGGCATCATCGACCAGCAGATACACTTCCTGACCGGTCAACGCCAATTGAATGATCTGCGCCATGATCGAGTCGAAGTCGGCGCGCTGACTGCCAAGCGCTTGGGCGATCTGCTGCAAAAGAATGTTCGAATCGAGCGTTTCCTGTGGCGAGATGACCACGCTCTGAACCGCCTGCTTGTTACTGCTGGCCACAAGGGCCTGACGCACCAGTGTTTTGCCGCTACCCTCGGGCCCCGTCACTACCAGTAGCAACTGGCTGTAGCGAGCAAGGTGATGCAACTGCCCAAGCACTGGCTTGCGCTGAGCTGGGAAGAACTTGAAGCCGGGTACGCGTGCAGCAAAGGGATCATGACTGAACCCGTAATGATTCAGATACGAATCGTCAGCAGACAAACTGGACATGGAAATCTCTTAGGTTCTGACTATTGCGTAAGCGCGTCGTAGTTGACGTTCAATGTGGCCTCTAGCACTTCACGGGGGAAGTCACCGGTTACCACGGCTTCGCCCAGGCGCTTGAGCAGCACCAATCGCAACTGGCCGTTCAGCACTTTCTTGTCGACTGCCATGTGCTTTAGGAAATCCTCAGCACTCATGTCGACTGGAGGCACAACTGGCAAACCGGCACGCGACAGCAAGCGCACTGCGCGATCTCGCTCATCGGCACTAATCCACCCCAGCCGGCTCGACATCTCGAGGGCCATGACCGTGCCCGCCGAGACCGCCTCGCCGTGCAGCCATACTCCATAGCCCTGATGGGTCTCGATGGCATGGCCGAACGTATGACCAAGATTGAGCGTGGCGCGAATGCCTGACTCTCGCTCGTCCGCTCCAACCACCTTGGCCTTAGCCTCACAGGAACGCTTTATCGCTTCGGTGAGCGCCACTTGATCCAACGTTCGAAGCCTGTCGATATTCTCCTCAAGCCAGCCGAGGAACGGCTCGTCACAGATCAATCCGTATTTGATGACCTCGGCGAGGCCGGCGGACAACTCGCGCGACGGCAGAGTTGCCAGAGTGGAAGTGTCGATCAGCACTGCCTGCGGTTGGTAGAACGCACCGATCATGTTCTTGCCGAGCGGATGATTGATACCCGTCTTACCGCCCACCGAGGAATCGACTTGAGATAGCAGAGTTGTCGGAACCTGAATGAAGTCGACGCCTCGCTGGTAGCTGGCAGCTGCGAAACCGGCCATATCGCCGATGACGCCGCCGCCCAGCGCGACGATCGTGGTGTTGCGATCATGCCTAGCCGAGAGCAACGCATCAAAGATCAACTGCAGGGTCTGCCAGTTCTTTTGCGCCTCTCCATCGGGGAGCACGATCGGGGTCAGCTTGAATTCGCCAAGGCTGCGCGAAAGGCGCTCAAGATAGAGCGGCGCAACGGTGTCATTAGTAACGATTGCAACCTGCTTGCCACGGATATGGCGGGCCAACAGCTCACCCTGATCGATGAGCTGCGCACCAATCATGATCGGGTAGCTTCGCTCGCCGAGATCGACCTGTAGAGTCTGCATGGGGCCCCCATGATTAAAGGGGACTAGGATAGCGCAGATCGGCCCAAGCTTTCACGAGCCCCAGGAGACTGGAGCTGACTGAGAATCTCCTGCACCACCAGGCGCGGGGGGCGCTCGTCCGTCTGAATGATGATGTCGGCAATTTCGCGATACAACGGGTCCCGAACAACCATCAAACCGGTCAGCACCTCGCGGGGGTTCGAAGCTCGCAGCAACGGTCGATTGCGATCCCGGGAGGTACGGTCAAGCTGCTGATCGACCGAAGTGCACAGGTAGATAACGCGCCCGCCTGTGCGCAATACTTCGCGATTGTCCTTTCTAAGCACCGCACCGCCACCCGTTGCCAGCACGACGCCGCCCATTTGGCATAGCTCCTGAATTGCGACGTGCTCCCTCTCCCGAAAACCCTGTTCGCCTTCAACGTCGAATATCAGCGGAATGCTGGCACCGGTCCGCTGCTCGATCTCCTTGTCGGAGTCCCGAAAGGGGAGACGAAGCTCCTTGGCAAGCAGGCGTCCGATGGTGCTTTTTCCAGCTCCCATCGGACCTACGAGGATAATGTTTTTCAATGACGTTAACGATTCACGGCGATGGCCTGATGATTCAGGATTCTAGGTGTAAGGAACACCAACAGTTCAGATTTGGCATCCGTCACGACATCGCGACGAAACAAGCGGCCAAGATAAGGCACATCGCCTAGAAACGGAACCTTGTCGACGCTTTTCGACTGGCTGTTGGAGAACACACCACCGATAACGACAGTTTCCCCATCGTTGACCAAAACCTTGGCGTTGACTTCGTTCTTATCGATTGGAGGGACGCCGTTCAACGCATTGCGGAAGTCTGGTGCGTCTTTAGTGACCTTGACCTCCATAATGATGCGGTTATCCGGCGTGATTTGAGGGGTTACTTCCAAGGATAGAGCCGCTTCTTTGAATGAGGTACTTGTAGCGCCACTGGAACTGGCCTCCTGATAGGGAATTTCCGTACCCTTCAGAATCTTCGCCGTTTCTTTGTCCGCCGTCATGACCTTCGGCTGGGATACGACCTCTCCGTTTCCGGTTTTCTCCATCGCAGAGAGTTGAAGATCCAATAGGAGGTGATCAGAAAGAAAGCCGATGCCCACGCCGGACGTGCTTCCTAGTACTCCCATGTCCACAAAAGGAACCGGTGCCGTGCCCTCTTCCAGCGTATAACTACCGACCTTTTTCGTTCCTGGCGGTCTCAAGATCCCGTCGTCGTCGACTGCCCTGGCGCCATCCTTGCCATAGGCACTCCACTGATCGTTCACAACGTTACCACCCCACCGTACGCCCAACGCTTTATCGTAGCCAACATTTGCCTCAACAATGCGCGCCTCAATCATCACCTGCCGAACCGGGATGTCCAGCTGAGTTACGATACGGCGTAGTTCATCCAAACGCTCTTGGGTTTGGTAGGCAATTATATTGTTTGTGCGGTCATCAACCGCGATGGAGCCGCGCTCGTCAGCCTGCCCATCGACCGCAGTCACCGACTGAAAGAGTTTCGCAATATCCGCTGCCTTAGCATAATTCACCTGCACGACCTCACGACGGAGGGGCGCCAGCTCGGCAATTTGCCGCTTGGACTCCAACTCTTGACGCTCCCGCGCGGCGATCTCGTCTGCCGGAGCCACCAGCAGAACATTCCCCACCTGGCGTTTGTCGAGGCCTTTGGTTTTGAGCACCAGGTCCAGCGCCTGATCCCAGGGTACGTTCTGCAAACGTAGAGTGATGTTGCCCTGTACGGTATCGCTAGCCACCAAGTTTAGGTCAGTAAAATCTGCAATCAACTGCAGAACAGAGCGAACGTCAATATCTTGAAAATTCAGTGAAAGCTTCTCACCGGAATAGGTGAAATGTTCGGCCTTGCGTTGCTCGGCATCTGCCTCGCTGAGCGGCTTGACGCTAATGGTCAGCTTGTCGTCAGTCTGGTACGCCAGGTAGTCGTATCGACCGCTGGGCTCGATAGTAATACTGGCGCCATCTGCCTTGCTGCTTGAATCGACAAATTTAACTGGCGTAGCAAAGTCTTGGACGTCCAGCCGAACACGCAGCGATTCCGGCAATTGCGTCTTGGCGAAGGAAACTCGAATTTTACCGCCTTGCTCTTCAATACTTGGGCTGATCGAAGGGTCAGACAAGGTAATGACTACATTGCCGGCCCCGTCATCCCCACGGCGAAAATCGATATTGCTGATGGATTTTCCAATAGCCAGGGGAGGATTCGGTGCGGCAGACGTCGTAGAGACCGCGGGAGCAGCTGAAGTAGCAGCTTGGACACTAGCGGATTCGCCGAGCACCACGAACAGGTTGTTGCCGTCAACACGGGTCGAGTACGGAACCAGAGAAGTGAGATTCACGATGAGTCGGGTACGTCCCTGCGCCTCCACAACGGTCACGCTTCGCGCATTACCGACACCCAGCTCATGGTTTTTCGACCCCAGCTTGCTGGATACGCCTGGCAGATCAAGAGCGATGCGGGCTGGCTGGTCGAGCGTATAGCCACGAGGGGTGGGAACCGGTTCGTCGAAGGCCAGCTTCAGCTCAACGCGGTCGCCGGGCAACGATGCGACATCAAGTGAATTCAAATTTGCTGCCAGCAATGCAGGCGAAATGAGCGCTGCCAGCACTGACAAACCGAGACGAGTGAGAGTGGTATTCATAAAAGGCTTCCGTTGTGCAGACCGGTATAGGTTTTCCATTTTTGCCATGACTCAAGAACGCTCTTTCAAGGTCAGGCTACGCGGGCGCTCAAGCCACCCACCCTCTCCGTCCGGAACGATTTCAAGCACATCCACCTCGGCCTCGCTGATCTCAACGATACGGCCATGGTTGCGCCCCAGATAGTCACCGACCTTGACTCGGTGAACCCCGTCACCACCTTTGATCAAGGCGTAGTTACCTGCGCCATTGGCCAGCGTGCCAACCATGACGAAGTTTTCAATGTTGAATTCCTCAAGAAACTGCTTGATGCGGCTTTCATCGGGCTTTATATCCTTTGTCCCTTTCTGCCGCTGAGTCAGATCAATCTTCATAGGCGGCTGGAACGGATGGCGCAACGACGCCGCGCTGTAGGTAAACGCCTCGTACGGCAGAAACGCTGGAAGGGGCTCGATCGAACCTTTCGGCTTGGCACGCACTTCATCCATGTAACTGCGCAGATCGTCGAAATCTCCGCTGACACCGCACCCAGCCAGCACCATCATGCCCAGGCCTATCGCCGCAAGTCGGGCTCCTTTCATTTCTGCAGCCCCTTATCGTTATAGCGATAGGTCTTTGCCAGGATGCTCATGTGCAGCTTGGAAGACGAATCCTTACTGTTCGGCTTAATCTCGAAATCATGCAGGGTAACGATGCGTGGCAAGCTCGATACGCCGCTCACGAAAGTGGCGAGGTCGTGATAAGCGCCAACGACTTTGATCTGTATCGGCAACTCGATATAGAACTGCTGTGTCACTTCTGGCTGCAGCTTGATTTCTTCGAATTCGAGCCCGCTGCCCAGGCCGGTACGGGTGATATCCTCAAGCAAACCCGGCACCTCGGTATCACTCGGCAACTGGCGCAGCAGAGCACCAAAGGACGCTTCCATCTCAAGCATCTGCGCCTTGTAAGCCTCCAGGTTCGCCGCCTGAAATGCTTTCGTGGAGAACTGTTGCTTGAGCCTATCTTCCTCTGCCACTTGCTGGTCGAGGCTGGCCTGCAGATCACTGAGATAGAAGTAGTAACCACCGCCGAGAATCAGAGCCATCAGCAATATCGCAGCGATGACCTTTACCGCTGCGGGCCAGGAACCCAGGTTGTTCATGTCCAGATCAGACAGATCGACGCTACGGAGACTCTCCATCGAGCTAGCCAGACTCATGGTTTCTCTCCTTCGACAGCAGCAGCCGGTTGTGTCTGTTGTACCGTTAACTGGAACACGCTCTCCTGGTCGACCGCCCCTGCGGTGACGGCCTTCACTTCGTTCAGGTTCGGCGCATCCAGCCAATCAGAGCCATCCAAATTACGCATCAGGTTAGAGACTCGGTTGTTTGACTCAGCAGCGCCGACGATGGCGATGTTTTTCCCGGTCATCTTCAACCCGGTGAAGTAAACGCCATCGGGAAGCGTGCGAACCAGTTGGTCGAATACACGGCCGATGATCGGACGATTCCCCTGCAGATCCTGGATAATTTTCATCCGCTCGAGCAGTTGTTGCCGACGCTCTCTCAATTCCTTGATTTCTGCGATTCGGGTATCCAGAACGGCAATTTCCTTGCGAACGAAATCGTTACGCGCGTTCTGTTGCTCGATGGCATGAGTGAAGTACTGGTCTGCAAGAAACAATAAACCCACTGCCACAACGGCCACCCCGGCCAGCGACACCAGGAAACGCTGTTTACGCTCTTCGCGTAGCTGCTCGCGCCAAGGTAAAAGGTTAATCCGGGCCATCAGTCGAAACTCCTCAAGGCCAACCCACAAGCGATCATCAGGGACGGGGCATCACTGGCGAGAGCGCCAGCGTTGACCTTGCTGCTCAATGCCATATCGGCGAACGGGTTGGCGACTAAAGTCTGGGTTCCGATTTTCTGTTGAATCAGCCGATCCAACCCCGGGATCGATGCCGTACCGCCTGCCAGAAGAATGTAATCCACATCGTGGAACTGCCCGGCAGCGAAGAAGAACTGCAGAGAGCGCGAAACCTGTTGAACGACCGCTTCCTTGAACGGCTGCAACACTTCGCTGTCGAAGTCGTCTGGGAGTCCTCCCTGTTTCTTGGCCAGGCCCGCCTCTTCCATTGACAACCCATAACGCCGTTGTATTTCCTCGGTGAGCTGACGACCACCGAACAGTTGTTCTCGCGTATAAATAGTACGGCCGTTGTGCAATACGCTGAGCGTGGTCATGGTCGCACCGATGTCGACGAGCGCGACGGTCAGCTCGTCATGTCCAGCACCCAACTGGGGCGCCAGCAAGCCATAGGAGCGCTCCAACGCATAGGCTTCGACATCAACGACCTTTGCCGTCAGCCCCGCCAAGGCGAGCGCCGCTTCACGTATTTCCACGTTTTCCTTGCGGCATGCTGCCAGTAGCACTTCAACCCGGCCAGGCGAACGAGGGGCGGGACCCTGCACCTCGAAATCGATGGCAACCTCTTCGAGAGGGTAGGGAATGTACTGATCAGCTTCGATCTTCAACTGGTTTTCCAGCTCTTCGTCGCTGAGCCCGGCTTCCATCTCGATGCTTTTAGTGATGACCGCCGAACCAGATACCGCCACAGCAGCCGACTTGACTCCAGTTTTTGCCTTGCCTAACAGTCGGGAAAGCGCCTGCCCCACGCCCTCCAGCTCAGCGATGTTTTTTTCAACCACAGCATTTGGCGGGAGTGGCTCAACCGCATAGGACTCAACCCGATACCGGGAACCTGAGCGGCTTAATTCCAGTAGCTTGACGGACGTCGAACTGATGTCGATCCCAAGCAGCGTGTTCGCTTTCTTAGTGAATAGCCCTAGCACGGCTGATTTCCTATCTCTATCCGCTACTTACGGATTAATTATGTATGTCAGCATTAGATAACAGCCTTGACAGAAGCGCAAATGGCTCCCCTACAGAAAAACCGCTTATAATGTGAACGGTTTTTCCTTTCAGCACCGTCTGCGGCATACACCTCATTCCCCATCCTGGATTCAACGAAACCCGATGCGTTTTCTGAAGTTTTTCCTATGGTCGTGCTTGGCTATTTTCTGCGGACTTTTGCTCAGTCTCAGTGGCGCGTTTCTCTATCTCAGCCCCAACCTGCCATCTGTCGACTCGCTACGCAGCATACAGCTCCAGATTCCGCTGCGTGTCTACAGCCACGATGACAAGCTGATCGCCGAATATGGCGAAATGCGTCGCTCCCCTATCAGCTTCGATGAAATACCCAAGGATTTCATCGCCGCTTTGCTGTCGGCAGAAGACGATAACTTCGCGAATCATTATGGCGTTGATGTTTCCAGCCTGATGCGCGCTGCCACGCAATTATTGAAAACCGGCCATATTCAGACCGGCGGCAGCACCATCACCATGCAGGTGGCGAAGAATTACTTCCTGACCAGCGAGCGCAGCTTTTCGCGCAAGATCAATGAAATCCTCCTCGCTCTTCAGATTGAACGAGAACTGAGTAAGGATGAGATCCTTGAGCTGTACGTTAACAAGATCTACCTAGGAAACCGCGCCTACGGAATAGAAGCTGCAGCGCAGGTGTACTACGGCAAATCAATCAGCGAGCTGAGCTTGGCGCAGATGGCGATGATAGCCGGCCTGCCCAAGGCACCTTCAGCCTTCAATCCGCTCGCGAACAAGGAACGAGCCAAGGAGCGACGAGACTGGATTCTCGGCCGAATGTATCGCCTCGGGAAAATAGACGAGACCCGCTATCACAAAGCATTGGCGGAACTCGTCGATGCGTCCTATCACGGCTCCTCGCCCGAACTTGACGCACCTTACATTGCCGAAATGGCACGCGCCGAAATGGTCGGCCGCTTCGGCAGCGCCGCATACACAGACGGATTCCGCGTCCACACTACCGTCAGCAGCGAACGTCAGATCGCTGCCAACCAAGCCCTTACCCAGGGACTAATCGAATACGACCAGCGCCACGGCTATCGTGGCCCGGAAGCTCACCTGGCCGGCACGGATGAAGCAGACTGGCTGAGGCAGCTCGGTGACTATCGCAGCCAGTCCGGGATGCAACCGGCTGTCGTCAGTAGCACCTCAAAAGAGTCCGTTCAGGCGCTACTTCGAGACGGCAGCGAACACAGCATCGCCTGGGAAAGTATGAAGTGGGCCCGCCCATTCATTAATACCAACAGCCTGGGGCCGCAACCGAAGGCACCGTCCGACGTGGTCAAACCGGGAGATGTCATTCGGATCCGCATTGTCGAAGGCGAAGCGCTGTTCAGCCAGGTACCCCAGGCGCAGGGCGCACTGGTATCTCTCGATCCGCTTGATGGATCCATTGAAGCACTGACCGGAGGGTTTTCCTTTGGGCAAAGCAATTACAACCGCGCCATTCAGGCCAAGCGCCAGCCCGGCTCGAGCTTCAAACCCTTCGTTTATAGCGCCGCACTGGATGCAGGGTTCACCCCTGCCACACTTGTTAACGACGCCCCCATCGTGTTCGTCGAAGAAGGCCTAGACCGCGTTTGGCGACCCAAGAACGATAACAACACCTTCCTAGGCCCGATCCGCTTGCGAGAGGCACTGTACAAATCACGCAACCTAGTGTCGATTCGCCTGCTGCAAACGCTCGGCATCCCGCAGACCATCGACTACATCACACGTTTTGGATTCAAGCCCGAAGACCTGCCAGCGAACTTGTCGCTTGCGCTTGGCACAGCAACCTTGACGCCAATGGAAATCGCTACCGGCTGGACAGCATTTGCCAATGGCGGCTACAAGATAGAGCCCTATTTGATAGAGCGGATCGAGGATAGAGACGGGAAGGTGATATTCAGCGCAGATCCTGTGCGCGTGCCAGAACGCAACACTGCTGATCCAACCTCTGGAGCCCCGCCCGAGGCGACAGCCATTGCCTACGCACAGAACGACTCGTTCATTGCCGACGACCGCTCAGAGCTGGCCCAGCCCCCCAGGCACGCCGAACAGATCATTGATGATCGGACCGCTTACATCATGACCAGCATGCTGCAAGACGTCATCAAACGAGGCACGGGCAGAAAAGCCTTGGCGATGGGCCGTGGCGATATTGCGGGAAAGACCGGGACCACGAACGAATCAAAAGACAGCTGGTTCTCGGGCTATAACGCAGACATCGTCACCACCGTCTGGACCGGGTTCGATCAGCCTCAGAGCCTCGGTCGCCGTGAGTACGGCGGCACGGTAGCCCTGCCCATATGGATGAAGTACATGAGCGCTGTGCTGGAGGGCAAACCTGAACATGCCCCTGCTGAGCCTGAAGGCATCCTGACCCTGCGCATCGACCCTGACAGTGGCCGCGCAGCGGCACCAGGGACACCAGATGCCTATTTCGAAATATTCCGAAGCGAAGATTCACCGCCCGGCATGAACGATGAGCTGATGCCAGGCGCAACCATCCCTGGCAGCCCGCTACCGGCCAGCGAAACGGCACCTATGGATCTTTTCTAAAAGTCGAATACTACGTGAGAGCGTAGCCGAGCTCCGCTAAGCGTTCTGCGGGATTTCGATGATAAAAAAACCGGCCATTGGCCGGTTTTTTTAACTACAGCCCCATCAAAGCGGAGCCATAGACCACCACTCAACCACCGAAGACGTCGTCGACAGACTTAAGCGGGTAGTTCGAGGGGTAGGGCAGAGTCGCCACGCCACTTTCAATGGCAGCCTTGGCGACCGCATCGGAAACCAGTGTGATCAGGCGCCGATCCATAGGCTTCGGAATGATGTATTCCCGACCGAACTCCAGACTGTCAACGCCATAGGCGGCCGCCACCTCGGCCGGCACCGGCAGCTTGGCGAGGTCACGCAGCGCCAGCGCGGCTGCTATCTTCATTTCCTCGTTGATGCGCTTGGCCCGGACGTCCAGCGCACCGCGGAAAATGAACGGGAAGCCCAGCACGTTGTTGACCTGATTCGGATAATCCGAACGGCCGGTTGCCATGATTACATCGGAGCGCGTCGCGTGCGCCAGCTCCGGACTGATCTCAGGGTCCGGGTTGGAGCAGGCAAATACGACCGGATTGGCTGCCATACGCTTGAGACCCTCGGCACTCAGCAGATTGGCGCCCGACAGGCCCACGAAGACGTCGGCACCGTCTAGCGCGTCATCCAGGGTGCGCTTGTCGGTCTCATGTGCAAACACTGCTTTGTACTGGTTTAGATCGTCACGACCCGCATGGATAACACCCTTGCGATCGATCATGAAGATGTTCTCGATTTTCGCACCCATGCTAACCAGCAACTTCATGCAGGAGGTTGCAGCGGCGCCGGCGCCAAGGCAGACGATTTTTGCCTGCTCCAAAGACTTACCGGCAATTTCCAGTGCATTGAGCATGCCCGCTGCAGTGACGATAGCCGTGCCGTGCTGATCGTCATGAAATACGGGAATGTCGCATTGTTCGATCAAGGTCCGTTCGATCTCGAAGCACTCAGGCGCCTTGATGTCTTCCAGATTGATCCCACCAAAGGTGATGGAGATACGCTTGACGGTATCGATAAAGGCCTGCGGACTCTCCGCATCGACTTCGATATCAAACACATCGACCCCAGCGAATCGCTTGAACAGTACACCCTTGCCTTCCATAACCGGCTTGGATGCCAGTGGCCCAAGGTTGCCAAGACCGAGAATTGCGGTGCCATCGGAAATCACCGCAACCAGATTGCCTTTGCCGGTGTATCGATAAGCCAACTCAGGATCTCGGGCGATCTCCCGGACCGGCTCCGCCACACCAGGACTGTAGGCCAGCGAAAGATCGCGAGCGGTGGACGTGGGCTTGGTCAGCTCGACGCTCAACTTTCCCGGACGGGGCTGGGAATGGTAGTCGAGAGCGGCAGTTTTCAGGTCAGTCATGGGGCAATTCCGCTTATTTTACTGGGACAGACAGGTGGTCGAGGATACGCCAAGACCGAGCGCCGTCACAAGGGAACGGAAAACCTGACTGTCAAGGTCTGGCCGTACGACTTTGGCGACGGCTTCAGGACAAAGGCATGAGCATCGACGGGTGGCTTAGCTTCAACAACCAACGCGCCCGCCGCGACCGATCACCACGACTCTTTCGGTCGATAACCCAGCCCCTGACCTCGACATCCTTGCCAGACAACCCCTTCAACGCATCATCGAAAGCGGCAACGACCTGAGGAGGGATCTGCACCACAAGCGAACCACCCAGTTCCAACCAGACACCTCCTCGGTTGGTCTCCATGCGCTCGACACGGGCCCTGACAATCGCAAACCCACCGCCACGCACGCGGTCCACCGCGATCACAGGAGGTTGCCGCCAAACCCCTTTGCCAGCAGAACGCGCCTGCCGCTCCGCCGCTCGCTGGCATTCGGCCAACGACACGTTCGGCGCGATGGCGATAAAGAAGCCCAATCCCTCGGCAAGCATTTGCGCTTCCAGATTTTCGCCATGTTTGTCGAAGGCGTGAGCAAGAACGCGTCCGTAGTGATCCCTGGATTGCCGACCAATTCTTATAGCGACATAACCATCATTGGTGCTCACCAACGATTGCAGCCGATTCCTTGCAGCCTCTGCAAACGGCTCGGCACTGCGCCCTTTACGGCCCATTTCGGTGGCATTCAACCCAATGAGTCGCACACTGCGACCATCGACCAGCCGCAGCGTATCGCCATCAATAACTGTCGCGACCTTCACGCGCGAGAGCGGCTCGCTGGCCGGGCAAAGCGCCGCAGCTTGCAAGCTGAAGAAGATAGAAACGAAAAAGGCGCCCACCAGGGACGCCTTTTTCAGTTGCTCGGAGAATCTCATCGGATTCCCGTAGCGACGACAGCTTGTTACTTGGCGCCAAACACACCAAAGCGCTGCTTGAAGCGGTCGATACGGCCGCCGGTATCCAGCACTTTCTGCTTGCCGGTGTAGAACGGATGGCACTCAGAACAAACGTCGATGCTCAGGTTCTTGGCCAGCGTAGAGCGAGTCTTGATGACGTTGCCGCAGCTGCAAGTGGCGTCGATTTCTACGTAATTAGGATGGATATCGGCTTTCATGGAAAAATCCTCTAGGACTTGTGCCGCCACCCGACCCTATGTCGAGTACCGCACGGAAGGGCGCGAATAATAACAGAGCAAGTAGGCGATGCAAGGGCTGCTGATCGGACAGATATCGCCTCACCCCACAGCCCAAGACTACAGGCCAGCCTGCTACCCCGCCGGATCGTTTAAGATCGGCACTCGCCGCCAAGGACTTTCGCGTGCCCCGATCCATACTCCGCCTCGCGCTGCCCTCGCCATTGCGCAGACTCTTCGATTACCTCCCACCTGCTGGGGTCTCAAACGCCCGGCTGCAGCCGGGTATGCGCCTGCGCGTACCGTTTGGCCGACGCGAAATCATCGGGATACTGGTAGAGGTCGTCAGTCACAGCGAAGTCCCCGACGCGAAGCTCAAACCGGCTCTGGAGTTGCTCGATGCGCGACCTCCCCTACCGTCGCCGCTGTTCAAGCTATGCCTGTGGACTGCCCAGTATTACCAGCACAGCCTCGGCGACACGCTCAGCTGGGCGCTGCCAGTCCTGCTGCGCCAGGGCGAACCCGCCGAGGCGAGACAGGAGCGCTTCTGGCATGTAGTCAACGGCGCGCGGCCCGACGATCCGAGACTGAGCCGGGCGCCACGCCAACGCGAAGCACTGAAGACCATCGCTCAGCATCCTCACGGCGTGGCGCATGCCCTGCTTTCGCAGATGCAGCTGAGCAAAGACAGCCTCGATTTGCTGTTGCAGAAAGGTCTGCTGCGCGTCGAGACCCGGCGCTGCCACCAGACTCGGCAGCACCAGGGCAGCTGGCTGCTGCAGGCGGAATTACCGCTGAACCAGCAGCAACGCGCCGCCTTCGAAGCCATTCACTCAGGCCTGGATGGCTTTCAGGCATACCTGCTCGCCGGCGTCACCGGGAGTGGCAAGACAGAGGTCTACCTGCAGCTGATCCATCAGGTGTTGGAGGCCGGCAAGCAGGCTCTGGTGTTGATTCCCGAGATCAACCTCGGGCCACAGACCCTGGCGCGCTTCGAAAAACGCTTCAATGCCCGCATCGCCCTGCTCCACTCCAATGTCAACGACCGCGAACGTCTAGATGCCTGGCTTGCGGCGCGGGACGGCGAGGCGGACATCATCATCGGTACCCGCTCAGCATTGTTCACCCCGATGAAAAACCCGGGGTTGATCATTCTCGATGAAGAGCATGATGCCTCTTATAAACAGCAGGAAGGCCTGCGCTATCACGCACGCGACCTCGCCGTGGTCAGAGCGCGCCAAGAGAACGTCCCGATTTTGCTGGGGTCGGCGACGCCGTCGCTGGAAAGCCTGCACAACGCGCACAGCGGGCGCTACGGGTTATTGAAGCTGACCGAGCGTGCCGGAGGGGCTCAAGCGCCGCGCTTTCTGCGCCTGGACATAAAGAGCCGCCCGCTCGATTCCGGCATTTCCGGCCCATTGCAGCAGGCCATGGCGCAGACACTTGCCGCTGGACAGCAGGTGCTGGTCTTCCTCAACCGGCGCGGCTTCGCCCCCTCGCTGCTGTGCCACGATTGCGGATGGATCGGCCAGTGCCCTCGCTGTGACGCCAGGATGACGCTGCATCAGCGTCACAACGAGCTGCGCTGCCACCACTGCGGGCATGCCGAACGCCCGCCGCATAGCTGTCCAGACTGCAACAAGCTCGACCTGAGGCCCGTAGGCGCGGGTACTGAGCGAGCGGAGGAGCGACTCGCAACGCTCTTTCCTGACTACCCGGTGCTACGCATCGATCGTGACAGTACCTCACGCAAAGGCTCGATGGAGCAGCTGCTGGCCACCATCAACCGTGGCGAGCCATGCGTGCTGGTGGGCACTCAGATGCTCGCGAAGGGCCACCACTTCCCGCGCGTGACCTTGGTCGCCATTCTTGATGCGGACGGTGGTTTGTTTTCGGCCGATTTCCGCGCCAGCGAACGGATGGCTCAGCTGATCGTGCAGGTAGCCGGCCGCGCTGGGCGGGCCGAGGAGCCCGGCAAAGTGATCATCCAGACTCACCTGGCTGACCACCCGCTGCTGGTTCAGCTGACCGAGCAGGGCTACTTCGCCTTCGCTGAGCAGGCGCTGAGCGAGCGTCGCGCGGCTGGCTTGCCTCCTTTCAGCCATCTTGCGCTGTTGCGGGCCGAGGCGGTGAAACCCGGCCAGGCCGAAGACTTCCTCGATCAAGCCTGTATTCAGGCCGAACAGCTGATAGCGCAACTCGGCCTGACGGGTGTCGAGCTGCTGGGGCCAGTGCCCGCTCCGATGGAGCGACGTGCCGGGCGTTTTCGTGCGCAGCTGCTACTACAAGCTAACGCCCGCGCACCACTGCATAACCTTATGAGCGCCTGGATGCCGCAGGTAGAGACATTGCCGGGTAGCCGCACCGTCCGCTGGTCGTTGGATGTTGACCCAATCGACCTGTTCTGATGTTGGCCTGTCGCACAGACTCCAGCGCAACTAAGCGCCTTAAGCCTTGAAGGTTCGGCCTCGGGGCACCGATAATGCCCAGTTTTCGACCAAAGCCTTCGGCCGACCGAGCACATCATGAAAGACAGCATTCGCCATCTGATCCAGCAAGCCCTGGCCCGTCTCACCGCCGAAGGCGTGCTGCCGGAGGGGTCGAACCCGACTATTCAGGTGGAGAACACCCGCGACAAGACCCACGGCGACTTTGCCAGCAACGTCGCGATGATGCTGGCAAAGCCCGCCGGGATGAAGCCGCGCGATCTGGCGCAAAAGCTCATCGAAGCATTGCCAGCAGACCCCAGCGTCAGCAAGGTCGAGATCGCCGGCCCGGGCTTTCTCAATTTCTTCCAGAACAGCGCTGCGTTGGCGCAGCGGTTAGAAGCCGCCCTCGCCGACCCTCATCTCAGCGTCAGCAAAACGGGCTCCAAGCAACGCGTTGTGGTCGACCTCTCCTCACCGAACCTGGCGAAGGAAATGCACGTCGGCCACCTGCGCTCGACCATCATCGGCGACGCCGTGGCGCGCGTGCTCGAATTCCTCGGAGACGAGGTTATCCGGCAGAACCACGTGGGCGATTGGGGCACCCAGTTCGGCATGCTGCTGGCTTACGTGAAGGAACAACCGAAAGGGTTCGACTCACCGGAGCTGGCGGACCTGGAAGGCTTCTACCGCGCAGCGAAGCAACGGTTCGACGAATCGACCGAGTTTGCCGAACGCGCGCGCAAGCTAGTCGTGGAGCTGCAAGCAGGCGATGCCGAATGCCTGCGGCTGTGGAAGCAATTTAACGAACTCTCACTCAGCCATGCGCAAGAAGTCTACGACCGCCTCAATGTCATGCTCACCCCGGACGATGTAAAAGGCGAAAGCGCCTACAACGCCGAACTCGCCGACATAGTCGCATCGCTCAAGGTCAAAGGGCTGCTGACTGAGAGCAACGGAGCCCAATGCGTCTTTCTCGATGAATTCAAGAACGCCGAAGGCAACCCGCTCCCGGTGATTGTGCAGAAAGCCGGTGGCGGCTACCTCTACGCCACCACTGACCTGGCCTCCATGCGCTACCGCAGTCAGCAGCTAAAGGCTGATCGCGCGCTGTATTTTGTCGATCAGCGCCAAGCACTGCATTTCCAAATGACCTTCGAGGTTGCTCGACGCGCCGGCTTCGTCCGCAGCGACATGCAGCTCGAGCACATGGGTTTCGGCACCATGAACGGTGCCGATGGCCGCCCCTTCAAGACCCGGGATGGCGGCACGGTGAAGCTGGTTGACCTGCTCGATGAAGCCGAGCAGCGCGCCTACAGCCTGGTTAAAGGCAAAAACCCGGATCTTGACGAAGGGGAGCTGCGGCAAATCGCCCGCGCTGTGGGCATCGGCGCAGTGAAATATGCAGACCTGTCCAAGCACCGCACCAGCGATTACAGCTTCAACTTCGAGCAGATGCTCAGCTTCGAAGGCAACACCGCCCCCTACCTGCTTTACGCCTACACCCGGGTGGCCAGCGTGTTTCGCAAGCTGGGTACCGGCATGGATGGACTCGGCGGCGAGATCAACCTGGAAGCCGAACAAGAACAAGCACTAGGCGCGAAGCTGGCTCAGTTCGCCGAGGTGCTCAACGGTGTGGGTGAGAAAGGTGTTCCCCATCTGCTGTGCAGCTATCTATACGATCTGGCAGGGCTGTTCTCCAGCTTCTACGAACACTGCCCGATACTCACCGCTGAGAGCGAGACGGTTAAACAGAGTCGCCTGCGCCTCGCCGCCCTGACCGGCAAAACGCTGAAACAGGGCCTTGCCCTGCTTGGCCTGGAAACGCTGGAGCGGATGTAAGTGGCAGCCAGGAAAAAACCCGCCCCGAAACGTGGCGCGAGCCGCTACCAGGCACCCGCCAAGAAGCCGGTACCCGGCTGGATCTGGCTCGTGTGTGGACTGGTCATTGGCGGCTTCATTGTGTTCCTGATGAACCTCGAACCTGGCGGCGATGAGATCCAGCGCACCAAGGACACAGCGAAATCCAAGGAGCAGCCGAAGCGTTCGCCTCCCGCCACGGGCCAGCCAGCCAAACCGAAGTACGACTTCTATACGCTGCTGCCTGAGTCGGAAGTGATCTTGCCGCCAGAGGCGCCAAAGCCCGAGCCGCCCAAGCCGGTCACACCGGAAGAGGCTGCAAAGATCGACGCGGCGCGCGCCGAAGCCGCTCTGAATGGCCAGGTACCACCACCTCCGCCTACAGTGGCCAAGGCACCGGTGACTCAGTTTTTCTTGCAGGCCGGCTCGTTCCGCAAGAAGCCCGAAGCGGAAAAGGTTAGGGCGCAGATCATTCTGCTCGGCCAGGATGTACGAGTTGAAAGCGTGACCGTGCGTGACGAGGACTGGTATCGGGTGCTGGTCGGGCCATTTGCCGACCGAGCACGACTCGATCAGGCCCAGAAGGCGCTATCAGCAAGCGGTTACAAGAACCTGCTGCTTCAACAGCGCCAGGCGCGCTGAGCCGAGGCTTTAGTTCAAGCACGGGAGCAGCGCTGTAGCCGGCGCTGCTTCTCTGTCGACGGGCAGCGCCCGCCCGGCGCTCAGCTCTTACGATCCCGAGGCGCATAGGCGAATACGTCTGCACGCATCTGTTTTGCATCCATTCCCGCCTCCACCAATGCATCCAGCGTGCCGTAGACCATCGCGGGAGACCCGCTGGCGTAGACGTGAACTGGCTGGAGATCGGTGAAGTCCTCGCAGACTGCTTGATGCAACATGCCGCGCCGCCCCGCCCACTCACAAACATCACTGACAATCTGATGCAGACGGAGATTGGGCAGCTGTTGCCACTCCTGCCAATGCGTCAACTGATAGAAGTCTTCCGGGCGACGCACCCCCCAGTACAGATGCACCGGATGGGCGAAGCCCTCGGCTCGGCAATGCTCGATCAGACTGTGCATCTGCGCCATCCCGGTGCCTGCAGCAATCAGCACCAATGGCCCCTCTGGCAGCTCGGCGAGGTGGGTATCGCCGAACGGCATCTGCACGCGAGCCGTCCCGGTGCGCCTGATTTGCTGCAGCAGGTCGATCGCTGACGATTCACGCGCTAGCACGTGGAGCTCCAGCTCACGTCCGCGCCCTGGCGCGGACGCTAGCGAAAAGGCGCTGTATTCGCCATCCTCCCGCTCGAGCAGCAAATACTGCCCAGCATGGTAGCGTGGCAGTTTACCGGCCGGCGCACGGAGTAACAGGCGAAACACGTCGCCCCCCACCTCTTCACAGCTGACGAGCTGGCAACTCAGCGTACGCACCGGTAGCTCCCCCGGCGCAAGCACACCATCCCACAGCAGAACGCAATCTTCCTCTGGCTCAGCCAGGCAGGCGAAAACTTCGCCATGATCATGGCTTTCGCCACGCTGACGCACCCGGCCGTCAACCAGCAGTGCAGCGCATATCAGGCAATTACCGTTGCGGCATGCTTGCGGACAGTCGTAGCCCAACCGCCGCGCGGCGTCGAGAATCAACTCACCACGTTCGACGTCGAGCACTGCTCCGGAGGGTTGCAGGGTTACTTTCATCAATTCAAAACCTGAGTAAATGCGCGGCTGTCATCAGTCGATGCCAAGCTCGGCCCAGAGTTCGTCGACCCTACGCTTCACCGCCTCATCCTGCACGATGGCACGCCCCCATTCACGGGTAGTCTCGCCGGGCCACTTATGAGTGGCATCGAGGCCCATCTTGCTGCCGAGACCGGACACCGGCGAGGCAAAGTCTAGATAGTCGATTGGTGTGTTCTCGATCAGCACCGTATCGCGCTTGGGATCCATGCGCGTGGTGATGGCCCAGATAACGTCATTCCAATCCCGTGCGTTGATGTCATCGTCGGTAACGATGACGAACTTTGTGTACATGAACTGCCGTAGAAAGCTCCATACGCCCAGCATCACGCGCTTGGCGTGGCCGGGGTACTGTTTTTTCATGGTTACCACCGCCATGCGGTAGGAACAGCCTTCCGGCGGCAGATAGAAATCAGTGATCTCGGGAAACTGCTTCTGCAGGATCGGTACAAAAACCTCGTTGAGCGCGACACCCAGTATCGCCGGTTCATCTGGCGGCCGACCGGTATAGGTGCTGTGATAGATAGCGTCGCGA
Organism: Pseudomonadaceae bacterium SI-3; assembly: GCA_004010935.1. Classification (NCBI taxonomy): domain Bacteria; kingdom Pseudomonadati; phylum Pseudomonadota; class Gammaproteobacteria; order Pseudomonadales; family Pseudomonadaceae; species Pseudomonadaceae bacterium SI-3. The sequence continues at coordinate 539,471 of CP026511.1, read as the reverse complement.
CGTCGGGTGATGCGCTCCACGGTGAACACCGGGAAGCGATCGACCTCGTTGTAGTAGCCGGTGTGATCACCGTACGGCCCTTCATCGGCCATCTCGCCAGGCTGAATGTAACCTTCCAGAACAATTTCAGCACCGGCCGGCACCTGCAGATCGCTACCCCGGCATTTGACCAGCTCGGTACGGCTGCCGCGTAACAAGCCAGCAAAGGCATATTCGGAGAGCGAATCCGGAACCGGAGTAACAGCGCCGAGGATCGTGGCCGGATCAGCGCCGAGTGCCACCGCCACTGGGTAGGGTCGGTCGGGATACTTCTCGCACCACTCACGAAAGTCCAGCGCACCGCCTCGATGGCTGAGCCAGCGCATGATCACCTTGTTGCGACCAATCACCTGCTGGCGATAGATACCGAGGTTCTGCCGCTCCTTGTTAGGGCCCTTGGTGATTGTCAGCCCCCAGGTGATCAGTGGCCCAGCATCGCCTGGCCAGCAGGTCTGAACCGGCAGCAGAGACAGATCAACATCCTCACCTTCGACGACCAGCTCCTGACAGGGCGCATCCTTGAGCACCTTGGGCGCCATGCTGATGACCTTCTTGTAGATCGGTAGCTTGCTCCAGGCATCCTTTAGCCCTTTTGGCGGCTCCGGCTCCTTGAGAAAGGCCAAGAGCTTGCCGATCTCGCGTAGCTCGGACACTTCCTCCGCCCCCATACCCAGAGCAACGCGCTTGGGTGTGCCGAAGAGATTTCCGAGAACCGGCATATCGAAGCCGGTCGGGTTCTCGAAGAGCAGCGCCGGCCCCTGCTTGCGCAGGGTTCGATCGCATATCTCGGTCATTTCCAGAACGGGAGAAACGGCGGCTGAAACGCGCTTGAGTTCACCGCGCTGTTCCAGGCCTCGGATAAAGTCGCGCAGATCGCGATACTGCATTGCTTGAGCCTCGCAGGGGCCGGCGGGTGTCCGGGCGGAAAGTGTAGCCTTGGTGCAGGTCGATACAAAACCTGCAGACAGACAAAGGCCGGGTTTCCCCGGCCTCGGCAGCAACGACCAGACTTATTTGCGCTTCATTGACATGAAGAATTCTTCGTTGGTCTTGGTGTCCTTCAGCTTGTCGAGTAGAAACTCGATCGCAGCGCTTTCGTCCATCGGATGCAGCAGCTTGCGCAGAATCCAGATGCGCTGCAGCTCTTCCTCGCTGGTCAGCAATTCTTCGCGACGAGTACCCGAACGGTTGATGTTGATCGCGGGGAATACCCGCTTCTCGGCGATACGGCGATCAAGCTGCAACTCGAGGTTACCAGTGCCCTTGAACTCCTCGTAGATAACCTCGTCCATCTTGGAGCCGGTTTCCACCAGTGCGGTGGCGATAATAGTGAGCGAACCGCCTTCCTCGATGTTCCGCGCGGCGCCGAAGAAACGCTTGGGCTTTTCCAGGGCATGTGCGTCGACACCGCCAGTCAGTACCTTGCCGGAGCTAGGAATCACCGTGTTATAGGCACGGGCCAGACGGGTAATGGAATCCAGCAGGATGACCACGTCCTTCTTGTGCTCGACCAGGCGCTTGGCCTTCTCGATCACCATCTCAGCGACCTGCACGTGGCGGGTCGGTGGCTCGTCGAAGGTAGAGGCGACCACTTCGCCACGCACGGTGCGCTGCATTTCGGTCACTTCTTCCGGGCGCTCATCGATCAGCAAAACGATCAGGTGGCATTCGGGGTTGTTACGGGTGATGTTGCTCGCAATGTTCTGCAGCATGATCGTCTTGCCCGCTTTCGGCGGTGCGACGATCAGACCGCGCTGACCTTTGCCGATCGGGGCGCAAAGGTCGATCACCCGGCCAGTGAGATCTTCCGTCGAGCCGTTACCGGCCTCCATCGTGAGTCGCTTGTTGGCGAACAGCGGAGTCAGGTTCTCGAACAGAATTTTGTTCTTCGCGTTTTCCGGGCGATCGAAGTTGATCGTATCAACCTTGAGCAGCGCGAAATAACGCTCGCCTTCTTTAGGCGGGCGAATCTTGCCGACGATGGTGTCGCCGGTGCGCAAATTGAAGCGGCGGATCTGGCTCGGCGAGACATAGATGTCATCCGGGCCGGCGAGATAGGACGAATCCGCGGAGCGCAAGAAGCCGAAGCCGTCTTGCAGAATCTCCAGCACGCCATCACCGGAGATTTCCTCACCGCTTTTCGCGTGCTTTTTCAGCAGAGAGAAAATCACGTCCTGCTTGCGCGAACGGGCCATGTTGTCGATGCCCATCTGTTCGGCCATTTCCAGCAGTTCGGTGATGGGCTTTTGCTTAAGTTCGGTCAGATTCATAGAAAGAGTCAGAAGGGATGAAGAAAGCGATTAGCTTGAGAAGCCGCGCAGCAGGAGACGAACAGGTTCGTTGTGCTTTATGAGGCTGAAGTGCGTCGGCGACGGCATGCAGAGGGCGACGGAGAAGCGTCGCAGGGCCGAATTTAGCACCGTGCAGGCGAAGCGTCCACCCTGCAGTTATAAAAAACCCCCGCATTTGCGGGGGCTTTCGAAAGCAGCAACCGTGAATCAGATATTGCTATCGAGAAACGCTGCCAGCTGGGACTTCGACAGAGCACCCACCTTGGTGGCCTCGACATTGCCGTTCTTAAACAGCATCAACGTCGGAATGCCGCGCACGCCGTACTTCGGCGGGGTTTCCTGATTCTCGTCGATGTTCAGTTTGCAGACTTTGAGCTTGCCTTCGTATTCCTTGGCGATCTCATCGAGCACTGGAGCAATCATCTTGCACGGGCCACACCACTCGGCCCAGTAATCGACCAGAACAGGACCATCGGCCTGGAGCACGTCCTGCTCGAAGCTGCTGTCGCTGACATTGTTGATGTATTCGCTCATGGAGTTTCTCCAGGGTCAAAATCAGAAGTGACGCCATCATAGCCCGGCTTGGTGCGGATCGAAAGTCGCAGCCTGTCGCTTGGGCAATAGACCATAGAAGGCGCAATGGATCGATCACGGAGCGCTATGACGCAGCGCTGCGCGTTGGCGGATGAGGGCGATCATGTCAGGATGTCGGAGTTTTGCACAGAGACTGCCCCATGCGCCCAACAGCCGCCGAACCCTTTCCGATGATCGCCGCCCTTGATCTCGGCTCGAACAGCTTCCACATGGTGCTGGCCCGCACCAGCAACGGCGAGATGCGCATCCTCGAGCGGCTCGGCGAAAAGGTCCAGCTGGCCGCTGGCATTGATGAGAACAGACAGCTCGACGATGCTGCCATGCAGCGCGGCCTGGACTGCCTTCGCCGCTTCGCTCAGCTGGTCAATCATCTTCCCCAGGGCGCGGTGCGCGTGGTCGGCACCAATGCCCTTCGAGAGGCGCGCAACCGCGCCCAGTTCATTCGCCAAGCTGAGACGATCATCCAGCATCAGGTCGAGGTGATTTCCGGCCGAGAGGAAGCGCGACTCATCTACCTTGGCGTATCGCATACCTTTCCCGCGTCTAGTGGCAAGCGCCTGGTCGTCGACATTGGCGGTGGCAGCACCGAATTCATCATCGGCGAAGGCTTCGATTCGCTATTGCGTGAAAGCTTGCAAATGGGTTGTGTGAGCTTTACTCAGCGGTTTTTTCAGGACGGCAAGATTACGCCGGCCCGCTACGCGCAGGCCTATACCGCCGCGAGGCTAGAGCTGATGAGCGTCGAGCACGGCCTGCATCGGCTCGGCTGGCAGGATGCGGTGGGTGCGTCCGGCACCATTCGCGCCGTCGGTCTCGCGATCAAGAGCGCCGGGCTTAGCAACGGAGAAGTCACGGCCGATGGCATCGGCTGGCTCAAGCGCAAACTGTTCAAGCTGGGCGATGTTGAAAAGCTCGACATGGACGGTATCAAGCCGGACCGCAAGAGCATCTTCCCTGCGGGCTTGGCCATTATCGAAGCGATTTTCGACGCACTGGAGCTGACCAGCATGGCGCACTCCGAAGGCGCACTGCGCGAAGGCGTGCTCTACGATCTGATCGGCCGGCACCACCAGGAAGACATCCGCGATCGCACACTGAGCTTTTTGATGGAGCGCTACCACGTCGACACTGACCAGGCCGCTCGGGTCGAAAGCAAGGCGCTGGAAGCCTTCGATCAGGTCGCTTCCGATTGGGCACTAGATGAAGAATGGCTGCGAGAACTGCTCAGCTGGGCGGCGCGGATACATGAGGTCGGACTGGACATCGCGCACTACCACTACCATAAGCACGGCGCCTACTTGATCGAGCACTCCGACCTCCCCGGTTTCTCCCGTCAGGATCAACAGATGCTGGCGCTGCTGGTTCGCGGCCACCGCCGCAATATACCCAAGCAGAAATTCGAGGAAATGAGCGAGTACGGCGTGAAGCTGACCAGACTCTGCGTATTGCTGCGCTTCGCGATTCTTTTCCACCACATCCGTGGGCCGCAGCAAGCGCCAGCGTTTCAGCTCAAGGCCGGCGATAACAGTCTGGACGTGGCTTTTCCTGAAGACTGGCTGGCTCAAAACCCGCTGACACAAGCCGATTTTGCCCTGGAGGCGGATTGGCTCAAGCGGATCGACTTCACCCTCAGCGTGCGCTGAGTTTGGCAGCGGTCGACGAACCGCTGCCACCCCAATTACCCCCGGTGTCTATCGCGCAGTCGGGCTTCCCAGACGCTCCAGCAACGTGTTCTGCACGTTGCGTGGATTCTGATTGCCGCTTGGGCTGTTACGCAGATAACTGCCATCAGACTGCAGCACCCAGCTCTGAGTGTTGTCGGTCAGGAAGCCCTCCAGCTCCTTCTTCACCCGTGTCACCAGCTTCTTGCCTTCGACCGGGAAGCAGGTCTCGACCCGCCGATCCAGGTTGCGCTCCATCCAGTCGGCACTGGACAGGTAGAGCTTCTCGTCACCGCCGTTGAGGAAATAGAACACTCGGCTGTGCTCTAGGAAGCGACCAATGATCGAACGCACATGGATATTGTGCGAGACCCCGAGAATGCCAGGGCGCAGGCAGCACATACCGCGAACGATGAGATCGATGCGCACCCCGGTCTGGCTGGCCTTGTACAACGCCCGGATCATTTTCGCGTCGGTCAGCGAATTGACCTTGAGAATGATATGCGCCGGCTTGCCTTCGCTGGCGTGTTGCGTCTCCTGCATGATCATGTCGAGCAACGCCTTCTTCAGCGTGAAGGGCGCGTGCAGCAACTTTTTCATACGCATGGTCTTGCCCATGCCGATCAACTGACTGAACAGCTTCGACACGTCTTCGCAGAGCGCTTCATCCGAGGTCAGCAGGCTGTAATCGGTATACAGCCGCGCGTTGCCGGCGTGGTAGTTGCCCGTACCGAGATGGGCGTAACGCCGCAACTCGCCATTCTCCCGACGCAGGATCAACATCATCTTGGCGTGGGTCTTGTAGCCCACCACACCGTAAATCACCACGGCCCCGGCCTGCTGCAACCGACTGGCCAATTGCAGGTTGGACTCCTCATCGAAGCGCGCCCGCAGTTCGATGACGGCAGTGACCTCCTTGCCGTTACGCGCGGCTTCAACCAGCGCGTCGACGATCTCCGAATTGGCACCAGAGCGATAAAGCGTCTGCTTGACGGCCAAAACGCAGGGATCCTTCGCCGCCTCGCGCAGGAGGTCAACGACGGGAGTGAAGGATTCGTAGGGATGCAGCAGCAGGATGTCCTGCTTGCCGACCACGCTGAAAATGTTCTCGCTGTTCTGAAGCAACTTCGGGATTGCTGGCGTGAAGGGGGTGTATTGCAGTTCGGGATGACTATCCAGACCGGTGATACTGAACAGCCGGGTCAGGTTAACCGGTCCGTTGACCCGATACAGCTCGCTTTCGCTCAAGTTGAACTGCTTGAGGAGGAAATCAGCGAGATGCTTCGGACAGGTATCCACCACCTCCAGCCGCACTGCGTCGCCATAGCGCCGTGAAATCAACTCGCCACGCAGCGCCCGGGCCAGATCCTCGACGTCTTCGGTGTCAACCGAGAGGTCGGCGTTACGCGTCAGGCGAAACTGGTAGCAGCCCTTGACCTTCATGCCGTGGAACAGATCATCAGCGTGCGCATGAATCATCGAGGAGAGGAACACGTGGTTCGCGCCAGGCCCGCCCACCTCCTCCGGCACCCGAATAACCCGGGGCAACAACCGCGGCGCCGGAATGATCGCCAGCCCGGAGTCGCGACCGAAGGCATCGATACCTTCAAGCTCGACAATGAAGTTCAGGCTCTTGTTAACCAGCAATGGAAACGGATGGGTTGGGTCCAAGCCGATTGGCGTGATGATCGGTGCGATCTCGTCACGAAAGTAACGGCGCACCCAGGCCTTGATCTTGGTTGTCCAGTTGCGCCGACGAATGAAACGCACCTGATGCTTGGCCATTTCCGGCAGTACGATCTCGTTGAGGATCGAATACTGTCGGCTGACCTGCTCGTGGACCAGTTCGGAAATACGCGCCAGCGCCTGGTGCGGCTGCAGACCGTCTGCACCTGCCTGCTCACGCGCGAACGTGACTTGCTTCTTCAGCCCCGCAACACGAATCTCGAAAAACTCATCGAGGTTGCTGGAAAAGATCAGCAGGAATTTGAGCCGCTCCAGCAGCGGATACGACTCGTCGAGCGCCTGTTCCAACACGCGAATGTTGAATTGCAGCTGTGACAGCTCGCGGTGGATGTAGAGGCTGTTGTCGTCCAGATTCGGCGGGGGGGCCGGTGGCGCTGGCGCTTCCTCTGTCTTCTCCACCTCAGGCGCTGGCGGGGCCATTTCCTCTAGGGGATGCACTTCAATGGCTGCAGCCTGCAATTCGCTTTCGCTGAGTCCCTGATTTGTCATCGATCTGCCTCGGGAGGGCTCATTGCCCCTGTTTTAATTGTTGTGCCGCCTGCTTGGCGAAATAGGTGAGGATGCCATCGGCACCTGCGCGCTTGAAGGCGGTCAGCGATTCAAGAATCACGGCATCGCTCAGCCAGCCGTTCTGAATCGCTGCCATGTGCATCGCATACTCGCCGCTGACCTGGTAGACGAAGGTCGGCACTCGAAAGGCATCTTTAACCCGCCAGAGAATGTCCAGATAGGGCATGCCCGGTTTGACCATGACCATGTCGGCACCCTCTGAAAGGTCGGCGCCGACTTCGTGCAAGGCCTCGTCACCATTGGCCGGGTCCATCTGATAAGTGTTCTTGCTGCCCTTACCCAGATTCGCCGCCGACCCTACCGCATCGCGGAACGGCCCGTAGTAGGCACTGGCGTACTTGGCCGAATAAGCCATGATCCGCACATTGTGATGCTCAGCCACCTCCAGCGCCTCGCGTATCGCCTGGATGCGCCCATCCATCATGTCCGATGGCGCAACCACCTGCGCGCCCGCCTCAGCGTGGGACAGGGCCTGACGGACCAGCGCGTCGACCGTGACGTCGTTCTGCACATAGCCATGTTCGTCAAGAATTCCGTCCTGGCCATGAGTGGTGAAGGGGTCCAGCGCAACGTCAGTGATGATGCCGAGCTCCGGGAATCGCTCACGCAGGGCCCGGGTGGCGCGCTGGGCGATGCCCTCAGGATTCCAGGCCTCCGCCGCATCGAGGGATTTCTTCTCCAGCGGAGTGACCGGAAACAACGCCAACGCAGGGATGCCCAGCGCGACCAGTTCAGCGGCTTCTTCCAACAGCAAATCGATGGAAAGACGCTCCACGCCGGGCATCGACGGTACCTGCTCGCGGCGATTTTCACCATCGAGAACAAATACGGGCAGGATCAGGTCATCCACGCTCAGTCGATGCTCGCGTACCAGTCGGCGGGAAAAATCATCACGACGATTGCGGCGCAACCGTGTAGCGGGGAACAAGCGATTGGCAGGAACGAAACTCACAACGAACTCCTGGCCCGCAGAACGGGCGAATATGACGGTTATAAGCCGACATCGTGACAGCTTGATGACAAGCAATCCGCGCCGGCCGGAGATTGCCCTTATTGTCGCCACCAAGCGCGGGCACTGCCAGTGCTTTGAGCAGTCTATCGCCGAGCTGAAGTGCCTAGGCCAGACGCGCCCACAGTTGAACACCCGACGCGATAAGGCATCCAACCTTTATCGCGATGGACTTACCTTGAACCCCACCAAGGGCTAGCATCGAAGGCTGTTGCCTGGCGCAGTTGCCAGGCTGCTGAACTGACCAGGAGTATCTCAATGAACAGAAAAGTCGCCGTGATTCTTTCCGGCTGTGGCGTATACGACGGCTCGGAAATCTACGAGAGCGTGATCACGCTGTTGCGCCTGGATCAGCGTGGCGCCAAGGTCCAGTGCTTTGCGCCGAACATCGAGCAGATGCACGTAATCAATCACCTAACCGGTGAAGAGATGCCGGAAAAACGCAACGTGCTGGTCGAGTCCGCGCGCTTGGCACGGGGAGAGATCAAGGATCTTCGCGAAGCCAATGCCGAGGAGTTCGACGCGCTGATCGTGCCAGGCGGCTTTGGCGCAGCGAAAAATTTGTCCGACTTCGCCACCCAGGGCGCCGGCTGCAAAGTGCTTCCCGATGTGTTGGCGCTGGCCCAAGCCTTTGCCGCGGCCGGCAAGCCGGTCGGCATGATGTGCATCGCGCCTACCATGGCGGCCCAGATCTTTGGCCGCGGCGTGGTCTGCACCCTAGGCAATGACGACGATCCGGCTGCAGCGGCGGCACGGGAGATGGGCGTCGAACACCAACCGTGCGAAGTCACTGAGATCGTCGAGGATTCGCGGCACAACCTGGTGACCACCCCTGCCTATATGTTGGCGCAATCCATCAGCGACGCAGCTACGGGCATCTACAAGCTGGTCGATAGGGTGCTGGCGCTGACCGGCAAATAGCGCCTCGGCTGGCCTTGCCCCAGCTTTCGAGCCGAGGCGTGGGAGCTGAGGCATCGGCGTGGCGATACCGCCAATCTTACCGGCTCTCCCGCCGCGCCACTGGTCAATCCCCCCTCCCTCCGGCAGCTTAGTTGGATCTGCCGGAGAGCCGCACGCATGAACCACCCGATCGATACCATCGAAGAACAACAGCACGCGGTGCGCCAGCTGTTCGAGCGCATTCCGTTCAATGAATACCTGGGTATCGAACTGGATGAGGTGTCCCGCCAGCGCGTGGTGATGCACCTGCCAATGAAGCAAGAGCTGGTCGGTAATTTCTTTCACGGCATTTTGCATGGTGGCGTGATCGCGTCGCTTCTCGACGTCGTCGGCGGCGCCATGGCTATGATCGGAGCCTTCGAGAAGCATCAGCACCTGACCACCGAAGAGCGCGCCCTGCGCCTCTCGCGCCTCGGCACCATCGACCTGCGCATCGACTACCTGCGCCCAGGACGCGGCAAACGCTTCAGTGCCGGCGCGACCTTATTGCGCTCCGGCAACAAGGTCGCGGTGGTTCGCTCCGAACTGCACAACGAAGAAGGGGTGTTGATCGCAGTAGGGACCGGCACCTATCTTTGCGGCTGACCCGGAAGCTCGACCTTAAACGGAACAGCCCCGCGCCAGTGGTGTTTGCTTAGCGGACGCCGGCTCGGGCCAGCTGAGTCAGCAGACGGTCCAGCGCGTTGGCAAACGCTTGCCGATCACGGTCGCCGTAAGCCCCCTGTCCCCCGCCCACCTGGCCCTGCTCACGCAGATCGGTGAACAGGTTGCGCACCGCCAGACGATCGCCCATGTTGCGCTCGTCGAATTCACGACCGCGCGGATCGAGGGCAGCCACGCCTCTTTTCACCAGGCGATCAGCCAGCGGCACATCGCTGCAAATCACCAGTTCGCCAGGCTGAGCATGCTCGACCAGATAGTCATCTGCCGCGTCCGGGCCGCTGGGCACGACAATCAGACGAACACAGGCGAAGGCTGGTTTGATCTGGCTCTGGCCCGCCACCAGCAGCACCTCGAACTTGCGCTTGAGGGCGAACTTGATCAGCTGTTCTTTAGCAGCCTTGGGACAGGCATCAGCGTCAACCCATACCCGAAGCGGTGCAGCCCCCGTCATGCCACAGCCCGCCGCACCGTAGCCAGCAAAGCCGCAGCACCGGCGAACATAGCGGCGAAACTACGGTTGACCAGGCGCTGCTGACGCGGCGTGCGCAACAAGCGCAAAACCCGGGACGCCAATCCTGTATAGCCCGCCATGACGATCAGGTCGACCACCACCATCGTGGCCCCCATATGCAGGTACTGCAGTACCAGATCGCGCTGTGGATCCAGAAACTGCGGCAGCACAGCGAGAATGAACACGATGGCTTTAGGATTGCTGGCATTGACCAGAAAACCGCGGAACACCAAGGCTAACGGGCGCCCGATCGGTCGCGGTGCAGCGCTGTCGTCAAGCATAGATGGCACCGCCTGCCACTGCTTAACCGCCAGCCACAACAGATAGACGACCCCGAACCATTTAATCAGGCTGAAGGCGAGCGACGAGGTCGCCAGCACCGCTCCGACACCCGCGGCCACTACAGCTATCTGCATCGCCAGCGCAATCTGCAAACCGATCGCGTTCCAATAACCGCGCCAGAAGCCGTACTGCAATCCGCACGACATCGAGGCGATCGCACCCGCCCCCGGCGACAGGCTGATGACCCAACAGGCAACAAGAAAGGCAAGCCAGGTTTCGAGCGTCATGATTGATCCCCCCAGAAGCTTCGCCTAGCAGGCGCAGCTTTCAGCGCAGCCCTTAGTCCGGTATGTCTTTGCCGAGCTTGACCGGCGCCTTCAGCTTTCGATTCATCGCTTTGCGCATACGAATGTTGATCGCCTCGACCCCTAGCGAGAACACCATGGCGAAGTACACGTAGCCCTTGGGCACATGCGCGCCGAAGGCTTCGGCCACCAGCAGGGTGCCGACTACGATCAGGAACGACAGCGCGAGGATTTTCAGCGTCGGATGTTTCTCGATGAAGTCGCTGATGGTGCCAGCAGCGAGCATCATTACCCCGACGGCAATCACGATTGCGGCAATCATCACCTGCACGTTGTCCACCAGGCCCACTGCGGTGATCACCGAGTCCAGTGAGAAGACGATATCGATCACCGCGATCTGCAGGATGATGCCGACGAAGCCTGCTTTGACCGCACCTCCGGCGGAGCCTTCCGACTCTTCTTCGCCTTCAACGCTATGCCAGATTTCCATGGTGCTCTTGAACAGCAGGAACAGGCCGCCGAAAAACAGGATCAGGTCACGCCCGGACACACCGTGCTCGAATACGGTAAACAAGTCATTGGTCAGGCGCATGACCCAGGCGATCGATAGCAACAAGAGAATCCGCGTGCCCATTGCCAAGGCGAGGCCGAAGAAACGCGCCTTGGGTTGCTGCTCCTTTGGCAAGCGCCCAACGAGGATGGAAATGAAGATGATGTTGTCGATACCCAGGACAATTTCCAGGGCGGTCAGGGTCAAAAAGGCGACCCAGATTTCGGGGCTACTAAGCCATTCCATGCGTGCTACTCGTGTGCGTTGTGATGAGGGGGCTGGATCTCGGTGCCACGCCAGCGGCGCAACACCTTCTGGAAGAACAGACTGTTAGGAACCTGAACGATCGCACCGGTTCCGCTATCGGCTGACTCTTCCAGCGTGGTGTAAAGCAGGTTTATATCGATGACTCGGCCCTTGACGATGGGCTTGTCGAAACTCTCCACCAGTTCCACCATGTCGCCCAACCGAAACGGGCCAACGGTCATGATGAGCACAGCGCAGAGCAGGTTGGAGAGCACGCTCCAGATCGCAAAGAAGGCCACGGCTGCGACTGCCACGAACCCGGAGAAGGCGGTCCAAATGACGGTGGCCGACACTCCGACGCGCTCCAGCACCATGATCAGCGCACCGCCAATAATGAACCAGCGAATCCCGCCACGCAGCGGCAAAAGCAGTTCAGGCGGAAGCGGATAGCGACTGCCGAGCCGTGAAAGCCCACGTACGACCAGCCGCTGAAGAGTATAGGCGACCAACAGAATCAACAGTATCTGCAATCCGAGCAGCAACTGATCACTCCATCTTTGTGAAAAAATCAGCCACCGCTCGCTCACAGGCTCGCCTCAAGTTGGCTTTGTAGAACTTCGAGCGCTTCGAGCGCCTCCAGCCAAGCCTCTTCCAGTTCGCCTTCGCGCACCTTCAGTTCAGCCTGCTTGGCCAGCAGCTCGCGCAGCTCATCCTTGCGGGCCGACTCGTATACATCCGGATCAGCGAGACGCGCCTCTAGCGGCGCGAGCTTTTCGTGAATATCAGCCAAAGACTTTTCGAGCTTTTCGGCTTGCCGTTTCAACGGAGCCAATTGCTGACGCAGGGTAGCCGCAGCCTGGCGGGCGGCGCGTTTATCAGTTTTTTCACCCGTGGGCTCCACTGGGCTCAGCGGCTGCTGGCGGGAGCGGTAGTCGACCAGCCAGCGAGCGTAGTCCTCAAGGTCACCTTCGAACTCCACGACCCGGCCTTCTGCAACCAGCAGGAATTCATCGGTCGTGCTTTTCAGCAAGTGCCGGTCGTGGGACACGACGAGCACGGCCCCCTCGAAGTCCTGCAAGGCCAGCGTCAACGCCAGCCGCATCTCGAGATCGAGGTGGTTGGTCGGCTCGTCGAGCAGCAACAGATTGGGTTTGCCCCAGGCGATCAGCGCTAGCGCGAGCCTGGCCTTTTCACCGCCGGAGAAATTAAGGACCGGCTCATCGCAGCGATTGCCGCGGAAATCGAAACCACCGAGAAAATCACGCAGTACCTGCTCCCGTTCGCCAGGGGCGATACGCTGCAGATGCAACAGCGGGCTGGCCTTAGCGTCCAGAGCGTCTAGCTGATGCTGGGCGAAATAGCCGATGACAAGGTTCTCGCCGCGCTGCAGGCGTCCACCCAAGGGCTGCAGCTCGTTGGCCAGCGTCTTGATCAGCGTGGATTTCCCCGCTCCGTTGGGGCCAAGCAAACCGATGCGGGCTCCCGGGACCAACTGCAGCTTGACCTTTTCTAGCACCACCTTGTCGCCGTAGCCAAGACTCCCCTGCTCCAGATCCAGCAGCGGGCTGGAGACCTTATCCGCCTCGCGAAAAACGAAGTCGAACGGCGAATCGATATGCGCCGGGGCCAACTCCTCAAGCTTTTCCAGGGCCTTGATCCGGCTCTGCGCCTGTCGCGCTTTGCTCGCCTTGGCCTTGAAGCGCCGAATAAAGTCCTCCATGTGCTCGCGCTGTGCCTGTTGCTTCTCGAACGCCTGCTGCTGCTGCGCCAGGCGCTCGGCCCGGGCCCGTTCAAAGGCCGAGTAGCCCCCGCGATAGAGCGTCAGCTTGCGCTGCTCGACGTGCACCACATGACCGACCACCTCGTCGAGGAAGTCGCGATCATGGGAAATCAGCATCAGTGTGCCTGGATAGCTCTTAAGCCAGGCTTCCAGCCAGAGAATGGCATCCAGATCGAGGTGGTTGGTGGGCTCGTCGAGCAGCAACAGATCAGACGGACACATCAGCGCCTGCGCCAAATTCAGACGCATCCGCCAACCTCCCGAGAAGCTGCTTACCGGCAGGTCCATTTGCTCATTGGCAAAACCCAGGCCGGCCAACAACTTGCGTGCCCGTGCGTCAGCGGTATAGCCGTCGGCGTTATCGAGCTCGGTATGCAAGCGAGCCAGCGCCCCACCGTCAGAGGCTGCTTCAGCCTCGATCAACGCACCCTGAATGCGGCGCAGCTCGGTATCGCCGTCCAGCACGTAATCGACCGCCAACCGATCGAGCGTATCGACCTCCTGGCGCATGTGTGCAATGCGCCAGTCGGGCGGCAGCTGGCAGTCGCCCTCGTCGGGGGTGAATTCGCCGCGCAGCAAGGCGAACAGGCTGGACTTACCGGCGCCATTGGCGCCAACCAGCCCGACCTTATGGCCAGGATGAAGGGTCAGCTCGGCGCCTTCCAGCAAACGCTGCGGGCCGCGCTGTAGAGTCAGGTTCTGAAGTCGGATCATAATGGCGGCGGAGTTTATCAGGTCGCCCGGAAATCCATCCGGCTGCTCATGAAAAAAACCAATTACAGATGAACAACGACGAACTCTGGAATTTTGCCCTCGCCTGTTACGCAGAGCCCGGCGTGGAAAAGGCGTGTCTTGAGTTGCAAGCGCTAGGGATGGACGTCTGCTTGCTGCTCGCCTGCGTCTGGTTGGAAATTCGGGGCATCCAACAAAACGCGCAGCGATTGGAAGAACTGAAACAGCTCAGCAAGGACTGGCAGAGCGCAGTGGTATTGCCCCTGCGAAATCTGCGTCAGGCGTGGCGTGAGCAGGCAGCCATCGACACCGAGCTCGCCAGCTTGCGCCAGCGAGTCAAAACGCTGGAGCTAGACGCCGAACGAACTCAGTTCGAGCGCCTTCAGCAGGCAACGCAGCATTGGTTGCGGGAGGACGGATCTAACAACTGGCTGAACCAGCTATGCACGGGGATCAACGGCGACCCCGATGCATTGCTGACCGTGCTGCGCCGTGCAGCTTCTCAGCTGGATGCCGGCGGAGCGGACTGATCCGCACTGCCGGCCTTGGTTGCTGCGGGCTTGCGTGTGGCAGCAGGCTTGCGCGTTGCAGCGGGCTTGGCAGCGCTGGATGACTTAGTGGAAGCGGGTTTTGGCTTCGCGCGGCTAGTGGCAGGCCGAGCGGGACGTTTCGGAGCGCCACTGTCGGCTGCGCCCAAGCCGCTGGGCGCATTAGCCGTGGCGGACTTGCTATCCGCAACTTTTGAGGCTGCTGTTCGGGCGCGGGCTGTGGCTGGCTTGCTCGCCGCCGGGGTCGAGCTGCTGGAAGATTGCTTGGCAGGAGCTGACTTGGTTGACGCAGGCGCAGCCTTGCGTTGCGCTGAAGCCGAACGTGACGGCGTGGCCTCGCTGCGCGATGCCAGTGCTTGCGCCGCAGCCTTTTCAACCTGAGCGACACCTTGCGCCAAGTTCAAGCTCTGCTCGGCGTCGCGCTTGAGGTCAGCCAGGTAACTCAAGGTCTCGTTCTGCCGTGACTGTAGCAAGGCAAGCATGTCATCCAGTTCGGCCAGTTTGGACCGAGCCTTGCTTTGGGCCTTCGACTTGCCAGCATTGCCGGCCTCGTCGAGCTTGGCGCGCGCTTTGATCAGTTTTTCCTGCGTCTTGCCACGCTGCTTTTCAAGCTTGGCCAAGAGGATCTCTGCTTCCTTCTGTGCATCAGTGCAGGCTTTTTCCAGATGCACGACCAGACTTTTCGATAGCTGCTGAAGCAAGTGCAGCGGGGTAGTGACCGCGTTTTTCTTTGCTGGCATGAAAGCGCCTCCTGGCGGGATTGGTGCAGCCATACTAGACGGGCCGCAGCGATCCGCCAACTGATCAGCGAAGCGTGCTACAAGCGATCCTTCGCTCGCAGCTGACCGGCATCGGTCAGGCGGTAGCAGCAGGCTCTTTATGCGCGGTGTGCAGCACTTCGATCAGGCAGTCTTCAAGTTCGAAGCGCTCGTGCAGCAACTGGCCCAGACGCTTCAGCTCTTCTGGAAGACCAGGGCTTTCGAGACAGTCGCCGTTGTCGCACCGGTCATTGAAAGCAACCGCAACCTGGGTAATCGCCTCGATACGAGGATAAATCTGACGTGCCAGATCCAGCCCCCGCTTGTCACCAAAGGCTTCTGCTTCGTTGAGCAGTTGCTCGTA
The DNA here is from genome assembly GCA_004010935.1 of Pseudomonadaceae bacterium SI-3. Taxonomy (NCBI): domain Bacteria; kingdom Pseudomonadati; phylum Pseudomonadota; class Gammaproteobacteria; order Pseudomonadales; family Pseudomonadaceae; species Pseudomonadaceae bacterium SI-3. The sequence continues at coordinate 523,862 of CP026511.1, read as the reverse complement.
GATCTCGAAATGACCAGCCGACACATAGTCGAGCAAGATTTCGCAGAATTTTTGCAAGGCCGGGCGAGTAGCCGCTTCGGCCCCCCCATGCAGCCCTTCGAATGCGTTGATCAATGCGTGGCGTTCCTGCAGCCAGCGGTCGATCAGCAGGTGCACACCTCCCCAGCGTTCCTGGGCGTTCCGACAGCTCTCGAGCATGATGACCTCACTTTCCCTAATCGATGATGCCTGTTGCGCCTTCCGAGACGGTTTTTTGTCTTGGGATATCGGCCTTGGGTGAGTGACAGCGAAATTGGCAGAAAACCGACGCCGCCAGGGCAGACTAAGCTGCGCGGAACGAAGCATCAAGCAGCAAGGATGAAATTCAACTGGCATCACTAGCGTGACCGCTTCGCCCTGCTCATTGACCATCAGGCGGGGCGATCATTCGCCCCGCCTCGACAAAAAGCCTAGTCGCGGCGCAGCAACTGCCAGAAACAGAACAGGGCCATTGCAATGAATGCGAGCAACGTCCACTCCGGAATACTCATTCCGAGCAGTGTCCAGGTAACTTCGGCGCACTCAGCCGTACCGTGAAGCACCAAGCGGGCAATTTCCTGGAACGGCAACGCATCCATCATGTATTCGAGACTGGGCAGGCAGCTCGGCAGCTGATCGGCAGGCATGTTCTGCAGCCATATCTGGCGTATCGCCGTGCCCCCTCCAGCAACCGCGAACAGCAGTGCCATGACCGAGTAAACACGGCGACCGGTCTTGCGTGGGCCATGCAGCGCAGCGACCAGACAAACCAGACCGAAGCCGATAACGCAAATACGCTGAACGATGCACAGCGGGCAGGGAACCAGCCCGACAACGTGCTCGAGATACAGGGCAGCGACCATCATCAACGCGCAGCCGATGAAGGCCAGAAGAAACAGCGAACGTGGGCTGGCCAGGTTCATGGCGACTCCGCAGACAGGAAAAGTTCGCTACGGTAGTGCGGCAGGCGGCGAGCTGCAAGCCATACGCGAATCGCCGCGGCGGCGCGGGACGGGCGTCACTATCCGGGCGCCGCGCCGACTGCCAACCGCTAACTGCTGCTGGTGGTTTGTATCCGGTTGGCGCTGGATTGATCAAGGAGCCCCAACCCTTCTTGGAACAGCCGGTTGCTGCGCTCGTTGTCCCCTAGCTGGGCCAGCAATCGGGCCAGCTCGGCGCAGGTTTCCGGACGGTGTTCGAAGCGCAGGCTGGCCTCGAGATAGTCGCGTGCCTTGCCCCAAAGCGCGTTGCGCATGCTCAGCCGGCCAAGCGCAAGCAGCAGCTCGGCATTCTCCGGATTAGCCTTGAGCCAGCCTTCAGCATTCGCCAGCTGACGTGCAGGGTCCTGACCGCGGACGCGGCCGTAGCGCTCGACCAGGCGATCATCGTACTGTCGCTTGAGCGCTGCGTAGAGCACCTCTTCGGCTTTAGCATCCGCCCCCAAGCGGGACAGCCCGTCAGCGTAGGCTCGCACCAGCAGCGACTCACTGCGCAACCCCGACGGTACGGTTTGCCACTTCTGATTGAGGGCCTGCAACGCGTCGTCATTACTGGCTGTCGGGGCTTGACCGCTTTGCTCAATCGCCGCTGTCCAGGCCAGCAATTCAAGCTCACTCAGGCGAGCCGGTGGCAATACGCGGTGCTTGCGCAGCTCGGGTAGCAAACTGCACAAAGCCGACCAGTCTTCGAGCTGAACGTACAGCTGCTGCAACAAGGTCAACACGTAGGGATGACGGGGATGGTCACTGTGCAGCGCGTTGAGTGATGCCCGCGCCTCGCCATATTGGCCCCTCGCAATTTGCAGCTGAGCCTGGGTCAGGCCAACCGCAAGGCCTGACTCGGGCTCGCGCTCCCTTGCCTTGCGGAGCAGCTCGTCGCTTTGCTCGTGCTCGCCCAGTTCATTGGCGGCACGTGCAGCACCAAGGTAATGCACCAACGGCTGGTGGTCGTGCTCGGCAGCGGAGCGCAAATGACCCAAGGCTTGAGTCCACTGTCCTTCGGCCAACTCGCGTAAACCGCTGCGTGATGCCTTGCTGACACGACGCTCACGGTGACGACGCGACCACGGATTGACCAGTGCGCCGGACGTGTGCAACAAGCCGAGCACCCAGTGCACCACCATTGCCAACAACCAGAGGCACGCGATCAGACCAAGAAAGATCCAGAAGCTCGACTCGTAGCGGAAGCGGTCATAGCTGATCAGGACATAGCCCGGATCCTGTGCAATGGCCCAGCCGAGGAACCCGACAATCGCGATAAGCAGGATCAGGACAAAGGCGAATCGCTTCATGCGCGCTGCCCCTCTTCCGCTGACGGCTCATCGGACGCTGGCTCATCGGCTGCCGGCTGGTCAGATTCCGGGGCCGTCTTATCCGTGGGCTGTGCTGGGCCGCTGTCAGCAGGCGACCCAGCGCTTTCGGACGATTCACGTTTCTGCACATAGGTCTGCAATGCGCGGAGCGCCGGTGAGAGGTCGGGGAGGCTGACCGACACTTGGCGCTTTTTCAGTTCTTCGATACGGTCGCGCAGGCCTCGGCTCTGACCGTTTTCCTCGCTGAAGTGATCCTTGATCAGCTGCCCCGCCTGATCCAACGATTGCTGGTAGACCTTTTCGTTGCCATTGAGCACGGCCCACTGCGCCTGCTCGATGGCCAGCGACAACGCCAACCGCACCTGCGCCAGACTCTGACCGGCAAGCAGCGGCTTGACGCTATTACCAGCGTCGAAATCGATACGGACATAACGTGTCAGCTCATTTAGCCAACGCTGCCAGCCGCTATCAGCCTGGCCACCTGCGGCCCCTTGCCCCTCTTCGAATTCAGGAGCCAGGCCGTTGAGCTGATTGGCCTGACCGCGCAACGCACCAAGCTGGAGAAACAACCCGGTCCGGTCCAGCTCCGGCAGACTGCGCAACGCTTCAAGCCCTTCGAGCAACTGCTGTCGAGCGGCGTATGCCCCCGGATCATCCTGTTTACGCAAGATCAGATCCGCCTCGGCGAGCAGCGATTCGGCGCTGTTCACGTCTTGCATGGCCGATAGGCGCAACATCGCCATGCGCAACAGATGCTCGGCTTCAGCGAGTCGCCATTGCTCACGACTGGCCCCAAGAACTTGCTCGACACGCCCCGCCAGGCGCTGCTGATCGCTTTGCAGCTCTGTCAGCAAACGGCGACGATCCTCAAGCTGGTCGGCCGATGGCAGTTGCTCGAGCTTGCCGAGGCGGCTGGCCAGTTGCTCGCTGCGCTCGCCCAACTGGCGGGTTTGTTCGCTCGTAGCCTGTGCCGATTGTTGCTGTTGCTGCTCCTGATCGGCCAGCTGCTGAGTCTGCCAGACGCTGTAGCCCCCTGCTGCCAGACCCGCCAAGCCGACCAGCAGGGCCAGACCGGCCAATCCTTTGCCGCTGCCACGCGCATCGGCGGAGGAACCGGCCGGCGTTTTCGGTGGTGGCGCCTTGGGCGCCTCTTTCGAATCCTTCTGCGGCTCTTTCTTCACAGGATTTTGAGCGGCGACAGAGTCGTTGCCCTTCGGTTGCTGCGGTGCCTTGTCGGAGTCTACTTCGCTCACGTTTCCATCCTTTGCATCAGGAAGCGGGCCCGGGATTGTCCCGTAGCGCCGCCAGCAAAGCCGCGGTTCCAGCACCACGGCAGTCCACGATTCTTTTGGCGCCCAACGCCTCGGCCATCTCGGCCACACGAGGGCTGGGTACGAACAAGGGTAGTTCACGCAGCGTTGACCAATCGAATCCTGCCAACTCGCGTAACGACTGCAAACCCTGCCCACTGCTGACCACCATGGCATTCAGCCGTTCCGAACGAACCAGTTCGATCAACCTGTCGCACGGGTACTCAGGCAGGTATCTCCGGTACAGCTCGAGGCTGTCGACCTGAACGCCACGGCAGCGAAGCGTATCGGCAAGATGTTCACGCCCCCCCTCCCCGCGCAGGATGAGCGCTTTCGGAGCTGCCACGTCTAGCGCCTCGGCCAGTCGCGGCAGCGCCAGCAGCGCTTCGCTATCGTCGCCACTGGCGGGCCAGGACACATCCAGGCCGTATTCTTCAAGAATGGCGCCAGTCGCTGCGCCCACGCTGAACCAAACTGGCCCAACTGGGGGAACTTTCCAATAACGACCGAGCCGCTCCAGGCCCAACCGGGCCGCCGGTTTGCTCACTACCACCACGGCAGCATAACGATCCAGCTCCAGCATGACCTCGCGCTGTTCGGGCGTTTCGTCGAGTGCCTCGATAGCGAGCAGGGGCAGGCTGGCACTGTGGATGCCCTGACCCGCCAAGATGGCCGCCAGGGCGGCGCATTCTTCTGCGGGCCGCGTCAGCAAGAGACGCCAGCCGTTCACGCCTTGCCGGCCTCACCATAAATATCCTGAAGGATCTTGCCAGCGCCTTGCTGCAACAATTCTTCTGCGATGCGCACACCGAGCGCTTCGGCTTCGGCATTGGGCGCACGGCCTTCAGCGCGTAGGAGCAAGGCACCATCGGGCTGGCCGACGAGCCCACGCAACCACAGCTGATCGCCTTCGAGTACGGCATAACAGGCGATCGGCACCTGACAGCCTCCATTGAGGTGGCGGTTCAGGGCCCGCTCGGCGCTCACGCGGATGGCGGTATGGGGATCGTTCATGCATTGAAGCAGCTGATGCAGCTCGGTATCGCCGGTCCGGCACTCGATCCCGACGGCGCCCTGCCCGCCGGCAGGCAGGCTGTCCTCGACACTGATGCTGGTGCGGATGCGGTCGCCAAAACCCAGGCGGATCAGGCCGGCCGCCGCCAGGATGATTGCGTCGTACTCGCCTGCGTCGAGCTTGGCCAGGCGAGTGTTCACGTTACCGCGCAGGAACTGGATTTTCAGATCGGGGCGACGCGCCAGCAGCTGCGCCTGGCGCCGGAGACTGGAGGTGCCTACGACCGCGCCGGCAGGTAGCGCATCAAAATTCTCATAGTGATTGGAGACGAACGCATCGCGCGGGTCTTCACGCTCACAGATGCAATACAGGCCGAGCCCCTCGGGGAATTCCATGGGCACGTCCTTCATGGAGTGCACGGCGATGTCCGCTTCGTTCTCCATCAGGGCTGTTTCCAGCTCTTTGACGAAAAGCCCCTTGCCGCCGATCTTTGCCAGCGGCGAATCGAGCAGCTTGTCGCCCCGACTGACCATCGGCACCAGACTCACCGTCACATGCGGATGAGCGGCTTCCAGGCGCGCCTTGACGTATTCGGCCTGCCACAGGGCCAGGGCACTCTTGCGGGTGGCGATGCGAATTTCGCGGGACATGAACAATTCCAGACAGATGAACTGCCGGCGATGATAACAGGCCAGGAACAGCGATCGGGTTGGCGGGGATCAAGGAAAGCCGTCCGGGGACGGTTGAGCTGGAACGGGGCGCCGGTCCTTAGCGCCAGGCCCGAATCAGAGGTTTTGCATCAGCTTGCGCACACCGGCGACATGGCGGCGGCTTACGGTAAGCGGCTCGCCCTCAAGCCCCTTGAGGAACAGCTGAAAATGTCCAAGGGGGGTGCGCTGCAATCGCTCGATACGGTCGCGATAGACCAGCGCATTGCGGTGAATGCGGACGAAACGCTCGCCGAACTCATCTTCGAGCGCCTTCAACGGCTCATCTAGCAGAACCTCGCCGCCCTCATGGCGCAGGGTGACGTATTTGTGGTCAGCGATGAAATAGATCACCTGAGGCAATGGGATCAGTTCAATGCCCTTGCGGGTCCGTGCGCTGATATGGGTGCGCGGGCCGGTGCCGCTCACCGCCGCAGGACGCGTCAGCGCCGCGAGTTGCACACGATTGGGCCGCTCGGCTTTCTTCAATGCTTCGGCGAGGTGTTCGGGCCGTACCGGCTTGACCAGGTAACCGACCGCGCTCACCTGGAAGGCGTCCAGCGCAAACTCGTCGTGGGCGGTGCAGAAGATCACCGCAGGGGGAGCGTCGCGCTCGCACAGCTTGGCTGCAACCTGGAGGCCATCAAGCCCCGGCATACGGATATCCAGCAACACAACATCGGGACGCAGTTCCTCGATCAGGGACAGCGCCTCTTCGCCATTGGAGGCGGAAGGTTCCAGGACACGATAGCCGTCAAGGTCACCTACCAGTCGGCTGAGGCGCTCGCGGGCTAGAGGTTCGTCATCGACAATCAGCACATTCATACAGTTCTGGCTTCCTGCTTTTGTGTCGCACACGGATAGCGTAGACAGGTGTAGTAACGGGCATTACGCCGCTCCACGCTGAGACTCGCCGCGGGACCGAAAAGTGCCGTTAGTCGTGCGTCTATATTGAGCAGCGCTTGCTGAGTCCCTCTAGATGGCAGCTTTGGAGCCGTCTCATCAAAGGGGTTACTCACCTGCAAATGGAACACGCCATCAGCATAGTACGCCGCCACGCTGACCACCCCGCCCTCGATTCTTGGCTGGATTCCATGGATAAGCGCATTCTCCAGAAGCGGCTGCAGGGTCAGCTGGGGTATCGGCAAATCATCCGGTACGGTATCGACCTGCCATTCAACTTTCAGCCGTTCGCCGAGCCGGTACTGCTCGATTGAAAGGTATCGGCGTGACAATTCCAGCTCTTCGCGCCAAGGCACCAGGGTGCCGGGGCGCGCCAGGCTGGCACGGAACAGATCGGACAGGTCGAGCACCGCTTGCTCGGCCTTGGCTGGATCGGTGACCAACAGGCTCGCGATGCTGTTCAGGCTGTTGAACAGAAAATGCGGTCGAATGCGCGCCTGCAATGACTCGATGCGAGCACGAAGCTCGGCCTGCTCCTGCCGCCGCCATTGGCTCTGCAGATAGAAATAGCGCAGCAGCAGGCCAGACATGATCAGGCTGATCAATGCATGGCGCAGATACAGATTCACCTCGCCGACGCGCGTCAGCGGACCGCCAAGCTGATAGATATCGGCAACCGCCGTGCACGCCAGCGTCAGCCCGACCACCATCGCACAGCAAGCAAGCCCTGCCAGCCAAGCCGGCAATCGCGCCAGCAGCGGTCGCAGCTGACAAGTCAAACCGGCCGACAGCAACATCACCCACTGCACGAACAATGACGCCAGCGCCAGGCGCATCCAGTTGAAACCTGGTTGCATCGGCTCGGCGAGCACCAGCACGAGCACCAGCAACTCGGCGAGCAGCACCAGGCCGAGCAGCGCGTCGGGCTGGCAGAGTTCAGGCACGAAGAAGTCATCGACAGGGGCCGCCGGCCGCGTTCGATCGAGTTTATTTGTTCGCATGAATTGAGTTTCCGCGCCGCAGGAGCGCAAAGCAAGGCGAGCCCGGCAAGGCGGCCACTGCCGTTGCGAAGTGGGAGCCGAGTCTATCGACTCGGAACGTTGCAATGATGACGAACGGTCGCCAGTTCCACGCTTCGGCAGTCATGAATGCGGCTGTATCGGCCGATACAAGGTGTTCTACGAGCAATTCGTTTTGGCGCATGGTGGCGCAATGCTTGCATCCCATTATCGACCCGCCAATTGTTACCGCTGCCCCAGGAGTTTGAACCGTGCTGCTGTTTTCCTCTCTGCGTAGCCGCTTGCTACGCCCGGTATTCCTGACGCTGTGCGGCGCCGTTCTGGTGCAAGTACTGGTTGCTCTCGCATTGACCCGGGGCACCATCGACGGGCTCGAACAAGACATCGAGCAAAGCCTGGGCGAAGATTCGGCGCGCCTGCTGCAAGCGCTGCGCTCGGCCGATGCCGAAGTCAGGGGCGGGCTTACCAACCTGGCCGAACGCATGACCAGCGATCTGTCCCAGGGACTGACACAGCGATTGACCGAAGAGCAGAATCAGCTGAAAGACGTGCTTGAGCGTCACCTCAAGCAGTCCGGCGACGACCTCGCCACGCTGCTCGCTGGCGTCGCGCCAGCTGCGATCTGGGACAACGACGTACCGGCGCTGACCGAGTTCGTCAGAATGGCTCACCGCAACCCGGCGGTCGTCTTCGTCGTTTATTTCGATGCCAATGGCAACCAGCTCACCCGCCACTTGAACCGCCAGGACCCCCGAGTCAAAGCACTGCTGGGCAAGGGCACCGGACGCACCGCGTTCGACAAGGTACTGTCCGCGGCCAAGAGCGACCCAACGCTCTATCTCGCCAAGACATCAATCAACCCCAAGGGGGCGGATATCGGCCAGGTGATCCTCGGCTTCTCCACCTCAGCGGTGAGCACGGAGCTGGCGGCGTTCGACAGCCGATTCCAGACACTGGTCGCCAGCGGAGCGAAGCTGGTGGAAGCCGGTCTCGCAACCACCGCCAGCGACAGCGCAAAAATCATGGCGTCAGGCCTGGCCGCGGCGACGGAAGTGGCACAAAGCATCGAGTCCAATAGCCAGAAGGCAGTGGAGCGCTCCGCTTCGGCGCTGCTTTGGAAAATCAGCGTTGGCCTTGCTGTCATCGGAACACTGCTCCTGCTCGCCGTCACGCTGGTGCTCGGACGCCAGGTACTGCGCCGGCTGGGCCTGCTCAGCACCGCGCTGCGCGACCTTTCGGCCGGCCACGGCGATCTCACCCAGCGCGTGAAGATTCACAGCGCAGACGAGGTGGGCGAGATGGCTGACGCGGTCAATCTGTTCCTGGCCAAGCTCCAGCCGATCGTCCAAGAAGCACGCGCTATCGCCGTACAGACCGGGGCGGAAATCGACACACTGGGCAACCGGAGCCGCTCCGCTGCAGCCGCGGCCGAGCGCCAACGTGACGAGGTCGCCCGAAGCCTGCAGGCGTTGGCCGACATGACCCAGCACGCGCAGAATGAAAGCCGCGCCATGCAGACTGCACTTGATCAGGTTGCCTCGATTCGCAAGTCCGCGGTAGATAACGAGGCGATTTCCGAGCAGGTGGGCCGTACGATCGAAGCGCTTGGCAGTGGCGTACAGACAAGCGCCTCGGTGATCGAAAAACTGGCCAAGCAGAGCGAACAGATCGAGGTGGTACTGACCGTAATTAAGGGCATCGCCGAGCAAACGAATCTGCTTGCGCTGAACGCTGCCATCGAAGCCGCTCGCGCCGGCGAGAGTGGTCGTGGATTCGCGGTGGTGGCCGATGAAGTGCGAGCGCTCGCCAGCAAGACTCAGCAGTCGACCGGCGATATCCAGGCGCATATCGAAAGCCTACAACGGGGTGCACGTGATGCCGTCTTGGCGATCAACACGGCGGGCAAGCAAGCCGAAAGCGGCGCGGCTTCCCTGGGGAGCAGCCGCGAGCTACAGCGCGCCTTGCAGACTGCCGTCGAGCAAGTGCACCAGGTCGTAAGGGAGGCAACCAAAGGCGCAGAACACCAAGCCAGCACCGCAACGGCCGTGCGCCAGCGGGTCGAAGTCATCTTGACCGAAGCCGAACGATCCGCCGACGCGGTGACTGCAACCGCGGCCAGTGGTAAGGAACTGGGCGTGCTTGCGCAGAGGCTCGAAGCCAGTCTCGGCCAGTTCAAGGCCTGATAAAGCCGCTCGCTGCGGAGCGCCAGCACGGAAGCCGCGCGTAACCCTGTTATTATTCGGGCCCTCCAATTTGCCCATCCGATTCAGCGAGCGCATACATGAGCACCGACAAGACCAACCAGTCCTGGGGCGGCCGTTTCAGCGAGCCCGTCGACGCCTTCGTCGCCCGATTCACCGCCTCCGTCGAGTTCGACAAGCGCCTCTACCGCCACGACATCATGGGTTCGATCGCCCACGCGACGATGCTGGAAAAGGCGGGCGTGCTGAACGCCGATGAGCGCGACCAGATCATCGCCAATCTGAAAGACATTCAGGGCGAGATCGAGGCCGGAAAATTCGACTGGCGCGTCGACCTGGAAGACGTGCACATGAACATCGAAGCACGCCTGACCGATCGCATCGGCGTGACCGGCAAAAAACTGCACACAGGGCGTTCGCGCAACGATCAGGTCGCGACCGACATCCGTCTGTGGCTGCGCGATGAAATCGACCTGATCCTCGGCGAAATCACACGACTGCAAGAGGGCCTGCTAGGCCTGGCCGAAGCAGAAGCGGACACCATCATGCCCGGCTTCACGCACCTGCAGACCGCGCAGCCGGTGACCTTCGGCCATCACCTGTTGGCCTGGTTCGAGATGTTATCGCGCGACTACGAGCGCCTGGTCGACTGCCGCAAGCGCACCAATCGCATGCCGCTAGGCTCGGCCGCGCTGGCCGGCACGACTTACCCGATTCAGCGCGAGATCACCTGCGAACTGCTGGGTTTCGAGGCCATCTCCGGTAACTCGCTGGACGGCGTCTCGGATCGCGACTTCGCCATCGAATTCTGCGCCGCCGCCTCAGTGGCGATGATGCACCTGTCGCGCTTCTCCGAAGAGCTGGTGCTCTGGACCAGCGCGCAGTTCCAGTTCATCGACCTGCCTGACCGCTTCTGCACCGGCAGCTCGATCATGCCGCAGAAGAAGAACCCGGACGTACCGGAACTGGTACGTGGCAAGACCGGACGTGTGTTCGGCGCGCTCGCTGGGCTGCTGGTGCTGATGAAAGGCCAGCCACTCGCGTACAACAAGGACAACCAGGAAGACAAGGAGCCGCTGTTCGACGCCGCCGACACCCTGCGCGACTCGCTGCGCGCCTTTGCCGATATGGTCCCGGCGATCAAACCCAAGCGCGACATCATGCGTGAAGCCGCGCTGCGTGGTTTCTCCACAGCAACCGATCTGGCCGACTACCTGGTGCGCAAGGGCCTGCCCTTCCGTGATTGCCACGAGATCGTTGGCCATGCGGTGAAGTACGGACTGGAGAGTGGCAAGGACCTGGCTGAAATGAGCCTCGCCGAGCTGCGCCAATTCAGCGACCAGATCGGTGAGGACGTCTTCGCCGTGCTGACCCTGGAAGGGTCGGTGAATGCCCGCGATCACATCGGCGGTACGGCACCCAGGCAGGTTCGCGCAGCCGTTCAGCGCGGCCGTGAATTGCTGGTCACTCGCTGAGCCAAGTCACCTGGGCAGGCGCGAGGCGGCTCGTGCCTGTCAGACCGGAGAGTTTTCATGTCGTTGAACATTCGCCCCGCCAGCCGCGATGACGCCGCGCTGATCCTGCGCTTTATCACCGAGCTGGCAATCTATGAGCGCGCCGAGCATGAAGTGAAAACCGATGTCGCAGGCATCGAGTCCAGCCTGTTCGCCGAAGATGCCAGCGCCAGCGCGCTGATCTGCGAGCGCGACGGCCAGCCGATCGGCTATGCGGTGTATTTCTTCAATTACTCGACATGGCTTGGCCGCAATGGCCTTTATCTCGAAGATCTTTACGTCACACCCGAGGCCCGGGGCACCGGTGCAGGCAAGGCGCTGCTCCAATATCTGGCGCGCTTGGCAGTGTCGCGTGGCTGTGGGCGCTTCGAGTGGTCGGTGTTGGACTGGAACGAACCGGCCATCCAGTTTTACGAATCACTGGGTGCACGCCCCCAGGATGAATGGACGACCTATCGCCTGACCGGTGAAGCGCTACAGGCGTTGGCGGAGCAGGCCTGAGATTGACACGAGCGGGAACTCGACCGGTCGGATGGCGCCAAACGCCTTGACGCCCGAGACTGCTCCCCCTTATGCCCGACCTCAAAACGTTGCTGCTCAATCAGGACACCCAAGGTGCCGAAGTATTCGACTCACCTAAGGAGCGCCTGAACTTCTATCGCTCGGAAATTCACTTCGAGTCGACGCTGCTGGCCAGCCGCACCAGCGGCTATCTGTCTTCGCAGTCGTTTCTGATGATCGCCTTCGCCTCGTCCATGGCCAACACTAATCCCGACTGGGGCAGCCTGTTCAGGCTGGTGGTGCCGAGCGTCCTGGCGCTGCTTGGGCTGCTCACTTCGCTGCACGCAATCCCCGGCATTCGCGCGAGCTTCGACGTGATCGAGCGCTGGCATCGCAAGCAGGCCGAGCTGCTGCAGACCGAAGGCAATGTTGGCCTGCTGCCCAACCACGATTCCGCTCTGTTCGGTGAAGGCAATAGCCCGCCGGGCGGGAAGCGCTACAAACGTACACTGCTGTTCTCGCTGCGCACGCCCATCATTTTTGGCGCCGTATGGGCGCTACTGGGCGCGTTCTGCATCGTTCTGTATGTCTTCGGCTGATCAAAGCCAGTCGCGGAACTTGAACCAGGCGTAGGGGATGATGGCTGAAATCACCATCATCCCAAGGGCCATCGGATAGCCAAACGACCAACTGAGCTCGGGCATGCTCTCGAAGTTCATGCCATATACCGTGCCCACCAGCGTTGGCGGCAGGAACAATACCGCCGCAATGGAAAACACCTTGATGATGGCGTTCTGTTCGATATTGATCAGGCCCAGCGTGGCGTCGAGCAGAAAAGCGATATCACCCAACAGCCGCGCCTGATGCTCCCCAAGCGAACGCACGTCACGCTCCAGCGCCTTTAGCAGGCCCTTGGCGGCACCCTGCCTGGGCTCGTTAGCATGCAGGCGATAAAACGCCAACAGACGGGTTGAGCTGAACAAGCTTTCACCCAGCTGCGACAGGAGCGAACGGTGCTGCCCAAGCTGCTGGATGATCTGCTGAAGGTCCGTGCGCTGCTCCTTTCGCACGTCGAAGATGCACCTCGACAAGGTCTGAAGCTGGACCTGAACGCTTTCCAGCACGTCGGCAATGCGATCAACCACAGCGTCCGCCAGGGCGAGAAAGATCTGATGACTGGAGGAATAGGTCGACGGCTGCCGAGAACTCTTCGTCTCGAACTGCCGGAACGCACTGAGCTCGGTATAGCGAACGGTCACCAGGCAACGCTTGGTCAGGACAAAGGTGACTTGGGCATTTTCCGGCCGCCGATCGGCGATCCCCATCACCACCGTTGTGGTCATGAAGATGGCGCCGTCCTCATCGTAGAAGCGCGACGAGTCTTCGATTTCGGCGAGTTCTTCGCGGGTCGGAATGTCCAGCCCCAACGACGATTCGATAAAACGCTCTTCCTGCGAATCAGGCGACAGCAGATCGGCCCACAGCATATTGTCAGGGAGCGACTGCAGATTTTCGGCAACGCGCCGCACCAGCGCGCCGTTTTCAAGACAGTGAAAGATGATCATTGCTGTAGTCGTGTTCTCGATAAGTCATAGTAAGAGTAGAAACCGACCCAAGCGAAGCGTTCAGCCGGCCTTTTCCGCCTGATGCCAGCTTGCCGGTAGTCACCTCAACACGCTATCGAGAACTTCCCTGACGAGAGTTGCGACATGAACGATGCCACGTCCGATGATGATGAAACCTTTGCCGAGGAAACACTGATCCAGGCAATCGAAAACCAGCTTGAAGCCGGGGAACCCGCCGCTGCCCAGGCTACGCTGAACAAACTGACACTGGTCGGCTACGAGCGCGACGAGATTCTCAAGCTGATGGCGCTCGTGCTCGCCGGGGAGATCCGGCAGATGCTCGAGCAAGACCGCCCGTTCGACATCGAAGGGTACGAAGCGCAGCTGCGCAACCTACCCGACCTAGCCGAATAGTCTTAGACGGCGGCAGGCGCGCACGTAGCATCTACACTTCCGCAAACAGGGCCAACGCCCATCACCCGAGGAGCAGACATGTCCTACACCCCAGAAGTGGTAGCCGAGCTGGAAATTCTTCGCCTGTTCAACCTCGACAACTCACTCGAAGGCCTGAAAGTCCACCACGACGCCGGCGACGCGGCGATCGCTGCCGCCCAGCGCCTGCATAGCAAAGGTCTGACAACCCTACCCGACGGCGGCTACCTGACGAGCCTTGGACGCGACGCCGCTGAGCACGCCCAAGTGCTGCTAACAATTCTCACTGAGCCCGTTCCGGCTTAAGCTTGAGGCGACCAGAGCCTAGCCGAGCACGCCATCTACCGGTTTGACCACCGCACAGGCGCTCGGCTATCACCCGTTTCTTGCAGCTGCGGCCTTCGCTGACCCGTGCTAGTTTTCGCCTTTCGCCTCGATCAACATGTCGGACAACATCGTTTGCCTGAACCAATCCCCACATGACGCGCCACCAGGAAATCCGCCCAATCCTTGAAGAGGGAATCGATCGCAAGGTGCTCGCTGCGCTTCGCGCTCGCTTTCTTTCATTGAATGCCGCGCGCCTGGAACGCACCCGGCTTGTCATGTCGTCCCGCCAACAGGCGGTACTCACACTGTTGCCGCTACTTTTCCACGTAAACCATCCAATTCTGCCGGGTTACGTTTCCAGCACTACACCAGCCGGACTGGCAGGGTTCGAGCCCGACGCCGAAACTTTGGCTGAAGCTCAGCGCCTGAGCCGCTCGTTCACCTACAAGCCACTGCGCGGTAAGCCGCCGCAGCCGATTCTCGGCCTGTTTCTCATGGGAAGTCTTGGCACCGTTGCGCAAGACGACCAAAGCGACCTGGATGTCTGGGTTTGCCATGATCCGGATCTGTCTGCGCAGCAACTCAGCGAACTGCAACGCAAATGTGAGCTGCTACAGGGATGGGCCGCGACTCAAGGCAGCGAGGCGCATTTCTTCCTGGTCGATCCGGTCCGCTTCACTCAGGGCGCCCGCGAAGCCAAGCTGACCTCCGATGATTGCGGCACCACTCAACACTATCTGCTGCTTGATGAGTTTTACCGCACCGCGATCTGGTTGGGCGGACGCACCCCACTCTGGTGGCTAGTGCCTGATTACGAAGAGCATCGCTACCGCGACTACGTGCGCACCCTGCTGGACAAACGCTTCGTGCGCAGCGACGAGGTGTTGGATCTGGGCAGTCTCGCCAGCATCCCGCCCGGCGAATACCTCGGGGCCGGCTTGTGGCAGCTGTACAAGGCCATTGAGTCGCCCTACAAGTCGCTGTTCAAGCTGCTGCTGATCGAGGTCTACGCCAGCGAGCATCCTCAGGTGCGCTGCCTCAGCCTCGACTTCAAGCAGGCTGTGTATGCCAATCGACTCGATCTGGACGAGCTCGATCCTTACATAGTCGCCTACCGCAGAATCGAGCACTACCTCGACAGCCGCGGCGATCAGGAACGCCTCGCACTGCTGCGGCGTTGTCTATACCTGAAGGTCAACAAGCCCCTCAGCCAGCCCTTCAACGGCCGAAACAAAAGCTGGAAAAGGCGGTTGCTTGAGCGCCTGGTGGCGGAATGGAAATGGGATGATCGACAGTTTGCCCAACTCGACGCACGGAGCCAGTGGAAGGTGCGGCGGGTCGTCGAGGAACGCCGAGCACTGGTCAACGAACTGACCTACGGCTACCGATTCCTCAGTGAATTTGCGCGGCGCCTGCAGATCATCAGCAGCATCAACGGTCGGGATTTCGGTGTGCTTGGCAGGCGCCTGCATGCCGCGATCGAACGCAAGGCGGGCAAGGTTGAAGCCATCAACCTGGGCATCGCGCCCGACCTGGCAGAGCACAGCCTGACCCTCATGCAGGGCTATGACGCCGCGGACGACGTCTACTGGGCGCTTTACGAAGGCAACCTGAATGCCCAACAGCTCAGCAATTTTTCGCCGCTCAAGCGCTCCCGCGAGCTGGTTCCACTTTTAGCCTGGTGCCATCGCAACGGCATTATCGATACGGCCACGCATGTCGCCCTGCACCCCGGCGACAGCGGCTTGACGGAAGCCGAGCTGTTCGCGCTGTTGACCGATATCCGCCTGGCATTCCCGATGCCGCCTCAGGCACTAGCTGACGAAGCGCTGTTGGTCGCGGCGAGCCCCGTCAAGGTCCTGCTGCTGGTCAACGTCGGTCTTGACCCGCTGAACCCACAGCAACCCCTATCGTTCGACGAGCTAACCGAATCGCTGCGGCATGCCGTTACCCGAGACAATCTGGTGCTGAGCGTCGACCAACTGACACTGAACAGCTGGAGCGAGCTGATCGCGACGCGCTATGAAGGCACCTCCCCTTTGCCGGATTGCCTGCGTGACTTCCTTCAAGAGCTGCCGATTCGTGGCGAGCGGCCCGATCTGCAAATACGCTGCTTCAGCCGAAATGCCGGCATGGCACTCGCGCGACGTATCAACACCGTTTTTACCGACGCCCAAACGTTGCTCGACGAGCCGGGTGAGAGCCGCTACCTGCTGCAGGTCCGCCAGCACTACCACCTGCTCGATCTGGTGAGCGGGAATGTCCGGCACACCACCTTGAGCGACATGCCCGCATTGCTGGAACATCTCGGCGAGGCTCATCACAGCGTGCGGCCCATCCGCGTGGAGCGACACGCGCTCGAAGGGACCGACCTGCCGTTGATTCTTGGACAAGCCAGGGCGCACTGCCTGCAAGTCTTCTATCGCGTTAAGGGAAGCCTGGCGGAAATCACCGTTCTGGATGAATTCAACGCGCTCTGGCGCCAGCAACAGCCCTATCGAGACGAGCAGAGTCTGCTGACACCCCTGCTGCGGTTTTTGCAGTCGGTGAGTTACCGGCGCAACACCCAGCTTCCATTCGAGGAGAGCCGGCTGGCAGCGATGGACATCCTGTTCTACCGGCTCATGACACCGGCAGCGGGCGAGACAGTGAACATCGAGCGGAGACCGCCGCCACGGGAAAACATCGGCGATCCTTACTATGACGTGCAGGCAATCGTCGAACACAGCGAACGAGGCCGCTCACGGGTGACCCTGTACTGCAACCATCAGGAGTTTTCGAGCCTGGAATATGGCGCCGAGCTGTTCGCCGCAGTCGCGCATTTCATTCTTGCGCAGCGACGCGGCGCCGAGCGCTACCCCTGTTATATAACCGACCTCGACATGTCCGGCCTGCACGGCACTGGCCGCGCCCAAACTGTTCAGCACCTGCGCTACAAAGCGCACCTGGAGGCAGCGCTCAACCAGGCGCTGAAGTCGCTCTGATCCGTCCCGGTGCGAGAGCGGACGTGCTCACGACGCCCTCAGAGAGTGACGTCGCCCGCCGCTTCCGGCTGATATTCGACAGCCAGCAGGGTCAGCTTGAGTACCTTGCCGCTGGGCGTCGGCCAATCGATGTGCTGCCCCACCGTCATGCCTAACAGCGCTGTGCCTACCGGTGCCAGGACCGAGACAGTACCTTCCTTGCCGGCATCCTGAGGAAACACCAATGTCAGATGGTAGTCCTTGCCGACACCCTCCTCGCGACAATGGACGCGGGAATTCATAGACACCACGCCAGCGGGCAGCTCGCTGCGCTCGACCACCTGGGCGCGGGACAACTCTTCCTCGAGTGCCTCGGCGGCCGGACCGTAGTCAGCCAGGCCGTCAAGCAAACGCTCGAGCCGCTGGAGATCGGGTTGAGTGATGATGATGGGCGGTGCGCTGGTCATGGGTGCGGGTAAGCTCCTAGAAAATTAAACAGACAAAAAAACAAAACCCCGCCCGAAGGCGGGGTTATTTAACCTGCAACCGACCCTATCACAGCCCATTAAATAAGCAAGGGTGCCGGAATCATGGCTTGGGCCTGCCGCCCGCCACCCTTACAGGTCTTCGAATTCCAGCGCCTCGCCGCCCTGCTCCTGAGTCACCCGGGACAAAAGCTCACCGAGACGTTCATCGTTGGCATCGCAGATCCACAGCGAGGTCGACTCGTCATAGTCGAAATGAAAACCACCGGAACGCGCCGCCACCCACAACTGGCGCAGCGGGGGCTGACGGCTGAAAATCAACTGGGTGCCGTTCTCGAAACGCACGGTCAGCACGCCACCGGAATTCTCCAGGTCGACGTCCATTCCGCTGTGATCGAACACGTCCTCGATTTCCTCCTGCGCAGCGTCAACAAGATCGTGAAAGCGGGCTTCGCTCAGGCTCATGAATCGATTTCCTCGGTACGGGTTGCATGGCGGCAACGGGGCCGCCGACGATGCTGGCGAGCTTAGCAGGCCACCGCCGCGTCTAGCGAGCGGCTGTCCGGGCAGAGGTCCAAGGTGGGACCGGCGAGCGCGGCCACATAGGCAATCCGACGGGTGCTGGGTATACTCCGGCCCATCGATTTTTCTAGGATTGCACCCCAATGAAGCGTCTGCTGCTTCCACTCATCGCACTGGCGGTTCTCGCTTCCGCGCTAACCGGCTGCGGCCAGAAAGGCCCGCTCTACCTTCCGGACGACGAGGCAACTGCCAAAGAACGTTCCAAAGACCGATTCGAACTGTAAGGAGGCATTCATGGAGGCCTTCTCGTACCGCGACGGTCAGCTCTTCGCGGAGGGCGTGGCGTTGCCCGCTCTCGCGCAACGCTTCGGCACCCCCACCTACGTCTATTCTCGGGCTCACATCGAGGCGCAGTACCGCGCCTATGCCGACGCGCTGCAAGGCATGCCGCATCTGGTCTGTTTTGCGGTCAAAGCAAACTCCAACCTTGGCGTGCTCAACGTACTGGCCCGCCTGGGTGCCGGCTTCGACATCGTTTCGCGTGGCGAACTGGAGCGCGTACTGGCGGCCGGTGGTCAGCCTGACCGCATCGTGTTCTCGGGCGTAGGCAAGACCCGCGACGACATGCGCCGCGCGCTTGAAGTCGGTGTGCACTGCTTCAACGTCGAGTCCACCGACGAGCTTGAGCGCCTGCAGCAGGTTGCCGCCGAGCTGGGCGCAGTGGCACCGGTCTCGCTACGGGTCAATCCGGACGTCGATGCTGGGACCCACCCGTACATCTCAACGGGCCTCAAGGAAAACAAGTTCGGCATCGCCATTGCCGACGCCGAGGAGGTCTATGCCCGCGCTCACGAGTTGAGCAATCTGGAGGTTGTTGGCGTCGATTGTCACATCGGCTCGCAGCTCACCACGCTGCCACCGTTCCTCGATGCGCTCGACCGGCTACTGGCCCTAATCGACCGCCTCGCCGTGCGTGGCATCCGAATCAAACATCTGGATCTGGGCGGCGGGCTGGGCGTTCGCTATCGCGAGGAGCAGCCCCCGCTGGCCGGCGACTACATCCAGGCCGTGCGCAAGCGCATCGACGGACGCGACTTGGCGCTGGTGTTCGAACCCGGCCGCTCGATCGTCGCCAACGCCGGCCTGTTGCTGACCCGTGTTGAATACCTCAAGCACACCGAGCACAAGGATTTCGCCATCGTCGATGCGGCGATGAACGACCTGATCCGCCCGGCGTTGTACCAAGCCTGGATGGATGTCGTACCGGTGCAGCCGCGCGAGGGCGAGGCGCGTCACTACGACATCGTCGGCCCGATCTGCGAAACCGGAGACTTTCTCGCCAAGGAGCGCCCGCTGGTGCTGGCTGAAGGTGACCTGTTGGCGGTCCGTTCGGCCGGTGCCTATGGTTTCGTCATGAGCTCGAACTACAACACCCGCGGCCGCGCAGCCGAGGTGCTGGTTGACGGCGACGAAGCCTACGAAGTGCGCCGCCGCGAAAGCGTGCAGGAGCTTTATGCCGGCGAAAGCCTGCTGCCTGCCTGAGGCCACGACGATGCTTTTGCGTTTTACCAAGATGCACGGCCTGGGCAACGATTTCATGGTCATCGACCTGATCAGCCAGCACGCGCACATCCAACCCAAGCACGCCAAGCAATGGGGCGACCGGTATACCGGCGTGGGCTTCGATCAGCTGCTGCTGGTCGAGCCGCCGCACAACCCCGATGTGGATTTCCGCTATCGCATCTTCAACTCCGACGGATCGGAAGTGGAGCAATGCGGTAACGGCGCGCGCTGCTTTGCCCGCTTCGTGCTGGACAAGCGCCTGACCATGAAAAGGCAAATCCGCGTCGAGACCAAGGGCGGCATTATCGAGCTGATCGTGCGGCCCGACGGGCAGATCAGCGTCGACATGGGCCCGCCTCGCCTGATTCCGACTGAGATCCCCTTCCAGGCCGATCAACAAGCCTTGAGTTATCCGCTTCAGGTCGATGATCAGCAGCTGGACATCGCGGCCGTATCCATGGGCAACCCCCATGCAGTGCTGCGCGTGGAGGATGTCGATAACGCTCCGGTGCACCAGCTCGGGCCGAAGATCGAGCACCATTCGCGCTTTCCTCAGCGGGTCAATGCCGGTTTCATTCAGGTGGTCGATCGTCAGCACGCCAAGCTGCGTGTTTGGGAGCGTGGCGCAGGCGAAACCCAGGCCTGCGGGACCGGCGCCTGCGCTGCGGCAGTCGCTGCCATCCAACAAGGCTGGATGGATTCTCCGGTGCAGCTCGATCTGCCAGGTGGCCGTCTGTCCATTGAATGGGCAGGCGCTGGACACCCCGTTATGATGACCGGCCCCGCTGTTCGCGTATTCGAAGGACAGGTTCGCCTATGACCGAGCAAAACCAGGACAAGCCACAGCTGCCCGACGCAGAAGCCGTCGCGGCCTATCTGCGAGCCCATCCGGAATTCTTTGTCGATCACGACGAGTTGATTCCCGAACTGCGCATCCCTCACCTACCTGGCGGCGCGGTGTCGCTGGTCGAGCGGCAAGTTAAGCTGCTGCGCGAGCGCAACATTGAAATGCGCCATCGCTTGTCGCATCTGATGGACGTGGCCCGTGACAATGATCGGCTGTTCGACAAGACGCGTCGGCTGGTGCTCGATCTGCTGGATGCCAACAGCCTGGAAGAAGTTATCGGCGCGGTGGATGAAAGCCTGCGGCACGAGTTCCAGGTGCCCTTCGTGAGCCTGATCCTGTTCAGTGAAACGCCGCTGCCAGTCGGCCGCAGCGTTACCAGCGCCGAAGCCCAGCAAGCCATCAGTGGATTGCTTGGCAGCGGCAAGACAGTCTGTGGTGTGCTTCGCCCGCACGAACTCGCCTTTCTCTTTGGAGAAGAAGAAAGTCGCAGCATCGGCTCGGCTGCGGTGGTCGCCCTGAACCAGCAGCAGGGCATCCTGGCGATTGGGAGCGTGGACCCGCAGCACTATAAGAGTTCACTGGGCACCCTGTTCCTCGGTTACATCGCCGAAGTGCTGACGCGCGTACTGCCCTCCTATTCCACGCCACTGCGCTCGGTGCGTTGAGAACACAGACCACCCGCTACGGCTGAGTGCCAGGCCCAGCCTTAGGCGAGCCGGCACTCCCAGGAAGCCGCTCATGCAAACCGACCTAGACGCCTACTTCGAACACCTGCGCACCGAGCGACAGGTATCGCCGCATACCCTCGACGGCTATCGTCGCGACCTGGTCAAGGTGCTCACCTTCTGCGAAAAGCAGCGGCTGGCCGAATGGGGGCAACTCAAAAGCCCGCACGTGCGTCAGCTTATTGCCGAGCAGCATCGCCACGGCCAGTCCGGACGCAGCCTCGCTCGGCTGTTGTCCTCGCTACGCGGGCTGTATCGGTATCTCAACCAGGAGGGCCGCTGCGCCCATGATCCGGCTGCCGGCATTTCCGCACCCAAGGGCGAACGGCGCCTGCCGCGCTTGCTAGATACCGACCGAGCCATGCAGTTGCTCGATGGCGGCGTTGAAGACGATTTCATCGGTCATCGTGATCAGGCGATGCTGGAGCTGTTCTATTCATCAGGGTTGCGCCTGGCCGAGCTGGTCGGGCTGAACCTCGACCAGCTGGACCTGCCCGCGGGACTGGTTCAGGTCCAAGGCAAGGGCAACAAGGCACGGGTGCTGCCCATGGGCCGCAAAGCGCGCGAAGCCCTCGAAGCGTGGCTGCCAGTGCGTGCGCTGAGCAATCCGCCGGATGGCGCCGTGTTCGTCAGCCAGCAGGGTCGCCGGCTGGGTCCACGAGCGGTGCAGCTACGGGTGCGCCAGGCAGGCGTGCGTGAACTGGGTCAGCACTTGCACCCGCACATGCTCAGGCACAGCTTTGCCAGTCACATGCTGGAGTCCTCCCAGGATCTGCGCTCGGTGCAGGAGCTGCTCGGCCATGCCGACATCGGTACCACCCAGATCTACACCCACCTGGACTTCCAGCACCTGGCCAAGGTCTATGACCAGGCGCACCCACGCGCCAAACGCAAGCAAGGCAGCGACCAATGAGCATTCGCCTGATTACCTTCGACCTCGACGACACGCTGTGGGATGTCGGCCCAGTCATTCACAGTGCAGAAAACAGCCTCCGCGACTGGCTCGGGCAGCATGCGCCTCGACTGGGCGGGTTTCCGGTGGAGTCGCTCGCTGCAATCCGCCGCATGTTGGTTGAATCCGAACCCGGCCTGAAACACCGCATTAGCGAGCTGCGTCGACGCATCCTTTTCCACGCCTTGCATGACGCCGGCTACCCGGAGGGCGAGGCCCGAGATCTTGCCAGTCAGGCATTCGAAGTCTTCCTCGAAGCGCGGCACGCCATCGACCTGTTTCCTGACGTTCACCCAACCCTGGAGCATCTGGCCAATCACTACATGCTCGGCGTGCTGACCAACGGCAACGCGGACGTCCGACGCCTGGGGTTGGCCGACTATTTCCAGTTCACCTTGTGTGCAGAAGACCTGGGGATCGGCAAGCCGGACCCACGGCCGTTTCAGGAAGCGCTCGGGCGAGCGGGCGTAGCTGCCGAGCACGCGGTGCACATTGGCGATCACCCTGACGACGATATCGGTGGTGCGCAGCGCGCCGGCATGCGTGCCATCTGGTTCAATCCAGGCAGCAAAGCGTGGCAGCAAGAGGGCCAGCCCGACGCCGAGGTTCGCAGCCTGGCAGAGCTCCCCGCCCTGCTCGCAAGGTGGCGATAACCGGCCGACGACCCCGCAGCCCAGATACGACAAAGCCCAACACAGGTGCTGGGCTTTGTTGCAATCACGCCTTCCGGTGCCGCGTCGTCCAATCCCGAGTCTTCCGACCCTAGATAGGACGACTGCCGTATTTGCTGTCGGGCTTCTTGGGCGGATCGGCGACCACGTTGGGTTCGACTTCCTGTACGCGTCCCCCGCGTGCCAGAAACTCTTCCATTGCCCGAGCCAACTCGTCACGTTCCTTCTGCTTGGCTTCCAGGCTCGGCAGCTCTTCTACCACAACCGCCTTGGCCTTCTTTTTACTGGTCGGCGCTGCACGGTCGCTGTCGGTGCTTTCGTCGTCGGCGCTGTTATCTGCTTCGCCGTCATCGGCAGCAGGCAGCTCCTCGCCTTCGTCCTCGTCGTTCGTGTCCAGATCGTCTTGTTCTAATTCTTCGTCGCTCATGTTCAACCTCGTACCTTGCCAAAGCGGAAGTTATAGCCCAGCGATGTGCTTTGTTCGCCATCGCCAAAAAAAATCAACTTGCCATCCCGTGCAACGTGGCCAGAACCTGCCTGGCGCCACCTTGATCCCGGTGCTCACCCATGTAGATACCCTGCCAGGTCCCCAATGCCAGCCGCCCCTCGCTGACGGGCAAACTTACCTGGCAACCCAGCAGGCTCGCCTTGAAATGCGCCGGTAGATCGTCCGGTCCTTCGTAATCGTGTTCGTAGCCAGCTTGGCCCTGCGGTACCAGACGGTTGAAAAACCGTTCGAAATCGCGCCGGACTGCGCCGTCGGCATTCTCGTTAACCGTTAATGAAGCCGAGGTATGACGCAGCCACAGGTGTAACAGACCGGTCTCGCATTGTTGCAGTTCCGGCAGTTGTACAAGCAGCTCGTCGGTTATCAGATGGAAGCCTCGCGACCTCGGGCGCAGCGTGATGAGTGTCTGTCGCCACATTCTCAAAGACCCCTTCGGCTCCTGAACGCGCGCATTCTAGCGCGGCGCCAGAAAAAACAAAGGGCGCCCTGAGGCGCCCTTGTCGACAGCGGAGAAATCAACGCTTGTTGGTGAACTCGGGGTAGGCCTCGAGTCCGCACTCGACAACGTCGACGCCCTCGTACTCTTCCTCTTCGCTCACACGCAGCCCCATGACCGCTTTGAGGATGCCCCACACGATCAGGCTGGCAATGAACACCCAGGCAAAGATCGATACCAGGCCTAGCAATTGCGCACCGAATGTCGCGTCCGCATTGGTCAGCGGCACCGCTAGCAGCCCCCACATACCCACAACGCCATGCACCGAAATGGCGCCGACCGGATCGTCAAGCTTGAGTTTGTCCAGGCCGAGGATGCTGAACACGACCAGTACGCCGCCCACACCGCCGATCAATACGGACTGCAGCGCGCTCGGGGTTAAGGGTTCAGCGGTAATGGCAACCAGGCCGGCCAGTGCACCGTTGAGGACCATGGTCAGGTCGGACTTGCCGAACAGCAGACGGGCGGTAATCAATGCCGCGACCAGGCCACCAGCGGCCGCCATGTTGGTGTTGGTGAACACCTGAGCCACCGCGTTCGCGTCTTCGATGGTGCTCATCTTCAGCTGCGAACCGCCGTTGAAGCCGAACCAGCCCATCCACAGGATGAACGCACCCAAAGTCGCCAGCGGCAGGTTGGCGCCAGGGATCGCATTGATCTGACCGTTCGGACCGTACTTGCCCTTACGCGGGCCGAGCAGCAGCACGCCTGCCAGGGCCGCCGAAGCACCAGCCATGTGCACCAGACCAGAGCCGGCGAAGTCCAGGAAACCGGCAGCATCGAGGAAGCCGCCACCCCATTTCCAAAAACCCTGCACTGGGTAGATCACACCCGTCATTACCACCGCGAAGGCGATGAACGCCCATAGCTTCATCCGCTCGGCCACCGCGCCGGAGACCACCGACATGCAGGTGGCGGCGAATACCACTTGGAAGAAGAAGTCGGCACGGGTCGAGTAATACGGTGCGTCTTCACCACCTGCGGCGACCACGTCCACCGCGTTCTCGTCACCGATCAGAAAGCCCAGGCTCGGCAGGATGCCGCCGTCCGGACTGGAGTACATGATGTAGTAACCGATCAGCAGGTACATGATCGACGCCACGGCGTAGAGCACGATATTTTTGGTCAGGATCTCGGCGGTGTTCTTCGCCCGAACCAGACCGGCTTCGAGCATGGAGAAACCGGCCGCCATCCACATCACCAGCGCACCGCAGATGAGGAAGTAGAAGGTGTCGAGTCCGTACTGGACGGGTATCAAAGCTGTGCTATCCATTTTTTATCACCTTTTGCCGAGCGCCTCGCAGCGCTGTTCGGTTAAGGCGCCCGGGTTGGCTCCGGGCGCACTCCGTGTGCTTACAGGTTGTAGCCGCGCTCGTTGTGCAGGCTGAGATCCAGGCCGATGGTTTCTTCTTCTTCGGTGACCCGCAGCCCCATCACCACATCGATCACCTTGAGGATCACGAAGGTGACGATGGCGGTGTAGACGACGGTGAAGAGCACGCCCTTGAACTGGATCCACAGCTGCAGTGCGATGTTTTCCACCTCACCAAAGCCGCCCAGTGCCGGGGCCGCGAACACGCCAGTCAGCAACGCACCCACGATGCCGCCGACTCCGTGCACGCCAAAAGCGTCCAAAGAGTCGTCGTAACCGAGCTTGCGTTTCAGGCTGGTTGCACAGAAGAAGCAGATGACGCCGGAGGCCAGACCGATAATCAGCGCGCCCATCGGGCCGACCGTACCGGCGGCTGGTGTGATGGCGACCAGACCGGCCACGACACCCGAAGCGATGCCCAGGGCGCTGGGTTTGCCGTGAGTGAGCCACTCGGCGAACATCCAGCTCAGCGCAGCCGCAGCGGTTGCGATCTGGGTCACTAACATGGCCATTCCGGCTGTGCCGTTAGCAGCCAGCGAGGAGCCGGCGTTGAAACCGAACCAGCCGATCCAGAGCATCGCCGCGCCGACCAGGGTGAGGCCGAGGTTGTGCGGCGCCATCGGCGTGGTCGGGAAGCCTTTGCGCTTACCGAGCACGATGCACGCCACCAGGCCAGCAATACCGGCATTGATGTGCACCACGGTGCCGCCCGCAAAATCAAGCACACCCCAGTCCCACATCAGGCCGCCATCGCCGCCCCAGACCATGTGCGCGATCGGTGCGTAGACCAGCGTGAACCAGACGCCCATGAACACCAGCATTGCGGAGAACTTCATGCGCTCGGCGAACGCACCGACGATCAGCGCCGGGGTGATGATGGCGAAGGTCATCTGAAAGGTGATGAACACACTCTCCGGCACGGTACCGGTGAGGCTGTCAGGCGTCAGGCCGCTGAGGAAGGCGCGACCCAGGCCTCCAACGAAGGAGTTGAGGTTGGTAACACCCGCTTCCATGCCGGTCGTATCGAAAGCCAGGCTGTAGCCGTAGACCATCCAGAGGATGCTCATCAGGCCGGTGATGGCGAAGCACTGCATCATCACCGACAAGATGTTCTTAGAGCGGACCATGCCGCCGTAGAACAGCGCCAAGCCCGGAATCGTCATGAACAGCACCAGCGCGGTGGCCGTAAGCATCCATGCCGTATCGCCGGAATCAAGCGTTGCCTCCTGCGCCATGGCGATGCCTGGGCTTATCAGAGACAAAAGGGCTCCTAGCCCTGCGAATTTTCGCAGAGTCATGGTTTTACTCCTGGGGCGTGGGGGTTCGTAGGCCTGCTAGGCAGGCAATCGCAAATGCTCGGACGGTGCGTGGCGACGTGTCGGGCGTTGCCGCCCGCTCAAACGCGCGCTACGCGTCGGGCCGTCAGATTGCGTCGGTATCGGTTTCGCCTGTGCGGATGCGAATGGCCTGTTCCAGATTCACGACGAAGATCTTGCCGTCGCCGATTTTTCCGGTGTTGGCCGCCTTGGTGATCGCCTCGATCACGCGATCGAGTTGGTCATCGGCGATTGCTACGTCGATCTTCACCTTCGGCAGAAAATCGACTACGTATTCAGCCCCGCGATAGAGCTCGGTATGGCCTTTCTGACGACCGAAGCCCTTGACCTCGGTGACCGTGATGCCCTGGACGCCAATCTCGGACAGCGACTCGCGTACGTCGTCCAGCTTGAACGGCTTGATGATGGCAGTGACTAGTTTCATGAAACTTCTCCCGTTTAGGTGGACTTGCCCCAGAAGTACGAACCCGGCTCAAGTCTAAGCGCAGTGTCTGGCTCTTGTAACGCGCCGGCGTTGCCGAGCGACCATCCGACACCATCAACCGATCCGACGAAACGTCCCGAATCGCCTTTGCACCGCTACCTGCTGGTGCATGCGTCATGAGGAGCTAAGCAGAATCGATGCCAGCTTTTTGCAATGCCCGGCGTGAGGCGCTTCGCAAAGGGCGGGCGCGGCCACATCACGGCTCGCCCGCCCGGATAGCGCACCATGCCGGTGCACGACACCGCAACGGCATGCCCGCAAACGTGCACGCGTGTCGGCAGGACGGTCGAATAGCCCGTGTTACACTGCGCGTCGCTCAGAAACAGGTAATGCTCATGTTCCCACCCAAAGCTTTTCTCGACGCCGTCGGCGCCCAGGCCTCGCGGCTATTCAGCGGTGAAAACCCCCTCCCCCGCGCGGAAGTCGAAGCCCAGCTCAAAGGCATCGTGCAAGGTGCGCTGAGCAAGCTCGATGTGGTCAGCCGTGAAGAATTCGACAGCCAGATGATCGTGCTTGCACGCACCCGGGCGAGACTTGAAGCCCTCGAAGCCAAGGTCGCCGAGCTGGAAGAGAAACTCGCGCCACCCGCGTCCGAATAGGCCGGCTGGCGTCACGATCAAAGGAGTGATCGGATGTCCCTCGCAATTGTCCACAGCCGTGCCCAGGTCGGCGTGGAAGCGCCCACCGTCACGGTGGAGGCGCACCTTGCCAATGGCCTGCCTTCGCTGGCCTTGGTCGGCCTACCGGAAACGGCGGTCAAGGAAAGCAAGGACCGCGTGCGCAGCGCGATCCTGACGTCCGGCTTCGACTTCCCGGCCCGACGAATCACGCTCAATCTTGCCCCAGCCGATTTGCCTAAAGATGGTGGCCGCTTTGATCTAGCCATCGCGCTGGGCATATTGGCGGCGAGTGGCCAGATCCCTGCGGACCGGCTGGACACGCTCGAATGCCTGGGCGAGCTGGCGCTTTCCGGCACACTGCGGCCGGTACAGGGCGTGTTGCCCGCCGCGCTCGCGGCCCGCCAGGCAGGACGCGCCCTGCTGGTGCCACGAGCCAATGCCGAGGAGGCCAGCCTGGCGTCGGGATTGGTGGTCTACGCCGCCGACCACCTGCTGGAAGTCGCTGCGCACTTCAACGGCGTGACTCCCATCGAACCGTTTCAAGCCCAAGGCCTGTTGCGCCAGGTGCTGCCCTACCCTGATCTCGCAGATGTACAGGGCCAGGCTGCCGCCAAGCGTGGGCTGCTGGTGGCCGCAGCGGGTGGCCACAACCTGTTGTTATCCGGTCCGCCTGGTACCGGCAAGACATTGCTTGCCAGCCGGCTACCCGGCCTGCTTCCACCTCTGGAAGAACAGGAAGCGCTGGAAGTCGCAGCAATTCAGTCTGTCGCCAGCCAGTCTCCCTTGGCGCACTGGCCACAGCGCCCTTTTCGACAGCCCCATCACAGTGCATCGGGGCCAGCTCTGGTTGGCGGCGGCAGTCGGCCAAGGCCGGGGGAAATCACTTTGGCGCATCAAGGTGTACTGTTTCTCGATGAGCTGCCGGAATTCGACCGCAAGGTCCTGGAAGTGCTTCGCGAGCCCCTGGAATCAGGCTGTATCGTCATTGCCCGCGCGCGCGACAAGGTGCGCTTTCCAGCACGCTTCCAGTTGGTCGCGGCGATGAACCCCTGCCCCTGTGGCTACCTGGGCGACTCCAGCGGTCGCTGCCGCTGTTCGCCGGACCAGATTCAACGCTACCGCGGCAAGCTCTCCGGGCCGCTGCTCGACCGCATCGACCTGCATCTGACGGTCGCTCGCGAAGCCACTGCGCTGAACGCACCACTGGCTGGCAACGAAACCACGCAGCGGGTCGCAGCGCAGGTGGCCGAAGCGCGGCGTATTCAACTCAAGCGACAGGGCTGCGCGAATGCTTTCCTCGATCTTGCCGGTTTGCGCAACCATTGCTCATTGCAACCGGAGGACCAGCAATGGCTCGAACGCGCCTGCGAACGCCTGGGACTGTCGCTACGCGCTGCGCATCGGATCCTGAAGGTCGCACGCACACTGGCGGATCTTCAGCCGGCCGACGCCATTGGTCGCGCACACCTGGCCGAGGCATTGCAATACCGACCCGGCAACCAGACGGGCTGAAACCCGAAACAGCTTCCTGCCCGGCTCAACGGTCATCGGCAGGGCTCGAACAGCCTCCCGACAAAGTGAGAAAAATACGCTGCAACGTGCTGCTGGGTGCGGTCACAACCAAGGGTCCAACCCCATCGCCGCGGAGCGGGCCCGGTCGAAAGCTGACCAGTATGTTAGATTGCGTCCTCTTCGCCACAGGCGGCCACTCCCCAATCGGTTATCAAGGAGCGCAGCATGGAGGCCAACAAGTCTTCCTCTCCCACCCTCAATCCCCCGGTGTTCTACGGCTCTGCCGTGCTCATCCTGTTGCTAGTGATCTACAGCGTCGCCACTCCGGAACATGCTCAAGGCATGTTCAGCGATGTCCAGGCCTGGATCATCGCCAATGTCAGCTGGCTCTACATTCTTGCAGTCGCCATCATCCTGCTGATGGTTGTATTGCTGGCGCTCAGCCGCTATGGCGAGATCAAGCTGGGCCCTGACCACAGCGAGCCGGACTACAGCTATCTGACCTGGTTCTCGATGCTGTTCTCGGCAGGCATGGGCATCGGCCTGATGTTCTTTGGCGTCGCCGAGCCGGTCATGCACTTCCTCTCGCCGCCGGTTGGCGAAGGCGGCACCGTCGCTGCTGCGCGCGAGGCCATGAAGATCACCTTCTTCCACTGGGGCCTGCATGCCTGGGCCATCTACGCGATCGTCGCGATGATTCTGGCCTACTTCAGCTATCGGCAGGGCTTGCCACTGACGCTGCGCTCCGCCCTGTACCCACTGATTGGCGAACGCATCTACGGCCCGATCGGCCATGCGGTAGACATCTTCGCCATTATCGGCACCGTCCTCGGCGTCGCCACTTCGCTGGGGCTGGGTGTCACGCAGATCAACACAGGACTGAATCACCTGTATGGCGTGCCCATTTCCGTCCCGGTGCAGATCGCACTGATTGCGGGCACCACCGTGCTGGCGACTATCTCGGTGGTGACTGGCCTAGACAAGGGCGTACGGAGACTCTCGGAACTGAACCTGACGCTGGCCGTCCTGTTGCTGTTGCTGGTGCTGATTGCCGGGCCGACCGTGTTCATCCTGCAGACATTCGTGCAGAACACCGGTAACTACTTCTCACAGATCGTCACCGCGACCTTCAACCTCTACGCCTACGAGCCGAACGACTGGATAGGCGGCTGGACGCTGTTCTACTGGGGCTGGTGGCTGGCCTGGTCGCCCTTCGTTGGGCTGTTTATCGCGCGCATTTCGCGAGGTCGCACCATCCGCGAATTCGTCACCGGCGTGCTGCTGGTCCCGACAGCCTTCACCCTGCTGTGGATGACTGTGTTCGGCGATACAGCGATCCACATGATCCTCTGGGAACACGTCACCAGCCTGGGCGAAGCCATCGAGCGAGACAGCTCACTGGCACTGTTCGCCTTCCTCGAGTATTTCCCCTTCGCCTCGCTGCTGTCGCTGATCGCAATCATCATGGTGGTGGTGTTCTTCGTCACCTCGGCGGACTCCGGTGCGCTGGTCGTGGACATGCTCGCCTCCGGCGGTCAAGGCCAGACACCTGTGTGGCAGCGCGTGTTCTGGGCCGGTTCCATGGGAGCGGTCGCCATCGCCCTGCTGCTTGCGGACGGCCTGACCGCGCTGCAGACCGCAACCATTGCCAGTGCCTTGCCCTTCACCATCGTGCTGCTCTGCGCCATGTGGGGCTTGCTCAAGGCGTTGCGCGTGGATGCCACCAAACAAGGCTTGCGCTATCAGACGGTCAGCACCACGCCCACAGCGCCGCAGTCTGAAGGTGGCTGGCGCCGTCGAGTGCAGAACCTGACCAAGTACCCACGCCGTCGCGACGTGGAGCGCTTCATCGTTGCAATCGCGGCGCCCGCGTGCGCTGAAGTGGCGGAAGAACTGCGCAAGCAGGGGTACGCCGTGGAGCTTACAGGCGGTGAAGACAACCGCACCGGGCTGCAGATCACCCATGAGGGCGCGCCTGATTTCATCTACCAGATCCGCCCGCGCGGCTATCCGATGCCGAGTTTTGTTGCCACCGAAGAGGGCGATTCTGACGAGGCGACCTACTTCCGCGCCGAGGTTCACCTCAGGGAAGGCGGGCAGAATTATGACGTGATGGGCTGGAGCCGTGATGGCGTGATCGGCGACATCCTGGACCAGTACGAGAAGCACATGCACTTCCTGCACATGGTTCGCTAAGCAACAACGCGCCGGGCTCTAAGCCCGGCGCTTCGTTTCAGCAACTGGCTTCGGCCGTCCGGCCACGATTGAGAAAGGGCCTGAGCTCCGCAAGCGGCAGCGGCTTGCTGATCAGATAGCCTTGAACCTGATCGGCTCCGAAGCGACGCAGCTGACCGAGCTGAGCGGCGCCCTCCACCCCTTCGGCTACCACCTCCAGACCCAGGTCATGCGCGAGGCTGATCATCGCGCGCACCAGTCGCCCATTCTGGGGGCGCGCCGCCATCTGACCGACAAAACTCTTGTCAATCTTGAGCAGACTGATCGGTAGTCGACTCAGGTGTACGAACGAGGAGAAACCGGTACCGAAATCATCCAGCGAGAAGCGCACACCTAGCGCCGCCAGGGCGTTCATGGTGCCGCGAACCTGATCGCTGCGGCGCATCACTGCGGTTTCAGTGAGTTCGAACTCCAGCCAATGCGGATCCACACCGCGCTCCTCGATCAGCCGCTTCAGGGTTGCCAGCAACTGGCTGTCCTGAAACTGGCGGAACGATAGGTTGACGGCCATATGCAGCTCGCCTGCACCGCTTTCGCGTAGGCTTTGCATGTCGCGCAGCGCCCGCGCGATCACCCAGTAGCCGAGCGGCACAATCAAGCCGCTTTCTTCGGCCATGGGGATAAATTCGTCTGGCCCAAGAAGACCACGCTCGGCGTGCGGCCAGCGCACCAGCGCCTCCATACCAACGATGCGGCCGGTGTCGATGCAGAGTCGCGGCTGATAGTGCAGCTCAAGGTCATCGCGCCGCAGCGCCCGACGCAGCTCGCCTTCCAGATCAGCAAGGTGACTGGCGCTGCGGTTGACCCGCTCATTGTAGAGATACCAGGAACAGCCTTGACTCGCCTTGGCTTGGCGCATGGCCACCTGCGCCAGCCAGAGCAGTTGGTCCGGGTCCGTATCGGCCTTCGCATTCGCCAGCCCAAGACTGCAGCCGAGCATCAGGGTGTCGCCGTCAATCCAGTAGGGCTCGGCCAGTGCCTCGACAATTCGGTCAGCGATCCGATCAGCGCGATCAGGCTGCCGCTCGGTATCGAGCAACAATGCAAACTCGTCGCCACCCAGGCGGGCCAGGGTGTCACCCACTTCCAGCTGTGCCTTCAGGCGCGCCACGACTTGCAGAATCAGACGGTCGCCAGCCTGATGCCCCAGCGCATCGTTGACCCGGCGAAAGTTATCCAGATCCAGGCACCCAAGCGTCAGTCCTTCTCCTTCGTGCTCGGCCAGGCGCGATGCAAGCAATGCCTGAAACCCTTGGCGATTGGCAATGCCAGTCAGCGGGTCCTGCACGGCCAGCCTTTGCAGGGCGCCCTCCAAGTTGCACCGTTCGCGGGCATAGCGCACACAACGCCGCAGCATGTCGGTACTCAAACGGGGACCGGGAAGCCAGTCGATGACGCCTTCCGGCAGCTCCGCGGGCTCGTCTTCGAGCAACAAAACGGTAGGCCAGGGGAAGTGCGCCGAGGCGGGGCGACAGCCCGGCGTGGCAATCAACAAGGCGTGACCGGACTCGGCAAGCAGATCGATGGCGGCCGACCAGTCTTCAGCCACGCTCAGCCGATGGCGGCCGCGCACGGACGACAGGGCAACCTGAAGCTCTTCGGTCCACGTGGGCACATCGGCCAGCAGAACCAGACGCATGGGTTGTATAGAAGATGTCACGGTGTTTCCCCGGTTCGTACGGAGCAGAAGGCAGTATTGCCACCTCGACGGTTACACCTCCCTGTGTGAAGCGGGGCGGCAAGCTGAGCAGCCTAAAGCGGGCGCCGCGGCGCATAGACTAGAGCATTGCAATGGATAACCCAGCCTCGCTGGCGACGACCGGTAGCCGCAGCCGGTCGACAGCACCAATTCACAGCCATAGCCCTGCTAAACTCTCGCCCCCGTTTCGATAGACCAAACGACGATGTCCCGACTCAATCCCCGGCAGCAGGAAGCCGTGAACTACGTCGGCGGCCCCATGCTGGTGCTCGCCGGCGCCGGCTCCGGCAAGACCAGCGTGATCACTCGCAAGATCGCCTACCTGATCCAGCAATGTGGCATTCGCGCTCAGTACATCGTCGCCGTGACCTTCACCAACAAGGCCGCCCGCGAGATGAAGGAGCGCGTCAGCAGCCTGCTACGCGGCGGAGAAGGCCGCGGCCTGACGGTCTCGACCTTTCATAACCTCGGTCTGAACATCATTCGCAAGGAATACGCCAAGTTGGGTTACAAGCCCGGCTTTTCAATCTTCGACGAAGGTGACATCAAGGCGCTGCTGACCGACATCATGCAGAAGGAATACGCCGGCGATGACGGCGTGGACGAGATCAAGGGCTACATCGGCAGCTGGAAGAATGACCTGATCATTCCTGAAGAGGCGCTGGCCAATGCTCGCAATCCGAAGGAACAAACCGCGGCCATCGTCTATACGCACTATCAGCGCACGCTCAAGGCGTACAACGCGGTGGATTTCGACGACCTCATCATGCAGCCGGTGAAGCTGTTCCAGAACCACCCCGAGGTGTTGGAGAAGTGGCGCAACAAGGTCCGCTACATGCTGGTGGACGAGTATCAGGACACCAACGCCAGCCAGTACCTGCTGGTGAAGCTGCTGGTGCAGGAGCGCGCGCATTTCACCGTAGTGGGCGACGACGACCAGTCGATCTACGCCTGGCGCGGCGCACGGCCGGAAAACCTGATGCAGCTGAAGGATGACTTTCCCTCGCTGAAGGTGGTGATGCTCGAGCAGAACTACCGCTCCACCAGTCGCATCCTTAAATGCGCGAACGTGCTGATCGCCAATAACCCGCACGCCTTCGAGAAACAGCTTTGGTCGGAGATGGGTCATGGCGACGCGATCCGCGTGATTCGTTGCCGCAACGAGGAAGCCGAGGCCGAGCGTGTGGCCATGGAAATCCTCACCCTGCACCTGAAGACCCAGCGGCCCTACAGTGATTTCGCCATCCTCTACCGCGGCAACTACCAGGCCAAGCTGATCGAGCTGAAGCTGCAGCACCACCAGATTCCCTATCGCCTGTCCGGCGGCACCAGTTTCTTTGCTCGCCAGGAAGTAAAAGACCTAATGAGCTACTTCCGCTTGCTGGTCAATCCGGACGACGACAATGCCTTCCTTCGCGTGATCAACGTGCCGCGCCGGGAAATCGGTTCTACCACCCTGGAAAAACTCGGCAACTACGCCACCGCGCGCAAGATTTCCATGTATACCGCCTGCGACGAGATGGGGCTGGGCGAGCATCTGGACAGCCGCTTCACTGATCGCCTGTCACGCTTCAAGCGCTACATGGACAACCTGCGCATGCAGTGCGCGCAGAACGACCCGATCGCTGCGCTGCGCAGTATGGTCATGGATATTGACTACGAGACCTGGGTGCGTGGACAGACGTCCAGTGACAAGGCCGCCGACTTCCGCATGGGCAACGTCTGGTTCCTCATCGATGCGCTGAAAAACACGCTGGAGAAAGACGAAGAAGGCGAGATGACCATCGAGGAAGCCATCGCCAAACTGGTGCTGCGCGACATGCTCGAACGTCAGCAGGAAGAGGAAGAAGGCGCTGACGGCGTGCAGATGATGACCCTGCATGCATCCAAGGGGCTGGAGTTTCCGTACGTGTTCATCCTTGGCATGGAGGAAGAAATCCTCCCGCACCGCTCCAGCATCGAAGCCGACACCATCGAGGAAGAACGCCGCCTGGCCTACGTCGGCATCACCCGGGCGCGGCAGAACCTGGCCATGACCTTTGCCGCCAAGCGCAAGCAGTACGGGGAAATCATCGAATGCATGCCCAGCCGCTTCCTCGACGAGCTGCCCCAGGAAGACCTGGAGTGGGAAGGCCAGGAAGACGCGCCGGTAGAGGTGAAAGCCGCGCGCGGCAACGATGCACTGGCAGCGATGCGGGCGATGTTGAAGAAGTAGCGGCGCCTGCACGACTCAAGCAAACGTAGGGTGGATCACGCTTCACCGATCCACCGATCCACCAGGCGACGGCACCGGTTGCGCTCCACCAATTCGTGGGGCGCGATTCACTGAGCGGAATCACGGTGGATGAAAAGAGCGTCATCCACCCTTGTATCTCGACTACCACGCTATGTTGGGGTGATAGTTCCCGACTGATCATCGGGGGAAGGTCAGAAAGCCGTATCCACCCTTAGGCTTTGAGCCTGCGACGTAGATAGCGCTGCGGCCTTCCATACTCACTCTTACAGCTCGAACGGTATCCAGAGCCCGCCTCCGGCGAGAGCTCGCATCAGCAAGGTAGAGCTGAGTGAAGTATTGATCTTTCTGAACCAGCAGGAGGAGTTCTTATGCCCAGCGTCATCGGCATCGATATCGCCAAACGCACGTTCGACATCGCCACCCAGCAGCCCAATGGCAAGTACCGCACCAAGGCCAAATTGCCTAACGAGGTGGCCGGTTTCGAAGCGCTCCAGCAGTGGCTGCTCAAGCACGCCAATGCCCAAGCCTGGATCGTGATGGAAGCGACCGGCGCTTACCATGAAGCGCTCGCGACCTGGCTTCACGATAAAGGCTATCAGGTCTGCGTGCTCAATCCTGCACAGGTCGCCTATTACGCTCGAAGCCAGCTCCAGCGCGTAAAGACCGACAAAGTCGACGCCAAACTCATCGCTGAGTATGGCGAGCGGCACCAGAGCGATCTGCGGGCCTGGCAGCCTGAGCCTCCCGCCGTCCGGCGCTTGAAAGCATTAGTGCGGCGCTTGGAGGATCTGCAGGAGATCCAACAAATGGAACGCAACCGCTTGGATCTGGCCGACGCTAGTGTGCAGGCTTCAATCTACTCAGTGCTGCACCATGTCGAGCGGCAGATCGGAGAGACGCTCCGTGCGATCCGAGACCACATCGATGATGACCCGGACCTGCGCAACAAACGCGACCTGCTGACCAGCATTGATGGCATCGGCGATCGTTCCGCAGCCCTGTTGCTGGCTGAGCTGGGCGATCCGTTACGCTTCGCCAGCTCACGCGCGATCACCGCTTATGCCGGGCTGAACCCCCGCCTTCAGGAGTCTGGCTCCTACAAAGGCCAGACGCGCATATCCCGCACAGGATCGTCTCGCTTGAGGGCTGGGCTCTACATGCCGGCGGTCTGCTCGCTCACACACAACCCGGCCATTAGTGCTCTACGCGAGCGTCTGAGTGCAAAAGGAAAATCCGGAAAACAAATCGTCTGTGCAGCGATGCGCAAGCTGCTGCACATCGCCTATGGGGTACTTAAATCGGGCCAGCGTTTCGACCCTCAACTGGCCCTTGCTCGGTAATGGGGAAGACGGTATCTACCTGCTGACGACACCCGCAACATCGAACGGCGCTGCTGCGCTTTATGTAGGAGCGAGCTTGCTCGCGATCATGGCATTCGCGGGGCCGCGGATCGCCAGCAAGCTGGCTCCTACAGTCAGGCTGGGGCCGTCTTGTCGTTTGGCATACAGCGTGGGCTATCAGCCGGATACGATCGCCTCCAGCTCCTTCGCCGCAGCGCGCAGGCGGGGCACGAAGGCGAGCAGTGACTCCATCGAACAGCGAATCACCGGAGCATGGGTGAACAGACAGGCGCTCAATTCGCCGCGGGCATCGCGCACCGGGACGGCGCAGGCGACCATGCCGTCGATGAACTCCTCCGAATCGGTGGCCAGATCCTCTTCCCGTATCCGCACCAGGTCGTCACGTAAGGCACTCAGATCGGTGACCGTATTTCGCGCCATCTGCCGGATCGGCAGCCTGGGCAGGATGCGCTCCAGCTGGTCGTCCGGCAGCGAGGCAAGGTAAAGCTTGCCGCTGGCCGTGCACCAGAGCGGCGTATGACTGCCGATGGGTAGGTTGATCTGCAACGGCCAATTGGTCTGCACGCGATCAAAATAGAGCATGTCCAGGCCATCCGGCACCGACAAGCCGCAGGTTTCCCCGATCTCATCGGACAACTGCCGCAGGATCGCCTGACGCAGCGCCTTGTGGCGGCCGCTGCCCAGGATATTCACCGCCGTCGCATGCAGCCGATCGCCCGGCAGCAGACCGCCCTTGAGGCCAAACTGCAGGAAGCCCTCTTTCTCCAGCGTCTGCACCAAGCGGTGGGCGCTCGGCTTGGGGATGTCCAGCTTGTCCGCCAATGCACTGGGGGTCAGCGGCTCCGCAGCGCTGGCTACGGCTTCGATGATCTCGAGCACGCGGGTAATGGATGAACCTTTTTCACGGGGGGTACTGCGCATCACCAACCCTGCAGTCAGAAAGAAATAAAGCGCGCCGCGGCGCGAAGTCGTGTCACGACCGATGCAAACTTTGAACACGCTGATGGGCTGAAGCCCACCAGAAGTAGACAGCAATGCATTCAACTTCGTGGATGGCGCCAGCGGCCCCCACCGGCGCGGCACCCGGTTAAAGAGCCTGCAGGCCAATTGGTGGGCTGAAGCCCACCCTACTATGCGGATCGAGAATCCGCGCCCGCCCGTGCTAGGCAAACCCGTAGGATGGGCTTCAGCCCACCAAAACGAGCACAAGCCGACCTACCAAACGCTTACTTCATCGTTGGCATGGAGAAATCCGTCCCGGCACGGATCCCGGTCGGCCAGCGCCGGGTCACGGTTTTCATCCGGGTGAAAAAGCGCACACCGTCCGGGCCATGCATGTTCAGCGGACCGAAGATCGAGCGCTTCCAGCCACCGAAGCAATGGAAGGCCATCGGCACCGGGATTGGCACGTTGACGCCGACCATACCCACCTTGACCTCTTCCTCGTACTGTCGCGCGGTGTCGCCGTCGCGGGTGAAGATCGAGGTGCCGTTGCCGAACTCGTGGTCGTTGACCAGCTTAAGCGCCTCGTCGAAGGCGTTGACGCGCACGACCGCCAAGACGGGCCCGAAGATTTCCTCCTTGTAGATACGCATCTGCGGTGTCACCCGGTCGAACAGTGTCGGACCGACATAAAAGCCGTTCTCGTAACCCTCGACCTTCAACCCGCGCCCGTCGCAGACCAGCGTGGCGCCCTCCTCCACACCCAGATCGATGTAGCCGGACACCTTCTGCTGATGCTCGCGTGTGACCAGCGGCCCCATGTGCGGCTCGGGTTCGACGCCCGTGCCCGGGCCGGTGCGCATCTGGCTGATTTCGCCTTTGAGCATCTCGACCAGATTGTCAGCCACCTCGTCACCCACACAGACTGCCACTGAAATCGCCATGCAGCGTTCGCCGGCCGAGCCATACGCGGCGCCCATCAGCGAGCTAACCACTTGCTGCGGATCGGCGTCGGGCATGATCACCATGTGGTTCTTCGCCCCGCCCAGAGCCTGGCAGCGCTTGCCGTGGGCCGAGGCAGTGCTGTAGATGTACTCGGCGATGGGCGTCGAGCCGACGAAGCTCACCGACTGTACGCGCTCGTCGGTCAGCAGCACGTCCACGGCCTCCTTGTCGCCATTGACGATATTTAGCACGCCCGCCGGCAGGCCGGCCTCCGCCAGCAGCTCGCCGAGCAGCATGGTCGCGCTCGGGTCCTTTTCCGACGGCTTGAGGACGAAGGTGTTACCGCAGGCGATGGCCACCGGCAGCATCCACAGCGGCACCATGGCCGGGAAGTTGAAAGGCGTGATGCCGACACAGACGCCCAGCGGCTGCATCAGCGAGTTGGAATCGATATCGCGCCCGACGTTGGGCGAGAACTCGCCCTTGAGCAGGTGCGGAATGCCGCAGGCGAACTCCACCACTTCGAGGCCGCGGGTCACTTCGCCCTGGGCATCGGAGAACACCTTGCCGTGCTCCAGCGAGATCAGCCGTGCGACGTCGTCGCGACGCGCTTCGAGCAAGGCCTTAAAGCGAAACATGACGCGAGCACGGACCAGCGGGGGCGTCTTCGACCAGCCTTCGAACGCGGCTTGGGCGGCAGCGACGGCTTCACGGGTTTCCTCAGCCGAAGACAGCGAGACGTAAAGACGTGGCTCTCCGGTAGCCGGGTTGTAGACGGTCGAATGGCGTTCGGAGCGGCCAGCGACGGCCTCGTTGTTGATCAGGTTACCGAGGGTCTGCATGGGTCACTCCTGGTTCCAGACGGTTTCGTATAGGTCGATGATTTCAGCTTCGGTGGGCACCCGCGGGTTGTTGCCGGGCGAACCCGAGGCCAGCGCCTGTTTTGCCATGGTTTGGCGCAGTTCGAAGAAGCGCTCGCGGGTGATGCCGAACTGCTCGGGGCTGGGCACCTGCAGTTCCTTGTTGATCGCGCGCAGCTCGGTCAGCAGCTTTTCGTTGGCTGCCTCGACGGTGTCGCCCTCGCCCGCCACCCCCATGGCACGCGCGCAGTCGGCATAACGCTCCGGTGCGGCGGGAATCGAAAACGCCGTGATCGCCGGCAGCAGCATGGCGTTGGACAGCCCGTGCGGCACATGGAAAAACGCACCGATGGGCCGGCTCATGCCGTGGACCAGCGCCACCGAGGCGTTGGAGAAGGCAATGCCAGCCAGGGTCGCACCCAACATCATTGCCTCGCGGGCCTGGCGGTTGCTCGGCACGTGATAGGCCGCACGCAGATTCGGCGCCAGCAAGCGCATGGCCTGCAGGGCCTGGGCATCGCTGTAGAGGCTGGCCTTGCGGCTGACGTAAGCCTCGATGGCGTGGGTCAGCGCGTCGATGCCGGTATCGGCAGTAACCCGCGGCGGCAGCGACAGGGTCAGTTCGTAATCGATCAGCGCGGCGACCGGCATGAAGCCGAGGCCGGCGCAGAGCAGTTTCTCGTCGCTGGTTTCGTCGGTGATGATGGTGAAACGGGTCGCTTCCGAGCCGGTGCCCGCCGTGGTTGGGACGGCGATCAGTGGCAGGCCCGCCTCGCTGACATCACGTGGGAAGCGGTAATCGCGTATCTCGCCGCCAAATTTGCCTAGGATGCCGATGGCCTTGGCCGAATCGATGGGGCTGCCGCCACCGAGGGCGATGATCGAATCGTAATCACCCTGACGCACCATTTCGACGCCGGCACGAATCGATGCCGCAGTCGGCTCCGGCAGCGTGTCAGCAAAGCAGTCGCTGGGAATATCCGCGTTGGCCAGGATCTCGCTGATTCGGGCGACATAGCCCAGCTCGACCATCATCCGGTCGGTCACGATCAGTGGTCGTTT
The DNA here is from genome assembly GCA_004010935.1 of Pseudomonadaceae bacterium SI-3. NCBI lineage: Bacteria > Pseudomonadati > Pseudomonadota > Gammaproteobacteria > Pseudomonadales > Pseudomonadaceae > Pseudomonadaceae bacterium SI-3. The sequence continues at coordinate 483,642 of CP026511.1, read as the reverse complement.
GCAACCAAGGTTATGCAGCACGGAGACGATCTGCTGGCTGGCGCCGGGGCCGACTTCCATCAGGCGCGGCAGGACGATGCGATGGCTCATTGGCTTCTCCGATAGGGTTCGCGCTGCGCTCGGACAGGTCGAAATGCCAGCCAGATGAGGCGCTATGTGAACGGATTGCGTGAGAAAACTTCAGGTCTCGATTGAGAAAGTTCGTCTCAGGTGGCTTGGAGACTAGAAACAATGACGGCAGGCGTCAACCTAAAACGAGACGTTTATTCTCGTTATCGGAGCTGGTGGCCAGGCCCGTATGGATACTTGGTGAACGTGACAAGGGAGAGGGACCGGATCGCCAGCAAGCTGGCTCCTACAGGAATGTGGGGTTTGTTATGCCACAGCCGCACTGAACCCCAGCCTTTTCCGAGCGTAATTAGATCGTCAGCGCGGGGCCCCCTACAGACCACGAGCGGCTGACGACGCGGGCTTTTCGTAGGAGCCAGCTTGCTGGCGATCAGCTGCACTAAGAACGGGACAGCGCCTGACCGAGCAGACGCTGCAACAGGCCGTCGCCCTCAGCCTGTAAGCGCGTTCGAGCTTGCGCAACCTGATCGCGGCTGGCAGCGTCTTCGATACTTGCCATATCCGCATCCACGTTAATCAAGGCTGCGCTGAGCCCGGCATGAATGAGCACGGCGCCGGCCTGGGCATCGCTTTGCACGTTCGGGTCGGTACATGGCCAAGCATCAACCGCCAGCTCGAGCGCCTCCAAGCAGCAATGCGCCAAAGCCAGCGGCACGGCACAGGCCTGACGAGACGCGGCCTGCTTCTGTTCGGGCTCACCGTTCCGCGCAGCGTTCAGGTAGTCCCCGAAAGCCTGGACATCATCATCCGCAAACGCGCCGGGCCTGCCCAACAGTGCTTCCGCCGCTTGCAACAGCGCGCGGCGAGTCGGATCGGACCCGTGGGCCTCGCTGATACGCAGCCCCTTGAGTACCAACGCAAGCCCGATGTCGGCCGTAACAGCGGCGGTCGCACCGCAACCGGGCGTTGGCTGGTTGGCCGCCGTAGCCGCCCTGAAATCGGCCAGCCGTTGCGTCCAGATGCTCGCCTCATCGCTCATCCGGTCGATCCGTCAGCTAGCCTGCGCATTACCGTCGCCCCAATGGAGCAGCACGTCGAGCATGCGGTTGGAGAAGGCCCATTCGTTGTCGTACCAGGCCAGTACTTTGACCAGGTCGCCCTGTACGCGCGTGTGGCTGAGGTCGGCCACGCACGAGGTCGGATGGCCGAAGAAGTCGCGCGAGACCAGCGGCAGATCGTTGCACTCCATGACGCCGAGCGGCATTTTCTGGGCGCCTTCCCGGAGGATCTGGTTGATTGCCTCAACGCTTCCCGGTGCACGCTCGGCGGTGAAGGTGAGGTCCACCAGCGACACGTTTGGTGTCGGCACCCGAACCGCCAGCCCGTCCAGACGCCCGGCCAGCTCGGGCAACACCAGACCGATAGCCTTGGCCGCACCGGTGGTCGACGGAATAATCGATTCGGCTGCGGCACGGGCGCGGTAGAGATCCTTGTGCGCCTTGTCCAGCAGGCTCTGGTCATTCGTGTAGGAGTGCACCGTGTTCAGCAGGCCCTGGCGGATCCCCACTGACTCATGTAGCACCTTGGCCAGCGGCGCCAGGCAATTGGTGGTGCAGGAGGCATTGGAGATCACACGATGGCTGCTGTCGAGCAGCTCATGGTTGACGCCGTAGACGACCGTCAGATCAGCGCCGTCCAATGGGTGCGAGGCGAACACCCGCTGGGCACCGGCCTGCAGGTGCTGATCGATCAGGTCGCGCTTCTTGAATTTCCCCGAGCACTCCAGCACCACGTCGACACCTAGCTGTTTCCACGGCAGCTGCGTCGGATCGCGTTCCTGGAGCAGGCGGATCGACTGGCCACGGATCTGCATCACGTCATCGCGCAAATCGACCTGCCCGTGGAAACGGCCGAAGGTGGTATCGAAGCGCGTCAGATGCGCCATCGCCGAGCGCTCGCTGAGGTCGTTGATCGCTTCGATATGGATCTGGTTTTCCAGGTTTCGCTCGAACAGGGCTCGCAGTACAGCTCGGCCGATACGGCCGTAGCCATTGATAGCAACTCGCAACATGGTGCTCTCCTGGGTCGTTGAGGCTGGTGAAGGTTAGTCGGAGTATCCGCAGTCGCGTTCAGTACCGTCCGACGGAGATCAATGAACCGGGGAAACCCAGCCACCGCTCGTCAGTCGTAACTCTCACAGGCCCGTTGCGCCGGGCTTGCCGACACCGGAAAAGGGCCACGAGCAATGAGCGAGTCATTCCCAGCACCCTGGTGGAAAGGCGCCACCATTTATCAGATCTATCCAAGGTCCTTCGCTGACAGCAACGGCGACGGCATTGGCGACCTCAACGGCGTACTGCAGCATCTCGACCATCTGCAGCAGCTCGGCGTCGACGCACTGTGGCTGTCGCCGATCTTCCGCTCGCCGATGGCCGACGCCGGCTACGACATCAGCGATTACTGCGACATCGACCCCCTGTTCGGTTCGCTGAGCGATATTGATCGGCTGATCACCGAAGCCCACGCCCGCGGCATTCGCGTACTGCTTGATTTCGTGCCCAATCACACCTCCGATGAACACCCCTGGTTCGTCGAGTCGCGCAGCTCGCGGGACAACCCGAAGCGCGACTGGTACATCTGGCGTGACGAGCCCAACAACTGGCGTGCCGCGCTGGGCGCCGGCAGCGCCTGGACCTGGGACGAGCAGACCCAGCAGTACTACCTGCACCTGTTCCTCGCCAAGCAGCCGGATCTGAACTGGCGCAACCCCGAAGTGGTGGAGGCGATGCACGACGTGCTGCGCTTCTGGCTCGATCGCGGCATCGACGGTTTTCGCATCGACGTCATCCACTGCACCGGCAAGGATCCGATCTTCGCCGACGACCCGCGCTGCCAGGCCGGCCAACCGCTGTCGGACTTCAACGACCAGCCCTACAGCCACGAAGTGCTGCGCGGATTGCGCAAGCTGGTCGACAGCTACCCCGGCGATCGCATGCTGGTGGGCGAGGTGAATATCCGCTCCACCGAGCGCGTGCTGCAGTACTACGGCGCCGGCGACGAGCTGCACCTGGCCTTCAACTTCAACCCGCTCGACGCGCCCTGGGACCCGGTGCTGTTTCGCACCTGCATCCGCGACGTGCAGCATTGGCTGCAACCGGCCGGCGCCTGGCCCACCTGGGTACTGTCCAACCACGACAACGTGCGCCAGCGCAGCCGCTATCAAGGCTCCGAACAGGCCTCCCGTGCCGCCGCAGTGCTGCTGCTGACCTTGCGTGGTACGCCCTTCATCTATCAGGGCGAGGAGCTGGGGCTGGAAGACGCGGTGATCACTGCCGAGACCCGTGTCGATCCGGGCGGCCGTGACGGTTGCCGGGCGCCGATTCCCTGGCAAGCTGAGCCGCCGCATGGCTGGGACGGCGCTGCACCCTGGCTGCCCTTCCCACCCGAGGCCGACGAACTGGCGGCCGAGCGCCAGACCGGCGCGGTGAATTCGATATTTGCGCTCTACCAGCGCTTGCTCGCCGCGCGCAAGGCCAGCCCGGCGCTGCACCACGGCGATTTCGCAGAGCTGCCATCGCACCCTGATGTTCTGGCCTACCACCGACAGCAGGGCGACGACTGCCGCCTGGTCTGCATCAATTTTGCCGATCACCCACACGCGTTCCCCCAAAGCGCCCATTGGCTGGTGGAGATCGCCAGCGATGGCGTCGGGGAAGGCGAACCCTTTAATGGCAATTTGTCAGCCGGGCAGGCGCTGGTCCTGCGCCCGGCGGAGAGCTGAGCATGCGTCCACTCTGGTATCGCAACGCGGTGATCTATCAGGTCGATCCCGCACTCTTCCGTGACAGCAACGGCGACGGCTGCGGCGACTTGCGCGGCATCACTGAACGACTGGACTACATCCGCGGCCTAGGGGCCACCGCCGTCTGGATCATGCCCTGCTACGCTTCGCCGTTCCTCGACGCCGGCTACGACGTCACCGACCACCTGCAGATCGCCCCGCAATTCGGTGATCTGGCTGACATGGTGGCGCTGCTGGAAAAGGCCGAGGAGCTCGGCCTACACGTGATCGTCGAACTGCTGGTGCAACACACCTCCAGCGAGCACAAATGGTTCCAGGAGGCGCGCCGCGACCGAAATTCGCCGTACCGCGACTACTACATCTGGGCAGATGAGCCGGACACTTCGATGGCGCCGATCTTTCCGACGGTCGAAGACAGTATCTGGACCTGGGATGAGGAAGCCGGCCAGTACTACCGCCACCTGTTCTACAAGCACGAGCCGGACCTGGACCTCGCCAACCCGCGGGTCATTCACGAAATCGAGCGGATCATGTCGTTCTGGCTGCGCCTGGGTGTGTCCGGCTTTCGCATCGATGCGGCGGTACACATGGTGCGCCAGGCCGGTGGTGGGGATCTGAAAAAGGGCTACTGGCTGCTGGAACACATGCGCGACTTCGTCACCATGCGCCGCCCGGAAACCGTACTGCTCGGCGAGATCGACACCGACCCGGAAAAGTATGTCGAGTACTTCGGGGACGAGGCGGACCGCGTCACCCTGCTGCTGGATTTCTGGACCAACAACCACCTCTTCCTGGCGCTGGCCCGGCAACAGGCCGAACCGCTGGTTCGCGCCTTGAACAGCCAACCGCTGCCACCCAGCCATTCGCAGTACGCACTGTGGATTCGCAACCATGACGAGCTGAGCCTGGATCGGCTGAAAGAAGATGAGCGCAACGAGGTCATGGACACCTTTGCCCCCGATCCGAAGATGCGCGCGTATAACCGCGGCATTCGGCGGCGGCTCGCGCCGATGCTCGATGGCGATGAGCGCCGAATCGCTGCCACGCATGCGTTACTGTTTTCGCTGCCGGGCACACCGATCATCCGCTATGGCGAGGAAATCGGCATGGGCGACGACATGGAGCGCCCCGAGCGCCAGGCCGTGCGCACTCCGATGCAGTGGTCCAACGAGCCCAACGCCGGGTTTTCCTGCACCACCGGCGAGCTGGCGGCGCCCCTGATCGATGAAGGCCCCTTCGCCTACGAAAAGATCAATGTATTCGCCCAGACCCTGCGCAGCGATTCACTGATGGCCCGCACCGGCAACATGATCCGCACGCGGGTCGGGCTGCGTGAAATAGGTATCGGCAAGCGGCAGACGGTGCATGTCGAGGATCCGGCGGTGTTCGCCATCCGCCACGACAATGGCTCCAGCGTGCTTATGCTGGTCAACCTGGCCGACAAGGAAACCACAGTGGAAATCACCGCTGACGATCTGCAGGACATGGTCGATGTGCTCGCCGACAGCAACTACGATCAGCCCGAAGGCTCGCCGCTGAAAATCCGCCTCGGGCCGTACGGCTACCGTTGGCTGCGGCGCAAACAGCAACTGTTCGGGTAATCCAGATGCCCCACCAGCTCGATGCAACCCAATGGCGCGCCTGGCATGGAGACGACTTTCCTCACGATTGCTGGTGTGTTGCAGGCGACGAGCTCTGCGCCGTGGCCGGGTCGCGGCGCGTCGATCTGATATCCCGGCAACGCTACCGGGATTTCATCCTGCGCTTCGAATTCGCCCTGCCCTTTGCCGGCAATTCCGGTGTGTTCTGTTGCGTCGACGAAGGTGCTGATCTCAGCTGGCACAGCGGCCCGGAAATGCAGCTGCTCGATGACCGCGGCCATCCCGATGGCCGCGAACCGACGACCCGCAACGGCGCGCTCTACGGCTTGCTGCGACCTGATATCGAAACGCAGATTGAGCCCGAACAGTTCATCGAAGCGGCGTTGAGCCTTCACAACGGCGAAGTCGAGCACTGGCTGGACGGGCAACGGGTGCTGCGCTACCGGCTCGATGATCCGGCGCTGCGGGAACGCATCACCCAGAGTAAATTCAAAGACTATCCTCGCTTTGCCCAATCCTTCGAAGGCCACGTGGTGCTTCAACACCACGGCGAAGCGGCGCGTTTCCGCCGCCTGTCGATCGAAACACCGGACTGAACGGTCCACTTGGACCTGCGAGCAGAATTGAGCGAGAATGCGCGGCTTTCCAGGCTGCGGTAAGCAGTGACGGACGGATGCAGAATCGAAACGAGCTGGGCGCTCGCCTCCATGGCGCAGCGCCCAACTGGTTTTCAGCACCCCGATTCGTCAGGCAAACCCGGCCGCTCACGCTTGAGGTAGCGCGTTCGTGGAACAGCTGAAACAGAAGATCCGCAATGAAGGCATCGTACTCTCCGACCGCGTACTGAAGGTCGATGCTTTCCTGAATCATCAGATCGACCCTGTGCTGATGCAGCAGATCGGCCAGGAATTCGCTCGCCGGTTCCGCGACGAGAAGATCACCAAGATCGTCACCATCGAAGCCTCGGGCATCGCGCCAGCGATCATGGCGGGCCTGGAGCTGGGCGTGCCGGTCATTTTTGCCCGCAAGCATCAGTCGCTGACCCTGACCGATCACCTGTTGACGGCCTCGGTGTACTCCTTCACCAAGCAGGTCGAGAGCACCATCGCGATTTCCACCAATCACCTGTCGCCAAACGACCGGGTGCTGGTCATCGACGATTTCCTGGCCAACGGTAAAGCGGCCAAGGGACTGATTTCGATCATTCAGCAGGCCGGCGCGAGCATCGCCGGGCTTGGCATCGTCATCGAGAAGTCCTTCCAGGCCGGCCGGCAGGAACTTGAAGAAGCGGGCTTCCGGGTTGAATCCCTGGCTCGCGTGGCCGCCCTCAGCGACGGGCAGGTGGTGTTCGTGGAGTAAGCGCCCCGCGCCACTCCCTGAGGCTTATTCCTTACGCCACAGATCAACCAACGCGCCCTGCGTGCCGGCAACCGGATCGCTCACCGGTACGCTGACCCGCTGAGCGCGCGCCTGTGCCTCATCATGGCTGGCTTCATCCGGGCGCAGCAGATCGTACTGCTGCTCGACCGGGTAACCGCCCACCACTTCGAAATCATTGCTGGCGCTGAGCTGGCAATGACCGGTGCCGGCCGGCAGCACCAGCGCGTCGCCAGCGCGCACCTCGACTTCCTGCCCCTGCTCGCCACCGAGCATCAGCCGCGCCGAACCCCGCGAAACGCCGAGCACCTCATGAGCGGTCGAATGAAAGTGGTGATAGTCGTACACACCCGCACGCCATTGGGCCGGCCACAGATGGCTATTGAACAGATTTTCGAACGCGCTGGCGTAGTCGCTATCAGCCAGCGGCAACTGCCGGTACACCAGCACCGGATGCGAGCTGTTCGGCGTACGACCGTCGCTGGAAAAATGCAATTGCTCGGGATGCGGGGCGGAACTGGGCATGGGCACCTCATCTTCGTGCGGAGGCCTGATGTCGGTGCAGGCCCCGGGAATGGGTTTGAAGTTTCGACCCGATGCAGCGCCGCTTTTCTCCCCGCCAGACACGACAAAGCCGCCCGAAGGCGGCTTTGTCTGACCGGCTGAAGCTTAGAGCCCGGACATCTGCTTGATTGCAGCCATCAGCTCGTCATCCGAGCAGCTGGCGCAAGTGCCTTTGGGCGGCATGGCGTTGATGCCGGTGATGGCGTTGGCCAACAGCACATCGAGACCACCCTTCTCATCAGCACGCGCTTGCCAGGCAGCTGTATCGCCGACCTTCGGCGAGTTCAGCAGACCGGTGCCGTGGCAGGCGTTGCAGAACTTGCCGACCACTTCTTCACCGCTAAGCGCGCCGCCACCAGCGGCAGCAGCTGCCGGACCGGCTGCTGCGCATTCTTCCCCTTGAATACACACTTCGCCTACCGGCTTGAGGCGCTCGGCGATGTCGTCGTTGGTCGCAGCCTGAGCGCTCACTGCCCACAGGGCCAATACGGCAGTCTGTGCTACCAGGATCTTCTTAATCAGGTTCACCTTATACCCTCATGTGGCTAGACACGCCCGCGGCCACGGTATCGCGAGCGGCGGTCAGTATAACGGCAAGCCATGCCCGCCGAAACAATACGAAAGGCCCTGTCATCCCCAGCGACGCTTTGTCGCAGCGGCACCCGTCCGTCGCTTGGGCCAGCCGCACAGGTCAGAAGTTGGCCGGCGTGGTCGCGCTGATCAGCTTGGCCGGCGCATCGAACGGATTACGAAAGCGATGCGGCTTGCTGCTCTCGAAGTAGTAACTGTCGCCTGTTTCCAGCAAATAGGTCTGGCCGCTCACCGTCAGCTCTAGGCGTCCCTCGACCAGCATGCCAGCCTCTTCGCCCTGGTGCGCCAGCATATCGGTGCCGGTATCGGAGCCAGGCGGATAGGTTTCGGCGAGAAATGCGATGGCGCGACCCGGGTGCGCTTTGCCGACCAGCTTCATGCTCACCGCACCGTCGGAAATATCGATCAGCTCGCCGGCCTTGTAGACCACCTGGGTATCGCTGTCCTGCTCGAAATCAGGCGAGAAAAACTCGACCAATGACATTGGAATCCCGCTCAGCACCTTCTTCAACGAACTGATTGACGGGCTGACGCTGTTTTTCTCGATCATGGAGATCGTGCTGTTGGTGACGCCCGCACGTTTGGCGAGTTCGCGTTGGGACAGGCCCTTGAGTTTGCGGATGGTTTGCAGTCGAACGCCAACGTCCAATACGGGAGCCCCCAATAAGAGCGATTGCTGAGGTCGCTATGATGGCGAGGGCGTTCAGTATTTTCAACACAACGGGACGAAATGACAGATCGTCCCGGATGGCGATCGGGCTACGCCGGTAGTGCGGCCACAACCGACAGTTCAACCAGGATCTCAGGCTCGCAAAGCTTGGCCTCCACCGTGGCACGCGCCGGCGCGACGCCTTCCGGCAGCCACTGATCCCAGACCGCATTCATGCCGGCGAAATCGGCATCGATGTCCTTCAGGTAAATGGTCACCGAAAGGATGTGCTGCTTATCGGTACCGGCCTGCCGCAAGAGGCGCTCGATGTTGTCCAAGGTCTCGCGGGTCTGTTGTTCGATCCCCGCATTCATGTCCTCGCCTACCTGGCCGGCCAGATAAACCGTGTTGCCGTGTATGACGATCTGGCTCATGCGAGCGTTAGTGTGCAGGCGCTGTATGGGCATGCTTGTGCGATTCCTTTTGGGTGCCATAGCGGGAAATATCGAGGCCGTCGGTACTGATCTGCGTGCGCTTTTTCGCCAGCATGTCCGCCAGCAAGCGACCAGAACCACAGGCCATGGTCCAGCCCAGGGTACCGTGCCCGGTGTTCAAGTACAGGTTGCGATAGGGTGTGCCGCCAATGATCGGCGTTCCATCCGGCGTGGCCGGGCGCAGGCCGGTCCAGAGTTCGGCCGTACTCGGATCGCCACCCTGCGGGAACAGATCGCCGACGACCATTTCCAGCGTTTCTCGCCGGCGCGGATTGAGCGAAAGGTCATGGCCTGCAATTTCGGCCATGCCGCCCACCCGGATGCGCTGGTCAAAACGGGTAATGGCGACCTTGTAGGTCTCGTCGAGCACGGTGGAAACCGGCGCCATCGCGGGGTCGCTGATCGGTACGGTCAATGAATAGCCCTTGAGCGGATACACCGGCGCGCGGATGCCGAGCGGCTTGAGCATCTGCGGGCTGTAGCTGCCCAGCGCCAGCACATAGCGATCGGCCTTTTCCAGCTTGCCATTGATCCAGACGCCTTCAAGCTGGTCACCCGCAAACTGCAGCCGCTGGATGTCCTGGTTAAAACGGAACTCGACGCCCAGCTCGCGGGCCATTTCGGCGAGCTTGGTGGTGAACATCTGGCAATCGCCGGTCTGGTCATTAGGCAGGCGAAGCGCACCACTGAGCTTGTCCGATACCTTCGCCAGCGCCGGCTCGGCGTGTGCGATGCCGGCGCGATCGAGCAGTTCATAGGGCACGCCGGAAGCATCCAGCACGGCGATGTCCTTGGCGGCGTTATCGAGCTGTGCCTGGGTGCGGAACAGTTGGGTCGTGCCGCACTGCCGGCCTTCGTAATCGATACCGGTTTCAGCGCGCAGCTCATCAAGGCAATCGCGGCTGTATTCGGACAGCCGCACCATGCGCTCCTTGTTCACCGCGTAGCGCGCCGCCGTGCAGTTGCGCAGCATCTGCGCCATCCACAGGTATTGCTGAATGTCGCCAGTGAGCTTGATGGCAAGCGGGGCATGGCGTTGCATCAGCCATTTCATGGCCTTCAAGGGTACGCCAGGCGCGGCCCAGGGCGACGCGTAACCGGGGGAAACCTGGCCGGCATTGGCGAAGCTCGTCTCCATCGCCACGGCTGGCTGACGGTCAACCACCACGACCTCGAAGCCAGCCCGCGCCAGATAGTAGGCACTGGTGGTACCGATCACGCCGCTTCCCATTACCAGAACACGCATCGCCGTCTCCCACCCGTGCTGCCGGGCTTTTTCGAGTCACTGTTAATGCGGAGTATAGAAAGCGCCATGTAGTGGTTTTCGCTATATAACAGGCTATATTTGCGATTTATTCACGCCTGTAACCGCTTATATAGAGGCGATACGCCTATGCGCACTAAGCATCAAACCCGCCGCGAGCTGGACAAGATCGACCGCCAGATCCTTCGCCTGCTGCAGGCCGAAGGACGCATGCCATTTACCGAACTGGGCGAGCGTATCGGCCTGTCGACCACCCCGTGTACGGAGCGCGTTCGACGTCTGGAGCGCGAAGGCATCATCATGGGCTACACAGCGAGGCTGAACCCGCAGCATCTGAAAGGCGGATTGCTGGTGTTCGTCGAGATCAGCCTGGCCTACAAGTCAGGCGACATCTTCGAAGAGTTTCGCCGTGCCGTGCTCAAGCTGCCTCATGTGCTGGAGTGCCATCTGGTTTCGGGGGACTTTGACTACCTGATCAAGGCGCGGATATCGGAAATGGCCTCCTACCGCAAGTTGCTCGGCGACATCCTGCTCAAGTTGCCGCATGTACGTGAGTCGAAAAGCTACATCGTGATGGAAGAAGTCAAAGAATCGTTGGAACTGCCGGTGCCGGAGTAGGAGCCGGAAGCCAAGCAGAGTTCGCAGCCAGATCAACCCCAATCCCGGCGCATCAAAAGCCGAGCCGAACGGGCCTTTGGGTCAGTCGTTAGCGAACCGAGAACCGTTAGGTTTTGCTTCAGCCTCGCGCGGCTTTTGCTCTGCAATAAACATCCGGTCTACCCTTCGGTCCATGCAAACCGTCCAAGGCTCGACCATGACCACCCCGCAATCAGCTGCTCGCGCGCAGCACCACGCGTCGTCCTACTACGCGGCCACCACCAATCGCACCCTTGATCTCAAGCCCTTGCAAGGCGAGCTGGAGGCGGACGTCTGCATCGTCGGGGGCGGCTTCAGCGGTCTCAATACGGCTATCGAACTGGCCGAGCGCGGCCTGTCCGTAGTGCTGCTGGAAGCCCACCTGATCGGTTGGGGTGCTAGCGGGCGCAACGGCGGACAGCTGATTCGTGGCGTGGGGCATGACGTCGAGCAGTTTCAGCCGGTGCTAGGTGACGACGGCGTGGACAGCCTCAAACGTATGGGTTTCGAAGCGGTGGACATCGTGCGCGAGCGCATCGAGCGCTACGCCATCGATTGCGACCTGACCTGGGGTTACTGCGATCTGGCAACGAAACAACGGCACGTCGAAGGCTTCGAAGCAGACTATGCCGATCTCCAGCGTCTGGGCTATCCGCACCCATTGAGGCTCCTGCCAAGAGACGCGATGGGCGAAGTCATCGGTTCTGATCGCTACGTGGGCGGTCTGATCGACAGGGGCTCGGGCCATCTTCATCCACTCAACCTGGCATTGGGCGAAGCAGCCGCAGCCCTATCGCTAGGCGTGCAGCTGTACGAACGATCCGCTGTCGAACGGATCGATTACGGGCAGCAGGTTCGGGTTCACACCGCGCAGGGCAGCGTGCGTGCCCGTCAGCTCGTGCTGGCCGGCAATGCTTACTTGGGTTCGCTGAACAAATCACTGGCGGGCAAGGTGCTACCGGCCGGCAGTTACATCATTGCCACCGAGCCGCTTCCCGAGGACGTCAGACAGGAACTGCTGCCGCAGAACATGGCGGTCTGCGATCAGCGAGTGGCGCTGGACTACTTCCGCCTGTCGGCCGATGGCCGGCTGCTATTTGGCGGCGCCTGCCACTACTCCGGACGAGACCCGAGGGACATCGCCGCCTACATGCAACCGAAGATGCTCGAGGTGTTCCCCCGCCTACGAAACACCCGAATCGATTACCAATGGGGCGGCATGATTGGCATCGGCGCCAACCGGCTGCCACAAATTGGACGACTGCCAGACCAGCCCAACGTCTACTACGCCCAGGCCTATGCCGGACACGGCCTGAACGCCACACACCTGGCAGGACGCCTGCTCGGCGAGGCCATCAGTGGTCAGCTCGCGGGACGCTTCGACCTGTTCTCCCGTGTGCCACACCCGACCTTCCCTGGCGGTCAGCGTCTGCGCTCGCCGCTGCTGGCCCTCGGCATGCTCTGGCACCGGCTTAAAGACCAGTTCTGAATTTCGCCGTTGCGCTGGCGTCCAAACTGTCGAGGACATAACAATCGACAGGAGTGACCTTGCGCCTGCACCTGCTCCTTGTGGCAGTGCTATTCCTGGTTGGCTGTGCCGGCCAGATTACACCCGCCCCAACGTCTTACGCGCTGCCCAACCAGAACTCGGCACTGACCCAGCAAGTCGAGGCGCTGGCGGCCAAGCAGCCTGCGGGCACCTCCGGATTTCGCCTGCTGTCCGACAGTGCCGACGCCTTTTCGGCGCGTATCCAGATGATTCGCCAGGCCAGGGCGAGTCTCGACGTGCAGTACTACATCGTCCACGATGGCTTGAGCACCCGCGCGCTTATAGAAGAGGTGGTGCGTGCGGCGGACCGCGGCGTCAGGGTACGGCTGCTGCTTGATGACACCACGAGCGACGGTAGCGACTACCAGATCGCCACTCTGGCGGCACACCCGAACATCCTGATCCGCGTCTTCAACCCCTTGCATATCGGCCGCAGCACCGTGATTACCCGTTCGCTCGGGCGGTTGCTCAACCTATCCCAACAACACCGCCGCATGCACAACAAGCTGATGCTGGCCGACAGCAGCCTGGCCATCGTCGGCGGGCGCAACCTGGGCGATGAATACTTCGATGCCGATCAGAGTTTCAACTTCACTGACATCGATCTACTCGCCGCCGGCCCGGTTGCCGAGCAATTGGCGGTCAGCTTCGACCAGTACTGGAACCACACGCTGAGCGTGCCGATCCAGCAGTTCTTGCGTCATCCGCCCAACAAGGAGGAGCTTGAACTGGCGCGCCGCGATATCACCCGCTACCTCCAAGCCGAACGACAAAAGGACGAGCGCCGCTATCAGCATTTGATGGGCGGGCTGCAGGAGCCATCTCCGCGCGAATGGCTGGCCGACCTGATATGGGCGCCTGGCGAAGCGCTTTGGGATCACCCCGACAAGATCGAAGCACCCGGCATTCCAGATGAAAGTTTGCTGCTAACCACTCAGCTGCAGCCGAGCATGGACGGCGTGCGACGATCCCTGACGCTGATCTCCGCTTATTTCGTGCCAACTGAACAAGGTGCTGAATACCTCGCCGGACACGCCAGAAACGGCGTTGCGGTACAGGTCTTGACCAATTCTCTGGAGGCCACCGACGTGCCGGCCGTGCATGGCGGCTATGCGCCCTATCGGGCCGATCTGCTGAAAGCGGGAGTGAGATTGTTCGAGTTGCGCCGACAACCGGACCAGGAGACCCGCTTCAGTATCAGTGGCGACTCCGAATCCAGCCTGCACAGCAAGGCAGCGGTGTTCGACCAGGAGCGGGTCTTTCTCGGCTCGCTGAACTTCGACCCTCGCTCAGTGCTGTGGAACACCGAAGTCGGCATCCTTATCGACAGTCCGGAATTGGCTCGCGAGGTGCACAAGCTTTCGCAGGAGGGCACTTCGCCTGCCGTCAGCTATGAAGTGCGACTGATCGAGCGCAACGGCTTGCGGCGGTTGATCTGGATCGCCGAGGATGACGGGCAGCGAAAGGTATTGCTGCACGAACCGGGCGGTGCTTGGCGACGGTTCAATGCCTGGTTCAGCCGGGTGATAGGCCTCGAGCGGATGCTCTGAGCGACTACAACTGGCGCAAGTGGTTTCGTGCCACTTTAGCCAATCTTGCCGCGTAAACGGCCGCCGATCTAAAAATAGCTCTTTTGTGTGATACCAGAGCGCCACCCCTTGGCTAGGCTACCGAGCTGATGCCGTGCAGGTCCAACCGCCTGGCACTTTGCTTCTATAAAAATAAAAAGGAGCGCGACATGAATCATCGCAAATGGCTATGGATGGTGGTTTTGCTGGCGTGCTGGTTTCCAGCTCTGCTCAATCCTGCCCATGCTCAAACCTACACTGCGCTGGAAAGCATGCAGATCCACGCCAACCGAGCGACCAGCAGCCTGTTGCTCTATCGAGGCGAAGGTTTCCAGAAGGCGCACCTGGCCCGAATGGAAAGCGACCTCAAAGCGCTAGCAGACAGGGTCGACAGCTTTCCCGGCGCCCGCAACGATCTGAACCAATTGCATCAAGTCTTACAGACAACGCTTCGCGAAGGCGCAAGCTTCGGCCGCGAGGAAGACGACATGCCTTGGGGCTGGCCGCTGCAGATGAGCAAGGCGCTGCGCGATTTCCTGACGGCTGTGCGCAGCCAGCAAGGCGCCAACGTTCGCGCCGAGCTGCCAGCCAAGGTGGAATACCTCACTGTGCAGTACCTCAGCCGCGCCTATGTAGGCTCATTCGAAACCGCCCGCGAACAACCGGATACCTACCTCGGCCAGGACGAGCGCCGCCTCGTACCATCGATCGACGAGCAACTGGCTGCGCTGGATGGCAAATCGAACGTGGCCATTGCCAAGCTCAAAACACGTTGGGAGTTCCTCAAGGTGGCGCTCGAAGACATGAATAGCGGCAACAACAGCTTCAACACTGCGTCAGGCCGCGCGTTCGCCCCGATCATGGTTGATCGCCACGCGCGCAGCCTCAGTGATCAATGGATGGCGCTCGCCCCTGACTGAGCGCCCTCCTGTCAGGCATCGGCCGGCTGCTGGCGCAGTTGAACCGGGCCGACACGCGCTTCGATCGCTTGGCGCAGGGGTTCGCGCAGACCGAAGATGAAGCCCAGCTCAGCAGCAACGAACAGTGGCCCGATGATCAGCCCGGTCAGATCGTTGACGAACGCAGGCTTGCGTCCTTCGAAGTAGTGGCCGATGAACTGGATAATCCAGCCAACCACGAACAAACCGCCCCCGGCGCTCAGCCATAGCGCGGTCGATTGCTGCGCAAGCGCTGCACCGACCCAGACGCAGAGCAACAGCACCGCCCCCATGAGCACGCCGAAGCGCAGATCCAACCGAAGATAAAACAGCGTCGAGATCAAGGCGACCAGCGCAACCGGGCTCAGCCATAGCCCGAACGCCTCCACACCTGGACGCGACAGCAGCACGGCGACAGCCAGCACGATCATTGGAATGCCGATGAAATGGCTGAGCAGATTGCGCGGGTCCCGATGATAGGCCGCGTATTGGGCAAGGTGATCGGTGAGTGTTTTCATGGGATGAGCTCCGAATAGCCTGACTGGCAAGCTTAGCCAGCTCGGCAAGGCGCCGCGCGGTGTCGAGTGGTGGACGAGCGCCAAAGGTCATGGCGCTTGCGCCAATTAGCGGCTCAGCTAGGGCTCTGGGCGGTAGCCCAATCGCAGACCACCCCAGTGGCGGCCGTTCACCATGATCGGCACGGACAGGTCGTGCATCAATTCTCCTGTGTCGCGGCTGTAGGTCTGCAACAGCACCTTGCGTTCGTGGCTGCCACAGCGCGCGCCGGTGCGGTCATTGAACAAACGCTTGCTGCGGCTCTTAACTTTGTCGATCTCCGGGTCGCCGACTGGGGGCTGGCTGAAGGCACGGTTGTGGGTCGGCACGTAGCCGTCCGGCGTAGTCGCGATGGCATAAATCAACGCATCGTTGCGCGCGAGCAGGGGCTCCTGGATCGCCGGCAGCACCTCATCGGCGTAACGATCGAAGCGGGTGTTGTAGCGGATCGGATTGGTGCCCGGTTGCGCCCGGTAATTGCGATCAAACAGATCGTCGACACTCAGGCGCCCGGCTTTCACGTCCGCGTCGAAACGCGCGCCGATGGCAGCCGCCGCTTCACGCGCGAGATCGTAAACATCTTGGTGGTAGGCATCGAGTTGCACCTCGGCGAGCTGTTCGCTGACGGTTTCCGCCTGCTCTACCAGCTTCTCTGCCGCCTTCTCCAGCTGGCGGGTCTGGGTCTCGCTCTCCAGAGCGTCTCCACGCAACTGCTCTACCGCGACGAACAACTGCGCGAGTCGCTCATGATTGCTTGCCGTGCCGGCAGCGATTTCCGCCACCTGGGTTTCGACATTGCCAGCCAACTCGGCAATTCCACTGAGCTGAACTCCTGTCCCTGCGATCTGTGCGGCGGCTTCGTCCAGTTCGCTGGCCTGCTTTTGGATATGGCTGACCACCGCGCCACTTTGCTCGCGGATATCGCTAACCATCCGACCCACCTCTTCGGTAGCACTGCTGGTGCGACCGGCCAGGTTTCGCACCTCATCAGCCACCACGGCAAAGCCGCGCCCGGCCTCACCGGCGCGTGCCGCCTCGATCGCCGCGTTGAGTGCGAGCAGGTTGGTCTGGCTGGCGATGGACTGAATCACGTCGGTGATCTGACGGATTTCTTCGGTGCGCGCCGAGAGTCCGTCGAGCAGTTCGCGGCTGGCCTTGGTCTGTGCGCTGAGCTGCTGCATGCGTTCGATGGCGTGTTGGAGTTCGACACGCCCACTATCGCTGCTACGCCGCACGGCTTCGGCCGCTTCCAACGCCTGCCGTGCTCGGGCAGCGCTGTCCTGTTCGGTCGCCGTCATCGCCTCGGCGCCATTGGCGATCTCGCTGACCGCAACCAGCTGTGACTGCAACCGTGCCGCCAGTTGCTCAGCGCTGAACGACACTTGAGCTGCCGACAGGGCGTTATGACAGGTGTGCCGGGAGAGGCTCTTGCTCAGCGCAGCGGAACTCAGCTCGCCGGCGTCCCCTGCAACCGGGATGCCCGTCTCGCTGCGCCAAGGGCCGAACCAGGGCCATAAGGCAAGCAACAGGATCGAGATCGCGGTCAGATAGAACGGCAACTCCATCCAGCCATGAAACAACAGCAGCCCCAGCAGGGCCGCTGCGTGCAACAGACAGGCCTTGGGGTGAAGGCGGAAGGTAGGGCGCATCGGTGGCCTCTTGTTTTCGTCCGGTAAAAAGGCGTTGTACCACCTCTGCCAACAAAGAACATTGTCCCTTGGTGGCACATAGCCTTGCCGGACTGGAAACGATTACACACCCGTCGCCGCCCGGCATGGCCGAGTTACCGGGTTAGCGGCTGGACGCGGCCAACCTTAAGCGGCCCTCAAGCCTGAACGTACGTCAGGCCACCGGATTTTTAGCGAGCCTGATCCGGAGCCGTCAGCGGCAGACCGAGCTGAACACGGCGGCGTAGCCAAGGGCTCGGACGATAGCGCGGTTCGTGGCCATAGCAGCGCTGCATGCCCTCCAGGATAGTCAGGATTCGAGCCGGGTTGTAATGCGCGGCGAACCCCAGCGGCCCCTTTGGATAGCCAAGGGCCACCATGACCGCGCGGTCGAGCGTCTCTGGGGAAGCGATGCCCTTCTGGGCAATCTCACAGCCAAGGTTGACGATGCTGGCCACGATGCGTTGGCTGACGAACCCCGGAGAGTCGTTGATCACCTCGACCGGCACGCCGTCGGCGCCCAACGCCTGGCGTGCCTGAGCCTCCACTGCTGGGTCGAGCGCTGGTTGACGCATCAGCACGCGGCGTTTTTCAAGGTCACTGAAGAGGTCCAGCGCCATGGTGCGCACGCCGGGCAGCGCCAGGCGCTCGATACAGTTACTCGCATCTTCTCCTAGCGGCGTGATCAGACAGATTGCTTGGTCCGAAGGCTCGGCACCCTCCTCGAGGATCGCGCCGGCCTGCTGCAATACCGATCTGATGTAGCTGCGCAGGTCGGGCTCGATACTGTCGAGCCAAAACGGCCGATCGATGCTTACCGGCTCGAAGCGGGCCTCAGGCGTGCGGACCTGCTGGCCGTCTTCGTAGCGATAGAAGCCCTGACCGGTTTTGCGACCGAGCAATCCGGCCGCCACCCGCTGCGCGGCGAGGTAAGACGGTGTGTAGCGCGGATCGTAGTAGAACTGGTCATGCACCGACTCCATCACCGCGTGGGAAATATCCAACCCGGTCAGATCGAACAGTTCGAACGGGCCCATTCGAAACCCGGGCCCGTCCCGCAAAATACGGTCGATCTGTTCCGGCGTGGCGATGCCCTCGCTAAGGATGCGCTGCGCCTCGGTGCCATAGGCACGACCGGCGTGATTGACCAGAAAGCCGGGAGTATCCGGCGTAATCGCAGGGAAGTGCCCCGCGTGCTCGGCCAGTTGTACCAAGCGCTCAATGACCATCGGGTCGGTGCGCTCGCCGCGCACCACTTCGACAAGTTTCATCAGCGTCACTGGATTGAAGAAGTGATACCCAGCCACCCGCTCGGGCCGCTCGCAGGCACTGGCAATGCGGGTCACGGACAACGAGGAGGTATTGGTCGCAAGGACGGCGTCGGCCGCAACCAGACGTTCAAGCTCGACAAACAGGCTCTGCTTGGCTTCCAGGTTTTCGACGATGGCTTCGATCAACAGATCGCAGCCGGACAGCTCGGACAGCTGATGGGCTGGCTGCATGCGCTCCAAAATCGCCGGCAGCTCATCGGCGCCCAAACGTCCCTTGGCCACGCTGCGCTCAAGCAGTTCACGGTTGAACTGCAGGGCTTGATCGATGGTTTCGGGCCGAGCGTCATACAACCAGACCTGCTGACCGGCGCTGGCAAATAGCTGTGCGATGCCGCGCCCCATGGCGCCGGCGCCGATAATGCCGATACGGGAAAACATGGGAACCTCCTCAGTGGATGGCGTTGCGATTCTGAAATATGATTAACCAATATTCCGCAGTGCGAAACCATGTTCCATCTATTTGAACCTGAGCCTAAAGACTGCCAGACTCCATAGCAAGCCATCCGTGATCGAGCGCCATGCCCGCTTCCGACTATTCGTCCGCCCAACTCCAGCAAGTCCACGCCTCCGTTACCGGTTTCTTTCAAGACATCGGCTGCGAGCTGCTTGCCTACGGTCCGGAGCACGCCACACTCGCCCTGACTCTGCTGCCGCGCCATCTGAATAATGCTAGCAACATGCACGGTGGCGTCATGGCGACCTTGATGGATGTTGCGATGGGCCTATGCGGCACCTGGGAAGCCGACCCGACAGACCGTCGTGTCGCGATGACGCTGTCGATGAATATCAACTTCAGCGCAGTTGCTGCAGCGGGAAGTCGCATCAGAGCGCAGGCTCGTTGCCGCTCGTCCGGACACAAGGTGTTTATGGCCAGCTGTGACTTGCTGGATGAGCAGGATCGATTAATCGCGTTCGCCGAGGGTGTGTTCAAGCGCGGCTCGCTTCGACGGGAGCTCCCGGCCTAGATGACCGCGCTGCTGCCACTGGCTCTGTTCTTTGAGCTTCTGGCTCTAATCACCCGAATTCAGCCGATGAGCGTTATCAGCGGCGCCCTGCTGAGCCTGTTCTTCATCTGGCATTGGCGCTCGCTGATGCTCTATCCACGGCGGCTCGGGATCGTCACCGCTGCACTGCTCGGCTACTGGCTGCTCTCTGGCGAAGCAACCTGGCAGCAGAGCGCGCGAATGTTGTCGTCAGCAGCCTATTACGCAGCCTTTATTGGCGCGCTGGGTCTGATGCACTGCCTGGTCAAGCGTCTGCAGCAACTCAGCGAGTTGCATCGCCTCCTGCTGGCCGGCCCTCGCACATGGCTCTACCCGGGCTATCTGCTGAGCACATTCGCGATCAGCTCGGTGCTCAGTTTCGGCATGCTCAACCTGATATGTGGCTCGCTGGAAAATCATCTTGCACGCCGTCCATACAGCGATCGTCAGCGCCGCGAAGGCCGCCGCGGCGTGATGGTTACCGCTCTGCGAGGGTTCGCCTTGGTGCCTTTGCTGGCGCCGACGAGCGTTGCGGTGGCGATCCTCACCCGCGAGCTCGGCGTTAGCTGGAGCACGTTATTACCCTTCGGCCTGCTAGGCGGGCTGATCCTGCTGTTGTTCGGCTGGCCGGTGGAGAACCGTCGCTTGCAGCAGTTGGCGGACTATCCGGTCGTCGATGCCGGCTCGGACACCCAGCAAGCCGGTGGCCGCCTGAATGGCCTGTTGTTGGGCAGCCTGATCGGCATCGCGCTGATCGCCCTGCTGGCCGCCCTTACCTGGCTCTCCGCCACCCAGGCCGCGATGCTGACGGTGCCGACCGCCGTGATCGTGATCCTGCTCTGGCAGCGGACCGCGCCGCGCCAGGTGTTCAGTGAGGTCAGCGAAACATTGATCGGCATGCGCAACGAGACATTCATCTTTGCCAGCTCGGCATTACTGGCCGGGTTGGTTGCAGCCGTCTTGCCGGTGCATCACCTGGCGGATCAGCTCGGAAGCACGCCGATGGCACTGTTCGGGTTGGGTGCGGTCGGCGCGTTGGCGGTCATGGCGTTGGCGTTGCTTGGTGTCGCGCCGCTGATCTCGTTGAATCTCTGCGCCGCGCTACTGGCGCAACTGGCGAGCCAGGGCCTGACGGTGACGCAACCGGCTGTGGCGCTGTTGTTCGGGTTCTCACTGGCCATGCTGCTCTCGCCCTACGGCCCCTCAGCGGTATTGTTGGCGCGCCACGCCCAGCTGTCCCCCTGGCGCATCGCTGTCGGCTGGAATGGGCGCTTCGTCCTCAGCGTACTGATTCCTCTGCTGCTGATACCCCTGCTGGCATGAGGACCCTCGGCTCACATCCAGCCGTGTTCAGCCATCGACAAAGGTTCGCCATCCCCGACGATGAAATGATCGAGCACCCGCACATCGATCAATGCCAGGGCATCGCTGAGCTTGCGGGTCAGCTGACGGTCAGCCTGACTCGGCTCGGCGACACCGGACGGATGATTGTGGGTCAGGATGACGGCAGCGGCGTTCTGCGCCAGCGCGCGCTTGACCACTTGGCGGGGGTAGACGCTGGCTCCGTCGATGGTGCCGTGGAACAGCACCTCGAAAGCCAACACCCGGTGTTTGGAATCAAGAAAAAGACAGGCAAAGAGCTCGTGCGGCTCGTGCCGCAGACGTGCCTTGAGATAGTCACGCACCGCCTGCGGGCTTTCCAGCGCCGAGTCACGACGGATGCGCTCAGCCAGATGCCGTCTTGCCATTTCCAACACGGCTTGCAGTTGAGCGAACTTGGCCGGCCCTAGCCCCAGGTGTGCGCTGAATTGTTCGCGGTCGCTTTCCAGCAGCGCACGCAGGCTGCCGAACTCATTGAGCAGGTACCGCGCCAGATCCACCGCGCTTTTCCCGGCCACGCCGGTGCGCAAAAAAATCGCCAGCAGCTCTGCATCGGACAGGGCCGATGCGCCTTGCTCCAATAGCTTTTCCCGCGGCCGTTCCGCCGCCGGCCAGTCACGAATGCTCATGCCACCTCCATGTCGAGCGTGCCCCTCGTCCTCTGAGGGCGCTGTGCTATCTTAGCGGCCTTTTATCCACGGCAACCGGTCCTCATCGGAACCAGTTCTCACCCCGTAACAAGGCAGGCCTATGCAGCGGCTTTATCGTAAACGCATCGTCCTGGGCGTCGGCGGCGGCATCGCCGCTTACAAGAGCGCGGAGCTGGTGCGCCGGCTACGCGACCAGGGCGCCGAAGTGCGCGTCGTGATGACCAGCGGCGGCCGTGAATTCATCACGCCGCTAACCCTCCAGGCTCTGTCCGGCCATCCGGTTCACCTCGATCTGCTGGACCCTGCGGCAGAAGCCGCGATGGGCCATATCGAGCTGGCACGGTGGGCCGACTTGGTACTGGTAGCGCCAGCTACGGCCGATTTGATGGCACGCCTGGCCCAGGGCGTTGCCAACGACCTGTTGACCACGCTCGTACTGGCGACCAACGCACCGGTTG
This sequence comes from Pseudomonadaceae bacterium SI-3, assembly GCA_004010935.1. Lineage (NCBI taxonomy): Bacteria > Pseudomonadati > Pseudomonadota > Gammaproteobacteria > Pseudomonadales > Pseudomonadaceae > Pseudomonadaceae bacterium SI-3. The sequence goes on along the minus strand of CP026511.1, from coordinate 461,516 downwards.
CACTGGCCCCAGCCATGAATCAGGCCATGTGGGCAGATCCCGCCACCCAAGCCAACCGCGCTCTACTTGAGCAACGAGGGATCCGCCTGTTCGGCCCGGCTTCTGGTAGCCAGGCCTGTGGCGATGTGGGTCTTGGCCGTATGCTCGAAGCGGATGACCTGGCTCAGGCCGCTGCTGACTGTTTCGAACGCAGCCTGTTAACCGGAAAGCACCTGTTGATCACCGCGGGTCCGACCCAGGAAAACATCGATCCGGTGCGGTACATCACCAATCACAGTTCCGGGAAGATGGGATTTGCCCTTGCCGAAGCCGCCGCCGAGGCCGGTGCGCGCGTGACCCTGGTCGCCGGGCCGGTGTTCCTGCCTACGCCCGACCGCGTTCAGCGCATCGACGTGGTCAGCGCCCGCGATATGCTCGCTGCGTGTGAAGCAGCGATGCCTTGCGACCTGTTCATTGCCGCTGCAGCCGTTGCCGACTACCGCCCGGAAGTCGTTGCGCCGCATAAACTGAAGAAAGACCCCGCCAAGGGCGACGGCCTGCTGCTGCAGATGGTTCGCAACCCCGACATCCTCGCCACGCTAGCCGGACGGCCGGATCGGCCGTTCAGCGTCGGCTTCGCCGCCGAGACCGAAAACCTGCTGGAGTACGCCACGCGCAAGCTGCGGGACAAAAATCTCGACCTGATTGTGGCCAATGACGTCGCCAACCCGAGCATTGGCTTCAACAGCGAAGAAAACGCCGTCACGGTGATCGACCGCCAGCAGTACGAAACCCGTTTCAGCCAGGCCAGCAAAGGGCACATTGCTCGTCAGCTGATTGCCTTCATCGCCGACCGTTACCACCAGGCCTGACCATGCACAAACTTCAAGCAAAAATTCTCGACCCCCGTCTTGGCACGGATTTCCCGCTGCCCGCGTACGCCACCAGCGGCTCCGCCGGACTCGACCTGCGCGCCATGCTGCAAGCCGATACGACGTTGGAACCGGGCCAGACACTGTTGATCCCAACCGGCCTGTCCATCCATATCGCCGACCCGAGCCTGGCGGCGCTAGTCCTGCCGCGCTCTGGCTTGGGGCACAAGCACGGCATCGTGCTGGGCAACCTGGTCGGGCTGATCGACTCCGATTATCAAGGCGAGTTGATGGTGTCCTGCTGGAACCGCGGCCAGACCAGCTTCAACATCGCCATAGGGGAACGCATCGCACAGCTGATGCTTGTCCCGGTGATCCAAGCGCAGTTCGAACTGGTGAACGAGTTCGACGGCAGTGAGCGTGGCGCCGGCGGCTTCGGCCACTCTGGCAGTCATTGAGATAGTTCTCGCCTTTTTCAGGACGAACCGAGGAGCTCCATGAAACTCTTCAAGCGCACCGCCAAGGACGACGGCGTTCTCAACCCCGCCGACACCGCCCCCTCCCGCCCGCGCCGTAGCGTCGGCCTGAAGACGCTCACACCCGGACTGATCCCGGGGCTGCTGGGGCTCGTGGTCGCTGGCGCGTTGCTTTGGACCGCCCAGCAGAGCAGTCAACAGCAGCAAGCCAGCGAACTCGCCCACGCGTGGGGTCAGAGCCAGGCTTCGGCGATCAATCAGGCGCTCCGCCAACTGGCCGAGGACACGCGCGCCGCCGCCAGCGATCCGCAGCTGCTTGAAGCACTGCGTAGCGAGCAGCCGCAACAGATACGTGCCGTCGAACGTGAGCTCGGCTACCGGGACGGCGTCATCGATGCGCATCTCAGTCTGCGCGGCCAGGCGCGAACGGATGCCAGCCGGCCCGGACCGCTGAATTTTTCCGCACTGGATATGCTGCAGCGCGCCGAGAACGGGCAAACGCCTGCAACCGAAGCGTTCAAGGTCGGCAACCGCTGGTTGCTCTACAGCGCGGCGCCGTTGCGCCTGGCTCCCGAGCAGCCGATTCAGGGCACCCTCCTGTTGGTAACCAGCCTGGAGCGCTTCCTGGCCACCCTGCCGCAGTTGCCGACCGAAGCTGGGCAATTGCGGCTGGTGCAACAATTCAACGGGGCCCCGACACAGCTGTTGGTTCAGCGTGGCGGGGCTGGCCTGGATCAGGCGTCAATAGAGCTGCCAAGCAACAACCCGAACTGGAAGATCAGTTTCTTGCCCGCATCGGAGCTTGGCACTGCAGGCCACTCGCCATTACCGATACTGGGGGCGGCCCTGGCGGCCCTCTGCGGGCTGCTGCTCGGCCTGCAGGCAGTGCTTAGCGCACAGCAAAGGAGGCTCCGTGAAGATGTCTTGCATCTGGGCCAGATGGTTCAGGAACTCTCCAACGGCAAGACCATCAAAACACCGACCTTGAGCCTGCCGGCGCTCGACGCACTGGCCAAGAGTCTGGTCCGACTGCCGCTCCGCACCGCCGGGATGTCATCGACCAAAACCCCGACTGCAGAGCAGCCCGCGGTTCGGCAAGCCCCATCTACCGAATATGTCGACCCTCTTTTCCAGGACACCGACATTCTCGACATCGACATTCTCGACGAGGACCAGGATTGGCTTGGCCTCGATACCAAGGAGCGAGAAAACGCAATGAGCGCCCCTAAAGCCCCGCAACTGCCCGCGAGCATCTTTCGCGCCTATGACATCCGCGGCGTTGTCGGCGACAGCCTGACCACCGAAACCGCTTATTGGATAGGCCGGGCAGTAGGCTCCGAAAGCCTGGCCCAAGGTGAGCCGAACGTGTCGGTCGGCCGCGATGGCCGACTGTCCGGACCTGAATTGGTCCAGCATCTGATCCAAGGATTGGTGGACAGCGGTTGCAGCGTCAGCGACGTCGGCATGGTGCCGACCCCGGTGCTCTACTACGCCGCTAACGTCCTGGCAGGCAAATCCGGCGTGATGCTCACCGGTAGCCACAACCCGCCGGACTACAACGGCTTCAAGATCGTGATCGCGGGCGACACCCTCGCCAACGAGCAGATCCAAGCGCTACGCCAGCGCATCGAAACCGGCAACCTCAGCGAAGGCGTTGGCCAAGCGGAGCAGGTCGACGTGCTGGAGAGTTACTTCAAGCGCATCCGTGACGACATCGCCGTGGCCAACCCGATGAAGGTGGTGGTGGACTGCGGCAACGGCGTCGCTGGCGTGATCGCGCCGCAACTGATCGAAGCACTGGGCTGCAAGGTCATACCATTGTTCTGCGACGTTGATGGCAACTTCCCGAACCATCACCCCGATCCGGGCAAGCTGGAAAACCTCGAGGACCTGATCGCCAAGGTCAAATCCGAAAATGCCGACCTGGGCCTGGCGTTCGACGGCGACGGCGACCGCGTCGGCGTGGTGACCAATGCGGGAACTGTGGTCTATCCAGACCGTCTGCTCATGCTGTTCGCGAAGGACGTGGTCTCGCGCAACCCCGGCGCCGACATCATTTTCGACGTCAAATGTACCCGACGCCTGACACCGTTGATCAGTGGCTACGGCGGCCGGCCGGTGATGTGGAAGACGGGTCATTCGCTGATCAAGAAAAAAATGAAAGAGACCGGTGCGCTGCTCGCAGGCGAGATGAGCGGCCACATCTTTTTCAAGGAGCGCTGGTACGGCTTCGATGACGGCATCTACAGCGCCGTGCGCCTGCTGGAGATCCTCAGCCAGGACAAGCGCAACGTGGAACAGGTCTTCTCGGCTTTCCCCAACGACATCTCGACGCCCGAAATCAATATTCAGGTCACCGAGGAGAGCAAGTTCACCATCATCGAGTCGCTGCATCGCGACGCCCATTGGGGCGACGCCAACATCACCACGCTTGATGGTGTGCGGGTCGATTACCCGAAAGGCTGGGGCCTGGTACGCGCCTCGAATACCACACCGGTGCTGGTGCTGCGTTTCGAAGCCGAAACCGAGGAAGAGCTCAAGCGCATACAGGAAGTCTTCCGCGCGCAGCTTTATACTGTCGCGCCTGACCTCACCCTGCCGTTCTGACTTGCGGAGCCTTGCATGACCCTCAGCCGTGAAGCCGCCACACAATTCGCCCAGGTTCTGTCCGAGGCACTGCCCTATATCCGCCGGTTCGTCGGTAAGACGCTGGTCATCAAATACGGCGGTAATGCGATGGAAAGCGAGGAGCTGAAAACCGGCTTCGCTCGCGACATCGTGCTGATGAAGGCAGTGGGTATCAATCCGGTGGTGGTCCACGGTGGCGGCCCGCAGATTGGCGACCTGCTCAAGCGCCTGAACATCGAAAGCCATTTCATCGATGGCATGCGGGTCACCGACAGCCAGACGATGGACGTGGTGGAAATGGTCCTTGGCGGCCAGGTCAACAAAAGCATCGTGAGCCTGATCAACCAGCACGGCGGCGCGGCCATTGGCCTGACCGGCAAAGACGCCAATCTGATCCGTGCGAAAAAGCTCAAAGCCACACGCCAAACGCCAGAGATGACATCTCCCGAAATCATCGATATCGGCCAGGTTGGCGAGGTCACCGGCGTCAATACCGAGCTGTTGGAAATGCTAGTGCGCGGTAACTTCATCCCGGTCATTGCGCCAATCGGCGTAGGCCCGGACGGCGAGTCCTACAACATCAACGCCGATCTGGTCGCTGGCAAGGTCGCCGAGGCGCTGAAGTCGGAAAAGTTGATGCTGCTGACCAATATCGCCGGCCTTATGGACAAACAAGGCCAGGTGCTGACCGGGCTGACCACCTCACAGGTCGACGAACTGATCGCCGATGGCACCATCTATGGCGGCATGCTGCCGAAGATTCGCTGCGCCCTCGAAGCCGTCCAGGGCGGCGTGCACAGCGCGCATATCATTGACGGCCGTGTACCGAATGCCGTGTTGCTGGAAATCTTTACCGACATCGGCGTCGGCACGCTGATCACCAATCGCAAAACGTCCGCTTCTCACTGATACGGTCATGAGAAAGCCCGGCCTCTTCAATGAGAGCCGGGCTTTTTTTCGCCTTGTTCAAAGCGCTATTCGGACTGACCAAGCAACTCGGCCACTCGCTCACGCTCTCGGCCATAGCTGACTTCGGCCTGTTTGCGGGTCTGCCTGTAACGCTCGACGTCCCGTTTCAGGCTGGCCTGCTCTTTGGCCAGATTGTCGATCTGTACCAGCAGCTGCTCGGGCACCTTCCGTCCGGCGCGCTCATGGTTTGCCGCCTGACTCTGAAGATTCGCCTGCTGTGTCCGCAACGATTGCAGGTTGCCGAGAGTGATACCGATAATGCTGTCGAGCTCAGATAGCCTGCGCGCCTTTGCGCGCTCGACATCAGCAACACTGGCATACAGCCGTAGCAGTTGAGCATCGGTCTCAGCTCGGGCCTTGGCTTCCAGCAAAAGTTGGCGCTCTTGAGCAGTTGGCGCAGGCGGCACTACTTGCGTCACACGGCCCTGGTCGTTGAGCACTTCATAACCGCGGCCAATGAACTGCGGTGGCACACCGTGCCGGTCGAGGACCACAACACCCTTGTCATCGACATACCGATACAGCTCAGCTTGCGCTACCGTCGCGCCCAGTAAACCCAACAGCAACAGCGCGCTGCTCCCTATTCGCATACTTCAGCCTCTTCCGTATTCGGTGCTTGCGGCACTGCCCGTCGAAATGCCTGATTGTTCTTGCCCGAAGGGTCTCAGCTTATACAAACCCCATCACAGTAGTGCAGCAATAAGCACACCAACTGCGAGAATGACCCGCTTGATCATGACTGATTCAAGCGATAAGCCGCGACTCGCAAAGGTTTAGATTGGTAGCACCCGAGCGAAACAACCCGGATAGCGGAGTTCAGAAGAACCGGAGGGCTGCCGGTAGCAGCACGCCTCCGGCAGCCCTCCTAACGCTGAAACCGTCACAATTCGTCAGTTGCTGACAAAAAGCACAGCCGCTGCCGCAGCCATAGTCAGCGGTAAATCATCGCGAGACCTGCACCCGCCGATGAGTCGCCAGGCGAGCCGGTCTTAGATGCCATATTGATCCCGGTAGGCCTCGACAGCGGGCAAGTGGAGCTTGAGCTGCTCATCCTGGCCAAGGAACTCCAATACCTGAGCCAGTGAAACGATGCTCACCACGGGCATGCCGTAGTCCTGTTCCACTTCTTGAATGGCGGACAGCTGACCATGCCCCCGCTCCTGCCTATTCAGCGCAATCAGCACACCGGCAGCTTGCGCGCCCTGTGCCCGGATGATCTGCATGACTTCGCGGATCGCAGTTCCGGCAGTGATCACGTCATCGACAATCAGCACGCGACCGCTGAGCGGCGCACCGACCAACGTACCGCCTTCGCCATGGTCCTTCGCTTCCTTGCGGTTGAAGCACCAGGGCAGGTCACGCTGATGGTGTTCGGCCAGCGAGATCGCCGTGGCAGCAGCGAGAGGAATCCCCTTGTAGGCGGGGCCGAAAATCACGTCGAAATCGATACCACTCTCGGCGACTGCAGCCGCGTAGAAACGCCCCAACTGAGCCAGCGCCGATCCGCTGTTGAACAACCCGGCATTGAAGAAGTAGGGGCTGGTGCGCCCAGACTTCAGAGTGAACTCACCGAAGCGCAAAACCCCGCGCTCGATGGCGAAGCGAATGAACTCGCGCTGGTACGCCTGCATGAAGGATATTCCCGGAAGACACTGACTTAGCTAATTGCGAAGAGCTTGGGTTATCATACACGCACGTGTTTTTAGGGGCCATTTATGCGGATCATCAGCGTCAACGTGAATGGCATTCAAGCGGCGGCGCAGCGGGGTTTGCTCAGCTGGCTGCAGGCGCAGAATGCCGATGTCATCTGCCTGCAGGATACCCGCGCCTCCGTAGTAGAACTCGACGATCCGGCCTACCAGCTCGACGGCTATTTCCTCTATACCGTTGATGCCGAACTTCCCGAACAAGGCGGTGTTGCCTTGTACTCCAGGCTGCAGCCAAAGGCTGTCATCATGGGTCTTGGGTTCGAAACCGCCGACCGCTACGGCCGTTATCTGCAAGCGGATTTCGACAAGGTCAGCATCGCCACGCTGCTGCTGCCAACCGGTCGCGGCGGGGACGAAGACCTGAACCAAAAATTCAAGTTCATGGACGATTTCGCTCATTATCTTGATAAGCAGCGCCGCAAGCGTCGCGAATACATCTACTGCGGCTCGCTATATGTGGCCCACCAAAAACTGGACGTCAAGAACTGGCGCGATTGCCAGCAGACGACCGGCTTTCTGGCCCCGGAGCGCGCCTGGCTCGATGAGATCTTCGGCAACATGGGCTATATCGATGCCCTACGCGAAGTCACTCGTGAGGGCGATCTGTACAGCTGGTGGCCCGACACCGAACAGGCCCAGATGCTGAACCTGGGCTGGCGATTTGACTATCAAATCCTCACGTCCGGCATGCGACGCTTCGTCCGCAACGCTCGCCTGCCGCGCCAGCCGCGGTTCTCCCAACATGCTCCACTGGTCGTAGATTACGACTGGACGCTGAGCCTCTGAGCTATCCGCTAGAACAGCCCTAAGCGGGCATGTTCTTGCCGTGCCGACCTGAGCCAGACGCTACTTAACAATGCGCCAGCAAAACGGATAGCGATAAGGTTTTCCCTCGTTGGCACGGATGCCGGCTATCACCACCAGCACCAATGCCACCACGCTGATAAGCGCCATTAAGGGAAAGCCGATCAGAACCCAGGCAAGCACCCCGCAAATCATCAGCAGGATGCTAAAGGTGATCTGGAAGTTCAGCGCTTCCTTGCCCTGCTCGTCGACGAAGGGATCCATATCCTTTTTCAACTGCCAGACGATCAACGGGCCCAGTACATTCCCGATCATTGGCACCAGAAACCAGAAGAACGCCGAGTAATGACAGAACATGGCCCACTGCCGCGCTTGCGGAGAGGGCTGCAGAACCAATTCCTGATCAGACATGACGCTCTCCTCCGGATTAATCAGCCAGCGAGGCAACCTGCAGAGCGAATAGCTCCTGCATACCGACCTGCGCCAACGCAAGCATGGCATTCAACTCATCTGGTTGGAACGGCGCACCTTCTGCGGTGCCTTGCACTTCAATGAAGCCGCCAGCACTGGTCATCACCACGTTCAGGTCGGTCTCGGCCGCCGAGTCTTCGAGATAATCGAGATCGAGGACCGGTTCGCCCTGGTACATACCTACCGACACAGCCGCGACCATTTGCTTGAGTGGATCGCCGCTCTTCAACCCGCCGCGTTTCTTCAGCAATTTCAGCGCATCGACCAGGGCCACCATCGCCCCGGTGATTGACGCAGTGCGAGTACCGCCATCGGCCTGAATCACATCACAATCGATGTAAATGGTGTTTTCACCCAGCTTGCTCATGTCCAGCGAGGCACGCAACGATCGGCCAATCAGCCGCTGGATTTCCAGCGTACGCCCACCCTGCTTACCCCGACTGGCTTCACGCTGGTTACGCTCGCCGGTCGCTCGCGGCAGCATGCCGTACTCGGCGGTCAACCAGCCCTGCCCCTGCCCTTTGAGGAAGCGCGGCACGCCATTTTCGATACTGGCGGTGCAGATCACTTTGGTGTCGCCGAACTCCACCAAAACCGAGCCCTCGGCGTGCTTGGTGTAATTGCGAGTGATGCGGATCGATCGCAGCTGATCGGCGGCGCGGCCACTGGGACGCTTCATGAGGCTTATCCTGGTCTGAGTGAATTGACGGCCATTATAGAGGCCTGACCTACGCTAAGGGCCACCGTCGAGGCATTCCGATCAGTAGTCGGCCATGCCAATCGAGCACCTGCTACGCCAAGCGACTCAGCTACAAGAAGAGGACGCACCGGCGTCACTGGCTGCATTTTCCTTTACAATCATCCGCCTTTCGTCATCGCACCGAGAGGTTTCCCCATGATTCACAGCATGACCGCTTTCGCCCGTGCCGAGCAGGCCGGCGAGCACGGCACCCTCAGCTGGGAGATCCGCTCGGTCAACCATCGCTACCTTGAACCGCACCTGCGCTTACCCGAGGCTTTCCGAGATCTCGAAGGTGCGGTCAGGGAGGCGCTGCGCAAGGGGCTGTCGCGCGGCAAGGTTGAGTGCACCCTGCGCTTCGCTGAAGAGACCGCTGGACGATCGATGCAAGTCGACCCGGAGCGGGCTCGCCAGCTGATCAGCACGGCTGAAAAGGTTGCGGCATTGATCAAGCAGCCCGCACCGCTCAACCCGCTGGAGATTCTCGCCTGGCCAGGCGTGCTGGTCGGCGACTCGACGGACCCGCAAGCACTCAATAACGCCGCACTGCAGTTGTTTCATCAGGCCTTGGAACAGATGAAGGCTGGCCGTCTACGCGAAGGCGAAGAGCTTGCCCACCTGATCCACGAACGCCTTGATGCCATCGGCACAGAAACCGCCACGCTTCGCAGCCAGGTGCCGCAGATGCTCGCGGCACAGCGCCAGAAACTCATCGACCGCTGCGCTGAGATGCGCGTCGAACTGGACCCCCAGCGCCTCGAGCAGGAGCTGGTAATGCTGGCGCAGAAGAGCGATGTCGCCGAAGAGCTCGATCGTCTTGGCACCCACGTCACCGAGGTGCGCCGGGTATTAAAGTCCGGCGGAGCGGCCGGGCGGCGCCTGGACTTTCTCATGCAGGAACTCAACCGCGAGGCCAACACGCTCGGCTCCAAGGCGTTCGACACGCGCAGTACCCAGGCGGCAGTCAATCTCAAGGTGCTGATCGAACAGATGCGCGAGCAGGTCCAGAACATCGAATAGCAACTAAGCTTGGCCTGACTTGCGGGCCAATCCGCCAGATCCCAAGACAGCAATCCGCTAAGAGAATTACATGGCAGCCTCCACCGGTACGCTCTACATCGTTTCCGCGCCTTCCGGGGCCGGCAAGACCAGCTTGGTCAAGGCCCTGCTCGATGCGCAACCGCAGGTTCGGGTTTCGGTTTCACACACGACCCGGCCGATGCGTCCAGGCGAGGTGGATGGCGTGAACTACCACTTCGTCAGCCGTGAGGAGTTTCTGCAGCGCCTGGAGCATGGCGAATTCCTCGAACACGCCGAGGTCTTCGGCAACCTGTACGGCACTTCGCAGCGCTGGCTTGAGCAGACCCTGAACGAAGGCTTCGATCTAATCCTCGAGATCGACTGGCAGGGCGCACAGCAGGTTCGCCGCTTGATGCCGCAGGCCAAGTCGATCTTCATTCTGCCGCCAACTCAGGAAGCCCTGCGCCAGCGACTGACCAACCGCGGCCAGGACAGTGATGATGTGATCGAAACACGCATGCGTGAAGCGATCAGCGAAATGACCCATTACGTCGAATACGATTATCTGGTGATCAACGACGACTTCGCCCACGCGTTGATTGACCTGCAGGCAATCTTCCGTGCTAACCAGCTGTTGCAGGCCGCTCAGCAACAGCGCTTCGAAGGGTTGCTCGGGCAATTGCTGGCCTGAAACAGCTGCGAAGCCGCACTCAATGGACGGGACGGCTGGCACCGAAACGCAGGAAAACTTTTCTGCGTCTACTTCAGATTGGTAGCCTGAAGCTGCTTTCCTGTTTTACCGCTTCCCTATTGGCTGGTGATTTTTTAGACTATCCCGTCCGCTCGCCCATTCGGGCACGCTTTACCGTTATTGATGAGGAACACCATGGCCCGCGTTACCGTTGAAGACTGCCTGGACAACGTAGATAACCGCTTCGAGCTGGTCATGCTCGCTACCAAGCGCTCGCGCCAACTGGCCACCGGTGGCAAAGAGCCGAAGGTAGCTTGGGAAAATGACAAGCCGACCGTCGTGGCCCTGCGTGAAATCGCCTCAGGCCTGGTGGATTACGATGTAATCGCTCAGGACGAAATTGTCGATGACGAGCCACTGTTCGTTCAGTACGAGGAAGAGCCCAACGAGGCCCTCTGATTAAATGCCAGGTCGAAGTCGAACCGCAGCCATAGCGCCCCATCGGCAAGGAGCAATCCCTTGCCAGCCATAGACGCTCTTGCTGATCGCCTGTCGACCTATCTCGACGCTGACCAAGTCAATCTGGTCCGTCGTGCCTATTTCTACGCCGAGCAGGCCCATGACGGCCAGCGTCGGCGCAGCGGTGAAGCCTACGTCACCCACCCCCTCGCGGTAGCCAACATCCTCGCTGATATGCACATGGACCATCAGAGCCTGATGGCCGCCATGCTGCATGACGTCATCGAGGACACCGGTATCGCCAAGGAGGCGCTCACCGCGCAATTTGGCGAAACTGTCGCCGAGTTGGTGGATGGGGTCAGCAAACTGACCCAGATGAAGTTCGAAACCAAGGCCGAAGCCCAGGCGGAAAACTTTCAGAAGATGGCCATGGCCATGGCGCGCGACATTCGCGTGATCCTGGTCAAGCTCGCCGACCGCCTGCACAACATGCGCACACTTGAGGTACTGGCCGGCGAGAAACGCCGGCGCATCGCCAAGGAAACTCTGGAGATCTACGCCCCCATCGCTAATCGGCTGGGCATGCATGCCATGCGCATCGAGTTCGAGGATCTGGGCTTCAAAGCCATGCATCCGATGCGTTCGGAGCGTATCCGCGCTGCAGTTCGCCGCGCACGTGGCAACCGCAATGAAATCGTCGACAAGATTGAGCAGTCACTCGTCCACTGCCTGGAACGTGACGACCTGCAAGGTGAAGTAGTCGGACGAGAAAAACACCTCTATAGCATTTACAAAAAGATGCGCGGCAAGCGAAAGGCGTTCAACGAAATCATGGACGTCTACGCGTTCCGGATCGTCGTCGACAAAGTCGATACCTGCTATCGCGTACTCGGCGCGGTACACAGTCTCTACAAGCCCCTGCCCGGCCGCTTCAAGGATTACATCGCGATCCCCAAGGCCAACGGCTACCAGTCTTTGCATACGACGCTGTTCGGCATGCACGGGGTGCCCATCGAGATCCAGATCCGCACCCGCGAGATGGAAGAGATGGCTAACAACGGCATCGCGGCGCACTGGCTGTACAAGTCAAACGGGGAAGAAACCGCAAAAGGCACCCACGCCCGCGCACGGCAGTGGGTCAAGGGCGTGCTGGAACTGCAGGAGCGCGCCGGCAATTCCCTTGAGTTCATCGAAAGCGTGAAGATCGACCTGTTCCCCGACGAGGTCTACGTTTTCACCCCCAAGGGCAGCATCATGGAGCTGCCGAAGGGATCCACCGCGGTGGACTTCGCCTACGCCGTGCACACCGACGTCGGCAACACTTGCATTGCGTGCCGCGTCAATAGGCGCCTAGCGCCGCTCTCGCAGGCGCTGGAAAGCGGTTGTACCGTTGAGATCGTTACCGCTCCGGGCGCACGCCCCAACCCGGCCTGGCTGAACTTCGTGGTCACAGGAAAGGCGCGAACGCACATCCGCCATGCACTGAAGCTGCAGCGTCGCTCGGAGTCGATCAACCTCGGCGAGCGCCTGCTGAACAAGGTGCTCGCCGGTTTTGAAACAAGCCTGGACAAGGTTTCGCCAGAGCGTATCCAGGCGGTGCTCAACGAGTACCACATGGAGGTCATTGAAGACCTTCTCGAGGATATCGGGCTGGGCAATCGCATGGCCTACGTCATTGCCCGACGACTGCTGGCCAGCGAAGGCGAGCAGCCACAAAGCGCTGAAGGGCCACTAGCGATTCGTGGCACCGAAGGCCTGGTGCTCAATTACGCCAAATGTTGCACGCCGATTCCTGGCGACCCCATCGTCGGTCACCTGTCCGCGGGCAAGGGTATGGTGGTGCACCTCGACACCTGCCGGAACATCGCGGACGTGCGGCACAACCCGGATAAATGTATTCAGCTGTCCTGGTCCAAGGATGTCACTGGCGAGTTCAACGTCGAGCTACGCGTTGAGTTGGAGCACCAGCGCGGCCTGATCGCCCTGTTGGCTGGCAGCGTCAATGCGGCGGACGGCAACATCGAAAAGATTGGCATGGACGAGCGCGACGGCCGTATTAGCGTCGTTCAGCTGGTGGTCAGTGTGCACGACCGCGTACACCTGGCGCGTGTGATCAAGAAGCTTCGTGCGATCAAGGGCGTCATGCGCATCACGCGCATGAAAGCCTAGGTCCACACGGCAACGCACCGGGGCTTTTGCCCGCTCGCTGCAGCCCGTATCCTCTGGGGCCGCACTCTTCTATCGGAGCACCCCATGAGCAAGACCGTGATCCACAGCGACAACGCACCCGCCGCCATTGGCACCTATTCCCAAGCGATCAAGGCTGGCAATACCGTCTACATGTCCGGTCAGATTCCGTTGGACCCGAAGACCATGGAACTGGTGGAAGGCTTCGAAGCGCAGACCGTACAGGTCTTCGAGAACCTCAAGGCCGTCGCCGAAGCTGCTGGCGGTTCGCTCAAGGACATCGTCAAGCTGAATATCTTTCTCACCGACCTCGGCAACTTTGCCACCGTCAACGAGGTCATGAGTCGCTATTTCCAGCAGCCCTACCCCGCCCGTGCAGCCATTGGCATCGCCGCGCTACCCAAGGCTGCACAAGTTGAAATGGACGCCATCATGGTGCTCGAGTGATACCCAGCTAGCCAATCAGCGGTCGCAGGGAACGCTACTGATGATTCTGCCCGGGCGCGCGGCACTACGCCTCCTGCTTGCCTGCAGCGGCCTGCTTGCAGCATGTGCGCTCTACCTCACCGAGCCAATGCTGCTGCAGACGCTGCGCAACAACTTGTTCGACCAATACCAGCGCTGGCAGCCCCGGCCCGAGCCGGCACAGACCAAGGTGCTGGTGCTTGATATCGACGAGGACAGCCTCACGCGTATCGGACAGTGGCCCTGGCCTCGCGATCTGTTGGCGCAGCTGACGGATCGACTGCGTGAGGCCGGTGCCGCTGTTGTGGTGTTCGATGTGTTGTTCGCCGAACCGGACCGCTACTCTCCGACGCAACTGCTCGGCCAGCTTGCCCCCGAGCTGGCAGCGCAACTGCATGCGTTACCTGACCACGACCAGCTGTTCGCCAACGCGCTAGAGCGCCAGCCCAGCGTCCTTGGTTTTGCAGCAACCCGCGAACCAAGTCAAAACACTCCCGTGAGCCGCTTTGCCGTGCAGCTGCGGGCCGATACCGAAACGCCTGAGTTTCCCGCCTATGCCGGGACCGCCACTGCGCTGCCGCTGCTCGACAGCGCTGCGGCGGGGAGCGGCGCGATGACATTCCAGCCAGATTCGGATGGCGTGGTAAGGCGCGTGCCGCTGATGATCAGGGTGGGCGACCACCTGCTGCCATCGCTGTCAGCCGAAGCTATACGTGTTTACCTGAAGCAAACGCTCTACCGCATCGATACCAATGCGCGCAGCGCCGTTGAGCAACTCCATATTGGCCGTATAAGCCTTCCAACAAATCGCCACGGCGAATTCTGGGTGCACTACCGATCAGACATGAGCGCACAAAGCCTTCCCGCCTGGCAGCTGTTCGAGGAACGGTCGGACGCCAGGTTGCAAGACGCGATCGTGCTGGTCGGAAGCTCGGCGCAAGGGCTGCAGGACCTGCGCTTCAGTCCGCTTGGCGGCATGATGCCCGGGGTCGAGGTGCATGCGCAGGCAGTCGAGCAAGCGTTGTTCGGCACACCGCTGCAGCGCCCATACTGGGCAAGCCCGCTCGAGGCACTGACGCTTCTGCTTGCTGCGCTGCTGCTGTGCGGCGTAACGCTTAGCACCGGTGCCCTTACGGGCGCTCTGGTTGCCGGCGGATTGTTGCTCACCCTGAATCTGACTGCCTGGTGGGCCTTTTCGCGCCACGGATTACTGTTCGATGCGATCAGCCCCAGTATTGGCCTGGCCATTACCTACCTGGGCGCCAGCGTTGCGCGCCATCGCGCCAGTGAACGGCAGCAGCGTTGGGTGCGCGCGGCTTTTTCTCGCTACATCTCACCGAATCTGGTCGAACACCTGGTCCGCAACCCCGCGCAGTTGCGGTTGGGAGGCGAACGTCGGCCTTGCAGTTTTGTGTTTACCGACCTCACCGACTCTACTGCGCTAATGGAGGCGCAATCACCCGAACAGCTAGTCAGCATGTTCAACCAGTACCTGGAGGGCATCATCCAGATCGCTTTTCGCCATGAAGGGACGCTCGAGCGGATCATGGGCGATGGCCTGGCAATTCTATTCTCCGCACCGCTGATTCAAAGCGACCACCAGACCCGCGCCCTCGCCTGCGCCCTGGAAATTCGCCAGTTTACGCGCCAGCACGCGAACACACAGCGAGCGGCAGGCGTTGCCTTTGGACGGACCCGCATCGGTGTGCATAGCGGCGAAGTGGTGGTGGGTAACTTTGGCGGCTCCACACTGTTTGACTACCGTGCCCTGGGAGACGCGGTCAATGTCGCCGCGCGGCTCGAAGGCCTGAACCGCTATCTGGGTACCGAGCTTTGCGTGTCGGAGACGATACGCAAAGCCAACCCGCACAGCCCTATGCGCCCTGTCGGCAATGTACTGCTCAAAGGCAAGGAACGGCCTATCCGGCTCTACGAGCCCTGCGAAACGGAGGCGGACGATCCGTATGAGGCGGCTTATAGGTTGATGTCCGATGGCGACGAAGGCGCGCTCGCGAGTTTCGAACAGTTGCACGCGCAACGGCCCGGTGATGAGCTGGTGCGCTTTCAGTTAACGCGGCTGCGCAGCGGACAGCGCGGTGAGCATATCGTGATGACTGATAAATAAGCCGTCTCAGCGCACGCTGATCTCGACTCGCCGATTGCGCGGCTCAGACACGCCGTCAGGCGTCTTGATCAGCAGGTTGCGCTCGCCATGCGACGAGACTCTTAGATCAATCACCTCGATATGGCGCTTTCGCAACATCTCGGCTACAGCCTTGGCTCGGATTAGCCCCAGCTGCTCGTTCCAGCGTTGGCCACTGAGTGTGTCGGTATGACCTATGACCGATACTGCCGAAGGGCCACGTTGGCGGATCGTTTCGAATGCATCCTCGATAGCCTGCTCCGACTCCTCGGTGAGTTCGGCGCTGCCAATCTTGAAATACAGCTGGAAACGTTGCGGCAGCGCTGGCTGCGCGGCCAGGGCGGCCGAGAAGTCACGTGCGATGCGCAGGTTGCCAACCTCGAACGGCCCCGAGCCAAAGCCGCTTGAACCGATCACGGCGCCCTGATGCTTGCGATCAAGACGCGTCTGACCCTGTGCATCTTCGATGACCACCGCACCCGTGGTGCCATCGGGGCTTTCCAATAGCACGACGTAATTACCCGTCGCACAACCGGTCAGCAGGGCGAAACCCAACAGCGCAAACGTTTTTTGTAGCATTCGCCTCACTCGCTAACCTTCACCAGAAAATGCGTACCGCGCACGCCGATCGTACCGGTTGGGGTTTTCAGCTCGACCGCCTCGGGCTTGAGCTTGGCAATCACGCCCGAGATAAAGTTCAGCGTGCCTCGACTGATGCGGGCGCTCAGTTTCAGCTCCTCATGGGCCGGCTCGAACTGATACTCGTCCAAGGTGAACTCGCTGTTGGGACCGAAAGACATCACCGTGTTGTCGCTCAGCGTGACCCCCATCGAACCCTGGGCACCGGTGCGCAGCGTCGCTCCGATGATCACAGCCTGGCCCACCCGCGCATCAATGGTCTGCCCACGGCTGGTCATAGTCGCCTCGCCCTGCACTTTCATGATGTAACCGATGGGCTCGCTGATTTCGTCCGCAGTTGCTACTCCTGAGGCCGTCAAAAAGCCAAGGACCAGCACAGTTCGGGCAATTTTTCCTACTGGGGCAATTCTAGTGACCATGATCAATGTAACCTCCGTGGCTGGCCAATGGCCTGCGAATCGGTGCACAGCGCCTCTGGCTTCGGCCACCGATGTTTCCTGGCATTTCCGTCAAGTAATCGCCGCAGGATGCAGTATGACCTCTAGCAAATACAAGCTCAGCTACGAGACCTGGGCTGTAGCACTGGTGACGATGTTCATTCTCGTACCCACCGTACCAGTACTTCTCCTGGCCGGATTCGAGTGGCTCGGCCTGCGCGAAATCTTGCTCGCTGAGCTGCTGTTCATGTTTGTCTGCCTACCGCTGCTCTTCGTCTGCCTAACGAGCATTCGTCGCTCATTGGGCGCTCTGGCAGAAGACACCCGTCGCATCCGGGAGCTCGATTTCAGCCCTCGCAACAGCCCCCGCTCGCCCATCCGCGAGCTCGACGACCTGCACCGCCAGCATGACATCATGCGACGGTCAATACGTGCACAGAACCTGGCGCTGGAAGAGGCCCAAGAGAAACTGGCGGGTCTGGTCGAAAACGGCATGTTGTTGTCTTCCGAGCGCGATAAGCACCGCCTGCTCCAGCACATCCTGATGCAAGGCAAGCGGATCTGTAACGCTGATGCCGCCACGCTCTACCTGATGACCGATCACGACAGCCTGCGCTTCACCCTGCGCTCGAAGGCTGACCAATTACCTGCATTCGAACTGCCGTTGCATGACCCGGAAACCGGCACGCCCAACGAGCGGCACGTATCTACCTACGTGGCCCTGCGCAGGGAAACCGTGATCATCGATGACGTCTACCGCGAGACGCGCTTCGACCTGTCGGGAACACGGCGCTTCGATATGGAGTCGGGCTACCGCACGGTCTCGATGCTCTGCGTGCCGCTAGTCGCACACAGCGGCGAAGTGCTCGGCGTCCTGCAATTCATGAACGCGACCGACCCCGGTAGCGGCGACGTCACCAGTTTCAGCAGGCAGAACCTCCGCTTCGTCGAAGCGCTGGCATCCCAGTCGGCCGTTGCGCTGGAGAACCACAACCTGATCGACTCGCAGACCGCCTTGATCGACTCGATGATCGAGATTCTGGCGGGCGCCATTGATGCCAAGAGCGCTTATACAGGCGGGCATTGCGCCCGCGTCCCTGAACTTGCACTGATGTTGGCCGAACAAGCCAGCGCAGCGGTAGAAGGACCGCTGGCGGACTTCCGTTTCGAAACGGAGGAGCAGTGGCGGGAGTTTCGCATCGGCGCCTGGCTTCACGATTGCGGCAAGATCACCACGCCCGAACATATCGTCGACAAGGCGACCAAGCTGGAAACGGTCTACAACCGCATCCATGAGATCCGCATGCGCTTCGAGGTCCTGCTCCGCGACGCCATGATCGAGCGTCTCGAAGCCTTGGTTGCCGGTGCGCCATCGGCAGCCGTCGAGGCTCGCCATGCCGCTACAGTGGCGCGTTTGCATGAAGAATTTGCCTTCGTCGCTGAGTGCAACATCGGTGGCGAGCTGATGGCGCCGGAGCGAACCGAACGTTTGCAGCGCATCGCCGAGCAACGCTGGATGCGCCACTTCGATGACCGATTGGGCTTGTCTCACGAGGAGGTGACACGCCTGGACGGCTTCCCGGCCAGACACTTGCCGGTGTCCGAGAAACTGTTGGACGACAAGCCCGAACACCTGATGCCACGCATCGAGACCAAGGCACTGGACCCCAAGTACGGCTTCAAGATGAGCGTGCCCGAGCATCAGTTCAACTTTGGCGAGCTTTACAACCTCAGCGTCAGCCGCGGCACGCTAACTGCCGAGGAGCGGTTCAAGGTCAACGAACACATCGTGCAGACCATCGTCATGCTGGAGAATCTGCCGTTTCCCAAGAACCTTCAGCGCGTTCCGGAATACGCCGGTACCCATCATGAAACCTTGCTTGGCACCGGCTATCCGCGACAACTGGGGCCCGATCAGCTGTCGATACCCGCGCGAATCATGGCTATCGCCGACATCTTCGAGGCACTGACCGCGTGTGATCGCCCCTACAAAAAGGCCAAACCGCTGAGCGAGTCGATCCGCATCCTGGCGCGGCTGCGCGACAGAGGCCATATTGATGCCGACCTTTTCGCGCTGTTCCTCTCATCAGGACTGCACCTCAGCTATGGCGAGCACCATCTCAGGCCCGAGCAGCTCGACCAGGTAGATATCACCGAATTTCTGCAGCGCCCGATTGCAACCGGGACCTGACAGCCGCCGGCCTTTTATCAACTGGCGACGCGACCATCCCATAGCTCCTTGTCGTCAAGCTGGCAGGATTCCACGTAACGCGGCATGCCGCCGATCTCCTGCAACTCCGTCATGCCTGCGAGCTGGCTGACGATGCGGTAACGTTTGCCTGCGGTCTTGTCTTGCAATGGATAGAGCGCGGCAATCTGCTGCGCCAACTCGGTCAAGGTGGACATGGTGCGGGTAATGCTCTGGGTGCGAAAAGTCAGGCTATTTACTATGAATAGACATGCATTGCGCGAAGCAGCCGACGCCTAGCAGGCCGCTCATCGGAACAGTTTGTTTTTCACGTAAACCCAGCCTTTTATGGGCATTGAGTTCTGCACCAAGAACAGCAGCGCAATCCTGCTCGGACCACTCACCAGACCAATCGGTCCTCAGATCTTTCTCATACAAGCCAGACACACGAGATCAGCTGGCCCAGTGTCGCGGTCGAATAACCGGAAGCGCTGGTCTTCGGTCGTAGAGCCTGATCTAGCCGATGTTCGATCCACCAGCGCCTCCAGCCCGTACCTCCATCGAACGATTCGTTCCACGACCAACCGGTCATTCGTCGAAAACCGGCCTGCCATTCGTCGCGCTACCGTTCGCAGGGAGGACCTTGCCGTATTCTCGCCGGCTATCGGAGTTCAGCAATCCGATTCGCAGTCCGGCATATAAATCGCATCCAACGAGCCCGTACTGTGCTGCGCCACACAATTGGCGCCGCGGGGTTTCCCGCGAACAACTGTGGTCCGCCAACCCGGCGGTTGTTTGTCGAAAACATCGGGCTGTCCCGATTGGATGTGAAATGAAAACACCACGTCTGCTACAAGGTCGCCGCGGCCCTGTGCTCTCCGTTTCCCTGTTGCTGCTGATCGCCGCTTGCGTTGCGTTCTGGCAGTTGTGGCCAGCCGCACCGTCAACGCCCGCGACGGGTGCAGCGGCCAGCATGCTCGAAGCCCTGCAGGAGTCGACCGCCCCCTGGCAAGCCAATCGCCGTGATCTTTCCGTGTTGTTGGGCGACTTGCGTGGCGACGCCATTGTCAGCGCCGCGCTGGGCAAAGATGCGGTCTACATAAGCCTGTACGACGGGCTGCAATATTGGGTGCCCGATCAGTCCGGGCGTGTTGCCCAGCTCCTGCTCGATCAGTACGCCAGCAGCGAAGGTCAGCTTTTCCCGCTGACATTGTTCGAGACCGAAGCAGAAGCGCCCTGGTACAAGAGTGCGCTGCCCTACGCGCCATTCATCCTGCTGCTGGTGGGTGCTTTGACCTGCCTGGCAATCAAGAGCCAGGCGTTTCAGGTGCATCGCAAGGGCAGCGGCATCAGCTTTGCCGACGTCATCGGTGCCAGCGAAGCCAAGCAGGCCTTGAGCGACGTCACTGCCTATTTGCGTGACCCCTCCGCCTATGCCGCCTTGGGTGCCCGTCCGCCCAAGGGCGTGCTGCTCACCGGCGAGCCCGGCACCGGTAAGACTCAGCTGGCGAAGGCCCTGGCTACCGAGTCCAACGCCAGCTTTATTCAGGTCACCGGTAGCGACTTCTCATCGATGTACTTCGGCGTCGGCATCCAGAAGGTCAAGGCGCTGTTCCGTACCGCGCGTAAACAGGCGCCGTGCATCATCTTCATCGACGAGATCGACGGCATCGGCAAGCGCGCCGAACAGCAGCGCTCCAGCGATGCCGAAAGCAACCGCATCATCAACCAGTTCCTCGCTGAAATGGATGGCTTCGACGGTGCTAGCGGCGTGCTGGTACTGGGCGCCACCAACTTCCCCAACTCGCTGGACCCGGCCCTGGTCCGTGAGGGCCGCTTCGATCGCTCGATTGCCGTCGGCCTGCCGGGGCTGAACGACCGCGAGGCGCTGTTCCGCCTGTATGCGGACAAAATCCGCGCCGAGCAGGATCTGGATTTCGCCCAGCTGGCGCGTAACACCGTGGGCCTGACGCCCGCCGCTATTGCCTACATTGCCAACCATGCCGCCCTGCTTGCTGCACGTGGCGCAGCGAAGACGGTCTCCATGGCGCATTTCGTCGACGCGGTGGAGACCTGCCGCATCGGCGAGCAGCCGTCGGGTGTGACGCCCATGTCGCCCACCGACCGCAAACGCATCGCCGTGCACGAAGCGGGGCACGCACTGGTTGCCGCTGCGCTGAAAACCGGTCGAGTAGAGAAGGTCACCATACTGCCACGCGGCCAGGCACTGGGTGTGACGCTGGTAACGCCGGTCGAAGACAAGCGTCTGCACATGGAATCCGAGCTGCGCAACCGCATCCAGATGCTGCTGGCCGGCCGTGGTGCCGAGCAGCTGTACTTCCACGAAGTCTCCTCCGGTGCCGGTCAGGACCTGCAGGAAGCCTCGAAGATCGCGCTGTCGATGGTTGGCGCACTGGGGATGGGCCCGAACGGTTCGCTGCTGAGTTTGCAGGCGGTACGCGACGCGCACATCGAGTTCGATTCCGGCGAATCCATCCGTGCGGCCGACACTCTGCTCAAGCAGCTCGACCGTGAATGCATGGCCCTGCTGAAGCGGCTCAAACCGGCACTGGATGAGATCGCGGACCAGTTGCTGGCCGAGGAAACCGTGCCCGGAGAGGACGTCCTCGCAGCCATCGAGCGCCTGCCCGAACATCATCACGAGGCCACCGTCAGCTCCATCATTGGCCATGCCATGAGCAGCATCGATCGGGTGGCTGCCAGTGCCATGGAGAACAGCGAGTTCCTCGGCCTGGCGCCGGTGGTGGAGCAACCCGAGGACGACGGTCCGGGAATGCTCTGAATCAAGGTCGCAAGCAAAACGGCGGGGCTGCGCGAAGACACGCGCAACCTCCGCAGTTCTCGTTTCAACGAACCGTCAACTTGGCAGCATGGCTATTGCACGGCGCTGCCTCGCGTCGGCGTTGCACGACTCAAGCACGTTAATCGAGAACCACCAAATGGTTGGGTAACTCATTACGCTCGTGGGTCGCTGGTACATGCTGGGAGAGCAGCGAGCCACAGGCTTCAATGCAACCGAGAAACCCGTCCAGCACCTTGCCGTCGCGCACATCGCGGGTGAAGGTCTCGACGATCGATTCCCAGGCATTGTTATCGATGCGGCTGGAAATACCCCGATCCACCAGAATTTCGACATAGCGTTCGGCTTCGGAGACGAAGATGAGCATGCCGGTGTCGCCAGTAGTGTGATGCAGGTTCTGTTCGATGAACTGCCGCCGCGCCAGGTTGCAGGCGCGCCAATGCCGTACCGACCGAGGAATCAGCCAGCTAGTCACGCTCGGGATGCGGAATAGTACCGCCAGCGCGACGAAGGTCAGCCATTGCACCAGCAGCAACTGCCAACTAGCCAACCAGCCGCTGAAGAACAGCAGCGCGCCGGGCAGCACCAGTGCAATCAAGCTCGCCCAGAGTAACGGGATGTAGCGATAGTCATCGGACTGGCCCGCCAGTACGGTCACCAGTTCGGCGTCGGTCGTGCGCTCCACACGGGCGATGGCCTCAGCCACCTGCTGCAGCTCGCTTTCGCTCAAAAGGGTCATTGCATGTCCATCATTGATGAGGCTCTCGTCGTTCTGATCTGATGGGTTGCGCCTGTACGGCACGCCCCATCGAGTTCACGTGCTTATTACCAGCCTCCGGACGCTCCACCGCCGCCAAAGCCGCCACCACCGCCGCCGAAACCGCCGCCACCACCAAAGCCGCCACCGCCCCCACGGCCCATGCCGCCGAGCAGGGCGCCGAGTAACAACGCGCGACCGGCACCTCGCCCGCCCCCGCGACCTCCACGCCCGCCACCGATTACGAAGATCGCCACCAGCATCAGAAAAAAGCCGAGGATGCCGAGGCCACCTGGTTGCTGCGCGCCCATCGGCATGGCCGGCGGCAGCTCGGCGGTCCGCAGCGGATCGCCGCCAAGCACCTGAACAATGGCTGCGGCGCCTTCGGTAATACCACGGGTGAAGTCACCTTCGCGAAAGGCGGGGGTAATGATGCGGTTGATGATCACCGAGGATTGCGCGTCGGTGAGGCGGCCTTCCAAGCCATACCCGACTTCAATGCGGACCCGACGGTCGTCGCGAGCAACGATCAGCAGCGCGCCGGTGTCTTCGTCCTTCTGCCCGATACCCCACTCACGGCCCAGCTCGACACCAAACTCTTCGATGCTGCGACCTTGAAGATCCGGCACAGTGACGACCACCACCTGTTCGCCGCTGGCCTGCTCATGCGCGGCGAGCATGCTGGTCAACCGCGCCTCGGCCTGCGTATCGAGCAGTTCAGCCTGGTCGACCACCCTGCCGGTAAGCGCAGGCAGCTCGACGCTCTGGGCGGCTATGCCGCTCGCCCAGAACAACAGCGCCAGGATCAGGGGGAGCGTGCGGGTCATTGGAACTGCACTTGCGGCGCCTGTTCAGCGTTCTCGGTTGTGGCTTCGAAGTTTTCACGGATCGGCATGTCGCCGTACATCAGGCTATGCCAGATGCGGCCGGGAAACGTCCGGATCTCAGTGTTGTAGCGCTCGACTGCAGCGATGAAGTCGCGACGTGCGACTGCGATACGGTTCTCGGTGCCTTCGAGCTGCGACTGCAGCGCAAGGAAGTTCTGGTTGGATTTGAGGTCCGGGTAGCGCTCGGACACCGCCATCAGCCGGCTCAGCGCGCCGGTCAACTGACTCTGCGCCTGCTGGAACTGCTGCATTTTCTGCGGATCGTCGAGGTCGTCTGCGCTGATCTGAATCGAGGTAGCTTTGGCGCGCGCCTCGGTAACTGCGGTGAGCGTGTCCTGCTCCTGACGGGCGTAGCCCTTGACCGTCTCGACGAGATTGGGAATGAGATCAGCGCGGCGCTGATACTGATTCTCGACTTGGGACCAGGCTGACTTCACCTGCTCATCGTATTGAGGAATGTTGTTGATGCCACAGCCGGCCAGCAGCCAGGACATGAACAGGACAACCGTCAGTTGCCAGGTGAATCGATAACGCTGCATCTGCATGATTCGCTCGTCCATCCAAAAATCCAGGGTACAGGATAAGGATAGCCGTGCGGCCTGAGAGTTCAGGTTGTCATGGTGTCAGATCACCCCGGCACGACGCAGCGTGTCGATCTGCTCGGGAGCGAAGCCCAGCAGGCGCTGTAACAAGGCTTCGCTGTGTTCGCCAAGCAGCGGCGGGGCCTTGCGGTACTCCACTGGCGACTCAGACAACCGAATCGGGCTGGCTACCTGGGGTACGGTACCGGACAATGGATGCGGCATCTCGACACGCAATCCGCGCGCCTGTACCTGCGGATCGGCGAACACCTGGGCCAGGTCGTTGATAGGCCCGCAGGGCACGCCAGCCTGCTCAAGTACCGCGACCCATTCGGCCGTCGTGCGGAATACCGTGACCTGGCGGATCAGTGGCACCAGCTCCTTGCGATGCGCCACGCGTGCCTTGTTGCTGGCGAAGCGCCGATCGTCGGCCCATTCTGGGTGCCCGGCCACCTCGGCAAACTTGCGGAACTGGCCGTCGTTACCGATGGTGAGGATGATGTCGCCGTCGGCGGTTGGGAAATCCTGATACGGCACGATGTTGGGATGGGCATTGCCCATGCGCTTGGGCGCGACACCCGTGGTCAAGTAGTTCATCGCCTGGTTAGCCAGACAGGCAACCTGTACGTCCAGTAGCGCCAGTTCGACATGCTGGCCAATTCCGCTCTGCTCGCGATGATTGAGCGCAGCAAGCACGCCAACCGTGGCGTAAAGACCGGTGAGGATATCCGTCAGCGCCACGCCGACCTTGACCGGACCGGCGCCGTCTTCGTCCTCGGCGCGACCGGTCAGGCTCATCAGGCCGCCCAGCCCCTGAATCATGAAGTCATAGCCGGCACGCTGGGCGTAGGGACCATCGCTGCCGAAACCGGTGATCGAGCAATAGATGAGCTTGGGGTTGATTGCTTTGAGACTTTCGTAATCGAGTCCATAGGCCGCCAACCCGCCCACCTTGAAGTTCTCCAGCAGCACATCACACCGCGATACCAACTCACGGATAATCCGCTGACCCTCGGGCTGGGTGAAATCCAGGGTCAGAGACTGCTTGTTGCGGTTGGCAGACAGGTAATACGCCGCTTCCGAAGTATTCTCGCCCTCCTGATCTTTCAGGTAGGGCGGGCCCCAATGACGGGTGTCATCTCCGGTGCCGGGCCGCTCGACCTTGATCACCTCGGCGCCAAGATCACCAAGAATCTGCCCGCTCCACGGGCCCGCGAGCACACGCGATAGGTCGAGGACGCGGATATGGGAAAGGGCGCCGGGCATGAATGAAGCCTCAAGAGATTATCGCCGCCACGGGAAATGATCCTGCAGCTGTGCGAGGAAAACGTAGGGTGGATCGGGGCGCGTAGCTGACGCATTACCCATCCACCAAGCGGAGCTGAAGTTGTCGGCGTAGCCGAAGGTGGATGA
Source organism: Pseudomonadaceae bacterium SI-3 (assembly GCA_004010935.1). NCBI lineage: Bacteria > Pseudomonadati > Pseudomonadota > Gammaproteobacteria > Pseudomonadales > Pseudomonadaceae > Pseudomonadaceae bacterium SI-3. The sequence continues at coordinate 436,181 of CP026511.1, read as the reverse complement.
AGTAGCGCCATCCACCCTACGGCACCGCTTAGAAGAACGCCTGAATGCCGGTCTGCGCGCGGCCCAGAATCAGCGCGTGCACGTCATGGGTGCCTTCGTAGGTGTTGACCACCTCGAGGTTGACCAGATGCCGGGCCACGCCGAATTCGTCGCTGATTCCGTTGCCACCCAACATGTCGCGGGCCAGGCGTGCCACGTCAAGCGCCTTGCCACAGCTGTTACGTTTCATGATCGAGGTGATCTCCACTGCCGCGGTGCCCTCGTCCTTCATCCGGCCGAGGCGCAGGCAGCCTTGCAGCGCCAGGGTGATCTCGGTCTGCATGTCGGCCAGCTTCTTCTGGATCAGCTGATTGGCAGCCAGCGGGCGACCGAACTGCTGGCGGTCCAGGGTGTACTGACGTGCGGTATGCCAGCAGAACTCGGCGGCGCCCAGCGCGCCCCAGCTGATGCCGTAACGGGCCGAATCCAGGCAGGTGAACGGGCCGCGCAGGCCGCGTACGTCGGGGAAAGCGTTCTCTTCCGGGCAGAACACATTGTCCATGACGATCTCGCCGGTGATCGAGGCGCGCAGACCGACCTTGCCATGAATCGCCGGGGCGCTCAGGCCTTCCCAGCCCTTCTCCAGTACGAAGCCGCGAATGGCACCCTCATCATCCTTGGCCCAGACCACGAAGACGTCGGCGATCGGGCTGTTGGTGATCCACATCTTGGCGCCGGACAGGCGATAGCCGCCGTCGACCTTCTTCGCTCGGGTGACCATCGAGCCCGGGTCGGAGCCGTGGTTCGGCTCGGTCAGGCCGAAGCAGCCGATGTATTCGCCGCTGGCCAGTTTGGGCAGATATTTCTGCTTGGTTTCCTCGTTGCCGAACTCGTTGATCGGCACCATCACCAGCGACGACTGCACGCTCATCATCGAGCGGTAACCGGAATCGATGCGCTCGACCTCACGAGCGATCAGGCCGTAGCACACGTAGCTCAAACCACTGCCACCGTACGCTTCAGGAATGGTCGCGCCGAGCAAGCCGGTGTCGCCCATTTCACGGAAGATTGCCGCATCGGTGCGCTCGTGACGGAAGGCTTCAAGCACCCGCGGCGCCAGCTTGTCGGCGGCGAACTGCTGAGCGCTGTCGCGCACCATGCGCTCTTCATCGGTGAGCTGCTGATCGAGCAGCAGTGGGTCGATCCAGTTGAAGCTTGCTTTGCCAGCCATGGGTGGTCCTCTTGTCGTAGACGGTGAACCGGACTCAGCGCCCGGTGCAGCATTCGGATGCATTGATCCTAGAAGCTGTGGCGCCAGCCGGCAAACGAGTAATTCGCAATGATCTGTGCGATTTACTCACTCCAGGCTATGCTAAATGCACTGAATACCGGCCCATTAGTGAGGCAGCCGCATAATGCGTCGCAAGATTCCCAGCACAGCCGCGCTTGTCGCCTTCGAAGCGGCCGCGCGTCACCAGAGTTTTACACGCGCTGCCGAAGAGCTGGCCCTGACCCAGAGCGCGATCTGCCGACAAATCGGCGGTCTGGAAGAATTCCTCGGGCTGGAGCTGTTCCGCCGTTCCCGCCGCGGCGTGAAACTGACTGAGGCCGGGCAGTCCTATGCAAGGCGGGTCGCCACTCAGCTCGATGCGGTGGAGCGCGATACGCTTTCGGTAATGGGCCAGCAAGGCGCGCAGACCATCGAGCTGGCGCTGGTGCCGACCTTTGGCACGCAATGGCTGCTGCCACGGCTGCGGCAGTTTCAGGCGTTGCACCCGGGAATTACCGTGAATCTGACCAACCGCACCCGCCCCTTCCTATTCGCCGATACCGAATTCGATGCGGCGATCTACTTCGGTGACGGCGACTGGTCCGGCACGGTCGCCTATTCACTGATGCCGGAGCAGTCGGTGCCAGTGTGCAGCCCGGCCTTGCTGGACGGCGCGAATGCGCTGGCGCCAGAGACCATTGGCGAGATGCCATTGCTGCAACAGACCACACGCCCCTATGCCTGGCGCCAGTGGTTCGATTCGCTGGGCATGAAAGTCGCCCGGGATATGACTGGCCCCCGCCTGGAGCTGTTCTCGATGCTCGCCCAGGCCGCCGAGCACCAGATGGGCGTGGCGCTGATTCCGCCGTTCCTGATCCAGCGCGAACTGGCCGAGGGGCGTCTGGTGATTGCGCACCCACATTCGTTCCGGCGCGAGAACCAGGCCTATCACCTGATGATCCCGGAACGTCGCGTAGAGTCGGCGGCCTTGAACGCCTTTCGTGACTGGCTGCTCGACGAAGCCCGCGCATGGCTGGCGCAGCAGGGTCCGATTGCATCGCACTGAAATGCCATTGCCACCCCGAAACCACCAGGCCGACCGTGCGCTTTGTGAACCGGCTGCTTGAATCATCGCTAACGGTGGTTCCTACTGACGCCCGCGCCGTGACCAACAGGATGTAGTTCAACGGCGTGTCAACCCAGATCATCCAGCCTCACTTGCCAGGGAAGGTAGAAGCATGAGCGGTTACGTCCCCAACATTCCTCAAGCCAAGCGCGAAGCCGAGCTGCGCAACGTCGAACCGGTCGATATACACGCAGAGCGCTGGTCCGAATACGAACGCCACGCCAGGGAACCCGTCAAGCCTGCCGAGAAGATCAAGCTGGCTCTACGCATCGGCGTGTTCTTCGACGGCACAGGCAACAACGCCACCAACACCGCACTCGGCCTGGCCTGCGGCGCGCAGCACCCCATCCAGAAAGAAGACCTGGACGCCAGCTGTAAGCCCTATATGGCCAAACCGGATAGCAGTTATGGGAACGATCTAACTAATGTTAGGAAGTTGATGTATCTGTATTCAGAAAGCGCTAAGCCTCAAGGCGAAGGCCAGCGAAAGCAGCTCGCGAAGAAACTATACATCGACGGAATTGGCACCAATCCGGGTGGTGAAGACAGCCTGTTCGGCTCAGGCATGGGCCGAGGTGACACCGGAATCAGGGGTCGCGTACAGCAGGCATTTGTGCTGATCCATACAACAGTGAAACGGATCGTCCAAGAGCATCCGGACTGCGAGATCGTCTCGCTGACCTTCGATGTCTTCGGCTTCAGCCGCGGCGCCGCCGCCGCTAGACATTTTGCGAACGAAGTTGTCAGCAGCGCCCAAGGAAGTCTAAGAGCGACACTTCAAGATAACGCCAAGTCGTTCAGTCATGATTTCGATGAACACTTCCAACGCAGCGTCACAATGGGCTTCATCGGACTTTTCGATACTGTAGCTTCCGTTGGTGGGCTCACAAATTTTGGCAATATCAGAAGCTCCATCACACCATGGCTGAACTTATATCTGTCCCCGAAGCACTTCACGAACGTGCTTCATCTTGTCGCTCGCGATGAGGTTCGCGCGAACTTTCCTGTTAGTACCGTACAACCCGACCACACCGAAATTATCTTGCCTGGGGCACATTCGGACATTGGAGGCGGCTATTTGGACAACGCTGAGGAATGCATTCTAATCAGCCCTATGCAGGCACTGGTTGTAGCAAGAGGCACCGATGTGATCACCACATCCATTTACCGGGACGCCGAGCAAGCCAAACAACGCCTCATCGCAGAAGGTTGGCCCGCATCCATGCTGACGATTGTTACACCGGCAGCTCAGTTGCTACCTGTCGACCCAAGCGATCGCATGGCCCAGTTGCAGCAGCGTGTCTACGCCGCCCTGCAGCTTAAGCGCCGTGTTAGCGGGGGACTTTCCAACGTATATCTGCGCGTCATGTATGAACGAGCAAAAGGTGCCGGGGTGTATTTCAATGAGATCGACATTCACGATCCAATGTACTCAGTCCCAGCCGAGCTTCAGGCGCTCAGCTCGCGATTTTCCAATGGCGACTACAGCGTCAGCGCCGATGATGAGAAGCGGCTGAAGAATCGATATATCCATGTTTCTGCGCATTGGAACAATCCCCTAGGAAAGCGAACACACAGTGGAGCCAATCTTGTCTATATCAACGCCCCGAATCCAGACGGGATCCGGCGTACCCACCCCCACGTGCCTGAATGGACATTGCAGTAATGAAGCCATTTATAGCTGTGTTAATGGCAATCTTTTTAACCGGATGCCAATTGCAAGATCCACTGTCCGGCGAACGAGACCCGAGATCCCCCTGGTGGAGCCTGGAGTTTGCCGCTCCGATATATATGACGGCCTGGGTCGAAGATAGCGCGGTAGAAGATGTGCAAGGGAGGTCGTTTAGACATGGCAGCGGCGGAGTTATTGGCAGTGGTAACTACGGCGTTGAAAAGGAGGTAGCCCGAGGGTGGCCCAACGGGTTAGCAGGGAGCGGGATACGTGGCGTTGTAGGCGCGGATCTGCCCAAGCGCATCTACGTTCGGTGGCAGTCTGTAGTAGAGGCACAGACCTACAAGGCTTGGATTGATATCCCTGCAGAGGCCAGAAGAATTATGCACGATGCAACCCACAGGCGGTGCCCAGAGACGCCAGAGCAGGACGCAAGCTATATGGCGTCCCTCCACTTAGGTTTGGCTCCAGGCGGCGTGATCCAAGTATGGGTCCGGGACCAATGCCACAGAGCCATAAAAGTTGCGCGCGGCCAAGGCGAGATCGAGCCACTGGGGCCCCACCTCGGCAAGTCTGGCGGGAACTACTACCCGCAGCCGGAGGCATCCAAACGCTACGTTGAACAATACGGCATTCCATACGGAAGCTGGTGAAGCGCACGGATCTACCTGAGCTTGTCGCTGCAACGAGCTAACGAATCACGCCGCCTCAGGCTTCTTCTTCCGGGGCTTGAGATACTTAGTCAGCCCCTGAAACCACATCACTAGCGCTGGGTTGCCCTGGATCTGGATGTCTTTGTTCTGGATGCCTTGCATGAAAGCGAGCTGCTTGTTCTTCGCGTTCATGGTGGCGAAACCGTAGGCACTGTCCTTGAAGCCGATGGCACAGGCCGGATCGGTGGCGGAACCGCCGTGGCTGGTGACGCGCTGATCCTTGACCCTGTAATGCCGAGCCACCTTGCCGTCCAGCGTGTGCAGCTGGAAGGTCAGGTCTTTGTCGCCGAGTTGCTTCTGGAAATCGGGGTTGTTGCGGCTGGCCTTGGTCATCAGGCGACCCAGCATCCAGAGAAGAAAGCGAAATTTCATGATTGGCCGACCGTTGGCAGGAAAAGCGGCATTGTAGCGGCTGGTCTGAGCGGCGAAAGCAGGAGAACAGAAGGGTCTGGAGTGGACTGTTCAGTCAGGCTGACCCGGAGCCTGGGCGGCCCCGGGCGGCGCGATTTTAATTGATCGCGTCTTTCAGCATCTTTCCCGGCTTGAAAGCCACGGTGTTGCTGGCCTTGATGGTGACGGGTTCGCCCGTCTGCGGATTCTTGCCCGTACGGGCCCCGCGGTGACGTTGTACGAAGGTGCCGAAACCCACCAGGGTCACGCTGTCCTTACGGTTGAGTGCGCTGGTAATTTCATCCAGTACGGCGTTGAGTACACGATTGGCCTGATCCTTGGTGAGATCGGCCTTGTCGGCGATAGCGGCTGCGAGTTCCGGTTTGCGCATAGGTAGCCTCTAAGACTTTCTTGTTGTTGTGATCCGCTGTTCTCCGAACAGCGTCCGAAGCGCTGCGACAGCTCTAGGCTGCGGCAGCGGCCTCTGGGAGCATGGCACGCTGCTAGCACTCGCGCCAGTCCTCGCCAGCGCTTTGCCGAATCATTACGAAGACTTTAACGACAGAACCTGAGGCAGTTCCGCCAACACCGGGGGCAGTTGCTTGTTCAGCGCCAGGCGCTCTTGCACAGCCGTTCCGGTGAGTGCGTAGCCAAGCAGCTTGCCGTCAGGTCCACGGAAGGTTGCCTTGAGGTTGTTGCACTCGCCTTCAACGTTCCAGCTGCCGTGGCTACCGGCAGCTGGCGGGGACACCACCAGGGGGCATACCGGTGTTTTCACAGTGATAGGCATCGGCCCGTAGGTGACCGGCGTCGGTTGGGCAACGAGCGTTCTGGCCAGCGCACGGACGCCGCTCATCAACGGCATCACATAGAGCAGGTTGAGCCCGTCGACCTCAGCACAATCGCCCAATGCATACACATGCTCGGTCGAAGTCTGCAGCAGGCGGTCCACTTCAATGCCGCGATTGACCTTCAAGCCTGCCGCCTCGGCCAGCTCGATACGCGGACGCAATCCCACCGCGCTGACCACCAGATCGCACTCCAGGCGCTGGCCGTCTGACAGCTGCGCCTGGAGGGCGTCACCGTCACGTTCCAGCCGCTCGAGCACCGGCCCCAAGTGGAACCGCGCACCCAGAGACTCAAGCCCTCGGCGGACCGCGGCCGCGGGTTCGGGCGGTAGCAGTGACGGCATGAGCTGCTCGCACGGCGCGACCAGATCGACCTCATAGCCGCCTTGCAGCAAGTCATTTGCAAATTCGCAGCCGATCAACCCGGCCCCGAGGATCAACACGCGCCGCTTACCGTGTGCGGCCTCGCGGAAGCGCCCGTAATCGAGCAGATCGTTGATCGGGAAGATGGCGTCCTGTGCATCGCCGTCGACCGGCACTTGAATGGTCTGCGCCCCCCAGGCGATCACCAGATCGCGGTAGGGCACGGGCTCGTTGCCAATCCAAACACGACGGTTGGCCGGATCGAGACGCGTCACTCGAGTATGGGTGCGAATCTCGGCGTTGAGCTGGATGGCCATCGGGCCGGCCACCGTCATGCCGAGCGCATCGGCATCCTTGTTCATGGCGAAGCCGGTCGAGAGCATGGGTTTGGAATAGGAGCGGCCGTCGTCAGCGGTAATCAGCAACAGCGGCGTTTCACTGTCCAGCTTGCGGAATTCCCGGGCGAGGTTGTAGCCCGCCAGTCCGGTGCCAATGATGACCAGCGGTGCGTTTGGGTTCGAGTCATTCATATCAGCCGATCGCGATCATTTCAAAGTCTATCTTGCCGACGCCACAGTCGGGGCACAGCCAGTCCTCGGGCACGTCTTCCCAGGCGGTGCCTGGCGCGATGCCGTCGTCCGGCCAGCCCTCGGCTTCGTCATAGATGAGCCCACACACCACGCATTGCCACTTTTTCATTATTCACCTCGATCAGTCTCGGTTGCGCTGCACGCTATACCAGAACGCGATGAGCGCCAAACCCTGGCGCTTCGGTGATAGACCCCGTACCTGCGAAAGATTTCAGGGCAAAACAAAACGGGCGGCCTAGGCCGCCCGTCCGGGTTCATCTACGCCACTGTTAACTGGCGGTCGCGATGCCCACCAGCGGATCGCTGATACCCATCACATAGAAGCCGATCAGGCCGATGGTGCCAGCCAGTACGAGGTAGTACAGCGTCGGCAGCATGGTCTTGCGCAGCGTGATGCCCTCACGGCCCAGCAGGCCGACCGTGGCCGAAGCCGCGACGACGTTGTGGATGGCGATCATGTTGCCAGCCGCGGCGCCCACTGATTGCAGCGCTACCATCAGCGCGCCGGAGATACCCAGCAGCCCAGCGGTGTTGTACTGGAACTGCGACAGCATCAGGTTCGACACAGTGTTGGAGCCGGCAATGAATGCACCCAGTGCGCCAACCGCAGGCGCGAAGAAGGGGTAGACCCCGCCTACGCTGTTGGCCACCAGTTGTGCCATGGCCACTGGCATGGAGACCAGATCCGAACCGTTGACACCGGAGTTGATCAGGATCCGCACCATCGGAATGGTGAAGATCAGCACGAAGCCAGCGCCCAGCAGCGTTTTGCTCGATTCGGCGATGGCAGCGCCCAGCTGAGCGGCTTTCATCCGATGCAGGAAGAAGGTCACCAGCACTACCATGCAGAGAATCCCGCCTGGCAGATACAGCGGCTCCAGGGTGCCGGACACACCGGTTTCACCGAGAATGTCCCTCCAACCGAAGCTCACCGACATCAGCGCCGCCTTGAGGTCCGGGAAGATCCGCGACATCACCAGGAAGATCGCCAACAGCAGGTAAGGCGCCCAGGCCATCGGCACGGAGATCGGTGTACGCCCAGCGACGTCATCGATCTTCATCTCGATCTTGCCCATCCACTCAACCGGCCACTCGCTGGCCGGGGCGAAATCCCAGCTGGTCTTCGGCAGCAGGAAGCCCGCCTTCGCCGCCGGAACCACAATGGCCAGACCGACCAGAGCGCCGATCATCGACGGGAATTCCGGACCGAGGAACACACCCGCCGCAGCGTACGGAATCACGAACGCCAGACCGGTGAAAATGGCAAACGGCGCCATTGCCAGACCTTCGCTCCAGGAACGGTTACGACCGAAGAAGCGCGTCATGATGCAGATCATGATCAGCGGCATGAGGATGCCGCACAGCGCATGGATGATCGCCACCCGGGAGTAGATCAGCTGGAAGAACACATCCCAGTTGCTGCCCACGGTTGCCAGCTGACCGCCGAGCGTGGCCTGGTCCAGACCACCCGCGACACCCACCAGAATTGGCGTACCCACCGCACCGAAGGACACTGGTGTGGATTGCACCATCATCCCAAGCACCACCGCCGTCAGCGCCGGAAAGCCCAGTGCGACGAGTAGCGGCGCAGCGACCGCTGCTGGGGTACCGAAGCCCGAGGCGCCCTCGATGAAGCAGCCGAACAGCCAGGCCACGATCAACACCTGGACGCGCTTGTCCGGGCTCACGTTGGCGAAGCCCCGACGAATCGACGCGATACCCCCGGAGTGTTTAAGCGTGTTCAGGAGAAGGATTGCGCCAAAGATGATCCAGAGGATCGCGGCGGTGAGAATCAAGCCTTGCAGCGTGGAAGCCAGGACCCGGTTGAAGGTCATGTCCCAGGCCAGCAGCCCGATCAACGCAGTGAGCACGAAAACCAGCGGCATTGCGTACTTGGCCGGCCAGCGAAAGCCGATCAGCAGTACCCCCGCCAGCACCAGCGGCACGAAGGCCAGTATGGACAGCAGTGTCTGACTCATTGTTGGGTTCCTTGTTTTTTGTTGTGAACCGCTTACATCCGGGAAAGCCCGGTCCCACGCATGGCTGAAATGAAGATCACCTCAGTCCGAGAAGCTGACTAGCAAGTCATGTTAGCCCGCCCCTCTTGCTCGAAAGCCCCGGACGCTGGTAGCGCCCGGGGCTCATCAAATCGCGTCGGCGATCAGCTCATGCTGACCGCCGACAGTCTTGCTGATGCCGCTCAACCGACCTGCTGCTTGAAGCGCTGACGCCAGGCATGCAGCAGCGGCTCGGTATAACCACTGGGCTGCTCGCGCCCCTTGAACACCAGGTCACAGGCCGCCTGGAAAGCCGCAGAACCCGCATAGTCGGCAGCCATCGGGCGATAGGCCGGATCGCCGGCGTTCTGCTGATCGACCACCTTGGCCATGCGTTCCAGGGTCTCGCGCACCTGCGCTTCATCGACCACACCGTGATGCAGCCAGTTGGCCAGGTGCTGGCTGGAGATACGCAGCGTGGCGCGGTCTTCCATCAGGCCGACGTCATGGATGTCCGGCACCTTGGAGCAACCGACGCCCTGCTCGACCCAACGCACCACGTAGCCGAGGATGCCCTGGCAGTTGTTGTCCAGTTCCTGCTGGATCTCGTCGGCCGACCAGTTGCGCTCCGGCGCGACCGGGATGGTCAGCAGATCGTTGGTCAGCTTGTCGCGCTCGGCGGCGAGATCGACCTTTTCCAGATCAGCCTGAACGGCCTGCACGTCAACCTGGTGGTAGTGCAGCGCATGCAGCGTCGCACCCGTCGGCGACGGCACCCAGGCGGTGTTGGCGCCGGCCTTGGGATGACCAATCTTTTGCTCGAGCATGGCGGCCATCAGGTCCGGCATGGCCCACATACCCTTGCCAATCTGCGCCTTGCCGCGCAGCCCGCAGTTCAGACCGACCAGCACATTGTTGCGCTCGTAGGCCTGAATCCAGGCGGTGCTCTTCATGTCGCCTTTGCGCAGCACGGCGCCGGCTTCCATGATGGTGTGCATCTCATCGCCGGTACGGTCTAGGAATCCGGTGTTGATGAAGGCCACGCGATTCTTCGCGGCGCCGATACAGGCCTTGAGGTTGACGCTGGTACGGCGCTCCTCGTCCATGATGCCGACCTTCAGCGTGTGACGCGGCAGGCCGATCAGGTCTTCGACGCGACCAAACAGCTCGTCAGTGAAGGCCACTTCGGCCGGGCCATGCATCTTCGGCTTGACGATGTACATCGAGCCGGTGCGCGAATTGCCCTTGCGCTGCTGGTCATGCTTAGCGATCAGGCTGGTGACTACACCATCCATGATGCCTTCGGGGATCTCGTGACCTTCGCCATCGATGATCGCCGGGTTGGTCATCAGGTGACCGACGTTACGGATGAACAGCAGCGAGCGGCCATGCAGCTTCAGGTTGGAGCCATCAGCGGCGGTGTACTCGCGATCTTCGTTCAGGCGACGGGTGATGCGCTTGCCGCCCTTCTCCATATCTTCGACCAGATCACCCTTCATCAGGCCCAGCCAGTTGCGGTAGACCAAAACCTTGTCGTCGGCATCGACCGCGGCGGTTGAGTCTTCGCAATCCATGATGGTGGTGACGGCGGCTTCCAGCAGCAGATCCTTAACCCCAGCGGCATCGGTCTGGCCGATGGGGCTGTTCGGATCGATCTGGATTTCGACGTGCAGCCCGTTGTTCTTCAGCAGAATCGCAGTCGGCTCGACTGCTTCGCCCTGGAAGCCCACGAACTTCTCGGGTTGCTTCAGCCCGGTGACACTGCCGTTTTCCAGGGTGACCTTGAGCTCGCCATCCTGCACACGGTAGCTGACCGAATCCACATGGCTGCCTTCGGCCAGCGGCGCGGCCTGATCGAGGAAGTTGCGCGCGAAGGCGATGACCTTGGCGCCACGTACTTCGTTGTAGCCGGGGCCTTTCTGCGCGCCGTTCTCTTCGCTGATGGCGTCGGTGCCGTAGAGCGCGTCATACAGCGAGCCCCAGCGGGCGTTGGCGGCGTTCAGTGCATAGCGCGCATTGCCGATCGGCACCACCAACTGCGGGCCGGCCTGGGTGGCGATTTCGCTGTCGACGTTGCTGGTGCTGATCTTCACCTCCCCCGGCTCGGGCTGCAGGTAGCCGATGGACTCGAGGAAGCTGCGGTAGGCCGGCATGTCGCTGATCGGGCCGGGATGGCTGCGGTGCCAGTTGTCCAGCTCGACTTGCAGGCGATCACGCTCGGCAAGCAGGGCACGGTTCTTCGGCGCCAGGTCATGCACCAGCTGGTCGAAACCACTCCAGAAAGCGGCCGCCTCGACGCCGGTGCCCGGCAATACTTCGTCTTCGATAAAGCGTTGCAGGTTGGCCGCGACTTGCAGACGGCCCAGGGTTACACGCTCGGTCATGTTGTTCTCCTATCCGAATCAGTTGGCGACAGCGGCAACGCCGGCCTTGGCGACCTGTGCATCTTGAGCAGCGGTCACACCGGAGACGCCGACCGAACCGATTACCTGCCCATCGACGATCACCGGCACGCCACCTTCCAGCGAGCACACCACCGGCGCGGACAGGAAGGCATTGCGGCCGCCGTTAACCATGTCCTCGTAGCCCTTGGTTTCGCGACGACCCACAGCGGCGCTGCGCGCTTTCTCAGTGGCGATGTAGGAGGCGATCGGCGCACAGCCGTCCAGACGTTCCAGCGCCAACGGATGGCCGCCGTCGTCAGCAACCACAATGGTCACGGCCCAGCCGTTGTTCTGCGCTTCGCTGCGCGCGGCGGCCAAAATGGCGGTCACTTCGGTCTGGGTCAGCATGGCTTTGGTTTTCATGTTTTCTCCTGTCTTCAGATTCGGTTGTTCGTTTGGGCCGCGGCCAGAGCTGCCAAGTTGATTCGTAGGGTGGGCCGGGCGGCGTTCCGCTTCAGCCCACCGGGCGCCATGTGATCAGCTATTGGTGGGCTGAAGCCCACCCTACTTCGACTTCGGCGATTTCAATCTAGCCTTCGACGTTGTCACCCCATCGCCTCCTCGACGATTTCGATCCAGTGCCGCACCGGTGTCCGCCCGGCGCCGTCGAGGTGCGTCTGGCAGCCGATGTTGGCGGTGACGATGACTTCCGGCTTGCCGCTCTCCAGTGCGTTGAGCTTGTTGTCGCGCAGCTGGTGAGAGATCTCCGGCTGGGTGATCGAATAGCTGCCTGCAGAACCGCAGCACAGATGCGCATCCGGTACCGCGGTGAGATGGAAGCCGAGCCGGGTGAGCACGTCTTCGACCGCGCCGCCGAGTTTCTGTGCGTGCTGCAGGGTGCAAGGGCAATGAAAGGCCATGCGCTTGTCGGTCTCGACCTTGAGCCGTTCCAGCTCGGCGCTGCGCATCACCTCCACCAGATCCTTGGCCAGCTCGCTGACCCGAGCGGCCTTAGTCGCGTAAGCCGGATCGCCTCGCAGCAGATGACCATAGTCCTTGATGAAGGCACCGCAACCACTGGCGGTCTGAACGATGGCTTCGGCGCCGCCTTCGATGGCAGGCCACCAGGCGTCGATGTTGCGGCGCGCGCGGTCGAGGCCGGCTTCCTGGGCGTTCAGGTGATAGTCCACGGCACCGCAGCAGCCGGCTTCACGCGCTGTCGTCACGCTGATGCCAAGGCGATCAAGCACGCGTGCCGTGGCGGCATTGGTGTTCGGCGACAGGCTCGGCTGCACGCAGCCTTCAAGGATCAACACGCGGCGTGCATGCAACACCTGGGGCCGCGGCTTGGCCGGGGTGACCTGGCGTGGCATGTGCGCCTTGAGCGTCGCCGGCATCAACGGACGCAGCGTGTTACCGGCACCCAGCAGCGCCTTGAACAGACCCGGGCGCGGAATCACGGTGCGCAGGCCGGTGCGTAGCAAGCGTTCGCCCGCCGAGCGCGGCACCTGCTGTTCCATGAAGTCGCGGCCGATATCCAGCAGGTTGTGGTACTGCACGCCGGACGGGCAGGTGGTTTCGCAGTTGCGGCAGGTCAGGCAGCGGTCCAGGTGGGTCTGGGTGGCCTCGGTAACTTCGCCGCCTTCAAACATCTGCTTCATCAAATAGATGCGCCCACGCGGGCCGTCCAGCTCATCGCCAAGCAACTGGTAGGTCGGGCAAGTGGCGTTGCAGAAGCCGCAATGCACACAGGAGCGGAGGATGCTTTCGGCTTCCTCGGCGCGCGGCAGTTTCTTCGCGGCTTCGCTCAGATTGGTTTGCATATCAGACCTCGGAATACATGCGGCCGGGATTGAAAATCCCCTGCGGGTCGAGCGCCGTCTTGAGCTGGCGGTGGTAACGCAGCAGCGGCTCAGCCAATGGCTGAAACGGGCTGGTGGTCGCGCCAGCGGTAAAGCAGATGGCATGACCGCCGACTTCACTGACGATGGCGCGAATGGTTTGCGCATCGGCATCGGATTTCAGCCAGCGCTGGGCGCCTGCCCAGTCAATCAGCTGCTCGCCGGGTAGCGCCAGCACCGGGGTATCGGTAGGCAGCGACAGACGCCACAGCGGACGGGCATCACCGAAGAAACCCAGGCGCTGTTCGCGCAGTTCATTCCAGTAGCCAACGTCCAGCGTCTCGCCACCGATACGGTCGCACGCGGCATTGACCGACCCTTCGCCGCCTTCGAGACGCAGATGCAGCGCCTGTCCGTCATGGCTTGCCGCCGTGATCGGCACCGGTTGCTGCCCCCACTCGGCGAGCTTGAGCAACGCACGGTCGACCGGCATCTCGACCCGCAGGCTGCGGCACAGACGCGGCTTGGGCAGCACTTTCAGCGAGACTTCAGTGATCACGCCAAGACAGCCGAAGCTGCCCGCCATCAGCCGTGACAGGTCATAGCCGGCGACGTTCTTCATCACTTCGCCGCCGAAACGCAAATGTTTACCGAGGCCAGTAATTACGCGTGTGCCGAGCACAAAGTCGCGCACAGAGCCGGACCAGGGCCGGCGCGGACCGGACAGGCCAGCGGCGATCATCCCGCCAACCGTGGCCCCTTCGCCCAGATGCGGCGGTTCGCACGGCAGCATCTGGTTGGCCTCGTCGAGCGCGGCTTCCAGCTCCGCCAACGGGGTGCCGGCGCGAACACTGACCACCAGCTCGGTCGGGTCGTAGGTGACGATGCCGCGATGCGCGCGGGTGTCGAGCAGCGTGCCCTGCACCTCGCGGCCGAGAAACGCCTTGCTGCCGCCGCCCTGAATGCGCAGCGGGGTGTTGCTGGCCAACGCCTGGTTGACCTGGTCGAGCAGCTGCTGGCTGTCGTCGAAGGAAACCGTCATCAGAAGCGCTCCAGTTCAGGGAAAGGCAACTGCCCGCCATGGACGTGCATGCCGCCGAATTCGGCGCAGCGATGCAGTGTCGGGATGTTCTTACCGGGGTTGAGCAGGCCGCTGGGGTCGAACGCCGCCTTTACCGCGTGGAACAGCGTCAGCTCGTCGGCGTTGAACTGGGCGCACATCTGGTTGATCTTCTCGCGCCCGACGCCATGCTCGCCGGTGATCGAGCCTCCCACCTTGACGCAGAGTTCCAAAATCTTGCCGCCCAGCGCCTCGGCGCGCTCCAGCTCGCCTTCGGTGTTGGCATCGAACAGGATCAGCGGGTGCATGTTGCCGTCCCCGGCGTGGAACACGTTGGCCACACGCAGGCCGTATTCGTCGGAAAGATCACTGATGCCCTTGAGCACGCCCGGCAGCTCGCGGCGCGGGATGGTGCCGTCCATGCAGTAGTAGTCTGGCGAAATCCGCCCGACCGCCGGGAAGGCGTTCTTGCGTCCGGCCCAGAACTTGACCCGCTCGGCCTCGTCCTTGGCCAGCCGCACTTCGGTGGCGCCGGCTAGCTTGAGCACCTCGCCCACACGGGCGCAGTCATCATGGACGTCGGCTTCGACACCATCCAGCTCGCAGAGCAGGATCGCCTCGGCGTCCACCGGATACCCGGCGTGGATAAAGTCTTCGGCGGCGCGGATCGACAGGTTGTCCATCATTTCCAAGCCACCTGGGATGATGCCGGCCGCGATGATATCGCCCACCGCGCGGCCGGCCTTTTCCACCGAATCGAATGCCGCCAGCAGCACCTTGGCCACCTGCGGCTTGGGCAGCAGCTTGACCGTGACCTCGGTGACGATGCCGAGCATGCCCTCGGAACCGGTAAACAGCGCCAGCAGGTCGAAGCCGGGTGAGTCCAGCGCGTCGGAGCCCAGCACCATGCGCTCGCCCTCGACGGTGAGGATCTCGACCTTGAGCAGGTTATGCACCGTCAGCCCGTATTTCAGGCAGTGCACACCACCGGCGTTCTCGGCGACGTTGCCGCCGATGGAGCAGGCGATCTGTGACGAGGGATCCGGGGCGTAATAAAGGTCATAGGGCGCCGCCGCTTGGGAAATCGCCAGATTACGCACGCCGGGCTGGACGCGAGCGAAGCGACCGGCCGGGTCGACTTCGAGGATCTTGTTGAAACGCGCCATGACCAGAAGGATGCCCTGCTCCAGCGGCAACGCACCGCCCGACAACCCGGTTCCCGCGCCTCGCGCCACAACCGGCACACCACGCTTGTGGGCAATCTTCAGCAGGGTTTCGACCTGTTCGATGCGCTCGGGCAGCACCACCAGCATCGGCGTGGTGCGGTAAGCGGAAAGACCATCGCACTCGTAAGGCTTGAGGTCTTCGCCGCGATGGAGAATGTCCATGTCGGGCAATTGCGCCTTGAGCTCGGCAAGCAATGCCGCTTTGTCGACCTTGGGCAGCTCACCATCGACGCGTTCGTCGTAGAGGATATTCATGGCAGTCGGTGCTCTCATTGTTCACCGCGCGCACGGCCAGCTGCGGTGGTTTGACGCATCATTAGCCCGACACCTTCCTGCCGTCCACACTAAAAACCACTGGTCCTACCAGTTTCTTTCATGAGCCTTTCAACGGGAATGGCCACAAGCACTGGGTATACGGGCCTTTAGCGGAGCGATTCGAGATTGATGTAAGATCCGGCCAAACTGGTCCTACCAGTAACGGAGCCCACTATGCTGACTGAAAACTCCCAGGATCGCCGCCAGCTGTCGGACGTAGTAGCCGAGCGTATAGAGCGCCTGATCGTCGACGGCGTGCTCAAGGTTGGGCAGGCGCTACCATCGGAACGGCGCCTGTGCGAAAAGCTGGGCATTTCGCGCTCGGCACTTCGCGAAGGACTGCGGGTGCTGCGCAGCCGCGGGATCATCGAGACTGCCCAAGGGCGAGGCTCCCATGTGGCAAAGCTGTCCGGTGAGCAGGACGCGAGCCCACTGATGCACCTGTTCAACTCCCAGCCGCGCACCCTATACGACCTACTTGAGGTCCGCGCCTTGCTCGAAGGCGAATCGGCCCGGCTGGCCGCGCTGCGCGGCACTGATGCCGACTTCATCCTGCTGCGCCGCCGCTACGAGGAAATGCTCGCCGCGCACACCACGGAAGAGGCCGACCCGCGCGAGCATGCGCGCCTCGACCACGCCTTTCACCTGGCTGTCAGCGAGGCGTCACACAACCCGGTGCTGGTGCATACGCTGCAGTCGCTGACCGATCTGATGCTCTCCACCGTGTTCGCCTCGGTGAACAACCTCTATCACCGACCGATGCAGAAGCGGCAGATCGACCGGCAGCACTCGCGGCTATTTCACGCCATTACCGAGCGCCTGCCGGATCAGGCCCAGCGCGCCGCGAGAGACCATATCCACGGCATTCGCGACAACCTCAAGGAGATCGAACAAGAGGAGCAGCGGCTGGTGCGGGCGACCATGCGACTGGAAGGCTGGGGCTGACGCCCACCCCGGCGGACACAATTGAGCCCTCAAAGCACGCTACCAGACGCCAGGAAATATCCGTCGACCCTGCCTATCCCTGCCTGGCATGAATCCCCGCGCCGCCCCTAGGGCTGTCCGCCCTGTAGTCCAGCGCGCCACCGGTCGTGGCTCACTCTGACTAATTGCTGAACTGTGAAAGACGCTCCCTGTCGACTTTATTAAGCGCGGACGAACCGTCACAGGTTGCGCATATGCGCTGCCGCACCGGCAATTCCGCGTCTTTAGCCAGTCATTCGGAGGAATGTTGCATGAACAGATCAGCCAAATTTGCACTCGGCAGCAGCCTGCTTGCGCTCATGCTCGGAGTAGGTGGTTGCACCATCGAGAAGGAAGAATCCGGTCGGTTGCCCGACGTAGATGTGCAGGGCGGCAACATGCCTGAGTACGACGTTAAAGACGCTGACGTCGATGTGGGTATCAAAGAACGATCTGTGCCACTTCCGAACGTAGACGTCGACACCGAGTGATAGCCCCCTGGAAGCACCGGGCTCGATAGCGCCCTTACTAAGGAGGACCCGTGCGAAACAATCACCCCCGTCTCGCCAGCCGCAGCGATCAGACGCCTGACGGATAAACCGTGATTGCTCAGCAAAACCCCAACCATTACCTGTGAGGAATGAACGATGAACGCATTGAACAAGAAGCCACTAGCACTCGCCACCGCCCTGATGGCCGCCAGCCTAGCGCTGCCCGCCGCCGCCCAAGAGACGCAAAAGGGCATGCAGACTCAGCAGGCAGGCACCTCCATTCGAGTTGGCCATAACGTGGTTGATGCCGTTGACGATGTTCGCGAGAACGTTGCCGATTTGATCGGATCGCTGCGCCAGTCCGGGGTATCCATGGGCATCACCAACTGGCAGCAGAGCGATGGTCAGCTGGCAAAAATGGAACAACAGCTTAACCAACAGATGGAGCACCGGCTGGACGAGAAAGCCGAACGCACTGACGATGATTGGATTACCTGGATCCGCGACGAAGATTACAAGGTTGGCGTGACCAAACAGGTCAACGAGCTGGCCAGCAACTTGGACGAAGTGGCGAAGATGCTCAGCGGCGCGTCAAGCCAGAAGATGCAGGAAATCGACAGCGCCGACGTCGTGAATCAGGTCGATGACCTGCAGGAAACTGTCGAGGACTTGGTTCAGGCACTGCAGGACATGGACGGTATGAACGTCAACAAGCAGAACCTGCAGCAGGCTCAGCAGCGCCTGGATACCCTAGAGAAGGAGCTGGACCGCCTGAATGATATGGCAGAGGCGGAATGGCGCACCTACGCCCTTGGCGAGCAGTTCAATCCCGCCGTTCATAAAAACATATCCGAGCTTGCGCAGATCCTGCGGAGCCTGTTCCAGCAAAGCTAACCCCGTCCTAGGACTCGGTTCGCACCAAGCCCCGCCGGCGCCAAAGAGTCGCATGGCGGGGCTCGCTCCCACCCGTACAACCACTACATGCGCTCAGATGCCAACGCTTCGGTCGACAAGGCGTTCTACCTCGAGCGCTCACGTCGCAGTGCTAAACGGTCTTGGCGCCCAAGGCAAACCCTACGCCTTTAAGCCTGCTAATAGCCCCCATGCTAGACTGGCCGCCTCTTTCCGCTACCTGTTACCGCCCGTGCCCGATTCTCAAGCCTGGCTGCCTGCCGACCGCCTTTGCGCCCCACCCGCACCTGATCTGCACGACTGGCTTTACCTCGACAAGGGGTCGCTCACCCGTCGCCTGACCGAGCTGGCCGACGGCGCGTTCAGCGTCGAGCCCCTGAATGAAGGCTGGCAGGTCATGCGCGCTGACGAATGCGCCGCGCTGGACGTAGCGGAAGGGAGTGAAGGCTGGGTTCGCGAAGTCTATCTACGTGGCCACCATGAGCCCTGGGTATTCGCCCGCAGTGTCGCCGCCCGCCACGCCCTGGAACAGTCCGGACTGGATCTGCCACACCTGGGTAGCCGCTCGCTCGGCGAACTGCTGTTCAGCGACCCGGCGTTCAGCCGCGGCCCACTGCAAGCCCGACGCTACCCGGCCGCCTGGTTGCCGCAGGATGTTCGCCAATCGCAGCTGTGGGCGCGCCGTTCCTGTTTCAGCCAGGACAAGCTGCGCGTGCTGGTGACCGAAGTGTTTCTGCCAGCACTGTGGCAGGCCGCACGGATCACCACCTGAACGCGGCACAGACTGCCCGTAACCGCCGCTCACCGACCGGAGCCCCGCCGATGTATCAAAAGCTTCTGCAATCGAGCAATCGCCTTCATCCGCGCGCCTGGGACTTTATCCAGCTGATGCGCCTGGATCGCCCGATTGGCACCTATCTATTGCTGTGGCCGACGCTCTGGGCGCTGTGGATCGCTGGCGAGGGATCGCCCAGCGTGAAAAACGTCGCAATCTTTGTGCTCGGCGTGATCCTCATGCGTGCCGCCGGCTGCGTGATCAATGATTTCGCCGACCGCAACCTGGACGGGCACGTCAGCCGTACCAAGGGCCGTCCACTGGCGACGGGCAGGGTCACCTCGAAGGAGGCCTGGATCCTCTTTGCCGTCCTTGTCGCATTGAGCTTCGGCCTCGTCCTGCTAACCAACACTGCCACCGTCTGGCTATCGTTTGGCGCGCTCGGTGTCGCATCGCTCTACCCCTTCATGAAGCGCTACACCTACTACCCGCAGGTTGTGCTCGGCGCGGCGTTCTCCTGGGGCATGCTGATGGCCTTTACCGCCGAGCGAGGCGAACTGCCCCCCGAAGCCTGGCTACTGTTCATCGCCAATGTGCTGTGGACGGTCGGCTACGACACCTATTACGCCATGGCCGACCGCGAGGACGACCTAAAAATAGGCATCAAATCCACAGCGATCCTCTTTGGCGAGGCTGATCGGGTCATCATCGCCACGCTACAGGGCCTCGCCCTGTTCTGCCTGATTCTCGCAGGCGTGCGCTTCGAACTCGGGCAGTGGTTTCATCTTGGGCTGACCATCGCCGCAGCCTGCTTTGCCTGGGAGTTCTGGAAAACTCGCTCGCGCAAACCACAGGTGTGCTTCCAGGCCTTTTTGCATAACCACTGGGCAGGCCTGGCGATTCTTGCGGGGATCATGCTCGACTACGCTACAAGAGCGGGCTAATGCGCCCCAGCGCACGCAGCATGACCGAACCCCACAGCTTCGAGACGCTTGCTAGACGAGGTCGGGCGGCAGTCGTTCTGGTGCAGAGGCGCCAATTCCTGTCACATGGCTGCAACATTTCCGTTATCTAATGCCGAGCGACAATAAAACGGACCGAGAGCGGACATGAACGGTAAATGCATACTGATCGTCGATGACGAAGCGCCGATTCGGGAAATGATCGTGGTGGCGCTGGAGATGGCCGGCTACGAATGCCTTGAAGCGGAAAACGTCCAGCAGGCCCATGCGCTGATCATCGATCGCCAACCGGATCTGATCCTGCTCGACTGGATGCTGCCCGGCACATCCGGCATCGAGCTGGCTCGGCGCCTCAAGCGCGACGAGATGACAGCCAACACACCGATCATCATGCTCACCGCCAAGGATGCCGAGGACAACAAGATCCAGGGCCTGGAAGTGGGCGCCGATGACTACATCACCAAACCCTTCTCGCCTCGTGAACTGGTGGCGCGCCTCAAGGCTGTGTTGCGCCGCGCCGGCACCAGCGACAACGAAACGCCGATCGAGATCGGTGGTCTGCTGCTGGACCCCATCAGTCACCGAGTGACTATCGACGGCACACCCGCAGACATGGGCCCGACCGAATACCGCTTGCTGCAGTTCTTCATGACCCATCAGGAGCGTGCCTACACCCGTGGACAGTTGCTCGATCAGGTCTGGGGCGGCAATGTGTATGTCGAGGAGCGCACGGTGGATGTCCATATCCGCCGCCTGCGCAAAGCACTGGGCGAAACCTATGAAAACCTGGTGCAAACCGTGCGCGGCACTGGTTACCGTTTTTCCACCAAGAGCTGAACAAGCCGCAACCGCCGAGCATGAGCTGGCGTTGTAGATGATTTCCGGCCGGCCTCAAGCTGCCTCAAGGAGCGTTAGCGGTGAATCAAGACTGGCAAGGCGCTCTGGCGCGCCGCCTGCTGTTGATACTGGCTGGATGCCTGCTGGTGGGCCTGGTCACGGGCGAATATGCCTGGGCACTGGTGATTGGCCTTACCGGTTACCTGGGCTGGACGCTGCGCCAGATCCGGCGCTTGCTGCTGTGGCTGAAGAGCGATCAAACCGATCAGCCTCCGCCGGACAGTCATGGCATCTGGGGCGAGATTTTCGACAACCTGTACCAGCTCCAGCGCCGCGATCTGCGTCTGCGAGCCCAGTTGCAATCGGTGATCGACCGGGTGCAAGGCTCGACCACCGCGCTTCGAGATGCGGTGATCATGCTCGACAGCGATGCCAATCTTGAATGGTGGAACCCGGCCGCGGAGCGCTTGCTGGGCCTGAAGAAACCGCAGGATACCGGCCATCCGGTGACCAACCTGGTGCGTCATCCGAGTTTCAAAGAATATTTCGACAAAGGTCGTCACGAGGAACCGCTGGAGCTGTCGTCGCCAGTCAACGACCGCCTCTGGCTGCAGATCACCATTACCCGCTACGGCAACAGCGAGCATCTGATGGTGGTACGCGACATCACCCGCCTGCATCTGCTGGAGCAGATGCGCAAGGACTTCGTTGCCAATGTGTCCCACGAGCTGCGCACGCCGTTAACGGTGATCGCCGGCTACCTAGAAACGATGCTCGAACACACCGAAGAAATGCCTCCGCGCTGGCCACGAGCGTTAAACCAGATGAGCCAGCAGGCCGGCCGCATGCAGCTCCTGCTCAACGATCTGCTGCTACTGGCCAAGCTCGAAGCGACCAACCCGCCGACCAATACCCAGCCGGTGGCCATCGCAAAACTGCTGCAGTCCATCAAGAGCGACGCCTTGGCGCTGTCGGCCGAGCGCAACCACCAGATCACCCTGGAAGCGGACCCTACCCTGCTGCTCAAGGGCAGCGAGAGTGAGCTGCGCAGCGCGTTCTCTAATCTGGTATTCAATGCGGTGAAATACACGCCGGACAATGGCGAGGTGCATATCCGCTGGTGGTGCAACGAACATGGTGCACACCTGGCCGTGCAGGACTCAGGGATTGGCATCGAACCCAAGCACCTGCCGCGTCTGACCGAACGCTTCTACCGGGTCGACTCCAGCCGCGCGAGCAGTACCGGCGGCACCGGCCTCGGCCTGGCCATCGTCAAGCACGTATTGCTGCGGCATCAGGGCCGTCTGGATATCAACAGCACGCCCGGCAAAGGCAGCACATTCACCTGCCATTTCCCGCTGACCCAGGCCACGGTGCCGTGACCGCTGTGCAACCGCCCGGCAGCTGACGCCTCAACGGCTCCTTGAAATAACCCCGAGCCGGCCCCATCCTTGGGCCGTCTTTGACTACCCGACACCCTAATGGACCCTTCCCCCGCTAGTTACGCCGCTTCATCCTACTTCGCCGATTTTGGCATGATTCTGTTTGCACTTTTCCTGGTCTTGCTCAACGGCTTCTTTGTGGCGGCCGAGTTCGCCATGGTCAAGCTGCGCTCCACCAAGGTCGAGGCGATCGCCAAGCAGCACGGCTGGCGCGGGCATATCCTGCGCAAGGTACACAGCCAGCTGGACGCCTACCTGTCGGCTTGTCAGTTGGGTATCACCCTGGCATCGCTGGGCCTCGGCTGGGTCGGTGAGCCGGCCTTTGCACACCTGTTGGAGCCGGTACTGGCCGCCGCAGGCGTGCAATCCCAGGCGGTTGTACATGGCATCGCCTTTTTCACGGCTTTTTTCATCATTTCCTACCTGCACATCGTCATCGGCGAGCTGGCCCCCAAATCCTGGGCGATTCGTAAACCCGAGCTGCTGTCGCTGTGGACGGCGGCGCCGCTCTACCTGTTCTACTGGGCGATGTATCCAGCGATCTACCTGCTCAACGCCAGCGCCAACGCCATTCTGCGGGTGGCCGGCCAGGGCGAGCCGGGGAGCCACCACGAACACCACTACAGCCGCGACGAGCTCAAGCTGATCCTGCATTCGAACCGGGCGCTGGATCCGGCCAACCAGGACATCAAGGTGCTCGCCTCGGCGGTCGAAATGAGCGAACTGGAAGTGGCCGACTGGGCCAACTCCCGTGAAGACTTGCTGCAACTGGAACACAACGCTTCGCTGGCCGACATCCTCGACCTGATTCGGCGCCACAAGTACAGCCGCTACCCGGTCTATGACAGTGAGCAGGGCGACTACATTGGCCTGTTGCATATCAAGGATCTGCTACTGGCGATCGCAGGCGACGAGCAGCTGGCTGAGCATTTCGTGCTCAGCGACATACTGCGCCCCATGGAGCGGGTGCCGCGCTATCTGCCGCTGAACGTGCTGCTGGACCAGTTCCGCCAAGGTGGTGCGCATTTCGTGCTGGTTGAAGAAGGCGACCACAAGGTGGTGGGCTTCCTTACCATGGAGGATGTCCTGGAAGTGCTGGTGGGTGACATTCAGGACGAGCACCGCAAAACCGAGCGCGGCATTCTTGCCTATCAGCCAGGCAAGCTGCTGGTACGGGGAGACACCCCACTGTTCAAACTCGAGCGCCTGCTTGGCATCGACCTGGATCATATCGAGGCCGACACGCTGGCGGGACTGATCTACGAGACGCTGAAGCGCGTCCCGGAAGAAAACGAAGAGCTGCTGGTGGATGATCTACAGATCGTGGTCAAGAAGATGCGCGGACCGAAGATCGTTCTGGCCAAGGTATTGAAGCAGGAATAAGCCCGCATGGAGCCGCCATGCGGCAAAGAGCGGTGGCGTCGAGCGTTTTGCTTTCAGTTGATGGGCTAGGGCTTGCAGCGGCCCTTAGTCCCCACCAACCGCAAAATTGGGCAAGCTGTTGACCGGCTGGGCGAAATCGAAGGGAATCGATTCGACCGCCAAACCGACGTTGCGCTGGACAACGAAATGCAGATGCGGGCCGGTGCTGTTGCCAGTGTTTCCGGAGCGGGCCAGCAAGCTGCCGGCTTCGATGTGCTGGCCTTCGCGTACGCTCACCGAGCCCTTCATCAGGTGCAAGTAAACGCCCATGGTGCCGTCATCGTGCAGAACCCGGACGAAATTGCCGGCCGGGTTGTTGCCCCGCCCACTCTGCGCGTTCTCGATTTTTACCACCATGCCGCCGCGCGCCGCCACGATGGGCGTGCCTTCCGGCATGGCGATATCGGCGGCGTAGCGACCTTTAGGCGTGAAGTGACTGTACTTGCCGTTGGCGCCCTGAGTCAGGCGGAACGGGCCGCCTCGCCAAGGCAACGGATACCGGTAGGGTTTGGGCAGCAGACGCGGATCACCCAGCGCGTGACGTAGCTTGGGTGTGTACTTGAGCGGCTTTGATGGGTCGAGCGGCGCGAGTGTTGCCAATCGGATCTGGCTGCGCGGCGGCAGTACCCAACGGATCGGTTTATCCGGTACGCCGACGGCATTCTGTACGCCGGTCAGCTTGAGCTCGATATCCACCGGCGCAAACAGATCGTTGCGAACCAGCAGCGTCTCGCCAGCGGCATGCTTGCGGGTTTCCAGCTTTACCTGGTTGTCGAGTTTCTCGACCATGCGATCGCTAAAGGTGAATACCCTCGCGCCTGGTGCAGCCTGGTCGCTGTAAGTGACCACGCCGTTGGCGTCAGTGTATTTGTAGATGGTCAGGGCCGACGCGGACGAGGCCAGCCAGAACGACCCGAGAACGAGAATGATGCGCCACGACATAACGGCAGACTTCATAGGGTTATGTAGTAAGAGGGCTGCAGACTAGCAGCGCAACGGTGCGCACGCGAGCCACCGACCGTCGGCCTGTGAAATTGTTCCGGCGGCACTGCAAATTTCAGATGACCGGAGCTTCTATTTGCAGACCTAAGCGGTGCTCGTCTCTATTCAGGCGCCTGGGACGAAGTGCCGTTGTGCTGTCCCGCGGGCGATGAGGCGTGACAGATAATCGAGCTTCTGCGGATCACGATCGACGAAGCGGAAGGTCAGCTGCAACCATTCACTGTCCGGCTTCGGCTCCAGCGCCGCAACGGCGTGAAGGTAGCCGTTGAGACGGGCCACCTCGCCGCCTTCGCCCTGCTCCAGATCAAGCACGGCACTTTCCAGCACTTGCGGCAGCGTCTCGCCGCGCTTGACCACCAGCAGCCCCTCTTTGAGGCTGAGGGCCTTGATTACACAGGCAAGCGTTCCGCTCGGCAAACGCAACTGGCCCTGGCCGCGGCCGCCGCTGGCCGCCGTCGGTTTGGCTGCTCCCGGCTGAGCGAGCGGCGCGGCGAACCCGGGTGCCGGCGAGGCGACCGGCGCAGAAGCCGGTTTGACAACTTCAGCTTTACCGCCCGTCAGCGCAGCCAGGGAATCGTTGGCCATTCCGGTATTGGTCGGCCGTGCCGGTGCGCTAGCGGCCAACGCGTCGAGCTTGCCGGCCCGTCCGAGCGCCTTGCGTACCTTGGTAGTCAACTGTTCGTTGGAGAATGGCTTGCCGATGAAATCGGACACACCTGATTGGATCGCCTGGACCACGTTCTCCTTGTCGCCACGGCTGGTGACCATGATGAACGGGGTGGTCTTGAGCTTTTCCTGGGCACGGCACCAGGTCAGCAGTTCAAGGCCGGACATTTCCGGCATCTCCCAATCACAAAGAATGAGGTCAAACGAATCCCGATCGAGCATCTGCTGAGCCTTGCGCCCGTTCACAGCGTCCTCGATACGAATCCCCGGGAATTGGCTGCGCAACCCCTTCTTGATCAGATCCCGAATGAAGGGCGCGTCATCCACCACCAGCACACTGACCTTGCTCATCACTCGCTCCTGCTTGAATGGCCGCCAGCATAGCGTTAGCAGCCCGACGAAAAAAGCGTTCCAGATCAAAGCAGCGGCCAGCCTCCTACTGTACGCACGGCTGCTGCCTGCTCCCGATCAGGACAACGCCTGGATCTGGCCGGCATACTGCAGGTATTTCGCCCAGCAAAACGCGAGGCCTTCATGGTTCAGCACATTCTTGTCGCCCACGATCTCAGTCCCGATGCCGACCTGGCGCTGGGCCGCGCCGCACAGTTGGCGCAGCAGACCGGGGCACGACTGAGCGTCTTACACGTTCTGGCCGGTAACCCAGGGGCAGCGGAGCAGCGAAACGCACAGAGCTATCTGCAGACAACGCTTGAGCGCCACGGCCTTGCCCAGCTGCAGCCCTGGATTCGTAAGGGCCGCGCCGCTGAAGAAATTCTTACCCAGGCCGCTGGGCTGGAAACCGATCTGCTGGTGATGGGCCGCCACCACCGCCAATCTCCGCAAGGATTTGCTGGCACCACACTGGAGCAAGTGCTGCAGAGCTGCACCGCACCGCTGCTTCTGGCTGTCGCACCGGCAGCGCCCTATTCACAAGCGCTCGCCGCGCTGGATTACTCCAGCTGCGCCAGCCGCGCGCTGCAGGCTGCGTGGCAACTATTGCCGGCTGCCAGCGATCTGACCGCGCTGAACATCTACGAAATGCCGGACCTCGATCAGCCGAGCGAGCCTGACCTGGCACTGCAGCGCGAATTGTTCGATCAGTTGCTCAGCGACCTTCAAGCGGGTCTGGAGAATTCCGGCGCGCGACTTCATTCGAGCCTTCTCCACGGTGAGCGCAATAGTTGCCTCGATTCGGCAATCGCCGCGCTGCAACCGCAACTTCTCGCACTGGGGAGCCACAGCCGTGGCGAAATCAGCAACGCGCTGCTCGGCAGCCTGACTCGGCAATACCTCGACCTGCCGCCCTGCGATGTATTGATCTCTCATTGACCGGCCCAAGGCGGGCGACATGCGCGCCCCCAGTCCAACCGCCTGCGTGACACAAGCCGGGGCGCCACCGTTATGTCAGCGAGCCTGAGTGGCGCGCTTTAGGGCTTTACGCTACGCGTATCGTCCGCCGCATTGAGTGAGCACGAAGCGCGCTCACTCGATCAGCCCGCATTTTCCAAATAGGTGTGCAGCTCGACGAACTGCTGCGTCAGCTTGTGCCGCGGGTCGAGGTGGATCAGCGGCGTGCAGACCTGATGCGACTCGCGCATGCGTACCGAACTCATCAGGTGCACCGGAAGTACGGGTAACCCCTCAGCCAGCAGTTCGTCGATCATCTGTTGCGGCAGGGCCGCGCGCGGCTGGAATTGGTTGACGACGATGCCTTCGACACGCAGCGCTTCGTTATGGTCTTCCTGCAGCTCCTCGATTTCGTCGAGCAGGCTATACAGCGCCTGACGGGAGAAGCTGTCGCAGTCGAATGGAATCAGGCAGCGGTCCGCAGCTATCAAGGCCGATAGGGTAAAGAAATTCAGGGCCGGTGGCGTATCCAGATAGATGCGTTCGTATTCTTCGGAAAGACTTTCCAGCAGTTTGCGCAGCTTGTTGATCTTGTGCTTGGCTTCGAGCTTGGGTTGCAGATCGGCCAGTTCTGCGGTGGCGGTAATCAGGTGCAGGTTTTCGAAACGGGTTTCCGTGATCGGTGGGCGAGCCTTCTTGCCCGCCGGCCCTCCCGCCAGGATCTGCTTGAAGTAATCGGCGATGCCCGTTGGCAGTTCGTCGCCGGTGAGGCCGGTGAGGTAATGGCTGGAATTGGCCTGCGCATCCAGGTCGATCAACAGCGTGCGATAACCTTGCGCTGCGCTGACTGCCGCCAGGTTGCAGGCAATGCTGGACTTGCCAACACCACCCTTTTGGTTGAATACGACCCGTCGCATGCTCCGTCCTCTGATCATGGTTTCACCGGAGTCTATACAACGCAGATGGCACTCTGGCGACTTTTCATGGACCGAAGGCGCCGCAGGCCCACCGTTCAGCTTTGCTACCCTTGGGGCATTACGACAACGAGGAAAGACCTGTGCCGAGGTTTCTGATCGCTTTGCTGTTCGCCTTATTGAGCCAGCAGGCCGCCGCCCAATCACAAGGCGACGTGCTGCGCGTAGGCATCACGGAGGTCCCACCCTTCGTCATCCAGGAGGCCGATGGCAGTTGGAGCGGTATCAGCATTGACTTGTGGGAGACGATCGCAGAGCAGGAAGGTTATCGCTACGAGCTGCGACCTTTGCCGTTCGACCAGCTTCTACCGGGCCTGCAGGACGATCGGCTGGATGTGGTGGTCGGCGCCCTGACCATGACTGCCGAGCGCGAGGCACTGGTGGACTTCACGCACCCGTTCTATCGCACCGGACTGGCAATTGGCGTTCCCCAGGAACAACAGGGTGACGGCTGGGGCGCCGTCCGCGCGCTGTTCTCCTGGCAATTCGCAAGCCTGGTGCTGGGCCTGGGCGCGTTACTGCTGCTGGTCGGCGCGCTGCTCTGGCTGTTCGAGCGCCAGCGCAACCGCGAGCAGTTCGGCGGCAGCTCGGTGGAAGGACTCGGTAACAGCTTCTGGTGGGCGGCGGTCACCATGACCACGGTCGGCTACGGCGACAAGGCACCCGTGACTCTCGGCGGGCGGCTGATTGCGATCATCTGGATGTTCGCGGCATTGATCATGGTGTCGACCTTCACGGCAGCCGTGACCAGCACCTTGACGGTCGGCAGCCTGCAGAGCGGCCTGCAAGGTCCGGACGATCTGCGCAGCGCACACGTTGCGACAGTGGACGGCACCGTAAGCGCAGGCTACCTGCAAGAGCACCGCATCCGCGCCACGGCGTTTCCTGATGTGAGCCAAGCCATTAAAGCCGTGCTCGACGGAGAAGCGGAGGCGGTGGTGTATGACCAGCCCATCCTGCAGTTCCGCAACACCGAGTTGCTGGGCAAAGGCTTACGGCTGCTGCCCGGCACCTTCGAGCAGCAGTCCTACGCCTTTGCAGTGCCCGCTGGCAGCCCCTACCGGGAGCCGCTGAGCCAAGCGATTCTGGACATCACCAACAGTACGCGCTGGCAAGACATGCAGACGCGCTATCTCGGCGAGCAGTAATCGATAGCGCCGCTCGCATGCCGAGCGGCGAGACATTCAGACGGCGACGGGCGCCTTGATGTGCGGATGGGCCTCGTACCCGACCAGCTCGAAATCCTCGAAGCGGAAGGCGAACAGGTCCTTCACGTCGGGATTGAGCTTCATCGTCGGCGGCGGTAGCGGTTCGCGGGTCAGCTGCAGGTCGGCCTGTTCCAGGTGGTTTGCATAGAGGTGGCAATCCCCACCGCTCCAGATGAACTCCCCCGGCTGCAGGTCGCAGACCTGAGCCACCATCAGCGTCAGCAGCGCATAGCTGGCGATGTTGAAGGGCACACCGAGGAAGATGTCGGCTGAACGTTGGTACAGCTGGCAGCTGAGCTTGCCGTTCGCAACATAGAACTGGAACAACGCGTGGCAAGGCGGCAGGGCCATCTCGTCGACCAGCGCAGGGTTCCAGGCTGAAACGATCAGGCGTCGCGAATCCGGGTTCTTCTTGATCATCTCCACCAGCTTACTGATCTGGTCGACCGACCCGCCGTTGGGGGCCGGCCAGCTGCGCCATTGGTAACCGTAGACCGGGCCGAGCTCGCCGTTCTCGTCGGCCCACTCGTCCCAGATACGCACCCCGTTTTCCTGCAGGTACTTGATGTTGGTGTCACCCTGCAGGAACCACAGCAGCTCGTGAATGATGGATTTGAGGTGGCATTTCTTGGTGGTCACCAGCGGAAAGCCTTCGCTTACGTCGAAGCGCATCTGATGGCCGAACACGCTGTAGGTGCCGGTGCCAGTGCGATCGCTCTTGAAGGTGCCGTGCTCGCGCACTTGGCGCATCAGGTCGAGATACTGTTTCATCGATGGGCTCGAAGCGGGCGCCGTGGCGCGGTGGAAGAGATCCTGCAGATAGTAAAAGTTTGGCGCTCGGCTTGTCGCGCTTATGCGACAAGCCGGGCTTTGCGACTCAGGCTGATGCCTTGGCCGGCTCGTGGCGGTAGCCCCAGGCGATCATGCCGAGGCCGATCAGGATCATCGGCACGCACAGGACCTGCCCCATGGTCAGCCAGCCAAACGCCAAGTAGCCGAGCTGCGCATCGGGTACGCGAACAAATTCAACGATGAAACGGAAGATGCCATAGCACACGGCAAACAAGCCGGAGACTGCCATGGTCGGCCGCGGCTTGCTCGAGTAGATCCAGAGAATGACGAACAACGCCACTCCTTCCAGGGCGAACTGATAGAGCTGCGAGGGATGCCGCGCCAGCTGCTGCGGGTCAGTGGGAAAGACCATTGCCCAGGGCACATCGGTCGCCTTGCCCCACAGTTCAGCGTTGATGAAGTTACCGATGCGCCCTGCCCCCAACCCGATCGGCACGAAAGGCGCGATGAAGTCCATCAGCTCGAAGAACTTCTTGCCGTTGCGCCGGGCGAAAATCCAGGTGCACAGCAGCACGCCAAGCAAGCCCCCGTGAAACGACATGCCCCCCTTCCAGACCTGGAAGATAAGCGTTGGATCGTTGATATAGGACGCCAGATCGTAGAACAGCACATAACCCAGCCGTCCGCCGACGATCACGCCCATCGCTACCCAGAACACCAGGTCAGAGAGTTTGTCCTTGTCCCAGCTGGGATCGAAGCGGTGCAGACGGCGGGACGCCAGCAGCCAGGCCCCGCCTATGCCGATCAGGTACATCAGGCCATACCAGTGGATTTGCAGCGGGCCTAGCGAAACGGCCACAGGGTCTATCTGCGGATAAGGCAGCATCCGGGTTTCCTCAAATCAAGAAATTGATACCAACGCCCAACAACAACAGCGCAAACAGGCGCCGCAGCATCAGTGCCGACAGCCGATGGGCCAGTTGCGCCCCGATACGGGCAAAAAACATACTGGTGATCGCGATGCCCAGCACCGCTGGAAAATAAACAAATCCAAAGCTCCAAGCTGGGAGATGCGGGTCCTGCCAGCCGACCACTGCGAAACTCAACGCGCCGACGATGGCAATCGGCAGGCCGCATGCGGCGGACGTCGCCACCGCCTTTTGGATGGGCACGCTGCGCCAGCTGAGAAAGGGCACCGTTAAAGAACCTCCACCGATTCCGAAGATCGCCGACGCCCAGCCAACCACGACACCAACCAGCGTGAGCGCCGGCTTACCGGGCACGCCTCGGCTGGCCTTGGGCTGAAGCGAAAACGCCATCTGAACGGACACAGCGATGGCGAAGACCCCGATGATTTTCTGCAGTAGCGGTCCTTGAATCGCAGCCGCCGTGAGACTGCCCAAGGCAGCGCCAAACAGAATGCCGAGGGTCATCCATAGCACCACGGGCCAGAGCACTGCACCTTTGAGATGATGAGCTCTGATCGAGTTCAGCGAAGTAAAAACGATGCTCGCCAGCGACGTGCCGACGGCCAGATGGGTCAGCACCAACGGATCGAAACCCTGGAGAGTGAAGCTGAAAACAAGCACCGGGACGATGATCATCCCACCGCCTACACCGAACAGCCCGGCCAGCAAACCAGCAAACCCGCCGAGCAGCAGGTAAAGCGCGAACTCCATCGGGCCATCCTGACCAAAACAAAGCAGCATGTTAGCGGAAAAACTGCCCGGAAGCTGAAAGCGGGTTGCCGAGCCGGGCGGCTTGGCTTCAAGCTTTCGCCTCTCGCACCCAGCTGAGCCTGACCATGTGCCTAATCGTATTCGCCTGGCGCCCGAGCCACGCATTGCCGCTCATCGTCGCGGCCAACCGTGACGAATTTCATGCGCGTCCCAGCCTGCCGCTGGGCCACTGGGACGACGCGCCAGAAATCGTAGCCGGGCGCGACCTCCTGGCGGGCGGGACCTGGATGGGAATCAGTGCAGCGGGACGCTTCGCGGCACTGACCAACATCCGCGCACCGGGTACCCCAGCCGGTGCGCGCTCACGAGGCGAACTGCCCGAGCGCTATCTGCGCAGTGATCTGTCGCCCCAGGCCTACCTGAGCGAATTGACTGGCCACCTCGACCATTACTCAGGTTTCAATCTGCTGGTCGGGGATGCGCGTGAGTTGTGGTACCTGAATTCAAAGTTCGCCACACCGGAACGGTTGTCGGCCGGTGTCTACGGCTTGTCGAACGCAGCGCTGGATACGCCCTGGCCGAAGCTCGTTCGCGCCCGCGCCGCGTTGCAGGCTTGTACCGATGCACCGGAGGTGGACACCCTGTTGCAGGTGTTAAGCGACCCCCAGCCCGCCGCAGACGGCGATATGCCAAGCACCGGCGTGCCCTACGAATGGGAGAAGAAGCTGTCCAGCGTATTCATATCAAGCGCTGACTACGGCACCCGCGCCAGCACTGTACTGATTCGCCATGCGGACGGCTCCGCACATATCACTGAGCGCCGCTTCGGACCGGCTGGGGTGTTGGATCAACGCCGCATCGACGTACCTTCACCCAGCCAGGTAAGCTGCTCGGATCCGACCTAGAGCGCCGCCGACGGGTTGAGCATGCGATCCAGCCCCAGGTTGCGCAGGGTCAACTGCACGGTGGCATGGATCACCTGAGGACTGTCCATGACCATGACCTTGGCCAGCAGCTCGCGCGCCGTGACCGAGCTGATCTGACGCAGCATCCACTTCACCTTCGGCAGGTTGGTGGCGTTCATCGACAGGCTGTCGAACCCCATCGCCAGCAGCAGGATGGCGGCACCGGGGTCACCGGCCATCTCACCGCAGATGCTGACCGGCTTGCCTTCGCCGTGGGCTTCACGGACGACGCGCTGCAAGGCCTCGAGCACTGCCGGATGCAGGTAATCATAGAGATCGGCCACACGCGGGTTGTTGCGGTCGACCGCCAGCAGGTATTGGGTCAGGTCATTGGACCCCACCGAGAGGAAGTCCACCTGACGCGCCAGTTCGCGGGTCAGATAGACCGCAGCCGGCACTTCGATCATCACCCCCACCGGCGGCATTTCGACGTCGGTGCCTTCGTCACGCACCTCGCCCCAGGCGCGGTGGATCAGGTGCAGCGCCTCTTCCAGCTCGCGCGTGCCGGAAATCATCGGCAGCAGAATGCGCAGGTTGTTCAGCCCGGCACTAGCCTTGAGCATGGCGCGGGTCTGCAGCAAGAAAATCTCGGGGTGATCCAAGGTGACGCGGATGCCGCGCCAGCCGAGGAACGGATTTTCTTCCTTGATCGGGAAATACGGCAGGCTCTTGTCACCGCCAATATCGAGACTGCGCATGGTCACCGGCAGCGGGTGGAAGGCCTGGAGCTGCTCGCGATAAATCGCCATCTGCTCCTTCTCGCTGGGAAAGCGCTCCTTGATCATAAAGGGCACTTCGGTGCGATACAGGCCGACGCCTTCGGCGCCGCGCTCCTGCGCGCGCACCACATCGGCGAGCAGGCCGGTGTTCACCCACAACGGAATACGCAAACCATCGGTGGTCTCGCACGGCAACTCGCGCAGCACGTCGAGCCCTTCGGACAGCTGCCGTTCCTGCTCGGCCAGAACCAGATACTGCTCGCGCAGCACCTTGGCAGGATTGGTGATGATCTCGCCACGGGTACCGTCGATGATCAGCTCGATGCCGTCGACCTTCGAGTACGGCAGGTCGACCGCGCCCATCACCGTCGGAATGCCCATGGCGCGCGCCAGAATCGCCACATGCGAGTTGCTCGAACCGAGCACCGACACCATGCCCATCAGCTTGCCTTCAGGCACTTCGCCGAGCATCGCCGGAGACAGTTCTTCACTGACAAGGATGGTGTTGTCCGGGTAGGTCAGCGTCTGCTGCCGTGCCTGCTGCAGATAGCTGAGCAGACGGCGACCGATGTCTTTGACGTCGGAGGCGCGCTCACGTAGGTAGGCATCGTCCATCATCTCGAAGCGACCCACATGATCGGCAACGACTTGGCGTAACGCGCCTTGCGCCCACTGGCCGGTGCGAATGACCTTGGACACCTCGCCACCCAGGGCAGAGTCATCGAGCATCATCAGATAGACGTCGAACAGTGCGCGCTCTTCCTTGCGCATCTGCGTAGCAAGCTTGTCGGACAAGGCACGCATGTCGGCACGTACAGCCGCGAGCGCAGCTTCGAACAGCTCGAGCTCGGCTGGAATGTTATCGATAGCCTTGTCGGGCACGACGTCCAGATCAGCAGGAGGCAGCACGACGACTGCCGTACCCACCGCCGCCCCGGGCGCACCCGGAATACCAATGAAACGGGTTTCCTGAATGCCTTTGCCCTGCCGGCCGAGGCCGCGGATCGAGCCGGTTGCCTCGGCGTGGGCGATTACCCCGGCGAGCTGCGCGCTCATGGTGACCAGGAAGGCTTCCTCGCCTTCGTCGAACAGCCGCTGCTCTTTCTGCTGGATGACCAGTACGCCCATCACCCGCCGGTGGTGGATGATCGGTGCGCCGAGAAAAGAGGCGTAGCGTTCTTCACCGGTCTCGGCAAAGTAGCGATAGCGCGGGTGCTCGGAGGCATGCTCCAGGTTCAGCGGCTCCTCGCGGGTGCCAACCAGACCGACAAGACCCTCGTTGGGCGCCATGCTGACCTTGCCGATGGCTTTCTTGTTCAGGCCTTCGGTGGCCATGAGCACGAAACGTCCAGATTCCGGATCGAGCAGGTAGACCGAGCAGACCTGGCTGGCCATGGCCTCCCGAACTCTCAGCACGATGATGCCCAACGCCGCCGTGAGGTCCTTGGCGGCATTGACTTCCTGGACGATCTTGCGAAGCGTGCCGAGCATGCTCAGGGGCTTTCTCCCGTCAATCCCGCGCCAGAAGGCGCGGGGCGAGTTCTTTTAAGGCGCGACGGTAAA
Organism: Pseudomonadaceae bacterium SI-3; assembly: GCA_004010935.1. Classification (NCBI taxonomy): domain Bacteria; kingdom Pseudomonadati; phylum Pseudomonadota; class Gammaproteobacteria; order Pseudomonadales; family Pseudomonadaceae; species Pseudomonadaceae bacterium SI-3. The sequence goes on along the minus strand of CP026511.1, from coordinate 401,688 downwards.
CCTCGCGCTTGAAGGTGACCACCTGGCCCAGCGGGTACCAGTAACTGACCCAGCGCCAACCGTCGAATTCTGGCTTTCCAGTCAGATCCATGCGCACCCGGTCTTCGGCGCCGGTGAGGCGCAGCAGAAACCACTTCTGTTTCTGCCCGATGCACAGCGGCTGGCTGTGAGTACGCACCAGGCGCTGCGGCAAGCGATAGCGCAACCAGCCGCGGGTGCAAGCAAGGATTTTCACATCCTGCTGCTCCAAGCCGACTTCTTCGTTGAGTTCGCGGTAGAGGGCCTCTTCCGGCGTCTCGCGTGGATTGATTCCGCCTTGCGGAAATTGCCAGGCATCCTGATTAATCCGCCGAGCCCACAACACCTGCCCGACATCATTGGTCAGGATGATGCCGACATTGGGGCGAAAACCATCGGAGTCGATCACGGCAACAACCTCGCAAACGCATGTCGCGGCATTGTTCCACAAAAACGTGAAAAGCAGAAAGCGCGCATGGGAGCCATTGATCAACCGGAAGCGGCACTCCATCGAAGTGCTTGGCATCTGCCATCTATCGAGCGATCCCGCTATGCTTCGCCTCCCTTCATCGCCCGAGGAACGCAGCGTGCGCCTGGCTCTATTCGATCTCGACAACACCCTCCTGGCCGGTGACAGCGACCACGCCTGGGGCGAATTTCTCTGCCAGCGCGGACTGGTCGACGCCGAGGCCTATCGCGCCCGCAACGATGCTTTTTATCAGGACTACCTGGCCGGCGCGCTGGATGTGCTGGAGTATCAAAACTTCTGCCAGGAGCTGCTTGGGCGCAGCGAGATGGCCCAGCTTCAGCAATGGCATGCCGAGTTCATGCGCGACCACATCGAACCCATCGTGCTGGCGAAAGGCGAGGCACTGGTCCGCCAGCATCATGATGCCGGTGACCGGGTGGTGATCATCACTGCAACCAACCGCTTCATTACCGGGCCCATCGCCAAACGGCTGGGCGTCGATACCCTGCTGGCCACCGAATGCGAGATGCAGGAGGGGCGATACACCGGTCGGCTGACCGATGTGCCGTGCTTTCAGGAAGGCAAGGTGACACGAATCGAACGCTGGCTGAGGGAAAATGACCAGAGCCTGGATGACAGCTATTTCTACAGCGACTCGCGCAACGACCTGCCATTGCTCGAGCGGGTCAGCCATCCAGTCGCCGTCGACCCCGACCCCACCCTTCGCGATATTGCTCAGCAGCGCGGCTGGAGCATCATCAGCCTGCGCTGAGTGGCGGCAGCAGACTAGACCGGCTTGGCGCCCATCAACCCCATGATGGCGATCAGAATCAGCAAGATCAGCCCAGCGTAAACCAGTGCAAAGCGTGGCAGGCGCGCGGGCGCTGGGGTATCACCCAACGCTTGCCAGGCGCGCAACCGGCCACCGAGTAACAAGGTGAGCGGTACGAGGATCAGAAACAGCACCGAACTGACCAGCAGCCACAGCTGGCCGAGCGGAAAGCCTGCGAGATGGGCCAGCCACCAGCCTGTCACCGGCAGCAGCAATCCAAGCACGGCGAGCAAGGGCAGCGACATCAGCCGGGTCCGCCGCAGTTTTTTCTGCAACACGGTGGAATCCCCCCGCCGCGAGGCTTTCCAGAGCATGACAATGTGGGCGATCAGCCCGAGCGTGAGCAGGATTGCCAGCGCGGCATGGGTAATGTTCAGCAGTTGATAGTGTCCCATCAATCCTCGCGGTACGGCTGATCAGCCGAGAAACAGTTGGTAGGCAGGGTTGTCCGTCTCGTCCCAGTAGCGGTAGCCGATCTTGTCCAGAGCAGCGGGCAACAGATGACGGTCCTCAGCGGGCACTTGCAAGCCGGCCACCACTCGACCGTCAGCAGCACCATGGTTGCGGTAGTGGAACATCGAAATGTTCCAGCGACCGCCGAGGTTGTTGAGAAAGTTGAACAGCGCCCCCGGACGTTCCGGGAATTCGAAGCGATAGACCAACTCGTCGCTCACGCCGGACGCATGTCCGCCGACCATATGGCGGGTGTGCAGCTTGGCCAGCTCATTGTCGGTGAGATCGAGCACCGGGAAGCCTTTGGCGCGCAACCCTTCCACTAGCGCCGCACGCGGATCGTTTTCCGGATGGGTCTGCACCCCGACGAAGATGTGCGCTTCGCGGTCTTGGTGGTAGCGGTAGTTGAACTCGGTGATCTGACGCTTGCCGATGGCCTCGCAGAACGCCTTGAAGCTGCCCGGCTCCTCGGGGATGGTCACGGCGATGATCGCTTCGCGCTTCTCGCCCAGCTCGGCCCGCTCGGCGACGTGGCGCAGGCGGTCGAAATTGACGTTAGCCCCTGAATCGATGCCCACCAGTACCTGGTTCTCGACCCCGTCGCGCTCGACGTAGCGCTTGATCCCGGCCACCGCCAGGGCACCGGCCGGCTCGGTGATCGAGCGGGTGTCGTCGTAGATGTCCTTGATGGCCGCACAGATTTCGTCGGTACTGACCGTGATCACTTCATCGACATGGTGCCGGCAGATATCGAAGGTGTACTGACCGATCTGCGCCACCGCCACCCCATCGGCGAACAAGCCCACCTGCGGCAGCACCACGCGCTCGCCGGCCGCCATCGCCTGCTGCAGGCAGTTGGAATCGTCCGGCTCCACACCGATGACCTTGATCTCGGGGCGCAAATATTTGATGTACGCGGCCACGCCCGCGATCAGCCCGCCGCCGCCCACTGGCACGAAGATCGCGTCCAGCTGGCCCTGATGCTGGCGAAGAATTTCCATCGCCACGGTGCCCTGCCCGGCAATGACGTGAGGATCGTCGTAAGGGTGGATATAGACGTAGCCCTTCTCCTCGACCAGCCGCAGCGAGTAGGCCAGCGCCTCGGGAAAAGCGTCCCCGTGTAGCACCACCTTGCCGCCGCGCGCACGCACGCCCTGCACCTTCAGTTCCGGCGTGGTACGCGGCATGACGATGGTCGCCTTGATACCCAGCTCGCGGGCCGCCAAGGCCAGGCCCTGGGCATGGTTGCCGGCCGATGCGGTGACCACGCCGCGCGCCAGCTCCTCGGGTGACAGCTGCGCCAGCTTGTTATAGGCACCGCGAATCTTGAACGAGAACACCGGCTGCAGATCCTCGCGCTTGAGCAGAATCTGGTTACCCAGCCGCTCGGAAAGCTGGCGGGCAGGCTGCAACGGGGTTTCCACCGCAACGTCATAGACGCGCGAGGTGAGGATCTTCTTGACGTACTGTTCGAGCATCGTGAGCTATCTTGGCGGGCCTTGCGGGGCAGACGAGTCTACTCTGCGAAAAACCCTGCGACCACCGTCAATCGGCGCGTAAAACAGCAGTACAGCCTAAGCAGGCAAGACCCGCCGCGGAGCCCCCGCTATACTCCCACCCTTCGACTCACTCACCGCCCCGGACCTTTACGCCATGACTCAGGATCAACTCAAGCAGGCTGTCGCCCAGGCCGCTGTCGACCTCATCGTGCCGCAGCTCACCGACCGCAGCATCGTCGGCGTTGGCACCGGTTCCACCGCCAATTTCTTCATCGATCTGCTGGCCAAGCACAAAGGCTTCTTCGACGGCGCGGTAGCCAGTTCCGACGCAACCGCCGAGCGTCTGAAAGGCCACGGCATCCCGGTTTACGACCTGAATTCGGTATCGGACCTGGAGTTCTACGTCGACGGCGCCGACGAGACCAACAGCCATCTGGAACTGATCAAGGGCGGCGGCGCAGCCCTGACCCGGGAAAAGATCGTCGCCGCAGTGGCGCGCACCTTCATCTGCATCGCCGACGGCAGCAAGCTGGTCGAACGCCTCGGCGAGTTTCCCCTGCCGGTCGAAGTGATACCGATGGCCCGCAGCCACGTGGCGCGTGAATTGGTCAGGCTGGGTGGAGATCCGGTCTACCGTGAGGGCGTGGTGACCGACAACGGCAACGTCATTCTGGACGTGCACAACCTCATGATCGGCTTCGCCCCGGATGTGGAAGCGCAGATCAACAACATCGTCGGCGTGGTCACCAACGGGCTGTTCGCTGCACGCCCGGCCGACATCCTGCTGCTGGGCACCAAAGACGGCGTTCAGACCCTCAAGCGTTGACTATTTGGTTGTTGGCACCGGCGCGCTCGGTCCACACACCGACCTCCAACCATATGAAGTACTGCAAGCCTTCGTCGCTGATAACGTTAAGTGACAGCGATCGGGGCGATCCAAATCGAAGGTCAGCGCCTACGACTGAAAACATAGAAGCGGTTCGGCTCCGCGACGACATAGATATTCCCCTGCCCGTCCATGGCGACGCCCTCGGCCTGGTCTATTCCCTCCACTAAGCCGTTGAGGCCGCCGAGCAGCCTGATGAAGCTGAGCGGCCGGCCCCGCTGGTCGAGCTCGACCAGCAGGCGCGACTCATCGGACAGCATCACAGTGTGGCCGGTGCGCGGGTCGATAGTCACCGATGAGATATCACGCACCAGCAGCGGCTGCTCGGGCCAGGCCTCAAGGATGCCGGCGGCGCCGTCCTCTCCGGGAAAAGGCAGTTCGAACAATCCCTGCGGATCGCGCTCCTTGGCCAACAGCATGCGTTTGGTGCGTGGATTCCAGGCCAGCCCTTCAAAGCCTTTATTACCTGCACCGTCGAACCCCAGGTCATAGGTTGCGAGATCATCAAGATCGAGACTTTCCACCCCTGGCGCCAGCCGAAACACTGCAACCAGCCGACGCCGCTCGTCGACGATACCGAGTCGCCCGTCATCCAGCGCTTCGACCGCTTCAGGATCAGAGAATCCGGTCAGGGTGATGCGCCGCAGCACGACGCCGCCAGGTGAAAACTCCACGAGCTGCGGGTTTTGGCCGGTGACGGTAAACAGCGTCCCGGTCGCTGCATTCCAGGTCAGCCCAGAGGTTTCGTCTTCTTCCAGGCCAAACAATGTGGTCTCCAACGCCAGCTCATAGTCTGGCAACCAGATGCTCGCCGCGCGCTCTTGAGAATCGACGTATTGCTCCTGCCAGTAGAGTTTCAGCTGGTCGTCCCAATGCAGCATCCAGCCGACCAGCAAGGCCATCGCGATGGTTAGGACTAAGGAAACGTACAGAAACAGGCGGAGGCGGGATGGTCGGACGGCGGCGTCAGGCATGTAGGCAAACCCAAGTAGAGCGTGCGATTACAGCATGACCTTCACAGGGAGGATATAGCGCTGCAGGCCGGATACGTCAGACGCACCCGGCCCATACTGGTTCAAAGCACGCGACTCTCGAAGCGAGACAACCCGACCAGTTCCAGTACCAGTTCGTCACCCTGATGGAGGGGGCCGACGCCCGCCGGCGTGCCGGTCAGCACCACGTCGCCCGGTTGCAGGCTGAAGTGTCCGGCGATGTGCTGCAGCAGCGGCAGAATGGCGTTGAGCATCTGGTTACTGTTGCCGTCCTGACGCACCTCACCGTTGATGGTAAGGCGCACGCCGATGTCAGTCAGATCCTCCACTGCATCGCCCGGCACGAATGGAGCCAGCACGCAGGCACCGTCAAAGCTTTTAGCGATTTCCCATGGATGGCCCTTTTCCTTCAGTTTGGCCTGCACGTCGCGAAGGGTCAGGTCGAGGGCTGGGGCGAACCCGGATATCGCGTCGCGAACCTCTTCTTCGTTCGGCTTGCGCGACAACGGCTTGCCGATCAGCACGGCGATTTCCGCCTCGTAGTGCACAGCACCACGGTCAGAGGGAATACTGAAGCCGCTGTCCAGCGGCACCGTGCAGCTGCCGGCCTTGATGAACAGCAGAGGCTCGGTCGGCACCGGGTTGTTCAGTTCTTTGGCGTGCTCGGCGTAGTTACGACCGATGCAGACGACTTTGCCCAGCGGGTAGTGGATCGTGGTGCCGTCGGTGTACTGGTGCTTGTAGGTCATGGAGAGTTCCTGTCTGCTCAAACAGCGAAGATCTTGCCCGGATTCATGATGCCGTTCGGATCGAAGGCTGCCTTGACCGCCTTCATGTACTCGATTTCCACCGGCGAACGGCTGTACTCGAGGTAGTCACGCTTGGTCATGCCGACGCCATGTTCGGCAGAGATCGAACCGTTGTACTTCTGCACGGTTTCGAACACCCACTTGTTCACCGTCGCGCACTTGCCGAAGAACTCGTCCTGGTCCATCGCATCGGGCTTGAGGATGTTCAGGTGCAGGTTGCCGTCGCCGATGTGGCCGAACCAGACGATTTCGAAATCCGGGTAGTGCTCACCGACGATGGCGTCGATTTCCTTGAGGAAGGCCGGCACCTTGGCGATGGTGACGGAGATGTCGTTCTTGTAAGGCGTCCAGTGGCTGATTGTCTCGGAGATGTACTCGCGCAGCTTCCACAGGTTCTGCAGCTGCTGCTCACTCTGGCTCATCACGCCATCGAGTACCCAACCCTGCTCAACGCAATGCTCGAAGGTCGCCAGCGCCTGGTCCGCGCGCTCCTCGGTGGTGGCCTCGAATTCCAGCAGCGCGTAGAACGGGCAATCGGTCTCGAACGGTGCCGGCACGTCGCCACGTGCCAGCACCTTGGCCAGCGCCTTGTCGGAGAAGAACTCGAAGGCAGTCAGGTCCAGCTTGTCCTGAAAGGCGTGCAGCACCGGCATGATCGAGTCGAAGTCCGGCGTACCCAGCACCAGCGCAGTCAGATTGGTCGGCTGGCGCTCCAGGCGCATCGTCGCCTCGACAACGAAGCCCAGAGTACCCTCGGCACCGATGAAGAGCTGGCGCAGGTCATAGCCGGTGGCGTTCTTGATCAGATCCCTGTTCAGCTCGAGCAGATCGCCCTTGCCAGTGACGACCTTAAGTCCCGCCACCCAGTTACGGGTCATGCCATAGCGAATCACCTTGATCCCGCCGGCGTTGGTGCCGATGTTGCCGCCGATCTGGCTGGAGCCTGCGGAGGCGAAGTCCACCGGGTAGTACAGGCCCTTGTCTTCGGCGAACTGCTGCAGCTGTGCGGTGACCACGCCCGGCTGGCAGACCGCGGTGCGGTCCATCTCGTTGAATTCGAGAATCTGGTTCATGTAATCGAACGAGACCACCACCTCGCCATTGGCCGCCACGGCGGCAGCGGAAAGGCCAGTGCGGCCGCCCGAGGGCACCAGAGCGACCTTGCGCTCGTTGGCCCAGCGCACGATAGCCTGCACCTGCTCGATGGTCTTCGGGAACACGATGGCCGAGGGTGCCGGGGCGTACTGCTTGGTCCAGTCCTTGCCGTAGGTGTTCAGCGAATCGGCATCGGTCAGCACCTTGCCAGGCTCGACCAGGGTCTTCAGCTCGTCGATCAGGGCGGGGTCGGTCATCATGGGAACTCTCATTCGATTCATGGTCACCCTGAGTACGCTTCAGCTCAGGACATGGGTGTTTCGAGGGGTGCGTATGCTAGCATACGCACCCTTTTGAAACGTGCCTCGGCAGACTCCCGACACCGCTGATACCGGGTCGGCCAGCCTTCGCTGGACACTTCGTCCTACCCTTCGGCCTTAAGGTTTAAATGCAGATGAGCCAGACCTCTCTCGACAAGAGCAAGATCAAGTTCCTTCTTCTCGAAGGCGTGCACCAGAACGCTGTCGACACCCTCAAGGCCGCCGGCTACTCCAACATCGAGTATCTCAAGACTGCGCTGACCGAGTCGGAGCTGAAAGAGAAGATCGCCGACGTCCATTTCATCGGGATTCGTTCGCGCACTCAGCTCACCGAGGACGTATTCGAAGCAGCAAAAAAACTGATCGCCGTCGGCTGTTTCTGCATCGGCACTAACCAGGTCGATCTCAATGCCGCCCGCGAGCGCGGCATTGCAGTATTCAATGCCCCCTACTCCAATACTCGCTCGGTGGCCGAGCTGGTACTCGCCGAAGCCATCCTGCTGCTGCGGGGCATTCCGGAGAAGAACGCGTCCTGCCATCGCGGCGGCTGGATCAAGTCAGCAGCCAACTCCTTCGAAATTCGCGGCAAGAAGCTGGGCATCATCGGCTACGGCTCCATCGGCACGCAGCTGTCTGTCCTCGCCGAGGGCCTCGGCATGCAGGTGTTCTTCTATGACGTGGTGACCAAGCTGCCGCTGGGCAACGCCACTCAGATCGGCTCACTGTATGAGCTGTTGGGCATGTGCGACATCGTCTCCCTGCACGTCCCCGAGCTGCCATCCACCCAGTGGATGATCGGCGAGAAGGAAATCCGTGCCATGAAGAAAGGCTCGATCCTGATTAACGCCGCCCGCGGCACCGTGGTCGAGCTGGATCACCTCGCCGCTGCGATCAAGGACGAGCACCTCATCGGCGCCGCCATCGACGTGTTCCCGGTCGAGCCCAAATCCAACGATGAAGAGTTCGAAAGCCCGCTGCGTGGCCTGGATCGCGTGATCCTGACCCCGCACATCGGCGGCTCGACCGCCGAAGCACAGGCCAACATCGGTCTGGAAGTGGCAGAAAAGCTGGTCAAGTACAGCGACAACGGCACCTCGGTATCGTCCGTCAACTTCCCGGAAGTGGCCTTGCCATCACACCCCGGCAAGCACCGCCTGCTACACATCCACCAGAACATCCCGGGCGTGATGAGCGAGATCAACAAGGTGTTCGCCGACAACGGCATCAACATCTGCGGCCAGTTCCTACAGACCAACGAGAAGGTTGGCTACGTCGTCATCGATGTAGATAAGGACTATTCCGACCTGGCGCTGGAAAAACTGCTGCAGGTCAACGGCACCATCCGCAGCCGCGTGTTGTTCTAAGCGCTGCGCTGGCAGTATCGAACGGGAGGCTTAGGCCTCCCGTTTTCGTTTTGCCGGATGGCTGCCACGGTTTCGCACGATTGATCAGCTGGCTGAGGCTGAATCGCCGCTTCCGCCCGAACGGGTGTCCGGCCGATCCGGCGACGATGGGCGTTCAACAGGCGTAACGGGTGGCACCTCAGGCGGTGCTTCCAGCGTCGGGGGCCTCGGCTGGCTTTGGCTGTCATCTCCGCTCTCGATTACATCCTGCCGCGGCTCGCGCGTGTCCAGTGGATGTTCGCGGGCTTTCTCCGGGTGCGTGGGACCGGTGCCGGCGGCGATTGTCAGCGACGCAGCCATCAATGTTGAAACGAATAACGAAACGCGTATAGCCATGAGCGTCTCCCGATTAGAAGCCATGGGGTGCCCGGCGCAATCAGCTGCGGCAGCGGGAGCCCAACGGCCGCTCAACAAAAAGCCCCGGCCGAAGCCGGGGCTTTTCATCTGCGGCCAAGGCATATCAGTTGCCAGTAGCACTGCTTCCCGTGGCGGTCGTGTTGCCGACACTGGTACCTGTTTCGGTTCCCGGACCTGCCGGCTCACCGTCAACGGTGGTGCCCATACCGGTTGTCAGGCCTTCGCGGTCGGTGTCGTCGGTCGTTTTGCCGTCCATCATGGTGTCGTCATGGGCGTCGCCCATTTTGCCGTCGTGAGTGCCGCTCTTCATTGAGCTGCTATCCGCGTCGTAACGGCCCTTGTCATGAATGGCTTCGTTGTCCGTTGTGCCTGCGGCAAATACAGCGGTAGACATAAGGCCGGCTAGAGTCAGCGCGGCGAGCTTGGTCGTTTGCATGATTGCTCTCCAGTTTCAAGGGGTTCACATACTCCGGCACTGTCCACGAAAATAAATTTCACCCCGGCGCGTGACAGGATCTTTCAAAAACGTTGAAACCCAGACGAGGCGGGCGTTGTAGCCCTGTCACCACTGGTCGCCATGCTGGCAGCAGACCGTTCATCGGATGTCCACACGCCATTTTGCCTTGAGAACACCTGACCAAAACTCAGCGCAACAACTGCCACAACGAAATCCCGATACCAGCCATGCTTTCACCGGCCACTAACCCGGCGGCGGCAACGATCACAAAACGTTCGGCCAGGCTGCCCCAGCGGGCCGCGAACAGCCAGGCCAACACGGCGCCGAAAGCCATCATCAGCGAGATCGAGGCAGGAATGATGAACGCCAGCCCCAGCGCCGCGGAACTGGGTAACCAGCGCAACCGCCAGACCGGCGCCGAGCCTTCGAGCAGGCCGAGCACAACGCCGACCAGTGCTCCGATCAACATCGCCCAGCGGATGTCCAGGCTGATCGAGCCGAGCCCGGCGGTCAGCGCCTGCGCCACAGCTTTCCAGGTCGCCACGGCAGGCGCTGGCCACTCGGGGGTGATCAGCATGGCCTGAGGATCAGGAATCAGCAGTTGATAGACGAGTACCCCTACCAGGCTGCCGACCAGAATACCCAGGCACTGTGCGACCACCTGGCGCGAGGGGGTCGCGCCAATTGCATGACCAACCTTGAAGTCGTTGAGCAGATCGGTGCATTGACCCGCAGCACCGCCTGCAGTGTTGGCACTCATCAGGTTGATCGCCACCTGACCAGGCGCAATGGCAGCGAAACTCAGCTGCGACAGCTGCCCGATCGCACCAATCGGCGGTATCCCGGTGGCGCCGACGACACGTGCCGCGACCATGGCCAGCAGCAGTGCCAGCGGGATCGACAGCGCGGCCATCAGTGGGTGGATATCAAACAGATTCATCTGCAGGGCGATCACCAGGATGGCCGCCAGGCCCAGCCCGAGCGCCGGCAGTGGTGCGGGCCGAGCGAATCGCATGCGCTGTGCTGCAGCGCCTCTTCGGGCGCGTAAAAAACGCAGGCTGAGTGAAATCAGCGTAGCGCAGACCATCAGGCTGACTCCCGGCCACAGCAGCCACTCGATCAGCACTCCGAATTGCGGCCCGCTGGCGCCCGCTGGGATCGTCACCAGACCTTCCGTCAACAACCAGGGTGCCAGCCCGCCCCAGGCAATCAACGCGCCGAGCAGCAACGACAATCCAACCCGTAAGCCGATGATTCCGCCGAAGCCCAGCAGCAACAGCGACGGTTCGAGGCTGAACGTCAAGCGCTCCAGCTGCGCGCTGGGAGCCCAGCGCGGCACGCTCCACCACAGACCGTCCACCAGCTTGGCTAACGCCGCCAGCAGCGCAGCCGAGCCCAGTACCCATAAGCGCCGCGCCGCCTCAGCGCCGTGGCTGTAGATCTGCTGCATGGTGGCCAAGGTCGCCATGCCTTCAGGAAAGCGCAGCTGCGTTTCGATAATCAGTGATGGCCGCAAGTACCAGGCGACCCAGATGCCGAGAAAGCTGACCGAGAACACCCAGGCCACCAGTGGCAAGGTGTCGAACTGCTGGCCGGTGATCAAGGTGTAGGCAGGAATGGGTGCGACCAAACCGCTGGAAATGATCGAAGCCGCGGATGAGGCAGTGGTCTGGTTGATGTTGCTTTCGTGCAGGGTCCAGGCGGGCCTTCTCAGCACTCGCGCCAGGCTCTGCCAGAAGGCGAAACCGACCAACAGCGCGATGATCGACATGTTGAACGACCAGCCGATCTTGAGCCCCGAGTAGATATTCGAAGGCGTCAGCACGGCCCCCAGCAGCAGGCCGGTCAACAGTGCGCGCAACGTCAGTTCGCGGGAGGGGTCACTCATGCAGGCTCCATCGAATGGGCGATTGACTCACCTTAGTCCATTAAGTCCACCACAGCGTTTCTTCAACCGTCCGTCGGGATGTCATCCTCAGCGCGCAGATGCCGACCTAATCCCAACGTGAACGCTGAACTTCGTCATTTCTGGCCGGTCGTTTAGTAACTTTTCTATGCAGCATAACGGCACTCCAAACCAAGGATTGAACATGGACGAAGCGGACTTCACCCACCTGGAACGTAACCGGCCTACCGTCACCCTGCTGACCGGCAATGAGCTTCTCGGGCTGTTTTTCAAGCACTTTCTTGGTGAGCAGGCTCAGCTAGAGGTAGCCCTGGCGCGGCTCGAGAAGATCGTGCCGGGCAGCACCGATCTCTACCTACTCGACTCGGGAAACAGCCAGACCGAGCAATTGTCGACACTGCTTGATCAGCTCGACGAGCAGACACCCGTTGCGCTGGTCAATATCGCGCCAGAGCAGGCCGAGCAGTTGGTCGACAAGCACCCTGCCATTCGCGGCGTGTTTTACAGCCATGCCACTCGCGAGCACCTGCTCGACGGCATCCAAGTATTGCTCGAAGGCGGCGACTGGCTGCCGCGGGTCTTGACCGAACGCCTGCTCAGCCAGTGGCGACGCATGCGCCAACTCGCTGGCAGCAAACCGTCGCTGACGCTGCGTGAGCGGGAAATCCTCAGCCTCGCCGGCAAAGGCCTGTCCAACGCCGAAATTGCCGAACAGCTGTGCCTAAGCCCCCACACAATTAAGAGCCATATCCACAACCTGTTGCGCAAGATTGGTGCCTCCAACCGGGCCGAGGCGGCCTTTCTGCTACGTGGCCGACTGGATTGGTCCGAGTCGTGTCACGCCTGACGCTGTGCCTGTTGCTGCTGAGCCTGCTCGGCCCGCTGCAGGCTCAGGCAGCGCTGGGCCAGGCGGAAGGCGAGGCGGAACTGAGCGGGCTGATCATTGACAACACCATCACGCGCTTCGGTCACGACTTTCACCGCTACCTGAGCTTTCAATTGCAGGACGCCAGCGCGCTTGAAGGCGATCTGGTGGTACGCGAACGTCCTTCCGCGCGCTGGGGCAGCCTGGTCTGGGTGGAGTATGGGCAGCGCACGGTCTACCGGCGCTTTCTGCAGCCCAACGTAGCGGAGATCGAAGAGATCGCCACCCAAGCCGCGCAGCTGATCTTGGAGGAAGTCAACCGCAGCAAGCTGCAGAACCTACTCCAGGACACCTTCGACATGGACCGAGACGAGCTGTGAGTCGCAAAAGGATTAATTCGCCCCGTTCATCACGTAGCGCTTGTTTTGCACCGTTCGATGGATGTTCAGCGCCCCGCCTGCAGTCAAGAATCCGAACACTATTCCGAGGTGCCTGCATGGATTGTCTAGCCCTATTCCGCCGCGGCTTGTTCGCCGCCCTTCTGCTCACCGGTCACGCGGTTCATGCAGCCGATCTGATGGACAACGGAGACCTTGCGGGAGGCTCATTGAGCCTCGCTAACCAGTCGGCGGCGTTGCAATTGCCCGACATGCAGGTCGCGCGAGTGCTGCAAACAGGCAGCGAAAACCTGGCTGACGTAAGCCAGACCGGCACGGCTCAGCTGGCGAACATCATGCAGCAGGGCAGCGACCAGCAGGCCTTCATCCTCCAGCAAGGCGAGAACCAGATCGCCACCATTCTGCAGATTGGCCAAGGCAACCTGGCCGACATCAGCCAGATCGGCAGCGACAACGAGGCCGCGATCGCTCAGATTGGTTCGAACAACGCTGCCAGCATCGAACAGCTCGGCAGCGGCTTGAGCAGCAGTGTCACCCAATACGGCAGCGGCCAACGCGTCCAGATCGTCCAGCATCGCTAATCACCAGCATCGCTAATAAAAAGGTAACCCTATGCGCAGTCTGCATCTCCTCGCGTCAGCCGCTTTGCTGTCTGTCGCCGTTGGCGCCCATGCCGACAACAGCGCCAAACTCGTGCAGACAGGCAATGACAACGACGCCACGGTTGATCAGACCGGGCTGCTTAACGAGGCCACGATCCGCCAGAACGGTACGGCGAACAGCGGTTCGATCTTTCAGGGCGTGATCGCCGAAGAGAATGTCGCCAGCATTGTGCAAATTGGCAGCAATGACGCCTCCATCTATCAGGGCGATGAGACCCGCTTCTCCACCGCCAACGTCTACCAGCAGGGCACCGGCAACCGCGCCGAGGTCGAGCAGCACTGGTATACCAATGAGCTGCAAATCAGCAGCATCGGCGACAACAATTCCATTTCGGCTACTCAAAATGGATTCGCTCGGGCCGAGGCACGTCAGATTGGCAACGGCAATTCGCTGATAATGACCCAAGACGGCATTTACCACGGCAATTGGACAGCTGTGTATCAGGTCGGCGACGAGAACAGGGCTAACATCGATCAGGGCGATGGAGGCGACATTCAGCTGGCCCAGAACGGCAATTCGAACGCTGCGCAGATCGAGCAGTACGGGCTGCGAGGTGAGCTCGCCTTCAACCAGGCGGGTGATGACAACCTGCTGGCTGTCGAGCAAAGCGGCCGGGACAACAGCTTTCGCGGCTCGTCGACAGGAAACTCCAATAGCGTCGAGTTGGTGCAATGGTTCGATGGCAACCAAGCCAGCGTGGTGCAATCTGGCGACGACAACATCGCCGCCATCAACCAGCTAGCCGGCTACAACGAGGCCCGCATCAACCAGGTCGGCATGGCAAACCAGGCCTCGATCACTCAGAACGCCGAACTCATGAACGCGGTGATTTCGCAGACGGGGACCGGCAACATGGCCACCGTTACCCAACAGTGATCCAGACCTTGGCCATCCCCTATGCTCACCGCGACCCTCGCCGCCATGCTGCTCGCCTCCGCCGGTCCGGTTGATGCTCGCCTGGAGCTGCAGCCCGAAGCCGACCGGTTGAATGTGCGGTTGTGCTTCAGCAGTGCCGAACCCCACCGGCTTAGCTACCAGCTGGAAGTGCGTTCCAAGGGCCACGCCGGTACCAGCCGCAGCCGCCAATCGGGCGAGTTGACCAGCGGGCCTGAAACGCAGTGTCCGCTGAACAACCGACTCGGTATCGCACCTGACAGCCAGATCGAGGCGACGGTCACCTGGTCCGTTGATGGCCAGCAGCAAGTGCCTCTGCACCAGACCTACCCCGCAAGCCAACCCACCGATTCGGCGCCCTCGGCGCCAGATTCCACGCCTGCTGCAGCGGATCATCTATTCGTCAAGGTTGATTCAAACCGGCGATAGCGGTCTTGGCTGGCTGCGTGCAAGCCGGCACCCCACCTCAACCCCCTTCAGCTCGACGTAGTGATACGTCAGGTTCGATATCGCGCACACCATGGCCCACCTCTAGCAGGGTCAGCAAACCGTCGACCAGAATGCTGCCGCTACTGATGCAGCGCGTGATTTGCTCGCTTCCTGGCTGCTGAAGAATGGTGATGTATTCGGTCAGAACATGCCCGCTGTACCTCGGCAGCGCCAGCAGCACCACCCAGCCCAGGATCGATCAACCGCTGCCATCCATCGCCTGCCCGGAACCGGAAGCGCGGCCACGGCTTCTACCGAGCCAATCCACATCGCCGCTATCCGAGGAGATCCCGATGCGCATTTCTCTCAAACCCTTGCAAGAGCAGGTCATCGTTATCACCGGTGCTTCGAGCGGGATCGGCCTGGCGACTGCCCGCCTCGCCATCGAAAGAGGCGCACGCGTGGTACTGGTGGCCCGTAACGAAGAAGCCCTGCTCGACATCGAGCGTGACCTGAACGCGGGTGACCGGGTCCTTCACGTCATGGCCGATGTCGGCCAGCGCGCGCAGCTGGAACGCGTCGCCAGCGAGACCGTCGCCCGCTTCGGTGGCTTTGACACCTGGATCAACAATGCCGGCAGCTCGGTATGGGGACGCTTCGATGAGGTCAGCGACGAAGACCATTATCAAGTGATGCAGACCAACTTCTGGGGCACTCACTACGGTTCGTCCATCGCCGTTAAGCATCTGCGCGACAAAGGCGGTGCTCTGATCAACATCGGCAGTGTCGAATCGGCAAATGCCCTGCCCTTTCACAGCAGCTACAGCGCCAGCAAGCATGCGATCAAGGCGATGACCGACGTGCTGCGCGTCGAGCTGCAAAAGTCGCACACGCCGGTATCGGTAACCCTGGTACGCCCCTCCTCGACCGACACCCAGTTCATGGATCACTCGAAGAATTACCTGCCCAGCGCGCCGGTGTTTCCGCCGCCGGTCTACGCCCCCGAAGTGGTCGCGCGGGCGATTCTGCATGCCGCCGAGCACCCGCAGCGCGACGTTTACATCGGCAATGCCAAGTTGCTCTCGCGACTCGCGCAGAACGCGCCGCACCTGGCCGACTGGATCAACCGCACCTTTGTCTACGACACCATCAAGAGCGGCCGCCCAGACCGACACCCACGCGGCGCACTCTACGACAGCGATGTCGGCGGCGCGGGTGACGGCAGCGCCAGTGGCGATTATCCGGGCATGGTGCTGACACGCAGCCTGTACACCCGTGCCACGCAGCATCCGGTCGCGACCACTGCCGCCGTGGCGGTGGGGGCAGCCGCATTGGTCGCCCTGCTAGGGCGTCGCGGGCGCTAGCTGACCACCAGCGCAGCCCAGGCTGCGCTGGCTGCATGATCGTTCAGCTCAGGTTCAGCCAGGGTTCAGGCGCTGTTCAGCGTCCCGCAGGCACGATGGAGACGTAAATTTTTCCACGCCTGCAAAGGAGCGACACATGAATAAGTTGCATACCCTGGCCATCGCCACCACTCTCAGCGTCTTCACCCTCGGCGCCCAAGCCGCCGACAACTTCGCTGGCCTCACCTGGGGCAAAAGCACCGTCAACATCGACCGTTCCAGCCCCCTGAAGCAGAACATGCCGGGCGCGAACCGTTTCGACGACACCGTCAAGAACAGCGGCACCTGGGGCATCCGCGCCGGTCAGATGACCGACGAGGCACGCTACTATGCCACCTACGAAAACGTATCCGACGACTACGGTAGCTCGCTCAAGCTGCGTCAGCAGAACCTGTTCGGCAGCTACGACATGTTCCTCCCGGTCGGCGACACCACCCGCCTGTTCGGTGGCGCCAGTGCCGGTCTGACCAAGCTCGAGAATGAGTCCAGCGGTTACCGCCGCGACAGTGACATCGGTTATCTGGTGGGTCTGCAGGCTGGTGTGCTGCAAGACGTCGGCAAGAACACGTCGATCGAAGCGGGTTACCGTTATCTGCGTAGCAACGCCGGTACCGAAGTGGCCGAGCGCGGCGTTGGCAAGGTCGGTTCGATCGACCTGCATAGCAGCAAGCAGGCCTACCTGGGCGTGAACTACAAGTTCTAAGCAGGCGCGCTTGCATCAACAGGAACACGGCCGGGACTGTCCCGGCCGTTTGCATGACAGGAGCCGCACATGAAAGTGCTGGTGGTGGAAGACGAGGCGCTGCTGCGCCACCACCTGCTGACTCGCCTGAGCGAAAGCGGGCATGTGGTCGATGCGGTGGCGAATGCCGAAGAGGCGCTTTACCAGACACGCGAATTCAATCATGACCTGGCCGTGGTCGATCTCGGCCTGCCGGGCATCTCCGGCCTGGATCTGATTCGCCAGCTGCGCAGCAATGGCGAGCGCTTTCCCATCCTCATCCTCACGGCGCGCGGTAACTGGCAGGACAAGGTCGAAGGATTGGCCGCCGGTGCCGACGACTACGTGGTCAAACCCTTCCAGTTCGAGGAGCTGGAGGCACGGCTCAACGCGTTGCTGCGACGCTCGTCCGGCTTCACCCAGGCGAGCATCGAAGCCGGCCCGCTCAAGCTTGACCTCAACCGCAAACAGGCACTGGTGGATGACGAGCCCCTGCCGCTGACCGCCTTTGAATATCGCATTCTGGAATATCTGATGCGTCACCAGCAGCAGGTGGTCGCCAAGGAACGCCTGATGGAGCAGCTCTACCCGGACGACAACGAACGCGACGCCAACGTCATCGAGGTGCTGGTCGGCCGGCTGCGGCGCAAGCTGGAAGCCCACGGCGGACTTAAACCCATCGATACCGTTCGCGGCCTGGGTTATCTGTTCACCGAGCGCTGCCGATGAGCCTCAATTGGCGCCGCTGGCGCGTGCTGGCTCGGGCCGCACGCAACGGCACCCTGTCGCTGCGCCTGCGCCTGATGCTGGGCGCCACCTGCCTCGCCGTTCTGTTCATGCTTGCCCTGCTGCCGGTGCTGCAGGCTGCGTTCAGCCTCGCCTTCGAGCGGGTCATCGAAGAACGCCTGGCCGCCGATGCCAATACACTGATCACCGCATCGCGCATCGAACAGGGCCGATTGGTGATGCCGGCGCGGTTGCCCGATGAAGAATTCGATCTGCCCGATGCGAAGCTGCTGGGCTACATCTACGACCCGCAAGGCAAACGGCTCTGGCAGTCACGGTCGGCCGAAGACGAATCCATCGACTATCAGCCGCGCCTGCAGGGCGATGTCACCGAATTCCAGCGGATCCGCGATGCCGATGGCGCCGAGTACTTCGTCTACGACGTGGAGCTGCGGCTGAACACCGATCAGCGTCAGGCGTTCAGCTTCGTCACCATGCAACCCACCAGTGAATACCGCAGCCTGTTCGAGGAATTCCGGCAACAGCTGTATCTCTGGCTCGGTGGCGGATTGCTGGTGCTGCTGACGTTGCTTTGGCTGGGCCTGACCTGGGGCTTTCGCTCGCTCAAACGACTAAGCCTCGAGCTGGATCAGGTCGAGGCGGGGCGGCTGGATCGGCTCAGCGATCGACACCCCCGCGAACTGTTGCGCCTGACCCGCTCGCTGAACCGCTTGCTCGACGGCGAGCGACGCCAGCGCGAGCAGTACCGCAACTCGCTGGGCGACCTGGCCCACAGCCTTAAGACGCCATTGACGGTGCTGCAGAGCGTCGGCGAGGCGATCAGTACGCAGCCGGACAACCGCGAACAGTCCCGCGTGATGCGCGCGCAGATCGAGCGCATGAGCCAGCAGATCGGCTACCAGCTGCAGCGGGCAAGCCTTGGTCAGAGCGGCCTGGTGCGCCACCGGGTAGCGCTGCAGCCGCTGCTGGTGCGCCTGTGCAGCACACTGGACAAGGTCTACCAGGACAAGCGCGTGCAGGTCGAGCTGCAGGTTCCAGCAAAGGCCACCCTGCCGCTGGAGCAGGGTGCGCTGATGGAACTGCTCGGCAACCTGCTGGAGAACGCCTACCGACTCTGCCTCCATCAGGTGCGCATCAGCCTGCAGCAGGGCGACGAATACCTGACCCTGAGCATCGAAGATGACGGGCCCGGCGTGCCGGTTAACCAGCGCGCCCGGATCCTGCGTCGTGGTGAACGGCTGGATGCCCAGCACCCCGGCCAAGGCATTGGCCTGGCAGTGGTGAAGGACATCATCGACAGCTACGGCGGCGAGCTCAGGCTCGACGATTCCATGCTTGGCGGCGCTGCGTTTCGGTTGCGCCTGCCGGTGGATTGAGCCGACGAAGGGATCTGTCGATTGATGCCTGTTCCGGGTGGCGGCTGCTACAGTTCGTAGTCCCGCCACTTACCGGACGCGACAAATGTCACTGGACGACAACAAACGGCTGGTCCGCCAGCACATCGATCTGAGCTGGAACCGCGGACACCTGGCCCTTGCCGAGAAGCTGCACAGCAAAGACTTTCTCTACAAGAGCTCCTTCGTCGGCCATCCGATGGCCAGCCCTGAGTTCGCCGCGATGGTGACCCAGATCCGTACTGCCATGCCCGATCTCGAAGTGGTGGTCGAGGAATGCGTTACCGAGGGCGACAAGGTCGTCACCTGGAGCACCCTGATTGGCACCATCGAAACACCCGCGCTCGGCTACCCACCCAGCGACAAGGTCTTGAGCATTGCAGCGATGGCCTTCTGGACCCTGACGCCGGGGCAGCAGATCCGCGAGATCTGCACCATGTTCGACATGGAAAGCTTCCGTTCCCAGCTCGGACTGGCGACCCGCACCTACGCCGAAAAAGCCCTGCCCTGACGGCCGCGAGCGGCCAGAACGGGAGCGTTTCGCGCTTTCGCAGCAGTCATCGCCCCGGTTTCGTGGTCCATTGCACATGCGCCCGATTCCGAAAAAGGCAGGTTGAATGCACCGACCGCTGTTGCTCAAGACCCTGGTTTGCCTCGTTGTACTGGCCTTGCTGGCCTCCGCCATCAACCCGCACGACCGTACCACCTGGCTGATGGAAGTCCTTCCGGTGGTCATCCTGCTGCCGGCATTGGCTTACACCCATAGACGATTTCCGCTCTCTTCGCTGCTGTACTTGTTGCTGGCTGTCCAGGCCCTGGGGCTGGTTGCGGGCGGCCATTACACCTTCCCCCGTGTCCCGGTCGGCTTCTGGCTGCAGGACTGGCTGGACCTCAGCCGTAACCCTTACGACCGGCTTGGCCATTTTTTCCAGGGCGTTGTGCCTGCGCTGATCGCGCGGGAACTGCTGGTGCGTAACGAGCGGGTTCATGGCAAACACCTGTTGCCATTTGTCTGCGTAAGCATGGCGATGATGCTCAGCGCTGTTTACGAGCTGGTCGAGTGGGCGGCGGCCCTTTCCCTTGGCCAGGGCGCCAAAGCCTTTCTGGGCATGCAAGGCGATCAGTGGGACACGCAGGCCGACATGTTCTGCGCGTTGCTTGGCAGCCTGACCGCCATGACACTGCTGGTGCATCTACACGACCGCAGCATGGCCGCGATCGGTAAACCTCGGCAAAGCCTAACGGCTGTACAAGGCGAAACCGCCCGATAACTACGGTCAGCTGATCAACTATCGATTTAATTGAATTAAATAATTGGCTGAATTAATCAATTAGCGGCAGCGACGCTTAGTATCACACTTGTCGATTTGTACTATTGATACGCTCGCGTTTGTTCAACTGGCCCTCGCCCGTAGCATGTGTCCCGTACCCACCGATACCGAGGACACACTCATGAAAAAGCTATTAGCAGCTGCCATCCTGGCCAGCGTTGCTTCGACTGCCTTTGCGATCCCGCCAAGCCATCCGCAACCAATTCTGGGGGAAGCGCAAAGCACCTCAACCGTCCAAAAGCAGTTATCAACTGACAGCACCCTTTCTGAAAACGGTTTCGATCGCACGCCATTGAGCGAGCAAATTGCTGAAGACGGATTCGATCACACTCCCATCAGCGAGCAGATCGCTGAGGACGGTTTTGACTCTACGCGGCAAGCGGAGCAATTCGCAGAAGATGGATTTGACCTGACACCTCAAGCCGATCAAGTCGCCGATGACGGTTTCGACCGTACTCCGCTCGGGCAGTTACTGGCCGAAGATGGCAGTGATCGTACCGAGCTCGGCACAGCCTGAACTTAACGCTTCAACTCAAGGCGCCGTTGGCGCCTTTTTTATGTGGCAATAAAAAGTTAATTAACGCTCGCTCCACGAGTATTCACAGCCGGATAAATCCACAGGAGCAAACAGCTTTCTAACGGCCCTTAGCCATCGGGAGGGTCGCTCACAGAAAGCCATACGATTCCTGTACACCATCGATACCAAAGTACAGTACTTATGATGTCTTGATGCCACTACCCTGACTGAATAGTCATTTCAGGGACGATGGTGCAGTCAGCTCAGGGAAGATCCTCATAATTGTGCGGAAATCCCATGAACCTAACCGTCAAATTGAAGCTCGGCCTGAGCTTTGCAGCACTTACGCTGATCGTTCTGCTCATTTCTGCGTTGGCGATTGCCGAGCTTTCCAAGTTCAACGATGCCTTCTCCGACTATGTCGAAGGTGTTAACGCCCGCGAAGAGCTGGCGTCAGCATTACTCATCGCGGCGCAACGCCGCGCAGTCGCGGCCCGTAACCTGGTGCTAGTGTCCTCGGAAGCTGACCTGAAGCTCGAACATGCAGCAGTCCTCGAAGCACACCGCGACGTTCAGACTCATCTCAGTAATCTCAAGACGGCGGTAGATCGTTTGTCTGGTGCTGAGGCCAAAGAAGAAAAGCAGCTGCTTGCCGAGATAGCCCGGATAGAAAGCCTTTACGGTCCAGTAGCGCTGGACATCGTCGAACGCGCCGTAGCCGGGCAGCGCGAAGATGCCATCGTGCGAATCAACCGAGACTGCATTCCACTGCTGCGTCAGCTGCTGGCCGCTGGCGAACGCTATATGCAGCACAGCCGTAGCGCCGCGAACGCGGAAGTGGTGGCCGAGCGCAACGAATATGAAACCCAACGCAATCTGATGATCGGTGTCTGTTTGATCGCCGTATTGCTCGCGCTCGGTCTGGGTATCGGCATCGTCCGCAGCTTGTTGCGCACGCTGGGCGCCGAGCCGCTCGATCTATCCGCTGCAGCCCGCCGCGTCGCTGCTGGTGACATGCGCAGCATGCCAGGAATGGAGCACGCGCCGGCTGGCAGCGTCATGGCCTCCCTTGGAGAGATGCAACGCAGCCTCGGCGAGCTGATCGGACAGGTACGGCGCTCAGCTGAAACGATATCGTCCTCCGCCGAAGAGCTATCCCAATCTACCGAGCAGGCGAGCCAAGGCGTCATCGCACAAAAACTGGAAGTCGATCAGGTAGCCACGGCGATTCATGAAATGGCTGCGACGGTGCTCGAGGTTGCGCGAAACTCCGAGCAAGCGGCCAGCGCGGCGGTTTCAGCCGATCAGCAAGCGCAAGCCGGCGAGGCGACGGCACGCCAGGCAGTGGTACAGATCAAGCGGCTTGCTGATGAGGTGACAAAATCGACCGCGGCGATGGCGCGCCTGAAGAGTGAAAGCGAGCGGATCGGCGGTGTACTGGACGTTATCAAGTCGGTAGCGGACCAGACCAACCTACTCGCGCTGAACGCTGCGATCGAAGCCGCACGCGCCGGCGATGCCGGCCGAGGTTTCGCTGTGGTGGCTGATGAGGTGCGGACACTTGCTCGTCGCACCCAGGACGCGACGGTCGAAATCCAATCACTGATCGAAGGGCTTCAGCGGATTGCCGAGGAGTCCGCCAAAACCATGCAGGGCTGTAGCGATCTGACGGAGGCCACCGTGGCGGGCGTCGATGAGACTGGTGCGGCGGTGGCAGACATCACCTGCATGATCGCCGCTATTCAGCAAATGATGCAGCAGATCGCAACTGCGGCCGAAGAGCAAAGCGCCGTGGCTGAAGAAATCAGCCGCAGCGTGACCCGAGTACGCGATATTGCCGATCAGTCCGCGACGTCCAGTGAGCAGACAGCCGCCTCGAGCGTGGAGCTCGCACGGCTCGGTAGCGCTCTGACTCAGCAGGTCCGGCGGTTCGAGATCTGACGCGGGCTACGCCTGATCGATGAGCGCAAACGGGAAGCCGAATGGAATCGGCCCTGCGTTATCGGTGCCGTGTATTTAGGGCCGTGCGTGTTCAGCCATCCCTCCCCCACGCCGTGCCCGCAAGCGAGGTGCAACCAGGGTTGCAAGCGCAACGCGTCACCACAACCAACCCAACCACAGCAAAGCGGCCAGCAACCAGGCGCTCATGGTGAGTGCGCCGGTGCTCCAGAAGCGGTTCCAGCGGCGCTCCCGTTGCCGCCAGCGCGAGGTGTTCGGATGGAGGGTTGGAACGGCCATCGGTGGGCGTAATACCAGACGCCGGAGTCGCAGCGAGAGCGTCAGCGCCGGGTTGGGTAGATTCGCCAGGCGTGCCGGAACCTTCCAGCCCCTTTTCAAGGCCACGCCAGCCAAAACCGACGCCAGCAGTAGCGGCCATAGTGCGGCCCAGATGCCCCCAGGATAAAGGCCATGCAGCATCGGCTCGCGCAGGGCGGGCCACAGCCAGGGCAAGAGTAACGAGCTGATGCTGAGCAACGCCCAGGGCAACAACTGAGGTAGCGGTGGACGGTTCGCGGGCGCATCGCGGGCATCCTGGCGTAGCAACCACAGCGCGCGAATCAAAAGCAGGGCGGTAGTCAGGCTGCTGAGGCTCAGCCAGACCAGCCAACCTTCAAACTCACCGGCATGCCAGACGTCTTTCAACGCTGTCTTGACTGCCCCGCCGCTGGTCAGCGGCAACCCCACGATCGCCAGGGCCGGCAGTGCCAAAATCGCCCAGCCGATGCGCGGAAGACGACCGGCATGGATCAAGCCCGCCGCGAGAAACAACGCCCCCTTGGCCAGGCCGTGATGGACGCCGTAGAGCATCAGCACGACGGTCATCGCCTGAAGTTGCTCGGGATGTCGCCAAGCCAGCGCCAGCAGCATCACCAGATAGCCCATCTGACTGACCGATGAATAGGCCAGCACCGCTT
This sequence comes from Pseudomonadaceae bacterium SI-3, assembly GCA_004010935.1. NCBI lineage: Bacteria > Pseudomonadati > Pseudomonadota > Gammaproteobacteria > Pseudomonadales > Pseudomonadaceae > Pseudomonadaceae bacterium SI-3. Next base: position 377,915 of record CP026511.1, on the reverse strand, counting down.
TGGCCTTTCTTGCCGCGAGCCCGAGCAGTGCCGGGTAAACGGCGCCGAAGATGCCCATGGCGAGCAACACGTCCGCCCAGCTCGACAGCAACGGATCGCTTTCTGGCAAGCATCGCCAAATGCCCAGCAGACCGGCCTTGAGCATCGCCCCGGACAGTACCGCGCTGGCCGGTGCAGGTGCTGCCGGATGGGCCAGGGGTAGCCAGACGTGCAGTGGCCAGAAACCGGCCTTGAGCCCCAGTCCCGCCAGCAACAGGACCAGCGTCAGGCCATCCATGGGCAGCGTTTGCCAGGCAGCGAAGGAGAAATCGCCGTCCGCGTCGTGGCTGCGCAGCATCAGCCCAGCGAGCAAAGCCATTTCGCCGCAGATGGCCAGTTGCAGGTACAGCCGTCCGGCGCGACGGGGGCCGGGCCCACGCCGATGCACGATCAACCCATACGCGGCGAGGCTCATGGCGCTGAAACCCAGATAGAAACTCAACGCGTCGGTCGAAATGATCAACATCAGGTTGCCGGCCAGCGCCAGCAGCCAAAAGGTCCAGAAGCGAAGCCGATGAGCGTCATCCTTCTGGCTGCTGCTGGCGAACACGCTTGCACAGCCCCACAGCAGCGCGGTGAAGCCCAGCCAGACACGGCTGAGGTCATCACTGGCACCCCAGCGCACGCCATCCCAGAGCATCGGCAGCTCGAGCAAGGGAACGGGCTGAGCAACCAGCGCCAGCGCTGGAATACAGGCCAGCCATAGCCAGCCGATGGCCCGTTCGCGCCAGATGGCCAGGCAGCCCGCGGCCAGAAGTGGCGCGAGCGGCACCAACATCCAGAGCCAGGCGCCGCTCATATCTCGAACTCCCGATTGACGATCAATTGCGCCCAGCCCAGCGGGCTCAACGCCGTGCCGGCCAGCACGCCCACCAGCACTGACAAAAAGGCGGTGAAGATCGCGGGGAGCAACAACATCCAGTGGGTTTCCCAGCGCTCCTCGCGCCAGTTGTCTTCGTGCCAGTCAGCCGGTTCGGCGAACCAGCCACGCCAAAGGAGCGGCAGGAAATAGCCGGCGTTGAGCAGCGCCGAGCCCATCAACACCAGCAGCACCCAATCCTGCCCGACTTCCAGCGCGCCCATGCCCAGCGCCCACTTGCTAACGAAGCCAGCGATCGGCGGAATGCCAATCATGCCCAGCGCACCGATACTGAACGCAGTCATGGTCAGCGGCATGCGCCGGCCGACGCCGTCCATTTCGCGAACACGATGGATGCCAAGGGTTTCGGCGAAATTGCCCGCGCAATAGAACAGCGTGACCTTCATCAGCCCCTGATGGACCAGATGCACCAGCCCACCGACCGCCGCAATCGGCCCGAGCAGCGCAACGCCAAGCGTCACGTAGGACACCTGACTGATGGTCGAGTAGGCCAGGCGCTTCTTCAGCTCCTGCTGCTGCAGAGCGCGCATCGAGCCATAGAGGATCGTTGCCGCGGCCAGCCAGAGCAGCGGCCCGGCCATGTCCAGTTGACCCATCGCCTCGGCGCCATAGACGTCATAGACCACCCGGATAATCCCGAACGCGCCGGCCTTGACCACGGCCACCGCATGCAGCAGCGCGCTGACGGGCGCCGGAGCCACCATCGCCTTTGGCAGCCAGCCATGCAGCGGAATCAGCGCCGCCTTGACCCCAAGCCCAGCGACCAGCAGGACGAAGGCGACGCGCAATGCCAGGTCGTGCTCGCCCACCGCCGGCAGCAAGTAGCCGCCCGGCTGGAAGTCCTGCCCGCCAGCCAGGCCATGCAGCAGCGCCACGCCCATCAATACCAATGCACCACCGCCCACGGTGTAGGCCAGATAGACGCGCCCGGCGCGCAGCGCTTCGGGCGTACCGCGATGCACCACCAGCGGGAATGTCGCCAAGGTCAGCATCTCGTAGAACAACAGAAAGCTGACCAGATTGCCCGCCAGCGCGAGGCCTACGGTGGCGCTCACGCAAAGGCTGAAGTAACCGAAGAAGCGCGACTGCAACGGAGAATTTTCAAGGTAGCCAATGGCGTAAATGGTAGTGGCCAGCCACAGCACCGACGACAGTGCGACGAACAACAGCGACAACGCATCGCCCTGCAGCACCAGCGGCGCGCCGGGAAGGAATGGCAGACTGAAGCGAAACTCCAGGCCTTTGCTCACGCCATAGATCATCGCCACCACCAGCAACAGCTTGATCACCACGCCACAGAGGTTGAGCGTGACCCGCAACCGATGCTGGTCTTCGTGCAGGGTGAAGATCAGAAGGCCCGGCACCAGCGAGCTGAGCACGATGGCCAGCGGTAACCAATGGGTCCAGTTCATCGTGCCACCCCATCGAGCCAGAGCAGCAAGGGCTCGCTGATCAGCGCCAGGCTGAGCACCAATAGCGCCGGCAGCATCGCCAGCCATTGCGCAACGGGATCAGGCTTGACGCTGGGTGGGTTGGGCCGTGCACGATCGAAGCCCAGCGCCACCACACGGAACACATAGGCCGCCGACATCAGCGTGCCGAGCAGCACACCAAAAGCCCATGGCCAGTGCTGCGGTTGCTCGAACAGCGGCTGCAGCAACAGCCACTTGGCAAGAAAGCCTCCACTGGGCGGCAGACCAATCAGGCTGCCACCGGCGACAGCGAAGGTCGCCATGGCCACCGGCATGTTCTGGCTGGCCCCTTTCAACGCACGTACCCGACGCGTACCCAGCACCCGCTGCAGCTCACCGGCAGCCAGGAACATCGACACCTTGGCCAGCCCATGCGCCAGGATGAACAGCCACAACGCTGCCTCCATTCGCGGCTCCTGCCAGTGCAGCAGCAGGCCGAGCGCCAACAGCGCATAGCCCAGCTGCGCAACCGTTGAATAGGCCACCAGCATTTTCAGGCGCGGCGCGCGCAGCGCCGACCAGCCGCCAGATATCAACGCCAGGATGCCGGCCCCGGCGAATAGAAACCCGGCCTGACGCCCCAGCTCCGGTGGCGCGATCTGGCTCCAGATCAGCCACAGGATATAGATCGGTCCCTTGACCACCAGCGCGGAGAGCAAGGCGCTGACCGCCGTCGGTGCGCCGGAATGCGCCGGGGGCAGCCACAGGTGCAGCGGCCACAATGCCGCCTTGAGCATCAGCCCGACACTCATCAGCAGCAGCGCCAGCCGGGTCGTGTTGTCGGCCTCGGTCAGCTCGGCCAGCACCAGCACATCGAGCACGCCGTAGCGGCCATAGAACAACGCCACGCCGAACAGGTAAGCGAGCGACCCCGCCAGCGACAGCATCAGGTAGTTGAAGGCCGGTCGATAGGCCTTGCGCCCGGCCAGTGCCACTAGCGCCACGGCACAGAGGCTCAGCAATTCAAGCGTGACGTACAGGTTGAACAGGTCCGCCGATAGCCACAGTGCGACCAGCGACGCATGCAACAGGCAGGACAACGGCCAGTAATCCTCGTTGCCAGTGGCGTGCGGGCTGCGCGCTGCGTAGAGCGCGACCAGCAGATGCAGGCCGGCGGTAAAGACCATCAGCAGCGCGGTGAGCGGGGTCAGCTGGAATCGGATCGCCAACGGTGTCTCCCAACCGCCGATCTGCAACAGCTGCGGCCCGAGGCTGATCGCCTGCTGCAAGGCAAACGCCGCGGCAATCAGGCTGGCGGCGCTCATCAAGATCACGCAGAGGCCACTGCGAGCCGGCCGCAGCAACACCAGCAGCAGAGCTGCAAGCAGCGGTAGGGACAGGCTCAGCAACGCCGCATTCATTGTCGCGGCTCCTGCTGGCCCTTTGAGTGCTCTTGGCCTTGCGCCACGCCGGCCAACCGCAACGCCAGGGCGGTGGCGCTGACCGCCACCACCAGCCCGGTCACCACCAGTGCTATCAGCAGCGGATCGCTCGGCTGGCTGCGCGCCGCCAGGGCAATCATCACCAGAAACACACCACTGCCCATCAGGTTGAAGGCGATGATCCGGCGCAGTGCCTGACGCAATGTCAGCAGGCCGTGCAGGCCCAGTAACCAGAGCGTGGCACCGATGATCATCCAGAACAGGCTGCTGCTCATGAGGAGACATCCTCCCCTTCACCCACCACCAGCAGGCTGAGGCTCGCAGCGATCGACAGGGTCGCTACGCTCTCGATCAGGACGATGAGCAGCTTGGCCGCCCCGCGTGGGTAAGTCAGCCAGCCCTCGCCCAGCCAGGCGGTCATCAACGCAACACCGATAAACACCAGCAGGCCGCCCAGCACCAACAAGCGCAACGGCGTGAATGACCAGCGCAACCGTGGCACCAAGCCCGACAAGCGCAGTAGCACCACACCCGAGGCCAGTAGCGCCCCAGCCTGAAAGGCGCCACCTGGCGCACTGGCTCCGCGCCAAAGAATGTAGCCGGCAGCCAGCACCAGCAGCGGGGCCAGCACCCGCGCCCAGGCTCGTAGAAGCGGCCAGGGCTCCGCCAGATCCAGCGGTCGCGGCCCCAGTTGCCGAGCACCAAGCAGCGCCAGCAGCAGGACGGCCAGTTCCAGCAGCGTGTCCCAGGCGCGGTAGTTCAGCAGCACGGCGGTTACCGGGTGGCTGACACCGGTCTCATCCAGATGCCGTGTGATCAGCGCCGGCATACGCGGCTCTATCTCGCTCAGTGGCGCCAGCCCTTGCACCAGCAGGATCAGCATTGGCAGCACCACAGCCGCGGCGCCCAGGCGCAGTCGCGTACCGGTGGCATCTGGCAGATCCGCCGGCCCGGGCTGGCGCGCCAGTGCGGTGAACAGCAGAACGCCCGTCAGCCCGGCGCCAATCGCCGCTTCGGCCAACGCCAGGTCCGCTGCGCCCAGGCGCGCCCAGACCAACGCCAGCGCGAGGCCGAAGGCGATGAACAGCAGCACGCTGGTGTAGAGGTTGCGACCATGCAGCGCGCCAAAGGCGAGCCCCAACAGGAGCAGGCCAAGCACGCCGTCGAACAGCCATTCAGTCATCGCGTGGCTCCTCACCTGCCTGTCGCGCCAGCAACTGGCAGGCGGTGGCGCTGGAGGCCAGCAGCAACAGCCAGATCAGCACCATCTGCCCGACCTCCCAGAGGCTGTCGGCACGCAGCGAGAGGCCGGCAATCACCAGCCCGAGGCCCAGGGTGTCCGCTTTGGTTAACGCATGCAGACGGCTGACGGTGTCGGGAAAGCGCAGCAGACCGATACTGCCCGCCACGAAAAACAGCAGGCCGCCAATCAGCAGCAGCCAGCTGAGGCCATCCAGCAGCAGCTCAGTCATGTCGGCCCCTGCGCAGCAATTGCACCAGCGCGGCGCTTGCGACCGCTGCGAGTAACCCCAGCAGCAGCGCCACGTCACGTAGCGCCGGTTGGTGTTGCCATTGAGCAAGCACCAACAGCAAGGCCGTGCCGGTGGTGCCGAACAGCTGGATCGCCAGCAGCCGATCCACCCGACCCGGCCCCAACACCACGCGGCCGAGCCCAATGATGATGGTGAGCAGCAGCAGGGACGCGTACACCGCCATCAATGCGAGCGCCCCCGCACCAGCAGCTGCTCAAGTCGCTGTTCGAGTTCGCTCACGGTGGGTTTCCACGGTTGGCGCTCATCAAGCACATGCACACGCATCTGGTCTCCCTCCACCCGCGAGGCCAGGGTGCCGGGCAGCAGGCCGACCAGCGCAGAGAGCACCAGCCGCACCTGAGGCGAACGGCTGGCAATCGGGTAGTCGAGCCACGCGGGCTGCAGCGGACGGCGTGGATGAACCGCACGCACGGCCACATCCCAGGCACCAGCGGCCATCCTGCCGAGAAAGAAACCGACAAACCCAGGCAGCGCCCGCAGCGACGGGTGCCAGGGCCGCAACCCTAACCAGACTGAAAGCCCTGCGGCCAACAGGATGGTCGGTACGCCCAGCGACCATCCGCCACCTTCGCTGAAGAGTGCCCAGACCAACGCATAGATCACCACCCAGCCCAACCCATCCAGCCATCGGCGAGCGCTTCCGACCTCCATCATCACTGCGTCTCCTTGTCTGGCACGTTCTGTTATGGAACGGGCTCTGGACTGGACGTTCCGCTGGATCGACGTACTGGCGTGTTTCAATGCGTTGCCGAGCGACCCTGCGCCGGCGGGATGGCGATCTCGAGCGACTCGCCCGGCCCCAGCTGGCACCTGCCTTGAGCATAGTGCAGCGGCACCGAACCCGAGTTTTCATGGGCGGCGCGAACCCACAGCGAGCCGTCAGCCAGTTGCAGATGCAGGCGCGCCTGCCGGAACACCAGCGACAGCGCTATCTGCTGCAGCTCCGGCGGTGGCGAGGGAAAGATGTACAGGCCATCAAGCTCCAGACGAACCCCGAGGTAATGGCGCTGCAACACGTCGAGCGAGCCACACATGGCGCCGAGATGGATGCCTTCCTGAGTGCCGCTGTTGCCTGGCGAACCCAGATCGGTGGCCAGGGCCTGCTGGTAGTAGGACCAGGACGCCTCGCTGTCGATACCCGCCAGCGCACCGGCGCAGACGACCTTCGACAAACTCGACTCATGGGTGATGCGGGCGAGGTGATAGGCGACGGTGTGGCGTGTGCAGGCCATGTCATGCCGGTAACCCAGACGCTCGAGGATCTGCTGCAGTGTCTGCCGGGGTAGCAGGTGATAGGCCATCAGCACATCGGCCTGTTTGGTCAGCTGGTAGCGATCACAGCTGTCATGCCGCGCTTCGAGCATCCAGTCCAAGCGCGGCCGGTCGCCGTGCAACCACTCCTGCGATGGCGCTTCCAGCTTGTCGAAACCTTCGAACTGACTGAGCAATTGATCGTCGACGAAGGGCAGGTAAAGCCCTTCAGCGACCGTTTGCCAGTGTTCCGGCTCGTTCGGCTCCACCTTCAGTCGTTGCCGGAGCGCGGCTGCATCGGGCTCGCTGAGCAACGCCAGCACCTGCTGCGCGCGGTCGAGCGTCCAGGCCGCCATCAGATTGGTGTAAGTGTTGTTGTTCAACCCCGGCTCTGCCGCGTCCGGGTAGCTGTTGTGATATTCGTCAGGGCCAATCACACCGCAGATCAGATAGCGCTGCCGCGACGCATCGAACTGCGCCAGGCTGGCCCAGAAACGCGCCACTTCAATGATCAACTCACCGACCGGCCCGGCCAGCAACGCCTCGTCAGCGGTGGTCAGATACAGCTGCCAGGCGTCGTACGCCACGGCCGAGCCGATATGCCGCTGCAGGCGGGTGTGGTCGGCCATCCAGCGACCGGACATCGGGTTGCACTGCCAAGGCGGCGTCTCCTCTTCTCCAGTGCGTGCGCTGCGCCAGGGGAACATGGCCCCCCGCAGCCCGGCGCGACGGGCCCGTTCGCGGGCCTTGTCGAGGCGCGCATAACGGTAATCGAGCAGGCTTCTCGCGAGTTTGGGCCAATGGGTCGCGAGTATCGGATAGGCGAACAGCTCGTCCCAGAATACCTGGCCGTAATAGCCTTCCATCCAACCCCGAGGCGGAAAGCCAAGGTCACGCCCAACGCTGAGTGGCGACACGGTCTGCAGCAGGTGAAAGGCATGAAAGTGCAGCGCATGCTGCAGCTGCGGATCGTCCGCAGTGAGCGCGAGCCCCTGCCACAGCCTTTGCCAGGCTTCGGTGCTCGCCTGTTCCAACTGCTCATAACCGTCACATGGCAACTGTCGCTGTGCCTCGACACGCGCATCCTCGTCGGTTGCGGGTCGTTCCTCGTCGACCAGCACCACCGCGCACTTCTCGATGATCAGCCGGCCGCTGTCCGGCACGGTGCAGTCCGTCTGCTGGATCAACCGATGATCATCGAGGGTGGCGCGCCATTGCAGGGGTTGCTCGGGCGTCCTGATCTCTGTCGCCATCGCCAGTCGGCGGCGATGGTCGTGCAGCCAGGCGCTGAGTGCGGCCGCGCCCTTCTCGTCATGGTCGAAGGCAAGGTGCTGCAATCGCCGTCCTTCATAGGCACGGTTGCGGCGAACCCCAGCGTTGCGTACGCCACCGTCCAGCATTGTCCGCAGGCGCAGTTTGAGGCCGGGCGGCAACTGCAGCTCCCAGCGCAGCACGGCGAGATTGGGCGTCGCCATGCTGACCAGACGACGTTCCAGCAACCTCACCCGATATTCAGCCAGATCGAATTCGAGGTGCCGTTCGAGCACGCCGGTGTCCAGGCTCAGCGTTTGCCGATAGCGCTGCAGGTCGACCCTATCGAGGCTGAACCAATCGCCATCATCTAACGCAAAGCTGAGACCGAAGGGGTCCGGCAAGTTGACCAGAGCGGCCATCTGCACCGAGTCACCATTGACCTCGCGCGGCGCCTCGTCATACCAGCCGGCGCGGTAGAAACCCGCGTAGTGTTCGCTGTCATTCGCACGGGGTGTTACCGAAGCTTCCGGCGCACTGGCCCGCCACGACAAGACTCCGTTGCCCAGCGCGAGCAAGGCTTCGCGCCGTCGCTCATCGCCGCGGTCGTAATGCTCGAAGACGATCTGGCACCGCGTGTACGGCTCAGCCATCCAGCCTCCTCGCCTTCTCGAGCAGCTTTTGCGCCAGCTCGATCACCTGTTGCCGATCGGCATACGCGGGCTGCGAGCCATAACCCGTGACGGCAAGGTTCGCCGCGGCCACGCCCCAGGCGGCGGCCTCCCGTGGCTCAAGGCCTTCAAGCAAAGCCACGGCGAACACGCCGGTAAAGGCATCGCCCGCGCCGGTGGTATCGACCGGTTCTACGTCGCCCGGCGGGATGTGCAGGGTCTGATCAGCGGTCGTCAGCACGCAGCCGCCATCGCCGAGCTTGATGCACACCACGGCAGGCCCGTCGCGCTGCAGTTGACGCGCGGCATTCGCGAGCTGGTCCAGGGTGTCGAGCGAATGGCCAACCAGCCCTTCGGCTTCGGAGACGTTCGGTGTGATCGCGTACAGCCAGGGCAACAGCGCTTGCTCCACCCGGTCGGGGAATGACGGGTCGAGCACCGCCTGAATGCCCTTTCGAGTCGCCGCTTCCAGCGCCTGGCGTACCACCGGCGCTGGCACTTCGTAATCGAGCACCAGGCAGGCGGGGGTTGCGCAACCGTCGATGGCGGCGGCCATGGCTTCGATGGCCGCGTCGTCCCAGCAGTCGTTGGCATTAGTCGCCAGGACGATGTTTTTCTTCCCATCCGGCGGCACCATGATCATCGACACGCCAGTGGACTGACCCGCGGCTCGCCCGACGTTATCCACCTCAACGCCAGCCTTACGCAGCGGCTCGAGTGCCTGTTCGGCCAGCTCGTCGTCACCGACGCGGCCGAGTAACAGGCTGCGGTGACCGAAACGCGCACCGAGATACGCCGTATTGCTTGCCTTGCCGCCGGACAGGCGACACAGGTCATGGGCCAGCTGGGTTTCGCGACTGCCTGCAGGCTCGTCGACCCGCACCTGGAAATCAGCGTTGATGCTGCCCAGCGACAGCAAGGTGAGACGTTGCATGGACATGCTCCGACGGCTCAGGCTCGTCCTTCAACGGACCTGAACCGCCGGCGAGGGTTCGCGTTTCGCTGAGCGCAAGACTCAGCCGAGGCGGAACCGCGCGGTGTTCTGCGCCAAGCGCAACGCCCCGTCCTTGAGCGTTCGGCGAAACCTTTACGATGCCGTCCGGCGAGTGGCTGGCCCTGCCTCTGCCTTGGAACTGCTGAACCGACGGATGGCGGTCCCGGCTGATTCAACTGCGAACCACGACACTGGCACGGTGCCACCCTTGTTTGTAGACTCCGCGCCGTAGTCTGGCTGACCGACGTCTGTCCTCAGCGCGCATTCGGACCAAGGAAACAAGTAGTCATGGACGCTCTGTATCAAACCCTCGCCCCGCCTGCCTTTTTCTTTCCCGTACCGTTCTGGATCACCCAGCGTGATCGTGCAGCCGCATCCATAACAAGGCCGAAAGGCCGACACCCAACACACATCACGAGAAATGATCAGATGAACAAGAAGCTCATGGCCGGCTTGGTCGGCATCAGTCTTCTGCTCGGCGGCTGCGCTACCGAACAGTCGCGTACCCTTGAGGTCGCTAAAGTCACCTCCGCCAGCAGTGCCTACCAAGGGCAGCGCAGCCCGATCGCCGTCGGCAAATTCGATAACCGCTCCAGCTATATGCGCGGGCTATTCTCCGACGGGGTCGACCGCCTCGGCGGTCAAGCCAAGACCATCCTTATCACCCATCTGCAGCAGTCCAATCGGTTCAACGTGCTGGACCGGGACAACATGAACGAGATCGCCCAGGAAAGTGCGATCTCCAACAAACGCGCTCAACTGCGTGGCGCTGATTTCGTGGTCACCGGTGACGTGACCGAGTTCGGCCGCAAGGAAGTCGGCGACCAACAGCTGTTCGGGATCCTCGGCCGTGGCAAATCGCAAATCGCCTACGCCAAGGTGGCATTGAATATAGTCAACGTGAACACGTCCGAAGTGGTGTTCTCGGCTCAGGGCGCAGGCGAGTACAGCCTATCGAACCGCGAGGTGATCGGCTTCGGTGGCACCGCCAGCTACGACTCCACCCTTAACGGTAAGGTACTGGATCTGGCCATCCGCGAAGCCGTCAATAATCTCGTTTCGGGCGTCGACAGCGGTGCCTGGCGCCCTGCGCAATAACCTCAAGGAAGACCCACATGAAACTGAACCTACGCCATGGAACGGCCATTGCCGGCCTATTGCCGGCCTATTGTCGGCCTTTTTGCTGACTGGTTGCGCAGGCAACCAGACCCCGCCGCTGTATCACTGGGACGGCTATCAACAGCAGGTCTACGAACACTTCAAACATGAAACCGGCCCGCAAGAGCAGATCGCGGAACTTGAGGCCAGCCTCCAGAAAGCACGCTCCGTAGACCGCTCCCCGCCGCCCGGTTTCCACGCACATCTAGGCATGCTCTACGCCGAGATCGGCAAAGCCGACCAGGTCCGCCAGCAATTCGAAACCGAAAAAGCCCTGTTCCCGGAGTCCGCTGCGTACATGGACTTCCTCATGCGCAACGTAGCGGAGTAAGCAGTCATGATGCGTTTTCATTCCTGCAAGACCTTACTAGTGCTTGCCGCCGTCGCCCTGACAGCCGGCTGCGCCACGCAGCAGACCCCATACGATTACAGCGCATTCGAGCGAAACAACCCGTCTTCCATTCTGGTGCTGCCTCCGATCAACAGCTCGCCGGACATCAAGGCCAGCTACAGCGTGCTGTCGCAGGTTACCGCTCCGCTAGCGGAAGCCGGCTATTACGTGTTGCCGGTCGCAGTGGTCGACGAAACCTTCAAGCAGAACGGGCTGATGAACGCCGACGAAATGCACACGGCACCGCCAGCCAAGCTGCGCGAGATCTTCGGCGCGGATGCCGCCCTGTATATCGAAGTCAGCCGTTACGGCAGCAGTTACAAGGTGCTGACCAGCGAAGTAGCGGTTGAGGCCAGCGGCAAACTGATCGATCTGCGCAGCGGTGACCTGCTCTGGCAAGGCAGTGCGCTTGCCAGCACTGCCGAGAACCAGAACAACTCCGGGGGCGGCCTGGTGGGGATGCTGGTCAGCGCCGCTGTCAATCAAGTGCTCAACAGCCTGACCGATCGCAGCCATGACGTAGCTGGCATTGCCAGCGGTCGCCTCCTCAGCACGCAACGCTACGGCGGAATTCTCAACGGCCCCCGCTCGCCTTTCTACAAGCAAGCCCGACTGGCTAATCGCTGACCAGCCCGGCTGCGGCTAACAGGCCGCAGCCGCTTGCACCATCCGCGACGCATACGCCTCTTCCAAGTGCAGTAAATCTCCGTATAGTGCGCCGTCGTCCCGGCTATGCCGACCTCACGCGGTCTGGCGCTGTCTGACGACCAGGGCATGATCCTTGCCTGACTAAGTTCGCAGCCCAACACCCCGGCGCTGCGTTTGCCGAATGCCCTATCCGGGTGGCCGGCCTGATGCTGGAGATACACAATGTCTACGCAACCCGTCACCCTGATGGTGGCCCGCCGCGTGCGCGATGGCCGCTACCACGATCTCCTCGCCTGGCTGCACGAAGGCGAACAGCTGGCCGCGGACTTTCCCGGCTATCTCGGCTCCGGCGTGCTGGCGCCCCCGCCTGGCGACGACGAATTTCAGATTGTCTTCCGCTTCGCCGATGAGCAAACACTCGATTCCTGGGAGCATTCGGCATCGCGCCGAGCGTGGCTGCAGCGCGGCGGCGAGCTCTTCGGTCAACCCCACGAGCAACGCGCCCGAGGTATCGACGCCTGGTTTGGCGGCGCTGATAGCCCTCCACCACCGCGCTGGAAGCAGAGCGTGGCGATCTGGCTGGCATTCTTTCCGGTCTCGCTGCTGTTCAACATGGTCTTTGGCGGCATGCTCGGCGAGCTGAGTCTGGTGATGCGAATACTGCTCAGCACCCTGGCCCTGACGCCGCTGATGACTTACTTGTTCATCCCCCTGTCCACGAAGCTATTAGCACCCTGGCTGCAGAGCTCGTCACGCCCTCGGGTAGCACCAGGAAAACAACCGATCACCGCCCGCTGATCGGACCGGCATGGCCCAGGGTTACAAATTTGTTGCCGTCATTCGCCTGGCGCCATTAAAGTGCCAGTACTGGCTGTCGATAAGATGACTGACTGGTCGCGCATCAGCGTGCCCGCTCAACACATCGCATTCTTCCATCACAGCCAGAGACCCAGTCGGGGCGACCTGCAGTAACAGGGGTCACCGCGACGGTCCCGAAAAGGACATGCCGTAGCGGATGGACAGCCTGATGAATAACTATAAAACACCTTTCCGGGCTCGCAGCGCACTGCTGGCGGTGACCTGCCTGTTGTTTCCGTCGACCGCCCCGTATGCGGGGCAAACCCTGAACCTGCTGAACTGGGAGGAGTACCTCAGCGAAGCGGTCATCGAACGCTGGGAAGCCGAAACGGGGATCAAGATCGAGCAGGTGTACTTCGACAGCGGTGACAAGCGCGACGAAGTACTGGCCAAACCCGACCATCTGATCGACATTGCCCTGACCGAGCTGATCAGCTCATCTCGCTTCGGCCAACGCGGGCTGCTCGATCCGATCGACGAGCAAGCAGTCCCCAATCTCAAGCATGTTCCCCAGCGTTGGCGTGACAGCTGTGGCGCGCACAGCATCCCTTACCTATGGGGCACGCTCGGCATCGCCTATCGGACCGACCGCCTGCCCAACCCGCCGCAATCCTGGGCGGATCTGCTCGAGCCGGCCAATCGCGACGAGCCGCACATCATCATGATGGAGGACCACGAAGACATCCTCGCCGGCCCGCTATTGCACCAGGGGCACTCGATCAACACCTCGAGTAATGACGAGCTGAAGGCGGCCTTCGAGCTACTGCAGGCACAATCTCCTGCCGTACTGACCTACGAGTACGTGATCACGTCATTACGCAGCCAGCGTTACCTCGACAAGGCCGACATGGCCCTGGCCTACAGCGGTGATCAGCAGGTGCTCAATGAAGTCGAAGGTGTCGAGGGCGAACCTTGGCGTTACATGGTGCCCGAGGAAGGCACGCTGCTCTGGGTGGACTGCCTGTCCATCCCGGCCAAGGGTGCGCAGAAAGCACTGGCCTATCGCTTCCTGAATTTCCTCAACAATCCGAAGATTGCGGCGCTGAACAGCGCTGAGCTCGGCGTCGCCACCACAAACGCCGCCGCCAAGGCACTGCTGCCTGAGGAGATACGCCAGGACCCGACCATCTACCCACCCGAAGCGGTGTTGCAAAACAGCCAGGTGTACGAGACGCGGCCATTGGAAGCGACGCAAACACGGCGGCGCATCATCAGCGCCCTGATCAACGCCCATGAGGCTCGGTAAACGCGCACTGCTGGTGATCTTTCCGGTCATCCTGATCGTCCAGCTGCTCGCCGCCACGACCGCCTACATGACCCAGCGCGCATCGCTGCTGGGTCTGGAGCAGGCGCGTCTGGCGCAACGACTATCGGCCTTGAAATCGGCGTTTCTGGACTACCAGGCATTCAATCGCAGCGCGCTGTATTCGATTACCGATAGCGAGGCGCTGCTGTTGTTCCTGCGCGAGTCGGACACCGCCTACCGCAACGACACCCTCGGCCTGCGCATCCAGCAGAGCATCCGCTCGCTCTCCAGTGCACGTCTGTCGTTCGTCTCTTTCGCGATCGTCGAGCCGGACGGCGAGGTCGCCTATTATTTCGAAAGCAGCCTGTCACCGTTCGCCAGGATGAATGCCACCCAGCAGCGGATCGTAAGAGAGGCCAAGCAGGCCGCCGAAACCGACGAAATGATCTACGTGGAAAACGCCGAAAGCGGGCCGCTGCTACTGGACACCGATTTCATCCTGCCGGCCTCGGCCACCCGGCCGTTGCCCAGCCAACGCGAGGAAGCTTTTACCCTGCAATTGGCCGTGCGGCCGGAGCAGTTCATCGCCCTGAAGAACCAGCTCGAGGCAGACTACGGCGCTGTGGTGGAGATTGCCCCGACACCGAGCACGGCAAGGTCGCGCCTGGCCGCTGAGGTCGAGCTGTCGGGTTCATTGAGGGCGCGGCTGACGCCCCCTCCGCAATACCTTGCCGAGCGCTTGCGCAAACTCAGCCTCGCCTTCCTGATCGGCGGCTCGCTGATCTGCCTGATCACCAGCGGCCTGTTGCTGTTGTTGATTCGCCGCTACGTCACCGGGCCCATCAGCCATCTCGATAAGCAGCTCACCGACCTGCTGCGGTGCAAGCGTACTGCGCTCGACGAGCCCACCGACGGCGGCGAGATCGGCCGCCTGACGCTGAACATGAAGACGTTGCACGAGCGCAACACCGAGGCTCTGCAGCGCATTCAGGAAATCTCCTGGACCGACAGCCTGACTCACATCAGCAACCGCGCCCACTTCGGCATATTGGCGGCAGCCATGCATGACAAGTGCGAGCAAGGCGGACAACGGCTGGCCCTGCTGTTCCTCGACCTGGACAACTTCAAACAGGTCAACGATCAGCACGGCCATGACGCCGGCGATACGCTGTTGCGGATCTTTGCCCTGCGTGTACAGGGCGCGCTGGATCGCCATTGCGAGGCCCGTCCGGCTACCGAAACGGCCTTTGCGCGGCTGTCCGGTGACGAGTTCGCCGTCCTGCTGTTGTCGCCAGCCGGGAGCGACAGCTTGCCCGAACTCACTGATGCGTTGCTCGGCCTGTGCCGCGGCGGCTTCAGTGTGGAGGATCGTCTTTATCAGGTCAGCGTCAGCATTGGCACCGCCCGTTATCCCGAGGATGCCGCCTCGATCACCCAGCTGCTGACACGCGCCGACACCGCGATGTATCAGGCCAAGGCCCTAGGCAAGAACTTCGCGGTCGCTTTTTCGGCGGAGCTGGAGCAACGCGACCAGCGCATCCGTATGATCGAGGAACAGTTACGTACGCTCGACGGCGACGAACAATTCCGCCTGGTGTATATGCCCGCAGTGGATCGTGAAGGCGCAGTGGTCAGCTGCGAGGCACTGCTGCGCTGGCATTCCCCGCTGCTGGGCACGGTCTCGCCCGGCGAATTCATTCCCATCGCCGAGCGTGCTGGCCTGTTTCCGAAAATCGATAGCTGGGTCATCGATCACGCATTGGCCGGTTATCCGCAACTGGTCAGGCTGTTCGGTGAGGGTGTCATCCTGGCGATCAACGTGTCATCGGCGCAACTGGACGATGACCGCCTGTGCAGCTACCTGGCTGAGCGCGCCGCACACTACGACATCTGCACCAGCCGCATCGAGATCGAGCTCACCGAGACCTACGCCACCGAACTCTGCAGCAACACCATGGCGGCGGTGCATGCGATCCAGATGGCCGGGTTCCGTGTTGCCATCGACGATTTTGGGGTCGGCTACACCTCGATCCAGCAGCTGCTCGAATACCCGGCCGATACCATCAAGCTGGACATGGCGATCGTCGAGCGACTGACCCGCCCGGAGATGCAGCAGAGCCTGACGGCGATCGTTGCGTTCTGTCAGGCCCAAGGCAAACGGGTGAATGCCGAGGGTGTCGACAGCCTGGAGAAACAATCCGCACTGTTGCAGGCCGGCTGCGATCTGTTCCAGGGCTATCTGATCTCGCCGCCGCGTTCGGTCACGGCATTGGCGGAGTGGGTAGCGGTGCGCAATCTGTCCCAGGCCGAACTGCGCCTGGAGCAATTGCCGCCGCGCACCGCTGTGCAGCTCAGCTAGCCCACCAATCAACTCGTCTGGTGCCGCGCAAACTGTTCTCGCTCAGGCGCAGTGTCTGTCTGCCGGTGCAGAGGCTGCCGCCACCGCCGCTTTCCGGCGCCCGGCTCGGCGGGATCAACCGTTGTCGTCCTGCTCCTGCTCGCCCAGACGCCGATAAAGCGTACGCCGGCCGATGCCTAGCAGTGCGGCGGCGCGGCGCTTGTTGCCCTCGACCCGCTCCAGCACGTGGCGGATATAGCGCATTTCCAGCTCGTCCAGTGTCGGCAGTAGAGGCCCGTCGATCATGGCCCCGAGCAGGTCATCAGTACGCGCCTCGGGTGCGCTCTGCTGGTAACCGGCGATGCGCGTCGGCAAGTGTTCCAGCTCAATGCTGCGGCCATGGCAGAAGGTCACGGCACGCTCCATGGCGTTCTGCAATTCGCGCACGTTGCCGGGAAATGGATAGCGCCTGAGCTGCTCCAGCGCTGCCTGCGACAGGCCCCGCACCGGCCGGCTGTCCCGCGCTGCGAAATGCGCGACGAAGCCGGCGGCGAGCAACTCACGGTCTTCTTCGCGATCGCGTAGCGGCGGAACCGGCAGGATGAAGGTCTCCAGACGGAAGAACAGGTCCTCGCGGAACGACTCGCGGCCAGCGGCGGTTTCCAGGGGCCGGTTACTGGCAGCGATGATGCGCACGTCGACGCTCAACTCGCGCTCGCCGCCCACCGGGCGGATGGTGCCTTCCTGCAGCACGCGCAGCAGCTTGGCTTGCAGCGGCAGCGGCATTTCGCCGATCTCGTCGAGGAACAGGGTGCCGCCATCGGCTTGCTGGAACAGCCCCTTGTGGGCGCGGCTGGCACCGGTAAAGGCCCCGGCAGCGTGTCCGAAGAATTCGCTTTCCAGCAGCTCGGCGGGCAGCCCGGCACAGTTGATCGCCAGAAACGGTCGCTGTGCCCGCTCGCTCTCGGCGTGAACGGCGCGGGCCACCAGCTCCTTCCCGGTCCCGCTCTCGCCGATGACGAGCACAGGGCCGGCGGCCCGCGCCAGCTGACGGATCTGGTCAAACAGTTCGCGCATCACCCGGCTGCGGCCGAGCATGCCGTGGAAACGGTCGTCGCTGAGCAATTGCTGGAAACGCCGCACCTCGTCCCGCAGGTGCCGGGTTTCCAATGCGCGCGAGACCGCGAGCCCCAGATGATCCAGGTCCAGCGGCTTGGTCAGAAATTCGTCCGCCCCCTCTTTCAGCGCGGCGACCGCCTGCTGAATGCTGCCGAACGCGGTGATCACCAGAAACGCCGGTGCCGCCTGCATAGCCTTGACCCTGCGCAGCAGCGCCATGCCATCGGCGCCCGGCAGGCGCAGGTCGCTCACCACCAGGTCCGGCTCCCAGCCCTCCAGCCGCGTCAGGGCCTCTTCCGCAGTTGCCACAGCCTGCACCTGCAGCGCGCGGTCTTCCAGCTCCTCTACCAGCAGCTGACGCAGGCTGTCGTCATCCTCCACCACCAGAACCCGCTGGGGCGCACTGTCATCCGTTTGCATTGCCCTGCTCCTCATCGGCCAGCGCCAGTGAAATACGAAAAGCCGCACCGCCCAGCGATCCCTGAACCAGTTCGATACGCCCACCACACTCGGCAACGACGCCGTGCGCTACCGCCAGCCCCAGGCCGCTGCCCTTGCCCACCGCCTTGGTGGTGAAGAAGGGCTCGAACAAAGCCGCGCGGTGCTCTTCGGCGACGCCTGGACCGTCATCCTCGACCTGAAACAACAGCCTGTCGGCGTCTGCCCACCAGCGCAGGACCACCTGCCCGCCCGGGCTGGCCTGAGCCGCGTTGCGCAGCAGATTGGTCAATGCTTGCTCGAACCGCGGCGGATCGACCTCGCAGTGCAGCGGACCAGGCGGGGCCTCGAGCTGCAGCCGGACATCAAGGGCCGCGAGCTCGTCGGCGACCGCCGCGGCGGCGGAATGGGCGAGCACATCAGCTGGCATGCGGCGCGGTGGCCGCCCCGCCGCGCGACCGAAGTCCAGCAGCTGACGGACGATCCCGCTCAGGCGCTGCACCTGGCTACGGATCTGCAACAGCCCTTTGCGCGGGCCATCCTCCAGGCTCTCGCTGCGCAACACGCGCTGGGCCTTGCCATCGATCACGCTCAGCGGACTACCCAGCTCATGAGCGACGCCGGCCGCCAACCGGCCCACGGCGGCGAGCTGCTGAGAACGTCGCAGACGCGCCTCGAGTTCCGCCTCGCGGGCCTTCTGCTCGGCCATGCGCTGCTCGGCATCGGCAATGCTGTCGAGCATCTGGTTCAGCGCCCGGCCAAGGACGGCAATCTCCTGCGGGCCGCTGCGCGGGGCACGGTGCTTGCGCTCGCCAGCCGCAACCCGAGCCATGCTCTGCGTCAGTTCATGCAGATGCCGGCCAATAGCCGACCAGTGCCCGAGCAGGACGATGCAAACGGCCGCCAGTGCCAGCACCGCCGCGCAGATGCCAGCAATCACCCGCAGCTGCCGGGTGTCACGCTCGAAATCGTTCCAGCGGCGGGTGACCTGCAACAGCCCGTTGATGCGCCCACCGCTCTGCTCCAACGGCAGGAAGTAGGAATAGACCTCACGCCCACGGATGCGCTGATAGCCGCCACGGCGTTTGCCGTCAGCGGTCAGCTGCTGGATCGAGGACTGGTCTTGGTCCGGCTCGATAGCACCGGCGAAGGCCACCAGCTCCCCCTGATCGTCGTACAGGTAGGCGCCATAGACACGGCCGACACCGAGTACAGACTCGAGCACCTGTTGTGCGGTCCGGTCGTGCTGCTTTTCCAGGCTGTCGCTGAGTGGCAACCGCACGGCGCGGGCGACCAGTTCGACCTCCTCCTGCAAACGCCGCTCGCTGTTGCGCTCGACCGTCCACAGCAACAGGTAACTGAAGCCGAGCATGATCGCGACGAGAGGAATTACCACCTTGAGGAGCAACGCCCCGCGCAACGTCGAGGTTCGCTGCCAAACTGCTACATGTGCCATTCTAGCACCATACACAGCGCCCATCTGACCGTCGAGGCGAACGGGACGGATGGTCGGATCTCTATTAAATCAGGCAGTTAGGGACAGTAGCGGTGAGTGGCATGGCTGATGCAAAGGCTTGTTCGTCTTTTCCACTATCAGGACTACCACCATGATCAAGTTCAATACTCGCCTCGTGTCCACCAGCCTGTTTGCCCTGTTCATGGCAGCCGGTGCCTCCCAGGCTTCCGCTCAAGAGGCGAGCCAGCCACAAGCCCCTCAGGCAGCGCCGGCGATGCAAGCGTCGGACATCAGCGACAAGAAGCTGGAAAAGTTTGCCGACTCGCTGGGTGAAATCATGGAGATTCGCCAGGACTTTACCGCCAAGCTGGAGAAGACCGGAGACCCGGCCGAAGCCCAGCAGCTGCAGCAGCAGGCCAACGAGAAGATGATGGAGACAGTTGAAAACAACAACCTGAGCATCGAGGAATACAACGCCATCAACCAGGCGGTGCAGAACAATCCTCAGCTGCGTGACAAGGTCATCTCGATGATCCAGAGCTAACGCTCGGTGATACGAAAAAGCCCCGTCGATAACGGGGCTTTTTCATGCCTGACGGCTCTACAGGCAAGCTTGCTCAGTTGCTGCGCTGCGCCAGCCCCTTGAGAAAGTTACGCAGCAGCTGGTCGCCGCACACCCGGTAGTTGCTGTGTCCAGCCTTGCGGAACAATGCGTTGAGTTCGGGCTTGGATACGGGGAAGTCGACCGATTGAAGAATCGCGTGCATGTCGTCTTCCTTCAATTCGAAGGCCACACGCAGTTTTTTCAGCACCGTGTTGTTGGTCACCGGCAATTCGATGGGTGGAATCGGCCGGCTCTCGTCCTTGCCGCGCTTGTAGATCACGAGGCCATCGAGAAAGTGCGCCATGATCCGATCTGGACAGGGTTTGAAGCCTTCCTCGTCTTCCTTCGCCAGGTACGCCACCGCCTCGCTATCGGGAATCTCGCAACCCGTCAGCCGAGTGATCTCGGCGATCTTGGCGTCATTGACGTTGAGGATGTAGCGCAGGCTGCGCATTACATCGTTATTGATCATGGGGTCGCTCCGGCTTCAATACATATACAAGGCGCGCATGGTGAAGTTCGCCAACCGGAAAGGGAAGCGAAAAGCGCATCGCCCGGCCAGCGCCCAACCGCACCCCGTCGGATGAAAAGAACGCCGCCTGGATTGCGACGACAAAAAAGAATGACGCCCGGGTCGCTGGGCCAGCATTCGGAACGCTTGCTCAGCAAGCTTCTTTTTTTCAGCGTGTAACCACACGCCAGGCAGGAGCCGCATAACCAGACGGCAGACATCGCCGTCGTCCTATGAAGTCGAGGAACTTGTCATGAAATTTGCCCCTTCGCTCGCCACTCTGTTCTTCTGCACCCATGCGCTGGCAGTCACGCCGGGCACGAATTGGGAATACTCGGGTGAAACAGGCCCGGAGAACTGGGCGAAGCTCACGCCTGAGTTCAACGCCTGCAGCGGCAAGAACCAGTCCCCCGTCAACCTGGACGGTTTCGTCGAAGCCGAACTGGAGCCGTTGATGGTCAGTTATGCCACCGGCGCGAGCGAAGTCGTCAACAGCGGTCATACCGTCCAGGTCGCCTACAAACCCGGAAGCACCCTTACATTGGATGGAAAGACCTTTCAGCTGATCCAGTTTCACTTCCACATGCCCAGTGAAAACCAGATAAAGGGGCAGTCCTACCCGCTGGAAGGCCATCTGGTACATGCCGACGAAACAGGTAACTTGGCGGTAGTGGCCGTGATGTTCAAGGAAGGCGAGCAGAATCCGGTACTGGCGAAACTCTGGGACAGCTTGCCCGCGGAGGGCGACACGCAGCCGATCCCCACTGCGGTGAATATCCGAGACATGTTGCCGGCGGATCTGGATTACTACCGCTTCAGCGGCTCGCTCACCACGCCGCCCTGCTCCGAAGGGGTTCGCTGGTTGGTGCTCAAGCAACCGGTGGTGGCCTCGACCGCACAGATTCAGGCCCTGACCGATGCTGTAGGCGAGGCCAACAACCGTCCGCTGCAGCCCGTCAATGCGCGGGTAATCCTGCAGTAAACCAACCGAGCCGACCGGCTGCCACCCCGCGATGGCCGGCTCGCTCCCGTCGTTCCAGGCTCATGACAGCCTGCCCCGCCGCGGCTACACTGCGCGCCGCGCGAACTGCCCAGGTTCGCCGCGCCGCCACCTTACCTCTGCCGGGGCTACCGGCCAGGACCTGTCATGATTCGCATCAACGAACTGCAACTGCCGCTTGATCACCCCGCTGAGGCCTTGCGCCAGGCTATTGTCACGCGCCTGAAAATCAGCGACACCGAACTGCTCGACTTCACCGTCTTCAAGCGCAGCTATGACGCGCGTAAGAAGAACAGCGAGATCACCTTCGTCTACATCATCGACGTCAGCGTGACCGACGAAGCGAAGGTGCTCGAACGTCTGGCTGACGACCGCAACATCCGCGTCTCGCCGGATACCGGCTACTACCCGGTCGGCCAGGCGCCCGAGGGGTTGAGCGAACGACCGCTGGTGATCGGCTTCGGCCCCTGCGGGCTGTTCGCCGCGCTGACCCTGGCGCAGATGGGCTTCAAGCCGATCGTGCTGGAACGTGGTCGCGATGTGCGCAGCCGCACCAAGGACACCTGGGCGCTGTGGCGCAAGAAGGTGCTGAGCCCGGAATCCAACGTGCAGTTCGGCGAGGGCGGCGCGGGCCTGTTCTCCGATGGCAAGCTTTACAGTCAGATCAAGGACCCGAAGTTCTACGGTCGCAAGGTAATGCACGAGTTCGTCCGCGCCGGCGCGCCGGAAGAGATCATGTTCGTCAGCAAGCCGCACATCGGCACCTTCCGCCTGACCGGCGTGGTCTCGACCATGCGCGAGGAAATCAAGGCGCTGGGCGGCGAGGTGCGTTTCGACAGCCGCGTGGTCGACTTCGTCATCGAGGACGGCCGCATCCAGGGCGTGCGCCTGGCGGATGGCGAAGAAATCCGCAGCCGCTATGTGGTGCTCGCCCTCGGTCACAGCTCGCGCGACACCTTCCGCATCTTGCATGAGCGCGGCGTCTATATCGAAGCCAAGCCCTTCGCCGTGGGCTTTCGCATCGAGCACCCGCAATCGCTCATCGACAATGCCCGCCTGGGCAAGTACGCCGGACATCCTGAGCTGGGCGCCGCCGACTACAAACTGGTCTACCACGCCAAGAACGGCCGGGCGGTCTACAGCTTCTGCATGTGCCCGGGCGGCACCGTGGTGGCGGCCACGTCCGAGCCCAACCGGGTGGTCACCAATGGTATGAGCCAGTATTCGCGCAACGAGCGCAACGCCAATGCCGGCATCGTCGTCGGTATCAACCCGGAAGAGGACTTCCCCGGCGGCCCGCTGGCGGGCGTCGAGTTGCAGGAAAGGCTGGAGTCGCATGCCTTCGAACTGGGCGGCAGCGACTATTGCGCACCCGGCCAATTGGTCGGTGACTTCATCCGCGGTCGTGCGTCCAGCGAATTCGGCGAAGTCGAACCCTCCTACAAGCCGGGCGTGCGGCTGGGCGATCTGGCGCCATCGCTGCCCGGCTACGTGATCGAGGCCATTCGCGAAGCCTTGCCAGCATTCGGCAAGCAGATTCGCGGCTTCGACCGCCCCGACGCGATCCTCACCGGTATCGAAACGCGCACCTCTTCACCAGTGCGGATCAAGCGGGACAACGAGAGCCTGCAAAGCATCAACACCCGCGGCCTGTATCCCGCTGGCGAGGGCGCCGGGTACGCCGGTGGCATCCTCTCGGCCGGTGTCGACGGGATCAAGGTCGCCGAAGCGGTGGCCACGGCAATGCTGGCCGATCTGCAGGGTTAACCGCCTTTCAAGCACGGACGACGGCGATGCCGTTCGTCCGTCTCCACGGCTTGCCATCGCGCCTATCTAACCTGTCTTTCGTCGCTTCTGCGGGACTCGCAGCCGTTGCCTGTGGCCGTGCCTGGGAAATTTGCAGTGACCTTTTCCGCCCGGTAAGGGGTCGACACTTTCACAGGGCTGCATCCGACTGCAGCTGACCCTCACGTATCGCGCACGAGCGAAACCGGATCAGGAGGCAACGTGGCGAAGGCAGCGAAAATCTTTGGAATCGTGCTGGCGGGCCTGGTGCTGCTCGTGGCGATTGCGGCAGTGCTGGTGCAAACGCAGTGGGCACGGGAAAAGATCGAAGCCCAACTGAGCCAGCGTCTGGATGGTCGTGCGGTCGAGATCGGCAACCTCGACATCGATTGGGGGTTTCCGCTGGGGATCAGCGTAAGCGATGTCGAAATCGCCAACCCCGAGTGGGCCAAGCACCCCTATATGCTCAAGCTTGATGCGATGCAGGCAGAGATCGATGTGGGTGCGCTCCTGACTGGCCACCTCAGCCTGCAGTTGCTCGAGCTCGAACAGCCTGAGATTCATCTGGCCCGGCAGGCGGATGGCCGCTCCAACTGGGCCGCGTTGACAAGCGAAGACAGCTCCAGCGACAGCAGCTCGCCAATCCAGCCCGATACCATCCGCATCCAGAACGGGCGACTCACCTATCGCGACGCAGCGCTGGACGCCGAGGTCACCCTTGATATCGCCACAACCGATAACGGCCCGGGCCAGCGACAGCTCTCCATCGAAGGCCAGGGCAGCGTGCAGGGGAAACCACTGCAACTGAGCCTGACTGGCGAGCCGCCTTCCCAGGCCTTGGCCAGCGGCTCGCCCTATGCGGTGACGCTCGATGCGCAACTGGGCGAGATCCAGGCGCATTTTGACGGCGAAGCTAAGGAGCTTCCGCCGCTCGATGCTCTGCAGGGAAAGCTGACGGTGAGCGCGCCGGACTCGGCCGAACTGATGGCGTTCGATACTCCGGCTATCGACGTCCCGGCATTCGACTTCAATACTCAGCTCAAGCGAGATGGGCAGCGCTGGGCGCTGCAAGACGTGGATCTGAAGACCGGCGAAAGTCACCTCACCGGCTCGCTGATCCTGGAGCGCGGCGAGACCCCGGAGTTGAACGTGCACATGCAAGGCAACCGGCTCGACCTCAATCGGTGGGGCGTGATGCGCTTGCTTAACGCGGAGCAGGACAGCACTCAATCGCAGGCAAAGGGTGACAAGCAATCGTTGCAACAGCGCGCGCACACCCTGCTGCAGCCGTTGCGTCGCTATCGCGGCGAGGTGGATCTCAGCTTGGGTCAGCTCCTGTATGGCGATGCCGCGCTGAGCGACATCGTGCTCAAGGGCAGCTTGGCCGAGCAGCGTTTGCAGATCCAGCAGTTACACGCCGAGCAAGGCGACGGGGCGATCAGCGCTAACGGCGCCCTCGACCTGACGAAGAACTCGCTGAGCGGAACGGTCGACCTGACTGTCGAGGAATTGGACCTGGGCCGTGCGCTTGAGCCACTGGGCTATCCGAAGCTAGGCACGTTGGATGGTGAGTTGCATGCGCAGCTGGGGCAGAACTCCGCTCGCCTGAGCGACACGCACCTGCGCTACGAAAACCCGACACGCGACCTGCGAATCGAAGTGGACGCCACCTCCACCGACTCAGGTCTGCAAGTGACGGGCAACGCCTGGCGCAACGAGGTGCCGCTGCAGTTCGAACTTGAGGTGGGTGCGCTGGAAGCCATGTTCGACAATCAACCTTATCCCGTCGAGGGCACGGTGACGTCGCGCGAAAGCTACCTGACCGTGAATGGCACCATCACCGATCCGTTGCAGTTGGAGGCGGCGGATCTCGCGATTTCGCTCGAGGGTCCGAACCCGGCGAACCTCAACCCGCTGACCGGATTGAGTCTACCTTCGCTGGCGGGCTATCAGCTGCGCGGCCAGCTCCTTTGGGAGAATCAGCAGTTGCGGCTGCAGGATCTGCGTGCGCAGTGGGGCCAGAGCGACCTGAGCGGCGACGTTCGCCTCGACCTCAGCGGTCGCCCCATGCTATGGGCCAATCTGCATTCGGACACCCTCTATACCTCTGACCTTAAAGCGCCCGGCACGCCGACCGACCCCACTGACGGGCAAATGTTTTCCGATGAACCGCTTGGACTCGATGCGTTACGCGACCGCGACGCCATCGTCCGCTACGAGGCGGACAAGGTGATCGCCAAAGACATTCCCCTGAACGCTGTCGACTTCAAAGTCGAGCTGGACGAAGGCGTTCTGGTGACTGAACCCTTGAAACTCGCCATTGGTAAAGGCAAGGCCAATGGCCGGCTGCGCCTGGACGTACGGCCACCGCAACCGACGGGTGAACTGCATCTGGATATCACCAGCGTCAATCTGTCCCCTGTCCTACGCGAGGCTGACCTTCCGCAGGTAGCGCAGGATTCGGCCGGGACCATTGGCGGCCAGCTGGACCTGAACTTCAAAGGACACTCCCTGGGCGAGATGGCGGCTGCACTCGATGGCAAGCTGGAACTTGCGATGTCTGGCGGGAAGCTGGATATGCTCGCCATGGAATTGCTCGGCCTGGATGCAGGGGAAGCTGCGCTGGCCGCGCTCGCTGACGACGATCAGGTGCCAATGAACTGCACCTATCTGCGTTTCGACTCGACAGATGGCATAGCGAAGCTGGAGCAGCTCTTCATCAGCACCACCGACAGCAACATCACTGGCGGGGGCACCATCAAGCTCGACAGCGAACGCCTAAACCTGGCATTCGAAGCGCATGCCAAGGACATCAGCCTGTTTTCCGGCAACTCACCTGTGGAACTGCAGGGCACCTTGAGCAACCCGCAGGTCAGCGTGGTGACCGGCGAATTGGCAGCCCGTACCGTCGCCAGTGTTGTCGGTGCCTTGGTAGCGCCGCCGTTGGCCATCCTGCCTTGGCTGGAGGCTGGACTCGGAGAAGGCTCTGGGGTCGGCTGCCGTAAGGCGCTCAATGAATTCGAACAGGGCACAGGGCCTTGAGATAACCCGGTGGCACGGATCAGTGATGCCCCTGCCGTCAACCCGCCCACCGTGGCACCAGTCTGCAGTTGCTCGAACGCGGCCTGGGTGCGTAGCACAACGTCGTCATCGGTCTGGCGTCTGTATGTCATGTAAAGCTGCGTGAATGTGTTGGGGTGAAGACGCGCTGGACCTCGCTTACGTCGAGGCCCGCGGCTTCGCACAGTGCAATTATGCTCGGCCTTTAGCTTTTCGTAGTTGTGCTCGTACTTACTGCTCGACTGCAGGTGCCCGATGGCGAAGCGTTTGTCTATCAGATGCTGCTCGCCGACGTGGTCCTTTACGGTAGCAATCTGACACTTACGCGCATCTGGAATGTCCCGCATAACTCATCGCGAAGCGCAATGGTCTTATCGTTCTCCATGTCGCTCATGGAGCCGATACATTCATCACCGAGCAGGTCGGTTACCAAGCGCTTAGACCCTCGCCCGTACCTGCCGCGGGGTGATGCGGAAATGGCGCTTGAATGCCGTGGCGAAGTTAGCGGGACTGTTATAACCGGCGCGCCAGGCGGCCTCGTTTACGCTGGCACCTTCGCGCTCCAATGCTTCCCGCGCCAGCTGCAGCCGGCGGGCACGCTGGTACTCGAACACGGTCATGCCCTTGAACAGGCGAAACTGCCGTTGCAGCGTGGTGGCATTGACGCCCACGTCCCGGGCGATGCGCTCCAGCGTCCAGTCGTCGGCCTCACCGCTGTCGAGGAGCGCAAGGAGGCGTTGCAGACGGCGGTACTCCTGCGGACGCAGGCCCTGTTCCGCCGACGCCGAGCCATCACCCAGGCTGATCAGTGCCTCGCAGGCGATGTCCAGCGCGCGGCTTTCCAGGTACAGCCCCTGAAGCAGCGGGTCATAGCCGGGCGGGTTGAGCATCTGCTCGGCCAGCGTCAGCAGCCGCGCCGAGGGCTTCCAGATGCGCGGTACTAGATGGCTATCCATGAAGTGGCGAATCGCGCCATCGCTCGAGGCGACACCCTCTCCACGCCCTTCGAGCCATTCCGGCGTCAGACTCACCACCAGCTTGCGGATATGACTGCCGCGGCGCGCCTGGCGGCGGAAGAGCACTGGCTCGTTCATCGAAACCGCCACGCCCTCGGGCGCTCGCTGAGACGCCGACTGACCGAGCGTCAGCGACAGGTCGTCATAGCTGACCCGGCTCTGGCCCTGCAGAAAAAGCACGAACGATACCCGCGGGCCAACCACGTTTTCGGTGACGAAATCCTGCAGCTCTTCGCAATCGGACCAGTGCAGCGACAGGCCATCCCGCAGCTGCGCCCACTTCACCCGGCCGTAGAGCAGACGATCGTCATCCTCGTTGGGCAGGCGCAGCCCCGGCCTACTCATGGCCGGCAACTCATCGCCGCGAATGATGTGATCAGCTTGATTCATGCGGCGCTGCGCCTCGATCTGACGGGATAGCAAAGCAAATGTTCGGCCCCGCAAAGGTTCGCGAAGCGGCTGGGTGGCAGACTACGCGCCGACATCCTTTGATGCAAATCATTATCATTAAGTAGCGCGAACGTTTGCCAACACGTCGCCGCCGCTGCGACAGGAGCCGCCCATGGACAGAATTCTCCGCACCTCTAGCCTCAGGCCATTGCTGCTCGCCGGCCTGCTCGCTCCGTTTCCGTTGAACGCCCTGGCGCAGAGTGTCGCCGCCCAGGCCGAACCGGTGCAGCTGGAGAGCATCACCGTAGAAGGCAACCGCCTGTACGACATGCCGTCCTCGGAGCAAAGCGGCGGCTACACCGTGCCGGCCGCAACCGTCGGCACCAAGACACCGGCCGAACTGCGCGACATCCCGCAGTCGATCAGCGTGTACACCAGCGATTACATCCGCGACCGCCAGTTCGTGAACCTGGATGACCTGGCCAAGTACTCAACCGGCCTGCGCACCTTGAGCAACGACAGCGGGCGCTCGTCGATCTATGCGCGCGGCTACGAGTACGACGAATTCAACATCGATGGCCTGCCCGCGCCGATGGCCAGCATCAACGGCACGCTGCCGTCGCTGTCGCCGTTCGATCGGGTCGAGGTCATGCGCGGGCCGTCCGGGCTGTTCAACAGCACCAGCGAGATGGGCGGCATCGTCAACATGGTGCGCAAGCGCCCGACCCGCGAATTCCAGGGCAGCCTGACCGGGCGCTACGGCAGCTGGGACACCAATTACCTGGAAGCCGACCTGTCCGGCTCGCTCGACGAGCAGGGGCGCGTGCGCGGCCGTACGGTCATCTCCCGCGCCGACACCAACGGCGAGGTCGACTACAACGCCAACACCAGCGAGAGCTTCTACGGCGCGCTGGACATCGACCTGTCCGACGCCACCGTCATGTCTTTCGGGCTGATCCACCAGACCAAGGACATCCTTCCGCACAACGGCTATCCGGCCGCCATCGACGGCAGCCTGGAAGACTTCAGCCGCTCGACCTACCTGGGCGCCGACTGGGGGGATTTCGACAGCCGCGGCACCGACGTCGTCGCCGAGCTGACCCATCGCTTCGACAATGGCGGCTACGGTCGCGTGGCGGTGCGCGGCTCCAGGCGCGCGACCGATTACCTCTATGCCTTCACCGCGCGCAACGTCAACAGTGGCGCGACCAGCCTGGCCTACACCGCCCGCGATCTGGAGCAGGACACCCTCGCCGTCGATGCCAACTACAGCCAGCCGCTCGAGCTGCTCGGGCAGGTCAGCGAGTTCGTCATCGGCAGCGATTTCAAGCGCTACGAGACCGAGTATGCGGACGCCCGCGGCAATCTCGGCGCCATCGACGTCGCCAGCTACCAGCCGGGCGACACCAGCAAGCCGAACGTCACCTTCGGCACACCGACCGAAACCGATGAGCGCGAAGCCGGCCTCTACGCCAAGCTGACCTTCCGCCCGATCCAGCGCCTGGCGCTGATCGGTGGCGCGCGGGTCAGCAGCTTCGAAGGCGAGAACAGCAGCGCCACGCAGGATGTGCGCGAGTCCGGCTATGTCACGCCCTACGGCGGCCTGGTGTTCGATCTGGATGACCAGCACTCCCTCTACGCCAGCTACTCGCAGGTATTCAAGCCGCAGAGCGAGGCCGGTGCCGACGGCCGCATCATCGACCCGCGCAAAGGCGAGCAGTACGAGGCGGGTATCAAGGGCAGCTATTTCGGCGGCGACCTCAATGCGCGCATCACCGCCTTCCAGCTCACCGACGAGAACCGCGCGGCCGGCGCCATCGATGACAGCGGCGCGTTGATCAGCGGCGTCTACGAGGCCACCGGCAAGACCCGCATCCGCGGTGGCGAACTGGAAATCAGCGGCTACCTGACCCCCGACTGGGAAGTGCTGGCCGGCTACACCTACATGAAGACCGAGAACCTGGCCGGTGACGACAACGCGCTCTTCGCGCTGATGCCCCAGCACCAGGCCTCGCTATGGACCAAGTACACCCTGCCTGGCGGTGCCCTGCGCGGCCTGGGGATCGGTGGTGGCGTGACCGCGATGAGCGACTACTACATCGAACGCGCCGGCAGCCCGCGCCTCAGCGCACCGGGATATGCAGTGGTGGATGCCAAGCTGTCCTACCCGATCACCGACAAGCTGACCGGCACCTTCGACGTGAACAACCTGTTCGACCGCAAGTACTACTCGCGGGTCGGCAGCGTCGGCACCTTCAACTTCTACGGCCCGTCGCGCAGCTTCACGGTGGGCGCCCGCTACGAGTTCTGATCCACACCAGGCCGCCGATGCCTGCGCGTATCGGCGGCTGACTCCCGGAGATCACCATGCCCCAGTTTCACGCCCAGGTGGCGACACCCCGCGCATCGCGCAACATGACGCGACTGTGCAAACACTTCGCGCACAAGGCCGAAGTCCAGCTGGATGAGCGTCAGGCGGAGGTCGCATTCGCCTTCGGCCAGTGCCGGATGCTTGCCGATGACGAGCGACTGCTGATCGACTGCCAGGCCGAGGCCGGCGAAGCGGAAAAGCGCCTGCGCTTCGTCATTGACGACCACCTCAACCGCTTCTCCGGCGACGAGGCACTGAAGGTGAACTGGCTGGACGGGCCGCTTCCGCCAATCCATAGGCAGGTCGAGCCATGAAAGGCGCCCTGCTCGCCCTGCTGGTGGGTCTGGGGATTGCTGCCGTACAGGCACACGCCGGGGAAGAAGCGGACTGGCAGCCGGTTCGGCTGCCGCACAGCAGCCAGCATGACCTGCATTCGCAACGCACCGGCAATGACTACCGCATCTTCGTCTCCGAGCCGCGACACGCGCCACCGCCGGGTGGCTATCCGGTGCTCTATGTGCTGGATGGCAACGCCCTGTTTCCGGGACTGGCGATCCAGGCCCAGGCGCTGGAGGATCGACCCGACCCAAGCCTGCGCGATTCGATACTGGTGGTTGGCATCGGCTACCCCGGCGAGGCCCTGTACGACTTCAAGGCGCGTGCCGAGGATTACACGCCCAAGGCCGAGGATCGCCAGCGCCTGCAGGGCCGCGAACCGCCACCATCGGGCGGTGCCGATGACTTTCTGGCCTTTATCGAGCACGAGCTCAAACCGCTGATCGCCCAGCGCTATCCGGTCGACGCCCGACGGCAGACCCTGTTCGGCCATTCCTACGGCGGCCTGTTTACCCTCTACACCTTGCTCACCAAGCCGCA
The DNA here is from genome assembly GCA_004010935.1 of Pseudomonadaceae bacterium SI-3. Lineage (NCBI taxonomy): Bacteria > Pseudomonadati > Pseudomonadota > Gammaproteobacteria > Pseudomonadales > Pseudomonadaceae > Pseudomonadaceae bacterium SI-3. Next base: position 347,157 of record CP026511.1, on the reverse strand, counting down.
GGTGTTTCAGGGCTATGTGGCAGCCAGTCCGTCGATCTGGTGGTACAAGGGCTACGTCGAACGCTCGCTTACGGCGTTCGAACAGCGGCTCGCAGACCTGCCCATCGATGCGCGCCTGCTGGTCACCGCCGGCGGCGCCGAACAGCCCGCGGCCGATGCCGCCATGGACGACCCGCGCCAGCGCCATATGGCCGAGCGGCGTATGGTAGGCAATGCCCGGGATCTGGTCGACCGGCTGCAGCGGCTGTCGAGCCAGGGCCTGCACAGCGAATTTCAGCTGTTCCCGGGAGCCAACCACGGCACCAACGCCGCACACAGCTCGGTCGTGGCACTGGCATTGGCAGCCGCCATCGGACGCCAGCCATCCCGCGATCAGGACGACTGAGGATGGCGAAAGCGACGAGAACCAACCGGTCAGCCGGCCAGGGGCAGCGCAGGCAAATGCCCGGTGCTAGAGTCGGCGCTGCCTTTTCCATCACTGGTGACACCATGCGTCCTCTTTTCAATGCCCTGCTGCTGGCCCTGCCACTCTCGCTCTCGTCACTGGCCTTTGCCGCCGAATCGCCTGCCGGCCGCTGGCAGACCATCGACGACGAAACCGGCAAGCCCAAGTCCATAGTCGAAATCCAGCAGGCCGCTGACGGCACGCTGAGCGGCAAGGTCGCCGATATCCTCAAAACGGATCACGGACCGAACCCGGTCTGCAGCGAATGCGACGGCGAGCGCAAGGATCAGCCCATCACCGGCATGACCATTCTCTGGGAACTCAAGCCGGACGGCGAGCAGGCCTGGAGCGACGGCACCATCCTCGACCCGGCCAAGGGCAAGACCTACCGCGCCAAGGCCAAGCTGGTCGAAGGTGGCGACAAGCTGGAAGTCCGCGGCTACGTCGGCATCGAGGCGCTGGGCCGTACGCAGACCTGGATTCGCCAGTAACGCCGACCTACATCGGGGTGCTGGGAGGCACTGCTTCCTGATTGCACCGCAGGGCAAGGACAGGGTCGAACCCTGCATGCCCATTCCTGCCAAGCGCGTCTCTCGCTCAACCTGGTATCGCCGCGTTCTCTGCGTGGCGGTGCTCTCCATCCTCAGCCCACTGGCGACCGCGAACGGCGGACTGGCGGCCATGCTCGATGAAGCCGAACGGCTGGCCCCGCTGGAAACACTGATCATCGCCCAACATGGCAAAGTGATCGCCGAGCGCGGTTACCGCGGACATCGCACCACCACGCCGAGCAACATCAAATCCGCGTCCAAATCGGTGATTTCCGCACTGATCGGCATCGCCATCGGCAAGGGCGTCATCGACAGCATCGAGCAGCCCATTGCGGAGCTGCTGCCAGCCGACCTACCCGGCAGGCCCGATCCGCGTCTGCAGCAGGTGACAGTTAGCAACCTGCTGAGCATGCAGGCCGGGCTCGGATCGACCTCCGGGCGCAACTACGGCGCCTGGGTGGCGAGTCGCAACTGGGTTCGTGCGGCGCTGGCACGCCCGTTCGAGGCCGACCCTGGCACGGCGATGATCTATTCGACGGGCTCCAGCCATCTGCTCTCGGCAATCCTTACGCGCCGCACCGGTAAGTCCACGTTGCAGCTGGCGCAGCAGTGGCTAGCGCCAGTCGACGGCTTCGCCATCAGCGCCTGGACGCGCGATCCGCAGGGCATTTATCTGGGTGGCAACGAGATGGCGATGACGCCACGCTCGCTGCTGGCCTTCGGCGAGCTCTACCGCCGCGGTGGGCTCAGCGCATCCGGCGAACGCTTACTCTCAGCCGACTGGATCGATGCGTCCTGGACGCCACGCACGCGCTCGCGCTACACCGGTCACGGCTATGGCTATGGCTATGGCTGGTTCATCACCGAACTGGGCGGAGAAGCGGTGCGCTATGGCTGGGGCTATGGCGGGCAGATGGTCTACGTGGTGCCGGGCCTCGATATGACGGTGGTGATGACCTCCAACACCATGCAACCCTCCAGCGGCGCCATGGGCCATCGCGACGCGCTGCATCGGCTGCGCGGCGAGATCATCAGCGCGCTGCGCGAAACGCAAGTCAGCCGACCTTAAGTCTGCGCTAACCACTGCTGGGCGGCGGAATCGATATCAACGACGCACTAAGAATAAACATAGGAAAGCTGGTACACAGCATGAGTTAACCGGAGCTTCGAATTTACAGCGTTTGATTATGATGGGTGCGCCATGCTGCAGATACGCAACGACCTGTCGTGGCTCAATCACGCAGGGCACAGTATCTCTATGGTCAAGGAGCATCTGAGTAAGTCCGAACGAAGGAGCTCGCTCCTGGGGGTTTCTCCTTCTCTGGAGGCCGTTGCCGTCCGGTATCGCTCCGCTCAATGCCAGCTGAAATCGTTGGCGTTATTTGACAACACTGGTCAGCACCCCTTACGGACACGCCGCGTATCACGTGCATGCCGTCCCGAAGCCTAGCGTTGAACGAAGCGATACCGATGTTGAAGCTGTCGCCGATCTACTGGCTGCTACCGCTCGGTCCGACTTCCAAGTCGATTTTTCTTTGGCCCAAAGACAAACCCCCGATCCTTTTACGAAGATCGGGGGTTTGGTGTAGAAGCTTGACGATGACCTACTCTCACATGGGGAAACCCCACACTACCATCGGCGATGCGTCGTTTCACTACTGAGTTCGGGATGGGATCAGGTGGTTCCAACGCTCTATGGTCGTCAAGCAATTCGGTTGGGGAGTCGGTGTTGAGTCGCTTCCCCTAATTGGGTATGTGATGGTGTTTCGGTGTTGCTTTCGCTTTGCGAGCGTTGCGTCTTTTCGGTTTGTTTGTCGACTTCAACCGTCTGACACACAAACATCAAATTGTTTGGGTGTTATATGGTCAAGCCTCACGGGCAATTAGTATTGGTTAGCTCAACGCCTCACAGCGCTTACACACCCAACCTATCAACGTCGTAGTCTTCGACGGCCCTTCAGGGAGCTCAAGGCTCCAGTGAGATCTCATCTTGAGGCAAGTTTCCCGCTTAGATGCTTTCAGCGGTTATCTCTTCCGAACATAGCTACCCGGCAATGCCACTGGCGTGACAACCGGAACACCAGAGGTTCGTCCACTCCGGTCCTCTCGTACTAGGAGCAGCCCCTCTCAAATCTCAAACGTCCACGGCAGATAGGGACCGAACTGTCTCACGACGTTCTAAACCCAGCTCGCGTACCACTTTAAATGGCGAACAGCCATACCCTTGGGACCGGCTTCAGCCCCAGGATGTGATGAGCCGACATCGAGGTGCCAAACACCGCCGTCGATATGAACTCTTGGGCGGTATCAGCCTGTTATCCCCGGAGTACCTTTTATCCGTTGAGCGATGGCCCTTCCATACAGAACCACCGGATCACTAAGACCTACTTTCGTACCTGCTCGACGTGTCTGTCTCGCAGTCAAGCGCGCTTTTGCCTTTATACTCTACGACCGATTTCCGACCGGTCTGAGCGCACCTTCGTACTCCTCCGTTACTCTTTAGGAGGAGACCGCCCCAGTCAAACTACCCACCATACACTGTCCTCGATCCGGATAACGGACCAGAGTTAGAACCTCAAAGTTGCCAGGGTGGTATTTCAAGGTTGGCTCCACGCGAACTGGCGTCCACGCTTCAAAGCCTCCCACCTATCCTACACAAGCAAATTCAAAGTCCAGTGCAAAGCTATAGTAAAGGTTCACGGGGTCTTTCCGTCTAGCCGCGGATACACTGCATCTTCACAGCGATTTCAATTTCACTGAGTCTCGGGTGGAGACAGCGCCGCCATCGTTACGCCATTCGTGCAGGTCGGAACTTACCCGACAAGGAATTTCGCTACCTTAGGACCGTTATAGTTACGGCCGCCGTTTACCGGGGCTTCGATCAAGAGCTTCGCTTGCGCTAACCCCATCAATTAACCTTCCGGCACCGGGCAGGCGTCACACCCTATACGTCCACTTTCGTGTTTGCAGAGTGCTGTGTTTTTAATAAACAGTCGCAGCGGCCTGGTATCTTCGACCGGCATGAGCTTACGGGGTAAACCCTTCACCCTCACCGGCGCACCTTCTCCCGAAGTTACGGTGCCATTTTGCCTAGTTCCTTCACCCGAGTTCTCTCAAGCGCCTTGGTATTCTCTACCCAACCACCTGTGTCGGTTTGGGGTACGGTTCCTAGTTACCTGAAGCTTAGAGGCTTTTCCTGGAAGCATGGCATCAACCACTTCTCCTTCTAAAAGAAGGATCGTCATCAGTTCTCGGCATTAAGATCCCGGATTTACCTAAGACCTCTGCCTACCACCTTAAACTTGGACAACCAACGCCAAGCTGGCCTAGCCTTCTCCGTCCCCCCATCGCAGTAACTAGAAGTACGGGAATATTAACCCGTTTCCCATCGACTACGCTCTTCAGCCTCGCCTTAGGGACCGACTCACCCTGCGTCGATTAACGTTGCGCAGGAACCCTTGGTCTTTCGGCGTGGGAGTTTTTCACTCCCATTGTCGTTACTCATGTCAGCATTCGCACTTCTGATACCTCCAGCAAGCTTCTCAACTCACCTTCACAGGCTTACAGAACGCTCCTCTACCGCTCAACTTACGTTGAACCCGTAGCTTCGGTACCTGGTTTGAGCCCCGTTACATCTTCCGCGCAGGCCGACTCGACTAGTGAGCTATTACGCTTTCTTTAAAGGGTGGCTGCTTCTAAGCCAACCTCCTAGCTGTCTGAGCCTTCCCACATCGTTTCCCACTTAACCAGGATTTTGGGACCTTAGCTGACGGTCTGGGTTGTTTCCCTTTTCACGACGGACGTTAGCACCCGCCGTGTGTCTCCCGTGCTGACACTTGCTGGTATTCGGAGTTTGCATCGGTTTGGTAAGTCGGGATGACCCCCTAGCCGAAACAGTGCTCTACCCCCAGCAGTGATACACGAGGCGCTACCTAAATAGCTTTCGAGGAGAACCAGCTATCTCCGAGCTTGATTAGCCTTTCACTCCGATCCACAGGTCATCCGCTAACTTTTCAACGGTAGTCGGTTCGGTCCTCCAGTTAGTGTTACCCAACCTTCAACCTGCCCATGGATAGATCGCCCGGTTTCGGGTCTATTCCCAGCGACTAGACGCCCTATTAAGACTCGCTTTCGCTACGCCTCCCCTATTCGGTTAAGCTCGCCACTGAAAATAAGTCGCTGACCCATTATACAAAAGGTACGCAGTCACCTAACAAAGTAGGCTCCCACTGCTTGTACGCATACGGTTTCAGGATCTATTTCACTCCCCTCTCCGGGGTTCTTTTCGCCTTTCCCTCACGGTACTAGTTCACTATCGGTCAGTCAGTAGTATTTAGCCTTGGAGGATGGTCCCCCCATATTCAGACAAAGTTTCTCGTGCTCCGTCCTACTCGATTTCACTTCTAAGACCTTTTCGCGTACAGGGCTATCACCCACTATGGCCGCACTTTCCAGAGCGTTCCGCTAAAATCAAAGAAGCTTAAGGGCTAGTCCCCGTTCGCTCGCCACTACTAAGGGAATCTCGGTTGATTTCTTTTCCTCAGGGTACTTAGATGTTTCAGTTCCCCTGGTTCGCCTCACACACCTATGTATTCAGTGTGTGATAACCATCTTATGATGGCTGGGTTCCCCCATTCAGACATCTCCGGATCAAAGTCTGTTTGCCGACTCCCCGAAGCTTTTCGCAGGCTACCACGTCTTTCATCGCCTCTGACTGCCAAGGCATCCACCGTATGCGCTTCTTCACTTGACCATATAACCCCAAGCAATCTGGTTATTGTCTAATAACGTGAAGACGACATTCGCCGAAAATCCGCAATTTTACTCGCAAATTTTACCTTGACTTGAATAATCACCAGTGAAAGTGACCACTCAAATCTACTTCTATCACATACCCAAATTTTTAAAGAACAGTTACTGGCGCAAAGACCAGAAATCAATACACTCCCTAAGGAATCTATTCATTTCTGTGCTTTCAAGCGATGGTGAGAATAATGGTGGAGCCAAGCGGGATCGAACCGCTGACCTCCTGCGTGCAAAGCAGGCGCTCTCCCAGCTGAGCTATGGCCCCATCTACAGATCGGCCACATCCCATGACAATTGGTGGGTCTGGGCAGATTCGAACTGCCGACCTCACCCTTATCAGGGGTGCGCTCTAACCAACTGAGCTACAGACCCAATCGTCTCTCTCGGGTCGAAACCCAATCGCTTTTCGCTAGTGAATCAAGCAATTCGTGTGGGAACTTATGAAGAAGCTGAAGTCTTCGATTAAGGAGGTGATCCAGCCGCAGGTTCCCCTACGGCTACCTTGTTACGACTTCACCCCAGTCATGAATCACTCCGTGGTAACCGTCCTCCCGAAGGTTAGACTAGCTACTTCTGGAGCAACCCACTCCCATGGTGTGACGGGCGGTGTGTACAAGGCCCGGGAACGTATTCACCGTGACATTCTGATTCACGATTACTAGCGATTCCGACTTCACGCAGTCGAGTTGCAGACTGCGATCCGGACTACGATCGGTTTTATGGGATTAGCTCCACCTCGCGGCTTGGCAACCCTTTGTACCGACCATTGTAGCACGTGTGTAGCCCAGGCCGTAAGGGCCATGATGACTTGACGTCATCCCCACCTTCCTCCGGTTTGTCACCGGCAGTCTCCTTAGAGTGCCCACCATAACGTGCTGGTAACTAAGGACAAGGGTTGCGCTCGTTACGGGACTTAACCCAACATCTCACGACACGAGCTGACGACAGCCATGCAGCACCTGTGTCAGAGTTCCCGAAGGCACCAATCCATCTCTGGAAAGTTCTCTGCATGTCAAGGCCTGGTAAGGTTCTTCGCGTTGCTTCGAATTAAACCACATGCTCCACCGCTTGTGCGGGCCCCCGTCAATTCATTTGAGTTTTAACCTTGCGGCCGTACTCCCCAGGCGGTCGACTTAATGCGTTAGCTGCGCCACTAAGATCTCAAGGATCCCAACGGCTAGTCGACATCGTTTACGGCGTGGACTACCAGGGTATCTAATCCTGTTTGCTCCCCACGCTTTCGCACCTCAGTGTCAGTATTAGCCCAGGTGGTCGCCTTCGCCACTGGTGTTCCTTCCTATATCTACGCATTTCACCGCTACACAGGAAATTCCACCACCCTCTGCCATACTCTAGCTTGCCAGTTTTGGATGCAGTTCCCAGGTTGAGCCCGGGGCTTTCACATCCAACTTAACAAACCACCTACGCGCGCTTTACGCCCAGTAATTCCGATTAACGCTTGCACCCTTCGTATTACCGCGGCTGCTGGCACGAAGTTAGCCGGTGCTTATTCTGTCGGTAACGTCAAAACACTAACGTATTAGGTTAATGCCCTTCCTCCCAACTTAAAGTGCTTTACAATCCGAAGACCTTCTTCACACACGCGGCATGGCTGGATCAGGCTTTCGCCCATTGTCCAATATTCCCCACTGCTGCCTCCCGTAGGAGTCTGGACCGTGTCTCAGTTCCAGTGTGACTGATCATCCTCTCAGACCAGTTACGGATCGTCGCCTTGGTGAGCCATTACCTCACCAACTAGCTAATCCGACCTAGGCTCATCTATTAGCGCAAGGCCCGAAGGTCCCCTGCTTTCTCCCGTAGGACGTATGCGGTATTAGCGTTCCTTTCGAAACGTTGTCCCCCACTAATAGGCAGATTCCTAGGCATTACTCACCCGTCCGCCGCTGAATCATGGAGCAAGCTCCACTCATCCGCTCGACTTGCATGTGTTAGGCCTGCCGCCAGCGTTCAATCTGAGCCATGATCAAACTCTTCAGTTCAATACTGCATGGGTTTTGAGAAAACCCTAAACTTGGCTCAGCAATCGCAATCTCTTCAAAAGGTCACCCTTAAGAAGAGCACTCAATGATTTCTCGCTGAGTATTTGTGATGCTGATAATCTTGCTGACTATCAGTCTTACCTCACAAGCACCCACACGAATTGCTTGATTCAGTTGTTAAAGAGCGTTTCGATCAAGTCTTTCGCCTCAACCGAGGCCGCGCATTCTACAGCAGCCTTGTGTCTCGTCAAGCTGTTTTTGAAGAAGTTTTTCTTTCTTCTCAACCGCTTGCGCTTCCGATCAACCTAGCGTCTCTCGTCAGCGGGAGGCGAATCATACAGCGTCTAAAACCGCTGTCAACCACCTCTTTCAACCGCTTCCGATCAACCTGATCGAAGCCACCAACAGTGCTAAACCACCACCCTGCCAGCCCGGCGCATTCTACTCGAATCCGCCATCCGTGCAACCTTTTATTTTCGCTAACTTCTTGATTTACAAGAGGTTTCGCTAAAGGCCTGCGCCGGAGAAGGTGCGCATTATAGGCACTGGAAAACTCACGTCAACGCATTTTTCCGTGCCTCGCGAAGATTAAACGGACCTCCTATATAGGGAGAGAACAGAAGCGTGCGTGGATGCCAGTCTCGCCTTTACAAACGCGAGGCGAGACCCGTGCTTCATGTTGAGGTTCAACACGAGCCCGCCTCAAAAAGTTAACTACTGCTCATCTCAGATGCCGAGCCCTACATCGCGGCCCGCCCATCGCCTTAGATGAAAACCACTTCACAGTTGTCCCAAGTCTTAGTGCCTAGGATTCGCGTCTCATTGACGTGCGGTTTTTTCGCACGCGGCAAAGTCGTTGCGCATGAAGCGCCCCTGCACCAGCAACAATGCTAATGCAGGTATCAGTTGAGTCATGGAATGACGTTTTCAAGCAAGCTAGCCGCTCATGTATTGGCGGTAGCGAAAGCTCCTATCACGGCCACCGGCTTCGCGGGCGACGATGTTCGCTATGCCGCTGAATATGAGTTGCTGGAGCAGGAGCTTGGCAAGGCGGCGTCGCTACATGCCTCGGGGTCCGTAGACTGGGATACAGTGCGTGAAGGCAGCGAAAGCCTGCTGAGCACTCGGACTAAAGATTTACGTGTTGCGGCTTGGCTGACTTGGAGCCTGTATCAACGTGACTCGTTTCTCGGGTTGCATGCTGGCCTGTCCATGCTTGGCTTCTTTTGCCACGACCATTGGGACGACATCCATCCACGCAAGGACCGCACGCGTGCCGCTGCGATCACGTGGCTGGTTCCTCGGATGGAACAGGTGCTTGCCGAACATGTGCCGATGGGCGAACAACTTCAACTATTCGAGCAGATCACGGTCGAGCTACGCAGCCTCGAAAGCTGCCTAGCCGCGAAGTTAGGCACACAGGCCCCTCTTCTATTACCCCTATGTCGTCGGCTTGAGGAAATGGTCAAGCGAGCTGGCGCCGCGCATCCGCACCCTGGTGCTGTGGGCGCAGCTATAGCCCAGGTCAAACAGGTGGCTGCGCAAGTGTTCACGGCTGCAACACCGGTAGAGCACGACAAAGACGCCCATAAGAGCCTGCGCAGCCTGCAGGATCAGGCCAGACCGCTTTGCGGCTGGTGGCTCAAGCAAAAAGCTACCGATCTCAAGCCTCTGCGGCTGGCTCGCACTCTTCTGTGGCTACCCATCGACTGTCTCCCCGAACGCAACGCCGATCAGATCACCGCACTACGCGGCATCCCGGCAGACAAACTCGCCAGCTATCGCGAGCGCTTCTCGCAGGGCCTATACGCCGACTTATTAGCCGACCTAGAAGCCAGCATTGCCCGCGCGCCGTTCTGGCTCGATGGTCAGCGCCTGGCCTGGGAATGCTTGAGCGAGCTCGACGCCGAACAGGCAATGCGCGAGGTAGAAATCCAGCTCGCGCTCTTCCTGCAACGAATGCCGGGGCTAGAGGAGCTGCGCTTTCATGACGGCACACCCTTTGCCGACGCAGAAACTCGCGCCTGGATCAGCGCCCAAGTAATGCCTCATGTACAGCCCGCGCAGGCTGCAAGCGAATCGCCAACCAACCGGGGCGGTACTACGCCCGTCTGGGAAGAGGCGCTGCAGGAGGTACTTCCTCACTTACGCAAAGACGGCCTCAAAAGCGCCGTGCAGAAGCTCAAGCTCGGCCTCAACCAGGCACGCGGTGGGCGGGAGCGTTTCTATTGGCAACTGGCTTTGGCCCGGTTGTGCTTGCAGGCCAAGAAATACGACCTGGCCAAGACCCAACTCGAATCCCTCGATCAGACGCTACAGGCCACGGGCCTGGGCGACTGGGAACCCGATCTCGCCCTCGAGGTGCTGCGTCTGCTGCATAGCTGTTGCGAGCTGCTGCCGCAGAACCACGCCGTGCGTGAAAGCAAGGATGAGATTTACCGCAGGCTGTGCCACCTCGACCTCGAAGTGGTACTCGATTAGGCCCCCGGGCCGTAAACCCAAAGGAGAAGACCCATGGCCAAAGAAGGCTCGGTAGCCCCCAAAGAACGCATCAACGTCACCTTCAAGCCTGCCACCGGCGGCGCTCAGGAAGAACTCGAACTGCCACTGAAGTTGATGGTGCTCGGCGATTTTACCCAGCGCGCCGACCATCGCAAGATCGAGGACCGCAAGCCGATCGCCATCGACAAGAACAGCTTCGACGAGGTCCTGGCCAAGCAGGAGCTGAACCTCACTTTCTCGGTGCCGAATCGTCTGCAGGACGAGCCCACCGATGAAGAGCTGGCCGTACAGCTGAACATCAACTCGATGAAGGACTTCAACCCGGCCAACCTGGTCGAGCAGGTCCCCGAACTGAAAAAGCTGATGGAACTGCGCGACGCGCTGGTCGCCCTCAAGGGCCCGCTGGGTAACGCCCCGGCCTTCCGCAAAGCGATCGAAAGCGTACTCGCCGACGACGACTCGCGTGACCGCGTACTCGGTGAGCTGGGCCTCGCCGCGAAAGAACAGCTGGACGCCTGATAACTCCCGACAAGGAACGCCAACACATGAGCACTAGCGCAGCAGCCGTCGAAAGCGGCAAGAACCTCGCCGAACTCGGCATTCTCGACCGCATCATCGCTGAAACCAAATTGACACCCGATGACGAGGCCTACGACATCGCCAAGCGCGGCGTGTCGGCTTTCATCGAAGAACTCCTCAAGCCACAGAACGAGCACGAGCCGGTCAAGAAGGCCATGGTCGACCGCATGATTGCGGAAATCGACGCCAAGCTCAGCCGTCAGATGGACGAGATTCTCCACCACCAGCAGTTCCAGACGCTGGAATCCTCCTGGCGCGGCCTCAAGCTGCTGGTCGATCGCACCAACTTCCGCGAGAACATCAAGCTCGAAGTCCTCAACGCGTCCAAGCAAGACCTGCTCGATGACTTCGAGGACAGCCCAGAGGTGGTCCAGTCCGGCCTGTACAAGCACATCTATACCGCTGAGTACGGCCAGTTCGGCGGCCAGCCGGTCGGTGCCCTGATTGCCAATTACTTCTTCGACCCGAGCGCACCGGACATCAAGACCATGCAGTACGTGGCCTCGGTCGCCAGCATGTCCCACGCCCCCTTCATCGCCGCAGCCGGTCCGAAGTTCTTCGGTCTGGAAAGCTTCACCGGCCTGCCGGACCTGAAGGATCTGAAAGATCACTTCGAAGGCCCGCAGTTCGCCAAGTGGCAAAGCTTTCGCGAGCAGGAGGATGCCCGTTACGTCGGCCTGACCGTACCGCGCTTCCTGCTACGTAATCCCTACGACCCGGAAGACAACCCAGTCAAATCCTTCGTCTACAAGGAAAACGTGGCCAACAGCCACGAGCATTATCTTTGGGGCAACACCGCGTACACCTTCGCCAGCCGTCTGACCGACAGCTTCGCCAAGTTCCGCTGGTGCCCGAACATCATCGGCCCGCAAAGCGGTGGCGCGGTGGAAGACCTACCGCTGCACCACTTCGAGAGCATGGGCGAGATCGAAACCAAGATTCCGACCGAAGTGCTGGTCTCCGACCGTCGTGAATACGAACTGGCCGAAGAAGGCTTCATCGCTCTGACCATGCGTAAGGGCAGCGACAACGCCGCGTTCTTCTCCGCCAACTCTGCGCAAAAGCCGAAGTTCTTCGGCAACAGCGAAGAAGGCAAGAACGCCGAACTCAACTATAAGCTCGGCACTCAGCTGCCTTACCTGTTCATCGTCAACCGCCTGGCGCACTACCTCAAAGTGCTGCAGCGCGAACAGATCGGTGCCTGGAAAGAGCGTACCGACCTGGAACTGGAACTGAACAAGTGGATTCGCCAGTACGTGGCCGACCAGGAGAACCCAAGCTCCGAAGTCCGTAGCCGTCGTCCGCTGCGCGCCGCGCAAGTCGTCGTCAGCGATGTCGACGGAGAGCCGGGCTGGTACCGCGTCAGCCTGAACGTGCGCCCGCACTTCAAGTACATGGGTGCCGATTTCACGCTGTCGCTGGTTGGCAAGCTGGACAAGGAATAAGCATCCATGTCCTACGGCAGCCTTTTCGAACGCCTCGGCGGTGACGCCGACAAGCGCGCCGGCTGGAGTCGCGAAGTCGCGGCAATGGCTTCGGTGGCTGCCCATCTGGCCAAAATGCTCAGCACCCGGGCGGGCAGCGTGCAAACGTTGCCCGACTACGGGTTGCCCGATTTGAACGATATGCGCCTGTCGCTGCACGACTCGCTGCAACAGGCGCGTATCGCCATTGAACGCTTCATCGAAGCGTACGAACCCCGCTTGAGCCAGGTCCGGGTGATATCCCTGCCCCGCACGCACGATCCACTGAGCCTGTCCTTCGCCATCGAAGGTCTGCTGGAAGTCGACGGTTCGAAGCGCCAAGTAAGTTTTTCCGCGAGCCTGGACGGCAGCGGACAAGTGAAAGTCCACTAAGGAGAGCCTGATGTCCGGTAAACCCGCAGCCCGACTGGGCGACCCCACCAATTGCCCGAAGAAGGGCCACGGCACCAACCCGATCGCGGCCGGCTCTCCTGACGTTCTGTTCGACGGCATGCCTGCCGCCCGTATGGGCGACCCGACGTCCTGCGGCAGTGCGTTGGCCAATGCGGTCATCCCAACAGTGCTGATCAACGGCAAACCGGCTACTACGGTGGGCACGATGGGTGATCACGGTAATCCGGTGATCGCCGGGTCCGGCACAATTGTGATTGGCGGTTGACCATGCGTCTTACAGGGATGGCCGGCTGATGTCCTTCAACCACTACTACCAGAGCGAACTCACCGCCCTGCGCCAACTCGGCAAGCGCTTCTCCGAACGTAGCCCGGCGTTGGCACCATTCCTCGGTCAGGCCGGGCGTGATCCGGATGTCGAGCGGTTGCTGGAAGGCTTCGCCTTTCTCACCGGGCGCCTGCGCCAGAAGCTCGATGACGAGCTGCCGGAGCTGACCCATTCCTTGATGCACCTGCTGTGGCCGAACTACATGCGCCCGCTGCCGGCGTTCAGCATGTTGCAGTTCGACCCGGTCAATCGACCAGGCCCTGCGTTGATGGTGCCGCGCAATACGCCGGTCGAATCCAAGCCGATCAAGGGTGTGACCTGCCGCTTCCGTACCGCCTACGCCACCGAGGTTCTGCCGTTGGCGCTCGACGCGTTGGACTATTCGGTTAAAGGCGGTGGCGCATTGCTGAGCCTGCGTTTGCAGATGACGGCCGATGGGCATCTGGGTGAGTTGAATCTCAAGCAGCTGCGCCTTCATCTCGCTGGCGAGCGTTACATCAGCCAGATGCTTTATCTGAGCTTGCTGCGCAACGTCGCTGACGTGCAGCTGATTGCCCTGGATGCCAACGGCAAACCATTCAGTGACGGCTTCGGCGTTGCGCTACCCGCACTCCATATCGATCCGTCAAAGCTTCAGCCGGTGGGATTTGCCGAAGATCAGGCATTGATCCCCTATCCGCTCAACACCTTCCGCGGTTACCGCTACCTGCAAGAGTACTTCGCCTTCCAGGAGAAATTCCTGTTCGTCGACTTGCTTGGCCTCGATGCCATCAAGCGTCTGCCGCAGGAGGTGCTGGAACAGGCGCGTGGCTTCGAGCTGCGCTTCGACATTCCCAAGGCTGGCGTGCAGCGCATCCGCCCGACGCAGGATAACGTGCGCCTGTACTGCACCCCGGTGGTCAACCTGTTCGAACACGACGCCATCCCGATTCGCCTGGACGGCAAGCAGGACCAGTATCTGCTGATGCCATCCGAACTCGACAACACCCACTGCGGTGTCTTTTCGGTCGACCGTGTTACCGGCTGGAAGCCGGGCGGCATGGGCTACGAAGAATACGTGCCGTTCGAATCCTTCGAGCATGACCCCAGTTTCGACGTACCGGTGGCGCGCCCGCACTACAGCGTGCGTCAGCAGCCCTCGATGCTGGGCGACGGCCTGGAGACCTACCTCAGCTTTGGTCTGCGCAACCAGGACCAGCACGAGACACTGTCCATCGAGCTGACCTGCACCAACCAGAACCTGCCGCGCCAGCTGCGCCTAGGCGATATCTGCCTGCCCTGCGAGGACACGCCGGAGTTCCTGACCTTCCGCAACATCAGTGCGGTGACTCCAAGCTACGCGCCACCGCTGCACCGTGACTTCCTCTGGAAGCTGATCAGCAACATGTCGCTCAACTACCTGTCGCTGGCCAATGTCGAGGCGCTCAAAGTCATTCTTGAGACGTATGACCTGCCCCGTTACTACGACCAGCATGCCGAAAAGGTCAGCAAGCGCCTGCTCGGCGGGCTCAAGCAGATCGGCCATCAGCACGTCGACCGGCTGCACCGCGGCCTGCCGGTGCGCGGCGTGCGCACGGAACTGGTGATGGACCCCGAGGGCTATCTGGGCGAGGGAGACCTGTTCCTTTTCGCCTCGATTCTCAATGAATTCTTTGCGCTGTACGCGAGCCTCAATTCGTATCACGAGTTGCGCGTCAAGAGCACACAGGGAGAGGTGTACCAATGGACGCCACGTATGGGGCAGCAGCCCCTGCTCTAAACCGGATCAGCCGGGGCATCCGCGAGTACAGCCTGTTCCAGGGTGTGCTACTGGTGATGGACCGTCTGAAAGCTGCGCATCCGGAGCTGGACGAAGGGGCGCTCTACGAGCACCTCGAATTCCAGGCCAACCCGAGCCTGGGCTTTCCCGGCAGCGACGTCGACCGCGTGCACTTTTTCGAAGAGCATGGGCAACTGCGCGCGCAACTGCGGATCAACCTGGTCAGCCTCTTCGGGGCCGGCTCGCCACTGCCTGCCTTCTATGGTGAGCAAGCCCTCGGCGACAGCGCCGAAGGCAACCCGACACGCGAATTTCTGGACGTATTCAACAATCGTCTGCAGCGCCTGATTCTGCCGATCTGGCAGAAGTACCGTTACCGCGCACGTTTCAGCACTGGCGCACGCGACCCGCTGTCCGAACAGCTGTTCGCCCTCATCGGCCTCGGCGGCGAGCAGATCCGTGCCGCTTCGGAGTTGAACTGGAAGCGCCTACTGCCGTACCTGGGGCTGCTCAGCCTGCGCGCGCACTCGGCGGCTTTGATCGAGTCGGTACTGCGCTACTACTTCAAGCACGCGGACCTGCGCATCGAGCAGTGCCTCGAACGCCAGGTCGAGATTCTCGCTGAGCAGCAGAACCGCCTCGGTCGTGCCAACAGCCAGCTCGGTGAGAGCCTGGTGCTGGGCGAGCGAGTACGCGACCGTGGCGGCAAGTTCCGCATCCACATCCGGCAACTCAGTTGGGACTGCTTTCACGAATTTCTACCGGTCGGCACCGGCTATCAACCGCTCTGTGCACTGGTGCGCTTCACCCTGCGCGATCCACTGGACTATGACATCCGCCTGCAATTGCGTCAGGACGATATTCGCGACCTGCGGATCGGCGCCGAAAACACCTGCCGCCTCGGCTGGACCAGCTGGCTCGGTAGCGAGCGCGCCGACGGCATGGTCACCCTGGGCAGCCAGACTCATTAAGGAAGATGAAGATGATCAACGTAGACCTCCAACAACTGGTCCAGTCCTTGGATGCGCAGACCAAGCATGATCTGGAAACCGCGGCGGAGCGCTGCGTGGTACGTGGCGGCAGCAAGATACTCGTCGAAGACCTGCTGCTCGGCTTGCTGGAGCGCCCCGAAGGCTTACTGAACCGAGCCCTGCTGGACGCCGATGTCGATGCGGGAACACTCGCCCAGGCGCTGCAACCACGTGGCGAGCACAGCGAGTCGCGCAATCCTGTGTTTTCCGCAGAGCTGGTGCAGTGGCTACAGGATGCCCTGCTGGTGGGCAACCTCGAACTCGGCCAGCGCCAGATCGATCAAGCCGCGCTGATCCTGGCGCTGCTGCGTAATCCCATGCGCTATGCGGGCAGTCACTACCAGCCGTTGCTGGCCAAGCTCAACGCCGAGCGGCTACGCGAGTTCGCGTTGGCCCAACAGCCGATGCAGCAAACCGCGGGCACCCCCGCTCCTGGCGGCGAATCGAACCTCTCGCGCTTCACCCACAACTTCACCCAACAGGCCCGTGACGGCAAGCTCGACCCCGTCCTGTGTCGCGATGGCGCCATCCGCCAGATGATCGACATTCTCGCCCGCCGTCGCAAAAGTAACCCGATCGTTGTCGGCGAGGCTGGTGTCGGCAAGACCGCCATCGTCGAAGGCCTGGCGCTACGCATTGCGGCCGGCGAAGTCCCGGACGCGCTCAAGGGCGTCGAACTCATGGCCCTGGACCTGGGCCTGCTGCAGGCCGGCGCCAGTGTCAAAGGAGAATTCGAGCGCCGCCTGCAGGGCGTGATCGATGAAGTCAAAGGTTCGCCCAAACCGATCATCTTGTTTATCGACGAAGCCCACACATTGATCGGCGCCGGTGGCCAGGCGGGCAGCGGCGATGCGGCCAACCTGCTCAAACCCGCACTGGCCCGGGGCGAATTGCGCACCATCGCCGCCACCACCTGGAGCGAGTACAAGAAGTATTTCGAGAAAGACCCGGCCCTCGCACGTCGCTTCCAACCCGTGCAGTTGCACGAGCCCACCGTAGACGAAGCGGTCACCATCTTGCGTGGCCTGGCGCCGGTCTACGAAAAGAGCCATGGCATCTATCTACGTGACGACGCAGTGGTGGCCGCCGCCGAACTATCAGCCCGCTACTTGGCTGGTCGACAACTACCCGACAAGGCCGTCGACGTATTGGACACCGCCTGCGCACGTGTGCGCATCAGCCTTGCAGCTGCACCGGAAGCACTGGAGCGTCTGCGCGGGGAAATTGCAGAAGGTGAACGCCAACGCGAAGCGGTACGTCGGGACCTCGATGCCGGATTGAGCGTAGACCGCGAAGCGCTCGACGCTTTGGACGTCCGACTGAGCGAAGCACGAGCCGAACTCGAACAAGTAGAAACCCGCTGGTCCGTCCAGCGCGAACTCGCCGAACGGCTGCTGGAACTGCGAAAGGCTTGCGCGACAGCTCGTCAAGTAGCTGTAGACGAAGCCTGCGCGCAACCGCCGCAGGATATCGAAACGCTGGAAGCCGAACTGCGTGACGTACAGGGTGAGCTGGCCAGCGCCCAGACCCACGAGCGCCTAGTCAGCTTTGAGGTGTGCCCACGCCTGGTGGCCGAAGTGATCAGTCACTGGACCGGCGTGCCACTTTCGCAACTGGCACGCGAGCACAACAGCAAAGTGCTGACCTTCGCCAGCGACCTGCGCCAGCGGGTGCGTGGCCAGCAGCAAGCCGTCGAGGCACTGGACCGCTCGATGCGCGCGACCGCCGCCGGCCTCAACCGCGCCGACGCGCCGGTGGGCGTGTTCCTACTGGTCGGCCCCAGCGGGGTCGGCAAAACCGAGACTGCCCTGGCACTCGCCGACCTGCTCTACGGCGGTGAACGCTTTCTCACCACCATCAACATGTCCGAGTTCCAGGAAAAACACAGTGTTTCCCGACTGATCGGCGCGCCTCCAGGCTACGTGGGCTACGGCGAGGGCGGCATGCTCACCGAGGCCGTCCGGCAGAAACCCTACTCGGTGGTGCTACTCGACGAAGTCGAGAAGGCCGATCCGGATGTGATGAACGTGTTCTATCAGATCTTCGACAAGGGTGTGGCCAACGACGGCGAAGGGCGCGAAATCAACTTCCGCAACACCTTGATCCTGATGACCAGCAACTTGGCCAGTGACCGCATCGCCGCCCTCTGCGCCAACGGCCAGCGCCCCGCAGCAGAGGATCTGGAGCAGGCCATTCGCCCGCAGCTGACGCAGCACTTCAAGCCGGCACTGCTCGGCCGGATGCGCGTGGTGCCTTATTACCCGATCGAGGGTGACGTGCTGGAGGAGCTGGTGGGGCTCAAGCTCACCCGTTTTGGCGAGCGCCTCGCGCGACGTCAGCTGCAGTTCAGCCATTGCCCGGCGTTGCTGGCGCATTTGGCCGAGCGCTGCACACATAGCGAAAGCGGCGCGCGGCTGATCGATCACCTGATCGACCAGCACCTGCAGCCACTGGTAGTCGACCGGCTACTCGACGCCATGGCTGGCGGCGAAACGTTGCAACGGGTACACGCCACGCTTGACGGCGACGGAGCAGTTGTCTGTGAGTTCGCTTAAGGTCCCGTCCATGTTCGTCGATCCGCCCTCAACGTGCGACCCGCGATCGCTGCTCGAGCGCTTCGCCGAGTTGGCATGGAACACCGACACGAACGCTTGGCTCAACGGGCTCACCGAACTGGTCGCACAACTGGCGCACTGCTCGCTCGCTCAGCTCTACCTGCTCGACGCAACCCACACGCGCCTGACGCTTTCGGCCGAATGGTTGGAGGGAGCGCGGGGGCACGAGGCGACCAGCGTGCCCAGCGACTATCGCGACGAACAATTGCTGCAGTATTGCCTCAGCCAAAACCAGCAACTGAGCATCGCGCCACTCGATGCCAGCCTGCACCAGACCAGCTTCCTGCCAGAAACATCGCGCCCATGGCGCAGCCTGCTGTGCCTACCGCTGCAGGACGCTGAGGGCCATACCGCCGGGTTACTGGTGGCTGCCAGCAACACCCATCAAGATCTCGCGGCGGACTCGGCCACGCTGTCCAACCTTGGCCGGTTCGCCCTTGGCCAGGCGCAACTGCTCAATCGTTTGCGTGATACTCGGCAACCAGATCTCGCACCCGCTGCATCGACGCGTCCCTGCGCCAGCGGCTATGGCCTGATCGGCGACAGCCCACGGATGCGCGCAGTCTACGGACTGATCAGCAAGGTCTTGCACAACCCGGTAAGCGTTATGCTGACCGGCGAAACCGGCACCGGAAAGGAACTCGTTGCCCGCGCCATTCATGATTGCGGCTCGCGACGCAGCCAGGCCTTCGTCGTCCAGAACTGCGCGGCTTTACCGGAGCATTTGCTGGAAAGTGAGCTGTTCGGCTATCGCAAGGGGGCCTTTACCGGTGCTGATCGTGACCACGAAGGGCTATTCGATGCGGCCAATGGCGGCACGCTGTTTCTAGACGAGATCGGTGACATGCCTCTGACCTTGCAGGCCAAGCTCCTACGGGTCCTGCAGGAAGGCGAAGTGCGGCCGCTGGGCAGCACTCGCACCCACAAGGTCGATGTCCGGATCGTCGCTGCAACTCACCAAGACCTGCACAAGCGCGTCGAGGAAGGTCGTTTTCGCGAGGATCTTTACTACCGGCTCTCCATTTTCCCGATAGAACTGCCGCCCCTGCGCGAACGTGACCAGGACATCCTGCGGCTGGCGCGGCATTTTGCCGACAACGCCTGTGGATTCCTGCAACGCGACACCGTGCGCTGGTCCGACGCCGCACTGGAACAGCTCGCCGGTTATGGCTTCCCAGGCAACGTGCGGGAGCTGAAGGGTTTGGTCGAACGTGCCGTGCTGCTCTGCGAGTCCGGCGAGTTGCTGCCAGTGCATTTCAACCTGCGCAAGCTGGATGATGAACTCGACAGTACGATGAACCTGCGCGAGCGACTCGATCGGGTCGAGCGGAACCTGTTGGTCGACTGCCTGCGTAACAACGGCGGCAACCAGAGCCAGGCCGCCCGCGAGCTGGGCTTGCCCCGGCGCACCCTGCTCTATCGCATGGAACGGCTGAACATCAGCCCCGCAGAAATCTAACGACGGACCAGAAACCATGTTCAACCCGGCCAACGACACCCACTTCAGTCTCGCCATCGATGGCATCGAGCACGACCTGCAGGTTCTAGAATTCAGGGGCCGCGAGGCGCTCTCTCAGCCCTTCGCCTTCGAGCTCGAACTGGTTAGCGAACGCCCTGATCTGGATCTGGAAAGTCTGCTGCATCAGCCAGCTTTTTTAACGCTATCACCGACTGGCAACGGCATCCACAGTTTGATCTACCAGGTCGCCCAAGGTGACTCCGGCAAGCGCCTGACCCGCTACCACATCACGCTACGTCCGCAGCTGGCCTATCTGGCACACCGCACCAACCAGCGTATCTTCCAGCACCTCACGGTTGAGAAGATCATCAGCCAGGTGCTCGAAGAGCATGGCATCCAGGCCAACGCTTTTCGCTTCGGCCTCGGCTCGGTCTACCCCGAGCGCGATTACTGTGTGCAGTACGACGAAAGCGATCTGCACTTCATTCAGCGCCTGTGCGAGGAAGAGGGCATTCACTACCACTTCCAGCACAGCGCGGCGGGCCATGTGCTGGTCTTCGGAGATGACCAGACGGGGTTTCCCAAGCTCGCACCGGTGACGTACCAGCAGGATTCCGGTTTGGTCGCCGACGAGCCGGTGGTCAAGCGCTTCGGCCTGCGCGTCGAGACCCGCACCAGCCGCGTCACTCGCCGCAACTATGATTTCGAGAAACCGCGCCTGACCATGGAAGGTGCCTTCCACAGCGAGTTCCAACCGGACCTAGAAGATTACGACTACCCCGGCCGTTTCACCGAGCGAGCCCGTGGCAAGCACCTGTCCCAACGCGCGCTTGAACGCCACCGCAGCGACTACGAACTAGCCGAAGGTGAGAGCGACCAACCGCAGCTGGCCACCGGCCATTTTCTCGCGTTGACCGACCACCCGCTCAATGACTGGAACCAGCTCTGGCTGCTCAACGAAATCCTCCATGAAGGCAAGCAGCCGCAGGTGCTGGAAGAGTCAGTGACAAGCGATAGCCAGGCCCCTGACGGCTTCATCCAAGGCTACCGCAACCACTTCACCGCGACGCCCTGGCATACCCCCTACCGCCCGGCCCTGAAGCATCCCAAGCCAAAGGTTCTCGGTAGCCAGACTGCCGTGGTCACAGGCCCTGCTGGTGAAGAAATCCACTGCGACGAGTACGGTCGCGTGAAAGTCCAGTTCCACTGGGACCGCGAAGGCCAGGCCGACGACAAGACCAGCTGCTGGCTGCGTGTCAGCACAAGCTGGGCCGGCGACCGCTACGGCGGCATCGCCATCCCCCGCGTTGGGATGGAAGTGCTGGTGACCTTCCTCGAAGGCGACCCAGACCAGCCTCTAGTCACCGGCTGCCTGTACCACAATGAACATGTCGCCCCCTACGACCTGCCAGCCAACAAGACCCGCAGCGTCTTCAAGACCCTGAGTTCACCCGGTGGCGGCGGCTACAACGAACTGCGCATCGAAGACCGCAAGGGTGCCGAGCAAATTTATATTCACGCCCAGCGCGACTGGGACGAAAACATCGAACACGACCAGAAGATCCACGTCGGTCATGAACGCCACGACACCGTCGAGGCCAACAACTACAGCGAATTCAAGGCCGAAGAACACCGCACAACCCATGCCGATCGAAAGACCGAAATCCGCGCCAACGATCACCTCACTGTCGGCAATACCCAGCACATTAAGATCGGCACCGGGCAATTCGTCGAAGCGGGCAACGAGATTCACTACTACGCCGGCAGCAAAGTCATCATCGATGCGGGGATGGAGCTCACCGCCGCTGGCGGCGGTAGCTTCCTCAAACTCGACCCCAGTGGCGTGACCTTGAGCGGCGCGACTATCAAGATGAATTCCGGTGGAGCACCGGGCAAGGGTTCAGGGCTGAGCATTCTGGCACCGGTGATGCCTTGGGCAGCGGATCAGGACAAGGCCGGTACAAAGCCGAAACTGGCGTTGGCTAATACCCAGCTGCAGATAGCCCGCAAGGCCAGGCAGATCGGCGCAAGTCGCTGCCCGATCTGCGAAGCGTGCAGGGACGGATTGTGCCAAGTGGAAGCATCTCGATGATAGATACAGTCCATGATTGGTTCGATGAGCAACAGGCTGAGCAGCGGCAGCTGCTGCTCATTCTCGACAGCTTGGCAAAGCCCAATCCGGTCCAAGGGCTGTTTACATCTGACCTGATGCAGCAATACGTCAATCTTTATCAGGACTCCGCGGTCACGGAGATGGCGGAAGTCGGGCCCTGGCTGGTGCTGTTAAGCGATTCGAATCCAGAGCAGATACGGTCGCTACTCGACTCGCCCGCGCAAAACTGGGGTTGGCTTGCAAGCGCGGAGCAGCTCGACCTGACCCTCTTAAGCCAGCACTGGCGCGAGCGGATGTTGATCGAGGAACAGGGGCAGCGCTCGCTTTACCGCTTTCAGGACAACCGCGTCATTGCTCACCATCTTCGCGAGATAGAGGAAATCCAACGGCCACTTTTGCTCGGTCCTCTAAGCAGCGCGCTGTGCTGGGATGGTCAATGCTGGCAGTGCTTCGATAATCCGCGGCCCGGCCAGTGCCCCGCACCGTTCGAGACACCATGGCTGGCGATAGCCGAACCGGAAACGGTGCAGCACCATATCAGCCGACACAATCTTGAGCTCTGGCTGTGGCAGAACCATTCAAAGGCCACCGCGGATCTCGCCGAAACTCGTCTGCTAACGGACTGGCTGGATGAGCAACTCGATAAAGCCCGACGCTGGAATTGGCTTGCTGAACAACAGCTGCATTTCTTGCTGCTCCACCAACTTGACCCTGCGCTTGCTGAGCACCCGGCTTGGGCGCCCGCCGAGCATGAAACAACAGAAGCCCATTTCGACCGGGTCAGCACGGTGCTTTCGAGTCCCAATGCATGGAAACCTTTCTGATGAATCCGACCAAGAAATCCTGTACCGGCGCCTTACTGTGGTGGCCGGCGCTGCTAGCCCTTTCCCTTAATGCTTGCAGCACGGTGGGCCCGCTAGGGGCTGAGTCCTTCACGCTAGAAGGTGAGCTGCCCGCCGACTTCGCCCTCAAAGCACAGGCTCACTACGGCGCGGCGGGAAACTGCGACGGCCGGAGCCAGACGAAGACATTCAAAGCAGATTTTGACAGTCACCCTCATGAATACCGATTCCGTATTCCAGTGAACTACCGCGACGGTACGTGCGACCTGCGGCTGGCCCGGGTCGGGCTGTTCATTAATGCCCGTTACGGCGACAGGGACTGGCAACAAACTTATGACAACGGTGGGTTGACCATAGTCGACCAACTACCCGAGGGTGCTCCAGAATTTCAAGCAAACGGGACTCTATCCAAAACAGCGGAATGCTTGTGGTTATTTCAAATCAGCAAGGCGAAGTCTCGGGAAGGCGAGATAAGCAAGCTACTCAGCTGTAAAGGTGCAGGAGCCCATCTAATCGGCACAACGCTACCGGGCAAGAGAGTGCGACTTTTGTTTCAGGTTAGAGCGGAGGAAGAACCATACCGCGACAACACATGGGTTAGATTCCCTGAAGGCTGGAAGCCGTGTTTACCGAAGGAGGGTTGGCAGCAGTGTCAGGATCCCCCTGTGTTTAAAACGTTCAGAAATGAAACTCAGGAATGCACCGTCTATCCAAATTGCACGGAGTAACCAAGGATGGAAAGCGCTGTAGAAATACTCAAATGTCCACTACGCAGCAGCTGGGTTAGCTTTCGGCTCGTAGATGAGCATGGAAAAGGCTCACCCTATGCTGAGTTGCCGTACAAATTAATTGACTGCCAAGGGCAAGCGTTCGAGGGTGTGCTGAACAACGATGGGTTTGCGAAAATCTACCATGTGCACCCCGGCGTCACAGTGCTCAAGCTATCGCAACTGGCCACAACATACCCAGATCCTTGCTATGAAGAACTCGGTCTTAGAAAGTCATTCAAGATCTCGCTGACTGCCCTGCAGATAGCCGCGGAGCAATCGCCCGCCGGACCTCGCCGTTCGGACGGCACAACTTACCTAGCGGAAGAGCGCGCAGAAAGAGAGCAAGCAAGGTTTCTCAGAGCTGAAGTCAGCGACTTCGCCAAAATAAAAAGCCACCTTCCAGAACCAGACGAGTCCTGGACGAGACGACTTTCAAAATTGAAGCAGAACGCAGGTTCAGCATCAGACCAGTGTGGCGTTGCCCTTGGCTGCGGCCAACATCATGTCATCGAAATCAAAGCGCTCCGCGCATACAGCCCACTACTGTCTCGGGCTCATGACTTCTGCGCACTGAACGCCTATCACCTCGCGCTGATGAGCACGTTCGTTTACGCCCCGTTTAGTACAGACAAGAAACCTTACATATCTTCACCCCCTCCCTACGACTCGATCGGGAGCATTGGTCATGTGCTTCAAAACCAGCTGGGCCGTCGAGTAAAACCAACACAGTTCGACGGTGCTGGCCCATACCATATGATCTGTGAAGAGGTGCCTTATTCGAAGCGTCTAGAAATCATGCCCTACGATCCACTGCGCTACGAAAAAGAGTCGCAAGAGGGTTGGAGAAATCCAGAGGACGTGCATTTTCTTTACGACACGGAGTCGGGCACTAACACCCAAGCTTTCATCACTCATAACGACAAAGTGGTGCTGATTTCGGTACGCGGTACTCAGGAAATACTGGCAGACGCCAGCCGCGACGCTGATGCGCGCCAAGTGCGTTTTAAAGAAGGCCAAGGTCAGGCGCATCGCGGTTTCTATGGAGCCTTCCAAGCAGCGAAACCCTTCGTTGAGCGCTATCTCAATGCTTTTTACACTGGCAAGCAAACATTGATTGTCTGCGGCCACAGTCTCGGCGGGGCGATCGCCCTCCTTTTGGCAGACTGGCTGCGCCGGGAATGGTCCGACAATACCCAGCTCTACACCTACGGCGCACCCCGCGCCGGCGACGCTGCTTTCGTTAAAGCCGCCCAGCCGCTTACCCACCACCGTATCGTCAACCATAACGATCCAGTTCCCGCCGTGCCTTTGCCCTGGATGGACGCGGAGTGGAAACTGGCTCTCCCCGGTACAGCTCTGCTTTTCAGCTCGCCAGTAAGCGGCATCGCATTGTTGCTTGCAGGGCTCGTCAATCTTCAGGGCGACTCCTACGAGCACCACGGCGAGCAGTGGCATTTCATGCCTCGGAAACCCGGGGGCGGAAGCGAGGCAGCAGTTCTATGGCAACCGGGCTGCGCGCTGATCGACGAGCAAACCTGCGCACGCTACGTTGGTGAAATCGGCTTGGATGGTGATATGCCGAATCGGCTTGCAGTTGCGGGTACTCACCATGCCAGCGATAGCGGCTATGCACGAGCAGCGCTCACTAATCTTCTGCGCTGGAACGCCAGCGTCGAAGAGCGCAACGGAAAGCTTTTCAGCGAGGCCGAAATACGTGACATCTACGCCCAGCTGCTTAGCACCGCGCAGCTACTGGAAATCTGGCAAGCGCGCTCATTCAACGAGTTCCGCTGGGAAATCAGGCGCAGGGGTGAGATGCGTTTCTACGGCAAAAGCGATCTGGAACTACGTGCCATCTATGCCGATGCAATCGAACAAGGGGAACGCGTTCGAGCTGAACAGAGTCCGGCACTCACTCGAACTCAGCAACGTTTGCTAGCACAGGCGGAGCGCTTGGTGACGCCACGCAGCGTGTTCGGCGAACACGCAGAACGGGTCGATCTTGCGGAGTTGGTCGCGCAATGGCGCGCCATCAACGATAACCAAGTCGCAGAGCGGCTTGCTGCTGTGACCAAAGAAAGCGCCCTAGCCTTCGCCTAGCAGTTTCGTCAGGTCTGACGAGGGCGAAAGCATTTATAGCCGCAGCTCTCGTTTCAGTCCCAACCCCACCCTTTTTCGTGACCCTGTTCACCCACCCCGATAGCCAGCTGAACTTCAATGCACAGCCTGAGTCTCGCTTCGCCGTTATCGGTCAGCGGGGCCGTCTGCCCACACGCTTTCAAGGAGGAAATCGCGTGCTAGCCCGCTATTGCGCCCTCGTTTTATTCATCGCATCCCTCGCCCTTGCCGGCTGCTCCGGTAACTACAAATTCAACGATGACGAATATCGCCCTCTGGGCGATCCGCAAGCATCGACACGCAGCAGCTGACTCGCCAAGGAGAAGAAGCCATGGAACTGGTTTTCGATATGGTCAGTGCGCAGCAGTTCGCGCCGGGGCTGATCAGCAGTAAGACCTTCAAGCAGGCCGGCGGCATCATCGGCCGCGCCGAGGATTGTGACTGGGTAATCCCGGACCGTAAGCGGGTATTGTCCAGTCGACACGCCGAAGTAAGCTACCGCGACGGGGCGTTCTTCCTCACCGACACCAGCAGCAACGGCATCCAGCTCAAAGACACCGGCGCCAGCCTGGAAAAAGGTCGGGCCCAGCGCATCCAGCATGGCAGCGTCTACTGCCTGGGTGACTTCGAAATTCGCGCGCGACTGATTCAGGACCCCGCTTCTTTCGAAGGCGACATTGGGCGCCCGCAGCCGGCCGGTAGCATCATCCCCGACGATGCCTTTCTTGACCTCGACCCGCTGACTGCGCTCGATCAGCAGGAGCGCGTTTACGCCGAGGTCGACGACCTGACTGCGGTGCTCGCGCCCCCACGTGCCCAAGCTCAGCAGCGCGACTATGCGCAGATCGACGAGGAGAACCTGCGGGTTCCCGAATTAGTGATGCCCAAGGAGGCCACACCACCCCAGATCGCACCGGAGCCCGAACGTCTAGCACCAGATTTCTGGACGCGCTTCGGTGAAGCGCTCGGCGTCGATCTGGGCAGCCTGGACGAAGAAGCTCGTCAAGCATTGGCCCTCAAGGCCGCATGTCTGCTCAAGCAGAGCGTCGGCGGCCTTCAACAGGCGCTGCGCACCCGGGGCGAGCTGAAAAACGAGATGCGCCTGTCAGTGACCACTGTGCAGAGCGCCGGCAACAACCCGCTCAAGCACAGCATCGACAGCGGGGAAGCCCTGAACCTTCTGCTGCGCGGCGGCAAATCGGGGCAGCTACCCGCGGAACAGGCAATGGGGCGCGCTTACCGTGATCTTCAGGCACACCAAGTGGCCATGCTGGCCGCCAGTCGCGCTGCCATCAAAGGCATGCTGGAGCAATTGTCCCCAGATCAGCTGGCACTGCGCTTCGAGCGTGACAACAAGCCTCTTATTTCCACATCCGGTAACCGCTGGCGTGCCTATAAGCGACTGCATTCGGCCATGCAGCGTGACGACGATTGGGGCGAACGTTTGTTTGCCCGAGACTTCGCCCAGGCTTACGAGGAGCAGGCCCGCCTGATCGCCACGCTCAACACCGACCTTCAAGGATGATGTCCATGTCACGCTTTTTACCCGCCGCGGTGCTGGCAGCGCTTGCCGTTCTGAGCGGCTGCTCTGCCCTCTCGCCCAACTCTGACTTGACCAAGCTGGACCTGTCACTGCAGGGCAGCGACAGGCTCAACCCCGACCTTAACGGCCGCCCTTCGCCCGTCGTGATCCGTCTGTTGGAGCTCAAGCATCCGGTGGCCTTCGAGAACGCCGACTTCTTCTCGCTCTACCAGCGCCCCAAGGAAGCCCTGTCTCCGGACATGGTGATTCAGGAAGAGCTTGAACTGCGCCCTGGCGAGCAGCGCGACCTCAAGCTGTTTGTTCAAGACGGTAGCCGCTATGTCGGCGTGATGGCCGCTTATCGCGACCTGCCCGAATCGAGCTGGCGTTTCGTTATCCCGCTGCAACACAAGGCGCAGAACCGCATTGAGCTGATGCTCGACGAGCACGGCATCAAGGCCATCGATCCGCTCGCGAAGGGAGACTGATCGATGAGCATGAACAAAGTCATCTGGCAGGAAGGCATGCTGTTGCGTCCACAGCATTTCCAGCAAAGCGATCGCTACTACGACGCGCAACTCAAGCTGCGGACACAGAAGTTAGGCCATTACGCCTGGGGCTTCTTTGGGCTGGAGATCGACCGTCAGTTCCTCAACATGGGCAAGCTGGTGCTTAGCCAGGCGAGTGGTCTACTTCCTGATGGCAGCCTGTTCGAGATTGGCGCCGAGCGTGAACCACTGGCCCTGGACGTGCCACCCAACACTGGCAATACGCCTGTGTACCTGGCGTTACCGCTGGTGACCGGCAATCACATCGAGAGCCGCCGTCCAGAACAGAAGGACGTGCTGGCTCGCTACACCGCGTTCGACGAAGAGGTCACTGACTCCAACGCTGGCGACAGCAGCAGCAGCCAGGTCAGCACTGGGCGACCGGACTTTCGGCTGTTGCTGGGTGAGCAGCAAAGCGACCAGGCTTACGTGAAACTCAAGCTTTGCGACATCCTCGACACCACACCGGATGGGGTCATCAGCCTCGATCCCGAGTACATACCGACCTTTATCGACTTCCAGGCATCCAGCTATCTACTGTCGTGCCTGAAGGAAGTGATCAGCATGCTGGGGCATCGCGGCGACATTCTGGCCGAGCGCATTCGCGCGACCGGCAAAGTAGGCGGCGCAGAAGTTGGCGACTTCATGATGCTGCAGCTGATCAACCGCTACGAACCCGTGCTACGCCATTACATGGGCATCGACCGGATCCATCCCGAACACATCTACCGTGAGCTGCTGGGGTTGCTGGGGGAACTCGCGACGTTCTCCAGCGAGACCAAACGACCTCGCCTGGAGGGTCGCTACCTGCACAACGACCAAGGGCTGTCGTTCCGCAAGCTGATGGATGCGATTCGCCAGGTGCTGTCGATGGTGCTTGAGCAGCACGCCATCGAGCTGCTACTGCAGCAGCGCCAGTACGGCATCCAGGTCTCGCCACTGCACGATCACAAGCTGCTCGGCAGCGCCTCGTTCGTACTCGCAGCCAGCGCCCAATGTGACTCCGAAGAGTTGCGAACGCGCTTGCCAGCTCACCTCAAGGTCGGTCCGGTGGAGCGTATTCGCCAGTTGGTCAATCTTCACCTGCCGGGGATCAAGGTCAAACCGCTGCCGGTGGCGCCGCGGCAGATCCCGTTCCATTCCGGCAAGACCTATTTCGCACTGGAACTCAACTCCGAGGAACTGGCGCAGCTGGAGCGTTCCGGCGGCTTCGCCTTCCACGTGTCCGGAGAATTCACCGGCCTTGAGCTGAAATTTTGGGCGATCAGGAACTGACCGACATGATCAGAGAAATGGACTACGCACAGGACGACAAGACCGTCATCCTCAATCGCCACGGCGATGCTCCGGCGCAAAGCCCGCTGACCGACTTCAGCGCGCCACCCAAATTCGAGCAGCTCGAAGAGCGGATGATCTACGCAGCGCGGCTGCGTCCGGCCGAAACCTTCAACATCAGCCTCAACCCATTGGTCGCGGCGGCCTCGTCACTGCTCTCGGAAGTGGTGCGGCTCAAGCACAGCTACGAAGGCGAAGACCTGCTCGCGCTGAACCAGCGCCTGTCCGGCGAACTCAAGCTGTTCGAACACCGGGCCCTGCACGATGGTGCGGAAAGCAGCCAGGTGATGGCCGCCCGTTACGTGTTATGCACGGCAATCGACGAGGCTGTGGTGACCACACCTTGGGGCAACGAAAGTGAATGGTCGCAGGTGAGCCTGCTGTCCTCCTTCCACAACGAGACTTTTGGCGGCGAGAAGTTCTTCCAGCTGCTCGAGCGCCTCTCGCGCAACCCGGTCAAGCACTTGCCGATGCTGGAGCTGATGTATCTCTGCCTGTCGCTGGGCTTCGAGGGCAAGTACCGGGTCATGCCGCGCGGCATGCTTGAACTCGAAGCGGTGCGAGACAGCCTCTACCGGCAGATTCGTCAACTGCGCGGCGACGTACCGCGCGAGGTCTCGCCGCACTGGCAGGGTCTGAAGGATACCCGCCGGCGCCTGGTGCGCATCGTGCCGTGGTGGATGGTCGCGCTGTGCACCCTGATCTGCCTGGGGATGCTTTACGCCGGTTTCGCCTGGGTGCTGGGCGAGCAGCGCGAAACGGTCCTGCAACCATACCAATCCATCGATCCAACCATTCAGATCGAGCCCAAGCCGTAACAAGGACGTAACGCCATGAAGGTTTTTTTCGGCAAGCTTGCCGCGTTTTTCCGCAAGACCTGGGTATGGAGCCTATGCGTCTTGCTGGCCCTGGCCCTGTTGGTGTGGTTCGTCGGACCGCTGCTGGCGGTGGATGACTACAAATTCTGGGAACCCTCGACCAGCCGCCTGCTGACCATTGCCGGCCTGTGCTTGGTCTGGGGTCTATTCATCGTATTCGCTAGCTGGCGTAGCACCCGCCGCAAAAAGGCCGAAGCCAGCGACGAAGAAATGCAGGAGCGACTTCGGCGCGAGGGTTTGGTCAGTGAGGAACAAGGCATCCTGAGCCAGCGCTACCGCGATGCCGTGCGCACGCTCAAGAGTTCGAGCCTGTACCGCGGGCGCAGCGAGAGGTGGCGCAACGACCTGCCCTGGTACCTGTTGCTCGGCCCTCAGGGCAGTGGCAAAACCTCGCTGCTGGACTTTTCCGGCCTCGACTTCCCGCTCAACCGCGGTGAAAACCAGCGCCTGACCAAGGATGTCTCAGGCACCCGTTACGCTGACTGGTATTTCGCCGACCACGCCGTGCTGATCGATACCGCCGGCCGCTACCTGACTCAGCCGGACTCGGGCGTCGACGGCAAAGCCTGGGATACATTGCTTGGCCTGCTGCGCCGCCGCCGTGCGCGGCCACTCAATGGCGTACTGATCAACATCCCGGTCGAGCAGCTGCTGCACTCGAGCGAACTGGAGCTCGAGACCCTGGCGCGTCAAAGCCGTCAGCGCCTGCACGAAATTCACCAGCGCCTCGGCGCCGACGTACCGGTTTATCTGGTGCTGAGTAAAGCGGACAAGGTGCTTGGCTTCGACGAGTTCTTCGATCAGCTCTCGCGCGAGGAAAGCGATCAGGTGTTGGGGGCCAGTTTCCGCAAGGACCAGGACGGCACCGACGTCAATGCAGTCCGGGGCGAGTTCGAGGAACTGCTGCGCCGGCTTAACAGCCAGGTCATCCTGCGCATGCACCAGGAACGCGACACCCAGCGCCGGGGTCGCATCCTCGATTTTCCACATCAGCTTGGCCAGATTGGCGAACGTCTGTGCTTGTTCGTCGAGCTGGCCTTCTCCGGCAACCGCTACCAGCGTGCCAGCCAACTGCGCGGGTTCTACCTAACCAGCGCACCGCAGCTGCAAGGTGAACTCGACCCGCTCACCAGCGGCATCGGACGCAACCTCGGTTTGTCTAGCAGTACATTGCCGACGTTCCGTAGCGGTCGGGCGCGCTTCATTAATCATCTGCTAAGCCGCGTGATTTTCCCCGAGGCGGACCTGGCCGGCCTGGATCAGAAGGAAGTACGCCGCATCGACTGGGGTCAGCGCGTCCTGTATGCCGCGAGCTTCGCCTGCCTGGCACTGTTTGGTGCGCTCTGGGCAAACGGTTTCTCCGACAATCACGAACGACTCGAGCAGCTGCGCAACCTCGCTGACCAGCTGGGTCGCGAGCTCCAGGGAATCGCTCCCCAAGACGATGCATTGCGTACGCTCAAGGCGCTGGATACCAGCTATGCGGCCGCCCAGGTATTCCCAGATAAGGCTAAGGTGTCCTACCTGCAGCGCGGCGGGCTCTACCAGGGCGCGCGGGTCGATCCCACTGTATATCAGGCCTACCGCCGCGAGTTACAAACCCTGCTATTGCCTCGTGTTGCGCGTCAGCTCGAAGCCCAAATCCGCGCCAATCTCACTGATCGAGAGCGCCTGCTTGGCAGCCTGCGCGCCTACCTGATGCTCAACTTGGAAGAACGCCGCGACGACGGCTTCCTCAAGGACTGGGTCGCCGCCGACTGGTCGCTGCGCTACGCCGGAAACGCCGTCGCGCAGAACGGTCTCAACACCCATTTCGAGCGGCTACTCAATGACGGATTCGCTCCTTATGCGCTTAACGACCAGCTCGTTACCGAGGCACGTCAGGTGCTGCGTAGCGAGTCGCTAGCCAACGTCGTCTATCGCATGTTGCGCGACCAGGCTCGCAGCTTGCCTGACTACCGGTTCAGTCAGCGTCTCGGCCCGCAGGGCGCATTGTTCAGCGGCAGCGACTACACAATTCCTGGCTTTTATACCCAGCATGGTTATCAGAAGTTTTATCTCGCCCAAGGCAGCGAGTTGGTACGCGAGATCCTCCGCGACAACTGGGTGCTCGGCGAAGGCGACAGCTTAAGTCTGAAAGATCTTGGACGGCTGATGGTCGAGATGGAGCAGCTCTATTTCCGTGACTACGCCAACCATTGGAGCGAAGCGGTAGCTCAGTTGGCGCTGGAGCCTATCGCAGGTGCTGGCCAGGGCGCGGCACTTCTCAGTGGCTTGAGCGCAGCCAATTCGCCGCTGCTGCAATTGCTCGTCGAGGTGCGCGATAACACCCGATTCGCCGGCGTAGCCGATGCCGCCGGCGATGCCACGGAGGCGGCCGATGCCCTCAAGGAAGCCAACGGCAAGCTCGGCAAGGCGGCCAAGCTGGCTTCGGCCGCTGCAGAGCAAACACAGGCAGCGTTAGCAAAGAAACTGCCTGATACGGCACGCAAAACACTCGAGCGCCGCTTCGAACCGCTGCATCGTCTGCTCGATGAAAACGCAGGCGCCAGCGCCGAGCTGGTCCCAGCACTGCAGGCCCTCGACGCTCTTCAATTGCAACTGGCTAGCCTGACCCACGCCAGCGCGCCTGATCAGGCCGCGTTCGAACTCGCCAAGGCGCGCATGGGCGGGCAACGTGATGCAATCAACCAGTTGCGGGCGAGCGCAGCGCGCTTGCCACAACCGATCGGTAACTGGCTCGGCCTCCTCGCCGAAGACAGCTGGACGCTCGTTCTAAACGATGCCTATCACTACCTCAACCAGCGCTACCAGAGCGAACTCTACGCGGTCTACAAAGGTTCGCTGCGCCAGCGCTATCCGTTCAGCGCCCACAGCGAGAGTGATGTGGCCATCGCTGACTTCAGGGAGTTCTTCAAGGCGCAAGGCGTTGCTGACGGGTTCTTTGATCGCTACCTCAAGGCGTTCGTCAGCGGAAGCGCTGGCCATTATCAGCTTCGTCGAGTCGACGGCCGTGGCTTGCCCCTGTCACGCGAATTCCTGTCGCAAATGAGTAACGCGCAAACCATCCGCCGCAGTTTCTTCGCCGAAAACCCGAACGAGCCGCAGATCCGTTTCAAACTCGAGCCTTACTCGTTGGATTCGAGCCTGGGTCGCGCCGACTTCCGCTTCGGCAATCAACAGATGGAATACCGCCACGGCCCGATCATGCAAACCGCCTTCAGCTGGCCAGCCGATGCAGATGACGGCCGTACCAGCCTGGTAGTCGAAGAGTTGGGCGGGCGCCGCGTCGGCATCGAGAAGAACTCCGGCCCCTGGTCGCTGTTCCGTCTGCTGGACCTGATGCAGGTCGACTACCACAGCGGTCGCGACGTGCTCATGCTCAAGGCCAATCTGGGAGGCCGCAACGCTAATTACCTGTTGCATAGCCAGCGCTCGCCGAACCCGTTCGACATCGCCCGGCTGCGTGACTTCAAGCTTCCGGCAACACTCTGATGTCAGCCACCGCAAGCCTGGCTTACAGCTGGCGAAGCGCCGCACGGACCAATACGGGTAAAGTTCGCGCGCGCAATGAAGACGCTTTTCTCGACCTACCCGAGAAGGGCCTTTGGGTGGTGGCCGATGGGATGGGCGGCCACCACAACGGCGCGCTGGCCAGCCGTCTGATCGTCGAGCAGCTCGCCGTGCTGCCTGAGGGCAACATGTCCGAGCGCCTGGTCAGCTTGCGCCGCTGCCTGCATGACCTTAACCGCAGGCTGGGACAGGAACTGACAGTCACGGCTGATCGCCCCGACCCCATAATCGGCAGCACCGTGGTTGCGCTGCTGATGGAGGCCGATCGCTCCGCCTGCGTCTGGGCTGGCGACAGCCGCTGCTATCTCTGGCGCCGCGGGCGGCTCTATCAGCTCTCGCGCGACCATTCGCTGCTGCAACAGCTGATCGATGAGCAGAGCCTGAGCCCGCAGGAAGCCGCGCGCCACCCTGCAGCGCATGCCCTTACTCGGGCCATCGGCGCCAGCGAACAACTGACGCTGGATATCCTCGAGTTCGACGTATATCCAGGCGATACCTTGCTGCTTTGCAGCGACGGGCTCTACCAAAGCCTGTCGCCGGATAGCCTGGGAGCAGCGCTCAACGCGCCGTCAACGGGCCTGGCCGTGCAGCGGCTGTTTGACGAGGCCATGGACGGCCCGTGTCGAGACAACCTGAGCGCTGTGGTGATCCGCCTATGAACGAGCCCCTGCGTGTAGAGCCGGCATCAGACCTCACCTACTTCGCTTTCGCGGCATCGGCCGCCAAGCCAGCGAGCCTGGCCACATCGGCCGCAGCCACCGCCGCTAGCGACTTGCCTGAAATCCTGGCTGGACGCTACCTGATCGAACGGCTGCTCGGCGTCGGCGGCATGGGCGCCGTTTACCGCGCACGGGACCTCCTGCGTGAGCAGTTTGGCGACCCGGAACCCTACATCGCCGTCAAAACCCTGAGCGACGAGTTCACCGAGTACCCCGACGCACACGCGCTGCTTTATACCGAGTTCGCGCTGACCGCACGTCTAAGCCATCGCCATGTTGTGCGGTTGTTCGGTTTTGACGTGGACGCCCTCAGCCAGCGCGCCTTTATTACGCTCGAACTGCTCAAGGGACCCACGCTCGACCAGTTGCTCAGCGAACGTCCCGAAGGCCTCACCTGGGACGAGTTACGCGAAATCGCCGTGCCGCTGATTGAAGCCTTGGCTTACTCCCACAGCCGCGGCGTCATTCACGGTGACATCAAACCAAGCAACGTAATACTGGCGGAGGATGGTCTGCGCTTGTTCGACTATGGCCTTGGCCAGCCGCTCGAAGGCGTGCTGAAGAACCTGCCTCGCCTATCCCGCAACCGATTCAAGGCCTGGACCACGCGCTATGCAGCCCCTGAGCTTCTGGACGGCGGCGAGCCATCAGCAGCCAGCGATATGTACGCACTCGGTTGCCTGCTTTATGAAATGGCCAGCGGCAGCCACCCGTTCCGGCGGCTAAGTGCAAAGCAGGCAAAAGCGCTGGCCCTCGACAAGGAATTACGACGCCCACCGCACTTGGCTCATGGTTGGCTCACATTGCAGGCAGCGCTGGCGTTTGATGCTGATCAGCGCACAGCGAGCTTGACCCAACTGCTGGATATATTCCGCCGCCCCGCACCAAGCCGCCTGCGGCGCTGGTTCGGGCGCGCCCATGGATGACAAGGAAACAAGGAAGCGCCATGTTCAACGCGGCCAATGAAGCCAATTTCAGCCTCACCATCGAAGGCATCGATCACGACCTGCAGGTACTCGCCTTCAACGGTCGCGAGGCCATCAGCCAGCCCTACCGCTTCGACTTGGAGCTTGTCAGCGAGCACGCCGATCTGGATCTGCAAAGCCTGCTGCACCAGCCAGCCTTCCTAGCACTCTCGCCGGCAGGCAACGGTATCAATGGGGTGATCTATCGCGTCGCCCAGGGCGAGTCAGGCAAACGCTTGACCCGCTACCAGGTCACCATCGTTCCGCAACTGGCCTACCTTGCGCACCGCACCGATCAGCGCATCTTTCAACATCTGACTGTCCCGCAGATCATCGCTCAGGTGCTTGAGGGTCACGGCATACAAGCGGACGCCTATCGATTTCAACTGGGTCCGGCAATCTACCCCGAGCGTGACTACTGCACTCAGTACGACGAAACCGACCTGCATTTCGTCCAGCGTCTGTGTGAAGAGGAAGGCATCCACTATCACTTCGAGCACAGCGCGCAGGGCCATGTGCTGGTGTTCGGTGATGACCAGACGAGCTTCCCGAAACTCGGCCAGCCCACCGCGTACCTGCAGGACAGCGGGCTGGTCGCCGACGAGCCGGTGATCAAACGCTTCTCGGTGCGCCTGGAGACCCGCACCAACCGCGTCAGCCGGCGCGATTACGACTTCGAACAGCCGCGCCTGGTGATGGAGGCCGCGCAGAAGGGCCAACTGCTAGACGGGCAAAAGTTGCCGGAGCCAGACCTAGAAGATTATGACTACCCGGGCCGCTTCACTGATCGCACACGCGGCAAGCACCTATCCCAGCGGTCCCTGGAACGCCACCGCGCCGACTACCGCCTGGCTGAAGGCCGAAGCGACCAGCCACGGCTGGTCAGCGGGCACCTACTAGAAATCTCAGATCACCCGCGCCGTGAATGGAATGACCTCTGGCTGCTCACCGAGGTGCTTCACGAAGGCAAACAGCCTCAGGTGCTGGAGGAGTCGGTTACGCAATCAGGCGAAAGCACAGATTTTACCCAAGGCTACCGCAACCGCTTCACCGCGACGCCCTGGGATATCCCCCACCGCCCTCAGCTGAACCACCCCAAGCCTAAGGTGCTCGGTAGCCAGAGCGCTGTGGTCACAGGCCCGGCCGGCGAAGAGATCCATTGCGATGAGTACGGCCGCGTGAAGGTCCAGTTCTTCTGGGATCGCCACGGCCAAGCTGATGACAAGACAAGCTGCTGGCTACGCGTCAGTTCAAGCTGGGCAGGCGACCGTTACGGCGGCATAGCCATCCCTCGCGTTGGGATGGAGGTGCTGATCACCTTTTTGGAAGGCGATTCTGATCAGCCGCTTGTTACCGGTTGCCTGTACCACAAGGAGCATAAGGTCCCTTACGACCTGCCAGCCAACAAGACCCGCAGCGTCTTCAAGACGCTTAGCTCACCCGGTGGTGGCGGCTATAACGAGTTGCGCATCGAAGACCGCAAGGGCGCCGAGCAAATCTATATCCATGCCCAGCGCGACTGGGACGAGAACATCGAGCACGACCAGAAGATCCGCGTCGGCCACGAACGCCACGACTCCGTTGAGAAGAACAGCTACAGCGAGTTCCGCGCCGAAGAACACCTGACCGTCGGCCACCGCAAGGTCGAAGTCAAACCCGAAGATCATCTCACCGTCGGCCAGGCCCAGCACATCAAGCTCGGCACCGCCCAACTGACCAAAGCCGGCCGCGAGATCCACCTAAAAGCCGGCCAGAAGATGGTCATCGAAGCCGGCATCGAACTGACCCTGAAAGCAGGCGGCAGCTTTATCAAGCTCGACCCCGGCGGCATCACCGTCAGCGGCCCGATGATCAAGATCAACGCCGGTGGTGCGCCAGGTAAGGGATCAGGGATAAAGATCAAGCCGCCGGTGCCGCCGGGAATGGCAGATAGGGATAAGGCGGGGAGCCTGTTGGAACAGGCACCACCGGGCGAGGGAGCAAAGGTAACCAGCAAACGCAAGCGCTCTCTCAGTTTCTCAGGCTAGAAAAGGACAGGGGCGGCCGTCAGGCCAGCTCGAACAGTAAGGAAGCATCGATGGCCGAACACAAGCCGATCAACTGGGCATACCCGTTTCCCAGCAAGGAACCGAACAGCAATCCACTGCAGCTGATGATCCA
Source organism: Pseudomonadaceae bacterium SI-3 (assembly GCA_004010935.1). Lineage (NCBI taxonomy): Bacteria > Pseudomonadati > Pseudomonadota > Gammaproteobacteria > Pseudomonadales > Pseudomonadaceae > Pseudomonadaceae bacterium SI-3. The sequence continues at coordinate 309,665 of CP026511.1, read as the reverse complement.
TATGGCCAACGCCAAGGGTGGCTACTACCCCACTGGGGAGAATGGCCTATGGCACGGCGGCGTACATTTCGACGAGGGCACGGCGGCGTTTTTCGATCAGTCGAGCGTGCGCTGTATAGCCGATGGCGAAGTGATTGCCTACCGCATCGACGAGCGCTACCCGGTCAGCGAATTCACTGACGAGATCCCGCGCGTGAAACGAGCGCCCTTTTCCACGGGGTTCGTGCTGGTCAAGCACAGCCTCCAGCCACCGCCACTGCAGAACGCCGACGGCAGCATTACCGACGGACAAACTCCTCCAAGCCTGACCCTCTACAGCCTGTACATGCACCTGCTGGACTGGGCAGGCTACCAAGCGCAACCGGACCTGCCGCGCCCCGCCTTCTGGAAAACCAAGCGCTATACCGTGAATACGCAGAAGGACGGTCTGAGCGTTCGCGCAGGCCCGAGCAAGAACACCACCAAGCTGTCGGAGCTGTCCAAGGGTGCCGAAATCACCATTGGCGAAACGGAAGGGGAATTCAGCAAGCTGACCAGCATCATCAGCGGGACGGCACAACCCCCGTTGGCAGCTGACGATGACGGGCAACTGCCCGGCCACGTATCCACCAGTTTGCTCAAACCGCACAGCGAACCGACGGAGTGCGACAAGGTTGTCGTTCTCAAGAGCGGGCTGCCAATCAAGGCCGGTGATCTGATAGGCCATCCCGGCCTGTACCAGAACCACGACAGCGCCGCTCAGCACATGGTCCATGTCGAACTATTCAGCTGCGACGATGTGCCTGCGTTCATCGCCCGAAGCCGCGCCTGGGCCAGCCGCTTGCCAGACGACCAGAAAACCCTGCTCAAGGTCTACAAAGGCGCTAGCAAACTGATCGCTCATCGAGAGGGTACAGCTGCTGAGAATCCACCCAAACTCAGCGATGAAGGCTCGCAAGTCGGTGTCGACCTCATAATTCCGCAAACGCTGCTGGATGGACTGCCAGCTTCGCACAAGATTCAGGTCACCATCCCTGCCGAAGGCAGTACGCCGGCAAGCACAACCACATGGTGGCGACTGGACGGACTGTTCATCGACGAAAACGGCAACCCCATCGATGGCTGGCTCGCCGAACAGGAGCTGATCACTACCCGCCATAGCCCTTGGGAATGGGAAGGCTTCCAGTGCATCGAGGAAACCGGAACGCCCCTCGAAAAACTCGCCTACGCCTTCAAAGCCAGAAGCCTGCTGAGCGCAGACGAACAGCACAACTACCGGGCGCAGATCAGCAAAGCCGATGGCGGCCCAATCGTAACGCTCGCTCGACTCTACGATATCGCCGATAGCGATAAGGATGGCGTATTGACCAGCGCTGAAATCCAAGCAGCGCTGACAAGGCCATGGCACGCTCAAGTGCTCGGGCAATTGATCACTAAGTACGAAAGTGAGTGGTCTTGGAACAAAGGAAAATGGGACGAGCTTGACCCTTTACTGGCAGAAGTACCCGGAAAACCCAATCAGGCATGGGAAGCGGAAAAGCAGCGGATCGAGAGGTTGAGTTGGTGGGGTGACCTGGCAGGAAGGGATAAGGTCAGCGAGGATGGGATCGCCTGGCACATATCCCCGATGCCAATTGCCTGCAACTTCATGGCAGACCGATCGTTCAAATTCACGCTCGATATAATGAAAGGAATTTATCCGTCCTTGTTACCCAGCAGGGAAAGTGACCTAGCGGAAATAGCAAATGAGCTAAACGGCCATCTCTCCCTCTACAAATTAGACACCACATTGAGAAGAACCCATTTCTTTGCTCAAATCCTGCAAGAAACTGGGCCCCAACTAAAAGTCGAAGAAGGATTTATATATAAGGCAGAGTCTCTAATGCGAATATTTAAGTACTTCAGAAATAATCCGAAGCTGGCCAAGGCCCATGGCTATGATACTCATCGAGGGGTAAAGGCTGACGGCAACAGAATGTCTCAGGAAGATTTTGAGGCGATTGCTAATGGAGCTTATGGTGGCCGAGCTGATCTAGGCAACGGTGAATATTCGACGGGAGACGGTTGGAAATACCGAGGACGGGGCTTGAAGCAGTTGACTGGCAGGTACAACTACGAAGCGCTAACATCTTGGCACAATCGGCTTACCAAACATTGGCCAGCCGAAAAAGATGTGAATTTTACAGAGCAGCCCGATCTCTTGCTAACCATGAAATATGCCACTCGATCTGCTGCAAATTTCTGGATATCGAATAGGCTGTACGAACTTGCAGATAAAGGTGACTGCTTAGAGACGGTGGACGCAATAACAAGAATAGTGAATCTAAATACGGATAGCTATCAAGCAAGACGGGCAAATTTTGAGAGACTTTGGAGCGCCCAAATATTGAAGTAACCAGAGACAAAATATTTCATTAATAACCATGAAGCGGTCGTTAGAATGAACATCTCGCATCTTGCACTAGCCCTAACTTTAGCTTTTTCGTCTCTCCTATCGGCAAATACTATGGAAGAGACAAAACCCCTTTTCAGCTGCAAAACAAAATCCAATAAATTCCTAGAATTACATAAGCAAGACAATACCATTACTTATAAATTTGGAAAAATAAACTCTCAACCAGAGCTAGAATTAAAAAAATCATTAGATGAGGTGGAGATTTTAATAGGCAACGCGTCTGGCAGCGAACTGACCAACTCCATCAGCTTCGCTAATGGCGAATATACGTACACAGTAATATCCAGCGTCAATAAGGTTGCGGACGTCCAAGAGCCCAAGCACGGCATATTAGTTAAGAAAAACTCTAACTACTTAACTTATATCTCATGCATTTCAGCCTCCGTGGAGGGAAGTTTGCTTGACTTTGAATAACTGTTCGAGCACGCATTCACGCTAATCTGTCACCGCAAAAGCAACGACATCTTATTGCCATCACCCCACAACCCTGCCATAAACGCGCACCCGCCATGACGCTACAAGGATGTACCGATGCGATTGCTGCGCCGAGCCCTGGGGGCTGTCTTGTTGTTGACCGTGCTGGCCGTGGGGGTTGGGCTGTATTTTGTGGCCTATCCGAACCTTCCAGAGTACGAAGCGCCCGAAGCGCTGCATTATCTGGAGCAGTGGGACACCACGCAGCGGCAGACCTACTACTACACACCACAAGGGACCCAGGTTAAGGGACTGGAGTACGACTGGTTCCGTGCGCTGGAACTGCCCTTCAGCCGGGACAGGTTCGCCACACCCGACTACCTCGCCCGCTTCGGATTTCTGGTCGATCCCGCGCAAAAAGCCACCGCGCTGAACCCCGGCAACCTGCCGGTGGGCTTTGCCCGCCACGAGGATGATGAGACCGGTCGCGCCTATCTGGATGTGACCTGCGCGGCCTGCCACACCGGCGAGCTGCGCTACGGGGATCAGGCCATTCGTATCGACGGCGGTGCGGCGATGCATTCGCTGGCCTCCACCGTGCCGACCCTGCGCGGTGGCGCCTTTGGCCAGGCGCTCGGCATGAGCATGGCCTTCACCTATTACAACCCACTCAAGTTCCGTCGCTTCGCCGAGCAAGTGCTGGGCGAGCGTTACGAGCAGGGCCGCGCGCAATTGCGCCACGACTTCAAGCAGGTGCTCGACCGCCTGCTCGGCACGGCCTACAACGACTGGCACCGCGGGCTCTACCCCACTGAAGAAGGCTTCGGCCGTACCGATGCGTTCGGCCGCATCGCCAACAGCGCGTTCGGCGATGCCATAGATCCGGCCAACTATCGCGTCGCCAACGCCCCGGTGAGCTACCCGCATCTGTGGGATATCTGGAAGTTTGATTGGGTGCAGTGGAATGGCTCGGCCATGCAGCCGATGGCGCGCAATATCGGCGAAGCGCTGGGTGTCGGCGCAACATTGCAGCTGCTGCAAGAGAACGGCCAGCCCATCGCGGAGGCAGAGCGCTATGCATCGGGTGTCCGGATACGCGATCTGCATAGGCTGGAAACCACCCTTATGCAGCTGGCTCCGCCCCATTGGCCGGAAGACGTACTGGGCAAGGTCGATATTGAGCAAGCCAGCCTTGGCCGAGCGTTGTACAGGGAGAACTGCGCCCATTGCCACGATGCTAATCCCAAGCCGGTGGAGAAGCGCTTCGCTCCGGAGCGCGACCCCGAATGGCGCATGAAGGTGATCCCCACCTCCTTCGTCGGCACCGATCCGACCACGGCCGACAACATCGCCGATCACCGTTTCGACCTGACTCGCCTGGGCTGGGCGCAGGATGAGCTGGATCGCCTGGACGTGCGCCTGTATGGAAAGTCGTCGGGGCCGTTGGATTTGAGCAAGGTGTCCAGCGCCAAGGGGCTGGCCTACATCACCGCCTATGTCGAAGATCGCGCCTATCGCGATGCAGGGATCAGCGAGGCCGAACGCGCCGAATTCGATGGTTACGGCCTGCCCATCGGCGTGCAGGAGTTACGCGGCTACAAGGCGCGACCTCTTGACGGCATCTGGGCAACACCGCCCTTCCTGCATAACGGCTCGGTCCCCACCCTGTTCCAGCTGCTGTCGCCGATAGCCGAACGGCAAAAACAGTTCTGGGTCGGCAGCCGCGAATACGATCCGCAACACGTCGGGATACGCACCGAACGCTTCGACGGCGGCTTTCTGCTGGATACCGCGATCACCGGCAATAGCAACCGCGGCCATGAATTTCGCGCCGGCTGCCGCGGCAGCGGCGTGATTGGCCGAGCGCTAGCGCCGCACGAGCGCTGGGCCTTGGTCGAGTACCTCAAGGTACTGGGCGACCCCCGCTTTGAACCGCGTCTTGAGGAACTGCCGACTCGGCCGCGCAACCCCGGCCCAAGCTGCCCCTGACCCAGTCATCGCACAAGGATTTGCCACATGCTCACGACACCCTGGCTCTTGATCGGTCGCCTACTGGGCCGGCTACTGCTTGCCACCCTCTGCATCGGACTGGTCGGCTGGGCGATTGCCACCATCCATTTTCATCTCACTCATCGCGGGCCCGTCTCGACAGCAGAAGTCATCGCGCCAACTGAAGCGGCCGACACCCAGGCGATCATTGCCGATGCCATCGCCGTGGTTGAACAGCACAGCGAGAACACCCGCGTGCTGCGTGATGCCCATGCCAAGGCCCACGGCTGCGTGCGAGCCGAGGTCAGCGTGCGCGCCAACCTGGAACCGGCGCTGCGGCATGGCGTACTCAGCGAACCGGGCAAGACGTGGAACGCCTGGGTGCGGCTGTCCAACGGCAACGCCTATCCTCAGTTCGATCGCATCAAGGACGCGCGCGGCATGGCGCTCAAGCTGCTCGACGTACCCGGTGAAAAGCTCACCCGCGATCCGCGTCATGCCAGCGATCAGGATTTCGTGATGTTCAATCACCCGGTGTTCTTCGTCCGAGACGTGGCCGAATACCGCAGCAACTTCGCCTCCCAAGCGCAGGGCAAGAAGGCGTTGGCGTTCTTCCCCAGCGCCGATCCACGCACCTGGGAGCTGCGCCATTTATTCATCGCGCTGCAGACCCTGGCGCCGGCGCCGGAAAGCCCGGTGGCCACCACATACAGCTCTGTGGCGCCCTACAAACTCGGCCCACACAACATCAAATATCGGGTTATCCCAACGCCAGAAAACTGCCCGACCTACCAGCTGCCCGAACAAAACCGCGACCTGCCGAACTTCCTGCGCAGCGCGCTCTACCAACAGCTGTCTCTCGACCGCGCACCCGCCTGTTTCGCCTTGCAAGTGCAGCGGCAGAAGGCCGAGCATTACATGCCCATCGAGGACACCAGCATCGAATGGAGTGAAGCCATCTCGCCATTCGAGACGGTCGCAGACATTCGCCTGCCGCCACAGGACTTCAACAGCCCCGAGCAGAACCTCAACTGCGACAACCTCAGCTTCAACCCCTGGCACGCGTTGCTGGCGCATCGTCCAATCGGCGGCATCAACCGCCTGCGTAAGGCCGTCTACGAGTCCATTAGCGCGTATCGGCTTGAGCGCAACGGTGCAGAGTACCGAACGGCCGGCGAAGCCACGCCTTAACAATCGAGTCGGCTGAGCAGGGGGCGCGCGAGCGATGCTTTCAACGCATACGAGGCGCAACCGAGTAGCGCCGGCGGGTTTTTAGCCTCGTATATACGTATCAGCGCCGGCGTATCCACCGTGTACCACCCGGCGATACGCCATCCGCGCAGCAGCATCGAGGAAGAACCCAAGCACGCAGATCAACAGCACAACGGCCAGCAGTTCCGAATAAGCCAGACGGTCGCGGCTGTCGAGAATGAAGTAGCCCAACCCGGCGCTCACGCCGAGCATCTTGCACGGTACCAGCACGATCCAGACGATACCGATCAACAACCGCCCCCGGGTAAGCACATGACCAAGCACGCCCGGGACGATCACGTGGCGCGCCGTTTCCAGGCGTGTGGCTGACAAACTGCGGGTGAGTTGCAAGCAGAGCGGGTCGAGCGCCTACACCCCGGCGCCGGTGTTGAGCATGATGGACCACACCGCAGCGAAGGCGAGCAGGAAGTAGACCGGCGCATCACCAACCCCCAGCAGCATGACCGCCTAAGGCATCCAGGGCAGCGGCGAAGTCATCCGCAATAACTGGAACGCCGGTGTGGTCGCCCACTCCACCCGCTGAAAGCTACCCACTACAAGCCCTGAGGGCACGCCCGCGAGCAGCGCCAACCGAAGGCCAACGAACACCCGCTTGAGGCTCAGCAACACGTGGTGCCAGATCGCTGCTGGCAATCAACTCCAGCAGCGTCTGAAGCGTTGGCCACGGCGCGAGCTGACCGAGCAGCGGCTCATCGGCGACACGCCAGTAGGCCAGCGACCAGAAACCCAGCAGCGCGGCGAGCCCGTAGCTACGAGGCCTCGGTCGTCCCGCCAGGCGCTGCGATGCACAGGGAAGGGTCCGAACCTGGAACGCCGCGATTTCGCTGCGGATTCTGAAGTGCTTGCAGACACAGATACTCGACGCACGAAGCGTCAACCGCTGCACGGCTAGGCCTCTGGAAACTTCCAGGCCCAGCGATACGCACTTGCGCACGCTTGCGACAACAAAAAAGCCCCCGCCGGCTCTCGCCGGCGGGGGCTTTCAGTAACCAAAAGCTATATCAGTTCTTGGCTTTCTTCGCAGCGCGGTTGCGCTCGCCTTCGTCGAGGATCTTCTTGCGAAGACGGATCGACTTCGGGGTCACTTCGCACAGCTCGTCGTCCTGGATGAATTCCAGCGCCTGCTCCAGGGTGAACTTCACCGGCGGAACCAGGGCGATGGTTTCGTCCTTGCCCGATGCACGCATGTTGTCGAGCTTCTTGCCTTTGGTGGGGTTGACGCCCATGTCGTTGTCACGGCTGTTCAGGCCGACGATCTGACCGTTGTAGATCTCCTGGCCGTGCTCGACGAACAGCTTGCCGCGCGCCTGCAGGGTTTCCAGGGAATAGGTCAGTGCCTTGCCGGTTTCGACCGATACCAGCACGCCGTTCTGACGACCGGACATGTGGCCGGACTTCATCACGTCGTAGCGGTCGAAGATGGAGGTCAGGATGCCAGCGCCGTTGGTGATGGTCAGGAAGTGGTTACGGAAACCGATCAGGCCACGGGCGGGGATGTTGTACTCAAGGCGCACACGACCCTTGCCATCCGGGACCATGTTGCTCAGGTCGCCCTTACGCAGGCCCATCTCTTCCATGACCTTGCCCTGGGCTTCTTCCGGGATGTCGATGGTGACGTTCTCGAACGGCTCGTGCTTGGCACCGTCGACGTCACGAATGATCACTTCCGGACGGCCTACGGCCATTTCGAAGCCTTCGCGGCGCATGTTTTCGATCAGTACCGACAGGTGCAGCTCACCACGGCCGGATACCTTGAACTTGTCGGCCGAGTCGCCTTCTTCAACGCGCAGGGCTACGTTGTACAGCAGCTCCTTGTCGAGACGGTCCTTGATGTTACGGCTGGTGACGAACTTGCCTTCCTTGCCGCAGAACGGTGAATCGTTGACCTGGAAGGTCATGGAAACGGTCGGCTCGTCAACGGTCAGCGGCTTCATCGCTTCGACGTTGTTCTGGTCGCACAGGGTGTCGGAGATGAACAGCTCATCCATACCGCTGATGCAGACGATGTCGCCGGCAGTGGCTTCTTCGACGTCGACACGGTGCAGACCGTGGTGACCCATCAGCTTGAGGATACGGCCGTTACGCTTCTTGCCATGCATGTCGATGGCAGTGACCGGGGTGTTCGGCTTGACGCGACCACGGGCGATACGGCCTACACCGATGATGCCGAGGAAGCTGTTGTAGTCCAGAGCTGAAATCTGCATCTGGAACGGGCCGTCCATGTCTACCTTCGGAGCCGGCACGTGATCGACGATCGCCTGGTACAGCGGGGTCATGTCTTCGGCCATGTCGGTGTGGTCCAGACCGGCGATGCCGTTCAGGGCCGAGGCGTAGACGACCTGGAAGTCCAGCTGCTCTTCGGTGGCGCCTAGGTTGTCGAACAGGTCGAAGATCTGGTCCAGCACCCAATCAGGACGCGCGCCCGGACGGTCGACCTTGTTGATCACCACGATCGGACGCAGGCCGGCTTCGAAGGCCTTCTTGGTCACGAAGCGGGTTTGCGGCATAGGGCCGTCTTGAGCGTCAACCAGCAGCAGCACGGAGTCGACCATCGACATTACACGCTCTACTTCGCCGCCGAAGTCGGCGTGGCCGGGGGTGTCGACGATGTTGATGCGGTAGTCGTTCCAACGGATCGCAGTGTTCTTGGCGAGAATGGTGATACCACGCTCTTTTTCCTGGTCGTTCGAATCCATCACGCGCTCGTCGTTGAGCTCGCCGCGTTCCAGAGTGCCGGACTGACGCAGGAGCTTGTCGACCAGGGTGGTTTTGCCATGGTCAACGTGAGCAATGATGGCGATGTTGCGAAGATTGTCGATCACAGTAGTGGTCTCGTAGTTGGGTTGGGCTACTCGGCAAATGCTTCAAGCTGCCCAACGCGAAAAAATTGGATGAAGGGAAGAAATCGTTAGCGACGTGTTGCGGCGATTCAGCCGCAAAGCGGGTCGGGAGGGCGGTGGCGGATACTGCCGCCCAGCAGGCCGGGCTGTTTAGCTCGGACGATAAACGCGCACATTGACATGCCCCTCGCTCAGCAAATGATGAGCATGCAGGCGGCTCATGACACCTTTATCGCAATACAGCAGGTACTGGCGATTGTCGTCCAGTTCCTTGAATCGGTTGTTCAGTGCATAAAACGGCAATGTTTGCACTTCGATGCCCTGCAGTTGCAGAGGTTCGTCCTCGGCAAGGTCGGGATGGCGAATGTCGATTACAACCTGCCCGGCACTCGCCTCGATAACTTCTTCAACTTGCAAATCCTGGCCCAGCTCGTCGATCACCCGATCGATGGCCACTTGCCGGGCATTCGCCAGAGCGCGCTCGAGAATCGCCATGTCGAACTGTTTCTCTTCGTGCTCGACGCGATAGCGTTTGGCTTTGGTCGTCGGGTTCACCGAAATTACGCCACAGTACTCGGGCATGTTCTTGGCAAATTCCGCCGTACCGATCTCTAAAGCGGTGTCGATGATGTCCTGTTTGTGGCTGGCGATCAGCGGGCGCAGCACCAGCATATCGGTAGCTGAGTCGATAACCGACAAATTCGGCAGCGTCTGGCTCGAAACCTGAGAGATCGCTTCACCGGTTACCAGCGCGTCGATATGCAAACGTTCGGCGATCTGAGTCGAGACGCGCAGCATCATGCGTTTCAACACTACGCCCATGTGGCTGTTATCGACCTTCTCCAGGATCTCACCGACCACTTCCTCGAACGGCACGCTGATAAACAGTACGCGATGGGAGCTGCCGTACTTCTTCCATAAATAGTGGGCCACTTCCATCACGCCCAGCTCATGGGCGCGGCCACCCAGATTGAAGAAGCAGAAATGGGTCATCAACCCGCGGCGCATCATCTGATACGCCGCCACTGTGGAATCGAAACCGCCGGACATCAGTACCAGCGTTTGCTCAAGCGCGCCCAGCGGGTAGCCGCCAATACCGTCGTGCTGTGCATGCACGACAAACAGGCGCTGGTCGCGGATTTCCATCCGCACTTCGATTTCCGGTGCTTTGAGCGAGATGCCAGCGGCGTCGCACTGTTGGCGAAGCTCGCTGCCAACATATCGCTCTACATCCATCGAGCTGAATGGGTGCTTGCCTGCCCGCTTGCATCGCACGGCGAAGATCCTGCCCGGCAGACGGTCGGCGTAATGCGCTTTGCACTTGGCGAGGATGTCATCCAGATCGCCTAGCGGGTACTCGTGCACTTCCAAGCAATGGGCGATGCCCGGCGTGCAGCGCAGGCGCTCGATCATCTGGTGCAAGGTTTTCGAATCACTGAGCGCGGTTTCCACCTCAACGTTGTCCCACACCCCCTCCACCCGCAGTTCGGGATCGAGGTCGCGCAGTACGGTACGGATGTTCTTCGCCAATTGGCGAATGAAGCCCTTGCGTACCGGTGGGCTCTTAATGGTGATTTCGGGGAAAACCTTGACGATCAGCTTCATGGAAACAGCGCAGCGCCAGCATGGCGTGAAAAGAGGGGGGCGGAGTATATCGGAATTTGGTCAAGCTTTAGACAGTTTTATCGGAAAGCCCAACCTTGCACCCTTATGGAACAAGCTCATCATTTTTTGCACCAACTTAGAGCACTCCTAAGCGGGCACAGCTGCACTAAACGACAGCGAGTGCGGCAAGACGGCTTAATAAGGGTGTTCGGATCCATCTCGGAGCACTGGCATGTAATTTGCTCCCTTGTGAGGCAGGTCGCCTTGACGGAGTATCGCCCGCTCGGCTTCACCCCCTAGATTCCGGAAGCATATCTGTCAACGCTTCCACCACTTGGAGAGCACCATGTCGAAGTCGCTTCAACTGATCAAAGATTACGATGTGAAGTGGATTGATCTGCGCTTCACCGACACCAAGGGCAAGCAGCACCACGTGACCGTTCCGGCGCGCGATGCTCATGACGAAGATTTCTTCGAGCACGGCAAAATGTTCGACGGCTCGTCCATCCATGGCTGGAAGGGCATCGAAGCCTCCGACATGATCCTGATGCCGGTCGATGAAACTGCCGTTCTGGATCCGTTCACCGAAGAGCCAACCCTGATTCTGGTCTGCGACATTGTCGAGCCAAGCACCATGCAGGGCTATGACCGCGACCCTCGCTCCATCGCCAAGCGCGCCGAGGAATTCCTCAAGTCCACCGGCATCGGCGACACTGTATTCGTTGGCCCGGAGCCTGAGTTCTTCATCTTCGACCAAGTGAAGTTCAAGTCCGACATCTCCGGCTCGATGTTCAAAATCTACTCCGAGCAAGGCTCCTGGATGACCGACCAGGACGTCGAAGGCGGCAACAAGGGCCATCGCCCGGCCGTGAAGGGTGGCTACTTCCCGGTTCCGCCGTGTGACCACGACCACGAAATCCGTACTGCCATGTGCAACGCCATGGAAGAGATGGGCCTGGTCGTCGAAGTGCATCACCACGAAGTGGCGACTGCCGGTCAGAACGAAATCGGCGTCAAGTTCAACACCCTGGTAAACAAGGCTGACGAAGTTCAGACCCTGAAGTACTGCGTGCACAACGTGGCCGATGTCTACGGCAAGACCGCGACCTTTATGCCGAAGCCGCTGTATGGCGACAACGGTTCGGGCATGCACGTACACATGTCGATCTCCAAAGACGGCAAGAACACCTTCGCCGGCGAAGGCTATGCCGGCCTGTCCGAGACCGCTCTGTACTTCATCGGCGGCATCATCAAGCACGGCAAGGCGCTGAACGGCTTCACCAACCCGGCCACCAACTCCTACAAGCGCCTGGTTCCGGGCTTCGAAGCACCGGTCATGCTGGCCTACTCGGCTCGTAACCGTTCCGCCTCGATCCGTATCCCGTACGTTTCCAGCCCGAAAGCCCGCCGTATTGAAGCGCGCTTCCCGGATCCGGCTGCCAACCCCTACCTGTGCTTCGCCGCACTGCTGATGGCTGGCCTGGACGGCATCCAAAACAAGATCCACCCCGGCGATGCTGCTGACAAAAACCTGTACGATCTGCCGCCAGAAGAAGGCAAGCTGATCCCGCAGGTCTGCGGAAGCCTGAAAGAAGCCCTGGAAGAACTCGACAAGGGCCGTGCGTTCCTGACCAAGGGCGGCGTGTTCTCCGATGACTTCATCGATGCCTACCTCGAGCTGAAGAGCGAGGAAGAAATCAAGGTCCGTACCTTCGTTCACCCGCTGGAATACGACCTGTACTACAGCGTCTAAGCCAGTACGCGTGACAGAAAAGCCTCCTTCGGGAGGCTTTTCCGTTTCTGCGATGTCATTAGTCGGTGATACCGACGTTACGACAAACGACCGGAGTGGCGTCGATCCCAAATCGCAACGGTCGCGCTTGCCTCGCCGCCAGCACGGTGCAAGGCTTCTCGCCACCCCTACCGCGGAGCTTCCCATGCGCATTGCATTGTTCAGCCTGCTACTTGTTCTCATGGCGCCCGCTATGGCGCAGATTTACAAATACACCGACGACAAGGGCAACACCGTCTTCACCAATCAGCCACCCGAAGGCGTCGAGGCGAACGCTGTCGACCTTCCGCCCGCCAACACCGTTGATATCAAGATGCCCGCAGCCCCGCCACCGTTGGCCAACGAGCAGAGCAGCGGGGAGCGCCAGCAACCCTATCGGAGCGTCGCGATCGGCGGTATTCCGGACGAGCAGGCGCTGCGCGCAAACAGCGGCACCTTTATCGTCAACGCCCAGCTCGATCCGCCACTAAAGCAGGGCCACCAACTCCGCTTCCTACTTGACGGCGTTCCCCAGGCAGAACCCAGCAGCGCGACCGCACTGCAGTTGATAAATGTGGATCGCGGCACCCACCTGCTCGAAGTACAGGTGCTCAGCGGGGGCCAAGTCGTGCAGCAGGCCGAGGAGCAGTTCACCGTTCAGCGCGTCCACACCTCCAGCCCGGCGCGCCGATGAGACGCACCACGCGGCTGTGGCTTTCGGCGCTGCTGCTGGCGTTCGCATTGCCCGCGAGCGCAGCCATTTACAGCTACACCGATGCCGAGGGTAACCGCGTATTCACTGATCGCCCGGGCGGCCGCGCCGCCGAGCAGGTCGAGACCAAACCGGCCAACAGCATGGCGGCACAGCCCGTACCGCCGCCGAAGCAAGCAGTTAAGGTTCTAAAGGCGACCACACCAGGCTACACATTGCTCGATATCGTGCAGCCCGATCCCGACGCCACCATTCGCAACAATGCCGGTGAGCTGGCCGTCAGCGTGACCAGCACCCCTGCCCTGCATCCGGGCCATCAATATCGGTTGCTGCTTGATGGTGCGGCTGTGGGCGCGCCCGGTGAAAGCCCGGCATTGATGCTGCAAAACGTCGACCGAGGTAGCCACCAGTTGGTGGTCGAAGTGATCGACAGCCAGGGCGAGCGCCTGCAGGCCAGCGCGCCCCGCGTGTTCCACATGATGCGTACTTCCCTTGCGCAACGCCGCATGGTCAACCCATGCAAGAAAGGCGATTACGGCGTTCGCCCAGAGTGTCCGCTGAAGGATAAACCGAAGGAAAAGAAAGATATTCCATTCGTGCCCTTTCTGTGACCATGCTGCGCACCTGAATGGTGCATAGTTTAAGCCATCTTGTTTAGCGCTCCCCTTCCTGATCGACGCCCTGCTCTGGAGCGCTAGTGCTCGCGGCGCCGCGCCGAAAAGGAGCGCCTTGGTTTGCTTCTTGCATTTCCTGACGTACATTCCGGATGCAGACTGCCATGATCAACGAAGCCCTACAGCGCCTGCTGATCGAGAATCTCACCACCGCCACCCTTTTGCTTAATTCACGGTTGCGCCTGGAATACATGAATCCGGCGGCCGAGATGCTGCTTGCCGTCAGCGGCCAGCGCAGCCACGGTCAGTTCATCAGCGAACTGTTCACCGAGTCGTCGGAAGCCCTGGCGGCATTGCGCCTTGCCGTCGAAGAAGCCCATCCGTTCACCAAGCGGGAAGCGACCCTGACATCCGCCAGCGGCCAGACGCTGACCGTCGACTACGCCGTGACGCCGGTACTGACGAAGCAGGAGACGATGCTGCTGCTGGAAGTGCTGCCACGCGACCGGCTGCTGCGCATCACCAAGGAAGAGGCGCAGCTGTCCAAGCAGGAAACCACCAAGATGCTGGTTCGCGGGCTTGCCCATGAAATCAAGAACCCGCTTGGGGGAATACGCGGCGCCGCCCAACTGCTGGCCCGCGAACTGCCCGAAGAACACCTCAAGGATTACACCGAAGTCATCATCGAAGAGGCCGACCGCCTGCGTAACCTGGTCGATCGGATGCTCGGCTCAAACAAGTTGCCATCGCTGGCGATGACCAACATTCACGAGGTGCTCGAACATGTCGCCAGCCTGATCGAAGCCGAATGCCAAGGCAGCCTCATTTTGGTGCGTGACTACGATCCAAGTATTCCCGAGGTCCTGATGGACCACGAGCAGATGATTCAGGCCGTGCTCAACATCATGCGTAACGCCATGCAGGCGCTTGCCGGGCAAACCGAACTGGGGCTGGGCCGTCTGACGCTACGTACTCGCACGCTGCGCCAGTTCACCATTGGTCATATCCGCCATCGGCTGGTCGCCCGGATCGAAATCATCGACAACGGGCCAGGCATTCCCGCCGAACTGCAGAACACGCTTTTTTACCCGATGGTCAGTGGCCGCCCCGACGGCACCGGCCTCGGCCTGGCCATTACCCAGAACATCATCAGCCAGCACCAGGGGCTGATCGAATGCGAAAGCCATCCCGGGCACACCTCGTTTTCGATCTTCCTGCCGCTGGAACAAGGAGTACCAACCGCATGAGCCGCAGCGAAACTGTCTGGATTGTCGACGATGACCGCTCCATCCGCTGGGTCCTGGAGAAAGCGCTGCAACAGGAAGGCATGACCACCCAAAGTTTCGAAAGCGCTGATGGTGTGCTGGCGAAACTCGCACGGCAGCAGCCGGATGTGATCATTTCCGACATCCGCATGCCGGGTGTGAGCGGTCTCGACATGCTGGCGCAGATCCGCGACCTCTACCCGCGCCTGCCCGTGATCATCATGACCGCGCATTCGGACCTCGACAGCGCGGTAGCCTCCTACCAGGGCGGCGCGTTCGAATACCTGCCCAAGCCTTTCGATGTGGATGAAGCGGTATCGCTGGTCAAGCGCGCCAACCAGCATGCCAAAGAGCAGCAAGGGCTCAAGGCACCCGTCGATCAACGCCACACAACGGAAATCATCGGCGAAGCACCAGCGATGCAGGAAGTGTTTCGCGCCATTGGCCGCCTCTCCCACTCAAACATCACTGTGTTGATCAACGGTGAGTCCGGTACCGGAAAGGAGCTGGTCGCTCATGCCTTGCACCGGCATAGCCCACGTTCGGCCTCCCCATTTATTGCGCTGAATATGGCCGCGATTCCAAAGGATCTGATGGAATCGGAGCTGTTCGGTCACGAGAAAGGGGCCTTCACCGGTGCTGCCAACCAGCGTCGCGGCCGCTTCGAGCAGGCCGATGGCGGCACGCTGTTCCTCGACGAGATCGGTGACATGCCCGCCGACACCCAGACCCGCCTCCTGCGCGTACTGGCTGACGGCGAGTTCTATCGGGTCGGCGGTCATACACCGGTCAAGGTCGACGTACGCATCATTGCCGCTACCCACCAGGACCTGGAAACCTTGGTTCAGGCCGGCAAGTTTCGCGAAGACCTGTTTCATCGGCTGAATGTCATCCGCATCCATATCCCACGCCTGTCCGACCGCCGCGAAGACATTCCGACGCTGGCCTCACATTTCCTTGCCAGTGCCGCTACCGAACTGGCAGTCGAGACCAAGCTGCTCAAGCCCGAAACCGAGGAATACCTGCAAAACCTGCCGTGGCCGGGCAACGTGCGCCAGCTGGAGAACACCTGCCGCTGGATCACGGTGATGGCATCGGGGCGCGAAGTGCATGTCGACGACCTGCCTCCGGAACTGCTCAATCAGCCGGCCGATGCCATGCCGTCGAACAACTGGGAGCAGGCGCTGCGCCACTGGGCCGACCTGGCACTGGCTCGCGGCCAATCGAATCTGCTCGACGAGGCGGTACCGGCTTTCGAACGCATCATGATCGAGACTGCACTCAAGCACACCGCCGGCCGCCGCCGTGATGCGGCTCTGCTATTGGGCTGGGGACGGAATACGCTCACGCGCAAAATCAAAGAGCTGGGAATGGGCGACAGCGCAGACGAGGATGAGGGCGACGAAGCCTGACCTGAACTGGCGCAGCCAGCGGCTGCGCCTTAGCGCGGCTTGACCTCGACCAGCAAGCGCCACTCGCCATCGATGTTTTTACCCGACCAGCTGGCTACGAGCGGTCGGGTCGCCACGAAATGCAGCAACAACCCTTTCTCCGTCGTCTGCACGCGCCAGCCAGCACTGGTGCTCCCAACCTCTATACGCCCGGCATCGGCGCTGCCCTTGGACTGAAACAGCATGCCCACGGCGCCTTCGACGTCCTGGCTGTAGAGCTCCGGCTCGCGGTTGAACCATAGCTGCAGCCCACTCGCTACAGGCTCGATACGCAACAGCTCGGCCGGGCCAGGCCGAAAGACGTGGCCGAGAAAAGAGCCGAACAACAGCCCGAGCAGCACCAGCGAGCCGAAAAAGCGCCGGCGAAGGCGAGGTAGCGGGTCGTTAGCCGCAGTAGAATGCCGGTCGTTTTCAGAGTCGGTGCCGCGCATGTTTCATGTAATCCTTTTTCAACCGGAGATTCCGCCGAATACCGGCAACATTATCAGGCTCTGCGCCAATGCCGGTTGTAGCCTGCACCTGATCGAACCGCTGGGCTTTGAGCTGGATGACAAACGGTTGCGCCGCGCCGGGCTGGATTATCACGAGTACGCGCCGCTCAAGCGACACGCCGATTTCGATAGTTGCCTAGAGAGCCTCGGCCGCCCTCGCCTGTTCGCCTTTACCACCAAAGGCTCACAACCCTTTCATGAGGTCAAATTCCAGCGCGGCGATGCCTTCCTGTTCGGCCCGGAAAGTCGCGGTTTGCCGCCGGAGATCCGCGACGCGCTGCCCAACGAGCAGCGCCTGCGACTGCCGATGCGTCCAGACAGCCGCAGTTTGAACCTCTCCAACACCGTGGCCGTCGCCGTCTACGAGGCCTGGCGACAGCTGGACTTCGCGCTGCAATAGCGCTGCCTCGCCAACAGCGGGCCCGTGCGTGTCGCTTGGCGATCCGTAGCGCTCAGCCCTGTCTGCACGGCGAGCCGCCTGCGTCACGTCGATAGATTCAAAAGGGGCAAGACGCGATTCCCTCGCATCGGTTGAAATGCGCGGCAGCGTCCCCCATATCAAGCGCATTCGGGCATTCATCGCCCCGCTGCGTGGAGATTTTCCTTTGACCACCATCGTTTCAGTACGCCGCAACGGCAAAGTCGTCATGGGCGGCGACGGCCAGGTTTCCCTCGGTAACACCGTCATGAAAGGCAACGCCAAGAAAGTCCGGCGCCTCTATCACGGCCAAGTCCTGGCGGGCTTCGCTGGCGCCACCGCCGATGCCTTCACCCTCTTTGAGCGTTTCGAAGGTCAGCTGGAAAAACATCAGGGCCATCTGGTTCGGGCGGCCGTCGAGTTGGCTAAAGATTGGCGGACCGATCGCTCACTGAGCCGCTTGGAAGCCATGCTAGCGGTAGCCAACAAAGACGCCTCGCTGATCATCACCGGCAACGGCGACGTGGTGCAGCCAGAGAACGATCTGATTGCCATGGGCTCCGGTGGCGGATTCGCCCAGGCCGCCGCCATGGCACTGATGCAGAAAGGTGACCAGAGCATGTCGGCCCAGGACATCACCGAAACCGCGTTGAACATTGCCGGCACCATCTGTGTCTTCACCAACCAGAATCTCACCATCGAGGAGCTCGACAGCGCGATCTGATCGCCCTCGAGCCCCGGAGTACCGCACCATGTCCATGACGCCCCGCGAGATCGTCCACGAACTCAATCGCCATATCATCGGCCAGGACGACGCCAAGCGTGCCGTCGCCATTGCGCTGCGCAACCGCTGGCGGCGGATGCAGCTCTCCACCGAGCTGCGCCCGGAAGTGACGCCAAAGAATATCCTGATGATCGGCCCCACTGGCGTAGGCAAGACCGAGATTGCTCGGCGCCTGGCGAAGCTGGCCAATGCGCCGTTCATCAAGGTGGAGGCGACCAAGTTCACCGAAGTGGGTTATGTCGGCCGTGATGTCGAGTCGATCATCCGCGACCTCGCCGATGCCGCACTGAAGATGCTCCGCGAGCAGGAAGTAGTGAAGATGCGCCATCGCGCCGAAGATGCCGCCGAAGAGCGCATCCTCGACGCGCTGCTACCTCAGGCCCGCCCGGCCGGCTTCAATGAGGAGCAACCGGTACAGAGCACCGATTCCAATACGCGCCAGCTGTTCCGCAAGCGCCTGCGCGAGGGCCAGCTCGATGACAAGGAAATCGATATCGAAGTGGCCGAGAGCCCAGCCGGTGTCGAGATCATGGCTCCTCCAGGCATGGAGGAGATGACAAATCAGCTGCAGAGCCTTTTCTCCAACATGGGTAAAGGCAAGAAGAAAAGTCGCAAGCTGAAGATCAAGGACGCACTCAAACTGGTCCGCGATGAAGAAGCCGCGCGCCTGGTCAATGAAGAAGAGCTCAAAGCCCGCGCACTGGAAGCGGTAGAGCAGCACGGTATCGTTTTCATCGATGAGATCGACAAGGTTGCCAAGCGCGGCAACACCAGCGGCGCCGACGTTTCGCGCGAGGGCGTGCAGCGCGATCTGTTGCCGCTGATCGAAGGCAGCACGGTCAACACCAAGCTCGGCATGGTCAAGACCGATCACATCCTGTTCATTGCCTCGGGTGCATTCCACCTGTCCAAGCCCAGCGATCTGGTGCCGGAGCTGCAGGGTCGACTGCCGATCCGCGTCGAGCTCAAAGCGCTGTCGCCGGAAGACTTCGAGCGCATCCTCACCGAGCCACACGCCTCGCTGACCGAGCAGTATCGTGAGCTGCTGAAGACCGAAGGGCTGGGCATTGAATTCACCGAGGACGGCATCAAGCGCCTGGCGCAGATCGCCTGGCAGGTCAACGAGAAGACCGAGAACATCGGTGCTCGCCGCCTGCACACGCTGCTTGAGCGCCTGCTGGAAGAGGTCTCGTTCAGCGCTGGCGACCTGGCCGGACAGCAGAATGGCGAGCCGATCCGCATCGATACCGCTTACGTCAACAGCCACCTCGGTGAGCTGGCCGAAGACGAAGACCTGTCGCGCTATATCCTTTGAAACAAGCGACTGCGCCTCATGGACGAGGCTCGGCGCGCTGTCAGGAGCAATCGATGCGTATCCCTACTGCAATCAAGCTGCACAAAACGTCGAAAACACTGGAGCTGGAATACGGGCCAGAGCAGCGCTATGTGCTATCCGCTGAGTTTCTGCGGGTCCACTCGCCTTCAGCCGAGGTGCAGGGTCACGGCAATCCGATCCTGCAGACCGGCAAGATCAACGTTGCACTTGATGGCATAGAGCCGGCCGGGCAGTACGCGCTCAAGCTGACCTTCAGCGATGGCCACGACAGCGGCTTGTACAGCTGGGACTATCTCTACCGGTTGGCGACCGATCAGCAGCAGATGTGGGCGGAATACCTCGACGCACTTGCCCGCGCTGGAAAGTCCCGTGATCCGGACATCTCACCGGTCAAGCTGATGCTCTAAGCTTCGACATGTAAGCACCGGCTACGATGGACCGCGCTTCATTGATCCACGACCGGGTCACCGGGGTGTAAAAAATCGCATGCGCCTTGTGCTCAAGTGGGGTTCAGGATCGAAGCGCCTGGTCCAGGGCTTGCTCGATTGGCGTCTGAACGCCGCCGCCCAGCGCCGACTGTCAGGCTGTGTTCGGCCAGCCATGGGCTGCGCTGACTTGCCGCTCGCTGCTTGGCGCTCGAGGATGCTTTTAGGTTTAGAATGCCGGCACATTCTTCCGGTGACAGTGACATGACCGATCCCCGCAAAGAGCGTGACGCAGAAGCCACCACCCACTTCGGCTACAAGAACGTGCCGGAGAGCGAAAAAGCGCAGAAGGTGGCAGAGGTATTCCATTCTGTAGCCGCCAAGTACGACCTCATGAACGACCTGATGTCCGGCGGCGTGCATCGCCTCTGGAAGCGCTTCACCATCGAGCTGTCCGGTGTCCGCCACGGCAACCGGGTGCTGGATATCGCCGGCGGCACCGGCGACCTGGCGCGCCAGTTCTCACGCATTGTCGGGCCGACCGGCGAAGTCGTACTGGCCGACATCAATGCCTCGATGCTCAAGGTTGGACGTGACCGCCTGCTGGATAAAGGCGTGGCCGATAACGTCAAGTTCGTTCAGGCTGATGCCGAAAAGCTACCGTTCCCGGACAACCACTTCGATGTAGTTACCATCGCCTTCGGCCTGCGCAACGTGACGCACAAGGAAGACGCCATCGCGTCCATGCTGCGCGTGCTCAAGCCCGGCGGTCGGCTACTGGTTCTGGAGTTTTCCAAACCGACCAACCAGCTGTTCTCCAAGGCCTACGACGCCTACTCGTTCAGCCTCCTGCCGATGATGGGCAAGCTGATCACCAACGACTCCGAAAGCTACCGCTACCTAGCCGAGTCGATCCGCATGCATCCGGATCAGGAAACCCTGAAGGGCATGATGGCCGACGCCGGCTTCGAGCGCGTCACCTACCACAACATGACCGGCGGTATCGTCGCCCTGCACCGCGGCATCAAGCCCTGATGCTGCGCGCTGCCCTGCTGGCCGGCGCCGAGCGCGGTCTCAATGGCGTTCTGCGCCTGGATCCGACCGCCCTTCCGCGGCTGGCCAAGCTCAGTGGTCGAATCATAGAAATCGACTGCACGGCACCGGCTTGGAAACTGTTCATCCTGGCCGATGCCGATGGCCTGCGGTTGGCAACGCAATGGGGCAGCGAGCCGGATTGCCGCTTGCGCGCTTCCGCCACGGATCTGCTGCGCCTGGCGACCAACCGCAACAAGACGGCCATCCTGCATGGCCCGGATGTCGAAATCGAAGGCGACAGCGGCGCGCTGATGAGCCTCGCCGAAGTGCTGCAGGATCTCGAGCTGGACTGGGAATACGAGGTGTCGCGCTGGCTGGGTCCGGTTGGTGCGCATCTGCTCGGTTCCAGCGCTCGGCGTCAATCCGCCTGGTTGCGACAAACTACCGATAGCCTGCAGCAGAACCTGGCCGAATACCTCAGCGAAGAATCACGCACACTGGTCGGCATAGCCGAGGCTGAAGCGCGCTTCGCTGAACTCGACCGCCTCAAGCTCGACCTCGACCGACTCGAAGCCCGCATCGAGCGGCTCACCCACTTCCAGAAACCAGACCGACCCGAATGAAGCTGTTCGCCGCGGCTCGCCGCCTGTTTCGCATCCTGCTGGTGGTGATCCGCTACCGCCTGGACGACATCATTCTCGACCTGCCGATGCCATGGTGGCTGCGTGCGACCAGCTACCTGCTGCCATGGCGCTGGCTGCCACGCCGGCGCACCGAACTCTCTCGAGGGGCTCGCCTGCGCCTGGCGCTGGAAGGGCTTGGCCCGATTTTCATCAAATTCGGCCAGATTCTTTCGACCCGACGCGACCTCCTGCCGCTCGACATCGCCGAAGAGCTGGCCATGCTTCAGGACCGCGTACCGCCGTTCGACTCGGCAGTCGCCACAGCACTCATCGAACGTGAGCTGGGCGCGCCAGTGGGCGAAGTGTTCGCCCGATTCGACAGCAAGCCGTTGGCGTCCGCCTCGGTTGCCCAGGTGCACGCCGCCAAACTGCGCAGCGGAGAAGAGGTGGTGGTCAAGGTGGTGCGACCGAACCTGCGACCAATAATCAGCCAGGATATTGCCTGGTTGTTCCTGCTGGCGAAAACCGCCGAGCGTGCCTCCAACGAGGCCCGCCGCCTACACCTGGTAGAAGTGGTCGACGACTACGCCAAGACCATCTACGACGAACTCGACCTGCTGCGCGAAGCGGCCAACGCCAGTCAGCTCAAGCGCAACTTCCAGGGTTCTCCGCTGCTTTACGTCCCTCAGATCTACTGGGATTACTGCCGCCCGCAAGTACTGGTGATGGAGCGCATCTACGGCGTGCCGGTGACCGACATGAAGCGTCTGGCCGAGCAGCGCACCGACATGAAACAGCTGGCCGAGCGCGGCGTGGAGATTTTTTTCACCCAGGTCTTCCGCGACAGTTTCTTCCATGCCGACATGCACCCCGGCAACATTTTCGTCAGCACGCACCAGCCGTGGAACCCGCAGTACATCGCGGTCGACTTCGGCATCGTCGGCAGTCTCACCCCGGAGGATCAGGACTATCTCGCACGCAACTTGATGGCCTTCTTCCGACGCGACTACCGCAAGGTGGCACAGCTGCACATCGACTCGGGTTGGGTGCCGGCAGAAACCAAGGTCAATGAATTCGAGGCGGCAATCCGTACCGTCTGCGAGCCAATCTTTGAAAAACCGCTAAAGGACATCTCCTTCGGTCAGCTGCTGGTCCGCCTGTTCCAGGTCGCGCGCCGCTTTAACATGGAAGTCCAGCCGCAGCTGGTCCTGCTCCAGAAAACGCTGCTCAACATCGAAGGCCTGGGCCGTGAGCTCTACCCGGAACTGGACCTATGGACCACTGGCCAGCCTTACCTCGAGCGCTGGATGCGCGAACGCATGAGCCCGAAACAGCTGTTGAAGAACGCCCAGGCGCAGATCGAACAGCTGCCGCACCTGGCGGGCATGACGCGCGAGCTGCTCGAGCGCATGTCGGGACCTCACGCGAACAACCTGCCGCCGCCCTGGCGCGAACACCATCATCACTGGCCATTGCGTCTGGTCGGCGCCGCGTTGCTAGCCGGGGGCGCCACGCTGGCGGCGGCGGCCGAGAGTATTTCCGCGCTGGCGACCTGGCCCGCCTGGCTGATGCTGGCGGCCGGCATCTACATCGTGGTGCGCCGATAGCCAGCGGTCGGGCAGGCTGGCACACTGAGCGTACAGAGTGGAGAATCCGATGAACTGGCTGGATCAAATCAACTGGAACGAAGACGGGCTGGTACCGGCGATCGCCCAGGACCATCAGACCGGGCGCATCCTGATGATGGCCTGGATGAATCGCGAAGCGCTGGAGCTGACCACCACGGAGAACCGCGCCATCTATTGGTCACGTTCGCGTGGCAAGCTGTGGCGCAAGGGGGAGGAATCCGGCCACGTGCAGAAGCTGCACGAGCTGCGCCTGGACTGCGACGCCGACGTGATTGTATTGATGGTCGAACAGCTTGGTGGCATTGCCTGCCACACCGGGCGTGAAAGCTGTTTCTACCGAGTCTTCGAGAACGGTGATTGGAAGACTGTCGAACCGGTCCTCAAGGACCCGCACGCGATATACGCAGAGCACACACATGAGTGATACCTTTTCCCGTCTGGCCGAGGTGCTGGAAGCCCGCAAGGGCGCCGCGGCGGATAGTTCCTATGTGGCCAGCCTCTACCATAAGGGACTCAACAAAATTCTTGAGAAGGTCGGCGAGGAGTCGGTGGAAACCATACTGGCCGCCAAAGACGCTGCCGCAAGCGGTGACGCCAGCGACCTGATCTACGAAACCGCCGACCTCTGGTTTCACAGTTTGGTAATGCTGGCCGCGCTAGATCAGCATCCACAGGCGGTTCTGGACGAACTCGACCGGCGATTCGGTCTCTCTGGGCATGCGGAAAAAGCCGCGCGCCCACATTCCTGATAGACAACTTCGGAGTACTGCAGCATGGGTTTTGGTGGAATCAGCATCTGGCAGCTCCTGATCGTTCTGCTCATCGTGGTCATGCTTTTTGGCACCAAGCGCCTCAAGGGCATGGGCTCCGACCTTGGCGATGCGATCAAGGGCTTCCGCAAGTCCATGGGCACCGATGAGGAAAAGCCCAGCGTCGAAGAAAAGCAGAGTCACACCATCGATGCCGAGGCCCGCAAGGTCGAAGATCCGACAAAGAAGAACTGAGGCGCCATGTTCGATATCGGCTTCACCGAACTGCTGCTGATCGGCCTGGTTGCGCTGTTCGTTCTCGGCCCTGAGCGCTTGCCTGGTGCGGTGCGCACCGCAGGACTTTGGATTGGGCGCGCCAAGCGAAGCTTTGCCAACATTAAGTCCGAGGTCGAGCGCGAGATCGGCGCCGATGAGATTCGCCGTCAGCTGCACAACGAGCGCATCCTCGACCTTGAGCGGGAAATGAAGCAGAGCATCATGCCCAGCTCGCCCAGCGCCAACAGCACACCATCCCCGCAATCGGCCACGCCGCCACCGGATGCCAGCCATCTCGAAGAGGCTGCGTCCACAGAAGCCAAACCCGCCGACACGGCCCCCGTACCTCGCCCGGACAAATCGCCTGAGCCATGAGCAATACATCCATTGATGATCAGGAAATGCCGCTGATTGCCCACCTGACCGAATTGCGCAAGCGGCTACTGCGCTGCGTGGTGGCGATACTGCTGCTGTTTGGCGGGTTGTTTTACTTCTCCCAGCAGATCTACGCGCTGGTGGCCGCACCGCTGCGGGCCTACCTGCCAGAAGGCGCGACGATGATCGCCACAGGCGTGGCCTCGCCGTTCCTGACGCCGTTCAAGCTGACGATGATGGTGGCGCTGTTCCTGTCGATGCCGGTCATCCTGCATCAGATCTGGAGCTTCATTGCGCCCGGTCTGTACAAGCATGAAAAGCGCGTTGCGGTGCCGTTGCTGATCTCCAGCATCTTCCTCTTCTACGGCGGCATGGCCTTCGCGTACTTCGTGGTCTTCCCGATCATGTTCGGCTTCTTTGCCAGCGTGACGCCCGAAGGCGTGGCGATGATGACCGACATCGGTCAGTACCTCGACTTCGTGCTGACATTGTTCTTCGCTTTTGGCGTGGCGTTCGAAATCCCGGTAGCGACCTTCCTGCTGATCTGGGTGGGCATCGTCGACGTAGCCACCCTGCGCAAAAGCCGTCCCTACGTTGTGGTCGGCTGCTTCGTCGTTGGCATGGTGTTGACGCCACCCGACGTGTTCTCCCAGGCTTTGCTCGCTGTGCCTATGTGGATACTGTTCGAGGCCGGTCTACTCTGCGGCAGTATGGTGAAGAAGCGCGAAGAAGAATTTCGCGGTGATGCAGACGGCAGCGAGCCCGACCCCGGCGATCAACCACCCGTTTCACGTCCGTGAATCTGTTGCTGCTGGAGGCGGCCGACTTTGTCGCCGCCGATCGGGTAGTTCTGCGTGACCGCCGTCTGACACACCTCCATGAGGTTCACCGCGCCGAGGCGGGAGAGTGCCTGAGGGTCGGACTGCTAGGCGGCCAAATGGGCCAGGGACAGCTGCTGCGTCTGGACGCCAAGGAAGCCGAACTCAAGATCGAGCTGCAGCAAACCCCGCCAGCCAAATTGCCCGTTACTCTGCTGTTGGCCTTGCCCCGGCCGAAGATGCTGCGCCGCGTGCTGCAAACGGTAGCCAGCATGGGCGTGCCCAAGCTTGTCTTGCTTAACAGCTACCGCGTAGAGAAGAGTTTCTGGCAGACCCCTTTCCTCGAGCAGCAGGCTATCCGCGAACAGCTGCTACTCGGACTGGAGCAGGCCCGCGATACCGTGTTGCCTGAAGTCATCATAGAGAAGCGCTTCAAACCCTTCGTAGAAGATCGCCTGCCACAGCTGGTTGCCGGTACCCGCGGCCTGGTCGGCCACCCAGGCGACTACCCGGCCTGCCCTCGCGCACTGAGCGAGCCGGTGACGCTGGCTATTGGTCCCGAAGGCGGCTGGATACCGTACGAAGTGGAGAAACTGACCGAGGCCGGCCTGCAGCCAGTGCAGCTTGGGGATCGCATTCTGCGAGTTGAGACCGCCGTCAGCGCCCTGCTGGCGCGCCTATTCTGAAGATCATTTAGCCGAGATGCGACGCGGTACCGATGAACGTAGTGCACGCAAGCGGTGCATACGGGTCAGAGCCTGTGAACCCCTCAATCATAGTTGTAGCCATGCGACCCTTGACCATAGATCTTCACCGCCTGGAATACGCCCTGGAAAACCGCGACGCCAGCGAGCATTACCTGGACCTGGAGTCCGGCCAGATTCAGGCGGTTTTCCCCGGAGAAGCCGCCCCAGGTGCCGACGAAAAATATGATGTGCAAGAAGATCGCTATTTAGACATCGAGCCTCTCGGGCTGGCACAGTCGATCGCGATGCGTGAAGCCTTCCTATTTACCCAGCACGACCCCAACGCCCATGCCGTCCTTGCCAATGCCTTGCAGGGACGCAAGCCGCTGCGGACGTTCGACTTCAAGCTGGAAGACTTTCCGGATGTTCGCCAGGCCTGGCTGGACTATCAGGCGGTGCAGTTGCGTGAATACGCTATAACCTGGCTGCACGAAAACGGGCTCGAATCGTCGAAACGCTGACCTAGCCCCGCCGCCTTATCCTCAGCTTTCCAGCAGGAAGGTCACCGGCCCGTCGTTCTGAAGATAGACCTGCATATCGGCACCGAAACGGCCGCAGGCCACATTCGGATGCTGCAGACGCGCCTGACCGACCAGATAATCGTAGAGCTCTTCGCCCAGCTCTGGAGGCGCAGCAGTTGAGAAGCTCGGCCGTAGACCACTGTTCGTGTCCGCCGCCAGGGTGAATTGAGAAACCAGCAACAGACCACCACCGACGTCAGAAAGTGAGCGGTTCATCTTGTCGTTCTCGTCGCTGAACACTCGGTATCGCAACAGCTTGTGCAGGAGCTTATCGGCACGCGCTCGATCATCCTCCCGCTCGACCCCGACCAGCACCAGCAGGCCCTGATCGATCGAGCCGATCACCTCGCCAGCCACCTCGACCCGCGCCTGACGCACGCGCTGGATCAATGCCTTCATCAGGCCTCCTCAGGGGGCAGGTCGAGCAGGCGCTGTGCTATCTCGGCCGCGGCTCGGACCAGTGCATCGCAGATGCCATGTTCGGATGCTGAATGGCCAGCCTCGCGAATGATCTGCAGCTCACTGTTGGGCCAGGCCTCGTGCAGCGCCCACGCATTGTCCAGCGGGCAGATCACGTCATAACGGCCATGCACGATGATGCCCGGCAGGTGTGCAATCTTGTGCACGTCGCGCAGTAACTGGTTCGGCTCAAGAAATGCTTGGTTGACGAAGTAATGGCACTCGATACGCGCCATTGCCAGCGCACGATGAGTATCGGAGAAACGATCGACTACCTGAGTATTGGGCCGCAGCGTGGCCGTGCGTCCCTCCCAGCAGGACCAGGCCTTGGCCGCATGCATTTGGGCGATCTGGTCGGTACCGGTCAGACGCTTGTAGAACGCCTGCATGAGATCGCCGCGTTCTTCTGGCGGAATCGGGGCGATGAAGTCCTGCCAATAATCTGGAAACAGGCGGCTAGCGCCTTCCTGATAGAACCAGTGGAAGTCCTCCGGCCGACAGAGAAAGATGCCCCGCAAGATGAGTGCATGGACACGCTCAGGAAAGGTCTGGGCATACGCGAGCGACAGCGTCGAACCCCAGGAGCCGCCAAACAGCACCCACTTGTCGATGCCGAGAAATTCGCGGATGTGCTCCATGTCCGCGATCAGGTGCGCCGTGGTGTTATTTTCGAGGCTTGCATGGGGGGTGGAACGACCGCAGCCACGCTGATCGAACGTGATGATTCGGTATAGGTTGGGGTCGAAGAAGCGACGACTCAGCGCATCACAACCACCGCCTGGGCCACCGTGAACGAACACAACAGGCAGGCCCTCCGGCGACCCACTCTCGTCGACGTAAAGCACATGCGGCGCTTCGACCGCCAGCTCATGCCGGGCGTAGGGTTTGATCTCCGGATACAAGGTTTGCATGGCACACTCCATGATCGGTACGCGGGTTAGGGCCGCCTGACGTTTCCGGCATCATAACGAGGTTCGAGAGGTTAGGCATGCCCGTATGGAAATTAGCCGTCGCGTTCATGGCGGTAGCGCTGATGCTGGTCGGATGTGGTCGCGATGATCCAGAGGCTGCGCTGCAGGCGGCTGTTGAATCGCTGCAGGAGAGCATCGAAAGCAAGGACACCTCACGCCTCATGGACCTCGTTCACCAGGAGTTCAGCGCTAACCAAGAGGCGGATCGGGACTGGGCAAGACGCACGGCTACCTTGATGTTCCTACGTCATCGCAACGTGAACGTCATCGCACTCAACAGCCGCAGCTGGATTGACCCGACCTACCCGGACAAAGGCTACAGCGAAGCACAGGTGGCGCTGACCGGTGCCGAAGCCCTCCTGCCTCAGCGGCTCGGGCATTACAATGCCCGGCTCGAATGGTGGCTAGCCGATGGGAAATGGCAACTGGCTCGATTGAACTGGGACTAGCCGACCTGCCCTTGCGAAATGGCAACTCAGCCCGTTTCACCGCGCCAGATCAGCTCGCTGGTGTCATAGCCACGCTTACGGGCCTCGTCGAGCAACCGGTCCCGGGTTGCATCATCGATCTCCTTTTCTCGCGATAGCAACCAGAGGTAATCCCGATCAGGACTGCCGACCAGCGCCACACTGTAGTCATCGGCAAGATAAAGGATCCAGTAATGTCCCTTGGTCAGGCCCGGGAAAAGGTTGCTGAACCAGTTGTCGAAGCGAACCCACAGCTTGTCCGTCTCGCCCTTCTGCTGTGGTACCGCCTCCCCCGTGGCCTCCTGCTGTTCACCATCTTCGGTTTCGCAGCGATTGCTCACCGCCATGCTGCCGTCATCCTGCAGCCGGTAATTCGCCTGCGAGCGCACGCAGTTGCGCTGAAAAAACATCGGCAGGCGCGCCTGCTCGTACCAGGTGCCTTGGTAGCGTTCCAGATCCACCTGTCCGGCCGTCTCAGGACCGTTCACGTTACTGCCGGAACCTGCGCACCCGGCGATCAGTAGTGCAGTGAAAAGCGCAACGAACAGGCGCATACGAGCTCCTTATTTCAGACCTTGGCCCGAAAACATCATGACTTTGTCACCCGCGAACTGGATGCTGATAAAGCGGTTTTTCTGCCCCCAGGTGCAGCTCGACATGCCCAGCGCGCCGGCGCACTCGCCTGGCTTGCCCAATAGCTTTTCGACCTCTGCACGGGACATCCCCGCCTGCAACTTGGCGAAGTTTTCCTGCGTCACCGGACTGCACGCAGCCAACAGCACGACAGCGACGACCAGCGATACATAGCGCAACGACATGTCGGATTCCTTTTTTCGAGTCAACGGCTGGCCTTGCTTGGCCTTGCGGTAACAGATAGAAAACAAGCCGCCCAGGATGGTTCCTCAGCAGGACTAGAAGCCTGAACCAGGCCCAGCGAGAAAAGTCTGTTCAGCCTCGCTTGAGCTGCGACCCAGAATGGCATTGCGATGAGGAAAGCGGCCGAAGCGAGCAATGACCTGCCGATGGCGTTCAGCAAAGTCGAGGAAATCGGCAAACAGCTTTTGCTCGCCCGCATCGGCGATACCAAGGAGCTGCTCGAACTGCTGCACGGCCTGATCCTGCACGCTGAGATTTTCTGTGTGTTCAAGCACAAGGTAGATGAATACACGCTGTATAGGCGCCAGCAGGACATCGCCGCCGTGAGCCATGCCGTCCCGCACGAGCTGCAGCGCGCGCTCGTCACCGGCGAATGCCTTCGGCGTGCCGCGATGGATCATGCGTGGAAGCTGATCAAGGAGAAGGACAAGTGCGAGCCAGCCATGTGGCGACTCGGCCCACTCGATCAGCTCGCCTGCGAGTGCGCGCTCGGCGAGAGCACCGAAACGCTCGCGGGCTTCTTCATCCTGTTCGGGCTTGTAGCCGAACCAGAGGCCATTCTTTGCGCCAGCTATCTCAGTAGCGGTGGTGCCTTCACCGAACCACCAGTTCAGCAATTCCTGTGAGGGCGAGGTCATCTTCAGGCCTTGTGGTAGCCAGTGACACGCTCGACTTCTTCTTTAGACCCCAGGAACACTGGCACACGCTGGTGCAGCGACTCGGGCTGGACGTCGAGAATGCGCTGAGTGCCTGTGGTTGCCGCGCCGCCGGCCTGCTCGATGATAAAGGACATCGGGTTGGCTTCGTACATCAGGCGCAGCTTGCCGGCCTTGCCTGGCTCGCGGGAATCGCGTGGGTACATGAACATGCCGCCACGGGTCAGGATGCGGTGCACGTCGGCCACCATCGAAGCGATCCAGCGCATGTTGTAGTTCTTGTTCAGCGGGCCTTCGTTGCCGGCCAGCAATTCACTCACGTAGCGCTGTACCGGTGCTTCCCAGTGACGCTGATTGGACATGTTGATGGCGAACTCAGCGGTGCTTTCCGGCACACGGATGTTTTCATGAGTCAGCACGAAGCTACCCAGTTCGCGGTCGAGGGTGAAGCCCATGACGCCGTTGCCCAGCGTCAGCATGAGCATGGTCTGCGGTCCGTAGATCGCATAACCGGCTGCAACCTGCTTGGTACCTGGCTGGAGGAAAGCCTCCTCGCCAAGGGCGTCATTTTGGGAGAAGCACGCGTCTGGGCAGCGCAGGACGGAGAAGATGGTGCCGACCGACACATTAACGTCAATGTTGCTGGAGCCGTCCAGCGGGTCGAAGACCAGCAGGTAGGCGCCTTTCGGGTACTTGCCAGGAATCTGGTAGGCGTTGTCCATTTCTTCCGAGGCCATACCGGCCAGGTGACCGCCCCACTCGTTCGCTTCGAGCAGGATTTCGTTGGAAAGGACGTCGAGCTTCTTCTGGACTTCGCCCTGGATGTTCTCGGTTTCGGTCGCCCCGAGAACGCCGCCCAATGCGCCTTTGGAGACGGCGTGGCTGATTTCCTTGCACGCTCGAGCCACTACTTCGATAAGGAAGCGCAGATCTGCAGGGGTGTTGTTGCTGCGGGTCTGCTCAATCAAGTAGCGACTCAGGGTTACGCGTGACATGGAATGGCTCCGGAGGGATGGATAAGCCCGCGCAGTTTAGCAGGCCAGGGGGAAACTAACCCTCCCTCAGACCTGTCGACAGGGCGCAGAGTTCAGCGAAGCGGCAAAGTGCCTGCAAACCATGTCTTCCCTCTTCCCGGAACCCCCTCCCATCATGCAGAAGCGGCGGCGGTCCGATCCATCATCCCGCCAAGCCGCTCCACTTTGCCATCAGAGCACTTTCCAGATCTCCTGGGCATATTCGCGGATGGTACGGTCCGACGAGAACCAGCCGGTGCGTGCGGTGTTGAGCACCGCCGAGCGCCACCAGCTGTCCGCATCGCGCCAGCGCGCCTCGACTTCCAGCTGCGCCTGCCAATAGGCCTCGAAGTCGGCACAGACCATGAAGGTATCGTGCCACTTCAAGCCATCGATCAAGGCGGTATAGCGGCCCGGATCTTCAGCCGAGAAGGCACCATTGCGGATCGCCATCAAGACTTCGTTGAGCCGCGGCGAGCCGATGATGGTGGCTTCGGCGTTGTACTCGT
This sequence comes from Pseudomonadaceae bacterium SI-3, assembly GCA_004010935.1. Lineage (NCBI taxonomy): Bacteria > Pseudomonadati > Pseudomonadota > Gammaproteobacteria > Pseudomonadales > Pseudomonadaceae > Pseudomonadaceae bacterium SI-3. The sequence continues at coordinate 278,122 of CP026511.1, read as the reverse complement.
TGGCCTGTTTGCGCGCCTCTACCTCCTGCGCGGTCATGCCGAAGATGAACATATGCTCGGCACCGATCTGCTCGCACATTTCGACGTTGGCACCATCCAGCGTGCCGATAGTCAGCGCGCCGTTCAGTGCGAATTTCATGTTGCTGGTGCCCGACGCCTCGAGCCCTGCGGTGGATATCTGTTCGGACAGGTCGGCGGCCGGGATGATGCGTTCGGCCAGACTGACGTTGTAGTTCGGCAGGAATACGACCTTCAGCAACCCACGCACGGTCGGATCATCGTTGATGGTCCGGGCGATATCGTTGGTCAGCTTAATGATCAGTTTGGCCGTGTGATAACTGGCCGCCGCCTTGCCGGCGAAGATCTTCACGCGCGGAATCCAATGGCCGCCCGGATCGGAGCGAATCGCCTGATACAGCGCGACGGTATGCAGCAGGTTCAGCAATTGACGCTTGTATTCGTGGATGCGTTTGACGTGCACATCGAACAACGCGTTCGGATCGACGCTGATCCCCAGCCGCTCCTGAATCATGCGCGCCAGCAACTGCTTGTTGCCCAGGCGCTGGGCGGCGAAGCGGGCACGGAAATCCGGCTGATCGGCGCAGGGCTCCAGCTGGCGCAGCAGCGTCTCCGGTGAATCAAGCAGTTCTTCACCCACATGATCGACCAGCAGACGGGTCAGCTGCGGGTTGGCCTGATACAGCCAACGGCGGAAGGTGATGCCGTTGGTCTTGTTGCTGATCCGCTTGGGATAAAGCGAATGCAGGTCCGTAAACACCGTCTCGCGCATCAGACCTGTGTGCAGTGCTGAAACACCGTTAACACAGTGCGAACCGAGAAACGCGAGGTTGCCCATGCGTACGCGGCGACCGTGGCCTTCTTCGATCAGCGAGACCGAGCGCAGCAGGTTTACGTCGTGGATACCTCGCTCACGCAACGCATCGAGGTGCTGGGCATTGATCAGGTAGATGATCTGCATGTGCCGCGGCAGCAGGCGCTCCATCAGCCCTACGGGCCAAGTTTCCAGCGCCTCGGGCAGCAGCGTGTGGTTGGTGTAGGACAGGGTGCCGACGGTCAGCTCCCAGGCCTTGCGCCACGGCACTTCATGCACGTCCACCAGCAGGCGCATCAGCTCGGCAACGGCGATCGCCGGGTGCGTATCGTTGAGCTGGATAGCGGCGAATTCCGGGAGATTCATCAGCGTGCCGCGCTGATCCAGGTGCCGGCGCAGCAGGTCCTGCAAGGATGCCGCAACGAAGAAATATTCCTGGCGCAGACGCAGCTCCTGCCCCGCTTCGGTGCTGTCGGCGGGATACAGAACACGGGAAATGCTTTCAGCGCGCGCTTCCTCAGCGACCGCGCCGATGTGGTCGCCGGCGTTGAAGCGTTCCAGATGGAAGTCCGCCTCGGCCCGCGCACGCCACAAACGCAAGGTGTTAACGCTGGCACCGCGCCAGCCCACGACCGGCGTATCGTAGGCAATGGCCCGGACCCCTTCGGCCCAGTGCCAGAAATGCTTGGGCTGATCAGAGCTGCTGCCATCCGACGGCATCGCCGCCACGCTGCCGCCGAAGCCGATCAGATAGCTGACTTCGGGTCGCTCGAATTCCCAAGGATTGCCAAAATTCAACCAGGTCTCGGTCTGCTCGTGCTGCCAACCATCGACGATCGCCTGGCGGAACAGGCCGTGATCGTAGCGGATTCCATAGCCGTGCGCGGCCACACCGAGGGTCGCCATGCTTTCCATGAAACAGGCCGCAAGCCGCCCCAAGCCACCATTACCCAGCGCGGCGTCAGGCTCGAGCACACGAATACGCTCGAAGTCGACGTCTACGCCGGCCAGCGCCTCGCGCGCCACATCGAGCAGGCCCAGGTTGCTGAGGCTGTCGGTGAGCAGACGGCCTATGAGGAATTCCAGGGAGAGGTAATAGACCCGCTTCTTGCCTTCTCGATAGCCCTGTCGAGTACGGTCCATCCACTGGTCGATCATACGGTCACGCGTGGCCAGCGCCACCGCCTCGAACCAGTCATGATCGGAGGCATGCTCGGGGTCCTTACCGATCGAATAGGTCAGCTTGCTGATTACATTTTCACGAAAAGCTGCGACCTCATCGGCGTTGGGAGCAGTCGTTTCTTGCGTCATGGACAGACCTCGTGCAGCGGGTGAAAGGATACGAAGCATTCATGGCGGCTCCAGGCCGCCTCAAAAAACGGCAATACAGACAGGTTTGCAGGTTTCAGCAGCATCTGGGCGACCGTCTGTCCGGCGTTCGACTCGTCGGTTTCGCTGGAAATTCCACCCCGTGTCGCTATGATCGCGCGCCGCCATTACCGATACCGCCGCCGTGAAGACACGTTTGATCGCTTCTGCCGACCCCGAGCGCCTTGAAACCTGGGCGCGATACAGCAACGGCCTGTGCCGAGACTGCCACGCCACGTGTTGCACTTTACCGGTCGAGGTGCGGATCGATGACCTGATACGCCTCGAAGTGGTCGACGCCTTCGAGCGTGACGAGCCGCTCAAGGGCATCGCCAAACGCCTGAGCAAAGAAGGCCTCGTTGAACATTTCAATCAGAAGCACGGCATCTTCACTCTGACCCGACTGGCCAACGGAGACTGTGTTTACCTCGATCGCAAGACACGCTTGTGCACGGTCTATGCCAAGCGCCCCGATACCTGCCGCAACCACCCGCATGTCGGGCCAAGGCCCGGCTACTGCGCGTATCAGCAGAAAACCGCAGCGCGCTAACGCCGCCTTCCAACCCATCCGAAACGTCGGAAAACGGCCGCTAAAAAGCGCCGCCGAAACTGGCAATATCGTGACTCAGCAGTCATGCTTGGCGTCTGCCTGTATCCGCACACGTTAGGAATCCACCCGGCATGAGCCGCGATAGCCGCTACCTGGAAGCCATTCTGCACCACGACATCCCACTGACCCGGGCGATGGGCCTGCGCGTCGAGCATTGGGAAAATCATGAGCTGCGCCTGAAGGTCCCGCTGCAAGCGAACATCAACCACAAAAGCAGCATGTTCGGTGGCAGCCTCTACTGCGCCTCGGTGCTGGCTGGCTGGGGCTGGCTGCACCTGCGCCTGCGCGAGGCCGGGATCGACGATGGCCATATCGTCATTCAGGAAGGCCAGATCGACTATCCGCTGCCCGTGATGGATGACGCCACCGCTGTCTGCTCGGCCCCGGACGATAGCGCCTGGGAGCGGTTCGAGACGATCTACCGTCGCCGTGGCCGTTCGCGCCTGACCCTGCACAGCCGCATCCTGGCTGCTGATGGCCGGGACGCAGTGCGTTTCACCGGCCAGTTCGTGCTGCATAAGTAAACGCAGCCGCACCCCTCTGCCCTGCCAGGGTGCGCCGGGCTGCTACAGCCCGCGCGCACCGTTGACCGCTGACTGCCCAAACGCCCGCGCAACTACTGGGAAGCGGCGGGCTGTCGCCGGCTGTTCGGTCGTGGCCCATCGTAGGCAATTGCCAGACGTTACGGCGCTAGCAAGCTACCGCTAGGACTGGCATGCGAGCGAACGCCGGACTACGCTGCACCTGCCAACAATAAAAATACAGCGTCAAGGAGCCGATGCCATGGGCCTGTCCCGTAACGTCATTCTATTGCTCAGCGTTCTGCTCGCCCTCAGCGGTGCCGCGCACGCCGAGGTGCCGAAGAACTATCAGATCATCCTGCAGACCGACAACTTCCCACCCTTCAATATGGGGCCAGCGCACAAGAACTTCGCTCGCGGTGATGAGGTGCAAGGCATCGCCACCGACACCGTGCGGGAGATCTTCAAACGTGCCGGCATCGGCTACAACCTGACGCTTCGCTCGCCCTGGGACCGCATCTACAACCAGACCCTCACCGACACCGGTCACGGGTTGTTTTCCGTCACCCGTACGGCGCAGAACGAAGGCTTATTCAAGTGGGTCGGGCCACTGGCCCGCTACGAAAGTGTGCTGCTTGCGGCGGCGGACAAGCACATCGACCTCAACTCCCTGGCCCAGGCCCAGGGGCTGGAAATCGGCGCGCAGAAAAGCAGCGGCATCAGCCAGTACCTGGATCAACAGGGGCTGCGCCCGATCGACAGCCTCAGCGAAGACGAAAACCTGCGCAAATTGCTCAGCGGCCGCCTCGATCTCTGGGCAACGGCTGATCCGGTCTGGCGTTACCAGGCCAAAGAACAGGGCGCAGAAGGCCTCAAGCCAGTGCTGAGTTTTCGAGCTGAAGACCTGTACCTGGCGCTGCACAAGGACACGCCCGACGAAGCCGTCGAACGTCTGCAGAGCGCACTCAATGATGTCATTGGCGAGGGCTATGCCGGCTGCAGCAAGACCCCCGACCTCTGCTATCTGATACGCGATCGCAAGGTGCCCTGAGCGCACCGGGGTCGCGAGGCGCTCAGACGTAGCGTGACTTCGGTGTGGCCATCGGCAGTGGGCCGTCGCCGATCAGACGGAACTCGCCCTTTGCTGCATCGTAGGCGCGGATTTCGCTGGTGCCGATGTTGTACACCCAGCCATGAATGAACAGCTGCCCGCTGGCCAACCGCGCCGCCACCGACGGGTGCGTACGTAGATGGTCGAGCTGGGCCAGTACGTTCTCCTCGGTCAGCACGCCAAGGGTGTTGTGGTCGGCGCAGCCGCAATTTTCCTCGACCACCGTCCTCGCCACTTCGGCGTGTCGCAGCCAGCTGCGTACGGTCGGCATCCCGTCGAGGCTCGAGGGATTCAGCACGGCTTTCATCGCGCCACAATCTGAATGGCCGCAGACGATGATGTGATGCACGCCAAGCGCCATCACAGCGAACTCGATGGCGGTAGACACGCCGCCATTCATGATCCCGTAGGGCGGCACGATATTGCCGACATTGCGGGTCACGAACAGGTCGCCCGGCGAACTCTGGGTGATCAGCTCGGGCAGGATTCGCGAGTCCGCGCAGGTGATGAACATGGCCCGCGGCGTCTGCTCGTGGGCCAGCTTGTTGAACAGCTCACGCTGCTCCGGGTAGATGTCTTCACGGAAACGAATGACCCCCGCGATCAGGTTGTCGAGCGCCTCCTGCGCTGTTTCGGTCGTCTTGTCATCGAGACTCATAACACGATCTCTCTTATGGTTTGGTTAGGTACGACGTTGCACGCATCAGGCCGGACACTGCACAGATGTGACAGACCGTAACGAACGCCGGGGGCTTGCCTCGACGCGATGAATCCGTATCGCTGGTCTCAAAAGATAGACCAGCCGATGCGCTGCGAGAGCTTCTCCAGTGCCGCCATGCCGATCAGTGAATTCCCAGCCTGGTTCAGTTCCGGTGACCAGACGCAGACCGTGAAGCGCCCCGGCACGACCGCGACGATGCCGCCGCCTACGCCGCTCTTGCCAGGCAACCCGACGCGGTAAGCGAAATTCCCTGCCTCGTCATACAGACCGCTGGTGGCCATGATCGCATTGACCTGTTTCGCTTGGCGCGGCGCCAGCACCGGTTCGCCGCCTGCCAGGCAAGCGCCGTCACGAGCTAGAAAGCCAAACGCACGGGCCAGGTCGACGCAGCTCATGCGCAGCGCGCAATGATGGAAGTAACTGCGCAGCACCGCCTCGACATCATTGTGGACGTTACCGAACGCCTGCATCAGATACGCCATCGCGGCGTTACGCGCGCGATGCTGGTATTCCGATTCGGCTACTACCGAGTCGGACACGATCAGCGGATTGCCCGACAGATGCCGAACGAAATCGCGCATGGACAGTGCTGGCACGGCGAAGCGCGACTGGTTGATGTCGCAAATCACCAGCGCCCCGGCATTGATGAACGGGTTGCGTGGTATGCCACGCTCGAACTCCAGCTGTACCAGCGAGTTGAACGGCTGCCCAGACGGTTCGTGACCCAGGCGCTCCCACAACGACTCGCCGCAATGCTGAATTGCCTGCACCAGGCTAAAGACCTTGGAAATGCTCTGGATCGAAAACGGCGTCTTCGCATCACCGGCGTGGTAAAGCTCACCCTCGGCGCTGTAGACCGCGATCCCCAACTGATCAGCCGGTACGTGCGCCAGCGCCGGAATGTAGTCGGCCACCTTGCCTTGGCCGAGGAGCGGGCGGACTTCGTCGAGAATCTCGCTCAATAGGTTTTGCATGACATCCTCATGAAAATGGCGCGATGCACACCAGGCTACTAGACGCCGCTAAAACCGCGGTCATCACAATACGAAAAGGTGCGTCTGTTTCATGAGTCCAACCGCAACGCCTCACGTTCCGAACCCTGCTCTAGACAGCCTGCCGAGCCCCCTGCTCGAACGCGGACTGAAGACAATCGAGGCTTCACAGCGCATTCCGGCGGAACTGGCGCTCGACACAATCACCCTGTTTTCGCGATCACGATAGGCTCCGGTATAGTGCCGCCCGCTTCACGGGGCACGGCCTGTGCCTCGGGCGTCAAAACAAGGAAAGAAAACAGATGAAACTGAAACGTGCGGCGGGCCTGCTGGCGCTCGCGATGGCAGTGAGCGGCTGCTCCACCGCGACCTACTTCAAACTGCCCGAGAACAGCAAGGTCTCGGTTTATGAACGGCCGCAGCAATATTCCCAGGGTCTGGTCAAGACGCGTCCGTTCTTCTGGACCGCCGCTGGCGGCATTCCCTACAAACTCAGCAGCGAAAACGGCGAGCTGCTGCAGCAAGGCAAGCTGCGCGCGCGCTTCCGCGTCGCCTCCATTTTCTGGCCGCCAGGCGGCATCATCTATTGGCCGATGGGGTTCGGTCAGCGCTGCTATGACCTAACCGGTGCCGAGCCGCTCAGCTGCACCCACGGCGACCTGAAGAATCTTCGCAGTCAGCGCCGTCTAGACCGCTAGATTCCAGCGGCACATCGCCTCGGCATGCACCGAGGCGATGGATCGTTCCAACGCTTGAAGCTCGTCTAGCCGATGGCGCGAGACCAGTCGGTTAAAACTTTTCCGGGCGCAACACCTCAACTTCAGCCAGATAGCAGACCATGGCGAAGTTATCGTAATAGCGCGCCTGCAGATGCTCTGCGATGCGTTCGGCCAGCTCGCGGTTGCAGATGATCTCCAGGCGGATGTTGCCTTCGGTATCCCATTCGGCGCTGCGCACACCACGGCTGCCTCGCCCGCGCGCTTCGGACAGCGTCCAGCCCGGTGCGCCGAGGTGGTCGAGGTCGGCTACCAGTTTCTTTTCCAGCGCTGCTTCGCAGATCACAGTAAGCAGGGTTCGGGTTGCGATTGTCATGTCTACAGCCCCCAGGCGATCAGGGTTTCGGCCAGCGCGAGATACAGCGGAATGCCGACCAGAATGTTGAACGGAAAGGTGATCCCCAGCGACGCGGTGAGTGACAGCGAGGGGTTGGCCTCAGGCAATGCCAGTCGCATAGCCGCCGGCACCGCAATATAGGAGGCGCTGGCGGCCAGCGTGGCGAGCATGGCAGTGCCCCCGAGCGACAGGCCCATCAGTCGCGCCAGCAGCGCACCGATTACAGCGCCGACCAGTGGCATGCCCAGGCCGAACACCGCCAGCCGCAGGCCATAGCGGCGCAGGGAGCCCATCTGGCCGGACGCAATCAACCCCATCTCCAACAGGAAGAGTGCGAGCACTGGCTTGAACATGCTGGTGTAGAACGGCTCGAGCGGCTTGATCCCCTCCTTGCCGGCGATGGCGCCGATGATCAGTCCGCCCAGTAGCAGCATGATGCTCTTGCCGAGAAAAATCTCCCGCCCCAGCTCCTTCCAATGTGTATCGCGGCTGATCCCCTTGGCCAGGATTATGCCGATAAGGATCGCCGGAATTTCCAGGATCGCCACGAACAGCGGCATGTAGCTTTCGAAGGCGATTTTGTTGGCCAACAGAAAGGCCACTACCACGGCAAAGGTACCGGCACTGACCGAACCGTAGTGCGCCGCCACGCTGGCCGAGTCGACCCGCGAAAAGCCCAGCAGCCGCAGAAACGGAAACGCCAACAGCGGCAGCGTACAACCCAGCAGCAACACAAGCGCGGACTGGCCCAGCAGCGCTGCGCTGGCTTGTTCGGCCAGCTCGACACCACCGTGCAGACCGATCGCCAGCAGCAGCAGAATGGACAGCGTGTCGTACAACGCCGGTGGCAGCTTCAGCTCACTCTTCACCAACCCGGCAAACAGGCCGAACAGGAAGAACAGCACTACTGGGTCGAGCCCCATCGATACCTCCCGGATTCATTGAACAGAAAAAAGGGAGCCTTTCGGCTCCCAGAGGACAACTGCTTAGGCTTCGATCTCGATAAGAAGATCGCCGGGGGTCACCCGGTCACCTTTGGCCACATGCACCGCTTTCACCTTGCCGGCGATCGGCGCCTGGATCTCGGTTTCCATCTTCATCGCTTCGCTGATCAGCACCGCCTGGCCGGCCTTGACCACGTCGCCCTCCTTGACCAACACGTCGACCACGTTGCCCGGCATGCTGGTGCTGACGTCGCCTGGACCGTTGGCCTGCTTGCGCTGACCACCACTGCCGCCGCCGACGAAGTTGTTCAACGGCTCGAACACCACTTCTTCCGGCATGCCATCGATAGAGAGGAAGAAGTGCCGCTTGCCTTCACCCTTCACGCCGACGCCGGTGATATCGACGCGGTAGGTTTCACCGTGCACATCGATGACGAACTCGGTCGGCACGCCCTGCGCACCGGCTGCAGTGGCCGTGCTGCCGTCAGGAATCGGCAATAACGCTTCAGGCATCAGCGTGCCGGCCTCGCGCTCCTCAAGAAACTTGCGGCCGATCTCCGGGAACATGGCGTAGGTCAGCACGTCTTCTTCGGATTTGGCCAGCGCGCCGATTTCCCGCCGTAGCTTGTCCAGCTCTGGCTTGATCAGATCAGCCGGGCGCACCTCGATGAGCTCTTCGCCGCCGATGGCCTGGCGCTGCAGCTTGGCGTCGATGGTGCCCGGCGCCTTGCCGTAGCCGCCTTGCAGGTAGAGCTTCACCTCGTTGGTGATGGTCTTGTAGCGCTCGCCGGCGAGCACGTTGAAAAACGCCTGAGTTCCGACGATTTGCGAGGTGGGCGTCACCAGCGGCGGGTAGCCCAGGTCCTTGCGCACGCGCGGAATCTCGGCCAGCACTTCATCCATGCGGTTGAGCGCACCCTGCTCCTTGAGCTGGTTGGCCAGGTTGGAAATCATCCCGCCCGGCACCTGGTTGACCTGCACGCGGGTGTCGACGCCGGTGAAGTCGCTCTCGAACTGGTGGTATTTCTTACGCACCGCATAGAAGTACAGGCCGATCTCCTGGATCAGCTCCAGGTCGAGACCGGTGTCGTAGGGCGTGCCGCGCAGCGCCGCGACCATCGACTCGGTGCCAGGGTGGCTGGTGCCCCAGGCCATGGACGAGATGGCCGTGTCGATGTGATCCGCACCGTTTTCGATGGCTTTCAACTGGCACATGCTGGCGACACCGGCGGTGTCGTGCGAATGGATGAACACTGGCAGGTCGACCTCGGCCTTCAGCGCGCGGACCAGATCACCCGTGGCGAACGGCGTCAGCAAACCGGCCATGTCCTTGATGGCGATGGAGTCGACGCCCATGTCGCGCATCGCCCGTGCCTGTTCGACGAACAGCTCGACGGTATGCACTGGGCTGGTGGTGTAGGCGATGGTGCCTTGCGCGTGCTTGCCGGTCTTCTTCACGGCACGGATGGCGGTCTCCAGATTCCGCACGTCGTTCATCGCATCGAAGATGCGGAACACGTCGATGCCATTTTCCGCCGCCTTGGCGCAGAACGCCTCGACCACGTCGTCGGCATAATGCCGGTAGCCCAGCAGGTTCTGTCCGCGCAGCAGCATCTGCAACCGGGTGTTGGGCAGCGCCGCCTTGAGCTGGCGCAGGCGCTCCCAGGGGTCTTCTTTCAGAAAACGCACGCAGGCGTCGAAGGTAGCGCCGCCCCAGACTTCGAGGGACCAATAGCCGACTCGGTCGAGCTTGTCGCAGATCGGCAGCATGTCCTCGGTGCGCATGCGGGTGGCCAGCAGCGACTGGTGGGCGTCACGCAGGATGGTGTCGGTAACGGTGATTTTCTTCTGAGTAGTCATGGTTCGTTCCTCACAGGCCTGCGTGGGCGGCGATGGCGGCAGCGATGGCCAGGGCCAGTTCGCCCGGCTTGCGTTTGATCGAGTAGTTCAGCAGTTCCGGATGGTTGTCGACGAAGCTGGTATTGAACTGCCCGCTGCGGAAATCCGGGTTGGCGAGAATCTGCTGGTAATAGGTAGCGGTGGTTTTCACGCCTTGCACGCGCATGTCGTCCAGTGCGCGCGAACCGCGGGCCAGCGCCTCTTCCCAGGTCAACGCCCAGACGATCAGCTTCAGGCACATGGAGTCGTAGTACGGCGGAATGGTGTAACCGGTGTAGATCGCCGTATCGGTGCGCACACCGGGGCCGCCGGGGGCGTAGTAACGGGTGATCTTGCCGAAGCAGGGCAGGAAGTTGTTACGCGGCTCCTCGGCGTTAATGCGGAATTGCAGGGCGAAGCCGCGATACTGGATGTCTTCCTGCTTGACCGAGAGCGGCAGACCGGAGGCGATGCGGATCTGCTCGCGAACGATGTCGATGCCGGTGATTTCCTCGGTGATGGTGTGCTCCACCTGCACGCGGGTATTCATTTCCATGAAGTACACCTCGCCCTCGGCGAGCAGGAACTCCACGGTGCCGGCGTTCTCGTAGCCCACGGCTTTGGCCGCACGTACCGCCAGGTCGCCGATATAAGCGCGCTGTTCCGGGGTGAGCTGCGGGCTGGGGGCGATCTCGATGAGCTTCTGGTTGCGCCGCTGGATCGAGCAATCGCGCTCGAACAGGTGCACGGTATTGCCAAAGGAGTCGGCGAGAATTTGCGCCTCGATGTGTTTGGGCTCGACGATGCATTTCTCAAGGAATACATCAGCCGAGCCGAATGCCTTGGTCGCCTCTGAGATGACCCGCGGAAAGGCCAGGGCCAGTTCTTCACGCGAGTTACAGCGGCGGATACCACGGCCGCCACCGCCCGAGGTGGCTTTGAGCATCACCGGATAGCCGATGCCCTCAGCTGCGGCCAGCGCTTCTTCGACATTCGCCACGTTGCCTTCGGTGCCGGGCGTGACCGGCACGCCAGCCTTGATCATGCTGCGCCGCGCCTCGGTCTTGTCGCCCATGCGTCGAATCACTTCGGCGCTTGGGCCAACGAAGCGGATGCCGCGCTCGGCGCAGATTTCTGCCAGTTCGGCGTTTTCGGACAGGAATCCATAGCCTGGATGCAACGCATCACAGCCGGTCTCCACGGCCAGGTTCACCAGCTTGCGCGGATTGAGGTAGCCGGCAAGCGGATCGTCGCCGATGAAATGGGCCTCGTCGGCACGCTTGACGTGCAACGCGTGGCGGTCGGGCTCGGCAAACACCGCCACCGAGCGTACGTCCATTTCGGCACAGGCCCGCACGATGCGGACGGCGATTTCACCGCGGTTAGCGATCAGCAGCTTCTTGATCACGCTGTCATTCCCTCGGTCGATGAGCAGAAGGCCGCCTGGAGGGGCCAGGTCACGCCTGCACGTTGTGCAAGCCTATAAACCCTACGCCTACCGGCATGATTACTGAAAATGAATAATAGTTTGATCTTGCATAAGTAATTACTTATATATTCAGTCAAAGCTGCATTGGGCGGGCCTTAGCGGCCTTGCAACCACCAGAAGCAGTGAATCTAGGCAGGAGCGGCGGAATCAATGCGCAAAAGCATGATGCGGATAACCTTGCGTCAGCTGCAGGTGTTCCGGGCGGTATGCGAAAGCCTTTCCTACAGCCGGGCAGCGGAGGAAATGGCGCTGACCCAGCCAGCAGTGAGTTTGCAGATTCGCCAACTCGAGGAGCTGATCGGCCAGCCGCTGTTCGAGTATCTGGGCAAAAAACTCTACCTGACCGCCGCTGCCGAAGCGCTGCAGCGCGCCAGCACCGACATATTTGGGCGCCTGGACAGCCTAGATATGCAGCTGTCCGACATGCAGGGCTCGCTACAGGGTCAGCTGAATCTGGCGGTCGAGTCGAGCGCCAAATACATCACGCCGCACCTGTTTGCGGCCTTCAAACGCAAGCATCCAGAGGTCAGCCTGGAACTTGTGGTGGTCAACCATGCGCAAGCGGTCAAACGCCTGTCGATCAGCCGTGACGATCTACTGATCATGTCGCAGGTGCCAACTGACATGGATCTGGAATTCATGCCATTCCTGAACAACCCCATCGTGGCGGTCGCACCGACTGATCATCCACTGAGCCAGGCAGCTGCCCTGACCTTGCAGGACCTGACCGCCTACCCACTGCTGGTCCGAGAGCCGGGCTCGGGCACGCGCAAGGCAGGCGAAGACTATCTGCGCCAGAAGCGTGCGCATTTCGCTCAGACGATCCAGGTGGCCTCACTGGATGCCCTACGCGAGAGCGTCGTAGCAGGGCTCGGCGTAGCGCTGATGCCACGCCATGCAGTCCACTTGGAGCTGGCTCACGGCCTGCTGCGAGAGCTGCCAGTCGAGGAGCTACCGCTGTACCGCAGCTGGTGCGTGGTGCATCCGCGAGCCAAGCGGCTGAGCCCGGTGGCTCAGGCGTTCTTCACTTTTATCCGCGAAGAACGCGCGCAGATCATCGCCCTGGCTGCGCGCTTTGACGGCTCACAGGCAAACCCTCAAGCAGCGGGCTGACCATCAGCAGGTCGGGGAACTCCATCAGCTGTGCATGCAGCTGGCGCTGCTCGTCGTAGCTTTCGATGGCACGGCGGAAATGCATGCGGCGCTCGTCCAGCTGCTTGCGGCGGGCACGGGCATCGAGGTTGACGTAGGCTTCACGGTGCTGGGACATGCGCGGTCTCCGGAACAGGTGTCGGGAGAGCCCAGCATCGAAGCCCCGGGTGACGCTATGAGGACAAGCAGATGACGGAGCGATGAACGCCGCTCAAGCGTTCGTCAATCTTCGTGCGGCTTCACCGATTTCGGCGACAGACGCAGGCTACGCAAGCTGCGCTTCACGCTCTTGAGGTGATTGACCAGGCTCGGACCGCGCGCCATGGCGACGCCCATCGCCAACACGTCGATCACCACCAGATGCGCGATACGCGAGGTCAGCGGGGTGTAGATCTCGGTGTCTTCCTGCACGTCGATCGCCAGGTTGATGGTCGCCAGTTCCGCGAGCGGGGTCTGGCTCGGACAGAGGGTGATCAGCGTGGCGCCGGATTCGCGGACCACATTCGCCGTGATCAGCAAGTCCTTGGAGCGGCCCGACTGGGAAATGCAGATCGCCACGTCGGTGGGCTTCAGGGTGACAGCCGACATCGCCTGCATGTGCGGGTCGGAATAGGCCGCGGCGCTGAGCAGCAGGCGAAAGAACTTGTGCTGGGCATCGGTCGCCACCGCGCCGGACGCGCCAAAGCCGTAAAACTCGACTCGCTCGGCCTTGGCCATCGCCGCCACTGCGCGCTCGAGCGCATCGGAGTCGAGCTTCTCGCGCACTTCCATCAGCGTGTGCAGGGTGGTGTCGAAGATTTTCAGCGCGAAATCGGTGACCGAGTCATTTTCGCTGATGGCGAACTGGCCGAAGCTGGCGCCGGCAGCAAGGCTCTGCGCCAGTTTCAATTTGAGGTCCTGAAACCCCAGACAACCGATGGCGCGGCAGAAGCGCACGATGGTCGGCTCACTGACCCCCACCACATGGGCCAGGTCGGCCATGGAACTGTGCATCACGGCAGCTGGATCGAGGAGTACATGGTCGGCGACTTTCAGCTCCGACTTGCGTAACGAACCTCTCGATTGGGCAATGTGTTGCAGCAGGTTCACTTGGCGGTCTCGCTATGATCAAAACCTGGCAAGAATGGTCGAACACTGCGGGTGCGCTCGCATCCGTCAAGCCGGCTGGGTTGTAGTGGGCTTGTAGTTATACTACAAGCCTCGCAGTATCGCCCACCTATCGAGTCTGTCCACCTTCTAGGAGTGACGCTGTGTCCATTTCCTGCGACATGCTGGTATTTGGCGGTACCGGCGACCTGGCGCTACACAAACTCATCCCTGCACTCTATTACCTGCACCGTGAGCATCGTCTGCATGATGATGTCCGCATCCTGGCGATTGCGCGCCAGGATATTGATCGCAACGCCTATCTCGCGTTGGCCGAGCGACATATCCGAGCGCAAATCGCGCGCACGGACTTCGAGGCTGAAATCTGGAATGCGTTCAGCCAGCGCCTCGACTACTTCTCCATGGACGCCGCTCAAAGGGGTGAGTACGTCCGTCTCGCGCATCACCTCGGCCAGGCCGAAGGCCGCGTGCGGGTGCACTACCTGGCGACGGCGCCCAACCTGTTCGAGCCCATTGCCTCGAACCTTGAGAGCGCAGGGCTTGCAGGAGAAGACGCGCGCATCGTCCTGGAGAAGCCCATCGGCCATTCCCTCGAATCAGCACTCGAGATCAACGAGGCCATCGGTAACGTCTTTCCCGAATCGCGCATTTATCGGATCGACCATTACCTCGGCAAGGAAACCGTGCAGAACCTCATGGCACTGCGTTTTGCCAACGCGCTGTTCGAGCCAATCTGGCGCAGCGGCCATATCGATCATGTGCAGATCACGGTGGCCGAGACCCTCGGCGTTGAAGAGCGCGGCAGCTATTACGACCATGCCGGCGCCATGCGCGACATGCTGCAGAATCACCTACTGCAACTGCTCTGCCTGGTGGCGATGGAAGCCCCGGTGCGCTTCGATGCCAAATCGATACGCGGCGAAAAGGTCAAGATTCTGGAAGCCCTCAAGCCGATTACCGGTAACGACGTGCAGGACAAGACCGTGCGCGGGCAGTACGTCGCCGGGCAGATCGGCGGCAATGATGTGCAGGCTTACTACTTCGAAAAGGACGTGGATAACGACAGCGACACAGAAACCTTCGTCGCCGTAAAGGCCGAAATCGATAACTGGCGCTGGGCCGGCGTGCCCTTCTACCTGCGCACCGGCAAGCGCATGGCGAAGAAGCGCTCGGAAATCATCATCACCTTCAAACAGGTGCCGCACATGCTGTTCACCAAAGGCGAGGTCAACCGCCTGGTGATCCGCCTGCAGCCGGAGGAGAGCATCAGCCTGCAGCTCATGGCCAAGGCACCCGGTAAAGGGATGCAACTGGAGCCCGTCGAGCTAGATCTGAATCTGGCCCATGCATTCAGCAGCACACGCCGCTGGGAGGCGTACGAGCGGCTGTTGCTGGACGTGATCGAAGGCGACTCGACACTGTTCATGCGCCGCGATGAGGTCGAAGCGGCCTGGAACTGGGTCGATCCGATCCTCTGCGGCTGGCAGAGTCACTACCGCAAGCCCAGACCCTATCCGGCCGGAACCGACGGTCCTGAGCAAGCACACCAACTGATTGAGCATCAGGGTCGGCGATGGTGGCGCTAAGCCCGCCGAAGCATCCAAGTGGCCGCCCTGCAAAGTCGCTTCCAGCCCCGAGCTAGAGCAGTCCAACGCAAGTAGCAGCAACTAACAAACCGGGTGCTTGGCAACTATTGATTGAACTTTCAAGCATCATCAACTTGTCGCGCTGACAAAAAAAATTAACAGAACGCGACGAAGTCGCCATCTCCGCCGAGCAGATCGCCGATATCTAGGCATGATATCGGCGACTGAACTCGCTCGCTCTAGCCCGTCGAGCCGGGCTTAATCCAGCCGTAACTTCGGCTAGTTCTAGCCAGACTAATGTGCAAGTTATCCACAACCAAACCGCTATCGCCACGACCGGCTAAACGCCTTGTTTTGCGCGGGCTCTGTCAAATTTCGTAAGCACTGTGACGTACTCTTCTGCCGCGCCCGAAACGGGCCGCTCTATTCGCCCAGCACCTGGGCCAAATCCGACGCTCATATTTGGCTGTATATACACTCCAGATCGAGCCCGGTAACGGCGACTGACCGGCAAGTTCAACTTTCGCGATAAACGGCGAACTTCGGAGATATCAGCGGCGAATCACCGCCCATGATCGGCGACTGAGGTTGAGATTAATTTTTTGATGTGTTTATTCTAGAAAAGGATTTCAATCAGCAACCCCAAAGGTCTTGTTTTGAGTGTTCCTACCGTAACGCTCCGTCGCCCAACCGACGGCGACGGTTTCCCCCTCCATGAGCTGGTAGCACGCTGCCAACCTCTGGACACAAATTCGGCGTACTGCAACCTCCTGCAATGCTCCGATTTCGCCGACACCTCCATTGCCGCCACAGACGCGGATGGCCAATTGGTAGGTTTCATTTCCGGTTACTGCCCCCCTGCTCGCCCAGACACTTTGTTCGTCTGGCAAGTCGCAGTCGACGCTTCGATGCGCGGTCAGGGCCTGGCGCTGCGCATGCTGATGGCACTGGTCGCACGAGTCGCCAGAGAGCAGGGCGTCGCCAACCTGGAAACCACCATCTCGCCGGACAACGGGGCATCCCAGGCGCTGTTTAAAAAGGCCTTCGCCAAACTGGGCGTCGACTACAGCACCCGCACCCTGTTCTCCCGCGCCGAACACTTTGCCGGCAAGCATGAAGACGAAGTGCTTTACCGCGCCGGCCCGTTCGCCGCACCCAATTCAGAAGAAGAACTAGAGGAAAACGCATGAAAACTTTCGAACTGCACGAATCTGGCGTTCGCAGCTACTGCCGCTCCTTTCCAGTGGTCTTCAAGCAAGCCCGCGGCGCTGAACTCACCACCCGCGAAGGCAAGACGTACATCGACTTTCTCGCCGGTGCTGGCACGCTGAACTACGGCCACAACCATCCTGTGCTCAAGCAGGCGCTGCTCGATTACATCGAAGCCGACGGCATCACGCACGGCCTGGACATGTATTCCGAAGCGAAGGAGACCTTCCTCTCCACCTTCGATCGCCTGATCCTCAAGCCGCGCAACATGGACTACGTCATGCAGTTCACCGGCCCGACCGGCACCAACGCGGTGGAAGCCGCGCTGAAGCTGGCGCGCAAGGTGACCGGCCGCAACAACATCATCAGCTTCACCAACGGCTTCCATGGCTGCAGCATCGGCGCGCTCGCCGCGACCGGCAACAAGCATCACCGCGGCGCTGCCGGCGTTCCGCTGACCGATGTCAGCCGCATGCCCTACGCCAACTATTTCGGTGACAAGGTCAACACCATCGCGATGATGGACAAGCTGCTGACCGACCCGTCCAGCGGTGTCGACAAGCCGGCTGCCGTGATCGTCGAAGTGGTTCAGGGCGAAGGCGGCCTCAACGCCGCCTCGGCCGAGTGGGTCCGCAAGCTGGAAAAACTCTGCCGCAAGCACGAGATGCTGTTGATCATCGACGACATCCAGGCCGGTTGCGGCCGGACCGGCACCTTCTTCAGCTTTGAAGAGATGGGCATCAAGCCGGACATGATCACGCTGTCCAAGTCGCTGTCGGGCTATGGCCTGCCATTCGCCATGGTGCTGCTGCGTAAGGAGCTGGACCAGTGGAAGCCGGGCGAGCACAACGGCACCTTCCGCGGTAACAACCACGCGTTCGTCACTGCTGCTGCTGCCATCGAACACTTCTGGAAAGACGACGAGTTCGCCAATAGCGTCAAGGCCAAGGGCAAGCGCATTGCCGACGGCATGAACAAGATCGTTCGCCGCTACGGCCCGGATTCACTGTTCGTCAAAGGCCGCGGCATGATGATCGGCATCAGCTGCCCGGACGGCGACACCGCCGCCGCGATTTGCCGCCATGCCTTCGAAAACGGCCTGGTCGTCGAAACCAGCGGCGCCCACAGTGAAGTGGTCAAGTGTCTCTGCCCGCTGATCATCAGCGAAGAGCAGATCGACAAGGCCATGAGCATCCTGGACAAGGCGTTCGGCGCCGTAATGTCCGATCAAGCCGCCAACCAAGCTTCTTGAGGATTGAAGAATGATCGTACGTACCCTGGCTGAATGCGAGCAGTCCAACCGCAAGATCAAGACCGATACCTGGGACAGCACGCGGATGCTGCTCAAGGACGACAAGATGGGCTTCTCGTTCCACATCACCACCATCTACGCCAACACCGAGACGCATATCCACTACCAGAACCATCTGGAGTCGGTCTATTGCATGAGCGGCAATGGCGAGATCGAGACCATCGCTGACGGCAAGATCTACAAGATCGAGCCCGGCACGCTGTACATCCTCGACAAGCACGACGAGCACCTGCTCCGTGGCGGCAGCGAGGAAATGAAGTTGGCGTGCGTGTTCAACCCGCCACTCAACGGCAAAGAAGTGCATGACGAAAGCGGTGTGTATCCGCTTGAGGCCGAAACCGTAGTCTGATGCGACTCCGCAGGGCGGCTGCACCCCGCCCTGCGACACCCGTTTCAAGGAGAGTTTAAAGTGAACCCCGTGCAAGCCGACCTGTACCCTTCGCGCCAGCACGACGAACCTAGCTGGCAAGAGCGTCTGGACCCGGTCGTCTACCGCAGTGACCTGGCCAACGCCCCGATCGCACCAGAGATGATCGAACGCTTCGAGCGTGACGGCTATCTGGTCATCCCCAATCTGTTCAGCGCCGAGGAAGTCGCGGTATTCTGCGAAGAACTCGACCGCATGCGTCAGGACCCGGCCGTTGCCGAGTCCGGCAAGACCATCAAGGAACCCGACAGCGGCGCAATCCGCTCGGTGTTCGCCATCCACGCCGACAATCCATTGTTTGCCCGTGTCGCCAGCGACGAGCGCATTGCCGCTATCGCCAGCTTCATCCTCGGTGGTGACATTTATGTGCACCAGTCGCGGATGAACTTCAAACCCGGCTTCACCGGCAAGGAGTTCTACTGGCACTCCGATTTCGAAACCTGGCACGTCGAAGACGGCCTGCCACGCATGCGCACCCTGAGCTGCTCGATCCTGCTCACCGACAATGAGCCGCACAAC
The DNA here is from genome assembly GCA_004010935.1 of Pseudomonadaceae bacterium SI-3. Lineage (NCBI taxonomy): Bacteria > Pseudomonadati > Pseudomonadota > Gammaproteobacteria > Pseudomonadales > Pseudomonadaceae > Pseudomonadaceae bacterium SI-3. The sequence goes on along the minus strand of CP026511.1, from coordinate 259,231 downwards.
GGCCCGCTGATGCTGGTGCCTGGATCACACAAGCACTACATCCGCTGCGTTGGTGCGACACCGGAGAACCACTACCAGAAGTCCCTGCGCAAGCAGGAGTTCGGTGTACCGGATCACGACAGCCTGACCCAGCTGGCGGACCGTTATGGCATCGAGACCGCTACGGGCCCGGCGGGCAGTGTGGTGTTCTTCGATTGCAACACCATGCACGGCTCCAATAGCAACATTACACCCAGCGCGCGCAGCAATCTGTTCTATGTCTACAACCATGTAGATAATGCCGCGCAGGCGCCGTTCTGCGGCCTCTCGCCACGTCCGGCCTTCGTCGGTGAACGCGAGAATTTCGAGCCCCTGCAGATCCAGAAGCAAAAGTATCTCTGACGTACCCGATCAGGCCCGACTACCGGGCCTGTTCTTTGTTGGCGGCCGAGAGGCGGCCCAGGGATGAAAATTCACCCCCAAGATGGGAAGTTGAATCGATGCATACCGTAGAAAAAATCGGCGGCACATCCATGAGCCGCTTCGACGAGCTACTGGACAATATCTTTATCGGCGGACGCGAAGGCGACGAGCTCTATCAGCGCGTCTTCGTCGTTTCGGCCTACAGCGGCATGACCAACCTGCTGCTAGAACACAAGAAGACTGGCGAACCCGGCGTCTACCAACGCTTCGCCGACGCCCGCAACGAGGGCGCCTGGCTCGATGCACTGGACATCGTCCGCGAGCGCATGCTCGGCAAGAACGCTGAGCTGTTCGCCAGCGACTTCGAGCTGCGTGCCGCCAACCAGTTCATCAACTCGCGCATCGACGATGCCCGCGAGTGCATGAGCAGTCTGCAGCGCCTCTGTGCCTACGGCCATTTCCAGCTCGACGAGCACTTGATGAAGGTGCGCGAGATGCTCGCCTCCCTCGGTGAAGCGCACAGCGCCTTCAACTCCGTGCTGGCGCTCAAGCACCGCGGCATCAATGCGAAGATGGTCGACCTCACCGGCTGGCACCGCGACGCACCGCTGCCCTTCGATGAGATGGTGCGCCACAGCTTCGAAGATGTGGACCTGTCCCGCGAACTGGTGGTCGCCACAGGCTACACGCACTGCAGCGAAGGCCTGATGAACACCTTCGACCGCGGCTACAGCGAGATCACCTTTGCTCAGATTGCCGCTGCTACCGGCGCCCGTGAAGCGATCATCCACAAGGAATTCCACCTCTCCAGCGCCGACCCGAACCTGGTCGGAGCGGACAAGGTGGTCACCATCGGTCGTACCAACTACGACGTGGCAGACCAGTTGTCGAATTTGGGCATGGAGGCGATCCACCCACGTGCCGCCAAGACACTGCGCCGCGCCGGCATCGAGCTGCGCATCAAGAACGCCTTCGAGCCGGAGCACGCCGGTACGCTCATCAGCCAGGACTACAAGAGCGAGCGGCCCTGCGTCGAGATCATCGCCGGGCGCAAGGACGTCTTCGGTATCGAGGTGTTCGACCAGGACATGCTCGGGGACGTCGGCTACGACATCGAGATCAGCAAGCTGCTCAAGCAGCTGCGCCTCTACGTGGTGAACAAGGACTCCGACGCCAACAGCATCACCTACTACGCGTCGGGCTCGCGCAAGCTGATCAACCGCGCCGCGCGACTGATCGAGGAGAAGTATCCGGCTGCGGAAGTTACCGTGCACAACGTCGCCATCGTCTCGGCTATCGGCTCCGACCTCAAGGTCAAAGGCATCCTCGCCAAGACCGTCGCGGCGCTGGCCGGTGCCGGCATCAGCATCCAGGCGGTGCATCAGTCGATCCGCCAGGTTGAGATGCAGTGTGTGGTCAACGAGGAAGACTACGACGACGCCGTCGCGGCCCTGCACCGCGCGCTGATCGAGCCGGAAAACCACGGTGATGTGATCGCCGCAGCCTAAGCTACGGCTGAACCTGACCGCCGGCCTTGGCTCTAGCCAGGGTCGGCGGTTTGCCGTCCGCCGTCGCTGGCGGACCCGGCCAGCTTGCGCCGCCGATACCAGGTGGCGAAAAACACCACCGCCAGCAACAGCTCGGCGAGATCGCCGCCGTAATACATCAATTGTGCAGCCGCTTCGATTTCCGCCAGGTCGTGGCCGGCGTCGCGCGGAAAGCCGTAGGCATACATGAGTTTGCCCAGCACGGCATGAGCGGCAATCGCCACGAACAATACGATCAGCCGCAACCACATGCCGGGACGATGCGGCGCGGGGTCCGGTCCGGCAATCGACCAGCTGAAAAGATAGCCTGCCAGTACGAAGTGCAGGTGCAACCATACATGGAGGACGGGTTCGCTGAAGCTCAGCTGGTACAGCGGCGTGAGATAGAGGATATACAGCGCGCCGACATTCAACATCAGTGCGGTCACCGGATGGCTCAGGCAGCGCACCGGCACGCTGCCCGCAAACTCGGTAATCCGTCGGGCGGTCACGACCGGCACATTGCGCAACAGCAGCGTGCCCGGCGCGCCGAGCATCATCGCAATGGGCGCGAACATGCCGAGCAGAAGATGCTGCGCCATGTGCCCGCGCAGGTCTGCATGGCCCCACTCGACCATAAAAGGCGAAAACGCGGCCACCAGAAGCCCGCACCCCAGACTGAAACTGACGGTGCGCCAGCAATGCCAAGTCTTTCGACGCCGCCGTTGCGCGCGCACACCGAGAACATAAGCAAACCAGAGAGCCAGCGTCAGCAAGACCAGCAGCGAGGTGCCAGCCAGGGTGAGCAGATGAGTATCGTGGGCCACCGGCTACCGGCCCCCTTGCAACGACGCAAGGGATGACCGAGCTGTTCGCCAGATCATGAAGCCTATCGCCAGCAGCAGCGCGCCAAAGGCATTCCACGCCAAGTCGTAGAGCAGAAGATTGTCCACGTAGCGCACCTGATGCAGCCGCAGAATCTTGTGATCGACGATCCCATCGAACAGCTGAAAGCCACCTGCGCCAAGAAACAAACCGGCCCAGGCGTGCAAGCGCGACACCGCGCGGCGGCTGCTCAGCTGCACGAACAGGTAAAAGCCGGCGGCCAGCATCAGCAGCTCGGCTGAATGCAACAGACCGTCCGATATCAGCCCGACGGTTTGTGTGGATCGGTCGAAGAAATGGTGCCAGGCGAGTATCTGGTGAAAGACGATCTCGTCGATGGCGGCCATCAAACCAATCCCGAAAAAGCTCGCCGCGATCAGACTACCTCTGGCATCGACGGGGTGTTTGCTCACGATGGGCCTCCGGCTGATAACGGGTTGGCTTGCATCGGAACTCGGTACGCTCGACTCAAGCCCTGTCTATGAGTGACTGGGGTCAGCCTCAGGAGTTCTCCATCGGCTTGATCTGACGGGGCGAAAAGCGCCGGCCAACTCAGTAGAATCCGCACACTTTCTGCTGGTATACAGAGCCACCGCACCATGACCCACCCTCGCACCGAACTGCTGTCCCCCGCGGGCACCCTCAAATCCATGCGCTACGCCTTTGCCTACGGCGCCGACGCGGTCTATGCGGGACAGCCGCGCTACAGCCTGCGCGTGCGCAACAACGAATTCGACCACGCCAACCTGCGTCTGGGGATCGACGAGGCGCATGCCCAGGGCAAGCAGTTCTATGTGGTGGTCAACATCGCGCCGCACAACGCCAAGCTGCGCACCTTCATCAAGGATCTCGAGCCGGTGGTCGCCATGGGGCCGGATGCGCTGATCATGTCCGATCCCGGTCTGATCATGCTGGTTCGCCAGCACTTCCCCGAGATGACCATTCACCTGTCGGTACAGGCCAACGCGGTGAACTGGGCCAGCGTCGAGTTCTGGCGCAAGCAGGGCCTCACCCGCGCCATCCTCTCGCGCGAGCTGTCGCTGGAAGAGATCGGCGAGATCCGTGAAAAGGTGCCGGGCATGGAGCTGGAGGTCTTCGTTCACGGCGCGCTGTGCATGGCCTATTCCGGGCGCTGCCTGCTCTCCGGCTACATCAACAAGCGCGACCCCAACCAGGGTTCCTGCACCAACGCCTGCCGCTGGGAATACAAGGCGCACGAAGGCAAGGAAGACGAGCTGGGCAATATCGTCCAGCAGTATCAGCCGATCCCCGTGCAGCAGCTTGGAGCAGGCGCCATCCAGCCGACTCTGGGTGCCGGCGCGCCGACCGATCAGGTCTTCCTGCTCGAAGACAGCAGCCGTCCTGGCGAAATGATGGAAGCATTCGAGGACGAGCACGGCACCTACATCATGAATTCCAAGGACTTGCGCGCCGTCCAGCATGTCGAGCGGCTGGTGCAGATGGGCGTGCATTCGCTGAAGATCGAAGGCCGGACCAAATCCCACTATTACGTGGCGCGCACCGCCCAGGTCTATCGCAAGGCAATCGACGATGCGGTCGCAGGCAGACCTTTCGACAAGTCACTGATGGACACCTTGGAATCGCTCGCGCACCGCGGCTACACCGAAGGCTTCCTGCGTCGCCACGTGCATGACGAATACCAGAATTATGAGCGAGGCTTTTCGCTGTCGGAGCGCCAGCAGTTCGTCGGGGAGATGACCGGCGAACGGCGCAACGGGCTGGCCGAAGTGATCGTCAAGAACCGCTTCGCCGTTGGCGACCGCCTGGAGTTGATGACCCCGCAGGGCAACCTGAATTTCCGCCTGGAGGCACTGGAAAACAAGCGCGGCGAGCGTGTCGATGTGGCGCCCGGAGACGGTCACGTACTCCACCTGCCGGTGCCGGAGCATGTCGACCTTCAGCATGCATTGCTGATGCGCGAACTGGAAGGCACCACCACCCGCGGCTAACAGCTAGATCCTTGTAGGGTGGGCTTCAGCCCACCGCTTGGGCTACGCCACCCTAACCGCTGGTGGGCTGAAGCCCACCCTACGAAGCAGTCCTCAGACCAATAGCTTCACGAACTCGTCAGCCGGCACCGGGCGGCTGATCAGGTAACCCTGCATTTCGTCGCAGCCGTGAGCTTTGAGGAAGTCCGCCTGTGCCTGGGTTTCGACGCCCTCGGCGACGACCTTCAGCTCCAGGCTATGGACCATGGCGATGATGGCCCGGACGATGGCTGAATCTTCTCCGACCTGATCCAGTTCGGAAATGAACGAGCGATCGATCTTCACGTAGTCCACCGGGAAGCGCTTGAGGTAGCTGAGCGAGGAATAGCCGGTGCCGAAGTCATCGATTGCCAGCTTCACACCCAGCGCGCGTAACTGGCGGCTGATGTTGATCGCGTTGTCGATGTCATCGAGCAGCTGACTTTCGGTCAGTTCCAGCTCGAGCCGGTCGGCGGGCAACCCAGTCTCTTCCAGTACCTGTCGCACCAGGCTGACGAAATTGCCCTGGCGCAACTGTTTGACGGACAGGTTCACCGACACCCGAATGGCGGCCAGTCCATCGAGTTGCCATTGACGCGCCTGCCGGCAGGCTTCGCGCAGAACAAACTCACCCAGCGGGATGATCAGCCCGGTTTCCTCGGCTAGGGGAATGAAAAAGCCTGGCGCAATAAGGCCTTTCTGCGGATGCCGCCAGCGCACCAGTGCTTCGGCCGCATCCAGGCTGTCTTCCGCCACGTTCAGTCGCGGTTGATAGAAGACTTCCAGCTGGCCTTCCTCGAGTGCGCGACGGAGTTGGTTCTCCAGCTTGAGATTTTCCAGGCTCGACACCTGCAAGCGCTCGGTGAAGAACTGCAGGGTGTTGCCGCCAAGATGTTTGGCATGTTGCATGGCCATGTTCGCCTGCAACAGCAGCGAGGTCGCCTCGCGCGAGTTGTCTGGCATCAGGCTGACGCCGATGGACGCGGTGATGACCAGTTCCTGATCGTCGAGCCGAATGGGTTTGCTGATGCGCGACAGCAAGCGGCTGCCGCTGTGCGCCAGGCTGGCAAGGCTGCCGTAACCTTCGAGCACCACCACGAACTCGTCACCGGATAAACGGGCAATGGTGTCGGCGTCCGACAGCGTGTGGGACAGACGGCGGGAAACTTCACGCAACAGCTGATCAGCCGCCTCGTGCCCAAGGCTTTCATTAAGCGTCTTGAAACGGTCCAGATCGATATACAAAACCGCCAGCCCGCGATTGCTGCAACGGCTACGCTCGCAGGCGCTGTGCAGACGCTCCTTGAGCAAGCTGCGATTGGCCAACCCGGTGAGTTCGTCGAAGTGGGTCAGGTAACGCAGACGTTCCTCGACCTGACGCCTGACGCTGAGATCGGAAACGAACGCGACCACATTGGTGATGTTGCCGTGTCGGTCGTGCACCACTCGCATCTGTGCCCATTGCGGGTAGACCTCGCCATTCTTGCGGGTCTCGATCAGCTCGCCTTGCCAGATACCGTGCTGCGCCAGGCTTTCGCGAATAGCCGAATATTGCTGGCGGCTGTCCTCGGAACTCGCCAGCAGGGCGACACTTCTTCCGATCAGTTCTTCTCGGCTGAAACCGGACAATGTGCAGCAGGCCTGGTTGACTGCCAGCAGGTGGAATTCAGGATCCATGATCGCCATGCCCTCACCTGCCGCTTCGAACACCGTGGCCGCTAACCGCAATTGTTCGGCCTGACGATGGCTCTCGCTGATGTCTCGCCGGGTGCCGATCATGCGTAAGGCCCGGCCGTTAGCATCGCGCTCGGTGACACGCCCGCGGTCTTCGATCCAAATCGAACTGCCGTCGTTGAGCATGGCCCGGTATTGCACGGCATAGCTTTCGGTCTTGCCCTTCAGGTGGTCGATCATGTCCTGGCGTACACGCGGGCCGTCTTCGGGATGCACTTCGGGACGCTGCTGCTCGGCCAGCAGCAGTCGATCACTCAGGCCGACACCAAAAACCACGTCCATCCTTGAGTGATGGACCTCACCGTTGGCCATGTCCCAGTCCCACATGCCCAGCTCACTGGCTTCCAGCGCCAGGCTCAAGCGAGCCTCGCTTTCACGCAGCGCGGCGGTGCGCTCAATCACTCGCCGTTCGAGCCCGTCGAAGGCCTCTTGCATCCGGCCCTCGGCATGGCGCCGCTGCTCGACCTCCCGGGCAAGCTCGCCATTCAGCTCGGTGGCTTCACCGCGCATCCGTTGCAATCGCCGAATCAGCAACTGGTTGTGCAGACGTTGCGCCAGGCTGGCCGTCACCAGTCGGTTCATTTGCCAGGCAATCATGCTCAGCGTCAGCAGCACGATTGCCGCCAGCACCCCCCAACCCTGCAGATGGGGCTCGCCGCTGCCTAACAGCACCGCCGCAGCGGGAAGCAGCCCGGGAATGGCAAAGGCGGCGAACGCGCGGAGCGATACGCCGCAGGCCACGCAGCCTGCAAAAAACACCGAGGCAAGCGAACCGAGCAGTACCGTTTGTTGCAGGAACGGCCCGTCTAGGGCCAGCTCGATGATCGCGTAGTCCAGGGTCACCGCGCTGGCGACACTGGCCATCAGGAAGGATCGATACCAGCGGGGATGCTGCTGCTCCTCGGCGCTGGCCTTGGCGAAGCTGCGCGTCTGCTGCAGCCTCAGGACGGCGAGTGCAAAGGTCACACCTGACCAAATCGCCAATTGCAGCTTCGGTCCTTCCGCCCAGAGTACGGCGGGGAATACCAGGCTGGTGATGATCATCAGCAGCAGTGCGAGCCGCGAGCCCTCATAGAGCAGCCGCGTGCGCTCGGCCCGCTGATCCATCTCTGCAAGGTTGAAAGCGGCGTGGTCCTCCATGGCCATTGACGCCGACGGATTGGCTTGTGCGGAATCGGTCATCGGGTTGTTCTTGTAATGGATGTCTGGAGCGGTAGGCGTGCATTTAGCACGCCTCGATAATGGCACGACGCTAGCGTCTGGTCATCGTCTCTCCGACCAAAGACCGTGGATGACGATACGCTGGTATCGATCAGATGGATTTTCAACAGGTCGATGACCACAACCCGCCCCGGCTCCCGGCGCGGTTTCTGTCCTCTCCCAGCTAAGCCCTTTGTCTGCCCATGGCTTGACTGGCGCCCGTCCGTTGCACGAGCGGGTCGGCCGGATTTCCGGCTAGAATGGCGCCCATGCATGACGATCTCTCTCTCCTCCTGAACTCCCTCAACGATGCCCAGCGCCAGGCCGTGGCCGCGCCGCTGGGTCGTCAATTAGTCCTCGCTGGTGCCGGCTCGGGCAAGACCCGCGTATTGGTGCACCGCATCGCCTGGCTGCACCAGGTCGAGCGCGCATCTTTGCACTCGATCCTTTCAGTTACCTTTACCAACAAGGCTGCGGCCGAGATGCGCCAGCGCATCGAGCAGCTGATGAAGGTCAACCCGCAGGGCATGTGGGTCGGCACCTTCCACGGCCTTGCGCACCGCTTGCTGCGTGCTCACTGGCAGGAAGCGAAGCTGGCGCAGAACTTCCAGATCCTCGACTCGGACGACCAGCAACGCCTGGTCAAGCGTGTGATCCGCGAGCTCGGTCTCGACGAGCAGCGCTGGCCGGCTCGCCAGGCCCAGTGGTGGATCAACGGGCAGAAGGACGAAGGTCTGCGGCCCAAGCACATCCAGCCCAGCGGTGACCTGTTTCTGGCGACGATGCTGAGCATCTACCAGGCCTACGAAGAAGCCTGCGCCCGCGCCGGCGTCATCGATTTTTCCGAGCTGCTGTTGCGCGCGCTGGACCTGTGGCGCGACAACCCGGGCCTGCTCGATCATTACCAGCGCCGCTTCCGCCACATTCTGGTGGACGAGTTCCAGGACACCAACGCCGTTCAGTACGCCTGGTTGCGTTTGCTGGCAAAGGGCGGCGACAGCCTGATGGTGGTCGGCGACGATGACCAGTCGATCTACGGCTGGCGCGGCGCACGGGTCGAAAACCTGCACCAGTTCAGCGAAGACTTCCAGGACGCCGTAACCATCCGCCTGGAACAGAACTACCGCTCCACCGCCTGCATCCTCAAGGCCGCCAACGCGCTGATCGCCAACAACCAGGGCCGTCTGGGCAAGGAACTGTGGACCGAAGGCTGCGAAGGCGAGCCGATCAGCCTGTATGCCGCGTTCAACGAGCACGACGAAGCGCGCTACGTGGTCGAGAGCATCGAGAAAGCGATCCGCGACGGCATGAGCCGCAGCGAGATCGCCATCCTCTATCGCTCCAACGCCCAGTCGCGGGTACTCGAAGAAGCCTTGCTGCGTGAACGCATCCCCTACCGCATCTATGGCGGCCAGCGCTTCTTCGAGCGCGCCGAGATCAAGAACGCCATGGCCTACCTGCGCCTGATTCAGGCACGGGACAACGATGCGGCGCTGGAGCGGGTAATCAACGTGCCGGCCCGTGGCATCGGCGAGAAGACTGTCGAATGCCTTCGCCAGCTGGCCCGGCAGCAGGAAAGCTCGATGTGGGCCGCGCTGCATCAGGCGGTCGGCACCAAGGTGGTGTCGGGCCGCGCGGCGAGCGCGCTGAACGGCTTCGTCGAGCTGATCGACACCCTCGCGCTGAAGGTCGAGGGCATGCAGCTGCACAGCATGGCGCAGCTGGTCATCGAACAGTCCGGCCTGCTGGCGTACCACCGTGACGAGAAAGGTGAGAAAGCCCAGGCACGGGTGGAAAACCTAGAGGAACTGGTCTCCGCCGCGCGCGCCTTCGACAACTACAGCGAAGACCAGGAAGACGAGCAGACACCGCTCGCCGCCTTCCTTGATCACGCCTCGCTGGAAGCCGGTGAACAGCAGGCCGGCGACCACGAAGACAGCGTGCAGCTGATGACCCTGCACAGCGCCAAGGGCCTGGAGTTTCCGTTGGTGTTCCTGGTCGGCATGGAAGAAGGCCTGTTCCCGCACAAGATGAGCCTGGAAGAACCGGGCCGCTTGGAAGAGGAGCGCCGCCTGGCCTACGTCGGCATCACCCGCGCCATGCAGCAGCTGATCGTCACCTACGCAGAAACCCGTCGGCTCTACGGGAGCGAGACCTACAATAAAATCTCGCGCTTCATCCGCGAATTGCCGCCGGCGTTGATCAGCGAAGTCCGTCTGAGCAATACCGTCAGCCGCAGCTTCAACACACGTGGCATGGGTGGCGGCTCGCTGTTCGACGGCGCCAATGTGCCGGATACCCCGTTCAACCTCGGTCAGCGCGTCCGCCATTCGCTGTTTGGCGAAGGCACCATCCTCAACTTCGAAGGCTCCGGCGCCCAGGCGCGGGTGCAGGTGAATTTCGAAAGTGAAGGAAGCAAGTGGTTGATGCTCAGTTATGCCAAACTGGAACCGCTATGACGTTTACGTCAACCTATACCGATACTAATAAAATTCGCCAAAGGAAATAGCCATTCATGAAACGCCGTCACTTGTTTGGTGCCGCCGCTGCCCTGCTTGCCTCCCTCAGCCTCGCAGGCTGCAACGACGAAAAGAAAGTCGAACCCTCCGCCGAGCCGAAGGCCGCCGCCAGCGAAGCACCCGAGACCTACAACTGGAAAATGGTCACCGCCTGGCCGAAGAACTACCCGGGCCTGGGCACTGCCGCCCAGCGTCTGGCCGATAGGGTCGAGGCCATGAGCGATGGTCGCCTGACCATCAAGGTTTATGCCGCAGGTGAGCTGGTTCCCGCCCTCGAAGTGTTTGATGCCGTCTCGCGCGGTACCGCCGAGCTAGGCCATGGCGCGGCCTACTACTGGAAGGGCAAGGTGCCCACTGCGCAGTTCTTCACCTCGGTGCCGTTCGGCCTGTCGACCAGCGAAATGAACGCCTGGCTGACCCGCGGCGGCGGCCAGGCGTTCTGGGACGAAGCCTACGCACCCTACGGCGTCAAGCCGATGGTCGTGGGTAACACCGGCATGCAGATGGGCGGTTGGTTCAACAAGGAAATCAACTCGCTGCAGGACCTGCAGGGCCTGAAGATCCGCACCCCAGGCCTGGGCGGCGAAGTGCTGACCCGTCTCGGCGCGACCACCGTCAACATGCCTGGCGGCGAAGTGTTCACCGCGCTACAAACCGGCGCGATCGATGCCACCGACTGGGTCAGCCCGTACAACGACCTCGCCTTTGGTCTGCACAAGGCCGCCAAGTACTACTACTACCCCGGCTGGCAGGAACCCCAGGCTGTGCTGGAGCTGTTGATCAACCAGAAGGCGCTCGACACCCTGCCGGACGACTTGCGCGCCATCCTCACCGAGGCCGCCGGTGCCGCCAGCCGCGACATGATCGACGATTACGTTTATAACAACGCCATGGCGCTCGAGCAGCTCAAGCAACAAGGTACGCAACTCAAGCGCTTCCCTGACGAGGTGCTGAACGCCATGCGCGAGCAGTCCGACGTTGTCCTCGGCGAACTGGCCGCACAAAGCGAACTGAATGGCCGCATCTGGGCCTCGATGAAGGCGTTCCAGGCGCAGGTCAAGCCGATGCACGAAATCTCCGAGAAAGAGCTGTACAACTGGCGTTGAGTCAGACGATCCGTTGCGCTTGTCGGTGAGCCGACAAGCGCAACGAAGCAAAAGCCCGAAACACTCTACAACTGGCGCGCCCGCGCCGGGCCGTGCACCATCCGCTCAGTTTGTTCATTACTCAGGAATACCAAATGCAACGTGTGCTCAGCATATTCATGGCGCTGTGTATCAGCCTGACCTTCAGCCTTGACGTCCACGCCAAGCGTTTCGGCGGCGGCAAGAGCTTCGGCTCGGCGCCCAGCCATCAGACTCGCCAGGCACCCCAACAAACTCAGGCGGCGCCCAACCAGGCTGGCCGTCAAACTCCCGCAGCTGCCAGTGGCGCGTCGCGTTGGCTCGGCCCGCTGGCCGGTCTCGCCGCAGGTGGCCTGTTGGCTTCGATGTTCATGGGAGATGGCTTCGAAGGCATCCAGTTCATGGACATCCTGATCTTCGGCGGCATCGCCTTCCTGTTGTTCCGATTCCTTGCGGCGCGTCGTCGCCAGCAGCAACCGGTCATGGCTGGACACGGAAACGCACCGATGCAGCGCGAAATGCCTGCCCAGCAATCGATTTTCGGCGGCGCTAGCGCTGCACGTCCGGCTGCCGCACCGGTGATCATTGCACCGGCCTGGTTCAACGAGCAGAACTTCGTGGCAGCCGCCCGCGAACATTTCATCTCGCTGCAGCAGCACTGGGATGCCAACGAGATGGACAAGATCAGCGAGTTCGTCACGCCGCAGCTGTTCGAATTCCTCCAGCGCGAACGTGCCGAGATCGGCGATGCCTATCAATCCACCTACGTTGACGACCTGCAGATTCAGCTCGATGGCGTCGATGATCAGGCCGACAAGACCGTCGCCACCCTGACCTTCGTAGGCGTGTCGAAGAACTCACGCTTCGACCAGGGCGAGCCGTTCAGCGAGAGCTGGCGCATGGAGCGTGCACAGGGCGAGAACCAGCCTTGGCTGGTGGCCGGTATCCGCCAGAACGCCTGAGTTGAGGTTTGACGCGACTCTGCTACGCACAGAGTCGTTTGATAAAAGCCCCGCCGCACTGGCGGGGCTTTTTATTGCGCGCTTGCTTTGCTTCCTGAGCGCAACGAACCGGCAGGCGTCGAGCAGCCCTCCCCGACCGCGCCCATGGCTGAATAGAGCCGGCCCTACAGCGCCTGTCGGCACACCTATTCAACACACCCCCACCGGTTCCAACCCTTGCCCATCCTGGCGAGGCCATCTGAACCCTGCCAGCAAATGGACGTCTATGCTGTTCGCATAACAGCAATAGTCGAGAGGTCCTGCGTGTCAGGCAGCATCGAAACAAGGGTTGGCGCCACTGCTGTAGCCAGAGCGATGTGTTCACCGCACGCCAGTACTGGGTACACCCACGATGAATAGCGTTCGCCTACCTTCCGTCGACAAGCTGCTGCGCGCTCCCGCCTGTGCGCCACTGCAACAGCGTTACGGCCGCGACGCCCTGCTCGGCACCCTGCGCGATCTGCTCGATGAATTGCGAGAACCGGCCCGCCACGGTCAGCTGGCGGCACTGGAGCTGTCCGAAGCAGTGCTTGCAGGCCGCGCGGGCGAACGTCTCGCCAATCAGCACCGCAGCCGAGTGCGCCGCGTCTTTAACCTGACTGGCACGGTGCTGCACACCAACCTCGGCCGCGCGCTGTTGCCGGATGAAGCCATCGAGGCGATCACTCTGGCGGCGCGCTATCCGCTGAACCTGGAGTTCGACCTGGCCACGGGCAAGCGCGGCGACCGCGACGACCTCATCGAAGGCCTGATCCGCGAATTGACCGGCGCTGAAGCCGTCACCGTGGTGAACAACAACGCCGCCGCCGTGCTGCTTGCGCTGAACAGCCTTGGCGCACGCAAGGAAGGCATCATTTCCCGCGGCGAGCTGATCGAGATCGGCGGCGCCTTTCGCATCCCGGACATCATGGCCCGCGCCGGCGTGAAGCTGCACGAAGTGGGTACCACCAACCGCACCCACGCCAAGGATTACGAAGCCGCGATTAACCCCCGCAGTGGGTTGTTGATGCGCGTGCACACCAGCAATTACAGCGTGCAGGGCTTTACCGCCAGCGTCGCTACCGCCGAGCTGGCACAGATTGCCCGTGCGCACGATCTGCCGCTACTAGAAGACCTCGGCAGCGGCAGCCTGGTCGACCTTTCGCGCTGGGGCCTGCCCAGGGAGCCCACCGTGCAGGAAGCCCTGCGCGACGGTGCCGACATCGTCACCTTCAGCGGCGACAAGCTGCTCGGCGGCCCGCAATCAGGGCTGATCGTCGGCAGCCGCGAGCTGATCCAGAAGATCAAGAAAAATCCGCTCAAGCGCGCCCTGCGCGTCGATAAGCTGACCCTCGCCGCACTGGAAGCGGTGCTCAACCTCTATCGCGATCCGGATCGCCTCGGTGAACGACTGACCAGCCTGCGTCTGCTCAGCCGTCCGCAGCCGGACATCCGCACCCAGGCCGAACGCCTGGCACCGGCGCTGACCGGCGCCTTGGGCGAGTCCTGGCAGGTCGCGGTTGAAGACGCCCTCGGCATGATCGGCAGTGGTGCACAACCCGTGGCGCGCCTGCCGAGCGCCGCCTTGTGCATTCGCCCGCACCAGCCCAGGCGTCTGCGCGGCCGCAGCCTGCGGCTGTTAGAAGAGGCACTGCGTGACCTGCCGATCCCGATTCTGGGTCGAGTCGCCGACGACGCGCTCTGGCTCGACCTGCGCCAGCTGGATGACGAGCCGGCATTTCTCGCCCAGCTGCCGCACCTCGAGCAGGCGCTGGCATCATGATCATCGGCACCGCGGGACACATCGACCATGGCAAGACGGCCCTGCTCCAGGCGTTGACCGGGCAGGCCGGCGACCGGCGCCAGGAAGAACGTCTGCGCGGCATTACCATCGATCTTGGCTACCTTTACGCCTCGCTGGGCGAACCCGACCTGACCGGTTTCATCGACGTGCCCGGTCATGAACGCTTCGTCCACAACATGCTCGCCGGCGCCTGCGGTATCGACTGCGTGCTGCTGGTCGTCGCCGCAGATGACGGCGTGATGCCGCAGACCCGCGAGCACCTGGCGATCGTCGAGCTGCTGGGCATCCGCCGGGCATTGGTGGCACTGACCAAAATTGACCGGGTCGAGCCATCGCGCATCGCCGAAGTGCAGCTGCAAGTCGAAGCACTGCTGGAGCCTGGGCCGCTCTGCGGCGCGCCGATCCTTCCAGTGTCCAGCGTGTCCGGCGAAGGCATTGACGCGCTTCGCGCCCAGTTGCTCGAGCAGGCCAGCGAAGTGCGCGCGCGCCGCGAAGAAGGGCATTTCCGCCTCTCCATCGACCGGGCGTTCAGCGTGACTGGCGCTGGCGTGGTCGTGACCGGCACCGCCTTCGCAGGTCGCGTCAAGGTGGGTGACGAACTGAGTCTGGGGCCATCCGGCCGCAAGGTCCGCGTCCGCGGGCTGCATGCGCAGAATCAGAAGGCCCAGGAGGCTAAGGCTGGCCAGCGCGTCGCCCTCAACCTCAGCGGTGAGCGGCTCTCGGTAGCTGATATCAGGCGCGGCGATTGGCTGGTAACGCCCGAGCTGCAGGCCGGAAGCCAGCGTATCGACATCGAATTCACGCTCCTTCCCAGCGAAACCCGTGAGCTGCGCCACTGGACACCGGTACACGTCCACCTTGGCGCCCAAGATGTGACCGGCCGTATCGCCCTGCTAGAAGGCGAATGTCTGGCTCCCGGTGGGCACGTGCATGCGCAGTTGCTGCTCAATGCGCCCGCGCATGCGGTGCATGGCGACCGCGTGGTGCTGCGCGATCAATCCGCCCAGCGCACCCTTGGCGGCGGCCGCGTCCTCGACCCTTCCGCACCGCCACGCAATCGACACCGTCAGGCCCGCCTTGCGGTGCTGCGCGCGCTGGCTGGCGACACTCTGGAAGACATTTTGCCGGGGCTGCTGCCAAGCGCCCTCAACGGTTTGGACCCCGCCTTGCTGGAGCGGCAATTCAATCGTCCCCGGCAGACCTGGCGGCTGCCAGACGAAGCGCTGGAGATTGATACGCGGCTGGGCCCGAGGCTGTTCGAACGCGGCACCTGGGATTACCTCGGTCAAAGCCTGGTAGCGGCTCTGCAACGCTTTCACGAAACCCAGCCGGACGAGCTTGGGCCGGATCGTGATCGCCTGCGCCGCTACGCCCTACCTCAGCTTGAGCGACCGGCCTACCTGGCACTGCTGGAAAGCCTGCTGGCGGTTGGCACCATCGAAGCCAGCGGCCCGTGGCTGCACCTCCCCGGACACCGGGTTCGCCTGAGCGAGGAAGAAGAAGCCCTGAAGGCCCGGCTCTGGCCATTGCTCGAAGCGGCGCGTTTCAACCCGCCCTGGGTCCGCGACCTGGCCAGCGCGCTGGATGTCGAGGAGGACCGCATCCGGCACCTGCTGCGCAAGCTGTCGCGCATCGGCGAGTTGCAGCAGGTCGTCAAAGACCTCTTCTACCCCGATGCGACGATCCGCCAACTGGCCAGCCAGGTACTGGACATGGAGCGCCAGTCCGGCGTGATCCGCGCCGCCGCCTTCCGCGACCAGATCCAGCTGGGCCGTAAACGCAGCATTCAACTGCTCGAACATTTCGACCGCATCGGCCTTACCCGTCGGTTCGGCAACGAACGCAAGGTGCGACGCGACAGCGCCTTGGCCTCGGACACTGAGCTCAGGTAGGCTGTCGCACACGATGACCAGGTCAATTTCTCGGAAGGCAATCGCACCCGGTGGTGCGGCCGGGCTTCAAACCCGGTTGGGGGCGGCAGCCGTTCCTGGGTGGGTTCGACTCCCACTGCCTTCCGCCATCTTCGAAGCAGCCTCGTTAGCCGGGCAGCGCGTCAGCGCTCATGACGCCGCAGCCACTCGCTGGCCACCTGCCCCATGGTTTTGGATGTTCCATCCTTTATCCAGCCCATAAAATCCCGGTCGAACTTGAAATCGGGCCCGCAAGCCTCGGCCATGAACCTTCGTACGTTCTGCGTGTTTCTATAGCTAGCGTTCACCACTGTTTCGTTCGTTATCGAATCGCTATGCCAGTCGAAATCGGTCATCACTTTGCCTTTTATTGTTCGCACGCCAAACAGGCCGTAGTTTCCAACAGGAGTACACGAAACAGGTTTATCGCTGTCGCTCTAGCGACAGGTTACCGCCTGCAAAGCCCACTGCATCTGGGGCGAAGGCTTTCGCATACAGCCGTCACTCCTAACATTGCTCGAATCACTTCCGTCCATCTCCCGATAGCCGAAACCATCGGCCGATGGAGCGCAAGCGGAAAAAAGCTGGGCTAGGCTTTCATGCACGCCAAATCCAGGAGAACGAGCATGTTGGCCACATTGCTTCCTACCTTGCGAGAATTGGAGTTGCCGTTGCGTCTGCGGCTCTGGGACGGCAATGAGATCGATCTCGGGCCCGCACCCAGCGTGACACTGGAGATCAAGGATCCCAACCTGATTCCGCAGCTGGCCCACCCCAGCCTGGCCTTGCTTGGCGGCGCTTACGTCGAAGGAAAAGTCGATCTTCACGGCCCGCTGGAAGAGGTGATCCGCATCGGCGACGAGATCAGCCGGGCACTGGGCGACCAACATTCGCAGCTGCCGGTGCGTGAAGCCCATGACAAGGCCACTGACGCCGAGGCGATTTCCTATCACTACGACCTGTCCAACGAGTTCTATCAGCTCTGGCTCGACCGCGACATGGTCTACTCCTGCGGCTATTTCGAGACGGGCAGCGAAGACCTCGATCAGGCGCAGCAGGCCAAGCTCCGGCACCTGTGTCGCAAGTTGCGCCTGCAGCCCGGCGATCGGCTGCTGGATGTCGGTTGTGGCTGGGGTGGGCTGGCGCGGTTTGCAGCTCGTGAATACGGGGCACAGGTGCTCGGCATAACGCTCAGCGCTGAACAGCTGAAGCTCGGGCGTGAACGGGTCGCGGCCGAGGGGCTGGAAGATCGAGTCCAGATTGAGCTGATGGACTATCGAGATTTACCCCAGGAAGGACAGTTCGACAAGGTAGTCAGTGTCGGCATGTTCGAGCATGTCGGGCACGCCAATATGCCGCTGTATTGCCAACAGCTGTCCGCGGTGGTTCGCCCAGGCGGCTTGGTCCTCAACCATGGCATCACCTCACGGCACACCGATGGCCGGCCGGTTTCCCATGGCGCGGGCGAGTTCATCGACCAATACGTGTTCCCCCACGGCGAGCTGCCGCATTTGACGAGCATCGGTGCCTGCATCAGCGAATCAGGGCTTGAAATCGTCGATGTGGAGAGCCTGCGCCTGCATTACGCACGTACCCTGCAGTTCTGGAGCGAGCGGTTGGAATCGAGCTTGCAAGAGGCGCAGCGGATAGTTCCAGACCGCGCCTTGCGCATCTGGCGGGTGTATCTGGCAGGCTGTGCCTATGGCTTTCGCCGCAACTGGATCAACCTGCATCAGATCCTGGCAAGTAAACCCTTGCCTGATGGCGGCCATGAATTGCCTTGGTCGCGGGCAGACATCTACCGTTAACGAATGCCCGCGCCGCGCCGTGGCCAATGACAAAGCCCACCGAGCAACGGTGGGCTTCTTATTTCAGGCAAGTCGGTTGATTGCTCGCATGCTTCATGCGACAGCCAGACCCGGCTGCATCTATCTGTTCCGGCACCACACCGGTCAACTGGCGAAACGGGGCCTGCCCTGGCGGTAAGACGCCTGCCTTACTGGCGGCATAACGCCAATTCAGCGCAACAGCAGCAGTGGCGTGGTGGTCGAGCGAATCATGCTGGTGGTCGTACTGCCAACGAGGAACTGGCGAATCCGTGAGTGCCCATAAGCGCCCATCACCAGCAGCCCGATGCCATGTTCGGCCTGGTAGGCATGCAAGGTCGGTCCTACTTCGCCGGCACGAATCGCGATGTGCACTTCGAAGCCTGCCGCCGTCAGCGCATCGCGCGCGGACTCCAACAGTGCGCGGCTGTCGCCGGTATCCTCACCGACCATCACCAGATGGATCGGTATGCCTTTGAACAGCGGACTGGAGGCCAGCATTTCTACGCCCTTGCGGGTGGTAGCGCTGCCATCGAACGCGAGCATGACGCTGTTGGGCACAGAGAAGCTCGCGGGGGTGACCAGCATCGGCCGGTGCAAGGTACGAATCACGCTTTCCAGCTGGCTGCCGATGAGCTGCAGGTCGGTGCCGCTGTCCTCACCCTGCTTGCCGATCACCAGCAGGCGCGTGTCGGACTCCAGCTCGCGCAGACTTTCCACTAGGTCGCCATGGCGCTGGCGGACGTCAGGTTGCATCACCCCGGCAGTCACGACGCGCTGCTTGGCTGAGTCGAGCATCATCCGGCCTTCCTCGAGCGCCAGCTTGCTGCGCTTCTCGTCCAGCGCGGCGAGTTCTTCGAGCAGGTACTCACGGCTACCGAGGCCGATGATGCCGCTGAGGTTGCCGGCTGCCGGGTACTGCTGCTGGTCGAGCACATGCAGCAAGGTCAACGGTGCATCCAGCTGCAGGCTGGCCCAGGCGGCGCAATCGCAGACGGCCGCAGCTTGTGGGGAACCGTCGATGCAAGCCAATACGTTGTTCATTGTTGTGCTCCTGGTCAGTGGCTCATCAGCTCGTCGATGGCTTCGGGTTTGTCATGTACACCGAAGCGGTCGACGATGGTCGCGCTGGCTTCGTTCAACCCTAGCACTTGGACATCGGAACCCTCACGACGGAGTTTGACGACGACCTTATCAAGCGCGGCAACCGCGGTGATGTCCCAGAAATGCGCATGGGTCAGGTCGATGATGACGCGGGAAAGCGCTTCCTTGAAGTCGAACGCGGCGGTGAATTTGTCGGACGAGCTGAAGAACACCTGGCCCACCACTCGGTAGGTACGCTGGTTGCCGTCGGCGTCCAGTTGCGAATCGATACGCAGGTAGTGGCCGACCTTGTTGGCGAAGAACAGCGCCGCCAGCAGCACACCCGCCAGCACGCCGTACGCGAGGTTGTGGGTGAAGACCACCACCACCACGGTGACCACCATCACGATGTTGGTCGACAGCGGGTAGCGTTTCAGGTTGCGCAGCGAATCCCAGCTGAAGGTGCCGATGGAGACCATGATCATCACGGCCACCAGCGCCGCCATGGGTATCTGGCCGACCCAGTCGCTCAAGAACACCACCATCAGCAGCAGCACGACGCCGGCGATCAGGGTCGACAGCCGGGTGCGGCCGCCGGATTTCACGTTAATCACCGACTGGCCGATCATCGCGCAGCCGGCCATACCACCGAACATGCCAGAGACGATGTTGGCGACGCCCTGGCCTTTGCACTCGCGGTTCTTGTCGCTGCCAGTGTCGGTGAGGTCGTCCACGATGGTCGCCGTCATCAGCGACTCCAGCAGGCCGACCACGGCCAATGCGGCCGAGTACGGGAAGATGATCGCGAGGGTCTCGAAATTCAGCGGCACTTCGGGCCAGAGGAAAATCGGCAGCGTATCCGGCAGATCGCCCATGTCAGCCACGGTGCGGATATCCAAGCCAAAGTACACAGCGACTGCAGTCATCGAGAGGATGCAGACAAGCGGCGACGGGATGATCCGGCCGATCGTCGGCACGTAGGGGAACAGGTAGATGATACCCAGGCCTGCCGCAGTCATGGCGTAGACGTGCCAGGTGACGTTCATCAGCTCCGGCAGCTGCGCCATGAAGATCAGAATCGCCAGGGCGTTGACGAAGCCGGTGACCACCGAGCGCGAGACAAAGCGCATCAGCGAGCCGAGGCGCAGATAGCCGGCGCCGATCTGCAACACGCCGCAGAGCAGCGTCGCCGCCAGCAGGTATTGCAGGCCGTGCTCGCGCACCAGCGTCACCATCAGCAGCGCCATCGCCCCGGTGGCGGCGGAAATCATGCCCGGGCGGCCACCCACGAAGGCAATCACCACGGCGATGCAGAAGGAGGCATAGAGGCCGACGCGTGGGTCGACCCCAGCGATGATCGAGAAGGCGATCGCTTCCGGAATCAATGCCAGGGCTACGACGAGACCGGCGAGCACGTCGCCACGAATGTTGCAGAACCAGTTTTGTTTCAGTGAATGAAGCATGGTGATTTCCGGAGCAAAGGCATCGCCGGCAGGCCGGAGGCGGCACGCGGTTGATACAAGGCTAGTTTCTGAATTCGATTAACGTGCGATTCGCGCACATGCGACGTGGCGCGCAGCCGTGTTCACCCGCATCCGATTACAGGCGATCGCGGCGAGACGGGGCGGGGCATTGCGCTAAGGCGGACTGGGCAGCCAGATCATGCGACAGAACTTATTCGGTGGCGGGCTTCGACAGCTCGAAGCCGCTGAAAACAGGCCGCGAATGATAGCGCAGCAAGCCGCCTGGCGCGACCCACAGCGGCCGT
The DNA here is from genome assembly GCA_004010935.1 of Pseudomonadaceae bacterium SI-3. NCBI lineage: Bacteria > Pseudomonadati > Pseudomonadota > Gammaproteobacteria > Pseudomonadales > Pseudomonadaceae > Pseudomonadaceae bacterium SI-3. The sequence goes on along the minus strand of CP026511.1, from coordinate 238,482 downwards.
CCGAGCCTCCGCCGTCGCATCCGACGCTCCCGACGGATCTGGTCGAGGGCCTCCAAGCCCGGCATGACCGGCCTACCGCCAGAAGTCATCGAGGTTGCCGAAGCCCCACTGAGCAGGGTCCTCCCGGCCCACGATGCGGTCATTCGCACCCGGCCGAGAGAGATCCAGGTCCAGCTGCTGGATTGGGGCCTTGGCCTTCGCCGAGAAGAACACCCGCACCAGCGGTTCGGTGAGTTTTTCTGGGTGCTGGTCGATCACCACACCGAGCCGGCCGGATTCCAGCCGCACCAAGGAGCCGAGCGGATAGATGCCCACCGAACGTACGAAGGCGTGAAACACTTGGATATCGAAGTGGCCAGTCCATTGCGCCATGCGGGCCAGCGACTCCGCCGGGTTCCATGCCTTCTTATAAGGACGGTTGGAGGTGATGGCGTCGTATACATCGCAGACCGCACCCATCCGCGCGAACAGGCTGATGGCCTCGCCTTGCAAGCGATGCGGATAGCCGCTGCCGTCGGATTTTTCATGGTGGTGCAAGCAGACGTCCAGTGCGGATGCGGGAATTGATCCTGCTGCCAGCAGCAGCGCATGCCCCCGCTCGGGGTGGCTGCGCATCACGGCGTATTCGGCATCGGTCAGGCTGCCGGGTTTGTTCAGTACCTCCACTGGCATGGCCATCTTGCCCACGTCGTGTAACAACCCCGCCAGGCCGGCCTCACGCACGAGGTCTTCGCTCAGGCCGAGCTGCCGAGCCAGCGATACCATCAATGCGCAGACGGCCACCGAGTGCATGTAGGTGTATTCGTCCTTGTGCTTGAGCCGCGCCAGGCCGATCAACGCCGAGCTGTTGCGCACCAACGAGTCGCTGATCTCCGCCACCAGTGGCAGGCAGCTTTCGACGTTGATCGCATTGCCCAGCCGTGCCTCGTTGAAGAGTTCGGTGATCGCCTTCTTCGAACGGTTGAGCACGCGGGCAGCTCGCTGCAGTTCATCACGCGCACTGCAGCGCGCCACGACCGGAGCGGTAGGCGCTTCAGGCGGAGGAGTCGAGGCCGGCGTGGAAAGCACCACCGCCGGATCGACGACATCGACGCCCTTGCTGGTATCGATCCAAACGGCCAACAGCCCGCTCTGGCGCAGACGCTGCACATCTACAGGATCGTCGAGGATGAACTTATTTTTCCAGAACGGATGCGAAAGCCAGCTGCCTTCGAATGCGTGGAGATACATGCCTAAGCGCACCGCATCGGCAGGAATTTTCTTCAGCATGGGCGCCTCTAGACGACACTACGCACGGTAGGTAGAGCTGATCTCGCTGTAACCTGTCGTCCCTGCTAGCCAGTCAACATTTCGGACGACACGGCATTATCGTGCCACCACTCAACCAGGCCTGTACATTACCCAAAAGATGTACAGGTATTGGAATCGAACGTGTGCCGCGCTTTACCATGCGATTCCACTATCGCGAGCCGACCATGCCAGCCCAGACCAGCCGCTACCGCGTCGCCCTGATCACTTCGCTCATTCTGGCCGGGCTACTGCTGAGCATGTATTGGGCCGGGCGCATCGCCGAGCAACGTGCCTGGACCGAGCGCAGCCAGGAGGCCGCTGGCCAGCTCGAGTTATATGCCCAAGCGATCCACACCCAGGTGCAACGCTTCCGCTCGGTGCCCGCGCTGCTGGCGCTCGACAGTGACATTCAGGCGCTGCTGAACAACCCTAGCGACCAAGCCCTGCGCGGGCAACTCAATCATCGACTGGAGGAGCAGAATCAGGCCGCAGGCTCGTCGGTGCTCTACCTGCTCGACCGCCATGGCGAAACCCTGGCGGCCAGCAACTGGCGCGACTGGAGCAGCTTCGTCGGTAACAACTACGCCTTTCGGCCCTATTTCATCGATGCGGTGGCCAACGACTCGGGCCGCTACTTCGCCGTCGGCGTAACCACAGGCATCCCCGGCTATTTCCTCTCCAGCTCGGTCAAAAATGCCGACGGCGAAGTGATCGGCGTGCTGGTGGTCAAGCTCGAACTTGAAGACATGCAGCGCGAATGGGTCGGACAGTCCGGCATCCTGCTGATCTCCGACTCGCTGGACATCGTCATCCTGACCAACCGTCCGGCCTGGCGCTTCCGTTACCTGCGCCCGCTCAGCGACGCGGTGCGCGACCGCCTTGTCGCGGTCCGCCGCTACGCCGAACAGAACCTGCAGCCGCTGGTCAGCCAAAGCCTGCAGCATATCGCCGATAACAGCGAACGGCGCCTGGTCGACGGGCCCGATGGCCGCCGCGACTACCTCTGGCAACGCTTGGCGCTGCCGGAGGAAGACTGGACCCTGCACCTGCTACAGGAGCCGCAACTGGTGGCCGCCAATGTCCGCAGCTATCGCCTGGCCGCGGCGGGCGTCTGGATGACGCTAGCGTTCCTGCTCTTGTACCTGGCCCAACGGCGCAAGACCCTGCGTGTGGAGCGACGCAGCCGAAACGAGCTGGAGCGCCTGGTAGAGGAACGTACCCGCGAGCTGAACACAACGCAGGATGAACTGGTGCATGCCGCGCGCATGGCCGCGCTGGGGCAGATGTCGGCCGCCCTCGCCCACGAAATCAACCAGCCACTGACGGCCCTGCGCATGCAACTGGCCAGCCAGCGGTTGCTGCTGGACAGTGGCCGCACCGACGCCGTGCGCGAAGGCATCGGCCAGGTCGAAGGCCTGCTCGAACGCATGGCCGCGCTGACCAGTCACCTGAAGACCTTCGCGCGCAAGAGCCCCGCCGGGCTGCGCCAACGATTGAGCCTGGCCGAGGTACTGGGCCAGGCGCTGCAATTGCTCGGGCCGCGTATTCGCAGCGAAGGGGTTGAGGTGATCTGTCAGGTGCCGTCTGAGGCCTGGGTCAATGGCGATGCGATTCGCCTGGAGCAGGTGCTGATCAATCTGCTGACCAACGCGCTAGACGCCATGTGCAATGCCGAGACCAAAACGCTGCGCATCCTCTGCCAGGCTCAGGGCGACGGTTGGACGCTGAGTGTCGCCGACAGTGGTGGTGGCATCGCTGATGAGCATCTGGACCAGGTCTTCGAGCCGTTCTTCACCACCAAACCGGTCGGCCACGGGCTCGGCCTCGGCCTTGCCGTCTCCTACGGCATCGTGCGCGACCTTGGCGGCAGCCTCAGCGTGCACAACGATGCGCAGGGCGCGGTGTTCGAACTGCATATGCCAGCGGCCGAATCGCCCGGCGCCGAGTAGACTGGCGACTCGCAAGAGGAGTGAGACATGAGCGGTCAGGTGATCTTCATCGATGACGAGGCGGCAATTCGCCACGCAGTGCAGCAGTGGCTGGAGCTGTCCGGCTTCAGCGTGCAAACCTGCGCCCGTGCCCACGAAGCGCTGGCTATCGTCGACCGGGGCTTTCCCGGCGTGCTGATCAGCGACGTGCGGATGCCGGACCTGGACGGCCTTGGCCTCCTGGAGAAGCTGGTGGCGCTGGACCCGGAGCTGCCGGTGATCATGGTGACCGGCCACGGCGATGTGCCGATGGCGGTCCAGGCGCTGCGCCAGGGAGCCTACGACTTCATCGAGAAGCCCTTCACCCCGGAGCGCCTGCTCGACAGTGTCCGCCGTGCGCAGGACAAGCGCCGGCTGGTCTGCGAGAACCGGCAGTTGCGGGAACAGTTCACCCGTAAAGGCCGCATCGAATCGATGCTGCTTGGTGTCTCGCGGACGATGGAGAACCTTCGCCGCCAGGTGCTGGAACTGGCGGGCACGGACGTCAACGTGCTGATTCGCGGCGACACGGGGAGCGGCAAGGAGCAGGTTGCGCGCTGCCTGCATGATTTCAGCCCGCGGGCGCGCAACCCCTTCGTCGCGCTCAATTGCGCGGCGATTCCGGAAACCATCTTCGAAAGCGAGCTATTCGGCCACGAGAGCGGCGCGTTCACCGGTGCCCAGGGCAAACGCATCGGCCGCATCGAGCATGCCCACGGCGGCACCCTGTTTCTCGACGAGATCGAGAGCATGCCGCTGGCCCAGCAGGTCAAGCTGCTGCGCGTCCTGCAGGAAAAAACGCTGGAACGGCTGGGCTCGAACCGCAGCATCGAGGTCGACCTGCGCGTGATCAGCGCGTCCAAGCCGGACCTGCTGGAAGAGGTGCGTGGCGGGCGCTTCCGTGAGGATCTGCTGTACCGCCTGAACGTCGCCGAACTGCACATCCCGCCGCTGCGTGATCGCCGCGAGGACATTCCCCTGTTGTTCGATCACTTTGCCACCCAGGCTGCACAACGCCACGGCCGCGATCCGGTCCCGGCCAGCCCGGCCGAACTGGCGCAGCTGCTCACCCACGACTGGCCCGGCAACGTGCGCGAACTGATCAACGCCGCCGAGCGCCACGCCCTGGGCCTGACGCCACCTTCACCCGCCACGCCCCCGACAGCCATCACCGGCACGTCACTGGCCGACCAGATGGAAGCCTTCGAAGCCCAGTGCCTGCACAGCGCCCTGCAACAGCACAAAGGCAACATCAGCGAAGTCATGGCGCAACTGCAGCTGCCCCGCCGCACCCTCAACGAAAAGATGCAACGCCACGGGCTGAGCCGCAGCGATTACCTGCCCGCCGGCGCTGCAGAGGGTTGAGCAGTTGCCAAGGGAATCGGGATCGGGATCGGGGCCGATCAGCCTGCACGCTTTTGTAGAAGCCAGGGCACGCCGAGTCGTTGCTGGCCATCACCGGCGCACCGTGCAGCAGCGGATCGCGAGCAAAGCTCGCTCCTACGATAAGCGGGCCATGAGGTGCAGCGACAGCAGGCGGAAAGCGATCAGTACAGGGCGGCTGATTGGGCTATTTCCTCGACTCCGCTGACTATCCCTACCCCGGAAACTGCCCTCACCTACACCCTGTACGGCAATTCGGGTCTCATCGTGAAGGCCGGTGAAGCGCCTAGATCCGAGGAAGGAGCTCTCCGGCAAAGTCACACCCGTAGAAGCGAGCTTGCTCGCGAATCCTTAGCACAGCTTGGGTGTACCGTTTCGCCAGGAAACTGGCTCCTAGAAAGCTTGTGCGAACGTGCCCTTGAGCCGGGCGCAAACATGCTTCGTGCGCTGCAACGGTAATCGCAGAAAGCCGTCGGGATGACTAACCCCGCGCGGACGCGCAGCAAGGCCCTGTAGGAGCGAGCTTGCTCGCGATCGCCTTCAAGCCTCCCGCGGCCCGGTATCCAGCTCATTGAGCTGCTGCTGCAAAAAGCGCTTTTCCGGCTCCAAATGGGCCAAGGCCAACGCGGTTCGGTAGGCCTCGCGGGCCTCGTCCAGACGGCCCAGCTGGCGACAAAAGTCAGCGCGGGCGGCGTGCAGCAGGTGGTAGTCACGCAGTTCGCCGCGGGCCAGCAATCTGTCGATCGCGGCCAGCCCGACCGTGGCACCGTCACGCATCGCCAGCGCCACCGCACGATTTAGCTCGATGACCGGCGACGGGCAGATGCGCAGCAACAGGTCATAGAGCCCGACAATCTGCGCCCAATCAGTCTCAGCAGAAGATGCGGCCTCGGCGTGTACGGCGACGATGGCGGCCTGAACGGTATAAGGGCCGAAGCGCCCAGAGGCGAGCGCTCGCTCAACCAGCGCGGCACCTTCAACGATCTGCGCCTGATTCCAGCGGCTGCGGTCCTGCTCGTCGAGGCGCACCAGCTCGCCGGCCTCATCGGTACGCGCGGCGCGGCGCGAGTCGTGCAGCAGCATCAACGCTAGCAACCCCATCAGCTCGGGGTCCGGCAACAGTTCGAGCAGCAGACGACCGAGACGGATGGCCTCCGCGCTGAGGTCTGCACGGGTCAGCTTGCTGCCGCTGGAGGCGGAATAGCCTTCGTTGAAGACCAGATAGATCACCCGCAACACGTTATCCAGTCGAGCCGGCAGCTCTTCGCGTGTGGGCACCCGGTAGGGAATCCCCGCGTCGCGGATCTTCTGCTTGGCCCGCACGATGCGCTGGGCAATGGTGCTGGGGGAGACGAGAAAGGCTCGCGCAATCTCTTCGGTCTTGAGATCGCAGACCTCTCGCAGCGTCAGCGCCACCTGCGCATCGGCCGGTAACGCCGGGTGGCAGCAGGTGAAGATCAGTCGCAACCGATCATCTTCGAGGTCTTCATGCTCCCATTCGGGTTCTTCATGGCTGTCCAGCTGATCGGCCAGCAGGCTCAGCGATGCATCGAAACGTGCCCGCCGGCGCAGCCCGTCGATGGCCTTGAAGCGACCCGCCGAGACCAGCCAGGCACGGGGATTGGAGGGCAGACCATCACGCGGCCACTGCTGCACCGCTGCGATAAAGGCGTCGTGCAAGGCTTCTTCGGCCAGTTCGAAATCACCCAACAAGCGAATCAGCGTCGCCAGCACCCGCCGCGATTGAGTGCGGTAAAGACTGTCGATTTCGGCCAGAGTCGGCCCGTTACCGACATGATCGGTTGGTGTTGGCCTGCCCCGCTCAGGCATCGATTAACGATCAGGTAACTGGCGCAACGGGCGAACTTCGATACTGCCCAGTTGCGCGGGTGGGATCTTTGCCGCCAAGCGCAGGGCCTCATCCAGGTCCTGCGCTTCGAGCAGATAGAAGCCCGCCAATTGCTCGCGGGTTTCGGCGAACGGGCCGTCGACGACCGAAACCGCGCCCTCGCGGACCCGCACCGTCTTGGCGGTACGCACCGATTGCAGCGGCTCGCCGGCGATGAACTGCCCGCTCTGCTTGAGCCGCTCGCTGTTGGCAATGCATTGCTCGACCAGCGCCGCCCACTGCTCGTCAGTCATCGAATCCACGCGCTGCTCGTCGTAATAGACCAGACACAGGTATTTCATTTCATTCTCCGATGGCGCCCGTCGGCTGCCACCCTGGCAGCCGCGACGGGACGAAGGGCCGATCAGCCGGCTACGCCAACTTGTGGTTCGGGTTCGATGCCGAAATTGACTTGGCCGCTGGCCATGTCGAATGGCATCGAGAAATGCTCATGGACGACCTTCCAGTCGCCGTCCTGACGACGCCAGCAGCGGCTGCCGCGCATCCATCCGGACTGCATGTCACCTTTTTCATCGGTGCCGCCGCAGTGGCTCAGGAAATGACTATAGGCCAGGTCGCCGCTGACGTTAATCTCGAGCTCACTGATGTCGAAAAAGCCTTCGCCCTGGCAAAAATCGAAGCAGCTTTGCCAGTGTTGGCGGTACGCCTCGGCGCTTTTGAATTGCAGCGGGCCAACCGCATCGAAGGCCCGTACGTCTGCGGCGTACTGCGCCATGATGGTGTCCAGATCCTTGCGCACGGTGGCCTGCTGGAAGGTTTCGGTGAGTTGGCGGATCCGGGCTTCGTCCTGCGTTTGGGTAAGGTTGTTCATGTCGTAATCCTCGGGGTCGATGGTTCGGGCCGATCACAGTCGCTAGCACTCAAGGCGGCGCTCGCGCCTCCAGCGCATGCACCTCGACGCAGCCCAGCCGCGCCGAGGGCAGGCGGGATGCCAGACGGATCGCGCCGTTGAGGTCCTGGGTCTCGAACAGATAGATGGCCGCAGGCTGCTCGTGGCCGTCGCGCACTGGCCCGTCGTGCAGAAGCAGGCGGTCGCCTTGTCGGCGCACGGTGGTGGTGCTCGACACCGGCTGCAGGGCTTCGCCGACGACCAGCTCGCCGCTGTGCCGCAGCTGCGCGTGGTACTCACAGCATTCGGCATCGAGCGCGGCGTGAACGCCTGGCGGCAGTGCCGCCACGGCGTCTTCATTCAGGTAGACCAGGCACAGATAGCGCATCGCAGCTTCCTCGGCAGCGGCTTCTCTTGTGTACTGGTCGTCTGGCCGTGCCGGAAATCGACAGCTTGCTGAAAAAAACTCAGCCCTTGAGGATCGCCTCGAGCTGCTCGAAGGTATAGGGCTTGCCCAACGAGCGTGCCGGAATGCTGGTTTCCACCGCACCTTCGCCAGAGAGCAACACGACCTGCAACTTCGGCTGTTCTTGCAAGGCGAGCCTGGCAAACTCGGGGCCGGACATGCCTGGGAGGTTCACGTCTACCAACAGGTACTCAAAGTGCTTCTCGCGCAGGGCTGGTAGTGCTGCTTCGGCCGAAGGAAAGCCCTCTGCGGTCAGCCCCAGCTCCTGAACCATCTCGCAGGTCAGGGCTAGCAGCTGCAGCTGGTCTTCGACCACCAATACCGCTGGCCGCACCGCTTCGGGAGGCAGCGCCGGGGTCTGTCGAGGCGCCAGTAATTGCCGCAGTTTGCGCGCCAGCTCTTCCTGCCGGTACGGCTTGCTCAGCAGCTCGACGCCGGTATCGAGCTTGCCGCCGTGGACGATGGCGTTACGCGTGTAGCCGGAGGTAAAGAGAACAGCGATATCGGGTAGCAAGAGCTTGGCCTGTCGTGCCAGCTCAGTCGTGCTGAGCGCGCCGGGCATGACCACGTCGGTGAACAAAACATCGATGCGCAGGCCGCTTTGCAGGATGCTCAGGGCACTCTGCGCATCGTTGGCCCGCAGCACCTGATAGCCGAGCCCATTGAGCAGCTCGACCACCGTACCCTGTACCGCCAGGTCATCCTCGACCACCAAAATGGTTTCGTCGCCACCCACAGCCGGCCCGACCGGCAGTGGCACGGCTAGGACTTCCGGCTGTTCGGTTCGCGGCAGATACAGCTTCACTGTGGTGCCGCTGCCGGGCTCGCTGTAGATCCGTATGTGCCCGCCGCTCTGCTTGGCAAACCCGTAAGCCATGCTGAGGCCGAGGCCGGTACCTTCGCCCTCGGGCTTGGTGGTGTAAAAGGGTTCGAACGCATGCTCGAGGGTTTGCGCCGACATGCCAGAACCGGTATCGGACACGGCCAGCAGCACGTACTGTCCGGGCTCGACATCCACTTGAGTCTGGGTATACAGCTCGTCAAGCATCGCGTTGCTCAGTTCCAGCGTCAGCTTGCCGCTGGCCTGCATGGCATCGCGCGCGTTGATCGCCAGGTTGAGCACGACGTTTTCAAGCTGGTGCGGGTCCACCATGGTGGTCCACAGCCCGCCGGAAACGACCGTCTCGATCTCGATCGCCTCGCCGAGTGCCTGGCGCAGCAGTGCATCCATGTTGCGCAACAGACGGGCCAGTTGCGTGGGCGCCGGACGCAAAGGCTGTTTGCGAGCAAAGGCAAGCAACTCCGCCGCCAGCTTGGCACCCCGATCAACAGCGCCGGTCGCTGCATCGAGCCGGCCGGTACCAAGGCGATTGCCGCTCAGCAGCGGACGCAACAGCTGTAGATTGCCGCTGACGACCTGAAGCACGTTATTGAAATCATGGGCCACACCCCCGGTCAGCTTGCCGATGGCTTCCAATTTCTGCGACTGGTAGAGCGCATGACGGCTCTGCTCCAGCTCCCGGGTCCGTTCGTCCACCAGCGCTTGCAGGTCTTCTTGTGAACGCTGCAGCGCCAGCTGCGCCAGTACCTGCTGAGTTACATCATGGCCCTGACAGAAAACGCCAGTGAGCTGATCCTGCTCGGACAGCACCGGCTGGAAGACGAAATCGACATAGCCTCTGCGCGGCTGCTCTTCGTCAGCACGAGTGACCAATATTGGCGTGCCGCGCCCCACGTAGGGCCGCCTGGTGATGTAGACCCGCTGCAGCAGGCTGCCAACGTCCTGTCCCTCAATCTGAGGAAACACGACTGCAGCGGGCAGGCCGATCACGTCACGTAACCCAACGAGCTGGTGAAACGAGCGATTGGCGATTTCAACAACGTGCTGCGGACCCTGAGTGATGGCGATGAAGCCGGGCGCCTGTTCAAACAGCCGATGCAGGTGCTGGCGCTCCTCGCTCAGCTGACGCCCCCGCTCTGCGTTGGCGCGACGTTCCGCGGCCAGGGCCGTAATGTCGCGGATAGTCAGGGACGCGCCCACAGCCAAACCATCGCCACCACTCACTGCCGAGACGTTGACCTCAAGGGCCAGCTCGACTTCCCCGACTACGCAGCTGCATTCATGGCTTTGCGTACCGCTACCCGACAACACCTGGCGTACTGCGGTTACCAGCGCTTCCGACCAGAACGGCAGCTGCTCGGCCTGCCGCCCGACCGTGTCACGAGCGGAGAGCCGGAACAACTCGCAAGCGCCAGCACTCCAGTACAACACCTCAAGCGTGGTATCTAGCCCGACAATGGCATCACGGGCGGCGTCGATGATGTTGTGCACGTAGTAATCGGCGTTCAGCCGACGCTGCGATATGCCTTCGAACTCCGTACGGGGTTTTGCAATCGTCGCATTGGCACGGTCCAGCGTGGTTCGCAGCTTGCTACGCCGCCGCCCCGCGTTCAGCGAGCGAGCCACCTCACGGGCGAGCTGGTCACGCTCCATCTCGGCGATGGACCAGTGCGTCCCAATGAGCGGTGCGATACCGAACGACTGACGTAGCGTATCGACGCCGCCCGGCAGGCAAAGAAAAATCAGCTCGCATTGCGGCCATCGCTTGCGCACCGCGCGGGCAAGCGACAACGTCTTGCCAAGCCCAGGTGCCAGCAGCACCAGCGAGGGTTCATCTTCTGTCTGGAGCCGCTCGCTTAATGATGATTGGTCAAGGATATCCAGCCGTAATTGCTGCGCTACCGCAATGTCTTCAAGCATGCGGCGCGGTGCTTCCTGATTTGCCACGGCGGTGAGCAAGAGCAGCGATTGCACGGCCTCGATCCTCTTCAAAGCAGTGGCAGGCCGAGCAAGCTACGGCCTGCCCAGAGTTTCAACAGATCGGTCGTAGGACTCATGATGTGAGCGGCACGGGCGTCACGCAGCATTTGGCCGATGCGGCTGTTCTCCCGGTACGCAGCTCCACCACAGAGCGTCATCGCCTCATTGGTGACTCGCACCACCGTGTCACCGGCGTCAGCCTTGCAGGAGAGGATGAACGGCAGCGCCTCGGGATGGTTCATGTCGCCGCGCCGACTCGCCTCGCGAATCAGCGCACGGGTCTTCTCAACCGCCATCCACATTTCGGCGTAACGCGTCTGCATCGATTCGATATCGCGCAACGATTCGCCCGAATGGGTATAACGCCGCGCACGCAAATGCTCACCGGTAACGTCGAGCGCAGCCTGAGCCAGGCCGAGATAGGTGCCGGCCATGGCCATCAGAAAGAACGGCGCGACTACCTCAAAGACATACCAGACTTGGTCGCCCTCTTCTCCGAGCAGATTTTCGTGCCTCACCTGCACCCGATCCAGATGCAGCGGACGCGATGAGTTGCCGCGCATGCCGAAACCCCGCCAGGGATCGAGCCAGTTCATGCCAGCGCTGTCGGAATCAACGATCAGACAGCTGAAGTCGCCAGCATCACTGTCCGAACTCGCGACCGAGGAAACAACATAGGAGTCGGCGTGTCCGCCATTGGTGACGAACTGCTTGGTGCCGTCGACGAGAAAATGCTGGCCGGTATCCTCGATTCGGGTCTGGGGTACGTAGAAATGCGCACCGGAACCATGCTCGGACAACGCCAGCGTGGTGATGTGACGCCCTTCAGCGATGGCCCGCAGATAGTGCTCCTGCTGGAACTCGGTAGCCTTGGCGGCGATAACCGCCGTGCCCACGCAATGCATGCCGAAACACAGCGCAGACGACGGACAAGCCCGCCCGATGGCTTCGGTAATCACGCTCAGTCCCAGTAGTCCTTGGCCATGGCCGCCGAGCGCGGCTGGCACCATCAGCCCCAGCAGCCCTGCTTCGCCAAGCGCCTTCATCGAATGGGCTGGCCACTGAGCGGCCTGGTCCACCTGAGAAGAGCGCGGCGCGATTTCGGCTTCAACGACAGCGGCCGTGCGTTCCTGGAGCGACTGAAGGTAAGCAGGTAGTTCCATGAGAGATAAGCCACGCTGATGAGAGTCAGTGCCCGGAATGGTTCGGGATGGAGTCTGGTGGGATTGGCCCCGTCATAATGCCCGAGCTTTTCGCTTGGGCAATGGTCTAGTCAGAGAAATGACACAGATCGCCCTACGCAGTTCGGCAGAGAGCTTCACAACGTACCGCCAGTAAGTTGGTCAAAGACGATCCACAGGCAAGAACGGCTCCCAGCCACGCGCCGCCATCAAAAGGATGCAGGCATGCACGAACCACGCACCTTTCGCCACGGCATAGCCGCGGCACTCCTAACCATTTGTACCAGCGGAGCAGCGGCCCCCATGCATCAGATATTGGTCGGTAGCTACACCAGCGAAGGAAACAGCGAAGGGATTTATCGCATGCAGTTCGATGCCGAAAGCGGCCAGATCGAACCGCAACCGCTACAGGTCGCACGGACCCACAACCCGTCCTGGTTGACGCTGGATCTCAACCGCAACCGGCTCTATGCGGTAAACGAGAACGGACCGGGCCATCCTGATCCGGTGGGTCGGGTCAGCGCATTCATCCTGGCGCCGACCAGTGGCAAGCTGTCGGTTCTGGAGCAGCAGATCACCCTGGGCGACGAACCCACGCACCTGAGCCAGAGCCGCGACGGGCGTTATCTATTCGTCTCCAACTACGGGTCGCGCGCAAATCCGGGTGGCAGCCTCGCGGTGGTCCCGCTAGCCAAGGATGGGACGCTTTTGCCGGTCACCCAGATCGCGACCCACAAGGCCAGCGAAGTGCACCCGGAGCGCCAGCAATCGCCTCACGTGCACTCCGCGGTGATGTCGCCGGATGGCAAGACGCTTTTCGTCAGCGACCTAGGCGCCGACAAGATCTTCGTCTATCGCTACGACCCGACCAACGCCGAGCGACCATTGTCGCCAGCCGACCCGGCCTTCATCAGCCTGCCGGACGGCAGCGGCCCACGTCATTTGGTGTTCAGCCCGGATGGCAGCCAGGCCTACGCGACGCTGGAGCTGAGCGCCCAGATCGCGCGCTTCGATCATGTCGATGGCAGCCTGGTGCAGCGTCAGTTGGTCGATCTAGCCGCTGGCGGCGATGTCAGCCTGCACTCGCCCGGCGCCATTCATCCTTCACCGGACGGTCGCTTCCTCTACGTCAGTGACCGCGCCGAGAAGAACCGCATCATGGTGTATGCCATCGAGGAGAACGACAATCTGCGCGAGATCCAGCAGCGCGACAGTGAGGGCCGCGAGCCGCGGGAGTTCGCCATCGACCCGAGCGGCCAGTTCATGATCATTGCCAACCAGAAGAGTGATGCGCTGGTGATCGTGCAGCGCGACTCCGACAGCGGCAAGCTGGGCGATACCGTGCAGACGTTGCCGATGGGGCGACCTTCGGATGTGAAATTCATCGATCGAACCGGGCCGTAAGCAAGGCAGGCCCGGCGCAGGATCGATCAGGAGAGCAGACTGACCACCGCGAAGCGGCTGATGGTCGCCTGGGCCACCACCGTCTGGGTGACCGCCGCGTAGCTGGAGGGGCTGCGCTGCATCAGGTTGAACACCGAGCGGGAGAAGTCCATCGCCCACTGCTTCTCATCGGCATGAGCCTGACGGGCAAGGAACTCGCGAATTTCCTGCTGGCGGTTGCTCAGCTGCTCGCGCAGCGAGGTGACCTTGTCGAGCCCTGCGACGACCGAGTCGAGCAGACGGCGCAGTTCACGGAAGGAGTCGAGCTGCAGCTCTTCGGGGAAGCTCAGCAGTTGCTCGTCCTCGCTCTGCACACGAACGTATCGGCCTTTGTCGAACAGCTTGCCTTCGCCCTGCACCGCCAGCTGGTCCTTGAGCTTTTGCCAGTCGCCTTCGCGAGCGGAAAACTTCAGCTCGCCGTTCTGATCCAGTTCGGCGCGGATACCGGCCTGGCCCAGGCTGCCATTGAAGCGGCGCAGGATTTGCTCGTCGCTCATCTCGTCGTCGAGCACTACGGCCACCGGCTCGGCCAGTTGGCGACCGCCGCTGAACAGCAATGTCTCGCGGCCTGACTGGCGAATCTTTTCCAGCGACTCCAGCCCTTGCAGGCTGAAGCGGCTGCGCACCGGTTCGGTCAGTCGCAGTTTGAGATTGGCATCCAGGGAGTTGCCGGAGCGTTTGCTGCGTTCTTTGAGCAACTCGCCAACCTGCTGCACGGTCTGGCGAATGCTTTCCTCGCCGTTGGGCTGCGGCGAGCTGATCTGGCGACTGAGGTTCAGCTTGAGCTGCGACAGGCGCGTCTGCAGATCGCCCAGGTAGCTGTCGGCCGACTGCATCGAGGACAGTTGCTGATTGAGCTGCAGGCTGAAGCTGGTGTTCTTGCTGGGGGCCGTCTCGGTGTGCGGCGTGTCAACCGGCGTACCGGCCCGCAGCGGCGCAGGCGCATCCCGCAGCAGCGCCTCGCGGCGTTCCTGTGGGTTGATTGCGGAAACAGCGGGGAGCTGCTTGCCAATCTTCATTCACGCTACCTCGGTCAGAGCATGCCGAACAGCGACAGCCCGTTGATCTTCAAATAGGTTTTCTGCGTCGCCTGCAGCGACAGCTGATAGTTGTTCAGGTCGATGCTGGCCGAGGCGTAGTCGAGTTGCGACAGCTCGCCGTCGATTTTCTGGTTCACCAGCGAAACATCCTCGTTGCTGCTCGACAGCAACGTCAGGGTGTTCTGCCGCCCGCCCAACTCCGAGACCGCACCGAGCAAGTCGCCGTGAGTCTTGTCGAGGCTGTTGAGCGTAGCGCTGATCGAAGCCTGTACTGCCGGATCGTTGGCATTCAGTGCCGGGTCGGCGAGCATTTTGACCAGCGCGTTGAGGTCGTTGAGCATGCCGACGCCGCCACCGAAGACCTGCGCGGCGGTGACATTCTCCTCGACCAGTACGCCATTGGCGACTGCCGCCTGGCGGTATTGATCGTTGCCGGTCAGCTGGTAGCTCTGGGTGGCGGCATCGAAGGTAATGGCCGGCCGGTCGCTGAGGGTGCCTGAGAACAGATAACGGCCTTCCTCGTCACGCACGTTGGCGAAGCTGACGATGGTGCGTTCCAGATTGCCCATCTCATTGGCGATGGCGGCCAGGTCTTCGCTGGTGTTGCTGCCGTTGGCGGCCCACAGCAGCAGGTCGCGCACGTTGAGCATGGTGTCCGACGTCGCCTTGAGGTTGGCTTCTTGCTTGGACAGGTTGCCGGACACGTTGGCGATGTTGGTGCGGTACTGGGTCAGCGTCGCTTCCTCGCGCTGGATGCGCAGCACGCGCACGGCGGAGATCGGGTCATCCGAGGGCATCAGCATGCGCTCGCCGGTGGCCATCTGCTGCATCAGCTTGCCGAGCTTCTCGGAGCTGGTGTTCATCGAGCCGTGCATCATGGCGGTGATTTGGGCGTTGGAGATGCGCATGGTGTCTTTCTCGTCAGTCAAGTTGGCTTGCGCCAGCTCAGAACATCGCCAGTACGGCGTTGAACAGATCGTTGGATGTGCTGATGACTTTCATGTTGGCTTGGTAGGCCTGCTCGTAGGCCATGAGATTGACGGCCTCCTCGTCCAGGTTGACCGCACTGACGCTGTCGCGCTGCGCCTGAGCCTGCTCGGCTACCGTGGTCGCGGCGCGCAGATCCGCCTGGTTCTGCCGGCTGGCACTGGCAACGCGGCCAACCAGGCCGGCGTAGGCGTCGTTGAGCGGTACGGTGTTGCCGGCGACCGTGACACCCGCTGATTTGAGTTCAAGCATGGTGAGCAGGGTCTTGTTGTTACCCACCTCGCCTGCGGTGCCGGAAAACGCCAGTTCCGAAGCGCCCAACGCGTTGACCGCCAGCATCCCGCTGGTGCTGCCCGCGTTGTAGCTGAACAGCGGCTGGCCCGGGTTGCCGTTGAGGTCGAAGCCACCGGCGAGGGCGTCGTTGACCATGGTCGCCACGGCCGAGGCCATGTCGTGCAAATCCTGCTGGGCCGGGCGCAGCGCGCCGTACTCCATGTCGTAGAGACCGCCGAGCGAGCCGCCGATGCCCTGCTGGTTGAGCGGGAAGGTGGTCTTGGCGAACACCAGCGTCATCTCCTGCTCGCCGGCGAGGTTGGCGTTGACCTTCAACTGGCCCGCCGTCGCACCGGCAACCAGCGGCTGACCGTTGGCCAGCGAGACATTCAGAGTGCCATCAGCGGCTTCCTGCACGCGGATGCCGGCGTATTGGCTAAGGTCCTTGACCAGGTTGTCGCGGTAATCGCGCAGGGTCGCGGTATCACGGCCCGAGGATTCCATCTCGCGGATCTGTGCGTTCAACTCGGCGATGTTGCCGGACAGCCCGTTGATTTCGCTGGTCATGGCCACGCGCTGGCCCTGCAGGGCGTTGAGCTGGGTGCCGATGTTGCTGTTCAGCCCGTTGAAGCGCTGCGCCAACTGCTTCGACTCGCCGATGATCTGCTGGCGCAGGGCGATGGATTCGGGGGTCGAACTGGCTTCGCTGAGGGCGGCGAAGAAGTTGTCCAGGCCAACGCTGACGCTCGAGCCTTCGCTATCGATCAGGCCTTCGAGGGCGGTGAGGTATTGCTGGCTGGTGTTGAAGTAGTTCTCGTCGGTGCTGGCGCGCCAGAGCTGCTGATTCTGGAAGTCGTTGGACAGACGCCGGATGCTGCTGACCTGTACGCCACCACCGATGCTGACCGAGGTCTGCCCGCCCACCGACTTCATGTCTGGCGTCAGACGGCTGAAGCCCGGCGTGTTGACGTTGGCGATGTTCTGCCCGGTCGCCGAGAGGGCGATCTGCGAGGCGCGAACGCCGCTGTAGCCAATTTGACCAAGAATACTCACGACACGACTTCCTTCGGCTCGATCCGGATCGGTTGCGCGAACGCCACCGAGAGGCGGGCGCCAGCAACAACACTGTGCCCAGTAGAAAGAGCGACCGAATCGCCAGCGGAATTAAGCGGCGACGGCACAACAGGCGGAACGGCTTGCAGCTGCGCACGCGGTTCGGCCTGCCGAGGCGCGGCGGCGCTCAGATCGTTGAGGATGTTGCGGGTGTAGTTGCGGGTCTCCGCAAAAGGGATCTTCTGCACCCAGGCGCCGGTGCCGATCTCGCCCTTGCGGGGGTCACCGTGGCTCTTCAGCCACTCGTCTACCCGGCCGGGGCCGGCGTTATAGGCGGCCAGCGCCAGCGCCTGATGGCCGTCGTAGCGGTCGAGCATCTTGTTCAGGTAGGCACTGCCGAGGCGCTTGTTGTATTCCGCATCGGTGGTCAGCCGCGCTTCACTGAACGGCAAACCCAGCTCGGCCGCCATGTCCCGCGCCGTACCCGGCATCAACTGCATCAGGCCACGCGCGCCCTTCGGCGAGACGGCGGCGATGTTGCCACTGGACTCATGCTTGATGACGCTGTCGACCAGCGACTTGAAGCCGGCCTTGCCGCTTTCCCAAGCACTGTCCAGCGCATCGACGCCTCGCTGCCAGGTGCCACGCAGCGCATGCAAGCCGCCACCCTGCAAACCGCTGCCAGCGTGACCGGCCAGGGCTGTCGGCGCGGGCGCGCTGCCGGCTTCACCACTTAGCTGCTGAACCAGCATGTCGGCGATCCCCGTCTGGCGCTTGCCGGCCAGGGTGTCGGCGAGCACTTCGTCATAGAAGTCGCGCATGGTATCCAGCTCGCGGCTGCGCATCGGGTTGCCGGCACCGAGCACGTCGCCGGCCTTGCGCATCTGCTTGAGGATCTGCTGCAGGAACATCGCCTCGAACTGTTCGGCAACGACTTCCAGCTGCTGGCGCCGGGCCGCGGTCGGGCCGTCCTGGCGGTTGCGCAGGGTGTTGAGGTGCTGGGGGAGGGATACGATGCTCATCCGACAAAAACCTATTCAATCTGCTGCGCGTCAGGCCTGCTTCATCAGAAGCAGGCGCTTGTTACATCACGATCAATTCAGCGTTCAGGGCGCCGGCACGTTCCAGCGACTGCAGGATGCTCATCACGTCGTCGGGTGTGGCGCCAAGACTGTTGATGGTGCTGATGATGCTTTCCAGGCTGGCGCCTTCGGGCCACTTGAACATCGCCTTGCGGTCCTGCTCGATGGTGACGTCCGACTGCGGCGTGACCACGGTTTCGCCGTCCGCGAATGCGTTTGGCTGGCTGACCTGGGGATTCTCGCTGATCGTCACGGTCAGGCTGCCGTGGGCCACCGCCGCGGCTTTGACCCGCACACCCTGACCGACCACGACAGTGCCGGTGCGGCTGTTGAACACCACTTTCGGCCGGGTGCGGCCCTCTTCGACTTCCAGGCGTTCGAGCATGGCCATGAAGCTCATGCGCTGAGTGCTGGTAAGGGGCGCACGGATCGACACCTTGGTGGCGTTGAGCGCCGTGGCGGTGCCTTTGCCGAAATAGGCATCCACCGCGTCGACCACACGGGTGACGGTCTGGAAGCTCGGCTGGCGCACGTTAAGCATCACTTCCGGGCGTTCGGTGAAGTCGCTGGGAATCATCCGCTCGACCGTCGCACCGTTGGGGATCAGGCCGCTGTTGGAGGTGTTGATGGAAACCTTGGAGCCGTCTGCACCTTCGGCGCTGACGCCGCCAACGATCACCGCGCCCTGAGCCAGGGCATAGATCTCACCGTCGACGCCCTGCAGCGGGGTCATCAGCAGTTGGCCGCCGCGCAGGCTCTTGGCGTCGCCCAGCGAGGAGACGGTGACATCCACCGTCTGGCCGGCGCTGTAGGACGGCGGCACCGTCGCGGTGATGGTCACCGCGGCGACGTTCTTCAGCTTCGGGTCGACGTTCGGCGGCAGGTT
The DNA here is from genome assembly GCA_004010935.1 of Pseudomonadaceae bacterium SI-3. Taxonomy (NCBI): domain Bacteria; kingdom Pseudomonadati; phylum Pseudomonadota; class Gammaproteobacteria; order Pseudomonadales; family Pseudomonadaceae; species Pseudomonadaceae bacterium SI-3. The sequence continues at coordinate 219,872 of CP026511.1, read as the reverse complement.
CACGCCGAACTGCTTGATCATGTTCGTCACCGACTGGCTGGTGAATTTGACCTGATTCTTGTCGCCGGTACCGTCGAGGCCCACAACTAGGCCGTAGCCGATCAGCTGGTTGCCACGGATGCCCTCGACATCCACCAGGTCCATCAACGGCACGGCCTGGGCCGGCAGTTGCCACAGCGCGACGGCGGCGAGGAACAGCTTGAGTGGTCGCATGAGGCTAGTCATGTGGAGATCGGCTCGCTTAAAGGGGGAACAGCGGCGACGCGAAGAACCGCGTCAGCCAGCCGGCCGAGTTGCTGTCGTTGAGCACGCCGCGCCCGGCGTAGGAAATCTTGGCGTTGGCCACGCTTTGCGAGGACACCTGGTTGTAGCGGTTGATGTCGTCGATACGCACCAGGCCGGTCAGGCGGATGTATTCGTCGCCCTGATTCAGCCGCAGGGCCTTCTCACCCTTGATCAGCAAGGTGCCGTTGGGCAGCACGCGGTGCACGCTGACGGCAATGGAGCCGCGCAGGGTGTTCTGCTGCGAGCTCTTGGCCGAGCCCTTGAACTCGCGTTCGCCGGAGGCTGAGGTTTCAACGTCCGGGTAGGTCTTGCCGAGAATGGTCGGCACGCCGATGCCTACGCTCGATTCCTTGCCGAAACTGGTACCGGCGCTCTTGCTCGACTGCGTGGACTCGTCCAGCACCACCGTGAGGATGTCGCCGACCCGCACCGCGCGCCTGTCGCTGATCAGCGAGCCGCTGTAACCGGAGCGGAACAGGCCGCCACCGGTGGTCGGCGGCAGGCTGTAGTCCAACTCCAGCGGTTCGTACTCGGTGGAGGGCTCTTCCGGCAGCATTTCGTTGAAGCTGGCGCAGCCGCCGAGCAAGGCCAGAGCGACGAGCAGAATGGGCGTACGCATCATGATTCTCAGACGGTCTGGTTGAGGAACTGCTGCATGCCGCTGGCGGCATCGAGGACCTTGGCGTTGGCCTCGTAGGCGCGCTGGATGGCGATCATCGCTACCATGGCCTCGACCACCTGCACGTTGGAGCCTTCGAGCACGCCCTGCTTGAGCTGGCCGAGGCCCTCCTCGCCCGGCACGCCTTCCACCGCTTCGCCGCTGGCGACACTTTCGCGATAGAGGTTGCCGCCCAGTGCTTCCAGGCCACCCGGATTGGTGAAGTTGACCAGGGTGATCTGGCCCAGCTCGGACGGCAGTGTGTCACCGGGCAGAACGGCCGTAACGATGCCATCGGCGCCCACGGTAAAGCCGGTGCTGCCCTGCGGCACTTCGATGGCAGGCGTCAGCGGCAAGCCCTGGGCATTGACCATCACGCCTTCGGCGTTGAGCTGGAACTGGCCGTTCTCGGTGTAGAGGATGTCGCCGTTGGGCGACTCGACCTGGAAGAAGCCACGACCGACGATCGCCAGGTCCATCGGCTGACCGGTGGTCTGGATGCTGCCTTCGGTGAACACCTTCTGCGTGCCGGCGACGCGCACGCCGCTGCCCAGCTGAATGCCGGACGGCACGGTGTTGATCTCATCCGCTTGGGCGCCGGGCTGCTTCTCGATGCTGTAGAACAGATCCTCGAAGACCGCGCGGTCGGCCTTGAAGCCGTTGGTGTTGACGTTGGCCAGGTTGTTGGCGACGGTCGCCATGGCGGTGTCTTGTGCAGCCAGGCCGGTCTTGCTGACCCAAAGTGCGGAATTCATGCGTTATCTCCCGATCAGCTGCCGCGGATCATTCGGTTGCCGGCGTCGGAGAGGTCCTCGGCGGCTTTCATCATCTTTACCTGAGTCTCGAACAGGCGGTTGAGGCTCATGGTCGAGGCCAGCTCGTCGATGGCCGAGACGTTGCTCGACTCGAGGAAACCACTGGCCAGGCGCACGTCTTCGCTGGGCGCGGCGGGCTCGCCGTTGCGCGTGACCAGCAAGCCGGCCTCGTTCTTCATCAGGTCCGCAGCCGGCACGTCGACCAGGCGGATGCGGTCGACCTCGGCCATCATCCAGTCGCCCGGCGCCATGATCGACACGGTGCCGTCATTGCCAATCTCAACCCGCTCATGCTCGGGCAGCTCGATCGGCCCGCCCTCGCCCATGACCGCGCGGCCATTGAGCGTCAGGCGACCTTCGGCATCGATCTGCATGCTGCCCTGGCGCGTATAGGCCTCGCCTTCGCCGTCCTGCAGGACGATCAGGCCGGTGCCCTTGACGGCGAAATCCAGCTCGCGACCGGTGGCGACCATCGGGCCGGCGGCCAGGCTGACACCGTTGTTCTCGACCACCGCCATGTGGCGGCTGTCATAGCCGTAGCCTTCCACGGCGACGGCCTGAGCGCGCTCGAGGTCGGCGCGAAAGCCCGGTGTGTTGACGTTGGCGAGGTTGTTGGAGCGCACCTGCAGCGACATCATCGTGCGGCTCGCAGCGGTCATCGCCGTGTATCCCAAACGATCCATGGATCAGCCTCAGAGTGCGCTAAACAGAACCTGGGTCAGTTCCTTGTTGGTGGAAATAACCTGGGTGTTGGCCTGGTAGTTACGCTGGCCTTCCATTAGGCCTACCAGCTGCTGGGTGAGGTCGACGTTGGAGCTTTCCAGCGCGCCGCTGGCCAGGTTGCCGTACTGGCCGACACCCGGCGCCCCGAGCATGGCCGCGCCGGACGCCGCGGTTTCGGTCCAGGCGGTGCCACTGATGTTCTTCAGGCCTTCGGCATTGACGAAGTTCGCCAGCACCACCTGGCCCTGAAGCAGGCGCTCGCCGTTGGAATAGCTGGCGTAGACCTTGCCGTCCTTCTCGACACTCATGCCGGTCTGCTCGCCGGCCGAGTAGCCGGTGGCGCGGTTGCTGGTGACGCTGAATTCAGAGCCGTACTGGCTGGTGCCGCTGTAGTCGAGCTGGATGGCCAGCGGATCGACGCCGCCGGTCAGCGCCGCATTGATCGCAACCTTGCCGATGGGCGCGGCAAGCGTGCCGGCGCCGTCAAAGGTCAACGCTTGCGGGCCGGCAACCGCAGCGCCGTCGACGTAGTAATGGGCGTTCCAGCTGTTATCAGCGGTCTTGGCGAAGTACTGGGTCAGGGTGTGTTCCTTGCCCTGGGAGTCGTACAGCTTGGTGGTGTAGGTGGAGTTGTAGCTGTCGGCGACCAGCGGATCGAAAGCGACCGCAGGGACTTCCTGGTTCGCGTCGAGGTTGGCAACGAAGCTCAGCGCATCGGTGGCTTTGGCGGGCAGACCACCGGATTTCATTTGCAGGTCGCTGACCACGCCGGTCTGCGGGTTGCCAGTTGCATCGGCCGGATAACCTTGCAGGCGTTGGCCGAGGCTGTTGGTCAGGTAGCTGTCCTTGTCGGTGCCGAACACGCCCGCACGGGTGTAGGCCACATCGCCGTTACTGGCGCGGGTGACGAAGAAGCCACCGCCGGAAATGGCCAGGTCGAGGTTGCGATTGGTGGTGGTCAAGGCACCGCCCTGACTGATGCTCTGGCTGGTGCCGGTCACTTCAACGCCCATGGCCTGGCTTTCGGCATAGAGACTGCCGAAGTTGGTCCGGGATGACTTGAAGCCGACGGTGCCGGCGTTGGCGATGTTGTTACCGATGGTGTTGAGTTGCTCGTTGACGGCGGACAGGCCGGTCAGGGCGATGTTGAAGCTCATGGGCTGATCTCGATACTTAAAGGGAAATGAAGACTGGCGAGCCCTGGGGCTCAGCCGCCGAGCAGCCCGGCATCGGCCTGGGCAAATTCAAGGATGTTGTAGAAAGGCACCGAACCGACGCCCTTAACCTGGAGCACCGGACCTTCGGCGCTGACGCGCACGTTGGAGACCTGACCGGCGACTTCCACCTGTGGGAATTCACCGTTCTCCGATTCGATGCTGACGCTGTATTGGCCATCGCGCAGCCCGTGTTTGGCCGGGTCGATGACGAAGGGCACCTTGCCAGCGGACTGCGCGCCCAGCTCGATGCGGGTCTGGGTGCCGTTGGAATCGGTCAGGAGGACTGCGGTGCGGGTCGAGGCATGGCTTAAATCGAAGCCACCGCTGACGGCCTGCCCACTGAGATCCAGCGACTCGACCGCCACGCTCACCTGCTGGCCGACCAGACCAGCCGCGGTCAGGGTCTGCAGGTTGTCGGTCAGCACCAGATTGTTCTGCGCCAGGGTGGCCAGGTTCTCCATGCTCTTGACCTGAGACATCGCCGAGAACTGATTGAGAAACTCGGTGCTGTCGACCGGCTTGGTCGGATCCTGATACTTGATCTGCGCAACCATCAGGCTGATGAAATTGTTCTCCATCTGCGTGGCGTCGCTGATGTTCACCGCCTGCTTGGGCAGATCGCTCGCTGCAGCGCCGGACAGACCGCTGCCCTGTAGGTTATTGGTCACCGCCATCAGGATTCTCCCAGCCGCAACAGGCTCTGCTGCATGCTTTTCACGCGGTTAAGCACCTCGACGCCGGTCTCGAAGCTGCGCGTGGCCGACATCATGTCGGTCATCTCTTCGATCTCGTTGATGTCTGGGTAATAGACGTAGCCATCGCCATCGGCCAGCGGATTGCCCGGCTCATAGCGGCGCTTGGGCTCGGCGCCGGAGGTGACTACGTCGAGCACCTGTACATGGGCACCACCGAGACCGACGCCGCGGGTCAGCGAGTTGTTCTCATACACGGCGGCAAACATCGGCTTGCGCGCCTGGTAGACATCGGCCGCGTTGTTGGCGGCCGAGTCGGTGTTGGCCAGGTTGCTCGCCACGGTATTAAGGCGCACGGTCTGGGCATTCATCGCCGAGCCGGCGATGCGGTAGATAGAATCGAATGACATGGCTTAACGGCCCTCGATGGCTTGCTTCAAGCCACGAAATTTCATCGTGACGAAGGTCAGGCTGGTCTGGAAATCCATGGAGTTGCGCGAGAACTGCGCCTGCTCGGTCGACAGCTCGACGGTATTGCCGTCCTGAGAAGCCTGGCCCGGTACGCGGAACAGCAGATGTGGGTCGCTACTGGCCATGCTGGCGCGCGGTGCGGTGCTGCTTTCCAGGCGACGCATCTCCTTGTTGAAGTCGATGTCCCGCGCTTGGAAGCCCGGGGTGTCTTCGTTGGCCAGGTTTGCCGCGAGAATCTCGCTGCGCTGCATGCGCAGACCGAGGGCGCGCTCGTGAACGCCCAGCGCATCATCAATCCGTATACTCATTTGCCGATACCCTTTGCAGCCTGTGCAGGCTGAACCCAGCCCACCGCTTTGCTGTTACTTTTTGCAGAAAGCGTGCCGAACCTACAGATATGGGTAATCCATTGATTTTCATGGCAAAAAAAGAGAACAGGGCAGAACGCAGCGAGCGTCTTTTTCCGCTTGGCAAGAAGCGGCCATGCGGAAGCGGAAAAGCGCCTTCCGCATGGTGGCTCGTCACCTTTCTCCTGATGGGTGTCATGCCCCAGGCGCAGGCGGACGCCACAACGCAGGTTCAGCAGGTCGTGGAAAACCACCTGCGGCTGATGCTCGAACAGCAGGCCACGCGGCAGGGCTGGCAAGGCATGCAACTGCGTTACGACATCAGCGTGCCGGCCAGCGCGGCCAATCTGCCGCGCTGCTCCGAAGCACTCCAGGTCCGGGCGACTGGCGAGGCGCCATCGGCCATGGAGCGGCAGAACCTGAAGCTTCGCTGCGTCGACACACCCGGCTGGTCAACGAACGCCACAGGCCAAGCCCACGTCTTCCTTCCGGCCGTCCACGCCGAAGGCATCATCGACCGCGGCCAGACCCTGACCGCCAACGACCTCAAACTGCAACGCATCAACGTCGCCAAGGCCCGGCGCGGCTACTACAACCGCATCGAAGAGGTGGTCGGCCTGGCGGCCAAACGCCGCATCCGCGCCGGCCAGACCATCACCCCAGCACTGCTCGAACAAGCCATGGCGGTCAAACGCGGCCAGCCGGTAAAGATCGTCGCCAACAACGAAGGCATCGAAGCCTCCACCTCCGGCGAAGCCCTGGCCGACGGCCAGCCAGGCGACGTCATCCGCGTGCGCAACGTCGGTAGCGGCAAGGTGATCGACGCGAAGGTCGTGGAAGCAGGGGTCGTCACCAGCACTTTCTAAAAGCTGTTTGCGGGCCAGCCCCTACAAAGAAGCGGTGGATCACCGGCGCCCGATCGTCCCGTTCTGTAGGAGCCAGCTCGCTGGCGATCCGAGCGGCAATAAGCGGTACAGACGAGGCTTAACCCTACAGCCCAGCCGCGACCAAACCGATGCCTTATCCGACGCGCCGATCGATTTCGAAAAAATTTGACGTCAGGATTTAATCCTTCGCTTGGTGCTGTCGCCTTACCTTTTCAGCAGGCAGTCAAGCCAGCTCCTAACAGCCCAACGCACGAAGGATGATCACCATGGCCCTGTCCATTCACACCAACTACTCCGCACTGACCACCAACACTGCACTGAACAAGTCGAACAGCGCTCTGAGCACCAACCAGCAGCGTCTGGGTACTGGTCTGCGCATCAACTCCGCTGCCGACGATGCCGCTGGCCTGCAGATCGCCACTCGCCTGAACGCCCAGAGCCGCGGCATGGGTGTTGCAATGCGCAACACGGGTGATGCGACCTCCATGCTGCAGACCGCCGAAGGCGCCTTCAGCGAGATGACTGACATCGTTCAGCGCATGAAGGACCTCACCACACAAGGTGCCAACGGAACCAACAGCGGCAGCGACCTGATCTCTCTTCAAGCAGAGTTCGACGAACTTGGCAAAGAGCTGGCCAACATCGTCAAGAACACTCGTTATGCTGGCGAAACACTATTCAGTAACGGCACAGCCGTAGACGGTACCGTGGGTAAATTCTCCGCAGCCGTCAGCTTCCAGATCGGAGCAAGCCAAGCCGAGACACTTAGCTTTGACGCAACTGCCGCTCTCACCAAAATTACTGGGTCCCTGGCCGCAGCAGCCGATACCTACAGCGTTCCGGGCACGCCTGGTACCGAGATCGCAAGCACTCAGGTTGCAGCAACGGCCGTGAACACCAACGCTGGTGCAACTATCACGCTGCTTGAGACGGCATTGAATGACCTGGGTTCAATGCGCGCCAAGTTCGGTTCAACCATCAACCGCCTGAACCACGTCAACAACAACTTGGCGAACATGAAAGACAACACCGACATGGCCAAAGGCCGGATCATGGACGCCGACTTCGCCATCGAAAGCGCCAACATGAGCAAGAATTCCATGCTCATGCAGTCGGGCATCTCTATGCTCAAGCAGGCTGGCCAGATGCCAGGCATGGTCATGGGCCTGCTGGGCTAAGCCGCACGCAGTACCGCTGGTCGCTAAGACCGGATCAAAAAGCCCCGACTGGTTCGGGGCTTTTTGCTTTCCAAGCCCAGCCCCATGGAAGCTCCGACAAACGGCGGCTATTTTTAGCCAGACGTCCGCACACCAGATATGCCCGATTAATCCTAAATTTCAGCCGTAAAACGCTATATCTGCCCTTCCAACGGCACCTGTTCGGAGCGCTCGGCCCCTCGCCGCTCAGCGCTTTTAATGGTCTACCCGCTTGCCCTATCAAAAAAACGACGCCAATATGCCGGCGTCCCGTTTTGCCAAGGTCATCACACCGGTAAAACCATTAATCCGCAAAACCCGAACTCAGGCGCTCATGACCTCATCTCTGACCCCACCGGCCACCGATGCCCTCATCTGTCACCTGTTGAAAACCGGGCGCGACGGTTGCACGGCTCGCTTCGACCGCGCGCTCTTCCAGCTCGTGCTGACCCATGATGAACACGAAGAAACGCTCGATCTGGGTTTTTCCGGTAGCCGAGTGCTGGAGCGCCTGCTGCAGGTGCCAGGACAGGTGGTGTCCCGCGAGGAGCTGATGACCTATGCCTGGGAGGGTCGGGTAGTTGGCCAAGGCAGCCTCAATCAGCAGATCTACACGCTGCGCCAGGCCCTGTTCGATGCGGGCAACCAGATCATCCAGACGTTGCCGCGCCGCGGCTACCTGTTCAATCCGCAGTATTTGAAAGTCGACCAGGCGCAGCCCTCAATCAAAGCCGCGCCGTTGACGGTCATTGCTGAAAAGCATGGCGCGGTGGTGATGGACCTGCCGGCGCCGAGCGTTTTGCCAAAGACCGAGCAGCCTAAAGCCGCACGTCGTTACCGTTCGTGGCAAAGCATGGCACTCGCCGGCTCGGGAATGATGGTGCTGCTGGGCCTGGCGACCCTCGGCTTTCGCCTGGCCAGCAGCTCTGCGCCGTCGTTTACTCAAACGGTCGATGTCGGGGCGCTTGAGGTGCTGTATGTGGAGAAGAGCCAACACCTGCTCGATTCGCTGATTAAGGAAACAGGGCTGCTGGTCGATACGATGAGCAACATAAGTGCCGAGCCGGCGCGGTTGATCGTCAACATGTCCCCGGGCTTCTACGAGATCCGTTGCCTGCAAGGTGACGGCCGGGTCAATTGGCTCAAGGTACACAAGAGCCGCGTCCAGACCATTCCCAGCGACCATTTACAAGAGTGCCTGCAATGAATAGCCAGAACGAAACCGGCGCAGTCGGCAAACGCATGCTGCGGGTGATGGCACCTGCTGCGCTGCTGCTATGGGCGTTCGTGGCAATGGGCACCACTGGCACGGCTTCGTCGAGTCTCGACGGTCATTACAGTTCCAGCGGACATGTCTTGCTGAGCGACGGTACGACCCTCAAAGTCAGTCAGAGCCTGGTCTTCAACAAGGGCCGCTTTTACTCGATGACACGCAACGCGCCGGCCATCGTCGAGGCGTCCGGTCGCCTGGAAACAGATCTGCTCGGGCGGGCATCGCTGGTGGTGGAAGAAGGTCAGGTGCACGGCCTGGGGCCGAAAGACCAGATGGACGATGAGCTGGTATTCAACCTGTTCTACGGCTCCCACAAGGGCGCACGCATCACCCTCGAGCAGGTCGGCGCCTGCCTGTACGGCGTCGAAACCCGACAGGTCTATTGCGCAGACGACCACCCTAACCGCGGCTGAAATACATACCCGCCAGCGGCTGCGATGCGCCTGACAGAGCGCCTATCGGAATCGCGATATAGGCGCTGCAATCCATCCCATGCAGTGAACACCAGCGCCTGAACCCGTAACGGCGCCCGCGTGATCCAGCACCGATACGGCCCATCGCCAGCAAGCTGGCTCCTACGAACGGCCTATCTGCTAGATCCAAACCCGACATTTTGGTCCGAATGCCGAGCCTGCCGTCAGCCAATTCTGTAGGAGCGAGCTTGCTCGCGATCAAGGCACAGGGAGCTCCAAGGAGCCAGTCTCTGCAAAATGCCCAATCGTCAGCAAGCTGGCTTCTACAAACGGCCTATCTGCTAGATCCGCCCCGACATATTGTTCCGGATGTCGGGCCTGCCGTTGGCAGATTCTGTAGGAGCGAGCTCACTCGCGAACAAGGCGCAGCGAACTCCAAGAGCCGGTTTCTGCAAATATCCCACCCCAGCAAGCTGGCTCCTACGAACGGCCTATCTGCTAGATCCAACCCGATATATTGTTCAGGATGTCGGCCCAGCCACCGGCCAATTCTGTAGGAGCGAGCTTGCTCGCGATCCAAGCTTTAGTGGCACGCTCCGTAGGCGCTCATTCGCGCCTACCGCCCCCGAGCTGGTTAATCCGCGGACGCTCCGCTATAGCTCGCCCCGCTTTCGGAAAAGCGCACCTTGCCGTAGCTGTCGCCGAACAATTCCTTGTACAGCGCCTCGGCCGAGGCGGTGAGCAACAGGATTTCTACCCGGCGGTTGGCGCCGCTCTGTGGGTCTTCGGGGTGCAGCGGCATGACGTCCGCCTGAGCCGTTACCTGCAGCACCGAGCCTTCGCCCAGGCCTGAGTCGACCAGTGCATTGCGGGCGCGCAAGGCGCGATCCCCGGAGAGGTTCCAGTTGTTGTAGCCATTCTTCTGCCGGTACGGCGTGGCGTCAGTGTGACCGCTGATGATCAGCTTGTTGTCGACCTTGGCCAGCACGCCGGCGAGCACGCCTAGCAGCTTCTGGAAATGCGGATTGAGCGTCGCGCTGCCACGCTGGAACATGAAGCGCTGCTGGTCGTCCTTGATCAGAATGCGCAGCCCCTGCGGGACCACGTCTACTTCCAGGTTGGCCAAAGCATCGACTTCGCTGGCGACCTCGCGCATCAGCTCGGCGAGCTTTTTCAGCTCTTCGGTCGAGCCATAGTTGTGGCTGCCATCCCGATCGCCTTTCCCTTCCTTGTGGTCGGTGTCGTCAGCCTGCGGTGGGCGCACCGGCACGCCGTCGAGCTCCAGCGGCGAGGTGCTGGTGCCATCGAAGATACCGGCTCCGCCATCAACCAGTGGGTTGCTTTCCATCTCACCATAGGAGGGGTTGGTCTGATTCATCTGCGGCTGGATGATCCAGAGCACCATGAACAGCGCCATCATCGCCAGGGTGAAGTCGGCAAAGGCCACCTTCCAGGCACCACCATGTTCGTCGCCATGGCCCTTCTTGCTGCGGCGCTTGATGATGATCTCGTGCTCGCCGCCGCCCTTGCTCTTGTCCCGGCTCCTCATGCGGCGTCCCTTTCTTCCTCGTACTGCGTCACCCATTTTTCCAGCTGACGGAAGGCGGGTTTGACGTCCTGCTCGATCAGCTTGCGACCGGCGTCCACCGCCAGCAGCGTGGGCTTGCCGGCCACATGGGCGACCAGCGTGGTGCGCACGCATTCCAGCGCCGACAGCTCGGTCTTGATCCGCTGACTCATGGCGTTCGACAGTGGGTCCATCAGGCAGTAGCAGAAGAAGATGCCGAGGAAGGTACCCACCAGCGCTGCGGCCACGTGTGCGCCGATTTCCGCGACGCTGCCGCCGATGCTGCCCATGGTGATGATGATGCCCATGATCGCCGCGAGAATGCCGAAGCCCGGCATGGCTTCGCCGATCTTGTGCAGCGAGCGCGCCGGCTGCAGGAGGGCGTGCTCCATGGCTTCGAGCTCTTGTTCGAGAAAGCCTTCCAGCTCGTGCGCGGTGATCTTGCCCATGGCCATCAGACGGAAATTGTCAGCGATGAAGGCCATCAGGTTCTTTTCTTGGAGGATCAGGGGATAGCGCACGAACAGGTCGCTCTGCTCCGGCTCTTCGATATGCGAGTCGAGAACCTTCAGACCACCCACGTCGACCATCTCCAGCAATTCATAGAGCAGCATCAGCAACTGACGCTGAAATTCCTCGCCACGGCGCTGGTAGGCAAAGACGCCCTTGATCTGATGCAGCATCTCGATCAGGACTTCCTTGGGGTTACCGACCACCAGACTGCCGAGCGCGGCGCCGAGGATGATGACCACCTCGGCTGGCTGCCAGAGCATGCGCATATCGCCATTGGCCATGGCGTAGCCGCCCAGCACGCAACCGATGATGATGAAGGCACCTAATACTTTCTGCATGACTACTGACTTCTCTCGGTTAAGGGGCTGCTGACGCTTCGGCGCGAGCCGCGTTGCTGCGCCAAATGACGCCAGGTAAGGCGCGGGACGCCGGTAATGGTTATTCCCTTGCCAAGTCCCGCAACGCCGCATGGCGTCATTTGCCGCGCAACCCGAAGGGCCGGGCCTGTTTTTGCGCGGTTCAGCGTTATTCGTCGTTCATTTGGAGTAACCAAACTTCTCTCCTCATGCCTTGCCGCGCGCAAAAACAGGCTCCCGCGCGGCCGCGATCGAAGCGTCAGAAGCCCCTAAAAACCGACAGGCCTTGCCGATCGCCTGCTTGCTTAGCTGACAAACCCGGGCATCGCTGACTTCCAGCACCAGGGCGATTTCCTTCAGGCTCAGTTCGTGCTGGTAATACAGTGTCAGCACCAGGCGTTCGCGCTCGTCCAGTCGCGCCAGCGCTTGCGCCAGCACGCGCTCCTTGATCAGGCGCTCCTCGAATAGCTCGGTGGTGTCAGGGAAGTGCTCGTGGCCGCTCTGCAACAGCTCATCGAGGCTTTCGATCGCTTCGGATGAGTCAGCACAGAGGAATTCCTGGTATTCCTTTTCATCGAGGCCGGTGTGGGCTTTGATCTCTTCATCGCTGGGTTCATGGCCCAGTTGACGTGACAGATCGCGGATCGCATCGCGGACTTTGTGGGCTTGCTGGCGGACCTGGCGCGGGCGCCAGTCCTGGCGGCGCAGCTCATCGAGAATGGCACCACGGATTCGCAGGGACGCGAACTTGCCGAAGCCTTCGTCCGGCTCGCCGTAGCGGCGTAGGCCTTCGAGCAGCCCCATCATGCCGATCTGTTCCATGTCCTCGCGGTCGAGCACCTGGTTGGCCTGCAGTGACAGCTGGCGAACGATGCGTTTGACCAGCGGCAGGTACTGCATCAGCCAGCGCTGTTCGACCGCCGGTGCGAACACCGAGGGGCCGGCCGGCGTAGCGCCGTAATAGTCGATGGGGCAAGTGGCACTCATGGCGCGGCCTTTACTGCACGATCAGCTTGTTGACCAGCACGTGCTTGAAGGGCACCGCTGCATTCTTGGCTGCAAAATCGGCGAACAGGGCTGTTTCCAGACGCTCCTGCAACTCACCGATCTTCAGTCCACGCAATTCATCGAAGGAACGGGACGACAGGTAGCCCACCACCGAGTTACGCACGATGGGTTCCACCTGCTCGAAGTTCTTTGGCTCGTCCGAGGCGTCCGCCTGCAGCGCCAGATCGAGCACGAAATAGTGCTCACGACCCTCGCCGCGCACGCTGACGATCACTTTATCGACAGGGAAAAATTCGTACTCGGAGGGCTCAACCGGCTCGGCCGCTGCGACCTGTTCCGAGCCAGTGCCTTCCAGGCCAGGCTTGAGCAGCCAGTAGCTGACGCCAACCCCACCGGCAACGGTCAGGACGTTGAGCAACAGCATCAGCAGGACAATACGGGACGTCGACATAACTCACTCACAAATGGCTAATTAGGTTGAAACGGGTCAAACCGTTACCAGGACGTCCCGGGCGCGGCCGCTTTCACGTTGCTGTTCCTGCTCCTGCGGCCGGGCCGCCAGAGGTGCCTCTTCCCCTGCAAGCACAGGCCGTTGACGCGGCTGACCCTGCTGGCCGCCGCTGTCGGCGCCGACCTGCACGTTGACCTGGACGAAGTGCTGGCCCACCAGTTCATGGCGCAGACGCTCGCTGGTCTGCTGCAGCAGGCGCGCCACGTCGGCGTTCGCGGCAGACAGGTGCACGTTGAGCCGGCCCGACTCGTGGCTGAGCAGGATTTCCATGCTGCCCAGTTCCGGCGGATCGAGGCGGATGGTGGCGCTCTGGATCTTCTGCTGGATTTGCAGATCTACGTTTTCGCGCAAGGCGTGGAGCATCTGCTCGCCCCACTTGGCCTCCGGTGCCTGCAACTTCAGCGCACGGTCGGCAGACTGCAGCGGCGCGCTTTGTCCGCGCTTGACCGTCGCGGTCAGCGGGTCGCCCGCTTCCAGTGGCTCAGCGACGTCCAGAAGCGAGTCCAGCGACGCGGCCGGCATGGCATCGGCCGGCGTGATTGCGGCGGCCAGGGATTGGCCGACGCTCATCTCGACGATGGGCTTGGGCATGGCCGTCGCCACCGGGTTCAGCTCGACGATGCGGCCCTGAACAGCCATCTTCACGATGTTCAGCGAATCGTCCTGCACGGCGTCGAGCGGGGCATTGGCAAGCTGGGCCTGCCCCGGCAATAGGCTGAGCAGGTCGTCGCTCGCCGATGTGGCGGTTTGCGACAGTGCCTGTGGCACAGGTGCGGCGGCAACTTGTGCCGCATCGCGCGCCTGAATTTCGGCCAGCTGCTGGTCGATCATCCCCAACAACCATTGCTCAGGGGTCAGCTCTTGGGGCGCTTCATTGCCCTGGCTGGAATTGCCGCCTGCCTGCATCACCTGGCCCTGCTCGGCTGCCAGCTCAGGCAGCGCACCTTGCAACAGGGCGGCGGAGAACTCAGAGAGCTGATCATCAGCTGTGGTCGACGCCCGCTGCATGCGCTCAGCAAAGCCTCGCAGGGCATCGGCTGCCATCGCTCGGCCGGCTGTGGCTTGCCCACCGTGGCTCGCGCGCGCGGCAACCGGCAATGCGGCTTCAGCACTTGCTGCGGCGGCACGCGGGGCGGAAATTGACTGGATGATCATCCCCTGTCTCCGGCTTGGAACATGTCTATGCGCTGATAGGCGGCACGCCCTTCGGCGTGTTCGAGGTGGTTCAACAACAACAGGCGCAGGCGCTCACATTCGTCGGCACAGGCTTGCAGGCCTTCACCGTGGAGCTGCTTGAGGCGGTTCTTGGCAGCGTGGGTCGGCTCGTCCAGCTCAAGCCGCCCGGCCAGTGTTTCGAGACACTGGCGGATCGCCGCGTCAACCGCGGCGACCGCCGTCCAGTCGCTGCTCTGCAACGCCTGCTGCAATTCGCCGTGCAGCGCCATCAGGCGCTCGCTGTCACTTACGGGCGGCACTGACGCCCTCCCAGCCCTCGCGGAGAATGCTGAGCAGGTTGATCACCTCGTCCAGCCCTTCCAGCGACAGCGACACGCTGACGTCCGAAAGCCGATAGATGCAGTACTCGTACAGACGCGCCAGTCCCTGAACCACCTCGCCACCGCCCTCTTCGTCGAGCGCACCGTTGAGGCCGTTGAGGATGTTCATGCACTTTTCCAGCGATACGCCCTTCTGCTGGTAACGCTTGTGTTCGATGTGGCCGCGGGCACGGGCCAGTTCGTCCAGCAGGCCGTCCATCAGCACCAGCACCAGTTCGTAAGGGGACGCCGAGGCTGCACGCGCCTCAAGGTCTACCGAGCGGTAGCTGTCATAACTGTCGTTAGGGTGATAGCTGTTCATGAGAACAATCCGTTAGCTTGCGGTGTGGTTGGCATCGAGAACATTCCGCTGGTCTGCTCCATGCTCTGCATGGTCTGCATCATGGTGGTGAACTGCCGCAGGTAGCGGCTGTAATGGGTGTCGTACTGCTGCTGGAGGTTCTCGAACTGCTCGTCGATACGGCGCAGGTTCATGTCCAGCGTGTCCATGCGGTTCTTCAGCAGCCCGTTGGTGCTGCTGGTGTACGCGGCGACGGTTTTGTCCATGCTGTCGAGCAGCTTGTCGGTGCCAGTGAACAGCTCCTCGAAGCCCGCTGGATCATTAGCGACCGCGGCTTCGAAACGCTTGGCGTCGATCGTCAGCTTGCCGTTACGGTCGGCACTGATGCCGAACTCGATCAGGCTCTTGCCACCGAAATCGGCACGCAGCAAGCCGTTCAGGCGGCTCTCGATGGAGCGCACGCTGGAATCGCCGGCCAGAGCGCCACGCTTGGCACTGTCACCGCCACTGGCGGTCAGCGAATCGAAGCTGGTCATCAGCGCATTGAAGGCGTCGATGAAGGTCTGCGCCTTGGCCTGGGTGCCGGCCTTGTCTTGCGCAATGTCGATCGTGAGTGCCTCTCCGGCCGCATGCGCCTTGGTGAACGTCATGCTGACGCCGTCAATGACGTTGGCAAACGTGTTGCTCGTGCTGGTCAGTTTGATGCCGGTCGCATCGCGCCCGAGATAAACCTCGGCATCTGCCGCACTGGACAGGCGTACTGGAGCGGTAACAGCAGCTTCGACGTCTGTATTGCCAGCAGCGCTCAGGCTGATGGCTTGATTGGCACCGGTTGTCGTGCTGGTCAGTACGAGATTGACGATGCCGTCGCTACGCACCAGGGTGGCTTGAACACCTGAATTATCAGCTGCACCGTTGATGGCGCTGGCAAGGCCGTCAAGCGTGGTAATGCCAGCCATGTCTACCCCGAACGAAGGAACGCCAACCTGTCCGATCGTGAGCGTGCCTCCGCCGGCCAGGCTGGCATCGGTAAATCCCTGCAGCGCGACCTGGTCTTTGCTGGCGAGCCGTTTGACGAAGAAGTCATAGCTTCCCGATTGCGCTGTGGTTCCGACCGTGGCGGTGGCGTACCCCTCCTGGCTGAAGGTCGCGCTATTGGTCAGCATGCTCGTCGTAGTGCTGTTGAGCTTGGTGATGGCCGACTTGAAAGTCGTCATCGACGTGCGCAGCGAGCTCAACGCGTCGCGCTGAGCCTTGTAGCGCGATTCGTTGCGGTTAAGCCGATCCAACGAACCCTGAACTTCGTAGGTGGCCAACTGCGTCGACATCTGTTGTACGTAATCGGAATTTATAGCCATCACCATCCCCTCTTGAAACAGGTAGAGCAAGTTGGATGCCAGTTCTCGAATACCCGTATTACAGGCGTTTCAGAGCCGGCCATGCAGAAAAAAGGCTTCCGCAACGCGACAAGACGAGGAAACGGGGAAGCACCGTTTCCGCCTCGGCCGATGGCGGAACATCTGTCTATAAAGGCGACGTGAAAGGCGAGGGAGTTAAAGCGGCAACCGAAAAGGATTAATCCTTATCAGCACGAGCGGCTTGACGATCGTGGGTCGCGCCCAAAAGCGCCATGCAGTGGATTGAGCTGTGGAAGGCTTGGGCTCGAGACGAGCCTTTTTACTTGATGGCGCTCGCAGACTTTGATCGCCAGCAAGCTGGCTCCTACGAAAAGCGATACGTGCAGGTTGGGTGCGTCACGACAGACAGCCGCCGCCGCGATAGCGCGCTCCTGTAGGAGCCAGCTTGCTGGCGATCGGCGGACTAGAGGAAACCTCGACCACCACTGGACGTAAGACGGGTTCGCTTTTCCCATCCAACGTTTCGCTTTAAAACACGCTGCATGATTTATCCCCCATGAGGCCAGCGCGACGTGCTCTGCTCATGGGAAGGCGCAGGGAGTCGAACGTTACGCCTCAGTAGGCCTGAGGCGAGTAGAGCCGCGCGTCCTGCCCACCGGCGAGCAGCTGCTGAAGGATGTCGTGGTGCATGGCGAGCAGCTTGCCGTTGTGCTCGTTGAACTGCTGGCACTGCACGGCGAGGTCGCCAACCTGGCGCCAATGCTGCTGGAGGGATTCGCCGCGCTCACCCGTGCAGCTGGACAACAGCCGCCGCATGCCCACGCCCGAGGTTTCCAGACGGAAAGCCGCCAGCACCTTGCTGCGGCGCTGGGCACGCGCGGCAATGGCTTCGACGCGGACGGTGATCTGCAGGTTGATGCGATCGATCTCCAGCACATCGCGTTCGAGCAGACGTCCGTAGAGTTCCTGCATCAGCTCGCGCAGGGCGAGGTAATCGCCGCAGTCCTGTTGCAGGTCGTCATCGACGACTGACAGCAACTTCTCACGCTGGCTCACGCATCGTTTCCACGGTGGTAGCTGAGCATGCTGCTGGCCAGCTCACCTACGTCGGTGGAGATTTCGCCGCGCTGCAGGGCTTGCTTGATGGCCGCTACCCGATCCATATCAACCTCGGGCATGGCGCGCAGGGCATCCTGCATTTGCTCCAGCGGCAGGCTTGCGGCTGGACGTGCGGTTGCCTGGGCAGCAGGACGGGCGCTGGCCGGACGCGCCGCGGCGGTCTCGGTGGGCATTGTAATGGCGGGCTTGAACTGCCGGCTGATTTCCATGATTTCGTTCCAACTCGGTGGTTACTGCCTAACAAGCGACCGCTCGGGCGGATTACTTAAATCTTTTTTGCAATCGGACGGACGAGTGGCGCCGTTAGCGCCGTGCGGCGCCGGGTGTACCGTGATCGCCAGCAAGGACTTGGCGTCCCCCTGGCTCCTACAGCCGAAGCGACCTAGGCAATCTGGTTTCGCCACCAGGTCTGCGCCGCCAGACCGTCCTGAATCTTCTGTTCCTGCGCCATCAACAGTTGCTGCCACTGCTGCATCTTGGCCTCGATCACATGCTCGACCACCTTCTCGCTGCGCATGGCCTGCAGCAGCTCCTGCTGAATGCGCGTCAGGGCCTGCTCGGCCACCGCCAGTTCGCGGCGCTGCAGCTCGACCATCTTGTACAGCGTGGCCTTGTAGCGCTGCTGGTTGTCACGCTGCAACGGCGTGCTCATCGGCACACTGAAGCCGCACAGGCGACTCAACCCGGTGATGTTGTTGCGATAGCGCTGGCAGAGGTTCTGCTGATACTGAACCTGCCCGAGCATCTGCTTGACCCGGTTGCCACGCAGGCTGGCCAGGCGCGTGAGCGTTTCGATCTGCTGCTTCATGGTTGTTTGATGATGCTCTGCAGGATGGTGAGACTGGTTTCCAGCTCCGCGGCCTCGCCCACCTCTTGGCGCAGGAAGCGCTCGATGGTGGGTGCCAGCTTCACGGCGCGGTCGGTTTTCAGGTCTGCGCCCGGGCTGTAGCCGCCCAGCGGGATCAGTTCCTTGATCTTCTCGTAGGTGCTGTAGAACTCCTTGAGCTGGCGCGCCGCGCCCAGATGCGGCGGCTGGCCGACCTGGCTCATGCAGCGGCTGACCGATGCGCAGATGTCGATGGCCGGGTAGTGCCCGGCATCGGCCAATCGGCGCGACAGCACGATGTGGCCGTCGAGAATCGCCCGTGCGCAATCGACGATTGGGTCCTGCTGGTCATCACCTTCAGCGAGTACGGTGTACAACGCACTGAGGCTGCCATTGTCGTTGGCACCATTGCCGGCGCTTTCCACCAATTCCGGCAGCATGCCGAATACCGACGGCGGATAGCCCTTGGTGGCCGGCGGTTCGCCCAGGGCCAGGGCGATTTCGCGCTGGGCCATGGCGTAGCGGGTCAGGGAGTCGACCAGCAACAGCACGTCGTTGCCCTGGTCGCGGAAGTAGGCAGCGATGCTGTGACACAGCTCGGTGGCCTTGAGGCGCATCAAGGGCGATTCGTTGGCCGGCGCGACAACGACGACTGCCTTCTTCAAGCCCTCCTCGCCCAGCGAATGCAGCAGAAACTCCTGCACCTCACGACCCCGCTCGCCGATTAGCCCGACCACCACCACGTCGGCCTTGGTCTGCCGGGTAATCATCCCAAGCAGCACGCTCTTGCCCACACCGGAACCGGCGAACAGGCCGACGCGCTGGCCCTTGCCGAGGGTGAGCATGGAATTGATCGCCCGCACGCCGACGTCCAGCGGTTCGCTGACCGGCTTGCGCTTGAGCGGATGCACCGATGGCAGCTCGGTGGGCAGCAGATCACGCCCGCTGAGCTTGCCCATTTCGTCCAGCGGCTCGCCAAGGCCGTTGACCACCCGCCCCAGCCAGGATTCGTCGATATGCAACTTGGCGTCATCCGGTGCCGGAAACACGCGCGAGCCGGAGGTGAGCCCAACCGGCTTCTTGAATGGCATCAGATAGGTGATATCGCGGTTGAAGCCCACCACCTGCGCTTCGAGCATGCTGCCGTCGCCCTGTTCGACGAAGCAGCGCTGGCCGGTCATGCGCTGGCAGCCGAGGCTTTCCAGCAGCATGCCGGAGACGCGCACCAGCCGGCCGCTGACTTTCGCCAGCTGCACGGTATCCAGCGAGCGCAGCGCCTCGTCGAGCCGGAAGCTCTCGCGCAAGGACATTTCAGGCTTCCGCCCGGATGTGTTCGGCCAGGGTGTCCATGCATGAATCCAGGCGCTGCTGGCAGCCGATATCGGCTTCGGCCTGAGCCGTCACTACACGGCACTCGCCGAGCGCCAGCTTCTCGTCCGGGACCAGCCGCCAGGCTGTTGCGCGCTCAGGCGCCAGCTCCTTGATGCGGGTGCATTCCTCCGGGTTGAGCAGGATGCGGACGTCTTCCTGGTCGCCCGGCATGGCGGCCAGGGCTTCCTCGGCCAGCGTCAGCAGCTGGGTCGGATGGAGGGTCAGTTCGCAGCGAATCACCTGCTTGGATACCTTCTGCACCAGCTCCAGTAACTGCTCGCGACGCGCCTGCTCGAACTCCTGCCGGAAGCGCTCGAAGCGCTCGACCAGTTCATCCATCGGCCGGGCCGCTTCGTCGAATGCGCGACGCCCGTGGGCGCGGCCTTCTTCACGGCCGATGGCCTTGCCGTCCTCGACACCACGCTCGAAACCTTCGCGATGCCCGGCCTCTCGGCCCTGCTCCAGCCCCTGCTCGTAACCCTTGTCGATGCCTTCCTGAAAGCCATCGGCGACCGCTCGTTGCAATGCAGCCGGGTCGCCAGCGACGCTGTCGGCCAGTTCGGCGGCGGTGCGCACGCGAGGCGGAAAGCGGAACGGACGCCAGGAGCGGCCTTCACCCTTGATGATCTTGATGCTCATCGGCGCTTACTCGACGGTCTGTTCGCGGAACAGCTGAACCTGCAGATCGCCGTCGTTGGACATGTCGCGGACCACCGCCATGATGTCCTTGCGCACCTGCTCCACCCGCGACAGCGGCACCGGGCCCTGGCGACGGTTGATCGATTCCATCTGCTGCGCCTGACGCTTGGGCATCGCACCCTGAATAGCCTTGACCAGCGCGGGTTCGGCGCCCTTGAGCGCAACCACCCACTCTTCCAGCGGGATCACTTCCAGCAGCGTCTGCAACACGTCCTGGTTCTGCCGCGAGAGGATGAAGAAGTCATACATCTCATCCTCGATCTTGCCCACCAGCTCTTCGTTGTGGGCGCGCAACAACTCGAACATCTGGTCACGGTTGCCCTTGAAGCGGTTCATGATGTCCGCCGCCTGCTTGACGCCACGCACCTGCGAACCCTGATTTGAGAGCACCTGCAGGCTGCGATCGATGAGCTGTTCCAGCTCGGCGATCACGTCACTGTTGACCTCGTTGAGGTTGGCGATGCGGTAGAGCAGCTCGTCCTGACGCTCGGCCGGCATGCACTCGAGCACGTCGGTGGCCATGCCCGGCGGCAGGAAAGCGAGGAACACCGCCTGCATCTGCGCGTGCTCCTTGGCAATCAGCGCAGCGAACTGCTTGGGATCGAGCCACTCCATCTTGGCCATCTTGGCGCGGATCTCCTCGCCATAGATGGAGTCGAGCAGCGAACGGGTGATGTCGCCACCCAGCGCCTTGCCGAGCATGCCAGACAGGTAGGTGCGCGAGGCGCCCTTGATGCTGCTCTGCTCCTTGTAATCGTCGAAGAAGCGGCTGATCACGTCGGAAACCATCGGCTGCTTGACGTTGGACAGACGCGCCATCGCTTGGCTGATGCTGATGATTTCCTCGCGGGAAAAGTTGCGCAGGATGCCAGCGGAAATGTCGTCGCCCATGCTCAGCATGAGGATCGCCGCTTGATCCAGCGAACTCACCGAGCGCAACTGCACCGGGCGCGCTTTGATTTCCTTGCTCGAGCCGGTCACCGACTCAGCTGGCTGGGTTGAGGTCTCTTTCATTGCGGCCTATCCAATGCTTGATGACTTCCGAAACGCGCTCCGGGTCGTTCTTGGCGAGCATCTGCAAATGCTCGATCTGTAGCTCCAGCCCCGAACCAGGCGCTGGCAGGCGAATTTCCGAAAGCGGATTGAGTTCGCCGAATACATGGATGCCGTCGCCACTGGGCCGTGGGCTGGCCAATGCCGCGCGGGTCTCGGCCTCGATGGGCAGCGGCCCGGGCGCAGCCGCCAGGGTGCCTTCCAGTGCAACCGGATCAGCTTCGCCTGGCGCGTTGCGCTGGGTCAGGCTGCGAACAGCCGGACGTACCACGATCAACAGCAGCAGCAGCGCGATCAGGCCGGCCACGCCAAGCTTGGCCAGGGCATGCACTTGACTGTTTTCCCACCACGGCACTTGTTCAGTGACGGTTTCAACGGCGGCGAAGGGCAGCACGCTGAGGGTCAGCAGGTCGCCACGCGTTTCCTTGAAACCGACGGCGCTGCGTACCATGGCCTCGAGTTCCGCGCGGGCCTCGTCGCTCCAGCCGCCTTCCGGCGCGGCGGCGGCGTTGAGCACCACAGCCACACTCTGCTGGCGCAGGGCAAAACCGGCGTGCTTCACGTGGATCACGCTCTGGTCGTAGTCCAGTTGACGGGTGGATTCTTCGCGCAGGGAGGTCGCGCCCTTGGTCTCGCCTGGGGCCGGCTTGGGCTCCTCGCCTTCCTTCGGCGGGGCCACAGGTCGGTTGGCCAGCGAGCCGGGCACGCCGAGCGCCAGTTGATCCAGCGCGCTCTCGTTGCTCAGCACTTCGCGACGTAGACGCGGCGTTTCGCCGTAGGACTGGAGCGTCTCTTCCTTCTGGCTGAAATCGATATCGGCCGCCACGCTGATGCGGTAGTTACCGCTGCCCAGCACCGGCGCCAGCACTTCCTCGATATTAGCCACGGCCTTCTGCTGGTACTCCTCCACCGCACCCCAGCTCTGCGACGGGCCACCACCGACATTCAGACCGCGAGACAGCAGTGCACCGTATTGATCGACCACGCCGACGTCTTCGCCCTTGAGGTTGGGCACGCTACCGGCCACCAGATTGACGATCGCGCCAACCTGATCCGCGCTCAGCTTGTAGCCGGGTTCGAGCTGCACCATCACCGAGGCCTTGGTCGGTGCGCGCTTGCTGACCACGAAGGAGCTGTTCTCCTCCTGCGCCAAGTGCACACGCGCATGCTGGATGCCCTTGAGCGACATCACGGTGCGCGCCAGCTCGCCTTCCAGGCTGCGCTTGAGGCGCACGTCCTGAACGAACTGGCTGGTGCCCAGCGGCTCTTCCTTGTCGAACAGCTCGTAGCCGGCCGGCAGTGCGACCTTCACACCCTTGGCGGCGAGCAGCATGCGTGCACGGGACAGCTGGTCCTCACGCACCAGAATCTGCCCGCTCTGCGGATGGATGCGGTATTGCACGACTTCGGCGTCAAGGACCTGCATCACCTCGGCGACCGGAAAGGCTTCACCGGCGCCATGCAGCGGCCGGAACGAGCCGTTGTCGCGCCACAGGTAGAAGGCCACAGCCACGGCCAGCGCGGCAGCGATCACCGCCATGCCGGCGAGCGTTACCCGCGGGTCGAGTTGGAAGCCACCTGCTGGCATCCTGCTTTTCAGTTTTTCAAACACGGCTTAGCTCTCACGCTCGATCACAGCGGCATTCTCATGACGTCATCGAACGCCGTGGTCAGTTTGTTGCGCACTTGCAGCAACGCGGAGAACGACACGCTGGCCTTCTGGCTGTCGATCATTGCGCCCACCAGGTCATCGCTCTTGCCGCTGTCCACCGCGGCCATGGCTGCGCCGGCCTGGTGTTGCTGGGCATCGACCGAACGCATCGCCGCCATGAACATCCCGCCCGCATCGGGCGCCGCCTGGTCAGCCGGCTTGATGGGCGCGCCTGAGGCGACACCCTGGAGCTGCTGCATCCGGCCCAGCAGCTCCTGCTGTACCTGAGTGATTGAACTCATCGCTGGCTCTCCCCTTGCCTTGTTTAAATCAGAAATTCAGCTCAATGCCCTGCTCGCGCATGGCATTGAGGCGGTAGCGCAAGGCACGCGAGGTCATGCCGAGGCTGGCTGCGGCCTTGGTCTTGTGCCCGTCGAACTTGCGAATCGTGTCGATCACGTGCTGGTACTCGGCCCACTTGCCGCTGGCGCGCAGGGCGGCCTTGCCGGTCTCGGCGTTGGGTAGCGGCAGCCGCTCGGTGCGCACTTCGGCTTTTGCCGGTGCCGCCAGGCCGAGATCCTGCGGCTGAATGAACAGGCCGTTGCGCAGGACCAGGGCGCGCTGCACGGTGTTCTCCAGCTCGCGAGCGTTGCCCGGCCAGTCGTGTTGCAGCAGAGCGCGGCAGGCATCGCTGGTGAACAGTTCTTCACCGGCTTCCTGCGGTGCGTACTTGGTCACGAAACGCCGAGCCAGCGGCAGTACGTCTTCCTTGCGCTCACGCAGCGGGCTGATATGCAACGGCAGTACGTCGAGACGGAACATAAGGTCGGCGCGGAAGCGCCCTTGTGCCACTTCCACCTGCAAATCACGGTTAGTGGCGGCGATGATGCGCACGTTGAGTTCGATTTCCTTGCGCCCGCCGAGGCGCTCCACACGCTGCTCCTGCAGTACGCGAAGCAGCTTGGCTTGCAGCCCCAGTGGCAGCTCGCCGATTTCGTCGAGCAGCAGGGTGCCGCCGTTGGCCAGTTCGAACTTGCCCGGCTGGGCCGTCACGGCACCGGTAAAGGCGCCCTTCTCGTGACCGAACAGAATCGATTCGAGCATCTGCTCGGGGATGGCCGCGCAGTTGACTGCAATGAAGGGTGCGTCGGCGCTGGCCGAGAAACGATGGATGTAACGTGCCATCAGCTCCTTGCCGGTTCCGGTTTCACCGGTGATCAGGATCGGCGCCCGGGTCAGCGACACACGCTGCGCCATGGCCAGCAAACGACGGCCAGCCTGGGAACAGGAGACGAAACTTTCCTGGGCCGCGTCGGCAAATTCCTGGCGACGCAACAACGCACTCAGCTGGCTTTCGCTGAACGGAGACAACAAGTAGTCGACACAACCCAGTTCAAGCAAGGCGGCGGCCTTTTCCTGATCGGCGTATTGCACGACGGGAATAACACTGATGGCGCGTCCACGACGAATCAGTGAATCGACCTGCGTATAGAGAGTTGGCTGTTGCATGCCGCTGATCAGGATAAAAACCAGCGACGCGCCCTTCAATGCGGCGTTATCCAGATCATTCAGGCCGGCATAGGAAAAGACCGCACAACCTTCCTTGCGCAGACCCGCTTCAAGGAACTCGCAACCCGCCTCTGCGGGATTGCCGACAATAAGTATTTTCTTGCGCGCCGGCGCTGGAGCGAATAGCTCTTCGCGGCAGTAGTTCATTGCATGACTGACACTGTTCAATGTGACCACCTTGGCGCTGTTACGCCTGTTGCTCGAGCACAACGCCGGATTCGCTGAAAAATTTATTTAAGTCTTTCGGAACTTTTGTCGCCCTGTCTGTCCAACTCGCCGAACGAGACAGGTAACTGCAGCCGACCACTCCGAAACAATTGCGCGCACGCTAACAAGCCCGCCCGGAACTGCCCAATCAGTTCCGCTAAATTAAAATCAAATGCTCATCAGTGATCTCAAAAAAGATCAATTGATACCTATTGATTTAATTCTTCCTCGCGCCCAAGCCTAGACTGGCGGCACGCTAGAGCCGTGCCCGTGACCTCAGGCATTGCACACCCGCCCTGGCCAAACCTTCTTCTGCTTATACCCGCGCGACAGGCCTTCGCCAGCCGAGCAAGAACCAGGAACTACCGTTCACAACATGTCTGGCAATTCAAAAGTCCACCATGGCGTGCCCGCCCAAAGCCTGACTGTATTGAAACCGCAGAAGCTTGGCCGGCATCACCACAAGATTCCTCAGTTCATCAAGGAAACCACCAACAAGAACCCTCGTTTGATCGGCGACTACTTCTTGCGCAATTACCGGATCAGCCTCGAGCTGAGCAAGGTCGATGTTCAGGAACCGGCAGATAACGCACCAGAATGCATCTACCGTTCGCCAATGGGAAAAGTTGGTTTTTCAATTGACCGGGCCCTGCTCACCGAGGCACTCGAGTGCTATTACGGCGGAACAATCGTGCCCAGTCAGGAAGCACCGCCGATCAGCACTTCCGAACAACGGATGCGTGATCGCCTGGGCTTGGATCTGACTTATATTTTTGCGCGCTCTATATTATCCGGCGACACATTCGGCGCACTTGAGCGCTACGAAAACGATTACGAAGAAACCACCTGGGAATATGTCGCTGAGTTCGAATACATCAGCCACCTGACCAATAGCCGCTCATCGATTTTTATTCATTTGGACACCGATCTGGTCGATGACCTGACCAGTCGCCTGGCCGGCCCGTTGCCTGCTCGGCTGACCGGCAATCCGGTCGATCACATCAAGCACCTGCCGGTACGCCTGGATTGCGTGGTCGCCTCGGTGCAGATGCCGCTGTCGCAGGTGCTTGCCCTGCAGCTCAACGACATTCTCATGGTGCGCCCGCTGGACCGCTACGAAGTGCGCATCAACCAGCAGAAGCTCTATCGGGGGACTGTCTTCGAAGAAGACGGCGCCTTGTTCCTCACTTCACTTGAAAGCGTGAAATCCCAATGACCGGTCAACTGTCCGACAACGAATTCGAGAACCTCATCAACGAGGGCGACCTGAGCCTCGACGGCACCGACGAGCCAGCCGCCGCGCCCGCTCCCCAGCCCCAGGCACCACGCCAGGACCTGAGCTTCTTCGGCAAGATCCCAGTGAACGTCACCCTGGAAGTGGCCTCGGCAGAGATTTCGCTGAAAGAACTGATGGAGTGCGACACCAGCAGCGTCATCGTGCTCGACAAGGTGGCCGGCGAGCCGCTGGACGTGAAGGTCAACGGCACCCTGTTCGCCAAGGCCGAAGTGGTGGTGATGAACGGCAGCTACGGCCTGCGTATCGTCGAACTGTCCGGCGTCGGCCTGGATGCGCTGACGCAATGAAGCTGCGCCACGGGCTGTCGCTGCTGTGTCTGCTGCTGGCCGGCCTGTTCCCGCTGGTGGCGCAGGCTGCCGGTGGCGAGATCACGTTGTTCAACCTGAACGATACCGAGAACGGCCAGGAATTCAGCATCAAGCTGCAGATCTTGATCATCATGACGCTGCTCGGCTTTCTGCCGGCGATGCTGATGATGATGACCTGCTTCACCCGCTTCATCATCGTGCTGGCCATCCTGCGCCAGGCCATCGGCCTGCAACAGAGCCCGCCGAACCAGGTGCTGATCGGCATTGCACTGATCGTCACCCTGCTGGTGATGCGCCCGGTCTGGCAGGAAATCCACAGCGCCGCCTTCGAGCCCTTCCAGAACGACGATATCAGCCTGGAGCAGGCGCTCGACGTGTCCAAAACCAGCCTCTCGGCGTTCATGCTGGCGCAGACCAACAAGACCTCGCTGGAAACCATGGTGTCGCTGGCCGGCGAAGAAGTGCCGGAGAATCTCGATGATCTGGACTTCTCCCTGCTGTTGCCGGCGTTCGTGCTCAGCGAGCTGAAGACGGCCTTTCAGCTCGGCTTCATGATCTTCGTGCCGTTTCTGGTAATCGACCTTGTTGTCGCCAGCGTGCTGATGGCGATGGGCATGATGATGCTGTCGCCGATGATGATCTCGTTGCCATTCAAGCTGATGGTGTTTGTGTTGGTGGATGGGTGGGCGTTGTTGATGGGTACGCTGACCACCAGTATTCAGCCGTTTTAGGGGGCGTTGAGATGACTCATCGCCCCTTCACTGCCGTTATCGCTTTTCGTAGCGAGCTTGCTCGCGATCCGGCAGCGTTGGCGCAACCTGCTAACGAAGGCGCCGCTCTACTGGTGGCCCTAGTCTCAGGTTTCGCCCTGCTGGGCGAGTCACTTTTTCCAAACGCCGAAAAAGTAACCAAAAACGCTTGCCCCTACATCCGGGTCTCGCTTCGCTCGACTTCCCTCATTCCATCCGCGCTCCGGGGGCCGGCGTACAAGGGCCATCCCTGGCCCTTTACGCCTCTCGCGGCATCCATGCCGCTCGCTCCCCTCCGCGCGGATTCCATTCGGCCTCCTGAAAGGGGCGTTCGGCGTCGTCTGGGAGGTCGTGCAATGGAAAAGCAGAAAGCCGTGTCGAGCCAGGATCACTTAATCAATGACCGTCAAAAGTTCGTAGGGTGGAAAACTGCGGAGCATTTTCCACCGAAACTGGCACTGGAATCGTCAGCGCCCAACCTTTCCGAAAACCGGTGGGTAAGCTTCGCGTTACCCACCCTACGTTTAGGTCCTACTTCCGCTTCGTTGCACAGGCCATCAGACGCCATCGAATCGCCCCTTTCAGAAGGCCGAGCGCAGGTGGCGTGGAAGGGATTGAGCGGCATGGATGCCGCGAGAGCGGCGTTGGGTCGGGGCCGCCATCGGCATGGATGGCCCGTCGCCGCGGGCCCCTGGAACGTCACCGGAGCGAGGGAAGTCGAGCGCAGCGAACCGGGGACGCCTAGTCCGGTGCAGGGGCAAGACCTTTTTGTTCCTTTGGGCGGGGCCGGCCATCCGGCAACTGCCAAAAGGGACTCGCCCAGCAGGGCGAAACCACTGCCTCAGCCAACCACAACAAAGAGCCATTACACTCGAGGCCAAAGCCACTACCGGCTCGCCGCGACCTGTAGCGGCTGTATCACCTCCCAGGTGCTCCCATGCTGACCCCCGACACCGCCGTCAACATCATCTCCAACGCCATCCACGTCATCGTACTGGTGGTCTGCGTATTGGTGGTGCCGAGCCTCCTCGGCGGGCTGCTGGTGAGCATTTTCCAGGCCGCCACTCAGATCAACGAACAGATGCTCAGCTTTCTGCCGCGCCTGCTGATCACCCTCGGCATGCTGGTGTTCGCCGGGCATTGGATCCTGCGCACCTTCAGCGACCTGTTCATCGAAACCTTCACCCAAGCCGGGCGGCTGGTCGGTTAGCCATGGGCAACGAACCCATCATGCAGGTCGGTCAATACCTGCAATCCTTGCTGGGCTACTGGTGGCCGTTCTGCCGGATCATGGCGGTGTTCAGCCTGGCGCCGATGTTCAGCCACAAGTCGCTGAGCATCCGCGCACGGGTGCTGCTGGCGATTGCCCTGACGGTGGTGCTCACCGCCGCCCTGCCGCCCACAGCGCCCATCGACCCGCTGTCCATGAAGGGCATTCTCACCGCGCTGGAGCAAATCGCCATGGGTTTGCTGCTGGGCGTGGCGCTGATGTTGGTGTTCACGGTATTCACCCTGATCGGCGACATCGTCTCGACCCAGCTGGGGCTGTCCATGGCGGTGTTCAACGACCCCATGAACGGTGTGTCGTCGGCCTCGATCGTTTATCAGCTGTATTTCATCCTGCTGGCGCTGCTGTTCTTCGCCACTGACGGCCACCTGGTGATCGTCACCATCATCTATCAGAGCTTCATCTTCTGGCCGATCGGCAGCGGCATCCATTTCGACGGCCTGCAGACCATCGCGATGTCGCTGAGCTGGGTCATTTCCGCCGCCCTGCTGATCGCGCTACCCATCGTCTTCTGCATGACGCTGGTGCAGTTCTGCTTTGGCCTGCTCAACCGAATCTCGCCAGCGATGAACCTGTTCTCTCTGGGCTTTCCCATGGCGATCATCGCCGGACTGATCCTGATTTTCCTGACCCTGCCAAACCTGTCGGAAGCCTACCTGCACCTGACGCGCGAGCTGCTGGGCAACATCGGCGAGATCTTGCGGAGCGGCCGCGATGTCTGAGCAGAACAGCAGCCAGGAAAAAACCGAAGAGGCCTCCGAGCAGAAACTCAAGAAGAGTCGCGACGATGGCCAGGTCACCCGCTCCAAGGACGTCGCCACCACCGTCTCGCTGCTGGCCACGCTGCTGGTGCTCAAATTCAGCCTGGGCTTTTTTTTCGACGGTCTGCAGCAGGCGTTCAGTTACTCGTACATCGACTTTCACAAGAGCGAAATCACCGTCGATGATCTGCAGCTGATCCTCACCCACAACCTGCTGGTGTTCATCAGCGTGCTGCTGCCGTTGCTGGTCACGCCGATCTTGGTCATCGCCTTCGCCCTGGTGCCGGGCGGCTGGGTGTTCGCCTCGAAGAATTTCTCCCCCCAGTTCAGCAAACTCAACCCCATTACCGGCCTGGGCCGGATGGTGGGCGCGCAGAACTGGACCGAACTGCTCAAGTCGCTGCTGAAGATCGCCACCCTGCTGGGCATCGCCGTCGGCCAGCTGTATTACGCCGCGCCCAAGCTGATCGCCTTGCAGCGCAGCGACATCACCAATGCCATCAGCAGCGCGTTCTCGCTGACCTTCGATCTGGCGATTTCGCTGCTGCTGGTATTCGTGCTGTTCTCGTTCATCGACATCCCGCTGCAGCGCTTCTTCTTTCTGAAAAAGATGCGCATGACCAAGCAGGAGCGCAAGGAAGAGCACAAGAACCAGGAAGGCCGGCCCGAGGTAAAGGCGCGGATCAAGCAGCTGCAGCGCCAGCTGGCCCAACGGCAGATCAGCCGAGTGATCAAGGACGCCGACGTGGTGATCGTCAACCCGACGCATTACGCCGTGGCGCTCAAGTACGACCCGAAGAAGGCCGAAACACCTTTCGTCATCGCCCGTGGTGTCGATGAAACGGCGTTGTACATCCGCAAGCTGGCCCAGGCCAACAACCTGGAGGTGGTCGAGCTGCCACCACTGGCACGGGCGATCTACTTCAGTACCCAGGTCAACCAGCAGATCCCGGCGCCGCTCTACACCGCGGTGGCCCATGTGCTGACCTACATCCTCCAGCTCAAGGCCTGGAAGCAGGGTCGCCGGGCCAAGCCCAAGCTGGCGAGTGACATCCATATTCCCGAAGAACTGTTCAACCGAGCCCGATCATGAATTTGATTCAGAAACTGACGCCGACCTTCAGCAGCGGACGGATTGGGATCCCGCTGATCATCCTGTCGATCCTGGCGATGATCATCCTGCCGCTGCCACCGCAGCTGCTGGACGTGCTGTTCACCTTCAACATCGCCATGTCGATTCTGGTGTTGCTGGTCAGCGTGTCGTCGAAAAGTCCGCTGGATTTCTCGCTGTTCCCGACGGTGATCCTGATCACCACGCTGATGCGCCTGACGCTCAACGTCGCCTCGACGCGGGTGGTGCTGCTCGAAGGTCATACCGGCACAGGCGCCGCGGGCAAGGTGATCGAAGCCTTCGGTGAGGTCGTCATCGGCGGCAACTTCATCGTCGGTCTGGTGGTGTTCATCATCCTGATGATCATCAACTTCATTGTCATCACCAAGGGCGGCGAGCGGATCTCGGAAGTGACTGCGCGCTTCACCCTGGACGCCCTGCCGGGCAAGCAGATGGCCATCGACGCCGACCTCAACGCGGGTCTGCTGACCAACGAAGAAGCCAAGGCCCGGCGCCAGGAAGTAGCCAAGGAAGCCGACTTCTACGGTGCAATGGACGGCGCCTCGAAGTTCGTTCGCGGTGACGCCATCGCCGGCATTCTGATCCTGCTGATCAACCTGTTCGGCGGCTTCGCCATCGGTGTTTTCGTTCATGAATTGGCCGCGGGCGAAGCCTTCAGGCAGTACGCCCTGCTGACCATCGGTGACGGCCTGGTCGCGCAGATTCCGGCGCTGCTGTTGTCCACCGCGGCGGCGATCATCGTCACCCGCATCAACGAATCCAGCGACATCACCAGCCAGGTTCAGCGCCAGCTGCTGGCCAATCCAGCGTCGCTGTACACGGTGGCCGGCATCCTGTTCGTGCTCGGCCTGGTGCCGGGCATGCCGCACCTGGCGTTCATCGGCTTTGCCGCGCTGATCGGCTTCATCGGCTGGCGTGTGTCGCTGCACGAGCCGCCAGCCGCCGGTGCCGATCTGAAGGAAATCCAGGCCATCGGCCAGGCGATGGACAAGGAAAAGGCCCAATCGCTGGCCTGGGAAGACATTCCGCTGGTCGAGCGGCTGTCGATTTCGCTGGGCTATAAGCTGGTCGGGCTGGTCAACGAAGCCTCCGGGGCGCCGTTGCCAGCGCGGGTACGCGGCGTGCGCCAGACCCTTTCCGAACACCTGGGCTTTTTGCTGCCAGAAGTGCAGATCCGCGACAGCTTGCGGCTCAAGGCGTCGCAATATGACATCTACATCAACGGCGAGAAGATCGACGGCGCCGAACTGCACGCCGATCGCCTGATGGCGATTCCGTCGCCGGAACTCTACGGCGAAATCGACGGCATCCTCGGCACCGACCCGGCCTATCGCATGCAGGTGGTTTGGATTCAGCCGTCGGACAAATCCCGCGCGCTGAACCTTGGCTATCAGGTCATCGATTGCGCCAGCGTGGTCGCTACGCACCTGAACAAGGTGGTCCGTGAACACCTGCCGGACCTGTTCAAGCACGACGACGTCGAGCACCTGATGCAGCGCTTGACGCTGCAGGCGCCGAAGCTGGCAGAAAGCCTGAAGAATGCGCTGAGCTATACGCAACAGATGCGCGTCTATCGCCAGCTGCTGCTGGAGGAAGTGCCGCTGCGCGATATCGAAACCATCGCCAGCACCCTGCTCGAATGCAGCGAAACCACCAAGGACCCGGTGCTGCTGGCGGCGGACGTACGCTACGCATTGCGCCGCAGCATCGTTTCGATGATTGCTGGTGATCGCCGCGAACTGGCGGTGTTCGTGCTGGAAAATGCACTGGAAAACACCCTGCTCAATGCGCTGGCGATCGCCCAGCAAGCCGGTCAGGTGAGCCTGGACAACATTCCGGTGGAGCCGAGCCTGCTCAACCAACTGCAGAACAGCATGCCCGTGGTGAAGGAGAAGCTGCGCAAGGACGGCCACCCGCCGATCCTTACCGTGATGCCGCAGCTGCGTCCGTTGCTGTCACGCTACGCGCGGGTGTTCAGCCCTGGCCTGCACGTGCTGTCGCAGAACGAAATTCCGGATCGGGTCGGGGTGAACATTCTCGGCACGCTGGGTTAACCAGTCGCAGACCTTGGCGCGCCGTGAGACGGCCAAGGGCGCCCAGTTTCGTGCTGCCTGTCAGAGCCCTGCCCGAACGACCAGGATCGCCAGCAAGCTGGCTCCTACGGGTGCGGAAAGGCGCTCCCGCTAACTGTCCGTGCGGGCTGCTTATGTAGGAGCGACCTTGGTCGCGATCAAGGATCCGTCGTGGCTACTCGCATGCAGACCAAGGATCGCCAGCAAGCTGGCTCCTACAAGTGCGGAAAGGCGCTCCCGCTCACTGTCCGTGCGGGTTTCTCGTGATGCCGCAGCTGCGTCCGCTGCTGTCGCGCTACGCACGGGTGTTCAGCCCGGGCCTGCACGTGCTGTCGCAGAAAGAAATTCCGGATCGGGTCGGCGTGAACATTCTCGGGACGCTGGGTTAACCAGTCGCAGTCCTTGGCCCGCCGTGAGACGGCCAAGGGCGCCCAGTTTCGTGCTGCCTGTCAGCGCCCTGCCCGAACGACCAAGGATCGCCAGCAAGCTGGCTCCTACGGGTGCGGAACGGCGCAACCGTTCGCCCCGAGCGAGCTGCTTATGTAGGAGCGAGCTTGCTCGCGATCACGGGCCCTTCGTGGCTGCAGACTGCCAGCAGAGCGTGTGCCTACAGCCCTCAGGGCACGGCCCGCTTGGATTGCTTACAGGTTCTCGGCCAGGAACACCAAGCTCCGCCCATGGGCCAGCGCCGCAGCGTTCTGGTTGTACATGGGCCGTGCCCAGCAGTTGAAGCCGTGGTCGACGCCCGGATAGGTCTCGATCTGCGCCTGACCGACCTGGGCCATCTTTTCCTGCACGGCGGCCACCGCGTCACTATCGATGTGGTCGTCTTCTTCGGCGAAGTGGAACAGCGTCGGGCAGGTAATCCGCTCGGCATGGTCCAGGCGTTTCTCGATGCTGCCGGGGTAGTAGCAGACTGCAGCATCGACGCCCGCATTGGCTGCGCTCAGAAACGACAGCACGCCGCCCATGCAATAGCCCACCGACGCCACGCGGCCGTTGCAGTCATCGCGCCCGCGCAGCAGCTCGACGCTGCGCCGTAGGTCGTCGATCGCCAGATCGAAATCCAGCGCCTGCATCAGCGAGAAGGCCTGCTCCCAGTCCTCCTCGCCATAACCGAGCTGGACGCCCGGTTCGCTGCGCCAGAACAGGTCCGGGGCCACTACAACGTAGCCATCGGACGCGTACTGATCGGCGACCGACTGGATGTGTTCGTTCACACCGAAGATTTCCTGAATCAGCACGATGCCGGGGCCATGGCCGGCCGGCGGCAGTGCCAGGTAGCCCTTGAAGGTCTTGCCGTCTTGCGCGGGAATGTCGATCCACTGTGAAGTCATGCCTGTCTCCGTTGGGTTGCGAGTTGCCGGACAATTTCAGGCGCACCGAAGAGCACCGGTCGAACAGGTGCGACAGGTGCAGACGGGGCGAGTTCGCGCCGGCTCACTCGTCATAAGCGGGTCGGGCCCGAAGCAGCAACCAGCCTCCGGCGCCGGCCCGATCCGGCCGCACGCTTGGCCATGCTCGGATTGGTAGTGGCATCACCGGTCTTCTTTTGGAACAGCAGACGCAGCTGAAACAGGGTCGGCTCGCACCGGCGAGTGGGCAAGATGTCGAGGGTGGGACAGAGAGGGGTATCGACACTGTCTGGGCAGTTATGCAGTTGCTGCTGTGCAGCTCCGTCAAGTCCGCCTGTCATCACGGCAGAGCGACGAGGAACATTCCGCCGCGCGCCTTGGGTCAGAGGTTCTGACTCGACAGCCCGGCTCCATTAACATGCCGGGCTTGCTTCGACACCCGACCAACACGGAGAAGACCGATGCCTCAGGCGCCCGCGCCAGATGCTCACGCCCTTAGCGGCGAGCCGAACAACCCGCGTCTTTATCGAAAGATCGCCTGGCGGTTGATTCCGTTTCTGTGCTTCTGCTACCTGGCCGCCTACCTGGACCGCATCAATGTCGGCTTCGCCAAGCTGCAGATGGCCGAGCAGCTGCAGCTCAGCGAGGCGGCGTTCGGCCTGGGTGCGGGCCTGTTCTTCGTCGGTTATATCCTCTTCGAAGTGCCCAGCAACCTGATCCTCAAGCGTGTCGGCGCGCGGGTCTGGATCGCGCGGATCATGATCACCTGGGGCGTGCTGTCGGCCTGCACCATGCTGGTCACCACGCCGGCGCAGTTCTACGTGGTGCGCCTGCTGCTGGGCGTCGCCGAAGCGGGCTTTCTACCGGGCGTGCTCTATTACCTGACGTTGTGGTTCCCGACCTATCGCCGAGGGCGGATCATCGCGCTATTCATGATCGGCCTGCCGCTATCGAGCGTGATCGGCGCGCCCTTGTCCGGCTGGATTCTCGGGGCATTCGATCAGGTGCAGGGCCTGCGTGGCTGGCAATGGCTGTTCCTGCTCGAAGGCATCCCCAGCGTGCTGCTCGGACTGCTGGCGCTGCGCCTGCTGCCCGACGGCCCAAAGCGCGCCGGCTGGCTGGACATCACCGAGCAGGGTCAGGTGCTGCGCGACCTGGCCGTCGACGAGGCGCAGAGCCCGGCCAGCGGCGAAACTTTTCGTCAGGGCTTCTTCAACCTCAAGGTGTGGATGCTCGGTGGCATCGATTTCGCGATCCTGCTGAGCGCCTATGCGCTGGGCTTCTGGATGCCGACCTTTATCCGCAATGCCGGTGTCAGTGATGTTTCAGAGATTGGCCTGCTGACTGCAGTGCCCAGCATTGCCGCGGTGATTGGCATGCTGGTGCTCGGCGCCAGTTCCGACCGCTTCCGCGAGCGGCGCTGGCACATCATCCTGCCGTTCTGGATCGGCGCCGCAGCCATGGCCACCAGTACCGCCTTCACCGACAACGTGATGGCAACGGTGCTGCTGTTCTCCATCGCCCAAGCGGCGATCATTGGCGCGGTTCCGGTCTTTTTCAGCCTGCCGGCCACCTTTCTCACCGGCACCGCGGCGGCAACCGGCTTTGCCCTGGCCTGCTCCCTGGCGAACATCGCCGGACTGGTCAGCAATACGTTGATCGGCGTTACGCTCGACCTCACCGGGGAAAGCGGTGCGGCACTCTGGTTTTTCGCGGCGTGTCTGGTGCTCGGCTCGCTGCTGGTGATCGCGCTGCCGGCAAAGGTGGTGAATCGCTAGTCGCGCCGCCTGGGCATCAGCTCACCAATCAGCCGGGTGTATTCATCACTCGGCCGGTCCAGGGAGAAGCCCATTTCGAAACTGTCACGGCGGGAATCCTTGCGTACCCACTGGCACAGCACCACGACCTGCACTTCACGGGTTCGATCGCCTACGGTGGGCACATGCAGGCACATTTCGTAGCAGCCGTTCACGCCCAGGGGTTGCTTCGCGACCAGGCGCAGCCCGCCCATCGACAGGTCGGCCACGTAGCCCATGGGGTCGCCGCTGAGGCGGTTGGTGACTTGAATACGGCTGAGATGGCGAAAGGTGAGTCGGCTGTGTTGGCGCATGGCGAGGCTCTGGCAGTCCTTTATTCCGCAGCACTGCAGCAGAGAGCGTGCTCCCCGGCACGACGGCATGCGGTGTACCTACTGCCTGCAAGCGACCGAAACACAGCAGAAATTAAGTGCCTATCCAGCTTTTTTTCAGCTAGCGGAGCGGGGCCAAACCTCCGCTCCGCCGTTGCTCAGCGCTCGGGGCGGTCCTGCTTGTTGCGCTTGAGCGCCTCTTCCTCACTGACATCGTCAGCCATCCCCGGCGGGACGTTGTAGGCACCGCCTGGAACGTCGTCGCGATCGCCTCCGGCGGCTTCGCCATTGCTGGTTCTGCTCGCCTGATCGACACGCTCATCGTTGCGATCGTTGATCGTTTCCAGGTTCTCTTTGCCGCGTTCGGATTGATTCATGGGACCTCCGTCTGGTTGCACATTCGGACACCGCTCGGCATCCCCATAGGTTAGGAAGACGCGCGATCGCAGAAGTTGCATGCAGTGTTGTCGAGAAGACCGGCCATTCGGCAGACACGCTGAACTAATCCGGCCTGATGACGGCCAAAAAATCATCTGGGGGTTTCCCCACTGCCACCGTGTGAATCTATGCAACTGACTCGAAGCCTGCCCGTCGACACCACGCCTGTAACCTGTGAGGTGGCAGCGCCTTCCAGGGCACTTTACTTCGCCCTGCTCGACGCTCCCGATGACGCAGCCGTGCGCAATCGCGCCGCTGACTACCTCAATGCACAGTTGGACGAAGCCTCAGCGATGCCCTGCGACCTGCCGCACGACCCAGCCGGGCTCGGGGATTGGCTGGACGCACACACGGCAAAGGTCGGCGGGCAGTATCAGGCCTACCTCGACGAACGCCGCGCCGGCGGG
This sequence comes from Pseudomonadaceae bacterium SI-3, assembly GCA_004010935.1. Taxonomy (NCBI): domain Bacteria; kingdom Pseudomonadati; phylum Pseudomonadota; class Gammaproteobacteria; order Pseudomonadales; family Pseudomonadaceae; species Pseudomonadaceae bacterium SI-3. The sequence goes on along the minus strand of CP026511.1, from coordinate 183,316 downwards.
CCACGCCGCTACTTCACCAGCAAGGCTCATGCGCTGCATTTTCTGCGCGGCGTGGCACCGACCAAACTGGTCGATGGCGCCTGGCTCTATGGCCTGCTGCAGCGCTGGGACGATGCGCGTTTCACTTCGCTGATTCAGACCTATCTCGAGGAGCTGGGCGAAGGTCAGCCGGAAAAGAACCACGTGGTGCTTTACCGCAAGCTGCTCGCCAGCCAGGGCTGTGACGACTGGCAGACGCTGGATGACGACAACTTCGTTCAGGGGGCCATCCAGCTCGCGCTGGCTGAGCACGCCGAGCAGTTCCTGCCTGAGGTGATCGGTTTCAACCTCGGCTACGAACAGCTCCCGCTGCACCTCTTGATCAGCTCCTACGAGCTCACCGAGCTGGGCATCGACCCCTATTACTTCACCTTGCACGTGACGGTCGACAACGCCGACAACGGCCATGCGAAGAAGGCCATTCAAGGTTTGCTTGCGGCCTGGCCGCAGGTGGGCGACAGCGAAGAATTCTATCGACGAGTCATGAACGGCTATCGCCTGAATGATCTGGGTGCGAGCACGCTTTCGGTGATTTGCGGTTTTGAACCCGAGCAGGAAGTGATGCGCGTGCTGGAGAAAAAGGCCGGCGTCGGCCAGTTCGTGCATTCGGACTACTGCCGCTTCGATGGGCGTACCGTGAACCAATGGCTGGCCGAGCCGGAACAGATCCCGCAATTCATCGAGACGCTGCAGCGCCGCAGCTGGATCAAGCGTCACGAAGACCCACAGCACAGCCGATTCTGGCAGCTGATTACCGGCGAACAGGCCCCGATGTTCGGCGTGTTCAGCGCCCACGAGCAGCAACTGATTCACGACTGGATCGCTGGCGACTGGCTGGCCGAGCAGACGCCCACCCGTGGCAAGCCGCACCCGTCGCTTGCACAACGCCAGGTGCCGTTCAGCAGCCGTCGACGGACATCTACCGAGCGGCCGGCAAAGCCGGCGCTGGTGCAGCAGGGCCAGCACGTCAGCGACTTCGATCAAGAAGCCTTGCTGCTCGAGCAGCAACTGACACAGCTGCCCACACGTGAAGCACGCATGCGCCACCTGCTGCCGCTGTTGGCACCGACGCGCCATCACAGCGCGGCCGGGCTGTTGGCCACCCGCATCTTCACCGGATTATTCAATTGAGGCGAACTCGCCAGGGAATCTGAAATGCCCACGGAAACTGCCCAGGACCGCGCGCTGCTGCACCTGGCCCAGGCGCTGCGCGAGCGCGGTTATCACTTCATCACCCCCACGCCGCTGACGCACGAGCGGGTCAACGCGCGGGTGGAAAACCAGCTGGCTAAAGATCTGGAAGGTGTCTTCGGCTGGAGCCGGCCGTTCCAGCATGAGCTGCTGCCGCCGGCAATTTTCAGCCTGATGGATCAAGCCGGCGTGCTTGCCCCCAGCGACTCACGCTGGCGTAGCCGGGTGCGGATGTCGAGCCTCGACGGCCAGGTGTTCGTACACTCGGCCTACCCCACCGACGCGGCAGACGCCGTGTTTTTCGGCCCGGACACCTACCGGTTCGCCAATGCAATCCTGGCCCACCTGAACAACCACAAAGGTCATATCGGGCGAGCCGTGGACATCGGATGCGGCTCCGGTGCGGGGGCCATCCTGACGGCACTGGCACGGCCACAGGCCGAGGTGCTGGCGGTGGACATCAACCCGGCCGCGCTGCGCATGACCCGCATCAACGCAGCCCTGGCCGAAGCCGACAACCTGAAGGCCCACCATAGCGATCTGCTCAATGACATAGACGGTCAGTTCGACCTGATCCTGGCCAACCCGCCCTATCTGGTCGATCCGGACGAGCGCGCCTATCGCCACGGCGGTGGCCCCTTGGGGGCCGGGCTTTCCCTGGCGATTTTCGACAGCGCACTGGCGCGTCTCGCCCCGCGCGGCACCTTGCTGCTCTATACCGGCGTAGCGATGAAGGGCAATCAGGACCCGTTCCGCCGCGAAATCGAGCAGCGTCTCGAAGGTCACGGGCTGGAATGGCGATATCGAGAAGTCGATCCCGATGTCTTCGGTGAAGAGCTGCTCGACGGCGCCTATACCGAATGCGACCGGATTGCGGCGGTGGTGCTGGAAGTCAGCCGATCGGCGGGCTGAACGTTACCGCGTGGAAAACGCTTCGCGGTTTCCACCCTACGACCGGCCCAGACGTAGGGTAGATAACGCCGCAGGCTTATCCACGGGTACCAGGACCTTTATATGGGCAGCAGCACCAGGCAGGCCGATAGCGTGACAAGCGACCCGAGCGTCGATAGCAGCACCACGCGCGACACTCGTGACGCCTCGCGGCCGTAGAACTCAGCGAGCATGTAAGGCCCGGTGCCGGTGGGTAGTGCGCTGAGCAAGAGCGCCGAATACGCCCACAGGGTCGGCAGCTCGAACACCTGAAAGGCCAGATACCAGGTGATCAGCGGCTGCACCACCAGCTTCAACGTGACCAGCGGCCAGACACCACTCACCGTGCCACCCGGCTGCGGTTGCGCGAGGAACAACCCCAGCGAAACCAACGCGCAGGGTGCCGCCGCCGCGCCCAGCAACTTCAGCAGCGTCGCCACCGGCACCGGCAGATCCAACCCGCTCGCCGCCCATAACCCACCCAGCAGGGGCGCCACCACCAGCGGATTACGCAGCAGCGCGGCACTGACCTTTCGCAACGTCTGGTTGAAGCCCTGCCCGGCGTGCAGCCCGGTCTCCACGCACGCCAGCGCAATGGCGAACAGCACACAGACGACGATGATCGACGCCACCATGGCTGGCTGCAGCGCTTCGTCGCCCAGCACCAACATGCACAGCGGAATGCCGATGTAGCCGGTATTGGCATAGGACGCACCGAGCGCATCGAGACTGGCGTCGGCCAGCGGCTGCTTTTGCAACAGTCGATAGCCAAGCGTGAAGCCGAACACACCGAGGCAGCCCACCGAGAACGCCGTGATGAAGCCTGGTTGCCAAAGCTGCTCCCAGGTGGAATTGGCGACGACACTGAACAGCAGCGCTGGCAACCCCAGCCAGACCACGAATCGGTTCAGCTCGGAGGCGCCCGTCGGGCCCATGCGCCCGGTACGGCGACAGATGAAACCCAGCAGGATCAGAGCGAAGACTGGGAGGACGATGTTAACGACGGCGGACATGGACTCTCATTGTGTGGTGGCCGCCAGAGGGTGGTGTAGGCGGCCGGCTGCCGACCTTAGCAAAAAAATGGCTCATCGCATGCCTGAGGCGGATCGTCACTCGACTGGCAAACGGGTTGGCTGGGCGTTTCGCTTTCACAGCGATTAACCAATGGGTTGAGCGTTTGGTGGTGGACGGTTTTGCTTCGCTTATTAGCGCACGGCCTGGCAGACGACACCGGCCGTCCCTTTCATGAGGCCTAAACGCAGGTGGCACGTAGGGGTTGAGCGGCATGGATGCCGCAAGAGCAGCGATTGGTCGGGCGCCCCTAGCCATGGAGGCCCTTCGCGGCGGGCCCTGGAACGTCACCTCAGCCGGGGCCGGATGGTGGGCAAGCGTTTTTGCTCACTTTTATGGGGGCCGGCCTTCCGGCGACTGGCCAAAGTGAGTCGCCCAGCAGGACAAACCCAAGCCCTCAATCAGCCCGCTAATCGCCGTAAAAGCAAAACGCCCAACCCACACACCCAACCTCACCAAATCGGCAACCGTCGAGCACGCTCCATCTAATGCAACAAAGTCGACACCGGATACCCATTCGGCTCGGCGCGCCCTGCGGCAAACTCCGCTTCGACTCGGCCACGCATGGCATCCGCTCCCTGCGGGAAACCACTGCGGTCGCTGTAATCCCATTCCGTCACCAACTGGCCTTCGCTCGCCAGCCCCTTTGCACAGGAGATGTCCAGCGCAGTGATGCCGGCCACAGCGCCCGCTGCGATGGCAGCGTTGGCCTGCTCGGTGCCCTTCTCGATGCTCAAGCCCAGGCCGATAAGGTCCAGCGCATCGCCGCCGATGCGGCCGTAGATCCAGGGCTTGGGATCGTCACTCAGCAACAGCCCGACGCCAGTGGCGATTTCCCGCGCGCCACAGGCGCGAATCAGTCCTTCGTTGCCGGGCACGCCGAGAAAGCGCGCCAGTTTGCCGGGCATCAGCACCTCGGCCAGACCCAGCCCGATGCTGAACCAGCCGAGGCCACGGGCCAGCGTACGGGCGGAGTGGTTGGTATGGGTGACACGATGTGGAACGCTCATGAATCAGTCCCTCCTCGGGGCTTGGAGATGCAGCCGACCACGTCCCGCTAGCGAGACGCGAGGCCCGGCCCTCAGGGTTTGAGAACGACCTTGATGCAGCCGTCATGCTTGTCGCGGAAGGTCTTGTACATCTCCGGACCCTGCTCGAGGCTGACGCTGTGGGTAATGACGAAGCTGGGGTCTATCTGCCCTTCCTGAATCCGCTTGAGCAGATCATCGGTCCAGCGGTTGACGTGGGTCTGGCCCATGCGGAAGGTCAGGCCTTTGTTCATCGCCGCGCCGAATGGAATCTTGTCGATCAGCCCACCATAGACGCCGGGAATCGAGATGATGCCAGCCGGACGGCAGACATAGATCATCTCGCGCAGCACGTGAGGACGGTCGGTTTCCATCATCAGCGCCTGCTTCGCGCGGTCGTACATGGAGTCGATGGAGCGCGCCGCATGGGCCTCCATGCCCACCGAGTCGATGCACTTTTCCGGGCCCTTGCCGCGGGTCAGCTCCTTGAGGCGTTCGAGCACGCTTTCTTCATCGAAGTTGATGGTGATGGCGCCACCGGCGCGGGCCATAGACAGCCGCTCAGGCACGTTGTCGATGCAGATGACCTGCTCGGCACCCATCATGATCGCGCTGCGGATGGCGAACTGGCCGACCGGACCTGCACCCCAGACGGCCACGGTATCGGTGGGCTGGATATCGCATTGCGCCGCGGCTTGCCAGCCCGTGGGCAGGATGTCGCCGAGGAACAGCACCTGTTCGTCGGTCATGCCATCCGGCACCACGACGGGGCCGACGTCGGCATAGGGCACACGGACGAATTCGGCCTGGCCACCGGCATAGCCGCCAGTGAGGTGTGTGTAGCCATAGAGGCCGGCGGTGGTGTGGCCGAAGACCTTGTCGGCCACGTCCTTGTTGCGGTTGGTGCGCTCGCAGACGGAGAAATTGCCGCGCCGGCACTGATCGCACTCACCGCAAACGATGGTGAAGGGCACCACCACACGGTCGCCGACCTTGAGCTTCTTGTTCGCCGAGCCGACCTCCATCACTTCGCCCATGAACTCATGGCCCATGATGTCGCCGTGCTGCATGCCGGGCATGAAGCCGTCGTACAGGTGCAGGTCGGAGCCGCAGATGGCACAGGACGACACTTTGATGATGGCGTCGCGGGGGTCTTCTATCGACGGGTCGGGTACATGGTTGTCGCAGCGAATGTCGTGTTTACCGTGCCAGCGAAGGGCTCTCATTGGAAAAATCTCCAGGTTCGGTGTTCGAAAACGCCGCCGTAGTGGTTCTTCCTGATTGATCGCCGCTAAAGGCGGCAGCTGCTCCTGACCCGACTGCTGCCATGCGGCAAGGTGTACGGCGTGCGTGCTATCAGATTTTTAGTGTTCGCGACCGCTGCAGAGTTGCGAGAAATGATGCCGTTGGCGTGGAATCGCCGACGGACTGTCATGAATGCGTTGAGATAGGCATTTTTTCGCAGCAGGTACACCACCTGCCTGTGCAGGCGCGCAGGCAAGGGGTATCGAGCCCTTTACGATCCGATGGCACCTATTGCTGCGGAGCAGCACTTGGGTGCGGATCGCTAGCAGACCGAGGCGCGGACGCGATCTCAGCTCTTGCCGTTCGGCCTGATGCCCGCGTAACCGTTGCGATAGCTGGGGTATTGCGGCACCCAACCAAGCGCCCGCGCTCGGGCGTTGCTGCACCGTTTGCTGCCAGCACGGCGGGTCATGGCCTGCTCGGCCCATTGGGTCACGCCGAGTCGCTCGCGCAACCAGTCCACCACTTCGTGCAACGGCGCAGGGTCATCGTCGACACCCAGGTAGCAATCTTCCAGAGCGCCACCGTTCAGATCGGTCTGCAGCAGGCAGGCCAATAGGGCCGCAGCATCATCGCGATGGATGCGGTTGCTGTACTGCGGCGGATCGCGTTCGACCCGCAGACCCGAGCGCACCTGGTTCTGCATCCATGGCCGCACCGGGTCATACAACCCCGCCATGCGCACCCGCGTCGCTGGAAAGCCGCACTCATGCGCCAGTTGTTCGGCCTCGAGCATCACCTGCCCGGTGTAGCCAGTAGGCTCGGTGGCCGAGGTCTCATCGATCCATTCGCCGCCGTTCTGCGCGTAGACACCAGTGCTGGAAACAAAGAAAACGCGCTGCGGGCGTTGCCCCCGCTGCTCCAGCCAGCCAAGCGCATTGCGCAGGCCCTCAACGTAGGCCTGCCGATAACCGGGCTCGTCGTGCTGGCTGGCCGAGGCGGCATACACCAGATAGTCCAGCTTGCCATTAGGCCAGCCACGCGGCACCTCGCTCGAGGCAAGGTCGCCACGTACCGGCAGGATAGGTACCGGCAGGCTCGCCGCCTGACGTCGCAGGCCGTACACCGTCCAACCTGCGCGGCTCAGCTGCAGGCCGAGGCGAATACCGACATCGCCGCAGCCGGCGATCATTACAGAGGGTCGAGTTGCCATGGCGGTTGCTCCATAACCGATGCGGACCACAGATTCGGCCCGCCTTTTTTGAGTGTACTGCTGTCAGCAGGATTTCCGCTGATCCCTTAATAAGGGAACGGCTGCTGGCCAGTTGGTTCGAACACGAGCAAAGGCTATGCTAGCCCGCACTCTGATGGAATAACGCTATGACACTGACCGAACTGCGCTACATCGTCACGCTCGCCCAGGAATCTCACTTCGGCCGCGCTGCCGAACGTTGCCACGTCAGTCAGCCTACCCTCTCGGTGGGTGTGAAAAAGCTCGAGGACGAACTCGGCGTGCTGATTTTCGAGCGGACCAAAAGCGCGGTACGGCTGACACCGGTCGGTGAAGGCATCGTCACCCAGGCGCAAAAGGTGCTGGAGCAGGCGCAGAGCATTCGCGAGCTGGCCCAGGCCGGCAAGAATCAGCTGGCCGCCCCGCTCAAGGTTGGCGCCATCTATACGGTCGGCCCCTACATGTTCCCGCATCTGATCCCGCAGCTGCATCGCGTGGCACCGGACATGCCGTTGTACATCGAAGAGAATTTCACCCACATCCTGCGTGACAAGCTGCGCACCGGCGAGCTGGACGCGATCATCATCGCGCTGCCTTTCCAGGAAGCCGACGTGCTGACCCTGCCGCTGTATGACGAGCCCTTCTATGTGCTGATGCCCGCTGGGCATCCCTGGACGAAGAAGGAAACCATCGACAGCGAGATGCTCAACGACAAGAGCCTGCTGCTCCTGGGTGAGGGTCATTGCTTCCGCGATCAGGTGCTCGAAGCCTGCCCGACCACGCGCAAAGGCGAGGCCCCAAGCCACACCACGGTGGAGTCGTCGTCGCTGGAAACCATCCGCCACATGGTCGCCTCCGGCCTTGGCGTGTCGATCCTGCCGCTGTCGGCGGTCGACAGCCATCACTACTCCCCTGGCGTGCTGGACATCCGTCCGCTGACGCCGCCTGTGCCATTCCGCACCGTGGCGATCGCCTGGCGCGCCAGCTTCCCGCGCCCGAAGGCCATCGAGGTCCTGGCCGACTCCATCCGTCTGTGCTCGGTTGCAAAACCGCCCGCCGACAAAGCCTGACGTCATGAGCGAGCTGGCAGCGGTCCCGGTGACCGCATTGAAGGGCGTCGGCGCGGCGCTGGCCGAAAAGCTCGCCAAGGTTGGCCTGAAAACCCTACAGGACCTGCTGTTTCACCTGCCGCTACGCTATCAGGACCGCACCCGCATCGTGCCGATCGGTGCCCTGCGCCCCGGTCAGGATGCGGTCGTCGAAGGCACCGTCACCGGCGCGGATGTGGTGATGGGGCGGCGCCGCAGCCTGCTGGTGCGCCTACATGACGGCAGCGGCAGTCTCAGCCTGCGCTTCTACCATTTCAGCCAGGCGCAGAAGGAAGCCCTCAAGCGTGGCACCCAGGTACGCTGTTACGGGGAAGCGCGACCAGGCGCCTCGGGGCTGGAGATCTACCATCCCGAATACCGCACGCTCACCGACAGCGAGCCGGTGGCCGTCGAGCAGACGCTGACACCTATTTATCCCTCTACCGAAGGCTTGACCCAGCAGCGTCTGCGCCAACTGACCGCGCAAGCCCTGGCACGACTCGGCCCGCACAGCCTGCCCGACTGGTTGCCCGACGAGCTGACCCGCGACTACCGATTGGCCAAGTTGGACGAAGCGATTCGCTACCTGCACCGGCCGCCGCCCGATGCCGATCTGGAAGAACTCGCCGAGGGCCGCCATTGGGCCCAGCACCGCCTGGCCTTCGAGGAGCTGCTGACTCACCAGCTTTCGATGCAACGCCTGCGCGAGAGCAGCCGCGCCCAGCACGCACCGCCCTTACCGGCTGCCCGCGACCTGCCGCAGCGTTACCTGCAGAACCTCGGTTTCCAGCCCACCGGCGCCCAGCAGCGAGTCGGCGCGGAGATCGCCTATGACCTCGCCCAGAACGAGCCGATGCTGCGCCTGGTGCAGGGAGACGTCGGTGCCGGCAAGACGGTGGTCGCCGCCCTCGCCGCCTTGCAAGCCTTGGAGGCGGGCTATCAGGTGGCCTTGATGGCGCCGACCGAGATCCTCGCCGAACAGCACTTCATCACCTTCTGCAAATGGCTCGAACCGCTGGGCATAGAAGTCGCTTGGCTGGCCGGCAAGCTCAAGGGCAAGGCACGAACCGCATCGCTGGAGCGCATCGCCGCCGGCTGCCCAATGGTGGTCGGCACTCACGCGCTGTTTCAGGATGAAGTGCGGTTCAGCAGGCTCGCGCTGGTGATCATCGACGAGCAGCACCGGTTCGGCGTGCAGCAGCGCCTGGCGCTGCGCCGCAAGGGCGTCGAGGGACGACTCTGCCCGCACCAGCTGATCATGACCGCCACGCCGATCCCGCGAACCCTGGCGATGAGTGCCTACGCCGATCTGGACACCTCGATCCTCGACGAGCTGCCCCCCGGTCGTACGCCGGTCAACACCGTACTGGTGGCCGACAGCCGCCGCCTGGAGGTTATCGAGCGGGTGCGCTCGGCCTGTAACGAAGGCCGCCAGGCCTACTGGGTCTGCACCCTGATCGAGGAGTCCGAAGAGCTGACCTGCCAGGCGGCGGAAACCACCTTCGAAGACCTCTCCGCCGCGCTCGGCGGGCTCAATGTCGGGCTGATCCATGGCCGCATGAAGCCCGCCGAAAAAGCCGCGGTGATGGCCGAGTTCAAGAAAGGCCGCCTGCAACTGTTGGTTGCGACTACGGTGATCGAGGTGGGGGTCGACGTGCCCAACTCAAGTCTGATGATCATCGAAAACCCCGAACGCCTTGGCCTTGCCCAGCTGCACCAGCTACGTGGGCGGGTCGGTCGCGGCAGTGCCGCCAGCCATTGCGTGCTGCTCTACCACCCGCCGCTGTCTCAGATCGGCCGTGAACGTTTGGCGATCATGCGCGAGACCTGCGATGGCTTCATCATTGCCGAAAAGGATCTGGAACTGCGCGGCCCGGGCGAAATGCTCGGCACCCGGCAGACCGGCCTGCTGCAGTTCAAGGTCGCCGATCTGATGCGCGATGCCGATTTGCTGCCTGCCGTGCGCGACGCAGCCCACGCATTGTTGGAACGCTGGCCACAGCACGTAAGCCCCTTGCTAGAGCGCTGGCTGCGCCACGGCCAGCAATACGGGCAGGTTTGACGCTCGTCGGCAAACCCAAACCGCACTAACGCTAAGGCTATACTGCGCCGATCGGGAATAAAGACGGACTTTCCATGAATTCGGCTGCTGAAACCAAAAACAACATAACGCTCCCACCCATGATCGTTCAGCTGCTGGACAAGCTGGCGCTGCCTTACCGCGCCTGCGAGGACCGACCGGATCTTGATCCGGCCCGGCGCGTGCAGGCCATTCTGGTCGACGATGCCATCGGCGCGCTGCTGGTGCTCTATCCCAGCGACCATTTGCTCGATCTGCCACGTCTGGTTGAACTGACCGGGCGCCAGTTGGTGGCGGTTAAGCCCGAGCGGCTCACTCGAATGCTGTCCAAGCATGACCTGAAGGTTCTGCCCGGGCTGCCGCCGCTGACCAGCTCGCCCTGCCTGTACGAGGACCGGCTGTTGCAACAGCCGGAGTTGTTGATCGAATCAGGTCAGCCCGGCTTGCTGCTGGCGCTGGCGAGCCAGGATTTCAAGCAACTGCTCAGCAAAGCCAGCGCCGGTCAGTTCGCCGTTCCGTTGAGTACCATCCAGCCGAACCTCGACCGTCCCGAAGAGGACCGCGCCGAAATCACCAAGGCGGTGCAAAGCTTTACCGCCCGGCGCATTCAGAAGCGGCTGGAGGAAACCATCGAGATTCCTCCGCTGGCACAGACGGCGCAGAAAATCATCAAGCTACGTGTCGACCCTGACGCCACCGTGGACGATATCACCGGCGTGGTCGAAACCGACCCGGCGCTGGCCGCCCAAGTGGTCAGCTGGGCCGCTTCGCCCTACTACGCCGCGCCCGGCAAGATCCGCTCGGTGGAAGATGCCATCGTGCGGGTGCTCGGTTTCGACCTGGTGATCAACCTGGCGCTCGGCCTGGCGCTGGGCAAGAGCCTAAGCCTGCCCAAGGATCAGCCGCAGCAGGCCACACCTTACTGGCAGCAGTCGATCTATACCGCGGCGGTGATCGAGGGGCTGAACCGCGCCATTCCGCGCACCCAGCGGCCCGAGGCAGGCATCAGCTATCTTGCCGGGTTATTGCACAACTTCGGCTATCTGGTGCTCGCGCATGTCTTTCCGCCGCATTTTTCGTTGATATGTCGACACCTGGAGGTCAATCCGCATCTGAGTCACAGCGTGATCGAACAGCACCTGCTGGGCATTACCCGTGAGCAGATCGGGGCCTGGCTGATGCGCTACTGGGGGATGCCTGACGAGCTGTCGACGGCACTGCGCTTCCAGCATGACCCGCACTACCAGGGCGAGCATGCCGGGCATGCCAACCTAGTCTGCCTGGCGGTCCGCCTGCTGCGTAACCGTGGCATCGGCTCCGGCCCCTACAGCGAGATCCCGCAGGATCTCTTCGATCGCCTGGGGCTGAGCCGTGAGAAGGCCAACGAGGTGTTGAACAAGGTGCTTGATGCCGAAGCCGCGCTACGCGCCCTGGCGATGCAGATTCATCCGGCGCCGTGAACCTTGGCCAGCAGCGCCTGCGCGGCGCTGCTGGCCACCGAGCCCTGCCCGCTTCCGTTGTGCAACGGTCTAGCCCTCTGCACGGAAACTTACGCGTGCATCGACCAGCCCATCTCCAACCTGACTGATGCTGACCTCGGCGAGGCTCGCACCCGCAGCTTGAAGCTCGTCGAACCAGCGCAACAGCGTCCCATAGGATGCACTGGGGAGCGTTACCTGCAGGCTACCGTCATTGCCGAAATCGAAGCTCTCGATGGTCAAGCCACTCTGCTGCGCACTTTGCGTTACCAGTCCCTGCAACTGATCCGGTGCCAGCGAAACCGGGTTGCTGCGTGACATCTGTCGCGCCAACTCGGTGTTTTGCTCGAGATAGGCATGCAGCTGACGCTCCTGCTGGAAGTACGCTTGCGCGTCCCGCACGCGCTGCTGGGCAGGCGCCCAGAGCAGAACGTAGAACAACACCACCAGCAAAAAGGCGCCAAGCAAGGTAAGCGACAGGCGCTCGCGGGGTTGCAGTCGTTGCCAGCGCAGCCACAGGGGCGACTCGGCCAGGCGCACGCGCATCTGTTGTCTCAAATTCATCCTCGGCCTCCGATCACCACACGCGCGCTGACGGCATCACCGTCACGACTGGCCGACCCTAACTGGACGCTCTCCCCGGTTTGCCCGAGGCGTTGTCGCAGCTGCTCGAGTACAGCGAAATCGCTGGCACGCACCTGCAGGGCAAGATCACCTCGGGCCTGGTTGAAATCAAGCTGCCCGATCGACACCGGAATACCCTCCGCCAATGCCAGCGCCACTTCATTCAACAAGCGCATGAACTCTGCCGAAGCACCGGCGTTCTGGCTGATATGGTCGTCGAACTGAGCACGCAGATTGACGATGCGTCGGTCCTCGGGAAACAGCTCGGTGTAGAGCGCCCGACTTGCCTCTGCATACTGCTCGGCCTGGCTTTGCAGCGTCCAGGCCTGGACCAGGTTGAACACCAGCTGCACAGCCAGCACCAGCGCCAGCACGATCATGACCGGCTTCCATTGACCCAGCCCGCTACCCGCGGCGTGAATGGCGAAATCGCCCTGCGCCAGATTGAGCGCAGCAGCGCGACCCGAGGCCAGGAAACGATAGGGCTCGTCCAGCTGCTGGTAGTCGTCCAGCGGTGAGGGTGCTGCTTCCAGCGTGCCATGTCCGTGATGCGGCACAGGACACTGCCCAGCCAGGTGCGGCCACTGGGCACTCTCGAAGGCCAGTCGCGCTTCCGGCTTGCCTCCGAGCAGCGCACGACCGTCGATGAACAGTAGCTGTGTACCGTCGCGCGGCAGCAAGTCGGCATCGACATGAATCGCGACGATGGTCAGGCCGAGCCCCTGCAGATCCTCCAGCCAGTCGGCCAGCAGCTGCCGGCGAATGGCGATGACCCGACGGCGCCCGTCTTCCAGCGCATCGCCATGCGTCAGGTGCAGGTCATCGACGTTTTCGGCGAGCAGTTCTTCCACGGCATAGGCCAGTGCCTGATTGACCCAGCGCGCCTTGCGGGTCGGCAGGTTGACTGCGAACGAGCTGCAGACTTCGGCCGGCAGCACCAGGGTCACAGCCGCCGACGCCCGCTCGATGACGTTCGCCAACGGCATCCAGCCATCATCCCCTTCACCCGGCAGCCAGTAGACGCGCGTATCGCTGTCGATCCGGGAACCGCAATCAGCGGGCAGAAACAGGCAGTCCATCGGCTATCGATCTCCGTCATTGGTTGGTCGGGGCAGCCGTGGCGGCTGTCCCAGGTTGCGCTGCAGCACGCGAACATCGCCATCGTCCTCACGCCGCAGCTGACTCACCAGTGCCAGGCGGCGGTCCGCCAGGCGCACCTCGCTGATGGCCTGGAAGAATTGACTGGTCACTGCGATGTTGGTGCTTTGAAGTTGGACACCGCTGAGCGCTGGTTGCGCCATGAAACTGGCCGTGTCACGGAACGGGGCAGATTGTCGTGCCTTCACCAGCGATTCGGCGGCGCTGGGGCTGAGGCTGTCGGCAAGGCTCGACAGCACCATGGCACTGGCCGTGTTGACGTTCAGCGGTGTATCCGCTGGCAGCACACTGACATAGGGCGCCAGACGCTGAAAGTCTTCATCGCGCATGCCGAGCAGCAGGCGCAGTTCGGAGAGGTCCTCCAGCCGCCTGCCCGCCGTGCGATAAGGCGGATCAAGCAGCAGGTAGGCGTTGTCCTCCGCGCCCGTTACGCCGCTGGGTTGCTGATCGCTGTCGATCCAGTCCACCAGGCGCTCGGCATAAGGCTCGGTGATCTGCAGGCGCAGCAGCAGCCGGCGAAACTGTGCGAGCGCTGCCGCGTTGGGCTGTTGTTCCTGCACCAGGCTGTTGAGATTGAAACGCCCGGCCAGGTCCTCGATTCGTACCTGGACCTGCCCCTGACCCTCGTCGAGATCGTACGCCGGTTGCGGCAGCGCCCAGGGCTCCAGCAGATGATCCACCGCCGGTTGCCCTGTGCCCTGACCGGACAGTTGCAGATCACGGCGCAGCATGGTTTGCGCCAGCGCCTCCCCACCCAGCGCGTAGTGCCAGGCCTGGCGCGCCTGCAGCTGGTTGCCGGTACCTCGGATCGACAGCTGCTGACGCGCAATCATCCCGGCGCAAATCACCGTAACGATGGCGACCACCAGCAGCACGGTGATGAGCGCGACGCCGCGCTGGGCCTTCATTGCATCTCTCCCACGCCGCCGGGCTCCGGTACGCCCTGGGAGTCGGGCTGGATGAATTGCGGAGCCGGCGTCGGGCCATCCGGCAACCGCAGCAGGCGGGTGATGGTGCCGTAACGCTGATGGTCAATGGAGACCTCCACGGCGAGCGGCAGCCGCCGCGCTTGTTCAGCCGGGTCACCGCGACCGAATTCGAACGGCGGCCATTCCTCGTGCCAGGTGTTCTCCGCATCCAGATAGCGCAGCCGCAGTGCCAACACATTGTCGAGCACAGGCTGCACCCGTGGCTCGCTGTCCACGTCGCGATCAAGCACCACCCAATAGACCCGCTCCAGCGTGTCGCCAACCAGCCGCCAGCGTACCCGCTGCAGGTTGGCCCGACGCATACCGGTGGGGTTTCGCCAGCCGCTGCGGGTCAGCTCCAGCGACACGCCGTCTGCGGCGCCGGCCATCTGGCCGATGAACGCGTTCTGCTCGTCGCCATAGCCGTCGCGCACCGGTCGTGGCATGGCCTGAATGAGGTCGCGCTCCAAACTCCACATCGCGCGCCCGAGTTCGCGCAGCTGCACTTCCTGCGCCCGCACCACCTCATCACTGCGCATTACCGCTTCGAGCATGCGGTAGGTGGCCAAGCCCAACAGCGCGAACAGGGCGATGGCGATCAGCAATTCGAGTAGCGTGAAGCCTGCGGTGGCACGAGGTGTGCGGATCTTCATGGGTCAACGCCAACGAAGCCGGTGAGGCTGGTCACCGCGCGCTCTTCGATGGAGCCGGCCCCGGCACCCCGCCGCTGCTCGGCAGCCGCGACCCAGACGCGAATACGCAGCAAACCGGGCGTGCCGCTGGTTTCCACTTCGCTCAGGGTCTGCCATTGACGGCCAGCGAACTCCAAGCGGGCATCTTCGCGGCCAACGCTCGGTGCCGGTTGCTGCAGCTGCAGCTCGGTGAGGCGGTTGTCGGCGATCCAGCCGGCCAGGGTCAGCGCTTCCAGCCGCCCAGCATTGCTCACGCTGCGCGCGGCTGCGGTCAGCACCACAGCCGCGACGATAGCGAAAATTGCCAGTGCCACCAGCACTTCGAGCAGGGTGAAGCCGCGCGAGCGTGCCGGACGATGACTCATCGACGGGTCTCCACGGGTTCGGCACGCGGCATGCGAAAGCCATCGCTGGATACCGTCCAGCGGCTCCCTCTAGGTCGCTGATCGGACAGGGTCAGGGTGAACGGAGACAGCTCACCGCTGGAAAGGATCAGCAGCTGCGGTTGCACGCGAGGGGCTCGCCGACGCTCTCGGTCCTCGTCGTTGGACAGCCCGGCCGGGTCATCCTCGCGCTTGACCGGCGCCACCAATTGCAACGGCGTGCCGTCGAGTTCCAGCTCCAGGCGCATCCATTCGGGAGCCTGGTGCGCCTCGCGATCACCAACATCGCGCCAGCGCGCATCGGCTTCGTCGTACTGCATCACCCGGTAACCGTCCCGGTCGAACCGCAGGCCATATTCGCGGCTATCGAGTACGGCTTCGTCGGCCATCAGGCTGATCAGGGTAGCCACGCGCTGCGCTTCATCACGGATTTCACGCGACGAGCTGGTGTTACCGGTCGATAGCACCGCCAGGCCCACCAGGCTGCCAAGGATGACGATCACCACCAGCAGCTCGATCAGCGTGAAGCCACCGTCCCGGCGCGCCTGGGGCATGGATCAGAGGTCCCAGTTACCGATGTCCGCGTTCAGCTCAGAGCCGCCCTGCTTACCGTCGGCACCATAGGAGTACAGGTCGTACGCGCCTTCGGTGCCGGGCGACAGGTACTGGTACTCGTTGCCCCAGGGATCCTTCGGCACGCGCTTGAGGTAGCCGTCGCGATTCCAGTTCTTTGGCTGCGGATTGCCACCGGGCTTTTCCACCAGCGCATCGAGACCCTGCTGAGTACTGGGGTAGGCATAGTTGTCCAGCTTGTACATGTCGAGGGCGGCGCTGACCGCCTTGATGTCGCCCTTGGCCACGGTCACCTTGGCCTGGTCCGGGCGGTTCATCACCTGCGGCACCACCAGCGCGGCGAGAATCCCCAGGATCACCACCACCACCATGATTTCGATAAGGGTGAAGCCACCCTGTTTGCGTCTGTTCAACATCATTCTCACTAGCCCACCAGTTGATTGAGAGAAAGGATCGGCAGCAGGATCGCCAGCACGATCACCAATACCACAGCCCCCATGAACACCAGCATGAAGGGTTCGAAAAGTCCCACCATCAGGGAGATTTGCGCAGCCAGGTCGTTTTCCTGGTTACGTGCGGTGCGCGCCAGCATCTGATCCAGCTCACCGGATTTCTCACCGCTGGCGATCATGTGCAGCATCATCGGCGGAAATTCGCCGGTGGCATCCAGCGCGCGGGTCAGGCTGCCGCCTTCACGCACACGTTGGGCCGCCTCAATGACCTTGTCACGGATACGCAGGTTGGCGATCACCGCCGCCGCAATGCCCAGCGCATCCACCAGCGGCACACCGCTACGGGTCAGAATCGCCAGGGTCGAGGCGAAACGCGCGGTGTTGGTCGCCCGCGCCAGCCGCCCTACCAGCGGGATACGCAGGATTAGCGCATGCCAGCGACGCTTGATCTTTTCGTCGCGCAGCGCCTGTCGCATCGCCAAGGCTGCCGCGACGATGCCGATGAGCATCAGCCAACCCCAGCGCTGCACCACCTCACTTACCGCGATCAGCCCGGTCGTCAACGCCGGAAGCTGCTGTCCGGTATTGACGAACACCTTGACCACGTCCGGCACCACGTAGCCCAGCAGCAACACGACGATGGCCAGCGAGGCCACCAGCAGGATGACCGGATACAGCAGCGCCAGTTGTATTTTCTGCCGCGACTGTTGGCGCTGATCGGTGTAATCGGCCAGTTGGTCGAGCACCAACCCGAGGTGTCCGGCATGCTCGCCCGCCGCAACGGTGGCGCGATACAACTCGGGAAAGGCCGACGGATATTCACGTAGCGATCCCGCCAGGCTATGCCCTTCCATCACCCGTGCCCGAACGGCCAGCAGCATCGACTTGATCTTCTGAGATGACGACTGTGCCGCCGCCGCACGCAGCGCTTCCTCGATGGGCAACGCGGCCTGCACCAGGGTTGCCAGCTGCCGGGTCACCAGCGCCAGGTCGCGCGCCGACAATCCACGACCAAAGGCGAAACCGCCCCCGCCAGTGTCTTCCTTGGCCTTGGCCTGCTTGACGTCCAGCGGCGACCACTGCTTCTCACGCAACAGCTGCCGCGCCTGCCGCGCGCTGTCCGCCTCGATCAGGCCCTTCTGCTCGCGACCACGCGGATCGAGGGCGATGTATTCGAACGCCGCCATCAGCGCTCAGCCATCGCGGTCAGGTGCCCTAGCGCGGGGCAGCGGACACGAAACCGCTGGAGGGCAGTCGCCTGCCCAACGTCGGCGACGGCGGTATGGATGTATTCATCAGGGCTGGTCATGGCCGGGTAGCGATCCTTCTGCCAGTACTGCTCATGCGCTTATTCCTCGCGTGTCACGCGCAACACTTCTTCGATGGTGGTCACACCTTCTCGCACCTTGCGCAGGCCATCGTCACGAATGCTCGGGCCCAGGCGGCGGGCATGGCGAACCATGTCCTGCTCGGCCGCACGGGTGTGGATCATGCTGCGCAGGCTGTCATCGAACATCACCAGTTCGTAGATCCCGGTCCGCCCGCGATAGCCTAGCTGCCGGCACACCTCACAGCCTTCGGCGTGGTACAGCGTCGGGGCCTCGCTGAGGTCGAGGCCGAACAGCGCGCACTCAGCTTCATCGGCCACATAGGCGCGTTTGCAGTCATTACACAGCACGCGGACGAGGCGCTGGGCCAGCACGCCGAGCAGCGACGAGGAGATCAGGAAGGGCTCGACGCCCATGTCCACCAGGCGGGTCACGGCGCCGATGGCGCTGTTGGTGTGCAGTGTCGAGAGCACCAGGTGACCGGTCAGCGACGCCTGCACCGCCATGTCGGCGGTTTCCTGGTCGCGGATCTCGCCAACCATCACCACGTCCGGGTCCTGACGCAGGATGGCGCGCAAGCCGCGGGCAAAGGTCATGTCAACCTTGGTGTTGACCTGGGTCTGGCCGATGCCCTCGAGGTTGTATTCGATCGGGTCCTCGACAGTGAGAATGTTGCGCGTGCGGTCGTTGAGCGTAACCAGGCTGGCGTAAAGGGTAGTGGTCTTACCCGAGCCGGTGGGGCCGGTGACGAGAATGATCCCGTGCGGCTTCTGCACCGCCTGTTCCATAATCTTGCGATCCCGGTCGCTCATGCCCAGATGGCGCAGGGTCAGGCGACCGGCCTGCTTGTCCAACAGACGCAGCACAACGCGTTCGCCGTTGGCCGAAGGCAGCGTCGACACACGGATATCGACCTCCCGCCCGCCGACTCGCAGGGAAATCCGACCGTCCTGCGGGATGCGCTTCTCAGCGATGTCCAGCCGAGCCATGACCTTGATCCGCGATACCAGCAATGCCGCGAGCTCGCGCTTGGGCTGCACCACTTCACGCAGAATGCCATCGATGCGAAAACGGATGACCAGGCGCTTCTCGAAGGTTTCGACGTGGATATCCGAGGCGTTTTCCTTGATCGCCTCGCCGAGGATGGCGTTGATCAGGCGGATGATCGGCGCGTCGTCTTCCTGCTCCAGCAGGTCTTCGGTTTCCTGGATCTGGTCGGCCAGGCTATGCAGATCCATGTCGTCGCCGAGGCCTTCAACCATCTGCATGGCAGCCGAAGAGTCATGCTGGTAGGCCGCGCTCAAGGCCTGCTCGAACTCGTCCTGCGCCAGCCACTGCATCGCCAACGGCCCGCCGGCGACGCGCTGTGCTTCCTGCAAGGCGGTCAGCGGCGCACCTTCGCGCGCACACAAACGCAGGCCTTCCGGGCGTTCCAACAGAAGCACGCCGTGGCGGCGAGCGAAGGCGAACGGCAGCCGCCTGGGCTGCGCTTCTTCCATCAGGATCATTTCATTCACGTCTAGATCGGCCATGTGAATTTCTCATGAGTAATGCGATCGAACGTCGTCGGCATTCCGAAGCCAGCGCAACCAAATGCATTGGACTACAGGGAATCCATGACATTACAGGCCCTGATCCGTTTTTTTTGCACATGCGCCGCCCCGACCGGCACCAAGGTCGCATACAGACAAGCCCGCCGACGAATACAACGTCTATGGTCCGTCATTCATGATTGCGCCGCGCATAACCGGGCACGGAACCTTAGACGAAGGTCGAACCCAATACCGACGCAGCCTGCAGCGATACAAAGCAACCTAATGGTCACGTCGTGAACGAATCGCCATTGTTGCGTTCCGATTAAAACAGTTGTTTGATTTCCGCAGCCCTTGCAGAATGCCGCGCCGCAGCAGGCTCAAACCAACTAGTGCAGGGCCCGTTAGCCGATCCACACCCAGTCACCATCCGCAGTGGCCGGGCGAAAAGTAACACCAGCGGTGCGATAACCGGTTTACCGGGCAGCACGCTGGTTACGATCAAGCAGGAGAACAAGAACAATGCACATTGGTGTTCCTCTCGAAACCAGGCCCGGTGAAACGCGCGTTGCCGCGACACCGGAAACCATCAAAAAGCTGATCGGGCAAGGGCATCGGGTGACGGTGCAGAGCGGAGCTGGCGTACAGGCCAGTGTTCCGGACAGTGCCTTCGAAGCGGCAGGCGCAACCATCGCCGATGCCGCTGCGGCGTTCGCAGCAGAGATCCTGCTGAAGGTGAACGCACCGAGCGAAACCGAACTGGCTCAGATGCAGCCAGGTACGGTCTTGGTCGGCATGCTCAACCCCTTCGACAACGAAAACATTGCACGCATGGCCGAACGCGGCATCACTGCCTTCGCCCTGGAAGCGGCGCCGCGCACCTCGCGCGCGCAGAGCCTCGACGTGCTCTCCTCCCAGGCCAACATCGCCGGCTACAAGGCCGTGATGGTCGCTGCCAACCAGTACCCGCGCTTCATGCCGATGCTGATGACCGCCGCCGGTACGGTGAAAGCCGCACGCGTGCTGATCCTCGGCGCCGGCGTTGCTGGTCTGCAGGCCATCGCCACGGCCAAGCGTCTGGGCGCGGTGATCGAAGCCTCGGACGTGCGTCCGGCGGTGAAGGAGCAGATCGAATCGCTCGGCGCCAAATTCGTCGACGTGCCTTGCGAGACCGATGAAGAGCGCGAATGTGCCGAGGGTGTCGGCGGCTATGCCCGGCCGATGCCGGCCAGCTGGATGGCCCGCCAGGCACAGGCCGTGCACGAGCGCGCCAAGCAGGCCGACATCATCATCACCACTGCGCTGATTCCGGGCCGCAAGGCGCCGACCCTGTTGCAGGAAGAAACCGTGCAGCAGATGAAGCCCGGTTCGGTGGTGATCGACCTCGCCGCCTCCCAGGGCGGTAACTGTCCATTGACCGAAGCCGATCAGGTGGTGGTCAAGCACGGCGTGACCCTGGTTGGCTACACCAACCTGGCGACCCTCGTGCCGGCGGACGCTTCGGCGCTATACGCCCGCAACCTGCTGGACTTCCTCAAGCTGGTGATCGATGGCGAAGCCAAGTTCCAGCTCAATCTTGAAGACGACATCGTCGCTGCGTGCCTGATGTGCCGTGACGGCCAGGTCGTACGCACCAACGGTTAAGGGAGCCCTGAACATGGACATGATTTCTGATGGCATCTACAACCTGATCATCTTCGTGCTGGCGATCTACGTCGGCTACCACGTGGTCTGGAACGTTACCCCCGCGCTGCACACCCCGCTGATGGCGGTCACCAACGCCATCTCGGCGATCGTCATCGTCGGCGCCATGCTGGCCGCCGCCCTGACCGTCACCCCGATGGGCAAGCTGATGGGCACCCTGGCGGTGACCCTGGCCGCCGTGAACGTCTTCGGTGGCTTCCTGGTTACCCGGCGCATGCTGGAAATGTTCAAGAAGAAGGAGCGCGCTGGCGCCAAGGCGGAGTCCAAGCCATGAGCATGAACCTGATCACCCTGCTGTATCTCATCGCTTCGGTGAGCTTCATCCAGGCCCTCAAAGGCCTGTCGCACCCCACCACCTCGCGCCGCGGCAACCTGTTCGGCATGATCGGCATGGGCATCGCCGTGGTCACCACGGTGTTCCTGGTGTTCAAACTTGGCTCACAGCTGGCCGAGAGCGCCAGCCCCTGGAGCGGCCTGGGCTTCATCGTCCTCGGCCTGCTGATCGGCGGCACCATCGGTACGCTGATGGCCAAGCGCGTCGAGATGACCAAGATGCCCGAGCTGGTCGCCTTCATGCACAGCATGATCGGCCTGGCCGCGGTGTTCATCGCCATCGCTGCCGTGCTCGAGCCGCAGTCGCTGGGTATCGTCCAGGCCATCGGCTATCCGATCCCGGCCGGCAACCGTCTGGAACTGTTCCTCGGTGCAGCCATCGGCGCTATCACCTTCTCCGGTTCGGTGATCGCCTTCGGCAAGCTGTCGGGCAAGTACAAGTTCCGTCTGTTCCAGGGCGCGCCGGTGTCGTTCCCTAACCAGCACAAGATCAACCTCGCCGTCGGCGTCGCGATCCTGGTGCTGGGCCTGATCTACACCTTCAGCGGCAACTTCACCGCGTTCATGATTCTGGTGGCGCTGGCTTTCGTCATTGGTGTGCTGATCATCATCCCCATCGGCGGCGCCGACATGCCGGTGGTGGTCTCGATGCTCAACAGCTACTCGGGCTGGGCGGCGGCTGGTATCGGCTTCTCGCTGAACAACTCGATGCTGATCATCGCAGGTTCCCTGGTGGGCTCGAGCGGCGCAATCCTCTCGTACATCATGTGCAAGGCGATGAACCGCTCCTTCTTCAACGTCATCCTCGGCGGCTTCGGTGGCGAAGCGGATGCCGGCCCCGCGGCTGGCAGCCAGGAACAGCGTCCGGTCAAATCCGGCTCCAGCGATGATGCCGCTTTCCTGCTGTCGAACGCCGACACCGTGATTATCGTTCCCGGCTACGGCCTGGCGGTGGCCCGCGCGCAGCATGCGCTGATGGAGCTGACCGAGAAGCTGACGCATATGGGCGTGACCGTGAAGTACGCGATCCACCCGGTCGCCGGTCGTATGCCCGGTCACATGAACGTGTTGCTGGCCGAAGCCGAAGTACCGTACGAGATGGTCTTCGAGATGGAAGACATCAACTCCGAGTTCGGCCAGGCCGACGTGGTGCTGGTGCTTGGCGCCAATGACGTGGTCAACCCGGCGGCGAAGAACGATCCCAAGTCGCCCATCGCCGGCATGCCGATCCTCGAGGCCTACAAAGCCAAGACGGTCATCGTCAACAAGCGCTCCATGGCCAGCGGTTATGCCGGCCTGGACAACGAGCTGTTCTACATGGACAAGACCATGATGGTCTTTGGCGATGCCAAGAAGGTCGTCGAGGACATGGTCAAAGCCGTGGAATAAGCGACACCGCGACACCGAAACCCCTCCCGGCCTTGCCGCGAGGGGTTTTGTTTTTAGCGCCCTCAGCAGCCGAACACTTCGGCGCCTGAAGCACCGGTACAGTAGTTCTGCTCGCGCAACTGAACCGACACAATTCAAGCTCCCTGTGACTGTTACGTAACAGCCCGGCACGCGACTCTATCTGCCCATAACCCATCCCCGTTGATTGCGGGAAGGAGCGGCTCATGGAGCGCGTACTGACTCGGAGACTCACCCCCTCATTCGGCCTGCCATCGCTGCGTCGGCCGCTGCAATCACTGCGACTCTGGCAGCAGCGAGCGCGTACTCGCCGGCAGCTGGCCGCGCTCAATGATCATCAGCTGGCTGATATCGGCATCAGTCAAAGCGAGCGGATGGCCGAGCTGGAAAAGCCCTTCTGGCGCTGACATGGCGCTTTCCAGGCGACGTCGCCGAGCCGTAAGCTGAACGGCATGCCCCGCCCGACGGTCAAAGCGACTATCGGCGGGAAGCCGCGTCTAGTCTGGAGAACACCATGAACAAGTATCTGTTGTCAGTTGCCACCGCTGCCTGCCTGGTTGCAGGCACCGCGTCGGCGGGAAGCATCACCGGCACCATCGACGCCATCGGCGCCTCGCTGGTCAACACCGTGGAAGGCACCTCCGATATCACCTCGAACCTGGGCGATGACAAGCTGGTACTCGACGCCAAGGACGATGCGGCCCGCTTCGTTGCCAGCAATGGCGAATCCCGTGGCGCTCAACTGGAAGCGGCACTGAAGCACATTCGCACCCAGGCACCGGCCCTGCACGCCACCGACCTTCAGCTGGCCAGCGCAATTCTGGCGCTCTGATCCGCGGCGTGAGCGAGCATGACGCTGGCTCTGAGGCTGGCGTTTCGCTAGCCTTGCCGGCTGATTGTCCAGCCTCAGGATTCACATGCGTTCGCTTTACCTTGTACTCGCCGGCTGCTGCGTCTGCGGCAGCGCGCAGGCCTTCGACAGCCTCATCGGCAACACCGTCGCGTCTTCCTACGTCGCCAGCCAGGTGACCAGCGCGCCCTTCGACAACAAGCTGATCCTCAACGCCCGCGACGACGCCGCCGGGTTCGTTGCCAGCCACGGCGAGCTTCGTGGCGCTCGCCTGGAAGGTGCCTTGCGCTGGCTGCGCGAGCGGCAACCGCAGCTGACGGCAAGCGACCTTGAACTGGCCGAGGCAATCCTCGTCCAATCACCCACTCCGCTCCCTCGAGAAGACTCATGAACCTCAAGCTGATCGCCGCGCCTTTTGCCCTGGCCCTTCTTGCCAGCGGTGCTCAGGCACAGACGCTGGTGGCTACCAGCAATATCGTCGTCAATGCCCTGGACCGCAGCATCAATTTCACCTCCGACGTGACCAGCCGCATCAGCGACATGAAGGTCGTCAGCGAAGCCCGCGATGAAGCAGCCGGCTTTGTCGCCAGCGGTGGTGAGATTCGTGGCGCGCGACTGGAAGCCGCGCTCGGCCGCTTGCGCGGTGCATTCCCGGAAGCACAGCAAGCCAGTGACCTGGCGCTGGCCGAAGCCATCCTCGCTCAGTGAAACCGTCCTGGGCCCGCTGGCTGGGCGTTGCGCTCACTGCGGTCATGGCGTTCGACAATGTGTGCCAGGCCGAGCTGCGCCTGACCCTGGATGACGCCGACCTGCAACCGGCCGAACGGGCAGCCAGCCAGCAGTTGCTGGACGAAGCGGTAGCCGCGCTGCCGCCGCGCATGATGGAACGTCTGGACCGGGACGTCCGCGTCCGCTGGCATGACGGGCTGACCCACGACGTTTATGGAAGTGCCGGCGGCAACCTGCTGCTGCTCAATCGGCGCCTGTTGCCAGCACTGACCGATGGCAGCGCGGCCAATCAACGTACGGAACGACCGCACGGCACGGTGCGGCGCGAGATGCTGGCGACACTGGTCCATGAGATTGCCCATCTGTATGACCGCGCCCACCTCTGGTCAGCGGAAACCCATCGGCAACTGGGTTTCTGTAATCAACGTGCCGGCAGCCTCGGCCTGGTCGGGTTGCCGGACAGTTGCCGCGGCCAGACCGAGCGCCGCTTTACCCTCAGTGATGATCCATATCTGCTTGATCTTGCTGGCTGGCCGCAACGCGTCGGCGAGCGTGGCGAGCGCGAGCGCGAAAATGCGCAACAGGCGCGCAGCCCCGATGCCTATGAGCTGACCAGCCCACTGGAATTCGTTGCGGTGAACCTGGAGTACTTTCTTCTGGACCCCAGCTACGCCTGCCGTCGGCCGCTGCTGCATCGCTATTTCACTGAGCATTTCGGCTGGCAGCCGGCCAGAGCGGAGGCATGCAAAGGCGCACTGCCGATCCTCAATGCCGGACATGACTTTGCGCGCACCCCGCTGATCGAGCTCGACCCCGAGCGCGTCTACGCCGTTGACTATCTGTTCGCCGAGGCCAACGACGCATGGGTCAGTCGCTGGGGCCACAGCATGCTGCGCCTGGTTATCTGTGCGCCAGGTCGGCCGCGCGGGTCAGACTGCCGCCTGGATCTGGACCATCATCTGGTGCTGTCTTTCCGCGCCTTCGTTGGCGACGTGCAGCTGTCGAGCTGGGACGGACTCACCGGCGTCTATCCGTCACGTCTGTTCGTCCTGCCGCTGGGCCAGGTGATCGACGAGTACACCAAGGTCGAACTGCGCAGCCTCGCCTCGATTCCGCTGAAACTGCAGCGTGAGGAGATCGAGAACCTGGTGACCCGCAGCGCCGAAATGCACTGGAGCTACGACGGTGATTACTACTTCCTGTCCAACAATTGCGCGGTGGAAACGCTCAAGCTGCTACGCAGCGGCACCGCCCGCTCCGAACTCGTTGCGCTGGACAGCATCCTGCCTAGCGGCCTGCTGGAACTCCTGATCAGCCGTGGCCTGGCCGATGCCAGCGTACTCGACGACCCACAAGAGGCGCTGCGCCTGGGGTATCGCTTCGATTCCTACCGTGATCGCTACCAGGCCATGTTCACCGTGCTTCGCGAGCGTCTGGGCTTGCCGCAGACGGACGTCGAAGCCTGGCTAGCGCTCAGCGCCGAGCAACGCCG
Source organism: Pseudomonadaceae bacterium SI-3 (assembly GCA_004010935.1). Lineage (NCBI taxonomy): Bacteria > Pseudomonadati > Pseudomonadota > Gammaproteobacteria > Pseudomonadales > Pseudomonadaceae > Pseudomonadaceae bacterium SI-3. Next base: position 157,710 of record CP026511.1, on the reverse strand, counting down.
TCCTTGGATTGAAAAGGCCGACCTGCGCGCCAGCGCTGCCCTGCTGCTGGTCGAACAGGCGGCGCTGCGCCGGCATCTGCTGCTGGCTCAAGAAGAGTTGAAAAATCGTTATCTGAGCGGCCGCGAGCACGGCGACAGGAGCCTGGCCAAGGCGGACGAAACCCTGCAGGGCATCCTCGCCAACAGCGGTTATCTGAGCCAGCCGGCGCAATTGCTCGACGGCAACGGCTACGGGCTGCCGCAGGCCAGCGAATGGCAGCGCCTGGAGTCGGAAAGCAACCAACGCCAGGCGCGCTTGAATCAGCTTACCGATGCGCTGAATGCCGAGGTGCGCCTGTTGCTCGGCGAAGAGCGGCGGCTGGAGTTGGAAAGCGTCGAAGCCAATCTGGCGCAGATCAGTAAACACCTTCGCGGATTGCACAAGGCCGGCGGAGGTCTGCAGCTACCCTGACGCCCGTCCGCCGCGCCGTGCCGTGCCCCCGTTAACGCCGATCTCGTAGGCCCCAGCTTGCTGGCGATACACATCCCGCGCAGCGTCCCAGGTCATGCGCAACGCCCATAATCACGGGCAAGAATTGAGGCGCCTCCCTCGCTCCTACAAAGCGAAGCGGATCGGCAGCGCCACATGAAGGCGCAGCCGGAGGCACCTGCCAGCAACGTGCCGGTACTTTTTCCGAGGCGAAAAAAAACCTCGAACTTCGTTGGGGGAGGGGGAAGTTCGAGGTCTAAATCCGGAACGCCATAGGCGTATCCAGAGATCTGCCAACACTTAACACAACAAGGAGCATCGAAGGGCTTTTACACCCTTCGTAGCCTATGACCAGGCTTTCGATCCGTCAGTTCAATACGGATCGAAAAATAATTTCATAACAAGGCATGGCCGCTCTAAAACGGGGCGTCCCGAGGCTGCACGAACGCGACGCGCCCTTGTCCAGCCGCCCCTCACCTCGTTTTCACGCAGCTTTCCTAACCTGGCGCTTTCCGCCAACGCCCCTTTCCGACTATCCGCGGTAAGCGCTGACGTCCGTTTGCTCGCCGCTGAGCGAGCCGACTACAGAACGTCGACTCGCAGATGCCGTCAGTGCGCTTCGTCCCAGTTATTGCCGACGCCCGCCTCGACCAGCAGCGGCACGTCCAGCTGGGCTGCTCCGCTCATCAACGGAAGAATCTGCTCGCGAACCTGCTCGACCAGATCTTCACGGACCTCGACCACCAGTTCATCGTGCACCTGCAGGATGACGCGCGCATCCAGCCCGCTCTCTTGCAGCCAGTTGTCCACCGCGATCATGGCGCGCTTGATGATGTCCGCCGCGGTGCCCTGCATCGGCGCGTTGATCGCCGTGCGCTCGGCACCTTTTCGCATGGCGCCATTTTTCGAGTTGATCTCGGGTAAATACAGCCGCCGGCCGAACAGCGTCTCCACATAGCCCTGCTCCGCGGCCTGGGTGCGGGTGCGTTCCATGTAGGCGAGCACGCCGGGATAGCGGGCAAAGTAGCGGTCGATATAGGCCTGTGCTTCGCCACGCGAAACGTCGATCTGCTTGGCCAGGCCAAAGGCGCTCATGCCATAGATCAGGCCGAAGTTGATCGCCTTGGCGCTGCGCCGCTGATCGTTGCTGACCTGGTCCAGCTCGATGCCGAACACTTCGGCCGCCGTGGCACGGTGGACGTCCAGGTCGTTCTGGAAGGCGTACAACAGCCCGGCGTCCTGCGCCAGGTGCGCCATGATGCGCAACTCGATCTGCGAATAGTCGGCGGCCAGCAGTTTGTAACCCGGCGCCGCGACGAATGCCTGACGGATCCGCCGGCCTTCTGCCGTGCGGATCGGGATGTTCTGCAGGTTCGGATCGCTGGAGGACAACCGTCCGGTCGCGGTCACGGCCTGGTGGTAGCTGGTGTGGATGCGCCCGGTGCGCGGATTGATCTGCTGCGGCAGCTTGTCGGTGTAGGTGCCTTTGAGCTTGCTCAAACTACGGTGCTGCATGATCACCTTGGGCAGCGGGTAGTCCCGCTCAGCCAGCTCGGCCAGCACGCTTTCCGCCGTAGACGGCTGACCGCCAGCGGTCTTCGACAGCACCGGGCAGCCAAGCTTGTCATAGAGGATCGCGCAGAGCTGCTTCGGCGAGCCGAGGTTGAATTCCTCACCGGCAATTTCGAACGCCTCACGCTCCAGCTCGACCAGCTTGTTACCCAGCTCGACGCTCTGCAGCCCGAGCAGATTGGCGTCGACCAGCGCGCCGTTGCGCTCGATGCGCGCCAGCACCGGCACCAACGGCATCTCGATCTCGTTGAGGACCTTGAGCAGAGAGGGCGTGGCCTCGAGCTTGCTCATCAAAGTCTGGTGCAGGCGCAGGGTGACGTCGGCGTCTTCGGCGGCGTAGGGTCCGGCCTGCTCGACGGCGATCTGGTCGAAGGTCAGCTGCTTGGCGCCCTTGCCGGCGATGTCCTCGAAGCGGATGGTGCCGCGGCCCAGGTACTTGAGCGCCAGGCTGTCCATGTCATGGCGGGTCGCGGTGGCGTCGAGCACGTAGGATTCGAGCATGGTGTCGAAGGTCATGCCGCGCATCTCGATGCCGTAGTGCATCAATACATTCATGTCGTACTTGCCGTGCTGGCAGATCTTGCGCTTACTCGGGTCTTCGAGCAGCGGCTTGAGGGCGGCGAGCACGGCATCGCGATCGAGCTGCTGCGGCACGCCCATGTAGCTGTGGGCCAGCGGTACGTACGCCGCTTTGCCCGCCTCGATGGCAAATGACACGCCCACCAGCTGTGCCTTCTGTGCATCAAGGCTGGTGGTCTCGGTGTCGAAGGCAAAGCAATCGGCGGCCTTCAATTGTTCAAGCCAGGCGTCGAACTCGGCTTGCTCGAAAATCGTGCTGTACTCGGCTTCGGCCTGGATCGAACAGCCCTCGGGCTGCACCTCGCAATCCTCTCCGGCGGCCTTGGCTTCACGCAGCAGATCGTCGAGCCAGTTCTTGAACTCCAACTCGCGATACAAGGCGATCAGCGCCTCGCGGTGCGGCTCACCGGGCATCAGGTCGCCGACCTGCACGTCCAGCGCCACATCGATCTTGATCGTTGCCAGCTCGTAGGACATGAACGCGGCGTCACGATGCTCCTCGAGCTTGGCGGCCAGCGACTTGGCGCCGCGAATCGGCAGGTCGCAAACCTTGTCGAGGTTCTCGTAGAGCCCCTTGATGCCGCCTTCGATGCCGTTGAGCAGGCCGCAAGCGGTCTTCTCACCAACGCCAGGAACACCGGGGATGTTGTCGACCTTGTCGCCCATCAGCGCGAGGAAGTCGATGATCAGCTCCGGGCCAACGCCGAACTTGTTCTTCACGCCTTCGATGTCATAGACGCTGCCGGTCATGGTGTTGACCAGGGTGACATGCGGACACACCAGCTGCGCCATGTCCTTGTCGCCGGTGGAGATGATCACGTCGCGTCCCAGCGCCGCGCATTGGCGCGCCAGTGTTCCAATCACGTCGTCGGCTTCGACGCCGTCGACGCACAGCAGCGGCATGCCAAGGGCGCGGACGCTGGCGTGCAGCGGCTCGACCTGACCGCGGAGGTCGTCGGGCATCGGTGGTCGATGGGATTTGTATTCAGCGAACAGCGTGTCGCGGAAGGTCGGGCCCTTGGCATCGAAGACCACCGCGAAGGGGCTGTCCGGGTATTGCCGGCGCAGCGACAGCAACATGTTCAGCACGCCCTTGACCGCCCCGGTGGGCTTGCCGGTCGAGGTGGTCAGCGGCGGTAGGGCGTGGAAGGCGCGGTAGAGGTAGGACGAACCGTCCACCAGAACGAGGGGCGCTTGGCTCATGAGCAGGATCAACCTTTTCGACGGGTCCGCGGCTAGAATGCACAGGACCACTTGACGACAAAGGGACAAGGTTATCATGCGCACATTCAAACCTTTGCTGCTGGCCGGGCTGCTGGCACTGGTGCCGCTGAGCGGTTTCGCTCAGGAATCGGTCGATGGCGAACCCGACGTCACGATTCGCCAGGAAGGTGATCGCACGGTTGAGGAATACCGGGTCAACGGCTTCCTCTATGCAGTGAAGATCACGCCCAAGGTCGGCAAGCCGTACTTCCTGGTACGCGCCGATGGCGACAGCAACTTCATTCGCGCCGACAAGCCGGACATGCTGATCCCGGCCTGGGAAATCTTCAGCTGGTAACCTGGCGCCACACGTAACGGAAGGCAGCTCATGTCGGTTTTCACGCCCCTGCAACGCGAAGAACTCGAAGCTTTCCTGGCCCCTTATGGACTGGGACGCCTGCGCGATTTCGAGGGCATCGCCGCTGGCAGCGAGAACAGCAATTTCTTCGTCAGCCTGGAACAGGGCGAATACGTCCTGACCCTGATCGAACGCGGCCCCAGCCAGGATCTGCCGTTCTTCATCGAACTGCTCGACGTGCTTCATCGTCACGGTCTGCCGGTGCCCTACGCGCTGCGTACCGATCGCGGTGAAGCGCTACGTACGCTGGCGGAAAAGCCAGCTCTGCTGCAGCCACGCCTGGCCGGCAAACACGTCAGTGCACCCAACCCCCATCAGTGCGCTGAAGTGGGTCGATTACTGGCGCGACTGCACCTGGCGACCCGCGACCACATCATCGAGCGGCGCAGCGACCGTGGCCTGGACTGGATGCAGGAAGAAGGCCCGAGCCTGGCGCTGTCGCTAGACGACGCTCAAATGCCGCTGCTGCGTGACAGCCTTGCAGAGATTGCCGAGCTGAAGCCGAAGCTTCTGGCGCTGCCGCGAGCCAACCTGCACGCTGACCTGTTCCGCGACAACCTGCTCTTCGAGGGCAGCCACCTGACCGGCGTGATCGACTTCTACAACGCCTGCTCCGGGCCAATGCTCTATGACATAGCCATCGCCCTTAACGACTGGTGCTCGCACCCCAACGGCGAGATCGATGAGACGCGCAGTCAGGCATTGCTGGCTGCCTATTCCAGCCTGCGCCGCTTCACCCCGGCCGAGGCCGAACTATGGCGCCCGATGCTACGCGTCGCCTGCGTGCGTTTCTGGCTGTCGCGCTTGATCGCCGCGCAGAAGTTCGCTGGCCAACCTGTGTTGATCAAGGACCCCGACGAATTCCGCCGTATGCTCAACGCCCGTCAGCACTGCCACAGCGCCCTGCCGTTTGCCTTTTAAGGCCCTCTTCAAGCGGAAGGCCGGCCCGCGCCGCGTGCCGGAAAAACCCTTCACGCCGTGCGCAATCAAACAGCCATGCTCGCGGTCAAAGTTCCTGCACCTAAGACCGTACGGGATGTACGTATGAACAGAGCAATGCCCCAGGAGGGGATTTCAGGAACGTTTTCGCCGGTTAAACGTCAAGTACAGCCCGTCCAGGCGCATCGTCGCACCCGGAAAGATACAGCCGGCACCAGCAAGCAGCTTGCGGCTATGGGTTTAGCCGCTGCGCCGAGCAGCAACCCTGTCCCCTGGCGCACTGCCCGCTCGGACGGCCCTATTCATACGCCGCTGCCCACCGCCGTGGCGCTCAACATCCTGATGCACCTGCCCGTCTCGGCCAGGCCGCATTGTTTTCAGGGAAAACACGCATGACCTCACGCTATGTAATCAATGCCTCGGTTACCCCGAAAGGTAGTCTGGAGACGCTGTCCCAACGGGAAGTCCAGCAACTGAGCGAAGCTGGTTGTGGCAGTACGTACACGCTGTTCCGCCAGTGCGCCTTGGCCATTCTCAATACCGGCGCGCGCATCGATAACGCCAAGACCATCCTTGAGGCCTACGACGACTTCGAAGTACGTATCCACCAACAAGATCGTGGTGTGCGTCTGGAATTGCTCAATGCGCCGGCCGATGCCTTCGTCGACGGCGAGATGATCGCCAGCACCCGCGAAATGCTATTCAGTGCGCTGCGCGACATCGTCTACACCGAAAGCGAACTGGGAAGCCCGCGCATCGACCTGAGCAGCTCCCAGGGCATCACCGATTACGTCTTCCATCTACTGCGCAACGCTCGCACGCTGCGTCCCGGCGTCGAGCCGAACATGGTGGTGTGCTGGGGCGGACACTCGATCAGCACCGAGGAATACAAGTACAGCAAGCGCGTCGGCCACGAGCTGGGCCTGCGCAACCTGAATATCTGCACCGGCTGCGGCCCTGGCGTGATGAAGGGCCCGATGAAGGGCGCGACCATCGCTCATGCCAAGCAGCGCATCGTCGGCGGCCGTTACCTGGGCCTGACCGAGCCGGGCATCATTGCCGCCGAGGCGCCGAACCCGATCGTCAACGAGCTGGTGATCCTGCCGGATATCGAAAAGCGCCTGGAAGCTTTCGTCCGCGTCGGTCACGGCATCATCATCTTCCCCGGCGGCGTCGGCACGGCGGAGGAATTCCTCTATTTACTGGGCATTCTGCTACACCCGGACAACCGCGACGTGCCCTTCCCGGTCATCCTCACCGGCCCGGAAAGTGCCGCGCCGTATTTGCAGCAGCTGCGTGACTTCGTCGGCGCCACCCTCGGCGAAAAAGCACAGGGCTTGTACCAGATCATCATCGACAACCCGGCCGAGGTAGCCCGGCAGATGTCCGAAGGCTTGAAAGCGGTCAAGCAGTTCCGCCGTGAGCGTAACGACGCCTTCCATTTCAACTGGCTGCTGAAAATCGAGGAAGGCTTCCAGCACCCGTTCGACCCGACTCACGAAAACATGGCCAGCCTGCAGCTGACCCGCGACGTGCCGCCCCATCTGCTGGCGGCGAACCTGCGTCGGGCGTTCTCCGGGATCGTCGCGGGTAACGTCAAGGACAAGGGGATTCGCCGCATCGAGCAGTTCGGCCGCTACGAAATCAATGGCGACACGGCGATCATGAAGCCCCTGGATGAGTTACTGCAGGCATTTGTCCAGCAACACCGGATGAAACTCCCCGGCGGCCGACCCTACGAGCCGTGCTATCGCGTGGTGACCTGACGGAGCGGGTCGTGGGCGATGCAGCATAGGCGTCCGATCTGTCGTGGAGCCGCAAGCAGCAGCTGCGCTCCCCCTCGGAGCCCCGGCCCATCTCCGCATCATGGAAACCATGCACGCCTCCATCGCTGTCTGTTGAGTATCGGCTCAATCATTCACTGTTAACGTCTGCCCATCGGCCGGGATGACCAGCCGGTGGGCCACACCGGCGCCAATCGCTGCAGCTGCCAATTCCGCTCGGGTAACTGGGCAATGGCTGATCGCTTCTAGATGGTTGGCAATCACCCTACCCCGACTCAGTCGCGTGAACTCAAGCACCTCGTCTACGCCCATGATGATCTCGTCGCCTATGTCGAAACGGGCCCCCCCGGCGGGAACGACGCTGACCTGAGGTTGATGCCGCAAGACGAACTCCCGAACTGTCGCAGTGAGAAGGGTGTCGCCAGCCAGATACAGGCTGGGCTCGTTGGGTAGCTCAATCAGATAGCCGACGCCGTGCTCCATCAGCTTCCCGACCAGGCCCTTGCCATGAGTGCAGCCGACCGTGCGGATAACCCCACCCAGAAACGGGCTTGGCTGTTCATGATTGTCAGGAAGCGACTGGACATTCAGGCCACGTTCCGCGAGATGCGACGCATCGTGCGGGGTGCAGATGACGGGCGTCTGCCGCTCTCTAAGCCAGTGCTTGGCTGCGCGGTCTAGGTGATCGAAGTGGCCTTTCTGGCAGTGGGTAATCAAGCAGTGCGTCACGTCCTCGAGCGCATCGCCTGTTGAATCGGGCAGCTCAACTACCGGGTTTCTCTGCCTAGCGGACAGTATCCGCAAGGGAGGAAGCGCTCCTTTTCTGGCCAGCATGGGGTCGACGAGAATGCGGTAAGGACCCAGTTCGACAATGATTGTGGCGTTGCGAATTTGCTGAATTTTCATGATGAAGCCCCCTTCAGGTATGACTTCATGGTGCCAATCCATCGCCGTCGCCATAATGGCCAACTTAGACATATTCAGTTCATTTCAAGCCATGACCAGACCCCTTCAGGTAGGCCTTCTCCTGTACCCCGGTTGCATGCCTGCCGGGCTGCTCGCTTTTGCGGATATGCTGCATGCCGCCAACCGTCGAACCGGGCAGCAGCTTTTTGAAACGCGCTTCATGGCCTTGCATAAAGGGCCGATTGCCTGTGCCCATGGCCTGATTCTGGAAGCAACACACGCCATCCATGACGGTTCGCTCGAAGCCTTACTGATACCTGGGTTCTGGGCAGAGTCGGCGGAACATATCGACACGGCGTTGGCAGCCAATGCAGACCTCGTGGCGGCCTTATCGATACGAGGAAAACGTTGCCAGTTATGGAGCTACTGCGTGGGTGTTTGCCTGGCTGCTGCGAGTGGTCGGCTGAGTAATCAACACGCGACCGTGACCTGGTGGTTGGCTGACACCATGCTCAAGCGTTATCCGAAGGTTCGCTGGCAGATCGAGCAAAACTGCATTTTCAACGAGCACAACGCCACCGCTACGGGAGTGAATGGCTATCTACCCATTGCACAGTCGCTGATCGAGCGACACGTCAGCCCAGCGATCTTTCGTGACCTCATCAAATTGATGGTGCTCCCACGCCCTGCACAGGCACATGACGTCTTTCAGGCCATAAGCCTCATCAAGCAGCCCAGCACGCTACTCCGTCAGGTACACGCCCTAGTGGAAAGGCTGCCGGCCGACCAAATCACCCTGTTGAAGCTGGCGTCTGAACTTGGCATGTCCGAGCGCACGCTGGCACGCAAGGTGAGAAGCGAGGCAGGCGTACCGGCGGCCACCTATGCACGGCGCATCAAGCTGAGCCAAGTCGGTGAACGCCTCACCCTGACCTCAGCACCGGTCAACGCCATCAGTACAGAGTTGGGTTTCAGCAGCGACGCCAACATGCGACGGATGTTCAAGGATTTGACTGCACTCACTCCGGCAAAGTATCGACAGCAATTTTCTCGCTGCTAGTCGCTGGGCAGATTGGTTCTGCCAGATACGCCGGCGTATCGCCCGCTTGCTACAGCGGCTGGCCAGGTTTTCTGGTAGCCAGTGGGTTGGCCCTAGCCCCGATAACGGCCCAACCGGCGTTAGCCCCAGCGCCGCCAACCCTCAACCACACTTGGAATTGCCGCAATTCAGGCAAGTCGCGCAGCCATCCATCTGGACCACCGCCTGGGTGTTGCACTTGCTGCACAGCTGCGCACCGGCCGGGAAGCCCTCGCCCGGCTCGACGGTCACCGCCCCCTGGCTGGCCTCGTAAGCGGCGCGCTTTTCCGCCAGGTACTTGAGCTGAGTCTCGTCCAAGGCATGACCTTCGAGCATGCCGATGTGGATTAGGTGGCGCTCCAATACGCCGCCGATCTCCGCCACGATGGACGGCATATAGACGCCGCCCTTTTTCAGATAGCCGCCGCGGGGATCGAACACCGCTTTCAGTTCCTCGACGAGGAAGGTGCAGTCACCCCCCTTGCGGAACACTGCAGACATGATCCGGGTGAGCGCGACGATCCACTGGAAGTGGTCCATATTTTTCGAGTTGATGAAGATCTCGAACGGGCGTCGCTGCTCGTGGGGCGTGCCGGCGTTGAGCACCACGTCGTTGACGGTGACGTAGAGCGCATGTTCGAACAGCGGCGACTTGATCTTGTAAGTCATGCCGACAAGTGTTTCGGGGCGCTGCAAACTTTCATCCATTTCCACCACGGTGGCCTTGCCAGTGGCGTTGTCGGCGGTGACGGCGGGGCGCTCCAAGGTCTCGTCGACGACCTTGAAGCCCTTGATGCGCTGAGTGATCTTTACGGTCATTGCATGTTCTCCACGGACGGTGCGGGCCGCCCGGCTATCAGTCGGGACTCAGTATTTGCCGTAGTAGCCTTCTTTCAAGGCGTCGAACAGGTTGGCGGCAGAATTGACCTCACCGTCGTACTCGACCTCTTCATTGCCTTTCAGCTCGACCACACTGCCGTCCTCGAGAATGAAGCGGTACAGGGTCTTTTCCAGATCCGCTTCCTTGACCAGCACACCCTGGAACGCCGCCGGATTGAAGCGGAAAGTGGTGCAGCCCTTGAGACCTTGGCGCCAGGCATAGCGGTAGATGTCCTTGAACGCCTCGAATGGGTAGTCGGTGGGCACGTTGGCGGTCTTGGAAATCGACGAGTCGACCCACTTCTGCGCTGCGGCCTGAATGTCGACGTGCTGCGTCGGGGTGACGTCGTCGGCGGTGATGAAGTACTCCGGCAGTTGCTCGCCCGGCTCGGTCGAGCCCGGCTTGGCGCGCGAGTTGATCAGCGTGCGATAGGCCAGCAACTCATAGCTGAACACCTCGATCTTTTCCTTGGCCTTGCGCCCCGCGCGGATCAGGTTGCGTGAATAGTGATGGGCGAAGCTTGGCTCGATGCCATTGGAGGCGTTGTTGGCCAGGCTCAGGCTGATGGTGCCAGTGGGCGCGATGGAGCTGTGGTGGGTGAAACGTGCGCCCTGCTCGGCCAGCTGATCGATCAGCTCGGGTGCGTATTCGGCGATCTTCTGCATGTAGCGCGAATACTTTGCGTGCAATACGCGGCCCGGCACCTGATCGCCCAGCTTGTAACCATCGGCTTTCATTTCTGGACGCTTGCGCAGCATCTCGGCGGTGACTTCGAAGATTTCGGTCAGCAGAGGCGCCGGGCCTTTTTCCTTCGACAGATCCAACGCCTGCTCCCAGCCAACCAGCGCCATCTCCCGCGCAACCTCTTCGGTAAATACGCAAGCTTCGGCGCTGCCATAGCGCAGTTTGAGCAATGTCAGTGCCGAGCCGAGCCCTAGGAAACCCATGCCGTGGCGGCGCTTGCTCTCGATTTCGTGGCGCTGCTGCGCCAGCGGCAGGCCATTGATCTCCACCACGTTGTCGAGCATCCGGGTAAACACACGCACCACTTCGCGATACTTGTCCCAATCGAAGCGCGCATCGGCGCCGAAGGGGTCAATGACGAAGCGGGTCAGGTTGATCGAGCCCAACAGGCAAGAGCCGTAGGGCGGCAGCGGCTGCTCGCCACAGGGATTGGTCGCGCGAACAGCTTCGCACCACCAGTTGTTGTTCAACTGGTTGACCCGGTCGATGAGGATGAAGCCCGGCTCGGCGTAGTCGTAGGTGGACACCATGATCATGTCCCACAGATGTCTCGCCTTGACCCGCCCGTAGATCTTGCAGGCCACGAGGCCGTCGTCGCGGACGATGTAGCCGTCATGGCTCGGCCATTCTCGCCACACCACCTGTTCGGCATCGGCCAGATCAAGCTCGGCTTTTTCCTTCATGTGCAGCGGAAAGATCAACGGCCAGTCCGCATCGCTTTCCACCGCCTGCATGAACTCGTCAGTGATCAGCAAGCTGAGGTTGAATTGCCGCAGTCGGCCGTCTTCACGTTTGGCGCGGATGAATTCGCGCACGTCCGGATGGCCGACGTCGAAGGTGCCCATCTGCGCCCCGCGGCGCCCACCGGCCGAGCTGACGGTGAAGCACATCTTGTCGAAGATATCCATGAACGACAGCGGGCCGCTGGTGTGCGCGCCCGCGCCGGAGACGAAGGAGCCGCGCGGGCGCAGGGTGCTGAACTCGTAACCGATGCCGCAGCCGGCCTTGAGGGTCAGACCGGCCTCGTGAACCTTGCCGAGGATGTCGTCCATCGAGTCGGTGATGGTGCCGGAGACGGTGCAGTTGATCGTCGAGGTGGCCGGTTTGTAGTCCTGCGCGCCGGCGTTGGAAATGATCCGCCCGGCGGGGATGGCGCCGTTGCGCAGCGCCCAGAGGAAGCGTTCGTACCAGTGCTCGCGGGCACCCTGTTCTTCCACATCAGCAAGCGCGCGGGCAACCCGCTGCCAGGTGGCGTCGACGCTGTCATCAACGGCGCTACCGTCCTTGCGGGTCAGGCGGTATTTTTGCGCCCAGATGTCTTCGGATGCCGTCTGAAGAGCGATTTCTGGGGTGGTTTTCGTCTCTGCCGTGATGGGCCCGTCCGTCTTCGCCATGCGCTGCGCATCCTCGTGTCGATGGAGTGGAAACCAAAGAACGAAGCATAGCCACGAGCGCCAGAAGCACTATGACGCGCATCAAGTCGGCCGACGGACGACCCGGACAAGCGCCGGGCGGAGCGTTGCCGCCGAGCGCTATGAACCGAGGGTCAGAGCGATTCCAGACATTCCGCCAGCGAGCGACCGAGGTTATCGATCAACTGCTCGTAGCCGCCCGCCGAGGCGTCGATGCCGTGACCCAGCGCGTCCAGCTCGGTGACCTTCACTGGCAGCCCCCGGATCAGACTATCCGCCAGACGCGGACGAACCGGTGGCTCGTAGAACACGCAGCTCGGGCCGGCCTGTTCCAGACGCTCTCGCATGGCGGCAACATGCCGCGCGCCGGGCTGGGCTTCGCCACCGGCGCTGAATACGCCGGCGTGTTTGATCCCATAAGCGGCTTCGAAATAATCGAAGGCTTCATGGAAGACGAAGAACGGCTTGGTTCGGGTTTCGCTCAGGCGCTGGCTGAGCCGCTTATCCAGCGCATCCAGCCGCTGCTTGAATGCGGCCAGGTTGGCTCTGTAGCGCTCGGCGTTGGCCGGGTCGGCCTTGGCCATGTCCTGTGCCATGCCTTCGGCGATGGTCACCGCATTGGCGGGCAACAACCAGAGGTGTGCGTCCAGGCTGCCGGGACGATGGGCGTGGTCGTGTTCGTGTTCGTCGTGGTCGGCGGCCTGGGCGGCGGCGGCTTCATGAGCGTGGTCGTCATGCTCTTCATGTGCCTGCTCGGAGTGCTCGCCGTGCGCCTCGTGTGCATGCTCGTCGTGACGATCATGCTCGCCGGCTGCGTCGCCGAAGTGGCGCAGGGTCAGTCCGGGCAGCGACTGTATCGCCACGCTCGGCCGCTTGCGGCCTTCCAGCACCGGCGCGAGAAAACCTTCCATGTCCGGGCCGATCCAGTAGAACAAATCGGCGCTGCGAATCTGCCGTACGTCGGACGGGCGCATTGCGTAATGGTGGGGCGAGGCACCCGGCGGCAACAGAACGGCAGGCTTGCCGACACCGTCCTGAACGGCAGCGGCGATCAGCTGCAGCGGCTTGATGCTGGTCAGCACCTCGATCTCGGCATGGGCTTGGGCGCTGCTGAACAGGCTCGCGGTCACTAGAAGCGGTATCGAAAAAAGACGAAACACGGGCAACACTCGATTGAACTGAATGGGTAACATAATAACGTCTCTCAACCACATCGTCTCGCTCATGCCCAAGTCTCCGCTGGCCTGCACGCCCCACGACCACAACCACTGCGTCAGCCATGCTCTGGCCGAAGCCGACCTCCTCTGCGAACGTTCCGGTGTGCGCCTGACCGCCCTGCGCAAACGCGTACTGGAGCTGGTCTGGCAGAGCCACAAGCCGCTCGGCGCCTATGACATCCTCGCCGAGCTGACGGCCCAGGACGGCCGCCGCGCCGCGCCGCCTACCGTTTATCGCGCGCTGGATTTCCTGCTTGAGAACGGGCTGGTGCACCGCATCGCCTCACTCAACGCGTTTATTGGCTGCAATCACCCCGAACACCCGCACCAGGGCCAGTTTCTGATCTGCCGCAACTGCCATACCGCCATTGAGCTTGAGCGACCGGCCATCAGCGAGGCCATCAACCAGGCCGCGCACAGCGTCGGTTTCCAAGTCGAGGGTGAGACAGTCGAGGTCGTTGGTCTGTGCGACCCCTGCAGGAACGCGGCATGAACGAAGCGTTGATCCGCCTGGACGATATTCATGTCCGCTTCGCCAACCAGGCGGTGCTCGAAGGCGCCCAGCTGCAGGTCCATCGGGGCGAGATCGTGACCCTGATCGGCCCCAATGGCGCCGGTAAGACCACTCTGGTGCGCGCCGTGCTCGGCCTGCTCAAGCCGGACAGCGGCACCGTCTGGCGCAAACCCAAGCTGCGCGTCGGCTATATGCCGCAGAAGCTTAACGTCGACCCGACCCTGCCCCTGTCCGTACTGCGCTTTCTGCGCCTGGTGCCGGGAGTGGATAGAGCCGCGGCGCTGTCGGCGCTTAACGAAGTGGGCGCCGAGCACGTCATCGACAGTCCGCTGCAATCGGTTTCCGGCGGCGAGATGCAACGGGTACTGCTGGCCCGCGCGCTGCTCCGTGAACCAGAGCTGCTGGTGCTGGACGAGCCGGTCCAAGGTGTCGATGTGGCCGGCCAGGCCGAGCTCTACCGGCTGATCGGACGATTGCGCGAGCGCTATGGCTGCGGCGTACTGATGGTGTCACACGACCTGCATCTGGTGATGAGCGCCACCGATCAGGTGGTCTGCCTGAATCGCCACGTCTGTTGCTCCGGCCACCCGGAACAGGTCAGCGCTGACCCGGCGTTCGTCGAACTGTTCGGCCAGGATGCCCGCAGCCTGGCGGTCTATCACCATCAGCACGACCACAGCCACGACCTGCACGGCAGCGTAGTGACCGGCAAACCTCACGTCCACGGCCCGAACTGCAAGCATTGATCGATATGCCAGATTTCCTACTGAATGCCCTGCTCGCCGGCCTCGCGCTGGCGTTGGTCGCCGGCCCACTTGGCTCCTTCGTGGTCTGGCGGCGGATGGCCTATTTTGGCGATACCCTGTCCCATTCCGCCCTGCTTGGTGTGGCGCTGGGTCTGATGCTCGAGGTCAACCTGACCCTGGCGGTCATCGTTTGCTGCGTGCTACTGGCGGTGCTGCTGGTGACCTTGCAGCAGCGCCAGCCACTAGCCTCCGACACGCTGCTGGGCATTCTCGCCCATAGCACGCTGTCGCTCGGACTGGTGTCGCTGAGCTTCATGCAGGACGTGCGCATCGACCTGATGGGTTATCTATTCGGCGATCTGCTGGCCGTCAGCCCGACCGATCTGGCCTGGATCGTTGGTGGCAGCGCCTTGGTGCTGCTGGCGCTCATCCCGCTATGGCGACCCTTGCTAGCGGTTACCGTGCACGAGGAACTGGCCAAGGTAGAAGGCTTGCCGGTGGCCGCCATCCGCCTGGCCCTGATGTTGTTGATCGCGATGGTGATTGCCGTAGCGATGAAGATCGTCGGTGTGCTGCTGATCACTTCACTGCTGATCATTCCGGCCGCTGCCGCTCAGCGCCATGCACGCACGCCGGAACAGATGGCCCTGGGTGCCAGCCTGCTGGGACTGCTGGCGGTCTGCTGCGGACTTGCATTGTCCTGGTATCAGGACACGCCGGCCGGCCCGTCTATTGTCGTCTCGGCGGCCGCGATATTCCTGCTCAGTTTTGCCTGGCCGCGTAGGACCTAACGCAATGGCTGCTGCGCCGGCCATGCTCAAATACCTGCAGGGTTACCCCGAATCATTGCAGCAGCAGGTTCGCCAGCTGATCGCCGAGCAGCGGCTGGGCGACTACCTTGAGCGCCGCTATCCGCAGCGCCATCAGGTGCAGAGCGACAAGGCGCTGTATGGCTACGTCCAGCAGTTGCGCCAGAGCCACCTGAAAAGCGCGCCGAACATCGACAAGGTGCTCTACGACAACCGCCTAGACCTCACCCATCGCGCGCTGGGCCTGCACACCGCCGTTTCACGCGTCCAAGGCGGCAAGCTGAAGGCGAAGAAGGAGATCCGCGTCGCTGCGCTGTTCAAGGAAGCGGCGCCGGAATTCCTGCAGATGATCGTCGTGCATGAGCTGGCGCACCTGCGCGAGAGCGATCACAACCGCGCCTTCTACAAGCTCTGCGAACACATGATGCCGGGTTACGCGCAGACCGAATTTGACTTGCGCTGCTACCTACACTGGCGCGAGCTGAGCTGAGCTGAGCTGAGCTGAGCTGACACACAGCCTCCAGGCATAAAAAAAGGCGGCTCGGAACAAACCGAGCCGCCTCTGGACATGCCGCTACGATCAGGCCGGCACTTGCTCCGCAGCCGCCTCGCGCGCCCAGATGCGATGCTGCGCCAGGGCCTGGGCGAACGCCGTGAATACCCGAGCCACATCACCGTCATCACCGGTCACCAGACCGGCATCCTCCGGCAGGTTGAGCGCAGTGAGCAGCTGCCGCGCCTCGCCCAGTACCGCGATGGGCTTGAGGTGCTTGTAGGCCTCGAGCAGGTAGTGCTTAGCCACGCCATTCTTGGCCATGGCCTGCACGCTCTGCGCGCCGCCCGGGACGAAGACCGCGTCGAAGGCGATCGAGGGCATGCCATCCATCGCTGCATCAGGCGTGAGCATCGTGCCGTCAGCCGCCTTGACCGGAGCCGGTGACGGACCGATCAGTTTGGCGATTGCACCCTCGTCTGCCAGCTTCTGCTTGAAAGCCTCGATAGCCTTACCGTCCACACCGTTGGCGATAAGGATGGCCACTTTGCGCGACTTGATGTTGCCGGACAGGTGATTCATCAGGCTCAGAGCCGGCGAGCTGGCCGGGTTCGGCTGCTTGAGGCTGATGGTCGGCGCCGTCGGCGGTGTCACCCCGATGTTTTCAGCAACCCGGCGAGCCAGTTCCAGATCGATATTAGCGAGGATCTCGTTGACCTGACGCTCGCGGATGAAGACGCGCTCGACCTTGCCCAACTCGAAGCTGTAGGCGCCGATGATGTGCTCCTTCTCCGGGGCGCTCATGCTGTTCCAGAACAAAGTCGCCTGGGAGAAGTGGTCGCCGAACGAAGGGCTGCGTGCCCGCACCTTATGGCCTTCCATGCGCTCCGGATAGCTCTCGAACCCGCCGCCGCTGGCTGCTGGCGGGGTTTCTTTCGGCCAGCCGCTGTCGATGGAGTTAGGCTCGTAGTTAGCGCGGCCCTTGTTGATGGTCTGCCGGTGAAACGCATCACGCTGGTTGTTGTGTACCGGCGCAATCGAGCGGTTGATCGGGAGTTCGTGGAAGTTCGGCCCGCCCAAACGCAGCAATTGGGTATCGGTGTAGGAAAACAGCCGGCCCTGCAGCAGCGGATCGTTGGTGAAATCGATGCCGGGCACGATGTGGCCGATGTGGAAGGCGGCCTGCTCGGTTTCGGCGAAGAAGTTGTCCGGGTTGCGGTTGAGCGTCATCTTGCCGAGCTTCTGTACCGGCACCAGCTCTTCCGGAATGATCTTGGTCGGGTCGAGCAGGTCGAAATCGAACTTGTGCTCGTCGGCCTCTTCCACCACCTGCACGCCCAGCTCCCACTCGAAATAGTCGCCCATCTCGATGGATTCCCAAAGATCGCGGCGGTTGAAGTCCGGGTCCTTGCCGGCGAGCTTCAGCGTCTCGTCCCAGACCAGGGAGAAGGCGCCAGCTACTGGCTTCCAGTGGAATTTGACGAAGCGGCTCACGCCCTCGGCGTTGATCAGGCGGAAGGTGTGCACGCCGAACCCTTCCATGGCACGCAGGCTACGCGGGATACCGCGGTCGGACATGGCCCAGATGACCATGTGCGCCGACTCGGGGGTCAGTGAAACGAAGTCCCAGAAGCTGTCATGGGCCGACTGGCCCTGTGGGATCTCATTGTGCGGCTCGGGTTTGACCGCATGCACGAAGTCGGGAAACTTGATCGCATCCTGAATGAAGAACACCGGCATGTTATTGCCGACCAGGTCGAAGATGCCTTCGTCGGTGTAGAACTTGGTGGCGAAACCGCGCACGTCACGCACGGTATCGGCCGAGCCACGCGAGCCCTGCACCGTGGAGAAACGCACGAATACCGGGGTTTCCTTGCCCTTGCCGGCCAGGAATGAGGCCTTGGTCAGCGCGCTGTGGTCGTCATAGCTGACAAACACGCCATGGGCAGCCGAGCCGCGGGCGTGCACGATGCGCTCGGGGATGCGCTCGTGGTCGAAGTGGGTCAGCTTCTCGCGCATGATGAAGTCTTCGAGCAGCGAGGGTCCCCGTTCGCCTGCCCTCAGCGTGTTCTGGTTATCAGCGATCTTGACGCCCTGGTTCGTGCTCAGGGCCTCGCCCGTGGCATCGGAGCGAAAGGTTTCGAGCTGATCGAGCTTGGCGTTGTGGTTCTTGCGATCGACAGTGTCGGTACCGGCGAGCTCGCTGTTCTTAGGATCTTTGTTGTCCGTCATCATGGGCCTCGGTTGAGCGGGTGTGCTGAACCGCGAAGAAATCGGGCCATGCGGCCCAACACTTGATCAATTCACGGCGTACCAGTTAGTGACCCGATAAAGCCGCTCAAGGTTGCGAGCTGCGACGATTTGCTCAGACTATAGAGGCGATGGCTTGTCTCAATCACCGCAGTTCGCTACGCCCGCCCGCTGCAAATGCGTAGAATGCACGCCTTTCGCCACCATCCAGGCACATACGACCGCACCCACAAGGTTCGCCCGTGATCGAATTTCAGCAAGTCCACAAAACCTATCGGGTTGCCGGCCGGGGCACTGCTCGAGAAGTGCCGGCGCTCAAGCCGACCGAACTGACCATCGGTGCAGGCGAAGTGTTTGGCCTGATTGGCCATTCCGGTGCGGGCAAGAGCACCTTGCTGCGCCTGATCAACCGGCTGGAAGAACCATCCGGTGGCCGCATCCTGGTTAACGGAGAAGACGTCACGGCGCTCGACGCCAACGGCCTGCGTCGCTTCCGTCAGCGGGTCGGGATGATCTTCCAGCACTTCAACCTGCTGATGTCCAAGACTGTGGCCGATAACGTCGCCATGCCGCTGCGCCTGGCGGGTAACCACTCACGCGGCGAGATCGACAGCCGGGTCGCCGCCTTGCTCGACCGCGTCGGCCTGAAAGATCAGGCGCGCAAGTACCCGGCGCAATTGTCGGGCGGCCAGAAACAGCGCGTCGGTATCGCCCGCGCGCTGGCGACCGAGCCGGACATTCTGCTCTGCGACGAAGCCACCAGCGCTCTCGACCCGCAGACCACTGCTTCGGTGCTACAGCTGCTCGCCGAGATCAATGCCGAGCTGAAACTGACCATCGTGTTGATTACTCACGAGATGGATGTGATCCGCCGTGTTTGTGACCGCGTCGCGGTGATGGATGGCGGTGAGATTGTCGAACAGGGGCCGGTCACCGAGGTATTCCTGCACCCGAAGCATCCGACCACGCAACGTTTCGTCCTTGAAAACGAAGCGGTCGACGAAGGCGAGCAGCACGATGATTTTGCCCATGTCCCCGGCCGAATTCTGCGCCTGACCTTCCAGGGTGAAGCCACCTACAAACCGCTGCTCGGCACCGTCGCCCGGGAGACCGGTGTGGATTTCAGCATCCTCTCGGGACGCATCGACCGCATCAAGGACACCCCCTACGGCCAGCTGACCCTGGCGCTGGTAGGGGGCGACATGGGTGCTGCCCTGGCCCAGCTGGATGCAGCTGACGTGCACGTGGAGGTGCTGCGCTGATGGACGCCTTGTTTAGCTCTTTGTTGGGGAATGTCGACTGGTACGAAATCTGGCTGGCGACCCTGGACACCCTGCTGATGCTCGGCGGGTCGCTGCTGTTCACCATCATCCTCGGCCTGCCGCTGGGCGTGCTGCTGTTCCTCACCGGCCCGCGCCAACTGTTCGAGAACGGCCCGCTGTACGGCTTTCTGTCCTTCGTGGTGAACGTGCTGCGCTCATTGCCGTTCATCATTCTGCTGATCGTGATGATTCCCTTCACGGTGCTGGTCACTGGCACCTCGCTGGGCGTGGCGGGGGCGATTCCGCCACTGGTGGTGGGTGCCGCACCGTTCTTTGCGCGACTGGTGGAAACCGCGCTGCGCGAAGTCGACCGCGGCATCATCGAGGCCACCCAGGCGATGGGGGCCACCACCCGGCAGATCATCTTCAATGCCCTGCTGCCCGAGGCTCGCCCAGGCATTATTGCTGCCGTAACCGTCACCGCCATCACGTTGGTTTCCTACACCGCCATGGCTGGCGTGGTGGGTGCAGGCGGGCTCGGCGACCTGGCCATCCGCTTCGGCTATCAACGTTTCCAAACCGACGTCATGGTCGTCACCGTGGTGCTGCTGCTGGTCCTGGTCCAGGTACTGCAGAGCGTCGGTGACAAGTTGGTAACGCATTTTTCAAGAAAATAACTGCCTAACCGGCACCGATACAGGAACCCACAAGGAGCCCTCCATGAAAAAACTGCTTGCCGCCTTTGCCGCTGTCGCGGCTTTCTCCGCCCAAGCTGCCGACGAGCTGAACGTCGCTGCCACTGCCGTCCCGCATGCGGAGATTCTGGAATTCATCAAACCCCAGCTGGCCGAACAGGGCGTCGACCTGAAGGTGAAAGTCTTCACCGACTACGTGCAGCCGAACATTCAAGTGGCCGAGAAACGTCTGGACGCCAACTTCTTCCAGCACCAGCCGTACCTGGATGAGTTCAACAAGGGCAAGGGCACCGAGCTGGTCAGCGTTGCTGGCGTGCACATCGAGCCCTTCGGCGCCTACTCGAGCAAACACAAGTCGCTGGACGAGCTGCCCAATGGCGCAACCGTGGTGATCCCCAACGACGCGACCAATGGCGGCCGCGCCCTGCTGCTGCTGCAGAAGGCCGGTGTGATCACGCTGAAGGATGGCGCCGGCATCACCGCCACGCCGAAGGACATCGCCGAGAATCCGAAGGACATCAAGATTCGTGAGCTGGAAGCCGCCACCCTGCCACGGGTGCTGACCCAGGTCGACCTGGCGCTGATCAACACGAACTACGCCCTGGAAGCCAAGCTGAACCCCACCGAAGACGCCCTGTTCATCGAAGGCAACGACTCGCCGTACGTGAACATCCTGGTCGCCCGCCCGGACAACAAGGACAGCGCCGCCATGCAGAAGCTGATTGAAGCGCTGCACAGCGAAGAGGTGAAGCAGTTCATCAATGAGAAGTACAAGGGCGCCGTCGTACCGGCGTTCTAAGCGCGATGGCAGGAGGAGCGGCGCACAGCGCCGCCCCGTTGCACTTGAGACAGGCCCGCCACGTGCGGGCCTTCTTGTTTCTAGCAACGGCAAATCAGGGTGGTGTTTAACCGCTCCTGAGCCGAGGTTAACCGTTACTCCAGTGCAAGCACGGCCGGCAGCTGCTCAGCCAGCTTCTCGGTACGCAGCGGCCCGCGGACGAAACCGCGCAGACGGCCGTCCGGGCCGATCAGGGCAAGGTTGCCGCCGTGGTCGACGGTGTAGTCCTCTTTCGAGGTATCGGCAGGGATGAAGGGTACGCCGACGGCATTGGCGAGTTCCTGGATGTCGTCCAGCGAACCGGTCAGGCCGATAAAGCCGGCGCCGAAGTATTCCAGGTACTTCTTCAGCTGTTCCGGCGTGTCTCGCTCGGGATCGACGCTGACCAAAACCGGTTGCATCCGCTGTTTCGCGTCTTCCGGCAGTTTAGTGCGCAGCTGCCGCAGTTCCGCGAGCGTCGCGGGGCAGATGTCCGGGCAGAAGGTGTAGCCGAAAAACAGCAGGTTCCAACGTCCCTTCAGCTGCTCCATGGATACCGGCTCGCCGTCCTGGTTGGTCAGCGTCAGGTTGGGCACATCGCGGCCCTGAGGCAGCATGACGATGCCGGCATCGAGCAGGTCGGCGGTATCGAGTTGCTGCTCGGTATTGAGCACCTTGTAGACCGTCAGGCCAATGACCAGCGCAACCAGCGCCACTAGAACAATTACGGTTTTCTGGATGCGTGTCATGAAGGTCCTTGGCGGCCGGCTTAGAAGGTCAGCGGCAGATAATGATCAACCAGCAAGGCGATGAACAGCGCAAACAGGTACCAGATGCTGAATTTGAAGGTCTTGATGGCGGCATGCGGGCGGCTGTCGCGATAGAGCACCACGGCCCAGAACAGGAAGCGCGCGCCCAGCAGCACGGCCGCAGCCAGGTACAGCGGGCCGCTCATGTGAATGGCGAAAGGCATGACGCTCACGGCCAGGAGCATCGCGGTGTACAGGAGGATATGCACTTTGGTGTAGTGCTCGCCGTGGGTCACTGGCAGCATCGGCACGTTGACCTTGGCGTACTCATCCTTGCGGTGGATGGCCAGCGCCCAGAAGTGCGGCGGCGTCCAGGCGAAGATGATCAAAACCAGCAGCAGCGGTTCGGCCGTCACCTGCCCGGTTACCGCAACCCAGCCGAGCAGCGGCGGCGCGGCGCCTGCCAAGCCGCCAATCACGATGTTCTGCGGCGTGGCGCGTTTGAGAAAGCCGGTGTAGATCACCGCGTAGCCGATCAGCGAGGCCAGCGTCAGCCATGCCGCCAGTGCATTGGTAAAGGTCAGCAGCAGGGCCATCCCGGCAACGCTGAGCACCAGGGCGAACAGCAAAGCCGCGACTGGCGCGACCCGTCCTTGTGCCAGCGGCCGCTTGTGGGTGCGCGCCATTTCCAGGTCGATGCGCCGGTCCACCACATGGTTGATCGCCGCCGCGCCACCGGCACAGAGGGCGATGCCTAGGTTGCCGAACACCAGAACGGTCCAGGGCACGCCTGAGCGCGTCGCGAGAAACATGCCCACCAAGGACGTGATGAGCATCAGGACCACCACCTTCGGCTTGGTCAGCTCCAGATAATCGCGCCAGATGGCTTGGGCGCCGCGTTCGCTGATGAGAGTGGCCATGGGGTTCTCCTTATGCGCGAGGCAGGTCGAGCCTGCTCGTCGTGTTCGAATTCAGATGCGGCTGAGGCGCCTGTACGGCGTCAACCGATGGGGCCAGGCGGAGGCGATGGTTGATCAGCACGGTTACCAGCAGCAGCAACGCACCGCCGCCGTTATGGGCGACCGCAACCGCCAATGGCAGATTGAGCAGCACGTTGCTGATGCCCAGCGCGATCTGCAGGGCCAGGGCGGCGACAAGCAACGCGGCCAGACGCGACAGGCCGTGACGCCAGAGCTGCCAGGCCAGCGCCAGCAGAATCAGCGTCAGGGTCAGTGCACCGAGTCGGTGTGTCAGGTGAATGGCGGTACGCGCCTCGCCGTAAAGCATGCCGCCGAGATAGTTCGGGCCGATGTCGTGATGAGTCAGGTTGAAGGCATTGGCGAAATCCATCTGCGGCCACCACTGGCCATGGCAGGTTGGGAAATCGGTACAGGCCACCGCCGCGTAGTTACTGCTGACCCAGCCACCCAGGGCCACCTGGATGATCACCGCGAACATGCCGATCAGCGCGAAGGTTCTGAGCCTGCCCGGCACGCTCGGCATCGCCGGCCTCCGGCCGGACAGGCGCAGCGTCAGCAGGAACAAGAGGCTCAAAGTGGTGAAGCCGCCCAGCAGGTGCGCAGTGACCACCTGTGGCCAGAGCTGCAGGGTGACGGTCCACATGCCGAATGCCGCCTGAGCGATGACCACCACGAGCAGCAGCAAGGGAAGCTTGAGTGGCTGTCCCGGCTCGGCGCGGCGGCGTAGCGCCTGCACTGCGAGCCCAAGGATGAGCAGCCCCAGCGCACCGGCGAAATAACGGTGCACCATCTCGTTCCAGCCCTTATGAACCTCCAGCGGGGCATCCGGGAAGCGCATCGCGGCCAGACTTTGCTTGTCCTCGCTCATAGGGACGCTGAGAAATCCGTAGCAACCGGGCCAGTCCGGGCAGCCCAAGCCGGCATGGGTCAGCCGTGTATAGGCGCCAAGCAGCACAACCACGACAGCCAATAGCGTGGCGACAAGGGCGAGGCGGTAGCCGGGTTTTGCCATCTGGTTCTCCTTGGGCAGCCTTTCTGGGACTCCAGCGAGGCGGCCGAGTGCCTTGGATCAACCGATCTGGGAAATTTTCAGCAGGTACTTGAGGTCGTCGAGGATCGCCTTGCCATTGGCTTTGCTGTCATAGCGCAGCACCAGATTGCCGTGCGGGTCGACAATCCACAGCTGTGCGCCATCCGGTAGATCAGGATTTGCGCCGTATACGTTGGGATCCAGGGAGTAGCGTTGCAGCTGTGGATACTCGCGTTGCAAACGCTGGACGTAATCGGCCGCTAAAGGCTGAGCACTGGCGATGGCGTGGCTGGCCCGACCGGCTTCGCGGGCCAGGCCGATGTTGATTTGCCGAGCCAGATAGACCAGCTGCTGGCAGTCTTCGGCACAGCCATCCGGCGCCGTAACCAGCAGTTCCCAGCGCGGCTCGGCGGCGACCGGCGCGTTGATACCCAGGGCGTCGCGGCCTTGCCCAGTAGCGACCAGGGCGCCGTCATAGGTGCGGGTTTCAGGCACCCAGAAACCGAAGCGGTACATCGCGCTTGCCAGCAGCATGGGG
Organism: Pseudomonadaceae bacterium SI-3; assembly: GCA_004010935.1. Classification (NCBI taxonomy): domain Bacteria; kingdom Pseudomonadati; phylum Pseudomonadota; class Gammaproteobacteria; order Pseudomonadales; family Pseudomonadaceae; species Pseudomonadaceae bacterium SI-3. The sequence continues at coordinate 133,626 of CP026511.1, read as the reverse complement.
CCAATCACAACGGCGAAGATCAGCAGCAGTTGCAAACGCCCCCGGCGCCGTTGCGCCGGTGCAGGCTTATAGGTCGGATTCATCGCGGTCACTGCTTGCTCCCCCGTGCCTGATGCACGCCGAAGTAGATGAACAACGCCAGCAATGCCGCTGCCAGCGCAAACCATTGCACTGCATAGCCGACGTGCTGCTGCGGCTGCATGAAGGTCACCGGCCAATCGGCGCGATACGCTGCCGGGCCCGGTTCCAGCCGCAGCTGATATTTGATGCCGTCACGGTCGAGCAACTGCCAGATGTCCTCAACCTCGACGTGGTTGATCAGCCGCGGCCAGCCTTCGGCCATGCGTCGGTTGAGAATGAACGGCTCGCCTGACGGCGCGTACACCCACGCAGACAGCTTCAGGGGACGATCCGGGGTGTCGAATTTCGGTGGGATGCGCCGGTCCGGCCAGGGCAGCCAGCCGCGGTTGACCAACACCCAGCGGCCGCTGGGCTGATCCTGAAACGGCTGCAGCAGTTCGACGCCGACCCGGCCGTCGCGGGTGCGGCTATCCAGCAGGAAGCTGTGCTCAGCGTCGAAGCTGCCCTGCAAGTTAATGCGCGCGTAGGCGGGGTCCTGGAGAGTTTCGATCTGCTCCGGCCCCAATGGCGCTGCGGCTTCGCGTGCCTCCTGACGCGCCAGCATGTCGCGCTTCTGGTCGGCGCGTTCCAGCTGCCAGAAACCCAGCCAGACCAGAAATGGCAACAGGCACAGCACCACAAGTGTAGGTATGACGCCCGGCTTGAAGCCGCTCATACCCGGCCCCGCGGCGTATTGATCCGGCTGGCTATACTGCACCCCCACTTACCCCCAGTCACCTGTCACGGCGGACCCGCTCATGCTCAAGGCGGCGATTGTTCTGTTATTAGTAGCCACACTGGTCAGTCTGTTCAGTGGTCTGTTCTTTCTCGTCAAGGATGAGGGCCGTACATCACGTGTGCTCACGGCCCTCTTCGTTCGCGTCTCCCTCACCGCAATGACTGTCGCCCTGATTGCATGGGGCTTTTATAGCGGGCAGTTGCAGCCCGGTTTTGGCGCCTGATCGTGCTAGATCACGTAAACGAAAACGAACAGGCCAATCCACACCACATCCACGAAATGCCAGTACCAGGCTGCAGCCTCGAAGCCGAAATGCTGCTCAGGTGTGAAATGGCCGCGAAAGCTGCGTACCAGCATGACCGTCAGGATGATCGCGCCCATCGTCACGTGGGCACCGTGGAAGCCCGTGAGCATGAAGAAGGTTGCGCCGTAGATGCCCGAGCCCAGCGTCAGCCCAAGCTCGGTATAGGCGTGGATGTACTCCTCGATCTGCAGGACCAGGAAGGCCGCGCCCAGCAGAACGGTCAGGCCCAGCCCAAGCTTGAGCTGCTTGCGGTTGCCCTTGCGCAGAGCGTGATGAGCCCAGGTCAGGGTGAAGCTGGACGTCACCAGCAGGATGGTGTTGATCAGCGGCAGCCCCCAGGGGCTGATGGTGCCGGACGGCGCGGGGTAGAACCTCGGGTCCGGGTTGTTCAGCAGCGGCCAGCTGTACTCGAAGTTCGGCCAGAGCATGGCGCTGACGCCCTTGTCACCGTCACCGTCGAGCCAGGGGCCGACCCAGTAGCGGATGTAGAACAACACCCCGAAGAAGGCGAGAAAGAACATCACCTCGGAAAAGATGAACCAGCTCATGCCCCAGCGGAACGAGCGATCCATCTGCGCGCTGTAGAGGCCTGCTCGACCTTCACGGACGACTGCTCCAAACCAGCCGAACATCATGTAGGCGATCAGCAGTGCGCCGACAAAGAAGATCACCGGCCCGCTGATCTCGTCGCGACCGGCCTTGAGGTCATTGAACCAGCTGCCCAGGCCGAACACGGTGGTCAGCAGCGCCACGGTCCCGACGATTGGCCATTTGCTCTGGGCGGGGACGTAATAATTCTCGTGCGTGGTGGTCTGTTGGCTCATTGCAGACTCTCCTTGGCCACCACCAAAGACGCCTGGGAAACGGCGGCGACGGGAGGTTGGCGAGACGTGATGTCGAACAGGGTGTAAGCGAGCGTCAGGTGACGCACATCCGCAGGCAGATCACGGTCGACGATGAAACGCACCGGCATTTCGATGCGCTCACCGGGTTGCAGCACTTGCTGGGTAAAGCAGAAGCATTCGGTCTTGTGAAAAAATGCCGCGGCCTTGGACGGCGACACGCTGGGCACCGCCTGGGCGGTCATCGGTTTGTCCGTCGGGTTGTAGGCGATGAAACGCATTTCACGACTGGCGCCGGGATGAACACTGAGCTGGTCAGCCACCGGCTTGAATTCCCAGACCATCCCTGACGCGTTGGTGGCAAGAAATTGAACCCGCACCTCGCGGTCTTCATCCACCGTCTGCACCCCTTGGTAGGCCCCCGCCGTCTTGCCGTTGATGCCGAACGCCTTGCACATGACGTCGTAGATCGGCACCAGGGCGAAGCCGAAGGCGAACATCGCCACGACCAACAGCAGCAGTCGGCGTACCAGGCGGGGTATGGGCAAGGCATCGCTCATGGCACCCGCCTCGTACAGAGCTTTTCGTCAGGCGCCGCCTCACCCTGTTCATAACCACTCCGGTGGGCTGAAGCCCACCCTACCGGGCCGCTATGGCGTGCTGAAGCGGAGCGCTGACCGGCCCCTCCGGATTTCTGGTAATGCCAGGCGCCATGTAGGGTGGGCTTCAGCCCACCAACGGCACCACCTACCTCGCGTCCAATAGCCACGGCGCAGCCCGTCGAGGCCACCCGAAGCCCAGCCTCCGGCCTCCAACCTTTAGCGGCTTGTGCCCTAATCATCCTTGGGCCCCGTGCGGTGTTCGTGGAGTTGATACATGTCCGGCGGGACACTGAAGGTGTGGTACGGCGCCGGTGACGGCACGCTCCACTCCAGACCCTCTGCACCGTCCCAGGGCTTGGCTGCGGCAGCCGGGCCGCCGCGGATGCACTTGATGACGATGAACAGGAACAGCAACTGGGTTGCGCCGAACATGAACGCGCCGATGCTCGAAACCATGTTGAAGTTGGCGAACATCATGTTGTAGTCCGGGATCCGCCGCGGCATGCCGGCTAGCCCAACGAAGTGCATCGGGAAAAACGCCAGGTTCATGCCGATGAAGCTCATCCAGAAATGCAGCTTGGCCAGGGTTTCGTCGTACATGTGGCCAGTCCACTTCGGCAGCCAGTAGTAGGCCGAAGCGAAGATGCCGAAGATCGCACCCGGCACCAGTACGTAGTGGAAGTGCGCCACCACGAAGTATGTGTCGTGGTACTGGAAGTCCGCCGGGGCGATGGCCAGCATCAATCCGGAAAAGCCGCCGATGGTGAAGAGAATGACGAAGGCCACGGCGAACAGCATCGGCGCCTCGAAGGACAGCGACCCCCGCCACATCGTCGAGACCCAGTTGAACACCTTCACCCCAGTGGGCACCGCGATCAGCATGGTGGCGTACATGAAGAACAACTCGCCAGTCAGCGGGATGCCGACGGTGAACATGTGGTGCGCCCAGACGATGAACGAGAGGAAGGCGATCGCCGCGGTGGCGTAGACCATCGAGGTGTAGCCGAACAACGGTTTGCGCGAGAACGCCGGGATGATCGAGCTGACCGCGCCGAATGCCGGCAGGATCATGATGTATACCTCGGGATGGCCGAAGAACCAGAACACGTGCTGGAACAGAACCGGGTCGCCGCCACCGGCCGCGCTGAAGAAACTGGTGCCGAAGTGGATGTCCATCAGCATCATGGTCACCACGCCCGCCAGTACCGGCATTACCGCAATCAGCAGGAAAGCGGTGATCAGCCAGGTCCAGACGAACAGCGGCATCTTCATCAGCGTCATGCCCGGTGCACGCAGGTTGAGGATGGTGGCGACCACGTTGATTGCCCCCATGATCGAGCTGATACCCATCAGGTGAATGGCAAAGATGAAGAAGGTCACCGACTCAGGTGCATAGGTGGTCGACAGCGGCGCGTAGAAGGTCCAGCCGAAGTTAGGCCCCCCGCCCTCCATGAACAGCGTGCTGACCAGCAACCCGAACGCGGCGGGCAACAGCCAGAAACTGAAGTTGTTCATCCGCGGCAGGGCCATGTCCGGCGCGCCGATCATCAGCGGGATCATCCAGTTGGCCAGGCCGACGAAGGCCGGCATCACCGCGCCGAAGACCATGATCAGGCCGTGCATGGTGGTCATCTGGTTAAAGAATTCCGGCTGCACGATCTGCAAGCCCGGCTGGAACAGCTCGGCGCGGATCACCATCGCCATCGAGCCGCCCAGCAGGAAGGCACAGAAGCTGAACCACAGGTACATCGAACCGATGTCCTTGTGATTGGTGGTCAGCAGCCAGCGTGAGAGCCCCTTGGCCGGGCCGTGGTGATGGTCATGCCCGGCATGACCATGATCGTCGATCACTGCACTCATCGCCTGATCCTCTTACTGGGTGGCTTCTTCGGCCTGTTTGAAGACGAGCACGTCTTTCGGCGTGACCATGTCACCCGTATCGTTGCCCCACGCGTGGCGCTCGTAGGTCACCACTGCGGCGATGTCGACTTCCGACAGCTGCGGGCCGAAGGCCGGCATCGAGGTACCCGGTGAGCCTTTCACAACGATGCTGATGTGGTTTTCCGCTTCACCCGTGGCGATCGGTGAGCCCTTGAGTGCGGGGAACATCGGCGGCAGCCCTTCGCCTGAAGCCTGGTGACAGGCGGCACAGTTGGTCTGGTAGACCTTCTCGCCACGTGCGGTCAGCTCTTCGAGCGTCCACTCCTTGCTGGTAAGTTCGGCAAGCTTGGCAGCTTCGGCCTTCTTCTCGCCGAGCCAAGTGGCGTAGTCCTCCTGGGATTTGACCTCCACCACCACCGGCATGAAGCCGTGGTCCTTGCCACAGAGTTCGGTGCACTGGCCCCGGTAGATGCCAGGCTGGTCGACTCGGGTCCAGGACTCGTTGATGAAACCCGGAATGGCATCCTTCTTCACTGCCAGATCCGGCACCCACCAGGAATGGATGACGTCTGCCGCAGTAATCAGAAAGCGCACCTTGGCGCCGACTGGAATCACCAGCGGCTCGTCCACTTCCAGCAGGTAGTGCTCGCCCTTGGGCGCCAGGTTGTTGATCTGTTCACGCGGGGTGGTGAGGTTGCTGAAGAATTCGACGTCTTCACCCAGGTACTTGTAGTGCCACTTCCACTGATAGCCAGTGATCTGGATATCCACGTCCGATTCGCTGGAGTCGTAGATGTGGATCAGCGTGCGGGTGGCCGGTACCGCCATGGCGACGAGGATCAGCAACGGAATGATGGTCCAGAGCACCTCGACCTTGGTGTTTTCGTGGAAGTGCGCCGATTGCAGCCTCTTGGAGCGGCGGTGGGCAAACATCGACCAGAACATCACCGCGAATACCAGCACGCCGATGATCACGCAGATCCAGAAGATGGTCATGTGCAGATTGAAAACGGAGTGGCTGACCTCGGTGGCACCGGGGCGCATATTCACTTCCCAGGCCGCGTGGGCCTGGCTGAATAGCGAACACAATCCAATCCCCATCCAGGCTCGTGGATGTCGCGACATTGCGGGTTCCCCTTATGGTTCTTGTTATCCCGCCGACCGCCTGTCCGGCCGCAGAGCAGCGCAAAACGCTCGCTACGACAGCCTGACCACGCTCCGATCTGGCTCCCCCCAATTCCTGGTTGCCAGTCCTCGCTTTGCACGCGCAGTCGGATTCAATCGGTACGCTTACGATCGGAGTATAGACAGCGATCCGAGACTGGCAATTTAGTCGATCAAACGCTGGCCTCTGCCTCCGCGGAATGGTCGTTCTTCTTCACCCCTCGGATATTCATCAGCGCCAGGCACACCTGCAGCGTGATCAACGCCCAGGCCTCGGCATACCAGCCCCAGATGACCCAGAGCAGGTTGCTGAGCAGAAAGCACCAGAACCCCACCGTTCGCCGTTGCGGTTTGAGCGAGCCGATCAGCCACGCTGCCAACACCGTGACCACCATTGCCGGCCATTGCAGAAGATCGATCCAGTCCACCTTGCCTCCAGATGCGAATGCGCGCCGGACCATACCGGCGCCGCAGCGATATCTGGATTGGTGCGCCGAGCGCTTCGTATAGTTCCGGTGAACTGCCCTACGGCCCGGTCCTGACTAGAGCAGATTCATCTGCTGCCCGGGGGGAGCGAAGCGACTGCAATCGAGCCCGTAGTTCTGATCACGACGGTTGTAGCCCAGCCGCTTACAGGCTAGCTGAAAGCGCTGCGCCAGCAATTGCGCGAACTGTCCTTCTCCACGCATGCGGCTGCCGAAACGGCTGTCGTAATCCTTGCCGCCGCGCGACTGCCGTACCAGGCTCATGACGTGAGCGGCACGTTGCGGGAAATGCTCCTGCAGCCATTCGTCGAAGAGCGTGGCGACTTCGTGAGGCAACCGCAGCAGCACGTAGCCAGCCGAGCGCGCGCCGGCCTCCCGCGCGGCTTCGAGCATGCGCTCCAGCTCCATGTCGTTGATCATCGGAATCATCGGCGCGCACATCACGCTGACCGGCACACCCGCCTCATGCAGGGTGCGCAACACCCGCAGCCGCGCCGAAGGCGACGCCGCGCGCGGCTCCATGAAGCGTTTGAGCTCATCGTCCAGCGTGGTCAGGCTGACCGAGACGCTGACCAGTCGCTGCTCGGCCAGCGGCACCAGCAGATCCAGGTCACGCAGCACCAGCGAGCCCTTGGTGATGATGTGCACGGGATGCTTGAAGCGCAGGAGGATCTCCAGCGCACGGCGGGTCAGCTGTTGTTCGCGTTCGATGGGTTGATACGCATCGGTGTTGACGCCCAGCGCAATGGGCTGGGGCACGTAGCCCGGCTTGCTCAGCTCCTGCTCAAGGCGCTCGGCCAGGTTGGTCTTGGCGATCAGCCGCGTCTCGAAATCGATCCCCGGCGACATGTCCCAATAGGCATGGCTGGGCCGCGCAAAACAGTAGATGCAGCCGTGCTCACAGCCGCGATAGGGATTGACCGAGCGGTCGAAGCCAACGTCCGGCGACTGGTTGCGGGTCAGCACGCTCTTGGCCGTCTCGAACCGTACCTCGGTGGCGCGGGTAAGCGGCACGTCCTGTTCCCAGCCGTCGTCATACGCCTCGCTAGTGGTCGGGGCGAAACGATTATCCGGGTTGATCGCGGTGCCGCGGCCGCGCGGCGTGCTTTTCGGCGGGAACATTGAAGGCTCCGAAATACTGTATATAGATACAGTATCAGAATACGACAAAGCCTCTGCAATGTCGCCGCACCGCCCGTCGCGTAGCGTGGATCGCGCCTTGTCGCTCCACCGCCCCGCGAGCGACCGGTGATGTCTCATGCAGGAGCGATCGTGGATGTAAAAAGCGGCATCTACCCTAGGTCAGGCGACAAACCCCAAGCCCACCGGCGGACGTCACATGTCTGAAGCGCGGCGCACCTGCACTTGGCTGTACTCGGCTTCAGCTGCGTCGCTGAGCTCAATGACACCATGTTTCGCCAGCTCACGGGCGCGCCAATAGAGGAACAGGTCAGTCGCGAAGAAGCCGTCGCAATGGCCCATCACCTCCGCCATGGCGCGGGCGAGCGGCATCCAGTCATTGCCGCAGGCCGTCAGCAGCTCACTGTCGATCCGCGAGTGGTCTTCACCGACGAAACGCCCGTCGACCCAGCGGCGTATCGCTGCGCTCTCTTCGACAGCGGCCCGCCATTGACCAGCGAGTTCGGCGATGCGAGCAGGCGCAACGAGGCGAGGTTGGTAGAGCGCTGCCAGGGCATCCGGCGCACGCATCGACACCGCCATGCGTGTACCGACTCGGCTGTCACCGGTGCCGCAGGCGACCTCATGTAGCGGTATCGCTGAGCCTTCCAGAGCGGCCGCCACCCGCGCCAACATCAGCTGTTCGGAGGCGCTGTCGCCATGCCAGACGGTTATTTGCCGCCGCTGATCGGGCAGTCGCGCCAGCCACTCGGCGTCGCTGGCAATGCCGGAGAAATCCGGTCGGGGCTCCAGCCCGATAGGCCAGACACCTTCCCAGAACGCCATGCGTGTCTTGCACGGTGGTGATTCGATATCCGCGAGCGGCCCGACCGCCAAGTCGTCGCGCAGAACGCGGAGCTCATTGCCCTCGGCCAGCAGTTGCCGGACGCTGTCGGCGGCGAGATCGCCACAGGTGATATGCCACATGGCGATGCTCCAGTCGGTCAGTCGGGTTTTTTCTTCAGCTTCGGGTTGGGGAAGAACTGCACCGCCTGCACCTGCGGATCAGCCGCCTTCGGCTTGGCCTTGTTAACCCGCGTCCCCAGTTCCGAGGGCACCGACTGGCCCTGGGCGTTGAGGGTGTCGGCGTAGCCGCACTCCACGCATTCGCGGTGGGGAACGCCGTCGACGTCCCACATCTTGATGCTGTCACTGGCGCTGCACGCCGGGCACACGGCACCGGCGATGAAGCGCTTGGTGGTGGTTACACTCTGCTCGTCGCTCATGCCACTTCCTCGGTCAAACCTAGATGACGCAGCAGCGCGTCGGTAGATGGCTCGCGGCCGCGGAAGTCAACGAACAGCACCATGGGCTCCTGCGAACCACCGCGCGCCAGAATGGCGTCGCGGAAGGCACGGCCCGTATCGGCGTTGAACACGCCCTCCTCTTCGAAACGCGAGAAGGCGTCTGACGACAGCACCTCGGCCCACTTGTAGCTGTAGTAACCGGCTGCATAACCGCCGGAAAAGATGTGCGCGAAGCTGTTGGGGAAGCGGTTGCTGGCCGGCGGACGCATCACCGAGACTTCGTCGCGGATGCTTTCCAGCACCTGGAGCACGCTACGGCCATCGCCATGGGTGGCATGCAGTTCGAAGTCGAACAGCGAGAATTCCAGCTGGCGCACCATCATCAGGCCGGACTGGAAGTTCTTCGCCGCCAGCATTTGGTCCAGCTTGTCCTGAGGCAGGCGCTCGCCCGTCTGATAGTGCCCGGAGATCCACGCAAGGCCTTCCGGCTCCCAGCACCAGTTCTCCATGAACTGGCTCGGCAGCTCCACCGCATCCCAGGCCACGCCGTTGATGCCCGAGGCGCCGGCATGTTCGACCTGGGTCAGCAGGTGATGCAGGCCGTGGCCGAACTCATGGAACAGCGTGGTGACTTCATCATGGGTCAGCAGCGCCGGGCGCTCGCCCACCGGCGGCGTGAAGTTGCAGACCAGGTTGGCCACCGGCGTCTGCAACGTGCCCAGGCAGGTGCGGCGCTTATCGCGCGCGCCATCCATCCAGGCACCGCCGCGCTTGTTCGGTCGCGCATAGAGGTCGAAGAAGAAACGCCCGACGTGCTCGCCCTTCTCGCGAATTTCGAACAGGCGAACGTCCGGGTGCCAGCTGTCGAAGTCTTCCAGCTCGTGAATCTCGATGCCGTACAGGCGCTTGACGATGGCGAACAGGCCGGACAGGACCTTATCCACCGGGAAGTAGGCACGCAGCTCTTCCTGGCTCAGGCTGTAACGGGCCTGGCGCAGCTTCTCGCCAAAGTAATTGACGTCCCAGCTCTGCAGGTCGGTAACGCCCTGCTCGGCGGCGAAGGCGCGCAGCTCCTTGAGGTCACGCTCGGCGAAGGGTTTGCTGCGCTTGGCCAGATCTCGCAGGAAGCCCAGCACCTGATCGGTGCTCTCGGCCATCTTGGTGGCCAGCGACAGCTCGGCGTAATTGCCGAAGCCCAGCAGCTTGGCCAGTTCCTGACGCAGGTCGAGGATCTGCTCCATCACCGGGCCGTTGTCGAACTGACCGGCGTTCGGTCCCTGATCGGAGGCGCGGGTGGAATAGGCGACATAGACCTCTTCGCGCAGAGCACGGTTGTCGGCGTAGGTCATCACGGCGAAGTAGCTGGGGAATTCCAGGCTGATCAGCCAGCCGTCTAGCTCTTTGGCTTTGGCGGCCTCCGCCATCTGCGTCTTGGACGAATCGGTGATGCCAGCCAGCAGGCTTTCGTCGGTGACGTGCTTGGTCCAGGCCTGGGTGGCGTCGAGCAGCTGGTTGGAAAAGGTGCTGCCCAGCTCGGCGAGCTTCATGCGGATCGCGCCGAAGCGCTGCTGTTCGGCGGGCGGCAGATCAATGCCGGACAGACGGAAGTCGCGCAGCGCGTGTTCGAGAATGGTCTTCTGCGCCACGTCGAAGCCGTCTGCTTCGGGGCTGAGCGACAACGCCTGGTAGGCCGCGAAGAGGTCAGCGTTCTGGCCCAGCTCGGTGGCGTAGGCGGACAGCTTCGGCAGGCAGGCCTCATAGGCGCTGCGCAGTTCAGCGTTGTTGCGCACGGCATTGAGATGGCTGACCGGGCCCCAGGCACGACTGAGGCGCTCGTTCATTTCGTCCAGGCCCACCACCAGGGTGCTCCAGTCGAGGCTTTCGGCCGGGCGGCTGAGCAACTCCTGCAAGGCGACACGGTTGTCACCGAGGACGGCGTCCACCGCCGGCTCGACGTGCTCGGGTCGGATCTCGGAATAAGGCGGCAGGTCGAATTCCCGAAGCAGCGGGTTGGTATCGGTCACGGCATTTGCCCCTTTTTGAATAAGTGATCAGCTGAGCATGTTAAAGACAATTGCCCGACCGCGCAGCCAGCAAACGGATCGATAGCGTGGCGCTATGGATAACGAAACCGCAGGGTCTATACGATCAAGAATGCGCGCCGCCACGCGGCATCATCGAACCCGCCTCGCCCACGCCGAGTGGCTGCTTAACTGCGACGGTATCCTGCAGCGCGGGTTCCCGCCGCACAGCTTCTGTAGGAGCGAGCTTGCTCGCGATCAAAAGTATGCAGCGTCCGGCAGCGTTGTGTTCCGCCACCGCGGACGCCAGCAAGGGTTGGACATCCCCCTGGCTCCTACATATTGCAACGGGGCGCGCCGGATAGCGGAGCCAGGTGGCGCCAAAGAAGCTGCCATTGCGAAGGTCTCCTGCAACGCGGTCCCCCGCCGCACAGCTCCTGTAGGAGCGAGCTTGCTCGCGATCAAAGGTGTGCGGCTTCCGGCAGCGTCGTGTTCCGAACGCGGATCGCAGTCCTCCTTGGCTCCTACGGGTTCAAAGTTGCTGCGGTGTGGATCCGCAGCAAGCGGGCACCCATGTATTGCAGTGGATGCGTGCCCGATAGCGGCTCTACTGAGCCGCAGGCGACTCCACGGGCAGCTCGGGACGGCGCGCGTAGCGCTGCGCCAGCACTGTGCAGACCATCAGCTGGATCTGATGAAAGATCATCAGCGGCAGGATGATCATGCCCACCGCGCTGGTGGCGAACAGCACCTGGGCCATCGGCACGCCAGTGGCCAGGCTCTTCTTCGAGCCGGCGAATAGGATGGTGATGCGGTCTTCGAGGTTGAAGCCAAACACCTTGGCCAGCACGCTGGTCAGCCACAGGACGATTGCCAGCAACAGGCAGCAGGCGACCACCAGCCCCATCAAATGGCCCAGCGGCACAATCTGCCAGAGGCCATCGACCACCGCGCCGCTGAACGCGGTGTAGACCACCAGCAGGATGGAACTTTGATCGACGGTCTTCAGCCAGGTCTTGTTGCGCGCGACCCAGGCGCCGATCCAACGCCGTGCGACCTGCCCCGCGATGAAGGGCACCAGCAACTGCAGAACGATCTTGCCGATGGAATCCAGCGTCGAGCCGCTCTCACCTTCGACGCCCATGAGCAACAGCACCAGTAGCGGCGTGAGGAAGATGCCGATCAGGCTGGATGCGGCAGCACTGCAGATCGCCGCCGGGACGTTGCCGCGCGCCAGTGAAGTGAAGGCGATGGCCGATTGCACCGTAGCCGGCAGCGCACAGAGGTAGAGCATGCCCAGGTACAACTCGTCGCCGACCATCGGCGTCAACACCGGCTTGAGCGCCAGCCCCAGCAGCGGAAACATGACGAAGGTGCAGGCGAAGACCAGCAGGTGCAGGCGCCAGTGGCCGGCGCCAGCGAGGATGGCCTCACGGGACAATTTGGCGCCGTGCATGAAGAACAACAGCGCGATAGCGGCCGCCGTCAGCCACTCGAAGAACACCGCACCTCGGCCTTCGCAGGGAAACACCGTGGCGATGGCGACCACCGCCAGCAAGGCGAGCGTGAAGTTATCGAAGAGGATGCGGAGCTTGGCCATGAACACTATTCCTTAGGGCTTGCGGGTAACTGGAATCGACCTTAACGTGGGCGCAACCTTCCGACTAACGCCAAGCAGGCACGAAATGTCGCCAATCGGACAAGAAGCCGCATTGATCACCCGCCTGGGCGAACTCAAAGCACTGCCGCGACCCGTCTATGGACAGCTCGACTCGCCGCCCAACCTCAAGCTTGGCTACCGTCACGCCCATCCCTGGGTGCAGCTGTCCCATGCGGTCGAGGGTGTGCTCGAGGTGCGCACCGACAGCGGCCGCTTCATTGCGCCGCCGCTGCGCGCAGTATGGATTCCCGCCGGCATCACCCATCAGGTGTTCTGCGCGCCGGACACCTGCATTCGCAGCCTGTACATCGATCGCAGCGTGGTCAGCCATGCGCCGGAGCATTGCCGCGTGCTGCAGGTGAGCCCCTTGTTGCGCGAGCTGATCCGACATTTCAGCACGCTGCCTGAAGCCTATGCCGAGGACGGCGCCGAAGGTCGTCTGGTACAGGTGCTGCTGGACCAGCTGGGATCCGCCCCGGAAGTCGAGCTGGTCCTGCCGCTGCCGACCGAGCCGCGCCTGCATCGGCTGTGCAAGAGTCTGCAGGCGCAACCGGAGTCGCAGGAAGGGCTGGCTGACTGGAGCCGAATCCTGGGGGTCTCGGAACGCACCCTGAGCCGCTTGTTCCTCCGCGAAACCGGGTTGACCTTCCGCGCCTGGCGCCAGCGCTTGCGGCTGCTCAGCGCACTACCGGCACTCGAGCGAGGCGAGCGAGTCACCGACGTCGCGCTGGGCTGCGGCTATGAATCCCTGTCGGCCTTCATCGCGGCCTTTCGCGAACAATTCGGCGCCACCCCAGGCGAATTCTTCCGGCCCGGCAGCAGTTCAGCCGCTGGGCCTGTCCACTAGAAACCGCCCAATCTTCGAGCTAGAGGAGCAACTCATGAGCATCCGAACCTACCAGGGCCACACGCCCACCTTGGGCGAGCGTGTCTTCGTCGACCCCAGCGCGGTGCTTATCGGCGATATCGAGATCGGCGCGGACAGCTCGGTCTGGCCACTCACCGTGATCCGCGGCGATATGCACCGCATCCGCATCGGCACGCGTAGCAGCATCCAGGACGGCAGCGTCCTGCACATCACCCACGCCGGCCCCTTCAACCCGGACGGCTTCCCGCTGACCATCGGTGACGAGGTGACGGTCGGGCACAAGGTCACCCTGCATGGCTGCACGCTGGGCAGTCGCATCCTGGTGGGGATGGGGTCCATCGTGATGGATGGCGCGGTGGTCGAGGACGAGGTGATCATTGGCGCTGGCAGCCTGGTGCCGCCGGGCAAGACCCTGCAGAGCGGCTACCTCTACGTCGGCAGCCCGGCGAAACAAGCCCGCCCGCTGACCGAGAAGGAGCGCAGCTTTTTCAGCTATACCGCGGGTAACTACGTGAAGCTGAAGGATCAGCATCTGGAGCAGGCGTACGCTGACTGATGTGTTCGCAGCGGATAGCCAGCAAGCTGGCTCCTACGAAAGGCAGTGCCATGCTCGCGCCTCTGTCCGGGGCCCTGCGACTCTGGCGTGGTTGCTGATCCAATCCGGGATCGAATTCCAGATTTCGCAGAGAATTGGTGATCCGTAGGAGCCAGCTTGCTGGCGATCATGGCGAGGTTCAACGAAACATCCCGCTAAGACGCCTCAATGCGCTCCCCGCTGATCCACTGCGCCGAGCCCACGCTTGCCGGGGGGCTAGGTTGCCGGAGCTCGGGTTTGCCGGCCGCGCGCCGAGTGCGGGACAATCGGCGGCCACCTAGCAGCCGGCTCGACTTCATGCATCATTCGACCATCCTCTTCGACCTCGACGGCACCCTCACCGATCCGCGCGAGGGCATCACCCGCTCGATCCAGCATGCGCTGGCCAAGCTCGGCATCGACGAGCCGGATCTGACCAAGCTCGAGCCCTTCATCGGGCCGCCGCTGCTGCAAGCCTTCATGGAGTTCTATGGCTTCGACGAAGCGCGCGCCTGGGAAGCGGTGGGGCATTACCGCGAGCGGTTCAAGACGGTCGGCCTGTACGAGAACCTGCTATTCGACGGCGTATTGGAGATGCTCGAGCACCTGCGCGGTCAGGGTCGGACGCTCTATGTTGCGACCTCGAAACCCTCGGTGTTCGCCCGCGAGATCGCCCGGCATTTTGCCTTCGATCACCATTTCAAGGTCATCTACGGCAGTGAGCTGGACGGCACCCGCACAAACAAGGTCGAGCTGATTGCCCACCTGATCACCGAAGAAAGGCTCGATCCCGAACACACCTTGATGATCGGCGACCGCAAGCACGACCTGATCGGCGCACACCGCAACGGCTTGCAGGCGGTCGGCGTGGGCTACGGCTTTGGCAGCCACGCCGAGCTGATGGCCGAGTCCCCGGCCTACTACTACGCGACCCTGCCAGCGCTGCGGGCTGCGTTCAGCTGATGCACGCTACTCGCGTTCAGGCGCAAAGGTCACCGGGGGCGAGCCGTCGGCGTTGATCTGCTCCACCCGTGCCGGGCGACCTTCCGCATCCAGGCGGACGCGCCCGATCCCCGAGCCGTTCCACAACCGCTCACCGGACCGGCTGCGGCTGGGCAGCCACGGTTGGACTCGCACGCGGCGGCGTTTGGTGAACCAGTTCAACGGCGAGCGCGGTGAATACAGCCAGCGATTGAGGCGATCGAACAGGTCCAACAGACGGCGTGGAAATTCGTTCTTCACCCCGCTGCTGGTGATCTGCCAAATCTTCGGCCCTTCCGCCCGCCCGCGTACATGTACCTCGTAGGCGAAGGAGTAATGCACGTCACCGGAGAGGACAACGTAGTTGCCCGGCGTGCGGGTGTGACGAAAGATGTTGAGCATGACCTGGGCGGCGCCGCGGTGCGCCATCCAGTTTTCCGCATCGACCAGCAGGGAAAGCCCGGCCCAGCTGAACACGCGCTGGACAGTCTCGATCAGCTTGACGCCGAACATCGGCGCCGGCGAGACGATGACTACCGAGCGATGGTCGAGGATGTGCTGTTGCAGATCGGTGAGTGCCTCCCAATCCATCAGGCCCGAAGGCCGACTCAGGTTGCGCTCGTTGCGCCAGCGTCGGGTGCGGGTGTCGAGCACCACCAGCGCCGGTTCGCTGGCGATGACATAGCCCCAATCACCGCGCTTCAACACCTCGTCCACCACTTGATCATGCAGCGCACAGTCGAGCTGGCCGTCCTCGCCGCTTGCCAACAATGCCTCGACCGTCTGCAACGACGTGACACAGGCATCCGGTGCATTGCCCCAGGCCTGGCACAGCAAATAACCCAGCAGCGCATTACCGATGATGCGCCGTGAGAAGGGATGGCCGTAGGCGGTCTCCTCCCAGCGCGCACTGAGGTTCCAGTCATCGGTGATGTCGTGGTCGTCGAAGATCATCAGCGACGGCAGATGTGCCAGTCCGCGTGCCACCTGCGGCAACCCCTGGCGGAACGCGTCGATGCACTCGGCTTCGCGGGCGTAGCGCTGGGCCATATCCTCGTCCAGCGGCGGCGCCTGTAGCTCGATCAGCGTCCAGGGCACCGGTGACCAGACCAGCAGGTACATGGCCAGGACTTCGCCCAACGTCACCAGATGGTTGTGCGCGCTGGAGGTGGTGAATACCGGTTTCTCGACGCCACCGAAGAAGCGCTCGCGCAGCGCCTCGTTGGATTTGAACGCCGGCAGCAGTTCGGCGCGCCGGTAATAGGTGGCCGGGTGCGCCATCAGCTCTTCGCTGTTGGCCACGGTCGCGCCCTCCAGGCATTCGCCGTATAGCCCGAGCCGGCGGATCAGCGCATGGATGGCGACCAGCATTGGGCCCGCCACATCATCGGCGTACACCTGATCTCCGGTCATCAGCAGCGCGGCCGGCCAGCGCTCGGGCGCGTGGCGTACATCCTTGATCAGCGAATCGACGGTCACCAGCCCATCCGACGACGCGTGATGGGGCTTGCGACAGGAGCCGTGCAGTAGATCGTCATAGCGCGAGCGGACGACGAAGGCCGGCCGGTCGCAGCCTTCGTGGATCAGGTGCGGCGCCCATTGAGCGATGCCCCGCTCGACGCCCTGTCCGCTGATTAGCAGGTCGTATTCGATCAGTCGGTCGACCGGCAGCGGCGTCTCGAGGTGGACATCAATCAGATGCAGCCAGGCCGAGGTGCCGATGCGCAGACGACGGCAGGCCTCCCCTTCCAATGCCAGCAAACGCGACGCGTCACCTTCGGGCTGCAACATCAGGCGCAATGACAGGGGCTCACGGGCCACCAGCCAGAGCACCAGCCGCCCCGCGTCGAGCCGGCGCAGCATGGGCCCGGCAAGCACAAGGGGAAGGGATGCAGCGGTGTCGGATGGTGCGGAGCTGGGCATGCAACTGCTCAATGGCGGCGGTGGAGCATGAGAGTGTAACGAATGACGCCGGTTCGCCCTGGATTGAGGTCGAGTCGCTCGCTGGTGAGGCTGAGCCTTTGTAGGGGAATCGCGCTTCACCGGTCCGCCGAGCAGAGGCCAACGGTGGATAAAAAAGCGTCAGCCACCCTACGGTCGGGCTGCTCTATCTGAGGCTCAGCCTTTGTGGGGTGAATCGCGCTTCACCGGTCCACCGAGCAGTGGCCAACGGTGGATGAAAAAAACGTCATCTGCCCTTCGGGCTTTGCCAGCGCTGGGTTGCTTCCGTGCAAGTGGTGGGCTAAAGCCCACCCTGCTTGCTGAGGCTTGGGGTCGTAGATACCGTCTTCCCCATTACCGAGCAAGGGCCAGTTGAGGGTCGAAACGCTGGCCCGATTTAAGTACCCCATAGGCGATGTGCAGCAGCTTGCGCATCGCTGCACAGACGATTTGTTTTCCGGATTTTCCTTTTGCACTCAGACGCTCGCGTAGAGCACTAATGGCCGGGTTGTGTGTGAGCGAGCAGACCGCCGGCATGTAGAGCCCAGCCCTCAAGCGAGACGATCCTGTGCGGGATATGCGCGTCTGGCCTTTGTAGGAGCCAGACTCCTGAAGGCGGGGGTTCAGCCCGGCATAAGCGGTGATCGCGCGTGAGCTGGCGAAGCGTAACGGATCGCCCAGCTCAGCCAGCAACAGGGCTGCGGAACGATCGCCGATGCCATCAATGCTGGTCAGCAGGTCGCGTTTGTTGCGCAGGTCCGGGTCATCATCGATGTGGTCTCGGATCGCACGGAGCGTCTCTCCGATCTGCCGCTCGACATGGTGCAGCACTGAGTAGATTGAAGCCTGCACACTAGCGTCGGCCAGATCCAAGCGGTTGCGTTCCATTTGTTGGATCTCCTGCAGATCCTCCAAGCGCCGCACTAATGCTTTCAAGCGCCGGACGGCGGGAGGCTCAGGCTGCCAGGCCCGCAGATCGCTCTGGTGCCGCTCGCCATACTCAGCGATGAGTTTGGCGTCGACTTTGTCGGTCTTTACGCGCTGGAGCTGGCTTCGAGCGTAATAGGCGACCTGTGCAGGATTGAGCACGCAGACCTGATAGCCTTTATCGTGAAGCCAGGTCGCGAGCGCTTCATGGTAAGCGCCGGTCGCTTCCATCACGATCCAGGCTTGGGCATTGGCGTGCTTGAGCAGCCACTGCTGGAGCGCTTCGAAACCGGCCACCTCGTTAGGCAATTTGGCCTTGGTGCGGTACTTGCCATTGGGCTGCTGGGTGGCGATGTCGAACGTGCGTTTGGCGATATCGATGCCGATGACGCTGGGCATAAGAACTCCTCCTGCTGGTTCAGAAAGATCAATACTTCACTCAGCTCTACCTTGCTGATGCGAGCTCTCGCCGGAGGCGGGCTCTGGATACCGTTCGAGCTGTAAGAGTGAGTATGGAAGGCCGCAGCGCTATCTACGTCGCAGGCTCAAAGCCTAAGGGTGGATACGGCTTTCTGACCTTCCCCCGATGATCAGTCGGGAACTATCACCCCAACATAGCGTGGTAGTCGAGATACAAGGGTGGATCACGCTTCTTCGATCCACCGAGCAATGGCCAGGTGGATGAGAAGAGTTCCACCGATCTGAGCGCCATCAGGCGCGCCGTTGTTCCTGCTCGCTGATCAGCGTTTGCAGGCGATGGAGAAAGGCCAGCCCCTCCTCCCAGCGATGATGACCAGACTCCACGTTAATGTGCCCCACTCCACTGAGCACGGTCACTTCGCTGCCCCAGGCTTCACCCATGGCACGCGCCCGGTCGGCACTGGCGGCGGGATCGTTGTCGGACCCCACCAGCACGCTGGGAAATGGCAGCGGCACCAGGGGCAGCGGAGCGAAGTTGCGCAGTGGCTCAGGGCACCCCGGTCGCTCCACATCCGCAGGCGCGACCAGCAACACACCCTCAACGCACCGCAACGCCTCGGGCGACGCCTGCGCCACCCAGTGCGCGACGGTGGGACAGCCGAGGCTGTGCGCGATCAGCACCACCGGCGCTGATGCCGCGGCGATTCCGCGATGCAGTTCGGTCACCCAGTCGGGACGTTGCGGCTGCAGCCAGTCGGCCTGCTCAATGCGCTGACTGTTGGGCAGGGTGCGCTGCCAGTGGCTCTGCCAATGGTCCTCAGGCGAGCCATGCCAGCCGGGGACGATCAGATAGTGGAACGCTCCGCGCCGCATAGGATGGCCTCTCGATGGTCGCTGAGCGGCGAGTCTATCGCCCACAGAATCTTCACCATAAAGAATAAGAATTCATTTGCTTATGCACTAAAAAATGCATCGGAAGTGCCCGAGTGACGCTGTGCCCATAAAAAAGACGCGCCCTAAGGCGCGCCAAGGTTTGAAGCGCACGCAGTACTCATTGCACCTGGCTGAGCAGGTCCTTACGCAGGAGCGATTTGATCTGCACTACATGGTCGTCTTCCTGCGCCTTGGCCTTATGGAAGCCCTTGGCGATGCGTGGGTGACCACCGGCCTCGGCCAGCTCGATCAGCAGCTCCCAGGCAGCGTTGTCTTCGAGCTCCAGCGTCAGCAAGGCATTGATGCCCTGAGCAACATTCGTCCGCGGGTCGGTCAGCACCTGCATCACGCCCATGGACTTGACGCCGACGATGTCGGCACAGGGCGTTTGCGCAGTCGGGTCGGCACCGAGGGTTTCGATCGCTTCAGCGACCATGTTCATGTGCTCGAACTCTTCGTCACGGATGTGCTGCAGCACTTGGACCAGGTCCGATTGGGCGGTTTCGAGTCCCTTGGCCTTGGCGATCATGGCGTCATACATGCGCACGCCGCTGCGCTCGAAGGCCAGACGCTCGCCGAGCTTGTCCACCAGCAGCTCCGGGCTCTTGCCCAGCGCCATGTCGAAGGTGGACTTGAGCATGCCTTTGGCCGAACCCGGGACCGGCACCGAGCCGATGCGATCGGCTTCCTCGGCGCGGGACGTGCGTTCGAGCATCATGCCCTTGGAATCACCCGGAACGTCCGGTTGGATCTCGTTGACGGCATCGAGCAGGCGCTTGGTGTCCTTCGGGGACATCTGCACGCCGGTGAAATTGGTGCCCAGTTTTGCTGAAGTTGCCATGTCTGTTCTCCTCAGGAAGCCTTGCGCATCTGCATGAGTTCACCGCCCGGTGCCCATTGGTAACCGGCCGACACGATGTTCGAGGCGATGCCTTCGGAATTGAGCTGGGCCCGATAATCCAGGGAGTTCTGCGGCTCCTGGCTCTTGTCGACGTACTGGGTGCCGCTGGTGCGCAGGTTGACCTCGGCGGCAAGCACCTGGCGCACAAACTCACGCTGGCTCTTGAACTCGATCATCTTCGGTAATGGGCCGCCGAGAATCTCCGCCGGATCGCGACGCTCGATGTTCTTGAAGTGCTCACAGGCGATGTTCAGATGGCCCAGCTCGTAGTCGAGGAAGCGCTCCCACATGGCCTTGATGCGCGGGTTGGTTTCCTGCTCGGCGCAGCTGGCGTAGGCATAGACCTCCATCGCTTCGTGCACCAACCACTTCTCCATGAAGGATTCCTGGGGGTCGGCCAACGATCCGTACTGGGTGACGTGCTGCTCTTCGACCGACGCAATTTCGGCATACAGCTGACGTGCCAACGGATCGGCGAACAGCGGGCCGATGTTCATGTAGTAGTCGTGGGTCTGGTACTCAGCCGCGGTGATCATGGCCGCATGAATCTTGGTGATGAGATCCGCCTGCTCCTTGGTATAGCTTTCGCGCAGGTCATTGTCCGGATGACGGTGGTGCTCGGAGGTCTGCCGGCCTGGGACGATGTCGGTGTAGCCCTGCAGGATATTGTTCGCGTCCTTGCCTTCGAGGCGATCGAGCATGGCCGAGTAGCGATACAGGTGGTCGAAGTCTTCCAGCAGGCCGAAGCGGTAAGTCTGCGCCTGGTAGGGGTCCGGCTCGGTCTGGGCGACGGCTGCGGTAACTTCGATGGCGACCTGCTCGTAGGCGACGGTGGTTTCCAGCGGTGAATGGTCGGCGGAGATCAGCCAGTTGACCATGGTCGCCTGGTGTTGCTCGACTCGGCGGATCTCGGCGAGCGGGCCGCGCAGCTGGCCGGTGATGCGGGCGATGCCGTGCTTGAGGCGCAACGCATCGGTTTCGATCCCGTTCATCAGGATGATGCGCACGCGGGTGAAGGCGTCATCGTCGAGCTTGCTGATGGGCTTGCCCGCCATTTCCTTCCAGGTGAACTTCTGCTTATCGAGCGGCGTGCCCTTGTTGTCGAGAATGCCGGTTAGGTTGTCCATGGAGCCTCCGTTTGAACGGCTTGTATTGGTTCGGCGTACGAATCTGTACGGCCTAATCACGGGTCAGCTGAGCTGACGTCTTAAAAAAGGGACGGAGGCAAGCGGAAAAGAATTCCGTAGAACGTGAGGCGAACATGCAAAGAGTCGACAAGCGGCAGCAGCCAACCCCTTCGAACAGGCTCAGATGCAGCGAAGCGCAATCGGTCCCGAAACCTTGCCGCATCGGCGTTCAAGCGAAGCGGCAAGGCGTCTCAGCGAAGTGCCTCCAACTGACGCTTCCGCTCGTCGGCAGGCAGTTGGCCCAAGGCAGCGACTTGGGCGTGAAAACGCGGCCAATCTCCGCCGACCTGCTCGAACAACGCAGCGAAGGCAGGCACCCATTCATCGTAGAGGCCGAACGGAACCAGGCTGGCATTGTTCAGTGGCTGGGCCATCCAGCGATCGAAACGGTCATCGCCGTTCCACGGCCCGTCTCTCAGCCGCCGATAGGCCTGTCGCATACGCATGAGTTCGGCGGCCTTGGCAGCGCGCATCTCCGGTTCGCTCAAACCGGATGCATAGAGCGCGGCCAAGCGCTCGCGGGTCGCCAGCGCCAGCCGGCTGAGGTCGGCGTATTGATCCCGCAGCGCATCGCTTGACGGCGGCAGCCCACGACTGGCGCGCCACTGCCGCAGCCCTTCCCGCTCGACAAAGGAGGCATAGGATTCGTTGAACGCCGTATCGTCAGTGACATACAGCCGCTGATGCGCCAACTCGTGGAAAATCAGCCCGGCCAGCCGATCGTCGTCCCAGCGCAGCATCGAGCTGAGGAGCGGATCGTCGAACCAGCCCAGGGTCGAATAAGCCGGCACGCCGGCCACCAACGTGTCGTAGCCCTCGGCTTGCAGCAGTGCCGCAGCGCCGCGGGCGCGGCCCTGCTGGTAGTAACCGCGATAGCCCACACAACCGGCTATCGGAAAGCACTGGGTCTGCTGCGCCACGGAAAACTCCTCAGCAACGAACAGATTCCACATCACATAAGGCCGCTGGAGCTCGGCGTAGACCCGATAACTGCGATTGTCCGGCAGTGCCAAGGCACGGCTGGCGAAGCCTCTAGCCTGCAGGGCCAGGGTCAGTCGTTGGCGCAACAGCGGATCGCTTTGCGGGTTGTCGATGATCGCTGCAATGGGCTCACGCTGCCGCAGCAACTCGAGCTGGCCGACCGCCAGTTGCCCGTAGTAACTGCTGCAACCGCTCAGACCAACCGCCATCAGCAGGGGAACCCAACGCCGCTTGCGGTTGTCGACTGCGGCGATTTTCGACTTCGACATGAACAAACGCTTACCGGCTAAATGCCCCGCGGGGCGATGCGCGGAGCCTACAACGAAGTCCACCCAAACACCGAACACGCCGGTGCCAAACAGCCAGGCCGACACCGATCGGAGACCCAGTTCCATGCGAATCCTGATGCTTGCTCTTGCGCTATCCAGTCTGGGCGGTTGCGCCATGTGGATGCCCAAACCGGACCCGAACCAGGCCTGGGTCGACCTCGCACCGCACGGGGAGACCGAACTGGTAGCCGTGGCGGTCGATGACAAGCCGCTCGACGACAGTCGCTATTTTCAGGTCGAGCCAGGCAGTCATCAGCTGGGCATGCGCTATCGCTTCGAAGTCGGCCCAGCCGACGTAGGTCGCGACAGCGAAGCGCTGGCACGCGACTGCCGCCTGACCCTGAGCTATGACAGCTTCAATGCCGGGGCCCGCTATCGACTGGTGGCTGGCGGCTACGGCTTCCGTCCCTGGGCCAAACTTTACGACCAGCATGACCGCGTGCTGGCCAAGGCCACTGAGCGTGGCTGCGGCGGAGTCGCTACCCGCTAGCGTTCTGTTGTGAACCGTTCTGTTGCGGTGCAGTCGTTGAAAAAGAGCACTATCTGGCTCAGGCTCATTGGCTGACCGCGACAGCAGACGCTGATCCTGCGGTTATCCGGAGGATTCACCATGCGTCTGTTATTGGCTCCATTGCTGGCGCTCGGCCTGACCGGCTGTGCCGGCCCCCTGCCCGCACCCGACCCGAACATGGCCTGGGTCGAGCTGACCGCCCAACCCAGTGACATTTTCATGTCCGATCAGCTGGACGGTGAGCGCACACCCGATGGGCGCTATTTCCAGGTCAGCCCCGGTGCGCATGAACTCGAAGCGCGCTACGAATTCGAAATCAGCAGTGGCGGCTTTGGCGATTTTGGCGATACCCAATACCTGCGCTGCACCATGGTAATCAACTACGACGATTTCCAGCCCGGCCGGCGTTACCTATTCCAGGCCCGCTCGCTGGGCTTCACCCCACAAGGCTGGCTGCGCGACGAAGACCACAACGTCCTGGCGCGCGCCGAGGCCGAGCACTGCTACTGAGCAGCCGTCAGCAAAGAGGTAGACGATGTCCCGTATCGAACACACCCGTTTCTCCACCCTGGACCTGGCGCCGATCCGCGATGACGGCGACGCCGGCCTGGCCCTGCGCAACTCGTTGGCCCTGGCGCAGCATGTCGAGAAGCTTGGCTTCGAGCGCTTCTGGGTTGCCGAGCACCACAACATGGACGGCATCGCCAGCGCCGCCACCTCGGTGCTGATCGGTTATCTGGCATCCGGCACCTCGCGGATTCGCCTGGGCGCGGGCGGCGTAATGCTGCCCAACCACGCGCCGCTGGTGGTGGCCGAACAGTTCGGCACGCTGGAGGCGCTCTATCCGGGGCGGATCGAGCTGGGTCTGGGTCGCGCGCCGGGCGCCGACCAGTTCACCGCCCATGCCTTGCGCCGCGACCGCATGGGCAGCGCCGATGACTTCCCGGCGGACGTGGAAGAACTGCAGCTGCTGCTCGGTCCACGCCAGCCCAACCAACGCGTCATCGCCATGCCTGGCATGGGCAGCAATGTCCCGATCTGGCTGCTCGGCTCGAGCCTGTTCAGCGCTCAGCTGGCTGCTGCCAAAGGCCTGCCCTACGCCTTCGCTTCGCATTTCGCGCCGCGTTATATGCACGACGCGATTCGCCTGTACCGCGAGAACTTCCGCCCCTCCGAGGTGCTGGACAAGCCGTACGTCATGCTCGGCGTGCCGCTGATGGCAGCCGACACCGACGAGCAAGCCGAGTACCTGGCGACTACCGCCTATCAGCGCATCCTCGCGCTGATCCGCGGCCAGAGCCTGGTGCTGGTGCCGCCAGTGACGAGCATGCAGGGCAAGTGGCTGCCCCACGAGCAGGACGCCGTCGGCAGCTTCCTCGGCATGGCCATGATCGGTGGTCCGGAAAAGATCCGCGCTCGCCTGGACGTCTTGCTCGAGCAGACTCAGGCCGACGAGCTGATCTTCACCTGCGACCTTTACGAAACCGCCGACCGCCACCGCGCCTTCGAGATCCTCGCCGAGCTACGTTGATCAGCAAAATGCATCGGGGCGACACCTAGCGCCCCGTCGCACCAGCGCAACCTGTGAAAGGGCCACTCGACAGCAGGCCCGTGCGGGTGACTCGCAAACAACACTTCGCACCGCGACGGGCCTTGCACGAGGCCGGCAAGGCGAGCGCCGCGTCTGCATTGGACGCGCTGGCGTTCCGCTCGACGAACGCGGCTGAACCCCATCCAATCGCGCCGATCAAAACAGCAGCCCATGCGTACTTCGGCGCGTCACGCTTGTTTGCGGAAGACTGAATGAATTTTCTTGAATGGATGGCCGTGCTCGGCATCCTGCTGTTGATCCTCGCCCTGGCATCGGCCTACCTGCGCTGGCTGCCTGTCACCACGTCATTGATCTACCTCGGCTTCGGCCTGCTCATCGGCCAGCTCGGCGTCGGCTTGTGGGAGATGGAGTTCATGCACATCGCCAGCTGGATGGAGCACCTCACCGAGATCGCGGTGCTGGTGTCACTGTTTGTCAGCGGCCTTAAACTGCGCATGCCGCTGCATCACCGGGCATGGCGAAGCGCGTACATACTCGCAGGCCCAGTGATGCTCGCCTGCATCGCGGGCGTCGCCGCGCTCTGCCATTACCTGCTCGGGCTCAGCTGGGGTCTCTCGGTATTGATCGGCGCCATCCTCGCCCCCACCGATCCGGTGCTCGCCAGCCTGGTACAGGTAAACAATTCCCGCGACAGCGATCACGTCCGCTACGGCCTGTCCGGCGAAGCCGGCTTCAACGATGGCACCGCCTTCCCGTTCGTCGTGTTCGGCCTGCTGCTGATCGAGCAGGAAACCCTGGCTAGCGGCTGGGTGAGCGAGTGGGCGCTGCATCGGCTGGTTTGGGCCGTACCGGCTGGCCTGGGGTTTGGTTATCTGCTCGGCAGGCTTATCGGCAAGCTGGCGATCTTTCTGCGCGCCCGCCACGCCGATACATCCATGTCGCCGAACGATTCGCTGGCACTTGCGCTGATCGCACTGGCCTACGTCGGCGCCGAGCTGATCGGCGCCTGGGGCTTCCTCGCGGTATTCGCGGCCGGCCTGGGGTTGCGCCATGCGGAGAAGGACGCAGCAGAGGAATCAGATACGCCATCCGAGGAGCTGATCGCCCACGCGGTGCCGCACTTGGCTGAAGGCGGCCTGAGCCCGCGAGAACTGCCGCTGGAAAACGAGAAAATCGCCGAACCCAAGGTCGCCGCAGGTGTGATGGTGGGTGACATCCTGACCTTTGGCGGCCAGCTGGAGCGCAGCCTGGAAGTGCTGTTGGTGACGATTCTTGGTGTGTTGGTCTCGGTGCACTGGGACTGGCGTGCGGTGCCCCTGGCGCTGGCGCTGTTCGTGGTGATCCGGCCGCTAAGCGTATGGCTGCTGATGCCAAGCCGCTACCTGGACCGTACCCAACGCCTGACCGTCGGCTGGTTTGGCATCCGAGGCATCGGCAGCTTGTACTACCTGAGCTACGCGGTCACCCACGGCCTGATGCCAGAAGAGGCCGAAGCGATCATCTCACTGGTGATTTCAGTGGTGGTGTTGAGCATCGTCCTGCACGGCTTGAGCACTCAGCCATTGCTACGACGTTACGAACGCAGCCGCGGCGAGGCGCCGACGGACCACGCCTGACACGGCGAGGCGAGCCGGCCTCCCAGGCAGCTGGCTGGATAGCCGCTGCCGGGCCGCCTGGACGGCAGATCAGCTGTCCGCGAGACGGAAGCCGACCTTCATGGTGACCTGGAAATGGCCGACCTTGCCGTTTTCGACATGGCCGCGGATCTCGCCGACTTCGAACCACTCGACGTTCTGCAGTTTGCTGCTGGCCTCGGCGATACCGTTCTGAATCGCTTCATCAACGCTATTGCGCGAAGAACCGACGATTTCAATCTTCTTGTACGTGTGATGATCCGACATGAATAAATCCCCTTCTGGTCTGAGGAGCCTCCGCTCGGTAATGATGCGTCCTGTTCATTGAGGCCCGCGAAGGGCCTCGGAAGTTCAGCGGAGCGGTCGATCCGCCGATGGCGGCCGGCGAATCTCAGCACCCACTACCTGGATAACTCGAAGGTTATCCGTATTGATCGACGTACAGCCGTAGGGTGGGCTTCAGCCCACCGGAACGCTCGGCCCAAGTTGGTGGGCTGAAGCCCACCCTACAACTCTGCAACCCACCGGCAGTAGGCTTCGTGCGTCTGTAGGAGCGAGCTTGCTCGCGATCCGCTTCCACTCGTAGCCCGAGTGGCAACACGCAGCGCAGGTTAATCGATGCGCCGATAGGGATACTGCTGCGCCTTGAACACCTGATTGAAATACCGGCCGAGGGAATCAGCCTCCAGCAGCGCCTGCACCACGTCGGCGGGCACCAGCTCGTAGCGATACAGTGAACCGTTATGAAACTTGACCTCCAGCGCCTGCTCGTCCGGGTCGTAACCCAAGGCGCGCAGGCTGCTCGAATTCACCGCGACTCGCTTCATACCGCCGGATCGGGCTCGTGTTTGAAGCCCTCGGCCTGCATCCGCCAAAGGGCCTCGAAGGCACCGCCGCGGCTGCGCAGCTCCATCGGTGCGCCGTCTTCGATGATCAGCCCGTTGCGCAGCACGATGATCCGATCGAAGCTCGCCAGCGTCGACAGCCGATGGGCGACGGCGACCACGGTGCGGTTGTGTACCAGATTGTTCAGCGCCGCCTGGATCTCGCCTTCCGACTGGGTATCCAGCGCTGAGGTCGCCTCGTCGAGAATCAGGATCGGTGCATCCTTGAGGAACGCCCGAGCGATACCCAGACGCTGACGCTGGCCACCGGAGAGCATCACGCCGCGCTCGCCGACCAGGGTGTCGTAGCCCTGCGGAAGTTCGCGGATGAACGCATCGCAGAAGGCCTGGCGGGCCGCTTCCTCCACTTCGCCATCGGTCGCATCAGGGCGCCCGTAGCGGATGTTCTCGCGGATCGTCCGGTTGAACAGCGCCGTCTCTTGCGGCACCACCGCGATCTTCTCGCGCAGGCTGTTCTGGCTGACGGAGCGGACATCCTGACCGTCGATCAGGATGCGCCCGGCCTGTACATCGTCCAGGCGTTGCAGCAACTGAATGAGGGTCGACTTGCCCGCCCCAGACGGCCCGACCACGCCGACCTTCTGCCCAGCCGGGATATGCAGATTGAGATGCTCAAAGATGATGCCGCGCTTCGGATAGCCGAAGCTGATGTCCTCGAAGGTGATGTCCCCTTCAGCCAGCAACAGCAGGGTTTCGGAGTCTTCAAGGCCGTGCGGCTGGACGATGATGCGCAGGGTGTCGTCGATGGCGCCGATCTGCTGCGTGGTATCCACCAAGGCCAAGGCCAGATCACGCGAGCCATGCAGGATACGGAAGGTCAGCGCGCTGACCAGCACCACGTCGCCGGCGGTCACCGAGCCGTCCACCCATAAAGTGATTGCCCAGACCAGCATGCCCCCGGCCATCAGCGACAGGCAGATGTCGTGGATAACGCGGGCCTTTTCCAGATACATCCAGCTGCGCCGCTGGGCCTTGGCTTCGTAGCCGATCTCGTTGGCCAGGCGTTCCGCTTCACGGTCGCGTGCGGAAAACGCCTTGATCGTCCAGACGTTGGACACCGCATCGACCAGCTCGCCGCCAACCCGCGCCGATTGCGCGGCGAAGCGTTGATGCTTGGCGCGGCCCCGAATACCGAACCCGGTGATCAGTACCGCGACGATGGCCACGAACAGGATCAGCACAACCGCCATGCGCCAATCGACGGTCAGCAGCACCACCACCGCCCCGATGAAGTCGACGATGGGCGGCACGATCTTCCAGACCAGACCGCCATAGATCGCCCCAGCTGCCTGGCCCAGCGCCGAGATCCGATTGCCCAGCGAACCGGCGAAATGCTCGGTGAAGTAGCGCATGGGGTGACCGGTCAGGTGTTTGAACAGGTCTACGCGGATATCCACCATGCTCGCCACGACTGTTCGGCAGCCGATCCAGCCGCCGAGACGCCAGAACACGTTTTCAACGACGATCAGGCCGATGAACAGCCCCAGCGGAAACCACACATCGGCGGCGCCCCGGTTGGAGCTGCCCTGCGCCATGGCGTCGACCAGCAGCTTCATGCCGTACTGCACCGCCACCGCGCAGGTCGCTGCACCGACGATCAGCAGCAGCAAGCCGCCGAAATGCCAGGGCCGCGCGCAAACGTAGTGCCACAAGAAGGCGACCGGCCGATCCGGCAGGAGCGGCACCAGGGGCGGCTTGCGCAGTGCCGGGGCGTTCATGACAAGGCTTCAGCGATGTTCGAAGCCGGACTCGAGTGGCTGAAGCGCGCCTGCTGCAGCCGCAGCTCATCGGCCAGCCCTTGGTGAACACAACGGTTGCCGTTTTTGTCCGCAAAACCCAACAGCCCCACCGGGCAGTGGCGGTCGTCGGTCCAGCCCGGGTAATCCACCACCGGGTACAGGCAGATACCTTCCACCGGCACGCCACGCTGCATCGCCAGCCCGGCCTGCTCGCTGACGTAGCGCAGCCAGTCGCCGCGCACATCGCCTTCGGCGCCGGTTTCGGCGATCACGATCGGCCGTTTGTAGCGCTGCGCGATCTCGCTGAGGATGCCTTTGAAAGGACGGTAGTCTGGGCTGTCCCGGCCGATGGTATTACCTGCGCCGTGATACCACTGGTTGTCGGGGTAATAGTTCACGCCGAGCAGATCAAGGTATTCCGGGGCGCCGCCGAGGCCCGGCCAGAGTTCGCCGCAGAGCATGTCCCAGGCCTCGAACTGCGATTGACGGTAGCGCTCGGCCTCGCGCTGCGGGCCGGGCCGATCATTCGGCGCGACGACGTGAATGGCCGGTTCGACCTGAATAAAACGCGCCCGCGGTTCAACCTCGCGGATCGCCTGCATCGCGGCGATGGTGGCGCGCACCAGCTGATGCTTGAGCTCAAAGCCACGGCCGCGTGCCATCGGGTTAAAGTAGGCCTCGTCGCCGCCAGCCCAGGCCCAGAAGGAAATCTCGTTCAACGGCGCGTAGAACGGCACCGTATCGGTCTCGTCCTTGATCAACTGCGCAGCCGCGGCAGCATAGCGGGCAAAGCGCTCGACGAACTGCGGTCGCCAGATGTCTATGTCGTCCGGCCAGCCGTAGTGGCACAGATCCCAGATCACCTGGGTGCCCTGGCGTCGGGCCGCCTGCAGCATCGGCAGGAAGCTTGACCAGTCGTATTGCCCGGGCGTCGGTTCGATCAGGTGCCAGCGCAGGCCGTCACGCACGGTGTGCAAGCCATGTCGATGCAGCACCGCGTAATCATGGGCGGCCCAGCGGTCATGCCCGGTGGCGGCCAGCAGGTCCAGGCGGCGGCCGTCGCTGCGACGATGGTTCGAGCATTCGAAACCGCCGAGGAAAAAGCTTTTGAACAGCGTCGGCTGATGCATCCTTGTGCCTCGTCTTCAGGGAACCTGTTTGGCCAGTGAACCGCTGTGCTCTGCACTTTCGCCAGCCGTCGGGCCACGCTCGGCCTCTTCGATGCGCTTGTACAGCGCCAGCGCCTGTCCGACCACCTGATCCATGTTGTAGTACTTGTAGGTGCCGAGGCGGCCGACGAAGGTCACGCCGGGCGTCTCGTCCGCCAGCTTCTGGTAGCGCTTGTACAGCTCGGCATTCTCCGGCCGCGGAATGGGGTAATAGGGATCGCCCTCCGCCGACGGGTATTCGTAGGTGATGCTGGTCTTCGGGTGGACCTGCCCGGTCAGGTGCTTGTACTCGCTGATGCGCGTGTAGAGCACGTCTTCACTCGGGTAGTTGACCGTACCGACGGCCTGGAACTGTTCCTGGTCGAGCTGCTTGTGTTCGAACTTCAGCGAACGATAGGGCAGCTTGCCGAAGCGGTAGTCGAAGTACTCGTCGATGGGCCCGCAGAAGATCAGGTGGTCGTGCTGCACCTCGTCGCGGATTTCCCGGTAATCGGTGTTGGTCATGACTTTGATGTTCGGGTGCGCGAGCATTTTCTCGAACATTTTGGTGTAGCCATGCTTGGGCATCTGCTGGAAGGTATCGGTGAAGTAGCGGTCGTCGGTGTTGGTTCGCGTCGGGATGCGCGAGGTGACCGACTTGTCCAGCTGCGACGGGTCCAGGCCCCACTGTTTGCGGGTGTAGCCGCGGAAGAACTTCTGGTACAGCTCACGGCCGATGCCGTTGATCACCACGTCCTCGCTGGTCTTGATGTCTTCCACCGGTTCGGCGCGACTGGCGAGGAAGTCCGCCGCTTCCTGTTCGGTGGTCATGTTCAGACCGTAGAGCTTGTTCAGCGTAGTCATGTTGATCGGGATCGGCACTTCCTGACCATCCACCTGCGCCAATACACGATGCTCGTAAGGGCGCCACTCGGTGAACTGCGAGAGGTAGTCGACGATGCGCTGGGCGTTGGTGTGGAAAATGTGCGGGCCGTAGCGGTGGATCAATACGCCGGCTTCGTCGTAGTGATCGTAGGCATTGCCGCCGATGTGCGGCCGCCGGTCGACCACCAGCACACGCTTGTTCAGCCCGGCCGCCAGCCGTTCGGCGAGTACGCTGCCGGCGAAACCGGCGCCGACGATCAGGTAGTCGAAGCCGCGGCGGCCATGGGACGAGCCGTCGCTGGCGCCGCCGCCTGCGTATTCGGGATTGCTGTCTCGCAGGCTCACTTCGCGCATTGCATCTTCTCCTTCATCAGCGCCCAGGTGTGGTCCCAGGACATGTCGCCGAGAATTTCGTCAGCGGTCTTCAACAAACGGTCGCGGTCTTCAGCATCGGCCAGTGCCTTTTCCACGGACGCGATGAACGCATCGGGTGTGTCGGCGATGTAGACGATCTCGGTGTCGCCATAGGTGCGCACCACGTCCTTGATTGGCGTGGACACCACGGGCCGGCCGCCAGCCAGGTATTCAGGCGTCTTGGTCGGGCTGATGAAACGGGTCGAGTCGTTCATCGCGAACGGCATGATGGCCACGTCCCAGCCGGCCAGGTATTTGGGTAACTCGTCGTACGTCTTGCCGCCCAGGTAGTGGATGTTGTCGCGCTGCGGCAGCTCCGCCGGATCGATCTTGACCACCGGCCCAACCAGCACGAACTGCCAGTCAGGGCGTTTTTCCGCCATGTTGGCCACCAGTTCGATATCGAAACGCTCGTCGATCACGCCGTAGAAGCCCAGCCGTGGATGGGGGATCTCGGCTTGGTCGTCGGGGTCGGCCTGAGTCCGCCGGGCCTCGGCGAAGTGCGCCACGTCGACGCTGCTGGGAAAGGCGAAGGCGTTGTCGTGCAGTTCGCGCTTGGCTTCCCAGATGCTGTAGCCACCCGTGAAGACCAGATCAGCGCGCTCGAGCAACTCACGCTCGCGCTGCACCAGCTCCGGCGGTGCGCCACGGAATGCCGAGAGTTCGTCCATGCAGTCGTAGACGGTGAGCTTGGGCTTAAGGTGGCCGGCATAACCGAGCGCCATCGGCGTGTAGTACCAAAGCATCAGCTCATTGACGCCGAGCTTTTCCAGATAGCCGTCGAGCAGATCGCGCTGCACGCGCAGCGCTGCCTCGCCCGCGCAGTCCTGTGGCAGACGCGGAATCAGTACCTGGACACCATTTTCCTCGGGCCGTACCTCCAGCCAGGGCTGGGCATCCTCGGTCGGGATCGGCTCTTCGGCAAACAGCACGTTGAAGTCACGGGCGAAGCGCGACATCAGGTGCTGCGGGCGTTGGTAGACGAAGCTCCAGCGCAAATGGGAAAGACACAACAAGGTCGGCACCAGCTCATCGAAGATGACTTCAGGTGGCGTCGCTTGTTTATCGGGGGATTTGCCAATTTCGTATTGGTAGGGGCCGGCCCAGCTCATGGAAACCTCGTAAAGGGTGGCAATGCCCTCCAGAGTCCCTTCTGCCGCATCGCATAGGCCTGCGCAGCCCGCGCAAAGCAAAACCTGACGGCGCTCGGCGGCAGAAACGACCAATCCGCAAGCGCTGTCCGCCGGCTATTGACGACAGCTGATGAGCCAAGGTTCCCGATGCCCTACTGCAGAGGTCGGTCATCGGGTGACTGCCGTTTCGTTGGAACTTGCTCACACCTTCCCCCGTCCCTATCACAGGACGCCTGTTTCACCCGGCATCGGTGCTGTGTGCTTCCTGCAGTCAGTACCGCCCGATTCGCCGACCCAACCCTGGAGATGCTTGCAGCGGCCGCGCTCATACGGTCAGCCGTGCGCTCCCGTGTGCGTCAGATAATTCTGGTTCATGAGGTAGAGACATGATTCTCGTCACGGGTGGTGCTGGTTATATCGGGTCCCATGCGGTGCTTGAGCTCCTGCTGGCTGGCCATGAAGTGCTGGTGTTGGACGACCTCAGCAACAGTTCGAAAGTGGCACTGGACCGCGTGGAGCATCTGGCTGGCCGCACGCTGCAGTTCATCAAGGGTGACGTGCGAAACCGCTCGCTGCTCAAGGCGCTGTTTGCCTCTTACCCCATCACGGCGGTGCTGCACTTCGCCGGTCTCAAGGCGGTCGGTGAAAGCGTGCGCGAACCGCTGCGCTATTACGAAACCAACGTCAGCGGCAGCATCGCGCTGTGTCAGGCCATGGCCGAAGCCGGCGTTTTCAAGTTGGTGTTCAGCTCATCGGCGACGGTCTACGGCGACTCACCCAAGATGCCGATCACCGAGAACTGCCCCACCGGCATTCCAACCAACCCCTACGGCCAATCCAAGTTGATGGCGGAGAACGTGCTGAAAGGGCTGGCCGAA
Source organism: Pseudomonadaceae bacterium SI-3 (assembly GCA_004010935.1). Taxonomy (NCBI): domain Bacteria; kingdom Pseudomonadati; phylum Pseudomonadota; class Gammaproteobacteria; order Pseudomonadales; family Pseudomonadaceae; species Pseudomonadaceae bacterium SI-3. The sequence goes on along the minus strand of CP026511.1, from coordinate 100,541 downwards.
TCCGACCCGCGCTGGTCGATTGCACTGCTGCGCTACTTCAATCCGATTGGCGCTCACGAGTCTGGCCTTATCGGCGAAGACCCCAACGGCATTCCCAATAACCTGCTGCCCTACATGCTGCAGGTAGCGGTGGGTCGTCGTAAGCAATTGAACGTATACGGAGCGGACTACCCGACGCCGGACGGCACAGGAGTGCGCGATTACATTCACGTGGTGGATCTGGCCAAGGGGCACCTCAAGGCACTGGAGCGCCTCGACCTGGTTCATGGTGTTTCCACGTGGAACCTCGGCACCGGCCGGGGCTACTCGGTACGCCAGATGATCACTGCGTTCGAAGAAGTGATCGGCAGACCACTCCCCCATGTGTTCAAGGCGCGCCGCCCGGGCGATGCCGCGCAGTGCTGGTCGGACCCGAGCAAGGCCTGTGACGATCTGGGCTGGAAAGCGGAGCGTGACCTGCTGGTAATGCTGACCGACGCCTGGCGCTGGCAGAGCCGCAATCCGCAGGGTTATGGAACGGAGAAGCCAGCGGCCAAGGCTCCGGTGGCGTCGAACAGCAATACCGCCATGGCCAGCTGAGCACCCGACACGCGGATGCTCAGCCTGCGTCTTACGGTACGCTGCAGTTCAGTTCAGCGCGGATTTTCGAAACATCGAGCCGGCGGTTCTGCTGTACCGCCCCGGTGAGCTGCGGGTCGATCACCGCGGTGCGCAGCAACGCCTCGCGGATCTGCGCGCTGCTGGCACAGGGGTTCAGCGAGGCATACAGCGCCGCCGCACCGGTCACGTGAGGCGCCGCCATGGAGGTGCCGCTCATGTAGGCGAAGCCGGCCGCGCCAGTTGAAGTCGGCACCGTCGAAACGATGTCGACGCCCGGCGCGGCGATATGCACGTTGTTCACGCCATAGTTCGAGAAACCCGCGCGACGGCCGTTCTGGTCGATCGCACCCACCGAAATTACGTTTGGCAGGTTGTAGCTGGCTGGGTAGCTCGGCGTGCTATCGATATTCAGCCCACTGTTGCCCGCAGCTGCGATGAACAAAATGTTCGCGTTGCCAGCCGCCTGAATTGCGTCATACAGCGCCTGCGAGTATCCGCCACCGCCCCATGAGTTGTTCGTGGCGACCAGGTTGATCTTCTTCGCCAGCTTCAGTTGCGTCAGGTAGTTGATGGCCCTGACGGCTCCCGCTGTAGTACCGCCATTGGCCCCGAGGAACTTGGCGGAAATCAACTTGGCGCTCGGACAAACACCGAACACGCCAGCACCATTGTTCGCCACGGCCCCTACCGTGCCGGCGACATGCGTACCGTGATCGTCAGCCGGGCCGTCGTACACGCTGGCGTTGTTGGCAGCAAAGTCCCAGCCGTAGATGTCGTCGGCAAAACCGTTGCGGTCATTGTCCTTGCGGTCAGCGCGAGTGCCCTCGCCTGGGTTGACCCAGACGTTGGCGCGCAGATCGCCATGAGTGGTCATCACACCTTCGTCGATGATGCCCACGTGGACTTTGTTGGAGCACAGCGCGCCGGCGTTCCAGCTCGCCAGCGCACCGCTGCCATACGGGGAAGCAGGCGACGTCGTCGCGCCCTGCATGCCCCAGAGCATGTTGATGCCCGGGTCATTGGGGTTGGCCAGTTGGGTGTTGTAGATCCAGTTGGGCTCGACGTATTCGACTGCGGGATCAGCCGCCAGCTGTGCGATCAACGCGGCGTCCACCTTCTTGCCTTTACCCAGCTGCGCCCGGACCAGATCACCCTTGGCATCCTTGCGCGCTGCCTTATCGAGCAGTTTCTGGGTCGCTTTTGCGTTCCGCTTGCTAAGCGCTGCCGTCATTGCCGCTTCAGATGCACCTGATTTGAACTGAACCAGCAACTCGCCTTCGACAAAGGGTCGACCGGCTTTGAGCGAAGCATCAACCGCAGGGTTGGGCTTGGCGGCTAGCTGTTCTGCTCCGGCCGCGAGCAGCGCACACATCACGATACCGACACGTTTTTTATAGACCATCACTGTTCTCCCGAACGACTACAGACAGTCCCACGGACAGGCAACATGGCCGCTCGGTGGGTATCTGGACTGTATCGGCAATGATGGTGTCGATTTAGTGGCGCCGGACGAGTGGCACAACCGCTCATCGGCAACGAAGGGGAGTTACTCAGCTACCGCGGCTGGACGCTTTCCAAAAAAAACCCGCTTCGCAGAAGCGAAACGGGCGAAACAGGAGATGATGCGCGTAGGTCGCGAACTAGCTGTTCTGCTCTTGCTGGCTGTCGTCGGAAATCGTGATGATCGACTTCGCGTTGAACTCACGATTGCCAAAGAAGGCAGGGTCCATTTGTCCCATGACACTGATGCGGTCGCCCTTCTCGACCTGCTGGAAACCGTCCTTGTCCAAAGGGTTATAGGACATGGTGAGGGTATTGATGGTCAGCGAGCCGTCACCCGTATCGAGGGTGAGTTCTCGATCCTTGACCGATTGCACGGTGCCCTGAATCGTGGTTTCGGCAGAGGGCACAAAGGTTGCGGTCCGCCATGGCGTTTCTTCATCGTTGGCGCTGGCGAAGAAGAAGCTGTTCAGACCCTCGACATAAACACTGTTGGCCTCGATCGACGTCACTTCGAATATGTCGTCATCCACATCACCATAGACCGTCACCTTGTCCCCAGCCGTCAAGGCGGTGCCTTCGGAGTACCAGTCCCAGTCGTCCATCTCGACGACGATGCTGCCCTTGCCGTAGTTGAGCATGAAGGAATCGGGCTTCACCGACTCTACGGTGCCGTTCAGGCTGATCCAGGTCCCATCGTGCTTCTGGTAAGGGCTAGGGGCATTACCCGATTCCGCTGCAAGTGGAGCAGTCGCGAATCCGGCGATAGCGGTTGCAATCAGCGTTTTCGTAATCGTGTTCATGGAAACCTCTCTTGCGATAGGTTCTTTGCAGAGCGACAGACCTAACTCCAACGCTCACGAGATACTGCTAGGCGAGCGGCCCGCACCATGAAAAGCCCGCCAGTACGTCAGGGGTCTTTTCATGGATGCAGAGCGGATACGTTAGATATCCAGCCAGCCACCATCACCCGCGTCGTCATAGAAGGCGTTGTATTCCGTCTCGTTCCAATCGCCGCTATCGTCGGCGTCATAGGCGTCGTACAGACCTTGTCCGTACTCGTTGTTGGAGAGCATGCCGTCCTTGTCGCTGTCCCAGCTGGTGAACAAGGCGTCGTTATCGAAACCGGTGTCCCATTCGCCCATGGTGACCACGCCGGAATTGTCTTTATCCCATACGTCGAAATCGCCTACTTCCGCGAAGGCCGGAGCGCTGGCCGCCATGGCCGTTGCGAGTGCAATACCACCGAGCATTGTGTGAAGTTTGTTAGTCATCGTGCTTCTCCTCTGTGATTGATTGGAAGTCAGCACCAGAGGATGGCGCTCACATAAATACCGAGCGCCCGGGCCGTTTGTGAGTTCATGAAAATCGAGAAATCAGCCGTCGAGTGCCTTACCGATACGAATGAGGCGAAACGCGCATTGCGCTTCTGGTGCGGGCTGCGGAAAAATCCTAAAGTGCACCCCAGAAGATGTTACGAAATCTTACGAGACGAACCGCTACGAGCGCCGCGCTGCCGTTCCGACCACGGGCCATCGAAGTCAAAAACCGCTCGATCTTTCACGTCTCACCTAGGCTGGGCTCCATCAAGCCAGCTGCTGGCGCAACCAGTCCGCCAATCGCTCAGCGCGTCGATCCGTGCGCCGTGACGGCACCCACAGCGACAGCCGCGCCCGGGTTTCGACGAATCCCCAGGGCGCCAGCAAGCGGCCCTGGCGCAGGTCATCGGCCACCAATTGCTGCGGTGCGATGGCGACACCCAGCCCGGCCAGCGCCGCTTCCAGCAAAAAGTAGAGATGCTCGAAGCCCTGCCCCATGCGCAACATGCTGGGATCAAGCCCATTGCCCTGGGCCCAGGCGGGCCACGCCTGCGGACGCGACGCGGTGTAGAGCAGCGCTTCGTTGAACAGCACCGACGGCGGTGCCTGGCGCAACGCCGCACAGTTCGGATGATGCGGGCTCAGTACCGGGCCGATGCATTCGGTGGCCAGCTCGAATACCTGCATATCGGCTGGCCACGGCGGCTCGGCATAGAGCAGGGTGGCGTCCAGCCCCGGCCTGCGTGGGTCCAGCTCGCCCTCGCTGGCGGACAGTTGCAAATGCAGATCCGGCAGATCGCGGTTGAGCCTGTCCAGCCGCGGAATGAACCAGCGCGCCAGCAGGCTGCCCGGACAGCCGAGCACGAACGGCGCATCGGCGGTCTGCTGGCGCAGCTCGGCGCAGCTGTCGCGCAACCGCTCGAAGGCCTCGCCTGCTGCATCACGCAACCGCAGCCCTGCATCGGTGAGTTTTACGCCGCGACCTTCCTTGCTGAACAGCGCCACGCCAAGGTCGTCTTCGAGCAACCGGATCTGCCGGCTGACGGCTCCGTGCGTCACGCTGAGTTCCGCAGCCGCTTGGCTTACGCTCTGCAACCGGGCGGCCGCTTCGAAAGCGCGAAGTGCATTGAGGGGAGGAAGGGCTTGGCTCATTAGTGAGTTTTCCTGACAGGTCGAGGCGATCTTATCGCTTTTTATCCGGGCCAGAGTCGGTTAATTTTCCGCCCATCGCGCAATCCTTACTCGTGTCTGGATGGCCGCCACCCTTTTCCGCAGGAGATGACCATGACCTCATTCCGCAGCGGCCCTGATGCCAAGGGCCTGTTTGGCCACTTTGGCGGTCAGTACGTCGCCGAAACCCTGATGCCGCTCATCCATGAGCTGGCCGCCGAGTACGAGAAAGCCAAGACCGATCCCGAGTTTGCCAAGGAACTCGCGTACTTCCAGCGCGACTACGTCGGCCGCCCCTCCCCGCTGTACTACGCCGAGCGCCTGACCGAGTTCTGCGGCGGCGCGAAGATCTACCTCAAGCGCGAAGAGCTGAATCACACCGGCGCGCACAAGATCAACAACTGCATCGGCCAGATCCTCCTGGCGCGGCGCATGGGCAAGCAGCGCATCATCGCCGAGACCGGCGCCGGCATGCACGGCGTGGCCACTGCCACCGTGGCCGCGCGCTTCGGCATGCAGTGCGTGATCTACATGGGCACCACCGACATCGAGCGCCAGCAGGCCAACGTCTTCCGCATGAAGCTGCTCGGCGCCACGGTGATCCCGGTCACCGCCGGCACCGGCACCCTGAAAGACGCGATGAACGAAGCCCTGCGCGACTGGGTGACCAATATCCACGACACCTTCTACCTGATCGGCACCGTCGCCGGCCCGCACCCCTACCCGGCCATGGTTCGCGATTTCCAGTCCGTGATCGGCAAGGAAACCCGTGACCAGATGATGGCGCAAGAAGGTCGCCTGCCCGATTCGCTGGTGGCCTGCATCGGTGGCGGCTCCAACGCCATGGGCCTGTTCCACCCCTTCCTCGACGATAAAGACGTCAAGATCATTGGCGTCGAAGCAGCTGGCCACGGCATCGAATCCGGCAAGCATGCCGCGAGCCTCAACGGCGGCGTGCCGGGCGTGCTGCACGGCAACCGCACCTTCCTGCTGCAGGACGACGACGGTCAGATCATCGACGCTCACTCGATCTCCGCCGGCCTCGACTACCCAGGCATCGGCCCGGAACACGCCTGGTTGCATGACATCGGCCGCGTCGAATACACCTCGGTGACCGACGACGAAGCCCTCGCCGCGTTCCACAAGTGCTGTCGCCTGGAAGGGATCATCCCGGCCCTGGAAAGCGCCCACGCGCTGGCTGAAGTCTTCAAGCGCGCCCCCGGCCTGCCGAAGGATCACCTGATGGTGATCAACCTCTCCGGCCGCGGCGACAAGGACATGCAGACCGTCATGCACCACTACGACGAACAGGAAGAACATATATGAGCCGTTTGCAGACGCGCTTCGACCAGCTGAAACAGGAAAACCGCGCGGCCCTGGTGACCTTCGTCACCGGCGGCGACCCGGACTACGCCACCTCGCTGGCCATCCTCAAGGGCCTGCCAGACGCCGGCGCCGACGTCATCGAACTGGGCATGCCCTTCACCGACCCGATGGCCGACGGCCCGGCGATCCAGCTCGCGAACATCCGCGCCCTGGCGGCCAAGCAGGACTTGGCGAAAACCCTGCAAATGGTTCGCGAATTTCGCGAGGGCAATCAGACCACGCCGCTGGTGCTGATGGGCTACTTCAACCCCATCCACAAGATGGGCGTCGAACGCTTCCTTGCCGAGGCGGTGGAAGCAGGCGTCGACGGCCTGATCGTCGTTGACCTGCCGCCGGAGCATAACGAAGACCTCTGCGACCCGGCCCAGGCCGCGGGCATCGACTTCATCCGCCTGACCACCCCGACCACCGACGACAAGCGCCTGCCGACCGTGCTCAACGGCAGCTCGGGCTTCGTCTACTACGTCTCGGTGGCCGGTGTGACCGGTGCCGGTTCGGCAACGCTGGAACACGTCGAAGAAGCCGTGGCCCGCCTCAAGCGCCACACCGATCTGCCGCTGTGCATCGGCTTCGGCATCCGCACCCCGGACCAGGCCGCTGCCATCGCCCGACTGGCCGATGGCGTGGTGGTGGGCTCGGCGCTGATCGACCAGATCGCCAATGCCGAAACCTCTGAACAAGCCGTCAAGGGCGTGCTCGGTCTGTGCCGTGAGTTGAGCGAAGGGGTGCGGGGCGCTCGCGGCTAAGCTCTCTCGCAAAACGAACCTAAAGCCGCTGCACCATGATCTGGGCAGCGGCTTTTTCGTTTCAGCCGTAAGCCATCTCCCCTGTAGGAGCCAGCTTGCTGGCGATCAATAACGCCCTGCAGCCCCGGATCGCCAGCAAGCTGGCTCCTACAAAAACCGCTCGGCTATCCGATGCCCACGACCCCTATCGAATCTGCTTGATCGACCTGCCGAGCCGTACCGCCTGGGCCTCGGCGTACGCTGCGGACCGTTCCTCCAAGACTTACCCAGGCCGCCGCCCGGTGACCGAGCAGCGGTTCGCGCCATAACTGCGACAGGGCTGGTGCATACCGGGTGCGCGTTACACGACCCTTTGATTTCGCGTCGGCCACATCCGCATAAGCCGTGGGCAATCAGCAGTAAGCCATCTCCCTTGTAGGAGCCAGCTTGCTGGCGATCAGATAACGCCCTGCAGCCCCGGGTCGCCAGCAAGCTGGCTCCTACAAAAACCGCTCGGCTATCCGATGCCGACGATCCCTATCGAATCTGCTTGATCGACCTGCAGAGCCGCACCGCCTGGGCATGGGCGTTCGCTACTGACCGTTCCTCTAGACTTCCCCAGGCCGCCGCCCGGTGACCGAGCAGCGGTTCGCGCCATAACTGCGACAGGGCTCGTGCATACTGGGCGCGCGTCACACGACCCTTTGATTTCGCGTCGGCCACATCCGCATCAGCCGTGGGCAATCAGCAGTAAGCCATTTCCCCTGTAGGAGCCAGCTTGCTGGCGATCAGATAACGCCCTGCAGCCCCGGATCGCCAGCAAGCTGGCTCCTACAAAAGCCGCTCGGCTATCCGATGCCGACGATCCCTATCAAATTTGCTTGATCAACCTTACGAGGTGCCCCCCCTGGGCCTGGGTGTTCGCTGCTGACCTGCTGACCGTTCCTCCAGGACTTCCCCAGGCCGCCGTCCGGTGACCGAGCAGCGGTTCGCGCCATAACTGCGACAGCGCTCGTGCATACTGAGCGCGTTACACGACCCTTTGATTTCGCGTCGGCCACATCCGCATCAGCCGTGGGCAAGACGCCACCGTTGTCCAGGTGAGCTTAGCGGCGTCCAACCTTGCGGAGCAGCCCGATGCGCCTTGCCAATTTCATTCTCGACAACCTCGAGCCCATTCTCCAGTCGTGGGAAGACTTCGCCAGAACCATTCTGGGATCCCGCTCCATGGACACCGAAGCCCTACGGGACCATGCCGAGCAGATGCTGCGAACGATTGCCGAGGACCTGAGCACCAGTCAGTCCAAAGCCCAGCAGTTCAACAAATCCGTCGGCAACACCCACAAAAGCGGCGGTGAAACGGCGGCGCAAACTCACGCCGTGTTGCGTCATGACGCCGGCTTCAGCATCGATGAAATGGTTTCCGAGTACCGCGCCCTGCGCTCCAGCGTACTGAGCAAGTGGTTGCAGGCAATCAAGTCAGGCACTGACTTCGAAGTCGAGGACATGACCCGCTTCAACGAGGCCATCGACCAAGCGCTCGCCGAGTCCGTGGCCAGCTACTCACAAACGGTCAACGGCACGCGCAATGTTTTTCTGGGCATCCTTGGACACGATTTGCGCACGCCTCTGGGCGCGATTCAGCTCGGTGCGGAAGTGCTGTTGCTCGACGGCAGCCTCGGGCCCAAGCCGACCATGTTGGCGTCGCGCATCTATACCAGCGTCAAACGTGCCAACAAGATCGTTAACGACCTGCTCGATTTCACCCGTTCGCAGAGCGGTGCAGGCATTCCGGTGCACCGGGTGGAAACCAATCTGGCAGCAGTGTGCGAAGGCATGGCCGAAGAAGTGCTGGCCTATCACCCGGACCGCAACATTCTCTGCGAGACCAGCGGAAACCTGACCGGGCTGTTCGACGCGTCGCGGATGGAGCAGGTTTTTTCCAATCTGATCGGCAACGCTGTGCAGCACGGCAGCGCCACGTCCCAGATCAGGGTGGCCTTGCACCCCGAACAGGCGCATGCGGTGTTTTCCGTGCACAACCAGGGCGAGCCGATTGCGGAGGAGGCAATTGCTGACATCTTCAACCCCATGAGCCGACACTCTCAGTACGCCGCTGGTGAGCATGGACCTCACTCCGGGCTAGGCCTGGGGCTCTATATTGCCAGCGAGATCGTGGCCGCCCACCAGGGCACCATTCATGTCGAATCCAATGCCGAGCAAGGCACGACCTTTATCGTCCGGCTGCCGCTGACCAAACACGACCTGCCGCATTTCCGAGAGTCCTGACTCGCCAACGTCGCTCTGGATAGATCGCTGTAGGCGCCAGCTTGCTGGCGATCACTAGGCCCGTTTAGCCACGGACTACCAGCGCTGCCCACCTAAAGATCGCGCACGCCTGCGCATCGTTGATGCCCACTATCAACCCGCTTGATTTCGACCCTGCCGTCCAAACGCGTAGGATGCTGTGCACATCCCCGGTTCAACCCACTCGAGGAGATTGCCCATGCCTGACACCCCTTACGTACCGCCAAAAGTCTGGACCCACGACGCGCCCTCGGGCGGCAAGTTTGCCAGCATCAACGCGCCTACCGCCGGAGCGCGGGAAGAGAAGGCGCTGCCGGTGGGCAAGCATCCCCTGCAGCTGTATTCGCTGGCCACACCCAACGGGGTGAAGGTCTCGATCATGCTCGAAGAGCTGCTGGCGCTCGGCCACAGCGGTGCCGAATACGACGCCTGGCTGATCAAGATCGGTGATGGCGACCAGTTCGGCAGCGGCTTTGTCGAGATCAATCCGAACTCCAAGATTCCTGCACTCGCCGACCACAGCGTCGAAGGCGAACCGCTGCGGGTGTTCGAGTCCGGCTCGATCCTGATGTATCTCGCCGAGAAATTCGGCGCGTTCCTGCCGACCGAAACCCGCGCACGGACCGAAACCCTGAACTGGTTGTTCTGGCAGATGGGCTCGGCGCCCTTCCTCGGCGGCGGCTTCGGGCATTTCTATGCCTATGCACCGGAGAAGTACGAGTACCCGATCAACCGCTACGCCATGGAGGTCAAGCGCCAACTCGACGTGCTCGACCGCCAGCTGGCCGACAACCGCTACATCGCTGGCGACGAATACACCATCGCCGACATGGCCATCTGGCCCTGGTACGGCGTGCTGGCCCGCGGTGAGCTGTACGAGGCCGGTGAATTCCTCTCCGTGCAGGACTACAAACACGTACAGCGCTGGGCCGCTGAGGTGGCCGAGCGGCCGGGGGTGATTCGCGGACGCAAGGTCAATCGCACCTGGGGCGATGAGTCCGAACAAGCGCCGGAACGCCACGACGCGTCGGACCTGGACTAAGCCACGCGGCCGGTCAGGCAAACTGACCGGCCTTCGAACACACCAGCGAAGCCCCACCCTGCACCCGCCTTCAGGCCGACGCAACACTGCAGCTGCCGTCCCCTGCGTTCGCCGTCATGGGCAGCGCTGACGGCCGTCATCAAGCGCCTTCATCCTCAACCAAACGCCCATCTCGCCTTGAGCCGCCATCGCCTGCGCAAGCCAGGTCGGCCGAGTTTCCGACCGCTGATCTGAACTATAGCGGTACGTCCCGACCCAATATCAATGAGCGTTGCTCTTGTTGCCGCCGATCAAGCAGAAGGCTGCCGTGGTTACCCGCACCCATACGTGTCGGCGGTACTGACAGCGCAGCGCTCGACTACCCAGTTGTTCAACACAACGCGAGGTGAACCATGAAACACACACTAGTAGCAGCGTTCGCAACGCTGACCGATGCCAACCGCACACAGGGTGACCTGATGTCGCGGGGCATCGCCAGAGAACAGATTCATTCCGTGGGCGCCGACCGCGCGGAGATCCATGCCTACGACGCGCCCTATTCCACCACTAGCGAAACCGTCGACCGCGAACATCACGAGTCCAAAGTCGCGCACTTCTTCAAGTCGTTGTTCGGCCATGAGCCGCATGAAGAACACCGTCGCCATGCCACAGCATATCCGGAGGCCGTGCGCCGCGGCTCGCTGGTGATCGCAGTCGACGTGTACGACGAGGATCAGCTGCTCCGCGCACGTGACGCATTGGAGTACAACGGCGCGCTCAATATCGACGACAGCGCCGGTGCAAGTTCGACCCCTGGCTATGCCGGAGCGACCAGCCCCTATGCCGGCGCCACCGGCGGTGACAGTCACCTGGACAAGCATTTCGCGGGGTCCACCAGCCATGCAGCCGGGACAGAGAGCCATTCAACCGGAACCCGCGATACGGCTGCTCCGGTCACCGGCACAACGGGTACAGCGAGTACCGGTCATGGGGCCGACACCCACACAGGCTCCGGCGATACCGGGCGCTACGACGTGGGCACTGCGGCCAAACGGGCCGGTACGGACTACCCGGAAAACACCGGAACCGCCTCCCCGACTGGCGGCGGCCTGGCTGGCGAAACCGTCGGTACCCGCGACGCAACGGAAAGCCTGGACGCCACCCACGCCGGCACCTGTACAGACCGGGTGTGCGTGATCAAGCGGTAGAACGCCGACCGCTGAGCGATCACGGGCCGCGGATGCGGCCCGTGTGTTTTCAACCGGCTTTAGCGAACCACGTCACCTCCCCTTAACGCTTGCCCAGCGCGCACCGCAGCCCGGCGCTACCGATTGCCAGCGCCACACAATCTTCCGTCAGCCCCAGCGCGGCGTTGACATAAGGATTGGCCTGATAGGGTTTACGCAAGGCGAGCCCGACCTTCGACGAGACAAGCGCGGCCGTTGCGCCAATCAATGCCGGAAGCCATATCGGCTGTCGCCGTGCGCTGGCCAGCGCCGCAGCAGTCACCCCTCCCGACAGGGCGCGAAACATCATCGACGGTAGGATGGTCCTGTCCGGTGCAAAGGGCATCTTGTCGCCCAGCAGTTCACCCGTCGCCATGGGCAGCAGAAATTGCTGTGCGCGGTGCGAGGCCAGAGTGCGCGCCGGCTCGTCTGCGGCGTCGATATCGTCCTGCGCAGCCAGTGCCCGACTGGTCATGGTGGGCGCCAGCGTGCTGCGCATCCCGGTTACCAGGCCGAGCGCCAGAGCGCCCCATAAAACATTGCTCAGAGTGGTCATGCGTGTGTCTCCCGATTGCTCTTATGTGCGACCGGGATAGGGCATCAGCCGTTCATGTTCAGCTCCGAGCGGTCAGCTAGCCGCAGCGGCCACGCGGCTAGCCCTTTGCCGCCGCAAACTTTTCCACCCGCTTGGTTTCGCCCGCCACGATGAGAATGTCACCTGGGTGTATCAGGGTCTCTGGCTTGGCGTAGATGAAGTCTTCATGGGTCCGCTTCACCCCGACGATGGTCACGCCGTAATGCGTATGCACCCCGGAGTCAGCGAGTGTCTTGTCGTGGATACGCTTCGGCGCGTGGGTCGAAGCGATGGCGAAGCCGTCGTCGAACTCGATGAACTCGAACATCTTGCCGGTGACCAGATGGGCCACACGCTCGCCCATTGACGTTTCCGGGTAGACGACGTGATGGGCGCCGGTGCGCTCGAGAATCAACCCGTGGCGCTTGCTCAGGGCCTTGGCCCAGATGTCCGGCACGCCCAACTCCTGCAGCGCGAGCACGGTCAATACGCTGGCCTCGAGATCGGTCCCGATGCTCACCACCACATGGCGAAACTGATCGACGCCCAGCTGGCGCAACGCGCGGACGTCGGTCGAGTCGGCTTGAGCCACGTGGGTCAGGCGATCCACCCATTGCTGGACGTTCGCACTGTTGCTGTCGATGCCCAGCACTTCGTGCCCCATGGACGTAAGCGAGTCGGCGACGGCCGAACCGAATCGCCCCAGGCCGATGACGGCGACGCTGTCGTTCTCGAATGTCTTGCCGAACAGGTTATCCAACAATGGGGCGCTCCTCCGGGTAGCGGTAGTGTTTGGTCACGCTGCGCAGCGCAAGGGCCGTGGCCAGGGTAATGGTGCCGACCCGGCCGATGAACATCAGCGCGATGATCACCAGCTGACCGGACGGTGGCAGGTCCGCCGTGATGCCGGTCGACAGACCGACCGTGGCGAACGCGGAAATGACTTCGAACAGCACGACGCCCAGCTCCAGCCGCGTCACGCTGAGCAGGATCATGGTGCCGATGGCCACGGTGAGCGAGCCGAGGAACAGCACGGTCAGCGCCTGGCGCTGCGTCGCATAAGAGATGCGGCGGCGGAACGCCACGGTGTCGGCGTTGCCCCGAATCTCGGCCCAGATGAAAAAGAACAGCAGGAAGAAGGTCGTCACCTTGATTCCGCCCGCGGTGCCCGCGCTGCCGCCGCCGACGAACATCAGGAAGTAATGCACGGCCAGCGTCTGCGCCTCGAACTGGCCGACGTCCAGGCTGTTGAAGCCCGCCGTGCGCGCCACTGCCGAGCTGAACAGCCCCGACAGCAGTTTGTCGCCCAGGCTCATGCCGCCGAGCGTGGCCGGGTTGCTCCACTCGTAGAACAGGATCGCCACCATGCCGCCGAACAGCAGCACCGCCGAACCCCACAGCGTGATGCGCGTATGGATGGTCCAGGGCCTGCCGCGCTGGTCGCGGCGGAACTCGTAGAGCACGGGAAAGCCCAGACCGCCGATGATCACCGCCAGCATGACCGGCACCAGTACCACCGGGTCCGTGGCGAAGCTCATCAGGCTGTCGGAATAGGTCGAAAAGCCGGCGTTGTTGAACGCCGATACCGCATGGAAAAGCCCGTCCCAGAGCGCCTTGGACCAGGTCAGGTCATAGCTCAGGCGAAAATGCAGGGTGAGGATCGCCGTCACGACCAGTTCGACGCTCAAGGTAACCAGCAGGATCAGCCGCAACACGCCCGTGACGTCCCCGAGCCCTAGCGAGCGTGTCTCCTGCTGCGCGACCAGACGGCTGCTCAACTGCAGCCGTCGCTTGACCATCAGGCCGAGCAGGGTCGCGCCACTCATGATGCCCAGGCCGCCGATCTGGAACAGCAGCAGAATCACGCATTGCCCGAAAAACGACCAATACACAGCCGTGTCCTGCACGATAAGCCCCGTCACACAGACCGCCGACACGGCGGTGAACAGCGCCGTCAGCAGCGGTGCCTGACCAGGCCCGGCCGTGGCCGCCGGAAGCGACAGCAGCGCCGTGCCCAGCAAGGTCGCGATGAGAAAGGCGAGCGGAATGAGACGAGCCGGTCGGCGGGCAGCATTGTGTAGCAAAGGCGACACCTAAACGGTTGCGAGGCCGAACGTCCGGCCATCGAGGTCTGTGTGGGTTCTGGTTGGCCGAGCTACAGGCAGCGTCGACGAAGTGGCCGCCACGATAGCAAAAAAGGGCATCGATACGGCGCGCTTGCCGCTCGCAAGGGGCCTCGCCGCCCGAGCCGTCACGACAGGGCGCATACGGTTTCCGCAGACACAAAAAAGGCGACCAGGGGGTCGCCTTTTTCATGCATGACCAGTGCTTACTGGCCGAGCAGGCCGGCGCCCAGTACCGAACCGAAGGCAAAGCCGATGAATTCCTGAACGGTCATATCTTGGCCGTTCAAGGTCACCTTGTTGTCGGCGAAATGCAGCGAGCTGACCAGGCGATCGCCTTGCAGCTGGAACCAGCCCGCACCGAGTGCCATACCGCTAAACAGCTCGGTCGTCAGGTCTGCCTGCTGCTGCAACGCAGCCGGGTCGGCGCTGTACTGCGGTTCGCGCTGAGCGATCAGGCTGGCAACGTCGCGAACCAGGGCTTTATCGATACCGGCTTCGGCTTTGAGCGACGCCAGCATGCTGATGATCATCGCATCAGGGGTAAAGGCTTCCGCGCTCGGGCCCTGCAGGTCGGCCACCACAGACAGCCGGGCCTTACCGTTAGCGGTCTCGAAGCCGAACTCGTCGAGCGCCACGGTGGGCTTGTGCTCCAGCAATTGCAGGGCAAGCGCCTGCAGCTCCTGCTGCTGAACGTCGGTGATGTTGTCGAGTGCCTCCTGCGGGGTGGCCGCGCTGTCGAGGATCTGCTTGTAACTTTCCACCAGCGCCTTGAGGCTGCCTTCATCCAGGTTGCGCAGGCTAAGGGCGAGCGTCAGGTTGCGGATAGACTGACCGTTGGCCCCCACCTCGCCGACGCGGTAAGCGATCGACTGGTCGAAGCCGTCGCTGCTTCGACTCGACGCTTCTTCAATGGAGGCGTTCTTGATGACCACGGCGGGATTGTCGTCGGTCTGGATTTCCATGCGTTCAAGCGTGATGGCCGAGGGGCCTTGGCCGAATCCATTGACGTAGTCGTGCTTGTCGACGGTCATGCCGATCCCGCTTAGCTTGACCCGCACCGGCTTGCCATCGTCACGGCGTTGCAGGTTCATGTCGATTTCCGGCAGCTGACCTTCCAGGCGCACGGTCGTGGTTTCGTCGGCCACTTCGAAGTTCACGGTGCCGGCCGCAACGCGAACCGTGCCGTCTTCGTTCTCAAGATTGAGGGGGGCCGAGCGCAGCGCGCCTTGTTGACTGCCGTCATAGCCGAAGGCGACATCGCCGACCAGCGGGTTTTCGCCGACAGCGGCCTCGAACAGCGCTTCAGTTTGCGCTGACCGCTCGAGGCGGAAATGGCTCTGGGCGGCAACCGGCATCAACTGTCCGCGGGTCAGGCGCGATACCGGAAAGGGGCCGTGCTCGATGCGGTCTTGCAGCAGCACAGTGAACTGCCGGGGCTCGCCGTCAGTGTCCTGGGCCTCGATGTCGACCTGATAGCGGGCGTTACTGGACAGCAGGCCGCTTTCGAAACTGAGCATTTTGACGGCAACCTCGGCTCCGGCCCCAACGCTCATCTCGCGCAGCTGGATATTGGCCTGCTCGACGGCATCGCGAGTAGTCGATTCAACCTGGGTGCTGGTGTAAAGGGTAGCGGCGCCGACGAGAGCCAGCGGTACGGCAGCGGCAAGTACGAGTTTTTTCATGGAAACATCCTGTGCGGCGGCTGGGCAGACGTCCTGTCAGCCGGTGGTTGGCAAGCGGCGGCACTCTAGCAGCGCGCCTGTACAGGCTCCAGCACGCCATGCTGCGGGATCGACAGGGTGAGAACGCGGCGACAGATCATGGCGCCCTCACCACTGATACACCCCATAGGCGAACACGCCCATGCCAAAACCCATCTGCGCCAGCAACAGGGCACGAATGGCAAAGGTGTAGCGCCGTAGGGTGGGCTTTAGCCCACCGTTGCCCGGTGGCCCATGCTGTGCCGTAGGGTTGGCCCTCAGGGCGCGGTTCAGCTACCAATTGGTGGGCTAAAGCCCTCCCTACAATTCGACTACTCCGTTACGTAAAGCCGTTGCTGGAACCCCACGCCCGTAGGGTGGGCTTCAGCCCACCGTTGCCCGGCAAGCATTTCCAGTCAACCGGCAGAAGCTCAACGGCGTCGACATACATCTCGTGAAGGCAAGGAGGCCTCCATGTCCAACTACCGCCGCAGTCTGGTACCTGGCGGCACGTGGTTTTTCACCGTGACCCTGGCCGACCGCCAATCTCCCTTGCTGGTAGAACAAATCGCGCTGCTCCGACATGCCTATCGCCTGACCCACCACACCCGACCTTTCCAAACCCTCGCCATCTGCATCCTGCCGGATCACCTGCACGCTATCTGGACACTCCCAAACGACGACGCCGATTTTGCCGTTCGCTGGAGCCTGCTCAAGAGCACCTTCTCTCGACAACTTCCGGCCGTACCTCGCAATGCGAGCCAGATGCGCAAGCGTGAGAAAGGCATCTGGCAGCGACGCTACTGGGAGCATCAGATTCGGAACGAAACGGATTTGCAGCGACACGTTGATTACATCCACTACAACCCAGTCAAGCACGGGCTGGTAGAACAGGTCGCGGACTGGCCCTATTCGAGTTTCAACCGGTACGTGGAGAAAGGTCTGTTAGCACAGGACTGGGCGGGTAACGCAGGGCTCAGCGGCTCGTTCGGTGAGTAGGTATCAGCCAAACCTTGGCATGTTTGGAACGCCACACGTCCACTTACGGCAGCTACATGGCCATCAGATCGCTGCGGTGCCGAATAGCTAGTGCACCATGGCCCACACGACAAATAAATCGCCCCGCACCGCTGCCCGTTCGAACCGGGCATACGAACCCGGCCAAGAGGGATCATCGCGCAGCCCCGTTGCTCAGAGGGGCTTCGCGCTCGTCTGGATATCGACCTCATTGCCCGCGATGGCGATCGCCTGGTGATTGCTGAATGGGCGAAGGTCCAGGGTATCGCCGTACTCGATCAATACCCGCTCGACCGCTTCTTTGAACGGAGGGTTTCCGTAATGCGGCAGCGGGTAGAAATCGATCAATGCGAGCGACGTAAACGAGTCGAGATCGGGCGCGGCGCTGGGGTCATCCAGCCTCTGCAGGTACTCGATGCTCGGAGCGAGCACGGCGGAACCGGCGGACTCGCCGATGTAGCACTTGCCTGCCCTGACCTGCTCGGCAATCAGCTTGTCCGCGCCGGTGCGCTTCAGCTCCTGCAGCAGAAAGAAGGTGTTGCCGCCTGCCACATAGATGTAGTCGTTACGTTCGAGCTTTTCGACGATGTCTTGCTGGCTGGCGGTCGAGACTTCGAGTTCATCGATAACCAGGCCCGCTTCAACCAGCGCATCCTTGGCCGCGATCAGGTAGGCATTCACTTCCTCAGCAAGGCTTGCCGTAGGAATCAACGTCACCCGCTTGCCCCGGCACTCGCCTTGGGTGAAGGCGACGAACAAGCCAGCGACGTCAGCGAATGAAGAGGTCAGGAAAATATTCATAGCAATCTCCGGTAAGCGTGTTGACCAAACGGACCTGCCCTATCCGGGCTCGGAATCATCTGCTCAAGCAATTGAAAGATGACAGCCGCTCGCGCGTGCGGTTTGCGCTTCACCGTTCCAGTAGCGCCTGGACCTGAGCAATCGCCTGCTCCTCGCGGCTGGCCCAGTCCCCAGCGATCTCCACGAAAGGCTGACGGTGGCGCTCGAGCCAGCTGCGGCAGGCCTCATGGAAACCCAAACGTTGTGCAGCCTCCGGTTGGCAGCGCTGGCCGTCGGCGTGCCACTCGGCGCCTTCGGGTGAGAGCAGCAGGTGCTGGTCGTAATGGCGGGCGAGCAGCTCGTCTTCCAGCCACGCCGGGCAGCTGCCAAACAGCGTCTGGCTCCAGATCATGTTGCTCAGCAGATGGGTATCGAGGATCAGCAGCTCAGGCGCCCGACCCCGCGCAGCTTCTTCCCAGGCCAGTTGACCACGAGCAATGGCCGGGATGTCGTCCAGGCAGGTATCGCGCTTTTCCCGGTCGATGAAGTGGCGCACATATTCACCCACCACCACCACACCGCCGAAGCGCTGCTGCAACCGTGCGGCGAGCCAGCTCTTGCCGGTGGATTCGGCTCCCGTGAGCACCAACACTTTCATTGCCCGTTCACCCTCGCGCGCGCCATCAATCGACACCCACGAAGCCACCGGTCTGGTGCTGCCACAGGCGCGCATAAAGGCCGCCGCGCTCGATCAGCTCGGCGTGGGTACCGGTCTCGATCACCCGGCCTTCGTCGATGACCACCAGGCGATCCATGCGCGCGATGGTCGACAGCCGGTGCGCGATGGCGATCACCGTCTTGCCCTCCATCAGGGTGTCGAGGCTCTCCTGAATTGCCGCTTCGACTTCCGAATCCAGCGCCGAGGTGGCTTCGTCCATCACCAGGATCGGCGCGTCCTTGAGCAGCACGCGGGCAATGGCGATGCGCTGGCGCTGGCCCCCGGAGAGTTTAACGCCCCGTTCGCCGACCTTGGCCTCGAAACCAAAGCCGCCCTGGCTGTCGTCCAGCGTGGCGATAAAGCCATCCGCGCGGGCCTTTCGCGCCGCCGCCCAGAGCTGTTCATCGCTGGCATCGGGCCTGCCGTAGCGCAGGTTGTCGCGGATCGACCGGTGCAGCAGCGAGGTGTCCTGCGTGACCATGCCGATGTTGGCGCGCAGGCTTTCCTGGCTGACCTCGGCGACGTTTTGCCCGTCGATGAGGATGCGCCCGCTTTCCAGGTCATAGAGGCGCAGCAGCAGGTTGACCAGCGTCGACTTGCCGGCACCGGACGGCCCCACCAAGCCGATTTTCTCCCCGGGACGGATATCGATGCTCAGCCCGCTGATCACGCCACCCTTTTTGCCGTAGTGGAAATGCACGTCCTCGAAGCGAACGCCGCCCTGCTCCACCTTGAGCGGTTTGGCGCCTTCGCGGTCGACCACGTGACGCGGCTGGACGATGGTCTGCATGCCGTCCTGCACGGTGCCGACGTTCTCGAAGATGCCGTTGACCACCCACATGATCCACTCGGCCATGTTGTTGATGCGGATCACCAGGCCCAGCGCCAGAGCGATGGCGCCGGTGCTGATCAACGCCTCGCTCCACAGCCACAGCGCCAGCGCGCCGGTGCCGACGATTAGCAGGCCGTTCATGCAGGTGATCAGGAAATCCAGGCTGGTGATGATGCGCGACTGCAGCTGGAACTTGCCGAGCAGCTCCTGCATGGCCTCGCGGGCGTAGCTTTCCTCTTCCTTGGAGTGCGCGAACAGCTTGAGCGTGGCGACGTTGCTGTAACCGTCCACCACGCGGCCCATGACTTTCGAACGCGCCGCGGAAGCGGCCGCCGAGCGCGCCTTGATCCGCGGCACGAAGTACCAGAGCGCCGCGGTGTAGCCGATGATCCATAGCACCAGCGGCACGATCAGGCGTAGATCGGCGGCGGCGAACAGGTACAGCGCACTGCCGGCATAGACCACCACATGCCAGAGCGCGTCGATCACCTGCATGGCCGAATCGCGCAGCGACGGGCCGGTCTGCATCACGCGCTGGGCGATGCGCCCCGCAAAGTCGTTCTGGAAAAAATTCAGGCTTTGCTTGAGCACATAGCGGTGGTTCTGCCAGCGAACCAGATTGGTCAGCCCCGGGTTTATCGCCTGATGGGTCAGCAGATTGTGCAGGCCGAACACCAAGGGCCGGATTATCAGCGCCACCACCGCCATCCACAGCAATGCGTTGCGGTGTTCGGTGAAAAAGGTCCGCGCGTCATCGGTCGTCTGGGCCATGTCGATCAGCTGGCCGAGGAAGCTGAACAGCGCCACCTCGATCAACGCCGCGAAGAAGCCGATCACCAGCACCGCGGCCATCAACGGCCAGACCTGCTTCAGGTAGTGGGCATAGAAGCGCAGCATGCCGGCGGGCGGCTCCACGTCCGGGCTGGGCTTGAAGACATCGATCAGGTTTTCGAAACGGCTGAACAACATGGGGCACGGTCTGCTGTTGGCGAATGGGCGGGGTTGTTGCTGACAGGGGCGATGCCGATCTTTGAGAGCGGCAACCGGGGTCTACCTGGACGTGGGTCGAGGCGCTCTGAAACGCGGGTTTTGCTGATGCAGCGTAGCAGTATCCGAAGTGCCTGGCGGCACCCTGGTCGGAAATGAGCCCCGTGCCGAAAGTAGACAGGCCTGCCAATTTAGGCGTGCAAGAAGAGCTTAAAGTGCGCCACCCAGGCGGGGACTAGTTGGGCCTGTTCATCAGGTCTACGACACCGGGGCTGCTGGCCCTCATCCGTAGGGTGGGCTTCAGCCCGCCATCCTCGGCCCAACACCGTTCCGGTGGGCTAAAAGCCACCCTACATCGTTAACTGTCTGCGGGCGCCGCGTGTTCATGAACCGCTGCCCTCGCCTGCCGCCATTCGCGCAGGCCCATCACCGCCAGCAATGTGAACAATCCATACAGCCCTGCGGTGAGCCAGTATTCCTGAAAGGCAAAGAAGGCCACGTAGAGCGTGTCCACCACGATCCACAGCACCCAGCACTGCCAGCGCTTGAGCGCCATCCACAGCTGCGCCAGTAGGCTAAAGGCCGTGAGCGTTGCATCCGGCCAGGGATAGGCCGCTTCGGTAGCGGTCGCCATCAGCACACCCAGCCCGACACTCCCCAGCACGGCGACAACAAGCCCAACGCCGACCTCCGTTGCCGTCGCGCCCGCCACCGGCCGACCGCCTTCACTGCCGCTGCCCCGCGTCCACTGCCACCACCCATAAACCTGCATGGCCGCAAACACCCCGTTGAGCAGCACCTGCGAATACAACCGCACCTCGAAGAAGAACCAGGCGTAGAGCGACACCATCACCAACCCGATGGGCCAGCACAGCGGGTTCTGGCGGACGGTAAGCCAGACGGCGAGTACGCCAAGGGCAGAGGCGATGAGTTCGAGGGTGGTCATGGGGTGGAGGTCAGAAGCGGCTACGGGGCGGGCATGATACGGCAAGCATGCGGAACGGTTCGAAGCGCACCGGGTGAGTGGGAATGGCTGGGCTATTCAGTTCAGGTTCACAAATATTGGTCAGCCACGCACGTACTCGTAGGGTGGGCTTCAGCCCACCGTCAAACCCCACCCCTCCGGTGGGCTAAAGCCCACCCTACGTTTACTGCCTTCGCCGGCGGGTGACTGCCCCCCTTTTTCAGTAATCTGTTCTTGGTTGTTCATGTGCGAGCCCTAGCTCTACCGAAAACCCCGAACTGGAATCATTGATGACCGAGGACACTTCAACCAACCCAGGTACCACTGGGCTCATTCTCTCGGGCGGTGGCGCACGAGCGGCGTATCAGGTTGGCGTGCTTTCCGCGATTGCCGATCTGCTGCCCGATTCTTCACGCAACCCGTTCCCCGTGACCGTCGGCACCTCGGCGGGTGCGATCAATGCCGTCAGCCTGGCGTGTGGCGCCCTGCACTTTTGCGAGGCGGTGCGGCGGCTGAGCAACGTGTGGCGCAGTATTCATACCGATCAGGTGTACCGCAGCGACTGGCCGGGTGTGTTGCACCAAGCCAGCCGTTTCATTGGCCACAGCGTGCTCGGTATTGGCAAGCAAGTGCCCGTTGCGCTGCTCGATAGTTCGCCACTGGCCAGGCTGC
Source organism: Pseudomonadaceae bacterium SI-3 (assembly GCA_004010935.1). Taxonomy (NCBI): domain Bacteria; kingdom Pseudomonadati; phylum Pseudomonadota; class Gammaproteobacteria; order Pseudomonadales; family Pseudomonadaceae; species Pseudomonadaceae bacterium SI-3. The sequence goes on along the minus strand of CP026511.1, from coordinate 78,917 downwards.
TCGAACGCGAACTGGATTTCTCGGGAATCGCCGCGGCAATGCGCCATCGGCAACTGCGCGCAATAGCGGTGACGGCATTCGGCTACGAGTCGGCCGAGGCGGTGACCTTCTATCACGGCCATGGCGCCATCGACCCATGGCTCCGCCATCGTCGGGTGGGTGTGCCGACCCGCCTGGCTATTCCCCATTTGCTGGCCAGCTCTGCCATTCCGCTGATCTTTGAGCCGGTCAAGATCAACCGCGAGTATTTTGGTGATGGCGCGGTACGCCAGACCGCACCGATCAGCCCCGCCCTGCACCTGGGCGCCACACGTGTACTGGTGGTCGGGGTCAGTGGCAATCCTATAGATGACCAGACCAAGACTGCGCCAACACCAAGGCCGACAGGCACCATCCCGAGCCTGGCGCAAATCGCCGGGCACATGCTCAACAGTACCTTCATCGACAACGTGGAGAGTGATATCGAGCTGCTGGAGCGCCTAAATCTACTGGGGAAACTGGTGCCTATCGAACAGCGCAAGCGCGCCTACGGCCTGACGCCCATCGAGGTGCTGGTGATTTCACCCAGCCAACCGCTGGACAAGATCGCCGCCCGCCATCGGCACGAAATGCCTGGGGCCCTGAGACTTTTCCTGCGCGGCCCTGGCGGCACACGCGAAGGCGGCGGTGGGCTGTTGAGTTATCTGCTGTTCGAACCCGGCTACTGCAGCGAGCTGATCGAACTGGGTTACCGGGATGCCATGGCCAAGAAAAGCGAGCTCATGGCGTTTTTAAGGCTTGAGCGTCCAGAGTTCGCATAGCGCTTTACAGCGCCCACGGCAGAAAGCGGTGGGTCTCGGGTGGGCAAGCGAAGCGTTGTCCACCCTACGCCACCACACCCGCCTGCTCCGCCGGACCTCGGCATCGTAGGGTGGAAAACGGCGGAGCCTTTTCCACACGCCACGTCCTGGCAACTTTGCTAGCCCTTCGGAATCGTTTCCGGACGCACATAGGGCAGCAAGTGCGCCACATAGTCCGCCTTGCCGAGATTGATCCCTTCTTTACGCAATATCGAATAAGCAGTCATGACGTGGAAATAGAACTGGCCCAGCGTCCAGTCACGGGCGTACTGGTCCGCTGTCAGATCCAAGACCATCCCGTTCGGGAGTTCATGGGCGATGGGCTTATCCCCGCCTACATCGAGCGCATCGGCTGCGAGGCGGTCGAGCAACGCGACCGTCTCATTGATCCGCGCATGAGCATCAGCGAGCGATCCGGGGCTTTTGACAGCGTGACGTCCCTCGTTCAGCAGCTCGTTGATAGCAGGCGGAAACGCCTCTCCTCTCAGACGGCACACGGCTTCTCGAGCCTGCACACAGGCAAAGCGAACCTGAGTCGACAGCGGATACATGTCGGGCGCCAAACGTGCGGATAACAGTGCTTGCGCCTCTGCTTCCGGTAGATGGGCCTGCGCCTTCTTTAGCCAGCCTGCGAGGGTTTTGAGCATTTGGGAATAAGTTGGGATGAGCAGTGTCGTTAGCTGCATGGCTTCACACCTTGTGGGATTGAGAGGCGACGTCGAAGAAAGTGACAGGGTGTTATGAAGCTAACTAACTGAAAGGTAAATAACCGTTCGCTTTTCCCTACTGCGAGTTATCAGCCCAAGAGGCGGTGACCCGCGTCTTTCAAAACCTGCACGGCATTTTCAAGATTCATCGACTTGACCAATATGTAGTCAGTATCGAACGTACTCACCGCGAAAATACCGATAGCGGCAGCCGCGAGCGGGTCAAGGAAGGAGGCCAGGACACCCGTCTGATCAAAGGCGAACGGACCCTGGACCTTGATCGCGCGCCAACCGCTGTCCACTCGGGCTAAACCGGTTGCGGCACCCTCAGCGCAGACAATCGAAAGCTCATCATCCGTCCGGGTGATCGACATAAAGCCTGGCGATGCCAAAACCTCGTTCGGCAGGTCAGCATCCCGCTCCAACTGTGCGATCACAAAGCTTTGGGGGAGTACAGAAAAGGCGTGGTTCATGTCATGTCACCTTGTGATAAAGCGAGCGGGCCGCGAAGGTAGGACATAGGCGACCCGGCAAATAACGGCAGGAGAAAAAATCGGTCCTTTTACCCAGGCGTTACCATCAGGCAGCAACGCGTGGACAAGCGAAGCGTTGTCCACCCTACGTCACCGCCCTCGCCTGCTCCGCCGGACCTCGGCATCGTAGGGTGGAAAACGGCGGAGCCTTTTCCACGCGTTTCGTCCAGGCTAGCTCGCTATCCCCTTTTCCCTGGTAACAACAAAACTGTGCCCTTTCCGCGTCACGCACCGGCCACTGCTTTGAACCAAGCCTCGCCTTTCGCCGAACTCATGCAAAATTCTTTGAAGACTGTCTCTAGCGGAAAAATAATATGTCGGTTTAGGTGCAAAACCGATGTACCTCTGCAAAAAAGCAAAGTGTGGCCGCCTTCTCTGCTATAAGCATCAAGCTTTTTTAGTTTTTCCTTTGCGGCAGTACTTGAAAACCCATGAAACGTAACTTGAGCCGATATCGGTTTTGAATCATACCCTATGGCAAGTATATCGAGATCTTTCATTGTTCTGCCAACCGGCATTAGCGTGTAGAGAATCTGTGGCAAACCAAACTCGGCCGCTTCGGAAGTCCTCAGAAATTCCATACACATCACCTCTTGTAGGTCTGGCGTGAGGCAGTCAAGTTCATATTTTACATTGCCCGATACGAGGTTTTTGACTCGATCTCCAACCTTCCTCCAATGGCATAGGGTTCCCTGCCGCGGCTGCACCGACGTAAGGGAGAGCCCCTCAAACGCCGAAAGTGTGTTTGTATGTTTAATTTTAAGCACTTTGAGCCATGCTTCACGCCCTGCTTGGCCATTTTTGCTCCCCCACGCCCCGCAAAACAACTTTATATCGGTGCCAGGTTCTACAAAACCAACCTTCGCGCCGGGGTACCCTCGGTAAACACTAAATATGAAACCTCCCTCTTTGCCAATTTTTTTTAGTCTAGCCAACGTATGGCGTGCCGAACCCGAATAATCGTCAGGCTCAAGACTTTGAGAGTCTTCACCTGTACTACTATTTCTTGCGTCATGAGGATAATGTATGCCCACATAATCGCCGTCCCATAGCGCTTTTAAGGTTGCAGTATCGACGTCCAAAGCGGAAGAGTGGCGAATGAAATAAGTCTGCATAGAAGCCTCATTCTTTTCAGAGGAAACGAACTATTTTTACTGTTCTGGCCCAATCCCAGCCTCTTTGGTCACACAAACTTAAACAGTTATTTAAGTGCGATACGCTTAGAGTTCACGAGCAATAGATCGCTTAATTGATAAGGTCAGCCGCGCTCGCGTTACAGCGTCAGCTGTGATGCTTCGCTAGATCTCTCGTTCAGGCTAATCTGACCATACTCGAAGGTTGCCGGACCTCCAAAATTCACCATCCCAGCAAATTACGTCATGAAGGTCAGCGTAGATAGAAAGCTGATTAAACCGCGGAGACCCGTCTTTTCTGAACCAGTGAGACAAGAGCGCGGTGGGCCGAGGCGGATATATCCTCTTACGCTCGTTGAGATTTGGTTGCCAAAAGTAAACGATTATGGATTCAGCGATTTCCAGATGTGTCCTCTTGTGCTCCTGCGGATAGGCCACAGTGCCTATCCAGACTCCTAGTTCGCGAGTGATCTCAAATATCTTGTGATGCTGCTTAAACCGATTCTTATATAGCCCTTCGGTAATACCACAATACTGAATCTGTTCATTACGTTCGTATCGGCGCTTGCCCGTCAGAAGGTAAAGGCCGTTTCCCATGTTGGAGTCGCATACCTCGTCAAGTCCATACGGCCCATGCCAGTTCACACGTATTGTCAGGTTTTCCAAAATCTCGGTCTTCATTCTAGGTGTTGGCTTATTAAACCAAAAGGGTATTAGAATTATTTGCTACGTCTTGCCGTCTGCAAATAAATAAACTGCGGTAAATTGCTGAATGCAGTCTTATTGCAGCCTCAGCCCTAAATTTGGATACACAGAAGTCACAGGATTTTCTACCACATTAGGGTCGTCAAGAACTCGTCTAGCCTGGGATGCAATCTCTGACTTATATGTTTCAAGCTTCGGGACTAACGTGTATATATCGGAGCAGTCCAAAATTATAGTTCTGAAATTTCCTATATCGAAAGGAATCTTGTCTCCCTTCCTCACAATCTGGATAGTCGGCAAGCGAGACACGTGACGCAAGGCAAGCTCATAAAACACATTAGGATTGTGGAAAGAAAGATCCGCAATGACTAACCTTGACCGGAGTATATATTCGATTATTTGGTTGGTTATCAAGCCCGGCGTATCAATCGCATCTGCTCGAACTACCTTCAACCCTAGAGGCTCAATTGCGGGCTCAATAATCGAGCCAAGAAATAAATCGGAATGTTTTCTAGCATCCGAGTCGTCGTCGCCGATAGGCGTAATATAAAAACACGTCATATCAAACGAGGAATTTCCAGACGTAATTATCCCTGCTATCGAGACACCTATAGCGGCTGATGGGAAGGAAGAGTCGCGGAGTTCGCTCTCAAAATGAGTCTTGGGAAATTTTTCGAGGGCATGCTCAATGGTCACGAGCCTTTCTGCACCAGCTAAAGTTTGCAGAACCCCTACGTACTCAGCATTAACCACAAAGTTATCAACAAGCGAATCAACTATGTTTTCGTCTACATTGTGTTCTTTAAGAGTATCGGCCAAGACTGTCCTTGCAGGCAGCTTATTGCCCACAAACTTCTCATAGAGCAGCTTAAAAGGATCTATGCTTAATATAGCTATTTCGATTTTAGCTTCGGCTTTTACGTGTTCTGAGCTTTTTTCTCCAAACGCTTTTTTTGCTATATCAGTAATAACAAGCTGCTCGGCACTATAGTTTCCTTTTATCAGGCCATATTTACCGGCGTTTGTAACTAATGAGCGTGAAGGGCCGCTGTCTGGTGATTTGCCTAAATGATCAAACAACGTGACTCGCCTTACACTGTGCCCCGATCCCAAATCGTAGGCTGCCGCAGCAAAATCAGCTACTTCCTCGAATGAGCAGAGCGGGTAAGGAACGACTCTTCTTGTTCGTCTCTTCTTTGTTAACTCCATTTCGTCAGACACTTAGTTCTCCTTTCTTAATAAAGTAAGCTCAGCATTCTTGCGCGATCGCCACGACATGAGCGTCTGAAGCATCTATGCCTAATCCCAATATATTTTGTTTTCGGCTCGTCACTTCTACCGGATTGGCTGCCGTTAGTAATAGTTACGTCTAGCGATTCGCTGGAAAACGTAAAGCGTTGCTCACCCGGCGCATCGAACCGGCACTGAGACTGAGCGGAGAGAGAGCGGGCCATCTGTACCTGTCCTTGGCATGGGCCTGGTGCCCGTTGTGCTGGCCGCTGGGCTTACGCCGGGGCGGGGAGTGTGATGCTGTGCGCAACTCCTGCTGCGCTGGCTAAGTTACCCACGTCTCGAAACTCGGTAAAGCGTCTAAAAGACTTAATCACTACTTTTTGTAGGGTTGGCCTGTGAGGCGACCGATAGGCGCTCGACCTTAGCGGTGCGAGCGCTGAGCTGGCTTGAACGAGGGTCTACTGCCCAACCTCCAACATAATCTTCCCGATGTGTTTGCTGCTTTCCATCAGCCGGTGCGCTTCGGCGGCTTGATCGAGGGGGAAGGTGGCGTGGATGACGGGGTGGCAGAGGCCCTGGTCCAGCAGTGGCCAGACCTTGTCCTGCAGCGCCTTGGCGATGTCGGCTTTTTCCTCGCGGCTGCGGGGGCGCAGGGTGGAGCCGGTGAAGGTGAGGCGCTTGCGCATGATCGGCGCGGTGTCGAGTTCGACGCGGCTGCCTTTGAGGAAGGCGATCTGCACCAGGCGGCCCTCCACAGCGAGGGATTTGATGTTGCGGGGGATGTAGTCGCCGCCGACCATGTCGAGGATGACGTTGACGCCGTTGCCGTCGGTGGCGTGCTTGAGCACCTCGACGAAGTCTTCTTCGTGGTAGTTGATCACCCGATCCGCACCGGCACGCCGGCAGGCGTCGGCTTTTTCGCTACTGCCAACCGTCGTGTAGACAGTGGCACCGAATTGTTTGGCGAGCTGGATGGCGGTCAGGCCGATGCCGCTGGAGCCGCCGTGCACGAGGAAGGCTTCGCCGGGTTGCAGGGCACCGCGCTCGAACACGTTGCTCCAGACGGTGAAGTAGGTTTCCGGCAGCGCCGCCGCTTCCAGCATTGACAGCCCGGCGGGCACTGGCAAGCAGTGTTCGGCCGGGGCCACGCAATATTCGGCGTAGCCGCCGCCGGGGGTCAGCGCGCAGACCTGATCGCCGACTTTCCAGCCGCTGACGTCAGCCCCGAGCGCGACGATTTCGCCGGAGATTTCCAGGCCGAGCAGCGGCGAGGCGTCCGCTGGCGGCGGGTAGCTGCCGGAGCGCTGAAACACATCGGGCCGGTTGATGCCGGCGTAGGCCACTCGCACCAGCACGTCGTGCGGGCCGGGTTCGGGCACCGGGCCTTCGGCCATTCGCAGGCATTCGGGGCCTCCGCCGGGGCGGTGATCGATATGACGCATGGTTTCAGCACTCATAGGTTTTCCTTTCAAAGGCGGCTGATGGCCGCGTTGATTGAATTGGCTCGCTGGTACACGGTAGTTCCCGCGAGTCGCAGAGCCAACCCTGATGGGTCAGGTTGATCTGCGGGCTTGGTGCAACCGCAAAGCGGTGGCATTTGGCAAGGGTAGGGGCAGGGCGCTGAGCGGCCCGGGGTTAGCGTTGGGCAGCGCCTCGGCAGAGCGACCGTCAACTGGCCTACGAACCCAACATCTCTCCGACCTTTTGCGCAAACGCATCGATGGCGAACGGCTTGGCCATCACGGCCATGTCCGGCCCGAGGATGTCGTTGGCAGCGAAGCTTTCGGCGTAGCCGGTGGCGAAGAGCACTTTCAGGCCGGGACGCTGCTGGCGAACGATCTCGGCCAGTTGCCGGCCGTTCATGCCGGGCAGGCCGACGTCCGAGACCATCAGATCGATTCGCTGCGAGCTCTCGGTGATCAACAGCGCTTCGGAGGCTTCGCCGGCTTCCAGCGTCTCGTAGCCCAGGTCGTTGAGCACTTCGACCACCAGCGAGCGGACCACGGGTTCGTCTTCGACCACCAGAATCGTCTCGCCAGTGCCTTGTAGCGTGCGCTCTTGCGCCACTTCCACAGCGCTGGCTTCGCCATGATGGACAGGCAGGTAGAGGTGCACGCGGGAGCCGCTTTCAGGCTTGGACTCGATGTGGATGTAGCCCTTGGCCTGTTTGATGTAGCCATAGATCATCGAAAGCCCAAGCCCGGTGCCCTTGCCGATGGGCTTGGTGGTGAAGAAGGGCTCAAAGGCGCGCTCGATGACGTCCGGGGTCATGCCGACGCCGGTGTCGCTGACCGTCAGCAGTACATACTCGCCCTCAGTCAGCCCGCGCCGAGCGGGATCCGGCTCGCTGCCCAGCTGAAAGTTGGCCGTGGAGATGGTGATTCGGCCACCGTGCGGCATGGCATCGCGCGTTGATGACAAGGTTGATCACGGCGTTTTCAAGCTGATTCACGTCCATGCAGGCGGGCGGCAGCCCCGCACTGAGCTGGGTGATGACCGCAATGTTCTCGCCAGTGGTGCGATGGAGCAGATCTTCCAGCGAGGCGACCAGTTGGTTGACGTCGACCGGCTTGAGGTCGAGCGCTTGCTGACGAGAGAAGGCCAGCAGCCGTTGCGTCAGTGCCGACGCACGCTGCGCAGAGGTTACCGCCGCATTGATGTAGCGCTCCACATCCGCGACCTCCCCACGGCGGAAACGTCGCTGCATGAGGTCCAGGCTGCCGATGATGCCGGTCAGCAGGTTGTTGAAGTCGTGAGCGATACCACCAGTGAGCTGGCCGACAGCCTCCATTTTCTGGGCCTGGCGCAGCGCCTGTTCGGTGCGGCTGCGCTCGCTGACCTCTGCGGCCACACGCGCTTCAAGGGTTTCGTTAAGCTGACGCAGCCGTTTCTCGCTGATCTGCTGGGCTTCCTCGGCGTGCTTGCGTGCACTGATGTCGGTGCAGGCCCCAGCTACGTAGGCGAGTTGGCCGGTAGCATCGCGGAAAGCTTTGGCCCGGCAGATCAACCAGGATTCCGGGCTGGTATGCGCCAGGCGGAACTCCACCGCACCATCGAGTGCCTGAGCGTAGCGGTCGAATGCCCGCCGTACCCGCGTGCGGTCTTCGGCATGCACCTGCTCGATGAACCGCTCGAAGCTGTCGAGCCGCTGCCCCAGCGCCAGCCCGAACATCTGCTCCAGCGAGCTATCGAACTGAATGCTGCCGTCGTTCAGGTACCAGTTGAAGGTTCCAGTGCCTGATGCCATCAGCGCGGCACGGAAGCGCTCGTTGGTGTGGCTCAACGCAGCGCGTTCCTCACCTTTTACATGCTCGGTGACATCTTCGACCTGATGAAGGATGCAATGCAGCTCTCCATTGTCGTCCAGCACCGGCACGTTGAGCGGGCTCCAATAGCGCAGCTCGAAGCCGCCACCTTCGGCTTGCGGGCGAGCGATGTCGTATCGGGTAATGGCCATGCGATCCGGTGCACGTGTGTTCAGCACGCGTTCAAGCGAGGCGCGCAAAACGCCGGTACCGAACTCTTTGGGCTCGTCAGGGTTCTTGCGGAATACATCGAAAACCGGTCGCCCGACGCTGTCTTCCCGACGCGTATTGGTCGCGCGCAACTGCGCATCACTGGCCGCCAGGATCGTGAAGGTCGGATCAGGCGAAAGGATCAGGTGCAGGTTGGGGACAGCCTGAAAGATGGCCTTGTAGTCGAGTGTTTGCATCGGGACGAATAACCAGGTGAAGGAGAGCGCTGTCTGCTTTAGCCGCTGCGAAAATGAAAGTGTCTGGCGTCGGAGACGGCTAACACGCCGCGCTCCGACAGCTCAGCCGATCAGCGTTCGCCTTCCGGCTTGGGCATGGGTATCGCGACACTGCTTTCGATGCTGCCAGCGGTGGCATCGCCTTCCTTGTAGAAAGGTTCCATCTCGTCGCGGGCTTCTGCCCAGTGCTCGTCTTGCTGGCCTTCGGGACGGCCCTTGGCTTCCCAGATTTCGTGGGCGCGTTCGCGGATACGTTGTTCGTCAGCCATGTGTTTGCCCTCTTTGTGCTGATAGAGACGCCATAGCACGGCGTCTCGGCTCGGTTCGGTGCTTTCTCATCTGTATTCAGCAGAGGGGAATAGCAGGCGGATGGTTCCGGCAATAAACCGGGAAGCCGACGAAAGCCCCAGTAAAAGGGTAGGAGTTCAGCCGTGAAGCGCAGGCGGCTGTCCGATCAGCTCGCGCATCCGCTCGGCCAGGCTGTTAACCGAAAACGGTTTGCTGAGCACCGACATTCCGGGCTCCAGCAGGCCGTTGTGGAACAATGCGTTCTCGGCATAACCGGTGATGAACAGCACGCGCAGATCGGGACGAGCGAGCCGACCGGCATTGGCGAGCTGCAGACCGTTCATGCCGCCGGGCAGGCCGACATCGGTCAGCAGCAGATCGAGGTGCTCGCCGGATTGCAGCACTTCGAGTGCCGCAACCCCGTCGGCGACGACGATGGCGCGATAGCCGAGATCCGCCAATAGATCGGTGATCAGCAGCCGCACGGTCGGTTCGTCATCGACGACCAGCACCGTCTCGCCTCGCTGGGCGGGCAGCACGGGTGCCAGACCGAGCGGGCCGTTATCGCGCTCCGCCGTGCCGGTGTACCGCGGCAAGTAGAGGCTGACGGTGGTGCCGATACCAAGCTGGGAATGGATACGCACCTGACCACCGGACTGCTGCGTAAATCCATGGATCATCGACAGGCCGAGGCCTGTTCCTTCCCCCATCGGCTTGGTGGTGAAGAAGGGGTCGAAGGCCTTGGTCAGCACCTCGGGCGACATGCCGGTGCCGCTGTCGGTGACGCGGATGGCCAGGTATTCGCCCTCGGGAATGTCCTGCTGCCGGGCACTCTCGGCATCGAACACGCGGTTGCCGGTTTCGACCGTGATGCGACCGCCCTCAGGCATTGCGTCGCGGGCATTGAGGCACAGGTTGAGCAGGGCATTTTCCAGCTGTGACGGGTCGACCCGAGCCGTCCACAAATCAGCGGTGCAGTAACTCTCCACGACGATGTTCGGCCCCACGGTGCGCTGGACCATGTCGAGCATGCCGCTGACCAGCCGCCCGGCATTGATGGCTTTTGGGGCCAGCGTCTGACGGCGGGAAAAGGCCAGCAGGCGATGGGTCAGCGCCGCGGCCCGCTTGGTCGCACCCTGCGCTACCAGCAGATATTTCGAGACCTCGCCGGTGCGGTCCTGCCGAATGCGGGCCTCAATCATTTCCAGGCTGACCGAGATGCCGGCGAGCAGGTTGTTGAAGTCGTGTGCCAGGCCGCCGGTGAGCTGGCCGACTGCTTCCATCTTCTGTGCCTGGCGCAGCTGCTCGTGGGTCGACTCGAGTTGTGCCTGACGCTCTATTTCTTCGGTGATGTCACGGCCGGTGGCGTACGTTTTGTCACCGGCGGGTGCGGCGACCCACGAAATCCAGTGGTGCGCCCCGTTCTTGTGTCGGTAGCGATTGACGATCCGCACCTGCTTGCCACCGGCTGTAGTCAGGTAGGCGTCAACGGTACGCAGATGGTCTTCTTCGGTAATGAATTCATTGATGTGATGGCCGATCAGTTCTTCGGGCTGGTAACCGAGCAGGGTCGTCCATGCTGGGTTCACACGCTGGAATATCCCTTTGAAGTTGATCACCACCATCAAGTCGGGCGAGGTGTCCCACATCAGGTTGCGTTCTTCCGTGCGGATGGCAACCTCTTGAGCCAACTGCTCATTCATGTCACGCAACTGCTGCTTGGCGACCAGGCGCTGCTGTTCGGCAACCACCTGACCGGTGATCTCGATGCCCTGGTTCAGCAGGCCGACGACTCTGCCGTCTTCACCGAAAATCGGTGTCGCGCTGATGTTCCAATAGGTGATTTCTGGTTGGCCGTTGCGCACCATTGGCAACTCGACCCGGTCCTGCGCGAAGCCTTCCCCCGTGCGCATCGCATGTTCAAACGGGGGCGCCACCAGGTCCCAGACGTCACCCCATACCTCGGCTACCGGCCGCCCTATCGCGGCCGGATGACGATCGGCCATTGAGGCGACGTAAGCATCGTTATAGAGCATTCGCAGCTCTGGCCCCCAGAGCACCGTTCCCAACAGCGGGGAATTCAGACAGGCGCCGACCATGGAGCGCAAGGATTGCGGCCAACACTCGACAGGGCCGAACGGCGTGGCCGCCCAATCATGGTTTCGCATCAACGCACCCATCTCTCCGCCACCGGAGAGAAAACCAGGCACCTCATTCATCGCATCGGGCATGTCCGGCCATCGTCCTTTGAAACCGCCACCTGGCGGCGGCTTTGTACTGCTGGGTTGTCGCGGTTATGAACCGCATGGAGGCGAATTCACCAGTGGGGGTGAAGGTTGGAAAGCGATGCGTCGAAGGCGTTCCGGAGCGACAGATAAGCGAGAAGCCTACAAGCATGCTGGCGCGTATCCACTATGCGGATGCTCATGTCGCGCCCATCTGCACCTCCCGTCGGCACCTCATCAAGGAACAAACGAACCGGTCGATATGCGGGCAAGAGGTCCCGTTGTGCCGACCGTTCGGGCATGACGTCCAGATATCCGTTGCAACCCATACCGGACGCCGCGCCGACGGCTCGGACCCATTCGAATTTCCAGGCAGTTGATCATATGGCTGGTGCTCCCACCCCGATAAATGAAGCGCAGCGACAGCTGCAAGTGACGCAGCTGTGCCGGCTGGACACGGCGCCCGACGAGGTGTTCGAGCACATCGTGGCGATGGTGGCGGAGTATTTTCAGGCGCCGATTGCGTTGATCTCGATCGTCGACGAACAGCGCCAGTGGTTCACAGCCCGGATCGGGCTGCTGACTCAGGAGACGCCGCGACACGATTCCTTCTGCGCCTATGCAATCCTCGCTAACGAGCCGCTCCAGGTGCTCGATGCCACCCAGGATGTGCGCTTCCAGAACAACTCGCTGGTCACGGGCGAGCCGGGCATTCGTTTTTATGCGGGCATGCCACTGATTACGCCGGAAGGGCTGGGCCTGGGCAGCCTGTGCATCATCGACACCAAACCGCGACGGGCACTGACCCCGCAGGAACTGTCGATGCTTGGCCATTTCGCCAAACTGACGATGGCGCGCATCCTGACACTGCGCAACACCAACTTCATCGATGCATCCACGGGTTTGTACAACCGCTCGCGGCTCGAAGATGACGTGGCGCGGGCAGCTGCCACGTCTGATCAGAGCAATGTGTTGGTCGTGGCCGATGTGATCGGGCCGATGCTGTTGAACGACATCATCAAGGTGCTCGGTCACAGCTTTGCCCAAACGCTGATGCTGCGCATGCAACAGACCCTGCAAGCGCAGCTTCCAGATCGGTGCGGGCTGTATTGCATCAGCCCGAGTCGTTTTGCTTTTCTGATCCCCGACGGGCCGCAGGATGAGCTGATCCAGCTCTATGACCGGATCATCGCGGCGTTCGACGCCCCGGTGCAGTGCAATTCGATTCCGATCAAGACCCAGATCGGTCTCGGCGTGCTGCCGCTGCACAGTGGCGTGCTGGAGCAGGACTGGCTGCGCCTGGCGATCACGTCGGCGGACGACGCGCGTGATCGTGGCATCGGCTGGTCGCCTTACGAATCCCGACTCGATGCGGTGCAGCAGCGTGCTTTCACCTTGCTCAGCGGTCTCGCCGAGGCGTTACACAGCGACGGACAGCTGCGGCTGGTCTATCAGCCGCGTATCAGCCTGGTGGATGGGCACTGCACTTCGGTCGAGGCGCTGCTGCGCTGGGATCATCCGACGCTCGGCGCCATCGGCCCGGCTGAATTCATTCCGCTGGCCGAGAAGACCGCACTGATCCGCGAGCTGAGCCTGTGGGTCGCCGAGAAGGCCGTCATGCAGGCGGCAACCTGGCAGCGCCAAGGGGCGAGGTTCAAGGTCGCCATCAACGTGTCGGCGTCGGATCTGGACAGCCCGGCCTTCGTCGATCGCATCATTGAGTTGCTGAGCGATCAGCGTGTCGACCCGAGAAGTCTGGAGGTGGAATTTACCGAAAGCGCCCTGATGCGTAACCCGGGAGAAGTCAGTCGCCAGCTGCTGCGCCTGCGCTCACTGGGCGTGGAGGTGGCCATCGATGACTTCGGCACCGGCTACAGCAACTGGACCTATCTGCGCGACCTGCCCGCGTCGACGGTCAAGCTCGATCAATCCTTCATCCGCAACTTGGGCGACGACGAGAAAGACTGTCGGCTGGTGCGAACCATCATCGATTTGGCCAAGCGCCTCGAACTGCGCGTCGTGGCCGAAGGGATCGAAACCCAGGCGGTCTACGATCTGGTGGCCCAGTGGGGCTGTGAAGAGGGACAGGGGTATTACATTGCCCGCCCCATGGCGCCTGAGCTGCTGCTGGGTTGGGCTGACGAAAACACCCAGGCGACTCAAGGCAGCGCCGGTTGAGTCACCGCGGCGAGAGGGCATCGGCCAGCCGAAAACAAGCTGTCGGATTGTCAGGCCCTACGCGGCTTTTAAGCTGCCGCAGCGGTCACCCTTTCGCGGCCTGACGTTCATCGCTGGCCCGCACGGCGCTCTGTGCGGCTTCGACATCGTCCAGCAGGTATTTCACCTTGCCCTCATGGTCGGTGACGCGGAATACCACCTCGACCTCGGGCCCACGCATCTCCTCGGGGATATCGTTGCCCTGGAGCTTGGTCACGGTAACAGGCATGGCAGTCTCCTTATGGCGATAAGGCTGTGACCGGAGCTGCCCTGGGCCGATCCCTCGATCTAGGTCATTCGGCTGAATGGCGCGACGCTGTGCTTCTGCCGGTTTCGCGCAAGGCCGCTTCGCGCTCGAGCTGCAGCTCCATGGCATAACCCGGCCGTTCGACGCTGCTGTAATCGCGGGTATAGCGCCGCGCGAATTCGCCTACGCCCCATTCCAGGTATTGCTCGACGTGCTTGAGCTCGTGCGCCCAGAGGGCAACGTTGTCCAGGGCATCGGCCTCGTTGCGGAAGACGATGATGTCGATCAGCGTCACCGCGACGATGTCCGGGTTGCGCAGCAGGGTGTTGGCGGCGGTGAGCACGCTGTCATCGCCGACGCGGTAGCGCGCGGTCTCCAACACCGCCAGATCGAAATAGGGCTCGAGCTGCGAGCGGATGTGCAGCGGGATAGGCTGGCTCTCCTGCAACGCCAGCCGATCGCGCGACTGGCGAATCCAGGTCTCCAGCCCCGCGGCAGCCAGCCACTGCATCTGCTCGTACAGCGTTTCGGAATGCTGCGCAGAGACCGGCATGCATACGCAGGCGCCGAGGCAGAGGGGCTGTTGGCCGGACGGGCAGGCGGTCTGCGCCTGGCTCGAAAAGATCGACGAACCGAGCACGCAGGCGAACACCGTGCGCAGGAAACGGAAGCGGGAGGTGGCGGACACGTATGCACTCTTCGGATGAGCTAGGCGGCCCGCAGGGCCGGCCGGCGCGCACTATAGCTGCGCCGGCGAGCCAAGCGAAGAGGGCGCTGATGCTCGGTCAGAGTACCGGTGATGCGGCGCTGACCACTCGCAGGGCAAGGCCTTCGTAAGGGTCGAGGTTGAAGGTCATCTCACCGTTTTCGGTGAGGTCGCCTTCGATGCTTTCGTGGATGATGTCCACCACCGGCCCAGGCGCTACGCCGGGGAGGGTGACCGTCTCGCTGATGGTCTCGGCGCTGAAGTTGAGCGCCGTGATCTGCACGCCTTTACCGGCGGGCAGTTCGTGGACCATTACCAGTAACCCTGGCGCCTGCACGTCTGGAATCAGGATCTGCTTGCTGGCGGCGATGTCGTAGGCGCGGCGTACGCTGAGGATGCGCTTGAGCTGGCAGGCGAAGGAGCCGGTGTTCTTCAGCTGCTCGACCAGGCTGCCGTAGAGCGAACGCGCCTTGGGCAAGCCCTCGCTGGAGGTGTCCACCTCGGGTGCGATATCGGCCAGGTCATAACCGCCGCGATGCAGCCAGCGGGTGTCGCCTTCGGTCATCAGGTGTTCCACCTGCTCGGCTTCCAGCGGCAACGCGCCGACCAGATCCCAGCCGGAAAGGGCGAACACGCCAGGCTGCATGGCATTGAACATCACCAGCAGGATATGCAGGCGTTGGATCTGTTCGATATCGGCCGCGCTGATGGTGTTGAGGTCACGGATGCCCAGCGCCGCCGTGATGACGCTGACGGTGGTGCAGGACACGCCGTTGGTGACGAACTTGAGGTTGTAGGGCGCATGCTCGCCGGTCAGGCGTTCGTACATTTCCTCACGGATGTGCTCGCGCAGGACGCCGCCGGGCAGCGTCTGCCCGTGGTAGTGGTAATGGTCGTAGGCGTGCAGTGTCCAGAAATGCACCAGTTCCAGGGTCAGCTCGTCGTGGTTCTGCATCGCGTGGATCAGCGAAGCCGGATCGATGCCGAACGCGTGGACTTCACGCAGCATCAACCGCAGGAATTCGGTATCCCCAGTCACGAGGGCATGGTGATAAGCGGGACGAGTGATGAAGTCGTAGGAGAGGTCGGCGCCGCCGTGGGACATCGAGGCGATGTCGTCGATGGTCAGGTTCAGTTCCTGGAAGCTGAAACCACCGGCTTTGCGGATTGCGCCAGCAATCAGCTGGTTGCCGGTCACTGACAGCGGATGGCCTTCGGACCAGGCGGTGCCTTCAGCGCGACGCTCGACACCCAGGAAGCCGTTGGCATCCAGGCGCAAGACCCGCGCGCCCGAGACGTCGATGGCATGCAGCGCATCGCCAATGATCAGTTGCTGGGCGGCGAAGGTGGGGTCAAGCCAGTTCAGCGACGGCTGGCCTTCCTTGAAGTAGTGCAGGTACACCCAGCGCCGACGCTTGCCATCGACGCCGGTCACGATGCCGGTCACGCTCCAGTCGGTGTCCTTGATGCCCGGCTCGAAGAAGATCACCCGTTGCAGCTGGCCGACGATGTAGTGCTTTTCCTTCAACTGGTCGACCACCGGGGGCGACAGGTTGATCGCATCTCGGCCCTTGGGCACGTCCGGCAGCAGGGGCCAGTCTTCTTCATTGATCTCGACCATGTGATAGAGACCGGGGTAATCACCGTAAGCCATCTCGGCAAGACGGAAATCCGCGCCCTTGCCGGTGTGCGCCGGGACGACGTCATCGATGACGATGGCGTTGTGCGCGGCCGCCATACGGCTGAGCTGCTGCATCTCCGCCTCAGTGCCGAGGTTGGGGTCGATATCGAAGCTGATGCGGTCGAAGTTGCCATCAATGGTGGGGGTGTACTCACGCCCACGCAGGCCACCGGAGCGTTTCATCGGCCCGTTATGGATGCCCTGCACGCCAAGTTCCGATAGTGCGCTCCAGAGGCGATCGTCCCCCAGCGCCTGCAACACCGAGCCGCCTTCGGGCGTGATGATCGCCGCTGGGTAGGCGGTGAACCACACCGAGGAAATCGCACTGGCATCACGCGGTCGCGCCTGGGCGTAAGGGCGCTGCCAGAGCCGCGCCTGGCCGGCATAGAGTCGGGCCCGATCACGGGCAGCTTTTAGCATGGACTGGCTTTCCAGCCACTCGATGTAGGTATTGTCTGGCGTGCTCATAACGACCTTCGGTTCCCGTTGCGCTGAGGGCGAATGTAGTCGTTTGAGTAGGGCGGGCCAGCATCGTTGCATTGGATTCCATGGATCACCACTTCAGCAAAGCAGCCTTTCTACCCAGCTCAACCTCAAGCCGCGCCACCACGCTTCTTCGTAGGAGCCAGCTTGCTGGCGATCCGGACCTCCGCGGTGCCGAAAACATCGCCAGCAAGCTGGCTCCTACAGACGACGCTGTGCCGATACCGGCTGATAGATATCGTCGGCCATTCACGACGCGGCGAGTAGACCGAGCAGGGAACCGTGACGACCCAGACGCCTCGAAAAGACCGAGCGGCAGCCGCCGTGGATTCAATCATCGTCGAAGCTGTGGGGTTGGCGGTCGACATGGCAGTCACCACCCCGACACCACCGGGCCATGGGCATGTGTATGCGCCTGCCGATTATGTCGATGCCTGGCGGTTGGTGACTGCGCCCAACGATTGGAATGACGAGACCTTGCCCCGCCTGAAAGCCCATCTGACCCGCGAACTCGCGAGTGCCGCCGAACAGGACGGCAATGAAGCAGCCTACGGCAATCGTGGCGGCTAGATCGGTCGCCCTTCGCCTGGCTCAACCACCACGCGACGAGACGTGGCGGTGGTGGCGAACGGTCAGCGCGTGCCAATCACCGTCGCCGCATCGCCCGGTTGGCCCGCAAGCTGACGTTGGGCCATCTTCTGCTGCTTATAGGCCAGAGCAGCCGGCGCGACCGGCGTCACCTTGCCGGTTTCCATCCACTTCTTCAGGCGGTTGGCATCGGCCATGTGGGTGTACTTGCCAAAGGCATCAAGCACCACGAAGGCTACGGGGCGCTTGTTCATCACGGTGCGCATCACCAGGCAATGGCCGGCCGCATTGGTAAAGCCGGTCTTGGTCAGCTGGATGCTCCAGTCCGGCTTGCGCACCAGGGCATTGGTATTGCGGAAACCCAGGGTGTAGTTGGGCTTGTGGAAGGCCACGGTCTTTTCGCTGGTGGTGCTGAACTGCTCGATCAATGGATAGGCCTGGCTGGCCTTGAGCAGTTTGACTAGGTCATTGGCGCTGGAGACGTTCCGCTCGGACAGGCCGGTGGGCTCGACATAGTGCGTACGGGTCATTCCCAGCGCCTTGGCTTTGGCGTTCATCGCCTGGATGAAGGCGCTGTAACCGCCCGGATAGTGGTGTGCCAGGCTCGCGGCGGCGCGGTTCTCGGACGACATCAGGGTCAACAGCAGCATTTCGCGACGGCTGATCTCGCTGCCGATGCGTACACGCGAGTACACACCCTGCATTTCGCGCGCGTCACGGATGGTGACGGACAGGCGCTGATCGAGCGGCAGCTTTGCGTCGAGCGCCACCATCGCGGTCATCAGCTTGGTCACCGATGCGATCGGCACCACCACGTCTGGATTGCTGGAATAGAGCACTTCATTGGTTTTCAGATCGATCACCAGCGCGCTCCCGGAGGCGAGCTCCTGTTGCGCAGGGGCCTTCGCAGCAGCGGTGGAAACGGGGGTCAACATGACGCTGCTGCAGGCGAGCAGCAAGCCGAGAATGGAATGACGAAGCTTCAAGATGGACACCGATGAATTGGCAGTGAAAAAAGGCGCGCCGAAGCAGACGGACGCGGCGCGCATTATACGGAAAAGGCGAGCATAAACATGGCCGCCAGCCCTTATATTTCGGCGCTTGCAGCGTATCGACCGGGCGCAAGGCTCTGGCCGTTTCGCTTGTTTCGCCTCACGGATCGTTCAGCGCAACGGCCACAATCCAAAGCGTAGAACAACATGCGTCGCGCTGCTGGGTTTGCCGGCTCGCGGCTCATAAGGTTGTCGGCAGCGCGACTTTTCGCCACAACCGAGCCGACCGGCGGAACCCAGTTACTATTGATAGGTCCGCTTCTAGCAGTCCGGTTTTTTTGGTTGACCACGACCGAAGGCACCTTCACTGCTTCGCAGAGTCCAAACCCTACATTCAAAGGGGAAAACGCTATGTCCCGCTTCAGCCGCACACCTACCACCCGCGACGAAATCGAGCGCGAAATCCAGAATTTGATGACCGCGCTTGACGACCTCAAGGACGATGCCTCGCGCGAATCGCGTCATCGCTTCAATGCGCTGCGCTCGCGCGCCGAGACGCTGTGGAACGACAACAAGTGGGACGAGCACTGCCACGACCTGTCCCCCCGGGGCCGCGATGCCGGGCGCATGGCCAAGGATTGCGCTCGCGAGCATCCGCTGAGCACGGTCGCTCTGGCCGCTGGCGCAGTTGCGCTGATTGGCTATCTCGCCACGCGTCGCTGATCCGGCCGAGCCGTCATGCTCAACGCTGAAACGCCGCGGCTCAAATTCGCTCTGTATGGCGCGCATTCGAGCCTCGGTAACGCGCTGCTCTGCGAGCTGCTGACGCGGCAACACGAAGCCGTGGCCCTGGTCGACGATCTCAATTCGATGACCGTCCGCCCAGGACTGCGCGCAAAGGCCGGTGATCTGTTCGACGCCGTCAGTGTCTCGCAGAGCGTGGCCGGGATGGATGCGGTGATCTGTCTGTACGACAGCCCGTCATTGGCCACAGCCTCCGGCGCAGCAGCCAATCAGCCGCATGACCTGTATCAGGCGGTCGATGCCTTGCTGTCCGGGTTGCCAAAGGTCGGTGTCGCACGGCTGGTACTGGTCGCCGATCTGTCCGCGAAGGGCGACGATCCGACCGTCACCGCCGCGCTGCAACGCATTGCTGCGCATCCGTTGAAGTGGACGCTGGTGGATGCCAACGCTGATGGCGACGACCTGTCGATCGAGGATTTCAGCGTGATTGACGATCTCGACCCCAGTGATCGACGTGTGCAGCTACGGCGTATCGCTGCGGGAATCGTCGACGAGCTGGAGACACCGCAGCACCTGCACGAGCAGATTCACTTCCGTATTTGAGCGACCCTCAAGCGTCGAGCTGGCTGCGCAGCTGCGCCAGAACCGGGCCCGAATCCGGCCGAACCCCGCGCCACAACTCGAAGGCCGCCGCCGCCTGTTCGACCAACATGCCGAGCCCATCGCGGGTCGCTGCGTCACGTTCGGCCGCCCACAGGCAGAAGGGCGTCGGCTTCGCGCCGTACATCATGTCGTAGCAGAGGGTAACGCCAGGGTCGATCAGGTCATCGCCCAACGGTGGCAGCTCGCCGCCGAGGCTCGCCGAGGTGCCATTGATGATCACATCGAACGGGCCTCGCAGCTGCTCGAAGGCGCTTGCACTGACCGGCCCCAGCTCGGCGAACTCGCCGGCCAGCTGTTCGGCCTTGGCCAGGGTGCGGTTGGATATGACCAATGCTACCGGGCGCTGCGCCAGCAGGGGCTCGAGCACCCCACGCACCGCACCACCAGCGCCCAGCAACAGAATTCGCTTGCCTTGCAGCGTGACGCCAGCGTTGTCCAGCAAGTCGCGGACCAGGCCAATGCCGTCGGTGTTATCGCCCAGCAGGCGACCATCTTCCAGCTTCTTCAGGGTGTTCACCGCCCCGGCACGTTGGGCGCGCTCGCTCAGCTGGTCGGCAAGGCGAAACGCCTGTTCCTTGAAGGGCACGGTGACATTGGCGCCCAACCCCTGTTCGAAGAATGCGCGGGCATAGCCGGGAAAGTCATCGAGCGGCGCCAGCAAAGGCTCGTAGCTGAGCGTCTGCCCGGTCTGCTCGGCAAACAGACGGTGGATCTGAGGCGATTTGCTGTGGCCGATGGGGTTGCCGAAGACGCCGTAACGGTCCATTGATGCTCCTAAAAGCAGTAGCGATTCAGAGGTGGTGGGGGCTATTCAAGGCTGTTCGCCCAGCCAGTCCCGATCCTGCAGGAAGTACTCGGTCAGCCGCGCCTCGGGTGTGCCGGGCTCGGGATGCTTGTCGTAACCCCAGCGCACCAGCGGCGGCAGCGACATCAGGATCGACTCGGTGCGTCCACCTGACTGCAGACCGAACAGGGTGCCGCGGTCGTAGACTAGGTTGTATTCCACATAGCGCCCGCGGCGCAGCTCTTGGAATTCCCGCTCGCGCTCACCGAAAGGCATCGCTTTGCGCCGCTGGACGATTGGCAGGTAGGCCTCGATGTAGGCATCGCCTACCGCCCGCATGAACGCGAAGCTGGTGTCGAAATCCCATTCGTTCAGGTCGTCGAAGAACAGCCCACCGACCCCGCGCGGCTCGTTGCGGTGCTTGATGTGAAAATACCGATCACACCATTCCTTGTAGCGCGAATAGACATCGGCGCCGAACGGCGCACACGCATCCCGGGCCACCCGGTGCCAGTGCACACAGTCCTCTTCGTTGCCGTAGTAGGGCGTCAGGTCGAAGCCACCGCCAAACCACCAGACCGGCTCTTCGCCTTCTTTCTCGGCAACGAAGAAGCGCACGTTGGCGTGGGAGGTCGGCACATAGGGGTTTTCCGGGTGGATCACCAGGGACACGCCGAGCGCTTCGAAGCCGCGGCCGGCCAGTTCGGGGCGATGGGCACTGGCCGAAGGGGGCAGACCGCTGCCATGAACGTGAGAGAAATTGACGCCGCCCTTTTCGATCAGCGCACCGTTTTCGATGACCCGGGTCCGGCCACCACCGCCTGCGGGCCGCGTCCAGGCATCCTCGACGAAGCGTGCGCCGCCGTCTTCGGCTTCAAGGGTGGCGCAGATACGGTCCTGCAGATCGAGCAGGTAGGCTTTGACGGCTTCGGTACGCTCGTTCACGAATTCACCTTGGCAAGTGGGCTGCGCTGCTGCCGGCCATGGGCCCAGAGCCGCAGCGCTAGAACAGAAGGCCGGCAAGCATATCACCGGGCCAATTGACGGACGCGCCCGGGAAGCGTTGGATAGGCTCCTTTAGTATTTGTCAGGAGTCGATATGTCGCAGCGCATCCAGTTCAGTCAGCACGGTGGTCCTGAAGTCCTCGAACAGGTCGACGTCCCGGTCGCGGAACCAGGCGCTGGTGAGGTCCGCGTGCGTAACCATGCGATCGGTCTGAACTTCATCGACACTTACTTCCGCAGCGGGCTCTACGCGCCGCCGAGCCTTCCGTCGGGCCTGGGCACCGAAGGTGCCGGTGTCGTCGAAGCGCTGGGTGAGGGCGTCGATGATTTCGCGGTAGGTGATCGTGTCGCTTACGCGACCGGGCCGCTGGGTGCTTACGGTGAACACCACACCCTTCCAGCGCGGCATCTGGTCAAGCTGCCCGAAAGCGTGAGCTTCGAACAAGCCGCCTCGGTGATGCTCAAGGGCCTGACGACTCAATATCTGCTGCGCCAGACCTATGAGCTGAAAGCAGGAGAGACCATCCTTTTCCACGCGGCGGCCGGTGGTGTCGGCTCGATCGCCTGTCAGTGGGCCAAGGCCATCGGTGCGCGGCTGATCGGCGTGGTTGGCTCGGCAGAAAAGGCCGTGCGCGCCAAATCACTGGGCGCCTGGGAGACTATCGATCGCACTCAGGAAGACATCGTCCAGCGCGTGTTGGAGCTGACTGACGGTCAGAAATGTCCGGTTGTCTACGACTCGGTGGGCAAGAGCAGCTGGGACGTCTCGCTCGATTGTGTCGCCCCGCGTGGCCTGCTGGTCAGCTTCGGCAATGCATCCGGCGCGGTTACCGGGGTCAATCTTGGCGTACTGGCTCAGAAGGGCTCGCTGTATGTCACCCGGCCAACTCTGGCCGGTTACGCCACCTCAGCCGAACGCCTGCGAGGCATGGCGACCGAGCTGTTCGAGATGATCGCCAGCGGCCAGATCAAGGTGGAGATCGGCCAGCGTTACCCGCTCGCCGACGCTGCCGAGGCGCAGCGCCAGCTCGCCGCAGGCAAGACGACCGGCTCGACCATCCTCCTGCCCTGAACTGGCTGGGAACCAGCGCGCCCTGGCGTCAGGAAGCGCGGATGACCTCGCCGTTTCGTATATCGCGAATGGTGGAGGGGTTTTTACGGCCGCCCAGGCTGCCGCCAAGCACGCCGTCCAGATCCCCTGGGAAGTACTGCTCGACGCGCAGACGTGAGCGCGCCGAAGGTCGGCCGGCCGGGTTGGCCGAGGTGGACACCAATGGGCCGGTTAAGGCGCAAAGCCTCGCCACCAGCGGGTGATCGGTCACACGCAGTGCAACACTGTCGTGTTGGCCGGTGATCCAGTCTGGCAAGCGATCACGGTGCGGGACCAGCCAGGTATTCGGCCCCGGCCAGCTGCCAACCAAACGGTCCAGCCAACGCTCAGGAAGGTCTTCCAGCAGAAAATCGAATTGCTCGACGCAGTCGGCGACCAGAATCAGTCCTTTCTCCACCGGCCGCTCCTTCAGAGCCAGCAACCGATGTACCGCGTCGCTATCCCAAGGATCGCAGCCCAAGCCCCAGACCGCCTCGGTCGGATAGGCGATCACCCCGCCACGCCTGACGACCCGCGCCGCCTGCTGCACACGCCAATTGCCGACCATTGCCACCTCCCCTGAGACTGATCGGCGAAGTGTACCCAAGCGCTGTCGGCAGTACAGCAGGCCTCAACCCGCGCAAGCGACCCAGCGACCGTTCTCGCAAGCGACGAGTCCCTCGATTTCCAGCTCGGTGAGCGCTGCGAGGATTTCTGACAAGGGCTGGTTCACGGCATCTGCCAGCACCTCGCTGCTCATGGGAGCGGCATGCAGCTGGGCGAGCAACGGGTGCATCGGCTCGGATCGTTGCGCTTCGGGCGTGGCCGGGGCTTGCTGCCAGCCGCGCAAGGCCTGCAGTACGTCGTCGACACTTTCCACCAGTGCAGCGCCCTGGCGAATCAGCTGGTGACAGCCTCGGGCGCCGGGATGGTGGATCGAGCCGGGGATCGCATAGACCTCACGGCCCTGTTCGGCAGCCAGGCGGGCGGTGATCAGCGAGCCGCTCGAAGGACTTGCCTCGACCACCAGCACACCCAATGACAAGCCGCTGATGATTCGATTACGACGAGGAAAGTTGGCGGCCTGCGGCGGACAGTCGAGCGGCAGTTCTGAGACCACCGCACCACCACCCTCAACAATGCGCGCAGCCAGCCCCAGATGGCGACGCGGATAAAGGCACTGCAGCCCCGTACCCAGTACGGCGATCGTCTTGCCACCCACATCCAGCGCACCCTGGTGTGCTGCGCCGTCGATACCCAGGGCCAGCCCGCTGGTAATCACGAAACCGCCGCGAGCCAGGCTGCGCGCAAAGGCAGTGGCGTTATCCAGCCCTGGTCGAGAGGCGCGACGGCTGCCGACCATGGCCAGCTGCGGTCGCTCAAGCAGGCCTGGATCACCCTCGATGAACAACAGGAGTGGGGCGTCCGGCAGCTCCTCTAGCAACCCGGGATACGCCGGGTCATCCCACATCAGCAGATGGTGCCCCGGTGCCTCCAACCAGACCAGGCTGGCCGCGGCTCGCTCGCGGATCGCCGGGCTGCGCCTGGCGTCGGCACAACTGACCGGCAAGCCCAACGAGCGCCACGCGGAGGCTGGCGCGCTGAGCGCTGAGGACGCATCGGGAAAGGCACTGAGCAATTTATGCAGGCGACGCGGGCCCAGCTCCGGCAACAAATGCAGGCGCAGGCGTGCTTCCAGTTCGGCAGGGGAAATCGAAGGCATGAGAACAGTCCTTGTCTCTTGGCACCGCATCCATGCAGTGCTGTTCAGAAATGACAAGCCCCGCGATGCGGGGCTTGGGGGGTATCAGGGGTTGCGCACCTTATCCATCACCGACAGTGAGCGAGTTGCCTGCAGGACCAGGCCATAGCTGAGCTTGTCGTAGGTGCGGAACACCATCAGCAAGCCCGAACGCTCGTCCGGAATCTTCACGTTTTCACCGGTGACCCGGTCGCGGACGGTTTCGCCGGTCTTGTACACGGCAAGCACGTTGCCAACATTCAGCCCGTCACGCGCACCCCGGTTCAGGGTAACCACATCGAACTGACCGATCTGCGTCACGCCGCGCGGCACATCCAGAATCACACCGTTGATCTCTTCTTTCGGCTCGCTCGGCATGAAGGTCGAATTCACTGCGCGCTCTTCACTGGGGAACAGGCGGTCGCCGATGCGCGCTTCCTGAGTGACCCGCGTGAGCATCATGGTGGCAATGTCACCTTCCATGTCGAGAAGCTCGGCGGTGCCAACATCGTCGGCGTTAATACCTAGGAATTCCCCGGTCTCCGGGTCCACGTAAGTCTTGCCCTGACGGAAGATGCCGTAGATACCGATGTCATCCTGGAACTCGCCGCGGCCGTAGACGCGATCGCCAGAGCCACTGATCACGCGCTCGGCGTTGCCTGCCACGATGTAAGGAGCGGCCTCGAACTCTGCTGCGCTGTCGACAATGCGGTTACTCAGCAGAAAGCTATTGATGGCTTCCAGCGGAATGGTGCTGATGGCCTCGGCCATGGGTGTCGTGCGAACGGTTGGCGAGAGCTTGATGGTCCCGCGCGACGCGCCACGGTTGAGCATGATGCGCGGTTGGCCGTCGACGTAGACCAGGCTGAGGCTGTCGCCCGGATAGATCAGATGCGGGTTTTCCACCTGCGGGTTCGCATGCCAGAGTTCCGGCCATTTCCAGGGCTCGCTGAGAAAGCGGCCGGAAATGTCCCAGAGTGTGTCGCCTTTCACTACGGTGTATTGCTCAGGATGGCCATCCTTCAGCTCCACAGCGGCCTGCGCCATGCCGCCAACCGCCACCAACAGCAGGGCGAGTAGTGATTTCCTCATGTGGTGAATCCCTTTATGATGTGCCTTCACGTAAAGCGCCCTAGCGCCGCAGAAACCCTTGTGGAAAGCGGCGTTAAGCCGTTTACAAGCTGCTCGGCATCTTAGCAGCGGCTTTTGACTTTATTCCATAAGTGCATCACAAACGCATATGGCAATCCTGAACATCCTAGAATTTCCCGATCCACGCCTGCGCACCATCGCCAAGCCGGTGGACGTGGTCGACGACGGCATTCGTCAGCTTATCGACGACATGTTCGAGACCATGTACGACGCACCGGGCATCGGCCTGGCCGCCACGCAGGTCAACGTGCACAAGCGGATCGTGGTGATGGACCTGTCCGAAGACAAGACCGAGCCACGGGTCTTCATCAATCCCGAGTTTGAGTTCCTCACCGACGAGATGGAGCAGTACCAGGAAGGATGCCTGTCGGTCCCCGGCTTCTACGAAAACGTAGATCGTCCACAAAAGGTGAAGATCAAGGCGCTGGACCGCGACGGTCAGCCCTATGAGCTGATTGCCGAAGGTCTGCTCGCGGTCTGCATCCAGCACGAATGCGATCACCTCAACGGCAAGCTGTTCGTCGATTATCTTTCCAACCTCAAGCGCGACCGGATCAAGAAGAAGCTGGAAAAGCTTCACCGTCAGCAGGCTTGATCTCCCACTCCAAAGGCTTGCAGCAGCAAGCCTTTTTTATTGATGAGTCTTCTATGCGCATCGTTTTCGCCGGCACGCCGGAATTCGCCGCTCAGCATCTACAAGCCCTGCTCGACGCCAAGCGTCAGGTCGTGGCGGTGTATACGCAGCCGGATCGCCCGGCAGGTCGTGGCCAGAAACTGATGCCCAGCCCGGTCAAGCAGTTGGCGCTGCAGCACGCCATACCTGTGTATCAACCCCAGACCCTGCGCGACCCGGCTGCCCAGGCAGAGCTGGCCGGTTTGGAGGCGGACCTGATGGTCGTGGTCGCCTATGGCTTGATTCTGCCGCAGGCCGTGCTGGACATGCCGCGCCTGGGCTGTATCAACAGCCATGCCTCGTTGTTGCCACGTTGGCGTGGCGCAGCGCCGATTCAGCGGGCCATTGAAGCAGGCGATACCGAATCAGGTGTCACCGTCATGCAAATGGAAGCAGGGCTGGATACCGGGCCGATGCTGCTCAAGGTCAGCACGCCGATTACCCGTGAGGATACGGGCGGCACCCTGCATGATCGCCTCGCCGAACTCGGCTCGCGCGCCGTGATCGAGGCGGCAGCGGCGCTGGAAGCCGGCACACTGAAAGGCGAAGTCCAGGACGACAGCCTGGCTACCTATGCGCACAAGCTCAACAAGGACGAAGCTCGCCTCGACTGGCAGCGCCCCGCAGTTGAGCTTGAACGCCTGGTGCGGGCGTTCAATCCCTGGCCGATTTGCCACAGCAGCCTCGACGGCGCGCCGGTGAAAGTTCACGCCGCGCAACTATCCACAGGTCAGGGCGCGCCGGGCCAGATCATCGAAGCAAGCAAGGACGGCCTGGAGGTTGCCTGTGGCGAGGGTTCGCTGACGCTCACCCGTCTGCAACTCCCTGGCGGCAAGGCACTGGCCGTCAGCGACCTGTTCAATAGCCGCCGCGAACAGTTTGCCGTCGGCAAGGCGTTCGAATAATGTTGATAAATCCGCGTCTCGCCGCAGCACGCGCGCTAGCTGTGGTGCTGTCCGGCAAGGCCTCGCTGAACAGCAGCCTTCCGGATGTATTGGGTAAGGTCGACGCCCGTGACCGCGGCCTGACTCAGGAACTGGCATTTGGCACTGCCCGCTGGCAGCCACGTCTGTCAGGCCTCGCCGAGCGCTTGTTGCAGAAGCCGTTCAAGGCAGCGGACCGTGATGTCGAAGCCTTACTGCTAGTCGGCCTGTACCAGCTGTTCTACACCCGCATTCCGCCGCATGCCGCCATTGGCGAAACCGTTGGCTGCGCCGAGAAGCTGAAGAAGCCCTGGGCGAAAGGCTTGCTCAACGCGGTGCTGCGCAACGCCCAGCGTGACGGCGAAGCGCTGTTCGCCGAGCTCGAACGCGATCCGGTGATTCGCTTCGCCCACCCGCGCTGGCTGCAGAAATCGCTCAAGGCGCATTGGCCGGAGCACTGGGAAGCAATCTGCACGGCGAACAACCTGCATCCTCCGATGATGCTGCGAGTCAACCACCGCCAGGTCGAGCGCGACACCTATCTCGCGGAACTGCAGAAAGCTGGCATCGAGGCCTTCCGCTGCAGCCACAGCAAAGATGGCATCCGACTCGCCGCGGCCTGCGACGTCACTCAGCTGCCTGGCTTTGCCGAGGGCCGCATCAGTGTGCAGGACGAGGCGGCGCAGCTGGCCGCCGGTCTGCTCGATCTGGCCCCCGGTCAACGCGTGCTGGACGCCTGCTGCGCCCCGGGCGGCAAGACCTGCCACATTCTCGAACGCGAGCCTGCCTTGGCTGAAGTCATCGCGCTGGACCTTGAGCCGAAACGATTGCAGCGTGTGCAGGAAAACCTCAACCGCTTGCAGCTCGACGCCAAACTGGTGGCTGCCGATGCCCGCGCCACCGAGGTCTGGTGGGACGGCCAACTGTTCCAGCGGATCTTGCTCGACGCACCGTGTTCGGCCACCGGCGTGATCCGTCGCCATCCGGACATCAAGCTGGCGCGCCAGGCCGATGACATCGCGCCGCTGGCCACGCTGCAGGGCGAGATGCTCGATGCGCTGTGGCCAACCCTGGCAGTGGGCGGGGTGCTGCTGTACGCCACCTGTTCGGTGCTGCCGACCGAAAACCGCGAGGTGATCGAAGCCTTCCTGGCGCGCACGACCGGCGCCCGAGAATTGGACCTGCCCAAGGGTTTCGGCGTCGAACAGACGCATGGACGTCAGCTGTTGCCTCAGGACAATGGCCACGACGGCTTCTACTACGCCAAATTGATAAAAGTCGCGGCCCAACCCAATGGCCGACAATCCTAAGGTGGGCCAGACGCCAATGTCTCGGCCACCCCATGCTGTGGCGGTTACAAGCCGCCTTTCAGGAGCGATCGCGTGAAGATCATTATTCTCGGCGCAGGGCAGGTGGGCGGTACGCTTGCCGAAAATCTCGCCAGCGAAGCCAACGACATCACCGTGGTCGACACCGACGCTGATCGCCTGCGTGATCTCGGCGATCGGCTGGACATCCGCACCGTGGTAGGCCGCGGTTCATTCCCGACGGTACTGCGCCAGGCGGGTGCGGATGACGCCGACATGCTGGTCGCCGTAACCAACAGCGACGAAACCAACATGGTTGCCTGTCAGGTTGCCTACACCCTGTTCCACACACCGACCAAGATTGCCCGAGTCCGTGAGTCGGTGTATCTCACCCGCTCCGGCCTGTTCAGTAACGAGGCGATTCCGGTCGACGTGCTGATCAGCCCCGAACAGGTAGTGACCAACTACATCAAGCGTCTGATCGAGCACCCTGGCTCGCTGCAGGTGATCGACTTCGCGGGTGGCAAGGCACAGCTGGTCGCCGTGCGGGCCTACTACGGTGGGCCGCTGGTGGGGCAGGAGCTGCGCCAGATCCGCAAACACATGCCCAACGTCGACACGCGTGTGGCCGCGATATTCCGACGCAACCAGGCGATCCTGCCGCAAGGCGATACGGTCATCGAAGCTGATGACGAGGTGTTCTTCATCGCGGCGCGCGGCCACATCCGCGCGGTGATGAGTGAGATGCGCCGGCTGGACGACAACTACAAACGCATCGTCATTGCTGGCGGCGGCCACATTGGGGAGCGCCTCGCCGAAGCCATCGAAAGCCGCTATCAGGTCAAGATCATCGAAATGAACCCGGCGCGCTGCCGCTACCTCTCCGACACGCTGGACAGCACCATCATCCTGCAGGGCAGCGCTTCCGATCGCGACCTGCTGGTGGAGGAGAACATCAACGATGCCGACGTCTTCCTAGCCCTGACCAACGACGACGAAGCGAACATCATGTCGTCGCTGCTGGCCAAGCGTCTCGGCGCGCGTAAGGTCATGTGCATCATCAACAACCCGGCCTATGTCGATCTGGTCCAGGGCGGTGAGATCGATATCGCCATCAGCCCGCAGCTGGCCACCATTGGCACCTTGCTGACCCACGTGCGCCGCGGCGATATCGTCAGCGCCCACTCCTTGCGCCGCGGTGCCGCCGAGGCAATCGAGGTGATCGCCCACGGTGACTCACGCTCCAGCAAGGTGGTTGGCCGGGCTATCGGCAAGATCGCATTGCCGCCCGGCACCACCATCGGCGCCGTGATCCGTGACGAAGAGGTGCTGATTGCCCATGACAATACGGTCATCGAATCAGGCGATCACGTGATCCTGTTTCTCGTCGACAAGAAGCATATCCGCGACGTGGAGCGGCTGTTCCAGGCGGGGCTTACCTTCTTCTGACGACCCGTTTCTGATGAGCGGCTCGCTCGGCCTGTGCTCACAGGCCGAGCGGTGGCAGGTCACCCTTATGCCGTCACAGTCCGCTGACCGGGCAGCAGACGCACGATCGCGTTCAGCAGCATGCCGTAGAGCGGAACGAACAACGCCAGGCTGATGATCAGCTTGATGACGTAATCGACGCTGGCAATCTCCACCCAGTTCGCCGCCATGAACGGGTCGTCGCTGTGCCAGAAGGCAATGGAGAAGAACAGAAAGGTGTCCAGCAGGTTGCCGAAGATGGTCGAAGCGCTCGGCGCGATCCACCACTGGCGCAAGCGCCGCAGCCGGTCGAATACCTGGATGTCGAGGATCTGGCCGAACGCATAGGCGAGAAAGCTAGCAACCGCAATGCGGAACACGAACAGATTGAACTCGCCCAGGGCCGAGAACCCAGCGAACGCACCCTGGTGAAACAACACCGAGACCACGTAGGAGGCGACCAGCGCTGGAATCATCACCTGGGCGATGACCCGGCGCGCCGGGCCTTTGCCGAGTAGACGCACGGTCAGGTCAGTGGCGAGAAAGATGAAGGGGAAACTGAACGCGCCCCAGGTGGTGTGCCAGCCGAACAGGGTGATCGGCAGCTGCACCAGATAGTTGCTGGCGATGATGATGACGATGTGGAACGCGATCAGACCGGCCAAAGTGGCTCGGCGGACCGATGGAGGGAGCTGCAACATGGCATTTCCTTTTTGAAGTGATGGGGTTAGGGAACCCATTGCCGGGCCGACATGGCCCGAGCGGCGCGCATTCTAGTGTCATTTCAGGCTGGAGGGTAGCGCGCCGGTCGGAACGCCGGACGCGTTGCATCACATGGGAACCCGTGTAGCCGAAGAATCCGGTGCTTTTCAATTCACTGCGATCTAACCCGACAGGCTAGCGAGCACCGCGAAACTCGTGGATTTCCGGGTACTGCTCAAACACGTCTCGTATGCTTGCCAGCCCCGTGCGCAAGCGCTGGTCGCTGCATTCAGCGCCGATACACAAGCGCATTGCCCTGGGCCTCGGGCTGCCAGGGGGAAGAAAGGGATCAGGCAGCGTCAGCGCGATCCCACGCGCTCGCAACTCATGCTGCAGGGCGTCGAGATCCCAGTGTTCGGGCACATCTAGCCAGGCACTGAGCGAGGCAGGATGGCTGCCGCGCAGATAATCACCCAGCTCGGCGGTCACCGCAGCCTGTCGGGCAGCGATCAGCTCGCGCTGCAGGCTCACCAGCTCCCTGGCACGACCGCGCTCGATCCAGCGCGTCGCGATCTCACCCAGCAACGGGGCTGCCATCCAGCTGTTGACCCTGAAGATGCTCTCGGTACGCAACGCCAACCGCCGAGGCATCGCCAGGTAGCCGAGGCGCAAGCCGGTCAGCACCGACTTGGTCAGGCTGGTGCAATAAAACGACAACTCCGGCAGGTAGTGACTGAGCGGTGGGGCCGCTCGGTCATCGCCGAGCAAAGGGCCGTATACGTCGTCCTCAATCACGTAAACACCATAACGGCGCGCGATGTCGGCAATCTCGCGACGACGTGAGTCGGGCATCAAACTGCTGGTGGGGTTATTCAGGTTCGGCGTGCAGACCAGCGCGGTGACCCGCTCGTTGGCGCAGATATCCTCGAAATGCTCCGGATCGAGACCGTCGCAATCCGCCTCGACACCCTGGAGTTTGAAGCCGAGCACCTGAGCGGTACCAATCACACCGTGATCCGTACAGCTTTCACAGAGCACCAGATCGTCAGGTCCCGCCAGCGAGGCAAGGGCGAGGAAGATTGCCTGAGAAGCGCCATTGGTCAGAAGCAGGTCCTGCGGCTCAACTCCCAACCCCAACCCGGCAAGCCACTGCACGCCGGCCTCGCGGTGATGTTCGAATCCGGCGATTGGTCGGCAGGCGTGGATCCACGGCTGCTCGTGCTCGGCAGCCAGTTCTGCGCAGGTCTGCCGCCAGTAGCGGTCATGGCGTTCGCTGCGAACGATGCGGGCCGTGGAAAAGTCGAGCAGCGATTGTTCGCCGCGATCGAGCATGGATGTGGCGACCCGCTCGCTGATGCGCCGGCTAACGAAGCTGCCGCGTCCGACCTCGCAGCGCACCCAGCCCTGGCGCTCCAGTTCCTTGTAGGCGTTAGTCACCGTTTGCACGCTGATGTCCAGCTGCTCGGCCAGCAAGCGTTGGGTTGGCAGCCGCTGACCGTCGATAAGCTCGCCCTGTTCAATGTCGGTTGCGATAGCCGTGACCAGCAGCTTGTATTTTGATCCGCCGCCATGGGCAGCCAGCAAGGCCTGTTTCCAGTTGTGCATGACGTTCCACCTCTGTCGAGGCGACAGGATCAGCTGAAGCGCAATGTCATGCAATTGTCCTAGTGCAATCCTTTGGGGAAAACCGCTTTTGCTATGCTCGGACAGCGAAACGCGGCGCACCTCATATAGAAAAGAAGTCCAACGTCGCGTCGAGGCAGGGAATGCCCTGTCCTGATGCTCTTGAAGCTGCCCTCCAAACTGCTGGTTCTGTTGCCGGCGAACGATAAAAAGCACAGGAGAATTCACGATGAATCGCGCACGTCCTTTCCATTTCGGCAAGCTTTTGCTGGCCTCAGCCGTACTGACCGGCTTTTCCCTCGGCGGCCTGGCCCAGGCCGATACCCTCGACGACATCAAGGCAAAGAGCAGCGTCCGGATCGGTTATGCCAACGAAACACCGTTCGCCTACACCGCCACTGATGGCAGCGTGACCGGCGAATCCCCGGAAATCGTCGAGAAGATTTTTCAGAAGATGGGTATCGAAACCATCAAACCTGTGCTGACCGAATGGGGCTCGCTGATCCCGGGTCTTCGTGCCAGCCGGTTCGACCTGATCGCCGCTGGCATGTACATCACCCCAGAGCGCTGCAAGCAGGTGCTGTTTACCGATCCGCACTATCAGCTGCAGGACACCCTGCTGGTCAAGGCCGGCAACCCAAAGCAACTGCAGAGCTACGAAGATATCGCCAAGGATGAGTCGATCAAGCTGGCAATCATGTCCGGCACGGTCAACCTCAACTACGCGCGCAAGGCCGGTATCAAGGATTCGCAGATCGTTCAGGTCCCAGACACCACCTCGCAACTGCAGGCTGTGCGCACTGGTCGCGCCGACGCGGCAGTGGGCACGCAGCTGACCATGAGAGGCCTGGCCGAGAAAGCCGGGGATCAGGTCGAGGCCACGGATGACTTCAAGGACGATCCGGCCAACACCGGTTACGGCGCGCTGGCGTTCCGTCCAGAAGACAAGGCGCTGCGTGACGCCGTCAACGTGGAGCTGAAGAAATGGCTTGGCAGCGATGATCATCTGAAAACCGTCGAACCCTTTGGCTTCGACCGCTCGAACATCACCGACAAGACCGCTGAGGAACTCTGCAGCGCCTGATCCAATGGCGCATGAACAAGGAACCGGCGCGGGCTTTTGAGCCCCTGCCGGGCTCTTACGTGAATAGCCTTCAGATAGCTCTACCCCTTCTCTCCGGCTCCGTCGCAGCACTGCGATGCGACCGCTTTCGACTGGCCTGTTGCCCGTCGCGTAACGCTACCCGGCGCCACGATTGGTCCTCCCACGCAGCCAAGCCTGACGGGCGACGTGTTCCTATCGCCGCGCCGCTAACCGGATATCCACGATGAACGAACTACTCCCCCTCATGCTGGAAGGAGCCTGGGTGACCGTGCAAATCACCTTTTTTGGCTCCCTGCTGGCCATAGTCGCCGCGCTGATCGGCGCCCTGGGCCGACTGTCGCCGATCAAGCCGTTGCGCTGGCTGGCAATCGTCTACATAGAAGTGTTCCGTGGCAGTTCCCTGCTGGTGCAGCTGTTCTGGCTCTACTTCGTCCTGCCGATGCCACCTTTTAACGTTTCCATGAGCGCTTTCAATGTCGCGGTCATCGGCCTGGGCCTGAACATCGGCGCCTACGGCGCGGAGGTGCTGCGCGGTGCCATAAGGTCGGTGCACGAAGGACAGTACGAGGCCTGCCAGGCACTGAACATGACCGCTGGGCAGCGTCTGCGCCGGGTCATCCTGCCGCAAGCGCTGTTGGCGGCGATCCCGCCAGGCACCAACCTGCTGATCGAGTTGCTGAAAAATACCTCGCTGGTGTCGCTGATTACGCTGTCCGATCTGGCGTTCCGTGCACGCCAGCTGGACCAGGCAACCTTGATGACCCTTGAAATTTTCGGCCTGGCGCTGGTGATGTACTTCGTTCTCGCCCAAATCATCAATTTCTCCATGCGCACCCTTGAGCGGCGCCTGGCGCGCGGCCGGATGCGGGGAGGCATGTCATGAATTTCTTCGATTGGGAGTTCGCCTGGGAAATCCTGCCCAGATTGCTCGACGCATCACTGAAAACCATCGGCATCACCATCGCCGGGTTTTCCATCGCCATCGTGCTGGGCCTGTTCCTCGCAGTGGGACGCCGCAGCCGGCATCGCTGGCTGTCCTGGCCGATGACTGGTTTGATCGAGTTCATCCGCAGCACACCGCTGTTGATTCAGGTGTACTTCCTGTTTTTCGTCCTGCCGAATTATGGTTTCAATCTAACCGCTTTGCAGGCCGGCATCATCGGCATCGCGCTGCATTACGCCTGTTACACAGCGGAGGTCTATCGCGCCGGGCTCGATGCCGTACCCCGCGCGCAATGGGAGGCGGTGACGGCGCTGAACATGAAGCCGCTCAACGCCTACCGCAAGGTGATCCTGCCACAGGCGCTGCGACCGATCCTGCCAGCACTGGGCAATTACATGATCTCGATGCTCAAGGACACACCCGTGCTCTCGGCTATCACCGTGGTGGAAATCATGCAGCGGGCCAAGAACATCGGCTCGGAGCACTTTCGTTATCTGGAACCGATCACCATGGTCGGCCTGTTCTTTCTCATTCTCAGCCTCGGCCTCGCCTGGTTCGTACGCCGACTGGAAAACCGTATGGAGCTAGCCCGATGAACGCATCGACGCCTGCCGGCGAAACCCAGAACTCAACCAGCCCTGCCAACGAGCCGGAACTGATGGTGCAGTTTCGGGATGTGAGCAAACACTTCGGCGACCTGACGGTGCTCAACCATCTTGATCTGGATGTCCGAACGGGTGAGAAGGTCGCCATCATCGGCCCCAGCGGCTCCGGGAAATCAACGCTGCTACGTGCATTGATGACCCTGGAGGACATCGACGAAGGCGTAATCATGGTCGATGACGAACCGTTGACTCACATGCCGAATGCCAGTGGCAATCTGGTCCGCGCCAACGCGCGGCATTTGCGTCGGGTCCGCGGCAAGGTGGGCATGGTATTCCAGAGCTTCAACCTGTTTCCGCACATGAGTACCCGGCAGAACGTGATGGAAGCACCGGTCCAGGTGCTCGGTCTGTCGAAGAAGGAAGCTCGCGAGCGTGCCGAGGAATTGCTGGCGATGGTGGGGCTGGAAGACAAACTTGAGCACTATCCCTCGCAACTGTCAGGTGGTCAGCAACAGCGGGTAGCCATTGCCCGAGCGTTGGCGATGCGGCCCAAGGTGATGCTGTTCGACGAGGTGACCTCTGCGCTGGATCCGGAGCTCTGCGGCGAAGTGCTCAATGTCATCCGCAGACTGGGCGATGCGCACAGTCTGACCATGCTGATGGTGACCCATCAGATGGGCTTCGCTCGGGAATTCGCTGACCGGGTATGCTTTTTCAATGAAGGCAGGATCCACGAACAGGGCACGCCGGACGAGCTGTTCGGCAACCCTCAGGAGACCCGCACTCAGGAGTTTCTCAGTGCGGTAACCCAGGCGAGCTAAGCTAGTGGTCAGAGTACGTCACTGCTTCACCGGCTGTTTTAGGAAAGATTTCCCAGGGGAACGCAATGATCGAATCGCTGCAAAAGATGCTTGCCAAGGGCATGGACAATCCGATGCTGCGCTTTGGGCTTGGCAAGGGCTACCTGGATCTTGGGGACGCAGCTGAAGCGGCGGTTCATTTGCAACGCTGCGTCGAACAGGATCCGAAATACTCTGCCGCTTGGAAGCTGCTCGGCAAGGCATTAAAGGCTTGTGGGGATCTCGACGGCGCGAGGCGCGCCTGGGAACAAGGCCTGCTCGCGGCGCAAGCACACGGTGACAAGCAGGCCGAGAAGGAAATGGATGTGTTTCTACGCAAGCTGAACAAACAGGCCGGCAGCTAGTACCAGCCGATCGCACGCTCTGCCGGGCCTCTATTAATCGGGCTGGACGAAGCGCAAGCCAACACCCTCAGCATCGACACGCATCACTTCCATCTGCAGCACTGGTGCGGGAATGGGGAGATCCTGCACCTGCCCACTGACCGTCATGCCCGGCTGCAACTCGATCAGCTGCGGATGTTTGACGTAGACGCCGCCATCTGAGAGATCGCGGGTGTGCGCGAACACCTCGCCAAATGACTCGTGGGTAATGCGGATACGGCACTTCATGGGTGCGCGTGGATGCTGCCGCTGATTCGAGTTTCCCATGGAAGTCCCTTTGCTGGGTGAGCTGTCGTTAGTACCAGCGTTTTTCGCCGGCTGGCCGCTTTTTGAAGCGTTTCATCGTCCACATGTACTGGCTCGGCCAAGTCCGCACGTATCGCTCGATGACGCCGCTCATGGCTGCCACCGCGACCTCGACGTCCTCGTCGTACATGGCTGGAGGTGCTGCCTCGAGAATGACCTTGTAGCCCGAACCATCATCCAAGCGCAACGCGTGAAGGAACACCCCTACCGCTTTGCCGCCCGTCAGCATGCCAGGCACGAACTTGCTCGTCAGTGCTTGTGTGCCAAGGAACGGCACGAAAACGCCCGCGCCCTCGCTGGGTTCCGGATCCGCGGGTATGCCCACGGCGCCGCCCTTTCGGACTTCCTTGATCACGCTGATGATGCCCTCTCGGGTCGAGGGCGCGACCTTGTTGCCCAGTTGGACACGCTGGCGTTGCAGGAGATCATCGACCGCCTTGAGCTTCGGCGGGCGATAGAAAATGATCGGTTTGCATTGTGCGCAATAAAAGTGATTGAGGACTTCCCAGTTGCCCAGGTGGCTGGTGATACCTACGACTCCCTTGCCTGAAGCCAACGCTTGCTCCAGCACTTCCAACCCCTCGACTTCCTTGACCAGCCGCAGCGTCTTCTCTGCTGGCCAGATCCAGGCGCAGGCACTCTCAGTAAACGCCATGCCGATCTGCTGCAGGCTCTGTTCGAGCAAGCGCTCGCGTTCGGCAGCATCGAGTTCTGGAAAACATTTGGAAAGATTGATCCGGGCGACTTCGCGAGACCGATTGGGCAGCTTCCACATCAGCCAGCCAATGAAGCGACCCGATCCCTGAACTGCGCGCCAGGGGAGTAGGGCGAACAGGCGCAGAAAGCCAACCACCAGCGCACCTTTGAGCTTGTCCAAGGATCTCTCCCGAAAAATCAAAGACGCTAGTGTAACTGCTTAGCGCGATTGGCTACCCCTAAGGCGTCACAGCCGTTTAGGCGCTGGCCGGTACACGCGCCAGAGCGGGGTAACGATCGCAGTCAGTGGTGTGGTCCATGACCATGCCGCACGCCTGCATATAGGCGTAACAGATGGTCGGGCCGACAAAGCCGAACCCGGCCTTCTTCAACGCACGGCTCATGGCCTCAGCTTCAGCGGTCACCGCAGGCACCTGGTTGATCGACTCGAAATGGTTGATCTTCGGCTCGCCCCCAACGAAGGACCACAACCAACCCGCCGGGTCTTCCAACTCGAGCCAGAGCTGGGCATTGCGCCGTGCGGCTTCGAGTTTTCGACGGTTGCGGATGATGCCGGCGTCGAGCATGCGTTCGTCGATCTCCGCATCGGTCATCTGTGCCAGACGCTTCGGATCGAGGCCGAACAACACCTGGCGATAACGCTCTCGCTTGCGCAATACCGTGATCCAAGACAGTCCCGCCTGTGCGCCTTCAAGAATGAGAAATTCGAAGAGGACCTGAGGATCACGGGTGGGAACACCCCACTCGCTGTCGTGGTAGTCGATGTATAACGGGTCGTCACTGCACCAGGCGCAACGCGGCATGTTTTCAGATCCTTGAACGCGGCGAAAAGCAGATCGGAAGTGCGACCGGCGCTACGCCGTAGAGCACGTGTCTCCACGGGTTCGAGCCGTTATCGGGTATACTCCGAGGCTTTCTGTCGAAGCCAGCACAGGTGAAATTTTGACCCAGCCTACGCCTGCCGTGCGCACCTTCCAAGACCTGATCCTCGCCCTGCAAAGCTATTGGGCAGAGCAGGGTTGCGTTGTTCTGCAACCCTACGATATGGAAATGGGTGCCGGCACCTTCCACACCGCCACATTCTTGCGCGCTGTCGGTCCTGAAACCTGGAACGCAGCCTATGTTCAGCCTTCGCGTCGCCCTGCCGATGGTCGTTATGGCGAGAACCCTAACCGTCTGCAGCACTACTACCAGTTTCAGGTCGTGCTCAAGCCAAACCCGGACAACATCCAGGACCTGTATCTGGAGTCGCTGCGCCGCATTGGCGTCGACACCTCGGTACACGATGTGCGCTTCGTCGAAGACAACTGGGAATCGCCGACGCTGGGCGCCTGGGGGCTCGGCTGGGAGGTCTGGCTCAACGGTATGGAAGTCACCCAGTTCACCTACTTCCAGCAGGTCGGCGGCATCGAGTGCTATCCCGTTACCGGTGAAATCACCTACGGTCTCGAGCGACTCGCGATGTATCTGCAGGGCGTCGACTCGGTCTACGACCTGATCTGGACGGACGGCCCGTTCGGCACCGTCACCTATGGCGATGTGTTCCATCAGAACGAGGTGGAACAGTCCACCTATAACTTCGAACACGCCAACGTCGACAAGCTGTTCGAACTGTTCGACTTCTATGAATCGGAAGCCAACCGGTTGATCGAACTGGAGCTGCCGTTGCCCACCTATGAAATGGTGCTGAAGGCCTCGCATACCTTCAACCTGCTGGATGCTCGCCGGGCCATCTCGGTGACTGCGCGGCAGCAGTACATCCTGCGCGTGCGGGCACTGGCTCGCTCGGTGGCGCAGAGCTATTTGCAGGCACGCGCCAAACTCGGCTTCCCCATGGCCACCCCGGACCTGCGTGACGAAGTACTGGCCAAGCTGGAGGCTGCAGAATGAGTGCACTGGATTTCCTGGTCGAGCTCGGCACAGAAGAGCTGCCGCCCAAGGCCTTGGGCAAGTTGTCCGACGCGTTTCGCACGGGCATCGAGAAAGGCTTGAAGGACGCTGGTCTCAAGCATGGCCGGGTACAGGCGTTTGCCGCACCCCGACGTCTCGCAGTGCTGATCGAGCAGCTCGACACCGAGCAGCCTGATCGCAGCATCAACCTCGACGGGCCGCCGCTGCAGGCGGCGTTCGACGCCGAGGGCGAACCGACCCAGGCCGCCCTGGGCTTTGCGCGCAAGTGCGGCGTGGACCTTGCCGAAGTCGACCGCAGCGGCCCCAAACTCCGGTACAGCCGCTCGATACCTGGCCAGGCGACTGCTGAGCTGCTGCCCGCTATCGTCGAGACATCGCTTAACGAGCTGCCAATTCCGAAGCGCATGCGCTGGGCCGCTCGCAAGGAAGAATTCGTCCGGCCAACCCAGTGGCTGGTCATGCTATTCGGTGATCAGGTCGTTGACTGCACCATCCTGACTCAACGCGCCGGTCGCGAATCGCGTGGCCACCGGTTCCATAGCCCGAGCCCAGTTCGCATTTCCAAGCCGACAAGCTATCTGGAAGACCTGCGCGGCGCTCATGTCATTGCCGATTTTGCCGAACGCCGCGAGCTGATCGCCAAGCGTGTCGAGCAGCTGGCCAGCGAGCAGAACGGCAGTGCTATCGTGCCGCCAGCGCTGTTGGACGAAGTGACCGCGCTAGTCGAATGGCCTGTACCGCTGGTGTGTTCGTTCGAAGAACGCTTCCTTGAAGTACCACAGGAAGCGTTGATCACCACCATGCAGGACAACCAGAAGTACTTCTGCCTGCTGGACGCCAACGGCAAGCTGCTTCCGCGCTTCATCACAGTTGCCAACATTGAATCCAAGGATCCGGCTCAGATCGTTGCGGGTAACGAGAAAGTGGTGCGTCCGCGCCTCACCGACGCCGAGTTTTTCTTCAAGCAGGACAAGAAACAGAAGCTCGACAGCTTCAATGAGCGCTTGAAGAACGTGGTCTTCCAGGCTCAGCTTGGGACTGTGTACGACAAGGCGGTGCGAGTCTCCAGGCTGGCCGCATTCATTGCCGAACGCACCGAAGGCAATGCCCAGTGGGCGGCGCGCGCGGGCCTGCTGAGCAAATGCGACCTGGCCACCGAGATGGTCGGCGAATTCCCGGAAATGCAGGGAATTGCGGGTTATTACTACGCCGTCAACGACGGTGAACCCACCGACGTCGCCCTGGCATTGAATGAGCAGTACATGCCCCGCGGTGCGGGTGCAGAGCTGCCGGTGACCCACACAGGTGCCATCCTGGCGGTGGCGGACAAGCTGGATACTCTGGTGGGCATCTTCGGCATTGGCATGCTTCCCACCGGCAGCAAGGACCCTTACGCGCTTCGCCGCGCGGCCTTGGGCATTCTGCGCATCCTGATCGAAAAGCGTCTGGATCTAGATCTGGTTGCTGCCGTGCGCTTCTCCATTAACCAGTTCGGAGGTCAGGTCAAGACTGAAGGCTTGGCTGATCAGATCCTCGATTTCATTTTTGATCGCCTGCGTGCGCGGTACGAAGACGAGGGCGTCGAGGTGGCGTCCTATCTATCGGTTCGTGCCGTACAGCCGGGTTCAGCGTTGGACTTCGATCAGCGCGTGCAAGCCGTACAGGCGTTCCGCAATCTGCCGGAAGCCGAAGCCTTGGCGGCTGCGAACAAGCGCGTCTCGAATCTGCTGAGCAAGTTCGAAGCAAAGCTACCGGAAACCGTCGAGCCCCGTTACTTCGACAATGCCACCGAGTTCTCTTTGTATTCTGCGCTGCAGCAGGCCGAACAAGCCGTGCAGCCCCTGGCTGCGGATCGTCAGTATCGCGAGGCGCTCGAGCGTCTGGCGCACCTGCGCGGTCCGGTGGATGCCTTTTTCGAGGCGGTATTGGTCAACGCCGAAGACGCTTCGGTTCGCGCCAACCGCTATGCCTTGCTTGCCCGGTTGAGAGGATTGTTCCTTGGCGTTGCCGATATTTCCGCACTTGGCTAAGCCGGTGAAGCTGATCGTGCTGGATCGCGACGGCGTGATCAACGAGGACTCCGACGCCTATGTGAAGAGCCTGGAAGAATGGATTCCGATCCCCGGCTCGATCAAGGCGATCGCACGGCTATGTAAGGCTGGCTGGACGGTGGCAGTTGCCACCAACCAGTCCGGCCTTGCCCGCGGCCTGTTCGACGCCACCACACTCGGCGACATGCATTTCAAAATGCAGCAGCTGGTGATGGAAGAGGGCGGTCGCGTCGATCTGATCGTGCATTGCCCGCATGGCCCCGACGATGGCTGTGATTGCCGCAAGCCGCTGCCCGGGCTGTTCGAGCAGATCGCCGAGCACTTTCATCTTGAAAGCCTCACAGGTGTCCCTGTGGTGGGCGACAGCCAACGCGATCTGCATGCAGGGATGCGCCTCGGCGGCATTCCTTACCTAGTTCGCACCGGAAAGGGCTCGAAGACTGCAAAAGGTCCGCTACCAACCGGCACTCAGGTGTTCGATGATTTGTCAGCTGTGGTCGATCATCTGTTGGGAGCCAAACGATGAACGTCTTGCTGCCGATACGCATCCTGGTGTTCTACTTGCTGCTGTCGTTCACGGCCTTCGCCTGGTGTTTGGTCAGTCTGGTTTTTGCACCCTTCATGTCGTTCCGCACGCGCTACCGGTTCGTGGTCCAGACTTGGTGTCGCAGCGCCGTATGGTTAGCCCAAACCATCATCGGGTTGCGCTATGAGGTGAGGGGTGCGGAGAATATTCCGGAAAAGCCCTGCGTGATTCTTTCCAAACACCAGAGCACCTGGGAAACGTTTTTTCTTTCGGCCTACTTCGAGCCGTTGAGCCAGGTGCTCAAACGTGAATTGCTCAACGTCCCGTTTTTTGGATGGGCGATTCGGCTGCTCAAGCCGATAGCGATTGACCGTGAAAACCCCAAAGAGGCATTACGCCAAGTTGCTAAACAGGGACTGGAGCGGCTAGAGCAAGGCGCCTGGGTGCTAATTTTTCCAGAGGGGACGCGCGTTCCTGTCGGGCAGGTTGGCAAGTTCTCGCGCAGCGGTGCTGCCTTGGCAGTCAACGCCAAACTCCCAATCTTGCCGGTAGCGCACAATGCCGGTACGTTCTGGCCGAAGTCGGGGTGGGGTAAACGGCCAGGGACCATCCAGGTTGTCATCGGCCCAGCCATGCACGCTGAGAGCGAAGGTCCTCGTGCAGCAGCTGAGCTCAATCAGCGCGCCGAAGACTGGATCAATGCGACCGTGGCAGACCTCGAGCGCAACGTCTGATTCACACACGTGCAAATAAAAAGGGGAGCAGACCTTGGTCTGCTCCCCTTTCTTTTTACTTCGACGCTCAGTCTTCGACAGAGCTGCGGATCAGGTGATCGAAGGCACTTAGCGACGCCTTGGCGCCCTCACCAACAGCGATGACGATCTGCTTGTACGGCACGGTTGTAACGTCACCAGCGGCGAAGATACCCGGCAGCGATGTCTCGCCACGCGCATCGACGATGATCTCGCCGCGCGACGTCAGCTCTACCGTACCCTTCAGCCAGTCGGAGTTCGGCAGCAGACCGATCTGTACGAAGATGCCTTCCAGCTCCAGCTCATGGAATTCGCTGGAGTTGCGGTCCTTGTAGATCAGCCCGGTGACCTTCTTGCCATCGCCGGTGACTTCGCTGGTCAGTGCACTGGTGATTACGGTGACGTTGGGCAGGCTGTGCAGCTTCTTCTGCAGCACGGCATCGGCGCGTAGCTGGCTGTCGAATTCTATCAGCGTGACCTGGGCGACGATGCCGGCCAGGTCGATGGCCGCTTCCACGCCGGAGTTGCCACCACCGATGACCGCCACGCGTTTGCCCTTGAACAACGGGCCATCACAGTGCGGGCAGTAGGCGACGCCACGGCCACGGTATTCCTGCTCGCCCGGCACGTTCATTTCGCGCCAGCGCGCACCGGTCGCCAGGATCAGCGTCTTGGCCTTCAACGAGCCACCATTCTCCAGCTTGATCTCGTGCAGGCCGCCCTCGGAGCCAGGGATGAGCTGGGCGGCGCGCTGCAGGTTCATGATATCGACGTCGTATTCGCGCACGTGGTTTTCCAGTGCTCGCGCCAGCTTCGGGCCTTCGGTCTCGGTGACCGAAATGAAGTTCTCGATGGCCATGGTGTCGAGCACCTGACCACCGAAACGCTCGGCTGCGACACCGGTACGGATGCCCTTGCGCGCCGCATAGATGGCCGCAGCAGCGCCGGCTGGACCACCACCGACAACGAGCACGTCGTAAGCATCCCTGGCGCTGAGCTTCTCGGCATCGCGCGCTGACGCGCCGGTGTCGAGCTTGGCCAGAATCTCCTCTTCACCCATGCGGCCCTGACCGAACAGCTCGCCGTTGAGGTAGATGCTCGGCACGGACATGACCTGGCGAATGGTGACTTCTTCCTGAAACAGGGCACCGTCGATGGCGACGTGGCGGATGTTCGGATTGAGCACGGCCATCAGGTTCAGCGCCTGGACCACGTCCGGGCAGTTCTGGCAGGACAACGAGAAATAGGTTTCGAAATTGTATTCGCCGTCGAGATTCT
Source organism: Pseudomonadaceae bacterium SI-3 (assembly GCA_004010935.1). Taxonomy (NCBI): domain Bacteria; kingdom Pseudomonadati; phylum Pseudomonadota; class Gammaproteobacteria; order Pseudomonadales; family Pseudomonadaceae; species Pseudomonadaceae bacterium SI-3. Next base: position 35,278 of record CP026511.1, on the reverse strand, counting down.
TGATCTGCTCGATGACTTCAGGTGCGGTCTTGGACGGATGACCACCGACCTGCAGCAGGGCCAGCACCAGCGAGGTGAACTCGTGGCCCATCGGAATGCCGGCGAAACGCAGACTGATGTTGCCACCGATACGGTTGAGGGCGAACGAAGGTTTGCGCACGTCGTTGCCGTCGGTGCGTAGGGTGATCTTGTCACTCAGGCTGGTAATGTCTTCCAGCATGGCGAGCATTTCCTGGGATTTGGCGCCGTCATCGAGGGATGCAACGATCTCGAACGGCTGGGTGACCTTTTCCAGATAGGTTTTCAGTTGCGCTTTCAAATTGCTGTCGAGCATTAGAGACCCCGTAATAATCTGGTCCCTGCATAGGGACGGGAAGCTGAACTCTTTATGGTGTTGAGCTTACGGGGAGGAGGGGGATTGTGAAAATTGAATAAACATTGCACTGCCATGTAGCCAAGCTATCAAGGAGCAATGTTTCACGTGGAACAAAAAACCCGGCTTGCGCCGGGTTTGATAACCACGAATCGGATTTGTCGATGGGCGACAAACCTGGCATTCGAATCAAATTAGAATATCAATAAAATCAGCGACTTATGAAAATCATTGGGCGCGATTATTGGCATAATCGTGCCACATAAATTGGCATTTTCCGTCGAGATGACCGCAATAAATGGCATTTTCCGTAGCCCCTCCGTAGGAGGGCACTACAAACCAAGGTAACCGCCACCTGGGGCGGGGCGGTCTGGATTGACACCTTGTCAATGAAGCTCAGCTTAGAGAGGACGGCAAATTGATGGAAGCCCCGTCCGTCGCGGGTTTCAGGGCTATCCCTCCCTTGAACCTACACCCCAAAGCTGGGGCAGCCACACGCTGCGAAAGCTTGAAGCATGCCCAGGCTGCTTACTATGGGTGGCTGATACGGCTAAAAAGCTCCTGAGCTGTATCCCTGGCTCTCGAATCATCTAAAGCGCTCAGCGATTCAAGCTGAACACCCTCGTCCCCAGCGACGTATAGAGGCCCACCTTGGTCATCGTCGTACTCCTGGCCTGCATACAGACCGCCATCGTGGTATGCCCGCAGCGTACTCTTGCGCAGGTCGCTTCCCAGCTGCTCGGCAAGGTAAACCCAGACCCAGGTCTGGAATAGATTGCCCCGGTCATCTTCATCGATCAGATCGCGCATTGCATCGACGTCACCGTGCAGAGCGGCCTGATGATTCCATTGCCTTGCAGTGTCCTCATCACCGGCGCCCTGAGCCAACCAGGCTAATGAGCGCATCGCCTCCACATGACCTAAGCCTGCGGCCTCCTTGTACCAATGCTCAGCTTGCCCATGGTCGCCTCGATGCTCAGCACGCTGCGCCTTATCAAGAGCAATATCCAACCTGGCATCTGCCCATCCCAGGCGCGCAGCCTCATTCAAATGAAGTGCCTCCCGCTCGGCATTGAGCAGCTGAGTCTTATAGGCCGTCGCCCATTCGAGCTGCACCCCATCAAGATCACGGCCCTGCTCCATCAGTGAATACCAATAAGCGGAGCCCTCCTCTTCACTGAGGTCATCGCCTCTATATATAAGTGCCAAAGCATAGTGAGCTGCCGCGCTGCCCCTCGAAGCCAAACCGTTTAGGCCGTCAATCAACAACGCGATTTTTGCAAGGTCGAGAGATGGAGGCTGGTTGCCTGCTGACTCAGAGTCAGAGGCTTCATCCTCGACCTCCTCATCAATGTCATACCAGTCCTCGGGGTATGCCCAATAGCCTTGTTGAAGGGTATCTATAACCAACTCAACGGAGGTAACCCCAACACACTGATCTGCAATCATGCTTAACAAGGCCGCACCAGCCGAGTCAGCAACCGACTCATAACCCAACTCGGCTAAACGACGATGAAGCGTTGCCAGTGAAGAGGCCACTGGCACTGGCGCACGTTCCATTACGGCCATGACGTGGGCCGCATCCAACGAGGCACGGGTACTGAACCCGAAGCTCGCTGCAAATAGCTCATAGATATGCGAGTGCCGAAATGACTGCTGGGTAGCAGACTCAAGCTGCTGCTTGGCGGCGTAAACGAGTTCTTTGATAGCCATGAAACCAATCCTCATCGCCTGACGTACGGAGCGAACGGCACACGTTTAAGCCCCGGACATCCAGGCTTGGAAGGGTTTCTCAGCTAGAGAGATATGAATCGAAGAAATGCGAAGCCTTTTTTAACTCGTGTGCAAGTTGGGCGGGCGCCTGCGGCAGATTCTAGCTAGCAATCTGTCGCAAAGTCGAGCGCTGCGGCAGCTGACTCGCTAGACGCCATTTCACTTGCTGGAGGAGCTGGCTTCCACCAGGGAAAGAATCCACTGGACAGGAGCATCCTGCCCCTGCGTGTCAAAAACGAACTCTTGCCCTCTGGCCACACTGTTGAGCAAACACTCATCACCAACTACGCGCCATCGACGTTCATCACCGTGATAACTCAGCTGTGAGCGTCCATCTACTGGAGCCAAAAAGCTTGGAAGCCTCCAGCTAGCCTGGGCAGTACTCTCGGGGGCTGTCAGCACCAACCTCTGATCAAAATGCGTGAATACACCTGCTCCTTGAGCATGGGTGTGAGCGCCGCCAATGACTAGCCGATCTGCCGACTCGTACAAGGTATTGGATGCATCACGTGAGTAGGCGAAATGTGGGTGATAGCGGGCCCAACGCATTTCATCGCCAGGTAGTTCATCGACCTTGTGGAACCGCCCAATCTGCATCCAACCCCAGATGATATGCCGCGCCCGTTCCGTTCTTTTGAAACGCCAGCCATCTGCTGTCTGCTCAACAGGCCTGAAAGATCCAAAAAACAAGAACACATCACCAGCCTGAACGCCCTGCTTACGCAGGTGCCCCTGGGCACTACCGGTCTGCCCCAATAAAGGTTTCCAACCAGGCAATCGCGGTAAAGAATCAGCGCGCAGGTCAGGATCTAAGTGGGCAAAATGTCGACTCCGCTTAGCATCGCCTGTGAGCTCTACAACCAGATCACCAACGTTCATATCCCCAAACGACAGGTCTTGATAAGCAATGGGGGAGCCTTTATCCGGAATAGGCAATGAAAGCATGCGCCCGTCCGGAAAAATCGGGCTTGGACACCCCCCTGCCGTGGAATCAAACCCTTTGCGGCTCAGGATGATGCGCATCAGCGGCCTCCACATTTAGACGTACTGGTGAGCTCATCTTCTGGCCACTGCGTCGGATTGCCATGCCTACCCGGTTGGTATCGCGACCGTATAAAAGAGATAAAACGCTCGGCTAACGCTTCGGAGGACTGTATGCCATGTGCCGACTGCCCACCGGGCAGGGCAGGTCGAACTGCTTCAGGGAGCGCTATAGCTTGAGCTCCAAAGTAATAGAACTCGTCGGCAATCAGGGCGTACTGTCCAGATACATCTCGACGTAGATCATCACCACTGGGAGCATCAGCCCCCGTATCCCAGTGATTGGGATTACGCACTTGCTCAAAATGTCCCGGCTCACAGGCACCTGGCACAAGGGGCCGGTAGATGTTATCCCCCGCCTTGGGGACAGGGCCGGACTTGCCGAGGTTAGGTGTTTTATCCTGGAACAAGGGATCGCTGAAGTAGTCGCGTAGATGCAGTTTTTTCCCCACTTGCATCAGATAGATCAGGCGTTCTTCACCAACCCGATCTCCCGTCAGCGCCTTGGATGTGAATCCAGCGATCCAATCACCCTGTTTCTTTGAGCGGCGAATCTGCGGCTTGCAGGTAGCTAGCGTCAGTGTGTGGCCAAACGGATTTGGAGCAAATCCAGTGTCGTGGGTCATTTTGTAGCTGAACAGCCGCATTGGTAGCTTCCTTTTACCAGCAGAAAATCAAACTAAAGGGCTCGCCCGTACCGGCCTCAAGCCATTCCAAAGATACTCGATGCAAATCACCAAATGCCGTCTCGCAAAAGCGACCATGGCGGCTGTATGCGGACAAATCGCTTGCACACCCACCAAGGAAAAAGCCATGGAGCGTAGTGAGGAAGCCGGCGACGGGCAGCTCTAGCCTGCTCAGCGGCATACCCAACTGCGTCGAGAGCCACTGCACCGCTTCGGCAGAAGCACGGTCTTTCAATGCATCTGCCCCAAGCCCTGAATACAGTGCTTTGGCAGTCCCCAGAGATATACATGCCCCCCAAGCCTGCATGCCCTGCCCTGAATCAAAAGCAACCATAAGATTGATGTGGGGCTCCACATCATTGATCTCAGGCCATTGAATGCGTGTCATCTGTGCCATCTCCTGTGTACTTGGATACGAAGACAGGCTTCAGGTCGCTCTAAGAGCCCAGAGAAAGTGACGCGCATGCCAATTTCTAGCGGTGAGCCAGTGACGCATCAAGCCCAGATTTTATTAACAGTTTTGATAAATAAATCCTGAGGGTTGTCGATCCAGATCCAGATGGAAATCGGGCCAGCCAGACCCCGGAAGGAGTGCATCCCGTGCAGGGGCTAACAGGCCCATTGATGAGCCTGTTAGCCCTATTCAGTTACTTCGACTTGGCTGGTGGGTAGTTACCGCGACCACCTCCCGATTTGTTACCCGTGGTACTGGGCAAATTGGGGACGACCGGGCGAGGGGCTGGTTTGGATGGCTGACTGGTAGGGCTTTTCGGCTGCTTACTCATATCCACCTCCAGAATTAATAGGCCACTACATCGTCTTTGCATGCACCCGAAACACGGCATGCACACTCTGATTTCACGTGGCACGCGTGATCCTTGCAGCGCATGGCTTGAGACTCACTGCCACCGCCTGGATACGCACCAAAGTGCTTCTCATACAGCGCCACGGTTTGGGCAAAGGCGTTGGTTAACTCCTGGTAGTCATCCTCGCCGTAGATGCCAAAGTAGGGGTAGTGATCAATGAAGCGACCGAAGACCTGCTGGCAGTCCTCACGATAGGCGCGGGTATCCAGGATGTGGGCATGCCAAATGGCATCCACCATCTTGCTAGGCACCAAGGCTACCGAGGGGTAGAAGCACTTCAGGGTCAGAAAGCGGCGGTACTCCTGCTCAGCAAAGTCCCACTCCGCCGCCGACATTTCCGCTTCCGAAGACTCGGTGTACTTATGCTTCAGGCGCTTGAAATCCAGACGGCTAACGTTCACGTCTAGGCCATTAGCCGTAAGCAAAGGCTGATTCAGCAATGCGATGGCATTCATGCTTGTTTCTCCTGTGATTGAAGGTTGCAGGCCTTGATGACCCGCCTTCGCTTCAGCTCACGTTCAAAACACTGGCGGCTGACCAGCGCACAGGGCACGTAACCGTTAGCAACCACTTGATAAAGCAGGCGCCAGTCACTGCCGAGCTTGAAGCGGAGCAATCCCTCACGACAGCGCACGCGCTTGCCGCCCAAAGCAGTGAAGGGAACACCGGCATGCAGGGCTTGATCGATATCGAGTGCTTTCGCCTTATGACAAGCACTGACCTGATGCGGACAACTGGAGAGAATGGCTTGAATGGTGTGCATGATTAGCTCCGTGTGTGATGACGGAGCCAGTCTCAGTGTGTGGATTCCACAACCAAGCGCTCAGCGAAGAAAATCCAGCAAATCATCAAACTCCTTCGCGTCCTGGTATTCGCTGATGATCAGATCGCGATACTTCAACAGCAGCGGACTGTCTGTCACAACCTTATTGGCCGCGAGATAGGCGCGCTCCAATTCGCCATTGAGGTAATGCGTCATCATGCTGTCCCCTACTGACAGAACGGCTGTTTGTGCCGCCAAAGTCTTCAGCAGACTGCCTTGATGGGGGCCAAGCCCCATTTGTGGCCAGGCATCCACGAATGGATTGGGGAGTTTTATCTGGGTCAGGTCACTATCGACCAAGCTACTGAGCAGCAAACTCAACTCATGCCGATATAGCCCCAGGCCAGCCACCGAGGGGCGTTCTAGGAAGAGCTGCTTGGCCCAATCCACATAAGCCTGCCGCTCTGAATGATCACGGATGAGCATGCCCGCGATTTTCGGAGCCCCAAACAACCCCTGTAAGACGATGGCATTCCACACCAACACCTCGTCATCAGGGTGTATGTACCAGCGCTCACGGCCATCTCCGGCGCCCGGCCCATCAGCACGTCTACGATCCATCCTGATCAAGGGCGGCGGTTTGGGGTTGAGCCCGTCTTGCTCCTTTTTCACTTTGGGTGGAGCTAAGGCCTCAATCAGCGTGTTGAGCGCAACTCGGAGTGTCCCGTATTGCTTCTGAGATAAAGGTGGCGAAAGCGGCGGGCACAGCAGACGCTCCAGCATCTGCGTGTGTTCGATCCCATGGTCTGAATTAGATCGCACAGGACTGCTTCAACAATTCATCTATCGCTGGTAGCTGCTCTGCATACTCAGGGTAGTCAGCAATACGAGAGGCCTGCACATACCAGTCGCCCTGGTAGCAGAAATCAGTGCGCCGCCGAAACTCGTCTAGAACGCCACGACAATACCCCGCACGCAATGCCGCTGAGGTGGAGGTTGTCAGCCCTGCCAGGAGATGCTGCTGATCGCGTTTTGCATAGATTTCCACCAGCGCCTGGCAGCTAGTCACCAGATGCTTCGAGTCACTGTCAGGCAAGGCATAGGCGATATTGCTACTGCCCAGCACCAGGAAAATCACAAAGTTGAGGGCCTTCATACAGCGACTTCCTTTTCAGCAGGAACGAGCTTGGGCTCGACGGGGGCAGACACATTGGATCGCATGTTTGTAGTGGAGGAGGTGGGTGCCGCCAGGTAAAGCATCAGCAGCACAAGGCCTAATCCCGTCACATCCATGGCCGGGTCTACGGTGCTTGGAAGATCCGCCGATGTGCCGAGCAGGGATTCAAGGCCCACCAAAAACCCCAAAATACTGAGGCCTATGCACGCAAACCGGCCTTGGAAAACCACTAATCGGCTTAACCCTGTCCAAAACCCAATGGAGAAGTGACGGCAATAGCGGATGTGTCGCCGAAGCAGCAACACGAACAGGAGCATAAAGCCCCATTCTGCCCACGAGACATCAGACAGGCCTTCACCATACTCAAAGATCTGTATGGGTTGGCCTACCAGCACCAGCAAGCCTAAGAGCCAAATAAATGTGTTGGCTAATCCGCCAAGCAGTGAACAGAGGCCTTTAGTTAGAAGGTTATCAAGCTTCCCGGCCAGCGAGAGATCAGGGGACTGCATGAGACTCCCTTTACATCCTTGTTGTATTAGTCGGTGGTACGCCGGAGCCTATCATGCTGGTTCTCGATAAAGGCCATTGCTTCGACTGAACCGTGGCCTTGATGCCCACACCACACAGGCTTAAAGCCTTTTTACCTTCTTCAACAGATGTAGCCCATGCAGGTTCTCATCCCAAAGAAATCCAGCGAGCTTAGAGATGCTTGCGAACCATTCTCCGCGCTCGTCATCAACTAGCAGCACAACCCGTCGATTGCTGACAAAGTCGCCGTCCCAACTCATCGAGTAGGTGTCAATCTGAAGCTTTTCACCGGGCTCGATCACTGCGCCCGCAGCGATGCCATCGGCGAATGCACTGCCAGAGTCCTGGTATTCGTCGACACCGTCATCTGTGCTCGCATAAGCGTACAAAGATCGCCGGATGTACGTAACTCGCTGTGCAGTACGATTCAATAGCCATACAGGCTGTTTGTCAGAGCATCGCAAGAAGTAAGGAATAGTCAGATAGATCCCTGACTCTGCCTCCTGCTCGAAAGCTTCGAGATTAGCCTGTGCGAGTAGATCAGCGATCTGGCTGCGACGTTGCGCGAGTGTGCTGAAGACATCCTCATCCGCAAGTGGACGACACCCCATGAAGCACTCCAGCGCGTCGCACGCGGACGTTAGTCGTGCGTATCGTGCCAGCTCATTGGCATAGCGCTCTGCTACTGAGGGATGGCAGCCATTTGCCCAGCGTGCAGCTCGGCTCATGACTTCGTCGTAAATGGGGCGATGAAGCATAAATGCACCTGCATTTAGATTTGCTCAAAAAGACCGAGCTACTGAATATGCCGAGCCGTCGGGTGAATGCCTTTTTCTCGAAGCTTGAGAAACGCCTGAAGTGACTGCCGACCGCCATGCGGATGGAAGCTGGCAACAACGTAAAAGCTACCGCTACGTGTGCGCAGCACCCAGAAAGGCCCGTGCTTTTCAGCCCGAAGGATGTCAGACGTTCTCAGTCGATGGCCGTCTTGAAAACGGCCAAACGGATCCGCTTTGCTATGCCGGTACATCACACCAAAACCACAACAGGCGACCACCACCACCTCGGTTAGATATGCAGTCACCGGTTCACCGAAGGGGTAGTTAAATGCCTTGGCCAAGCGCCGCGCTGCGTGCGAGATACTCATATGACTTGTCCCGATATGGGCAGCAAGTGGATACGAATTGTCATGTCCATTGCCGGTGAAAGTGAGTTACACGTCGCCAAAGAAATCATCGCGAACAACTCGACCAAACACTTGGTCATCTGTTGGCTGCTCGTCATCAAACAAGGTGTGGATGCGTCGCTCCTGACGCAGATATGCCAGCGTTTGGAAGAAACAGGGTTCACACAGATGCACGCGGTAACGCTCACCGTCATGCTTCGAGCCGTACCCCCAAAGAGCCTGCAAGATGCCAAATTGCTGGCCGTAGCCAGGTACACGCGTGTCAGTGCTGCACACTGCGCAGTGAATATCGGCATCGATCTGACTCGGCTTATCCATCACGATCACTCCTGGTGTCTGCGGCGGGTGGTGTCGTCCCGCGATCTAACCGAAACGGTGTTATGCGCAGCCCGGTTCGAATCCCAAACCGCTGACCACGCCATCAGAAAATTCGTCCGATGGTTTCCAAGGCGGCGCGTTTGCGCACGCCATCGCCCAGCAGCACATAAGTCGTGTTGGAGGTCTTGAAGAGGAAGCCTTCATCAAAGCGGTGTAGCGGTGAGGTGCGGACAAAATCACCGGCATCCCAACGTCGGGCGGAGTCATAAACAACGGTGTGGGCATAGATCATCACCGGCTGGCGTCCGATCTTTTCCAGTACCGCGCGCTGCTCGTCAGTGACATCGAGATCGAGCCACATCCAATCCCGAACCAGACAGAAGGCCCCCAATCGTCGGCTCTGCATATGCGCCAACGCTTGCTCGTCAGTCATGGCCGACCCCGACATCGGTTCACCGTCGCCATAGAGCATTTCTGTGACTGCATTGAGGTCTTTCATCGTCATTCCTTTTCCACTCGGAAGATTTTCACCATCGCACTCAGCTCTGCGCGCTTGCGCACGCCATGCCCAAGCAGCGCGTACACCGTGTCGTGTGTTTCGAAAAAACAGCCGTGCGTAAAAGAAACCAGCGGTGTGCTGCGCACCCAGTCGCCTTTCCCGAAACGACCCAGGCTGTCTGTGACTACACAGTTTGCGTACAACATGACCGGCAGAAGCGGTATGCGGTTGAGTTCTTCGCGGACAGCTTCTGGAAGATCGAGATCAACCCAGATCCAATCGCGTACGAGGCAAAAATGGCGGCCCGGAAAGCCTTCGGCGATAAGCTCAATGGCATAAGCGTTCGTCAACTGATGGCCGATCATGGCCGTGCCGGGCGCTTGCAACAGGGCGAGTCGAGCAGTTTGCGGGCTCATAGGCTGCCCCCGACTCAGTGGACGCACCAGCGCGAATGCGCCAGCGCCGCTGTTTCAAAAAGGGCGGTCAGGTGCAGCAGCGACCGTCGCCCACCGGGGACAAAGCTCACTATGGAGAGGCAATCACCGTCGACTGTTTTGATCAGCCAGCGCCGCTCGTACTGAATGATCTGTGTGACGGCACCGGAAATGAGCCGCTCGCCCTGGGCGTAGCCCCATGTTTGGTAGACGGCGCCAACAAGGCAGGCGGAGACGATGCGAGCATTCATCACGTATCCGGTGATTATTTCGTCGGGATAGCGTTCCAGTAGCGCGTCGAGGAGCCGTATCTTTTGATGGCGCGTCAGCATGAGGAAGCCTCCAACTGCTCCGCCAGCTCAGCGATGGTGGGTTGTCGTAACTGCGCTGCACGTGCGAGATCAGCAGTTCGTACCAGCAATCCGCGCTGCCCGCCGCCCATATCCTGCGGCGGCACAACCGTCTCGATACGCGCCGGGCGCCACGACTGCATCATGTACTGAGTTTTAGTGTTCAGCTGCTTCGAGAGCTCAGCAGTCGGGCTGTAAGTCAGCAGAAACTGGATTAGCGCAGAGACCGGGATAACATCGCGCTTGGCTTTTCCGTGTCGCTCTTCAACCGCCTTCAGATACCCACCTTGTATCCACTTTTTGATTACGCCGGCTTTCCAGCCGGACACCTGGGCCAGGTCGTCAACGCTCAGTGCGACGTCAGGGTCATTGTCCCGCACCCGCTGCTCGATCTCGGCTTTGTCGAATTGCAAACCGGCGAGTCCAGGCAGTGAGCTGACATGCGCCACGGGGCGAATGGTTCCATGGAGGATGTCCTGCAATACACCGACGATCTTGCTGTTGGAGATGCCATGCTTAGCTGAAATGTCTTGTAGGCCGATCAATACGGATGCCTTGGACTTTTGCCGGGCACCCCCCGCCAGCTGCTGGATCACTTGATCGACGTCTTCAACTCGGAACTCGCCGGCTACCAATACCGCACGCTCGTTGCGCTTGTAGCGACGCAAGCCACCGGCCTGGATAAACCGCTCAAAGAAATTTTTCGAAACGTTCAGACGCTGGCGTGCTTCCGTTGCCGAGAGATAAGACGCTCGCTGCGCAGCAATTTGATCGAGAGTCGCACGTCGTATGGCAATGATCCGATTTGTGCCCTCTTGGTGAATTCTTCCCTGAACCTGCTGCGTGATGACCAGGTTCGTAAGAATGTCTGGCGCCACTCCTAGTAGCCGAGCGGCTTCCGCAGCTGAGAACCATTGCAGAGCATCGACGCCATCAGCGCCGAGCATCCTTGCTCGGATGCTGGGCCTTAAACAGCCATCAAAATGGGATGCCAAAACACGTCCAGTCACCTCTGCAAAGAAGCCGTAGACTTCGTGATCAAACTGCTTATAAAAGACAGCCAACCACCGTCCTACACGCTGATGAACAGAGCGACCCTCACCCTCGCCAATCCGTGCCTCAATAAAGGCCTCAATCGCCATTGGCCACTGCCCGAGCACAGACCAGATGCGCATCAGCACAGCGCGCGACTCCTGGAGCGTTTTGGGACGCGGCTCCCTTCCTGTCCGAACAGGTAGTGCACTGGGCTGTATATGACTCGCCAGGTAGGTCAGGAATGCTGCGATATCTAGCGGTGGGCTGCCACACTGGAGAGCACCTGGGAGTCGGCCTCTGGCCCCACAGTCTGCTCCAGCAATCAACGCAGAAATGGCCAGGTCGAAGTCCTCTGCGGAACTCGTCTTGGTATCAGCGAAAGGAAAATTGCAATGCTGGCAGTGAAGGATCGACTTCCGGTCACGCGTAATCGGCTCACTACACCCGGGGCAGGCACCCATCAGAAGCACACCATGCTTCGGACATGCCGTGATCAGCTCGTGATCCCACATGGCTTTAACATAGGGAGCTTCGCGGATGCAGCAGGGGCAAATAGGGCTGCATACTGATCGCTGATACTTCATGTCAGAGATCGGCGCCTTGGCAGCATGGCTTGGGCTCATCGCCGTTAGCACGTCGAGGCTCAGACCAAACTCTTCCCCCAACGCCCTAAGCTGCTCTTGGTCATAACAAAGACGAGGCTTTAGATTTACCGCTCTCAGCAACTGCTTACTGCTCTCAAGGCCATAACCTTGAGCCAACCGCAGCAGGTAACTGTGTAGTGCCTCATCAGTGAATGGTTCTAGGTGAATCTGCATCATCGCTGGCCGCCCCCATCAACGCAGGCATCGCCGGATGTGCTTTTCTGAACTCTTTTCTGCCGGGGTGCCTTCAACCCGGATTCATTCAGCAAAGCGACATAGCGCTGCACCAAAACGCTATCGCTAAGCTCAGCATCAGATTCGAACGGATTTCCCACTTCCCCTTCATCGCCTACGCTCACCTGGAAAGCATCGGCGAGTGCCTGCATCGTGATGGTCTTGACCTTGGCTTTCTGTGCTTGGTGCCTCGCCTCTTCAAACAGCTTGACTACCATTCCGTAACGCCCATGGGTGGCGGCATAACAACGCCAGACCAGGTCAAGATCCGTCATAGATGGCAGTGTGTAGCCCTGCTGGGCCAGTACCTCCGAAACAGACAGCAAGCAGCGACAGAACTCCTTGATATCCGCTGGGTGATTCCAGTTGTATGGGTAGATGATGTGGGGAGAGGTAGCGCGGTCTCGCAGCTGGTGGTTGACTGACAGGATCTCTCGCGCCGCCGGCAAACCGACCAACAGCAGCGACAGGTTAAGCCCGTCAGACAAGGTCTTGAGCCAGTCGGCGACTTCATACCAGCTCCTAGCGGTGTTGAGCTCCACCACATGCTGAATCTCATCGAAGAGAAGGACTCGCACCTTGGCTGACTTCAGCAGGAAGCTGGCTCGCGCCGTTGCCTGCTCGGCGGTATAGCGCCCGTAGCGACGCTTATCTAGTGCGTCAATGATTGCTTCTGCCATAGCCTTCTTCGTCGGCCTTGTTGGCGTTACGACGCGAACGATTGGGATCACTTGCAGACCCTGAACCGAGCAGGAAGGAAAGTCCGCCAGCAGCAGCTCGCTGATCAGCGATTTCCCTTGCCGAGGCACGCCCAGGAGCATGGCGATCAGCCGCTCCCCCTCTACAGACCGCTCGACGATACCTCGTGCAAAGTCATAGGCCTTCTGGAACTCCCGGTGCATGACTCGCTGTGTCGATAGTGGCTGGAACACCTGGAATACCTCAGCTGCGCGTCGGCGCAGGTGTCAGCGCCTGCAAGTCAAGAATTGAAGAAGCAACCGTGTCTGGTGCTCTGGTGGCTTTGTTCGCCTGAAGTGCTTTCGTTTGCTGCTGCTTGTCCGCCGACCTAGCACCCCGCTTGCGATTGGCGACCTTGGCCGCTTTGTTCAGCGCGTGAATGTCTCGATAGAGCTCAACAGCAGCCTGGTGATACGCCTCCTCGGTTAGCTCGGCATCCGACTTGTATAGTTGGCGGCGAATCTGTTTCGCTTCACCGAAACTCATCGGTGGCAGGTTGCGCTGCTTGTTCGGCACCGTAATCATGGCTTTCTGATCGAGTGGCGAAACGACTGAGATTGAACTGACATCCAGCGGGTGCCAGCGAATTTCCACTTTGGATTTTCGCGGTGCCGCCAGATACAGCTCATAAAGCTCTTGGCTGTTGTACCGGAACGTCTCGAACACAACTCCTTGGCTGGTCAGCACAACTTTCTTGCTGCGATATTGCAAGCAGGCCTCTCGAAACTCTTCGGGGGTCGGCGGTGGCACCAGTGGAAAGATTTTCGTCAGCTCATTCATCGCCTGACGCGGCGAGCAGCGGTATCCAAAGCGATAGGTCAGGCGCTCCAGTGGTTTATTCATGTAAACATCGCAGATCCACCTCGCCACCAGATTTTCCAGCTGAGGCAAGGTCAATCCGGCTTCGTGCACCGCTCGCCCTTCCGGATTTTTCTCCAGAATTTCTTCCGACAAGTTGGCACCGCAGAGCTTTTTGATCAGGCCGGTTTTCGTCGATCCATGCGTGCGCTCCACATACGGGTGCGACTGAGGTTTTCCAGCTTGCGAAAACTCATTTGCCACTCCTAAGTACCAGAGCGCGTGATACATCCCTTGGCCATGATGCGCCGCACTGTTGTCGCCGCACATCTTGTGCCACAGCGCAGGTGGAGTGAGTGCTTGCTTGACGCCATAACGCTGCAAGAAGAGCTCATCCCGGGGCATGAACGCCATCTCAAGCAGCCTGAGAAAGGTCTCTTCAGATTCAGCTTGAATCGTCAGGTAGAAAGCGATGATGGCGCCGGTAGCACAATCGATCAGCAGGTAAAGCGTGGGTTTGCCGATCACAACGCCGTGCTCATTGACGATGTGTACGTTTAGCACCGTCGAGTCATATTCGACCCGTTCGAATGGCGCCTCGATACACAACAACTCCAGTGCGGCATGCAGAATCTGCCGGGCTGTGCGTGAATCCAATCGGCCCTTTACTGATTCAAAGTTGCCAATCCTACGAATGGCGCGTGAGACTGAGCGCCTCGACACCCCTGTAAATGGCAACCTCAACTCCGCGCAGATATCTCTAGCCCGGGTGTTCACCAGCTCGGTAATCGCGGTAACGCAGAAGCGATCAGACTCCTTGAAGAACTCAAGGAGGGTCTCTTGCAGTGCTTGCTCGGTTACTTCGGAAAGCTTCGACCCTCGATTACCGCGAGCCGAGTAGAGCGGTGCGACCAACTGCTTATTAACAACACTGGTGTACTTTGAGTACCAGCGCTGAATTGTGCGCATCCTGGATGCGTTCACGCCTAACATGGGTGCAATTTCTTGCCACGGCACTCCTAACTCGCGAAGTGGCTTCACTTTCGCGAGCACGTCCAACCGTGCTTTAAGCGCATCTTTTTCGGTCAAAGAGAGCTGTCTGGATGGCCCCTCTTCAATGGTCGAGCGCTGTGAGAACACCGGTTTGGTAAGGCCTTGGGCAACGCGGTTGTTGAACTCGCTGACACCATAGAAAACGAGATTGCCTGCGGCACCTTCCAGCACGATCTGATCAGTCTGCAAGCGAATGTCATGCACGTTGCATAACTGGCTGTTGTCGTTAACCAGATCGCCGAGTTTGAGCAGCCTATTGTTCATACAAAACCGAGCTCTAGGTGAGTCAATTCTCCCAAGGCGGGTGTAATCACTCCCTGGCCAGACAACAGATCGCGTTGTAAATCCGCTTGAAAAATTCCGTATGCAATTCCGATAAAAACGCCAAAACCGCCGTGTGGCGCTAATTGGGCGAGATCTGTGTAAGTCCAACGGGGGCGCTGCTGAGACAGTTCCAACAACTGTTCAAGCATCTCCGGCAGCGTTTTCTTCAGGTATTCAGCCGAGGTTCTAACCAAGTATTCGCAGTTGCGCAGGAGCGCCGCGGTGAGATGAGCTCCTTCAAGCATCAGGAACTCAAACCCGTTTTCCTGGCAGCGGCACTTAACTAAGTTGTACTTCTCGGAGCGCTCAGCGGAGGGGAGGGCCTTCTTCACTTCGACAATCAGAATGCGCCCACCAGCTAGGCGCACGGTGAAATCAGGCGTGTAGAAGCGCATATCAGCGGTGACCGGCTTGAATGCATCCCGTGTCGGACGAATTTCCCCGCTATTCACTTCCATCGTCCAAGGCTGCTCGCTAAAACACACCACTCGTGGATCAAGCTCTAGCAGCACAGCGCGCTTGTACTCCTCATAACTCTCCATCGAGATGAGCCCGCCTGCCTTGGCGGACATAAACACATGGCACGGCCGCCCCCGGCGTGTGCGTTTCGACACGTTGCGCGCTACAGGTACAGCCTCAAGACCGCGATGCATTTCTTCTCCAATTTCGTTAACCAGCTACGTTATGGAAAGAATTAGTAGCTGCGGATTCATTGCCCGTCAACCTATTTCTGTAATAGGCTACGAATTGAATCGCTAAGCCTTACAAGGAGAGCCATGGCTCGGACAGTCGATAGCCGCTGGTTTGATACCTATCTCAACGCTAAGCGGGCCTTCGAGCAGCAAGGGCAAGACGCCACAATGGCCAGCGTCGCCCAAGCTCTGGGGATGAATCAGAAAACGCTCAGCCGTATGGTTTCTGCCGGGCGCTACCTAGAGCGCTGCCTACCCGAAGCTGATCAGTTGCAGGTTCGATGCAGTTACGTGCACATGGAGCTGCTCGACAAGATTTCACGTATTGCGCCGCTGCTGGCAGAGGAGCTTCTGTCTGGAGCCCTAGTAAACCAGATCAGTATTTCAGCGCTGTCAGAGCGACTCGCAGAGTTACGCAGTCAGAGCCCCATGCTGGCACACGCCATCAATGCCCGCGCTGAAAAACGGCGTACCGCAAAGGGGTTGGTTAGGGATCTGTTTAGCTACCTAGCCGCAACACCCTTGGAGTTTTTCGAAGCACCTGACGGAGCGGTGCTGAAATCCGCCAGCGCCAATGTGTTTCAAGCGCCCACCGCTGCGGTGCTGGACAGCCAAGGCGATCCTCAAGCCGTGCTGTTCTGCAAAGTCGGAGGGGACTCGCGGCAAGCCAGCGGGGTGGCGATGGATCTCTATGAACTGGCTCTCGCGCGCCGCCACATGGCGCGTAAGGTGTGGATGGTGTTTCCGGAGCGCAGTGAGGTGTTGCTGCATCTAGCCGAGCTGTCGCTTTGGCTTGGCGGAAGCCCCTTGCATGAAGACACCGGCTGGTTGCGCCTCGCGTATTTTCGAGACTTTCATGAGCGGCTGACACTTTCGGTGTTCTTCGAAAACGATAGCGCGAAATTGCTAGCGGAGGTCGAATCAGGGCACGGGCGTTTTGCAGCGCATCAATTGACGTGGACTGGGGCGGCCCCCGAGCGTCCAGATGATCTGCGGGTCTTGGGCCTTGGTTATACCCCTGAGCTCCCCCAAGCCAGATTCACACGCAGTTATGAGGAATACCTTAGAACCACCGCGACTGAGGAGACGAATTTTATTAAGCGTTTAAAGATACAAGACGGCCTCGGCATCTGAATGCCCACAGCACTGCGTGTAATTTCCGCGCCTGGGCGAAACTTCCTTGAAAGAGGGCCCGGAGCCGAAGAGCTGCTCACGCTAGCCATGTCGGTGAAACGCTATTCCAGCGCATTGCTACTACTACCTTCTGACTCAACCCTGGCCCAAGAGTTGGTCACGCGTGCAGAGTAGACCGGTGCGTTCGAAAGCTGGCTGCATCTGGCAACGCCTAGTGAGGATTCACTTGCATTAATCTCCTGTCGGAATCGGCGGCGCGTCCTCGAAAAGGTCTCCAGGGAGAGGATGGCAGCGCTTGGGAAGGGGTTTAGCTGAGTGATGGCTGAAAATTGTCCAACAGCCTTCACCCCACAGAAAAAGTTGACCAGTTGCGCGCGGGCCTTCTGCCAAGCGTCTCCGTACCTTAGGCCATGTAGCGATCCGCTACTCACACAGGAGATGCAGCATGATTCGTCACACGCTCAAAACAACCGCGCAAATGGCCAAGCGCAGTAGCGGAAAATCCTCTGACACAGCAGGGAAAGGTAATTCCCGACCAGCGACCAACAATCCGTTTCCCGGCGGAAACTTGCCCAGCAAAATACACGGCCACAAATCCGGTGGGAACCGTGGGCAGGGGCCAAAAGCCTGATCGCCAGAGTACTGCCCGTTGCTAGCAGCGGGCAGCTAACACGGATGAAGAGAGACATCTGCAATGCCGAAAGCAGAAAACACCCCACTGCCACCATACCCTCGCCTAGGTGAATGCTACCGCCTACTCGCCAAGGCACTCGATACCAAAGCCAGTAACCGCCATGTCGATCAGTTGGCCAGGCAAGGTGATTTTGACTGGCAGTTGATTACGCAATTGCGCCAAGAACTGATCGAAGCGCCCCTGCTGGCCAGGAGCAATCCTGACTTCACTGCTTTCGTAATGAGCGCGGAGAAGAGCTTTCACCAAGGCTATATAAAGCTGATCAAAACCGTTCAGCTGGATGCCCTTACCCGCCAGGAAAGCCTACCCGCCCTCATTACCCATTTGTTTGCCCCTTTTGCTGCATCCTTCTTGCTGCAAATGCAAAGGGCCGTAGCGAGTCCCCCTATCGCCATGCTGCTCAACGACCAGCAACATCCAGTGGCGGTCATCTTTTCATGGTTGGAGCATGAGCTCGGAATTGAACCCCATCGATTAGGTCATCAGCTGTATCCAGACGCCAATGGTGAGAACAAGAACGGGCGAGAACTGATGCAGCGTTGGCGTCAGGGGAAACAGCTGCCCACGCTGCAACGCATCAGCCTGCTACAGAAAACACTGTTGGGTGCGTTCACCGTCCGAGAGCGCCTCATCACCGCATTCACGGAATGGCTCATCATTGCGCGAGCCCTAGCGGTCTTCGACGAGGCCGCTGCCGCACACCTGAAACTGCGCGACTGCATCCTGCGTGAAGTACTCAGCGATGTGCAGCCCGACGATATCGGGGCAAAGCTGGCAGCACTGAACGTTCAAGCATCGGCACATAAGCGTGACATGGTCTGCCACGGGCTAGTGCTTGACGATCAGTTAAAGCGCACCACCGATAAATCCGTCGGCCAACAGGCTCGAACGCGCTTCGCCCTGGATCAATTCCGCCACCAGATATCAATCCACGAGCCAGAATCGGTCAGCACTTACTTTCTCGAATTTCTGGAGGGTCGCTGGCATGTGCTTGCGGGCCAGCTAGAGACGGCGCTAGGCCATTATGAGCAGGCTGCTGACCTGGCACTTTACCGCTCTGGCGAAACACAAAAAACCATCCTCAGGGAAGCCTTACTGCTTGCGGCCTATCAGGGAGATTTGCCGCTCTACAAGCGCTTGAAGCATCGCGCCTTGGTTATGGGTTTCAGCTTTCTACCGGCCTGGGACAAAGCGGTGGCCACCGCCCAAGAGCTGAAGATGATTCGAGGAAACTTAGAAGAGCGGTTCCCTGAGCATGGGCGCTTCCTAGAAGCGCGCATGAGCGTCCACTAATGCCAGGCCTGCGAGTAGGGGATTCCCGTCTGCCTGGCGATGCACCAGCCCCCGGTCTCGCCAAAGGCTCGCGGATCGGCGCGGTGGTTCACGGCCAAGCATCCGTGCAAAGAGACTCCAATCGGAACTGGCACCTAACCTTAACCAATAAAGTTGCTACTTTTTCTGGATAAGTAACAACCTAAACGTTATCCTGCCGCTACCGCCACCAGCCCAGGAGTCACCATGCTTCCTTACCCAGCATCCCCTGAATTCCCAGCGGCCCTGAAAGCCCGTCGGGAGTTCCTCGGCCTGAGCCGTTCCGCCTTGGCGCGGGCAGCCAATATTCATGGGGTAATGCCCCGACGCTACGAAGAGCCCGGTTGCAGGGATTTCGCGAGGCCTCGCGCTGACAGCACCTGGATTGCCCTGAATAAGGCGCTTGGGTATGACGTTCCAGATGAAATTCAGGCAGCGCTGGAACAGGAAGAGCCTACGAACTCAACCAACACGGATACACCATCAACGGTTTCAGGAGTTATCAAGGCGTTGACCTTAGCGGAGGCAAAAGCCGGTCTGGCGATTACTTTCGGTGTAGACATCGACCGTATCGAAATCACCATTCGTGGCTAGTTCATACCAATCCATCATCACTCAAACCGATAAGGTTATAACTTTTAAGGAGCTTAGAATGGACAATATGCAGACGTCGGATTGGGACAAGGCTTCGGACACACTGAAAAAAAATATTTCTGCAATGCCACTCGGCCAAGCGAGCAAGATTCGCGACATCATTGGGGAAGTGACCTGGGCGCCGCTGCAACGGACAACACGCCACCGCTTCGGTAAACACGTGCGAGCCAACCTTGAGCACTACGGATTGGTATTTGCGGGCGTGGCCGGGCGTATTGCTGTTTATAAAAAGTCGGTCATTTGAGATCGTAAATCTGGGCCCAGGGCACCTCAGACAGTGGGATTCGGCTCATTTGACGACCGCGATTCTGTCGTAATGCAGATTGCCTGCCCCCTGCGCTTAATAGGACGTTATGGTTCAATCCGTCCCCTCACCTGCACCAGGATCGGTGATCGCTCGGCCTGCTGCGGAAACCGACCACCTGCCCTGCGCTATACCAGACCCCCGGTGACTGGCTAATGGAGAGCAGGGCGATGAAAAGGCACCGAACAAGACACCTTGCAGGGACTGGTTGAGGCCGGCGCCGCGCGGAAGTTTCGCTTGCTGCGCGAAGGGGAAGCCTGGCGCCGGCAACTGCGTCTCGGGGTGAAATGGCTGCCGGTGCGCTCGCGGCGGCGGGAGCCGGTAAGACTCTGGCGCTCACTGACAGCGGTGGGGCGATTTTGTGAAGGACTGGAGATCAAGGCTCTGACAGTAGAGCTTTGATCAGCCCACCGTTTCAGCTTGAAACCACATAAGCCAACATCAGCGAATCCAGCACTACTCCGGTTTTTTCGCAGTGTTGGCCGAGCTTGCTTTGGTGAACTGCATCATCGGAAGCATGACTTTGGGCAAATTCATGCGCGACACTTGGCTGGAGAAATATTCACGCCAATACGGCCAGACGTGATACCCCGCATTAGCGACGGCAAAAGCATCCAACGCTTCGCGATCCGCTTTCAGCTCAGGATTGGCGATGACATAGTCCGCCATAAAAGTAGCGTCGATCTGCACCACTACATCCGGCTGAGCTTCTTCGCCTTCCTCACCCTCAAAGGGGCATACCTGCCTGGCACCCAGCTCCATCTCCACTCGGAAGATCGCAATATTTTCGCCCTGGTGGACACCTTCAATGAGGTAGGAGCGCTTAGGGTTATTACGAAGCTCTAGCTGCAAGCTCTCTAGGCGTGGATCGAATTTAGGGTCGAAACCTTCGGCCAGCTTTGAGCTAGAGGCCTTCATGAACACATCTTGGATTTGCAGGCCATCTTTGGCCCGCTGGAGTGCTTCAAGGTTCATGCTGCGTCCGCAACGTTCCAGCCAACAACACTCAGTTTCGGCAGTTCTCGCCGAGCCATGGAAACACCATCCACCTGAATCGGAGATGGCATTGGTTGCACCAGCCGTTCCCATTCATCGTGCGAGTTCTGCATGCCCAGATCGAAACCGCGATAGGCAGACAAAATCGAAACCATCAGCGCATTCAGGCTTACATCTTCGCAGTCCGCACGGCGCGCCAGCGACGCATGCAACGACCTGGGTAGGCGCAGTGTTACTCGCCCACTGAACTCTTCGACGTGCTCGAACGGCGCAGGAATCTGCTTGCCCTGCTCCGCGAGAGCCTCGGCTGTCATTGCAATCGATTCGATGACCAGGCCATAGGCTTCATCGTAGCTGTCGGCATATTCATAAAGATCCGGCAACTCCAGCACGCGCGCTTGAAAGCAGACTTCACCCTCATAGGTTCCGCGTCTAATTTCAATGCTATAAGCATGAGGATCGATCATTTTTGCTCCTTCAGGAACTCGTCGAGTTCTGACTCATACTGCCGCAAAATGCGGAGTATTTTCCCGATATAAGCTGGCTTTATCTCGGGGTTCTTTCCATGACCACAGTTATAGGCCGCCGAGTAAAATCCCTTTAGACCGGGATGCGTCACGACCTTGTGGCCTGCCTCGCCAGCACGCACAACGAAGCCCAAGTCGCGCAAAGAGGCCGCAAGTTCCTCGCAACGGATGGAGGATTTTGCAGCCTGGAGCTGGGCTATCGTTTCGCCAAGCCTAGCATGCATGTGACACCACCGGTAGTGTCACTGTTCCACAAAACGTGTAATCCCGTCCGATCAAAAGCACTGTCTCCCTTCACAAACGTTCAACGTCAAGGCTCCTTTCAGGCCTAAGGCAGGCCCAGAACCATTAACCCGGAATACAGAATAGGCGGGGGGTAGCATATCGCCTCCACGCAGAGCCGTGGTGTGGTTGCGTCGCGAGGAACTCCAAGCGCGGATACCTACAGCTGAGAAGGAACCCCAAAGCCTTCATATTGGCCTCAGTGAAGAACCTGTCCCGCTGATCCCTGCTGTAAAAAACGGAAAACAACTTCAGCTCGTGCCTCGATGTCTTCATTTGAAAACTCATCAGGCATGCCAACCAGCATGTGGTCGATGATCACGGTTTTGAGCTGTGCCTGTGTGGATGCCTTGTCACGCAGATTGCCCATTTCAGCTCGGCGAGCTCCAACGACAGATAGAAGATCCATGGCAACCTTCTTCAACTTGCCAATGTCGCCTTTACTCAGCGCTGATTTGTCCTTGCCGAGCAGGTCATAGACGGCGAGTTCTTTCTCCGTCGAAAAGCCTTCACGGATAAAGCGCTGCTCTTCCTGATCCAGCGAATCATGCACCTGAAGCAATTGATCAAAGACCTTCTGAATCTCGACTTTGTCCTTGTCGCGGTTGTACTCCTCGATGATCTCCTCATAGCGCTTATACAAATCAACGCGTGTAGGGTTAGCCATCAGCATCGCCTCGATACGCGCCTGGATCCGCTCCTGCAAGCTCAGAGTTACCGCCTGTTGCTGACTCGACTTGGCGAACTCCGCACGTAGTCGCTCAAAATCAATACCAGACAGGTTGTATGGCTGAGTCGGCTTTTCGTTGAGCGTATCGAGCGGTACAACCTCAAGGGCGTTATCCACCAGCCCGCGCAGCTCCTGCATGATTGAGCTGACATCAACTTTGCCTTTAGGCTTTTGCAGCATGTTGTAGATGGCTGCGATAGCACTTTCTTGGGGCTCGTAATGATGCAGCTCATCACGTGGAAATAGCCCGCGATAACGGTCAGCCACATCCTCGGCAAGCACCTGGAAGGTCTTCTTGGCCTCAGCCGAAACAGAAATAGCATTCTGCGCATCCAGCAGTGCCTGCCAGCGCTCTTCGCCGTTTGTGGCCTTAGCCAAATCGTCTAACTCAAAACCTATGCTGGTCAGGTGGGCCTGTACTTTAAAGATCGCGGCGGCGTACTCCACAAGAGCTTGCTCCTCATCGAGCAAGGGATCAGTGCCGTCGTCTTGGGAATTACCCTGCTCACCTTGCCCGTAAACGGATAGCGCCTTACGCAAGCTTTTGAGCATGCCGTTGTAATCAATGATTAGGCCGTTTTTCTTGTGCGCTGCTACACGATTCACCCGAGCGATGGCCTGCATCAGGGTATGGCCCTTCATAGGTTTATCGAGATACAGGGTTGCCAGCGACTTCACATCAAAGCCGGTCAACCACATCGCACAGACGATAGCGACGCGAAACGGATGCTTACCATCCTTGAAGCACTCCTCAATATCGCGGCTATCGATGCCCTTACTGATAACTTCACGATAGGGTTTGACGTCGATGCCTTCCTGGCTGAAATCCTGGATCTCATTCTGATCTGAACTGAATATTGGATGAATTTGGGTCGTCTTCATCCACTCGATCAGCGCAGCATCGCGACGTAATCCCTCGGAGAACGGCTTGCCCTTGGTTATGAACGGCGCCTGATCGTCCAGCAACTTGATCTCCAGCGCTTGGATCTTCTCGGCCCACTTGCTCTTGATTCGGATGGCCATCTTCACGCAGGTGACCTTGTCGATGCAGACAAATAGCGCCTTGGCATTGCCGCCATAATTGATCGGTTGGCCAGCTCTTGGCGGTGCCTCCATAAGCCGCCAGCGCTGATGGAAGTGCTCGACGAAATCCGTAGCGACGTCATTCAGATGGGTATCCGAGGTGAACACCGGATAATCACGGGCCAGCTCGCGGTAGAGCTTTTCTTCCTGCTCTTCCGTTAGGTCACCATCAGCGCGAGCCTGGTCTATACGATCTTCGATACGCCTGTTCAGCGCCTCATCGACAATGTGCAGCTTTTCGCCCCGACTCTCATAATAGAGGGGAAGGGTGGCACCATCTGCCACGGCACGCTGGAAATCGTAGACAGAGACATAGCTGCCAAAGACCCGTTCGGTTTCACTTTTCTCAAGCCCATCGATCAGCGGTGTACCGGTGAAACCAATGAACTTAGCCCGCGACAACGCCATTCGCATTTGCGTTGCCAGTCGCCCGTACTGGGTACGATGGACCTCATCGGAGACCACGATGATGTCATCGCGTTCAGACCACGGCTCAGTTACGCGCTTGCGAAATTTGTGAATCAGGCTGAACACATAACGGCGATTTTCGTCTTTCAGCAGACGTTCCAGGCCTTCAGCCCCAGCCGCCTTGTCACGGCTGTTAGTAGAAATTCCACAGCCGACAAAGGTGCTGAAGATTTGATTGTCCAACTCCTTACGGTCAGTGAGCAGCACGAAGGTGTAGCGGGCGGAAATCTTTCGGTGAATCTTCTGGCAGAAGAACACCATCGAATAACTCTTGCCGCTACCTTGGGTATGCCAGAACACCCCAAGCTTACCGGCCAGAACATTAGGGCCACCTTCGCGCAGATTATCGATAGCGCGATTAACACCAAGATATTGGTGGTTGCGAGCAATTACCTTGGCGGTATGTTCTTCGCTGTGGTCGAAGAGCGTGTAGTTCTCGACGATATCCAACAGACGGTTTTTGCTGCACATGCCGCGCAGCAGGATCGGCAAAATAGGCTTGAGCGGTGCAGTGTCCGGTTTCGGGGCAGGGTCTGCATCCTCCTCAGCCAAACGCTTCCAGCGGTAAAAGTGATCCCAGCTGCTGGTAATCCCGCCATAGCGCGCATCCAAACCGTTAGAAACAATCACCAGTGCGTTGTAGTGAAATAGCTGGGAAATGGTGCCCGGGTGACTATCGTCAGGACGACCTCGATAGTCGATATAGTTCTCGTCGAACGCAGCTTTTAACCCTTTGTCGTGGCGCTTCAGCTCGATAAACACCAGAGGCAAGCCGTTGACGAAACCGACCAAATCGCAGCGCTTGGTATAGGGGCCGATCTTGACCCAAAGCTCACGCACCACCAAAAAGTCATTGTCATCCTGTTTACCTTCAGCGAACTCGACGACTTTGACGTGAACGTCCTCTTCGGGGCGACCACTGGGTGCTTTCAGGCTGATACCGTCACGCAGCATCCGCCACTTTTCTTCGTTGTGTTGCAGCAGGGTCTTGGTTGGGTCGGCATCCAGCAGCAGTTCACGCGCCTGTGCCAGTTTGATCGGCGACACCTTGGGGTTGAGGCGGGCCAAGGCCTTATCCAGCTCGCGAACCAGCACCACCTCGCTGCGATCCTTACGCCCCAGCGTGGAGTCCGGATCAGATGGCAAACCATGGACTTCGTCCATGGCATAAACCGAACGCCAGCCTAATTCATCAGCCAGCAGTTTGGCGGCGGGCTCCTGGATATTTTTGTCTTCCGAATAACTGGCCTTGCCCATACTGCATTCTCCCTGCTCAGGTGGCTTAGACCTGGATTGCTCCTGACATTAACTGAGGTAACAACGCATCGCGAGCCTCTACCGCTCGCAGATTGGCCTCGCGCAAATACTCTATCTGTTGAAATAGCGGCCCAACATACTCGTCAAACTGATCAATGACTTTTCCCGGCGGAATTAGTATCTCAACGGGATGTACAACCTTCCTGTCTAACGAGGGCACCGATGCACCAGAGTTGTACTGTGCCAAGTTCATCTCCGACAACATGAAGTAGGCAAAGAGGGGGGTTACACGGCGAAATTCCTTGACCCACAAGGCAGTATTTAGAGGCCAAAAGTCCTCGGCTACGTAGTGAACTAATCCCAGAGTTCCGCTTCGCCCCGTCACAACACCGGGCCCCTTAACCTTTGCCTCGCAGTGATAGCCGTTGATCCCAGCCGATGCGTAGATAGGAATGCTACCTGGCGTTCTTACAGCATTAGGCAAATCGAACCCACGCTGTAACAGCAATGCCGAGTCGAGTCGCTCGCGACTCCAGCCTTCAGGCATACCTTCAAACCGTTTAACTTGCTCGAACCCAGGGAAACGTAGATTAACGAACCACTCCCGATACAGCAGGCGGGCTGATTCCTCCAGAAATTCGAGGCGACGGTGGTTTGTCTCAATTAGCTCATTGTATCTATCCAGCGTCTCTGCAATTTTTGCCTGCTCGCAGACATCATCTGGAATAGTTACCCTGACTTTATAGATACGCTCTGGAGCTGTGTGCCTAACCTTTGTCCCTGTCGACGAGCCTCGAATTTGAGTTCGAACAGGTTTTGAGTTCAGCAACCAGTACAGAAACCCTTTATCCAATCGAGCTGCATCAGTTACAGCCACCAGTCCGATGCGTTGGTTGTGTAAATACTTATCACCTTCAGGTATTCGGGCAGCGCTGCCAAGCAACCCCTCTCCTTGTTCAGTCATGGCGACGATAAGGTCATCTTTGGCCAGCAAGTAGCTTTCCGGGAAATCGCTTGTATAAAAACGCTCCTTCCCCGCACGAACACGAAACCCGCCTGGCTCCAGAAAATTTCCAGGTGTTACCACCATGAGATTGCCTACTGGCGCAAAAAACTCCCCTTTAAAGGCAAAACCATGCTTCACATGTATTGCCTTACCAAGCTGAAGCTCCGACCAACTCATTCTGCAAACTCTGAAAAAGCCAGCTGAATACGATCAGCCAACCCGACAGCTTTGTCATTCAACTCCGCCAGCTCGCTGTGGATTTCCTTCATCCTTTCGCGGAAAGCCTGACCTTCGTCGTCGTCTTCAACGCCAAGCGCCACTCCTACGTAGCGCCCCGGTGTCAGCGAATAATCGTTGGCTGCGATAGTCCCGCGGCTGACCACGGCGCACAAACCCGGCACATCGGCATAAACGCCATCGGGGAAACGGCTCAGCAGCCAGTGTCCCTGAGCGATGAAGTAACCAGCACGCTTGAAAGCCTCAACGGCCAAGTCACGCACCGTGGGTTGCTCTCGTTTCTTCAAATCGCGGTGGAGTAGGGCTTTTTTCACCTCACGGCAATCTTCGTAAGCAAAGGTATAGCCAGCAGAGGCCCATTGACGGCTGCGTAGTTGCTTGTCTGCCATATCCAGTAGCTTAAGCCAGGCCTTGTGACGGGCCTCAAGCGCGGCAAGGCCCGCCTTGAAGACGGCGTTGCCCGCTTCTGCCTTACCCTGCGCTGTTTTTCGAGCAGCTAAGTTGGCTGGTGCAGACAACTCACCCAACAACGACTGAGCCTCTTCCAGCGCCTTATCTATGAGCTGTTGCCATGCATGGCTTTCCGTTTGTACCTGCTTCAACTCATCACGAAAGCTGGCCAACAGCTCATCCATCAAACCATGGTCTTCACCCAATTTGGTACGGACAATGGCAACAGGGGTCGCTTGTAAGGTAGCGGCGGCAAGTTCGCTTAGGGCCTTATCTAGCAAGCTGATCTGCTCATTGTCAGCGCCAATCCGTTCGGGCAACTGTTGCAGATGCTCAGTCAGTTGCTGCTGGTAGTGACCTAGTAACTCAACAAAACGCTCAGTCTGACCACGATACAGCCACGTAATTGCCGACAGGTTGCTTAGCTGTTCTTCAGTGAATACATGTGAACGTGCCGAGACCACCGTGTAGACATTTCGTGCATCAATCATCAGCACGCCGTCCAAGCGCTCCTTCGGCTTACTCTTGTCGTAAAACCACAAAGTGCAGGGGAGACTGCGGGTATAGAAAAACTTTGGCCCGATGGACATCATCACGTCCACATGGCCGGTCTCCACCAGTTGCTGGCGAATGTCTCTGTCTTTATTGCCAGCATCCGAGGCACTGGCCGCCATGACGAATCCGGCCCTGCCAGTGGCATTTAGGTAACTGTAAAAATACTGAATCCACAGGCTGTTGCCATTCGAAATGGTCTCGGTGGAGTCTTTGGCTCGGCTCTTGCCAGCGGTGCCAGGCAAACCAAAAGGCAGACGCTTGGGTGGCTTGTCTTCGAGAGTTCCAACCTGACTTTTGATCTTCGTAACCTGCACACCATCAACGTTAAACGGCGGGTTAGCCATGACGAAGTCACACTGCCCAACCAGCTGATGCTGGTCTTCATAGAAGGTGTTGCCCAGCAGGATTTTGCCTTCTAGACCATGTACCGCGAGGTTCAAACGCGCCAGCTTGCTGTTGACCTCGGCTTTCTCCTGACCGTAGAAAGTGATGTCCGCATCATGGGTAAGCTTGTGCCGCACGTCCTCCATGAAGTGGCCAGTCTGTACGAACATGCCCGCCGAACCACATGCTGGATCAAGCACGGTTCCGTGGTCAGGCTCGATCACGTTGACGATCATCCGCACCAAGCTTGGTGGCGTGAAGAACTCACCGCCTTCCTGAGCACCGCTCTGGGCAAACTGATTAAGGAAGTATTCATAGATCCGCCGAACACATCGCCGCTGGCATTTTGCAGAGCGGGGCGGTTAAAAATCTTGATCAGGTCAGGTAGTAGGTCGCGCTCTAGCCCGTGATAATTTTTGGGCAGGGCACCGGCCAGCAGCTTATTGCCGTCCTGGTCGGTGACACTGTCTTCAATCGCCTGCATAGCGTCATGGATTGCTGCTGCGATGTTTTCGCTGGCAGGCAAACTAGCGAGGTATTCGTAGCGGGCGATTTCCGGCAGGTAGATTGCCGCTTTACCCTGAAACCCCAATTTGATGCGGTCTTCACGCAGCTGACCAGTAGCCCGAGTAGGAATACTGTTTTCTACTTCTTCGAGCAATGCATAAAAACGAGTCGTGGCGTGCCTTAGAAAAATCAGCCCCAACACAGGCATCGAGTATTCGCTGGCGGTGAGTTTGGAGTTTGCCCGTAGCTGATCAGCAGCCTCCCAGAGGTCGGATTCGAGCTGCTTGAGTTCCTGATAATCCATAGTCAACGACGTGCCTTGTTTCGAAATTGCCATGATGAATGCGCAGGTGATTACCTGCGATTCATAAAATTGCTCGCGCTCTTTGAGGGGGAGTGTGATGCGCCGATTGTAACAAGGTAGCGACACCGCAATGTGCTGCCACACCGCTAGCTGTCGCACCAAATGCCATAGTTCAATACGCAAAACCCCCAACAGATCCGCATCTGCCGGGGGCTTTGTTTTTATCCTAGGTGACCCTTAACTCCGGCCGAACCGTTTAACTTTGGCCGAAATGCAAATAACTTTGCCTGCCTACAGGCAGGGTGGCAGGCACATCAGCATACGGTTCGTTTTAAAGAAGCCGCAAGCGTGTCGCATCGCATTACCCATCAGTAATCACTGCTGATGGGCGATGCCCTTTTGATTGGCATAAATTGCAGCGCCCCAGCCGTCCCGCCGAATCTCCCAGAATTTCGTCCACGCCAAAACGAGTTTTTCCGCCCCTTCCTTGTAGCTTCACTACACAGCACATCTATGCGGTGCTGTGTGGCTATGCCTAATAAACTGATCTATAAAGAAAAACCCCGGCGCTAGGCCGGGGTAGTGACAGAAATAGTCATGACAATAACTTGCACAAACATGACAATTTATCTGCCCGTCGACAGGATTTTAGAAATCCAAATTGGAAACCGCCAATGCATTGGATTCGATAAAGTCGCGGCGAGGCTCGACCGCATCCCCCATCAATGTATTGAATATCTGATCGGCTCCAATCGCATCCTCGATAGTTACCTTAAGCATGCGGCGAACAGCCGGGTCCATTGTGGTCTCCCAGAGCTGGTCAGGGTTCATCTCACCGAGACCTTTATATCGCTGAACGCTATGACGACGGGTTCCCTCAGTCATCAACCAGTCCAACGCCTGCTTGAAGGTCGTCACCGGCTTCTTGCGCTCGCCGCGCTGAACGTAGGCTCCTTCCTCGAGCAAGCTGTTCAGCTTGTCCCCGAGTACCGTTACGGTCTTGTAGTCATTACTACCGAAGAAATCGCGGTTGAATGTGATGTAACTGGCCAGGCCGTGTGAAACGATCTCCACTTCAGGGAGCCACACGTTGCGTTCCTTGTCCTCGCGCAAGCTTACCTTGTACGCAAGCCCAGAGCGTTCGACGCCTTTGAGCAACGCCGCATAGGGCTCCAACCACGCCTGCATAGCCGCATGATCACCTAGCTGTTCAACCGACACGCGTGGCAGGTAGATGAAGTGCTCGGTCAGCTCCTGTGGATAGAGTCGCGACAGGCGCTGCAGCGTCTTCATCACAGTGCGGTAATCGTTAACTAGGCGTTCCAACGCTTCACCTGACAGACCAGGCGCATGCTCATTGACGTGCAGGCTGGCGTCTTCGAGAGCTGACTGAGTCAAATACTCGTCCATCGCCTCGTCGTCTTTGATGTATTGCTCCTGCTTGCCACGCTTAACCTTGTACAACGGCGGCTGAGCGATGTAGATATAGCCGCGTTCGATCAGCTCCGGCAGCTGGCGGAAGAAGAATGTCAGCAACAGCGTCCGGATATGAGAGCCGTCGACGTCCGCGTCGGTCATGATGATGATGTTGTGATACCGCAACTTATCGATGTTGTACTCGTCACGACCGATGCCACAACCAAGCGCGGTGATCAGCGTGCCAACCTCCTGAGAGGAGATCATCTTGTCGAAACGAGCCTTCTCGACGTTGAGGATCTTGCCCTTGAGCGGAAGGATAGCCTGGGTCCTGCGGTTGCGGCCCTGCTTGGCAGAACCGCCCGCGGAATCACCCTCCACAATATAGAGTTCGGAGAGGGCGGGGTCCTTCTCCTGGCAGTCGGCCAGCTTGCCGGGAAGGCCGGCAATATCCAAAGCCCCCTTGCGTCGGGTCATCTCGCGCGCCTTGCGTGCGGCTTCACGAGCTCGCGCGGCATCGATCATCTTGCCGACCACCGCCTTCGCCTCGTTGGGGTGCTCGAGCAGGAAATCCGCGAAATGCTTGCCCATCTCTTGCTCGACTGCGGTCTTCACTTCGGACGAGACGAGCTTGTCCTTAGTCTGCGAACTGAACTTCGGGTCTGGCACCTTGACCGAGATGATCGCTGTGAGACCTTCACGCGCATCATCGCCAGTCGTAGCGACCTTATGCTTCTTGGCCAGCCCTTCCTGCTCAATGTAGTTATTCAGGTTCCGGGTCAGCGCCGAACGAAAGCCCGCCAAGTGGGTTCCACCGTCGCGCTGAGGGATGTTATTGGTGAAGCAGAGCAGATTTTCGTTGAAACTGTCGTTCCACTGAAGCGCCACTTCGACACCAACGCCATCATCACGCTGGATATTGAAGTGGAACACCTCATTGACTGGCGTCTTGTTGGTGTTGAGATAAGCCACGAAGGCGCTGAGTCCGCCTTCGTATTTGAACAGTTCTTCCTTGGCGTTGCGCTCATCGCGCAGCACAATGCCGACACCCGAGTTCAGAAATGACAGCTCACGCAGCCGCTTAGCCAGAATATCCCAGCTGAAGTGGATATTCGCAAAGGTCTCGGCTGATGGTTTGAAATGGATTTCGGTGCCCGAATCCTCGGTTTCACCGACTGCAGCGAGCGGCGCTTGCGGTACACCGTGACGATAGATCTGCTCCCATACCTTTCCTTCGCGGCGAATGGTCAGGATCAATTCCTCAGACAAGGCGTTCACCACCGAAACACCCACGCCATGCAGACCGCCGGAAACCTTATAGGAATTGTCGTCGAACTTACCGCCAGCGTGCAGGACGGTCATGATGACCTCTGCTGCAGATACACCTTCTTCGTGGATATCTACTGGAATGCCACGGCCGTTGTCACGAACGCTGATGGATTCATCAACATGTATGGTGATTGATATATCGTTGCAATGACCTGCCAGCGCTTCGTCGATCGAGTTATCCACGACTTCGAAGACCATATGGTGCAGACCAGTGCCGTCGTCCGTATCGCCGATATACATACCGGGGCGCTTACGTACTGCATCAAGGCCCTTGAGGACCTTGATACTGGACGAATCGTACGTGTGGTTTTCGCTCATGCCTTCACTCCCGAGGGGCCGTGGTCCTGGGCTATCGCACCATGTTCCACGTGAAACATTGAGACTGGCGTGTCTTGGCGCCAACCTTCTCGCAATACGTTCGAATCAACGCAGGTGATAAAAACCTGGCAATTCAGTTGTTCCAGCAACCGGCACAATGCCAGCCGGTGCTGATCGTCCAGCTCGGACGGTAGGTCATCAACCAGATAAATACACTGGCCTCGTTTGGCTTCACTGACCAAATGGCCCTGCGCAATACGTAACGCGCACACAACCAGTTTCTGCTGGCCACGAGATAAGGTTTCCGCAGCGTTATGGTTGGCTACCCGCAATCGGAGGTCAGCCCGCTGAGGACCCGCCTGGGTATGCCCCATGAGCCTGTCGCGTTCGATGGACACCGACAACACCTCAGCCAGGGAACGCCCTTTGTCCCAGCCACGGTAATAACTCAACTGGAAACCGTGAAGATCCAAAAGCGCGGCCAAGGTGACCTCGAATATTGGTTTCAGCGCTTGAATGTAGGCCCGCCTGTACCCGTCTATTTCCTCACTCGCAGCGCTAAGCTCGCGGCTCCAAGCCGCCTGAGACGCGGAGTCAAGTGTACCATGACGCAGCCACGAGTTCCGTTGCCTCAAGGCCTGCTGCAAGCGCTGCCAAGCATGGAGGAATCGGTGTTCCACGTGGAACACCCCCCAATCCAGAAACTGCCGGCGAAGCTTGGGTGCACCTTCGAGCAAGCGAAAACTGTCCGGATTGATCAGCTGCAACGGTAACGTCTCAGCGAGTTCCGCTGCGCTTCGAACGCTCTGGCCATTGATTCTGATGCGTACGTCGCCGCTGCGATCTCGAGAGATGCCGAGGGCGGTTGACTGCTCATCAGCCAATTCGACCTGACCAAAGACCGTGCAACTTGAATGCTCGTGGCTTATGACCGGCGTCAGACGCGTGCTGCGGAACGAGCGCGCCATTCCGAGGAGATGGATCGCCTCGAGAAAACTGGTTTTTCCGCTACCGTTATCACCGTAGAGGATGTTGATCCGGGGGGAGGGGTTTAACGTCACCGGCTGGAGGTTACGTATGCCGGTGACGGAGATGCGGCTAAGGGACATTCAATGTGGATTACAAGCGCATCGGCATAACGACGTAAGCCGAGTCGTCGTTATCGTATTCCTGAACCAAAGCACTGCTATTCGCATCGGACAGAATTAGCCGGACCTGATCAGTGGTCATGACGCTCAGCACATCAAGCAAATAGCTGACGTTAAAACCGATCTCCAAAGGCCCACCGGTATAGTCCACCGCGACTTCTTCTTCCGCTTCTTCCTGCTCAGGATTATTCGCCTGGATTTTCAACAGGCCAGTTTCCAGTTGCAGCCGAATGCCGCGATATTTTTCATTGGAAAGAATGGCCGTACGGCTGAACGCCTCGCGCAGTGTCTGACGTTCACCAACCACCAGCTTGTCGCCGCCACGGGGCAGAACGCGCTCGTAGTCAGGAAATTTTCCGTCAACGAGTTTAGAGGTAAAGGTGAATTCCCCTGTAGTGGCTCGAATGTGGTGTTGGCCAAGGACGATGCTGACTTCGCCATCCTGATCCGTCAGTAGCCTTGCCAACTCAAGGATGCCCTTGCGGGGGACGATAACCTGATGTCGGTCGGGCTGTTCGATACCGGCTTGCATGGAACACATCGCCAAACGATGCCCGTCCGTCGCGACTGCACGCAACATCCCGCTAGAAACCTCAATCAGCATACCGTTCAGATAGTAACGCACATCCTGCTGGGCCATGGCGAAGCTGCTGCGCTCAATGAGACGACGCATCTTGCCCTGGTTAACGCTGAAATTCAGCGAGCCAGGACCTTCCTCAACGGTGGGAAAGTCATTGGCTGGCAAGGTCGAAAGAGAAAAGCGGCTGCGCCCGGACTTGATTACGATCTTCTGATCATCCAGCCGGATATCGATGAGCGCGTCAGGCTGAAGGCTTTTGCAGATATCCATCAATTTGCGCGCCGGCACCGTGATTTCGCCGGGTTCGGATGCATCCTCCAAGGCGACACGGCCAACCAACTCTACCTCTAGATCAGTGCCTGTCAGCGACAGCTGATGGTCTTGAACCACCAGCAATACGTTCGACAATACCGGTAAGGTCTGGCGACGCTCGACGACGCCGGCCACCAGCTGCAGAGGTTTCAACAAGGCTTCGCGCTGAATAGTGAAATGCATGGTCTGGTCCCTTGCCTATTAAATGGCCGCAGTCTGTTCAGGTTGTCAAAGTACGCAGCAAATTTTTGTAATCCTCGCGAATATCAGCATCCAATTCGCGAAGTTCGGCAATCTTACGACAGGCGTGCAGCACGGTCGTGTGATCGCGCCCACCAAAGGCGTCGCCAATTTCCGGCAAGCTATGATTGGTAAGTTCTTTGGACAAAGCCATCGCGACCTGACGGGGTCTTGCGACCGAACGCGAGCGTCGTTTTGACAGAAGGTCGGATATTTTGATTTTGTAGTATTCCGCGACGGTGCGTTGAATGTTATCAACACTCACCAACTTGTCTTGCAGTGCGAGCAGGTCCTTCAGCGACTCACGAATCAGCTCGATAGTAATGTCCCGCCCCATGAAATGGGCGTGGGCGATTACGCGTTTCAGCGCACCTTCCAACTCGCGAACATTCGATCGGATGCGCTGCGCAATGAAGAACGCAGCATCATGGGGAAGCTCGACGTTGGCCTGGTCAGCCTTTTTCATCAAGATCGCCACACGCGTCTCGAGTTCTGGCGGTTCGACCGCAACTGTCAGCCCCCACCCAAAGCGAGACTTCAACCGCTCTTCAAGCCCGTCAATTTCCTTGGGGTAGCGGTCACTGGTGAGAATCACCTGCTGCCCACCTTCTAGCAACGCGTTGAACGTGTGAAAGAACTCTTCCTGAGACCGTTCCTTTTTTGCGAAGAACTGGATGTCGTCGATCAGCAAAGCATCCACCGATCGATAAAAGCGCTTGAACTCGTTGATCGCGTTGAGCTGCAACGCCTTGACCATGTCCGCGACGAACCGCTCAGAATGAAGATAGACCACCTTGGCGTTAGGGTTCTTCTTCAGCAAATGATTGCCGACCGCATGCATCAGGTGAGTCTTGCCAAGCCCTACACCTCCGTAGAGGAACAACGGGTTGTAGCCATGCTTGGGATTGTCTGCAACTTGCCAGGCAGCAGCTCGCGCCAGTTGGTTGGATTTGCCTTCGACAAAATTCTCGAAGGTAAAGGTCCGATTGAGATAGCTGGTGTGCTTGAGCCCACCCTCAACCTGTACGTTACGTTCGGCTGGACGCGAAGGCGAGCTAGGCGCTGCGACAGGCGCAGCGGAAGCCGCGGTTGCTGGTTCGGTGAACGAAGCGGGAGGCGGAGCAGCGGCCGCAGGAGCGCCAACTTGCGACTGAGAACGAGGTGAGGAACCGCCAGCCGGCCGCGTAGAAGCGACTCGCCTGCTGCCTATCAACAATGACAAAGAGGGTGCCGGCCCTGATGCGCGTTCTGACAATAGCTCCAGCAGGCGCGAAAGATACTTCTCGTTAACCCAGTCGAGAACGAAGCGATTCGGTGCATAGATCCGCAATTCATCTCCATCTGATTCGACCTGAAGCGGACGAATCCAGGTGTTGAATTGCTGGGCCGGCAGCTCATCTCTCAAGAGGTCAACGCACTGCTGCCAAAGTTCCACCGACACAAGGTCTCCTAGAAGCTGTCGAGCTTAAAACGGGGCTCATTGTAGCCTTGAGACGTGTCAGTTATCCACAGTAAGAAGGCTGTTTCTATAGGCAAAGCG